>NZ_JAJOZA010000001.1:0-4527500 GCF_023701715.1 Streptomyces sp. RKAG337 | reverse complement strand
GTGTCAACGGGTTTCTGGGGCGAAGAGGAGACTAACAGGTCAGGGACGCCGAGTGCACATCCGGGTGGCCGGGGTGCTCAGGCGGCCGTCGGGAGGGTGGCGCTGCGGTCCGCGGCCTCCAGGTCGCCGGTCTCGCCGCCGAGGGCCGCGCGCCGGCCGACGCCGTAGATGTAGGCCAGGAACAGCAGTTCAGCGACGATGCCGATGGTGATGCGGGCCCAGGTCGGAAGGCCGGACGGGGTGACGAAGCCTTCGATCGCGCCGGAGACGAAGAGGACGACGGCCAGACCGATGGCCATGCCGATGGCAGCACGTCCCTCTTCGGCCAACGCCGTTCTACGGGAGCGCGGACCCGGGTCGATCACCGTCCACCCCAGCCGCAGCCCGGTGCCGGCGGCGATGAACACGGCGGTGAGCTCCAGGAGGCCGTGCGGGAGGATCAGGCCCAGGAAGGTGTCGAGGCGGCCCGCCGAACCCATGAGGCCGATGCCGATGCCGAGGTTGAGCACGTTCTGCCACAGCACCCAGAGGACCGGCAGCCCGAGGAACACCCCGAAGACCAGGCACATCGCCGCGGCCTGGGCATTGTTCGTCCAGACCTGGGCGGCGAAGGACGCCGCGGGATGGCTGGAGTAGTACGTCTCGTACTGACCGCCGGGCCGGGTCATTGAGCGCAGGGCTTCCGGGGCGCCGATGGCCGACTGCACCTCCGGATGGGAGGCGATCCACCAGCCGACGGCCGCCGCGACCGCTGTCGACAGCAACGCCGTCGGCACCCACCAGTGCCGTGACCGGTAGACGGCTGCCGGGAAGGCGCTGGTGAAGAAGCGGGCGACATCGCGCCAGCTCGCCGTACGGGCGCCCGCGACCGCGCTGCGCGCACGGGCCACCAGGGTGGTCAGCCGGCCGATGAGCGCCGGGTCCGGGGCGCTGGACTGGACGAGGGACAGATGGGTCGCCGTGCGCTGGTAGAGGCCGACGAGTTCATCGGCCTCGTCACCGGTGAGCCGGCGACGGCGTCCCAGCAGCTCTTCGAGCCGGTCCCACTCGTGCCGGTGGGCGGCGGCGAAGACGTCGAGGTCCATGGGCTGCTGCTCCTGTGCTCCTGGCGGAAGGGGGCCGGACGGTGGGAGGCCCCAGCTTGGCAGACCGGGCAGACTGTTCGGGCAAGGGTTCGGACGGCGGTGGGAGGGGTTCGCGCGTGAGTGGACTGGTGACGGGCGAGGCAGTGGCGCTGGGGATGGACCCGGCCAAGCTGCCGAGCCGCGCGCTCGCGACGACGATCGACCTCGTCGTCTACTGGACGGGCTTCATCGGGCTGATGTTCCTGCTCGCCGCGGCGACCTCGTCGCTCGACGACGCCGCGGTCGCGGCGGTGTCGATCGGCGCGCTGCTGCTCATCCTGGTCGGCATACCCATAGCCGTCGAGACCCTCACCCGTGGGCGGTCGCTGGGCAAGCTGGCCTGCGGGCTGCGGGTGGTGCGGGACGACGGCGGTCCGATCCGCTTCCGGCACGCGCTGGTGCGCGGGGCCGTCGGTGTCGTCGAGATCCAGCTGTCGCTGGGCGTCATCGCGTGCATCGCGTCCCTGGTGTCGGTGCGCGGGCGCCGGCTGGGGGACGTCTTCGGCGGGACCCTGGTCGTCCGCGAACGCGTCCCGGTGCAGCACTCGCAGCTGATGCCGCCCGCCCCGCCGTGGCTGGCGGCGCAGCTCGCCGGGGTGGACCTCTCAGGTGTGCCGGAAGGGCTGTGGCTCGCCGTACGGCAGTACCTCTCACGGATGTGGCAGCTGGATCCGCAGGTCGGCTGGTCGATGGCGGAGCGGCTGGCGGCGGATGTCGCCGCGTGCACGGGGGCGCGGGTGCCCCAGGGGACCCCGCCGGCGGCGTTCCTCGCCGCGGTGGTGGCGGAACGGCAGTCGCGGGACGCCCGGCGGATGTTCGGCGCGGGCGGGCCTCCGGCCGGTCCCTTCGGGGGCGCGCAGCCACCCGTGATGACGTCGCCGGTCATGCCACCTCCCCAGCCGGTTCAGGCTGTTCAACCCGTCCAGCCTGCGCCGGCGGTGCTGTCGAAGCCCGCCGCGCCGGAGCCGCCGCGCACCGGGTTCGCTCCCCCGGCATAAGCCGGACCGAACCGAACCGAACCGGACCGAACCGGACCGGGCCGAGCCGAACGGGACCGGGCCGGACCGGGCCGCGCCGGGCCCCGCATCCCTGGGGACGGACGGTGTCAGGCGAACGCCGACGGGGGTGATTCGAGCTCTTCGAGTTCGATGCCCGGGGCGGAGAGCACGACGTCGCCCGCGATGTGGATCTGCCGCTGCTCGCCGGTGTCGAGCTCGGTCACCTGGTACTCGTCCACAGGCAGCGGGCCGCTGTCGGTGTCGTGTGTTGTCCTGTTCAGCAGAGCCCAGGACTGGTCCAGGGTGCGGGGCGCGAGCACGGGGGGTGCGAAGGCGACGAGGCGTACGCGGGTGGCGGGGGTGCCCGGTTCGAGGCGCAGCAGGCGTGCGGTGGCGATCAGAAACGCGGGCGAGGCCCCGGTGAAGGCATGGGCGGGGACGTTGCCCTCCTGCGCCTGCTCCCCGGCGGGGTCGGTACGGACCCACGTGACGCCGTCGATGGCCGCGCCGCGGACCTGCCAGCTGGACGCGTTCAGTTCGAGGCGGATGGGGCGGCCGAGGTCGTCGATGGTGAGGTCGACGGAGCCGGAGTGGTCACCCGAGGGGGCGGTGAGCTGGGAGACGTAGCGCCAGCCGGAGGGGCCGGTGGCGCAGTGGAAGTGTTCGGCACCCAGGGGGGTGTGGTCATGCGTGTCGTAGAACGAGTAACGGCCTCGGGGCATGGTGGGGACCTTAAACGGCGAAGCCCCCGCCGCGGAAAACGGCGGGGGCGACGCTCGTGACGCTCAGTGGATCAACCGCAGTCGATCTCTACCGCAGTGGATCGACCGCTGTGGGTCTCCACCGCTGTGGATCGACCGCTGGATCAACCGCTGTGGATCGCCGCGGTCAGCCGCGGCGATCCCGGACCGGGTGGATCAGTAGCGGTAGTGGTCCGCCTTGTACGGGCCCTCGACCGGGACGCCGATGTAGGCGGCCTGCTCCGGGCGCAGCGTCGTCAGCCGGACGCCGAGGGCGTCCAGGTGCAGACGGGCGACCTTCTCGTCCAGGTGCTTCGGGAGCACGTAGACGCCGGTGGGGTACTCGCTCTGCTTGGTGAACAGCTCGATCTGGGCCAGGGTCTGGTCCGCGAAGGAGTTGGACATGACGAACGAGGGGTGACCGGTCGCGTTGCCGAGGTTCAGCAGACGGCCCTCGGAGAGGACGATCAGGACCTTGCCGTCGGTGAACTTCCAGGTGTGGACCTGGGGCTTGACCTCGTCCTTGACGATGCCCGGGATCTTGGCCAGGCCGGCCATGTCGATCTCGTTGTCGAAGTGGCCGATGTTGCCCACGATGGCCTGGTGCTTCATCTTGGCCATGTCGGCGGCCATGATGATGTCCTTGTTGCCGGTCGTGGTGATGAAGATGTCGGCGCTCTCGACGACGTCGTCGAGGGTGGCGACCTGGTAGCCGTCCATCGCCGCCTGCAGTGCGCAGATCGGGTCGATCTCGGTGATGACGACTCGGGCGCCCTGGCCGCGCAGCGACTCCGCACAGCCCTTGCCGACGTCGCCGTAACCCAGGACGACGGCGACCTTGCCGCCGATGAGGACGTCGGTGGCGCGGTTGATGCCGTCGATCAGGGAGTGGCGGCAGCCGTACTTGTTGTCGAACTTCGACTTGGTGACCGCGTCATTGACGTTGATGGCCGGGAAGAGCAGCGAGCCTTCCTGCATCATCTCGTAGAGGCGGTGGACACCGGTGGTGGTCTCCTCGGTGACGCCGCGGATCTCCGACGACAGCTGGGTCCACTTCTGGGGGCTCTCGGAGAGGGTGCGGTTCAGCACGCGGAGGATGTAGCCGTACTCCTCGCTGTCCGCGGTGGACGGGTCCGGAGCCGCGCCGGCCTTCTCGAACTCGACGCCCTTGTGTACGAGGAGCGTGGCGTCGCCGCCGTCGTCCAGGATCATGTTCGGGCCGCCGGTGGGGGTGTTCGGCCAAGTCAGCGCCTGCTCCGTGCACCACCAGTACTCTTCGAGGGACTCGCCCTTCCAGGCGAAGACCGGCACACCCTGCGGGTTCTCGGGGGTGCCGTTCGGGCCGACCGCGATGGCGGCGGCGGCGTGGTCCTGGGTGGAGAAGATGTTGCAGGACGCCCAGCGGACGTCCGCGCCGAGCGCGACCAGCGTCTCGATGAGGACGGCGGTCTGGATCGTCATGTGCAGCGAGCCGGTGATGCGGGCGCCGGCCAGCGGCTGCGCCTCGGCGTACTCGGCACGGATCGACATCAGGCCGGGCATCTCGTGCTCGGCCAGCGTGATCTCCTTGCGGCCGTAAGCGGCCTGGGAGATGTCGGCGACCTTGAAGTCAGTTGCGGTGGTGGTCATACGGGCTGCTCCTCGCTGAATGCGTCGAGGTGGACGGGGAATTGACGCAGCCGCAGGCTGACGAGACAGCGCCCTTGAGCGGACACACCCGTCCCCTTGCAGCAGCGCATTCCGTCGGAGGCCCTCTCTCCCTCGGCCGGCAACCACTTCCGCGGTGCCGCCCGACCGCCATCAGCAGCGACGTCTGGCTACAGACGAACCTACACCGGACGGCCCCGCGCTCCCCACCTCGTACCGGTTTCGGCCAGTGGGCGGAGGCAAGAAGGGAGCAGGAAGGACAGGCCGACCGGAGGGTACATAAGGGACCAATGTCACGTCCGCTGCGGTTCCGGAATGTTGCACGATTCGATCAGGGCAGCAACACTCTTGCGGACTCGCGCCCGTTTGCGGCCGAATGGCTGAAGGAGACGATCACGTGACCAGTCCGGCCGACCCCCGCGATGCAGCGGGGACCACGACACAGCGGCTGAAGCTGCTCGCGGTGACCGCATGCCCCACCGGCATCGCTCACACGTACATGGCCGCGGAGAAGCTCGCCCAGGCCGCCGAGGCGCTCGGCGTCGACATGAAAGTGGAGACGCAAGGGTCCATCGGCGCTGAGAACGTCTTGTCTGACAACGATGTCAGAGCTGCTGACGGGATCATCATCGCGGCCGACAAGGACGTCGATCTCAGCCGCTTCGCCGGGAAGAGGGTGCTGTCCGTCGGGGTCTCCGAGGGCATCAGCCACCCGGAGCGGCTGATCGAGCAGGTACGCAGCGCCCCGGTGCACGGCGGGGACGGCCGCGGCGGCGCCGACTCGCTCGGCGGCGGAAGCGGCGGCGGCAGCGGAAGCGGGAACAGCGGCGGCGCGGGCAAGCAGCGCAGCGTCGGCTACAAGGCGCTGATGAACGGCGTCTCGTACATGATTCCGTTCGTGGTGGTCGGCGGGCTGCTGATCGCCATCTCGCTGGCGCTGGGCGGGCACACCAACCCCGAGGGCGGCCTGGTCATCCCGGACGGGACCTTCTGGAAGCACGTCAACGACATCGGCGTCATCGGCTTCACGTTGATGGTCCCGATCCTGTCCGGGTACATCGCCTACGCGATCGGTGACCGGCCCGCGCTCGTCCCGGGCATGATCGGCGGCTGGATCGCCAACACCGGATCGCTGTACGACTCCAAGGCCGGTGCGGGCTTCATCGGTGCCATCGTGACCGGCTTCCTGGCCGGCTATCTGGTGTTGTGGATCAAGAAGGTCCAGGTCCCGAAGTTCGTCCAGCCGATCATGCCGATCATCGTGATCCCCATCGTCGCGACGACCTCGCTCGGGCTGTTCTTCATCTACGTCATCGGGAAGCCGATCTCGTGGGTCTTCGAGCACCTCACCGACTTCCTGAGCGGGATGACCGGATCGAGCGCCATCCTGCTCGGCGCGATCCTCGGCCTGATGATCGCGTTCGACATGGGCGGCCCGGTCAACAAGACCGCGTTCCTCTTCGGCGCCGGCCTGATCGGTTCGGGCAACCTGACCGTCATGGGCATGTGCGCGGCCGCGATCCCCGTCATGCCGCTGGGCCAGGGACTGGCGACCGTGCTGCGCCGCAAGCTCTACTCCGAGCAGGAGCGCGAGACCGGGATGGCGGCCCTGTTCATGGGCTGCTTCGGCATCTCGGAGGGTGCGATCCCGTTCGCCGCGGCACGGCCCGCGCAGGTCATCCCCGCGAACATGCTCGGTGGCGCGGTGGCCGGTGCCATCGCGGGCATGGCTTCGGTGAAGGACTCGGTGCCGCACGGCGGTCCCATCGTGGCGGTCCTCGGAGCGGTCGGCGGAGTGCCGGTGTTCTTCCTGGCCATCGCGATCGGCACCGTGGTCACGGCGTTCACGACCAACGCGCTGATCGACATCAAGGAGCGGCGGGCGGGCGGCGCGGCGAAGGCCCTGGTGCCCCAGCCGGCGCTCGAACCGGTGCTGGCCGGCGTCGGCGCCGTCGGTGCCCCGGCAGGCGTCGCGGCAGCGCCCGCCCGTACGGCGGCATCCTCCGCCACTCCCGAGGTAGCCGAGGTCGCCGAGGTCACCGAGGTCGCCGAGGTCCTCTCCGGCTATCTCACCGGGCAGACCGTCAAGGAACAGCTCGACGCCTCCGACAAGGAGTCCGCGATCCGCGAGATGGCGGAGATGCTGGCGACCACCGGGAAGGTCGCGGATGTCGACGCCCTGGTGGCCGTGGCGCTGGCGCGGGAGGCGCAGGGCACGACCGGCCTCGGCGAGGAGATCGCCATCCCGCACGCCAAGACGGACGCGGTGACGTCTCCGCTGGTGGGCTTCGCGCGGTCGGCCGACGGCATCGACTGGGGTTCGCTGGACGGGACGAAGGCCAAGCTGGTCTTCATGATCTCCGTGCCGGAGGCGGCGGCCGGTGACGAGCATCTGCGGATCCTAGCGCAGCTCTCGCGCAAGCTGATGGACACCGGCTTCCGGGACCGGCTGCAGAAGGCCGAGGGCCGGGACGGCATCCTCCAGGTGCTGGCCGAGATCGAGTAGTCCTGACGGCGGCACCGTCAGCACCATCGGCCGCCAGCACCGTCAACACCGCCAGCCGCCAACACCATCAGCGCAAGGGAAGGGCCCCGCACCGATCGGTGCGGGGCCCTTCCTCCGTGCTTCGCGTCCTCAGTGGGGGTGCGGGTCGCCGCCCGGGGTCTGGGTCGGGTCGGGACCGGCCGCCGCGGCGGCCTCGCTGTAGATGTCGGGTTCGAGGTAGATGACGCGGGCGATCGGCACGGCCTCGCGGATCCGGGCCTCGGCGGCGTCGATCGCGCGGGCGACCTCGGCGGCGGTGTCGTCGTGCCGGACGGCGATCTTCGCCGCGACCAGCAGCTCCTCGGGACCCAGGTGGAGGGTGCGCATGTGGATGACGCCGGTGACGGTGTCCCCGTCGACGATGGCCTCGCGGATCATGGCCACCGATTCGGCGCCCGCGCCCTCGCCGAGGAGCAGTGACTTGGTCTCGGCGGCGAGCACGAGGGCGATCACGATGAGCAGGATCCCGATGCAGAGGGTGCCGATGCCGTCCCAGACGCCGTCACCGGTGGCCAGCGCGATGCCGACACCGCAGAGGGCGAGGACGAGGCCGACGAGCGCGCCGAAGTCCTCCAGCAGGACGACGGGCAGTTCCGGGGCCTTGGACCGGCGGATGAACTCGGTCCAGGAGAGCTTGCCGCGGGTCTGGTTGGACTCGACGATGGCGGTGCGGAAGGAGAAGCTCTCCGCGATGATCGCGAAGACCAGGACGCCGATCGGCCAGTACCAGTGCTCGATCGGGTGCGGGTGCTTGATCTTCTCGTAGCCCTCGTAGAGCGCGAACATGCCACCGACGCTGAACAGCACGATCGACACCAGGAAGGCGTAGATGTAGCGCTCGCGGCCGTAGCCGAACGGGTGCTCGTCGTTCGCCTCGCGCTTGGCCTTCTTTCCCCCGACGAGGAGCAGCGCCTGGTTGCCCGAGTCGGCGAGGGAGTGCACGCCTTCGGCGAGCATGGACGACGATCCGCTGAACGCGAATGCCACGAACTTCGCCACGGCGATGGCGAGGTTGGCGCTCAATGCGGCGACGATCGCCTTGGTTCCGCCTGACGCGCTCATAGGTGTTGGTTCGTCCCTTCGGTCCTTCGGTCCGGCCCCGGCCACTGGCCGGTCATTCTTGCAGGCTGCCCCGCGGACGGCGCGTCAGGCCACCACTGTGGCGCGGAAGACGGTCCCTCCGGTCGTGCTTCCGGTGGTGCTTCCGGCGGTGCTTCCGGTGCCGCCTCCAGCGGTGTTCCCGATGCTGCCGGCGATGCCGGCCGGGCACGTCAGTTCCACCTGTTCGCCCGCCGGGACGAAGGCGGACTCGCCGCGCTCCAGGGTCAGCTCCCCGTGCGGGGAGCGCAGCCGCGCGGCGCCGTCGGTGCAGAGCAGGATCTGCGGGGTGCGGGCGTCGGGGGTGCGGGCCTCGCCGCCGGGGGCGAGTACGTAGCGCGAGAGCCGGAACTCGTCGATGGGCGTCGCGTAGACCTCTTCGCCGTTCGAGGAGACCTCGGGGCGCAGGACGCCCGGGTCGGTGGCCTCGAAGCGGACGATGCGGAGCAGTTCCGGCACGTCCACGTGCTTGGGGGTCAGGCCGCAGCGCAGCACGTTGTCGGAGTTGGCCATGATCTCGACGCCGAGGCCGTCGAGGTAGGCGTGCGGGACGCCGGCGCCGAGGTAGAGGGCTTCGCCGGGCTGCAGCGTCACGTGGTTGAGGAGCATGGCTGCGATGACGCCGGGGTCGCCGGGGAAGTTGTGGGCCGTGGTGGCGTAGGCGGCGAAGTCGGCGGTGTTCCGACCGTCCCGCCCGTCCTGTTCGGCGAGCCGGGCGGCGGCCTGGGCGGCCTCGTCGACCGTTTCCGCCATCGCGTCGCGGTCGGCGGTGAGTACGGCGGCGAGGACCTCGCGCAGCGCGTCGGTCTCGGGCCGGGCGCGCAGGATGTCCGCGTACGGCTTGAGCGAGTCCACGCCGAGGGCTTCGAGGAGCTCCGCGGCCTCGGCGGGGTGCCGGAAGCCGCACAGCCCGTCGAAGGGGGTGAGCGCGACGATGGCCTCGGGCTTGTGGTTCGCGTCCTTGTAGTTGCGGTGCGGGGCGTCGACGGGGATGCCGCGCGCCTCCTCGTCCGCGAAGCCCGCCCGCGCCTGCGCGAGGTCGGGGTGGACCTGGAGCGACAGGGGTGCGCCGGCCGCGAGGATCTTGAACAGGAACGGCAGCCGGGGGCCGAAGCGCAGCACGGCCGGCTCGCCGAGCTCCGCGAGCGGATCGGCGTCGATCGCCTCGTTCAGCGGGACCGGCCCCGCGCCCCGGTCGATCCGGGAGGGTGCTCCCGGGTGCGCGCCCATCCACAGTTCGGCCTGCGGCTCGCCGGTGGGGGCGGTGCCGAGCAGTTCGGGGATGGCGGTGGTGGAGCCCCAGGCGTAGGGACGCACGGTGTTGGTCAGACGGTCCATGGCGTCATGATCTCTCGGCGGAGGCGACGGCGAGGTAAACCGAGGCGAAATCTGTCAGGGCGAGCAGTTCGGCGGTGGTTTCCAGGACGCCGCCGTCGGCCGCGGCGATCTCGCTCAGCGGGGTGTCGTGCGCGTAGGCCAGCTCA
Organism: Streptomyces sp. RKAG337; assembly: GCF_023701715.1. Taxonomy (NCBI): domain Bacteria; kingdom Bacillati; phylum Actinomycetota; class Actinomycetes; order Kitasatosporales; family Streptomycetaceae; genus Streptomyces; species Streptomyces sp. RKAG337. Next base: position 4,517,864 of record NZ_JAJOZA010000001.1, on the reverse strand, counting down.
CGGGCGGCGGGCGCGGACACGGCCTGCTGCCCGGCGGCCTCCCGCAGCAGGACGACGCGCAGCCGCATGGCCTGGTGGTCCTCGACGCGGTCGCGGAAGAAGTCGTCGGGGTCGGCTCCCGGCGAGAGGGTTCCGGCGAGCAGCGCGCCGTGGGCCGCGAGCGCCTCGGGCAGTTCGGCGGCGAGCGCGGGGCGGCCGGTCCTGGTGGCGAGGACGGCGGCGAAGCGGCGGGCGGCCGGGGCGGCGTTCGGTCCGGTGCTCCACAGCAGCGGCAGGGCGTCGGCCAGTTCGGTGGCCAGCGTCTTGGCGGGGTTGTTGTACGTCGCGATGGCCGGCCCGCAGCGTGCGGCGACCTCGTCGAGCCGGTCGGCCACGGCCTGCACCGCGGTCGGCGGGGCGGTGAACAGCCCGATGCGGTCGGCGAGCGTGAACAGCGGGGTGAGCAGTGCCCACAGCGCGCCGGGGTCCTCCGCGGGAGCGCCGGACGGTCCGGTGGGAAGCGGCGACGCGGGCCCGGCGAACGGGATCGTCATGCCGCGCGCCTGCTCCAGTGCCTCGGCGAGGGGCGATCTGGCGGGCGCCACGGCGGCGACGGTGCAGCCGCGCCGGTAGGCCTGCTCGACGAGCCCGACGAGGCCGGCCTCCCTGCCGCTCGCGGTGGTGAGCAGCACCAGGTCGAGCGGGCCGGTCCAGCCGGGGAGCGTCCACCGCGGTTCGTACGGGGTCGGTCCGGCCGACCGCAGGGGTATGACGGGGCAGCTGCCGGCACCGAGCGCGCCGAGCACATCGGCCACGGCCGCGGCTTCCGGGCCGGAGCCGGCGACGAGCACGGTGCGCGGCCGCCCGTCGGGGCGCAGGTCCTGGACGCCCGCCTCCTGCGTGAGCCGCGCGGCGGTCCGCACGCGGGCGCCGGCGGCCGCGGCGCCGAGCAGCAGTCCGCGGGTGTCGGCGCGGGCGAGGGCGTCGGGGTCGTCAAGCAGCGACTCGTCGAGCATCGGGACCTCCGGGTCCTGGTCCGTCACCCCGGGCACGTCCTGCCCCGGGAGGTCACGGGTCCCCGTCCCGGGGGCCCGGTCCGGCCGTGTCGGCCGTCAGGCCTTTCAGGCGGGGCGGCGGGCCTCGTCGATGAGCAGGACGGGAATCTCGTCGCGTACCGGGTAGGCGAGGCCGCAGCTGTCCGCGGTGCAGACGAGCTCGTTCGCTTCGATGTCCTCCCGGAGCGGGGCGTGGCACGCCGGGCAGGCGAGGATCTCCAGGAGGCTGGCTTCGACGAGCGACATGGTGGCGGGTCCTTTCGGACGGCGTGGTTCGGACGGTGGTCTTCGACAGCTGCGTTCCGGTGCCGCGGCAGCGGCATACCGCGTGATCAGCCTAACGCCGGGGCGGTGCCGTGTGGGGCCGCGTCAGGCCCGGATGACGGCGAGGGGCCGCGTCAGGCGCGGATGACGGCGAGGGCTTCGTCGCGGACGCGGGCGACGGTGGCCGCGTCGCGCGCCTCGACGTTGAGGCGGAGCAGCGGCTCGGTGTTGGAGGCGCGGACGTTGAACCACCAGTCGGCCGTGGTGACCGTGAGGCCGTCGAGTTCGTCGAAGGTGACGCCCGGGCGGCTCCCGTACGCGGCGCGGATCGCGGCCACCCGGCCCGCCTGGTCGGCGACGGTGCTGTTGATCTCGCCGGAGGCGGCGTAGCGGTCGTACTCGGCGACCAGTTCGGAGAGCGTCCCGTCCTGGGCGCCGAGCGCGGCCAGCACGTGCAGGGCGGCGAGCATGCCGGTGTCGGCGTTCCAGAACTCGCGGAAGTAGTAGTGCGCGGAGTGCTCGCCGCCGAAGATCGCGCCGGTGCGGGCCATCTCCTGCTTGATGAAGGAGTGGCCGACGCGGGTGCGCACCGCCTTGCCGCCGTGCTCCGCGACGACCTCGGGCACGGACCAGGACGTGATGAGGTTGTGGATGATCGTGCCGCCGGGGTGCTTGGCCAGCTCGCGGGCCGCGACCAGGGCGGTGATCGCCGAGGGCGACACCGGCTCGCCGCGCTCGTCGACCGCGAAGCAGCGGTCGGCGTCGCCGTCGAAGGCCAGCCCCAGGTCGGCACCGGTCTCCAGGACCTTCGCCTGCAGGTCGACCAGGTTCTTCGGGTCGAGCGGGTTCGCCTCGTGGTTGGGGAACGTGCCGTCCAGCTCGAAGTAGAGCGGCACCAGTTCCAGCGGCAGCCCGGCGAAGACGGTGGGGACGGTGTGGCCGCCCATCCCGTTGCCCGCGTCGACCACGACCTTCAGCCGGCGGATCGCACCGAGGTCGACCAGGCCCCGCAGATAGCCGGCGTAGTCGGCCAGCACGTCCCGCTGGGTGATCACCCCGGCGGTGGCGGCGGGCTCCGGCGCGCCCTGCTCGCTCCACCGCTCGGCCAGCGCGCGGATGTCGGCCAGGCCGGTGTCCTGGCCCACGGGGGCGGCGCCCTTGTGGCACATCTTGATGCCGTTGTACTGCGCGGGGTTGTGGCTGGCGGTGAACATCGCGCCGGGCAGGTCGAGTTGGCCGCTGGCGAAGTACAGCTCGTCCGTCGAGCACAGGCCGATCTCGGTGACGGCCGCGCCGAGGGCGGCCGCGCCGCGCGCGAAGGCGCGGGACAGTCCGGGCGAGGAGGGGCGCATGTCATGGCCGACGACGATCGCGTCGGCCGCGGTGACGGTGACGAAGGCGGCGCCGAAGAGCTCGGCGAGCGGCTCGTCCCACTGGTCCGGGACCACGCCGCGAATGTCGTAGGCCTTGACGATCTGCGACAAGTCGGACACAGCACACCCCTGTTGAACAGCGCCGGACGGCGGCGCGCGGAAAACTCCCGCTCAACCTACCCCGGCGGGGTGATCGGTCCGGTCAGGGCTCCGGGGAGCGCAGCACCCTCAGATGACCCCTGCGGGCGACCTCCATGGGGTCCGCCTCGCGGCCCCGGGAGGCGTTCGCGGGGCGTTCCGGCGGGCGGGCCGCCTCGCGCACCGCGTTGGCGAGCGCTTCGAGGTCGTCACCGCTGGGGAGCACCGGGCCGCTGTCCACGGCGAGCCGGACGACCTCCCAGCCGCGCGGGGCGGTGAGGCGCTCGGAGTGCTCGTGGCAGAGGTCGTAGCAGTGCGGCTCGGCGTAGGTCGCGAGCGGGCCGAGTACGGCGGTCGAGTCCGCGTAGACGTACGTCAGCGTCGCGACGGCGGGTCGGCCGCAAGCGGTCCGCGAACAGCGACGTACAGGGCTCACGACGTTGGACGCTACCGCACTCTTGAGCGGGCCGCGACGACTCTCCATGACCTCACCCTGTCGTGTCGTCCCGGTTCGCCGGGAACGCCTGATAACCGTGATCACGGGCTGACCTGCGGGGAGGCACCTGCGGGGCGGTTTCCCCGCGGCGATCCGGGCCCTGGCCCGGCCCAGGCACAGCGCGGATGCCGCTCCGCCGCGCCCCTGGCCCGGCCCCGGCTCGCCACGGTGGACACTCCCGGACGGCGTGTCAAGGGGCGTCCCGCGGCAGCCGCGGCGGATGGCGCGCCACCCGGCGTCCGCGGTGTACCGGGGCCCCGGGAGGACTAGGCTCAAAGGCGATGGACAGCCCCGTACCTCCCTCTTCAGACCCCCGTCCGCGTCGTCGCGACCGCCATGGCCGCGGCATGCGCGGCCCCATCGCGCCCCCGCAGGTGCCGCTCGCGCTCACGCGCGCCGACGCCTTCGACGATCTCGTACGGGACGCCGCCGACCGGCTGGAGAGGCGCTGGCCGCAGCTGGCCGACGTCGAGTTCGCCGTGCAGGAGGTGCCGCTCGTCTCCGACGCGGGGAAACCGGCGACGCCGGATGACTCCGCCGACGGCAGCGTGCCGCTCGGCCGGCTGATCAGCGGCCGCAAGGACGCCCCCAACCGCATCGTGGTCTACCGCCGCCCGGTGGAGATCCGGGCCAAGAGCCACGACGAGCGGGCGATGCTCGTGCACGAGGTCGTCGTCGAGCAGGTGGCCGAGCTCCTGGGGCTCTCCCCGGAGAACGTGGACCCCAAGTACGGGCAGGAATAAGCCCGGCCGGACACGCGCCCGGCCGGACGGCCCCTGATCGCCGGTTGCCGGGAACCGTCAGCGGCCGGGAAGCGTCAGCGGTCCGGAATCGTCAGCGGTCGGGGACCGTCAGTCGTCGAGGATCGTCAGGTCCGGCTGGACCTTCGGGACCACGACCGTGCCCCGGTCGTCCGGCATCGGCTGGATGGTGAACATCGGGATGCCGTTGAGCGGCAGCGACAGCATGCGCGAGGCGTAGACCGGTCCGCCGGAGACCGGCTCGACGGTCACCGCGAAGGCGCCCTTGCCCGACGAGGGCTCGGGCGGCTCGATCGCCAGGCTGGTGCCGGCCTTGACGGTGACGTTCTTGCTGACCGGTGCTCCGCCGTCGGTGGCCGCCGAGGTGGTGACCTTCACGACCGCCTCCTTGTCCGGTGCGACCAGGGACAGCGTCGACGCCTTGATCCGGTTGTCGGCGACGGTGGCCCGTTCGTCGATCTTCGGGGTGGCCGGCAGGAAGGCCGTCTCCTGCTTGGCGCCGGTGCCGCGGGTGATGCGCAGGGCGGCGACGATCGGCGCGGCCCCGTGCGCGTCGCTCGGGGTCAGCAGCAGGGATCCGGCCTCGCCCTTGGTGACGTCCCCGAGCTCGATCGTGGTCGTCATACCGCTCTTGACGTGCAGCGTCTCGTGTCCGGCCGGGGTGATCGAGCCGGTCGGGGCGGCGAGCCGCACCTTCAGGTCCGCGTCGTCCTGGCCAGTGGCGTACGCGACGAGCCGCACGGATGTGGCGTCGGCGGGGATGCCGGGGAAGACCAGGCCGGCGGCCGGGTCCGCGGCGGCGGGCAGCCAGTCCGCGCCGGCCTTGCCGTCCACGGCCTGGACGGCCGCGCCGACCCGGCCGCTGCGGACGGTGACGTGCACGGTCAGGTCCTGGACCTTCTCCGTGACGAGGGTGGAGAGCAGGATCGACGTGCTGCCCTGCGACGGGACGGAGACGCCGTCGCCGGTCGTGGCCTTCAGCGCGCCGTCCTTGCCGAACAGTTCGACGTCGACGACGGCGTCCAGCTCGTCGGGGTTCACCAGGTGCAGGAAGTCCTGGCGGTCGGCGGCGGTGCTCGCGGCCGGGAACCAGAACTCACTGTCCGGGGCGACGCAGGACGTGCCGAGCACGGCGCGGCCGGGACCCGCACTGACCACGGTGGTCTGCTGAACGCTCCAGCCGGGCGCCAGGCCGCCCTCGGCGGTGCCGATCAGCGCCGGGCTGTCGGCCTTCTCCACCTTGGCGGTGGCGGGCGCACCCGGCTGGGTGAGCGGGGCGAGCGGCTTGGCCTTGGCGCTCGCGTCCCCGATGGCGGGCAGCAGCTGGGCGGTGCCCTGCTTGCCCGTCCGGGCGCCCTTGGGCGTGAACGAGGTGTACGTGGTGGACGCCAGCTCGGAGCCCGACGGCGCCGGGCAGACGAGCGCCGACCGCTGCACCGGCTGCCGGGCGGCGGAGCCCACGGGCGCGGCGGCCGGGTCGCCGGCTCCGGTGAGCACGGCCGCGCCGGTGAGGGCGGCGAGTGCTGCGGTCGCTCCCGCCAGGGAGATGATGCTGCGGTTCACTGACTTTCACCTCGCGGTGTTGCCCGGGGCCGGCCGGTCGGCCTGGTCACGGCCGGCGTGACGTGCGTGACGTACCTGGTGTGGGGGACCCGGCGGACGGGTTCTGCGGTGCCGCCGGGTCGCGGTGCTCAGGGCTGCCGGCTGCCCCCGTCGCGGTGCTGGTCGCCGTCGGGGTAGTACCCGTTGCCGTCCTCGTCCTGCCGGTACGGGTCGTAGGCCGGCGGCGGCTGCTGGCCGTACGTGTACGGGTCGGCGTAGCCGCCGTTGTTCTGGTCGTAGCCGCCGTTCTGGTTCTGCTGCTGGCCGTAGCCGTTGTTCTGCTGGTCGTAGCCGTTGTTCTGGTCGTAGCCGGCGGGGTCCGCGGGGGCGGCGTACTGGTAGCCGTCCCACTGCTGACCGTACGGATCCTGTTGCGGGACGGCGGCGTACGGGTCGCCGCCCGGGTCGACCGGTTCGGGTGCCGCGTACGGGTCGTACTGGTCCGGGATCGCCGCGGCCGGGGCCGTCCCGTCCGGGTCGCTCCCGTCGTCGTCGGGGCCCGCCTCGGCGGCGGCCTCGGCGTCCGCGGCGGCCTGGAGGCGGCGGGCGCGGCGGCCCTCGCCGGACGCCTGCGCCGGGATCCCGGAGGCGGACATGTCCGCGGCGACCGCTTCCTGCTCCGGCAGGTCGTCGTCGATCTGCCGGCGGCGGCCCGGCAGCGCCAGGACGACCACCACGAGCAGGAGGAAGCCCTGCGCCCACAGCCAGCCGGTGTGGGCGACCGGGTCCTGGTACGTGACGTCGAGCCGGCCGCCGTCCGCGGGCAGTTCGAAGCCCTGCGCCCACTCGTCGACCTTGGTGGCCTTGAGCGGCCGGCCGTCGAGGGTCGCCTGCCAGCCGGCGGAGGCCGCGTCGGCGAGGCGCAGGACGCGCCCCGCGCCGCCGGCCGGGATCTTGGCGTGCGCCTCGACCCGCCAGGCCGGGACGGGCACCGGCGGTGCGTCCTTGCTGACGATGGCCATCCGGGAGACGGCGGTGTCGACGCGCCACAGGGCGCTGCCGTCGGCCTGGCTGACGCGCGTCAGGCCCGGGGTGCTGTCGAGCACCCGGCCCATCTCGCGCGGGGCGCCGGGCTGTACGAGGACGTAGCGGACGGCGTAGCCGGTGAGGCGGGTCGCCTGGTCGGCGCCGGAGCCTGCCACGAGGTTGGCGACCGTGTCGTCCAGGCGGCTGTCGCGGCCCGCCTCGGCGGCGAGTTCCGCGTCGCCCAGCCGCGCGCCGGCGCCACGGACCAGGACGTACGAGACGCCCGTCGGCTTGCCGTCGAGCACCAGGGTGCGGGCCTGGTCGCTGCTGCTGCTCTCCTCCGCGACGAACGCGGGGACCTGCACCGGGTCATGCCGCTTGAGCGGACCGTTGGCGCCGTCCGAGACCCAGGTGAAGGCGGCCAGCAGCGGGGCCGCGGCGGCGGCCAGGGCGATCAGCGCGGCGACGGGCTGCCGCCAGCCGAAGCCCTTGGCGGCGATGCGGTCCTTGGCGCCCTCGGCGCCGATCGCGGCGGCCGACAGCAGCGCGAGGCCGTAGACGAGGGTGGCGGGGCCGGCCCACGCCTTGCCGTTCTCCAGGATGGCGAAGAGCAGTCCGGTCAGCGCGACCGCCCAGGCGGTGAGGACCGCCAGCCGGCGTTCTGAACGCATCAGGGCGGCGAGTGCGGCGAGGACGAGGCCGATGAGCAGCAGTCCGCCGGAGCCGTTCGGCCCGCCGGGGCTGATCATCAGCAGGTCGACGGCCGAGGCGGCCTTGATGCCGTAGGGCAGGCCCGCCTCGTGCAGGAAACGTCCGGGATGCGTGAGCAGCGACAGCGACCAAGGCGCGAGGAGCACGACCGGGGTGACGATCAGCGCGGCGAAGCGCAGCAGGTGCGGAACGAGCAGCCGCTGCCGGCCGCTCACCACGCGCAGCGCGAGCACCCCCGCGCACAGCACCAGGGCGACCGGCCAGACCAGCGGGGTGAACGCGGTCGTGAAGGTGAGCATCAGGGCGAGCGCCCAGGTGGCGCGCCAGCTGGGCCGGGCGCCGCGCTCGATGGCGCCGTCGGTCAGTTGCAGTCCGGCGGTGGCGATCGCGGTGCGGGCCATGAGCGGCAGCAGGATCGCGAGGACCGCGGTGCCGAGCCGGCCGCCGGCCAGCGCACCGGTGGCGGCGGGCAGGAACGCGTAGGCGACGCTGGCCCAGGCGCGCAGCAGGCGGGACTCGACCAGCGGCCGGGACGCGAAGTACGCGGTGACGCCAGCCAGTGGGACGGAGGCGACCAGCAGCACGGTCAGGGTGAGCCCGGTGCTGCCGAACAGGACGGTCGAGAAGAGCGCCAGGACCGCGAGGTAGGGCGGGGCGGGCTGGGTGCCGCCGGTGCCCAGGGCGTGCCAGGCGCCGCTGTACGAGGCCCAGAGGTCGGAGGCGCCGGGGGCGGCGGGCAGCAGCGCGCCGCCGAGCAGCGATCCGGAGCCGAGCAGCGAGCGGCAGGCGGCCAGCGAGACAACCAGCAGCACGGCGAAGAGCATCGGTCCCGGTTTGCGGGCGATGCGCTTGAGCCGGGCGAACTGCTCGACCTCGATGTACTCGCCGTCCTCGTCGCCGGGCCCGGACTCGATGCCGCCGCCGTGCCGGCCGGCGGCCGCGGCGGCGGCCTCCGAGCGTCCGGAGAAGTTGCTGACGACCTGGTCGACGGTGGCCCGCACGGTCGCGCCCGGCGGCGGGAAGAGCGGTCGCAGTTCGGACGGCGGGACGGCGCCCTGGCCGCGGCGGCGGCGCGCGCCGAGCACCCGGCCGGGGCGCACCAGCACGCGCAGCAGCCCGACGATCTCGTCGACGGCCTGTACCGGCACCTTGCCGACGAGGTAGGCGAGCGTGCGCAGCAGGGTGCCGAGGACGATGCGCAGGATCACGTAGGGCAGCAGCGGACCGCGGGTGTTGGCCAGCAGTGTGTAGACGGCACCGGCCTTGTCGACGCGGTGCGGGTTGACGGCGGAGCGGCCGGCGCAGTCCACCGGGCGGCGCTCACGGGAGGCGGCCTCGGCATGCCGCATCACGGCGTCCGGGGCGACCAGGACGGTGTGGCCGGCGGCCTGGGCGCGCCAGCAGAAGTCGACGTCGTCCCGCATGAGCGGCACATGGCGGTCGAAGCCGCCCAGCTCGTCCCACACGTCCCGGCGGACCAGCATGCCGGCGCTGGACACGGAGAGGACCTGACGGATCTGGTCGTGCTGTCCCTGGTCCTGCTCGCGGCGTTCCAGCCCGGTCCAGCGGCGGCCGCTGCGGGCGATGCTGACCCCGACCTCCAGCAGCTGCCGGGCGTCGTACCAGCTGAGCAGCTTGGGGCCGATGACCGCCGCGGAGGGCGAGGAGTCGGCGGTGCGCAGCAGGGCGGCGAGGGCGCCGGGTTCCGGCTCGCAGTCGTCGTGCAGCAGCCAGAGCCATTCGACCGGCTCGCCGTGCGGGTGGTCGGGCTCGTCGTACGCGTCGTCGTTCCAGCTGCGGCTGACGGGGTCCCATCCGCTGGCGCGCTGGAGATAGGGCAGCTGCTCGGCGGTGAGCCGGCCGGCGGCGCGGGCCGCCTCGTCCACGGCGGCGCCGAAGCTGGTGCGGCGGGCGAGGTGGAGCACCCGCTGGGCACCGAGGGAGCCGGCGAGGAGCTGGGCGGAGTCGTCGGCGCTGCCGGTGTCGGCGGCGATGACGTCCTGGACCGGACGGTCCTGGGCAAGGAGGCCCGAGAGCGCGTTGGGCAGCCAGCGGGCGCCGTCGTGCGCGACGAGCACGGCGGTGACGACATGGCGCGGCAACTCTGGGGCGGCCGGGAAAAAGGCCGACGCTTGGCTGTTCACGGACATCCGGTTCGGGCCCCGGTTCGCTGGACTGCGGTGGACGCTGTGACCACTGGGGTGGACGGCGCGCCTCGGACGGGCCCCCACACTAACGGCTCACGCCCCCGGCCCTTCCCGGCGCCTGTGGATAACCGCCGCCGCACCGGTGCGGGACACCGGCACCGGACACAACAACGGCCCGCCTCCCGGCGGATGAGGCCGGGAGGCGGGCCGTGCGGACCCTGCGCGGTGGACGGGTCTCAGACCACGCCCTTCTTGAGACGTCGTCGTTCGCGTTCCGACAGTCCGCCCCAGATTCCGAAGCGTTCGTCGTTGGCGAGTGCGTAGTCGAGGCAGTCGGAGCGGACTTCACAGGCGAGACAGACCTTTTTCGCCTCGCGAGTGGATCCGCCCTTTTCGGGGAAGAACGATTCGGGATCGGTCTGCGCACAGAGCGCGCGCTCCTGCCACCCGAGTTCCTCGTCAGCCTCCTCGGCCAGCAGAAGCTGGAACTGCTCGGTCATGCGCGCCCCTCGTCTGTCTTTGCTTCCCCGTGATGTTGCCGTTACCAGTAGCGGCTGAACGACACGAGTGAAATTACAAGTGTGCCGATACGGGCCAGTCAAGCCGAGATCTGCTATTGGGTCCGTTATTCACTCCGCTGAACCAAGGGTTGGCAGAAAGTGTGGAAATCATCCCAAACGCCAGCATCTGTCAACCCTGCTCCAGTTGATCCACCGTGATCCACTGCCCACACCTCGTCAGACGTCGCAGCGCCGGGCCACGTTCCGCCTCGCGGAATGAAGCGTTGTGGATCACAATCCGGCCACGGGGTCGCGGCGGCGCCGAGAAGGACGACGCTCCCATGTGCGGTTGCTGCGCCACCTATCCGCACATCTCTCCGCACAAACCTTTCACCACCTCGCTCGACCGGTTCAGGTGAAAGATTTCGGACATAACGGACAAGAGGTTGACAAGCCGTCGAAGAGACCGGTCTCCTATACCCATGCCAGCAGTGACCCATGCGCCCGTTCGGACTCGCCGTCGCGAGTCCCACCGCGCTGTGCCGGTCCGCTGTCGTCGTTCCCGTTGTTGCCGCTGAGTCCTGATTCCTGGACCACTGAGCGCTCTCTCCTGATCGCCCGGTGTCGCGTCCGCCGCCCTCCGCAGCTTCCGGCAAGGAACCTCCGCACATGTACAGCGATGTCTCGATCGCCGGCGATCCGCTCGCCCTCCCCCACCTGCTGCCCCCGGTGCCCCAGCACCCCGGCACCGTCGCCGAGTTCGCCGGCCTGGCCCGTTCCATCGCGGCCGACCGCGCCCGCTGGGCACCGCTGGTCCGCTACGACGCCACCACGCGCTGGTACGCCCGGCTGCAAACCGGCCCCGGCTACGAGGTGTGGCTGCTCAGCTGGGTACCCGGGCAGAGCAGCGGGCTGCACGACCACGGCCGCTCCTCCGGTGTGCTCACCGTCCTCCAGGGCGAACTGACCGAGCGCGCGCTGTCCGCCGGCTCGGCCGAGGTCCGGCGCACCCTGGTGCCGGGCGGCCAGCGCGCCTTCGCGCCCGGCTACCTCCACGAGGTCGTCAACGACTCCCTGGAACCGGCCGTCAGCCTGCACGTCTACTTCCCCGGCCTCACCGCGATGACCCCCTACGCCGCCTGCACCGCGCCCTCCGCGCAGGAGCCGGCGCAGGAGTCCGTGCGGGGCTGACGGACCGGGCTGACAGACTGTCCCCATGCGAATCGTGGTATTGGCCGGAGGCATCGGGGGGGCCCGTTTCCTGCGCGGCCTCAAAGCAGCGGCACCGGATGCGGAGATCACCGTCATCGGCAACACCGGTGACGACATCCACCTGTTCGGACTCAAGGTCTGTCCCGACCTCGACACCGTGATGTACACCCTCGGCGGCGGCATCCACGAGGAACAGGGCTGGGGCCGGTCCGACGAGACCTTCACCGTCAAGGCCGAACTCGCGGCGTACGGCGTGGGACCGGAGTGGTTCGGGCTCGGCGACCGCGACTTCGCGACCCACATCGTGCGCACCCAGATGATCGGCGCGGGCTATCCGCTCAGCGCCGTCACCGAGGCGCTGTGCGAGCGCTGGCAGCCGGGTGTCCGGCTCATCCCCATGTCGGACGACCGCGTCGAGACGCATGTCCTCGTGGACGTCGACGGCGAGCGCAAGGCCGTGCACTTCCAGGAGTACTGGGTGCGGCTGCACGCCTCCGTCGAGGCGCACGCCGTGGTGCCGGTCGGCGCGGAACAGGCGAAGCCGGCCCCCGGTGTCCTGGAGGCCATCGCGGAAGCAGACGTCATCGTCTTCCCGCCGTCCAACCCCGTCGTCAGCATCGGCACCATCCTGGCCGTGCCGGGCATCCGCGAGGCCATCGCCGAGGCGGGCGTCCCGGTCGTCGGGCTGTCGCCCATCGTCGGTGACGCGCCGGTGCGCGGTATGGCGGACAAGGTCCTGGAGGCCGTCGGGGTCGAGACCACCGCCGCCGCGGTCGCCGCCCACTACGGCTCCGGGCTGCTCGACGGCTGGCTCGTCGACACCGTGGACGCCGCGGCGGTCGAGGGGATCGAGTCCGCGGGCATCCGCTGCCGGGCCGTGCCGCTGATGATGACCGACCTCGAAGCCACCACCGCCATGGCGCGCGAAGCGCTGGCGCTGGCGGAGGAGGTCCGCACGTGACGGCTCCGTCCTTCCCGGCGGACGCGGCCACCCCGTCCTTCCAGGTGCTGGCCGTCTCCGGGATTCCCGAGGTGCAGCCCGGCGACGACCTCGCCAAACTGATCGCCGCCGCGGATCCCGCGCTCGCCGACGGCGACGTGCTGCTGGTGACGTCGAAGATCGTCAGCAAGGCCGAGGGCCGGATCATCCGCGCCGACGACCGCGAGGCCGCGATCGACGCCGAGATGGTGCGGCTGGTCGCGCGGCGCGGACCCACCCGGATCGTCGAGACCCGGCACGGCTTCGTCATGGCCGCGGCCGGCGTCGACGCCTCCAACACCGCGCCCGGCACCGTACTGCTGCTGCCCGAGGACCCGGACGCGTCCGCCCGCGGGATCCGGGAGGGGCTGCGCGCGGCGCTCGGCGTCGAGGTCGCGGTCGTGGTCACCGACACCTTCGGACGGCCGTGGCGCGAGGGGCTCACCGACGTCGCCATCGGCGCCGCCGGGCTGCGGGTCCTGGAGGATCTGCGCGGCGGCACCGACTCGCACGGCAACGCCCTGAGCATGACGGTGACCGCCACCGGGGACGAACTCGCCGCCGCCGGGGACCTCGTCAAGGGCAAGTCGGCCGGACTGCCGGTCGCCGTCATTCGCGGTCTCGGCCACCTGGTGACGGCGGACGACGGACCGGGCGCCCGTGCCCTCGTCCGGGACGCGGGCACGGACATGTTCCGGCTCGGCACGTCGGAGGCCGTCCGCGAGGCGGTCGCGGCCCGCCGCACGGTCCGGGACTTCACGACGGAGCCGGTGGACGGGTCCGCGGTCCGCCGCGCCGTCGCCCTGGCCGTCACCGCACCGGCCCCGCACCACACGACGCCCTGGCGGTTCGTCCTCCTGGAATCCGCGGAGTCCAGGACGCGGCTGCTCGACGCCATGCGGGACGCCTGGGAGGCGGACCTGCGGGCCGACGGCTTCCCCGAGGAGAACATCACCCGCCGGCTGCGGCGCGGCGACGTGCTGCGGCGCGCGCCCTATCTGATCGTTCCCTGCCTGGTCGCCGACGGCGCGCACGCGTATCCGGACGCGCGGCGGGCGGGCGCGGAACGCGAGATGTTCGTCGTCGCGGTCGGCGCCGCCGTCCAGAACCTGCTGGTCGCCCTGGCGGGCGAGCAGCTCGGCTCCGCGTGGGTGTCCTCGACGATGTTCTGCCGCGACGTCGTCCGGGACGTCCTCGGACTGCCGGCCGACTGGGACCCGATGGGCGCGGTCGCCGTCGGCCACGCGTCGGCTGCGCCTCCGGCTCGCCCGGAGCGGACCGCGGAGGGGTTCATCACGGTCCGCTGAGTTGTGGTCGGTGCGTCGTGGGTGCGGGGGCCGGGCTCTCCGGCGCAGGAGTCCGAAATCGACTATTTACGATCCCCCAACCTTCGGCCGGGGGTGCCCCCAGCGGCTCACAAATCGCTCGGCAGCATTTCGGACCCCTACGCCTGCGATCCCGTCCCCCTCGCCGCCGTTGGTTCCCCCACCCCGCGACGGCGCGGCCCGCTCAGATCCGGCTGATGTCACGCGGCGAAAAGCGCGGCGCACGCCGAGGCGGCACCCGGCCGCTGAGCAGGATCAGCCGCGCCGCCCGGTGCCGCTGGCCCTCGTACGGGGCCAGCAGGGCGCACATAGCGGCGTCGTCAGTGCGCAACGCTCCCGTGAGGGCGAAGCCGATGATGTTCGGCAGGTGCAGGTCGCCGACGGTCAGGGCGTCCGGGTCCCCGTTGCTGCGCTGCAGCGTCTCGGCGGCGGTCCAGGGGCCGATGCCCGGGATCACCGTCAGCCGGGCGGTGGCCGACGCCAGGTCCATCGTGGCGGCCTCCTCCATCCGCGCGGCCACCCGGACCGCGCGCAGGATCGTCGAGGACCGCTTGTTGTCGACCCCGGCCCGGTGCCACTCCCAGGACGGGATGAGGGACCACTGGCGCGGGGCGGGCATGACGTACATCCCGCCGTCCGGGCCGCCGGTGGCCGGGCCGGGGGCCGGTTCGCCGTGCCGGCGCAGGAGCAGCCGCCATGCGCGGTACGCCTCGTCGGAGGTGACCTTCTGTTCCAGGATCGCGGGGATCAGCGATTCGAGGACGAGACCGGTCCTGGTCAGCCGCAGGCCCGGGTTCCGCCGGTGCGCCTCGTGCACGACGCGGTGGCGCGGGGTGAACGGCGTCGGGTCGTCGCCGGCGCCGAGCAGCCCGGGCAGCGCCTCCAGGAGCCAGTCCCGCCCATCGCCCCAGGCCTGCGCCCGTACGACGCCGTCGGCCGCGGTGATCCGCAGCGTGCCGGGGCCCTGCGGAGTGCGGGCCGCCCGCCAGATCGCGCCGTCGGGCGTCATCCGGAACGCCGGATCGCCCGGGCCGCGGCCCAGCGGGCCCAGCGTCAGGCGGAGGTCGGGCCGGCCCTCGGGGGTCCAGCTGCGGATGCTCGTGCGCACGCGACCGAGCGTAGCCGCCCCCTCGGACAGGCCCGCCCGCCTGCCACTACTGGTCGGACGGCCGTTACTGGTCGGACGCAGCTACTGGTCGGACGAGAAGCGGATCGAGGCCGCCGGGATCCGGGCGGAGCACCAGACGCGGGCGCCGTGCAGCAGCTCGTTGTCCGCGCCGACGGTGGCGCCGTCGCCGATGACCGCGCCGTCCAGCACGGTGCGGGCACCGATGGTGGCGCCGGTGCCGATGAGGGAGTCGCGGATGACCGCGCCGTCCTCGACGACGGCGCCGTCCAGCACGAGGCTGCCGTCGATGCTGGCGTCGGCGCCGATCCGGGCTCCGGCGCCGATGGAGGTGCCGCCGGTGAGCTTGGTGCCCTCACCGATGACCGCGCCCTCCAGGACGAGCCGCTCGCCCCGGCGGCCGGGGACGGCCGGGGACGGAGCGCGGCCGAGGACGAGGTCGGCGGAGCCGCGGACGAAGGCCTGCGGGGTGCCGAGGTCGAGCCAGTACGTGGAGTCGACCATGCCCTGCAGATGCGCGCCGGCCGCCAGGAGGCCGGGGAACGTCTCCCGTTCGACCGAGACCGGCCGGCCCGCCGGGATGCTGTCGATCACCGAGCGGTTGAACACGTACGCGCCCGCGTTGATCTGGTCCGTGACGATCTCCTCGGGGGTCTGCGGCTTCTCGAGGAAGGCCGTGACGCGCCCGGAGGGGTCGGTGGGGACGAGGCCGAACGCGCGCGGGTCCGCGACCTTGGTGAGGTGCAGGGAGACGTCGGCGCCGGTGGTGCGGTGGTTGTCGACGAGGGCGCGGATGTCGAGGCCGGTGAGGATGTCGCCGTTGAAGATGAGGACCGGCTCGCCGGGGGCGGACCGGAGCCGGGACGCGACGTTGCGGATGGCGCCGCCGGTGCCGAGCGGCTCGTCCTCGGTGACGTACTCCAGGTGCAGGCCGAGCTCGGAGCCGTCGCCGAAGTGCGGTTCGAAGACCTCGGCGAGGTAGGACGTGGCGAGCACGATGTGCTCGACGCCGGCCGCGCGGGCGCGGGCGAGCTGGTGGGTCAGGAACGGCACACCGGCCGCCGGGACCATGGGCTTGGGCGTGTGCACCGTCAGCGGGCGCAGTCTCGTGCCCTTGCCGCCGACCAAGAGGATCGCTTCAGTCACCTGGGTTCTTCTCTGCTTCCTGGTGGGCGGGCCGGTGGGCGGCAATCTTAGGCAGATGAACGGATGAGCTGACCACTCGCACCGCCGGACACGCGGAACCCGGCGCTCCACGACCCCTGGACGCACGAGTTCCGCGGCCCCGGGACGCAGTGGTCGCCGGGGCCGCGGAAGGGAGGGGTGGACGGAGGATCAGCGGCCCTGCAGATCGGCTGCCGTCTTACGGGCGGTGCCGAGTTGGCCGTAGAGCTTGGTGCCGGGGCACTCGGTGGCGAAGCCGTCGCGGTGCCCGGAGATGACGTTGAGCTTGACGCTGGTGCCCTTCGTGTACAGGTTGGCGCCGGCGGACGTGAGGTGCGTGGTGCCGGTCGGGTTGCCGCCGTGCAGCCCGAGCTTCCAGGCGGCCAGCTGCGACACCGCCTTCACGGCCGCGGCGGGAGCCGAGCTGGAGGTGAACGTGCCGAGCACCGCGACGCCCGCGCTGTCGGTGTTGAAGCCCATGGTGTGAGCGCCCATGACCGGCTTGGCGACGCCGCCGGCGCGGCCCTCGTAGATGTTTCCGCACTTGTCGACGAGGAAGTTGTAGCCGATGTCCCGCCAGCCGCTGCTCTCCACGTGGTAGCGGTAGATGCTGCGGATGAGGGCGGGCGCCCCCGAGCAGGTGTAGTCGTTGCCGGTGGCGGTGTGGTGGACGAAGACCACCTTCACCGTGTTGGTGTAGACGAAGCCCGCCTCACGCAGCCCCT
The DNA here is from genome assembly GCF_023701715.1 of Streptomyces sp. RKAG337. NCBI lineage: Bacteria > Bacillati > Actinomycetota > Actinomycetes > Kitasatosporales > Streptomycetaceae > Streptomyces > Streptomyces sp. RKAG337. The sequence continues at coordinate 4,501,341 of NZ_JAJOZA010000001.1, read as the reverse complement.
CGTCGGCGCCCCAGCCGGCCCGGGTGACGATCCGGGGACGTGCGCCGACGTAGGACGCGCCGCCCGCCGCGGCCTCGGTCTCGGCCTTGGTGAGCGCGGGGAGCTCGGTGACCGGAGCTGCGCCCGGAGCCGACTCCACACCGCGGTCGTCCAGGACCGGGGTGGTGGCGGGGGTGGTGACCGGGGTGGTGGCGGGAGTGGTGTCCGGTGCGCTCGGATCGGTGACGGGGGCACCCGGCGCGGTGGCCGGGGTGACCGGGCCGTCGTCGCCCGGGTCGACCATCTCCAGCCGCAGCCCGCCGGGCAGTGGCACCGCCTTGGCGGCGGAGCCGGCGCCGCGGTCACCGCCGGCGGCCGGCTGGACGCGGACCTGGACACCGTCAGAGGCCCCGACCCACAGCGGGGCGGTGGCACCGCGGCCGGTCCGGCCGGCCGGGTCGGGGGCGTCGTCGTTGTGCGCCTGTACGTCCCGCCAGCCCGACCAGGTGCCGGTGCCGGCCGCCCGGGTGCGGACCTGGACGGCGGCATCGAGATCGGCCGCCGGGTTGTCCCAGGTGACGCCGAGCAGGGAGAACGGGGCGACCTGACGGGCGGACAGACCCTGCTCGGCGGGGGCGCCGGGCGCACGGTCGGTTCCATGGGTGACGGTGGGGGCGGTGAGCGGCACCAGCGGAAGGTTGCGGGTGCCGCCCGGGAGGTGGGAGGCCGTCGTGTGGGCCGGCCGCGCGGAACGCCCGCTCTGTGCGGCGGCGCCCGTGGGAACGGCGAACGGAAGCGCCAGCGCGGCCGTGCACGCGACGCCGATGGTGGTGGCTAGGAATGCACGCATAGGACAGATCGTTACATAAGCCTCATGTATGTCCAGTCGAGATCTGACGGGCAGTCCGCCGGAACGACCCTCCGCCCTCGCCCGTCCGGGCGAGGGCCGCCGGCCCGGCGGCGGGTAGCCTGAGCCGGGTGACCGCTACCGCCAACACCCCCGCCGGCCTGCTGGATTACGCCCTCCGGACGGAGCCCGCCCGCCCGCTGGTGACCTTCTACGACGACGCCACCGGCGAACGCGTCGAACTCTCCGTGGCCACGTTCGGCAATTGGGTGGCGAAGACCGCCAACCTGATCCAGGACGACCTCGGCGCGCAGCCCGGTGACCGGCTCGCGCTGCTGCTGCCCGCGCACTGGCAGACCGCGGTCTGGCTGCTCGCCTGTTTCTCCGCCGGAGTGGTCGTCGTCCCCGGCGGCGATCCGGCCGCCGCGGACCTGGTGGTCAGCGGACCGGAGACGCTCGATGCCGCCCTGGCCTGCGACGGCGAGCGGGTCGCGCTCGCGCTGCGCCCGCTCGGCGGCCGCTTCCCGCAGCCGCCGGCCGGCTTCGCCGACTACGCCGTCGAGGTGCCCAGCCAGGGCGACCGCTTCGCGCCGTACGCCCCGGTCGGCCCGGACGCACCCGCGCTCCAGCTCCCGGACGGCTCGCTGCTGACGGCCGCCGAGGTGGTCGGCCGGGCCCGCGAGAGCGCCGCGGGGCTGGGCCTCGGCCCGGGATCCCGGCTGCTCTCCGGCCGCTCCTTCGACGACTGGGACGGGCTGGCCGCCGGCCTGCTGGCACCGCTGGCCGCGGACGGTTCGGTCGTCCTGTGCCGGCACCTCGACCGGCTTCCCACAGACCAGCTGGCACAACGGGAGAAGAGCGAGCGCGTCACCCACACGGCCCAGTGACGACCCCTCCCCCGGGCCCTCCGCGCCGTCCTGGGGGATGCTGGGTTGATCACCGACCAAGGGAAGAGCGAAGTCACGCAACCATGAACGGGAATCGGCTGTCTGAACGGGTGCCGGTCGGGCTTCACCGCCTGAGGAGTCCGGCACCGAGTGACTCACCGAGGGATGGGCGCAGACGTGACCACGCAAGGAGGCACGCCCGCCCCGCCGCCGGAACCGGAGGACGTGTCGCCTGCCGGGGACGGCGCCGAGGGCGCTGACACCCCGCCCGCCGCACCCGCGGCGCGCAAGGGGCGTCGCTGGCTGCGGGTGCTCGGCGGCTCCACCGTCCTCCTGCTGCTCGTGGGCACCGGGACCGCCTGGTACCTGTACAAGCAGCTCGACGGAAACATCAAGACCGACTTCAGGACCGCCAACGAGCTGGAGCGCATCCAGGCGGAACGGCCCACCCCCGGTCCGACCTCGGCCGAGAACATCCTGCTCATCGGGTCGGACAACCGCGGCAACGGCAACACCGAGTACGGCAAGGACAGCGGCACCCAGCGCTCCGACACCACGATCCTGCTGCACCTGTCCGCCGACCGCAGCAGCGCCACCGCGGTCAGCATCCCGCGCGACCTGATGGCCCATGTGCCCAGTTGCACACAGGCGAACGGAACCATGACCCAGGAGAAGTACGTCCAGTTCAACTGGGCGTTCCAGTTCGGCGGGGCGGCCTGCACGATCCGTACCGTCGAGCGGATGACGGGTATCCGCATCGACCACCATCTGATCGTGGACTTCAGCGGCTTCAAGAAGATGGTCGACGCGGTGGACGGAGTGGAGGTGTGCGTGCCGAAGGCGATCCGCGACCCGGAGGCGCATCTGAACCTCCCGGCCGGGAAGCAGACGCTCTACGGCGAGCAGGCGCTGGGCTATGTGCGCGCCAGGTACAGCATCGGCGACGGCAGCGACACCCAGCGGATGAACCGCCAGCAGGACTTCCTGGCCTCGCTGGTGAACAAGATCCGCAGCGACGGTGTGCTGCTCAACCCGACCAAGCTGTACCCGCTGCTCTCGGCGGCGACGTCGTCGCTGACCGCGGACCCGGGCCTGGACTCGCTGGGCGAGCTGTACGACCTCGTCCGCAGTCTGGAGAACACCCCGACGAGTGCGGTGCGCTTCCTGACCGCGCCGCGCCAGCCGTACATCAACAACAACGACCGGGACGAACTCATGCAGCCCGAGGCGAATCAGCTCTTCGCCACGCTCCGCGCGGACCAGCCGGTCGGGGTCTCGGGGACGACCGAAACGCCGAAGCCCACCGCGCCGGCGACCACCGCACCAGCGACCGCCGGCCCCACGGCGGTCGCCGAACCGACGGACACCGGCAGCGGGGAGGACGGCAAGTCGCGGGGTACGAAGGCGACTCCGGTGCCGAGCGGGGGCGAACCGACGTTTCCGGGCACGACGGCCGACCAAGACATCTGTGGTAAAGCGCAATAAAAGGTATGGCCAACAGGCCGGTTGGATTGGATGGTTTGTCCAGTTGTAGGGGAGTGGAATTTGTCACGCACGTGACTAGACGCTGAAGTGTGGGGCTAGTGTGAGCGATCCGGCCGGACCCGGAGGATGGTCAACCGGCCCGCATTCACACGGAAGACCAGAAGATCGAGCGCCCAGGGGGCAGGCGCCGCGTGGCACCGACGGAGGACCCGAGCAACCGTGGACACGCAAGGCCACAGGAACATCGACCCGGCAGACCAGTGGGTCCTTGATCCGGAGACGGGCAGCTACGTGCTGCGGATAGATCCCGAACAGCCTCCGTCACCCAGCGTGTCCGCACAGGGCGGCAGGCGTGAGCGCCGCGAACAGCAGGGCACCCGCAGCGCCCCGTCGAACCCCTCGGACGCACCGAACCGGTCGAGCCGCCGCAAGGCCAAGCCCCGGAAGTCCCGCAAGAAGAAGGTCCTCGTCTGGACCGCGGCCACGGTCGGCTTCGTGCTGGTCGCCGGCTCCATCGGCGGCTATCTGGTCTACCAGCACTTCAACAACAACATCACCACCGTCGACGTCGGCGACGCGGGCAACAAGGACGTCACCGCCGACGGTCCGGTGAACATCCTCGTGATCGGCACCGACAGCCGTGAGGGGCTCGGCAAGCAGTACGGCGACGTGGGCAGCGTCGGCCATGCCGACACCACGATCCTGTTCCATGTCTCCAAGGACCGCACGAACGCGACCGCGTTGAGCATTCCGCGCGACCTGATCACCAACATTCCGGACTGCCCGACGAAACAGAAGGACGGCTCGACGAAGACCGTCCCCGGTGAGAAGAACGTCCGCTTCAACACCAGCCTCGGCCAGGCGGGCCGCGACCCCGGGTGCACGATGCGCGCGGTGAAGGCGCTGACCGGGGTGAGCGTGGACCACTTCATGATGGCCAACTTCACCGCGGTCAAGGACCTGTCGACCGCCGTCGGCGGCGTCGACATCTGCCTGGCCAAGCCGATCAAGGACCCCGACTCGCACCTCGACCTCGGCAAGGGCCACCACAAGGTCGCGGGCGAAGAGGCGCTGGCCTTCGTACGGACCCGGCACGCGGTCGGCTTCGGCGGCGACCTGGACCGCATCAAGCTTCAGCAGCAGTTCCTGGGCTCGATGATCCGCCAGATGAAGTCCGGTGACACCCTCACCAGCCCCAGCAAGCTGTGGAAGCTGGCGAACGCGGCCACCAAGGCGCTCACCGTCGACAGTGCCATCGGCAGCATCTCGAAGCTGTCCGACCTGGCGAAGGACCTCAGCGCGGTCGACACCAAGAACATCACCTTCGCCACCGTCCCGGTCATCGACAACCCGGCGGACGGCAAGGTCCACAAGACGGTCATCCTCGACCCGACCAAGGCCCAGCAGGTCTTCTCGATGGTGAAGAGCGACATCTCGCTGACCGAGGTGGCGAAGAAGCCGGGCACCCCGGACGCCTCCAAGGCCCCGGACAGACTGTCCGGCTCCAAGGCCCCCGCGTCACAGGTTCGCGTCAAGGTGTTCAACGGCAGTGGCGTGACCGGGGCCGCGCAGGACACCATCAACTGGCTGCAGAACAACAAGGCCGTCAACCGCTCCACCAACGGCGGCAACGCCCCGGCCGGAACGGTGGCGACGACCACGCTCGTCTACGCGCCGAACCAGGCCGACCAGGCGCGCGCCCTGGCCGCGATGATGGGGCTGCCGGCGTCCGCGCTGCAGCCGGGGACCGCCGACGCGGCGGCCAAGGCCAACATGACGCTCACCCTTGGCAAGGACTTCAAGGGAGCGGGAACACCGATAGCCGCGCCGACTTCGGCGCCGGAGGGAATTCAGAAGGTCGTGGCGGACGACAAGAGCGTCTGCGCGAAATGACGTATCCAGGGGGGGCCATGCGGGACAGCGGTGTACGGGGCGGTGGGGCGCGAGACGCCCGAGGGCCGGGAGATCCCGGCTGGGACGAGAGCTTGTACCAGGACCGGGACCAGGGCGGGGGCCAGGGCCGGGACGGATCCGGTGACGGCACCGCCTCGCGTACGGGCTCCCATCCGAGCCCCGGCGCGGGCACCGTCACGGGCGCCGTCACCGACCCCTCGCTGGTCGGCGCCGGCACGGCCGCGGTACCCGGGCAGCGGAACGGCGGTACCGGCGGGGGCGGCGGACACCGCCGCGCCGGTGGCCGGCGGCAGCCGCGCAGCCGGAAGAGCAGGATATTCCGCTGGGTGGCGGGCACGCTCTCGCTGCTCATCCTCGCCGGCGCCGGCGCGGGCTACGCGTACTACGAGTACCTCGCCGGAAAGATCCGCACCGGTGACCTGAACAACGGCAAGAGCGATGTGGCGCCGTCCAAGGCGAACGCGAACGGCGACACCCCGCTGAACGTCCTGGTGCTCGGCTCCGACGCCCGCGACTCCGAGGCCAACAAGGATCTGGGCGGCGCCCGCGACACGGCGGGCGAACCGCCCCGCGCCGACGTCATCATGCTGCTCCACATATCGGCCGACCGCAGCAACATGTCGGTGGTCAGCATTCCCCGCGACACCCGGATGCCCATCCCGGAGTGCACGGACACCACCACCGGCAAGGTGTTCAAGGCGACCGAGAACGACATCATCAACGAGTCGCTGGGCCGCGGTGGCGCCGGCTGCACGCGCGCGGCGATCCAGAACCTGACCGGCGTCTACATCGACCACTGGATGACCGTCGACTTCGCCGGCGTGGTGAAGATGGCCGACGCCGTCGGCAATGTCGAGGTCTGCGTCAAGCAGAACATCTGGGACCATCCGACCCCGGCCCAGAAGGGCGGCTCCGGTCTGAAGATGAAGGCCGGCACCTGGCCGGTCAAGGGCCAGCAGGCGCTGCAGTGGCTGCGCACCAGGCACGCCTTCGGTGACGACGCGGGCCGCGCCAAGGCGCAGCACATGTACCTCAACTCGATGATGCGCAATCTGCAGAGCCAGAGCCTGTTCACCAACCCGGCCCGCCTCAACAACCTGGCGACGAAGGCGATGGAGGCGTTCCGGGTCTCGAAGGAGATCGGCACGCCGAAGAAGCTCTACGACCTCGGCATGGAGCTCAAGAGCGTGCCGGCCAACCGGATGACGATGCTGACGATGCCGCACCTCGCCGACCCGCTGAACCCCGACGCCCACTACGTCCCGGCCAAGGCGGACGCGGCGAAGATCTGGACGCTGCTGCGCAACGACGTCGCCATGGACGCCAACGGCACCGCCGCGAACACCCCGAAGCCGGCTCCGACCAAGTCGGGCCCGGCCGCCGCGGCCCCGGCCACCATCGCGGTCAGCGTCGTGAACGGCACCGCGGGCGACAAGAACGGCTCGGCCGTCGGGAACCGCGCGTCCAGCGTCTCCAAGGCACTGGTCACGGGCGGCTTCACGAAGGCGAAGGCCAGTCAGTCCGCGAACCCCAGCAAGGGCACGGTCGTCAACTACCCGACGAGCGCCGGTGAGCAGGGCAGGGCCGACGCGCTGTCCGTCGCCGCCGCCCTGAAGATCCCGGCCGCCGCGGTGAAGGCCTCCGCCGATGTGACGGGCGTCGTCGTCATCGTCGGTGCGGACTGGACCACGGGCACCGACTACGGCAAGACGGCTCCGGGCGCCGGCTCCGTCCCGACCAACGCGGACGCGCTGAACGGCACCGACAAGGGCTGCATGGACGTCTACAAGCCCTACCAGTGGAAGTAGAGGACGTGGAGCATCGGCGAACCAGAGGCGCGGCGACGCGGAGCGACGTTCCCGCGCAGAACAGCCCCTCCGAACTGGGCTGGGACGACAGTCTGTACCGGTCGGACGCCGGCGGGGCCGGCGCGGATCCGTACGCGGACGACACGTCGCGGACTCCTGGCTCGCCGTCCGCAGAAACGTCTCGGCAGGCAGCGGGCAGCGGGCACCGCCGGGGTGGCTCCCGGTCCCGCAAGGCGCCGCGGAGCGGCCGGCGCCGGGCCCTGCGCTGGATCGGGATCGGCACCGCGGTGGCGGTGCTCGGCACGGCCGGCGCGGGCTGGGCGTACTACGAGCACCTCAACGCGAACATCAAGAAGGACGAGCTCAACCTCAGCGACGCGAAGCTCTCCAAGCCGCAGGCCAACGCCGAGGGCGAGACGCCGCTCAACATCCTGCTGATGGGCTCCGACAGCCGGAACTCCGACGAGAACGTCAAGCTGGGCGGCGCCGCGGACACCCGGGGCGAGAAGCCCCGTGCCGACGTCCAGATGCTGCTGCACCTGTCGGCCGACCGCAGCAACATGACGGTCATCAGCATCCCGCGCGACACCCGGGTGGCCATCCCCAAGTGCACCGACCCGCACGACGGCACGGTCTACCAGAAGTCCGAGGACATCATCAACGCCAGCCTCACGCACGGCGGTCCCGGCTGCACGGTCGCCACGTGGGAGCAGATGACCGGCATCTCCATCGACCACTTCATGATGGTCGACTTCGCCGGAGTGGTGAAGATGGCCGACGCCATCGGCGGCGTCCCGGTCTGCGTGGACAAGAACATCTACGACAAGCAGTCCGGGCTGAAGCTCAAGGCCGGCACCTCGACCATCAAGGACGAGCAGGCCCTGCAGTGGCTGCGCACCCGGCACGGCTTCGAGGACGGCACCGACCTCGGCCGTACGCACGCGCAGCACCTGTACATGAACTCGATGATCCGCGAGCTCAAGAAGGGCGCGAAGCTCACCGACCCCGGACAGCTCACCGGCCTCGCCGAGGCGGCGACCAAGTCGGTCACCGTCGACACCGGCCTCGGCACCGTCAAGAAGCTGTACGACCTGGGCAACGAGCTGAAGAAGGTGCCCGCCGACCGGATCACCATGACCACCATGCCGTGGGACTGGGACCCCAAGAACAAGGCGCACGTCATCCCGAAGCCGGGTGACGCCGACAAGCTCTTCGCGCTGGTGCGCGCGGACAACCCGGTCGACGGCAAGGCCAAGGCGCCGACGCCCGGGGCAGCCGCCACCGCGACCGCCTCGCCCGCCGACCCGGCGGCGCCGAAGGGCGAGATCGACGTCTCGGTGCGGAACGGCACCGCCACCGCGTCACAGGCGGCGGTCAGCGGCCGTGCCAAGACCATCGTCGGCCGGCTCAGCACCCTCGGCTTCACCCGGGCCGCCCCCGACACCACCCCGCAGCCGCAGGCCGACACCACGGTCAGCTACCCGAGCGCCACCCTGAAGGGCGACGCACAGGCGGTGGCCAAGGCACTGGGGCTGCCGGACAGCGCGGTACGGAGCTCCAAGAGCGTGACCAAGGTGACGGTGGTCATCGGCTCCGACTGGCGTACGGGCACCACGTACCCGAAGACCGCGGGCGGTTCGGGCTCCGGAGCCCCGGACAAGGCGCCGTCCACCTCGTCCGCGCTCAACGGCGCCGACACCTCGGCGTGCATGAAGGTGAACACGTACCCGGGCGCCCACTACGTCTGGTAGCGGACCCCCGGACATGGCGCCGGCCCGGACCGACAGCGGTCCGGGCCGGCGCGGTGCGTTCAGACGCCGGCCGTCGTCACACTGGGACGCCGGCTGGCGATGACCTTGCTCGCCAGGGACCGCGGGCTGGTGAGGAAGCCCCAGCCCCAGCACATGTGCATGGTCGCGAGCGCGACCGGGATCCGCACCCGGGCGGCGAACGACAGGCCCTTGCCCGCCGGGACGGAGCCGAGTCCGATGGCGGCGAGGTAACCGGCCGGGACTACGAAGCCCCACGGGGTGACGGCCGCGCCCACCACGGCGCCCGCCGCGATGGCGAGAACGGCGGCCGGGGGCGCGAGGTAGCGGACGTTGACAGAACCGCGGTGGTAGCGGGCGACGACATGGCGCCAGCGGCCGTAGTTCTTGTACTGCTTCGCCAGCTCGCGCACGTTCGGCCGGGGCCGGTAGGAGACGCGCAGCTCGGGCGAGAACCAGATGAGGTGGCCGGCCTCACGGATCCGGTAGTTCAGCTCCCAGTCCTGGGCGCGGATGAACTCCTCGTTGTAGCCGCCCTGCTGTTCCAGCACCTCACGGCGGAAGACGCCGAGGTAGACGGTGTCGGCCGGGGCCGCGACACCGCCGGTGTGGAAGGCCGCGTTGCCGACGCCGACCTTGGACGTCATGGCGGCGGCCACCGCGTCCTCCCAGGCGTTCTCGCCCTCGGCGTGCATGATGCCGCCGACGTTGGCCGCGCCGGTCTCGGCCAGCAGCCGCACGGCGGTGGCGATGTAGTCCGGCGAGAGCATCCCGTGCCCGTCGACACGGACCACGACCGGGTGCCGGGACGCCTTGATCGCGGCGTTCAGCGCGGCGGGGGTGCGGCCGGTCGGGTTGGGCACGGTGTGGACCCGCGGGTCCTCCGCGACCAGCTCGGCGGCGATCTCGTCCGTACGGTCCGCGGAGGGGCCGAGCGCGATGACGACCTCGAGCTCACCTGGGTAGTCCTGCTCCAGGATGTGCCGGACGGAGTCGCGCAGGTGACGTTCCTCGTTGAGCACCGGCATGATCACGGAGACAGCGGGGGTGGCGGGGTCGTTGGCAGCGTTCATCGCGGGAAACGTTACCGCGAATGGGGGACCCCGGCGTGTGGGGGGCTTTGAATACTGTCCGTTTTGTCTAGCCTGACCGGGTCCCCTGTCTCCCGCGGAGGTGCGCCCCGATGACGGTTCCACCCGCTCGCCCGCCCGCCACCCCGCCCCGCAGGCCCCGCCCACCGGTGAATCCCGCCCGGCGACCGGGACCGCGGCCGCGACCGGGCACGCGGCCGGGACCGCGGTCCGGCGGACGGTCCGGCGGACGGCAGGTGCGCTGGAGCACCCGGATCGCCGGCGGGCTGGCCCTGGCGATCATCACGACCAGCGGCGTCGGCCACGCCGTGGTCAGCGGAGTGGGCGACAGCATCGGCCGGGTGGACGCGTTCGGCGGGATGCGGGACCGCCCCGGCAGCACCAAGGGCATCAACTTCCTGCTGGTCGGCACCGACGGGCGGGACGGGCTGAAACCGGCCGACAAGGAGCGCTACCACCTCGGCGGAGCGCCCTGCCACTGCACCGACACGATCATGCTGGTGCATCTGTCGGAGGACCGTTCCCGGGTGAGCGTCGTCAGCATCCCGCGCGACAGCTACGTCATGCTGCCGCCGCACGACGACGCGTTCAGCGGCGCCAAGCACGTCAGCCACGCCGCGAAGATCAACGCGGCCTACGCGGACGGCGGCCCGCGGCTCACCGTCGCCACGGTCGAGAAGATGACCGGGGTGCACATCGACCACTACCTGGAGATCGACTTCATCAGCTTCATGAAGACGGTGGACGTCCTCGGCGGTGTCCAGGTCTGCACGGTCCGCCCGCTGAAGGACTCGTACACCGGCCTCAACCTGCCGGTCGGCACCTCCCAGCTGAACGGCGGCGCGGCCCTGCAGTACGTCCGCTCCCGCCACCTCGACGGCGCCTCCGACCTGGGGCGGATGCAGCGCCAGCAGCGCTTCCTCGCCCAGATCATCCACAAGATCACCAGTGGTGGTCTGCTCACCGACCCGGTCAAGCTCAGCCGGGTCGCCTCCACCGTGCTCGGATCGGTCCGCGCCGACCAGGACCTCAAGCCGAAGGACCTGATCTCGCTGGCCCAGGGCCTGCGCGGCTTCACCCCCGGCTCGTCGGAGTTCACCTCGGTGCCGATCGGCAACATGGGCTACCAGGTCAAGGGCATCGGCTCGACGGTGAAGTGGGACGACGCCAAGGCAGGCAAGCTCTGGGCGGCGATCCGCGCGGACCAGCCGCTGGCCGTCCGCGCCCCGGCCGACGCCAAGCGCCGGCAGTCGAAGGTCCAGGTGGACGTCGATCCGCACGCGGTCCGGGTCCAGGTCGACAACGGGACGGCCGTCACCGGCCTCGGCGACCGGGCGGACAAGGCGCTGCGCGCCACCGGCTTCGCCACGACGGGCTCGCCCGGCAACGCCACCGTGCACAACGTGCCGCGCACCGTCATCCGCTTCGACCCCCGCTGGGACCGCTCGGCGAAGTCCCTGGCGGCCGCGCTGCCCGGCGCGGAGCTGGTGCCGGCCGTCGGGCAGGGGCCGCTGATGAAGGTGACCATCGGCGCCGGGTACAAGGGCGTCACGACGATCCGGGCGCAGGATCCGGCACCGGCCACGGGTGGCGGGGCGGGCGCGGTGACCGGCGACCAGGTGGTGTGCGCCTGAGCCGCCGGGCCACGACAGGCTCTAGTCGTCGAATCCTTCGGCGGCGCGCTTCTCGCGGAGCTCCCTGATGGCCTCGCGCCGGGCGAGCCGGTGCATCCGGCGGATCTGCGCCTCCTGGTACCGCCGCTTGTCCGTCTCGGTCTCCGGGATCACCGGCGGGACCGGCCGGGTCCTGCCGGACTCGTCGACCGCGGCGAACACGAGGTAGGCGCTGCCGACCTGGGTCGCGGGGGTGGACTCGTTCCACCGCTCGGCCATGACGCGCACGCCGATCTCCATGGACGAGCGCCCGGTCCAGTTGCACTGGGCGCGCACATGGACGAGGTCACCGACCCGGACCGGCTCCAGGAAGACCATCTCGTCCATCGACGCGGTGACCGCCGGGCCGCCCGAGTGCCGGCCGGCGACGGCGCCCGCCGCGTCGTCGACGAGTTTCATGATCACGCCGCCGTGCACGGTGCCGAGCAGATTGGTGTCGTGCGCCGTCATGATGTGCGACAGCGTCGTGCGGGCTGCCGCGGTCGGCTTGCCCGGAAGCCCGGCTTCCGGGGTACTGCCGGCGAGATCGGTGGTCATGCGTCCACCATAAGCCGGGCCCCGGACGCGCTCCTCCCGGGCACGTTCCTCCCCCGCGCTACACCGAGAGCCGCACCGGAAGCTCGCGCAGGCTGTTCACCAGGATCGACGGATTGTTCACCAGCTGCTCCTCGGGCACGGCCAGGGCGAGAGCGGGGAACCGGTCGAAGAGCGCGGGCAGCGCGACCAGGGCCTCCAGCCGGCCGAGGGGCGCGCCGGGGCAGACGTGCGGGCCGTAGCCGAAGGAGAGGTGCCGGGCGGCGTCGCGGGTGATGTCGAACTCCTCGGCGGTCGGCCCGTGCTGCACCTCGTCCCGGCCGATCGCGCCGTAGGAGATCATCACCGCGTCGCCCTCCTTGATGACCACGCCGCCGACCGGGATGTCCTCGGTGGCGTAGCGGAACAGGAAGTTGGTGGTCGGCGGCGACCAGCGCAGCGTCTCCTCGACGACCGCCGCCCAGGGGACGGCTCCCGAGCGGACCAGCGCCAGCTGGTCGGGGTGGGTGAGCAGCCCGCGTACGGCGCTCACCATCAGATTGATGGTGGTCTCATGACCTGCGGCGATCATGACCAGGAGGGTGCCGACCAGCTCCTCGTCGGACAGCCGGTCGCCGCCCTCGGTGGCGGCGAGCAGCGCGCTGGTGAGGTCGTCGCCCGGCCGCCGCTTCTTCTCCGCCACGACGCTCGCGAAGAACGCGAACAGCTCGGCCATCGCCGCCCGCACCTCGTCGGCGGGGGTGACGCTGCTGAAGAAGGTGTCGTACAGCTCGCGCAGCCGGGTGTGCTCGGTGGCCTCGACGCCCATCAGCTCGCTGATGACGCGCATCGGCAGCTTGAACGCGAACACGGTCTTGAAGTCGACGACGGCGCCGCCCGCGCCGGCCGCCTCGAACTCGTCGAGGATCGTGCGGGTGATCTCCTCGATCCGCGGCCGCAGCCGCTCCATCCGGCGCGGGGTGAGTGCCTGGGCGGTGAGCAGCCGCTGCCGTTTGTGCTCGTCGCCGTCAGCGGTGACCATGCTCGTGCCGGGGGCCACCAGACCGATCAGCGGCCATGTCGTGGGGATCTCCCCACGGGTCCAGGCGCCCCAGCGGTTGATGTCCTTCACCAGGCGCGCGTCGGTGAGGAGCCGGCGGGCTTCGGCGTGGCGCGTGACGGCCCAGCACTCGACTCCGCCGGGCACCTCGATGGCGACCACGGGCCCGGCCTGCCGTAGCAGGGCGCCCTCCCCGACAAGATCACGTACGAGCGGGTCGAGAGCGATGCGACTGTGGTCGACGGGGCAGGTCATGGTTGCCTCCAAGGGGATGGCAGAAGCTGACCGTTCCGGCCACCCCATTGTCAATAACCGTTCAGCGAACGGCATTTGGTGCCATCGGGCGGTGGCACTCAAGGCCCCGCGGAAGCCGGGCGTCCGGGCCCGGATCCGGGCCCCGCGGCGCGGCCGGAGCGCCCGTGTAGCTTCGCTGTTGCCTCACTGCGCCAACGAACTTTCACAGCCGGTCATTTGGCGGCGCTACAGTGCGGCATCCGAAAGCCGAGGACGGGGAGGGTGACCGCATGCCGGGGAACCGCGCGGTGACCGACGGGGAGCAGCCCTTGGGCCACCCGTTGAGCTGTATACGCGCGGAGCGCGGCTGGACGTACCAGGACGTGGTGGACATCGTGGCCCGCCGGGTCGGCAACATGTCCGCGCGCCGGGAGAAGGCGTGGCGCTGGGAGCACCGCGGTGTCGTCCCCGATCTGGAGACCCAGCAGGCCCTGGCCAGCGAACTGGGCGTTCCGCACGCCCTGTTGTCCTCCTCCCCGTGGCCGGCGTGGCTGCCGGTGGGCGACCGTACGGCGGCGCGCGTCGCGTGGACGCCGCAGGACTGCGTGGCCGCGCTCGACGCGACGGCCGGCACCGCGCTGCACGACCGGCGCGGGTTCGTGATCGCGGGTGCGGGCAGCGCCGCGGCGGCGGCCCAGCGGTGGCTCGCGCTCGCCCCCCTGTCGTGGCCCCGGCCGGCGACCGTGCCGGCGCCGACGGCCCCGCCGCCCGCGCCCACGCCGCTGCTCGTCCCCGCGTCCGGACCCGCCCCACTGCCGGCCTCCGTTCCGCTGCCGGCCTCCGTACCGCCGGTCCCCGTCCCGGTCTCCGTACCGGCGCAGCGCACCGGTCCGTCCGCCGTGCCCGACGCTCCCGCCGACCCCGTTCCGCCCGCGCTGCTCGCCGCGCTCGGCGCTCTGGAGGAGCGGGTCCCGGCGCTGCGCCGGATGGAGGCCGCGCTCGGCGGCGGACCGGTCCGCGCGGTGGCCGACGCCGAGCTGCGCCTCGTCACCGATCTGCTGGCCAGGGGGCCCGCCGCCCGGCCGGGACCGGCCGCCGCGGAGCTCCCGGCACGACGGCTGTTCGCGGTCGCGGGCGAGCTGGCGTGCCTCGCGGGCCGCGCCTGTTTCGACACCGGGCACGAGGCCGCGGCCGAGCGGTACTTCAGCGCCGCCCTCTCGGCCGCGCACGCGGCCGCCGACCGGCCGCTCGGGGCGCGGGTCCTCTCCGCCATGAGCCTGCAGTGCCTGAGCGCCGGGCGCCCGCAGGAGGCGCTGGCCGTGGCGCGGGCCGCCCGCGCGGGCCTCGCCAGGGAAGCGGCGGGCGACGGCCGCGCCACCACCCCGGCCGTGACCTCCGACACAGCCACGCCCACGGCCACGGCCGCCGGAGAGCTCTCCGGCTCCGTACGCCACTCCGCCGCGCTGCTCATGGCCCGGCAGGCCCGGGCCCACGCCGTACTGGGGCAGGCCGACGTGTGCCAGCGGCTGCTCGCCGCGGCGGGCGCCATCCTGACCCCGGACGCCCGGAGCAGCGCCGACCACCGTGCCGACTACTGCGCGGAGGCCGCGGCCTGCGAGCTGGCGCTGGGCCGCCCGGCCGCCGCCGACCACTGGCTCCGGCGGACCCTCGCCGCGCTGCCCGAGGGCCGGGCCCGTGACCGGGCCGGCACCCTCGTCCTGCGGGCCGTGGCCGCGCTCGACCAGGGGGCCGCGGACCGGGCCCGGGGGCTGGCCACCGACGCCGGACGGGCGGTCGAGGGCATCGGCTCCCCCCGGGTGCACCGGGCCCTGGCGGCGCTCCGGGAGCGGCTGCACGGCCGTCCCGAGCGGCACGGCGGGGGCCGGGAGACCCCTGGCCGGGACTTCGCGATGACCGCTCTGTGACATCCGTGCGGAAATGCATCGGGTCTGCCACAGAACCGCCTGCGATTGCCGGTGGGCGCCCTCCAGCGGGCACACTTTGCCTATGAGCGGATGGACCAACGAAGCAGAGCA
This sequence comes from Streptomyces sp. RKAG337, assembly GCF_023701715.1. Taxonomy (NCBI): domain Bacteria; kingdom Bacillati; phylum Actinomycetota; class Actinomycetes; order Kitasatosporales; family Streptomycetaceae; genus Streptomyces; species Streptomyces sp. RKAG337. The sequence continues at coordinate 4,486,045 of NZ_JAJOZA010000001.1, read as the reverse complement.
GCGCCGGCGCACCGAGCCGCCACTGCCCCCCGAGCTGTCGCCGCGCCGTGGCGCGGCCGCTGCCCGTGCGGGCTCGGGCGCCGCGGGCGGGGTTCCCCCGCAGCCTTCGTACGGCGGCGGATCCGGCGGCGACGGCTACGGGCCGCCCAGCACCGGCGGCGGTCGCGGCCGGGGTTCAGGACGCCGCCCCGGCAGCCGGGCCCGCATCGTGAAGTTCACGTTGCTGGGTCTGGTCGTGGCGCTGCTCGTGGTGTCCGTGAGCACCTACTTCTGGGCCGACGGCAAGGTGCGCCGCGAGGTGGACCTCAGCAAGGTCGAGGACCGGCCGACCGGCGGCAAGGGCACGAACTACCTCATCGTCGGCTCCGACAGCCGTGAGGGGCTCTCCAAGGAGCAGGAGCAGGATCTGCACACCGGCGCCGCCGAGGGCAAGCGCACCGACTCGATGATGGTGCTGCACGTCGGTGACAACGGGAACACGATGCTCAGCCTGCCGCGTGACTCCTACGTCACCATCCCGGCCTTCACCGGCCAGCAGTCCCACAAGCGCTACCCCGAGGCCACCCACAAGCTGAACCGGGCCTACGCGGACGGCGGCCCCGAGCTGCTCACCAGGACCGTCGAGTACAACACCGGTCTGCACATCGACCACTACGCCGAGATCGGCTTCTCCGGCTTCGTGAACCTGGTGGACGCGCTCGGCGGGGTCGACATGTGCCTCGACAAGCCGCTCAAGGACAAGGCGTCGGGCGCGGACTTCCCGGCCGGCTGCCAGACGCTGGACGGCAAGCAGGGTCTCGCCTTCGTCCGGCAGCGGCACCAGGAGGCCGACCAGGACCTGGGCCGGATGCGCAACCAGCAGAAGTTCCTGTCGTCGCTCGCCCACCAGGCGGCTTCGCCGGCCACCGTGCTGGACCCGTTCACGCTCTACCCGGTGATCAGCTCCGGCCTCGACACCCTCATCGTCGACAAGGACATGAGCCTGTGGAACATCACCTCGATGTTCTGGGCGATGAAGGGCGTGACCGGCGGCGACGGCAAGTCGATGACCGTTCCGATCTCCACCGCGAACCTGCCGACGCGCAACGACGGCGTCGCGGTGAAGTGGGACTCCACGAAGTCGAAGCAGCTCTTCGCCCAGCTGAAGAACGACGAGACGGTCACCGTCACTTCCAAGTGACGCGGCTTCCGCGGCCCGCCGCGGAAGCACCCCGTCCCGAGCGGTTTCTTTGCGCCCCCTTTGACAGTCATATCAAAGTAACTTCACACTGACCTCTCACGAAACGAACAGTGCGGCGCCCCCCGGGAGACCGGGGGCGCCCGCTGGTCTCCGACCAGCCGACGCGGCACTCGATACACGCAACGGCGATCGCGATGGGATGTCATGGGAGTCGCACGAGTGGGCCGGGGTTCGTTCCGCTGGTCCCGTGGCACGGTCGCGGAGCTCTTCTCCGGCCGGAACAACAGCCTGGGTCTGCTGCGGCTGTTGCTGTCGGTCTCGGTCCTCGTCTCGCACTCCCTGATCCTGGGATTCGGCTACAAGGAACCCCTCGCGCGGTTCTCGCAGGGCCAGACCACCCTCGGCACCGTGGCCGTCTTCGGCTTCTTCGTCCTGTCCGGGATCCTGGTGACCCGCAGCGGCAGCCGGCTGACCATCGGCCGGTTCATCTGGCACCGCGCGCTGCGCCTGCTCCCCGGCCTGTGGGCCTGTCTGCTCGTCACCGCCCTGCTGGTGGCGCCGTTCCTGTTCTGGCGGCAGCACAGCAACCTGACGGGCTTCTGGGACCACCCGCACGGACCGCTGCACTACCTCCACCGGAACTGGGGCGCGGGCTCGCGGGAGTACCCCATATCCGGCGTGATGGAGACCGCGAAGGCCCACGGGCTGGCGTACAACACCTCCTTCAACGGAGCGCTGTGGTCCCTCAAGCTGGAGATCTTCTGCTACCTGGGAGTGGCGGTACTCGTCCTGACCGGCTCGGTGCTGCGGTCGCGCCGGGTCGTGGTGGCCGTGGCCCTCGTCCTGGGCTGGCTGGTCGTCGCCGACGCCCTGAAGCACCCGATCAGGGACGGTGCCCCGCACGCACCGCACGGCGGGAACCTCAACCTCCCGATGCTGGGCGGACTGAGCATGAACTGGCTGGTCTACCTCGGCCTCGCCTTCGCGATCGGCGCCCTGTTCGAGCTCTACAAGGAGCACGTGCCGGTCAGCGACCCGCTCGCCGCCCTCGCCGCCCTGGTGATGCTCGGCTCGCTCCACTACGGCGCCTTCTACGCGCTCGGCGTGCCGGCCTTCGCCTACCTGCTGCTCTGGCTGGCGATCCGGCTGCCCCGGCCCTTCCAGCGGGTGGGCCGCAAGCACGACTACTCGTACGGCATCTACATCTACGGCTTCGTGGTGGAACAGTCCCTGGCCGCCCTCGGCGGCGCCCGCTGGGGATTCGCCGCCTACCTGGGTCTCGCGAGTGCCGGCACCCTGGTGGCGGCCATGCTCTCCTGGCACCTGGTGGAGCACCCGGCCCTGGGGCTGAAGGACCTGCGGTCCAAGCGCCAGACACCCTCGATCCCCGCGCAGGCGACGGGTGAGCGGGAGACCACCGCCGGCGTCCTGGCGGGCGCGGACCGCTAGGACCCGTCCGGCGGACCGGCCGGAGTACGCGAAAGCCCCGGACGGGATCCGTCCGGGGCTTTCGCGTACGTCGTCGCGGGTTACTTCGGCAGGTTGCGCGCCATCACGATGCGCTGGACCTGGTTGGTGCCCTCGTAGATCTGGGTGATCTTGGCGTCGCGCATCATGCGCTCGACCGGGTAGTCACGCGTGTAGCCGTAGCCGCCGAGCAGCTGGATGGCGTCGATGGTGACCTCCATCGCGACGTCCGAGGCGAAGCACTTGGCGGCGGCACCGAAGAACGTCAGGTCCTCGTCCTTGGCGCCACCGGAGGTGCGCTCGGACTTGGCGGCGGCCGCGTACGTCAGCTGGCGGGCGGCCTCCAGCTTCATGGCCATGTCGGCGAGCATGAACTGCACGCCCTGGAACTCGGCGATGGCCTTGCCGAACTGCTTGCGCTCGTGGACGTACCCCTTGGCGTAGTCCAGGGCGCCCTGCGCGATGCCGATCGCCTGGGCGGCGATGGTGACGCGGGTGTGGTCGAGGGTCTTCATCGCGGTGGCGAATCCGGTGCCCTCGGCGCCGATCATGCGGTCGGCGGGGATCCGCACGTTGTCGAGGTAGACCTCGCGGGTGGGCGAGCCCTTGATGCCGAGCTTCTTCTCCGGGGCGCCGAAGGAGACGCCCTCGTCGGACTTCTCGACGACGAAGGCGCTGATGCCCTTGGAGCGCTTCTCGGGGTCGGTGACGGCCATCACCGTGTAGTACTCGCTGACGCCCGCGTTGGTGATCCAGCGCTTCACGCCGTTGAGGACGTAGAAGTCGCCGTCGCGCACCGCGCGGGTCTTCATGCCGGCCGCGTCGGAGCCCGCCTCGGGCTCGGACAGGGCGTACGAGAACATCGCGTCGCCCTTGGCCAGCGGGCCGAGGTACTTCGCCTTGAGCTCCTCGGAGCCGGACAGGATCACCGGGAGCGAGCCGAGCTTGTTCACGGCCGGGATGAGGGAGGAGGACCCGCAGACGCGGGCCACCTCCTCGATCACGATCACGGTGGCCAGGGCGTCCGCGCCCGCGCCGCCGTACTCCTCCGGGACGTGCACGGCGTGCAGGTCCGCCGCGATGAGCGCGTCGAGGGCCTCCTGCGGGAAGCGGCCCTCCTCATCGACCTCGGTCGCGAAGGGTGCGATCTTCGCCTCGGCGAGCGAACGGACCGAGTCGCGGAGCATGTCGTGCTCCTCGGACGTCCGGTAGAGGTCGAAATCGGAAGAACCGGCCAAGGCTGTCTCACTCCCCGAGTGCTAACTACCGTTAAGTAACCCTACGATCGTAGGCCGGATCCGGCCGATCGGCCCGTCCGGCCCACGTGAGCTTCACGACACCTTGTTGCCCAGCCGGTCGAGGGTGTTCGACGCCACGTAGTCGGCCATCGTGTCGTTGCGCATCGCCTCCCACAGGGCCGACGTGCCGTTGCCGTCGAGCAGGACCACCGACTGGCCCTTGATCATGTCGAAGCCGGCGACGGGCGCGTTCATGAACGCCATGTCCGAGGACCTGACGTCCTTCATGCCCCAGATCAGATCGCGCAACGCGCCGTTCGAGAGCGAATCGTCGACGCTCACCGAGTTCGTCACCTCGTCCAGCATCCGCTTCGCCTTGAGCGGGTTGCTGAGGGTGTCCCCCGACAGCACCTTGTTCAGCACCGCCCGAAGGAAGTTCTGCTGCCGGTGGGTGCGGTCCAGGTCGCCGCGCGGCAGGCCGTACCGCTCGCGTACGTAGTCCAGTGCCTCGTCACCGTCCATGTGGTGGGTGCCGGCGTCCCACATCCCCGCGCCGTTGCGCCGCGAGACTGTCTTGTCGACGGTGATGTCCACCCCGCCGACCGCGTCGGTCAGCTTCCTGAAGCCGCTCCAGTCGACGACCGCGAGATGGTCGATCTTCACCTTGGAGAGCCGCTGCACCGTGTCGATCAGCAGCGGCGGGCCGCCCCAGGAGAAGGCCGCGTTCAGCTTGGCGCTGCCGTGGCCCGGGACCGCCACCCAGGAGTCACGGGGCAGCGAGACCACATACGCGTGCTTCCCGTCGGCCGGCAGGTGCACCAGCATCATCGTGTCGCTGCGCTGCGCACCCGGCTGCCACTCCGGCGCCTTCGCGCCCTTGCCGGTCGTCGGCAGGTCCGAGCGCGCGTCTATACCCACCAGGAGAAACGTTTGTCCTCCCTTGCTGGGCGCGGGTATCGCCGCGGCCGGCACATTCGTCGGGAACACGTTCGGGATCCGGTCGACGCGGCCGGTGTAGTGCTCGTACGCGTACCAGCCCGTGCCGACGATCAGCAGCGCCCCGGTGCACAGCAGCACCACGGCGCCGAGCAGCACCCGACGGGTCCTGCGCCGCCGCCGGGCCCTGCGGACCTGTGTCTCCTGCGGGTCCTCCGCCGCCCCGGGGATCAGGCCCCCGGCCTCCTCGGGCTCGGCCGTCCCGGCCCCGGCCGGCCCGCCCGGCGCCGCCGCCTCGTCCGCCTGACCGGCCCGCTCGGCCGCCCCCTCGTCCCGCTGATCCGGTGCGGATCCCTCTGCCTTGGAGAGACCCGTTTCGGGTCTCGGTACCGCATCCCCCTGGCCGGCTCGATCCACGGCCACCACCCCCTCGCACTGTCTACGCATTCTGTCCTTCCGGCGTGGACTCTGGCCATGGCCTCACCCTGGATTTCACACACCAGGACGCGACTATGCTCTTCGCATGCCTCTGAAGCTCACCGTCATCGGCACCGGTTACCTCGGCGCCACCCACGCTGCCGCCATGGCCGAGCTCGGCTTCGAGGTACTGGGGCTGGACATCGACCCCCGCAAGATCGAGCTGCTGTCGGCCGGCAAGGTCCCGATGTACGAGCCGGGCCTCGAAGACCTGCTCGCCCGGCACGTGGCCGGTATCGCGGGATCGACCGGACGCCTGAGCTTCACCACCTCGTGGGAGGAGATCGCCGAGTTCGGCGATGTCCACTTCGTCTGCGTCAACACCCCGCAGAAGCACGGCGAGTACGCCTGCGACATGTCCTACGTGGACAGCGCCTTCGAGCTGCTCGCCCCGCATCTGCGGCGGCCCGCCCTCGTCGTCGGCAAGTCCACCGTGCCGGTGGGCAGCGCCGCCCGGCTCGCCGCCCGGCTCGCCGAACTGGCCCCGGCCGGCGCCGACGCCGAGGTGGCCTGGAACCCCGAGTTCCTGCGGGAGGGCTTCGCCGTCCAGGACACCCTGCACCCCGACCGCGTCGTCGTCGGCGTCGCGAGCGCGCACGCCGAGAAGCTGCTGCGGGAGGTTTACGCGACGCCGATGGCAGAAGGCACGCCGTTCGTCGTCGCCGACTACCCCACCGCCGAGCTGGTCAAGACGGCCGCCAACGCGTTCCTCGCCACGAAGATCTCCTTCATCAACGCCATGGCCGAGGTCTGCGAGGCCGGTGACGGCGACGTCGTGAAGCTCGCCGAGGCGATCGGCCACGACGACCGGATCGGCCACAAGTTCCTGCGGGCCGGCATCGGCTTCGGCGGCGGCTGCCTCCCCAAGGACATCCGCGCGTTCATGGCCCGCGCCGGCGAACTCGGCGCCGACCAGGCGCTGACGTTCCTCCGCGAGGTCGACTCGATCAACATGCGGCGGCGCGGCCACATGGTCGAGCTCGCCCGCGAGGCGGTCGGCGGCGACAGCTTCCTCGGGAAGCGGATCGCGGTACTGGGCGCGGCCTTCAAGCCGGACTCCGACGACGTACGGGATTCGCCCGCGCTCAACGTGGCGGGCCAGATCCACCTCCAGGGCGGCCAGGTCACCGTCTACGACCCCAAGGGCATGGACAACGCCCGGCTGCTCTTCCCCACCCTCGGGTACGCGGCCACGGCGCTCGACGCGGTGCGCGGCGCGGATGTCGTTCTGCACCTCACCGAATGGCGCGAGTTCCGTGAACTCGACCCGGCGGCGCTGGGCGAGGTGGCGGCGACGCGGCACATCATCGACGGCCGCAACGCGCTGTCGCCTGCGGCGTGGCGTTCGGCGGGGTGGAAGTTCCGGGCGATGGGCCGGCCGTCGGCGTAGTCGTTGCCAACTGCCTGCCGGCGGCTTCTTGCCTTGCCCGGCCGCTTCGTCGTGGGTGCGGGGGCCGGGCCCTCCGGGGCGGGGCTTCGAAATCGACTATTCACGGTCCCCCAACCTCCGGCAGGGGGTCCCGGTGTCCATGGACGCGGAGGCGCTGGTGATGACCGAGTCGAGCCGGTCTCGGGTGTGCGTGAGATCGACGATGTGCTGGTCGATGCGACCGCGCTCCACAGCCAGGCGGTCGAGGAGTTCGGGTGTGGCCTTGCCGTCGATGACGCAGGGCGTGAGTTCGGCGATGGTCTTGCTCGACAGGCCGGCGGTGAACAGCTCCCGGACCAGGAGGATCCGGGCGACCGCGGTTTCCGGGTAGTGGCGCTGGCCGGTGTTGCTGCGCTCGGCGGTGAGCAGGTTCTGCTCCTCGTAGTACCGCAGGGCCCGGGTGCTGACGCCTGTGCGGCGGGCGAGTTCCCCAATGCGCATTCCGAGCTCCAGGTGATCTGCGCCATGACGACTTGCCTTTGACGTCAACGTCAAGTTTTAGCGTAGCTGACATGATCACCCACCGGACGACCGGCCTCACCGGCCCCGCTCCCACCCCGACCGTGACGGTCAAGCCGATCGTGCTGCCCGCCCCCCAGCGCGGCCAGGACCTGCACGTACGCGTTTCCGCACCGCTCACCGGCACACGCCTGCCGATCGTGCTCCTCGCACACGGATTCGGCTCCGACCTGGACGGCTACGCACCGCTGGTCGACCACTGGGCGTCTCATGGCTTCGTGGTGATCCAAGCCACGCACCTCGACTCCAAGCGGGTCGCCATCGCCGCGGACGACCCCCGCAGGCCCCACCTGTGGCGCTACCGCGTCCAGGACATGAAGCGCATCCTGGATGAGCTCAAGCCGCTGGAGGCATCCGTGCCCGGCCTCTCCGGCCGGGTCGACCACAGCCGCATCGTCGCGGCGGGCCACTCCTTCGGAGGCCAGACCGCGGGCATTGTGGTGGGTCTGCGCGTCACCGACCCCCGGACCGGCACCGCCGACGACCTGTCCGACTCCCGGGTCATGGCCAGCATCCAGCTGGCCACGGCCGGCAAGGGCGGCGACGAACTGACCCCCTTCGCCTACGAGAACCTTCCCTGGCTCCGCGACCAGGACTTCTCCCACATCACCGCCCCCGGACTGGTGGTCGCAGGCGACAAGGACGACCTCCCGCTCACCACCCGAGGACCCGCCTGGACAAGCGACCCCTACACCCTCAGCCGCGGCAACAAGAGCCTGCTCACCGTCTACGGCGGCGAGCACTTCCTCGGCGGCATCTCCGGCTACCGGGCAGCAGAGACCACCGACGAGGACCCCGGCCGCGTCGCCCTCGTCCAGCAGGTCACCCTCGCCTACCTACGCCACATCACCGGCATCGACCACACCGACTGGCAGATGGCCCGGACCGTCCTCGCCGACGCCCACCCGCTGGGGCGGCTGGACGACAAGTGACCCCCGGAGGATCAACGATGGGCGGCACTAGGTGGTTGTACGACTCCGGTAGGCGCGCATTTTGGCTCGGCTGCCGCAGACGGCCATCGTGCACCAGCGGCTGCGGCCGGCGGGGCTGCGGTCGTAGTAGACCCAGCGGCAGCTGTGGGACGCGCACGCCTTGAGGCGTGGCCAGGTGCCGTCGGCGACGGCGGTGGCTATGCCCGCCGCGATGTGGGCGGTGAGGGCGGGGGCGCCGGTCAGCCCGTCGGCAGGACGTACCGCGGCACCGCCCTCCGCGTCGATCGCCAGCAGCAGCGGCGCGGCGCGCAGTAGCCGTTCCAATTCGGCTGCGGCCGGGTCCGGCAGCCGCGTTCCCGTGTGGGCCTGGCAGGCGTCCCGCAGCGCTTCGCGGAGCGCGAGCACGTCATCGAGGTCGGCCGGGCCGAAGCTCAGGCCGGCCAGAGCGTGTTGGCGGGCCCAGGCATCGAGGTCGGCGGGAACGCGCAGTTGGTCCTCGGCCGACTCCAGGTCGACGGTGTTCGCCAGGTCCTGGACCAGAAGGAGGAGTCCAGGAGCGGGGGCGCGTTCTCCGGGCTGCTCCACCCTTGCCACGTTACCTCCACTGGGCCATCATGAAGTAACGGTTACCGGTTGAACGCCTATGGCGGTAACGACATCGAGAGAGGTGCGCTCCATGATCGGCAAGCTGGGTTCCGTGGTACTGGACTGTCCCGACCCCAAAGCACTCGCCGCCTTCTACGCAGCCGTGATGGGCGGTGATGTGGAGGAGGCCGACGACGACTGGGTGGTGCTGCGCGCCACCGACGGCGTCAAGCTCTCGTTCCAGCGCGCCCCGCACCTGGTGGAGCCGCAGTGGCCCGACCCGCAGCGGCCGCAGCAGTTCCACATCGACGTGGCCGTGGAGAACCTGGACGCGGCCCAGGAAGCGGTACTCGCCCTCGGCGCCACGCTCCTTGAGGACGACCACGACGGCAAGCGCAACTGGCGCGTCTTCGCCGACCCCGCCGGCCACCCCTTCTGCCTCTGTGTCTACTGACCACCCCCAGCACCTGCTCACGGAGGGAGCAGGTAGTGGAATCGCCCGAGGGTGAGGGCTCACCCGCAGACGGGTGTCCGTGACGTGAGGGGGCCGGGGCCGCAGGGGTGGGTTTCGAAATGCTGCCGAGCTATTTGTGGGCCGCTGGGGGCACCCCCGGCCGAAGGTTGGGGGACCGTAAACAGTCGATTTCGAAACCCACCCCGGAGGACCCGGCCCCCGACCCCACAACGCACCCGCACCTAGCCGTCCAGTTCAGCGATCGTCGCGAGCGACGGACCCCTCTTATCCTGCGCCGAGGCGGCAGCCGCTTCCGCATCGCGCAGCACCCGCACCGCGTTCCGCCACGTCAGCTTCGCCAGGTCCGCGTCCGACCAGCCCCTGCCCAGCAGTTCGGCGATCAGGTTCGGGTAGCCGGCCACGTCGTCGAGGCCCGACGGGGTGAAGGCCGTGCCGTCGAAGTCGCCGCCGAGGCCGAGGTGGTCGACGCCGGCCACCTCGCGCATGTGGTCGAGGTGGTCCGCGACCGTGGACGGTGTGGCGACCGGGCGCGGGTTCGCCGCCTCGAAGGCGCGCTGGACGGCCATGCCCGCGGGCGTGGTGTCGAGGTGGTGCAGACCGTTGGCCCGCATGTTCTCGTCGGCGGCCTGGGTCCAGGCGACCGCGTCGGTGAGGATGAACTTCGGGACGAAGGTGGCCATCGCGACGCCGCCGTTGGCGGGCAGCAGTGCCAGGACGTCGTCCGGGATGTTGCGGACGTGGTCGCAGACGGCGCGCGACGACGAGTGCGAGAAGATGACCGGTGCCTCGCTGACGCGCAGCGCATCCCGCATCGTGGGGGCGGCGACGTGTGACAGGTCGACGAGCATGCCGCAGCGGTTCATCTCCCGGACGACCTCCTCGCCGAAGGCGGTGAGGCCGCCCGCGCGCGGCTCGTCGGTCGCCGAGTCCGCCCACGGGAGATTGTCGTTGTGGGTGAGCGTCATGTAGCGGACGCCGAGCTGGTGCAGGGCGCGCAGCGTGGCGAGGGAGCAGTTGATGCTGTGGCCGCCCTCGGCACCCATGAGGGAGGCGATCCGGCCCTCGGCGCGGGCCGTCTCCATGTCGTCGGCGGTGAGCGCGAGCCGCAGGTCGTCGCTGTAGCGCTCCGTCATCCGGCGCACCACGTCGATCTGTTCGAGGGTCGCGGAGACCGCGTCGTCGCCGGCCAGGTCGCTGCGTACGTAGACCGACCAGAACTGCGCGCCGACGCCGCCGGCGCGCAGCCGCGGGATGTCGGTGTGCAGCGAGGCACTCTGGTCGGTGCCGATGTCGAGGCGGTCGAGGTCGTAGCGGACCTGCTCGCGCAGTGCCCACGGGAGGTCGTTGTGTCCGTCCACGACGGGGTGGGCGGCGAGCAGTTCCGTGGCGCGGGCGATCAGGTCCATCGGGTCTCCTTGGTTACTTGCCGAACCCGAAGCCTGCCGCACCCTGGACCTTGGCGCGCAGCCGCTTGCCCTTGTCGGTGGCCTGTTCGTTCAGCTCTTCCTGGAAGTGCCGCATCCTGCCGAGGAGTTCGGGGTCGTGCGCGGCGAGGATGCGGACGGCGAGCAGTCCCGCGTTGCGCGCGCCCGCGACGGACACCGTGGCGACCGGGACGCCGGCCGGCATCTGGACGATGGACAGCAGCGAGTCCATGCCGTCGAGGTACTTCAGCGGCACCGGCACGCCGATGACCGGCAGCGGGGTGACGGAGGCGAGCATGCCGGGGAGGTGGGCGGCGCCGCCCGCGCCCGCGATGATCGCCTTGAGGCCGCGGCCGTCGGCCTGCTCGCCGTACGCGATCATCTCGCGCGGCATCCGGTGCGCGGAGAGGACGTCGACCTCGTACGGGATCTCGAACTCGTCCAGCGCCTGAGCGGCGGCTTCCATGACGGGCCAGTCGGAGTCGGAGCCCATCACGATGCCGACGACAGGAGAGGTGCGCGCGTCAGCGCTCCCATAGGAGTGGGGGCCGGGCGACGGGTGGGCTGTCATTCGGTGATCGTTCCTCGCAGGTAGTCGGCCGCGTGCCGGGCGCGCTCGCGCACATCCGCCAGGTCGTCGCCGTAGGTGTTGACGTGGCCCACCTTGCGGCCGGGCTTCACGTCCTTGCCGTACATGTGGATCTTGAGCTGCGGGTCGCGGGCCATGCAGTGCAGGTACGCGGAGTACATGTCCGGGAAGTCGCCGCCGAGGACGTTGGCCATCACGGTCCACTTCGCGCGCGGGCGCGGGTCGCCGAGCGGCAGGTCCAGGACCGCGCGCACATGGTTGGCGAACTGGGACGTCATCGCGCCGTCCTGCGTCCAGTGGCCGCTGTTGTGCGGGCGCATCGCCAGTTCGTTGACGAGGATCCGGCCGTCCCGGGTCTCGAACAGCTCGACCGCGAGGTGCCCGACGACGCCCAGCTCGGCGGCGATGGTCAGCGCGAGCTGCTGGGCCTGCGCCGACAGCTCGGCGCTGAGGTCGGGCGCGGGGGCGATGACGGTGTCGCACACCCCGTTGACCTGCACGGATTCCACGACCGGGTAGGAGACGGCCTGGCCGTGCGGCGAGCGCACCACATTGGCCGCCAGTTCCCGCACGAAGTCGACCTTCTCCTCGGCGAGCACCGGGACGCCCGCCAGGAAGGGATCCGCGGCCCCGTCCTCGTCGCGCACGACCCACACGCCCTTGCCGTCGTACCCGCCGACCACGGTCTTGAGGACGACGGGGAAACCGTCGCCCTCCGCGGCGAACCGCGCGACGTCCGCCGGGTCCGTGACGATCCGGTGCCGCGGGCACGGCACCCCGATCGCGCTGAGCTTCGCCCGCATGACGCCCTTGTCGTGGGCGTGCTGCAGGGCGTCGGGTCCCGGGCGGACGGCGATGCCGTCCGCCTCCAGGACACGCAGGTGCTCGGTGGGGACATGTTCGTGATCGAACGTGATCACGTCGCAGCCCTGCGCGAAGGCGCGGAGGGTCTCCAGATCGCGGTAGTCGCCGATGACGACATCGCTCACCACCTGCGCCGCCGAGTCCTGCGGGGTGTCGCTGAGGAGTTTGAACCTGATACCGAGCGGGATGCCCGCTTCGTGGGTCATACGGGCGAGCTGGCCGCCGCCGACCATGCCGACTACCGGGAATGTCACGTTCCCCAGGATATCGGGCGGGCGGACCCCCGAATGACGCCACCCACGGGCAGCGCCTCGGCCCGTGCGGTTAGCATGAAGAGCCAGTACGACTAGACCAAGAGCCACCACGGGCCCCGGGCGGGTCACACCGACAGACAGGGCCGAGCGGATCATCATGAGCGGACGCCAGACCGTGCAGTCCCGTTTGGGGTCCCTGTACCGCGAGGTAGCCAAGTTCGGTGTGGTCGGTGGCGCGGGCGTCCTGGTCAACGTCGGGGTCTTCAACCTGGTGCGGCACAGCACCGGCCTGCAGACGGTCCGGGCGAGCATCATCGCCACCGCCGTATCGATTCTCTTCAACTACGTCGGCTTCCGGTACTTCACCTACCGTGACCGCGACCGGAGCAGCCGCTCGAAGGAGCTGGGCCTCTTCCTGGGCTTCAGCGCCGTCGGCCTGGTCATCGAGAACGCGGTGCTCTACGTGGCGACGTACGGGTTCGGCTGGGACAGCTCGCTGCAGAGCAACATCTTCAAGTTCGCCGGCATCGGCGTGGCCACCCTCTTCCGCTTCTGGTCCTACCGGACCTGGGTCTTCAAGGCGCTGCCGGCCCGTGAGGTGGCGGAGCAGGCGGAGTCGATCCTCGCCTCGGCGGAGGCGGACACCGATTCCGCGCCGCACAGCCGCACCACGCAGTAGCTCCCACGCGCTACGCGGGAGACGCGCCGACGTCACCTCGGGGCCGCCGCGGCCGCCCCGTCGGATCCTCCTGGGCCAGGAAGAGCGCGAAGACCGGCGGCCGCTGCTGGAGCAGCTCCAGCCGCCCACCGTCCGCCTCGGCCAGGTCCCGGGCCACGGCCAGCCCCAGTCCGGTGGAGTTGCGGCCGCTGACCGTCCGCTCGAAGACCCGTGCGCCCAGGTCGGGCGGTACGCCCGGCCCGTCGTCCGTGACCTCCACGACCGCCTGGTTGCCGGTCACCCGGGTGTGCAGGCCGACGGTGCCGGCGCCGTGCATGAGCGAGTTCTCGATCAGGGTGGCCAGCACCTGGGAGACCGCGCCGGGGGTGCCGACGGCCCGCAGGCCCTGGGTGCCGGAGCGGATGATGGTGCGCCCCTCGCTCTGCGAGGCCGGGCGCCACTCCTCCATCTGCTGCTTGATCACGTCGTCGAGGTCGAAGTCGACCGCCGAGCCGGAGCGCGGGTCCCGGGCGTTGGTCAGCAGCCGCTGCACCACATCGGTGAGCCGCTCCACCTGGCCCAGCGCGATCGTCGCCTCCTCCTTGACGGCGTCCTCGTCGTCCGCGGTGGCCACGATCTCCTCCAGCCGCATCGAGAGCGCCGTCAGGGGCGTCCGCAACTGGTGCGAGGCGTCGGCGGCGAGCCGCCGCTCGGCGGTGAGCATCCGGCCGATCCGCTCCGCGCTCGCGTCCAGGACATCGGCGATCCGGTCCAGCTCCGGCACCCCGTAGCGGCGGTGCCGCGGCCGCGGGTCGCCGGAGCCGAGCCGCTCGGCGGTCTCCGCGAGGTCGGTCAGCGGGCTGCCGAGCCGGCGGGCCTGCCGCACCGCGAGGATCACGGCCGCCAGCACCGCGAGCAGCGCCACGGCCAGGATGACCAGCAGGGTCCTGCCGATCTCCTGGCTGATCTTGGAACGGGACTCCTCGACGACGACGCTCGCGCCGTCGTCGCCGCTCTGGGTCGAGGTGATCACCCGGCCCGAGGGCCGGGTCCCGATCTCGATGGGCGCGCTGCCCGGGATCCGGACGATCGCGAACCGGTCGGCGGCCACCTGCTGCGCCAGCGAGCCGGTGTCGACCTTCTCCCCGCTGGCCCGCCGGCTGTCGACGCTGCCCGCCAGCCGGACCGCCTCGGAGTCGACGCTCTCCTGCGCGCTGCTCTCGATCGTGCGCGTCTCGACGATGACGAGCGAGAGCCCGAAGACCGCGATGACGACGAGGACGACAGCGAGCGTGGAGGAGATCAGTCGGCGGCGCATGGGTGAAGGGTGTCAGCCTTCGGCTAGTTCTTCTCGAACCGGAACCCCACACCGCGCACGGTGGAGATGTACCGGGGCGCGGTCGCGTCGTCGCCGAGCTTCTTGCGCAGCCAGGAGATGTGCATGTCGAGCGTCTTGGTCGACGACCACCATGTGGTGTCCCACACCTCGCGCATCAGCTGCTCACGGGTGACGACCCGGCCCGCGTCGCGCACCAGGACCCGCAGGAGGTCGAACTCCTTCGCGGTGAGCTGCAGCTCGTCGTCGCCCATCCAGGCGCGGTGCGACTCGACGTCGATCCGCACCCCGTGGGTGGACGGCTGCGGCGCGTCGGTGGTGCCGCGGCGCAGCAGCGCCCGGACCCGCGCCAGCAGTTCGGCGAGCCGGAACGGCTTGGTGACGTAGTCGTCGGCACCCGCGTCCAGGCCGACCACCGTGTCGACCTCGTCGGCACGGGCGGTGAGCACCAGCACCGGGAAGGTGTGTCCCTCGGTACGGATCCTGCGGCATACGTCGAGGCCGTCCATACCGGGCAGCCCCAGGTCGAGCACCACCAGATCGACGGCGCCCAGCAGGGCGGCTTCGAGCGCGGTGGGCCCGTCCTCACGCACCTCGACCTCGTAGCCCTCGCGGCGCAGGGCGCGCGCGAGCGGTTCCGAGATGGATGCGTCGTCCTCGGCAAGAAGTACGCGGGTCATGGGCTTGATGGTAGTCCGCGTGGGCAGGCGCCGAGGTAGCGGTGCCAACAGCCCTGTGAGGTAGGTCTCAAGACGCCCTATACCACGCGTTGGGCTGCCATAAAGTAATGAATCGCCCGTAGCAGCACTCAGGGTCCTTCCGCGCACAACACGCGCCGAAGGCCTCTTCTGTGACGGGGCTGGCACAAACCAGCAGTGAGTGATTGACCTGACGGCCGGGTCCGCAGCGCGCACCGCGCGGCGGGCGTGGATCCCGGCGCGCCCCCATAGCGCGTCGGTGCCGGCCACCCCCACCGGGCGCGCGGTCTGTTCCGTCGCGCGTCCCGAGCGAACAAGGATCGACCATGGCGTCCAGCCTGACGAAGGACGCCGCCCCGCAGGGGACCCCTGCTCCGGGCGGCAAGACCTTCTTCGGCCACCCCCGCGGCCTGGCCACTCTCTTCATGACCGAGATGTGGGAGCGGTTCAGCTTCTACGGCATGAAGGCCCTCCTCCCGCTCTATCTGATCGCCGGCGGCCCCGGCGCCGAGAAGGGCTCCCAGGGCGGCGGCCTCGCGATGACGGCGGCCACGGCCGTGGCCATCTACTCCATCTACATGGCGATGGTGTACCTGCTCGCCATGCCCGGCGGCTGGTTCGGCGACCGGGTCTGGGGGCCGCGCAAGACGGTCGCCATCGCGGCGGGCATCATCATGGCCGGCCACCTGACGCTCGCCGTCCCCGGCCAGGCGATGTTCTTCGTCGGCCTGGCACTGGTCGCGCTCGGTTCCGGCCTGCTCAAGGCGAACATCTCGACGATGGTCGGCCACCTCTACGACGGGCCGAACGACCCGCGCCGGGACGGCGGCTTCACCGTCTTCTACATGGGCATCAACATCGGTGCCTTCGCCGCCCCGCTGATCATCGGCACCGTCGGCCAGAACTACAGCTGGCACCTGGGCTTCGCCCTCGCCGCCGTCGGTATGGCACTGGGTCTGGTCCAGTTCCTGCTCGGCACCCGCCACCTGAGCGAGCGCAGCAGCGTCGTCCCGAAGCCGCTGTCGGTCGAGGAGCGCAACACCACCCTGCGCAAGGGCCTGCTGTGGCTGATCGCCGCCGCGGTCTTCTACGGTGTGGTCGTGCTCACCGGGCACTACACGCTCAACTGGGCGCTGGTGCCGATCACCGTGATCGGCCTGGTCATCCCGGTCGGCGTCCTGGTCCGGATAAAGAAGGACAAGGAGCTGTCGGCCGCCGAGCAGTCCAAGATGAGCGGCTACATCTGGTTCTTCGTCGCCGCCGCCGTGTTCTGGATGATCTACGACCAGGGCGGATCGACGATGTCGATCTTCGGCGAGACGAAGACGCAGGGCTCGATGTTCGGGATCGACTTCCCGTCCTCGTGGTTCCAGTCCGTGAACCCGCTCTTCGTCATGGCGCTGGCCCCGGTCATCGCCTGGGGCTGGATCTGGCTGTCGAAGAAGAACCGCGAACCGAGCACCACGGTGAAGTTCGCCATGGGCCTGTTCCTGATCGGCGCCTCGTTCGTCGTCTTCGTCGTCCCGATGGGACTGGCCTCGGACGGTTCGAAGGTCAGCCCGATGTGGCTGGTCACGATCTACATGATCCAGACCATCGGTGAGCTCTGTCTCTCGCCGGTCGGCCTCTCGGTCACCACGAAGATGGCCCCCGCCAAGTACGGCAGCCAGATGATGGGTGTCTGGTTCCTCGCGGTCACCGCGGGCGACTGCACCACCAGCCTGCTGTCCATCGCGGGTGTGGATCTGAACGGCACCGGCATGGTGGGCCTGGAAGCGGCTCTCGCCATCCTCGCCGGCTTCGCCATCTGGATGTACCGCAAGAAGGTCGTCGCGCTGATGGGCGACGTCCGCTGACGTTCCGTCCCGCGCACGCGTGACGAGGCCCCGGTGACCGTACGGTCGCCGGGGCCTCGTCGTTCGGGGTTCCTGTGGTGCGGTCAGTGGCGCAGCTTGCGCCACGGGGTGAAGGTGAAGACGGCGCCGCCGAGGAGGAGGACGGTGCCCGCGATGAGGCCGAGGGCGCGCAGCGAGCCGTTGTTGTCGGCGCCGGTCTGGGCGAGACCGCCGCTGGTGGTGGTCGCGCTGTTGGCGGCGCTGCCGTTGGTACCGCCGCTGTCGCTGCCCTTCTCCTTGATGTCGAGGGTCAGCGAGGCGTCGACGGCCTTGGTCGGTGTGCAGGTCGCGACGGGCGTGCCGCCCTGCGCGAGCTGGACGGCGAGGACGCCCGGGTGCAGCGTGACCGATCCGGTCCTGCCCGGCGAGTAGACGCCGGTGAGGGGATCGAGGGTGACCGGGTCGTTCTGGGCGAACGCCTTGGTGTTGGGCGGCGCCTTGACCTGGACCGTGCCGCTGTCCGCGCCCGCCACCTTGACGGCCATGGTCGCGGTGATGAAGCCCTTGGGGAGGGGTGCGGGGGTCTTCATGACCGAGCCGATGAACCGCACGGAGAGGTTGTAACCCGCGCTGCTCTTGGTGGCGTCGATGGCCACCTGGCCGGTCGGCTTGCCGAACGACCCGCAGTCGAAGGTCACGGAGACCGGGGTGCCCTTGTGCTCGGTGCCGTTGGGCTCACCGCCGCCACCCGTCGTACCGCCGGACGTCGTACCACCGGTGGTGGTGCCTCCGGTGGTGCCACCCGACGTGGTGCCGCCGGACGTGGTGCCGCCCGAGGTCGTCGTGCCACCGGTGGTGCCCGAGGTCGTCGTGCCGCCGGACGTCGTACCGCCGGACGTCGTCGTGCCGCCCGTGCCGCCGCCCGTCACCTTGATCGTGACCGCGACCGGAACGGTGCCGGTCGGCGCGCAGGCGGTGTCGGTCGACATGATGTAGTTCGCGTTGATGTTGTACGCGCCGGGCGAGAGCGTGACGTCACCGGCAGCGGTCAGCTTCAGCTTGCCCTTCATGTCGGACAGCACCATGGGGCTGTTCTTCGGGATCGCCGGATTCGTCCGGGTCCCCGCGACATCCAGCGATCCGGTCTGCGCACCGCCGATCGTGACCTTGCCGGTGGGCAGCACCGAGTTGGCGGGCAGATCCGCGACGCCCGGGTTCTGCGACGCGGCCTGCACGGTCTTCCACGTCACGTCGATCGTGTCGCCGACCTTGGCGGTCGCCGGCGCGGTGATGTCCGCCTTCGTCGTCCCGTTGATGTCGGGCAGATTCGCGATCTTCGGCGGTATGCACTTGGTCGCGAACGAGGACTCGGCGGCCTGCGCGGGTGCCGCGATCAGCAGCGCCGAGCCGCCGCCGAGCATGAGCGCGACACCGACCGCTGTGGCGGCCCTGCTCCTCCGCGGTCGCGATAGTCGATTCGTCACGTGCTTCCTTTCGAAGATGGACGTTCGGTACTCGGTGCGGAAGTCGGTGGGGGCTGCGGCCCGGCGGCCGGCGGCGGCAGGGTGCCCTGGCTGAACCAGGGCAGCGTGCCCGTGTCGTCCGGGGCCCGGGAGCCCGGCGGGCGCCCGCCGTTGGGCGATGACGTGGCCGACGGGGACGGCGCAGAACGGCGGGGCGGCGGCAGGTGGAGCAGCGCGGCGGGCCGCCAGGGGGCCTTGCGGCGGCGGCCGGAGGCGTAGATCGTGCCGGGCAGCCGCGGCCGCGCCTTGTCCACGACGGCCATCCCGATCCGGAAGACCGCGGCCGGCACGACGACGCAGAGCAGGATCCAGAAGAGCGTGACGCCCCAGGGCCGTCCGACGTCCCACGGCTCGGTGACGAGCACCTTGTCGCCGTACTTGAGCTGCACCCGGTAGTCGCCGTGCGCCCCCGAGGTCAGCTCGACGGGCAGCTTGATCTGCTGTTTCATCCCCGGCGCCACGCTGCCGCTCCACTGCTGCTCCTCCCACTGCGGGGCGAAGACGCCGTGCGAGACACCGACCTGGAACACCGGGTTCTTCACCGGTCCCGAGCCGAGATTGCCGACGGTGAAGACCAGTTGGCGCTGCGGCGGGGAGCCGAACCAGGTGAGCAGTCCGCCGCCGCCCTGCAGCCTGGCGGTGAGCACCGCGAGCCGCCCGGCACCGGACGTCTGCGGCAGTTCGGCGACCGGATGCCCGGTGACGACGAACGGCGCGTCGACGGTGACGGAGTCGCCCATCACCGTCGCGACGTGCACGACGCAGGGGCAGGGCTTGGGCGGTGCGACGGCCGGCAGCTTCTGGGTGAAGCCGCCCTTGGCGTCGGTGGTGACCGCGCGGCCGGACTCGTTGGAGCAGGAGTTGGTGCCGCCGATCGCGTTCTGCCCGCAGACCAGGAGGGTGAGCAGCGTGGTCGGCTTCCAGCCCCGGCCGGTGACGGTGATCTCCGTACCGGGCTTGGCCTGCTGCGGCGACAGCGCCACCGCGGGTTTCTGGTCGGCGGCGGGCGCCCGGACCGCCGCCGGGTTGCGGACCGCCACCGGCGCCGCCGCGTGCGACGGCTGCGCGGTGAGCGCGGACAGAACGAGCAGCGCCGCGGCGAGCACGGCTGCCGCCGTCGCCCGGAGTGGTTCCCTGTGCATGGTGCTCACGCCTGTCCGCCCCTGCTTCCCACGCTCGTCACGCCGACCGCTGTCCCTGCCGTCCCCGCATCGGGATCGGGGTCCTCCTCCACCGGCCGCGGCGGACGGTTCCTGCGGCGCCTGACGATGAACCAGGCGGCCAGCAGCGCCAGTCCGGCGAGCAGCACCCCGGTGGCGAGCCAGGGGACCGCGAAGAACGAGGCACCGGCCGTCTCGTTGAGCTCGCCCCGGTCGGTGGTGACGGTGAGCTTGACGCTCACCCGGTCGAACTGCGGCGACCCGGCCCACTTCTCGGTCAGCTCGACCTGCTGTCCCGGCAGGAGTTCCAGCGGCAGCCCCTTGGCCTGCCGGTCCAGCAGGGTGTTGCCGAACAGCCCGGTGGCCTTGACCCGCAGGCGCGGCAGCAGGGAGACGTTGCCCCGGTTGACCAGGGTGTAGTGGATGGTGGCGGTGCTCTCGCCGGTGCCGGGCAGCCAGGGCTGGCCGTGGTCGATACGGACGTTCTCCACGGAGAGCGCGGGGAGGCTGGGGCCGCTCACCCGGAGGTAGATCCGGGCTCCGACGGCCCGCCGGACGCCGACCGCGACACTCCCCTTGGTCTTGTCGGTCTCGGTGTTGAGGGCGACGATCGCGCCGGGGTGGTCGCCGGGGGTGGCGGTGTCGGGGATGGTGAGGGTGAACGGGATGTCGGCGCGGGTCCTGGGCGGGACGGTGAGGCTGCCCTGGGCGAGCTTCACCCAGGTGCCGATGTCCTTGTTGGTCTCCTCGGGGCCGCGCACGGCGAATCCGCCGTCGCGCGGGGTGTTGTACGCGTCGGCGCCGTAGATCTTGAACTGCATCGGCGCGTCGGAGAGGTTGGAGACCGAGACCTTGTCCTTGACGGTGGTCCCCGGTCCCGCCTCCAGGGTGAAGAACTGTCGTTCCTGGCTGGTACTCGTCTTGTCCTTGGCCCCGCCCGCCGGGGCGGGGAAGACCGACCAGCGCCCGTTGTCGGCGGCGCCGGCCGGTCCTGCCGCGGGACCGAGACCGATGCCGAGCAACGCGGCGACCGTCAGCAGCACTGCGCACGCCTTGGCCCTCGACATGTCTGGCATCTCCCTCGGTCCGAGTTAACTGACTGTGCGTCAGGTCAGGGTCAGGGTCAAGACTCCGGAATAGGTTCCTGGGCCGGAGTAGGCCGGAACGTTCAGCGACAGGCCCGCGTCGGCGGTGAACTCACCACCGGTCACGGTGCCGTTGGACGTACTGGCCAGCGTGGCGCCGGCCGTGCCCACGGCGCCGGGCGAACCCGCCGCGCAGACACTGAGGCTGCCCGCCTTGGCGGTGCAGGACGGGGTCCAGCTGAGCTTGTCGGCACCGATGACGGCGCCTCCCGGGCCCTTGAAGTCGGTGACCGCACCGGTCAGGGACCAGCCCGCGGCGCCGCCACGGAAGTCCTTGACGGTGACCGTCTGCAGTGCGCCGGTCGAAGCGCCGCCGTCACCGAAGTTCACCGGGGTCATCTCCACGGTGTCGCCGGCCTGGGTCATGGAGAGCGTCCCGGCGGTGACCGAGGCGTTGAGCTTCTGGCTCCCCGGCGGGATCGGGGTGTTGTCGTTGACCTTGTACGCGGCGGGCCCGGCGGCGGTCGCCGGGTCGTAGCTCGCGCCCTCGAAGGCCACGATGCCGGTGGTCGCGAGGTCGTTGACGACGAGCGAGGCGGTGAAGCCGCCCTGCGCGTCGGCGGTCGCGGAGGTCATGTCCGCGGTCGGGTTGGACCCGGCGATGGCCAGGACCGTGACGGTGGCACCCGCGGTGAAGTGACCGCCGGTGACGGCGACCGCGGTGCCCGGGTCGCCCTGGGCCGAACCCAGCGCGAGGGTCCGCGGGTTGGGGGTGGTCGCCGGGCTCGCGGTGACGGTCTCGGAGACCGGCGCGGGCCCGCCGGTGACGGTGCAGACGGTGTCCAGCTCCAGGATGTAGCTGGTGTGGATGGTGTAGTCACCGGGCGACAGGGTGATGGCGCCGGGCGCGGTGACCACGAAGGTGCCGGTCATGACCAGCGGCGGGAAGGAGCCCTTGCCCGGGATCGGCGGGTTGCTCTTGGGGCCGGTCACGGCGACGGCGCCGGTCTGGACACCGCCGAGCACGACGCTGGCGCGGGGTGTGACGACATCGGCGGGCAGCGCGATGTCCGTCGGGTTGCTCGCGGCCGCCTTGGTGAGGGTGTAGGTGACGGTGACCGTGTCACCGACCTTCGGGTTGGCGGGCGCGACCGACACGGTCGCGTTGGACACACCGTCGATGGGCGGCAGCCCGGCCACGGCGGGCGGAATGCAGTGCGTCTGGAAGTCCACGGCCGTCGCCGCCTGGGCGGGCGCCGCGAGCACCGCGCCGCCCCCCACCATGAGTGCGGCGGCCCCGAGCACGGCGGCCAGTCTCCGTCCGCGCATGACGGATCTTCGCGCGTGAGCGATCATCTTGTCCCCTTGATCACGGTCCGGGCGCAGCGTCCCTTTTCCTCTGCGCCGACGCTGGACATTGAGACGGGACGGCCGAAAGAAGTCAATGGAGCCGGACGACCAGATTTGACTGCCCGTCAGATACAACATCCGTACTGGTCAGGGCAGTTGCGACCGTGGACATGCCGGGCCGCGGCACCGACGCCCGAGTCGGTGCCACGGGCCCGGATCAGCGGGTTCTGGCGGCCCGGCGGGTGAGCCAGAGCACGCCGGCGACCCCGGCGAGCAGTACCGTGCCGCCGAAGGTGCCCAGCGCCACGGCACTGTCGGCCGGACCGGTCTGCGGCAGCGTGGCGGCCGGCGGGGCCGTGGCACCGCTGTCGCCGCCACCGCCCGCCGCCTTGACGTCCAGCGACAGCGAGGGCTTGGGGCTGTTGGTGGCGTTGCAGGTCGTGACCGTGCCGAGGGCCTTGATGGTGAGCACACCGGCCGTGAAGGTGACCTTGCCCGACTTCTTGGGCGTGTAGGTGCCGGTCAGATCGTTGATCTTGATGGGGGTGTTGGCGGGGATCGCCGCGTCGTTCGCGGTGCCGACCACCGACACCGAACCGGAGTCCGCACCGCCGACCTTGATCGTCGCGCTCGGGTTCATCGCCCCCTTGCCGAGTTCGATCGGGCTGGAGGAGACACCCTTCTTGAAGCTCATCGTGAGTTTGTAGCCGGAGCCGGACGGGACGCTCGTGATGTCGATGGGCGACACCGCGTCCTTCTTCCCGATCGGCGACTGACAGCTGTAGGCGACGTCCACCGTTTCGGCGTGTGCGGCCGGGGCGACCAGCAGCGCCGCACCCGCCGCGGTCGCCGTCGCGAGGGCCAGCACTCCACCGCGGGCGGCCGCTCTGCTGAGGACGCTGTTCATGACGTGTTTCATCGGCTCTTCTCCCTTCCGCCACAAGTTACTGACGGCACATCAGATTCGGCGGCCGACAGTACGCCCGTGATCTTGGAGAGGGAAGGGAAGTGCAGAGGGGGAAATCAGGCGGGAGCTGCGAGTTCGGCCCAGACCGTTTTGCCCGGCTGCTCGGGGTGCCGCGCGACGCCCCAGTCCGTGCACAGCCGCTGCACGATGAACATGCCGTGCCCGCCGGGCCGGCCCGCCCGGTGCGGAACGCGCGGCTCCGGCTCGCCGGCTCCGCTGTCGGCGACCTCGAGTCGCAGCACCTTGGGGCTGTGGATCAGCCGCAGCTCATCGGGGCCGTCCGCGTGCAGGCACGCGTTGGTGACCAGTTCCGAGACGACGAGCAGCACGTCCTCGGCCGCGGCCCGGCGCTCCGGCGAGGAGGCGGGCAGCCAGCCC
Source organism: Streptomyces sp. RKAG337 (assembly GCF_023701715.1). NCBI lineage: Bacteria > Bacillati > Actinomycetota > Actinomycetes > Kitasatosporales > Streptomycetaceae > Streptomyces > Streptomyces sp. RKAG337. The sequence goes on along the minus strand of NZ_JAJOZA010000001.1, from coordinate 4,462,686 downwards.
CAGGCCTGCAGCGCCTCGCGAGTGAAGTCGCGGGCGCGCGGGACGATGGCACTCTCACCCAGGAGCCGCAGAACCCGCGCGGATCCGGCCTCGGGCACGACAGTGTCGCCCGGGTCCGAACCGCGGTCGTCCGCCGCGTGGGGCCGAGTGGTGCTCATCAGCGCCTCACCTCACCGATGTCCGACAGTTTCAGGAGTCTCCTGCCCGACGAATTCCCGGGGACACCTCGGGAGCTCTACCAAACAGGGTGGAGTGGGAGATCGCCACCGGCGATGCTTCCGTCACTCCTGCAATGCCTCGTCCAGGGTTGCGTGGACGGTGAACACGGCTTCAGCACCCGTGATCTCGAACACACGAGCGACCACCGGCAGCATACCCGCCAGATGGACCTTCCCACCGACCGCCTCGGCCTTCAGCCGGGCGCCCAGCAGGACGTTCAATCCGGTGGAATCACAGAAATCCAGCTGGGAGCAGTCCACCACGAGCTTGGTGCACCCCGCGGCGACACACGCTTCGAGCGGCTCACTGAGCAGCTCCGCGGTGTGGTGGTCGAGCTCGCCCGCAGGCGTGACGACGGCGTACGTGCCGTGCTGTCGCACGTCCACGTGCAACCGGTCCCGGCCGGCCGTACCGACCATCCCGCGGTCCATGTGCGCTCCTCTGGAATCTTGGGTCATGCGCACCCCGAACCCTACGCGCATCCCGAATCACGGGGAAGCGACCCCTCAGCTGCCCGGTGGACGCCCCTCGGATGCCTCCCGCCTGCCCCCTCCGCGGCCCGCTAATCGCCCGTTGGGACGGTCGGCCGGAAGTTGCGCCACACGCGTGAAACGGGGTAGGGGTTGAACAACACCTATCGAAACCCGGCCGCCTCGGAGGCGCAGCACACCGTATTAGAGGCATGGCACCGGCAGCCTGATGCCGTAACCGAGGGAGGAGAGCATGACACCCCGGCCTGACGCGATCACCGCGACGACGACCAGCCCGTCCGTTGGCTCTGAGCAGGAAGACCTGGAAGAGCCGGAGGGGCTGGAGGGCCTCCCCGAGATACCCCCGTTCGAGACGGTGGGTCCGGTCGACGCACGAGCCCTGTCCAAGACACTGTTCCTGCGCCTCGAGACGCTGGACGAGGGCACGTACGAATACTCCTACGTCCGCAACACGCTCGTGGAGCTCAATCTCGCCCTGGTGAAGTTCGCGGCTTCCCGGTTCCGCACCCGCAGCGAGCCGATGGAGGACATCATCCAGGTCGGCACGATCGGCCTGATCAAGGCGATCGACCGCTTCGAGCTCAGCCGCGGCGTGGAGTTCCCCACCTTCGCGATGCCGACGATCATCGGCGAGATCAAGCGCTTCTTCCGTGACACCAGCTGGTCGGTACGGGTACCGCGCCGGCTGCAGGAGCTGCGGCTCGACCTGGCCAAGGCCGGCGACGAGCTGGCCCAGCAGCTGGACCGCTCGCCGAACGTGGCCGAGCTGGCCGCCCGGCTGCGGATCACCGCGGAAGAGGTCATCGAGGGCATGGCCGCGAGCAACGCGTACACCGCGAGCTCGCTCGACGCCCAGCCCGACGAGGACGACTCCGAGGGCGCGCTGACCGACCGCATCGGCTACGAGGACCACGACCTCGAAGGCATCGAGTACATCGAGTCCCTGAAGCCGCTGATCGCCGAGCTCCCGGCGCGCGACCGCAAGATCCTCTCGCTGCGCTTCACCGGCAACCTCACCCAGTCGGAGATCGGCGAGGAGCTCGGCATCTCACAGATGCACGTCTCGCGCCTGCTCTCCCGGACACTGGCGCGCCTGCGGCGCGGACTGCTCGTCGAGGAGTGACGGTTCGCCGAGGAGTGACGGTGCGCGCCGCCCGGCCACGGGTCAGGCGGCGCGGACCCCGCCCTGCCACACCCGGCTGACCAGCGGCACACCCGGCCGGTAGGCCAGATGTACATGGCTGGGGGCGTCGAGCAGCATCAGATCCGCTCGCGCCCCCGCCGTGATCCTTCCCACGTCGTCCCTGCGCAGCGCCCGCGCGCCGCCGAGCGTCGCGGCCGCGACCGCCTCGTCCGGCGTCATCCGCATGTCCCGTACGGCGACGGCGATGCAGAACGGCATCGAGCTGGTGAAGCTCGACCCCGGGTTGCAGTCCGTCGACAGCGCCACCGCCGCGCCCGCGTCGATCAGCCGGCGGGCGTCGGGGTAGGTGGCGCGGGTGGAGAACTCGGCGCCGGGCAGCAGCGTCGCCACGGTGGCGCCACCGCTGGACGCGAGGGCGTCGACGTCAGCGTCCGTCAGATGCGTGCAGTGGTCGGCGGACGCCGCCCCCAGCTCGACCGCCAGCTGCACGCCGGGCCCGTAGGTCAGCTGGTTCGCGTGGACCCGCGGGATCAGTCCGGCCCGGGCGCCCGCGGTGAGGATCGCCCGCGCCTGGTCGCCGTCGAACGCCCCCTTCTCGCAGAACACGTCCACCCAGCGGGCGTGCGGCGCGCAGGCCTCCAGCATCGGCCCGGTGACCAGGTCGACGTAGCCGGCCGGGTCGTCCGCGTACTCCGGCGCGACGATGTGCGCGCCCAGGTACGTGGTCTCCGGGGTGTGCGCGGCGGCGATCCGCAGACTGCGCGCCTCGTCCTGCGCGGTCAGCCCGTAGCCGGACTTCGTCTCGATGGTCGTGGTGCCCTGCCGCCGCGCCTCGGCCACATAGCGGGCCACGGTGGCGTCCAGCTCGGCGTCACTGGCGGCACGGGTCGCGGCGACCGTGGTCCTGATGCCGCCGGCGGTGTACGGCGTGCCGGACATCCGGGCGTTGAACTCCTGGGTGCGGTCGCCGCCGAACACCAGGTGCGAGTGCGAGTCGACGAATCCGGGCAGTGCCGCCCGGCCGCCCGCGTCGTACACGTCGTCGGCGGCGGGCGCCCGGTCCGCCGGGCCGACCCAGGCGATCAGGCCGTCGGCCATGACCACCGCCGCGTCCGCGACCAGGCCGAGCGGCCCGGTGCCGAGGTCCGGGTCGTTGGTGACCAGGCTGCCGATGTTGGTGATGACGGTGGTGGGCATCGCGCGATCCTTCGTCGAGGTCAGGGGATCAGGAACGGCGCAGACGGGCGACGGCCGCGCCCATCGCGGCGGGGACGTCCGGCACCAGCTGGTGGATGCCGTCCCGGACGATGTGCCGCCCGCCCACCACGGTGTGCCGTACGTCCGCGGCGGTCGCGGCGTACACGGCCGTCTCCGCGCCGAGGCGCGGCAGCGTGCCGGCGGTGCGGACCGAGTCCAGGGCGACGGTGGTGAAGTCGGCGAGCGCGCCCGTCTCGAGCTGACCGGCGTCCGCCCAGCCGAGCGAGGCATGGCCGTCGGCGGTGGCGGCCCGCAGCAGCTGGGCCGCGGTCCAGTGCCCGCGGGTGCGGGTGCGCAGCCGCTCGTCGAGTTCCATGGCGCGGGCCTCTTCGAGCAGGTCGATGACGGCGTGGCTGTCGCTGCCGAGCGAGAGCGGGCTGCCGGCGAGCTGGACCTCGCGCGCCGGGCCGATGCCGTCGGCGAGGTCGCGTTCGGTGGTGGGGCACATGCAGACGACGGTGCCGCTGTCGCCGAGCAGCCGGATGTCCGCGCCGGTGAGGTGGGTGGCGTGCACGGCGGAGGTCCGGGGGCCCAGCGCCCCGTGGTCCGCGAGCAGCCGCGTCGGTGTGCGGCCGTGGGCCTTCAGACAGGCCTCGTTCTCGGCCGGCTGCTCCGACAGATGGACGTGCAGCGGGGCCTGCCGCGCCGCCGCCCACTCCGCCGCCCTGGCGATCCCGGCCGGCGGCACGGCGCGCACCGAGTGGACCGCCGCGCCGATCCGGACGTGGTCGCGGTCCTTGAGGGCGTCGGCGCGCTCCGCCCAGGCATCGGGGCCGGCGTCGGCGAAGCGCACCTGGTGCCGGTCGGGGGGCGCGCCGAATCCGGACGAGAAGTAGGCGGTGTCCAGCAGCGTGATCCGGATGCCCGCCTCCCCCGCGGCGGCGATCAGGGCCTCGCCCATGGCGTTGGGGTCGTCGTACGGCGTGCCGCCGGGACCGTGGTGCAGATAGTGAAACTCGCCGACGCAGGTGACGCCGGCCAGCGCCATCTCCGCGTACACCGCCCGCGCGAGCGCGAAGTAGGTGTCGGGGTCGAGCTCCGCCGCGATCGAGTACATGATCTCGCGCCAGGTCCAGAAGGTGCCGGACCCGACCTGGACGGTGCCGCGCAGCGCCCGGTGGAAGGCGTGCGAGTGCGCGTTGGCCAGTCCCGGCAGGGTGAATCCGCGCAGCGCGACGGCGCCGGGCGGCGGAGTGTCGACACCGGTCCTGACTGCGGTGATCCGGCCGCCGGCCGTGTCGATCGCCACGCCCGGCTCGACGACTCCGTTGAGCCAGGCGTGTTCCGTCCAGTACGTCAGCTGCACGCGAGACCTTCCAGTACGTCGGCGAGCGCGGTCACCCCGGCGAGGCAGTCGTCCTCGGCGGCGGTCTCGGCGGGTGAGTGCGAGACGCCGGTGGGGTTGCGTACGAACAGCATGGCGGTCGGGGCACTCGCCGACAGGATCCCGGCGTCGTGTCCCGCGCCGGTCGGCAGCACCGGGACGACACCGCCGAGCAGCTTCGCGACCTCGTCGCGCAGCGCGTGCTCGAACTCGACGACCGGGGTGAACGACTCACGGGTGACGCGGACGTCGATGCCGTCGCGGGCCCCCCGCTCGGCGGCGGCGGCCTCGATCCCGGCCACCACCCGGTCCAGCGTCTCCTGGTCGGCGGCCCGCGAGTCGAGCCAGCCGCGTACCAGCGAGGCGATGGCGTTGACGCCGTTGGGCTCGACGCTCACCTTGCCGAAGGTGGCCAGTGCCCCGGCCGCCTGCGCCTCCCGGCGGGCGGCCAGCACCGTGGCGGCGTAGTTGAGCATCGGGTCGCGGCGGTCCTCCAGGCGGGTGGTGCCCGCGTGGTTGGCCTCGCCGTGGAAGTCGAACCGCCAGCGGCCGTGCGGCCAGATCGCGGACGCGATGCCGACGGCGTCGCCGCTCAGGTCCAGCGCCCGGCCCTGCTCGACGTGGAGTTCCACGAACGCGCCGATGCGGGCGAGCCGCTCCGGGTCGGGGCCGATGCCGGCCGGGTCGTAACCGGCCTGCTCCATGGCCTGCGGCAGGCTGACGCCGTCCGCGTCGCGCAGCGCGTACGCCTTGTCCTTGGTGAGCTGCCCGGCGGCCAGCCGCGATCCGACGCAGGCGAGCCCGAAGCGGGCGCCCTCCTCGTCACCGAAGTTGACGATGGCCAGCGGCTTGCCGAACGCCGCTCCGCGCTCGCGCAGTTCGTCGAGCGCGGCGAAGGACGAGACGACGCCCAGCGGCCCGTCGAAGGCGCCGCCGTCCGGTACCGAGTCCAGGTGCGAACCGGTGACGACCGCGTCACCGGCGGCCGGGTCGCCCAGCCAGGCCCACTGGTTGCCGTTGCGGTCGACCTCGTACGTCAGCCCGCGGCCTTCCGCCTGCGCCCGGAACCACGCCCGGCAGTCCAGGTCGGCGCCGCTCCAGGCGTAGCGGCGGTATCCCCCGGAGACGGAGCTGCGGCCGATCGGCAGCAGCTCCGTCCACATGCTGTGGAAACTCACTCGGAGTCGCCCTCGCGCATCGGGATCCGCACACCGCGTTCGTCGGCGATCTCGTCGGCGCGGTCGTAGCCCGCGTCCACGTGCCGGATGACGCCCATGCCCGGGTCGTTCGTCAGCACCCGGCGGATCTTCTCGCCCGCGAGCTCGGTGCCGTCCGCGACCGTGACCTGTCCGGCGTGCAGGGAGCGGCCCATGCCGACGCCGCCACCGTGGTGGATGGAGACCCACGACGCGCCGGAGGCGACGTTGACCATGGCGTTGAGCAGCGGCCAGTCGGCGATGGCGTCGGAGCCGTCGAGCATGGCCTCGGTCTCGCGGTACGGCGAGGCCACCGAGCCGCAGTCGAGGTGGTCGCGGCCGATGACGAGCGGCGCGGCCAGCTCACCGCTGGCGACCATGTCGTTGAAGCGCTCGCCGGCCTTGTCGCGCTCGCCGTAGCCGAGCCAGCAGATACGCGCGGGCAGGCCCTGGAAGTGGACCTTGTCCTGCGCCAGCTTGATCCAGCGGTGCAGCGACTCGTTCTCCGGGAACAGGTCGAGGATCGCCTTGTCCGTCTTGTGGATGTCGGACGCCTCGCCGGACAGCGCCGCCCAGCGGAACGGGCCCTTGCCCTCGCAGAACAGCGGCCGGATGTAGGCGGGCACGAACCCGGGGAAGTCGAACGCCCGCTCGTACCCGGCGAGCTGTGCCTCGCCGCGGATCGAGTTGCCGTAGTCGAAGACCTCGGCACCGGCGTCCATGAAGCCGACCATGGCCTCGACGTGCCGGGCCATCGACTCGCGGGCCCGCAGCGTGAAGTCGGCGGGCTTCTCGGCCGCGTACGTGGCCATCTCGTCGAACGCGATGCCCACCGGCAGATAGGCCAGTGGGTCGTGCGCGGAGGTCTGGTCGGTGACGATGTCGATCGGCGCGCCCTCGGCGAGCATCTGCGGCAGCAGCTCGGCGGCGTTGCCCAGCAGCCCGATCGACAGCGGCTCGCGCTTGTCGCGGGCCTCGGTGGCGAGCTGCATCGCGTGCGCCAGGGAGTCGGCCTTGACGTCCAGGTAGCGGTGCTCGATACGGCGCGAGATCGCCCGCGGGTCCACGTCGATGCAGATCACCACGCCGCCGTTCATGGTGACGGCCAGCGGCTGGGCGCCGCCCATGCCGCCGAGCCCGGCGGTGAGCGTGATGGTCCCGGCCAGCGTGCCGCCGAACTTCTTGGCGGCGACCGCGGCGAACGTCTCGTAGGTGCCCTGGAGGATGCCCTGGGTACCGATGTAGATCCACGAGCCGGCCGTCATCTGGCCGTACATGGTCAGACCCAGCGCCTCCAGGCGGCGGAACTCCTCCCAGTTGGCCCAGTCGCCGACCAGGTTGGAGTTGGCGATGAGCACCCGCGGCGCCCACTCGTGCGTCTGCATCACACCGACGGGACGGCCGGACTGGACGAGCATCGTCTCGTCCTGCTTCAGCGTCTGGAGGGTGCGGATCATGGCGTCGAACGAACGCCAGTCGCGCGCGGCCTTCCCGGTGCCTCCGTAGACGACCAGCTTCTCGGGGTGCTCGGCGACCTCCGGGTCGAGGTTGTTCTGGAGCATCCGCAGCGCGGCTTCCTGCTGCCAACCCTGAGTGCTCAGTTCCGTACCGCGCGGCGCCCGCACGATCCTCGGTCCCGACATCGGCCCGGCCTCCCTCTGTGCATCGATGGATCTATCCATTCACATCCTGTCCTGCTGAATACATCTAGTCAACAGGGTGGGGTGGCATTGCCCCATACCGGGTGATGGGATGGCCGGCATGACGCCGGACGCGACAGCACGACGGGGCCACGCGCTGCGCGCGGCAGTGGAACTGCATCTGCTCACTCCACACAACCCGGTCATCGGCCTCCTCGACGTCACCGGTGTCCACGAGACGGCGGCCGCCCTCCAGGACGCCTTCGCCACCCCGGGCGTCACCGTCACCCACACCTTCGCCGTCAAGGCCGCCGCCCTCGTCCCGGTCCTGCGACTGCTCGCCGGCCTCGGCCTCGGCGCCGAGGTCGCCAGCCCCGGCGAGCTCGCCATCGCCCGCGCCGCGGGCCTGCCGGCCGACCGCATCGTCCTGGACTCCCCCGCCAAGACCGTCGCCGAACTGCGCGAAGCACTCGCGCTGGGCATCGCCGTCAACGCCGACAACCCGCAGGAACTCGGCCGCCTCGACGCGCTGGTCGCCGCCGCCCCGACCACGTCCCCCATCGGCCTGCGGGTCAATCCGCAGATCGGCGGCGGCAGCATCGGCGCCATGAGCACCGCCACCGCCACCTCGAAGTTCGGCGTCGCGCTGCGCGACGACGGCGCCGAGGAGTGGATCCTGCGCGCCTACGCCGACCGCCCCTGGCTCAACCGGCTGCACACCCACACCGGCTCCCAGGGCGTACCGCTCGCCCTCATGGCGGCGGGCGTCCGGGCCGCCTACGACCTGGCCGAGCGCATCAACACGGCCGCCGGCCGCCGGCAGATCACCACCCTCGACATCGGCGGCGGCCTCCCCGTCAACTTCACCTCCGACGAGGTCACGCCCACCTTCCACGACTACGCGCGGCTGCTGCGCACCACCGTCCCCGGCCTCTTCGACGGCCGCTACACGATCGTCACCGAGTTCGGGCGCTCACTCCTCGCCAAGGCCGGCACGGTGCTGGCCCGCGTCGAGTACGCCAAGTCGGCCGGCGGCCGGCCCATCGCGATCACCCACGCGGGCGCACAGCTCGCCACCCGTACGGTCTTCGTCCCCGACGCCTGGCCGCTGCGCGTCGAGGCCCTCGACGCCAAGGGCCGCCCCAAGGGCGGCGACCCCGTCCCCCAGGACGTCGCCGGCCCCTGCTGCTTCGCCGGCGACCTCCTCGCCGAGGCCCGCCCCCTCCCCCTCCTCGAAGCAGGCGACCTCGTCGCCCTCCTCGACACCGGCGCCTACTATTTCTCCAACCACTTCGCCTACAACTCCCTCCCCCGCCCGGCCATCCACGGCTACCACGCGTCCGCCGACGGCTCGGTGACGTTCGCGCTGGTGCGCGCGGCCCAGACGACGGAAAGCGTTCTCGCGGAGAGCGGCTTGAATGAGAGCGAAGCTCTGACCGGTCTCGGGCAGGGGTGAGTGCCACGCGCCTCCGGCGGGGTACGGGTACGTCGGCCCGCGCGGCACCGTTGCGCCTGCGGCGGGCTTTTCCCCACCCCCCGCCCTTTGCCATCGGCAACGGCAACGGCAACGGAGGAGCGTCGGCACCTGACGGCCCGAGGGAGGAAGAGCGGATCGCGGGTACCCCGGGCCGCAGGGACGGGGCCCCAGCTGGCGCCAAATCCGCACGGGGCCGCGGCCGGAGGCAGGCCGGGGGCTCAAGCCATCGCCGAACCCGCACGGGGCCACGCTCGGAGGGTCGGGGGACGGGGCCGGAGGGGTGGGGTTTCGAAATGCTGCCGAGCTATTTGTGGGCGGCCACGCCCGTAAATAGTCGATTTCGAAGCCCCACCCCGGAGGACCCGGCCCCCGACCCGGCCCGTGAACTACCGCCCCGCCAAGAACCCCGTCGTCTCGTACGCCACCGCCGACGACGGCGAATCCGGCCGCACCCAATACCGCACGTCCCCCGCCCGCTCCAGCCGCTCGAACCACAGCGACTTCACCCAGAGTCCCGCCCCGGCCCCCGCCAGCAGCATTCCGCCCGCCGAAGAAGCGAGCAGCGTGGACGCCGCGGCAAGAGCGAACGCCGCGAGCAGCCACCACCGGTGCCCGCGGACCCAGATCCGCGCCGTCACCCGGCGGTCCTGGAGGAAGACGGACTTGCCGGCCCGCGTGGCGTCCGCGCCGAGCGCCACGTATCGCCCGCGCCGTACCGCGAAAGCGACGACCGCCGCGACGATGAACAGGGCTGCCCCGCCGAGTATCCCGATCCTGCGGCCGGTCACGCCGGGGACGAACACGCCTCCCACGGCGGCCACCGCACCCAGCCACAACAGCCAGCGCGCAGCGACCCGCACCAGCACCCCCACCCGAGCCAGCGTGTAAGCCCCGCGTGCCACGACCGTCCTCCTCCGATTCACCGCGTCCAGTTGCACGGGAGGGTACTCAGCGATCCTCAGAATTTCATGAGGGCCCGGTCGGTCGGCGAACCGCGTCAGTCGGTGAACAGCCCCCGCGCAGCGGCCCGCGCGTCGAACTCCTCGAGGCTCGCCTGGGCATCCGGCAGGTGATCGCACATCGACTCCAGCAGGACGCGTCCGAGCAGCATCGGGGCGCAGGCCGTGTCGAAGGCGAGCCCGGTGCCCACCGCGGCAGGCAGCAGCAGGTCGGAACAGGCGGCGACCGGGGCGAAGGCGCTGTCGGCGACGGTGACGACCGTCAGACCGGCCTGACGCGCGTACGTCAGGGCTTCGACGACCTCGCGGGGATGCCGCGGCAGCGCGAAGCAGAGCAGCGCGCTCGCGCCCGCCCGGACCGCGCCGTCGACGCGGTCGGCGAACATCGTGCCGCCCTCGTCGAGCAGCCGGACGTCGGGGTGGACCTTCGCGGCGAAGTACGCGAAGCCGCGCGCCTGCGCGCCCGCCGCGCGCAGGCCGAGGACGGGCAGCGGGCGGGACGCGGCGAGCACGGCGCCGGCGCGGGCGACGGGTTCGGGGTCGGCGAGGAGGGCGGCGAGGTGCCGGAGGTTCTCGATCTCGGCGTGCACGGCCTGCTGGTACTCGTTGTAGGGGGCGGCCTCGGGGCCGGGCCGGACCGGCGCGACCTCGCGCAGGTGGCGGCGGAGCGCCGGGTAGCCGTCGAAGCCGAGCGCGACGGCGAAACGGGTGACGGACGGCTGGCTGACCCCGGCGAGCTCGGCGACCTCGACGCTGGACAGGAACGGCGCGTCGGCCGACCGGCGCACCAGGCAGTGGGCGATCCGGCGCTGCGTCGGGGTGAGCCGGTGCGACTCGAACAGCTTCAGCAGCCGCGCCGAAGCACCCTCGGCCGCGCCCTCGCCGGCACCCGCACCCAGGCCCGCTCCCAGGACCGCGCCCAGGCCCGCACCGACGCCCGCGCCCGCCTCCGCGGCGTCGCCCCCGTCCTCCGTGGTACCCATCAACGTCCTCCTGGCCTATTCAGTCGTCGCTGACTCTGCATGAATCCATGCAGCATTGGCAAGGAGTGTCCACCGGACGCGTCAGAACCGGCGGCCGGCGTGGCTACGCGTGGTGGCTACACCGGAGGCAGCCGCCCCTTCTGCGGCTTGCCCATCGCGTTCCGCGGCAGCTCGTCCAGGAACCGGACCTTGCGCGGCCGCTTGTGCACCGAAAGGTGCCCGGCCACGAAGTCCATCAGTTCGGCCTCGCTCACCCCGTCCGCGACGACGAACGCGACGATCTCCTGGCCCAGGTCCTCGTGCGGCGCGCCCACCACCGCCGCCTCCCGGACCGCGGGGTGGTCGAGCAGCGCGTTCTCCACCTCGCCCGCGCCGATGCGGTAGCCACCGGACTTGATGAGGTCGGTCGAGGCGCGGCCGACGATCCGGTGCATGCCGTCAGGCTCCGCCATCGCCATGTCGCCGGTGCGGAACCAGCCGTCGGCGGTGTACGAGGCGGCGGTGGCCTCCGTGCGGCCGAGATAGCCGTCGAAGAGCGTGCCGGAACGGATCTGCAGCTCGCCGACCGTTGCGCCGTCGTACGGGACGGGCCCGCCGTCCTCGTCCACCAGGCGGGTCTCCACCCCCGGCAGCGGCAGCCCGACCGAACCGGGGCGGCGTTCACCGGCCGCCCGCGTGCTGATCGTGATCAGCGTCTCCGTCATCCCGTACCGCTCCACGGGGCGCTGCCCGGTGAGCGTCTCCAGGTCCCGGAAAACGGGCGCGGGCAGCGGGGCGCTGCCCGAGACGAGCAGCCGGGCGCCGGTCAGCGCCCGTGCGGCGGCGGGGTCGCGCACCACCCGCGACCAGACCGTCGGCACGCCGAAGTAGAGGCTGCCACCGGCCGCCGCGTAGGCCTGCGGCGTCGGCCGTCCGGTGTGCACCAGCCGGCTGCCGGTGCGCAGCGCGCCGAGCACGCCCAGCACCAGGCCGTGCACATGGAACAGCGGCAGACCGTGCACCAGCGTGTCCCCCGCGGTCCACTCCCAGGCCCCGGCGAGCGCGTCGAGGTCGGCGGCGATCGCGCCGCGCGAGACCACGACGCCCTTGGGCGGGCCGGTCGTTCCCGATGTGTAGAGGATGAGCGCGGCTTCCTTCGCCCCCGGCTCGGGCCCGCTCCAGCCGGCCCGTTCGGCGAAGTCGACGGGGGTCAGCGCCGCGCCGGAATCCCCCAGGATGTGGTTCTGCTCGGCCGGCCCCGCGTCCGGCGGCACCGGGACCACCGGCACTCCGGCCAGCAGCCCGCCCACCACCGCGGCCACCGTCTCCAGCGACGCCGTCGCCCGCACCGCGAACGCCGGCGCCCCCGCCATCCGCGCCGCGACCGCGCCCGCCGCGCCGAGCAGCTCCTCGTACGAGCAGGACCGCCCCGCGACGGTCACGGCGTCGGGCCGGTCCGCGCCGTCGGACGCGGTGAGGGCCGTCAGCAAGGAGGGGACGGGTGACAGCGGCACGGGTGTGCTCCTCTGAATGTCTCTATCCGAGATCCGGGATCCGAGCCCCGCCGGGCTCGACCGGGCTCGACCGGCTCGACGGCGCTCGACGGCGCTCGCAGCGCAGTAGCACCGCGACTCTACGCATCGCCCGCTGGGAGGGGGCACCCCCGAAAAGAATCGGGGGTTTCCCCCAGTGCCTGACGCCGCCGCGCTCCGTACGGTGGCGTCATGGACGCCCGCGACCCGGAACTCAAAAAAGAACTCGCCGCCACCCTTCAGGCCCGCAAGGACCTCGGTGCGGAGTACGAGTCGGAACTGGTCGACTCGTTCATGGAGAAGGTGGACCAGCGCCTCGACAGCCATGTCGAGCAGCGGGTCCGCCGCCAACTGGCCGAGCAGCAGACCTCCTTCGCCCGGGCGGGCCGCAGCCCCGGCACGCCGGAGCCCAACGCGCGCTTCGCCCGCTACGGCTTCGCCGGCTTCACCATGATCGCCGCGATCCCGCTCTCCGCGATCGGTGTGGTCAACGCGGGGACCGGCGGTCTGTTCATCACCTGGGCCGGCATCGTGGGCGTGAACGTCGCCCAGTCCCTCGGCCACCTCTTCACGGGCGACCGCGGCGAGCGGCGCAAGAAGTCCGACGGCGACTGGGAGTAACCACCGGCCCGCCGGAAAGCCGGGCGGACACGGACGGGCCGGCAGGCAGCCGGCCGAACGGCGCGGCGACCCCGCGGAAGAAGTTGGAGCGGGGACCGCCGCACCCCCGGTCACCCGGGGGGCGGGACGACGGCGGTCCCCGCATCGGACGCGGGCCGGGTCAGGACCAGACACCGCGTCCAGGGAGGGTCACCTCAGAGGTCCGGGAGCCGCTCCGGAGTTCCTGGGTGCCACATCCTGTGTCGCCGGGCTTCTCTTCCCGGCGAACACCAATGTGCCCGACGCGTGTTAAGCGCGTGCTGCGGCCGCGTGACGCGGATGTAGCACTTTCGAATCCCCGGGTGAACGGCGCGCCATGGGCGGCGTTCCACGCTTCCGCGGGTCAGCGCTGGGCGCGGGTGAGGTTCTTCGCGATCTTCTGGGTGAACCCCACATCGGCGGCACCGAGATCGGCGGACTGGACCGCGTAGAACGTCGTGATCACGCTGTTGCCGACGCGGGTCGCGACCAGGGTGGTGCCGCCGTCCCACTGGTCCGAGGTGAGCACGGCCTTGATGGACTGGCCCTTCGACCCCGCTATCGGGCCGCTCTTCACCTTCACCGGGACAGGAGAGCCGCTCCCGGAGTCGGTGAAGTGCGCGCAGCGGGTGAATGCCTGCTGGATGCGGGTCATGGCGGTCACGGCGCCGGAGCCGCGGAAGGTGTCGACCTCCTGGGTGAACTCCTCGCGCTTGGCGTTGAGGAAGTCGCCCTGGGCGAACGAGGCGCTCTCGATGCCGCTGACCCGGATCCAGCCGGTCTGCTCCAGCGCCCCGCACGCACCGGCGGCGCCGTCCTTGGCCACGGGTGCGAGATCCAGGCCGGAGTCGCGAGTGCCGTCCGCGTTGGCCTTGTACCCCTTGGGGAGCACATCACCCCGCAGCAGGACGGCCCGCAGCTTGTCGCCGGTGAGCAGCCGGGCGTCCGTAGCGGCGGGGGCGGTGGTGGCGGGTGACGTGGTCGCACCGGAGGAGGCAGTCGTGGCGGTCACCGCCGGACCGGTCCCGGCCGCGGAGTCCGTGGCGGACGAGCAGGCGGTGAGCGCCAGCGGCAGGAGCAGCACGGCGGCAGCACGGAGCGGGGCGGGGGTGCGGGGGTCATGGCGGACCGTTCTGCTGGAGATCTCTGGAGATCTGTTGAGAGGACGCAGGACCCGGTCCAGGACGAGGCGCTGCGCCGGGCGAGCAGAAAGTACACGACGGCCCCCCTGCCCGGACCGGGCAGGGGGGCCGTCGTGGTGCCGGTTACGGCTCGGCCGGTTACTTGGCCAGGAAGGCGAGCAGGTCCTGGCGGCTCACGACGCCGGTCGGCTTGCCCTCGACGAGGACGATCGCCGCGTCGGACTTGGTGCCCAGGACCTTCATCAGGTCGGAGACCGGCTCGCCGGAGCCGACCTGCGGCAGCGGTCCGCTCATGTGCTTCTCCAGCGGGTCCGCCAGCGTGGCGCGCTTGGCGAACAGCGCGTCCAGGAGGTCGCGTTCCATGACGGAGCCGATGACCTCGGCCGCCATCACGTCCGGGTGGCCGGCGCCCGGCTTGACGATGGGCATCTGGGAGACGCCGTACTCGCGGAGCACGTCGATCGCCTCGCCGACCGTTTCCTCCGGGTGCATGTGCAGCAGCTGCGGGATGCCGCCGCCCTTGTGCTCCAGGACGTCGGCGACGCGGGCCTGGCCGGTGCCCTCGTCGAGGAAGCCGTGCGAGGCCATCCACTCGTCGCTGAAGATCTTCGACATGTAGCCGCGGCCGGAGTCCGGCAGCAGGACGACGACGACGTCGTCCGGGCCGAGCTTCTCGGCGACGCGCAGCGCCGCGACGACCGCCATGCCGCAGGAGCCGCCGACGAGCAGGCCCTCCTCCTTGGCGAGGCGGCGGGTCATCTGGAAGGAGTCCTTGTCGGACACGGCGACGATGCCGTCCGCGACCTCACGGTCGTAGGCGGTCGGCCAGAAGTCCTCACCGACGCCCTCGACCAGGTACGGACGCCCGGAGCCGCCGGAGTACACCGAACCCTCGGGGTCGGCGCCGATGACCTGGACGCGGCCGTCACTGGCGTCCTTGAGGTAGCGGCCGGTGCCGGAGATGGTGCCGCCGGTGCCGACGCCCGCGACGAAGTGCGTGATCCGCCCCTCCGTCTGCTCCCACAGCTCGGGGCCGGTGGAGTGGTAGTGCGACAGCGGGTTGTTCGGGTTGCTGTACTGGTCCGGCTTCCACGCGTTGGGGGTCTCGCGCACCAGCCGGTCGGAGACGTTGTAGTACGACTCCGGGTGGTCGGGGTCCACGGCGGTCGGGCAGACCACGACCTCCGCGCCGTACGCCCGCAGTACGTTGATCTTGTCGAGCGACACCTTGTCCGGGCAGACGAAGATGCAGTGGTAGCCCTTCTGCTGGGCGACGATCGCGAGGCCGACACCGGTGTTGCCGGACGTCGGCTCGACGATCGTGCCGCCGGGCTTCAGCTCGCCGCTCTGCTCCGCGGCCTCGATCATCCGGACCGCGATGCGGTCCTTGACCGAGCCTCCGGGGTTGAAGTACTCGACCTTGGCCAGGACGGTCGCCTGGATGCCCTCGGTCACGTTGTTGAGCCGCACCAGCGGGGTGTTGCCGACGAGGCTGATCATCGAGTCGTGGAACTGCACCATTGTCTCCGGGTTCTCCGTGAATGTGCGGCCAGCCTATGGCCTAACGCGCCGACTCTCAGCTCGTCCGCGCCTCGATCGCTTCTCCCTTCCTCCCCCCTAATGTCGATCGATCACCACTACGGCACGTTGCAGTGGGCGCGTCACGGGGCAACAAGGTGTTGTACGCACAAAAGCACGGGAGGTGAGCGGGCTCGATGTCGAGGGCGAGGGTGGCACGGCGGATCGCGACCGCGGCCGCATACGGCGGTGGCGGGATCAGTCTGCTCGGCGGGGCGGCCGTCGGAGTACTGCTGGCCGAGGTCAGCCTGGCCAAACGGACGGTCGGCGGCTCCGACGACGTACCGCCGCGCGCCGACGGCAGATACGGGTCGGCGTTCTCGCACCGAACGGATGAAGTTCCGCTCCGGCTCGGCTTCCTCGGGGACTCGACGGCGGCGGGGCAGGGCGTGCACCGGGCGCGCGAGACCCCGGGCGCGCTGCTCGCCTCCGGGCTCGCGGCGGTCGCGGAGCGTCCCGTCACCCTGGTGAACGTGGCGAACCCCGGAGCGCAGTCCAACGACCTGGCGCGCCAGGTCGCCCTGCTGCTCGACGTGGGCGCACCGCCCCCGGACGTCTGCGTGATCATGATCGGCGCGAATGACGTCACGCACCGGATGCCGCCCGCCAAGTCCGTCCGGCTGCTGTCGGACGCGGTCCGCCGGCTGCGTGAGGCGGGCAGCGAGGTGATCGTCGGCACCTGTCCCGACCTGGGCTCCGTGGAGCCGGTGTATCAGCCGCTGCGCTGGCTGGCGCGCCGGATGAGCCGCCAGCTGGCCGCCGCGCAGACCATAGGGGTGGTCGGGCTCGGCGGCCGTTCGGTCTCGCTGGGCGATCTGCTCGGAGCGGAGTTCGAGGCCCATCCCCGCGAGATGTTCGGCCCCGACAACTACCACCCCTCCGCGGAGGGGTACGCGACGGCGGCCATGGCGATGCTCCCGACGCTGTGCGCCTCACTGGGCCTGTGGCCGGAAGCCGACGAGCGTCCGGACGCACAGCGCGGCGAGGGCTTCCTGCCGGTGGCACAGGCCGCCGTGGAGGCCGCTTCGGAGGGCGGTACGGAGGTCGTCGCGGCGATGCACCCCGTATCCGGGCCCCGTGGCCGCTGGGCGCTGCTCAAGCACCGCCGCCGCCAGCGGCTGCCGCACGGGGCCGAACCGACGGCCAGCCAGCATTCGTCGGCCTGAGGAGGGGCCTGGGCTAAGCGCGCGCTCAGAAAGAGTCCCGTGTCACAGCCCACAGCCCGTGACTCCTCGCGATACGTGCAGGTAACTTCCCAGAGAGTCCTGCCGCCTCGACGAGGAGTGTGTGTCGCGATGCCCGAAGCCGTGATCGTCTCAGCCGCCCGATCCCCCATCGGACGCGCCTTCAAGGGATCCCTCAAGGATCTGCGCCCGGACGACCTGACCGCCACGATCATCCAGGCCGCGCTCGCGAAGGTCCCGGAGCTGGACCCGCGGCAGATCGACGACCTGATGCTCGGCTGCGGTCTGCCAGGCGGCGAGCAGGGCTACAACCTCGGCCGGATCGTGGCCGTGCAGATGGGCATGGACCACCTGCCGGGCTGCACGGTCACCCGTTACTGTTCGTCGTCGCTCCAGACGACCCGGATGGCGATGCACGCCATCAAGGCCGGCGAGGGCGACATCTTCGTCTCGGCCGGTGTCGAGATGGTCTCGCGCAGCATCAAGGGCAGCTCCGACGGCCTGCCGGACACCAAGAACCCGCTCTTCGCCGACGCCGAGCTGCGCACCCTGGGCCGCGCCGAGAAGGGCGGCGGCGAGTGGCACGACCCGCGCGAGGACGGGCTGATCCCGGACGCGTACATCTCGATGGGCCAGACCGCCGAGAACCTCGCCGCGATCAAGGGCGTCACCCGCGCCGACCAGGACGAGTTCGGCGTGCGGTCGCAGAACCTCGCCGAGGCCGCCATCAAGAACGGCTTCTGGGAGCGCGAGATCACCCCGGTCACGCTGCCGGACGGCACGGTCGTCTCCAAGGACGACGGCCCGCGCGCGGGCGTCACGCTGGAGGGCGTCCAGGGCCTCAAGCCGGTCTTCCGCCCCGACGGCACGGTCACCGCGGGCAACTGCTGCCCGCTCAACGACGGCGCCGCGGCCCTCGTGGTCATGTCCGACGTGAAGGCCCGCGAGCTGGGCATCACCCCGCTCGCCCGCGTCGTCTCCACCGGTGTCTCCGGCCTCTCCCCCGAGATCATGGGCTACGGCCCGGTCGAGGCGTCGAAGCAGGCCCTCAAGCGGGCCGGCCTGGGCATCGGCGACATCGACCTGGTCGAGATCAACGAGGCGTTCGCCGCGCAGGTCATCCCGTCCTACCGCGACCTCGGCGTGGACCTGGACCGGCTGAACATCAACGGCGGCGCGATCGCCGTGGGCCACCCCTTCGGCATGACCGGCGCCCGCATCACCGGCACGCTGATCAACTCGCTGCAGTTCCACGACAAGCAGTTCGGCCTGGAGACGATGTGCGTCGGCGGCGGCCAGGGCATGGCGATGGTCATCGAGCGCCTGAGCTGAGTCGCAGCGGAGGCGAAGCTCAGCGCGACCGGCAGAATCGAGCGCCTGAGCTGATCCACTCGCAACTCTTTCGCCGTCACGGCGTGTGATCTAAGTCGCAATCGAACCGCCCCCGGGTTGTTATACGAGCCCGGGGGCGGCTCGTTTTCGCAGGTCAGGGCGGCATCACCCGGATGGTCGAGGACCTCAGACCCGCCCATTTCGTGACGTTCCGCACTGCGAAGGGGAGAGGTTTACAGGCACAGTGATGTGTGGGGGATGTTTCGTCCACTCTCCAGTGGGCACTGCTCGGGATCACGTCAGTCGGGAGTACGTCTGTGAGCGCCCTGTTCTCCATCCTGCTGGTGGTCGCGGTCATCGCCGTGGCCCTAGGTTCCGCCGCCCTGCTGTCCGCCCGCGGCCTGCGCCGTGAGCTCGCCGCCCTGCGCGGGGATCTCGCGCTCGCCGGCACCGCGGCCGGCAGCACCGCCGTACCGGCCGCCCGGCCGGTTCCCGCCGACGAGATACGCGCCGCCGTCGCGGACGCGCTCGCCGACGAGCGGGAGCGCGAGCTCGCCGAGGCGCGGGCCTTCTGGGCCGAGCAGGAAGCCCGCGAGTCCGCGGACACCTCGTTCTTCCGTGGCGGCATACCCACCGCGGGCACCGACTACGCCGAGTACGAGATCCCGACGGTGCTGCCGTTCCTGCCCCGGCAGTCCGATCTGGCCGGGCTGGAGTCCGAGCTCGCCCTCCCGGCGCCGGGCTTCTTCCCGCACCCCTCGGCGGCGCAGGACCACGCCGACTACCCGGACTTCCCGGACCTGCACAGCGCCCCCAGCCCCTCGGTCGTCGCCAACCCGGACCAGACCGCCGAGCGCCTCACCGACCTCGCCGAGGGCCGCATACCGCTCTCCGACGTCCGCCCGGGCCCGCTCGGCACGCTGGACGTGTACGTCTTCGCCGACGGCACCACGCTCTGCATGACCCCGGGCCACCGCGAGACCGCCCTGCAGCTCTCCGCGGCCCTGGAGCGCGGCGAGGTCCCCGTCCTCCTCGGCGGCTCCGCCGTGGGCGGCGCGTACGCCCTGACGTTCACCTACGGCGACGAGAGCATCTTCATCCTGGCCGACCGGGTCGTCGCCTCCCTCTGAGCGCACCCGACCCGTCGGACCCGTCGGAGCCGGTCCGACCTGTCGGACCCGTCAGACCCCCGAACGCCGAGCGGCCCCGTCGATACGGACGAGGGCCGCTTCGAGCACCTCCCCGCACTCCGGGCGCTGTTCGAGCGCCAGTGCCAGATCGTTCCCGGCCACCGCGATCTGGTCGCCCACGGTGAAGGCACCGTCGTCCGGGATCAAGGCCGGTTCCCGGCCGGGGAATTCAAGCCGCTGGGCTTCCGCGGCCAGCCATCGGGCCAGTTCAAGACCGGTTTCGGCGGCCCCGCCGCGCAGCCGGCTCTGGGGCAGGGCGCGAAATCGGCTCGCCAATCGGTCAACGGTGGAGCGCAGAGGAGTGCAGTCGAGCATGTCGGCGAGCGTACCGGGGGCGTGTGTTCCGGCCACGCACTCACATCCGCCTGCCATGGATGGTTGCCAACGCCCCAACAGTCAGGCACGGTGAGATGACCGGACACCGTATACCGGAGGCGCCGATGTCCCAGATCTTCTCCGAGGAAACCCACCGGAACCTGCTCTCCCGCATCCCCCATTGCACCGGCCGAGAGGTACGCGACTGGCTCCGCGCAGTCGACGACGGCCCAGCCCTCCTCCGCTTCGACGAGAAAGTCAGCTGGCTCCGCAGCGAACACGATCTGTCCTACGGACATGCCAAGGCGATCGTCCACGAATACGACTTGAGGCGGGCAGCCCGCAATCTCCGGTAGCCCCGGGTGTACGACGACGGGCCCCCAGGAGGCAGTGCCTCCTGGGGGCCCGTCATGTACGAGGTGCTCGTACGGAGTCCTACCGCCGGATCAATCCCTGAGGATCGCGATCAGCCGCAGCATCTCCAGGTAGATCCACACCAGCGAGAGCGTCAGGCCGAAGGCGGCCAGCCACGACTCGTTCCGCGGAGCGCCGTAGCGGAGACCGTCCTCGATCTGCTTGAAGTCGAGCGACAGGAAGAACGCGCCCAGGCAGATGGCGATGACGCCGACGATGATGCCGAGCGGGCCGTTACTGCGCAGGCCACCGTCGGGGGCGGCACCGAACAGGACGAACAGCAGGTTCACGAACATCAGCAGCACGAAGCCGATGGCGATCGCCATGCCGACGCGCTGGTACCGCGCGGTGACGCGGATCAGCCGGGTCTTGTAGGCGATCAGCATGCCGACGAAGACGGCCATCGTGCCCAGCACGGCCTGGAGCGGAGCTCCGGACCACGCGATGTTGTACATGTGGCTCCACACGCCGAGGAAGATTCCCTCGAAGAACGCGTAGGCCAGGATCAGGGCGGGCACCGGCGTCGCCTTGAACGCCTGGATCATGCCGAAGACCAGGGCGACCAGCGAGAAGGCAATCGCGATGCCCATGTTCACCGGCAGCAGGGTCCACGCCAGCGCCGCACCGACGATCACGGTGCCCAGCGTCATACCCGTTCGCATGACGACGTCGTCCATCGTCATGCGCCCGGTCTGCGCGGGCCCGGCCGGCGGGGCCTGGTACATCTGCTGGAGCTGCTCGGGGGTGAGTTGCTGCTGGTCCGCCGTGGCGTAAGGATTGCCGCCCTGCGCGTACGGGTTGCCGCCCTGCGGCGCGTTCGGGTTTCCCTGCTGCGCGTACGGATTCCCCGACCCCTGCGGGGCCGCGCCCTGCTGCTGCGTGCCGAAGCCCGCGTATCCGTCCCCGCGGCTGAAGCCTCGCCGCGAGAAGACCGGGTTGCTGCTCCTCATCTCACTCCTCCATGGCCGCGCGTTACGGCGTTGCCACAAGAGTAATGGGTTAGCAAAGGAGACGGAGTACCGCCGGAGGAGGATCTTCTGACGGGCGCCCCACGGGAGTTTTTGAGGTGCCCGGAGCCGGACTCGAACCGGCACGGCCATGAGGCCAGCGAGGTTTAAGCTCGCCGTGTCTGCGTTCCACCATCCGGGCGGGGGCGGGGTCTCGACGCAGGACGAGCGTATCGGGGTTACTGGGCCGAACAGGGCACGATCCGCGTCATGTTGTCTGATTTTAGGGGTACCTGACGCAGCCTCAAGTGGGCCTTGAGGGGGTGGATCGGGAGCCCCCGGGCCTTCACATGGCGCACACACGTCATTCGCATATGACGCGAAATCGATCACGCAGGGCGGCCACCCGGACACCACCCGGAGTCCCGCCGGGCCATCACCGGGACCGCGCGGACGGTGGACGGCGGACCGGGCCTCAGGGCCCGGTGTCATCCGCAAGTAGTACAGCGGACCTCCCGGGTCCCTCCCAGGACTGCCCTCAGAACAGCAGTCTGGGCTGATCCCGGGAGCGGATCCGGCCGTCACCATGGAGTAGTCGTCGTTCACCCCACTTCAGGAGCCGCCCCGTGACCTCCACCGGAACCACTTCCCGCACCTCGACGGTGGCGGCCCGCGCCACGGACCTCAGCAAGGTCTACGGCGAGGGAGAGACCCGGGTGGTCGCTCTGGACGGTGTCTCGGTCGAGTTCCGGCGCGCGGAGTACACGGCGATCATGGGTCCGTCGGGCTCCGGCAAGTCCACGCTGATGCACTGCATGGCGGGGCTCGACTCGGTCTCCGCCGGGTCGGCGCGGATCGGTGAGACGGAACTGGCGTCGCTGAAGGACAAGCAGCTCACGCAGTTGCGCCGCGACAAGATCGGCTTCATCTTCCAGGCGTTCAACCTGCTGCCGACGCTCACCGCGGCCGAGAACATCACCCTCCCGATGGACATCGCCGGTCGCAAGGCCGACAAGCAGTGGCTCGCCCAGGTGATCGCCACGGTGGGTCTGGCCGACCGGCTGTCGCACCGGCCGAACCAGCTGTCCGGCGGGCAGCAGCAGCGCGTGGCGGTGGCCCGCGCCCTGGCGAGCAAGCCGGAGATCATCTTCGCCGACGAGCCCACCGGCAACCTGGACTCGCGCTCCGGCGCCGAGATCCTCGGCTTCCTGCGGAACTCGGTGCGCGAGCTGGGCCAGACGATCGTCATGGTCACGCACGACCCGGTCGCCGCGTCCTACGCGGACCGGGTGATCTTCCTCGCCGACGGCCGCGTCGTCGACGAACTGCACGACCCGACCTCGGACGGCGTCCTGGAGCGCATGAAGCGCTTCGACGCCAAGGGCCGCACCAGCTGAGCCGGGCGCACCCCGCCGCCCCCTCCGCGCCTCCGTACGCCCCCGGTCCTCCGCCCCCTCCGTAGCCGCCCGCGCCGCAGCCCTGCCGTGGTGCCGCTCCGCCGTGCCTCCGCGCTGCCGTCGTGCTCATCACGCACGTCCGCCGCACCGCCGCCCGACCGAACGAACCAGGACTGATCCCCATGTTCCGCACCGCCTTGCGCAACGTCCTCGCGCACAAGGCCAGGCTGCTGATGACCGTGCTCGCCGTCATGCTCGGCGTCGCCTTCGTCTCCGGCACCCTGGTCTTCACCGACACCATCGGCGACGCCTTCAAGAAGAGCTCCGCCAAGAGCTACGAGAACGTCTCCGTCGCCGTGAAGCCCGGCTACCCGGCCCGGTCCACGGGCACGGCAGGCCAGGACGAGCGGCCGCGGCTGACCCAGCGGCAGCTGGACGCCGTGCGGGCGCTGCCCGGCGCGGCCTCGGCCACCGGCAGCGTCTCCGGGTTCACCGCCGTCGCCGACAAGGACGGCAAGCTGATCGGCAACGGCTGGTCCACCCGGGGCGCGAACTACTCGGCCGGCAAGGACGGCACCGACGCCCGTTACGCGCTGACGGACGGCCGCGCCCCGCAGAAGCCGGACGAGGTCGCGATCGACGGCAGGACCGCCGACCGCGCGGAGCTCCAGGTCGGCGACACCGTACGGATGTCCGTCGACGGCCCGGTCATGCACCAGACCGTCACCGGCGTCTTCGACACCGACGACGGCAACGTCGCGGCGGGCGGCAGCCTCGTGCTCTTCGACACCGGCACCGCGCAGAAGCTCTTCGCCAAGCCCGGCCAGTACGACGAGTTCGACGTCAAGGCGGCGCCCGGCACCAGCCAGGCCGTGCTCAAGGCCGAGGCCGAGAAGGCCCTGCCCAAGGGCACCGAGATCGTCACAGGACAGCAGCTGGCGGACGAGGAGGCCACCCAGATCTCCCAGGCGATGAGCGGTCTGAACACCGGGCTGCTGGTCTTCGCCGGCATCGCGCTGTTCGTCGGCATCTTCATCATCGCCAACACCTTCACCATGCTGGTCGCCCAGCGCACCAAGGAGCTGGCGCTGATGCGGGCGGTCGGCGCGAGCCGCCGCCAGGTGACGCGCTCGGTGCTGATCGAGGCGTTCGTGGTCGGTCTGACCGCCGCCGTGGTCGGCCTCGTGACGGGCATCGGGATCGCGGTCGGCATGCGCTCGCTGCTCGGCTCGACCGGCGCGACGATGCCGGACGGCCCGCTGGTCGTCGGTCCCGGCACGGTCGTGGCGTCGCTCGTCGTCGGTGTCGCCGTCACCATGCTGGCCGCCTGGCTGCCCGCCCGCCGGGCGTCCAGGATCCCGCCGGTCGCCGCGATGAGCAGTGTGCACGCCCCGGCCACCACCAGGAGCCTGGTGCTGCGCAACACCCTCGGCGCACTGCTGGCCGCAGCGGGCATCGCCCTGGTGCTGGCCGGCGTCGGCATGGGCATGGACAGCGGCAAACTGCCGCTGGGCGCGGGCGGCGGGCTGCTGCTGATCGGGGTGTTCGTCCTGACGCCGCTGCTGTCGCGCCCGGTCATCGCCGCCGCGGGACCGCTGCTGCGCCCGTTCGGCATCACCGGCAAGCTCGCCCGGCAGAACTCGGTCCGCAACCCGCGGCGCACCGCCGCCACCGCGTCGGCGCTGATGATCGGCCTGACGCTGATCACCGGTCTCACGGTGATCGCGACCTCGGTCCAGAAGGGCATCGACCGGATCGCCGCGGACTCCATCAAGGCCGACTACACGATCAGCATGGTCAACCGCGGTACCGACCTCTCCCCCGAAGTGGCGAAGACCCTCGCCGGCCTCGGCACCGTGACCGCGTCCAGCCCGATGCGGGAATCCTGGATCGAGCTCGGCGGCGACGACCACGCGGTGACCGGCGTCGACCCCCGCTCCATCGCGCGGCTCGTCAACCTCGACTTCACCAGCGGCTCGATCGCCGTTCTCGGCGGCAGCACCGTCGTCGTGGACGACACGACCGCCAAGGACGGCGGCTGGAAGGTCGGCGACACCCTGCCGACCGTCTACGACGACAACGCGAAGAGCACGCTGAAGGTCGGCGGCATCTACCACGGCAACGAGATGCTCAAGGGCGTCCTCGTCGACACCGCGACCCTCGACCCGCACCTGTCGAAGATCTCCGACACCCAGGTCATGGTGAAGACCGCCGACGGCACGAGCGCCGCCGCCAAGGACGCCATCGAGAAGGCGCTGGGCGACAACCCGGCGATCAAGGTGCAGGACAAGGCCGACATCTCCAACGAGGCCGGCGGAATGATCAGCATGATGCTGAACATGCTCTACGGGCTGCTCGCGATGGCCGTGATCGTCGCGGTCCTCGGTGTCATCAACACCCTGGCCATGTCGGTCTTCGAGCGCTCCCACGAGATCGGCATGCTGCGGGCGATCGGCCTCGACCGCCGGGACGTGAAGCGGATGGTCCGGTTCGAGTCGCTGCTGATCTCGCTGTTCGGCGCGGTGCTCGGGATCGGGCTCGGGGTCTTCCTCGGCTGGGCCGCGGGCCGGCTGATCTCCGGCGGCATGGACACCTACACGATGGTCCTGCCGTGGGACCGGATCGCGATCTTCCTCGGCGGCGCCGCCGTGGTCGGGGTGCTGGCCGCGCTGTGGCCGGCCCGGCGCGCGGCCCGGCTCAACATGCTCAGCGCCATCAAGGCGGAGTAGCGGGTTCCGTCCACCGCCGCCGCGGGCCCTCCCGGATCCGTCCGGGAGGGCCCGCGGCGCTGTTCAGGCCTTCGGCTGCTCGGGCCACGGCCGGGCCGGCGGCATGCCCGCCTCCCCGGAGGGCCTGGTCCTGACGGCCAGGACCTGGTTGACGCCGATACGGTTCTGCTCGAAGGACAGCGCGCTGGCTGCCATGTACAGCCGCCACACCCGCGCCCGTCCGGCACCGGCGAGCCGCACCGCCTCCTGCCAGTGGTCCTCCAGATTGCGCACCCAGGCCCGCAGCGTCAGCGCGTAGTGCTCCCGCAGCGCCTCGACGTCCCGCACCTCGAATCCGGCCTCCTCC
The DNA here is from genome assembly GCF_023701715.1 of Streptomyces sp. RKAG337. Classification (NCBI taxonomy): domain Bacteria; kingdom Bacillati; phylum Actinomycetota; class Actinomycetes; order Kitasatosporales; family Streptomycetaceae; genus Streptomyces; species Streptomyces sp. RKAG337. Next base: position 4,437,272 of record NZ_JAJOZA010000001.1, on the reverse strand, counting down.
AGCCGGGAGACGGTCGAGCCGACCGGCGCGAGCTCACCGTCCGGGAAGACGTAGCGGTCGATGAACTCGTCGACGTGGTACGCCTCCTCGTCCGCCCAGGGGCGGCGGGCGATCTGGTGGTTGAGCAGCCGGCCGCCCGGCCGCAGCAGGCCGTAGAGGTGGGCGGCGTACTCGCGGTACAGGTCGCGCCCGACGTGCTCCGCCATGCCGATGGACGAGATCGCGTCGTACGGTCCGTCCGCGACCGCCCGGTAGTCCTGGACGCGGATGTCGATGCGGTCGGTGAGCCCGGCCTCCGCGACGCGCTTGCGGGCGTACGCGGCCTGCTCGGTGGAGAGCGTGATGCCGACGGCGCGCACCCCGTAGTGCTCGGCGGCGTGCAGCACCATCGAGCCCCAGCCGCAGCCGACGTCCAGCAGCGTCTGATCAGGCCGGAGCGCCAACTTGCGGCAGACGAGGTCGAGTTTGGCCCGCTGGGCCTCTTCGAGGGTGGTGTCGGGGTGCTCCCAGTAGGCGCAGGAGTAGACCATCGACGGGCCGAGGACGCGCTCGTAGAAGTTGTTGCCGACGTCGTAGTGGTGGCTGATGGCCTGCTGGTCGCGGCCCGGGCTGTGCAGCGCGCCGAACCGGCGGCGGGCCTCCTCGGGCGGCGGCGACGGCGGCAGCCCCGGCCCGGCGAGCACGAAGGCCTCGCGGGCCAGCCGGTAGGTGTGCGGGTCGCGCAGCAGGTCCGCCGCCCGGCGGAACCTGCCGGGGTGCGGTGCGCCGTCCTCGCCGGTGTCCCAGACGATGCCCGCGATCAGGTCCAGCGCCTCGTACAGATCGCCTTCGATGTCGAGGTCGCCGGCGACCCAGGCGCGGGCCAGTCCCAGCTCGCCGGGCTTCCACAGCAGCCGGCGCAGCGCCCGGCGCCGCCGCATGACGAGCATGGGGGCGTCCGGGGGGCCGGCCTCGCTTCCGTCCCATGCGCGGATGCGCAGCGGGAACGGTCCTCGTAGGGCTTTTTCAGCAAGGTCGCGCATGCGACGGGCCGCATCTGCCATGCGTACGAGCGTACGACGGACGGCCGCCGGCGCGAGTGATTTTCCGGCCCAACCACCCGGGCGTCCGCGGGAGTACGCCGAAGGGGCGCCCGCACCACGGATGGCGGGCGCCCCTTCGGGCTTACGTTCGTGCGACCGGACGTGCCGTCACCGGTGCAACCCGGTGCGACGCTGTCAGGAAGCCTTGGCCTTCGCGGCTGCCTCGGCGGTCGCCGCGTTCGCCGGGACGGCCGCCTTCGCGGGGGCCGGGGCCGGACGGGCCGCCTCGTAGAACTCCTCGCGGGGGTTCTCCATGGCGCCGAGCGAGACGACCTCGCGCTTGAGGAACATCGCCAGCGTCCAGTCGGCGAAGACCCGGATCTTGCGGTTCCAGGTCGGGACGGCCATGCCGTGGTAGCCACGGTGCATGTACCAGGCCAGCCGGCCCTTGAGCTTGATCTTGGTCTTGCCGACCACGATCATCGCCACGCCCTTGTGCAGACCGAGACCGGCGACCGCGCCCTTGTTGGCGTGGGCGTAGGTCTGCTGCGGGAAGCCGCGCATCCCCGACACCACGTTGTCGCCGAGGACCTTGGCCTGGCGCAGCGCGTGCTGGGCGTTCGGCGGGCACCAGGCGTTCTCCACGCCGGCCTTGCGGGCGGCGATGTCCGGGACCTGGGCGTTGTCGCCCGCGGCCCAGATGTAGTCGGTGCCCTGCACCTGGAGCTTCTCCGAGGTGTCCACGTGGCCGCGCGGGCCGAGCGGGAGACCGAAGCGGGCGAGCGCGGGGTTCGGCTTGACGCCGGCGGTCCACACGATCGTGGAGGCGTCGACCTCCAGGCCGTTGGCGAGCACCACGTGCTTGTCGACACAGGACTTCATCGACGTGCTGAGGTAGACCTCGATACCGCGCTCGCGCAGGTGCTCCAGGCCCCACTCGCCCAGCTGCGGACCGACCTCGGGGAGGATCTTGTCCGCGGCGTCGACGAGGATGAAGCGCATGTCCTCGCGCTTGACGTTCGGGTAGTACTTGGCGGCGTCGCGGGCCATGTCCTCGACCTCGCCTATGGTCTCCGCGCCGGCGAAGCCACCGCCGACGAAGACGAAGGTCAGCGCCTTGCGGCGGACGTCCTCGTCCGTCGTGGAGTCGGCCTTGTCGAGCTGCTCGAGGACGTGGTTGCGCAGGCCGATGGCCTCCTCGACGCCCTTCATACCGATGCCGTTCTCGGCCAGGCCGGGGATCGGGAAGGTACGGGAGACCGCGCCGAGCGCGATGATCAGGTAGTCGAAGGGCAGCTCGTAGGTCTCACCCACGAGCGGCTGGATCGACGCGACCTTGCGGTCCTGATCGATGTTCATCACGCGGCCGGTGAGCACCTCCGCACCGGGCAGCACGCGTCGGAGCGGGACGACGACATGGCGCGGGGAGATGCTGCCGGCGGCAGCTTCGGGAAGGAACGGCTGGTACGTCATGTACGAGCGCGGGTCAACGACAGTGACCGTCGCCTCGCCGTACCGCATCTTCTTCATGATGCGGCGCGCCGCGTACAGGCCGACGTATCCGCCGCCTACTACGAGGATCCGTGGACGCTCCGAAGTGCTCATGGTTCGAGTATCCAGCACCTGATGGGGGGGTGCTCGTGAGCCCCTTCACAAGGTCCTGGACACCCTCTGCTACACTGCCCGGCCGCGTGATCAGGCCCACAGCCCTCCGAGGGAACCCGAGACCTGGACGGGCCGTTGAGCGCACCATCTGATCAGCGAAGATCGGCGCCCTTTGGGCATGTCTCCAAAGGGCTGTAACACCGCGGAAACACCGCGCCACAAGGGTTCCGAGGGGTTCCGGGCCCTACGGCCTTGGAAAACTGGGCCGTAGGGCCGGAACTTCATGTGAAGAGTTTCACAAACTTCGTGCTACGCGATGCTCCAGGCGATGCCGTCGAGGATGTCGTGCTCGCTCACGACGACCTCCCGGGCCCCGGTCCGCTCCATGATCTGGAGCAGCACGAGCGCTCCGGCGCCGATGACGTCGACCCGTCCCGGGTGCATCACGGGGATGGCCGCGCGCTCGGCGTGGGTGGCCGCGAGGAGCCGGCCGGTGATCTCCCTGACCTGCTCCAGGGAGATCACCGAATGGTGGATCGCGGCCGAGTCGTACTCCGTCAGTCCCAGCGCGACGGCGGCGATCGTGGTGACGGAGCCGGCCAGCCCGACGAGGGTGCGGGCCTGCTCCAGCGGGACGGATGCGGCCACCTCGTCCAGCGCGGCGTTGATGTCGGCCTTGATGGCGGTGATCCGGCCGAGCGTCGGCGGATCGATGATCGTGCCGTCGTCGGCGGTCAGGTGCCGTTCGGTCATCCGCACACAGCCGATGTCGACGGAGCGGGCCGCGAGCACGGTGTCGTCGCCGACCACGAACTCGGTCGAGCCGCCGCCGATGTCGACCACGAGGTAGGGCTTCGCGTGCCCCTCGTCGCCGGTCAGTTCCCTGGTGGCGCCGGTGAAGGAGAACTCGGCCTCCTGGTCGCCGGTGATCACCTCGGGCTCGACGCCCAGGATGTCCACCACACCGCGGACGAAGTCCGCGCGGTTCTCGGCGTCGCGCGAGGCGGACGTCGCCACGAAGCGCAGCCGCTCCGCACCGAGTTCCCCGATGGCGGCGGCGTACTCGCGGCAGGCCGCGAAGGTCCGCTCCAGCGCCTCGGGCGCCAGCCGTCCGGTGCGGTCCACGTCCTGCCCGAGCCGGACGATCGTCATCCGCCGGTCGAGGTCCTTGAGCTCGCCCGTGACGGGGTCGGCGTCGGCGACGAGCAGCCGGATGGAGTTGGTACCGCAGTCGATGGCCGCGACGCGTGTCACTTCTGCACCTCATCGGTGGTCGTGGTGGCGCAGCCGCCGCTGACGCAGGGGCCCTTGCGCCACCAGTCGGGCAGCATCGCGATGGCCTCGTCGCCCAGCGGGTTGACCCCGGGGCCGGCGGCGAGCGAGTGGCCGACCAGGACGTGCAGGCACTTCACCCGGTCGGGCATGCCGCCCGCGCTCGGGAAGCCCTCCAGCACCTCGATGGCGTCCCGGCGGGTGATGTAGTCGTCGTGCGCGGCCCGGTAGGCGGCGGCCAGTTCCGGGTCCTCGGCGAGCCGGGCCGTCATCTCCTTCATGACGCCGTCGGCTTCCAGCGTCCCGATGGCGGACGCGGCGCGCGGGCACGTCAGGTAGTACAGCGTCGGGAACGGCGTACCGTCCTCCAGCCGCGGCTGGGTCTCGACCACGTCCGGCTGTCCGCACGGGCAGCGGTGGGCGATGGCCCGCAGGCCGCGCGGCGGGCGGCCCAGCTGCTCCTTGAACGCGGCGATGTCGGCCTCGGTCGGCGTGGTGCGGGGGTGGGAGCGGGGTGATCTGTCATGAGCCGTTCTCGATCGTGGAAGGTCAGCGGCGGGCGGTGCCCGGCTACCGCCGGGGGGACCCGGCGGCGTCGGCGTGGTCGACGCTGTCCCAGAAATTGTCGTACCAGGGGCGGTGCGCGGCGGCCTCGTCCGAGGACCGGCGGCCGGCGGCGTCGCCGTCGGGGGCGGCGCTCGGGGTCGGGCTCACCACCGTATAACCGGTCTCACCGGGCAGCATGAAGTGCAGCCGCTTGCGGGCCTGGGTCTTCACGTACTCGTTGTCCTGCCAGCGGGCCTTCTCCTCGCGCAGCTGCTCGACGCGCTGCTTGGCCTGCTGGGCCTCCTTGCGCTGGTCGGCGATGTCCGAGCGCTGGGCGATGTACTGCCGCATCGGGTAGGCGAGGGCGACGATCAGCGCGCAGAGCACGAGCGCCAGCAGCGCGGCCCGCCCGGTGAGCTTGCTGCGCCGGGGGGCGGGGCGCCTGGTCGCCGCGCGGTAGACGCGGGCCTGCGCCTCCTGGCCGATCGCCTTCAGCCGCGCCGCGGTGGAGAACCGATCCGCCCCCACGCCGTCTCCCCTCGTCCGCACGTACCTACGTCCCCGGCCACGGTACGGGACCGGGCGCGGGGACGTAGGTCAGACGTGCGGGCGGTGCCGCCGATCAGCCCTCGGGCCGGCCGGGTCAGCCCTTGAAGCGGGGGAACGCGGAACGGCCGGCGTAGACCGCCGCGTCGTCCAGGATCTCCTCGATGCGCAGGAGCTGGTTGTACTTGGCGACGCGCTCGGAGCGGGCCGGGGCGCCGGTCTTGATCTGGCCGCAGTTGGTGGCGACGGCGAGGTCGGCGATGGTGACGTCCTCGGTCTCACCGGAACGGTGCGACATCATGCACTTGAAGCCGTTGCGCTGGGCCAGCTCGACCGCGTCGAGGGTCTCGGTGAGCGAGCCGATCTGGTTGACCTTGACGAGCAGCGCGTTGGCCGAGCCCTCGTCGATACCGCGCTGCAGGCGCTCCGGGTTGGTGACGAAGAGGTCGTCGCCGACGATCTGGACCTTGTCGCCGAGCTTGGCGGTGAGAGCCTTCCAGCCCTCCCAGTCCTCCTCGTTCAGCGGGTCCTCGATGGAGACCAGCGGGTACGCGGCGACCAGCTCGGCGTAGTAGTCGGAGAGCTCGCCGGCGGAGATCTTCTTGCCCTCGAAGTCGTACGAACCGTCCTCGTTGTGGAACTCGGAGGCGGCGACGTCGAGCGCGAGCGCGATGTCCTGGCCCGGCTGGTAGCCGGCCTTCTTGATGGCCTCGACGATGAGGTCGAGCGCCTCACGGTTGGAGTCGAGGTTCGGCGCGAAGCCGCCCTCGTCGCCCAGACCGGTGGACAGCCCGCGCTCCTTCAGCACGCCCTTGAGCGTGTGGTAGACCTCGGCGCCCCAGCGCAGGGCCTCGGAGAAGGACTCGGCACCGATCGGCGCGATCATGAACTCCTGGATGTCCACGTTCGAGTCGGCGTGCGACCCGCCGTTCAGGATGTTCATCATCGGGACCGGCAGCACGTGCGCGTTCGGGCCGCCGAGGTAGCGGAAGAGCGGCAGGTCGGACGCCTCGGAGGCGGCGTGCGCGACGGCGAGCGAGACGCCGAGGATGGCGTTGGCGCCGAGCGAGGACTTGTCCGGGGTGGCGTCCAGGTCGAACATCGCCTGGTCGATCAGCCGCTGCTCGGTGGCGTCGTAGCCGACGAGCTCCGGGCCGATCTGCTCGATGACGGCGAGAACGGCCTTCTCGACGCCCTTGCCCATGTAGCGGCTCTTGTCACCGTCGCGGAGCTCCAGGGCCTCGAAGGCTCCGGTCGAGGCACCGGACGGCACGGCCGCACGGCCGGTGCTGCCGTCGTCGAGGCCGACCTCGACCTCGACGGTGGGGTTGCCTCGTGAGTCGAGGATTTCCCGGGCTACGACGACGTCGATGGACGGCACGAGTGTCTCCTTCAGGCTGTGTACAGCTGATGCGTGTCTCTCTGCTCTTGCGACACGAGCCTAACCGCCCGGGGAGGGTAGACCCGTCGATCGGCCGACCCCTGAGACGAAAAAGGGCCCAAAGGCTGACAACAGGTGACCAACGGCGCCTTACGCCGCGTGCCGGACGCCAAAACCCCGGCCCGGCACGCTCGGGGGGAGTGCGTGCCTGGCCGGGGAGTCTTGGGGTTCGACGGGATCCAGCGTGGTTCAGAAGGATCCAGCAGGATCCAGCGGGATCCCGTCGGGGCTCAGCGGAGGAGAGCCGGCGGGGCGGCGGCCTGGGCGACCAGGCCGGCCGCGCCCGCGGCTATCGGTCTCAGCTGAGGTGCAGCTGCTGGCCCGGGTAGATCAGGTCGGCGTCGCTGACGATGCTCTTGTTGAGCTCGAACAGCTTCTCCCAGCCGCCGGCGACGTGGTGCGCCTGGGCGATCCCGGAAAGGCTGTCACCGGTGACGACCTTGTACTCGCCGTTGCCCTGCTGGACCGGCGCGGCCTTCTTGGTCTCGGCCGGCTTGGCGGCGGGCTTGGTCTTCTTGACCGGGGCGCGGTTCTCGGACTTGCCGCGGCTGGCGGTGTCCGGGGTGTCGCGCGAGGTGGTGCTCTTCGACGGGGTGCTCTTCGTCGCGGAACCGGTGTTCACGTCGGCGGCCGGGCCACCGGCGGTCAGGTTGCCGGCACCGGCGCAGGCCCAGGCACCCGGGCCCTGCAGGGCGAGCAGCTTCTCGGCTACCGCGATCTGCTGGTCCTTGGTGGCGAGGTCGGCGCGGGAGGCGTACGCGGTGCCGCCGGCGGCTTCCCAGCTGGACTGGGAGAACTGCAGGCCGCCGTAGTAGCCGTTACCGGTGTTGATCGACCAGTTGCCGCCGGACTCGCACTGGGCGACAGCGTCCCAGGTGGCGACCGAAGCGGCGGAGGCGCCGGAAGCACCCATCAGCGGAACGGCGATCGCGGCGGTGGTGACACCGGCAATCGCGGCAATTCGGGTGAACTTGGACGGGCGACGGTGCTTAGCCATGGTGTTTCATCCTCACCGACGCCTACGAGGTCAGCTGTCGGGTTCGGGCGTGAGTTGCCCGGCTGCGCGGCTCTCGCCGTGCTGCTTCACCCCAAGCCGGTCCGTCCCCCACGAGTTCGGGTCCGGGCCGGCGGAAGACCTTGGGTCCCCCGCTCCTGCCTACGGCGCTTTCGCGTCGACTGTTCCCGTCGGTCGGCGGCAGGACTCGGCGATCCTGACCGGCGGGGCCCGCTGTGGCGAGCAGTACGACGTTAAACACACGATCCCGGCGAGGACAAACATCCCGGGGTCGTACAGCAACTCCCCCATCCGGCTGAACGGACCCACAGAACCGCAGGTCGGAAGGGAGAAAGGCGGCGCGGTGCGAGCGGGCCGGCACGGCCGCCACGGAGACCCTTGTCACAAGGTCCGGGGTGCCGGGATCGTGTTGAGCGGTCTCAGAAGCTCAAGTCCAGGTGCTGTCCAGGGAGAATCAGGTCGGGATTGTCCCCAACAATCTGGTCATTTGCCCCATAAAGCGCCTTCCATCCGCCCTGCAGATGATGGTCGGCGGCGATGTCGCAGAGGTTGTCGCCCGGCACGACGACGTAGTCGCCGTCGGCCGCCACGTCGCCCTGCCCGGTGTTCTGATCACCGTTCAGACCGTCGGCGGCACCCGCGGCCCGGTCGGCGTCGCGCGAGGCGCGGTCGGTGCTCTGCCCGTCGGCGGAGTCCGGCGATCCGGGCTTGGCGTGCTTGCCCTGGCTCTTGCCCGCGGCCCCCGGCGTGGTGTCCGCCAGTTCCGGGGAGGTGCTCGGGGCGGTCGGCGTGGTGGCCGGCGTGGTGGCGTCCGAAGGGTCGGTCGTCGGGTCGGCCGCCGGGTCGGTCGTCGGAGTGCCGGTGGGCGTCGACGGAGACGTCGGCGTCGTGGACACCGGAGGCGTCGTCGGCGTCGCGGGTGTCGTGGGCGTCGTCGGCGTCGTGGTGGGCGCCGTCGGCTTCGTGGTGACCAGCGGCGGCAGGATCGAGCCCGGGTCGATCTTCGGCGGCGCTTCGCCGGTCACGAGCCCCGCGGGTCCCGAGCAACCGGGCCAGGCGTCGGGCCCGAGTTCCTTCAGCAGCGTTTCGGCCACGGCTATCTGCTGCGAGCGGCTCGCCAGGTCGGGGCGCTCGGCGTAGACCGTGCCGCCGTACTGCTCCCAGGTGTCCTCGGTGATCGACAGACCACCGTAGAAGCCGTTGCCGTGGTTGGCGCTCCACATGCCGCCGCTCTCACACACCGCCACCTTGTCCCAGACCGTGGCGTCGGCCGCCTGCGCGGCGCCTGCACCGAGCAGCGGGAGTGCGATCCCCGCTCCGGTCGCCGCGACCACCACGATGGCGGTCGGGGCCTGGCGCGGTCGGCGGTGTCTGCCGTTCCCGGACTTCAGCATGCGGTCACCCTTCTCCAAAAACATTGACTACGGCCCTGCGTCATATTCGAGAAGCCTGCGATGACCGCAGAACGTAGCGGTGTTGACCATCGCATCACAAGTCGGTGTAGCGGGCATCACGCTGAGGTCACGGTCGATTTCAGCCCGTACCTCGTGTACAGGACATTTTTGACGTTCCATCAGGGTTTAGCGGTGTGAAAGGCTGGACTCAGGGCGTCGATTCGGGGATTCCGCTTTCGCCGGATTCGCCGGCGCCGGCTTCCGGGGTGAAGCCCACCGGCAGCGTCCGCAGCCCGCGCATGATGAGCCCGCCGCGCCACCGCAGATCGTCCGGCTCGGCCGCCAGCCGCAGGTCCGGGAGCCGGGTCAGCAGCGTCGCGAGCGCGGACTGCGCCTCCAGGCGGGCCAGCGGGGCGCCCAGGCAGTAGTGGATGCCGTGCCCGTAGCCGACGTGCTGGTTGTCGCGGCGCGCCAGGTCCAGCGTGTCGGGCCCGTCGAACCGGTCGGGGTCGCGGTCGGCCGCCGCCAGCACCACCAGCACCGGTTCGCCCTCCCCGATCCGCTGCCCGCCGATCGTCAGCGACTCGGTCGCGAACCGCCAGGTCGCCAGCTCGACCGGCCCGTCGTACCGCAGCAGTTCCTCCACCGCGGTCTCCAGGAGGTCCGTCTCACCGCGGGCGATCGACGCCTGGAGCTGGGCGCGCTGTTCGGGATGGCGGAGCAGCGTGTAGACCCCGTTGCCGATGAGGTTGACGGTGGTCTCGAAGCCGGCGAAGAGCAGGATGAAGGCCATCGCGGCGGCCTCGTTCTCCGACAGGTGCTCACCGTGGTCGCTGGCCTTGATGAGCCCGGAGATCAGATCGTCGCCGGGGTCCGCGCGCTTGCGGTGGATCAGCTCCAGCAGGTACGCCCGCATCTTCTTCACCGACCGGGCGACGCCGCCGCGCGGGCCGCCGCCGTGGCGGATCATCATGCCCGCCCAGTCCCGGAAGTCGTCCTGGTCCTCGGGCGGGACGCCCAGCAGGTCGCAGATCGTGTAGATGGGGAGCGGGAACGCGAACTCGTGGATGAGGTCCGCCTCCGACTTCACCGCGCCCGCCCCGTCCGTCTGCAGGCCGTCGATGAGCCGGTCGGTCAGCTCCTGCACCCGCGGTGCGAACTCCGCGATCCGGCGCGGGGTGAACGCCTTGGAGACGAGCCGCCGCAGCCGGGTGTGGTCCGGCGGATCGATGTTCAGCAGGTGCGTCATCAGATCCGCGCCGCGCTCGCCGGGGATGCCCACCTTGTTCTTGGCGTTGGCGCCCTCGCTGTGATGGCCGCGGTTCTTGCTGAGCCGCGCGTCCGCCAGCGCCTGCCGCGCGTCCGCGTACCGCGTCACCAGCCAGGCGTCGACGCCACTGGGGAGGGTGGTCCTGTGCACCGGCGAGTGCTCGCGCAGCCAGGCGTACGCCGGGTACGGATCGGCGGCGAACTCCCAGGTGAAGAGGGTGGGGGCGGGTGGGGCGGCGGGGGTGGCGGCAGTCTCGTCAGGCACCCCCTGACGCTAGCGCGTCCCGGCAGAGCCGGTCGGCGAGCCGGGTCGTCTGCGGCAGCCGGTACTCCGGCGCCAGCGCGAGGACGTGCCGGCACGCGGTGTCCAGGTCGATGCGGTGCCCTGTCGACACATAGACCGGTTTGACGCCGCGTTGGGTGCGCAGCACCCGGCCCACGGTCTCCCCGCCGTCGTCGAGCGGTGCGGACGCCCCGCGTTCCGGGCCCAGCGCGGCCGGGTCGTAGCTCCCGGTGAACGGTGTCTTCGCGACCCCGGCCGTCGGAATGCCGGTGATCACCCCGAGATGGCAGGCGAGGCCGAACCGCCGGGGGTGCGCGAGCCCGTGACCGTCGCAGACCAGCAGATCCGGGACGGTGTTCAGCTTGCGCAACGCCTCGACCAGGGTGGGCAGCTCGCGGAACGCGAACAGCCCCGGGATGTAGGGGAACGAGGTCTCGGCTACGGCGGTCGCCTGCTCCACCGGGGCGAGCGTCCGCGCGTCCAGTACGACGACGGCCGCGGCCACCCGGTCGCCCGTGCCGTTGCCGTCGCCCGCGTACGCGACGTCCAGCCCGGCGACGAAGCGCGGCTCGCGCGGCCCCGGCCCGCGGTGGTCCGCCCGCGCCCGCAGTCGGTCCTGGATCTCCAGCGCCTGCGCCTCACCGGCGGGCCACTCGTGCGGCACATCAATCTGCATGGCAGAACGCTACGTTGCGGCCCGGACGACGGTCGCCCCGGTTTCCGCGCGCCCGGTCATCCCCTGCCGCTCCGGCCGGCTATTCGGCCGCGCGCAGGGTGTCGCGGTAGCGGCGGGCGGCGGCCCGCAGCGCGGATTCCGGGTCGAGCCCGGCGGCGGTGGCCGCGGAGGCCAGCGCCAGCAGCAGATCGCCGAGCGCCGTCTGGTCCGACGGCACCTCGACGCCGGCGGCGTCCGGCACCGGCAGCCCGGCCCTCCGGGCCCGGCCGCTGAGCTGCGCGGCCAGCGCGAGCGCCGGCTGCCCGACGGGCACCCCGTCCGTCACCGAGTCGCGCTGCTTCTCCACGGCCTTGAGCCGGACCCAGTTCGCCTGGACGGCCTCGGGGGTCTCGGCGACCTCGTCCCCGAAGATGTGCGGGTGCCGGTGGATCAACTTGTCGACGATCGTGCCGGCGACATCGTCGACCGAGAACGGCTCCTCCGCGTCCTCCTCGGCGATCCGGGAGTGGAAGACGACCTGCAGCAGAACGTCCCCGAGCTCCTCGCGCAGCGACTCCCGGTCGCCCTGCTCGATCGCCTCGACCAGCTCGTACATCTCCTCGATGCCGTACTTGGCGAGGTCCGTGTGGGTCTGCTCGCGGGTCCACGGGCACTCCGCGCGGATCCGGTCCATGACCTGCACGAGATCGAGCAGCCGCGCGCCCGGCAGGTCGTAGGAGCCGGGCAGCAGCTCCAGATCCGGCATCGCCACCCGCCCCGACCCGCCGAGGCGGGCCAGTTCGTCGGTGACCGCGGGGTCGTTGTCGGCGGCCGGCAGATAGACGACGGTCCGCTCACCGGCGGTCGCGTCCACCAGCTCCCGCCCGGTCGGCGCCGCGTGCACGACGCGCACGCCCGCCTCCCGCAGATACGGAAGCTGGGGATGCCCGGGGTCCGCGCAGATGACCTGGTCGGCACCGCGCAGCAGTTCCCACGCGGGCCACGACAGCAGACCGGGCGCCACCCGGTGGCTGGTGGTGAGCAGTACGAGGCGGCCTGGCGCGGGGGTCATCGAGTCGTCCACCGCACGAACCTACCGCGCGCCCCGCACCCCGGTCCGGGCGGCCGGGACCCGCCGGCCGCCCCGAGGGCGCTATGCGCCCTGGACGGGAGCCTCCGCCACCGGGACGAGCCAGGGCTCCTTGGTGTCGCCCAGCTGGCCCGTCCGCGCGTCCCAGGTGCCGTAGCGGGGGTTCACGTCGATCTTCATGGTCTTGGCGGTCTTGGCGATGAGCTGGGACAGGGCCGTGTTCCCGCCGTCGCTGCCGGGCTCGAGCCGGAGGCCGACAATGATCTTCGCCGCCTCGACCTGGAGCCGGCTGAAGGCGTCGGCGCCGGACGGAGCGACGCCGAAGGTCTGCAGAAACCCGTCCGCTCCTCCGTACCGGCTCTCCAGTCCCTTCCGCATCTGCTCGGTCTCGGAGCGGGTGACCGTGATCCCCGCGTCCTTGGCGATCCGGTCCAGCACACGGGTCGCCACCAACCTGCTCAGCGTCATCTGGGACAGCTTGCTGGTTCCCTCGAGGAGAGCGGCTGACTGCGGCGATTTCTCCTGCGCGGTGCGGACGGCGTTGACCTGCGACTGGAGGTCCGAGACGGAGATCGTCTCGTTCTCCACCACTGCGGCGGCCCCCGCGTGCGGGGTGCCGCACGCGCTGATCACAGGGGTCATCGCCACGAGTGCGGCGGCGGCGAGCGAGACGGCGGTGCGTCGGCGGACCATGGTGCCTCCCGGCATGGGATCGAGCGGCGGTGCTTCGACCTTGCGAAGATCGAGGATATGGAGCGGACGGCTTCGATATCCAGCACTCCGCCGAACTGGGCCGTGTCTGCCCGATCCCGAACGGCTCAGCTGGTGGGCAGCTTCTCGTTCGGGCAGGTGTTCAGCTGCTTGCGCATCGCGTCCTTCTCGGCCGCCGTGACCCACACCCCGTACTTCTTCTTCACCGCCACCTGCCGCGCCACGTAGGCGCACCGGTACCCCTTGTTCGGCGGCAGCCATGTCGCGGTGTCGCCGTCGCCCTTGGAGCGGTTGGCGGACGCGTCTGCGGCGATCAGGTTCATAGGGTCGTTGGCGAACTGCACCCGCTTGTCGGTCGTCCACTGCCCGGCGCCCTTCTGCCAGGCGTCGGAGAGCGCGACCGCGTGGTCGATGTCGATCGTGCTCTTGCCCCGGGTGTAGGTGAGCTGCTGCCCGGTGTACGGGTCGTCCAGCTTCCCCGAGGTGACGACGCAGTCGCCGCCCTTCTCCGCGCGGAACGTTTCTGCGGTGAGGTCGCGCTTCAGTATGTCGTCGCGCGTCCCGCAGCCGTTGTGGTCGGTGTCGACCCAGGACTTGCCGAACTTCTCCCGGGTGTAACCGGTCTTCGGTGCCCGCCCCTTGACGGTCAGGGAGTCGACGGCGGCCAGCGCGCTGCCGCCGGGAGCCGACTTCCCCGGTCCGCTGCCGTTGCCGTTCCCGGCACCGCCCACGGTGTCGGCCTTGCAGCCCGCCGCGCCGAGCAGTCCGGCGACCGCCAGCCCGCAAAGGAGTATGTGTGGTGCCCGTGCCCCGCGTTTGACCATGCTCGCACCTTATGGCGTTGACAGCCCGGCGTCCGGAGCGGCCCGGCCGGACCACCCATCTGCTCGCCTCATGCCCGCACTTGGCCCAGCCATGCCAGGGTGCGGCGCAACTCGACGCAGAACGGGTGGTGCGGTCCGTGCACGCGGTCGGCGTCGTAGAGGAGCCGGGCGAGCACCTCGCGGGCGGTGGCGCGGTCGCCGACGGAGAGCAGCAGGTTGCCGATCCGGCGGCGGATCTCCAGCGGGACGACCGGGTCGGTGGCCGCGTACTGCTCGAAGTACGGCAGGAGCGTGCGGTATTCGCCGAGTGCGGCGCCGGCCTCGCCGAGCTGTTCGAGGCACTGCGCCGCCTCGTAGCGGAACTGCAGGACCTGGCGGTCGGCCGGACCGCTCTGGGTGGCGAACTCGTCCGCCAGCCGGCGCAGTTCGGGGAACGCCCGGCGGAACTGACCGTCCTCCATGAGCGTGGCGGCGTACTGCTTGCGCAGCATCCGCACGATCGGCGAGTGCTCGCCGTGCTTCGCGGCGGCGGCGGGCAGCACGCCGCCGAGGATGTCGACGGCCTGGGTGATGCGGCCCGCGTCGAGCAGCCGTCTGACCTCGTCGACCGCGGCGGCGATGTCCGGACCCGCCGGCGGCGTCGGCGGGAGGGTGGTGGAGGGCGGCGTCGACGGCATGGCCGGCACCTGGACCCCCTCCTGGCCGGTGCCGGGCCGGTCAGGCCAGGGGGCGTGCGGGCGCAGGAACGGGCGGGTGGGATCCATCGGCCCCGGCGGGCGCTGCGCGTGCGCGGTCCCGGCGGACGGGAGCAGCGACGCGAGTTCGCCGTAGACGCGCTGGGCGTCGGCGGGCCGGTGCTGCGGGTCCTTGGCGAGCAGCCGCAGAACGAGGGACTCCAGCGCCGCGGGCACCTCCGCCCGCAGCTGGCGCAGCGCGACCGGCGCCTCGTAGAGATGGCGGTGCAGGACGCCGAGCGCGGTGGAGCCGTGGAACGGGACGTTGCCGCTGAGCAGTTCGTGCAGCACCACCCCGAGCGCGTACAGGTCGGTGCGCGGTCCGACGGCGCCGCCCATCGCCTGCTCCGGCGCCATGTACGCGGGGCTGCCGATCGGTGTGCCGGTGTGGGTGAGGCGGGTGGTGTCGGTGTCCATGACGGACGCGACGCCGAGGTCGAGCACGACGACGGTGCCGTCCGGGCGCACCATCACATTGCTCGGCTTCAGGTCGCGGTGCACGATCGGCACCGCGTGCACGGCGGAGAGCGCCGCGCACAACTGGGCGGCGACCGCCACCGCCCAGGGCCACGGGTAGGGGTCGTGCTCGGCGAGGTGGTCCGCCAGGTCCTGGCCCTCGACGTGCTGCATGACGAGGTACAGCTCGTCGCCGTCGGTGCCCGCGTCATGGACGGTGACCAGGCCGGGGTGGTCGACCTGGGCGGTGACCCGGCACTCGCGGTCGAAGCGCTGGCGCAGCTCGGCGACGTTCTCGCCACCCGCGACCTTGTCGGGGCGCAGCAGCTTCACCGCGACCCGGCGGTCCAGGCGGCGGTCGTACGCCGTCCAGACCTGGCCCATGCCGCCCTGGCCGAGGACGGTGGCCAGCTCGTACCGACCCGCGACGAGCCGGCCGTTCACCGGCCTTCTTCCTTGCGGAGGTAGTCACTCAGCTCGTCCAGCTCGGCGCGGACCCGGTCGATGCGCGGCGCGGCCGGGCCGGCCGGGCCCGGGATCGGCGTCGCGGCCGGGTCCGGGGCCACCGGAGCGGTGGGAGCCGGGGTGGAGGTGGGGGTGTCGCGGTACGGGTTGTAGTCGGCGCGCGGGGTGGGCAGCTGCGTCTGCTGCACCTGGGGCTGCACCTGCTGGCGCTGCGCCTGCGCGGCGCCGTAGGGGAACTGCTGCTGGCCGTACGCGCGGGACGCCGTCTGCGCGTCCACCGCCCGGAAGTGCCGGATGTCGGAGACCAGGTAGTACACCACCACCGCGATGGCCTGGATCACCAGGATGGAGACCACCGCGTTGTCCCGCGGGCTGTTGCTGTTGCCGCTGTCGCCGCTGTCGCCCCCGTTGCCGAGGAGCGCCAGCAGCACGACGGTCAGGACGAAGCTGGCGCCGCAGAGCACCCAGTCCACGGCGTTGCGCCGGCGCAGCAGGGCGACGCGCAGCAGCGGCGCCCAGGCGAGCATTCCGCACGACAGCACCGCGAGCAGCACGAACAGGACTCGCAGCCCGGTCCGAGTGCCGTCAGTCGGCTGGGGCGGCACGATGCCTGGGCCGTTCATGGCTGCTCCTGAACAAAAGTCTCGGCTGGAAGAGCGAGCGTATCGGCAGGGGCGGACGCACGGTCCGGCGATGCCACAACAATTCGGACCGGACCACACCCCGTCCGAACACCGCGCATCCCCGCCACCGCCGGCCGACCGTCTGCCGACCGTCTGGCCACTGTCACCAAGAGCGACGCATACTGCGATACGCGTGGTTGCGGTGACCGGAGAACGGCCGGCCGAACCACACCCCCGCGCCACTCACGTATCTTTTCGTGGCGGGCGTGCATCGGCCGAGGGTGCCGCGCGTCTTCCCGTGCGAAAGGAACGCAGCATGGACATGGCTACCGCGGCCATCCCCGCCCAGCACGGGAGCAGCGCCGCCGCCGGCACCCGCGTGCAGCGCCTCTTCCGCCCGAAGATCGACCCGTACTGGCTGGCCGGCGCGCTCTTCGTCGCGTACGCCACCCTGTCGGTGTGCCGGTTCCGGCGGATGGCGACGATGTCCTGGGACCTCGGGATCTTCGAGCAGGCGATCAAGTCCTACGCGCACTTCCAGGCGCCGGTCGCCGATCTGAAGGGCCCCGGGACCAACATCCTCGGCGACCACTTCAGCCCCATCACCGCCCTCGTGGCCCCCTTCTACCGGGTCTTCCCCTCCCCGGTCACCCTCCTCGTGGTGCAGGCCGCCCTCTTCGCGCTCTCCGTCGTCCCGGTCACCCGGGTCGGCGCGCACTTCCTCGGCCGCGGCCGCGGGCTGGCCGTCGGGGTCGCCTACGGCCTGTCGTGGGGGGTGCAGCGGGCCATCGAGTTCGACTTCCACGAGATCGCCTTCGCCATGCCGATGCTCGCCTTCTCCCTGGAGGCCGTGCTGCGCAAGCGGTGGAAGACCGCCATGTGGTGGGCGCTGCCGCTGATCCTCGTCAAGGAGGACATGGGCGCGACCGTCGCCGCCATCGGTGTCGTCGTGCTGCTGCGGACCCGGCGCGAGGATCCGCGGACCGCGTCGTACGCGATCTGGCTCATCGGCTTCGGTCTCGCCTTCGCCGCCATCGCCTTCGGCGTCCTCATCCCCGCCTTCAACAACAGCGGCGGCTACGACTACTGGAACAAGCTCGGCGGCAGCGGCGCGCCCGTCGCCGGCACCATTCCGCCGGACACCGCGCTGCGCACCCTGTTGTGGATCCTGCTGCCGACCAGCGGGCTGCTCGCGCTGCGCTCCCCGCTGCTGATCGCCGCCCTGCCCACCATCGGCTGGCGCTTCATCTCCCACGACGACCACTACTGGGGCCTGGACTGGCACTACAGCGCCGTGCTGATGCCCGTCGTCTTCCTCGCCCTCGTCGACGCCGTCAACGAGTCGCGCGACAGCCCGCGGGGCTGGCTGCGCTCCTACGCCTCGCAGTTGCCGGCCGCCGCGGCGGCCGCGGCCCTGGCGCTGAGCACCACCCTCCCGCTGGCGGATCTCACGCACACCGCCACGTACCGGCCCGGCGCGCACGTCAAGGCCGTCGAGAAGCTGCTGCGGCAGATCCCGGACGGTGCGAGCGTCGAGGCCAACGTCGGACCGATCAGCAGGCTCGTCAACCGCTGCACCGTCTACTGGATCGGCGGGGCCAAGAACGTGGTGCCCGACTACATCGCGATCGACAACGGGGACGGCTGGGTCCCCGACCCGGTCGAGTACGCCCACCAGCTCCATCCGTCGGCGGCCTACACCGAGATCGCCAACAGCGAGGGCTACGTCATCCTGCGTCGCGGGTAGCCGGGGTGAGGGCCGGCTCCTGGACGGGGGCCGGCTGCTCGCGGGTCAGCAGGATCCGCCGGGAGAGCAGGAACGTCACGGGGATCGCGGCGGCCGCCGCGATCAGCGGGGCGGGCTTCTCCCCCACCCCGCACCACTCCACCAGGACGTACATGCCGACCGAGGTGACGGTGAAGTTCGTCAGGTTGGTCAGCGGGAAGAACAGGAACTTCCGCCACGTCGGACGGGTCCGGTAGGTGAAGTACGTGTTGAGGAAGAACGAGCCGATCATGCTCAGCACGAACGCCACGACATACGCCGGGTAGTAGGGCATCCAGCGGTGCAGGAGCAGATAGCAGCCGTAGAAGGTGCCGGTGTTCACCACACCCACCAGGCCGAAGCGCACCACCTGGAGGAGACGTACGGGCATCAGCGCCGGCCCTCCGAAGCGGGCGCCGGCCGCTCCGTCAGCAGAGCCGCACCGGTGGCGGGTGCGCTGTCCGGGCCACCGAAGGTGGAGGGCGGCACGTTGGTCTCCTTCACGAGGAAGTGCGGCCGCCGCTTGGACTCGTAGTAGATACGGCCGATGTACTCGCCCATCAGCCCCAGCATCATCATCTGCAGCCCGCCGAGCCCGACGATGGCGACGATCAGTGTCACATAGCCGGGCGCGGTCACCCCGCCGACCACCGCGGCCACCGTGACCCAGGCGGCGTACAGCCCGGCCAGGCCCGCCAGCGCGAGGCCGAGGTGGATGCCCATCCGCAGCGGACGGTTGTTGAAGGAGATCAGGCCGTCGATCCCGTAGTTGAGCAGCGCCCCGAACCGCCACTTGGTCTCGCCCGCGGCGCGGGCGGCGTTGCGGTAGTCGAAGGTGACGGTGTCGAAGCCGATCCAGGAGAACAGCCCCTTGGAGAAGCGGTTGTACTCCGGCATCGACAGCAGCGCGTCGACGGCGCGGCGGGAGAGCAGCCGGAAGTCGCCGACCCCGTCGGTCAGTTCGACGTCGACCCACTTGTTGACCATCCGGTAGTACAGCCGGCTCACCGTGCTGCGGACGAACTTGTCGCCCTCCCTGGTGCGGCGCGCTATCACCTGGTCGTGGCCGCGGCTGAACAGCTCCAGCATCCGCACGATCAGCTCCGGCGGGTGCTGCAGATCGGCGTCCATCAGCACGACGGCGTCGCCGGTGGCCTCACGGAGCCCCGCGAGCATGCCGGCCTCCTTGCCGAAGTTCCGGCTGAACGAGACGTACCGGGTGCTGCCCACATGCTTCTCGGCCAGGCCCCGCAGGCGTTCCAGCGTCGCGTCCGAGCTGCCGTCGTCCACGTAGCAGAGCTCGTATTCGACGGGGAGGAGGTCGAGAGTCTCCCGGATCTTCGCGTCGAAAAGCTCTACACCGGATTCCTCGTTGTAACAGGGAACGACAACGGACAGGCGCATGGATTCACTTTCCGTGGGATACACGGAAATGCTGCCCGCGGTACACGACCCCCGCGCGGCCGCCGCGCAAGGGCCACATGACGGCGATCTGAACGCCACATGACTCACGGCGCGGCGGCGCCGGTTGTGTGTCGGTTACCCCTCGGATGCCCGTCGGTCAGGTCTCAGTTGTCGAGAATCGTGGTCAGGAACTCCGACGTCCAGAGCAGGAGTTCCCGTCCGATGACGGGTGTGCCGCCGATCTTGGCGGTGGTCGGGCGCGGCACGAGGACCTGACGGGCCGCGTTCTTCATGACCGTGCGCGGGTAGAGCCGGTTGAGCCGCAGTTCCTGCGACTCGCGCAGCTCGACCGGGCCGAACCGGACGTTGCTGCCCGCCAGGGTGATGTCGCTGACCCCGACCTTGCGGGCGAGCAGCCGCAGCCCGGCCACCAGCAGCAGGTTCTCCACCGGCTCCGGCAGCTTGCCGTACCGGTCGGTCAGCTCCTCGCGGACCGCGGTGATGTCCTCGTGGCTGTTGGCGGCGGCGATGGCGCGGTACGCCTGGAGGCGCAGCCGCTCCCCCGGCGCGTAGTCGTGCGGGACATGCGCGTCCACCGGCAGTTCGATCTTGACGTCGAGCAGCGTCTCGTCGGGCTCGCCGCCGTCCTCCAGGGCCGAGCGGTAGTCCGCGACCGCCTCGCCGACCATCCGGATGTAGAGGTCGAAGCCGACGCCCGCGATGTGCCCGGACTGCTCGCCGCCGAGCAGGTTGCCCGCGCCGCGGATCTCCAGGTCCTTCATCGCGACGTACATGCCCGCGCCCATCTCGGTGTGCTGCGCGATGGTCGCCAGCCGCTCGTGCGCGGTCTCGGTGAGCGGCTTCTCCGGCGGGTACAGGAAGTAGGCGTAGCCGCGCTCGCGCGACCGGCCGACGCGGCCGCGCAGCTGGTGCAGCTGCGAGAGACCGAAGTTGTCGCCGCGCTCCACGATGAGGGTGTTCGCGTTGGAGATGTCGATTCCGGACTCCACGATCGTCGTGGAGACCAGCACGTCGAAGCGTTTCTCCCAGAAGTCGACGACGACCTGTTCCAGCGCGCTCTCGCCCATCTGCCCGTGCGCGGTGGCGATCCGCGCCTCCGGCACGATCTCGCGCAGCCGCGCCGCCGCCCGGTCGATCGACTCGACCCGGTTGTGGATGTAGAAGACCTGGCCCTCGCGCAGCAGTTCACGCCGGACCGCGGCGCCGATCTGCCTCTCCTCGTACGGTCCGACGAAGGTCAGCACCGGGTGCCGTTCCTCCGGCGGGGTGGTGATCGTCGACATCTCGCGGATGCCGGTGACCGCCATCTCCAGGGTGCGGGGAATGGGGGTGGCGGACATCGTCAGCACGTCCACGTTGGCCCGCAGCTTCTTCAGCTGCTCCTTGTGCTCGACGCCGAACCGCTGCTCCTCGTCGACGATCACCAGGCCCAGGTCCTTGAACTTCGTCTCGGACGAGAACAGCCGGTGGGTGCCGATGACGACATCGACCGTGCCGTCCCGCAGCCCCTCCAGGACGGCCTTGGCCTCGCTGTCGGACTGGAAGCGCGACAGTGCCTTCACCGTCACGGGGAACTGGGCGTACCGCTCGGAGAAGGTCGTGAAGTGCTGCTGCACCAGCAGCGTGGTGGGGACCAGCACCGCGACCTGCTTGCTGTCCTGGACCGCCTTGAAGGCGGCGCGGACCGCGATCTCGGTCTTGCCGTAGCCGACGTCGCCGCAGATCAGCCGGTCCATCGGGACCGACTTCTCCATGTCCTCCTTGACCTCGGCGATGGTGGTCAGCTGGTCGGGCGTCTCCACGTACGGGAAGGCGTCCTCCAGCTCGCGCTGCCAGGGGGTGTCGGGCCCGAAGGTGTAGCCGGGGGCCGCCATCCGCGCCGAGTAGAGCTTGATGAGGTCGGCGGCGATCTCCTTGACCGCCTTCTTCGCGCGCGCCTTGGTCTTCGTCCAGTCGGCGCCGCCGAGCCGGTGCAGCGTCGGGGCCTCGCCGCCGACGTACTTGGTGATCTGCTCCAGCTGGTCGGTCGGCACGAAGAGCCGGTCGCCGGGCTGCCCCTTCTTCGCGGGCGCGTACTCGACCAGCAGGTACTCGCGGGTGGCGCCCTGGACGGTGCGCTGCACCATCTCGACGTAGCGGCCCACGCCGTGCTGCTCGTGCACGATGTAGTCGCCGGGCTGCAGGGTCAGCGGGTCGATGGTCTTGCGGCGCCGCGACGGCATCCGCCCCATGTCCTTGGTGGAGGACTTCTGCCCGGTGAGGTCGGACTCGGTGAGCACCGCCAGCTTGAGCGCCGCGTCGATGAAGCCGTGCTCGATCGAACCGGTCGAGACATGGACGACGGACGGCTCCAGATCGGCCAGGTCCATGTCCAGCCGGGCCGCGATGCCCTCGCCGCCCAGCACCTCCACGATGCGGGCGGCCGGGCCGTGGCCCTCGGTGACGTAGACCGTGCGCCAGCCGTCGGCCAGCCAGCCCTTGGTGTCGGCGAGCGCGCGGGCGGTGTCCCCCCGGTACAGCTCGGGCGCGTGCATGCCCAGCTGCAGGGTGTCCTCGTCGGCGTCCGTCCCTTCCGCGGCGCTGTGCTTACTCTCGCCGGCGGCGAACTGGCTGATCGACCACCAGGGCGTGCCCAGTTGCCGGGCGTGGTCGCGTACGTCGGCGATCGACCACAGCGAGGCCGCGCCCAGGTCGACCGGCGCCACTCCGCCACCGGCGGAGGCCGCCCAGGACGCCTCCAGGAACTCCTGCGACGTGGCGACCAGGTCGGAGGCGCGGGTCCTGACCCGCTCCGGGTCGCAGACGACCGTCATGCTGCCGGCCGGCAGCACGTCCAGCAGCAGCTCCATGTCGTCCACCAGGACCGGAGCCAGCGATTCCATGCCTTCGACGGCGATGCCCTCGGCGATCTTGTCGAGCAGTTCGTTCAGCTCGGGGTGCTGGATCGCCAGCTCGGCCGCGCGCGCCCGTACCTCGTCGGTGAGCAGCAGCTCCCGGCACGGCGGCGCCCACAGACCGTGTTCGGCGATCTCCAGCGACCGCTGGTCGGCGACCTTGAAGTACCGGATCTCCTCGACGTCGTCGCCCCAGAACTCCACCCGCAGCGGGTGCTCCTCGGTCGGCGGGAAGACATCGAGGATCCCGCCGCGCACCGCGAACTCGCCGCGCTTCTCCACCAGCTCCACCCGGGCGTACGCGGCGGCCGCCAGGCCGTCCACGACCTCGCCGAGATCCGCGCTCTGCCCGCTGCGCAGCGACACCGGCTCCAGTTCGCCCAGCCCCTTGACCTGCGGCTGCAGCACGGAACGGATCGGCGCGACGACGATCTTCACCGGACCGGCCGTCGGGTCGTCCGCCCGCGGGTGCGCCAGCCTGCGCAGCACGGCGAGCCGCCGGCCGACGGTGTCGGAGCGCGGCGACAGCCGCTCGTGCGGCAGCGTCTCCCACGCCGGGTACTCCACGACGGAGTCCGGCGGCAGCAGCGAGCGCAGCGCCGCCACCAGGTCCTCGCACTCCCGGCCGGTGGCCGTCACCGCCAGGACCGTACGGCCGGTGCGGGCGGCCAGGGCCGCCAGCACCAGCGGCCGGGCGGCGGCGGGGCCCACCAGGTCGACATACGGGCGATTGCCGTCGGTACCGGCCTTGACCGCTTCGGCGAGGGCCGGATCGTTCACGACGACGTCGAGCAGACCGTTCAGACTCATGAAGGGGTTTCCGTCCCAGGGCTGGACAACGCGAACGACCCGACACGTCAAACGGGCCGGGGTTCATCAAGCCTACGACTCCCCACTGACACTCGCCGCCCGCTCATCACGAACGACGACAAACGGCGGCCCCGGAACGCGGGGGGTTGCGTTCCGGGGCCGCCTCAGTAGGCAGTGGGGAGACTGCCTAGTCGGAGGCGATCGCGTTGAGCACGTTCATCCGGCCCGCCCGGAAGGCGGGGACCAGCGCGGCCACCAGGCCGACGAGGGCCGATCCGAAGAAGACGATGATGATCGTCCCCCACGGGATCTCCAGGACTCCGAAGCCCACGGTGGCCATCAGCCGCTGCGCCGAGATGCCCCAGCCCATGCCCAGCCCGAGGCCGACCAGGGCGCCGAAGAGGGCGATGACCACGGACTCCAGGCGGACCATCCGCCGCAGCTGGCGCCGCGACATTCCGATCGCCCGCATCAGGCCGATCTCACGGGTCCGCTCGACGACCGACAGGGCCAGCGTGTTCACGACGCCGAGGATGGCGACGACGATCGCGAGGCCGAGCAGGCCGTAGATCATGTAGAGCAGCTGGTTGACCTGGCTCTTGATCATTTCCTTGTAGTCGGTCTGGTCCCGGACGGTGAGCTGCGGGTAGTCCTTGACCGCTGCCTTGAGGGAAGCGGCCGCCTCACTGGCCTGGCCGTCGACGGCCTTGGCGAACATGATCTGGTTGGGCGGGAACTTGTCAGCCGGCAGGAACCGCTTCGCCGTGGCGATGTTCGTGTACATCGCGCCCTTGTCGAACGTGGTGTCGTCCGACGTGATCGCGGCGACCTTCAGCTTCGCGGTCTCGCCGCCGATGAAGGCGACGGTCAGCTCGCTGCCGATCTTGATGCCGTGGTCCTTGGCGAAGCCCTCGTTGACCGACATCGAGTTGTCGCCGTAGGCCTCGGACAGCTTGCCCTGGACCGCCTCGACGCGCAGGTCCTGCGCGTAGGTGGGGCTGGCGGCCGTCAACTGCTTGGTGGAGACCTTGCCGTCCGGGGTGGTCAGCTTGGCGTTGGTGCCCGTGTAGTCGGTGACGTGGTCCAGGTGACCGGCCGAGTGGATGGCCTTGGCCAGCGCGGGGCTGAGCGGCTGCTGGTTGTCGGTCTGCAGGATGAAGTCCGCGCCGACCGACTTGTCGAGCTGGTCGGTGGCCGAGGCCACCATCGAGGTGCCGACCACCGACAGTCCGGCGACCAGCGCGAGGCCGATCATCAGCGCCGAGGCGGTGGCGCCGGTACGACGCGGGTTGCGCAGCGCGTTGCGCTCCGCGAGGCGGCCGACCGGACCGAAGAACCGCAGCGAGACGGTGCTGAGGGCGCGGACGAGCACTCCGGCCAGCAGCGGGCCGACGATCACGAAGCCGATCAGCGTGAGGAGCACGCCGAAGCCGAGGAACGAGGAGCCCTCGGACGCCTTGTCCGCCTTGCCCGCCGCGACCAGGGCGGCGCCGCCGACCAGGGCCACCACCACACCGATGGTGGCGCGGACCTTGCCTGCCTTGCCGTCCGCCGGAGTTCCGGCGTCCCGCATGGCGGCCATCGGCGAGATCTTGCCTGCCCGCCGGGCGGGCAGCATGGCGGCAACCACCGTGACGATGACACCGATCGCGAGCCCGATGACCGGGGTGGTGGCCTTGATGGTCAGCTCGGAGGTGTCCAGGTGCATGCCGAGCTTGCCCATGAGCTTCATCAGCAGGATGGCGAGTCCGATGCCGCCGCCGACGCCGAGCACCGAGCCGAGGACGCCGAGCATCAGCGCCTCGAAGAGCACGGACCGGTTGATCTGCTTGCGGCTGGAGCCGATGGCCCGCATCAGGCCGATCTCGCGGGTCCGCTGGGCGACCAGCATCGAGAAGGTGTTGATGATGAGGAAGATGCCGACGATCACCGAGATGAAGGCGAAGCCGAGCATGATGTACTTCATCGGATTCAGGAACGAACCGATGCTGTCCTTGGCCTCGGCGTTGGCCTCGGCGGCCGTCTGGATCTTGTAGCCGGCGCCGACCGCGGCCGTGACGTCCTTCTTCAGCTGCTCGTCGGTGACGCCGCTCTTGGCGGTCAGGCCGAAGTTCGTGTACGCGTCCGTGGTGCCGAGCAGCTTGCTCTGCGCGGTCGGGGTGTCGAGGTAGATGAGCGCGGCACCGGGGTTGGTGGTCTTGAAGGTCGCGATGCCGACGATCTGGGTGCTGAAGTCACCGGGGGTGGCGATGACCCGGAGCGAGTCGCCGATCTTCAGGTTCTTCTTGGCGGCGGTGTCGGCGTCGATCAACGATTCGGTCGGGCCGCGCGGCGCGTGGCCGGAGGTGAGCTCCACCGACTTCTTGCTGTCGCGCTCGTCCCAGTTGATGGCGATCGTGGGCGCACCGGTCTTCGAGCCGACGTTCTCGTTCTTGCTGTTGACGACGGTGATCTTGTCGCTGACCACCTGCGTCTCGACCTGCTGCACGCCGGCGGTCTGCTGCAGCTTCGCCAGCAGCGAGGCCGGAACGGTCTCCGGCTTGCCGGTCTCCTGAGCGTCGTCGACCTTCTTGGCGCTGACCGAGACGTCCGACGCCGTGGAGGCGAAGAGCTTGTCGAAGGTCGCGGTCATGGTGTCGGTGAAGACGAGCGTGCCGCAGACGAACGCCACCGAAAGGAGCACGGCGACGGCGCTGAGCACCATCCGGCCCTTGTGCGCGACAAAGTTGCGCATCGATGTCTTGAAGACGGTCACGACACCCTCCCACGGGCGTCGAAGGACTTCATGCGCTCGAGAACGGAGTCGGCCGTCGGGTTCGCCATGTCGTCGACGATGCGGCCGTCGGCCAGGTAGATGACGCGGTCCGCGTAGGAGGCGGCGACCGGGTCGTGGGTCACGATGACGATCGTCTGGCCGAGCTCGTCGACCGAGCGGCGCAGGAAGCCCAGCACCTCGGCGCCGGCGCGCGAGTCCAGGTTTCCGGTCGGCTCGTCACCGAAGATGATCTCGGGGCGGGCGGCGAGGGCGCGGGCGACCGCGACACGCTGCTGCTGGCCACCGGAGAGCTGGTTCGGGCGGTGCTTGAGACGCCCGGCCAGGCCGACGGTCTCGATGACGCGGTCCAGCCACTCGCGGTCGGGCTTACGGCCCGCGATGTCCATCGGCAGGGTGATGTTCTCCAGCGCGTTGAGCGTCGGGAGCAGGTTGAACGCCTGGAAGATGAAGCCGATCTGGTCCCGGCGGAGCTGGGTGAGCTTCTTGTCCTTCAGCTTGGTGATCTCGGTGTCACCGACCCAGATCTGTCCGCTGGTGACCGAGTCCAGACCCGCCAGGCAGTGCATCAGGGTCGACTTGCCGGAACCGGACGGGCCCATGATCGCGGTGAAACCGCTGCGGGCGATGTCCACGTCCACCGCGTCCAGCGCGACCACGCGCGTGTCCTCGGTGGTGCCGTACGACTTGGTGACCTGACGTGCACGGGCGGCAACAGCCGAACGCTCTCCGCTGCCCCCGGACTTGGGAATCGTTACAGCCGTTGTCACTGCTATCTCCTGAAATCTCGTGTGATTCGTCGGGCTCCAGCGGAACCTGGTGGTCCCTGTCCCGCGTTATCAGAGTGCTGGTCGGCCTGGGGTCGCGGCGATGGGGCAGGTCTCCCTCTTGCCGGTGGGGTTAGCCCCACCACGTCCCACTGATGACCCTAAGGAGCACCAGGCCCCCCGAACGTCCTCCGCCAGTACGAACATCGAGTAGGCGGAAGTGAGTACTTTCCCCTAAGGGTCGCCGACATCCAACCGTCCGCGACCTCGGGGTCGATGATCTGCCCGCACCCCACGTGAGGTGCAAGAACCTTCTTCCACCTGCGGCGATGCCTCCGGAACGGGCTGTCGCGACCCTGGTCCCGCATGGAATGGTGCGGTGTACACACACTGCGGTGCACGCCAGGGGAGGGAGCCGCCGTGAGCGGTCCTGTGGAACGTACGGCCCGGTCATCGGCCGCGGCGGAGCCCGCGCGCCCACCCCGGCGCGGCCGGATCGTGGCCGCGCTGATGCTCGCCATGGCGCTCGCCGCGATGGACTCGACGATCATCTCGACGGCCGTCCCGCAGATCGTCGGGGACCTCGGCGGCCTCTCGGTGTTCTCCTGGCTCTTCTCCGGCTATCTGCTGGCCGTGACGGTGACGCTGCCGGTGTACGGCAAGCTCGCCGACACCTTCGGCCGCAAGCCGGTGCTGCTGGCGGGCATCGCGCTCTTCCTGCTCGGCTCACTGCTGTGCGCGGGCGCCTGGAACATGGCGAGCCTGATCGCCTTCCGGATCGTCCAGGGGCTGGGCGGCGGCGCGATCCAGGGCACCGTGCAGACCGTGGCCGCCGATCTGTACGGGCTGAAGGAACGCGGCCGCATACAGGCGGCGCTCTCCACCGTGTGGGCGGTCTCCGCCATCGCGGGACCGCTGGCCGGCGGCTTCCTCGCCGGGTACGGCGACTGGCGCTGGATCTTCCTGATCAACCTGCCGGTCGGCGCGGCCGCCCTCGTCCTCATCCTCCGCCACCTGCACGAGAACATCACCCGCACCCGCCACCGCATCGACTGGCCCGGCGCGGTCGCGCTGTTCCTCGCCGGCGGGCTGCTGCTCCTCGCCCTCGTCCAGGGCGGCATCGCGTGGGACTGGCTGTCCTGGCAGTCCCTCACTCTGTTCGGCGCCAGCGCCGTCTGCATCGCCGGCACGGTGGTGATCGAACGGCGCGCCGCCGAGCCGATCATCCCGGGCTGGGTCTGGCGGCGGCGGGTCATCGTCTCGGTGAACCTGGCGCTCGGCGCGCTCGGGCTGCTCATGATCGCGCCGACGGTCTTCCTGCCGACCTATGCCCAGACGGTCCTGGGGCTGGGGCCGGTCGCCGCCGGGTTCGTGCTGTCCGTCATGACGCTGAGCTGGCCGCTGTCGGCCGCCCTGAGCAGTCGCGTCTATCTGCGGATCGGCTTCCGCAACAGCGCCGTCATCGGCATGAGCTGCGCCACCGCGATCCTCGCCGCGTTCCCGCTGCTGCCGTACGGCGGGCCGGCCTGGCAGCCCGCGCTCATGATGCTGCTGCTCGGCGGCGCGCTCGGGCTCTTCCAACTGCCGCTGATCGTCGGTGTGCAGTCCACCGTCGGGTGGGCGGAGCGGGCCACGACGACCTCGTCGGTGCTCTTCTGCCGCCAGGTCGGCCAGAGCGTGGGCGCGGCGGTCTTCGGCGCCGTCGCCAACCACACGCTGGTCGCCCGGCTGGGCGCGGCGCCGGCTTCACTGACGCCGCCGGGCGGAGCGGCCGAGCCGGTGCGCCGGGCGGTGGCGGCCGCGGTCGACCACGTCTACGTGGGCGCCGCGGCGGCGGCCGGGGCGGCCGTGCTGGTGCTGCTGTTCGTCGCCCCGCGCCGCTTCCCCGTCCTGACGGACGGGGACTGACAACCCGTCCGTTCGGCCGGACAGGGCCTACTCCGGGGCCGGGCCCGGTTCCGGGACCGAGGGATCGTCGGGCAGCGGTCGGCCGGTGAGGGCCGCGAGGCTGCTGCGGACGTGGGCGAGGTGGGCGCGGATCTCCTCGCCGCGCTCCTCGTGCTCGCGCAGCTCCCGCTCGCTCTCCCGCCGGATGCGCTCCTCCCGCATCCGGGCCTCCGCGAGCAGGGCGGCCGCACGGGCCTCGGCGTCCTCCTGCCCGTGCCGCGCGAACTCCTCGGCCTCCGCGCGCGCCGTCCTGGCGTCCTCGAAGCGGCGCTCCGCGTAGCCGGTCAGCTCGCCGATCCGGCTGTCGACGCCGGCCTCGCGCTCGGCCATCTCGTGCTCGAAGGCGTCCAGCCGCTCGCGCTGCTCCTTCTCGAGCTCGGTGAGGGTGCGCGTGGTGTCCTGCCGGGTGGCCTCCAGGGCCTGTTCGGCCTCGCTGCGGACCGGTCCGGCCTCGGCCTGCGCTTCCGTGAGGATCTCGCCGGCGCGGCCGCGGGCCAGGTCGAGCACCCGGCCGGCCTGGTCCTCCGCGACGGCGCGCCGCTCGGCGGCGGCGGCCCTGGCCTCGTCCTGGAGGGCGCGGCGGGCGGTCTCCGCGGCGTCCCTGGCGTACTGGATCTCGTTCTCGGCGCGCTCCCTGACCGCCGCGGCCTCTTCCTGGACGAGGCGCAGCAGTTCCTGCGCGCTCGCGCTCAGCGTCTCGTAACTCGCCGGTCCGAGCGCGTCGACGGATTCCCGCAGCGCCTTGGCCTCGGTGTCCATCTCGTTCGCGAGAACAGTGAGCCGGGCGGCCCGCTCCCAGGCCGCGTCGCGGTCCTCGGACAGTTCCTCGAGGAAGCGTTCGACCTGTTCCACCCGGTAGCCGCGCCCGCGAACGGTGTCGAAGCCGTGAGGTGTTGCCGTGCTGCTCATGCGCTGCCCCTCGCCGTCCTTCCGAACCGTACTCTGTAATCCATTTTTGTCGATATGTCCGAATTGTGTATACCGCGACACTCCGACGTACCCCTACCCAACCCATCGCCCGTACATAGCGCGGCGGCCCGGGTCCGGATAATCCGGACCCGGGCCGCCCGGGGATCAGGACACAGCGGGGAGCGTCAGAGCAGGCCGTCCCACATCTGCTCGATCAGTACGGCCCACCAGTTGTCCGGCGAGGCGATCGCGGCCGGGTCCTGCGCCGCGAGCTGCGCCTGGAAGTCGACCGTCCAGCGGCCGGCCTGGTCGGGCGTGAGCCCGATCCGCAGCCGCCACATCCGCCCGAGCAGGGCGAGGCAGCGGGCGAACTCCGGCAGGCTGGAGTTCACGAACTGCGGCGGCACCGGCTGCCCGCCGGGGCCCGCTTCGAGCGGCACGGCGACGATGTGCGCGGTCCCGTACTGCACGCACAGCTGGCGCCCGAAGTCATTGCCCATGACCAGGTACGAGCCCGCGTCCGAGGCCGGCTGCACCCCGCGCTCCTGCGCCAGTTCGGCGAGCGTCGGCACCGGGCGGCCCGGCTGGGCCTGCGCCCAGAAGAACGGCCCGAAGTCGACCGGCAGCCCGGCCCACATCAGGGTCTGCGCGACGATGTCCGGCACGCCCTGGCGGGAGACCGCACGCTGGTCGAACCGGAACAGGCCCTGCGGCCCGAACGCCTGCGCCAGCTCGTGGCCGATCCCCTCGAGCGGAATCGGCGGTACCCGCTGGACCTGGTTCGGGTCCGGCATCGGCACCCGCTGCGGCTGCGGCCGCGCCGGCGCCGACGCGACCTGGTGAAGTTCGCCCTGGTGCGTCAGCAGATGCTGGACGCCCTGCTGGCGCGAGGCGTGCTCGCGGCCGTACGGGGCGGTGTGGCTGATCCGCACCTGGGGCCAGGTCTCGCGGATCATCCGGGCGCAGTAGCCGCCCGGCAGATCGCACGCCTCCAGCTCCGTGTGCAGCTCCAGCACCTGCTGCGGCGGCACGTTGAGCGCGCGCAGCTCGTGCAGGATCTGCCACTCCGGGTGTGGAGTGCCCGGCGCCGAGCGCCGGATGAGCTGCTGCTGCGAACCGTCGTGCGCGCGGTAGCTCAGGACGGCCATGTAGCCGGGACCGACCGTCGGCACACCGGCCGGCGGCTGCGGGTACCCGTAACCGCCGGGGGGCGGCGGGGCCGCGGCGCCGGGCGGCGGCGGTGGCGGCATGCCGGGGCCACCGGGGCCGCCGGGGTTCGGGCCGGCCAGCATCGTCGCGGCGTAGTGGGCACCGCCGGGGCCGGGCGGAGCCGGCGGAGCGCCGCGGCCACCACCGGGCACACCGGGCGGAGGCGGCGGACCACCAGGGCCCGAACCACCGATCACACCGGGAGGCGGCGGACCACCAGGACCGTTGGGAGCGCCGGGACCACCGACGCCAGGACCCGCGAGCATCGTCGCCGCGTAGTTGACGCCGCCGGAGGAGCCCTGAGCGGGCGGAGCGGGAGGCGGAGCGCCACGGCCACCACCGATCACCCCGGGAGGCGGCGGCGGACCGCCGGAACCACCAGGACCGCCGGGAGCACCCGGACCACCGACGCCAGGACCGGCCAGCATCGTCGCCGCGTAGTTCACACCGCCGGACGACGGCGGGCTGCCCGGAGTTCCGGGGGCACCGGGCGCTCCGGGAGCGGCCGGGCCGGGGTCGTTCGGGCCGCGCGCCGGCACCAGTTGCGTCGGCAGGTATCCCCCGCCGCCCGGAGCGCCGGGCGTACCCGGAGTTCCGGGCGCGTTCGGCGCGCTGGGCGGCGGCGGTGCGTCCGGGCTGCGCCGTACGGGTCCCGCGGACGGCACGCTGCCGCGCACCGCCTTCGCGGTCTCCGCGTCGGCGATGTCCGCGGCCGCGCTCCCGGACGTGCCGGGGCCGCCGGGTCCGCCCGGGGTCGCGAGACCCGCGGGCGGCGGCAGCGCCACGCCGGGGCCTGACGGCGGCGGCAGACCGGGACCGGCATAGCCGGGGCCCGGGGGGCGGCCGGGCCCGCCGGCGCCGGGCGTCGCGGGTGCGATCGGGAAGCCGGCGGCGCCTTCCGGCGGGGCGATGATCGTCGCGGGCAGCGAGCTGCCCTGCGGCATCAGTTCGGTCTTGGCCTCGGCGCCGGCCATCGGCGGCGGGGTGTGCGCCTCGTCGGAGTCGGAGATCGGCGGGGCGAAGACCGTGGCGGGGATGGGGACGGAGACGGAGTCGTCCCCGGCGCTGGTGGTGCGGCCGGACCAGGCGCCGGAGGAGATCTCGGCGGACGCCGGGGACGGCACCGGCGCGGGGGCCGGCACGACCGGTGCGTCGGGGGCTCCGGCCGCGGCCGGAGCCGCGCCGGGGCGACGGTCCGGGATGCCCATCTTGTCCGCCGCGTCCTGCAGCCACTGCGGTGGGCTGATCAGGAAGGACGTCGCCTCCAGATCGAGCCGCTGGGGCGGTGTCGGCGGGGCGTCGTTGGGCACCGCGCCGTACTCCTCCTCGTAGCGGCGGATGACCTCGCCGACCGGCAGACCCGGCCACAGCGTGGCCTCTCCGCTGTCCCGCGCGATGACCAGCCGCACCTGTCCGTCATCGCTCGACGGACCGTCCTCGCGGGGCTCGGACCAGGCGACGAAGCCCAGGTCGAACTCCCGCACCCGCACCTCGCGGGCCTGGTACGCCGGGACGTCACCGTTGATCCACCGCTCGGCGCGCTCCTGCGCCTGCGCGAAAGTGACCATTCCCTGCTTCACCCCTCCACCGGGACGGCACTGGCGAAGCCACCGTCCACCATCAGGTTCGCCACTGTCTCCAGCTCCGGCGGATTTCCCGCCAGCCGCAGCAGGAACGCGTCGAGCGAGTCACCGCACGGCAGCAGCAGCTCCGCGACCCGCTCCTGCGGGGACGACCAGTGGTCGCCGTCCCGCGCGTCGTCGTAGGCGCAGAACCAGACCGAACCGGTGCCGTCGCCCTTGACCTTCACCGCGAGCACCCCGCCCTGGACGTACCCGATGGCCAGGTAGTCCTTGGTGAAGTGGTCGCGCAGACATTTGTTGACGTACACGAGGTCGTTGACCGCGGCCTCGTCACGCACCGTGAAGAACGGCTGGTCCAGCAGCAGTCCCAGGTCCGGGTCGAGCGCGACCCCGGCCGGGGCGCAGCCGCCGGCCGCCTTCAGGAACGTGCGGTAGGCGCCGGGGAGCCGGTAGCCCAGCTCCTCCTCGACGTCCAGGACCTGCTGCTCGGTGATCGCCACACCGCTGTGGTGGGGCGTCGCCTTGGGCAGCCCGAAGTGCACCGGACGGGTCTCCTGGAGCGGGCGCGTGCCGCGCTTGGAGTGGTCGGCGGTCGAGACGGCGAGGCCGCCGTGGTGCCGCAGCAGGGCCTTGACCTCGACGGGGATCAGCTCCAGCCGCCGGGTGCCCGCAACGTGGTGCCAGGTCCAGCCGTGCGGGGTCGCGACGGGCGGCAGGCTGCCCCACAGCTCGTGTCCCGCGGCGTGCATCGCGGCGTTGGCCGACACATAGTCGGTCAGCCGGAGCTCGTCCACGCCGAAGCCCTCGGGCGGCTCCGCGATCTCCGCCGCCGCCCTCGCGAACGCGGAGAAGTCCGGGTAGCCGTCGTCGTCGACCCAGACACCCTGGGGGTGCCGGGCGGCGCGCACCGGGTCCGGGAAGTGCACGACCTGACCGGCGTAGGCCGCGTTCGGTGGCACGGTCCGTCCCCCGGTCCGGGGGCTGGGAGGTGCCCCCAGCCCTGGCCGACCTGTCGTCATGGCGGTTGCCCCCTGCTGCGTCTGGCTGATGAGCACAGCCTATGGGGTGTGGCAAGTTCGGCTTCCGCCCCCGTCCGGGTCAGCCGGCGGCCTCCGCGGCCTTCAGGTTCGCGTCCTGCTTGCGGGCGATGACGAGGGGCGCGTCGCCCGCCTGGCCGGTCCCCTTCACCGACAGATACGTGACGCTGGCGTCGCCGGTGCGCACGACGGTGACCAGTGCCGTGCCGCCCTCCTTGTCGCTGGTGTCCGACATCACGTACGCCACGGCCTCGTCGCCGACGGTGACCGCGGGGCCCTTCCGGATCGTGAACGGGATCTTCTTGCCGGTGCCGTCGGTGGCCGTGAAACCGGTGCACTTGTCCAGCGCCTGCCGGATGTCGGCCACCATCTTCCCGGCCTCACCGGGGGCGTGGCTGGCGAGCAGCAGCTGGGTCAGCTCGACGCCGGCCGGCAGGTTGCCCGGGTCGATCTTGCCGACCGAGGCGCCGACGAACGCCTTGCGCGCGTACTTCGGCCGGGTGCTGGGCGGATCGGCGAGCGGCTGGCACTCGGGCTTGTCCGTCGTCATCACGTCGTCGGGGCTCATCGCCTCGTTCTTCGACGCTTCGATCTTGTAGCCGGGCACTTCGGTGTCCTTGACCAGCGCCGCCCTCAACTGTGCCGCGTTCAGCGGTGCCTTGGCGGCCCCCGTCGAGGACCCGGCCGCGGACGTCGCGGGAGCCGTCGTGGCGCCGTCCTTGCCCTTCCCGTCGCCGCTCCCGCCGTCATCGCCGGAGCAGGCCCCGGCCAGTGCGAGGACGGGCAGCACGGCGGCGGCCGTGACGGCTTGGCGGATACGGACATTGGTGCGAGTGGTGGTGCGGGACCGAGTGCGCATGCGGGCAACTCTCCCTCGTGGACGGAACGTTCCGCCCGCGAATGCGAGCTGCGGCCCATCCTTCCGGCCCATCTGCTGCCCCGTCCAAGCCGTTTCCACTCCGCCGACGATCCGTCACACCACGGTGACATGGGACACACAGGATGTTCCGCACACCGCACCCGACTTCCCCACCTCCTGACACCTTTGGCACTCTGAGTCTTGTAAACGGGGGATCGCCCGCTCCGGCGGGCGGACAGGAGGACGCACCACCATGCAGACAACGGATGCCGCGGACCCGCGGCTCACCTGGAGTGCCATGGGCGCCGACACCGCGGGGCCCCCTGTTCTGCGGCACCGGCGGGACGGCATCCTGCCGGCCGTCGCCGCCGCGCTGTCGATCCGCGACGAGGTGCTGACCTGCACCGGGAGCAAGGCCGAGCAGGCGCCGGCGCTGCATCCGATCGTCCAGGACTTCCTCGACACCCTGCCGGTCGCCCAGCGCGAGCGCTTCACCGGACGCTGTCCGGAGCCCGTGCTGCTCTCCCGGTTCCTCTCCGCCGTGGACGCCTCGCGCAGCAAGCGCGCGGCCCGCAAGCCGCTCACGCAGAGTGAGGCCCGTAAGGCATTGCGTGGCGCGCGGCTCACCGCCCGCCGTATACGCGAGGACGGTGACCCCGAGCACGGCTCGTACGCCCCGCCCTGCCGCTCCTGCGCGCCGCTGCTGGCGCATTTCGGCGTGCGGCCGGTCGATCCGTCGGCGGAGGCGGCGTGAGCGACCCGAACGCCCTGCGGGACCCGAACAGCGTGAACGGGGTGAACCACGCCGCCGGTATGCCGAGCTCCCCGAGCACCCGGTTCCCGGTCGGTGTGGACGCCGCTCTGCGGTCGGCCGGCTGGCAGCCCGGCCGCTGGGACATCAAGCAGGCCGAGGTGTGGGCGGACGCGCTGCGCGCGCACTCCTCCCCCGCCGGGCACACCCACGCCGTCTCCCCGGCGGCCGTGGAGGCCTGGGCGGAGTTCGGCGGCCTCGCCATACCCGCCACCACCGGCCCCGGCCGGCAGATCGCCCCGACGCCGGTCCTGGTCAACCCGCTGCGCGGGCTCCATCTCGCCAGGACCCTCGCCGACCTCGGCCGGGCGCTGGAGACCGAGGTGTCCCCGCTCGGCGAGGAGATGGGCTCGGGCTCGCTGCTCGCGATCGACGCGAACGGCCATGTCTACGCCATCGACCACACCGGGGACTGGTACCTCGGCGCCGACATCGACAGCGCCCTGACGACCCTGGTCGGCGGCGGCCGGCCGGACCGGCTGACCACCGCCTGACGCCCGCCCGGCACGCCCTCCCGACACGCCCGCCCGCCCGGGCCTTGGTCGGGCCTTGGTCGGGCCTTGGTCGGCCGCCGGGCCCGTCCGCTCAGCCGGCGGCCGGCGGTCCGGTGGGCACCGCGACGACGGGCAGCGCCGGGATCATGGCGGAGACCCGGAAGCCGCCGGCCTCGGTGTGACCCGCCACGAAGCCGCCGCCGAGCGCGGTGACGCGCTCCTTCATCCCGACGAGGCCGTGGCCGCCGCTGGGCAGGGCCGCGGCGGGTGAGCCGTCGGACGGGCCGTTCTGGACGCGGACGGCGACCTCGGCGTCCCGGTAGGCGAGCCGGACCTCGGTACTGGCGCCCGGCGCGTGCTTGTGCACGTTGGTCAGGGCCTCCTGGACGACGCGGTACGCGGTCCGCTCGACCTGGTCCTCGCACGACCGGACCTCGCCCTCGACGGTCAGCTCGACCCGCATCCCCGCCGCCCGGGACTCCTCGACGAGCGCCTCCAGCCGGGCGAGGCACGGACCGTCCGGCTGCGGCCCGTCGGCCCGGTGCCCGGTGCCCGCCCCGTCGGACGGTCCGACGGCGGTACGCGCCGCCCCGGAAGCGTTACCGCTGCCCAGCTCCGTGAAGGCGAGGGTGCTTCCGGTGCCCGCCCCGTTCACCACCTGGGCCGTCCGCAGGACGCCCAGCATCTGGCGCAGCTCGTTGAGCGCCTGCCGCCCCATGTCCCCCAGCAGCTCCGCGCTCGCGGACGCCTTCTCCGGGTCCTTCAGGGCGACGGCCTTGAGCGCCGCCGCGTGCACCACCATCAGGCTCACCCGGTGCGCGACCACGTCGTGCATCTCCCGGGCGATCCGGGTCCGCTCGTCGGAACGGGCCCGTTCCGCCCGCTCCGTCGCCTTCTCGGCGAGCAGCGTCAGCTCCCGCTCCAGACCGTCGGCACGTTCCCGCAGGCTCTCCACCAGCCGGCGCCGGGCCCGGACGTACAGCCCGAGCAGCACCGGCGGCGCGGTCAGCCCGAGGGCCATCAGGACCGAGGTGATCACGATGACCGGCATCGGGGTGTTGCTGTCCTGCCGCAGGCTGTCGCGCATCTGGATGAACGCGACGATCATCGTGCCGACCCCGGTCATCCCGGCCAGGGTCGCGGTGATGCGGCGCGGGACCTCGGAGGCCGCCAGCGTGTAGAGGCCGACGATGCCGAGCAGGAAGCCGAGCTGCGCGGGTGTCACCGCGATGGCGATCAGGACGATCGCGATCGGCCAGCGGCGGCGGAACAGCAGCGACGCGCCGACGAGCAGCCCGAAGACGGCGCCGATGCCGGGTTCGATCCCGGTCTTCTCCGCGAAGGACGCGCCTTCGACGAAGCATTCGAGCGCCGACACAGCGGCCAGCGTCGCGTCGAGCACGAGGCTGCGCCGCCTCGGCCACCACCACGGGCCGGGCCGTGCCCGGCCCCCGCCCCTGTCATCCGGTACGTGCGCCCCCGTCGTACTCATACGGTCCAGCCTAGGCCGTGTGCCGTCCGGGCAGGGGTCCGGTGTCCTGGGGCGGCCAGGGGGGCGGCCGTCGGCGCATAGGGGTGTCCGCCAGATGGGCGGGGGCCGTGGCCGGCGGTGACCCGACCTATCCTGGTCGGGTCGGACAGCGCGGTCCGCCCCACTCCGCCCATCCACCGGCGGGGAGATCAGCCGTCGCCCATCCCCTGCACTAGGAGCCGCACCTGTGAGCAGCGCCGACAACGCAACGGACAGCCCAGCCCTGCGCGCCGACATCCGCCGGCTGGGCGAACTCCTCGGCGGAACGCTGGTCCGCCAGGAGGGCCAGGAGCTACTCGACCTCGTCGAGAAGGTGCGGGCCCTGACCCGCTCCGACGGCGAGGCCGCCGCCGCCCTCCTCGGGAAGACGGACCTGCAGACCGCCGCGAAGCTGGTGCGGGCCTTCTCCACCTATTTCAACCTGGCGAACGTCACCGAGCAGGTGCACCGCGGCCGTGAGCTGCGGGCCCGCCGCGCCTCCGAGGGCGGTCTGCTCAGCCAGACGGCGGACCTGATGAAGGACGCCGACCCGGACCACATCCGCGAGACCGTCAAGCACCTCAATGTGCGGCCGGTGTTCACCGCGCACCCCACCGAGGCGGCCCGCCGCAGCGTGCTGAACAAGCTGCGCCGCATCGCCGAGCTGCTCGACGCGCACCAGGACGGCACCGGTGACCGCCGCCGCGCCGACCTGCGGCTGGCCGAGAACATCGACCTGCTGTGGCAGACCGACGAGCTGCGCGTGGTGCGCCCGGAGCCCGCGGACGAGGCGCGCAACGCGATCTACTACCTCGACGAGCTGCACGCGGGGGCCGTCGGCGACGTCCTGGAGGACCTGTCGGCCGAGCTGGAGCGGGTCGGTGTGCCGCTGCCGCCCGAGACCCGCCCGCTGACCTTCGGCACCTGGATCGGCGGCGACCGCGACGGCAACCCGAACGTGACCCCCGAGGTCACCTGGGACGTCCTGATCCTGCAGCACGAGCACGGCATCACCGACGCCCTGGAACTGGTCGACTCCCTGCGCGGCGCGCTCTCCAACTCGATCCGCAACTGCGGCGCGACCCCGGAGCTGCTCACCTCGCTCGACGCCGACCTGGCGGCGCTTCCGGAGATCAGCCCGCGCTACAAGCGGCTGAACGCCGAGGAGCCGTACCGCCTCAAGGCCACCTGCGTCCGGCAGAAGCTCGTCAACACCCGCGAGCGGCTCGCCGCGGGCAGCACGCACGTCCCGGGCCGCGACTACCTGGGCAGCGCGGAGCTGCTGCAGGACCTCGCGCTCATCCAGACCTCGCTGCGCGCCAACCGCGGTGAGCTGATGGCGGACGGCCGGATGGAACGCACCATCCGCACGCTCGCCGCGTTCGGGCTGCAGCTGGCCACGATGGACGTGCGCGAGCACGCGGACGCCCACCACCACGCGCTCGGCCAGCTCTTCGACCGGCTCGGCGAGGAGTCCTGGCGGTACGCGGACATGCCGCGCGACTACCGGCGCAAGCTGCTCGCGAAGGAGCTGCGCTCCCGCCGTCCGCTGGCCGGCACCCCGGCCCCGCTGGACGCGGCCGGCGCGAAGACCCTCGGTGTCTTCCACACCATCCGCGAGGCGTTCGGGCGCTTCGGCCCTGAGGTCGTCGAGTCGTACATCATCTCGATGTGCCAGGGCGCGGACGACGTCTTCGCCGCGGCGGTGCTGGCCCGTGAGGCCGGTCTGATCGATCTGCACGGCGGCGTCGCCCAGATCGGCATCGTCCCGCTGCTGGAGACGACGGACGAGCTGAAGGAGGCGGACCGGATCCTCGACGAGATGCTCGCCGACCCGTCGTACCGCCGGCTGGTCTCGCTGCGCGGCGATGTGCAGGAGGTCATGCTCGGGTACTCCGACTCCTCCAAGTTCGGCGGCATCACCACCTCGCAGTGGGAGATCCACCGTGCCCAGCGCCGGCTGCGCGATGTCGCGCACCGCTACGGCGTACGGCTGCGGCTGTTCCACGGCCGCGGCGGCACCGTCGGCCGTGGCGGCGGTCCCTCGCACACCGCGATCCTCGCGCAGCCGTGGGGCACGCTGGAGGGCGAGATCAAGGTGACCGAGCAGGGCGAGGTCATCTCCGACAAGTACCTGATCCCGTCGCTGGCCCGCGAGAACCTCGAACTGACCGTCGCGGCGACGCTGCAGGCCTCCGCGCTGCACACCTCGCCGCGCCAGTCCGACGAGGCGCTGGCCCGCTGGGACGCGGCGATGGACACCATCTCGGACGCGGCGCACAACGCGTACCGGCACCTCGTCGAGGACCCGGACCTGCCGTCGTACTTCTTCGCCTCCACCCCGGTGGACCAGCTCGCCGAGCTGCACCTGGGCTCCCGTCCGTCCCGCCGCCCGGACTCCGGCGCGGGCCTGGACGGGCTGCGGGCCATCCCGTGGGTGTTCGGCTGGACGCAGTCCCGGCAGATCGTCCCGGGCTGGTTCGGCGTCGGCTCCGGGCTCAAGGCCGCGCGGGACGCCGGTCTCGGCTCGGTCATCGACGAGGCGCACGCCAACTGGCACTTCTTCCGCAACTTCCTGTCCAACGTCGAGATGACGCTGGCCAAGACGGATCTGCGGATCGCCCGGCACTACGTGGACAGCCTGGTGCCCGACGAGCTGAAGCACGTCTTCGACACCATCGAGGCCGAGCACGCGCTCACCGTCCAGGAGGTGCTGCGGATCACCGGTGAGAAGGAGCTGCTGGCCGGCGATCCGGCGCTGGCGCAGACGTTCCACATCCGCGACCAGTACCTCGACCCGATCTCGTACCTCCAGGTCGCCCTGCTCTCGCGCCAGCGCGAGGCGGCGGCCCGGGGCGAGGAGCCGGACCCGCTGCTGTCGCGGGCCCTGCTGCTGACCGTCAACGGCGTGGCGGCGGGTCTCCGCAACACCGGCTGACCCGGCCCGGAACGTACGAAGGCCCCCGGACCGCGGTCCGGGGGCCTTCGCCGTTCAGCTCTTGCGGTGCCCGATCAGCCGCGGCTTGGGCTCGATGCCCGACAGCCCGTTCCAGGACAGGTTCACCAGGTGGGCGGCGACCTCGGCCTTCTCGGGCCGCTGCGGTGCGTCGAGCCACCACTGGCCGGTCAGGGCCACCATGCCGACGAGCGCCTGGGCGTACATCGGCGCGAGCTTGGGTTCGAAGCCGCGGTTCTTGAACTCCATGCCGAGGATGTCCTCGACCTGGGTGGCGATGTCGCTGATCAGGGACGCGAAGGTGCCGGTGGACTGGGCGACGGGCGAATCCCGGACGAGGATCCGGAACCCGTCGGTGTACTGCTCGATGTAGTCGAGCAGCGCGAACGCCGCCTGTTCCAGGAGTTCCCTCGGATGGCCGCCGGTGAGAGCGCTGGTGACCATGTCCAGGAGCCGGCGCATCTCACGGTCGACGACGACGGCGTAGAGCCCTTCCTTGCCGCCGAAGTGCTCGTAGACCACCGGTTTGGACACCCCGGCCTTATGGGCGATCTCCTCGACCGAGGTGCCTTCGAAGCCGCGTTCGGCGAAGAGCGTGCGGCCGATGTCGAGCAGTTGCTCGCGGCGCTCCTTGCCCGTCATCCGTACCCGGCGCGCGCGCCGAGCGTTCGTACCCGTCGTTCCGTTCGGGCCCTCGCCGCTCGTACTGCTGCCGTCGCTCACGCGTCAATCATGCCGCTTCACTGACGCTCTCCTTACGCCGGGCGGCGATCCGCTCCTTGCTGGGCCACCGGACGTCACTCGCCCAGCCGAGCTGTTCGCACCAGCGGATGATGCGGGCGCTGGAGTCGAGCTGGCCGCGCAGCACGCCGTGCCGGGCCGAGGTGGGCTCGGCGTGGTGCAGGTTGTGCCAGGACTCGCCGCAGGACAGCACGGCCAGCCACCACACGTTGCCGGACCGGTCACGGGACTTGAACGGGCGGTCGCCGACGGCGTGGCAGATGGAGTTGATCGACCAGGTGACGTGGTGGAGCAGGCCGACCCGGATGAGCGATCCCCAGAAGAACGCGGTGAACGCGCCGGTCCAGCTCATCGTCACCAGTCCGCCGACGAGCGGCGGGATCGCGAGCGAGACGAGGGTGAAGAGCAGGAACTGCCGGGAGATCATCCTGATCGCCGGGTCCTTCATCAGGTCCGGCGCGTACTTCTCCTGCGGGGTCCGCTCGGTGTCGAACATCCAGCCGATGTGGGCCCACCACAGGCCCTTCATGAGGGCCGGCACGGTCTCGCCGTAGCGCCACGGCGAGTGCGGGTCGCCGTCGGCGTCGGAGTACTTGTGGTGCTTGCGGTGGTCCGCGACCCAGCGCACGACCGGGCCCTCGACGGCCAGCGAACCGGCGACCGCGAGCGCGATCCGCAGCGGGCGCTTGGCCTTGAAGGCGCCGTGCGTGAAGTACCGGTGGAATCCGATGGTGATGCCGTGGCAGCCGATGTAGTACATGCCGACCATCAGACCGAGGTCCAGCCAGCTCATCCCCCAGCCCCAGGCCAGCGGGATCGCGGCGACCAGCGCCACGAAGGGGACGCCGATGAAGGCGCCGAGGGTGATGCGCTCGGTCATCCCCTTGTTGTCGCCACCGAGGGTGGCGAGGGTTACGAATTGGCCGGGCCCGGGGTCTCGGGGCTCGGTGATCACGTCGGCCTGTGCGGTCATGAGGGTCCCTCACCGGGGGTGTATGGGGGATTTACTACGGAACCGTAACCTACGGCGACGTAAGTATGTCAGCGTCGCGTCGACAGGCAATAGGCCCGGAGGGCTGACGCCCCGTGGCTAGGTGTACCCCGGAACCTCGTCGCGTTCACGTGGTCGCTTGCGGCATAGTAGGGACGCGCAGGCGCGCTCAGGCGCGTCGGTCCGCCGTGGTGTAATTGGCAGCACCGGGGCTTTTGGTGCCCTTTGTCCGGGTTCGAGTCCTGGCGGCGGAGCTTGTGGTAGCGGGTCCCGGTCTTCATGGTCGGGACCCGCCCGTGTTTCCCCGCCCATACCCCCCGGTATCCTGCGGGTGTCCGTCACCCAAAGCCGAGGAGCCCCTTCCGTGAGCCCCAACCGCCCGGCTGCTGTCGTCGTCCTCGCCGCGGGTGAGGGCACCCGCATGAAGTCGGCCCTCCCCAAGGTTCTGCACGCCATCTGCGGGCGCACCCTGGTCGGCCATGTCGTGGCCGCCTCGCGCGCGCTCGACCCGGAACACCTCGTCGTGGTCGTCGGCCATGCCCGCGAGCAGGTGAGCGCCCATCTCGCCGAGATCGACCCCGCCGCCCGCACCGCCGTGCAGGACCAGCAGCTCGGCACCGGGCACGCGGTCCGGATGGCCCTGGAGGCGCTGTCGGCGCAGGGCGTCGTCCTCGCCGGCACGGTCGTGATCACCTGCGGCGACACCCCGCTGCTCACCGCCGGGACCCTGCGGTCGCTGGTCGCGACGCACGAGGGCGACGGCAACGCCGTCACCGTGCTGTCCGCCGCGGTGCCGGACCCGGCCGGCTACGGCCGGATCGTGCGGGCCGCCGACGGCTCGGTGTCCGGGATCGTCGAGACCAAGGACGCCAACGAGGCCCAACTGGCCATCGCCGAGATCAACTCCGGGGTCTTCGCCTTCGACGCGCAGCTGCTCGCCGACGCGCTCGGCAAGGTCACGACGGACAACGCGCAGGGCGAGGAGTACCTCACGGACACCCTCGGCATCCTGCGCGAGGCCGGCCACCGGGTGGGCGCCGCGGTCGCCGCGGACCACCGCGAGATCGCCGGGATCAACAACCGGGTGCAGCTCGCCGAGGCCCGCCGCACCCTCAACGACCGGCTGCTCAACGAGGCGATGCTGGCCGGCGCCACCATCGTCGACCCGGCCTCGACCTGGGTCGACGTGGCCGTCGAGTTCGCGCCCGACACCCTGGTGCTCCCCAACACCCAGCTGTACGGGTCCACCAGCCTGGCCACGGGCGCCGAGGTCGGCCCGAACTGCACGCTGACCGACACCACCGTGGGCGCGGGCGCCCAGGTGAGCAACACGGTCGCGCAGAGCGCCGAGATCGGCGAGCACGCCACCGTCGGCCCGTTCGCCTTCCTGCGCCCCGGCACCCGGCTCGGCGCGAAGGCGAAGGCCGGCACGTACGTCGAGATGAAGAACGCGACGATCGGCGAGGGCACCAAGGTCCCGCACCTGTCGTACGTGGGCGACGCGACGATCGGCGAGTACACGAACATCGGCGCCGCGAGCGTCTTCGTGAACTACGACGGCGAGGTCAAGCACCACACCACGATCGGCAGCTACTGCAAGACCGGCTCCGACAACATGTTCGTGGCGCCGGTCACAGTCGGGGACGGCGCCTACACCGCCGCGGGCTCCGTGATCACCAAGGACGTACCGGCCGGTTCGCTGGCCGTAGCCCGTGGCCAGCAACGGAACATCGAGGGCTGGGTCGCCCGCAAGCGCCCCGGGAGCGCCGCCGCGGAGGCCGCCGAACGAGCCGCTCAGGGTGAGTAACGGCACTCCCGCCGGGTCACGACCCGGCCCGGCGGGGCGTACCGTAAGAGATGCACAGAATGCCGCAGGTCGACGTCCACAGGACGAACCCGCGAACTGAGTCTTAACTGAGTCTTCACGGGGGTTGCCCCCGAAACCCCCGTAGACCCGTACAACCAAGGAGACGGTGTGACCGGGCTCAAGACGACCGGTGAGAAGAAGCTGATGCTCTTCTCCGGACGCGCTCATCCGGAACTCGCGGAGGAGGTGGCCCACCAGCTCGGTGTCGACCTCGTCCCGACCAAGGCGTTCGACTTCGCGAACGGCGAGATCTACGTCCGCTTCGAGGAGTCCGCGCGCGGCAGCGACGCGTTCGTGATCCAGAGCCACACCGCTCCGATCAACAAGTGGATCATGGAACAGCTGATCATGATCGATGCGCTGAAGCGGGCCTCCGCCAAGCGCATCACCGTGATCCTGCCGTTCTACGGCTACGCCCGCCAGGACAAGAAGCACCGTGGCCGCGAGCCGATCTCGGCCCGGCTGATGGCGGACCTGTTCAAGACCGCGGGTGCCGACCGGCTGCTCGCCGTGGACCTGCACGCCTCGCAGATCCAGGGCTTCTTCGACGGCCCGGTGGACCACCTCATCGCGCTGCCGATGCTGGCGGACTACGTGGGCGCCAAGGTCGACCGCTCCAAGCTCACCATCGTCTCCCCGGACGCCGGCCGCGTCCGCGTGGCCGACAACTGGTGCGACCGGCTCGGTGCCCCGCTGGCGATCGTCCACAAGCGCCGCGACCCCAACATCGCGAACCAGGTGACGGTCCACGAGGTCGTCGGTGACGTCAAGGGCCGCATCTGCGTGCTCGTCGACGACATGATCGACACCGGTGGCACCATCTGCGCGGCCGCGGACGCCCTGTTCGCGAACGGCGCCGAGGACGTCATCGTGGCGTCGACGCACGGTGTGCTCTCCGGCCCGGCCGCCGACCGGCTGAAGAACTCGCAGGTGAGCGAGTTCATCTTCACCAACTCGCTGCCGACCCCGGGCGAGCTGGAGCTGGACAAGATCACGGTGCTGTCGATCGCCCCGACGCTCGCCTCCGCGATC
The DNA here is from genome assembly GCF_023701715.1 of Streptomyces sp. RKAG337. Classification (NCBI taxonomy): domain Bacteria; kingdom Bacillati; phylum Actinomycetota; class Actinomycetes; order Kitasatosporales; family Streptomycetaceae; genus Streptomyces; species Streptomyces sp. RKAG337. The sequence continues at coordinate 4,392,941 of NZ_JAJOZA010000001.1, read as the reverse complement.
CGCGAGGTCTTCGAGGACGGCTCGGTCACCAGCCTCTTCGACGGCGCCTCGCACTGACCGCTGATCGACCGCACGCGCTGAGCGTGCGTTGATCGATTTCGTCAAGGCCTCCCCGCCGGGTAGACTCCTGGAGTTTGCTCGGCGAGGGAGGCTTTTTCGTCTCCGTTATCGGCGCGCTCCTCGTAAGTGGATCGGCCCCCGTCGTGGGCCGGGCGACATGTGTCCCAGCCAGTCGTCTCTTTACGAGGAGTGATTCTCATGTCCGAGGTCAAGCTCAGCGCCGAGGTCCGCAGCGAATTCGGCAAGGGTGCCGCCCGTCGTGCGCGCCGCGCCAACCTGGTCCCCGGTGTCGTCTACGGCCACGGCGCCACCCCGGTGCACGTGAACCTTCCGGGTCACGCGCTGCAGCTCGCGCTCCGCACCAAGAACGTCCTGATCAGCCTCGAGGTCGAGGGTGAGACCACCTTCGTGCTCCCCAAGGCCGTCCAGCGCGACGCCATCAAGGGCTTCCTCAAGCACGTCGACCTGCTCACCGTGAAGCGCGGCGAGAAGGTCAGCGTCGACGTGGCCGTGCACACCACTGGTGAGCTGGCCCCGGGCGGCGGCCTGCTGGAGCACGTCCTCAACGCCCTCCCGGTCGAGGCCGAGGCCACCCACATCCCGACCTCCGTCTCCGTCTCCATCGAGGGCCTGGAGGCCGGCGCCGCCATCCTCGCGAAGGACATCACGCTGCCGGAAGGCACCGTGCTGACGATCGACGGCGACACCGTCGTCATCCAGGTCGTCGCCCCGCAGGCCGAGGAGCCGGCGGACGAGACCGCCACCCCGGCCGGCGAGACCACCGAGGCCTGATCCTCCCGCCTCCGCTGTCCCGTACCGCCGTCCCGCTCCCTCCGGAGCGGGGCGGCGGTTCGGGTTGCGACGTCAGTGGACTTGAATGGACGGCATGAGCATGAGCAGTTCACCCGCCCCCGAGGGGCCCTGGCTGGTGGCCGGGCTCGGCAACCCCGGCCCCGAGTACGCCGGCAACCGGCACAACATCGGCTTCATGGTGGCCGATCTGCTCGCGGAGCGGATCCGCAGCAAGTTCAAGACCCACAAGAGCCGCGCCCAGGTGGTCGAGGGCCGGATCGGCGGACAGCGGGTCGTGCTGGCCAAGCCGATGACGTTCATGAACCTCTCCGGCGGGCCCGTCACGGCGCTGCGCGACTTCTACAAGGTGCCGACCGGGCAGATCATCGCCGTCCATGACGAACTGGACATCGACTACCCGACGCTGCGGCTGAAACTGGGCGGCGGCGACAACGGTCACAACGGCCTGAAGTCGATCACCAAGTCGCTGGGTCCCGACTATCTGCGGGTGCGCTGCGGCATCGGACGGCCGCCGGGCCGGATGGATGTGGCGGCCTTCGTGCTGAAGGACTTCTCCTCGGCCGAGCGCAAGGAGCTGGACTGGTTCGTCGACCGCTCCGCCGACGCGGTCGAGGCACTGATCTCCGACGGCCTGGAGCGGGCCCAGAGTACGTACAACAGCTGACTCCGCCCGCCGTCGGCCGCGGCGGTTGACTCCACGGCGTGTCATGGCCAAAGATCGCCCGCATGGTCAAACGGAGCCGGTCCCGCCGGATGGCGGAGAGTGCCTGGGGCGTGCTGCTCGTCGGCAAGGCCGTGATCCTGTCGGCGGTGGTCGCCCTGCTGCTCGCCTCGGGTGTGTGGGTGTCCTGGGGGACGGCCCAGCACGTGATGCTCTCCAAGGGCCGCGAGCGCGGCACCATGACGGTGGCGGCCTGCGGCGACAAGACCTGCACCGGCCCCTTCGTCCCCACCGGGCCCGCCACGGCGCGGCCCCGGGTCACCATCACCCGGTCGGTCACCCACCGCACCGGCGAGAAGCTCAAGGTCGCCGTGGAACCCGGCACCGACGACGTCGTCCGCACCGGCTGGTCCGGCGTGCTGTACGCCTGGGTCCCGCTCGGCGGCGCCCTCCTGCTGGCCGCCCTGGTGCTCGCGGGGGGCCTGCGGATGCCCCGCAGCGCCTGGACGGCCGGCCTGGCGGGCGGGGCCCTGATGGTCGCCGCCTTCGTCCTGCTGTAGCGCGGCCGCTCAAGGCACCGCTCGTCAGGAGGGGTCGGGCTCCAGGAACTCCAGGCGGTTGCCGAACGGGTCGTCGGAGTAGAAGCGCCGGTGCCCCGGCAGGTCGCCGTCCCACACGACGGTCGCGCCGCGCTCCTCCAGCCGCCGGGCGTACGCCGTGATGCCGACGACCCTGATGCCCGGATGCGCCTTCCTGGCCGGGCGGAAGCCCTCCTCGACCCCGATGTGGAGCTGGGCCGCGCCGGAGCCGAACCAGCAGCCGCCCCGGGCGGCGAGCACCGGCGGCTTGGGGAGTTCGGTCATGCCGAGGACGTCCCCGTAGAAGGCGCGCAGCGCGTCCTCGCTGCCGGGCGGCGCCGCGAGCTGTACGTGGTCGAGAGCGCTGATCATGCGGACACCCCCGCCTTGCGCGCGACGACGAAGATCCGCCGGAACGGGAAGACGGTGCCGTGCGAACCGGCGGGGTACGCCGTGCGCAGCAGCTCGCCGTACTCGGCGAGGAACTCCTCGCGGGCGGCGGCGTCGTTCCCGAGCGCGGTCAGCACCGGGCGCAGCGCGGTGCCCTTGGTCCATTCGAGCACCGGGTCGGGACCCTGCAGATGGTGCAGGTACGTGGTCTCCCAGACGTCGGTCTCGCAGCCGAGGGAGCTCAGGCGCTGGAAGTACTCCTCGGGTTCGAGGATCAGGACCCGGCGGTCGGCGCTGCCGCCCAGCCGGGCCCGCCACCTCGGGGACGCGCACAGCTCGGCGAGCAGGACGTGGCTCGGGGCGTTGTAGTTGCCGGGGACCTGGAACGCGAGGGTGCCGCCGGGGGCCAGGTGGTCGAGCCAGTCGGGGAAGCGCTCCGCGTGGCCCTCGACCCACTGCAGGGCGGCGTTGGCGATGATGAGGTCGTAGGTCTCGTCGGGGGCCCAGTGCGCGGCGTCGGCCGGCCGGAAGTCCAGCCGGCCGCCGCCGGGGGTCGGGCCGGCGTAGACGCGGGCCGCGTCCAGCATCTCGGGCGAGTTGTCGAAGCCGGTGACGCGGGCGGCCAGCCAGCGGCCGCTCAGCAGCATGGTGACATTGCCGGGACCGCAGCCGATGTCCGCGATGCGCGGTGCCTGCCCCGGGAGGGCGGGCACCCGGGCGAGCAGCTCATGGAAGGGGCGGGTGCGGTGGTCGGTGTGGTGCAGGTACTGCTGGGGGTCCCAGGCGGGTGCTGCTGCCGGCACGTTTCTGCCTCCCTGATGGATCCGGTGGGTCTGCTGATGTCCTCTACCGTGCCTCAATTTTTATCTTGACGTCAAGAGACTTCATATCGACAGAACCACTACACTGATCGTCATGGAGGACGAGGTCGACCGGCTGGTCGCTGCATGGCGCCGAGAGCGCCCCGACCTCGACGTGGAACCACTCGAGGTGCTCAGCCGCGTCAGCAGGCTGGCCCGGCACCTGGACCGGGCCCGGCGGCTCGCCTTCTCCGAGCACAGCCTGGAGCCGTGGGAGTTCGACGTGCTCACCTCGCTGCGCCGCACCGGCGACCCGTACCAGCTCTCCCCCGGCCAACTGCTCACGCAGACGCTGGTCACCTCCGGCACGATGACCAACCGGATCGACAGGCTCGCCAAGAAGGGCCTGGTGGAACGGCTGCCGGATCCCTCGGACCGGCGCGGGGTGCTCGTCCGGCTCACCCCCGAGGGGCGCGAGCGCGCCGACCAGGCACTGGCCGGGCTGCTCGCCCAGGAGCGGTCCATCCTCGGTGAACTGACGGACCGCCAGCGCGGCGACCTCGCGGCGCTGCTACGACAGCTGACCGCTCCGTTCGACAACATCCCCGGCTGACGGGACCAGTTCCACCGGTCCGACGCCCGCCCGGCGCGCCAGCGCGACCGCCGCCAGCGTCGAGTGCACGCCCAGCTTCCCCAGCACGTTCTGCATATGGGTGCGGACGGTGTGCGGGGACAGGAACAGCCGCTCGGCGACCGCCTTGCGGCCGAGCCCCGCGACCATGCAGCGCAGCACTTCCTGCTCGCGCGGCGTCAGCGACTCCACCAGCCGTTCGCTCTCGGTGCGGTGCCGGCGGGCCGCGGTCAGCTCCCGCAGCACGCCCGTGAGCAGCGCGGGCGGCAGATGCGTCTCGTCGCGCAGCACTCCGCGCATCACGGCCAGCAGCCGTGACAGGGAACAGTCCTTGGCGACCCAGCCGGAGGCTCCCGCCTGCAGCGCGCGGGCCGCGCGCCGGGCGTCGTCCCGCTCGGCCAGCACCACGGTGCGCGTCGAGGGATGCTCGGCACGGACCCGTTCCACCAGGCCGATCCCGTCGATCAGATGGTCCGGGATCGCCGGTGCGGCCGGGCCGCCCGGGTGGTCCGCCTGACGCGGCTCCGGCACGATGCGGGGTACCGCGGCCAGCGTTCCCGCGCCCACCGAGCCTCCCGGCGGGCGGAACACCGCACCGAGGTCGGCGTCCACCAACAGCACGTCGTACCTTCGGTTGTCGGCCACCGCGCGCTCCAGACAGCGCTGCGCGGCAGGGCCGCTGCCGGCCGCCGACACATCGACGTCCGGCTCCGCCGCGAGTGCGGCCGCCAGTGATTCGGCGAAGATCCGGTGGTCGTCGACGACGAGAACACGAATGCGTCCCACGGGCCCCACTCCCGGCATGTTGCACTCCCCCACGGTTGGGGTTGCGATCGCATGGGATCCGGCGCCCGGAAAACAGGATCATCCACCGCGGTACCGCACGACCGCCGTCGTGCCGCGCCTGAGGTGCCCGTTCCGGGTGCCGAATCCTTGCGTCTCGCCCCCTGATGGCGCCGGCCCCCACCGGCGCTGTGTCAGAAGCGTAGGGGCCGGGGACGCCAATAGCGCCCGATTGGCAGAAGTCGGCCGGTAGCAGCGGATGCATTCGGCCAACCGATGGGGCGCGCGGGAACGTTGGTGCTTCGGGTCCCGGACTCTTTCCGGCCGGCCGGGGTTTGGGACGCCCGGACGCCCTGACGCCCGGACAGCCGGCCGGACGGCACGTGGCGGGCTACAGGCGGCGGGCGCCCGCCGACGGGACCGCAGTGAAGACCCGCGGCTCCCGGTAACCGGCGGCGGCGAAGGCCGAGACGACCGCCTCGGTGATCTTCTCCGCGGCGTCGCTCTCCGCGAGGACGATGGCCGAGCCGCCGAATCCGCCGCCCGTCATCCGTGCGCCCAGCGCACCCGAGGTGTTGGCGGTGTCCACGACGAGGTCCAACTCCGCGCAGGAGATGCGGAAGTCGTCGCGCAGCGAGACGTGGCCCGCCGTCAGCACCGCCCCGATGTCCCGGGTACGGCCCGCGTCCAGCAGCTCGATGACCTGCTCGACGCGGTGGTTCTCGGTGACGATGTGGCGGACGAGACCGAGGATCATGTCGTCCTGACCGCCCGCGCGCAGCCGGTCGAGGGCCGCGGCCAGGCCGTCGTAGGGGATGTCGCGCAGCGCGGGGACCCCGAGGGCGGCGGCGCCGGCCTCGCACCCGGCCCGGCGCTCGGCGTACGAACCGTCGCTGTGCGCGTGCTTGACGCGGGTGTCCACGACGAGCAGCCGCATCCCCTCCGCGGCGAGGTCGAACGGCACCTGGCGCTGCGAGCCGTCGCGGGTGTCCACGAACAGGGCGTGGCCCGCGGTGCAGCAGGCGGACGCCGTCTGGTCCATGATGCCGGTGGGCGCGCCGACGTAGACGTTCTCGGCACGCTGGCACAGCAGGGCCATCGCGGGCCGCTCCAGGCCGAGTTCGTGCAGGTCGTCGAGGGCGAGAGCGGTGACGACCTCCAGCGCGGCCGACGAGGACAGGCCGGCGCCGGTGGGGACCGTGCTCTCGTAGTGGATGTCGGCGCCGGTGAGCCGGTGGCCCGCCTCGCGCAGCGCCCACACCACGCCCGCCGGGTACGAGGCCCAGCCGTCGTCCCTGCCGGGCGTCAGCTCGTCGAGCCGCAGTTCGACGATGCCGCCGGGCATGTCGGCGGAGTGCAGCCGCAGCAGGCCGTCGTCGCGGCGGGCGACGGTGGCCACGGTGGTGTGCGGCAGCGCGAACGGCATCACGAAGCCGTCGTTGTAGTCGGTGTGCTCACCGATCAGGTTCACCCGGCCGGGGGCCGCCCACACACCCTCCGGCGCGCTGCCGAACACCTTCTCGAACACGGTCACTTGGCGGTCTCCTGGTTCTCCCCGCGCTGGGCGAACGCCCACGCGTCCCGGACGATTTCGGCGAGATCCGGCCGGGACGGACGCCAGCCGAGGACCCGGCGGGCCCGGTCGGCGGAGGCGACGAGCACGGCCGGATCGCCGCCGCGGCGCGGGACGGTGACCTCGGGGACCGGGTGACCGGTGACCTGTCGGACGGTCTCGACGACCTGGCGGACGGAGAAGCCCTCACCGTTGCCGAGGTTGCAGATCAGGTGCTCGCCCTCGGCGCCGGCGGCCAGCGCCAGCAGGTGCGCCTGCGCGAGGTCGGCGACGTGGATGTAGTCGCGGACGCAGGTCCCGTCGGGCGTCGGATAGTCGTCGCCGTAGACGGAGATCGCCTCGCGGCGGCCCTGCGCGACCTGGAGGACCAGCGGGATCAGGTGCGACTCGGGGTCGTGCCGCTCGCCGATCATCTCCCCGGAGAGCGAGCGGTACGCCCCGGCCACGTTGAAGTACCGCAGCGAGACGGCGGACAGCCCGTGCGCGGCGGTCTCGCCGGTGATCATGTGATCGACGGCCAGCTTGGTGGCGCCGTACGGATTGGTCGGCGCGGTCGCGTCGTCCTCGGTGATCGGGACGGACGCCGGCTCGCCGTAGGTCGCGGCCGTGGAGGAGAAGACCAGCCGGCGGACCCCGCACTCGCGCATCGCGGCGAGCAGTTCCATGGTGCCCGCCACGTTGTTCCGCCAGTACTTGCCCGGGTCGGCGACGGACTCGCCGACCTGCGAGGAGGCGGCGAAGTGCAGCACGGCGTCGTAGGAGGAGTCGAGCACCTTGCCCGCGTCCTGGATCCGCCCCTCGACGAAGTCCGCGCCCGCCGGCACGCCCTCGCGGAAGCCCGTCGACAGGTCGTCCAGGACGGTGACCCGGTGGCCGGCTTCCAGCAGGTGCGCGGTGACGACGCTGCCGATGTAACCGGCGCCGCCGGTCACCAGGACCTTCATGGGGGTGCTCACTGGCTCGCTACCTCTCGCAGTCGCTGTGCCGCGGTTTCCGGGGGCACGTCGTTGATGAACACACTCATGCCGGATTCGGAACCCGCGAGAAACTTCAGCTTGCCGGAAGTGCGGCGGACGGTGAAAAGCTCAAGGTGCAACGCGAAGTCACACCGGTCGGCCGCCCCGAAGGGCGCCTGGTGCCAGCCCGCGATGTACGGCGTGCGCGGTTCGCCCTCCCCGAAGATCCGGTCGAAGCGCTTCAAGAGTTCCAGATAGACATGTGGGAACTCTGTGCGGGCGTCCTCGTCGAGCTGCAGCAGGTCCGGCACCCGGCGGTTCGGGTAGAGGTGCACCTCGTAGGGCCAGTGCGCCGCGTACGGGACGAACGCCGTCCAGTGCTCGCCCTCCAGCACGACACGGCGGCCGTCGGCGCGCTCGTCCGCGAGGACGTCGTCGAAGAGGTTGCCGCCGGTGCGCTCCCGGTGCTCGGCCAGCGAGCGCAGCATCAGCTCGGTGCGCGGGGTGACGAACGGGTACGCGTAGATCTGGCCGTGCGGGTGGCCGAGGGTGACGCCGATCTCCTTGCCGCGGTTCTCGAAGCAGAAGACCTGTTCGACGCCGGGGAGTTGGGACAGCTCGGCGGTGCGGTCGGTCCAGGCGTCGAGCACCAGTCCGGCCTGCTCGGGGGTGAGGTCGGCGAACGAGGCGTCGTGGTCGGAGGTGAAGCAGACGACCTCGCAGCGGCCGGCGTCGCCCGCGAGGGAGGGGAAGCGGTTCTCGAAGACGGCGACGTCGTAGTCGGCGGCCGGGATCTCGCTGAGCCGGCCGTCGCGCGACGGGCACAGCGGGCACTCGTCGGCGGGCGGGTGGTAGATCCGGCCCTGCCGGTGGGAGGCGACGGCGACGGTGTCGCCCAGCAGCGGATCGCGGCGCAGCTCGGCCGAGGTGGCGACGGCGTCCAGCAGGCGCCGGTCCACGGCGTCGCGCACCACGTCGTCACGGGAGTCGTAGTAGAGCAGCTCACGGCCGTCCGCCAGGCGGGTCGTCGTCTTCTTCACTCCGGAGACCCCTCATCAAACCTACTCAACATAACCGCGCACAATGAACCACAAAACAACAGTGACGTCAATGCACCGGCCAGGACCTGGCGAGATCGGTGGGTGAGGGGCACGACGACATGCCGATGCCCCCGCACAGGGCGCGGGGGCATCGGCGTGTGGAGCATCGGAACGCGGGGGGCTCGGGCCCCGGCGGCCCGGTCAGCTTGCGGGGCCTCCGGAGGGGAAGCTCCCGGCCGCGACCCGGTCCAGCAGCCCGGTACGGGCCGCGAGCGCGGCGGCCTCCAGCCGGGAGCCGACGCCGAGTTTCATGAGCACCCGCTGCACATGGGTGCGCGCGGTGCTGGGGGCGATGCTCATCCCGGCGGCGATCAGCCGGGTGTCCTCGCCCTCGGCGACCCGCATCAGGACCTCTATCTCGCGCGGGGTGAGCATCTGCAGCAGCCGGCTGCCCTCGTCGTCGGGCTCCTCCACCGGGTTCAGCAGTTCCGCGAACGCGCTCTGCAGCAGCTGCGGAGAGACCGCGACCTCACCGGCCCTGGCCTTCACCATCGCCCGCTCGACGCCCTCGATGCGCTCGTCCTGCCGCACATAGCCCGAGGCGCCGGCCGCGAACGCCGCCGCGATGCCGCGCGGGCTCGGCACCGGCCCGAGAACGACCACGGCCACCGCCGGCCGCTCGCGCTTGACCCGCGAGACGGTCTCGAACACCCCGGGATCGGCCGGCGACGACGTGCCGATCAGACACACCTCCGGCGACCTGCTCAGTACGAGATCCGCCGCCCCCGCCACCGGCGAGGCCGCGGCGAGCACCCGGTGTCCGCGCAGTTTCAGTGCCGAGGCGAGCGCCTCCGCGAGCAGCCGGTGGTCGTCGATGACGACAAGACGTACGCCCATGTCGCGCTCCCCTATCCCCCTGAGGACCGATCGGGACCGGTCCCGGCGGCTCCACGTCCTGCCCCCACTTGTACGTAGCGCACGGCCCGCCCGTTGTCCCGGCGGTGACCCACGGCGGGCCCGGGTCTAGCCCCGGAAGCTACACGTTTGTTCGACGCGGCGCGCCCCTTACCGGTAAGAAGCACCCCTCAATTCCGAAATACCCGTCATTGATGGCCGGTTCACGCCCGGGGCGTCTCATCGTGCACAGGACGGGCCCATAACGGGACTGGTGTCTCGTTATGGGCCCGTCAGTGCGGTACTGGGGTTTTACCCCGGCCGGTGGCTCAGCTGAAGTCCGCGATCACCAGCGCGGACAGCGAGTCCCGGGCGGAGACGGTGACACCGGTGAGGAAGAAGTGCCCGTTGTGCAGCCACGTGTAGCGGTACGTGTCCAGGAAGTCGTTCTCGGTCTTCTTCGTGTCGGCGCTGAACACCATGTACGGCGTGTTCTTCTGCGTCGTCGGGTCCATCGCATAGAGCCCGCCGGGCTTGTCGTACCCCGACTCCTGGTACGCGATGACCTTGCCGTTCTCGATGCCGACCACGGTCGACTCGCCGGAGACGGCCGGCTTGACGGTCCACAGCGGCTTGCCGGTCTTCAGGTCCACGGCCGCGATCTCGTTGGTCTGGCCGTAGGCGGCACCGTCCGCCTTGTGCGACTTCGTCGGGGTGTAGAGCGTCGTGCCCTGGATGGCGAAGTTGAAGCAGGGGCCCTCACCGGCGATCCGGCAGTGGATCCCGTAGTTGCCCTGGTAGCCGCCGTTGCCCAGCGAGGTGTGGCCGACGAGCTTGCCGCCCTCCAGGTACATGAGGTCGGACATCAGGCTGTTGGTGGCGCCGATGCCGATGACCACCGGGTCGGTGGACACGATGCTGGAGAGCTCGGTGCCCGCCGAGACCTGCCAGGACCAGGTGGTCTTGTAGGTCGTGGTGTCGACACCGCGGACGAAGACGTCCTTGCCGCACTCGACCGAGACGACGAGCTGCTTGCCGCCCGCGTAGCTCTTGTCCTGGCAGTTGGACGACGGGTTGGGCGCCCAGATCTGCGCATGGGTGCTGAGCTTGTACCCGGCGTAGCCGTGCAGCCAGGAGACCGCCGCGACATCGCCGCTGACCGCGACCGTCGAGTAGAGGAAGGTGGAGCTGCTCGAACCCGGCGCGATGGGCAGCGGCACCTCCCAGAGCTTGGTGCCCTTGGAGATGTCGACGGCCATCAGCATCTCGCAGTTGGCGCCGAACTGGATCGCGACCCGGTTGTCGGAGACGTCGTCCGACGCGGGGCAGGACTTGCCGGTGATCGGGATCGACCACTTCTCCGCGCCGCCGCTGAGCGCGTACCCCTTCACGGAGTCCGGCAGCGTCTTGACGACGGTGTCGCCGCTGAACCAGGTGTTCGGGACCCGGGCCTGGATCTCGTCCACCGGCGGCCGCGTAGCGGTCTTGCTCCAACCCACCTTGGCGTTGATGACGCCCTGCTGCTTGCCGTCGTTACCGCCGGTGGCGCCGCCGGTGGCACCGGCCGACGTCTTGTCCGCGATCGGCTTCTTGTCGCCGTCGTCGCCCTTGGTCAGGAAGTACACGCCACCACCGATGACCAGCACCGCGGCGACCACCGCGGCGACGATCATGACGATCTTGCTGTTGCCGCCGCCCTGACCGCCGCCCTGCGGCGTGTACACGGTCTGCGGCGGGCCCATCGGCGGCCCCTGGGGCGGACCTTGGGGCGGACCTTGCGGGTTCTGCGGGTAGCCGTACTGCGGCGGCTGCCCGGGCGGCTGACCCTGCGACGGGTAGCCGTACTGGGGCTGCTGCGGCTGCTGCGGCGCCGGCTGCGCGTACGGGTTCTGCCCCGGCGGGACCGGCTGCGCGTACGGATTGTCCGGAACCTGGCCCGGAGGCGGGTTCTGCGGATAGCCGTACTGCGGCGGCTGGCCGGGCGGCGGCGCCTGCGGGCTCACGGCCGTCTGCGGATAGCCGTACTGCGGCTCCTGCGGCGGCGGAGCCTGCTGGGGAGGCGGAGGCACAGCGCCCTCGGACTTCCCGAAGTTGGGCGGGTTGCCGGGCGGCGGGGGCGGCTGCGTCATCAGCAGGTCCTCATTCAGGCAATACCAGTAAGGGTCAGGTAAGCGGGAGTTCTCTTTCTATCACTGCGTCCCGGCCGCCCCACGCGCCGGTCCTCGACCGTTACGCGCCCGCTACAAGCCCCACACGCCGGGGCGCGCACGCCCCGGCGTCGACGGCTCGCGCCGTCCTATTTGTGCCGTCCTATTCGTCGTCCGCCAGCTCCAGCCAGCGCATTTCCAGCTCGTCGCGCTCGTCGCGCAGCGCGCGCAGTTGCGTGTCCAGCTTGGCGACGAGGTCGAAGTCCGTCGAGTTGTCCGCGATCTGCGAGTGCGCCTTGGCCTCTTCCTGGCCGATGCGGTCGAGCCGGCGCTCGACCTTCTGCAGCTCCTTCTTCGCCGCCCGCTCGTCCCGGGACCCGGCGGCTCCCGCCGCCTTGCCCTTCGCCGCGACCGGCGCGGGCGCCGAGTCCGCCGCGATACGGCGGCGGCGCTCCAGGTACTCGTCGACCCCGCGCGGCAGCATCCGCAGCGTCGAGTCGCCGAGCAGCGCCCAGACGTTGTCGGTGGTGCGCTCCAGGAAGAACCGGTCGTGGCTGATGACCACCATCGAGCCGGGCCATCCGTCGAGGACGTCCTCCAGCTGCGTCAGCGTCTCGATGTCGAGGTCGTTGGTCGGTTCGTCGAGGAAGAGCACGTTCGGCTCGTCCATCAGCAGCCGCAGGATCTGCAGCCGGCGCCGCTCACCACCCGACAGGTCACCGACCGGCGTCCACTGCTTCTCCTTCGAGAAGCCGAACTGCTCGCACAGCTGGCCCGCCGTCATCTCCTTGCCCTTGCCGAGGTCCACGCGCTGCCGCACGCTCTCCACGGCCTGCAGCACCCGCCACGTCGGGTCGACCTCGCTGACCTCCTGCGACAGGTACGCGAGCTTCACCGTCTTGCCGACGACGATCTTCCCGGCCGGCGGCTGGTCGTCGCCGTGCGAGTACGCGGCCTGCGCCAGCGCCCGCAGCAGCGACGTCTTGCCCGCGCCGTTCACCCCGACCAGACCGATCCGGTCGCCCGGACCCAGCTGCCACGTCAGGTGCTTGAGCAGCACCTTGTCGCCGCCCTGGATCGTCACGTCCTCCAGCTCGAAGACGGTCTTGCCGAGCCGCGAGTTGGCGAACTTCATCAGCTCGGCGCTGTCGCGCGGCGGCGGCACGTCCGCGATCAGCTCGTTCGCGGCCTCGATGCGGTAGCGCGGCTTGCTCGTCCGCGCCGGGGCGCCGCGGCGCAGCCACGCCAGCTCCTTGCGCATGAGGTTCTGCCGCTTGCCCTCCTCGGTGGCCGCCCGCCGGTCGCGCTCGGCCCGCGCGAAGACGTAGTCGCTGTAGCCGCCCTCGTACTCGTGCACATCACCGCGCTGCACGTCCCACATCCGGGTGCAGACCTGGTCCAGGAACCACCGGTCGTGAGTGACGCAGACCAGCGCGGAGCGCCGGGTCTGGAGGTGCTGGGCCAGCCAGGCGATGCCCTCGACGTCGAGGTGGTTGGTCGGCTCGTCGAGCACGACCAGGTCCTGCTCGTCGATCAGCAGCTTCGCCAGCGCGATCCTGCGCCGCTCGCCACCGGACAGCGGCCCGATCACCGTGTCCAGCCCTTGCGGGAACCCCGGCAGGTCCAGCCCGCCGAACAGCCCGGTCAGCACATCGCGGATCTTCGCGTCCCCGAGCCACTCGTGGTCCGCCTTGTCCCCGACCACCTCGTGCCGGACGGTCGCCTTCGGATCCAGGCTGTCGTGCTGCGTCAGCACCCCGAGCCGCAGCCCGCCCACATGCGTGACCCGCCCGGTGTCCGGCTCCTCCAGCTGCGCGAGCATCCGGATCAGGGTCGTCTTCCCGTCACCATTACGGCCGACGACCCCGATACGGTCGCCCTCCGAAACGCCGAGGGAAACACCGTCGAGCAGCGCCCGGGTGCCGTAGACCTTTCCTACGGCCTCGACGTTGACGAGGTTGACGGCCACTTTTACTCCATGCTGGTGCGGAACGATCGATCTCCCAGGGTAGTCGCCACCACCGACCACCCCCTCCGCCCGCATCCCTTGCCGGTGGCGCCACACAGCGTGCGTTCGCGGTCACCCGGTGTGGCAATCCGCAGGCGGGAGCGGGCCACCGCCCGGCCCCCGTTCCCAGCCGCGGCACCGAAGTCGATCGAGCAAGGTCGCGCAAGTTCGTGTCGCGCGCGGGTGGGCGCGGTGCAAGCTCGTTGGCAGCGGACCCTCATCCGGCTCGACAGCGGAGGACACCATGGCGTTACACCTGCTCGGCAAGGACCCGGAGAGCAAGTCCGGCGGCTCTCCCACCGTGTATCTCGATGACGAGACCGACAACTACCTGGTCCAGGGGTGGAAGGTGCTGGACCGGGAACGGCTGTCGGAACTGGACCTCCCCGCCCACGAGACCGTCGTCGAGATCCCGCGGCGGATGGTCCAGTTCTTCCTGGAGGTGAAGAGTGACGAAGCCCCCAACGTTTGAGGAACTGCTCGCCTCGGCACGTCACTCGGCCGTGCATCTGGGATGCGCGACGGCTACATGACGTCGGACCCGGCCTATATCGCCTGGCAGAGCAGGGTTCGCAACGCGGATCAGGACAACGATCCCGAGTTCCGGGACTGGCTCACGTGGGTGCGGGAAGCAACGGATCGCGGCGTGGTGAACCGCCGAGCACGGGTCTTCTCCGTCCCGGAGTCGGACTACATCAAGTTCGAGCACCATGTCTCGGACGCGAACGTGAAGGCCGGCGAACAGATTCGCTGGCTCCCCCGCCGGCAAGCGACGGACATCGCCTTCCCCGGCAACGACTTCTGGGTGTTCGACAACGAGCTGGTCCTCGTCCTGCACTTCACCGGCGACGGTGAGAGCCCGGAGGACTGGATGGAACTGACGACCGACCCGACGATCCTCAACCTCTGCGAAAGCTCGTTCGAGGCGGTGTGGGAACGGGCAATCCCGCACGAGGAGTACCGGATCATCTGATCCGAACGCTCCCGTGGTGACTTCTCCTTCCTCAGCCGTCCTCGATGCCCGGAGGGCTCTCGGGCGACGCCTTCGAGAGATCCGCAGACCGACCGGCCTGACGGCGCGGGCGCTCGCCGCCCGCGCCGGTTGGAGTGAGTCGAAGGCGTCGCGCACTGGAGGTGGGCACCGGCACGGGCTACAACGCCGCATGGCTCACTCATCGGCTCGGCGGCCGGCTGGTGACCTCGGTCGAAATGGACGAGGGCGTGGCGGCGGAAGCACGGAAGAACCTCCGCCGGGCGGGCCTGGCTCCCCGGCTGATCCTCGGGGACGGGCTCGCCGGGGTGCCGGCCCACGCCCCCTTCGACCGGCTGATCTCCACCTGCTGCGTCCAGGAGATCCCGGGGGCCTGGGTCGAACAGACCCCTGAAGGCCGGATCGTCACCCCTTGGGGAAACGGCTGCTTCTCCGCCTCCTTCGCGGTCCTCGACGTCTCGCACGGAGTGGCCACCGGCCGGTTCTCCGGATATCCGGCCTTCAGGTGGGCTCGACAGCAGCGTCCCGGCTACGGATACCTCGTGGACTACCTCCACCACGAGAACGAGGGCACCAAGAGCGGAACGACGGTGCACCCGGAGTCCGCCCGGAACGACACGGACGCCCGCTTCGCCGTCGCCGTCCAGGGTGTCCGGCCTGTGGTCGATGCTGTGCGCCGCCGACGACGGCAGCGACGAGTCGACCTTGTGGCTGCTGGCCGACGACCGGCGATCGTGGGCCCCCGTCGACTACGTCCCGGGTGCAACGTCGTTCGAGGTGGACCAGTACGGCCCCCGCCACCTCTGGGACGAGGTCCGAACCGCCTACGCCTGGTGGTCGGAGCACGGTCGGCCCGAGCGCGACGCATTCGGCCTCACCGTGACGGAGGCCGGCGGCCAGCAGGTCTGGCTACGCACGCCGGAAGTGCCGGTCCCCACCGTCCGCTGACTACATCCCCGGGGCGCCGCCGGGGCCGCCTGCGAGGTGATCGAGCGCTCCGGCCCTCACTCCGTGCAGGAACGCGCGGAGCGCGGCGGGGGTGGTGCGGACGGTCACGTCGGGATCGTCGCTTTCGCGGAGGCGGACGGTTCCGTCGGGGGTGCGGGCTATGTAGAGGCAGTTTGATTCCTCGGGACTGTAAGAGGACTTCTGCCAGGACATTGTGGACACGTTCGCCGCCTTTCAGAGGCTCTGGGCGATGCTGTGGATCAGATCCCGTGATTTCTCCGGAGTGAGAGCCCCGCTGCTCATTCGGTCGAGCACCACTCGATACTTGGCGAGCTGCGTCTCCGCGTCCAGGAACTCGCAACCGTGAGCGGTGTCCAGTTCGACGGTGTCCAGCAGCGGCATGGGGCCCGAGGCATAGGTGATGGACTGGCCGGTGGAGACAAAGGCCCATTCGCCGAACGGGATCACTCGCACGACCACGTTCTCGTGCTCGCTCATCTCGATGAGGTGCTCCAACTGCCGCCGCGCAACGTCCCGGCCACCCACTCCCATCCGCAGCGCGGCCTCGTGCACGATCGTGGCGTAGTGCGTCGGCCGGTCGCCGTACAGGATCGCCTGCCGCTTCATCCGGTACGAGATGTGGTGTTCGACGATGTGCGGCCGGAGCGGCGGGACTGCCTCCTGAAGCCCCGCGCGAGCATGATCCAGCGTCTGGAGCAGTCCCGGCATATGGATCACCACGGCCACCCGCATCGCCGTCGCGTGGTGCTCCATCTCCGCAAGGTCGAGCAGCCCGATGGGCAGAATGTCGCGGTACTCCTCCCACCAGCCGCGCTTCCGCTCTCCCGTCATGCCCACCAGCGCATCGACGAGAGCCGCGTCGGAACAGTCATAGTTCCGCGCCAGCGTGCGAACGCGGTCGGCGCTCACGCCGAAACGGCTCGCCTCGATGTTGCTGATCTGCGCCTGGTTGGTGCCGAGCAGACGCCCCGCCTCGGTTGACGTCAGACCCGCACGCTCCCGCAGTTTGCGCAGCTCGGCCCCGAGTCGCAGTTGGCGCGCTGTGGGCGCGTTCCTGACCGGCATCCGCCGTCCCTCCGTAGCCGCGCGCAGCGCGGAGCAGTCACTCACACGGGCTAAATCCAAAGGTCTTTAGCCCGTACCGCTAAATACCTTTGCCGCCGCACTCTACGGTGTGACGCAGACCACTCGATGAAGGCGGCTCCCCCATGCACAACGACAACAACGTAGCGGCGAACACGCCGCACCCCGGCGAGTTCTGGACGTACACCCTCCAACTCCCGCACGACGGCAGAGCCGTCCGCGTCGCGCGGTCAACGGTGCGAGCCGTGCTGCAGACATACGGGATGGCGCAGGTCAGCGACGTGGCCGAGCTGCTGGCGAGCGAGTTGGTGACCAACTCGCTGCTGTACTCCGACGGGCCGTCGTGGATCCGGCTGAGCAATCCGCGCACGACGCACGTACGGGTGGGTGTGTGGGACACCAACCCGACGATTCCGCCGCCGTTTCGCGGCGGTCCGCACCCGCCCGGGCCGCCCGAGTGCGCCGAGCGGGGGCGCGGACTGTTGCTCGTGCGGGAGTGCGCGGACCGGTGGGGTGGGTACGCGCTCGGCGAGGAAGTGTTCGGGATGTGCGGGAAGTTGCTGTGGTTCGAGTTGGCCGCCTGATGGCGGAACCCGGCGATCCGCTCGTCGAGGCGGCCCTGCGGGTGACCGTCAGCGGGCTGGATCTGGCGGCGGCCGAACGGTTCGACCGGGAACTGGGCGCCGCGCGGCGGGAGGCGGAACGGACGGACAGCGCCGAACCGCTGGAGTTCTTCCTGCACCGGTGGCGGGTGTTCATCGCGCTGCGGCGCAACCTCGACGATGCGGCTGAGACCTGACGCCGGTCCGAACGCGTGGCGTGACGTCAGGGCGTACCGCTACCGTGCCGCTCGTGACGCGCAGAGAGATCGTCGAGCAGGGTGTACGGGTGCTGGGTGTGGCGGTCGTCTGTCTGTGCTCCCTCGTCGGGCTGACCGCCGTGTCCCTGATGGGCCTGTCCGTTGCGACCGAGTGCGATCCGGGCGACCACGCCCTCTGCAACGGCTGGGGCAAGGCCGTGCTGTCCCTCGGGCCGATGGTCGTCGCGCTGGCGGCGGCGGCCGTGGGCAGCTACGGCGCGATGTCCCGCCGGCCGTGGCGGCCGGCACTTTGGGCGATCGCGATGGGAGCGCAGTTCACGGTGTGGGCATGGGTGGCGGGGATGTACGGCTGAGGTTCCATCAGCTCGCCTGGTACCCCGGCCGGTTGGCCATCCGAGGGTAGGAGCCGGTGACGGCGATGGCGGGGGTCACGCCCGTCAGCCGCAGGATGGTGAGCATCCTGGTGTCGGTGCAGAGCAGGGTGAGGTCGCCGCCACGGTCCACGGCCCGGCGCCAGGCCCTGCAGATCGGGCCGAGCCCGGCGCTGTCGATGAACGTCACCCCGCGCAGGTCGACGAGCACCGACGGAGTGCTGCGGGCGGTGGCCGCGTCCAGGTGCTGGTCGCTCTGGCGGGTGGTGGCTATGTCGATCTCGCCGTGGAACTCGACGACGGTCCTGCCCCGCACGTCCTGGCCGATGGTGCGGACCGCGGGGTGCCGGAGGTGTCCGGTCGCCGTGCCATGGCCCGGGTCGGATCCTGTTCGCATGGTGGCTGTGATGGCGGTGATCCTCTGTCGGTGCTCAGGTGCGGGGGATGGAGGCGCGGCCCCTCTTGTTCGGCTCTTGTTCGGTGCGCGCCCCCTCCGGACCCGGTACGACCGGGTCCGGAGGGGGCGGGACAGGCTCTAGCCCTCGCCGATGCCGGACTGGGAGGTGGGGAAGCAGGTGGGCTCGCCGTGGGTCAGCATGACGTCCATGGAGCCCATTTTGTCCGGGTGCAGGGCGCCCTTGAGGTCGGCCTGCACCAGTACCAGGAAGTCCCCGTGCGGGATGGCGCTGGGACGGATCAGCATCACGCGTCCGTCCTTCGGGTCCTGCGACTCGACCGACTCGAGGTTGGGGTTGGTGCGGACCTTGTCGGGGCAGGAGTCCGAGGCCCGCAGGACCACGGCCGGCACGCCCAGGCTGCGCAGCGCCGCCTGGAGTCCGGACACCTCCGCGCCCGACACCTGGATGCTGACGGTCCCGTCCTTGCGCGGAGCGACCGTGTACGAGGCGTTGCTCAGGACCGGCGCACCGCTGCCGGGGACGTGGGCGGTGCTCTGACCTGTTCCTGCTTGCGGGGTGTCGGTGGTGTCGGCCGAGTGCGGGATCAGCACCACCGCGGTGGCGGCCGCGGCCAGTCCCAGCGCGGTGACCGCGATCCGCCGGGTGTGGCGCGGCCGCACCGGCACCGCAGTGGTGGGCGGCAGGGCCGCGGCGCGGGCGGTGAGCTCCTCGGCGAGCTGCTGCTGGAAGTGCACGGGGCTGGTCATGAGTGGGCCTCCGAGACGGCGTGCAGGGATGTGGTGGTCTGGGTGTCGGCGCGCTGCAGGGCCATGCGGGCGCGGTGCAGGCGCACCCGGGCGGCGGCCGAGCTGATGCCCAGGGCCTGTGCGGCCTCTCGGGTGGTCAGTCCGTCCAGGGCCACCAGGTCCAGCACCGCGCGCAGCGGCTCGGAGAGGGCGGCGTGCCGCTCGGCCAGCTGCCGGGCGTCGCGGGCCGCGTCGATCCGGCGCTCGATCGCGCTGACGTCCTCGTCGTCCAGCAGCCGCCGGCCGGCGAGCTGGGCGGTGGCCTGCCGCTCACGGGCACTGCCCCGGAAGTGGGCGGCCAGGACGTTGCGGGAGATGCCGTAGAGCCAGGCGACCGGTGCGCCGCGCCGGGCGTCGTAGGTGTGTGCCTGTTCGAGCGCGGTCAGGAAGATGTCGGCCGTCAGGTCCGCGGCCAGGTGCGGGCTGTCGGTGCGCCGGGTGACGAAACCGAGCACAGTGTCGAACTGCTGCTGGTAGAACGCGGCGAACCCGACCGGATCACGCACCGGTGGCGCTGTTGAATGCTCCGCTTTCACGGACGACTCCTTGAACGGACGAGCAATGCCTTACATCTCTACTTGGCTCGGCCGCCCGAAAGCGTTACACGCCCCCCTCCACCACCAGCCGCCCCACGCCTGGCGGCGTCAGGCAGGCAGGATCGTCGCCCCCGGAGCGGGGGACGTCGTGACCCGGGTCGCGCGGCAGGTGCCGGAAGCGAGAACGGCCTCGGCGATCTTCTCGGCTTCTTCGGAGGTGGCCGCCAGGAAGGCGCACGTCGGGCCCGAGCCGGAGACCAGGGCGGCCAGGGCACCGGCCCCGGTGCCCGCGCGGAGGGTGTCGGCGAGGGCGGGGCGCAGGGAGAGGGCGGCGGGCTGGAGGTCGTTGCTCAGGGCGGCCGCCAGCGCGGCCGGGTCGCCGGAGGCGAGGGCTGCGAGCAGGGCCGGGGCCGGTTCCGGGTCGGCGATGTCGGCCGTGGCGGCGCCCGTGCCGGACGCCTCGCGCAGCCGGTCGCACTCGCGGTAGACGGCCGGCGTCGACAGCCCGCCGTCCGCGACGGCGAAGACCCAGTGGAACGGTCCCCGCACGTCGAGCGGGGTGAGGAGCTCGCCCCGCCCGCGTCCGAGTGCGGCGCCGCCGATCAGGTTGAACGGAACGTCGCTGCCCAACTCGGCGCAGATGTCCAGGAGTTCGGCCTGCGGGGTGTGCAGCCCCCACAGGGCGTCGCAGCCGAGCAGCGCGCCCGCCCCGTCCGCGCTGCCGCCCGCCATGCCGCCCGCGACGGGGATGTCCTTGGCGATGTGGATGTGGACGGCGGGCTCGATGCCGTGCCGCGCGGCGAGTGCGACGGCGGCGCGGGCGGCCAGGTTCGTGCCGTCGAGGGGGATCTCGGCGGCGTCCGGGCCGGACGCCGTGATCCGCAGGCTGTCGGCGGGGGTGACGGTGACCTCGTCGAACAGGCCCACGGCGAGGAACACGTTGGCCAGGTCGTGGAACCCGTCGGGCCGCAGACCGCCGACGGCGAGCTGCGCGTTGACCTTGGCGGGAATCCGGACGGTGACGGAGGCCGGGAGGGTCACTTCGCGTCCTCCGACGGGACCGCCACGGCCGGCTTGTGCTCGGCGATGGCCGCGAACTCCTCGACCGTCAGCGCCTCACCGCGCGCCTGCGGCGAGATGCCCGCCGCGACGAGCGCGGCCTCGGCCGCCGGAGCCGAGCCGGCCCAGCCGGCGAGCGCGGCCCGCAGGGTCTTGCGGCGCTGGGCGAAGGCCGCGTCGACGACCGCGAAGACCTCACGCCGGGTGGCCGTGGTCGTCGGCGGCTCGTGGCGCACCAGGGCGACGAGACCGGAGTCGACGTTCGGCGCGGGCCAGAAGACGTTGCGGCCGATGGACCCGGCGCGCTTCACGTCCGCGTACCAGTTCGCCTTCACCGAGGGCACGCCGTAGACCTTGTTGCCGGGCTTGGCGGCCAGCCGGTCCGCGACCTCGGCCTGGACCATGACGAGGGTGCGTTCGATCGTCGGGAACGTCGCGAGCATGTGCAGCAGCACCGGCACCGCCACGTTGTACGGCAGATTCGCGACCAGCGCGGTCGGCGGCGGCCCCGGCAGCTCCGTGACCTGCATCGCGTCGTTGTGCACCAGCGCGAAGCGGTCGGCGCGGGAGGGCATCCGGGCCACGATGGTGGGGGTGAGCGCGCCCGCGAGCACGTCGTCGATCTCGATCGCCGTGACGCGGCCGGCCGCTTCCAGCAGCGCCAGCGTCAGGGATCCGAGGCCGGGCCCGACCTCGAGGACGGTGTCGTCCGGCAGTACACCGGCCGTCCGCACGATGCGCCGCACCGTGTTCGCGTCGATGACGAAGTTCTGGCCCCGCTGCTTGGTGGGGCGTACGCCCAGCGCGGCGGCCAGTTCGCGGATGTCGGCGGGACCGAGGAGGGCGTCGGGCTCAGTGGTGCTCACGTACTCAGCGTACGGGCCCGGCAGCCGCCCTCAAGCCGGGCCCCGGCCGGGCGGACCAGCGGCCGGGCCCCGGCCTGACCACCGCGCCGAGGTCCTCAGCCGCCGAGTTTGCGGCCGCAGACCGGCCAGGGGCTGGAGCCGCGCTGGATGTAGAGCCGTTTGGCACGGAAGGTCTGTTCGCCCGCTGGGGCGTCCTGGGGGCGGCCGCTGCCGCCGAGGCTGTGCCAGGTCTGGGTGTCGAACTGGTAGAGGCCGCCGTAGGTGCCGGACGGGTCGACCGCGTGCGGGCGGCCGCCGGCCTCGCAGTGCGCGAGGCCCTGCCAGTTCAGGCCGTCGGCCCCGGCGACCGAGGTCGGCAGCGGCTTGGTGCCGATGCGGACGACCTGGGTGACGGGCTCCCTGACGATCTCGGAGCGGATGATCCTGGGCCGCTGCTTCACCCCGTTGACCGTCCGGAAGGCGTACGTGACCCGGCGGACGCCCGCCTTCCCCGGGGTGTCGACGGCCTCGGTGCCGTGGAACAGCTGGGCGTCCTTGTGCTTCTCCGTGCGGAACCGCACCGGCTCCTCGCGCACCTCCTCGGTGCCGGAGATCCGCAGCACCGAGATGGTCTGGCCCTCCCGGGGGAAGCTCTCCGGGTCGACGGACGTCGCGTCCTGGTTCCGCAGGGTGATCCCGGACTGGGCGACGACCTCGCGGACGGTGGCGGCGTTGGTGCGTACCGTCCGCTCGCGGCCGTCGGCGAGCAGCGTGACGGTCCGCTCGGTGCGTACGTCCAGGTCGAGGCCGTGCCGCCCGATGGACGAGCCGCGCGACGCGGACAGATGCGCGCCCTCGGCGCGGACGCCGAGCTCGCGCAGGGCCTCGTCGACGGTGTCAGCCGTGGTCCACAGCAGGCGCCGGTGACCGTCGAGGGTGAGCGTGACGGGACGGCCGAACCGGACCTCGACCTGGTCGCCGTCGTGCAGTTCGGCCTGCGGGCCGGGCGCGACGAGGTCGTGCTCGCCCACGGTCACGCCCTGCTGCGCCAGCACCTCCCCGACGTCGTCGGCGAAGGTGTGGAGGGTGCGCGGTTCGCCGTCGACGGTGAGCTGTACGTCCTTGTCGCCGGCGAGGAACGCGACGGTCCCGCCCGCCAGGAACGCGACGACGAGCGCCTGCGGCAGCAGCTTGCGCAGGGAGTCGGGCCGGAGGTCGGGGCGGAGGTCGCGCCGGGAATCGCGCCGGGGATCGCGCCGGGGATCGCGCCGGGAACCTCCCGCAGGGGAGGGCGTGGACGCCGGTTCCGCCCGGCCGCCGCTCCTGGCGGCCCGGCGCGCGGCGGTCCTGGCGCCGACCGGCGCCGCCGTGGGCGCCGGTTCCTGTTCCGGAATCACCGGAATCACCGGAATCACCGGGAGGCAGCCGGTGGCCGCCGCCTCGTCGGCCCACGACGAGTTCGGTACGGCGTCCCAGTCGGACTGGTGCGGCAGCCGGGTGCCCCCGGCCTCCGTCGCGGCCCCCGGTACGGGGGTCGCCGCACCGCGTGCTGCTCGGTGGGTGCCCTGCGCATTGCTCACGACGACTCCACAGGTCCGACGGTCCCCGATCAGGACCGGGACCCTAGCCCACCTTCCGTCACTCTCCAAAACCATCCGGGCACGCTGTGTCGTGATCGCGCGTCCTGGGATGCCGTCCGGTCGGCCGGGGCGGCGGGGGAGGGCGGAGGGGAGAGAGCGGCGGGGCGGCGGTCGTCAGTAGCCGAAGGCCCGCGCCGTGTTCGCCCCGATGGCGGACGCCAGCTCGTCCTCAGGAACCTGCTTGGCCGCGGCCATCGCCCGCAGGGTGACCGGAACGAGGTACGGCGCGTTAGGCCGACCGCGGTACGGCACCGGGGTCAGGAAAGGCGCGTCCGTCTCCACCAGCAGGAGCTCGAGCGGGGCCACGGCGACGGCGTCCCGCAGGTCCTGGGCGGACTTGTAGGTGACGTTGCCGGCGAAGGACATGTAGTAGCCCTTGTCGGCGCAGATCCGGGCCATGGCGGCGTCGCCCGAGTAGCAGTGGAAGACGACGGTGTCGGGCGCGCCCTCCTCGTCGAGGATGCGCAGCACGTCGGCGTGTGCCTCGCGGTCGTGGATGACGAGCGCCTTGCCGACGGCCTTCGCGATGTCGATGTGCCGGCGGAAGGAGTACTGCTGGGCCTCGACGCCTTCGGGGCCGGTGCGGAAGTAGTCGAGGCCGGTCTCGCCGACGCCGCGGACCTGGGGAAGCGCGGCGAGCGCGGCGATCCGGTCGAGGGCGTCCTGCAGGGCCTTGTCGCCGCCGGGGGTGCGGGCGCCCTGGCGGGACCAGCCGTCCGGATCGCCGTGGACGATCCGGGGGGCTTCGTTGGGGTGCAGGGCGACGGTGGCCCACACGTTCGGGTGCTGGGCGGCGGTGTCGGCCGCCCACTGCGAGCCCTTCAGGTCGCAGCCGACCTGGATGAGGGTGGTGACCCCGACGGAGGCGGCCTTGGCCAGAGCTTCCTCGACCGTTCCCTCCTGCATGTCGAGGTGGGTGTGCGAGTCGGCGACCGGGACCCGCAGCGGCTCGGGCACCGGCGGGGCCGCGGACTTCTCGTTCTTCGGGGACATGCCCCGATCCTATGGAGACCCGGGGAGCGGGCGGCACGGAGGCCGGGCGGAGGCGGACCGCCGGGGGTCATGCGTGGGGGCGGTCCTTCCGGTCCAGGGTCGGCCCGGCCGGGGATCGGACGGGCCCGGCGTCAGGCCGTGCCGGTCGTCAAGCTGTGCCGGTCGTCAGGCCGTGCCGGTCGTCAGGCCGTGCCGGTGTCTCCGTGCTTGCGATGCAGCCGGTGCAGGAGAGACCAGTGGTGCGTTCGGTGCACGGCGCGCTCGCCCGTGGGGGTGTTCCACAGCGACATCACGTCGGAGACCTGACCCGACCGCATGATCCGCACTTTGTGCCCCCCGCAGTTCAGGCAGGTGGGGCGGGTGAGCGGGGACGGCACCTTCTCGCCGGCGGTGGTGTAGGTGACGAAGGGCTGACCCTTCGCGTCGACATGGTGCTCGATGTCGTACGACTGCTCCCAGCCGTGACCGCAGCTGAGGCACGCGAAGGCGTACGCCTCGGAGACGGTGGTGTCGGATCCGACGATCTCGCTCATGGCAGCTCCTGTTGCCCTCCGGACGAGGCGTCCGGAGCGGGTCTTCCCACTACCAGCGAACGCCTTTCCGGCCGATACCGCAGCAGGGGTATACGACTCTTGGGGCACTTTTGGGCTGTAAGTGGGTAGTGCGCGACTTTGCTTTGCCCTCGTCCGAGTTTAGGCACGTGACGTGCGTCACGACACTTAATAATGCTGTGCATTAGAATGCTCGCATGGCGAGAACATCCGGACCCGAGACCCGCCGCAAACTGCTCCGCGCGGCCGAGGAACTCTTCGCCGTCAAGGGCGTCGACGGCGCGCTGACCCGCGACATCACCCGTCTCGCGGGTCAGTCCAACCCCTCCGCCGTCCAGTACCACTTCGGATCGCGGCAGGGCCTGCTCGACGCCGTCATGGCCGGCCGGCAGGACCGGACGGAAGCGGCGCTCGCACCGCGGCTCACCGAGCTGCTCGCGGACGCGGAACCGGGGCCGGGACCGCGACCGGGGCCGGGGCCGGGGTCGGGGCTGGGGCCGGGCCTGCCTGAGGGCCCTGGGCCCGACCTGCGTGCGCTGCTCGCCGCGCTCGTCACCGCCGAGGCGACCGAGCTCGCCACCGACGGCGGACGGCACTGCCTGCTGATCTCCGCACAGCTCAGCCACGAGAGCGGGGTACGCACCCGCACCCCGCATCCGACGCTGGCCGGCACCGGCTACTGGCGGCTCATCCTCCTCATCGAGGACCGCCTCGACGGGCTGCCGGAGCCCGTACGCCTGGAACGCCTCGACCTCGCGCTCACCCTGATCGGCGCGGCCCTGGGCGACCGGGCCCGCCAGTACCTCGACGGCACGCGGACCCTCACCGACGAGCCGCTGTTCCTCGCCGACCTCGTCGGCATGACCACCGCCATGCTGCGCGCGCCCGCGCCCGGGACCGGCGCCCCTCCTCCAACGACAACCCCGACTCCGAGTCCGACTCCGACTCCGAGTCCGACTCCGACCCCGACCCCGATTCCACAGGGAGCTTGAAAATGAACGACCTGACCGGCAAGACCGTCATCATCACCGGCGCGGCCCGCGGCCTGGGGGCCGAGACCGCCCGTCAGGCGGTCGCGGCAGGCGCCAGTGTCGTCCTGACCGACGTACTGGACGAGGACGGCAGGGCCACCGCCGCCGCGCTCGGCGACCGGGCCCGCTTCCTGCGCCACGACGTCACGTCCGAGGAGGGCTGGGCGGCGGTCGCGGACTTCGCGGTCAGCGAGTTCGGCGGCATCGACGGCCTCGTCAACAACGCCGGGATAGCCGAGGGCAAGTTCCTCGAGGACGCCTCCGTCGCATACTTCCGCAAGGTCCTCGACATCAACCTCACCGGCGTCTTCATCGGCATGAAGACCGTCATCCCCGCCATGAAGGCGCGCGGCGCGGGCTCGATCGTCAACATCTCGTCCGCCGCCGGCCTCATGGGCCTCGCCCTCACCGCGGGCTACGGCGCGTCCAAGTGGGGCGTACGCGGCCTCACCAAGATCGGCGCGGTGGAGCTGGGCACCGCCCGCATCCGCGTGAACTCCGTCCACCCCGGTATGACGTACACGGACATGACGGCGTCCGTCGGCATCCAGCGCGGCGAGGGCAACTTCCCGAACACCCCGATGGGCCGGGTCGGCGAGGCCGACGAGATCGCGAGCGCCGTGACCTTCCTGCTCTCGGACTCCGCCTCGTACGTGACGGGCGCCGAGCTCGCCGTGGACGGCGGCTGGACGGCCGGTCCGACGGTCAAGTACGTCATGGGTCAGTAGCCAGGGGAGGCGCGGGGGCCCGGTTCTCAGGCCCCCGCAGGCGCTCCGGGCGCCTTCTCCGCCGCCTTGGCCGCGTTCTTCGCCGCCACCACCGCGTCGAACACATCGCGCTTCGGCAGACCGAGCTCCGCCGCGACAGCCACGATCGCCTCCTTGCGGCGCTCCCCCGCCTCCTCGCGCACCATCACCCGGCGCACCAGTTCGGCCGGGCCGAGGTCCGACGGCCCGCGCTCCGGGGCGCCCTCCACGACGACGGTGATCTCGCCGCGCACGCCCTCCGCCGCCCAGGCGGCCAGTTCCTTGAGCGGGCCGCGCTTGATCTCCTCGTACGTCTTGGTCAGCTCACGGCACACCGCCGCGCGGCGGTCGGGACCGAACGCCTCCGCCATCGCGGCCAGCGTGTCGTCGATCCGGTGCGGCGCCTCGAAATACACCAGCGTGCGGCGGTCGTCGGCCACCTCGCGCAGCCGCGCCAGCCGCTCCCCCGCCTTGCGCGGCAGGAAGCCCTCGAAGCAGAACCGGTCGACGGGCAGCCCGGAGAGCGCCAGCGCCGTCAGCACCGCCGACGGGCCCGGCACCGCCGTGACCCTGATGCCCTTCTCCACGGCCGCCGCCACCAGCCGGTAGCCGGGGTCGGAGACGGACGGCATGCCCGCGTCGGTGACGAGCAGGACGCGGGCGCCGTTCTCCAGCGCCTCGACCAGCTCGGGGGTACGGGCGCTCTCGTTGCCCTCGAAGTACGAGACGACCCGGCCGGTCGTGTGCACGCCGAGGCCCTGCGTCAGCCGGCGCAGCCGCCGGGTGTCCTCCGCGGCGATCACTTCCGCCGCGAGCAGTTCGGCGGCGAGGCGCGGTGGCGCGTCCTGGATGTCGCCGATGGGGGTCCCCGCCAGAACCAGTACGCCTACGCCTGCCGCTGAGCTAGTCACGGGTCCAGCTTCCCACCCACCCGCCCTTTGCCCTCAATCGGCGGGCGGCCTGGGGGTGGGGGTGCGGTTGGCCGCAGATCCCCCGGCTACCGCTGGGAGGTGCCCCCGGGGGCGCTGAACTGCTGACAGGAAACTGACAGGAAGGGGGAAAAGGACGGCTTCTCGTCAGCAGTGGGTGGGTTCGGGGGTGGAATCCGCATGCCCGGGACCCGAACCGGCATGCGACATCCCTACGATGGCCCGGTGACCAGTGACACCGCGACTCAGGCCGAGCGGGACGAGGGCCTCCTCCTCCCGGAGCCGCAGCCCAGCCCATGGCAGCGGCGGCTGCGCCGCTTCGGCTATACCGAGCGGCCGCATGTGGACGTCCGCGAGCGCCTCGTGGTGCCGTTCCCGGAGCCGGGGACCCGGCTGTGGGGCTCGCTGGGCCTCGGCCAGGCGGCCGCGTCGAGGGTGGCGCGGCTGACCGGATGGGGCGGTCCGCTGCTGGTGGCGCTGATGGCGGGCCTCATCCGCTTCTGGCACCTGGGCACCCCGCACGCGGTGATATTCGACGAGACGTATTACGCGAAGGACGCGTGGTCGCTGCTCCAGTACGGCTACGAAGGCACCTGGACCGACGGCAAGATCTCCAATCCGCAGATCCTGGCCGATCCCCAGATCATCCCGCTGTCGCCCGATCCGGGCTATGTGGTGCACCCGCCGGTCGGCAAGTGGGTCATCGCGGTCGGTGAGCAGCTGTTCGGCCTGAACCCGTTCGGCTGGCGGTTCATGGTCGCGCTGCTCGGCACGCTGTCGGTGCTGATGGTGTGCCGGATCGGCCGCCGGCTGTTCCGTTCCACCGCGCTCGGCTGTCTGGCCGGACTGCTGCTGTCGGTGGACGGCCTGCACTACGTGATGAGCCGTACGGCCCTGCTCGACCTGGTCATCATGTTCTTCGCGCTGGCCGCGTTCGGCTGTCTGGTCGTGGACCGCGACTGGTCGCGGGCCCGGCTGGCGGCTGCGCTGCCGGTCGGTGAGGACGGTGTGGCGGGCCCGGACCGCCGGGTCGGGGACCGCGGCGGCATGGGCTGGCGGCCGTGGCGGCTGGCGGCCGGGCTGTTCCTGGGTCTGGCGTGCGCGAGCAAGTGGAACGGTCTGTACTTCCTGGCGGCGTTCGGGCTGATGACGATCCTGTGGGACGCCGGTTCGCGCCGGGTCGCGGGCGCCCGGCGCCCGTACGTGTCGGTGCTGCGCAAGGACACCGGCTGGGCGTTCCTGTCCGTCGTGGTCGTCGCCATCGGCACGTACCTGGTCTCCTGGACCGGCTGGTTCGTGACGAAGGGCGGCTACGGCCGCGACTGGGCGGCCCACCGCAAGGGCCTGTCCCCCGACCACATCAAGCTGCCGCTGATCGGCCGGATCGACCTGCACCAGTTCGACATGACGTGGATGCCGGACGCGCTGCGCAGCCTGTGGCACTACGAGTTCCAGGTCTACCAGTTCAACATCGGCCTCTCCACGCCGCACATGTACCAGTCGAACCCGTGGAGCTGGATGGTCCTGGGCCGGCCCGTCTCCTACTTCTACGAGTCGCCGAAGAACGGCGAGGCCGGCTGCACCGCGGCCAAGGGCTGCGCCCGCGAGATTCTCGCCATCGGCACCCCCCTGCTGTGGTGGTCGGCGTGCTTCGCGCTGCTGTACCTGGTCTACCGCTGGGGCTTCCGCCGCGACTGGCGGGCCGGCGCCATCCTGTGCGCCGCGTTCGCCGGCTGGCTGCCCTGGATGATGTACCAGGACCGCACGATCTTCCTCTTCTACGCGGTCGCCTTCGTCCCCTACCTCTGTCTCGCGGTAGCGATGATGATCGGCTCGATCCTCGGCCCCCCGGGCTCCGACGAACGCCGCCGAATGTGGGGCGCGGTCGGCGCGGGCACACTCGTCCTGCTGATTGTCTGGAACTTCATCTACTTCTTCCCCATCTATACGGGGATGCCGATCTCGATGGACGCCTGGCGTGCCCGGATGTGGTTCGACTCCTGGATCTAGCTGCCACAACACCCCGATGCCGACCGCCGAAGCTCACCGCTTCCCGGTCGGCATCGGTCGTTGCCGGTCATGCTGGGCCGTCCCCGGACGGCCCACAGCCCGACGGCGTGCCTCCCTCAGGCTCGCTGGTAGGCCCGGCCGGGTCTTCGCCTGACCTGTAGGCGCGTGCTCCGCCGAGCCCGCCAGGGCCCCCGAGCCATTACGACGCGGTATCGCCAAGATGGTGTGTAGCCGGAATGGCGCTCACCGGTAGTGGAGGGTCAACAATCAGCACCCATGTGGGACACAGTTTGGACAGCGGTCTCCGCTGTCGCCACGGCGCTCGCCCTCTTGGCGGTTGCTTGGCAGCCGATCCTCACCCGTAGGGCGCTGGGCGTCGCGCACACCGCCCTCACCGTCTCAGAGGCCGTCGCGCTGGATGCCGCCCGAGCGCGGCTGGACGATCAGGCCCCCGAGGTGACCGTTGTCCTCGACGAGGTTCCGTGGCCTCCACTTGATCGCAGCGTTTGCATCATCCTGAGAGAAGCAAACGCTGCGCTACTTGCAACTCCTTGTTACTATTGCTGTATGGATCGGCATGAGGCCCTGAAGACGCTCAACGAGATCGCCGCTGACCAGTGGGGTCTGGTGACGACAGCCCAAGCCGAGGTCGCTGGCGTCTCCCGCGTGAACCTGGCCCGCTTGGCAAGCGTCGACCTGTTGCACCGCGCCGGGCGCAGCGTCTACCAGGTCTCAGGCGCCACACCCACCGCTCACCTGGCCATCAAAGTTGCCTGGCTACGACTAAACCCGGCTATCCCCGCCTGGCAACGTGATCTTGGTGACGAGCACTCTGGAGTCGTTTCTCACGCATCAGCTTGTCAGCTTCACGACCTGGGGGACATTCCAGCCGATGCGGTGCAGATATCCGTCCCCCGACGCCGCACTACCCGAGAGCCAGCCGTTGTCCTCCACCAGGTAGCCGTTCCCGTAGAAGACATCACAATGGTTGACGGCCTGCCGGTCACCACCGTCGAACGCACGATCTGCGACCTTCTCAAATCACGCGCTGACGCGGGGCACGTTGGCCGAATTCTTGCCGAAGCGGACCAGCAAGACCTCATCGATACCCGAACCCTCGCCGCCCGGGTCCGGTCTTACACCCACTTCTACGGACTGCCTCGTAATGCCACAGGAACTGATCTTCTGGAAACCCTTGCAGAACAGGCCGGCTTCCTTCTCCGGGATCAGCAACTCGCCACAGCAAGCCGCCAAGGAGCGGTTGCCTCAGCCCTGGCCTACCAAACGCTCCTGCATGAAATCGCGATTCCGACGTCTACTGCCCGAGCACTGCAGGAAGCGGCGCAGACCATCACGCTGAACCCCGCCTTTATGGAATCAGTCAACAAAATAGTCTCGGGTGCCCCAGCCATGCAAGGCATTCAGGAGGCGATGAAGGCTATTTCACTAAACCAAGAGGCGCTGCATAATCAAGCGTTGAGCCGTTCCATACTGCAGGCACTTCAGGAGGCAACACGAGGGCTGACGGTACTGCCTCCCTCAGTCCAGGAGTCTTTGCGCAACCTGGCGATGGGCGGCCCGGGGCTGCAGGCACTCCAGGAGGCCATGCGGTCCCTCGGCACGCACAACTTCTCAGCCCAGGGGGCATTGAGCACGCGCAGGGCCCTTCCGACAGCCGAACCCGTCGGAGGCGAACCTGACGAGGAGACAGTCGATGACTTCGACGCCTCCGAATCTGCCGCCGCTGAGGGCGACTAGACGACATGCCAATCAGCTGGTCCAAGACCAACGGCCCTGCGGAGTATGCGATCAAGACATACAAAACCCCTCTGGCGTTCGAAACGGCCCTCAAACAGTACGCCAGGGACATCGTCAGGAACCAAAAGAGCGGCACTGTGGACGCGGTGATGCGCGGGTTCTATTTCCAGCGACTTACCGCCCGTGTCTTCCAATCCGACCCGGATGGATGGCTTCTCAAGGGGGGCCAAGCGCTCCTGGTGCGTTACCCAGCAGCGGCGCGCTTGAGTAAGGATATTGACCTCCAACGCCTCACCAACGACAGCAGCATGAACGAGGCCCTGGACGCACTCCTCAACGCGGCCTCCCTCGACCTCAACGACTTTCTCCGCTACATCCCAGGAAGGATCGACCGCCACGGCAACGAGAATGGAGGGGTCAAGCAGTCGTTCCAAGTCCTTATCGGCAACAGAAAAGTCGACACCATCCACGTCGACCTCGTCGCCCGGCGCAACATCACCGCCACTCCTCAATCCGCCCAGCTCTACCCCCGACCAGACCTGCCCTGGCCGACAGATTGGCCCACGATCAAGCTCTACCCCCTTGTCGATCACCTGGCCGACAAGATCTGCGCCATGCACGAATGGCATGGCACCGTCCCCTCCGGCCGCTTCCGTGACCTGGCTGACATCCTCCTCATCAGCCAAAACGAAGCCCTCGACGCTGCAGCAACCCACCATGCTCTTCACACGGAGGCATCGCTCCGCCGCGCCAGCAACGGTCCCGAACTCCGCCTGCCCGACCGCTTCGTGACGCCGCACGACGGCTGGCCCGCCGGCTACAGGAGGGCGGCTGCGGATGTCGCGGGCCTCCGAAGCTGCGATACATGGGATACCGCCCTCCCCGCCGCTGAAGCCTTCCTCGCGCCCCTCCTCGGGCCGGCCTTCACCGGCACATGGTGCCCAGAACAGGGCACCTGGAGCCCGGGCTAACCCACTGCAAGGCACTTCTTCCCCATCTACACAGGGATGCCGATCTCGATGGACGCCTGGCGTGCCCGGATGTGGTTCGACTCCTGGATCTGACACCTGAGGGCCCCTCAGGGCGGGTTGAACGGAGTGGCTGGTCCTGGACCCTTGGTCCGAACCTGATATCGACGCGTGCCCGGAATGAGACCCCCTGTGTCACTGCCGTCCCGTAAAGTGCGGTGAAGAGCGCTTTCTTTGAACGCGTTCAGTTCACGAGGGGGGACGGGAAATGCAACGGGGTGCCAAGCTCGGCATAGTCGGCGGGGTGGTCGCCGGGATGCTCGGGGTCGCCGGGTACGGGGTCTACAACGTGCTGGACGCGCTCAACAGCGACAGCACGTCGTCGACGAGCAAGGCCGGTTCGGCGAAGAGCACGGCGCCTCCGGACGCCAAGGAGATCACCGAGACGGCGGCCGACTTCCTGGCCGCCTGGGCCGCGGGGGACACCGCGAAGGCCGCGGGCCTCACGGACTCCGTGCAGACCGCCACCACCGCGCTGAGCGGGTACAAGGACAAGGCGCACGTCTCGGCCGTCACGCTCACCCCGGGCACCGCCGTCGGCGCCAAGGTGCCGTTCAACGTGGCCGCCACGCTCTCGTTCCAGGGCAAGACCTCGCCGTGGGCGTACGACTCCGCCCTCACCGTGATCCGGGGCGCGAGCGGCAAGCCGGTCGTGCAGTGGAAGGCCGCGGTCGTGCACCCGAAGCTGGCGGAGGGCGCGAGCCTGGAGACCGGCACCGCCAAACAGGCCACGCTGGACTTCACCGACCGGAACGGCAAGGTCCTCGACGCGGTCAAGTACCCGTCCCTGGGCCGGTTCTTCACCCAGCTGCGGACCAAGTACGGATCCAAGGCGTCGGGTGGCACCCCCGGTGTGGAGACCTGGATCGACGGCGCGGACGGCACCGTGACCGAGACGCTGCACGTCATCGCCAAGGGCACCGGCAGCAAGTTCCCGACCACGCTGGACGCGGACATCCAGGCGGCCGCCGAGAAGGCCGTCCTGAAGCGGTCCGGCTCCGCCGTGACCGCGCTGGACTCGCACAACGGTGGGATCCTGGCCGTCGCCAACAACCCGGCGACCGGGCAGAACCTGGCCTTCGGCGCGCAGATCGCGCCCGGATCCACGTTCAAGGTCCTCACCGCGGCGGCCCTGTTGAAGGCGGGCGTCAAGCCCGGCGACCCGGTGTCCTGCGCGGTGCAGTACGCCGCTCCGCAGGGCAAGCCGTACACGAACGTGGAGAAGAGCTCGAACCCGAAGGCGGACTTCCGCTGGGACTTCGCGAACTCCTGCAACACCGGCTTCGTCAGACTCTCGGACGAGATCAAGCCCGACACCCTGCCGTCCGTCGCCCGTGACAGTTTCGGCATCGGTCCCGCGTGGAACTGCGGTGTGCAGTGCCTCGAGGGCAAGGTGCCCGGCGGTACCGGTGACGAGAAGACCTCGGAGATGATCGGCCAGGGCCAGCTCCAGATGAACCCGCTCACCGTCGCCTCGATCGGGGCCACCGCCTCCACCGGCAGCTTCCACCAGCCGAGGATGGTGCCGCTGGACGTGATCGGCGCACCGGTCGCGAAGGCCGGCGGGCTCCCGTCCGGCGTCACCAGCGACCTGCGGTCGATGATGCACACCACGGCCGTCAGCGGAACCGCCGCCCAGGCGATGAGCGGTCTGCAGAGCAGCGGTTGCGGCGCCAAGACCGGTTCGGCGGAGGCCGGCGCCACCCAGCCCAACGGCTGGTTCCTCGGCTACTGCGGCGACGTGTCGGTGGCGGCCGTCGTCCTCAACGGCGGCCACGGCGGGGACTCCGCAGGACCCATCGTCGCGGCCGTCCTCAAGGCCTCGTAACCCGCGCGCAACCGGCGGAAGCCCCCGCTACCGCAGCGCCGCCAGGCAGTCCCGTACCGCCCGGAGCAGGGCCTGGGCGCGGGGGTCGGAGGTGACGTTCTTCTGCATGCCGTTGGTGATGTAGCCGAAGCCGATGCCGGCGTCCGGGTCCGCGAAGGCCAGCGGGCCGCCGCGGCCGGGGTGGCCGAACGAGGCCGGGCCGAGGAACGGGGAGGCCGGCCCGTGCAGCATGTAGCCGAGGCCGAACCGGGTGTTGACGACCAGCACCTGGTCCGGCCCCTCGGACTCGACGGTGCGGGCGCCGGTGACGGTGGCCGGCGCGAAGAGCATCCTGCTCTCGGCGTCGCTCGCCAGGTACCCGTCCACGTTGCCTATCAGGGCCGCGTAGAAGCGGGCCAGTGAGCGGGCGGTGGCGATGCCGTTGGAGGCCGCCAGCTCGCCGGCCCGGTAGGCCGGGTCGTTCTCGTCCGGGAGCGGGGTGATTGCGGCGAAGGCCCGGCGGGTGAGGGATTCCGGGTTCGCGTAGGCGTCGTGGACGGACTGCTTGGGGCGGGCGCGCAGCCCGCTCGCGGCGGGCGCGGGCGGCGGCGGGACGTCGGCGATCCGCCCGACGCGGTGGGCCTCGCCGGGCGGCAGGCCCACCCACAGGTCCAGCCCGAGCGGCCGGGTGATCTCCTCGGCGATGTACCGGCCGAGGCTGCGCCCCGACGCCCGCTGGACGATCTCGCCGAGCAGCCAGCTGTAGGTCTGGGCGTGGTAGCCGTGGGTGGTGCCCGGCGCGAAGAGCGGGGCCTGCGCGGCGACGGCGCGGGGGCCGGACACCCCGTCGAGGGCCTGTTCCGGGGTGAGGGGCACATCGAGCGCGGGAACGCCGGCGCGGTGCGCGAGGACGTCCCGTACGGTCACCCGGTCCTTGCCCGCGGCCTTGAAGGCGGGCCAGTACGTACCGACCGGCGCGTCCAGGTCGAGTTGGCCGCGCTGGTGGAGCAGGAGCAGGCAGGCCGCCGCCGGGCCCTTGGTGGCGGACCGGACGACCTGCGCGGTGTCCTCCTGCCAGGGCTCGTCGCCGTCGGGGCGGCCGTGCCCGCCCACAGGTCGACGACCTTGCGGCCGTCGCGGTAGAGGGCGAAGGCCGCGCCGCGGTCACCGCGCTGCTCGAAGTTGCGTGCGAACGCCTCGCGGACCGGCTCGAAGCCGTCCGTCACCGTCCCATGGACGTCCACCACCGTTGTCGCTCCCGCTCCGCGCCCGACATGAATCCGCACCCCCATGGTGCACGGCGCACCCCCACATCCCAACCCCGGCCTTCCCCGATACCTTCCGGGACCTTCCGATACCTTCCGGGACCTTCGGGAACGGGCATGAGCCGCGCCCCGCTCGTGGAATCCGAGCGGGGCGCGGCCGGGACCGGCGGCAGGACCGGACGCGGGACCGGGAGCAGGGCCCGGGAGCAGGCCTGGCCCGGGAGCGGTTACAGCGCCGGGTAGGCGTTCTTCATGAGCTCCTGGAACTGGGCGGAGAACCAGTGGCCGGAGAGCGGCGCGTTCGGGAGGGCGCCCGAGAGGTTGTTGCCGTTGCGGGCGTTGCCACCGTAGGTCGGGTCGCACATCCGGTCGAAGCCCTTGCCCTCGTCGTTCGCGATCGCGGTGCTGGAGCCGTCCGACTCACCCGGAGGCTTGACCCAGACGTACGCGTCGATGCCGGCGGCCGGAGCCGCGGTGGGACGCTCGCCGAGGCCGGCGCCGGACTGGTTGCACCAGTTGCCGAGGTGGATGCGGCGGTCGAGCTTGCCGCCGTTGACGTACGTGTCCACGCTGGTCGTCGCCCCCGGTCCGGTGGGCCGGGCCGTGCCGCCCCAGCCGTTGCGGGAGGTGTCGATCAGCATCCCGATGTTCGCGTTGAAGCCGGCCTGGATCAGCCGGTTGCGGAACCCCTGCGCGTACGACAGCTCGTCGACGTAGCGGTTCCAGTCGACCCACTTGGACTGGCGCACGGAGGTGCCGTTCACCGAGTCGTCGATGGTGTAGTACGGCTCGTGCAGGATGCCGTAGTTGGCGGTGTTGGTGATGAAGCCGGTGACGTTGTCGACGGTTCCGCCGTTGGCCTTGGCGACCTGGGCGAAGAGGTCAGCGGAGGCGCCGAAGTTGTCGTCCCAGCCGAGCCAGCCGTGGTGGCCGGCGTCGATGTAGTTGTAGACGTTGGGGATCGCGCCGAGCTTCCTGAGCGCGTAGCTGACGCCGTTGACGTAGTTGCCGTTCGCCTTCATCGTGTCGCAGGCGGCGGTGGCGGTCGGGCGGCCGCTGGTGTTGGTGACCAGGTTCGGCAGCGAGTCGATCTCGATGATCGGCACGATGCGCAGGTTCGCGTACGCCGGGTCGGCGAGGATCGCGGCGATCGGGTCGATGAACTCGCTCTGGTAGCGCGGGAGGTCGTTCGGCCCGAGTTCGCCGTTGGAGGCGAGGGCGGCGCAGTCACGGCCCGGCAGGTCGTAGATGACCAGCTGGATGGTGAGCGGCTGTCCCGCGGCCTGGGTGACCGCCTTGTTCAGATGGGCGCGCAGGCCCATGCCGCCGCCCACGCCGTTGATCGCGGCGATGCGGTCGAGCCATACGGCGGTCGGCTGGTTGGCGATACGGCTGCCGCCGGCCTCGGCCGCGGCCTTCGCGGACCACTCGGGATTGACGTAACTCTTGGCGCCCGCGTACGGGTTGTCGACCCGGGTGCCGGGCGGCGGGGTGGTGGGCGGCGTCGTGGGCGGAGTGGTCGGCGGGGTGGTCGGTGGCGTCGTGGGGGGTGTGGTCGGCGTGCCGCCGTTGCAGGCGACGCCGTTGAGCGTGAAGGCGGTGGGGCTCGTGTTCGTGCCGCTGTAGGAGCCGTTGAAGCCGAAGTTCGTGGAACCGCCGGTCGCCAGGGTCCCGTTGTACGACAGGTTCTTGGCGGTGACGGCGGCGGCGCTCTGCGCGATGTCCGCGTTCCAGCCCTGGGTGACCTTCTGGTTGCCGGCGAACGACCAGCCCAGCGTCCAAGAAGTGACCGCGGGGCCGGTGTTGGTGACGGTCACCTGGGTGGTGAAGCCGGTGTCCCACTGGTTCTGCACCGTATACGCGACCGTGCATCCGGCGACCGCGTCCGTGGCGGCCGAGGCGTCGGTGGCGGTGAACGCGGCCGCGGTCCCGCCCGCGGTGGCGATGAGGAGACCTGCGGCCAGCACGGCCGTACGGCGGTGTCGTGGCGGTGGTAGCTGGCGTGGCTGTTGCGCTGCGGCTCTCATGTGCGGACTACCTCCGGGGTGGGGGTGAGCTTTCAAGTCGTCGGGGGAGGTGGTGCGTTGATGCCTGGTGCGGTTACACGCTCTTAACGTGGGAGCGCTCCCATAGTTGGGCGTTGGCCAAGTCCTGTCAACGCTTCGAACAGAACCGCCGCCGGCCGGAAACCCGGCCCGCCCCTACGCGATCGCCGTTTACGCGGTAGCCGTTTACGCGGTAGCCCTACGCCGTCGCCGCTGCCGCCGCCCGCCCCGCCGTACGCCCGGAGAAGATGCAGCCGCCGAGGAACGTGCCCTCCAGCGAGCGGTAGCCGTGCATGCCCCCGCCGCCGAACCCGGCCGCCTCGCCCGCCGCGTACAGCCCGCCGAACGGTTCCCCGCCCGCGCGCAGCACCCGTCCGTCGAGGTCGGTCTCCAGTCCGCCGAGCGACTTGCGGGTCAGGATGTTCAGCCGGACGGCGATCAGCGGGCCCGCCTTCGGGTCCAGGATCCGGTGCGGCGACGCCGTGCGGATCAGCTTGTCGCCGAGGTAGTTGCGCGCTCCGCGCATCGCCATGACCTGGAGGTCCTTGGTGAACGTGTTCGCGATCTCCCGGTCCCGCGCCTCGATCTCACGGCGCAGCGCGGTCTCGTCGATCAGCGCGTCCTTGGTGATCGCGTTCATCCCCCGGACCAGCGCCGGCAGGTCCTTCTCGACCACGAAGTCGGGGCCGTGCTTCTTGAAGGCCTCGACGGGTCCGGTCGCGCCCGGCAGCGCGCGCTTGAGCACCTCGCGCACGCTCTTGCCCGTCAGGTCCGGGTTCTGCTCGGAGCCCGAGAGCGCGAACTCCTTCTCGATGATCTTCTGGGTGAGGACGAACCACGTGTAGTCGTAGCCCGTCGTCATGATGTGCTCCAGCGTCCCCAGCGTGTCGAACCCCGGGAACAGCGGCACCGGCAGCCGCTCGCCGCGCGCGTTCAGCCACAGCGACGACGGGCCCGGCAGGATCCGGATGCCGTGCCGCGCCCAGATCGGGTCCCAGTTCTCGATGCCCTCGGTGTAGTGCCACATCCGGTCGCCGTTGATCAGGTTCGCGCCGGCGGCACCGGCCGTGCCGAGCATCAGGCCGTCGACGTGCGCCGGGACGCCGGACAGCAGCTTCTCGGGGGGCGTGCCCAGCCGGGCGGGCCAGCTCTTCCGCACGAGGTCGTGGTTGCCGCCGATGCCTCCGGAGGTGACGATCACGGCCTGCGCCGTCAGGGTGAACGCCTCGAGCACCTCGCGCGAACTGGCCTCACCGCGCTGCGCGCCGTCGGCGACCAGGATCTCGCCGGTCACGCCGTCGACCGTGCCGTCGGTGGTGTTCAGCCCGGTCACCCGGTGCCGGAACCGCAGTTCGACGCGGCCCCGCGCGACCGCTTCGCGCACCTGGCGGACGAACGGCTCGATGATGCCGGGGCCGGTGCCCCAGGTGATGTGGAAGCGCGGCACCGAGTTGCCGGGGCCGGTCGCCAGGAAGCCGCCGCGTTCGGCCCAGCCGACCACCGGGAAGAAGCGCACGCCGCGCTCGTGCAGCCAGGCGCGCTTCTCGCCCGCGGCGAAGTCCACATACGCCTCGGCCCACTTGCGCGGCCAGTGGTCCTCCGGACGGTCGAAGCCGGCGGTGCCCATCCAGTCCTGGAGGGCCAGCTCCGGGCTGTCCTTGATGCGCATCCGGCGCTGCTCGGGCGAGTCGACCAGGAACAGCCCGCCGAACGACCAGAACGCCTGCCCGCCGAACGACGCCTCGGGTTCCTGGTCCACCAGGATCACCTTGCGGCCCGCCGCGGCCAGCTCTGCTGTCGCCACCAGCCCGGAGAGCCCTGCTCCTACGACGATGACGTCCGCGTCCATTGCCATGGCGGTGCCCTCCGGGTGCGGTGGTCGGATGCTCGGGGGCACGTTACCTCGCGGTAGGGGCCGTCACCGAGCGGGGGTTGAAGCCGAAGGGCAGTTCGAGCCGGTGCGCCCGCATCAGGTCCTCGTCGCAGAGGAGTTCCTGGGTGCGGCCGTCGGCGGTGATGACGCCGTCGCTGAGGACGACCGCGCGGGGGCAGAGCTCCAGGGCGTACGGGAGGTCGTGGGTGACCATCAGGACGGTGACGTCCAGCGAGCGGAGGATGTCGGCCAGCTCGCGGCGGGACGCGGGGTCGAGATTGGACGAGGGCTCGTCCAGGACCAGGATCTCCGGGCGCATCGCGAGCACGGTGGCCACCGCGACCCGGCGGCGCTGTCCGAAGGACAGGTGGTGCGGCGGGCGGGCCGCGAAGTCGGCCATCCCGACCTGGTCGAGGGCGGTCATGACGCGCGCCTCCAGCTCCGGGCCGCGCAGGCCCCCGGCGGCGGGGCCGAAGGCGACGTCCTCGCGGACGGTCGGCATGAAGAGCTGGTCGTCGGGGTCCTGGAAGACGATGCCGACCCGGCGGCGGATCTCGGCGAGGTGCTTCTTGCCGACGGGCAGACCGCCGACGGTGACCGTCCCGGCGCCGCCGGTCAGGATCCCGTTGAGGTGCAGGACGAGGGTGGTCTTGCCCGCGCCGTTGGGGCCGAGCAGCGCCACCCGCTCACCGCGGGCGACGCTCAGGTCGACGCCGAAGAGGGCCTGGTGACCGTCGGGGTAGGCGAAGGCGAGGCCGCGCACGTCCAGCGAGGGAGGCATCGTGCCGGCGGTCGGGTCACGGGTCAGTTCGGTGGTCATCTCAGCGTCCATCCTGTCAGGCAGACGGCCAGGGCCAGTACGGGGAGCACGGCGGCGTGCGACCACTGGGTGCGGGTGGCGGTGACGTCGTCGATGACGGGCATCGTGCCGGTGTAGCCGCGGCTGACCATCGCCAGGTGGACGCGTTCACCGCGTTCGTAGGAGCGGATGAACAGCGCGCCCGCGGACTTCGCGAGGACCGGCCAGTGCCGGATGCCGCGGGCCTGGAAGCCGCGCGATTCCCGGGCGATCCGCATCCGCCGCATCTCGTCGGTGATGACATCGCCGTAGCGGATCATGAAGGACGCGATCTGGACGAGGAGCGGCGGCATCCGCAGCCGCTGGAGGCCCAGCAGCAGCTCGCGCAGTTCGGTGGTGGCGGCGAGCAGGACGGACGCGGCGACCCCGAGGGTGCCCTTGGCCAGCACGTTCCAGGCGCCCCACAGGCCGCTCTCGCTCAGCGACATGCCGAGGACGTGGACCTGCGGGCCGGTCGCGACGAACGGCAGCAGGACGGCGAAGGCCACGAACGGCACCTCGATGACGAGCCTGCGGAGCAGGAACGCGATCGGGACGCGGGCGCGGAACGCGACGGCCACGAGCAGGACCGCGTACAGGCCGAAGGCCCACATCGCCTCGCGCGGGGTGGAGACCACGACGAGGACGAAGCCGAAGACGGCCGCGATCTTGCAGTGCGGGGGCATCCCGTGCACGGGCGAGTGCCCGTGCCGGTAGAGCCGGTGTGCGTGTCCCGCGCCCATGGTCAGGCCCCCTGGCCCTGGATCGGGTGGACGGTGTGCGTGCGGCGGCGCCGTACGACGATGAAGACGCCGGAGCCGACGGTCAGGGTCGCGCCGACGCCGATGACCCCGGCGAGGCCGCCCGACAGCCGGGCGTCGCCGACGTCCTTGACGCTGTAGCCCGCGAGCGGGGAGTCGTCGGTCGCGTGCGGCTTGGCCTTCTCGTCGATGCCCTTGTCGTGCGCGACCTTCTCCAGGCCGTCGGGGCTGGCGGAGGCGTAGTAGCTGACGCCGCCCGCGAGGGCCAGCGCCGCGATCAGGCCCGCGATCCAGACCGGCCGGTTGGAACGGCCGGCGGGGGCCGGGGAGGTCACGACGGCGGCGGGCGCCGGGGTGGCCACGGTCACGGCGGCCGGACGGGCCTCGCCCGGCACCAGCGGGGCGCCGGTCGGCGTGGTGCGCAGCTCCAGCGGCTTGCTCAGCCCCCTGGCGCCGTAGACCAGGTCGGGGCGGACGGCGACGACCGCGCCGACGGTGGCGGCGGTGATCGCGGCCTCGCCGATGCCGATCAGCACATGGACGCCGACCATCGCGGTGGCGACCTTGCCGATCGGCACGTCGGTGGTGCCGCCGAGCCAGTAGATCGTGGTGAAGGCGACGGCGGCGGCCGGCACCGAGACGACCGCGGCGGCGAACGAGGCGACGGTGATGGAGGCGCGGCTGCGCGGCAGCACCTTCACGAGGCCGCGGAAGATCGCGTAGGCGACGACGGTCGTCACGATCGCCATGTCGGTGATGTTGGTGCCGAGCGCGGTGAGCCCGCCGTCCGCGAACAGGACGCCCTGCATCAGCAGGACCACGGACACGCACAGGACCCCTGTGTAGGGGCCGACGAGAATCGCCGCGAGCGCGCCGCCCAGCAGATGGCCGCTGGTGCCGGCGGCCACCGGGAAGTTCAGCATCTGCACGGCGAAGATGAAGGCGGCCACCAGGCCCGCGAGCGGCGCGGTGCGCTCGTCCAGCTCGCGGCGGGCGCCGCGCAGGCTGATCGCGACGGCCGCGACGGCCACGACACCGGTCGCCGCCGACACCGGGGTGTCGATGAATCCGTCGGGTACGTGCATGGGGGTCCCCTCAAGTACTGCCTGGTCAACCGTTCGATGATAGTGGCTACCTGCAACTGATGTGCAAGAGCGGTTCAGGTGCATCGGGAGCGCGTACGAGTTGCCCGCGCCCCCCATGCCCAGAACCATGGGGTAGGTGAGCGATGGCGCGTATCTCCGGTATCCGCACATTCACGGCGAACTGCTGTGCTTCGTCGCCGAGGACGACGTCTGGGTCGCACCCCTGGGGCGGCCGGGCGGCGTTCCCGGCCGGGCCTGGCGGGTCACGGCCGACCGCACGAGGGTCGGCTCGCCGCGCTTCTCGCCGGACGGCTCCGCCATCGCCTTCACCTCGTGGCGCAGTCTGGACCCGGAGATCCATCTCGCCCCGGTGGACGGCGGCCCGGCCCGCCGGCTGACGTACTGGGGCAGCTTCGACACCCGGGTGTGCTCCTGGACGCCCGACGGGCAGATCCTCGCGGTCTCCTCGCACGGCCAGCCGTTCTCGTACTTCTCCTGGGCCCACAGCGTGCCGACCGACGGTGGTCCCGGCGGCCGGCTGCCGTGGGGCCCGGTCTCGGACATCGCGGTGAGCGACGTCGCCGGGGAGCGCCACACTCTGCTGCTGAGCGGCACCCCGCCGCACGAGCCGCACGCCTGGAAGCGGTACCGGGGCGGTGCGACGGGGCGGCTGTGGCTGCACGGCGAGCGGCTGGTGCCGACGATCGACGGGCATCTGAACTCACCGATGTTCGTGGGCGACCGTATTTGCTTCCTCTCCGACCACGAGGGCGTCGGCAATCTCTACTCGTGCGCGCCGGACGGTACGGACCTGCGCCGCCACACCGACCACGCGGACTTCTACGCCCGCAGCGCCTCGACCGACGGGGAGCGGGTCGTCTACCAGTGCGCGGGCGAGCTGTGGATCGTCGACGACCTCTCCCCCGGCGCCCGGCCCCGCAAGCTGGACGTCCGGCTGGGCGGCCCG
This sequence comes from Streptomyces sp. RKAG337, assembly GCF_023701715.1. Taxonomy (NCBI): domain Bacteria; kingdom Bacillati; phylum Actinomycetota; class Actinomycetes; order Kitasatosporales; family Streptomycetaceae; genus Streptomyces; species Streptomyces sp. RKAG337. Next base: position 4,350,402 of record NZ_JAJOZA010000001.1, on the reverse strand, counting down.
CGCGCCGGCCGGCGGCCCTACCAGGTGCCCGCCGCGTCGAACCTGGACGGCCTGGCCTGCGACCGGACCGGCCGCGCCAGCGCGGTCTGCGTCCGCGGCAGCCTGTACTGGCTGACCCACCGCGACGGACCGGCCCGCACCATCGCCGACGAGCCGGGCGCGCGCGTCCGGCTGCCCGAGATGCTCGGGGACACCGGCCGGATCGCCTTCGTCACGGACGCGGAGGGCGAGGACGGCATCGAGATCGCCCATCTGCCGGGCCGGGCCAGCCGTCCGGCGGTCCGCGCGGCGCTGGAGGGCCTCGACGAGGACGACGAAGGCAACGGCAACGCCCTGGACGAGGACGATGAGGAGACCGCCACTCCCCTGAACACCCCCGCGATCTCCACCGGCACCGCCGGCCGCGCCGCCGTCACCGGCACCGGGCCCCGGCTCGGCGTCGGCGAGCTGGGCCGCGTACTGGAGCTGGTCTCGTCCCCCGACGGCCGGACCCTGGCCGTCGCCGCGAACGACGGGCGGCTGCTGCTCGTCGCCACCGGCGAAGGGGGCGATGCGGGCGGAAACGGCGAGGGGGACGACGACGGCGACGGCTTCGTGACCGATCCGGACCACGCGAGCAGCTCGTCCGGGACCGTGGCCGAGCTGATCAGGTCCACGAACGGACCCGTGCGCGACCTCGCGTTCTCCCCCGACTCGGCCTGGCTGACCTGGTCCCACCCCGGGATCGGCCGGTCGCTGCGCTCGGTGAAGATCGCCAAGCTCGCGGACCGCACGATCATCGACGTGACGAACGGCCGCTTCGAGGACGAGCAGCCGGTCTTCACCCTCGACGGCCGCTATCTGGCGTTCCTGTCCTGGCGCGGCTTCGACCCGGTCTACGACGTGCACACCGGCGACCTGTCGTTCCCGCTCGGCTGCCGCCCTTACCTCGTACCGCTGAACTCCGCGACGCCGTCACCGTTCGCGCTGCCCGTCGACGGCCGCCCGATCGGCGGCGGTCTCGACCCGGCGGAGAGCGGCGGGGACGGTCCGGTGGTGGTCGAGACGGAGGGACTGGCGAGCCGGGTCACGCCGTTCCCGGTCCCGGCGTCCAAGTACTCGGCGCTGGAGCCGGTGCACGACGGCCTGGTGTGGCTGCGCTGGCCGATCTCCGGCGCGCTCGGCGAGACGTTCACCAACCCGACGGACCCCTCCGCGCGCCCGACCCTGGAGTACTTCAACCTGGGCAAGTCCAAGCGGACCGAGCTCGTCCATCACATGGACTGGTACGCGGTCAGCGGGGACGGCAAGCGGCTGGCGGTCTTCGACGAGGGCGAACTGGCCGTGCTCCCGGCCACCGAGCGCGGCGACGACGACTCGACGGTCTTCGTCGACATGCGGCGGATCCTGCACGAGGTCGACCCGCCCTCGGAATGGCAGCAGTCCTACGCCGAGGCCGGCCGGCTCATCCGGGACTACTTCTGGGCCCCCGACATGTGCGGCATCGACTGGCCCGCGATCCTCGACCAGTACCGGCCGCTGGTCGAACGGGTCGCCACCCCCGACGAGTTCGCCGATCTGCTGCGCGAGCTCCTCGGCGAGCTGGGCACCTCGCACGCCTACGTCAGCCCCGCCCGCCGCAACGAGGGCCCGGCGCACTACCAGCGGCCGATCGGACTGCTCGGCGCCAACTTCCAGCACAACAAGGACGGTACGTGGACGGTGGCGCGGATCCTGCCCGGTGAGTCCTCGGACTCCAAGGCCCGCTCGCCACTGGCCGGCACCGGGATCCGCGAGGGCGCGGTGCTCACCCATGTCGACGGGCGCCCCGTCGACCCGTGCGCGGGACCGTATCCGCTGCTTGCGGGCGCGGGCGGCACGACCGTGGAGCTGACCTTCACCCCGCCCGGCGAGGGGCATCCGCGCCGGGTCGCCGTCGTCCCGCTGGTCGACGAACGGCCGCTGCGCTACCAGGACTGGGTCGCCAAACGGCGGGCCGTCGTACGGAATCTGAGCGGCGGCCGGTGCGGCTATCTGCACATCCCCGACATGGGCGGCTCCGGCTGGGCGCAGTTCAACCGCGATCTGCGGATGGAGGTCGCCTACGAGGCGCTCATCGTGGACGTCCGGGGCAACGCCGGCGGGCACATCAGCGAACTCGTCGTCGAGAAGCTCACCCGCACCATCCTCGGCTGGGACCTGACCCGCAACGCGCAGCCCGTCTCGTACGCGAGCCAAGCGCCGCGCGGTCCGGTCGTCGCGCTCGCCGACGAGGCGACCTCGTCCGACGGCGACATGATCACCGCCGCGTTCAAACTGCTGGGCCTCGGCCCGGTGGTGGGGCTGCGGACGTGGGGCGGCGTGGTCGGGATGACCGGCCGGCACAAGCTGGGGGACGGCACGGTGATCACGGTGCCGATGAACGCGGGCTGGTTCGACGCGTACGGGTGGGGCGTCGAGAACTACGGCGTCGACCCCGATGTCGAGTCGCTGCGCACCCCGTTGGACTGGGCGGAGGGGCGGCACGCCCAACTGGACGTGGCCGTCGACACGGCCCTCGCGCTGCTGGCCGAACATCCCGCCGTCACCCCGCCGGACCTCTCCCGGCGCCCGGACCGCCGCCGCCCGCCGCTGCCGCCGCGCTGATCCGGTCCGGGGCGAAAGGGGTCGGCGCAGCAGGAAGGGGCGCACCCTCGACGGGTGCGCCCCTTCACCGTTCGCGCCGCGCAGGCGGACTAGCTCCAGTTGTCCTGGGCGTCCTCGGCCGCGTCCTGGGCCTTGTCCTTGCCCTGGTCGCGCATGTCGGCAGCCTTGTCGCGGTTCTCGTCTTCCATCTCCGCAGACTTGTCCCGCTTCTCGCCCATGGCCTCCTTGGCCTTGTTCGAGAGGTTGCCGGCCTTGTCCTTGAACTGGTCGAAACCGCCCATGATCACTCCTCCTGGAGTTTGTCGGGTTGGGGCCTCGACCAGACTGACACGGGCGGACATAGCTCGCATGTCGGGAGAAAAACCGCAGGTCAGCTGCCCTTTTGTCACCCTACGGAGCGTGACGACTGCGCTGCCTCGTCCGCCTCTCCGCCCCGTCCGACGAGCCCCCGCCGGGTGCCCGCCGTGGCGGCGAACCGCGGCTCGGCCCGGCGCATCTCCCGCTGCCCGAGCGCACCGCCGATGACCGACGGCAGATAGCCGCGCACCGACTGCATGCCGCGCAGCCACCACTGCGCGTACACATGCGGCGAGCGCCGCTCGATCCCGGCGGCGATCCGCTCGACGGCCGGCTCCAGCGGGTACGTGCGGTTCGCCGGCCAGGGCAGCTTGGCGCGCATGTGGCGCATGAGCTCGTCCTCGTCGGCGCCGCGCACCATGTCGGTGTCGGTCCAGCTCAGATACCCGACGCCGACCTTGACGCCCTTGTGGCCGACCTCGGCGCGCAGGCTGTGCGCGAACGCCTCGACGCCCGCCTTGCTCGCGCAGTACGCGGTCATCATCGGGGCCGGGGTGATCGCCGCCAGTGAGGCGATCTGCAGCAGATAGCCGCGCGAGGTGAGGAGCGCGGGCAGGAAGGCGCGGGCGGTGGTGACGCTGCCCAGCAGGTTGACGTTGATGACCCGCTCGAACGCGACGGGGTCGGAGTCCAGGAACGGACCCCCGGTCGCCACACCCGCGTTGGCGACCACGACGTCGATCCGCCCGAAGTGCTCCAGGATCTCGGCGGCGGCCCGCTCCATCGCCGCGAGGTCGGTGACATCGGCGACCCAGTGCGCCGCGCCGCCACCGAGCCCCTCCGCCACCAGCTTGAGCTGGTCCGGCTCCAGGCCGACCAGCGCCAGCTTGGCGCCGCGCCGCGCGAGTTTGCGCGCGAGCATCTCGCCCACCCCGCGGGCGGCGCCCGTGACCACCACGACCTGTCCGTTCAACGACTGGCTCATACCGTCTGCTCCTTCACGGAAAGGTTCTCCTGGACCGGCAGGTGGTCCCTGACCAGACCGCGGACGACGCCCGCGACCGCGGCCGTGCCTTCGATGGGTGTCATATGGCCGAGGCCTTCGAGTTCGGTCAGACCCACGCAGACGGGCAGCGCGGCGGCCATGCCGCGCGCGTGCACCGGCGGGGTCAGCTTGTCCGCCGTGCCGACCAGGACGGCGGTCGGCGCGGTGATCCCGCGGAGCGCCGCGTCCAGGTCGAGTCCCGCCAGCACCCGTCCCCACGCGGAGCGCGGCCGGGTCCCGCAGGCATGCACGATACGCGCGGTCGCGGCGACCTGTTCCGGGGTCGAACCCGCCGCCATCACGCCGTACTTGAGCGCGGCGCGCGACATCCCGCTGACCGGCCCGAGCGGGGCGCGCGAGCTGAGCAGCAGCCGGTGGAAGCGGTCACGGACCTTCTGGGAGCGGAACCGCTGCGGCAGCACCTGGGTCTCGGCGAGCAGCCGTCCGCTGCCGGTGCTGGCCAGCAGCGTGGCGGCCGTGCGGGAGCGTACGGCGGCGCGGCCGGAGGCGGCCATCAGCGTCATCCCGCCCATCGAGTGGCCGACCAGCACCGCCCGTTCCCCCTCGGGAACGACGGCCTGCAGCACCGCCGACAGATCGTCGGCCAGTACCCGCGTGCTGTAGCCGGTGCGGTGCGGGGTGCCACTGCGGCCGTGTCCGCGCTGGTCGTAGGCGATCACCCGGAAGTCGGCCGTCAGGTCCCGGATCAGCGGCGCCCAGAAGAGCGTGGAACAGGTCCAGCCGTGGATCAGGACGACGGTCGGCCGGCCGGCCGGCCCGTGCTCCTCGACGTGGATCCGGGTGCCGTCCGCCGAGTTCACGACGAGCTCCCGGCGGGGGGTGGGGAGGGTGAACGGGTTGTCCGCCGCCGCTGCGCCCTTTGCGGTGATCCTGCTCATGACGCGGGCACCTCCACGGGCTCCACCGGCTCCGCCGTGCGCACGGGCGCCGGCACCAGGTCGTACTCCGCCGGTTTCAGTTCGCGGGTGGCCCGCCGGAACTCGGCCGTCGTGCCGGGCCAGGCCGTCGTGTTGCGGCCCTCGGAGTCCAGGTACCAGCTCTTGCAGCCGCCGGTGTTCCACACCGTCCGCGCGGTGCGCCGCTGCATCTCGGCGTTCCACGCCCTGACCGCCGCGGGCTTGGCGTCCAGCGCGGCCGCCCCGGTCCGCTCCAGGGTGCGCAGGTAGTCGGCGACGTAGTTGATGGACGACTCGATCATCAGGATCATCGAGCTGTTCCCGAGACCGGTGTTGGGGCCGACGATCAGCAGCAGGTTCGGGAAGCCGTCGATCGTGCTGCCGCGCAGCGCGGCCATCCCGCCCTTCCAGTGCTCGGCCAGCGAACGGCCGCCGACGCCGGTGATCCGGTCGCCGATCGGCATGTCCGTCACATGGAAGCCGGTGCCGAAGACGATCGCGTCGACCTCGCGCTCGGTGCCGTCCGACGTGACGATCGTCGAGCCGCGCACCTCCTTGAGCGCCGAGGTGACCACCTCGGTGTTGGGCTGGGCGAGCGCCGGATAGTAGTCGTTGGAGAGCAGGATGCGCTTGCAGCCGATGGTGTAGTCCGGCGTCAGCTTCGCCCGCATCGCCGGGTCCTTGATCGCGCGCCGCATGTGGTTCTTCGCGATCTGCTCGGTCGCCTTCATCAGCTGCGGGCGCTTGACGAACGCGCCGACCTGGAACTCCCTGATCAGCCAGAGCAGTCCGCGCCGCGCCTTCGCGGTGCCGGGCACCGTGCCGTGCAGCCACCGCTCGGCCTTGTTGATGCCGCGGTCCATCCGCGGCATCACCCACGGCGGAGTGCGTTGCAGCACGGTCAGCGACTTCACCTGCGGCTGGATGGACGGCACGATCTGGATCGCGGAGGCGCCGGTGCCGACCATCGCGACGCGCTTGTCCTTGATGTCGAAGTCGTGGTCCCAGCGCGAGGAGTGGAAGACCGCGCCGGGGAACGTGTCGAGCCCGGGGATGTCCGGCAGCTTGGGGTCGGACAGCGGGCCGGTGGCGGAGACGACGACATCGGCGGTCAGCTCGCCCTGCGTGGTCCGTATCCGCCAGTGCTTGGCCTCGTCGTCCCAGCTCGCCTGCAGCACCTCGGAGTCGAACCGCAAATGCTGCCGCAGCCCGAAGGTGTCGGTGACCCGCTCCAGATAGGCGCGGATGTGCGGCTGTCCGGAGAAGGTTCGGGGCCAGTCCGCGTTCGGCGCGAAGGAGAACGAGTACAGGTGGGAGGGGACGTCGCAGGCGCATCCCGGGTAGCTGTTGTCGCGCCAGGTCCCGCCGACCGAGCCGGCGCGTTCGAGGATCACGAAGTCCGTGATGCCCTCCCGGCGCAGCCGGACGGCCGCGCCGAGCCCGCCGAACCCTGATCCGATCACCGCCACCCGCACGTGCTCAGCCATGGCGCCGCCTCCCTGCCCTCAATCACGCCAGCAATCACTGGCACGATTGGTACGGTAGACCACTGCGGTTACCGGCGGTAGGGGTCAGGGCCACCCAAGACGAAACGGACCCCCGGCCGGAGTGCGCACCCGCCCGGCACCCCCGCACCGGCCCCGGCACGCTCCGGGGAACGCATAGGCTGACGAGGTGGCCGAGGACGTGCAGGAGACCAGGGAGCAGCCCGAGGAGCGGAAGCCCGGGCAGGAATACCGGATGGAGGCGCTGGCCGAGGCGGCCGGCATCCCCGTGCGCACCGTTCGCTTCTACCGCGAGCGCAAGCTCATCCCGCCACCGCGCCGCGAAGGCCGTATCGCCTGGTACAACGAGGCCCATCTCGCCCGTCTGCACACGATCGCCGCCCTCCTGGAGCGGGGCCACACCCTCGGTGGCATCGCCGAGCTGATCGGTGCGTGGGAGAACGGCCGGACCCTCGACGGCGTCGCCGAACTCCTGGGCCTGGAAGGCGCGTTGATCACGCCCTGGTCGGAGGAGACCCCGGTCAGGCTCACCCCCGAGGCCCTCGCCGACTACTTCGGCGAGGACGTCACCCCGGAGAACCTGACGACGGCCCTCGACATCGGCTACATCGCCGTCGACGGCGAGAACGTCGTCCACACCAGCCGCCGGCTGCTCGACGCGTCCGCCGCCCTGGTCCGCGAGGGCGTCCCGCTCGCCGCCGTGCTGGAGACAGGCCGCGCCGTACGGATCCAGGTGGACGCGCTCGCCGATCTGTTCACGGTGCTCATCCGCAAGCATGTGGTGGACGCCGCCACCGTCGACCACCTGCCGCCGGGCGAGGTGACCCGGCTCGCCGAGGCCCTGGAACGGCTGCATCCGCTGGCCAAGAACGTGGTCGACGCGGAGCTGTCGCTGGCCATGGACCGGCGTGTCAGGACCGAGCTGGAGAGCTGGCTGCAGGACCACGCGGCACCCGGAGCCGCACCCGGTCCCGGCCCCACCCCTCCGGAGGACCCGCCGGCCACCCCCGCCGCGTGAGGAGCGGCCCCGGCGGACGTACCAGCGGTGGCGGAACGCGGCACCGCGTCCAATCCTGAGGGGGACCCGCCCCCTGCGCAGGAGGTACCGGCCCGATGACCACGCTCGCCGAGGCCGGACCCGCGACGGGACCGCCCACGGGCCCGTCCTCGCTCAGCCGCCGCCAGACCAACGTCGTCTTCGTGACGATCGTCCTCGGCATGCTGCTGGCGGCCCTCGACCAGACCATCGTCTCCACCGCCCTGCCGACCATCGTCGCGGACCTCGGCGGCGCCGGGCACATGGCCTGGGTGGTGACCGCGTACCTCCTCGCCGAGACCGTCTCCACCGTCCTGGTCGGCAAGTTCGGTGACCTGTTCGGCCGAAAGATCGTCTTCCAGGTCAGCGCGATCGTCTTCGTCGGCGGTTCCGTCCTCGCGGGCGCCGCCAACGGCATGGGCATGCTGATCCTCGCCCGCGCGATCCAGGGCATCGGCGGCGGTGGTCTGATGGTCACCGCGATGGCCCTGATCGCCGACGTCATCCCGCTGCGCGAACGCGGCAAGTACCAGGGCGCGCTCGGCGCGGTCTTCGGCGTCACCACCGTCGTCGGCCCGACGCTCGGCGGTCTCTTCACCGACCACGCCACCTGGCGCTGGTGCTTCTACGTCAACGTGCCCGTCGCCGTCGTCATGGTCGTGATGGCCGCGCGGACGATCCCGTCGGTCAAGGCCGCCACCCGCCCCACCATCGACTACCTGGGCATCGTGCTGGTGGCGCTCGGCGCCTCCGGACTCGTGCTGGCCCTGGAGTGGGGCGGGAACGAGTACGCCTGGGGCTCGGCGACCATCATCGGCCTGTTCGTCGGCTCCGTCCTGGCACTCACCGCGTTCGTCCTCGTGGAACTGCGCGCCAAGGAACCGATGCTCCCCATGCACCTGTTCCGCAGCCGGGTCTTCACGATCTGCTCGGTGCTCAGCTTCATCGTCGGCTTCGCGATGCTCGGCGCGCTGACCTACCTGCCGACGTACCTGCAGTACGTGGACGGGGTCTCCGCGACGATGTCGGGCGTCCGCACCCTCCCCATGGTCGTCGGGCTGCTCGGCACCTCGATGCTGTCCGGCATCGTCGTCAGCCGCACCGGCCGGTACCGGATCTTCCCGATCGTCGGCACCGGCGTCATGGCGATCGGCCTGTACCTGATGTCCACCATGGGCCCGTCCACCGGCGTCTGGCTGGAATCGCTGTACATGCTCGTGCTCGGCCTCGGTATCGGCCTGGCCATGCAGGTGCTCACCATCGCCGTGCAGAACACCGTGCCCTACCACGAGCTGGGCTCCGCGACCTCGGGCGTCACGTTCTTCCGCACCCTGGGCAGCGCCTTCGGCACCGCCATCTTCGGCACGCTCTACAGCAACCAGCTCGGCCCCAACCTCGAGAAGGCCTTCGCACAGTCGCCCGGCGTCAGCCCTGCCGCCGTACAGAGCCCGGCCGCCCTGCACGCGCTGCCCGCCGACCGGATCACCCATATCGTCGATGCCTACGCCGACACCGTGAACTACGTCTTCCAGTGGGTCGTACCGGTCGCCCTCGTCGGCTTCGTCGTCGCCTGGTTCCTCAAGGAGGTGCCGCTGCGCGACAGCGCCAGGGCTGGCGCCTCCGACATGGGCGACGCCTTCGCCGCCCCCAACTCCGCGGACGCCGACCGGCAGCTGGAGCGCTCCATCGCCCGCGTGATGCGCCGGGCCAAGGCCGAGGAGCCGGTCTCGCTGCGGATCCTCGCCGACTCCGGCAGCCACCTCACCCCCGGCCAGGCCTGGGCCCTCGGGCAGATCCACTGGCGCGGCAAACTCCAGGGCGGAGCCCGGCTCAGCACCGTCGCCAAGGCCCACCGGATGCCCGGGGAGGTCCTCGAACCGGCCTTCTCCAGGATCGCCCAGGCCGGCTACGCCGATTTCGACGGCGAGCAGCTCGCCATCACCGACTCCGGCCGGGCGCAGATCGACCTGCTCGCCGGGGCGTGGCGCCGCTGGCTCGACGAGCGGCTGGACGACTGGGACGTGTCGGATCCGGCGGACCGCGCGCGCCTCGACCGGGCCATCGACGGCATCGCCCGCCGCCTCCTGGACGAGGAGGAGGCGCATCTCGAGCGCACCGCGCTGTGAACTGCGAAGGTGGAGAAGGAGCCGCGGGCACCGCGGCCCCGCACCGCCCGGGTCACCGCACCGGCTCGATCAGCGCACCGTCCGGACGACCGCATCGCCGCATTGAGGAGGCACCCCATGGACCAGCCCGACGACACCAAGGCAGAACAGGCGATCCTCTCCAGGATCAAGGCCATGGTCGCGGACGAGAAGGCCCTGCGTGAGCAGCTGACCGACGGCAGTATCGACGCGGTCACCGAACACGCCCGGCTCGGCGCCCTGGAACGCGAACTCGACCAGTGCTGGGACCTGCTGCGCCAGCGCCGCGCCAAGGGCGCGGCCGGCGAGGACCCGGGCCAGGCCAGCGTCCGGTCGGAATTCACCGTGGAGGGCTACACCTCATGACGGGAAGCGCCGAAGTGCCGATTCCCGAGGGGGCGAAGGCCTACCCGGGGGACGGCATCACGGTCACCTTCGAGGCCGGCCGCTGTCTGCACGCCGCCGAATGCGTGCGCGGTCTCCCCCAGGTCTTCGACACCGCCGAGCGCCCGTGGATCCGGCCCGACGGCGCTCCCGCCGACCTCGTCGCCCAGGTCGTCCGGCGCTGCCCCTCGGGCGCGCTGCAGTACCGGCTCGACGGCGGGCACCCCGAGGAGCCGACCCACCCGACCGAGATCAGCCGCTCCTCCTCCGGAGGCATCACCATCCGCGGCGACCTCGTCATCCACACGGACGGCGCGGCCAGGACCGAGACCCGCGCCGTCCTGTGCGGCTGCGGCGCCACGCATCACGCGCCGTACTGCGACCACACCGGCCCGTGCGGAACGGCGACCCGCTGACGGTCCGTTCCCCACGGGCCCGAGGGCCGGTCCGGCCATGCTCAGGACGTGAACAGCGCCTGCATCTCGCCGTATCCGGGCCCCTCCACGACCGGGGTGCAGGTGCCCTCCGTCAGGAACTCACGGGCCTCCTGCCGCATCATGCCGTACGCGGCCTCGGCCATCCGGCCGCCGATGCTGACGCGCGCCGCTCCGGCGCCGCCGAGTTCGGCGACGGACGGACCGCCCGGTCCGGTGAGGATGTTGAGCGGGGCGGCGATGCCCTTCGCCAGTTCGGCGACGACCGCGAGATCGGTCACCCCGGGGACGAAGATCCCGTCCGCGCCCGCCTCGATGAAGGCGGCGGCACGGTCGAGCGCCACACCCAGCCGCGTCTCCGGCGCGCCGACGGCACCGAGGTAGACATCGGTGCGGGCGTTGATGAACAGCGGGACGCCCGCCTCGTCGGCCGCCTTGCGGGCGGCGGCGATCCGTTCCACCTGCTCCGCGAGGCTGCGCAGCGGCTCGGGCCCGGTCACGAGCGCGTCCTCGATGTTGATGCCGACGGCCCCGGCGGCGAGGACCCCGCGCACGGTCCCGGCGACACCGGCCGCGTCGTCCGCGAAGCCCGCCTCGATGTCGGCGGACACCGGCACCCCGACCCCGCCCGCGACCCGGCCGATGAGCGCGAGCGCCAGCTCGCGGGGCAGCCGGTCGCCGTCGGCGTAGCCGAGGCTCCAGGCGACGCCGCAACTGGTGGTGGCGACGGCGGCCGCCCCCGCCTCCTCGATGATCCGCGCGCTGGCGACGTCCCAGGCGTTGGCGAGGGCGAGCGGCTTGTCGGCGGTGTGCAGGGAGTGGAGGAGCTGGGCCTTGTCACGGAGGTTCGACGTAGTCATGGGGACAGTCCATCACCGCCCTGTGACATCGTCCGGCAATTCCGCGACCTGGACGTCGCGGTGCGGGGGCCGGTCCACCCACGACCTACATGTCGGATTCTCGCTAGACCGGCGCCGTGACCCGGGGCGATGCTGGAGATATGCACACCGACTTCGAGCGTTGCGTACGAGCCGTGCAGTCCAAGGACGCCCGGTTCGACGGATGGTTCTTCACCGCGGTGCTGACGACCAGGATCTACTGCCGGCCCAGCTGCCCCGTGGTGCCGCCCAAGGTCAGGAACATGAGTTTCTACCCGAGCGCGGCGGCGGCGCAACAGGCCGGCTTCCGGGCCTGCAAGCGCTGCCGGCCGGACGCGAGCCCGGGTTCGCCGCAATGGAACGAGCGGGCGGACCTGGTGGCGCGGGCCATGCGGCTGATCGCGGACGGCGTCGTCGACCGGGACGGAGTCCCCGGGCTCGCCGCCCGGCTGGGCTACAGCACCCGGCAGGTGGAGCGCCAGCTGCTCGCCGAACTGGGCGCCGGGCCACTGGCATTGGCGCGGGCACAGCGCGCGCAGACCGCCCGGCTGCTGATCGAGACGACGACGCTGCCGATGGGGGAATCCGCCTTCGCGGCCGGCTTCTCCAGCATCCGCACCTTCAACGACACCGTCCGCGAGGTCTTCGCCCTCTCCCCCACCGAACTGCGCGCCCGTGTCGCCAAGGGCCGCCCCGCCGCCACCCCGGGCGAGCTGTCGCTGCGGCTGCCCTTCCGGGCCCCGATGTGCCCGGACAACCTCTTCGGACATCTGGCGGCGACGGCGGTGCCGGGCGTCGAGGAGTGGCGCGACGGCGCCTACCGCCGCACCCTGCGGCTGCCGCACGGCCCCGGCATCGTCAGCCTGCGCCCGCGGCCCGATCACATCGCGTGCCGGCTGCGGCTGACGGACCTGCGCGATCTGGCGCACGCCATCAGCCGCTGCCGGTGGCTGCTGGACCTCGACGCGGACCCGGTCGCGGTCGACGCGCAGCTGGGCAAGGACCCGGTACTGGCGCCGCTCGTCGCCAAGGCGCCCGGCCGCCGGGTGCCGCGGGTCGCGGACGGGCCCGAGTTCGCGGTGCGCGCCGTGCTCGGACAGCAGATCTCGACGGCCGCCGCGCGGACGCACGCCGGACGGCTGGTGACGGCGTACGGCGAGCGCGTCGAGGATCCGGCGGGCGGGCTGACCCATCTGTTCCCCGATCCGGCGGCGCTGGCCGCCCTCGACCCGGCGGCGCTCGCCATGCCGCAGACCCGCCGCACCACCCTCACCACCCTGGTCACCGCCCTGGTCGGCGGCGAACTCGACCTCGACGTCGGCAGCGACTGGCAGCGCGCCCGCGCGCAGCTGTCCGCGCTGCCGGGGTTCGGCCCGTGGACCGTCGAGTCGATCGCGATGCGCGCGCTCGGCGACCCGGACGCGTTCCTGGCGAGCGACCTCGGAATCCGCTTCGCCGCGAAGGAGTTGGGCCTGCCCACCACCCCCGCCGCCCTCACCCGCCATGCCGCCGCCTGGGCGCCGTGGCGCGCCTACGCCGTCCAGTACCTGTGGGCGACCGGCGACCACGCCATCAACACCCTCCCCGTGAACGGAGCCGCGTGATGCCCACCCGCACCCACACCGTGACCGATTCCCCCTGCGGCCCGCTGACCCTCGTCGCCCTCGACGGAACGCTCTGCGGCCTGTACATGACGCAGCAGCGGCACCTGCCCGCCGAGGAGACCTTCGGCGACCGCGACGACTCCGCGTTCGGCGCCGTCGAGGAGCAGCTCACCGCCTACTTCGCCGGCGAGCTGACCGACTTCGGCGTCCCCTTGACGCTGCTGGGCACCCCGTTCCAGCAGCGCGTCTGGTCCGCCCTCCAGGACATCCCGTACGGCGAGACCCGCTCCTACGGACAGCTCGCCGACCTCCTCGGCAACGCCGGCGCCTCCCGCGCGGTCGGGCTCGCCAACGGCAAGAATCCCATCGGCATCATCGTCCCCTGCCACCGCGTCGTCGGCGCCGACGGCTCCCTGACCGGCTACGGAGGCGGCCTCGACCGCAAGCGCTACCTCCTCGCCTTCGAGAACGGCACCCACGAACCGGCGGCGCTGTTCTGACCCGCCGGCCGGCACAGGGCCCGCCGGCCGGCCCCGTGCCCGGGGGACACGGGGCTCCGCGGGTACGACACAGGGCCCGGCGATTCGCCGGGCCCTGTCCTGCGCGCCATCCCCCCGTCCCCACGGGGCAGGCGCGTCATGGGGCCGCCGTCGAGCTCTCCGCCAACCGGCGGCCCCAGCTGGTGTGCCGCGTCAGACGCGGCTCGGCTCCGGTGCCCGCTCGGGCGCGGAACCGGCGGCCTGTGCCGCCAGGTTCTTCTGGAGCTGTTCGCCCTCGACGTCGACGTTGGGCAGCAGCCGGTCGAGCCAGCGCGGCAGCCACCAGGCGGCCTTGCCGAGGAGGGCGAGGACCGCCGGGACGACGGCCATGCGCACCACGAACGCGTCGAACGCGACAGCGATGGCCAGACCGAAGCCCATCATCTTGATCATCGATTCCGACGAGCCGATGAAGCCCGCGAAGACGCTGATCATGATGACCGCGGCCGCGGCGACCACCCGGGCGCCGTGCGTGAAGCCGGTGACGATCGCCTGTCCCGGCCGCTCGCCGTGCACGTACGCCTCACGCATCCGGGTGACGAGGAAGACCTCGTAGTCCATCGCGAGACCGAACACCACACCGATCATGAAGATCGGCATCATGCTCATGATCGGCCCGGTCTGCTCGACACCGAGCAGGCTCGCGAGCCAGCCCCACTGGAAGACCGCGACGACGGCGCCGAGGGCCGCGACCACCGAGAGCAGGAAGCCCAGGGCCGCCTTCAGCGGCACCAGCACCGATCGGAAGACCACCATCAGCAGCAGGAACGCCAGGCCGACGACGAGCGCCAGGTACGGCAGCAGCGCGTCGTTGAGCTTCTGCGACACATCGATGTTCATGGCCGTCGTGCCGGTGACCAGCGTCACGGCGCCGGTCTCGGACTTCAGCCCGGCCGCCTGGCCGCGGATGTTGTGGACCAGGTCCTCGGTCTCCAGGCCGCTGGGCTTGGACTTCGGGACGACCGTCAGCATCGCGGTGTCGCCGGCCTTGTTGAACGCGGGCTCGGTGACCTTCTCGACGTCTCCCATCCCGGAGATGGTCTTGGAGATCTTGTCGAGGGCCGCCTTCGGGTCGTCGCTGTGCGCGGCGTCCACGGCGATCATCAGCGGGCCGTTGAAGCCGGGGCCGAAGCCGTCCGACAGCAGGTCGTACGCCTTGCGCTGAGTGGTACTGACGGGCTGCGAACCGTCGTCCGGCAGACCGAGCTCCAGGCTGGCCGCCGGGATGGCGATCGCGCCCAGGCCGAGCACACCCACCACCAGCACCCAGATCGGGCGGCGCAGCACGAACCGCGCCCAGCGGGTGCCCATGTTGGGCTTCTTCGCGGCGGCGGAACCGGCCCCACCCGTGCCGCCGTCGGCGGCGTCGTCCTTGATCCCCTTGAGGCCGCTGCGCACCTTGCGGCCGAGCACCCGGTGCTTGGCGAAGCCGAGCAGCGCCGGGATCAGGGTGAGCGCGATGAGGACCGCGATGGCGACCGTGCCGGCCGCCGCGAGGCCCATCTTGGTGAGCATCGGGATGTTGACGACGGCGAGGCCCGCGAGGGCGATGAGGACCGTGAGGCCCGCGAAGACCACCGCGGATCCGGCGGTGCCCACGGCCCGTCCGGCCGCGTCCTCCGGTTCCCGGCCCTCGGTGAGTTCGTGCCGGAAGCGCGAGACGATGAAGAGCGCGTAGTCGATGCCGACCGCGAGGCCGATCATCATCGCGAGGGTGGACGTGGAGCTGCCCAGGTCCAGGACGTTGGCGAGCGCGGTGATCGACGAGACGCCGATGCCCACGCCGATGAGCGCGGTCAGCAGCGGCAGTCCCGCGGCGACCAGCGACCCGAAGGTGACGAGCAGAACGACGGCGGAGATACCGATGCCGATGATCTCGGTGGCGCCGGTCTCGGGCATCGCCTGCAGCGCGTCACCGCCGATCTCGACGGTGAGCCCGGCGTCCCGGCCGTGCTGCGCGGCGTCCTTGAGCGCCTCGCGGTCCGCGTCGGTCAGCTCCATCGAGGTGAGCTTGTACTTCACGGACGCGTAGGCGGTGCCGCCGTCCTTGCTGACGGCCTTCGACTCGAAGGGGTCGGCGACGGAGCTGACCTGCTTGCCGGTCTTCAGCTCCTTGACGACGTTCTCGACGGCGGCCTTCTGCGCGCCGACGTCCACCTTCTGCCCGCCGGGGGCCGTGAACACCACCCGCGCGGACGCGCCGTTGGCGCTGGCGTCCGGGAAGCGCTGCTCCATCAGGTCGAAGGCCTTCTGGGCCTCCGTGCCGGGTATCGAGAAACTGCTCGACGTGGAAGTGGAGGCCGACGCGGCGCCGACTCCGGCGAGTACCAGCAGAGCCACCCATGCGAGGGCGACGTACCGGCGTCGCCTGAAGGCGAACCGGCCGAGTTTGTAAAGGAAAGTGGCCACGAGTCGCGGCGCTCCCGTCAGGTCGAGGAAAAAAGGGCGTACGGTGCCTGCCCGACGACGAGAGCGGCGTGTCAGGTGGGGCCTTGTTCCGTGGTTCCGGCGTGGGATCAGGCGGTTGATCCGGCCGGTCGGATCAGGTCAGACGCAGGGCGGGGAGTACCACCGCGTCGATGTATCGGAAGGCGAATTCGGGGTCGGGATCGACGCCCTCGATCAGCGGCCGCCCCATCGCGGCGCCGATCAGCATGTGCGGTACGAATTTCCTGGCCGGCACGTCGGCCGCCAGTTCGCCCCGTTCCACGGCACGTTGCAACATGCCGTCGAAGGCGGCCATTTCCGGTTCGATGAGCAGTTGCCGCAGTGCCTGGAAGAGGTCCGGATTCTGATGTGCGGCCTGTCCGAGCGCCCGCATCAGTTCGTTGTCCCGCTTCGAGTCGCCCGTCGCGTCGTGGCACCGCACCAGCTCGCGCAGGTCGCCCCGCACCGATCCGGTGTCGATGTCCTCGATCCGCACCGGCTTGGTGTGCCGCAGCGCGGTCGCCACCAGCTCGGGCTTGCCCTTCCACTGACGGTAGAGCGTGGCCTTGCTGGAGCGGGTGCGCGAGGCGATCGCGTCCATGGTGAGCGCCTCGTAGCCCACTTCCCGCAGCATCTCGACCACCGCGGCGTAGAGCTCCTGCTCGCGTTCGGGCGTGAGCCTGGTGCGGCGTGCCGGGGCATCCGTCGACATCCTCGGCCTCCATCCAAACGAAACGGTTTCGTACAGCTGACTCCTAGAGAGTAGAACACCACTCATCGAAACGGAAACGTTTCGATGGGTGGTGTGGGTCACGTTGTCCGTCTTTACGGCCGGCGGATCGCCCCATACGCCCGGTTTGCCGCCCGCCGCGCAAAGACCGGAGGGACTTCGAACGGCTCAGATCCAGCCGTCCAGCGAACGGAAGAACCCGTCGAAGTCATCGCGGTGGATGGTGTGGCCGGCGCCCACGACCGTACGGATCCCGAAGCCGCGCTCGCTGAGCAGTCCGGCGTCGTCCGGGCCGATCAGGAAGCTGTTCTCGGCGAGCTGCACGAGCGACGGGACGGCGGGCTTCTGCGGCAGATAGCCGGTCAGCGGCCGGCCGCCCAGGAAGGCGGCGGAGTCGGTGTCCCACAGCGCCAGGGTGGCGAGCTCCACCTCGATGTCCGCCTCCTCCCAGCGCGGGTTCAGCCCGGCGATCTGCTCCCGGGTGGCCCGGGCGAAGTGGACGAAGATCGCCGGGTCGACCTGCTGCACGGGATCCGCCGAGGCCCAGGCCGGATCGGAGTAGATGGCGCGCGCGGGCGCGAGGCGCTCGGCGGCGAGCGACAGCGCCAGCCCGCCCAGCGAATGCCCGACCGCCAGCTCCGCGCCGCCCGGCAGCGTCTCGACGAGGTCCTCGGCGAACAGCTCGGGGCTGTACTCGCCGCGCGGGCTCTCGCCGTGACCGCGCAGGTCCACGGCGATGACGCGGTAGCCCCGGTCCGCGAGCGCGGGACCGACCCGGCGCCAGGTGCGGTGGTCGGACATGATGCCGTGGACCAGGAGCGCGATCCGGTCGCCGGTGCCCCACTCGCGGGTGTTGAGCTTCATGGTGTTGATGCCTCTCCTGCTGTTGGGGTGCTGCCGGGCTGCCGGGGGGCTCCGACGGAGGGTTCGGTCCCATCTTCGGGCGCGGGCGGTGACACCTGTCGCATGACACGTGTAACTATATGTGTAGCATCCACCCCGAACTCTCGGCCAGACCGGATCTCTGAAAAGATGCCGAGCGGAATGACACAGTCACCCGAGCCCACGAGCCCCCCGGCCACGCCGACCAGCACCGATGTCGCGCGCCTCGCCGGCGTGTCCCGCGCCACCGTCTCGTACGTCCTGAACGCCCAGGCCGCCGGCCGCGTCAGCACACGGACCCAGGACCGGGTGCGCGCCGCCGCGGAAGAGCTCGGCTATGTGCCGCACGCCGCCGCCCGCACCCTGCGGGCCGGGCACTCCGGCCTCGTCCTGCTGACCACCCCGGCCACCCCGATCCCCCGGATCGGCGCGCTCTTCGGCGACTTCCTGATGGAGCTGCAGGGCGCCCTGCACCAGCTCGGCTACACCAGCGTCTGGCACGGCCCCGTCGCGGGCGCCGGCGAGCAGGCCGCGCGCGCCTGGGCGGAACTGCGCCCGGCCGCCGTCCTCGCCCTGCCGGGCACCGGTCTGACCCCGTCCGCCGTCGAGCTGCTCAAGCGCTCGGGCACCCGCGCCGTCCTCACCCTCGGCATGCGGCCGGTGGCGGGCGCGCACGCCCTGCTCCTCGACCAGGAGATGCTCGGCGCCCGCGCCGGCACCCATCTGCTGGAGCGCGGCCGCCGCCGGATCGGCGTCGTCATGCCGACCGAGTCCGGCCTCGACCTCTTCAGCGTTCCCCGCCTCGCCGGCGTCCGGGCGGCCGCCACCCTCGAGACCGGCACCCACGTCGAGCCGCTCACGCTCGACTGCACCGAGGAATCGGCGGCCGAACTCGCCGCCCGCTGGCCCCGGCTCGGCCTCGACTCCCTCTTCGCCTACAACGACGAGTACGCGATGCTCGTGATGCGCGCCTTCCAGGACGCCGGCCTCACCATCCCCGGCGACCTCGCGATCGTCGGCGCCGACGACCTCCTCCTGGCCCGCCTGCTGCGCCCCCGCCTCACCAGCGTCCACTTCGACACCATCCCCACCGCCCGCATCGTCGGGCTGGTCGACCGCGCCATCCGCGAACCGGAAACGGCCCCGGAGACCCACCAGTTGACCCGTGTCGTCGTAGCGGCCCGCGACTCCGGCTGACGCCCGCCGCGCGGCCCGCCAGCGGAACCGCCGCCCGCCCCCCGGCGTCCTGGACAAGGATCAAGGGGGTACGCATGCAGGACGATCCACCGGCCTGGGAAACCATCGCGGTCATGCTGGCATGGGTCGGAGGAGTGACCGCGGTCCTGGGCTCCGCCGTCCTGCTCGTGGTCACCGTCGTCGCCCTGAGCACGGGCTGGCTGCGGCGGAAGTGGCGGCTCCGGAAGAGCTGACCGCGGCCCCCGGAGCGGGCTCCGGCGGACGGCAGCCGCCCCGGAACCAAAAAGCCCCTGGCGGGTTTCCCCGCCAGGGGCTTCGAGCTGCGGTGGACCTGTGGGGATTTGAACCCCAGACCCCCTCGATGCGAACGAGGTGCGCTACCAGACTGCGCCACAGGCCCTTGCAACGAGGAAAACGATAGCACCCTCTCGGGGGTGGTTGTTAACGAGATCCTCGCTGGTCACCGATCGCTCACTCGTTGGCGGCGCGCGGCCGGTCCGGGTCGGCGTACTGGTCGAACAGGGGGGTGCGGGAACGGTCGCGGGAGCGGCGGCCGGAGGTGGGGCGGGGGAGCTCGCGCTGGGGCTCGGGCTCCGGGGCCGGCGCCGGGGCCGGGGTGGCCGGCTGGTGGCCCGGTGTGGTGCCGGAGCGGGCCGAGCTCCAGTTGCCCGGGGCGGTGAAGTCGATGCCGCCCGGGGTGCGGGGCGCGACCGGCGCCGTGACGTACGTGGGCAGCGGAACCGGTACGGGGTCCCAGCCGTCGTCAGGGACGGCGTGCTGCTCGCGCTGCTGCTGGTCCACCCACTCCGCGTGATCGGTCTGCTCGACCAGGGCCCGCCGGTCCGCGGTGCGCGGCGAGGTGGCGGGCTCGGGCTCGTCGTCGAGGTCCGGCTCGTCGGCGGCCTGGGGGCGCGGGCGGTCGCGCAGCCGCACCGCGGCGTCGGCGGCCCGGCGCTGGTCGATCTTGACCTCGAAGCGGCGGCGCTCCTGGCGGCGCAGGTGGCCGATGTAGAGGGTCAGCAGCGCGGCGGGCGCCGCCGGCGCCCACAGGAACGCGAGGCCGCCCACGGCGGCGACGATCGCGCCGACGGTGAAGGCCAGGAAGAGGAGCGTGGTGGTGCGGCGGCGGCGCGCGAGGACCTTGGCCCGGGGTTGTGCACCGGGCCGGGACGCTGCGCCTTCTGGTGCGCCGGGGCGGGGTGGTGCGCCGGGGCGGACTGCTGCGCCGGAACGGCCGCCGGGGCGGGTTTGATCTCGGTCGCGGGCACGGCGAGACCCCGGACGTCCACCACGTCGTGCGCGGAGTCCGGTGCATCGGCGGGCTGATCGCTCTCATCGCGCGCTTTCGCGACGCGACGCTCCATCCCCGCCCTTCCGGACAACAGCCGGATGGCGGTGCTGAAGCGTTCCGTCGGACGCGCTTCGTTGAGCTCATCCTGCCTACGGAGCCACATCGGCACCAAGTAGGCAGCCCAGGCCCCGACGATGACTGCGTAGATGAGGCCGCTACTGCTCACGGATTACACGGTAGGTGCCGCAGAGACACGCCATACGCAATTCCGCACGGTGTGTCGCACGATCTGGCTGATATGCCGAGATTTTTTTGTGATTGGGTTCATTTTCGAACGTTTATCTTATTTCTGCGGCGTTCCCGGCCTGGCCTGGCGCCATCGGTTGAGCAGCCCCTCCGGCACTTCCTCGGCCGTCAACGCGAACACCAAGTGGTCACGCCACGCACCGTCGATGTGGAGATAGCGCGGGCGCGGACCCTCTTCGCGAAATCCGAGTTTTTCCACCACCCGTCGGCTGGGGGTGTTCTCCGGCCGGATGCACACCTCGACGCGGTGCAGCCCGACATGGCGGAAACAGTGGTCGACGGCGAGCGCGACGGAGGTCGGCATGACACCGCGTCCGGCGACCGACTGGTCGACCCAGTAGCCGACATGGGCGGAGCACATCGAGCCCCAGGTGATGCCGGCGACGGTCAACTGACCGGCCAGCCGCCCCTGGTACTCGATGACGAAGGGCAGCATGCGGCCCGCGTTCGCCTCCGAGCGCAGGTGGCGCACCATCTGACGGTACGTGGGGCGCTGGACGACATGGCCGGGCGGCGCGGGCGGCACGGTGGCCTCCCAGGGCCGCAGCCAGTCGCGGTTGCGGCGGTTGACCTCGCGCCAGGAGCGCTGGTCGCGCATCCGGATCGGGCGGAGGGTGATGTCACCGTCCACCAGCTCGGCCGGCCAGGACGCGTTCAGCTCGCCCCTCTTTTCTGGCCGGTGGGCCCGGATTGCGGGTGGTCGCCGCCGCGGATCTGGTCGACGGCGTGGACGAGGAGCGGGGCGAGCACGTCCAGGCCGTCCTTGACGCCACCGGTCGAGCCCGGAAGGTTCACCACCAGGGTGCCGCCGGCGACGCCCGCGATACCGCGGGAGAGCACCGCGGTGGGCACCTTCTCCCGGCCGGCGGCCCGGATCGCCTCGGCGATGCCGGGGATCTCATAGTCCAGCACGTCGCGGGTGACCTCGGGCGTGCGGTCGGTGGGCGAGATCCCGGTCCCACCGGTGGTCACGACCACGTCGTAGGAGGCCGCCACGGCGTCGCGCAGGGCCTGTCCGACGGGCTCCCCGTCCGGGACCACCCGCGGGCCGTCGGTCTCGAAGCCGAGGGCCCGCAGCGCCGCGACGATCAGCGGTCCGCCGCGGTCCTCGTAGACGCCCGCGGCGGCGCGGTTCGACGCGGTGACCGCCAGCGCCCTCATGGCCGCTGCCAGTCGCCGGACTTGCCGCCGGTCTTCGTCTCGACCCGGACGTCGGTGATGACGGCGGCCTTGTCCACGGCCTTGACCATGTCGATGACGGTCAGGGCCGCGACGGTGACGGCGGTCAGCGCCTCCATCTCGACCCCGGTGCGGTCGGTGGTCCGCACGATCGCGGCGATCTCCACGGCCTCGTCGGTGACGGCGAGGTCGAGCGTCACCCCGGACAGCGCGAGCGGATGGCAGAGCGGGATCAGGTCCGGCGTCCGCTTGGCGCCCATGATGCCCGCGATGCGCGCGGTGGCGAGGGCGTCGCCCTTGGGAACGCCCTCACCGCGCAGCAGCTCGATCACGCGCGGGGCGACGAGTACCCGGCCGGTGGCACGGGCCGTACGGGCGGTGACGTCCTTGCCGGAGACGTCCACCATCCGGGCCGCACCGGCCTCGTCGATGTGGGTGAGGTGCTCTTGCGCGCTGCTCATCGTTCTCCCGGTCCGGTCCTCTGGGCAGCCACCGTACCGGGAGGGCGGATCAAAAGGGCCGCAGGGCCTGCATCGGGAGGGCCCGGTCAGCACCGCACCGGACTTCGGTCGGCACCGCACGGGTCTAATCCAGCCGGATCACGTCGACCTCCGTGCCCTTGTCCACGGAGGTGGTGTCCTCCGGGACGACGATCAGCGCGTTGGCGTGCGCGAGCGATCTGACCAGGTGGGACGCGGAGCCGCCGACGGGGGTCACCGTGCCGTTCGCGTACTTGCCGCGGAGGAACTGGCGCTTGCCCTCGGGCGACGACTCGATCGCGGTGTCGCAGAGCGCGCGCACGACCTCGCGGTGAACGGCTCCGGCACCCATCAGCGTGCGGATCGCGGGGCGTACGAAGAGCTCGAAGGAGACATACGCGCTGACCGGGTTGCCGGGCAGGGCCAGCAGCGGGATGCGGTCGGGGCCGATCCGGCCGAAGCCCTGGGGCTTGCCGGGCTGCATGGCGAGCTTGCGGAAGTCGACACGGCTCTCGTCGTCCTCGATCGAGGCGAGCGCCTCCTTGACGACGTCGTACGCGCCGACGCTCACCCCACCACTGGTGACGATGATGTCGGCCCGGATGAGCTGGTCCTCGATGGTGGCACGCAGTGTCTCGACGTCATCGGCGACGGCGCCCACCCGGTACGCGATGGCGCCCGCGTCCCGCGCGGCGGCGGTCAGCGCGAAGCTGTTGGAGTCATGGATCCGGCCGGGGCTGAGCTCCTCGCCGGGCTGTACGAGCTCGCTGCCGGTCGACAGCACCACGACGCGGGGCCGCGGGCGCACCCGGACGCTGCCGCGGCCGATGGCGGCGAGCAGACCGATCTGCGGCGGGCCGAGGATCGTGCCGGCGGCGAGCGCCAGCTCCCCCGCCGCGACGTCGCTGCCGCGGGCCCGGACGTACTGGCGCGCCTCGACGGGACGGTGCACCCGGACCTCGCCGCCGGAGCCGGCCGGGTCGGAGCTGTGCGACCGCATGGTGGTGGCCGGTCCGCCGCCGGTGCCGGCGTCGGTCCACTCCACGGGGACGACGGCCTCCGCGCCGGGCGGCAGCGGGGCGCCGGTCATGATGCGGGCGGCCTGGCCGGGGCCGACGGTCGGCAGGTGGTCGCTGCCCGCCGCGACATCGCCGATGACGGTGAGGACCGCCGGGTGCGCGTCGGTGGCCCCGTCCGTGTCCGCGGTGCGGACCGCGTAGCCGTCCATCGAGCTGTTGTCGAAGGGCGGCAGTGCGACGGGGACGGTGACGTCCTCGACGAGGACGCAGCCCTGGGCGTCGAGGAGTTGCAGCTCGATCGATTCCAGCGGGGACAACTGCCCGAGGATGTTGTCGAGGTGCTCGGAGACAGACCAGATTCGGTCAGCCACGGTGCTCAATCTTGCATCTCCTCGGTCACGTACGAGCGGAGCCAGGTCCGGAAGTCCGGGCCCAGGTCTTCACGTTCGCACGCGAGTCTGACAATGGCGCGCAGATAGTCGGCGCGGTCGCCGGTGTCGTAGCGGCGGCCGGTGAAGACCACGCCGTGGACCGGGCCGCCGTCGTCGTCGCGGTGGGACATCTCCCGCAGCGCGTCGGTGAGCTGGATCTCGCCGCCGCGGCCGGGCGGCGTCTTCTTGATCGCGTCGAACACCGCCGGGTCCAGCACGTACCGGCCGATGATCGCGTACGAGGACGGTGCCTCGCCGGCGGCGGGCTTCTCGACCAGGTCCGTCACCCGCACCACGTCGTCCTCGGCGGTGGGCGCGACCGCCGCGCAGCCGTAGAGGTGGATCTGGGCCGGGTCGACCTCCATCAGCGCGATGACGCTGCCGCCGAACCGCTCCTGGATGTCGATCATGCGCGACAGCAGCGGGTCGCGCGGGTCGATCAGGTCATCGCCCAGCAGTACCGCGAAGGGCTGGTCGCCCACGTGCGGCTCCGCGCACAGCACCGCGTGCCCCAGACCCTTCGGGTCCCCCTGCCGCACGTAGTGCATCGTCGCCAGGTCGCTGGACTCCCGCACCCGCGCCAGCCGCGACTCGTCGCCCTTGCGGGTCAGCGCCTCTTCGAGCTCGTAGTTCCGGTCGAAGTGGTCCTCCAGGGCGCGCTTGTTCCGCCCTGTGATCATCAGCACATCGCTGAGGTTCGCCGCCCGCGCCTCCTCCACCACGTACTGGATCGCCGGCTTGTCGACGACCGGCAGCATCTCCTTGGGCGTGGCCTTGGTCGCCGGCAGAAACCGGGTGCCGAGTCCCGCCGCCGGGATGACGGCCTTGGTGATCCGAGTACGTGCTTGAGTCATGCCGTGCACCATAACCGCTGCGCGTGAGGTGAAGATGAAGATCCGGTTGATAACGGCTGATAGGCGGCGGTAGTGCGGGGTATGAGCGACGACCACGGCACCAAGGCGGCGCTGCGCACCGAGTTGCTGCGCGTGCGGCGCGGACTGACGCCGCAGGAGCGTACGACGGCGGCCCGCTCGCTGGCCGACCAGGTGGCTGACCTGCCCGAGGTCCGGGCGGCGGGCACCGTCGCCGGCTATGTGTCGATGGGCACGGAGCCCGGCACCCGCGACCTGATCGACGCGCTGCGCGCCGCCGGCACCCGCGTACTGCTTCCCGTACTGATGGCCGATAACGACCTGGACTGGGCGGAGTACGAGGGATCGGGGGCGCTGGAGCGCACGGACCGGGGGCTGTTCGAGCCGACCGGCCCGCGCCTGGGACCCGACGCGGTGACGCGGGCCCGGGTGGTGCTGCTGCCGGGGCTCGCGGTGGACGGGCGCGGGCTGCGGCTGGGCCGCGGCGGTGGCTCGTACGACCGCGTGCTGGCGCGGCTGGAGCGGGCGGGCGAGCGGCCGTCCCTGATGGTGCTGCTGTACGCGAACGAGGTGGTCGCGCGGGTCCCGAGGGAACCGCACGACCACCCCGTGCACCTCGCGGTGACCCCCGGGGGATCCACCGCTTCACCCCCTGAAAGGGGGTTACGGCGTCAGCGCCATCTTGTCGTCCGTCGCGCCGTCCACCTTGGGTCTGGAGAAGACCCACGGCAGGAGTTCGCCCTTCGCCCACAGCGCCGTCTGGTCGGAGTAGTGCGCGTTGTACGCGTGCCCCGAGGCGCCGGTGAGGTTGATCCAGCGGGACTTGTCGAAGTCGTCGAGGTTGACGATCATGCGCATCGACGGCACCCAGACGACGTCGTAGCCGCCGGCCGCGTTCCAGCCGGTCGCGTTGACGGCCGCCTCGCCGCCGCCGAGCTGCCACGGGCCGCGGTTGAGCAGCCACCTCACCACCGCGGGGCCGCCGGTGCCCAGGGTCTGGTTCTTGAGCTCCAGCTTGTGCAGCCGGCCCCAGCTCCAGGTGTCGATGTCCTTGCCGAGCTTGGCGGTCAGCTCGTACCGCGCGTCCTGCATCGCCTGCCGGAGCAGCTGGTCGCGCGTGGTGTGCGCGGACGGCGCGGAGGTCTTGTCGAAGAACGCGGTCGGCGACATCGTCCACCAGGCGTTCGTCTCGTCCGGAAGGATCTTGCGGACCACCTCGAACCAGCGGTCGCCGCCGTCCGGCTGCGCCTGGTCGGCGGCGCGCTCACCGCACTCGTTGACGGTCTCGCTCTTGCCGTTGAGATCGTCGACCGGCCCCGACTGGTCGACGGCCGGGACGCGCAGGCACTGGTCCTCGGGGCGCAGCTCCTTGGGCAGCTTGTTGCCGAAGGCGAGCTTGAGGGTGTTGCGCCAGACGGCGTTGAAGTAGGCGGCCGCCGCGGAGTCGGCGTCCTGGTTGAAGTCCCAGCCCTCCAGCAGCTGCTGGGCGTCGCGGACGTAGGAGTCCTTGACGTCGACCTTGAGCAGATACGGCACCAGCAGCTTCGCGATCTCGCTGCTGCTGTCGGACTGCATGGACTGCATGTCGTCCATGGAGACCTTGCCGCCGTCCTTGATCTTGGACGCGATGAGGTCGTTGATGCGCTGGCTGCGGGCGCCGTAGCCCCAGTCCTTGGTCAGCATCGGGCCGTACTTGTCCTCGTCGATCACGGCCTGGTTGGCGGTGACGATGTAGCCGCGCTTGGGGTTGTACTCCCACGGCATGGACTTGAACGGGATGTAGTCGCTCCAGCGGTAGCGCGAGTCCCAGCCGGGCGCCGGGTAGCGGCCGTCGCCCTTGGTGCGGACCGGGATCTGGCCGGGCGCCTGGTAGCCGATGTTGCCCTGTTTGTCGGCATAGATCAGGTTCTGCGACGGGACGGCGAAGTCGGCCGCCGCGGCGCGGAACTGGGTGAAGTCCTGCGCCCTGTTGATCTCGAAGACCGCGTCCATGCTCTTGCCGAGGTCCAGCGCCGTCCACCGCAGGGCGACCGCGTAACCGCCGCTGCGGTCCGGGGCGGCGTCCTGGACGGGTGCGGTCTCACCGACCCTGAGCAGTTCGTCGGCGCGGTCGGAGATCACCGGACCGTTGTTGGTGCTGCGCACGACGATCTCGCGGTCGCCGCCGCCCGCGACCTTGATGGTCTCCTTGTGCGTGGCGAACGGCACCTGCCTGCCGTCGTAGAGGTAGCTGCCCGCGGTGACCTTCTCCAGGTAGAGGTCGGTCACATCGGCGCCGAGGTTGGTCATCCCCCAGGCGATGTTCTGGTTGTGGCCGATGACGACACCGGGCATTCCGGAGAACGTGTAGCCGGCCACGTCGAACGGGCAGGCCGTGCCGACGCTGCGGCAGTGCAGCCCCATCTGGTACCAGAGGGACGGCATCTGCGGTGCCAGGTGCGGGTCGTTGGCCAGCATCGGCTTGCCGGTGGTCGTGTACGTGCCGGAGACGACCCAGGAGTTGGAGCCGATGCCGTTGCCGGACGGGCCGAGCAGGTTGGGCATCTGGTCGATGATCTCGGAGAGCTGGCTGTTCAGGGCGCTGGCGGCGATCGGGGTGCCCCCGGCGCCGGCCGGCGTGTACTTCTTGGTGATCGGGTCGAGCTTGCCGCCGTCGACGATCGGCTGGTGCCGCTGGTACGGGTAGCCCGGGTAGAGCTGCTCGATCTGGCTGCTGTCGAGCCGGCTCGTCATCAGCGCCCGGTCGATCTCCTCCTGCATGTTGCCGCGCAGGTCCCACGCCATGGCCTTGAGCCAGGCGACGGAGTCGACCGGGGTCCACTGCTCGGGCTTGTAGTCGTTGGAGAACGACAGGGCCGCGTACTCGACGGACAGGCTCGCACCGCTGTGGTCCTTCAGATAGGCGTTGACGCCGTCCGAATAGGCCTGCAGGTACTTCTTGGTGGTCGCGTCGAGCTTGGTGTCGTACTCCTTCTGCGCGATGTCGCGCCAGCCGAGAGTGCGCAGGAACGCGTCGGTCTCGACCTGCCCCGAGCCGAACATCTCCGACAGCCGGCCCGAGGTGAGGTGGCGTCGGACGTCCATCTCGTAGAACCGGTCCTGCGCCTGGACGAAGCCCTGGGCCCGGAACAGGTCCTCGGAGGTGTCCGCGTAGATCTGCGGGATGCCGTTGCCGTCACGCTCCACGTCGACCGGCGAGGTCAGGCCTTTGAGTTTCAGCGATCCGGTGGTCTCGGGGAACGAGGCGCGCACGGTGCTGACGCTCCAGTACGACCCGTATCCGATGCCCCCCACCAGCAGGACCACGAACGCGATCACAAAGAGGCGAAGGCGGCGGGACTTCTTCTTGGCGGGCATCTCTGTCCTTCGAGGGGCAGGGTGGACCGGGTGCTCTTGGTGCTGGATTGGTGCTGGAGCAACCATAGGCGCAGCGCTCGGGGCACCCCTACGCGGAGTCATCGTTGACCGCGGAAGTTCAAGTACCGGTAAAATGTTAGGCAAGGCAATGAACTTCTCCCTGGCCTTCGAGGAAGGACCGCGCCCTGACTGTCCACCGTCTCAATGAACTCCTGTTGATCGGCGCCCTCGTGCTGCTCATCGCGGTGGTCGCCGTGCGACTGGCGTCGCGCAGCGGCTTGCCCACTCTGCTCATCTACCTCGGCATCGGCGTCGCGATCGGCCAGGACGGCCCGTTCGGCTTTACCTTCGACGACGTCCAACTGACCCAGGTCCTGGGATATGCGGCACTTGTGGTGATTCTTGCCGAAGGTGGACTCGGCACGAAGTGGCAGGAGATCAAACCGGTGGTGCCCGCCGCCGCGGTGCTCTCGACGTTCGGCCTCATGCTGAGCGTCTTCATCACGGCGGGCGCGGCCCACTATCTGGTGGGGCTGGACTGGCGGCAGGCGCTCATCATCGGAGCGGTGGTCTCGTCCACGGACGCGGCGGCGGTCTTCTCGGTACTGCGCAACGTGCCGCTGCCGAAACGAATCACCGGAGTGCTCGAAGCGGAATCCGGCTTCAACGACGCCCCGGTCGTCATCCTCGTGGTCGCCTTCTCCACGGCGGGCCCCGTCGACCACTGGTACGTGCTCGTCGCGGAGATCGCCATGGAGCTGGCGATCGGCGCCGCGATCGGACTGGCGGTCGGCTGGCTCGGCGCCTACGCGCTGCGGCACATCGCCCTGCCCGCCTCCGGCCTCTACCCGATCGCGGTGATGGCCATCGCGGTCTTCGCCTACGCCGCCGGCGCGACGGCGCACGGTTCCGGATTCCTCGCCGTCTACATCGCCTCCCTGATACTGGGCAACGCGAAACTGCCGCACCGGCCGGCCACCCGGGGCTTCGCCGAAGGGCTCGGCTGGATCGCGCAGATCGGCCTCTTCGTCCTGCTCGGACTGCTCGTCACCCCGCACGAACTCGGCGACGACATCCTGCCCGCACTGGTCATCGGCCTGATCCTGACCGCGGTGGCCAGACCGCTGTCGGTCACCACGAGCCTGGCGCCGTTCCGCATCCCCTGGCGGGAGCAGGCGTTGATGTCCTGGGCCGGGCTGCGCGGCGCCGTGCCCATCGTGCTGGCCACCATCCCGATGGTCGCGGGTGTGCCCAACAGCCGCCGGATATTCAACATCGTCTTCATCCTGGTGATCGTCTACACCCTGGTGCAGGGCCCGACACTGCCGTGGCTGGCCCGGCGGCTGCGCCTCGGCGTCCGCGACGGGGCGGCCGATCTCGGCATCGAGTCGGCGCCGCTGGAACGGCTGCGCGGCCATCTGCTCTCGGTGTCCATCCCCGAGGAGTCCCGGATGCACGGCGTCGAGGTCAGCGAGCTGCGGCTGCCTGCCGGGGCGGCCGTCACCCTCGTCGTACGGGACGGGGCCAGCTTCGTACCGCTGCCGAACACGGTGCTGCGGCGCGGCGACGAACTGCTGGTCGTCGCCACCGACCCGGTGCGGGACGCGGCGGAGCGGCGGCTGCGCGCGATCGGGAAGGGCGGCAAGCTCGCGAACTGGCTGGGTGAGGGGTAGCGAGGGGGCCGGGGTGAGCGAGGGCCGGGGTGAGCGAGGGGGCCGGGGTGAGCGAGGGGGCCGGGGTGAGCGAGGTCTCAGGGGGAATCGGGTGGCACTCGGAGCGAATGGCACTGAGTGCCGCTAAGCTGGGCCGGTACGTCTTGACCACGTACGTGTCGAGTACACAGACCTCTGTCTGACGCAGAGCTGGCGCGACGGGACGACCACAGTCGTCACGTGTCTTGCGCGAGCGGACAGCTCTCGGCGCCATCCGTGACGGATGCCGCTACCAGACAGCACAAAGGACCAAGCCGTGGCATCCACGGTGAACCAGCCGGACAGCGCCGCCACCAAGCGGCCCGGTTACGGACAACTCCTGCGCACACCCCGCGCCTGGACGTTCCTGCTGCCCGGGTTCGCGGCCCGGCAGCCCTTCGCGATGCTCACCATCGGCATCGTGCTGCTCGTCCAGAACACCACCGGCTCGTACGGCACGGCCGGCGCCGTCGCCGCGGTGACCGGTGTCTCCATGGCGGTCTTCGCCCCGCAGAACGGCAAGCTCGCCGACCGTTTCGGGCAGAGCGCCGTCCTGCTGCCGGGTGTCCTCGTGCACACGGCCTCCGTCGTCCTGCTGACCGCGCTGGCCCTGTCGAACGCCCCCATGTGGGCGCTGTTCGCGGCCGCCGTGCCGGCCGGCGCCTCGGTGCCGCAGATCGGACCGATGGTCCGGGCCCGCTGGGCGGCCAAGCTGGACGGCTCGCCCCTGATGTCGACCGCCGCGGCCTTCGAGTCCGTGACGGACGAGTTCACCTTCGTCATCGGCCCGGTGCTGGCCACCGCGCTGTGCACGGGAGTGCACCCGGCGGCCGGCCTGATCGCCGAGGCCACCCTCACCCTGGTCGGCGGACTGTTCTTCGCCGCCCAGCGCAGCACCGCCCCGGCACCCAGCAGGACCGTCGACGGCGTCCGTGCGAAGCACATCTCGGCGCTGACCATCCCGGGCGTCAGGGCGCTGGCCGTGGCCTTCCTCGGCATCGGCGCGGTCTTCGGCGGCATGCAGGTCGGCCTGACGTCCTTCACCGAGGAGATCGGCCGCCAGGGCATCGCGGGACTGCTGTACGGCACCTTCGCGGCGGGCAACATGCTGGCCGGAGTCGTCTGCGGTGCCATCGCCTGGCGCCGCAGCCCGCAGGGCCGGCTGCTGATCGCGTACGCGGCGCTGGCGCTGGCCTGTTCCGCGCTGTGGGCCGTGCACTCGGTGCCGCTGCTCGGCGCGCTCGGCCTGCTCATCGGGCTGTGCATCGCTCCCGCCCTGATCACCGGCTACACCCTGGTCGAGTCCCTGGTGCCGGCCTCCTCCCGCACCGAGGCCTTCACCTGGCTGACCGGCTCGGTCGCGCTCGGCCAGGCCATCGCGGTCACGGCCGCGGGCCAGCTGGCCGACCGGGTCAGCGCGAGCGCCGCCTTCGTGGTGCCGCTGGCCGGTACGGCGCTGGCACTGGCCACCCTCGTGGCGCTGCGCAAGCGGCTCAAACCACGCTCCGAGGGACGGATCGTCCAGGCTTCGACACGTGGGATGAGTCACCGCGTGCCGGTCACGGTGGACTGACGCGGCGGAATGCTGCACTATTGAATGTCGTTAGCACTCATCGAGTGAGAGTGCCAGGAGGATCAAGTGCCGACGTACCAGTACCAGTGCACCGAGTGCGGCGAGGGCCTCGAGGCGGTGCAGAAGTTCAGCGATGACGCTCTGACCGTTTGCCCGACCTGCAGCGGACGCCTGCGCAAGATCTTCTCGGCGGTCGGGGTCGTGTTCAAGGGTTCCGGTTTCTACCGGACCGACAGCCGTGGCTCGTCCTCGGCGAGCACCCCCGCGGCCAAGAGCAGCTCGGATGCGAAGCCTTCGACGACGTCCGCGCCGTCCTCGGCATCGTCCGGCAGCTCCTCATCCGGTTCGAGCAGCTCTTCCAGCGGGTCTTCCGCAGCCTGATCGCTGTGCACGTGTGAGCCCGCGAGCGAGTCGCAAGGCGGTCGCAAGGCTTACGCGTCGATGACGGACCCCGCCGATCCAGTCGGCGGGGTCCTCGTCGTATCCGGCCGCCGTTAGGGTGATCCGCATGGTGGAGATGAGCGGTGCGCGAGCCGATATCGGCGTCATTGGCGGGTCCGGTTTCTACTCGTTCCTCGAGGATGTGACCGAGATCACGGTCGAGACCCCCTACGGTCCACCGAGCGACTCGCTCTTCCTCGGCGAGGTCGCCGGCCGGCGGGTGGCGTTCCTCCCGCGGCACGGCCGCAAGCACCACTTGCCGCCGCACAAAATCAACTACAGGGCCAACCTGTGGGCGCTGCGCTCGGTCGGCGCGCGCCAGGTGCTCGGTCCGTGCGCGGTGGGCGGCCTGCGCGCGGAGTTCGGCCCCGGCACCCTGCTGGTCCCCGACCAGCTCGTGGACCGCACGAAGTCGCGCGTCCAGACGTACTTCGACGGTGAGGTGCTGCCGGACGGCGGGCAGCCGAACGTCGTGCACGTCTCGCTGGCCGACCCGTACTGCCCGGTGGGCCGCCGGGTCGCGGTGGACACCGCGCGGGCGGGCGGCTGGGAGGCGGTGGACGGCGGGACCCTCGTCGTCGTCGAGGGGCCCCGGTTCTCGACCCGGGCCGAGTCCCGGTGGCATGCGGCGCAGGGCTGGTCGGTGGTCGGCATGACGGGGCACCCCGAGGCGATCCTCGCGCGGGAACTCGGGCTCTGCTACACGTCCCTGACGCTGGTGACGGACCTGGACGCGGGCGCCGAGACGGGCGAGGGGGTCTCCCACGAGGAGGTCCTGGAGGTCTTCGCGGCGAACGTCGGCCGGATGCGGACCGTGCTGTTCGACGTGGTCGGCGGGCTGCCGCCGATCGCGGAGCGGGACTGCCTGTGCGTGGACCCGTGGGGCGGGCAGGACCCGGGGATCACGCTGCCGTAGGGGGGTGGGCTCGCGGGTCCGCGGGTTCGGTGTTTTCACTCGCGCGGGTGACGGAGTTTTCCACAACCGGTGAGTAATCCACAGGCCCGAGGGGGCCGTCGGCGGAGTGCGGGATCGTAGGAATCTCAGTCGCAGAGATCCTTACGAGGCGGTGGTCGCCGTGCCCGCATTTCCCAGTCCCGCTCCTTCTCCCGTTCCTTCTCCCTCCCCTTCTCCCAGCCCCGCTCCCCCGTCCTACGCGCTCCCGCGCTGCGTCGTGCCGTCCTTCCAGCCGATCCGGGCCGGCGGCGGGCGCGGGCGGATCCGGCTGTGGACGCCGGTGCACCGCAGGCGGCGGGCCGTGGCCGCGGGGCTGGCGATGGCCGCCGCCGCGCTGGCGGCCTCCGCCCCGCGCGCGGACTCCCAACCACCGCGCGGTGAACCACGGGTACCCCCGGCGGCGGCTGCCGCACAGGACGCCCGGGGTGCGCGGGCCATGGCGTCCGGTCGCGATGCGACGGCGGCTCAGGACGTGCGCGACGCCCCGGACACGGTGCGGGCGCCGGTGCGGATCGCGGACGCGGCGGCGGTGCGGCTGCTGCGGCCCGGCGACCGGGTGGACGTGCTGGCCGCCGACCGGGTGGTGGCCGTGGCGGCGCCGGTGGTGTCCGTGCCGGCGGACGGCGGCGAGGCGGCCGGCCGGACCGGTGAGGGCGCGCTGATCGTGCTGGCGGTGCCGCGCCGGACGGCTGCCGTGATCATCGGCGCGGCGGCGTCAACTCCCCTGGCGGTGACGCTGTGTTGACTCACTCTTTCGTGTGTACGGATTGGACACCTAACTCCCGTGATGCCTTAGGTTGCGGGACTTGCTGTGCCATCACCTGTGCGCGGGGAAAGAGAGAATGCAATGAGCGACGAGAAGACCGGGGTCCTGGGCGGCTTCAAGGAATTCCTGATGCGCGGGAATGTGATCGACCTGGCCGTCGCCGTCGTCATCGGTGCCGCGTTCACGAGTGTCGTGAGTTCCGTGGTCAAGGGCGTCATCAATCCCCTGGTCGGTGCGTTCGGCACCAAGGATCTGGAGCACTACCGGTCGTGCCTCAAGGGCCCGTGCGTGGTGAACGACGCGGGCGACGCGGTGAGCGGGATTCCGATCCTGTGGGGCTCGGTGCTCAGCGCGGTCCTCACCTTCGTCATCACCGCCGCCGTGGTCTATTTCCTGATGGTGCTGCCGATGTCCCGCTACCTGGCGAAGAAGGCGGCGCGGGCCCGGCAGGAGGCCGTGGTGCACGCGGAGGCGGAGGCCGCCGAGGTGGCGCTGCTGCGCGAGATCCGCGACGTCATGGTGTCCCAGCGCAGCTGAGCCACCGGGATCAGATGTGGTGCGGGGGCTTCTCGTCGAGGAAGCGGGCGAGGTCGTCGCTCCCGCCGCCGGACGGGCGCTCGCCCCAGCCCCCGTCCGTGTCGTCGGACGACTGCCGGCTGAGCGGGTCGTCGAAGACCAGCGCGGCGGCGGGGTCGCGGCGCGGCTTCCCGGGCCGTGCTGCGGGCCGGGGGTCGGACTCGGGTTCGGGAGCGGTGCTCATGCCTCCAGGGTACGGCCGCGGGCCTGCGGGACGGCTCCGCGTCCGCACGGGCACCGGGCCGCCCCGCGCGGGACCGCGTCATCGGTCCTTCGGGTCCAGCAGCCAGATGGCGAGCACCACCAGGAAGGACACCCCGAGGAAGCCGGCGCACCACCAGGCGATGGACGTGTCGCCCTGCATCCATTCGTCGACGGCGACGGACAGCGCCCACAGCTGGCCGATGACGACCGTGATCGCCAGCGCCAGCCGGGCGGAGAGCTTGGCGGAGCGTTCCGGGTCCTGGTCGGTGCCGGCGCCGGGGCCGGGACCGGTGTGGCGCACCCGGGGGTCGCCGTAGCCGCTGGTCGGGCGGATCTGGGGGTAGCGCTCGCGCACCGGCCGGTTCAGCCGCGGCTGGTCGCTGCCGGGGTGGTAGGGCGGCGGGGTGTCCGTCATACGCGTCGGCCTCCCTCAGTGGTGGCGCCCTTGGCCCTGGCGCCTGGGCAGCCGAGCCGGCCGGCGACCGGGGCGCGGCGCTTCTGGGGCGGTCCTGAAGAACGGAGCTCATGGCGATTCCCTGGGACCTCGGACGGTGTTCGCACGTATCCGGGTGGAAGGCGACAGTTGCAGGCTGCTCCCGCGGCACGATCGAATCAGGGGTCGTTGGCCACCCGACCGTTCCGCGAAGGTCACCGGCCGCGGCGGTCCAACGGCCCCCCAAGGGTCAGCGGGGAGAAACCCCAAGCGCCGGTTTGGGACACCCCTGCGGCTATACCTGGGGCCATGGAACTCGACATCGACCGGCGCGACCCGGTGTACCGGAACTGGCTCAAGGACGCCGTCGGCAAGGTGCAGGCCGACGCCAACCGGTCCGCCGACACCCATCTGCTGTCGGTGCCGCTGCCGGCCGAGTGGGGCATCGACCTGTATCTGAAGGACGAGTCGACGCACCCGACCGGCTCGCTCAAGCACCGGCTGGCCCGCTCGCTGTTCCTGTACGGGCTGTGCAACGGCTGGATCCGCCCCGGGAAGCCGGTCATCGAGGCGTCCAGCGGCTCGACGGCGGTCTCCGAGGCGTACTTCGCGAAGCTGATCGGAGTGCCGTTCATCGCCGTCATGGCGAAGAGCACCGTGCGCTCCAAGATCGACCTGATCGAGTTCCACGGCGGCCGGTGTCATCTCGTCGACGACCCCTGCGAGGTCTACGAGGTGGCGGTGCGGCTCGCGG
The DNA here is from genome assembly GCF_023701715.1 of Streptomyces sp. RKAG337. Lineage (NCBI taxonomy): Bacteria > Bacillati > Actinomycetota > Actinomycetes > Kitasatosporales > Streptomycetaceae > Streptomyces > Streptomyces sp. RKAG337. The sequence goes on along the minus strand of NZ_JAJOZA010000001.1, from coordinate 4,315,431 downwards.
CCGAATCGGGCGGCCACTACATGGACCAGTTCACGTACGCCGAGCGCGCCACCGACTGGCGCGGCAACAACAACATCGCCGACTCGATCTTCCGGCAGCTGGCGCTGGAGCGGCACCCCGTCCCGGCCTGGATCGTCGCGACCGCGGGCACCGGCGGAACGTCCGCCACCATCGCCCGCTTCGTGCACTACACCCAGCAGGACACCGGGGTCTGTGTCGCCGACCCGGAGAACTCCGCGTTCTTCCCCAGCTGGCAGTCGGACGACCCGGACGTCGTCACCGACCGCGGCTCCCGCATCGAGGGCATCGGGCGCCAGCGCGTGGAGCCGAGCTTCGTCCCCGGGGCGATCGACCGCATGATGCGGGTGCCGGACGCCGCGTCCGTCGCCAGTATCCGGGTGCTGGAACGACTGCTGGGACGTAAGGCCGGCGCCTCCACCGGCACCGGTCTGTGGGCCGCCTTCCGGATCATCTCCGACATGCGGGCGGCCGGTGAACAGGGCAGCGTGGTGGGCCTGTTGTGCGACCCGGGCGAGCGGTATCTGGAGAAGTACTACTCGGACGAGTGGCTGGCCGCGCAGGGCATCGACATCGCCCCGTTCACCGCGCGCATCGAGCACTTCCTCACGACGGGCGAACTCAGCACGGCCGTGCCCGGCACCGCCACGCCCGTCAGCGGAGCCGTGCCCTTCGGCGAGCCCGCTGCCGTGTGACGCTCAGGGGACCCGGCGCCGTCAGGCCTCCGTGCGGAGTCGCACGGCGGCGAGCGGTACGAAGCCGGGGCCGCCGGACCCGTCGGTCGAGGCGTCGGCTCCCGCCAGCCGGCGCAGCATCGACAGCGCTATCCGTTCGCCCTGCGCCTTGGCGTGATCCGCGTTGGGGCCCGCGTACAGCCCGTCGACGGAGGCACGCCACAGCTGGACCCAGCGGCCGAAGTGCTCGGCGGTCATCGGCCGGGAGTCGTGCAGGGCCGCGTGCGGGGCGAAGGCGTTGCCGCCGTACTCGGCCGTCCGGAGCAGGGCGCGTTCCCAGAAGTCGGTGATCCTGGGGAGGTGGTCCTCGAGGTCCAGGCCCGCGATCTCGGTGAAGTACGGGCCGATCAGCCGGTCGGCGAGCGCCGCCTCGTAGAAGCGGCGCAGCAGGGTGCCGAGGTCGGCGCGGTCGGCGATGTCGGGCTTGGCAGTGACCATGGTCCTTCCAGGGTCCGTGTGGGGCGGACCGGCCGCCAGGGCCGAAAGACCCGGATACGGCAGCGTGCCATGGTGTTCCTCGCGCGGGTTCTGGCGCAAGGTGGCCTCCATGAGCAACCCCGCCGGCGCCGCGTTCCGCCGTATGACCGCCCGCAGCCGTGACGAGACGCACCGGGCCTCGACCCCGCTCGAGCTCTTCTTCGACCTCTGCTTCGTGGTCGCCGTCGCCCAGGCGGGCGCCCGGCTGGTGCACGCGCTGGCCGCGGGCCATCCCGGCAACGGGGTCGTCGGCTATCTGCTGGTGTTCTTCGGCATCTGGTGGGCCTGGATGAACTTCTCCTGGTTCGCCTCCGCCTACGACACGGACGATGTGCTGTACCGGATCACCACGCTGGTGCAGATCACCGGCGTCCTCATCTTCGCCGCGGGCGTGCCGCGCGCCTTCGACGACAACGACTGGACGATCACGGTGATCGGCTATTCGGTGATGCGGCTGGCGCTGGCCTCGCAGTGGCTGCGGGCCGCGCACGGCGAGACCGGCGACGCTCGCAGCTGCGCGCTCCGTTACGCGTTCGGCGTCACCGTCTGCCAGTTCGGGTGGATCGGGCTGCTCTTCCTGCCCGACGGGGCGAAGGTGTGGGCGTTCCTCGGCCTGATCGTCGTCGAGCTGTCCGTGCCGCTGTTCGCCGAGCGCCGCCACCAGACGTCCTGGCACCCGCAGCACATCGCGGAGCGGTACGGCCTGTTCACCATCATCGTGCTCGGCGAATCGATCGCGGCGGCGACCGTCGCCGTGCAGTCCGCGCTCGACGAGCACGAGGCGGTGGCCGAGCTGCTGCCCATCGCGGGCGGCGGGCTGCTGATCGTCTTCGCGGCCTGGTGGATCTACTTCGCCGTGCCCATCGAGGAGCACCTGGTCTCCAACCGCGAGGCGATCCCCTGGGGTTACGGCCACTACATCGTGTTCGTCTCCGCCGCGGCGATCGGCGCCGGCCTGGAAGTGGCCGTGGAGCAGAGCGTCGGGAAGGCGGAGATCTCGGTGCGGGCCGCCTCCGCCGCGGTGACCGTGCCGACCGCCGTCCTGTTCTTCACCGTCTGGCTGCTGCACTCCCGGCACTACAAGAGGGGTATCGCACAGCAACTCGTCCTGCCGGTCGCCTCGTTGCTGGTCCTGGCGTGCACGTTCGGCGGGGAATCGGCGGTGCTGCTGGCCGGGGTGGTGTCGGCGCTGACCGTCACGGTCGGGGTCGTGCTGGCGCGGCGCGGCGTCTCCCCTCAGGTCTGATCAAGGATGGGCAAAGTCCTTCCCACCGCATCCCCGCGACCGTACGATCTGCCCCGACGACCAGCCTGACCAGGCATGACGGCGTTACGGCGGCGGGGCGCCACGGCGCCGCGGTGTCACGTCAAGGGGGAGCCGGAAATGATCAAGACAGAGACGGCGGGCGGGCCGGGCCGCGGCAGAGCGATGCTGCTGAGCTGGGGCCCGACGGTGCTGTTCAGCATCATCCTGCCGTGGGTCACCTACGGGATGCTGACGGACCACGGTGTCGCGCAGGTCCCCGCACTGCTGATCATCTCCGCCTGGCCGGTGGTGGAGATGATGCTGTACTTCGCGATCCACCGCCGCCTGGACGAGTTCAGCATCATGATCCTCGGAACGCTGCTGCTGAGCGCGGTCAGCGCGCTGGCCTACAACAGCACCAAGATGGTGTTCATCAAGGACTCGGCGCTGACCGGACTGCTCGGACTGGCCTTTCTGTTCAGCCTGTTCGCGAAGCGGCCGCTGATCTTCTACTTCGGCCGCAAGTTCGCGACCGACGGGACGGACGCGGGCGTCACGGCCTGGAACGGCCTGTGGGACAAGTACGCGGGCTTCCGCGCCACCCAGCGCATGCTCACGGTGGTGTGGGGCGTCACCTTCCTCGTGGAGTCCGGCATCCGCATCGCTCTGACGTACGTGCTCTCCACCGACACGATGGTGGGCGTCTCCAGCGTGCTGCCGTTCGTGTTCACCGCCGGGCTGGTCTTCTACACGATCCGCACCGGCAGGAAGGGCGAGGCCCGGCGGGTGGCCGCGGAAGCAGCGGAGGCCGCAGCGGCGCCGGCCGACGCCCCGGCGGCTCCGGCCGGCCCCGTTGGTCCGGCAGCTCCGGCAGCTCCGGCCGAAGCCTGACGGCCCCGCCACGGGTCTCCTCGCATCAGAGAATCGCATCAGAGGCCCGTGGCGCCGAGCAGTGATCCGGCCGCGTACGTGACGGCCATCGCCGCCGCCCCGCCCGCCATGTTCCGCAGGACGGCGGGGCGGGTCGGCGCACTGCCCAGCCGTGCGCTCTCCCAGCCGCACAGCGCGAGCGCGATCAGCACCGCCACCACCGTGACGGACAGCCGCAGCGGCGGGGGCAGCAGCACGATCGCCAGCAGCGGCAGCAGCGCCCCGGCGGTGAACGCGGCGAAGCTCGCGGCGGCCGCGTGCCACGGGTTGGTCAGTTCGTCGGGGTTGATACCGAGCTCGACCCGGGCGTGCGCGCCGAGCGCGTCGCGTTCGGTGAGCTGCTCGGCGACCTCGCGGGCGAGGTCCCGGGTCAGTCCGCGGTCCTCCAGCAGACCGGTGAGCTCGGCGAGTTCCGCCTTCGGCTCGGTGGCCAGCTCCTCGCGCTCCATGGCCAGGGCGGCCTGCTCGGAGTCGCGCTGGGTGCTGACCGAGACGTACTCCCCCGCCGCCATCGACAGGGATCCGGCCAGCAGTCCGGCCAGCCCGGCGGTCAGGATCGCGGAACGGGAGTCGGTGGCCCCGGCCACGCCGACGACGATCCCGGCCGTCGACACGACTCCGTCGTTGGCGCCCAGCACCCCTGCCCGCAGCCAGTTCAGCCGGCTCGCGAGCCCGCCCTCGTGGTGCGGTTCACCGTGCTCCGACGGTTCACCGTTGCCGTTCTGTCCACCGCTGTCCCGCCCACCGCTCTGTCCGCCGTCGCTCATGCCGCGAGGGTCTCATTCCTGACCGCCCGAGGACGGTCAGGCCGCGACCGGTGTCCTGGCGTCGTCCGGCACCGGCAGTGCCGCCTCGGGCGCGGCGGGCCTGCGCAGCCCCTTCAGCAGGACGACGAGGGCCGCGGTGACGACCGTGCCCGCCGCGACGGCGACCAGGTACAGCCACGGGTTGCCGATCAGCGGCACCACGAAGATGCCGCCGTGCGGGGCGCGCAGGGTGCAGCCGAAGGCCATCGACAGGGCGCCGGTGACCGCGCCGCCGACCATCGCCGACGGGATGACCCGCAGCGGGTCGGCCGCGGCGAACGGGATCGCGCCCTCGGTGATGAACGAAGCGCCCAGCACCCAGGCCGCCTTGCCGTTCTCGCGTTCCGTACGGGTGAAGAGCCGCCCCCGGACGGTCGTCGCCAGCGCCAGGCCCAGCGGGGGCACCATGCCCGCCGCCATCACGCACGCCATGACCTTCAGGCTGCCGTCGTTCGGGTCGGCGAGACCGCCGACGGCGAAGGCGTACGCGACCTTGTTCAGCGGACCGCCCATGTCGAAGCACATCATCAGGCCGAGGACGACGCCGAGGATGATCGCGTTCGAGCCCGTCAGGCCGTTCAGCCAGTCGGTGAGCTGCTTCTGCAGCCAGGTGATCGGCTTGCCGACCACCAGGAACATCAGGAAGCCCACCACCGCCGAGGAGATCAGCGGGATCACCACCACCGGCATGATGCCGCGCAGCACCGGTGGGATCGCGATCCGCTGGATCGCCATGACGACGGTGCCCGCGAGCAGACCGGCCACCAGGCCGCCGAGGAAGCCGGCGTTGATCGTCAGTGCGATGGCACCGCCGACGATGCCGGGGACCAGCCCCGGCCGGTCCACCATCCCGAACGCGATGTATCCGGCCAGGATCGGTACGAGGAACGTGAACGCGGTGTCGCCGATCTGGAAGAGCAGCGCCGCCCAGCTCGCGCCCTCGCTCCAGATGAAGTGCTCCGTGACGGAGGGCGCGGCGTTGATCTCGTACCCGCCGATCGCGAAGGCGAGCGCGATCAGCAGCCCGCCGGCGGCGACGAACGGCACCATGTAACTGACCCCGGTCATCAGCCACTTGCGCAGCCGCGTGCCGAAGCCTTCGCCGGACTCGTCGGCGGTCGCCCGGTCCGCCGGGTGGGCCGCGGCCGTCACCTCGCCGCGTTCCGCCTTGCCGCGCGCCTCGGCGATGAGCTCCGGCGCGCGGCTGATGCCCGCCTTCACGCCGACGTCCACCGTCGGCTTCCCCGCGAAGCGCTCCTTGTCGCGGACCTCCACGTCATGGGCGAGGATCACCGCGTCCGCGGCCTCGATCGCCGCCTTCGGCAGCTTCTCGAAGCCGGCCGAGCCCTGGGTCTCCACGGTGATCTCCACACCGGCGGCCCGGGCGGCGTTCTCCAGGGACTCCGCCGCCATGTACGTGTGCGCGATGCCCGTCGGGCACGACGTCACCGCCACGACGCGGAACGTCCGCTCCTGCGGAACACCTTCGGCTGCGGTCTCCGGTTCGGGTACGGCCGGGTCGGCCGGTGCTATGACCTCCGGCTCCACGGTCGCGGTCGCAGGCTCCGGCTCCGGCTCCGGTTCCACGGTCGCGGGCTCCGCCACCGGCTCGCCCGCGATCAGGGCAGCGGACGTCGCCGGGTCGTCGGCCGTGCGCAGGGCCGCGGTGAACTCCGGGTCCATGAGGCGGCGGGCGAGGGCCGACAGGATCGTCAGGTGGTCGGTGTCGGCACCGGCCGGTGCCGCGATGAGGAAGACGAGGTCGGCGGGCCCGTCCGGGGCGCCGAAGTCGATACCGGTGGCGCTGCGGCCGAACGCGAGGGTCGGCTCGGCGACATGCGCGCTGCGGCAGTGCGGGATCCCGATGCCGCCGTCGAGACCGGTCGGCATCTGGGCCTCGCGCGCGGCCACATCCGCGAGGAAACCCTCCAGATCGGTGACGCGTCCGGCGGCCACCATCCGCTCGGCGAGCGAACGTGCCGCCGCTTCCTTGCTGTCGGCGGCCAGGTCGAGATCGACCAGCTCCGCGGTGATCATGGCACTCATCGCGCGGCTCCATTGCTCGCGTCCCCGCCCGGCGGGCGGAACGGACTGTGGGTGGATCGGGGTGCTGCGGCCACCGGGCCGGTCGGCTGCCCGGCGCCCGCCATACGGACGCCCGTCATGCAGGCGTCCGTGATGCAGGCGCCCGTCACGCACGCGCCCCTCATGCCGGTTCCCGCAGCAGGCGGGAGAGGGGGACGTCCGCGGTCACGGTGACCGCCGACGGGTCGAGATCCGCCGGGGCCGGCATGACGCTGCCCGGCAGTTGCACCGCGGCCGCCCCGTGGGCGACGGCCGAGGCGAGGGCCGCCTCCCCGTCGCCGCCCGCGGCGAGGAACCCCGCCAACGAGGCGTCCCCGGCCCCGACGTTGCTGCGTACCACCGCGACCCGCGCCTGCCCGAAGTACGTGCCGGAGTCGTCGACGAGCAGCTGGCCGTCCGCGCCGAGGCTGGCGAGCACCGCCCGCGCGCCCAGGGCGCGCAGTTCTCCCGCCGCCTTCACCACGTCCCCGACCGTCGTGAGCGATCGGCCGACGGCGGCGGCCAGTTCCTCGGCGTTGGGCTTGACGACGTCGGGGCGCATCGCGAGCGCGGCGAGCAGCGAGGGGCCCGAGGTGTCGAGCGCGACGCGGACGCCGGCCCGGTGCGCGCGGGCGACGAGTTCGGCGTACCACTCGGGCGGCAGCCCGCGCGGGAGGCTGCCGCAGCAGGCGATCCAGCGGGCGTCGGCGGACCGGGTGCCGACCGCGTCCAGCAGTGCCTCGGACTCGGCGGTGGTGAGCGTGGGCCCGGCCGCGTTGAGCTTGGTCAGGGTGCCGTCCGGCTCGGCGACCGAGACGTTGACCCGGGTCGAGCCGGCGATGCCGACTCCCGCGACCTCGATGCCCTGCTCCTCCAGCAGCCGGCCGAGCAGCGCACCTTCGGGACCGCCGATCGGCAGCACGGCGACGGTGCGCCGCCCGGCGGCGGCCACCGCGCGCGACACGTTGACGCCCTTGCCGCCGGGGTCGACCCGGTCGGCGGTGGCCCGCAGCACGGCTCCGCGTTCGAGCACGGGGATCTCGTACGTACGGTCCAGGCTCGGATTCGGCGTGACGGTCACGATCATGCGCGTACTACTTCCGTGCCCGCGCTCTCGATCGCGCGGGCTGCTTCGGGGCTGAGTCCCTGGTCGGTGATGAGCAGGTCGACATGGGAGAGGTCTCCGAAGCGTGCGAAGTTCCGTTGTCCGTACTTCGAGGAGTCGGCGAGCAGCACGACGCGCCGCGCGGCGGCGATCATCGCCCGCTTCACGGCGGCTTCGGCGAGGTCGGGGGTGGTGAGGCCGCCGTCGGCGGAGAAGCCGTTCGCGGCGAGGAAGAGCACGTCGGCGTGGATCTCGCTGTAGGCGCGCAGCGCCCACGCGTCCACCGCGGCGCGGGTGCGGTGCCGGAGCCGGCCGCCGACGAGGTGGAGGGTGAGCTCCGGGTACTCCGACAGGCGTGCGGCGATGGGCAGGGCGTGCGTCACGACGGTGAGCCGCGAGTCGAGCGGAAGGACGGCGGCGAGCCGGGCCGCGGTGCTGCCCGCGTCGATGACGACGCTGCCCTCGGCGGGCAGTTCGGCCAGCGCGGCGCGGGCGATCCGGTCCTTCTCGTCGGCGGCCGTCGCCTCGCGCTCGGCGAGGTCGGGCTCGAAGTCGAGGCGCCCGGCCGGTATGGCCCCACCGTGCACGCGCTGGATCAGTCCGGCCCGGTCGAGCGCCTTGAGGTCGCGGCGGATCGTCTCCGGCGTGACGTCGAACTCCTCGGCCAGCGAGGGCACGTCGACGCTTCCGAGCTCGCGGGCCCGCCGCAGGATCTCTTGCTGCCGCTCCGGGGCGTACATGTGGTTTTGCCTCCGCCTCATGCCCGAGTGTGTTGCTGTGCCGTCACCGTACCCACGGTTCGACAGAAAGTAAACACAAACAGGCATGCAGCAGATCTATTCGGACATGCACGGGGCATCCATCCACGGGGCGTCCACACACGGGGACGTCATGGCCAGGAGAGGGCCGATGGATCCCGCACCTGACCGGGTCCGGGCATGGCCGAACCCCGGCGCGGGGGGGGTTGCGCCGAGGTTCGGGTCCAGGGGCGGCGGGGACGGACCCCGCCGCGGGTCAGGCGGCCTCGTACTCCAGGCCCGTGTCGCGGGCCATGCGCTTGAGGTCTGCCAGGGCGTGCTTCTCGATCTGCCGGATGCGCTCACGCGTCAGGCCGTGCTGCTTGCCGACCTCCGTCAGCGTCCGCTCGCGGCCGTCCTCAATACCGTACCGGGACCGGATGATCGAAGCCGTGCGTTCGTCGAGTCGGCCGATGAGCTCTTCGAGCTCCTCGCGGCGCAGCATGACGAGGACGGACTGCTCGGGAGAGGCGGCGGCGCCGTCCTCCACGAGATCCCCGAACTCGGTCTCGCCGTCCGCGTCCACGGACATGTTCAGGCTGACCGGGTCACGGGCCCAGTCGAGCACGTCATGCACGCGGGACGGCGTCGAGTCCAGCTCGGCGGCGATCTCCTCGTGCTCCGGGTCGCGCCCGTGCTCACGGTTGAACTCCCGCTGCACACGCCGGATCCGGCCCAGCTCCTCCACCAGGTGGACGGGGAGCCGGATGGTGCGGGACTGGTCGGCGATGGAGCGCGTGATGGCCTGGCGGATCCACCAGGTCGCGTACGTGGAGAACTTGAAGCCCTTGGCGTAGTCGAACTTCTCGACGGCGCGCACCAGGCCCGCGTTCCCCTCCTGGATGAGGTCGAGCAGCGGGAGACCGCTGCGCGGGTAGCGGCGGGCGACCGCTACGACGAGGCGCAGATTGGAGCGGATGAAGACGTCCTTGGCACGGTCGCCGATGGCGACCAGCGCCTCCAGCTCCTCGCGATCGGCACCGGCCCCGGCACCTTCGACGAGCTGGGAGTCACCGGAGAGTATGCGCTCGGCGTAGACGCCGGCCTCGATCTCACGGGACAGTTCGACTTCCTGCGCAGCGTCGAGCAGCGGAGTACGTGCGATCTCGTCGAGGTACATACCGACGAGGTCGCGGTCTGCGGCTTCCCCGCCAACGGCGCGGACGCTGCTGCTCCCGCCTGCGGAACGACGGGCGACGGCACGGGTTGCCATGCGTGCTCCCTTGCGAAGGTTCGGTCGGGTGTCGGTTGGAGCAGGACTCTTGATGCTGCCTTTCGGCTGCCCGCTCTGATCTGGATAACGACTGGAATCCGGACACAATTCCCATGTCGATCACTGATTTTCGCGATCTTGCAGTACCCTGTGCCGCCACACGGGGAGGCGAAGCGGTACGGGTGGCCGGGAAGCCCAGGTCAGGGCCGGTCGCGGGGCGACCCGAGGCCCTCAGGGACCTCCACGGCCGCTGTGCCCGTGAGACGCCGCTCACATCCGCGGCCGGTGACAGGTGACCGGCCTCCGACACCGTCACCGGCATCCGGCACCGGAATCCACGGTCACCGTCCGCTGTCACTGTCCGCGGTCGCTGTCCGCTGTCGGGTCCCGCGCCCCGGGCTTCGTCGCCCGTGGCTGCTCTCCTACCCACAAGACGGCCCGTACCGCTTATTGGTTGCCCAAACAGGCGAAGAAGCCCCGAACGGCCCTCGTCCCTCGTCCCTCGTCCCCGGGACCTAGGTCCCCAGCCCGTTACGCCCCACCACACCCCCGGCCTACGGTCGGCCCCATGGAACCCAGGCGCACCACCGACACGACCGGCGTACTCGACGAGGCCCTCCAGCGGCTGCACTCCACCGGCCCGGAATTCCACGGCTGGCTGACGAACCACGGCCCGATGGCCGTCGAGGCCCTGGTCCGGGGCGGCCACGCCGCCGACGTCCACCACTGGCTGGACTACTACCGCTCCAAACTGGAGGATCCGCCGCGCCCCACCGTGCCGATCACCGCCGGCGGCTGGCAGGAGGCGCTCGGCGATCCGCGCAGGACCGCCGACTGGACGGAGTACTTCGTCCGCGAGACCGGCGAGCGCCCGTGGCGTGACGTGCTGGCGCAGTGGTGGCCGCGGCTGCTCCCCGGGATCGCCGCCGGCGCCACCCACCCGGTGATCCGCGTCGGCCACGCCGTCCGCACCCTGCTCGCCGATGAGGCGGACGGCGTGGAGGGGAAGGCCGGGCGCCCGGTCCCGATCGCGACCGACGGCCCCCGGCTCGCCGAACTCGCCCACGGGCTCGGCTACTGGGCGGCCCGCAGCCTCCCGACGCCCGGCCTCGCGCCGCTGTCCGGCACGGCCGGCCCGGCCGAGGCCCTGGACGGCGTCCCACCGATAGCCGGCCAGGGCTCGGGGTACCGGGACGGCATCGCCCTGCTGGCCGGCACCCCGGGCTGGACGGCGGCCAGCGCGTCGCTCCGCGCGCCCGCCACCCCGGACGAGGCCCGGGACCTGCTCGCCGAGCTGGTCAGGGCGGCCACGTACCGCTACGCGGCCTACGGCCACCAGAGCCCGGTCATGCTGGTGCACTCGGCGACGGCGCCCAACGCCGTGCTGCGCACCCTCCCCGCGCTGCCGTCCGAGCTGTGGGTACCGAGTCTGGGCGCGGCGTGGGCTGCGAGCGCGGCCGTGACCGCGCTCTACTCGCCGACCGCGCCCACTCCCGCCGCCGAGCTGCCGAAACCGCCGGCCGGATCCGTGGCCGAGGCCTCCGAGGAGCTCTTCGCGCGGGCGGCCCGGCACGGTGACGAGCACACGGTGAAGTTCGCCGACACCGCGGTCGACGTGGCCGCGGCCACCGGCAGTACGGACGCCCTGGTGGCGGCCGTCCGAGCGACCGAGCTGATCGAGCCCGCCCTCTGCGCGGGTTCGGCAGGGACGTCGGAACCGGTCTCGGAACCGGTGTCCGGGCCTGGGCGCGGGCATGGCGGGGGTGTCGGAACCGGTGTCCGGACCTGGAGCGCGGGCGTGGAGCGGGGGCGTGGCGGGGGTGTCCGGAGTCCGCTCCGGGCGCCCCCTCCTTCGTCTACGCTCGACGGCGCCAAGCGCTCGCGCCCGATCAGCTGAACGGAAGCCACCCACCATGCTCGTACGCCGCCTCCTGATCGGATCGGCCGTCCTGGCCGGCACCGTCACCCTGGCCGCCTGCGGTTCCGGGGGCGGCGGCACGAAGCCCACCTCTCCGGCCTCCGCCCCGGCCACCACCAGCGCCTCCGCTCCCGCTCCGGTTCCCGCCACCGGCGGCGCCCCCTGGCCCGCGCCCACCGACGCCTCCGCCCGCGCCAAGGTGGCGGGACTGCCGATGCTGGGCGCCGAGGGCCAGGTGCTGCACATCCACAGCCACGTGGACGTCCTGGTCAACGGCCGGTCTCTGGTGGTGCCCGCCGACATCGGCATCGACCTGGAGCAGCAGAAGATCAGCCCGCTGCACACGCACGACACCACCGGAATCGTCCACATCGAGTCGCCGGTGCAGGCGGACTTCACCCTCGGCCAGTTCATGACCGAGTGGAACGTGCAGCTCACCAAGGACCGGCTCGGCCCCCTGAAGACGGGCGGCGGCAAGGAGCTGCACGTCTACGTCAACGGCAAGGAGCAGAGCGGCGATCCGGCCGCCATCAAGCTCACCGCGCACGCGGAGATCGCCATCGTCTACGGCAAGCCCGGCACGGAGGTGCCGTCGAGCTACGCCTTCCCCGCGGGCGTCTGAACTGACCTGAACCGAACGAACTGAACGGCCGACACAGGAAGGGCCCCGCCTCCGGATTCCGGAGACGGGGCCCTTCCTGGTTCCGCGTACTGAACTTACTGCGTACTGGCTTACTGACTTGCTGCGTACTACTGACTTACTACAGCGCGTGGATCCTGATCAGTGAACGATGACCGGGATCGGCAGGCCCTCGGCCATCTCGTCCTCGAGGCTCTGGTCCGAGACCTCGCTGCCGGGGACGCCCGTGTTGATGAACGTCGCGGCGATGAGGGCCGCGAGCACCAGCGCGCCGAAGGCCCACCAGATCGCGACGGAGAAGCCGTGCACGGCCGCCTGGTGACCGAACTCCACCTTGCCGACCTTGCCGGCGGTCGCCGCGTTGGCCGCGATCCATGTGGTGGTGGCGCTGGCCGCGATGGTGTTCAGCAGCGCGGTGCCGATGGAGCCACCGACCTGCTGCGAGGTGTTGACCATCGCGGAAGCGATTCCGGAGTCGCGCGGCTGGACGCCGTGCGTCGCCAGGCTCATGGCCGGCATGAAGGCGGAACCCATGCCGAGACCCATCAGGACCAGGCCGGGCAGAACGATGCCCACGTAGTTCGCTTCGGGCTTGATCTGGGTGAGGATCAGCATGCCGACCGAGGCGACCAGGAAGCCCGGTGCCATCAGCAGGCGCGGCGGCACACGGAGCATGAGCCGGGCGCCGATCTGCGTGGAGCCGACGATCATGCCCGCGACCATGGGCAGGAACGCGAACCCGGACTTCATCGCCGAGTAGCCCAGGATGTTCTGCAGGTAGAACGTCAGGAACAGGAACAGACCGAACATGCCGATGATCGCGATACCGAGCGACAGGTAGACGCCGCCACGGTTGCGGTCGGAGATGACGCGCAGCGGGAGCAGTGGCGCCTTGGCCCGGCTCTCGTAGAACACGAACGCCGCGAGCAGCACGACGGACGCGATCAGCAGGGAGATCGTCTTGGTGGAGCTCCAGCCGTCCTCGGCCGCGACCGTGAAGCCGTAGACCAGGGAGACCAGACCCAGGGTGGAAAGGATCACGCCGGGGATGTCGAGGCGGTTCGGGTTACGCGAACCGGCCGGCTCGTGCACCACCAGGTAGGCGCCGATGGCGGCGATGACCGCGAAGGCGATGTTGACGAAGAGCGTCCAGCGCCAGTTCAGGAACTCGGTGAGGATACCGCCGAGGATCAGGCCGACAGCGGCACCGGCACCGGCGATGGCACCGTAGACGCCGAACGCCTTGGCACGTTCCTTGGCGTCGGTGAACAGCACCGCGAGCAGCGACAGGGCGGCCGGCGCGAGCAGTGCGCCGAACGCACCCTGCAGGGCGCGGGCGCCGAGCAGCATGCCGGTGTTGACGGCCGCGCCACCGATCGCGGAGGCGGCGGCGAAGCCGAGCAGACCGACGATGAAGGCGTTCTTACGGCCGAACAGGTCGGAGATCCGGCCACCGAAGAGCAGCAGTCCGCCGAAGGCGAGGCTGTAGGCCGTGATGACCCACTGCTTGTTGGCGTCGGAGATGCCGAGGTCCGTCTGGGCGGAGGGAAGGGCGATGTTCACGATGGTCGCGTCGAGCACGACCATCAGCTGAGCGATCGCGATGAATATGAGTGCTTTCCAGCGCCGGGGATCCGGCTGCAGTGTCTTGTCGGGCATAGCAGGCATAGCTGTACTCACTAAGGGTGCGGAGGGGCAGGAAATGGGGACGTTTGTGGGAATTCGTCAGCGCTGCTGCTGCAGGTCCTCCAACGTCACGGCGGCGCCCGGTAGCGCCGATCGTGCCGGGGCGCGCAGCCCATCGAGGAAGATCTGCAGGTGACGGTGCACGAACCGGTCCATGTCCATGCACGCCTTACCGGGCAGCGGTCGCGTGAGCTGCGTGATCGCGACCATCAGGTCACCGACGGCGATGTCGGTGCGGAGTTGGCCAGAGGTTCGCGCTCTGTCCATTATGTCCTCGATCGAGCGATTCAGCCGGTCGCGAGCCGCGAAGATCGCCGGATCGTTCCCGTCGAAGGCCTCGGAGAGCATCGGACACAGGGCGCCGACCCGGTCCTCCGCCGATTCGAAGACGAAGCGCCGCAGCGCCTCGAAGGCGTCGGGCTCCTGGGCGACCGCCGCCTCGGTCCGCTCGGTGATCCGCGCCATCACCGACAGGACCACCTCCCGGACGAGTTCGGCCCGGTCCGCGAAGTGCCGGTAGAGCGTGGCGTTGCCGACTCCGGCGCGACGCGCGACCTCGTCCAGCGGGACCTCGGCCCCGTGCTCGACGAAGGCTTCGCGCGCGGCGGCGACGATCCGCTCCCGGTTGCGCGAGGCATCTGCCCGCAACCGGGGGGATCGCGATTTCACGGCGCTGCCGACCACCGGACACTCCTTCTGGCGAAAGTGGGATCTGAAGCGGGGAATCACTCCCCGCTTCGCTCTGACACCAGACTAAACGGGGAGATGGTCCCCGGATATTTCGGGTCCCTCGTGTGACCTGCGGCACATTCCGGATCAACGTCCGCGACCAGGCACGGAACGGCCGGTCGCAAGCCCGGTGGAACCCTTTCATTGAATCTTCAAGAAGTGGACGTAGGATGGACAGCATGAAATGGCTGACCGAAGAAGAGCAGGCCTCCTGGCGCGCGTACGTGCACGCCACGACGCTCCTGGAGGACCACCTCGACCGGCAGCTGCAGCGCGACGCCGGCATGCCGCACATGTACTACGCGCTGCTGACCACGCTCTCCGACGCCCCCACCCGCCGGATGCGGATGACCGAACTGGCGCAGCAGACGAAGATCACCCGCTCCCGGCTCTCGCACGCCGTCACCCGGCTGGAGAAGAACGGCTGGATCGCCCGCGAGGACTGCCCCTCCGACCGCCGCGGTCAGATGGCCGTGCTCACCGACGAAGGGTACGAGGTTCTGGTGCGGACCGCGCCGGGACACGTCACGGCCGTCCGCTCGGCGATCTTCGACCGGCTCACCCCGGAGCAGGTCCAGCAGCTCGGCGAGATCTCCCGCATCATCGCCGAGGGCCTGCAACCAGAAGGCGCCGACCTGCCCTGGCTGCGGTGAGCCAGGGCCGATCGGCGCCTTCGGGGAATCCAGGAGCGGCTCCATGGGAGCCGCTCGGTCACGCGACCAGCTGACTACTCGACGACGATCTCGACGGTGATGTTCCCGCGGGTCGCCTTCGAGTACGGGCACACACCGTGCGCCTGCTCGACGAGCTTCCGGCCGATCTCGCCCTCGAGCGCCGCGGGCAGCTCCACGCGCAGCGTGACGGCGAGCTCGAAGCCGCCGTTCGCTGCATCGGCGCCTATGCCGACCTCGGCGGTCACCGAGACGTCCTTGGTGTCGACCTTCGCCTCACGCCCCACCAGCCCGAGCGCACTGGAGAAGCACGCCGCGTAGCCCGCCGCGAAGAGCTGCTCGGGGTTGGTGCCCTTGCCGTTCCCGCCCAGCGCCGGCGGCATGGCCAGCTGCAGGTCCAGCTGCCCGTCCGAGCTCACGGCCCGGCCGTCGCGTCCATTGGCCGTGGCCACAGCGGTGTACAGCGCACTCATCGGAACCATCCCTCTCCACACTTCACGGCCCGGTTGCCCCGGGCCGCCCTCGGCACTACTAGAGCACACAACTGAATTGTGCACAACTAAAGGGTACGCTTGTTACATGAGGACGACCGAAACGGCACCCGCGGAATACCTGCGACTGGACAACCAGATCTGCTTCGCGCTGCACGCGGCGTCCAGAGCGTTCGGCAGCCTCTACCGGACGGCGCTGCGCGACCTCGCCCTGACCTACCCCCAGTACCTGGTGATGCTGGTCCTGTGGGAACACGGCGAGCTCCCCGTCAAGAAGATCGGCGAGCATCTGCGCCTCGACTCCGGCACGCTCTCCCCGCTCCTGAAGCGCCTGGAGACCGCCGGCCTCGTCCAGCGCGAGCGCAGCGCCCTCGACGAGCGCTCGGTCACCGTCCGCCTCACCACCGCGGGCGACGCCCTGCGCGAGCGCGCCCAGCGGGTCCCGGAACAGATCGCGACGGCCACCGGCCTCACCCTCACCGACCTGACCGACCTGCGCACCCGCCTCCACCACCTGACCGCCACCCTCGACGCGGCCACCCCGGACCCGACGGCCGACCCCACCCCCGAGTAACCCGGCCGCCCGACACCGCGACCACGGGACCCGCCAGCGCCGGGCACCCCGAATCCGCTAACCTGTCCTCACCCCGCCCCAGTAGCTCAGGGGATAGAGCACAGCTCTCCTAAAGCTGGTGTCGCAGGTTCGAATCCTGCCTGGGGCACGCCATCCGAAAGGCCCTCCCGTCAGCACTGACGGGAGGGCCTTTCGCGTAGGCGGCGGAGCCGGACCGGTTCGGCGGCTCGTCCGTCAGGGTTCGCGGAGGATGAGGGCGTAGGAGCCCAGGCCCAGGACGCGGTTGCCGGGGTGGTCGCCGGTGGTCGTGCGGATGGTGAGGAGGGCGCCGGAGTCGGCGTCGAAGTCGACGTCGGAGACGGTGCCGAGTGCCTCGCCGCGTTCGTCGAGGACGCGTTTGCCCGGTAGGGAGCGGTGTTTGTCGGCGAGGGGGGCCAGCTCGCCCGAGGGGGTGCCGAGGGTGGCGCCGGAGCGGACGATCACGGCGTCGGGTCCGATGGCGTGGATGTGCTCCCAGACGAGGGTGTCGCCGGAGCCGTCGGTCTTCTTCAGCCGCAGGGCCACGACGGAGGCCGTCGCCGGGTCGACGACGAAACCGTCGACGATGCCGACCGTGCGGGCCTCGGTGGCGCTGACCACCTGGCGGCCGGCCGTTTCCGAGAAGAGCATCAGACCTCCGTCCCGCGGCGGGCGCGGTACGCCTGGACCGCCGCAGCGAACCCGGGAAGGTCGTCGGCGACGAACTCGGCCGCGGCCGCCGGGATGACCAGTGCCTCGCCGGAGACCGCGGTGGTCTCGGAGAGCGGGATGAACACCTTGCGGCCCTGCCGGTCGAGGGCGTCCGAGGAGGCGATCTCATAGCCCACGACGTGGGCCGTGGTGCCCTCGACGACCTCGACGACGACGTCGGAGATCCTGCCCAGGTCGGTGCCGCCGTCGGTCAGCACCCGCGAGCCGAGCACGTCGCCGCCGCCGGCGGAGCCGCGTTCCAGGACGTCGGCCTTGCTCTCGAAGACGCTCTCGTCCTTGATCATCACTGCGTCGTGGCCGAGCCCGTGCACCCCCGGCCACGGCAGGCTGTGCCGCAGCGGTCCGGAGAGCAGGCCGCGGCCGCTCAGGGTGAAGCCGGCGATCCGGCCGGCCGTGCCGTCGAAGACGAGGTCCTTGACCTGTGCGACGGCCTCGCCGGCCAGTGTCACGACCGGCCGCTTGGTGATCTCCGAGGCCAGCATCATCGCGGAAGAAGAAGAGGAAGGGGGCTGGGGTGCGGTCATTTCACGCGTCCCTTCCCGGCCCGCCGGCCGATGGCGCCGCGGCGTACCGCGATCACCCCGCCGATGCGGCGCCGTGCCTGTACGCCCGCCGCCGATCCGGCCAGTACCAGCAGGACCGCAACCACGACGACGATCCAGATCCACCAGTCCATCGCGCACCACTCCCCGCAGAATCAGTAGCCCTGCCCTTCGGCTTCCCCCATCTCTCCTCTCCCACTCGCGGGGAGCAGAGATGGGAGAGGAGAGATAGGGAGGGGGCCTGGGTGGCGACGGCCGCGGTCAGCTGCCGAACGCGTGCGGCGCGCGGTGCTTGCGCGGCTGCTGCAGCGGCATCTCCGGGGCGGAGGTCCGCGCGGGGTGGTCGTCCTCGGTGCGCTGCCGCTCGACCCGGGCGGCGAGGGCGTCGCGCTCGGCGACCGCCGCGTCCGCGTCGTTGCGCGCCTCCCGCAGCCGTACCGCCTTGCGGCGGCGCAGCGCGGCGCCTTCGCCCGCCATCAGCAGGCTCAGACAGGCGACCAGGGCCAGGGCGAGGCCGGCGCAGAAGATGGAGAGCGCGTTCATCGTGATGAGGTCATGGCCCAGCAGCGCCACCGTGTAGTCCGGCCCGCCGCCCAGGTTGCCCGCGATCAATAGTCCCGTGAGCGTTCCGGTCGCGGCGAGAAGCACCAATCCCAGGAACAGCATCCGAGTCACCTCCGGTTGTCGAACGGTGGCCGAACGTGGCCGAATCCGTCGCTGCGGCGTCTACCCGGTGAGCGGCGGGCTTAACGACAGGCCTGACGACGGGCGGGGGTCACGGCGGGTCCAGCTTCGCTTAATACCCTGGGGGGGTATATGGTGGTCACCAGTGGACGGCGACAGCCGTCACCGCACGAGACGCATGAGGAGAACGCCATGTCCTGCTGCTCCCCCGAGGGAACCTGCCACACCGACGGCGCGACCGACGAGTCGCAGGCCGCGGGCACCGTCGTCTACTCCGTCTCGGGCATGACCTGCGGCCACTGCGAGTCCGCGGTGACCAAGGAGCTCGCGACCGTATCCGGCGTGACCGTCGTCAAGGTCGACGTCGCCACCGGGCTGGTCACCCTCGCGTCCGAGCGGCCGCTGGACGACGAGACCATCCGCGCCGCCGTCGACGAGGCGGGCTACGAACTGGTCGGCCGGGCGTGACCGCACCGGTCAGGCTGGGCGGCTATCTGCTGATCCTGCTGGTCGTCCTCGGCACCGCGTTCGGCCTCGGCCGCGCGGTGCGGGGGGACAGCGGCGGCCCGGCCGCCCCGGAACCGCGCCCGGCCTCACACCAGGGCATGTAGGGCACGTGTCCCTGATCGAAGGACCGGCCCTGAAGGACCGGCCCTGAAGGACCGACCCCGAAGGACCGGAGTCCGGCCCTGATCGAAGGAGTGGAGTGAAGTGGCGATGACCACGGCGGCCGCCGGCCGGCAGGTGGAGCTGGAGATCGGTGGCATGACCTGCGCCTCCTGCGCGGCACGCATCGAGAAGAAGCTCAACCGGATGGACGGCGTCACCGCGACCGTCAACTACGCGACCGAGAAGGCCCGGGTCAGCTTTGACGGCGGCGTCGCAGTGGACGACCTCATCGCCACCGTCGAGGCGACCGGCTACAGCGCCGTGCTGCCCGCCCCGCCCGCCGACCCCGCAGACCCCGCCGGATCCGGGCCCGAGCAGTCCGCGCCCGACGAGCTCACCTCCCTGCGGCAGCGGCTGCTCACCGCGGTCGTGCTCGCCGTGCCGGTGATCGCGATGGCGATGGTGCCGGCGCTGCAGTTCGACAACTGGCAGTGGCTCTCGCTCACGCTCGCCGCGCCCGTCGTCGTGTACGCGGCCTGGCCGTTCCACCAGGCCGCCTGGACGAATCTGCGGCACGGCGCCGCGACCATGGACACGCTGATCTCGGTGGGCACGCTCGCCGCGTTCGGCTGGTCGCTGTGGGCGCTCTTCTTCGGCACGGCCGGTATGACCGGGATGAAGCACCCCTTCGAGTTCACGATCTCGCGCGGTGACGGCAGCGGCAACATCTACCTGGAGGCCGCCGCCGGGGTGACCGCGTTCATCCTGGCCGGACGGTACTTCGAGGCCCGCTCGAAGCGGAAGGCCGGAGCGGCGCTCAAGGCGCTGCTGCAGCTGGGAGCCAAGGACGTCGCCGTCCTGCGGGACGGGCGCGAAGTGCGCGTCCCCACCGGCGAACTGACGGCCGGTGACCTGTTCGTCGTCCGCCCCGGCGAGAAGATCGCCACCGACGGCACCGTCCGCGAGGGCAACTCCGCGATCGACGCCTCCCTGCTGACGGGCGAGTCCGTACCGGTGGAGGTCGCTCCCGGCGACGGCGTCACCGGCGCCACGGTGAACGCGGGCGGCCGGATCGTCGTCGAGGCCACCCGGGTCGGCGCCGACACCCAACTCGCCCGGATGGCACGGCTCGTCGAGGACGCGCAGAACGGCAAGGCCGCCGTGCAGCGGCTGGCCGACCGGATCTCGGCGGTCTTCGTGCCCGTCGTGATCGCACTCGCCGTCGCGACCCTCGGCTACTGGCTCGGCGCCGGCGAGGGCGCTTCCGCGGCCTTCACCGCCGCAGTCGCCGTACTGATCATCGCCTGCCCGTGCGCGCTGGGACTCGCGACGCCCACCGCCCTCATGGTCGGCACCGGGCGCGGCGCCCAGCTCGGCATCCTCATCAAGGGCCCGGAGGTCCTGGAGTCCACCCGCGCGGTCGACACGATCGTCCTCGACAAGACCGGCACGGTGACCACCGGCGTCATGACGCTCACCGAGGTGCACGTCGCCGAGGGCGAGGACGAGAAGACCGTGCTGCGGCTGGCCGGCGCCCTGGAGCACGCCTCCGAGCACCCCATCGCCCAGGCCGTCGCGACCGCCGCCGCGGAGCGCACGGGCGGCCCGCTGCCGGTGCCAGAGGACTTCGCCAACGTCCCGGGGCTCGGGGTGCAGGGCGTCGTCGAAGGCCACGCGGTGCTGGTCGGCCGCGAGAAGCTGCTGAACGAGTGGACCCAGTTCCTGCCCGCGGACCTGGCGGCCGCCAAGGCCGCGGCCGAGGCCAAGGGCCGTACGGCGGTGGCCGTCGGCTGGGACGGGGCGGCCCGCGGGGTCCTCGTCGTCACCGACGCCGTCAAGCCGACGAGCGCGGAGGCCGTGACGCGGCTGCGCGCCCTCGGCCTCACCCCGATGCTGCTGACCGGCGACAACGAGGCGGTGGCGCGCGCGGTGGCCGAGGAGGTCGGGATCTCCGCCGACCATGTCATCGCCGAGGTCATGCCCGAGGACAAGCTGGCCGTCATCAAGCGGCTGCAGTCCGAGGGCCGTTCCGTCGCGATGGTCGGCGACGGCGTCAACGACGCCGCCGCGCTCGCCCAGGCCGACCTGGGCCTGGCGATGGGCACCGGGACCGACGCCGCCATCGAGGCGGGCGACCTGACGCTCGTACGGGGCGACCTGCGGGTCGCGGCCGACGCGATCCGGCTGTCGCGCCGGACCCTCGGCACGATCAAGGTGAATCTCTTCTGGGCCTTCGGCTACAACGTGGCGGCCCTGCCGCTCGCCGCGGCCGGGCTGCTCAACCCGATGATCGCGGGCGCCGCCATGGCCTTCTCGTCCGTCTTCGTCGTCGGCAACAGCCTGCGCCTGCGCGGCTTCAAGGCCTGACTCCAAGGGCTGACCTCAAGGGCTGACTTCAAGGGCTGACCTCAAGGCCCGGTCCAGCGCCCTACTCGTCCGCTCACTCGTCCGCTCACTCGTCCGCGAGGAGCGCCGCCAGGTCGGCTTCCAGGTCGATGTGGCGGTGCTCGTCGCCGGGCGGGACGGCCGTGTAGGAGCGGGTGAGGAAGTCCTGGACGTCCTCGGTGTCGAGCTGGAGCAGGGCGATGCCCTCCGGCGAGGAGAGTTCGACCATCGTCCGCCGCTCCCCGCAGGGCCAGACGTGCACGTCGCCCTCGCCCGACGGCATCCGGAGCCCCGCCGCCAGCAGGTCGCGGGCGAAGGTCCAGGTGACGTCCAGGCCGTCGAGCGTCGCCGACGCCGGGAACGACATCCGCGCGGCCAGCGGGTCGTCACACTGGTAGATCAAAGTCGCGGCGATGACGCGGTCCCCGGCCGGGGACGCGCAGAGCCGGGCCCGGAGGGTCTGGTCGATGACGGTCAGCATGAGGTGTCCCTCTCCCGCTGGGTAGTGTCCACTCCTCTCCAAGACAGGGAAATCGGGCCGGGGATTACGTGACTTCGGTCCCGATCACTGTGATGGGCGCCACGTGCCGCTCGGGGCACTGTCCGAGGTGCGTGTGAGCATGGGGAAATGACGGTCGACGGGGCGGTGCGGCGGATCGGCGGGGACGAGCGGCGGGCGCGGCTGGGGGTGCGGCATCTCCTGGCGCCGGGGCTGCGCGCGAAGTCCGCGGAGGAGGTCACCCGGTCGCTGGTGGCGCTGCACGCGACGGACGCGGCGACGGTGTATCTCTCCACGGCGGCCCGGCTCACCGAGCCCGGCTTCACGGAGGTGGAACGGGCGCTGTACGAGGCCGGTTCGCTGGTGCGGCTGCTGGCGATGCGCCGGACGATGTTCGTCGTCACCCTGGACTCCGCGCCGGTGGTGTACGCGGCGGCGGCCCGCGCGATCGCGGTGAAGGAACGGGCGGGGCTGCTCAAGTACCTCGCCGAGGGCGGCGGCTGGGACGGGGCCTGGCTGTCGGAGGTCGAGGAGGCGGTGGTCGCCGCGCTGGCGGTGCACGGCGAGTCGACCGCCGCACAGCTGGGCGGGTACGAACCGCGGCTGCGCGAGCAGGTGGTCAGAGCGGCCGGAAAGCCGTACGAGACACGGCAGAACGTGGCGAGCCGCATCATCAGGGTGCTCGCGGCGGAGGGCAGGATCACCCGGCGCAGACCGGTGGGGTCGTGGACGAGCAGTCAGTTCCGGTGGGCGGCGGCCGAGCCGCTCTCCGAACCGCCCGCCGCCGAGGCGAAGGCCGCACTGGCCCGTGACTGGCTGGCGGCGTACGGCCCCGGCACCGAGGCCGACCTCAAGTGGTGGACGGGCTGGACGCTGACGGACGTGCGCAAGGCACTGACCGCCGTCGGCGCCCAGCCGGTCGCGCTGGACGAGGGCACCGGCTACGTACTCCCCGGCGATGTGGAACCCGCGCCGGCCGCCGGCCCGTGGGCCGCCCTGCTGCCGGGTCTCGACCCGACGCCGATGGGCTGGCAGCAGCGCGACTGGTTCCTGCCGGACGAACACCGGCCCGCGCTCTTCGACAAGACCGGGAACGTCGGACCGACGGTGTGGTGGGACGGCCGGGTCGTCGGCGGATGGGCGCAGCGCCCGGACGGGGAGATCGTGTGGCGGCTGCTGCCCGGTCCGGAAAAGGGTTCGGGGAAGAGCTCGGGGACGGGTTCGGGGAAGAGCTCGGGCAAGGGGCCCGGCAAGGAGGCGGTGGCGGCGATCGCGGCCGAGGCGGCGCGGCTCGGCGACTGGCTGGGGGACGTCCGGGTCACCCCGCGGTTCCGTACGCCGCTGGAGCGGGAGCTGTCGGCCTGAGCAACCTGCGGGGACCAGGTGCGGCCCGGCTCCCCGGTGCCGCCCGGGGCGCGCCGGGAGTCACCAAAAGCCACTTATCGGACACAATCCGAGCACAATCCGAGCGTGGACACTTCCTGGCGGTCGCGCCTCACGTCGCTCCTGCGCGCCGTACGGTCCTACATCCGGAGCGCCCCCGGCACCTACATCTGGCTGGCCGTCCTGTTCGTGACGACCGTCGTCATGCACCATGTCTCGCCCTCCCAGCTGGACGAGATGCTCGGCGAACGGTCGACGAACCTGCACAACCTGTCGGAGGAACCGGTCAGGGCGCTGATCAGGAGCGCGCTGTGGATCGACGGCGGCGGCTGGCTGTTCTACGCGTTCCTCTACACCGTCTTCCACGCCACCGCCGAGCGCTGGCTCGGCACCCTGCGCTGGCTGACCGTCGTCCTCATCGGCCATGTCGTGGCGACGTACATCAGCGAGGGCGTGCTGCTCTGGGCGATCCACCACGGCCGGGCGCCCGAGACCTCGGTCGACACCCTGGACGTGGGCGTGAGCTACGGCCTGGCGGTCGTCGAGGCCGTCCTGACGTATTTCCTGGTCTTCCGCTGGCGGTTCTTCTACGGCTTCTGCGTCCTGGGCTTCTACGGTCTCGCCCTGGTCCACGGCCGCACGTTCACCGACGTCGGCCACTTCACCGCCGTACTGCTCGGCTTCGCCTGCTACCCGCTGACACGAGGGCGGCCGGGTCACCTGGACCCGGCCGCCGTCTTCTCCCGTGCCGTCCGGCGGATCAGCCGAGACGGATGAGCTTGTCCCCGAAGGACGGCTCAGCGAGGTCCGACTGCAGCGCCACCGGCACCTTCGTCTCGCCCGTGCCGGAGCCGAGGCTCAGCGTGCCGACCTCGGTCCCGGCCTTCGCCGAGTGCGGAACGCCGGCCGTGCCGGCCGCCAGCTTCAGGTCGGACTTCAGACCCGACCAGCCGACCGCCGTCAGGTCCTTGGTGGCGACGACCGGCGTCGTCCCGCCGAGACCGTCGTCCACCTGGCCGACGACCGTGCCCTTCTTCACCACCACCGCCGAGGTGAGCGCGGCGCGCGCGGCCCTGATCAGGGGATCGCTGGTGGACAGGGCGTACGCCAGCATCTCGTTGGGCGTCGAGCCCTTGCGCTGCTGGAGCACCACGCCGAGGACCATCCGCGGCTTGCCGTCGATGGTCTTCCGCGCCGCCCACATCAGGGCGCCGGCCGCCGGGGTGCTGGAGCCGGTCTTGATGCCGATGACGCCCGGGGTGCGGGTCAGCAGCAGGTTGTTGTTGTAGATCTCCGGCACGCCGGGAATGATCGTGTGCTCCATGGCCACCACGGAGCGGAAGACCTCGTTCGCCATGACCGTCCGGGCCAGCATCAGCTGGTCGACGGCTGTGCTCTTCGTCGTCGCCTCGACCCCGCTCGCCCCGGTGTACGTGGTGTTCTTCATGCCCAGGTCGACGGCGGCCTTCTGCATCTTGATGACGAAAGCTTCCTGCGTGCCGGAGTCCCAGCGGGCCAGCGCGCGGGCAATGTTGTTGCCGGACGGGATCAGCAGCAGCTCCAGCATCTGCCGCTCGGTGAACTCCTGGCCGAGCTGGACCTGCACCCTGGACTCGTCGACCGACGCCGCCTCGTCCGCGGCGGTCTGGTCGATCTTGATCTTCGGGCCGGTCTCCTGCCCCTTGAGCGGGTGGTCGCGGAGGATCACGTACGCGGTCATCACCTTCGTGACGCTCGCGATCGGCACCGGGGTCTGCGCGCCGCGCACCCCCATGCCCCCGACGCCTTCGACCTCGACGACCGACTGGCCCATCGCGGGCCACGGCAGCGACAGCTGACCGCCGTCGAAGGTGTACGTGGACGCCGAGGTCAGCGTCAGCACCGGAGCCGGCAGCGGACGGAACGACTGCGCGACCGCGGCGGCGATCAGCAGCAGCACCACCAGCGGCGTCCAGATCTTGAACCGTCTGACCACCGTCCGCAGCTTCGTGTCGGGCGGCGGCGGGGTGTTCGTCAGCTCCGCCAGCAGCTTCAGCGGCTGCGGGGGCGCCGGCGGCAACGGCAGCGGCATCTGCCGGGTGCCCTGCGGGCCGGCCTCGGGCTGCTGTTCGGGAGCCTCGCCGAACGCGGACGGCGCCGGCGCGGCCGGAGCCGGGGCCGACGGGGCAGCGGGGGCGGCGGCCTCGGGGGCGGCCGGGCGTACCGGACGCTCCACCTCCGGCCATGCGAGGGCGTACGGCGACGCTGACTGCTCCTGTGAGGCCCGCGGGGGCTCCGCGGGGGATTCCGTGCGCGGAGCGGCCGGCACGTCCGCCGGGGCGCTTCTGGCGGCTTTCCCTTCCGGCTGGCGGTCGGCAGGCTCGACGGCGGGCGCGGCGGCAGGCGCCACGGCGGACTGCCGCACCGGCTCCCGCACCGGCTCCCGCGCCGGTTCTTCCGCCGGCTCCTCCGCAGAAGCGTCCCGGGGCTCGTCCCGGGGCTCGTCCCGGGGCTCGTCCGCCGGCTCGTCCGGGGTCCCGTCCGGGGTCCCGTCCTCGGGCGGGGCAGACGCCTCGGACGCGTCGGACGCGTCGGACGCGTCCCCGGCACCCACCGGCCGTGCGTCCTCCGGCTCGTCGGCAGGCTCTCCGACGGGCTCCTCGGCGGACGCGGCGACGGACTCGTCAGCGGGCTCGGCGGCCGCGGACTCCGCTTCCGCGACGGAATCCTCCGGAGTGTCCACGGCCGGGGAGACGGTCACATCCGCGGGCGCTGTGTCATCCGTCCCGTCGTGCGCGTCCTCGGGGACCGTAGGTTCCGCGATGGCGTCGTCCGGGCCGGGTACGTCGTCCGGCGTATCCGGACCACTGCCGGATGCAGACGCGCCGGACTGGCGCGGCAGGCTCCCGCGGCCGCTGTCCTCGTCCTCGCCACCGGTCCCGCCGGGGGTCCCGGAGGACACCGGGTGATCTACGGGACGGGGGTCCGTGCCGGCGCCCGGGTCGTCGGGCAGAGCGCCGTGCTCCTCGCGCACGGCTTCAGGCACCACATTCGGCCCACGGAACACCGTCAGCCTCGGATCGAGCGCCTTCTGCTCGGCCGCCACCCCCGACGACTCCTGCTGCTGCTCCCTGCCGGGGGACTCGCCCGCCACGCAGACCTCCTCCACACATCACGAGGGGCGGTCCCGTGCACGACGCACGACGCCCCATCTCACTGCACCAGTTTCCAGTTCCCGGCCTGGAAGCCCCTATCAGACCCGCCGGAACCGATCGCGGCCCGTCTGCGACACCACCGCTGACCCCCTAGACGAGAACGACATACCAGTCGGTTCCATCCCGAACACTCCAGGCGCTCTCGACAGATGAATGTGAGAGGCGTCACCCTGTCATTCATCCACGCGGGGAGGCATGGATGGGCAAGAGCCGCAGAACGATTCCGGAAGAGCTGTTGCTGCTCGCTCTGGACCCGACGACCGGGACCACAGCGCAGCCGCAGTCGCTCGACCTCGGCCTCGCCGGGGCACAGCTCGTCGAGCTGGCCCTGGCTGGACGGATAGCCCCTGATGGGGATCGTATCGCCGTGGTACACCCACGGCCGACAGGAGATCCGACACTGGACTCCGCGCTCGAACTGCTGCGCCGTCGTGGCAGTCCGGTTCGCGCTGTCCACTGGATCGGCGGGCCCCGCCTGGGGCTGCGCCAGACGTATCTCGCGCATCTGGAGCGGTGCGGCATGGTGCATGCCGTGGCGGGACAGATGTGCGGGGTGCTGCCGACGACTCGCTACCAGGCGAGCGACAGCGAGGTCAGCCGGGACATCAGAGCCCGGCTCGACAACGCGATCCGCACCGGCGTCCCGCCGGACCCGCGGACCGCGGCTCTCGCTGCCCTCGCCCACGCGGTGGGGCTCGGCAAGCACCTGTATCCAGGGAACGAGGGCCGGTCATCGCGATCGCGCCTGCGGGACCTGATCAGATACGACCCGATGGGCGGTCTCGTCGCGCACGCCGTCATGGACGTGCAGAACGGCGCCGCGGCTCAGCCGAAACGGGCTCCCGTGCAGGGACGGCCCGCAGCGGTGGGGCCGGCCGGGCACAACAGCATGGCCCGGGCCGGAGCGCGATAGCGGCGCCCCGGAGCAGTGCGCGGGGCGAAGTTCGCAGTTCGCGGTACCCGGCGGACGAGCAGTGAGCAGACAGCAGGGACGGCAGGCAAGGGCACGGTGTCCGGCGGCAGGGACCGGACACCGAAGGCCCGCCGTCCTGAGCGACCCTCCCCCGGCCTCCGGGCCCGGGGAATCCAGGGAGCCGCCGCGACGCGCGGGGTGGGGCACCGGTCAACGCCGGTCCCCCACCCCGCGCGTTGCGTTTGCGCAGTTCGTACGACCAATCGCCAGCGCGGTGATGACCGGTAGTGGCAGGCTGCTGACCAGCAGTACGCACGCGGTAGGAAAAGCGTCACCAGTGCGGCAGAGAAGAAGTACGAGAAGTAGTCCGGAGCCGGAGGTGCACCACCCGTGGCGGCCAACGTTAATCCCACCGTCAGGCGACGCCGACTTGGATCGGAGTTGCGCAAACTCCGCGAGACCAAGGGGATGACCGCGGAGGAGGTGGCGGCCCGGCTGCTGGTCTCGCAGTCCAAGATCAGCAGGCTGGAGAACGGCCGCCGCAGCATCAGCCAGCGCGATGTCCGCGACCTGTGCGGCGTGTACGGCGTCGAGGACCAGCGAATCGTCGATTCCCTCATGCACATGGCGAAGGAATCCCGTCAGCAGGGCTGGTGGCACGCGTTCGGCGATGTGCCGTACAGCGTCTACATCGGCCTGGAGACCGAAGCGGAATCACTCCGGGTGTACGACTCGCTCGTAGTTCCGGGCCTTCTGCAGACCCGGAACTACGCCGAGGCGGTCATCGAGGGCACGCTGCCCGAGGCCACCCCCGAGCAGGTCGACAAGCGCATCGACATCCGGCTGCGGCGCCAGGAGCGGATCACCGACCCGGCCTCTCCGCTGCGGTTCTGGGTCGTCATGGACGAATCCGCGCTGCGCCGGGTGGTCGGCAGCAAGGACGTCATGCGCGAACAGCTCGAGTACCTCGTGCAGATGGGCTCACAGGCGCACGTGACCGTTCAGGTACTTCCGTACGAAGCCGGCGCACACCCCGGCATGTCGGGAAACTTCGCGATTCTCGAATTTCCGGACACCACCGATTCCAGTGTGGTGTACATCGAAGGCGTGACCTCCGACCTGTATCTGGAGAAGCCGGTCGATGTACACGGATACAGCGTGATGTACGAGCATCTCCGTGCACAGGCGCTGAGTGCCGAAGCGAGCCGCCAGTTCATCGCCGACGCCGCGAAGGAATACGCGCGCTGAAGCGAGTTGAGGGTCGGCGAGCCGGCAACTCGGCTCTCCGATCCGCCTTGGACTGGGAAAGGCGGGAGAGTACACCCCCGTCGGCTCAATGCGGAAGAGTCACATGGAATATGCCATCCGGTCGAGTGAATAGACCCTGCGGTGGGTGATGTTGGCGAGTAGCTTCAGTCGCGTCAGAGCTGCACAACCAGAAAAGCTCGGAGCGATCATGGCAATTCAGCTGGGCAACACCAAGGCGTGGACCAAGTCCTCGCGTTCGCAGGGGAACGGCGCATGCGTGGAGGTGGCCTCACCCACCCTCAGCGCTGTCGCCGTCCGTGACTCCAAGGATCCCTACGGTCCGACCCTCGACTTCTCGCCGGAGTCCTGGGCAGCCTTCGTCACCGACGTCGGCCGGGGTTCGTACGACCTCGACTGACCCCGTGGGAGCAGCAGCACCGATCAGCAGTGCCGAAGAGCCCTCTCGTCCGGCCCGCCGTCCTGGCCGAGAGGGCTCACTGCAGGCCGTGAGCGGCCCGCAGCCGGTTCCGCTAGCGGAGCCGGTCCACGTAGGTGTCCGTGCCGGGGACGGTGGGGACGAAGGGCGCGACCAGCTCGACGCGGCCCAGACCGGAGGCGGCGACCTCGTCGTCCAGGCCGGTGAAATGCGCGTCCCACGCCTCGCGCGGATCCTGTTGCAGGAACCAGAGCAGCGTCAGACGGGTGTCGACCCCCTCGACCTGCTTCACGTACGTCATCCTGTCGCCGGGCAGCGGCGTCGGCTTGAAGATCGTCACCATCGCGGCCGGTGAGCCCGCGAGGCGCTTGGGCAGGTGCCGGGAGCGCAGCCACTCCAGCAGTTCCTCGCGCTGCTCGGCCGATTCGGCGTCGATGACCTCCACGACCAGCCCGGCGTAGGGGTGGTCGAGCGCGTGGAAGTCCCGGGGGCCGGCGGCACCGTCGCGGTAGACGGTGGCGGAGTGGTCCTGGAACGCCGTGAAGACATGGGTGCGGTCCTGGTAGACCCGGCCGTCCCGGTTGAGGCGCTTGTTGATGCCGACGGTCCACTTCATGTGGTCGTCGTAGCGGCCGGCGGTGACCCAGTAGGTGGAGATGTAGCAGCCCGCCGTGACGGGCTGGGCGACGGCGGACTTCTCCGGGTAGCGGAGCAGCTGCAGATCGCGGGTGGCGACCCAGCGGCGCCCGGCGTACATCCAGGGCATGGCCATCGCGCCCGCGATGAAGTGATCGTCCTCGTACCACCTGTTGTAGGCGTACTCATGGCCCGGCAGGGGTTCCACCATGGTGATCAGGGCGTGCCCGACCCGCACCCCGTACGGCCCGACGGAGGCCAGCTCCGCGTACACCTCGCTGCGCGTCTCTTCTGTCATGCCTACAGGTGTAGCTGACGATACGTCAGATGGGGAAGAGCCGGTCGCGCCCCGTGTTCCCGTTCGCATGTTGGTCAAATAGGTGGACAGGCCACCGATTATTCGTAGGCTGCGCGCATGACGCGAATGCATCGAGTGAACCGAGCCGACGTCCCCGCACTGGCCGCCCGCGCCGCCTCGGTCGGCGCGTCGCCGGTACGCGAGATCCTCGCGCTCACCGCACGCCCCGAAGTGATCTCCTTCGCGGGCGGGCTGCCGGCCCCCGAGCTCTTCGACGCCGAGGGGATCCGGGCCGCCTACGACCAGGTGCTCGCCGAGGCGCCCCAGCGGGTGCTCCAGTACTCCACCACCGAGGGCGACCCGGCGCTGCGCGGCGCCGTCGCCGCCCGGCTCGGCGCCCGCGGGCTCCCGACCGACGCGGACGACCTGCTCGTCACCGCCGGCTCCCAGCAGGGCCTGGCGCTCCTCGCCACCGCGCTGCTGGAGCCGGGCGACACCGTCCTCGTCGAGGACCCCACCTATCTGGCCGCGCTGCAGTGCTTCGGCTTCACCGGGGCGCGGGTGCTGCCGGTGCCGTCCGACGAGGACGGGATCGACCCCGCCGCGCTGGAGGAACTCGTCGTCCGCGAGCGGCCGAAACTGCTCTATCTGATCCCGAACTTCCAGAACCCCACCGGGCGTACGCTCCCGCTCGCCCGCCGGCAGGCGGTGGCCGAGGTCGCCGCACGGCACGGGCTGTGGATCGTCGAAGACGACCCGTACGGCGAGCTGCGCTTCGACGGGGAGCCCGTGCCGTGGATCGCCTCCCTGGAGGCGGCCGCCGACCGCACCGTCCTGCTGGGCTCGTTCTCCAAGATCATGGCGCCCGGCATGCGGCTCGGCTGGCTGCGGGCGCCGGAAGCGCTGCGGCGCGCCTGCGTCATCGCCAAGCAGGCCGCGGACCTGCACTCCTCCACCGTCGACCAGGCCGCGGCGGCGCGCTATCTCGCCGACCGCGACCTCGACGCCCACCTCCACCGCGTGCGCGACGCGTACCGCCTGCGGCGCGACGCCCTGCTGGCCGGCCTGCCGGCCGCGCTCCCGGCGGGCAGCGCCTGGAACCGGCCCGACGGCGGGATGTTCCTGTGGGTCCGGCTGCCGGACGGCTTCGACGCCACCGCCCTGCTGCCGGTCGCCGTCGCGCACGATGTCGCGTACGTCCCCGGCACCCCCTTCTTCGCCGGCCCCGGCGACCCGGCCACCCTGCGCATGTCCTTCACGACACACACCCCCACCGAGATCGCGGAGGGCCTGCGGCGCCTGGCCACCGCGCTGTCCACGGCGCCGGCGGTGCGCTGACCCGGGCACCGGCACCCGCACGGCGCGGGGGTGGTGTTCTGGACAGCGGGGATCTAACCTGACGGTCCGTCAGGACAGGGGAACCGCGCCGGAGGCGAACATGTTGCTGTCAGGAAAGACCGTGGTCGTATCCGGGGTCGGCGCCGGGCTCGGGCAGCGCGTGGCCACCACCGCCGCGCGCGACGGTGCGAACGTGGTGCTCGGGGCGCGGACCGAGGCGCAGCTCGCGAAAGTGGCGGAGGAGATCGACCCCGAGGGGTCGAAGGTGGCGTGGCTCTCCACCGACATCGCCGAAGACGACCAGTGCGAGGCGCTCGCGGCGCTGGCGGTCGAGCGGTTCGGCGGTATCGACGCGGTCGTGCACGTCGCCGCCATGGACGGCTACTTCGGCGGCCTGGAGGACGCGGACTTCGCCTCGTGGCAGCGCGTCATCGACGTCAATCTGCTGGGGACGCTGCGGCTCACCAAGGCGTGCCTGCCGGCACTGAAGGCGCACGGCGGCTCGGTGGTGATCATCGGGACGCAGTCCGCGGTGGCGGCGCCCTCGCAGGTGCGGCAGGCGGCGTACGCGGCGTCGAAGGGCGCTCTGACGTCGGCCATGTACTCGGTGGCGCGCGAGCTGGGCCCGTACCGGATCCGGGTGAACACGGTGCTGCCCGGCTGGATGTGGGGCCCGCCGGTGCAGGCGTTCGTCCAGTTCTCGGCGCACACCGAAGGCGTGTCCGAGGACGAGGTGCTGGGCCGGCTCACTGAGCGGATGGCGCTCCCGGAGCTGGCGACGGACGGGGACGTGGCGGAGGCCGCGGTCTTCCTGGCCTCCGACCGGGCTCGTGCGATCACCGGGCAGTCGCTGCTGGTGAACGCCGGCGAACTGATGCGGTAGCGCTCGGCGGCAGCAGGCCCGGCGACAGTCGGCTGGCCGCCCGTCGGACGCGGCGGCACTCGGCTCGACAGGCCCCCTCCTCTCTCTACCGCGCGGGATCCCGTTCCCGCGCGGTACTTCGTCATGCCGTGCAGGACGTCCAGCGAAGTGCCCGCTCATCGTGTGTTCGCCGTCACGGTCACGACAATGCCAAGGAAGGTCAAGAACGAGTAAAATCGTTCGGCTTTCTGATTCCTGTTCAGACTCTTGAACGCGGAGACCCTTGACCGACCGCCCTGACAGGGGGTTCAATCCCGGAAGTCCCCACTCCCGCACGGGGACACCCGCCGCAGCGAACGTCACAGCGAAGTGCGTTTCACGTTCACAAGGCGGACCCCCTGGAGGGGACATGAACAATCTCGACTGGGCCGTACTCATCGCCTACTTCGGCGTGATGATCGCGATCGGAGTCTGGTCGCACAAGCGCATCGACGATGTCGGCGACTACTTCACCGCCGGCGGCAAGATGCCCTGGTGGCTGGCGGGCATCTCGCACCACATGTCCGGATACAGCGCGGTGATGTTCACCGGATACGCGGGCATCGCCTACAAGTACGGGGTGACGTCCTACGTCACCTGGTCCTTCCCGATCGCGATCGGCATCGCCATCGGCGCCAACCTGTTCGCGCCCCGGATCAGCCGGCTGCGCTCCCGGCTGCATGTCGCCTCACCGCTCGAATACCTCAAGAACCGGTACAACCTCACCACCCAGCAGGCGCTCGCCTGGTCCGGTGTGCTGCTGAAGATCGTCGACGTGGGCGCCAAGTGGGCGGCGATCGCGACCCTGCTGTCGGTGTTCACCGGCGTCACGATCACCCAGGGCATCGTCATCACCGGCGCGATCACCGCCATCTACTGCACGGTCGGCGGTCTGTGGGCCGACGCGCTCACCGAGCTGGGGCAGTTCGTCATCCAGTTGCTGGCCGGGATCGCCATGCTGGTGGCCGCCCTCGGCAAGATCGGCGGCATCAGCGGGATCTGGAACGTCTGGGACGACCCGAAGCTGCAGGGCCACACCAGCGGCACCGCGGGACCGTACACGCTGATCTTCCTGCTGGCGTATCTGTTCATCAAGACCTTCGAGTACAACGGCGGCATGTGGAACCAGGCCCAGCGCTACATGGCCACCGCCAACGCCAAGGAGGCCGTCCGCTCGGCCCGGCTCTCCGCCGCCCTGTGGTTCGTCTGGCCGCTGGTCCTCTTCTTCCCGATGTGGGTCTCCCCGCTGCTGGTGACCGCCAAGAAGCCCGACGGGTCGGACTCGTACGGCCTGATGGTCGAGCAGCTGCTGCCGCACGGACTGCTGGGCCTGGTCGTCGTCGGCTTCTTCTCGCACACGATGGCCATGTGCTCCTCCGACGCCAACGCCATCGCGGCCGTCGTCACCCGCGACATCGCCCCGGCGTTCTCCAAGACGGCACGGGCCTGGACCCAGCGCGCCGGCCTGATCGCCGCGCGGCTCACCACGCTCGCCTTCCTCGGCCTGTCCATGGCCATCGCCACCCAGGTCAACTCGCCCACCTTCAAGGACATCATCACCATCGTCATCAAGTGGGTGGCGGGACTGATGGGGCCGATCGCGATCCCCTTCATGCTCGGCCTGCTGCGACCGTTCCGTAAGTCCGGTCCGACCGCCGCGCTCACCAGCTGGGCGATGGGTCTCCTGGCGTTCTACCTGCTCAACTACCCGGTCAACGACGCGATCGACGGCGGGGTGAACCTGGAGTACCAGATCTCGGTGCCGCTCGCGGTCTCGCTCGTCCTGTACATCGTCATCGGCTTCATCAAGCCGGAGGACACCCCGGAGCGGGACGCGCTGCTGGAGAAGATCAACACCGACGGTGGCGGCGACGGCGGTTCCGCCGCGGCGGCGGCCGTCCCGGAGCCGGCCAAGCCGCAGGACACGGCGGCGGTCCCCGCCAACGACTGAGGCGGCGGCCACCAGGCGTAAGGGCCGGCCCTCCGACGGGATCCTCCGACGGGACCGGCCCTTACGCGTTCGGGTAGCGCTCCAGCCAGGACGGTGACGACCCGGCCGGGCCGTGCAGCGCCGGGGCCTGCGTCATCTCCATCGCGAAGTCGTCGGCGAGCTGCAGGATCGTGCCGCGCCCCTCCAGCTCCGCTATCCACGACGGCGGCAGAGCCGTCTCGCCGTGCTGCGCGCCCAGCAGGTTGCCGCAGACCGAACCGGTCGAGTCGCTGTCCCCGCCGTGGTTCACCGCCAGCAGCAGCCCGTGCCGGACGTCCTCGGCGACGAGCGCGCAGTACACGCCGATCGCCAGCGCCTCCTCCGCCGTCCAGCCCTCCCCCAGCGACTCCACGCGCTCCGGTGACGGCATCCCCTGCCGGACGGCGCCCAGCGCCCGCTGCAGGGCGTCCGTGGTCTCCTGGTGGTCGGGGCGCGAGCCGAGCAGCGCCAGCGCGTGCTGCACGGCACCGTCGAGCGCGTCGCCGCGCGCCAGCCCGTGCACGATGACGGCGAACGCGCCCGCGGCCAGCTGCCCGGTGGGGTGGCCGTGGGTCTGCGCCGCGCACTCGACGGCGAGCTGGAACACCAGCCCGGGCTCCCAGCCGACCAGCAGCCCGAACGGCGCCGAGCGCATCACCGTGCCGCAGCCCTTGGAGTCGGGGTTCTTGGGATTCTCGACGGTGCCCATCCGGTCGTCGCCGAGCCCGTTCAGACACGCCCGGCCGGGCGCGCGGCGCGCGTACAGCCACTCCTCGCGCGCCAGCCACCCGGTGTCCTTGCGGCGCTCGTCGGGCCCCCAGTCGCTCTGGGTGGCCGCCCAGCGCAGATAGGCGCGGTGCACATCGGTGGGCGGGTGCCAGGCGCCGCTGTCACGGCGCACCTGGGCCCGTATCAAGCCTTCTGTGGTGAAAAGGGTCATCTGGGTGTCGTCGGTGACCGTGCCCCGGCGGCCGAACGCCGGCACGAAGTCCGTGACGCCGTCCGGGCCGTGCTCCGCCCGGATCGCCTTCAGCGAGTCGAACTCGATGCCCGCGCCCAGCGCGTCGCCGATGGCCCCGCCGAGCAGGCAGCCGCGTACGCGGCTGCGGAAATCCTGCTGCTGCGCCCGTCCCCAAACCGCCGTCAAAGCGAGCCCCTTCGGTCAGCAGCTGTCAGTCGCAGCACGATAGTCGACAATGCCGCTCACGTCCCGTGTCCCCGACGGCACAGGGGGTGCACCGGCCAGTGGCTCCGCGCACGCCCCCGAGGCCGTCGCACGCCCCCTGTCCATCCGCCGTCCGCCGTCCGCCGTCCGCCCCGCACCGCTACGCGTCGAGCACCGGCAGCAGCTCGGGCAGATGGCCGTCGGAGGCGAGGCCCGCCGCCCGGCGCTCCCCGGAGACCTCGCCGTACAGGGTGGTGCGCTGACGGGACGGCCGGCCGGCCGATTCCGCGATGGCGACCAGGTCCTGGATCGACCGGTAGGAGCCGTAACTGGAGCCGGCCATCCGGGAGATGGTCTCCTCCATCAGCGTGCCGCCCAGGTCGTTCGCCCCGGAGCGCAGCATCTCCGCCGCGCCCTCCGCGCCCAGCTTGACCCAACTGGTCTGGATATTGGGGATATGGGTGTGCAGCAGCAGCCGGGCCATCGCCGTGACCGCGCGGTTGTCCCGCAGCGTCGGACCCGGGCGGGCGATACCGGCCAGGTAGACGGGCGCGTTGGTGTGGATGAAGGGCAGCGTCACGAACTCCGTGAAGCCGCCGGTCTCCTGCTGGATCTCGGCGAGCAGCCGCAGATGGCCCAGCCAGTGGTGCGGCTGGTCCACATGCCCGTACATCATCGTGGAGGACGAGCGCAGGCCCAGCGAGTGCGCGGCCTTCACCACCTCCACCCATGTCGCCGTCGGCAGCTTGCCCTTGGTGAGGACCCAGCGCACCTCGTCGTCCAGGATCTCGGCGGCCGTGCCGGGGATCGAGTCGAGCCCCGCCTCCTGGGCCGCCGCCAGCCAGTCGCGGATCGACATGCCCGTACGCGTCGCCCCGTTGGCCACCTCCATCGGCGAGAAGGCGTGCACATGCATGCCCGGCACGCGCTCCTTCACCGCCCGCGCGATGTCGAAGTACGCGGTGCCCGGCAGGTCCGGGTGGATGCCGCCCTGCATGCACACCTCGGTCGCGCCGACCTCCCACGCCTGCTCGGCGCGGTCGGCGACCTGCGACAGGGACAGCGTGTACGCGTCCGCGTCGGTGCGGCGCTGCGCGAAGGCGCAGAAACGGCAGCCGGTGTAGCAGACGTTGGTGAAGTTGATGTTCCTGGTGACGATGTACGTGACCTCGTCGCCGACCGTGTCGCGCCGCACGTCGTCCGCGATCCGGCACAGCGCGTCCAGCGCCGGGCCGTCCGCGTGCAGCAGCGCGAGCGCCTGCTCGTCGGTGAGCTTCGTCGGGTCGTCCGCGGCCGTCACGAGCGCGGACCGTACGTCCCCGTCGACCCGGTCCGGCACCATCCCGGGCGCCGCCTGCTCGCGCAGCGACTCCCAGTCGCCGTACACGTCGTCGAAGTCGTCCCTGCGGTCGCCGGTGCGCCCGGTGGTGTCGATCGTCGCGTGCAGATCGGTGCGGCCGGTGGCGGTGAACGCCTCGTCCGGCTCCTGCCAGAGCAGCCCGACGGGCTTGGCGTTCTCGTCCGCCAGCGCCGTCCCGGGGTCCGCCAGGGCCCGGACGTGCGGCAGCAGCCGCGGGTCGAGCCACGGCTCGCCGCGCTGGATGAACTCGGGGTAGATCGTGAGCCGCTCGCGCAGCGTGAACCCGGCGGCCGCGGTCCGCTCCGCCAGCTCGTCGATGTGCGGCCACGGGCGCTCGGGGTTGACGTGGTCGGGGGTCAGCGGGGACACCCCGCCCCAGTCGTCGATCCCCGCGTCGATGAACCGCGCGTACTCCCCGTCCACCAGGTTCGGCGGCGCCTGGACGCGGGCCGCCGGGCCGAGGAGCAGCCGGGCGACCGCGATCGCCGCCGCCAGCTCCTCCAGCTCCGCGTCCGGCATCCCGCGCATCGCGGTGTCCGGCTTGGCGCGGAAGTTCTGGATGATCACTTCCTGGATGCCGTGGTACTGCCGGGCGATCTTCCGTATGGCGAACAGCGATTCGGCGCGCTCCGCGTACGTCTCGCCGATCCCGATCAGGATGCCGGTGGTGAACGGGACGTTGGAGCGGCCGGCGTCCTCGAGGACCCGCAGCCGTACGGCCGGGTCCTTGTCGGGCGAGCCGTAGTGCGGGCCGCCGGGCTCGGACCACAGCCGGGTCGCCGTCGTCTCCAGCATCATGCCCATCGACGGCGCGACCGGCTTGAGACGCTGCAGGTCCTGCCACGACAGCACGCCGGGGTTCAGGTGCGGCAGCAGTCCGGTCTCCTCCAGCACCCGGATCGACATCGCCCGCACATACGCGAGCGTGTCGTCGTACCCGTGCGCGTCGAGCCACTCCCGCGCCTCCGGCCAGCGCTCCTCCGGACGGTCCCCGAGCGTGAACAGGGCCTCCTTGCAGCCCATTTCCGCGCCCTTGCGCGCGATGTCGAGGACCTCGTCGGGAGACAGGAACATCCCGTGGCCCGCACGGCGCAGCTTGCCCGGCACCGTCACGAAGGTGCAGTAGTGGCACTTGTCACGGCACAGCCGGGTCAGCGGGATGAAGACCTTCCGCGAGTACGTGATCACCCCGGGCCGCCCGGCCGTCTCCAGGCCCGCGTCACGCACCCGGGCCGCGGTCGCGGACAGGTCCACCAGGTCGTCACCACGTGCCTGCAGCAGCACCGCCGCCTCGGCGGTGTCCAGCGCGACTCCGTCGCGGGCACGCTTCAGCGCGCGCCGCATGCCGTTGGCAGTGGGGGTCGGCTCCTCGGGGCGGGACAGGCTCATGGTCATCTCCCGAGCATAGGTCGCTGCCCGGCACCCGGGGTCATGGCACTTGCTATGGCGTTGGCCACCCGGGGGGCGGCTCGATCGGGACGCGAGGACTCCGGCGGGCGGGTCGCGCTGCGCTTCACGCGGGGCCCAGCGCCGGTCACAGGAACCGCGCGTAGTCGTCCAGCACGCGCAGCACCTCGTCCTCGCCGGCCGGCGGCAGCTGGACCACGCACTCCTCGATGCCCAGCTCACCGAAGTGCGCGAGCTTGCCCTCGGTCGGGCGCACCGCCGACGGAACGATCTGCGGCCCGCCCGGTCCGCGGCCCGCCCCGTCCCACACCGCCCGCAGCCGCGGCAGCGCGTCCGCGAGGCCGCCGCCCCCGATCGGCATCCAACCGTCCGCGTAGTCCGCGATGTGTCCGAACAGCTTCGGTCCCGCGGCACCGCCGACCAGCGTCCGCAGCGGACCCACCGGCTTGGGATGGGCCTGGCTCGCCGCCACCGACGCGAACTCCCCCGCGTACGCCGTCGGCTCGGGCGCCCACAGCGCCCGCATCACCCGCATCCGGTCCCGTACGAGATCGCGCCGCCGCGCCCACTCCACCCCGTGGTCCGCCGCCTCCTCCACGTTCCAGCCGAAACCCACCCCGAGCGTGAACCGCCCGCCCGACAGGTGGTCGAGCGTGGCGATCTGCTTCGCCAGCACGATCGGATCATGCTGCGCCACCAGCGTGATGGCGGTCCCCAGCGCGATCCGCCGGGTGACCGCCGCGGCGGCCGCGAGCGCGGTGAACGGGTCGAGCGTCCGCCCGTACTCGCGCGGCAGCGGCTCCCCCATCGGCGCCGGGGTGGTCCTGGCCACCGGAATGTGCGTGTGCTCCGGCAGGAACAGCCCGGCGAACCCGCGCTGCTCCAGCTCCTCGGCGAGGCGGACGGGGCCGATGGTCTCGTCGGTCAGGAAGATCGTGGTGTTGATCCGCACGGGCAACCTCCGGTTGAGGGTGGGGCGACAACGGGGTGGTTCGGGACGCCGTTCAGGTACGTGTGCGTTTGCCTGCGATCCGGTCATCCGCCGGCCGCTTGCCGTTCCGGCCTCCGACGCTCCGGAGTAGAACACTTCGCTGCGGCACCTCCCACCCCTCTCGCCCAGGAGGCACGACGGATGGAACGACGCGAAGTTCTCAAGTTCACGGCGCTCGCGGGAGCCACCGGAGTGTTTACGCTGGCTCCTGTGAGCTTCGCCGGAGCCGAGCCGGCGGGTGCGCAGGACGGCGCCCCCGCGGCCGAGGAGACCCGTACCGTCACCGGACATCTGCCCACCGGTGTGGCGGACTTCGTCTACCTGCCCGTGAACGTGCCGCACGGCGTCCGTGAGATCGCCGTCTCCTACACCTACGACCGGCCGGCCGTGCCCGTCGGAACCGTCGGCAACGCCTGCGACATCGGCATCTTCGACCAGCACGGCACCGCGCTCGGCGGCAAGGGCTTCCGCGGCTGGTCCGGCGGCGCGCGCACCGCGTTCGCGATCAGCGCCGAACAGGCCACGCCGGGGTATCTCGCCGGACCCGTCTCTCCCGGCACCTGGAACGTCGTCCTCGGGCCGTACACCGTCGCCCCACAGGGGCTGGACTACTCCGTCACCATCACCCTGCGCTACGGCCCGCGGGGCGCCACCCCGGCGCCCACCTACCCGCCGCAGCACGCCAAGGGGCGCGGCCGCGCCTGGTACCGCGGCGACTGCCATCTGCACACCGTCCACTCCGACGGGCAGCGCACCCCGGCCGAGGTCGCCGCCGCCGCGCGCGCCGCCGGACTCGACTTCATCAACACCAGCGAACACAACACCACGTCCGCACACTCCGCCTACGGACCGCTCGCCGGCGACGACCTGCTCGTCCTCACCGGCGAGGAGATCACCACCCGCAACGGCCACTACCTGGCCATCGGCACGGACCCCGGCGTCTGGTTCGACTGGCGCTACCGCGCCCGCGACGACGCGTACCCGCGGTTCGCGCGCAGGATCCGTGGCGCGGGCGGCCTGGTGGTGCCGGCCCATCCGTACGGGATCTTCCCCGCCAGCCAGTGGAAGTTCGGCTACGACCAGGCGGACGTCATCGAGGTCTGGAACGGCCCCTGGGGCCCCGACGACGAGCTCTCCCTCAACACCTGGGACAACCTCCTCACGGCGTCCACCCGCGGCGACGGTCACTGGATCCCCGCCATGGGCAACTCGGACGCCCACCGCGAGCCGAATGTCGTGGGCCTCCCCCAGACGGTCGTCCTCGCGGACGGCCTCGACCGTGACGCTCTGCTCGCGGGAATCCGCGCGGGGCGCAGCTGGCTGGCGGAGTCGTCCGGCGTGCAGCTCGCTTTCACGGCGACCGGGCCGCGGGGGGAGCATGCGGGGATCGGGGAGCGGTTGGTGGTGGGGGCGGAGGATGTGGTGACGGTGCGGCTGGAGGTGTCGGGGGTGAGGGATGCGGGCGGGGTGTTCGGGGCGCAGGTGCGGTTGATGACGGACGAGGGCCAGATGTTCGCCACGCAGCTTGCTCCCTCCGGGGTGGGTTCCGTCGAGTGGCGGACGACGGCGTCGCTGGCGGCGTACGTCCGGGCGGAGGTGCGGCATCCGGTTACTGACGGTGGGGCGAGTGGCCTTCCGGGCGCGGTTGCTGCGTTGACGAATCCGATCTGGCTGGACGTTCGGTAGGGAGCGGCTCGTTGTGGGTCGGGGGCCGGGCCCTCCGGGGGAGGGGTCCGAAATCGTATATTTACGGGCCTGGCGGCCCACAAATACACGGCAGCATTTCGGACCCCTCCCCCTGCGGCCCCGTCCCCCTCACGTCACAGCCTGGCTGCTGGTGCGGGCGGGAACGCCGTCCGCGGGTCTTCGGGCAGGTGCCGACGCGCCTGCATTCGTGCCGGCAAAGGGCGGGTGGGTGGGGAAAAGCCCGCCGCAGGCGTAATGGTGGGGCGGGCGCGGGCGTACCCGCACCCCCGCGGGAGGCGGCGCGGCCCGCCGCCGGCGCACCCGCACCCCCGCCCGGGGCGGGTTCTCAAACTGTCGATACGGATGCCGTGTCGCGGCCCGACCGCAACACCGTTCCGGGGACGGCGCCCGTGATTTCGTCGTCCCTGATCGTCTCGACCCCGTTGACCCGTACGGAGACGATGCCGATCGCCCGCGAGTCGAGCCGGGGGCTGTTGCCCGGGAGGTCGTGGACGAGGGTGGCGATGCCGGCGTCGATGCGGGCGGGGTCGAAGAGGACGAGGTCGGCGTAGTAGCCCTCGGTCACCCGGCCTCGGCCGCGGAGGCCGAAGAGCTGGGCGGGGTCGTCGGTGAGCATGCGGACGGCCTGTTCCAGCGGGACCAGGCGGCGGCCGCGGAGGCAGTCGCCGAGGAAGCGGGTGGTGTAGGGGGCGCCGCACATGCGGTCGAGGTGGGCGCCCGCGTCGGAGCCGCCGAGCAGGACGTCCTCGTGTTCCCAGGTGCGGGCGCGGAGCGCCCAGCTGTCCGGGTCGTTGTCGGTGGGCATCGGCCACAGGACGGTGCGCATGTCGTCGTTGGCGCAGATCTCGACGATGGTCTCGAACGCCTCCTGCCCGCGTTCGGCGGCGATGTCCTTGACGACACGGCCGCTGACGCCGGCGTTGGCCTCGGTGTACGTGTCGCCGATGACGTAGCGGCCGAAGTTGGCGAGGCGGCGGAAGACGCCGGCTTCGGGGCTGTTGGCGCTGCGCAGCATTTCGGTGCGGACGGCGGGGTCGCGGAGTTTCGCGATGCGTTCCGGGATGGGGAGGTTGAGGATCTCGCCCCAGCCGGGGATGAGGTTGAGGGCGCAGAACGTGCCGAGGGACATGTTCATGGGGGTGAGGATCGGCATGGTGAGGGCGACGATGCGGCCGCCGGCCTTGCGGGCGCGTTCCGAGGCGGCGAGCTGGCGGGGGACGCGGGCCGGGACGGAGGCGTCGATGGTGAGGACGTTCCAGTTGAGGGGGCGTCCGGCGGCGGCGCTCATGTCGACGAAGAGGTCGATCTCCTCGTCGGCGAACTGGTCGAGGCAGCCGGCGACGATCGCCTCGATCTGGGTGCCCTCGTGTTCGCCGACGGCGCGGGACAGGGCGATGAGTTCGTCGCGGCCCGCGTGCCGGGAGGCGACGGGTCGGCCGTCGCCGTCGGAGTGGGTGGAGGACTGGGTGGTGGACAGTCCCCAGCCGCCGGCGGCCATGGATTCGTGGAAGAGCTGGAGCATCTGCTCCATTTGCTTCTCGGTCGGCTGTCCGCCGACGGCGTCCGGGCCCATGACGTGCCGGCGGAGCGCGCAGTGGCCGACCATGAAGCCCGCGTTGACGGCGATGCGTCCTTCGAGGGCGTCGAGGTAGTCGCCGAAGGAGGACCAGGTCCAGTCGACGCCGTCCTCCAGGGCTTTGAGGGACATGCCCTCGACCTTGGACATCATGCGGCGCGTGTAGTCGGCGTCCTCGGGGCGGGCGGGGTTGAGCGGGGCGAGGGTGAAGCCGCAGTTGCCGCCCGCGATGGTGGTGACGCCGTGGTTCATGGACGGGGTGGCGAAGGGGTCCCAGAACAGCTGGGCGTCGTAGTGGGTGTGGGGGTCGACGAAGCCGGGGGTCAGGACGAGGCCGGTGGCGTCCTCCTGGGTCCGGGCGGGCTCCGTGACGGTGCCGGGTTCGGCGATGGTGGCGATCTTGCCGCCGCGCAGACCGACGTCGGCGGTGTACGCGGGGGCTCCCGTGCCGTCCACCACGGTGGCGCCCTTGATCAGGTGGTCAAGCATGGTCGATCTCACCTCTCCGGGTTGTGAAGTCGTGCGGGCGTGGTTGCGCCTCCGGTCCGGACAGGTCGGCAGACCGCTGCCGTATGACGCCCTGTCCCGGCCGGAGGCGCGGGGCGGCGGTCCGGGAAGACGCCGCCCCCGCTTCTACTGGCCCGCCGCCTGGCGGAACCGGGTGGTGCGGTGCACCGGGTCCGTGTCGATCTTCGGGATGACGTGCTCACCGATGAGCTTGATCGTGTTCATCGTGTCCTCGTACGAGATCCCGATCGGCAGCCCGAAGGAGAGCTGGTCGGCGCCGGCCTGCTCCCAGCGCTTGCACTGCGCGGTGACCTCGTCCGGGTCGCCGCAGATCATCAGCTCCTCGGCGATGAGGAGTTCGATGATCTCCTCGCTGTACTCGGGGAGCAGTTCCGGCCACTCGGGGATGCCCTCGGGCCGGGGGAAGGTGTCGTGGTAGCGGAAGACCAGCGACTGCAGCCGGTTGAGGCCGCCCTTGGCGGCGATCTCGACGGCCTTGGCGTGCGTCTCCGCGCAGATGGCGGTGGACGTCACCATGACGTTGTCGTTGACGAAGTCGCCGATCGGCTCGGCCTCCTGGATGCCGTTCTTGTACTGCTCCAGCACCCACTCCATGTCGGAGACCTTCTGGACGCTGAAGCCGAGTACTCCCAGGCCCTTCTTGGCGGCCATCGCGTACGAGGACGGCGATCCGGCGGCGTACCACATGGCCGGGTGCGACTTCCCGTACGGCTTGGGGAAGATCTTGCGCGGCGGCAGTGACCAGTGCTTCCCCTGGAAGCCGACGTACTCGTCCTGGAGCCACATCTTGGGGAACTCGGCGATGGTCTCTTCCCAGATCTCCTTGGTGTGGTTCATGTCGGTGATGCCCGGCATGAACCCCAGGATCTCGTGGCTGCCCGCCCCGCGCCCCGAGCCGAACTCGAACCGGCCCTCGGAGAGGTGGTCGAGCATCGCGACCTTCTCGGCGACCTTCACCGGGTGGTTGACGGGGGCGAGGGGGTTGAAGATGCCGGATCCGAGGTGGATGCGCTCGGTGGCGTGGGCGAGGTAGCCGAGGAAGACCTCGTTCGCCGACAGGTGCGAGTACTCCTCCAGGAAGTGGTGCTCGGAGGCCCAGGCGTACTTGAAGCCGGACTTGTCCGCCTGGATGACGTACTCGGTCTCCTCCAGCAGCACCTTGTGCTCCGCCTGGGGGTCGACCGCGGAGCGCGCGACAGGCACATATCCCTGTACAAAGAGCCCGAATTCCAAGGAGGTTCACCGTCCTAAAGTTTTCTGACACTCCGTCAGATACGAACGACTCTGGCACCGCCTCGGCGGAGCGTCAATAGCTGATGATGTGTCAGATTCAGCGACTAGAAGACCGAGACCCCGGCGAGCCAGCCGCCGTCGATCACGAACGGCTGCCCGGTGATGTACGACGAGTCATCGCTGGTCAGGAACAGTGCGAGCTTCGCCACCTCGACCGGCTGACCGATCCGGCCGAGCGGTACGAGCTTCCTGTAGAACTCGTCCAGCGCCGCCGAGGACTCCGCCGGGTCCGCCTCCGGATCGAGCTGGGAGGGGTTGGACATGGGGGTGTCGATGGCGCCGGGGCACATCGCGTTCACCCGGATCCCCTTGGGCGCGCCCTCCATCGCCGCCACCCGCGTCATCCCGACGATCGCGGCCTTCGTGGCCGCGTACGACGTCAGCAGCGCCATGCCGGTCAGCGCGGTGTACGAGGCGGTGTTGACGATGGTGCCGCCGCCGGCCGCCTCGATGGCGGGGATCGCCGCCCGCATGCCGAGGAACGCGCCCACCTGGTTGACCTGCACCACCAGCTGGTACTCCTCCAGCGGGGTGCTCGCCAGCTCGTTGAAGCGCAGGATGCCCGCGTTGTTGACCAGCCCGTCGAGCCGGCCGAAGGCCTCCGTCGTCGCGGCGACGGCCGCCGCCCAGTCCTCCTCGCGGCTCACGTCCAGATGGACGTAGCGCGCGCCGTCCCCTATCTCCTTGGCCAGCGCCTCGCCCTGCTCGTCGAGCACGTCCGCGAGGACGACGTTCGCCCCCTCGGCGGCGAACAGCCGCGCCTCCTGCTCGCCCTGCCCGCGCGACGCGCCGGTGATCAGCACCACGCGCCCGTCCAGCTTGCCCATGTCTCTCCCTCGGTCGCTCACGTTGTTCGGCCGGTCGTGCCGTTCAGTCGTTGAGGAGCGGGGCGACGTCCGTACCGAACGCCTCCATCTGCTCGATCAGCTCGTCCCGGCTGCGGCTCCGGAACCGCACCTGGATCTGGCCCACACCCATCGCGCGGTACTCGCGCAGACTCTCGGCGAGCGCGTCCGGCTTGCCGTGCAGCGTGCGCCGCCCGACGTTCCAGGTGGGCTCGCCGATGTGCAGCGG
Source organism: Streptomyces sp. RKAG337 (assembly GCF_023701715.1). Taxonomy (NCBI): domain Bacteria; kingdom Bacillati; phylum Actinomycetota; class Actinomycetes; order Kitasatosporales; family Streptomycetaceae; genus Streptomyces; species Streptomyces sp. RKAG337. The sequence continues at coordinate 4,270,446 of NZ_JAJOZA010000001.1, read as the reverse complement.
CTCGGCGATCGCGCCGATCTCGATCGGCTCCTCGATGCCGGCCCGCTCCCGCAATTCCCTGAGCTTCGCGATCTGCTCAGGGATCCGGTCCCGGGGGTCGCCCTGCGGCAGCCATCCGTCGGCCTTCACCGCAGCCCTGCGAACGGCGGCGGGCGACGATCCGCCCACCCAGACCGGAACGTGCTCCTGGGCCGGCCGGGGCCGCTGCCCGAGCCCGCCGAAATCGAAGAGCTCCCCGTGGTGCTCGGGGAACTCCTCGGGCCCCAGCGCCGCCTTCAGCGCGTCGATGGTCTCGTCGAGAACGGGCCCCCGCCGCGCGAAGTCCGCACCCACCGCGTCGAACTCCTCCTGCACGTGACCGGCCCCGACCCCGAGGATCAGCCGGCCCCCGCTGAGATGGTCGAGGGTCGCGTACTGCTTGGCGGTGATCAGCGGATGGCGCAGCCCGACGACGGCGACATGGCTCATCAGCCGGACGCGGGTGGTGACCCCCGCGAGGAAGGAGAGGGTGGCGACCGGGTCGTACCAGATGGTGCTCATGGGCCCGGCGAGGCGGTGGGGGATGGCCACGTGGTCACAGCTCGCGATGTAGAAGAAGCCGGCGCGGTCGGCGGTGCGGGCTATCGCGGCGAGGTCCCCCGGGGTGGCATCCGCCTCCCAGGGCTCGGCATAGATGGTGCTCTGCGACTGGATGGGGAGTTGCATCCCGTACACCAGCCGCCCCTCGGGCAGGATCCGCACCATGGGAACTCCCTCTTATCTGACGGACCGTCAAGTATTACGACGGGGTCCATCGTGATAGCTGACGACCCATCAGACAAGGGGTGCGACCGGGTTCAGCGCCGCGGGGGTCAGGCCACGGCCGGACCCCCGCGGGGGTCAGGCCACGGCCGGTGCTACGCTCCCGGCCCGGCCCACAGGCCGTCGTCCGTGAGCCCCAGCAGGGAAATGGCGTTGCCGCGGACGATGCGGTCGACGACGTCCGGGGCCAGGTGCCCCATCTGCGCCTCGCCGACCTCCTTCGACTTGGGCCACGTCGAGTCGGAGTGCGGGTAGTCCGTCTCGTAGAGCACGTTGGCCACGCCGATGGCGTCGAGGTTCTTCAGGCCGAAGGCGTCGTCGAAGAAGCAGCCGTAGACATGCTCGGCGAAGAGCTCGGACGGCGGCCGGAACACCTTGTCCGCCACCCCGCCCCAGGCCCGGTTCTCCTCCCAGACGACGTTCGCGCGCTCCAGGATGTACGGGATCCAGCCGATCTGGCCCTCCGCGTACATGATCTTGAGGTTCGGGAAGCGCTCGAACTTGCCCGACATCAGCCAGTCGACCATCGAGAAGCAGCAGTTGGCGAAGGTGATCGTCGAACCGACCGCGGGCGGCGCGTCCGCCGAGGTGGAGGGCATCTTGCTGGACGAGCCGATGTGCATCGCGATGACGGTGCCGGTCTCGTCGCAGGCCCGCAGGAACGGGTCCCACTCGTCGGTGTGGATGGAGGGCAGCCCCAGGTGCGGCGGGATCTCCGAGAAGCAGACGGCCCGCACCCCGCGCGCCGCGTTCCTGCGCACCTCGGCCGCCGCCAGCTCCGCGTCCCAGAGCGGGACGAGGGTGAGCGGTATGAGGCGCCCGTGCGCCTCGGGGCCGCACCACTCCTCCACCATCCAGTCGTTGTACGCCCGCACTCCGAGCAGCCCGAGCTCCCGGTCCTTGGCCTCGGTGAACGTCTGGCCGCAGAACCGCGGGAAGGTCGGGAAGCAGAGCGCGGACTGGACGTGGTTGACGTCCATGTCGACCAGCCGCTCGGGCACGCTGAAGGAACCGGGACGCATCTGCTCGTAGGTGATCACCTCGAGCTTGATCTCGTCGCGGGAGTACCCGACGGCGGTGTCGAGGCGGGTCAGCGGGCGGTGCAGATCCTCGTAGATCCACCAGTCGCCGATCGGCCCGTCGTCACCCGGCTGCCCCATGACGGGGGCGAACTTGCCCCCCATGAAGGTCATTTCCTTCAGGGGGGCGCGGACCACGCGCGGGCCGATGTCGTGGTACTTGGACGGGAGCCGGTCCCGCCAGACGTTGGGGGGCTCAACCGTGTGGTCGTCCACCGAGATGATCTTCGGGAAGGTCTCCATGGCCACCACGGTAGCGCCCATCTGACGATCCGTCAGCTACGTGAACGGCCTTCTGTTCCCGGCCCACCCGCGCGCTACAGAGAAACGTGCGTCGGCAGCAGAATCCGCCACACCGCGTCCTCGACCCCGTGCACCGCCGCGATCCACCCCACGTTCTCCTCCTCCGTCCCCAGCCGCACCGCCTGCGCCAGCTCCGCCACCACGTCCGCCAGATCCCCGTGCCCCATCGCCGGCTCCAGCCGGCCGCCCGCCGGACCGTCGTCCAGGTAGCGCTGGTAGCCCGGCGCGGTGCGCAGGACGCCCACCGGGCGCCAGCTCTCGGCCAGGCTCCACACCGGCTCACCGCCGACGAGGGTGCCGTCCGCCTCCACCACCTGCGTACGGGACCGGTCCACCGCCAGCGCGGTCCAGCCGTCGCCGCCCGTCAGTACCGCGGCCGGCGCGCAGCGCTCGACGCAGCGGGCCACCGCCGACGTCACGCCCGGCGCGGGCAGCACGAGCGGCACCGCCGTCATCCCCGCGTAGAGGCAGCCGAAGAACGCCCCCGCGAGATCGGCCCCTTCGGGGTAGGCGAGCAGGACCCGGCTGCCGGGCGGCAGCAACTGCCCGAGGCGGGCGGCCACCGCCCGTGCCCGGCGGTCCAACTCCCGGTAGCTGCAACCGGCGGTGCCCGCCGTGGCGCCGTCGGGGAACGGCAGCGCCGGCACCGACTGCGGTGCCCACGCGGCCCGTCGCCGCAACCACGGTCCGGGCAGGCGGTCGACGGCCGCCAGGCCCCTGGCTCCGCTCCGGGGGCGAGATCCGGACCCCGGACCATGGCCGGAACCCGACCCTGACCCCGAACCCGGTCCTGAACCGCTTCCCGAACCGGATCCGGTCCCGGAACCGGATCCGGAGCCGCCTCTTGTCACCGCCATCGGTACGCATTGTGAACACATGACTGACCTCTCACCTCCCTCGCACCAGGAAACACACCGGCACCACCGAAATTCACACAGCACAAGCCGCGGGCAGACACAGACGGAACCTCAAATTCAGCACAACTTTCCCCGTAACGCCGGGTCGGGCCCTAGCACGGGGTGACCCCGGCCCTCCGACACGGCAAACTGGCACGGGACGGGGGGCTGAGCGATCGGCCCCACCCGTCATGCGGACACTGTTCCGGTACGCGATGAACGATAGATATACGCGCGTCGTGCCGATTGACACCGCATCGGCCGGCACGCCTCAGGGGGCAGCATGGACAGCGCGACAGGGCCCGGCCGGGGACTGCGGTTCGCAGTTCTCGGTCCGGTACGGGCATGGCGCGACGACCAGCCGATCGTCACCGGTTCCCCGCAGCAGCGCGCGCTCCTGGCCGCGTTGCTGCTGCGCGGCGGCCGGACCGCGACCGCATCCGAACTCCTCGACGCCCTGTGGGGCGAGACCGCACCGACCACCGCGCTGGCCGCACTGCGCTCGTACGCGTTCCGGCTGCGCAAGGCGCTCGGCGCCGACGCGCTCGTCACCGAATCCGGTGGCTACGCCCTGCACGTGGCGCCCGACGGGCTGGACTTCGCCGCGGCGGAGCGGCTCGCCGCCGAGGCCGAGAAGGCCCGGGGCGCGGGCGACCCGGTGCGGGCCCGCGAGTTGCTCGCGACGGCGCTGGCCATGTGGAACGGCGAGCCGTTGGCCGGGCTGCCGGGCCCGTACGCGGAGGCCCAGCGCAACCGGCTGGAGGAGTGGCGGCTCACCGTCACCGAGACCCGCCTGGAACTGGACCTGGAGCTGGCCGCGCACGCCGAGGCCGTCTCCGAACTGACCGCGCTCTCCGCCGAGCAGCCGCTGCGCGAACGGCTGCGCTGCCTGCTGATGCTCGCGCTCTACCGCAGCGGGCGGCAGGCCGAGGCGCTCGGTGTGTACGCGGACACCCGCCGGCTGCTCGCCGACGAGCTGGGCGTCGACCCCTGCGCCGAGCTCAGCGAACTCCACCAGCGGATCCTGGAGGCCGATCCGGGCCTGGCCGCCCCCGCCGGGCCCGGCGCGCACACCGCCGAGGTGGTCCGGCCGGCCCAGCTCCCCGCGACCGTCTCCGACTTCACCGGCCGCGCCGCCTTCGTCCGGGAGCTCGGCGCCCAGCTCACCGAGGCCGACAAGGGCGTCATGGCCGTCTCCGCGCTGGCCGGCATCGGCGGCGTCGGCAAGACCACCCTCGCCGTCCATGTCGCCCACGCCGCCCGCGAGGCCTTCCCCGACGGGCAGCTCTACGTCGATCTGCAGGGCACCGACGCCAGGCCCGCGGAACCCGAAGCCGTCCTCGGCTCGTTCCTGCGGGCGCTGGGCCTGTCCGACAACGCGATCCCCGATTCGCTCGCGGACCGCGCCGCGCTCTACCGCTCCACCCTCGACGGCCGCCGGGTGCTGGCGCTGCTCGACAACGCGCACGACGCCGCCCAGGTCCGGCCGCTGCTGCCCGGTACGCCCGGCTGCGCCGCGCTGATCACCAGCCGGGTCCGGATGGTCGACCTCGCGGGCGCCCACCTCGTCGACCTGGACGTGATGAGCCCCGAGGAGGCGCTGCAGCTCTTCACCCGGATCGTCGGCGAGGAGCGTGTCACCAGCGAGCGCCAGTCCGCCCTCGACGTCGTCGCCGCCTGCGGTTTCCTGCCGCTCGCCATCCGCATCGCCGCCTCCCGGCTGGCCGCGCGCCGCACCTGGACCGTCGCCGTCCTGGCCCGCAAGCTCGCCGACCAGCGCCGCCGCCTCGACGAACTGCGCGCCGGCGACCTGGCCGTCAAGGCCACCTTCGAACTCGGCTACGGCCAGCTCGAGCCGCTCCAGGCCCGCGCGTTCCGCCTGCTGTCGCTGCCCGACGGCCCGGACATCTCGCTGGACGCGGCCGCCGCCGTCCTCGACATGGACCCGTACTCGACCGAGGAACTGCTCGAAGCCCTCGTCGACATCAGCCTCATCGAGTCCGCCGCCCCGGCCCGCTACCGCTTCCACGACCTGCTGCGGCTCTACGCCCGCGAGTGCGCCGACCGCGACGAGACCGACGAGGCCCGCTGCCGCGCGCTGTCCCGGCTGCTCGACTTCTACCTCTCCTCCGCCGCGTGCGCGTACGAGCTGGAGAACCCCGGCGACCGCGTCCTGGACCACCTCGCCCCCACCGAAAGGACCGGCCTGGCCTTCGGCACCCGCGAAGAGGCCCTGGAATGGCTCTTCTCCGAGGCCCAGGGCCTGCTCGCCGCCGTGCAGCAGACCGCGGGAGGCGGCTGCGAGGGCCCGATGCGGCGGGCGGTCGACCTGCTGTGGGCGGCCCAGGACCTGATGGAGTCGGGCGTGTACGCCCGGCAGTACGAGCAGGGTGTGCGGGCCCTCATCACCACGGCCGGCGACTGCGCGGAACCGCTCGTGGAAGGACGCGCTCGCGTGCTCCTCGGCCAACTCCACCGGCTCTTCGGGCAGTTCGCGGGGGCGGACAACGAGGCCCAGCGCTCCCTGATCCTGGGCCTCGCCTCCGAGGACCCGCTGACCTGCAGCTACGCGCCCAACCTGCGCGGCAGTGTCGCCCTGCAGGCGCTTCGGTTCGCCGAGTGCGCCGAGTACCACATGAACGCCCTGGAGGCGTTCCGCGAGGACGGCAACCGGCACGGAGAGGCCGCCGCGCTCAGCAACCTCTCCCGCGCCCAGCTGGAACTGGGCGAAACGGAGGCGGCCGTCTCCACCGCCGAGCAGGCCGTCTCGATCTACCGTCAACTGGGCGTCGGCTTCCGGCTCGGCAACGGCCTCTACGCCATGGCCATCGCCCTCACCGCGACCCGCCGCCTCAACGAGGCATCGGCCTGCCTGACCGAGGGCCTGGGCATCTTCCGCGAAGCACGGCAGCGGTTCTGGGAAGGCATGACGCTCTTCCGGCTCTCCAAGGTGCACCTGGCGGACGGCCAGTGGCGCCAGTCCGCGTCCCACGCCGAGCAGGCCCTCGTCATCCTCCGCGAGGTCGGCGGCGAATGGCGCACCGCGAACGCCCTGACCGTACTCGGCCGGGCCCTCGCCGGATTCGGGCAGACCGTACGCGCCCGCGCGTGCTGGCACGACGCCCTGAGCATCTTCACCGCGCTCGGTTCCCCGGAGGCGGACGAGGTGCGCCGGCTCATCGACGACCGATCGTCCCCCGCCGTCGCCATATAATCGCAGGTCACCCCGAGCAACGCGCTCGTTTATCTGTTGATTATCTCGGGATGCCAGGATTCCATTCATTGCACGAGCTACCCACCTGGTGGCGCACGGGGGTCGCCACCGGGTGGGTGCAACACAGGACCGACAAAACCTGGGGAGTCCATATGACCACCGAGACGCCAAAGCCAAAGAACGACGGCGGCACCGTCAAGCCGGACAACTGGCACAGCGACAGCACCACGGAGCCCATCCCCGACGTACTGCTCGCCGACGGCGGCACCGAGACCAAGCCCGACAACTGGCACAGCGACTCGGAGCCCCTCAAGTAGGAGGCCACCCAACAGGCCCCGCCCGCTCGGGGGAGCGCCAGGGGTGACCGGGGGGAAGCACGGGGGAAAGACGGGGGAACGCTCAGGAGCTCGGGGGAGCTCACGAGCGAACGGGCTCGGGGGAGCCCACGGTCCGGGGGGACCGCACGGGGGAAGCTCAGGGGTTCGGGGGAACCCAGGAGTGCACGGGGCTCGGGGGAGCCCACAGGTGAACGGGTCCGGGGGGACCCGGCACGAATCCAGAGTCCGGGGGGACTCAGCGGAACGCACGGGACCGCACAGGGGGAACGCGAGAGACCGACCATGGCGTGGAGGGGGCGCCGTGGCCGGTCTCTCTTCCTGCGCGGGGGCAGGGGCGCCCTGCCGTCGCATGAAGCGGCCGACGTCCGATCACTCGTACCAGGTGATCGAGCAGATGGAGATCGCCTCGTGGCGCGGGACAGCGAGGAAGGAGAAGAAGCCACGCCCGCTGAGGATGTCGAACTCCCGAAGCCCGCCTTCTCGGTCCTCCGGTCGCCCGACCTTGATGGCATCGTGCCCCAGGGCAGCGAGCTCAGCGGCCAACCGTTCGACCTCCGCGACCACGCCGGGCGGCAGTCCCTGAGCCACCTGCGCTTCGCTCGGGTTCCAGTCCCAGGTCCAGCCGTTCACAGGCCGGCTTCCGTCTCCGCCGTCTCACGGATGGCCCGGATCTCAGCAATCGCCTCGGTCGGATCCTGCTGGCCCTCATCCACGATCCGCTCCAGCTCCCGGAGACGAGCAGCGCGTTCCGGATGGCGTTCAATGGCGACGAACACGGCCCATGAATGGACGAAAGCCCGCAGCGGAGCGAGGCTGCTGGTGGCCTGCGCGTTGGTGGTGGCTTCGAAGAGATGCTGGATCAGGGCGGGGATCCTGCTGGGTGCGATCTTCGCAACCGCAGCCCGAAGGGCGTCGGGCGTCAACTCCGGCATCGCGATCAACGGCCCGTACGGGCCGACGGGCTGCTCGGTCATCGCATACCTCCGGTAGGAGCGGTCTCGACGATTTCACCGTACCGGTCTCGACGCAGGTGAAGAGCCCGCTGAGCTGAGCCCGCCTGCACGACGTCCGATGCCCGCCGGCCCCGGCCGCCGGCAGCGGGCAGGCTGAGGGGCATGGTCGATGCTTTCGAAGGACTCATGGAACGGTTCGTCCTGGCCGGGGCCGGGTTCGAACGGGTGCTGCGGGCGGTGCGGGCCGAGCAGTGGGCGTGGCCGACTCCCTGCACGGAGTGGGACGTACGCCTCCTGACCAACCACATGACGCGGGGCAACCTCAGCTACGTGGGCCTGCTGGACGGCGGCACCGGCGCGGACTTCCTCCACCTGCGGGGCGCCGACGCACTCGGCGCCGATCCGCTCGGGGCGTACACCCGGTCCGTCCAGCAGTGCGCCACCGCGTTCGCCCGGCCGGGCGCACTGCGCCAGGTTCTCGACTATCCGTTGGGCCGGGTGACCGGAGCCCAAGCCCTCGCCGTGCGGACCACGGACAGCGTCATCCACACCTGGGACCTCGCCCGAGCCACCGGCGCAGACGAGAAGCTGGACACCGGCCTGGTCGCCTGGATCGACGACCGCCTGGAAGAGGTCTACGCCGGCCTGGCCGAATCCCCCACCGCCCCCGACACGACCCACCGCTTCTTCGCCGCGCCCGGGGAGACCCTCCCGCAGGAAGCGTCGCGGCAGAACCGGCTCCTGAACCGAATGGGCCGGAATCCGGAACGCCGGGTCTGAGGCCTACTGACGCCGCTGGCCCAGGATGCAGAACTCGTTGCCCTCGGGGTCCGCCAGGACGACCCATGCCTGCTCGCCCTGGCCGATGTCGACGCGCCGGGCACCGTGCGCCTCCAGGCGGGCCACCTCGGCGGCCTGGTCGTCGGGGCGGAAGTCGAGGTGCAGTCGGCTCTTGGACTGCTTGAGCTCATCGATCCGGACGAAGTCCAGTCCGGGCAGGCGATCCGGTGCCGGGCGGATCTCGAACTCGTCGTCGGAGGAGTGGACGACAACCCAGCCGAGGGCGTCGGCCCACCACTGTCCCAGGGCCGCCGGGTCCAGCGAGTGAACGATTACCTGTTCCCATTCCAAGGCCATCCGCAGAGCTTAGACCTGCGAGGGCTTCGAGGAACAGGCACTTTTGCCCGGCTACGCGGGCGGCGTCCGCGCCGCCCCTCGCAGCTCCGCCTTCATCACCTTGCCGCTCGCGTTGCGCGGCAGTTCCGTCAGGAAGGTCACTTCCCTCGGGACCTTGTAGTTGGCCATTTCGCGGCGGGACCAGGCGATGAGGTCGTCGGCGGAGAGGGTGGAGCCGGGGCGGCGGACGACGTAGGCCTTGCCCACCTCGCCGAGGCGGGGGTCGGGGATGCCGATGACGGCGGCGTCCGTGACGTCGGGGTGGTGGCGCAGGGCCTGTTCTATCTCGGCGGGGTAGGCGTTGAAGCCGCCGACGATGAACATGTCCTTGATGCGGTCGGTGATGCGCAGGTTGCCGTCGGCGTCCATGACGCCGACGTCGCCGGTGTGCAGCCAGCCGTCGGCGTCGATCGCGCGGTCGGTCTCGTCGGGGTCCTCGAAATAGCCGCGCATGACGTGGTAGCCGCGGACCAGGACCTCGCCGGGTTCGCCGGGCCCCGCGGACAGGACGCGTACCTCGGTGTCGGGGATGGCACGGCCCGACGTGGAGGCGATGACTTCGGCGGGGTCGCCCTGGCGGCACATCGTGACCGTGCCGCTGGCCTCGGTGAGGCCGTACGCCGTCAGGACGGTGGCGATCTTCAGCTCGGAGCGCAGCCGTTCGACGAGTTCGAGCGGGACGACGGCGGCTCCGGTCACGACGAGGCGCAGCGCGCTCAGGTCGTGCTGGGCGCGGGCCGGGTGGTCGAGGATCGACTGGTGGAGGGTGGGCGGGCCGGGGAGGACGCTGATGCGTTCGGCGGCGATGTTGGCGAGCGCGGTGTCGACGTTGAAGACGGGCTGGGGCACCATCGTGGCGCCGCGCATGAGGCAGGCGATGATGCCCGCCTTGTAGCCGAAGGTGTGGAAGAACGGGTTGATGATCAGGTAGCGGTCGCCCTCGGTCAGGCCGGCCAGTTCGCTCCAGACGCTGTAGACGCGCAGCGTCTGGGCGTGGCTGATGACCGCGCCCTTGGGGTGGCCCGTGGTCCCGGAGGTGAACGTGATGTCCGAGGGGTCGTCGGGGCGCAGCGAGTCCGCCCGGCGGCGTACCGCCTCGCGGGAGACCGTCTCGCCGCCCGCCAGGAAGTCCCGCCAGGTGCGGTACCCCTCGGGAGCGGTGTCGGAGAGCACGACGACCTCGCGCAGGTGCGGCAGTTCGGCGTCGGCGCGGCGCAGCGAGGCCACGTAGGACGTGCCGAGGAAGGTGCCGGTGACGAAGAGCAGTTTGGCGCGGGTCCGTTCCAGGACATAGGCCGCCTCGGTGCCCTTGAAGCGGGTGTTGAGGGGGACGAGGACACCGCCCGCGGACACGGCGCCGAGCGCCGCGACGATCCAGTCGAGCGTGTTGGGCGCCCAGATGGCGACCCGGTCGCCGGCCTCGACGCCGGCCGCGATCGTTGCGGCGGCGGCCCGCTCGACGCGCTCGCCCAGCTCCGCGTAGCTGATGCGGGTCCGGCCGTCGACGACGGCCTCGTGGTCGCCGTACTGTCGTACCGCCGCTCGTACCAGCCCCGGGATGCTGCCCCAGTCCAGGTCACCGCGCATGATGCTCCCCTCAACGGGCTTGCCGACTGTCTGACCACCGCTACCGGAAATCCCGGGTCACCTCTGGCCCACCACTACCTGACTACCCGTCAGATTAGCGGTACCCTGACTTGCTGTCAGCAGTGATGACCATGCCGGGAGGTGTCCGTGAGCGGTGCCCTGAAGGACGCGACAGCGATCGTGGGAATAGGCCAGACCCCGTTCGCCAAGAACCTTGTGGAGTCCGAACGCACCCTGGCCTGCCGCGCGATCATCGCCGCACTCGACGACGCCGGGATAGCACCCGCCGAGGTCGACGGCTTCGCCTCCTACACGATGGAGGAGACCGACGAGGTCGAGGTGGCGAAGTCCATCGGCGCCGGGGACGTCACCTTCTTCTCCAAGGTCGGGTACGGCGGCGGCGGCTCCTGCGCTACCGTGGCGCACCTCGCGGCGGCCGTCGCCACCGGTCAGGCGACCGTCGGCGTGGCCTGGCGGTCCCGCAAACGCGGCAGCGGCAAGCGCCCCTGGACCAACACCGCGGTCCAGCTCCCCACCCCCGGCCAGTGGACCCGCCCCTTCGGGCTGCTGCGCCCCGCCGACGAGATCGGAATGCTCGCCCGCCGCTACATGCACGAGTTCGGCGCGACCCGCGACCATCTGTTCAACGTCGCCCTCGCCTGCCGCAACCGCGCCAACCAGAACCCCGCCGCGATGATGTACGAGCGCCCGCTGACCCGCGAGATGTACATGACGTCCCGCTGGATCAGTGAACCGCTCTGCCTCTTCGACAACTGCCTGGAGACCGACGGGGCGCTGGCCTGCGTCGTCGTCAGCGCCGAGCGCGCCCGCGACTGCCGCCGCAAGCCCGTCTATGTGCACTCCGCCGCCCAGGGCCTGCCCGCCCAGCACCACGGCATGGTCAACTACTGGAACGACGACCCGCTGACCGGTCCGTCCTGGGCCACCGCACGCCATCTGTGGAAGAACTCCGACCTCACCCCCGAGGACGTGGACGTCGCCCAGATCTACGACGCGTTCACCCCGCTCATCCCGCTCTCCCTGGAGGGCTACGGCTTCTGCGGACGCGGCGAGGGCGCCGCGTTCACCGAGGGCGGCGCCCTGGAGATCGGCGGCAGGCTCCCCATCAACACGGGCGGCGGCGGTCTCAGCGAGGCATACGTCCATGGCTTCAACCTCATCAACGAGGGCGTCAAGCAACTGCGCGGCGACTCCACCGCCCAGGTCCCCGACGCCGCGACCTGCCTGGTCACGGCGGGCGAGGGCGTACCGACATCCGCGCTGCTGCTGCGAAGCTGAGGAGCTGACCGCCATGACCGCCCTGCCCACCGAACCCGCCCGGTCCGCCGAGCCCGCCCACGCCACGACCGGCGACGGACTGCTGCTGCCCGTACCCGACGACGACGGCGCGCCCTTCTGGGAGTACGCGCGCCGCGGCGAGCTGCGCGTCCAGGCGTGCGCCGCCTGCGGCGTCCTGCGCTTCCCGCCGCGCCCCTGCTGCCCGCACTGCCAGTCCTTCGACAGCGAGTGGCGGCGGATGAGCGGCCGCGGCCGCATCTGGTCGTACGTCTTCCCGCATCCGCCGCTGCTGCCCGCCTACGCCGAACAGGCGCCGTACAACGCCATCGTCGTGGAGCTGCTGGACGCCCCGCGGATCCGCCTGGTCGGCAACCTCGTCACGTCGGCCGACGCCCCGCTCGGCTCCGTCGATCCGTCGAGACTCCGCATCGGCGCCGGGGTGAAGGTCGCCTTCCACGCGATGGCGGACGGCGTCACCGTGCCGCGCTGGCTGCTGGAGCGGCCATGAGCGTCACCTGTACGTCGAAGGACGGCGTCGCCGTCGTCACCCTGGACCGCCCGCGGCGCCACAACGCGATCGACCTCGACACCGTCACCGAACTCACCGCCCTGTGGCGGGAGTTCCGGATGACCGACGACGTCCGCGCCATCGTCCTCACCGGCGCCGGCGACAAGGCCTTCTGCACCGGGATCGACCGCTCCGTCGACGTCCCGCAGCCGCCGTCCCCGTACTCCATCGACGATCCGCTGCTGCGCCTCGGCCCCAAGTCCAACGACCTGTGGAAGCCGGTCGTCGCGGCCGTCAACGGCATGGCCTGCGGCGGCGCGTTCTACCTCCTCGGCGAGGCCGAGTTCGTCATCGCCGCCGAGCACGCCACCTTCTTCGACCCGCACACGACGTACGGCATGGTCAGCGCCTACGAGTCCGTCCTCATGGCGCAGCGCATGCCGTACGGCGAGGTGATGCGGATGTCGCTGATGGGCACCGCGGAGCGGATCGGCGCGCGACGGGCCTACGAGACCGGTCTCGTGTCGGAGGTCGTCCCGGCGGACGAGCTGCTCGACGCGGCCCTGCGCGCCGCCGCCGTCATCGCCTCCTACCCGACGGAGGCGGTCCAGGGCACGGTCCGCGCCGTCTGGTCCGCCCGCGAGGCGGCCCGCGCGCACGCGCTGGCGCAGGCCCCGCACCTCATCGCGCTCGGGAACCTGCCGCCGGAACGTCAGGCGGGGCTGTTCACGTCGCGCAGCGGGGAGTTCCGGGTGCGCTGACCGTCACGGACCCAGCAGCTCAGCTGCGGGTGGCGCTCGCGACGGCGCAGTCGGTCCATTCCCCGCTCGCGACGCCCGAGTCCAGCGTCCCGGTGACGTCGACCGTCTTCGCCGAGCGGGCCTTCACCAGGGTGCGGGCCAGGGTGGAGCTGCCGATCTGCACGCCCTGGGCGTTCTTCAGCCGCACCACGGCGGTGAAGTAGTACGACTTGGGGCCCCGGCCGTTGTCGATCCGCAGCTGGGACGTGGGCCGCGCGGCGCCGGAGCTGTGGCACTGCACGACGGACACCTGGTCGATCGCGGCCGGCAGCGCCGTCGGACCGGCCGAACCGGAGGACGTCGGTGAGCTGGTGCTCCGGTGGTAGGTGCTGGTGGACTGCGGTCGAGGGCTGTACGTCGAGGAATCGGAAGTGGAACCCGAACTGGAGCCGGAAGTGGAGCCCGCGCTGGAGCTGGAGCCGGAATTCGAGCTCGACGAACTGCTGCCGCTGTGACTGCTGCTGCAACCGCCCCCCTTGCTGTGACTCTTGCTTTTGCTCTTGCTCCCGCTGAAACCGGTGAGCGAAAGAACGACGACGGCGAGTACCGCGACAAGGCGCAGTTGGCGGAGCTGCAAGGCTGACCATCCCCAGTGGTTGGCAGGAGCGCGTCAGGCTAGCAGCCTCATCGCCCCGACCGGAGCGCCGCGATCCGCGGCGCCCGGCTCTTCGGCGAATCCAGACTGAAGCTGCGGGCGTCGCCCAACTGATCCCGGACGAAGGCCTCCGCCGACGCGACGGCCGCCCGCAGTTCCGCGTCCGGCGCCACCCACGTCTGCCGGACGATCTCCTGCGCCGCCGTGTCGAACTCCCACAGCCCGACCAGCCGCCCCCGGTCCACGATCATGTGCGCGGGCGAGTCCGACAGGGCGCCCAGCGCCTTCGGTCCGGTGAGCTCCGGGCGCTGCGCGTCCGCCGGATCGAGCAGCCGCCCGAAGTCGCGGTGCAGCAGATGGATCCCGTCGATGCCCGCGACCAGCGCGTACGAGGGCTCCTCCGGCGCGGTGAACCGCGCGTACTCCGCCGCCGTCGCCTCCGTCCACAGCAGATCCGTACCGTCGACGGGCCGCAGACCGAGCCCGGCCACCGCGGCCTTGGCGGCGGTGGCCGTGAAACCGGAGAACCACCGGAAGTGCACCATCGACGCCGGCCCGGCCCACCCGAAGTAACGCCGGGCCAGCTCGGCCCGCGCCGACTCCGCCGTCCACTCCCCCAGGTCCAGGCCCCACGCCACATACCCGTACCGCTGCTGGTCCAGCCGCCCGTTCACCGGCACCCGGCGGATCGCACCGCGGGCCTGCAGCAGCCCGAGCGCCAGCGGCAGCGTCGTCGCCGTCCCGCGCTTCTTCCCCGCCTCGCCCAGTCCGCGGACGGCGTCACCGGTCGCGGCCTTGATCGCGGCCGGATCGAGCGGCCGCTCCCCCAGCACGCCCGTGACCGCCTCGCACAGCCCCTCGATCTCCGCGCCGGTCACCCCCAGGTGCTTCACCGCCGCCGCCAGCTCACCCTCGGGCGCCCCCGCGCCCAGCCGCAGCCCCAGCGCGAAGTCGGCGGCCGGCAGCACATACGTACATCCCCGCACCGACGGCAGCTCATGGACCTCCAGCCGCGCCACCGCCGCGTCCACCGCCTCCCGCGACAGCCCGGCCCGCGCGTACAGCCCCAGATACGGCCCGGACCCACCCACGGACCGCGCCCACCCGGTACGCCCCAGCGTCCCGGCCGCCGAACCAGCCGCCACCCCGTCCAGCCCCTGACAGTGCGACCACCACGCGCGCAGCTTCCCGGTGTCCATGGGCCAGAGTCTGCCCCGCGTGGCGAGCTCACGCCGCCCGGCATAGCGTGGGGCATACGGGGGCGCCGAGATTGGACGACGCACGATGATCCGCAACGTCTTCGGGTCCCTCATCGCCCTCCTCGGAGCGGCGGCCGCCGTCTGGAGCCCCTTCCGTGCCTGGTACGACGGCCGTCACGGCTCCGAGATCCGCATCGAAGACCTCTTCAACGGGATCACCACGGACCGGGCCGCCGTCATGGGCTCCCTGTTCCTCCCCATGCTCTTCGCCACCCTGATCACCCTCCTGGGGATCCTGCTGCGCTCCCGGCTCCTCGTCGCCTTCTCCGGCGTCCTGGTCCTCGGCTTCACCATCCTGTGGATGGTCCGCCAGGGAATGGCCGCCGGCTCCCTCACCGCGGGCGGCGACGGCCTCGGCATCGGTGTCGCGAACGCCCTCGGCGGCGGAGCCCTGCTCCTGATCGGCGCCGCCACGATGTCCGGCCGCCGCCACCGCCACTACGGCAGCCCCTCGCCCCACCCCATCGACACCGTGACCGCTCCCCCCACCTGGCCCCCGCCCGAGACCACCCCCGAACCAGCCTGGACCGAGCCCGACGACACCCGGACAGCGACCTGGCCGGCCCCACCCGAGACCCCCCCGGAACCGTCGGGGACCGAGCCCGAGGACACCCGGACAGCGACGTGGATCCCGCCGGAGCACCGTCCGACACCGGAACGTCCGGACTAGCGGTCCGCCTCCTGCGGACTTTCCCCCACCGCAGACGACAGACCCTAAGGCCGCCGCGCCGCGGCCCCCGTCCCCTTCACCGCGTCCAGCGCATACACACACCGATCCTTGCTGCACGCGTACACGACCCCGTCCGCCGCCACCGGCGACCCCGTGATCTCGCCGCCCGTTTCGAGCTTCCAGCGCAGCTGGCCGCCCCCGGCGTCCACCGTGTACAGGCAGTGGTCCTTCGAGCCGAAGTGGACGCGTCCGTCCGCGACGACCGGTGATCCGACGATCTCGCCCTGGGCGGCGAAGCGCCACTTCGGATTGCCGGTGACGGCGTCGAGCGTGTAGAGCGCGCTGCCGGCGCCCAGCAGCACGTCGCCGCCGGCGACGAGCACCGGTTCGAGGGACTGCCGGGGCTCGGTGGCGACGCGCCAGCGGTCGCGGCCGCTGTGCGGGTCGAGGGCGTAGACGGTGCCGAGGTGGTCGGCGATGTAGATGCCACCGCCCGCCGCGCCGGCGCCCGGCACGTGGGCCGGCGGCCCGAACATGACGGCGGGGGCGTCGAAGCGCCAGCGCTCCGCCCCGGACCTGGCGTCGAGGGCGAGGACCCGGGTGCCCGCGGTGACGTAGACGATGCCGTCGGCCACGACCGGCCGCGTCGGGACGCTGCCGGTGGCGCCGGGGACGCCGGTCGCACCGACCGGGTAGGACCAGCGCTCGGCGCCGGACCCGGCGTCGATGGCGTAGAAGCGGCCGCCGCCCTGGAAGTAGACGGTGCCGGCGGCGATCGAGGGCCCCGACTCGGGGGACTCGAATTCGGTCTGCGCGCCGCCGCGCTCCCAGCGCAGCAGACCGCGGTCGGCGTCCCAGGCCTGGACGCCGCCGCCCCGCGTGCCAGTGACGACCGTGCCGCGTTCGGCGTGCAGCGAGTAGATCCAGCCCTCGACGCCGGTGCGCCAGAGGTCGCCGCCGTCGGCCGTGTCGAGGGCGTAGAGGCTCGGTCCGTCGGAGGCGTGGATGCGGCCGTCGGCGACGGCCATCGTCCAGGCGACGTCACGGGTCTTGAACTGCCGCCGCCCGCTGGCGATGTCGAGCGCGTGCACCTCGAAGGAGGTGACGTACAGGCGGCCGTCGGAGACGACGGGCGTGCCCCACACGTCGTTGGACATGCGGAAGCGCCAGGGCCGCCACTCCCCCGGCGGGGCCGGCGGCTGGGGCTGCTGCACGGGGAGCGCGCCGGGCCCGTTGGCCCGGTGGGAGCCACCGCGGCGCACCCAGTCCGTACCGGGGGCGCCGTCCGGCGGCCGCACCTTGTGGTCGGCGTCCGCGACGCGCAGGCCAGGCCCTATCGGGGCCGAACCGGCCAGCCGGACGGGCCCGTGGGTGTGCGGCTCGGCCACGGCACCACCACGCCCGCCGACCGGCGCGTTCAGACCGCCCTGATGCGGACCGCCGGGGCCGTTGTTCAGCGCGCCGGGACCGTTGAAACCACCAGGACCGTTCAGCCCACCGGGGCCGCCGGGGCCCTGTCGGCCGCCCACGCCGTGCCGGCCGTGCCCGACCGGTTCCGGGTCGGGGGTGCGCGGCGGCTCGGACGGCGGCGGGGGAGGCAGCCGCGGCGGTGCGGTGCTGGCGTTGACGGCGACGGCCGGCCGGCCGCTGCGGCGCTGCTCTATCAGCGCGACCGCCCCGGGCGGCAGCCACGCGGACGCCGTACCGGTGTCGTCACTGCCGGTGGAGAACAGATGCGGGGCGAGCTGGGCCTGGAGCTCCGCGGGCGTGGGCCGCTGGTCGGCTTCCATCCGCATGCAGGACTCGATGAGGGGCCGCAGCTCGCTGGGCAGACCCGCCAGGTCGGGGCCTTCGCGGAGCAGCATGAAGACCGTCTCGACGGGGTTCGCGCCATGGAAGGGGGCGTGCCCCGTCGCGGCGAACACCAGCGTCGAGCCGAGCGAGAACACGTCGCTGGCGCCGCGCACGCTGCGCGAGTCGCGAGCCTGCTCGGGCGACATGTAGGCGGGGGTGCCGACGGCGACGTTCGTCATGGTCAGCCGGGTGTTGGACACCCCGCTGGCGATACCGAAGTCGATCACCCGGGGCCCGTCCTCGACGACCAGGACGTTGGACGGCTTCATGTCACGGTGCACGAGCCCCGCGCCGTGGATGGACTGGAGCGCCTCGGCGACGCCGGCGGCGAGCCAGCGGACGGCCTGGGCGGGCATCGGCCCGGCCTCGTTGATGATCTCTTCGAGGGAGGGGGCGGGGACGTACGCGGTGGCCAGCCAGGGCACGGCCGCGCGCGCGTCCGCGTCCACGACGGCGGCCGTGTAGAAGCCGCTGACCGCGCGTGCCGCCTCGACCTCACGGCTGAACCGGACCCGGAACAGTTGGTCCTCGGCGAGCTCGGCGCGCACCGTCTTGATCGCGACCCGGCGGCCCGAGGCCGACCTGGCGAGATAGACCAGCCCCATGCCGCCGGCACCGAGCCGGGCCAGCACCTCGAAAGGGCCGATCCGTCGCGGGTCGTGCTGCGTCAGCTGCTCCACCGGTGCCCGTCCCTCCCCGTGGGGTGTTCCCCATATGGAAGCTGATTCTTCCTGGCGAAGGGTCCAGTTGCGAACCCGGGGGCGTAACGACACGACATCTGTCGATTCTGTCGGTACGGACCCCGGGTGCTGACCGGTGTGAACCGACGGCTGACCGGAGCCGGAAGGGACGCGGGACCGGGCCCGAACCGGGCCGGAACCAGGCAAAACCCGGGCCCGGACGCCGCGGGGCGGGCCGTCGACCGATCCACGGGGGGACCTGAGCCCGGCCGGCTTCGACCCGACTCATCCCGACCGATGAAGAAGTCGGGACGGCGTGTCGCGGGCCGTCCGCGTCGCGCCGAGGCCGGCGAATACGGCCCTTCCGACACTATTCGAACATATGCTCCCTTCTTGAGCTCCGAAGGGCTCTGCCCACAGAAGTTATCCACAGGCTGTTGATAAGATGATTCGCTCGAATGGCGGACCGGAGGCGTCCCGAAGCGGCGGGGCCGGCGCCGGCGACTGAGCCGGCGACCGAGCCGCCGACAGGTCTGACGGCCAGTTGTCCGGCGTGGGCCCCGGAATGTCCGGTGCAGACCCGGGAAGGTCCGGCGCAGGCCCGGGAGCGTCCGGCCGGAGCCCGGGCAAAGCCTGACGGGCAAACACCCCCGCACCGCACCCGACGCGGTCGGCACCGCACCCGACGCAGTCCGGACCGCACCCGACGCAGTCGGGACCGCACCCGGAAACCGGTCGAACCCATTTGCACGAGGCCGAATCGCGCGCTGATCACCCGCCGGTAAACTGACGGCATGACAGGACAAGTTCGCACCGTCGACGGCCGTGTTGCCGGTCGTCGAGGTCAGGCGACGCGGCAGAAGCTGCTCGACTGCCTCGGCGAGATGCTCAGCACCTCGCCGTACCGGGACGTCAAGGTCATTGACGTGGCCCGGATGGCGGGCACCTCCCCCGCAACGTTCTACCAGTACTTCCCCGACGTCGAGGGCGCGGTCCTCGAACTCGCCGAGGAAATGGCCAAGGAAGGAGCGAGCCTCACCGACCTGGTCGCCGGACGCTCCTGGATCGGCAAGTCCGGCGCCCTGGCGGCGGAGGAACTGGTCGACGGCTTCCTCTCCTTCTGGCGGAAGAACGACGCGATTCTGCGCGTCGTCGACCTCGGAGCGGCGGAAGGGGACAAGCGGTTCTACAAGATCCGCATGAAGATCCTCAACGCCGTCACCAACTCGCTCACGGATTCCATCAAGGATCTGCAGAGCAAGGGCAAGGTCGACAAGGAGGTCAGCCCGGCCGCCATGGCCGGCTCGCTGGTCGCCATGCTGGCCGCCGTCGCCTCGCACCAGAAGGGGTTCACCAGCTGGGGCGTCAAACAGGCCGAGTTGAAGCCGAACCTCGCACTGCTGGTGCATCTCGGCGTCACCGGAAAGAAGCCCGTCAAGTAACTCATCAGGCCCCAAGCGGCCCTTGGCGCGCTCCTGTTCACGTGTCCATCCGTCCTGCCACGTCACGCCCAACGCGGGCGCCGTCCGGTCCTCGGGGGAGGTAGCCGGTACGGCGCCCGCGTTCTCGTGCGTGCGGATGCCCGGATGCCCGGATGCCATCGCTCGATACGTCGTCGGTGGTCAGTCCGCGACCGGTTCCGCGCCGCGCGGCACGAGACGGAAGAGCCGTATCTGCCGGTCCACCCGCGCCGCGTAGGACGCGTAGGGCGGCCAGAACTTCAGGACCGCCGCCCAGGCCGCCTCGCGTTCGGGGCCTTCGAGGAGCCGGGCGACGACGAGCAGGTCCTTCCCCTTCCAGCTGATCTCCGCGTCCGGATGCCTGATCAGATTGCCGGTCCACGCCGGGTGATCGGTCCGCCCGAAGTTGCTGCCGATGAGGACGAACGTGCCGCCGTCCTCGGGCATGCACGCCAGCGGCGTACGGCGCGGCTGCCCGCTCTTCGCGCCGGTAGCCGTCAGGACGATGCCCGGCAGCATCTGGGCGCTGAGCAGCACCTTTCCCTTGGTCAGCCGGTGCACGACCTTGTCCATGGCCGGGACGACGTACGGCGCGACCTTCGCGAAGCCGCGGGTGGACGACACCTTCTGGACGAGTGGCTTCGAACGTTCCATCAGCGTCTTCTTCATGCCGCGCTCCCGGCGGCCGTCGACTCGGTCGAAGCCGTCGGAGTCGTCGCGGCCGCCTCAGCCGCGGGAATCCCCGGAGGAGCCGTCGAAACCACGGGAGCCGCCGGAGGAGCCGTCGCGACCGCCGGGCCGAAGAGCCCCGCCCGGTCGGCGGCGCGGGCGCGCAGCAGGTGCACGGGGCCGAAGAGCAGCTCGTCGGACGCGGCGCGCTTGAAGTACAGGTGCGCGTGGTGCTCCCAGGTGAAGCCGACGCCGCCGTGCAGCTGGATCGCCTCACCCGCGACGGACCGCAGCGCCTCCAGCGCCTGTGCGAGCGCGAGCGGCCCGGCGACCGGCAGGTCGCCCTCGGAGGCGGCGGCCGCCCAGGCGGCGTAGTAGGCGGCGGAGCGCGCCGCCTGGACCTGGACGTAGAGGTCGGCGAGCCGGTGCTTGACGGCCTGGAAGGAGCCGACGGGACGTCCGAACTGCTCCCTGACCTGCACGTACTCCACGGTTGAGGCGAGCGCCTGGTCCGCGGCGCCGACCGCCTCCGCGGCGAGCGCGGCGGCGGCGAGTTCACCTGCCCGGGCGAGCGCGGGCCCCGGGTCGGCCGCCTCGTCGCCGCCGAGCGGCACGGCGGCGACGTCGCGCAGCTCGATGCGGGCCTCGGGGCGGGTCTCGTCGAGCGCGGTGAGGCGGGTGCGTACGACGCCGGCCGCGTCGCCGTCGACGAGGAAGAGCCGGGTGCGGGCGGCCGCGTAGCCGCCCGCGTGGGCGGCGACGAGCAGCAGGCCGGCGCTGTGCCCGCCGAGCACCTGGTCGGCCTGCCCGTAGAGCCGCCAGCCGGCCCCGTCCGGCTCCTGACGGGCCTGGATGCCGCCGGCGCGGCCGCCGCCCGCCCAGCTGCCGTCGTTCGGGCCGGTCAGGCCCAGGGCCGTACCGAGTCCGCCCGGCAGCGCGAGCGCCACCGTCACGGCGCCGGCGGCGATCCTGGGCAGCAGGTCGGCGCGCTGCTGCTCGGTGCCGAGGTCGGCGATGAGCGGGGCGGCCAGCACCGCGGTGCTGAACAGGGGCGACGGCAACAGCGTGCGGCCCGCCTCCTCGCAGGCCAGCACGAGTTCGGTCGGCCCGCAGCCGGCGCCGCCGTACTCCGTCGGCAGCCCGAGCCCCGGCAGGCCGAGCTGTTCGGCGAGCTGGCGCCACAGGGGTTCGTCGTATCCCGCGGCGGTGCCGACCGCGGCCTTGACCTCGTCCGGCCCGCAGCGTTTCTGCAGCACCTCT
The DNA here is from genome assembly GCF_023701715.1 of Streptomyces sp. RKAG337. Classification (NCBI taxonomy): domain Bacteria; kingdom Bacillati; phylum Actinomycetota; class Actinomycetes; order Kitasatosporales; family Streptomycetaceae; genus Streptomyces; species Streptomyces sp. RKAG337. The sequence goes on along the minus strand of NZ_JAJOZA010000001.1, from coordinate 4,249,045 downwards.
CGCAGGGTGCGCCGGATCTCGTCCTGCTCCTCGGTGAACGCGGCATCCATCGGCGGGCTCCTCACAGGCTCATCTGACGGTCCGTCATCTTAGGGAGCGGCAGTCCAGATGCACAGAGCCGGGGAGCACCCATTCCCGACCGGGCATGATGTCCGGCATGAGCCAGAACCCCAGCCAGGACCCCAGCCAGGACGGCAAGACCCCGCGCCCGAAGCCGCATCGCCCGCGCAGCACCACGCTGCGCTTCCTCTCCCCCGGACCGGACACGTCGACGACACAGCTCAAGGTCTACATCGCGATCTGGGCCGCCCTGCTGGTCCTGTGGATCAGCGCACAGTTCTGGATGAGCGACATCTCGGGCTTCCAGCGGGTGCTGTACATCCTGCTCGCGCTCGTCGCCCTGACGCAGATGTCCTCGGCGGCCGCCCAGCTGCGCAAGAGGCGCTGAGCCCGGACCCGTCCCACCCCCTCGCCGCATCCCCGTTCCGGCCCCCTGTTCCGGCCCCTGTTCCGCTCCCCCTGTTCCGGGCTTTCACATCTGATGTACCGTCAGATTCATGGCTGCTGCTGCTCGCAAGGTCGCCGTCGTCGGCGTGGCGCTGTCCGACTGCGGACGGGTCGACGAGGCCACCCCGTACGCCCTCCACGCCCAGGCCGCCCGCCGGGCGCTGGCCGACTCCGGGCTCGACCGGTCGGTCGTCGACGGCCTGGCCTCGGCCGGCCTCGGGATCCTCGCGCCGGTCGAGGTCGCCGAGTACCTCGGCCTGCGCCCCACCTGGGTGGATTCCACCGCCGTGGGCGGCTCCACCTGGGAGGTCATGGCCGCGCACGCCGCCGAGGCGATAGCCGCCGGCCACGCCAACGCCGTCCTGCTCGTCTACGGCTCCACCGCGCGCGCCGACATCAAGGCGAAACGGCGCACCGCGAACCTCTCCTTCGGGGCCCGCGGACCGCTGCAGTTCGAGGTCCCGTACGGCCACACCCTCATCTCCAAGTACGCGATGGCCGCGCGCCGCCACATGCACCAGTACGGCACGACGCTGGAACAGCTCGCCGAGGTCGCCGTACAGGCCCGCGCCAACGCCGCCCGCAACCCCGACGCGATGTACCGCACCCCGATCACCGTCGACGAGGTGCTGTCCGGGCCGATGATCGCCGACCCGTTCACCAAGCTGCACTGCTGCATCCGCTCCGACGGCGGCGGCGCGGTGCTGCTGGCCGCCGAGGAGTACGTACCGGACACGGCGAAGACCCCCGTCTGGATCCTCGGCTCGGGCACCTCGGTCTCGCACACCACGATGTCCGAGTGGGAGGACTTCACGGTCTCCCCGGCGGCGGTCTCGGGCCGGATCGCCTTCGAACGGGCCGGGGTGACCCCCGCCGACATCGACCTCGCCGAGATCTACGACGCCTTCACGTACATGACGCTGGTGACGCTGGAGGACCTCGGCTTCTGCGCCAAGGGCGAGGGCGGCGCCTTCGTCGAGAAGGGCCGGCTCACGATCGACGGCGATCTGCCCGTCAACACCGACGGCGGCGGCCTGTCCGCCTGCCACCCCGGGATGCGCGGTCTGTTCCTGCTCATCGAGGCCGTCCGGCAGCTGCGCGGCGAGGCGGGCGACCGGCAGGTGCGCAAGTCCGGCGGGCGGCTGCCGCGGCTGGCCGTCGCCTCCGGCACCGGCGGCTGGTTCTGCTCCTCGGGAACGGTGATCCTGGAACGCGGCTAGGGCCCGTCCGGCCCGGGGTGCGGTGGCCCGACCGGGACCATGTGTCTCATCGGTCGGAAGAATCACGAAGATCGAAGATCACGAAAGGCCTCTTCGCGGCGTGCGTGAGTACGCTGGCCCGGTCAGTCGATCTACGGGCGGCCCGGAGAGGGGTATCGCGTGGTCAAGCGGTTCGCCCTGCCCCTGGCCTGCACTCTCGTGCTGACCGCCGCCGCGCTGTGGACGCCGTGGGCCAGCCCGCAGCCGAACGCCCGGGAGGGCTGGACGAACCAGGCCGCGGCCCAGTTCTGGACCCCGGAGCGGATGGCGAACGCCATGCCGCAGACCGCTCCGTTCGGGCCGGAGGAGCTGCCGCTCCCCAACGCGAACGTCAGCACCACCATCGCCCCGGCCGGCGCCGCCCGGCACATCAACGGCATCCCGACCGTCGGCGTGCTCTTCTCCGTCGACGATTCGGCCGAGGCCCACTTCTGCTCGGCGAGCGTCGTCCACAGCCCGTCCCGCAGCCTCCTGCTGACCGCCGCGCACTGCGAGGCGGGCACGGACGTCGTCTTCGTCCCCGACTACGTCAAGGGCGCGAAGACCCAGCCGTACGGGACCTGGGCCGTCGACCAGGTCTTCACCGACCCCCGGTGGGACGACTACGACACCGGCTCGGGCTCGGACTACGACTTCGCCTTCGCACGGGTGAAGAAGAACGACGAGGGCCGGAGCATCGAGGACATCACCGGCGCCAACGTCCTCACCCGGACACCCGGCTGGACCAACAAGGTCACCGTGATCGGCTACCCCGGCGAGGCCTTCGACCCGACGGGCCGGGCGATCAGCTGCACGACGGCCACCTCCCGCCTCTCCGGCCTGCGCCAGCTCCAGATGGACTGCGGCGGCTACTACGACGGCACGTCCGGCAGCCCCTGGCTGCTCGACTTCGACCCGAAGACCAAGACCGGCAAGGTCATCGGCCTGGTGGGCGGCCTGGACGGCGGCGGCCCGGACGACAGCGTCTCCTACAGCCCCCTCTTCGAGGACGCCCTCTTCACCCTCTACCGAACGGCGGGCGGCTGAGAGGCCTGCCAGGCGCACACGTGGTCAGGGCGTTCAACCTGAGTGCGGCAGGAGTGTGGGTCGCGCGCACGGAGGGCCTGGCCGTCCCCCTCCGTGGGGATGACGCGGCCGCCCTCACCCTGGTGCGCACCCTGGTGACAGACCTGCGCGCCGTCCCCCTGGACACGGGCGGCCGAACCAGGCGGCTTCTGTTGGATCAACGCCAGACACTTCCGGTGAGATCTGCACCGGATCGCCCTATTCACTGAGCAGCCTCACGAAGACGGATGAGAAGAGAAGGGCGAGCAGGCATGCCGACAACGCGAAGTACACCAAGGTGATGGGGATCATCACCCCGTAGGGCGTGAACTGGTTCAGTTCAGGATTGACGAGCGACAGCGCAGAGAACTGGACCAGTCGACCGATGTCCGCTCCATGCCGTCCGAGGTCCTCAGTGACCTGCACGACTTCGGGACGGCCGGCGGCCTGAGATGTCGGGCCCGCGGTAACGCCCACGCCTTGGCGGATCACTCCGCTCCCGTCGGACAGGCTGGTCACCAGACATGCGGTAACGAGAAAAACGGCGAAGAGGGCGGCGAGGACCCTCAGGATGCGCAACGGACGGACCCCGTAGCCGCTGATGACCTCCGCCGCGTAGGAAAAGCCGGTATGAGTGAAGGTGCGGGCGACACCGTCCCGATGGCGTCCCTCGGTCAGTGCACTGTGCTTGAAACGGGAACGCGTGAGGAAGTAGCGCTCGTGGAAGTGGCAGTGCAGCGCCGTCCTACCGTCGTGATTCTCTCGGTAGAGCTGTTTCAGCCGGTTGAATATCTGGGCCCGCTGAAGGGCTGCCTCCTGGAGGTCGAGGTCGGCAAACGTGAATCTGACCCGCCCGACCTGGTAGTCGTCATGACACAGTTGAGTGGTGTCCGGGATGATCTGCCCGAAGCGCATGGTTTGTTCGCTGGGCAAGCCCGAGAACGCAACGGAGCGTCGGCGCGACTCAAGTTCGAAGGACAGGAGGTTGGCATAGGTGACGTTGGCCGAATCGTGGAGCAGCCAACCGTAGATGAACGCCCCTTCGAAATCGGTACGGGTGAGGTTGGCGTCGCCTAACTTCGCTCCGTACAGAACCGTTCGAGCAAATGTGCAGCGGTACAGATCCGCGCCGGTGAAGTCGGCCATGCTGAGGTCGCTGCCCGAGAAGTCGCAGTCCTTGCACACAGCGCCGGAGAAATCAGCTCCGACGAGACACAGGTTGGAGAAGTCGACTCCGACGAGTGTCACTCCCGCGAATGCGCCAGGTTCCAAAATGCCGTCATAGGCAACTGTGTTCACACTTCTCCGTCCGTCGAGCGGCGCACTTCCGACCAAGCTCGAAGCGTAGGGTGAAAACGGATCTGTGAGGAGACTGCGATGACGGCGCACGTACGCGTGGGGGTTCAAGCTGTCGTCCGCCGGGACGATCACCTCCTACTGGGCCTGCGGGTCAACACTTTCGGCGCGGGTACCTGGGGACTGCCCGGTGGTCACCTCGAGCTGGGTGAGACACTGATCAACAGCGCACGCAGGGAGCTGCTCGAGGAGACCGGAATCCATGCCCTCGCGGCACGTGTGATGTGTGTGACCGATCCCGACCCCGCAGCCGGCCACCATATGCAGGTCGGCGTGGAGGTTCTCCAGTACACGGGAGACCCGTGGGTGCGGGAGCCGGAGCGATGCACTTCCTGGAAGTTCTGGCCCCTGGATGCCCTGCCGGATCCGATCTTCGTTGCCTCCGCCGCGGTCATACGTCACATCCAAGACGGTGCGCACACCATCCTGCACTCCGCCGACCACGATCCTCCTCCGTAGGTCGCTTCACTCGGATCACCCCGTCCGGCATGGGCAGCCCCGCGTGGCACCTCCAGCCGATCGCGGCGATCAGCTGCCTGTGATCACGTGGCGGGTGCGATGGGCGAAGCCGGAGCGAAGACGGCGACGGCCGGAGCCTGGGAACCGGCCGGAGCGTCCGGCCCGTCGGGAGTGGCTTCTTCGGTGCGGAAGCGTACGTGCAGGTCCATGCCGATCCGCAGGGCGGACGCTTCGCAGTCGATGACCTCCGTCATCATCCGCGGGCCTTCGGCGAGATCGACGACGGCGGCGACGTACGGCACCCGGGTGCCGAAGGGCGGCAGGTCGTTGAGGTGGACGACCGACCAGGTGTAGAGGGTGGCGCGGCCGCTCGCCTGCTCCCACGCGACGTCCTCGCTCCAGCAGGACGGGCAGAACTCGCGTGGATAGTGGTGCGCGGCCCCGCAGGCGGCGCAGCGCCGGATCAGCAGCCGGCCGTCGGCGGCGGCCGCCCAGTACGGGCGGGTGAAGGCGTCGATGTCGGGAAGGTCGAAGCGCTGCGCCGTCACAGGAACAGCCCCCACAGGTTGTCGAGGGACCAGGCCTGCCAGCTCATCGCGAAGAGTGCGACGAGCGATATGAGCGCCATCATGGCGTTCTGGCCCTGCTCGGCCCAGTCGTGGATCATCAGGACGAGATAGAGCAGGTTGAGGAGCAGCCCGCCGACGAGCGCCACGGGTGTCAGCAGGCCGACCGTCAGGCCCAGCCCGAGCGCCAGCTCGGCGTACACGACGATGTACGCCATCAGCTTGGGCCGTGGCGCGACGACGGTGGTGAAGCCGCCCCGCACAAAGCTCCAGCGGTGTTTGTCCGCGACGCTCTTGGCCCAGGCGATGCCGGTGCCGCGCTCGAACCAGCCCTTCTTGTCCTTGTGCCGCCAGCTCTCCAGCCACCACAGACCGAGGCCTATGCGCAGCACGGCGAGCCATTCGGCTCCGGTGAGCCAGATCGTCTGCATCGCGGGCCTCCCACTCGAAATCTGACGATACGTCAGTTCATCGGATGGAGACCGATCCGCGCAAGAGTCCGGCGCCAAACGCTCTCGGATTGATCGCTTCCGGGACTACTCTCACTCCCGCGCCACCTGCCACCTTCCGGTTCGTCCCTCCGACCGCCCCTCCGACAGGCCCCGGGAGCACCACATGGTCGACCAGCCCACCTCCTCCGTCCCGCCGGCCCCCTCCGCACCCACCGCCTCCCCCGACGCGATCGTCATCGGCGCGGGACCCGGCGGCCTCGCCGCGGCGGCGGCGCTGAGCCGGCGTGGCGTCCGCACGCTCGTGCTGGAGCGGTCGGACGCGGTCGCCGCTTCCTGGCGCGGCCACTACGACCGGCTCCACCTGCACACCCCGCGACGGCTGTCCGGCCTGCCCGGCTTTGCCATCCCGCGCGCGTACGGACGGTGGGTCGGCCGCGACGACGTCATCCGCTATCTGGAGCGCTACACCGCGCACCACCGGATCGACGTCGCCACCGGAATCGAGGTGTCCCGGATCGACCGCGTCGACGGCGCCGACAGCGCCGGAGGCAGCCCTGGAGGAGCCGGCGGGCGCGGCGGCAAGGGCGGCAGCGCGGGCGGCGGCGGTACGTGGCAGCTGCCCGCCACCGGCGGACGGCTGCTCACCGCCTCCGTCGTCGTGGTCGCCACCGGCACCAACCACGTACCCCACCTGCCGGACTGGCCAGGCCGCGACGGATTCTCCGGCGAGCTGCTGCACGCCGCCCACTACCGCAACGCCCAGCCCTACGCGGGCCGCGACGTGCTCGTCGTCGGTGTCGGCAACACCGGCGCCGAGATCGCCGTCGACCTCATCGAGGGGGGCGCCGCCCGCGTGCGGATCGCCGTCCGGACGCCGCCGCACATCCTGCGCCGCACCACGGCGGGCTGGCCCGCCCAGGCCACCGGGATCCTCTGCCGCCGGCTGCCGACCGCGGTCGTCGACCGGGTCGCCCCGTACGTGGAGCGGCTCAGCATCCCCGACCTGTCCGCCTACGGACTCGCCCGCCCCACCACGGGCCTCTACTCCCGAGTCCGCGACGACGGAGCCATCCCGGTGCAGGACGTCGGCCTCATCGACGCGATCCAGGCACGGCGGGTGGAACCCGTCGCCGCCGTGGAGAGCTTCGACGGTGACAAGGTCGTGCTGGCCGACGGTTCGGGCATCAGCCCGGAAGTCGTCATCGCCGCCACCGGATACCGGCGCGGCCTGGAGCCCCTCGTGGGCCATCTGGGCGTCCTCGACGGCAACGGCCGCCCCGTCGTGCACGGCCCGCACACCCCGCCCGGCGCTCCCGGTCTCTACTTCACCGGCTTCACCAATCCCATCAGCGGCATGTTCCGCGAACTCGCCATCGACGCCCGGCGTATCGCCCGCGCGGCCGCCCGCACCTCCCGGCGGCCGTGACCGGCCGCTGTCCGCTCCGTTCGCATATTCACCCTTTCCTCCCCTGCCCGCCCCGGACCCCGCCCTGGCCGTTTCCGGCCAAAGATGCCACCGAGCGGGTCCGCCGGCGTCAGTTCGCGCGCCCAAAACCCCCTGAATAGCGGCCCAGTTGGCCTCCTTCACATCTTTCACATGCCCGCACTGTTCCTGACACGTCGTCAGTTCAGTAATCTGACTATGCGTCAGTTCTGTATACCTTCGAGCAGGAGCGGGCGAGACCGATGCTTGGATCGACATACAGCACCCGCAGCCCCGGCCCCGGGCCCGTCGCACGCGGCGCGTCCGACACCGACGTCGGTGGCCGTCCGCTGCACAACACCGTCCCGGACCTCGACCGGTTCTTCCGGCCGGAGACCGTGGCGGTGGTCGGCGCGTCCGACACGGAAGGACGGCCGAACACCGGCATCACCAGACAGCTCATCGCCTGGTCGCAGCGGGTCGGGGCCCGGCTCTTCCCGGTCAACCCCGGCCGCGAGACCGTCTTCGACCTGCCCTGCTATGCCTCGGTGACGGATCTGCCGGAGACCGTGGACCTCGCGGTGCTCCTCGTCGGTGACCCCCTTCCCGTCATCGAGCAGCTGGCCGAGGCCAAGGTCCGGTTCGCCGTCGCCTTCGCCTCCGGATTCGCCGAGACCGGCGAGGAGGGCGCCGCCGCGCAGACCCGGCTCGCCGAGGTCGTCGCCGCCTCCGGCATGCGGCTGCTCGGTCCGAACACCAACCTCAACGCCTTCGAGAAGTTCCGCGACGACCTCACCGGGCCGGCCATCGCGCTGATCACACAGTCGGGCCACCAGGGCCGGCCCCTCTACACGCTGCAGGAACTGGGCATCCGCATCAGCCACTGGGCACCCACCGGCAACGAGGCGGACCTCGAGACCGCCGACTTCATCTCGTACTTCGCCGAGCAGCCCGAGGTCGGGGCCATCGCCGCCTATGTGGAAGGGCTCAGGGACGGCCGCTCGTTCACCCTCGCCGCCGACCGGGCGGCCCGCAACAAGGTGCCGGTGGTGATGGTGAAGGTCGGCCGCACCGAGACCGGCGCCCGTATGGCCGCCTCCCACACCGGCAAGCTGACCGGCTCCGACGCCGTCGTCGACGCGGCCTTCAAGCAGTTCGGCGTCATCCGCGTCGACGGGCTCGACCAGCTCCAGGACACGGCGACCCTGCTCGCGCGGGCCAAGCCGCCCACCGCGGACGGCGTCGTCGTCTACTCCATATCCGGCGGCACCGGGGCCCACTTCTCCGACCTCGCCACCGCCGCCGGGCTCGACATCCCGCGCCTGTCCGACGCGAAGCAGACCGAACTCCACCAGTGGATCCCCGACTACCTCAACGTCGCGAACCCCATCGACAACGGCGGTCACCCGGTGGGCGACTGGCGCGGCCGGAAGATCATCGACGCGATCCTCGCCGACCCGTCCGTCGGCGTGCTCATCTGTCCGATCACCGGTCCGTTCCCACCCATGAGCGACAAGCTCGCGCAGGACCTGGCCGACGCGGCGGAGAGCACGGACAAACTGGTGTGCGTGGTGTGGGGCTCGCCGCTGGGCACCGAGGACGCCTACCGCACCACGCTCCTCGGCTCGTCCCGGCTCGCCACCTTCCGCACCTTCGGCAACTGCATCAGCGCCGTCAAGTCCTACCTCGAACACCACCACTTCGCCGCCGCCTACCGCTCCCCCTTCGACGACGCCCCCCGCACCCGCTCCTCCTCCGCCCGCAAGGCCCAGGCCCTGATGCGCGCGGGCCACCAGCTCAGCGAGCACGCGGCGAAGCAGATGCTGCGCGCGTACGGGATCCGCGTGCCGCGCGAGCAGCTGGTCACCAGCGCGGCCGGGTCCGTCCGGGCCGCGGGCCTGGTGGGCTACCCCGTCGTCATGAAGGCGTCCGGTGCGCAGCTCGGCCACAAGACCGAACTCGGCCTGGTCAAGATCGGTCTGACCTCCGCGAGCCAGGTCCGCGACGCCTATCGCGACCTGACCGACATCGCCCGCTACGAGGGCGTGGAACTCGACGGCATCCTCGTCTGCCAGATGGTCGAACGCGGCGTCGAGATGGTCGTCGGCGTCACCCAGGACCCCCTCTTCGGCCCGACCGTCACCGTCGGCCTCGGTGGGGTGCTCGTCGAGATCCTCGCCGACGCCGCCGTCCGCGTACCGCCGTTCGGCGAGGACATGGCCCGCGACATGCTCGGCGAACTCCGCGGCCACCGGCTGCTCGAAGGGGTCAGAGGGGCGCCCCCGGCCGACGTCGACGCGCTCGTCGACGTCGTCATGCGCGTGCAGCGGATGGCGATGGAACTCGGCGGCGATCTTTCCGAACTCGACATCAACCCGCTGATGGTGCTGCCGCGCGGCCAGGGGGCGGTGGCGCTCGACGCACTGGCGGTCTGCCGGTGAGGTGTCTGCCCGTGAGCCGTCTGCCGGTGAGCCGTCCGATCCGCCCCCAGCCCTCCGTACAGCAAGGAGCCACTTCCGCATGACGCCCACCCCCGTGAAGATTCCGCCGAGCCGATTGATGTGGATGATTCCGAGCCGGTCGATCCGGTTGATTCATTGGTACTTCACGCCACTGACAACGGCGTCTCATGGATCACTCTCAACCGTCCGGAAGCGATGAACGCCGTCACCTGGGACCAGCGCGAACGCATCATCGCGCTGCTCGACGCGGCGTCCGCCGACCCCGCCGTCCGGGCGGTCGTCATCACCGCCACCGGCCGCGCGTTCTGCGCGGGCGCCGACCTCAGCGGCGGCGCGGCCGCGCCCGGCGAGCGTGTCGCGGGCGATGTCGCCCGGACGATCCGGCGCGGCGCGCAGCGCCTCGTCGCCGCCGTCCTGGACTGCGAGAAGCCGGTGATCGCGGCGGTCAACGGCACGGCGGCCGGCATCGGGGCGCACCTCGCCTTCGCCTGCGACCTCGTCCTCGCCTCCGACCGCGCGAAGTTCATCGAGGTCTTCGTCCGCCGCGGCCTCGTGCCCGACGGAGGCGGCGCGTATCTGCTGCCGCGGCTCATCGGCCCGCAGCGCGCGAAGGAGCTGATGTTCTTCGGCGACGACCTCCCGGCCGCCGCCGCGGAACGCCTCGGCCTCGTCAACCGCGTCGTCCCCGCCGACGACCTGGAGAAGACCGCCCGCGAATGGGCCGAACGCCTCGCCACCGGCCCGACCCGTTCCATCGCCCTGACCAAGCAGCTGGTCAACGCCTCGCTGGACGCCGACCGTTCGACCGCCTTCGCAGCGGAGGCGGCCGCCCAGGAGATCAACATGACGACGGACGACGCCCAGGAAGGCGTCCGGAGCTTTGTGGAGCGCAGGTCCCCGGAGTTCAGGGGGCGGTGACGGGAGGCGGTGACGGCGAGCGGCGACGGGAAGCGGTAACGGCGGGCCGTGACGGGGAGCGGTGACGGCGGGGGTCCGGCCGGCCGGGGCGCTAACCGGTCTGCTGCGTGAGGGTGTAGCGCGTCGGCGAATCCGGATCCCCGACGAAGAAGAACAGCTGTGGCCGGCCGGTCCTTCCGCCAACCTCGAAGGGCTGTAGCTCACCGCATCCAGGCCCGTTGATCACGACCCGCTGCTTCCAGACATCCGGATCCGCCTGATAGGCCCATGTCCCGCGGCCGGCGCAGATCGTCGTCGCGAGCGCTCCCGGGAAGTCCCCGAACCCGTCGTCGACGAAGATTCCGGCAAGGACCGCTCCGCCGTCAGCCGTGAGTACCGCCGTACCGCCGTTGCCGTCCGCCCAGGTGCCGGCGACGGCTGCCACGCTCAGCACCGGCGGCTCGTACCGCGTCACCAGGCCGGTGCCGTACGCCACCGCCGATCCGGCGAGCAGCAGTGCGACGCTGAGGCTCCCTGCCATGAAGGTGCGAAATCCGATCCGGCCTCTCGCTGTCGTCACCCCGGTGCGCGACTCCCGCCGCAGGTGGAATCCCGCGTTCCAGGCGGCCAGGAGCGCACCCGCGGAAATGCAGACCCACCACAGGACATGGTCCTGGAGGGGGGAAGCGACGACCAGGGTGTACAGCGTCCCGGTCCCCGCGGCGATGGGGACGCACCACAGCCACCACCAACGCCCCTGCCGTCCGGCCGCCCGCGCGGAAAGCGCGAGGACCGGCAGCGCGTGCAGGACCGCGCCGCTGATCGCGAAGAGCCCGAGAAGGGGGAGCGCGATCAGGGGGAGGCAGCAGCCGAGCAGGCCGACCGTTCCCTCGCTGCCGGTGCGGGGGTCCGTGGCCGGGTCCAGCGCCAGGTAGCCCGCCACCGCCACACAGGCCGCCGCGACGTACGTCAGGAACGCGGCCAAGAGGGGCGTACCCCGGAAGAAGGTCCTCAGCCACGCCTTCAACTCGTGCCCGCCCCGCCTGATCCAGCGCATGGCTGTCCCCTCTCCCCACACCCGAACGCATTATTGAACGCGTTCAAAAGTATGCCCTACGCAAGCCGCCGACGGATCCCCCTTCCCATCTGACGTACCGTCAGCTTCAATGGTCGATGTGATGGGACACGCAGGGATGGCGGCCACCGCCGTCCGGTACCTCAGGTCGGTAGGGGCCGCCACGACGGCGGGCCCCGTGGAACCGCTGCCGCGCCCGGACTTGCGGGCCGTGGGGCCGGACGAACGGGCGCCGGTCGATCCGGGGGTGTTCCGGAAGGTGCTGGGCACGTTCGCGTCCGGGGTGACGATCGTCACCGCCCCCGGGACGGAGGGCCCGACGGGGTTCGCGTGCCAGTCGTTCACGTCGCTGTCGCTCGATCCGCCGCTGGTCGCGTTCATGGTGGCGCGTACGTCCACGACCTGGCCGAAGATCGCGCGCGCCGGCGTCTTCTGCGTCAACATCCTCAGCGACGAACAGGGCACCCTGTGCCGCGGCTTCGCCGTGAGCGGGGCGGACAAGTTCGCGGGGGTCGACTGGACGCCGGCGCCCGTCACCGGCTCGCCACGGCTGGCGGGCATACCCGCGTGGATCGACTGCACGATCCACGCGGTGCACACCGGTGGCGACCACTTGATCGTCGTCGGCCGGGTCAACGAACTCGGCTGCGCGGAGCCCGATGGCGCGGACGGGACCACGCCCGAGGCCGGGCCGCTGCTCTTCTACCGTGGACGCTTCGGCCGTTTCGCCCAGTAGTTAACACTGAGGGCGGGAAAACAGAGGGTCGAACAGGGACGCGCAGGTCACGCCGCCGCGACGGCCGGGATCCCCGTCGAGGGCCCCCGCCGGATGACCAGGACCATCAGCGCGGCGACCGCGCACAGCGCGCCCGAGCTGTACCAGACGAGGTCGTACGAGCCGAAGGCGTCCCGCGCGACACCGCCCAGGAAGGCCACGACGGCGGCACCGATCTGGTGCGCGGCCAGGACCCAGCCGAAGACGATGGCGCTGTCGTCGCCGTAGTACTGACGGCAGAGGGCGATGGTCGGCGGGACGGTGGCGACCCAGTCCAGGCCGTAGAAGACGATGAAGACGATCATCGGCGGGTGCACGGTGTTCGCCATCAGCTGCGGCAGGAACATCAACGACAGTCCCCGCATCCCGTAGTAGACGGCGAGCAGCCGGCGCGGCTCGAAGCGGTCGGTGAACCAGCCGGAGGCGATGGTTCCGGCGATGTCGAAGACACCGATGACGGCGAGCAGGGACGCGGCGGCCGTGACCGGCATGCCGTGGTCGTGGGCGGCGGGTACGAAGTGCGTTCTGATCAGGCCGTTCGTGGAGGCTCCGCAGATCGCGAAGGATCCCGCGAGCAGCCAGAAGGGGCCCGTACGGGCAGCGACGGACAGCGCCTTGAGCGCCCGCCGGGCGGCGCCGCGCACCGGGGCCGGCTTGGGGGTGAACTCCGGTGCCCCGTAGGCCGACAGGCCGACGTCCGCGGGGTGGTCACGCAGCAGCAGCCAGACGAACGGGACGACGGCGAGCGCCGAGAAGGCGACGGTCGCGGCGGCGGGCCGCCAGCCGTGCTGCTCGACGATCCAGGACAGCAGCGGCAGGAAGACCAGCTGCCCGGCCGCGCCGGCCGCCGTCAGGATGCCGGTCACCAGTCCGCGGCGGGTGACGAACCACCGGTTGGCGACGGTGGCGGCGAAGGCGAGCGCCATGCACCCGCTGCCGGTGCCGACGAGGATGCCCCAGCAGAGGATCAGCTGCCAGGTCTGCGTCATGAAGATGGTGAGGCCGGCGCCGAGCGCGATGGTGGTGAGTGCGGCGGCGACGACGCGACGGATGCCGAATCGATCCATCAGGGCGGCGGCGAACGGTGCGGTGATCCCGTACAGCGCGAGGTTGATGGAGACGGCGAAGCCGATCATGCCGCGTGACCAGCCGAATTCCGCGTGCAGGGGCTCGATCAGCAGACCGGGCAGGGAGGCGAACGCCGCCGCGCCGATGATCGTCACGAAGGTGACGGCCGCCACGAACCAGGCGCGGTGAACCCGCGACCGCCGGCCGGGAGTGGGCACCGCGCCGGACGGTATCCCGGCGCCCGATGCCTCGGAGACCGGAGCGTCCTGCCCCTCGGAGACCGGAACGTCCTGCGGATCCTGGGTGGGGGCTTGAGGTGTCTGCGTCACACGATCAGCTTCGGGCCTGCTTCAACACGGAACGAGTGGCCGGATGGCCATGATGTGAAAGAATCGGGCCATGACGACTCCGGACCAGGCCGGGAAACGGTCCACCGCACCGCGGGGAACGGCCGAGACCCCGGCCGAGACCTCCGCCGACGCCCCCGCGGGACCGTTCCGGCACCAGGACCGGCACCGGGTGGCGGTCCTGGTCATGCCCGGCGTGATCCCCTTCGAGCTGGGGATCCCCGCCCGGATCTTCGGCGGGGCCCGCACCCAGGAGGGCCGCAAGCTCTACGAGGTCGTGACCTGCTCGGCCGTGCCGGGGCTCGTCCAGACCGACGCCGACTTCCCGATCCTCGTCGAGAACGGGCCCGAGGTCCTGGAGGCGGCCGACACCGTCGTCGTCCCCGCCACGCACGAGCTCGACGACATCTACGTCTCGGGCCGGCTGTCCGGCCCGCTGGCCGCCGCCTTCGCGCGCATCCGGCCCGGCACCCGCGTCGTGTCGATCTGCACGGGCAGCTATCTGCTGGCCGCCGCCGGTCTGCTGGACGGCCGGCCCGCCACCACCCACTGGGACAGCGCCGACCACTTCCAGCGGCTCTTTCCGCAGGTCAAAGTGGATCCCGACGTGCTCTACATCGACGACGGCGACATCCTCACCTCGGCCGGCGTCGCCTCCGGAATCGATCTCTGCCTGCACATCGTCCGCCGGGACCACGGCACCGCGATCGCGAACGCCGTCGCCCGCCGCACCGTCGTTCCCCCGCACCGCGACGGCGGCCAGGCGCAGTACATCCAGCGGCCGCTCCCCGAACCGCAGCTGGCCAGCACCACGGCCGCCCGCGCCTGGGCGCTGGGCCGGCTCGACCGGCCGCTGACGCTGCGCGAACTCGCCGAGCGCGAGTCGATGAGCGTACGGACCTTCACCCGGCGGTTCCGTGAGGAGGTCGGGATCAGCCCCGGGCAGTGGCTCGTGCAGCAGCGCGTGGAACGCGCCCGCCACCTGCTGGAGTCCAGCGACCTGAGCGTCGACCAGGTCGCGCACCGGGCCGGGTTCGGCACGGCGGCGTCCATGCGGCAGCACCTGCACGCGGCGCTGGGCGTCTCACCGTCCGCCTACCGCCGCACCTTCAACGCCACCGCCACCACCGCCACTGCCACACCGATCGCCTGAACGCCCCCTCCGACGCCCGGATCGACGACGCCGTCGCCGGGCTGCCGGAAGGTGGGCGGCTAGGCCGTGTCTGACAAATAGCGGCGTCCGCCCGGAGGGCGGGGCCCGGGGCGTCTGGTGCGTGCGATCGCAAGGCGGAGGGTCGTCCTCGTACCGGGGTACGTGGATGAGCCCGACAACTGGGGGCACCTCCCAGCGGTAGCTGGGGGAGAGCGTGCGTGCCAGACGCCCCGGGCTGGGGGCACCTCCCAGCGGTAGCTGGGGGAGGGATTTGTCAGACACGGCCTAGCGCCCGTTCGGACCCGTCAGAACGTGAGCACCCCCCGTGCCACCCGGCCGTGGTGGGCGTCGTCGGCGGCCTTCGCGAAGTCCTCGACGGGGTAGGTCTCGGTGACCAGTTCGTCGAGCAGCAGCCTGCCCTGGCGGTAGAGCTCGGCGTAGAGCGCGATGTCGCGCTGCGGGCGGGACGAGCCGTACCGGCAGCCCAGGATGGACTTGTCCAGGTACATGGACGACACCAGGAAGCTCGCTTCGGCGTCGGCCGGCGGCACGCCCAGCAGGACGGCCTGGCCGTGCCGGTCGAGCAGGTCGATCGCCTGGCGGATGAGTTTGACGTTGCCGACGCATTCGAAGGTGTGGTCGGCGCCGGTCGGCAGCAGCTCGCGGACCGCCGCGACGGTGTCGTCCACGGCGGACGCGTCGATGAAGTCGGTGGCGCCGAACTGCCGGGCCACGTCGCCCTTGGCGGGGTTGGCGTCCACGGCGACGATCCGGGTGGCGCCCGCTATCCGGCACCCCTGGAGGACGTTGAGGCCGATGCCGCCGGTGCCGATGACGACGACCGTGTCGCCGCGGTCGACCTTGGCGCGGTTGAGCGCGGCGCCGACGCCCGTCAGGACGCCGCAGCCGATCAGGGCGGCGGAGGTGAAGGGGATCTCCTTCGGGATCTTGACCGCCTGGACGGCCTTGACCACGGTCTTCTCCGCGAAGGCCGAGTTCGAGGCGAAGTTGAACAGGTCCTTGCCCTGCCGGGAGAAGGGCCTGCCCGGGTAGCCGATCGCCTTGCGGCACATGGTCGGGCGGCCGCGGTCGCACTGCGCGCAGGTGCCGCAGTTGGCGAGGGTCGACAGCGCCACGTGGTCGCCGGGCTCTACATGGGTGACCCCGGGGCCGACCGCCTCGACGATGCCGGCGCCCTCGTGGCCGAGGACCACGGGGACGGGGAACGGGATCGTGCCGTCGATGACGGACAGATCGCTGTGGCACAGGCCCGCGGCCTGGATGGCGACCAGCACCTCGCCGGGGCCGGGGCCGCGGACCTCCAGGTCGTCGACCACCTGGGGCTGCGTGCCGTCGAAAATGACGCCTCTCATGAACTGTCCTGTTCCCTCAAGGGCCTTCGGTTTCAGGAAGGCCAGACGACCGATTGGAGTTCGCTGTACGCGTGCAGTCCGAACGAGCCGCCGTCCCGGCCGACCCCGCTCTCCTTGAAGCCGCCGAACGGCGTCTCGGGGTGGCGCTGAACGGTGTTGATGCCGACGTTGCCGCTGCGCAGGCGGGCGGCGAGCGCCCAGGCGCGGCCCGCGTCGTCGGAGAAGACATAGTCGTAGAGCCCGTACGGGGTGCCGTTGGCGATCTCGACGGCCTCGTCCTCGGTGTCGTAGGCGAGGGCGACGACGACCGGGCCGAAGAGTTCCTCCTGGGCGACGGTCATGTCGGGGGTGACGTCGGCGATGAGGGTGGGGGCGACGTAGAAGCCGGGCTTGAGGTCGGGACGTTCGCCGCCGGTGACGACGCGGGCGCCCTGGGCGCGGGCGCCGGCGATGTACGCCTCGACGCGATCGCGCTGGGCGGCACTGATGAGCGGGCCGACGACGGTCGAGTTATCCACAGGGTCCCCGGTGGTCAGCGCTCCGGCGTACTGTGCAAGGGCGGTGATCACCTGCTCGTACTGGTCGCGGTGGACCAGTACGCGGGTGGGCGCCGTGCAGATCTGACCGCTGTGGAAGGCCCAGGTGGAGGCGACCGCCCCGACCGCCGCCTTGAGGACCGCTCCACCCGATTCCGGCAGGACGATCGCCGCACCCTTGCCGCCGAGTTCCATCAGCGTGCGCTTCAGCGTCCGGCCGGACGCTGAAGCGATCGCCTTCCCGACCGCCGTCGACCCGGTGAAGCTGATCATGTCGACGCCCGGGTGCGCGACGAGTGCCTCGCCCGCCGCCGCGCCCGATCCGGCGATCACGTTGAACACACCGTCGGGCAGGCCCGCCTCCTTGAAGATCTCACCGAGCAGCAGGCAGGTCAGCGGGTCCTGCGGGGCGGGCTTGGCCACCACCGTGTTGCCCATCGCCAGGGCGGGGGCGACCTTTCCCGCGAGGTTGGCGAGCGGGAAGTTGTACGAGGTGACGCAGCCGACGACGCCGACCGGGCGGCGTACGGCGGCGGCGCCGATCAGTCCACCGGGTGCGAGAGGAGATGCTTTGACGGGTTGTGGGGCGAGCGGGATGACATCGGGCTCGACCGCGCCGCGGGCGTAGCGGCGGAAGCGGTCGGCGGCCGGCGGGAGTTGCAGGGCGGCGGCGACGCGCGCGGTGGCGCCCGTCTCGGCCTGGAGGAGGGGGACGAGTTCGGTGGCGCGGGCGGAGATCGCGTCGGCTATCCGGTCGAGGACGGCGGCACGGTCGCGCGGGGCGGTGCGCGACCAGCCGTCGAAGGCGGCGCGGGCCGCCCGGACGGCCGCGTCCACGTCGTCGGCGGTCGCCTCGGGGGCGTGCCCGACGATTTCCTCGGTGGCCGGGTTGATGATCGCGTAGTGGCCCTGGGCGGGCTCGTGCCACTGCCCGTTGATCCAGTGCGCGTAGGTCGGGGGTACAGGTCGGCTCATGGCCGCGGCTCCTTCGGGAGGCCGAGCACCCGCTCGGCGATGATGGTGCGCTGGATCTCGTCCGAGCCGCCGTAGATCGTGTCGGCACGGCTGAAGAGGAACATCCGCTGCAGCGCGTCGAGTTCGTAGGGCCGGGACGGGGTCCAGGCGGTGGGGCCGGTGGCGGCCTCCGTGCCCCGGACCGCCATGGCCAGTTCGCCGAGCCGCTGGTGCCAGCCGCCCCAGAGCAGCTTGGCGACGCTGGGGGCGCCGGGCGAGTCGGTGCCCAGGGTGCGCAGGGCGTTCCAGCGCATCGTCCTGAGCTCGGCCCACTGGCGGACGATCCGGGCCCGCAGGACGGGTTCGGTGTCGGCGCCGGTGGTCCGGGCGAGGTCGGTGATCTCGCGCAGTTCCTGCTCGAAGCCGATCTGCTGGACGAGGGTGGACACCCCTCGCTCGTAGCCGAGCAGGGACATGGCGACGGTCCAGCCGCCGCCCTCCGCCCCGACGAGGTGGTCGGCGGACGCGTGCGCCGCGTCGAAGAAGACCTCGTTGAACTCGGCGTCGCCGGACATCTGGCGGATCGGCCGGACCTCGATCCGGCCGGGCTGGTCCATCGGCACCAGCAGGAAGCTGAGGCCGTGGTGCCGGCGGGAGCCGGGTTCGGTGCGGGCCAGGACGAAGCACCAGTCGGCGTCCTGGGCGAGCGACGTCCAGATCTTCTGGCCGGTGATCCGGTAGCCGCCGCCGGCGTCCCGGACCGCCGCGGTGCGGATCCCGGCCAGGTCGGATCCGGCGTCCGGTTCGCTGTAGCCCTGGCACCACAGTTCCTCGCCGCGGGCTATCGAAGGGAGGAAGCGGTCCCGCTGCGCTGCGGTGCCGTGGGCGAGGAGGGTGGGGGCGAGCAGGTTCTCACCGATGTGGCCGGACCGGCCGGGGGCTCCGGATCTCGCGTACTCCTCACCCCAGACGACCTGCTGGGCGAGGGTCGCCCGGCGGTTGCCGTAGTCCCCGGTCCAGCCGAGCCCTATCCAGCCGGCCGTGCCGAGGGTGCGCTCCCAGCCGCGCCCGCCCGCCGGCCACCCGTCACGGTGTTCGGCGAGCCAGGCCCGCGCCTGGGCGCGGAAGGATTCGGCCTCCGGGCCGAACGTAAAGTCCACGGATCCTCCGGTCATCGGGCCGATCATGAAGGGCCGGACGGTCGCTATGCGTTGGGCCGCTCGGCCGCGGCCGCTGCCGCGCGCATCGCCTCCAGCTGTTCGAGCATCGGCATCGGGTCGACGCCGATGGTTCCGGGCAGGACGTCCGCGATGCGTTCCGGCGTCCAGGGCCCGTCGCCCCAGGCCGACCGCAGTTCTCGCGGCTGCGCCCAGACGGCGATCTTCGGTCCGGCGACGGTGTAGACCTGCCCGGTGATGTCGGAGGCGCGCTCGGAGAGCAGGAAGACGACCATGGCGGCCACGTCCTCCGGTTCGCCGATCTCCTTCAGCTCCATGGGCACATTGGCCGACATGCGGGTGCGGGCGACCGGGGCGACGCAGTTCGCCGTCACCCCGTACTTGTTGAGGCCGAGTGCGGCGCTGCGCACCAGCGAGATGATGCCGCCCTTCGCCGCCGAGTAGTTCGGCTGCGAGACGCTGCCCTGGTGGTTGCCGCTGGTGAAGCCGATCAGGGTGCCGGCGCCCTGTTTGCGCATGACCGCGGACGCGGCCCGGAAGACGGTGAAGGTGCCTTTCAGGTGGGTGGCGATGACCGGGTCCCACTCCTCCTCGCCCATGTTGAAGAGCATGCGTTCGCGCAGGATGCCGGCCACGCACACGACACCGTCGATACGCCCGTACGTCTCGACGGCCGTGGTGACGATGCGCGCGCCGCCCGCCATCGTCGACACGTCGTCGGCGACGGCGACGGCCTCGCCGCCCGCCGCCTGGATCTCTTTGACGACCGACTCCGCGATCTCGCTCGCCGGTTCGCTCGCGCCGTCGATCGAGACCCCGTAGTCGTTGACGACGACCTTGGCCCCCTCGGCGGCACAGGCGAGCGCGACCGCGCGGCCGATGCCACGCCCGGCACCCGTAACAGCGACGACTTTTCCGGTCAGGAAGTTGCCCACGTCCCGCCCCTTCTCATGGTTTCTGACGGACCGTTAGATTCTAGGAGTGAGTACACACCCCAGCACAAGCCCTACGACCAGGAGGCCGCTGTGACGCTTCCCGCCGAGTTCCACGACATCGCCAAACGGATCAACAACTGGGGGCGGTGGGGCGAGGGCGACGAGATCGGCACGCTGAACCTGATCACCGACGAAGTGGTGCGCATCGCGGCCGGGACCGTGCGCAGCGGCCGGCGCGTCCCGCTGGCCCTGCCGCTGCAGCAGGACGGCGTGCAGACCGGCATGATCCCCGGCCGGGTCAACCCACTGCGCACGATGGTCGCGCTCAACCTGGAGATGTTCGGCCCGGGGACCATCGCCACCAGCGACGACGCCGTCACCATGGGCCTGCAGGCGGCCACCCACTGGGACGGCCTGACCCATGTCTCGCACTCCGGAAAGATCTACAACGGCCGTCCGGCCGACTCCGTCACCGCGCACGGCGGCGCCGCCTTCAGCGGCATCGAGAAGGTGACGACGCTGGTCTCACGCGGTGTGCTGCTCGACGTCGCCGCCGCCCGGAAGCTGGACCGGCTGCCCGGCGACCACGCGGTCACCCCCGAGGACCTGGAGGCGGCCGAGGAACTGGCGGGCACCACGGTCCGCGCCGGGGACATCGTGCTGGTCCGCACCGGCCAGCTGCGCTCCTACCTGGGCGGCGACAAGCACGGCTACGCCTTCCCGTCCCCCGGGCTGTCCATCAGGACGCCGGAGTGGTTCCACGCGCGCGATGTGGCGGCGGTCGCCAACGACACGCTCACCTTCGAGATCTTCCCGCCGGAGATCGAGAACCTCTGGCTGCCGGTGCACGGACTCGATCTCGTGGAAATGGGGATGCTGCAGGGCCAGAACTGGAATCTGGAGGAGTTGTCAGAGGCCTGCGCCGAGGCGGGGCGGTACGAGTTCTTCCTGGACGCCACGCCCGAGCCCTTCGTGGGCGGGGCAGGCAGTCCGGTCGCACCGGTCGCAGTGCTCTAGGCGCTTCAGGCTGATCCGCTGGTCCGCGAGGGTGCGGTCGGTGAGGGGGGTCCGGTCCGTACGGGCAAGGGGCCGGTCGGCTGCCCGGTGTCCAGTGCTCTGGCGCTCACCGGGCTGCTGGTCCACGGTCTCCCGGCAGGCGATCCGCTCGGCGCGGTCCACCTCGCACCAGATCCGCTTGCCGGCTCCTTCGGGCTGCCAGCCCCACCGGTCGGCCAGCCCGTCCACCAGCTCCAGGCCGCGGCCCCCGGTCTCGTCCCGGTGCGCGTGCCGCGGGGTGGGCGGGCAGTCGCTGGCGTCCGCCACCTCGACCCGGACCGTCGAGTCCGAGGTGCCCGAGGCATCCGAGGTGTCCGGGAAGAGCATGCGCAGCACCGCGGGACAGCCGGTGTGCACGACCGCGTTCGTCACGAGCTCGGAGATCAGCAGAATCAAGGTCTCGGCGAGCGGTTCGTCGGCCCCTATGCCGGAGCCCAGAAGCCGTGAGCGCGCCCATCGCCTGGCCCGGCCCACTTCCGCGGGATCCGCGCCGACCTCGAGCTGAACCTGAAGCACCTGCACCGCTCACACCATCCGAACCGGCGGACACATCGCCTCGCGCCACAGAGGAGTCACCGTACGTGACGTCCATGTAGCACAGCATGATTGACCTACAGTCACCCCAACAAGCGCTTCGGGCATATTCCAGCGCAAAGGAGTATGCGTACCGCATACTGTGCGAAGCACATTGCGGGGCGTGTGGGGAGGATTCGAACATCCAGGCGTCCCAGGCGCGGCGCCCGCCCGGCTCCGCCGGGCGGCGACCACTCGGCGCCTCTGTACCTCTCGCACCCGATGGAGCGTACCCGAGCCGGACGCCGACTCCGGTCCGTCACGAGTAACGCGTAGGACACAACCCGATATCAACGCAGCGTCACTGATCATTTACGGTGCCTTCATCCGAGCAGTTCCCCCGCCAGCTCCTCCTCATGGCGCTCCGCGTCCGCGCGCCCGGCGGCGAGCACCCAGGACCGCTTGATGTGGAGGTGTACGTCGGCCTCCCACGTGAAGCCCATCCCTCCGAAGACCTGCAGGCAGTCACGTGCGTTGCGGGATGCCGCGTCGTCGGCGAGCAGCCGCGCCGCGGCCGTCTCGAAGGCGTCGCAGGACACCGCCGCCGCGTAGACGGCCGTGCGGGCCATCTCCAGCCGTACGAGCATGTCCGCGCACAGGTGCTTCACCGCCTGGAACGCCCCGATCGGCCGCCCGAACTGCTCACGTTGCCGGGCGTGTTGCACGGCCATCGCGAGGGTCCTTCCGGCACTGCCGACCTGCAGTGCGGCGGTCAGCAGCGCGGCCTCCCGCCGCAGCAGGACCGGGTCGGCGCCGGCGAGGACCGGGTCGGCACCCGCGCCGCCGTCGAGTGCGCGGGCCGGGGTCAGGACGCTGCCGGGCAGGTGAAGGGGGGTGAGGGGGTCGACGGAACGGATCTCCGCCGCCGGATATCCGTCCGCGGCGAAGAGCCCGACGACCGCCCCAACGCCCGCCCCGCCGAGCTCCCCGCGCTCCACCGACCCGCGCTCCCCGGACCCGGGCTCCCTGGACCCGGGCTCCCCCAGCACCAGGACGGCGTCCGCGGCGCCCAGGTGGCCGACCGGGGCGGGCGGCAGCGCCAGGGCCACCAGCAGCTCTCCTGCCGCCGCGCCCGCCGCCACCGGACCGGTCAGATGGGTCGCCGCCAGATGCGTACCGACCAGCGGTCCCGGCAGCAGGACGCGGCCGGCCTCCTCGAAGACGAGCACGGCCTCGGGCAGCCCGAGGCCCACGCCGCCGTCCGCCTCCGGCAGCCTGAGGGCGAAGAACCCGGCCTCCCCCAGCTCACGCCACAGCGCCCGGTCGACCACCGGCGGCCCGCCCGCCGAGCCGGAAGCGGAACCGCTGCCGGAACCAGAACCGGAACCGGTCTCCAGGGCGTCGACCACGTCGACCGCGTCGCCCGCGTCGACCGCCGCGCGCAGCGCCTCGCGCGGGAAGCGCCCGGCGAGCAGCTCCCGCACCCCCGTCCGCAATGCCTCTTGATCTTCTGTCGGTTGGAAATCCACGGTCAGCCCCCGCTCCTCGGCCGTCAACCTTCGGCCCTCAACCCTTCGGGAGGCCGAGGATGCGCTCGGCCACGATGTTCTTCTGGATCTGCGAAGTGCCGGCCGCGATCGTGTACGAGAGCGACGACAGCCGCTCCGCCGTCCACGGATGCCCGGCGTCCTGCGCGAGCGGCCCCAGCACGTCGGCGGCCGTGTCGTACAGCTCCTGCCGGGCGTGCGAGTAGCGCAGTTTGAAGACCGACCCGCCGGTCCCGGGCACGCCCGTGCCGCCGGCCCGCAACGAGCGTTCCGCCTCGCTGACGTTCCACTGGGTGAGCCGCCACAGCACGGAGAACTCGGCCGCTAGCCGGCCCAGCCTGCGCCGCAGCGCCGGATCGTCCCAGCTGCCGTTGGCCTTGGCGGCACGCGCGACCTCGCCCAGGACGCGGCGGCAGGCGACGACCTCGCCGACGAAGGCGGTGCCGCGTTCGAAGGAGAGGGTGACCATGGTGACGCGCCAGCCGTCGTTCTCCGCCCCCACCCGGTTCGCGACCGGCACCCGCACCTCGTCGAGGAACATCTCGGCGAACTCCGTCGACCCCGCGAGGGTGCGCAGCGGCCGTACCGTGACGCCCGGGGCGTCCATCGGCATCGCGAGCCAGGAGATGCCGCGGTGCTTGGGCGCCTGCGGATCGGTGCGGACCAGCAGCTCGCACCAGTCCGCGACCTCCGCGTGCGAGGTCCAGATCTTCGAGCCGGTCACCACGTACGCGTCGCCGTCGCGCACCGCGCGGGTCCGCAGCGAGGCCAGGTCGGAGCCGGCGCCGGGTTCGCTGAACCCCTGGCACCACACCTCGTCGCCGCGCAGCACCGGCGGCAGCCAGCGCCGCCGCTGCTCGTCGGTGCCCTCGGCGGCGATGGTGGGCCCGGCGTGCAGCAGCCCGACGAAGTTGGCGCCCACATAGGGCGCGCCCGCCTTCTCCGTCTCCTCCAGGAAGATCAGGTGCTGCACCGGCGTCGCGCCCCGCCCGCCCGCGTCGACCGGCCAGTGCAGGCCCGCGTACCCCGCGTCGTACAGCATCCGCTGCCAGCCGGCGTCGTACGCGCGCCGCCCCGGCCAGTCGCGCGGGTCGGGCCGGGGCGGCAGCTTGGGCAGTACGTCGCCGAGCCAGGACCGCAGCCCGGCCCGGAACTCCTCCTGCTCAGCGGTGTACGTCAGATCCACGCGCGTCTCACCTGCCGGATGCGCCGGCCGCGGGCGCGGGCGCGGGGCTCTGCCGTGCGAAGGACGAGAGGTCGAGACCGCGGTCGAAGTCGAGATCGAGCATCCGGATCGCGTTGCCGCGCATGAGCTTGTAGACGGTCTCGTCGTCGAGCCCCTTCATGTGGTCCTCGGCGACCGCCTTGGTGTGCGGGAAGGTCGAGTCCACGTGCGGGTAGTCCGTCTCGAAGGTCGCGTTGTCGCGCCCGACGACGTCCAGCGACGCGACCCCGTGCTTGTCGCGGAAGAAGCAGCAGAAGATCTGCCGGTAGTAGTACGTCGACGGCGGCTCGGGGATGATGTCGCGCACCCCGCCCCAGGCCCGGTGCTCCTCCCAGACGGTGTCGGCGCGCTCCAGGGCGTACGGGATCCAGCCCATCTGGCCCTCGCTGTAGGCGAGTTTGAGGGTCGGGAACTTGACGAGGACCCCGCTGAAGAGGAAGTCCATCATCGAGGCCATCGCGTTGTTGAAGCTGAGCGCGGCCTGGACGGCGGGCGGCGCGTCCGGGGAGGCGGCGGGCATCTGCGAGGACGAGCCGATGTGCATGTTCACGACCGTGCCGGTCTCCTGGCACACCGCGAAGAACGGGTCCCAGTAGCCGGAGTGGATGCTCGGCAGGCCCAGGTGCGTCGGGATCTCGCTGAACGTGACGGCCTTGACGCCGCGGGCGGCGTTGCGGCGGATCTCGGCCACGGCCAGGTCGATGTCCCAGAGCGGGATGATGCACAGCGGGATGAGCCGGCCGCCGCTGTCACCGCACCACTCGTCGACCATCCAGTCGTTGTAGGCGCGCACACAGGCGAGCGCGACCTCCTTGTCGTGCGCCTCCGAGAACGTCTGCCCGCAGAACCGCGGGAAGGTCGGGAAGCAGAGCGACGCCTCGACATGGTTGAGGTCCATGTCCGCCAGGCGTTCCTTGGGGTCCCAGCAGCCGCGGCGCATCTCGGCGCGGGTGATGCCCTCCAGGGTCATGTCGTCGCGGTCGAAGCCGACGGCGGCGATGTTCCGCTTGTACGGGAACTTGAGGTCCTCGTAGATCCACCAGTCGGTGGGCGGTCCGTCCGGGTCCATCGTGATCTGGTACTTCCCGGCGACGTACGCGAGCTCACCGATACCGGCGGTCAGCGGCTTCGGACCGCGGTCGCGGTACTTGGCCGGCAGCCACTTCTCGAAGAGGTGCGCGGGTTCGATGACATGGTCGTCGACGCTGATGATCCTGGGCAGTTCCATCGGCCTCTCCCTGCAGATCTGATGGATCGTCAGATTTAGAGTACGCACGCACGCACGTCGCGTCCATCGGCGTCACACCCCTGGACCGGCGGGGCCGCGCCGCATACGCTGCCGCCAGGATCTGACGCTACGTCAGGTGTGGTGACGGTACGGAGGAGACCGGCATGGACCCGACGCGGGAGAGCGGCACGGCCCCGACGCATTCCGGCACGGCCCAGGCGCAGGAGCCCGGAACGGTCGCGGCGCAGGAGCCCGGCACCGTCTCGGCGCAGAAGCCCGGCACGGCCCAGGCGCAGAAGCCCGGAACGGTCGCAGCCCAGAAGCCCGGCACCGTCGCGGCGCAGGAGACCCCGACCGCCGTCGCAGCGGCCCTCGGTGCGTCACCCACCCTCTGGGCGCTCGCCGCCCGCCGCGCCGAGCTCACCCCTGACGCCCCCGTCCTCCTCGACACCGACGGCCGCCGGATCACCTTCGGCCAGCTCTGCCACCGGGCGGAACGCGTCGCCGCCGGTCTCTACGACCTCGGCGTCCGGCCCGGCAGCCGGTTCGCGTGGCAGCTGCCCACCCGGATCGAGACGGTGCTGCTGACCTTCGCCCTCGCCCGGCTCGGCGCGGTACAGACCCCGCTCATCCCCTTCTACCGGGACCGGGAGGTCGGCTACGCGCTGCGCGAGGCCGAGGCGGAGTTCTTCGCGATACCCGGCGAGTGGCGCGGATACGACTACGCGGCGATGGCCGACCGCCTCGCGCCGCGGCTGTCCCGGCCGCCGCTCCTGCTCACCACCTACGACCGGCTCCCTGACGGCGATCCGGCCGTGCTGCCGGAACCGCCCGCCGACGGCACCTCGGTCCGCTGGATCTACTGGACCTCCGGCACCACCTCCGACCCCAAGGGCGTGCTGCACACCGACCGCAGCCTCATCGCCGCCGGCGGCTGCCTCGCCCACGCGCTGCGCTTGACCCCCGACGACGTCGGCTCCATGGCCTTCCCCTACGCCCATGTCGCCGGCCCCGACTACACCGTGATGCTGCTGCTCCACGGCTTCCCCGCGCTGCTCCTCGAGCACTTCGCGCTGCCCGCCTCGCTCGACGCGTACCGGGAGCACGGCGTCACGGTCGCGGGCGGCAGCACCGTCTTCTACTCGATGTTCCTGGCCGAGCAGCGCAAGGACCCCGCCACCAAGCTCATCCCCAGCCTGCGACTGCTCGCCGGCGGCGGCGCGCCCAT
Organism: Streptomyces sp. RKAG337; assembly: GCF_023701715.1. Lineage (NCBI taxonomy): Bacteria > Bacillati > Actinomycetota > Actinomycetes > Kitasatosporales > Streptomycetaceae > Streptomyces > Streptomyces sp. RKAG337. Next base: position 4,222,429 of record NZ_JAJOZA010000001.1, on the reverse strand, counting down.
GCCGCCCGAGCTGTACTACGAGGTCACCCGGGAGATGGGCTGCCAACTCACCCACGGCTACGGCATGACCGAGGTCCCCATGATCACCATGGGCGCTCCCGACGACACCCCCGACCATCTCGCGACCACCGAGGGGTGCCCCCCGGCAGCGATGGAGATCCGCATCACGGACTCCGACGGCAAGCCGCTGCCCGCCGGTACCGACGGTGAGGTCAGGCTGCGCGGCGAGGCCGTCTGCCAGGGCTATCTCCACGCCGCCCAGACCGCCGAGGTCTTCGACCCGGACGGCTTCCTCATCACCGGCGACCTCGGCCGGCTCACCCCGGACGGCTATCTCGTCCTCACCGGCCGGCTCAAGGACATCATCATCCGCAAGGGCGAGAACATCTCCGCCCAGGAGATCGAGGACCTGCTCTACGAACACCCCGCCGTCGCCGACGCCGCCGTCGTCGGGCTGCCCGACCCCGAGCGCGGTGAACGGGTCTGCGCCGTCGTGGAACAGCCCGCCGGTGCACCGCCGATCACCCTCGCGGACATCACCGGGTATCTGCGGGAGCACGGGCTGTCCGCCCACAAGCTGCCGGAGCAGCTGGAGATCGTGGACGCCCTGCCGCGCAACGACGTGCTGCGCAAGGTGCTGAAGTTCAAGCTGCGGGAGCGCTTCGGCGGCACCGGCCCGTCCTAGATTCTCCCGCTCCGTTCCCGTATTCTCACCTCTGCTCGCTGCCCTCGATATCGCACACCCGCACGAAGGCATCTCCTTTTCTTCAGCTGAAGGTTGCCTTGAGAAGTCCGTCCTTCCGTGGTGCTGTGACCGCTGCCGTGGCCTCCGCCGTGTGCCTCCTGACGCTGGGAGCCGCGGGATCCCCGTTCGCCGGAGCCCCGTTCGCCGGAGCCCCGGCCGGCGTTGACGGCGGAGCCCGGAGCAGCGCCCCGAGCGGCGACATCGCGGTGACCGCGCCGGCCCGGCTCGTGGTGCCGGCCCCCTCCGCCCCCGACCCGGGCGCGCTGCGCACGCTGGAGGTCGGGCTGCGGCAGGGAGGACCCACGGGGACGCTCACCCCCGGCGTGTTCACCGTCGACGCCCGCGGACTGGCCCGCGTCGCGGAAGTGATCTGGCCCACCAGCTGCACCCACGCCCGCGGCAGCGCCGTCGCCAAGTGCGATCTGCGCACCACCCCTTCCAACCCCGGAAAGCTGCTGTCGCTTCGCATACACAGCCTCGTCGGCGCCCGGGCCGGGGCGCACGGCGTGATCACGTACACCCCCAAGGGGGCACCGGGCGGCGGGCGCGCCGTTCGGACCACGGTCTCCGTCGGCTCCGGCCCCGACGTGGTCACCTCCGCGCCGTTCCGGCTGCGGGCGGCCGCGCCCCCGGCACCGGGCGCCACCGTGGTGCTGCCGTTCACCCTCACCAACGCCGGGAACGAGACGGCTCCCGGCGCGATCGTGCGCATCTACGGATCCCGCGGACTGTCCTGGTCCGCCGCGCACTCCAACTGCGAGTCCCTCCGGACGCCGCCGTCGGCCGACTTCCCCGCCTCCGCCTCCGCGCTCTGCGTGATCGACCAGCCGCTGGCGCCCGGCGCGACCTACGCGTTCGCCGAGCCGCCGGCCTTCCGCACCGAGAGCTTCGCGCTCTGGGAGCGGACGGATCTGCGCGTGACGTCGAAATCCGCCGACGCGCTCGCCGACGCCCACGGGACCGCGTCCTGGACCAAGGGCACCGGCACCCCGCTGCGCCTGGTGCCACGCCCGGGTCCCTCGGCCGATGACCTCTACCAGGAGGACAACTTCGCCACCACCGCGGTCGCCGTCCGCAACACCGCGGACCTCGCGGTCACCGGCAGCCGGGTCTCCGGCACGGTCGGCCGGCGCGTCACCGCCGGAGTGACGGTGACGAACCACGGCCCCGCCGCGGTCTCCGACATCACCGTCGGCAACCCGGTCGTCGCCGTCGACATCCGCGTTCCGGCGGGCACCACCGTCGTCAAGGCGCCCAAGGGCTGCCGGCCGGTGCGGCCGAACGACGAGGACGCGCCCGGTGCCGGCGGCGCCCCGCAGTACACCTGCGAGACCAAGAACTGGCTCGACCCGGGCGAGTCCGTCGTCTTCCCGTTCCAGCTGCGGATCGACCGGGTCATCGACGGTTCGGCGGGCTCCGCGACCCTCCAGATCGACCACGACCCCAACTCCCGCACCAACTTCGACACCGACCCGGGCGACAACACCGCGGTGATCGCCGTCACCGGCGACCGCCGCCTCCTCACCCGCAAGCGGGTCGCGCTGGCCGGCGGGCTCACGGTCCTCGCGCTCGGCGCCGGCTTCGTCGTGCTGCGCCGGCGAAGGGCCCGGTCGCGGCAGGCCTGAGAGCGCGGGACTCCCGGGAAGGACCGGGACGATCGGGATGACCGGGACCAATGGGGCTCCTGGCACCGTCAGGATTAGCGGGCCGTGACAGCTGCGGCCGGGCACGCCCCGACAGCGGCTAGTCTGCGTCTGCTGACCACGTAACTTCCCGGACGCGTCGCCGAGTTGACGCGCGCAGGACGTCCGGCCGCGTGGCGCGACCAGGCCTTGGGAGGCGGACGTGGCGGACGCTACGGACAGTGCGGTTGCGGCGCGCAAAGGTCCGCGGGACCGCCGGCCGGGCCGCGCACAGGCGCAGGTGCACGCGGCGCGCCGGCTGGGCGAGGCCCGGATCGCGCTGGCCGCGGGCGACGCGGCCACCGCGGCGGACCGGTTCCGCGCGGCGCTCGCCACCGCCGGGGACCACGAGCTCGCGGACGAGCAGGTCTCGGGCCTGCTCGGACTGGGCGACTGCGCCCTCGAGACCGGTGAACTCACCGTCGCCCGCGAGCACTTCGAGGCCGTGGAGCAGCTGCTGGCCGGCGAGCCGCTGCCGCGCCGGGCCGCGGCGATCCGCGGCCGGGCGGTCTCCCATCTGCTCGCGGGTGAACTGCGCTACGCCTGCTACCTGCTGGAGAGCGCGATCGACGGGCTGCACGCCGCCGGAACCCAGGACGCCGACGCGCTGCTGCTCCTGCACACCGCCGTCATCGCCCCGTACATGGACATGGGCGCCCACGCCCGCGCCGCCCAGGCCGCCGAGCTCGCCCTCGCACTCGCCCCCTCCGCCACCGATCCCGCGCTGGTCGCCGGAATGCACCGCAGCGTGGCCCGCACCCTCATCGCCGAGGGCCGGATCACCGAGGCCGACGCCTCGCTCGCCACGGCACAGGAGCTGTACCAGCGGCTGGGCTTCCGCTCCGACCTGGCTAAATGTCATTGGATGCGGGGTTATGTACACGCCCAGGACGGCAATCTGGAGCATGCGGAACGTGAACTGCGGCTCGCCCGCGACATGCTGGCGGCACAGCGGTCCGTGCTCTTCGCCGATCAGGTGGAGGTGGAACTCGCCGACGTGCTGCGCCGGCGCGGCAGCCACTCCGAGGCGGGCGAGCTGCTCGCCCGGCTCCTCGACCGCATCGGGCCCGAGCGCGGCGCCATCCACGCGGCCGGCGCCCACCGGCTGCTCGGTCTGATCGCGCAGGAGGACGGCGAACTCGACGCCGCCGAGGAGCACTACGTCAACGCGCTGTCCCTGCTGGAACGCGCCGGCGCCGCCGGCGATCTCGCGGACCTCTGCCGGCTGCTGGGCGATCTGCTGCGCAGTACCGGACGGGTCGAGGCCGCCATGGACGCCTATCGCACCGGCCTCGGCCACCGTGCCGCGATCGGCACCACGACGCTGGGCCCGGCTCCGGCGAAGCCCCCGGCCAGACCACCGGTGTACTGAGAGGCACCATCAACACGTGGTGCGGGCTAGGCGGATATCGGCCGGGCCGAGTCGTCGGTCGCGGAGGCAAGGTCCGGGTAGACGTCGAAGAGGCGGCGGACGCCGAGGGCGGCCAGCACCCGGTTGACATGGGAGCCGTCGTCGGCGGCGCCCTGGTCCGGCAGGACGATACGGAGCCGGCCCGCACACGAACGCATCAGCCGGCGCGCGGCGATCAGCACACCCACTCCGCTGGAGTCGCAGAAGCGCACCTCCGCGAGATCGAGGACCACGCTGCGCCGCCCGTCGGCGACCGCCTCGTGTACGTGCTGGCGCACGGTGGGGGAGGTCAGGAGGTCCATTTCGCCCGTGACGATCACCACGGCCCAGCCGTCCTGCTCGACCTGCGTTACTTCCACTGAGTCTCACCTCGCGACGTCGCTGGGAGCAGCCCGGCCACCCTGGCGGTCCGCGGAGGCCCGGAAGGCCGCTCCTCGGGGAATTGCGACAGCGTCATCATGTGAACCCTATGCCCGGAATCCCGCACAGCCGAGCAGTACCGCGGTCACACCCGCATAACACATCGCCAGAAGCGGTCCGATACGGCGGCAGGATGGCGCAAAGGGGCGTACGCCGTCGTAGGTGGCGGTTACATTCGAGCTGACGGGGCCGGGCAGGCCCGGCAGAGCGGACGCGGCCGACGGAACCGCCGGCGGCGAGGGGAGAGGGGCGGCGGCATGGCGACACCGGCACCACCCCGCTGGGACCGCAAGATGCAGCAGCGGCTGGCCCGCGGGGAGGAAGCCGCGCTCGGCGAGCTGTACGACCGGTACGCGTCGCTGGTGCACAGCCTCGCCCACCGCGTGCTGGACGACGACGAGGCCGCGAACCACATCACCCGCGAGGTCTTCGGCTTCCTCTGGGAGAACCCCGACGCCTACGACCCGAGGCGCGGCTCGCTGCGCTCCTGGATCGCCGCGCTCACCCAGCGCCGGGCCGTGCAGCGGCTGCGCCACGCGGAGAACCGCGGCCGGAGCAGCCAGGACGAGGTCGAGGCGAAGGTCCGCGAGGCCAACACCGCGGCCCGCGCCGACTTCATCGTCACCTCCATGCCGGCCCCGCTGCGCGACGCCCTCGAACTCGCCTACTTCCGGCGGCGCGACTACCGGCAGACCGCCGCCGACCTGGGCGTGACCGAGGACGAGGCCAGGCGCCGGCTGCGCCTGGGCCTGCAGCTGCTGTCCACCGCGATGGCACCCGCCGCGCACGCGGGTCTCGACGGGCGGCAGCGGTGACCGCCGGGACGTCGGGCACCGGGCCGGACCGGGAACGGTTCCCGCCGTACGACCACAGCACCCTCAAGTCCCTGCTCGGCGCCTGGGCGCTGGCCGCCTGCTCACGCGACGAGTCGCTCGCCGTCGAGGTGCACCTCACGGACTGCGCGGCCTGCGCGGACGAGGCGCTGCGGCTGCGCGACGCCGTCGGCCTGCTGCACCAGGAGGAGACGCTCGACCTTGATCCGCTGCTGCGGTCCCGGGTGCTGTCGGGCTGTCTCGACCGCCGCCCGGCGCGCATTCCGGTGCCCGAATGGGCGGGCCCGTACGACGCGGAGTCCGCCCGGCTGGACGCGTTGCTGCGCGATCTCGGCGACGGCTACTGGGACGCGCCGGTGGAGCTGCGCTGGTACGAGGACAAGCGGGTGGCCCGTGAGGTCTCCGTCGCGCAGGTCATCGGCCATCTCTGCGCGGTGGACGGCCTGGTCGCGTCCGCGCTCGGGCTGCCCATCGACGAGCTGCCGTTCGATCCCGCGCAGCGCACCGAGAGCTACTGGGCCACGGCGCGGAACGTGCCGGGCGCCCCGTTGCGTGCCCGGTGGCGCGAGCAGAGCCGGACGCTGGTGCGCACGGTGTCCTTCGCCGGCCACGGGACGGCCGGACTGGACGTCGGGTACGGCGGGTTCACGCTGCCGCTGCGGGACGCCTTCCTCGACCGGGCCTTCGAGTGCTGGATACACGCCTGGGACATCGCCGAGGCCGTCGACTACCCGTACGACCCGCCGGCGCCGCGCAACCTCAACCGCATGATCGACCTGGCGGCCCGGATGCTGCCCACCGCCATAGCGGGGCGCCGCCGCGCCGGACTCACGGCCTCCCCGTCCCGGCTCACCGCCGCGGGCTCACCCGGCCGGTCGGTGCATCTGGAGGTCGAGGGCCGGGGCGGGGGGAACTGGTACATCGCCCTGGACTCACCGGGCGCGCTCGCCACCGCCGAGGAGGCGGTGGCCCATGTCGCGCTCGACAGCGTCGAGTTCTGCCAGCTGGCAGCGGGTCATCTGGAGCCCGAGCGGATAGCGGTGGGCCAGGACGGGGACCGCGACGTCATCCGGGATGTGCTCTTCGCCGCCGCGAGCCTGTCCCGGCTCTGAGCGGCGCGCGCCGCCCGTGCCCCGGCGGTCAGGGCACGGGTGCGACGCGGGTCACATGTTGTACTTGAAACGGCCTGTCGGACGGGCGTACTTCTCGTAGTTGTCCACGGCAGGATGGGCCTTGGCCGCGGGCCCCGCCTGAAAGGCGCTGATTATGTTCTCGGCGACCTTGGTGGCGAATTTGCCGGTTTCCTTGGGCAGTTTGCCCCAGCACGGCGAAGCGTCCACGGCACACGTCCAGCCCAGGGTTCCCGCGCTGAACACTCCGGCGCCGGAAGCAGTGGTGTAGTAGGACGAATTGGCGAAGCTCTTGTCCTTGCCTTGAATGACGACCGGCGAATTCGAGAGAATCTGAATGGGCCGCGGAGTGTTTCCGTCCGAGAAGACCCGGTCGAATTCACTGCGGACGAGACCCGGATACTGCGAACCGGCGTGCGCGCCGGTGCCCTTGTACAGCCAGACGTTCGGGTCGGTGACCACATACGGGGCGAGCACGCCCGCCCATTCGTACTGGATGCCGAGGAACGAGGACTCGGGACGCGGGTTGGGCGCCTGCCGCCATTGCTGGGTGGCCTCGTCGGTGTCCGTGAGGCTCATCGGGTCCTCGGCGGCGTCCTTGTAGCAGGTGACGACGCGCTCGGCGCCCAGCGGCGAGGACTCGAACCGCACGTGGCGGTAGGCGTTGTTCGCCCCGAAGAATGCCAGGTTGACGCCCTTGTCACGCAAGGCGATGGTGTTGGTCCGCATTCCCGACGACCAGTACTCGTCATGGCTCGGAAAGATCATCCCGCGGGCGCCCTTGAAGCGGGCCGGCTCGGAATCCAGCTCCAGCGAGGTGCCGTAGGCCAGCGGGATGCCCATGCGCTCGGCGAGCGTCAGCATCGGCAGCTCGTGCCAGCCGAACAGGCCGTCGCCCGCCCCGGTGTAGGGGCGGTCGAAGCTCACCTTGCGCGCCCGGTCCCCGTAGCCCTTGATGCCGCCGTAGATGTTGGCGCCGCCCCAGGAGTTGTACGCCGCCCACGTGGCGACCGCGTTGATGAAGACGCTGCGGCCCTCGGCCGACTTCGAGCGCACCGTGAGGGGCACCCAGCGGTCGTGGCCGGCGGCGGAGACGAGCTTCAGCCGGTAGTCGCCCTCCGGCCAGCCCTGGGTGGAGACCTCCAGGGAACGCTTCCAGGGGGCGCGCGCCATATAGATCTGCGGAGTCATCTCCGCGGCGGCCTGTCGCTGGCCCCTGACACGGTCGGAGGACCAGACCAGCCGGCCCTGCTTACCGTCGTACCAACCCATCCTGTACGCCTCCACCTGGAAATCGCGCGCAGGGGTGGAGACGTACAGGCCGAATTTATCGCCCGGGTCGACACTCACCCGATCGGCATAACCTTCGATAGCGTTTTGCGGACCGGGGTTCTTCAGTTTCCAGTCGGTCGTACCCGGAAGGGCGTTTTCCTTGGCGACATTGATTCCGACATTCTTGCCGGGACCGCCCTTCTCGGGGGGCGGAGTCACCACCTGCACCGGCGGGCGCCCCGGCGTCGGCAGCGCCGTCACCGTCTCCTTGGCACTGTCCAGCAGGTTGGTGCCGTACTGAACGCATACTGCGACAACTACGCCTAGGGCGGCGACAAGGAGAGCTATCCGGCGCAGATTCATGATTTTACGATCATACAGGCGAGCAGGATCGCAGAATGTGAATTCGCCCGGCCGGGCGAAGAACGACGATAACGATTCGTTCACCGCCGCGGTGCAGCTGAGTAACAATCAGGCCGTGGGACCCCTACCGATGGAACCGAACGCGTGCCGAATCAATCCGCGGGTGCTGCCCCGGGGTCCGCGGCGGGCCGCGGCGGGCAGCAGGGTCAGCGCGTGCAGCCGTGAGGACCAGTACCGGCGCGAGGCCTTCGCGGCGCGGTTCCAGCCGTGGGCCGTCAGCCGTTCCGCGGTCTCCCGGAAGAAGCGCCGCGCCTCGTCGAAGCGGTCCCCCGAAAGGGCCTTGGCGGACGACTCGCTGACGGCATGTCTGCGGTACTGGAAGGACACGGTGTCCGTGACGACCAGTGAGGCGCCGTCGAGCAGCAGGTCGACGACGAGCGCCAGATCCTGGATGACCCCGAGGTCGGCCCGGAAGCGGAACCTGCGCATCGCTTCGGTACGCCAGCAGATGGAGGGGAAGTAGAGCCAGTTGCCACGCAGCAGGCTCACCGCCAGGTCCTCGCCGCTGAGCATGAGGGGGCGCGGGCCCTTCGGCGCGTAGAGCCGCTCCTTGGTGGTGTCCACCAAGGTCCGGGACAACCGTCCCTCGCCGTCGATGACATCGACGCCGGGCTGCACCATGGTCGCCTTCGGCTCATGGTCCAGGGCGGCGCGCACCGTCCGCAGGTAGTTCGGCAGCAGCAGGTCGTCACAGCCCATGAGGACGGTGTACTCGCCCTCCGACAGCTCCACGCACCGGTTGAAGTTACCCGTCACCCCGAGGTTCCGCTCGTTGCGGAGGTAACGGACGCGGTCGTCGGCGAGGGCGGCGAACCACTCCGGCACGCCCGCCTCCTTGCCGTCGTCGACGACGGTGAGCCGCCAGTCGTCCCCGTCCTGGGCCAGCACGCTGCGGACGGCGTCCTGCATCAGGGTGACGTCACCGTAGTACGGCATCAGGATGTCGAAGCGCGGTCCGGCGGAACCGCCGCCGGACGGATCCTGGTCGGTCATGCCGAGGCCATCGTGTGCGGGGCCTGGGTCGGCACCCGCCGGATCAGCGCGAGCAGCAGGACCAGGCCCGCGCGGGCCAGGTAGACCATGGCGCGCAGCGGCGAGTGGCTCGGCTTGCCGGTGGTGCGCGGCCGCATCGCGACCGGGACCTGCCGGACGGTGTAGCCGCAGCGGATCGCGCCGACGGTGCTCTCCACCGTGTCGCCGAGGTACTCCACCGGGTACCAGCCGGCGAAGAACTCGATCAGGTCGCGGTTGCAGGCGCGGAAGCCGGAGGTGGCGTCGGTCAGCCGGGTGCCGGCCAGCTTGGACATGACTCCGGACAGCAGCCGCATCGCCCAGCGGCGCGGGCCGCGGGCCTGGTAGTCGCCCTCGCCGCCGAAGCGGGCGCCGACGACCAGGTCGGCGTTGTCGAGCTCGCGCAGCAGGGCCGGCACATAGCTCGGGTCGTGCTGGCCGTCGGCGTCGATCTGGATCGCGACGTCGTAGTTGTACTCCAGCGCGTAGCGGTAGCCCAGCCGCATGGCGCCGCCGACGCCGAGGTTGTACGGCAGGCGGGCGACGATCGCGCCCTCCGCCGCGGCGACCTTGGCCGTGCGGTCGGTGGAACCGTCGTCCACGACGAGGATGTCCGCGTCGGGCAGTTCCTTGTTGATCTCACCCAGGGTCGTCGCCAGTCCGGCGTCCTCGTTCCACGCCGGCACGATCACCAGCACCCGTCGGCCATCGATCATGCCCGGGCCTCGCGATCATCCGTAGGGGTGGTGGGGGTGGTGCCGTCGGTGCCGGTGGTGCCGTCGGTGCCGGTGGTGCCGTCGATGACGGGCTTCACCGCGTTGGCGGGCATCGGGTCGGCGCTCTGCGCCAAGTGCGCCCGGATCAGGGCCACTTCCTCGGCCAGGGTGCGCGTCTCGGCCTCGAGACGGCTGGACTCCCAGCTCAGGTGCAGTGTGACGAGCAGCACAAGGACGAAGCCGGCGAAGAGCACCAGGCTCACACCGGAGGCGACGCCGAGCTTGTTGGCGATCGAGTCGAGCCAGGTCGGGAAGAAACCGAGCGGAGCGATGATCAGGCCGATGAGCAGCCACAGGGCCGCGTACTTCTCGCGCAGTTGCTGGCGACGCAACAGCTCGACGATGCATCCGAGCACCGCCAAGCCGGTCACCGAAGTCAGTACGGACAATTGCACGATTCAGCCGTCTTTCCGGTCGGAGTACGAGGCTGCCGCGTCATACCGACGTCGGCTGACGTCCAGGGAATGACCGGCTACCGGGCAGAGGGCGAAGAAGACGTCCCGCCAACCCTCGACTGGGTGGCGACGTCACACACGCTGCCGGACACGGCGCTCATGGTACCCCTTGGCCACAAGAGCCGAAAGCCGGGTGGACGCCCACGCCCCACGGGCTCCGGGCCGCTCGGGGCGCAGGTCCGGCGAGTACCTGTCATGCCCTCCGGGGTATTCTGGCCGCCACATGAAGTCGCCCACAGCACTCCTGCGCACGCTCCCTTCCGGGACCCTTCTCGTCGGGGCCGGGGTGGCGGCGAACGCCGGCGCCTCGTACATCTTCCTGGCCCTGGCCGGACGGACGCTCGGCCATGACGACATGGCCCAGATCTCCGTCCTGTGGTCGGTGATCGCCTTCGCGGGCATCGGGCTGTTCTTCCCCGTCGAGCAGGAGCTGACCCGGGTGGTCGCCGCGCGGACCGCCTCCGGGCTGGGCGCCGGACCCGCCATCCGGCGCGGGATACTCACGGCGACGGCGATGCTGGCCGTGGTCCTGGCGGCGCTGGCCGCGGCCTCGGGCCCGCTGGCGAACCTGCTCTTCAACGGCGACCGGGCGATGGTCGCGGTGCTGGGCGCGGCCTTCGTGGGCTGGGCCGCGCAGCACACCGCGCGCGGCATCCTCGCCGGGTACGGGAACTTCCGCTGGTACGCCGTCCAGCTGACCGCCGACGCGGCGCTGCGGGTGGGCGCCGCGGTCGCTCTGCTGGCCGCGAACGGCTCCTTCCTCGCCTTCGGCCTGGCCATGGCGCTGGCCCCGCTGCCCGCCGTGCTCCTGTGCCTGCCCGCGATGCGCCGGGCGTCCCGGCCGGGACCGGCCGCCGGCCCCGGTGAGATCCACAACGGCTTCGGCGTGCTGGTCGTCTCCACCACGCTGATGCAGGCCGTGGCCAACGCTCCGGTCGTCACCGCCAAGCTCCTCGACCCGGACAACGCCCCGCTGGTCACCGCCCTGGTCTCGGCGCTGATCCTGGTGCGGGTGCCGCAGTTCCTGGTCAGCTCGATGCAGGCGTCCCTGCTGGTGGAGCTCACCGGCCGGCACACCGCCGGCGACAAGGCCGGCTTCCTGCGCACCCTGCGCGGCAACCTGCTGATGGTGTCGGCGCTCGGCGCCGGCTGGGCGGTCGTCTGCGCGGTGATCGGCCCGGCCCTGAACGAGACGGCCTTCCACGCGCCGCCGGCCCTCAGCTCCCTGGACTTCGGTCTGCTGGGTCTCGGCGCGGTCGCCCACCTCGCGGCGATCGTGCTCAGCAGCGGCACCCTGGCCACCGGCGGCCACCGCATACTGTGCGTCGCCTGGACCATCGGGGCCCTCGCCCTCGGCATCGCCCCCCTGCTGCCCGGCGGCACGGCGCTGCAGGTCGAACTGTCCTACGCGATCGCCGCCAGTGCCGCCGCCGTCGCCCTGTTGTTCGGACTGCGCGTCGGGCTGCGCCGCTTCGACCGGCCCTTCGACCCGACGACCCGGGCACTCGTCGGGGATGCCGAGGCGATCGGCACCGTCAAGCCCGGCTGACCGGCCGGGGGCCAGTGCCCGCAGGCCCCGGGGCCCGCCCGGCGGCAAACCCCGATCGGGATTCCCGTACGATCTGGAACGCTGTCCCACCGAACCTCATCAGTACTGGTGTGCAGCACCTCACACGTGAAGACGGCGGTCAGCACGCTAGCCGCCCTACCCGTCCGGCTCCGGCGCACACACACCGACCTCGAAGACGGTCACGCCGCTGCCAGGGCGACCGACCGGATCGCTGGAGCTGACTGAGATATGACACCGACCGACGCGCCGAGGGCGCCCGGAGCAGCAGGGGTGCTCAACGCCGCCGCTGTCGCGTTCAAGCCCTGGCGCAAACGGCTGGCGATGATCGCCGCCGAGTTCGCCGTCGCGATCGGGGCCGCCCTCGCCTTCGCCCGGTGGAGCACGTCCATCGCGGTCAACCCGATGACCCGGATCGGACAGGTCAGCGGGCTGGCGGCGCTGCAGTTCCGGCTCATCGCGGTGGCACTGCCGCTGCTCGCCCTCGTGCTCTGGTCGGTCTTCCGGGCCAGTCCCCGGGTGCACCGGATCGTGCTGCGGCTGGTCTGCGCCGCCATCGCCGGACTGGCGACGGGCATGACGGCCGGCGGACAGGTCGTCGCCCTGCGCGGCACCCCCTGGCCGCTGAACGGCCAGAGCGGTGACAACGGACGGCTGGAGGCCTGGGCCACCCAGATCCAGCACAGCGGCCACATGGTCAACATCTACCCGCCGGTGCTGCCGCACCTGACCGCCTTCTGGGCCGACCACTTCGTCGACAACCACCAGACGGCGTTCGCCCTCAAGTGGATCCTGATCATCTCGATCGCGCTCACCGGTCCGGCCGCGTACCTGGCCTGGCGGATGTTCCTGCGTCCGCTGCCGGCGCTCGGCGTCGGCATGCTGGCCGGCATCCCCTCGGTCGTGGTCTACAAGCCGTACAGCCCGCTGGTGCTCGTCGTCCTCATCCCGCTGCTCGCCAAGCTCCTGCAGCTGCTGCGCAATTCACCGCGCCGGCCGTATCCGGCCGTGGCCTGGCGGGGCGCGGCCGTCGGAGCGATGCTCGGCGTCCTGTTCATCGTCTACTCCGGCTGGCACATCTGGTCCGCCCCCGGGATACTCCTCGCCATCGTCGGGCTGTTCCCCTGGCGCTCCGGGCGGGACGGCATGCTGCGGGCCGGCGCGTTCCTCGGGACCGCCCTGCTGGCGTTCCTGATCATCGGCGGCAAGTACGGCTACATGCTGCTGTCGGCCGCCGACAGCACCAAGGACCGCTTCTGCTCGACGCTGACGCTGGTCGACCCCGGCTACATCGCGATGACGCCGTTCTACACCCGCAACGGCAACCTGCCCGGCATGTGGCCGCCGCCGGGCGAACTCGGCGGCGTCGGGGTGTTCACCGCGCTGATGATGGTCGGCGTCGCGGTGGCGCTCACCGTCGGGCTGCGCCGCTCCGCCGTCATCGGCGTCGTCGCCTGCTTCGGCAGCGCCTGGGCGATCCGCTTCTTCTTCGCCTCCCACATGGAGCGCGACCAGGCGGTCCAGCTCTTCCCCCGTACCTACCAGACGCTCCTCTACTGCGGTCTCGCGCTGTTCGGTCTCGCCTGCGTCCTGACCGGCGAGCGCGTCAAGGAGCGGCTCGCCGCGATCCCCGCGCTGCAGTCGCCGGCCGCGTCCCGCAACGCGGGCCGCTACGCCGCCATCGGCGTACTGACCGCCACCGTGGTGCTCACCGGCATGGCGGCCTCCGCCCAGTCCGACCCCTTCTTCCCGGAGAACCCGAAGGGCGTCAGCACCATGGGCCGGCTCGCGTACCAGGCGCACCTGCTCGCGAAGCCCGACGGCACCTGCTCCAAGTTCGCCCCGCACGGCAAGTGCGACCCGCCGCGCAAGCTCAACCCGATCTCCCCGCCGGAGACGGACCAGCTGCTGCACGGCTGCGAGTACGCCTGGCGCAAGGGCCAGCCGTAACCCACGGAACGACGAAGGAGGGGCACCCGCCGCGGCGGGTGCCCCTCCTTCGTCGTTCCGTGGTCCTGCGTCGTGCGGCCGGCCGAACTCAGGCTCCGGCGGCGAACGTTCCCGCCGCGACCGCGGCCTTCAGCTCGTCCCGCCAGTCGGCCATCGCCGGCAGCCCGGCGGCGGACCAGCGGTCGTGGCCCAGCACGCTGTAGGCCGGACGCTTGGCCGGCCGGACGAACTTGTCGGCCGTGGTGGGGCGGATCCGCTCCGGGTCGAGGCCGGACAGCTCGAACGCGGCGCGGGCCAGCTCGTACCAGGTGGCCTGGCCGGCGGCCGTGCCGTGGTACGCGCCGGCCGGGGCGTCGCCGGCGAGCGCGGCGCGGCCCAGCTCGGTGAGCCGGACGGCCAGCGCGCGGGCCCAGGTGGGCTGGCCGAGCTGGTCGTCGACGACGTCGAGCGTCTCGTGGGTGGCCGCCAGCTTCAGCATGGTCGCCACGAAGTTGCGGCCGTGCGCGCCGTACAGCCACGCGGTGCGCACGGTGTAGCCGCTGTCGGGCAGCAGCTCGGCGACCGCGAGTTCACCGGCGAGCTTGCCGCGGCCGTAGGCGTTGACGGGCCCGGTCGGGTCGTCCTCGCGGTACGGCTCCTTGGCGTCGCCGGGGAAGACGTAGTCGGTGGAGACATGGATGAGCAGCGCGCCCGCGGCGGCGCAGGCGGCGGCCAGGTGGCGCACCCCGTCGCCGTTGACGACGGTGGCGGCGGCCTCGTCGGCCTCCGCGCCGTCGACGTCCGTCCAGGCGGCGGCGTTGACCACGATCCGGTGGCCGCGGACCGCCGCGAGCAGCGCCGCGGGGTCGGTCAGATCCAGGTCGGCCCGGGTGGCGGCGGTGACGGCCGAAGCCGGATCAGCCGCGAGGGCCGCCACGACCTCCTGGCCGAGCATCCCGCCGGCCCCGGTCACCAGCCAGCGGGTGACGCCGGCGGCCGGGTCCTCGTTCGTGCCGGCATCGCTCATGAAAGCGCCGCCTTGGCCTTGAGCGGCTCCCACCAGGCGCGGTTGTCGCGGTACCAGGCGACGGTGTCGGCGAGGCCCTGGTCGAAGCCGATCAGCGGCTCGTAGCCCAGCTCGGCGCGGGACTTGCCGATGTCCAGGGAGTAGCGCAGGTCGTGGCCCTTGCGGTCCTCGACGTACTCGACCATGTCCCAGCCGGCGCCGCAGGCTTCCAGCAGCCGGCCGGCGAGCTCCTTGTTCGTCAACTCGGTGCCGCCGCCGATGTGATAGACCTCACCGGCCTTGCCGCCCTGCAGCGCGAGCGCGATGCCCCGGCAGTGGTCGGAGACGTGCAGCCAGTCACGGATGTTGCCGCCGTCGCCGTAGAGCGGGACCTTCTTGCCGTCCAGCAGGTTCGTCACGAACAGCGGGATCATCTTCTCGGGGAAGTGATGGTGCCCGTAGTTGTTGGAGCAGCGGGTGACCACCACGTCCATCCCGTGCGTGCGGTGGTAGGCGAGCGCGATCAGGTCGGAGCCCGCCTTCGCCGCGGCGTACGGGGAGTTGGGCGCGAGCGGCCAGTCCTCGGTCCACGAGCCTTCGCTGATCGAGCCGTACACCTCGTCCGTGGACACGTGCACGAAGCGGCCGATGCCGAGCTTGTGGGCGGCGTCCAGCAGGGTCTGGGTGCCGAGCACGTTCGTGGTGACGAACGCGGCCGCGCCGGTGATCGACCGGTCGACGTGCGACTCCGCGGCGAAGTGCACCACCGCGTCATGGCCGGGCAGGACGGAGGCGACGAAGTCCGCGTCGCAGATGTCGCCGTGCGCGAACCGGTAGCCGGGCAGGTGGGCGACCGGAGCGAGGTTCTCCGGATTGCCGGCGTAGGTGAGTTTGTCCAGTACGGTGACGGAGGCGGTCTCGAGCCCCGGCATCTCCCCTGACAGGACTGCGCGGACGAACTGCGAGCCGATGAATCCGGCGCCACCGGTAACAAGAATGTTCATGAGTGCCAGAGTCCAGTCAGGCCCCTACTGGGGGGCGGCGTAAGATGGTTTGCTTCGCCGTAACTCTAGCCGTTCCCCGAGTGCAGGGGCGAAGCCGAGCAGTCATCGGCCGCCTGCCGCCGGAGAAAGTAGAAACAACATGCGTGGTATCCTCCTCGCCGGCGGGACCGGGTCCCGGCTGTGGCCGATCACCAAAGCGGTCTCCAAACAGCTGATGCCGGTCTACGACAAGCCGATGGTCTATTACCCGCTGTCGACGCTCATGATGGCGGGAATTCGCGACATACTGCTCATCACCACCGAGCAGGACCAGGAGCAGTTCCGTCGGCTCCTCGGCGACGGCTCGCAATTCGGTATCAATATCGAATACCGCTCGCAGCCGAATCCCGGTGGAATCGCCCAGGCTTTCCAGATCGGTGCGGACTTCATCGGCGGCGAGCCGGTGGCGCTCATTCTCGGTGACAACATCTTCCACGGCGCGGGCCTCGGGCGGCAATTGCAGGACCACAGCTCCCCCGACGGCGGTGTGATCTTCGCCTACCAGGTGAAGGACCCCACCGCGTACGGCGTCGTCGAGTTCGACGAGCACGGCAACGCGCTGTCGATCGAGGAGAAGCCGGAGCGGCCGAAGTCGCGCTTCGCCGTCCCCGGCCTCTACTTCTACGACGGCCAGGTCGTGGACATCACCAACAGCCTCAAGCCCAGCGCGCGCGGCGAGCTGGAGATCACCGAGGTCAACGCGACCTACCTGAAGCAGGGCAAGCTCCGCGTCTCCGTACTGGACCGCGGCACCGCCTGGCTGGACACCGGCACCTTCGACTCCCTCGTCCAGGCCTCGGAGTACGTCCGGGTCATCGAGGAGCGGCAGGGGCTGAAGCTCGGCTGCGTCGAGGAGACCGCCTGGCGGATGGGGTTCATCGACTCCGAGCAGCTGCGCAAACTGGCCGAACCGCTGCTGAAGAGCGGTTACGGCGAATACCTGGTCAACACGCTCGCCCTCGAAGAGGACCTCCCGCGATGAACATCCGACCGCTGTCCTTCCACGGCGCCTGGGAGATCACCCCGCAGCAGCACGGCGACCCGCGCGGGCTGTTCCTGGAGTGGTACCGCTTCGACCGGCTGGAGGCCGAGGTCGGGCATCCGATGCGGCTCGCGCAGGCCAACATGTCGGTGTCGTCGAAGGACGTCGTGCGCGGCATCCACTTCGCCGACGTCCCGATGGGCCAGGCCAAGTACGTGACGTGCGTACGCGGCGCGGTGCTCGACGTGGTGGTCGACCTGCGGGTCGGCTCGCCCACCTTCGGGCAGTGGGACGGCGTCCGGCTGGACGACGTGGACCGCAAGGCCCTGTACATCGCGGAGGGCATGGGCCACGGCTTCTGCGCCCTCAGCGACGACGCCACGCTCTCGTACCTCGTCTCGGACGTCTTCCGTCCCGACAAGGAGCACGGTGTGCACCCGCTCGACCCCGAGCTCGGCATCGACTGGCAGACCGGCGCGCCCCAGCTGTCCGCCCGGGACGCGGCCGCCCCCAGCTTCGCGGAGATGCGGGACGGCGGCCGGCTGCCGGACTTCGACGTCTGCCAGGCCCACTACAAGGAGCTGGGCGCCGGCGCCTGACCGGACCGGTACGGCCCGCGGCACCGCACGTCAGGCGAAGACGACCGTGCGGTGCCCGTTGATCAGGACGCGGTGCTCGCTGTGCCACTTCACGGCGCGCGCCAGCGCCTGGCACTCGACGTCCCGGCCGACCGCCACGAGCTGCTCGGGGGTGACCTCGTGCCCCACCCGCTCGACCTCCTGCTCGATGATCGGTCCTTCGTCGAGGGCCGCCGTCACGTAGTGCGCGGTCGCGCCGATCAGCTTCACCCCGCGTGCGTGCGCCTGGTGGTAGGGCTTGGCGCCCTTGAAGCTCGGCAGGAACGAGTGGTGGATGTTGATGATCCGGCCGGGCAGCCGCTTGCACAGGTCGTCGGAGATGACCTGCATGTAGCGGGCCAGCACCACCAGGTCCACGCGCTCCGCCTCGACCAGTTCCAGCAGCCGCGCCTCCGCCTGGTCCTTGGTGTCGGCGGTCACCGGGATGTGGTGGAACGGGATGCCGTAGGAGCCGGCGAGCTCCTCGAAGTCCGTGTGGTTGGAGACCACGGCCGCGATCTCGACGGGCAGCGCGCCGATCCGGGTGCGGAACAGCAGGTCGTTCAGGCAGTGCCCGAACTTGCTGACCATGAGGACGACCCGCATCTTCTCGTCCGCCGCGTGCAGCTGCCAGTCCATCTGGAAGGCGCTGCCGATCGCCGCGAAGCTCGCGCGCAGTTTGTCCTGGTCCACCGGCGGCTCGGCCGTGAAGTGCACCCGCATGAAGAACAGCCCGGTGTCCTGGTCCCCGAACTGCTGGCTGTCCACGATGTTGCAGCCGGTCATGAAGAGGTAACTCGACACGGCATGCACGATGCCCTGCTTGTCGGGACAGGACAGCGTCAGCACATATTGCGGCTCGTTCACACGGGCCAGCCTCGCACACGCGGCGGCCGGCGCGGCGCCGCCGTCCGTCAGGCGGTACGCGTGTAGATCGCCAGGACGTCGAGCGAGCGCGGCGGCGCGTCCACGTCGTCCCCGTCGGCCGTCGCGAGCTTGACGTGCGCCTCACGGGCGGCGCGGACCGCCTCCGGCCAGGCGTGGTGCTCCAGGTAGGTGCCGACCGGCGCGTCCGCGCCCACCTGGTGCAGGATCTTCAGCACCCGCAGCACCGCGACGTCGACGAGCGCGGCCTCCTGCGAGTCGCGGAAGATCGTCCCGACGTATTTCTCGGCGGACCAGTTGTCGAGCCAGGTGTCCTCGACGAGGCGGTAGACGGCGTCGGTGACGTCGCCGAAACCGGGCACCCCGGCGAGCCAGCACTCCTGCTGGAACACCGGGTCGCTGATCATGTGCAGCGCCGAGCGCACATTGCTGCGCCAGCGCCACCAAGGCATGTCATTGAGCGGCATGCCCCCCATCGTGGAGGAGCGGGCACCGCGGCGGGAAGTCTTCTCCGAAGTCTGCACGGTGACCGATCGTACGTTCCCTCGAATCCGCACCTGTAATTCACCTGAACGTGACGCTGCGTTCGCTCGGGGTCACCCCCGCGTTGGGCGCGGAACGGAAGCGTCCATGTTCATGACTGAACGGCGTTCGCGCAAGGCTGTCCTGTTGGCTGTATCGACGACCTGCGCGGCGCTGATCAGCGGCTGCGGTGTGATCCCGGGGAGCGCGGGGGGCTCCCCGGGACCCGTGGTCGTCATGACCTGGGCACCGGACGGTACGAAATCGACCAACATGCCAGGAATGCCTGCCATGGCGCAGGCGTTCGCGGCCCACATCAACGCCTCGGGCGGGCTGAACGGCCGCGAGCTCAAGGTCCTCACCTGCAACGACCACAACGACACCGTCGAGGCCGCGAAGTGCGCGCAGCGGGCCCAGGACGAGGGCGTGGTCGCCGTCATCGGCTCGTACAGCGAGCACGCCAACAGCTTCACCTCCACCCTGGAGTCGGCCGGGATCCCGTACATCGGGGGCTACGGGATAACCCAGGAGGAGTTCCAGAGCCCGATGTCCTATCCCGTCAACGGCGGCCTGCCGGCCCTGCTGACGGGCAACGGGAAGCAACTGGCGGCCTCCTGCTCCAAGGTCAGCCTGGTGCGGCCGGACACCATCGTCGGCGACCAGTTCCCGCTGTTCCTCGACGCCGGCCTCAAGGCCGGCGGCCGGCCCGCCGCCAGCGACCTGCCGACGGCCGACGACTCCACCGAGTACACCGGCGTCGCCCAGCGGGCGGTCGGCAGCGCCCGCTCCGGCACCTGTGTCGCGGCCGTGCTCGGCGACCGCACGGACACGTTCATCGACTCGCTCCGGCGGCTCGGCGAAGAGCTGCCCGACGTCCGGTTCTCCTCGGTGATCGGCAGCATCCAGCAGTCGCTGATCGACAGCACCGGCGGCAGGAACAGCCCGCTGGAGAACGCGTTCGCCACCGGCTGGTACCCGCCGACCTCGGACCCCAAGTGGGACGCGATGAAGGAGGTCGTGAAGAAGTACGCGTTCGGCGACAACCGGATCGACGTCGCCGACCCCGGCGTCCAGACCACCTGGATCGCCTACTCGGTCTTCACCGAGGTCGTCCGGACGATGGGCGCGGAGGAGGTCAACCCGATGACCCTCAAGCGCGCGCTGGACAAGGCGACCGGCATCTCGACCGGCGGCCTCACCCCGGACCTCGGCTGGCGCAACGAGAACATGCTCCCGGTGCCGGGCCACCCGCGGATGGTCAACGCGAAGGTCGTCTACCAGGTCGTCAAGGACGGCCGGCTGGTCGCCGCGCGCACCGGATTCGTCGACATGGCGGCGACGCTCGGCCGCCAGGTGAGCCAGAGCAACTAGGGCCTGTCCGGCCACAGCGGCGTGCGCGCCGGCGGCCGCTGACGCGGGCGCCCGGACCCCGGGCGCCCGATCGGCTCAGAGCTGGGAGTACTCGCGCTCGGTCAGGTTGTGCTGCTTCGCGATCGCGTTCCAGAGCCGGACCGCGCGCTTCTTCTGCGCCGTCGCGCTACCGCTCTCGCGGTCGCCCACCGACTTGACCGGGGTGCCCTTCGCGTGGCCGCCCTTGCAGGTCTTGCCGTCGCCGGCCGCCTGGTCCGCCCAGGACGCGTACGCGTTGTCGGCCGCGGCCGACGCCGCCCACGCCTTGTTCAGCGCCTCGGACAGTTCCGCGTGCTGCGGCAGCTGGTCCACCTGGAGGGCCGCGAGCCGGGTGACGAGCGTGCCGCGCTGGCCGGCCGCCGCGCGCAGGTCGGCCGCCGCCTGGGGCAGGTTCTTGCAGGACTTGATCGACTCCACCGCGCTGACCACCGAGGACCGGCTGCTGCCGCTGTCCTTGAGGAGTGCGTCCAGGGTCTTCGCCTGCTTCGTGGCGGCGTCGTCGGCGGCGCCGCCCGGCTGCGCGGACGCCCCGGCCGACGAGGCCGGCGGCTTGCTCGCCTTGGCCTGGTCCTTGCTGTCGTCGTCGCCGCCCGCGCTGAGCGCGGCGCCCGCGGCCAGTCCGGCCAGGGCGCAGCCGCCGACGACGATGCCGATCACCGCGGCCGGGGAGAGCCGGCGGCGCGATCCGCCACCGCCGCCACCGTTCGCACCATTCGCGTTGTTCGTACCGTTCGCACCGTCATAGGGATCCGCATGACCCTGGGCGGGCGCCGGTGCCGGCGGCGCCGCCTGCACCCGGTAGGGCTGCTGACGGGCCGGCTCCGGCCTCGGCTGCTGCCGGGGGCCGTCCTGCCGGTACAGGTGGTCGTAGTCGCCCGACGGGGCGGACTGCGGCTCGTCGTACGACTGGTCGTACGAGGGCCCCTGCGGCTGGTCGTACGACGGCTCGTCGAAGATCGAGAGCGACAGGTGCCGGGTGGCCTCCGCCTCGCTCTCGGCGGGATACCCCGCCGGCCCGGTCCCCGCCCCGAAGTGCTCGGGCGTGAACGGCTCGGGAGCGAAGGGTTCCGGCGCGAACGGCTCGGCCTGGAACGGATCCGGGGTGAACGGCTCCGGGGGCGGCGACGAGCGCGGGTACGGCGGCAGGAACTGGGTGGCGTCCGCCTCCGGCACCGGTGCGGCGGCCGCGGGTGGCGCCTGGGGCATCGCGGGCGGCACCGGCGGCATCGCGGGAGCGGGCGGGGTGGCCTGCGGATACGGCGGGAACATCATCGTCGCGTCCGCCCCCGCGCCGGCCTCGGGCGGCAGCGGCTGCGCGGCGCCCGGCACCTGGTCCCACGGCTGCCCGCCGGCGGGCCGCACATGGTCCTCGTAGTGCTGCGGCGGCTGCTCCGGTGGCAGCACCACACCCCTTCGGGGCTCGGGCGTTCCCGGGTTCTGCCGGTACTGATCGTCCGGCGTCTCGTCGCCGTGTCCGCTGTGCATCGCCGGAACTCCCGCCTTCACCCGTCGTCGGACCCGTCATCGGACTCGACGGCTCACGCTACCGGGTCAGCCTGAGAACCCACCACGCACCCGATCGGGCGAGGGCCGGACAGGGCCGTGTTGACGACGGGGAAGGACCGAATGGCGAGGTATCGGCCGTCTCTTGGGGCGTCGTGCACGGCGATGTCGTTCCGGTAACGATTCCGGCGGGTGGTGATTCCGCCGGTATCGCGAACACCCGGACGACACGGCCTACGCCGCGGCCTCCTGCTCCTGGAGATGGGCGCCGAACTCCCGTACCGCGGGCTCCGCTCCGTACGGTTCGAGGCGGCGGCGGAAGTCGTCGAGGTATTCGGCACCGCGATGGGAGCGCAGCCCGGTCAGCAGGGCCACCGCCTCGGTGCCCGTGTGGCAGGCCTGCTCGATCTCGCGCTGCTGCACCTGGGCGTCGGCGAGGAGGAGCAGCCCGATCGCGCGGCGGCGCACCCGTGTCACGGGGTGGCCCGCGAGGGCCTCCTCGGCGCGCCGGGCGGCCGGTGCGGCCTGGCCGAGATCGCGGTGGCCGTGCGCCAACTCGTCGGCCAGATAGGCCTGGTCGAAGTGGGAGATCCAGTCGGGATCGTCGTCCGGCTGGGAGTGCTCCAGCGCGTCGACGGCCTGTCCTGCGACCGAGGCGAACGTCCGGGCGTCGCCGAGCAGCGCGTGCCCGCGGGCCTCCGCGGCGTAGAACATCGCCTGCGCGGTGGGAGTGACCTGCCCGCGCGCCCCCTCCTGCGCGGCCCGGGCGAGCTGCGCGATCTCGCGCGGATTGCCGAGCGTCTCGGCGAGATGGCTCATCCCGGCGGCCAGCACGTATCCGCCGTAGCCGCGGTCGCCCGCCGCCTGCGCGAGCCGCAGCGCCTGGATGTAGTAGCGCTGCGCGAGCCCCGGCTGCCCGGTGTCGATGGCCATGTACCCGGCGAGTTCGGTCAACCGTGCCACGGCGCCGAAGAGCTGACGGCCGGTCGCCTCGCGGTACGAGCCCGCCAGCAGGCCCGACACGACGCTGTTGAGGTAGTGCACGACGATGGGCCGGACATGGCCGCTGCCGAAGCGGTGGTCCAGGTCCACGAGCGCCTTCGTCGTGGCCCGCACCGCCTCCACGTCCGCCCTGCCGACCCGTGAGCCGCCGGCCCGGGCGACGGCGCCGTCGGTGCGGGTGATCAGCCAGTCGCGGCTGGGCTCCACGAGGGCCGAGGCGGCCACCGTCGACCCGGTGAGGAAGTCCCGGCGCCCGACGTCGCTGCGCCACAGCTCGCAGACCTGCTCGATCGCGCCGAGGACGGTGGGCGCGAAGTGCAGCCCGATGCCGGTGGCGAGGTTCTTGCCGTTGGCCATGCCGATCTCGTCGATGGAGACGGCCCGGCCCAGCTTGCGGCCCAGCGCCTCGGAGATGATGGCCGGTGCCCGGCCACGCGGCTGCTGGCCTCTCAGCCAGCGGGCGACGGACGTCTTGTCGTACCGCAGGTCGAGGCCGTGCTCGGCCCCGCACATGTTGACCCGGCGGGCCAAACCGGCGTTGGAGCAGCCGGCTTCCTGGATGAGCGCCTGCAGCCGTTCGTTCGGCTGCCGCGCCACCAGTGGTCGTGCGGCCATGTCGTGCCCCTCCTTCGTCGCGGGACCACGGGCCTGCGCCCGTCGTCCCGCTCCCCCTGGTGACCCCGGCGATCTTCGATAAGAGATCAATGCCCAGCACACATGACGTGAATTCACCGTTTTCACGGCATTTCTTCCAGGGCGTACGTCTCCGCACCCACCAGGGACTACCCCCATCCGGGGCCGCGTTCCCGCACGCGCCCCCGGCCGTGCACCCGTGCGCCCACGATGAGCCGCGGCTCCACCCCGTAACCCTTGGTGACCGAGGTAGTTGTGCAGCGCGTGGAAGACACCATCGGAGCCCCCCCGCAGCAGCTCACCGACCAACTGCTCGACACAGCGGTCCGATACGCGGAGGAGCGGCACTGGGACGTGCTGCCCGGCTCCTGGCTGGAGGACGACGGCGGCGGTTCACGCTGCTCGTGCGACTCCCCCGCCTGCCCGGCGCCCGGCGCGCACCCGACCCGCCCCGACTGGGCGACGCAGGCCAGCGGCAGCGCCGTCGCGGTGCGCCGGATGTGGTCCAAGCAGCCGCGTGCGTCGATCCTGCTGCCGACCGGACGTACCTTCGACGCGATCGACGTCCCCGAGGTGGCCGGCTGCCTCGCCCTGGCCCGCATGGAACGGATGGACCTGCCGCTGGGCCCGGTGCTCTGCACCCCCAACCGGCGGCTGATCTTCCTGGTGCTGCCCGGTGCGTCGGTCAAGGTCCCCGACCTGCTGCGCAAGCTGGGCTGGCCGCCCGCTTCCCTGGACCTCCTGGTCCGTGGCGAGGGCGACTTCATCGCTTCCCCGCCCACCCGCACCGGCACCGGCGGCTCCGTGCAGTGGGCGCGCCAGCCCACCGCCCTCAACCGCTGGCTCCCCGACGTCGAGGAGCTGCTGAGCCCGCTGGCGTACGCGTGCGGCCGCGAGGCGGCGGCGAGCCGGGCCCGGGTAGCGCCCGCCGGGGCCTGACAGGGCCTGCTCTAGGCTTCCCCGTGGATCAGCGGTCTCCACGGGGAAGGACGGCGCAACGTGCCGAAGACATTCGAGGCGGGGGCGCCCGACGAGGGCGCGCCGGAGCAAGGCGCACCGGATCAGGGCTACGCGGTGAGCGTCCACAACCTGTGGAAGTCCTTCGGCGAGCAGGTGGCCGTGGCCGGGATCGACCTCGAACTCCCGGCCGGACGGTTCATCGGCCTGGTCGGCCCGAACGGCGCCGGCAAGACCACCACGCTCTCCATGGTCACCGGCCTGCTCCGCCCCGACGACGGCACCGTCCTGATCACCGGCCATGACGTCTGGACCGACCCCGTCGCCGTGAAGTCCCGGATCGGCGTACTCCCCGAGGGACTGCGGCTCTTCGAACGCCTGTCGGGCCGCGAACTGCTCGCCTACACCGGACGGTTGCGCGGCCTGCCCGGCGCCGAGGTCGACAAGCGCGCCGCACAGCTGCTCGACGTCCTCGACCTCGCCGCCGCGCAGAACAAGCTGGTCGTCGACTACTCGACCGGCATGCGGAAGAAGATCGGGCTGGCCGCGGCGCTGCTCCACAACCCCGAAGTGCTCTTCCTGGACGAGCCCTTCGAGGGTGTCGACCCGGTGTCCGCGCAGGTCATCCGGGGCGTCCTGGAGCGCTACACCCGGTCGGGCGCCACCGTCGTCTTCTCCTCGCACGTCATGGAGCTCGTGGAGAGCCTCTGCGACTGGGTCGCGGTGATGGCCGCCGGCCGGATCGTCGCCCAGGGCCCGCTCGCCGACGTACGGGGCGAGGCGTCGTCCCTCCAGGACGCGTTCCTGTCGCTCGTCGGCGCCACCGAACGCGGCGGCCAGGACCTCGACTGGCTGGGCGGCGCACGATGAGCGCCGCAGCCACCCACCCGTCGGTCACTCCGGTCTTCATCCGGCTCAAGCTCGCCATCATCCGCAACGGGCTGCGGCAGTCCACCGGCCGCACCATCGGCTGGATCGTCGGCGTCGTCTTCGCGATGCTGTACGGGCTCGCCATGGGCGTCGGGATGATCGCGCTGCGCCACAGCGACTACGGGCCGGCGGCCGCCGTCGGACTGGCCGTCGTCCTCATCATCGGCTGGGCCGTGATGCCGCTGTTCCTCTTCGGCGGCGACGACACCCTCGACCCCACCCGCCTCGCCATGCTGCCGCTGCGCCCGCGGCCGCTGATCACCGCCCTGCTGATCTCCTCGCTGCTGGGCGTAGGGCCGGTCTTCACCGTCATCGTGACGGCGGGCGCGGTGTCCGCGCTGGCTGGCAACGCGGTCTCCATCGTCGTCGCGGTCGCCGCCGTCGCCCTCGTGCTCCTGCTCTGCGTGGCGCTGTCGCGTGCCGTCGCCGCCGCCAACACCCGCCTGCTCACCAGCCGCAAGGGGCGCGACCTCGCGCTGCTCAGCGGCCTGTTCGTGGCGGTCGGCGCACAGCTCGTCAACCTCGGCGCCAGCTCGCTCGCCTCGTCCGACGGCCTGGACCGCGTCAAGTCCCTCGCCTCCGTGCTCCGCTGGCTGCCGCCCGCCCCCGCGATCGACGCGGTCCGCGCGGCGGCCGAGGGCTCGTACGGACTGGCCGTCCTCGAACTCCTCTACGTCGCGGCCGTCCTGGCCCTGGTGATCCGCTGGTGGCACCACAGCCTGTACCGGCTGATGGTCATCCCCGACGCCTCCACCCTCCAGGCCGCGGAGAAGGAAGCGGGCACCGGTGGCGGCCGGCTGACCGCGCTGCTGCCCGGCGGCCGCACCGGCACCGTGATGGAACGCCAGTTCCGCTACGCCTGGCGCGACCCGCGCTCCAAGGCGGCCTGGGCGACGGCGCTGGCCGTCGGACTGCTGCTGCCGATCGTGGCCGCCGTCCAGCACGGCAGCGTCTACTCGGCGTGCTGGGCCTCCGGGCTCCTCGGCATGCAGATGTACAACCAGTTCGGTGTCGACGGCTCCGCCTTCTGGACGGTCGCCTCCACCATCTCCACCCGCGCCGACGCCCACGCCGAACTGCGCGCCCGCGCACTGGCCCTGTCGACCGTCGCCGTCCCGTATGTCACGGTCGTCACCATCGGCGCGGCCCTGCTCCTCGGCCGGCCGGACGCCGTCCCGGAGACCCTGGGGCTGTCCTTCGCCCTGCTGGGCGCCCTCATCGCCGCCGGCGCCTTCGCCAGCGTCCGCTTCCCGTACGCCCTCCCGCAGGACAACCCGTTCGGCAGCTCGGCCCCCGGCCAGGGCGGTCTCGCCGCGATCAGCCTCTTCGGCGGCGGCCTCACCGGCGCGGCCTGCTGCCTCCCGCTCGTCGGCCTGACGATCTACCTCCACGTCGCCGGCCACCACGCCTACCTCTGGATCCTGCTGCCGGTCGGCGCCGTCTACGCCCTGGCCCTGGCCGCGGCATCCCTCCGCTTCACGGCCCCCCGCCTCCTCAACCGCCTTCCGGAGATCCTGGCGGCGGTGGCGAAGGGCTGAGCACGGCGAAGGGCTGAGCACGGCGAAGGGCTGAGCAAGCCGAACGCCCGGGCGGGAATGCCCGGGCGCCGGATGCTCGGCCGGCCATTGCTCGGCCGGCGATTGCAGAGTTGGCGATTGCTCAGTTGGCGATGCTGCCGATGCTGCCGCGCCAGGTCGGAAGCAGTTCGTCCAGGAGGGCTTCGACGCGGGGCGGAAGGCCGCGGGCCGCGCCGTTGAGGGTGTGGTTGCGGGCCAGGAGGGATTCGGCGGCAGCTTCGAGGCGGGCCGGGTCGCCGGTGGCGTGGGTCGCGTGCAGGAGGGCGAGCCAGAGCCGCTCGTCGGAGCCGGTGACCGCCAGGGCGGTCTGTACGGCGGCGACGGCGGCCTTCGGCTTGCCCGCGTCGAGGTGCAGACCCGCGAGGGCGAGGGCGACCTCGGCGACGAGGACCGGGTGCTGGGCGTCGACGATCTCGTGGGCGAGCCAGCCGTAGCGGCCCGGGGCGCGGTCCTCCAGGAGGGAGCCGCGGGCCAGCGCGAGGGCGTCGGCCAGCAGCCGGCGGCGGGTCTGCGGGTCGTCGGCGCCGGGGCCCTCGGAGGCCGCGTGGTGCAGGGTCTGCAGGACGTCCCAGTCGGAGACGACCGTGCTGGACAGCACGAGGCGGCCGGTGGCGTCGTACGACATCCGCGACGAGCCGTCGGCGTCGGTGCCGAGCCAGTCGCGCAGCCGGTCGATGAGCGCGTCGCGCACGTCGTCGGTGACGCCGCGCGGCCAGAGCGCGGAGGCCAGCACCCGTGGGTGGACGCCCTCGCGGTGCAGCAGGAGCAGCGCCAGCGCCTCGTGGAGGAGCAGGCTGCGCCCGGCCTCCGGGGTCTCCAGACCGATGAGTTCGAACGGGCCGAGGAGGCGGGCGTACACCCCGGGCCGGCCCTGGTCGGTGAGGTCGACCATGAACGGCGGTACAGAGGCGGACGGTTCGCGGTCCGGGTCGGCCGCCGCGAACAGCCCGAGGATCGCCTGGTACTGGGCGGCCGGGAGCAGCTGCGCCTCCAGGTCCAGACCGAGGAGCGGGGCGAGCAGCCGGCCGGCCGCGGTGACCTCGAGTGCCCAGGCGGCGCCCGGCAGGTCGTCCCGGGCCGATGCGACGAGGTAGCCGATGCCCAGCCGGCCGGAGTCGGCGGCGAGTTCGGCGAGCCGGTCGGCCTCCTCCTCGGTGGGCTCGGTGGCGATCAGGACGAGGTGCGGGGAGCGCTGGGTGTGCTGGGCGCTGCCGGTCCTGCCGGTCAGCACGTTGTCCTGGCCGGCGGTCCGCAGTGCGGCGGAGCGCTGCGCGGTCTCGGCGGCCATCGTCTCGATGACCTCGGGGACG
Organism: Streptomyces sp. RKAG337; assembly: GCF_023701715.1. Lineage (NCBI taxonomy): Bacteria > Bacillati > Actinomycetota > Actinomycetes > Kitasatosporales > Streptomycetaceae > Streptomyces > Streptomyces sp. RKAG337. Next base: position 4,194,398 of record NZ_JAJOZA010000001.1, on the reverse strand, counting down.
TCCGCGAGGTGCCGGATCCTGGCCGGCGCGAGGGCCGTGAGGTCCTCGGCGAAGCCCACGAGCGTCACCGTCATCCGGTCCGACCAGCCGTTGGTGGCGAGTTCGGCGGCGACGGAGGCGAGTACCGCCTCACGGTCGGCGCGGGCGCCGGTCAGCGACACGATGCCGGGCACCGCTTCGAGGTTGAGCATCAGCCGGGCGCCGTCGAGGGTGCCGAGGGCGGCCAGGCCCGGGTACGGGGCGCTGGCGGAGACGTCCGCGTCGGCGGGCAGGTCCGCCCGGTCCAGCCGCCAGAACGTCTGGTCCTGGCCGAGCTGCCACGGCGCGGGCGGCTGCCCCTCGGGCCAGGCCAGCTGGAGGTGCAGCGCCTCGTCGGTGAGCCACGCCGCGTAGACGGTGGGCAGCTTGCCGCCGTCCGAGGCGAGCCGTGCCGACAGGGCGCGCAGCGCGCGGTCGAGGAACGCGACGGTGTCGGCGTCCGCACCGATCCGCAGCGCGTCGGCGGCGTCCGCTTCGGGCCCGTTGGGGGTGCGGGGCGTGCGGACCGCGCCCGCGGTGACCGACTGCCACAGCGCGGTACGGCGGCGCCGGCCCAGCGCGGCGAGCAGTCCGGCCGCCAGCAGCGGGGCGCCGATGAGCGCCTCGGGCAGCCCGAATCCGTGCCCGGAGCCCTGGGATGCGGACGGTGCGGCGACGGCCGGCCCGACCGGGGCCGCTTCGGCGTGGGCGGGCTGCTCTGCGGGCTTCTGCGTGGGCGTCTGGGCCGGTGTCTGGACCGGGGTCTGGGCGGGTGTCTGGACGGGTGCGGCGTGCGCCGCGTGGGCTCCTTCGGCCGCCGTGTCCTTGACCCCGCCGCGCTCCGCGTAGTGCTGCACGTCAGGCGCGGGCTTCGGTGCCGCGACCGGCATCTCCACGAGGTCGCCGCCGCGCGCGTCGGCCGGCATCTCCATGATCCAGCCGGGCCGGATCAGGCTCGCCTTGGACAGCTTCGAACCGTCGGGCTGCGCCCGGTCCTTGTTGAGCTGGTAGATCTCGTTGTAGCGACGGCCGTCCCCGAGGTGGCGTTCGGCTATCTCCCACAGCGAATCGTGGTGCCGGCCCTCCGGCGGCTGGATCCGGTAGAACTTCGTCGCCTCCTTGGCGGCCTCCGCGGCGGCGGCCGCACCGGGCGTCACCGTCGTGGAGGCGGCCCCGCCGCCCTGCTGCTGCGCACCGGCCGCGTGCTGCTGGTGCTGCTGCACCTGCCCCGGCGTCTGCTGGGCGGTCACGGCCGGGCCGCCGCGGTGCGGCTGGTCGTGCAGGTTGCCGAGCTGCGCGAGCCCCGGCGTGAGGCTGGCGGCGCTCGCGCCGATCAGCAGCAGCGCGGCGATCAACTGGCGCGCCAGCAGCTGGCTCGGCCCGGACGCGGGCACCCGCGACGGCATCCCGATCCCGGAGATCGCGGCCTTGGTCTCCACGATCACGCACGCCGCGAACTGCGCCCACGCCAGCCACACCACGACGGCCAGCACGTTGATGAACGTCTCCGTCGTGATCGGCTCCCGCAGCACCTCCATCGAGAAGGAGTGCGGCAGCGGCGAGCCGACGATCTTCAGCAGCGCGACCGGCACACCCACGACCAGGACGGCGAGCGCGAGAAACGCCAGGAGCGCCCGGACGACGTCACCGAACGTACGGCGGCGCCGTGGCGGCTGCGGCCGGCCCGGTTGCGCGGGTTGGGCCGGACGCCGACTGGCGGTCGTGCGTGCCATGGGCTCGTTCCTCTGCCTTCTGCCTTCGGTGGTGCGGTGGATGGATCGGGGCGGATCAGCCGGTGGCGATCTCGGCCGCCGCCGTCCCGTGGACCGTGAAGTCCTTGCTGTAGAAGAAACCGGTCAGAGTGGGACTGTAGGTGAGCTGGATCCTCACCTCTACATGTTGGTCGGTGGTCTTCGCCATCTCGCAGCCGGAGGCGGCGGCGTCCGCGATGCTGAGCCCGGACCGCGCGGCGAAGTCCTTGACCCGGGCGTCGCAGTTCGCGGTGTTGATGCGCGGCGGGGCTCCCGCGGGCGCGTTCCGCAGCGCCTCCACGTCGATGTCCTGGGCCGCGTAGCGGGCGGCCTGCTCGGCGATGTCCGCGGCGCGCTCTCGCTGGTGGATCGACAGGCCGCCGTCCACGACGAAGGCGGCGAGCGTCATGAAAACCAGGGCGAACATGAGCACCGCCGCGGTGCCGGAGCCGCGGTCGTCGCGGGTCGCGGAGATTCGCGCCGTCAGCCACGTCACGGTGCTGCCCTCCGGTACGGGTCGAGCGGCGAGGCGCTCGTGGCGGTGATGGTGTTCTTGATGTTGAGCCCCAGGACCCCGAACCCGCGGACGGTGCACGTCACATCGACGGAGAAGAGGCCGCCGGCCTCGAAGCCCGCGCTGGTCTTCGTCACCGTGGGGTGGTCGAGGCAGGTGTCCGCCAGATCCGCCTCGGCCGCCGCCTGGGCCTGGCGCATCGCCGTCCCGCCGTCGCGCTGCAGCGAGCCGGCGCGGGCGGCGTCGCGGGCGGCGCTGTCCACCGCGCCCCGGCCGTCGACCAGCTGTCCGAAGGCGACCAGGACGAGGATGAACAGGATCATGACCGGCGCGAGGATCACCACCTCGATGGTGGAGATCCCCTGATCGCCGGAGTGGCCGGCCCGACGGGCCCTGTTCCGCAGCCAACTGCGCATGTCCGGCCTCAGCCCCCGATGTCCGGTACGAAGCGCTCGATCGGACCCTGCGACTGCTCGTTCACGGTGAACGTCATCCCCGGGAAGACGGTCGGCACGGTGGCGGTCACCCGGATTCCCACCGTGTTGTTCGCGGGGCCGGACGACGTCACCGTCGGGCCCTCCAGCAGATTCGGTCCGAGCTGCGATATGTAGCTCAACGCCGTCGATTTGGCCTTGGCCTCCCAGCCGCCGGGGTTCCCGTCCGCCTCGGCCCGCGCCTTGCGGGCACCCGCCTGGGCGGCGGCCTGCGCGACATGGTCGGCGAAGTAGAAGAGCCCGAACTGCACGGTCGCGAAGATCATGAAGAAGAGCACCGGGGTCAGGAAGACGAACTCGATCGCGGTCATGCCGCGGTCGCCACCGGAGCCGGCGAGACTGCCCACACCGCTGTCACCGCGGGCGGCGTCGAGCCTGCGGCGTACGAAAGACCCTGATCGGCTGCTCATCACTCCGCTTACTTGCAGGTACCCGTGTCGGTGGTGCCCGAGATGCAGTTGCCGACGTCCGTGGCCTTGCCCTTGAGCGCGTTGTTGATCAGTGCGGCGACCACACCGACGATGGTCACGACCACGGCCGAGATGATGACCCACTCCACGGCGGACGCGCCGCGTGAGGTCTCCTCCGAGCGGGCGTGACGCACCCGCCCCTGAATGAACGTGACGAGGAAATCGATCGCGGGGTGACTGATGGGCAAACGGTTCATGGTTCAAGTCCTCTCGACTCGGTGACTACGTGGATCAGACTCTGCACATCAGATGTCTCAGGCGATTCGGATGTTTCAGGCGATTCAGACCTTGAAGACCCGCATCGCGGCCGGAAAGATCAGGAAGACCAGGAAGCCCGCACAGAGCAACAACTGGGCCACGAGCATGGACTGCGACTTCTCGCCTGCCCCGCCCTCGATCTCGGAAAGCTCCCGGTGCCGCATCGTCTCCGCCCGCGAGGCGAGCGATTCGCGCACCTTCGCACCGTCGTCGGCGACCAGCCCCAAGGTGACCGACAGGTCCTTCAGTTCCTCGACCCCCAGCTCGTCGCCGAGCCGCCCCAGGGCGACCCACTGGCTCGTGCCGGTGATCCGCGCGTCCGCGAGGGCGTTGCGGATGCGCAGCAGCGCCCAGCCGTCGCCGATCTCGGCGGCGGCCATGAGCGCCTCGGGCAGACCGCGGCCCCCCGCGAGGTTCATGGAGACCAGGTCGAGGTACGCACCGATGACGCGCCGCAGGTCGCGGCGCTTGTCGACGGCGTCGCGCCGTACTTCCACATCCGGCAGGAAGAAGAAGAGACCGCCGAAGAGCAGCGCCATCCAGAGCGGGATGACGGGGTTGCTGCCGACGCCGAGCTGCCAGGCGATCGCGAACAGGAACGGGCCGAAGAACACCCCGACCGCGGACAGCATCACCTTCGTGGCGAGGAAGCTGTCCCAGCTGCGGTCGAGCACGGCGAGGTCCGCCCGCAGGGAGCGCTGTTCCCAGCCCTGCTGCAGGTAGAAGGCCGAAACGCGCTGGCCGAGCCGCCCCTTGAGGTCGGTGGCGCGCGGTGCGGGACCGTTCGACGGCCCCGCCGCGCGCAGCGCGTCGATCTGCGCGACGGTCGCGACCGCACCGCGGCGGTTCGGCATCAGCGCCCGGACGAGGGCGAAGATGCCGAGACCGGCGATGGCACCGACGGTCACGGTCAGGAAGATGCTGTTCATCGGGCGCCCATCTCCTGTCGCTCGGGTGCGTGCGTCAGGAACCGCTCCGGAGTCTCGATCTTCGACAGATTGCGCAGCCACCAGAACCCGGCGGCGAACAGCGCGCACACGACGCCCAGCACCAGCTGGCCGATGGCCGTCCCGTACGGCTCGACGAAGCTCCGGTTGAAGATCGCCAGCCCCAGCACGAAGGTCACCGACACCACGATGACGATCTGCACACTGCGCCGGGTGCTCGCGCGCTGCGCCATGACGCGCTGCCGCATGTCGACCTCCTCGCGGGCCGACTTGGCGAGGGCGCCGAGGACCTCGCGCAGACCCGGGCCGCGGAGCCGCGAGTTGAGGATGAGCGCCGCGATGATGATGTCGGCGGAGGCGTCGTTGATCTCGTCGGCGAGGTGCTGCAGCGCGTCCGGCAGGGGCGTACGCGACCGCAGCCGGTCGACGAGCGCCTCCAGGTGGGTGCGCAGCGCCGGGGCGGCGGCCCGCGCCGAGGCGGGGATGGCCTGCTCCAGGCCGACGGCGCCGGCGATGGTGTCGCGCAGCGACTCGGTCCAGGCGGCGAGCGCCTCGACGCGCTTCATCGCGGCGCGCTCCTCGGCTGCGCCGCCGAAGAGGCGGTCCCAGGTGAAGACGAGGATGCCGGTCGCGGCGCCCATCACCATCCACCGGGTGAGCGCCAGGACGACGAGTCCGCCGCCGATCGCCAGCGAGCCGCGGGTGGACAGGAAGCGGACCAGCTCGGCGGCCCGCTTGCCGTTGTCGTTGGCGGCGCCCGGCTTGGGCGCCCAGCCGCGCAGCGCGACGACGAACAGCGCGATACCGCCGCCGACGGCCGTGCCGGCCAGCAGTCCGTACAGCACGGGCAGGGAGAACACACCGGTCATCATCGCCACACCCCCGAGGGCTGGTAGCCGTTGGCGAGGAGTTCGTCCAGGCAGGACAGCGGCGCGTGCGGGTAGGCCCGCCCGTCCTGGCCCTCCGCGAAGACCTCGCTGGACAGGACGCGGCCGTCGATGCCGTTGACCTCCCGGATGGATGTGACGACACGGCGCAGGGTGCCGCCGCGTTCGAAGTCGTTGCGCCGCTGCACGAAGACGACGAAGTCGATGGCGCCCGCGACGAGCATCTGGGACGCCTCGACGGGCAGCCGCTCCTTCGCCTGGAGGGCGTACGTCGAGATGCGGTTGAAGACCTCGGCGGAGCTGTTGGCGTGGATCGTGGAGAGCGAGCCGTCGTTGCCCTGCGACATCGCGTTGAGCATGGTGACGATCTCGTCGCCGAGCACCTCACCGACGATGACGCGCGAGGGGTTCATACGCAGCGACCGCCGCACCAGCTCGGCCATCGAGATCATGCCCTGGCCCTCGGAGTTGGGCAGCCGCTCCTCGAACGCCACGACGTTCGGGTGCAGTTCAGGGAACTGGTCGAGCCCGAGCTCCAGTGCCCGCTCGACGGTGATCAGACGCTCGGTCGGCCCGATGACGTTGGCGAGCGCGCGCAGCAGCGTCGTCTTCCCGGCGTTGGTGGCGCCCGCGATCATGATGTTCTTGCGGGCGAGCACGGCGGCGCTGAGGAACGAGTGCAGTTCCGGGGTGAGCGTGTTGTTGCCGACCAGGTCGGAGAGGAAGACCTTGCCGAGCCGGGCCCGGCGGATGGAGAGCGCGGGGCGGCGCGTGACGTCCATGACGGCGGACAGACGTGAGCCGTCCGGGAGCCGCAGGTCGAGCTGCGGGTTCGCCGAGTCGAAGGGGCGCGACGACAGGCCCGAGTACGCGCCGAGCACCTGGATGAGCTCGACGAGCTCCTCGTCGGACTCGGCCACCGGGTCGGCGCTCAGTTCCCGGCCGTCCGCGTACCCGACGAACACCTGGTCGCAGCCGTTGATGTCGATGTTCTCGACCTCGGGGTCGTCGAGCAGCGGCTGCAGCCGTCCGACGCCGAACAGCGCGGCGTGCACGGCCGCCGCGTACGCCTCCTCGGCCTCCGCGTTGGGCGGCGTGCGGCCGAGGTTGATCTCGGCGCGCGCGTAGTCCTCCAGGATCTGCGCGATGACGGCGCGGGCGAACTGCCGCTCGTCCTCGGGGGACATCGCGGGCACGCCCGACGCCTGGTCGAGGCGGCGCTGCTCGGATATGCGGTCGCCCGCGTCCTGCCGGAACCGCTTGACGAGCTGGTGGTCCATCGCGCTCATCGGAGAACCCCGCTCATCGAAGAACCCCGTACCGGTGCGGCACATCGGCGGTGATCTGCCGGGCCGAACGGATCAGCAGCGACTTGTCGAGCCGGCCGCGGCGGCGGCCGGCCAGCTGCTCGGCGCCCGCCGGGTCGTACGCGAGGGTGCCGACGACGCGGGCGGCGATCTGCGAGGCGACGAGCATGTCGTTGACCTGGCTGACGATACGGGCGCTCTGTCCCGGTTCGGCGACCAGCAGCACGCCGATCGGCGGGAACCCGAGCGCGGCCGCGCCGCGCTGCGAACCGTGCAGCTTGGCGGAGAGCGCCGCGGCGCGGTCCCGCACCCTGGCGAGCTGCTCGGGCTCCGTCCGGGACACCAGCAGGACGAGCGCGGCATGCGAGAACAGTTCCAGCGAGGGCGAGTCGGCGCCGATCCGGCCGCAGTCGGCGAGCACGTCGGCCGCGCCGTTCGGCGATTCGGCGAGCGTCGCGAACGCCCGGCCCAGCGTCGGCCACAGCCCGACCAGCCCGGCCGCCTGCTCGGAACCGCCGAGCCCGACGACGACGTCGAGGCCCCCGGCCAGCGGCTGCGCGTGGTCCCACAGCTGTTCCGCGGCCAGCCCGCGGCGGGCCGTCGCGGCCAGCGACAGCATGCCGGTGTTCGGGTCGAGCACACCGCCGTGCGCGGCCTGGCTGCGGTAGACGAGGTCACCGCCGGACGGGTCCGCCTCGACGAGCAGCGCGCGGCGCGGCCAGACGGCGGCGAGGGCGACAGCCGTCGTCGTCACACCGGGCGAACCCTTGTCGGCCGCGATCGCGATAAGTGCCATGGCGGGCCTCAGCCCTTGCTGGCGGGAACGAGCACCAGCGAGACCTCGCCGGCGGACGCGGCCAGCGTCAGCGGACCGGCGTCACTCTGGTCGACGACGATCGAGTACGCGGTGCCGCTGCTCCCGAGTCCGTCGCCGCCGCCGGCCGGGACGGCCTTGACCTTGGCGTTGTCGGCGAGCAGGGTGTTCCCGCCGCCGGAATTGCCGGAGTTGCCGGAGTTGCCCGCGGTGGACTTCGTCGCGTCGTTGCCCACCCGGTAGACCGCGACCGTGTCGCCGATCTTCAACCCCTCGGGGAACTGCCCGCCCTTGAGGGAGAGCCCGATGATCGCTTTGCCCGCCTTGAGCTGATTTTCCTCGCTGCTGAGCATCGGCCCGACGAGAACGGACCCCTTGACGAGGTCGGCGGCGGCCCGGTAGTCGCCCAGCTTCGTCCGCTGCGACCACTTCACATAACTGATATCCGAACCATCGGCGACCATTACTTCACGGATCGCCGACGTCGGAATGCGCTCCCCCGCCGGTACGGGTTCGGTGATCTCGATCGCCGAAATCCGGTTCCCGGCACGCATGACCAGCACCGTCGCACCCAGCGCCCCAACGAGGATGAGCAGTACGGCGAGCGCCGCCAGCGCCGGCTTCCGCTCCCGCGGCGCGACCGGCAGCCGCTCACCCGTCGGCCCACCCATCATCGGCCCGGGCACAGACGGCCTACCACCACTGCCACCTGCAGCGGAACGTTCCCTGATCTTCACGTCAATGCCCCCGTCGAGCTGGCGTGCTTGGACTCCTGGCTGCGTGGGGAGAGGTCGTCGCGCTCCGGATGGCGACAGCCCGCAGGCCGGTGTCAAGTCACCGCACGCTATCAGCGCCGCATAAACACCCTCAAGGCGCATCGTGTGACAGGAGACTCACGGAAGCGCAACAGAACTGTCCGGGATCATTCAACGGCGAACGGACTTCAGTCAGGAATGTGACCCCGGCGTGCGGACCCGGTCACAGAACGGGCAGGGTCCCTATAACCGCTCGGACATCACCGGTAGCGTCGAGCCTCAACGCTCTGTCCGCGCATCACACGGGGGACCCCATCGTGACCCGCAGCACGCCGCCCATCGCCGCCGCCCTCGCCACGGCCACGGCCCTGGCCCTGGCCCTGACCGCCTGCGGCAGCGACGCCAAACCCTCCGAAGGAATCTCCGGCGTCCCGACCACGGCCCCGACCACGGCCCCGACCACTCCGAGCGCCTCGCCCGCCGACTCCGTGAAGCGTCCGCCGACGGACCTGCCCAGCGATCTCAAAATGGTCTTCACGTGGCCGAAGACCGGTGATGCGGCTCGCGACAGCGTTCTCAATGACGGCGAGCAGTACATGCGTGCCATCAAGCGCGCGAGCGCCAAGGATGACCTCAAGGACCCGGCCTACGCGTTCTACTCCCGCAACGACGGCCTTGCGTACGCCCACAACCAGATCAAGGCGAACATTGACGGCGGCTGGGCACCCACCGGCGACGACCGCTACTACGAGGCGAAGGCTGATGTCTTCAAGGCCGGATCCGCGACACTCACCTTCTGCCGGGACCAGAGCAAGGTCTTCAGCAAGAAGGTGAAGACCGGAGAAGTCTTGCGTACCCCCGCCGACGACAAGAGCTACGTCCTGTACAACCTGTTGCTGGTCAAGGACGGCTCGTCCAACGGCGTCTGGCAGACATCCAAGATCACAGTCGTTGAGGGAGCGGCCCAGTGCAAGGGATAGGAAGGAGCCGTCGGCAGCTGGTCATGGCAGCCGTGCTGACGTCGTTGACCCTCTCTCTGAGCCTCCCTGCAGCCCTGACGAGCCCGGCCGTCGCGAATGAGAAGCCTCCGCCCACCACGGGCGGCATCAACGGCCAGGACCTCAAGGCCGGCGTGAGCTCCATCCGCTTCGAACCCGCAACTCCGCCCCCGGGGGCCGCACTCACCGCCACCACCGGTTGGACACCACCGGCCTGCTGGCTGGAACCGCAGTACACCGCCGAACAACTCAAGGTGGAACGTGAACACACGTGGGCCCTGGGATCGACCGGCGACGCATGGGAGCAGCAGGAGCGGGAGTACTACGTCAATGGCAACCCGCACACCGACTTCGAAATCCCCAACTCGGACAAGGGGCTGTGGTGGAACGGGGTCGCCAACCCCAACCGCCTAGCCGATCCAGCCTCGTTGAAGTGCTTTCAGGAACATGCCGCGTGGGTTCTGAAGGGCACGGTCCCTGATACGGGGATCGCCGTCACCCCGGAGATTCTGGCCAAGGCCGCCTACGACCGGATTCGCGTTCCCGACACGGATGTCTCGCTCTCACCTATCGCCGGATCGCAGAAGGTGAACCTCGACACCTGGGTCTGGCTGGACAAAGCGGACTTCAAGCCGGTGTCTGTCACCGCCCGCCTGCCGGCCCTCGGCCTGTGGGCAACGACGACGGCCACTCCCATCGGCCTTCACCTGGAGGCGGGGACCAACGATGCCGACCTCTACCCCGCCTCCGGCGACTGCGGGATCAACCCGGACGGCAGCATCGGCACCCCGTACAAGGCAGGGAACAACGGCGTAACACCGCCATGCGGCGTCGTTTACCGCCGCGCTTCTACGGGCGGTGCCTACCCGCTCAAGGCCACGGTGACCTGGAAGGTCGAATGGCGCGGAAGCGGCGGCACAGGCGATGTGCTCCCCAGCGGAACGTTCGACAGGACAACCCCAGTCACCGTCAAGGAGCTCCAGGCCGTCGTCAGGCCGACTTCGTAGTCAGCCCGGAGCGGGCGGCCCGGTGCCGGCCGTAGTGAGGCCGCCCGCTCGGCACGCGTGACGCGGATGACACCCCTGCCTAACCGATCGGCACCGCCCGGATATGCCCCGGCGCACAGCCCCCGTACGTGGTCAGGGCCTGGGCGATGTGGCGGATCACGGTGGTCGGGGTGTGGCGGAGTTGGGCTGGGGTGAAGGCCAGGGGGTGGAGGCCGTGGGATGCCAGGTGGTTGCGGCGGTTCATGGTGCGGTGCCAGTCGGCCGGGCTGAGGTGGTACTCGCGGGAGTCGATCTCCAGGACCACGCCGGTGTCCGGCCAGTAGCCGTCGGGGGTGGCGAGGAACGTGCCGTCGGCGAGCAGCAGGGTGGCGTTCCAGAGTGGTTCCGGCAGGCCGCCGGTGCGCAGCACTTCGCGGGCCTGGGCCTCGGAGACGGAGCGGACTCCGGCGAGCAGCTCCTGTATGACGGCGCGGATCGGGGCGATGCCGCGGGCCGAGGTGCCGAGGATCTCCTCGGTGAGCGCTTCGACGGAGCAGCGGCCGCGCTGGACGGCCTCGGCGCAGGCGGCCCTGACCTGCTGGAGGTCGGCTCCGAGCCGGGTGGTGTCCACCAGCGCCCGCGGCAGCGGCGCGGTGGGGAAGCCGGCGACGTTGCGGGGCCTCGGTACGTGACGGGAGCGCAGGACGGTGACGAAGTCCCGGCTGCCGGTGTACCGGTTGCAGGGGACGAGCACATGCGTCCCCGGCAGGGGCGGGACATAGCGCGGGCCGAGGTGCCGAGGATCTCCTCGGTGAGCGCTTCGACGGAGCAGCGGCCGCGCTGGACGGCCTCGGCGCAGGCGGCCCTGACCTGCTGGAGGTCGGCTCCGAGCCGGGTGGTGTCCACCAGCGCCCGCGGCAGCGGCGCGGTGGGGAAGCCGGCGACGTTGCGGGGCCTCGGTACGTGACGGGAGCGCAGGACGGTGACGAAGTCCCGGCTGCCGGTGTACCGGTTGCAGGGGACGAGCACATGCGTCCCCGGCAGGGGCGGGACATAGCGCAGGCCGAAGAGCCGTAACGCCTCGGGCCCGGTGAGCATCGCGCCCTCGCCCGCGTACAGGAGCGCCGCTCTGGTCCGTTGTCGTGCGGTCGGGGGCCCGTTGTGGAAGAGGTAGGTGCGCGGCAGCAGCCGCTGCCACGGGCCGCCGGGACGGCATCGGTGGGCGAGGACCCCGCTTCCCACACCGAGGGCTCGCAGTTGGCGGACGGTCGCGACGCCGTCCTGGCGGAGGTGGGCGAGGGCGTGGCCATCGCGGGGAGAGGTAGCGGGACGGGTTCGCCGTGAGACTCGGTTCGCGGTCATGTACTGATGATGACTCGTCCCCTTCCTCCCCCCGATCCGCCTGTGGATAACTTTCTGCGAACCGGCCCTGCGACCGCCCTACCAGCGGCGCAGCACCCTCGCATCCCCGGCGCGGCTGTTCCTGGGACTCGTGGGGCGGATATCGTCCGTATGACCTAGTCGGACCCCCGGAGGACGATCGTGCGACTGACACTGACCGTGGTGGATCCGCTCGGCGGCAACCGGGCGGATGTCGTGCTGGACGCCGACGCGGCGTCGACCGTGGCCGACATCGCGCGGGAGCTGGACCGACAGGTCGGCGGGGACGGCGCGGCGATCATCTCGATCAGCGGCGGAACGGCCCGGCAGCCGGGATCGCCCGCGTTGTACGTGGACGGATACGCCGTGGATCCGGCGCGGACCGTGGCGGAGTCACCGCTGCGCGAGGGCGCGGTCGTGAGCCTCTACGACCCGGCGGGCTGTCTGCCGGGCGAGCCGGCCGGCGTGGTCGAACTGCGGGTGGCGGGCGGGCCGGACGCGGGGGCGGTGCACCGGCTGGGCATCGGCCGGGTGGAGATCGGGCGCGGCACATCGGTCCGGATCCGGATCGAGGACTCGGAACTGGCGGAGCGCGCGGCCGTGCTCTCCGTCGGGATGGGCGGCACGTGCCAGGTCACGATCGACGGCGCCACCCGCGACTGGCCGCTCGGCGAGCAGATCGCGCTCGGCAACTCGCTGCTGGAACTGGGCCCGTACATCCCGCCGAACGCCGCCCTGCACCCGGGCGACGACGGCAGCACACTCGACTACAACCGGCCGCCGCGCATGCTGCCGCCCGAGCGCACCACGCTCTTCCGGCTGCCGTCGCCCCCCGGGGACATCAACGCCCGGCCGCTGCCGTGGCTGATGGCGCTGATGCCGCTGGTCATGTCCGTGACGATGGCGTTCATGATGCACCGGATGATGTACCTGCTCATGGCGGTCGTCAGTCCGATGGTGATGATCGGCAACTACTTCATGGACAAGAAGAACGGCCGCAAGTCGCACACGAAGACCGTCACGGAGTACCGCGCCCACAAGGAGCGCATCGAGACGGACGCGCAGGAAGCCCTCCAGGCCGAACGGCAGGACCGGGCCGCAGCGTCCCCCGACCCGGCGACGGTGCTCAACACCGCGACCGGGCCGCGCACCCGGCTCTGGGAGCGCCGCCGCAGCGACACCGATCACCTGCTGCTGCGCGTCGGCACCGCGAAGCTCCCGTCGGAGGTCGTGCTGGACGATCCCGAGCAGGACGAGCACCGCAGGCAGGTCGCCTGGGAGATCGATGACGCACCGGTCTCGGTGGAGTTGCGCCGGCTCGGCGTAGTCGGTTTCGCCGCGCCCGGCGACAGCGTGCGGGCGATGGGCCGTTGGGCGGTGGCGCAGGCCGCGGCCCTGCACAGCCCGATGGACGTGCAGTTCTACGTACTGACCGACGCGTCGGGACAGGAGAGCTGGGACTGGGTGCGCTGGCTGCCGCATTCGCGGCCGACCGACGGGCAGGACGCGAGCGCGCTGCTCGGCACGGACGCCGAAACGGTGGCGGCCAGGATCGCCGAACTGACGTCGATACTCGACGGACGCCAGAAGGCCAAGCAGAAGGCGGGCAGCGCCTCCAACCACGCCGCGTTCTTCAAGGACCCGGACATCGTGGTGGTCTTCGACGGCTCGCGGCGCCTGCGGTCGCTGCCCGGCGTCGTCGCACTGCTCCGGGAGGGTCCGGCGGTCGGCATGTACGCGCTGTGCCTGGACTCGGAGGAGCGCTTCCTGCCGGGCGAATGCCAGGCCGTGGTGATCGCGGAGTTCGAGACGCCCGCCCAGAACCCGTCCCCGCACCAGAACCAGATCCCGGCCCAGGGACAGGCGCCCGTCGGGCAACCGGCGGCCCAGCGGGGTGGTTTCCCGTCGCTGAACGCCTGGTACGAAGGCAGCCAGGCGTCCACGGCCACCGCCGTGGAGCCGGCCGCCGGCTCGTTCCGGCTGCGCGTGGACCAGAGCGGAGCCGCGCGGCTCCGCAAGGTCCGCCCCGACCTGGTGTCACCCGCCTGGTGCGCGCGGCTCGCCCGCTGCCTCTCCCCCATCCGCGACATCAGCGGCGACGCGGAGGACTCGGCGATCCCCGGCTCCAGCCGGCTGCTGGACGTACTGGAGCTGGAACCGCCGACCGGCGACGCGATCGCCGCGCGCTGGCGGCTCAGCCCCATCTCGACGCAGGCGGTGGTCGGGGAGTCCTACGACGGGCCGTTCGCGATCGACATCCGCAAGGACGGGCCGCACGGGCTCATCGCCGGCACCACCGGTTCCGGTAAGTCGGAGCTGCTGCAGACCATCGTCGCGTCGCTCGCCGTCGCCAACACCCCGGAAGCGATGACGTTCGTCCTCATCGACTACAAGGGCGGCTCGGCGTTCAAGGACTGTGTGCAACTCCCGCACACCGTCGGCATGGTCACCGACCTCGACGCGCACCTCGTCGAGCGCGCCCTGGAATCGCTCGGCGCCGAGCTCAAGCGCCGCGAGCACATCCTGGCCGAGGCCGGGGCCAAGGACATCGAGGACTACACGGACCTGATGAAGCGGCAGCCCGGCCTCAAGCCGATGCCGCGGCTCCTCATCGTCATCGACGAGTTCGCCTCGATGGTCCGTGAGCTGCCCGACTTCGTCACCGGCCTGGTCAACATCGCCCAGCGAGGCCGTTCGCTCGGCATCCACCTCATCCTCGCCACCCAGCGCCCCTCCGGCGTCGTCTCCCCCGAGATCCGCGCCAACACCAACCTCCGCATCGCCCTGCGCGTCACCGACGCCAGCGAATCGTCCGACGTCATCGACGCCCCCGACGCCGGCACCATCTCCAAGTCCACCCCGGGCCGGGCCTACGTCCGGCTCGGGGCGACGTCGCTCGTGCCGTTCCAGTCCGGACGCGTCGGCGGCCGACGCCCCGGCGCCGTGGATCCGACGGTCGCCTCCCCCTGGGTGGGCCTCGTCGAGTGGTCGCAGCTCGGCCGCCCCGTACCGCGGCGGCCCGCCGGTGCCAAGGGCGAGGAGGACGAGATCACCGACCTGAAGGTGCTGGTCGAGGCGGTCTGCGAAGCCAACGAACGGCTCGGCATCCCGCCCCAGCACAGCCCGTGGCTGCCCGCGCTCCCCGACACCCTGCTCCTCGACGACCTGCCGGTACCCGCCGCGACGGGCGCGCTTCCGCCCGCGCCGTACGGCATCGAGGACCTTCCGGCGCTGCAGGCCAGGCGCCCGGTCGCCGTGGACTTCAGCACCTTCGGCCATCTGCTGGTCGCCGGCGCCCCGCGCTCCGGACGCTCCCAGCTGCTGCGCACCATCGCCGGCTCGCTGGCCCGTACGCACAGCGTCCGGGACGTGCACATCTACGGCATCGACTGCGGGAACGGCGCACTCAACGCGCTGTCCCGGCTGCCGCACTGCGGCGCGGTCGTCGGCCGTGCGCAGACCGAGCGCGCGATCCGGCTGATCGGCCGCCTCAAGGCCGAGATGACCCGCCGCCAGGAGGTGCTGGCCGCCGACGGCTACGCGGACATCGGCGAGCAGCGCGGCGGTGTCCCCGAGGAGGACCAGCTCGCGCACATCGTCGTGCTGCTCGACCGCTGGGAGGGCTGGCTGCCCTCGCTCGGCGAACTCGACCACGGGGCGCTGACCGACGACCTGTTCACGATGCTCCGCGAGGGCGCGAGCGTCGGAATCCACGTGATCATCACCGGTGACCGGACGCTGATGGCGGGCCGGATCGCCACCCTCACCGAGGACAAGATGGCGTTCCGGCTCTCGGACCGCTCCGACTTCTCCCTCATCAGCGTCAACCCCCGCAAGGTCCCGGACGAGATAGCCCCCGGCCGCGCCTACCGCGCCGAGTCCGGCATCGAGACGCAGGTCGCGCTGCTCGCCCCGGACACGTCGGGGCAGGGCCAGGCCGCCGCGATCACCGCCATCGGGGCGGCGGTCCTGGAACGGGACGCCGACGTGCCGCGCTCGCGGCGGCCGTTCAAGGTCGACGTGCTGCCGTCGCGCCTGTCGTTCGCCGACGCCTGGGAGATGCGCGACACCGATGCCGCCCGCTCCCCGCTGTGGGGACTGGTCGGCGTCGGCGGCGACGAGATCATGGGCTACGGCCCCGACCTGTCCGACGGCCTGCCGGCGTTCGTCATCGGCGGCCCCGGCAAGTCCGGCCGCAGCACGGTCCTGTTGTCGCTCGCCCGCAGCTTTCTCAAGCAGGGTTCCCGCATCGTCGTCGTCGCACCGCGGCCGTCGCCGCTGCGCGACCTCGCGGGCACCGAAGGGGTGCTGGGGGTCTTCACCGAGAGCGATCTGTCCGCCGAGGATCTGACCAAGGCGCTGGAAGCGGCGGGCGAGAGCCCGGCCGTCGTCCTCCTCGACGACGCCGAGCTGCTGCGCGACATCGACGCCAAGGACGTCCTGCGCGACATCATCGCGCGCGGCACGGACCTGCGCCGGGCGCTCGTGCTGGCCGGCAGCGAGGAGGACATCTGCTCCGGCTTCTCCGGCTGGCAGGTCGACGCGAAGAAGGCCCGCCGAGGCGCGCTGCTCTCACCGCAGCAGACGATGAGTGGCGAGCTGATCGGCGTCCGCCTCGCCCGCAGCAGCGCCGGCGGCCAGGTCACCCCCGGCCGCGCGCTCCTGCACCTGGGCGACGGCGAACCGCGCACGGTGACGGTGCCGCTGGCCTGACGGCCTCGAGGCCAGGCCGTCCCGCCACAGGCGAATCACGCCTGTGGTGGGACGAGCCCGTGCGCCAAGGGACAAGCCCGTCAGACGGCGGGCAGCGCGTACAGCAGGTCCCCGTGGACCACCAGCAGGCGCTTGCCCGCGGCGGTGAGGGTCCAGACGCCGGCGCCACCCTTGTCCTCGGAGAGGCCGTCGTTGGCGCTGTTCCGGTAGATCCAGCGCGGGGCACCGTTCTTGGCGTTGAAGGCGAAGATGCCTCCCTCCTGGAAGTACGACACCCCGTAGACGGAGTCCCCGGCCCGTACGAACTGCAACGGCCCGGTCCCGTCGGTGAGTTCGCGCTGCCAAAGCACGTTCCCGCTCTTCGCGTCGACCGCCCAGACGCCCTTGAGCACCACGGCGCCGTACACCACACCGTCGGCGGAGGAGAGCGGGGAGCTGAAGCCGTTCTTGTGCTGTGCGGGTACCGACCAGCGCTCGGCGCCGCTCTTCAGGTCGTAGCCGCGCATGGACTTGCCGCCGATGACGACCCTGTCACCGTGCAGGACCGGCCGATAGGCGGCGTCCTCGCCCACTTTCTTCGTCCACACCTGGTTGCCGTGCGCCACCTCGCGCACCGTCACGTTGTAGTTGTTGTCGGCGTAGACGAGATAGCTGCCGTCGGTCGTCGCCGAGACGTCCCAGTCACCGGCGCCCGGGTCACGTTCCTGCTGCCACAGCATCTTGCGGGTGCCGATGTCGACGGCGGCCACCACCGTCCGCGTCTTGCTGGTCTCGGTGGCGTTGGGATCCTGGATGGTGGCGATGAGATACACGTGCTTGTCGTCGGCGGCGATCGGCTTCGGGTCGGTGAGCCGTCCGCCCAGGTTGCTGCGCCAGACCTCCTTGCCGTTCACCGGGCTGATGCCGACGAAGTCACCGTTGGCCTCAGGGCTCATGAAGAACAGCAGATCGTGGCCGCTCACCAGTTCATGCGAAAGGTCCGCGACCTCCGGGGTGGACCACTTCAGTTCACCGGTGCCGATGTCATGCGCGATCAGCGGGTTGCCACAGATGATCATCAGGTTGCCGTACGCCATGGCCGGGACGCCGTATTGCAGGCTCAGCGATTGGGCCTGCTTGCGCCACAGCGCCTTCGGGCTCATACCGCTCGCCGGGGTGGTGAACACCGGATCCGGCGTGGGACCGCTGCTGTTCGTCACTCGGCCGGTCGGATCGACCACCGGGTCCTTCCCGCCCTTCCCGTCCTTCCCGCCGAACGCCCACACGGCCCCGCCGCCCGCCGCCGCGACCGCGACACCCGCGCCAAGGGCGAGGAACCCGCGCCGGGAGCGCGACCCGGAAGCACGTGAAGCGGGCTCCAGCGCCGTCTGGTCGAGGGTGGTCGGGGTCCGGGGCGCGGGCGCCTCGCCGGGCGCCGGGGACTCCGGCACGGTGGCCGCGCCCGTCCCGTGGGCGGGGGTGTCCAGGTCGAGGATCCGCGAGGCGTGCTGCGCGATGGTCGAGGAGACCGGGCCCGGCAGCCAGTTGTGCAGTACGGAGGCGGCACCGTCCGGCGCCAGCGCCTCGCTGATCTGCTGCGGCGTCGGCCGCTGCGCCGGATCCTTCTGCAGACACGCCAGCACCAACGGCCTCAGTGAGGAGGGCACTTCGGTCAGATTGGGGATGCCGTGCACCACCTGGTAGAGCAGCGAAGCCGCCGTCCCGATCCCGAACGGCTGCTGGCCGGTGGCCGCGTACGCCAGCACCACGCCCAGCGAGAAGACATCGCCCGCAGGCCCGGCCACCTCGCCGACCGCCTGCTCGGGCGGTATGAACCCGGGCGAGCCGACGACGACGCCCGTACTGGTCATCCGGTCGCCGTCGACGGCCCGCGCGATACCGAAGTCGATCACCCGTGGCCCGTCCGCGGCCAGCAGCACGTTGGACGGCTTCAGGTCCCGGTGCACGAGTCCCGCGCCGTGGATCACCACGAGCGCCTCGGCCAGCCCGGCACCCAGCGCGCGCACGGACGCCTCGGGCAGCGGGCCGTGCTGCTCGATCACCTCGTTGAGCGGCGGGCCGAGTACGTACGCGGTCGCCAGCCACGGCAGCCGTCCCTCGGTGTCGGCGTCGACGACAGGCGCCGTATAGGCCCCGGAGACCGCGCGCGCGATCTCGACCTCGTGCCGGAACCGCGCACGGAACTGCACGTCCTCGGCCAGTTCGGGACGGACCACCTTCACGGCGACGGTCCGGCCGCCCGGCGACCGGGCGAGATAGACCCGTCCCATGCCGCCGGCGCCAAGCCGTCCCAACAGGCGGTACGCCCCTAGGCTCTGCGGGTCTTCCGGCTCCAATGGCTGCATCAACAGCCACCCCCGTCTCCTGTGTACGCATACGTATGGTCGGGTCGCCCCGACGTGGCAGCCTATTGCGCCGGGTTTCGCCCCCCGGATGCGGTCCCCCTCACCTTTCGGCCCGTGCGTAGGGTGGGGAACCATCAGCCGCACAAGTGACGTCACAGCCGTGTGACGTCGTCTGACGGGCGGATGACGAACGGGACACCGTATCCACGCAGGATCTCCATCATTTGGAAGATCAGCTGGGGCGGCCCGGACGGACAATCGATGAGGACCCCCCGGCCGGCACGTTCTTCAGGACCACGGATGTGACCGTCCGAAAGGTCCGGACCGACAAATCGTTCAACGAATTCAACGGGATGAACCATGGGTGATCTGCAGATCAACGGAACCGTGATGGGGGACCTGCGCAGAACGTTCTCCACCATCGCGCATCGCATGGAGAACGTCAGCCGGACCATGGGCAACGCCAACGGTGAGGGCGTCGGGGCGCCCAAGCTCATCGACGACGTGCACGACTTCGCGGACGAGTGGAAGTACGGCGTCAAGCAGATCGGCGAGCACGCCGACACCGCGGTCCAGATGATCGACCAGATCGGCAAGACCTTCGACGACGCCGATCTCCAGCTCGCCAACTCCCTCAAGCCGGAAGGCAAGTGCTCGTGACCCGCAGTTTCCCCCACCTCGGGTTCGATCCGACGCCCGGCGACGTCGAGCAGACCCGGGCGCTGTCCCGGCAACTGGGCGATCTGACGACCGAGTTGACGACGACCGTCAGCGAGCTCCAGCAGATCGAGTGCGGTTACTGGAAGGGCGAGGCGGCCAAGGCCTTCAGCCAGCACATATCCCATGACGTCACCCCGTTGATCAAGAAGGCGCACGACTCCTTCGGCCGCGCCGCCACCGCGATCGGCGGCTGGGCCGAGCAACTGCGCGGTTTCCAGGACGAGGCCGCCGCGCTGGAGCGCGAGGCCGCGACCAAGCAGGACACCCTCGACGACGCCAAGCGGGCGCTGGGCTCCGGCCCCACCGCCACCCCGAGCGGCACCGAGACCCCGCACCCCCAGCCCGGCGCCTCCCCCAGTCCCACGGCCGCCGACGAGAACAAGAAGAAGCACAAGGACGTCACCGACGCCGACACGGCCATGCAGGGCGTCCGGCACCGGGCCGAGGAACTCCACAACCGCTTCACCCGGGCCGCCCAGTCCGTCAGTCACGACCTCGACAAGGCCGGCGACATGGCGCCCGACAAGCCGGGCCTCTTCCACCGCATGGTCAGCGGCGTCGAGGGCGCCTGGAACGACACGGTCAAGTGGGTCCAGGACCACGCCGACATGATCAAGATGATCGGTGACCTGCTCGGCGACCTCAGCGGCATCCTCGGCATGCTCGCCATCATCACCGCCCCGTTCGAGCCGCTCGGCGCGATCTTCGCGGGCGCGGCGGTGGCCACCAGCGCCCTCGCCCTGGTGGCGCACCTCGTCGCCAAGGCGGCCGGCGCGGATGTCAGCTGGATGTCCATCGGGCTGGACGCGCTCGGCGCGGTCCCCGGCCTCGGGGCGTTCTCCAAGGGCGTCAAGGTCGCCGACGGCGCCGTGGCGGCCGGCCGCGCGGCCGAACTCGGCGAAGGCTTCCGCGGGGTGACGACCATCGGCCGCAACATCGTCGGGGTCGGCGACCGGGTGGCCGGCGCCGTCAGCTTCACCGTCAAGGGCAAGACGATCGGCCTGTGGGGCCTCAAGAGCGGCGGTCTGATCAAGGCCGAGGGCACGATGGGCCGGCTCGGCCTGGTCGCCGAGCAGAACTACGCCAAGGGCCAGTGGCTCGGCACCCGCGGCCTGGACCTCATCAGCAAGGGCAAGTGGGCGATCAATCCGATGTCCGGCCTCGGCCGCGGTATCGACGCCGGGATCAAGATCGCACCGAAGCTATGGTCGGTTCCGCAGCACATCGGTGAGGCCCTGCACCCGGGCGACCGGTTCAACCAGGCGGCCACCGCCCACTGAGGCACCGCCCACTGAACCGGCGCCCGATGAACCGGCGCCCACGGAACCACCGCACCCTGATCCACCGCTCGCCGATCCACCTCACCCTGGTCGGCGGGCACCCGAGCACTGAGGACGGCGAGACGATGGACTGGTATCCGGACGCGGGCGAGGCCTCGCTGTTCCGCACCACACTGCGCTTCGCGACCGGGATGGCCCCGCCCGTCTCCGGCTCGCGCTGGTACCGGGACACCGGCCGCCACGACATCCAGCCGGACCTCGTGGCCGCCGGCTGGCCACCGGGACCGGAGTTCACCGTGCGGTCGAAGAGCGACCAGACGACGCAGCGCGCCGGCCGCGCCGCCTGGCTGGGCATCCCGCTGCTGCTCAACCTCATCTCCAACGCGGGCGGCGCGCCGGGCTCGCCGTTCGGCGACGCCGCCCTGCGCGGTGACCCGCAGGACCCCGCGAACGAGGTCGAGGACTTCCCCGTCCTGTGGGCGGCGCCCGGCACGGTGGCCCGTACGCTGCCGTGGCAGCTCGACCCGTCCCGGCAGCCCAAGGGCTACCGCACCGACGCGGTGGTGACCGACCGGCGGCTGGTCGTCCTCGGCATCCCGTCCGTCACGGCCCCCGCGGACGTGCTCTGGGAGGCGCCGCGTGAGCGCATCGCGCGGGCGGAACGCCGGGAGTACGCCGAGACCAAGGCCGACCTGCTGATCACCTTCGCGGACGGATCCTGGGCCCGGATGTCCGCCGGCGCGGCCGACAACGCCGCCAAGGTCGTCCAGCACCTGAACGGCACGGTCAGCACCCTGACCGACGAGCAGCTGACCGACGGACAGCGCGAGCGCGTCGCCCGTTTCCTGACCGAACTCCCGCCGAACGCCGAGGCCCCGGCCTTCACGGTGCTCCCGAGCGGCATCGTCCGGGTCGAGGCACGCGTCCCGGCGAAGCTCGGCAAGGGCCTGTTCGAAACCCACACGATCCTGATGGACGACGCGGGCGCGCCCGCGGCACCCCGACCCGGCGACTTGTGAGCGACACGACTCCATGACCATTTCCGATCTCACCCCTTCCGTCCCGACCGCCCTCGGCGGACCGGACATACCTCCCATGTGGTTCGTCGTCCCCGACGGCTTCCACCCCCTCCCGATCGCCGCCACCCCGGAGGAACGCGCCGCGGGCGCGGCCGACTTCGTACGGGAGCTGTTCCCCAACGGCGACGACGACCTGTGGACGCCGGCCGCGCTCTTCTACGCGGGACTCGCCGAGCTGATGACCGAAGGCGGCCTGGCCTTCTCGGCGATGGGCCTGTTCGGCATCGACGACGGCGGCATCGCGCACTGCTCGTTCACCGTCTCCGCCGTCGAGTCCGACCACCCGTCGGTCGAGGTCGCCGCGCTGGGACTGCGCGAGATCATGACCCGCGACCCGCTCAACGACGCGCGCTGGCTGGACCTGCCGTGCGGTCCCGCCGTCTCCGCCGTCTCCATGCGGGAGATCACCATCGGCGGCGAGATGACCGCGACCGGCGAGGACGCCGCGCTGCTCACCGGCCAGATCCAGGTCTACGTGCCGTTCCCCACCGGTCCGTTCACCGCCGTCTTCACCCTCGACACGGCCGCCGTGGACTACTGGGGCGAGATCAGCGACATGACGGTCGCGATCCTGCGCACGGTGAGCTTCACGCCGCCGGAGGAGCAGGCGGCGGAGGGCTCCTGACGCCTGCCGCCTGTGCCTGTCAGCTCGTCTCGGTTCGCTGCCGCGGTATCGCGGAGTCCTCGAGGAACCGCTCGACCGTCTCGTACCAGGCGGTGGGCTGTTCCCAGTGGACGAGGTGGCCGGCGTCCGGGATCTCGGCGTAGCTGCCGCGGGGCAGGACGCGGACCATCTCCTGGGCCTCGGCACGCCCCAGTTCGCCCTCCAGACCGCGGACGACGAGGGTGGGGCAGCGGACCTGGGTGAGCTCCTCCCAGTGGGCGTCCAGGATCCACGGGGCCCGGGAGCGGAGCATGTGGCGGCGGGCGAAGACGGGTCGCCAGCCGTCACCGCGCTCTTCCATGATCTCGGTGTAGAAATCACCCCTGGTGGGGCGCGGAGGATCGACCCAGGGGTCGTCCTCGCCGAACCACTTGCGCACGTCCGCGAGGCTGGCGAAGGGCAGCGGCCAGGACGCGAACCAGGACTCCCACTCGCGCTGGCTGGCCTCCCCGAGGGCGGCGGCGCGCATGTCGCAGACGACCACGGCCCGCACCAGGTCCGGTCGGCGGGCGGCGAGCTGCCAGGCGGTGAGACCGCCCATCGAGTGCCCGACGAGAGTGACGGGAGCGAGGCCGAGCTGCTCGACGGCCGCCTCGGCGTCGGCGAGGTACGCCTCGCGGCTGTACGGGCCCTCGGGCTTGTCGCTGCGCCCGTGGCCGCGCTGGTCCAGGGCGATGGCGCGGTAGCGGGGGGCGAGCCGGCGGGCGGTGCCGGCCCAGTGCGAGGCCCGGCCCATGAGTCCGTGCAGCAGCAGGACCCCGGGCCGGTCGGAGCCGCCCTCCTTGGACTCGGCCGCATAATCCCAGGCGGCGAGCCGGACGGAGCCCGCTCCGGTCACCTCGATACGTCGGATCATGTGCCGCACCCCCTGACGAACTGGTCGGGTCGTTCCGGCGCCTACGTTATCGAACTTCTATTCGATAAGACGGGTCACGCGCACAACATCGCTCTTTCGAGTGACATCACTCAAGGATTGACCGCCGTAGCCGAGGGGAGATCTCCTGCGGGGCGCGACACGAAGGGGAAGCGGTCGCGCGGAGTACTCGGGAAGCTCGGGGTTCCGGGTCCTCCGAGGGGAGCACCACCAGGGGAGGGACAAGGGGAGGAGGGCCCCGGCGCCATCAGGCGCCGGGGCCCCCGCCCTTTCCCACCAGGACAAACCGCGGGTCCTACCGCTTGGCCACGAAGACGTGCGACGCGACCTCGGCACCCAGCTCGGCGGCCTCGCCGCCACTGCCCACGAGCACCCCGCCCGCGGAACTCGTCACGCTCACCACCGCGCCCGGCTGCACACCGGCCCGCCGCAGCGTGTACATCAGCTGGGCGTCGGTCTGGATCGGCTCGCCGATCCGCTTCACCACGACGCTGGCGCCGGCCGGGCCCGGCGACAGCTCCGCCAGGCTGACCATGCCCTCCTCCAGGAAGGGATCCGCCTCGGCCTTCTCGCCCAGCTCCTCGAGACCCGGGATCGGGTTCCCGTACGGCGACTCGGTCGGGTGCCGCAACAGCTCCAGCACCTTGCGCTCCACCGCCTCGCTCATGACGTGCTCCCAGCGGCAGGCCTCGGCGTGCACCTGCTCCCACTCCAGGCCGATCACGTCGACGAGCAGGCATTCGGCGATCCGGTGCTTGCGCATCACGCGCGTCGCCGTCCGCCGGCCTTCGTCCGTCAGTTCCAGGTGACGGTCGCCGGCGACATGCACCAGGCCGTCACGTTCCATGCGCGCCACCGTCTGGCTGACCGTCGGACCGCTCTGATCGAGCCGCTCGGCGATTCGGGCGCGCATGGGGACCACACCCTCCTCTTCCAGCTCCAGGATGGTGCGGAGATACATCTCCGTCGTGTCGATGAGTCCGGACATGCGCGCCCCTCAATAGCTAGTGCGTGGCCCTGCACCAATTCTGACGCATCCCACCGACAACCGGCCCCGGCGCGGGATTCTTGACAGCGACGGCAGCGTGGCCGCACGGTGATCCGCATGAGTGAGCCCCGCGACGATCTGGCCGGCGAATACTTCGATGCGGCCATCGCCCTTCTCCGGAGGGTACGGGACGAGGAGTCCGCAGGTATCACAGCGGCGGGCAAGGCCATCGCCGACGCCGTCGCCGCGGGCAACCGGATCTTCGCCTTCGGCGCCGGGCACTCCTCGCTCGCCGCCCAGGACGTCGTCTACCGCGCGGGCGGCCTCGCCCTGGTCAACCTGCTCGCGGTGCCCGGCGTCGTCGGTATCGACGTCATGCCCGCGACCCTGGGCAGCGCCCTGGAGCGGGTCGACGGCCTCGCGGGCGCCGTGCTCGACACCAGCCCGGCCAAGCCCGGTGACGTCCTCGTCGTCATCTCGCTGTCCGGGCGCAACGCCCTGCCGGTCGAAATGGCGCAGAACGCCCGCGCCCTCGGCCTGACGGTCATCGGCGTCACCTCCGTGGCCTACGCCAAGGAGACCAAGCCCCGGCACGTGTCCGGCACGTTCCTCAAGGACCACTGCGACATCGTGCTCGACTCGAAGATCGCCGTCGGCGACGCGGAGCTCGTCCGCGACGACGTCCCGGCGCCGTTCGCCCCCGCCTCGACCGTGGTGACCAGCGCCCTCATGCAGGCCGTCGTCGCCACCGCGGTCGCGGAGCTCGCCGCCCGCGGCATCACGCCGCCGCTGCTGCGCTCGGGGAACGTGGACGGCGGCCACGACTGGAACGGCCGCATCTTCGAGGAGTACGGCTCGCGGATCTTCTTCCGCCACTGAGCCGCCACTGAGCCGGCACACCGGGCCGTTCGGCGGTCCGGGGCGGCGGCGCCGCCCCGGCACGGCTCTCGGCCCAGCCCTCAGCCCAGCTGTTGCGCCAGATCCAGCGCCGCGGCCACCCGCACGGCCACGTCCTCCGCGTACGCCGCGTCCGAACGGTCGAAGAGACGGCGCCCGGCGCCCCGCAGGAACGTGACGGCGCCCAGAGTGCGTCCGCGGCTCCGCAGGACCGTGGAGAGGCCGTGGACGGTCCCCTCGGGCCAACGGCGGGCCGCCGCCCACTCGTCGATCCTGGCCCGCGAGGCGGGCTCGGCCGCGGCGAGGGCGCCGAAGCTGGCGCGTACGGTGCCGATCCGCTCCACGGCCTGCAGCACGGGGTGCGCCGCCCCGTACGCCACCGGGATCGTGCCGACCGGGACCGGCAGACACGGCCCCGAGGACCCCTCCGGGGTCGAGGCGGCGCGCACCAGCCGGCCGTCGTCCCCGGCGAGGTCGACGAGCGCGTGGTCGGCGAACCCGGCCAGCGCGAAGTCCAGATAGGTGGTCGCGGCCTCCACCGGGTCCTCGCACTCGGACGCGGTACGCCCGGCCCGGTGCAGCTGGTTGTGCCGGAAGCGCAGCAACGATCCTTCTTGCTCGGCGAGTTTGGCCTCCGTCACGTCCAGGAACAGCCAGCCCACACCCAGCGGCACCGGCTCCTCGCCGAGCGGCGACCCGAGGCGGACGAACCCGCTGCGCCAGCAGTGCCGTTTGGCGCTCTCGTCGCCGCGCAGGCTCAGCCACAGCTCGGACGGGACCGGCGGGCTGCCCTCCGCGAGCACGTGCTGCAGCGCCGTCTCCAGCTCCTCCAGGCCCTGCTCCAGCAGATCGCCGAGCGGCCGGCCGAGCAGGGTGTCCCGGCCGGTGCGCAGCAGGCGGGCGGCGTGCGCGTTCACGACGGCGGGCCGCAGGTCCGCGTCGATCAGGACGACCCCCCACGAGGCGTCGTCGAAGAGCGCCTCGCTGAGCGCGATGGAGCGCTCCAGGTCGATCTGGGCGTGCACCTCGGAGAAGGCGCAGTAGACCCCGGCCGGGCGGCCGTCCTGCCCTTGCACGGCCGCGGACTGGGTGCGGACGAGCACCCGGTGGCCGTCCTTGGTCAGCAGCGCGAATTCGTGCACCTGGCGGCCGGGCGCGTCCATGGCGCCGAGCAGCCTCGTCTGCACGTCGTGCGCGTCGGCACTACGGGCGGCCCAGCCCGAGAAGCCGCGGCGGCCGACGGCATCGTCCGCCGACCAGCCGAGGATCCGTACGGCTTCGGAATTCCAATGGGTGATGACACCGTCGCGGTCGAAGGCGCACAGGCCCGCCTCCATACCGTCGAGCAGAGCGGCGAGTAGCTGCTCGTCGCCATCACTGAGCGGCTTCGCATCGAATGGCTGCACGTCGAATCATTCAACCCCGGTGTGACCCAGCCCACACGGCATTTCGATAAATCGGTTGTGCGTCCCGGGGCCGGTTCCTAATGTTGCGGTCACACATGAAGGGAGGTGGTTCGCAGCATGATGTGCAGTCGGACACGTGAGGTGACTGCGGGCTAGTCCCGCGCACCAAGCTCGTCGCGCAGACTCCGTGCACGGGGTCGAGGGGCGGGCCAATCCCACGCAGTCACCCGACCCGCGGGCTCGTCGGACTTGTCCGGCCGGTGCCTGGAGGAAACTCCAGGGGGCAGCCCGCGGGTCGTTTGCGTTGTCGAAAGGCCGCGGTCGCAGCGGGGTTCTACGGCGCCAGCCGTACGACGTTCCAGGCGCCCGTTTCGCTGCTCTCCCCGTCGGCGCGCTCGTAGCGCAGCCGGTCGTGCAGCCGGTTTTCGCGCCCCTGCCAGAATTCCACGCTCCGGGCGCGCACCCGGATGCCTCCCCAGTAGGTCGGCACCGGGACGTCGCTGCCCTCCGGGTAGCGCGCCTCCAGCTCCGCGTAGCGCCGTTCGAGCTCTTCCCGGGACTCCACCACCGAGGACTGCGCACTGGCCCACGCGCCCAGCCGCGAGCCGTGCGGGCGGCTGCGGAAGTACCGGGCGGTCTCGTCCGTCGAGACGCGTTCGACGGTGCCGGAGACGATGACCTGGCGGGCGATCGGATGCCAGGGGAAGAGCAGCGAGATCTGCGGGTTCTCCACCAGATCGCGGCCCTTGCGGGAGCCGTAGTTCGTGTAGAAGACGAAGCCGCGCGGGTCGAAGCCCTTGAGGAGCACGGTCCGTGAGCTGGGGCGGCCCTCGGCGTCGGCGGTCGAGACGATCATCGCGTTCGGCTCGGTGAGGCCCGCGGTCACGGTGTCCGCGAACCAGCGGGTGAACTGCGAGTACGGGTCGGCGGCCAGCTCGGCCTCGGTGAGACCCTGGGCGCGGTACTGCTCGCGCATGACGGCGGGATCGACATGATGCTGCACCCGGACATCTTGCCTCCCCTGGGCCCCGTACGTCCCGGGGGTGCGCCACGCGGGCCGTTCTGCCGGGGTCCTGTGTCGTCCTGACGGGGGTCCTGCTGTCGTCGTGACGGGGGTTCCGTGTCGTCCTGACGGAGTCCTGCGGGGTCAGGCGCCGGGCCAGTAGGGGGTTTCCGGGCGCAAACGGGCCGGCCGAGCCGAAGAGTGTGCCGCACCTCACGCTTCCCGTCATGTGCCAGAACCGACAGAATTGCGGGTCGGGCGGCTGTGGCCTCTTGACATCAAGAGATACCGTTTCTGACTCCGGCCTCGGGTCTCCGATGGAGCAGGGTGACCATCACCTGAGCGGGGCATTACCGGAATGGCCGTCCAAGCAGTCGGCCGGCCAAGCACCTGTCGACCACATCACGAGGAGCCGCCTGATGTCCGACTTCGTACCCGGACTCGAAGGAGTAGTCGCGTTCGAGACGGAGATCGCCGAACCTGACAAGGAAGGCGGCTCTCTCCGTTACCGAGGCGTCGACATCGAAGATCTCGTCAGCCATGTCTCATTCGGAAACGTGTGGGGCCTGCTGGTCGACGGCAAGTTCAATCCGGGCCTGCCGCCTGCCGAGCCGTTCCCGATCCCGGTGCACTCCGGCGACATCCGTGTCGACGTCCAGTCGGCGCTCGCCATGCTCGCCCCCGTGTGGGGTCTGAAACCGCTGCTGGACATCGACGTCGACGAGGCCCGTGACGACCTCGCGCGCGCCGCCGTCATGGCGCTCTCCTACGTCGCCCAGTCGGCGCGCGGCCAGGGCCACGCCATGGTGCCGCAGAAGGAGATCGACAAGGCGCAGACGATCGTCGAGCGCTTCATGATCCGCTGGCGCGGTGAGCCCGACCCGAAGCACGTGGCCGCCGTCGACGCGTACTGGACGTCCGCCGCGGAGCACGGCATGAACGCCTCCACGTTCACCGCCCGCGTCATCGCCTCCACGGGTGCCGACGTGGCCGCGGCCCTGTCCGGCGCCGTCGGCGCCATGTCGGGCCCGCTGCACGGCGGCGCCCCCTCGCGCGTCCTCGGCATGATCGAGGAGATCGAGCGGACCGGCGACGCGAGCGCCTACGTCAAGCGCGCCCTGGACAAGGGCGAGCGCCTGATGGGCTTCGGCCACCGCGTGTACCGCGCCGAGGACCCGCGTGCGCGAGTGCTGCGGCGTACGGCGAAGGAGCTGGGTGCCCCCCGCTTCGAGGTCGCGGAGGCGCTGGAGAAGGCGGCTCTCGCGGAGCTGCACGCGCGGCGTCCCGACCGGGTGCTCGCCACCAACGTGGAGTTCTGGGCGGCGATCGTCCTGGACTTCGCCGAGGTTCCCGCGCACATGTTCACGTCGATGTTCACCTGTGCCCGGACGGCGGGCTGGTCGGCCCACATCCTGGAGCAGAAGCGCACCGGCCGGCTCGTCCGCCCCTCCGCCCGCTACATGGGCCCCGGCCCGCGCAACCCGCGCGAGGTCGACGGCTTCGCGGGCATCGGGCACTGAGTCCGCGTCAGGCGCTGCTGAATCGTTGATGCTGTGGCCTGCTCCCACCCTCGTACCGGGGTGGGAGCAGGCCACAGGCATTGGTGGCCTCGCCGTCCCGCTGCCCCGGCCTCAGGCGTCCGGCAGCGCCTCCGCCAGGAGTTCTGCCAGGTGCCGGCCCGGTGTGCCGGCCAGTTCCGCGAGCTGGGTGCGGCAGGAGAACCCGTCCGCCAGGACGGCGGCCCCCGCGGGTGCCTCCCGGACCGCCGGGAGCAGCTGTTCCTCGGCGCAGGCCACCGACACGTCGTAGTGGCCCTGCTCGAAACCGAAGTTGCCGGCCAGCCCGCAGCAGCCGCCGGTGAGGGTGCCGGTGAGGCCGGCGCGCTCGCGGAGCCGCCGCTCGGCGGCGTCGCCGAGCACGGCGTGCTGGTGGCAGTGCGTCTGTCCGACGACGGCACGGTCGAGGCGGGGCGGCACCCAGCCGGGGGCCAGCTCCTCCAGCGCCTGGGCGAAGGTCCGGACGGAGGCGGCCAGCCGGGCCGCGCGGGGATCGCCGGAGCCGAGCAGTTCCGGCAGGTCGGCGCGGAGCGCCGCCCCGCAGCTGGGTTCGAGGACGACGATCGGCAGCCCGGCGTCGAGCGCGGGTGCGAGGGCGTCGACCGTGCGGCGCATGACCGTACGG
This sequence comes from Streptomyces sp. RKAG337, assembly GCF_023701715.1. Lineage (NCBI taxonomy): Bacteria > Bacillati > Actinomycetota > Actinomycetes > Kitasatosporales > Streptomycetaceae > Streptomyces > Streptomyces sp. RKAG337. Next base: position 4,164,669 of record NZ_JAJOZA010000001.1, on the reverse strand, counting down.
GCCCGGTCCAGCTGCCCGGTGGACACCCACGTCAGACCGCAGCAGACGGCCTTCGGCGGCAGGACGACCCGCAGGCCCGCGGCTTCCAGCACCTTCACCGCGGCCTGTCCGACCTGTGGCGCCAGATGGTTCGTGAAGGTGTCGGGCCACAGCACGACGGTCGTGCCGGGCGCGGTCGTGCCGGGCGCCGTCGCCCCAGGTGCGGTCGTCCCAGATGCGGTCGTTCCGGGCACCGTCGTTCCGGGCGCGGCCTTGCCGGGGCCGGCCGGGCGGGCGGCCTGCTGGCGGAGGGCGCGGTGGTTCCACCAGGCGCGGAAGGACTCGTGGGCCAGCGCGGGGATGTCGCGTTCCGGCGCGATGCCGCCGGCCCGCTTGGCCGGCCCCGCCAGCGGCCCCCGTGCCAGGGCGTTCAGGACGCGCGCATACGGTGCGGCGGCTCTCAGCCAGACCGGGAGCCATCCCATCGAGTAGTGCGAGCGGGGGCGCAGCCGTCCTTCGTAGTGGTGGTGCAGGAACTCGGCCTTGTACGTCGCCATGTCCACCTCGACCGGGCAGTCGCTGCGGCACCCCTTGCAGGAAAGGCACAGGTCGAGCGCGTCGCGGACCTCCTCCGACCGCCAGCCGTCCTCGATGATCTCGCCGGCGAGCATCTCGTGCAGCAGCCGGGCGCGTCCGCGCGTGGAGTGCTGCTCCTCCCCCGTCACGCGGTAGGACGGGCACATCACGCTGTCCCCGCCGGTCGAGGTGGTCGCGGACGTACGGCATTTGCCGACGCCGACGCAGCGCCGGACGGCCGCCGTGAAATCGCCGCCGTCACCCGGATAGGTGAACTCGACGTCGACGGGATGCGACGCACGCGACGGCAGCACGTCGAAGCGGAGGTTGCTATCCATAGGAGCGGGGCGGACGAGCATGCCGGGGTTCATTCCGCCCGCCGGGTCCCAGAGATCCTTGAAAACTCCAAAGAGAGCCACGAGTTCGGGGCCGTACATCTTCGGCAGGAGTTCCGCCCGCGCCTGGCCGTCGCCATGCTCGCCCGACAGCGAGCCACCGTGGGCGACGACCAGGTCGGCGGTCTCCTCGGAGAAACGCCGGAAGCGGGCGATGCCCACCGGTGTCAGCAGATCGAAGTCGATACGGACATGTACGCAGCCGTCGCCGAAGTGTCCGTACGGGGAGCCGCGCAGGCCGTGCTCGCCCAGCAGGGCCCTGAACTCCCGCAGATACGCGCCCAGCCGGGCCGGCGGCACCGCGCAGTCCTCCCAGCCGGGCCATGCCTCGCTGCCGTCGGGCATCCGGGTCGCGGTGCCTGCGGCGTCCTCGCGGATCCGCCACAGGGCGCGCTGCTCGGCCGGCTCCGAGACGACGGTGTGGTCCTTGGCGCCGTCGGCGGCGGCGTGGCGGCACAGCTCCGAGGCACGGGCCCGCGCCTCGGCCGCGGTGCTGCCGCCCATCTCCACGAACAGCCAGGCGGCACCGCGCGGCAGCGACTCCCGGGCGGCGGCGCTCACCAGGTCGGCCGCCATGCCCTCGACGGTCAGCGGGTGGTGGGGCAGCAGCAGGTGCGCGGCTTCGGCGGCGGCGCTCTCGTCCTCGTAGCCGAGCAGGGCCAGCGCGCGGGCGGCCGGCGGCTCCACCAGCCGTACGGTCGCGCGGGTCAGCACGCCGAGGGTGCCCTCGCTGCCGGTGAAGGCGCGCGCCAGATCCCGGCCGTGCTCGGGGAGCAGCCGGTCCAGGGCGTAGCCGGAGATCCGGCGCGGCAGGTCGGGGAAGCCGGTGCGGAGCACGGACAGCCGCTCGTCGGCGAAGGCGGCGGTCCGGTCGTGCAGCGGCCCCGGCAGGCCGCGGCCGAGGGTGGCCCGCTCCCCGCCGTAGGTCAGCACCTCCAGCTCGTGCACGTTGTCCGCGGTCGTCCCCCAGGCGACCGAGTGCGAGCCGCACGCGTTGTTGCCGATCATGCCGCCGAGGGTGCAGCGGCTGTGGGTGGACGGATCCGGGCCGAAGGTCAGCCCGTGTACGGCGGCCGCCGCCCGCAGATCGTCGAGGACCACACCCGGCTGTACGATCGCGGTGCGCGCCTCGGGGTCGATGTGCTCGATCGCCCGCATATGGCGGGTGAAGTCCAGCACCACTCCGACCCCCGTCGCCTGCCCGGCGATCGAGGTGCCGCCGCCGCGCGGCACCACCGGTACGCCGTACTCCCGGCACACCGCCAGCGCCGCCGCCACGTCGTCCGCGTCGCGGGGCGCCACCACTCCCAGCGGGACCCGCCGGTAGTTCGACGCGTCCATCGTCACCAGTGCCCGCGCCCCCGCGTCGAACGCGACCGTGCCCCGTACCGCCGCCCGCATCGCCTGCTCAAGATCCATACGCCAACCTTGTCTCACCGGGTGGACCAGTAGCGAGAGCGGGTTCAGGACGGATTACGCTTCGCCCGTGGCTGATATCCAGATTCCCGCTGACATCAAGCCCGCCGACGGCCGTTTCGGCGCGGGCCCCTCCAAGGTACGGACGGAGGCGGTCGAAGCGCTGGCCGCGACCGGCACGTCCCTGCTCGGCACCTCTCACCGGCAGGCCCCGGTGAAGAACCTGGTGGGCCAGGTCCGTGAAGGTGTCCGGCAGCTGTTCTCCCTGCCCGAGGGCTATGAGGTAGTGCTCGGCAACGGCGGGTCCACCGCGTTCTGGGACATCGCCACCCATGGTCTGATCCGGCAGAAGTCCCAGCACCTGTCGTTCGGCGAGTTCTCCTCCAAGTTCGCGACCGCGGCCAAGCTCGCGCCGTGGCTGGACGACCCGTCGGTCGTCAAGTCCGACCCGGGTACGCACCCGGTGCCGGTCGCCGAGGCGGGTGTGGACGTGTACGCGTTCACGCACAACGAGACCTCGACGGGTGTCGCCGCGCCCATCAAGCGCGTACCGGGCGCCGACGCCGGTTCACTCGTCCTGGTGGACGCCACCTCCGGTGCGGGCGGCCTGCCGGTCGACATCACCGAGACGGACGTCTACTACTTCGCCCCGCAGAAGTCCTTCGCGGCGGACGGCGGCCTGTGGCTGGCCGCGTTCTCCCCGGCCGCGCTGGAGCGCGCCGCCGAGATCGCCGGGTCCGGCCGGCACATCCCCGCGTTCTTCGACCTGCCGACCGCGATCGACAACTCGACGAAGAACCAGACGTACAACACCCCGGCGCTGTCCACGCTCTTCCTGCTCGCCAACCAGCTCGCCTGGATCAACGGCCAGGGCGGGCTGGACTGGGCGGTCGCCCGCACCGCGGACTCCTCGTCGCGGCTGTACGGCTGGGCCGAGAAGTCCTCGTACGCGTCGCCGTTCGTGGCCGACCCGGAGCAGCGCTCGCAGGTCATCGGCACCATCGACTTCGACGACGCGATCGACGCCACGCAGATCTCGAAGGCGCTGCGCGCCAACGGCATCGTGGACACCGAGCCGTACCGCAAGCTGGGCCGCAACCAGCTGCGTGTCGCGATGTTCCCGGCGGTCGACCCGGCCGACGTCGAGGCGCTGACGGTCTGCATCGACTACGTCATCGACAAGCTGTAACAGCCCACGCGACGTACGACTGACGAGGGGTCCGGCCGGTGACGGCCGGGCCCCTCGTCACTCGGGGCGGCGGCGCAGGATCCGGCGCAGGCCGGTCGCCGCGACGAAGATCGCGGCGAGCACCGCGAAACCGACGACGGTCGCACCGTGGCCGGACGAGCCGTCCTTGGCGGCGTCCGCGCCCGGTCCCTTGCCACCCGGCCGGCCCGTTCCGGTGGATCCGGCGGCGTCCGGGGCCACGGAGTCCGGCAGGTCCTCACCGTTGAGCGGCGCCCGCCAGACCTCGCTGTTCTTCCCCTCGCTGCCGTACATCAGCGCTCGGCCGTCCGGGGTGAAGGCCACCGACTCGCCCTGCCGCTGCATCGGCACATCGAGGCTGCCGATCTTCGTCGGGGCGTCTCCCGACCACCGCCAGGCGGTCGCCCAGAAGTAGCCGCGCAGCACCAGCCGGGTGCCGTCGGGCGAGAACGAACCGTCGGTCACCCAGGGCACCTCGGCGATCTTCCGGAAGACGTTCACGCCCTTCGGGCTGAGCTTCTTCGGGCCCGCGTACAGGGCGCCGCCGTCCTCGTTCTTGCTGGCGATGTAGACCCGGCCGGTCTTGGGGTGCACCATCAGCGCCTCCGCGTTCCGCGGGCCGCCCTCGTACTGGACCGTGTAGCGGACGACGTCCACCGTCGTGTTCCCCAGCTGCTTGGGCTCGGCGAACCGGTAGATCCACACATGCGGCCAGGTCCCGCCGAGGTTGTCGCCGATGTCGCCGACGTAGATGTCGCCGTCCGGGCCGATGGAGATCGCCTCCACGTCACGGGGGTCGATGCCGCGCATCGTGACCCTGGCGACGGTCTTGCCGGTCGCGGAGTCCACCGCGTAGACGTACGGGCCGTCGTCGCTGTCGTTGTGGGTCCAGTACACGCCCTTGTGGAGGTGGCTGGCGGCCAGCCCGCTGGACTCGGTGATCCGCGGGTCGCTGATGGTGAACGCGACGGCTGGCCCGCCGTCGGCGACGGCCCCCGGCACCGGTCCGAGAACGGCGAACGCCGCGGCGGCGGCGGAGGCGGCGAGGGCGATGCGGGAGCGCGGCATGCCCCCAGCCTGCCATCCCGTCATGTGTCGGGCTTCACGCCGCCGGGCATCGCGGCCGGGGCCGGGTATCCGCGATGATCTCAGCGTGCGTTATATGTTCGTCGGCGATTCCATGACCATCGGCAGCGCGGGCGACTTCACCTGGCGTTACCGCATGTGGCAGCACCTGTGCTCGCTCGGCGAGCCGTTCACGGTGGTCGGCCCGCGCATCGCGCTGCACGACAAGGAGAGCGGCGAGCCCGTCTCGCACGCGTACGCCGACCCGGCCTTCCCGCCGGACGCCCGGCGGCACCTGGCCGGCTGGGGCGAGGGCTGGCTGCACATGGCGCCGCTGATCGGGGACGCGGTGCGCGCGCACCGTCCCGATCTCCTGCTGATCTCGCTCGGTCTGATCGACCTCGGCTTCTACACGACCGCCGAGCAGACCGCGGAGAACCTGCGGAGCTTCGTCGGCGAGGCACGGGCCGGCAATCCGCGGATCCGTATGGTGCTGCTGCCGGTGATACCCAACGTCCGGGCCGACCACGATCTCCCCTTCGCCGAGCAGTGCCGGGATCTCAACGTCCGGATGGCCAAGGCCGTCGCCGATCTGGACACCGGCGCCTCGCCTCTGCTGCTCGCCTCCCGGCCGGACGGCTACGAGCTGCCGTCCGACACGTATGACGGCACGCACCCCGGTCCCTCCGGCGAACACCGCCTCGCGGCCGCGTTCGCCGACGCGATGCACCAGGCCTGGGGGGTCGGCGGACCGTATGCGCGGAGCTAGGCCGTGGGCTGGTCGCGGCGCCCGCTGACACGCCCGTCCCAGCGGGCGGCCACCCCCTTGCTTCGAGCGCACTCGAAGAGCTTGGCTTAGGGGTCATGGAGTACACGCAGCTCGGACGCACGGGTCTCAAAGTCAGCCGCCTGGTGCTCGGCACCATGAACTTCGGTCCCCAGACCGATGAGAACGACAGTCACGCGATCATGGACTCCGCGCTCGGCGCGGGCGTCAACTTCTTCGACACCGCCAATGTGTACGGGTGGGGCGAGAACAAGGGCCGCACCGAGGAGATCGTCGGGTCCTGGTTCGCCAAGGGAGGCGGGCGCCGCGAGAAGACCGTTCTCGCGACGAAGGTCTACGGCAACATGGCCGCCGAGGGTGACGCCTGGCCGAACGCCGACCGGCTCTCCGCCCTCAACATCCGCCGTGCCGCCGACGCGAGCCTGAAGCGGCTCGGTACGGACTACATCGACCTCTACCAGTTCCACCACATCGACCGGAACACGCCCTGGGACGAGATCTGGCAGGCCGTCGACGTCCTCGTCCAGCAGGGCAAGATCCTGTACGCCGGCTCGTCGAATTTCGCCGGCTGGAACATCGCGCAGGCCAACGAGGCGGCCGCCCGCCGCGGTTCGCTGGGCCTGACCAGCGAGCAGTGCCTGTACAACCTGGCCGAGCGGCGTGCCGAGATGGAGGTCATCCCGGCGGCGCAGGCGTACGGCCTCGGGGTCATCCCGTGGTCGCCGCTGCACGGCGGGCTGCTCGGCGGGGCGCTCCGCAAGGAGCGCGAGGGCGGCGGCGCGCGCTCGACGTCCGGCCGCAGCGCGGACGCGCTCAAGAGCGCGGCGCAGCGCGACCAGATCCAGGCGTACGAGGACCTGTGCGACAAGCACGAGCTGGCGCCCGGTGATGTCGGTCTGGCGTGGCTGCTGACCCGGCCCGGTGTGACCGGCCCGATCGTCGGCCCGCGGACGCAGGCGCAGCTGGACTCGGCGCTCAACGCGGTCGAGCTGAAGCTGTCGGAGGAGTTCCTGGCCGCACTGGACGAGGTCTTCCCCGGCCCGGGGCCGTCCCCGGAAGCCTTCGCCTGGTAGTACCCGGCCTGGCCGGGTCCCGGTGAGCATCGGGGCCCGGCGGGCAGGCCGGTGGCCGCGGGCGGGCGCGGCGGCCTCTCAGCGCAGCAGTGCGCCCGCGACCACCACGACGAGCATCAGGACGAGGGCGGCGGTCACTACACGGGTTCGGGTCTTGGGGTCCACGTGTCGAGGTTAACCGGCCGGGGTCACGGACCCAGCGGCCAGGTCGCCACCGTCTCGTAGTGGGCGTCCGGCGCCGGGTGGCTGCGCACCAGCGCGAGGGTGTCTGCGGACCAGGGCGTGCCCAGGAATCCGTCGAGCGCGGCGGCGTACTGGCCGAGGGCCACGCCGCCGCGGCTGCGGGCCAGCGTGAGGTGCGGGGTGTACGGGTGCTCCTGCGCCGGATCGACGCCGGCCTGCCGGGCGGCGCTCTGGACGGAGTCCGCCAGTTCCGCGAGCCGGCCGGTGTCCCCCGCGGCGCCCGCCCACAGCGCCCGCTCGCCGAACCGGCCGCCGCCGGACAGCCGCAGTTCGCAGGGCGCGTGCCGGCGGGCGGCGGCCGCGAGGCCGTCCCGCAGCGCGGGGAGCGTCGCGTCGGCGACCTCGCCGAGGAAGGCGAGCGTGAAGTGCCACCCGGCGCGTTCGGTCCAGCGCAGCCGGCCGGCTCCGGGGAGCCGGTGGAGCGGGGAGACAGCCGGATCGAGTTCGTCCGCCACCCCGGAGGGCGGCAGTACCGCCGCGAACAGCCTCATGCCGACGGCCTCACGCGGCCGTCACCAGTGGGGCGGCCGCGCCCTCACGGGGCACGAACTCGATCAGCCGGTGGTCTTTTCCCCGGTGCAGGTCCACCTTGAGCCGCAGCCCGCCGACCCGGGCCAGCACGAGGCCGACCCCGACCGCCGCGAGGGCCGCGACGAGGCCGCCGGAGAGGAATCCGACGCGGGCCCCGTAGGTGTCCGTCACCCAGCCGACGACCGGGCCGCCGATGGGGGTGCCACCGACGAAGACCATCATGTACAGGCTCATGACGCGGCCCCGCATGGCGGGGTCGGAGGCGAGCTGCACCGAGGCGTTGGCCGAGGTGTTGAACGTCATACCGAAGACGCCGATCGGCAGCAGCAGGAGCGCGAACATCCAGAAGGACGGCGCCACCGCGGCCACCACCTCCAGCATGCCGAAGGCGAACGCGGCGGCCACCAGCAGCCGCAGCCGGGTGCGTCCGCGGCGGGCGGCGAGCAGCGCGCCGCCCAGCGAGCCCAGCGCGATGATGGTGTTCAGCAGCCCGTAGGTGCTCGCACCGGAGTGGTAGACGTGGTTGACGAAGCCGGTGAGGATGATCGGGAAGTTGAAGCCGAAGGTCCCGATGAACCCGACCAGCACGATCGGCCAGATGAGCTCGGGGCGCCCGGCGACGTAGTGCAGGCCTTCCCGCAGCTGGCCCTTGCCGCGCGGCACCCGCTCGACCTTGTGCAGCTCGGCGGTACGCATCATCAGCAGGCCGGCGAGCGGGGCGAGGAACGACAGTCCGTTGAGCAGGAACGCCCAGCCGCTGCCGACCGCGGTGATCAGGACACCGGCGACGGCGGGGCCGATCAGCCGGGCGGCCTGGAAGTTCGCGGAGTTCAGCGAGACCGCGTTGCGTATCTCGCCGGGGCCGACCATCTCGACCACGAACGTCTGCCGGGCCGGGTTGTCGACGACGGTCACCATGCCGAGGGCGAAGGCGATGACGTACACGTGCCAGACCTGGACGTGCCCGCTGAGCGTCAGTGCGGCGAGCAGCAGGCCGAGCCCGCCGAGCGCGGCCTGGGTGCACAGCAGGATCTGCCGCTTGGGGTAACGGTCGGCGATCACACCGCCGAACAGGCCGAAGAGCAGCATCGGCAGGAACTGCAGGGCGGTGGTGATACCCACCGCGAAAGAAGAACCGGTGATGCTGAGCACCAGCCAGTCCTGGGCGATCCGCGACATCCAGGTGCCGGTGTTGGACACCACCGCGCCGGTCGCGAAGAGCCGGTAGTTACGAACCTTGAGCGAGCTGAACATGCCGCGCTTCGTGGTCGTATCGGGTTCTTGTCCGGGTGCGGTGTCCGATCCGGCTGCCGAACTCAATCTAGGTTCGCCTCCCCTGTGTGGCGTTGCGCTTCACTTCTGGTGTTCCACGTTCTTCCGCACCCGCCGTCCGCCGGTCGGGTGTCACTACATCTCGGGTGTCGCTACAGCTGTGCGAGCTTCTCCAGGACCGGTGCGGCGGCGCGCAGCACGGCGCGCTCGTCGTCGCTCAGCCCCTCCGTGAGCTGCGCCAGCCACACGTTGCGCTTGCGGCGGCTCTCCTCGAGCATTGCCTCGGCCTGCTCCGTCTGGCTGACGACCACCTGGCGGCGGTCGTCGGGGTGCGGGTCCCGGCGGACGAGGTCCTTGGCCTCCAGCATCGCGACGATGCGCGTCATGGAGGGCGGTTGGACGTGCTCCTTGCGGGCCAGCTCCCCGGGTGTGGCGGAGCCGCAGCGGGCGAGGGTACCCAGCACGGACATCTCGGTCGGGCTGAGCGACTCGTCCACCCGCTGGTGGCGCAGTCGCCGCGACAGTCGCATCACCGCGGAGCGCAGAGAGTTCACTGCGGCGCGGTCGTCCTCGGACAGTTCGGTCACATTCATTAGGGTAGCTCATTACCTAGGCTAAGTAAACCTCACCCATATGAGTGAGTTAGCGCCCGAAAACGACACCTGGAACCACCCTCGCCGGGGACCTTTGGCATATGGCATCGAGAGTGCTCAGCCTGCGTATAGACGCCGACCTGCTGGATCGGCTCCGTGACCACGCCGCCAAATGCGGAACGAGCGTCCAGGACTACGTGGTCCGGACGCTCGTTCGCGACGACTTCGACGAGCGGTTCAAGACCGCCGTCAACGAGACGGAGCGGTTCTACGCCGCTCCGCCGGGGTGACACCCCGGCACAACCCCGGCACAACCCCGGGACGACCCCGGGAAGGTCGGGCCGGGCCCGAGGCCGGGCCCCAGGCCGGGACCCGGGGCGGGCCTCAGGTCAGGCCGAGGGCCGGCATCAGGTAGTAGAAGCCGAAGACCGCCGCGACCACGTACATGGCCACCGGCACCTCACGGCCGCGCCCCGCGGCCAGCCGCAGCAGGCAGAAGGTGACGAAGCCGACGCCGATGCCGTTGGTGATGGAGTACGTGAACGGCATCATCACCATCGTCAGGAAGGCCGGGACGGCGATCGTGAAGTCGTCCCAGTCGATGTCCCGGACGCTGTTCGCCAGGATCAGGAAACCGACCGCGATCAGCGCGGGCGTGGCGGCCTGGGCCGGGACCATCGTGGCGAGCGGGGTGAAGAACAGCGCCAGCACGAACATCAGCCCGGTGACGATGCTGGCGAGGCCGGTCCTGGCACCCTCGCCGACACCGGCCGTCGACTCCACGAAGCAGGTGTTGGCGGAGCTGGAGGTGGCGCCGCCGAGGGCGGTGGCGATGCCGTCGACCATCAGCACCTTGTTCATGCCGGGCAGGTCGCCCTTCTCGTCCAGCAGGTGCGCCTCGTCGCTGACGCCGAGGATCGTGCCCATCGCGTCGAAGAAGCAGGACAGCAGCACGGTGAAGACGAACAGCACCCCGGTCAGTATCCCGACCTTGCCGAAGCCGCCGAAGAGGCTGACGTTGCCGATGAGTCCGAAGTCCGGGCTGGCCACCGGGTTGCCGGGCCACTGGGGGACGGTCAGCCCCCAGGCCATGCCGGGGATGTCCGCGACCGCGTCGATGATCAGGGCCAGCACCGTCATCGCGACGATGCTGATCAGGATCGCGCCCGGCACCCTGCGGATGATCAGGGCCAGCGTGAGCAGCACACCCAGGATGAAGACCAGCACCGGCCAGCCGTTGAGGTGGCCGTCCGAGCCCAGCTGCAGCGGGACGGTGGTGTGGGCGGCGTCCGGGATGCGGGTGACGAAGCCCGAGTCGACCAGGCCGATCAGCATGATGAACAGGCCGATGCCGATCGCGATGCCCTTGCGCAGCCCCAGCGGCACCGCGCTCATCACACGCTCGCGCAGCCCGGTGGCGACCAGCAGCATGATCGCGAAACCGGCCAGCACGACCATGCCCATCGCGTCCGGCCAGCTCATCCTGGGTGCGAGCTGCAGGGCGACGACGGTGTTCACACCGAGGCCGGCCGCGAGCGCGATCGGCACATTGCCGATGACACCCATCAGGAGGGTGGTGAGCGCGGCGGTCAGCACGGTGGCGGTGACCAGCTGGCCGCCGTCCAGGTGGTGGCCGTACTTGTCCACGCCGGAGCTGAGGATGATCGGGTTCAGCACGATGATGTAGGCCATCGCGAAGAAGGTGGCGAGCCCGCCCCGGACCTCGCGGGAGACCGACGATCCCCGCTCGGAGATCCGGAAGAAGCGGTCGAGGCCGTTCTTGGGCGGTACGGGTGACGGGTTCTTGGCGTCGACCGAAGCGGTGGCCGAGGGGGACATGTGGGTCCTCTATTTGTGCGTTCGTACGACTGAAACCAGTCACCGGGGGGACGGTTTCAGTATGAACAAACGAATGATCGAGCGCTATCTCCGCGCGTAGACCCTTGCGGCGACCGGCCGCACCCCATAATTGGCACCTGTCGGCACCACGTACCCTGACCGCATGAGCAAGTGGAAAGCCACGCACGAGACACCCGAGCCGCTGGAAGCGAACGACATCGCGACCGTCCTGGTCGGCACGGTCGTCTGGTTCGTGCTCTTCATCGGGCAGCTCCCCTTCTACGGCTGGTACGCCGACCGCGGCCACGCCTGGTGGATCTGGACCTGCCTCGCCGGCACCCTGCTCGGCCTCTTCGGCCTCTGGTACGTCCGGGGGCGCAACGCGGCCCTGCAGCGCGAAGCCGCGCAGCGGGAAGCCCCGCAGGACGGCCGGAACGTCACCCCGTAGAACATCACCCCATACCCGTCCGAACGGTCACCCGGAACGCTCCGTCCGGCGGGTGAACCGGACGATCCGCACGTAGCGTCGGTGCCATGACGGATCGCACGGACACCCAGGTCGTTGCCCGCAACGCCGGACTGACCAGTAGTGAGGTCGCCGAGCGGGTGGCCCGGGGCGAGGTGAACGACGTTCCGGTGCGGTCGTCGCGCTCCACCACCGAGATCGTCAAGGCCAACGTCTTCACCCGGTTCAACGCCATCATCGGTGTGCTCTTCCTCGTCATCCTCGTCGTCGGCCCGATCCAGGACGGCCTCTTCGGCTTCGTCATCGTCGCCAACACGGCGATCGGCATCATCCAGGAGATGCGCGCCAAGAAGACCCTCGACAGCCTGGCCGTCATCGGCGAGGCCAAGCCCGCCGTGCGCCGCGACGGCACGGCCGTCGAGATCCACACCTCCGCGATCGTGCTGGGCGACCTCATCGAGCTGGGCCCGGGCGACAAGGCCGTCGTCGACGGCGAGGTCGTCGAGGCCGAAGGGCTGGAGATCGACGAATCGCTGCTCACCGGTGAGGCCGACCCGGTGCTGAAGAAGCCCGGCGACCCCGTCATGTCCGGCAGCTTCGTCGTCGCGGGCGGCGGCGCGTTCACCGCCACCAAGGTCGGCCGCGGGGCCTACGCCGCGCAGCTCGCCGAGGAGGCGTCCCGCTTCACCCTCGTCAACTCCGAACTGCGCAACGGCATCAGCCAGATCCTCAAGTACGTGACGTGGATGATGGTGCCGACCGCGATCGGCCTGATCATCAGCCAGCTCGTGCTCCAGGACCACGACTGGCGCGAGGCGGTGCGCCGTACGGTCGCCGGCATCGTCCCCATGGTCCCCGAGGGTCTGGTGCTGCTCACCTCCGTCGCCTTCGCGATCGGCGTCATCCGGCTCGGCCGCAAGCAGTGCCTGGTGCAGGAACTCCCCGCCATCGAGGGCCTGGCGCGGGTCGACGTCGTCTGCCTCGACAAGACCGGCACCCTCACCGAGGGCGGGATGGACGTCACCGGACTGCGGCTGCTCGACGGCGCCACGGAGCCGTACATCCAGCAGGTGCTCGGCGCCCTCGGCGGCTCCGATCCGCGGCCCAACGCCAGCCTCCAGGCGATCGTCGCCGCGTACCCCGCGACGGTGACGGACGGGGCCGGCGCCGACGGCTGGCGCTGCAACGAAGCCCTGCCTTTTTCCTCCGCGCGCAAGTACAGCGGCGCCGCCTTCAACGAGCCCGACGGCGACAGCAGCAGCTGGCTGCTCGGCGCACCCGACGTCCTGCTGCCCACCGGCCACACCGCCCTCGCCGATATCGACGAACTCAACAACCAGGGCCTGCGGGTGCTGCTGCTCGCGCGCACCGAGCGCCGGCTCGACGATCCGGGCGTCGCCTCGGACGTCGTCCCGCAGGCGCTGGTCATCCTGGAACAGCGGCTGCGCCCCGACGCCGCCGACACCCTGCGGTACTTCGAGGAGCAGGGCGTGCACGCCAAGGTCATCTCCGGTGACAACGCGATCTCGGTCGGCGCGGTCGCCGGCAAGCTCGGGCTGCCCGGCGCGGAGCACCCGGTCGACGCCCGTCAACTGCCCACCGACCGGGACGCGATGGCGGACGTGCTGGAGAACGGCGCGGTCTTCGGCCGGGTCACCCCGCAGCAGAAGCGCGACATGGTCGCCGCGCTCCAGTCCCGGGGCCACAACGTCGCGATGACCGGCGACGGCGTCAATGACGTACTCGCCCTGAAGGACGCCGACATCGGCGTCTCCATGGGCTCGGGATCCGAGGCGACCCGGGCCGTCGCGCAGATCGTGCTGCTCAACAACAGCTTCGCCACGCTGCCGTCGGTGGTCGCGGAGGGCCGCCGCGTCATCGGGAACATCACGCGGGTGGCGACGCTGTTCCTCACCAAGACCGTCTATTCGGTGCTGCTGGCGCTGCTGGTGGTCTTCTGGCAGGTGCCGTATCCGTTCCTGCCCCGCCATCTGACGCTGCTGTCCACGCTGACCATCGGTGTCCCGGCGTTCTTCCTCGCGCTCGCCCCCAACAAGGAGCGGGCCAAGCCGCACTTCGTCCGGCGGGTGATGCGTTACTCGGCGCCCGCGGGCGTCATCTGCGGGGTGGCGACGTTCGGCGAGTACCTGCTGGCCCGCCACCACTACACCGGTGACGGGGCGCTGGACGCCGAGACCAGCAACGCGACCCTCACCCTGTTCCTGATCTCCATGTGGGTGCTGGCCATCGTCGCCCGCCCCTACACGCTGTGGCGGGTCTGCCTGGTGCTGGCGATGGGCGCGGGCTTCCTGATCGTGCTGGTCACGCCCTGGCTGCAGACGATCTTCGCGCTCAAGCTGGTGGGTACGGAGGGTCCGTGGGTGGCGGTGGGGGTCGCTGTCGCGGCCGGGCTCGTTCTGGAACTGGTCTGGCGAACGCTCCGCGTCCGCGACAGCGACTGACGACCCACCGGGATACCGGGGACACCGGGGATATCGGGGACACCCTGGATACGGCGGTTACTTCACGAACTCGGCGGCGTTCTCCGCGGCCCACACCGCGAAGCTGCGCGCCGGGTGACCGGTGAGCTCCTCGACGGCGGTGGTGAGGTCGACGGGCTTGCCGTCGGTGGAGCGCCAGTACGCGAGCAGCCCGTCGGCGTAGGCGGCGGGCACGTACTCCGCCATCTCCGCCTTCCAGGCCTCGGGGGTGACGGCGTCGAACGTGAAGGGCCGGCCGGTGGCGCGGGCGAGCTGGTCGATCTGCTCGCCGAAGGTGACGGACGCGGCGCCGGTCAGGGTGTACGCCCCGCCGCGCAGCGCCGGGTCCTTCAGGACGGCGACCGCGGCTTCGGCGATGTCCGACTCGTGGACGGCGTCGTTGTGCGCGCCGGGGTACGGCAGGCTGACGGCGCCGGTGGTCCTGAGCGGCCAGGACCAGTAGAGCGTGTTGGTCGCGAAGGCGCCGGGCCGCAGGAACGTGTACGGCAGGGCGGAGGACGCGAGGGCCTCCTCGACCTCCAGGTGCTGCCGGGCGATGGCGTCGTTCCTCGCGTCGGGACCGAGCACGGAGGACGAGGAGAGCAGCACCACGTGCTGCACCCCGGCGTCGTTCGCGATCTTGATGAACTCCTCGATGTGCGAGGAGTTGGCGTACAGGAAGAGGGAGTCGACGCCGGCCAGGGCGTCGGGGAACGTATGTGGTTCCGCGAGGCTCAGCTTCACGTCGGGTACGCCGTCCGGCAGGACGAGCTCGTCGGGATCACTGGACGCGGCCCGGACCTTGAAGCCCTGTTCGTGCAGCAGGCCGATGAGCGTGGTGCCGATGCGGCCGCGGCTTCCGGTGACGAGGATGGTCATGTCGTGGTCCTTCCGGGTCCGGGCGCCCGGTGCGGGCGCCCCTTGGGGGATGTCGGTTGGTGCGTTGCTGCGGTGATGTGGCGTCAGTGGTGGTCGTCGGGCTGGGCGTTGCGCGGCATGAGCCACACGAGGCCGGTGCTGAGGAGCGCGACGCAGGCGACGACGATCAGGCTGTAGGTCATGGCGTGGGCCTCGTCGTCGGAGGCGAGGGTCTTGAAGTAGACCGTGGTGACGACGGCGGCGCCGATGGCGTTGGCGAGCTGCTGGACGGCGCTGAGGGAGCCGCTGGCGCTGCCGGCTTCCTTGGGGTCGATGTCACCGATGGTGACGTCGTAGATGGTGCCGAAGCAGGTGCCCATGCCGAGACCGATGATCAGGATCGGGGTGAGCAGCGACCAGGTGCCGAGGTCGGTGCCGTAGGCGTGGACGAGGGCGAGCAGCCAGCCGGTGCCGATCAGGGTGATCAGCAGGCCGATGAGGACGAGGTTGCGTCCGAGCTTGCCGACGAGCTGGTAGCAGGCGATGGAGGCGACGACGATGCCGGCGGCGACGGGGGCGAGGCCGAGCGCGGCGCGCATCGGGGAGTAGCCCAGACCGTTCTGCAGGAAGAGCGAGAGGACGAACAGCAGGCCGGCGTTGGCGGCGAAGAACACGATGCCGAGGATGAGGCCGGAGGTGAAGCCGCGGTTCTTGAGCAGCGACGGCTGGATGAGCGGGCTGGCGGCGGTGCGCTGGCGGTGGCAGAACAGGCCGAAGAAGACGAGGCCGGCGGCGAGCGAGGCGAACGGGACGAGGGTCCAGCCGTTGGAGGAGCCCTCGATCAGGCCGTAGAGCAGCCCGAGCATGGTGCCGGCGAGCAGGCCGGAGCCGATGCCGTCGACGGCGGTGGTGGAGTCGCCGGTGTCCTTCGGGAGGAGCTTGACGGCGGCGACGATCGCGAAGCCGCCGAGGAGGATGTTGATGAGGAACATGGAGCGCCAGCCGGCGCCGAACAGGTCGGCGTCGATGAGGAAGCCGGCGAGGATCGGGCCGCCGACGGCGGAGATGCCGAGGGTCGGGCCGAAGGCGCTGAACGCCTTGCCGATCTGGTCGCGCGGGAAGACGGCACCGAGGATGCCGAAGCCCTGCGGGATCAGCAGGGCGCCGAAGGCACCCTGGACGAGGCGGGCGACGATGATCGAGGCGGGGCTGAAGGACAGTCCGCAGGCCATGGAGGCGACGGTGAAGCCGGTGAGGCCGACGAGGAAGACGCGGCGGCGGCCGAACTTGTCGCCGAGGCGTCCGCCGACGACGAGGAGCACACCGAGCGCGAGGGCGTAGGCGGCGCCGAGCCACTGGATGAGGGCGGCGCCCCCGTTCAGGTCCTTGCTGATGGTGGGTGCGGCGATGTTGGTGATCGTCGCGTCCAGGAGGTCCAGGACGTCGGCGATGAGGATGACGGCGAGGATGGCCCACCGCCGGTTGGGGGAGACGGCCTCGGCGGCCGTGGCAGGGGAAAGCGTGAGTGTGGACATGAGAGCTGGTCTTTCGGAGAGAAGGGCGCGGCCTGAGCCGCGTAGGATGCAACCGCGGCGATCAGATTGCGCCGCGCAGATGTTGCGTCACACACATAAATTTGGAGCAAGAAGGACCCGATGTCAAGCCGAAAAGAATTGCTCGCCCGGATCGCCGACGAGAGCCAGCGCCACTACGCCGCCTGGACGGTCTTCAACCAGGCCATGGCCGACCACCTCGGCCTGCACCCCACCGACCTTCAGTGCCTGGGTCTGCTCGGCATGGAGCCGGAGCCGCTGAGCACCGGGCGGATCGCCCAACTGACCGGCCTGACGGCCGGCTCCGCGACCCGGCTCGTCGATCGCCTGGAGAAGGCCGGCCTGGTCGTCAGGACCGCCGACCCCGGCGACCGCAGGCGCGCGCTCGTCGCCCTCGCGCCCGAGGCGCTCACCAGGGTCGGGGAAGCCTGGGACGAGCCCGGCGAGGCCTTCACCGAGATCCTCGACGGGTACAGCGACCGCGAGCTCGACGTCATCGCCGACTTCCTGGGCCGCGCCACCGAAGTGGGGCGGACCCAGGCGGCCAGACTCAGCTCAGGCCACTAGAGATCTAATCGAACCAGCGGGCGCGGGCCAGTTCCTCCGTGCGGGACGAGTCCTCCAGCAGCGCCGCGAGCTCGAAGCGGCGCTGCCACTGCCCCGCGGCCCACGCCAGCCCGGCCGCGACACCCTCGACGGTCGCGGCGTGCAGGACGCCGCCGACGTAGCGCCAGTCCAGCTCCGTGCCGCCCGCCACCACGAGCTCCTCGTGCTCGACGTACGACCGGGGAGCCGTCGGCAGCAGCTCGTGCACGGCCGCCGGAACGTCGTGGGTCTCCCCCTCGGAGACCACCGGCGCGTCGTACGCCTCGCTCAGCCGGCGGACCTGGAACAGCTCCGCCAGATCCCCCGCCCGGTACGGCGGCACCGGCAGCAGCGGCTGCCCGGCGGCCAGCGGCAGCAGGTCAGGGGCGTCCGCGACCAGCGAGTCAGCCGCGTCCACGACCCGCACCTCACCGTCGACGACGGCCCGCAGCTCGTCCGGGAGCGTCACCTGCTCCGGGTCGAGCGCGGCCAGCGCCGCGTACAGCCGCAGCAGCTGGGCGGAGGTCACCGGCCGGTCCGGGTCGGCCAGCCGCGCCAGCAGCTCGGCCCCGCCGCCCGGCTCGTCGAGCAGCGCCGACACCGTCGTCCGGACGCCCAGCGCGCGCAGCACCTGCTCGTCCACGTCGACATCGGCCTCGTCGTACAGCCCCGCCAGCAGCGGATCGCCCCCGGCGGCCCGCAGACCGACCGGGCGGCGGCCGTCCAGCACCGGGTGGTCGCGCAGCCACCACGCCGAGTACGCACGCACCGACTCGGTCGTACCGTCCGGCAGCAGCACCCGCACGGGCGCGGTGATCGCGTCGCGCAGCGGCGGCCTGGACAGCATGGCCAGCGCCTGCGGCCACGCGTCGTCGTCCACCAGATCCAGATCCCGGACCGCGACGATCTCCGTGGCGACCGGCGGGACATCCGTCTCCGGCAGCCGGTCCAGCACGTCCTCGCACCACACGTCGACGGCGTCCAGCAGACCGACGTCGTCCGGCTCGGCCCAGTCGCTCTCGCGCGGCTCCAGCTCGTCCGGATCCAGCACCACGTCAGCCGCCCGCACCAGCGCGAACGTCGCCAGCACCCCCACGGCCGTCAGCGGCTGCTCGCCCCAGCGGTCCGCCAGCTCCTGGTCCACGGGGGCCAGTTCGCCCTCCCGCAGCACCTGCTCCAGCGCGCTGCCCGGCAGCACCAGCTCGCCCGCCGGGGCCAGCTCACCCTCGTCGTCGGGCAGCGCCAGCGCCCCGAGCCACGGCTCATCACCCGGCGCGAGACCCGCCGCCTTCACCAGCCCGAGCACGACCTCCGCCAGCTCATCGGCGTCCAGGCCGTCCTCGTCCCAGATCTCCCCCGAATCCAGCGAACCGGCGACGGCCGCCCGCACCTGCGGGGTCGTCAGCACGGCGTTCGGCGTCGCGGACAGCGCGCCCAGCTTCTCCAGCAGCGGATGCACCGCCTCGGGGTCGGCCACCTTCAGCCCCAGCCGGGCCAGCGGCGCGAGGTCCACCTCGCCGTCGGGCAGCGGCAGCAGCACCTGGCGCGGACCGACGACCGTCCGGCCGTCCGCCAGCGGCACCGGCAGGCCCGTCAGCCGGTCCGGATCCGTGCCGGCCAGCGCGTCGTACAGCCGGCGCCACCAGACCGCCGGGCGCTCGGCGCCCGCCAGCCGGTCGATCGCGTCGGCCAGCGACAACCGCGCCACACCCAGCGCGCGCAGCTCCGGGCGGCGCTCGAGACTCGCCGGCAGCAGCGTCGGGAACACCTCGGCGAGCACACTGACGGCCTCCGCCTGCGCACCCTCCACGACCTCGGCGTCCACCGGCCGCAGCGCCTCGCCCTCGACCACCGGACCGCCGACCCCGCCGTCCCACCGGCCCTCCGCCACCTCGGGCGCGTCGCCGCTCTTCGGCACCGCCACCGCCCGCGGCAGGAACGCCGTACGGGGCAGGCCGGCCAGCACCTGCCGGCGCAGCTCCGCGTCCAGCTCCCCCTTGCCGAGCGGCCCCGGCACCAGGTCCACGATGCCGACACCGACCGGCTGCCAGTCGCGCAGCAGCCCCACATACGTCTCGGCCGCCCGCGCGACCAGGAAGTCCGTCAGCGGACCCGGCGCGGCGTGCCGCCGGCTCGGATCCATCGGGAACGACGCGATCAGCAGCGCCGGCAGCCCCAGCGGCTCGTCCGTCGGCGTCGGGGCGTGCACCACGCCCGCCGTACGCGGCCGGCCCGGCGAACCGTCCCCGTCCACCGGCACCGCCCAGGTCACCGACCACACCGGCCGCAACCGCTCCTCCACCGGCCGGTCCGCAAGCAGCCCGGCCGCCAGCGGACCCGCCGCCGACGCCACCCGCCACCGGGTCGCGGCACCCGCCGCGCTGTCCTCCACGAGGACCGTTCCATCATCCTGACGCTGCGTCAAAGTCCTTACGCCGTCCGGCGTGTCGACCACGACCTCGGACAGTCCGGGCAGCGTCAGCAGCAGCGCGTCGTCGATCCCGGCCAGCAGCCGCTCCGCCAGATCCTCCGCGGCACCGTCCCGCAGCGGCAGCACCACGACCGTGTCGTACCCGTCCGGCGCCGAACCCTCCGCCGGGAACGGCAGCCGCAGCAGCGGCACATGCCCGTCCCGGCGCCGCAGCTCGTCCGCGAGCCCCGGCGTCTCCGCCGCCAGCGCCCTGGCCTCCGCCAGCGACCACCGCACACCCCCGGAGCGCCCGACCACCGCCGGCTCGTCACTCACCGCCAGCACCGACGCGAACCCCACGCCGAACCGGCCGACGGTGGCCTCCGCGTCCTCCCGCTTCGCCGACGCCCGCAGCGTCGACAACGACTCCACACCCGCGGCGTCCAGCGGCGCCCCGGTGTTCGCCGCCGCCAGCACGGCGGGGCTGTCGCCCTCCGCCGCGTGCAGCGTCAGCCGCAGGCAGCCCCGCACCCCGGCCCGCACCGCGGCGTCCGCCGCGTTCTGCGCCAGCTCGACGACGAGCCGGTCCCGGTAGCCGCCGAGCGCCAGGTCCTCCTCGGCGTTGGCGTCCTCCCTGAACCGCGCCGCCGACGCCGCCCACGCGTCCAGCACACCGCGGCGCAGCCGCCCCGTCCCGAAACCATCCGCCGCCGCTGCCCCACCGGATTCCCGTACCGCCGCTGCGCCGCTCACGTCGGTGTCTCCCTCGCCTCGCGTAATCCCCTGCCTGGGGAAGGTATCGCTACATGCGCCTCCGGCGGGCCGGGCGGGTACGTCAGCGCCAGCCGATGGGGGGTACGGGGCATCAGCGCCTGCCGGCAGGTAGTGCGGGTACGCGGGCGCCCGCAGCACCGTTGCGCCTGCGGCGGGCTCTCCCCCACCCACCCGCCCTTTGGCCTGCCGGCCGGGTCCAGACGGGCGGCGGGGGGGTGCGAGTACACGGACACCCGCAGCGCCATCACGCCTGCGGCGGGCTGTTCCCCACCCCCCCGCCCTTTGGCCTGCCGGCCGGGTCCAGACGGGCAGCGAGTGCCCGCGGCCCCCTGCGCCTGCGGCAGCGTGGGGTGCGGGTACGCGGGCCCCGCGACGCCGTCACGCCTGCAGCGGGCTTTCCCCACCCGCCCGCCCTTTGCCGGCACGGATGCACGTGCGTCGGCACCCGGCTCGACCCCGGCCGGTCGATCCCCGCCGACCCGTGCTCCCGCCGGCCGGCTGTGACGCCAGGTGACCGGGGCCGCAGGGGGAGGGGTCCGAAATGCTGCCGAGCTATTTGTGGGCCCCCAGGGCCCGTAAATAGTCGATTTCGGACCCCTCCCCCGGAGGACCCGGGCGCCGGAACCACCAACCGGCCCAGAGGACCAGGGCGCCGGAACCACCAACCGGCCCAGAGGACCCGGGCGCCGGAGCCCTCAACGGCCTACGAGTGACCCAGCTCCTCCGCCGGCGTCGACTCCTCCACCGACCCCTGCCGATCCGGATGCAGCACCAGCGGATCCACCTCGTTGATCTCATCAAGAGTCATCGGCGCCGGCACCGGCGGCTTCGGCATCACCGCCGCCTCCGAGTGACCCCCGCACCCGTACCCCAGCGACACGACACGCCCGTCCGCCGGCGAGAACTCGTTCGCGCAGATGCCGAACGCCTGCCGCAGCGAGCCCGCGATCGGGACGAAGAAGCCGCAGCTGAGGCAGTTGGCCGGGGCCGCCTGGGCCATCGGCGTCTTGGGGCCGAACTCTTCCTCCCAGCGGTCGGCCGCACCGTGCAGGCCGTACCGCGAGAGGACACGCCGCCGGCCCATCCCGATTTCCCCGGCGATCGCGCCGATGCTGCCGATCGCGGGAAGCGCGGCCGCAGGGCCGGACAGCTCGGCGTCCTCGGCCTCGACGACGTCGGCGAGCTCCTCCGAGACGACGGAGTTCGGCAGCGGCGCGTCCTCGCCGCTCCAGCCGGGTTCGAGCCGGAGATCGTCGGACTCGGTCGGCAGCAGGTCGCCGGGCCCCATGTCACCCGGGCGGAGCCGCTCGCTCCACGGCACCCACTCGGGGGCCAGGATCGAGTCGTCGCCGGGCAGCAGCACGGTCTCGTCGATCGTGATGTTCTTGGCGCGCGAGGCCCGGGTGAGCGTGGTGGCCCAGCGCCACCCGCGGTACGCGGGTTCCTTGCAGGCGAAATAGTGAGTGACGACGCGGTCGCCCTCGGCGACGACGCCAAGATGCTCGCCGACCGATTGCGGCCCGGCGGCCTCCTCGGTCACAGCCAGCGCGACATCGACCGCCTCGGCGCACAGGCGGTCTGGGGTACGGCTTCGCATCGCAGCACTCACAAGAATCGATTCTCTCCGTTACGCCGTCTCACGTGTGCGCCGCCGGAGGCGGGCGGGGGCCAAAACGGAGCGGACCTGCGGACCGCGTCGACGCTTCTTTCCCTACCCGAACGACCTCGGGCGCACCTGTTGGCACCCATTCTGCGCGATCGCACGCTACCCGTGCGCACCGCGTGCGCAAAGGAGGGGGTGACAGGCAGCTCATTTGGGGCAGGATGGCCTTCGTGGCAAGCGCAGTGAAGTCCGGCCCGGGGCCCCTTCGCAGGGCGGGACGCGCCCTGGTGAACGCGGCGCAACGGTCCGGTGGGGCCGTGCGCCGCCGCATTCGGCGGTCCACGCACGCCCACGGGGCGGGCGAGTCCGGACTCGCGAAACTGATCGAACTGCACGCGGTGAATTCTGCGGGCGACATGTTGATCACGATCGCTCTCGCCAGCACTGTGTTCTTTTCGGTACCGACCGGCGAGGCGCGCGGCCGGGTGGCGCTCTATCTTCTGGTCACGATGGCGCCATTCGCGTTGCTCGCGCCGGTGATCGGCCCGCTGCTGGACCGGATGACGCACGGCCGCCGGGCCGCCATGGCGATGGCGATGCTGGCGCGGGCGGTGCTCGCCTGGACGATGGCGTCGGTGGTGACGACGGCGGGCCTCGGCCTGTATCCGGCGGCGCTGGGCGTGCTCGTGGCGTCGAAGGCGTACGGCGTGGTGCGCAGCGCCGTCGTGCCGAGACTTCTGCCAGGACAGACCACGCTGGTGAAGGCGAATTCGCGGGTCACGCTGGCCGGACTGCTGGCGACGGCGATCGCGGCGCCGATCGGTGCCGGCCTGCACATGATCGGGCCGCAGTGGCCGCTGTACGGGGCGTTCGTGGTGTTCGCGGGCGGGGCGCTGCTGTCGATGTCGCTGCCGCACAAGGTGGACTCCGCGAAGGGCGAGGCGAAGGCGCGGTTCGCCGAACTGCGGGCCGCCGACGCGGGCGGTGCGGGCGACGGCATCGACACGCCCGGCGCCGGACTGCCGGGCGACGGGCTGCGCGGGCCGGGACGCAAGCCGGGGCTGCTGGGCGTCGGATCGTCCGTGCTGCACGCGCTGCAGGCCAATTCCGGGCTGCGCGCGCTGTCCGGCTTCCTGACGATGTTCCTGGCGTTCCTGCTGCGCGAGCACCCGTTCAGCGGTCTGACCCCGGCGTTCTCGCTGGGCATGGTGGCGGTCGCGGCGGGTGCGGGCAACGCGCTGGGGACCGCGCTCGGGGCGTGGCTGAAGTCCCGCGGCCCGGAGGTCATCATCGCGATGGCGCTGATCGGCGCGCTCGCGGCGACGACGGTCGCGGCGCTGATGTACGGCACGGTGACGGTCGCGGCGGTCGCGGCGGTGGCCGGTATCGCCCAGGCGCTGAGCAAGCTGTCGCTGGACGCGCTCATCCAGCGCGACGTCCCGGAAGAGGTCAGGACGTCGGCGTTCGCCCGTTCGGAGACCGCCCTGCAGCTGTCGTGGGTGGTCGGCGGCGGGCTCGGGATACTGCTGCCGCTGATCGGTCCGCTGGGGATGGCGGTGGCGGCCGGCCTGGTGCTGGTGGGCTTCGTCCTGTCGGTCCGCGGCCTGATGGGCGCGGCCCGGCGCGGAACGGCCCGCCCGCGCGTGGCGTGACGCACCGACCGCCGGACGTCCCCGCCCCGTGACCTCCCGCGGCGTGACGCCACGCCGTACCCCCGCGCGGCGGGAAGCCGACCGCCCGGTAGCCTCACCTCCATGAGCATTCGCCGCGCTGCCGCCGCCCTCGGTGCCGTGTCCCTCGGGCTGGTCCTCCTCACCGCTTGTGAGAAGCCGACCCCGCTGGCAACCGTGACCGTGGGCACCAAGACCGTGACCACCGAGGCCACTGCCAAGTGCTACGCCAAGGGCAAGAAACTGCCGAGCGCGATCTTCATCGCGTGCCTGAGCGCCGCCCCCAAGCACACGATCAAGGTCAAGCCGGGTGAGAAGATCCGGGTCGGCGTCGACCCGTCGATCGGTGAGAAGGGCTGGCTGATCGCCTCGGGCGTGAACCAGAAGACGGACGTCCTGAAGGACGAGACGTACTGGACGCTCACCGAGTCCGCCGGGATCTTCACGGTCAGCGACCCGCAGACCGGCAGCTCGATGCCGCTGAAGAACGCCACGCTGAACATCGTCGGCAGCTCCGACGCCACCGCAGACAACGTCTTCGGTGTCTGGCAGTTCAAGCTGGAGAAGGCCGCATAGCGGGTCCGCGGAGATGCGTCTGCTGGTGGTGACCGCGGTGGCGGCGGAACGGGATGCCGTGACCGCGGGACTGCGCGCGGCCGCGCACCCCGCGGTGCACTGCGACGTGATCGCCGCCGGGGTCGGCCCGGCCGCCGCGGCGGCCGGCACGGCCACGGCGCTGGCCCGGGCGGAGTCCCCGTACGACCTGGTGGTCTCCGCCGGGATCGGCGGCGGCTTCCAGCCCGCCGCCCCCCTGGGGGCGGTGGCCGTCGCGGAGACCATCGTGGCGGCGGACCTGGGCGCGCAGACGTCCGACGGTTTCCTGCCCGTCGCGGAACTGGGCTTCGGAGTGAGCGAGCACCGCCCGCCCGCCGTGCTGAGCGCGGCCGTGGCACGGGCGCTGGGCGCGGTCCACGGACCGGTCCTGACGGTGTCCACGGTGACCGGAAGCGCCGAGCGGGCCGCCGAGTTGGCGGACCGCCATCCCGGTGCCGTCGTCGAGGCGATGGAGGGGTTCGGCGTCGCGGAGGCCGCGGCGGCGCACCGCGTACCCGTGCTGGAGATCCGTACGGTGTCGAACCCGGTGGGCCCGCGGGACCGCGCCGCCTGGCGGATCGGGGCGGCGCTCGCCGCGCTGACCGGGGCTTTCGGGAAACTCCCGGCGGCGCTCGACGGTGAGGACCTGGGGACCTGACATGAAGATCGCGTATTCGCCCTGCCCGAACGACACCTTCGTGTTCCACGCGTGGGCGCACGGCCTGGTGCCGGGCGCGCCCGCCCTGGACGTGACGTTCGCGGACATCGACATCACCAACACCCTGGCCGAACAGGGCGCGGAGTGCGCGTACGACGTGCTGAAGGTGTCGTACGCCGTGCTGCCGTGGGTGCTGGACGAGTTCGCGCTGCTGCCGTGCGGCGGCGCCCTGGGCCGCGGCTGCGGCCCGCTGGTGCTGACCCGCGAGCCCATGAGCCTGGCCGGGAAGACCGTCGCGGTGCCGAGCGAGCGCTCGACGGCGTATCTGCTGTTCCGGCTGTGGGCGGCGGCCGAAGTGCCGGAGGGTATCGGCAAGGTCGTCGTCATGCCGTTCCACGAGATCATGCCCGCGGTGCGGGACGGCCGGGTCGACGCGGGCCTGGTCATCCACGAGGCGCGCTTCACCTACCAGCAGTACGGGCTGCACAAGCTCGCCGACATGGGCGAGCACTGGGAGGACACCACCGGCCTGCCGATCCCGCTCGGCGCGATCATCGCCAAGCGGTCGCTGGGGGCCGAGAAGCTGAACGCCCTGGCGGACGCGATCCGGACGTCGGTGCGGATGGCGTGGGACGATCCGGCGCCCTCGCGCGACTACGTGCTGGCGCACTCGCAGGAGATGGATCCGGCGGTCGCCGACCAGCACATCGGGCTCTATGTGAACGAGTTCACGGCCGACCTCGGTGAGGACGGCTACGCGGCCGTCCGCGGGCTGCTCACCCGCGCGGCTGCCGAGGGACTGGTACCGCCCCTCGGCCCCGACGCGCTGACGTTCTGAAGCTGCGGAACCCCCGCTGCGACCGATCCCTAGACGTCCAACTGGTCCGCCACCGCGCGCAGCACGCCCGCGATCTTGTGGCCGTGGGTCTTCTCCGGGTAGCGGCCGCGCTGCAGCGAGCGCGCCACCTCCTCCAGGAGCGTGGTGAGGTCCTGGACGATGGGCAGCAGTTCGTCCGGCTTGCGGCGCTGGGCGGCCGCGACGGACGGTGCGGGTTCGAGGAGGGTGACGGAGAGCGCCTGTTCGCCGCGCTGGCCGTTCACGACTCCGAACTCCACACGCTGGCCGGGCTTGAGCGCGGCCACCCCGTCGGGCAGCACCGACGAGTGCACGAAGACGTCGCCGCCGTCATCGCGGGAGAGGAAGCCGAAGCCCTTCTCGCTGTTGAACCACTTGACCTTGCCGGTAGGCACGTCCGACCTCGTCCTCATCGCTCGTAAAGCCCCCGAAAGGGCCCTGGATAGCAGTGCGGCAGGCCCGTCCTGACCGGACCTGCTCGTGCTACCAGCCTATTGGCCCGATGGCCCGTGACAAGACGCCGTGGTCCCCCATCTCTCTGGACCCGATCTACCCTGGTCGGGTGACCAACACACCTCACTCCCGGGGGACGACCCCCGCAACGTCCGAAACCCGCGGGGCGGGCGACGTCCTGGTGCGCGTCGGCGCGATCGTCTTCTTCGTGGGCGCCGTGAGCACGCTGGCCACCATGGTTCCGCTGTTCCTCGGCTCCGACCCGCTGCCGACGCCCGCGTACTTCGTGTCGATGCTGATGGGCGCCGGTCTGGCGCTGGCGCTCGGCGGGCTGCTGCGCTCCGCTCTCGCGCAGAAGCGCCGGGTTCAGGAAGCCCGCGAGGGTCAGGCGGCCGCGGGCGCGTAGCCGGCGAACCAGGCGGGGAATTCGGTCAGGCTGTCCAGCACCACATCCGCGCCTGCGGCCCGCAGCTCCGCCGCGTCGCACGGCCCGGTGGTCACGGCGACGGAGAGCGCGCCCGCGACACGGGCGCCGCGCACATCGCCCGTGTGGTCGCCCACGTAGATCGAGGCGCCGTATTCGAGCAGCGCCTCCGCCTTGGCCTCGGCCCACAGCCAGCCGCGCACCTCGGCCTCGATGCCCAGGTGGTCCAGGTGCAGCTTGGCGTTGGGCTCGTACTTGGCCGTGACGACGACCGCGCGGCCGCCGGCCGCGCGCACGGCGTCGACGGAGGCACGGGCTCCGGGCAGCGCGGGCGTCGGCGCGATGGCGTAGTCCGGGTACAACGCGCGGAAGCGGTCGGCGGTCTCCGCGATGGCGTCGGCCGGGAACCAGTGGGCGAGCTCCTGGTCGAGCGGCGGCCCGAGCCGGGTGACGACCAGCTCCGAGTCGATGAAGACTCCGGTCTCCGCGGACAACCGGTCGAACGCGGCCTTGATGCCGGGCCGGGAGTCGATGAGGGTCATGTCGAGATCGAAGCCGACCGTGATCGTGGGAGCACCGGGAACATGCGCAACGGAAGTCATACCGCCATTCTCACCCGGCACCCCCCGCACACTGAGCGAACCCCCGCCTATCGATGTACCGCACAACGACCTGCTCGGAGAACCGGCGCGTGGCGCGAGCGGCCCGCGCGAACCGTCGTACCCGCGCCCCCGCCGGAGGCGATCGTCTCCCGCCGACGGGAGGCGTCGCGGTACCTTCGACCGAGCGGTGGAGCAAGCGGTCGGGGCGGTGGGGCGGATGGGTGTCGAGAGCGACCAGCTCGTGTTCGACTACTTGAGCCGGGTCGGTGACCTGGCACAGACGACGCTGCCCGCTGCCCAACGGATGCGGCTCGTGGCGCAGTTGCGCCGTGACATCGACCGGGAACGGGTCAGCACCTCGGGTCCCGGCGCCGCGGACACTCCGGCGGCGGTGCGGCGGATCCTGGGGCGGCTGGGTTCACCGGACGAGGTGGTGGAGGCCGCGGCCGGCCGGCCGCAGGGACCGTCGGAGCGGCCTGCGTCCTTCCGGAAGGTCCCCCAGCAGCGGGACGACGCGCCGGGCGAGCCCGACTGGTGGAGCGTCGGAGCACCGGCCGGCCGGCCGGGGGACGAGCTGACGGGACTGCCCGGCATGACGGGCGGGGCGCACTTCGACTTCGACCTCGACGAGGAGGACGAAGAGGAGGAGGAAGCCGAGGCGCTCGAAGAGGAAGTGCTGGAGGAGGAGACCGAGGAGGCCGCGCCACGCCGGCGGTTGCTGCGGCGCCGCCGGATCCGGGAGGTACGGGAACCGCTGGGCCGAGCCAACCCGATGCTGCTGCTCGCCGGCGCCCTGCTGGTGGCGGGCGCGGTGCTCGGCTCGTGGATCCCGCTGGGTCTGGGCTGGCTCGTCGCGTACTTCTCACGCCGCCTGTCGCGCAATCAGGCGAAGTTCGCGGTGTTCGGCATCCCCGGCATGGCGGCGGCCGGCCTGCTCGTCTGGCTGTGGGGCCGGACCGCGGGCAAGTGGGGCGAGCCCGTGCCCCAGGGCACGATGGGCCAGGCGCTCCAGGACGGGCTTCCGGTGGTGGTCAGGGTGGCGGCCGTCGGTTCGGCGCTCTACGTTTTCTGGCGCAGCCGCCGCATCTGACCTGCGGCCGGCTCCCTCCACGACCCCGCCTGCGGCGAGCGACAGGTACGTCAGCTCCCGCACCCCCTCCCGCCTGCGGCGGGCTTTTGCCCGCCCACCCGCCCTTGTGCCTTCCGGCAGGGGGTACGTCGTGCGACGGCCCGCGCGGGCCGTCGCGTCCGGCGGGGGTGCGGTACGTCGGTGCCCGCACCCCCGTCCCGCCTGCGGCGGGCTTTTCCCCACCCTCCCCCAACCTTCGGCCGGGGGTGCCCCCACCACTGCCGTCGCGAATGCACCTCACAGACACCGGGCCGCGCCAACAGGTGGGCTGTGACGTGAGGGGGACGGGGCCGCAGGGGTGGGGTTTCGAAATGCTGCCGAGCTATTTGTGGGCGGCCACGCCCGTAAATAGTCGATTTCGAAGCCCCGCCCCGGAGGACCCGTCCCCCGCACCCCCAACCACCCGCCCCAGGGGACCGGTAATGTGGGACGGATGACCACTGAGCAGCAGCCCGGCAAGCCCGGCAGCCGACCGTGACCGGCGGCGCACCCCGCACGTTGGCAGAAGATCTGCGGGCCCGCGGCGACGAAGCGCTGGCCACGCTCCTCCGCGCCCGCCCGGACCTGCTCAGTCCGGTTCCGAACGACCTGACGCAGCTCGCGACACGCGCGGCCACCCGCGCCTCCGTCGTCCGCGCCCTGGAGCGGCTCGACCGCTTCACGCTGCAGACCGCCGAAGCCCTCGCCGTCATGCCCGACGGCGGCGCCTACTCCGTACTCCGCGCCCTGATGACGGGCGACGCCGCCGACAAGGCGACCGCCGCGGCCCTCCCGCACGCCGTGGAGAGCCTGCGCGCCCAGGGGCTGGTGTGGGGCGGCGAGGACCGGCTGCGGCTGGTGCGTACCGCCCGAGACCTGCTCGCGCCGTCGGCGTCCGTGCCGTCGCCCACCGGCCTGGGCCCGTCCGTCGCGGAAGCGACGTCCGGCATGTCGCCGGCCCGGCTGCAGGAGATCCTCGCCGACGCGGGGCTGCCCGCGACCCACGACCCGATGAGCGCGGTGGCGGCCCTGGCCGACCTGTTCAGCGACCGCAAGCGGATGAAGAAACTGCTGGCCACGGCGCC
This sequence comes from Streptomyces sp. RKAG337, assembly GCF_023701715.1. Lineage (NCBI taxonomy): Bacteria > Bacillati > Actinomycetota > Actinomycetes > Kitasatosporales > Streptomycetaceae > Streptomyces > Streptomyces sp. RKAG337. Next base: position 4,135,514 of record NZ_JAJOZA010000001.1, on the reverse strand, counting down.
GGACGGCGCCACCGGCGCGCTCGGCAAGCTGGCGTGGGGCCCGCCGTACGGCGAGGTCGGCGACGCCATCGCGCCGGTGCGGGCCGCCACCGCGACCACGCCCGTGCAGTGGCTGCTGGCCCGCGGTCTGCTGCTGCCCGCCGGGCAGCACAACGTCGTGCTCCCCCGCGAAGCGGCCCTGCACCTGCGGGCGGGCCGCGCGCACCGCACCGTCGAGCCGGCGCCGCCGGCCGTCACGCCCGTCGAACACTCTCCACAGGCTGTGGACGGCACCGCCGCCGGCCAGGCGTTCAACGCCGTCCGCACCGTCGAGGAACTGCTCAAGGCGTGGGAGACCGGCGGCCCGCCCGTGATGCGGGCCGGCGGCGTCAGCGTCCGCGACCTGAAGCGGGTGGCGACGACGCTGGACGTGTCCGAGACGATGGCCGCGTTCTGGCTGGAACTGGCGTACGCGGCGGGCCTGCTGGCCTCGGACGGCGAGCTGGACGAGGCGTACGCGCCGACGCCCGCGTCGGACGACTGGCTCCGGCTGCCCGCGCAGGAGCGCTGGACGGCGCTCGCCGCGGCCTGGCTGTCCGCCACCCGCACCGCGGGCCTGGTCGGCAGCCGTGACTCCAAGGGGCGCGCGCTGTCCGCGCTCGGCCCCGAACTGGACCGCTCCCTCGCGCCCGAGGTCCGGCGGCGCGTTCTGGAACTGCTCACCGCACTCCCCGAGGGAGCCTCCGCCGCCCCGGCGGAACTGCTCGACCGGCTGCGCTGGGACCGGCCGCTGCGCGGCGGATCGGGGACGGACGCGCTGCGCGCTGAGCTGCTGCGCTGGACCGTCTCCGAGGCCGAGCTCCTCGGTCTGACCGGCCGCGGCGCGCTGGCCGGACACGCCCGCGCGCTGGTCGAGCCGGCCCCGACGGTGCCGCGCCGCCGCACCTCCGCGAACGCGAACGTCAACGCAATCGTGAACGTGAACGCGGCCCTGAACGCAGCCACGAACGCGGCCACCACCCCCGCCGAAACCGCGGCGGCGGCCGCTGCCGCCGCGAGCCGCCTCGCGCCGCTCCTCCCCGAACCCCTCAACCACGTGCTGCTGCAGGCGGACCTCACCGCCGTGGCGCCCGGCCCGCTGGAGGCACCGCTCGCGGAGATGATCGGCGTGCTGGCCGACATCGAGTCCAAGGGCGGGGCGACGGTGTACCGGTTCACGCCGGAGTCCGTGCGACGGGCGCTCGACGCGGGGCGTACGGCCGCCGACCTGCACGCCTTCCTCGCCGAGCACTCACGGACGTCCGTACCGCAGCCGCTCAGCTATCTGATCGACGACGTGGCCCGCCGGCACGGCCGGCTGCGCGTCGGCGCGGCCTCCGCGTACCTGCGGTGCGACGACGACGCGCTGCTCAGCGAGCTGCTCGCGGACCGCAGGGCCTCCGGCCTCGGCCTGCGCCGCCTCGCGCCGACCGTGCTCGCCGCCCAGTCCGCGCCGGAAACACTGCTGGAGCGGCTGCGCGCGATGGGCTTCGCGCCGGCCGCGGAATCCGCCGAAGGCGATGTCGTCATCACCCGCGCCGACGCCGTCCGCACCCCGCGACGGGCCGCGCCCACCCCCGTCACCGACGGACCGCCGGTCCCCGACGGCACACTGCTCGGCGCCGCGGTCAAGGCGATCAGGGCCGGCGACCGGGCCTCCACGGCCGTGCACCGCGAGAGTGTCCCGGCACCCGCGGCCAGCGGCGGGCTGCCGCGTACCGCCGCGGCGGAGACCCTCGCCACGATGCAGGCCGCCGTACTGACCGGCGACTCGCTCTGGATCGGCTACGTGAACGCGGACGGCGCGGCGAGCCAGCGCGTCATCGGCCCGGTGCGTGTCGAGGGCGGCTTCGTCACCGCCTACGACCACACCGCCGACGAGGTCCGCACGTTCGCCCTGCACCGCATCACCGGCGTCTCCGAACTGGCCGACGACCCGGCCTGAGGAAGCAATGCCGTGTCAGACAGGCGATGGCGTGTCGGACCGGCAATGCGGCGTCAGGTCGTCTCCCGCCTGCTCAGGCGGCGCCCGCTACCCTCACCGTCGGACGGCTGCCGCCGCTGCCACCAGTGGTGGCGCCGCGGATGCAGGGCCCGGCCCAGCCGCCGGCCGAGCAGCAGATAGCCGATCAGCGCGCCGGTGGTGTTGAGGATGACGTCGTCGATGTCGAAGGCCCGGCCTTCCACGATCGCCCCCTGCGCCGCCTCGACCAGCACCATCACCACCGCGGTCACCAGCACCACCCGCAGCAGACCACGGGTCTTCGGGAACAGCACCGGCAGCAGGATCCCGAACGGCACGCCGAGTACCAGGTTGCCGCCGATCTGCTTCACCGTGTCGCGGAACGCCGGCTGGTCGATGTACTGGCGGATGGAGTCGCCCGGCCGCAGATTCGTGTGGATGAGCTTGACCGACGCGGGCGACGGCTGCAGCGTCAGCTTCGCCAGCACCACGGCGAAACCGACCATGAAGACGAAGGCCAGCACCATCACCAGCGCGCGCGTCAGGCCGGCGGCGAACGATCGGGGCTCGCGGGGCTCGTCGCGGGGGTCGCGGGCAGGCCGGGACACCGGCTTCGTCCGCGGCTTCGGCACCCGCTTCGCGGCCGGCTTCCGGGTGCTCTTCCCCACGGGCTTCCACGACGTGGGCTTCCATCGGGCCCCGGCCGCCTTCGACCGGGGCTTGGGCGTGCGTTTCGCCTTCAGACGATCGCGGGCCGGCTGGAACAGATCCGTGCGGGTCATGCGTTCCCCCCATCCAGGTCGAGGGGGCGTCTACCCCCTGCCCGCGGTCGTACGCAGCGGCCGCCACTGCCGATGACCGGGATGCGCGACACTGGAGGCTTGCCTCCATCACGAACCGAAGGGTGTGGCACTTGAACAACGGGCCTCTCATCGTCCAGAGCGACAAGACGCTGCTCCTCGAGGTCGACCACGAGCGCGCGGACGCGTGCCGCCGCGCCATCGCCCCGTTCGCGGAGCTGGAGCGTGCTCCCGAGCACATCCACACCTACCGGCTGACCCCGCTCGGCCTGTGGAACGCCCGGGCCGCCGGGCACGACGCGGAGCAGGTCGTGGACGCGCTCGTCGCGTTCTCCCGTTACCCCGTCCCGCACGCGCTGCTCGTCGACGTCGCCGAGACGATGGACCGTTACGGCCGTCTCACCCTCAGCAAGCACCCCGTCCACGGGCTGGTCCTGACCAGCACCGACCGGCCGGTGCTGGAGGAGATCCTCCGCTCGAAGAAGGTCCAGCCGCTGGTCGGCGCCCGGCTCGACCCGGACACCGTCGTGGTGCACCCGTCGGAGCGCGGCCAGATCAAGCAGACGCTGCTGAAGCTGGGCTGGCCCGCCGAGGACCTCGCGGGCTACGTCGACGGCGAGGCGCACCCGATCGAGCTCAAGGAGGACGGCTGGGCGCTGCGCCCGTACCAGCAGCAGGCCGTCGAGGGCTTCTGGCACGGTGGCTCGGGTGTCGTGGTGCTGCCCTGTGGAGCGGGAAAGACGCTGGTCGGGGCCGGTGCCATGGCGACCGCCAAGGCGACGACGCTGATCCTCGTCACCAACACCGTCTCGGCCCGGCAGTGGAAGCACGAGCTGATCAAGCGGACCACGCTGACCGAGGAGGAGATCGGCGAGTACAGCGGTACCCGCAAGGAGATCCGCCCGGTCACCATCGCCACGTACCAGGTGCTGACGACCAAGCGGAAGGGCGTCTACGCGCACCTGGAGCTCTTCGACTCGCGCGACTGGGGCCTGATCGTCTACGACGAGGTGCACCTGCTGCCCGCGCCGGTCTTCAAGTTCACCGCCGACCTCCAGGCGCGGCGCCGGCTGGGCCTGACGGCCACCCTCGTCCGCGAGGACGGCCGCGAGTCCGACGTCTTCTCCCTCATCGGCCCGAAGCGCTTCGACGCGCCCTGGAAGGAGATCGAGGCGCAGGGCTACATCGCTCCGGCCGACTGCGTCGAGGTCCGCGTCAACCTCACCGACACGGAGCGGCTCGCCTACGCGACGGCCGAGCCCGAGGAGAAGTACCGCTACTGCGCGACGACGGCGTCGAAGCGGCGCGTCACGGAGGCGCTCGTCGCGAAGCACGCGGGCGAGCAGACGCTGGTGATCGGGCAGTACATCGACCAGCTGGACGAGCTGGGGGAGCATCTGGACGCCCCGGTGATCAAGGGCGAGACGTCGAACGCCCAGCGCGAGAAGCTCTTCGAGGCCTTCCGGCAGGGCGAGATCAGTGTGCTCGTGGTCTCCAAGGTGGCGAACTTCTCGATCGACCTGCCGGAGGCGACGGTCGCGATCCAGGTCTCCGGCACGTTCGGCTCCCGCCAGGAGGAGGCACAGCGGCTCGGCCGGGTGCTGCGGCCGAAGGCGGACGGGCACGAGGCGCGCTTCTACTCGGTGGTGGCGCGGGACACGATCGACCAGGACTTCGCGGCGCACCGGCAGCGGTTCCTGGCCGAGCAGGGGTACGCCTACCGGATCATGGACGCGGACGAGCTGCTGACCTAACGCCGCCGCGCCCCCGTGCCCGCCGCAGGCATAACGCCGTGCCGGCCAGGAAGGCCAGGCCCAGGAGCGGGTACGGGGACGCGAGGGGTTGTTGCCACCAGGGGAGGTGGAGGTCGAGGTCGCCCTGGTGGGGGGTGAGCCACATGCTGCGGCAGGCGAAGGCGACGGCGGTCGCGAGGACCGCGGCGCGGCGCCAGGGGACGCCACGGGTGTGGGCGGCGAGGAGGGCCAGGAGCGGGACGCACCAGACCCAGTGGTGCGACCAGCTGATCGGGGAGACCAGGAGCGCGGTGACGGCCGCGCAGAGTACCCCCCACGCTTCGAGGCCGCGCCGGGCGGCGCACGTGGCGACGGCGAGGCCCGCGGCGGCGGTGAGCGCGGCCGCGGCCACCCAGACGAGACCGGGGTGCTCGGTGTGCAGGAGCCGGGCGAGCAGCCCCTGGAGGGACTGGTTGTCGACGATCCAGGCCTTGCCGACGCGGTCGGTCTCGTAGAGGCGCGTGGTCCAGAAGTCGACGGAGGCGCCGGGCAGGACGGCGATGCCGACCAGGACGGTGCCGGCGAAGGCGCAGGCCGCGGTGATGGCCTCGCGGGTGCGGCCGGTCAGGGCGAGGTAGACGGCGAAGATCGCGGGGGTGAGCTTGATGCCCGCGGCGATGCCGACGGCGAAGCCCTTGCCGCGGGCGCCGTCGGGCCGGGACAGGTCCCACAGGACGAGGACGGCGAGCGCCAGATTGATCTGGCCGTAGACGAACGTCTGGAAGACGGGTTCCAGGCACAGGGCGCCGGCGGGCAGCGCGATCAGGGCGGCCGGGTGGCAGGCGGCGCGGGGGCGGCCCGTGCAGCGCAGCGACAGGTGGGTGAGGGCGGCGAGCAGCCCGAGGTTGCCGAGCACGAAGCCGCCGCGCAGAGCGCCGAGGGGCAGCCAGGTGGTGGGCACGAAGAGCAGCGCCGCGAAGGGCGGGTAGGTCGCCGGGAGGTTCCACCGGGTGACGCGGAAGCCGTAGAGGTCCTGGCCTGCGGCGACGGCGGCGCCTTCCGCCCGGTAGACGAGCAGGTCCGCCATCGGGACCGGATACCTCGAGAAGAAGAGCGCGTATCCGGCGAGGGCCAGCGCGAGGGCCAGCAGGGCTGCCAGGACGAGCAGCAGGCGGCGGGACGCAGCGCGTACGGAGGGTGGCGCCGGGTGCACCTCGCTGAGAGCGGTCACCGCCGCGACGTTAGTGGACCGCCGGGTGGGGGCCGTGCTCCGTCCTGGGTCAGCGGTGCTTGCCCTCGCTGCCGAGGAGGACGACCTCGACGGCGGTCTGCGCGAAGACGCGGACGGCGCGCAGGGTGCTTCCCAGCAGGTGGCGGGGGTGCTCGTGGTGGGTGCCGAGGGCGGTGCTGCCGGCGGCGGAGGGGCCTGGGGTGAAGGTTTCTGTGGTCATATCCCTACGGTAGGAAATCCGCCGTTTGCAGTACATCGGGCGGAAGTCTGAAGTCTCCCGTGTCACGTACGCCTCTGGGTTGACGTCCGTCCCCTAGGGCGCACCTGGGGTGAACCCTGAGGCCCCCCGAGGTGCCGCCCCGGTTGCGGGAAAAAGCATTCGCGGTGCGGCGGGCGGGAGCGTAAGATCCACCGTCTTGCCGCCTCCCGATGGGAGCGCCGCCGCCCGGACGGAAACCGGCCGGCTTCTCTCTTCTTCCCTGCGTACGCACAAGCCGGAGGCAACGCCGTGCCCCTGCACGACCCCGACCATGCCCAGGACGCGAACCCGCTCCGGGCCGAACAGACCCACCTCGCCGAATCCCGTTCCGCGCTGACCGCGATGCGCGCCGACGTGGAGGCGCTGGACATCTCCGACGTCACCGGCAACTGGGTCAACGCCAAGATCCTCGCCGCCGAGATCGACAACCGGATCAAGGCGCTCGCGGACCTCTCGCACACCCCGCTCTTCTTCGGCCGGCTGGACTATCTGCACGCCCCGGGTACCGAGCAGGCCGAGGGCGCCGAGGGCGAGCAGTTCTACATCGGCCGCCGCCATGTGCACGACGCCCACGGCGACCCGATGGTCATCGACTGGCGGGCGCCGGTCTCGCAGCCCTTCTACCGGGCCTCGCGCGCCGAGCCGATGGACGTCCGGCTGCGCCGGCGGTTCGGCTACACCGGCGGCGAACTGACCGCGTACGAGGACGAGCACCTCACCGACCCGGCGGAGGCCGGCACCTCCAGCAAGCTGCTGCAGACCGAGATCGAGCGGCCGCGCGTCGGCCCGATGCGGGACATCGTCGCCACGATCCAGCCGGAGCAGGACGAGATCGTCCGCGCCGGCATCGGCGGCACCGTGTGTGTGCAGGGCGCCCCCGGCACCGGGAAGACCGCCGTGGGTCTGCACCGTGTCGCGTATCTGCTGTACGCGCACCGCGAGCGGCTCGCCCGCACCGGCACCCTCGTCATCGGGCCGAACAAGTCCTTCCTGCAGTACATCGAGCAGGTGCTGCCGGCCCTGGGAGAGCTGCAGGTCAAGCAGGCGACGGTCGACGACCTGGTCGCGCATGTCACGGTGCGCGGCACGGATCCGGCGGAGCGCGCCCGGATCAAGGGCGACGCCCGGATGGCGGAGGTGCTGCGGCGCGCGGTGCGCAGCGGCATCCGGATGCCGAAGGAGCCGATCGTCGTGGTGCGCGGATCGCGGCGCTGGCGGGTCCCCGCGTACGAACTCGAAGAGCTGGTCCGGGAGCTGATGGAGCGTGACATCCGGTACGGCGCCGCCCACGAGGCGCTGCCGCAGCGGATCGCGCACAACATCCTCGTCCGCATGGAGGAGTCCGGGGAGGCGCCGGACGACCGCGTCCAGGACGCGGTGGCCCGCAATCCCGCCGTCAAGGCCGCGGTGAAGGGGGTCTGGCCGAAGGCCGACCCGGCGAAGACGGTGCTGCGGCTGCTGTCCGACGCCGAGTTCCTCGCGGAGTGCGCGGAGGGGATCCTGACGCCGGAGGAACAGGCGACGCTGCTCTGGGAGAAGCCGCCGCGCAGCCTGGCCTCGGCACAGTGGTCGCCCGCCGACACCGTGCTGATCGACGAGACGCTCGACCTCGTCCAGCGCACCCACTCGCTGGGCCATGTGGTGCTCGACGAGGCCCAGGACCTGTCCCCCATGCAGTACCGGGCGGTCGGCCGGCGCTGCTCCACCGGTTCCGCGACGGTGCTCGGCGACATCGCGCAGGGCACCACGCCGTGGGCGACCGCCAGCTGGGAGGAGGCCCTCACGCACCTGGGCAAGCCCGGCGCCCCGGTCGAGGAGCTGACCCGCGGCTTCCGTGTGCCGCGCGGCGTGATCGCCTACGCGTCCCTGCTGCTGCCCACCATCGCCCCGGGGCTGGCCCCCGCCACCTCGGTCCGTGAGTCGCCCGGGGACCTCGTGATCCGCCGGACCAGCGCGGAGGAGCTGGACGCGGCCGTTCTCGCGGCCTGCCACGACGCCCTCGGCCACGAGGGCTCCGTCGGCCTCATCGCCGCCGACGACCGCATCGCACCGCTCGCCGCCGCCCTGGAATCGGCCGGCCTGCCGTACCTCGCCCCCGGCGAGGAGACCTCGGCACAGGCCCGGCTCACCCTGGTCCCGGCGACGCTCGCGAAGGGCCTGGAGTACGACTACGTGGTGCTCGACGAGCCCGCCGCCATCGTCACGGGCGAGCCGGACGAGCGCACCGGGCTGCGCCGCCTCTACGTCGCCCTCACCCGGGCCGTCTCCGGCCTCGCGGTGCTCCACGCGAAGCCGCTGCCGGAGGAGCTGGCCGCCGGGCAGAGCTAGGCATCCGGCCGGTCTCCACCCTGACCAGCAGATATGAAGAAGTTGTCAGGTCGCGGTCGCGATCGTGTTCGGGCCGCTCCGTGCGCTTACGCTCGCCCTCATGTGCGCACACGTGCTGGTCGCCGAGGACGACGAGAAACAGGCCGAACTGGTCCGCCGCTATCTGCTGCGGGAGGGCCACACGGTCACCGTCGTCCATGACGGGCGCGCCGCCATCGAGGAGGCGCGCCGCCGGGAGCCGGACCTGCTCGTGCTCGACATCCAGATGCCGAGGGTCGACGGGCTGGACGTGGCCCGCGTCCTGCGGGCCGAGTCCGACCTGCCGATCCTGATGCTCACCGCCCGCACCACCGAGGACGATCTGCTGCTCGGCCTCGATCTGGGCGCCGACGACTACATGACCAAGCCGTACAGCCCCCGCGAGCTGATGGCCCGGATCCGCACCCTGCTGCGGCGCAGCGGCGCCCGCAAACCTGAGGCCGTGCCCGATGCCGTGCTGCGCGTCGGCGGGCTCACCGTGGACCCGGCGCGGCACGAGGTGACCGTCGACGGCAGACCCGCCGACTGCACCCCCGGCGAGTTCCACATCCTCGCGGCTCTGGCCGCCCTGCCGGGCCGGGTCTTCAGCCGGGCCCAACTCCTGGACCACGTCCACGGATTCGACCGGTACATCACCACCAGGACGGTCGACGTGCACATCATGAACCTGCGCAAGAAGATAGAACCGGACCCCCGCCGGCCCCGCTACCTGGTGACGGTCTTCGGCGTCGGCTACAAGCTGACGGACGGCGCGCACGATGGCCCGTGAACCCCGGCCGGCCCGCGGCAAGGTCCCGTTCCGCAGAAGCCTGCTCGGCCGGCTGCTGTTCTCCTTCGTCCTGGTCGCGACCTGTTCGGTCGCCGCCACCACCTGGCTGGCCGTCCAGACGACCTCCGGTTCCATCCAGCAGGAGCAGAGCCGCTATCTCGCCAACGACGCCCTGATCTACGGCAAGCTCGCCGAGTACGCGGCCACCCACGCGAACTGGGACGGCGTCGCGCCCACCGTCCGGCAGCTGGCCGCCACCACCCAGCGCCGTATCGCCGTCACCACCCAGGACCGGCGGCCGGTCGCCGACTCCGCCCCGCCCGGCTCCCTGCTCCCGCAGACCCAGTCGGCGGCCCTCGACCCGCTGCACGTCGACGCCACCATGGTCCCCGGCGCCACCGCGGGCGACATCGACCCGCGCGCCGTCGGCCCGTTCCGGCTGTTCCCCGGGGAGCGCAACCACCTGCACGACCTCGCCCGGCGCAGCGTCTCCTGCCTCGCCGACTACATGATCGCCGGCGAGATCGCCGACGGCCCCAGCGGCCGTCCGCACATCAAGGTCGTCGGCGGCGACCCCACCGACGTGCTGGACGAGTCCTGCGGCGGCAGAAGGCTCGCCGCCCCCACCGCCACCGAGAGCTCCGCCCTCGCCGACCTCAACTCCCGTCTCAAGAAGTGCCTCACCACCGAGAACCTGCCGATCCTCGAACTGAACCCCGACCTCACCTGGGGCAGGGGCGCCGCGGCCGCCCAGGGGCCCAGCCCCGTCCCGACGCCCAGCGCCGTCCAGTCGCCCCGGAACGTCCAGTCGCCGCGGGCCGTTCCCACCCCCGCCGTCCGCGACCCCAAGGGCGGCGGCATCACCGAACGCAAGACCGCCGACTGCGTCGACACCGCGCGCCGCGACCAGCTCCGCGAGTTCGTCGCCCCCGCCGCGTACCTCTTCGTCACGGACCCGAGCGGCGCCACCACCCCCGGCTTCGCCCTCTCCCGCTCCAACACCCTGCGGGTCGCGGGCGTCGCGGGCCTCGTCCTCGCCCTCGCCGCCGCCGTCACCCTCCTGCTCGCCGCCCGCCTCATCCGCCCGCTGCGCGCCCTCACCGACGCCGCCCAGCGCATGCGGGACGGCGACGACTCGGCGCGCGTCACCGTCGCCACCGGCGACGAGATCGGCCGGCTCTCCGCCGCCTTCAACGACATGTCCCAGGAGCGCCAGCGCCTCGCGGAACAGCGCAAGGCCATGGTCAGCGACGTCGCCCACGAACTGCGCACTCCGGTCAGCAACATCCGCGGCTGGCTCGAAGCGGTGGAGGACGGCATCGCGGAACCCGACGACGCCCTCAACTCCTCGCTCCTCGAAGAAGCGCTCCAGCTCCAGCACATCATCGACGACCTCCAGGACCTGGCCGCCGCCGACGCCGGGACGCTCCGCGTCCACCCCGAAGCGGTGCGCCTCGGCGACATCCTGGAACAGGTCGCCGCCGCCCACCGCGCCCGCGCCGCCTCGGCCGGCGTCGCCCTCACCGTCACCCCCGGCGACCTCGGCCTCCAGGCCGACCCGGTACGCCTCCGCCAGGCGGTCGGCAACCTCGTCTCGAACGCCATCCGCCACACCCCGCCGGGCGGCAGCGTCTCCCTGCGCGGCTACGCCGACGACGACCGCATCGTGATCGACATCACCGACACCGGCACCGGCATCGCCCCCGACGACCTCCCCCACGTCTTCGACCGCTTCTGGCGCGCCGAGAAATCCCGCAACCGCCAGACGGGAGGCAGCGGCCTGGGCCTGGCCATCGTCCGCCAACTCGCCGAATCCCACGGCGGCACGGCGACGGTCACCTCCGCAGGCCGCGGCCACGGCTCAACGTTCACCCTCCGGCTCAGCGGCGGGGCCTGAACCCCAGCCCCCACCGTGCCGTTCCGCCTGCGGCGAGCCGCGCCGCCTCCGACGGGGGTGCGGGTACGTGGCCCCCACAGCACCGTTACGCCTGCGGCGAGCTTTCCCCCACCCACCCGCCCTCTCCACCTGCCGGTGGGGGTGCACGTACGACGGCCCGCGCGGACCGTTGCGCCTGCGGCGAGCTATCCCCACCCTCCCCCAACCTTCGGCCGGGGGTGCCCCCACCACCGCCGTCACGAATGCAGGTCACAAACAACAGCCGCGCTCCCACCGGCCGGCTGTGACGCGAGGGGACCGGGGCCGCAGGGGTGGGGGTTCGAAATGCTGCCGAGCTATTTGTGAGCCGCTGGGGGCACCCCCGGCCGAAGGTTGGGGGATCGTAAATAGTCGATTTCGAACCCCCGCCCCGGAGGGCCCGGGCGCCGGAGCCACCAACCGGCCCGGAGGGCGCGGGCACCGGAACCAAAAAACCAACCCCCGCCTAACCCACCGGCACAGGCCCATCCAGCAACGCCCGCCACTCCCTCATCGCACCCACGTCCACAGGGGAAGCCCAGCCCGCAGGGCGAACCGCCCCGCCGACGTGGAACGCGTCGATCCCCGCCGCCCGCAGCGCCGGCAAATGCTCCCTGTTCAACCCGCCCCCCACCAGAATCCGCGGCTCGTACCCCGGTTCCGGCGCCGGCTCCGCCGACGTCCGTGCCGCCTCGGCGACCAGCACCGCGAGGCCGTCGTCGACGCCCTTGGCCGAACCGGCCGTCAGGTACGTGTCCAGCCCCGGCAGCCCCGCCAGCTGCAACCGCACCGCGTCACGGTCCGCCGCGCGGTCGATGGCGCGGTGGAACGTCCACCGGCAGCCGTCGATGACGTCGGCGATCGCGTAGACCGCCTCGAGGTCGGCCCCGCCGCGCCCGTCGAGGAAGCCGAGGACGAACTCGTCCGCACCCTCGCGGCGCAGCCCCTCGGCCGCCGCGCAGAGCGCGTCGATGTCGCCGGCGCCGAAGCCGTCGGAGAGCCGCAGCATGACGCGCAGCGGGATGTGCACGGCGGCGCGGATGGCGGCGAAGGTCTCGCGGGACGGGGTGAGGCCGTCCGCGGCCATGTCGGTGACCAGCTCGAGGCGGTCGGCACCGCCGGTCTGGGCCGCTACGGCGTCGTCGACGCCGAGGGCGATCACCTCGAAAATTGGTCTAGACATATGACCAAGAGTGCCACAATCGCCACCCCCGCGCGAGCCCTCAGGCGCACAATAGCCACCATGGCTGTCACCCCCGCGACGAAGCACCCGCAGCATGCCGCATTGCTCACCCAATGGTGTGACCTGCTGCGCCGCACCCGGGTCGCCCCGATTTCGGACACTCCCGCCCCTGCACCTGCCCATGCCCCCGCACCCGCGCCCGATGCCGCCTACGGCGAGGACCTTCTCGGCCGGTGGAGCGAGGAGCAGCGCTGGTATCACACCACGGATCACCTGGTCGCCGTTCTCGACCACATCGCCGAGCTGGCCGCGTACGCCGACGACCCGGACTCCGTACTGCTCGCCGCCTGGTTCCACGACGCCGTCTACCGCCCGGACCGCTCCGAGAACGAGGAGCGCAGCGCCCGGCTGGCCGAGCGGGCGCTGGCCAAGGCCGGGGTCGGCGCCGCGCGCATCGCCGAGGTGGTCCGGCTGGTGCTGCTCACCACCAGCCACGACCCGGCGCCCGACGACCGCAACGGCGAGGTCCTGTGTGACGCGGATCTCGCGGTCCTGGCCGGCGAGCCGGCCGCGTACGCCGCCTACGCGGCCGCCGTCCGCCAGGAGTACGGCTTCGTGCCGGACGACGACTTCCGGTCCGGCCGCGCCGCCGTGCTGCGCCAGCTGCTGGATCTGCCCCGGCTCTTCCGCACCCCGGTCGGCCACGAGCGCTGGGAGCACATCGCCCGCCGCAACCTCGGCACCGAGCTGGAACTGCTCCTCGCGACGGGTCCCACGACGGGTCCCGCGACCGGCCCCACCACCGATCCCGCCACCTGACCCGGCTCGGGCGGGTCCGGGAATACGCGGGAATACGCAGGTCACCCGAGGCGCTGGTAACTGTTATGCCCTCCGCCGACGCCAGCCGCTCCCGCATGCCCGTAGCCGTCTACGTCCTCGGGCTCAGTGTCTTCGCGCTCGGCACCTCGGAATTCATGCTCTCCGGTCTGCTGCCGCCGATCGCCGACGACCTCGGCGTCAGCATCCCGCAGGCCGGACTGCTCATCTCGGCGTTCGCGATCGGCATGGTCGTCGGGGCACCGCTGCTCGCCGTGGCCACGCTCCGGCTGCCGCGCCGCACCACCCTGATCGCGCTGATCACGCTCTTCGGCCTCGGGCAGGTCGCGGGGGCCGTGGCGCCGAACTACGCGCTGCTGTTCGCCTCCCGGGTGATCAGCGCGCTCGCCTGCGCGGGCTTCTGGGCGGTGGGCGCGGCCGTCGCGATCTCTATGGTCCCGATGAACGCGCGGGCGCGGGCGATGGCCGTGATGATCGGCGGACTGAACATCGCGAACGTGCTGGGCGTCCCCGCCGGCGCCTTCCTCGGCGACCAGTTCGGCTGGCGCTCCGCGTTCTGGGCGGTGGCCCTGATGTCGGCGGTGGCGCTCGTCGGCGTGATCGCGCTCATCCCCCGCATACCGATCCCGGAGGTCCGCCCCCGGCTCCGCGAGGAGCTGCGGATCTACCGCGACGGCAACGTCTGGCTGGCCGTCGCCATCACGGCCCTCTCGGCGGGCGGTGTGTTCTGCGCCTTCAGCTATCTCGCGCCGCTGCTCACGGATGTCGCCGGGCTGCCCGAGGGCTCGGTGCCCGCGATCCTCGGCCTCTTCGGGGTCGGCGCGCTGATCGGCACCGCGATCGGCGGCCGTTTCGCGGACGCCCACCTGTTCGGCGTAATGATCGGCGGCATCACCGCGTCCACGGTCTTCCTGGGCGTCATGGCGCTCACCGCGCAGAACCAGATCGCCGTGATCGTGCTCTCGTTCCTGCTGGGCCTCTCGGCGTTCTTCACCGCGCCCGCGCTCAACGCCCGCATCTTCAACGTGGCGGGCGCCGCCCCCACCCTCGCCGGTGCCACCACCACGTCCGCCTTCAACCTGGGCAACACCGGCGGGCCCTGGCTCGGCGGCCTCGTCATCAGCGGCGGTTTCGGCTTCGCGGCCACCGCCTGGGCGGGCGCCGCGATGGCCGCGGTCGCCATCGGCCTCGTGCTCGTCTCGTCGCGCCGGCACGGCGCGAGCCGCGTCATCGCGAGCCACCCGGTGCCCGGGGTCCCGGCGCCCGCCGAGGTCACCGGCGCGACGCACGCGGGCTGACCTCGACCCCCGCAGGCCGGCCTCGACGCACTCAGGCCGACGCGGCCGACGCGTCACCCGCCGGCGGGGCCTTACGGCGGCGCAGCCCCGCGCCGATGAGCCGCCGCACGATCTCCTTGCTGCCGACCTCCACCGCGCCCAGCTCGACGGCCGAGGCGTAGCGCGCGGCCGGAACGTCGTAGTGGTCCCGTTCGAACGCCCGCGGCGGGCAGCCGAGGCGCGCCGCGAATGCGTGCAGCTCGTCGTAGGAGACGTCGCTGACCAGGTGCGACCACATACGGCCGTGCCCCGGCCAGGTCGGCGGGTCGATGTAGAGCGTCATGAGAGCGCCGCCCTCAAGGGCTGCGCCCGCGTCCGCGGTGCCATCGTCAGCTCAGCCCGCCGACCGGGGCGACGACCGCTCCGGCGGTCTCGCAGACCCAGTGCGGGTCGGGCCCGAGCTCCGGTTCGACGGCGAGCCCGTGCGGCTCCTCGCACAGCGGGCACAGCGGCCAGCGTCCGAAGTGCGCCAGCAGCGCGTCCTGGACGTCCTGGGCGACCAGCCCGGCGACGAACTCGATGCCCTCGGGCCACTGCTCGACCCACCAGCGCCGCTGCGCGACGGCGTTCTCGACCAGGGAGACGACGTCCGGCCCTGCGACGTCCCGGGCGGCGAGGTCGGCGAGGATGAGCGCCCGCGCGCCGTGCAGGGCCTCTTCCAGATCACGATCCATCCGTCCATTCTGCCTCCTGTCCCCTTGACGCCCCCACCGCCTGAAAATATCTTTCAAGGTGTGACCTACAGCGTGAAGGAAACTTTCCCCCAGCGCGCACGGCCATCGCGTGACGCGTCCGCCGCGTCCACCGTGCCCGCCAAGAGCCCCGACCCCGGGACGCTGGCGGCCACGGTCCGTACGGTCGGGCCGTCGATGACCCGCTCGATGCAGCGGGTCGCCGAGGCCGTGGCCAACGACCCCGCCGCCTGCGCGCACCTCACCGTGACCGCGCTGGCGCAGCGCACCGGCACCAGCGAGGCCACCGTCGTCCGCACCGCGCGGCTGCTCGGCTATCCCGGCTACCGGGATCTGCGGCTGGCGCTCGCCGCGCTCGCCGCGCAGCAGGCGGCGGGCGTGCCGCCCGCCGTGACCGCGGACATCGCCGTGGACGATCCGCTGACCGAGGTGGTCGCGAAGCTGGCGCGCGAGGAGCAGCAGACGCTCGCCGACACGGCCGCGCAGCTCGACGTGGCGCAGCTGGAGGCGGCCGTCGGGGCCCTCGCCGCGGCGCGCCGTATCGAGGTGTTCGGGATCGGCGCGTCCAGCCTGGTGGGCCAGGACCTGGTCCAGAAGCTGCTGCGGATCGGGCTGATCGCGCACGCGCACGGCGACACGCACCTGGCCATCACCAACGCGGTCCAGCTGCGGGCCGGCGATGTGGCGATCGCGATCACCCACTCGGGCAACACCCATGACGTCATCGAGCCGCTGCGGGTGGCCTTCGACCGGGGTGCGACGACGGTGGCGATCACCGGCCGCCCGGACGGCGCGGTCACCCAGTACGCCGACCATGTGCTGACCACGTCCACCTCGCGGGAGAGCGAGCTGCGGCCGGCCGCGATGTCCAGCAGGACCAGTCAGCTCCTCGTGGTGGACTTCCTGTTCATAGGCGTCATGCAACGCACCTACGAGACCGCCGCGCCCGCCCTGTCCGCCTCGTACGAGGCGCTGGCCCACCGGCACAGTCCGCGCGCCTCCCGCTCCTGACCGGAGCCCCGCCCCCTCCCCATCCAGCACCAGCCCCCTATCCACACAGGCATCCGCACACAGGACGCAGCATCAGGCCGTGGCGCGCTGACGTGGCGCCAGGGCTCACCGCTTCACGTAAGGACGTACGAGCCGCATGTCCCCCTCCACCGACTCCGACTACACCGAGCTGCGCCGGGAGCTGGAGACCCTCACCACCGAGGCGTTCCGGCCCGAGCTCTCCGAGATCGACCGGCTGTCCACCCTGGAGATCGCCCGGACGATGAACGCCGAGGACGCCACCGTCCCGGCCGCGGTCGCCGCACAGCTGCCGGCCATCGCCGCGGCCATCGACGACATCGCCGAGCGGATGGCTCGCGGCGGGCGGCTGCTCTACGCCGGGGCGGGCACCGCCGGCCGGCTCGGGGTGCTCGACGCCAGCGAGTGCCCGCCGACGTTCAACACCGAGCCGGGGCAGGTCGCCGGCCTGATCGCGGGCGGCCCGGCCGCGATGGTCACCGCGGTCGAGGGCGCCGAGGACAGCAGGGCGCTGGCCGCCGCTGACCTGGACGCGCTGGCGCTGGGCCCGGACGACACCGTCGTGGGCGTCTCGGCGTCCGGCCGCACCCCGTACGCCATCGGCGCCGTCGAGCACGCCCGCTCGCTGGGGGCGCTCACCGTCGGGCTGTCCTGCAACGCGCACTCGGCGCTCGCGGCGGCCGCCGAGCACGGCATCGAGGTCGTCGTCGGCCCCGAGCTGCTCACCGGCTCGACCCGGCTGAAGTCCGGCACGGCGCAGAAGCTCGTGCTGAACATGCTCTCGACGATCACGATGATCCGGCTCGGCAAGACGTACGGGAACCTGATGGTCGACGTCCGGGCGTCGAACGAGAAGCTGCGGGCGCGGTCGCGCCGGATCGTCGCCCTGGCGACGGGGGCGCCGGACGCCACGATCGAGGCGGCGCTGGCCGCGGCGGACGGCGAGGTCAAGCACGCCATCCTGGCGATCCTGGCCGATGTGGACGCGGCCACGGCGGCCCGGCTGCTCGCGAAGAGCAACGGCCATCTGCGCGCCGCCCTGGAGTCGGCCGGCGCCTGACGTCAGGGTCGCCACGGAAACGCCCGAGGGCGGCATCCCCAACTGGGGATGCCGCCCTCGGTCCTACTACAGGTACCGCTGACCGGAGTTCTGACCGGAAGGTCAGAAGTCCATGTCGCCACCGGGCATGCCGCCACCGGCGCCGGCGCCGGCTCCGGCCTTCTCGGGCTTGTCGGCGATGACGGCTTCCGTGGTGAGGAAGAGCGCGGCGATGGAGGCCGCGTTCTGCAGCGCGGAGCGCGTGACCTTGGCGGGGTCGATGATGCCTTCGGCGATCATGTCGACGTACTCGCCGGTCGCGGCGTTCAGGCCGTGACCGATGGGCAGGTTGCGGACCTTCTCCACAACGACGCCACCTTCGAGGCCACCGTTGACGGCGATCTGCTTCAGCGGGGCCTCGAGGGCCAGCTTCACGATCGCGGCGCCGGTCGCCTCGTCACCTTCGAGCTCGAGCTTCTCGAACGCGACGGCGGCCTGGATGAGAGCGACGCCACCACCGGCGACGATGCCCTCTTCGACGGCGGCCTTCGCGTTGCGAACGGCGTCCTCGATACGGTGCTTGCGCTCCTTGAGCTCAACCTCCGTCGCGGCGCCGGCCTTGATGACGGCCACGCCGCCCGCGAGCTTCGCCAGGCGCTCCTGGAGCTTCTCGCGGTCGTAGTCCGAGTCCGAGTTCTCGATCTCGGCACGGATCTGGTTGACGCGACCGGCAACCTGGTCGGCCTCGCCGGATCCGTCCACGATCGTGGTCTCGTCCTTGGTGATGACGACCTTGCGGGCGCGGCCGAGCAGGTCGAGACCGGCGTTCTCCAGCTTGAGGCCGACCTCCTCGGAGATGACGGTGCCACCGGTGAGGATGGCGATGTCGCCGAGCATGGCCTTGCGGCGGTCACCGAAGCCCGGAGCCTTGACGGCGACGGACTTGAAGGTGCCACGGATCTTGTTGACGACGAGGGTGGAGAGCGCCTCGCCCTCGACGTCCTCGGCGATGATCAGCAGCGGCTTGCCGGACTGCATGACCTTCTCGAGGAGCGGGAGCAGGTCCTTCACGGACCCGATCTTCGAGTTGACGATCAGGATGTACGGGTCGTCGAGGGACGACTCCATACGCTCCAGGTCGGTCGCGAAGTAGGCGGAGATGAAGCCCTTGTCGAAGCGCATGCCCTCGGTGAGCTCAAGCTCGAGCCCGAAGGTCTGCGACTCCTCGACAGTGATGACGCCTTCCTTGCCGACCTTGTCCATCGCCTCGGCGATGAGCTCGCCGATCTGGGTGTCGGCGGCGGAGATGGAGGCCGTCGAAGCGATCTGCTCCTTGGTCTCCACGTCCTTGGCCTGCTCGAGCAGCTGGGCGGAGACGGCCTCGACGGCCTTCTCGATGCCACGCTTGAGGGCCATCGGGTTGGCGCCCGCGGCTACGTTGCGGAGGCCTTCCTTGACGAGGGCCTGGGCGAGAACGGTCGCGGTCGTCGTGCCGTCACCGGCGACGTCGTCGGTCTTCTTCGCGACTTCCTTGACCAGCTCGGCGCCGATCTTCTCGTACGGGTCCTCGAGCTCGATCTCCTTGGCGATGGAAACACCATCGTTGGTGATCGTGGGGGCGCCCCACTTCTTCTCGAGGACGACGTTGCGGCCCTTCGGGCCGAGGGTGACCTTGACGGCGTCGGCGAGCTGGTTCATCCCGCGCTCGAGGCCGCGCCGAGCTTCCTCGTTGAACGCGATGATCTTGGCCATAGAAGTGGTCCTCCCGGACAGGGGTGGATTTCAGTGGACCGCGTGGCGCCCGCGACGGACGGCCTGCCGATCACCGGGCTCTTCCCGGCGCTCGATCGGGCCTCGCCGACCCGGTCCTTCTGTCACTCTCACTGTCAGAGTGCTAACGCCAATGATTAGCACTCGCCCTAGTCGAGTGCAAGCGACTGTGGATAACTCGGGGTCCCGGAGGGGCGCCGCGCGCCTCCCCCGGAGCAGGCCGCGGCCCGGCCGCGGGCGGACGCACGAAGGGCCCGCGCCCCTGTCGGGACACGGACCCTTCGGCGTGAGTGCGTAGCGCCGTCGGCGACGCTCCGGAGCTTCAGCCGGCCAGGCGGACCATGTCTGCCTGCGGCCCCTTCTGACCTTGCGAGATCTCGAACTCGACCCGCTGGCCTTCCTCGAGGGTGCGGTAGCCGTCCATCTGGATCGCGCTGTAGTGGACGAAAACATCCGCACCACCGTCGACCGCGATGAAGCCGTAGCCCTTCTCCGCGTTGAACCACTTGACGGTGCCCTGAGCCATCCCTAACTCCCCTATTGCTGGCCCTATCGCGAATCCGCACTTCGCGGACCCGGGTCAGACCTCACCCCCGCCAAGGTCGGGGGCGTGCGCCGGAACGCGTCGACCGCGGCCGAATGTATCCGTACGGATGCCCTCTGCAACAGGTCAATCCGACGAGAATTCCAGGCACGACTGATCGGAAATACGGGGAGGAACAATAAGGATCCGGGGCAACTCGGACCGGACATACTTCGCCTACACGACAATCATCTCGCGAATTTGGCGATAAATCGTCGAGCCGCGTCAGGGGCCGGGCGGGAGTCCACCGCAACTGTACCTCGATTCAACTACCGCCCCACACCCAGATGCCCCGCCCACCACAGGTGGACGGGGCATGAGGCGGTGCATGAGTTCACGCGGGACTGGGTAGGGACGGAGGTCAGCCTCCGGCTACCGCCGGAATGATCGATACATTCGCGCCGTCCGGAACCGAGGTCTGCAGACCTTCGGAAAAGCGCACGTCGTCGTCATTCACATAGACGTTCACAAAGCGACGCAGCTTGCCCGTGTCGTCGAGAACGCGCGCCGAAATACCCGTGTGGTTCTTCTCCAGCGACTCAAGGATCTCGGAGAGCGTCGAACCCTCGGCCGGGACTTCCGACTGGCCGCCGGTATAGGTGCGGAGAATGGTCGGAATACGAACAGAAGCACTCATGCGAGGCCAGCCTCTCGGAACGCGGCAAGGGTCGGGCGGATGACGGCGGTCGGGCCGGTGGTCGGAGCGACCGCGTCGAGGGTCTTCAGGCCGTCACCGGTGTTGAGGACGACGGTCTCCAGGGCCGGGTCGAGCTGACCGGTCTCGATGAGCTTCTGCAGCACACCGACCGTCACCCCGCCCGCGGTCTCGGCGAAGATGCCCTCGGTCCTGGCCAGCAGCTTGATCGCGGCCACACACTGCTCGTCGGTGACGTCCTCGACCGCTCCGCCGGTGCGGCGGGCGATGTCGAGCACGTACGGGCCGTCGGCCGGGTTGCCGATCGCCAGCGACTTGGCGATGGTGTCCGGCTTCACCGGGCGCACCACGTCGTGGCCGGCCTTGAAGGCCGCGGAGACCGGGGAGCAGCCCTCGGCCTGCGCACCGTAGATCTTGTAGGGCTTCTCCTCGACCAGCCCGAGCTTGATCAGCTCCTGCAGACCCTTGTCGATCTTCGTGAGCTGCGATCCGGACGCGATCGGGATGACGATCTGGTCCGGCAGCCGCCAGCCGAGCTGCTCGCAGATCTCGTACGCCAGGGTCTTGGAGCCCTCGCCGTAGTACGGACGCAGATTGACGTTGACGAAGCCCCAGTCCTCGCCGATCGGGTCGCCGATCAGTTCGGAGCAGAACCGGTTCACATCGTCGTAGTTGCCCTCGATGCCGACCAGCTCGCCGCCGTACACCGCGGCCATGACGACCTTGCCGGCCTCCAGGTCGTGCGGGATGAACACACAGGAGCGGAACCCGGCACGGGCGGCGGCGGCGCCGACGGCACCCGCCAGGTTGCCCGTGGAGGAGCAGGAGAGCGTCGTGAGGCCGAAGGTGCGGGCGGCCTCCAGGGCGATGGCGACGACGCGGTCCTTGAAGGAGTGCGTCGGGTTGCCGGAGTCGTCCTTGACGTACAGGCCGCCGGTGACGCCCAGCTCACGGGCCAGGTTGTCGGCCTTGACGAGCTTGGTCCAGCCCGGGTTCAGATTGGGCTTGTCGACCACGTCCGCCGGAACGGGCAGCAGCGGCGCGTAGCGCCAGATGTTCGCCGGGCCGGACTCGATCTGCTTGCGCAGCGCTTCCGGGTCACCGGTGGGGAGGTCGTAGGCCACTTCGAGCGGCCCGAAACACTCCTGGCACGCGAAGACCGGACCGAGCGGAACGCGTTCTCCGCACTCGCGGCAGGAGAGCGCTACGGCGGGTCCGAACGCGGGTCCGGTGTCCGGGGTGGCTTCAGTGGTGTTGTCGATGGTCTGCACAGCCATGACGGCGAGGCCCTTTCTCCTCATCTTCCCCGCGGCGACGATCGCCACGAGACGGAATTGGCACCTTCCCCACCTGGCCTCGCGTCGTCGACGACGAGATGTGGCGGGAGGGTTGCCGGGACTTCTGCGGGCCGTTCCCTCAGTCCCTCTGGATGAGCGCTGTGGCACCGGGCTCTCACCCGGGCATTTGTTTTCCGTGGTGACCCCCGGCATGCGGCGGTCACTCGCGTTGTTCAAGACTGTAACCGACGAGCCGGACACTTGAGATAGTCGTCCGAACCGCGAGATGGGTCACGCGGGTCCCCGCACGGGGTGGATTCCGCCCCCGACACACACATCAGGGAGTCAGGCACGTGCTGCAAGAGGTGGAGCGCTGGCTCGATCGACGGTCCTGGTCCGCCGCCGACCGGCCCCTCGACCGGCTGCTCGCGGCCAAGCGTTCCGCGGGCGACCGGGGCACGGTGAGCGTGGTGCTGCCCGCCCTCGACGAGGAGGCCACGGTCGGTGCGATCGTCCGCACCATCCGCGACGAGCTCATGAGCGGTCCCGTGCCCCTGGTGGACGAGCTGATCGTGCTCGATTCAGGCTCCACGGACCGTACGGCGGAGGTCTCGGCGCGCGCCGGAGCCCGGGTCGTGCACCGCGACGAGATACTCCCCGACCTGCCCGCGGTGCCCGGCAAGGGCGAGGTGCTGTGGCGGTCGCTGCTGGTGACGAGCGGCGAGATCGTCTGCTTCATCGACGCCGACCTGCGCGACTTCGACGCCCGCTTCGTCTACGGAATCATCGGCCCCCTCCTGACCGAGCCCGGCGTCCAGCTGGTCAAGGCGATGTACGACCGCCCGCTGGAGACCGGCGACACGATCGTGCCGGCCGGCGGCGGCCGCGTCACCGAGCTCGTCGCCCGCCCCCTGCTCAACCTCCACTGGCCCCTCCTCGCGGGCTTCGTCCAGCCCCTCGGCGGCGAGTACGCGGCCCGCCGCTCCCTGCTGGAGCGGCTGCCCTTCCCGGTCGGCTACGGCGTCGAGCTCGGCATGCTCATCGACGCCCTGAACACCGTCGGCCTCGACGCGCTGGCCCAGGTGGACGTCGGCGTCCGCCACCACCGCCACCAGGACGGCCAGGCCCTCGGCCGCATGGCCGCGACGATCTACCGCACCGCCCAGGTCCGTCTCGCCCGCGGCCAGCTCGTCCGCCCGGTCCTCACCCAGTTCGACCGGGGCCCGGACGGCGGCTTCGCCCCCCGCACCCACCAGGTGGCAGCCGAGGAACGCCCCCCGATGATCACCATCCCCGAATACACGACCCACCGCGAGACACGCCGCACGGGCTGAACCGCCGATGCCCCCTCCCCGGAGGGCCCGGCCCCCTCATCCACCCCCGCGGCGAAGCCGCCACCACGTTTGCGTCGCAGGACACGTGGCTAGGCTGGCGGCATGGTCGCTCACCGCGCAGCCCCGATCCTCGTCGCCTCCAACCGCGGGCCCGTCTCGTACACCCTCGGAGAGAACGGCACGCTGACCGCCAAGCGCGGCGGCGGCGGACTGGTCTCCGGCCTCAGCGCGATCGGCCCCGACGCCGGCGCCGTCTGGGTGTGCGCCGCCATGAGCGAGGGCGACCGCGAAGCGGTCCGCCGCGGCGAGGGCGACGCGCAGACGCGCATGCTCGGCATCGAGCCGGACGTCTTCGCCGCCGCCTACAACTCCATCGCCAACTCCGTGCTGTGGTTCGTCCACCACCTGCTCTTCCAGACCCACCTGGAACCCCTCTTCGACGAGGACTTCCGGCAGGACTGGGCCTGCTACGAGACGTACAACGCCGCCTTCGCGGACGCGCTCGCCGAGGAGGCCGCGGAGGGCGCCACCGTCCTCGTGCAGGACTACCACCTGTCGCTGGCCCCCGCGATGCTGCGCGAGCGCCGGCCCGACCTCCGCATCGGGCACTTCTCGCACACCCCGTGGGCGCCGCCGGACTACTACCGCCTGCTGCCCGACGACATCGGCGCGCAGCTCCTCACCGGCATCCTCGGCGCCGACCGCGCCGCGTTCCTCACCCGGCGGTGGGCCGAGGCCTTCGCCGCCTGCTGCGCGGACGTGCTCGGCGCGGACGTCGGCCACGATGCCGCCGGCGAGCTGACCGTCACCCACGAGGGCCGCACCACCCGGATCGGCGTGCACGGCCTCGGCGCCGACGCCGACTTCCTGCGGGAGCGCTCGCACCGGGACGACGTCGAGGAGCGGCTGGCCGCCCTGCGCTCCGACATCGGCCCCGGCCGCCGCACGATCGTCCGCGTCGACCGCACCGAGCTCTCCAAGAACATCGTGCGCGGCTTCCTCGCGTACCGGCAGCTGCTCACCGAGCACCCGGAGTGGCGCGAGCGCGTCGTGCACATCGCCTTCGCGTACCCGTCGCGGCACGATCTCGCGGTGTACCGCGAGTACACCGCCGAAGTGCAGCGCGTCGCCGACGAGATCAACGCCGACTTCGGCACGGCCGACTGGCAGCCGCTCCTCCTGCACGTCAAGGACGACTTCGCGCGCTCCCTGGCCGCGTACCGTCTCGCCGACGTGGCCCTGGTGAACCCGATCCGCGACGGCATGAACCTCGTGGCGAAGGAGATCCCGGTCGTCTCCGACGACGGCGTCGTGCTCGTCCTCTCCCGCGAGGCGGGAGCCTTCGAGGAGCTCGGCGACGACTCCCTGGTCGTGAACCCGTACGACCTGCGCTCCACGTCCCGCGCCCTGCACGACGCCCTCACGATGCCGAACGACGAGCGCGCCGAACGAACGAAGCGCCTCGCGGCAGCGGCGACGGCACTGCCACCGGAGCAGTGGTTCCTGGCGCAACTGTCCGAGCTGGAGTAGGCCGGATCCGGACGGCGGTGTAACAGAGCGTCGACAACCTGACTCCCCCGGGTCGCCCCGCGTTTCCAAAATGCAAGAATCGAAGCGGAGTTGACCACACACGGGGGAGAAGCGTGGCGAATCGTCCGACGGATTGGCATGTGCTGGATCTGGACCGGGATCCGGTTCCGGGCGATCCGTTCGAAGTGAAGGAACTCGCCCGCAAGCTGGGCGACTTCGCCGACGACGTCTCGTCGGCGCTGCGGTCGGTCAAGGGCCTGAGCGGCAACAACGCGGTCCAGGACTGGGCCGGGCTGGCCGGCGACGCCTACCGGGAGCAGTTCGGGGATCTGCCGGGCGAGCTGACCAAGCTGGAGAAGTCCTACCGGCTGGCGTCGGGGGCGCTGGAGACGTACTGGCCGAAGCTGGAGACGGCGCAGGCGGACGCCGACCGCGCGCTGGCCCAGGGCCGTACCGCCCGGCAGGACCTGGACGCCGCCAAGACCACCCAGGGCACCGCGAACGACTGGGTCAAGCGCGCCGGCGACAAGTCCAAGGAGTACCAGGCCGACCCGAAACCGGGCGTGGAACCGCCGTCCGCCGACGAGGTCCGCACCGCCACCCGCAACGCACTGGACGCCTCGAACGCCCAGAAGTCCGCGAACACCGCCGTCCACGACGCCCAGCAGCGCCTGGACGCCGCGAAGGAGCTCGCCGCCCAGGCGGCCCACTTGCGGGACACCGCGGCGTCGACCGCGGAGCACGCCCTGCACGAGGCGTCGGACGCGGGCATCAAGAACAAGCACTGGTGGGAGAAGGCGGTCGACTGGGTCGCCGACCACTGGGACGACATCGTCGCCGTCTGCAAGGTCATCGTCGCCGTCCTCGGCATCGTCGTCATGATCATCGGCGGCCCGCTGGCCTGGATCGTGCTGGCCGCCGCCCTCGTCGTCCTCGCCGACACCCTCGTCAAATACGCGCAGGGCAAGGCATCGCTCTGGGATGTGGCGTTCGCCGCCCTGGACTGCATCCCGATGTTCAAGGGGCTCACCACCGCCGGCGGCCTGCTCAAGATGGCCAAGGAACTTCCCGCGCTCCTCAAGAGCGGCAAGGCCCTGGAGAACGTCGCCAACAGCATCCGCAAGGGCGCCGGCGCGATGCGCCAGACCGGTCGCGACATCAAGAAGCTGGTCACCTGTGGTGACCCGGTCGACATGGCGACCGGCGAGCTGGTCATGTCCACCACCGACATCGAACTGCCCGGCGTGCTGCCGCTGATCCTGGAGCGTCACCACCGCTCCTCGTACCGAGCCGGCCGATGGTTCGGAAAGTCATGGGCATCCACTCTCGACCAGCGGCTGTGGGCGGACGACGAGGGAGTGCGCTTCACCTCCGCGGACGGCATGGTGCTCTATTACCCGGTGCCGCAGTCGACCGCGCCGGTCATGCCCGTGGAAGGCCCCCGCCTGCCGTTGACGTGGGACGGGCTGCCCGCCGGAAAGCTGTCCGTCAGCAACCCGGGCACCGGGCAGACGCTGCACTTCAGCGCGCTGCCCGGCCGCAACCCCGCGCACTTGGTACTCGCCGCGATCACCGACCGCCACGACAACCGCGTCACGATCGACTACGACGCCGAGGGCGCCCCGGTGGAGGTCGCCCACAGCGGCGGCTACCGGGTGGGCATCGAGAGCGACGCACACCGCATCACCGCGCTGCGCCTGCTGAGCCACCCGGACCGGCCCGTCCTGCTGTCGTACAGCTACGACGCCGGCGGAAATCTCGCGGAGATAACCAACTCCTCCGGCGCGCCGATGAAGTTCAGCTATGACGACGAGCACCGGATCACCTCCTGGGAGGACCGCAACGGCACCTGGTACCGCTACGAGTACGACGGGGAAAGCCGGTGCGTGTTCGCCACCGGTACCGACCGGCTCCTGGAGTACTCCTACGGGTACGACGAAGCCGACCACCGCACCACGGCCACCAACTCGCTCGGCCAGAGCACGGTTTACCAGTTCAACGACCTCTTCCAGATCGTCGCCGAAACCGATCCCCTCGGCCACACCACGACCACGGAATGGGACCGTTACGACCGCGTCCAGGCCGTGACCGACCCGCTGGGCCACACCACTCGCTATCTCTACGACGAGCACGGCGACCCGATCGCCGTCGTCCGCCCGGACGGCAGCCGGTCCGTCGCGGAGAACGGCGAGCACGGCCTGCCCGTGGCCGTGACCCAGGCCGACGGAAACGTCTGGCGCATGGAGTACAGCCCCGCCGGCGACCTGACCGCCGAGACCGATCCCTCCGGCGCCCAGGTCTCCTACCGGTACAACGACATCGGCGCGCTCACCGCGATCACCGACGCCGCCGGGCGCACGGTCCTGATCGAGACCGACTCCACCGGCATGCCCGTCGCGAGCACCGACGCCGAGGGCTCGACGACACGGTACGAGCGGGACGCGTTCGGCAGGCTCGTCGCGCAGACCGCTCCGGACGGGTCGTGCACCCGCTTCGGGTGGACGCCCGAGGGAAGGCTGAGCTGGCGCACCCTGCCCGACGGCACCACCGAGCGGCGGGTCTACGACGGCGAGGACAACCTCGTCGAGCACGTGGACACCGCCGGGAAGGTGACGCGCTTCGAGTACGGCGGCTTCGACCGGCCCGCGGCCCGGATCGACCCGGACGGCTCGCGGCTGGAGTTCGCGTACGACGCCGAGCTCCGGGTCACGTCGGTGACCAACCAACTCGGCGCCGCCTGGCGGTACTTCTACGACGAGGCGGGCCGGCTGTCCCATGAGGAGGACTTCGGCGGACGCACCCAGAGCTACCGGCACGACGAGGCCGGGCGGCTGGTGGAGCAGACCGACGGCATGGGCGTCACCACCACGTACGTGCGGAGCCCGCTCGGCAAGGTGGTGGAACAGCGCACCTCGGAGGAGGTCACGACCTTCGCCTACGACGGCGTCGGCAACGTGCTCCAGGTACATGGCCGGCACGCCGAGCTGAGCTACGAGCGCGACGCGATGGGCCGGGTCGTCGCCGAGACGTGCAACGGTGCCACGGTGCGCTCGGAGTACGACGTACTCGGCAGGCGGGTGCGACGGGTCACGCCGTCGGGCGCCGAGAGCGCATGGGAGTACGACGGACGCGACCGGCCGGTCCTCCTGCGGACGGCCGGCAGGAACGTCACCTTCAGCTATGACGCGGCCGGGAATGAGGTCGAACGGCAGGCGGGCGCAGCCGTTCTCGCCCAGGCATGGGATCCGAACGGCAGGCTGAGCACGCAGACCCTGACCGCGCGCGATCCTTCGGGCGCTCTCGAACCGCGGCGGGTACAGCACCGGGCATACCGCTACCGGCCGGACGGCATACCCGGCGCGATCGAGGACCTCGCGAACGGCGACCGTGTTCTCGACGTCGACGGCACCGGGCGTGTCACCGGAGTGCAGGCGGCGACGTGGTCGGAGCGCTACGCGTACGACGCGGCGGGCAATCTCGTACAAGGAGAGTGGCGCGAGAACCGGTCCGCGGAGCCCGCAGGGAGCGGGCGGTCCGGCGGTTCGGGTGACGTGCGCTACGACCACGACGCCCAGGGCCGGGTGGTGCAGCGGCGCAAGAAGCGGCTGTCGAGGAAACCGGATGTCTGGCAGTACACCTGGGACGGCCAGGACCGGCTGGTCGGGGCGGTCACCCCGGACGGCTCCCGGTGGGCCTACCGCTACGACCCGTTCGGCCGCCGGATAGCCAAGGAGCGGTTCGGCCCGGACGGCGAGACCGTGGTGGAGCAGGTGCTGTTCACCTGGGACGGGTTCGTTCTGGCCGAGCAGATCACGCTGTCGGGCGACGACGCGCCCCGGTGCACCGTGTGGAACTGGGAGCGGGACCGGTTCAGCCCGGTCACCCAGGTCGACCGTGTCGCGCCGCGGGACCGGCCGCAGGAGTGGATCGACGAGCAGTTCTACTCGATCGTGACCGACCTCGTGGGTACCCCCGCGGAACTGGTCGACGAGCAGGGCGAGCTGGCCTGGCAAGCCCGGGCGACGGTGTGGGGCGCCGGGTTGAGCCACCCCGGGTCCGATCGCGCGTACTGCCCATTGCGGTTCCCGGGCCAGTACCACGACCCCGAAACCGAGCTCAACTACAACTACTACCGGCACTACGACCCGGAGACCGGCCAGTACGCGTCACTGGACCCACTCGGCCTCGCGCCCGGCCCCAACCCGCGCGCGTATGTGGCGAACCCCTTCACCGCCGTGGACCCATTCGGTCTCGCGCCCGACTGCGAACGGGCCCTGAAGGCCGCAAAAGACCGCGCGGACCTGGAACAAGGCCGGGAAGGCGCGAACAAGCACACCAGGCCGACGAGTTCGGCCGGCCTTTCGGTACCGGGACACGAGCCGACGTTCAACGGCGCGAGCATCAAGGGTGGCGGAAGTCATGATCTGCATCCAGATGTCCAGGCGGCCTACGATCGGGTGCCACAGGCGATCAAGGATGACATGGGCGGGGCGCATTCGCGCTGCGGAGAGCCGGAGGCGCTGTCGGACGCCATGCGAGCGGGCGTGAATCCACGGGGCGGCACGATGGCCGCCGTCGAAGTGCGCGCGCCGGGCAATCCGGCGCATGGCAGGGTGAAGGATCCCTGCAGGTCGTGTGAACATGTTCTTGATGAACTCGGAGTTGCGGCGGTGCGTAAATGACTGACGAGTCCCGGCCCGCAGGATGGTCCGACCTGACCTACCACGTGATGCGCTGCACTGGATGGCACCCCGGCCGTTCTGTGCCCGTCGACATCAAGGAACGTGCCCTGCGCGAGCGCGGCGGGTGGTTCGAGATACACGATGCCGCCCGGCGGTTCCTCGCCGAGTTCGGGTGGCTGGGCACCGACACGTGGACGCCTGGCCCGACGATGCCGCAGTCGCCGTTCCGATTCGATCCGGGCCTGGCAGAGGGCGAGAGGGAGACCTTCGCCCGGCTCAGCGAGCAGGCCGGAACGTACCTCTACCCCATCGGCCACGCCGACAGCGGTGACAACTACCTGGGCATGGCCGCCGACGGAGCCGTCTACATCGGCAAGGACAGCGTCGAACGGCTGGCGGACACCGCCCACGCGGCGATCGAAATCCTCGTCATGGAACGACAGACCGACGCTCCCCTGCCTTTCGTCCTGGCAGGTGATCACCTCGTGCTGCCCCACACCGCTGAACACGACCTGAGCGCGGAGATCGGGACACGCTGGTCGGCGGAGACCGACCGGGTACTGCGACTGGCCGGCTGGTACCCCGGCCGCTCGGTCCCCACCGCGGACTGGGAACGCATCCTGCACGAGGCCGACGAGGACTTCGAGATGCACGAAGCCGCCCGGCGTTTCCTCACCGAGTTCGGCGGCCTGGCAATCAACGTGAACGGCCCGGGCAGAGCGGCGGGCCGGTCACCGTTCGGGCTCGATCCCCTCGTGGCCACATGGGACTACGAGATCTTCGACGTCCTCAGTGAGGAAGCCGGAACCTACCTCTACCCCATCGGCGACGCCAGCCGTGGCAACTTCTACCTGGGCATGGCCGCCGACGGAGCTGTCTACGCCGGCAAGGACAACGTCAGCCTGCTGGCGGACACCCCCGACGGGGCCCTGGAGAATCTCATCGTGGGAATCCGCCCCTGACGGGGCGCAGCCGAAGCGGGCCCAACGGGAAGACCGGCGACGGCCTGCTCCGCGCCGCCCGCCCGTTACCCCAGCGCGTCCGCCAGTGCGTTGAGGAGGTCCACCACGCCCTTCGGGCCGTCGACGACGAGGTCGGAGCGGGCGACGAGTTCTGGGGGGACCTCGCCGGAGGCGGTGCCGCTGCAGACGAGGATGCCGGGGAGGCCTTCGCCGCGGAGGCGTTCGACGGCGCCGAAGGCGGCGAGGTCGCCGAGGTCGTCGCCGGCGTAGAGCACCGAGCCGGCGTCGGCCTCGCGGAGGTAGGAGGCGAGGGCGACGCCCTTGTCCATGCCGGGGGGCCGCAGCTCCAGGACGAGGCGGCCGGGCTCGACGATGAGGCCGTGGCGGGCGGCGAGTTCGTTCAGGGGGTCGCGGAGGGCTTCGAATGCGGCTTCGGGGTTCTCGGTGCGGCGGGTGTGGACGGCGACCGCGCGTCCCTTGTCCTCTATCCAGGTGCCGCGCCAGGCGCCGATCCGGTCGAGGAAGCCGGGCAGCTCGGCCCGTACCGCGTCGACGCCGGAGTGGTCGCCCGCGGACTTCACCTCGCCGCTGACCGCGTCCCAGCGTTCCGCGCCGTAGTGGCCGAGGACGACGAGCCGCTCCAGCCCCGGGACGCCGGCGAAGCCGCCGTACCGGACCGCGACGCCCGCCGGGCGGCCGCTGATCACGGCCACCGCCCCCAGGCGGGGGGCGAGCCGGGCGAGTGCGGGCACCGCGCCCGGGTGGGCGCGGGCGCTCTCGGGGTCGGGCACGATCGGCGCCAGGGTGCCGTCGAAATCGAGGGCGACCACAGCACGCTCGGGGTTCGCGAGGAACGCCGCGAGCCCTTCCTTGCCGTCGGACGTGGACGAGGTCAGCAGGTGACTGCTCATGCCCCCGACCCTACCGAGGGGAGGAGGGGCAGAGGAGGGGGCGTGCGAAGCACTTCGTTGCAAGGGTGGTGGCGGGCGAGGGGCGGGCACACGGGAGCATGCGCGCGTTCAGTGCGTCGTCCGCGTCAGCGCGCATCGCGGCGGGTGTCCCGGGCGCGGCGCAGCCGGTTGACGGTCACCGGGTCGTGGGCGAGTGCCCGGGGGTCGTCGAGGAGGGCGTTGAGGAGCTGGTAGTAGCGGGTGGCGGACATGCCCAGCTGCTCCCTGATGGCGCGTTCCTTCGCCCCGGGGCCCGCCCAGGTGCGGGCGGCGAGGTCGAGGACGGCCCGGTCCTGGCCGGTCAGGCCCCCGCTCCCGTTCTCGCTCTCCACCCGCGTCTCCTCCACGTGACCGGCGACAAGGTGTCCGGTGACTGTGTCACCGGCGACAACGTGACCGATGACTACTTGACCTTCTCCGCCGCGTCCTGGCTCTCGGCGAAGCGCTGCAGATCGCTGAGGACGGTCTTGGGGTCGGCGTGCACGGCGCCGCCGAGGACCTTCTTCATCTGGTCGCTGACCGGTCCCCAGGAGGTCTTGTCGACCGGGTAGAACTGGGCGGACGGCAGCAGGTCGATGAACTTGATGAGGTCCTTGTCCTTGGGGTCCTTGCGCATCGCCTGCATCGCCGAGTTGGTCACCGGCAGCAGCCCGTACTCGTCGAGGAACTTGATCGAGTTCTCCGGGCTGTAGGAGAACTGCAGGAACTTGCCGATCTCGCCGCGGTGGCCGTTCTGCTTGAAGGCCATCATCCAGTCGGCGACGCCGAGGGTCTCGGCCATCGTGCCGCCGTCGCCGGGTATCTGCACGGCCTTGACCTTGATGCCCTTGGCGAGGGCCTGCTTGAGCAGCGTCGGGTGGCCGTTCACCATGCCGGCCTTGCCGGCCAGGAAGGCGTCGAAGACGGTGCGGCGGTTGGTCTTGGCCGGGTCGCTGCCGGTCAGGCCGGGCTGGACGAGGTTGTCCTTGAGCCACTCCATCGCCTCGACGTTCGGCTGGGAGTCGAGGGTGTAGCTGCCGACGGTGTCGGTGTACGAGCCCTGCTTGCCGAGCATCCAGATCAGGGACTCGGCCTGTGCTTCCTCGGGACCGAGCGGCAGCCCGTACGGCATCTTGACGCCGTGTTCCTTGAGCTTCTTCGCGTCGGCCGCGATGTCGGCCCAGGTCTTGGGCGCGTCCTTGATGCCCGCGTCGTCGAACAGCGTCTGGTTGTAGAAGAACATCCGGGAGCTGGAGACGAAGGGGATGCCGTACTGGGTGCGGTTCTGCTCGCCGGCGGTGGCCAGGGAGGGGATGAAGTCGGCCTGGGTGCTGATCGGGAACAGCTCGTCGGCGCTGTACAGCTGGCCCTTGGAGGCGTAGGCGGCGTAGGAGCCGATCTGGGCTATGTCCGGCGCCTTGCCGGCCTTGACCATCTCGGCGACCTTGGTGTCGACGTGGTCCCAGTCGATGACCTGGATGTCCACCTTGATGCCGGGGTTCTTGGCCTCGAAGGCGCGGCCGAGCTCGTCCCAGTACTTCTTGGAGCTGGTGGCCGCGTCGGTGCCGTAGTCGGCCGCGACCATGTGCAGGGTCACGTCACCGCCGAGGGCGCTGCTGCCACCGCATCCACTGAGTGTCGTCAGAGCCAGCGCCGCTGCGATACCCGCTGCCGCCGTGCCCAGGAGTCGTCGCCGGTGCACCGTTGTCCTACCGCCTTCATCCGCTTCATGCGCCCGCCCCCGCGCGTTTCCGGGGGCGTCAAGTGCCCGAGTCTGCCCGCGCTGCCCACCCAAGGTCTACACCACGGCTGTCTCGCTTCGGCAACACCCTTCCCCAACAGCGGGGACAGAAGGGATGGAAGCCCGCAGACCAGGCGATTCGCCAGGGCCCGAAGGGTGATCTTCATGGCGTAAGTGGACTAGACCTTTCCCTGAGTAGAGGGGACACTGTCCTGCGTGAGACATGTCATCGCGCTCGATGTGGGCGGTACCGGAATGAAGGCCGCCCTGGTCGGGGAGGACGGCACGCTTCTGCATGAGGCGCGCCGGCCGACCGGACGCGAACGCGGCCCCGAGGCCGTGATCGCCACCATCCTCGGCTTCGCCGCCGATCTGCGGGACCACGGGATCCGCGAGTTCGGCGAACCCGCCGCCGCGGCCGGCGTCGCCGTGCCCGGGATCGTGGACGACACGGCCGGCATCGCCGTCTATGCCGCCAACCTCGGCTGGCGCGACGTACCGCTGCGCGCGCTCGTCTCCGAACGGCTCGGCGGCATCCCCGTCGCCCTCGGGCACGACGTGCGCACCGGCGGTCTCGCCGAGGGCCGCATCGGGGCGGGCAACGGCGCCGACCGGTTCTTCTTCCTCCCGCTGGGCACCGGCATCGCGGGCGCCATCGGCATCGACGGCCGCATCGAGGCGGGCGCGCACGGCTACGCGGGCGAGATCGGTCACATCGTCGTCCGGCCCGGCGGACCCCTCTGCGGCTGCGGGCAGCGCGGCTGCCTGGAGACGCTGGCCTCCGCCTCGGCCGTCTCCCGGGCGTGGGCGGCCGCCCTGGGCGATGAGGCCACCGACGACACGTCCGCCGCCGACTGCGCCAAGGCCGTCGAATCCGGCGACCCGCGCGCGCTGGCCGTCTGGCGCGACGCGATCGAAGCGCTCGCCGACGGCCTGGTCACCGGCCTCACTCTTCTGGACCCCCGGGTCCTCATCATCGGCGGCGGTCTGGCCGAAGCTGGGGACACACTCTTCGGCCCGCTGCGCGCGGCGGTCGAGGAACGCATCACGTTCCAGAAGCTGCCGCTCATCGTCCCCGCCGCCCTCGGGGACACCGCCGGATGCCTGGGCGCGGGTCTGCTCGCCTGGGATCTTCTCTCCGTGGAGGTAACCGCCTGATGGCCCCCGTAACGACAACGCAGCGCACGGTACTGACCGGTGCCCGTGTGGTGCTGCCGTCCGGCGTGGTGGAGAACGGCCGGGTGACCGTCGACGGCGGCCGGATCGTGGCCGACGAGTCCGCCGAGGCGGCCACCCTCGACCTCAGCGGTCATACCGTCGTCCCCGGTTTCGTCGACATCCACAACCACGGCGGCGGCGGGGCGTCCTTCACCTCGGGAACCGCGGAGGAGATCCTCACCGGCGTCCGCACCCACCGCGAGCACGGCACGACCACCGTCGTCGCGTCGACCGTCACCGGTGAGATGGACGTCCTGGCGCAGCGCGCGGCGCTGCTGTCGGAGCTGGTCGAGCAGGGCGATCTGGCCGGCATCCACTTCGAGGGCCCGTTCATCTCGCCGTGCCGCAAGGGCGCGCACATGGAGTCGCTGCTGCGCGACCCCGACCCGGCCGAGGTCCGCAAGCTCATCGACGCCGCCCGCGGCACCGCCAAGATGGTCACCCTCGCCACCGAACTGCCCGGCGGTCTGGACTCGGTGCGGCTGCTCGTCGAGCACGGCGTGATCGCCGCCATCGGCCACACCGACGCGACGTACGAGCAGACGATCGAGGCCATCGAGGCGGGCGCGACCGTCGCCACGCACCTGTTCAACGCGATGCCCACGCTCAACCACCGTGCCCCCGGCCCGATCGCGGCGCTGCTGGAGGACGAGCGGGTCACCGTCGAGCTGATCAACGACGGCACGCATCTGCACCCCGCGGTGCTGGAGCTCGCCTTCGGCAGCGCGGGCGCGGACCGGGTCGCGTTCATCACCGACGCGATGGACGCGGCCGGGTTCGGGGACGGGCACTACGACCTCGGCCCGATGGCCGTCGAGGTGAAGGACGGGGTCGCCCGGCTCGTCGAGAACGGCTCCATCGCCGGCTCCACCCTCACCCTGGACACCGCCTTCAAGCGCGCCGTCACCGTCGACCGGCTGTCGCTGGCCGACACCGTGCGGGCGATCTCGGCCAACCCGGCGCGGCTGCTCGGCCAGTACGACCGGATCGGCTCGCTGGAGGCCGGCAAGGACGCGGACCTGGTGGTGCTCGACGCCTCGTACGACCTGGTCGGCGTGATGCGCAAGGGCGAATGGATCGTCCGGCCCTCCTGAGGCCGCCGGGGAGGCCGCCCACGCCGCCGAGGAGGCCCGCAGACGCGGTGCACGGGCCGTGGGCGGCCTCACCGGGCGCCGAGGGCGTCCTGGCGGTGACGGAGGACGCCACGTGGCGGGCGGTGCCGCCGGACCGGCTCACGGGCAACCCGACGGGCGCCGGCGACTCGGCCGTCGCGGGACTGCTCTCCGGCCTCGTCGAGGGACTGGACCGGCCGGGCCGGCCGGCCCGCGCGGTCGCCCTGTCCGCCGCGACCGTACCGGCGCCCGCGGCGGGCGCGTTCGACCGGGCGGCCTACGAAGAGCTGCTCGGGCGCGTCGAGGTGACGGCCGTTCCGCGCGCTACTTCTTGACCTGGCCTTCCTTCATCCACACCTGGTCGAGGTTGACGCCGCACTTGTTGCCCGGCGCGCAGGTGAGGGCAAGGGTGTTGGAACCCTTCTTCAGGTCCACCCACACATAGGTGGTCGCCCACGCCTTCGACCAGTCGGCCGTACCCGTGTAGTTGTGCATGCTCATCGGGCCGGTGCGGAGCTTGCCGTTCTCATTGAGCGTGAGACCGGCGTCCTCGCCGACGTTGCCGAACCTGATGAACAGCGTGTACGCACCGTCCTTCGGCACCTCGAAGGTGTACGTGGCGCTCGCGCCGACGGCGTTCAGACCGCCCACGGACGTACCGCCGGCCGCCTTGGCGCCCGGAATCGCATTCGTCTGCGCGGCGCCGCCGGACAGCGTCAGCGTGGCGGCGTCCACGACCTTGGACGCGAACTTGTCGGGGGCGCTCGCGGACTGGCTCGGCGTGACGGGAGCACTGGAGGACGGCGGGGTGGACGGCTTGTCCTTCGCGTCGTCCTTCTTGCCGCCGCCCTGCGTCATCGCGAAGCCGATGCCGATGGCGACCGCCACGACCACCGCGATGGCGCCGATCAGCAGCCCCTTGCGGTTCGGGCCCTGCGACCCGCCGCCGCCGCTGCCGCCGCCGTGCGGCGTGTACTGCGTCTGCTGCTGCGTGTACTGGGGCGGCTGTGCCTGCTGGGGCGGCTGCTGCGCGTAGCCCTGGTCGTAGCCGGGCTGCTGCTGGGGCTGCTGCGGCGGGTAGCCGTAGCCGCCCTGCTGCGGTGGGCGGCGCTCGCCGACCCGCTGGACCTGGTTGTACGACGTGCGTGGCACGCCCGGCTGTGCCACCGTCGCGCCCTCTGGGGCCGCCCCGGAACTCTCGCCCTCGCCGCCCTCGGAGCGGTAGAGGTACGCGAAGGGGTCGTCGTTCTCAGAGGCGCCGTTATTGCCGGCCGTCATCCGCTGTTCACTCCCTAATGGCACATGCCCATCGCAGCGCGGTGCACCCATGGCTCATGATCGATTAGTCCGCGGCGCGGTCACAAGGCCTGCGCTCTCGCTTCCGCGGCGTCGCGGGCGGACATGTTTGACCCACGGAACCCTACCCGGGTCAGGGGACTGCCCGCTCTGGCCTTCGACGCATCACCAGGTACTTCCGGTTCCCCTGTGACACGACGCACGTCCTACGGTGGTCCCGTGATCGACGAGGACGGCTCCGCATGGCCCGGCTGGCGGGACGCCACAGAACGCGCTCTCTACGGGCCGGGGGGCTTCTTCGTGCGGGAACGGCCCGCCGCGCACTTCCGCACCTCCGTCCACGCCTCCCCGCTCTTCGCACGGGCCGTCGCCGCCCTGCTGCTGCGGGTGGACGAGGCACTGGGCCGGCCGGACGGGCTGGCGCTGGTCGACGTCGGCGCCGGGTCCGCCGAGCTGCTGACCGGGGTCCTGGCCGCCCTGCCGGACGAGGTGGCGGCCCGGGTCGCGCCGTACGCCGTCGAGCGGTCCGCGCGCCCCGCCGGGCTCGACGGCCGCATCCACTGGGCCGCCGCCCCGCCGCGGGGCGTGCGGGGACTGCTGTTCGCCAACGAATGGCTCGACGACATCCCCGTCGACATCGCCGAGACCGACGAGGCGGGCGAGCCCCGCTACGTCCTCGTCCGCCCCGCGGACGGCCGGGAGCGCCCCGGCGGGCCGCTGAGCGCCCAGGACGCGGCCTGGCTGCGGCGCTGGTGGCCGATCGCCGGGGCGCCCGGCGCCCGCGCCGAGATCGGGCTCCCCCGCGACGCCGCCTGGGCGGCGGCCGCCGGTTCGCTGGACGCCGGGCTCGCCGTCGCCGTCGACTACGCGCACGAACGGGCCGCGCGGCCCCCGTACGGCACCCTCACCGGCTTCCGCGACGGCCGCGAGGTGCCGCCGGTGCCGGACGGCTCCTGCGACCTCACCTCGCACGTCGCGCTGGACGCCGTCGGCGGCGGCGCCCCCCTCGTCACCCAGCGCGCCGCCCTGCGCGCCCTCGGCGTCTCCGGGGCCCGCCCGCCGCTCGCCCTGGCCTCCACCGACCCCCGCGGCTATCTGCGCGGTCTCGCCGCCGCGGGCGAGGCGGCCGAGCTCATCGCCCCCGGCGGCCTCGGCGCCTTCCGCTGGCTCGCCACCCCCGTCGGCGACGCCTGCCACGGCCTGCTGCCGACGGGGCCGGAAGCGGGGCCGGAGACGGGTGCGGCGACGGGGTCGGGGACGGGTCCGGCCGGGGACTGACGCAACCGGCCGCCCGCAAGCGGGGTTGGAGGGCGGGCTGACAGAATGCCGTCCATGACGGAGACCACGATCGGCATCGGCGGCCAGGCCGAGGGCACCGACATGGTGCTGAACATCGGCCCGCAGCACCCCTCCACGCACGGAGTGCTGCGGTTGCGGATCGTGCTGGACGGCGAGCGGATCATCACGGCGGAACCCGTCGTCGGGTACATGCACCGCGGCGCGGAGAAGCTGTTCGAGGCGCGGGACTACCGCCAGATCATCATGCTGGCCAACCGTCACGACTGGCTGTCGGCGTTCTCCAACGAGCTGGGCGTCGTCATGGCCGTCGAGCGGATGCTGGGCATGGAGGTCCCGGAGCGCGCGGTGTGGACCCGTACCCTCCTCGCCGAGCTGAACCGGGTGCTCAACCACCTGATGTTCCTCGGCTCGTACCCCCTGGAACTGGGCGGCATCACCGCCGTGTTCTACGCGTTCCGGGAACGCGAGGAACTGCAGAACGTCATGGAGGAGATCTCCGGCGGCCGCATGCACTACATGTTCAACCGGGTCGGCGGCCTCAAGGAGGACCTGCCGAACGGCTGGCTCGGCCGCGCCCGGCACGCCGTCGCGCAGGTCAGGTCCCGGATGGGCCGCTTCGACGACCTGGTGCTCGGCAACGAGATCTTCCGCGGCCGCACCCGCGGTGTCGGCACGCTGTCCGCCGAGGCGGTGCACGGCTTCGGCGTCAGCGGGCCGATCGCCCGCGCCTCGGGCGTGGACTTCGACCTGCGCCGCGACGAGCCGTACCTGGCCTACGCGGAGCTGCAGGACACCCTGAAGGTCGTCACCCGCACCGAGGGCGACTGCCTGGCCCGCTTCGAGGTGCTGCTCGCGCAGACCCACAACGCACTGGACCTGGCGGACGCCTGCCTGGACCGGCTCGGTGAACTGCCGCAGGGCCCGATCAACCAGCGGCTGCCCAAGGTGCTGAAGGCGCCGGAGGGCCACACGTACGCGTGGACCGAGAACCCGCTGGGGCTGAACGGCTACTACCTGGTCTCCAAGGGCGAGAAGACCCCGTACCGGCTCAAGCTGCGCTCGGCGTCGTACAACAACATCCAGGCGCTGACGGTGCTGCTGCCCGGCACCCTGCTCGCGGACATGGTGGCGATCCTGGGCTCGATGTTCTTCGTCGTCGGGGACGTCGACAAGTAGCTGGACACGTAGCTCGGCGAGTGGCCGGCGCGGGGCCGGCGACCGGGCCGGGCGTCAGGACGAGTGCGCGCGCAGGCCGCTGACGTCGATCTGCTCGGTCTCGTCGTGCTCGGTGAGATCGATGACCTCGGCCGCGAGCTGCGCCTCGTGCTCCGCGTACGCCTCCTCGCCGACGACGTCCGCGAGGTCCTCCCCCGCGGCGCCGGGCTTCTGGGTGCCGAAGAAGTCGAAGCCGCCGAGCGCGCGGCTGGCGGACCCGCCGGCGCGGTGCGGCTGCGCGTAGGGCAGTACGGCGGCGGCCACGGCCGGTACGAGGCGGTGCTCGCGGATCGGCAGGCTGGCCGCGGTCCTGGGGCCCGTGGAGTCCGGGCGGGTGTGCGTCGTGGCCGGCTCGGCGGTCTCGGCCGCCGCGTGCCGCCCCTGCGGTTCGTCGTCGCCGTTGCCCGCGCTGTCGGCGGCCGCGGCGTCACGCCGCCTGGCCTCCTCGACGGTGCGCAGGGCCTGCTGGCGGGCGGCGTTGCGGCCGAGGTTGAGGAGCGCCTCGTCCGCCTTCTTGAACGCGGCCGGGCCGACGGGTGAGGAGGCGATGGCCAGCGGAGCCTTGGCGGCTTCCAGCGCGAGCTGGCGGCGGCCTTCGAGGGCGCGGGCCCGCTCGCTCTCGGCGGTGGCGTAGCGGCGGAGCAGATCGGCGTGTTCGGTGCGCAGCCGGGCCAGCTCGGCGCGCTTGGCGCTGAGCTTGGTGTCCAGTCGCACGCGCAGCTCGCGGGACTCGTCGAGGTCCGTTTCGAGCTCGGCTATGCGCTCGTCGGCGTGCCATTCGTCACGGGCGCGGGCGGTGGTGAGGTCGGCGACCCGGCGGCCGGCGGCCCGGTCCCAGGTGCGTGCCATGACCGCGCCGCCGCAGGCGGCCGCCGCGGCTGCCGCGACGACCGCGCGCAGCACCATCGGATCGGAACTGATCCAGGCGGCGGCGACACAGGCCACCGCGGACCCGGCCAGCGTCAGCGGGGGCAGCAGCCGGTGCAGCGGGGGGAATGGCGGTGGCGTCCTCGTGGCATGGCTCGAAACTAGCGTGCGACGGGGACGCGTGGGGCCTGGGGTCCGATTTATCGCCGTCTCCCCGGCAATGGATGCCGCGATGAATACGGAGGGCATCCGGATCGACACCATGTGTTTCCGCAATGCCCTCCGCAGCCCGCCCCGACCCGGTTATGGATCTTGGCGCCGCCGGCCGGCCGACGCGGGGCCGGCCGGCGGCGCCGGACCTCGGGCCGGAGCCCTCAGCCCTTTGGCTTGAGCCCCGTCAGCCCTTTGGCCGGAGCCCCGTCAGCCCGTGATCAGACCCTTCGACTTCAGATACGCGGCGGCGACATCGGCCGGCTTCTGGCGCTCCGCGTCGACCTTCTGGTTGAGGTCGGTGAGATCGGCGGTGGTGAGTGCCTTGGTGAGCTTTCCGAGGACGGTGGCGATATCGGCGGAGCCGGCGTCCTTGGCATTCACCACGGGAAGCAGGTTGTCCGCGTTCTGCAGCTTCTTGTCGTCCTCCAGGAGCACCAGGTTGAACTGGTCGAGCGTGGCGTCCGTGGTCGTGGTCAGCACCAGCTGGTCGGTGCCGTCCTTGACGGCCTGCTTGGACTGCACGGTGCCGACGCCCTTGGGGTCGATACCGGTGATGTTGATGCCGTACTTGGTCTTCAGGCCCGGCGAGCAGAAGGGCCGGTCCGGGCATTCGTCGCCGGCCGCCAGCTTGACCGCGACCTTGGCGGCACCGAGGTCGCTGAGGGTCTTCAGCTTGTGCTCGGCGGCGAAGTCCTTGTTGACGGCGAAGGCGTTCTGGTCGATGGCGGGACCGGCGTCGAGGACCTTCAGACCCTTGGGCTCGGCGAAGGTGGTGAGCGCCTTCACCGTGGCCGTCACATCGGCGGAGGCCACCGGGGCGGCCTTCGGACCGTTCGCCTTGGTGTTGAAGTATTCGGCGAGCGTCGCCGCGTACTCGGGAACGATGTCGATCTGGCCCTTTTCCAGGGCCGGTTCATAAAGCTCGCGGTTCTTCAGCGTCTGTACGGAGGTGGAGTAACCGGCGTTCTTGAGGACCTGCGCGTAGAGCTCGGCGAGCACCGTGCTCTCGGTGAATCCGGCGGAGCCGATCACCAGCGCGCCCTTCTTCTCCCCTGACGACGGGGAGGCGGCGTCGGAGCCGGACTTCTCCAGGCTGTCGCCGCCGCAGCCGGTGACGCCGGTGAGGAGCAGTGCGGCGGCAGCGGCCACCATCGTGACGCGCAGCGTCGGGTTCATCGGTTCTCCATCCACAGTGCAAGGAAAGGCATGACGGTCAGGGTGTCGCGGGGGTCGCGGGAGCCGAGGCGGGGACGACGCTGCCGGTACGCGGGCGGCGACGGCGCCGCATCGGGTCGAGCAACCACTGCAGCGCGATGAAGATTCCCTCGATCAGCAGGGCCAGTCCTGCCACCAGGACCGCTCCCGCCACCACCTGCGCGGTGATCTGCCGGTTGAAGCCGGCCGTGATGATCCGGCCGAGGCCGCCGCCGCCCGCCATGGCGGCGATGGTCGCGGTGGCCACCACCTGGACGGCGGCGGACCGCACACCCGTCCAGATCAGCGGAAAGGCCAGCGGCAGCTCGATGCGGAACATCAGCTGACCGCCCGTCATCCCCATGCCGCGGGCGGCCTCGACGACATCGCGGTCGGCCTCGCGCATGCCGACGTAGGCGTTGGTCATCAGCGGCGGCACGGCGAACAGCACCAGCGCGATGATGGTCGGCCAGTCGGTGTCCGAGCCCATCGCGAACATCAGCAGGACGAGGATCGCGAACGTGGGCACCGCGCGGCCCACGTTGGAGATGTTCACCGCGAGCGCCCCGCCCTTGCCGAGGTGGCCGAGGACGATGGCGATCGGCAGGGCGATCAGACAGGCCAGCGCCAGGCAGACGACGGTGAAGTAGACATGCTCGCCCAGCCGGTGCCACACACCGTCC
Organism: Streptomyces sp. RKAG337; assembly: GCF_023701715.1. Classification (NCBI taxonomy): domain Bacteria; kingdom Bacillati; phylum Actinomycetota; class Actinomycetes; order Kitasatosporales; family Streptomycetaceae; genus Streptomyces; species Streptomyces sp. RKAG337. Next base: position 4,093,782 of record NZ_JAJOZA010000001.1, on the reverse strand, counting down.
GTACCGTGCCAGTTGGCGCTGTCGTTCAGCCAGTCCCAGGCTCCGGATACCGCGTTCATCAGGCCGCCTTCCTGCTCCGCGCCCACGGGGTGAGCAGCCACTGCACACCCAGCAGCAGCACGTCGGCCGCGATGGCGATGGCCACGCAGATCACCGAGGCGGCGAGCACCTGCGCCTTGAAGATGGTGTCGATCCCGGTGTAGATGAGGTTGCCGAGGCCGCCGTAGTTGATGATCGCGCCGACCGTGGTCAGCGCCACCGTCGAGACGGTGGCGATCCGCAGGCCGGCCATCAGCGCGGGCAGCGACAGCGGCAGCTCCACGGCGAACAGCAGCCGCAGCGGCCCGTACCCCATCCCGCGGGCGGCCTCTCGGACGTCCTCCGGAACGGATTCCAGGCCGGCCATGATGTTGCGCACCAGAATCGTCAGGGAGTAGAGCACCAGGCCGGTGATGACGACCGCCGGGGAGATGCCGAAGACCGGCAGCAGCAGCGAGAACATGGCCAGCGAGGGCACCGTGTACAGCACGGTGGCCAGCCCGAGCACGGGGCCCGCCAGGGGCCGCCAGCGCCGCGCGACCAACGCCACCGGGAACGCGATGAGCAGCCCGATGGCCACCGACACCGCCGTGATCCACAGGTGCTGGACGGTGGCATCGGTCAGCTCATGACTGCGCGTGCGCAGGTATTCACCGCAGATCCAGTCGTTGGATACCAGACAGTTCCGCTTCGCCATGCCCCTCACCTCCCCCGCTCCGGTCCGTACATTCGTCCGACAACAGCCCTGCGGTCGGCACGTGGCCCGACCCTATCCGGCGGGTACGACAATCAGGCCGGCCCGCCCCACAGCTGCAATACTCCCGCCACAATTCCGGGCCGGAACTCGGGGAGAGTACGGTCGTAAGAACCCGTCAGTGAGGATTCCAGGCACCGATGATCCGATTCGAGAACGTCACCAAGCGGTACCCGGACGGCACGACCGCCGTCGACGACCTGTCGTTCGAGGTCGCGGAGGGGGAACTGGTCACGCTGGTGGGGCCGTCCGGCTGCGGCAAGACGACGACCATGAAGATGGTCAACCGGCTCATCGAACCGACCTCGGGACGCATCCTGGTGGACGGCGAGGACATCGCCTCCATCGACCCCGTGAAGCTGCGCCGCCGGATCGGCTACGTCATCCAGCAGGTCGGCCTGTTCCCGCACAAGTCCGTGCTGGAGAACACCGCGACCGTGCCCGCGCTGCTCGGCTGGAAGCGCGCCAGGGCCAGAGAACGCGCCGCCGAACTCCTCGACCTCGTCGGCCTGGACCCGTCCGTCTACGGCGACCGCTACCCCGACCAGCTCTCCGGCGGCCAGCGGCAGCGCGTCGGAGTGGCGCGCGCACTGGCCGCCGACCCGCCGGTGCTGCTGATGGACGAGCCGTTCGGCGCCGTCGACCCCGTGGTGCGCGAGCGGCTCCAGTCGGAGTTCCTGAAGCTGCAGGCCACCGTCCGCAAGACCGTGCTCTTCGTGACGCACGACATAGAGGAGGCGGTCCGGCTCGGTGACCGCATCGCGGTCTACGGCGAGGGCCGTGTCGAGCAGTACGACACACCCGCCACCGTGCTCGGCGCGCCCGCCACCCCGTACGTCGCCGACTTCGTCGGCGCCGACCGGGGGCTCAAGCGGCTGTCGGTGACGGAGATCCAGCCCGCCGACCTGGAGCAGCCGCCGACCGTACGGCTCGACGACCCGGTGGAGACCGCCGCCGCCCGGATGCGCACGGAAGGCTCCCGCTGGGCGGTCGTCCTGGGCGAGGGCGGCGCGCTGCACGGCTGGATCACCGTCGAGTCGCTGCTCGGCAAGGGCTCCACGGTCCGTGACCACGCCCGCCGCATGGAGGCGTGGGTGCCGATCGGCGCGACGCTCAAGCAGGCGTTCAGCGCCATGCTGCAGTACGACGCGGGGTGGATCGCCGTCGTCGACGGCGATCACTTCCTCGGCGTGCTGACCCCGGCGCGGCTGCACGAGGCGCTGCGCCGCTCGATCGACGCGGACGCGCACGGCGCGGACCGTGCCGACGTCACGATCGAGTCGATCGAACGGGCCGGCTAGAAGAACTGGAAGAAACGTTCATGGTCCCGCCGGACGGGCCTCAGGGCCGCTCCGGCGGGAGCACCGGCAGTCCGGCGGCGCGCCACGCCTGGAACCCGCCGTCCAGGTCGGTGGCGCGGTGCAGGCCCAGGTCCTGCAGCGAGGCCGCGGCGAGGCTGGACGCGTAGCCCTCGTTGCAGATCACCACGACCGTCAGATCGTGCCCGGTCGCCTCCGGCAGTCTGTGGTCCCCGAGCGGGTCGAGCCGCCATTCCAGTTCGTTGCGCTCCACGACGAGCGCGCCGGGGATGAGCCCGTCCCGGTCGCGCAGCGCCGCGTAGCGGATGTCGACGAGGACCGCGCCGTTCGCGGCGGCCTCGGCGGCGGCCGGTGCGTCGAGGCGCTCCAGCCGGGTCCTGACGCGCTCCAGATGGTCGTCGATGCTGCGGGCGGTGCGGGCAGTGGGCTCGGTCACCAGGTCTCCGGGTGTTCCACGACGTCGAGCCGCAGGGTGCGGCCGTCGCGGAGGTAGCGGCGGATCAGCGGCAGGGGCGGGTAATAGGCGTGCACGGAGATGGCGTGCCGCTCGGCGGAGCGGTTCACGACCTGGTGCACATGGTTGCGGCCGAAGGCGCGGCCCTTGCCGGCCGGCAGGGCGCGGGTCCGGTCCAGGCCCTCCGCCAGTTCCAGTGAGCGCCAGCCCTCGGACGGCAGCGGCACCGACAGGGACTCCTCGGTCAGCTCGCCGCCCGCGGTCACGAAGGCGCCGTACGAGCCGCCGTGGTCGTGCCAGCCGGTCTCGGTGCCGGGCGGCCAGCCCAGCAGCCACGCTTCGGCGCCGCCGGGCCCCTCCAGCCGGATCCAGGTGCGGTCCAGCGGGTCGAGCGCGAGCTGGGCGACCTTCTCCGGGTCGGAGGCGATGGAGCGGACGAAGTCGAGCAGCTCGGCCGCCGTCGGTGCGGGAGCGGCGGGAACGGAAGCGGCGGCAGCGGGAGCCGGGGCCGGTTCTGACAGCACGGCCGTGCTGGGAGACACGACGGGCGACGCGACGACGGCCGCGGAAGGGGATGCGGAAACAAAGGCTGGTGCGGACAACGGGACCACCCTGGAGGGAGGCGCCGGCACGGCGCCGCACCGACCGGGAAACGGACGGCGGCGGCAGGCTACGACGCGGAGGTGAGCGGGGAGGCGGGGTTCAGCGTGAACCCGGACACACGCAGCCCGCGTACCGGACGAGGTCCAGGTGCACTCGCCGGTGAAGTCGCCGTCCGATACCACTCACATCGAAGACTGAATCACGCCATCCTCAAGACGGTCAACATTTGAGCTCGCGTCTCAGATGCCGGGCGCGGTGTCTTCCGGATCCTCCGGGAGCTTGCAGACCCGCTCCAGGAAGATCGCGGCGGCGACGACCGCGAGGCCGGCCAGCACCGCGAAGCCCGCGTAGACCGCCTGGTCCCGGCGCGGCGGGACGTCGAACTGGTACATCAGCAGGAAGGCGCCGGTACCGCCGTACATCCCGGCGACCAGCGAGGCGACCAGCGCGCTCGCCTGGCCGAAGACCACCGCGCGCGCCGCCAGCAGCGGGTCGACGCCCTTGGCGCCGGGCACGCGGTCCCGCTGGGCGCGCAGCCGGGTCCGCAGCGACAGGGCGGTCGCGGTGAGCACCACCGCGATCAGCGCGAGCACGATGGGCGCGGCCAGCGGGACGCTCGGCAGGGTGCCGAGCGAGTCCCACAGCTTGGCGCCGGCCCAGGACAGCACCCCCGCCACCGCGAACAGCCCCAGCAGCGTTCTGATGCGCAGCGCCTTCACCGAGTGTTCGCCCCTCACATGGTTCATCTGCTGGTTGTGGTCCTGCTGGTGGTGCGGTCGGTGCCGGTGGCGCCCGCCGTGCCCGACCGCTTAACGCTTATTCGGGCAGCCTGAGTTCCACATCACCGCGGGCCTGCACGCCGGCGTCGCCGACCGCTGCGAGCAACTCTGCCACCTCGCCGTGTCCTGGGAGCTCCGCCGACGGGTCCACATCGTGCCAGGGCGCGAGAACGAAGGCCCGCTGGTGCGCGCGCGGGTGCGGCAGCGTCAGGTCGGGATCCTCCGAGACGATGCCCTGGTAGGCAACGATGTCGACGTCGATGGTGCGCGGGCCCCAGCGCTCGCTGCGCACCCGCAGGAACGCCTCCTCGATCGCCTGACCGCGTTCCAGCAGGGAGGACGGCGGCAGGGTGGTCTTCACCAGCACCACCGCGTTGAAGTAGTTGGCCTGGCTGCCGGGCTCGACACCCCACGGCTCGGTCTCGTAGACCGGCGAGATCGCCTTGACGCGCACGCCCGGGGTGTCCTCCAGGGCGTCGATGGCGCCCTGCAGGGTCTCCAGCCGGTTGCCGAGGTTGCTGCCCAGTGCGATCACGGCCCGCTGGGGGTTGTGCAGCGTCGTGTCGGCGGCGTCGACCTGCGCCACCACGGACGGGTGGACAGGCTGCACGGTGGGGTCGGAACTCACGGGCGCCTCCGGGTGATGGTGATGGTCACGTCGTCGAACGGAACGGTGATCGGGGCGTCCGGCTTGTGCACCGTGACCTCGACCTCCTGGACCGCCTCGTGCTTGAGGCACTGGTCGGCGATGCGCTGGGCGAGGGTCTCGATCAGGTCGACCGGCTCGCCCTTGACGACATCCACGACCTCTTCGGCCACCACGCCGTAGTGGACGGTCTTGGTCAGGTCGTCCCCGGCCGCGGCAGGAGCCGTGTCCAGGCCGAGCACCAGGTCCACGACGAAGGTCTGGCCCTCCTCGCGCTCCCTGGGAAACACGCCGTGGTTACCGCGGGCCTTGAGGCCGCGCAGCGTGACACGATCCACGAGATCACTCCTGCTGATTGTTCGGACGGACGGGCCGGGTCCCGCCATGTGTACGGGCCCGCCCGGAATCGAATCTACCCGCGACTACCGACAGCACGTGCCGACGGGTTGTCCGGGGCCGGTCCGGCGCAGGTCAGAGCGGGCGGACTCCAGCCCTTTACCCATCAGCCGGTCCGCTACCCGTCCGTCGGCGGATTCTTGGCGCGAACGGGTGACGAGGTCGCCAACACGGCCGGATCCCGGGCCGGGTGGGTGAACGCGGGGTGGTCGGACGGTGTGGTTCAGGCGCCGGGTCCGGCCGCGTCCTCATCGTCGTCGTCACCGTCGGCCAGCACCGGAGACCCGTGGTGCACCCATAGCCGCCAGCCCTCCGGTGTGCGCCGGAACACATTGGTGGCGACCACCAGAGCGCCGACCAGGGTGCCCGCCGAGCCGTCCTCCTCGGCCGGTCCCCCGGTCAGGATGTTCTCCGTACAGGTGACCAGGGCCGTGTCACCGTCGACCGCGACCTCGACATCGGTCAGGAAGAACTGGATGTACTCGGTGTTCGCCATGATCAGCGCATAGGAGCGCATCACCTCGCCGCGCCCGCGCAGCACCGGCCACCCCGGGTGCACCACGGAGACCGTCTCGGCCAGCGGCCCGGTCAGGACGATCTCCTCCAGCGCGTCCAGGTCCGAGGTCTCGACCGCGTCGTAGAACGCCTGGTTCGCCTCCTCGACCTTCGCGGCCTCCGCCGTACGAGGCGTCACGCGGCACCCGCCGCGCCCGCCGCGCCTTCGATGGCCCGCGAGACCCGCACCGCGTCCGCGCTCGCGTGCACCTCGTGCACCCGTACCGCCCAGGCGCCCTCACGGGCGGCGATCGCGGAGACCGCGGCGGTCGCCGCGTCGCGCTCCCTGGCCGGCGGCGGATCCCCGGCCGATCCGGCCAGCACCCGTCCCAGGAACCGCTTCCGGGACGCGGCCACCAGCAGCGGGCGGCCCAGCTCGCGCAGCCGGCCGAGGTGCGCCATCAGCGCCAGGTCGTGCTCGGCGTTCTTCGCGAAACCGAGGCCCGGGTCGAGGATGATCCGGCGCGGGTCGATGCCGCCGGCGACCGCGCGCTCGCAGCCCTCGCGCAGTTCGGCGACGACCTCGGCGACCACGTCGCCGTAGACCGCCCGGTTGTTCATGTCGATGCTCTGCCCGCGCCAGTGCATGACGACGAACGGCACCCCCGCGTCGGCGACCACCGGGATCATCGCGGGGTCGGCGCCGCCGCCGCTCACGTCGTTGACCAGCCGCGCACCGGCCGCGACCGCCTGCCCGGCGACCGCGGCGCGCATCGTGTCCACGCTGACCAGCACCCCCGCGGCGGCCAGCTCCCGCACCACCGGGATCACCCGGCGCAGCTCCTCGGCCTCCGAGACCCGCGCCGCCCCGGGCCGGGTCGACTCCCCGCCGACGTCCACGATGTCCGCGCCGGACGCCACGAGGTCCATACCGTGCTTGACGGCCAGTTCCGGGTCGAACCACTGGCCGCCGTCGGAGAAGGAGTCCGGCGTGACGTTCACCACGCCCATGACCGCGCAGCGGTCCCACTCAGGAAGACCGTCCACGAAGCCCCGCAGCGTATTCATACGCCCAGCGTAGGCGCTGGCCGGTCGACTACTGGTCGCTGAGCCGGCCGCTCAGCCACTCCAGGGCGGGCGGGATCTCCCGGCCCCAGGTGTTGAAGTTGTGGCCGCCGCTCTCCAGGATGATCGACGACATGTGGATCGGCGCCTTCGCGTCGCCGATCAGCTTCAGCGTCTCCCGGTAGTTCGGCTCGCCCTTCTTGCTGCTGGTCACCAGGAGGTTCACCGGCGGGTGCGGCAGGTTCTTCAGCCGCCACGGCAGGTTGTTCTGGAGTTCGAGCTTCTTGTCGCCACCGAACAGGTCGCCGGTCGTCCGGTCGCGCGGCGCCTTGTAGTCGGCGGACAGGCCGACGGCGGTCGAGTACGCCTCGGGGTGCCGCATCGTGAGCTTCAGGGCGCAGTAGCCGCCGGTGGAGTCGCCCATGATCCCCCAGTTCCGGGCGTTGGTGCCGACCCGGAAGTGGCCGGACACGGCGGCGCGCAGATCCTTGGTGAAGAAGGTCTCCGTCTGGGGGCCGCCGGGGATGTCCATGCACTCGGTGTCCCGTGGCGGGGCCACCGTCGGCCGCATCATGATCAGTATGGTCGGCTTGGCCTTGCCGTCCAGGACCTGCTGGTGGGCGATCGACGGGTACTTCATCTTCTTGAACAGCGCCTCGGCGGTGCCCGGGTACCCGGTGAGGATCACGGACGCCGGGAACCTGCGCTTGGCGTCCTGGAAGTACTCGGGCGGCAGATAGACGTACGCCGGGGTCGTGATGTCGGACGCACCGCCCTGGAACACCACCTTCTGGATCTGGCCGCCGACCTTCGGCACCGAACCACCGGGCACGTTGACGTACTTGTGCCCGACCACCTGCAGCTGGTTCGCGGCTCCCGAGTGGTTGACGACGACGCCCGGCTCGGACTCCTGTCCGAACAGGTCGGCCCAGGAGGCGTAGAAGCCGAACGAGTAGTTGGCGGCGAGCCCGAGCGCCGCGATCATCGACAACTGGGTGAAGAGCATCATGCCGACCCGCCCCAGCACCGCCGGGAGGCTGCGCTTGGACAGCCGCGGCCAGAGCCATACGGTGGCCACGAACAGCACTACCGCGGCTATGACCGCCAGCAGTAGAACCTTCTTACTGGTGAGACCCATGTCGAGTGACGTACTTTCCTGTCCGCGGCCCGGTTCCGGCTCCTTCTGACGGAACCTAAGGGCCTTTCTTCGCGTCCTAGAGGGCGCAAATTGTTCATTAACGAGAGCTGTTTGCGGAACATATCCCGCAATGTTGGGGCTTGGTGACCCATGTCTGTACAGGTAGATGGAGAACTCGGCTTCCGGGTTCCCTGGGCAGGTGCCCGTGTCTACTGATCGCGCAAACGCCGGCACGCGGCGTCCGCGGTTCCTCCGCTCCTCCTCCGTCCCCTCGGTCGTCGGTACCGCCGGGGCCGTGGTGGGGCTGCTCGACGTCGTCTCCGGCGTGTTCCCCGGTTTCCGCAACGGCCGGATGCACCACATGGCGATGGTCTTTCCCGGCACCATGAGTTCCCTCGCGGCGGCCGGGTCGGTGGTCACCGGCATCCTGCTGCTGATGCTGGCTCATGGCCTCAAACGCGGGAAGGTGCGCGCCTGGTGGGCGGCGGTGCTGCTGCTGCCGACCGGCGCGGCGACCCAGCTGGTCTACCGGCACTCGGGGGTCGGCGCGATCGTCTCGCTGGGACTGTTCGCGCTGCTGATCGTCCACCGGGCGCAGTTCAACGCGCTGTCGGACCCGCGCACCCGCTGGCGGGCCGCGGCCAACTTCGTGCTGCTCAGCGTCGTCGCCCTCGCGCTGGGGCTGCTGATCGTCAGCGCCCACCCCCGCGTCGAGATGGGCGATCCCAGCCTGATCGAGCGACTGCAGCACGTGCTGTACGGGCTTTTCGGTTTCGAGGGCCCGGTGAGCTATACGAGTGACCGGGCCTCGGATGTCGTGGCCTACTCGCTCGGCGGGCTCGGCTTCCTGATCGCCGGCACCACCGCGTATCTGATCCTGCGTCCGGCACGGCCGGTCGCCGAGCTCAGCGGCGCCGACGAGGACCAGCTGCGCGAGCTGCTGGCCAAGCACGGCGCCCGCGACTCCCTCGGCCACTTCGCACTGCGCCGCGACAAGAGCGTGGTGTTCTCACCGAGCGGCAAGGCCGCCGTCTGCTACCGGGTGGTGTCCGGGGTGATGCTCGCCAGCGGCGACCCCATCGGGGACGTCGAGGCCTGGCCGGGCGCCATCGAGCGCTTCATGGAACTGGCCCGCGCGCACGCCTGGATCCCGGCGGTCATGGGCTGCAGCGAGACCGGCGGCGAGGTCTGGACCCGCGAGACGGGCCTGGACGCGCTGGAACTGGGCGACGAGGCGATCGTCCGCACCAGCGCCTTCACCCTGCAGGGCCGCGCGATGCGGAACGTCCGGCAGATGGTCAAGCGCATCGAACGGTCCGGCTACACCTGCAAGGTGCGCCGGGTCCGCGAGCTGTCCGACGCCGAGCGCGACCAGGTCCGCCAGGCCGCCGACGCCTGGCGCGGTACGGACACCGAGCGCGGCTTCTCCATGGCGCTGGGCCGGTTCGGCGACGTCGAGGACGGCGACTGCGTGGTCGTCACCGCCCACAAGGAGCGGGAGGACGGCGTCGAGTCGCCGCTGGGCGACCTGCGGGCCGTGCTGCACTTCGTCCCCTGGGGCAAGGACGGCATGTCCCTGGAGCTCATGCGGCGCGACCGCAGCGCCGACCCGGGGCTCAACGAGCTGCTGATCGTCGAGGCGCTGCAGCACGCTCCGGAGCTCGGCGTCGAGAACGTCTCGCTCAACTTCGCGATGTTCCGCTCGGCGCTCGCCCGCGGTGAGCGGATCGGGGCGGGGCCGGTACTGCGCGGCTGGCGGGGACTGCTGGTCTTCCTGTCGCGCTGGTTCCAGATCGAGTCGCTGTACAAGTTCAACGCGAAGTTCCAGCCGGAGTGGGTGCCGCGGTTCCTGGTGTTCCGCAACTCCCGGGACCTCCCCCGGATCGGCTTCGCCGCCATGCAGGCGGAGGGCTTCGTCACCCTGTCGCTGCCGCTGCCGGACGCGCTCCAGCGGTTCCTGCCGGGCCGGGCCAAGCGGGCCGCGCACAGCGCGCCCTGCTACGCCAACAGCTCGGAGCCAGAGCGGGTGGTCAAGAGCGTCGCCTGACCGCTCGGTGACCACGGGTCACGACGAAGCGGCCGGCCCCCTGTCATCAGGGGGCCGGCCGCTTTTTTCGGTCGGTGGTCTCAGCGGCCGATGATCAGGCTCATCGCCTCGGAGCGGGTCGCGGAGTCCCGCAGCTGGCCGCGCACCGCCGAGGTGATGGTCTTCGCGCCCTGCTTGCGCACCCCGCGCATCGTCATGCACATGTGCTCGCACTCGATGACGACGATCACGCCGCGCGGCTCCAGGATCCGCATCAGCGAGTCGGCGATCTGCGTGGTGAGCCGCTCCTGGACCTGCGGACGGCGGGCGAACACATCGACCAGCCGGGCGAGCTTCGACAGCCCGGTGATCTTGCCGCTGGCGGCCGGGATGTAGCCGACGTGCGCGACACCGACGAACGGCACCAGGTGGTGCTCACAGCTGGACATCACCTCGATGTCCTTCACCAGCACCATCTCGTCGTGCCCGAGGTCGAACGTCGTCGTCAGGACGTCCTCCGGCTCCTGCCAGAGGCCGGCGAATATCTCCTTGTACGCGCGGGCCACCCGGCTCGGCGTCTCCCGCAGGCCCTCCCGGTCCGGGTCCTCGCCGACCGCGATGAGGAGCTCGCGCACAGCGGCCTCGGCGCGCTTCTCGTCGAACTCACCGATGGCCCCCTCGCCATCCAGCGTCACCGGGTCGGTCATCTGTGCCTCGTTCCTCGTACGGACCTGCGGATCCTGATGTGCGGGCGAAAGCGGAAGGCCGCGCCCCCAAGGCTAAAACCCTGGGGACGCGGCCTGCATTCCGGGACCACCTTCGCCGGCCGGCTGACGCCGACCGTTTCCGGTGGTCAGCTGTCGGTACCGCTGCCCGAGTCCTCGGGAAGCTCCACCGTTTCGGTGGCCTTCTCGATGGCCGGGGTGGCGGTGCTGCTGCCGTTGGCGGACTGGCTGCCGTTGGTGAGCGCCAGCTCCTTCGGCGAGAGCACCGGCGGGCGGGTCGACGGCGTACGCCGCGAGGACCCGGTCCACGCCGGACGCGGCGGGCGCCTGACGATGGCCTTGAAGATCTCGGCGATCTCCTCCTTGTTCAGCGTCTCCCTCTCCAGGAGCGCCAGAACCAGGTTGTCGAGAACGTCGCGGTTCTCGACCAGGATCTCCCACGCCTCGTTGTGCGCGGTCTCGATGAGCTTCTTGACCTCTTCGTCGACCAGCCCGGCGACCTCTTCCGAGTAGTCGCGCTGGTGACCCATGTCACGGCCCAGGAACGGCTCCGCGTTGTCCGAGCCGAACTTGATCGCGCCGAGCCGCTCGGTCATCCCGTACTGGGTGACCATCGCGCGCGCCGTCGCGGTCGCCTTCTCGATGTCGTTCGAGGCGCCGGTGGTCGGGTCGTGGAAGACCAGTTCCTCCGCCGCCCGGCCGCCCATCATGTAGGCGAGCTGGTCGAGCATCTCGTTGCGGGTCGTCGAGTACTTGTCCTCGTCCGGCAGGACCATCGTGTAACCGAGGGCCCGGCCGCGGGAGAGGATCGTGATCTTGTGCACCGGGTCGCTGTTCGGAGAAGCCGCGGCGACCAGGGCGTGTCCGCCCTCGTGGTACGCGGTGATCTTCTTCTCCTTCTCGGACATGATCCGGGTCCGCTTCTGCGGTCCGGCCACGACCCGGTCGATCGCCTCGTCGAGGGTCTCGTTGTCGAGCAGCTTGCGGTCCCCGCGGGCCGTCAGGAGCGCGGCCTCGTTGAGCACGTTCGCCAGGTCCGCGCCGGTGAAACCGGGGGTGCGGCGAGCGACGGCCCGGAGGTCGACGTTCGGAGCGACCGGCTTGCCCTTGGCGTGGACGTTGAGGATCTCCAGCCGGCCCATGAGGTCGGGGCGGTCCACGGCGATCTGCCGGTCGAAGCGGCCCGGGCGCAGCAGCGCCGGGTCCAGGATGTCCGGCCGGTTCGTGGCGGCGATCAGGATGACGCCGCCCTTCACGTCGAAGCCGTCCATCTCGACGAGCAGCTGGTTGAGCGTCTGCTCGCGCTCGTCGTGACCGCCGCCCATACCGGCACCGCGGTGCCGGCCGACGGCGTCGATCTCGTCGACGAAGACGATCGCCGGAGCGTTCGCCTTGGCCTGCTCGAACAGGTCACGGACACGCGAGGCGCCGACACCCACGAACATCTCGACGAAGTCGGAGCCCGAGATCGAGTAGAACGGCACGCCGGCCTCACCCGCGACGGCGCGGGCCAGCAGGGTCTTTCCGGTACCGGGCGGCCCGTAGAGCAGCACGCCCTTGGGGATCTTGGCGCCGACGGCCTGGAACTTCGCCGGCTCCTGCAGGAACTCCTTGATCTCGTGGAGTTCCTCGACCGCCTCGTCCGCCCCGGCCACATCCGCGAACGTGGTCTTGGGGGTGTCCTTGGTGATCAGCTTGGCCTTGGACTTCCCGAACTGCATGACGCGGGATCCGCCGCCCTGCATCTGGTTCATCAGGAAGAGGAAGACCACGACGATCAGCACGAACGGCAGCAACGACAGCAGAATGCTGACGAACGCGTTCTGCTTGGACGGCGAGACGGTGTAGCCGTCGGGCAGGGTGCCCGTGCTCGTGTCGCCGTCGACCTTCTTCTGGAGATCAGCCGCGATGGCGGTGCTCTGGTCGGCGCTGACGTAGCTCGCCTTGAGCTTGGTGCCCAGGTCCTTACCGCCGACCTTGGCACCGTCGACGAGCTCGACCTTGATCATCTGCTCGTCGCCGGTGGTGATCTCCGCCGACTTGAGAATGTTGTCCTTGCTGTGGATCGCTTGCACGACCTGGCCGGTGTCCACCGTCTTGTAGCCGCCGGAGGAGCCGACGACCTGCATGAGGACGACCACGGCGATGACAGCCAGCACGATCCACATGACTGGCCCACGGAAATAGCGCTTGACGTCCATCCATGCGGGGCGCGGACGCCCCGTCCCTCCTGCCACAGTGAGGCAGCGCGGCTCGATGGCCGCGCGCACATCCGGTGTATGACCCGACCTTCGGACGGTACCTCAGCATTGTCCACCGAGGCGGCCGCCAACCGTTAACAATCCCGGCTTCCCCTGCTCCAACGGCGGGAAACGGTGCGGGGTTCCCCGTTGTCGGCACGGGCTGCGCCGAACGGGGACATCCTCGGACGAACGGGGCGTCAGCCGCCGTATACGTGCGGGGCGAGTGTTCCGACAAATGGGAGATTGCGGTACTTCTCGTTGAAATCGAGTCCGTAACCGACGACGAATTCATTGGGAATGTCGAAGCCGGTGTACTTCACATCGATCTCGACCTTGGCCGCCTCGGGCTTGCGCAGCAGCGTGCAGACCTCCAGGGAGGCCGGGCCGCGCGAGCCGAGGTTGCTGATCAGCCAGGACAGCGTCAGACCGGAGTCGATGATGTCCTCGACGATCAGCACGTCACGGCCGGCGATGTCGGTGTCGAGGTCCTTGAGGATGCGGACGACGCCCGAGGACTTCGTGCCGGCGCCGTAGGAGGACACCGCCATCCAGTCCATCGTCACGTTGGTGGACAGTGCGCGTGCCAGGTCCGCCATGACCATCACCGCGCCCTTGAGCACGCCGACGATCAGCAGGTCCTTCCCGGCGTAGTCCTTGTCGATCTTCGCGGCAAGCTCGATCAGCTTGGCGTCGATCTCTTCCTTGGTGATGAGCACCTTTTCGAGATCGGTGCCCATGTCGTTCTCGTTCACCTGTTTTGGTTCCTCAAGGTCTACGACGGTGAGAAGAACAGTCTGCCATTGCGCCGACGGGCCTCGACGCCGCCCGGCAGGTTGAGACCTTTCTGCCCCCGCCAGTCGGTGACCAGCCGGTCGACCTCCTCGATATGGCGGGCGAACAGGAATCCGGGCGGGGAACCGGCGGCGATGACCGCACGGCGCAGGATCCGGCGGCGGACGGCGGCCGGCAGGACGTACAGCCGGTCCGCGTCCAGGGCGCCGTCGCCGTCGGCAACATCACGTTCCGCGGTGGCCGCCCACTGGTCCAGGGCGTCGGCGTCGTCACGGGAGAGCTGGGCGGTGCGGGCCAGTGCCTCGATGACGCCCTTGCCGAGGGACTTCTCCAGCACCGGCAGCGCCTCGTGGCGGACCCGGGAGCGGGTGTACGCCGGGTCGTGGTTGTGCGGGTCCTCCCACACGTCGATGCCCTGGGCCAGGCACCCCTTGCGGACGGTGTCGCGGTCGAGGAGCAGGAACGGGCGGCGGTAGCGGCCGCCGGCGCCCGACACGGCGGCCATCCCGGACAGCGAGCGGGTGCCGGAGCCGCGGGCGAGGCCGAGCAGCACCGTTTCCGCCTGGTCGTCACGGGTGTGGCCGAGCAGGACGGCGGCGGCGCCGCGGGCGTCGGCGGTGGCGTCCAGCGCGCCGTAGCGGGCGTCACGGGCGGCGGCTTCGGGTCCGCCCTGGCGGCCGACGGTGACACCGACGGCGTCCACGGGGTCGAGCCCGAGGCCGCGCAGGCGCGCGGCGACTTCGAGGGCCCGTCCGGTCGAGCCGGGCTGCAGCCCGTGGTCGACGGTGACGGCCCCGGCGCGCACGCCGAGCTTGGGGGCCTCGAACGCGAGAGCCGCGGCGAGCGCCATGGAGTCGGCGCCTCCGCTGCAGGCGGCGAGGACGAGCGGGTTGGGGGCGGGGGTGGCGATGAGGACGTCGTGAAGTACGCGGCGGACCGCCAGGCGTATCGCGGCGACCGTGGGGTGGGGACCCATGTCCGGTTCCCTCCTATGGAGGCTGTGAGGGTGATAACGCAAAGTAGCTAGATGGTGACAGAAGCTGGGGCAGTACCCGAGCATCGCACGCCTTACCCTGCGCTTACGGTCCCTCGGACGGGTGAACCGGGAGGCGTCGGGTGGTCACGAATCGCTACGGCGGTGCACCCTTGCGACCCAGTCCGCCGGTTTGGCGATCTCCGACTTCGTCGGGAGCGTGTTGGGCGACGTCCAGACGCGGTTGAAGCCGTCCATGCCCACTTCGTCCACGACGGCGCGCACGAAACGCTCGCCGTCCTTGTACTGGCGCAGCTTCGCGTCCAGCCCCAGCACCTTGCGCAGCACCTGGTCCATGCGGCCCGCGCCGCTGGCGCGGCGCTGCTGGAACTTCTCCCGGATCTCCGCGACGGACGCCACGACGTCGGGGCCGACGCCGTCCATCACGTAGTCCGCGTGGCCCTCGAGCAGCGACATGACGGCGGTCAGCCGGGCGAGGATCTCCCGCTGGGCGGGGGTCTGGACGAGATCGACGAGGCTGCGGCCCTCGTCGGCCTCGTCCTCCTCCTTCGCGCCGCCACCGGCGGCGAAGGACTGGGCGGCCTCCCGGAAGCGGTCGATGACGGTGGAGGCGTCCATCTCGGTCTCGCCGAGGAAGGACTGGATCTCGCCCTCGATGTGGTCGCGCAGCCACGGCACGGCGGTGAACTGCGTGCGGTGCGTCTCCTCGTGCAGGCACACCCACAGCCGGAAGTCGTGCGGGTCCACGTCGAGTTCCCGCTCGACGTGCACGATGTTCGGCGCGACGAGCAGCAGGCGGCCCGCGCGGGGCTCCCCCGGGCCGGGGACGACGGGGCCGGCCGGCAGCTCGCGGGTGGCCGGGGCGAAGGTCTCGTACTGGCCGAGCACCCGGGACGCCAGGAACGACAGCAGCATCCCGACCTCGACGCCGGTGACCTTGCCGCCGACGGTGCCCAGCGCCATGCCGCCGATGCCGCCGGGGCGGCGGTCCTGCATCTTGCCCAGCAGCGGCTTGAGGATCTCCCGGAAGCCGGCGACGTTCGCCTTCACCCAGCCGACCCGGTCGACGATCAGCACCGGCGTGCCGTTCGTCTGGGCTTCAGCGTCCCCGTACATGCGGGTGAACGCGCGCACGTGCTCCTCCGAGGAGCGCGCGTGCTTGCGCAACTCGGCCACGATCGCCCGCGCCTCGTCCCCGCTGACCTCAGGTCCCGGCCGCATCAACCGCTGTGCGGTCGCCACTGCGAGATTCCAGTCGACCATCTCGGCACCACCGATGCTCGTCATGCCTTCACGGTACGTTGCCGCTCCCGCTTTGGGGGTCGGATAACGCCCGGGGTCCCGAGGCGCGGCCGGGACGGGGGCTGAGAAGGGGCTGAGGCGGGGCTCAGCAGCCGCAGGCGGCGAGGGCGGACGCCAGCCGGTCCAGGGCGGATTGGGCCGCTGTCGCGGACGTGGTGCCCTGGGTGAGGAACGCGAAGGTGAGCAGCCGGCCGTCGGCGGCGACGACGGTGCCGGTGATGGCGTTGACGCCGGTGAGGGTGCCGGTCTTGGCGCGGATCAGGCCGGCTCCGGAGGCGGGGCCGCCGCGGAACCGGTCGGACAGGGTGCCGGAGAAGCCGGCGACCGGCAGACCGGTGAGGATCGGCCGCAGTTGGGGGTGCCGGGGTGACGCGGCCAGCGCGAGGAGCCGCGCGAGTTGTTCCGCGGACAGCGCGTCGGCGCGGTTGAGGCCGCTGCCGTCGGTGAACTTCGCCCCGGCCAGCGGCAGGCCGAGCCGGCCCAGCGCCGCGGTGACGGCCTGCTGGGCGCCGCTGAAGCTCGCGGGCAGGTGCGCGGCGATCGCGGTCTGCCGGGCGAGGGCCTCCGCGATGTCGTTGTCGCTGTTGGTCAGCATCCGTTCGACGAGTGCGGACAGCGGCGCGGACGCGGCCGTGGCGAGCCGCGTGCCGGCCGCGGCGCCGGGTGTGCCGGCGGGGGTGCCCGTCACCTTGATGCCACGCGCCCGGAGCAGCTTCGCGAAGGTGGTGGCGGTGTCGGCGGCCGGGTCGGTGGAGCGGTCGGCGGGGCCGTGGTCGCTCGTGTCGAGGCGCCCCTCGTTGAGCATCAGTGAGGTGACCGGCGCGATGTTCTCGTTGCGGCCTATCGGATGCTGGACGGGTCCTGAGTAGAGCGAGAGGTCGTAGCCGAGCGACGTGGCGGTGGTGCCGCGCGCGGTGAGGGCGCGGGCGGTGTCGTCGGCCAGGGTGCGCAGCGCGGCGGCGGTGAGGGTGGGGTCCCCGCCGCCCACGAGCACGGTGGTGTGCGGTCCGGTGGCCAGCACGGTCGTGGATATTCGGTGGTCGGGGCCGAGGACCGACAGCGCGGCGGCGGCCGTCGCGATCTTTATCGTCGAGGCCGGCACGGACGGGGTCGCGGCGCCGGAGCCGTACAGCAGCTTGCCGGTCGCCGCGTCGATGACGGCGCCGGTGCGCAGCGGGCCGAGGGCCGGGTCGCGCAGCAGCGGGGCGAGCCGGGCCGCGAGCGCCTGCTGGGTGGGGAGCGTCGCCGGGTCGGTGGCGGGCGCGGTGAGCACCCTGGCGGCGGGCGGGGCCGCGGCCTCGGCGGCCGGCCCCGGGCGGGACCCGGGGACGGTGCGGCCGTCCGGCTGGTGACCCCGGGAGGCGGCCGCCGCCCGCTCCGCCGTACGCTGGCCCGACTCCCACGGTCCGGCCACGGCCACCGCCGCGAAGGAAACGGTCAGTCCGACTGCGGCCGACCCCGCCACTACCTGCCATGTTCTGGCGTCCGGCACCCCCGACCAGCCCCTTTCGCGACCACACACCTGCGTGGGAGACACTTAACCACCAGAAGTATGTGCTGATCATGGAGGAGTAGGGCCTTGGAGTTCGACGTCACGATCGAGATCCCGAAGGGTTCCCGGAACAAGTACGAGGTGGACCACGAGACCGGTCGTATCCGCTTGGACCGCCGGCTCTTCACCTCGACCAGTTACCCGGCCGACTACGGCTTTGTCGAGAACACCCTCGGCGAGGACGGCGACCCGCTGGACGCGCTGGTCATCCTCGATGAGCCGACGTTCCCCGGCTGCCTCATCAAGTGCCGCGCCGTCGGCATGTTCCGTATGACCGACGAGGCGGGCGGCGACGACAAGCTGCTGTGCGTGCCGGCGTCCGACCCGCGTGTGGAGCACCTGCGTGACATCCATCACGTGTCGGAGTTCGACCGCCTGGAGATCCAGCACTTCTTCGAGGTCTACAAGGACCTGGAGCCCGGCAAGTCCGTCGAGGGCGCCAACTGGGTCGGCCGCATCGAGGCCGAGGCCGAGATCGAGGCGTCGTACAAGCGCCTGAAGGACTCGGGTCAGACCTTCCACAGCCACTGACACGCAGACCTGCCGGACGCCGGGCGGGCCCTTCACGGGCCGGCCCGGCGTTCGCGCGTTCCGCCGCCGCTCAGAAGCCCCTGGTGCGCTTGGCCGCGCGGCGCCGGGCCGGGTCGGCGGAGCCCGGGGTCTTGAGGAACATGCGGGCGATCTCCCCGCCGAGGTTCACACCGATGGCGACGGCGAGCGCGAGCGCCGCGGCCTTCGTCAGGGAGGCGAACCCCTCGGCCGTGTGGTTCTGGGTGAAGGCGAGCAGCCCGAAGTACGTCGCTGAGCCGGGCAGCAGCGGGCCGATCGCGGCCGTGACGTACGGCAGGACCGACGCGTACCGGTAGCGGGCCATCAGCTGGCCGAAGAGGCCGACCAGGCCCGCGGCGGCCGCGGTGGCGACGACCGGGTTGGCGCCGAGCTGCTGGTGGAGCACCCCGTAGACCGTCCAGGCGACACCGCCGTTGAGCATGGCGAGCAGCAGCACACCGCGCTCGCACTGCAGCAGCACCGCGAAGGCCAGGGTGAGGGACATCGCGGACAGCAGCTGCACCCAGGGGTGGTCGTAGGCGCGCAGCGCCTGCTCCGGGTCGAAGTCGGCGCCCAGCCGCACTCCCGCGTAGAGCACGATCGTCACGCCGAAGACGATGCCGACGACGAGGTACATGACCTCCAGCAGGCGGGCGGACGCGGTGATGTAGAACCCCGTCAGGCCGTCCTGGACACCGGCCACCAGGGCCCGTCCCGGCAGCAGCGTGAAGAGTCCACCGGTGATCACCGCGGACGCCTGGAGGTCGGTGGCGCCCGGCAGGTGGTCGGCGTAGAGGTTGACGACGATGCCCATCGCGGCGGCCGGCATCGCGGCGGCGGCGAACTGGTAGAACTCCGGCAGCCCGCGCCCGGCGCACAGCCAGGCCAGCCGGTCGCCGAGCATCGCGGCCAGCGCCGCCGCGAAGAAGATCAGCGGACCACCGCCGACCAGGATGCTCGCCGAGCCGGCCAGCAGCCCGGCGGCGCCGGTCAGCACCCAGCCGCTGTACGGGTGCCGGTTGCGGCGGATGGTGGCGAGCCGGCCGTAGGAGTCCTCCAGCGTCGCCTCGTGCGCGGTGATGTCGTCCACGAGCTGGAAGACGGCCGCCAGCCGTGTGTAGTCGGTGCCCCGGCGGCGCACGGTGCGGCTGGCGCTGACCGGCGGCTCGACGAGGGACGGCTGGTACGAGATGCCCAGCAGCGTGAACGTGACGGTGGGTTCCACGCGGGCCAGGCCGTAGGCGTGCGCGACGCCGAACATCGCCGCTTCGACGTCCTCCGCGCCCTCGCCGCCCGCGAGCAGCAGCTCGCCGATACGCAGGGTGAGGTCGAGCACGCGGGGCACCGGCGGGCCGGCCTCCGGCTTGTCCGCGGGCAGCTCGGGCACCGGACGCTCGGTGACGGGCATCCGGACCAGCTCGCGCATCCGGTCCTGCCAGGGGACGACGCCCTTGGTGAGCCGTATGACGGGGATCCCGTCGGGGGGCGTGAACGCGTTCCCCGCTCCGCTGCTGCCGGCGCCGTAGGCGGCGGAGGAGGCGGAGGAGGCGGAGGAGGCGGGCGCGGTGAAGGCGGACCCCTCCGCCTCGGGCCCGGCCGGCAGCTCCACCCCGGTCGGCGCGGCGAACTCCGAGGTCGTCGAACTGTCGGATTCCGGGGCAGGCGGCAGCGGTACGCCCACGGGCGGGGTGAACTCCGACCGCGATTCGTCCGAGTCCGGCTTCTCTTCGTCCGACACGTTGACCGACCACCTCCGGTGATCAGTGTGCAGGGCGCACGGCACCCACCGCGATTCCCACCCCCCTCACCGCACCGGCGGCGGACGCCGGCCCTCCGCTACTTGGCCCGGTGGCGGCCGCCCCGGCCGGCGGTGCCGACGGGCGGCGGAGGCAGGTCCGCGGGGGGCCGGGGGCCCTCCTTCTTCGACTTCGCGCGGGCCCGGAGGAACTCGATGGCGATGGGGACGACCGAGACGAGCACGATCGCGACCAGGATGAGCTCGATGTTCTTGTGGACGAACTCGATCTGGCCGAGCCAGTAGCCGAGGAGGGTGACGCCGCCGCCCCAGAGCGTTCCGCCGATGATGTTGTAGGTGACGAAGGTCCGGTAGTTCATGCGGCTGACGCCGGCGATGATCGGCGTGAACGTGCGGACGATCGGCACGAAGCGGGCCAGCACGATCGACTTCGGACCGTGCTTCTCGAAGAACTCGTGCGCCTTCTCGATGTTCTCCTGCTTGAAGAGCCGGGAGTCCGGCCGCCGGAAGAGCGAGGGCCCGACCTTGCGGCCGAAGAGGAAGCCGACCTGGTCACCGACGATGGCGGCGACGATGATCAGCACCGTCACCAGCCACAGCGGGGTCTTGAGGGTGCCGCCCGCGACCAGGAGTCCGGTCGTGAAGAGGAGCGAGTCCCCGGGCAGGAAGAATCCGATCAGCAGGCCCGACTCTGCGAAGACGATCAACAGCACGCCCCACAGGCCGAACGAGTTGATCAGGTGGTCGGGATCGAGCCAGCTGGGGCCCAGGGCGATGTTGGTCACCGTTTAAAAGTACCAACCGAATCGTTGCGCCCCCTGTGCGTGACGGCCGGCTCCCGTCCGTGCGGACTCCGTGACGGGTCGGTGAAAGATCCGCGACGTAGAGATCGCGCCAACGGTCTTGGCCGAAACGTTCCCCAACGCACGGGCGGTGCATTACGTTCTCCGCAACGCCACGCGTGCACCACTGGCAAGTCTCCTGTCGCAGCATCTGAACCTTCTGGCGGATCCTGTTATGACGCGCGCCATATCCCTGCACGATCTTTCGAAGACCTACCCCAAGCAGCCCGCCCCGGCGGTCGACCGGTTCTCCCTGGAGATCCCCCCCGGCGAGTTCCTGGTGCTGCTCGGTCCCTCCGGCTGTGGCAAGTCCACGGTGCTGCGCATGATCGCCGGGCTGGAGGACATCAGCTCCGGGGAGCTGCTGCTCGACGGCGAGTACGCGAACAACCTCGCGCCCGGCGACCGCCGGATGGCGATGGTCTTCCAGAACTTCGCGCTCTACCCGAGCATGACCAGCCGGCAGAACATCGGGTTCCCGCTGCGCTTCGAGATGCCCGGCGAGGACCAGAACCCGCGGGTCGAGGAGACCGCGCGGATCCTGGGCATCGAGGAGATCCTGGACCGCTACCCCGGGCAGCTGTCCGGCGGCGAGCGGCAGCGGGTCGCGATGGGCCGCGCCATCTCCCGGCACCCGTCGGTGTTCCTGATGGACGAGCCGCTGTCGAACCTGGACGCCAAGCTGCGCTCACATCTACGCGCCGAGATCGCCCGGCTGACCCGTGGAATGGGCGTCACCACCGTGTATGTGACGCACGATCAGGCGGAGGCCATGTCGCTCGGCGACCGCGTCGCGGTCATGCGCGGCGGGGTGCTGCAGCAGGTCGGAAGCCCGCGCGACACGTACCACCTGCCGGTGAACGTGTTCGTCGCCGCGTTCATCGGGACGCCGCGGATCAATCTGCTGCAGGCCACGGTGCTGGCGCCGCTGGGCGGCGGCATGTGGATCGACTTCGGGCGGCAGCGGCTGGGACTGCCGGAGCCGCTGAGCCTGGACCACCAGATGCTCCGCATCCAGCAGGGTCGCGACATCATCGTCGGACTGCGCTCCGAGGCGGTCCGGATCGCGGCGCCGAGCAGCGCGCACGCGGGCGAGGTGGTGCTCAGCGGCATCGTCGAGCACGTGGAGTACCAGGGGCACGAGTGCCTGGTGCATCTGAACACCGGCGCGAAGCCGGCGGTCGTGCCGGAGCTGGAGGCGCCCCGGCTGCCCGCCCAGCGCACCCGCTCCGCGGCCCGGCGGGCGGCCGCCGGGCCCGGCGGACTGGGGAAGCTGGCGCGCAAGGCCGCCGGACGGTTCCCCGGACTGCTCCAGGAACCGGACAGCGCGGGCTCGGTCAAGGTGCTGGACCCGCCGCCGGCCGACCGCGCGGAGCAGCCGACCGGCGACCTGGTGGTGCGTACCGGGCCCGACATCCGGGTCCGGCCCGGGGACCGGGTCCCGCTGCTGGTGGACCTGGCGCACCTCTACGTCTTCGACAACACCGGCCGCCGGATCTGCCCGGCGCCCGCGGAACAGCCACGACTGGAGTAGTGCGGCGTCGCGACTGGAGTAGTCCGGGGTGCGGCCGCCGCTTTCAGGGGTAACCGTTCCCTCATGGGTATCGATGATTTCGGCGGCGGACAGTCGGACCAGTCCGACGTCCTGGTGGTGACCACGAACGAAGCGCCCGGCTACCGGGTCGAGAAGGTGATCGGCGAGGTGTTCGGGCTGACCGTGCGCTCCCGGCACATCGGGAGCCAGATCGGCGCCGGGCTCAAGTCGATGATCGGCGGCGAACTGAAGGGTCTGACGAAGACCCTGGTGCAGACCCGCAACCAGGCGATGGAGCGGCTCGTCGAGCAGGCCCAGGCCCGCGGGGCGAACGCCGTGCTCATGATGCGCTTCGACGTGACCGAGGCGGCCGACGTGGGCACGGAGGTGTGCGCGTACGGCACCGCGGTGGTGCTGGTCCGCGTGTAGCCGCCGCTTTCGGTGGTGAACTCCGTCAGACGTTGCGGACGGCGTTCGCCAGGATCGCCTCACGGAGGTACCCGGCCAGGCCGGGGCGGACGGCGTCGTAGGTGGCGGTGAAGCGCGGGTCCGCGATGTACATCTCGGCGAGCCCGACGTGGATCTCGTAGGTGCAGTCGTAGTGGAACCGCCGGATCTGCTCGCGGTGCTCCTCGGCGAGGTCCATCGCCGGGGCGGAGTCCGGTGCCGCGCCGGAGTCCATCAGCGCGACGAACCGCCGGTTGAGATCGTCGCCCTCGTTCTTGATCCGCAGCCAGTCCTCCTTGGTGTACGAGGCGGCCCGGCGCTGCGACTCGGCGTACGCGTCGGTGTCGCCCCAACGACGCTCGACCTCCTCGGCGTACTGGTCGGGGTCGTGGTCCCCGAAGACCTCGAACCTCTCCTCGGGTGTGAGGTTGATGCCCATCTTCTTCGCCTCCATGGCTCGTTCGACGGCGGCCGCCATCTCCCGGAGTCTGTTGATCCGGTCGGACAGCAGCCGGTGCTGGCGGCGCAGATGCGCCGAGGGGTCGGCGGCCGGGTCGTCCAGCAGGGTGGCGACCTCGTCCAGGGGGAAGCCCAGCTCCCGGTAGAAGAGGATCTGCTGCAGCCGGTCGAGGTCGGCGTCGTCGTACCGCCGGTGGCCCGCGTGACTGCGGCCGCCCGGGGAGAGCAGCCCGATCTCGTCGTAGTGGTGCAGGGTCCGCACGGTGATGCCGGCGTAGCCCGCGACCTCTCCCACGGAGTAGCCCATCGCTTCCCCGCTCCTTTCCGCTGCTCTTCCTCTGCTCTGCCGCGCTTCCGCGCTGCCGCGCTTCCGGGGTCCACGGTGACGCCTCACGTCGCGTGAGGTGCAAGTGCCACACTTGTTCGCATGCTCGGGATAACTGATCTTTCTACGTACCTGGCGGGGCTGGCCCTGATCATCCTGCTGCCGGGGCCGAACTCGCTGTACGTGGTCTCGGTGGCGGCCCGGCTCGGGCCGCGCACCGGCTACCGGGCGGCGGCCGGGGTGCTGTGCGGCGACACCGTGCTGATGACGCTGTCCGCGGGCGGGGTGGCGTCGCTGCTGCAGGCCAGCCCGGTGGCGTTCACCGTGGTCAAGTTCGCCGGTGCGGGCTATCTGACCTGGCTCGCGGCGGGCATGCTGCGCGGCGCCGTGGCGCTGTGGCGCGGGCGGACCGAACGGAACGCGGCGGCCGGGGACGGGGAGGGCGGGCCCGCGAAGCAGGAGAAGGCGGAGCGGCCGTTCCGCAGGGCGCTGGTGGTCAGTCTGTTCAACCCGAAGGCGATCCTGTTCTTCGTCGCTTTCTTCGTGCAGTTCGTCGACCCGGGGTACGCGCACCCGGCGCTGTCGTTCCTCGCGCTCGGCGCCTGGGCCCAGCTGTTCAGCTTCACCTATCTGACGGTGCTCATCTTCAGCGGCACCTACCTGGCGGCGGCCTTCCGGCGGCGCCGGCGGCTGACGGCGGGGCTGTCGGCGGGCGCGGGGGCGCTCTTCCTGGGCTTCGCGGCGAAGCTGTCGCTGGCCAGCACGGTCTGACCGCGCGCGGGAGGGGCGCGGGTGACCTCTTCCTTGACCTCATTCCTGACAGGATTCCTGACAGGATTCCCGACAGGCGGGACGGCCACGGGCGCCGTATCGTCCCGTGGGGAACCCGTTGAGGAGGCACATCATGAGCACGCACGTGAACGCCGCCGTCGTCCGCCGCCCGGCCACCCTCTGATGGCGCTGCACAAGGGAGCCGGGGACTCCCGCCCGCTCGCGGTCAACCCGTTCTTCTACGGCGACGCCGACCCGATCGGCAGCATGCGCACCGCGCCGCCCAAGCACCGGCTGCCGGACGGGCCGATGTCGCCGCACACCGCGTACCAGCTGGTCCATGACGAGCTGATGCTCGACGGGAACTCCCGGCTCAACCTGGCGACGTTCGTCACCACGTGGATGGAACCGCAGGCCGACGTCCTGATGGTCGAGTGCCGCGACAAGAACATGATCGACAAGGACGAGTACCCGCGCACCGCCGAGCTGGAGCGGCGCTGCGTGACGATGCTCGCCGACCTCTGGAACGCGCCCGACCCCGAGCAGGTCATCGGCTGCTCGACGACCGGCTCCTCCGAGGCGTGCATGCTCGCCGGTATGGCCCTCAAGCGGCGCTGGGCGAACCGCAACGCGGACCGCTATCCGGCGACGGCCCGGCCGAACCTCATCATGGGCGCCAACGTGCAGGTGTGCTGGGAGAAGTTCTGCGCGTTCTGGGAGGTCGAGGCGCGGCTGGTGCCCGTGGAGGGCGACCGGCTGCACCTGGACGCCGAGTCGGCCGTGGCGCTGTGCGACGAGAACACGATCGGCGTAGTCGCCGTCCTCGGATCGACCTTCGACGGATCGTACGAACCGGTCGCGGAGATCTGCGCGGCCCTCGACGCGCTCAAGGAACGAACCGGCCTGGACGTACCGGTCCATGTGGACGGCGCGTCGGGCGCGATGGTCGCCCCCTTCATCGACGAGGACCTCGTCTGGGACTTCCGGCTCCCCCGCGTCGCCTCGATCAACACCTCGGGCCACAAGTACGGGCTGGTCTACCCCGGCGTCGGCTGGGCACTGTGGCGCGACCACGACGCCCTCCCCGAGGAGCTGGTCTTCAGCGTCAACTACCTCGGCGGCGACATGCCGACCTTCGCCCTCAACTTCTCCCGGCCGGGCGCGCAGGTCGTGGCGCAGTACTACACGTTCCTGCGGCTGGGCCGCGACGGCTACCGCGCCGTGCAGCAGACCAGCCGGGACGTGGCGATGTCCCTGGCCTCCCGCATCGAGGCGCTCGGCGACTTCAAGCTGATCACCAAAGGCGACGAGCTGCCGGTCTTCGCCTTCACCACCACCGACGAGATCAAGAACTACGACGTCTTCGACGTCTCCCGCCGACTCCGCGAAAGCGGCTGGCTCGTCCCCGCCTACACCTACCCGGCGGACCGCGAGGACCTCGCCGTCCTGCGCGTGGTCTGCCGCAACGGCTTCTCCGACGACCTCGCCGACCTCCTCATCGAGGAACTCTCCCGCCTCCTCCCCGAACTCCGCCAGCAGGACGGCCCCCTGGACCGCCCGGCAGGGGTTGCGACGGCGTTCCACCACTGAGGGCGGGGCGGGTGCGGGGGCGCCGCTCGGGCCGCGGGTCAGGGAGTTGAGACCCGGGCCGGGATGCGGATGTGCAGCAGGGTCGGGCCGCCCGGTGGGCTGGTGACGGCGAGGGTGCCGGCCACGACCGAGACGCGGTCGGCGAGGCCGGTGAGACCCGTGCCGCCCTGCTGCGCGGGGTTCGTCGCGGCATCGTTCGCTTCGCCTGCGCCGCCGCGTCCGTTGTCGTGGATCCGTACGTCGAGGTGGGTGCCGTCGTGGCCGCCGGTGACGGTGGCCCGGGTGGCGCCGCTGTGTTTGGCGACGTTGGCGAGGGCCTCGCAGACGGCGAAGTAGGCGGCGGCCTCGACGGCGTCGGGCAGTCGGCCCGGGAGGTCGAAGGAGACGTCGACGGGCACCGGGGAGCGGTCGGCGGCGTCGGCGACGGCGTCGGGCAGGCCGCGGTCGGTGAGGATCTGCGGATGGATGCCGTTGATGAGTTCGCGCAGCTCGGTGAGGACCTGGCCGGCCTCCCGGTGCGCCACTTCCAGTTGCTCGGCGAGCCGGCTGCCGGGCGGCGCGTCGAGGCGGGCCAGGCCGAGCGTCATGGAGAGCGCCACGAGACGCTGCTGCGCACCGTCGTGCAGATCGCGTTCGATGCGGCGCCGTTCGGCCTCGAAGGCGTCGACGAGCCGGACCCGCGAGTCGGTGAGTTCGCTGATCCGGCGCTGTGAGCTGTCGTCGCCCGGCACCAGCAGGAAACGGGCGAGCTCGGCCCGCACCCCGGCGAACGCCGTCAGCGGATAGGAGAAGGCGAGCAGCAGCACGGCCCCGAAGAGCGCGAGCGCCCAGGCGTTGCCGTACGAGTCGATGTGCAGCGTCTTGAGGACGTGCACCTCGCCCTCGGTGGCCAGCAGTGCGGGCGTGGCCAGCAGCGCGCCGGGAACGACGAGGGCGAACCCGACGACCAGCAGGTCGCACCAGCACAGGACGAAGGCGGTGAGGACGGTGTAGCCCAGCTCCCACCACGTGGCGCGCTCCCGGAACCGCAGCCGCGCCCAGGCGGCGAGGCCGGTGCGGTCCGGCGCCCGGTGCGGGCTGGGCGCGGGCCGGGGGTCGATCCAGCGCAGCCTGCGGCGTTCCAGCGCACCGAACGGCAGGCCCGCCAGGGCGAGCGCGGCCAGCAGCGGCAGCCCGACGAGGACGAGCGCGAGCGATCCGCCGACGGCCGTGCCGAGGACCAGGAGGGCACACGCGACGGCGCCGGCGAGTCCGCCGGTGAGGAGATACGCCGCGGACCGCCACGGCCGGGCGGACAGGACGAACGCGGGGCGGGCCATCGCCTGCCAGGTGCTCGGGAACGGGCCCGGGCCCGGGTTCCGGGTCGGGATCGGCTTCGGGGGCTGCGTGTTCAGGGGCTGCACCCGGCCACGGTAGGCGGCGGGGCGGGACGGGCGCGGTAGTGCCAGCCCTACTCCTGCCCCACTTTCCTGCCCTGATTTCCTGCCCTACTTCTCCGCGACCGCCGACTCGGGAGGGCCCGGCGGCCCAGATGACTCCGCCCGCCGCTCGGCCCGCAGTTCGGACAGCACGCCGACGGCGGCCGCCGCCACCGGTACGGCCAGCAGGGTGCCGAGCAGTCCGCCGGCCGCGGCGCCCGCCGTGACGGCGAGCATCACGGCGGCCGGGTGCAGCCGGACCGTACGGCTCTGGACCACGGGCTGCAGCACCGCGCCCTCGATCGTCTGCACGGCGAGGATCACCCCGAGCGTCCACAGCGCGGTCCCCAGCCCCTGGTCGGCGAAGGCGACGAGCACCGCGACCGTGCCGGACAGGAAGGCACCCACGTAGGGGACGTACGCGCCGACGAAGACCAGCACGGCGAGCCCCGGGGCGCCGGGCACGCGCAGGGCGGCGAGCCCGATCAGGATGAACG
This sequence comes from Streptomyces sp. RKAG337, assembly GCF_023701715.1. Taxonomy (NCBI): domain Bacteria; kingdom Bacillati; phylum Actinomycetota; class Actinomycetes; order Kitasatosporales; family Streptomycetaceae; genus Streptomyces; species Streptomyces sp. RKAG337. The sequence continues at coordinate 4,066,272 of NZ_JAJOZA010000001.1, read as the reverse complement.
CCGCGTCGATCGCGGCGATGATCGTGGTACCCCGCATGTAGCCGGACAGCGCGGCGAACGCGCGCCGCCCGATCCACAGCAGCCGTTCCCCGGCCGGACCCGGCAGCGCCGCCCGGACCGCGCCCGGCAACCGGTCGCCGTCGCGCAGCAGGAAGAACAGCATCGCGAGCATCAGCACGAGCCCCATGAGCAGTTGCGCCGCCAGACCCAGCCCGCTGACGAAGCCCTTGGCCACCGCACCGCCCAACTGCGCGCCGAGGCCGTTCAGTCCCTGCGCGGCGCTGTTCATCGTGTCGCCGGCCGAGCCGAGATCGTCGGCGAGCCGCTCACCCGCCTCGGCGAGCGAGGCGGAGAGCTGGGCGGCGTTGGTCACCAGGGTGTGGACCATCACCCACCCGGCGAAGACGACGACCGCGATCAGGACCACACAGGTCAGCGCCGCCGCCGCGGCCCGGGGCACCCCGCGCCCCACGAGCCGCCGGGCGAGCGGCCCGAGCAGCGCGGCGCCCAGCAGCGCGAGGAGTACGGGGACGATGGCCGCGCGCAGCTCGACGCACAGCCACACCCCGAGCGCGACGACGGCGGCTCCCAGCAGGATCGCCGCGCACCACTGCGCCATGCGCAGGACCGGGGCCGGAAACGCCTCGCGCTGGTCGTCCATACGGAGATCTTCACGCCGTTCATCCATACGTCGCATGTTGTGGCGCACCTGGCCCAACCTCACCGGCCGGCCCACTGAGCACCGGCCCGGACCACCGAGCACCGGCCCGGACCACCGAGGACCGGCCCACCCGGCCCACCACCGGCCGGGGTCAGTGGTAGGTGACGGCCAGTACGGCCATGTCGTCCGTTCCGCGGCCGCCGGACCACGCCTCGACGTCGCACACCAGCGCGTCGATCACCGCCCGCGGACCCTCGAACGGCCCGCGGCCGGCGAGTCGTACGACGGGGTCGTAGAACACCCCGGCCTTGTCGCGGGCCTCCGTCACCCCGTCGGTGACCAGCAGCAAGGTGCCGCCGGGCGGCAGCCGGTGGGTGTCAGGCGCCGACCGGGAGCCGTTGAGCGCGCCCATGCCGAGCGGCAGATCCGGCTCGGCGGCGTCCAGGGCCAGGATCGTGCCGCCGACCAGCAGATACGGGGCGGGGTGGCCGCGGTTCAGCAGCCGCAGGGTGCGGCAGTCCGCGGAGAACTCGGCGAGCAGCGCCGTCGTGAAGCCCTCCGTCTGGTCCTCACCCGACCGGCGGATCCCCTCGCGGGTCAGGGAGTGCTCCAGCCGTCCGGCCAACTCCGGGAGGTCGGCCGCCCACTCGGCGGCCTCCCGGAAGGCGCCGAGCAGCACCGACACCGCACCGACCGCGCCCAGCCCCTTGCCGCGCACATCGCCGATCAGCAGCCGGGTGCCGAACGGGGTGTCCTCGACGGCGTAGACGTCGCCGCCGATCCGCGCCTCGCTCTGCGCGGCGCGGTAGGTGACCGCGATGTCCAGCGGACCCATCCGCTCGGGCGGGGTGGGCAGGATGGCGCGCTGGGCGGCCTCCGCCACCGTCCGCACGGTGGCCAGGCTCCGGCCGTAGCGGGCGATCAGCCGGTTCACGCCGAGGCCGATGAGGCCCGCGAGGAAGACGTTGGCGATCTCGGCGGCGCCCAGGACGTGGCCGAAGGACCCGTGCCACACCGTCAGCCCGATCATCGCCGCGAGGGCGGCGGCGGAGAGCAGCAGCGTGGAGCGGAACGAGAGCGTCGCCCCGGCAGCTACGCAGGCCACGGCGAGCAGCGGTCCGCCGTGGTAGTCGACGGGGGTGAGGAGGTCGAAGCAGACGCCGATGAGGACGACGACCAGCGGGACGAAGCGGACGGGGACGGGCCAGCGGCCGGAAAGGCGGTCCACGCGCTTCCTCCGTCATCGCTCGCACGTCATCGTTCACGGGCCATGGCTCACGGGCCATGGCTCACCGGCCATGGTTCACCGCCATGACGCCCGCGCATCCACCGGAACACGGTCGAGTACATGATCTTATGTCCGGTTTTGCGGGAATGCGGAGTGGCGGCCCTTCGGGCACCGTGGACGCAAGGACGGAACGCACACGCCACCCCACACCGCCCTACACCGCCCTCTCACTACGCCGGGAGAACGCCATGACCGACCGTACGTACCGCGTGACCGAGATCGTGGGCACCTCGCACGAAGGCATCGACGCCGCGATCCGCAACGGGATCCACCGGGCGTCGCAGACGCTCCGCGCCCTCGACTGGTTCGAGATCACCCAGGTGCGCGGCCACATCGTCGACGGCGAGATCGAGCACTACCAGGTGGGGCTGAAGGTCGGATTCCGGCTGGAGGACTCCGAATAGCGCAGCGTTGAGCGAGGCAGGAGCGCGCGCGGACGGGAACGGGAAGGACGACAGGGCCGTGACCGCCACCGGGAGACCGTCCCGGGATCCGGCGACGGTCACGGAGACAACAGTTTGTCTGCCTTGACCACGGAAAGTGACCATCCTCGGTGACGCGTTGTGACGCGCCTTCGCGGTACCGGCCGAACGGCGGAGAGCGGGCGGCCCGCGGCGTGTCCCGCGGGCACGGGCGGCGGTCGTGACGCGATGATCCTCCGATGCCAGGAACCGCGTCCGTCCGCGGGTCGGCCGTCAGGTCGCTCGCCGTCCTGCTCTGCGCCGGACTGCTGACGGTCCTGCCGGTCCTGCCGGATCCCGCCCACGGTTCGCTCGGTGCGCAGCCGGCCCGCGCGGACGACCGGCTCGGGGACGTGTCCGCCGAGGTGGACACCATGTACCGGCAGGCCGCCGACGCCACCACCGCGTACGACAAGGCCCGGCGGGCCGCGGACAGGCAGCGGGCCACGGCCGTCCGGCTGCGGCGGTCGGTGACGCTCGGTCAGCGGAAGATGGACGGACTGCACGAGAGCATCGGCCTGCTGGCCCGGCTGCAGTACCGCTCCGGAGGGCTGCCGGCCGCCGCCGCGCTGATGCTGTCCGATTCCCCCGAGGACCTGCTCGACCAGATGGGCCGGCTCCGCAAGAGCGACGAGGCCGTGACGGCGCTGCTCAGCACCGTGGCGACGACGACCGCACAGCTGCGACGGGACAGGACGGCGGCCGACCGGGCGCTCGGGGAGCTGGACGAGCAGACCGCGCGTGAGGCCGGGCTGCAGAAGGAGATCACGGCCAGGCTCGGGCGGGCCCGCGAACTGCTGCGCCGGCTGGAGGCCGCCAGATCCGCCCGGTTGGCCTCCCCGCAGGAGTGCGCGCACGCCATCCCCGAGGAGATGCCCGCGCCCGGCACCGCCATCCGGGTGCGCGCCCCCTGGATCGCGCCCGTCGACCGCTACACCCTGTCCGCCGGCTTCGACGCGCCCGGCGACCACTGGGCGAACCGCCACACCGGCCAGGACTTCGCCGTGCCGGAGGGCACTCCGGTGCGTGCGGTCGGGGCCGGAACGGTGGTCCGGACGACGTGCGGCGACGGGTTCGGCAACCAGATCGTCGTGCGGCACGGCAACGGGTACTTCTCGCAGTACGCGCATCTGTCGCTGATGCAGGTCAAGGTCGGCGAGCGGGTTCCGACGGGCCGGCAGATCGCGCTGTCGGGCAGCACCGGCAACTCCACCGGTCCGCATCTGCACTTCGAGGTGCGGGTGACGCCCGAGCTGGGGTCGGGGGTGGACCCCGTGCCGTGGCTGCGTGAGCACGGCGTGCGCCTCCAGCCCGTGGCAGGCCCGTCCACGGCTCCCGCCGTCACCCAGCTGCCCACGGCCCCGGCCATCGCCCTCGCACCGCCGGCCCCCGCCGTGCCCAGCCCGTCCACGTCCCCAACCGTCTCCGCGGTCCCCACGACCCCCGCTGCTCACTGAACCACCGCGGCCACCGGGACTACTGCGCGACCACCCGGGCCACCAGCACCGCCACGTCGTCCTCCATGGTCGTCTCGACGAGCCGCTCCAGCACCTGGTCGAGGAGCTCCTCCAGGCTGCCGTCCGGGGCCAGCCGCAGCGCCGCGAGCCGGGCCAGGGACACGTCGATGTCCTCGCCCCGGCGCTCGACGAGGCCGTCGGTGTAGAGCAGCAGGACGGAGCCGGGGCTGCAGCGGCCCCTGGCCAGCGTGTATCCGCCGAACCCGGTGCCCAGCGGCGGGCCGGTGGGGACGCGGATCAGCCCGGCGCTGCCGTCCGGGCCGAGGACGGCGGGCGGCAGATGGCCGGCGCTGGAGTACCAGGCGAAGCCGCGCGGTGGATCCACCAGGACGAGCATGCAGGTGGCGGGACGGCCCGACTCGGTCGCGGCGATGAGGGCGTCGAGCCGCTCCAGGATGCGGTTCGGGGGCTCGTCATCGGCGGCGACGACCCGCAGCATCGCCCGGTAGTGGCTCATGTCGACGGCCGCCTCCACGCCGTGCCCCATGACGTCGCCCATCGCCAGCAGCGTTCTGCCGTCCGGCAGTTGGACCGCGTCGAACCAGTCGCCGCCGACCAGCGCGCTGCTGCCGGCCGGCAGATAGCGGGACGCCACCTCGAGGTTCGGGTGCGGGCTGCTGGGCTCCGCCAGCAGGGCGCTCTGCAGCCCCAGCGCGATGTCGTGCTCCCGGGTGAAGCGGCGGGCGTTGTCGAGGCTGATGGCCGCCCGGCGGGCCAGGTCCTGGGCGACGACGACGTCCTCGGCGGTGAAGCCCGGCGAGTCCCCGGACCGCACCAGGGTCACGGTGCCGATCGGCTGACCGCGCGCGGCCAGCGGTACGACGAGGGCGGAGTGGATGCCCGCCGCCCGGTACGCGGCGACGCGTTCGGTGTTGGGCGCCGCCCGGACGAGTTCCTCGTCGGACAGCAGGTTCTGCATCAGCGGCTTGCCGGTCTCCAGGCAGCGCGGGATGGCGGAGCCGGCCTGGTAGTCCACGTACTCCCCGGGCACGCCGAACACCTGCACGCGCTCCCGCAGCCTCGGCACGGACGACAGCGCGGTCCTGCGCATCCGCAGCGACCCGGGCGCCGGGCGGCCGCCGCCCTCCCCCTGCATGACCGGCAGCACCTCGACGGACGCGACGTCGGCGAGCAGCGGCACCAGGAAGTCGGCGAGCTCCCCGCAGGTGGCGTCCATTTCGAGCGTCGTGCCGATCCGGGTGGCGGCGGCGTCCAGAAGGGTGAGCCGTTCGCGGGCCTGCTCCAGATCGCGCTGCTGCTGCCGCGAGGCGGTCACCTCCAGCACGATCCCGACGATGCCGACCACCGCGCCCTCCGCCACCAGCCGGTGGTACGCGCCGTGCCAGTACCGCCGCTCCAGCCCGGACGGTGCCTGGGTGTGCCCGCTGGACGTCACCTCGCGCGGCACCCCGTCGGCGAGTACGGCGCGCAGCACGTCCTCGCGGCCGTCGATGCCGGGCAGTACCTCGGCGATGGTCCGGCCGAGGTGCGCCTCGGCAGGCACGCCGTTGATCCTGGCCAGCGCCGGATTGACGTACACGTAGCGCATACGGGGGTCGAGGATGCCCACGCCGGCCGAGGTGCCCTCCAGGATTCCCCGCAGGATGACGTTCGAGTCCGCGTCGGCGTCAGGGTGCACGCGTCCGCCTCCCTCGCCGTCAGTCCGTCACCGCAGGCGGGACCGTCCAGCCACCATCCATCGTGGGCCGACGGGCCGCAATGCGCATCTGTTCGCGGCCCGGACCGGCCCGCACCCCCCGGACGGCCCATCTCCGGTGGCGGGACCGTTCCGGGCAGCTGATCCTTTTGTCTTTAAGGCGGGAGTTTCATGCGCAATGCTCCCGTCGCGCTCGTCGTCGCGATCTCGGGAGCCCGTTGTGAGCCAGGATTCACCCACCGCGTCCACACCGCCACCCACACCGCAGGGCGGTGCCTGGGGCGGCAGCCGCCCACCGGCCGACTCCTCCACCAACGGGTTGGCCGCCGGGGGCACCGTCTTCGCCGGCATCATGCTCTTCGTCTCCGGCGTGCTGGCGATCCTCCAGGGCATCGTCGCCATCGCCAAGGACGACGTGTACCTCAGCACCCCGGCCTACGCCTTCCGCTTCAACCTGTCGTCCTGGGGCTGGATCCACCTCATCCTCGGCGTCATCGCGGTCGTCGTCGGCTACGGCGTGCTCACGGGCTCCGCGTGGGGGCGGGTCACCGGTATCGCCCTGGCCTCGCTGAGCATCTTCGCGAACTTCATGTTCCTGCCCTACCAGCCCATCTGGGCGATCACGCTCATCGCGATCGACGTCTTCGTCATCTGGGCCCTCGCCAGCTACCGCCCCACGGACGACGCGGAGGCGCTGCTGTGAACCCGACCCTCGACCAACTCCGCCGCTGCTCGGTCGCCTTCGACATCGGGGCCGCCAGGACCCGCGTCTACCTGCGGAACACCGGCCTGGTCGTCGACGAACCCAGCGTGGTCGCCGTCGACATCAGGACCGGCTCGCTGATCGCGGTCGGCGCCCGCGCCGAGCAGATGGCCGGGCGCACCCCGGAGCACATCCGCGTGGTGCGGCCGGTGTCGAACGGCACCATCGTCGACATCGCCATGGCGCAGCGGATGCTGAAGCACCTCCTCGGTGACAAGCTGCGCAAGTCCTGGCGCCGCGCGCAGATGGTGCGTGCCGCCGTCTGCATGCCGAACGGCAGCGACCCGCTCGCGCAGCGCGCGGCGACCGAGACGCTCTTCGGGCTCGGCGCCCGCAGGGTCGAACTCGTCGACACGCTGATCTCCGCGGCGGTCGGCTGCGGGATGCCCGTCGAGCATCCCGAGGCCACCATGATCGTGGTGTGCGGGGCCGGCACCACCCAGATCGCCGTCCTGTCGCTCGGTTCGATCGTCGCGGCGGAGACCGTGCCGGTGGGCGGCGACGCCATCGACCACGCGGTCGTGCAGCACCTGCGCAGCCAGCACGAGCTGATGCTCCCGAGCCAGTCCGTGCGGCCGCTGCACCACGTGCTCGGCACCGTCGGCCCGACCCTCGACAGCACCGAGGTCTACGGCCGCGACGTCGTCAGCGGCCTCGCCCGCACCGTCCTGGTCGAGACCGACGGCGTCCGGCACGCGATGCGCACCCCGCTCACCGCGGTCCTCGACGCCATCGGCACCGTCCTGCGCCGCTGCCCCCCCGACCTGGTCGCCGACCTCGCCGACCGCGGCATCATGCTCGCCGGCGGCAGCGCCCTGATGCCCGGCCTCGACGCCATGCTCCGCCACGCCACCGGCATCCCCGTCACCATCGCCGAACGCCCCGACGTCTGCGCGGTCCAGGGCCTCGGCGCCATGATCGAGGGCCGCGTCCGCCCAATGGCACTGGCACCGCTGAGCGCGTGAGCACTGGCCGGCTGCCTGCCCCACGTCCGGGGTGGGCGGTCCGGCCCGCAGCCGCAGTCGGATCAGGCGACCGGAGCCTCAGCCACCGGAGCCTCAGCGTTCGGGCGGAAGCGGAGCAGGATGCCGGCGGCCCATCTTCGGCCGCTCCCGCCACACCTGGTAGCAACCCTGCAGATACGCGGTAGCGACCGCATCGGTCATGAACACCAGCACCCGGCACACGCCATCGGCGTCGGGCAGCGCGCAGACGTCTCGCATGACCCGGTCGACGATCACGTACCGGCGGCGCGTGGCAGACCACATCGTGATGTAGCGATCCCTGGCCGGAGCCGGGGGCAGCGCGCTAACGCCCGGCTGTGTGGCCCACATGGTCACCGGCCCCCGTCCCGCTCGGAGCCCGTCGGCTTGCCCGGTGTTCCTCCGTCGCCGTCACACGGTGCGTCTCGTCATCGGTCGCCGGACGCAGACGGTTCGTGTTCACGGTTGCTTCGTAGCGCTCGAACCGCACGCGCAGAAGTCCGCCGCCCAGATCTCTGACCACCACACCGGGCCCGAGATCCCCGGCCTCATCGGTCACGTACTCGCCCTTGCAGAAGTTCGCCGCTGCCATGAACACCACGCTAGGAAAAGCGGTTCATCGCCCTCTACGTCCTTGCAGCGACTTGCACCTCAGTTCACTTGAGAGCGTCGATCGCCGCAGTGATGAGCGATCTTGCGGCAGCCCCATGTACGGCGATCGCGGTCAGCTCGCCGAACCCGTCGACGTATTGCGATACCTCTCCTGGCTCGGTGACGGTCACGGCGGCCGACAGCAGCTCGATGTGCACCCGCCGGTCGTCGAACACCGAGAACGTCTCCAGCGGCCAGATGTCCCGCTTGGCCGTGAAGGGAATCACGCCCAGAGAGACAGCCGGCAGTGCCATCACCGCTATGAGATGCCCGAGTTGACCCGCCATCACCTCCGGGTCACCGACCCGATACCGCAACACCGATTCTTCGACCAGAACGGCGAACCGGTGGTTGCCCTCCCGGATGACATGAGACCGTGCCATCCGCGCCGCTACGGCATCAGCCACGTCGTTCGGGGTCTTGCGAAACGCGACGATGGACGACAGCAGCGCGGTCGCGTACTCCGGAGTCTGAAACAGTCCCGGCACGACGTTCGAACAGTAGACACGGAAATGCTGAGTCTCCTCGTACAACGGAATGCTTGCCGCATGGGCCCGACTCAAACCGGTACGTTGAACCCGCCGCCATTGCACGTACATCGAGTCGGCCGTACGATTCGCGGCAATCAGATCGGCCGACTGATTCTCGGCGTCGCAGACCCGACACCAAGCACGAATATCAGCATCGGATGGCGGAGTTTTTGAATTCTCAATCCGCGACGACTTCGACTCACTCCAGCCGGCTCGGGCTGCCAGTTCCCGCCCCGTGATCCCGGCATCCAGGCGGATCTCACGCAGGCGGGCCGCGAGGGCTTCACGGGCGGCGCGGACGCTGGAGGAGGGGGACGGTGACATGATCCGGTATCTGCCTGAAGCTTTCTCTAGACGGCGAACTCTGCGTGCGGAACTGCCCGCGCCCAGATTTCCTCGAATGCGGACGCGCTCAGGTCCACCACGCTCGGATCCTCAACCAGCTCGTCTTCCACCACGGCACCGTCTCCGGAGAAGTGATGAACCCGCAGGAGTTTTCCGTCGAATGCCCAGAAATCGTTTCCGGGCAGAAGTAGATCCCTGGTCTTCCGGCGCGGAAGCCAACGCACCTGCTCGCCTGCCGCAACGTTGGCAGTCGTTGCGTAGTGCTCCCATCGGATGTATTCGGAAACAGGTTCCGAAACGATCCGAGCCCGACGGATCTCAACACCTCGTGCCACCGCATCGGAGATCGTCGTATGGAAAGGCTGCCACCAGGTTGCGCGATCCTCCCAGTCGGTCCGGTGCCCCGCCCGCCAGGCCGCAAAGCGCTCGTTGTCGCCGTAGACGTCACGCATCTCCAGATGAACAGCCGACCGCCCACAAGCGGCCAGCAGATCAGCGAAGGGCGGAACGTTCTGCGTCATCGCATGCCTTTCTCAGCAATGGCACCATGCGCGCCGGAATGCGAATCACCGCTTCGTAGTCGGGCAGCGAACCGGTCTCCTGGCACTTCGATTCGGTCGCGTCGTCGGCCTTCCAACCCTGGAGTACCAAGTCGCCCCCCTCTGCGTCCACCCACACAGTGGGGCAGTGGTCGGTGTCGGTCTCAGGGTCCATGCCGATGAACTGAAGATCCATGTCGGCCTCCCGCGCGTGGTGGGTTGCTTCAGCTTGCATCACCATCACTTCCAACGCCGACGCTCGTCAAGGAGGCCTCGCTGCACCGATGTTGGAGCGGAGCAGGCAAGCAGGTGAGCCCGTGCTACACGTCGAGCGTGATCCTGCCGCCCTCAGACGCCGCCCTCGATACGCAGATCAGCATGTTCGTGTCCGTGCGGCGGGCTGTCGGGCTGCCGGCGTGGGCGACTTCGCCGATGAGGACCGGGAGGCGGCAGGTGCCGCAGAAGCCCTGGCGGCAGGAGTAGCCGGTTTCGGGGCGCTGTTCGGTGAGGACGGAGAGGGCGGAGCGGTCGGCGGGGACCGGGAGGACCGGGCCGTCGGGGCCGAGTTGGAGCTCGAAGGGGGTGCCGTCGACGACCGGGGCCGCCGCGAAGCGCTCGAAGTGGAGGCCGCCGGCGCCGGTCGCGGGGAAGGCGTCGCGCACGGCGGTGATGAGGGGCGGGGGTCCGCAGAAGTAGACGGAGGTGCCGGGGCCCGCTCCGGACAGCAGCTGTTCGGGGGTGGGGATGCCGTCCGTGTCGTCGGTGCGGACGGTCACCCGGCCGGAGGCGCCGGCGATGGCGTCCAGCTCGTCGATCTCGTCGATCTCGTCGAGGAACGGCAGGGTCGCGCGGCTGCGGCCGGTGTAGACGAGCCGCCAGTCGGCGCCCGCCGCGGCGGCGGCGCGGACCATGGGGAGGATCGGGGTGATGCCGATGCCGCCCGCGATGAACAGGCAGGCGCCGCCCGGCGCGTAGGCGAAGGCGTTGCGCGGGCCATGGGCGCGCAGTTCCGTGCCGGGGGTCAGCGTCTCGTGGATCTCGCGGGAGCCGCCCTCCCCGTTCGCGAGGCGCCGTACGGCGATCCGGTACGTGGTCCGGTCGGCGGGGTCGCCGCAGAGGGAGTACTGGCGGCGGCGTCCCGACGGCAGGTCGAGGTCCAGGTGCGAGCCCGGGTGCCAGCCCGGCAGCGGGCCGCCGTCGGCCGCCGCGAAGCGCAGGCTGACGACGTCCTCGGCCTCCTGCCGCACCTCGGTGACGACGAGCCGCAGCGAGCGGTCGACCGGGCGCGGCTCGCGGCGCTTGCGGCGGGCGCTCTGCCACAGCAGGAAAGGCGTGACGCGCGCCAGCAGGGCGAGGACCGGGTCCGGGCGCGGGTCGGTGGCGCTGCGCGGTGGCGGCGTCCACGCGTCGTACTCGGTCCTGGTCCCGGGCTCTTCTGTCCCGGCCTCGGTCCCGGCCTCGGTCCCGGTCTCTGTCTCGGTGCTCACGTTCGGTCCTTCGACGAGTGGAACAGGTCAGCGGTGGGCGGCGCGCGCGGCGGGCGAGGCGGCGAGATAGGCGACGGCCTGGGTCGTCGAGCCGTACTGCGAGGGGTGGTAGCCGGGCCGCAGATAGCCGAAGTACAGCCGCACCAGGCTCTTCGGGCTCGGCAGCACGCCCTTGCGCGAGGCCCGGAACCAGTCGCGGAAGCGCGGCTTGTCGCGGCCCGCGATGCGCTCGGGGTCGGCGGCCATCAGGTAGCGCAGGCCCCGGACCCACCAGTAGACGAGGACGGGGAAGGCGACGACATGGGCGCGCACCCGGTTGCGGTAGCGGCCGTCGAGATGCGTGAACAGGTCGTAGGCGACCGCGCGGTGCTCGACCTCCTCCGCGCCGTGCCAGCGGTACAGGTCGAGGATCGCGGGGTTGTGGTCGGTGCGGTCGATCGCGTCGGCGTTGAGGATCCAGTCACCGAGGTACGCGGTGACGTGCTCGATCGCCGCGATGATCGCGATCCGGTCGATGATCCAGCCCTGCGCCTTCTTCCCGGTCAGCTCCCGGTCGCCGAGCATCTTGCTGAAGAACCAGCGCAGTTGATCGGTGTAGGGCGAGGTGTCGAAGCCGACGTTCTTGAAGTGCGTGAGGACGGTCTGGTGCGAGGCGGAGTGCGTCGCCTCCTGACCGATGAACCCGATGACGTCCTCGCGCAGCCGGTCGTCCTTGATCATCGGGACGGCCTGCTGGAAGACGGTGATGAACCAGTCCTCGCCCTCCGGCAGCAGGATGTTCAGCACGTTCGCGAAGTGCGTGGTGAACGGGTCGCCGTCGATGTAGTGCATCGGCAGGCCCGTCCAGTCCCACTGGACGTCGCGGGGGGTGAGAACCAGGTTGTCCGGTTCGGTCGCGGTCATTCCTGCCCTGCCTTCCGTGCGGCGGTCCGCTCGGGCGTCGTCGCGCCCGGCGTCCGGTCGATGCCGTCGATGCCGTCGATGCTGTCGACCCCGTGCATCTCGTCGATCGCGTCGATCCCGTCGATGAGCCGTGCCGTGAACTCCGCGACCAGATCGGGGCGGAACGCGGGCAGCCAGTGCCCGCCGTCCACGATGTGGATCTCGGTGTCCGGCGCCCAGTCGGTGATCTCGGTCTGCCATGGGACGAGCACGAACATGTCCCGCCGCGGCGCGAGGACCTGCGCGGGCAGCCCGGCATGGCGGGTCCGGGGCCGGAGGGTGCGCGGCAGCACGTTGGCCCGGTAGAGCTTCAGTCCCGCCCGGTTACGGGACGCCAGTCCCAGGCCGTAGCCGGCCGGCGCCTCACCCGTCTCCAGCCGCCGGGCGGCCTTGGTCACCGCGTCGAGCAGCCCCGCGCGGCAGGCGAGTTCCGCGACGCCGGGCAGATGGAAGAAGCCCACGTATCCGGAGGCGAGCGACTGCCGGGTGAAGTGCCACAGCCTGCGCGGGCTGGGGCGCAACTGCGCCCGGAACCAGCGGCCGGTGTGGTCCAGGTCCGGGCCGGAGATCGAGGTCAGCGACGCGAAGCGGTGGGCGGTCGCCGGCACGGTCACGGTGTGCCAGCTCTGCACGGAGCCCCAGTCGTGCGCCAGGACGTGCACGGGCGCGTCCGGGCTGACGGCGTCGGCGACGGCGGTCAGGTCGGCGGCGAGCTGCGGGAGCCGGTAGTCCTGGTTCCGGCGCGGTACGCCGGAGGCGCCGGAGCCGCGCACGTCGTACGTCACGACGTGGAAGCGGTCCGCGAGGCGCCGCACCACGCCGTCCCAGACACCGTGGTCGTCGGGGAAGCCGTGCACGCACACGACCGTCGGTGCGGTCGGTTCGCCGTGTTCGTAGACGGCCAGCCGGACGCCGTCCGAGGCCGTGACCCATCGCTGCGACATGGCGGTCACGATGGCAGCTTGTTGACGCCGTGTCTACTAGTGGGTGGGGACTCGTCCGGCCGGATCCGCCGGGCGGGAAACGGGCTCCGCGGGGTCCCGGCCGGAGACGGACCGAGCACAGTCCGGGACGGCCCGGGGCATACCGCCCGGCCGTTGCCCCATCGAGACGCTTCCGCAATTCCTCCGATGCCTCCGTCGCGGGCCGGCGTTCGTCACAAGGGCAAAGGCCGACGAGTCCGTGGGGGAATCGCATGAAGCGGTACGAGCAGCGGTACGGGAACCGGTACGGAACGCCCTCCAGAACGCCGGACGCGGAACCGTCCGGGACGCGGTCCGGGAAACAGGCCGGGAAGCGGTCCGGGACCGCGCGTCGGGTCGCCGTGGCGGCGGTGGTCGCCGGCGGGCTGCTGCTCGCCGGGTGCAGCGCCGGAACCCCCGACTCATCCCGGAACGGCGCCGACAAAGCCCCCATGCGCCCGGCGCCCGCGCCGCCGAACCCGAACGGCGGACCCGCCGCGTCGGCGGCCCCGGACGACGGAGCGGCCAAGGACAGCTCCGGCGACGCGCAGAAGCACAGCCAGGCGGTGCCCAGCTATCTGTCCACCTTCGCCCTGGACGTCGACACCGCCTCGTACGGCTACGCCCGGCGCACCCTGGCCGGCGGCCGGCTGCCCGCCGCCGACACCGTGCGCCAGGAGGAGTTCGTCAACAGCTTCCGGCAGGACTACCCGCAGCCCGAGGGCGACGGATTCACCGTCACCACCGACGGCGCCCGCACGGACGGCGAGGGCATCGGCACAAAAAGCGAAACCAATGGCGACGACAAGGGCGGCGTCAAGGGCACCGACAGCGCGGGCAGTTGGTCGCTGCTGCGCGTCGGCCTGGCGACCCGCTCCGCGCAGAGCGGGAACCGGCCGCCCGCCGCCATGACGTTCGTCGTGGACGTCTCCGGCTCGATGGCCGAGCCCGGCAGGCTCGACCTCGTGAAGCAGGCGCTCGGCAGCTCCATCGACGCGCTGCGCCCGGAGGACTCCCTCGCGATCGTCACCTTCAGCGGCGAGGCGCGGGTGGAACTGCCGATGACCCGGCTGGGCAGCGTCGAGAGCCGCGGCCGGATCCACTCGGTCGTCGACGGCCTGGAGCCGCGCGACGAGACCAACCTCGCCGCAGGGGTGCAGGCGGGCTACAACGAGGCGGTCAAGGCGGCGCGGCCCGGCGTCACCAACCGCGTCGTGCTGCTCTCCGACGGCCTCGCCAACTCCGGTGACACCACCGCAGCCGCGATCCTCGACCGCATCGGGACGGCCCGGCGGGACCACGGCATCACCCTGTTCGGGGTGGGCGTGAGCAGCCAGTACGGCGACAAGCTGATGGAACAGCTCGCCGACAAGGGCGACGGGCACACGAGTTACGTCGCGGAGCCCGAAGCGGCCCGCCGGCTCTTCACCGAGCAGCTGCCCGCCAATGTGGACCTCAGGGCCCGCGACGCCAAGGCGCAGGTCGCCTTCGATCCGCAGACCGTCAGCGAGTACCGGCTGATCGGCTTCGACGACCGGACGGTCGCGAACGGGGACTTCCGCAACGACGCGGTGGACGGCGGCGAGGTCGGCCCCGGGCACACCGTCACGGCCCTGTACTCGGTCCACCTCAAGCCCGGGGCCTCGGGCCATGTCGCCACCGCCACCGTCCGGTGGCTCGACCCGTCCACCCGGGCTCCGCACGAGCAGTCCGGCACGGTCGAGGCCGCCGCGCTCACGTCCCCGCTCTGGACCGCCGCCCCGAAGCGGCTCCAGGTCGACGCCCTGGCCGCCTACTTCGCCGACTGGCTGCGCAACCGCGGCGACGCCGACCGCCTCCCCGGCGCCCCGGGGCTGCCGGCCCTCGCCGAGCACGCCACCACCCTGGCGAGCAGCACCGAGGACCCGGCCGTCCGGGAGCTCTCCCAGGCGGTGACGCAGGCACGGCACCTGGCGGGCTGACGGACCGAACAGGCTGAACGGGCTGAACGGGCTGAACGGGCCAGGAAAGGCGTTACTGGCGGCCGCCGAGTACGGCACGGTCGGCCGCCTCGGTGCCGTGCGTCCAGCCTTCGTGGTCGCGGCCCTTGAGCCGGTGCGAGGTGGTGGTGGGGAACATGCGGGTGGTGGTGTCGCGGACCGCGACGTCCCGCGCGGCGAGGGCCGGCAGCAGGCGCTCCGCCGGGAGGTCGGGGGCGTGGGTGGCCTGCTCGGTGGCGTCGGCGAGGCGTTCGCGGATGCGACCCGCGTAGGCGATGAGGAAGGACTGCCGGAAGTCCTTGGAGCGCGAACCGCCGTGCCGGGCCTTGCCGTTGCGGCTCTTCCCCGCGCCGTGCCCCGAGCCGTTTCCCGTGCCGCTCCCCGCACTCTTCCCCGCGCCCTTCGCGGTGCGCAGCATGGCGGCGTCCGCCTGGACGAGCAGCGAGGTGTAGAGCAGCTCGACGGCCTCCAGGTCGGGCTCGAAGCCGACGACCGTCGAGAAGCCGAAGTCGCCCGCCCACACCGCCTGGCAGCGGTTGGCCGCCGCCACGGCGTCGAGGAGCAGCGCCTTGGCGCCCTCGTAGGGCTGGTCGATGCCGATACGGCAGGCTCCAGGACCGTCGGAACCCGCCGCGCCGGCGTCGGAGGCGATGAGGGCCTCGTCGATGCTGTGCCGGGCCATCAGCTGCTGGGCCTTCGAGCTGAGGGCCTCGGCCTCCTCAGGGAAGTCGGTGGATTCGGCCTTGGCGAGCAGGGCGCGGATCCGGCCGAGCAGCGGGGCCGCGTGGCGGTGGGCGGCGGCGCCCGCCGCCGTGGGCGCCGCCACCGGGGTGATCCGGGGCAGCCGTCCGAGCAGCCGCAGGAGTTCCAGGACGGAGACGGCGGCGGAGAAGCCGTCGAGCCGTTCGCGGCGGCCGTGGGCGGCGAGGAGCGTGCCCTCGCCGTTCCACGGGCCGGCCGCCGCCAGCTCGGCGAGCTGGGCGGCCCAGCGCGGGTCCTTCGACGCCGTCGCCGCGGGGGCCGTGCGGGCCTCGGCGGTGATCAGGTCGGCGGCGAGGCGGGCGTGCCCGTCCGTGAGCCGGCGGCGCGCGATGCGCACCACGTCGGCGGGCTGCCAGCCGCGGGTCCAGCAGGACCGTACGAGCCGGTCGGTGAGCGCGAGCAGCGCGTCGTTCGCGGCGGAAGCGGCGCCTGAGGCGTCAGGTCCGGAGGCAGCGGTACCGGAGGCAGCGGTACCGGATCCGCCGGCGGCGGCCAGGGCCGAGGCGCCGAGGTCGACGGCGTCCTCGGCGTCGGCGTCCGCCGCGTTGAGCGCGCGGAGGTACGCCCGCTCGATCACGTCTTCCACGTCGTTCTCCGCCACGTCCGCCACGTCCGCCGCCTCGCCCTTCAGCTCTCCCACCCGGTCTCCCATTCTGCGGGAGATCCGGGAGCGGGAGATCCGGGGGCTACTCGCCCTGGGCGGTTTCCACGCTCTCGTGGAGGTCGGTGGCGGCCTCTACGGCCGCCGCCGCGGACAGCAGGAGACAGCCGGCGAGGAGGGCGGCCACGAGGCGCCGGCCGCGGGCCTGCCGCGGGCCGGCCGGCGGTGTGGCGTGCAGGAGGGCCTCGACGCGGCGCGGGACGGGGCCCGTGGTGGCGGCGAGCGCGGCGCTGGGGCGGGCCGAGCCGGCCGTGCGGGCCGCCAGGGCGGCCCGCCCCACCGCGCGGGCCGCCAGGCGGCGGTCGCCGACGGCGGACGCGGCGGACTCGTCGGCCCACCGCTCCAGCGCGTACGAGAGCGGCGCCCGCAGCCCGCGCAGCAGCGGATGGCAGGTGGCGGCGAGCGCGGCGACGACGATGAAACGGTGGTGGTGGCCGGCCAGATGGGCGCGCTCGTGGGCGAGCAGCGCCTCGCGCTCGCCGGGCCGCAGGGCGCGCAGCATGCCGGTGGTGACGACGATCCTGCCGGGGCGCCCCGGCAGGGCGTACGCGTCGGGGTCGCTGTCCTGGAGGACGGCGAGCTCGCCGGAGGCCGCGCAGGCGCCGGTGGCGGCGCGGGCCCGGGCCATCTCGGCGCGGTAGCGGTGGCCGGCGAGGGTCACCGCCCCCGCGCAGACGGCGAGCAGCACCGCCGCGACACACGCGGCGGGAACGGTCAGGCCCGTGCTGCCGAGACCGGCGAAGCCGCCGAGCCCGTCCGAGCCGGCGGTGAGCAGCGGCAGCGTGAGATGGCCCAGGGCGGCGACCGGTGGCAGCAGCAGCGCGCCCTGGGCGGCCAGCAGGACCAGGGCCAGGGTGCTGCTCGCGGCCAGGACGGCGGCCGTGCACGCCAGCAGCCAGGCGGCGGCGCGCGGGGCGAGGGACGCGGCGAGCCGGCGGGCGACGGGGACGGCGAGCAGCGGCATCAGCAGCGGCGGAACGAGATCGGGGTTCACCGGGAACCGCCCCCCTCCCCCGTACCCGCTTCCGCGCCCGCGCCCGTACCCGCTTCCTCCCCCGTACCCGGTTCCGCGTCGTCCAGGAGGGCGCGCAGCAGCTGCTCGTCGTCGGGGCTCAGCTGCGACACGAAGCGGGCCAGTACGGTCTCCCGGTCCTGCTCCTTGTCGAGCTCGGTGCGCATCCGGCGGGCGGCGAGGCCCGGTGAGTCCTGGGTGGGGGTGTACGCGTAGCCGCGCCCCGACCGGGTCCTGGCGACGGCGCCCTTGTCGTGCAGCCGCGCCAGGATGGTGGTGACCGTGGTGCGGGCGAGGGCACGCCCGAGATCGCGCTGGACGTCGGCGGGAGTGAGCGGTCCTCCGGCGGCCCACAGCGCCGCCAGGACGCTCGCCTCCAGCTCGCCCGGCGGGCGACGCGCCGGATGTGTCTCTGGCATGGAACGCCCCTTCCACCTGATTCGTCTACAGTGCTGTAGACCGTCTACGCGACTGTAGTCGGCCGGGTGCGGCGCAGCTCGCCCCCGCAGCCCATTATGGGAGGGCCCTCCGCCAATGCCCCTGTCCCTGGCCACGCCCCTGCTGGACGCCGTTCCCCAGGCAGCACCGCTGGCGGTCAACGTCCTGGACGCCCACGACCTGCTGGCGACGTTCGGCGCGATCGGCATCGCCGTCGTGCTGTTCGCGGAGACCGGCCTGCTGATCGGCTTCTTCCTGCCCGGCGACTCGCTGCTGTTCACGGCCGGTCTGCTGTGTGTGCCCGGTGCGTCGGATGTGGTGCATCTCTCGCTCTGGCAGGTCCTCCTCGCCGCCGCCGCGGGGGCGCTGGCCGGTGCGCAGACCGGTTACTGGATCGGCCGGCGGGGCGGACCGCCGCTGCTCGCCCGGATCCGCAATCCCCATCTGCACGACGGCGTCGGCCGCGCCGCCGAACTGCTGGAACGGTACGGGCACGCCAAGGCCGTGGTGCTCGCGCGCTTCGTCCCGGTCGTCAGGACCGTGCTCAACCCGATGGCGGGCGTGCTGAACGTGCCTGCGCGCACCTTCACGATCTGGCAGATCATCGGCGGTCTCGTCTGGTCCGTGGGCCTCGTGCTCGGCGGCTACGCGCTCGGCTCCTCGGTGCCGCACGTGGACAAGTACCTGCTGCCGATGGTCGCGCTCATCGTCATCGTCTCGCTCACCCCGCTCGCGCTGGAGCTGTACCGCTCACGCGGCCGCGTCAAGACGGCACGGGCGGCCGGGGCAGGCGGGGCCGGGGGCGGCACCGGAACCGGGGCGGGGTCCGGGACAGGGTCCGGAGTGGGGCCCGCCGACGCACCGGAGAGCCTGTGAACTCCGGCATCGACGCGGGCCTCTACTCCTGGATCACCGGCCTCGCCCAGCGCGTACCGCGACCCGTCGACACCCTGATCCAGGCGTGGAGCGACTACGGGCTCGCGGTGTTCGCCGTCCTCATGCTCATCGCCTGGTGGCGCGCCCGGCAGGGCGACGCGGCCCGGATGGCGGCGGCGCTGTCCGTGCCGGTCGCCGTCGTCGTCGCCTACGCCGTGAACGACGTGCTCAAGATGGTCTTCGACGAACAGCGGCCGTGCCGGACGCTGCGCGCCGTCACCGTCGAGGCCTGCCCGGCGCGCGGTGACTGGTCCTTCCCCAGCAACCACGCCGCCATCGCGGCGGCGGCCGCCGTGGCCCTCCTCGTCATCGACCGGGGGCTCGGCCGCCTCGCGGTGCCCGCCGCGCTGTTCATGGCCGCGTCGCGGGTCTGGATCGGGGTGCACTACCCGCACGACGTGCTCATCGGAGTGATCGTCGGCGCCCTGGTCGCCCACCCGCTCGTGCGGCACGCGCACCGCGCCGCACCGGCCGTCGAGCGGCTGCGCGGCACGAAACTGAAGCCACTGCTCAGAGCCGCGTAGCGGCCGCGCCCGAGCCGGTCGGGGCGGAGCCGGCCGAGGCGGAGCCGACCGCGCCCGAGCCGACCGAGGCGGAGCCGGCCGCGCCGGAGCCGGTCAGGCCACGGCAGAGGCCACGGCGGCCGCCTTCACCTCCGCCCAGCGCGACGCCTGCTCCGCGGTCTGCCGGCCGCGGAGTTCGGCGAGCTTCAGCAGCGCCGCCTCCGCGCCCGCCGCCAGCGTCTGCGCCTCCGCGCGGTAGTGGTCGTCGATCACGGCCTCCACCTCGGCGTCGTTCATCGCCGGCACGATCCGCTCGCTCAGCTTGTTCATGTTGCGGTACGAGCCCTGCAGCAGGAAGGGCGGTTCGGTGCGCGTCGCGTCCGTCTGCCCGGCGGAGGCGATGTATTGCGCGTTCACCGCCAGTACGGTGCCGCGCACCCGCAGCAGATGCCGCAGCACGGCCAGGATCCGGTCCAACTCGCCCTGTTCGTAAGGGTGGACGAGTCGGTCGGCGCGCGCGGACGGGTCGCCCCCGGCGAGCCGGACGAGCAGTTCGAGGTCCGCGCGGCCCCGGGTGGAGAGCGGGGCGAGCACCTCGTTCGAGGTGAGGGCGTTCTCCAGAAAGCTGAGCGCGAACAGCGTCTCGCGGCCGGTCACGGCGTCGCCGAGGTTCCAGACGTCGGCCCGGTTGGCGAGCATGTCGGGAACGCGGAAGACCCGGCCCGACTCCGTGTACGGGTTGCCCGCCATGCACACCGCGAAGCGCTTGCCGCGCAGGTCGTAGCTGTGCGCCCGACCCTCCCGTACGCCCTCGACCCGGCGCTGCGCGTCGCACAGCGGGATGAACTTCTGCAGGAGTTCCGGGGACGTGTGCTGGATGTCGTCCAGGTACAGAAGGGTGTTGGTGCCGAGCTCCAGCGCGAAGTTGATCTTCTCGACCTCGCGGCGGGCGGTCGCGTCCGGGGCCCGCTCCGGATCGAGGGACGTGACGGCGCTGCCGAGCGCGGGCCCGTCGACCCGCACCAGCACCAGGCCGAGGCGGCTCGCCACGTACTCCATCAGCGTCGTCTTGCCGTAGCCGGGCGGCGACATGAGCATCAGCAGACCCATCCGGTCCGCCTTCTGCCCATCACCGGCGCCCGCCGTCCCCGCCGTCCCCGCCGTGCCGAGCTGCTTGGCGAGGTTGTCGCCGATCAGCGGCAGGTAGACCTCGTCCAGCAGTGCGTTGCGCACGAACCCGTTGAGCGGGCGCGGCCGGAAGTCCTCCAGCCGCAGCCGCGACCGTTCGGCCGCCACCAGGGCGGCGCGGTCCCGCTGGTACGCGCGGTACGCCGGCACCTCCTCCGTCCTGAACCGCCTGGTCCTGGCGAGCACTTCGTCCAGCCGGACGGTCAGGGAACGGCCGTCGATCCTCGGGTGCGCGCCCAGCAGCCCGCCGACGGTCGCCGACAGGGTGGCGTCCGACTCGTAGTGCGTCAGCTCCTCCCCGCACACCAGCGCCGTCACCGCCTCCGCCTGGTCCTCGCCCCCGCCGAAGCTCCCCAGCCAGGCGTCCGCCAGGCGGTAGCGGGCCGCCAGGTCGCCGCCGAGCGTCTGCAGATCGTCCAGGAACTCCTTGTACGGGACGGCCTGCGGCCCGCCGAGTGCCCCGGCGAACCGCTCGCGCAGCACGCGGGCCGGCGCACCGCCGATGAACCCCTGCCGGGGGGTGGCGAGTTCCTCGACCAGGTACTCGCCCAGGAGACCGAGCCCGTCGGGCGGCCGGGGCACCTCGGCGAGCCCCGCCCCCGTCAGGAACTCCCCCGCGCACACGGCCAGTTCCTCCGCCAGACCGGCGAGCGCCGGCGTGGGGCCGAACAGACCGCGGGCCCGGCTCAGGGACGTGGCCCGGGTGGTCCACGCCGTGCGGGCACCGGCGTCGGGTCCGTACGTCCAGAAGAGCTGCGCGGCGGCGCGGACGGCGGACGGGTAGCGGAGCAGGCCGGCCGTGGAGTGCAGGTCCAGCAGCGCGCGCAGCAGGGCGACGGTGTCGTGGTCGTGGACGCCGCGCTCATAGCCCTCGTCGAGCCGGGACGAGGCGGCGGCCCGGACGAGGGCCGCCAGTTCCCCGTCGTCCGCGCCCGGCGGCACCTCGGGCAGCAGCGTCGCCGCGAGGTACTCCGCGCGGTAGACGTCCGGGGACTCGGAGACCAGCGGGCGGTCCCAGAAGCGGCGGGTGGCGGCGAAGGCCGCGTCCCGCACCGGATCGCGGTAGTCGGTGCCGGTGACGGTGAACGCGAGACCGCCCTCGTGCGGGACCAGCGCGAGGTCCAGGGGCTGGGTGTTGACCGCGAACCGGTGCCGGCCGAGGCGGATGGCCGCGCCGCCCGCGTCGTACAGGTCCAGGCGGTCGCGCAGCGCGCGGCCCGCGTCCTGGCGGGCGGCGGCGAGGTGGCCGTCGAGCTCGGTGCCGCGCGCCGGGTCGCCGAGGGCCCGCAGCTCGTCGGCGACCTTGCGGACCTTGGCGGCCATGGGGTCGGACGCGAAGTAGGTGTTGATCTCGTCGAGGGTCGCCAGGCCCGCCGCGCGGCGCCGGACGCCGTCGAGGATGCGGGCGGCGGATCCCGCGAGCCGCTCGGTGCGGCGGGCCCGTTCGTCCGTGAGGGTCTGCCGGCGCGCCGAGAAGGTCTCGTAGATCTCCTCGCGCCGGGTGCCCAGCTCGGCGAGGTACTCGTCCCATTCGGCGAACCGTGCTTCGAGGTTCTCCAGCTGGACGAGGAGCCGCCCGAGCTGTTCGTCGCACGCCTCCGGCGTGTCGGCGGCGGCGCGGGCGCTGCCGACGGACTGCGCGAGCAGGGCGAGTTCCGCGGCGAACTCGGCGCGGCCCTCGCTGGTGAGGAGTTCCCGGCGGCGGGCGTCGAGGAGCGCGCGGGCCCGGTTCACACCGCCGAGCACGTCGGCGATCCGCGCCAGGATGCCGGTCCTGACGGTGGCGTCGGCGATCTCCAGGGTGCCGACGATCCCGGTGACGGTCTCCAGCGCGGCGGCCTGCTCGGCGAGCCGTTCCGCGACCGGGACCGCGTCCGCGACGACCGCGATGCCCGCCGCCTCGGCGCCCGCGCGCTCGACGCGCTCCCGGTAGTCGGCGAAGGCGTCCTCGCGGGAGAGGTGCGCGACGGCCCGGTGCGCGGCGGCGGTGAGATCGGCGTCCAGTCCGGCCGCCAGCTCGCCGATACGGGCCGGGTCGGCGTAACGCAGCTCGCGCAGCGTCTCCAGCCTGCCCTGACCGGCCCGCAGTTCCGACAGCTGGCCCACCCAGTCGGCGGCCGACTTCGGGGCCTCGCCGCGCGCCCGCCGCACCACCGACGCGATACGGGCCGCGGCCTCCTCCACGGCCCCGGCCGCCCGCGCGGTCAGCGACTGCACCTGCTCGTACTCGGCCAGCACCTGCTCGGCGGTGCCCCGCACCTCCTGCAGCGGCCCGCGCAGATCCCCCAACTCCGCTTCGCCGAGCCAGTGGTAGCGGTCCAGGATCCGCGCGCACGAGGCAGCCAGTGCCTCGAAGACGGCGGCGGCCGGCGCGGTGTCGGCGACCGTGCCGGCCACCGAGAGGCAGTCGGAGATGCCGCGCACCAGGTCCGGGTTGCCGATCCGCTCCAGCGGCCCGGTGCCGACCGGCTGCGCGGCGGCGTAGCTGTCGGAGAGGTACGGGGTCCGCCAGCGGTGCAGCGGGTGCACGCGGGTCGGTTCGTCGCCGGCCGCCCGCATCGTGACGAGCGTGCCGTCCTCGAACAGCGCATAGCCGTGCGTCCGGATCGGCGTCGCCACGGCCATGCTGATCATGTTGTACGGGAGCAGCAGCCGGCGTCCCGTGGCGGCGGCGTGGAACACGTACAGCAGGTCCTCGCCGTTCGCCGAGCGCACCAGCCGCTCGAAGGCGAAGCCGCTCTCCGGCGCCAGGCCGCCGACGCCGGCTACGTCACCGGCGGCACCGCCGCCACCGGCGTCGTCGAAGGTGCGGATCGCTCCGGTCGCCAGGCAGTAGCCGCCGGGGAAGATGATCCCCTGCTCCTCGGGCAGCCGGCGGCACGCCTGCCCGATCGCGTCGAGCCGTGCCACCTCCCCGGTCCGGGTGTGGACGACCAGGTGGCGCCACGCCGTCTCCTTGTAGGGACGCACCCGCAGCACGAGCAGCGGCCCGACGACCGCGTACGCCACCTCCCCGTCGGCGAGCGACTGCAGCGGCTCGTCCACCGGCTCGGTGTGGTCGTTGACGGTGAGCGTCCCGCCGGTCACCGAGACCGAGACGCCGCCGGGCAGCGCGATGTGCGGCTCGCGGGACGGGACGGCAGGAGTACCCGGGACGCCCACCGTGCCGGGGACGCCCGGGACGTGGTCGTCGCGGGTCGCCTCCGTCCAGGTGAAGTCGTGTGCGGGCGGCACCACATGGTCGCGTTCGCCGCGCGCGTCGAGGTACGTGGCGGAGCCGTCCGCCGACAGCCGCCAGCGCAGCACGCGGACGTCGTCGACGGCCGGACCGGTCCTGAAGACGGCCAGCAGTCGGCCGTCCAGCGGGCGCAGCCGGGTCAGCCGCGTCTGCCGGTAGTAGCGGTACAGCTCGTCGAAGTCCCGGACGAAGTGCGGGTCGTCGAGCAGCCCCGGCACGGGCTCCCCCTGCACGCTCAGCACGTCCCCGACCGCCGGCTGCCCGTCCGTCCGGCCGCCCGGCGCCGGGTTGGCGCCGAACAGCAGCCGTTCGCCGACGGGCGCGATGTCGCACGGCACGCAGGCGTGCCCGGTGCTGATCCGGTCGGCGCCGGCGAGCCGCAGTTCGGCCGACCCGAACACCTCCTGGCGGCGCGCGTTCAGCGCCTCGGCGCGCACCGCCAGCGTTCTGGCCGACGCGGCCAGCCGGTCCCGCAGGACCTCGTAGGTACCGGCATCGATCCGGGTCTCAGACACTTCCCAGCCTCGTTCACTCAGTGGTGTGTGCGGGTGGTGCTGTTCAGTTGCGCACGGCGACGGGCTTGGCACCGTTGACCGCGGGAGGGTTCGGGGCAGCCGGGGCCGCGCCGCCGAGCGCGTCCAGCGGAAGCTGGCCCAGGCCCAGCGAGTTGGCCTGGTCGAGCAGCTGCTGCAGTCCGCCGGACTGCGGGCCGCCGGACGCGATGAGCCGCATCAGGAGCGCGGACACCGTCAGGTTCTGGACGCCGCCGCTCCCGAGGGAGCCGAGCACCCGGGTGGCGTCCTCGGTGAAGCGCGACGATCCGTCCAGCCACGGCCCGGCCAGCGCCTTGACGGCGTCGGAGCTGTCCACGAAGGCGTCGACGCTCTTGCCCAGCGACATCGCCCCGACCACCCGGTCGAAGAAGACGCTCTCGCCGCCGACGATGCTGATGTTCGCCGACTCCAGGCCGGTGGCGAGCACCGTGGCCTGCGCCTCCGCGACCTGGCGCTGCATGTCCAGGCTCGCGAGCCGGATGTCCTTCTCGGCCGCCAGCCGCAGCCGGTACTCCTCGTGACCGCGTGAGGCGTCGTCGAGCGCGGCCATTGCGGCCGCCTTGTCGGTGAGGCCCGCGGCCTCCTCCTTCAGCCGGCGGCCGATGCCCTCCGCCTCGACGGTGTTCTTCTCCCGCGAGACGGCCGCCTCCGCGAGTCCGACCTTCTCGATCGCCTCGGCGCTGCGCTCGCGCACCTCGACCTCGGCGAGCCCGGCGGCCGCCGCCTCCGCCCGCGTGCCCTCGGCCAGCCGGATCTTGGCCTGGGCGTCCAGCTCGGACGCCTGCTTGCGGGACTCGGCCATGGTCAGTGCCTCCCGCGCCCGGTGGGTCGCGGACTGCTCGGCCGCCTCCGCGGCCTTGATGTCCTTGACGAGCTTCTCCTGCGCCTGTCCCTCGGCCCGCACGATGAGCGCCTGCCGCTCCCGTTCCGCCTCCTGCACCAGCCGCAGCGCCTTGATGCTCTCCTCCTGCTCGGCGACGGTGCGGTCCACGGCGATGCGCTCGCGGATCACATCGGCGACCTCACGGCGTTCCGCCTCGACCTCCTTGTCCTTGGAGATCCGGGACAGTTCCGTCTCGCGCTCGCGGGCGATGACCTCCAGCAGCCGGTCCTTCTCGATCCGCTCGTTCTCGACGGCGATGACGCGTTCACGGTTCTTCTGCGCCACGGCGATCTCACGGCCCTGGTTCTCCCGCTGGATGCCGAGCAGCTCCTCGGTCCGGATGAACGCGCCCTGCGAGCCGAGCCGTTCCTCCTCCTGGACGCGCATCGTGGACGACTCCTCCTTGGCACGGAGTGTCTCGACCTCCCGGCGCTGCTTGATCTCGGCCTCGGCCTGCCGCCGTTCCAGCTCCAGGATGGTCTCGCGGGCCTCGACGTTCTGCCGGGTGATCTCCTTCTGCTCGGTGCGCTGGAACTCGTTGGTGCGCACGTGCTCGATGGCGGTCAGCTCGGTGATCTTCCGGATGCCCTGTGCGTCGAGGATGTTGGCGGCGTCCAGCTGGGTCATCGGGGTCTGTTCGAGGAAGTCGATCGCGGCGTCCTCGAGGTGGTAGCCGTTGAGATCGGTGCCGATGACCTGGATGATCTGGTCGCGGAAGTGGTCGCGCTGGGTGTAGAGGTCGACGAAGTCCAGCTGCTTGCCGACGGTCTTGAGCGCCTCGGAGAACTTGGCGGCGAACAGCGCCTGCAGCGTCTCCTGGTGGCTCGCCCGTGCCGTACCGATCGCCTGGGCGACCTTGATGACGTCCTCGGTGGTCTTGTTCACGCGCACGAAGAACGTCAGGTGGATGTCGGCACGGATGTTGTCCTGGCAGATCAGGCCCTCGCGGCCGGTGCGCTTGATCTCGATCGTCTTCACCGAGATGTCCATCTGCTCGGCGTTGTGGAGGATCGGGAGCACCACGGCGCCGGTGAAGGTGACGTCCACGTGCTTGGTCCTGGAGATGATCAGCGCCTGGCCCTGCTCCACCTTGCGGAAGAGCCGGCTGACGGTGAACACCACGCCGAGCGCGATGAGCAGGAGGACGGCGATCAGTACGCCGATCCCGATGGCGGTGGCATCCATGGCGGATCCTCAGTCGAAGAGTGCGGAGACGGTGTGGTGGTGGGCGTTGGGTGGTACGGGACATGACTGGGTGTCACGTGTCGTCGGACACGTGTCAGGTGAGGGATCGGGGCAGTGGCGCGGGCCGCCTGGACCGGGCTAGGTGATCGGGTCGAAAGGTGCGACCCAGAAGAACTCGCCCGCCGGTTCGTACTCGTAGAGGAGCGCGGTGCTCCCGGAGGCGAAGGTGTCCTCACCGGTCTGCCGGACCTGGACGACCGCGGACGAGCCGTCCGGCGCGGTGACTTCGGCCTGGCCGAAGTCCGTACCGACCCGCCCGGTGCGGATGACGCACAGGCTTCCGACGAAGTCCCGCCGCGAGAGCGGCCGCACCTCGGGGAAGAGCCGGCGCAGCGGCCGCACCAGGAGCCAGGTCGCGGACCACGCGCCGGCCAGGGCCACGGCGAGGACGGCGATGCCGAGCAGGACGCGTACCGGGCTGTGCGCGCCGGCGCCGTCCAGCAGCGCGCTGCCGGCCAGGCTCACGAACCAGGCGACGGCGGTCAGCAGCGAGAGGACGACCGTGACCGGCACCCCGTCGAGCCCGGCGGCCGTCAACAGGCCCTCGCCGCCTGGGCCGTGGCTGTTCTGACTGTGACCGTGGCCGCCGCCGTCCCCGTGGCCCCCGTGGCCCGCGCCGTGCCCCCCGTGGCCATGGGCGGAGACGCCGCCCATCAGCGCCAGCAGCCAGAAGCCGATGACGACCAGGAGCGCGAAGCTGAACAGGACGGTCGGGAACGCCAGCGCAGTTCTCACGAACTCCCCCATGGCACTGACCCCCCGATTCCCAACCGCCCGTCACGGAGATGGTGGCACCGGGTGTCGCGCTGCCACATTGCCCGATCCCGGCAATCTTGACGCGCCTCTGACGTCCTACTAACGCCGCTGGGGTCCCGCCGCCTCTCCGGCCTCGCCGCCCCGCCGATGACGCCGCACTGCGACGCCGCCAACAACCCGCCCTACAAAGGTCGTTGTGGCCAGTCCAGCAGACGCGCGCCCAGTGCGGCCGTCTCCAGGGTGTAGCGCTGGAGGGCGTCGTCGGGGTCGAACCCGGTGAGGGCCGCGATGCGTTCGAGGCGGTAGCTGAGCGCCCGGACGCTGAGGTCGAGTCGGCGGGCTGCCTCGGCGCCCACATAGCCGGCGGCCGCGTACGCCCCCAGCGTCTGCAGCAGCGGCAGGGCGCCGCCGCGCGCCTCCTCCAGCGGGCCGAGCACGACGCGGACGAGGTCGGCCATCGCCGCGCGGTCGCGCATGAGGACGGGGAAGACGAGCAGGTCGGCCGAGTTCAGGACGCGGGCTTCGAGGCCGAGACGCTCCCCGAGGTCGAGGGCGCTGAGCGCCTCCTCGTAGCTCCTGACCACTCCGCCGGGACCTCCGTGCGGGCGGCCCAGCGCCACCCGCACCTCGCCGGCGAGCTTGACGAAGGCGTCCAGGACGGCCTGTTCCGCGGCGGGCGCGATGCACACGAACCGGCCGCCCTTGGTGGCCAGCAGCACGTCGTGGTCGCCGAACCGTCCGGCCAGGTCGCGTTCCACGCGGTGGACGAGGGGATGGGCGTCGTCGTACGCCTCGGTCCCGGTGGCGACGGCCACCACATGGCGGCCGGCCAGCCGCAGCCCGAAGCGCTCGGCGCGCTCGGCCAGCCGCCCCGGGTCGCTGCGCCCGTACAGCAGATCGTCGACGAACTCCCGGCGGGCGGCTTCCTCCTTGCGGACCGCGAGCCGATGCGACCGTTCATGTCCTTCGGCGAGCGCCGCCACTCCGGCCTCCACCGCCGCGAGGACGGATTCGCCGACGTGGCGCAGATCGGCCGCGCTGCGGGCGTCGGCGACGCCGGGCAGCGCCGACCAGGACCTGCGGGTGGCACCCAGGTAGGCGTCGACCAGCTCCCGCAGGCCGTAGCCGGCGTCGGCGGCCCGCTCCCCCAGCTCACGACGGGCCTCACGCTCGTCGCGGCGCAGCGCGCGGCCGCTGCGGGATATGTCGGCGAGGAGCTCCTCGTACCCGTCCACGTACTCGGGCGGTATGCCCCGTGCTGCCACTGCGCAACCCCCGCCACTACCGCGTACTTCCGACTGCCGACTTCCGGGCGTCAGGAACCTATCAACACTGCCGGAATCCGGAAGCGCGGACCCGCTACGACGTGTGGGGGTGCACCTCGGGTGCGGGGGTCGGCTTGACGTCCGCGGGGGTGGCCGTGGTGGTGGCGGTCGCGTTCGCGGCGGCGTCATCGGCCTTCAGCGCACGCGCCTCGGACTTCAGGATGCGCATGGACTTGCCGAGACCGCGGGCGGCGTCGGGCAGCTTCTTGGAACCGAACAGCATGATCAGAACCAGCGCCACCACGATCAGGTGCCACGGCTCCAGCCCGTTTCGCAACACGGGGATCCTCGCTTCGCGTAGAGATGGGCCAGGGGCGCCCGGGGATATGCGTCGACTGTCGCATTGTCACCCGGGCGGGCGTCCAATCAGCCCCTCAGTGCTCAAAGCATCGGCAAAGGCTGGGCATACCTCCGATGACGCCGGCGGCCGTTCCGGGGGTATGTCGAGCGGCTCGTCAGGCCCTGGTCAGCCCAGGTCAGGCCCTGGTCAGCCCAGGTCAGGCCCAGGTCAGGCCCAGGTCAGGCGCGCAGGAAGGCAAGGACCGCCAGGACCCTGCGGTGGGTCTCCTCGGCGGGCGGCAGGTCCAGCTTGCTGAGGATGCTGCCGATGTGTTTGCCGACGGCCGCCTCGGAGACCACCAGCTCGCGGGCGATCGACGCGTTGGACCGGCCCTCCGCGATCAGCCCCAGCACCTCCCGCTCCCGCGCGGACAGCCGCTCCAGCGGATCGCGCCGGCGGCGCAGCAGCTGGCGGACGACCTCCGGGTCGACGACCGTGCCGCCGTCCGCGACCCGGCGCAGCGCGTCGAGGAACTCCTCGACCTGGCCCACCCGGTCCTTGAGCAGATAGCCGACGCCGGACCCGTCGCCCGAGTCGAGCAGCTCGGCGGCGTAGCTGTGCTGCACGTACTGGCTCAGGACGAGCACCGGCAGCGACGGGCGCTGGGCGCGCAGCGCGACGGCGGCGCGCAGCCCCTCGTCCTGGAGGCCCGGCGGCATCCGCACATCCGTGACGACGATGTCCGGGTCGTGCTCGGCGACCGCCGTCCGCAGCGCCTCGGCGTCCCCGACCGCCGCGACGACCCGGTGCCCGAAGCGCGCGAGGAGGCCGACCAGCCCTTCGCGGAGCAGGACGCTGTCCTCGGCGAGCACGATGCGCAGTTCTCGTTCCACGCGCTGGATTCTGCCAGTCGGCGCGGACCGGCCAGAGGCCGCGGCGGCCCCAGGGGTAGGGCCAGGCATACCCGAGGACTCCGTCCTGCCGTGCTGTGCGCGCGGCCCGCCGCCGATTGGCTTGAGCGCATGCTGAGAATCGCGCTGCGCACGCTCCGCGCCCGCTGGGCCACCTTCACCGGCAGCTTCGTCGCCCTCGCGCTGGGCGTCGGCCTGATGGCCACGATGGGCCTGGCGCTGGCCGCCACCGTCGACGCCCCGCACCGCGGTCCCGAACGGTTCGCGGCGGCCCCGGTGGTCGTGCGCGGCACGGACACCCTGCGGGTCGACACCGCGCACGGGGTGCGCGAGAAGCGGCTCGACCACCCCCGGCCGGTCCCGGCGGCCACCGCCGCCGCGCTGGCCCGGCTCGGCCGCACCGTCCAGGACCGTACGTTCCCGGTGCGCGCGGACGGCGCCCCGGCCGGCACGGTCGGCCACGCCTGGTCGGCGGCGGCCTTCACCCCTTACCGGCTCACCGCCGGCCGCGCGCCTGCCACCCCCGGCGAGATCGTGACGACGGGCGGCTGGGCCGCACCGGGCGCCCGCGTCACGCTGCACACCCCGGACGGCGGCAGCGCGGCCCGGACGGTCGTCGGCACAGTCCGAACGGTCGTCGGCACGGTCGTCGGAACGGCTCCGGACCCGGGTTTCGCGCACGCGGATTTCGAGCACGCGGATTTCGAGCACGCGGTGTTCTTCACGGACGCGGAGGCGGCGCGGCTGGCGCCCCGGATCGACACGGTCGTGGTGTACGCGGACCCGGCCGCGGTACGGGCCTCCACGCCCGGGGACCTGGACGTCCTCACCGGCGACGACCGGCGGCGGGCCGATGCCGACCCGGACCGGGACAGCGAGGCGCTGACGACCGTGAACGCCCTGCTGGGAACGGCCGGCGGAGTCACCGGCTTCGTGTCGGTGTTCGTCGTCGCGTCGACGTTCGCCTTCGCCGTGGCGCAGCGGCGGCGGGAGTTCGCCCTGCTGCGGGCGGCCGGTGCCGCGCCGCGGCAGCTCCGGCGGCTGGTGATCGTCGAGGCCGCGGTGGTGGGCGCGGTGGCCTCGGCGGCGGGCTGCGTCCTGGGGCGGTTCGGGGCGCCGCGGCTGGCGGCGTGGCTGGTGGAGACCGGCATCGCACCGTCCTGGTTCACGGTCGGCGACGACGCTTGGCCGTACTGGACGGCCTTCGGGACGGGGCTCGGGGTCGCGCTCGCGGGCGCCTGGGCGGCGAGCCGCCGGGCCGGGCGGGTGGGTCCGATGGAGGCGCTGCGCGAAGCCTCGGTCGACAGCCGCACCATGACGGCCGGGCGCTGGACGGCAGGCGGCGGCTTGCTGCTGCTGGGCCTCGGGCTGCTCGTCCGGCAACTGCTCACCGATCCGTCCGACGCGCTGCACCGCAAGACGTACACCACCCAACCGATGCTGCTCATCACGGCGTTCGCGCTGCTCGCACCCGTCGTGGTGGGGCCGCTGACGAAGGCGCTGGCCTGGCTGCCCGCCCGGCTGCCGGGCGTCGCCGGCCGGCTCGTACGGGAGAACGTGCTGGCCGGGGTGCGGCGTACGGCGGCCGTCGCCGCGCCCGTACTGATCACCGTCGCCCTGGCCGGGTCCCTGCTCGGGGTCACGGCGACCGTCAACGCCGCCAAGGCGGCGGAGACGCGCGCGCAGTCGGCGGCCGACTTCGTCGTGACGTCGGATGCCGGCGGCCTCGACCCGGCGACCGTCGCGCGGGTCCGGGAACTGCCCGGACTCGACGCGGCCGCCTTCGCACCGACCACCGTGTACCGGCTGGAGGACGGGGTGGCGCTGGTCGGGGACGAGGCCCGCGCCGTCGACCCGGCCGCCCTCGCCGCCGTGACGACCCTCCCGGTGACCGCCGGAAAGGTCACCGATCTCGACGACCGGAGCATCGTCGTCAACGAGGAGTGGCCCGAGCACACCGTCGGCAGCCAGGTGGCCGTCTGGCTCGGCGACGGCCGGCGGACGTCGCTCCGGATCGCCGCCGTGCTGCGCACCGGCACGGGCGGCAACGGCGCCTACGTCACCCCGCTCAACGCGCCGGGCTCGTCCCCCGACCGGATCGACGTCCGGATCCGGCCGGGAACGGACGTGCGCCGCTCGGCCGACGCGCTCCGGGCCGCCGTGGCGCCCGGCGGCGGGCACGTGCTGAGCAAGGAGCAGTGGCTCGCGGCGGGTTACCCGGCCACCAGCAGACAGACCCGGATCGGCATTCTGCTGGTGCTCGGCATCGCCCTGCTCTACTCGGGCATCGCGCTGGCCAACACCCTGGTCATGGCGACCGCCGACCGTGTCCGCGATCTCGCCGTACTGCGCCTCGCCGGGGCCACCATGGGCCAGGTGCTGCGGATGGTGGCCGCCGAGGCGCTGCTCATCGTCGCGGTGGGCACGACCCTGGGCGCGGGCGTCGCCGCGCTGAACCTGCTGGGCGTCAAAGCCGCACTGGCCGCGCTGTCCGTACCGTCCCCCGTCGTCATCCCCTGGACGACCACCGGCGCCGCGGTGGCCGCCTGCGCCCTGCTCGCCGTGCCCGCCGCGGTGATCCCGGCCCGCCTGGCGCTGCGGGGACGGGCGGTCGAGCTGGCGGGAGGGCGGGAGTAGGGCAGGAGCAGCGGTGGGAGTAGCTGCGGGAGTAGCTGCGGGCACCACCAGGGCGCGCCGTCCGAGCTCAGCCCAGCTTCTTCCAGTCGGGGCTCAGCGCCATAGCCCTGAGACGGTCGATGGTGAACACCGGCGCGGTCCGGGTGGCGGGCTGGTGGTAGCCGCCCGCGTTCAGCTCGGCGACGACGATCCGCCGGCCGTTGGGGCGCAGGATCTGGGCGACCCACTGCACGGTCCCGGCACCGCCCTTCTCCGCCGGCCCCTGGGAGACCAGCACCCGGGTGCCGTCGGCGAGCTTCTCGCCACCCGAGAAGAACGCCAGGGTGTCGGGGTCCTTGGGCGGCCAGCGGTCGACGTTCACCTCGATCAGGGTCTTGCCGTGCCCGTCGTTCACGGTCACATGGGCGAAGCCCTCCGAGTCGTCCGCGTCGCTGCGCTTCAGGCCGGCCGGGATCAGCCCCTTCAGAACGGCGCTGATCGCGGGGCCCGGTACCGAGGAGCTCGCCTCGGCGATGGCGGGCTGCTCGGCCGGGAGTGTGGTGGGCCGATCGGCCGGAACCTTGGTCGGTCCGAGGGCGTCGAACACCGGCTTCCAGATCTTCACGTTCACCAGCGCCGTCAGCTGCGCGGCGGTCAGCGGGGGGTCGGGCCGGGTGTCCGGGGAGCCCTTCTCCGCCGGGGAGTTCCACTCCATGGCGTCGACGACCTGGCCGTCGCGGGTGGTCAGGGTGGCCCGCCAGTTCTTGGTGGTCACCCGGTGGTCCGGGTACTCGTAGCCCTTGAGCAGGACGAGTACGGAGCCGTCGGCGAGCACGGACCGGTCGCACGAGTCGAACGGCACGTACACCCGGTCCGGGCACCGGGTACCGGTGCCGGGGCCCACGCCCTGCCCCGCCGGTGCGTGGTTCAGGCTGACGCTGACCAGACCGGGGCCGTGCCCGTCGTCGTAGACGACCTCCGCGTACGGGGCGCCGATCGGGCCGCCGGTCCCTTCGGCGCCGGTGCCGCGCCCCTGCCCGCCGGTGGTCACGCCCGGTGGCAGCGCCGACTTGAGCAGGTTGATCATGTGCTGCGCGGTGACCCGCTCACCGGACGCGACGGCGACCGGTTGCGGTCCGCCCCGCGCGGCCGGATCCTCCGCGACGTGATGTCCGGCCGAACCCGACATTCCGCCCGCCATCAGCCCCCCGACGGCGACCAGCGTGAGCGTCGCCGCACCACCCGCGACGGCGGCCCTGCGGCGCAGCCGCATCACCCGGCCGCGGGCCGCACCGGCGTCCACCAGCGCCCTGTTGTCGGTGGAGAAGGTGCCGGCGGTGCCCCGTATGGCTTGGCCGAGGTCCTCCTCGAAGGGGTCCGAGGGAGCGAAGGGGTCGAAGGGCATGGGGAACCACCGTTTCGTATGGCGTATGGCGTATGGCGTATGGCGTATGGCGCGGAGCTCGGGGTCGTGGTGCGAGCGGAGTGGTGCGAGCGGCGTGGGGCGAGCGGAGTGGGGGCGGAAGCATCAGTGGAAGTCGGTGGCGTCAGTTCGCGGCGAATTCGGCGAGGGTGCCGCCGAGCAGTTCCCGCAGCTTCGCCAACGCCCTGACGGAGCGCGTCCGTACGGAGCTGGACGAAGCGCGCATCGCGTCGGCGGTCTCCTCGATGCTTCGGTCCTCCCAGTACCGCAGCACCAGCACCGCCCGGTCCTTGGGCGCCAGCCGGCCGAGCGCGTCGAGGAGCGTCAGCCGCAGCGTCGTGTCGACCCCCGCTTCGCCCGGCACGTCCGGGAGGTCGGGGGTCGGGCGTTCGCGGTTGCTGCGGCGCCGCTGATGGGAGAGGAAGGCCCGCACCAGGACGGTCTGCGCGTAGCCGGCCGGGTTGTCGATCTTGGAGGCCCGCCCCCAGACCACATACATCCGGCCGAGGGTCTCCTGGACGAGATCCTCGGCGAGATGGGTGTCACCGCTGGTCAGCAGGCATGCCGACCGGAAGAGATGCCCGGCGCGGTTCGCGGCGAAGTCCAGATACCCGTCCGCGTGCGTCTGCCGCATCCACCCCCCATTCGCCGTGTACACCTCATTGACGCGCCAGAGGTGCCTGAATGTTTCACGGCCCGGGAGGATTTCCGCAAGATTCCCGACGACGCTACGCGGCGACCGCCACCGATCCCTGGCCGAGAGCCGGGGCGAGGGCGGGAGCCGGAGCGACGGAAGGGGAGAAGGACGGGGAGACGGAAGGGGCGGCGGACGGGGCGACGGACGGAGCGGCGGACGGAGTGGCGACCAGGGTGGCGGCCCGGCCGGTGGCCGGGGTGGCAACCGGTACGTCGGCCGTCCTGGTGCCGCCCTTGGCGAAGACGATGACCCGCAGGACGACGAAGCGGCCGACACCGGCGAGGCCCGAGGCCGAGAGGTACACGCTCTGCTCCAGCAGCGGACCCGGGGACGGGTGCACCGCGTGCAGCACGAGCAGCGCGGCGGTGGTGAACAGGTAGCAGATCGCCGCGGTGGCACCGGACTTGACGTGGTCGCTCAGCTGGGCCCGTCCGGCCCGGAAGGTGAAGCGGCCGTGCAGCTCGGTGGCCAGCAGGGTGGAGGCGACGGTCACCAGCGCGTTGGCGACCACCAGGGGCAGCCGGCCCGACAGCAGCAGCAGGACGGCGCTGGACAGCAGCCCCACGCCCCCGCCGCACACGACGAACCGCACGAAGGCCGCGATCGGCCCGGTCCTGCCGGTTGGGTGGTCGGTGCTCCGCTCGATGCTCCCCGTGGTCTTCATGTCTCCAAGACTCCCGTACGCCACTGACAGCGCGCTGACTTCAGCCGACCGCTCACTGACCGCCCGCTGACACGGTGCCCGCCGAGCTGTCACGATGGGTGTGATCGCAGGAGGAATGCATGACAGAGGTGTTTCTACGGCGTCTGAGCCGGTGGCAGGCCGAGGCGCAAAGGGAGGCCTTCGCGGACCTCTACGTCGAGTCCTACCTCGGCGCCCAGGGCGAGGAGTTCCACAGCCGGCAGAGCTTTCTGCGGCGCTTCGCGGAGCATGTGCAGCACCCCGGATTCGATATGACGATCGCCGGCGACCCGGCGCTCGTGGGCTTCGCATACGGCTTTCCTCCGGATCGCGGCGGCGAGTGGTGGCAGGGATTCGTCGGCGGGGTCCCGCAGGACCTGGAGGAGCACACCGCGTCCGGCCAGGTCTTCGCCGTCGCCGAGTTGCTCGTACTCCCCTCCCATCGCCGCCTCGGGGTCGCGGGCCGGCTGCAGGACATGCTGCTGTCGCGCAGCGCGGCGGCCGTGGCGTCCGTGCTGGTGGAGACCCCGAACGTGCCGGCGCTGGCCGCGTACCGGGAGTGGGGCTGGTCGAAGAACGGTGAGGTCCAGCGTCGGCACGACCA
This sequence comes from Streptomyces sp. RKAG337, assembly GCF_023701715.1. NCBI lineage: Bacteria > Bacillati > Actinomycetota > Actinomycetes > Kitasatosporales > Streptomycetaceae > Streptomyces > Streptomyces sp. RKAG337. Next base: position 4,030,793 of record NZ_JAJOZA010000001.1, on the reverse strand, counting down.
TTCGTTGACGGTGCTGGAATCGTGGAGCCGCAGCCTCGCGGATTAGCGGAGCCGGGGGTGGCGGAGCGGACAGGGGGGCAGAGGGGGCAGAAGGGGCCGGTGCGACGACAGGGACCCGTGCGTCGGGGAGGCGCCGGCCTGCCGGGGTGTCGTCAGGGCAGCAGCAGGGTCTTCCCGAGGACGTCGCGGGCCTCCATCGCCCGGTGCGCGTCGGCGGCGCGCTCCAGCGGGAACGTCTGCCCGATGACGGGCCGGATCCGTCCCGCGGCGGCCTCCGTCAGCGCGCGCCGCAACAGCCCGCGGCCGACGTCGGGCGCGAACTGCACCTGCTCGATACCCCGTACGGTCACCTCCCGCCGGCGCGCCTCCGCCGGGTCGACGGGCGCGAAGCCGCCGGCGGCCGCGCCGTGCGCGGAGAACTGGCCGCCACGGGCGGTCAGTTCGAACGCGGCCAGTCCGAGCTCCCCGCCGACGCCGTCGTAGACCATGTCGGGACCCGCACCGCCGGTCGCCTCGCGCACCCGCTCCTCCCAGCCCGGCAGCGAGTAGTCGACGACGGCATGGGCACCCAGCTCGCGCAGCAGGTCCAGCTTCCGCTTGCCGCGAGCGGCCGCCACGACCCGTTCCCCCGCCGCCAGGGCCAGCTGCACCATGAGGATGCCCAGCCCGCCGCCGGCCCCGGTGACCAGGACCCACTCTCCCGGCTGGGTCCGGGCGGCGTCCGCCAGGCCCAGCGCGGTGGTGCCGTCGTGGAGCAGCGCGGCGGCCTCGCGCGGGCCAAGCCCGTCGGGTACGGCGAGCAGCGCGTCGGCGGGCGCCAGGGCCCGCTCGGCGTACCCCCCGCGGTCACCGACATGCGCGGCGACGGACCGGCCGATCCAGCCGGGCTCGACGCCCTCGCCGACGGAGAGCACCCGCCCGGCCACCGCGCCCCCGGGTACGTACGGCGGCCGCACCGGCAGGAAGTCCTGCGCCAGGCCCTCGCGGATCCGCGCCTCGAAGAGGATCACGTCGGCCGCCTCGACCCCCACGACCACCTCGCCGGGACCCGCGACCGGATCCGGCAGCTGCGCCGTGACCAGCACCTCGGGACCACCGAACCGTGTCACCTGTACTGCTCGCACACCCATCACTCCCTGCGTCCGCCACCTGCTGCTTCGTCCACACAGCAGTCTCAGACTTGAACCTCGGTTCATGTCAAGGAGCGACGGGGTCGGTCGGTGGCGGGGTCGGAGGCGAGGTCCGTGGCGCCGGGTCCGTGGTGGGGGTCTCCGTGGCCGGGTGGGCGGACTACCGGGCCGCGTCGAGCCGTGCGAACTCGTCGGCGGTGAGCGTCACTTCGCCGGCCGCAGCCGAGTCCCGGATCGTCCCGGGCCGGCTGGCGCCCGGGATGGGAACGACGACCGGGGACTTCGCCAGCAGCCATGCGAGAGCGATGCGCTGCGGGCTCACCCCGCGGTCCCGCGCTATCTCGTGGAAGGCGGCGAAGGGCGGGGCGTGGCTGGGGGCGGGAGTCGGCGCGGGGGCCGGAGCCGGGATCCCGTCAGCCACCGTCGGCGGGGCGTCGAGCGAGCTCCGGGAGATGCCGCCGAGCGGGCTCCAGGGCAGGAAGGCGATCCCGAGCTCGTCGCACAGCCGCAGCTCGGCCGCACTGTCGCGGACGGCGGGCGAGTACTCGTTCTGCACCGAGGCCAGCCGACCGCCGAGGATCTCGTCGGCCTGCCGGATCTGATCGGCGTCCACGTTCGAGACGCCCGCCATCCTGATCGTGCCCGCGTCGAGCAACTCCCGCAGCGCGCCGATGGATTCGGCGAACGGGACCCGGGGGTCCGGCTTGTGCAGCTGGTACAGCCCGATCGCCTCGCCACCGAGCCGCCGCAGCGACTCCTCGCAGGCCCGCTTCAGATGCTCCGGGGTGCCGTCGACGGTCCACGAACCGTCGCCGGGCCGCCCGCGACCCCCCTTGGTCGCGACGAGGACGTCCGATGTGTCACCGCCGTAGGCGGCGATGGCGCGGGCGATCAGCTCCTCGTTGTGCCCCCGCTCGTCCGCGTGCCAGTGGTAGGAGTCGGCGGTGTCGATGAGCGTCACCCCTGCGTCGAGCGCCGCATGGACCGTGGCAAAGGCCCTCGCCTCGTCCGGTCGCCGCTCGATGGACAGCGGCATGGCCCCGAGACCGACCGGACCGACGCGGACGTCACGGATCCGGCGCGCAGCGAAGCCGCTCATTCCTGGACTCCCGTCTCGGCGATGGCGCCGGGCAGCCACTCCGCGGTGGTCGAAAAGGCGAAACCCAGTTCGGTGGCACGCGAGTTGTCCATCGCGTAGTAGCGGTCGAACGAGAACGGCGACACGTCGTCGCCCGCCCGGGATCCGGTACGAGTGAACGTCGGCCGCTCCGCACCGAGCTGTGCCGCGACCAGCTCGCTCAGCTCCGTGGCGCTCAGCTCACCGTGCGAGTTGGCGTTGACGGGCCCGGTGAAGTCGGCGCCGGCCGCCCAGAACAGGAAGTCGGCGATCTCGCGGTCGTTGATGAACGTGGAGGGCCGGTCCGTGGGGTGCACGACGACCGGCCGCCCCGTACGGACCCGGTCCACGTAGTGCTCCAGCCGCCCGGTGAACTCCTCCGCGCCCCCGCCCAGCACATGCGCGCTGCGCACGGAGACGAACGCGAACGCCGGGTCCTGGCTGAACACCGCCTCCGCCTGCCGCTTCCCCTCGGCGTAGTGCCGGGCGTCGCCGAGCCGCTCCCTGAACGACTCCTCTCCCCAGGGGAGTTCGAGGTCGAACGGCCACGTGCCGGGATCCACCGCGCCCTCGCCGACCGGACGATGGGCAGGGGGCGCGCCGTCGAACGTCGCCGGGTCGTAGACCTCCATCGTGGACGTCATGACGTAGCGCTCGGTGCGGTCGCGGAAGACGCGCTTGGCGATGGCCGCCTGTCGCGGTGTGTAACAGACCTGGTCGATGACGACGTCGAAGTGCCGGTCGCCCAGGGCGGCTTCCAGGGCCGCCTCGTCGTCACGATCCGCGACGAGATGCGTGACGCCCGGCGGTGCCGGTGCCGAACCGCGGTTGATGACGGTGACGTTGACGCCCTCGTCGCGGAGCCGCAGTATCAGCCGCTTGCCGAAGTACCGGCTGCCACCGATGACGCAGACGTCGCGCAGAACGTCCCCCGTGGAGTCGCGCATGCCTTCAGACCTTTCCCACCAGGCAGGACATCCCCGCCGCTGGGCTCAAGTGTTACCGTCTCGACCCGGCATCCGAAGGGGAGATCATGGGAGATTCAGCGGCGCCACCGAAAGAACCACGCCATCTGCGGGGCCTCGCCCACGATTCCTCGGTGGCCCTCGACAGCGTCGACACGCGGCTGCTCGAACTCGTCCAGACCGAGGGCCGCATCACTCTCAGTGAGCTGGGCCGGCGGGTGAGCCTCAGCCCGGCCGCCGTGGCGGAACGGATCCGCCGGCTGGAGGGCAACGGCACTATCACCGGCTACTCCGCCGTGGTCGCACCGAACCGGCTCGGCTACGGCATGCTCGCCTTCGTCCGGGTCTCCCCGCACGGCGGCTACACGCTGCGTCACCCCAGGACGCTGGAACTGATGGCGCGCCCCGAGATCCTGGAGGTGCACCACGTCGTCGGCGAGGACTGCTGGATCATCAAGGTCGCCGTGGCCGACACCTCGCACCTCGAGGAGATGCTCGAACAGATCTCGGCCCTCGGCCGCACCACGACGTCGATCGTGCTGTCCTCCCCGGTCGAACGGAAGGTCATCACCCCGATCGACCGCACCGGCACAGCACGTTAGGGAGCGGCACGCCTGGCAAGAGGCGCGCCACGAGCGAGGCTCATCCGGTCAGGAGGAGCCGTCCGCGGAGCGCCAGGCGTCGACCCCCGCCTGGGAGGCGGCCTGCGAGGCCGCCTTCGCCTGCCGCATGGCGCGGGCCGCCAGTTCGGACGGCGGTACCTCCATATGACGGACGTATCCGCGCCCGGCGTTCAGCAGCGTGACGCCGATCATGACCGTCCCGGCCAGCCCCAGCACCGCCGCGACGCCGGTGACGGCCACACCCACCGCGAGCATGCGCGTGTCGATGTCGATTCCGTGTTCAGTCATCCGATTGATCGTCATGCATCCAGCCTGAGCGCCCGCGCCGTCTTCCGCACGCCGGGCAGAGCCGTCCGGGACCCTGATCCGCGGACCACAGCACTCTGACAACTTCTTCACAGGTGCCTGCCAGCCTGTCGATCATGCCGGCTGCCGCGCGGCAGCCGCCGGACGCGGCGAGCGCCGGACGCGGCGGCCGCTCCGACACTGATCGACCCCCGTCAACGGAAGGCACCACCATGTTCTCCCTCCGCACCCTGCGCACCGCCGCCGTCACCGCAGTCATCGCCGGCACGGTGCTGCTCCCGGCCACCGGAGCGTTCGCGGCGGACGCGAGCGCCAAGCCCGCCCCCGCCCCCACCGCCTCCTCCGGCGTGGTCACCGACAGCCCCCGTCCCACCGCTTCCGTCAGCGCCCCCGGCGGCACCCGCACCGGCGCCCCCCAGCCGACCGCCGCTCCCGCCGGTCCGTCCGCCGCCCCGATGCCGCGCGGCGGCGTCGCCGCCGGCGAGCAGCCGGCCGGGAGCACGGGCACCAGCAACGCCACCATCGCCGGCTCGGCCGCTGCGGCCGCCGCGCTCGCGGGTGCCGGCTTCGTCATCGTGCGCCGCCGGGCCGCCCGCCACGACGGCTGACCCTCCGATCCACGTGGTGCGCCGCCCCCGTGGGCGGCGCACCACCACCCCTAAGGACACCCATGGCCCGCATCCCGCACCCGGCGCGGCGGACCGGCCCGGCGCGCGCCCTGCGAGCCCCGCTCCTCGCGCTGGCCCTCACCACCGTGGCCGCCTGCTCGTCAGGCTCCCCCGCCGCCAGCGCCCCGGAGCCGCCCGCCACCGGCGCATCGACCCCGCCCCCGGCCACGGCACCCGCCACCCCCGGCGACCCCACCCGCGTGGTCATCCCCTCGCTCGGCGTGGACAGCTCCCTGCTGCGGCTCGGCCTCAACGCCGACCAGACGGTCCAAGTCCCGCCGTCGGACCAGGGCATGACCGCCGGCTGGTACACGAACAGCGCCGTACCCGGCCAGCGCGGCTCCTCCGTCGTCATCGGCCACAACAACACCCGCCACGGCAAGGCCGTCTTCCACGATCTCGCGAAGATCAAGAAGGGCGCCGACATCGCCGTCCGCGGCGCCGACGGCAAAACCGTCCACTTCACCGTGACCGCCACCCAGACGGTCAGCAAGAAGACCTTCCCCACCCAACAGGTCTACGCCCCCACCCCGACCCCCACCCTCCGCCTGATCACCTGCGACGGCTCGATAGACCCCCAGGGCCACCCCGTCGACAACCTCATCGTCTACGCAACCCTGACCTGAGCAGGGTCCGGTCGGTTCCGTTGTTGCCGAGGGGGACGCGATAGCTCAAGAGGGCCGCGTCGATGGCGTCCAGGGCCTTCTCGACGGCCGCACAAGCCTGATCCAGGCCGGCCGTCAACAGGTAGCGCTGGAGCATGGTGATGTGCGGCAGGTGCCTGTCGTCCAGGGTGATACCTGCGGCGATGCTCAACGGCATCCGCCGGTTCACTTCGCGTGCCGGTGTCGGTGTCGGTGAGGTCCTCTCCCCACGACGCCGGCCCCGCGGGGGTCGCCGCCGCACGTCAAACCAGGGTCCTGGCCTCGGCCTGCTGGAACTCCGCTTCCACCGACTGGTTCAGGCGTTGGAGTTGGTCAGGGCGAAGTAGGGCGAGAAGTCGTCCAGCAGGCCGGTGAGGGTGGTGAAGACGCTGCGGTCGCCCTCGGTGCTGATCCGGCCGGCGTCGGCAGCGGCGGTGAACGCGCCGGGCATCAGCAGCGCCCCGGCGAGCTGGGCCTTGCCCAGGCGCAGCGTCAGGTCGGGGTCGGCGGTGTGGCGGGTGCGGTGGTGCAGGACGCTGTTGAGCAGGTGCAGGCTGTGGGGGCCGGGCTGGTCGCCGTCCGTCAGGTCCAGGTTGATGACCAGGGTGGTGCCGGCGGCCTTGGGGCCGTTGAGGCGTACCGCGATGTAGTCCAGGAACAGGTCCAGCGGCATGGCCATGATGGTCTCGATGCTGCCGGTGCTCTGCACGCCGGTGGTGGGCAAGCCGTCGCGCAGTTCCTGGGCTGCGGCGAGGTAGAGGTTGCGCCACTGCGGGCCCTCGGACTGGTAGCCGAGTTGTTCGTAGGAGTGGTTGGCGTTCTCCGCGCAGGTCAGGGCTTTGAGTTCGGGGATGTAGAAGTGGAACTCCTCGGGGGCCTCGGTGTCGGGGGCCATCTGGAAGACGAATTCGAGGCCGGCCAGGGTGCGTGTCTCGCCGGTGGTGGTGACGGTGTCGGTGGGCTCGATGTAGGCGAAGGTGCCGGTCGGGGGCAGGGCCAGGCCGCCGCCGTCGCTGACCATGCCCTGCGGGCCGTGCGGCAGCAGCGTGCCGAACGCGTGGGCGGCGCGGCGGGACATCACGTTGCCGCAGATCACGTTCTCACCCAGGGTGTACTTCCCGAAGTTCTCGCCCGGCGCGAGGATGGCGACCTTGCCCGCGGCCACGTCCTCGGGGGTGGTGATGCCGGTGATGCCGCCGTAGTGGTCGATGTGGGTGTGGGTGCAGATCACCGCGACCACCGGCAGGTGCGGGCGGTGGGCGTAGTACAGGTCCATGGCGAACTCGGCGCACTCGGCCTTGGAGCCGGTGTCGACCACGATCAGGCCGCCGTCGCCCTCGATGATCGTCACGTTCGCCAGGTCGTGGTTGCGGACCTGGTAGATCCGCTCCGAGACCTCGTACAGGCCGGCCTCGTTGATCAGCTGGGACTGCCGCCACAGGCTCGGGTGCACGCTGTCCGGCGCCTGGCCGCCGCCGTCCAGGAACGAGAACCAGGTCAGGTCCCAGACCAGTTCACCCTCCGCGGTGCGGATGACGCCGCCGTCGGCAGCGGCGCGATCAGCCCTCGCTGGACGTCCGCGAAGTCACGCACGTCATCGAACGCCAGCGTCTTGAGCGCGGCACGGTTCGCTGCGGCCGTCGCCTTCGACGCCGCCTTGGGTGCTACCGGCATGACGTACTCCCTGGTGGTCCGCCCCTCGATGGACATGTTCCAGCCGGTGCCCCAACGAACGGTTTGTCTGATCGAGAGAACCCCGGTGCCGGGCCGCGGGTGTCATCCGACGAGCCCGTAGATGCTTTTGCCGACCAGCCACAGGCCGATGACCAGGGACAATGCGACGATGGCCTGGTCCTGGTGCCCGTCGACCCAGGAACGCAGGGCTGCCAGCCGCACGTGGGCGGTTTCGGGTCGGAAGGTCGCGTAGAGCTCCATGGCCAGCAGGCTGGAGGTGGCCAGCAGCACGTAGCCCATCAGTGCCAGGTAGGAGCCGATCGAGGACAGGTGCGCCTGCACGACGGTCGCGCCACCGGCGGCGACCATCGCCCAGGGCTGCAGCAGGAAGCCGAGAGCGGCGGCGAACCAGAGCGAGACGCCGTCCAGCCGAGCCATCCACTTGGGGGCGGGACGCGGCTTGGGATCCCGGCGCCGCTTGCCTTCGCCGTAGACGACCATGCCCAGACCCAGCGCCAGTTTGAGGGCCAGGGCGGCGGTGGAGGGATTGCTGTTGCGCTTGGGCGGGTTGCCGCCGGTCAGCAGGATCACGGCGGCGATCACCGCGACCAGACAGGCCAGCCAGGCCAGGATGAACGCCAGCCCCTTGCGCACCCCGCCCGGTGCGGACAGCAGCAGGATGAACGCGGTGTTGTGCAGCGGGCCCAGCGTGATGGCCAGGCCGATCAAAACCAGGTCAAGCACCATGGCCACCCCCGGTGTTCATGAGCTGTTGGAGTGCCCGTGCGGTGTCCTGGTTCATGGTCGTACCCTCTGATCAGGGGGTCCAGCGCCGGGGCGGGTGCCGGGATCGGCTCGCCTGCGTGCGGCCCCCGGGGGTGGCCACGAACGGTACGCAGGGCGGGAAGGCCGCTGTGGCCGCCGGTGGCCCGGGCGGGATGCGCGGGCGTTGGTTCAGTCACCGGTCCCTGCGGCGTCCAGAGCTCCGACCAGGTCCTCCAGGGGAATGCGCCCGCCGGCGATCATCTGGGCACCGGAACGGCGCAGCGCGGAGGCCAGCGGGGCGGCCCAGAGGTTCTCGTAGACGATGATGCCCGCCGCGCTGCCGGGTTCCAGCACAGCGCCGGCCTCATCGACGTCCTCGGAACTGAGCAGCCCGGAGGGTGCGCCCTCGAAGACGGCCAGCTCCAGGACGCCGTCGTGGTCGAGGTCGGCGATGGTCAGTGCGACCACCGAGCCGTCCGTCTCCTTGCGCACGAAGGAGAGGTCGATGATGCGGATGATGCCGCGGTCGACCAGGTCGACCAGCAGGGGCAGGCCCTCTCCGCCCATGTCGCCGTTGGGGAACTCGATGATCAGGTAGTCGATCGGCCCCAGGTCGTTGAACTCGTCCACGTCGGCTCCTCGTAGGTCGCGGGAAGGATGCTGCGGTAAAAACCCCTCGCATTGGCGGGGGCCGGGACCGGGTCGCCTGCGAATCCGGTTCGGCACTGCGGCCTTGACCATGTGGTGCGCCTACAGGCCGAGGACCTTGGCTTTCTGTGCCGCGAACTCCTCATCGCTCAGCACTCCCTGGTCCCGCAGTCCCCCGAGCTGTTTGAGCTGTTCGATCCGGCTGTCCATATCGGTTGCGGGGGCGGCTGCGACGGGGGCCGGTGCGGCCGCGGCGACGGGCTCGGGCTCGACCGGTGGTGCCTGCTGGGCACCCTGGTCGGCCCACCGTCCGGCCTGGCGCCGTGACACGCGGTTCGAGACGGCGGTGGCTGTTCCGGCGACCACCGCGGTGCGGGCGACCGTGCGAAGTAGGCGTGGCATCTGATCTCTCCCTCGGGTTCGTGGCACACGCGGCGGATCCGCCCGCGCTCACGCGGCTCGGGCGGCTCGGGCGGTGACCTGGCTGCTGTTCACAGCGTCGACCAGGGCCTGGTGTCGCGTTCGTTCTGGTCGGCGTAACGCTCTGCGAAGCGGGCCAGGGCCTTGTCCAAGACGTCGCCCGCGCCCAGGTAGGCGGCTGGTCTTCCTGCCGGCTGGTGCTGTAGCCGGTGCGGTCTGCCCGTCCAAGGCGCCCGCCCTTCAAGTCAACGCCCGTGTCCCGACTTCGGCCACCGCGAACACCAGGCCGGGGGCCCGCTCAAGGCTTCCAAGAGCGCCCGGCTGCTGAGCTCCCGCACCGCATGAGCCGCATGAACCGCATGAGGTCGCAGAAACTGGCGCTGCCGACCGCACTCATCGAGGCTCCGTCGGACGGGTTTCCCCGCTCAGACGCCGGCTTCACGGCCCGGCGACGATCACGATCAGGTCGCCCCCGAGCACAGCCGGCAGTCCGATCAACATGCCGCACACCCACCCATTGCGATGCACAGGTGGACGGTGCCCGATGTGCCGAGATTCCAAGGTCAACGAAAAAAAGAAACCCCAGGTCAGATGACTGACCTGGGGTTTCCCATGGGGCCGCCTTCGGGATTCGAACCCGAGACCTACGCATTACGAGTGCGTTGCTCTGGCCAGCTGAGCTAAGGCGGCATGCTGCGCTCGGCCAGTGTGGCGGGAGCAGCGGCGCCAAGTCTACAGGGTTGTTGGGGGTGCTCCGTGCAGGGGTGGATCGGGCGGAAATGCAGGTCAGCGGGTCAGTCGCACTTTTTGTTCTTGGGCGGGGTGGTGCCTTCGAGGAGGTAGAGGTTCACGGCGGTGTCGATGCAGTCGGAACCGCGGCCGTAGGCGGTGTGGCCGTCGCCGTTGTAGGTGAGGAGGTGGCCGGAGGAGAGCTGGGAGGCGAGGGACTCGGCCCAGGAGTACGGGGTGGCCGGGTCGCGGATGGTGCCGACGACGAGGATCGGGGCCGCGCCCTTGGCTTCGATGCGCTGGGGCTTGCCGGTGGCCGGCACCGTCCAGTAGCCGCAGATCAGGCTGGCCCAGGCCAGGCCCGTGCCGAAGTGCGGGGAGGTGGAGCGGAAGGACGGGAGGGCGCGCGCGACGTCGGCCGGGGAGGAGAGGGCCGGGGGGAGGTCGAGGCAGTTGACGGCGGCGTTGGCGAACATGAGGTTCGAGTACTTGCCGCTGCTGTCGCGCTCGTAGTACTCGTCGGAGAGCTTGAGGAGGCCGGCGCCGTCGCCCTGCTGGGCCTTGGCCAGGGCGGCGCGCAGTGTCGGCCAGGAGCCCTCGTCGTACATGGCGGAGATCACGCCGGTGGTGCCGAGCGCCTCGGTGAGCGGGCGGGCCTGGCCGGTGGGGAGCGGTTTGGCGTCGAGGGAGCGGAAGAGGGCGTCGAGGCGGTGCCCGGCGTCGTCCGCGCTCTTCGTGCCCAGGGCGCAGTCGGTGTGCTTGACGCAGTCGTTCGCGAAGGCGGTGAAGGCGGTCTCGAAGCCGCCGGCCTGGGTGCGGCTGCTGTCGAGGGCGGAGACCGCGGGGTCCATCGCGCCGTCGAGGACCAGCCGGCCGACGCGCTGCGGGAACAGCCCGGCGTAGGTGGCACCGAGGAAGGTGCCGTACGACTTGCCGACGTAGGTGAGCTTGGCGTCGCCGAGCAGGGCCCGCAGGATGTCCATGTCACGGGCCGATTCGACCGTGGAGACATGGCCGAGGAGCTTGGCGGAGCGCTTCGCGCAGCCGGCCGCGAAACCGGTGTCGGCGGTGACGAGCTCGCTGGTCTCGGTGGCGTCGTCGGGGGTCGTGTCGACGGCGGTGAAGGCGTCCATCTGCGCGTCGGTGAGGCACTCGACCGGCTCGCTGCGGGCGACGCCGCGCGGGTCGATGGCGGCCATGTCGTAGCGGGCGGTGACCGGTGCGGGGAAGCCGAGCGCCGCGTACTGCAGGTAGTCGATGGCCGAGCCGCCGGGACCGCCGGGGTTGACCAGGAGCGAGCCGAGGCGCGCGCCGGGACCCGCGGCCTTCTTACGGGCGACGGCGAGCTTCAGATCGTCGGCCGCGACGGGGTGCGCGTAGTCCAGCGGGGCCTTCATCGTCGCGCACTCGAAACCGGGGACGCCGCACGAGTGCCAGTTCAGCTTCTGCGCGTAGTACGGCGCCAGGTCGGCGTCACCGGCCGACGGGAGCGGGCCGAGCGAGCTGGCGGTGGTGGAGGCGGCGGCGCTGTGGCCCGGGCCCCCGCTGCTGCATCCGGAGAGGAGCAGGCCCGCCACCGCGAGGGCGATGGCGGGGATACGGAGCGGGCTCTTGGAGTACATCGGCGGCTCGGGTCCTCCCGTCGGGTGAGGGGGAGCGTATCCGTCCTGGTGGGGTGGGGGCGGGCTCCGGCGCCCGCTTATGGGCTATTTGTAGGCTGTTTGTAGGCCGTTTGAGGGCTGATCGCGTGGCTGATCGAGTGGTTGGGCGAGGGCCTGGGCGGGTGGCTCGCCGCGTGCCCGGGCGGGTGGCTCGCCGCGCGCCTCGGTGAGTGGTCTCGTCGCGTGCCCGGGCGGGTGGCCCGCCGCGTGCCTGCGCCCGATGGCGCGCTCTCGCTACGGGTGCTTCGGGCCGTCGACCTTCTCCGTCAGGTAGCCGGCGACGCGCGCGAAGAGTTCGCGGCGGCCGCTCACGCCGTCGATGACGCGTACCTCGTCGGCGCGGGGGCGCAGCGCCGTGCGGAACCTGAGGGCCGAGTCGCGGGAGGCGCTCTCGCCGGAGCCGGAGGCGATGAGGAGCGCGGGGCGGCGGCCCGCCTGGGACGGGGCCGGGACGGCGACGCCCTCGTACCGGCCGGAGATCCCGGCGACCGCGCGGTAGCGGTCGGGGTGGGCGAACGCCTCGCGGACCGCGCACGCCGCCCGGTCGCCGACGCCCAGGATCGCGCGGGCGGAGCGGGCCGTCAGGGTGCGGTAGTGCCGGGCGACGGCGCCGAGATCGGGTCCCGCGCCGCCGCAGGTGCGCGGGATCACGAGAAGGAACGGATCGGCCAGGCGCCGCTGGACCTGGGCGGCGAAGCCCGCGTAGAGCTCCTGGTCACCGGCGCCGAGCTCCGCGACCACCACGGGGAAGGACACCTTCGCGGCGCGCGGGTACGCGTACTGCGCCGGGGTCCAGACGCGCGTGCCGTCGGCGAGCTCCTGCAGGACGCCGCCCGCCGGGCGGGAGATCGTACGGGGCGCAGCGGATCCGGACGCGGGCGGCGCGGCCGCGCGGGCGGGCGCCCGGGGAGGCGCGGGCACCCGGAGGTCCACCGCCGTCCGGGCGGCGGCCGTCACGGTGCCCCCGCCGCCGCCCGGCGACAGCAGCGGTACGGCGACGGCGACCACCGCCAGGACGGCCGCGCCCGCGGCGGCGGCGCGCAGCGCCGTACCGGTACGGTCCTGCGCCAACTCGTAGACCCGGCCGGACCGTTCCGACCACCAGTAGCGCAGCGCGGAGCGCACGAGCGCCACGGCGGCGGCAGTGGTGAAGAAGAGCAGAGTGAACAGGACGGCATCAGCCACGGTACGGACCACCTCGGGGACGACTGCGGCCTCCGGGTGGGCTCCGGCGGCACTGTCTGCAGCCTGCAACGCGGCACGCCGGGTGGGCGGTCGGCGTTACGGGTCCCCGTCGTTGATCACCCGAAGGCACCAAAGGCGCCAACGGCACCAACGACCCCAGAGGGCCGAGGAAGGCGAAGGCCCCTCAGCCCGCCCCTGTCAGCCCGCCCCCCTGTCAGCCCGCCCGCAGCGACAGCGTCATCGCCTCCACCGCCAGCAGCGGCGCGACGTTCCGTTCCAGTGCCTGCCGGCAGGCGAGGATCGACTCGATCCGGCGCAGCGAGTTCTCCGGGCGGGAGGAGGCCGCGATGCGCTCGATCGCGTCGCGCGCCTCGACGTTCGCGATGCCGACCTTCGAGCCGACCTGCACCGCGAGCACGTCCCGGTAGAAGCCGGCCAGGTCGATGAGGGCGAGGTCGAGGGTGTCCCGCTGGGTTCGGGTCGATCTGCGCTTCTGGCGGTCCGCGAGGTCCTTCATGGCGCCCGCCGTGCCGCGCGGCATCCGGCTGCCGGCGCCCGCCGACGCCCCGAGCGCGGCCCGCAGCTCCTCGGTCTCCTTGCCGTCCACGTCCACGGCGACCTGCTTGGCGTCGTCCGAGGCCGCGTCCACCAGCTCCTGCGCGGCCTTCAGACACCCGCCCACGTCGTCCACCCGCAGCGGCACCCGCAGCACGGTCGCCCGCCGCGCCCGCGCCTGCTCGTCGGTGGCGAGCCGGCGGGCCCGGCCGATGTGGCCCTGTGTCGCCCTGGCGGCCGTGGCGGCCAGCTCGGGGTCGACCCCGTCCCGCCGCACCAGGACGTCGGCGACCGCTTCCACGGACGGGGTCCGCAGGCTCAGCAGCCGGCACCGGGAGCGGATGGTCGGCAGCGCGTCCTCGACCGAGGGTGCGCACAGCAGCCAGACGGTCCGGGGCGCGGGCTCCTCGACCGCCTTCAGGAGCACGTTCCCCGCTCCTTCGGTGAGGCGGTCGGCGTCCTCCAGGACGATCACCTGCCACCGGCCGCCCGCCGGCGACATGGCCGCCCGCCGCACCAGGTCACGGGTGTCCTTCACGCCGATCGACAGCAGATCCGTCCGGACGATCTCGACGTCCGCGTGCGTCCCGATCAGCGTCGTGTGACAGCCGTCGCAGAACCCGCAGCCCGGTACCCCGCCCAGCGCCCGGTCCGGGCTCGTGCACTGCAGCGCCGCCGCGAAGGCGCGGGCCGCGGTGGAGCGGCCGGAGCCGGGCGGGCCGGTGAACAGCCAGGCGTGCGTCATCTTGGACGCGGTCGGCAGCGCCGCGCCCTTCGCGCCCGCCGAAGTGGCCGTCACCAGGGCATCGGCGTCCCGCGCGGCCGCGGACAGCTGCGCCGTCACCGCGTCCTGGCCGACCAGGTCGTCCCACACCGCCATTACGAGTCCTCTGCGGTCGCCGTTCGTGCCATCGCCCGTTGCCATCGGAAGCCAAGCCATGGGAGCCATGGGTAGCCATCGGATGCCATCGGACCTGGAGACCATTGTCGGGCATCGCACTGACAACGGTTCGCCGCCCACCGGCCGACCCCGTCCCCGCCCCACCCCTCACATCGTCAGCCGGCGCACCCCGCCCGCCACAGCGCGCTGCTCCGGAGCGTCCGCCCCGGTCCAGCAGGATCCGCGGCGGGCCAGCAGCCGGCGCAGCCAGACCTCCGTCGCGACGAGCTCGCCGAGCCCGTCCAGCGGGAGCGCCTCCCCGTCGGCGGCGGCCCGCAGGGCCTGGCGGACGACGCGGGCCTCGACGAGCCCGGCGTCGGCGAGCAGCGGTGTGTCGAACAGTTCGATGAGGTCGTCGACGGAGGACCGCAGCCCGGTGCGGAACGCGGCGGCGGTCGAAACGTGGGAGTTGGCGCCCCAGCCCGGCGGCAGCTCCCGGATCCCGGAGCCGGCCAGGACCGCCCGCAGCACCGAGACCCGCGCCCCGGGCTGCACGCGCAGCGCCTCGGGCAGCGCCCGGCAGGCCCGGACGACCTGGTTGTCGAGGAAGGGGGCGTGCAGCCGCTGGCTGCGCACCTCGACGGCCTGCTCGAAGACGCGGTGGTCGGCGGCGTGCCGGGCCAGCGCGGCTCGCGCGCGCCGGTCGCCCGGACGTTCCACCGGTCCCGGCCGGGCCGCCGCCTCCTGGAGGCGAACCGATACTTCGGCGAGGGCCTCGCCGGTCAGCCAGCGGGCGGCCGGGCCCGGCCGCACCCAGGCCAGCGCGGCGAGGGAGGCGTTGAGCGCGGCGCCCGGCCCCGCGTCACCGGAGCTCGAACCGGGACCGAAGCCGTTGCCGGAGGCCGCGGACGAGCCGGATCCGTAGCCGAAGTCGCGCCGCAACAGCCGGGCCGCGGCGTCCTGCACGCCCTGCTGGTAGGGCGTACGGGCCAGCCGCCGGGCGGCGCGGTAGACGGTGAAGGGGACGAGGACGGAACGGCCGGTCGGGCCGTCCGCCGTGGCGAGCGCGGCCACCGGTCGCAGCATGTGCCGGCGGTGCCGGTCCAGGAGCAGGTCGGCGAGGCGTGCCGGGTGCGCGTCGAGGACCTGGCGGGCACCGTGCCCCACGAGGTGGTCGGCGCCGCCCGCGGCGAGCCGGCGGCGGTGGCGTTCCGCGGTGATGAGGGACGGGCCCGGCTCGTCGGTGAGCGGGCCCGAGCCGAGCTCGGCGTACGGGAGCGCCTCGGTGCCGCCGGGCACCACCACGTGGTGCAGCCGGGGGTCGGCGGCCATGGCCCTGGCCCGTTCGAGTTCGGCGTCGCGGGACTGCAGTCCGCCGCCCGCCAGATCGTTGAACGTGACGGCCAGCAGCCGCTGCCCGGCCGAGGATCCGTGGCCGAGCGGGGTGCCGGGCATGCCGGGCAGTCCGGCGGCGAGCAGCGCGAGGGTGGCGGAGGCGCTGCCTCCGGACAGGTCGGCGCCGATGCCGGGGGACGGGGCCTCGCCGGCCTCGGGGATGAAGCGCGGCTGGGCGAGCCGGGCCCGTACGGCGTCGACGAGGGCGTCGCGGACCCCGGTGATCGCCGCCTCGGTGTCGGAGGCGGAGGTCTGGTTGCCGACGGCGAGCGACGCGGTCGCCTCGTAGCCGCTGATCTCGGGGACGCCGTCGCGCAGGATGAGGGCGTGGCCCGGCGGCACGCGGCGGACGCCGATGTACGGCGTCCCGTCGCCGAGCGCCTCGGGCGAGTCCGGGCAGGCGAGGGTGGCGGCGAGGTGGGTGACGTCCAGCCCCGCCTCGGTGAGGTCGGCGAGCGGGAGGGCGGCCGTCGCGAAGGCCGTACCGCCCGCCCAGCGGGTGTGGAAGACCGGCCGGGCGCCGGCGAGGTCGCCCAGGATCGTGATGCGGCGGCCGAGTTGGAGGACGGCGGTGTAACTGCCGGGCCATGCGGTGAGGTGGCGCAGGGCGCCGCCGCGGGCGGCGAAGAGGCCGACGCGCAGTTGGGCGTCGCTGGCGTGGCAGCGGCCGAGGATGGCGATCCGGGCGATGGCGGGGTGGCTGCTGCCGTAGCCGCTGCCGTGACCGCCGCCGTAGGTACTGCCGTTGCTGTCGCCGTAGCCGTTGGAACCCTGGTAGCCGGTTCCGGTGCCGCGGCCGCTGCTGCCGCCGCCGTAACCGTTGTTCCCGTACCCGTTGCTGCCGGAGCCGCTTCCGTAGGCGGCACCCGCACCCGCACCGGACCCGGACCCGGACCCGGAACCCGAATAGCTGCTGCCGCCCTGGTAGGAGGCGCCGGCCGGGTCGGCGTGGATCACGCGGACCTCGTCCGGACGCCAGTCACCGACCGCCCACAGCGGATCCGGGTCGCCCCACAGGAGTTGCGCGCCAACCGGGAGGACCGTACGGGCCGCAGTGCCCGGGAGTGACCCCGCGGCGGCACTGCTCCACCCCACCAACCACCGCATCGCCGCCTCCACAGGCTGTGGACCACTGGCTGTGCGGCATGCGAACTGCCGCTCCGCCTGAGGAACATGCTGCCATGGCACGGCGCACAAGGAGGCGCATGGGCGCAGGGAGGAGCGCCGGGTCGTCCGCGTGAAGCCAAACGTCGGTTTCACGCCAAAGTGGCTGGCACATGCCGGAGTTGATATGCCGGTCGCCGGATCTGTGGTCGAGCGGGCGCATTTACGGGACATACGCCGCATAAAAACAACAGTCCGGGAGGCGTCCGCACGCCTCCCGGACCGGTCCGCCGCCCGCGGGGATTGTGGCGGCGGAGCCCCCTGGCCCGCCGTCTCTTGCCATTGCCGCTTGTCGAGGCCACGGGCCGACCCACCCGTCCATGGAAGCGCGCCTGATCAGGACCGCAAAGAGCGCACGGGCGGGCGCACAGCCACATATACCGGGAGCACGGGCACTTTTTGGGGGCTGCAATCTCGCCATCCGGGACAGGCCTCTTAACGGTCGGGATGCGGCGAACTACGCTGGGTGTACCCGAGTAGCGAACGCCCCGGCATCTCGGGGCCCGGTTTGTCCGCGACATTGGCCGAATCGGGCTCCACAGACATCACAGCCTCTACAAGAGGGGCTGGGGCGGCCGTTCTTTGTGTCGAGGGGGTGGCAAGGGCGTGGTCCACGTGCGCGGCCCTCGCGTGTCCGGACGGGCCGGCGCGTCCGGCATCCCCGGCGCGTCCGACACAGCCGGCCCGGCCGATGTTCCCGGCCCGGTCGACACCCCCGGCACCCGCGGCAGCCCCGGCCCGGCCGACATCTCCGGCTTACCCGATGCCTCGGCACCACCGGGACCACCGGGCCCACCCGGCCCATCCGATGCCCCGCGCCCATCCGATACCCCGGGCTCATCCGATGCCCCGCGCCCATCCGATACCCGGGTCCCATCCGATACCCCGGGCTCATCCGATGCTCCAGGCTCATCCGGTCCGACCAGAGCGACCCACCCGACCAGAGCGACCCGCCCGTCCGGCCCGACCGGCTCGCCGGGAACGGCCGTCGCGCCCGGTGCGCCCGGTCCTGCCGGTGCGTCCGACGAGGAGTGGCCATGCTGTGCTCTCCCGGGAGGCAGCTTCCGCCGCCCCCCGTTCTCGCACGAGTTCTCGCCCGAATCCCCCCTCGGTCCCACGTCTGGGTACCGAACCGGATACCGAACCGGATACCGATCCAGCTGCCGAGCCGGGTACCGGACCGAGTACCGAACCGGGTGCACACCCGGGTTCCCGTCAGCACCGCCCCCCCGAGAGACAACCAGGCCGTCCGGCCTGCCCCCAGCGGCATCGCGAGGTGAACCGCAGTGAACAAGGAACATCGCGGGCCGAACGAAAAACTCGGCACCCTGCTCGCCCTGGCCGCCATCAGTAACGCGGGCCTCGCCCGCCGGGTCAACGACCTGGGCGCGCAACGGGGCCTGACCCTCCGCTACGACAAGACCTCGGTGGCCCGCTGGGTCAGCAAGGGCATGGTGCCGCAGGGCGCCGCACCGCACCTCATCGCCGCGGCCATAGGCAGCAAGCTCGGCCGTCCCGTCCCGCTGCACGAGATCGGGCTCGCGGACGCCGATCCGGCGCCCGAGGTCGGGCTCGCCTTCCCGCGCGACGTCGGCGAGGCGGTGAAGTCCGCCACCGACCTGTGGCGGCTCGACCTCGCCGGCCGCCGCGGCCCCGGCGGCACCGGCATCTGGCAGAGCCTGGCGGGCTCCTTCGCGGTCAGCGCGTACGTGACCCCCGCCTCGCGCTGGCTGATCACCCCCGCCGACGCCCTGGTGGCCCGTGACGCCCCCGCGCCCGGCACCGCCCACGTCGGGCACTCGGACGTGGCGAAGCTGCGCGAGGCCGCGGACGACGCCCGCCGCTGGGACTCGAAGTACGGCGGCGGCGACTGGCGCTCCGGCATGGTCCCCGAATGCCTGCGGGTCGAGGCGGCGCCGCTGCTGCTCGGCTCGTACAGCGACGAGGTCGGCCGCTCGCTCTTCGGCGCCACCGCGGAACTCACCCGGCTCGCCGGCTGGATGGCCTTCGACACCGGCCAGCAGGAGGCCGCGCAGCGCTACTACATCCAGGCCCTGCGGCTGGCCCGCGCGGCGGCCGACGTCCCCCTGGGCGGCTACGTCCTGGCGTCGATGTCCCTGCAGGCCACGTACCGGAACTTCGCCGACGAGGGCGTCGACCTCGCCCAGGCCGCCCTGGAACGCAACCGCGGTCTGGCCACCGCCCGCACGATGAGCTTCTTCCAGCTCGTCGAGGCCCGCGCCCACGCCAAGGCCGGCGAAGCCGCCGCGTGCGCCACGTCCCTCGCGGCGGCCGAGTCCTGGCTGGAGCGCTCCCGGGACGGCGACGCCGATCCCGCCTGGCTCGGCTTCTACTCCTACGACCGGCTCGCCGCCGACGCCGCCGAGTGCTACCGCGACCTGCGGGTACCCCGCCAGGTGCAGCGTTTCACCGAGCAGGCGCTGGCCCGGCCCACGGAGGAGTACGTCCGCTCGCACGGACTGCGCCTCGTCGTGTCGGCCGTCGCCGAACTCGAGTCGGGGAACCTGGACGCCGCCTGCGCCGCGGGGACCAAGGCCGTCGAGGTCGCCGGCCGCATCTCGTCGGCGCGCACGACGGAGTACGTCCGCGATCTGCTGCACCGGCTGGAGCCGTACGGCAACGAACCGCGGGTCGTCGAGCTGCGGGAACGGGCCCGGCCGCTGCTGGCGGCGCCGGCGTGATGCCGCCCTAGGCGTAACCGATGCCGTGGCCGAAGGTGAAGCCGATGCCGTAGCCGATGCCGTGGCCGAAGGTGAAGCCGATGCCGTAGCCGATGCCGTGGCCGAAGGTGAAGCCGATGCCGTAGCCGATGCCGTGGCCGAAGGTGAAGCCGATGCCGTAGCCGATGCCGTGGCTGCGGTCGCTGTAGCAGTAGCTGCGGTCGTCGCGGGAGCCGTAGTCGTAGCTGTAGCTGTACCTGCAGCCGTCGTGAGTTCGGGAGCTCAGGAACTCGTGAGCCGCCCGTGAGCCGCCCGTGGACCGCCTGTGCGGTCCACGGACTGCGTCCACGGGGTCACACACCTTGCCCCGCAAGGGTTTGCGACGATTGTCAGTGGGCCAGTTCATGATGGGGATGTCTTCAGGTCGAGGACTTCATGGCGTCATGGCGGGGGCTTCATGAAGGGGACTCATGATGGGGGCCCATGATGGGGGCGACTGGCCGTCCGGTCAGAAGCGCGGAGCCGGGGAGGTGGCATGGGACCGTACGCCGATGATGTGAACGATGTCGTCGTCATCGGGGCGGGCATCGTCGGCCTGTCCACGGCCTACGCGCTGACCCGTGCGGCGCCGGGCACGCGGGTGACGGTCCTGGAGAAGGAGCCCGGCCCGGCCCGGCACCAGACCGGCCGCAACAGCGGAGTGATCCACAGCGGGATCTACTACCCCCGGGGTCGCTCAAGGCGCGCTACGCCCTCCAGGGCTCCGCCGAGATGGCGAAGTTCTGCGCGGAGCACGACATCGCGCACGAGATCACCGGCAAGCTCATCGTCGCGACGGAGCGGGACGAGCTGCCCCGGCTGCATGCCCTGGTCCAGCGCGGCCGGGAGCACGGCATCGCGGTGCGCGAGCTGGGCCCCGCCCAGATCCAGGAGTACGAACCGCAGGCGGCCGGCCTGGCCGCCATCCACGTCGGCTCCACCGGCATCTGCGACTACGGCGCGGTGGCCGCGACCATGGCCCGGCTCGCCACCGACGCGGGCGCCAGGATCCAGTACGGCGCCGAGGTCCGCGCGATCACCCGGACCCGCGGCTCCGGGCCGGACGGCACCGGGATCGTCGTCGAGTCCACCACCGGCGAGATCCGTACGAAGACCCTCGTGAACTGCGCGGGTCTGCACTGCGACCGCGTGGCCCGCCTCGCGGGCGACGAGCCCGGGATGCGCATCGTCCCCTTCCGCGGCGAGTACTACGAGCTGAAGCCGTCCCGTACCGGCCTCGTCCGCGGCCTGGTCTACCCGGTCCCCGACCCGGCCTTCCCCTTCCTCGGCGTCCACCTCACCCGGGATGTGCACGGCGGGGTGCACCTCGGCCCCAACGCGGTCCCGGCGATGGCCCGCGAGGGCTACCACCGCCGCACGTTCCGCGCCCGGGACCTGGCGGAGGTCGCCGGCTACCCCGGCACGTGGCGGATCGCCCGCCGTCACTGGCGGTACGAGATCGGCGAGATCCACCGCTCGCTGTCCAAGCGCGCCTTCACCGCCGCCGCGCAGCGCCTGCTGCCCGCGCTCCGCCCGTCCGACCTGATACCGGCGCCCTCCGGGGTCCGCGCCCAGGCGGTGCTCCGTGACGGCACCCTCGTCGACGATTTCCTGTTCGGCGGCTCAGGCCCCTTCGTCCACGTCCTCAACGCGCCCTCGCCGGCCGCGACGGCGTCCCTCCCGATCGGGCGCGAAGTGGCCCGCCGGGCCCTGTCGGCGCTGGCCACCCTGCAGACGGCGTAGCCGGGTCGCGAGCTCGGGCAGCTCAGCCCGGGGTCCGGGCAGGCGGCTCCAGGCCAGGGGTCCGGGCTGGGGCTCCGGACCCCCGAGGCTGACGACCGCCCCCGGTCCGGAGCAGCCGGCCGGGCGGGGGTGCTTCCACCCGCCCGTAGAATTAGCCCCATCGTGTCTAGTTCACCCACGCCCCCCAGCACCCCCGCGGCCGAGTCCCTGGTTCCTGCCGCGCACGCCGAGCCCGTCGCCTTGGCCATACCGGCCGCGGCCGCCGAGCCCGCGGCTCCGGCCGCGGCACCCGCCTCCGGTCGGCCCCTCGCCCAGCCCGTCACCCGGCCCGGCGCCCGCCCCGCCGCCCGGCCCGCGAAGTTCCCCGACGGTCCGGCGCCGGACCCGGCGGGCTCGCGTGAGGAGCACCGCATCCGGACGTTCCACGCCCGCCGCGGCCGGGTGACCGACGCGCAGGCCGGCGCGCTGGAGCGGCACTGGGCGGAGTGGGGTGTGGAGCTGGACGGCTCCCCCCTCGACCTGGGCAAGCTCTTCGGGGACCCGGGCCTGCCGATCGTCCTGGAGATCGGTTTCGGGATGGGTGACGCCACCGCGCGGATGGCCGCCGACGACCCGGCCACCGGCATTCTGGCCGTCGACGTGCACACCCCCGGCCAGGGCAATCTGCTCAATCTGGCCGACCAGTACGGCCTGACGAACGTCCGGGTCGCCAACGGCGACGCGATCGTGCTGCTCCGCGACATGCTCCCGCCCGAGTCCCTCTCGGGTCTGCGGATCTACTTCCCGGACCCGTGGCCCAAGGCCAAGCACCACAAGCGCCGGATGATCCAGCCCGAGTTCCTGGCGCTGGTGGCGCCGCTCCTCCGCCCCGGCGCGACCCTGCACTGCGCGACCGACTGGGAACCGTATGCGGAACAGATGCTGGAGGTGCTTTCCGGCAGCCAGGACTTCACCAACCAGTACGGCGACGGCTACGCCCCCCGCCCCGATTTCCGCCCCATGACCAAGTTCGAGCGCCAGGGACTGGCCAAGGACCACATCGTCCACGACCTGCTGTTCACGCGCCGCTAAGCCCTGCCCCCGGCTACCGCTGGGAGCCGGCCCCGGGCTAAGCGGAATCCGGAACGATCGGATCCGGTCGCAGCGGAAGACGTATGGGGAAGGGCATCGCGCACACCCTCCATCCCCCCGTACTGTCGACTGGTGTCCTCGTACTCGCATTCGCCCGACTCCTCGAACCACCCGGTCCCCGAGTACCCAGAGCACGCGCAGAAGGCGCCCGAGTTCGCCACCGTCCCGACCACTCCGGACCAGTGGCACTACAAGCCGCGCCGCGCCTTCTGGGAGAGCAAGGCGGTACGCGCCGGAGCTCTCTTCACCCTGCTCGCGCTGTGCGGCGTGATCATCCTCGCGCTGGTGCGACAGCAGATAGGGACGGAGGGGTTCTTCGTCGGCCTCGCCCTGTCGATCCTGCCGGTGCCGGTGCTGATCTGGGCGTTCATCTGGCTCGACCGGGTCGAGCCGAGTCCGTGGAAGAACCTGGTCTTCGCCTTCGCCTGGGGCGCGTGCGCCGCGACCCTGGTGGCGATACTGGCGAACGAGTACGCCACCGAGCTCCTCGCGACGACCTTCACCGCGAGCCCGTCCCAGACCGACACCTGGGGCGCGACCTTCGTCGCCCCGCTGGTCGAGGAGACGGCCAAGGGCGCCGCGATCCTGCTGCTGTTCCTCTTCCGGCGCCGGCACTTCGAGAGCATCGTCGACGGCATCGTGGTGGCCGGCCTCACCGCCACCGGCTTCGCCTTCACCGAGAACATCCTGTACCTGGGCTCGGCCTTCGGTGAGGACCAGGCCTACGGCTCCTCCGGCCTGCAGTCCTCCACCGCGGCGACCTTCTTCGTCCGGGTCGTGATGACGCCGTTCGCGCACCCGCTCTTCACCGCGATGACCGGCACCGGCTTCGCCATCGCCGCCATGACCCGGCCCGGCCGCCCCTGGCGCTGGCTCGCCCCGATCGGCGGCTGGCTGCTCGCGATGCTCCTGCACGGCGTCTGGAACAGCTCGGCGTCACTCGCCCCGCTCGGCTTCCTGGCGATGTACGGCGCGATCATGATCCCGGTGTTCGCGCTCGTGGTGTGGCTCGCCATCTGGTCGAGGTCGAAGGAACTGGGGCTGATCCGCGCCCAGCTGCCGGTCTACGCGATGGCCGGCTGGCTGACCCCGCCGGAACCCGTCGCCCTCGCCTCGATGAAGGCCCGCAGCGTGGCCCGTTCCGCCGCCCGCCGCGCGCACGGCGACGCGGCGGCCCGCACCGTCCGCGAGTACATCGCCTTCGCGACCCATCTCGCCTTCCTCCGCGCCGCCGCCGCCCGCGGCACCGCCGGGCCGCACTTCGTGGCCCGTGAGCAGGAGCTCCTCCACCACCTCTGGCAGCGCAAGGACGTCGCCCAGCCCGCCCTCACCCACGCCGCCTGGGCGACCCGCCCGGCGGTGCCGCCGGCGTGGGGCCAGTGGCAGCAACAGCCGTACGGGCCGTATCCGCAACGCCAGTACGGCCAGCACTACGGCCAGCAGCCCTACGGGCCCCAGCACCTCGGACCCCAGCCCTCCGGGCCCGCCTCCACCGGACCTGCCTCCCCCGGGCCGCAGCCCTTCCTCCCCCAGCCGTACGGCCGGCAACCGCCCCCGTACGGCGGCCAGAACATCTGACCCACGCGACGCTCCCCTGCGCCCGGCCCGCGCCCGGCGACAGCAGGGAACTGCTGCCGCGGATGGCACAACCACGACATACAGCGAGCACTGCGGCCGTCCCGGCCGTAGGAGAATGAGGGCATGGACTACGCCCGCATCCGTGCCATCGCAGAGGGCCTCTCCGAGCACACTCCTGACACCGTGCGCGGCTTTGAGATCAGCGGCGACGAAATTGTCATGACGATGTCGCCGTCCAGGCCTCACGAGTTCATCGCGCTGCGGATCCGCCAGCAACTCGACCAGCAACTGGACCCAGCCCTGGTCGCCCACACCGGTGGGGAAGTCGAGGATGCCTCACTCGGTACGCTGCGCCGCCCCGATGTGATCGTCGTTCCTCTGGCCGTCTTCGCCGAAGACACGATGGACCCCTTCCATCCCCGCGATGTCGCGCTCGTCGCCGAAGTGGTCCCTCCTTCGAATCACTCCAACGACTACGTCGAGAAGGTGCACGACTACTCGGCCATGGGCATCGAGCTCTATCTGCTCGTTGACCCCCGCAAGGGCACGATCGCCGTCTTTTCCGATCCCGGCCCCGGATCTGCCGGCCCCCGCTACCGAGGCCGTCACGATTCCACCTTCGGCGAGCCGATCACCGTCGGCCCCTGGACCATCGACACCAGTGAAATGCGCACTTACCCCAGCATGGGCTGAGCGGTCGGGCACCAACCACGTCCCCACATCCAGAATGGGCACCCCGGACACAGCGGCAACAGCCGTACGGGCCGTATCCGCAAACGCCATTGCGGCCGGTACGGCCGGCAACTACGGACTGCAGCAAGCCGGACCGCCGCTCTGCGGCCGGCCGTACGCCCGGCAACCGCCCCCGTACGGCGGCCAGAACATCTGACCCACGCGACGCTCCCCTGCGCCCGGCCCGCGCCCCACCCGCACCCTGGCCTGCGACGGCACATCGCAGTAGCGTCCAACCATGTCCGAGCAGCGCGAACATGCCGCCGAGGCCGAGCGGCTCCTGCGGAAAGTCCCCGAGCACCCCGACGACCGCGAGGAGCTGCTTCTCGCCGCCGCCGCGCAGTGGATCCTCGCCGAGCGCCCGGCCGAGGCCCTGCCCCTCTACGACGAACTCCTCGACCCCGCCTCGGACCCCGTCTCGGACCCCGCCCTCGTCCAGGCGCTCAAGGCCGCCGCCCTGTGGGACACCGGCGCCGAGCAGCAGGCCCGCGAGCTCGCCGTCGCGGTCCGCGCGCAGGCCCCGGCGAGCCTGCCGCCGTGGCAGATCATCGGCGAGACCTTCGAGGTCCACGACGACCTGCCGGCCGCCGCCGCCTGGTTCGAGGACGCCACCGACCACTTCCTCACCCCCGACGAGGTCACGTACGAGGCCCGCAGGATCCTCATCACCCGGCACCGCGTCCGCCGGCTCCTCGGCGAGTCCCACGACGACCGCGACCACCTCGCCGACTACGTCCACAGCGCCCCGGTCCCCCTCGACGAGCTGCACGACCCCAAACGCCTCTGGTCCCTGGGCTCCGACGACCCCGCCGAGGTCCGCCGCGAGATCGAACGCCTCCGCACCGAACTCGCCGACCACCGGGCCGCCCTGTCCCGCCCCTACCCGCTGGCGGTCCTGTACTGGCCCGAGGCCGAACTCATCGCGCTGCTCACCCGGTACCCGGTCTTCGCCGCCGACTACGGCAGCTACCCCGAGCACCTGCGCAGCGTGGAACAGGCCCTGCACGCCCTCTCGGCGACGGGCGCCCCGTTCCTCGGCGTCGTCACGGCCACCCTCCCCACGTACGAGGCCTACGCCCGCACCCAGACCCTCCCGCCGGCCACCCCATCCCTCCCCGCGGCCTACGCCACCTCCCTGGCCGCCCGCGGCCACGCCACCCCCTGGCCCCCACCCCGCAACACCCCTTGCTGGTGCGGCGCCCCGGTCCCGTACGCAGAACACTGCGGCCGCCCGGGCACCGCATAGCCATCAGCCGTCACACCGGATTCGCCCGCATCCGTACGATCGTTCAGGCCCAGCGCCTCACGCGGCTGACAACTCCAGCCCCGCGAAACCGCTACGCAGCACCAGTCATTGCCGATCCCTGCCTCCCAGGCCCAGCCGTGTGCACTACCCATAGCAATTCGGCCTCTTCTTCGCCAGCTGAGTATCGAATCACCCGTGCGGATGCCCTGCAGCCGGTTCAACTGCCAGACTGCACGGACCAACTGCCCGGACCTTCGATCTCTCTAACAGAGGTACAGCCTTGCTGCCCTTGGACTACTCGGCCGCTACAAATGTCTCCGCTGCTGCGATCACAGCCCAGGACATCGAACTCATGGCCGTGCGAGATAAATTGATGGGTCTCGACCCAGAAGGGAGACGCTTCGGAAGAGTACTACGGGACTCGATCGATCAGCTTCTCAATGGAGAGGCCACTGGACGTTACGACTGGCAGAGCCTTCTCAAAACCGAGAAGACACACGCCGGCACGATCGTAGAGATCAACCTCCAGCGGGATTTTCAGTTCGAAGATGGAACTGAAATGGACTACAAGATCGCAGGTTCCGATGTCGACTGCAAATACTCTCAGGACTTCGGAAAATGGATGATCCCTCCAGAGGCAACGGGTCATCTCTGCCTCCTCGTTTGGGCCGATGACTATACGAGCCGATGGAGCGCAGGCCTTCTCCGCATCCAGCGACAATTGTTGAACGGTGGAGAAAATCGCGATCTTAAGACAACCATTAAGGCCGAACACCGCAACAAGATATACTGGCTCTGGCGAGACGCCCAACTGCCCGAAAACGTACTCCTGCATCTCAATGCCTCAATGCGGAACGATATCCTCAGCAAGGCCTCTGGCCAAGGCCGGGTTAACGAGCTCTTCCGCCGTGTCCAGATGCGCCTGATCGGCCGAGGGGTGGTGCGTACCGTGGCTCAGCAGAGTGACTACATGGCCCGGATTCGGGAAGCAAAGGGCAGGGCACGCACAGTTCTGCGCGGAGAGGGAATTCTCATCGCGGGCCACTACGGCAGCCACCAGGCAGTCGTACGAACCCTCGGAGGTCCGGTACCCCAGGCAGGAGAGCTTGTCAGCTTCAGGGTTGCAGAAGCGATGCCACTCCACGCCGGCCGCCCGAAGGTTCTTCTGGACGGAACGTTCTGGGTCCTAGCCGATGACAACGACCCCGAGTGCGTAGCCCCGCATCTCCCCAAGCACACTGAGAAGACGAACGACTGACAGGGAAGTGCGGAGGTAGCCGTGTCTGGCGCAGCGCCCTGGACGCCGCCCGAGGGATCCTGGGCTTCGTCCCCCGCTATCCGCAGGAATATGCAGGCCATCCGCAGCCGCGACACGAAGCCGGAGTGCCTGGTTCGACAACTGCTCCACGCACAGGGACTCCGCTATCGCGTCGCGGCCAGGCCCCTGCCAGCCCTTCGCCGGACGGCGGACATCGTCTTCCGGCCGACGAAGGTCGCCGTCTTCATCGACGGCTGTTATTGGCACGGTTGCCCAGAGCACTACGTCCCGCCCAAGACCAACCCCGGCTACTGGTCAGGCAAGGTCTCCGGGAACGTCGCCCGCGACCGGGATACCGACGAGCAACTGCGCGCGGCAGGCTGGACCGTGCTTCGCTTCTGGGAGCACGAGTCACCTAACGAGTGCGCGCTCACGATCTTCGACACGGTCAGCGAACGCCGCGCCGGGCTCCTGCGCGGGGAGATAATCCACCGGGAAGAGTGAATCATCCTCGTGCTTGTGGATCGAATTCGGATCGGGAAGCACCGGTCCAGTGCGACCCAGCGCCTCAGCGATGCTAAGCCCGACAGCCTCGGCGACTGGAGCAGGGAAAGCATTCCCCACCTGTCGGTACCGGGCAGTCTTACCGCCATGGAACTCCCAATCCTCAGGAAATCCCTGGATAATCGCCGCCTGAGCAACCGTGAGCATGGGTCCATTAGGTCGATGGAGATCTCGGCGGGGAACGACATCTTTCTCGTCGTTGGCCACGCCCATTCCATCAACTCCCAATGCTACCCACGCGGCCTTGGCTCTGCTGGGGCCGAGGTCGGCACCGCCGTGCTTCTTGGATCCACCTACCAGGGTGGGGGCGACGGTTCCCAGCTTGGCCTGATCGTGCCACTTCTTATATCGGGCCTTGTCGTCCCCGAACCGTCGGCGCATGCTCTTCGCCAAGGCCTGGGCCACGGTGACCAGCGGCTTTTCATTTGAGTCAGGCCAGCCAAAGCCGCGGTAGCAGTCTTTACGAATGGCGACCAGAATGGCTCGCGGCCGGAGCTGGGGCACCCCGTAGTCCCGGGCTTCCAAGACCTTCCATCCGCAGACTACGTACCCTGAATCGTTCAGGCGCTCCGCGATTTGATCTCGATAGCTCTTGAATTTAGTAAACGGTTCAAGGATGCCACGGACATTTTCGATCATCACTGATTGTGGCCGCAGCTTATCCACCAGATTGAGCATAGTCGGGAAAAGATCCCGCTCATCATCTGCGCCGAGCTGCTTCCCCGCGATAGAAAATGGCGGGCACGGAACCCCGCCGGCGAGGAGACTCAGCTCACCCTCTACAATCTTGCTCTTCGTGATGTGTACGAAGGGATCGAATTCCTTAACGTCCATGGGCAGGACATCGCAGTGTTTCCTCTCCCAGTCCCATCCCTTACGGTTCCTGACGTTGAGCTTCAGAGTCTCCACCGCATGCTTGTCGATCTCGACGAGTGCGACGTGCCGGAAGCCGGCCCCGTGGAGTCCGACGGCTTGGCCACCGGCCCCGGCACAGATCTCAATCGAGGTCAGCGGGTGACCGCTGGAACCCATCGGCTCCTCCTGGTTTGGCTCAAAAAGACATACAAGCGTCGCAGAGGCCGCGCTGAACGCCGCCCGGACATAGCTTCGCACGACCAGCTACCCAACCAGGGAGTGGCACTGGCATCCAGGGGCCCGAAATGCCGGCGCACAGACACCTCAGCCCTGGAGCAGCGCCCGCAGATCGCCTGCGACCTCGTCACGCAAGGCAGCCGGAAGCTGGCGGTACATGCCCCATGCCTGCTCAACCGGGGTGATCGGGCGCACATCACCGGCCATCCAGGCGTGCAACGCCAGCTTGTCCTTCCTCGACAGCTCCTTGACCCGGTCCCAGACCTGCTCCCGGCCCATCTGCACCCCGGTGAGATGCCGCACAGTTTCGTTGCACCGGGCGCACTCGGTGATCAAGTCTTCGGCGTTCGCTGCGCTGCCGGATTTGTGCGAGTTAACGTGCCCCAGCGTGAGCCGGGCATGAGAGTCCGGGTCGTCCGGATACGCCTCCGCCGCTCCGACCCCACATCGACGGCACATGTGACCGTCCCGCTCATAGACGAAGCGACGCGTCTTCGCACTGATCTGGCGCAAGCCAGCAGCCCGGTGCTCTTTCTCCCAGATCGGAAGGCCGATCTTCTCCAGGTACAGCTCGTCGGGCTGCAAGCTCGGCTTGTCCCGATAGTTCTTGATCACCCATCCAGCAGGCCGGAGGTCCCTCATCCTCCGGTCTACCTGCTCCTTTCCTTGGACCGCGGCCCGGAGATCCTGCTTCGAGAACGTACCGCCCTCCCCGACTTCGTCCCGCAGCCACAAGGCCGCCCTAATCCGGGCGCCGAGCTTTTTGTCGCGCCAGTCTTGTACCACTTCGCTCACCAGGTCCCCGTTCGAACATTCGACCTACCCGTCATCCTTTTGCGGTGAAACCGTAGCTTGCCGCTAGTTGCCGCGGCAACTAGCGGCAAGCTGCGTGAGATGCGGACCGCGCCGCAGTGAACACTGAGAGGACTCCCATGACTAGTCGCTTCAACAGCCCTGTCCTGCCAGCTCTGAACACATGCGTAGAGATCTGTGCTGGGGCTGGCGGTCAGGCACTGGGGCTAGAACGAGCGGGGTTCGTCCACTCCGCTCTTGTCGAGCTGGATGGGGACGCTTGTCAGACCCTGCGCGCCAATCGCCCCGCCTGGAACGTCGTACAGACCGATGTCCGGTCCTTCGATGCTCGCGGCCTACCTGGAACAGACAATGGCGTCGGGCTCCTGGCGGCTGGCGTCCCGTGCCCGCCGTTCTCGATGGCCGGGAAGCAGCTCGGGGGTGAAGACGATCGGGACCTCTTTCCTGCTGTCCTGTCACTCGCAGCGGTGCTCCAGCCACACGCGGTCCTGATCGAAAATGTGAAGGGTTTGATGCAAAGGAAGTTTGCCCCCTACCGAGTCACAATCCTTCAGCGTCTGGAAGACCTGGGCTACATCGCAGAGTGGCGGCTACTACGGGCGTGTGACTACGGCGTTCCGCAGCTCCGGCCAAGAGCAGTCTTGGTCGCCATGAGGCCCAACATGTTCTCGTCCTTCCGCTGGCCCGACCCGACGGCTTGCTCCGAGACCGCGCCGTCAGTCGGGCACGTCCTATACGAGTCGATGGCGTCCCAGGGTTGGGAGCTCGCCAGCCAGTGGGCTGACGCCGCCAAACGCATCGCACCCACTCTCTGTGGGGGCTCTCGCAAGCACGGCGGCCCCGACCTCGGCCCTTCCCGGGCGCGTCACGCGTGGGCCCAACTCGGGGTCAACGGCTCCAGCGTCGCGGACACTCCTCCCGCACCCGGCTCAATCCTGCCCGTGAAGCTCACCGTCGCGCAGATGGCTCTACTCCAGGGATTTCCGCCGGACTGGTCCTTCGCCGGCCGGAAGACCTCCGCCTACCGGCAAGTGGGCAACGCCTTCCCACCACCCGTCGCAGAGGCCGTCGGCCGCAGCATCGCCAAGACTCTGGCCAGCCAGAGTGCGCTGACGGCCGTGCGTGGATAGTTTGCGGCTCTTGCCTCGTCCTCTGTACGGAGCTAAACCACCAGCGCATCGCCACCTAGAACGCTCAGTTACCGCACTGCGACAGCATCGATATGGCCTAGCAGGGCGCGGACATCCGCCATATCCATGCCTCCAGCGATCGATGCTTCCTCCTGCAAGTCACCAAGCTGCTGCACGGACGGATCGTTGAGTATCCGGCCCATGAACTCAAGCTTCTTCTCGAGTCGCAGGGCGACGATCTCATCGACAGTGTCGCGGGCCGCGAGCACAGTGACTCTGGTTTCCGTTCCCGGAGCAAGACCAAGCCGGTGGATACGGTCCAGGCTCTGCAGGAATCGACCAGCCATGAAATCACGGTCGATATAGACAGCGTCGTGGCAAACCTGGTGAAGGCTGATCCCTTCACCAAGAGTCGCGGGGTTGGATAGCAGCACAAAACAGTCCGGGTCTTCACGGAAGCGCCGCAGCTGCTCCTTTCGATCGGGTGTACCGCCATGTACGACGGCTGGACCGTAACCCGCGAACAATTTCTCCATCGTGGTCAAGCTCCGCACGAAGGTCGCCCAGACCAATGTCTTGCGGCCCTTCGCGGCGTTGTCCGCCACAATGGTAAGGGCCTCCTGATATTTCGGGGACAACTCGTAGCGTGGCAGGTCCCGCATCAGCGAATACAGTGAGTCTCCCGGCGGAATTACCAACGGGGGCACTTGGTAGGCCAACGGTTCGTACCTGCTCGCGCCCTCAAGCAGCAGCGCCGGGCTAGTGGCAGCCATTAGCAGCCGGAGCAGGGCTTTTCCCAATGCATCGAAGTTGTCACGACCAGCCTCAGCCCGGGCAGAGAAGCGACCTACGAGAGCGTCATAGATCTCGCGGTGCAGGGACGGCATCTCCACATACCGGATCTTCGGTACGAAACGAGGAAGCCCCAACTCGTTCTTAGTAGTCCGGGAAAACAAAGGCCGGAGCACCGAACTGGCATAGGCAAGATCTCCCCCCGCCACGGCGTTGGTTACCACTCTGCGTCCCTGGCCGGGCCAGACGAAGGACAGCAAGTTCTCCAGGTCTCTAGCCCCGTTAGGAGCGGGCGTGCCCGTCAGAATCAGACGCCGGCGGCCCAGCGGACCGAGAGCCATACAGGCCGAACCATAGATACCTCGTGCACCAAGCTTCATCCGGTGCGCCTCGTCCAGGATCACCATCGACGGAACAGCCTTGAGCCATGCGGCAAGCCCTACCAGTGAGCGGTCCAAGCGCTCGTAGTTCACGACCAGGACTTCAGCGCCTGGATCGGGCGTCTTGTCCATGACGCGGAAACGCAACGGCTCGCTGAAGCACACCTCGCTCTCGTACTCCCATGCCTCGTATGCCGACTTAGGGCTCACCACTAACATCCGGCGAACATCGCCTCGCTCTCTCATCGCCGAAAACAGGGCGAGGGCGACGCGCGTCTTTCCCGCTCCGGGAACACTGAAGTTTGCACCGTGACGCAGTGCCATCAATTGGGAGATATCGCGGAGCTGAAAGGCCGTGAGATCCGCACGCCAGTCCGCCCCCAGCAGCGAAACAACATCATCTGCCTGGGGCTCTAGCCAACCGCCACTGGCGTGACCCTCTTGAAGACTGCGTTCAACTGAATCCGCGTCATCCAGAACGCCGCTGACCAGGTCAGCTAGCGCCTCTTCCCACTCAACGCTCTCTGGAGCCGACCAGGACCCCAGCTCACCGAGACCACCGAGGAAGTCATCAAGAGCAATCTCCGCTGACAGCAATCCGCGGTGCCCGCTCCCGGGAAAGCGTGCAGCCAACCTAGCGAGGTCATCCTTATGCTCGGGTACTGTCCGGAGGACCGCCTTGGTACGGGTCACATCGAAAGCGATCCGCAACGACGGCTCTCTTCCAGTGCCCATCAGCCCTCGCTACGTACAGCATCGAGTAGCCAGGCCAGGCCGTCGCCGGGCATGGGAATGCTGCGCGCAGCCTCTACCGCCAGCTTGCGGAGGCTCGCACGCAATTTGAGGATGGCTTCGTCAAATGGTTCTTCTTCCAGGCTACGAGAGGCTCTTGCCAACACCAAATCGGTGATGCATTGCTCGATATCAAGGCAAGCTTCGTTGAGCCGGTCGGGCGCCGCCTGCTTCTTCTTGCGGAAACGAGCATCGCGGCCAGCCGGCTCTAGCGCACTCTCCATTACGTCCTTCGCCGCCGCGTAGGTGCGACATGCCTCTGTCACCCGGCTAGCAGGCATCAGGTCGCCGGCACCCTGCAACGCCTTGGCCTTGAGGACTTTGTCAGTGAGCGCCCTCGCGTCAGAAACTTTGTGGCCAGCTCCCTGTACAGACCTGCCCAAGCCGGGAATCGATACCGGCGACGTGATTGACTGCTCGGTCTTGAGCGACTCGGGCAGGCGTTGTTCAAGGTAACGATCTCGGAAATCCGACTCGATCAGGCGGACATCGGTCTTGGACCGGCCCAGCGCGATGGCGAGGGACCGGTACTCTTTCGTTAGCTCAGCCGCCTCCCGGTTAATGTCAGATTCATTCCTATATTTACGGTACAGCTCGCGAAGTTTCTCCTGATCATCCTCGAAATCCATCAACCTCAGCTGAGCCTCACCATCGCGACTCCGCTCGATCAGGTCGCGGAGGCATTGAAGAATCCACAGGTCTTGCTCACAGGTAGCCGGCCTGAAGCGGAATTCACGCGCTATGTCAGCCAGAGTGCGGCCAAGGTTGATCTGCTCCTCCATTGCCAACAGCCGGTTGATATACGAGTAGTCCCGGCGATGGTCCTTACGCAGTTGCAGGGACAGCTCAACCGTATTGATGTCAGCCCAAGTACAGGACTCGGGGAGCACGCCCATCCGGATGTCCGGCCTGCCCAGTTCTTTGAGAGCGGCCCGTCGTGTGTTGCCGTTAACCACGATGCCGTCACGAGTGATCAGGCCCGGGTCGTTCTGCTTAAAGTCCCGAAGGCTCGCCAGCAGGATGTCAAAGTCCGGGTCGCGCTTCGACGGGTCCGCCGGCAGAGCCTGCAGCAAATGGTGCAGGTAGTCCTGACTGTCCAGGCTCCACGGGTCCGCGCGCAGACCGCGGTCCCCAGCGGAATCATGACTCCGCTGGGCACGGATTCGGTGGGTGCCGGGGTTGAAGTACAGCGCCTCGACAGGCATATCGATGACCTCGACATGCACGGGTTGCCCCCGCCATTCGATGGTGAGTGTCTCCCGCACACCTCCTGACTCGCTGGCCTCCTTCAGCCGCTGCTGTACCAAAGCCTGATTCTCAGCTGCCCGCGGCGGCCTTCCGAGGTCCGTGCTCATGGTTCTCTCCTCAAGTTCAGATCAGTCTGGTCGGCGGGAAGCTGAGGTCGGGGCGCCGGCCCGACCTGGCACTCAGCGTTCACTGCAGACCGCATGCCTCTCCCCCAAGGATCTCCCGGATCTTCAGCCGGGACTCTTCCGGGAGCGTTCTGTAGTCGGCCCACAACCGTTCCACGGCGCTGAACTCACGACGGTCGCTTGCTACCCATCCGGTCAAGATCTTGCGCTCAAAGGCGCCGATCCGGTCGATGCCCGCCAGTACCCCAGCAACATCTGCGGTGAGTCCGCGTCCACCTACTCGGCATCGATTGCACTCAGTGACCAGCTCCACCGTGACGCCGCCATCCGCGAGCCTGACCTCCCGCCGTGCGATGTCGAGCTGTGCAGATTCGTAGGAGTCGGCGAAGGGCTGGCCCGGAGCTATGCCGCACGAACGGCACATATAACCGTCACGGGCCAGGACTTCGCGCCGGCGAGTCACCGTGATTGCAGCGCCCAACTTCGCCCGACCCTTGCCTGGCTCCCAGACTGGCTCGCCCTGAGCTACGAAACGCTGTTCGCTGGCCCCGAGGCTCGCATCCTCACGGCTCGTATCAATCTGCCACCCGTGGTCGCGCAGATCGCGCATCCGGCGGTCGATCTGGGAAGTTTCCGGGAAGGCCTCCCGCAATTCCCCCTTAGTGAAGACGCCACCTACCCCCACCACACTGACCAGCCACAACCCTGCCCTCTTCATCGTGCCGTACTTCTCGTCCTTCCAGGACGGAACATCCATGGCGCTTCCCTTTCATCACGATCGCTCCCAGCCTGGCCGCGCAGGGGCGGACACCCCTTGCCCACAACCCTGCGTCCACAGACGGAGAGCCACTCCATTGAGCCTCACACCACTGTGGCAACGCCACAGATCCGCGGTTACTCCTGAAACGGTGAAGATGCCCCATGCCCTCCGACTCTGGGACACACTGTTGGCCAACTCAGCACTGTCAACGTAGGGGAGAGGACCTAGGCCACCATGCCACCGCGCGGAAACGTGGGGAGAAAGATCGACGATGGCAACGCGTTATCTCCCGAGTGCCAGCACCTCGCAAGAGCCATGCTCTCCCTCTACCGCGACCTGCACGCGGATGGGAGCACGGGGACGCTGGAACACATAGCCACGCAGCGCCTGTTCGTCAGCACCGGCAACCTTTCAGAGTGGCTCAACGCCAGGGCTGTCCCGTCATACAAAACTCTTCTCCATTTACACCAGTTGGCCGAGCACGATGCACATCCACTCGGACCCTCGGTGACCTGGGCAGACTTGAAGGCGCTCCACACGCAGGCACAAGCAAGCGTCTGCCATGACTGTCAGCCTGTGCATCAGCAACATGCGAATGACACAGCCCAGCTTCGCAAGGAGCTCGCGGCCCGCGAAGCAGAGCTTCGATACGCAACCACTGCGACCCCAGAACCCACGCCTCCACATCACTTCGATGTACACGGCCGGTCCCATCTTCACGCCGTGGCGGCGAAGCCGTTGCCGTTCATGCAAGTGGAGGCCGACCGGCCACTCACACCACCGACCGCGCGAGTGGCCGAACTGCTCACGGACGCCCTCCGGCTCCGCGACCAAGACCGTGCGGAGGATCTCCGTACGTTTCTCCAAGGCATAGGCGTCCTGCTGCTCCCGCAGGAAGTCCAGTCAGTCGTCCTCGCCTGGGTTCGGGCGAGCCTCCATGACGAAGCTGAAACGATTCTCCAGGCCGTCGCGCATGCCGGCCTTCCCCGTGCACTCCAGGTAATGAACGCGCTCCATCAGGCGGGCATGCACCATGAAATCGGAATGATCTTGAACCATGCCGCCGCCGCCAACACCGCCTGACCTTGCCAGCAAAGCTCGCCGCCGAGCCGTCCGTTGAAGGGGTGCCCCATCAGTACCAACCGCGCAAGAGAATCCTCCGCGGAGAGAGCCAGGCCCCCATCTCGTCGAGACCTCCGCCCCGGCTCAGGGTTGGACCTGACAGCCTTCCTGGCTGTTCTGGGAGTCACCGTCTTGACCTCGGCCGCGCTGTTCCTGTCCGGTCGATTCGGCGCCAAAGAGGCTCTACTCATAGGCTCCCCTAGCGCGGTTGTTTTCGGCGCCTGGTCCAAGTTCCGACGGCCAGCCCGGCAAAAGGAGCCAGACGGTGAGCAAAGCGGTCTCCGTCGCTTCGAAGTTGGTACCGGCAAGGGAACGCGCTTCTACTGTTCTTGGGGTACCCAGGACCAATCGGCCGACAGTCGGCGCGGTAGGCATGAAGAGAGTGGAAACCTGACCTCCGAAACCTCACCCGAGGCCCCGCCCGCCCCTCCATGTCCCTAGCAAAATTCCCGATCACAACTGTTCTGAGCCAAGCTCGGCCTCAAAGTGCATCTGAGCGTGGTCGAGGATGGTAACCAGGTCGCTGCCGTGACCGGTGAGCCAGTGGAGAAGGTCGGCGATCAAGTCGGTGACCGTTTCTTCCATGACCGGGATGCTGCCGGCGAGGAGGGCCGCAGGAATCATCGGATTGATGGCCGTATGTTTCGATGACAGCACTCGCTCGCAAGATCCGGCGGCGGGTGGCCGTGGTGATCGCCCCGGCGGAGTCGGGCGCGAGGTCGCACCAGATGGTCTTGCCGGTTGGCGTACGCGCCCATCCCCAATCTTCGGCGAGGGCGGCGATGAGGGCGAGTCCCCGACCCAACTCCCCTTCTGCGCAGACATGTTGGAGCACTTGCAGCGCAGAGCTCGTGTCGTGCATTTCTAGGCGCAGGTAACCGTCGCGGGCTTCCATCTCGACAGTGGCCGCCTTGCCGTCTCCTACGTGCTTGATGACATTGGCCGCGAGCTGGGTCACCGTGAGCCCGGCTTGCTCCGCGAGGTCAGGCAGCTCCCCATACGGCGAGTTGGAGGGCGATCACGCGGCGGAGGCCGGCGACTCCCCTCGGCTTTGCTTCGAAGAGGAGTACGCAGCGATGTGGGGAACCGTTATTACGGCAGTAGTGCATGGGAGCCGCCCTTCCGCTGTTGGTCAGCGCGTTGAGCCGGCGGACGCATCGACCCAGGGCGTTCGTCTCGTCACGCTGAGTATGGCATCGACTGGCCGCTATGTAACTTCTCATGAAGAAGCCCCTCTGACGAGTCTGCTGCGGGGTCATGATTGAGTTCCGCTCAGAGATCAGACGGGGAGAGGGCGCGCACGAGCACCGGGCCGACCACACGACGACGCCAACTCGGCGCGACTCTGAGCTCGTTGCGGGATCGTAAAGGCCTCACGCTGGAAGAGGCTGGGAGGCTCGTCGGGGTCTCAAAGGCGACAGTGAGTCGCTACGAGACCAAAGAGGGACCGGTCAAGTGGCTGGTCATCGAAGCTCTTTGCCGTGAATACGGCGCGACCGATGCCGAGCGACCAGCGATGGTCGGGCTGGCGAAGGACGCGAAGCTCCAAGGCTGGTGGCACTCGATCTCAGACGTGGTGCCGGAGTGGATGAACCTCCTGCTCACGCTGGAAGAAGAGGCCGTCAGCGAGGACCACTACGCGAGCGTGTATGTGCCAGGGTTGCTCCAGACCCGTCGCTATGCCGAAGCCGTGCATCACGCCTCCGAGATACGGCTGGAGCACGAAGTCCTCGACCGCCTGGTCGACATCCGCATGAAGCGGCAGGAGATCTTGACTCGGACCGCGCCCCTGCATATCTGGGCGGTCCTGGACGAGGCGGTCATCCTCCGGGTCGTCGGTGACCGTGAGGTGATGGCGGAGCAACTCGATCATCTGGTCCACTGCGTTGAGTCCCCCAACATCACCTTGCAGATTCTGCCGTTCAGCTCGGGGGCTCATGCGGCGGCTGTCGGGAGCGTCGCGCTCTTGCGCGGGGCTGATCCCACTCTCGATGTCGTATACATCGACATCCTCACGGGCGCCCTGTTCCAGGAGAAACCGCAAGAGCTTGAGCGGTATAGGTTGGCGATCGACTATCTCCGCGCCCAGGCGCTGGACATCTCCGCCTCGGTCGCGTTGATCAAGAAGATGCGCAAGGAGATTTGATGTCCTCACAGCACACCCCCACTTGATGACCAGCCCACCGCTAGGCACTGGTTCAAGTCTTCGTACAGCGGTGGCGCGGGTGCGGAATGTTTGGAAGTGGCGACGCTTGGCGGGGGGCACCGCCGCCGTGCGGGACTCCAAGGATCCCGGCGGGCCGGTACTTCGCTTCTCGGCCGATGCCTGGGCGCAGTTCATACACTCGGTGCGCGAGGGCGTCGTGGCGTAGGAACACGTGGCTGAGCATGGGAACCCCCGTTCGTTGGGTAGCCGACGGTGTGCGGAGGAAGAACGGGGTTCGGTGGTGGCGGAGACGGGCGCGACGGCGGCAAGGGTGCGGAGGCCGCGGCGGAGGCGGCCGGGGTGGGTGGAGTGGCCGTTGTTGGTTGGGGTGGCGTTGGTGTTGGCGCTGGGGATCAAGACGTTCTTCGTGCAGGCGTTCTCGATTCCCTCGGGGTCGATGCAGAACACGCTGCAGGAGGGCGACCGGGTGTTGGTGGACAAGCTGACGCCGTGGTTCGGGGCCGAGCCCGAGCGGGGGGAGGTCGTGGTGTTTCACGACCCGGGCGACTGGCTGAAGGACCAGCCGGTGAAGCATCAGAATGCCGTGGAGCGGCAGACGCAGCGGGTGTTGAGCTTCATCGGGCTGATGCCGTCCGCCGATGAGAAGGATCTGATCAAGCGGGTGATCGCGGTGGGTGGCGACACCGTGGAGTGCAACGCCGGCGGGCCGGTGAAGGTGAACGGGGTGGCGTTGGACGAGCCGTACATCTTTCCCGGGGCGACGCCGTGCGGGGACGATCCCGTGGGAACGGTGAAGGTGCCGCGGGGGATGTTGTGGGTCATGGGGGACCATCGCAACGGCTCGCAGGACTCGCGGTATCACCAGCGGCAGCGCGCCGGTGATGGTTTTGTGCCGGTCAAGAATGTGGTGGGGCGGGCCTTCGTGGTCGCCTGGCCGATGAACCGCTGGGCGACGCTGCCGGTGCCGGACACCTTCAAGGGGCCGGGAGCCCTCGCGGCCGTCGCTACCGCGCCGCTGGCGTTCTGGGTGCGGCGGCGGCGCTCGGCCGAGGCGCGCGGCCGTGCGGACTCCGCCGCGTAGTCGGCCGTGCAGTCAGTCGTGTAGATCGCCAGTAGGGGTATGCGGCCCCGGTGTTTGCGGCAGCTGCGGCTACTACGATGCAACTTCACGCCACACGAGGCGCGAGCGTGCAAGTGGAGGATGGGGGCGGTCGGTCGTGGGCTGGTACGTGTGGGCCATTGCGTGGGTCGTCCTGTCGGGCGGTGGCTGGTGGGGCAATCGGTTCCGGCATGCCATGCGTACCCGGCATGAGCGGAAGGTCGAGCTGATCTCCGCGGAGGGCGAGAAGCAGCGGGCGCTGCAGGCGGCGAACCGTCCGCCGGAGGCGATCTGCGGCTGCACGCACCATCTGGCCAAGCACGACAAGCAGGGCAAGTGCCACGAAGTGGTGCAGACGCCGACCGCGTGGGACGCCGAGAAGAAGCCCGTCTCGTACGAGGCCCGGCCGTGCAACTGCCAGCAGTACATCGGCCCGCGGCCGCTGGAGACGCTCTACGCGGAGGACATCGTCGACCTGTCGTAGGCCCGAGAGCTCGTCGGACGGTCGGACATGCCGACGGCCCTGGCGCGGGGGGTCACCAGGGCCGTCAGGGTTTGCCGTTGGACTGTTGGGCGGTTGGACTGCTCAGCGGTTGGCTGGGCCCTTCGGTCAGACGTCCATGCCGCGGGCGCGCAGCCACGGCATCGGGTCGATCGGGTCGCCCGCTCCCGGGCGGACCTCGATGTGGAGGTGCGGCCCGGTGACGTTGCCGGTGGCTCCGACCCGGCCGATGGTCTCGCCCGTGGTGACCTTGCCCGAGGTCTGCACCATGGAGGACAGGTGGCAGTACCAGATCTCGGTGCCGTCATCGAGGGTCAGGATGATGCGGTAGCCGTACGAACCCGCCCAGGCGGCCGAGGTGATGGTGCCGCTGTGGATCGCGGACACCGGCGTACCGGTGGGGGCCGCGAAGTCCTGGCCGGTGTGGGTGTTGGCCCACAGGGAGCTGGACTCCCCGAAGCTCGCGGTGAGCGTGTACGAGGCGACCGGCTTGGTGTACGAGGCCGCGAGCGCGGCGAGGCGGTCGGCCTCGGCCTTCGCGGCGGCGACCTCCGCGGCCTTCTTCTTGGCGGCGACCTCCGCCTTCGCCGCGGCGGCCGTGTCCCGCACCTTCTGCGCGGCGGCCTCCTTGGCGGCCGTTGCCGCCGCTTGGCCGGCGGCCGCGTCGCGCACCGCCTGGTCCGCGGCGTCACGCTGCTGGGCGACGTGCTCGAGAATGCGGGTGCGGAGCGCCTCGCCGGCGTCCGCCGACCATGAGGTCGTGGTGGCGCCGTGCTCGGCGGTGGACGCCGCGGCCACCGGGGCGTGGTCCCCGCCCACGAGGGAACTGATCCCCGGCATCTCGGACAGCTTCGGAAGGTCCGGCGCGTCCGGCAGCTCGGACAGGTCCGGGAGCGAGATCGGCACCGGCGACTTGTCGGCGGCCGCCGCCATTCCGCCCGCGCCCATCGCGGCCACGGCCGCGACGCTCAAAACGGTCGAACCACGGGCTATGGAACGCGGCTTGGGGAGCCGGTGCTTGTTGCCCCGATCCGGGGCGACGGACTCCGCGGTGGGGTTCCATTCGTCCCATTCCCCGGCTTCCGGAGCCTCGGGTGAAGGGGCGTAGGCAGACTGGTTCGACGCCACGGGTGGCGCTC
The DNA here is from genome assembly GCF_023701715.1 of Streptomyces sp. RKAG337. Classification (NCBI taxonomy): domain Bacteria; kingdom Bacillati; phylum Actinomycetota; class Actinomycetes; order Kitasatosporales; family Streptomycetaceae; genus Streptomyces; species Streptomyces sp. RKAG337. The sequence continues at coordinate 3,990,131 of NZ_JAJOZA010000001.1, read as the reverse complement.
TCCTTTCCTTCCTTCTCGCCTACCGGGTTAGCTGACGGGTTCGGAGCAGGAAGGTCTCCTACGGGCCAAAGCGCAGCCCGATTCACCCCAATTAGTGGGTCCCCGGTTCCCGCGGACGGGATTCGGCAAGCGCACGGTGCCGCCTCTACGGCGGCAGTGACGACCGCGCTGCGTTATCGAACGGTAATTGAGCCGGGGGTCTTTTCCAAGCCGAAAGGAGGAGTTGGCGGAGGTGACTAATGGGATGGATGGGATGCAATCGGGCGAAGAGGGGTGATCGGAGTGATACGACGGTGATGTGAGCGTGAGTCAGTTGTTATGCGGAGTGGGGTGGACCCACTACGGAACGTGATGCGTGACGAAACCCCGGCCGGATGATTCCGGCCGGGGTCTCGTCACGTCAGATCGTCACGCCAGTGCGTCACTCAGATCGTCGCGCCGCCCGCGTCAGCCCTGCCGGCGCCGGCGGCGGAGGCCGGCGAAGGCCATGGCCGCACCGGCGGCGACCAGGGCGGCCGCGCCGACGGCGAGGGTGCCGTTGCTGCCGTTGGCACCGGTGTGAGCGAGCGAGGACTTGGTGTTGGTGATGGGCGCGTCCGTGGTGGCCGGGGCCGCCGCGGCGGGGCTGCTCGTGGTCGAGGACGGCGACGGGGTCGGGGTCGGGATGGCCGACGGGGTGCCGGTCGGAGTGGTGACCGGGGCCGTGGGGAGAACGGTGATCTTCTCGTCGGTCTCGGCGATGATGCTGGTGTTGCCGCTGCTCAGCCCTGTCTGGGCGTTCAGCTCGAGGACCTTGGCCGCCTTGGGGGCTTTGTCCGCGGGCAGCGTGAACTTGAGCTTGTAGTGGTACGTCCCCTCGGCGAAGCCGGTGGGGATGTCGGGCAGCAGCCACGTGTTGACGTGGTCCGGAGCCGCGACCTCGACCCAGCGGCCTTCTAGCCACACGAACAGGTCCAGCGCCGGGTCGCCGCCGGCGCCGAACGCGGTGAGCTGGGTGCGCAGAGGCTTGCTGAAGTGACCGCCCGCCTCGTTGACGACATCGAGCGAGAACACCGCCGGCTTCGCGGCCGACACCTTGGTGGCGCCGCCGAAGTGATCCTTGATCGTGCCGATCCTGATCGAGGGGCTGGCCTGGAAGGAGATCGACGGGATCGAGTGCGAGGGATTGTCCTCGTAGTTGCCGGTGTCGAAGGTCAGGGTGAGATTTCCGTCGTTGGCGGGGAAGTTGGTGTTGAGCCCGACGGTGATCTTCCAGGTGTAGGTGGTGTTGGCCGGGATCGAGAAGGGGGCGGACTTCGTGCCGTGCGGGTGGAGGTGCACCACCATCGCCATGTCCTGGCGCCCCACCTCGATGTCGGTGGCCGGCGCCGAGACCGGCACGACCGCGAGCTTCACCTCGGAGCCGTCGAGCGGGCTCGGGCCGCTCGGGACGCCGAAGACGTTCGCGTTGAACTCGACCGCCTTGCCGTTGTTGTTCGTCGCACTGACCGTGTAGGACTCGGTCGCCCCTCCCCGGGCGAGCGGGCCGGCCGGCGACGGGGTGCCGAACGCGATGTGGAGCGGCTTGGCGGCCGGGGCGTCGGCGTACGCCGCGGCCGGCATGAGCGCCGTGCCGCAGACGGCGGCGGCCACGGTGACGGCGGCGGCGAGACGTGGACGGCGCGACAGGGTGCGAGCAGACATGGTGATCCCCCCAGGGAACAGGAACGTGAAGGGTGGAGCTGGATTTTGCGCCCCGCGCGGCTTCCCGTTCAGCGTTCCTGTTCGGTCCCTGCGGCTTGCGACAGGGAAATCGTCACACGCGGCCGATCCCCGGATCATGCGGGAAGCGTCACCTCCGTGTAACGGTGAAAGCCGTGGTCCCGGAGGTGTTGGTACGGTGCTTCGGCGCACTCTTCACCGGTCTGGACCACTGCCAATTCGCCTGGCCCTTGGCAGCGTTCACGCGCGGGGCCCACGATGGTCACGTCCCACCCGATGGTCACCCTCCACCCGATGGTCACGCCCCACCCGATGGTCATGCACCCGGCCCACCATGACGTCCCAGGGAGCCTCCATGGACCGCACGCCCGGCAACGCCGCCACGCCCGCCGCACCCGGCGACCCTTCGACCTCCCGTCGCACCCTGCTGCGCGGCGGCCTCGCGATCGGCGCCGTGGCGGCGGCCGGCCTCGTCGGCTCGATGCGCGCGGACGCCGCGACGGTCGACTACCCGTCGGCCGTCTGGTCCCCCGCGAGCACGGGCAACTACACGGCGTCGAACCGGGTCACGAGCTATCCGGTCAACCTCGTGGTCATCCACGTCACGCAGGAGACCTACGCCAACACCATCCGGGTCTTCCAGGACCCGGCGCACCAGGCGAGCGCGCACTACGTCGTCAAGTCGTCGGACGGATCGATCGGGCAGTGCGTGCGCGAGCACGACATCGCCTGGCACGCGGGCAACTGGGACTACAACACGCGCAGCATCGGCATCGAGCACGAGGGGTGGGTGGACCAGCCGGCGTACTTCACGACCGCGATGTACCACTCCTCCGCCGCGCTCACCGCCGCGATCTGCGACAAGTACGGCATCCCCAAGGACCGCAACCACATCATCGGCCACGTCCAGGTCCCCGGTACGGACCACACCGACCCCGGGCCCAACTGGGACTGGGTGCGGTACATCCGGCTCGTCAACGGAGTCTGACGCCCCGGCGGACACCGCGGCACGCACCGGATTCACCAATCGGCGCCGCGCCCTAAACTCCGTCCAGAACTCCCCAGGGCCCCGCTGTTACGAAATCAGAACACAGCGGAGACAAATCCTGGACAGTAACTTATCCCTGAATTCCCGGCGCCTCCCGGTGCGCGCATTTATGCATCCCGGCGCCCCCGACCTCGGGATATTGCTTTAACGTTTCCGCTGATTACTATTCGCTCACACGTACGTCAACCAGCGGAAACCCGTCCCGTGCCCGACGGAAACCCATCCCCCACCCGGTTCGCTCCCGCCCCACCCGCTGCTCCGAGAGCCGAGAACCCGCTTTCGGAAATGAACAATGCTGTGCCTTTTTCACCGCCTTCCCGATTCCCCTCCACAAACCCTGCCCTTTGCTCCACGATGTGACACGGGCGACCTCAAGACGGGGAGATCTGACGGTCGCACCTATCCCACTGCAACCCAGTTCATTGGAATAGGGAGGGCCGGGGGCGCCTGAGAGGGCTGCCCCGGCGTGCCCTCCCGGGGGAGGAATCCATGGGTCGAACGACCCGCCTTGCCACCGCGTGTACCGCCGCGGCGATGCTCACCCTCACCTGGCCCGCAGCCGGCATGAGTTCCGCGGCCGCGACCGCCGCGGCCGTCACGCCCAGGATCGATCTGCGGGTGCTCGTCGTCGACGACGGCGGGCCGGCCACGCAGGCCATCGCCGCCGAACTCGACAGCGCGGGCACGCCGTACACCACGCTCGATCTGAACAACGCCGCACGGCCGCAGATCACCGCGGCCTATCTGAGCGACACGGTCAGCGGACGGCCGCGCGCCAAGTTCCAGGCCGTCGTGCTGCCGAACGACAACCCGTTCGGCGCCGGATCCGCCGAGATGGCGGCGCTGGCCGCGTACGAGACGGCCTTCGGCATCCCGCAGGTCGACGCGTACACCTACGCCCGGCCCGAGGTCGGGCTGAACTACGCGCAGGACCCCGGCTACATCGGCTCGCTGGACGGTGCCACCGCCGCGGTGACGGCCACCGCCGGGCCCTTCGGCTACCTCAAGGGGAACGTGCCCTTCGAGGACAACTCACCGACGGTCGGCGAGAGTTACGGCTTCCTCGCCACGCCCCTCGCGACCCAGGCCGCCGGAGCCACGTTCACCAGCTACGTGGACGCGCCGATCCAGGGAAGCACCGCCCGCGGTTCGCTCGTCGGGCAGTACAGCCACGACGGCCGCCGCGAACTGGTCGTGACGTTCGTCTACAACCAGTACCAGCAGCAGTTCAGGCTGCTCGCCCGCGGCATGGTGGAGTGGATGACCCAGGGCATCCACCTCGGCGCCGACCGGAACTACTTCGCCCTGCACATGGACGACGTACTCCTCGGCGACGACCGCTGGAACCCCACGCTCAACTGCACCCCGGGCGACGTGGACTGCGCGGTCGGCACCGACCAGTCGGATCCGGACCCCATCCGGATGACGCCCGCGGACGCCACCTACCTCAAGCAGTGGTCGGCGGCGAACGGCTTCACACCGGACCTGATGTACAACGGCGGCGGCAGCGAGGACTACAAGGCGGAGCACGGCGGGACGGACCCGCTCGCGACGCAGCTCATCGCCGACAAGAACGCCTACCGCTGGGTCAACCACACCTACACCCACCCGTACCTCGGCTGCGTCCAGGACGTCTCCGTGGTGCCGTGGAAGTGCTCGACGACCGCCACCGGCGCGGTGGTGTGGACCTCCAAGGCGGACATCACCGCGCAGATCAAGAACAACACGACCTGGGCCACGCAGCACGGCCTCACCGTGAACAAGCAGGAGCTGCTCACCGGTGAGCACTCCGGCCTGAAGATCCTGCCGCAGCAGCCGCTCGACAACCCGAACCTCGCCACGTCGCTGACCGCGACCGGCGTGACGGTGCTGGGCAGCGACAACTCGCGCGACCCGCAGCAGCGCAAGGTCGGGCCGGCACTGACGGTGCCGCGCTTCCCGATGAACGTCTTCTACAACGCGGGCAAGGCGAGCGAAGAGGTCGACGAGTACAACTGGATCTACACCAGGGCGGCCGACGGCGGCAGCGGCATCTGCGAGGGCTCCGCCACGTCCACCTGCCTGGACACGCCGCTGGACACGGCGACGGGCTACGCCTCGTACATCGTGCCGCTGGAGGCGCGGACGGACCTCGGGCACGTGCTGTCCAACAACCCGCGGCCGCACTACGTGCACCAGTCGAACTTCGCGGAGGACCGGATCGCCTATCCGGTCATGGAGAAGATCCTCGGCGACTACAAGAACCTGTACGCCGCCAGCACGCCCATCGTGAACCTCCGGATGGCCGACATCTCCGCCGAGCTGTCCCAGCGTGCCGCCTGGGACACGGCCGTCAAGGCCAACAAGGTCACCGCCTACCGGATCGGTGACACGGTCACCGTCACCGCGCCGAGCGGCGTGCAGTCGACCGCGAGCATGCCCGTCGGCACCCGCCAGGCACAGCTCGTCGGCACCACCGCCTTCGGCGGCGCCTACGCGGGACAGCTGTCCGGCTGGGTGGCACCGGGTGCGCTGCAGACCTCGGTGACGCTCAAGCTCACCGCAGCCGCCACACCCGCCGTCGTCACCGCGACGCCGGCCAAGGCCGCGCAGAGCGCCCAGGCCGCCAAGGCGAAGGCCCCGGCGCAGGCACTGCCCGTGCCGACGGGTGCGACCGAGCCGGTTCCGTACGGCCCCGGTGACACCGGCAAGCAGAAGCAGCACCGAAAGAACGCCAGGGCAGCACGGCGCTAGCGCCTGCTCGGCGACGGCTTCGCACCGCAGCTGAGCAGCACGCGCAGCAGGGGCAACACGCGCAGCACGACCGAGCAGCACCCGTTCCACCCGCACGACCCAGCACGACCGAACAACCACGTTGAAAGGCGCTGGAGCCGCCGGCACACAGCCGGCGCTCCGGCGCCCTCCAGTGCCGCGAAGGACCGAACCGTACGCGGCGCATTCACCGACGGACCCGTGGGGGGACCGATTCGCCATGCAGACCCAGGTGACCTTGCTGACCGAGGGCACATATCCACACAGCCACGGCGGCGTGAGCGTGTGGTGCGACCAACTCGTCCGGGGAATACCGGACTTCGACTTCCGTCTGATAGCCGTGACCGGCACCGGGCGGGAGTCCCTCGCCTGGGATCTTCCGGGCAACGTACGGGACTTCACCGAGATACCGCTGTGGGGCGAGCCGCCGACGGGCCGCGCACCGCGCGGCCGCCAGGCGCAGCTGTTCCGGGCCGGCTACGAACGCTTCCTGCTGGCCCTGCTCGATCCGGCCGCGGAAGCGGAGTTCGCTCCCCAGCTGTACGCGCTGGCGGCGCTGGCCCGCGCGGGATCGCTCTCCGCGGCGCTCCGCTCCGAGGACGCCCTGCGCATCCTCACCGATGTCTGGAACCGGCCGCATGTCGCCGCCGCGGCGGCCAGGCCCACCCTGCACGATGCGCTCACCGCCACTGACCTGCTGGAACACGCGCTGCGCCCGCTCTCCGCGGAACCCCTGCCGGGAAGCATCACGCACGCCGTCAGCGGCGGCCTCGCGACCCTTCCGGGGCTGCTGGCGCACCACGAGCACGGCACGCCGTTCCTGCTCACCGAGCACGGTGTCTATCTGCGCGAGCGGTATCTCGGCTACCGGACCGGCCCCTACGGCTGGCCCGTCAAGGCCCTCATGCTCGGCTTCTACCGGCTGCTCACCGAGGAGTCGTACCGCCGCGCCGCGCTCGTCACCCCCGGCAGCCGCTACAACCGGCGCTGGGAGGAACGCGGCGGGACCGCGCCCGACCGGATCCGCACCGTGTACAACGGCGTCGACCCCGGCGCCTTCCCGATGGCCGGGCCGGAACCCGCGGTGCCCACCCTCAGCTGGGCCGGGCGCGTCGACCCGATCAAGGACCTGGAGACGCTGATCCGCGCCTTCGCCCTCGTACGGGCCGAGCTGCCGCAGGCGCTGCTCAGGCTCTTCGGCGGGACGCCGAGGGGCGGCGAGGGGTACCGCGACCGATGCATCGCGCTGGCGGCCGAGTTGGGTGTCGGGGACGGGGTGACGTTCGAGGGGCGCGTCGAGGACATCCGCGACGCGTACGCGGCCGGGAACGTCGTGATGCTCTCCAGCATCAGCGAGGGCTTCCCGTTCACCCTCATCGAAGCGATGTCCTGCGCGCGCGCCACCGTCTCCACGGATGTCGGGGGCGTACGGGAGGCGGTCGGCGAGGCGGGTCTCGTGGTCCCGCCCCGCGACCCCGCCGCGATGGCGAAGGCCGCGCTCGCGCTGCTGCGCGACCCGGCGACCCGGGCGTCCATGGGATGGGACGCGCGGCTCCGGGTGATCGACCAGTTCACGCTGCGCCAGACGATCGAGACGTTCCGCGGCATCTACAGCGAACTGTCCGCCCGGCAGCCGTGGCTCGTCCTCACCCCCGTCGGGGTGGAGTGGCAGTCCCGCAGCCCGCACGGCCACCACGGTCCGGCCGTCGTCGACGACACCACCGTCACGGAGGTCGCCCAGTGAGCGGCCCGCTGCGGCTCGTGCCGCACGACGGGGGCGCCCTGCCGACGGTGCCGCGGCAGCGCCGCCGGCCCGCCTGGGCCGAGGACCCGCTGGAGGAACTGGCCGAGCGCCTCGACGAGGTGTGCGCGGCCGCGGTGCACGCGGACGAGATCGCCGCCGTCCTGGAGTCCGAGGGGCTCACGCACGAGCTCATCGTGCACCGGTACGGGCGGTCCGATCTGTTCGCGCTGGCCGAGGAGTTGCACGCCAGGGGCGCGGGCAAGCGCCGCTACCCCGCACCGGAGCCGGGCCCCGATCCCTGGGGGATCAACCCCTGGCGGTGTCTGCTGCGGGGCATCGTCTTCGGGCTGCCGGGGCTGGCGTACGTCCTGGGCGGGACCCTGCTCACGGGTCCGCCGGACGCGTTCGGGCTGCCCGCCGGGACGGTGGCGCTGTCCGCCGCCGCGCTCGCCGGCTGGGCCTGGAACCAGGCCCTGGCGCACCGCGCCTATCTGCGGCTCGGCTCGGACGGGCGGCGGGCGACCGCCCGCTGTCTGCTGCGGGGCGCACCGGCGGGGGCGCTGCTCGCGTCGGCGTTCGCGATCGCCTTCGCGTCGCGGGGCAGTGAAGCCGCGTTCGCGGTGGGGCAGTCCAGCTATCTGGCGGCGGCGACGGCACTGCTGGTGCTGGGCAGGGAACGGGATCTGCTGCTCGCCCTCGCCCCGACGACGGTGGGTGCCGCGCTGCTCCTGGCGTGGGACCTGCCGCCCGCGGCGCGGGCCTGTCTGGTCATCGCCACCCCGGTGGCGGCGCTGCTGGTCGCCGGCCGGCAGGTCGTACGCGGACTGCGCACCCCGCCCGAGCTGGGCGCGCCCGCACCCCCGCCGCTCACCGCCTCCCTGCCCTACGGGCTGTACGGGCTGGCCAGCGCGGTGCTGGTCCTGGTGCTGGCCCTGGGCGCGGGTGTCTCGGCGGTCGCGCTGACGCTGAGCATGGGCGCGGCCGAGTGGCTGCTGTACCGCTTCCGCGGCCGCGGTGTCGCCGCGCTGCGGCGCAGCGTCGACGCCGGAGGCTTCCGGACCCGGTCGGCCTCCGTCCTGCTGGGGTGCCTGGCCGGCTATCTGATCGTCCTCGCGGCGCTCGCGGCGGCTCTCACCGCGCTGTGGCCGGGGGCGCCGGCACCCGGCGCGCTGCGGCTGTGCGCGCTGCTGACGCTCGGCGCGGTGCTGTGGCTCTCGCTGCTGCTCCAGGCGTTCGGCGCCGCGTGGCCCGCCGCGCTGGTCTGCATGACGGCCGCCGTGATCGAAATCGCCTTCCTGTGCTGGGAGTTCGGTGACCATCCGGTCGTGCAGCTGGTCGCCTGCGCGAGCGCGGCGGCCGTACTGATCGCCATCGCCTGCTCCCTGCTCGGCCGCGCCACGTCGCACCGCTGAGCCGCCCCGACCCGAACCTGTCCCAAGTCCCCAACTCCTTTCGAGAAACCGGAGCATTCGACATGACATTGGTAGCCGTCACCGGCGCCGAAGGCTTCATCGGCTCACACCTGGTGGAGGCGCTGGTCGCCTCGGGCCACCGGGTGCGCGCCATGGCCCAGTACAACTCGTTCTCCTCCTTCGGCTGGCTGGAGACCCTGGACGCCGAGACGATGAGCCAGGTGGACGTGGTCCTGGGCGACGTCCGCGACCCGGGCTCCGTCCGGGAGCTGGTGGAGGGCGCCGAGGCCGTCTACCACCTGGCCGCGCTGATCGCGATCCCGTACTCGTACCGGGCACCGCACTCCTATGTGGACACCAACGTCACCGGCACCCTGAACGTGCTGGAGGCCGTCCGCCACCTGGAGATCCCGCGGCTGGTGCACACCTCCACCAGCGAGACGTACGGCACCGCGCAGACCGTACCGATCTCCGAGGACCACCCGATCAACACCCAGTCCCCGTACGCCGCTTCGAAGGCGGGCGGCGACCGGCTGGCGGACAGCTACTTCGCGAGCTTCGGCACCCCGGTGGTGACACTGCGGCCGTTCAACACCTTCGGACCGCGGCAGTCCATGCGAGCGGTGATCCCGACGGTGATCGGGCAGGTGGCCGCAGGGGAGCGGACCATCACGCTCGGCGACCTGCGGCCGACCCGCGACTTCAGCTACGTACGGGACACCGCGCGGGCGTTCCTCGCGGTGGGCACCGCGCCCGCCGGGAGCGTGGTCGGGCGGACCTTCAACGCGGGGACGGGCGGCGAGATCTCCGTCGGTGACCTGGTGCAGCTGATCGGCAAGCTCATGGAGACCGACCTCGACGTCATCGAGGACGAGCAGCGCATCCGGCCCGCCGGCTCCGAGGTGATGCGGCTGGTCTGCGACGCCACCCGGCTGCGGGACGCGACCGGCTGGGCGCCCGACCACAGCCTGGAACAGGGCCTGGAACACACCATCGCGTTCTTCCGCGACCCGGCGAACCTCGCCCGCTACAAGACCGCGCTCTACAACATCTGACTCCGGACTTCCCGGAACCGGATCCGGAACGACCGGAACCGACTCCGGGCTCCCGGACCCGACTCAGGAGATTCCCGGTCCCGGATCGAACCCCGGAACCGGACGCGACGTCTGGCCGCCAGGCCAGAGGGGGGACCAACCACATGCACGCAGTCATTCTGGCCGGAGGCAAGGGCGTCCGGCTGCTGCCCTACACCACCGCCCTGCCGAAACCGCTCGTCCCGATCGGCGACCAGCACGCGATCCTGGAGATCGTGATGCGGCAGCTGGCGAACGCCGGATTCACCACCTGCACCATCGCCATCGGCCACCTGGGCCACATCATCCGCGCCTACGTCGGCAACGGCTCGCAGTGGGGGATGCGCGTCGGCTACTCCACCGAGGACAGCCCGCTCGGCACGATGGGGCCGCTGCTCACCATGCTCGACCGGCTGCCCGAGAAGTTCCTCGTGATGAACGGCGACATCCTCACCGACCTGGACTTCGGCGACGTGCTGCGGCACCACGAGACCGCCGACAGCCCGCTGACCATCGCCACCTACGCCCGGAAGGTGAAGATCGACTTCGGGGTGCTGACCACGGACTCGGGCAACGTCGTGGCCTTCACGGAGAAGCCGAGCATCGACTACCGGGTCTCGATGGGCGTGTACGGCCTGTCCCGTTCCACGCTCCTCGACTACACACCCGGGCTGCCGCTCGGCTTCGACGAGGTGGTGCTCGACCTGCTCAACGCGAAGACCCCGCCGAGCGCCTACGAATTCGACGGCTACTGGCTCGACATCGGACGTCCGGACGACTATGACCGCGCCAACGCCGAGTTCACCACCCACCGCGGACTGCTGCTCAAGGGGGCGTGACCCGACGCCATGCGACGCATTCTCTGTCTGGGTTCCACCGGATTCCTCGGCGCCCACGTCGCCGGGCAGCTGCGCGCCCTCCCGGGCGTGCGGGTGCTCGGCGGCGGCCGGTCCACCCCGGTGTCCCCGCCCGCCCTGCCGTCCTCCCTCCCGTCCGCTTCCCCACCCGCCCTGGTCGACGGCCTGCCGATCGACCTCACCACCATCTCCGTCGACGCGCTCGAGGAGGCGCTGCGGGCGCTGGGTCCGCACGCCGTCGTCAACTGCGTCGGCTCGGTGGGCAACAGCCCGCTGCGGCTCGCCGAGGTGAACACCCGTGGCCCCGCCGTCCTCTGCGAGGCACTGCGGCGGGCCGCGCCCACCGCCCGTCTCGTCCACCTCGGTTCTGCCGGCGAGTACGGGGCCACGGCCCCCGGCCGGTCGATCGACGAATCCGCCCCGACCCGTCCGCCGGGGGCGTACGGGGCCACGAAACTGGCCGGCACGCTCATCGTCGCCCAATCCGCCCTGGACGCCACGGTGTTGCGGGTCTTCAACCCGATCGGCCCGGGGTCGCCGGCGGCGAGCCTGCCGGGCCGGCTCGTCGCCGAACTGCGCCGGGCGCTCCCGGACGGCGCGGAGGGCGTGATCCGCGTCGGCGACCTGTCCGCGTACCGCGACTACGTCGACGTACGGGACGTGGCGCGGGCCGCCGTGCTCGCCGCCATGGCTCCTGAGCCGCTGCCGCGGATCCTGAACATCGCGGGCGGCGGCGCCACCCCGGTGCGCGCCATCGCGGAGGGGCTGGTCGCCGCGTCCGGTTTCCGGGGCCGGGTCGAGGAGAGCGGTCCGGGGTCGCACCGCTCCGCCGCGGTGTCCTGGCAGCGCGCGGACATCTCCGCGGCGGCCGCGGCCCTGGGCTGGCGGCCGCACTTCACCCTCGCGCGGTCGCTCGCCGACCTGTGGAACGAGGGCGCACCGGCGGCCGTTCCGCCCAGGGCACCGGCCGGCGACCCGGGCGAGGTTCCGGCCGGCGTCCCGGCCGCGTCATGAGCGACGGGAAGCTGCTCGTCCCGCTCTACGTCCACCCGGCCGTCGACCCCGGCGCCTGGCGGACGCTGGTGGGGGCCGCCGACCTGCTCTACGGCGTCGTTCTCAACGTCGCCGACGGGCCGGGCACGGTCCGGGACCCCGCCTTCGCGGCGGTGGCCGAGGAGTTGCGGGCGGCGGGCGTGCGCGTCCTCGGATACGTGGACACCGCGTACGGCCGCCGCCCCACCCACGCGGTCGTCGCCGACCTGCGCCACCACCGCAAGTGGTACGGCACGGACGGCGTCTTCTTCGACCAGGCCGCGCCCGACGCCGGGCTGCTCAGCTACTACCGCTGGCTCGCGCGGACCGCGCGGGCCTGCGGTTCCCGGACGGTCGTCCTCAACCCGGGCGTGCACCCCGCGCCCGGGTACGCCGAGTTCGCCGATCTGCTGGTGACGTTCGAGGGCAGCTGGGCGACGTACCGCGCGGCGCCGGCCGTACCGGCCTGGACGGGCACGTATCCGGCGGAGCGCTTCTGCCATCTGGTGTACGACGTGCCCGCCAGGCTCTGCGGCCTCGCCTCCCGTACCGCCCGGCTGCGCGGCGCGGCCGTGCACTGCGCGGTCCCGGGAAGCGGCGCCAACCCCTGGCAGGGTGTGTCTCCGGACCTCACTTCTCCGGACGTCGCGTCCCCGGACCTGACATCCCCGGGCCTCACCGATGTCACCGGGATCCGGGGGCGACACCGGCACCAGCAGGAGGAGAACCGTTGATCCGCAGGTCTGCCACCGGCTCCCGGCCGCCGGCCTTCCGCCCCTCGTTCCTCCCTTCACTCCTCCTCCCGCTGCTGCTTCTGCTGCTCGCCGCCTGCGGCGCCGACCCTGATCCGGACCCCGCCCCTGACGACCACCACCCCTCCCCCATCCCCGCCCCGCCGTCCGACCGCTGGCGGCCGCACCCCGGCACCGCCTGGCAGTGGCAGCTCAGCGGCAAGGTCGACACGGGCGTCGACGTACCCGTCTACGACATCGACGGTTTCGAGAACGACGCCGCCACCGTCGCCCGGCTGCACGCCGACGGCCGCAAGGTCATCTGCTACGTCAACGCGGGCGCCTGGGAGGACTTCCGCTCCGACCGGGTGCGGTTCCCCGCCGTCCTCCTCGGGCTCGGCAACGGCTGGAGCGGCGAGCGGTGGCTGGACATCCGCCGCCTCGACCTGCTGCGCCCCTTGATGGCGGAACGTTTCGACATGTGCCGCGCCAAGGGCTTCGACGGCGTCGAGCCCGATCTCATGGACGCCTACACCAACCGGTCCGGCTTCCCGCTGACCGCTGCCGACCAGCTCGCCTACAACCGCATGCTCGCCGGGCTCGCCCACGAGCGCGGCATGGCGGTCGGCCTCAAGAACGATCTGGAGCAGATCCCGGAGCTGGTCGGCGACTTCGACTTCGCCGTCAACGAGGAGTGCGCGCAGAACGAGGAGTGCGACGAGCTGACCCCGTTCATCGAGGCGGACAAGGCGGTGTTCCACACCGAGTACTCCCTGGCGACGACGGAGTTCTGTCCGACCGCCCGGCGGCTCCGCCTCAGCTCGATGCTCAAGCACCTGAACCTCGACGCGTGGCGGCAGCCCTGCTAGGGCATGTCGTCCCCTACGGGACGATCCGGTACAGGACGAGTTTTGTTACCCTCGCAGCATGGCACCCACAGCGACTCCCGACCCCCACCGGCCCACCCCGCCGGTACGCCGCGTCCCGGACCTCACGTTCCAGCTGAAGCACATCGCGCATGTGCTCACCACCGAACTGACGGCGGCGCTCGCCGAAATCGACAGCTCGCCGCGTCTGCACTGCGTACTGGCCCACGCGCTGCCGGGCGAGCTGACCCAGGCGCAGGTGGCGGAGCTCGCGGACCTCGACAAGACCACGATGGTCGTGACGATGGACGAGCTGGAGAAGGCCGGGCTCGCGGAGCGCCGTCCTTCGAGCACGGACCGCCGGGCGCGGATCATCTCGGTCACCGAGGCCGGCGTCCAGCACATCACCGACGGCCTGGCGATCATCGACCGCATCCACAGCGAGGTGCTCGGCACGCTTCCCGAGGGCGAGCGGAAGGTGTTCGCCGCGGCCGTGCAGCGGCTGACCGAGGGCCGGCTGGCCACCCCCGTGGAATCACCGCGTCCGGTCCGCCGGGCCCGGGAGGCCCGGATCTAGGTCCGGATCCAGGTCCGAACCCAGGTCCGAACCCAGGTCCGAAAAATATCGTCTACTACAAAACCATCTGCTAGCGTCTCTCTTGTCGGCTTCGAACGCCCGAGCGGAGAGACGCCCTCATGTCACTGACGAGAACCACACCGCAGACCCGGACCGAGACCCGGACCCCGCCGCGTCCGGATCCGCGGACCCCGCCCCGCGACCGGTCCCGCTGGCTGGCGCTCGCGATCCTCTGCGCGGGGATGCTGATGGTCATCCTGGACGGCAGCATCGTGACCGTGGCGCTGCCCGCCATCCAGAGCGACCTCGGCTTCTCGCAGCCGGACCTCGCCTGGGTCGTCAACGCCTACCTGATCGCGTTCGGCGGTCTGCTGCTCCTGGCCGGACGGTTCGGCGACCTCATCGGCCGCAAGCGGATGTTCCTGGCGGGCATCACCCTCTTCACCGCCGCCTCACTGCTGTGCGGGGTGGCCGGCTCGCCGGAGCTGCTGATCGCCGGCCGGTTCGTCCAGGGTGTCGGCGGCGCGATGGCCTCGGCGGTGAGCCTCGGGATGATCGTGACGCTCTTCCCCGAGCCGCGGGAGCGGGCCAGGGCGATCGGCGCGTTCAGCTTCGTCGGTGCCGCCGGGGCCTCGATCGGCCTGGTGCTGGGCGGCGTTCTCACCCAGTCCGCGAGCTGGCACTGGATCTTCTTCATCAATCTGCCGATCGGCGTCGCCGCCGGGGTGCTGGCCGCCCGCACGCTCGTCACCGACCGCGGCCTCGGCCTGCGCTCCGGGGCCGACGCGACGGGCGCCGCGCTCGTCACCGCCGGTCTGATGCTCGGCGTCTACACGATCGTCCAGGCCGGTGAGAACGGCTGGGCCTCGGCCCGCACCCTCGGTCTCGGCGCCCTGGCGGCCGCCCTGCTCGCCGGGTTCGTCCTGCGCCAGGCGAAGGCCGCCGCCCCGCTGCTGCCACTGCGGGTGTTCCGCTCCCGCCAGGTGTCGGGGGCCAACGCGATCCAGGTCCTGATGATCGCCGCGCTGTTCGGCTTCCAGGTGCTCGTCGTCCTCTATATGCAGCACGTGCTGGGCTACGGCGCCGCGAGGAGCGGGCTGGCCATGCTCCCGTCCGCCGTCGTGATCGGGATCGTCTCGCTCGGCTTCTCCGCCCGCCTGACCGGCCGGCTCGGCGAACGCACGATGGTCGTCTCCGGCCTGGCGCTGCTGCTCGCGGGCCTTCTGCTGCTCAGCCGGGTCCCCGTACACGGGAGTTACCTCGTCGACCTGCTGCCGGTGATGCTGTCGCTCGCCGGCTTCGGGCTGGCCATTCCGGCCCTGACCGGGCTCGGCATGTCCGGCGCCACCGAGCGGGACGCCGGTGTCGCCTCCGGTCTGTTCAACACCACCCAGCAGATCGGCGGTGCGCTCGGCCTCGCGCTCCTCAACACCCTCGCCACCTCCCGCACCGCCCACCTGCTGAGCACCGGACGGTCCGCCCCCGCGGCACTGACCGGTGGCTACCATCTCGCCTTCACCGTCGGCGCCGGACTGATCGCGGTGGCCCTGGTCCTCGCCGCGACGACCCTCCCGGCCCGGCGCCGCCGGGCGTGAGGCGTAAGGCGGCTACGCGGCGACGGTGACCGCCCGGCGGGTCAGCAGGGCCTTCCTGCCGACCGGCCGGGTGCCGGCCGCGGCCTTGGTGCCGGTCGCGAAGACCATCACCTTCAGGACCACGAAGCGTCCGATGCCCGCCAGGCCGGACGCCGAGAGGTAGACGCTCTGCTCCAGCAGCGGACCGGGGTTCGGGTGGACCGCGTGCAGGGCGAGCAGGGCGCCGGTGGTGAACAGGTAGCAAATGGTGGCGGTGAGACCGGACTTCAGGTGGTCGGCCAGCCGGGCGTGTCCCGCCCGGAAGGTGAACCGGCCGTGCAGCTCGGTGGCGAGCAGGGTGGACACGACGGTCACCACCGCGTTCGCCAGCGCGATCGGCGCATGGCCGGAGACCAACAGCAGCGCCCCGCTGGACAGCAGCCCAACTCCCCCGCCGCAGACGACGAAGCGCACGAAGGCCGCCAACGGTCCGGTGGTGACCGGGGCTGGTACCGAGGTGGCGGCCATGTCGAACTCCTTGTCAGTGGCGGGTGTCACTGACTTTGCCGCACCGGGGCACCCCGACCCATCCGGCTCATGCCCCATTACGCCTGGGGGTTATCCCTACCCCGCCCCCTAGCGGCAGCCCTGACAATCTCCACCGCAGGATGCAGGGAGGGCGCTCCGCCGCAGGTCAGACGTTCCCGGGCAGCCGCTCGACCGCTTCCTTGGCTTCCTTCAGCCCGGCGCCCGTCAGCTCGCGGTAGGCCTTGATCGCCTGGATCTTCTTCCCCTGCCGCACCAGCTCGTTGATCTCCCGCAGATCGGGGGCGTCCACCTCCTCGATGCCGAGGTGACGCAGGATCAACTCCTGACGGCGCTCCATCAGCCGGATCCTCCGCTCGACCCGGTCGACCTTCCGCTCGAGCGCGGAAATCAACATGCCGGCGCCGACGAGCGCGAACAACACCACTATGTAGGTCACGCCACAAGACCCTACCGAAGTGGGCAAAGGCCCCACCGGAGCCCCCACCGGAGCCCCCGCCGGGAGTCCCCACCGAACCGGGACAGAGGCGCGCCCCGGTCGGGAAACCCGACCGGGGCGCTCTCGCAGGACGCCGGTGGCGAGACCGGTACGCCTGCGGGTAGGCCATGTGGGACTCGAACCCACAACCAATGGATTAAAAGTCCACTGCTCTAACCATTGAGCTAACGGCCCGTTGTTCCTCCCAGCATAGCCGGGCCGGGACCGGGGTCCGCGCCGCATCGCTGCCGGTCAGCCGTGGGAAGGGCCGGCGACGGTCGTGCGGCCCGCCGCGGCCGCGCCGCCAGCGCCCGCCTGCGCCCGCAGACGCCCGCCGGCGCCCGCCGGGCCGGATCCAGCCACCCCGACACAGAGAAACCGCAGGTCATCCGAGGACGACCTGCGGCTCTCACGGTGGGCCATGTCGGACTCGAACCGACAACCAATGGATTAAAAGTCCACTGCTCTGCCAATTGAGCTAATGGCCCGCAACCCGCAGCATAGCCCGGCGAGGGGCGCAGGTCCGAGTCTTATCGGCTGCGGATGATCTGCGCCCGGGCCGCGCCCGGACCGCACCCGGTATCAGTCGGTCCGCGTGTCGGCCCCGGGACCGGCTCCCTTGCCGGCTCCGGCCGCAGCCCCGTCGGCGGCCGGTTTGAGGAACCAGTGACGGGCGGAGACCAGCCACCAGGTGGCGGCGAAGCCGAGGACGACCAGGACGGCCACCGGCGCGTAGTTGAAGCTCTTCGCCGTGACGGGACTCACCTGCGGCAGCATGAACAGCACGGTGATCAGCGCGACCCACCCCAGCGCGAAGATCCCGATCGGCCGGCTCCAGCGCCCCAGGTGCCAGGGCCCGCGCTCGAAGGCGTCGCCCTTGCGCAGCCGCAGGAACGTCGGGATGACGTAGGCGATGTAGAGACCGATCACGGCGATCGACGTCACGGCCGCGTAGGCGGTGGGGTTGATCAGATACGGCAGGCCGAGCAGCATCGCGCCGAACGCGGCGAGCCAGACGGCGTTGGTGGGCGTCCGGGTGCGCTCGTTGATGCGGTGCCAGACCCGGGAGTACGGCAGGGCGCCGTCGCGCGAGAACGCGTAGATCATGCGGCTGTTCGCCGTGACGGACGCCATACCGCAGAAGAGCTGCGCGACGATCACGACGAGCAGCAGCGCCTTGCCGCCGGCCGCGCCGAGCCCGTCGATGAGGATCTGGGCGGGCGGGACGCCCGTGTCGCTGCCCAGGGCGCCGCTGTAGCTGTGGATGGAGAAGGTGAAGCCGAGCAGCAGCACGAAGCCGGCGACCCAGGACGTCCAGATGGACCGGACGATGCCCCGCGGTCCGGCGACGGACGCGTCATGGGTCTCCTCGGTCATGTGGGCCGAGGCGTCGTAGCCGGTGAAGGTGTACTGCGCCATCAGCAGCCCGATCAGCACCACGTAGAGGCTGCTGTTCCAGCCCGTGTTGTTGACGAACTCGGTGAAGACGAAGGACGCCGACTGGTGGCTGTCGGGGACGATCGCGAGCGCCCCGACGATGACGGCCACGCCGATCACGTGCCACCACACGCTGATGTCGTTCAGCAGGGCGACGATCCGCACCCCGAAGGTGTTGAGCACGCCGTGCAGGACGAGGATCCCGGCGAACAGGAGCATCGTGTGCCCGGGGGTGGCCGGCCAGTCGAACTGCAGCGTCAGATAGGCGTTGAGGAAGCTCGCCGCCCCGAAGTCGATGCCCGCGGTCACCGCGACCTGCCCCAGCACGTTGAACCAGCCGGTGAACCACGCCCAGGCGGCGGCACTGCGCTCGGGCGCCAGCGCCCGTGCCCAGTAGTACAGCCCGGCCGAGGTTGGATACGCGGAACAGACCTCCGCCATGGCCAGCCCGACCACGAGCGTCATCAGCCCGACGCCCACCCAGCCCCACATGATGACCGCCGGGCCACCGGTGTTCATGCCGAACATGTACAGCGTCAGACACCCGGACAGCACCGAGATGATCGTGAACGACACAGCGAAGTTCGAGAACGCCGACATCCGCCGCGCCAGCACCTGGGTGTAGCCGAGCTGGGCGAGGCGCTCCTCATCGGAACCTGCGCCGGGACCCTCGGGCGGATCCGCCTGATCCTTCTGGATTGTTGTCATGCCCCCAGCAATTCCCTTGCCGGGGGCACGACATGCACCGCGGATGTCACCGGTGTCACCGGTTCACGGGAACCGGCGGCGCCTCAGGAGATGGTCTTGTACATGGTGTAGCCCGTGCCGATCTTGGTGGGGGTCGCGAGGAAGCCGCCCTGGGCCGTCCCGTCATAGCGCCACAGGAACCCGGACGAGTCCCGGCCGATGAGATCGTTCCTGCCGTCACCGTTGAGGTCGCCGACGCCCAGGATGATGTTGTAGATCTGCCACCCGGCCGTGAGCTTGGTCCGGGCCGCCGTGAAGCCGCCCTTGCCGTTGCCGTCGAACCGCCACATCACGCCGGCCGCGTCCCGGCCCAGCAGTTCGGGAATTCCGTCCCCGGTCAGATCGCCGGGCGTCCCGAGCCAGGTGTACGCCTGCCAGCCGGTGCCGAGCTTCACCCGCGTCGCCAGGAAGCCGCCCTTGCCGTCGCCGTCATGGCGCCACATCGCACCGGTCGCGTCCCGGCCCACCAGGTCGAACGTCCCGTCGCCGTTGAGATCCCCCACGGCCATCAGGGTGTTGTAGCCCTGCCAGCCCGTGGTCAGCGTCTGGTACCCCGCGGCGGGGTTCGGCCGGCCGTAGCGGCGCAGTTCGCCCGCCGAGGTGCGCACCAGCAGGTCGTTGACGTGGTCGCCGTTGAGGTCGCCCGCCGGAATCAGGAGCGAACCGGCCGGCCAGCCACCGGTGATGACGGCGCCCCCGTAGGTGCCGCCGTTGGCACCCATGTGCATCCGGACGTCCGTCGGCGTGGCGGCACTCCGGCCGAAGAGGTCCGGCCGCCCGTCGCCGTCGTAGTCCCGCAGCACGGTCGTACTGCCGCCGAGCCGCAGCGCACCGGAGACCACCAGCGCGGGACCCGTGCCGTCCGCGGGCGGGGCGGTCAGCGTCCAGGAGTAGGCACCGTTCGGGACGGTACGGCCGGCGGCGTCCTTGCCGTCCCAGCTCGCGCCGATCTGCGTACCGCTGCGGTCGGCGCCGGTCCGGGTGGCGACCACCGCTCCGCGCACGTTCCTGACCACCAGGCTCCAGCCCGCCGACGGGCGGGACAGCTGCCAGGTGCCGTGCCAGGTGTTCACGGCCTCGTCGGTGGAGGCGGCGTCGATGTCGCCGCCGGTCCTGGCGTCGATCGAGGTCAGCGGGGAACGCGGGATCGTCACGGGCTTGATGTGCACGCGCTGCGCGGCGTCCACGTAAGCCACGTGGCCGCCGTACGCGTCGACCGTCCACGTCCGCTGCCGGTCGTCGCTGACGCCGTCGGCGATGGGCGCCAACTCCGTGGTCCTCGCCGTGCCGAGGTCGGTGAGGTAGAGCTTGCCCGCCGGGATGTCGCGCCGGACGACGAAGCCGTCCCCGAGCAGCGCCTCGCCCTGCGCGACGGCCACGTTCTTCCCGGCCGCCAGGTCCCAGACCCCGGCCTTGGCCGTGGGCTTGGCGGGGTCGCAGTTCCAGTACAGCCAGTGGGTGACGACCTGGAGCTCCTGGGGCACGCATCCGGAGCCGATGTTGACCGCGGCGGTGGTCGTCTTCGCCTTCAGGTCGTAGGAGTCGACCGTGCCGGCGACCGTGCCGGGCTTCCACAGGGTCCTGCCCCAGAGCGCCGCACCGGTGATGTCCCGGTTGAGCAGGATGCCGTTCGGCCCCGGGTTCTCGAAGTCCCCGACGTACTGCCGGCCGTTCCTGGCATTGGCGATGAAGTACTGCTCCGAGGCATCGACCAGGGATCCGATGGAAGCCGGGAGTTCGTTCATCTGCACCCGGTCCCGCGCGACCGGCGAGAGCACCTTGGTGTCGGAGGCGAAGGCGGAGCGCCCGTTGCCCCGGGCGACCAGCTGGGGGTACTCGTTGAACAGCAGGTAGTCGAGCCGGCGGTCACCGGCGACCGGACTGCCGGCCGGAGCCAGGTCGTACGAGTACAGGCCCTTCAGCGGGTTGCCGTCCGCCAGGCTCGTCACCTGGAGGCGTCCGCCGCCGAGCGACAGCCCCTCGATGCGCGCTGTCGCCGGGGGCAGCACCCGCAGGGTGGACACCACCGGCTCCGCGCCGGGCGCCGCGGTGACCTTGCGGACCGCCCAGTCCCTGGGACCGCTGCCGCCCGCGACGACAACACTTCCGTCAGGTCCGTGGGTGAGGGAGTCGCTGGTGTACCGCAGCAGCGTCTTCACCTCGCCGCCGCCGATGGGGAGGGCCTCCAGCCGGTCACCGGGCTGGTAGTCGTGCTGCTCGGGGGAGAGCTTGCGGTTGAAGACGATCCAGTCGCCGACCGTCCCGAAGTCGGCGAAGGGCGGGGAGCCGGCGGGCGGTTCGGGGAGTGTCGTGTGCACCGGCGCCGCCCCGGGCGTGGCGCGGGGAACGGTGTAGACGTCCCGCTCTCCCGGGGTGTAGCCGAGGACCTGGTCCGTGCCGAGGACGATGTTGCCGGTACCGGACCGGCCGGCGAAGACCTCCCGGACGGTCCCCTGCGCGAAATCGACGAGGAACCGGTGGAACTCGGTCGCCGAGACCCGCACGGTGAACACCGCGCCCCTGGCGTCCTGGGCGTCGGCGTACAGGGAGACGGTCCCCGCGGGCAGCCCCTCGACGACCTGGTCGGTGGTCCCGGCGTCCGTCTTCCGCAGCAGGTGCAGGATCTGCGGGTTGGCGGGGTCCCTGAAGTGCTCGATGGCCAGCGTGACCGTCGTGTTGAACAGCGGCATCCAGCGGTAGCCGACGGGCAGATCGATCGAGGTCTTCACCCGGGTGGTGAGGTCCTCCACCTGGATGGCCCGCGGAGTCTCCGTCTGGACGGCGCTCAGACCGGAGTTGATGGCTTCCACATCGGC
This sequence comes from Streptomyces sp. RKAG337, assembly GCF_023701715.1. NCBI lineage: Bacteria > Bacillati > Actinomycetota > Actinomycetes > Kitasatosporales > Streptomycetaceae > Streptomyces > Streptomyces sp. RKAG337. Next base: position 3,968,741 of record NZ_JAJOZA010000001.1, on the reverse strand, counting down.
GCGCGGAACGTCCCGGCTCTCGCCGGTGGCCGTGTCCGTCCACTGCCGGACGCTGTGCCCCTCCTGGTAGTGCAGGTAACCGCCGTCCCCGGCGGACCGGAGGTCCTCGGTCAGCGGAAGCGGGCGTACCCCCGCCGGGATGACGACCTCGGCGTCGGCCGGACCGTCCGCGGCCACTGCCGCGGGAAGGGTCAGCGCACCGAGACCGGTGGAGAGGGCGAGTGCTGTGACTGCGGCGATGCTGCCGCGGACGAGGGCCTGATGGGCCACCCGTACCTCCTGATGTTCCGAGAAGAAGGCATGGCGGCACCGCGGCGGAACGCCGCGTCGGCACAACGATGAGTGTGAAGCCCCCCGGCTTACGTCCCCCATGCAAGTCAGCGGATCCTAACAGCGGTCCCACAGTAAAGAGAAGCAAAAGAAACGGGCCCGGACGATGCGAGTGCATCGTCCGGGCCCGTTCCGTCAGGCAGGTTCAGGCCTGGTCAGTTGGCCTTCCAGCGCGGCTTGCGGTCGATCGAGCCGGTGCCGGTCTGACCCGGGCGGCTGTCACGGCGCTCGAAGGTGCGGCCGGCCGGGCGCTCGTCGCGGCGGTCGCGGTTCACGGGGCGGTCGCCGGTGCGGAAGCCGCCGCCGGTGGCCGGACGCTCTTCGCGGCGGTCACGGTTGAAGGCCGGACGGTCGGCGCCGCCGGAGCGGAAGCCGCCACCGGTGGACGGACGGTCGTCGCGGCGCTCGAAGGAACGGCCGCCGGTGGGACGGTCGCCGGTCGGGCGGTCGCCACCGGAGCGGAAGCCACCGGACGGACGGTCGTCACGACGCTCGAACGAACGGCCACCGGAGGGGCGCTCGTCACGGCGGTCACGGTTGAAGCCACCCGAGGACGGGCGCTCGTCGCGGCGCTCGAACGAACGGCCGCCGGTCGGACGGTCGCCACCGGAGCGGAAGCCACCGGAGGACGGACGGTCGTCACGGCGCTCGAACGAACGGCCACCGGTCGGGCGGTCGCCACCGGAGCGGAAGCCGCCCGAGGACGGACGGTCGTCACGACGCTCGAACGAACGGCCACCGGAGGGGCGTTCGTCACGGCGGTCACGGCCCTGGTAGCCACCGGAGCCCTGACGGTCGTCACGACGGCCGTAGTTGCCCCGGTCGTCACGGCGCTGCGGCTCGGGCTGGACCGGAATGGCCGCGATCCGGGCTGCCTCGGCAGCCGCGGCCTCGGCGATCTCCAGGGCCTTGGCGGCGACGGCCTCTTCCGGGTCCTCGCCGCGCTCGCGGGCGGAGCGCATGGTGAGGCGGTCGGCCTCCTCGCGCAGCTCGGTGGCCCGGCGCTGGAGCTTCTCCAGCTCGCGGGTCATCTCGGCGACCTCACGCTCGGCCTGGGCTGCGGCGTTCTGTACGGAGTCGGCCTGGACGTCGGTCATCGAGCGGGCGCCGGTGATCGTGGCGACCTCCTCGTCGAAGACGCCCGAGCCGCCGATGATGTGGCGCGAGGCGTCGACGCCCGCGTCCTCCATCAGACGGAAGATGGTCTTGCGCTGGTGCGGAAGCGCCAGCGACACGACCGTGCCGGACTCACCGGCGCGGGCGGTACGGCCCGAGCGGTGCAGGTAGTCCTTGTGGTCGGCGGCCGGGTCGACGTTCAGCACCAGGCCGATGCCGTCCACGTGGATACCGCGCGCGGCCACGTCGGTCGCGACGAGGACGTTGACGAGACCGCCCTTGAAGTCCTCCAGCACGCGGGTACGCGCGCCCTGGGTCATACCGCCGTGCAGCGCGTCGGCCTTGACGCCCGACTCGATGAGCTGCTCGGCGACGCGGTCGGCGCCCATCTGGGTGCGGACGAAGATGATCGTGCGGCCCTTGCGGGCCGCGATGGCGGCCGTGACCGGCGCCTTGTCCTTCGGCTTCACGACGAGCACGTGGTGGGTCATGGTGGTGACCGCGCCCTGCGCCGCGTCGACCTCGTGCGTGACCGGGTTCTTCAGGTAGCGCTTGACCAGCGAGTCGATCTCGTTCTCCAGGGTGGCGGAGAACAGCAGACGCTGGCCGCCGACCGGAACCTGGTCGAGGATCTCGGTGACCTCGGGCAGGAAGCCCATGTCGGCCATCTGGTCGGCCTCGTCGAGGACCGCGATCTGGATCTTGTCGAGCGAAGCGGCGCCACGGTTCATCAGGTCGCGCAGCCGGCCCGGGGTGGCGACGAGGATGTCGACACCGCGCTCCAGCGCGTAGATCTGGTTGGACATCGAGGTACCGCCGCAGACGACCTTCATCTTGAGGCCGAGAACGTCGCCGTACGGCTGCAGCGCGTCGGCGACCTGCATGGCGAGCTCACGGGTCGGCGTCAGGATGATGCCGCGCGGGCGCTTCTTCTCGGTGTGGCCACCGGCGAGCAGCGACAGCAGCGGGAGGCCGAAGGAGAGCGTCTTGCCGGAGCCGGTACGGCCACGGCCGAGGATGTCCTTGCCGGCCAGGGCGTCCGGGATGGTCGCGGCCTGGATCGGGAAGGGCTTGGTGACGCCGTTCTGCGCGAGCTTGCGGACGATGCCCTCGGCGAGCCCGAGCTCCCCGAAGGTGACGCCGGTGTATTCCTCTTCCTCGGCCTCTTCGGCCTCGGCGGAAACCTCTTCGGCGGAAACGTCTTCGGCGGAAGCGTCGTCACCGGCGACTGCGGCCTCGGCGGCCGTGTCGTCCTCGGTGACGGTGGTGTCGGTGGTGGTGTCGGCCTCGACGGCGTCGGTCTCGGTGGACTCGACGGTGGTGATCGCGGCCGTGGTGTCGATCGTGGTGTCGTCAGCCACGGAGTCGTCCATGGGCATGGCGGTACGGTCGGCGGTGTTAATGGGCATGCTAAAGCTGAACCTCTCGGAGACTCGGCACGCGCCAGCTCCGGGGTTCGCATACAACCGCCTCAATGCGGTCAGCAGCCTGGAGAAAAGGAACGCGCCACGCGGCGCTCTTCGGATTCGGCGCCGGGCATTAGGATCAAACGATCTACCAGCATACGCATCTCCGGGCCGATTGACCAATCGGCCCGGGAGCACGCTGCTAGGCCTCCTACTTTACACCGGATACGGCTGTTTCGCGGGGGCCGGAGGGTGATGCCGGTTACACCGGACGCACCGGAAGCACCGGAAGCACCGATGGAGCCGGTTACGCCGCCGGGGCCGACACGACGGGTGAGTCCGACGGCGAGGCCGGCGGCGTCGTGGGGGGCGCCGGGGCATCGGTGGTCGCCGAAACCGTGGCGGAAGGCGTCGGACTGGCCGCCGGCGTGGTGGGTGTGGCCCCGCCCGGCCCGGCGGACGGCTTGCCCGCACCCGGGGACGGCGCCGGCTTCACGGCCGCCGGGGCACCGCCCAGCGGCGGCACCCCGCTGACGGAGGCGGACGCGGACGGCGAACCGTTCGGCTTGGTCCGGTGCCCGCCCGGCGCCACCTTGGTGCCGTCCGGCAGCGTTCCGTCGGGCCCCGCGCCGACCCGCGCCGACGGCGAGACCCCCTGCGGCCGCGGATCGTCCCGCGAGTCCCCGGTGCTCATACAGCCGGCCGTCAGCAGGACGGCGGTGGCGGCCAGTAGGGCTCCGGCGGTCCGCGCGACGGCGCGGGATGAGGAAGGGGGCACGTGCATGCACCTCGGGGAGTCAGGACGCGGCGGGCAGGGTCTCTGGTGCCCAACGCCCGTGCCACCCCCCAGGACACGCCCGGCCCGTCACCCCACCCCGTCACCCCACCCCGTGGCCGAGCGCGGGCGGCCCGCCCGCCACGTCACCCATCACCGCCACCCGCCGCTCGTCGCCTCACCCGTAACCCAACGCGTGCAGCCGCTCGTCGTCGATGCCGAAGTGGTGGGCGATCTCGTGAACGACCGTCACCTCGGTCTCCGCGACCACGTCCGCGCGGTTGTCGCACATCCGCAGCGTCGGCCCCCGGTAGATCGTGATCCGGTCCGGCAGGACTCCGGCGTACCACTCACCGCGCTCGGTCAGGGGTGTCCCCTCGTAGAGGCCGAGCAGGTCGGGGTCCTTGGGGTCGGGCTCGTCCTCGACGAATACGGCGACGTTGTCCATCAGCCGTGTCAGCTCGGCCGGAATCCGGTCGAGCGCTTCGCCGACCAGTTCCTCGAACTCCTCGCGCGTCATCTCCAGCACCCGCCCATTGTCGGTCATGGGCGGCGCTTTCCCCCGGCGTACGGCATCACTTCCGGGCACCCCCTCACCCCGCCCTTCACCCCGTCCCGCACCCGGGCCCGACCGCCCCCGCGACCGGCCGGTAAACCGTTTTGGCGATACCCGGCGGCATCCCATATGCTTCTCTCGTCCCCGACGGCGCCGACAAGCGCCCAAGGCGGGCCAATTAGCCCTCATCGTCTAGTGGCCCAGGACGCCGCCCTTTCAAGGCGGTAGCACGGGTTCGAATCCCGTTGGGGGTACGCTTTACCGTGTGTGAGACTCGTCTTACACATAGCTAGGTCCTGTGGAGCAGTTTGGAGTGCTCGCCACCCTGTCAAGGTGGAGGCCGCGGGTTCAAATCCCGTCAGGACCGCTGCGGCTGGGTAGCTCAGTTGGTACGAGCGACCGCCTGAAAAGCGGTAGGTCGCCGGTTCGACCCCGGCCCCAGCCACCGCACGACGAAGGCCCCGTCTCCGGACGGGGCCTTCGTCGTTCCCCCAACAGGGTCCGCCCGGCCGTTCCTCGCTGTCCGATGCGTCACACTCCCCCGACCCGGACCCCCGCCCCGCGCCCCCGTCGATCCCCCGTCGATCCCCCGTCGTTCAGGCCCGGATTCAACGACTTTTGGCGGATCTCCCGCCCCGGCCGCGCGCCGCCCCCGGTCCGGTACGGGTCGAGCCCCGCTCGCACCGCGGCGAAATGATTCGCGGACTCTTCCGGCCGGGTGAGATCCTGGGGGCCGTATGTCTACGCAGCCTGCTTCCGCCTCCAGTGCCGCCGGCCAGCCCGGCCCCGCCACCCTCGCCGACCTGGGATCCCGTCTCTCCGCACTGTCGCTCCGCGACGAAGTGCGGCTCGGCCGCCGTCTTGAAGGCGCCCGCCGGATCCGCAAGACCGAAGCCCGCGCGACGGTGCTGGCGGAGATCGCCGGCCAGATCGAGCAGGGTGAGGCGCGTGTGGCACGCCGGCGCGCCGCCGTGCCGAAGATCAGCTACCCCGAACAGCTGCCGGTCAGCCAGAAGAAGGACGAGATCCTGGCGGCCGTCCGCGATCACCAGGTCGTGATCGTCGCGGGTGAGACGGGCTCGGGCAAGACCACCCAGATCCCCAAGATCTGTCTGGAACTGGGGCGCGGGGTGCGGGGCCTGATCGGCCATACCCAGCCCCGCCGGATCGCCGCCCGCACCGTCGCGGACCGGATCGCGGAGGAGCTGGACACCCCGCTCGGCGAGGCCGTCGGCTGGAAGGTCCGCTTCACCGACCAGGTCGGCGACCGCACCCTGGTCAAGCTGATGACCGACGGCATCATGCTCGCGGAGATCCAGACCGACCGCGAACTGCTGCAGTACGACACGATCATCATCGACGAGGCGCACGAGCGCAGCCTCAACATCGACTTCATCCTGGGCTACCTCGCCCAGCTGCTCCCGCGCCGCCCCGACCTCAAGGTGATCATCACCTCGGCCACCATCGACCCGGCGCGCTTCTCCCGGCACTTCGGGGACGCCCCGGTCGTCGAGGTGAGCGGGCGGACGTTCCCGGTGGAGGTCCGCTACCGGCCGCTGCTCGCCGAAGAGGGCGATGACGACGACCGCGACCAGGTCACCGCGATCTGCGACGCGGCCGAGGAGCTCCAGCGCGAGGGCCCCGGCGACATCCTGGTCTTCCTGTCCGGCGAACGGGAGATCCGCGACACCGCGGACGCCCTCAACAAGCTGAACCTGCGCTCCACCGAGGTGCTGCCGCTGTACGCCCGGCTCTCCTCGGCCGAGCAGCACCGGGTCTTCCAGAAGCACGCCGGCCGCCGCATCGTGCTGGCCACGAACGTCGCCGAGACGTCCCTGACCGTGCCCGGCATCCGGTACGTGATCGACCCGGGCAATGCCCGTATCTCCCGCTACAGCCACCGCACCAAGGTCCAGCGGCTGCCGATCGAGGCGATCTCGCAGGCCAGCGCCAACCAGCGCAAGGGCCGTTGCGGGCGTACCTCGGACGGCATCTGCGTACGGCTGTACTCCGAGGAGGACTTCGAGTCCCGCCCGGAGTTCACCGACGCGGAGATCCTGCGCACCAACCTGGCGTCCGTCATCCTGCAGATGACGGCGGCCGGGCTGGGCGACATCGCCAAGTTCCCCTTCATCGACCCGCCGGACAGCCGGCACATCAAGGACGGCGTCCAGCTCCTGGAGGAGCTCGGCGCGCTCGATCCGAAGGAGAAGGACCACCAGAAGCGGCTGACGCCGCTGGGCCGCAAGCTGGCCCAGCTGCCCGTCGACCCGCGGCTCGCCCGGATGGTGCTGGAGGCCGACCGCAACGGCTGTGTCCGTGAGGTCATGGTGATCGCGGCCGCGCTGTCGATCCAGGACCCGCGCGAGCGGCCCGCGGAGAAGAAGCAGCAGTCGGACGAGAAGCACCGCCGGTTCGCCGACGAGACCAGCGACTTCCTGGCGTATCTGAATCTGTGGCGCTATGTGCGCGAGCAGCAGAAGGAGCTGTCGTCCTCGGCCTTCCGCCGGATGTGCCGGTCGGAGTTCCTGAACTATCTGCGGATCCGCGAGTGGCAGGACATCTACAGCCAGCTGCGCTCGGTCGCCAAGACCATGGGCATCCAGCTGGAGGAGAAGGAGAGCGACGCCGCTCCCGACTCGCAGCGGCTGCACACCTCGCTGCTGGCGGGGCTGCTGTCGCACCTGGGGCTGAAGGACACCGACAAGAACGAGTACCTGGGCGCCCGCAGCGCCAAGTTCGCGATCTTCCCCGGCTCGGCGCTGTTCAAGAAGCCGCCGCGCTGGATCATGTCGGCCGAGCTGGTGGAGACCTCGCGGCTGTGGGCGCGGGTCAACGCGAAGATCGAACCGGAGTGGGTCGAGCCGCTCGCGCAGCATCTGGTGAAGCGCACCTACAGCGAGCCCCACTGGGAAAAAGATCAAGCCGCGGTGATGGCGTTCGAGCGGGTGACGCTGTACGGCGTGCCGATCGTCGCGCAGCGCAAGGTGAATTACGGACGGATCGACGCGGAGGTCTCCCGGGACCTGTTCATCCGCAACGCGCTGGTCGAGGGCGACTGGCGTACGCATCATCAGTTCTTCCAGGACAACCGCAAGCTGCTCGGTGAGGTCGAGGAGCTCGAACACCGGGCCCGCCGCCGGGACATCATGGTCGACGACGAGACGCTCTTCGACTTCTACGATCAGAAGCTGCCACAAGACGTCGTATCCGGCGCCCACTTCGACTCGTGGTGGAAGCAGAAGCGGCGGGACGAACCCGAACTGCTCAACTTCGAGCAGTCGATGCTGATCAACGAGGCGGCCCAGACCGTCACCAAGGACGACTACCCGGACTCCTGGCGCCAGGGCCGGCTCAAGTTCAAGGTGACGTACCAGTTCGAGCCGGGCGCGGACGCCGACGGCGTGACCGTCCACATCCCGCTCCAGGTCCTCAACCAGGTCGTCCCCGACGGCTTCGACTGGCAGATCCCGGGCCTGCGCGAAGAGGTCGTCACCGAACTGATCCGCTCCCTCCCCAAGCCGATCCGCCGGCACTACGTCCCCGCGCCGAACTACGCGAAGGCGTTCCTGGACCGGGTGGTGCCCGTCCAGGAGCCGCTGCCCGACACGCTCGCCCGCGAGCTGCAGCGGATGGTCGGCGTCCGGATGGACGTCGAGGACTTCGACCTCGGCAAGGTCCCCGACCACCTCAAGATCACCTTCCGGGTGACCGACGAGCGCGGCCGCAAGCTCGCCGAGGACAAGGACCTGGAGGCGCTCACGCTGCGGCTGAAGCCGAAGACGCGTGAGGTGATCTCCAAGGCCGCCGACGCCATCGGCATCGAGCAGCGCACCGGTCTGACGCAGTGGACCATCGGGAGCCTGCCGCGCACCTTCGAGACCCGGCGGGGCGGCCACCCCGTGAAGGCGTTCCCCGCGCTCGTCGACGAGGGCGCGAGCGTCGCCGTGCGGCTCTTCGACACCGAGGCCGAGCAGAGCGCGGCGATGTGGCGCGGCACCCGCCGGCTGATCCTGCTCAACATCCCCTCGAACCCGTCGAAGTTCGCCCAGGGCCAGCTGAACAACGAGGCCAAGCTGGCGCTCTCGCGCAATCCGCACGGCAGCATCCAGGCGCTCTTCGACGACTGTGTGACCGCCGCCGCCGACAAGCTGATCGCCGACCACGGCGGGCCGGCCTGGGACGAGGAATCGTTCCGCAAGCTCTTCGACAAGGTGCGCACCGACCTGGTCGACGTGACCGTGAAGACGGTGGCCCGGGTCCAGCAGGTGCTGGCCGCCTGGCAGGCCTGTGAGCGCCGCCTGAAGGCCACCACGAGCCTGGTGCTGGTCGCCAACCTCACGGACGTCAGGGAGCAGCTGGCGGCCCTCGTGCCGGCCGGCTTCGTCACGGCCACCGGGCTGCGGCGGCTGCCGGACCTCATGCGGTACCTGGTGGCGGTCGACCGCCGGCTGCAGCAGATGCCCACCAACGTCCAGCGGGACACCATGCGCATGGAGAAGGTCCTGGAGATCCAGCGCGAGTACGCGGAGCTGCTGGCGTCCCGGCCGGCCGGGCGCCCGGTTCCGGACAAGGTTCGGGACATTCGCTGGCTGATCGAGGAACTGCGGGTGAGTTACTTCGCGCACGCGCTGGGCACCTCGCAGCCGGTCTCCGACAAGCGGATCTTCAAGGTGCTGGACGAGGCCTGGGGCTGACGGCCCCGGGCGCGGGGACCGGCGCGGGCCGGTCCCGGGGGCGGTCGCCGGGGGGCCGTGGCCCGGTCCGCGGCCCTGCCGCCGAACGGGTTCGACCCCACCCCCTGACCTGCTGTACAGTCTCTCTCGCAGCGCAGGAAGGTTCAGCGCCGCAAAGCCTGGTCCTGTGGAGCAGCTTGGAGTGCTCGCCACCCTGTCAAGGTGGAGGCCGCGGGTTCAAATCCCGTCAGGACCGCATCATCGAAAGGCCCGGATCCCTTGTGGATCCGGGCCTTTCGCGTTGCCACCGGTCCGCGTCGCTCCCCGTTCCCCCCTGCGGCCGGTGCTGTGCGCCGTCTTGACGGGTCCCGGCGGCCGCCGGTACGTCTTCGGTATGACGCCGACTCCCAGGCACGAGACGAGGGCGCTGCTGCGCGCCCACCTGGCGGCCGCTTCAGGGAGCAGGCACCTCACCCGACACTGCGTCACCTGCCACCGCCTGTTGCGACTTGCGCTCCTGAAGCCCGATTCCCCATTACCGCAAGGATCTGAGCAGCCACAAGACCCGTGCGTGTGACGGGCGTCACTCAAAGATTTCCAAGACGTGGGGAACTCGACCCCCTTCTGGGGGGTGTCAATTTAATATGTGCAATTGCACCTGTGCCCGATCTGCCCGCGATGCGCAGCGGTCGGCGGCGACAGGTCCGTGCAAGATGCCCACAAGACTGCACAGCGGACCCCACAGAGGCGCTCGTACGGCCGGCCGCACCGGGCGGCGCAACTGCCCCCGAAAGCCCCGCAACGTCCCGCAACGTCCGCTCGGCACCCCCCGTGGCGCCCCTCAAGGGCCCCTGGGAGCACAAAAAAGATCGCATCGGACCCGGCGGAGTCCGATGCGACCTTCTGTGTCCGTGTGGCGTCCCCGATGGGGGCAGGGAGCCCGTGGAGCGGTGGAGCAGGTGACTTATGGGGTGGGGGCCCCATAAGACGGCCCTAAAGGGCATGTAAGGGCTAGTCAGGCCTCGCTGCGCTGCTGCGGAATGCCCGCCAGAAGTGCGCGGACCTCCGCCTCGCGGTAGCGGCGGTGCCCGCCGAGCGTGCGGATGGACGTGAGCTTCCCAGCCTTGGCCCACCGTGTGACCGTCTTCGGGTCCACGCGGAACATCGTGGCGACCTCAGCGGGGGTCAGCAGCGGCTCGGCATCAGGGGTGCGAGCGGTCATGAGCGGCCTCCTCGAGAGAACCGAACCAGCGCGGTTCTTCCTCTAAATTCTGCACCTTGACCCGTGTTGCCCGAAATGGCGGACGCGGGCCGAGTCGGTAATAGGACGAACGGCTTGTCCTCGGCACTACAACTACACCATCCGTCCAGCCTCGTCGGCCAAACCGATGGAATTGCCCTCTCAGGGGTTCAAGCTCTACGGAAGCCGATGGACCATGCCATAACGGACAGTCACTCCGGAGTGACGATCAGTCACAGCTGGATCACCAGCCCCATCCCCACCCTCAAGATATGCAATACCGGACAATCCGCCCATTGCTGGACGGAACAAGCTCTTCCATGACTCGTTGTCCCATATTGGCACGACCGGTAGGGATGTCCGCAAGAGTCCAGTTACGTGCTCTCCGTCACGCTTGAGCCAATAGCCCGGATCGGGACCAACGTCCCCGGCCCTCCGGCGGCGTGTCGGCAGCCGCCGGCGCGCTGTCGGCGTCAGCTCGCGAACTGCAGCTCGCGGATGGTCCGCCAGCGCTCGGTGAGCCGCTCGTACGCCTCGGAGGCGGCCGCTCCCGACCCGTCCTTGAGCGCGGCGAGACCCTCGGCCACATCGGCGGCCGACCGGTCCTCCGCGAGATCCGCCTCGGGGATCGCGTGCACCAGGCCGCCGTAGTCCAGTTCGACCATGGAGCGCGGGTGGAACTCCTCCAGCCAGCGGCCCACGTCGATCAGGCCGTCGATCAGCGGGCCCTCCTCCAGCGCGTCCTTGAGCACCCGCAGCCCGCGCGCCACCCGGCGGCGGGCCTGCACCATCGGCGTCCGGTACCGCATCAGCGGCTCCTTGGACTCGCCGAGCCCGGCCGGCTCGTACTCGCGCTCGTCATCGCCGAACAGGGCGAACCAGCGGACCGGTACGTGCCAGGTCGCGGAGCGGATCCACGGCCGGGCGTCCGGGTTGCGCTCCCGCCACGCCTCGTGGTCCGCCTCCGCCTGGGCGCGCACCACGGCGGGCAGCACCGCGTCCAGCACGATCTCCGGAAGCTGGTCGGCGAGGGCGTCCAGCGCCAGCCAGCCGCGCAGCCGGGTACGCCAGGGGCAGATGTGCGTCACGCCGTTGACGACGGCCACGAAGGCGTCGCGGCTCTCGTGCACCGGGACCGCCACCGGCGGGACGGGCAGCAGGTCGGCCAGCGACTGCCGCAGTTCGTCCTGTGCGGTCCGCACCTCGCCCGCGGCCGCATACCGGTACCAGTGGGTGCGTTCGGGCTCGGGGAACGCCGCCAGCGGCTCGTAGACCCGCAGATAGGCCGCGTACGGGACCAGCACCGATGACAAGCCCACACCTGCTCCCTCGTGACCGGCTCTCACCCGAATCGTCCCACGCTCCGGCCCGCGGTGGGGGTGATCCACAGCACTGTGCCCGTCCGGGCGGCCGACGCCGGGCGCGGGGTCCTCCGGAGTGTCGTTCCGCACGGCTCCGGAACGCCCTCGTCCACTTTTTTCCGCGCTCCTTCCGCGCTCCTTCCGCGTTCGTTCAGACTGCCTTCCGGCGGCCGCGGCCCGCTACGGCGCGGCCCGGGGCGGTGCTCGGGAGGACGTACCGTGCGCAGCGGAGGCCGTCGGCGCTCACCCGGTCGGGCCCTACGGCCGTACGGGCCGCCTGCGGGCAATACGCTTGCGCCAACCGGCCCTCCCCACCCGCACGGAGGGCAACCTCTGGACTGCAGGAGTCACCACCGTGACCGACGTTCTTCAGACTTCCAGCGTCGTCTCCAAACTGTTCCGGTCGGAACAGGGCGGACACGAGCAAGTCGTCTTCTGCCAGGACCGTGCCAGCGGCCTCAAGGCCGTCATCGCGCTCCACTCCACCGCCCTGGGCCCGGCCCTCGGCGGTACCCGCTTCTACGACTACGCGACCGACGAAGAGGCCGCGCTCGACGCCCTCAACCTCTCCCGCGGCATGTCGTACAAGAACGCTCTGGCCGGCCTCGACCACGGTGGCGGCAAGGCCGTGATCATCGGTGATCCGGAAGCGATCAAGAGCGAAGAACTCCTGCTCGCCTATGGCCGTTTCGTGGCCTCGCTCGGCGGCCGCTACGTCACCGCCTGCGATGTCGGCACCTACGTGGCCGACATGGACGTCGTCGCCCGCGAGAACCGCTGGACGACCGGCCGCTCCCCCGAGAACGGCGGCGCGGGCGACTCGTCCGTGCTGACCGCCTTCGGCGTCTTCCAGGGCATGCGCGCCGCCGCCCGCAGCCAGTGGGGCGAGCCCACGCTGCGCGGCCGCCGGGTCGGCATCGCCGGCGTCGGCAAGGTCGGCCACCACCTGGTGGAGCACCTGATCGAGGACGGTGCCGAGGTCGTGATCACCGACGTCCGCGCCGACGCCGTCGACCGGATCCGCGCCCGCCACCCGCAGATCAGCGCCGTCTCCGACGCCGATGTCCTGATCCGGACCCCGCTCGACGTCTACGCGCCCTGCGCGCTCGGCGGCGCGCTGAACGACGAGACCGTGCCGGCCCTCACCGCCACCATCGTGTGCGGCGCGGCCAACAACCAGCTCGCCCACCCGGGCGTCGAGAAGGACCTCGCCGACCGCGGGATCCTCTACGCGCCCGACTACGTGGTGAACGCCGGTGGCGTGATCCAGGTCGCGGATGAGCTGCACGGCTTCGACTTCGACCGGGCCAAGACCAAGGCGACGAAGATTTTCGACACCACCGCCGCCATTTTCGACCGCGCGCGGACCGACGGCATTCCGCCGGCCGCCGCCGCGGACCGGCTGGCCGAGCAGCGCATCGCCGACCGGACCGCGGCCGCCGACTGGCTGCGTCCCGAGGCAGGCTGATTTCAGCCACTTACCCGCCGGTCACCCGCCGCTCACCTGCTGTGCGGCGGGCGGTCGCCTGTCCGAGGGCAGGCGACCGCCCGCCGATCTCCCCCCGGCACGGCCCGGTGGGCCACCCCCTGACGCGGTGGGTGACCGAACGCACGACGCGATAGCAAGTTCGCGCTAGAACCGGGTAAAATCACGGCTGACCAGCCAGGACAGGGCCCACTTCGGCTCCCGCTCCGACGCGCGTCGTGCGGGCGACGTACCGTGCGGCTCCGGAAGCAGGTACCGTTGAGGGCCTACGGACCGGTCTCTCCCCGGAGAGACCGCTCCGATTCATGAACGCGTGTCAAGACTCGGGGCCATCGAGCCCCGCCGTTGAGGGGGTCGAGCCATGGGGCGCGGCCGGGCCAAGGCCAAGCAGACGAAGGTCGCCCGCCAGCTGAAGTACAACAGCGGCGGTACAGATCTGACACGTCTGGCCGACGAGCTGGGCGCATCGTCACCACTTCCGGTACTTCCGCCGGAGCCTGTTGTGGACGATGACGACGAGAACGACGACGACGATCCGTACGCACAGTACGCGAGTCGTTACAACGATGATGACGACGACGAGGACTCCGAGCCCTCGCCGCAACGTCGTCACTCTTGACGCTGCACTTCTACAGACCCGGTCCGGGGCCCGCCCCGGACCGGGTTTCGTCATGGCCCAGGGCGCCTAGGGCCTGTCCGGTGGACAGACCCCCGGCACCCGGACCTGGCTACTTCGCGTAGTCGCCGGTCAGGGTCACGGCTTCGGCGTGGTCACCGCGTTCGACGACCTCGCCACTCACCCATGCCTCCACACCGCGGTCTGCGAGGGTGGCGAGCGCCACATCCACCGAGTCCTGCGGCACGACGGCGATCATGCCGACGCCCATGTTCAGCGTCTTCTCGAGCTCCAGCCGCTCCACCCCGCCGAGCTCACCGACGGTGGTGAAGACCGGGTCCGGCCGCCAGGTCGAACGGTCGACGGTGGCGTGCAGGTGGTCCGGGATCACGCGGCCCAGGTTGTTGGCCAGACCGCCGCCGGTGATGTGCGAGAACGCGTGCACCGGGGCGAGCCGGGTGAGCGCCAGGCAGTCCAGCGAGTAGATCTTGGTCGGCTCCAGCAGCTCCTCGCCGAGGGTCCGGCCGAACTCCGGAACGTCCCGGTCCAGCTCCCAGCCGGCCCGGTCGAAGAAGACGTGGCGCACCAGCGAATACCCGTTGGAGTGAAGTCCCGACGACTCGATCGCGATCACCGCGTCACCCGAACGGATACGATCCGCGCCCAGCACCTCGTCGGCCTCGACCACACCGGTGCCGGCGCCCGCGACGTCGAAGTCGTCCGGGCCCAGCAGGCCCGGGTGCTCGGCGGTCTCGCCGCCGACCAGCGCGCAGCCGGCCAGGACACAGCCCTCGGCGATGCCCTTGACGATCGCCGCGACCCGCTCAGGGAAGACCTTGCCGACACAGATGTAGTCGGTCATGAAGAGCGGCTCGGCGCCGCACACGACCAGGTCGTCCACGACCATGCCGACCAGGTCGTGGCCGATCGTGTCGTAGACGCCCATCCTGCGGGCGATGTCGACCTTCGTGCCGACGCCGTCCGTGGCGGAGGCCAGCAGCGGCCGCTCGTAGCGCTTGAGTGCGGAGGCGTCGAAGAGGCCGGCGAACCCGCCGAGGCCGCCCACGACCTCGGGCCGGGTGGCCTTCCTGACCCACTTCTTCATCAGGTCCACGGCGCGGTCGCCCGCTTCGATGTCCACGCCGGCGGAGGCGTAGCTGGCGCCGGTATTCTCAGGCATGGCTGGGAACTTTCACGTCGTCGAGTAGATGCGGTGCGATCACCGGGGCGGCGATCAGAGGAGCCGGATTCACGGTCACCGGCTCCCGGGATGGAGCGTCACGGCAGTAGTCCGAGCTTGCCCGATTACGGACGGCGCAGCGCGTCGGCGGCGTCCGCGCCACCGGCCAGCTCGGTCTCCAGGAGCTGCTTGCCGAGCAGCTCCGGGTCGGGCAGATCCATCGGGTAGACCCCGTCGAAGCAGGCCCGGCACAGGTTCGGCTTGGCGATCGTCGTCGCCTCGACCATCGCGTCCAGCGAGATGTACGCGAGCGAGTCCGCGCCCAGCGACTTGCCGATCTCCTCGACGGACATGCCGTTGGCGATCAGTTCGGCGCGGGTCGCGAAGTCGATGCCGAAGAAGCACGGCCACTTGACCGGCGGCGACGAGATCCGGATGTGGACCTCGGCGGCCCCCGCCTCACGGAGCATCCGCACCAGCGCGCGCTGGGTGTTGCCGCGGACGATCGAGTCGTCCACGACGATCAGCCGCTTGCCGCGGATGACGTCCTTGAGCGGGTTCAGCTTGAGCCGGATACCCAGCTGCCGGATGGTCTGCGACGGCTGGATGAACGTCCGGCCGACGTACGAGTTCTTGACCAGGCCGGTGCCGTACGGGATCCCGCTCGCCTCGGCGTAGCCGACCGCGGCCGGCGTGCCGGACTCCGGAGTCGGTATCACCAGATCGGCTTCGACGGGGGCCTCGGCGGCGAGCTTGCGGCCCATCTCCACCCGGGACAGATAGACGTTCCGGCCCGCGATGTCGGTGTCCGGGCGCGCCAGGTACACGTACTCGAAGATGCAGCCCTTGGGCTTGGCCTCCGCGAAACGGGTGGTCCGCAGACCGTTCTCGTCGATCGCGATCAGCTCGCCGGGCTCGATCTCCCGGACGAAGCTGGCGCCGCAGATGTCGAGGGCGGCGGACTCCGAGGCGACGACCCAGCCGCGCTCCAGCCGGCCGAGCACCAGCGGGCGGATGCCCTGCGGGTCACGCGCCGCGTAGAGCGTGTGCTCGTCCATGAAGACCAGGCTGAAAGCACCCTTGACCAGAGGCAGCACCTTGGAGGCGGCGAACTCGACGGAGAGCGGCTTGCCGTCCTCGTCGACCTGTCCGGCCAGCAGCGCTGTCACCAGATCGGTGTCGTTGGTGGCGGCCACCCGCGTGGCCCGGCCATTGCCCTGGGGCAGGTCGGCGACCATCTCGGCGAGCTCCGCCGTGTTGACCAGGTTGCCGTTGTGACCGAGCGCGATCGACCCGTTGGCGGTGGCGCGGAAAGTGGGCTGGGCGTTCTCCCACACCGAGGCACCGGTGGTCGAGTAGCGGGCGTGACCGACGGCGATATGGCCGGTCAGAGAGCCGAGAGAGGTCTCGTCGAAGACCTGGGAAACAAGCCCCATGTCCTTGAAGACGAGGATCTGGGAGCCATTGCTCACAGCGATGCCCGCAGACTCCTGTCCGCGGTGCTGCAGGGCGTACAGACCGAAATAGGTGAGCTTGGAGACCTCTTCGCCGGGGGCCCAGACACCAAAGACGCCGCAAGCGTCCTGGGGGCCCTTCTCGCCGGGGAGCAGGTCGTGGTTGAGTCGTCCATCACCACGAGGCACACAGCGAGTCTAAGGCAGATCCGACCCGCGTCCGAACGGGCGAAGGACCGCGAACCCCGCGATCACGGGTGTGACCACGGGTGTCTCACCGCAGGTGAGGCGAGGATCACGTGCTTTACGAGCCCCGGGCGGACACCCTGTGAGCACCCCACTACGGGGTGGTGGGGAAGAGCCGTCTCTCCCCCTACCCGAGTACGGGGAGATGGGGACCGAGATCGGCCCGCTCCCCGCTCGCCGAGACGGCGGCGGCGTCGAGCGCGGTCTTCCAGTCGGTCCGGCCGGTGGCCAGCCGGATCCAGGTCAGGGGATCGGTCTCGACGACGTTCGGCGGCGTGCCCCGGGTGTGCCGGGGCCCCGCCACGCACTGGACGGCCGCATACGGCGGAATGCGGACCTCGACCGAGTTCCCCGGCGCCTTGACCGCCAGCGCGTCGGCCAGCAGCCGGGTGACGGCCGCGACGGCCTGCCGGTCGTGCGCCACCTCCACACCGGTGGCGCGCGCCAGATCGTCCCCGTGCACCACCAGCTCCACGAGCCGGGTCACGGTCATGTCCAGCGCCCGCATCGCCCCGAACACATGCGGAACGATCCGGTCCGCCCGTACCGCCTCGTCCAGGAACGGCTCGATCCGCTCGGCCGCCGCGTCGAGCGCTTCCCTGACATCGGTGATGCCGGCGGCGGTCTCCCGGGTCGACGCGTCCAGCTTGTCCGCGATGGCGGCGGTGGACACCGCCCACACCGACAGCCCGGTGACCGGAGGCACCGGATCCGGCGCGGGCTCGCCGAGCAGCACCCCGACGGCGTCGATCTGCCGCACGATATGCGCCACCAGCAGCCGCACATCCCACCCGGGCAACCCGGAGGGCCTGGTCAACTGCTCGTCCGTGAGCGATCGCACCGCCACCCGCACCGCCCCCACCTGCGCGACGAGCGCGGCACGCGTCCTGGCAGGGTCATAACTACGGGCACGGCGACCGGCTGACGTCATACACGGAGGGTATGCGCGCGCTCGGCGACCGAGAACTCAGTCTTTGGCCGGGCCGGTCCAGTCGAGCAGTGGCTCGGTGTCGAGATCGATGCCGATGGGCTCCGGCAGGCTGACGTTCTTCCCGAACACGACGGTGTGGCGCTCCTGGTAGACACCCTCGACCGGCTCGCTGTACACCGTGACCTCACGGCTGTCGCGATCGATCAACAGGCTCCCTGTGCCTGGATCGTCACGCTCGGTTTCTGAGCCTATAGGGATCCGAAATCGAGCGTAGCCACCCTGGGGGATATTCGCCCTGACCTGAGCCGACTCGGGCGCGGGGCACACCCCCCGCGCCCGCCAGCTCAGTTCTCAGCCCTGACGGGGGCGCTCGAAGGTCAGCAGCAGACCCTCGACGGCGCCGGGGCCGATGCGGCCCTTGACGTCGGCCGCGGTGATCGACTTCAGCGCCCAGCCGTCACCGGCGTGCTTGTTGAGCGTCTTCTCCAACTTGTCGCCGTCCAGCGCGTCACCGATCAGCGATTCACGGAACGAAACAACCTTGTACTCGAACATGGCCCAGCCCCTCGTGCGTACGTACGGAATCCGTCCGCCGCCACCCAACCACGCCCCTGCGGGGTTACGGGGCGGCGGGGGCGGATCCGTCGGCCTTGATGGCGTCGAGGAAGGCCGCGAAGCGGGCGGGGGTGGTGCGGAGGACGACGGCGGGGGCTTCGCCCTCCCGGAGGAGGACGGTTCCGTTGAAGGCGGCCGCCAGCTCTACGCAGTTCTCGCCGCCGGCCCCCGAGAAGGAGGACTTCTGCCACTGCAACGATGAGGTCATGCCGGTCAGTCTCGCAGTTCCCGTGCAATCTGTCGGATGAACGAGATCGACTTCTTCGGGTCGAGCGACGCCTTCTCGCCAGCGTTGAAGAAGGCCCGATATTTGTCGAGTTGGGCCGGCGAGTCCAGGAAGTACCCGCCGAAGGGACTGTCGATCTGAACGGTGTCGAGCTCGGCGACGATCCCGCCCGCATAGAGCACGGTCTGCGTCGCCTCGATGAACGTCTCGTTGGTGAACGGAATGACCCGCACCGTCACCGTGGGCCAGTGGGCGACCTCCAGAAGGTGTTCGAGCTGCGCGCATGTGATCTGCACGCCACCGAACCGCATGCGTAGCGCGGCCTCGTGGATGATCGCTTCGTACGAGGGCGGCGAAACACGCTGGAAGATCGCTCTCCGTCGCAAACGGTGCTCCACCCGGACAGCGACCTCTGATTCGGGCATGCGCGGAATGCCACCGGCGAAGATCGTGCGGGCGTAGTCCTCGGTCTGGAACAGCCCCGGCAGAGTGAGCGCCTGGAGCGACCGCAGGTACGTGGCGTGATGTTCCAGTTCCGCTATGTCGACGAAACCGGGCGGCAGGACACCCCGGTACTCGTCCCACCAGCCCTGGCCGCGCTGCTCCTTGGCGATGGCGCAGAGCGCGTCGATCAGCGTCTCGTCGTCGCACGAGTAGAACGCGGCCAGGCGGCGGATCCGCTCCTCGCTGATGCCGATCCGGCCGGATTCCATGTGCGAGATCTTCGCCTGGTCGTTACCGAGCAGCCCGGCGGCCTCCCGGGCGGTCTTGCCTGCCCGGTCGCGCATCTTTCGGAGCTCGGTTCCGAGGCGTACCTGACGTGCGGTGGGGACGTCCCTTGCGGGCATGGCACCTTCCTCTCCTGCTCGTCCAAGTGTCCCGTGCGGCCAAGTCGGCCTGCCACCAGAACACTTGATCCCCCGTCCGCAAACTTGCCACGGAGCATACATGCCCCCTACCGTCGGTGATGCGTCCATCACACGGCGCACGCTCGCAATCAGACGGCAGCGCATCGCTACCCCCATGTCTTCGGCACGGGAGGGCGACAGGCCACCGCGTGGGGGCGTTTCCCAGAGCCGTTCGGAGAGCCGCATGAACGCGAAGGACGAACCCCCTCGAACCCCGCCCGGTGAGGGCGCGGGCACGGGCACCGACGACGAGTGGGACTACTCGCTCCAGATCCCGCACGACCTGCGCGGCGCCGGCATCGCGCGCTGCACGCTCAGAGCGGTGCTCAACGCGTACGGGCTCGCGCCGATGATCGAGGTGGCGCAACTCGTCGCGGCCGAACTCGTCGCGAACGCGCTGGAGCACTCCAGCGGGCCGGTCAGTCTGCGACTGCACTGGCGGGAGAGCAACTTGCGGCTCGGGGTCTGGGACACGAGTCCCGAGAAGCCGGAGTTCCTGACCGTCACGGACGAGGCGGAACACGGGCGCGGCATGTGGCTGGTCACCGGGCTCGCGGCGGCGTGGGGGTGCCACCTGCTCGGGGAGGAGCCCTTCGGGCTCGCGGGGAAGCTCGTGTGGGCGGACATCGCGGCGGAGTCCGCTGCCGCGTAACCGGAACGGGCGGGCGGTGGCTGAGGTCAGAGCAGTGCGAAGTGCTCTTCTGCGGCGCTTCGCACCTTGACCGGGCGGAGGGGAGGGCCCCGGCGCCCGGTCAAGGAGCGCAGCGACGCAGCACACTCCATACCGCTCTGACCCCAGCCCTCACCGAACCCGAACTGCACCGCTCGAACCCCAGTCACCGCCGCGCCACGAAGAACCGCCGGAGAAATACGATTGCCATCGCCGGCAGGCCCGCCGATACCGCCCCTTCGTTTTCCCCACCACACAAACCAAGCCGCGCCGTCCGGATCCCAACCGGTGGTTCGTGGCCCCGCTTCAGGCTCCGGAGTGCTTTTCGTTCGGGCGAAGGTCGCCGAAGATCGTGCGGCGAGCTGAGGGTGACCGGTACAACCGTGGAGTCCGCAGCCCCTCACGGGAGGCGACGATTTTCCCCGCTCCGACGATTCCGGCTGGCGTACCGTGGCTGGTGCGACCCGAGGAGACGACCATGAGTACGCAGCCCGAGCACCCTGGCGGAGAGCTGATCCCCAGGCCCGAGCGGACCCCTGACGCTCTACGCGTCGCCCTCGCCCGGATCGCACCGCACCGGCTGGAGGAGATGGAGCGCCAGAAGAACGAAGCGTTCTCCATGGCTGCCCAGCACGACGCGCTCGGCCCTATTCGGATGTGGCTGCTGATCTGGTCGGGCGAGGTCGAGATCGAGCGTCGCCCGGACCTCTCCGAACGGCGGCGCAACGCCGAGCGAGCGGCTCAGACGCTCCCCAGAGAAGATCCCGCCTGGCGTGCGGCCATGGACGACATCGTCGCCCTGACCGAAGAGGCACGCGCGGCAGTGGCCGGATGAATTGGTCCTGGGAGTACGACCCGAACGAAGAACACCTCATCGGTGGGGCACCGGCCGCCCTGGTTGCCGCCGTGGAAAAGCGTGCCGACGAACTGGCCCTTGCGGCAGAGGCTCTCTACCTTGACGGCACAACCCACCAAGACGCCTCCCCCAAGGGCGAGAACGTCCTGGTGCCTGGAGGCATGTTTCTGTGCCAGATCATTCCCCGGCACGAACGCGTCTACATCATGCAGATCACCTGCTGGTAGTGCGACTGGAGACCCAGCGGGCTCGGCGATACGGCGGTGGCCGTCGGATCGCCCCGCACCCCACCCGCAGGGCACCTCCGGCCGCAACAGCAACCCACCCCGTCAAGGGGAGCGCAGCGGACCGCCTCGCTGGCAGGCGCGCAGCGCCAGGGCCTCCCCTCCGCCCGGTCAAGGTGCGCAGCGCCGCAGAAGAGCACTCCGTATCGCCCTGCCCTCAGCCTCTACCGGACCCCCAGCAGGTCCCCGCTCCTGCCTGCTCCCGGGGCCAGCCCCGTCTCGGCGAACCACTCCCTCCCCAGCAGCAGTCCGAAGATCGGGACCGGTAGGCGGATCAACAGGCGGAACAGCGCCGACGAGCGGCCCTTGCCCTCTGCCACCTGGGAGCGGTGGGCCGCGAGGGCGGCGCGCTTCTGCTGGGCGTAGGGGCGGACGTTGATGCGGTGGGTGATCGACGCGCCCGGGGTGAAGGCCGTGCGCATCACCTCCGGGTCGTAGCGGATCGGGGTGCGGAGGAAGCGCAGCGTACGGAACAGCCGGTGGGTGGGCTCGCGTGGCCGCGTCGCCTCCAGCACGCGGGTGCCCGTCAATCGGGCGGCCCGCGCGCCCACTTCGTGGACTCGCACGTGGTCCCGGTGTCCGTAGCCGCCCTGGGCGTCGTAGCTGAGCAGGACGTCGACGCGCTCCTCACGCAGCAGGTCAGCGAGGAGTGACGCGGCCTCGTCGAGGTCCGCGCGGGCGAACCGCACGCGGTCCGGCGGGTCGGGGAAGAAGAGCGGGCCGTGGCCGCTGTCGGCGTATCCGAGGTGCACCACGCGGGCGACGCCCAGGATCGCGGCGCTCGCCCGTAGTTCGTCCAGGCGCAGGGTGCCGTCCGGGCCGGTCGCGTCGCCCATGATGCCGTCGCAGGCGACGGCCACGACCACCCGGTGACCCTCCGCGGCCAGCCGCGCCAGCGTGCCGCCGGTGAGCAGCACCTCGTCGTCCGGATGGGCGTGGAACGCCAGAATCGTCGTCATCCCGGTCATCCTGGCAGAGCGCCGGCAGGCGCTGGCAGGCCCTGACAGGCATGCGAACGCCCCGGTCGCGGCTCCTCGGAGGAGGAGCCGCGACCGGGCCGGGACGTGAACTCAGGCCAGCAGAGCCGGGATCGTCGCCTCGTGCGCCTGCTTCAGCTCGCTCAGCGGGATCGTGAACTGGTCCTGGATCTCGATCGTTTCGCCGTCCACGACACCGATGCGCGCGGCCGGGAGGCCCCGCGCGCCGCACATGTCGTTGAAGCGGAGCTCCTCGCTGCGCGGGACGGCGACGACCGCGCGGCCGGCCGACTCGCTGAAGAGGAAGACGAACGGGTCGAGGTCGTCCGGGACGACGATCCGGGCGCCCTTGCCGCCGCGCAGGCAGGACTCGGTGACGGCCTGGATGAGGCCGCCGTCCGAGAGGTCGTGCGCGGCGTCGATCATGCCGTCGCGGGAGCCGGCGATGAGGATCTCGCCGAGCAGCCGCTCGCGCTCCAGGTCCACCGCGGGCGGCAGGCCGCCGAGGTGGCTGTGGACGACCTCGGACCAGGCGGAGCCGCCCAGTTCTTCCTTGGTGTCACCGAGGAGGTAGAGGAGCTGGCCCTCTTCCGCGAACGCCATCGGCGTACGGCGGTTGACGTCGTCGATGACGCCGAGCACCGCGACCACCGGGGTCGGGTGGATGGCGACGTCGCCGGTCTGGTTGTAGAGCGAGACGTTGCCGCCGGTGACCGGGGTGCCCAGGATCAGACAGCCGTCGGCCAGACCGCGGGTGGCCTCGGCGAACTGCCACATGACGTCCGGGTCCTCGGGGGAGCCGAAGTTGAGGCAGTCCGAGATGGCGAGCGGCTTGGCGCCGGTGGCGGCGACGTTGCGGTACGCCTCCGCCAGGGCGAGCTGCGCGCCGGTGTACGGGTCGAGCTTGGCGAAGCGGCCGTTGCCGTCGGTGGCGATGGCGACGCCGAGGTTGGTGTCCTCGTCGATGCGGACCATGCCCGAGTCCTCGGGGTGCGACAGCACCGTGTTGCCCTGCACGAACCGGTCGTACTGGTCCGTGATCCAGGACTTCGACGCCTGGTTCGGCGACGAGACGAGGGCCAGCACCTGGCGGCGCAGTTCATCACCGCTCGCCGGGCGGGGCAGCTTGTTCGCGTCGTCGGCCTGGAGGGCGTCCTGCCAGGACGGGCGGGCGTACGGGCGGTCGTAGACCGGGCCTTCGTGGGCGACGGTGCGCGGCGGGACGTCGACGATCTGCTCGCCGTGCCAGTAGATCTCCAGCCGCTCGCCGTCGGTGACCTCACCGATGACGGTGGCGATGACGTCCCACTTCTCGCAGATCTCCAGGAAGCGCGCGACCTTGCCGGGCTCGACGATCGCGCACATGCGCTCCTGGGACTCGCTCATGAGGATTTCCTCGGGCGAGAGGGAGGAGTCGCGCAGGTGCACGGTGTCGAGCTCGACGCGCATGCCGCCGGAGCCGGCCGAGGCCAGCTCGGAGGTGGCGCAGGACAGGCCCGCGCCGCCGAGGTCCTGGATGCCGTCGACGAGGTCGGCCTTGAAGATCTCCAGGGTGCACTCGATGAGGAGCTTCTCCTGGAACGGGTCGCCGACCTGGACCGCGGGGCGCTTGCTGGGCTTCGCGTCGTCGAAGGTCTCCGAGGCGAGGACCGAGACGCCGCCGATGCCGTCGCCGCCGGTGCGGGCACCGTAGAGGATGACCTTGTTGCCGGCGCCCGACGCCTTGGCGAGGTGGATGTCCTCGTGCCGCATGACGCCGACGCAGAGCGCGTTGACGAGCGGGTTGCCCTGGTAGCAGGCGTCGAAGACGACCTCGCCGCCGATGTTCGGCAGGCCCAGACAGTTGCCGTAGCTGCCGATGCCGGACACGACGCCGGGCAGCACGCGCTTGGTGTCGGGGTGGTCCGCGGCACCGAAGCGCAGCGGGTCCATGACCGCGACCGGCCGGGCACCCATCGCGAGGATGTCGCGGACGATGCCGCCGATGCCGGTGGCCGCGCCCTGGTGGGGCTCGATGTACGAGGGGTGGTTGTGCGACTCGACCTTGAAGGTGACCGCGTAGCCCTGGCCGACGTCGACGACGCCGGCGTTCTCGCCGATGCCGACGAGCATGGCGTCGTTCTCGGGGACCTTCTCGCCGAACTGCTTCAGGTGGACCTTGCTGCTCTTGTACGAGCAGTGCTCGGACCACATGACGGAGTACATCGCGAGCTCGGCGCCGGTCGGACGGCGGCCGAGGATCTCGCGGATGCGCGCGTACTCGTCGGGCTTGAGGCCGAGTTCGGCCCAGGGCTGGTCGGCCTCGGGGGTCTTTTCGGCGTTCGTGACGGTGTCGAGGGTCATGCGGTGACCAGCTTCTTCAGGATCGAGGTGAAGAATCCCAGACCGTCGGTGCGACCGGTGCCGATGAGCGGCTCGACGGCGTGCTCGGGGTGCGGCATCAGGCCGACGACGTTTCCCGCGGCGTTGGAGATGCCGGCGATGTCGCGCAGCGAGCCGTTGGGATTGACGTCGAGGTAGCGGAAGACCACGCGGCCCTCGGCTTCCAGTTCGTCCAGGGTCCGCTCGTCGGCCACATAGCGGCCGTCGATGTTCTTCAGCGGGATGGAGATCTCCTGGCCGGCCGAGTAGTCGGCGGTCCAGGCGGTGTCCGCGTTCTCCACCCGCAGCTTCTGGTCGCGGCAGATGAAGTGCAGGTGGTTGTTGCGGAGCATCGCGCCGGGCAGCAGGTGCGACTCGGTCAGCACCTGGAAGCCGTTGCAGATGCCGAGGACCGGAAGGCCGTCCCTGGCGCCCGCGATGACCGACTCCATGACGGGGGAGAAGCGCGAGATCGCGCCGGCCCGCAGGTAGTCGCCGTAGGAGAAGCCGCCCGGCAGGACGACCGCGTCGACCTGGTGGAGGTCCTTGTCGCGGTGCCACAGCGGCACCGGCTCGGCACCGGCGACGCGGATCGCGCGCTGGGTGTCGCGGTCGTCGAGCGTTCCGGGGAAGGTGACGACGCCGACGCGTGCGGTCACGACTCCACCTTCACGGAGAAGTCCTCGATGACGGTGTTGGCAAGGAAGGTTTCGGCCATCTCCCGGATGCGGGCGAGGGCGGCGTCGTCGACCGGCCCCTCGACCTCGAGTTCAAAGCGCTTTCCCTGGCGGACGTCCGCGATCCCTTCGAACCCGAGACGCGGCAGTGCGCGGTGCACCGCCTGGCCCTGGGGGTCGAGGATCTCCGGCTTGAGCATGACGTCGACTACGACGCGTGCCACTGGCACTCCCGGTGTTGTGGTGGTGCGTGAAGTGACTTCAGCGTACCCGTCGCAAAATTCTACGCGGGTAGATATCCTGTTCTCCGACGGTTGACGCTCATCACGTTTAAGTATCGGCCGTGCGATTCTCTAGGGGATGCGTTTCAAGAAACGTAGGGTCCCGATTGCGACGGGACACGCGGAGGAATAATCCTCCGGCTTCCCGACGTAATGCATGGCATCGTACAAATGAAAACTTATTGTCCCCGACTTGTCGGCTTCATCGCATCGACCCAGCTCAGCCGCAGATCTGTCGTAGATCAGCGGTAGCACGGAGGCCGGCAGAAGCCGATTCCGCACGAAAGGACCGACACCCATGGCGCAGCGCGTAGTGGTCAGCCTCTCCGACGATCTCGACGGCGGCGAGGCAGCGGAGACGATCGTTTTCGGGATCGACGGAAAGTCCTTCGAGATCGACCTGTCGGCGGTCAATGCCGACAAGCTGCGGAGCGCGCTGTCGCCGTATGTCGGCGCCGGCCGGAAGCACGCCCGCTCGGGAAAGGTCTACAAGCGCACGGCCGTCGCGCCCGACCCGGCCGCGGTGCGCGCGTGGGCCCGGTCCAACGGCTTCGACGTGCCGCCGCGCGGCCGCATCCCGAAGAAGGTGTACGAGGCGTTCAACGAAGCGAGTTGAGCCGGCGGCCGTCCGTCCGTGATCTTGCGCCCTACCGACTGGACAGGCACCCCCTGTGTTCCGCTAGTGTTTGGAGCACGCCGAGGGCAGGGTCGAAAGACCAGGTCGTCGATAGTCACGCGGGTGTAGCTCAGTAGTAGAGCGCCCCCCTTCCAGGGGGGAGGCGCAGTGTGCGATCCCTGTCACCCGCTCTGACTGTTCTGACCGGTCCAATGGATCGGGTAGAGTAGTCCTGCGCAACAGCGCGGTGCGGACGTAGCTCAGTTGGTAGAGCGCAACCTTGCCAAGGTTGAGGTCGCCAGTTCGAACCTGGTCGTCCGCTCAGTTCAATGAAGTCCCCGGTCGGATCTCCGACCGGGGACTTCGTTGTTTCCGCCTTCTTCGCACCGGCGACACGGGCGCTTCACGCCCCCTTCATGACATTCGTCATCAATGCCGATGACAGCGCGCACTGACCGTACGTCCCGGCCGGCGGAACGCTGGATATATGGACACGTACAGCGGGGACACCCACGAGAAGGTGATCGATGTCGCCGGATTGCGCCGCCGATATGACGGTCAATTCGAGGCGGTACGCGGAGTGACGTTCACGGTGGCGCGCGGTGAGCTCTTCGCGCTGCTGGGGACCAACGGGGCGGGCAAGACCTCCACCGTCGAGGTGCTGGAGGGGCTGGCCAGACCGAGCGGCGGGCAGGTCAGGGTGCTGGGGCACGATCCCTACCGGGAGCGGGCGCTGGTGCGGCCGCGGATGGGCGTAATGCTCCAGGAGGGCGGGTTTCCCTCCGATCTGACGGTGGCCGAAACCGCCCGCATGTGGGCCGGCTGCACCAGCGGGGCCCGGCCGGTCGGCGAGGCGCTGGAGATGGTCGGCCTCGGCACCCGCCACAAGGTGCGCGTCAAACAGCTGTCGGGCGGTGAACGGCGGCGTCTGGACCTGTCGATGGCGCTGCTCGGCCGCCCCGAAGTGCTCTTCCTGGACGAGCCGACCACCGGGCTCGACGCGGAGGGCCGCCACGAGACCCAGCAACTGGTGCGCGAGCTGCGGGACCAGGGCACGACCGTCCTGCTCACCACGCACTACCTGGAGGAGGCCGAGGGCCTCGCCGACCGGCTGGCGATCATGCGCGACGGACAGATCGTCACGACCGGCACCCCCGCCGAGGTGACGGCGGCCCGGCCCGCCCGGATCCACTTCACCCTGCCGGAGGGCGTGACGCCGGACCGGCTGCCGCTGTCCGTCCCGTCAGCCGCCGACGGACGCCGGATCGAGGTGCGGACCGACCGGCTGCAGGAGGACCTGCTGGAACTGCTGACGTGGGCGCGCGACAGGGACGTACGGCTCCTCGGACTCGACGCGCGGCACGCATCGCTGGAAGAGGCGTTCATGGACATTGCGAAGGGGGACGCCCGATGAACACGGGGACGAGCACCGGGACAAGTACGGGAACGAGCACGGGGACGAGTACGGGGACGCCGGAGGGAACGGGCACGGTGCCCGCGGCGGGCGCGCGGACCGGGAGCCGTACGCGGCTGCTGGCGCTCGGCCGGGCCGAGCTCACCCTGCTGTGGCGCAACCGCACGGCGATGTACACCGCGGTGCTGCTGCCGATCGGCATGGTCTGGGCGCTGCGTTTCGTGGTCGCCACCGACGACCTCAAGGAGGCCGGGCTGACCCGCAACGCCCAGACGATGAGCGGCGGCATCGGCGTCATCCTGCTCCTCGTCGTCTACTACAACCTGGTGACCGCGTATGTGGCGCGGCGCGAGGAGCTGGTGCTCAAGCGGCTGCGGACCGGGGAACCGTCCGACCTGGAGATCCTGGCCGGGACGGCGCTCCCGGCGGCGGCCGTGGCGCTCGCGCAGTGCACGGCGCTGGTCGTGGCGGGGGCGGCGCTGCTGGACCTGCCGGCTCCCCGGCGGCCGGAACTGCTGGTCGCGGGCGTGCTGTTGGGGGTGCTGCTGCTGGCCGCGCTGGCCGCGGTCTCGACCGTCTTCACCCGGAGCGTGGAGGTGGCGCAGCTGACCACCATGCCGCTGCTGATGGTGTCGCTCATGGGGTCCGGGCTGTTCGTGCCGGTGGAGCTGCTGCCCGACCGGGTCGCCGACCTGTGCCGGTTCCTGCCCGTCACCCCCGTCACCGACCTCGTGCGGTTCGGCTGGCTGGGCGGCGCCGGGGCGGGCGAGATCCTGCGCACGCTGGGGCTCGCGGTGGCCTGGACCGCGCTCGCGGTGTTTGCTGTACGCCGGTGGTTCCGCTGGGAACCCCGTCGCTGACCGGACCCAGGAGGACGACCGTGCCGAAGGGGATGAGCGTGCCGAAGCTGACGGGATGGTGGGAGCGGCGCAGCGACCCGGCCCGCTTCGAGCTGTACACGCGCTGGTCGCTCTACTCCTTCGCGCTGATCGAGGTGTTCCTGGTCCTCGGCGCGGTCCAGCGCTCCGACAGCCCGACCGGTGCGCGCGTCGTCCTGTGGGCGCTGCTGGGGCAGGCCGTGCTGTGCGCGGTGCTGGTGTCCCGGGTGCTGGACTGGGCGCTGGGCCGGCGCGAGCGGCCGACCCGGCTGCTCGCCGCCGTCGGCGCCACGACGGCTCTCGCGGTGCTGGTCGTCGTGGTCCTGCGGGCGCGCGGCACCCTGCTCCCCGGGGGCGAGGCGGTCCAGATCGTCTCCGGCTTCACCGCCTTCGCGATCGGCCCCGCCGTGCTGAACATCCGCCGACCGCGCTGGATCCTGCTGCTCGTGGTGGGTACGGCCGCGCTGGTGGCGGCGTGCTCCGCGGCGGCGGGACTGCCGGGGGGCGAGACGGCCGGCTACGCCGTCGCGGTGGCGGCCGGGGGCGCCGCCATGGCGTTCACCTACCGCGGCTCCGCCTGGATCCTGGTCGTCGTGTGGGAGCTGGACCGGGCGCGGGAGGCCCAGTCGCGGCTGGCGGTCGCGGAGGAGCGGCTGCGGTTCGGACGGGATCTGCACGATGTGATGGGACGCAATCTCTCGGTGATCGCGCTCAAGAGCGAACTCGCCGTCCAACTCGCCCAGCGGGGGCGGCCCGAGGCCGTCGACCAGATGGTGGAGGTGCAGCGCATCGCGCGGGAGTCGCAGCGCGAGGTGCGCGAGGTCGTCCGCGGCTACCGGTCGGCGGACCTCCAGGTGGAGCTGGCGGGCGCGCTGTCGGTACTGCGGGCCGCGGGCGTCGACTGCCGGGCCGAGGGCGACGACGGGGCGACGCTGTCGCCCGCCGTCCAGTCCGTGATCGCCTGGGTGGTCCGCGAGGGCACCACCAACGTGCTGCGGCACGGGGACGCCCGCAGCTGCGTCATCCGGCTGCTGGTCGAGCCGGCCGGCTCGGCCGTACTGACCATGGAGAACGACGGGGCGGCGGCCGTCCCCACCGCGGCCGCTCCGGCGGCGCCCGGGACCGGGCTGACCGGGCTGCGCGAGCGCGTCGGCGCACTGGGCGGCACGCTGACCGCGGAGCCGGGCGCGGGCGGGGTCTTCCGGCTGACGGCGTGCGTGCCGTTGCAACGCCGGGAAGCGCCCTCCGGCGCCGCCGTCGGTTCACAGAACAGGGAAGGCGCCGCATGACGCATCCGATCGGGACCGGTGAGGCCGGCGAGGCGCGCGTGCGTGTTCTGCTCGCCGACGACGAGCACCTCATCCGCGGCGCGCTCGCCGCGCTGCTGTCCTACGAGGACGACATCCTCGTCGTCGCCGAGGCCGCCTCCGGGCCCGAGGCGCTCGCGATGGCGCGGGCCCACCGGCCGGATGTCGCGGTCCTGGATCTGGAGATGCCGGGCGCCGACGGTGTGGCGGTCGCCACATCCCTGCGGGCCGAGCTGCCCGGTTGCCGGACCATGATCGTGACCGGTCACGGCCGTCCGGGGCACCTGAAGCGGGCCCTCACGGCGGGCGTCAGGGGCTTCGTTCCCAAGACCGTCTCGGCGCAGCGGCTGGCCGAGATCATCCGCACCGTGCACGCCGGTGGCCGTTACGTGGACCCGGAGTTGGCGGCCGACGCGATCAGCGCCGGGGACTCCCCGCTGACCGTCCGCGAGGCGGAAGTCCTCGATCTGGCGGCTGCCGGCGCGCCCATCGCGGAGATCGCCCGGAGGGCCGCGCTGTCCCAGGGAACGGTGCGCAACTACCTCTCCTCGGCCGCCACGAAACTGTCCGCGGAGAACCGTCATGAGGCCGCGCGCATCGCACGGGAGCGTGGTTGGGTATAGTGGCTCTCGCGCAATGCACACAGCACGCGCGACGCGGACGTAGCTCAGTTGGTAGAGCGCAACCTTGCCAAGGTTGAGGTCGCCAGTTCGAACCTGGTCGTCCGCTCAGCAGAACGAAGGCCCCGGTGGATTTCTCCACCGGGGCCTTCGTCGTACGTGGATTTCGTCGTACGCGGCCTTCGTCGTATTTGGCCTTCGTCGTACGGGGTTGCCCGGGTGCCCGGCCGCGGGGTGCGCGGCCGGGTGCCCTTCGTGGCGAGCTAGGACCAGGTCGTGCCGGTGAGGCGCTCGTAGGCCTCGATGTACTTGGCGCGGGACTGCTCGATGATGTCGGCGGGCAGCGGCGGCGGGGGCAGTTCGCTGTTCTTGTCCCAGCCGGAGGCGGGGGACGTCAGCCAGTCGCGGATGAACTGCTTGTCGAAGGACGGCTGGGTCCGGCCGGGCTTCCACTGGTCGGCCGGCCAGAAGCGCGAGGAGTCCGGGGTGAGCACCTCGTCGCCGATGACGAGCTCGTCACCGTCGAAGCCGAACTCGAACTTGGTGTCCGCCAGGATGATGCCGCGGTCCCGGGCGACATCGCGGGCCCGGCCGTAGACCGCGAGGGTCGTCTGGCGCAGCAGCGCCGCGGTCTCGGCGCCGACCTGACGGGCCGCCTCCTCGTAGGAGACGTTCTCGTCGTGCTCACCGACCTCGGCCTTGGTGGCGGGCGTGAAGATCGGCGCGGGCAGCTCCGAGCCGTCGACGAGGCCCTCGGGCAGCGCGAGGCCGCAGACCGTGCGGTGTTCGTCGTACTCGACGAGGCCGGATCCTGCGAGGTAGCCGCGGGCCACGCACTCGACCGGGATCATCCGCAGCGACTTGCAGACCATGGTGCGGCCGGCCCAGTCGGCGGGGGCGCCGGCCGGGACGTCGGTGGAGATGACGTGGTTGGGCACCAGGTCGGCGAGCTGGTCGAACCACCACAGCGACAGCTGGGTGAGGATCCGGCCCTTGTCGGGAACCTCGGTGGGCACCACCCAGTCGTACACGGACGTACGGTCGCTGGCCACCATCACCAGTTCACCGGCCGCGTTCTGGTACAGGTCGCGGACCTTACCGGTGTGCAGGTGCACCAGTCCCGGCACCTGGACGGGTACGGGTTTCTCAACGAATCCGGACATGGGTCCTCCCCACTCGGCGGCTCAGCTCCCGATTCTCCCGCACGAGGGAGGGTGCGACCCGACGGGGTCCTGCCGACCGGGCCGGCCGGAACCCATCGGAACCTAATCGTGCTTGCAGATCCGGTCCAGGAGATTGGCCGTGGCGCGCTGGATCCGGGGGTCCACATAGTGCGGACGGTCCAGCGCCGGGGACCAGGCGAAGGTGCCGGAGGCGAAGACATAGGCGCCGCTCGGCGCCCGGTACAGCGAGGTCTCCTGATGGCGGCGGCGGCCGTCGGCGTCCTCGTACGGCGAGTGCGCGAGCAGGATCCGGTCGGTGGACTCGGGCAGCGCGGTGCGCGGGAAGTAGCGGTCCGCCTCACCCGCGACCAGGCCCTCGATCTCGTCCCCCTCGGCCGCGCCGGTCGCCTCCCACAGCCAGTGGTCGGCGTTGCGGACGACGAGCGGGGCGGGTTCGGGGACGCGGCCGGCGTACTGCACGCCCAGCAGCAGCTGTTCCGGCTCGCCCAGGTCCCGCCACAGGGCGCTGCGGCCGCGGGCGTCGCCGCGGCGCTTGCGGCAGGTCAGCAGCCGGTCGGGCTCGCCGGCCGGCGAGGGGCCCAGTTCGACCTGCCAGTACATGGAGTTGGCGGAGAGGAACACCAGCGAGGTGCCGCCGTCCCTGGCGGCCTCGGCGGCGCGGCGCATCGGGACCGACCAGTACTCGTCGTGCCCGGGGAAGACCAGGCCGCGGTACCGGGACGGGTCGACGCGGCCGGCGTGCAGATCGCGGGCGTCCGCGTAGGCCAGGTCGTAGCCGTACCGCTCGGCCCAGCGGATGAAGTCGTAGGCGTGGCCGACGTGCAGCGGCAGGCCCGCGCCCGCGTAGGGGCGGTCGAAGGAGACCGTGGCGGGCGCCTCCTCCTCACCGAGCAGCCGGCCTTCGGGGTCCCACGCGTGATAGAGGCTGGCGCCGGTCCTGCCGTCCTCCGGGTACAGGTTGTACGCCTGCCAGGTGACGTCGGGCATCAGCAGCAGCAGATCCGCGTCGAGCGCCGGGGCGTGCGGCGGCTCCTTGGTCGGGTACCGGCGCGGGGTCGGCGGGCGCTCGTCACGGACGGTGAACGGGATATGGCTGCGGTACCCGTCGGCGGTGGTGAGCACCGCCACATACGCGCCGGTCTTCCAGTACCCCGGCACCTGCAGCCGCCAGGACTGCCACCAGTGATGACAGGAGACGGTGCGGCCGGCGGCGAGCGGGGCCGACTGGACGATGCCGGAGAGCCGCGGGCTGGCCGTCATGTGACACGCGCCGTCACCGCCGTAGTGGCCGATGCGGTAGATGTCGACGGTGAACTGCTGGGGCGGGTCCACGGTCACCCGGAAGTCGATGGCGGCGCCCGGGGCGACCGCGCCGGCCGACGCGAAGCCCTTGACCTGGCAGCGCACGTCATCGGCGGTGCGCGGGCCCGGTACGTGCGGGCGGGCCGGTGCCTCGCCGCGGCTCACCGAAAGGTCGACGTACCAGGGGACCACGTTCCCCTCGTCGTCCAGATACTGCTCGGCGCCGCGCAGCCACGGCAACGGGCCCTGTCCGAACGGGTCGGTCACCCCATGCGCGAGCGCTCCCGACTGCCAGCGCCGGATCTGCTCCGTCCCCACGGGTGCCCCCTTCTTCGTCACGCCCCCGGGCCGAGTCCGATGTCCCACGCGTCCGCACCCAGCACATCACATAACGCACTCTCCTGGTTACTGTTCGTGGCGAATAATCGGAACAGTTTCGCTCCGAGTGGGGCAGAAACTGTCATCCGGCGAGTGCGGTGTGGCCCCTGTGTCAGACGAGGCGGACGGGCTTCTCCAGCCGGACGCCGACCGCGGTGAGCCAGGAGCGCAGCGGCGCCGCGTCACCGTTCTCCACGAGGCGCAGCACCGGCCACGCGAGGTCGGCCCGGCGGGAGCCGTTGACGAGCAGGGCCGGTCCGTCCAGCCAGTCGAGACCGGCCGCCGCGCCCGCGGTGTCGACGGCGGCGCAGCAGACCATCGCGGTGACGTGTTCGGTGAGCAGCTCGCGGCCGGTGCGGGGCGGGAGCAGTTGGTAGACCGGGGCGAGGGAGGTACCCGTGGCGGGGCCGCGGTTGGCGTCGCGGGCCGCTTCCTCACGGGCGACATGGCCGGTGATCCGGGCCGCCAGCTCCTCGCTGCCGCCCCGGGAGAGCCGGTCGATCACCCGGGCGATGGTGGCCCGGCCGGGCTCGTCGGGAAGGTCCACCGAGCCGGCCACGGCCGCCTGGCGGGCGGCCTGGCCGCCCATCAGCAGCCCGGCGCCGGCGCGGCTCTCCGCGGTGTGCTCGGCGGTCTGCACGGTGATGACCGCGGGGCGGTCGCGCTCGGGGCGCGGTACGGCGCTGCCCGGCTCGTCCAGCACCCTGATCAGCAGGGCGGCCTCGGAACGCCATATGCGGTCCACGACCTCCTCGGGGTACGAGTCCCAGTCGACCGGCGACCAGTCGGGGCCGTGGCCCTCGGGGCCGCCGTGGAAGAGCCGGGCGGCCAGCAGGGAGGCCGCCTCGTCGACCGTGCCGGGCTCTTCGAGCAGGTCACAGGCGGGGCGCTCGCCCAGCCGGGACTCGAAGCCCTCGGCCAGCCGGTCGCGGCGGGACAGATCGGTGAGCGCGGCCACCACTCCGGCGTCGAGCCGGGACGGCCAGCGGCCCATCCGCCAGGCGGGCAGCGCGACCCGCGTCAGCAGCCGGTCCCAGCCCGCGTAGGCGAGGCCGACCTGCTCCTGGGCGACGATCCGCAGCCCGTAGTCCACCGCCTGGGCGCGCTCCGAGGCGGACGCGGCCACCCCGCGCTCCATCTCGGCGGCGTGCGCCCGGCAGCCGCGCAGCAGCAGCCGCGCGACCCAGCCGAGGAAGGCGTACGCGGGCCGCAGGAGACCGCGGGAACGCGCCGAGGCGACGCCGGCGGCGGCGTCCAGACCCCGGATGAAGCGGCGGGCCGCGGCTATGTCCGGGTCGGCGGACGGTCCGGTGCCGGCCACGACGGGGGCGAGCAGGGCGCGCAGCTCGGCGACCCGCATCCACCACATGAAGGGCGAGCCGATCACCAGCACCGGCGCGGCCGGCTCCCGGCGGCGGCCCCAGCGGCCCGCGCCCGCTCCGTCCGGGCGGCGGTCCTCCAGCCAGCTGTCGCAGTCCGGAGTGAGCTCTATCGAGGAAGGTGTGGGGACCTGGAGGCGGACCGCGAGGTCATGGACCATCCGGTACAGGTCGGGGGCCGACGATTCGGCGACCGGGACCGTCGGGCTGACCGCGGGGCGGGCCCGGACGACGACGGCGGCGACGGCGCCCGCGAGCACCAGCACCACCAGCGCTCCGCCGACCACCGACCAGCGCAGCGCGTCCCAGCTGTCGCCGATCCGTCCGGTGGCGCCGCCCACGAGCAGGACGACGGCGGCAGCGGCGGGCAGCAGCGCCACCGCGAGCGCGGTACTGCGGATCCGCAGCACCGCGAGCGCACGGGAGCGTGCGACTCCCTCACCTGTTTCTCCGGCCATCGGGCGGCTCACCCCCGTCTCACTGTCAGGACCGCCGTCGGCGGCTTACCCCCACTGTCGCACCGCCCACGGACATCGCAATGTCTGTACGGCTAGTTGCCGCACAGCACCACGCCGTCCGGCAGTGCGCTTCCGGGGCACAGTAGTTGGGGACCGCTGCCACGTCAGCCGGATGGAGAAGCCATCACTCCTTGGGGTGGCTTTGGGCAAAGCCACCCCAAGGGCTGATTCAGGACTGGCCGGTTCCCGCCGCCTTGGCCGCGATGTCGGTCCGGTGGTGCGAGCCGTCGAGCCCCACCCGGGCGACCGCGCGGTACGCCCGTTCCCGGGCTTTGGCCAGGTCGGAGCCGGTGGCGGTGACGGACAGCACCCGGCCGCCCGCGCTCACCACCCGGCCCTCGTCGTCGATCCTGGTGCCGGCGTGCAGCACATACGCGTGCTCGTCCTGCTCCACGACGTCCGCCAGACCGGTGATCGGGTCACCGGTGCGCGGGGTGTCCGGATAGTTGTACGAGGCGATGACGACGGTCACGGCCGCGCCCTCGCTCCAGCGCAGCGGCTCCACCTCGGAGAGGCGGCCCGTCGCGGCGGCCCGCAGCAGACCGGCCAGCGGGGTCTTGAGGCGCGCGAGGACGACCTGGGTCTCGGGGTCGCCGAAGCGCGCGTTGAACTCGATCACGCGCACCCCGCGCGAGGTCATCGCCAGCCCCGCGTAGAGCAGCCCGGCGAACGGGGTGCCGCGGCGGCGCAGCTCGTCCACGGTGGGCTGCAGGACGGTCCGCTCGACCTCGTCGACCAGCTTGGGGTCGGCCCACGGGAGCGGGGAGTACGCGCCCATGCCGCCGGTGTTGGGGCCCTCGTCGGCGTCCAGCGCGCGCTTGAAGTCCTGGGCGGGCTGCAGCGGGACGACCGTCACACCGTCGGTGACGGCGAACAGCGAGACCTCGGGGCCGTCGAGGAACTCCTCGATGACGACGCGGTCGCAGGCCAGCGCGTGCGCGCGGGCGGTGGCGAGGTCATCGGTGACGACGACGCCCTTGCCCGCGGCCAGACCGTCGTCCTTGACGACGTACGGGGCGCCGAAGGCGTCCAGCGCCACGTCGATCTGCTCGGCGGTGGTGCAGACGTACGAGCGGGCGGTGGGCACCCCCGCGCCGGCCATGACCTCCTTGGCGAACGCCTTGGAGCCTTCCAGCTGAGCGGCTTCCGCGGACGGGCCGAAGCAGTCGATACCGCGGGCCCGGACCGCGTCGGCGACGCCCGCCACCAGCGGGGCCTCCGGACCGACGATCACGAAGTCCGCGCCGATCGATACGGCGAGGTCGGCGACGGCGGCGCCGTCGAGGGCGTCGACCGGGTGCAGCTCGGCGACCTCCGCGATCCCGGCGTTGCCGGGGGCGCAGTGCAGCGAGGTGACATCGGGGTCGAGGGACAGTGAGCGGCACAGGGCGTGTTCGCGGGCGCCGCCGCCGATGACAAGGACCTTCACGTGCCCAAGGGTAGTGGCCCCGTGCGGAGCCCCGTGCCGCGCGTGGCGGCTCACTCTTTCGAGTGGGACGGATGTTCGGCCCATACCTGACCACGCGGCCTTTAAGGGATGAAATCCAAAAATCCTTCCCCCATGGTCAGCCGTTCGGCGGTAAGAAGGGAGCTTCGTCGTGTCGGAAGACGAGCGCCGGAATGCGAGGGAGCGCGCAGTGAGCCAGCCGGACATGTATCCCGAGGAGGCTCCCCGGGAGGAGCCCGTTCAACGGGCTCTGCATAGCCAGGAGGACCTGCGGGCACTGCCTTTTCCGCTCGGCGACTGGGGCGAGCCCGCCGAACGCCTGGAGGAGCTCTACCGCTGGGCCGAGTCCGGGGCGCTGAACACCACCGACTGGTACCTCGCCGACCGCGTCTGGAAGCGGCACGGGGCGCGCGGGCTGCGGCTGGCCACCGCGTTCTTCGGGACCGTGGGCGCGGGGCTGCCGCTGATCGAGCTGACCGGGACCGCGGCAGGCGCCGCGCGCTGGGGTTACGTGGCGCTGCTCCTCGCCGCGGCCTGTTTCGGGATCGACCGCTGCTTCGGGCTGACGTCCGGCTGGATGCGGGACGTCGCCACCGCGCAGGCGGTGCAGCGGCGGCTGGAGGCGCTGCGCTTCGACTGGGCGTCGGAGAGCGTCCGGGAGGTGCTGGGCCCCACCGAGGGCACGGCGGCCGAGGCGGCCGAACGCTGTCTGGCGGTGCTGCGCCGGTTCTGCGAGGACGTCTCCGACCTGGTCAGGATGGAGACGGCGGACTGGATGACGGAGTTCGGGACGCGCACCGCCCCGCTGCGCGCGCAGGCCACGGTGCCGTGGGCCGCGCGCACCGAGGGCGTGCCCGCCGGCCGCTTCCCGATGGCACCCGGCGGCCGTCCGAACATGCCGCGCCAGCGGCCCCCGGAGGGCCCGGCCCGCTGAGCGGCCAGCGGCCCTTCCGTCAGCTGAGGGACGCCTCGGCCGGAGCCCACCTCAGCTGAAGACCACCATCGAGCCCTGCGCCAGCGAGCGGGTCGCCGCCGCGTGCAGGCCGAGCCAGACGTGCCGTTCGCGGGCGAACGGGCTGGGATCGTACGACGGCGGGGCGGCCGGCTCCTCCAGTCCGGTGGGCCGGTCCGGCGGGGCCGGGGCCTGCGGCGGGTTCGCCGCGTCGATGCCGATCGCCGCCGCGACGGACGCGAGATCGCGCAGCAGGCCATGACTCGAACCCAGCGGGCCGCCGCCTTCGAGGAGTTCGTCGTTGACGACCGGGTGCGGGAAGTCCAGCGGCACGTACGCGCCCGCGTGGTCGTAGTGCCAGACGAGGTGCGACTGCTGTGCGGTCGCCTCGAACATCTCCAGCAACTGCTCGTAGTCGCCGCCGAGCGCGTCGACCGGGGTGACCTCCAGGCCCTGCAGGTTCAACAGGAAGGCCCGGCGCAGGAAATGCAGGGCGTCGTAGTCGAAGCCGGCGACCGGGCCGACGTCGCCGGACAGCCCCGGCATGTAGGTGTGGACGGGCACCGGCGGCAGGCCCGCGTCGTTCAAGGCCTTGTCGTAGCGGGCCAGTTCCTCGGAGAAAGGGTTTTCCGGGCTGTGGCAGAGCACGTCCACGAGGGGAACCAGCCACAAGTCGCAGGCCACAGGCGCTCCAAGTCGTCTATGCGATCGTCGGGCCAGCGTAGTGCGAGGCGCGGTCGGCGTCAGGAGGTGGAACCCTTCCGGCTCTCCCGAAGGGTCGTTCGCGCGGTCGCCCGCTGTCGCTATCGCGGGGCCAGCTTCGCCATCAGGGCGAGGGCGTGCTCGTTGTAGTCGGCGACGATACGGCGTGCCGCGGGCAGATCGCGGTCCCGGACGGCGTCGACGAGTTCGACGTGGTCCGACCAGCAGACGCCCGCGAGCATCGGGTGGGCGCGCAGATACGGGATCGAGTACATCCAGGTCTGGGTGCGGATCCGGTCGAGGAATTCGCAAATGTGCGGATTGCCCGACAATGCTGCGACTTCGCGCCAGAAGCGGATGTCACAGCCGATGAGGACGTCGAGCATCCCGGAACGCGCGGCCCGCGCCGCGGCCTCGCCCCGGCGGCGCACCGACGCGAGGACATCGGCCGGCACTTCGCGCAGCTGGTCGCCCTCGATGCGCCGGAAGATCCCCTCGGTCACCAGGTTGCGGGCCTCGACCATGGAGACGAAGTCGTCGGGGCCGAACCGCCGCACCTGGAAGCCGCGGTGCTGCTCGACGTCGAGCAGGCCCTGCGCGGCCAGGTCGACCAGCGCCTCACGGACGGGCGTGGCGGAGACGCCGTACAGCTCCGCTATCTCCTTGACGGTGAAGTCCCGCCCGGCCGGGAGCCGGCCGGTGAGCACCTCGTCGCGGAGTGCGTCGGCGATCTGCTGCCGCAGGCTGTTGCGCTTCACCGGTGTGGTGTCCGCAAGCACTGCCGCCTCCTCGCCCGAACGTACGTTTCACTCCGATTACTCCGCACACGATAGGCGAAGGTTCGGAAATCAACCGCACGTCCGGGGAGGGAAGCGTGTGGGGGTTATGTGCATTTCGCGATGGGCGACCCGGTGTTGACGGCCGGCGGGGGCCGACGTGGAGGTCCGGCGGGCGGGCGGCGGGCGGTCGCCGGGCCGTCACCGGGGGCAAGCGCTATCCGTTGACGGCGTACCGGTCGGTCACCGACAGCGCCTCGTCCAGCGCCGCCAGGCCCTCCTTGGCCTCGGCCTCGGTCACCGTGCACGGCGGAACGACATGTGTGCGGTTCATGTTGACGAAGGGCCACAGACCGCCCTTCTTGCACGCCGCCGCGAACTCGGCCATCGGCGCGTTGTCCGCGCCGGCCGCGTTGTACGGCACCAGCGGCTCGTGCGTCGCCTTGTCCTTGACGAGGTCCAGGGCCCAGAAGACACCCAGGCCGCGCACCTCGCCGACCGAGGGGTGCCGGGCGGCGATGTCGCGCAGCGCCGGGCCGATGACCCGCTCGCCGATGTCGGCGGCGTTCTCCACGATCCGCTCCTCGCGCATCGCGTTGATGGTCGCGACGGCCGAGGCACAGGCCAGCGGGTGCCCGGAGTACGTCAGACCGCCCGGGTAGGCGCGGGTGGCGAAGGTCG
Source organism: Streptomyces sp. RKAG337 (assembly GCF_023701715.1). Taxonomy (NCBI): domain Bacteria; kingdom Bacillati; phylum Actinomycetota; class Actinomycetes; order Kitasatosporales; family Streptomycetaceae; genus Streptomyces; species Streptomyces sp. RKAG337. The sequence continues at coordinate 3,929,359 of NZ_JAJOZA010000001.1, read as the reverse complement.
CGGCGATCTCCGGGGAGATGGCGACGCCGCCGAGCGGCACATAGCCGGAGTTGACGCCCTTGGCGAAGGTCAGCAGGTCCGGGACGACGCCCCAGTGGTCGGCGGCGAACCACGCGCCGGTGCGGCCGAAGCCGGACATGACCTCGTCGAGGATGAAGACGATCCCGTACCGGTCGCAGATCTCCCGGACGCCGGCGAGGTAGCCGGCCGGCGGCACCAGGATGCCCGCGGTGCCGACCACCGACTCCAGGATGATCGCGGCGACCGACTGCGGGCCCTCGAACGCGACGAGCTGCTCCAGGTGCTCCAGCGCGCGCTCGCACTCCTGCTCCTCGCTCGTCGCGTGGAACTGCGAGCGGTACAGGTACGGGCCCCAGAAGTGCACGACGCCCGCCGAGGCGGTGTCCGACGGCCAGCGGCGCGGGTCCCCGGTGAGGTTGATCGCGGTGGAGGTGGCGCCGTGGTACGAGCGGTAGGCGCTGAACACCTTGTGCCGGCCGGTGTGCAGCCGGGCCATGCGGACGGCGTTCTCGACCGCCTCGGCGCCGCCGTTGGTGAAGAAGACCTGGTTCAGGTCGCCGGGGGTGACCTCGGCGATCAGCCGGGCCGCCTCGGACCGGACGTCGACGGCGAAGCCCGGCGCGATGGTGCAGAGCCTGCCGGCCTGCTCCTGGATCGCGGCGACGACCTTCGGGTGCTGATGGCCAATGTTGGTGTTCACCAGCTGGGAGGAGAAGTCCAGATAGCGGTTGCCGTCGTAGTCCCAGAAGTACGAGCCCTCGGCCCCGGCCACGGCCAGCGGATCGATGACCGCCTGCGCGGACCACGAGTGGAAGACGTGCGCCCGGTCGGCGGCCTTGACGGCGGCTCCGGTCTCGGGATCGGCGACGGCGAAAGGAGGGGTCATGCGCTCCAGGCTAAGGATCCCCGCCGGTCAGGGACACGGTCACCTTGTATGGCACACGCCACGTTCCCCGACAGGCTGTCACGGGATCCGGTCCCACGGCGCTCCCGAAGGGGTCCCGGAAGAGGTCCTGGAAGAGGGTCCCGGGCACCCGGTGCGGGCGCCTGCCGGGCCCCGGCCGCCCGCACCACGGGGCCCGCTCGAACGGTCAGACTATTCTTCGGCTACGGGTCGGCCGGAAGGCCGGGAGGAGGCACGGGGGGCATGGAAGAACTCAGGGCCGGCGATCCGCAGTGGATCGGCGCGTACCGGCTGCTGGGCCGGCTCGGCACCGGCGGCATGGGACGGGTCTTCCTGGCCCGTTCGGAACGCGGCCGGACCGTCGCGGTGAAGCTGGTGCGGGCCGAGCTGGCCGCCCAGGACGAGTTCAGGACCCGCTTCCGGCAGGAGGTCCAGGCCGCTCGCCGGGTCGGCGGCGCGTGGACGGCGCCGGTCCTCGACGCCGACACCGAGACCGAGATCCCCTGGGTCGCCACCGGCTACATCGCCGGGCCGACGCTGCAGCACGTCATCGCCAAGGAGTACGGCCCGCTGCCGGAGCGTTCGGTCTGGGTGCTGGCGGCCGGGCTGGCCCACGCGCTCAAGGACATCCACGCCGCCGGGCTCGTGCACCGCGATCTGAAGCCCTCGAATGTCATGATCACCATCGATGGCCCACGGGTCATCGACTTCGGCATCGCCCGCGCCCTGGAGACCGTCACCGGCGGTGTGACGAGCACCGGCGCGCTGGTCGGCTCGCCGGGCTTCATGTCGCCCGAGCAGGTGCGCGGCGACCGGGTCACCCCGGCCTGCGACGTCTTCTGTCTGGGCTCGGTGCTGGCGTACGCGGCGACCGGGAAGCAGCCGTTCGGCGCCGCGAGCAGCGGGGTGCACGCCCAGATGTTCCGGATCGCGCAGGAGCCGCCGGACCTGGACGAGCTGCCCGGCGCGCTGCGCGAGCTGGTCGCGGAGTGCCTGGTCAAGGAGGCCGATCAGCGGCCGGACCTGGACGCGGTGCTGGAGCGGATCGCCGCCCACCCGGCGGAGGACGGCAGGACCTGGCTGCCCAGCGCCATCGTCGCGCAGCTCGGCCGGCACGCCGTGCGGCTGCTGGAGGCCGAGAACCCGCACGACGGGGGTTCCGCCCCGGCGGCTCCGGCCGCGCGGCCCGGCCCCGAGCCGGACCCCGGCTCCGCTCCCCTCCCGACCCCGGCCCCGGCCCCGGCCCCGGCCCCGGCCCCGGCCGCGTCGCAGCCGCTGCCCGCCCGGCCGACCGCGGTCGACCCGGCCCCTCCGGCGCCGAACCCGTACGCGTCCGGCGGCTACGGCTACCCGCAGGCCGGCTACGGGACCCCGCCGGGATACCCGGCCCCGCCGCCGCGCCGGCGACGGCAGGGTGTGCTGATCGCCGTCGCGGTGGCGGTCGCGGTGCTCGCGGGCGCCGGGGCGGCCGTCGTCGCGCTCGACTTCGGCACGGGGAAGAGCAACAGCACGGACAACCAGGGCCTCGGCGGCGATCCCAGGACGGGCACCCCGTCCGGCTCCGGTACGCCGCGGAACTCGCCCTCCACCGAGGAGACCGCCTCCACCGCGCCCGGCGAGGTACCCGAACGGCTCGTCGGCACCTGGCAGGCGGGGTTCGACAGCAACGGCACCAACACCCGCACGCTGACGATCCGACGGGACGGCACCGTCACGCTGGCCGGCACCGGAAGCACCTATCAGTGCGAGTGGACGATGCACATGACGTCCGCCGGTCCGCCGCTGGCGCTGAGCCCCTCGCTCCTGACCAGCGCGGTACCCGCCACCTCCTGCAACCCGGGGCTGTCCTCGACGCTCACCGCGATCGACGACTCCCATCTGCTGCGCGACTCCCGCGAGCCGGGCAAGGCCCCGCTCACCTACACGAAGATCGACTGACCGCACGGAACGACGGACGGCCGATCCACGGACGCCGGAACGACAGAACGACAGAACGCGGCGCGCCCCGGTGGCAGGACCACCGGGGCGCGCCGCGTCGTCGCCGGCTGCCTGACCGGCCGCCGTCCGTCAGAGGAACGAGTTGATCTCGATCGTCTCGGTACGGCCGGGACCCACGCCGATCGCGGAGATCGGCGCGCCCGACATCTCCTCGAGCGCCTTGACGTACGCCCGCGCGTTCTTCGGCAGGTCGTCGAAGGTCTGCGCCTTCGTGATGTCCTCGGACCAGCCGGGGAGCATCTCGTAGATCGGCTTCGCGTGGTGGAAGTCGCTCTGGTTGTAGGGCAGCTCCTCGACGCGCTTGCCGTCGATCTCGTAGGCCACACAGACCGGGATCTGCTCCCAGCCGGTGAGGATGTCGAGCTTGGTGAGGAAGAAGTCCGTCAGGCCGTTGACACGGGTCGCGTACCGCGCGATGACCGCGTCGAACCAGCCGCAGCGACGGTCGCGGCCGGTGGTGACCCCGCGCTCGTGGCCGATGACCCGCAGCTTCTCGCCGTCCTCGTCGAACAGCTCGGTCGGGAACGGACCGGCGCCGACTCGCGTCGTATAGGCCTTGAGGATGCCGATCACGCGGCTGATCTTCGTCGGGCCGATGCCGGAGCCCGTGCAGGCACCGCCGGCGGTCGGGTTCGACGAGGTGACGAAGGGATAGGTGCCGTGGTCGACGTCGAGCAGAGTGCCCTGGCCGCCCTCCATCAACACGACCTTGCCCTCGTCCAGCGCCTTGTTCAGAATCAGACCGGTGTCGGCGACGAAGTCCTTGATCTGCTCCGCGTAGCCGAGGTACTCCTCGACGACCTGGTCGACGCTGATCGCACGCCGGTTGAAGAGCTTGACCAGGAGCTGGTTCTTCTCGTGGAGTGCGGCCTCCACCTTCTGGTGCAGGATCGACTCGTCGAAGAGGTCCTGAACACGGATCCCGACGCGGTTGATCTTGTCGGCGTAGGCCGGGCCGATACCGCGCCCGGTCGTACCGATCTTGCGGCTGCCGAGGAACCGCTCCGTCACCTTGTCGATGGTCTGGTGATACGGAGTGATCAGATGGGCGTTACCGCTGATCAGCAGCTTGGACGTATCGACGCCGCGGTCGTTCAGCCCGCTCAGCTCGGAGAGCAGGACCGCCGGGTCCACGACGACACCGTTACCAATGACCGGGGTACACCCCGGCGACAGGATTCCGGAGGGGAGGAGATGCAGTGCGTACTTCTGGTCGCCGACGACGACCGTGTGGCCGGCATTGTTGCCGCCCTGGTAACGCACGACATAGTCCACGGAGCCACCGAGCAGGTCAGTGGCCTTCCCCTTGCCTTCGTCACCCCACTGAGCACCGAGCAGCACAAGTGCGGGCACAGGCGTACACCCCTTCCGGGCGGGGCATGTCCAACGTGCAGAGAGCCGTCGAACCGGTGCCCCGGAATAGACCAAGCCCCTGACGCAACGGCGCAAGGGGCTCTTGCACCGAGATTTTACCTGAGGAAGGACCAAGGTGTCGGCTCAGCCACCTGACGGGCGTCAATTGCTCGTGGTCATCGACCCCGCCGCACGTGCCGTCGACGGCGAATCCGTCCGCATCGCGAAGGATGTCCTGTGTGCGGGCGCGTCCTCCGTAAAAATCGCTCTCCCGGATTCGGCCGAAGAGGTGGCCCGGGTGCTGTCCCATCGCGGCCGGCGCCGTCCGGTGGTGCTGGGCGACGACCGGACCCTGCTGCGGGCGGTGCTGGCACTGCACCATGAGCGGGCACTCGGCGAGGCCCCGCTGGCTCTGGTGCCGATCGGGCCGCGCTCCTCGCTCGCCCGGGCGCTGGGCGTGCCGGGCCAGGTGCTGCCCGCGGCGCGGGCGGTGCTGGACGGCATGGACCGCGAGCTGGACCTGCTGGTCGACGACAGCGGCGGCATCGTGCTGGGCACCCTGCGGATCCCCTCCGACGGCGCGGGATCGTCGTCCCACTGGTGGTCGCCGGTGGAGAGGACTGCGCGCTCCCTGGTCAGGACGCTGACGATGCCGGCGCCGTCGAACGGGCACGGGCCGGGACACACCCACGGGCACGCGCCGCGCCAGCGGCTGCGGATCGAGGCGGACGGGGTGGTGCTGGTGGACCTGGACCAACCCGTCCACGAGGTGTCGTTCCGGACGGTGCACCCCGGACTCATCGAGGTCCGGGTGAGCCATCCCGACAGCGCGGAACCGCTCTGTGTGGAGGCCGTGACCGTCACCGTCTCGGGCCGGGACTTCCGCTACCGCGCGGATTCCGCCCTGGCCGGACCGGTCAGGACCCGCACCTGGACGGTCCAGCCGGGCGCCTGGCGGCTCACCGTGCCCCGCGCCTGAAACGAGACACAGATCACGTCGGCAGCCGGGCGCGTCACCAGCTGACGAGCAGTTCCTCCAGGCCCCGGATGACGTAGCCGGGCTTCCAGCGCGGTTCGGCGGCCAGCTGCAGGCCCGGCGCACGGCTCAGCAGCGTGCCGAAGGACGCGGCGAGTTCGATTCGGGCCAGCGGCGCGCCCAGGCAGTAGTGGATACCGGCGCCGAAGGTGACATGCCGGTTGTCGGCCGCCGGGCGGCGCAGGTCCAGCCGGCCGGGGTCGGGGAAGCGCGACGGGTCGCGGTTGGCGGACCCGAAGAGCAGCGCGACCTCGGAACCCCGCGGGATCACCGTGTCGCCGACCTGGATGTCGTCCAGCACCCAGCGTTCGAACATCTGCAGCGGGGTGTCGTACCGCAGCAGTTCCTCGATGGCGTCGCGGAGCAGCCCGGGTTCGGCGCGGAGCAGTTCGAGCTGATCAGGATGACGGAAGAGGGTGAACCAGCCGTTCGCGGTGGTGTTCACCGTCGCCTCGTGCCCGGCGTTGAGCAGCAGCACGCAGGTGGAGACCATCTCCTGCTCGCTGAGCGTGTCCCCGTCCTCGTACGCGGCGATCAGGGCGCTGATCAGGTCCTCGCCCGGTGCGCGCCGGCGCTCGGCGATCAGCCCCCGCAGATACTCCGAGAACTCCTCGCTCGCCCGCACGGCCCGGCGCGCGGTCTCCTCGTCCGGGTTCAGCTCGTACATCCCGCAGATGTCCGCCGACCAGGGCCGCAGCGGCTGCCGGTCGCCGGGCGGGATGCCGAGCATCTCCGCGATGACCGCGACGGGCAGCGGCTCGGCGACCCGGGCCAGCAGGTCACCGCCGCCGTCCGCCCGCAGACCGTCGACCAGCTCGTCGGCCAGCCGTTGCACGGTCGGCGCGAGCCGCTCGACGGTGCGCGGGGTGAACGCCTTCGCGACCAGCCGGCGGATCCGCGTGTGGTCGGGGGCCTCCAGGTCCAGCAGGCCGTTGTCGTTGAGGACGTGGAACGGCTCGTGCCCGGCCGGCGGCGCCTCGCGGCCGAACTCCTCGTGGGTGAAGCGGTGCAGATACGTGCGCCCCAGCCGGCGGTCGCGCAGCAGCGCGCTCACATCGTCGTAGTGCGGGATCAGCCACTGCCGGGTGGGCTCGTACCAGTGCGCGCGGCCCGCGGCGCGCAGCGCCTCGTACGCCGGATAGGGGTCCGCGACGAACGCGGCGGACCACGGGTCGAACTCCTTCGCCGCCGGGCCGGACGCCGCGTGGCCGCTCATCGGTCGATCCGTCATCAGTAGGTCCGCCGGTCCTCGATCAGCCCGTGCTCACGCAGATAGTCCAGCTGCGCCCGCACCGACAGCTCCGCCGCCGGCCACAGCGACCGGTCGACGTCGTAGTAGACGTGCGCGACCACCTGGGCGGGCGTCAGGCAGCCCGCCTCCACGGCGGTCTCCACCTGCGCCAGCCGGCTCGCGCGGTGCGCGAGGTAGTACTCGACGGCGCCGCGCGCGTCCGTCAGCACCGGGCCGTGTCCTGGCAGCACCGTGTCGACGCCGTCCATCGTCATGGCCTGCAGTCGGCGCAGGGAGTCGAGGTAGTCGCCGAGCCGGCCGTCCGGGTGCACCACGATCGTCGTGCCGCGCCCCAGCACCGTGTCACCGGTCAGGACGGCGCCGTCGGCCGGCAGATGGAAGGAGAGCGAATCCGCGGTGTGGCCGGGCGTGGAAACGACGCGCAGTTCCAGCCCGCCGGTGGTGATGACGTCGCCCGCCGCCAACCCCTCCTCGCCCAGCCGCAGCGCCGGGTCGAGCGCCCGGACCTTCGTCCCCGTCAGTTCCGCGAAGCGGGCGGCGCCCTCCGCGTGGTCCGGGTGGCCGTGGGTGAGGAGCGTCAGCGCGACGCGCTTGCCGGCCGCCTCCGCGGTCGCGACGACGTTGCGCAGATGCGCGTCGTCGAGCGGGCCCGGGTCGATGACGACCGCGAGTTCTGAACCCGGCTCGGACAGCAGCCAGGTGTTCGTGCCGTCCAGGGTCATCGGCGACGGATTCGGGGCCAGGACGCAGACGGCACGTGCCGTCGCGGGGCCGCCGACCGTCGGCTGCGGCCTGCCGGGCAGGATCGCCGACGTCATTCAGCAGCTCCTTGCGACGAGATGGGTCCTTGCTCGGGTCCCTGGTCGGATCCTTGCCCGGGTTCTTGCCCGGGTTCTTGCCCGGGTTCTTGCCCGGGTTCTTGCCCGGGTTCTTGCCCGGGTTCTTGCCCGGATCCTTGCTGGGGTCCTTGCGGAATGTGCTTGGTGAACTCCTCGTGCCCCGGCCAGCTCAGCACGATCCGGCCCTCCTCGAGCACCGCCCGCGCCAGCACCGGCGTCAGGTCCCGGCCGGCCGCGCCCGCCAGGGCCGCCTTCACCGAGTCGTACGGGAGCAGCGCGCGCAGCGTCGCGATGGTCGGCGGCATCATCACCATCTCGCCGCGCCGGTAGCCCTCCACGGCCTCGGCCGGGCGCAGCCACACCGTGTGGTCGGCCTCGCCCGAGACGTCCAGGGTGCGCTGCCCGGCCGGCATCATCGCGACGAAGAACCAGGTGTCGTACCGGCGCTCCTCGAACTCCGGGGTGATCCAGCGCGCCCACGGGCCGAGCAGATCGGAGCGCAGCACCAGCTCGCGCCGGGCCAGGAAGTCCGCGAACGACAGCTCCCGGCTGACCAGCGCCTCCCGGTCGGCCTCCCAGCTCTCACCGGTGGTGTCCGCCACGACGCTGTCGCCGTCGGGCCCGGCCAGCAGGACGCCCGACTCCTCGAACGTCTCCCGCACCGCCGCGCACACCACCGCCTGCGCCGACACCGGGTCCACCCCGAGGGCGGCCGACCACTGCGCGAGCGACGGGCCGGCCCACCGGACCGGCTTCTCGTCCCGCGGGTCGACCCCACCGCCCGGATACGCGTACGCGCCCCCGGCGAAAGCCATGGAGGCGCGTCTGCGCAGCAGGTGGACGGCCGGGCCGCCGCTCGCACCGTCCGGGCTGTCCCGCAGGAGCAGTACCGTCGCGGCCCTGCGCGGGGTCACGGGGGTCAGATCCCCGTTCGCCAGCGCCCGGATCCGGTCCGGCCAGGAGGCCGGGAACCACTGTCCGTCACTCGTGCCGCCGCTGCTCGTGGTCATGGGCGGGATCGTACGGCCTGCCGCCCTGATGTTCGAGGGTGAGTCCTCGCCGTGCGGGTCCGTCTCCGCGGCCGGGCACCCGGCCCGGCCTGCGGAGAGCTCAGACCAGCTCGACCTGGATCTCGACCTCGACCGGGGCGTCCAGCGGCAGCACGGCCACGCCGACGGCGCTGCGCGCGTGCACGCCCTTCTCGCCGAGCACCTCGCCGAGGAGCTCGCTCGCACCGTTGATCACGGCCGGCTGCCCGGTGAAGTCCGTCGCCGAGGCGACGAAACCGACGACCTTCACGACCCGCTTGATGCGGTCCAGGTCACCGACGACCGACTTGACCGCCGCGAGCGCGTTCAGCGCGCACGTACGGGCCAGGTCCTTGGCCTCCTCCGGCGTCACCTCGGCGCCGACCTTGCCGGTCACCGTCAGCTTGCCGTCCACCATCGGCAGCTGGCCGGAGGTGTACACGTACACGCCCGACTGCACGGCCGGCTGGTACGAGGCCAGCGGCGGCACCACGGCGGGCAGCGTCATCCCGAGCGAGGCGATCCTGTCCTCGACCGCGCTCACGCCTGCTTCTCCCGCTTGAAGTAGGCCACCAACTGTTCCGCGTTGTTCCCATTGGGTACGACCTGGACCAGCTCCCAGCCGTCCTCGCCCCACGTGTCCAGAATCTGCTTCGTCGCGTGCACAAGAAGCGGCACGGTCGCGTATTCCCACTTAGCCATGGAGCCGACTGTAACGCCTGCTCCCACCCGCCCCGGCCAGCACCCGCCAGCGCCGCCCGGCGAGGTCCGGCCGGGAGATAGAGGCCACACCTGGGCAGTGGACTGCTTGGGCCGAAGGCCGAGTGGTTACGCTCGAAGTGTGAGCCCTCAACAGTCCACCCCCACCAGGCTCCATATCGTCACGGGCAAGGGCGGCACCGGTAAGACCACGGTCGCCGCCGCCCTGGCGCTCGCTCTCGCCGCCGAAGGCCGCCGCACGCTGCTGGTCGAGGTCGAGGGGCGGCAGGGCATCGCCCAGGTCTTCGAGACCGGAGCGCTGCCCTACGAGGAGCGGAAGATCGCCGTCGCGCCCGGCGGCGGCGAGGTGCGCGCGCTCGCCATCGACCCCGAGCTCGCGCTGCTGGACTACCTGGACATGTTCTACAAACTCGGCCGCGCGGGCCGCGCCCTCAAGAAGCTCGGCGCGATCGACTTCGCGACGACCGTCGCCCCCGGCCTGCGGGACGTCCTGCTGACCGGCAAGGCGTGCGAGGCCGTGCGCCGCAAGGACAACGCGGGCTGGCGGGCGTACGACGCGGTCGTCATGGACGCCCCGCCGACCGGCCGCATCACCCGCTTCCTCAACGTCAACGACGAGGTCGCCGGACTGGCCAAGATCGGGCCGATATACAACCAGGCGCAGGCCGTCATGCGGGTGCTGAAGTCCACCGAGACCGCGGTGCACCTGGTGACGCTGCTGGAGGAGATGCCGGTCCAGGAGACCGTGGACGGCGTCGCGGAACTGCGGGCGGCCGGGCTCCCGGTGGGGGCCGTCGTGGTCAACATGCTGCGCCCGGTGCTGCTGGACGACGCGGACCTCGAATCGGCCGCCAACGGCCGGCGCACCGCCGTCGCCAAGGCGCTGTCCCAGGCGGGCCTGGGCGGTGCCCGCAAGGGCGGGCAGGCGGAGCGGCTCGTCGACCCGCTGCTCGCGCAGGCCCACGAACACGCCCAGCGCGTCCTGCTGGAACGCCGTGAGCGCGCCGAGATCGCCACCCTCGGCCTGCCGACGTACGAACTGGAACTGCGCGGCGAGGGCGTCGACCTCGGCGGCCTCTACCGGCTGGCCGACAGCCTGCGCAAGCAGGGAATGACGGGCGGGGAGAGCTGACATGGGTATGCGCCGGCGGGGAGAACTGACATGGGTACGGCCCGCGGGGAGAACCGACATGCGGATGCGCCGGCGGGGAGAGCTGACATGAGCCTGGAGAATCCGGGGGATCTGGAGAGTCCGGTGCTGGCGATCGACCCGCTCCTCGACGATCCCAAGACCCGCATCATCGTCTGCTGCGGCTCCGGCGGAGTCGGCAAGACCACGACCGCCGCCGCGCTGGGCGTGCGCGCCGCGGAACGCGGCCGCAAGGCCGTCGTGCTGACCATCGACCCGGCCCGCCGGCTCGCCCAGTCGATGGGCCTCTCCGAGCTGGACAACACACCGCGCCCGGTCACCGACATCGACGAGTCCGCGGGCGGCACGCTGCACGCGATGATGCTCGACATGAAGCGGACCTTCGACGAGGTCGTGCTCCAGCACTCGGACCCCGAGCGGGCCCGCGCGATCCTCGACAACCCCTTCTACCAGTCCCTGTCGGCCGGCTTCGCGGGCACCCAGGAGTACATGGCGATGGAGAAGCTGGGGCAGCTGCGCGCGCTGGACGCCTGGGACCTGATCATCGTCGACACCCCGCCGAGCCGGTCCGCACTGGACTTCCTGGACGCCCCGCAGCGCCTCGGATCGTTCCTGGACGGGAAGTTCATCAAGCTGCTGATGGCGCCCGCGAAGGTCGGCGGCCGGGCCGGGATGAAGTTCCTCAATGTCGGCATGTCGATGATGACGGGCGTCCTGAGCAAGGTGATGGGCGCGCATCTGCTGGGTGACGTGCAGACCTTCATCGCCGCCATGGACACCATGTTCGGCGGCTTCCGCAAGCGCGCGGACGCCACGTACAAGCTGTTGCAGGCCCCCGGGACGGCGTTCCTCGTGGTGGCCGCGCCTGAGCGGGACGCGCTGCGCGAGGCCGCGTACTTCGTCGAGCGGCTGGCCGCCGAGCGCATGCCGCTGGCCGGCCTGGTGCTGAACCGGGTGCACGGCAGCGGAGCCCCGCAGCTCACGGCGGAGCGGGCGCTGGCCGCCGCCCAGGCGCTCGAGGAGCCGCGGGAAAATCTTGTGGACGGCGGCATTGTGGATCGTGAGGCCGGGAAGGCTGACATCGTTGCCGACGGGACCGACGACGGGACGGACCCGAAGAATCCGGCCGAAGCGGCCGACGACATGACGATTCCGCCCGAGCAGAGGCTTGCCGCCGGGCTGCTGCGGCTGCACGCCGAGCGCATGCGCGTGGTCGCGCGCGAACGCCGTACCCGGGACCGTTTCGTCTCCGTGCACCCTGAGGTGCCGATGGTCGACGTAGCGGCCCTACCGGGCGACGTGCACGATCTGGACGGCTTGCGCTCGATCGGCGAACGGCTTGCCGGGGATCACCCCGCGGCGGCGTAGTCGTCCTCTTCGTCCAGCGGCAGGATGCCGGTGCTCCGCTCGTACTCGGTACGGGCGGTCTCGAGCAGCCTGCGCCACGAGGTCACCGTCGGGCGCCGCCGCAGCAGTGCCCTGCGCTCGCGTTCCGTCATCCCGCCCCACACACCGAACTCGACCCGGTTGTCGAGCGCGTCCGCCAGGCACTCGGTCCGCACCGGGCATCCGGTGCACACCGCCTTGGCCCTGTTCTGGGCCGCTCCCTGGACGAAAAGCTCGTCCGGATCAGTCGTCTTGCACGCTGCCTGCGTGCTCCAGTCGGTTACCCAGCTACTCATGCTGGCGCCGTCCTCTCCCGAATCGAGGCTCCCCCACGGCGGCAACCGGCATATTCACCGTTGCCAGTTGAGGACGTTACGGAAGGTAGGCGTGACGCAACAGCCCTTTCAGGCCCAATCTTCGATGGCCCGAATGGACTATGGGTGCGCGGCAGATCACCCAACGGAGTGAGCGGCACCCATTTCGGACTTATGGGGCAGAGCGGTCACTGCGCCTGGCATATCGCCCAAGTCACCCGGCATATGACAGGAATTCGGGCAGTTCTCATCACCCACAAGAGTGACGATGGAGGGCAGGCGCACGCTCAGCGACCGCGCCTGTCCGTTACAGAGTAGGCGAACAGTTGGGCGCACGTCCGGGGAATCGCAACGTAGGCTGCCTCCATGCCTCACAAGCGATCGGGCGGGGGTCTCTCGACGGCCCAGCAGGCCGCCAAGTTCCTCGGTGTCAGTGTCCTGTCCGGAGTGGTACTGGCAGGAATCGCCCTGCCGGCCGCCGGTGCCCTCGGCCTGTCGGCGAAGGGCACCGCCTCAGGGTTCCAGGACCTCCCCGGTGAGCTGAAGCGCCCGCCGCTCAGCCAGGCCTCGAAGATCCTCGACGCCAACGGCGGACTGATCGCGACCGTCTACTCGCGCGACCGCACCGTCATCCCGATCCAGCAGATGAGCCCGAACATACTGAAGGCCATCGTCGCGATCGAGGACGCCCGCTACTTCGAGCACGGGGCGATCGACCTCAAGGGCATCCTGCGCGCGCTCAACAAGAACGCGCAGGACGGCGGCGTCTCCGAGGGCGCCTCCACCCTCACCCAGCAGTACGTGAAGAACGTCTTCATCGAGCAGGCCGGCGACGACCCGGACAAGGTCGCGCAGGCGGTCCAGCAGACCGTCGGCCGCAAGATCAAGGAAATGAAGTACGCGATCCAGGTCGAGAAGGAACTCGGCAAGCAGCAGATCCTGGAGAACTACCTCAACATCACGTTCTTCGGCGAGCAGGCCTACGGCGTCGAGGCCGCGGCCAAGCGGTACTTCAGCAAGCACGCCAAGGACCTGACCGTCGGCGAGGCCGCGATGCTGGCCGGCATCGTCCAGTCGCCCAGCCGCTTCGACCCGGTCAACGACGAGCAGGAATCGATCAAGCGCCGCAATCTCGTACTGCAGCGGATGGCCGACCTGAAGGACATCACCCAGGCCCAGGCCGACGCCACGAAGAAGCTGCCGCTCGGTCTCAAGATCAGCAAGCCGAAGAACGGCTGCATCACCGCCGTGAACGGCGCCGGCTTCTTCTGCGACTACGTCCGCAACACCTTCCTGCAGAACGCGGCCTTCGGAAAGACGAAGGAGGCCCGCGCGAAGCGCTGGCGCCAGGGCGGCCTGACGATCAAGACGACGCTGGACCCGCAGGCGCAGGCGTCGACGCAGAACGGCATCGCCAAGCACGTCTACAAGGACGACCCGGTCGCGTCGGCGGTCACGCTGGTGGAACCGGGGACGGGCAAGATCCGGGCGATGGCGCAGTCCCGGCCCTACGGCTTCGGCAAGAACGAGACGCAGATCAACCTCTCGGTCGACCGGGGCATGGGCGGCGGGGCCGGGTACCAGTCCGGCTCGACGTTCAAGGCGTTCACCGCCGCGGCCGCGCTGGAAGCGGGCTATCAGCCGAGCCAGACCTACCCCTCGCCGAACGAGATGCCGTACCCGTCGGTGAGCGACTGCTCCGGTGCTCAGTACCCCGGCAGCGGCACCGTACCGAACGAGAGCGAGTCGGAGGTCGGCCCGTACGCCATGCCCGAGGCGCTCAAGAAGTCGGTCAACACCTACTTCGTGACGCTGGAGGCCGATGTCGGCCTCTGCCCGGTGACCCAGATGGTCAACAAGCTGGGCATCACCAAGCGGGCCGGCGGCACGGCCTTCGGGCTCGGCGCGTCCTTCACCCTCGGCGTCAACGAGATGTCCCCGCTGGACATGGCCGCCGCGTACGCCGCCTTCGCCGCCCGCGGCACCTTCTGCGCGCCGATCGCGATCGAGTCCGCCAAGGACGCGGACAACAAGGCGATCCAGGTCCCGCAGCCGCTGTGCTCCACGGCCATGTCGCAGACGACGGCGGACACCGTCAACACGATGCTCAAGGGCGTGGTCGACGACGGTACCGGCCAGGCGGCCGGCCTGACCGACCGCGACAGCGCGGGCAAGACCGGTACGACCGACGACCGCAAGGCCGCCTGGTTCGTGGGCTACACCCCGAACATGTCCGCCGCGGTGTGGATCGGTGACCCGGGCGTCAAGCCGATCAAGATGACGGGGATCACCTTCGGCGGCCAGTACTACGACAAGGTGTTCGGCGCCACCGGCCCGGCACCGATCTGGAAGGACGCCGTCAGCGGCGCCCTGGAGGGCAAGCCGGAAGAGTCGTTCAACGAGGTACCGCTGAACATCCCGGACAAGCCCGTCGGCACCCCTCCGCCCAACCCCGGCAACCCGGGCAAGCCCGGCCACACCACCGGGGCCACGACCGCCGGCACCGGCAAGCCGCCGACGAACCCGACCTTTCCCCCGTTCACCCTCCCGCCGGGCATCATCGGCGGGGTCAACGGTGGCGGGAACGGGCACTCGGGCGGTGTGACGGGCGGCAACCGCTGATCGCGGAAGTCCTGAACGTGTGAGGGGCGCCACCCGGATTTCTTCGGGTGGCGCCCCTCACACGTGCGATCACGAGCGATCACGAGCGATCCGATCACGTGCGGTACGGGTTGGATCAGCCCGCGAGCTGCTTCTTCACCTCGGCCGCGACGCGGCCGCCCTCGGCGAGACCGGCGACCTTCGGGTTCACGATCTTCATGATCGCGCCCATGGCGCGCGGGCCCTCGGCGCCGGCCGCCTTCGCCTCGGCCACGGCGGCGGTGACGATCCCGACCAGCTCCTCGTCCGACAGCTGCTTCGGCAGGTACGCGTCGAGCACCTCCCCCTCGGCCAGCTCGCGCTCGGCCGAGGCGGGCCGGTTGCCCAGGGCGAAGGCTTCGGCCGCCTCGCGGCGCTTCTTCGCCTCACCGGCGATCACCTTGAGCACCTCGTCGTCGGAGAGTTCACGGGCGGTCGTGCCCGCGACCTCCTTCTTGGTGATGGCGGTCAGCGTGAGGCGGAGCGTGGCGGAGCGAAGCTCGTCGCGGCCCTTCATGGCCGCGATGAGGTCGTCGTGCAGTCGCTGCTTGAGCGTGGTGGTCATGCCGTCGAGTCTCGCACCCGCGGGGCGGTGCTGCCGCCCATTAACGCCCGCGCGACGCAGGACGATCCCCCGGCGCCCGCCGGGCCCGAACCGTCCCGTACCGACCGGAACGGCGGCCGAAGCGTTCCGTCCAGGTCCCGGAGGTGTCCCGGACCGGTCCCGCGCGCCGGAACACCAGGCGCCCCATGGCATCCTGTTCGGTCACAGCTCTGCCGGACGGATCGGCGGACGTCCGGGGGGCAAGGGGACCAGATGAGGCTCTGTTTCCTCGTCGAGGAGCAATACCGTCACGACGGCATGCCTCTCGACGTGGTCAGGCAACTGGCCGCCTGGGGACACCAGGTGGACGTCATCCGCCCCGGCGGTTCGCTCATCCGGCTGTCCGAGTTCTCCGAACTGTCCGGGCTCTCCGCCGCGGTGCAGTCCGGCGCACACGACGCCTGGGTGCTCAAGACCGTCTCCGGCGGCCCCGGCCTGACCCTCCTCGAAGGCGCGGCGGCACTCGGCCTGACCACGGTCAACGACGCCCGCGCGATCCGGACGGTCCGCGACAAGGCACTCACCGCGCTCGTCGCGCAGCAGCACGGCCTGCCGATGCCGGTGACGTACGCGGCGGCCAGGCCCGAACTCTTCGCGGAGGTCCCCGAGGAGCAGTTCCCGCTCGTCGTGAAGCCCGCGGCGGGCAGCTCGGGGCGCGGGGTGCGGCTGGTCCGCACGCCGGGCCAGCTGGTGCCGCCCGGCGACAGCGAGTCGACCCCTGGTGCCGGTCCCGGTCCCGAGGACGGTGGTCTGCTCATAGCCCAGCCGTACGTGCCCAACTCCGGGACGGACCTGAAGGTGTACTGCGTCGGCGGCGAGGCGTTCGCGACCGTACGGGCCTCGCCGCTGCGCCCGGAACTCGCCGTGGACGAACGGCTCGTGCCGCTCCCCCGGGAGGTGGCGGGGCTGGCGGCCGAGATCGGCGCCGTCTTCGGCCTGGACCTGTACGGGATCGACGTGCTGCTCGGGCCGGACGGCCCGGTCGTCGTCGACGTCAACGACTTCCCGAGCTTCCGCAAGGTGCCCGACGCCGTCGCCCGGGTGGCGCGGGCCGTTCTCGACCTGGCCAGGGCGGACGGAGCGGGCGGGCACGGCGGCCTCACCCCCCAGGCCGCGGCTTTCGTCCCCGCACAGGCCGGCACATGAACACCGCTGACACTGCTGACACCGCGGACGCCGCTGACACCACCGGGCAGCGGGTCTGTTTCCTGACGGACAAGCCGGACCACCCGCTACTGGCGGCCACGGCCGCCCTGCTGGCGGACCGTCACCACGCCCACGTCGAGTTCACCGACCCGGCCGCCGTCCCGGAATCCGCCGCGGAATCCGCCTCGGAATCCGTCCCGGAATCCGCCGCGGACGCGCTCGCCGACGTCTATCTCCTCAAATCGCACACGCCGCGCGCGATCCGGCTCGCCCGGGCCCTGGAGCGGCGCGGCGCTCGCGTCGTCAATTCGGCCGCGTCGACGGAGCTGTGCCAGGACCGGGTCCGGATGGCGGAGACCGCGCTGGCCGCGGGCCTCCCGTTCCCCGTGACCCGGACCGTCGCACCGCTGTCGCGGATCACCGCTCCGCCGCCGTCGGGCTATCCGTTCATCGTCAAGAGCCGGGCCAACCGGCGCGGCGATGTCGTCGCCAGGGTCGACGACGCCGCCGGGCTGCGGGAACTCGCCCGCAGGTGGCCGGACGAGCTGGTCGTCGTCCAGGACTTCACACCGGGCGACGGCTGGGACCACAAGCTCTGGGTGATCGCCGGCCAGGTCTTCGCCGGCCTGCGCCCGTCCCCCCTGGGAGCCCCGAACAGCCCGGACGGCCCGGAAACTCCTCACGGGGACCAGCCCCCGCCACCTCCGCCGCCCCCCGGCGCCCACGATCTGGCGCTGCAGGCGGGCAAGGTCTTCGCCCTCGACGTCTACGGCGTGGACGTGATCGCCGACCGGTCCGGGACCCCGCTCATCGTCGATATCAACGCCTTTCCCGGCTTCCGGGGCGGCAGTGGAGCGGCGCAGGCTCTGGCGGCGCTCATCTCATCTGCGACGATGGACACATGCGAGCGCGATACGGAGTTCCCCTCGGCGTAACGGCAGTCGGCGCGGCGTGCGTGGCCTATGCCACCGCGATCGAACCGCAGGCCTTCCGGCTGCGACGCGTCGAGGTCCCGGTGCTGCCCGCCGGGATGCGGCCGATCCGGATCCTGCAGGTCTCCGACATCCACATGGTCTCCGGCCAGAACAGGAAGCGGCGCTGGCTGCAGTCCCTGGCGGGGCTGCGCCCGGACCTCGTCGTCAACACCGGGGACAACCTCTCCGACCCGGAGGGCGTCCCCGAGGTTCTGGACGCGCTCGGCCCGCTGATGCAGTTCCCCGGCGCGTACGTCTTCGGCTCGAACGACTACTACGGGCCCAGGTTCCGCAACCCGGCCCGGTACCTCATCGAGAAGTCCCGCAGCCAGCACGGGCTCAACGGCAAGACGGACCCGGTCACCAATGTGGTCCGCAACCCGTGGGGCGATCTGCGCGACGCGTTCGACGCCGCCGGCTGGGTCGGCCTGAGCAACACCCGCGGCCACCTCAAGCTCGACGACGGCATCGAGATCGCCCTCACCGGCCTCGACGACCCGCACATCAAGCGCGACCGCTACGCGGCCGTCGCCGGCGGTCCCGACCCGGCCGCGGACCTCAGCCTCGCCATCGTGCACGCCCCGTACCTGCGGGTCCTGGACGCCTTCGCGGCCGACCGCTACCCGCTGATCCTCGCCGGCCACACCCACGGCGGCCAGCTCTGCATCCCCTTCTACGGCGCCCTCGTCACCAACTGCGACCTGGACACCAAGCGCGTGAAGGGCCTGTCCGCCCACACCTCGGGCGGCGAGCGCTCCTACCTCCACGTCTCCGCGGGCTGCGGCGCCAACCGGTACACCCCGATCCGCTTCGCCTGCCCTCCGGAGGCGACACTCCTCACGCTGACCGCCCGGAAGGCGGGCCGCCCCGTACGGTGAGGTGATGTCCGAGCCGGCGCTCCGTCGTCCCTACATCGCCCTCTGCCGCGCCCTCATCGCCGCGGCCGCCGTCACCGGCATCACCATCGAGTGCGTGCACGCCGACCCGCTGCGCGTCTTCACCTTCTTCACCGTCCTGACGAACGCCGCCATCGCGATCACCTTCGCCTGGTCCGCGCACCGCGCCTGGACCGGCCGCCCGCCGCTGTCCCCGCGCATCACCGGCGCGGTCCTGCTCTGCATCGTGATCACCGGCCTCGTCTACCACCTCGTGCTGGCCAACGAGTCCAGCGGCTTCTCCGAAGCGGAGCACCTCGCCAAGCGCACCGGCGACCTGGTCCTCTCCAATCAGCTGCTGCACACCGTGACACCCGTCACAGTCACCCTCGACTGGCTCCTCCTCACCACCCCGGCCCGCTTCCAGTGGCGCTACGCCTACCAGTGGCTCGCCCTCCCCCTCGCCTACGCCGCCTTCGCCCTCCTGCGCGGCGCCCTGATCGACCCCCCGAACCGCTACCCCTACCCCTTCCTCGACGTCGACCTGCACGGCTACCCCGCCGTCCTCCGCAACGCCGTCGTCCTCGCCCTCGCCTTCTCCGCCCTCGCCCTCCTCCTCATCACCCTCGACCGCACCCGCCCCCGCCTCCCCACCCAGGAAAACCGGATTTCGTCTCCGGCTCCCCGTCCGCTAAAGTAAATCTCGTTGCACCGGGGTGTGGCGCAGCTTGGTAGCGCGCTTCGTTCGGGACGAAGAGGCCGTGGGTTCAAATCCCGCCACCCCGACCCAGGTCAGAGGCCCTATCGGAGAGATCCGATAGGGCCTCTTTCGCGTTGTACCGCAGGAAAGTACAGCAACCACTCCGGCCGTTGGCGACCTTCACCGACCGCCGGATCTCCACGGTCATCGGGATCCCGGGCAGGCACGACATCTGGGAGCGGGGGTGAGGGTCCAGGTCCGCCGCCACCGACACGCAGCCGCCGAAGCCGTGCCGGGCGGCGTTAAGAACCCGTAGTACGCGCTGGTGTGCCGGGAAGTCTGGTCGGCGATCGCTTTGGCGATCCCTCCGCCAGCCGATCGAGAGGCACCCCGAGAACCAGACCCACCCCGGCCGCGTCGGCAACTCCCGGTGGGCGGCGCGTTGAGCAACTGGCACGCTTGGGCGGCCCCGGCGGTATTCGCCGGCGCGTACGTGCTGATCATCACGGAGTGGGTGCACCGGGTGGCGCCGCGCTGGGTGGAGCGGCGGTGATGCTGGCTCTGCGGGCCACGGACGCGGACGCGGCGTTCTTCTCCACCACTGGTGTTGGGCTTAAGGGCTCATTGGCTGGGGTGGGAATTGAAGAGCCGTCGGCTTCGAGCCGTGCGTTACCCGAGCGGACGGCGTGGGGTGTGATGCGTTGCTGAGGTTCTTGCGTAGCCGGATGGGCGTTGACCTGGTGAAACGGCTGTCCGCAGGGGTGGTCCGAGGCGCGCAGATGGCCTGAGGGCCATGCTCAACCGCCCGCGGGGGGTGTACCTCTTGCGGCGCGGGGCGTGCCCACGAGCCGTCACCGCGGCTTCGGCGACGAAGCGTCGTCCACCCCTCGCCCTCTCGGAGGATCACCGTGCGTCTGTTCCCCGCTGTTTCCGTCCTCGTTCTCGCCGGCGCCCTCGCGCTGGGTGCGGCTCCCGCCCAAGCGGGCGGTTCCGCCGTTCACTCGCCGGTGGTCGCCCATGCCGCTCCCGATGCGGCCGACAGCGTCCTGCTCACCCGCATCCAACACACCACCCGCAACCCCGCACCCAACCCACGAGCCGAAACCGCCCGCCTCCGCTCCCCTGCCATCACCACCACCTCGGCCCGGCAACCGAGCACCATGCAGCCCACACCACCAGCCCCCGCGCCCGCCGACACGCTCGGGCCGCACCGCCGATAGAAGCGAAGGACCCGCTCACCTAACTGCCGACGTCGCTGCGGAATCCGGACCAGCCGGGTCCTTCAGCCGGCTTCGGGTGTCTGCGAGTCCTGCTCGTACGGTTGCCGGTCGCGGTGCTTCTTCCAGGCCAGGGCGCGCTGGATTTCCAGGAGGCTCAGGCCCGTGGCCGCCGACAGGGCGTCCCGGGTGAGCGGGCGTGGTCGAAGTGCCAGCGCGCGGTCGATCTGGCCGGCCCAGAGTTCCTCGGGCACGTACGGGCGGGTGCGGTACTCCTGCTGGAGGGCGGCCAAGTGCTCGGGAGAGCAGGCGACGATCAGCCGCTGGCCGTCGCGCGTCGGGCTACGGGCGTGGATCGCGGAGGAGTCCGGGACAACGGCCAGCTGGCACCCCTCGGTGAGCCGCCGGGCGCACAGGTCGCAGATGTCCGTCTCCGGAACCGGTGAGCGGTCAGTTCGCATGCACGTTCTCCTGCCCCTTCCGTGCCCTGACGCACTTTCTGATCGTGTCGGTGGGGCGCAGTATGCCTGCCCTCCATCGGCACGAAAATCTATCCTGGCTGCGGTAGACATTCACGTCGGGGTGTGGGTAGTGTTCCTGTCGTAGCCAAGAAGACAGCAGGGCGCGGCAGACACGAACTGGCGCGCAGAGTGTGTGGCACGGTGATGGAATCCGGCGGCCGTTCAGTGCACGTGGCCGCAGGGTTGGTTGCCGGGCCAGGTGACCCGCACAGGGGTCGCCGTGCAGGACCGCAGTAGGCACAAACGCAGTACAGCAAGTGCAGTTCTGACAGCAGTACCAGCAGTGGATGAGTGGTCTCTTGGTGAAGGCGCCGGCTGCGGGCGCGCGCGCCAGGAGGTTCGGCAGTGGGGTTCCAAGCCAGAGCAGTTGCGGGACAGGCGACGGGGCTGGCTGCCGGACGGTGGTGCGGTGAAGGCCACCAGTTAGTTGTGATCGCAGGACCGCAGTATCTGAAGTACCAGCAGGTCAGTAGTTCTTCGTCGTTCAGGTACGAGCAGGAAAGGTTCGGAGCGACACCATCAGGATCGCCCGCGCGGCAGGTGTGTGCGGGCACTCGCAAGGCCCCGGATTGGAAGGTGGTCCCCGGTCAAGCATTCAAGATCCCCGCATTCCGTGTTCCCCCGACGCGGCATTGCGAATACGGCAGGACCGGCACGCACACGCCGGTAGTAGAAGTAGATGGTGTTTGAATCCGCCCCATGGGGCCCCGGAAGCCAGGTACGGCTCCCGGGGCCCCTCCACGCGTTTCCCCAGGAGGCCGCATGACCATCAGACACGAAGAGGCGTAATGACCGACCACCCCACCGCGAGCCCCGCGAGCCCGTCCGACCGGTTCGACGACGAGGACTACCCCGCCTACACCATGGGCCGCGCCGCCGAGATGATCGGCACCAACGCAGCCTTCCTCCGCGCGATCGGCGAAGCCCGCCTGATCACCCCCCTGCGGTCCGAGGGCGGCCACCGCCGCTACTCCCGCTACCAACTGCGCATCGCCGCCCGCGCGCGCGAACTCGTCGACGAGGGCACCGCCATCGAAACCGCCTGCCGCATCGTCGCCCTCGAAGACCAACTCGAAGAAGCCCTCCAACTCAACGAGAAACTCCGCAGCAACCCAGCCAACTGACCACAGGCCCGGCTGAGCCCAGCACGATGCGGCTGGAGACGTTGCGGGAACAACCGCGATCGTCCCGGGGCATACAGAGGTGGGGCCGGCCACGACCCCACCGACGACAAGCCGGACACTAAAGCGTCACCCGGTCAGGCTTCCGCTGCGGCCCGCAGCGGTTCTGCTCTCTGCCGGAGATCTTCTGCCTCGGGCACGTTCCGGTAGCGGTCCAGCCGGGCGTACCTGTCCTCGACCGCCTCGCCGACCTTCACCGACCTGATGCCGTCCGTGCAGTCGAGGAACGCCGTCCACGTGGACAGTGCCGCGTCGAGGTCGCCTTGCCGCACGTGGACCTGTCCGAGGTCGGCGAGGACGATCGCGCGGCTGCGGCGGCGGTCGAGGCCGTGGATTTCAAGGGACTGGTGCAGGTGCTCGGTGGCTCCGTCGAGGTCGCCGAGCCGGGCGAGGATCATGCCCGAGTGGTGGGCCCATCGCCCGATGCTGAAGTGGGAGGCCCACGAATCCCCCGGGGTGCGTCGGGGGATTTCTCAATCGCTGTCTGCGAGGCCGCGAGCGCCTTGGTCGCCAGGCGGCGGTCGCCGTCGAGCGCTGCGGCGTCGGCGAGGGTGGTCTGATAATACGAGACGGCTCGCGCGTCGTCCAGGGTCTTCGCCGCGTCGACGCAGCGTTCGGACAGCCGCAGGGCGACGGTGTGGAACCTCGGGCCGAGGTCGATGGCCTGGACGGCCAGACCGTGCAGGGCGGTCGCGGACAGTTCGGGGTCTCCGGCTTCGGCTGCGAGGCGGTAGGCGTGCGCGGAGTAGCGCTGAACCATGCCCTGATTGCCTTCGTCCTGGGCCATCCAACCGGCCAGGTGAACGAGTTGGGAGGTCGCGGCGAACAGTTCCCGGCCGGTCCTCTCGGTGTAGTTGCCGCTGAGCCACGGGCCGACGTCTTCGATCAGGTAGCGCACGGCCAGGTGCCAGGCGTGGCCGCCGCGGAGCTCGGCTGCCGCGTCGCCGAGAACCTGGGACATCTGCCGGACAGCGGCGACCTCGCCGGTGCCGACCCGTACGGCTCCAGCACGGTTGGTCCGGCCGACGGGACCCGCCACCGATGTGCTGCGCGGACGCCTCCGTACCTACATCGGAGCCCTCCTGGAACCGGCCGACGCCTACGCCGCGAACCTCACGGATTCCCGGGCTCGCGACATCGCGATGAACACCGTCCGCCATGCCCGAGCCGTAGCGCAGAACCCGTACAAGACCCTGCGGCGAACCTCCGTCTGCTGGCCAGGGCCGTTGATCATCCGGCCGTTACGCAGCCGCGTCGCAGGAACGTGGCCGGCGGTGAGCGGGGTGCACGCGGCTGCCCCACGATCCTCGAATCCTGGGTTGGCCGTGGCCCTGCTGGGCTTGTTGGGGCTGCTCCCGCCAGCCGTGATCCTCGCGCCGCACGTAATGGAAGCGGCCCGAGTCCCCGTGGCAGCCGCCCGCCCTGACCTGCCGCCGAACGCCGACGAACCCACACACCTGCCGGTGTGAAACCCGGCCGCGCTCGGTGAGCCGTGCTTCGGCTGTCCGCCCTGCCCCTCCACCTCCCCCGCAGACCCCGGCGGCCCGCGCGGTGCCACTTCCCGCCCGGCCGCCGGATTCCACCTGCCGCCCCTCCCTCCCGGAAGGGACGCGCCTCGGGACCTCGTAGCTTGCGCAGCCTTTCACCTCTGGCATTCTCAAGCCGCCACGGAGGGAAGCGCCTTGGCGAAGGACATGGGTAATTCCGCCGCTCTGACTTGGATCGGTCCTCAACCGACCCGACTGATAGCGCAAACCCTCGGACAGCCCCTGCCCGGTCGACGAGGGTGCCTTCGGTCTGCTCCTGTTGTTCCCCATCCGAGCCCTGGCATGGTCATAGGTGCTTCCTGTCACCGCTTCCTGCTTTGTGGCGACCGGCGACCGACGGCGGCGTCGCCACCGTCGCTGGGTTCTCGTCGAGGGCAATGCGCTGATTAGTGGAAGCGGTCAGCGCCTGCCATGCTCACGCCTCGTGAACCTGAATCGACGTACCCTGATCACTGCGCTCGCTACAGCTCCCGCGCTGAGCTTGGCCACCAGTGCGCTGAAGAATTCCCCGGCACAGGCCGCCGACGAAACGTACGCTTCCAACACTGCTTTGTACGCGGACAGCACGCTGACCGAGGGTGTGGACTACGGCCGTCGGTCCCGGCGGCACATGATTGACGACCTGAGTCCGTCCGCCCGTACCCCCTTCGTGAGAACCACAGTTATCGCTCCGCACGGCGGGGGGATCGAGGGCGGCACATCCGAGCTGTGTTTTGCCGTAGCCGGCTACCACCCGGCCGATCTGGCTCCCACTCCTGCCGCCGGGCCGATCCACGACTTCTGGATGTTCGAAGGTCTGCGCCCCTCCAACAACAGCCCCCTTCACGTCACCTCGACACACTGCGACGACCCCGTCGCCCGATCAATGTGTGCCGGCAGCCTCAATGTGCTTTCTCTGCACGGATGCTCGGCGAGCCAGGCGGGTTTGGAGGCAGGCGCCCAGGCGGTGCTGGTCGGCGGCCTCAACGCGACCTTCCGGCAGTATCTGATGGAGGAATTCGCCAAGGCCGGCATCCGCGCGGTGACAGCATCCGGGGAGGAGGAGATCGCCGGCATCTCCCCGGAGAACATCTGCAATCGCAGCCTGCTCGGCATGGGCGCCCAGCTGGAGACCACCACCGACCTGCGTGCCGCAATGTTCGCAGCGGGCAAGAATACCCGCGCCGATCGGGCGACCAACACCCTGCCGCTCTTCTGGAGCTTCGTGAACGCCGTGCGTACCGCGACTGAGCGCGTTGAGGCAGCCCAGCCCATGTTGTGAGTGACGGCGAGCAGCGAAGTACAGCAACCGGCACGACCAGCAGCGACCGCCAACGCCCCTCGCACTACCTCTGACGTGCGTAGATGGTCTCAGTAACCGCTGTGCCCGGGATTCGGGCCGAAGAGGCCGTGGGTTCAAATCCCGCCACCCCGACTGGTGACACTGCAGTTCAGGGCCCTGATCATCATTGATGATCAGGGCCCTGACTCGTTTCCGGGGGGCGGAAAAGGGCGGGCTCTTCGGGGATCTCTCGCCTACAGTCGCTGCGGCGGGGGCAGCGGGGTTATTGCAGGGAGATTCTTGTGGGCAGGGTCGAGACGATCGCGGGAGCCATGGCGGCCGCGGTGGGGCATCTTGGGGTGCAGCGGGATCAGACGCGGTTCCGGTTGGGGCTGGTGGACGGGTGGGGGATTCCGGCCGGGGCCTCGGTGCTGGAAGTCGGGTGCGGGCAGGGGGACATGACCGCGGTGCTCGCGGACGCGGTCGGGCCCGGCGGGCGGGTGGTCGCGGTGGACATCGCGGAGCCTTCGTACGGCAGCCCGGTCACGCTGGGGGAGTCGGCGGCGTTCCTGGCGGCCGGGCCGCTCGGGTCGCGGATCGACATCCGGTTCGGCGTGGATGTCCTGGACGAGGCGACCACGTTCCCGGACGACGCTTTCGACTACGTCGTGCTGTCGCACTGCTCCTGGTACTTCGCCTCCCTCGACCAGCTGCTCAGGACGCTGACGCGCGTCCGGCCGTGGGCGCGGCGGCTGTGTTTCTCGGAGTGGGATCTGCGTCCGCGCGGTGTGGAGCAGCTGCCGCATCTGCTCGCCGTGCTCGTGCAGGGCCATGTCGAGGCGGTCGGGGCGCGGGGCGAGGGGAACGTCCGGACGCCGTTCTCGCACGAGGCGCTGCTGCGGATTCTCGCGGAGGCGGGGTGGCGGGTGGCCTCCGAGCTGGACGTGGACACGGCGGGTCTGCAGGACGCCGACTGGGAGGTGGACGCCGCGCGGCGGATGGCCGGTTCCGACGAGCGGTTCGCGGAACTGTCGCCGCTGGCGCGGGAGTTCCTCATCAGCCAGCTCGACGTGCTCGGCTCCCTCGCCAAGAGCAAGGGCAACGAACCCCTGCCGTCCTACGCCCTCACCGCGGATCGCGCCTGACGGGCTCTCGCCCCCCGGGGTCCCGTGAGGGATGCTCGGGGGCATGGCCTTCATCTTCTTCATGACGCTGCCGGGGCTGGTGGTCCTGCTGACGGTCGCCGCGTTCGTCGATCAGGCGATGCTGCGGGCCGGGCGGGCCGGGATGCTGCCGTGGCGGGGGCCGGGCGGCAGGGCCAGGTGGCGTCGACGGGGTTCGAGCTGTTGCACGCGACGCTGTCGGCGGGCAAGCAGGAGGAGCTCAAGCAGCGCCGGACTTCGCTGGCGCTGCGGGACGAGGAGGGGGACGGGGCGCCGCCCCGGTCCCGGATCGATCTGGACGGCGGGACGGCCGTTCTCCGGATCCCGCCGAGCTAGCGCTAGGGCAGGTCCGGCGCGCGCGAGGCCCGCAGCGAGTACATCAGCGGCACGCGCGGGGTGCCCGCCGGATGCCGGTAGAACCCGTCGCCCCTTCCGGAGGATCCCTGCCCGTCGCGTTCGAGCGTCCCGAAGCGCTGGAAGAGCGTCGCGTCGTGCTCACGCAGGAACTCCAGCCGGAGGCCGGTGGCGGCGATGGCGGTGACGACGTCGCCGAGGGTGTGTGCCCTCCCCCAGCCTTCGGCCGGGAGGTGCCCCCACACACTCCGGTTGTTCACCGTGGGGGCGTCGAAGTCCGCGTAGGTGTCGGGGACTTCGTCGACCCAGGCGTCGCAGGTGAAGTAGTCGTGGGCGATCCGGGAGCCCGACTCGTCGTCGAGGGCGTCCGTCAGCGGGTGGAACTCGGCGAGGTACAGGAAGCCGCCCGGTGCGACGAGGGACGCGGCGGTCTCGGCCCAGCGGACGATGTCGGGGAGCCGGCAGAGGGCGCCGGTGCCGGTGTAGACGATGTCGTAGGCGGAGTCGGGGACGGCCTCGGCCGCGTCGTACACGTCGGCGGCGACGAAGGACGCCCGGTCGGGCGGGAGCCCCAGGTCGGCGGCCAGCTCGCGGGCGGCGTCGACGGCGGGCTCGGAGAAGTCCAGACCGACGACCCGCGAGGCGCCGCGGAGCGCCCAGGAGAGGGTGTCGAGGCCGAGGTGGCACTGCAGGTGCAGCAGCGACTTCCCGGTGACCGATCCCACCTCCGCCGCCTCGAAGGGGCGGATCACGTCCTGGCCGGCCCGGAAGCTCTCCAGGTCGTAGTACTCGCTCGCCGTGTGGATCGGCACCCTTCCCCTACCTCCGGCTGGGGAGGCCCCAACATCCCACCGGGCGCGATTCGTCTCCCGCCAGTCCGCCGGGGTCCTCGTGTACATGGGGAGTGACGATAGTCGGGGTGAAGGCGGCCGGCCATCGGGTTTGATGGAGCCATGAGTGATGTCACGGCTGCCATGCCGGAATGGGAAAAGCGGTTCCGGGCGCCTCGGGTGGGGCTGCCCGAGTGGGCGGAGGACGCGCCGCAGCGCTGCCTCTTCGTGTCGAACGCCACCGGCACGTACGAGCTGTACGCCTGGGACCGGACCACCGGCGAACGCCGCCAGGCGACGGACCGGCCGAACGGGACGACGGAGGGCACGCTGTCCCGCGACGGCGAGTGGGTGTGGTGGTTCTCGGACACCGACGGGGACGAGTTCGGGGTCTGGATGCGCCAGCCGTTCGGCGGCGGCGAGGACGCGCCGGCCACGCCGGGACTCGACGCCTCGTACCCGGCCGGGCTGGCGCTCGGCGCCGACGGCACCATCGTGATCGGCCGGTCGACGGACGACGAGGGCACGTCCGTCCACGTCGTGCGGCCGGGCGCCGCACCGGTCGAGATCTACCGGCACGCGGAGTCGGCCGGGGTCGGCGACCTGTCGGAGGACGGCACGCTGCTCGTCATCGAGCACACCGAGCACGGTGACGCGATGCACGGCGCGCTGCGCGTGGTGCGGCTCGACGGCTCGACCGTCGCCGAGCTGGACGACTCCCGCGGCGGCACCGAGGAACTCGGTCTCGACTGCCTGGGCTTCGCGCCGGTGGCCGGGGACACCCGGCTGCTCGTCGGGCACCAGCGCGCCGGGCGCTGGCTGCCGATGGTGTGGGACGTGACGACCGGCGAGGAGACCGCGCTGGCGATCGATCTGCCGGGCGATGTCTCCGCCGAGTGGTATCCGGACGGTTCCGCGCTGCTCGTCGTGCACTCCTACCAGGCGCGCAGCGAGATGTTCCGCTACGACCTGGCCGCCGGTGTGCTGCTCCGGCTGGAGACCCCGCAGGGGACGGTGAGCAACGCCACCGCGCGCCCCGACGGGTCCGTGGAGTACCTGTGGTCGTCGGCGCAGCTGCCGCCGGTCGTGCGGTCCACGACGGGCGGGATCGTGCTGGAGGCGCCGGGTCTCAAGGCTCCGGACTCCGTGCCGGTCGAGGACGTGTGGGTGGACGGCCCCGGCGGGCCGGTGCACGCCCTCGTGCAGAAGCCCGAGGGCGACGGGCCCTTCCCGACGGTCTTCGAGGTGCACGGCGGCCCCGCCTGGCACGACTCCGACGCCTTCGCGGCCGGGCCTGCGGCCTGGGTCGACCACGGCTTCGCCGTCGTACGGCTCAACTACCGCGGCTCCACCGGCTACGGGCGCGAGTGGACGGACGCGCTCAAGCACCGCGTCGGGCTGATCGAGCTGGAGGACGTCGCGGCGGTCCGCGAGTGGGCCGTCGGCTCGGGGCTGGCCGATCCGGCGAAGCTGGTGCTCTCCGGCGGCTCGTGGGGTGGCTATCTGACGCTGCTGGGGCTCGGTACGCAGCCCACCGCCTGGACGGCGGGGCTCGCGGCGGTCCCGGTGGCCGACTACGTCGCCTCGTACACCGACGAGATGGAGGCGCTGAAGTCGCTGGACCGCACGCTCTTCGGCGGCTCGCCCGCCGAGGTTCCGGAGCGGTACGAGGCCTCGTCGCCGATCACGTACGTCGAGCGGGTGACCGCGCCGGTGTACGTCTCGGCGGGCATGAACGACCCGCGGTGCCCGATCCGGCAGATCGACAACTACGTCGAGCGGCTGGTGTCGCTGGGGAAGGTGCACGAGGTGTACCGGTACGACGCGGGGCACGGCTCGCTGGTCGTCGAGGAGCGGATCAAGCAGGTCCGCCTGGAGCTGGCCTTCGCGATGAAGCACGCACGGTGATCTGAAGAGGTCTTCAGTCGCCGGGCAGGGCTTCTTCCAGCTTGCCCGGCGCCGCCGCGTTCTCAGCGTTCTCAGCGTTCTCCGTGGCCGGGTCCGGGTCCGGGTCCGGGTCCTGGTCCTGGTCCGGGATGAGGCCCAGCGCGGTGTCCTCGCGGAGTTCCGCCTCGCGGCGGACCAGCCGGAACCACATGAAGACCACGAATCCGGCGAAGACGAACCACTCCCCCGTGTAACCCAGGTTCTGGAAGGCCTTGAGGTCGAGCCCGGTGTTGCTGGGAGCCGCCGGGGGCACCGGCTTGAGCGGGGCGGTGGCGTCGGTGACCGTGATCCAGCCGCTGTAGACCTCGTACGGCAGCACGTTGACGAGCGACGCCGCACTGATCATCCCGAGCTGCCCCTGCGGCAGTCCGCCGGCGGACTGGACGCCCTGGGTGCCGGTGTTCTCGGGGGGCTGCAGGGCGCCGGAGACGGTGACGTCGCCGGCGGGCGCCGCCGGGATGCCGGCGGGCGGCGCGGACGAGGCGGCGCCGGGCAGCCAGCCGCGGACGACGGGCAGGGCCGCCCCGCCGGCGGTGCGCAGCGGGGTGAGCACGTAGTAGCCGGTGCGGTCGCCGAGGTCACGGCCGGGGACCAGGAGCTGGTGACCGGTGTCGTAGCGGCCGGTCACGGTGACCGTGCGGCCGGTGGTGTCCTGGGTGACCTGCGCCTTGGTGTCCGGTAGGACGGTGGCGAGCGGGACCGGGGCGGCGGACGCGGCGGCCTTCGGGGCCTGCTCGGCGACGTGGTGGCTGTTCATCCGGTCCTCGAAGCGGCTCAGCTGCCAGCTGCCCATGAAGACGCAGAACGGCACGGCGAGCACGACGAAGAGGTGGACTCCCAGCCAGCGCGGGGTCAGCAGAAACCGGTACACGCCCCAACGGTACGGGGAGCGGGGCCGGCCGACGCCACCGGGCCCGTGGCCCGGTACTCCACAACCATCCCGCGCCCGGACGCGGGCCCCGCCCCCGCCTCACCTACTGCAGACCTATTGCGGACCTATTGCGGACCTACCGCGGACCTACCGCGGGCCTACTGCGGCGTGAGAGCCGTCGTCTTGTAGATCGTCCCGGCGCACGCGTCCGGGATCGTCGTGTCGGCCACGGCCGGCGCGCCCGCCTCCGGGGTGTGGCTGACCTCGACGCTCGCCGGGCTGGTCGTCGGCGGTACATCGGACGCCGCCGGGGAGTTGTCCGAGGCGCTGGTGCCGTTGTTGCCGCTGCTGGTGCTGCCACCGGTGGTCGGGGTGGGCGTCGGAGTGGGCGGCGCCGGGCAGCCGTTGGGGCCCGCGGCGTCCGGCACCCAGGCGAACCGGACTTCGTACGTGTCGCCCGGCTGGAGGACCAGCGGGGCGGCCGCCACATCGGGCAGTCCGGTGGCCGGATCGCCCGTCGTGTGGTCCAGCACCTGGATCTTCGACGCGTCGGCGCTGCCCTGCGCGATCACGGTGAGGGCGCCGCCGCCCTTGACCATGCAGCCCTTCGCGGAGACGTTCGCGACCCGGAACCAGCCGTACACGTTGCCCTTGGCGTCCGGGGCGCCCGTCCTGCTCGCGCCGCTGCCGAGCTGGGAGCGGTCACAGGCCGGGGCGGTGCGGCCGGCCGAGCCGGTGGGCGTCGGGGCGACCGTCGCGCCGTGCTGGTTGGTGGGCGTGGGGGTCGGCGACGGTGTCGCCGACGGAGCCGGCACGCTGCCCTCGCTGGTCCCGGTGTCGGCCGGACCGCCCGAGTCGTCCTGGCTGCTCTCCCCCGCGCCGCCGGTGTCCTGCCGCGGCTCGTTGGGGCTGGAGGCGCCGGCCGCGGTGGTGTCCTGCTGGTCCGCGGTGTTCGCGGCGTGCAGCAGGGCCGGCACGGCCGTACACGCCAGCAGGAACGCGGCGGCGGCGCCGGCCATGGCCTGGCGGCGGCGCGTCCGGCGGGCCGGTACGGCGTGCCGCAGGTGGTCGAGCGCGTCGGGTGCGGGCTTGAGGCCCTGGACCGCGTCCTGCATCAGCCGGCGCAGCGCCAGCTCGTCGAAGCTCGCCCCGGCTCCGGGCGGAGTCATCCCTGCCCCGGCCGGAGTCGTCTCGGCCCCAGGCGGAGTCGCCCCCGTCCCGGCCGGAGTCGTCTCGGCCCCAGGCGGAGTCGTCCCGGCCCCGGGCAGACCGCCCTTGGGCAACGTCATCCCGCCGTCAAGAGGGCCGGTTCTCGCCCCCGAGGGGCTTGATCCCGCCCCCTGAGGGCCGGTGCCGGTGGGCGCGACGTTGCGCTCGTCGTTCAGTTCTTCGGGAAGTTCGCGGTTCTCTGGATCCATGCCACGTGAGTCGTAGGGGGTGGTCATACGGTCGCCTCCATCGCGATGCGAAGCGCCGCGAGGCCACGGGAACCGTATGCCTTCACCGAGCCCAGGGAAATTCCGAGCGTTTCGGCGACCTGTGCCTCGGTCATGTCGGCAAAGTAGCGCAGCACGAGGACTTCGCGCTGACGGCGCTGGAGGGACCGCATGGCGGTCTTGAGCTGGTCGCGCTCCAGGATCTCGTAGGCGCCCTCTTCCGCACTCGCCATGTCGGGCATGGGCTTGGAGAGGAGCTTGAGGCCCAGGATGCGCCGCCGGAGCGCCGACCGGGAGAGATTGACCACCGTCTGCCGCAGGTAGGCGAGGGTCTTCTCGGGGTCGCGCACACGGCTGCGCGCGGAGTGGACGCGGATGAAGGCCTCCTGGACGACGTCCTCGCAGGAGGCCGTGTCGTCCAGCAGCAGCGCGGCGAGGCCGAGCAGCGACCGGTAGTGGGCACTGTAGGTCTCGGTCAGGTGGTCGACCGTGGTGCCGACGGCCATCGTGGCGTCAGCACCCAGCTCGGACGGCACGCGCACGATCGGCCAGGGCGCTATCACGGGCATCCCGCCGGGAGTGCGTGCCCGGCCGGACGTGCGGCCGGGCGTACGCGGGCGCGGCACGCGTGTCGGAGCGCCGCCCCGCCCAAGTGCCGTCTCGATACCCAGTGCTTCTGCCACGACTGTTGGACACGCGTCCCCCCGTCAGGGTTGTACGCGCAAGGCGTCGCCTTTGCTGTGGCGTCGAATATCCCCATGCGTACCAACTCTTCCCCAATGCGCCCATTTGCCCAGGCACGAACTGCGCCTGCCCAATACCCCCCGGCATGCAGCACATTAGGGCAGTGCGCTGACACAAAGACGCTCCCCGTCTACTGCCGGTTGCAGCGGTCAGGGAGCGAATTGTCCATTGGTGAGCGACGCACTTCAAGTGGTCCAGACCAAGGAGTGGATCACATCATGTGTGCGAAGCGACGAACTCGGCCGCCACGACTTCGGCAATTTGTGCGGTGTTCAGGGCGGCGCCCTTGCGCAGGTTGTCCCCGCACACGAACAGTTCGAGCGCGTTCGGATCGTCCATGGAGCGGCGTACCCGGCCGACCCAGGTCGGATCGGTGCCCACCACATCGGCGGGGGTCGGGAACTCGCCCTCGGCGGGATTGTCGGTCACGACGACCCCGGGAGCGCTCCGCAGGATCTCGTGCGCCTTCTCCACGGTCACCTCGTTCTCGAACCGCGCGTGCACCGACAGCGAGTGCGTCGTGATGACCGGCACCCGTACGCAGGTCGCGGTGACGCGCAGCTCCGGCAGGGCGAGGATCTTCCGGGACTCGTCCCGGACCTTGAGCTCCTCCGAGGACCAGCCGTCCTCCCGCAGCGAGCCCGCCCACGGCACCACGTTGAGCGCGAGCGGCGCCGGGAAGGGACCGAAGTCGCCGACCGTGCGCCGAACATCGCCCGGCTGGGTTCCGAGGTGGGTGCCGGCGACCTTGGACAGCTGGTCGCGCAGGGTGTCCACGCCGGACTGGCCGGCGCCGGAAGCCGCCTGGTACGAGGAGACGATCAGCTCGCTCAGCCCGAACTCGGCGTGCAGCGCGCCGATCGCCACGATCATCGACAGCGTCGTGCAGTTGGGATTGGCGATGATGCCGCGCGGGCGCATCCGCACCGCGTGCGCGTTGACCTCCGGCACCACCAGCGGGACGTCGGGGTCCATCCGGAAGGCTCCGGAGTTGTCGACGACGACCGCGCCCTTGGCGGCGGCGATCGGGGCCCACTGCGCGGACACCTCGTCCGGGACGTCGAACATCGCGACGTCGACGCCCTCGAAGGCCGCCTCGCTCAGCACGACGACCTCGGTCTCCACACCGCGCACCACGAGGCGGCGGCCGGCCGACCGCGCGGACGCGACCAGCCGGATCTCGCCCCACACGTCCTGCCGGGTGGAGAGCAGTTCCAGCATCACCGTGCCGACCGCGCCCGTCGCACCGACGACGGCCAGGGTCGGCTTACGGTTCATCGGCCCGTACCCCCGTAGACGACCGCTTCATCACTTTCGCTGTCGAGCCCGAACGCGGAGTGCACGGCCTGGACGGCCGGCTTCACGTCGTCGGCCCGGGTGACCACCGAGATGCGGATCTCCGACGTCGAGATCAGCTCGATGTTGACCCCGGCGTTCGACAGCGCCTCGAAGAACGTCGCCGTGACGCCCGGGTTGGTCTTCATCCCCGCGCCGACCAGCGAGATCTTGCCGATCTGGTCGTCGTAGCGCAGCGAGTCGTACCCGATGCGGTCCTGCGACCTGGTGAGCGCGTCCATCGCCTTGCGGCCCTCGGTCTTGGGGAGGGTGAAGGAGATGTCGGTGAGGCCGGTGGCCGCCGCCGACACGTTCTGGACGACCATGTCGATGTTGACCTCGGCGTCCGCGATGGCACGGAAGATCGTCGCCGCCTCGCCCGGCTTGTCCGGCACCCCGACGACCGTGATCTTGGCCTCGGACGTGTCGTGCGAAACCCCGGAGATGATCGCCTGCTCCATCGGCTTGCCTCCTAGCGGTGCTTCGTTGCTCACCCAGGTCCCCGGCAGGCCGGAGAAGGACGAGCGGACGTGGATCGGGATGTTGTAACGACGGGCGTACTCGACGCAGCGGTGCAGCAGCACCTTCGAACCGGAGCTGGCCAGTTCCAGCATGTCCTCGAAGGAGATCCAGTCCATCTTCTGGGCGCGCTTGACGACCCGCGGGTCGGCGGTGAACACCCCGTCGACGTCCGTGTAGATCTCGCACACCTCGGCGGCGAGCGCGGCGGCCAGCGCCACCGCGGTCGTGTCGGAACCGCCGCGGCCCAGCGTGGTGATGTCCTTCTTGTCCTGGGACACGCCCTGGAAACCGGCCACGATCGCGATGTTGCCCTCGTCGAGCGCGGTCCGGATACGGCCCGGCGTCACGTCGATGATCCGCGCCTTGTTGTGGACGGAGTCGGTGATGACCCCGGCCTGGCTGCCGGTGAACGACTGCGCCTCATGACCGAGGTTCTTGATCGCCATCGCCAGCAGCGCCATGGAGATCCGCTCTCCGGCGGTCAGCAGCATGTCGAACTCCCGGCCGGCGGGAATCGGCGACACCTGCTCGGCGAGATCGATCAGCTCGTCCGTCGTATCGCCCATCGCCGACACCACGACAACGACCTGATGGCCGTTCTTCTTGGTGTCGACGATTCGCCGGGCGACGCGCTTGATGCCTTCAGCATCGGCGACGGAGGAGCCTCCGTACTTCTGCACGACAAGGCCCACGTGCGCTCCTCGGGAAGGTCTGGTATTGCGGTCGGCTCAGTCTAACGAGCGGGCCGGGGCGGCCTCCGCGGTACCGGATATTGAGACAGGTGGCCCACTCGGTGGGCCACCTGCCCAGGACGGAACGGAATAACCCCAGATCAGGCGGTGGATGCGCGATCGGAGGCGGATCGTCCGGATATTCGCCTCCCGGGTGTGGCGCGTATCCGGCTCCGGGTGGGCGTCGGCCCGTTTCAGCCGGTGGCGGGCTGGGCGCGGGCGCCCGGCGGGGTGCCGAGCTCGGCCGCCATGACCTTGCCGGCCTCCTCGGCCAGCCGCTCCTCGTCGTCCGCCGAATCGTCCGTGTCCAGGCCGTCCAGCTCGTCCAGCGGGCTGTCCAGGCGGACGTGGGCGACCAGGGACTGCAGCGCGCGCAGCGAGGCGCTGGCCGTCGGCCCCCAGTTCGACAGGTACGAGAACTGCCACCACCACAGCGCCTCGCTCACCCGGCCGGCGCGGAAGTGCGCGAGGCCGTGCGTGAGATCGGTCACCACGTCGGCCAGATCGTCCGAAATACGGCAGGCCACGGGCGTACTGCGCGGTACGTACGGGTCGAAGACCTCGGAGTAGACGTCGATCGGCTCCAGCAGCGCCGCGAGGTGCTGGCGCAGCTCGTCCGCGTCCGGCTCGGGGCCGATGTCCGGCTCGTAGCGCTCGTCCGGGACGATGTCCTCGTGCGCGCCGAGCCGGCCGCCGGCCAGCAGCAGCTGGGAGACCTCCAGCAGCAGGTACGGGACCGCGCTGTCCGGGTCGTCGCCCTTGGCGACCTCGCGGACCGAGAGGATGAAACTCTCGATCTGATCGCAGATCTGGACGGCGAAGTCGTCGGGTTCCTGAATGTCCGGATCGCTGAGGTCGCGTCCCGGAGAGCCCGGTGCGCCCTTCGAGTCCTGTGTGGTTACCGCGGTGTCAGACATCGAGCAGTCGTCTCCCTTCGAAGGCACGACCCAGCGTGACCTCGTCGGCATACTCCAGGTCTCCCCCCACGGGCAGACCACTGGCCAGTCGCGTCACCTTCAGCCCCATGGGTTTCACCATGCGGGCCAGGTACGTAGCGGTCGCTTCACCTTCAAGATTGGGATCCGTCGCCAGAATGAGCTCGGTGACGGTGCCGTCCGCGAGCCGCGTCAGCAGCTCCCGGATCCGTAGATCGTCCGGACCGACGCCCTCGATGGGGCTGATCGCGCCGCCCAGTACGTGGTACCTGCCGCGGAACTCACGGGTGCGCTCGACCGCGACGACATCCTTGGGCTCCTCGACCACGCAGATCACCGCGAGATCGCGGCGCGGGTCACGGCAGACCCTGCACAGGTCGTCCTGCGCGACGTTCCCGCAGATGTTGCAGAACCGCACTTTGGCCTTGACCTCGGCCAGCACGTGCGCGAGGCGCCGCACATCGGCCGGGTCCGCCTGCAGGATGTGGAAGGCGATCCGCTGCGCGCTCTTGGGACCCACGCCGGGCAGCCTGCCCAGTTCGTCGATGAGGTCCTGAACCACGCCTTCGTACACGGGGCGCCTTCCTTACGCTAGAACGGCAGGCCGGGCATGCCGCCCAGCCCCTGGGCGAGCGGACCGAGCTTCTGCTGCTGAAGCTCCTGCGCGGTCGCGTTCGCGTTGTGCACGGCGGCGACGACCAGATCGGCCAGCGTCTCCGTGTCATCAGGATCGACCGCCTTGGGGTCGATGACCAGCCCCCGGAGCTCACCGGCACCGGTCACCGTGGCGGTCACGAGACCGCCGCCCGCGGAACCCTCGACCTCGGTCTCGGCCAGCTCCTGCTGGGCAGCGGCAAGATCCTGCTGCATCTTCTGGGCCTGCTGGAGCAGCTGCTGCATATTGGGCTGACCACCGGGGATCACGGGTTCACTCCTGCCTCACGACAACGTTGCGCGGTAGGGCGAGCCTACGTGCTCGGACGGCCCTGCGCCCTACGCCGTACGGAGGATCGGACGACGTGCCGCGGAACATCGGGCGACATCAGTCGTTCGGGATCTCCTCGATCACCGTCGCACCCATTTCGCGCACGAAAAGCTCATATCCGGACAGCGGGGACTCGACCAGATCCACGTCGTCGTCCTCCGGAATGTCGTCCTCCAGGGGCGGCGGCGTCTCGTCCGACATCAGTGGCGGCGGCGCACCCCCGGGCCGCCCGGCGCCCGTCTGAGGCGCGGCACGGGCCGCCTGAGCGGGCCCGCCCTGCGCGGCGGAGGGCGGGGACGCGGCGGACTGTGCGGATGGTGTCGAGGATGCCGATGGGGCGAACGAGGCGGACGGTGCTGGTGGGGCGGACGGGCCGGACGGCCGGGAGCCGCCACCGCCGCTTCCACCGCTTCCCCCACTGCCTCCGCCGCCGAAACCGCCACCTGGGCCGCCGGAGCCGCCAGGACCGCCGGAGCCGCCGCCGGCCGTTCCCCCGCCGCCCGACGGGTCCACGATCGCCTCGATCCGCCACTCCACCCCGAGGGCGTCGCTGATCGCCTGCTTGAGCACCTCTTCGCTGCCGCTGTTGGCGAAGCTGTTGCGCGCTCCGGGATTGTCGAACCCGAGCTGCAGCGTCTGCCCGTCGAAGCCCGCCACCTGCGCGTTGTTCAGCAGCAGCATCCACGTCAGCCTGCGGCGGTTCTTCACCGCCTCCAGAATGTCCGGCCACATCTGCCGGACCCGCGTCGAGTCCCCGGCGAACCCGGCCGCCGCCAGGGCGGCGGGGCCGGCGGGCGGCGGTGTCTGGGCGGCCGGGGCGGGGGCCGCCGGAGCGGCAGGTGCGGCCTGGGCAGCCGTCGGCCAGGCGCCGGGGCGGGCGGCCTCGGCGGGCGCGGGCGGTTCGGGTGGTGCGGCGGCAGGGGTGGCCGAAGCGGCCGAAGCGGCTACTGGAGTAGCGGGAGTACCCGGAGTACCCGGGCTGGTCGTGGTCGGCCAGGCGCCGGGACGCTGCCGGGCGCCACCGTCCGAGGGAGCCGGAACCGCGGCGGGGGCGGGGCCGGCGGCGGGTTCGTGCTGCTCAGGAGCGGGTGCCCGGGTCGGAGCGGGGGCCGGAGCGGGGGCCTGCTGCGCGGCCGGAGCCGGCCGCCCACCGCCCACGGCCGCACGGACCGAGGCCGCCCCACCGGGACCGCCGGAGCTGCCGGGGCCGCCTGGGCCTCCTGCGCCGGGGCTGTGGTCGGCGTGCGCGGGCTGGTAAGAGAAGTCCGGGACCTGGGGAGCACCGGGGGCGAAGCCCCGCCGTTCCAGCTTGTCCAGCCGGGCCTGTACGGAGCGCTCGTCGTCGTACGCCGCGGGCAGCAGCACCCGGGCGCAGATCAGCTCCAGCTGGAGCCGCGGCGACGTGGCGCCGCGCATCTCGGTGAGACCGGTGTTGACCAGGTCCGCCGCACGGCTCAGCTCGGCGGCGCCGAAGACGGACGTCTGGGCCCGCATCCGCTCGATGACATCGCTCGGGGCGTCGATCAGCCCCTTGTCCACCGCGTCCGGAACCGCCGCGATGATCACGAGGTCGCGCAGCCGCTCCAGCAGGTCCGCCACGAAGCGCCGCGGATCGTGCCCGCCCTCGATGACGCGATCGACCATCTCGAAGACCGCCGCCCCGTCACCCGAGGCGAACGCGTCCACCACCTCGTCGAGCAGCGCCGCGTCGGTGTAGCCGAGCAGCGCCGTCGCCATGGCATACGTCACACCCTCGGCGCCCGCGCCCGCCAACAGCTGGTCCATCACCGACATCGAGTCCCGCACGGAGCCCGCGCCGGACCGCACCACCATCGGATACACGCCGTCCTCGACCGGGATGTCCTCCCGGGCACAGACCTCCGCGAGGTAGTCCCGCAGCGTGCCCGGCGGCACCAGCCGGAACGGGTAGTGGTGGGTACGCGACCGGATCGTGCCGATGACCTTCTCGGGCTCGGTGGTCGCGAAGATGAACTTGAGGTGCTCCGGGGGCTCCTCGACCACCTTCAGCAGGGCGTTGAAGCCCTGCGGGGTGACCATGTGCGCCTCGTCGATGATGTAGATCTTGTACCGACTGCCCGCCGGCCCGAAGAACGCCTTCTCCCGAAGATCACGCGCATCGTCCACACCACCGTGCGACGCCGCGTCGATCTCGATCACATCGATCGACCCCGGCCCGTTCCGCGCCAGGTCCTGGCACGACTGGCACTCCCCGCACGGCGTCGGCGTCGGCCCCTGAACACAGTTCAGACACCGCGCCAGAATGCGCGCGCTCGTCGTCTTCCCGCAGCCTCGGGGCCCACTGAACAGGTACGCGTGATTGACCCGGTTGTTGCGCAGCGCCTGCTGCAACGGGTCGGTTACGTGCTCCTGCCCGATGACCTCGGCGAAGGACTCGGGACGATAGCGGCGGTACAGAGCGAGGGACACGCCTACGACGATATCGGGGCCCACTGACATCCGACGTCCCCCGAACGCCCCCGGCAACGCAAAGACCCCCCACGCACCCGCCAGAGCCCACCTACCCTTGCTGCCTTCCGGCCCTGGGGGAGTTCAGCGAGATAGCGCCACGTGAGGGGCTGCGCACAGCGTACCCGATCGGATCACCCACTTACGAGTTCGCGAGCACCCCTCCGCGTCTTGTAGTGTTCGTCGCGGAGGATTCGCCTAGTGGCCTAGGGCGCACGCTTGGAAAGCGTGTTGGGGGCAACCCCTCACGAGTTCGAATCTCGTATCCTCCGCACCCGCCCGCCAGGGCAGACGTAGGCCCCGACCGGAATCCGGTCGGGGCCTTCGTCGTTCCGTGGTTGCGGTTTCAGTTCCAGTTGCCCAGATCAGGCCGCCGGAGGCTGCTGGTCGGGCCGGGTCCGGAGGAGGGTGTCGATCTTGGCGGCCGTGTCCTTGAGGACGCGGTTGGTCAGGTGCTGGTAGCGACGGCGCATGCGGGCCGGCTGGCCGGGCTCCCAACCCGTGATCACGTCCACGACGGTGTCGGAGACGCCGCGGATCAGCAGAAGGGTGCCCGCGGTGTGACGGGCGTCATGCAGTCGGTCGTTCCGCAGGCCGGCGGCCTCCAGCAGCTTCTTCCACTTGTGGTGACGGGGTCGCGGCCGGCCTCGGTGGACGACCAGCAACCCGAGGTCGAAGTCGACGTCCGCCCACTTGAGCCCGAGGAGCTGGCCCTGCCGGAGACCCAGGGCCAGGGCGATGACCCACCGCGCCGCGTTCCGCTGCCGGTTGGCTGACAGCAGCCAAGCGGCCCGCTACACCCACTTCTCTGAACCCCGCACACCTTCGAGCCACGACGCTGCGGAAGGCCAGACCGGCTTCTCCGTCCACCCGATCGAGATCTGGCGCGCCTACATGCAGGAACCGCCAAACACTCGATAGCCGTCCATCGCACGGCGTGTGACCCACGCACGCGAACCTCCAGGACAACGCCCCACCCCGGAGCCCTGATCAGCTCCTTGGCGCACGCTCCTGCGGGAATGGGTCAGCGGAGTTGTCGAAAGCCGGCGTTGGTGAAGACGAGGGGTGGCGCCGTCTGCGTGTCTCCGCAGGACAGATCGGGGCCGATCGCCGGGCAGTGGTCCGCGACAGTCTCGCCAGGCCACGGTCCAGGTCCAGCGCGTCCTGGCCGCCATTGTCGTCGGGGCTGCCCGGTGGAAGGGCGGTCGGGGTGTGTTCTGGGGCGAGTTTCCCACCTTTTCTGCCATGCGGTATTTCTTCGCATGTCTCGTGGAGAGCTTTTCGGCTGTCAACTCGGCTTGTGGTCAGGGGTATTGGGAGAGAGGTCTAAACCTTTTTAGGGAGCGGTGAATAGCGAAGTGACATCAGAGCGTGGCGCCTGGCGACGCTATGTTTCCCTCTGCCGCCATTCGGGCGGTATCCCTTTCACCTCGACCTGAGGCCCGTCCATTTAGCGCGGGCCAAGGAGATTTCATGCACAAGAGCCTGCGTTACATATCGGCGACTGCAGTCGCGGCTGTCGCGATCGGAGTGGCCGGTCCCACGGCGTCGGCGGCACAGGCGCACCTCCCCGCACCGGCTGCGGTCGCCGAGGCGGCTTCGACCGACTCGCAGACCGTGCCGCTGACGGCCGACGAGGTCGCCGAGATCCAGCGGATCGCCGCGCAGATCCAGGCCGAGACCGCCGCGGCCGGCGACGAGGACACTCCGCGGATGCTGAGCGGCAAGTCCGAAGCGGGCAAGAAGATGATCGCCCTGCTGAAGAAGTCCCCGGGCCTCTTCAAGGCGGCCGTCAAAGCAGCGAAGAGCGGCCACAAGGCGTTCAAGGACTGGATGGACAAGCAGAACGCGGCGGTCCGCGCCGCCTGGTGGCTCCTCAGCGGCGGTGTACAGAGCTGGGTCATCGACGAGCTCGCCAAGCTGGTCAGCTGAACCCGGCCCGTTGGTTTGCCCGACCGGGCGGACCGGCCCTGTACGACGGAAGGACCTCGATGCCGCTTTCCCCCGCTCAGCGCAAAAGCACTCCTGAAGACGCCGTCGCCGTGTTCGGCGCACTCCTGGTGCTTCCCGCAGGAGTTCTGCGGATCGCGTCCCGGCCGGTCCACGCCGACTACCTGATGTGGGCCTGGGGACTCCAGGGCGCGGCCCTGGCTTTCATCGTGCTGGGGATTCTCATCGGGGCCGTGAAGAAGCGGAAACCCTCTCCGGGAATCTGGGGCGTCCTCGCCGTGTGGATCCTGGCCGCCGGTCACGGGCTCAGCTATGTGTGACGGAAGACCCGCCGACAACCCGTGACCCGCCCGGCCCGGGCGCCACCGTGGGTGGTG
Source organism: Streptomyces sp. RKAG337 (assembly GCF_023701715.1). Taxonomy (NCBI): domain Bacteria; kingdom Bacillati; phylum Actinomycetota; class Actinomycetes; order Kitasatosporales; family Streptomycetaceae; genus Streptomyces; species Streptomyces sp. RKAG337. The sequence goes on along the minus strand of NZ_JAJOZA010000001.1, from coordinate 3,888,025 downwards.
CCCGGGCCGGGTCCGGTCGTGGGGAGGGGGTGGCGGGGTCAGGCGCCGGGGCTCAACTGCACCCACTGCGCGGTGCTCGGCACGCCCTTGTCGTCGAGGAGGAAGACCATGTAGAAGCCGGGCGGCGCGTCCTTGGCGGACTGCGGGGTGCGCAGGACGAGGTTGTTGCCGCTACGGCTGGCGATGGGCAGCTCCAGGCGGCGCTGGCTGGTGTCCACCGAGTGGGTGGAGGTGATGGGCGCCACCAGGACGGCCTTGCTGACCCGGCCCGGGGTGGTGGTGGCGACCTGGAAGGTGGACGCGTAGCGCTGCGCGGCCCGCGGGACGCCGGACAGCTGCGGCCGGGGCCCTGGTGCAGGTAGGAAGGTTCGTAGATCTCGATGGTGCCGTTCATCCCGGACTTGATGTCGGGGTTGTTGGCGATCTGCTGGAGCTCGTCACCGGTGAGCATGATGCGGCCGTCGGGCAGCAGGACGGCGTTGGAGTGGTATCCGCGCGGCAGCCGCTGGACCGGTCCGAGCCGCCACGCGCCCTTGCCGTCCCGCAGTTCGGTCTGGCGGTACTTCAGGTCGGCGTTGGGGTTGTAGGGGCCGTTGCCGTAGTCGCGGATGTCGTAGGCGCCGTTGACGGTGAACAGCTTGCCGTCGGGCAGGATCAGGGTGTCGTCCTGGGTGCGGCCGAAGGCGCGGGGGGTGTCCTTGGTCCAGCGGCCGCCGGAGAACTTGTAGGTGTTGGGGTCGTTGCGGTTGCCGCCGAGGATCAGAACGGAGTCCGGGCCGCTGGCGCCGTTGGGCAGGGCCACGGCGGAGCCGTAGTTGCGCATGCCGCCGTCGGGACGGTCGGGCAGCTTGCGGCGGGTCTCGGTCTGCGGGTCGAAGGCGAACTGCTCGTCGAAGTTGCGGCCGAAGCCGTAGATCAGGCCGTCCTTCAGGGAGAACAGATGGGGATAGTCCATCATGTACGGGGCGTTCGTCTTCCACTGGTCGAGCGCCTGGCCCTTGGGCGCATCGGCCGGGTTGTACGAGACGGGGGTGCCCTTGGCCGGGAAGCGCTCGATCTCCATCGAGAGATCACCCCAGCCGATCTCCGACTGGCCGGACGTGATGAACTGCCGCCCGTCGGCGCCGGTGACCACACTCGGGTACCAGCGGCCGACCGCCATGTCCTGCTGCTGGTGCCAGGTCTCGGTCCACGGGTCGAAGACGAGCGCGAGCTTGGCTCCGGTGCCGCCGTTACCGCCCAGGTTGCCGCCGAAGACGGCGACCATGCCGTTGGGCAGATAGGCGTGTCCGGAGCAGAAGACCGGCGCGGGCCGCGGCTCGTCCTTGCCGTCGGGCATGTTCACCACGGGCGGCGGCACGGCCTTGAAGGCGTCGCTCCCCTCGCCCTTGGCGGGGTCCCACACGTAGGCCCGTCCGGCGTTCTCCTTGCCGATGATCTGGGTGGGCGCGGGCTCCTTGGTCGGGTTCTCCTCGATGGACTCGAAGGAGAAGACCAGGATCTTCCCGGTGGGCAGCAGCGCCACGTGGTCGCCGAAGTCGGGGCTGGAGAAGTAGTCGGTGAACTTCCCGAACCGGGCGGGGTCGAACGTGGCGTTGAGGCTGCGCTGCGACTCGGTGAGCTTGTTGAAGCGCAGGGTACGGGTGGTCTGCGGATAGTCCGAGTCGAGGGCGCGCAGACCGATACGGTCACGAGCCAACTGCTCCGCGGCGGCCCGGCCGAGCGTCTTGGCCTCGGCGGGCCGCACCTCCTTGCGTACTTGGGCTTCGGTGATGCGCACGCCTCCGCCCGGGCGGACATCGGAGGCGTGCGCCGTGGACGGCGCCGAGCGGACGGACAGAACGGTCGCGCCGGCGGGCGCGGTGACGGACAGGGCGATCGCGGCACAGCCGAGCGCGAGCGCCCACCTTCCTCTGCGGTGCATGAGGCTCCTCATGGGGACATGGCGGTCGCCCGCCCGAGCAGCACGGGACGACCACACAGAGTGACTGAACGTGGGCAGTAGATCACACACCGTAGCGACGTCCGGGCAGACGCTCGCCGGAACGATTCGCCCTCCGCCAATGGAGTGTCACTGTGCGTGTCCGGGAAGAAGCGGGTCCCCGCGCTGCTGCAATGGCCCCGACCCCGACCTCATCGCTGTGAGGAGTACTCCTGCCATGGACACGAGCACGCGCACGTCAACTCGTACCGGAACTCGTATCGCCGTCACGGCTGTTGCAGGTGTCGCGGCCCTGCTCGGCCCCGCCGCCACGCAGGCCACCGCCCTGCCCCTGGAACCGCCTCAGACCCTCCACGTCGCCGGCCAGGTCATCCCCGGTGGGGCCGACGGCCGCCCCCACGAACTGTTCTGCCCCGCACCCCAGAGCGCCTTCAGCGGCGGCTTCGCCATCTCCGCGAGCGAGGGCTCCAGCCTGGCGCCGGAACCGACCGACGTCCTCCAGAGCCGCCCCAACGACGACGCCACCGGCTGGATCGTGACCGTACGCAAGCAGCAGATCCGTCCGGGGGCGGACCCCCGGCACCCGCACACGGGACCCGCCGATCTGGTCATCCACCTCGCGTGCACGGAGGGCATGCCCACCCACGGCATGTGACGCCCCGCCCAGTTGGGCAGACGAAGGCCCCGACCGGATTCCGGTCGAGGCCTTCGGCGTTCCGTGGTTGCGGTTGTCGCCCTGGTTTCGGCGTCGGGTGTGGCGTGGGGTGTCAGTAGCGCAAGGCGCTGAGGACTTCGGTGGTGACCGTGCCGGTCAGGGTCCGGTTGCTCCGGGCGGTGGCGTCGGCGGTGGCGCCCGCGGCGACCTCGGGAACATTGAGGGCGCTCACGTCGACCACGGTGCCCGACTGGTTCTTGAAGTTGACCAGGACGGTATAGCGCCGCGGCTTCGAGTCGTGGTTGGTGACCTTCACCGGGACGTCCGTCCGGCCGTCGGATCCGGTCGCCACGGGGCCGAGCGTGACGTCTGCCTTCGCGTCCAGTCCGCCCTTGACGTTCTGCAGCGCGGACGACGCGGCCGCTTGGGCGGAGGCGGCCGCGGAGGCCGCCGCGCTGCTGGCGGCGGAGGCGGCGGACGACGCCCCCGACCTGACGGCGGAGGCCGCCGAGGACGCCGGGGCGGCGGCAGGGCTGTCCGACGAGCAAGCGGTCAGTCCGGCCCAACCGAGCATGACGGCCAGCGCGGCAGAGGCGCATCGGGTGACCTGACGTTTCATGGCTGCTCCCGGCTCGACGGCATTTTCCCGTCCAGCGTCGGCCAGCCCGGCCCTCCGTACGGGCAGGGCACGCGCGGCACCCGGGTGACGTCGAGGGCCGGCGGACCGGTGCTGCGACCCCGCGCCGGCTCCGAGCCCGTGGTCGCGTCGGCCGCAGTTTCCGGGAACCCGGGGATCCGGAGAACCGTTCCTCGGGACGAAGGCCGTGTTCGGTCGGGGGCGGCGGGGGTCGGTCAAGATCTCTTGAAGGCCGTTTCGCTGATTCCCGCGGTGTCATACGCTGCCGCCGGAACGACGACGTAGTGCGCGCGGTGAGCCGAGAGGTCGGTGGCACGGGAGCCGATGAGAGACCGAGAAGACGTCGGCCCGCCCAGGAGCGGTCGGGCGCGGACGGCGAAGACGCGGGCCGGGGGCGCCTGGGACTCGGCGCTGTCGGCCGAGGAGTTCGCGGCGATCAAGGGCGTCGGGTTCGAGCCGGTCGGGCAGGTGCTCGGCACGGCCGTCTTCAACATCGGGTACGACGGCGGGTGGGGCTGCCCGGGCGCGTGGGGCAGCGGCGGTACGCGGGTGTCGTCCTCCGCGTGGGCGCCGTTCTCGCCGCTGGTGAAGGCGATGTACGCGGCGCGCAGGCTGGCGCTCTCCCGCGCGGTGGCCGAGTGCGGTGCGCTGGGCGGCGACGGGGTCGTCGGGGTGACGCTGCGGGTCGGCGCGTTCCCCGCGGGCGGGCTGGAGTTCACCGCGCTGGGCACCGCGGTGCGGGCCCGCTCGCGCAGCCGGCCGCGCCGGCCGTTCACGTCGCACCTGAGCGGCCAGGACTTCGCCAAGCTCCTGCACGCCGGATGGGTGCCCACCGGACTGGCCTTCGGCATCTCCATCGCGTCCCGGCACGACGACTGGCGCACCTCCCGCCGGGTCCGCTGGACCGCCGGGAACGAGGAGGTCGACGGCTACACCCAGCTGATCAACCACGCCCGCCAGGACGCCCGGACGCAGCTGGCCCGCGAGGTGGTGTCGCACGGCGGCGACGGGGTGGTGGTCGACGGGATGGAACTGCGGGTGCGGGAGAGCGAGTGCTTCACGTACGGGAACACACAGGATCACATCGCGGAGGCGGTCTTCGTCGGCACCTCCATCGCCAGGTTCGGGCGCGCGAAGCAGCCCGCCGGACCCAGGCCACTGACCATCATGAGACTGGAGCGGGAGCGCTGAGATGACTGAGTTGCCCAGACAGGACACGGCCGGGGACGCCGCGCGGCTGGCCGCGGCGGGTGTGCCGGAGGACGCCATGCGGCGGCTCGCACAGCTCCAGCCGGGGCAGAAGGGCTCGATCTTCACGTCGGACCTGACGGTGAACGAGTTCCTGCTGGTGCGCGAGGCCGGCTTCCGCCCGCTCGGCCTGGTCCTCGGCTCCTCCGTCTACCACGTCGGCATCCAGCTCGGCCGGTGGTCGAAGAACCAGGAACTGACCAAGCTGTCGCAGGCCATGTACCACGCACGCGAGCTGGCGATGAGCCGCATGGAGGCGGAGGCGAGCGCGTTGGGGGCGGACGGGATCGTGGGGGTGCGGCTGGACATCGAGTTCAAGGAGTTCGGCTCGGACGTCGCCGAGTTCATCGCGATCGGCACGGCGGTGAAGGCGGACGGCGCGGACCCGGGGCCCGGCGGGACCTGGCTCAACAACAAGGGCAAGCCGTTCACCTCGGACCTGTCCGGCCAGGATTTCTGGACCCTGATCCGGGCCGGATACGCGCCGCTGGACATGGTCATGGGGTCGTGCGTCTACCACGTGGCGCACCAGCGCTTCGCGCAGGTGCTCAGCAACTCCGGCCGCAACGTCGAGATCGAGCCGTTCACCCAGGCGCTCTACGACGCGCGCGAGCTCGCGATGAGCCGCATGCAGGCGGAGGCCGAGGACCTGGACGCCGAGGGGATCGTGGCGGTCCAGCTGCGGCAGCACTCGCATACCTGGGGAGCGCACACCACCGAGTTCTTCGCGATCGGGACAGCGGTGCGGCCGCTGCGCGACGACCACGTCATCGACCGGCCGACCATGGTGCTGAGCCTCGATGCCTGAGAATCCAGAGAACCCTGAGAATCCCGAGGTGCCTGAGACACCTGAGGTGCCTGAGCGGGAAGTGGAGTTGCTGGCCGCGGCGCTGCGCCGGGACAGCGCGGACCTGAACCTCTACGCCGAAGTGCTGTCGGTGAACCTGGTGGACTCGCTGCCGCCCGGCGCGGTGCAGGTCAAGCGCAAGCGCTCCGTCGCGGACCGGATGGCCGGGCGCGACGGGTCGGTCACCGGACTGGACGTCACCCTCGGGGAGCGCCGGCTCGCGCTGCGGGTGGACCGGGCCGTGGTGGTCGGGGAGATCTGCAAGGAGGTCCGCGGCATCGTGCTCTCGCGGCGCCAGGTGGGCCTGGACGAGTGGATCGACGCCCTGGCCCAGGCGCTGGCCGCCGCCGCGGCCTCGAACGCCCGTGCCCGCGAGGCCGTCGAGCGCTTCCTGGCCTGACCGGCCTGAACGGCCTCAGGCCTTACGGCCTCACGGCCTCACGGCCTCACGGCCTCACGTCGTGGCTTCGGCCTTCCTCAGGTGCTCCACACCGGCTTCATCGGTGCCGTCGGAGCTTCCGCCGAGTCGGTGGACCAGTACCCAGCGGCCTGTCTCGGGGAAGGCTCCGGCGAAGACGGAGGCATCGCGGGTCGCGCCGTTGTGCCATTTCAGCGGGCCGGCCGACTGCCATGACAGTGCGGGAGGACCCAGCGTCCGGTCCAGGAGCAGGCCGGTGAGCAGGTCGGCCGTGGCGCGCGGGGTGGCCCACATTCCTCCCGCGGGCAGGATCGCTCCGGTCATCGTCCACGGCGCCCGTTCCCGGCCGAACCACCCGGTGGCGCACAGGCGCCGGTCGGCGGGGGGCCGGGCCGTCACCTCGTGGACGCCGAGCGGGTCGAGCACGTGCTCCCGTACGAGCTCCTCGTAGGGCCGGCCGGCGGCGGCGACCAGTGCCGCACCGAGTACGGCGTAACCGAAGTTGGAGTACTCCTCCGCCTGCCCGGCGGGCCTGACGGTGAGCGAGTCGAGACGGCTCAGGAGCGCCGACAGCACGTCCTGGTCGAAGGGCGCGTACGGGTCTCCGCGCGACAGGCCGGGCGGCAGCCGGGGCAGACCCGAGGTGTGCTCGGCCAGCTGCCGCAGGGTGATTCCGGTGCCCGCAGGCACCCGGTTGAGCCGGCGCTCCACGGGATCGTCCAGGTCGAGCAGGCCGGCGGCGGTCATCCGCGCGAGCACGGTGCCGGTCAGGACCTTGGTGAACGAACCGATCTCCACGAACCGGTCCGGGTCGTGCCCGCCCTCGGCGAAGGGCGGAGCGCTGCTGCTCAACACGCAGGTGGGTATGGGGCGCACAGTGATGGAAGTCCGTTTCATGAACGCTGCGGGAGCGATCGCACTCGTGCTGTCCTACTCGCGCTGTCCGACTCGCGCTGTCGTACTCGCGCTGTCGTACTCGCGCTGTCGTGCTTTCGCTGTTCGTGCGGGTCGCGTGGCCGAGGCCTGAATGAGGCCTTGTCAGGCTGTCCTCAAGGGAGCATAGATTGGCTCCAGTTGATCGTCAGGGGGGCGAGCCGTGGCAGGGCGGGATCTTCGAACGCTGTTCACCTCGAACGACCGGAGCATCTCCGCGAATGAGGCGTTCACCAACCGGCAGGCGCAGTGGCAGGCGGTGACGACCTGCCTCGCGGAGCACCTACGGCAGGTGAGCGGCACGGGCTTCGACGTGGAGGACCTGGAGAGTCCCCGCCGCAACGTCCTCGTCTTCCACGGTGTGGGCGGCATCGGGAAGTCCACGCTCTCCCGCAAGATCGAAGCATCGCTCACCCACAGCGAGCACCGCCCCGCGCAGTGGGACTCACCGTTCCACTCCGAGGAGCGGACGCTGCCCGTCCGTATCGACCTCGCGCGCTCCGCGGGCACGGACTTCGAGCGCATCATCCTCACCATCCGCCTCGCCGTCGCCGCGCTCGGCCGGCCGATGCCCGCCTTCGACCTGGCCCTGCGCCGCTACTGGGAGCACAACCACCCGGGCGAGCCGATCGAGGACTATCTGCGCCGGGGCGGGCTGCTCAGCCGCTTCAGTGCCGCTGCCGCGCTGCCTCAACAGATGCAGTCGGCCCTGGGCGACGTCGCCCAGGCCCTGCTCCTGCCCGGCACCGTGGGCGGGGCGCTCGGCCACGGGGTCGGGGCACTGGTCGGGGCGTTGCGTGAGCGGCGTCAGTCCGTGCGCGCCCTCGCCGGCTGTGCCCGGCTGGCCGACCTGCTGGAGGCGGAGCCCGACCTGGATGCCCTCAGCTTCTACCCGCACCTCCTCGCCTGGGACCTCGCCCAGCTCCCGGCGGACAGGAGCGCGGTGCCCGTGATCCTGCTGGACACCTTCGAGGACACCGGCGACCGCACCCACCGTGACTTCGAGCTCCTGCTCCAGCGCATCGTGTGGCTGATGCCCAACGCGTTCTTCGTCGTCACCGGACGCAACCGCCTCCAGTGGGCGGAAACGGCCGTGGAAGGGCAACTCGACTGGGCCGGTCCGAACGCCTGGCCCGGCCTCGTCCCCGGCGACGCCGCGTATCCCCGGTCGGACGCGTCCGGCCGGCAGATCCTGATCGGCGACTTCTCCCGCGAGGACTGCGAGGACTACCTCGCCCGCAGGCTCAGCCGGGACGGGCGGCCGCTGATCGACGAACCGGTCCGCCGGATCATCGCCGAGCGCTCCCACGGGCTGCCCCTGCACCTGGATCTGTCGGTCATGCGCTACCTGGAAATCCGGCGCGGCGGCCGGCAGCCGCACGTCGCGGACTTCGACCACGACTTCCCCGCCCTGATCGCCCGCACGCTCAGCGATCTGACCGCCGAGGAGCGTCAGGTACTGCGGTCGGTGAGCCTGCTCAGCGCCTTCTCCGTGGCCCTGGCCACCGAGGTCGCCGGCATGGACCACGACGCGCCCGCCCTGCGGCTGACCGAGCGGCCCTTCATCCGGGAATCCGCCTCCGGCGTATGGCCCTTCCATGTCCATGACCTCATCCGCTCCGCCATTCGCAACGCGGACGACGGCAGTGACGACCGCTGGTCGGAGCAGGACTGGCGGCGCGCGGCCCGGCGCGCCTTCCGCGCCCTGGGAGCGCAGTGGCGCCAGGATCCGCGACGCGACCGCGCCGTCCTGGTCGGCTGCCTCCAGCAGGGGTTGCTCCTCGCACGGGACTTCGACCTCGAACTGGACTGGCTCGCCGATGCCTCGTTCCAGTACGTGGCGGATTCCCTGTGGGAACCGCTCGCCTTCCCTGCCGCGGGTGAAACCTCGTCGAGCGGCCGGCAGAGTGCCGCGGACGCCCTGGTGGAAACGCTCAGTACCATCACCCGCCGCCATCTTGAGCACCGGGAGCGTACGGCCGACCGGCTCACCGCTGTCCTGGCGTCGGGACGGCTCCCCGATGACCTGGTCGAACTGGCCACGTACTACCTGGCGAAGGCCCAGCGAGACATCGGCCTGACCGACGAGTCACGCCGAGGCATGCAGCGCGTCGCCTCCGCCGGAGGCCGGCTGGTCCTGGCCGCCGGACGCGGCCTGGCACATCTCAGCCGACTGTCCGGAGACTTCCCCGCAGCCGTGGAAGCGGCCGGGAGGCTGGGCTGGGAGGGGCGGAGCCGGCGCGTGCTGGGGGACGTGTGGTGGGTGCAGGGCGACATGGAACAGGCCGCTGCCGCCTACCTGGCCAACCGCGGCGAAGCGGAAGAGCACGGAGCGGCCGGCGAGACCGCGATGACCCAGGCCCATCTCGCCTTCGCCGTCGCGTTCGCCGACCCCCTCCGGGCCGACGATGAACTCGACCTCGCGACCCGGCTCCTGGCACCTCTCAGCCTTCGCTCCACCGAGATGACCGCTCGCATCGCCGCACTGGTACGCGACGCCGGGTACGCCGCGGACCTGCCGGACCGCGCCGCCGTTCTTCTCGTCGAGATCGATGTCTCCGGTATTTCCTACGCCGCGGCCAAACTCCAGCTGGCCCTGTGCTTCCACCATGCGGTTCTCGACGCCCGGGACGACCTCGCTTCCGGGATCGTCCGCCTGCGCGAACTCACACGGAGCGGCGACTACGCCTACTACGTCGAAATCGCACACTTCATGGCCGGTCTCCCGCTCCCCGCGCACACCGCGCGAGCCCGGTGGATCGACGGAGAGCAGCGAACCCGCGAACGCTGGCGCAGCCTGGTCGCGATACGCCGCACCCGCATCGGCACGGGACGGCCTCCGGCATGACCCGCGACCCGCGACCCCGCAATCCGTGACCCGTGACCTGCGTCGACAGGCAGCGCCATGCGACGAAGGCCCCGGCCGGATGGTGTCCGGCCGGGGCCTTCGTCGTGTGCCGCATCCCTACCGGCCGGATACGCGGCGAACCGGTGACCGGTGAACCGTGAACCGGTTGATCAGCGAATCGGCGAACTGGCAAAGCGGTCAGGCGTGGCTCCTGGCCTCCGCCTCCTGCTGCAGGAGGCCGGCGATCCGGGCCACGTCGTTGCCGATGGCGAGGACTCCGTTGATGTCCGGGGCGGAGGCGCCGGTCATGGCGATGTAGAAGGTGTTCAGCTTTCCGTGGCCCGCGGCGAGGTAGCCGCCGAGGGTCCAGGCGCCGACGGTGGCCCGCTGGTTGACGGCGTCGAAGCCGGCGAAGGTGCCGGGCTTGCCCCATACCTTGCCCTTGCCCGGGCAGGTGGGGGATCCCTCGCAGACGGAGGTCAGTGAGCCGTCCACCCCGAGGATCGGCAGCGCCTCACGGAAGCGCTTCGCCTCCTCGGTCCCCTGCCAGTAGTGCAGGATCTCGTCCTCCACGCGCGGGGTGACCCGGTCGTTGGGGTTGCCGCCGCGGCCGTCGAGCATCTGTACCTGGGTCGGGTCGATGCCGGCCTGGCGCAGGAAGCTGTTGATCACGGCGAAGCCGTCCCCGCATGCGTGGCTGCCCGTCGAGACGGCCATCAGGCAGATCGTGAGGTTCGCCCCGAGGTTGTGGCTGACCTTGAAGATCAGCTTCGTGTACTCGGCGAAGATCGGCGAGACGTACGCGGCGACGCGCTGCGTGCCGGCGTAGGAACGCGGCAGCAGGCCGGACGGGTTCGGTCCTGTCGGGTGTGCGGTGACGGTGACCCCCGCCCTGGCGAGTGCCTCGATCAGCGCGGTGCGCCCGAACGCCGCCGGGTCCTGGACGGCGGAGATCCGCAGCTCCGGCTTCGCGCCGGCCGCGATCGTCCCCGACAGGCTGATGCGGGTGCCGTCCGGTGAGGCGTTGACCACGATGTTCGTCGTGCCGCCCGCCGCGACCGTCTTCACGGTCGACGTCACCTGGTAGGGCGCGACCTGGGGCCGCCAGCTGAGCTGCGCGGGACGGCCGGGGGTCGTCGCGGTGGTCAGCAGGTCGATGACGTTGTCGTTGATGATGAGCGGGGTCGGGAGCGGGTCCAGCTGCGGGGCGGAGGCCGTGGAGAAGATCCGGGAGTCGATGGCGACGTCGCCCTGGACCTTGGTGAGGCCCGACCTGCGCACCTGTTGGGCGATCATGTCCAGGCCCGCGAGCGGGTTCTCGGGAGTGAGCGTGGCGCCCGGAACGTCGTTCGCGTAGGTGTGGTCGATCGGGGTGTAGGCGACGGAGCCGTCCGGCTTCGTCCGGCCGCCCATGGTGAGGTCGCCCTGAGCGACCAGCGCCAGCGAGCCGTTCAGGACGCTGCCGGTCCGGCGGCCGAGAGCCTGCACCGGGGTGGTGAACCGGTGCTCGCCGCCCAGCGCGTGCCAGGCGCTCGACACGCTGACCAGCTTGCCCGTCGAACCGGGGATGAAGAACTGGTCCGGGTACTGCGAGTGGACGACGCGTCCGGTCGAGCCCTCGACCTCGAGCAGGCCCCACTGGGCGTGCTCATAGGCGGGCTTGTCCATGATCGCCCTGATCTCCGGGCTGAGGTCGTCATGGTGCGCGGGTACCGGGCCCGCCGCACCGACCGTCGCGACCGTGGCAATCATCGTGGCCGTCACCGTGGTGACGATGCCGGCCCAGGTACGTCGGCCTCGCGGAATCGATCTCATGAACCCTCCAGTGCAGGGCCGGCGCACCAGCCAATTCTGACGGTTGATCAGTTGAGCAGCACCGGGAGGCATACCGTGCGGAGGTCGGTCGTCGAACGTTGCAGCGCGCTGTTCACCCGCTTGCGCGGTGTTATTACCAGCGTTATCGCCAGTGCGTGCTGGGCGCGGCGACGCCGCGGAGATCCGGACGACAGGCCCTAGGCGTCGAACGCGGTCAGCAGCAGTGCCACGTCGTCCGCGCGGTGCGTCGAAAGGCGGGCGTCGGTCAGCAGCCGGTCGGCGAGTTCCTCCAGCGAGCTCGCGTCGGCGTGGGCGAGCGAGACCCGCAGCCGGTCGATGCCCTCGTCGATCGGGATCCCCGACTCCTCGACCAGGCCGTCGGTGTACAGGGCGAGCACCGATCCCGGCGGCGGCACCAGTTCACTGATCGGGTACTCCGCCTGCGGATCGACGCCGAGCAGGGCGCCGCCCGCGAACTCCAGCACGTCGGTGTGACCGTCGGCGTGCCGCAGCAGCGGGGGGAGGTGGCCGGCGCGTGCGATACGGGCCCGGCCCGCGGTCCGGTCCAGCTGGATCAGACAGCAGCTGGCGAGCAGGCCGGGGTCGAGATCGGCCAGCAGCCGGTTGGTGCGGACCAGCACTTCGTTCGGCTCGCAGCCGCTGGTGGCGAAGGCCCGTACCGCGCTGCGGAGTTGGCCCATGGTGGCGGCGGCGGCCACGCTGTGGCCCTCGACGTCGCCGATGACCAGGCAGAGTCCCTGCGCGGTGACGATCGCGTCGTACCAGTCCCCGCCGATCTCCATGCTCTGCGTGCCCGGCAGATAGCGGGCCGCGATGGCGACACCGGACACCTCGGGCAGCCGGTGCGGCAGCAGCGCGTTCTGCAGGCCGCGGGCGAGGGCGAACTCGGTGTCGTACAGCCGGGCGCGCTCCAGCGCCTGGGCGATCAGACCGCCGAGGGCGGTCAGCACACCGCGTTCCTCGGACGTGAACGGGTGGGGCTCGTCGAAACCCAGGATGCAGCTGCCGACGGGGTGCCCGGAGGCGATCAGCGGGAGGAAGGCCCAGGCGCACATCTCGTCCAGCGGTATGCCGGGGTAGGCGCCGGACAGCTCGTCGACGGACGCGAAGAAGATCGGCGCACCGGTGCTCAGCGTCTCCACCCCGGGCAGCCGGGCCCCCATCGGCGTGCCCTCGAAGCGGTCCAGGAACTCCTCGGGGTAGCCCACCTGGTGGGCGAGGTTCAGCCGGTTCCCGGCGACGACGTAGATCGCCAGCTCCTGGCCGCCGAAGGCCGGCAGAATCTGCTCCGCGACGGCCGTGCACACCTCATGGACCGTGACGGCCTGGGTCAGTGTGCTGGCCAGTTCCAGCAGGCGGTAGATGGCCCCGACGCCGGTGCGGCGCGCTGGGGTCGACGGCCCGAAGGCCGCGGCCGGGGTCTGCTCGGCCTCGGTCGGCTGCGGCGCCGGACCGTCGTGCTCCGGGGGCCCCTTCGCCGGGACGACGGTGCCGGTGACCCCGTGCGCGTCGGGGTAGAAGGCGAAGGCCAGCCACCGGTCGGGCGGGCGGCAGGCGAGGTACGCGGTGGACTGGCGGGAGATCATCGCCGCTCGGTGGCTGTCCTCGTACGCGGGGTCGGAGAGCCAGCTCAGGCAGTCCCACAGCTGCCGTCCGAGCATCTCCTCACGATGGGCGCCCAGCAGCAGCTCGGCGCCGAGGTTCGCGTAGGTGATCCGGCCGTCCGGGTCGAGCGAGAGGATGCCCTGCCGCAGCCGCTCCACGGCCTCGGCGGCGGCCGCTCCCGTACCGGTGTCGAGTACGGTGCCGAACAGATGATCACGGTCCTGACCAGCAGCTGTCTCGGAAGCCCTGGCCCGCACCTCGATGGTCCGCGACCGGTTCGGTCCGGCCGCCACCCGCAGCCGCGTGGCGAGGCCCCGGCCGTCCACCAGCGCCCTGCGGGCGGCGGAACAGAAACCCGGCAGGTCCTCCGGATGGATCCGGGCGGCCAGGGTCTCGGCCCGGCCGTCGAACTGGCCGGCGGCCCAGTCGAAGATCGCACACAGCTCGTCGTCGGCCGTGACGGTGCCGGTGGCGAGGTTCCAGTCGAACAACCCGAGCCGGATCGCCGTGGCCGACGTGGTGGGCAGCTCGATCACCGCCGTGTCGCCCCCGCCCTCCACCCGGTCCCCCCGGGCGGCCAGCTCCGCCAGCAGGGCCCCCAGCCGGTTCGCCGCGGTCCGCAGGTGCCGGCGGGCGCCCGGCGGCAGCCCGACGGCGGAGGGCGTCCACAGCCCGCACAGCACCCCGAAGGTCTCCTGACCGGCGACGATCGGCGCGCAGACGGAGGCGAACGAGTACGGCAGGCCCACCAGCAGCTGGGGGAAACGCCGCAGCGTCTCCTCCGTCCCCGACAGGCACACACTGCGGCCGGTGCGGTAGGCCATCGGAGCGGGCAGCGGACTGCGCACGGAGATACGGCGGAACGATCCCAGCGCCGACACCGGAACGCCGGCGACGGTGCTCAGCACGAGCGAGCGCCGGTCACGGGAGCGCAGATACACCATGCCGCAGTAGGCATCGGTGTCCCTGAGCACCTTCCGCACGGCGGCGGCGAGCAGATCGTCCCGCTCGTCCCGCTCCTGGGCAGGCGCGGGCGGGCGGGCACGGTCGGCGCCGTCCACCGAGGCCTGTGGTGTCGCAGCGCCGTCCGCCGTGGCCTGTGGTGTCGGTGCTGAAGGCGGGGCCTGACGGGACTCCGGCGGATCGGGCCCGCGCCGAAAACGGCGGACACCATCGGGACCGATCCCGGTGCGCGTCGCCTCGGTACTGCCGGTCACTTGCGTCCCTCGCGGGTCCGCCGGCACACCCTGGCGCATCTCTTCTCTGTACGCCCGCCCACCAGGGGTGTCAAGGCGAAACACCCGCGGACGCCGGCGCCGACGGTCACCGGCCGTCACTCCACGTCACCGGCTCGCGCCCGGACCCGGCTTCCGGGGGATGCGTTGTTCGGACCAGATGATCTTTCCGGCGGTGGTGTAGCGGGTGCCCCAGTGTTCGGCCAGTTGGGCGACGAGGAACAGGCCGCGGCCGCCCTCGTCCGTGGTGGCCGCGTAGCGCAGGTGGGGGGAGGTGCTGCTGGTGTCGGTGACCTCGCAGATCAGGCTGCGGTCCAGCAGCAGGCGGACGGTGATGGGTCCCGCGGCGTGGCGGATGGCGTTGGTGATCAGCTCACTGAGGATCAGCTCCGTGGTGAAGGCCAGTTCGTCCAGTCCCCACTGCTCCAGCTGCCGCTCGGCCGCGGCCCGTACGGCGGAGACGGCGGAGGGTTCCGACGGTACGGACCAGCGGGCGATCCGGTCCTCCGGCAGCGCGCGGGCCCGGGCGACGAGCAGGGCGACGTCGTCCTTCGGTTCCGCGGGCAGCAGTGCGTCGAGCACCGCGTCGCAGGTCTGCTCCGGATCGCGGTCGGCGCCCGCCAGGGCGGTGCGGAGGAGGTCGAGCCCGACGTCGATGTCGCGGCTGCGGTCCTCGACCAGGCCGTCCGTGTAGAGGACGAGTTTGCTGCCCTCGGGCAGTTCGTGTTCCACCGCTTCGAAGGGCAGGCCGCCCAGGCCCAGCGGCGGGCCGGCCGGCACGTCGAGGTACTCCACCGTTCCGTCGGGGTGGACGAGCGCGGGCGGGAGGTGGCCGGCGCGGGCCAGCTCGCAGCGCCGCGAGACCGGGTCGTAGATCGCGTACAGGCAGGTCGCGCCGGCGGCGGGGGTTCCGGTGCCCGGCGCCAGGTCGTCCTTGTCCATCCGGCTCACGAGGTCGTCGAGGTGCGCCAGGAGGTCGTCGGGCGGCAGGTCGAGCATCGAGAAGTTGTGCACCGCCGTCCGCAGCCGGCCCAGGGTGGCGGCGGCGTGCATGCCGTGCCCGACGATGTCCCCGACGACCAGCGCGACGCGGGCGCCCGGCAGCGGGATGACGTCGAACCAGTCGCCGCCGACTCCCGCCCGCGCGGGCAGATAGCGGGTGGCGACGTCGAGGGCGTCCTGCTCGGGCAGTCCGTGCGGCAGCAGGCTCTGCTGGAGGGTGACGGCCATGGCCTGGTTGCCGGTGACGGCCGAGTCGATCTGCTCCTGGGTGGTGTACTTCGTGTCGAAGAAGCCGGTGTTGCGGCCGACGCGCAGCACCGCCACCCGGTCCGTGACCGCGCGGACCTCCTCCATCTCATGGCTGACCAGGAGCACGCCGAGCCGCTGGTCCCGCAGCCGCTGGACCAGGGCGAGGACCACGGCGGCCTGTTGGGGGCCCAGCGCGGCGGTGGGCTCGTCCAGGACGACGAGTTGCGGCTCCCCGAGCAGCGCACGCGCGATGGCGACGCCCTGGCGCTGCGCGGCGGAGAGCGAGGCGACCGGGACGCGCAGGCTGGGGATCCGGACGGACAGCACGTTGAGCAGCGCGCGGCACCGCTTCTCCATCTCGACCTCGTCGAGCCTGCCGAACCGGCGGACTTCGCGGCCGAGGAAGAGATTTCCGACGGTGTCGAGGTTGTCGCAGAGCGACAGGTCCTGGTGGACGGCGACGATGCCCAGGTTCTGCGCGTCGAGCGGCGTCCTGAGGTCGACCGGCCGGCCCTTCCACTCGATCACCCCGCCGTCCGGCGGCGACACCCCGGCGATGACCTTGACCAGGGTGGACTTGCCGGCCCCGTTGGCGCCGACCAGGCCGACCGCCTCGCCTTCCCTGATCTCGAGGTCGACCCCGCTCAGGGCTTGCACGGCGCCGAACCGTTTGGAGATTCCGCGCACGGCCAGCAGGGGGGTGTCTCGCGCCAAAGCTGCCTCCTACTCCGGGCCGGCCGGGCTCGGGGACTGAATGTGCCCGGCGGACTCCGTCAGTGCACCGTGACGCCCTCGGGCGTTCGGATTCGCGATCGTAGAGGACATCAGCACGGATCGTCCCCATCTGGATGATCCTGAGGCCGAACAGATAAAAGCCCCGACCGGGAATCCGGCCGGGGCCCTCGATCGGTGCCGGCCGATGCCGCGACCACGGTGACGAGTTGGGGAAGTTGACGATGGATCACCTCGTGGCGATCGACCGCGACGAGGTGGCGCCGGCGGCCCGGGGCGTGTCCCTCAGCCGGCCCAGCGGCCGGAGGTGAAGGCCACCGCGAGGACGGTCATCAGGGGGGCGGACAGGCAGACGTAGGCGGTACGGATCCAGGGGCGGTGGAGGGTCCAGCGGGCGAGTCCGATCCACAGCGGCCACCACAGGAGGGTGGCGCGGGGGATGGACATGTACCAGTACGAGGTGCCGAGCGCCCAGAGGGTGAGAGCGATGTAGACGGCCTCCGGCCACCGCCGCCGTTGCAGGAGGCGGACGAGGAGGAGCAGGCCGACCACCATCGCGACGAGTTCGGCCCGGAACATGAAGGCGTACCCGGTGGTCTGGGTGTGGGAGAAGGCCGAGTCCCAGGTGTTCCGCCAGGCCTCCCACGGGGTGTGGAACTGCCGGTACCAGCCGCGTTCCTGGGCGTGCTTCCAGGCCATCCAGTCACCGGTCCTGGCGTGCAGGTACCAGGTGTAGGCGAGGGCCGGCACCGCGGGAAGGGCCAGCCAGGGGAGGGCGCGCAGGCGCCCGCGGAGGCCGGTGGCGGTCAGGAATTCGACGGCCAGGGCCGCCGCGAGGAACAGTCCGCTGATCCGGACGGTGGTGGCGCAGCAGGCCAGTACCGCCGCCAGCGGCCAGCGGCCCTTCTTCGCGGCCAGCCAGGCGGGCAGGGCGAGGGCCAGGAAGAGGGCCTCGGTGTAGCCGACGGCCAGGAACACCGCGCAGGGCGAGAGCAGCAGGAAGAACACCGCGTGCTCCCCCGGATCGCCCTGACCTGGGACACCTTCCGTGGTGGCGAGGTGGAGGCGGGCTATTCGGGCGAGGGCCAGGACCGCGACGGCCCCGGCGGCGAGCGAGATCAGCAGGCCCGCCACCGTCCAGTCGGGCACGACGGTGTGCACGACGCGGAGCAGCAGGGGCAGGCCGGGGAAGAACGCCTCGCGGTTGTCCGGTGGGGCGGAGCCGGACCCGTCGGGGCCGCCGAAGTAGCCGTACTGGGCGATGCGGACGAAGTACGACCAGTCCCACTGCTCCCACCGCGAGAGCAGCGGCGGTGCCTCCTTGGCGCGGCCGTCCCCGGTGAACAGCCAGCCGGTGCAGTAGGCCGTGATCCAGATGCCGGCCCGGGTCAGCAGATAGAGCGCGAGCACCGTCCGGTCGTTGGCGCTGACCGAGGCGAGCAGCCGGTGGGCGGCCGAACGCGCCGGTCCCGGTCCCGGCGCCGGTGGACGGTGCCCACGTGGACGGTGCTCACGCGGACGGTGCTCACGTGGACGGCGGCTCTCACCCCGTCCGGGGGACGGCAGCAGCCGGTGCGGGCCCACTTCGGCCTCGGCCTCCCGCGTCCGCGGGGCTGGTACGACGGACATGTTCGGCTCCAGACGGTGGGGCGGGAGGGGGCAGGAGGGCGCCTGCGGGCGTTTTCGGGCATGCGGGATCGCCCGGTGGCGCGACCGGTTCGTTCAGGAGGTGGTCCGGGAGGAGGCGGAGATCAGCCGGGCAGCGGTCGGCCGGACAGCGGTCGGCCGGGCCGGGATCAGCCGGGCGGAGAGGTGGTCTGCAGGGTCGAGCGCGTCGTGCCGGCCGGCGGGCCGCCCGGCCCGGAGGTCGCCGTGCCGTGGGAGTCCGTGCCGTGCGTCGTCCCGGTCATGGTCGGCGTGTCGCTGGGCTGGACGGACCTCGACTGCGTCGGACTGGATTGCGGCGGGGTCGGGGATGAACCGTCCGGGTACGAAGCGGAGGGCGATGTCGCGGGGGCGACCGTTCCGCCGCCGAACGGCAGGACGGCCGCCGCCGCGATGCCCGTACCGCCGACCATCAGGCAGGCGGCGAGCGCGTACGCGGCCGTCCGGCGGCGCCGGACCCGGTCGCCGCGCGCCATGATCACGGCGACGGGGGCGTGGGCCGCCGCGGTCCGCCCGGCGGCGGCGGCGTTCTTGAGCGCGCTCGTCAGCGCGTCCTCCGGCGGCTGCGGACGGTGCGGGTCGCGCGGGTCGCGCGAGTTGGCCGGGCCGTGCGAGTTGGCCGGGTCGTGCGGACTGTGCCGGTCGCGGGGGTCGTGGAGCTCAGGCACCGGGAGCCTCCTCGGCGTGCGAATCGTGCGAACGATGCGAAGCGTTCGGAAGGCCGGAACCGCCCGGACCACCGGAACCGCCGGAATCACCGGAACCGCCCGGCTCGGCCGGATCCGTCAGGTGGTCGGCGAGCGCCGCCCGGCCCCGGTGCAGATGCGTCTTGACGGTGCCGCTGGAGACCCCGGTCTCGGCCGCGATCTGGGCCACGGACAGATCGCAGACGTAGTGCAGGACCACCGTGCGCCGCTGCCGCGGCGACAGCTCGCGCAGCGCAGACACCAGCGCCACCGGCTCGGGACCTGGTCCCTCGACGGACTGCGCGCCGCCGTGCCGCTGCCAGGCGTCGTCGGAGCGCCGGCGGCCGCGCCACCGGCTCACCGCGAGCCGCCAGGCGACCGTACGGATCCAGGCCTCAGGAGCCCCGTTGCCGTCCAGCTGCCGCCGCCGGCTCCAGCCGCGGACGAAGGCCTCCTGCACGACGTCCTGCGCCTCGTGCAGGTCGCCGAGCATCACGTAGAGCTGACCCGTGAGGCGTCCCACCGCATGCGCGTAGAACTCCTCGAACTCCTCGACGGTCAACACTCACTCCAGATTCTCCGCGGACTCACCAGGCATACGCCTGGGACCCCGCGTCCGGTTGACAGTGCACGCCGAAAAGTTTTTCCGGGGGCGCCGGCGCCCGTCCGACGGGAGTGCCGATGGTGTCAGCCGGTGTCAGCGCTTGCGCGTGCCGAAGAGCGAGCGGCTGATCTCGCGGCCGATCTGGGTGCCCAGCGAGCGCGTCAGCGATTTGAAGACGCCGCTGCCGACGACCTGCTCCACCACGCTCTTCTCCCCCTCGACCGCTTTCCCCGCCTCCTTCCCGCCCGCCTTTCCCGCGGGCTTCGCGGGCGCCTCAGCGGCTTCCTGGCCGGGGGCGGGCGCCATCGCGGCGTCGGCGGCCGCGTTCAGCTTCTCGTAGGCCGATTCGCGGTCGACGGCCTGCGCGTAGCGGGAGTAGAGCGACGACGCCTTCACGGCCGTGTCCATCGCGGCCGCCTCGATGGGCCCCATCAGGGACTGCGGGGCCCGCAGCCGGGTGGCGGCGACCGGGGTCGGCGCGCCCTTCTCGCTGAGGACGGTGACGACGGCCTCGCCGGTGCCCAGCGCCGTCAGCAGCTCGCCCAGGTCGTAGGCGGAGTTGGGGAACGTCGAGACGGTGGCCTTCAGGGCCTTGGCGTCCTCGGGGGTGAAGGCGCGCAGGGCGTGCTGGACGCGGTTGCCGAGCTGCGCGAGGACGTCCGAGGGCACGTCCTTCGGGGTCTGGGTGACGAAGAAGATGCCGACGCCCTTGGAGCGGATCAGCCGCACCGTCTGGGTGATGGCGTCGAGGAACGCCTTCGACGCGCCGTTGAAGAGCAGATGGGCCTCGTCGAAGAAGAACACCAGCTTGGGCCGGTCGATGTCGCCGACCTCCGGGAGGTCCTGGAAGAGGTCCGCGAGCAGCCACATCAGGAAGGTGGAGAAGAGCTGCGGCCGGTCCTGGACGGCCGGCAGCTCCAGCACCGACACCATCCCGCGCCCGTCCGGCGCGGTCCGCAGCAGTTCGCTGGTGTCGAACTCGGGCTCGCCGAAGAACGGCTCCGCGCCCTGCGCCTCGAACGCCGTCAGGGTCCGCATGAGGACCCCGCGGTGGCGGACGAGATGCCGCCGATGTTCTTGAGCTCGCCCTTGCCGACGTCGGAGGTGAGGAAGGCGATGACGGCCCGCAGGTCCTTGAGGTCGATCAGCTCCAGGCCCTTGGTGTCGGCGTAGTGGAAGATCAGGCCGAGCGACTGCTCCTGCGTCTGGTTGAGGCCGAGCACCTTCGACATCAGGATCGGGCCGAAGCCGGTGACGGTCGCCCGCAGCGGGATGCCGGCGCCGATACCGCCGAGCGCGTAGAACTCGGCGGGGAAGCCGGACGCCGCCCAGTTCTGCCCGACCTCGGCGGTGCGCTGCGCGACCTTGTCGTTCGGCTGACCGGCCGCGGAGATCCCGGAGACGTCGCCCTTGACGTCGGCGAGGAACACCGGCACCCCGTTGGCGGACAGCTGTTCGGCGATGAGCTGCAGCGTCTTCGTCTTGCCGGTGCCGGTGGCGCCCGCGACGAGGCCGTGCCGGTTGAGCATGCCGAGCGGGATGCGGATCTGCGCGTCGGCATGGCAGGTGCCGTCCCACAGCAGCGCGCCCAGGTCGAGCGCCGGCCCGCTGAAGGTGTAGCCGGCCAGGATCGTCGCGGCGGGGCCCGGCAGATCCGCCGCGGGGTCGGGTTGCGCGGGGGACGGGACGGCGGACGCGTCGGGCGGCGTTCCGGAGGACGGACCGGAGGACGGACCGGCGGGCTGCGCGGGGGACGCGCCGACAGGCGAATCCGCGGGCGGATCGGCCGGAAGTGCCGCCTGGGCTTGCGGATCGGTCATGACAGGCTCCCGCTAGGTCCGGCTATCGACGTAAATACCACCTTTGCACTCCTCCGCCACTGCTGCGCCCGCACGGGCTTGCCCGGTAGGCTTTCCGTGTGATCTTCAAGCGCATCGGAAACGGGCGGCCGTACCCCGACCACGGCCGGGTCAGCACGCGAGAGTGGGCGGATGTCGCTCCACGTCCGGTACGCCTCGACCAGCTGGTCACCACCAAGGGCCAGCTCGACCTGGAAACCCTGCTCGCCGAGGACTCGACGTTCTACGGCGACCTCTTCGCGCATGTCGTGAAGTGGCACGGTGACCTGTATCTCGAGGACGGTCTGCACCGGGCGGTCCGGGCGGCGCTCCAGCAGCGCCAGGTTCTGCATGCCCGCGTCCTGGAGATGGACTGACCGAGGCGGCCGCGCGGACCCGCCTGCGGACGCGCCCCGTGAGGGCGGCTGTTCGGAGGCGGCTGTTCGCCCTTTCGGGTTCGGCTGTCCGCCATTCATTGATCATTTAGTACGCTCCGGCGATGAGCGCACTACGCTGCGCCCATGAGCATGCTCACCCCTTCCGGCATGGGCGGGAAGTACCGGATCACCGGAAACCAGTACCCGAGAATGGGCCGGCCGCGAAGGCGCGGCCGTACCGTCCTGGCCATCGTGGCCTCGGTGGTGGTACTCGGCCTGATCGGCTGGGGCACGCTACAACTCATCGACGTCTTCACCGGCGGCAAGGACAAGGGCCCCGCCCAGGCCCACGCCGCCCCGGCGAGCTGCAAGCCGACGCCCGCCGCCCCGCCGAAGCCGACCGGCAAGCCCGCTCCGCTGCCCCCACCGGCCTCGATCGGGCTCACCGTCTTCAACGCGACGGCGAAGGCCGGGCTGGCCAAGACCACGGCCGACGAGCTGGCCAAGCGCGGCTTCCACGTCATCAAGTTCAGCAATGCCCCGTTCGAGTACGACAAGAAGGTCACGGTCCCGGCGCTGATCGTGGCCGGCCCCGCCGGCGAGCGGGCGGCGCGGGTCGTCGGTACGCAGGTCGCGGGCTCCACGGTGAAGATCGACCCGAAGCGGTCAGGACCGGGCGTGGACCTGCTGATCGGGACGCCCTACACGAAGCTGGCCGACCCGAAGGACGCCGCGAAGGCCCTGACCGTCGCGGCCAACCCGACCCCGGCGCCCTCGCCCAGCTGCTAGAACCGGCCGCGAGGGCACGACAGCGGCCGGAAGACCGAGAACGCCCAGAACGCTGAGAAGCCCCGGACCACCAGGTCCGGGGCTTCTCGCATCCGACGTCCAGTCGTGTCGCGGCCGTGCTGCGGCTATCCGGCGGTGCCGTACAGCCGGTCCCCCGCGTCGCCCAGGCCAGGGACGATGTAGCTGTTCTCGTTGAGCCCCTCGTCGACCGACGCGGTGACGACGGTGACCGGCTTGCCCGCCAGCTCCCGCTCCATGACCTCGATGCCCTCGGGCGCCGCGAGCAGCACGATCGCGGTGACGTCGTCCGCGCCGCGCTCGATGAGCAGGTTGATGGCGGCGACCAGCGTGCCGCCGGTGGCCAGCATCGGGTCGAGGACGTACACCTGGCGGCCGGAGAGGTCCTGCGGCATCCGGGTGGCGTAGGTCTTCGCCTCCAGGGTCTCCTCGTCACGGATCATGCCCAGGAAACCGACCTCGGCGGTCGGCAGCAGCCGGACCATGCCGTCCAGCATGCCCAGGCCGGCCCGCAGGATCGGGACGACGAGCGGGCGCGGGTAGGAGAGCCGGACGCCGGTGGTCGGGGCGACCGGGGTCCGGATGTCGACCTGCTCGGTACGCACGTCACGGGTCGCCTCGTAGGCGAGCAGAGTGACGAGTTCATCGGCCAGCCGACGGAAGGTCGGCGAGTCGGTGCGCTCGTCGCGCAGGGTGGTGAGCTTGTGCGCGACCAACGGGTGGTCGACTACGTGGATCCGCATGCACCCGACATTAACCGAGTCCCAGGGGTCCCCGCCGCCGCTCGCCCTCTCCACCGATCTGTCCACCGATGCTCTGCCTACTCTCCGCCGATCACGCATCAAACCGCACGGTAGAGGGAAACTGTGCACATACGCCCGGAGCGCCCCCGGGTGACCCGACCCCCCACGGGTGGTGCCACATGCCGGAGCGGAGCGAGAACGGTGACGAGCCGGAAGAGCCCGGTCAGCCGAAAACGCGGAACAAGCAGGCCAAACGCAAGACCCAGGAAGAACGCGACGCGGAGCGCCGCAGACGCCGGGTCATGTTCCTGCGCGAGCTGAACGAGGCCAAGGAGCTGCGCGAGCGCGTACAACCGCGCAGGGCGCGCGCGGCACGAATGCGGCAGGCGATGCGAATGCGGACCTTCCGCTGGTAGCCGGCCGGCCCTCCGGAACGTCCGGAAACGGTGCGGGGGCGGGCCGGAAGCCGCCTCTGGAGGCTGTTCCGCAGTCCGACGTGATGAAGACCTGGCACGTCGGAGTGCGGAAGACCCTTCGCAAAGCCCAGCTTTCTGCCACGATGCCGAGTGGGTGGGGTCCTCCCCGCCCGGTCCGGACGGCCTGAGACCTGTGGGAGAGTCACGGTGTACTTCGCCGCACTGCTCGCGCGCAACGAGAACGGTTGGCAAGCGAGCGAACCTGATCTCGACGATGTGGAAACCCTCGGCGACCTGAGCGACCTGGCCCGTGCGGCCATCGCCGAGGAGGAAACGGTTCTGGTCTTCATCGAGCAGGAGGACGCCTGGTTCGGCGTCATCCGCGTCGATGGTGAAGAGGACCCCAGGATCTATGTGTCCGATGCCGCCGCGGCAGCCCGTAGTTCGTACGGAGAGATCCTGCTCACCGACGAACTGCTCGGCCGGGACCCCGAGGACCCCCTCGACGACCTGGTCGACCTCGACGGCACCGAGGACGGCGACGACGACGATGCCGACGAGGACGTGGTCCCCGGCCCCACCGAGGACCATGTGCCGGCCGGCCCGCTCGGCGAGGCCGGCCTGCTGTCCGATCTCGGTATGAGCGACAAGGAGCTGCTGGACCTCAGCGGTGACGGTGCGCTCACCGGGGAGGCGCTCGGTGAGATCGCCGAGGCGATCGGCTGTGCCGACGTTCTGGAGGCGGTCCGCTGAGCACCGCACCACCCCCGCCCGGTCCTCCCCGCGATCCGCTTCGCGACCCGTGGACCGGGCCGATGCGCCATGCCCTGGAAGAGGCCGGGCTCGCCCCGCGCACCGGCGATGTGCCGGTGGGCGCGGTCGTGCTCGGCCCGGACGGCGTGGTCATCGGCCGGGGCCGCAACGAACGCGAGGCGACCGGTGACCCGACCGCCCACGCCGAGGTGCTCGCGATCCGCGACGCGGCCAAGGCGGTCGGGACGTGGCGGCTGACCGGCTGCACGCTCGTCGTCACGCTGGAGCCGTGCACCATGTGCGCGGGCGCGATCGTCCTCTCCCGGCTCGACCGGGTCGTGTACGGGGCACTGGACGAGAAGGGCGGCGCCGTGGGCTCCCTGTGGGACGTCGTCCGCGACCGCCGGCTCAACCACCGCCCCGAAGTCATCCAGGGAGTGCTGGCCGACGAGTGCTCCGCCCTCCTCACCCGCTTCTTCCGCTCAGGCGATTTCGGAGCACGGCCCGACGTGGGCTAAGCTCTCTCTCGGTAGCGTGTCCGAGTGGCCTAAGGAGCACGCCTCGAAAGCGTGTGTGGGGGCAACTTCACCGTGGGTTCAAATCCCACCGCTACCGCTCTTGAGCAGTATGAACGAGCCACCTACGGATTTCCGTAGGTGGCTCGTTCGTTTTCTGGTCTCAGTCCTGGTCTCAGTTAATACCTGGCGCAGGCCCCGGAGCCCCTGGCAGACTCTCGCTTGTCGCCTCCAACAGGTACAGCCGGGGTACCCGAGGTCTTCGGACCGAACCAGTGGGACAAGAGGCGGCGGGGCGGTGGCCGCACGCGTGACGCACGATCGGCGTCCTGTATGACCTCCACTGGACCCGGCAACTCAATCCACTCCTCCCGGAGCGCCGCCCGCCGCGTCCGGCCCTTCTGCCGGCGGACCGTCCAGAGCTTCCTTCACTCGCTCTGCGATCTCCCCCGGCACAAGATCCGCGGTCGGCCAGAACGCGTGCCCGAGCTTGTCGGCGATGTTCTTCAAGACCGGGGCCGTCATGTGCTGGTACCGGCGGCGCATCGCTCCCCCTGGCTCCCAACCCATGATCCCGTCAACGGCGGTATCCGGGATGCCCAGGAGCAGCAGCACCGTGGCCGCTGTGTGACGTGCGTCATGCAGACGGCCGTCCCGGACCTTCGCGGCGACCAGCAGCCGCTTCCACTCGTCCCAGTCGTAGCGCGGATTCACGGGGCGGCCCAGGTCATCGGTGAACACCCACCCGCCCTCCTCCCAGAGCTGCCGGGCCTTCTCCTTGCTCCTCTCTTGCTCCTCACGATGAGCCTTGAGCATCGGCAGAAGCTGCGGCGGCAACCCGATTGGCCGCTTCCCCGCCCGAGACTTCGTTTCCTTCGTGGCCGGCCGGATCGCCTTCCGCTGCTTGCAGTACCCCGGCTTCCGCCCACACGGCTTCTCGCAGCCGTGTGCGTACTTCGGCCGCAGCCGACTACGCCGGACTCGCAGAAGGCCAACGTCCAGATCCAGATCCCCCCACTTGAGGCCAAGGGCTTCTCCCTGCCGCAACCCGATCGCGAGAGCCAGGAACCAACGCACGGGGTGCCGGCGGTCCGCCGCCGCTTCCATGAGGTGCGCGACCTCTTCGAGCGAGTACGGCTCGATCTCTTCCTCGCCCCCGTCGGGCTTGGGGGCCTTGGCCAACCTCGCGGGATTCACCGCAAGGTGGCGCCGCCGGACCGCTTCGTTCAGCGCGGCCCGCAGGGTCCGGTGCGACTGGTGAACGGTCGCAGCCTTGCTGCCTTGGGCCTTCATCCGGGCGTAGAAGCGCTCGATGTGTTCCGGCTCCAATTTGTCGAGTCGGTGTGCCCCAAGACCGGGCGTGAGGTGGACGCGCACCGCGACCTCGTATCCGGCGTAGGTGTTCACACTGATCACCGGTTTGGCGATGTTCTCGACCCAATGGGCAAGCCACATCTTGACCGTCCAGGGCTTTCCAGCCTTGGGTACGGCTCCGGATTCCCGCTTCTTCTCCAGCTCCCGCACAGCCTTGTGGATATCGGCCTTGGTCTTGCGGTTGACGTGTCGCCGGTCGGGTGTGCCGTCATCCTTCACACCGACGGTCACCCTGCCGTGCCAACGGCCGTCCTTCCCGAAGTAGATGGTGGACTCACCGTTGGGCTTGCGGGTGCGCTTCTCGATCTCGGACATGCGGATCTCCTGAGAGGGGCCAAGGGCATGGAAGGGGCGGCGGACAGCCGTATTGAGCTGTCCACCGTCCTGGATTGGTCAGGCGGCGCGGCTCTTGCTGCGTAGGTGTGCGAGGTAGGCCGGGATGGCGTCGGCGGGCACGCGACGGAGGCGGCCCACGGGAATGGACTCCAGCTCTCCGGAGCCGACAAGGCGGTAGCAGTAGGTCCGACCGATGCTGAGGCGCCGAGCAGCCTCTTCCACGGTCAGCAAAACCAAGGTCGGGTCGTACTCGGTTTCAGGGTCGGTCGTCACGTGGGGCTCCTCGGAACTGCACTGGTACCGGGGGGCGCCACAGAAGCCACGAAATACGCAGAAGGCGGGATCAGCCGCGGCCCGGAGGGTGCGGGGCGGCGTTCTGTGTACTCCGTGGTCTCTGCGGAACGGTTCAGCCGCTCAGCAAGCAGCAGCCATCAGCACTTCGGTGCCGGGCGTGTTCAGTTCACATTGCTGTGAGTCGCTACTCATCGCGTCTCAGAGGCGCTTGAGACGCGATGAGTCGCGACTTTCACGAATGTGGGTCGGACATGTTGAGCGTGATGCCGGTGTACATCAGCACCTGCCGGCCGAACTCGTCCCGGGGCCGGGTGCGATGAAGCTGCGGCACGACGGACTGCAGGTTGCGGCCGAACATCTGCTTGGTGCCGATGGCGCGCACGCCGTTGTCCTCGGCCCATTCCCGCCAGACACGCCACAGCGTGTCGACAGGCACCGAGCAGGTGGGCCCTGTGGTGCAGCGCTCGCGGACGAACGCGCTGGTGGGTGAGGCGGTGTCCTGCATGATCGTGACGGCTTCCTGGGAGGACGCCGGTTCAGTGATCCTCCCGTTCTGCTGCAGGCGGGCGAGACCGTCCAGGGCCCAGTTGAGGATCCCAGGCATCTCCTGGGCGAGCTTGCCAGTGAGGGTGGTGTCTTCCTTGCCGAGCCAGGACACCGTCATGTTCAGCACGACGAACCGCCGGGCGATCACGCCGCTACTGTCCCCGAACGACGGCAGCTCGTTGGTGAGGATCATCAGCCGGGTGGGCAGCTTGCCCGTCCAGGGATCGCGGTACTTGCGGTCGATGTCGATGGTGTCCTCACCGGAGATCGTCAGAAGCCGTTCGACGACCTGACCTCCGTCATTGCCCGAAAGGCGGGCATCGGAGATGACTGCCAGGGCCTTGTCCAGCAGGGACGACAGACCGAAGTTCGAGCCGAGACCGGCCAGGGTCGGGCCAGCGATGTTCTCCCGCCCGACCAGTTCCCCCAGAATCCGGGTGATCGTGCCTTTCCCGGATCGGGTCGGGCCCTTGATCAGCAGAATCTTCTGCTGATCGGTACGCCCGGACAGGATGTACCCGAACCACTCCTGCAGCGCGTCGATGGCGCCCGGATCGTCCGGCCACAACTGGTGCAGGAACCGTTCCCAGGACGGGGCGGCAGCCTGTACGTCGTAGGCGAAGGGCACCGACACCAGGTTGAAGAACCCCGGCTCATGGGGCAGCAGCGCCCGGTCCCCGATCCGCAGCAGCCCGTTCTGGCAGGCCACGATGGGGCTGCGGTCGGCAGCTGTGGCCTTCCGGTCGATCCAGGCCGGGGCGTTCACGTCGTTGGGCAGCAGGGTGATGGCTCCCAAGGCGTCCAGCAGGTTGCTGAGCTTCTGCTTCGTGGGTGCCCAATCCCGGATTTCCGGCAACCCGTCCTTGCCAATGCCCCCTGCGTAGGTGGCGTGCTCCAGTTGCTTGTACAGCGAGGCGCGCATCTGCTGTTCGTCCAGCTCCCGCCAGCAGGTTCCGGTCCATCGCATCCAGGACCCGCGCCAGCGCCGGCAGAGCAGGCGTCCGTCCGGGTCCTGCCAGCGCGGTAGGACCCGCCGGGCCACGGCCATGGGGTTCGACGGAGCGGGCATCTCCTCGGTGCTGGTCAGCTCGGTGTCGGTCATGCGGCGTGCCTCCTTTCAGCGGGATTGCGGAGCCGGCATTGGGCGCGGTGGGTGACGTGGCGTTCGACCAGCGCGAGAACGGTTTGACGGGTGTCGGCCCAGCCCTCAAATCCGCACGCGCACCACACATGGGCAGACACCGGAGCCCGCCAGGATTCCGGAGCCACGATGTGGATCCACGAGACCACCCACGCAGGCCCGGCGGCCGGGATGTGCGGGTCAGAGCTGACAGGCATAGAAGGACGGCCTACGGCCGACGTCTTTCGAGCAACGACCGCCCGCCCGGCACGACTCTCGGGGGGAGACGCGTCCGGCGGTCCGACCAGGGTGAGCTGCTGGCCGATGGGTGCGGCGGATTCGTGCCCGGCGCTCATGCTGCCCTCACCGCGTACCCGTTCGCCACGGCGCGGTAGGCGTATGTCTCAGGGACGCCGACGGAGACGGCTGCGGCAACGATCTGCCGCTCCAGGATGTCCAGGCCGCACGGCCCCGGGCACTGCCCGTGCTGCGCTGCCAGGAACCGGGCTACGCCGAACGCCTGCGACGCGGCACCGGACTCGGTGCGGCTGCGGATCAGGGCCAGGCCGCGATCCAGACCTGTCCGCACGTACTTCTCCGTGTGGCGGCAGCCGGTAGCCACCGTCCGATCCCAGGCAGCGGGTTCCGGAGCTGAAGAGACCACCGGCCCCGGGGCGGGGGTGGTCTCTTCTACTGTGACCAGGGCTCGCACGGCTACCGGCAGGGGTGCCATGGTCCCGTGGCCGGGACCGCGCCAGCGGGCGTAGGACATGCGGGACTTGATGTCGACCCCGGGTCGGACCGCGTTGGCGGACCGTAGGGCGCCCAGGTAGATCCAGTGCTCCCCGCGCATCGTGGCGACCGTCCGGGTGAGCGGCAGGCTCTCCCGAGCCCACAGGACGGCCTGAGCGTTGTCCAGGTCCACAACCGTCAGCCCGGCACCTCCCGGGTGATAGGCGATGGCTTGCGCCTGGCGCCATGCGCCAGCCCAGGTAGCAGAGGCGATGGTCTGAGCGTTGGTGGTGGCGGCTGCCCAGGCGTGGCACGGAGCCGTGCACCGGCAGGCGCCGGCCGCCTTCATGTTGGGCCGTCCTCCGCAGGCGTTGCCGGAGCAAGTCCGGCAGTTTCCGAACGGCACTTTCCCCTGCCTCAGGGGCAGTACCGGCACGCGTGCTGCGGCCAGTTCCAGTGCGGTGTTCAGCAGTAAGGGCCGGGTGGATCGTGGCTGGGTTGCGGTGTGATGGGTCATGCTGAGGGTTCTCCTGTCATGCGTGACGGGGGAGGACCGTGGGCGGCGGACTGTCTTGGCTGGGAGGACGCCGCCCACGGGTGGGCTCAGGTGTCGGCGCAGGGCCAACAGGTGCCGATCGAGCGGGGGACGACGTATCCGCGGTCGGTTCGGCAGGCGGGGCAGGTGCGGCGGGCGCGCATCATCGCGGCGTGCGAGCGCCAGCGGCCCGGGGTCATGGGTCGGAGGGGTCGGGCGGTGGCGGGGTTGTAGAGGTAGGCGACACGTCGTCCGCGGCGCCACCGGATCTCACCGACCACTTCCGCGCGAGCGGCGCTGAGCCCTTCTCTGCGGAGTTGGCGGCGGGTCATCAGGCCGTGCGGGGCGAGCCGGTAGCGGTAGACAGGCAGCGCAGACACGGGATGTCCTCCTTCCCGGAATCAGTCACTGTGTGTGAAGGGAGGGAGGCAGAGCTCTCCCTGAGACCCTGGTTTTCGAGGGTTTCCGCAGGTCGGGAGAGCGCGCCTCCCTGACTCCCTGTACGGGCGTCAGGGCATGTCAGGCCGGGGAGGCGGGGTGAGGGAGGCGGTGAGGGAGAACTCCCTACCTCCCTCACCGCCTCCCTTCACTCAGCGTGACTCTGCTCGGTGTCCTGGTCTCGGTCGTGGAGTGCGTCGCGGACCTTGGTGCGGTTGACGACCATGACGCCACCGGACTTGTACGGGGCGGCATCGACCGCGTCCAGGACGCGGGTGAGGTCGGATGCCGTCCAGGACCGGTAGTGCCGCGGGTTGCGCTCGGCGAGCTGCTGGCGGACCTCGTCGGTCCGCATCCGGTCGGCATCCCCCAGCACGGCGAGGATGTCGGCGAGCGGGTCCACCTGCTCACCCGCCGCTGGAGCGGCGGCGGCCGGGGCCATCCCATCGCGCAGCGCCAGCGCCCGCAGCACGACGGGCGTGACCTGGTCGGTCTCGGCGTCCTTGCGGACGTAGTAGGCGCGGATCAGCTCGAACGCGTTGGCCGTGAACCCCACCGTCAGGGCGGTGCCGACGTTTTCGGCGGGGTTGAGGGTGGTGGCGGTGATGCCGGCGCGGTGCTTGCCGGTCCCCAACAGCCCGTCGTTGGCGACGTGGTCGCCGACGGCGAACGCGACGCGGTGGGAGGTGTTGCGGGTGACGTCCTTCGGGATGCTCGCCGCGGTCGGCGACACGGTCACGAACACCAGCGTGATGCCGACCTTCCGCGCCTTCTTGAGCACCTTCACCGCCAGCTCGGCAGCTTCCGGCCCGTACTTCTTGTGCTCGAACAGCTCGTGGCACTCGTCGAATACCACGACCCGCGGGCGCATCCTCGGGTCTTGCTCGGCGAGCTTGCGGGTGAGCTTGACGGTCTCGCCGCCCATCTCTTCCAGCAGTTTGCCGCGCCGGGTGACCTCCTCGCGCAGGTCCCGCAGCGCTTCCAAGGCCGCTTCGACCTGCTCGTCGTCGTCACCCTTGACCAGGGTCCGCAACCGGTCCTGCATGGGGTCGTAGTCGACGTTGTAGGCCATGACGTAGACGTCGATGTCGACCAGCGGATCGAGCATCGCACCGAGCAGCAGGCCTACGACCAGGGACGACTTTCCGGAGCCCATGATGCCGCCGACCATGTAGTTGGCAGCCATGAGCTTGCCCATGACCGGCTCTCCGCGCTGGGAGACCCCGACTGGCACGCCCTTGAAGTAGTCCGCGGTCCCGTCCGTCAGCAGCGGCCACGGCGGCACCGTCCCGGACAGCGAGCCTTGGTCGGCGACCCAGAGATCGAGGGTGCCGGGCATACCGTGCGGTTCGGTAGGCCACGTCTCGACCGGCAGGCGCAGCAGGTTGTGCGCTAGGACGTCCTTCTTCCCGTTGATCATCTCCACGGTGACACCCATGGGGAGCTGCAGTTGGGTGTGCCACCCGTTGCCGAGCCGGGTCGTGGGCTGCATCCACCGCGCCTGCCACCCGGCCTTGAAGGCCTGGTTCAGCGGGGCGATGCCCAGGTGCCGCAGCGCGTCCAGGATCGCGCCCTCATCCGGCACCACATCCCGCTTGTCCTGCACGCTCGCCGGAAGCGCCCACTGGGGTGCTGCTTGTCCGCGGCGTCCGGTGTTCCACAGCGCCAGCAGCGTCAACCACGGGGCCAGCCACAGCCCCGGGCCCCAGATGACCGAGACGATGAGCACCACGAGGCGGATGAAGTCGATGGTGAACATCGACGGCGCGACCACCTGCGTGACGTCGTGCTCGGCGATGGCCAGCACTACGCCGAGGGCGAGCAGGCCCCCGACACTTGCGCCGGCGCCGACAGCGGCACTCTTCGCCAGCCGCTGCGGGGCCGTGAGCAGGTCCATGCGCCGCTGGTGACGCTGCTGCCGGAACAGCGCGGCTCGCTGCTCCCACTCCATCGCCACTTCGTGCTGACCGGCGGCTTCCGCGGCGCGCATCATGCGCTCATGCCGGGCCACGGTCCGCCCGTCCCACGCACGGCGGGCCAAGATGCGGCCGCCGCCAGCCACGTAGGCGGAGTGCCGGACGGCGGTGCGGGCGGCGGTGCGGGTGCGGTCGTCGGTGGCGATCACACGCACCGTGTGGGTGGTCCGCCGCCACAACGGCACCGACGGTGCGTCGGCGGCGCTGAAGGCGGAGGGGATGACCTTGCCTTCCAGCACCTCACGCGGCGCGGCGGGCGGGGTGGTGTCGGGGGGATCGGGCTTGGTCAGATCGGGTATCGGGTGGGGGCGGTGGTCGTCCAGACGGATGATCTCGGACATGCTGAGGGTCCTGCCTTCTCCATCGGGGATGCGGGGCCCGGAACGGCCGGTGTCTTGGCGGATGTGCGGCCGTTCCGGGGCGAACTCACTTGCCAGCCGCAGCAGCGGCCTTCTCGGCGCGCTTGCGGGCGCCGTCCAAAATGCGGTCCAACTTGCGCTGCAGGTCGTGTTGGTCAACGTCCTCACCAGCGACGGCGCGCTTGCACATGCGGGCGGTCAGCCAAGCCACGCGGGCAGCTTCAGCGCCGGTTAGCGGCGGGTCGTTGGGGTGGGTACGGATCACGGGGTACTCCCCTAATCAGCGACGACGGGTGGATCGAAGGGTTTTGGCGGCGCTCTTGCCGTCCGGTCCGCCGACGGCGCGGACCATGACGACCACCGCCCATGCCGCGGCCACGATCACGACCGCGACCACCGCCAGATCGACGGCGATGGCCGTCAAGGCGCCGACCAGCAGCGGCCCGAAGTACACGGCGGCCGACACCGTTCCGGCGCCCATGCCGGCACCGAGCGCGAGCCGCTGCACCGTGCGGTCCGGCGCGGCCTGATGAATGTGGACCACCTGCGGCTGCGCGGCCTGCGCCGGGGCAAGCGGCGAAGCCTGGTAGGTGGTCAGGTCGGTGGTGTAGCAGCCGCATCCGGCGTCATGCCGGTGCGCTGCAGGAAGATGGGACATGCGTCTCCTGTCAGAGGGCAGCGGCGGTGTCCGGCTGCGCGTCGTCGCGGTCGCGGTCAGCGCCGACGAGTGCGAGCGAGCGGGGCGGTGCCGGCAGCGGATCGAGGGTCAGACCGTGCTCGTCCAGCAGCGCCCGCAGCCGCGGCACCCCAATACCGAGCGCGGCCAGAACCGCACGCTGAGACAGCGGGCCATCAGCACTCGTGCGCAGCTCCCGCAGGTGCGCCAGCAGCTCGTCATCCGTGCGCACCGGGCGCGCAGTCTTACCCGCCCCGGGAGCCTGCTTGGTGCGGCGCGGCTTTGGCTCCAGGTGCGGTGCGGGCGGGGTGGTCTCTTCTTCGGGGGCAGTCGCGGCCTGACCAGCCTCTTCGGGCTGGATGGCGTCCGTGGCCGCGATGATGTCCGGCGCGACTTCCGGTGCGTCCGCGGTGCGGTCGGCGGATGCGGCGAGTGCGTCGTGTACCTGTCGCATCAGCGCGCCGAACGCGAGCAGCGCGGCCGTCGGCGGCACCGCGGCAACCACGTACGCGAGGGTGTGGGCGTGCGCACCAACACCGCTGATGTTCAGCGCGATACTTCCGCCGGAACCGGTGACCGTCAGGCCAACCGCCCACCAGTCGGTACGCGCGGTCAGCGACGCACGCAGTAACAGCAGCTCACCCGCGACGATGAACAGGTCCAAGGTCGCGGGCCAGGCCCACGCCCGGGCCGGTGACTGGGCCAGCCCATAGGCCGCGGCCACCGACTGCAGGTGTGCGTATGAGAGCCAGAACGCGGCGACCGTCAGCGCGACGATGACGCCTGCGGCGGCCATGGTCAGGGCCCGGGGAGCCGAGTGCTTCATCATGCTGCCAGCCCCTTCCGGCGCCGACGGCGCACCGCAACGGACGGAACGACGGGAGCCAGCCGCAGCAGGTCCGGCAGGGACTGGCCGAGCGTCTCGGCCGCCAGCGCGATGGTGCGGTCGTACAGGGTGGGATCGTCGGCGAGGATGTCGCGGGCCGCCGCCTCACGAACGGCACGGTCCTGTTCGCTCTCGGCTTCCTCTCCCAACCACAGCTCCAGCGGGGTGCCGAGGGCGAGTTCGAGGAAGTCGGTCGAGGTCAGGGCACGGTGGTGCCCCACGTAGTTCCGCATGGGAAGTCTCCAGAAGAGGTGAAGGGGAGGAACCGGGGCGGCGGGACTGTCCTTGGCTGGGAGGCCTGCCGCCCCGGGTGTGGGGCACGGTCAGAGGACGGCGATCAACAGGGCTGCCACCAGCAGCCACAGGTGATGGAAGGACTGATCCAGCGCGTAGGCGCCGGTGCCCAAGGTGGGGTTGTCGTCGCGGTCGGGCCGCAGGGCGCCGAGCCTGTAGAACTCGCTCTTGCCGGTCAGCGCGGCCAACCGGGCCAGCGTGCTCCGGCGGTCGGCCCACCAATGCGTCAATGCGTCTACACCCAGCCCCACCAGCAGGCCCCACACCGACAGGTGCAGACCCAGCAGCGCGGCGGCGGGCAGTAACACAGCGAGCTTGGTGAGGGTCAGGGTCACGACGTGCCGGGTGTCGGCCAGTCGGCCGGGCCATCCCGGGCGGCCCTTGGCCGCGGACTGCGCAGAGGACTGCACCCAGTGGTCACCAACGCTGTGACCGACGAACAGGGCCGCGAACACCGCGGCGAAAACGGCAGCGTGCATGCGATCTCTCCTGACAGAGGGGGAGGAACCCCGGGGCGGCGGACTGTCTTGGCTGGGAGCCGCTGCCCCGGGGCGAAACGCTGGTGTGTGGATCTCGGGTGATCGGTAACCGCCGCTGACCCGTCCGGCCGGAAGGCCGGCGTACCGCTGCGACGACCCCTGTCCGCCCCCGGAAGATCAGCGGACAGTGCCCCTTTTCTCACCGGGGAGGTGGGTGACCCCGGACCGCGTGACTCACGACGCGGCAACGTGTGACCGGATCACTCCAGCCACCTCCCTAGCCCGTGTCGCTGGGCTGGAGGGCGACCCCATCGACCACCCGAGAGCAGGTGGCTGGGGCGGCACACTGTTCAGTTCTCAACCAACGAGCGCTCCGCTCTCCCAGCCCGTCTGCAGGCCGTTCAAGCGCGCTTGGCCGGACTTGCGATCCGACCTTGTAGCCATTGTCCGTACAATGGCTACAGACAGGATGCTGGCAGAGAGATGCGGAGGCGTCAAGCACATTGCCCGCATTGACTGGACAATGGAGTCAACCAGCGGCTTTCATGGAGGCATGACGGTGAACAGGCTCGGCCGAACCCCCATGTACCAACAGATTGCGGTCGCTCTCAGAGATCAGATCGACGCAGGGACGCTGGCGCCGGGCGACAAGCTGCCCACGGAGGCGGACCTTCGGAAGGAGTACGTCGTCTCCCGCGAGACCGTGCGCAAGGCGTTGGCGATTCTCGTCAACGAAGGGCTGGTCGTCTCCGCTCGACCGCAGGGTCACTTCGTTCGCCGACGTCAGCCGATGGTGTTCCGGCCGCAGGCCGAATTTCGGAAGCGTCCCTTCTCGCCGGAGATGGACGCCTTCGTGACCGAGTTCTCAGCGGAGGGGCGAGAGCCGCGACAGGAGATCGAAGTCGCCATCGTGGAACCTCCGGCCGAGGTCGCCAAGCGGCTGCACATCGAGCCGGGCGAGTTGGTGGCCGTACGCAAACGAGTGCGCTACCTAGACGGAGAGCCGTTCAATATCAATGACAGCTACTTCCCGCTCAGCATCGTGCGCGACTCCGAGATCATGCGGCCGGAGGACATTGGCCGTGGCGCAAACGAGGTGCTTGCCGAACTCGGCTACCGGCAGGTCCGCGCCCTTGACGAGGTGTACGTGCGGATGCCGACACCCGAGCAGGCACAGCGTCTTGACCTTGGACCAGGGACGCCGGTCGGGTATCACATCACGACCGGGCACACGGCAGACGGCAAGCCGGTTCGTGTGGCCATCTCAGTCCTGCCCGGTGATCGCCACGTGATCTCCTACGAGCGTCAGCGGGAAACGACAGGCGAGGAATCGTGACCGAGCTGGACATCAGGGCCGCCCTGCCCGACGAACTCGAACTCGTCGAAGGCCTGCTCAGTGGGGCATCGGACTGGCTCGCCTCACGCGGGATCGACCAGTGGCAGTACCCGCCCCACACCGACCGCATCGGTCAGGCACTGCAGCGCGGTGAAGTGTTCCTTGCTTTCGCCGATGGTCAGCCCATTGCCACGCTGCAGGTTGATACCGCCGCCGATCCCGAGTTCTGGATGCCGGAGGACAAGCCTGAGGCCGCCCTCTATGTGCACCGCATGGCGGTTCGGCGGGAGGCAGCCGGCATGGGGGTCGGCGGCATGCTGCTGGACTGGGCTGCCGAGCAGGCCGCCGCCGCGGGGAAGACTTGTCTGCGGCTTGATGCTTGGAAGGACAACCCTGGCCTGCACCGCTACTACGAACGTGCGGGATTCACGATGATTCGCGTGATCGATCTTCCCCATAGGCGATCCGGAGCACTGTTCGAGCGATCGACGCTATCGACAGGTCATCTCCGCACCTCACGATAGGTCCGCCAGAGGATGGCAGCAGCGTCGCACTGAAACGCAGACTTCGGGCAAGCCTGGCACTTGCCGACGTGATCGAGATACGCCCGGTAAGCGGCATGTGCCTTGCCCTCTACTGCATTGCCGTACATCACCACAGGCGGATCGGCTGCATCCTCTGTATTGGCCCGGCGCCCGTCAGTACGCTCTGCCATGTCGGCTCCCTTGCAGTCGGCCACCCCCCGAACCGGTCGCACGGTTGCGGGGGATTTCTCTGTCCACCATCCGACCGTACTACCCCCTGCTACCCCCGTGGCTAGCTATGGCGGGACAGGGCCACCTGCCTAGCTTGCGAAGTATGACCATCGACCGCGAAGGACCCGTGCCGCCCTATCGGCAGATCGCTGCCCAACTGCGCGAACGGATCGCTGACGGGTCGATCCCCGTGGGCCGGCGAATCCCGAGCCTGGTCGAGATGGAACAGGAGTACGGAGTAGCCCGCGACACCCTGCGCAAGGCCGTCCAGGTACTCAAGGATGAGGGACTGGTCGAGACGGTGAACGGCATGGGCATCTACGTCATCAAGGCAACTGCTGAGCCGGACGCTCGCTGACGAGGTCGTCGTACGCACCAGCGCGGGTCAACAGTGGTGCACGTGTCTCGGGATGGCTCGCTCAGCGTCCGGCAAGAGTTGCCGCACACAGCCTGGATGAACGGATTGGCGGTCTATAGCCGATTGCGCGAGGCCACCGCTGTGAGGTTGCTAACCAGGGCCTGGCGTCGAAACCTAGGAGCTATTGCCGTCCGCGACCATATGGCTACCTTGGAATTCTGACGCGGATAGATTCTTGAGCGTGGCACATTTGGTCGGCAGGACAAGTAGTCCAATCCTAGACGCATGCTCATAGATGTGATTGTGGGCCTGATCCCACAACTCTTGATCATGCGCCTCTTCCAGGCCCTCGCGCATAATCAAAATGATTTGGGCTCTGGTTGGCGCATCGTAGCGGTCCTGCCAAATGCGGACATGGTCAACTGATGCGCACATGCGTTCTTGGGCAGCCTCTTCTTGCTGGTTGACCCAGTCGAATAGCGGTTGCGAGACGTGCGTAAGACAGTCTTCGGCCACGTCAGGCCGCTGGCGCAAATGTGCAAGACGCTGCGGGACGCGGATGTAGTCACCTTCATTCGCGTACGATTCCAAGGGTGTGTGGCCAATTAGTACAGTCTTTTCGACTGGAATTTCGATTCGGAGGTCGGCCACCCACTTCTGTCCGGTTTCACCCCACGGTGGCGCTAGGGGCAGGAGGTGAAGAATGTAACCCGCGCGAATCTGACCGAGCTTTCCCTTGTCAAAATATTCTGCCGCGTCGTATACGGGTGCAACGCTGATCCATGTGTGCGTCCTCTTGAGGAGGTCGCACCCTTGGGTGGTAATCATGGCTCGTCGAAGAGGGAGGCCTTTTTCGGCGAAGGTTGCGAGTTCCGCTTCGACGCCTTCGCGCAATATTTCGGTCTCTGCCGCCCACAGGGGTCGATGAGCTGAGCCAAGATAGACGACAGGGACACCCTTGATTATGTGACCTTGCCGGAATCGATTAAATTGATCCCCGTATCCATCTTCCCATAGTCGCCCCCTCCCAAAGTCGGGTTGCAGAGGCGTAGCTGGCTCAGACGTAGGCTTCACCACCCCTCTAGAGGACCGTCGGGCGCTTGGCCCTCATTACCGCCCGCCCGGGCAGCTTGGCTGCGATCCACAGGAGGAGGATTGATGGGTGCGAATGTATTCCGGATTTCCTCTGTGATTCGATCGAGCTCCCCCCGATGGTCCGCAGCCGCAATCAACCGTTCTCGCATGCTAGGAGAACCGAGATTGAGCCACCCATGAGCTCCCCGCTCCCCCAGAGTATCTACGACGAGCGAGACGAGCGAGTGAACTCTGTAAAGCTGACGTGATGTCTCAAGCCGAGGCGTGCTACCCCTCGCCTTCCAGGCATAATATGTCGCACGGCTGATACCTAGGGCATCCAGCAATTCGGAGGTTCCAATGCCCAACCATTTACGCAGATCTTCGCCGCAGTTGAAGGCAAAGCTCTCAGGCTCTTCTCGTTTTGCCGAATCTACTTGACCGCCCCCCAGGGAAAGCCGGGGGATCGACTCGCCGGTTTTGATGGGAGCGATCAGGTCAATAATCGTCATGCTGTTGAGTCTAACGGACTCAATTAGGCGATCCGATAGAAGCTCATGGATAAGGGAATTGGCAGGGGAGCTTCCGGTATTTGCTTCTCGGATAGGCTCCGGTACGGGGAAAGAGCTGAAATGCGTGTCTGCGTGAGCAACGGCACCTGGAAGGTGGCCCATGGACTCAAGCTCACTGAGAACTAGGTCTGTAGTGCGAAAATGTGGCTCCTGCGCCAACGATTCCATCACCCCTCCTAGTTCAACTGTTCGAAGAGTTCATCGGTGATCGTTGCCCGAAATAGGTCGTAGACAGACTGGTGCAGCGTGTCTGCCTCTTCCAAGATTCCAGACACATCATAGTCTGCCGGAGTCTCGCGAAAGATGTCATAGTCCAGCACGTACATCGTTTTACCGACTGGGTCGGAGAACGTCCCGTGCCGGAAGAGGCAGCGGACATTCTGGGAGATCCTGAGCACGACGCGCTGCTCGGTCGCCTCCACCCCGCCTGCGAACTTGCCGCTTGAGCTGGCCGCACCTAGTAGTTCTGCGGGGATGAGTTTGTCCCAGTCGTTGTACTTACTGGGGAGTTCAACTTGGTTGACGAAGCGTAGGCCGAGCCGGCGGGACTGCTGAGGGCTGAAGGCTCTATCCACGGCTCTGAGCAGGGCAGAGAGGCTTTCGCGATACCCCGTCCAGCCTGGATATACGCTCGTCTCGAGTGCCACGCTATCGGGGTAGAGGGCGATCGCGTTCTGGCCGTCTTTCGACTTGATCTGCCAGGCGGGACGCGGAGGATTTTGTCCGATGCCCGTAGGTCCAACCACTCCTGTGATGATCTGGTGAGCCTGGAGGTCGGGCCAGCGGCTCAGCCCAAGCGCCTTCTGCATGGCACGAGCGTCGCTTCGCACCACGTCGCCCAAGTCCTCGAAGTGCACTTGCGCAGCTACAAGGCCAAGGGGGGCTTCGGTGAGCGGTACGTGTGGGTAGTGGGGCAGGGACAGCATGCTCCGGCCTCCCGATGTGGACACAATGTAGACACTACCCAGGCAGGCCTAAGCTGTCAGCTGCGGGGTCTGTGATCCTTACCGAGGCGACGGCCGTCGGCGATAGGCAAACAGAATCCTTGAGGCGGATACAAGGCCTTGAGCTGCGCAAAGGCGTGAAGCGGCTTCGGACGGGACGAAACCACGTGTCGCGCGCTTCCGACGTTTGTACACGAATGCCAGTTGATGCCCGCGCGTCGCCCCATCGTCCTCGCTGCACGTGCGATGGAGCGAGATGAGATCGCAAGTGGGCCCCGAGGACCTCGCGTACGGGATCCGGCGGCAGCGGCCGCCCCAGCGCCGAGCAGCGGTCCCCTGTGGAACAGGCGTGGACCAGAGCTGGCGCTGCGGTAGGCAGATGATGACATACATGCAGCTCAGGGCATAGATGGAGCTGTACTAGTGCCCCGTCTTGAAAACCGGCGTGGCAGCGATGTCAGCGTGAGTTGGAATCTCACATCCTCCACAGCCGGAGGAAGCCGCAATAGCGGTCTTGGCTGCCCTCCCAACCCACTCAACCTGAGGTCGCCATCCGGGCTGGAGGCGTTTGGCTCGGCGGTCAGGAGACCGGGACTGGGGGAACTGACAGATCCGCCTCACTGTTCCCGGAACCCTGAACGCGATACTGGCCGCCCCCGATCGGCACGGATCGCTCCAGCATCACCGCAGCAAGGGCATCAGGCCAACGTGTCTGCACTGACCACGTCACATTGATCAGGTACGCGCTGGTCAGGTCCGCGCTGGTCAGGTCCGCGTCGGTCAGGTCCGCGTCGGTCAGGTACGCGCTGGTCAGGTCCGCGTCGGTCAGGTCCGCGCTGGTCAGGTCCGCGCCTTTGAGGTCCGCGCCGGTCAGGTTCGCGCCTTTGAGGTCCGCGCCGGCCAGGGTGGCGCCGACCAGGGTGGCGCCGGTCAGGTCCGCGTCGGTCAGGTGCGCGCCGGTCAGGTCCGCGCGGACCAGGTCCGCGCGGGTCAGGGTCGCGCTGTTCAGGTGCGCGCCGGTCAGGTCCGCGTAGGTCAGGTTCGCGTGGGTCAGGTTCGCGTGGGTCAGGTGCGCGCGGCCCAGGTCCGCGTGGCCCAGGTCCGCGTGGGCCAGGGTCGCGTGGGCCAGGGTCGCGCCGGTCAGGTCCGCGTAGGTCAGGTCCGCGCCGGCCAGGTCCGCGACAGCCAGGGTCGCGCCGGTCAGGTGCGCGCCGGTCAGGTGCGCGTGGGCCAGGTCCGCGCCGGCCAGGTCCGCGCCAGTCAGGTCCGCGCCAGTCAGGTTCACGCCGGCCAGGTCCACGGGACGGGGGCGAGCACCGCCAGCCAGAAGTACCCGATTCCACCAGTCGGATGCCTCAACGTGCAGCCAGGGACGGGAAGGGCGGGCAGCCCTGGCAAGACGACCGAGGAGGGTGTCAGGGCGCGTCTTCATGCATCGCCCCCTCCTCGGGTACGGGCGGAGGCAGCAGCGCTGCGGCTGCCCGTCGGCGACGAGTTGGCACGGAGGAGGGCAGCGGTGAGACCTCCACACCGGAGAGGATGCCCCGGATCGTAGCCGGGGCACCGATGCCAAATATGAAAGCTGGCCAAGGCCCGCTGATCTGATCATGCGCGGCGGTCGCCACCACGGCCCCCAGTACGAGCCCGCCAGTCAACACGAACAGCCGCGGCCCCAGCTCGCCTTCCTTACGCCACGGCCAGGTGTACCCGGCTGACACGACAGCCGCAGACAAGGACAGCACCGACGCAGCTGCACCGCCAGTCAAGCCCCACAGCGCCGCCTGCCACCACGTCATGTACCGACAGTAGCCATGCGGAGTGGCTACTTGTAGGGAAAGTCCCAACCTTCTCGCCTGCCAGATCTGCGGCCACCGCACCCTCGCCTCTTTGCCGCCGACGGACGGCATATCGCGGACTGGTGGCATCGACCGGCTCTGTTGGCCAACCTGCGGCCAACAGACCAGCAAAATTGCCATCCTCTAGTCCATCACTGCAGGTCACATTGCATACGGCGCGGCCAAGACAGGCGGTCTTGAAAACCGCCTGGGCTCAGTCACCAACACATAGGGGCGAGTCTGCTTCCACCCGCGGATGTGGCAACGGGACCCCCGCCATCCGCAGCTGTTCCTGAATCGACGCGCGAAGTTCGGATGGCGTGGGCCACGGAGCACTGCGGTGGATCATGCGGTGACAGTTCGAGCAGATGAGCGCAAGGTCGGCGAGTCTCGTCGTGCCCTCTCCTGCTTCATGCAGGGGCACAACGTGGTGGCACTCGATGTAGCCTTCGCCGCGCTCGCCGTAGACCGCGGCGAAGTCGAATCCGCAGGCTTCGCACGCCAGCGCGCCACCCTTCTTCAACACCGAGGCAATCTTCTTCTTCCGGAGCCCCTTGTTTCGTTCGCGCCTTCGGTGTCGGCCGTACAGCACGCGACCCTCGGGGGCGCTGGCCTCCTCGTCATCTTCCTCATCATCCTCGGGCAGCGTCGGCGGAAGGGTCCCGGCCCTTAGCCCGTCCCGCAGCAACTGGGCTGCCCGCCCCATTTCCGCGGGCCGGTCGAGGAAGTCACGCAGTACCTCGCCATCAAGCTGACCGCCGTTCGTCTTGTCGCCCAGGTACTTGGGATGGACGCTGGCAATGTTCAGAGTCTTGTACGCGGCACCGTTGCGGTTGCGGTACTCGGCAGCTCGTTCCTCGGGCGGGTAGGCGGCGAGGTGCTGCAACAGCTCGGACAGCTCACCGATGCGCGGGTCTGATGCGGGGAGGGCACGCCAGCCGTTGCGAGCCACCACGTCGGCAGCAAGGATCAGCTCGTCCCGGGTCCACTTGGGGCTGCGCGACGCCCCAATCCGAAAGCCCTCGCGCTTGAGCCAGCTCACCGCATGCCGCAAGCCACCGCTGAACTCGCCACGGGCGAGCGGTCTGCCCTGACGGTGCTTGTGGGCCACCCCGGCGATGGCTTTGGAGTCGTACTCCTTGCCGTCATGCAGGATCTTGTACCGGCGGGCTTCTCCGTACTCATACAGAGCGAGGAACCCCTCGGCTCCCAGCTCGTCGTACTCCTGAAGAGTCTTCAGGATGTCGTCCCGCGAGATGGCTCCCTTATTCATGGCGAGAGGGTACGGGCTAGGTAGGACATCGCCACCCGGACGAAGACGGCCAGACCCAACTGGCCGCCTTGCCGCCATCAGAGGACGACATAGGCGAGGTAGTCACGCGAGGGCGCGCGGTCTCAGTTCTGGTCTCATTCACTGACGTTCACGACGGTTCAGGGGCGTACACCCGGCACCCCGAGGCCAGGGTGGGACCGCCCCCGACCTGCGGCGTACACCCGATCACAGACCTCGAAAGCGTGTGTGGGGGCAACTTCACCGTGGGTTCAAATCCCACCGCTACCGCTCTTGAGCAGTACCGAGCAGTACCCGTAGTAACGACGAAAGCCCCGGCTCATGCGAGCCGGGGCTTTCGTCGTTCACGGCTTCTGACGGCGTGTCCGGGCGGGCGGCGCGATGGGGGCAGGAGGAAGGGGACCTTCGTGCTAAAGCGCCGGTTGA
Organism: Streptomyces sp. RKAG337; assembly: GCF_023701715.1. NCBI lineage: Bacteria > Bacillati > Actinomycetota > Actinomycetes > Kitasatosporales > Streptomycetaceae > Streptomyces > Streptomyces sp. RKAG337. The sequence continues at coordinate 3,844,798 of NZ_JAJOZA010000001.1, read as the reverse complement.
ACCGCTGGCAGGGCCGCTGAATAGGCCGTTCGATGGATAGACTCCACCGATCGCACGCTGGGGACAGCCGGCAGGGGACTGCCACTGCTGCCGGGGAGGGCAAGGGGCATGGCGCAGGCGAAAAAAGTCACCATGTACATACTCGTGGTCTTCGTGCTCTACACGATCATCACGCAGCCAGCGCGCGCCGCCGATCTTGTGCAGGTAGGGTTCGAGGGCATTTCGAACGCCGCAAGAGGCATCGGAACGTTCATGCACGAGCTGGTCAACTGATCGGCGCGCTGCCGGTGAGGAGTCCCGCGTGATCCGCCATCTGGTTCTGTTCAAGCTCAACGACGGCGTCGGCCGTGACGAGTCCCGGGTCGCCGCCGGAGCGCGGGCGTTCGAGGAACTCGGCGGGCTGATCCCCGAGCTGACCTCGTGGGAGTGCGGCTGGAACGTCACCGACCGGCCGATCGCGTATGACTTCGCGATCAACTCGTCGGTCGCGGACGCCGCCGATCTGAAGACGTATCTGGAGCACCCGGCACACCAGGCGGCGGCGGGCCAGTGGCGTGAATTCGCGACCTGGGTGATCGCCGACTACCCCTTCTGACGGTGCCGGGCCGCCGGTCCGCCCGGTAGCCCCCACACCCGTCCCGGCCGGTCCCCTGGCCGGTCACACGGCCTGTCGCTCAGCCCCCGCCCACCGGGCGGGGGGCTTTGTCGTGTCCCGTCAAGGTCAACTCACCGCCCAACACGGCGTTATTAGGTGCTTGCGTACAGTGCACATGAATTGTGATGCTATGACCGCTTTTGCCGGATGAGTGGACCGATGAGGGGTGGTGTGTCCGTGTCGGCCCGAACGGCGTCAACAACTTTCGCCCGCAGTAGGACGAGTACGCCCAATACCAACGCCCTGGAAGCGCGTGCGCTGACGACCGTGCTGTTCGAGGAGATCTCCGGGCTCGAACCCGGAACACCCGAACACGCACGCGTACGCGCCGCGCTGATCGAGGTCAATCTGCCCCTCGTCCGCTACGCGGCGGCCCGCTTCCGCAGCCGGAACGAGCCCATGGAGGACGTCGTCCAGGTCGGCACCATCGGGCTGATCAACGCGATCGACCGGTTCGATCCGGAGCGCGGGGTGCAGTTCCCGACCTTCGCCATGCCCACCGTGGTGGGGGAGATCAAACGTTACTTCAGGGACAACGTGCGGACCGTTCACGTACCCCGCCGGCTCCATGAGCTGTGGGTTCAGGTGAGCGGGGCGATCGAGGACCTGACGGTGCTGCACGGCCGGTCACCGACGACCGGGGAGATCGCCGAGCGGCTGAAGCTGGCCGAGGAGGAGGTGCTGGCCTGCCTGGAGGCGGGGCGGGCGTACCACGCGACCTCGCTGGAGGCCGCGCAGGAGGGCGACGGCGCTCCGGGGCTGCTGGACCGGCTCGGGTACGAGGATCCGGCACTGGTCGGAGTCGAACACCGCGACCTCGTCCGGCATCTGCTCGTACAGCTGCCCGAACGGGAGCGGCGGATCCTGATGCTGCGGTACTTCGGCAATCTGACGCAGTCCCAGATCAGTGCCGAGCTGGGCGTCTCGCAGATGCATGTGTCCCGGCTGCTGTCCCGCAGCTTCGCCCGACTGAGGTCCGCAAACCAGCTCGAAGCGTAACCCTTGGGGAGGAACCATCCTGCAGAAATATGTCGACTTGGCGCTACAGCGTGTTGCCGACATGTGACATTCTGCAGGAACCGCGTTTGTCGCGACCCGGCCTCCGGTATTCAGGTGGAGGAACAAACCGTCGCTCGCGACACCCGTCCGCGACCTCAAGGGGGTGGCATGTCCGTTCAGGTGGGCAGTCCTCAGGTGCGCCGTACCAGCGCACCAATCGATGCACGCACCGGCGAAGCCATCGACACCCGCACACTGTCCCGTTCGCTGTTCCTGCGCCTTGCGGAACTGGAACAGGACAGCCCGGAACGAACCTATGTGCGTGACACGCTCATCGAGCTGAACCTGCCACTTGTTCGGTATGCGGCGGCCCGCTTCCGCAGCCGCAACGAGCCGATGGAAGACATCGTCCAAGTGGGCACGATCGGCCTGATCAAGGCGATCGACCGCTTCGACTGCAACCGCGGCGTGGAGTTCCCGACGTTCGCGATGCCCACCATCGTCGGCGAGGTGAAGCGGTTCTTCCGCGATACGTCGTGGTCGGTGCGGGTGCCGCGGCGGCTGCAGGAGCTGCGGCTGGCGCTCACCAAGGCGAGCGACGAACTCGCGCAGAAGCTGGACCGGTCGCCGACGGTGGCCGAACTGGCGGTCTGCCTGGGCGTGTCCGAGGAGGACGTCGTCGACGGCCTCGCGGTCGGCAACGCCTACACCGCGAGCTCGCTCGACTCGCCGCCGCCGGAGGACGACAGCGGTGAGGGCACCCTCGCGGACCGCCTCGGCTACGAGGACACCGCGCTGGAGGGCGTGGAGTACCGCGAGTCGCTCAAGCCGCTGCTGGCCCAACTCCCGCCGCGCGAGCGCCAGATCATCATGCTGCGGTTCTTCGCGAACATGACGCAGTCGCAGATCGGCGAGGAGGTCGGCATCTCCCAGATGCACGTCTCCCGGCTGCTCACCCGCACGCTCGCCCAGCTCCGGGACGGCCTGACAGCGGAATAGACCGGCCCGCTGGCTTGCTGACGTTCCGTCAGTAGACTGGCGCGATGGTCGCGATAGCACGGATGTCTGGCCGCCGGGGCGCGGCACTCGCCGTCCCGGCGGTTGGCGTGGCCCTGCTGCTGGCGATGACGACGGCCGGCTGCGGAGCGGCTGGTGACGACGGGTACGTGGCGGTCGGCGGGGTCGGTCCCTCGCAGGGCGGCGCGACGGGGGACGTACCGCCGGTCGGTCCGGTCGTGATGGTGCCGCTGGACGGCCCGGCACCGCCGGGACCCGGCAGTGGCACACCGTCCGCACCGGGCTCGACCCCAGGATCCGGATCAGGACCCGGCTCTCCCGGATCGGCTCCCGGTTCGTCGGGGGGCCAGGGAACGACCCCTGGAAGCACGCCCGGGGGCACCGGCACGCCGGGGAACGGTTCACCGGGGACGTCGCAGCCGGGAGGCGGCGGCTCGACGGCACCCGCACCGCCGGGAACGACCCCGCCGCACACGCCCCCACCGGGCACGACGCCGCCCGCAACGCCCGCGCGGCTGACCGTGAGCACGCCGAAGCGCGCTCCGGCCGCGGACCGGTGGTGCGAGAAGGTGACGGTCACCTTCACCAATTCCGGCGGCAGAGCGGCGACTTCCGGCAACGTCACCTTCGGCACCCACATCATCGGCGGCCTCGGCATCGACTGGGCGACGATCGAGACCACGAAGCCGGTGCCGGTGCCCCTGGCGGGTGGTGCCGCCAAGGTGCAGACCTGGGAGGTCTGCGTGGACGCCTGGCGGGTTCCGCTGGGCATGCACATCGAGACCCGGGACGTCACCCTTACGTGAGCGACGCGGTCCGGGCCGGGGCTGTCGGGCGGTGCCGTCAGCGCATCGCGAGCGCGACGACTCCGGCGATCACCAGGACGGCGACGACGATGCCGATGATGAGGCCCGTGCGCTTGCCGGACCCGGTCCGGGCCTGCTGCTGCTGCAGTTGCTGCGGCTCCTCGACGAAGGCGCGGAACATCTGGGTGTCGCCGGCGGGGTCGTAGTTGTTCTCAGGGTTCGACATGCTGCCCGACCCTAGCGAACAAGCGGAATCCCGGGCACCCCCGGGTGCGCCTGCGAGACCGACGCCACGTCTCCCGTCACGTCTCCCTCACGTCTCCGGTCACGTCTCCAGCCCCGTCCGCCGGCATCTCGGCCGGCGCCTCTCCCGGCACACCGCCGCAGGAATACCGCCGGCTCCCGGCCGGTTGTAGGTGCCCATGGCACGCATCGGAACATCTGATCTGGACGTCTTCCCGCTCGCCCTCGGCGGCAATGTGTTCGGCTGGACGGCCGACGAGGCGCAGAGCTTCGCCGTACTGGACGCGTACGCGGCGGCCGGCGGCAACTTCGTCGACACCGCTGACGGCTACTCCGCATGGGTCCCGGGCAACTCGGGCGGTGAGTCGGAGACCCTCATCGGGAAGTGGCTGGCCTCCCGCGGCAACCGGGACGCGATCGTGGTGGCCACCAAGGTCAGCAGCCACCCGGACTTCAAGGGGCTGCGGGCCGGCAACATCCGGGCCGCCGCGGAGGCATCGCTGCGCCGGCTGGGCACGGACCACATCGACCTCTACTACACGCACTTCGACGACCCGCAGGTCCCCGTCGCGGAGATCCTCGGCGCCCTGGACGAGCTGGTGCGCGAGGGCAAGGTGCGGCAGATCGCCGCGTCCAACATCTCCCCGGAGCGGCTGTCGGAGTCGCTGGCCTTCTCCGAGCGGGAGGGGCTGCCCTCGTACGTCGCCCTGCAGCAGCTCTACAACCTGGTGGAGCGCACGGACTACGAGGGGGCGATGGCCGAGGTCGTCGCCTCGCACGGCCTGTCGTCGGTCCCCTATTACGCGCTGGCCTCGGGCTTCCTGACCGGCAAGTACCGGGCCGGCGTCACGGTGGACAGCCCGCGGGCGGGCGGCGCGGGGAAGTACCTGGCGACCGAGCACGGACAGCGGGTGCTGGTGGCGCTGGACGAGGTCGCGCAGGCGCATGACGCCGAGGTCGCCACGGTGGCGCTGGCCTGGCTGGCGGCGCAGCCGACCGTCGCGGCGCCGATCGCCAGCGCGCGCACCGTGGAGCAGCTGCCGGCGCTGCTGGCGGTGGCGGATCTGAAGCTGACGGCCGAGGAGCTGGACAGGCTGACGGCCGCGTCCGTCTGACCTGCGGATATGACGTAGCACCCCTTTATCCCATCGGGGGGATCGCCCGTCTCGCTTTACGGGAGACGGGCGATTCCTTTGGGGATTCTTGACCGCATGAGGCGCAGATTCATTTGCCTGTAGCAACCAACGACCTCTACAGTTGCTCAAGGCAACCAATTGGACGACTCGACGATCGGCGGGGGCTGTGGCGACGAAGAAGCACTGCGCGGAGCTCGCTCGCCAGCTGCGCGTCGTCGTCGGCGTCGGCAGGGAAGTGGGCCGGGCACTGCCGCCCGAGACCCCGCCCTCGACCGTCGCGGTGCTCACCGTGCTCGGCCGGTACGGCGAGATGCGGATGAGCCGGCTCGCCGAATATCTCGATATCGACATATCGGTGACAAGCCGACATGTCGCCTATCTCGCCGAGCGCGGCTGGATCGACCGCACTCCCGACGCCCTGGACAAACGGTCCCGGCTGCTGCGCCTGAACCCGCACGGCGAAAAGGTGCTGGCCGCCTCTTCCGACCGTGCCGCCGAGGTGCTGGCAGCCCATCTGAGCGACTGGTCCGACGACGACGTCGACCTGCTGTCCGGCCTGCTGGACCGGCTGCGCCTGAGTTTCGGCGACTGCCGGCCCGGCCCCCGCGCCCACGCAGCCCAGACCGCCCAGGCAGCGCAGACGGCCCACGCAGCGCAGGCAGCGCAGGCAGCCCACGGAGCGCTCCCGGCCACCACGGTCGGCACGGCTGCGGCCCACACACCCCGTACACACGCGAACTGACAAGGACGAAGATGGCTACAACCACACCGACCGGTGTGCGGGAGGCGGAAGCCCACGGTGGGTCCGCGGCCCCCATGTCGCACCGGCAGATCATGGAGGCGCTGTCCGGGCTGTTGCTCGGCCTGTTCGTGGCGATCCTGTCGTCCACGATCGTCTCCAACGCCCTGCCCACCATCCTCGCGGACATCGGCGGCGGGCAGAGCGCGTACACCTGGGTGGTCACCGCCGCCCTGCTCGCGGTCACCGCCACCACCCCGCTCTGGGGCAAGATGTCCGACCTGGTCAGCAAGAAGCTGCTGATCCAGATAGCCCTGGTCATCTACGTACTCGGCTCGATCATCGCCGGGTTCTCCACCAACCCCGGCATGCTGATCGCCTGCCGGGTGCTGCAGGGAGTCGGCGCCGGCGGTCTGTCGGCCCTCACCCAGGTGATCATGGCGGCGATGATCTCCCCGCGGGAGCGCGGCCGTTACAGCGGCTACCTCGGCGCGGTCTTCGCCGTCGCGACCGTCGGCGGCCCGCTGGTCGGCGGCGTCATCGTCGACACCGACTGGCTCGGCTGGCGCTGGTGCTTCTACGTCGGCGTACCGTTCGCGATCATCGCGCTCATCGTGCTGCAGAAGACGCTGCACCTGCCGTTGGTCAAGCGGAAGGTCAAGATCGACTGGTCCGGCGCGTTCTTCATCTCCGCGGCCGTCAGCCTGCTGATGATCTGGGTCTCGCTCGGCGGCACCAACTACCCGTGGATGTCCTGGCAGACCTATGTGATGGTGCCCGGCGCCGTCCTGCTCGGCCTGGTCTTCCTGTTCGTCGAGTCCAAAGCCTCCGAGCCGATCATTCCGCTGCGGCTGTTCCGCAACAAGACGATCACCCTCACCTCGCTCGCCAGCCTCTTCGTCGGCGTCGCGATGTTCGCCGGCACCGTCTTCCTCAGCCAGTACTTCCAGCTGGCGCGCGGCAAGACCCCGACCATGTCCGGTGTGATGACCATCCCGCTCATCGCGGGCCTGTTCATCTCCTCGACCGTCTCGGGCCAGATCATCACCAGGACCGGCCGCTGGAAGGGCTTCCTGGTCGGCGGCGGGGTCTTCCTGACCGCGGGCGCCGCGACGCTGGGCCTGCTGCGCTACGACACCCCGTACTGGCAGGTCGCGATCTACATGGCGCTGCTGGGTCTCGGCATCGGCATGATGATGCAGAACCTCGTGCTCGCCGTGCAGAACCAGGTCACCCCGGCGGACCTCGGCGCGGCCAGCTCGCTCGTCACGTTCTTCCGCTCGCTCGGTGGCGCGGTCGGCGTCTCCGCGCTCGGCGCCGTCCTCGGCAGCCGCGTCACGAGCCTGGTGTCCGACGGCCTGGCGGCGCTCGGCATCAAGGGCGGGGACGGCGGCGGCATCCCGGACGTCGCCAAGCTCCCGGCCCCGGTCAAGGGCGTCGTGGAGAGCGCGTACGGGCGGGGCATCGGCGATGTCTTCCTCTACGCGGCACCCTTCGCACTGATCGCCCTGCTGCTGGTGATCTTCGTCAAGGAGGTCGCGCTCAAGACCAACAGCGGTCTGCAGCAGGTCGCGGGAGCGGAAGCGGCTGCCGCCGCCGGTGGAAGTGCCGGTGGCGCCGAGGTGACCATGCCCGCGACCTCCTTCACCAAGGAGGTGGCCGCCATGACACCGGTGGCGATACTCGACGACCGGCCGGTGGCGGAGTCCGGCACGGGGTCCGGGGCTGGGTCCGGCGACGGCGGCACGCCCGTGCACGGCATCGTCAGGATCACCGACGGCTCGGCCATCAACCACGCCAAGGTCACGCTGATCTCGCTCCAGGGACAGCAGCTGGGCAGGTCCGTCACCGGCTCCGACGGCCGCTATCTCCTCGAAGCGCCCGGCGCCGGCTCGTACGTCCTGATCGCGGCGGCCGACGGCCACCAGCCGCAGGCGTCGACCGTGCTGGTCGGCGACGCGCCCCTGTCGTTCGACGTGGTGCTCAGCGGCGCCGGCGGGCTCGCCGGGACCGTGCTGGGCGCGGTCGACAACCTGCCGGTCGTCGAGGCGATGGTCGTCGTGACCGATGTGCGCGGTGAGGTGCTGGGCACCGGGAAGACCGGTGACGGCGGCGGGTTCGCCTTCGGCGAGCTGCCCGCGGGCGACTTCACCGTCGCCGTGAACGCCCCCGGCTTCCGGCCGGCCGCGCTGCCCGTCGAGGTCGGCGGCACCGGCGCCACCCGCGTCGAGGTCGTGCTCCAGCCCGGCGCGCAGGTACGCGGCGTCGTACGGGCGGGCGCCGACCGGCGGCCGCTGCCGGACGCCAAGGTCGTCCTGGTCGACGCGGCCGGGAACGTGGCCGGCACGACGACCACCGGCGCGGACGGCGCGTACGCGTTCACCGACCTCGACGCGGGCGAGTACTCACTCGTCGCGAGCGGTTACCCGCCGCTGGCCACCGCGTTGAGCGTGCAGGGGCGCGGCGCCGAGGAGTTCGACGTCGAGCTCAACCACCCCGAGGGGTAACGGGCACGGCCCCCGGCCCCCGGACTGCGGACTGCGGACTTCGGGGGACAGGCTTCCGGACGGTCGGCCCGCGTGCCTTGCGGAGAGGTGCGGGCCGGTCCGGAGGGATCGGGATCCGAGCGACGGCCGGAGCAGGGGACGGCCGAGGCCGTCGCACCGGATCCCCTCGCCGGGCGGGCTCCGTCGAACGGGCCCGCCCGGCGATCGACAGCAGCGCGGCACCACCGCGGCACCGCACCAGAGCACCAGAGCACCAGAGCACCACGGCCGGACCTACGGGACACCGGCACGTCACGGGAGGCGAACCTCGATGAGCAGCCACGGCCTGCGGGCCCGCGTACGCACCAGGGACGGCTGGGCCGTCTCGCACGCGGTGCTGACCGTCACCGATATGACGGGCAGTCAAGTCGACCGCCGGGAAGCCGATTCCGACGGCGTGGTCCGTACCGGACCGCTGCCCGCCGGCTCCTACACCGCCATCGTGACCGCCATCGGCTATCTGCCGGCCGCCTCGACCGCGATCGTCACCGCGTCGGGCTCCGCCGACGCGGGCACCGTGACGCTCTCCCGCGCGGGCGGCGTGGAACTGCCGCCGCCCGGCACCTGGACCATCGACCCGGCACATTCCTCGGTCACCGCGACCGCCCAGCACCTCGGGATCTCCAGCGTGCAGGGCCGGTTCACCGTGTTCGGCGGGCGGATCGAGATCGACGGGCGGACCGCCGCGTCGTCCGTCGACGCCGTCATCGAGGCCGCGTCGATCGACACCGGCAACGCCCTGCGGGACGCGCATCTGCGCTCGCCCGACTTCCTCGACGCCGAGGTCCACCCCAAGATCACCTACCGCAGCACGGGCGGCCTGGAGCCGGCCGGCGAGGACCGCTGGACCGTGCAGGGCGAGCTGACCCTGCACGGCGTCACACGGCCCGTCGATCTCGACCTCGCGTACCTCGGCACCGGCCCCGACCCGTGGGGCGGGGTGCGCACCGCCTTCCGCGCCACCACCGAGCTGCGCCGCGCCGACTTCGCGATGAACTACAACCAGGTCGTCCAGGCCGGGATCGCCGCCATCGGCACCACGCTCAAGGTCGAACTCGCCGTCCAGGCCGTGCGCGGCACCGAACTGCCGGGGGCGTAGCCCGGAGGCGGAGTGCCGGTGGCGTTACGCCAGCCGGGCCGGGAATCCGCCGGTCGCGATCGGGCCCCAGCGCTCCGGGGTGATGCGGATCAGCGACTTGCCCTGCTCGATCATCGCGGCCCGGTACTCGTCCCAGTCCGGGTGTTCACCCGAGATGTTGCGGAAGTACTCGACGAGCGGCTCGACGGAGTCCGGCGGATCGATGACCTCGGCCGAGCCGTCGATCTGCACCCAGGGCCCGCTCCAGTCGTCGGAGAGGACGATGACGCTGGCACGCGGATCCCGCCGGGCGTTCCTGGTCTTGGCGCGCTCCGGGTAGGTGGACACGACGATCCGCCCGGAGTCGTCGACACCGCAGGTCAGCGGCGAACCCTGGGGCCGGCCGTCCGCGCGGGTGGTGAGCAGGATCGCGCGGTGGCGTGGGCGGACGAACTCCAGCAGCTCGTCGAGGGACGCCTTGGTGTTGGTGGCAATCGTTTTGGGAGCCATGGCAAAACCCTAGCCGTGCGCTCCGGGCCGGGCCGGTGCGCACGCCGGTCCCCGGGGCCCCAGTCCCTCAGGTCGTCACGTCCGCAGGTGCCGGTCGCGCATCGTCTCGATACCGGCGATCACGCACTCCAGCCCGAAGGTGAAGTCGCGCTCCCGCTGCTGGGCGACGGACACGGCCGCAGAGCGGTGTTTGAGCAGGTCGAGCGATTGCTCGAAGCCGGGACGGTGCTCGACGGTGCCGGCCCAGTCGGCGTAGAACGCGTCCTCGTCCTGGCCGCTGGCCCGGAACCGTTCGCCCCACCGGCCCTCGACGGTGCCGTAGCCGTAGACGAACTGGAAGAGGCAGCCGAGCGCGCCGGTCATCTGCTCGGCCGCCAGGCCGGAACGGGCCATGGCGCGCATCGAGAGGTTCGCGAAGTCCATCGCGAACGGGCCGATGTTGAGGTATTCGCCGATCAGGTGGGCCGTCCAGGAATGGCGCACCAGCATCGCGCGGTACCCGACGGCGAGTTGGCGCACCTCGTCGCGCCAGTCGGCGTCCGGCTCCTCGGCCGGCAGCGCGATCTCGCCGTGCACCGCGTCCAGGACGCGCTCCAGCAGATCGTCCTTGCTGTCGACGTACCAGTAGACGGACATCGCGGTCACACCCAGCTCGGCGGCGAGCTTGCGCATCGAGAACTTGGCCAGACCGTCCGTGTCGAGCAGCCGGACGGCGGTCGCGACGATCCTGTCGCGGTCCAGTCCGGCCGGCTGCTCGCTGCGGCGCTTGCCCGCGGGGCGTTCGTGCAGCCACACGCTGGCCCCGGGCGTGGTCGCGCGGCTGTCCTCGGCCATGGCGGGCGGTTCCCTTCGGGTGTTCCGGGTCGTCGGGCCTGAGGGCTGCCCGCCCCCGATGCTATGCCGCTTCCGAACGCTCGGCCCTGCGCAGCAGGAGTGCCGCCAGGAGGCCGCCGAACAGTACGGCGACGGCGCCGATCAGCTGGCTGGCTTCGAGGCCGGCGGAGAAGTCGTCCACCAGCCGGGTGCGCTCCGCGGCCGTACCGGCGCCGGCCAGGGCGCCGGGCAGCGAGCCCGCCGCGAAGGAGGAGGCCAGGACGGCACCGAGGACGGCGACACCGAGTCCGTTGCCGAATTCGGTGAGCGTTCCGTTGACGCCCGCGCCGATGCCGGCCCGCTCCACCGGGATGGCGCTCATGACCGCGTTGGCCATGGCGGGCATCGCGAAGGCGATACCGGCGCCCATCAGGACCAGGCCCGCGCACATCCCCGGGTAGCCGTGGCCGCCGAGCAGCGCCACGACGGCCAGGCCGGCGGCGAGCATCGTCATCCCGGCGAGGATGGCGACCGGGGTGCCGGCCTTCGCCAGCAGCCGGGCGCCGACGCCCGCGAGGTTCAGCACGACGATGCTCAGCGCGAGCGGCGCGGTGCGCAGCCCCGCCTCCAACGGCGTGTGGCCGAGCACGAACTGCAGTTGCTGGGTGAGCAGGAAGAGCGAGCCCGCCATGCCGAACGAGACGAGGATGCCGCCCGCGACGGCGCCCACGAAGCGGCGGTCGCGGAAGAACGTCATGTCGAGCATGGGGTGCGGGGTGCGCAGCTCCCAGCGGACGAACGCGGCGAGCCCGGCGCAGCCGGCGACGGCCGGGAGCAGGACGTCGGCCGAGGTCCAGCCGTGCCCGGGGCCGGAGATGATCGCGTAGACGATGCCGGTCATGCCCACCATGGAGAGCAGCGCGCCGGGGAGGTCGGGGCGGTCGCCCGACGGGTTCTTCGACTCGGGGACGAGCCGTGCGACGGCGGCGAGGCCGAGCAGCGCGACGGGGATGTTGACCAGGAAGATCGCCCCCCACCAGAAGTGATCGAGGATCACCCCGCCGATGAGCGGTCCCGCGACGAAGCCGAGCGAACTGATCGCGCCCCACAGGCCGATCGCCTTCGGTCGTTCCTCGTCGTCGAATATCTGGACGACGACGGCGAGGGTGGTGGTCATCAGCAGTGCGCCGCCGATGCCCATGCCCGCACGGGCCGCGATGAGTTGCCCGGCGGAGTGCGCGAAGGCGGCGCTGCACGAGCCGGCGCCGAAGAGCGCGAGGCCGACGAGCAGCATCCGCTTGCGGCCGTAGCGGTCGGCGGCGCTGCCCGCGGTGAGCAGCAGGCCGGACTGGACGAGCGCGTAGGCGTTGATCATCCACTGGATGTCGGAGGTGGTCGCGCCCAACTCGGTGCCGAGGGAGGGGATCGCGACGTTCAGGACCGTGTTGTCGAGCAGCACGGTGAGCTGGGCGAGGCAGATGACGCCGAGGATCAGCCAGCGCTGGGGGTGGCGTTCCGTGGCTGCTCGCGGGGTGGCGGTGGTTGCCGTGGCTGGCAAGCGGACTCCTTGTACGGTGTACGGGGCGATGCGCTGTACACCGTACAGCCGACCTTGTACGCCGTACAAGAGATTTCGCGGAAAGGGCGGTGTCCGCAGGTCAGGAAGCCTGCGGATACCGCCCTGTCCCTCTCGATCGTCCTCTCGATCGGTCGCTGGATCGCTCTCTCGATGGCCCTGCGTCAGCTCTTCGCGGGGCTCGTCAGGTCGTAGACCGTGGTGCTGCCGACCGTCTTCGCGGTGAACGCGGAGGTGACCCAGGTGGTGATCGCCGAGGACGTGCCCTGGCCGCCCATCCCGCCGCCCATGCCGCCGGAGGAGGAGATGAAGTAGTGGATCTTCCCCTCGGCCACGTACCGCTGGAACTGCGCGAGGGTCGGTGACGGGTCGCTGCCGTTGAAGCCGCCGATGGCCATGACCGGGTCACCGGTGGCCAGTTGGTAGCTGGCGGAATTCTGCGAGCCGATGGCCGCCGCGACCCAGGTGTAGTCGGAGGCGTTCTTCTCGAGGAGCGTCTTCATCGCGGAACTGACGGTGGCGCCGCCGAGCAGCCCGCCCATCCCGCCGCCACCGCGACCGCCGGCCGTGCCGCCGTCCGCGGTACCGCCACCGGCCGTACCGCCCCGCGGGAAGCCCTGCGCGCCCTGGCCGGGCCCGCCTTGCTGCCCCTGTTGGCCCTGCTGTCCTGGCTGGCCGTTCTGACCGCCGCCCGGAACCGTCGGCGGCTGCTGGCCGCCGCCGGGCAGTCCCTGGCCGTTCTGGCCTCCCTGCCCCGGCATGCCGCCGGGACCGCCGCCGCGCATGCCGCCGGGACCGCCCCTGCCGCCCTGGACGGCGGGGCCCGCCGTCACGATCGAGCCGCTGTGTCCGGTGTCGACGGTGTTCAGGGTGTACGCGAACGGTGCCGCGAGCGCCGCCGCGATACCGAGACCCGCCACGGCGGCCGCGAACCGCCGGCCGAGCCGTACGGCGAGCAGCAGTCCGGCCGCCGCGAGCAGGCCGCTCACCAGCACCGTCCAGCGCAGCCACGGGTGCCAGTCGGTCGCCCGGCCCAGCAGGACGTACGCCCAGTACCCGGTGCCCGCGGACGTCGCGGCGAGCGTGGCCGCCGCCGCGAGGTGCGTGCGCTTCTCCCAGAGCAGCGTGGCGCCCATGCCGACAAGGGCGGCGATGTAGGGGGCCAGGGCGATGTTGTAGTACTGGTGGAAGATGCCCGACATGAAGCTGAAGACCCCGAAGGTCATCAGCAGCGAGCCGCCCCAGACGAGGAACGCGGCGCGCCGGGCGTCGGTGCGCGGGGCCCGCCGGGTCAGCCACAGCCCCGCGGCGAGCAGGACGAACGCGGCCGGCAGCAGCCAGGCGATCTGACCGCCCATGTCGGCGTCGAAGAGCCGGGTGATGCCGGTGGCGCCCCACTGGCCGCCGCCCTGGCCGCCGCCCGCTCCCCCACCGCCGACGCTGCCCGTCTCGTTGCCGGTGATGCGGCCGAAGCCGTTGTAGCCGAAGGTCAGCGACAGGAAGCTGTTGTCCTGCGAGCCGCCGATGTACGGGCGGGACGAGGCCGGCCACAGCTCGACGATCGCCACCCACCAGCCGCCGGAGACGACCAGCGCGAGCCCTGCCAGGGCCAGTTGGCCGATGCGCCTGCGGAAGGCCGTCGGCGCGACGACCGCGTAGACGACTGCGAGCGGCGGAAGGATGAGGAACGCCTGCAGCGTCTTGGTCAGGAAGGCGAGGCCGAAGGCGACGCCGGCCCACACCAGCCACTTCGTCCGGGCGCCTTCGAGGGCGCGCAGCACGCAGTAGACGGCGGCCGTCATGAGGAGCGCGAGCATCGCGTCCGGGTTGTTGAAGCGGAACATCAGCGCGGCGACCGGGGTGACCGCCAGTACGGCGCCCGCGATCAGACCGGCGGCCGGGCCGAAGCGGCGGCGGACGGCGGCGTAGAGCACGCCCACCGTCGCGACGCCCATCAGCGCCTCGGGGACCAGGATCGACCACGAGCTGAGGCCGAAGATCCGGACGGCGAGATCCATCGGCCAGAGCGAGGCCGGGGGCTTGTCGACGGTGATCGAGTTCGCCGCGTCGGACGAGCCGAAGAAGAGCGCCTTCCAGCTCTCGCTGCCCGCCTGGACGGCCGCGGAGTAGAAGGAGTTGGCGTATCCGGACGCGCTCAGGTCCCACAGGTACAGCGCGGCGGTCACGGCCAGCAGCGCCAGGAACGCGGGACGCACCCAGCGGGCGTCCTCGGCCCGGCCCCGCCAGACGCGCGCCCCGAAGCCCCGGGGACCGGACGGAGCGGCCGGAGCGGACGGAGCGGCCGCCCGGTGCCCGCCGGGCGGCGGCGCGTGCTCGGGCACCGGGGTCCGGGTCACCGGTCCTGGCAGGTCGTCGGGCGGTGGCGGCGGACCGGCCGGGAGGCCGGCCGGGGTGCTGTACGGCGCGGTCATCGTGCGCTCCTCGGGTCGGAGTCGTAGTCGGATTCGTAGTCGTAGTCGTAGGTCGGGGTGAGGGTCGGGGTGGGAGTGGGGGTGGCAGTGGGGCCGGTGTCGGACGGGGCCGCTCCGGACGGGAAGACCCAGGCGCGGAAGAGCAGGAAGCGCAGCACCGTCGCCGCGAGGTTGGCGGCGATGAGGACGGCGAGCTCCGTGCCGTGCGAGGGGTGGGTGTTCGCCGTCTGCAGGGCGGCCAGCGAGCCGCTGGTCAGGGCGAGGCCGATCGCGAAGACGACCAGGCCCTGGGCCTGATGGCGGACGGCCTGCTCCCGGCCGCGGACGCCGAAGGTGAGCCGGCGGTTGGCGGCGGTGTTGCCGATCGCGGAGACCAGCAGCGCCGCCGCGTTGGCGGGCTGTGAGCCGAGCCCGAGCCGGAAGCCCGAGTACAGCACCAGATAGACCAGGGTGCTCAGCGCCCCGACGACGCAGAAGCCGACCAGCTGGCGGGCGAGGCCCGGTGGCACACCGCCCAGTTCGCGGTCGCGCGGATCGTCGCCGAACGGCCGGCGCAGCCGGTCGAGCGCCAGCGCGCCGGTGGCGAGCGCCCGGCCCACCCGCCAGACCCCTTTGAGGTCGTCGGCGGCCGTGCGGACGATGTCCACGGTGCTGTCGGGGTCGTCGACCCAGTCGACCGGCACCTCGTGGATCCGCAGTCCGGCGCGCTCCGCGAGCACCAGCATCTCGGTGTCGAAGAACCAGCCGGTGTCCTCCACCATCGGCAGCAGCCGCTCGGCGACGTCCTTGCGGATCGCCTTGAAGCCGCACTGCGCGTCGGAGAAGCGGGCGGCGAGCGAGCCGCGCAGGATCAGGTTGTAGGTGCGGGAGATGAACTCGCGCTTGGCGCCGCGCACGACGCGGGAGCTGCGGGCCAGCCGGGAGCCGATCGCCAGGTCGGAGTGGCCGGAGATCAGCGGGGCGACCAGCGGCAGCAGCGCGTTCAGGTCCGTCGACAGATCGACGTCCATGTAGGCGAGCACCGGCGCCTCGGACTCCGTCCAGACGGCCCGCAGGGCCCGCCCGCGCCCCTTCTGGTCGAGCCGGAAGGACTCGACCTCGGGGATCTCCGTCGCGAGGCTCTTCGCGACGGCCTCCGTGAGGTCGGTGCTCGCGTTGTCCGCGATGGTGATCCGGAAGGGGTAGGGGAAGGTGCCTGCCAGGTGCGCGTGCAACCGCCTGACACAGGGCTCCAGGTCGTTCTCCTCGTTGTGGACGGGGATCACGACGTCGAGCACCGGGTCGCTGTGTGCGACCGGCAGGTGCTGCCGGGACGGCAGAGTGCCGAGGTGAGTTCGCATACCCCGACGCTCCACCGCCGCGCTGTCACGACCTTGTGGTGAACCTGAGGCCCTGCTGTGAGTCCTGCGGCACGTCCGCTGCCGCGCCCCCCGCTGCCAGCTTCCTTACGGGAGACGGAAGTTGGACGGTGAACGCGGTGCGGCCGGGGACGCTCTCGACCCACACCCGGCCGCCGTGCGCCGCGACGACCGCGTACACGATCGCCAGCCCCAGACCGGTGGAACCGGATCCGGCACCCCGGGCCCGCGAGGCGTCACCGCGGGCGAACCGTTCGAAGATGTACGGGGTGAGGTCGGGCGGGATACCGGGACCGTCGTCCACCACCTGGAGCAGCACCCCGTCGTTCCGGTCACCGGTGACCCGCGCGGTCACGGTCGTGCCCGGCGGGGTGTGGGTGCGGGCGTTGCCCAGCAGGTTGGCCAGCACCTGCTGCAGCCGCTCGGCGTCCCCGTGCACGGTGGCCGGCTCGTCGGGCAGGTCCAGCCGCCACACGTGGTCGGGCCCGGCCGCCCGCGCGTCGCTGACCGCGTCCACGACGAGCGGTGACAGATCCGTCCCGGTGAGGCTCAGCGGCCGCCCCGCGTCCAGCCGGGCGAGCATCAGCAGGTCCTCGACCAGCGACGTCATCCGTCCGGCCTCGGACTCGATACGGCCCAGCGCGTGCCGGGTGTCGGGGCCGACGTCCTCCCGGCCGCGCCTGGTCAGCTCCGCGTAGCCGCGGATCGAGGCGAGCGGCGTCCGCAGTTCATGGCTGGCGTCGGCGACGAAGCGGCGGACCCGCATCTCGCTCTCCTGCCGGGAGTGCAGTGCCGAACCGACGTGCCCGAGCAGCCGGTTGAGGGACGCCCCGACCTGTCCCACCTCGGTGCGCGGATCGGTGTCCGCCTCCGGCACCCGCTCGTGGAGCGCCACCTCACCCCGGTGCAGGGTCAGTTCCGACACCCGGGAGGCGGTCGCGGCGACCCGGCGCAGCGGCTGGAGGGAGATCCGGATCAGGGCGGTCCCGGCGAGCCCGGCCGCCGCGAGACCGGCGGCGGTCACGCACACCTCCACCCAGACGAGGGTGTTGAGGGTGTCCTGCGCGCCGGAGGCCCGGATGCCGACGAGGTACGTGCCGTTCTGCGTCGAGACCGACTGCATGCGGTAGGTGCCCAGGCCGGGGACGTCGATGCTGTGCGCGGCGCCGTCGAGCGGCAGGCTGCCCAGCGCCGCGGTCTGCGCGGCGTCGAGGGACTCGGGCGTGACCTGCGGCCCGGACTCGCTGCTCTCCCGCTGGGCGCTGAGCGCGGTCTCGGTGATCTGCCCGCCGCTGACCTTGGCGCCGATCGTGCCGAGCGGCTGACCGCCGCCGATGACGAAGCCCAGGTCGTTGCCGGACCGCAGGTGCGGCAGCGGGTTCGAGCCGGGCGGCGGGCCCTCGGCGCGGTGCGCGACGGCGGCGAGCTGGGTGTCGAGCTGCCCGTACAGATAGGTGTGCAGGGCGATGGCGGTGACGGTGCCGATCACCGCGCACACGACGGCGACCAGGGCGACGGACGACACCACGAGCCGGCGCCGGAGCGACCACGGGCGGCCCGGCAGGGACCAGGGCCGCCGGCGCGGGGCCTTCACGCCGTCTCGCCCGGCTTGATCAGATACCCCGCCCCCCGCCGGGTGTGGATCATCGGGGCGCGTCCGGCGTCGATCTTGCGCCGCAGGTAGGAGATGTAGAGCTCCACCACATTGGCCTGGCCGCCGAAGTCGTAGGACCAGACCCGGTCGAGTATCTGCGCCTTGCTGAGCACCCGGCGCGGGTTGCGCATCAGGAAGCGCAGCAGCTCGAACTCGGTGGCGGTGAGATGGATCGAGTCGTCGCCGCGGTACACCTCGTGGCTGTCCTCGTTCAGAACGAGATCGCCGACGACGAGCATGGATTCGCTCCGTGCCGCGGCGGCGCCCGAGCGGCGCATCAGCCCGCGCAGCCGGGCGACGACCTCCTCCAGGCTGAACGGCTTCGTCACGTAGTCGTCGCCGCCCGCCGTCAGCCCGGCGATCCGGTCCTCGACGGCGTCCTTGGCGGTGAGGAAGAGCACCGGCACGTCCGGGGCGTCGCGGCGCAGCCGGGCGAGCACCTCCAGGCCGTCCATGTCGGGCAGCATCACGTCGAGCACGACGGCGTCGGGCCGGGCGTCGCGGGCCGCGCGCAGCGCGCCGGCGCCGTCGGCCGCGGTACGGACCTCCCAGCCCTCGTAGCGCAGGGCCATGGACAGCAGGTCGGAGAGAGCGGCCTCGTCGTCGACGACGAGGACACGCACCGGGGACCCGTCGGGACGGGACAGGTCGGCGGAGGCCGCAGCGGGGAAGGAAGGCATGGGACCAGCCTGGAAGGGGGCCCTGAGAGCATTCTTTCGGCTACCTGTGAATCTCCTGAGAAACGGCCGGTGGGGGTTCGGGCACGCTCGGCGAGAGACAGGCGGCGGTCTGTCGGGGTCCGGAATACGGCGGTCGGTCACCGGGTTGCCGCCTGCACGCACCGAGAACCAGGGAGCCGGGATCATGGGGAGCAAGGACAGCGGCGGCGTCGCGGCCGCCAGGGAATCCGTCGGCCGGTACGGCATCTGGAACGCCGGGCTGCGCTCGGACGACCCGGCGCTGCGCGGCGAGATCGCCGAGGCGGCGGCCGAACTGGACGAGCTGGGCTTCGGCGCGATCTGGCTGGGCGGCAGCAGCTCCGTCGAGCACGCCGCCCGGGTGCTCGGCGCGGCGCCCCGGATCGCGGTCGCCACCGGGATCCTCAGCATCTGGGAGCACGAGGCGGACGCGGTCGCCGCGAGCACGGCGGCGGTGGAGGCCGCCCACCCGGGCCGTTTCCTGCTCGGCCTCGGGGTGAGTCACGCACAGCTCGCCGACCGCTACCGGCGCCCGTACTCGGCGATGGTGGCTTATCTGGACGCGCTGGACGCCGCGCCCGTACCGGTGCCGGCCGGGCGGCGCGTGCTGGCCGCGCTGGGTCCGAGGATGCTGGAGCTGTCCCGCGACCGGGCGGGTGGCGCGCACCCGTATCTCGTCACGCCGGAACACACCGAGCAGGCCCGCTCGCTGCTGGGCTACGGCCCTTTGCTGGCACCCGAGTTGAAGGTCGTGCTGGAGACGGACCCGGCCGTGGCCCGCGAGACGGCCCGCGGCTATCTCGCCGGCTATCTGGCGATGCCGAACTACACCAACAGTTTCCTCCGACTCGGCTTCGAGGAGGCGGACTTCACCGGCGGCGGCAGCGACCGGTTGATCGACACCGTCTTCGCCTGGGGCGACGAGGATCGCATCCGGCAGCGAATCGAATCCTTCCACGCGGCGGGTGCTGACCATGTGGCCCTGCAAATCGTCACCGACCAGGACCGATCCGTGCTGCCCCGCGCCGAATGGCGGCGCCTGGCGGAGGTGTTGGCCTGACGCGGACGGCATCCGGCGCACCGATCTCCACAACTGACGGAGCGTTCAGTGGTGTTGATCAACCGAGTTCGCGGAGTTGGTGAGTTGATCAACTGCCGTTGTTTGTCCGGTATGTGATCAATCGTCATATTTGTGACAAACAAGGGTAGTTGTCAACGCCCACTCAAACGCATCATGTCGTATTCGTACGAAACCGATCCCCGCACCTCCACCCCGCGACAAACGGAGGTACGTTCGCCGCATGGACAGTGGCGCCGTCCCTTACACCGTCTCCGTCGACCGCATGGCCTCCGGAGATCACGCCTGTCTGGGCTTCGACAGCCACCGGGCCCGCTGGGCGGTCCGGGCCGCCTTCACCGAGGCCGGGCTGCTCCGCGGCGAGCGGGTGATCCTCTTCGTCGACCGCGGCACCACCCCCGGGAAGGCCGCCGCCCGCCTCGCCGACCACGGCGTGCCCGCCGCCCAGGCCCTGCGCGACGAGCGGCTGCTCGTCATCAACGAGACCCCCGGCTACGACCCGGAGCGCGGCTTCGACGCCGAGAGCCGGGCCGCGACCTGGCTGGACTTCACCGAGAACGCGAGCGTCATGGGCTTCAGCGGGCTGCGCGCCGTGGGCGACATGTCCTGGGCACTGGAGCCCGGCGTCGACCACGAGGAGCTCATCGACTACGAGACCGGCCTCACCCCGCTCTTCGCCGACATCGGCTTCACCGCGATCTGCGAGTACGACCGCCGGCTGTTCCCGCCCGAGCTGATGTGCCGGGTCGGCGCCTCCCACCCCACCGAGGTCCTGCAGTCCCTCGACGCCCTGCACATCACCAGGACCGGCACCATCCTGCACCTCGCGGGGAACGCCGACCTCGCCACCCGGGAGCAGTTCGACACGGAGCTGCTCCGGTCCCTGGGCGGACCGGGCCCGCCCCCGCGGCTCGTCGACCTGACGGCGCTGTCGTTCATCGACGCCCACTGCGCCACGACCCTCATCCGGCTCGCCGCCGGCCTGCCCGCCACGGCCAGGCTCGCGGTCCACTGCCCGGCCACCCACGCCCGCGTGCTGCGGCTGTGCGGCGCGGGCGAGGTCCGCCAACTGACGCTCTACGTCGAGGCGGGCTGGTAGCCGGGCGGGTAGGCGGGCCGATGGGTGGGCTGACGGGCGGGCCGGCAGCCGGGGCGGTGCCGGTTCAGCGCGCGTCGTAGGTGAGCCGGACGGCGCGCGGCAGCGACGCCACCACCAGGTCGTAGGAGTCCTCGATCATCTCCCGCACCATCCGGACCGGCAGCGACCCGTCGACCGTCACCGTGTTCCAGTGCCGCTTGTTGAGGTGGTAGCCCGGGATGACCGCCGGGTACTCCGCCCGCAGCTGTTCGGCGATCTCCGGATCGCACTTGAGGCTCACCTTGAGCGGCTCGGCCTCCAGCACGCTCAACGCGAAGATCTTCCCAGCCACCTTGAACACCGACAGATCCGGGTTCCGCGGAAACGGGAACTCCTCCTCGGCGCCCGGCATCGCCAGACACGCCGCCTTCAGCCCCCGCGCAGTCATCGCCACCATCCGGCCGACACTAGCGCCCGCTCATGACAACCCACGGGACGGGAAACACCAGAGGCCCGACACTTTCGTGTCGGGCCTCTGGCCGTAGTAGCGGGGACAGGATTTGAACCTGCGACCTCTGGGTTATGAGCCCAGCGAGCTACCGAGCTGCTCCACCCCGCGCCGTTGAACTGAACACTACGCCATCCGCGGGACCCTCAACTACCAGTCCCGCTCGACGCGGTTTTTCCGGATTGCTCCGAAAAGCAAACCAGGACCCCCTCAGACGATCTCCTCGGGGGCCCTGACCTGAGTGCACTCGGCAGGATTCGAACCTGCAACCTTCTGATCCGTAGTCAGATGCTCTATCCGTTGAGCTACGAGTGCTTGTGCTTTCCGGCGTTTTCTCACCGGTCGGCGTTGCGGGAACAACATTACATGACCTGCGGCTTCAGGTGAAATCCATTGCCCGCACCCCATCTGAGCTGCGAAAACAGCATCTGACGAGGTACCGGTGAGGGACACCCGGAGCCGGGGACACGCAACGGAGCCCCGGCCGTCCTGGGACGACCGGGGCTCCGGAAACGAGCGGAGGCTCGGGGATTTGAACCCCGGATGGGATTGAAGTCCCAAACCGCATTAGCAGTGCGGCGCCATAGACCAGACTAGGCGAAGCCTCCAGACACACCCGCGCGAGCGAGGGCGTGTGCAGATGATGGCACAGCCCGGCAGGCTGTCACCAATCGCAGACCAGGGTACAAGCCCGTCGGCGTGCAGGGCAAAGAGGATGCGCGCCCTCCAGGCGTGGCTCGCCCACGTTCGGGTGGGTTGCGCGGAAAGCGGCGCGCGGGACGGTAGGGACTGGGGCATGCGACTCAACGGCCCCGGCCCCCTCGACCGCCCCCTCTCCCACCCCGCGCCCCACCTCGCGCCCCGTCCCGCCGCCCGCCGCCGGCCCGGAGCGCGGCTGCCGCTCGCCGCCGTCCTCGGTGTGGTGCTCGCCGCCGGGCTGCCGCTGCTCCTGGCGACCGACGCCGGCGCGACGCCCTCCGCGTCCGCCGCTGCCGCGCTCCTCGCGCCGCCGGCTCCCGCCGGGAACAACCAGCTGACCGTCACCGTCGACGACGGCACCGGGAAGGTCACCACGAGCAGGCTGGACTGCGGACCCGACCAGGACCCGTCGGCCGGTCCCGCGACCTCCGGCGCCCCGGTGGCCGAACCGGAGCCCCTCGCCCCCACCACGCTCCCGGCTCCGCTCCCCGCCCCTTCCACGCTTCCCGCTCCGCTCCCCGCCCCCGCCACCCTCCCCGCTCCGGTCGGGCCGGCCAGGTCCGTGGCGGACTCCTGCGACCAGCTGGAGCGGCTGGGCGGCCCCGTGGGTCCCGTTCCGGCCGGCCAGATGTGCTCGATGATCTACGGCGGATCGCAGACCGCGCAGGTCACGGGGACCTGGCACGGCGCGGCCGTCACACAGAAGTACAGCCGGGCCAACGGCTGCGAGGTCGCCCGGTGGAACCGGATGGCACCGGTTCTGCCCGCCGCCACCGGAGGTGCGTGACGCACGCCACACCAGGGCCGATCTCGCACCGCACACGCTCGAACACCGAATCCCACAGGGGTACATGGGCATCCGCGGCCGCTCGGCCAACCGCTGCACGTACACTCGCTCTAGTGACATGCCATGGGGTCAGCGGCAAGATGGGCCGCCGGTGAGAGCCGATCGCGCGGGTTGCGCGGGGCCACCGCAGGAAGTGCGGTAAGTGCGGTAACAGGGAGGACGCGTCTCGTGAGCAGCAGGCCATCCAGAGGCGCTGCTCGCCTCGCCTCAATACTCGACGCCCTCCCCGACGCACTCTTGCTGGTCAACGGCAACGGCACGGTGGTCAACGCCAATGCCATAGCGATCGAGACCTTCGAGTCACCGGGGACGGCGTTGGTCGGGCGGGGTCTGTTCGACCTGCTGCCCGCGTTCGACTCCAAGCGGATCCCCGGCTCGATGCGCAGCGCGCAGAACACCGGCGACGACAACGGCCGTACCAAGCCGACCCGGATGGTCGCGCGGCGCACCGACGGCTCGGAGTTTCCCGTCGAGGTGACCAGCGCCAACCTCGAGGACGGCCGCACCCCGTACGACGAGCCGCAGAGCTACACCGGTGACGAGCTGCTGATGCTGGTCGTGCGGGACCTCAGCGGCACGATGGACACCGAGGCGGAACTCGCCCGCCAGCAGCGCCAGACGGAGATGATCCTGCGCGCGGCGGCCGAGGGCGTCGTCGGCGTCGACACCGAGGGCAAGGTCGTCCTCGTCAATCCGTCCGCCGCGCAGATCCTCGGCTACCGGGCGACCGACCTCGGCGGCCAGGAACTGCACCCGCTCGCGCACCACACGCGCGCCGACGGCACACCGCTGCCGTACGAGGAGACGCCGCTCGCCGACACGCTGCGCTCCGGCCGCAAGCACCGGGTGCGCGGCCAGGTGCTGTGGCGCAAGGACGGCCGGGCGGTGCCCGTCGACCTGACGACCGCTCCCGTACGGGACGGCGAGCAGCTGGTCGGCGCGGTCATGACGTTCACCGACCGGACCGCGTTCGACGCGGCCGTCGCCCGCGCCGAGCAGCTGCAGGCCGTGCTGGACGAGGCGCTGCGCGGCCCGCTGGCCGAGCTGCGCGGTGAGCTGACCGGCCTGGCCGCCGACCCCGCCGGGCAGTTGTGGCCCGAGGCGAACCAGATCCTGCACCACCTGGTGGCCGGCTACGCCCGCATCACCACACTGATCGACAACGTGCTGGCCTTCCAGCGGCTCGACCGCGGCGAGGACCGGCTGCGGCGCGAGCCCGTCGGGCTCGACAAGGTCGTCTCGGCGGCCGTCGAGGGCGCCATCGAGCTGATCGGCCCCGGTCGCGCGCAGTACGCCGTGCACGCGCCGCCGATCGAGGCGGCGATCGACGGCGAGCGGATGTCCCAGGCGCTCGCGCACCTGATCGCGGACGTCGCGGGGGTGGACGCGGCGGGCAACGCCACCGTCATCACCGGCGGCGGCGACTCGACGATCGTGGTGGCGGCGGCCCAGCGCGGCGACGTCATAAGGATCGACGTGCGGGGCCCGCACGCCGGCGGCAACGCGGTGCACCTGCCGATCGCCCGCGGCATCGTCGAACGGCACGGCGGCGTCCTGCAGACGCACGAAGTGCCGGGCCAGGGCAGCGCGTACGTCCTTGAGGTGCCGCTGGGCTCGGCCGCCATCGCGGCCGCGGGCCGTGCGGCGGCCGCCGCCGCGGTGAAGGACGGGGCCCGCGAGTCCGAGACCACCGTCATGCCGATGCCCGCGAAGCCCGCCCGGGGTACGGGCGGCGCGACCGGCAACGGCACGGGCGGCAAGGCTCCGGCGCGCGGCGCGGCGACGCCTCCCGCGGGCACCAACGGTACGAACGGCCAGGGCGGCCAGGGCGCGCCCGCGGCCGGAACGCCCGCCGGTGGCACGCCCGCGACGGGCTGGGCCGGCAGCGGCGAGCCCGGGGTCGCGGGCACCGAACGCGCGGCGCGGCCGCGCCGGGCCGGCGACGACGGCGGCACCGTGGTCGCGCCGTGGGCGATCCCCACCGCGGGACCCGACGAGCAGCAGGACGGCCGCGCCCGGAACGAGGGACACAGCCAGGCGCAGCCGGGCGAGCACGAGACACCGACCGGTCGCCGGCGCGCGCTGCGCCGCCCGCTGCCGGACGAGCCGGGCGCGGGGGACACCGCGGGCGGCGCCGCGGCGGCCGACCTGACGCCGGCCGAAGGGCCGGACCAGCAGAACCACCCGGTGCAGCAGGGCCAGCAGCCCAGCGGCCGGCGGGCCCGCCGGACGCTGTCCGACGGTCAGCAGCCCGCACCCGAACTTCCCGCGGCACCCGTCCAGCACGCCCTCCCGGCGGCCGGCGAACAGGCCGTGCCGCAGGGACAGCCGCAGGGGAGCGACGGCAACGGCGCCTCCCTCGCCGGGCAGGAGCCCGGGGCAGGACGTCGCGCCCGCCGGATCGCACCCCCGCAGCCGGGGGAGTCGGACGGAAACGGCAACGGGAACGGCAGCGGTCCCATCGCCCTGCCCGCGCAGCACTCCCACGAGGCGTCGGCACCGATGCCGGCGGAGGAGCGTGCGCCCGGCCAGCCGGTACCGCAGGCGCCGCCGGTGCCGCACCAGGGCGGGCCGCAGGACCAGAACAGCGCGCCGCAGCCGGTGAGTCCGCAGTGGCCGGACGCCGGCCGGCCGGTGCCGCCGACGGCGCCCGCGGCCGAACCGGGCGCGCAGGCAGCGCAGAACCAGAACCAGAACCAGGGTCCGTCCCAGGCGATTCCGGGGCAGGGACAGCGCACCCCGATGCCGCCCTCGGGCGGAACACCGCAGCCCTACGCCCAGAACCAGGGCCAGCAGCAGGGGCAGCAGCAGGGCCAGAGCCACGGCCGGGCGATCAGCGTGCGCACGCTCGGCCAGGGCGTCGCCTTCGTCCAGCCGATCCCGACCCAGGCCCAGCCGCAACCCCAGCCGCAGCCCGAGTCGTTCCCCCAGCAGAATCCCTCCGGGTCCGGCCGCCGGCGCAAGCTCAACGGAGCGCAGCAGGACGACGGCCATGACGTGGAGGCCCGCCCGCACCCGCAGGCGGACCCCGACAGCGGCCAGCTCCCGATCGCCCGGCCGCCCGCCACCGACGACCGGAGCGACGGCCAGGGCGTCGAGCACCAGGACGGCGGCCAGCAGACGGCGCTGCTCCGTACGGTCGTTCCCGGCCGGGCGTTCGCCATAGGGGCACCCGCCGAGGGCGACGAGGGCCCCGAGCCGCTCGACGGTCCGAACGGCGCCGTCGAGGTCATCGAGGAGCCGGCGGGCGAGCCCGGCCGGCTGCTGGACGAGCCGCGCAGGCTGCTGGTCTGGCCGGAGCCGGATGTCTCGACGCGCCAGGCGCTGACCGACCGCGGCTACCGCCCGGTCATCGTCCGGTCCCGCGCCGAGGTGGACGCGCAGGTCGCCGAGCCGCCCGCCGCGCTCTTCGTCGACCCGCTGACCGGTCCGATCACCCGCACGGCGCTGCAGTCACTGCGCCAGGCGGCCGCCGAGGCCGAGGTGCCGGTCCTGGTGACCGCCGGGCTCGGACAGGCGACCCGCGAGGCGGCCTACGGCGCCGACCCGGCCGTCCTGCTCAAGGCGCTCGCGCCGCGGGACAGCGAGCAGCACCCGCCGCGGGTGCTGCTGATCGAGAGCCACCTGGACATCGCCCAAGCCTTCACCGCGACGCTGGAGCGGCGCGGCATGCAGGTCGCGCACGCCTCCTCCGAGGTCGAGGCGATGACGACGGCCGCGCAGGTCAGGCCGAACCTGGTGGTGATGGATCTGATGCTGGTGCGCCGCCGCCGGCAGGGGATCATCGACTGGCTGCGCAGCAACGGCCAGTTGAACCGCACCCCGCTGGTCGTCTACACCTCCGCGGACATCGACCCGGCGGAACTGCCGCGGCTGGCCTCCGGCGAGACGGTGCTGTTCCTCGCGGAGCGGTCGACGAGTACGGACGTGCAGTCGCGCATCGTGGACCTGCTCGGCAAGATCGGGTCCTGGCCGGTCGCTTAGCCCAGGACCCGACCCGCCGCGGCGATCAGTCCTTCGCCGCCCCGGCGACGTACGTCACGGCGATCTGCTCCAGCCGGTACTGCTCCCGGATCACCTTCTTGTCGAACTTGCCGACCGAGGTCTTCGGCACGGCCGGGATGATCGCCCAGCGCTCCGGCAGCTGCCAGCGCGCGATGCGTCCGGCGAGGAACTCGCGCAGCTCCTCGTACGAGACGGTGGCGCCCTCCTTCAGCACGACGGTGGCCAGCGGCCGCTCGCCCCAGCGCTCGTCGGGCACGGCGACGACCGCGGCCTCGGCGACGTCCGGGTGGGCCATGAGCTGGTTCTCCAGGTCGACGGAGGAGATCCACTCGCCGCCGGACTTGATGACGTCCTTGGCCCGGTCGGTGAGGGTGAGGTAGCCGTCGTGGGTGATGACACCGACGTCGCCGGTGCGCAGCCAGCCGTCCGGGCTGAACTTGTCCTCGGGGCGCAGCGGCTCGGCGCCGGCGCCGCCGAAGTAGGAGTTGGCGATCCAGGGGCCGCGTACCTCCAGCTCGCCCGCGGACTCGCCGTCCCAGGGCATGAGCTCGCCCGCCGGGCCGACCAGCCGGGCCTCGACGGAGGCGGGGAAGCGGCCCTGGCTGATGCGGTACGGCCACTCCTGCTCGGGGGTGAGGCCGGCCGGCGGGTGGGCCATGGTGCCGAGCGGGGAGGTCTCCGTCATGCCCCAGGCGTGGCACAGGCGCACGCCGTGCTCCTCGTACGCCTTCATGAGGGAGGGCGGGCAGGCGGAGCCGCCGATGGTGACGGTCGCCATGGAGGAGATGTCGCGCGGCTTGGCCGCGAGCTCGGCGAGCAGGCCCTGCCAGATGGTCGGGACGGCCGCGGCGTGGGTGGGGCGCTCGCTCTCGATCATCTCGGCGAGCGGGGCGGGCTGCAGGAAGCGGTCCGGCATGAGCATGTTGATGCCGGTCATGAAGGTGGCGTGCGGCAGTCCCCAGGCGTTGACGTGGAACATCGGCACGACGACGAGGGTGGTGTCGCGGTCGGTGAGGCCCATCGACTCGGTCATGTTGACCTGCATCGAGTGCAGGTAGACGGACCGGTGGGAGTAGACGACGCCCTTGGGGTCGCCGGTGGTGCCCGAGGTGTAACACATGGCGGCGGCGGTGCGCTCGTCCAGCTCCGGCCAGTCGTACGTGGTCGGGCGGCCGGCCAGCAGTTCCTCGTAGTCGTGCACGGCGGGGCGGCAGCCGTCGAGCAGCGAGCGGTCCCCGGGGCCGACGACCACGATGTGCTCGACGGGCTCCAGGGCTGGCAGCAGCGGTGCCAGGAGCGGCAGCAGCGAGCCGTTGACGAGGATGACGCGGTCGGCGGCGTGGTTGACGATGAACGTCAGCTGCTCGGTGGGCAGCCGCAGGTTCAGGGTGTGCAGCACCGAGCCCATGGACGGGATCGCGAGGTACGCCTCGACGTGCTCCGCGTTGTTCCACATGAGGGTCGCGACCCGTTCGTCCCGGGCCACCCCCAGCTCGTCGCGGAGCGCGTTCGCGAGCTGGATCGCCCGGACCCCGATCTCGCGGAAGGAGCGGCGGTGCGGCTCGGCGTCCCCGGTCCAGGTGGTCACCTGGGACCGGCCGTGCACCAGAGCACCATGGACCAGGATGCGGGTGACGGTCAGCGGTACGTCCTGCATCGTGCTCAGCACCGGAAGCCTCCACGGGTTACGTGCGGGTAAGGTCCCGGTGATTCTGCTTCCATACCGGTCGGTATGTCACTACCTGGCGCGCAATTCAGGGTCATCGCGCAATTTCCCGAGGGCCCGGGAGACCGCGCTCTTGACCGTTCCGACCGAGACACCGAGGGCCTCGGCCGTCTGTATCTCGCTCATGTCCTCGTAGTAGCGGAGTACCACCATCGCCCGCTGCCGGGCGGGAAGCCGGGAGATGGCACGCAGCAGCGCGTCGCGCTGGGCCTGCTGCTCGGTGTGGTCGGGGGCGGTGGACAGCGGCTCGGGGACGTCCTCGGTCGCGAATTCGTCGATGCGGCGCTTGCGCCACTGCGAGGTGCGCGTGTTGACCAGCGTGCGGCGGACGTAGCCGTCCAGCGCCCGGTGGTCGTCGATGCGGTCCCATGCCAGGTACGTCTTGGTCAGCGCGGTCTGCAGCAGGTCCTCCGCGTCGCACGGGTTCGCGGTGAGCGAGCGCGCGGTACGCAGCAGCGTCGGGCCCTTGGCCCGGACGTAGCTGGAGAACTGCATCGTGCTGGTGCTGGTGCACACAGGCGTGGTCATGCCCTCAACGCTATGAGCGCCGCCCGCCCGGCGGATCCGCCGGAGGTGCCGAAGCGGGATCACCCTGAAGTCGTAGGACGGGGGCTGTCCCCACCTCCCGTAGGCGGACCCGCCCCTGAGGAAGACGGGCCTCTGGGTGGGGTCGGGAGGTGGGGTCGGGAGGTGGGCGGGGGCGGCCGGGAGGACGGGGCCGCGGTCCGGCGCTAGCCGATCACGGCGACCGGAGCGTCGATGAGGTCGCGGTCGATGTTGATCGTCCGGCCCCCGTACTGCTCGGTGACGTTCCCCGTGTACTGGTGGATGCGGCTGTGCGGCGTCCACACGTCGCGGGGGAGCACGGGCTCGGACTCGAGGGTGGGTGTGACGTTCCAGCGGGCGTACCAGAGGACGCTCGGCAGGTCGGCGGCGCCGGCGGCGCGGGCCTGCTCCATGTGCATGATGCCGGAGTCCGCGCTGCTGTAGAAGCCCGGAATGTAGCCGAGCCGGCGGACCTCCTTGTCCCAGGCCTGGACGAAGGCGAGCGTCGGCGCCGTGCAGGACGCGGTGCGGATGTCGTACGACTCCATGTCCAGGTACAGGGCGCTGTTCTCGACGAAGCCGAGGTCATGGGCGCGCTGGACGGCGTCCTTGGCCTCGGTCACACCGCTCCCCGCCGGATTGGCCGTGTCGATCGTGTACGCCTTCTTCGTGCTGCTCGTCGTGCAGGGCGACTGCGAGCCCACATAGATCGGCAGGATGCTCCAGCCCCCGGTGTTCACCGTCCGCACCCAGGAGGGGGTGAGGTTCGGCTGCTGCGGGCAGGCGCGGGCCCGGCCGCCGAAGTAGACGCCGACGGCGCCGTACGGGGAGGTGCCGTGCCAGGCCTGCAACGTGTCGGCGGTCGGGGTCTCGCAGGTCTCGAAGCCGGTGCCCTGGAAGAACCGGGCCCCCTGCAGCGATTCGGCGGAGGGGTCGGCCGCCGCGACGCCGCCGCTGACCAGGCAGGCCAGCGTCGCCACAGCCGCCAGGACCGAAAGGACATATCGGGTAATCTGCTTGGTTCCACGCATGGCGCGAGTCAACGCGCCCCTCGCGGCGGCACCGGGCAGACACGCCCGCCCCACCACCCGTTCAGCCGTCTGCGGACAGCACCAGCCCCGACGTGGGAACGCCCGTTCCAGCGGTGATCAGCACGTTCGAAGCGCCCGCCACCTGGTTGACGCTGCTCCCGCGCAACTGGCGGACCCCCTCGGCGATGCCGTTCATCCCGTGCAGATACGCCTCGCCGAGCTGACCGCCGTGGGTGTTCACCGGCAGCCGGCCGTCGATCTCCAGCCCGCCGCCCGCGGCGAAGTCCGCCGCCTCCCCCGGTCCGCAGAAGCCGAACTCCTCCAGTTGCATCAGCACGAACGGGGTGAAGTGGTCGTAGAGCACGGCCGTGTCGATGTCGGACGGCGTCAGCCCGGAGGTCCGCCACAGCTGACGGGCGACCACCCCCATCTCCGGCAGCCCGGTCAGGTCGTCACGGTAGAAGCTCGTCATCTGCTCCTGCGCGCGGCCGGCGCCCTGCGCGGCGGCGGCGATCACGGCGGGCGCGTGCCGCAGATCGCGGGCCCGCTCCGGCGACGTCACGACGATCGCCTGGCCGCCGTCCGTCTCCTGGCAGCAGTCCAGCAGCCGCAGCGGCTCGACGATCCAGCGCGAGGCGGCATGGTCGGCGAGGGTGATCGGCTTGCCGTGGAAGTACGCGGCGGGGTTGTTCGCGGCATGGCGGCGGTCGGCGACCGCGACCGGGCCGAAGGCCGACGGATCGAGCCGGAAGGCGTGCAGATACCGCTGCGCCGCCATCGCGACCCACGACGCGGGCGTGAGGAGGCCGGACGGCAGATTGGCGCCGAGCGCCACCCCTTCGGCGGAGGGGTCGCGCTGCTGCACCCCCGATCCGAACCGCCGCCCGGACCGCTCGTTGAACGCGCGGTAGCAGACGACCACGTCGGCCACCCCGGTCGCCACCGCCATGGCCGCCTGCTGCACGGTCGCGCAGGCCGCCCCGCCGCCGTAGTGGATCCGCGAGAAGAACGACAGCTCACCGATGCCGGCCGCCTGGGCGACGGTGATCTCCGGGCTGGTGTCCATGGTGAACGTGACCATGCCGTCGACGTCGGCGGGCGTCAGCCCGGCATCGTCCAGCGCCGCCTGTACGGCCTCCACGGCGAGCTTCAGTTCGCTGCGGCCGGAGTCCTTGGAGAACTCCGTCGCCCCGATTCCGGCGATCGCGGCCCGGCCGCCGAGGCTGTCGCGGTTGCGGACGCTCATACGGCTGCCTCCGGGGTCGGGAGCACGACGGTGGCTGTTCCGGTGACGTGCTGGCCGAGCTTGTTGACGCCGAGGACGGCGATCTCGACGGTTCTTCCTGACATGTCGGCTTCGACGGACGTCACCTTGCCGGTCAACACCATCTCGTCATCCGGGTAGTTGGGCGCGCCCAGCCGGATCCGTACCGCCCGCAGCACCGCCCCGGGCCCGGCCCATTCGGTGATGTAGCGGCCGACCAGGCCGTTCGTGGTGAGGATGTTCATGAAGATGTCCGGCGAGCCCTTCTCCCGGGCGAGCTCCACGTCGTGGTGCACGTCCTGGAAGTCCCGCGAGGCGATGGCCCCCGCGACGATCAGCGTGCGGGTGACCGGGACGCGCAGCGGCGGCAGTTCGTCACCCGCCCGCACGGAGCCGGCCGGCGTCCGGACCGGGGACTGCGTCATACGGCCTCCTCCGTGTCGGGTGCGCCCAGCAGCACACCGAGTTCGGCGAGCACTTCCGCGCCGCCGCCCAGATACGCGTCCAGCTGACGCCCCCACAGGAAGTGCCGGTGGACGGGGTGTTCGAGGTCCGCGCCGATGCCGCCGTGCAGATGCTGCCCGGCGTGGACGACGCGTTTGCCGCCCTCGGACGCCCACCAGGCGGCGGTCAGGGCGTGGGAGGCGGCAGGCAGGTGGTGGTCGAAGCGCCAGGCCGCCTCGTAGGCGGTGACGCGGATCGCCTCGGTGTCCATGTGCGCGTCGGCGGCGCGCAGCAGCACGCCCTGGTTCGTGGACAGCGGACGCCCGAACTGCTCGCGCACCGAGGTGTAGGCCACCGCCCGCGCCAGCGACCCGGCGCAGACCCCGGCCTGCAGCCCCGCGAAGGCGGTTCGGGCCTGTGCGAGGACCTCCGCGTAGGCGGACGCGTCACCGAGCGGCTCGGCGGGCGTGCCGTCCAGGACGAGCCGGGCGGCGGCCCAGGGGGCGGTGGTGTCGACAGGCTCCGCGCCGGCCGGGACCGGCAGCCAGAACAGCCGCGTGACCGTGTCCGTACCCGCGCCGGTATCGGCGGGGACGAGGACGTGCGTGGCCTCGCGCAGCCAGGGCACGACGGGGAAGGTGCCGGTCAGGCGCCAGCCGTCGCCGCTCGCGACGGCCCGCGCGGACCGGTGCGGGAAGGCGCCCGTGGCGGTGTACGAACCGTCGCGCAGACCGGGCAGCAGCCGGGCGCGCTGCTCGTCCGTGCCGTGCGCGGCGACCGGCAGCAGACCGTACGCGCAGGTCGCGGCCAACGGGATCTCGGCGGTCCTGCGGCCCGCCTCCTCCAGCAGCAGCACCAGGCCCAGCAGCCCGATCTCCTCGACGGCGGCCACCAGCCCGGCCTCGCACAGCGCCTTCCATGGCTCGGTGCTGCGGTCGAGTATCTCGGCCGCCAGCTCACGGGCCGCCCGCTGCTCCTCGGTGGGTGTGAAGTCCATGTCAGTCCTCCACCGACCGGAAGACGGGCAGCGTGAACTCGCCGTCGACCGTCAGGAATTCGAGCGTCACGGGCAGGCCCGCGCGCACCTTGTCGTACGGAACTCCGGTGACGTTGCCGAGAATCCGCACGCCCTCCGCCAGCTCCACGAGGGCGACGGCGTACGGCGGGTCGAAGGCGGGGAACGGGGGATGGTGCATGACGACATAGCTGAAGACGGTGCCCTCGCCCGCGGCCCGGACGGTGTCCCAGTCCGGTGAGCCGCACGCGTTGCAGCCCGGCAGCCACGGCAGCCGCAGCGTGCCGCAGCCGGAGCAGCGCTGGATGAGCAGCTCGTGCCGCTCCAGGCCCTCCCAGTAGGCGGCGTTGTCGCGGTTGATCACCGGGCGGGGGCGCCGTGCGGTGGGTTCGGCGGTCTTCGCGGTGGTTGCGGTATTGGGGGTCTTTGCGTTCTTCGCGGGCGCGTACTTGAGGATGCGGAAGCGGTGGGTGCCGGACGGTTCGCCGTTCGCCTGGACGTCCATCCGCGTCGTGACGAAGTGGCCGGTGCCGAGCTTCGTGGTCTTGCGCGGCGAGATGGACTCGATGACGGCGTCGAACGTGATCCGGTCGCCGGGACGCAGCGGCCGGAGGTACTCCTGCTCGCAGTCGGTCGCGACGACCGAGGTGCAGCCGGCCCCGTCGAGGAGCTCGAAGACGTCGTCGTAGGCGCTGGAGCGCGCGGTGCCGGCGGTGTGGCCGGAGAGCCCGCCCATGGTCCACACCTGGAGCATGGTGGCGGGGGCGGAGCCGTCGGCCGGGACGGGGTGGCCCATCGCCTCGCACCAGTGGCGGATCATCGGCTCGTTGACCGGGTCCTTGCCCTCGCCGCCGGCCGCGGCGGTCCGCCCCACATAGACCTTGAGCCGCTCGTACAGGTCGCCGGCCACTGCCTCGTCCGTCACCGCTTGCTCCTCTTCATCCCGAGCCGCATCGTCGCGACGATCTCCCGCTGGACCTCGCTGACGCCGCCGCCGAAGGTGTTGATCTGCGCGGCCCGGTTCATCCGTTCCAGTTCGCCGTTCTCGCCGCCCCTGACGAGCGCGGTCTCGCCGACGGCTTCCTGGAGCGCGCGGTAGACCTCGATCGCGCTCTCGGTGCCGGCGAACTTCACGCCCGACGCGTCGCCCGGGGTGAGGGTGCCGGCGCCGACGTCCTGGACCAGGCGCCAGTTGAGCAGCCGGGTCGCGGAGAGCCGGGCGTGGGCCTCGGCCAGCCGGGACGCGACCCAGGGGGTGTCGATCCGGCGGGTGCCGTCCTCGTCGGGTGTGCGGGCGCTCGCGAGGGCCGCGTCGTAGAAGTCCTCGGCCTGCATGCCGATGGCGGCCAGCGCGACCCGCTCGTGGTTGAGCTGGTTGGTGATCAGCGACCAGCCGGCGTTCTCCTCGCCGACGAGGTTGCCGTACGGGACGCGGATCGCGTCGTAGTACGTGGCGCTGGTGGTCTGACCGCCGACGGTGTGGATCGGGGTCCAGGAGAAGCCGGGGGCGTCGGTCGGGACGAGGATGATCGAGATGCCCTTGTGCTTGGGCGCCTCGGGGTCGGTGCGGCAGGCGAGCCAGATCCAGTCGGCGCCCTGGGCGTTGCTGGTGAAGGTCTTGCTGCCGTCGATCAGCCAGTCACCGTCGCCGCTGCTCTCGCCCTCGCTCTCGCTCTCGCTCTCGGCCCCGCCCTCGGCCGCGCCCTCAGGCTCCTCCGGTCCGGTTCTGACGGCGCGGGTGCGGAGGGAGGCGAGGTCGGTGCCGGCGTCCGGCTCGGTGTAACCGATCGCGAAGACGCAGTCGCCGGAGAGGATCCGCGGGAGGAAGTACTCCTTCTGCGCGGGCGTCCCGAACTTCATCAGGGTCGGGCCGACGGTGTTGAGCGTGACCATCGACACGGGGGCACCGGCCCGGTAGGACTCGTCGAAGAACACGAACTGCTCGTCGGGGCCGCGGCCCTGGCCGCCGTACTCGGTGGGCCAGCCGAGACCCAGCAGGCCGTCGGCGGCGATCCGGCGGAGGAGACCGCGGGCGAGCGGTCCGCCCGGCGGTTCGGCCCGGAGGGCCTCGCGGGTCTCCTCGGGTATCAGGCGGCCGAAGTACTCGCGCAGCTCGGCCCGTAGCCGGTGCTGGCGCGGGGTGGGGGCGAGGTGCACGGCGACGGCCTCCACGGGGTCGTGAGATTTTCTGACTGACCGTCAGATTCTCCGCCCCGCCCCACCCCTGTCAAGACACGAGAAGTTGTCCACAGGCTGTGGATGAAAGTTCGCGACCTCCGAACAGGACCGCCGAACCCGGCCGGAGTCGCGACCACCG
This sequence comes from Streptomyces sp. RKAG337, assembly GCF_023701715.1. Lineage (NCBI taxonomy): Bacteria > Bacillati > Actinomycetota > Actinomycetes > Kitasatosporales > Streptomycetaceae > Streptomyces > Streptomyces sp. RKAG337. The sequence continues at coordinate 3,809,980 of NZ_JAJOZA010000001.1, read as the reverse complement.
AGCCATCCTCCCGGCAGAACGCGACCGCGCGACGGCACTGAGCGTGCCGCCGCGCGGTCGTGTCACTGATCCCGGTCGTACGGGCTCGTCACCACCACAGCGGGGTGAAGTGCACGTTCACGTTGCTCTGTTCGATCGCGGTGAACCCGGAACCGTTCACGCTCGCGGTGTTGTTCTGGTTCGAAGCGCCCGATCCGCTCGCGCCCTGCTGGGTGGTGGTCACATTGCCGTGGTTCGAACCACCCACGTTCCCACCGGAGTTGCTCACGATGGTCGCGTTCGAGTGGTCGCCGGCGAAGGCGCCGTCGTCAGCAGCTGCCGAGCCCGCGAAGAGCACCGCGGCGAGGGGAAGTGCCGCCACCGCGGCGAGGACGCGGAAGGTACGGATGCTTGCCATGTTGTTCCTCCAGGGAACCGAATACGGGGGTGTGCGGGACGGTTGGCCGACCGCTCCGCCGACTGGTACGACGTCGCCGGAATCAGAGTTGCCCACGCAATCCCCGGCGAACCAGACCGGACGGGCTATTTAGCTCGCAAGCGTGACGATCTGTCGACAAACATTCAAAGTGCCATCGAAATACCCTTCATCGTCTTTTCTCCGCCCGGATCGCCACCCCACAAGAGCGGAAACGTTCAGGCAGATTTTCGGCCAACCTTCGCGCCGTCCGGCCGCGCCGGGCAATCTCCCACCTGCGCCCCCTCCCCTTTTTCGAACGTGAGTACGAAACTGGAGGCATGGCCCCTTCCGTCCTGCACGCCGCCGCGCTCGCCAACGCCCTGGCCGCCGCTTCGCGGCACCTGGCGGTCATCCCGCTGTCCCGCACCAAGCTCCCCGCCGTGCGCTCCCCGCACCGCGGCGCATCCCCGCCCGACTCCTCACCCGTCTCCCCGCCCGTTTCCTCACCCGCCTCGCCGCCCGCTTCCCCGTCCGTTCGCTGCCTGGGCGAATGCGGCCGGATCGGCCACGGGGTGCACGACGCCACGACCGAACCCGCCGCCGTCCGCGCGCTGTTCGCCGCCGCCCCCTGGGCCACCGGCTACGGCATCGCCTGCGGCCGCGCCCCGCACCACCTCATCGGCCTCGACCTGGACGTCAAGCACGGCCTGGACGGCATCGCGGCCCTCGCCGCCCTGGCGCACGAGCACGGCTTCGCCGTCCCGGACACCGTCACCGTCCTCACCCCCAGCGGCGGCCGCCACCTGTGGCTCACCGGCCCCGCCGGGATCAGCGTCCCCAACTCCGTCGGCAGGCCCGGCACCGCCCCGGGACCCGGCATCGACGTCCGGGGCCACGGCGGCTACCTCGTCGGCCCCGGCTCCATCACCAACGCCGGCCGCTATCTGCTGGCGCCGCGCTCCCCCGGCCTCCCGGCGGCCCCGGTCCCCGCCCGGCTGCTCCGCCTCCTCACCCCGCCCCCGCCGCCCTTACCCCGCCGCACCGCCCCCCGCCACGCGCTGGCCCTCGTCCAGTTCGTCCGCGACTCGCCCCGCGGCCAGCGCAACACGCGCCTCTACTGGGCCGCCTGCCGCGCCTACGAATCCGGCCACGGCGACAGCCTCGCCCCCGCCCTCATCGACGCCGCCACCAGGACCGGCCTCCCCCGCCAGGAAGCCGCCGCCACCGTCGCCTCCGCCGCCCGCCAGGCTGCGCCATAATTCGAACACGTGCTTGAATTGCCGAGCCGTGACGCGTTCGGGCTCCCGCCCGCGGCGCGCACGGCCCTGCGCCGGCTCGCCGCTCCACGGAGTCCGCCGAGAGACGACCACCCGGGCCACGGCACCGGACCCCACGAGTAGCGTGACGAACGAGAGGGCGCGGCCATGAGCGCGGACGGGCCCCGGTACCTGACCGATCGCCAGGAGCAGATCGCGAAGGTCATCGTCGAGTGGACGGACCTCTACGGCTACCCGCCGACCGTCCGGGAGATCGGCGCGGCCGTCGGCCTGCGCAGCCCCGCGACGGTCGCCCACCATCTGCAGATCATGGAGAGCAAGGGCGTCCTCTCCCGCGTCCCGGGCCGCCACCGCTCCTACCAGGTGCACCGGCTCTGAGAGTCGCTGAGCGAAGGACGACGAAAGGACGCCCGCACCTGCGGACGCCCTTTCGTACTGCGGAGGATGTGAGATTCGAACTCACGGTGACATCGCTGCCACGACGGTTTTCAAGACCGTTCCCTTAGGCCGCTCGGGCAATCCTCCCGCGCCCCGCCCACCTGCGGTGGAGCGGCTACAGCCTAGCGTCTGGCGCGCTCAGGGAGGGCCGGTGGCTCACACCTGGGCCGCTCGCTCCCGGAATGGGCGGCCGGAGGGCCCGTCGGCGGGCCGGGCGGGTGGAACTCCACCCGTGGTTCCACCCAGGGGTCCAGGTGTGAAAAGCCGTGCGGCAGCAGGCTTGGGGCATGACAACAACCGAGTGGATCACCGACATCGCCCTCGTCCTGGTCGTCTTCCGGCAACTGCGGGAAGGTCGCCTGGACCTGCGGTCCTTCCTGATTCCGCTGGGCATCGTGAGCTTCGTGGCCTACACGTACCTCGACACGATCCCCACTGCGGGCAACGACCTGGTGCTGATCGGCGCCCTCATGGGCGCGGGCGCCGTCCTCGGCATCGCCGGCGGGGTCTACACCCGGATCCGCTCCGCGGGCGGGCACCTCCTGATCAAGGCCGGTCTGGTCTCGGCGGCCCTATGGGTACTCGGCATGGGCGCCCGGATGGGCTTCCAGCTGTGGGTCAGTCACGGCGGAGCCGACGACGTGGCCCGGTTCAGCATCACCCACCACATCACCAGCGACCAGGCCTGGGTCGCGGCGTTCGTCCTGATGGCGCTCACCGAGGTGGTCACCCGCCTCGCCACGATCTTCGTACGGAGCCGGATCACGGCCCACCTGCAGCCGGCCCCGGCCAGGAACCGCGGCCGGTCCACCCTCGAACGTGCCGCCTGACCGTGGGCTATCGTCACGCCGTGCCCATACCCGACAACGCCCCCGCCCCCGGGTCGGCGCCCCACCAGGCGCCGGCCCGCCGGCCGTTCCCCGAGCGGGACCCCTGGGGGCTCTGGCTGGTGGCCATCGGGGTCATCGCCGCCGGAGTCGTGACGATCCGGCCCATGGGTTTCAGCGGCCGCGGCCTGGCGGTCGCCGTCCTCTTCGTGATCAACTGCGCGGTGCTGCTGGCCCGGACGCTGCCCGAGACCGATGTGCCGCCGCGCTTCGCCCTGTACTGGCTGACGTCCGGCATCGTCGCGGCCGCCGCGCTGATCGGCGTCAGCAGCAGCGGATCGGGTTATCTCTTCGCCTTCTTCCTCGCCGGCCACATCGGCTACCGCCTCGAGGCCCGGCCGGCCCTCGTTCTCGCGCTGCTGTGCAGCCTGTTGTGCGCCGGCGCCCTCTACTTCCGCCTCGGTCCCGGCTACCACGTCCTGCCCTGGACCGTCGGCCTGGCCACCGGCATCCCGGTCCTGCCCGGCATCGTCCGCCGCGGCCGGCAGCGGGCGATGCAGGCGGTGCTCGCGGCGGCGGAGTCCGCCGAGCGTGCCGCCCGGGCCGAGGCCAGGACCGCCGTGCTGACCGAGCGCAGCCGTATCGCCCGCGATGTGCACGACGTCCTGGCGCACTCGCTGGCCGGGATCAACATGCAGCTGGAGCTGGCCGACGCGCTGCTCGACACCGGTGACCTGGAGAAGGTCCGGGAGGCCAACGACAAGGCGCACAGCCTCGTCAAGGAGAGCCTGAAACAGGCGCAGTGGACCGTGCACGCCCTGCGTGAGGACGCGTTGCCGCTGCTGGAGAGCCTGACCGCGATGCTCGCATCGTCCGGCCACCACGACGTCCTCACCGTCGTCGGGACGGAGCGGGAGGTGCCGGCCCAGGTGGGCCAGAACCTGCTGCGGATCGCCCAGGAGTCGCTGACCAACGCGGCCCGGCACGCGCCCGGCGGGGACGTCGCGGTGGAGCTGGTGTTCGCCGCCTCGTCGACGGCGCTGCGGATCCGCAACCGGCCCGCCACCCGTACGGCGCCCGTGAGCGCCGGCAGCGGCATGGGACTGATCGGAATGCGTGAACGCGTCGCCCTGTTGGGTGGCACCATCACCGCGGGACCGGTCACCGAGGGACCGGACCAGGGCGGCTGGCAGGTGGAGGCAGTGATCCCGTATGAGTGAACGGACCGAGAAGCACCAGCCGTTGAGGGTGGTCGTCGCCGACGACCAGGCCGCCATCCGGGAGCCGCTGGCCGCGGTCCTCGCGCTGGCCGAGGACATCGACGTCGTCGCGGCGGCGGCGGACGGCACCGAGGTGCTGACCGCGGTCGCCGCCGGGCCGGTCGACGTGGTGCTGATGGATCTGCGCATGCCGCGCATGGACGGCATCGAGACGACCCGCCGGCTGACCGAGGACCACCCCGAGGTGGCCGTCGTCGTGCTGACCACCTTCGCCGACGACGACTCGATCCTGGCCGCGCTGAGCGCCGGAGCCCGCGGCTATCTGACCAAGAACGCCGGTCGGCAGGACATCGTCCGGGCCATCCGGGCGGCGGCCGCCGGCCAGTCCGTGCTCGACCGCGAGGTCCAGAACCGGCTCCTCGCCTCCGTCCGCACCAAGCCGGCGGCGGCGGAACAGCCGCTGCCGCTGCCGGAGGACATCACCCGGCGCGAGCGCGAAGTGCTCACCCTCATCGGGCAGGGCCTGCCGAACCGGGCCATCGCCGAGAAGCTGTTCATCAGCGAGGCCACGGTCAAGACCCACATCAACAACCTGTTCGCCAAGGCCGGCATCCGCGACCGGGCCGACGCCGTGCGCCGCGCCATCGCGGCGGGCCTCGCCTGACCGGAACCGTCGAGCCGCAGGGCAACGAACGGGAAACGACAGGAGGTGAGGTGCCGGTTCGCCCGGCACCTCACCTCCTGTCGTTCCTGACCGCCAGGGTCAGTTCTTCTCGTCGCCGTCGCGCTTGCCGAGGGTGAGGGTGGCGGTGGAGGTCTTGCCACCGCGGGTGTAGGTGATGGTGACCTTGTCGCCGGGCTGGCGCTGCCAGATGGCGCCGATCAGGGTCTGGCCGCTGTCGATGACGGTGTCGTCGAACTTGGTGATGATGTCGCCGGGCTTCAGGCCCGCCTTGTCGCCGGGGCCGCCGGGGACGACGGCCGGGTTGCCGCTGTTGCCGTTCTCGGTGACCTTGGCGCCCTCGCCGCGGTACTGGGTGTCGAGGGAGACGCCGATCACCGGGTAGACCGGCTGGCCGGTCGCGATGAGGTTGGTGGCGACGCGCTTGGCCTGGTTGATCGGGATGGCGAAGCCGAGGCCGACGCTGCCGGCCTGCGTCTGGCCGTCACCGCCGCCGCCACCGGCGGACTGGATGGCCGAGTTGATGCCTATCACCGCGCCGTTGGCGTTCAGGAGCGGGCCGCCGGAGTTGCCGGGGTTGATCGAGGCGTCGGTCTGGATGGCGCTCATGTACGAGGCGCTGGCGCCCTGGCCGTCGCTGGAGGCGACCGGACGGTGCATGGCGCTGACGATGCCGGTGGTGACGGTGCCGGAGAGGCCGAAGGGGGCACCGATGGCGATGGTGGCGTCGCCGACCTTGGTGCTGTCGGAGTCGCCGAGCGGGATCGGGTCGAGCTTGGCGTCACCGGCGTTCTTCAGCTTGATGACGGCGACGTCGTAGCCCTGGGCGCGGCCCACGACCTCGGCGTCGTACTTCTTGCCGTTGGAGAACGTCGCGGTCAGCTTGCCGCCGTCGGCGGCCGGGGCCACCACGTGGTTGTTGGTGAGGATGTGGCCCTGCTTGTCGAAGACGAAGCCGGTGCCGGTGCCGCTCTCGCTGCCGCCCGACGCCTCGATCGTCACGACGCTCGGCAGCGCCTTCGCGGCGATGCCGGCCACGGAGTTCGGCGCACGGTCCAGGACCTTCTGGTCCGAGGACGAACTGACGGTGGTGGAGTTGGAGTCGTCCTCGTGCCGAGCGGCCCAGTAGCCGACGCCACCGCCGACACCACCGGCGACCAGCGCGGCCACCAGCACGGCGGCGACCATCGAACCCAGGCCGCGCGGCTTGCGCTCGGCGGGCGGCGGTACGGGAACGTGAGCGCCCCACACCGGGCCGCCGGGACCACCCGGCTGGCCGGGCTGCGGGACCGCACCGGCGTACTGCGGGAACTGCGCCGTCTGCGGAGCGCCCGGGTACGGCTGCTGAGCGTGGGCCTGCGACGGGTCGGGCTGCGGCTGGCCGGGCGCCGCGGCCGGCACGGCGGCGGGCGTGGCGTACGGGTCCGCGGCGGGCGTGGCGTACGGGTCCGCGGCGGCCTCGCTGTAGGACGCGGCGACCTCGCGGTACGACGCGGGCGCGGCGGGCTCCCCGTAGGACGGGGCGGGCTCGCGGTACGGCGTTTCGGGCTCGCTGTACGCCGCGGGCGGCGTGGGGTCGCCGTGCGACACGGAGGCCGGGGCCGGTGCGGGCAGGGCGTCGGCCACCGGCGCGGCGGGCGCGGGGATCCCGTCCGGGGCCGGCGGCACCACCGGCAGGACGGCGGTCGGCGGCTCGGCCGGGGGCACGGGCGGGGCGGCGGGAGCGGCGGGTTCGGCCGGGAGGGCCGCCTTCGAGAGCTCGCCGCGCTCCGGCGCGACCGACTCCGCGCCGGACTCGGGCGCAGCCGGGACCTGGCCGGCCTCGTTCTCGGTGCTCACAGCGGTTCTCCTATGGTCAGAGCGCGGGTGTCGGACTGGTCACAGCATTTCCCACTGGGTGTCGGACCGCCGTAAGCGGTAGCTGTGTATGGCCCGCGTATGGAGCCGGGGGTGTGGCGGTGCCCAGGCGCGCGCGGTCGGCTTTCCACCGCGACGCGCAGCGATGGCACCATAGCCCGGTGACTTCTGCGCATGCGGTCCGGGATGCGTTCCCGGACGGGAACCCGATCCAGGTCGTCGCCCACCGGGGGGCGTCCGAGGACGTACCCGAACATACGCTCGCGGCCTACCGCAGGGCCATCGAGGACGGTGCCGACGCCCTGGAATGCGACATCCGGCTGACGGCCGACGGCGAACTGGTCTGTGTGCACGACTGGCGCGTGAACCGTACGTCCAACGGCCGCGGCGCCGTCTCGTCGATGGAACTGGCCGACCTCGCCACCCTCGACTTCGGTTCGTGGAAGGGGCAGCACACCGACGGCGAGGCCCCGGACACCACCGATGACGAGCGCAGCAGCGTGCTCACCCTGGAGCGGCTGCTGGAGCTGGTGGCGGACACCGAGCGGCGGGTCGAGCTGGCGATCGAGACCAAGCACCCCACCCGCTGGGCCGGCCAGGTCGAGGAACGGCTGCTGGAACTGCTGCGCCGCTTCGGCCTCGACGCGCCGCCGCCGGGGGAGCGCTCCGCGGTGCGCGTCATGAGCTTCTCGTCCCGTTCGCTGCGCCGCGTGCACACGGCGGCGCCGGCGCTGCCGACCGTCTATCTGATGCAGTACGTCTCGCCGCGGCACCGCGACGGGCGGCTGCCCGCCGGGGTGCGCATCGCCGGTCCGAGCATGCGGATCCTGCGGGCGAATCCGGGGTACGTCGCACGGCTGCACCGGGCGGGGCACCGGGTCCATGTGTGGACGGTGAACGACCCGGCCGACGTCGACCTGTGCGTGCGGCTCGGGGTCGATGCGATCATCACCAATCGGCCGAAGCAGGTGCTGTCCCAATTGGGGCGGTAAATAACGGTATTACGGGGAGTGCACCGGCGCGTTCGGACCGTGTTCGACCGATGTGAGTGCCCCAATAGATCGCAGTTGGCTTGTTTCCGGTCCAGTCCAAGGGGGCATTCATCCCGTGGCGTGGGGTGAAGGAGGTCTCGGGGGTGGCGTTGGTGGTGGCCCAAGAGGTGCCGACGTCCTCGACCATGGCCCTGTCGCATGGTCCGATGGGCGTGGCGGAGGCACGGCGCAGGCTCCGAAGTGAGCTGTGTGCGCACGAGGTGCCGGAGCCGGTGGTGGACGACGCGGTGCTGATCCTGTCGGAGTTGCTGAGCAACTCCTACCGGCACGCGCGGCCCCTCTGCGACGGTCCGGACGAAGAACCCGGCGAGGTGGACGACGCGGCCGACCCCTGCGGCATCCGCGCCGCGTGGCGGATCGGGGACGACGGCCTGCTCAGCGTGGAAGTGACCGACGGCGGCGGCCCGACCCGCCCGCTGCCGGCCAGCCCGTCGCTCACGGCACGCGGCGGCCGCGGGCTGGGCATCGTCAGCAACCTGTCGCTGCGCTGGGGTGTGCGGGACGGGCCGGGCGAGGTCACCGTATGGGCCCTGCTGCCGGTCAGGAGCCGGCACGCGCGGCGCGACGACCTGGCGCCGCGGCTGGACATCCCGATCGATTTCGCGGACCCGTTCGACGGTCTTCCGTAGCGGTCCCGGGTCGGAACCGGCCCCGGACGAGGCCGCGGGACGGCCTTCGGACGGCGATCGTTCGCCGCTCTTTCCCGGATCCGTCGAAGGTTTCCCCCGCGCGTTTCCGGCTGGGGGCCCGGCGAGCGCTAGGCTCACGGCCGAAACGTAGCCGTACCGGGAGAGATCGAGCCATGGCCAAGAAGCGCCCGACGAAGACGAATGCCCCGCAGATCGTCGACGGGGAGATCCCAGTAGTCGGCGCGCGGGAGCCGTGCCCCTGCAACTCCGGCCGCCGGTACAAGGCGTGCCACGGCCGCGAGGCCTCGCACGCGGTGACCGAGCTGGTCCTGCGGCCCTTCGAGGGGCTGCCCGGTGAATGCGACTGGGTGGCGCTCCGCGAGCTGGTGCCGGCCGCCACCGTCGAGCTGACCCTCAAGGGCGGGCTGCCCGCGGACGTGCCGTCGCTGACCCTGGCGACCGTGCTGCCGATGGCGTGGCCGGGGCTGCGCCGCGACAGCGGCAAGGTCCTGCTGGGCCTGCAGAACGACACGGCCTCCGGCGACCTCAGCCGCGGTCTCGCCGACATCCTGCAGCGTGCGCTGACCGCCGAGCCGGGCTCGCCCGTCGAGGGCGCGCGCACCGACGGCGACGGCCCGCGCATGCAGGACCTGCTGGACCTGGACGCGCCGTTCGAGCCGGTGGTGCACACCGGGTTCGAGTTCTGGCTGGAGAACGCCGGTGACGCCTCCGGCGACATCGCCGCCTCGCTGGAACGCGCCAACGCCGCGGCCATCCCGACCGTCCGGCTGTCCGGGGTGGACGCCGCGTACTGGTGCGAGACGCCGGACAAGAACCACCTGCGCTGGGTGATGTCGCACCCGGAGGAGCAGCTGCTCGACGCCATGTCGCGGCTGCACGCCGCCGGGGCGTCCTCGCTCGGCGACAACACCCGTCTGGTCGGCTCGTTCCGTGCGCACGGGCTGGTCGTACCGGTGTGGGACCTGCCGGTGGGCATGGGCGCGGACGAGGTCGAGAAGCCGGCCGCCGCGTTCGGCGAGCGGCTCCTGGAGGCGCTCGGTTCGACCGCACCGCTGACCGGGGACGAACGCCGTGCCCGCAGCGGCTTCATGAACCGGCAGATCACGCTCAGCTGAGCCGGGCGGAACGGAGGCGGCCCGCACTGCGGCGGGCCGCCGCGGAACGAGTGACTCCGGTCACAACTCCGCCTGCCCACCGGCAATTACGGCTTCCGGTTGCATCTCGCGAATTTGCGTACGGAAGAAATCTTGTTACCGTTTAAACAGCCCGGTCGCTGGTGCATCCCCCGTCGCCAGCGACCGGGTTTTGCCATGCCCGGATCCCCCCTCACCAGGCGATGTCCGAAAGTTGATCTACATTGGCTGATTTTCTGTTCAGCTATTGCTACCGATTGCTACCGGCCCGTAGCAGCATTCGCCCACTTCCCGCCGAAGCGAACTCCGCAACAGCGCTGTAGATCTGCGCCGTGCCGTCAGCCGGCGAAACCGCTTTCACCGTCCGTTCGCGCGGGGTCTCGCACGAACCGGGACCGTTCCCCGCCCCGACCGGGCACTCCACCCGCACCGTCCGGCCGTCCGGGCGCATCAGGGTCAGCACTCCGCCGAGCGGGCCGCCGGTCCCGTTGCGGTAGTACGTACGGGCCCAGGTGTCGCCGCCCACCGCGATGGTGCAGGTCTGCGCCTGGACGCCCTCGGGAGAGGCGAGTTGGGGCCCGCAGGCCGCGACCGGCCGCGGCGCGGCGGATCCGGCGCCCGAGCCCGCCCCGGAGCCCTCGGACGACCCCCGGGCGGACCCCGCGGCCGAAGAACCGCCGGGGGCCGGCCGCAGCCCCGGGAGCAGCCCGTCGACGGGCCCCGCACCGGGACCGTCCGCCACCGCCGGCACGGACCGCGGCTGGTCGCTCCGCGCCGCGCGGGCCGGCGGACCCGCCGAGTCGGAGGGACCCGCGGTGGCGGCGGCCAGCGGCAGCACCACCGCCAGCGCGATCACACTGGTGAGGGCGATCATGCGCAGATTCGGAGCGCGCTCCATCGGGTTCCACCTGTCCAGGATTGCGGCTGGTGCGGTGCGCCGAACCTATCGGGCCGATCACGCCGAAAAGGGGGCCATTGCCCCGGATACCGGGCAACGGCCCCCTGCTGCTACCCGAACGAGTGACGGCGCCGAGGGCCCGGCACACCGGGCCGGCGCGCGCCTCTCCCCGGCCCCCTCAGCACGTGGAAGTGCGTCAGCTCAGTGCGTGAGGTGCGTTCCGTCAGTACGTGAGATGCGTTCCGTCCGGTGCCGTCCGGCCCGCGCGGACGAGGGTGTCCACGATGAGCGCCACGCTCGGCAGCCATGGTGACGTGGTGCCGTCGTCGACCACCGGCGGCCGGATCCACCGCAGTTGTCCCGCACTGCTGCTCGACGGCGGCAGCGCCACGTAGCCGCCCTCCCCGTGATAGCGCAGCGAGCTGGGCACCCATTCGTGGGAATCGAGCAACTCGCCCAACTCCTCCAGGGAGTACGGGGCGACGAGCAGGACGAAGCGCGTCGGGGTGGCCACCACCGGGCCGAGCCGGACGCCCAGCCGGTCGAGGGTGTCCAGGGCCCGGGCACCGGCCACGGCCGGCAGGCTGACCGCCGAGACGCGGTCGCCCGTCGCGAGCACCACGGGCGCGTCGGGGCGGGCCGTCCACCACCAGCGCACCATGCGCGGGTCGCGGGTGGCCGCCATGAGTCCGGGATCGTGCGGGTGCACGCCGGGGACGGGGCAGTCCGGCCGCGGGCAGGCGCATGGCTGCGCTCCCGCCGCCCGCCAGGAACCGCGGCGGTCGTGCCCGACACCGGGCACCACCGGCCATTTCCACTGTTCCGTGTAGGTGAGAACCGCGCTGAGCAGCGCGGACTGGCCTCTCCACCGGAACGAGAGCTTGCGTCGCCTTCCGAGGATCTCGCGCATAGCGCAAAGTTCCTTTCCGTTAACGCTCAGAGGATCTGCCCATGACACAACGTAATCTCGAGCACACCGCTTACAAGGCAGCGCATCACGCTGCTAGCCGAGCGTGGAACGTGGCGAGGGGTGGCGCACGCATGGCGCTTGCTGTTCTGTCTGCTCTGTATGCCGCGCTGTGCGGTTCCGCTGGGTGTGGGAACACCCCGCCACTCGGGGGTAGGCCGGCCGTCATCTACTAGTAGGACGCTGGAGCCAGACACCGGGTTCCTACCCACCACCGTGAATATGACGCGCTGTTGGACGGCATCAGTCGACCGTCAATTGTCTTCGGGTGTGGTCATTTTCGGCCAAGCTTTCGGAGTACGACACCACTCCTTCTACCAGCACAATCCTGGACATGCCCACGATCAGGCGTGTACAAGTGGAAAACTGGTAGCGGCGCAGCACGATATGGGGGTTTGCGATGCTATTGACGCAATTGACCTGCTTCATCAAGCCCCGCACGCGAGTCGGCAAAAATCCCGAATCGCCGACAAATAGCATGGTTCGTCGCGCAGACCGTGATCTCACGGGAAGCCGTCGGCCATGAGCACCACCCGGGTGCCAAAAGTGGCCGGAACCAAGCCACCCATTCCCGCCGCGCCACACACTTCCGCCCCTGCGGCCGAATGCCGCCCCGTGGATCGGCTCGCGGCCGTCCAGGACCGGCTGGCCTGCTGGATCTCCGATCTCACCACACTGCACGAGCTCACCGAACGCCTCGCGCGCACCACCGGCCTCGACGAAGCGCTGCGGGAAGTGCTGCGGGCCGGCGCCGCGTTGGTCGGCGCGCGCCGCGGTCTGCTCGTCCTGGAACCCGCCGACCGGCTGGGTCCCGACACCACTGTCGGCCTCGGCCTCGGCCACGCCGACCTGGGCACCATCGAGACCGTGCCGCACGGCGCCGCCTCCTACGGGATCCTGCTCGACGGCACCGACGAGAGCGCCGACAGCACCGGCGGCACCACCGGCACGGGCATCCCCGGCGGCCCCGCCGGCACCGGGGACGACCCGGACGCGACCGCGCCCGCGGACCCCACCGCGCCCACGACGACCGCCACGACACCGCCCGCGACCCCCGCCGCGAACGCGTCCGGCGCCACGCAGAGCGACCGTCCCGCCGGCCGCGACGAGATCATCCACCCCGATCTGCCCCACGAGCCCGGCCTCGACCCGCGCCACCGCGAGGTCGCCGCGCACCTCGGCTTCGACGCCAGCTACGCACTGCGGCTCACCACCGAGCGGACCGGCCATCTCGGCGCGGCCGTCTGGCTGTACGACGAACCGGCCGCGCCGGTCGAACGCCAGCGCCATCTCGTCGGCCTCTACGGCCGGTACGCCGCCGAACACATCGCCCGCCAGCTGGAACTGAGCCGCGCCCGCGGCACCCTCGCTACCCTCGCCGAGGAGCTGCTGCCCGCCCGGCTGCCGCGGGTCGCCGGCGTACGGATGGCCGTACGGCACGACACCGGGCCGCGGGGCGGCGGCGACTGGTACGACGCGCTGCCGCTGCCCGAAGGCGCGCTCGGCCTCGCGGTCGGCGGCGTCACCGGCTCCGGTCCCAGCGCGGTCGCCGCGATGGGCCGGCTGCGGGCGTCGCTGCGGGCCTACGCCGTCATGGAGGGCGAGGACCCGGTCGCCGTCCTGTCCGACCTGGAACTGCTGCTGCGGCTCACCGAGCCCGCCCGTTCGGCGACCGCGCTGTTCGCGTACGCGGAGCCCGATCAGCACAAGCTCGTCCTGGCCGGCGCGGGACACTGCCCGCCGCTGATCATCGGCGACCACCGGATCGAGTACGTCGAGACCTCGCTGTCGGCCCCGCTGGGCATGCTGAGCTGCTGGGAGGCGCCCAGCGTCGAGATCCGGCCGGAGCCCGGAGAAACGCTGCTGCTCTACACCGACGGCCTGCTGCACCGCACCGGCGAACCGATGGACCGCGCGCTCGCGCGGCTGCACGCCGCCGCCCAGAGCGCGCCCCGCGCCACCCGCGACGACCCGGACCTGCTCGCCGACCACGTGCTGCGCACCGTGCTGCCGGACGGGCTCGACACCCTCGACAGCCCGGAGGACGTCGTCCTGCTCGCCGTCCGCTTCGACTGAGCCCCCGGAACCCGACCACGCAGCACCTGTCCAACACCACCAGGTCCGCTTTGCCGCACTTCGTGACCTAAGCCCTCTGTAATCGGTCTTCCGTACGCACATACGATGGATCGGTCTATTGCGAGGAGGCAGGACGTGTCCGAAGAGGTCGAAGCGGCCGAAGAGCAGCCGATCAAGCAGCGTAAGAACGGTCTCTACCCCGAGGTCTCCGACGAGCTCGCCGAACTGATGAAGTCCGAGTGGGCCGACACCGAACTGCACGACCTGCGGCCGATCGCCCAGGCGCCCCACGCCGCCCGCCGCCGGGCCGCGCTGTCCGCCCGCTTCCCGGGCGAGCGGCTGGTCATTCCGGCGGGCAACCTCAAGACGCGCTCCAACGACACGGAATACCCCTTCCGCGCGTCCAGTGAGTACGTCCACCTCACCGGTGACCAGACGCAGGACGCCGTCCTGGTCCTGGAGCCCGCCAAGGGCGGCCAGGGACACGACGCGACCGCGTACCTGCTCCCCCGCTCCAGCCGTGCGAACGGCGAGTTCTGGCTCGACGGCCAGGGCGAGCTGTGGACCGGCCGCCGCAACAGCCTCGCCGAGGGCGCCCAGCTGCTCGGCCTGCCGTGCTCCGACGTCCGCGAGGTCGTCGCGAAGCTGGCCGTGGCGACCGGACCCGTACGGGTGGTCCGCGGCTACGACGCGGGTGTCGAGGGCGCGCTGACCGACAAGGTCACCGCCGAGCGCGACGCCGAGCTGAAGGAGTTCCTCTCCGAGCTCCGGCTGGTCAAGGACGAGTGGGAGATCGGCGAGCTGCAGGCGGCGGTCGACTCCACCGCCCGCGGCTTCGAGGACGTCGTCAAGGTGCTGGACAAGGCCGAGGCGACCTCCGAGCGCTACATCGAGGGGACGTTCTTCCTGCGGGCCCGCGTCGAGGGCAACGACATCGGCTACGGCTCGATCTGCGCGGCGGGACCGCACGCCACCACCCTGCACTGGGTGCGCAACGACGGCCCGGTCCGCTCCGGCGAGCTGCTGCTCCTGGACGCCGGCGTGGAGACCCACAGCCTCTACACCGCCGACATCACCCGCACCCTGCCGATCAACGGCCGGTTCAGCGACATCCAGCGCAAGATCTACGACGCGGTCCACGCATCGCAGTCGGCGGGCATCGCGGCGGTCAAGCCCGGCGCCGCCTACCGCGACTTCCACGACGCCTCGCAGCGCGTGCTCGCCGAGAAGCTCGTCGAGTGGGGCCTCGTCGAGGGCCCGGTCGAGCGGGTCCTCGAGCTCGCCCTGCAGCGCCGCTGGACCCTGCACGGCACCGGCCACATGCTCGGCCTCGACGTCCACGACTGCGCGCACGCGCGCACCGAGACGTACGTGGACTGCGTGCTGGAGCCCGGCATGGTGCTGACCGTCGAGCCCGGTCTGTACTTCCAGGCGGACGACCTGTCGGTGCCGGCCGAGTACCGCGGCATCGGCGTCCGCATCGAGGACGACATCCTCGTCACCGCCGACGGCAACCGGAACCTGTCGGAAGGGCTGCCGCGCCGCTCCGACGAGGTCGAGGCGTGGATGGCCGGCCTCAAGGGCTGACACGCACCGCTCGGCATGGGTGACATGGGTGATCCGCCTCGGGTGCCGCGACAGGCACCCGGGGCGGTTTACTGGCCGCCGTGACGACAACCGACCCCGCGCTGCGCGCCCTGGCCCATCCGGTACGGCTGCGCATGCTGTCGCTGATGTGGGCCGCCCCGCTCTCCGCGGCGGAGCTCTCCCGGGAGCTGGCCATCTCGCACGCGCTGGCCAGCCAGCATCTGCGCCGGCTGGACGCCGCGGGACTCGTCGAGCTCAGCGAGGTCCGCTCCCACCGCGGCGGCAGGGAACGGCGCTACCGCACCGTGCACGGCACCCCGCTGTCCGACCGGCAGGACGGCACCCCGCTGCTCGCCGAGGCGCTCGCGCACAACCTGCGCGACCGGGCCGCCCGCCGGGCACCCGGGCAGGACGGGGTGACCTCCGACGCGGAACTGTGGGTCGCGCCCGAGGCCTGGGACACCTTCCGCACGCGCATCTCGGAGCTCCTCGCCGATCTGCACGAGGCCGCCCGCGCCCCGCACACCCCCGGCTCGGTCCTGCTCGGCGCCACGGTGATGGCGTTCCCCGTGCAGGCGGCAGCAGCGGACGAGGAGGCGGGGGAAGGCCCCGCCGCCCCTTAGACGGCCCGCCCGCCGGCGGGCTCCGTTCCGCTCAGGACGCCTTGAGCAGCGAGTCGTCCCGCCATTTGAGGACCTTGTCGATCGTCACCACGGCGCCGTGGCCCGGCCGGTTGTGGAAGTGGACGTGGTCCACCAGCGCCTCGATGAGGAACAGTCCCCGTCCGTCCTCGGCATGCCGGCCCTTCAGGGCCAGCGGCCGGGCGAGTTGGTGACGTGGCCGGTCGGGCGCGAAGCCCGGGCCGGAGTCGGCGACCTCGATACGGCAGCGGTCGCCGTCAATGCGCGCCGTCACGCTGTAGTCACCCTCGCCCGCGTGTTCCACCGCGTTCGCACAGGCCTCGGACAGTGCCACCGACAGGTCGTAACAGATCTCCGGGTCCACACCGGCGGTCTGCATCGTCCCCAGCAGCAGTCGTCGGGCGAGCGGAACGCTCGCGGCCTCGCGCCGCAAGTGGAGAGACCACCAGATGCTCATGCTCCAGCCTCCAGGCCGCGGCTCGACTTACGGATACCTATAGCCACGAAATGCGCCCCGTAAGCGTCCTCTTGGCGTGATGCCGCTCATTCGGCGGATGTGGGACCCCGGCGTACAGGTGTAAAAGGGCGACTCGCCCGCACCCCCGCAAGCCGGACACCCCCCGTATGCGCCGGTTCCCGGCGGTGAGAGGATGACGCCCGTCATGGCATCCCCATCCTCCGTTTCCCCCGTGCGCGCGGGCGCCGGGCTGCGACTGCTGCGGGCCGCGGTGTTCACCGCGGTCTGTGTCGTGCTGTCCGCGGCCGGGCACGGACTGGCGTCCGGTCACGGGGTGCCGGCCGGCGCGCTGGTGGTGGGGAGCCTCGTGGTCTTCGCCGTGGCCGCGCCGCTGGCCGGGCGGGAACGGTCGCTGCGGGGGATCGCCACGACGCTCGCGCTGGGGCAGCTCGCGCTGCACGCCGTGTTCGGCGCCGGACAGGCCTGCGCGGACCCCGCGACGGGCCGGGACGGTTCCGCCGGTGTCCTGGCGCTGGCCGGCCGGCTGCTGTGCGGCGGCCACACCTCGTCGGCGGCCCTCACCCAGCAGAGCGCGGAACGGATCGTCCGCGACGCCGGTATCGACCCGGCGTCGGCGATGTCCATGAGCCCGGTCACTCGACCGGGTGACAACGGGATCACCGGAATGCACGCGGCGATGGCGTACTCGCTGCCGATGCTGCTCGCCCACCTGTTCGCCGCGCTGGCCGTCGGATGGCTGCTGCGGCGCGGCGAGGCCGCCCTGTGGCGGCTGGTGAGCCTGTCGGCCGACGTGCTGCGCGGTGTGTTCGCCGCGCTGGTGCGCGTCCTGGTCGCCGGATCGGCCGACCACCGGCTCGCCGCGCTCCGGCCCCGCCGGTTCGCCGCCGGACCGGGATCGGCGCGCAGCGTACGGCTGCGCCACAGCCTGCCGCGGCGCGGGCCACCGGCCTACGCCCTGGCGGTCTGACGCGAGCGGTCTCCACCGGTCCGGTTCCCACCGGTCCACGGGGGCGGCGGTCTCGCGCGTTCCGCATCCGCGCCGGCCCTTCCCCCACCACTCACCGTGGAGTCCTGCCTCATGAACAGTTCCCGCATGCGCCGCCTGACCACCGTCGGCGCGCTCACCGGTTCCGCGCTGCTGATGGCCGCCGTACCGGCCTTCGCCCATGTCTCCGTCACGCCCAGCAGCGCTCCCAAGGGCGGCTACAGCACCGTCGCGTTCAAGGTCCCGAACGAGCGGGACAACGCCTCGACGATCAAGGTCGAAGTGAACCTGCCGGCGGACCACCCGATCGCGTCCGTCTCCACCCAGGCCGTGCCCGGCTGGAAGGTGGAGGTCACCAAGACCAAGCTCGCCAAGCCGATGACCATGCACGGCAAGCAGGTGACCGAGGCCGTCACGAAGATCACCTGGAGCGGCGGCACGATCGAGCCCGGCCAGTTCCAGCAGTTCCCCGTCTCGTTCGGGCCGCTGCCCGACGACACGGACCAGCTGGTCTTCAAGGCCCTCCAGACGTACTCGAACAACGAGGTCGTCCGCTGGATCGAGGAGGAGAAGCCCGGCGCGGCCGAGCCGGCGAACCCGGCGCCCGCGCTGACGCTGACCGCGCCGGCGGCGGACGCCCACGGCGCCGCGGCCCCCGCCGCCGACACCAAGGCGAAGAACACGACGGCCGCGGCCGCCGACTCCGACAGCAGTGACTCGACCGCGCGGATCCTGGGCGTGGCCGGAATCGTCATCGGCGTCATCGGCGTCGCGTTCGGTGTCCTGGCCGGACGCCGCCGCACCTCCGCCTGACGCACCGGCCGGGCGGCCGTAAGGCACGTCGTCGGCACGTCCGATGCTCCGTACGTGGTGCCGGGACCCCGCGGTCCCGGTACGCCGCCGCATCGGTACGCCGCCGAGCCGTACGGCCGCCCGGCCCCGCCATCGCACTCCCCGGGAACTCTCATGCGCACAACGATCAAGATCGGCGTGGCCCTGGCGGCCGTCGCGGCCCTCGCCGGATGCGGGGCTTCCAGCGGCGACTCCAAGGAGCCGCTCGCGGTCGTCTCCGGAGCGGCGTCCAAGCCGGGCACCCTCCTCGACGCCCCCTTCAGCAAGCCGCGACTGACCCTCACCGACACCCACGGCAAGCCCTACGACCTGGTCAAGGAGACGGCGGGCCGCCCCGTCCTGCTCTTCTTCGGCTACACCCACTGCCCGGACGTGTGCCCGACGACGATGAGCGACCTCGCCATCGCCAAGTCGCGGCTGTCCAAGCCCGACCAGGAGAAACTGCGGGTCGTGTTCGTCAGCACCGACCCCGCCCGTGACACCCCGCAGCGCCTCGGCTCATGGCTGGCCGCCCAGGACAAGGACTTCATCGGCCTGACCGGTGACTTCGGCACGATCCAGCAGGCCGCGAAATCGGTCGGCGTGGGCATCGAGAAGCCGGTGACGGAGAAGGACGGCAGCATCACCGTCACGCACGGCGCCGAGGTGCTGGCCTTCTGGCCGAAGGACGACAAGGGGCACGTGCTCTACATGTCGGGCACCACCTCGGACGAGTTCGCCGCCGACCTGCCGAAGCTCATCAGGAGCGAGGCACCGTGAGGCGCCGCAGGCCCGCCCGCACCCTGACCGCCACCGTCGCCCTCGCCGGCTCCCTCGCGCTCGCCGGCTGCTCGTCGGCGGCCGACACCTCGGCACACGCCGGGACGAAGGGGCCGGAGCTCTCGGTGAGCGGGGCGTACATACCGCAGCCGGTGATGGCCGACATGGCCGCCGGGTACTTCACGGTCACCAACACCGGCGACACCGACGCGGAACTCACCTCGGTCAGCAGCGACCTGGCCGCCGACATCACCATGCACACCACCACTGACAACCGGATGCGCAAGGTGAACTCCCTGACCGTCCCCGCGGGCGGGCGGCTTACGCTCAGCAGCGGCGGAAATCATCTGATGCTGATGGAACTGACCCACAAGCCGGTGGCCGGCGACAAGGTGTCCATGGAACTGCACTTCGCGACGGCCGGCCCGATCGGCGTCACCGTGCCGGTCGAGCCGACCGGCTACCGGCCGAAGGACTGAGGGGAGCAACGATGACCATCAGGCGTGCGCTGGTCGTACTGGGCGCCCTGCTCGCCGTCGTACTCGGGGCCGCCGCCCCGGCTTCGGCGCATGCCGCGCTGGTGAACACCACCCCCGGGGAGGACTCCGTCGTCAAAACGGCGCCGCAGCAGGTGCTGCTCACCTTCTCCGAAGGCGTGCTGCTGTCCGCCGACTCGCTGCGGGTCCTCGACCCGGCCGGCAGCCGGGTGGACAGCGGCACGCCGCAGCACGCCGACGGCAACAGCTCCACCGCCGTGGTCGCGCTGCGCGCAGGGCTCGGCGACGGCACCTACACCGTCGCCTGGAAGGCCGTCTCGGAGGACAGCCACCCGGTCGCGGGCGCGTTCACGTTCTCCGTCGGCGCCCCCTCCAAGACCTCCGTCGTCCTCGCCGACCAGGAGCAGGCCGTCGGCGGCGGCGCCGCGGGCGTCCTCTACGGCATCGGGCGCTATGTCGCCTACGCCGGGTACGCCATGCTCGTCGGCGCCTCCGTCTTCCTCGCCGTGTGCTGGCCGCGCGGCGCGCTGCTGCGCCCCATGCAGCGGATCGCGGTCGGCGGCTGGGTCGCGCTCGTCGCGTCCACCATCGCGCTGCTGATGCTGCGCGGACCATATGTGAACGGCAGCGGGCTCGGTGACGCGTTCGACCTCGGCGTGATGCGCGACGTGCTCAACACCCGGCCGGGCGCCGCCCTGCTGTCCCGGCTGCTGCTGCTCGCGGCCGCCGCGGTCTTCCTGGCGGTCCTGTTCGGCTCGTACGCCAAACGCGGAACGCCCGCCAACGAGAGCGAGCGGGCCGAGCGCGCCGACCTGGCCTGGGGGCTGGGCATCGGCGGCGGGGTCATCGCGACGGGCATCGCCGCGACCTGGGCGATGGCGGAACACGCCTCCGTCGGCATCCAGTCCGGCCTCGCCATGCCGGTCGACGTCGTGCACCTGCTGTCGATGGCGGTGTGGCTGGGCGGCCTGACCGCCCTGCTGACCGCGCTGGTGGCGGGACTCGGCATCGAACGCGAAGCCGTCCAGCGGTTCTCGCGCATCGGCTTCGCGGCGGTCACGACGCTGGTCGCCACCGGCATCTACCAGTCCTGGCGGCAGCTCGGCTCGTGGGACGCCTTCGTCTCCACCTCCTACGGGCAGCTGCTGCTCGTCAAGATCGGCCTGGTCGTCCTGCTCGTCGAGCTGGCCTGGCTGTCGCGGCGCTGGACCGCGCGGCTCGGCGCGCCCGCCGTCTCCGTCACCGCCGCGGCGGCCGTCAAGCGGCCGGAGCGCGTGGTGGCCGGCTCGTCCACCGACCCCGCCCGCCAGGCGCAGCTGCGGTTGCAGCGCACCGCGCGGGACAAGACCCAGGCCAAGCGCACCCGGGAGGCCGACCTCGAACGCAGCGGGCTGCGCAAGTCGGTGCTGGCCGAGGTCGTGGTCGCGGTGGTCGTGCTCGCCGTGACGACGCTGCTCACCGGCACCCAGCCGGGCCGCGCGGCACAGGAGAAGACCGGCTCGGCGCCCGCGCCCGCCACCTCTTCCCCGTCCTCCGGGCTGCCGCTCAGCGTGCGCATCCCGTACGACACCGGCGGCCCCAAGGGGAAGGGCCAGGCCCTGATCACCATCGATCCGGGGCGGGTCGGCCAGAACGAGGTGCACGTCCTGATCTCCGGCGCGGACCCGGTACCGGTCGACGTGCCCGAGGTGAAGCTCGAATTCACCCTCAAGGCCAAGAACATCGGCCCGCTGCCGGTACCGCTGCAGCACCTCGACGTCGGCCACTGGACCGCGGCCTCGGTGCAGCTGCCGATCGCCGGAACGTGGGAGGTGTCCGTCACCGTGCGGACCTCCGAGATCGACCAGGTGACCGAGACCAGGAACGTAGAGATCACGTCATGACCGAGCAGCGCACGACCGAACACCGGACAACGGGCGAGCGGGCCGCCGACGAGCGGCCCGCCGGGCGGCAGTTCACCCGGCGGCGGCTGCTCGGCACCGCGGGAGCGGCCGGTGCGGCCGGCCTCGTCGTCGGCGGCGCGGGCGGGGCCTTCGGCGCCGCCGCCCTGCGGGACGAGCCGACGGCGCTGGCGTCGGTCGGCGCGACCGCCGTCCCCTTCCGGGACGGCGCGCACCAGGCCGGCATCACCACCCCGCAGCAGGCCCGCGGCCATCTGGTGGCCTTCGACCTCACCGCGGGGCAGACCCGCAAGAACGTCGCGGCGCTGCTGCGGCGCTGGTCGGACACGGCCGAGCAGCTGGTCGGCGGCCGGCCGGTGAGCGGCGACGACCGGATCGCCCACGACGCGGGCCCGAACTCGCTGACCGTCACCTTCGGGTTCGGCGGTTCGCTGTTCCCGAAGACCGGTCTGGAGGACCGGGCGCCGCAGGCCCTCGCGCCGCTCCCGCCGTTCTCCGCGGACGCGCTGGACCCGGCCCGCGGCAACGGCGACCTGTGGGTGCAGATCGGCTCGGACGACTCGCTCGTCGCCTTCCACGCCCTGCGCGTGCTGCAGAAGGCCGCGGGGGACACCGCCCGGGTGCGCTGGCAGATGAACGGCTTCAACCGCACACCGGGCGCGACCCCGCGGCCGATGACGTCCCGCAACCTCATGGGCCAGGTGGACGGCACCAACAACCCCAAGCCCACCGACCCGGACTTCGACGGACGGATCTTCGTTCCGGCCGGCGGCACGGCCCGCTCGCCGCAGTGGATGGCGGGCGGCTCGTACGCGGTGGTGCGCAGGATCCGGATGCTGCTCGACTCCTGGGACCATCTGTCCGTGGAGCGGCAGGAGAAGGTGATCGGCCGCCGCACGTCGGACGGCTCACCGCTGTCCGGCGGCACCGGGACGACCCCGGTGGACCTGGACCAGCGGGACGCCCAGGGGGCGCCCGCCATCGCGGGCGACGCGCACATCCGGGTCGCGGCGCCCGCCTCGAACGGCGGAGCGGCGATGCTCCGCCGGCCGTTCTCGTACCACGACGGCATCGGCTCGGACGGGACCCCGGACGCCGGTCTGCTCTTCGTCTGCTGGCAGGCCGATCCGCAGCGCGGATTCGTCCCCGTCCAGCGGAAACTGGACCGCGGGGACGGGCTGTCCCGCTTCCTGCGCCATGAGTCGAGCGCCCTGTTCGCGGTCCCCGGCGCGCCGGGCCCCGGTGAGTACGTGGGGCAGCGGCTGCTGGAGTCGTGAGGCGGCGGCCGCGGGAGTCGTGAACCCGTCCGGCGCATTAGGGTGACGGTATGTCGGCGAGCCGCTACACCTATCTGGGTCCTGAAGGCACTTTCACCGAGGCCGCGCTCAGAACGCTGCCCGAGGCGGCGACCCGCGAGCTGGTCCCGATGGTGTCGGTGCCCGCCGTGCTGGACGCCGTGCGCAACGGCGAGGCGGGCGGGGCGCTGGTGCCCATCGAGAACTCGGTGGAGGGCGGCGTGACCGCCACCCTGGACGAGCTGGCGACCGGCACACCGCTGATGATCTACCGCGAGGTGCTGCTGCCGATCGCGTTCGCACTGCTGGTGCGGCCGGGCACGAAGCTCAAGGACGTGAAGACGGTGACCGGGCACCCGGTCGCGCAGCCGCAGGTGCGCAAGTGGCTGCGGGCCCAGCTGCCGGACGCGCTGTGGGAGTCGTCGGCGTCGAACGCGGACGGGGCACGGCTGGTGCAGGAGGGCCGGTTCGACGGTGCGTTCGCGGGCGAGTTCGCGGCGTCCACGTACGGTCTCGAACCGCTCGTCACCGAGATCCACGACGCCAAGAACGCGGCGACGCGGTTCGTCCTGGTCGGCCGGCCGGGCCGCCCGGCGGCGCCGACGGGCGCGGACAAGACCTCGGCGGTGTTCTGGCTGGGCGACGACCACCCGGGCGCGCTGCTGGAGCTGCTGCAGGAGTACGCGGTGCGCGGCGTGAACCTGGTGCGCATCGAGTCCCGGCCGACCGGCGAGGGCATCGGCCGGTACTGCTTCTCGGTGGACTGCGAGGGGCACATCACCGATCGGCGGGTCAGTGAGGCGCTGATGGGGCTCAAGCGGATCTGCCCGCAGGTCCGGTTCCTCGGCTCGTACCCGCGGGCCGACGAGGTCCGTCCCCAGGTGCGCCCCGGCACGACCGACAACGAGTTCACCGAGGCCGCGGACTGGCTGGGCCGGGCGCTGGACGGCCGGGGCTGAGTTGTCCACCTAAGTTATCCACAGGCCTGAGGTCCAGCCTGGGGATAACTGGGGATAAGTCGACAGACCAATCTGACCTAGTCGACAAATCGGTACACAGGCACCGAGCCCGTCCACAGTGGTCCAGGTCGGCCTTCGTCAGCCCAATTCCTCTGATCAACTCTATAGGGGGAACACTTCTCACTCGAAAGTGAGTGTTAAGAGGGTTTGGACCGGGAATCCTTCGCCGAGCACCGGACGCCCGGAACGATCAACTCCGTCTTCCACAGTTCGCACACACAACCTGTGGACAAAGGAAAAGAATCCCCATCCACCTGTGGATAACCGGGGTCCACACCCCCTCCCAACTCCCGTTCTCCACAAGGACGGTGCCCCGATGGAGGGATGCGGTGAATTCGGTTGACGGTGACCTTTTGTCCGTTATTGCATTTCGCTCCCCTTTTCCCGGAAACGGACATAACGCCACTAAAAGCCCTTAACTTGTCGCGTTGGACCCCGTCGCCCCGGTAGCCTGTAGCCGTGATTGACCTTCGCCTGCTTCGTGAGGACCCCGACCGTGTGCGCGCCTCCCAGCGTGCCCGTGGAGAGGACGTCGCGCTCGTCGACGCCCTCCTCTCCGCCGACGAGCGGCGCAGGTCGTCCAGTCATCGCTTCGACGAACTGCGCGCCGAGCAGCGCCAGCTCGGCAAGCTCATCCCCAAGGCCCAGGGGGACGAGAAGGCCGAACTGCTGAAGAAGACCGGCGTGCTCTCGGCCGCGGTCAAGGCGGCGGACGCGGAGCAGAACGAGGCCGCGCAGGAGGCCCAGAGCCTGCTGCTCAAGCTCGGCAACCTCGTGCACCCGGACACGCCGATCGGCGGCGAGGAGGACTTCGTCGTCCTCGAGCAGCTCGGTGCGCCGCGCGACTTCGCCGCCGAGGGCTTCGAGCCCAAGGACCACCTGGAACTGGGTGAGATCCTCGGCGCCATCGACGTGGACCGCGGCGCCAAGGTCTCCGGCTCGCGCTTCTACTACCTGACGGGCGTCGGCGCGCTGCTGGAGCTGGCCCTGGTCAACGCGGCGATCGCGCAGGCCACCGCGGCCGGCTTCGTCCCGATCCTGACCCCCACCCTCGTCAAGCCCGCGGCCATGGCCGGCACCGGCTACCTCGGCCAGGTCGACGACGACGTGTACTACCTGGAGAAGGACGACCTGTACCTGGTCGGCACCTCCGAGGTCCCGCTCGCCGCCTACCACATGGACGAGATCATCGACGCGGCCAAGCTGCCGCTGCGGTACGCGGGCTTCTCGCCCTGCTACCGCCGCGAGGCCGGGTCGTACGGCAAGGACACCCGCGGCATCATCCGGGTGCACCAGTTCGACAAGGTCGAGATGTTCGTCTACACCACGCCGGAGGACGCGGAGGCCGAGCACCAGCGGCTCCTGGAGTGGGAGAAGCAGTGGCTCACCGCCCTGGAACTGCCGTTCCAGGTGATCGAGCTGGCCTCGGGCGACCTGGGCTCCTCGGCGTCGCGCAAGTTCGACTGCGAGGCGTGGATCCCGACCCAGGGCAAGTACCGCGAGCTGACCTCGACGTCGAACACCACCGAGTTCCAGTCCCGCAGGCTGTCGATCCGGCTGCGTGACGAGAACGGCACCCGCCCGCTCGCCACGCTCAACGGCACGCTGTGCGCCGTACCGCGCACCATCGTGGCGATCCTGGAGAACCACCAGCAGGCCGACGGCTCGGTCCGGGTCCCGGAAGTGCTGCGCCCGTACCTGGGCGGCCGTGAGTTCCTGGAGCCGGTCAGCAAGTGAGCTCACCCGCTGCCTCCGCGCCCCTCCCGTACCGGCTGATCGCCACCGACCTGGACGGCACGCTGCTGCGCGGCGACCACACCGTCTCGGAGCGGTCGCGGACGGCGCTCGCCGCGGCCACCGCGGCGGGCGCCGCGCACATCGTCGTCACCGGCCGTTCCGTGCCCTGGGCCCGGCACATCCTGGACGACCTCGGCTACGAGGGCCTGGCGGTGTGCGGGCAGGGCGCACAGGTCTACCACGCGGGCGAACACCGGCTGCTGACGTCCGTGACGCTGGACCGCCAGCTCGCCGGGCTCGCGCTGGCCAAGATCGAGGCCGAGATCGGCCCGCTCTTCCTGGCCGCGAGCCGGGACGGCCTGGACGGCGAGGTCCTGATCGGCGCGGGGTACCAGCACAATCCCGAGCTGCCGGTCATCCACATGCAGGACGACAGCGAGCTGTGGAGCGCCCCGCTCAACAAGCTCTACCTCCAGCACCCGGGCCTGGGTGACGACGGTCTGGCCCAGGTCGCGCGCGAGGTCGCGGGCGATCTGGTCGGGGTGACGATGGCCGGCGAGGGCATCGTCGAACTGCTGCCGCTCGGCCTCAGCAAGGCCACCGGCCTCTCCATCGCCGCGCGCCGGCTGGGCCTGACGGCCGCCGACACCATCGCCTTCGGCGACATGCCGAACGATCTGCCGATGTTCGCGTGGGCCGCGCACGGCGTCGCGATGGCCAACGCGCACGACGAGCTGAAGGCCGTCGCGGACGAGGTGACCACCTCGAACGACGAGGACGGCATCGCGGTCGTCCTGGAACGGCTCTTCGCCGTCACCCCCGGGCCGCACAGCGCCCGGTAGTAGCGTGCGGTCCCATGACGGTTCGCAGGGTCAATCCGGCGGGTGGGGATCCGAGTGCGGCTGACGGTGCGGGGCCGGGTCCCGACGGGTTCGTCGGCAGCGATCTCCATCTGGACCTGACCGGCCCCGGCGGCCGGCGCGCCTCGCTGATGCGGGGGCTGCGCGAGGCAATCCGCACCGGCCGCCTCACCCCCGGCACCCGGCTGCCGCCGTACCGCTCGCTCTCCGCCGACCTCGGCATCGCCCGCAACACCGTCGCGGAGGCGTACGCCGAACTCGTCGCCGAGGGGTGGCTCACCGCCCGCCAGGGCTCCGGCACCCGCGTCGCACCGCGCACCGCGCCCCCGAAGCCGAACCCGGCCCCCGCCACCGCGCCCTCCCCGCGCGCCGCGCGGCCCGCGTACAACCTGCTGCAGGGCCAGCCGGACGCCGGCAGCTTCCCCCGCGCCGCCTGGCTGACCTCCGCCCGCCGCGCGCTGACCGCCGCACCCACCGAGGCGTTCGGTCCCGGTGATCCGCACGGCCGACCCGAGCTGCGCGAGGCGCTGGCCGAGTACCTCGCCCGCGCCCGCGGGGTGCGTACCGACCCCGCCAGGATCGTCGTCTGCTCGGGCTTCGCCCACGGTCTGCGGCTGCTGGTCCAGGTGCTGCGCGGCCCGATGGCCGTCGAGGCGTACGGGCTGCCCTTCCACCGCGGCATCCTGGCGGCGGCCCGGGTCCGTACGGTGCCGCTGGCGGTCGACGCCGAGGGCGCTCGCACCGGGGAGCTGGCGGCGAGCGGCGCCAGGTCCGTGCTGCTCACCCCCGCCCATCAGTTCCCGACCGGCGGGCCGCTCGGTCCGGGGCGGCGGGCGACCGTCGTCGACTGGGCCAGGACGACGGGCGGCATCGTCCTGGAGGACGACTACGACGGGGAGTTCCGTTACGACCGGCAGCCGGTCGGCGCGGTGCAGGGCCTCGAACCCGAACACGTCGTCTACCTCGGATCGGTCAGCAAGAGCCTGTCACCGGCGGTGCGGCTGGGCTGGATGGTGCTGCCAGGACCGCTCGTGGAGCAGGTGGTGGCGGTCAAGGGCGAGCGGGAGGCCACGGCCGGCGCCCTGGACCAGCTGACCCTCGCGGATCTCATCGCCTCCGGCGCGTACGACCGCCATGTCCGCCGGATGCGGCAGCACTACCGCCGGCGCCGCGACCTGCTCGTCGCCGCGCTGGCCGAGCGGGCCCCGCACATCGGCGTCTCCGGTGTCGCGGCCGGGCTGCACGCCGTACTGGAACTGCCGCCCGGCACCGAGAGCGCCGCCGTCCGGGCCGCGCTCCGGCAGGGTCTCGTCCTGGACGGACTGGCCGGATACCGCCATCCCGACAGCGCGATGGAGGTGCAGGACGGGCTGGTGGTCGGCTACGGCACGCCGTCCGACCATGCGTTCAGCGGCGCTCTGGAAGCCCTGTGCCGGGCACTTCCGCCGGCCGGCGGTCGCTGACCTCCCGGTGACCGGTGCGGGGCACCGGGCGGCGCGGACCGCCCGGCAGCCGCGCGGTCGGCGTCAGCCCGTAGCAGGCCAGGCCGATGAGGACGGCCGTGAGATGGCCGAGGTCGGTGAAGGTGCGGCTGGTGAGGACGGGCACGGTGAAGAACGTCAGGATCCCCAGCAGATAGCCCCACCGCCAGGGGCGCGGCACCAGATACGTCAGCACGCCGACGACACCGGCCATCCCGTAGCTGACCCCGACGTCGACGGTGTGGGCGAGGGACCGCGGCAGCCGGTCGTAATGGATGCCGAACAGTACGGCCTTCTGGCTGACGAGGGTGGCCCCGATGTGCGCGGTGGCGACGACGACGAGCCAGCGCCAGGTGCCCATCCAGCGTTCGGCGGGCGCGTGGATCAGCTCGTAGAAGACGAAGTAGATCGCGAAGCCGGACGGGGTCGCGACCCACAGGGCGCTGGCGAGCAGCACCCGGACCGGGTGCTGCCGCAGTTCGATGAGGTTGGTGCTGACGTGGTGCAGCAGATACGCCCGCACGTGGGGTGACACGACGGCGACCACACAGGTCGTGATCGTCAGGATCAGCAGCCAGATGTGGGTCCCGGGGGAGGAACGCACCCAGGAAGCGCCGAAGCGCCCCACACCCTGGAGGGTGATGCGGCGGCGCTCGACGGGGATCGGGGTGTCCTGCTCTGCGGCCATCCCCCACATCATCTGTCAGGGCCGGCTGACCCGGCCAATCGCGTTTCGGACGTTCGTGATCGCGCACACCCGGCAGGGGGTGTCAGGCGCCCTTGATGGCGGAGATGTCGAAGCGCAGCTTGACCTGCTCGCCGATGAGGACGCCACCGGTCTCCAGGGCGGCGTTGTAGTTCAGGCCCCAGTCGGTGCGGTCGATCTTCGCGGTGCCCTCGAAGCCGACGCGCTCGTTGCCGTACAGGTCCTTGGCGGAGCCGTTGTAGGCGAGGTCGAGCGTGACCGGGCGGGTGGTGCCCTTGATGGTGAGGTCGCCCGTCATGCGGTACGAGTCCTCGCCGAGGCGCTCGGCGTCGGTGGAGCGGAAGGTGATCTCCGGGAAGGCGGGGGCGTCGAAGAAGTCACCGGTGCGCAGGTGCTCGTCGCGCTGTGCCTGGTTGGTGTCGATGCTGGCGACCTTGATGACCAGCTCGGCGGTCGACAGGTGCGGGTTGCTCCCGTCGAGGTGCAGCGCGCCCTCGTACTCGGCGAACTGGCCGCGGACGGTGGTGACCATCGCGTGCCGGACGGAGAAGCCGATCTCGCTGTGGGTCGGGTCGACGGTGTACTCGCCGGTGAGGTGCGAGAGGTCGCTCGCGGCGGGGACGGTCGTCACGGTGCTGCCCGCGGTGCCGGCGTCGGTGGTCCTGGTGCGGTTGAAGAGGCCCATGATGTGCTCCTTACGAGTGGTTCAACGTTCAACTTCATTCACCATAACTCCATTCCATTTAACTTTCAACAACCTCACCCGAACGGATGGCGGGACAGGACTGGGGATGTAGTTGTAGGATGACCGGATGATCCTTCATTCAGCGGACCGCAGGTCCCTGGTCGACACCGTCGTCGAGCAGCTCCGCGAGCAGCTCGCCGCCGGCACCTGGCAGGTCGGGATGCGCATCCCGACCGAACACGAACTGGCCGACCTCCTCGGCGTGGGCCGCAACACGGTCCGCGAGGCGGTCCGGGTGCTCGCGCACGCCGGCCAGCTGGAGTCGAGGCAGGGCCAGGGCACCTATGTGATCTCCCGGGCCGACCCCGCCGCCGTGCTGCTGGGCATGCGCAGGGCCGGTATCCGCGACGTACTGGAGCTGCGCCTCGCGCTGGAGGCGGAGGGCGCCCGGCTGGCCGCCGTCCGGCGGACGCCGGAGGACCTGGAGCGGATGCGCTCCGCGCTCGGCAGCGTGCACCACCACGGCGCGGAACTGATCGGCGGAACGCAGGCCGACGACGACGTCCACTTCCACCAGTGCGTCGTGGACGCCGCGCACAATGCCGCGCTGACCGAGGTCTACCGCTACTTCAGCTCGTCGGTCCGCGAGACGCTGCTCGCCGCCGTCGGCGACAGCGACATGCCGCCGATCGACCTGGAGACGCACACCGCGCTGGTCGACGCCATCGAGGCGGGGGATCCGCAGGCGGCCGACAGCGCGGCGCGGGCGCTGCTGCGGGAGCCGCTGCGCGCGGTCGAAGCCCTCCTCGCGGCAGGACCGGACCGCCCGGCCGGCTGAACGGCACCGGCACCGTCCCCTCAGAACGCGTCACCACCCGGAAAGGGGCCCGTCTTGTCACATCCGACCGCCACCGTCCCGCTCATCGACGCGGAGCCCGGCCACCCGTCCGGGTCGCGCCGGCTGCTCTCCCACCCCGTACTGCTGCTGGCCGGAATCGTGCTGGCCTCGCTCAACATGCGGGGCGCGCTGGCGAGCATGGCGCCGCTGGTCGGCGACGTCAGCGCGCACTACGGGCTCTCCTCGACGGTCAGCAGCCTGGTCACGTCGGTGCCGGTGCTCTTCCTGGGGCTGGGCTCGATGGTCGCGCCCCGGCTGTCCCAGCGGTTCGGCACCGAGCAGGTGCTGTTCGCCGCGCTGGCGGTGCTGTCCGCCGGGATCGTGGTGCGGTCGCTGTCCTCCATCGTGGCGCTGTTCGCCGGAAGCGTCCTGCTGGGCACGGCGATAGCCCTGCTCAACGTCCTGATGCCCGGTCTGATCAAGCGCGACTTCCCGCACCGGGCCGCGAGCATGACCTCGCTCTACACCTGCGCGATGGTCATCGGCGCGTCGACCGCCGCCGGGGTGTCCGTCCCGCTGGAGAAGTCGTTCGGCGGCAGCTGGCAGGCCGCGCTGGCGTTCTGGGCCCTGCCGGCGGCCGTCGCCGCGGCGGTCTGGTTCCCGCAGGTGGTGCTGTCCCGCAGGAGCCGTTCCGCCGTGCCTACCCCCGCTGTGACGAACAGCCCGGTTCCGGTCCGGGACGCGGGGGTCTGGCGGAAGCCGCTGGCCTGGCAGGTCACCTGCTTCATGGGCCTGCAGTCGCTGCTCGTCTACGTCGTCATCGCGTGGATGCCGACGATCCTCACCGACCACGGGATGAGCAGGAGCGCCGCCGGGATCGTCTTCGCCGTCAGCAACCTGATCCAGGTGGTGGGCGCGTTCGTCTTCCCGCTGCTCGCGGGCCGGATGCGCAACCAGAGTCCGCTGGTGGCCGTCGCCGTCGGCCTGACCGCCGCCGGATACGCCGGGCTCCTGGTGGACCCGGTCGGCGGCGCCTGGGCGTGGGCCGCGCTGCTCGGCGTCGGCCAGGGCGGCGCCGTCGGGCTGGCGCTGACGATGATCGTGCTCCGCAGCCGGGACGCGTTCACCGCCGCACGGCTGTCGGGCATGGCCCAGGGCGTCGGCTATCTGCTCGCCGCCGCCGGACCGCTGGCGGCCGGCGCGCTCTACCAGAGCAGCGGCGGCTGGACCGCCCCGATCGTGCTGATGCTGCTGCTGTGCGGCGCGCAGCTCGCCGCGGGACTGGGCGCGGGCAGGGACCGCAAGGTCTGACCCCCGGCCCCTGCCCTTCCCGTCCGTCGCCCTCGGTTACTCCTCACCCGCCAGGGTGAGCGAGCGCAGCCGCTGCGCGGCGAACCAGGTGGCGGCGACGGTCACCCCGATGAGCAGGACGATCGCGACCGGGAGCCCGACGTCGGACTGCACGATGTCGCCGCCCCCGATCTTCTGCGCCAGCGCCAGCGACCACTGCTGAACACTGAGGGTGCGGGCGCCCGGGACGAGGTTGCCGATGAGGGACTCCCAGACCAGCGCGTAGACGAGTCCCGCCACCACGGCGTGCCGGGTGACGACGCCCAGCAGCAGGAAGACCGCGGCGTAGGCGATCGACGCAACGGCCGCGGCGATGCCGTAGGCGACCGCGAGCTGCTGGCTGTTGCCGTTCAGGATGTAGCCGGCGATGAAGGTCGGGACGGCCGAGAACGCCATGGCGACGCCGATCGCGACGGCCAGTTTCGTCAGGATGATCGACGGCCGCTTCAGCGGCTTGGCCAGCAGATAGACGATCGAGCCGTCGTCGATCTCCGGCGCGATGGCGCCCGTACCGGCGATGACGCCGATCAGCGGCACCATCGTCGCGAGCGCGAAGCCGCCCAGCAGGTCGCTGGTGACGTTGTCGTCCACCCCGGCCAGGGCGCGCACGGCGACGGAGATGACGATCAGCAGCGCGGGCAGCGCGCAGAGGATGAGTGCGCGGCGCCTGCCGAGCAGCGCCCGGAAGGTGAGCCGGGCCACGGTGGGGTTGTACATCGCTGTGGGCTCCTTAAGGCCGTTGGGCCGCTTACGCCGTGACCAGGTAGGAGAAGACGCTCTCCAGGGACTCGTCGGACGGCGAGACCGTGTACAGCCGGATGCCGTGTTCGCGGGCGACGCGCGGCAGCAGTTCCGTGAAGGCGGAGAAGTCGATCGCCTGAATGCGCAGGGCCTTCTCCGACCAGTCGAGTTCGATCGCGGCCGTCGACGCGTCCGCGATGAGCGCGGCGGCCAGCTGCCGGTCGTCGCTGGACCGTACGAGGTAGCGGTGCGGGCGGTCCGTCATCAGGCGGCGGATCTTGCGGAAGTCACCGGAGGCGGCATGCCGGCCGGCCACCACGACCTCGATATGGCTGGCGAGCTGCTCGACCTCCTCCAGGATGTGCGAGGAGAACAGCACCGTGCGGCCGTCGGAGCCCATCTGCCGGAGCAGGTCCATGAGATGGAGCCGCTGGCGCGGGTCCATGCCGTTGAAGGGCTCGTCGAGCAGGAGCACCGACGGGTCGTGGACGAGGGCCGAGGCCATCTTCACGCGCTGCCGCATGCCCTTGGAGTACGTGTCGATCTTGCGGTCCTGCGCGTACGCCATCTCGACGGTGGCCAGCGCCCGGTGGGCGGCGGCGCCGGGGTCGGACAGTCCGTGCAGCTCGGCGTTGGCGAGCACGAACTCCGCGCCGGTGAGGAAGTCGTACATCCCCTCCCGCTCGGGCACGATCCCGATGTGGTGGTACACCTCCTCGTTGCGCCAGATCCGCGTGCCGTCGAGGGTGACGGAGCCGGTGGACGGGGCGAGGAAGCCGGCCATCATGTTGATGAGGGTGGACTTTCCCGCGCCGTTCGGGCCGAGCAGGCCCGTCACGCCGGGGCCGATCGACATGGTGACGTCGTTGACCGCCACCACGTTGCCGAACCAGCGCGAGACGTTGTCGATGGTGATCGTCGTCACGAGAGTCCGACCTTCCGGTAGCGGCGCATCAGCAGGCCGAAGCAGCCGGCGATGACGGCGAGGAGCACGAACAGGTAGACGGTGCCCGCGAAGGCGTTGGGCGGGCCGTAGTTGCCCGGGTTCGAGACGGTGGCGCCGAGCCACCAGGACTGTGCGCCGTCCAGCAGGCTGATCGGGGAGAAGAGGCCGAACCAGCCCTCCGCCTCGAAGTTGCCCTGGCTGTAGGCGACGCCCTGGATCGCGCTGACCGCGCCGTAGGAGATGGCGATGACCGCGATGATCGCGGCGACGCCGAAGCCGCGGCGCGGGGTGATGGCGGCGATCACCATGCCGATGCCCGCCAGCAGCAGGGAGAGCAGGAGAGCGGCCACGATTCCCTTTCCGAACCCGGCTGTCTGGGACGCGAAGCCGAACTTCGCCAGCAGTCCGCCGACGTAGAGGATGACCAGCGGTACCGCGGTGAGGATGAACAGCGCCGCCGTCATCGCCGCGAACTTGGCGGCGACGTAGTCGATGCGCTCGATGGGGCGCGAGAAGTACAGCGGCGTCGTCTTGAACCGCAGGTCACGGGAGACGGACTGCGGGGCCTGGGCCGCGACGAAGAGCGCGATGACCATCTGCAGGAAGATCGTGTACTGCATGTACTGCATGGGCAGCTTGGTCATCTTCGTGCCGATCGCGACCGCCACGATGATCAGCGCGGGAGCGCACATCGCGGCGAACAGCAGCATCGGCAGCACCTTGGACTTCGCCGACCGGCCGAGGCCGTAGGCGCCGCGCAGGCTCTGCGAGAAGAGCGAGACGCGGGCGTAGCCGCGGCCGAGGCGCGGGCCGTCGTAGTGGCGGTAGCCGATGTTGTGGATGACATCGGCGCCGCGCTGGGCCTCCGGCGCTGCGGGGGCGGGAACAGGTGCGGATGCGGATGCGGATGCGGATGCGGGAACGGTGTCAGGCTGCATTTCGGCTGCCTCCCTTCTGCGGCCGGCTGCCGGTGGCGCCTGCGGTCTCGAGGACGTCGGAGTCGGCATCCGTCTCGTCGTCCGTCTCGTCGTCCGTCTTGTCGTCCGTCTCGTCGTCCGTGCTGAAGACCTCCGCGATCCGGTGACGTCGCTGTTCCATCCGGACCAGGCCCAGGCCGAGTTCGGCGACCGCGTCCCGGATGAGGTCGTAGGTGGCCTCGCCGTCCATCTCGACCAGCAGGATGTGGCCGATGTTCGCGCCGCCGGATCCGGGCCCCTCGCCCTGCACCGAGACTCCCAGCGCGGTCAGCGCCGCGCGCAGCGCGTCGGTGCCGTGCGGGTGCCGGTCGGTGTCGGTGACCTCGACCGCGAGCGAGGCCGTGGCCTGCGTGAAGTCGCTGGTGGAGGAGGAGCGCAGCAGCTTTCCGCCGTCGATGACGACGACGTGGTCGCTGATGCGTTCCAGCTCGCCGAGCAGGTGCGAGGTGACCAGGACGGAGATGCCGAAGTCGCTGTGGACCCGGCGGATCAGTCCGAGCATCTCGTCGCGGCCCGCCGGGTCCAGGCCGTTGGTCGGCTCGTCGAGGAGGACCAGCTTCGGGTCGTGCACGAGTGCCTGCGCCAGCTTGACGCGCTGTTTCATGCCCGTGGAGTAGCCGCCCATGGCGCGGTACCGCTCCTCGTACAGTCCGACGTGGCGCAGGGTGTCGGCGGTGCGCTCGCGGGCCGCGGCGGGCGGCAGCCCGGACATCCGCGCCATGTGGACGACGAACTCGGTCGCCGACACATCGGGCGGCAGGCAGTCGTGTTCGGGCATGTACCCGACGAGACTGCGGATCGCCGCGCCTTCGGTGGCCACGTCGAGTCCGAGCACGGCGGCACGGCCCTCGGTGGCCGGGGACAGACCCAGCAGAATCTTGATCAGGGTCGACTTGCCGGCTCCGTTGGCACCCACCAGCCCGGTCACGCCGGGGGTGATGTCCACGGAGAGCCGGTCCAGGGCGGTCACCCTCGGGTACCGCTTGCTCAGGCTTTCGGTCACGATCACAGTCACGTTGTCGACGGTAGTGGCGCGGACCACAGCGGAGCGTCCCTCTGCGGGGCCCCATCGGGGTAGTCCTGCGGGCTGACCTCCCGTAGGGGATCTCCTCCGAGCGCCGGACTGATGTCAGGGGCATGGCGTTCCGGCGGGGGTCCGGGTGGCGGGGCGAATGGGGGTCCGGGCGGGAGTCCGGGTGACGGGCCCGGACGGCGGGGCGGGAGTTTTCCACAGGCGGTGCGGGCACCCTTGACCCTGCCATGAAGTGATGTCACATTCATCGATGTCAGGGTTGGCGCATGCCGTGCTGGGTGCCGTACTGAGGGGTGGGCGGTCGTGATGAGTCATCCATCGGACGGGTCGGACGGGCTGGACGGTTCGGACGGTTCGGACGGTTCGGACGGGCGGAGCAGGAATCCGGACGGGCTGGACGGGTTCCGGGAGGTGCAGCGGCTGGCGTACGCGTGCGCCGAGGCGGTCGCGGCGCAGCTGAAACCGGGGGTGACCGAGCGGGAGGCCGCCCGCATGATGCGGGAGTGGCTGCGCGAGCGGGGTGTGCGCGACTGGTTCCATCTGCCGTTCGCCTGGTTCGGGGACCGGACGGCCTTCACCGGCTTCAAGGTGCCGCTGCAGTTCTTCCCCACGCAGCGCCGGCTGGAGCCGGGCATGCCCTTCATCCTGGACACCGCCCCGATCTACAAGGGGTTCACCGCCGACATCGGGTACTCCGGGTGCCTCGGCCTCAACCCGGTCCATGACCGGCTGCTGGCGGATCTGCGCGAGCACCGCGAGCTGATCCTGCGCGAGGTGCGCGAGCGCCGCTCGCTGCGGGCGATCTACGAGGACGTGGACCGGCTGATGGCGAAGCAGGGCTACGCCAACCGCCACCGCGCCTATCCGTTCGGCGTCATCGCCCACAAGGTCGACCGCGTGCGGGAGCGGCGCTGGTCACCGCAGATCGCCGGCTTCGGCACCCAGAGCCTCAAGGGGCTGGCGAAGGACGCGCTGCACGGCCACCGGGACGGCTGGTCCCCGCTGTGGAGCCCGTACCGGATGTCCGACCACCCGCCGCAGCCCGGACTGTGGGCGGTCGAGCCCCATCTCGGATTCCGCGGGACCGGGGCGAAGTTCGAGGAGATCCTCGTCGTCACCGCGACGGACGCGTACTGGCTGGACGACGAACTGCCACATGTGAAGCGCTGGAAGGAAGCGGGGCTGGCCGTATGAGCCGAGACGGCGCGGGAGACGGGACCGGGAACGGCAGCGGGTCGGGGGCGGGAAGCGGGTCGGGAGCGGGCGGCGGGTCCGGGGCGGGCAGCGGGTCCGGGGCGGCGCGCGAGCGGTGGGTGGCGGGCGACGGGGTCGAGCTGTGCGTCGCCGAGTACGGGGACGCGTCGCTGCCCACCGTGGTGCTGCTGCACGGCTACCCCGACAGCAAGGAAGTCTGGTCCCAGGTCGCCGACCGGCTCGCGGACCGCTTCCACGTCGTGCTCTACGACGTGCGCGGCCACGGCCGCTCGACGGCGCCGGAACCGCTGCGCGGCGGCTTCCGGCTGGAGAGGCTGACCGACGACTTCCTGGCCGTCGCGGACGCGGTCAGCCCGGACCGGCCGGTCCACCTCGTCGGCCACGACTGGGGCTCGGTGCAGGGCTGGGAGTTCGCCACCGTCGGGCGGACCGAGGGCCGCATCGCCACCTTCACCTCCATCTCGGGGCCTTCCCTCGACCACTTCGGCCACTGGATCAAGCAGCGCGTCGCACGGCCCACCCCGCGCCGGCTCGCCCAGCTCCTCGGCCAGGGCGCCAAGTCCTGGTACGTGTACGCCCTCCACACGCCCGTGCTGCCGGAGCTGGCCTGGCGCGGAGTGCTCGGCAGGCAGTGGCCCAAGCTGCTCGCCCGCGCCGAGAAGATCTCCTCGGCGGACTACCCGACGGCCTCGCTGCCCGAGGACGCCGCGCACGGCGCGTGGCTCTACCGGGACAACGTCAGGGACCGGCTGCGCGCGCCGCGCGCGGACGCCTACGCCCATGTGCCGGTCCAGCTGATCACCCCGACCGGTGACCCGTTCCTCTCGGAGAAGCTCTACGACGAGCTGGAGCAGTGGGTCCCCGACCTGCGGCGCCGCACCATTCCGACCAAGCACTGGGTGCCGCGCACCCGCCCGGATCAGATCGCCCAGTGGATCGGTGAGTTCGTGACGTCCAACGAAGAGGGCCGTCCCGTTCGGAAGACCCCCGACAAGCCCGGCCCCGCCGGTGAGCGGTTCGCCGGTCAGCTGGTGCTGGTGACCGGCGCCGGCAGCGGCATCGGACGCGCCACCGCCTTCGCCTTCGCCGAGGCGGGGGCGCGGATCATCGCGGTGGACCGGGACGCGGAGTCCGCGGCCCGCACCGCGGAACTCGCCCGGCTGATCGGCGCTCCCAGCGCCTGGGCCGAGACCGTGGACGTCTCCGACGAGCAGGCCATGGAGAAGCTCGCGGAGAAGACCGCCACCGAGTACGGCGTGCCCGACGTCGTCGTCAACAACGCCGGCATCGGGCTGGCCGGTTCCTTCCTCGACACCACCACCGAGGACTGGAAGCGGGTGCTGGACGTGAACCTGTGGGGCGTCATCCACGGCTGCCGGCTCTTCGCCCGGCAGATGGTCGACCGCGGCCAGGGCGGCCATATCGTCAACACCGCCTCGGCCGCCGCCTTCCAGCCGTCGCGCGCGCTGCCCGCGTACAGCACCTCCAAGGCGGCCGTGCTGATGCTCAGCGAATGCCTGCGCGCCGAACTGGCCCCGCACGACATCGGGGTGAGCGCCATCTGCCCCGGCATCGTCAACACCAACATCACCTCGACCACCCGCTTCGCCGGGGTCACCGACACGGAGCAGGACCGGCGCCGCGCCAGGTCGTCCCGGCTGTACGGACTGCGCAACTACCCGCCGGAGAAGGTCGCCGAGGCGATCGTGCGCGCGGTGATGCGCAACTCCGCGGTCGTCCCGGTCACCCCCGAGGCGCGCGGCGCCCGGCTGCTGGGCCGGCTGTCCCCCAGGGCGCTGCGCGGTCTGGCCCGTCTCGACCCGCCCCTGTAAGCCCGGTGAGTCCCCGTAAACCCCGATGAGTCCCCGTAAGCCCCGGTAAGCCCCTGTAAGGAGGTCACGACACCATGAGCTACGCGATCAAACCGCGCCGGGTCTCGTTCGACTGGAAGCAGACGCCGCTGCACTGGATTCCGGACGAGCCGACCGCGACCCATGTCATCAATGTGCTGCACCTGCTGCTCCCCGCCGGGGAGAGGTGGTTCGTCAAGGTCTTCAAGGAGGCCCTGCCCCTGGTCACGGACGAGGAACTGCTCAAGGACGTCAAGGGGTTCATGGGCCAGGAGGCCACCCACAGCGTGCAGCACGCCTACGTCCTGGAGCATCTGGC
Source organism: Streptomyces sp. RKAG337 (assembly GCF_023701715.1). NCBI lineage: Bacteria > Bacillati > Actinomycetota > Actinomycetes > Kitasatosporales > Streptomycetaceae > Streptomyces > Streptomyces sp. RKAG337. The sequence goes on along the minus strand of NZ_JAJOZA010000001.1, from coordinate 3,771,754 downwards.
CGAGCAGAACCTCGACACGGACCGCTACACCCGGCATGTGGAGTGGATGTTCGACGTCCTGCTCGGGGAGAGGCCGCCGTTCGGCTCACCGATACCGAGGGCCGAGTGGCTGAAGTTCCGGCTCTCGCTCATCGCCGCGATCGAGCACTTCACGGCGGTGCTCGGCGACTGGATCCTGGCCGCCGGGGCACTGGACGACGCCGGCACCGACGAGGTGATGCTGGACCTGCTGCGCTGGCACGGCGCCGAGGAGGTCGAGCACCGGGCCGTCGCCTTCGACATGTACCAGCACGTCGCCGGGGAGGGCCTGCCGCGCTATCTGCGCCGCGCGGAGGGCATGGTCCTCGCCTGGCCGGCCCTCGCGTACCTCTGGGTGACCGGGGCCCGCTACCTGATGCGGCACGATCCGCAGCTGCCGCAGGGCAGGTACCGCTTCCGCGACCACCGCGCGGCGGCCGCCAAGGGGCTGCTGCCCTCCTGGGCCGCGCTGAACATGGCCATGCCCAGATACCTCCGGCGGTCGTACCATCCGTCACAGGAGGGGTCGCTGCGCAGGGCCGTCGAGTACCTGGCGACTTCCCCGGCGGCACGGATCGCGGCGGGCGCGATAGGCCGCGCGGCCGCCTCGTGAGTCCAGGGAGGACCGTTTGACCGTCTCCGCCGAGCATCGCGCCTACCGGATCGAGGACCTGGCCCACTTCAGCGGCGCCACGGTCCGGACGATCCGGGGCTACCAGGACCGCGGGCTGCTCCCGAAACCGGAACGCCGGGGCCGGGCCAACGTGTACGACGACACGCACCTGGCCCGGCTGCGGCAGATCGCCGACCTCCTGGAGCGCGGATACACGCTGGCCAGCATCAAGGAGCTGCTGGAGGCGTGGGACGCGGGCACCGGGCTCGGCGGGGTCCTCGGCCTGGTCAACGAGGTGGACCGGCCCTGGTCCGACGAGACCCCGGCCCGGATCACCCGCGCCGAGCTGACCGAGGCGTTCGGCGGGGTCCCCGACCAGGCCGCCATCGTCGACGCCCTGGACCTGGGGGTGCTGGAGACCGTCCCCGGCAGCGAGGACGAGTTCCTCGTCCCCAGTCCCCAGGAACTGGCCGTCGCCGTCGAGCTGTACGCGGCGGGCGTCCCGCTGACCGCGATCACCGGTCATCTGCGGGAGCTGCGGATCCAGGTCGAGTACATCTCGGAGCGGTTCCTGCAGTTCACCACCGAGCATGTCTTCCAGCGCTATCTGGACCATCCGCCCACCGACGCGGAGGCGACGGAGGCGGCGTCCCTGGTCCGGCGGCTGCGGCCGCTCGCCCAGCAGACCATCGACGCGGAACTGGCCCGCGCGATGCGCATGATGGCCACCGAGCAGGTCAGAAGACACCTCGGCGATCTCACGACGGACGAGGCGCTCCCGACGGAGCCGGCCCACGTCCCGGTCTCGCTGCCGGCGGACACCGTGGGCGCCGTCCGCGAGCTGGTCGGCCGCCGCAACGTGCCGGCCTTCATCGCCGCCGCCGCCGAACGGGAGGTGCGGGCCCGCACCATGGACACCCTCGCCGGCCTCCCCGCCGAGGACGGCCCGCGGACGGACGGCCCGCGGACCGGCGGCCCGAGCGGCCAGGGATGATCGTTTCCATGAGCCCCGAGCAGTCGGACCCGGCGGATCACCCGCGGGTGGAGATCGAGCTGTACTCCGAGGGCGGGAGCGGCGCGCCCGTACCTGCGTACGGGTGTCGTGGCCGTATACGGGAGGATGGGGGGTGTGACCTCAGCCCCCGAGCATCCCCAGTCCCCGGACGCCCGCCCGTCGGCCCGCACGCCCCGGCTGATCGCCACCGACCTCGACGGCACGCTGCTGCGTGACGACAAGACGGTCTCGGCCCGGACGATCGCCGCGCTCGCGGACGCCGAAGCGGCGGGTATCGAGGTCTTCTTCGTCACCGGGCGGCCGGCCCGCTGGATGAACGTCGTCGCCGAGCACACCGCCCGGCACGGGATGGCGATCTGCGCGAACGGCGCCGCCGTCTACGACCTGCACCGCAGCACACTGCTCGCCGCGTACCCGCTCGACACCAAGGACGCGCTCACGGTCGTGGAGGCACTGCGCGCGGCCGTCCCCGGCACGACCTTCGCCGTGGAACGGACGAACGGCTTCTCGTACGAGCCCGCGTACCCGCCGTACGCCCCGATGCCCGACGCGGTGATCGCGCCGGCCGAGGAGCTGCTCGCCGACAACGGTGCGCCGGTGCTGAAACTGCTGGCCAAGCACCCGGACGCCGACCCGGACGCATTCCTCGCGATGGCGCTGAGCGCCGCAGGGGAGCACGGCGAGATCACCCGCTCCAGCGCGTCCGCGCTGCTGGAGATCAGCGGCCCGGGGGTCAGCAAGGCCACCACGCTCGCCCGGTGCTGCGCGGAGCGCGGTGTGTCGGCCGAGGAGGTCGTCGCGTTCGGCGACATGCCGAACGATCTGGCGATGCTCAGCTGGGCGGGCACCTCGTACGCGGTCGCGAACGCGCACCCCGCGGTGCTGGCCGCCACCACGCACCGCACCACCGCCAACGAGGACGACGGCGTGGCCCGGATCATCGAGGGAATCCTGGCGGCCCGCAGCAACTGAACCCGCAGGACGGACCCGACGGGACGGCCGCCGCTACAGCGGCGCCTCCCAGACGACCGTCGTTCCCACCCCGTCCGGCCCCGGCCCGAAACCGCTCGATCCGCCGAGGGCCTCCGCGCGGCGCGCCAGATTGCCCAGTCCGCTGCGGCGGCCCTCCTCCGGGATGCCCACCCCGTCGTCGGTGACCGTCAGCCGCACTCCCGTCACACCGCCCCCGTCACCGTCACCGTCGTCCCCGGCGGCGCCCGGCAGGGTGACCGTCGCGTCGATCACCACGTCGATCCGGCTCGCGCCCGCGTGCCGGAAGGCGTTGGACAGCACCTCGCGCAGTGCGGCGATCAGGTTCTTCACCGTCAGCTCGCCGACCAGCGCGTCCACCGCCCCGACGAACCGCACCGACGGCTGGAAGCCCAGCGGGACGGCCGCCGTGCCGATCTCCCGCAGCACCCGCGTCCGCAGGCCGGCCGGCGCGTCGGCGGGGGCCTGCTGGAGCGCGAAGATCGCGGTGCGCACCTCCTGGATGGTGGCGTCCAGTTCGTCGACCGCCTTGCCGATCCCGTCCCGCACCTGCGGGACCACCGAGCGGCGCTGCGCGCCCTGCAGCATCAGACCGGTCGCGAACAGCCGCTGGATGACGAGGTCGTGCAGATCACGGGCGATCCGGTCGCGGTCCTCGTAGACCGCCAGCCGCTCCCGGTCGCGCTGTACGTCGGCCAGCAGCAGCGCCAGCGCGGCCTGCGCGGCGAACTGGGTGGCCAGCGTGCGCTCCACCTCGGTGAACAGCTTGCCGCCGCGTTCGCGCGGCAGCGCCAGTGTGCCGATCACCCGGCCGTTGCTCTTGAGCGGAAGCATCATGCTGGGCCCGAACCGGGGCGCCAGATGGGTGGTCATCCGCACGTCCATGGAGGAGTCGTCGACGAAGACCGGCTCCCCGTTCAGCAGCAGTTCGGCGACCGGGCTCGCCGCGTCGATGACGGTGCCGAGCATCCCGGCCGGTTCGTCCGCGGAGACCGCGACGACCTCCAGGCCGCCCTCCGCGGTCGGCAGCAGCACCAGCCCCGCGGCGGCCTCGGCCAGCTTGCGGGCCTGCTCGGCGACGACGTCCAGCGCGTCCTCGGCCGCGTCGCCCGTCAGCAGTGCGGTGGTGAGGGCCGCCGAGCCGTTGATCCAGCGCTCGCGCTGTCGGGTGGCCTCGTACAGCCGCGCGTTGCCGAGCGCGATCCCCGCCTCGGTGGCCAGGATCCGCACCACGTGCAGGTCCTCCTCGGTGAACTCACCGCCACCGCGCTTCTCGGTCAGGTAGAGGTTCCCGAAGACCTCGGTGTGGACGCGGATCGGCACCCCGAGGAAGGCGTGCATCGGGGGGTGGTCCGGCGGGGCCCCCGACGACCGCGGGTCCTTCGTCAGATCGGCCAGCCGCAACGGCACCGGATGGCGGATGAGCTCGCCGAGCAGCCCCGTACGGCCGTCAGGGAGGGCGCCGATGCGTTCGGCGTCCTCCTCGGAGATGCCGTGCGTGACGAAGTCGGCGAGGCCGGTGCCGTCGGCGTTGAGCACGCCGAGCGCCGCGTAGCGGGCGGAGGCCAGTTCGGCGGCCGTCTCGACGATCCTGCGCAGCGTCGTGTGCAGCTCGAGGCCGGTGCCGACGGAGACGACGGCCTCCAGCAGCTCGGGCAGGCGGACGGTGATCTGCGAGGCCATGCCCTGGAAGCTGAGAGTGGTCGGCGCACTGTCGTCTGCCATGCCCATCAGCGTATTTCGTCCGCTTTGTCCTCGCCGGTCGGACCGTCACCAGGTCAGACCGCAGCCAGGTCCACCACGCCCGTCGTTCCGGAAGCGTCGGGCGTTCCGAAAGCGTCCGTCGTTCCGGAAGCGTCCGCCGCCAGGTCGGCGGCGCGCTCCCGTTCGAGTGTGCGGCGGAACGGTCCTTCGACGGCGGCCAGCTCCGCGTACGTACCGCGCTGCACGGCGCGCCCCCGGTCGAGGACGACGATCTCGTCGACGGCGTCCCCGGCCAGGCCCGCCAGCCGGTGCGTGATCAGCACGGTCGTACGGCCCCGGGTGGCGTCGAGCAGATCCGCGGTCAGCGCGTCCGCGGTCGGCAGGTCCAGGTGCTCGGCCGGCTCGTCGAGCACCAGGACGGGGAAGTCGGCGAGCAGCGCGCGGCCCAGCGCGAGGCGCTGGCGCTGCCCGCCGGACAGCCGGGCCCCGTGTTCGCCGACGAGCGTGTCGAGGTCCGCGTCCAGCCGGGCGGCGGCAAGGGCCGCGCGCAGCGCGTCGTCATCGGCGGCCGGGCGCGCCAGCCGCAGGTTCTCGCGGACCGAGCTGTCGAAGACATGCGCGTCCTGCGCGCACAGGCCGACCAGCCGGCGCACCGCGTCGCCGTCCAGCGCGGCCGCTTCGGTACCGGCGAGGGCGTACGAACCGCTCTCCGCGTCCAGGAAGCGCAGCAGCACCTGCGCCAGGGTCGTCTTGCCCGCACCCGACGGGCCGACCACCGCGATCCTGCGACCCTGCGTCAGTTCGAGGTCAAGACCCGCCAGCGCCGGCCGGTGCTGGCCCGGGTAGCGGGCCGTCAGATCCCGGACGACCAGCGGGAACGGCAGCGCCGGCGGCTCCGCCGGCCGCTCCGGCTCCCGGACCGGCTCCGGCGCGTCCAGCACCTCGTGCACCCGCAGCGCCGCCGCCCGGCTGCGCTGCCGGTACTGCGCCGCCAGCGGCATCCCCGTGACCGCTTCGAACGCGGCGAGCGGGGTGAGCACCACGACCGCCAGGGCGACCGCGTCGAGCCGGCCGTCCCGTACGGCCTGGATCCCGGCGTACGCGCAGGCCACCACCGTCAGACCGCACACCAGTGCGGTCAGCCCGGCGCCCAGCGCGGTCGTCGCGGCGGACCGGGCGGCGATCCGGGTGAGGATGCGGTCGGAGCGCGCGGCGCGCTCCCGCCGGCCGGGCAGCGCGCCCGCCACCGTCAGCTCGGCGGTGCCGGTCAGCAGGTCCACGACCTGCGTCGACAGCTCGCCCCTGGCCGGCGCGAGCCGCTGCTCGGCCCGCCGCGACAGGACGGCGGACAGCGCCGGCACCCCCGCGCCCGCGATCAGCAGACCGGCCGCCAGCGCCACGCCCGCCTCGGGCAGCAGCCAGCCGGTGAACGCCGCCGATGCCACACAGACACCCGCCGCGGCTCCGGCGGGCAGCAGCCAGCGCAGGAAGTAGTCCTGCAGTCCGTCGACGTCCGCGACCAGCCGGGAGAGCAGATCGCCGCGCCGGGTCGCCCGCAGACCGGCCGGAGCGAGCCGTTCGATCCGCCGGTAGACGGCCACCCGCAGGTCCGCGAGCGAACGGAAGACCGCGTCGTGCGACACCAGCCGCTCCGCGTAGCGGAAGACCGCCCGCCCGATCCCGAACGCCCGCGTCGCCGTGACGGCGACCATCAGGTACAGCACCGGCGGCTGCTGCGACGCCCGGCTGATCAGCCATCCGGACGTCGCCATCAGACCCACCGCGCAGCCGAGCGCCAGCGCCCCCAGCAGCAGTGCCAGCGCGAAGCGTCCGCGCAACGGCCCCGCCATCCGCCGCACCCGCCGCAGCGGACGTCCCCCACCGGCGGCCGGCGGAGCGTCCACGGGCGGGACGGGCGGCGTGGCCGACGTGCCGTTCCGCAGCGGTTCCTGACGAGCTGCCAGGGGTGGGGGTGCCTCCCCGGCAGCGGTCGCCGCGGCCGGAGCGGGCCGCAGCCGGATCGTGCGGTCGGCCACCGCGAGCAGGGCCGGCCGGTGGACGACGAGCAGGACGGTGCGGCCCACCGCCAGCCGGCGGACGGCGGCCACCACGGCCGCCTCGGTGTCACCGTCGAGGTTGGCGGTCGGCTCGTCGAGCAGCAGCAGCGGGCGGTCGGCCAGGAAGGCGCGGGCGAGGGCGAGCCGCTGGCGCTGGCCCGCGGAGATTCCGGCGCCGCCCTCACCGAGCGGAGTGTCCAGGCCGGCGAAGTCGAGGGCGCCGGCGTCCCGGAGGGCGGTTCGCACCTGCTCGTCGGTGGCGTCCGGCCGGGCGAGGCGGACGTTCTCGGCGACGGTCCCGGCGAAGAGGTGCGGCCGCTGCGGGACCCAGGCGATCTGCCGGTGCCAGCTCCCGGGGTCGAGCGACGCCAGATCGGCGCCGTCGACCAGGATCCGGCCGCCGGACGGCTGCGCGAAACCGAGCAGCGCGGCCAGCAGCGTGGTCTTGCCGACACCGCTGGGACCGACGACGGCGATCGTCTCACCGGGGGAGACGGTGAAGGAGACCTCGGGGAGCGAGGCCCGCTCGCGGCCGTCGTGGTGCACCGTCAGACCGTCCACGGTGATGACCGCGTGCCGCAGATCGGGGGCGGGCAGCGTCCCGGCGGTGGCCGGAGCCGTCTCCAGGACGGCGAAGACCTCGTCCGCGGCGGCCAGCCCCTCGGCGGCCGCGTGGTACTGCGCGCCCACCTGCCGCAGCGGCAGATACGCCTCGGGCGCGAGCACCAGGACGACGAGCCCGGTGTAGAGGTCCAGGTCCCCGTGGACCAGCCGCATGCCGATGCCCACGGCGACCAGCGCCACCGAGATCGTCGCGAGGAGTTCCAGGGCGAAGGACGACAGGAACGCGATGCGCAGCGTCCGCATCGTCGCGCGCCGGTACTCGTCGGTGATGGTGCGGATCGACTCGGCCTGCGCCTTGGCCCGGCCGAAGACCTTCAGGGTGGGAAGGCCGCCGACGACGTCCAGGAAGTGCCCGGACAGCCGCGCGAGCAGCCGCCACTGACGGTTCATCCGGTCCTGGGTGGCCCAGCCGATCAGCGCCATGAAGAGCGGGATGAGGGGGAGGGTCAGCGCGATGGTGAGCGCCGAGACCCAGTCCGAGGTGACGATCCGGGCGAGCACCACGACCGGTACGACCACGGCCAGTCCGAGCTGCGGCACATAGCGGGCGAAGTAGTCGTCGAGCGCGTCGACCCCACGGGTGGCGAGCGTGGTGAGTTCACCGGTGCGCTGGGTGGAGAGCCAGGACGGGCCCAGGGCGGTGGCCCGTTCCAGCAGACGGCCGCGCAGTTCCGACTTGACCGCCGCGCTGGCGCGGTGCGCGCACAGCTCGGTCAGCCAGGCGACGATCCCCCGGCCGGCCGCGACGGCGGCGAGCAGCAGCAGCGGAGTGCGCAACTCGCCGGCGTCGAGACCGTGCTGGAATCCGCCGACGACGATCTCGGCGATGAGCATCGCCTGGCCGACGACCAGCCCCGCCCCGGCCAGACCGAGGGCCACGGACGCCACGAGGAAGACGCGGCTGGCACGGGCGTACCGGAGCAGACGCGGATCGACTGGTTTCACGTGGAACATTCCCTTCGGCAAGGAGCTCGGCCGGCGGCGGCAGGCGCCGGACCGTGGCCGGATGTGGCAGAAGCCGCCTAGTGGGCTTCGGCGATGTGCTGGGTGCCGATCCGCTTGCGGAACACCCAGTACGTCCACCCCTGGTAGATCAGCACGACCGGCGTCGCGATCGCGGCGCACCACGTCATGATCCTCAGCGTGTACGGCGTCGCCGAGGCGTTGGTGACGGTGAGGTTCCACGCGGGGTTCAGCGAGGACGGCATGACGTTCGGGAAGAGCGCCAGGAAGAGCATCGCCACCGACGCCGCGATCGTGATGCCGGAGAAGACGAAGGACCATCCCTCCCGGCCGATCCGGATCATCCAGACCGCCGCGACCAGTGCCACCACCGCGACGATCAGCGCGCCGAGCGTCGTGCCGTCACCGTTGTCCTTCTGGGTCCAGCCCAGGAAGAGCACCGCGAGCACCGCGGCCGTGCTGCCCAGCCGGAAGGCGAGCCGGCGGGCCCGGGTCCGGATGTCGCCGACCGTCTTCAGCGCGGCGAACACCGCGCCGTGGAAGGTGAAGAGCGTGAGGGTGACGAGCCCGCCGAGGATCGAGTAGACGTTCAGCAGATCCCAGAAGGTGCCGACGTACTCCTTGTTCGCGTCGATCTTCACGCCGCGCACCATGTTGGCGAACGCGACGCCCCACAGCACGGACGGCAGCAGCGAGGACCAGAAGATCACCTGTTCCCACCTGGTCTGCCAGCGGTCCTCCGAGCGCTTGGAGCGGTACTCGAAGGCGACGACGCGGACGATCAGACAGAGCAGGATGATCAGCAGCGGCAGATAGAAGCCGGAGAAGAGCGTGGCGTACCACTCGGGGAACGCGGCGAACGTCGCACCGCCCGCGGTGAGCAGCCACACCTCGTTGCCGTCCCAGACCGGGCCGATGGTGTTGATCAGTACCCGGCGCTCGGGGCGGTCGCGGGCCAGCAGCTTGGTGAGGATCCCGATCCCGAAGTCGAAGCCCTCCAGGAAGAAGTAGCCGGTCCACAGGACGGCGATGAGTACGAACCAGACGTCGTGCAGGTGCATGTCGCGCTCCTTCCTCTCAGTACGAGAAGGCCATGGGCCGGTCGGCGTCGGTGGAGTCGCCGCCGATCTTCGTGGGCGGATTCCGGTCGGCATCGGTCAGCTCCGGCGGCCCGGCCTTGGCGTACTTCAGCAGCAGCTTGGTCTCGACGACCGCGAGCACCGCGTAGAGCAAGGTGAAGGCGATCAGCGAGGCGAACACCTCGCCGGTGGAGACATTGGGGGAGACCGCGTCGGAGGTGCGGAGCAGCCCGTAGACGGCCCAGGGCTGACGGCCGGTCTCGGTGAAGATCCAGCCCCACGAGTTGGCCAGCAGCGGGAAGACCATCGTCCACAGCGCGATCCGCCAGTACCAGGCGGCGAACCGGTCGCCGAACGGCGTGTTCCTGGTGAGCATCAGCTTCGGCGCCTCGTCCTCGCCGGTGCGGTGCTCCTCGGCAACCCAGAGCTTGCGGCGGGTGAGCCACAGCCCCGCCAGGCCGACCGCGAAGGACGTCATCCCGAAGCCGATCATCCAGCGGAAACCCCAGTAGGCGGTGGGGATGTTCGGCCGGTAGTCACCGGGGCCGTACTTCTGCTGCTCGGCCTTGTTCACGTCGTTGATGCCCGGCACGTACGAGGAGAAGTTGCCGTCGGCGAGGAAGGACAGTATCCCGGGGATCTCGACGGCGACCTTGTTGTGGCCCTTCTCGACATCGCCGACGGCGAAGATCGAGAACGGGGCCGGCCCCTCGCCGTCCCACAGCGCCTCGGCGGCGGCCATCTTCATCGGCTGCTGCTTGAACATGACCTTGCCGAGCGAGTCACCGCTGATCGCGGTGAGCAGCCCCGCGACGACGGCGACGGCCAGACCGAGCCGCAGCGAGGTGCGCATCACGGCGATGTGCTTCTTGCGCGCCAGGTGGTAGGCCGAGATGCCGATCATGAACGCGGCGCCGGTGAGGAAGGCCGCGGTGATGGTGTGGAAGACCACGACCAGGGTGGTGTCCTGGGTGATGACCTTCCAGAAGTCGGTGAGTTCGGAGCGGCCGGTCACCTTGTTGTAGGTGTAGCCGACCGGGTGCTGCATCCAGGAGTTCGCGGCCAGGATGAAGTACGCGGAGAGGATCGTGCCGATCGAGACGATCCAGATGCAGGCGAGGTGGATGCGCTGCGGCAGCTTGTCCCAGCCGAAGATCCACAGTCCGATGAACGTGGACTCGAAGAAGAACGCGATCAGCGCCTCGAAGGCGAGCGGGGCACCGAAGATGTCCCCGACGAACCGGGAGTAGTCCGACCAGTTCATGCCGAACTGGAACTCCTGGACGATCCCGGTTGCCACGCCCATGGCGATGTTGATCAAGAAGAGCTTGCCCCAGAACTTGGTGGCCCTGAGGTACTTCTCGTTCTTGCTGCGGACCCACGCGGTCTGCAGGACCGCGGTGAGCGCGGAGAGGCTGATCGTCAGCGGGACGAAGAGGAAGTGGTAGACGGTGGTGATGCCGAACTGCCATCGCGCGACGTCGACGGTTTCCAGCGAGAGCTGCACGTCACGACTCCTTACCTGTACCGGTTGCCTGCACCGGTCCAAACTCGAACTTTTCGCCCCAACCCTCGCGTGAAACCCATAGGAAAGGGGGCAAACACGTCCGCTTGTGAAAGTGAACGCATTCACAAGCTAAGTATCGCGCACAGCAGTTCGCCCCCTCCCACCGGGGGTGGAAGGGGGCGAAAACGGCAGGTGGTACAAGGCGCCGGCGCCACGGTCCGGTGCCGGCGCGCTTGCTGCTACAGCTCCTTGCGGAACGCGTCCGCCGTGTTCAGCAGCAGATCGTTGGCCTCGGTCTCGCCGATGGTGATCCGCACGCCCTCGCCCGGGAACGGCCGTACCGCCACCCCGGCCCGCTCGCACGCCGCCGCGAAGTCCAGGGTGCGCTCCCCCAGCCGCAGCCAGACGAAGTTCGCCTGCGTCTCCGCCATCGTCCAGCCCTGCGCGGCCAGCGCCCCGACGACCCGGTCCCGCTCGGTGACCAGGCCGGCCACCCGCTCCAGCAGGGCCTCCTCGGAGCGCAGCGAGGCGACCGCCGCGTCCTGCGCGAGCTGGCTCACACCGAACGGCATCGCGGTCTTGCGCAGCGCGGCCGCGACCGGCTCGTGCGCGATGGCGAAGCCCACCCGCAGACCGGCCAGGCCGTACGCCTTGGAGAAGGTGCGCAGCACCGCCACGTTCGGGCGGTCGCGGTAGATCTCGACACCGTCCGGCACGTCGGCGTCCCGGATGAACTCCCGGTACGCCTCGTCGAGGACCACGAGCACCTCGGACGGCACCCGGTCGAGGAAGCGTTCCAGCTCCGCACGGCGTACGGCGGTGCCCGTCGGGTTGTTGGGGTTGCAGATGAAGATCAGCCGGGTCCGGTCGGTGATGGCGGCGGCCATCGCGTCCAGGTCGTGGTCCTCGCCCTCGGTGAGCGGCACCTCCACCGGGGTCGCGCCGCTGATCCGCGTGATGATCGGGTACGCCTCGAAGGAGCGCCACGCGTAGATGACCTCGTCGCCCGGCCCCGCGGTCGACTGCAGCAGCTGCTGCGCTACGCCGACCGAGCCGGTGCCGGTCGCGATGTGCGTCTGCGGCACGCCGAAGCGGTGCGCCAGCTCGGCGATCAGCTCGGTGCACGCCGCGTCGGGATAACGGTTGAACGAACCCGCGGCGGCGGTGGCCGCCTCCAGCACGCCGGGCAGCGGCGGGAAGGGGTTCTCGTTGGAGGACAACTTGTAGGCCGGAGCACCCTCGTCCGAGACCGGGGGTCGCCCGGGCTTGTAGGTGGGGATGCCGTCCAGTTCCGCGCGCAGCTTCGGGGTCATGACCACACCATACGAGGGGGCGTGAGGGAGTGGGAAAGTGCCGTGCGCCACACTGTGCGCCGGTGGCGCGCGCGGTGGTGCGCATCCCTCGTAGGAGTGAGTTGATACCTCCACGCAATACGAACCAATGGGCGGGAGATCGCCCTCATGGCACCGGGACCGGCTCGAAGTAAGCGCTTGCGAGCTGCGCATTACACCCCACAAGGCACTTTCGATCTTGCAGAAACGTATCGTCTGACTGGCTTTTCCGGGCCCCAGCGGACGGACCAACCCCGCCCTACTATCGGGTCGCCATGACAGCAGCAGGGAACCACCAGGCGAGCCGGCCCATCGGACGCCGGCTCGAGCGGGCAGGCATCAGAGATGTCGCCGCTGCCGCCGGTGTCTCGATCACGACTGTCTCCGACGCACTCAACGGCAAGGGCCGACTGCCCGACGCCACCCGCCGCCATGTCCGGGAGGTCGCCGAACGGCTGGGTTACCGCCCGTCCGCGGCCGCCCGCACACTGCGCACCGGCCGATCGGGCTTAATCGGCCTGACGGTCACCACCTACGGCGAAGAACCGTTCACTTTTACCGAGTTCGCGTACTTCGCCGAAATGGCGAGAGCCGCGACCTCGGCCGCCCTCGCCCGGGGCTACGCCCTGGTCATCCTCCCCGCCTCCTCACGCCATGACGTGTGGAGCAACGTCGCGCTCGACGGCACCGTGGTCATCGACCCCTCCGACCACGACCCCGTCGTCATGGAACTCGTCCGACAGGGCGTTCCGGTGGTCAGCGACGGCCGGCCCGCCGGCAGCCTCCCCGTCCACGCCTGGGTCGACAACGACCACGAGGAAGCCGTCCTCGGCATCCTCGACCACCTCGCTGCCGCCGGAGCCCGCCGGATCGGCCTGCTCACCGGTACCAGCACCGACACCTACACCCGGCTGTCCACCACCGCGTACCTGCAATGGTGCGAGCGGGTGGGCCAGGAGCCGGTCTACGAGTCCTACCCCGCGCACGACCCGTGCGCGGGCGCCGTCGCCGCCGACCGGCTGCTCGCCCGTCCCGACCGGCCCGACGCCGTCTACGGTCTCTTCGACCCCAACGGCACCGATCTGCTGGCCGCCGCCCGCCGCTACGGACTGCGGGTGCCGGACGATCTGCTGCTGGTCTGCTGCAGCGAGAGCAGCGTCTACGCGAGCACCGAACCGCCGATCACCACGCTCTCCCTCAAGCCGGGGAAGATCGGCACCGCGGTGGTCCAGCTCCTCATCGACGCCATCGAAGGGGTGGGCGCCACCCATCCCGTCCAGCAGATCATGCAGACCGACCTCATCGTCCGCACCTCGTCCCAACGCCGTACCCACCGCACCACGGTCAGTCCCCCGCGCAGTCCGGCCGGGAGCTGAGGCCTGGTCCGGGAAACCCGCACCGCACCACCGCACACGAGCCGCCGGGGAGTCCGCGCGGGGATCCGGAACCGGAACCCCGCGCGGAAGTCCGCACCGGACTCCGTTCGGAAACCTGTTCAGGAGTCGGCACAGGAGTCCGAGCAGGAGCCCGAATCGGCCACCGGACCGCCCCAGGACGCCGATTTAGGGGGTGTTTGTCGGCACCGGCCGAAAACCCGGCACCCAGGTATGTCACACCACGACAGCGTCATTCCTATGATGGGCGGATGGCGGCGCGATGGTGGAGGGGTCGATGACACAGGGGGCAGGTCACGGGCCCGTGCTCAAGGCGATGGTGAGCTGGCGTCCGGCAGGTCCGGACGCGGGTCCGGAGGCCGGACCGGAAGGCGGTCGGGAGACCGGTCAGGCAGCCACGCCCGGCAACGGGTCGTACGGGTTCGCCGATGCTTCCGGCGCTCCCGTGATGCCAGGCACACCAGACGTTCTCGGTGCGCCCGGTACCGGTGCCGCGGGCGGTGCGGACGGGCCGGCAGGTGCGCCCGCGTCCTTCGCCGCGCCGGCGGCTCCGGCCCAGGCGCCCGCCGCCGCGCCCCCGGCCGGGTACGAGGCGACCCAGCTCGACACCCGTCTGGTGCCGGAGGACTACACCCCGACCGCACACGACCTCCCGGTGATAGCTCCCGTCGACGCGGACCAGCCCGGTCCGCTCTACGTCGTCGGCGACGTCCACGGGTACATCGACGAGCTGCGCACGGCGCTCCACGCCCAGGGCCTCATCGACGCCGAAGGCCACTGGTCGGCGGGCACCGCCCGGCTGTGGTTCCTCGGGGACTTCACCGACCGCGGCCCGGACGGCATCGGCGTCATCGAGCTCGTCATGCAGCTCTCCGCCGAGGCGGCCGCCGCGGGCGGCTACGCCAAGGCCATCATGGGCAACCACGAGCTGCTGCTGCTCGGCGCCCACCGCTTCGGCGACACCCCCGTCAACTCCACCGGCGGCACCGCGTCGTTCCTCGCCGCCTGGCGGCTCAACGGAGGCCAGCCCTCCGACATGGACCGGCTGGAGGACCGCCATCTGACGTGGATGTCCCGGCTGGACGCCGCGCACCTGACCGACGGTCATCTGCTGCTGCACTCCGACACCACGGCGTACCTCGACTACGGCACCACCATCGACGCGATGAACGACGCCGTCACCGGCATCCTCCAGCGCGGCGACGCGGACGAGTGCTGGGACCTGTTCCGCAAGCTCACCAAGCGGTTCGCCTTCCGCGGCGACAACGGCCCGCAGGCCGCCCGGGAACTCCTCGACACCTACGGCGGCCACCAGGTCGTCCACGGCCACAGCCCCATCCCGTACCTGCTCGGCGAGGTCGGCGGCGAATACACCGCGGACGGGGAGGAACGAACCCCGGTCGTCAATGGCCCGATGGCATATGCCGAGAACTTGGCATTGGCAATGGACGGTGGCGTAACCATGGACGGCCGACTGCTCGTTGCCGAACTACCACCCCTTTCCTGATCGGCAGATTTCCGGGAAGCACTCTGTCACCCCCTCATCCCGCGCTCTACCATCGCTATATCCGTAAGGCACGCTCTCCTCCGCTTCACCGGCCGACCGGCTCCACTTACAGCGGGGAGGCACCGGAGACGGAGCATCGGGGGATGCACATGAACAGCGCTCCACACCTGCTCAACGAAGACCGCCCGGACTTCGAACGAGTCCTCGACGACGCACTGCACACCGCGGACACCGGGCACGACGAGCACGGCGGACACGAAGGCGTGCTCAACAGCGAACAGCTCCGCACCATGGCGCTCAGCGCCGCGGAGGTCATCTCCGCCTGCGCCGCACCGGAATACCAGCAGTATCTGAAGGTCCGCGAGCAGATCCGCGAGGCCCTCGAGGAGTCCGAGATCATCCGCCGGACCGAGCCCGTGACGGCCGCGGACAACCGGGCGTTCAGCTACGCCGCCATGGGCGTGGCCGACTCCGCGGGCTCCGGCGCCGGGCTGTTCGCCGTGGTCGCCGTGCTGACGCCCATCCTGGCGGGCACCGCCGCGCTGATCTTCCTGCTGATCGGCTACGTCCTGCACGCGATGACGCCGGAACCCGCCATCGCCGCACCGCTGCGCACCGCCGGCTGGCTCTTCGCGGGCGTCACCGGGTGCGGCATCCTGGTCGGGATGGTCGGCCTGCTCCTCACCGCCCTGCGCGACAGCGCGAGCGCCATCCATGACGACGACTCCGGCTCCCTCCCGCCCGAGGTCGCCGCCGCCCGCGAGGCGTGGCGGCGGGCACTGCGCGACCGCGGCGTCCTGCCCTTCCTCGCCGAAGCCAGAACGAACGCCGCGCTGGCACCCCATCCGGACTTCGAGGCTCCGCGCCCCAACGGCACCCAGCCCTCGCGAATGCCCCGACTCGGCTATTCCCGCCCGGACTTCACCAGTCCCGGTCCCGAGGAATCCCCAGGACCCGGCCACCGATTCTCCAGCCCCGATTTCTCCAGCCCGGACTTTTCGAGCCCCGACTTCACGGGCCCGGACGAGGGTTCGAGATAACGCACCAGGTTGTGAGTATGGGCGGAATGCGGAACTCCGCACCTATAGGGCGAATTTGGGGCCATCCGCCCCCATGTGACGCATGAACACACCTGCGCTGTGCGCCGGAGGCGGCGCGGCGTAGCCCGCCTCACCCCGGTGTCGACGGCGTCGAGCACCGGGCCAGGGCGGCGTTCCCCGGCTACGCGGACAGCGGAAGGACTCCGAAGCCGCAGGAGAATGCTGCGGCTCCGGGCCCATCTGGTTGAAACGTTAACGCAATGCCGCGGCCGGCCGACAAAGTCCAATCCGTGGACAACTCCGCCTTCGAGAGTGTTTCGAATGGGCGCGCTCCCAACCGGATTTCCCGCAGAACCGCAGGTCAGCGGCGCGCCATCACTCCAGCAGCATTCGATCGGAAGAGTGCAGAGGCGACGTTCCCATGCGCTCGCGCATATGCCAGAAGCATACTTTGGCGTACTCTGCCCGACCACCGGGACGACTGGAGTCGAACGGCGTGGATCAGGCCAGACTCCATTGCAGGAGACGGCAATTGGCGTGGAACGAGTTACTCCGGACGACTGGTTTCGATACGAGTTGATGATGAGTAGGGTGTGACCCGCTGCCGATGGATCTACGGAAGGTGCCTGGCTGAATTCAGAGGGTCTGGCTGAATTCAGCATGACCGGAATGTGCGTGTGCGGGTGGTGTCGTCTGCAGGATCTGGAGGGGGATAGTGGCTGCTGGCTCGTTCGAGGGGCAGTACGTGTGGCATCCGGCGGCCGATGATCGTCAGTTGGCCCGGGCCTGCATGGATGTGAAGGCCGGGCGGTACCTCGGCGCACACGAGATCCTGAGGGAGACCCGCGGGGATTTCGAAGTGCGGGCCCACCGGTCCCTCGTACTGGCCTCCGAGGCAGCGGATTCCGACCTGGCCGAACGCTGGCTGGCCGAGGAACCCAGCGCCGAGTCCGCGCTGCTGTGGGCGCGGGTGGCGATGCTCCGGGCGTTACGGATGGCCGACGCCGGCGACCTCCGCGAGGGGGCGCTGGTCCGCATAGCGCAGGGCGCGTGCGAACGGGCCTCGGAGATGCTGCCCACCGACCCGACGCCCTGGGTGACCCAACTGGCGCTCACCCGGCTCCAGCGACCCCGCGACCCCGCGCCGCGCGGACTGCTGACCGAGCCGACCGGGCCCTGGTACCTGTTCGCCCACATCCTCCGGCTCGACCCCTGGCACCGTGAGGCGCACCACCGGTTCCTGGCCTTCTTCTTCACCCGCAACGGCGGCTCGGCGAGCGCGCGATGGGACGTCGCCTCGTTCCTGAGCCACCGGGCACCGACCAACTCGCCCCTGCGGCTGCTGCCGCTGGTGGCGCTGGTCGAGGACTACGACCCCTCCGCGCTGCTGGCGGACCGCACCTGGGAACAACCCCAGTGGAAAGCGACCACGATGGGGATCTACACCCATTGGTTTCCCGAGACGGCCAAGTACCGGTTCACCCCGGTGCTCGACCTGGCCTATCTGGCGCATGCCCTGGTCATGGCGAAGCTGGAATTCGAGGCACGGGAAGTCCTCACGGCATCAGGACCCTATGCGTCCCGTATGCCCTGGAGTGCGTTCGGAGCGCCCGAGGAACAACTGACCAGGGCCAGAAAGCTGTGCGGACTGCCGATTCCGAGTGCCGCCTGACACCTCTGCCGCTCCACATCGCACGACGAAGTCCTCCCGTCCTCCATGTCTCAGAAAGGCTGCGGTTGTGACCGAGCACAGATCTCTTTCACACTCGAAAACTCTTCGTCCTCCAGCGCCCGTCGCCACCCTCGACGACGACGCGACGCTGCATGCCATGGGCTATCCGCGGAAACTTACCCGGCGATTTCGCGCGTTTGACAACTTCGCGATCTCTTTCACCATCATCAACATCATCGCCGGTATCTTCTCCTCCTTCGGTTTCGGCATGGCGGCCGGCGGTCCGCGGATTCTCATATTCGGCTGGATAGGCGTGTCCATCATGGTGCTGTTCGTCGGCGCCTCGATGGGAGAGATCGCCTCCGCCTATCCGACTAGCGGCGCGCTGTACTTCTCCGCGGGCAAGCTCGCCAAGCGGCACCGCGGCGCCTGGTCCTGGTACACCGGCTGGCTGAACTTCGTCGGCCAGGTGGGCGGGACGGCCGCCACCGGCTACGCCGCCGCCACCTTCATCCAGGCCTTCATCGCGATGCAGTGGACCGACTACGAGGTGACGGCGCAGCGCACCGTGGGCATCACGGCGGTGATCCTGCTGCTGCAGGCGCTGGCCAACACCTACACGGTGCAGCTGATCGCCCTGCTGAACCGCATCTCCGTGTGGTGGCTGTTCATCGGCATGGTCGTGATCGTCATCTGTCTGACCGTCATACCCGACCACCACCAGTCGGTTTCCTTCGTGACGCATTTCGAGAACAACACCGGCTTCTCCAACGGGATTTACGGCGCGATGCTCGGTCTGCTCGTCACGAGCTGGACCTTCACCGGCTTCGACGGCAGTTTCCACATGTCGGAAGAGACCGTGCAGGCGACGGTCAACGCGCCCAAGGGCATCATGCGGTCGATCGCCTACTCGGCGGGCATCGGCCTGATCCTCATGCTCGCCCTGGTGTACGCGATTCGTGATTACGCGGCCGAGGCGAGCTCTGCCGCACCGCCGGTGCAGATTCTCATCGACGCGCTCGGCATGGGCACCGCCAAACTGCTGCTGCTGATCGTGATCGGCGCCATGCTGTTCTGCGGCCTGGCCAACATGACCAGCAATACCCGGCAGATCTTCGCGTTCTCCCGTGACGGTGCGATGCCCGGTTCGCGTTGGTGGCATTCGGTGTCCCCGCGCACCCGTACGCCCGTCAAGGCGGTATGGCTCGCGGCGGCCTGCTCCATCATTCTGGTACTGCCCGGCTGGTGGTCCCACACCGCCTTCACCGCCATTGTCAGCGTCAATGTCGTCGGGCTGTTCCTCGCCTATGGCGTGCCCATCTTCCTGCGGCTGCGCCTGGGTGACGAGTTCGAGTCCGGCCCCTGGAACCTCGGGCGCTACGGCAAGGTCGTCGGAACGGTCGCCGTGACCTGGATCGTCCTCAGCAGCGTGCTGTTCATGCTGCCCCAGGTCTCCCCGATCACCACGACCTCGTTCAACTACGCCCCGATCGCCCTGGGTGTGGTGCTGCTCATCGCCACCGTCTGGTGGTTCGCCACCGCGCGGAAGCGCTTCCAGGGACCGGTCAGCTACGGCCGCCCCGACGAAGTGGCCGCCATGGACCTGATCTGACCCGGCGGTACCCGATCGACCCGAACGACTCGCAGGTCTCCATGTTGGTGCACGACAGAGGTCCCGGTGGGATTCCCACCGGGACCTCACGCATGTGCGGCGGTCGATGAACCGTGGTCAGTCGGCCAGCGGCAGGTAGACCCGGTTGCCGCTCGCCGCGAACTCGGCGGACTTCTGCCGCATCCCGGCCTCCGGGTCCAGCAGCAGATCGCCGCCGTGCTCCTTGCGGATGTCCTGGCTGATCTTCATCGAGCAGAACTTGGGACCGCACATGGAGCAGAAGTGCGCGGTCTTGGCGCCGTCCGCCGGCAGCGTCTCGTCGTGGAAGTCACGCGCGGTGTCCGGGTCCATGGCCAGGTTGAACTGGTCCTCCCAGCGGAACTCGAAGCGGGCGTCGGACAGCGCGTCGTCCCAGTCCTGCGCCCCCGGGTGGCCCTTGGCCAGGTCCGCCGCGTGCGCCGCGATCTTGTACGTGATGACGCCGGTCTTGACGTCGTCCCGGTTGGGCAGGCCCAGGTGCTCCTTGGGCGTGACGTAGCAGAGCATCGCGGTGCCCCACCAGGCGATCATCGCGGCGCCGATGCCCGAGGTGATGTGGTCGTAGGCGGGCGCGACATCGGTGGTGAGCGGGCCGAGCGTGTAGAACGGCGCCTCCTCGCAGATCTCCTGCTGGAGGTCGATGTTCTCCTTGATCTTGTGCATCGGGACGTGCCCGGGGCCCTCGATCATGGTCTGCACGTTGTGCCGCTTGGCGATGGTGTTCAGCTCGCCCAGCGTCCGCAACTCCGCGAACTGCGCCTCGTCGTTGGCGTCCGCGATGGAGCCGGGGCGCAGGCCGTCGCCGAGCGAGTACGTGACGTCGTAGGAGGCGAGGATGTCGCAGAGCTCCTCGAAGTTCTCGTAGAGGAACGACTCCTTGTGGTGCGCGAGGCACCAGGCGGCCATGATCGAGCCGCCGCGCGAGACGATGCCGGTCTTGCGGCGGGCGGTGAGCGGGACGTAGCGCAGCAGCACGCCGGCGTGCACCGTCATGTAGTCGACGCCCTGCTCGGCCTGCTCGATGACGGTGTCCTTGTAGACCTCCCAGGTCAGCTCCTCGGCCTTGCCGTCGACCTTCTCCAGTGCCTGGTAGAGGGGGACGGTGCCGATGGGCACGGGGGAGTTGCGCAGCACCCATTCACGGGTGGTGTGGATGTTGCGGCCGGTGGACAGGTCCATGACCGTGTCGGCGCCCCACTTGGTGGCCCACGTCATCTTGTCCACCTCCTCCTCGATGGAGGAGGTGACCGCGGAGTTGCCGATGTTGGCGTTGACCTTCACCAGGAACCGCTTCCCGATGATCATCGGCTCGATCTCGGGGTGGTTCACGTTCATCGGCATCACGGCCCGGCCGGCCGCGATCTCCTCGCGCACCACCTCGGGGGAGACGTTCTCGCGGATCGCGATGTACTCCATCTCCGGGGTGATGTCACCGCGGCGGGCGTACGCGAGCTGCGTCACCGCCTGTCCGTCCCGCCCCCTGCGGGGCACCCGGGGGCGGCCGGGGAAGACCGCGTCGAGGTTGCGCAGACCGCCGCGGGGGGAGGTGTGCTTGATCCCGTCGTCCTCGGGGCGGACCGGGCGGCCCGAGTACTCCTCGGTGTCGCCGCGGCCGATGATCCAGTTCTCCCGCAGCGGCGCCAGGCCGCGGCGGACGTCGGTGGTGACGTTCGGATCGGTGTACGGCCCCGACGTGTCGTACAGCGTCACGTCACGGCCGGTGGTGAGGTGCACCTGGCGCACGGGGACCTGGATGTCCGGCCTGGTGCCGGTCAGGTAGCCCTTGTGCCAGCCGGGCTCGCGCTTCTCCGCAGCGACGGACGGCCCCGCCGAAACGGGCTTTTCCGTCGAAACGGACTGAACGGAGACAGGCATGCGTGCATCCTGCGTGGTCATGAGACCCAACTCCCTACGCCGGCATTACCCGGTAACAGGTTCAGCGGTCGGCGCAGTTCTTCAGCGCCCTCTCAGCCCGGTGCTCCGAGCTCCCGCGATTGCAAAGGTGCCCCCACGGTAGCGGGTGCGGACGAACGCACACCAGGGGGTCTTGCGATGATCGGCCCGTGGACACCCCCCAGGCGTCGCCGCACGCGCACTCGCACACCCACGGTCACGGTCCGGTGCCGCCGGTCTCGAAGCACCTCCGCAAGGTCATCGCGGTGGTTCTGGTCCCCTTCGCCGCAGCGGTGCTCGCCGGGCTGATCGTGCTGTGGCCGGGTGGAGTGCCCCCGCACGCGCGCACCGGGGTCGGTTTCGACCAGCAGACGCAACAGGCGCGGGTCACCAGGATCGACGACGTCGACTGCGCCGAGGCGAACACACAGTCACCGGCGCGGTCCACACCCGGCGCCGCCGCCTCCCCGCCGGAACGCTGCGAGAAGGCGACCATCGAGGTCACCACGGGCAAGGACCAGGGCCGGACGTTCACCGAGATCGTGCACCCCGACCAGACCCGCCGCTACACGGCGGGCCAGGGCGTGGTGGTGGCGTACGCACCCGACGCTCCGAAGGAACTGCAGTACGCGGTGACCGATGTCGACCGCGGCTTCCCGCTCGCGCTGCTGGCCGGGATCTTCGCCCTCGCGGTGATCGCCGTCGGCAGGATGCGCGGTCTGATGGCGCTGATCGCACTGGTCATCAGCTTCGCGATCCTGACGCTCTTCATCCTCCCGGCGATCCTGCACGGCCACGATCCGCTGCTGGTGGCGGTGATCGGCGGCAGCGCGATCATGCTGATCGCGCTCTACATGTGCCACGGACTCAACGCCCGTACGTCGGTGGCGGTGATCGGCACGCTGTGCTCGCTCTTCCTGATCGGGATCCTCGGCTCGGTCTTCATCTCCTGGGCGCATCTCACGGGCAACACCTCGGACGAGACCGGGCTGATCCACACCCTCTACCCCGGCATCGAGATCAAGGGTCTGCTGCTGGCCGGCATCATCATCGGCTCACTGGGCGTCCTGGACGATGTGACGGTCACCCAGACCTCGGCGGTGTGGGAGCTCAAGGACGCCGACCCCGGCGCGAGTTGGCGCAAGCTCTACGGAGCCGGCATGCGGATCGGCCGGGACCACATCGCGTCGGTGGTGAACACCCTGGTGATGGCGTACGCGGGTGCGGCGCTGCCGCTCCTGCTGCTGTTCTCGGTGGCGCGCAGCGGGGTGCTGCGGGTCGCCGGCAGCGAGCTGGTGGCGGAGGAGATCGTCCGGACGCTGGTCGGCAGCATCGGCCTGGTCGCGTCGGTTCCCCTGACGACGCTGCTGGCGGCGCTCGTTGTCAGTGCCGACCGGCACAATACGAGGACAAGCGTTACGAAGACGGGCGGACCGAGGGCGGGGGAACCGAGGGCGGTGGGACCGAGGGCGGTGGGACCGAGGGCGGGCGCACCGAGGGCGGGCGGACCGAGGGCGGGCGGACCGAGGGCGGGGGACACTCTCCCCGCGAGGACCGGCGGCGGTCACCGGCGCCGGGGGAAGTAGCGGCAGGCCGTACTCGCGAGGGCGGGTGGCGGCGGCGGGTTGTGGCGGGGAACGGGGGGACGATGGCCGGGATGATCGGGCTGCAGGGCAGGGTGACGGGGCGGATCGGCCCCGGGCTGGTCGGCGAGGTGATCGTCCAAGTACGGGGCGGCGCCGAGGCGTTCCTCGCGTATCCGGTCACACCGGGCGAGCGCATGGAGACCGGGACGCAGATCGTGGTCGTGGAATACCAGGCCCCGCGGACGGTCTACGTCGCCGCAGCCTTCGGCTGAGCGGGGTTCCGACTCCGGCTGAACGGGCTTCGCGCGTCGGCCGGGAAGGCTTCGCGCGTCGGCTGAGCGGGCTTCGTATCAAGACTGCGCCAAGGTTCCGTCAGGGTGTTCACCACGGCCTTGCGCGGGAGCACACTCGCGATCGTCAGGCCCCGCATGGGGGCCGCTGTAAGGGGGCGTATGCCGATGATCATCGGCGTCGTGGCGGGACTCGTTCTCGCCGCAATCATCATCGTGATCGGGCTGTTCAAGCTGATGTGGCGGGTCGCGGAGCCGAATGAGGCGCTTGTCATCTCCGGTTCCCGGCACCGCACCGAGGGCATCGAGGAAGGGCTGGGATTCCGCATCGTCACGGGGCGCGGGACGTTCGTGGTCCCCGGTGTCCAGGCCGTGCGCAAGCTCTCGCTCGATCTCAACGAGACCGAGCTGCTGGTGGACTGTGTGACGCAGCAGGGCATTCCGCTGAAGGTGCGCGGAGTCGTCATCTTCAAGGTCGGCGACGACTTCGTGTCGATAGCCAACGCCGCACGCCGTTTCCTGGACCAGCAGAAGTTCATGGGCGACCGGGTGCACAACGTCTTCGCCGGTCATCTGCGGTCGATCGTCGGCGGGTTGACGGTCGAGGACATGATCCGTGACCGCGAGAAGCTCACCGGGCAGACCCGGGCCGCTTCCGGCTCGGAGATGGAGAAGCTCGGCCTGATCATCGACTCGCTGCAGATCCACGAGATCGAGGACCCGACCGGGTACATCAAGAACCTGGCCGCGCCGCACGCCGCGGCCGTCCACCGGGACGCGCGGATCGCCCAGGCCGAGGCGGACCGGCTGGCCACCGAGGCGGAGCAGAAGGCCGCCGCCCGGATGTCCGAGGCGACCCGGGACAGCGAGATCCTGCAGGCCGGCTACCAGGCCGAACGGGACAAGGCGGCCGCGACATCACGGCAGGCGGGACCGCTGTCGGAGGCCGCGGCCAAGCAGGAGGTCGTGGTCCAGGAGACCCGCGTCGCGGAGCTGGAGGCGCAGCGGCGTGAGCAGCAGCTCCAGGTCGACGTCAGAAAGCCGGCGGACGCGAAGGCGTACGAGAAGCGGACGCTGGCCGAGGCCGAACGCGATGTGCGGATCTCGGCGGCACAGGCCAAGGCCAAGGAGACCGAGCTGGCGGCCATCGCCGAAGCCAACCGGGTCAAGATAGCCGCGGCCGCGCAGGCCGAGATGACGAAGGTCAGCGGGCTGGCACAGGCGGCGGCCACCCGGGCGACCGGTGAGGCCGAGGCGGCGGCGACGCAGGCCCGCGGGCTCGCGGAGGCCGAGGCAGCGAAGGCCAAGGGCCTGGCCGAGGCCGCGTCGATCCAGGCGCGCGCGGAGGCGCTGGCCACCAACCAGGAGGCCGTGGTCGCTCAGCAGCTGGCCGAGAACTGGCCGGAGATCGTGAAGGCGGGCGCCTCGGCGTTCGGCAACGTGGAGCACATGGTGCTGCTCAACGGCGCGGACGGCATGTCCGACATGTTCGCCAAGGCACTCACCATGGGCGGCACCGGGCTCGGACTGGCCCGCCAGCTGCTCGCGTCGATGGGAACGGAGAACGGCGTCAGCGCCGTGCCGCCGCCCGCGTCTGCCAACGGATCGACGCCCCGCAGCCACCTGATACCGCTGCAGGACGACGACCAGGCCTGATCCACGACGTACGAGTGAGGGCGGGGGCGGGGCGCGTCATCGCGCCGCGCCGCCCCCGCCCGGCCGTCCGGCGCGGCGGGTGCCGCCGGCGGACGGGATGTACGGGTTCCGGCCCCCCGGGGGATTACCAGTCACGATGCGAGGACGAGGATCCCGAGGTGAACTTCTTCACCAGGAAGATCAGCCCGCCGACCAGCGCCGCGAAGACCAGCACCTTGAACAGCAGACCGATGACGAATCCGACCAGGCTCATGATCAAGCCGCCGAAGACGACGAGAGCGATCACCGGGATCGCAACCCACTTGATCCACCAGGGCAGACCCTTGACCAGCTCTTCCATGACTGTTTCCCTCCAGATTCCTTCGTTGTCCCCGTGCTTCGACTCTAGAGCCGCGGAGGGGGCCGGCGGAGGGGTCGGAGACCCGATCCTTCCCTGACCGTTCCCCTACGGAACCCCGGGGTCCGACCCTCAGTCGCCCGGGCTCAGGCCTCCGGCGGCGAGAAGACGACCATGACCCGCAGGTCCTCCGTCACGTGGTGGAAGCGGTGCGGCACCCCCGCCGGCACATAGACGACGCTGCCCCGGGCCACCGTGGTCGTCTCCTCCCCCACGGTGATCGCCGCCCGCCCGCTCACCACCAGGTAGATCTCGTCCTGCTGGTGCGGGACCTGCGGATCGAGCTCCCCGGCCTGCAGCGCGTACAGCCCCGCCGACATGTTCCGTTCGCGGAGAAAGCTGAGATAGGCCCCGTTGTTGGCGGCCCGCTCCGCCTCCAGGTCGTCCAGCCGGAACACCTTCATCGCAGCTCTCCCTCGTCGCAGCTCTTGCCCGGGCGATCAGTTCTGCCACGATCACACCATGAAGAATTTCGTCGTCAAGACACTCGCCAACGCCGGGGCCCTCGGTGTGGCCATCTGGCTGGTCAAGGACATCACCCTCACCGGTGACGACACCTGGCACAAGGTGCTCACCGTCATCCTGGTCGCAGTCGTCTTCGGACTGGTGAACTGGCTGGTCAAGCCGGTCGTCAAACTGCTGTCCTTCCCCCTGTTCATCCTCACCCTGGGCCTGATCACGCTGGTCGTGAACGCCCTGATGCTGCTGCTCACCTCCTGGCTCGCCGGAAAGCTCAGCCTCGACTTCCACGTCGACGGCTTCTGGGCGGCGCTGATCGGCGGCCTGATCATCAGCATCGTCTCCTGGGCCCTCAACATGCTCCTGCCGGACGAGGACTGAGCGCCGGGGAGGAGGACCCGATGCCGTTACGAGGACCGGAGGGGGCCGGGGCCGCTGGGGGCACCCCCGGCCGGAGGTCGGGGGATCGTCAGCAGTCGATTTCGAAGCCCCGCCCCGGAGGCCCCGGCCCCCGACCCGGATCGGGTTGACTGGACCAGCGCGCACTCGCGCAACAGGTGCGACCCAGGTCCCAGGAGGCAGCGATGGCCGAGTCCGACAGCCCGAGCGGCAGCGGTGAAAGTACCCGCAGCGTGCACGCCGGACGCCCGCCCGCCCAGCCGTACGAACCCTCCCTGCCCGGCCCCACCTTCGTCTCGCACTTCCACCTGCCCGGCGACGCGACGGGCCCGTACACCTACGGCCGGGAGCAGAACCCGACCTGGACCCTGCTGGAAGACGCGATCTCCGAGCTGGAGTCCCCCGCCGACCCGACCGCCAGGACGACCGTCTTCGCCTCGGGGATGGCCGCGGTCTCCGCCGTGCTCCTGTCCCAGATGAGCGCGGGCGACACCGTAGTGCTGCCCTCCGACTGCTACCAGACGACCCGGGCCCTCCAGCAGCGGCTGGAGTCGTACGGAGTCACCGTGCGCCTCGCACCGACCCGCGACGACGCGCAGCTGGCCTTGCTGGACGGCGCGCGTCTGCTGTGGCTGGAGACCCCGTCCAACCCCGTCCTGGACGTCTGTGACATCCGCCGGCTCGCCGACGCCGCGCACGCGGCGGGCGCCCTGGTCGCCGTCGACAACAGCCTCGCCACCCCGCTCGGCCAGCGCCCGCTCGACCTCGGCGCCGACTTCTCGGTCGCCAGCGGCACCAAGGCCCTGACCGGCCACGGCGACCTGCTGCTCGGCTACGTGACCACCCGCGACCCCGAGCTCGCCGAACAGACCCGGCGGTGGCGCAACACCGTCGGTGCGATCCCCGGCCCGATGGAGGCCTGGCTCGCGCACCGTTCGCTGGCCACCCTCTCGCTGCGCGTGGACCGGCAGGCCGCCAACGCCCTGGAGCTGGCCACAGCGCTCGCCGGCCGCCCGGAGGTGACCAGGCTGCGCCACCCCGGCCTGCCCACCGACCCGGCGCACGCACTCGCCGCCGGTCAGATGCGCCGGTTCGGCAGCGTCGTCTCCTTCACGCTGCCCGACAAGGAGCACGCCGAGCGCTTCCTCTCCGCGCTCCAGATCACCGTCGAGGCGACGAGTTTCGGCAGCGTCCAGTGCACGGCCGAACGCCGGGCCCGCTGGGGCGGCGACGCGGTTCCGCCGGGCTTCATCCGCTTCTCGGTGGGCGTGGAGGACGCGGCCGACATCGTCGCCGATGTCACCCGCGCCCTGGACGCCGCTCAGTAGGGCCACTACGCATATATGCAGGGAGCCCTACGCAGAATGGGCGGTTCGAGCCTCCCCCCTCGTGGCTCGAACCGCCCTGGCGCAACGCGCGAAGATGCGCTCGAACAAGGCTAGTTGACTCTGCGTCAGTGTCCAATCACAGTACCTGGTACGACCTATCGATAAATTTATACTTGACGATGCGTCAGGTTCTGTCTGCGAGGAGACCACGGTGGACCTGGCCCTCCTGCGTACCTTCGTCACCGTGCACCGGGCCGGTTCCTTCACCCGGGCCGCCCAGCTCCTGGGCCTGTCCCAGCCCGCCGTCACCGGCCAGATACGCACGCTGGAACGGCAGGTCGGCCGCCCGCTCTTCCTGCGGCTGCCCCGCGGCGTCGCCCCCACCACCGTGGGCGACGAGCTCGCGCACAAGGTCGCCCCGCACCTCGACGCGCTGCTGGAGATCACCGCGGCGGCCCCCGACGACGACGGCCCCGGCACCCACAGCCTGCATCTGGCGGGCCCCGCCGAGTTCACCGCGCTGCGCATCCTGCCCGCCCTGGCGCCGCTGGTCACCGACGGGCTGCACCTGCGGGTCTCGCTCAGCGGCGACGACGAGGCGCTGGCCGGGCTCGCCGCCGGCCACCATGACCTGGCCGTCGTCAGCGTCCAGCCCCGTGACCGGCTGATAGCGGCCGTACCGCTGTGGGACGAGGAGTACGCCCTGGTCGCCGCGCCCGCCTGGCTGGAACAGGCCGGCGGCCCGCACGGAGTGCGCGACCACGGCCCGCAGATGCTCGACGACCTGCCCGTCGTCACCTGCGACGAGGAGTGCCGGCTGCTGTCCCAGTACTGGTCGGCCGTCTTCGACGCCAAGCCCACCCGGGATCCCGCGGTCGTCGTCCCCGACCTGCGCGCCGTCCTGGACTGCGTACGCGACGGGGCGGGGCTGGCCGTCCTGCCCCGCTATCTGTGCGGCCCCGCACTCGCCGCCGGGGAGATCGCCCTGCTGCTGGAGCCTCCCGTGCCACCGCTGCGGACCTACTTCCTGGCCACCCGGGTCGGCACCCTCGCACTGCCCCACCTCGCGCGGGCGCACGATCGGCTGCTGACCGCCGCACAGGGCTGGTAGCCGCCGTACGACCGGCCGCGTCAAGGCCGCCCAGGGCCGGATCGAGGGGCCCTGGCAGGTGGCCGGCGGAGCCCGGCGAGCGCCGGTGACGCGCCAACGGGAATCGAATGCTCCGATTCACTGCTCCCGGTGCGTTTGTCGGTCCTTGTGCCGCGGCAGATCTCAACCATGCCCCTGGAGAACGCAACTCCGGCCGAAGCCCCCGCCACCCGCCCGGTGGTCAAGCGCACCGCCCGCGCGATCCTGCTCGACGGCGACCGCATGGTCCTCATCAAGCGCACCAAACCGGGCCTCGCCCCGTACTGGATCACTCCGGGCGGCGGTGTGGAGGACGACGACCCCTCGGTCGTCGACGCCCTGCACCGTGAAGTGGACGAGGAGCTGGGAGCCAAGATCACCGACGTCGTCCCGGCCTTCGTCGACACCGTCGAGCACATCGCGGAGAACGGCGCCCACGGCGTGAAGGTGCAGTACTTCTTCGTGTGCCGGCTCGCCTCGATGGACCCGGCCCGCCGGCACGGTCCCGAGGTGGACGATCCGTGCGGGACGTACGACGTCGTCCGTGTGCCGTTCAGCCGGGTCGGGCTGGCCTCCGTCGAGGTGGTGCCGCTGACGCTGCGGCACTACCTCGACGCGAACATCGAAGGCGTACTGGGACTGGTCGGCCCCGACCTGGGCTGAGCCGGCCGCTGACCCGGAGAGCCCCTGCCGGTCGGCCCGCCTGCCGGTGAACCCGCCCGTCAGCCCGCCCGTCAGCCCGCCTGCCGGAGGAACCAGCCGCGGAGCCGCCGCGCGCGCCGGGTGCGCCGCCGCTCCGCCGGACCGGGTGGCGCGGCCACCACCCGCGCCACCGGCACCGGCACGGGCACTTGCACGGGCGCGGGAGCCGCCGGTACCGGCTGTACCGGGATGCGTTCCGCCGCCGCCCCGAAGTGGTCACCGCCCTTGCGGCGTACGTCGTCGGTGCCCCACGACCGCCCGCCGCCGGCGGCGGAACCTTTCTGCAACGGCGCTGCGACCAACCGCGGAATGTGCTTCGAGCAGTGGATGTAGGCCTCCTCGACCTCCACCTCGACCCACATCTGCGGACGGCGGCCGGGCACCGGATCGTCCGGCAGTTCCGGGTGTTCGGCGCGCATCCGCTCGTCCGGGATCAGCAGCGCGCGGCCGTTGATGTGCAGCCCGATCCGGTCCCGGGCGAAGTCGATCAGCAGGATCCCGACGTGCGGGTTCTCGCGGATGTTGCCGAGCGAGGCCATGACCCCGTTGCCCCGGTACTCGGGATACGTGAGCGTCCTGTCGTCCAGGATCCGCACGAAACCGGGCGGCCCGGCCCTGAAGGTGCTGTCGCACTCCCCGCGCCGGTCCGCCGTGGACAGGAAGAACATCTCCTGCCGGGCGACGAACTCCCGCATCCGCGGATTGAGCCGGTCCCGCACCTGGTCGTCGTAGAACCGGTCCGCGCGCAGGCCAGTGCCCAGCTCCGTCTGGAGCAGGTGCTCGCCGTCGCTGCCCGGTCGCTCCACCCGGCTAGTCACCCGCCGCCACCAGTTCCTCCAGCGCGTCGTGGCGTATGCGGTGCGAGGGCATACCGCCGCCGACCAGCGCGTCCATACTGCTGCGGATCATCCCGGCCGGGCCCGAGAGATAGGCGTCGTACGCCTCCCACGGGCCGTACTGCCGCACGATGTCCGGCAGCGGGCCCGACAGGCTGCTGCTCGGGGTGTCGGCGACCACCGGGCGCACGGAGAGCCAGGAGTGCTCCTCCTGCATACGGAGCATCGTGTCGAGGTCGTACAGGTCGTGGTCGTGGCGCGCACCGTAGAAGACCTCGACCGAGCGCTTGCGGCCGTGCTCGACGACGTCCTCGACCAGCGCCTTGATCGGCGCGATGCCGGTACCGCCCCCGACGCACAGCAGTCCGCTGTCCGTGGTGTGGTCGACGACCATGGAACCGGCCGGCGGTCCGAGCCGGATCACGTCGCCCGGCCGCGCCCGGTGCACCAGCGCGTTGCTGACCCAGCCGGCCGGGACCGCCTTCACGTGGAAGGAGAGCAGACCGTCCGAGCGGGGCGCCGAGGCGAAGGAGTAGTGCCGCCACACCCGTGGCCACCAGGGCGTTTCGAGCGACGTGTACTGGCCGGCCAGGAACGGGTACGGCTGGTCGGGCCGTACGGTCACCACGGCGATGTCCTGGGTGCGGGGCTCGTGCGAGACGATCTCGGCCTGCCACCACGGCGGCGCGTGCCGCTCGTCGGCGGCGGCCGCGTCGATCATCACCTGCGAGATCACCGTGTAGGCGCGTACCCACGCGGCCTCGGTCAGCGGGTCCCAGACGGCCGCGGCGTACCGGCTGAGCGCCCCGATCAGGGCCTCGCCGACGGCGGGGTAGTGCTCCGGCTGCGTCCCGTACTTGCGGTGGCCGCGGCCGAGGTTGGTCAGGTACTCGACGAGCGTCTCGGTGTCGTCGATGTGCTCGGCCGCGGTGAGCAGGGCCTTCAGGATCCGGTCGCGCTGGGCGTCCATGGCCGCCGGGAAGAGCTCGCGCAGTTCCGGGTGCCGGATGAACAGCAGGGCGTAGAAGTAGCCGGTGGTCCGGTCGGCGACCGGAGCGACCTCCGCCATGGTCCGCCGGATCAGCAGCGCGTCCGGCGAGGCCGTGGACGCGGGTGCGGCCTGGGAGGCGGGGAGGGGCGGCGCGGGCTCCGGCATGGGGGCCGGGGCGGGTTCCGGGGCGAGTATGGGCGCGGCCTCCTGCGGGGGTGCGTGCCCGTCCGGCGGCTGATCCGCCTGGTGGCCCGTCTGCTCCTGCTCCTGTGCCTGCTCCTGCTGGTCCGCCTGTTGCTGGGCCCGCTGCTTGCGGGCGGCGGCCCTGCCGACGGGTCTTATGGCGGCCGGGGACCTGCTGGGTATGTCGGATTCACCGCCGTCCGCCGTGCGTTGATGCGAGTCGGTTTCCCGTTCGGGCGGAGTGAACCAGCCCCGGTTCGGATCCGTCTCGGCCGAGTTGGTGGTCAGAGCGTCCATCGTGAACTTCGCCTCGAACTTCCCCGGTCGATTTCCCGACGTGTGTCACGCGTGGTGGGTTGCGAGCGTGTCACGCAGGGGCGGCGCATCGGACAAATAGCCGGAAGCACAGGAAACGGGGCTGCATTCAGGTTAGGATCCGTCGGCTTGCGGCGGCCCGAGGCGCTCGAACGCAGTCGACCATACCCGGAACGCGCTGTTCGACAAGCCCCGTTGGCCGATTCACCGGAGCACGTTGGCCAAATCCCGTGACCCTTCCCACAGAGTCACGGAATTCGGTTTGGACAACGTCAGCCGGGTATCAGTTGTGGCCCCATTCGGTCATTCGCGATCGAATTGATTCACCAGGGCAAAGGCCTCACGCAAGTCGCGACCCGAATAGGCATGAGTGGCCAGATCCCGTACATAGTGGTCACCGTTCACCGCCACCGACGTCGGCACCACCCCGAACAGCGCCGCGTCCGACAGCGAGTCCCCGTAGGCCACGCAGTCCGCCCGCGTCACCCCGTACTGGGCGCAGAGCTCATCGGCGATGCTCACCTTCGACTCCGGCACCAGGATCCCCGCCAGATCGAGCACCGCCTCGGGCGCGAAGGGCACCGGCGGGAAGACCGACGAGCGCGCCTCGTGCACGCCCCACTCGCGCAGCCGCCCCACGAAGAAGTCCGGCGACAGGGAGATCACCGCGCAGTGGTCACCGCGATCGGTGATCTCCGTCCAGACCTCGCGTATGCCGTCGAGCCACGGCGCACCCTCGAAGGCGGCCTTCAGCCGCTCCTCCGTCAGCGTCGCCCACAGCGCGTACACCCGCTCCGCGAACCCCGGCGGGTCCAGGGTGCCCCGGATCAGCCCGCCTTCCAGCTCCTGAATCTCCTCGACCATGTCCAGCTCCCGGGCCAGCTCCAGGCTCGCCGAGGAGCCGTGCATCAAGGTGCCGTCCATGTCGAAAATGTGCAGCCGTGCCACGCGAGCGTCTCCCTGCTTCGTACCGGTCCCGCCTACGCGGAGATACTCCCAGCGTGCGACGGGATCCACCGATCAGGCCACTCGATTTGTGCGGCAGGGACGCCGTACCACGGCTCCGGCCGTGATGTTCCACGTGGAACATCACGGCCGGAGAACGCCGCCGGTGCCGACCGTCATCGGCCGTGGAGCACCCTCGGCGACGGGTCAGGACCCCACCCGGCTGACCGTGACATCGCCGGAGCCCGTCTTCACCTGGATGCGCGCGGTGGCCGACGGGTCGGTCGGCACCGACACGGTCCTGTCGCCCGAGCCCGTGCTGACATCGATCGCGTACGGCCCCCCGGGCACCTGGACGGTGACATCACCCGACGACGCCTTCGTCATGACCTTCTGCGGCGACTTGGCGAACGTGAGCCGGATGTTGCCCGACGACGCGGTCGCGCTGACGTCGGCTCCACCGAGTCCGGTGGCCGTCAGATCGCCCGAGCTCGCCGAGGTGGTCAGCGCCCCCGCGATCCCGGAGACATCGATATCGCCCGAGTGCGTCGTCAGATCCGCCGAGGCGACCCCCTGCACGTCCACGTCCCCGCTGCTCGTGCTCACCTTCACGCTCACCCCGGCGGGCACGGTCAGTTCGTAGTCGATCGAGCAGTTGTCGCAGCCGTTGATGAACGTCAGCCGGCCGTTCTCGACCTTCTGGCCAGGAGTCGGCTTGTCGTCTCCGTGATAGCGCACCGTCCGGTGGATGGTGACCCCGCCGCCCGTGCCCGGCCGGATGCGGACATCCCCGCTTCCGGTGCCCACCTCGACGGCACTGACCGGGCCCGCGGCCTTCGCGTCATCGACGGCCTTGTGCTCCGGGCTGCTGTGGATGCTCACCCCGTCGCAGCCCGTGAGCGCGGCTCCCAGGATGAGCGCGGACACGATCAGTACGGCGGAACGCTTGGCTGTCATCACAGTCTCCCCGATCGCCGGAACCCTCGTCCGACGCTCCGCAACCAACCTAAGGTCCGCCCATCACCGGTCCCATGCGGTCATCAGGTCTCTTGATACGGGTGCTAGCACTACCTCCAGCCCTCCGGGTCCACGCCGCCCGGCACCCCGGCGGCCTCGTCGTACGGCTCCCGGGCGAACACGAAGGATCCCAGGTCGAGATGGCGCACCTCGCCGTCGTCACCGTGCACCACGCGCAGCGTCTCCCCCGCGTAGTAGCCGTCGAGACCGGTCCAGGTCCCGTCCGGCTCCGCCCGGAACAGGGCGCCACGGCCCCGCCCGTCCAGTGCCGTCAGCTCCACGTCGCGCTCCGCGCGCAGCCGCAGCACGAACGGTGTGGTGCCCCAGTACCAGGGGCCGGTGAGGGCCAGCAGCGCCGGGTCAGCCGCCGACCGCGGGCGCCACGGCTCGGGGAAGCGCGGCTCGTTGTCCGCGACGATCGCCAGCAGGTCGGCCGCGACGGAGGCGACCTGCGGCCCGGACGTGGCGTTGGTCAGCACCAGTGCTCCCACACCGTCCTCGACGCTCACCCACAGCGTCGCCAGGAAGCCCGGCATGGACCCGGTGTGTCCCGCCAGCAGCCGGCCGTCGCGGCGCAGCAGCTGGAGGCCGAGCCCGTAGCCGGGGTCCCAGTCCTCCCCGGCCGGCGCCGCGGCCGGGGTTCGCATCTCGGCGACGGTCGCGGCGCTCAGCACCCGCTCGTCGCCCCCGGTCAGGAACACCGCCCAGCGGCACAGATCGTCCGCCGTGGACCACAGCTGGCCGGCCGGCGCCATCCGCCCGGTGTCGTGCAGCGGTTCCGGCTGCATCACGTCGGCCCACGGATGCACCGCCCAGCCGCCCGCGTGCGGTGCCTGCGGCAGCAGCGTCGTCCGCGTCATGCCCAGCGGCTCCAGCACCTCCGCACGCAGCACGTCACCCCACGGCTTCCCCCGCAGCTTCTCCACGAGCGCACCCAGCAGGGCGAACCCCGGGTTGGAGTAGTGATGGACGCGGCCGGCCGGATGCTTCACCGGTGCCGCGCCGAGCAGGTCGGCCAGCTCGGGGCGCAGCTCGCCGGAGGTGCGCTCCCACCACGGACCGGGGGTCTCGGCCGCCAGTCCCGAGGTGTGCGCGAGGAGTTGGGCGATCGTCGCCCGGGCCGGCTCGGTGTCGGGCAGGTGCAGCCCGAGGGGGTCCGCCAGGTCCAGCAGGCCCTCGTCCCGCAGCCGCATCACCAGCACCGCCACGAAGGTCTTGGTCAGCGACCCGATCCGGTACTGGGTGTCCCCGTCGGGGCC
Source organism: Streptomyces sp. RKAG337 (assembly GCF_023701715.1). Lineage (NCBI taxonomy): Bacteria > Bacillati > Actinomycetota > Actinomycetes > Kitasatosporales > Streptomycetaceae > Streptomyces > Streptomyces sp. RKAG337. The sequence continues at coordinate 3,737,204 of NZ_JAJOZA010000001.1, read as the reverse complement.
GTGCCCCTCCATCATGCTGCGGCCGCTCGCCCAGACCGTGGCTCCGTCCCGCACCACCGCACCCACCATCGACGGCGTACGGCCCTCTGCCTGCGCTCTGGCGAGCCGGTGCAGCAGGGCACGACGGGTGGTGGGCAGCAGTTCCTCGGCCGTCGGTGCGGCGGGAGGTACGTCAGGTGTCTCGGACATGCGGGTCAGCCTCGCAGAAACCGTGCCGACCACTCGAAGGGTTTCCGGCGGCCGTGCTTGACTCTGACACTGTGTGAGGGCCTGCACTGGGAGACGTCATGTTCACCATCGGAGACTTCGCCAAGCACGGCCGGGTATCGGTCCGCATGCTGCACCACTACGACGCGATCGGGCTGCTGCGGCCCGCCCGCGTCGACCCCGCCAGCGGCTACCGCTTCTACGAAGCCGGCCAGCTGTCCCGGCTCCATCGCGTCATCGCTCTGAAGGACCTCGGCTTCAGCCTCGAACAGGTGCGGTCGATCCTCGACGAGCAGGTGAGCACCGAGCAGCTGCGCGGCATGCTGCGGCTGCGCCGGGCGGAGCTGGAGGAGACGATGGCGGCCGCCGCCAGGCGGCTGACGCATGTCGAGGCGAGGCTCCGGTCGATCGAAAGTGAGGGACGTATGACTGCCGACGACGTCGTGGTCAAACGCATTCCAGCGGTCCGGGTGGCCGAACTGACCGGCACCGCCGCCGGGTTCGACCCCGAGCAGATCGGACCGGTCATCGGGCCGCTCTACGACGAGCTGTGCCGCCGGCTGGAGACCGCGGGCGTGGCCGTCACCGGACCGGGGGTCGCCTACTACGAGGACGCCCCGGAAGGCGACGGCGCGATCACCGTCCACGCGGGACTGACCGTCACCGCGGACCCGGCGGCCAGCCACGACTTCACGATCGTGGACCTGCCGGCGATCGGAAGGGCCGCCACGATCGTGCACCACGGATCCATGGACGACATCCTCTCGACCGCCCAGACCCTGGCCCGGTGGATCGACGCCACCGGCGCCCGCTCCACCGGCTATTCCCGCGAGCTCTACCTGGAATGCCCGGAGGACCACGCCAAGTGGGTCACCGAGGTCCAGGAACCCATCGCCCAGGACTGACCCGCCCGGGTCGTGCCGGGACACCGGCACGACCCGGCACAGATCGCGCACCGATGAGTTTCCCGCAGCGCGCCGGTCTGTACGCGTGGGACCGACTCACGGAAGGCTGGCGCCATGCGGAAACTGATCTACGGCATGAACCTGACCCTGGACGGCTACATCGCCGCGGCCGGCGACGACATCGGCTGGAGCGGACCGCCGAGCGACGAGCTGTTCCAGTTCTGGTCCGACCAGTTGCAGGCGACCGACCTGTCGCTGTACGGGCGCAATCTGTGGCAGACGATGAGCTCCTACTGGCCGACGGGCGACCAGCAGCCCAACGCCACCCCGGCGGAGATCGAGTTCGCGCGCCGCTGGCGGGACATGTCGAAGGTGGTGTTCTCCTCGACGATCGACGAGGTCGACTGGAACACCCGCCTGGTCACCGGCGACGCGGTCGCCGAGATCACCCGGCTCAAGGCCGAGGACGGCGGCCCGATGGACATCGGCGGCGCGACGCTCGCCGGCGCGGCCATGCGGGCCGGGCTGATCGACGAGTACGTGCTGGCCACCGCGCCGGTCCTGGTGGGCGGCGGCACGCCGTTCTTCACCGCGCTGGACAACTGGGTGAACCTCAACCTGGTGGAGACGCGGACGCTTCCCGGCGGCGTGATCCTGACCAGGTACGAGACGAGGCGCTGAGCAGCAGCACCCACCCGCTGGTCTCCCGGTGATGTCGTGGACGACATCGGTACGGCACGGCCGTGCGATGACGGCATCAGCCGCGAGACCCTACCGCCCGGGCCCTCAGGTCTGCGCCATGTCCACGAAGCGTGAGTAGTGGCCCTGGAAGGCCACGGTGATCGTCGCGGTGGGGCCGTTACGGTGCTTGGCGACGATGAGGTCGGCCTCGCCCGCGCGCGGGGACTCCTTCTCGTAGGCGTCCTCGCGGTGCAGCAGGATGACCATGTCGGCGTCCTGCTCGATGGAGCCGGACTCACGGAGGTCGGAGACCATCGGCTTCTTGTCCGTGCGCTGTTCGGGGCCACGGTTCAGCTGGGAGAGCGCGATGACGGGGACCTCGAGCTCCTTGGCCAGCAGCTTGAGGTTTCGGGACATGTCCGAGACCTCCTGCTGACGGCTCTCGGGGCGCCGGGATCCGCCGGACTGCATCAGCTGCAGATAGTCGATGACGACCAGCCGCAGATCGTTGCGCTGCTTGAGGCGGCGGCACTTGGCGCGGATCTCCATCATCGACAGGTTCGGCGAGTCGTCGATGAAGAGGGGCGCCGCCGACACGTCCGGCATCCGCCGGGCGAGCCGCGTCCAGTCCTCGTCCGTCATGCTGCCGGACCGCATGTGGTGCAGTGCGACCCGTGCCTCCGCCGACAGCAGGCGCATCGCGATCTCGTTGCGGCCCATTTCGAGGGAGAACACGACGCTGGGCATGCCGCTGCCGATCGAGCAGGCGCGGGCGAAGTCCAGCGCCAGGGTCGACTTACCCATGGCGGGGCGGGCCGCGATGACGATCATCTGGCCCGGGTGGAGGCCGTTCGTCAGCGAGTCGAGGTCCGTGAACCCGGTGGGGACGCCGGACATCCCGCCGCTGCGGGACCCGATCGCCTCGATCTCGTCGAGGGCGCCCTCCATGATCTCGGAGAGCGGGAGGTAGTCCTCGGATGTGCGCTGCTCGGTGACCGCGTAGATCTCCGCCTGGGCGGAGTTGACGATCTCGTCCACGTCGCCGTCGGCCGCGTATCCCATCTGGGTGATGCGGGTGCCCGCTTCGACGAGGCGGCGCAGGACGGCGCGCTCGTGCACGATCTCGGCGTAGTACTCGGCGTTGGCCGCCGTGGGGACCGCGTTGACCAGGGTGTGGAGGTACGGGGCGCCGCCGACGCGGGTGATCTCACCGCGCTTGACCAGTTCGGCGGCGGTGGTGATGGGGTCGGCCGGTTCGCCCCGGGCGTACAGGTCGAGGATCGCGGTGTAGATGGTCTCGTGGGCCGGACGGTAGAAGTCCTGGCCCTTGAGCACCTCGACGACATCGGCGATGGCGTCCTTGGACAGCAGCATGCCGCCGAGGACGGACTGCTCGGCGTCGAGGTCCTGCGGCGGTACGCGCTCGAAACCGCCGCCGCCCTCGGACCAGTTGCTGCGGTCCTCGCCGTCGTCCTTCTTGTTGCGCTTGCCGCCCTGTCCCGAACGGAAGTGGGTGACCGGCAGCCGGTCACCAGGACCGCTGTCGGGGGGGAACGGCGGTTCGTCACCCCAGTGGTCGTCCGCGGGTTCGGGTTGGGTCACCCCGCCACCTCCTCCGTCCGACCTGGCGCCATACCGTGCGTCTCTTTCTTACGCCACGGCTCTGACAATTGAGACACCCGGCTCCTCGTACGGCGCGTCGGGCAGGGGGCTCACGGTAGGGCCCAGAAGACCGTTGGCCAAGACGGTTATCCACAGGCCCTGTGGACGGAGGCATCCAACCTGTGGAGAAGCCGCCTCAACCTGTGTACAGGCCTTGGGAAACCGCTGTGGACAAACACACAATCAGCCGACCTGAACCGCCCTGACCTGGTCTTTCAGCATCGGCGGGCTGTGCAGAAGAAAAAGTTTCGCCACTGGGCCAAGATCGCGACAAACCACGCGGAGGAGATCACTCTACGCAGTTGCCCGTAATAGTTGATCAGGCCTTGCAGGTATTACTTGTGGATGATTATCCTGAGGTGGTGAACCCGGTCGCCGAGCCTCCCCAGAAGAGCCGCCCCCGCCACCTCTCCAAGGAGACCCGGCGGCGGCACGACCGGGAGATCATCGCACTCGCGGTGCCCGCCTTCGGCGCACTCGTCGCCGAGCCGCTCTTCGTCATGGTGGACAGCGCCGTCGTCGGCCACCTCGGCACCCCGCAGCTCGCCGGACTCGGCGTCGCGGCCGCCCTGCTGACCACCGCCGTCAACGTCTTCGTCTTCCTCGCCTACGCCACCACCGCCGCCGTGGCCCGCCGGGTCGGCGCGGGCGACCTGCCGGGCGCGATCCGCCAGGGCATGGACGGCATCTGGCTCGCCCTGCTGCTCGGCGTCGCCGTCATCGCGCTCGTCGTCCCCACTGCTCCGGCACTCGTCGGTCTCTTCGGAGCGTCCGACACCGCCGCACCGTTCGCCGTCACCTACCTGCGGATCAGCGCGTTCGGCATCCCCGCCATGCTCGCCGTCCTCGCCGCCACCGGCGTGCTGCGCGGCCTCCAGGACACCAGGACGCCGCTCTACGTGGCGCTCGGCGGCTTCACGGCCAACGCGGGGCTCAACGTGGCCCTGGTCTACGGCGCGGGGCTGGGCATCGCCGGCTCGGCCTGGGGAACGGTCATCGCCCAGAACGGCATGGCCGCGGTGTACCTGTACGTCGTCGTCCGCGGAGCGCGCCGGCACGGCGCGTCGCTGCGCCCGGACGCCGCGGGCATCCGGGCCTGCGCCCAGGCGGGCGTTCCGCTGCTGATCCGCACGCTGAGCCTGCGGGCGGTCCTGCTGATCGCCACCGCGGTCGCCGCCGGGCTGGGCGACACCGAGATCGCCGCCCACCAGATCACGCTCACCCTCTGGTCGCTGCTGGCCTTCGCCCTCGATGCCATCGCCATCGCGGGGCAGGCCATCATCGGCCGCTATCTGGGCGCGGACGACCCCGCGGGCGCCCGGGCGGCCTGCCGCCGGATGGTGCAGTGGGGCATCGCCTCCGGCGTGCTGCTGGGGCTGCTGGTGGTCGCGAGCCGCCCGCTGATCGCGACGCTCTTCACCTCCGACCCGTCCGTGCGCAGCGCCCTCATGCCGGTCCTGCTGGTGGTCGCCGTCAGCCAGCCGGTCTCCGGCATCGTCTTCATCCTCGACGGCGTCCTGATGGGCGCGGGCGACGGGCGCTACCTCGCCTGGTCCATGCTCGGCACGCTGGCCGTCTTCGCCCCCGTCGCGCTCGCCGTCCCGGTCCTCGGGGGCGGCCTCACCGCCCTGTGGTGGGCCATGACGCTGATGATGCTGACCCGGCTCGTCGCGCTCCAGCTGCGGGCGCGTTCCGGCCGCTGGATCGTCACCGGTGCGGTGCGGGCGTAGCCGCCTTCTCGCCCGCTGCGGGGGACGCGGCGGTGGTGCTGGACCAGTTTCCCGTCACACCGATCCGTGCCGACCTTACCGGCGGTCCGGCCGCCCGGCCCGCCCGGAAGACGGCGAGCGGCCGTTCCCGGCCTCCCAGGCGCCGCGCCAGCTCCCGCTCCGTCCGCGGGCAGTCGAGGATCTGGCTCAGCGGATGCACGGCGATGCCCCGCTCCACGAGCCCGTACCAGACCCGTACGAGCTCCTGCCCGGCCCGGACCAGGGCCGCCGGGGACCCGGCCGGTGCACCGGCGTCTGAGGCGGTGGCCCCGGCCGGCCCGGTGAGGACCAGGACGCTGCCCTCGTAGCGCAGCAGCCCGCTCTGCGAAGCGGCCAGCAGCCGGGCCAGCCCGAGGCGCCGCAGCACCCCGTAGACGCCCGGTACGAGCACCGCCCGCAGCCCCGCAGCCTCGGCGCGCGACATGGCCAGCGCCTCGTACGTCAGACCGTCGGCCGCGTACCGCGGATGACTCCGGTTCAGCCGCAGCCAGGTGCGCAGTTCCCGCACCACCGGTGCGCTGCCGAAGAGCCACCGGTCGGCGCGTACCGCGAGGCCCGCGAGTTCGCGCGCGGGCACTTCCACCAGGCTCGTCCGTTCCAGTCCGGCCCTGGCGGCGCCGAGGTCCGCCGCGGTGAGCCGTCCCCCGGTGTGGGAGCCCCGCGCACAGCCGCGCAGCCCGACGGTCCGCGCGCTGAAGGGCGTCGCGTACAGATCGGGCGCCGGCACCAGCCGGGCCGCCGTTCGCCGTTCCTCGTCGACGGTGATCTCGGCGCGTATCGCGAGCCCGGCGTCCGCCGCGACGATCAGACAGGTCTCCACGAAAGCGCCCAGGGACAGGAACAGATCGCGGCGGCCGGGGTCGCCGTCAGGCAGCTCCCGGGCCGGGTCCCAGCCCACCTCGACGGCGTCGTTGTCGTAGCGCAGCACCCAGGGCTGCGTGTTGTGCGCGCTCGGCGCGCGGCGGCACAGCTCCTCGCGCTCCCGCAGGAGCGCCGTCCAGTGGACCGAGTCCCGGTTGCTCACCGCATTGCCCTCTCGTAGAAGGTGTAGCCGTGCAGCGGGCGGCCGCCGACGCGCCGGTACTGCGCGGCCGACGCGGCGTTCCCGTGCTCGACGAAGGTGCTGCGCAACGTCCGGTAGCCGCCGCTGCGCAGATTGCGGTGGAGTTCGCGGGCGAGGAGCGTCAGATAGCCCTTCCCCTGGTGGCCCGGCACCGTCCCCTTGATGATCAGTACCGCTTCGCTGCGGTACCGGCCGCGGGTGGCCAGCAGCCGCAGTTGCTGCGGGAGCCCCATCCGGCCACGGGCCGCCATGACGAACTCCGAGATGTCGGGGACGGCGAGCACGAACGCGACCGGTTCGCCCTCCGCCGTCAGATAGAGCAGCAGTCGCTCGTCGAGGAGATGGGCCAGCCCGTCCGTCTGGGCCGCCAGCTCGGCGGCGGAGATCTCGGTGTAGTAGCCGAGTTGGGCGAAGGAGGCGTTGAGCATGGCGCGCAGCAGCGGCAGTTGCTCCGCCAACTTCCGCCGCGAGCCGTGGTGGATGCGCAGGCCCTCGCCGGCGATGCGGCTGTCGTCGAAGAGGAACGCCTGGCCGGGGTCGACGGCGGCGGGACCGTCGAGGTTCTCGCAGACCCAGGTGTCGGCGCCGAACCGCCGGGTGAAGCCGTGCTGTTCATAGGCGGCCGGGTAGTACGCCGGGTTCCAGGCGGAGTCGATGAACCCGCGGTCGCCGAACCCCGACGTGATGACGCCGCCCGACTGGTTGGGCAGCAGACTGACCGGCCCGAACGCCACATCCGTTCCCGTACCGGCCCGCTCGGTCAGCTCGAAGAGCTCCTTGGCCACGTCCTCCCCGACGTCCTGCGGATCGGCGAACTCGGTGAGCCCGAAGAGCTGGGCGCGCCGGCCGATCCTGTTGTCGAACGCGGGGTAGCGGTGCAGGCAGATCCGGCCCACGGGCGTGCCTGCCGCATCGCGCGCGACATGGAGCTCGACGGTCCGCTCCCGGTACCAGGTGCGGATCTGGGGCTCCAGGGTCGGCACGTAGCGGTCACGCGGGTGGAGCCGCAGCGGCAGTTCGCAGAACTCCCGCAGCTCGTTCCGTCCGCCGACCTTGGTGACGGTGATGGTCACGGCCTGCCGTCCAGCTGCTCCGGGCACCGCGCCGCCGGCGCTGTGCCGCTCTGCGCCCCACGCGGCTCCGCAGTGCGCTGCGCACGCCGTCTCACGTGCCGCACATGCTTGACGGGCCGCGGTGCGCGCCCTGCGGAGAGCTCCGTGCTCAGCGGCTCGAAGGTCTCGACGTGGGACAGCGCACCGTCCTCGGCCCGCCAGACACCGTTGGTGTACCCGGCCGCGTCCGCCGTGTAGATGCGGATCCAGCCGCCGGTCGCGCGGCCCTTGCCTTCGTCCGTCAGCCAGCACATGAGCTCGTGATGGGCCTTACCCCGGGCGAACTTCAGCAGTTCGTCGCGGTCGACGAAGAACGCGATCGTGCCGAGAGTGAAGGGGAAGCGCCAGTACACCTTGTGCCAGACATAGCCCTTCATCCGCCTCATCTCGCGGACCATCCGCACATAGCCGGGGCCCAGCGTGATGATCGCGCGCAGCCCCGAGTAGCGGGTGGCGCCGACGAACATGGCACCGGCCTGTCCGGGCGCCGGGGTGAGCGAGAAGTCGGTACTGCGCATGGTTCAGGCACCGCCCTTCGCGGTCGCACCGAGCAGGTACTTGTTCTTGATGCCGTGGCTGCTGCCACCGGCCGCGGTCCCCGTTCCACCCGCGAACGGCCCCGAGCCGTACGGGTGCACCCGTGCCGCCACCTCGCCGGCCGAGGAGTCCTCCGTCAGCGACTGGGCGAAGTCCCGGCTGCAGGCGGCGAGATGCCGCAGCACGCCGGCCCGGCACACCTCCGCGAGCTTCGCGGTCCCGTCGGCGTCCAGCACCGTCCCCTCCCGCAGCTGCACATGGACGACGGGCCGCGCCTCCAGGTCGTCGCCCTCCTCCAGCGCCAGACAGAAGCTCTCGATCCGGTCCGCCATCGGATTGCCCTCGTACAGGCCGTACTCGACGTCCTGCGGGTAGATGTTGGCCCCCATGTAAGAGACGGTCGAGTCGGCCCGCCCGTACAGGAACAGCAGCGGCAGCCGCATCTTCTCGCGCAGGGCGGCGGCCTCCGCGCGCTGCAGCAGGACCGGTCGGTCCGCGAACAGCTCCCGCAGGATCTCCCAGACCTGGGGGAAGGACATCAACGTGCCCTCGTCGCCGATGTTGTAGCGGAGCTTGGGAGCCATGACGGCGGTGGAGTTGATGGTGCAGAGCACTTCGCCGGTCCGGTCGTCGCCGGCGGTCTCCAGATAGGTCTCCAGGGGGTTGTACTGGAAGACCATCGGCAGCCGCTGCTCGTCCGGGCCCAGGAAGGCGGCCCTGACGGTGGCGTCCTCGCGCATCATCCGGCGCAGCCAGACGCTGAAGGTGGTCTCGCCGCCCATCCCGATCGTGAGGTCGGATGCACCGTAGCCGGAGCGGACCTTGCCGAACACATCGCCGACGTAGTCGCGCAGCGCCTCGGTCATGCCTTCGCCGCCGACCATCGCCGCGAGCCGGTAGCTCTTCTCCTCGAACCAGGGCTCACCGGCCAGCCGGTCCCGCAGATGCTTGAGGAACGGCGGGTAGGCGGTGACCAGGTAGTCGTAGCGCGGCCCGAAGTGCCGCAGCGTGTCGACGATCTTCTCCAGATCGGGCCCGGTGTTCTTCACGGTGGCGATCCGGGCCATGGCGATTCCGGTGTTGGTGCCGGTGGCCCAGGCGCCCATCGAGTAGGCGTTGATCACGAAGAGCCGCTTCGAGGGGAAGACCAGGCTGGTGTAGCCGGCCACATTGCGGTGCACGGTGTTCAACTCGCGGCGGCTGCGCACCCAGTTGTACGGAGTGCCGGACGAGCCGGAGGACTCGTCGACCACGCTGCCGGCGATCTCCACCCGCCCCTTCCAACAGCGCATCTCCTCCGGGTACGCCTTGACGTACGACTCCTTGTCGGTGGCCAGGTAGGAGTCGAGCCGGAACCAGCGGAACCGCCAGCCGCCGTTCTCCAGGTGCGCGGCGTACGCCGGTACGTCCAGCGCCGCGAACTGGCAGGTCATCCATGCGTGGAGGCGTGCGAAACCGCTCATCCACGGGCGGTAGTTGCGGGCCATCACCCGCCATACGAAGGGGTGCACCCGGTAGAGCCGGTACAGAGCGGTGAGCCCGAAGCTGATGATTCTCAGCAGCCACTGCCGCGCGAAGCTTCCCATTGCCATGCCCCACATGGTGGCCGCGCGGCCCCGTCCCCGGCATGGGCTGCGCTACTCACTCCGGGCCCGGTACCTACCTGAGTACGCGCGGCGGCCAAGTGGGCACCCGGGTGCGATGTTTCACGTGGAACATCCGGCTGCCGATGGGATGTTCCACGTGAAACATCCCGGAACGAACGAAGGACCGGCACCCCCTGCGGGGTACCGGTCCTTCGCGCTGCGCCGAAGCGCGGCAGATCAGGCAGCAACGACCTCAAGGTCGAGCTTGACCTCGACCTCGGGGTGCAGACGCACCGAGATCTTGTGGGCACCGAGGGTCTTGATCGGCGTACCGACCTCGACACGACGCTTGTCCACGTCCGGGCCACCGGCGGCCTTGATCGCCGCAGCGATGTCGGCCGGCGTGATGGAACCGAACAGTCGGCCGCTGTCACCCGCGCGGGTGGTCAGCTGCACCTTGACGGACTGCAGCTTCGCCTTGACGGCGTTCGCGTCCTCAAGGGTGTGAATCTCGCGGATCCGACGCGCACGACGGATCTGCTCTACGTCCTTCTCGCCACCCTTGGTCCAGGCGATCGCGAAACCGCGCGGGACCAGGTAGTTGCGGGCGTAGCCGGACTTGACCTCTACGACATCGCCTGCGGCGCCGAGGCCGGAGACCTCGTTGGTGAGGATGATCTTCATGTTTCGGTCACCCTTCCTTAGCGAGCGGTCGACGTGTAGGGCAGCAGTGCCATCTCACGGCTGTTCTTCACGGCCGTGGCGACGTCACGCTGGTGCTGCGTGCAGTTGCCGGTCACGCGGCGGGCACGGATCTTGCCGCGGTCGGAAATGAACTTCCGCAGCATGTTCGTGTCCTTGTAGTCCACGTAGACGGTCTTGTCCTTGCAGAACGCGCAGACCTTCTTCTTAGGCTTGCGCGGAGGCGGCTTCGCCATGGTGTCTCTCCTGTTTGATCAAGAAGTTGGTGTCGTGACGCCCTTAGAAGGGCGGCTCGTCCGAGAAGCCGCCGCCGGAGGAGGAACCGGAGTTCCCGCCCCAGCTTCCGCCGCCGCCCTGCTGGGCACCGCCGGCCGGAGCACTGGTCGCCCAGGGGTCGTCGGTAGCAGCACCGCCGCCGCCCTGCTGGCCGCCGCCGGAGCTTCCGCCCCAGTTGCCGCCACCCTGGCCGCCCTGTGCGCCACCGCCGCCGCCACCGCTGTAACCGCCCTGCTGGCCGCTACGGCCGCCGCCGGTCGTCTTGGTGACCTTGGCGGTCGCGGTCTTCAGGCTGGCGCCGACTTCCTCGACGTCCAGCTCGTAGACCGTCCGCTTGACGCCCTCGCGGTCCTCGTAGGACCGCTGCTTCAGCCGGCCCTGCACGATGACGCGCATGCCTCGCTGCAGCGACTCCGCTACGTTCTCCGCCGCCTGACGCCAGACCGAGCACGTGAGGAAGAGGCCGTCGCCGTCTTTCCACTCGTTGGTCTGCTTGTCGAAGATGCGGGGTGTGGACGCGACACGGAACTTCGCGACCGCCGCACCGGACGGGGTGAAGCGCAGCTCGGGGTCGTCGACGAGATTGCCGACGACCGTGATGACGGTCTCGCCTGCCATGGTGGTGACCTCTCGGCGGTGTGCTGGCTGCTTCTCGGAACCGGTACTGCTCTAAGCCCGCAGGCTCAGTGCAGTTCCGGGCGGAGGACCTTGGTCCGGAGAACCGACTCGTTCAGGTTGAGCTGACGGTCGAGCTCCTTGACGACCTCGGGCGAAGCCTTGAGGTCGACGACCGAGTAGATACCCTCGGCCTTCTTCTTGATCTCGTACGAGAGGCGACGACGGCCCCAGGTGTCGACCTTCTCCACGCTGCCGCCGCCGTTGCGGACGACAGTGAGGAAGTTCTCGATCAGCGGGGAGACAGCGCGCTCCTCGAGATCGGGGTCGAGAATAAGCATGAGCTCGTAGTGACGCATTGTGGAACCCACCTCCTTTGGACTCAGCGGCCACGGCATTTCCGTGGCAGGAGGGTTTGCATTGCGTCGCAACGGTAGCGCCGACCACTGACAATCACGGTGGATCGTTGTGGACCAGCGCAGACACCGGTGCAGACCGTACAGACTACCCGGACAACCGCCTCCGGTTGAAATCCGGCCGCTAATGCCCTCAATCTGTACACATCGGGTAGGAACGGCGCTACGATGCGCTACGGCTCCGTTACGGAGGTCTCCCATGGCACAGCAAGCGGCACGGACCCATCGCCTCACGTTCAACACCGACGGCCAGGCCCATCCCCTGGAGAACACGCTGGTCGCGGTCACCCTGGTCCTCGGTGGCATCGCCATCGTCACGTCGATCTTCGACAGCCTGCATCTGCTCAGTTCCCTGACCGGCCTGGCCGGGATCATCACCGGGGGATACGGGCAATTCATCTCCGTCACCACCGCCGAACGCTTCGCGCTGATCATCGGGCTCGGCGCGGCCGCGGTCGGCTTCTACCTGGGTATGGCACACGGCGGGTTCTTCGGAGGCTGACCGGAGAGTTGTCCACAGGGCTGGCGGGGCGGTTCCCCGATCGCAGTAGGCTTCGGCGCAGATAAGACCGCAGTCGTAGCGATGGGGAGCGCCCCGCATGAGCTTGACCCTGAGGACCATCAGCCGTGAGCAGCATCTGGCATTCATCCAGAGCCTGCCCTCGGCCAGTCACTGCCAGGTTCCGGCATGGGCGGATGTCAAGAACGAATGGCGCTCCGAGAACCTCGGCTGGTTCGACGACAGGACCGGCCAGATCGTCGGCGCCGGCCTGGTGCTGTACCGGCAGATCCCCAAGCTCAAGCGGTACCTCGCGTACCTGCCCGAGGGCCCGGTCATCAACTGGTACGCCCCGAACCTGGACGAGTGGCTGCAGCCGATGCTGGCGCACCTCAAGCAGCAGGGCGCCTTCACGGTGAAGATGGGCCCGCCCGTCGTCATCCGCCGCTGGGACGCGCCCGCCATCAAGGCCGGCATCTCGGACCCGGACGTCAAGCGGCTGCGGGACGTCGAGGCGACGTTCATCGAGCCCCGCGCCTTCGAGGTGGCCGACCGGCTGCGCCGGATGGGCTGGCAGCAGAACGAGGACGGCGGCGCCGGCTTCGGTGATGTGCAGCCGCGCTACGTCTACCAGGTGCCGCTGGAGAACCGTTCGCTGGACGACATCCTCAAGGGCTTCAACCAGCTGTGGCGCCGCAACATCAAGAAGGCCGAGAAGGCCGGTGTCGAGGTCGTGCAGGGCGGCTACGACGACCTCCCGGTCTGGCAGAAGCTCTACGAGGTGACGGCCGAGCGCGACCACTTCCGGCCCCGCCCGCTGTCGTACTTCCAGCGGATGTGGACCTCGCTCAACAACGAGGACCCCAACCGGATGCGGCTGTACCTGGCCGTGCACGAGGGCGAGGCGGTGGCCGCGGCCACCATGCTGATCGTCGGCGGGCACGTCTGGTACTCCTACGGCGCCTCCGCGAACCACAAGCGGGAGGTCCGGCCGTCCAACGCGATGCAGTGGCGGATGCTCAGGGACGCGTACGCCCTCGGGGCGAGCGTGTACGACCTGCGCGGCATCAGCGACTCCCTCGACGAGACGGACCACCTGTTCGGCCTGATCCAGTTCAAGGTGGGCACGGGCGGCCAGGCCGCCGAATACTTGGGCGAGTGGGATTTCCCCCTCAACAAACTGCTCCACAAGGCACTCGACATCTACATGTCCCGCCGCTGACCGGCGAGCAGACGAAGGAAAGGTCCTGACCAGGCCATGGCGCTCACCCTGTATGTCGACACCGCACGCTGGCGTGCGCACCAGCAGTCCGTGGCCGAGCAGTTCCCCGGCATCGTCCCGGTCTGCAAGGGCAACGGCTACGGCTTCGGACACGAGCGGCTCGCCGACGAGGCGACCCGGCTCGGCAGCGACATGCTCGCGGTCGGTACGACCTACGAGGCCGCCAGGATCAAGGACTGGTTCGGTGGGGACCTCCTGGTCCTCACCCCGTACCGGCTCGGCGAGGAGCCGGTACCGCTGCCGGACCGCGCGATCCGGTCGGTGTCCTCCGTCGAGGGCGTGCGCGGGCTGGTGGGCGCGCGGGTCGTCATCGAGGTCATGAGCAGCATGAAGCGCCACGGCGTCGCCGAGGACGACCTGGTCAAGCTGCACGCCGCCATCGACGACGTACGGCTGGAGGGCTTCGCCATCCATCTGCCGCTGGACCGCACCGACGGTTCCGACGCGGTGGAGGAGGTCTTCGGCTGGATGGAGCGGCTGCGCGCCGCCCGGCTGCCGCTGCACACGATGTTCGTCAGCCACCTCAAGGCGCATGAGCTCGGCCAGCTGCAGCAGCAGTTCCCGCAGACCAAGTTCCGTGCCCGGATCGGCACCCGGATGTGGCTCGGCGACCACGAGGCCACCGAGTACCGCGGCGCCGTCCTGGACGTCACGCGCATCGCCAAGGGCGAGCGCTACGGGTACCGCCAGCAGAAGGCCTCCGACGACGGCCACCTGATCGTGGTCGCGGGCGGGACGTCCCACGGTGTGGGGCTCGAAGCGCCCAAGGCCCTGCACGGCCTGATGCCGCGCGCCAAGGGTGTCGCGCGGGCCGGCCTGGCCACCGTCAACCGCAACCTTTCGCCGTTCGTGTGGGCCGGCAAGCAGCGGTGGTTCGCGGAGCCCCCGCACATGCAGGTCTCCATCCTGTTCCTGCCCAACGACGTGGCCCCGCCGGCGGTCGGTGACGAGCTGGTGGCGCACCTGCGGCACACCACCACCCAGTTCGACCGCGTCCTGGACCGCTGACGGCCGCGGGACGCCACCCCACCAGCCACCCCAGGCCGCCGGGACGCCGCTCAGCGCCTCCTCAGCGGCTCTGAGCGCCTCTCAGCCGGTCTCGGCCGCTGTCGCGCCCCCGCCCTCCACCGGCCGCTGTCCCGCCGTCTCACGCCGTTCCACGCCCCACTCCACCGGCGTCCCCGTGAAGGGGGCCGCGTGCCGCGGTTCATGGGCCCGGCCGAGTACGAACACGTCCGGCGCGCCGTCCAGCACACCGCCGGACGGGTCGTCCTCGCCGTCCCAGCGCACCACATCGCGTTCCGGCAGCAGGATGTCCCGCACCACCACGCCGCACAGGTACAGCGTGCCGAGGAGGTGGATGACGATCGCCAGGTGGTAGCCGTCCTGGGGCAGCCCGTGGTGCTTGTTGCCGCCCGTCACATAGGCGAGCTGCATCCAGATGCCCAGGAAGTACAGGACCTGGGAGCCCTGCCACACCAGGAAGTCCCGCCACCGCGGTCTGGCGAGCACGGCCAGTGGCAGCAGCCACAGCACGTACTGAGGCGAGTAGACCTTGTTGGCCACCACTATGGCGGCCACCACGAGGAAGGCGAGCTGCGCGAAGCGCGGACGCCGGGGCGCGTAGAGCGCGAGCCCCGCGATGGCCGCGCAGAGCAGCAGCATCAGGGCGACGGCGTAGGAGTTGACGCCGTCGAGCGGCTTGCCGGTCTGCTGGCTGATGACCAGCCAGATGGAGCCGTAGTCGATCCGGCGGTCCTGGCTGAACGAGTAGAACTTCGCCCAGCCGTCGCGCGCGAGCAGGATCACCGGCAGGTTGACCACCAGCCACGCCCCCACCGCCCCCGCCACGGCCGTCCAGAAGGCCCTCAGCCGGCCCGCCCGCAGGCAGAGCACGAACAGCGCCCCCAGTAGCAGTAGCGGGTAGAGCTTGGCGGCAGTGGTCAGGCCGAGCAGGACGCCGGCCGCCAGCGGGCGGCTGCGGGCCCACATCAGCATGGCGCCCGCGGTGAGCGCCACCGCGAACAGGTCCCAGTTGATGGTGGCGCTCAGCGCCAGCGCGGGGGAGAGCGCCACGAGCAGGGCGTCCCAGGGGCGGCGCCGGTGGGTGCGCGCGACGCACACCACGAGGGCCACCGCGCAGACCATCAGCATGCCCGCGTTGACCAGCCAGTAGATCTGCTCGCGGTGCTGCTCCGAGCCGCCGTCCGGGGTGAACCAGGACGCGACCTCCATGAAGAGGCCGGTCAGGACCGGGTACTCCAGATAGTGGAAGTCGGTGGAGACCTCGTCCGGGATCCGGTCGAAGTACGGCACGATCCCCGTCGAGAAGCCGCGCCCGCCGAACAGGTGCGGGATGTCGGAGTAGCAGGCGTGGATGTACTGCGCGTCACCCGGCTGGAACCAGCCGCTGTTGTAGCAGGGCAGCTTCTGCACCATTCCGAGCGCGAACATGCCGATGACCAGGATCACCAGGACCCGCAGCGGGTTCCACCAGCGGTGCACTCCGGTCTCCGCCCGGCGTCCCAGCGGCCCGCCGATGACCTCGCTGGCGGATGCGGCCACCGGATCCTCGTCGGTCGGCGGCACGAGGGCCTCCAGCTGGTCGTCTTCGCGCACGCTCGTCATGGCGGACATCCTGCCGCATGGCCCGGGAAGGCAGGAGGCCGCGGAGGGCATTGGCCCTCCGCGGCCCCGGCCGCACTGCTAACGGCTCATCCGTCAGTCGGAGAAGTCGTTGCCGTTGTTCCCTCCACCACCGCCGTTGCCGGGCCGGGTCGTGGTGGTCGAGGGTGTCGGCGAGGTACTGCCGCCGCCGGGCGTGTGGTGGCAGTTCCAGTCGAGCGGCGAGCAGGGCGTCGTCGGCGTATCGGTCGGCGAGGTCGGCGGCGTCGTGGGCGGCGTCGTCGTGGGTGTCGTCGGAGCCTTGGTCGTCGACGGAGTCTGGCTGGGCGTCGTCTGCGACGGCGTGGGTGTCGGGCTGGTGCCGGGGGCGTAGACCATCTCGCCGGGATCGCTCGACGGCTCGTTGAAGGTCTGCTTCGCGGTGCCCTTGAGGGCCTGGCTCATGTAGTCGTGCCAGATCTGCGCCGGGAACGAATTACCGTGCATCTTCGCCTTGCCTGCGGTGCCGTACATCGACAGGAAGGTCTTCTTGCTGGCCTCGGCCTTGTCGTCCAGGCGCCACATACCGATCGAGGTCGACAGCGACGGTGTGTAGCCGATGAACCAGGCCGACTTGTTGTCGTCGGTGGTACCGGTCTTGCCCGCGGCCTCCCGGCCGTCGTCGAGCTTCGCCGGCTCACCGGTGCCCTTCTCGACCACGCCCTGCAGCACGTTGGTGACGGTGTCGGCCACGTTCGCCTCGAAGGCCACCTTCGCCTTCTTCTCGTGCTTGTAGATCTGCCCGCTCTTGTCCGACACGCTGGTGACCGAGTACGGGTCGTTCTGCATGCCGCTCGCGGCGAACGTCGAGTAGGCCCCGGCCATCCGGATCGCGCTGGGCGACGAGGTGCCGATCGAATACGTGACGCTGTTCTTGTAGTCGTTCAGACCGTTCGACGCGGAGGGCCGCAGACCCGCCGCGATCGCGGCGTCATGCACCTTGTCCGTGCCGACGTTCATACCGAGCTGGACGTAGGGGGAGTTCATCGACTTTTCCATGGCCTCGCGCAGCGTGACCTTCGCCTCGGACTCGCCGTCGTCGTTGGGCTGGGTCCACTCCTCCCCTTGTTGTCGTGCCAGGGCTTGCCGTCGTAGGTGTTGATCTTCAGGTCGTTCTTACCGCTGAAGATGCTCTTCGGCGAGACCTTGGTGCGCTGGTCGTCACCCTGGTCCGCCTCCCCCTTGGGGTCACGCGCGCCATGGGTCATCGCGGCGGCCAGGACGAACGGCTTGAAGGTCGATCCGACCTGCGCGCCGGTCTCGTCGGCGTTGTTGGTGAAGTGCTGCGTCGCGTCGGTGCCGCCGTAGATGGCGATGATCGCGCCGTCCTTGGGATTGACCGAGGCGCCACCGAACTGCACGAACTTGTCGACGAACCCGCCGTCCTTGTCCAGGGTGGTGTTCTTCCCCGAGGTGTCCTTACGGGTGTCCGGCTTCAGGTTCTTGTCGCGGACCGCCTTGATCGACGCCTCCAGCTCCGCCACCTTCTGCTTGTTGAAGGTGGTGTGGATCTGGTAGCCGCCCTTGGCCAGGTCGTCGGACGTGATCTTGAGTCCGGTGCTGTTGATGACGTAGGACTTGGCGAGGCTCACCAGGTAACCGATCTGCCCGGCCATCTGCGCGTTCTTCTTCACCGGTCCCGGCGTCGGGTACGCCGTGTACTTCGCCCGCTCCTGAGCCGTCAGGTGGCCGTCCTTGACCTCCTCGTCAAGGATCCACTTCCAGCGCTGCATGGAGTTGGCCTTGTTGGCCTCGGGAGTGGCGCGCGAGTCGATGTCCACCGCGCCGGCGGGGTCGAAGTACGTCGGGCCCTTGAGCAGCGCTGCCAGGAAAGCGCACTGGCTCGGGTTGAGATCCTTGGAGTCGACGCCGTAGTACGTCCGGGCCGCGGCCTGGATTCCGTAGGCGCCCCGGCCGTAGTACGAGGTGTTCAGGTAGCCGGCCATGATGACCGGCTTCTTCACACTGGCGCCGACCTTTATGGAGATGAACAATTCCTTGAACTTGCGGGTGACGGTCTGCGACTGGTCGAGCCGGGAGTTCTTGACGTACTGCTGGGTGATCGTCGAACCACCCTGCACCTCACCGCCGGTGGCCATGTTCTTCAGGGCACGCGCGATACCCATGGGGTCGACGCCGCTGTCGCCCTCGAAGGTCTTGTTCTCCGCGGAGATGACCGCGTACTGCATCGCCCGCGGGATCTGGTCGATCGTCACGTTCTGGCGGTTGATCTCCCCGCCGGTCGCGATCATCGGGGTGTTGTCGTCCCAGTAGTAGACGTTGTTCTCCGCCTTGGCGGCGAGGTTCTCGTCCGGGATCTGCACCATCGCGTACGCGATGCCCGCGATACCGACCAGCGTGCCGAAGAAGGCGATGGTCAGCGACGTGACCTGCTTCCAGGACGGCATCCAGTGGCGCCAGCCGGTCTTGCCCCAGCGCGGATAGTCGATGAAGCGCTTCTTCGGGGGACGGCCGGGTCCACGGCCACCGGGACCACTGCCACTGCCGCTGCCACCACCGCCGGGCCTGCGGCGCCCGCCGCCACCGGAACCGCCCGCGCCTTCCGCGACACCCGCGCCCTCGGCGGCGTTCGCCGCACGGCGGCGACCGCCCTGCCCAGCACGGCGCGCGGCCGCGCGGCCGGGATAAGAGGGTCCGTCAGCGGCGGAACCGCCCGGTGACGGTGCCTGCGACGGCGGGTTGGCGGCGCGCCGGCCGACGGTCGGCGACGGCGGTTCCTGCTGCGCTCCGCGCCGGGCGGCTGCGCGACCGCCGCCGGGCGACTGCGGCGGCTTGCGACGGTGATCGCTCATGAACAGCTACTCCTAGAACAGGCGGGATCGCCTGAAGGCGGCAATGAATATCCGTGGGTCCCCCTGAGTGCGGCAGTGTCAGGCCGCACTGCACCCAGGACCAAGACGCTCACGCGCGTCACAGGGTTCCCGGTGCTCTGCATGGCGAACAGAGTACGCAGGCTCAAAAGCCCTGTGACACCAACCTTCATCACATAACGGACGGCTGAGGCTTCACAGGTTTCCCGATGTGACACCGGTCACCGCGGGCCGCCTTGCCAGATAGATCAAGCCGTTCTATCGTCGCGATGTATCGACTCGATACATCGGGCCGGCACAAGCACCACCACACACCGGGGCGGACCCGGGTTCAGCGGTGGCCAGGACGGAAGGCGGGGCAGTGAGCAAGCGCTCCGGGATCCTCGAATTCGCTGTCCTCGGCCTGCTGCGCGAATCCCCGATGCACGGTTACGAGCTGCGCAAGCGGCTCAACACCTCGCTCGGTGTGTTCCGCGCGTTCAGCTACGGCAGCCTTTATCCCTGCCTGAAGACGCTGGTCGCCCAGGGCTGGTTGATCGAGGAGACGGTTCCGGACGTGGATCCGCTGGCCGCTCCCCTCGTCGGCCGCCGGGCGAAGATCGTCTACCGGCTGACCACGGCGGGCAAGGAGCACTTCGAGGAGCTCCTCGCCCACTCAGGGCCGGACGCATGGGAGGACGAGCACTTCGCGGCTCGGTTCGCCTTCTTCGGCCAGACGTCACGGGACGTCCGGATGCGCGTCCTCGAGGGGCGGCGCAGCCGCCTCGAGGAACGCCTGGACAAGATGCGCGCCTCGTTGGTGCGCACCCGTGAGCGGCTCGACGACTACACGCTCGAGCTGCAACGGCACGGCATGGAATCGGTGGAGCGCGAGGTCCGCTGGCTCAACGAGCTGATCGAGACCGAGCGCAACGGGCGCACCACGCGCCCGCCGGCCGAGCAGGACGACAACACACAAGACCGCAACACTCAAGAACATGGCGGCCAACCCGGAGACCGGGGAACCGCGTGACGATTACACAGGGAGCAACCGTGGGTTCGGTTCGCGTAGCCATTGTTGGCGTGGGCAACTGCGCCGCGTCGCTGGTGCAGGGTGTCGAGTACTACAAGGACGCCGACCCGAACGGCCGCGTGCCTGGCCTCATGCACGTGCAGTTCGGTGACTACCACGTGCGTGACGTCGAGTTCGTGGCCGCCTTCGATGTCGACGCGAAGAAGGTCGGCCTCGACCTCGCGGACGCCATCGGCGCCAGCGAGAACAACACGATCAAGATCTGCGACGTTCCGCAGAGCGGTATCACCGTCGAGCGCGGTCACACCCACGACGGTCTCGGCAAGTACTACCGCGAGACCATCGAGGAGTCGGACGCGGCCCCGGTCGACATCGTCAAGATCCTCAAGGACCGCCAGGTCGACGTTCTCGTCTGCTACCTGCCCGTCGGCTCCGAGGTCGCTGCGAAGTTCTACGCGCAGTGCGCCATCGACGCCAAGGTCGCGTTCGTCAACGCCCTCCCGGTCTTCATCGCCGGCACCAAGGAGTGGGCGGACAAGTTCACCGAGGCCGGCGTGCCGATCGTCGGTGACGACATCAAGTCGCAGGTCGGCGCCACGATCACGCACCGTGTGATGGCGAAGCTCTTCGAGGACCGCGGTGTCCTGCTGGAGCGCACCATGCAGCTGAACGTCGGCGGCAACATGGACTTCAAGAACATGCTGGAGCGCGACCGCCTCGAGTCGAAGAAGATCTCGAAGACGCAGGCCGTCACCTCGCAGATCGACCGCGACCTGGGTGCCGACAACGTGCACATCGGCCCGTCGGACTACGTGGCGTGGCTCGACGACCGCAAGTGGGCGTTCGTCCGCCTCGAGGGCCGCGCCTTCGGTGACGTCCCGCTGAGCCTGGAGTACAAGCTCGAGGTCTGGGACTCCCCGAACTCGGCCGGCGTCATCATCGACGCGGTGCGTGCCGCGAAGATCGCCCTGGACCGCGGCATCGGTGGCCCGATCCTCTCGGCGTCCTCGTACTTCATGAAGTCCCCGCCGGTGCAGTACTTCGACGACGAGGCCCGCGACAACGTCGAGAAGTTCATCAAGGGCGAGGTCGAGCGCTGAGCCCAGCCGGCTCGGGCTCACGGGCGATCGGCACCGACCCGCTGATCGCCACTGAACCGCTGATCACGCACGACGCGTAACCGTCAGGCCCCGGGTGTTGCGCCCGGGGCCTGACGCGTCATGTGAGGCTGTGCCCATGGCTGTTGTGCGCGATCTCCGCGTGCTGCTGCGGCTGCGCGACTTCCGGCGGCTGCTCGCGGTGCGCCTGCTGTCCCAACTCTCCGACGGCGTCTTCCAGGTCGCGCTCGCCACGTACGTCGTCTTCTCGCCCGAGAAGCAGGCGTCCCCCGCCGCCATCGCCTCCGCGATGGCCGTGCTCCTGCTGCCGTACTCCCTGCTGGGGCCCTTCACCGGGGTGCTGCTGGACCGCTGGCGGCGGCGCCAGGTCCTGCTGTACTGCAACCTGCTGCGCGCGGTGCTCTCCTGCGGCACGGCCGCGCTGATCCTGGCTCATGTCCCGGACTGGCTGTTCTATCTGTCGGCGCTGTCCGTCACCGCCGTCAACCGCTTCGTCCTGGCCGGGCTGTCGGCGGCACTGCCGCGCGTCGTGGACCGGGAGCGGCTCGTGATGGCCAACTCGCTGTCGCCGACCGCGGGGACGCTGGCCGCGACGGCCGGCGGCGGTCTCGCCTTCCTCGTCCACCTCGGCCTCGCCAAGGGCGCCGGAGCCGACGCGACCGTGGTGCTGCTCGCCGCGTTCGTCTACCTCTGCGCGGGCCTGGCCGCCCTCGTCCTGGACCGCGACCTCCTCGGCCCCGACCCGGAGCTCGTCCAACCACGCCTCGGCACCGCGCTGACCGGTACCGTGCACGGCCTCGCGGAGGGGCTGCGCCATCTGCGCGGCCGCCCGGCCGCGGTGCGGGCCATGGCCGCCATGACCGCCCTGCGCTTCTGCTACGGCGCACTCACCGTCGTCCTGCTGATGCTGTGCCGCTACGCCTGGAACACCGCGTCGGACCGGCCGGGCGACGACGGCAGCGGCGGTCTGGCCCTGCTCGGACTCGCGGTGGGTGTCTCGGGCGCGGGCTTCTTCGCCGCCGCCGTCATCACACCCTGGGCCACCGCCCGTTTCGGCACCGCCGGCTGGATCACGGTCTGCGCCGGATCCGCCGCCGTGCTTCTCCCGCCGCTGGCCCTGCCGTTCGACCCCGCGCCCATGCTGGTCGCCGCCTTCGCCCTGGGCATCTGTACCCAGGGCGCAAAGATCGCCACCGACACCGTCGTCCAGTCCTCGGTCGACGACGCGTACCGGGGACGGGTGTTCTCGCTCTACGACGTGGCCTTCAACGTCGCCTTCGTCGGTGCCGCGGCGGTCGCCGCCCTGATGCTTCCGCCGGACGGCCGGTCCGCGCTCCTGATCGCCCTACTGGCCCTGCTGTACGCGGTGGTGGCCCTGGCGATGCTCCGTGTCAGGGGTCTCCAGTAGTGTTCGCCCGTTCTTACGTCGCTCATACATACCAATCGGGGGACACCCATGACCACTCCACCGCCACCGCAGTACCAGCAGGGTGGAAACCCCTACGGCCAGCCGCAGCCGCCGCAGGGCGGCAACCCGTACGGCCAGCCGCAACCGCCGCAGGGCGCTGACCCCTTCGGGCAGCAGGGGCCGCAGCCGTATCCCCAGCAGGGAGCCCAGCCCGGCGCGTGCACCTTCTGCGGTGGCTACCCCGCCGTCCACGCCACGGTCCGCGGTCACCAGGGCTTCCTGGTCATCATGCGGTTCCTCAAGCTGAAGGCCAACTACTGCCGCTCCTGCGGCATAGCCACGCACCGCGACATGACCACCAAGACCCTGTGGCAGGGCTGGTGGGGCATCGCCTCGTTCATCATCACGCCGGTCACCCTGCTCATCAACCTGGGTGCGCGGGGGAAGTTCAACAAGCTCCCCGCGCCCACCGGTGGCTGGGGACCGCCCCGCGAGACCGGAAAGCCGATCTTCGGGCGCGTGGGTGCCTACGGCATCCTGGTCCCGCTCATCGTGATCGCCGCGATCGTGGGGGTGAACGCGCTCGACAAGAGCGCCAGCACGGCCGTCGTCGGCGACTGCATGCACCGCGGTAGCTCCAGCGACACCAACCCGGACCTGAAGGTCGTCTCCTGCACGGACGCCACGGCGCAGTACAAGGTCCTGGCCGTGATCAGTGGCGAGTACGGCGACTCCGAGGCCGAGACGAAGTGCACGGCGGCGGCCCCGGACTTCCGGTACGCCTACACCGAGTCCGGTAGCGGCAGCGACTTCCTGCTCTGCCTGAAGGACAAGTAGTCCGCTTAGGCCCGCCGGTCCCACCGACGCACGCAGGGGCGATGTTCCACGTGGAACATCGCCCCTCGCGCTGTCCGGGCCGCGCCATGTTCCACGTGGAACATCGCGTCCGCCGGAATGCTCAGCCCTGCGTCGCCCACCACTCCTTGAGTGCGGCGATCGCGTCCTCCTCGGCCATCGGGCCGTTCTCCAGCCGCAGCTCCAGCAGGAACTGGTAGGCCTTGCCGATCACCGGGCCGGGTGGGACATCCAGGATCCGCATGATCTGGTTGCCGTCCAGGTCCGGACGGATCGAATCGAGCTCCTCCCGCTCCTGGAGTTCGCCGATCCGCTCCTCCAGCCCGTCATAGGTACGGGAGAGCGCCGCCGCCTTGCGCTTGTTCCGCGTCGTGCAGTCGGACCGGGTGAGCTTGTGCAGCCGGCCCAGCAGCGGGCCCGCGTCGCGCACGTAACGCCGGACGGCGGAGTCCGTCCACTCCCCGGTGCCGTACCCGTGGAACCGCAGATGCAGCTCGACGAGCCGGGCGACGTCCTTGATCATGTCGTTGGGGTACTTGAGCTTGGCCATCCTGGCCTTGGTCATCTTCGCGCCCACCACCTCGTGGTGGTGGAAGGAGACCCGGCCGTCGGACTCGAAGCGCCGGGTCCGCGGCTTGCCGATGTCGTGCAGCAGCGCGGCCAGCCGCAGCACCAGGTCGGGTCCGTCCGTCTCCAGGTCGATGGCCTGCTCCAGGACGGTCAGCGAGTGCTCGTAGACGTCCTTGTGCCGGTGGTGTTCGTCACGCTCCAGGCGCAGCGCCGAGAGCTCCGGCAGGACCCGCTCCGCCAGCCCGGTGTCGACCAGCAGCCGCAGACCTTTGCGCGGGTTGTCCGAGAGGATGAGCTTGTTCAGCTCGTCGCGGACCCGCTCCGCCGAGACGATCTCGATACGGTCCGCCATCGCCGTCATCGCGGCGACGACCTCGGGAGCGACCTCGAAGTCCAGCTGGGCCGCGAAGCGCGCGGCGCGCATCATCCGCAGCGGGTCGTCGGAGAAGGAGTCCTCCGGCGTACCGGGAGTGCGCAGCAGCCGGCCGGCCAGGTCGTCGAGGCCGCCGTACGGGTCGACGAAGACGCTTCCCGGCAGCGCGACGGCCATCGCGTTGACCGTGAAGTCCCGGCGGACCAGATCCTCCTCGATGGTGTCGCCGTAGGAGACCTCGGGCTTGCGGGAGGTCCGGTCGTAGGCCTCCGACCGGTAGGTGGTGACTTCGACCTGGAAGCCGTCCTTCATGCACCCGACGGTGCCGAAGGCGATACCGACCTCCCACACGGCCTCCGCCCAGGGCCGGATGATCTTCAGCACCTGTTCCGGGCGGGCATCGGTCGTGAAGTCCAGGTCGTTGCCGAGCCTGCCGAGCAGGGTGTCACGGACCGAGCCGCCGACGAGGGCGAGCTTGAAGCCGGCTTCCTGGAAGCGGCGGCCGAGGTCTTCGGCGACCGGCGCGACCGTGTGAGGGGCCTGCTGGATCTGGGGGTCATTGTTGGCATTCGGCACAACGTAAAAGGGTACGTGGCCGCGAGCCTCCTGGCCTCCGCGTTATGTCCCCGGTCCACATGGAGCAGTCCGCAGCACTTTGCCTCTCGCCCGATCGTTAACATGCCAGGACGCACATCCGATTGACGACAGGACGGGCAAACGAGTGGGCGAGGCGGCACAGTCACCCGGTACACCCACGGCTCGTCCGCGGCGGCTACGCCGCGTGGCCGCGCTGATCGCCGGGGCGTCGCTCTTCGCGGGCCTGCTGCAGGTGCACGCCGCACCCGCCGCCTACGCCACCACGGCCGGTACCGGATCACGGACCGCCCAGGTGTCCCTGGAATCCATGGACCCGGTCACCCCGGCCAAGGACGGCACGATCACCGTCGACGGCACCGTCACCAACACCGGACGGGCCACGATCACCCATGCCGAGGCCGGCCTGCGGGTCTCCTCCAGCAGCCCGCTGACCAGCCGCAGCGCGATCAGCTCCGCCGCCGCACGCACCGGGAGCACCGGTGACGACGGCAGCCTGCTCACCGAGCACACGGCCAAGCTGGCGGACATCCCGTCCGGCACGAGCAGCCCCTTCTCCCTGAAGGTGCCCGTGAGCGCCCTGGAGCTGGGCGCTGACGGCGTCTACCAGCTCGGGGTCACCCTCAACGGCCAGACCGCCGACGAGGCCTACAACCACGTCCTGGGGATCCAGCGGACGTTTCTCCCCTGGTACGCGAAGGCTGAGGCCAAGCCGACCCAGTTCACGTTCCTGTGGCCGCTGGCCGACCGGCCGCACCTGGCCGTGCGCAGCGACACCGACGACCAGCAGAGTCCGATCTTCCTCGACGACGACCTCGCGGCGGATCTCGCCCCCGGCGGCCGGCTGCAGCAGATGGTGGAGCTGGGCAGGACCCTGCCGATCACCTGGGTCGTCGATCCCGACCTGCTCGCCACCGTCGACTTCATGACCCGCAGCTACCGGGTGCTGGGTCCTGACGGTGACATCGCGCACACGACGCCGGGCACGGGCACCGAGAACGCCAAGCAGTGGCTCAACGACCTGAAGTCCGCGACCGCCGGCCATGAAGTGGTGTCGCTGCCCTTCGGCGACACCGACATCGCGTCGATCGCCCATCACGGCAAGGACGTCCCCGCGACCCTCGGCCATCTCAAGACGGCCACTGATCTGGGGTCAGGACCGTCGACACGATCCTCGGCCTCGAACCGACCGCCAATGTGGCCTGGCCGGCCGAGGGCGCCGTCGATCCGTCGATCGTGGACGTCGCCACCGCCGGCGGGGCCGACAACGTCATCGCGCGCAGCGACAGCTTCGGCGAGACCGGCTCGCTCGACTACACCCCGACGTCCGCCCGGCCGATCAGCGGCGGCACCACGGCGGTGGTCACCGACGCCGTCCTCTCCAAGGCGTTCGCGGGCGACATGACGCGCGCCTCGACGGCGGCCCTCGCGGTCCAGGAGTTCCTCTCCCAGACCCTGATGATCACCCTGCAGGCGCCGACCAAGCAGCGCAGCATCGTCGTCGCCCCGCAGCGCATGCCCACCGCGTCCCAGGCCCAGGAGATGGCCCGGGGCATCTCCGCGGTCGGCCACAGCCCCTGGGCGCAGACCATCAGCTTCGACGCGGCCACCAAGGCGCCCGCCGACCCGGCCGCCAACCACAAGGTGCCCGGCACCTCCGCGTACCCCGACTACCTGCGCAAGCAGGAGATCAGCACCAGCGCGTTCCAGGACATCCAGCGGACGCAGGGCCAGCTCAACGGCTTCACGGTGATCCTCAGCCGCAAGGACCGGGTCACCGTCCCCTTCACCGCCGCCGTGCTGCGCTCGATGTCCAACGCCTGGCGCGGCGACCCTGTCGGCGCCGCGCTCTTCCGTAACTCGATCGGCTCCTACCTCACCGACCTCATGGGCTCGGTGCACATACTGGACAAGACCAACCTCACCCTGTCCGGGCGCAGTGCCACGATCCCGGTCACCGTGAAGAACGAGCTCGGGCAGGCCGTCACCGGACTGGAACTGCGGCTCACCTCCAGCGCGCAGATCCGGCTGGACGTCGGCGACCCCCAGCCGGTCACCGTCGAGGGCGGCCACACCCGCTCGCTGAAGTTCCCCACCAAGGCGGGCGCGAACGGCCTGGCACAGGTGACCGCCCAGCTCTACACCAAGGACGGCGTCAAGTACGGCGATCCGATCTCGTTCAACGTCAAGGTCACGTCGATCACCGACACCGTGATGCTGGTGATCGCCGGCGGCCTGCTGCTCCTCGCGCTGGCCGGGGTGAAGATGTACAACCAGCGCAAGCGCAAGGCGGCCGCCGGAGCCGGTGGTACCGATGCCGACGGAGACGACGACGGCGACGCGGCCGGTGACGGCGACGACGGCACGGACGGTGCCGATGGTGCGGACGGTGCGGGCGGTGCGGACGGCGTGGAGGAGAGCGACGGTGCGGACCGCGCCGAAGCCGGGCAGCCGGGTGACCCGGCTCCGGACACCGCCGCGGAAAACACGGACCCGTCCCCGCCGGGTGAGAAGGTGGACCGATAGCCAGGCCGGGTCTCGACAGCGGACAATCAATAAGGTGGGGCAGATGAACGCGCCGTACGACGGTGACCGCGACCGGGAGACTCCGGCCGGAGATCCGCGCGCACAGGTACCGCCGCCACCCCCGGGCCACCACCCGGTCCCGCCGGACCCCTACCTGCAGAACACCTACGCCTACGATCCCTACCAGCAGCAGGATCCGACCGCGCAGGACCCCGTCGGCGAGGCCCTCTACGACCGCGCCGCGCACCCTCCGCCGCCGCCCCCGCCGTACGGTCAGCCGTGGCCCCCGCAGCAACAGCCGTACCAGATGCCGTACGGCGACGACGCCACCACGCAGTACGTCGGGGTGGACGACCTGGTGACCCACGCGGCCGAGGAGCCGCCCCCTTACGACGCGTTCGCGCACCTGTACCGCGACCAGCAGCCCGCCGCGGCGCCCACCGGGCCCACCGTGGTGGTGCCCGAGCCGGAGCAGCAGGCGGCCCCGGTCCCCGCGCCCCGCTCGGCCGGCCGCGGCGCCAGCATCCTGAAGTCCAGCGCCCTGATGGCGGCCGGCACCCTGGTCTCCCGCCTCACCGGCTTCGTCCGCACCCTGGTCATCGCCGCGGCGATCGGGGTCGCCACCCTCGGCGACTCCTACGCGGTGGCGATGGTCCTGCCCACGATGATCTACATCCTCACCGTCGGCGGCGGCCTCAACTCCGTCTTCGTCCCGCTGCTGGTCCGCGCGATGAAGGACGACGAGGACGGCGGCACCGCCTTCGCGAACCGGCTGCTGACCCTCGTCATGGTCATCCTCGGCGGCATCGTCACGCTCACCGTGATCGCGGCCCCGCTGCTGGTCCGCATGATGTCCACGAAGATCGCGGACAACCCGGCCACCTTCGACGTCGCGGTGACCTTCGCCCGCTACTGCCTGCCCACGATCTTCTTCATGGGTGTGCACGTCGTGATGGGCCAGATCCTCAACGCCCGCGGCAAGTTCGGCGCGATGATGTGGACCCCGGTCCTCAACAACATCGTCGTCATCTTCACCTTCGGCATGTTCATCTGGGTCTACGGCTCCTACGGCACGACCAACATGGACGCCACCACGATCTCCCCCGAGGGCATCCAGCTGCTCGGCATCGGCACCCTGCTCGGCCTGGCCGTGCAGTCCATCGCGATGCTGCCCTATCTGCGCGAGGCGGGCTTCAAGTTCCGGCTGCGCTTCGACTGGCGCGGCCACGGACTCGGCCACGCCGCGAAGCTGGCCAAGTGGACGTTCTTCTTCGTCCTCGCCAACCAGGCCGGCCTCATCGTCGTCACCCAGCTCGCCACCTGGGCCGGATCCGAGGCCGACAAGCTCGGTTTCCAGGGCACCGGCATCACCGCGTACAACAACGCGCTGCTGATCTGGCAGATGCCGCAGGCGATCATCACGGTCTCCGTCATGGCCGCCGTGCTGCCCCGGATCTCCCGCGCCGCCCACGACGGGGACTCACCCGCGGTCCGCGACGACATCTCCTACGGCCTGCGCACCTCGGCCGTGGCCATCGTCCCGGCCGCCTTCGCCTTCCTCGCCCTGGGCGTCCCGATGTGCAGCCTGCTGTACGCCGGTACCGGAACGGACTCCGCGCGCAACATCGGATTCATCCTGATGGCCTTCGGGATCGGACTGATCCCGTTCTCCGTGCAGTACGTCGTGCTGCGCGGCTTCTACGCCTTCGAGGACACCCGCACCCCCTTCTACAACACGGTGATCGTCGCCGCGGTGAACGCCGCCGCTTCCGCGGCCTGCTTCGTCGTGCTCCCCTCCCGCTGGGCCGTGGTCGGCATGGCCTTCTCCTACGGGCTGGCCTACGCGGTCGGCGTCGGAGTCGCCGTCAGGCGGCTGCGCACCCGGCTGGGCGGCGACCTCGACGGCAAGCGCATCACCCGGACGTACGCGCGCCTCACCGGCGCCTGCGTCCCCGCCGCCCTGGCCGCCGGGGTCGCGGTCTACGGCATCACCCGGACGCTGGGCAGCGGGGCGTCCGGCTCGCTGGTCTCCCTGATCGTCGGCGGCGCACTGCTGATCGGCATCTTCTACATCGCCGCCAAGCGCATGAGGATCGAGGAAATGACCGCGATGGTCGGAATGGTGCGCGGCAGACTCGGCCGCTGATCGAAAGAACACGGCGGGCAACCATCGGCTCCCGCCGTGTGTCGTGCAGAGAGCCGGACTGTGGGCACAATTGGCCTTGGCTCTGAAGTGGGATCGCGCAACGGATGGGGAGGCAGGAACGACGGTGGCGGATCGGAGTACGGCTGCCGTCGGAGTGGCCAATGAGAGCGGCGAGCCGCCGCCCACCGTCCAGCAGGACGGGGCCACACCCGACGAGACGACGGATCAGGACAACCCCCAGGACGCGCGGGACGCACCGCAGGACGAGGCAGCAGCAGAGCAGCACAAGGGCGACAGCAAGCCGCCGGAACTCCACAGCGGCCACAAGCTCGCCCGCCGCTACCAGTTGGAGGAGTGCGTCACCCGCCTCGACGGCTTCAGCAGCTGGCGGGCGGTCGACGAGAAGCTACGGCGTGCCGTCGGCATCCATCTCCTGCCCGCCGACCACGCCAGGGCGCGTCAGGTGCTCGCCGCCGCCCGTTCGGCCGCGCTCCTGGGTGATCCCCGTTTCGTCCAGGTCCTCGACGCGGTCGAGGAGAACGACCTCGTCTACGTCATCCACGAATGGCTCCCCGACGCCGCCGCGCTCAGTGACAGCCTGGCCGCCGGACCGCTGGAGCCGCACGACGCCTACCAGATGGTCAGCCAGGTCTCCCAGGCCATGGCCGCCGCCCATCGCGAGGGACTGGCGCATCTGCGGCTCAGCCCCGGCTCCATCCTGCGCACCGGCTCCGGGCAGTACCGCATCCGCGGCCTCGCCGTCACCGCCGCACTGCGCGGTCTGAAGTCCGAGCGGCCGCAGCGCGAGGACACCGAGGCGATCGGCGCGCTGCTGTACGCCTCGCTCACCCGGCGCTGGCCGTACGAGGAAGACGCGTACGGCCTCACCGGCCTCCCCAAGGCCGTCGGGCTCGTCGCTCCCGACCAGGTGCGCGCGGGGGTCCACCGCGGGCTGTCCGAGATCGCGATGCGGGCGCTCGTCAACGAGGGCGCCACCGCCTCCCGCGAGGAATCGCCCTGCACCACTCCGGAGGAGCTGGCCCGAGCGGTCGCCGGACTGCCCCGGATCAAGCCTCCCGAGCCGGACATCTCGCCGTACCAGCGCACCACGTACCAGCAGGGTCCCTACCGCCAGCCGCCCGCCACGCCCCGGCCGGCCCCCGCGCCCCCCGCTCCGCCGCCGGCCCTTCCCGGCCGCACCGGCAAGGTGCTCAAGTGGGCCGTCTCCGCGCTGCTGATCGCCGCGCTGGGCCTGGGCAGCTGGCAGCTCGCGGACACCCTCATGGGCCGCGAGGAACAGAACAAGGACGACACCGGCACCTCCCAGCGGGCCGGCCAGGACCCCAGCAGTGCCGCTCCCGGCACACCGCTGGCGATCTCCTCGGCCAGTGAGTTCTCGCCCCTGGACGCCCCGATAGCGGCCGACAAGGTCGCCTTCGCCGTCGACGGCAAGGCCGACACCTCCTGGATCACCAGCAACTACAAGGGCCAGTCGAACTTCGGCAACCTGCCCAACCGCATCCAGGGCAGTGGCATCATCGTCGACCTGGGCAGCCGACGTAAGGTCACCGGCATCGACCTCACGATGTGGGTGCCCGGCCAGACCGTGGAGGTGCTGGCCGCGGCACCGGACGCTTCCCGGCCCACCGCCCTGGCGGCCTTCCCGCAGCGGTTCGCCCCGGCGGCCAAGGCCGGGAGCACCGTTCAGGTGACCGCCGGCCAGCCGGTGGAAACGCGCTACGTCCTGATCCACATCACCGACCTGCCACCCGAGTCCGGTGGTGGCTTCCGTGGCGGCATCACGGAAATAAAGGTCCTCGGCAACAGCTGAGCGGCGGACGGGGAGGCGCTTGTGGACGACGGCAGCAAGCCGGGGGAGGAGGCCAGCGACGCTGATCTCCTCGCCCGGCACGTCGCGGGAGACCCCGACGCCTTCGGGGAGATCGTCCGGCGCCACCGCGACCGCCTCTGGGCGGTCGCCCTGCGCACCCTGGGGGACCGCGAGGAAGCCGCCGACGCCGTCCAGGACGCTCTGGTGTCCGCCTTCCGTGCCGCCCACACCTTCCGGGGCCAGTCCGCGGTCACCACCTGGCTGCACCGGATAACCGTGAACGCGTGCCTGGACCGGGCGCGCAAGACCGCCTCCCGCCGCACCTCCCCCGTCGTCGACGAGGACCGCTTCGAGACGCTCCTCGAACCGCATGAGTCCGCCGCCGCCCCCGCCGAGCGCGGCGAGCTCCACCGCGAACTGATCACCGCCCTGGCCACCCTGCCTCCCGATCAGCGCGCCGCCCTGGTCCTGGTGGACATGCAGGGCTATCCCGTCGCCGAGGCCGCCGCCGTACTCGATGTGCCGACCGGCACGGTGAAGAGCAGATGCGCGCGCGGCCGGGCACGGCTCCTTCCACTCCTCACTCATCTGCGCGCCGACCAGGGGAGTAACGCGGACCCAGGCCGGGGAAGGAACCGGACGGAGGGGACATCCGTCCCAGAGACGGCAACGGAAAAGGGCGGAGGTGGCCACCAGTGACTTCGACGACGGGGATGGACGCACACCCCGAGGTCTCGGAGATCTCGGACCTGGCCGAAGGCATCCTTCCGCCGGGCCGCTCCGCGGACGTACGCGGCCATCTCGACGGCTGCGCGCTCTGCTCCGACGTGCGCACCTCGCTGGACGAGATCCGCAACCTGCTGGGCACGCTCCCCGGCCCCCCGCGCATGCCCGCCGACATCGCCGGCCGCATCGACGCCGCACTCGCCGCCGAAGCACTGCTCGACGCGACGGCACCCCCGGCTGTTCCACGTGGAACAGCCGACGCATCGGTTCCACGTGGAACAGCGGCGGCGGCCGATCGGCCCACCGGCCACGCTCCGGCCTCCACCGGACCCGGACGCGGCCACGCCCGCCCCCGGCGCCGCTGGGCCAGGACACTGCTCGTCACGGCCTCCACGGTCGCCGTCCTGGGCTTCGGCGGCGTCCTGCTGCACTCCATCGACGTGGGTACGACCAGCAGCGACACCGCCAAGAAGGACTCGAGCGCCCAGGGCGCCGCGCGGACGCCCGCCGAGACACCGACCGAGGCCATGGCCGCGAGTGCCCTGCAGGCACGCGTCCATGAACTCCTGGGGACGTACTCGACCGCCAAGGCCGGCGGCGATCCGCAGAGCCCGGCGCTCGGCTCGGACACCCCCGCCAACACGCCGCTGCGCACCCACTCCGTCCCCCTGCCGCCGTGTGTGCAGGACGGCGTCCACCGCTCCGAGCAGCCGCTCGCCTCCGCGCACGAACCCTTCGAGGGCACCGACGCGTATCTGGTGGTCCTTCCCCATCCCGGCGACCCGGCCCATGTCGATCTGTATGTCGTGGACGCCGGCTGCTCCACCAAGCCGGGCCGGGTACTTCGCCAGGACACGTACGCGCGCTGACGGCGTACCGCCGCGGGAATGCTGGACCCTTAGGATCCGTTAGGCAGGACGAGAGTCCCGCCAGGGCCCCGCAGTAGTCGGTAGAGACGAGGAAGACACCCGTGAGCGACGTCCGTAACGTGATCATCATCGGATCCGGGCCTGCGGGCTACACCGCCGCGCTGTACACAGCGCGCGCCGCCCTGAAGCCGCTGGTCTTCGAGGGATCGGTCACCGCAGGCGGTGCGCTGATGAACACCACCGAGGTGGAGAACTTCCCCGGTTTCCGCGAGGGCATCCTCGGCCCGGACCTCATGGACAACATGCGCGCCCAGGCCGAGCGCTTCGGCGCCGAGCTCATCCCGGACGACGTGGTCGCGGTGGACCTCAGCGGTGACATCAAGACCGTCACCGACACCGAGGGCACCGTCCACCGCGCGAAGGCCGTCATCGTCACCACCGGCTCCCAGCACCGCAAGCTGAACCTCCCCAACGAGGACCAGCTCTCCGGACGCGGGGTCTCCTGGTGCGCCACCTGTGACGGCTTCTTCTTCAAGGACCAGGACATCGCCGTCATCGGCGGCGGCGACACGGCGATCGAGGAAGCGACCTTCCTCTCCCGCTTCGCCAAGTCCGTGGTGATCGTCCACCGCCGCGACAGCCTGCGTGCCTCGAAGGCCATGCAGGAGCGCGCCTTCGCCGACCCGAAGATCTCGTTCGTGTGGGACAGCGAAGTCGCCGAGATCCACGGCGAGAACAAGCTGTCCGGCCTGACGCTGCGCAGCACCAAGACCGGTGAGACCTCGGAGCTGCCCGTCACCGGGCTGTTCATCGCCATCGGCCACGACCCGCGCACCGAGCTGTTCAAGGGTGTGCTGGAACTGGACGGCGAGGGATACCTCACCGTCGACGCGCCCAGCACCCGTACGAACATCTCCGGTGTCTTCGCCGCCGGTGACGTCGTGGACCACACCTACCGTCAGGCGATCACGGCGGCCGGCACCGGCTGCTCGGCCGCGCTGGACGCCGAACGCTTCCTCGCCGCCCTCGCGGACGCCGAGAAGACCGCCTGACCCTCAAAACCCTCTCCCCCACACGTATCAAGCCTGAGGAGACTGCCGTGGCCGGCAAGACCAAGATTGTGACCGACGCGACCTTCGCCGAGGAGGTCCTCGCCAGCGACAAGCCCGTGCTGGTCGACTTCTGGGCCGAGTGGTGCGGCCCGTGCCGGCAGATCGCCCCCTCCCTGGAGGCCATCGCCGAGGAGCACGCCGACGACATCACCATCGTCAAGCTCAACATCGACGAGAACCCGGTCACGGCTGCCAAGTACGGCGTGATGTCGATCCCGACGCTCAACGTCTACAAGGGCGGCGAGGTCGTGAAGACCATCGTCGGCGCCAAGCCGAAGGCCGCCATCAAGCGCGACCTGGCGGACTTCATCGGCGACGCCGTCTGAGTCGACGCCGTCCGGCGTTCCACCGTTCGACCGTTCCACGTGAAACAGGCCCGCTCCTCGAAGGAGCGGGCCTGTTCGCGTTCCGGGGTGTCCACAGAGCTCACAGCGGCCGCAGGACCGGCTCCTTCTGGACGGCTCCCAGCAGCCGGTCGATCGCCATCTCGACGTCTTCCTTCCAGGAGATCGTCGATCGCAGCTCCAGCCGCAGCCGGGGATACCGCGGATGGGCGCGCACCGTCTTGAAGCCCACCGCCAGCAAGTGGTCGGCCGGCAGGACGCATCCCGGCTCGGCCCACTTCGCGTCGCCGAACGCCTCGACGGCTTTGACTCCACGGCGCACCAGGTCCTTGGCGACGGTCTGCACCAGGACCCGCCCGATGCCCTGCCCCTGATACCCGGGCATGATCCTGGCGGTCATCAGCTGTACCGCGTCTGGCGAGACCGGACTGGTGGGGAAGGCCATGGAGCGCGGAACATACGCCGGCGGCGCGTAGAGAACGAAGCCGGCCGGGACGTCATCGACATACACCACCCGGCCGCACGAGCCCCACTCCAGCAGGACCGCGGAGACCCACGCCTCCTTCTCCAGCTCCGGCTTGCCCGCCTGGACGGCGGCCTCACCGCTTACCGGATCGAGTTCCCAGAAGACGCACGATCTGCAGCGCTTGGGGAGATCCGAGAGGTTGTCCAACGTGAGCGGAACGAGCCGACGCCCCATACGGCCAGGCCCTCATTTCTGTCGCGAACCAAACTGCCCACGAATCCCCCCACCGCCCCCAAGCCCAGTCCCGCTGCCACGAGAGCGGCCATGTGCCGCTCGTGCTCCAGTCCGACCTTCGACGCACGCATGGGCTTCCCTCCCCAGAGAGGCTCCCTACCCCTACGCATCGTAGTCTCGCCCCCTGTCCCAGGACACTGAGGACAAGCAAAGAGCGGGTGGTGTTCCGGCCGGAACACCACCCGCTCCCCTGAACGGCGGACTCATTCGACGTCGTCGTCGGACTCCTCGTCGAGCCTGCTCTCCAGGACCTTGCCTTCACCGGGGGCCATCGTCCCCAGGATCCGCTCCAGATCCTCTATCGAGGCGAACTCCACCACGATCTTTCCGCGCTTCTGCCCCAGGTCGACCTTCACCCTGGTGTCAAAACGGTCCGACAGCCGCGTGGCGAGATTGGTCAGCGCCGGGGAGACCCGCCGTCCGGCCCGCGGGCCCACGGCCTTCTTCGCGCTCTGCGGCTCGGCGTTCATCAGGGTGACGATCTCTTCGACCGCCCGCACCGACAGCCCCTCGGCCACGATGCGGTGCGCCAGCAGATCCTGATCCTCCCCGTCCTCCAGGGAGAGCAGAGCGCGCGCATGTCCGAAGGAGATCACTCCGGCCGCGACCCGTCGCTGCACGGGCGCCGAGAGCTTCAGCAGGCGCAGCGTGTTGGAGACCTGCGAGCGCGAACGCCCGATCCGGTCGGCCAACTGCTCATGCGTGCAGGCGAAGTCGCGCAGCAGCTGGTCGTAGGCCGCCGCCTCTTCCAGCGGGTTCAGCTGGGCACGGTGCAGGTTCTCCAGGAGCGCGTCCAGGAGAAGCTTCTCGTCCTCGGTCGCCCGGACGATGGCCGGGATGTTCTCCAGACCCGCCTCCCGGCAGGCCCGCCACCGGCGCTCGCCCATGATGAGCTCATAGCGCTCCGGGCCGGCCTGTCGCACGACGACCGGCTGGAGCAGGCCCACTTCCTTGATGGACGTGATGAGCTCGTTCAGCGCATCTTCGTCGAACACCTCACGGGGCTGCCGCGAGTTCGGCGTGATCGAGTCGATCGGCAGCTCGGCGAAGTACGCGCTCGGCGCCGCGGGCGCTTCGGCCGCCGGCGGATCCGGCTCTGTTTCACGTGAAACCGGGATGTCCACCGTCGGCGGAGCATCGTGGGCTCTGGAGTTCAGACCGGCGACCTTGGTGGCCGCCAGCATGCTCCGGTCCGCGGTCAGCAGCGGTACCGCGGACGGCGATGTACCCGCCGATGACGGTGCCGCCGGGATCAGCGCGCCTAGACCACGGCCGAGCCCTCTGCGTCGATCACTCACTGGATCCCCTCCGACATGCTGTGCTGATCATGCTCATTGGTGCCCTCGGCGCCGCGCAACGCCATCTCACGCGCCGCTTCGAGGTAGGACAGTGCCCCGCTGGAACCCGGGTCGTAGGTCAGCACGGTCTGGCCGTAGCTGGGTGCCTCCGAGATCCGGACCGAGCGCGGGATGCTCGTGCGCAGCACTTCCTTGCCGAAGTGGGTACGCACCTCATCCGCGACCTGAGCGGCGAGCCGGGTCCGGCCGTCGTACATGGTCAACAGGATGGTTGATACATGCAGCTTGGGGTTGAGATGAGCGCGGACCAGATCCACGTTCTTC
This sequence comes from Streptomyces sp. RKAG337, assembly GCF_023701715.1. Taxonomy (NCBI): domain Bacteria; kingdom Bacillati; phylum Actinomycetota; class Actinomycetes; order Kitasatosporales; family Streptomycetaceae; genus Streptomyces; species Streptomyces sp. RKAG337. Next base: position 3,700,531 of record NZ_JAJOZA010000001.1, on the reverse strand, counting down.
AGCAGCTGCCCCAGGCCTTCCAGCGCGTAATACTCGCACTGGATCGGGATGACCACCTCGGCACCGGCCACCAGAGCGTTCACGGTGAGCAGGCCGAGCGACGGCGGGCAGTCGATGAGGACATAGTCCAGCGGCTGCTCATAGGCCTCGATGGCCCGCTGCAGCCGGCTCTCCCGTGCCACCAGGGACACCAGCTCGATCTCAGCACCGGCGAGGTCGATCGTGGCCGGTGCACAGAACAGCCCCTCGACATCGAGGACCGGCTGTACGACCTCGGAGAGCGGTCGGCTCTCCACCAGGACGTCATAGATCGACGGCACATCGGCATGGTGGTCGATACCCAGCGCCGTGGAGGCGTTGCCCTGGGGATCGAGGTCGATCACCAGCACCCGCGCCCCGTGCAGGGCGAGCGAGGCGGCAAGGTTGACCGTGGTCGTGGTCTTCCCGACCCCGCCCTTCTGATTGGCCACCACCATCACTCGGGTCTGAGCCGGCCGAGGGAGCCCCTCGCCGGCCCGACCGAGCGCTTCGACCGCCAACTGGGCGGCGCGACCGATGGGGGTGTCGTCCATCGGGGGCAATGTTTCACGTGAAACATCACCCCCGAATGATTCCGAACGGGGACCGGGGACCGGATCGGTCATCGGCCCCGCGATGTTGGCGTCGGACCGCAAGGATTCACTCTCCTCGACTACAGGCTCGCAATGCACAGAGCCTGCCATGCTTTCGGGGTCGTGAACCAGCGAGGCCCGACTGCCTGTGGATGAATCCACCTCATGGGCCGACTTTGAGGGCTTCTTGGCGCGCGCCTCAGCCGCGGCACGACCGCGGCTGAGGACTCCTGGGAGCAGGGAGCGACGTTTCACGTGGAACACGATGCACAGCGATGTGCCCGTTATCTCGGAGACACTCCGGATTATGTCGTTTTGGCCGTTTGTATGGAGTAGAACGCGCCTCAGTACCGACGCCGGCCCGGGTTCTTCGCCGCCCGGCTGGCCCGCGCCGCCTTGGCCCTGCGCGTCGCCGCCCGCACCCCGCCGGGGCTCTCCCCGACCACGACCCGCACCACCGTCGACAGCGGATCCACCACGCCCTCGCCGACCTGCATCACCGAGGAATCCACGGCACCGAGCCGGCCGAGCGCGGCCCGCGCCGCCTTCAGCTCCTCCTCGGCCGTGTCCCCCTTCAGAACGGCCATCTCGCCGTGCGGACGCAGCAGCGGAAGCCCCCAGCCGGCCAGCCGCTCCAGCGGCGCCACCGCGCGGGCCGTCACCACATCCACCGCCGGGAGCTTGCCCACCATCTCCTCGGCACGCCCCCGCACCACCGTCACATTGGACAGCGACAGCAGCTTGACCACCTCGTCGAGGAACGTGGTCCGCCGCAGCAGCGGCTCCAGCAGGGTGATGTGCAGATCCGGACGGGCCAGCGCCAGCGGAATCCCCGGCAGCCCCGCTCCGGAGCCCACATCGCACACCGTCATGTCCTGCGGAATCACCTCGGACAGCACCGCGCAGTTCAGCAGATGCCGCTCCCACAGCCGGGGCACCTCACGAGGACCGATCAGACCCCGGCGCACCCCCGCGTCGGCCAGCAGCTCCGCATAGCGGACCGCATCGGCGAAACGCTCGCCGAACACTGCCTGCGCCTGCTCGGGCGGTGCGGGAAGTTCCGCCGCCGCCTCCGCTGCCTCCTCCGTCACGAGGACTGTCCTTTCCATCGATCCCGTTGCCGCACACCGCGACTTCCAGGCTTACAAGGATCGGCCCCGTCCGCGAGCAGACGGGGCCGACTGAGCCGTACTGGGCCGTGCTCGGGCCCGATCAGACCGGAAGCACGACCACCCGGCGCTCGGGCTCCTCGCCCTCGGACTCGCTGCGCAGCCCCGCCGCGGCGACCGCGTCATGCACGACCTTGCGCTCGAAGGGCGTCATCGGGTCGAGCTTGACCGGCTGCCCGGTGCCCTTCGCCTCATCCGCCGCCTTGGCGCCCAGCAGCGCCAGCTCGGTCCGCTTACGGGCCCGGAAGCCACCGATGTCCAGCATCAGCCGACTGCGGTCGCCGGTCTCCCGGTGCACCGCGAGACGCGTCAGCTCCTGCAGTGCCTCCAGCACCTCGCCGTCCCGCCCAACCAGCTTGTTCAGGTCACGGCTGGAGGATTCGCCGACGATCGAGACAGCAGCTCGCTCGCCCTCGACATCCATGTCGATGTCCCCGTCGAGGTCCGCGATGTCGAGCAGACCCTCCAGGTAGTCGGCTGCGATCTCGCCTTCCTGCTCAAGGCGGGACAGGCGATCGGCGGAGCCGCCGTCGGTCACAGTGGTGCTGTTGCCTTCCGTCACGGATGGGCTCCTCATCAGGTTCTGCACTACTTCTTGGACGGGTGCTTGGGGCGCTGCTGACCCTTGCGCTGTCCGCCCTTGGACGTTCTGGGGGAGCCGGACGCGCTGGAGCCACCGGACGGCTTGGCGTCCTCGGGCTCCTTCTTCGTCAGGCTCGGCTTGTCGGCCGTCGTGTCCGAAGCGGCCGAGGCCGACGATCCGGACGCGGAACCCTGAGCGGCGCCGGCGGCCGTCGTACGGCGTGCCTTGGTCTGCCGCTTCGGCTGCTGGCGGTTGGCACGGGCCACCTCGACGGCCTCCTTGGCCGCGATCTCCTCGGGCGGCTCCACCAGCTTGCCCTTGGCCCGCAGCCGGTCCTGGCGCTGCTTGAAGGCCAGGCTGCCCGGCGTCGGGTTCCGGCGGATGACGAACATCTGCTGGCCCATGGTCCACAGGTTGGTGGTCAGCCAGTAGACGAGGACACCGACGGGGAAGTTGACACCCATCACGGCGAACATGACCGGGAAGACGTACATCAGCATCTTCTGCTGCTGCATGAACGGCGTCTTCACCGTCATGTCGACGTTCTTCGTCATCAGCTGGCGCTGCGTGTAGAACTGCGACGCCGACATCATGATGATCATGATCGCGGTGACGACGCGGACGTCCGTGATGGAGGCGCCGAGGGCCGCGACCTTGTCGGCACTCTCGGTGAACTTGGCCGCCAGCGGAGCGCCGAAGATGTGCGCCTGCTTGGCGCTGTCCAGCAGGGGCTGGTTGATCGCACCGATCGTGTGACCGTTGGCGATGCTGCTCAGCACGCGGTACAGGGCGAAGAAGAACGGCGACTGGGCGATGATCGGCAGGCACGAGGAGAGCGGGTTGGTACCCGTCTCCTTGTACAGCTTCATCATCTCTTCGGACTGTCGCTGCTTGTCGCTCTTGTAGCGCTCCTGGATCGCCTTCATCTTCGGCTGGAGCGCCTGCATGTTGCGGGTCGACTTGATCTGCTTGACGAACAGCGGGATCAGACAGATCCGGATCAGGACCACGAGCGACACGATGGACAGGCCCCAGGCCCAGCCACTGTCGGCGCCGAAGATCTTCCCGTACACCGAGTGGAACTGGACGATGATCCAGGAGACCGGCGTGGTGATAAAACTGAACAGATTCGAGATCGTGTCCACTAATCAGGCTCCTTGAGCATGGGGCGAGGTCTCTGCGGCCGGGCTGGTCTCAGCGACGGCGGAGGGACCGCCCTTGCTGTTGCGCAACATGTTGCGCAGCCGATCGTGCCACGGGGGGCGTTTACGTGGCGGAACATGATCGACACCGCCGGGCGACCACGGATTGCACCGCAGGATGCGCCAGGCGGTCAGTGCCGACCCCTTTACCGCTCCATGCACGTCGATGGCCGTGTACCCGTAGTGCGAGCACGAGGGGTAGTACCTGCAGACCGGGCCCAGCAAAGGGCTGATGGTCCACTGGTACACCTTGATCAGCGCCAGCAGTGGGTACTTCATCGCGCAACCCCTCCCAGCAGCCGCTGCAGGGCGGCGTCCAGGTCGCGGGCCAGCTGTGCATGGTCAGCACCACCCGCTCCGGGCAGCGCTCGTACGACTACCAGGCTACCGGGGGCAGCAGGGCCAGTCGCTCGCGTACCAGGTGCCGCAGCCGGCGCTTCACAAGGTTGCGCTGCACGGCTCCGCCGACTGCTTTGCTCACGACGAAACCCGCACGTGCCGGGGGAGTGATCCCCCCCGATACGTGCGGGTCCATGGTCTCTGCCTGCAGATGGACAACCAGAAGCGGGCGACCCGCTCGGCGTCCACGGCGTACCGCTGCCGCGAAGTCCTGGCGCCGCCTCAGCCGGTTTTCGGTGGGCAGCACGGCATGTGACCTGTTGCGATCAGGCGGACAGGCGGGCGCGGCCCTTGACGCGGCGCGTCGCCAGGATGGCGCGGCCTGCACGCGTGCGCATCCGCAGACGGAAGCCGTGGGTCTTGGCGCGGCGGCGGTTGTTCGGCTGGAAGGTGCGCTTGCTCACTCGGGGGCTCCAGGGAAAATCGGATGAGGCGGGACGTCGCCTGGCTGTCACCGTGCGCCCACGAAAAACTCGCGGACCATTTAGGTGCACCGCTTGACGATCTTCCAGGGGGTCCCGGTTGATCCTCGCCCATCGGTAGGCAGGCGGCAGCAGCCATCGACAACTCGACCTCGATACGGTACGTGCGGTTGACCCATCCGGTCAAACCGGGGTCACCTGGGGCTCCGTTTGTGCACAGCCTGTGGACAACGACTTGAACCACTGGGCCTGCGCTGACTACCGTGGCCGAACTCGGGCATCTACCGCACACCCGACCCGACATTCTTCCCGCCCGTCCCAAGAACCACACCTTCGTGGGATTCCTCGGCACCACCAGCGACTGAGAGAGCGTGCACTGTGGCTGACGTATCCGCCGATCTAGCCGCAGTGTGGCCCCGCGTACTCCAGAAGATCCTGGTGGAGAGCGAGGACCTCAAGCCGAAGGACGCGGAGTGGCTCAAGCGCACCCAGCCGCTCGCCCTCGTCGCGGGCACCGCGGTGCTGTCCGCCCCCAACGAGTTCGCCAAGAGCGTCCTCGAGGGGCGCCTGCTGCCACTGATCACCGAAGTCCTCAGCCGTGAGTTCGGACACCCGGTCGGCATCGCCATCGCCGTCGCGTCCGGCGGCGACCAGGACGGTCCGGCGCCGGCCCCGCAGGAGCCGGTCCAGGAGCCCGCTCCGTACGGCCAGCACCGGCGGGAGTACGACGAGTCCTACGACCGCCCGCAGTCCGACCGCCCGTCGCACGACGACGGCCCCCGGATGCGCCGCGCCTACCCCGACCATCCGTCCGGGCGCCCGGGCACCGACGAGTGGCCGCCGCGGCCCGCCGCCGACGACCCCTGGCAGCAGCCGCGGCTCGGCGGCTTCCAGGAGCGCGACAGCTACCAGAGCGACCGGGACCGCTACCCGGCGGACCGCGACCGTGAGTCCTATCCGCCGGCCCCGCAGTCCGGCTACCGGTCGCAGCCGCCGGAGCGCGACCGGCACGACCCGGGGCGTCACGACTCCGGACCCCGGGACGGACACCGCGACCAGGGCCGTCACGACCAGGCGCCCCCCGGCCGCGGCAGCCAGGGCAGTCCGCCGAACGAGCCGACCGCCCGGCTGAACCCGAAGTACCTCTTCGACACCTTCGTCATCGGCTCGTCGAACCGGTTCGCGCACGCGGCGGCCGTGGCGGTCGCCGAGGCGCCGGCCAAGGCCTACAACCCGCTCTTCATCTACGGGGAGTCCGGGCTCGGCAAGACCCACCTGCTGCACGCCATCGGGCACTACGCGCGGAGCCTCTACCCCGGCACCCGGGTGCGGTACGTGAGCTCGGAGGAGTTCACCAACGAGTTCATCAACTCCATCCGCGACGGCAAGGGCGACACCTTCCGCAAGCGGTACCGCGAGATGGACATCCTGCTGGTCGACGACATCCAGTTCCTCGCGAGCAAGGAGTCGACGCAGGAGGAGTTCTTCCACACCTTCAACACCCTGCACAACGCGAACAAGCAGATCGTGCTCTCCTCCGACCGGCCGCCCAAACAGCTGGTCACGCTCGAGGACCGGCTGCGCAACCGCTTCGAGTGGGGCCTGATCACGGACGTCCAGCCGCCCGAGCTGGAGACCCGGATCGCGATCCTGCGCAAGAAAGCGGTGCAGGAACAGCTCAACGCCCCGCCCGAGGTGCTGGAGTTCATCGCCTCGCGCATCTCGCGGAACATCCGCGAGCTGGAGGGCGCGCTGATCCGCGTCACCGCGTTCGCGAGCCTGAACCGGCAGCCGGTGGACCTGCAGCTGACCGAGATCGTCCTCAAGGACCTGATCCCGGGCGGCGAGGACTCGGTGCCGGACATCACCGGGCCCGCGATCATGGCGGAGACCGCGGCGTACTTCGGGCTGGCCGTGGACGACCTGTGCGGATCGTCGCGCAGCCGGGTGCTGGTCACCGCCCGTCAGATCGCCATGTACCTGTGCCGTGAGCTGACGGACCTGTCGCTGCCGAAGATCGGCGCGCTGTTCGGCGGCCGCGACCACACGACGGTGATGCACGCGGACCGCAAGATCCGCGCGCTGATGGCCGAACGGCGGTCCATCTACAACCAGGTGACCGAGCTGACGAACCGGATCAAGAGCTGATCCTGAGCGCCTCCTGAGCGCCTCCAGGACCCGTCCAGGGCTCGGACAACGGCCTCGATCACGGCATCGATCACGCCTGAAGCACGGTGGAAACGCTCAGCGCCCCGGGAGTCGAACTCCCGGGGCGCTTCTTTTTGTTCGAATCAGGGCTCGTGACCGGAGCTTCTCCACAGGTTGGGCCGGAAACGGCCGTCCACACCCTGGGGACTGGGAAGTTGTCCCAACTGCCTCCACAGGCAGGCCCGCTGCATACTCATCAGGCGAGGTCAGTGGGGTGTGGATTTGTGGGAAACCTTCGTCCACAGCCTGTGGACAGAGATTGTGGTTACCGGTCAGTCCGGAGGTTGTCCACCGGCCGCCCACAGCCTGAAGGGGGTTGTACACAGCTTCTCCACACGTTTGTCCACTGTTCGGCAACAAAACGGCGTCTGTCCCCGGGGAGAGTGAACCGCGTCACACCAAGGGGGTGGATTGGGCTGGGGAGAACCCGGGTATTTCTGGGGACAGTGCTGGGGAGAAGTGGGGGTCCCCTGTGTATGCGGTGTGCACAACTTCTGGCTGTCCACAGAAGCGGGTGGTTATGCACCGCCTCCGCCCACAGGCGCGGTGGATAAAAAACGTGCCCTGACCTGCGCAGGAACCACTTATCCACGGTATCCACAACACCTATTACTACGACTACGTATAGATAACTGGGAACCTGCTTGGAAGCATGGGCTGTGAACAACTCGGGCCGGAACCGCCCGACACCGCCCTGCCCGGCTTGACCTCAACCCGCACCGACTGTCGGCGCCGGCTGTCAGACTGTTCACCGACAGCCAGCAACAAGCAGGAGGCGGTTCCGGTGAAGATCCGGGTGGAGCGCGACGTACTCGCCGAGGCAGTGGCTTGGGCAGCCCGCAGCCTTCCGGCCCGTCCCCCGGTACCGGTCCTCGCCGGACTGCTGCTGAAGGCGGAGGAGGGCAGGCTCAGCCTCTCCGGCTTCGACTACGAGGTCTCGGCCCGGGTCGCGGTCGACGCGGAGGTCGAGGAGGACGGCACGGTCCTCGTTTCCGGCCGGCTGCTCGCCGACATCACGCGGGCACTTCCCAACAGGCCTGTGGAGATCTCCACCGAGGGCTCCCGCGTCACCGTGGTCTGCGGCAGCTCGCGATTCACACTCCACACCCTGCCTGTGGAGGAGTACCCGGCACTGCCCGCGATGCCGGTCGCCTCCGGCACGGTGCCCGGTGAGGTCTTCGCCGCCGCGGCCGCCCAGGTGGCCATCGCCGCCGGCCGTGACGACACCCTGCCGGTGCTGACCGGTGTGCGGATCGAGATCGAGGGCGACACGGTCACCCTCGCCGCCACCGACCGCTACCGCTTCGCGGTCCGCGAGTTCATGTGGAAGCCCGAGCAGGCGGACATCTCCGCGGTCGCCCTGGTGCCCGCCAAGACCCTGCTGGACACCGCCAAGTCCCTGACCAGCGGAGACACCGTCTCCATCGCGCTGGCGGGCTCCGGTGCCGGTGAGGGCCTGATCGGCTTCGAGGGCGCCGGGCGCCGCACCACCACCCGGTTGCTCGAAGGCGACCTGCCCAAGTACCGCACGCTCTTCCCGACCGAGTTCGCCTCGGTCGCCGTCATCGAGACCGCGCCCTTCGTCGAGGCGGTCAAGCGTGTCGCGCTGGTCGCCGAGCGGAACACCCCGGTGCGGCTCAGCTTCGAGCAGGGCGTCCTCACCCTGGAGGCCGGCTCCAGCGACGATGCACAGGCTGTGGAGCGGGTCGACTCCAAGCTCGACGGCGACGACATCTCGATCGCCTTCAACCCGACGTTCCTGCTGGACGGGCTCAGCGCGATCGACTCGCCGGTCGCCCAGCTCTCCTTCACCACCTCCACCAAGCCCGCGCTGCTCAGCGGCCGCCCGGCGGTGGACGCGGAGGCGGACGACGCGTACAAGTACCTGATCATGCCGGTGCGCCTCTCCGGCTGACCCCTGCGCCTCTCCGGCTGAGCCGGTAGCGCGGGGCCGTCGTAGGCTCGGTCTAGGTCAGGCACGCTTCGAACGAAGGATCTGTGATGGAGCTCGGTCTCATCGGTCTCGGCAAGATGGGCGGCAACATGCGCGAGCGCATCCGCCGCGCGGGCCACACCGTCATCGGCTACGACCGGAACCCGGACGTCGCCGATGTCCACAGCCTCAAGGAGCTTGTGGACACCCTCAAGGGTCCGCGGGTCGTGTGGGTGATGGTCCCGTCCGGTGCGGCCACCCAGTCCACCATCGACGAGCTGGCCGGGCTGCTCTCCCCCGGCGACATCGTCGTCGACGGCGGGAACTCCCGCTGGACCGACGACGAGAAGCACGGCGAGGAGCTGAAGGCCCAGGGCATCGGCTTCGTCGACTGCGGCGTCTCGGGCGGAGTCTGGGGCCTGGAGAACGGCTACGCGCTGATGTACGGCGGCTCCGCCGAGGACGTCGCCAAGGTGCAGCCGATCTTCGACGCGCTCAAGCCGGAGGGTGAGTTCGGCTCGGTCCACGCGGGCAAGATCGGCGCCGGCCACTTCGCGAAGATGGTTCACAACGGCATCGAGTACGCCATGATGCAGGCCTACGCCGAGGGCTGGGAGCTGCTGGAGGCCGTGGACTCCGTCACCGACGTCCGCGAGGTCTTCCGCTCCTGGCAGGAGGGCACCGTCATCCGCTCCTGGCTGCTCGATCTGGCGGTCAACGCGCTGGACGACGACGAGCACCTGGAGAAGCTGCGCGGCTTCGCGCAGGACTCGGGCGAGGGCCGCTGGACGGTGGAGGCCGCGATCGACAACGCGGTGCCGCTGCCGGCGATCACCGCATCGCTGTTCGCCCGTTTCGCGTCCCGCCAGGACGACTCCCCGCAGATGAAGATGATCGCGGCGCTGCGTAACCAGTTCGGCGGCCACGCGGTCGAGAACAAGAAGTAGTCATCACCGGGGAGGCCGGCGCACAGCCATGCACGTAGCGCACCTGTCGCTAGCCGACTTCCGTTCCTACGCCCGGGTCGAGGTACCGCTCGACCCGGGCGTCACCGCTTTCGTGGGACCCAACGGGCAGGGCAAGACCAACCTCGTCGAGGCGGTCGGGTACCTGGCCACGCTGGGCAGCCACCGGGTGGCCTCCGACGCGCCGCTGGTGCGGTCGGGGGCGGAGCGCGCGGTGGTCAGGGCCCAGGTGGTGCAGGGCGACCGTCAGCAGCTCATCGAGCTGGAGATCAATCCCGGCCGGGCGAACCGGGCCCGGATCAACCGTTCGAACCAGGTCCGGCCGCGCGACGTGCTGGGCATTCTGCGGTCGGTGCTGTTCGCGCCCGAGGACCTCGCCCTGGTGAAGGGCGACCCCGGTGAGCGCCGCCGTTTCCTCGACGAGCTGCTGACGACCCGCACTCCGCGGCTGGCGGGTACCCGTTCGGACTACGAGCGGGTGCTGAAACAGCGCAACACGCTGCTGAAGAGCGCGGCGATGGCCCGCAGGCACGGCGGCAAGGGCGGTGACCTGTCGACGCTGGACGTCTGGGACCAGCATCTGGCCGGTGTCGGTGCGGAGCTGCTCGCGCAGCGGCTGGACCTGACGGCCGCGCTGCAGCCGCTGGCGGACAAGGCGTACGAGCAGCTGGCTCCCGGGGGCGGCCCGGTCGCGTTGGAGTACCGCAGTTCGATCGGCGAACGACTCGCCGGAGCGAGTGGCCGGGAGGAGTTGTCCGGGCTGCTGCTGGAGGCGCTGGGCGAGTCCCGCAAGCAGGAGATCGAGCGGGGGGTGACGCTCGTCGGCCCGCACCGTGACGATCTGCTGCTGCATCTGGGCCGGCTGCCGGCGAAGGGTTATGCGAGCCACGGTGAGTCCTGGTCGTACGCGCTGGCGCTGCGGCTGGCGTCGTACGAGCTGTTGAGCGCGGACGGCAGGGAGCCGGTGCTGGTCCTGGACGACGTCTTCGCGGAGCTGGACGCCAAGCGGCGCCGGCGGCTGGCCGAGCTGGTGGCGCCGGGCGAACAGGTGCTGGTCACCGCGGCTGTGGAGGACGATGTGCCGGATCTGCTGGCAGGGGCGCGGTTCGCCGTCGAGCAGGGCGCCGCGGAGCGTGTGTCATGAGCGGGCAGCTGCCGGCGGACGGCCGGGACGCGGGAAAACCGACCGCCTCGGGAGCGCCGGACGCGGAGACCCCCGGCGACGGGCTGTCCGGCGTCGACCTGGCGCGGGTCGCGCTGCGCGCCGCCAAGGAGCAGGCGCGGGCGCGGGGCGCGGCGACGCAGCAGAAGAAGCAGGCGCGCCGCGGGGGCCTGCGCAGCGGTGCGCGCGCCGACGGCCGGGATCCGCTGCCGCTGGGTGCCGCGATCAGCCGGTTGATCACCGAGCGCGGCTGGGAGGCGCCGGCCGCGGTGGGCGGGGTGATGGGCCGCTGGCCGCAGATCGTCGGTGAGGACATCGCGCAGCACTGCGAGCCGGCGAAGTACGACGAGGAGGAGTGCGTCCTGACGGTGCAGTGCGACTCGACGGCGTGGGCGACGCAGCTGCGGCTGCTGGCTCCGACGCTGGTGGCGAGGCTGAACAGCGATCTGGGCCATGGCACGGTGAAGTTGATCAAGGTGCTGGGCCCGATGGGGCCGCCGCGTACCTACGGCCGGCTGCGCGCGCCGGGCAGCAAGGGCCCGGGCGACACATACGGGTGAGAGCCGTGGGTCCGCTGAGACCCTGCTCACCGTAGTCGAGGGTTGACAGCCAGAAGCCCTGGACGCCTGCGTGAGCCGTTTCTGGCCCTGGTCCACGTGTAGGGAGTCGGGTGAGTGTGGTTCAGGACGGCACGTGGGAACTCAGGTACCGGCAAAGCCCCATTCATGTCGGCGCTACCGGTAGACTGATACGTAAGCCGCCCAGTCGCGGTACATGTCGAACGACGCAGCCGATCCCGCTCGGCGGGAGACGGCTCGTGCTGTGCCAGAAAGGGCGCTTCGTGGCCGATTCCGGCAACCCCAACGAGAACTCCAGTCCGGTCTACGACGGCAGCGCGATCACCGTGCTCGAGGGCCTCGACGCGGTCCGTAAGCGTCCGGGCATGTACATCGGCTCCACCGGTGAGCGCGGCCTGCACCACCTCGTCCAAGAGGTGGTCGACAACTCGGTCGACGAGGCCCTCGCCGGGCACGCGGACACCATCGACGTGACGATCCTGGCCGACGGCGGCGTCCGCTGCGTCGACAACGGCCGCGGTATCCCCGTGGACATCGTCGCGTCCGAGGGCAAGCCCGCCATCGAGGTCGTCATGACCGTGCTGCACGCGGGCGGCAAGTTCGGCGGCGGTGGCTACGCCGTCTCCGGCGGTCTGCACGGCGTCGGCGTCTCGGTCGTCAACGCGCTGTCGACGAAGGTCACCGTCGAGGTCAACCGCGACGGCTTCCGCTGGACGCAGGACTACAAGCTGGGTGTCCCGACCGCTCCGCTGGCGAAGAACGAGGCGTCGTCCACCACGGGCACCACGGTGACCTTCTGGGCCGACCCGGACATCTTCGAGACCACTGAGTACTCCTTCGAGACGCTGTCCAGGCGACTGCAGGAGATGGCCTTCCTCAACAAGGGCCTGACGATCACTCTGACCGACGAGCGCGAGTCGGCGAAGGCCACCGTCGGCGCCGAGGTGGTCGAGGAGGCGGAGGACGCCCCCCAGGTGCGTTCGGTGAAGTACTACTACCCCGGCGGCATCGTCGACTTCGTGAACCACCTCAACTCCCGCAAGGGCGAGCTGATTCACCCGACGGTGATCGACATCGAGGCGGAGGACAAGGAGCGGCTGCTCTCCGTCGAGGTCGCGATGCAGTGGAACACCCAGTACACCGAGGGTGTCTACAGCTTCGCGAACACGATCCACACCCATGAGGGCGGTACGCACGAGGAGGGCTTCCGTGCGGCGCTCACCGGGCTGGTCAACCGCTACGCGCGCGAGAAGAAGTTCCTTCGCGAGAAGGACGACAACCTCGCCGGCGAGGACATCCGCGAGGGTCTGACGGCGATCATCTCGGTCAAGCTGGGCGAGCCCCAGTTCGAGGGCCAGACGAAGACCAAGCTGGGCAACACCGAGGCGAAGACCTTCGTGCAGAAGGCCGTGCACGAGCACCTCACGGACTGGCTGGACCGCAACCCGAACGAGGCCGCGGACATCATCCGCAAGTCGATCAACGCGGCCACCGCGCGGGTCGCGGCCCGCAAGGCGCGTGACCTGACCCGTCGCAAGGGGCTGCTGGAGAGCGCGTCGCTGCCGGGCAAGCTGAGCGACTGCCAGTCGAACGACCCGACGAAGTGCGAGATCTTCATCGTCGAGGGTGACTCGGCCGGTGGTTCCGCGAAGTCGGGCCGTAACCCGCAGTACCAGGCGATCCTCCCGATCCGCGGCAAGATCCTCAACGTCGAGAAGGCGCGGATCGACAAGATCCTGCAGAACACCGAGGTCCAGGCGCTGATCTCGGCGTTCGGCACCGGTGTGCACGAGGACTTCGACATCTCGAAGCTCCGCTATCACAAGATCATCCTGATGGCGGACGCCGACGTCGACGGTCAGCACATCAACACCCTGCTGCTGACGTTCCTCTTCCGCTTCATGCGCCCGCTGGTCGAGGCCGGCCATGTGTACCTGTCGCGCCCGCCGCTCTACAAGATCAAGTGGAGCCGGGACGACTTCGGGTACGCGTACTCGGACCGTGAGCGCGACGCGATGATGGAGATCGGCCGCAACCAGGGCAAGCGGGTCCGGGAAGACGCGATCCAGCGCTTCAAGGGCCTCGGCGAGATGAACGCCGAGGAGCTGCGGATCACCACCATGGACATCGACCACCGGGTGCTCGGCCAGGTCACCCTGGACGACGCCGCGCAGGCCGACGACCTGTTCTCGGTGCTGATGGGTGAGGACGTCGAGGCGCGGCGCTCGTTCATCCAGCGCAACGCCAAGGACGTCCGCTTCCTCGACATCTGAGTCGGCCCCACCGCCGCCGCCCGAAAGGACTTTGACCAGCAATGGCCGACGAGAATCCCCCTGTGACGCCCGACGACGAGGCGGCCGTGCCCGCCGATGCCGAGATCTCCACCGTGCGCATCGAGCCGGTGGGCCTCGAAACGGAGATGCAGCGCAGCTACCTCGACTACGCGATGTCCGTCATCGTGTCGCGTGCGCTGCCCGACGTCCGTGACGGCCTCAAGCCGGTGCACCGCCGGGTGCTGTACGCGATGTACGACGGCGGCTACCGGCCCGAGAAGGGCTTCTACAAGTGCGCCCGTGTCGTCGGTGACGTCATGGGTACGTACCACCCGCACGGCGACTCCTCGATCTACGACGCGCTGGTCCGCCTCGCCCAGCACTGGTCGATGCGCATGCCGCTCGTGGACTCCAACGGCAACTTCGGTTCCCCGGGCAACGACCCGGCCGCCGCCATGCGGTACACCGAGTGCAAGATGATGCCGCTGTCGATGGAGATGGTCCGCGACATTGACGAGGACACCGTCAATTTCCAGGACAACTACGACGGCCGTAACCAGGAGCCGACGGTCCTCCCGGCGCGCTTCCCGAACCTGCTGGTCAACGGTTCCGCGGGCATCGCGGTCGGCATGGCCACCAACATCCCGCCGCACAACCTCCGCGAGGTCGCGGCCGGTGCGCAGTGGTACCTGGAGAACCCCGAGGCCTCGCACGAGGAGCTGCTGGACGCGCTCCTGGAGCGGATCAAGGGCCCGGACTTCCCGACCGGCGCGCTGGTCGTGGGCCGCAGCGGCATCGAGGACGCGTACCGCACGGGCCGCGGCTCGATCACGATGCGCGCGATCGTCAACGTCGAGGAGATCCAGGGCCGCCAGTGCCTGGTGGTCACGGAGCTTCCGTACCAGGTCAACCCGGACAACCTCGCGCAGAAGATCGCCGACCTGGTGAAGGACGGCAAGGTCGCCGGCATCGCCGACGTCCGCGACGAGACGAGCTCGCGCACCGGGCAGCGCCTGGTCGTGGTGCTCAAGCGCGACGCGGTCGCCAAGGTCGTGCTGAACAACCTGTACAAGCACACCGATCTGCAGACCAACTTCGGCGCGAACATGCTGGCGCTGGTCGACGGGGTGCCGCGCACGCTGTCGATCGACGCGTTCATCCGGCACTGGGTGACGCACCAGGTCGAGGTCATCGTCCGCCGTACGCGTTTCCGGCTGCGGAAGGCGGAGGAGCGGGCGCACATCCTGCGCGGTCTGCTCAAGGCGCTGGACGCGATCGACGAGGTCATCGCGCTGATCCGGCGCAGCAACACGGTCGAGATCGCCCGTGAGGGCCTGATGGGCCTGCTGTCGATCGACGAGATCCAGGCCAACGCGATCCTGGAGATGCAGCTGCGGCGCCTCGCGGCCCTGGAGCGGCAGAAGATCGTCGCGGAGCACGACGAGCTGCAGGCCAAGATCAACGAGTACAACGCGATCCTGGCCTCGCCCGAGCGGCAGCGGCAGATCATCAGCGAGGAGCTGGCGGTCATCGTCGACAAGTTCGGCGACGACCGGCGCAGCAAGCTGATCCCCTTCGACGGTGACATGTCCATCGAGGACCTGATCGCCGAAGAGGACATCGTCGTCACGATCACGCACGGCGGTTACGTCAAGCGCACCAAGACCGAGGACTACCGGTCGCAGAAGCGCGGCGGCAAGGGCGTACGCGGCGCGAAGCTGAAGCAGGACGACATCGTCGACCACTTCTTCGTCTCCACCACGCACCACTGGCTGCTGTTCTTCACCAACAAGGGCCGTGTCTACCGGGCGAAGGCGTACGAGCTGCCGGACGCCGGCCGGGACGCCCGCGGCCAGCACGTCGCGAACCTGCTGGCGTTCCAGCCGGACGAGAAGATCGCCCAGATCCTCGCGATCCGGGACTACGCGGCCGTGCCGTACCTGGTGCTCGCCACCAAGGCGGGCCTGGTCAAGAAGACCGCGCTCAAGGACTACGACTCCCCGCGGGCCGGCGGCGTCATCGCCATCAACCTGCGCGAGGCCGCGGACGGTTCCGACGACGAGCTGATCGGTGCCGAGCTGGTGTCGGCGGAGGACGATCTGCTGCTGGTGAGCCGCAAGGCCCAGTGCATCCGGTTCACCGCGACGGACGACGCGCTGCGCCCGATGGGCCGTGCCACGTCGGGCGTCAAGGGCATGAGTTTCCGAGAGGGCGACGAACTGCTCTCGATGAATGTGGTCCGGCCGGGTACGTTCGTCTTCACCGCCACGGACGGCGGGTACGCCAAGCGCACCAAGGTGGACGAATACCGCGTCCAGGGGCGTGGCGGACTCGGTATCAAGGCGGCGAAGATCGTCGAGGACCGCGGTTCCCTCGTCGGGGCGCTGGTGGTCGAGGAGACCGATGAGATCCTCGCCATCTCGCTCAGCGGTGGAGTGATTCGTACGCGGGTCAACGAGGTCAGGGAGACGGGCCGTGACACCATGGGCGTCCAACTGATCAACCTTGGCAAGCGGGATGCCGTCGTCGGTATCGCCCGCAATGCCGAGGCTGGGGCAGAGGCCGATGAGGTCGACGCCGAAGAGGCCGAGGGCGACCAGCCCGTGGCCGCTGAAATCGAGGAGTAGGCCGTGAGTGGAGCCACGGGCGCCGCTGCTGGTGGGACGACAGGCCCGGACCGGCCGCAGGCGGCCACCCAGGCCGGTGCCGGCGGTGCCCCTGGTTCCCCCACGGACAGCGGCCCGCAGCAGGGGGGATCCACCGTGACCGACACACGTCCGCCGCATCATGCGGGCCCGCTTCAAACCTATGGCGCGGGGGTTCCCGGTGCACCGGAGCAGCCTCCGCACCAGCCCGCGCAGGCGTACGCGCCGCCGGCCGCTCAGGGGGCCGGCGTGGGGGCGCCGGCCGCCGCGGGCGTCCGCAGGCCGCGTCCCGCCGCCCGTACCGTCCCGCGGACGCGCAAGGCGCGGCTGCGGGTCGCCAGGGCCGACCCCTGGTCGGTGATGAAGGTCAGTTTCCTGCTCTCCATCGCGCTGGGCGTCTGCACGATCGTGGCGGTGGCGGTGCTGTGGATGGTGCTGGACGCGATCGGCGTCTTCAGCACCGTCGGCAGCACGATCAGCGACGCGACGACGGCGGAGGGCGGTGGCAGCGGTGGTTTCGACCTGGTGTCCTTCCTGTCGCTGTCCCGGGTCCTGGTCATCACCACGGTCATCGCGGTGATCGACGTGGTCCTCGCGACGGCGCTGGCCACCCTCGGTGCCTTCATCTACAACATGTCCGCGGGCTTCGTCGGGGGCGTCGAGCTGACGCTCGCCGAGGACGAGTAGCAGGGCGCCGGATTCCGATTTTGGGACATGGCCTGTGGTGCGCTAATCTTTCGTTGCAGCGCGGGCCTATAGCTCAGACGGTTAGAGCGCTTCCCTGATAAGGAAGAGGCCACAGGTTCAAGTCCTGTTAGGCCCACCGCGTTGAACGGCCCGTACGGATCCTGATCCGTACGGGCCGTTTGCTGTCTCCGGCGGGCTGTCCGGATGCTGTCCGGTACGGGAGTTGGAGCGGGTGCAGGTCACCGTTCGGTATCGGCCGGTGTGTATAGTCGGGCGCGTCAGGGCTCTCCCAATCCAAGAAGGACGAGGTCGCGCGGTGAAGAAGTTTCTCCTGGTGGCACTGGCCGCCATCGGCGGGCTCCTCGTGTACCGCCAGATCCAGGCGGACCGCGCCGAGCAGGATCTGTGGACGGAAGCGACCGACTCCGTACCGGCAGGTTCCGGCGCGAGCGTCTGAGACGCCGAAGTGCTCCGAGGCCCCGACCGCACAGCGGTCGGGGCCTCTTGCTGTGCCGGGCCGGGCGCTCCGTGCCGAAGCCGGCCGCTCGGTGAGGGTGCGCCCGCTGTTGCGGGACCGTGACGGGAAACGTCTTGAGTTTGCTCACGCAAATCAATACCTTCGCGGTAGCAAATAGAGCCGGTCCGGTCGAGGGGGAGCACAGCATGCAACGACCACAGTGGCGCGCGGCTGCCGGGGCGGTGAGCGGCGGACTGCTGATCTCCGTCCTCGCGGCGCTCGGCGGGCCGGCGGCCGCGCAGGCCGCCGTACCGGCCGCGGACGACAGCCTGATCATGGTGCTGGACTCGTCCGGATCGATGGCTGGAGCCGACGGCTCGGGCAGCACCCGGATCGAGTCGGCCCGCAAGGCCGTCAACACCGTCGTGGACACCCTGCCGGACGGTCACAGGACCGGGCTGCGGGTCTACGGCGCCGGCAAGCCGCACGGCTGCGACGACACCCAGCTCGCCGAGCCCGTCGTCCCGCTGGACCGGGACGCGATGAAGCGGGCCGTGGCGGCCGTCCAGCCCAAGGGGGACACCCCGACCGCCCTGGCGCTGACCCGGGCCGCGGGCGACCTGCCCAAGGACGGCCGGCGGACGGTCCTGCTGATCTCCGACGGCGAGTCCAACTGCGGGGCGCCCAAGCCCTGCGACGTGGCGGCCCAGCTCGCCGGGGACGGGATCGGGCTGCGGATCGACACCATCGGCTTCCAGGTGAAGGGCGCCGCCCGCGCGGAGCTGGAGTGCGTCGCCCGGGCCGGACACGGCGCGTACTACGACGCCCCCGACGCCGCGGCGCTCGCCCGGCAGCTGGTGCGCGCGTCGCAGCTCAGCGCCGACGCCTACCGCTTCGACGGCACCCGCATCACCGGGGGCACGACGGCCGCACGGGCGGCGGCCGTCGCGCCGGGGCAGTACCTGGACACCATCGGGCCCGGAGAGACCCGCTGGTACGCGGCGGGCCTGGACGGCACCGCCACCGCGGACCTCGCGGTGACCGCGGTTCCGCAGCCGGGCGTCAAGGTCGGCTACGGGGACGGCATCGAGCTGAAGGCGGCGTCGGCCGGCCAGTACGCGTTCACCTGCGACACCGGATCCGCGCACTTCGGGCAGGACGAGGGCGCGATGATCGTCACCGCGGCGGTGAGCCGGGTGCCCACCGCCAAGGGCGACGGCAGCTGCGACAAGGCCGGCCCGTACCTGCTCTCGGTGCACCGGACCAGCGCCCCCGGCTCCGACCAGGGCCGGTGGCCGATCGAGATCCGGTACGGGAGCGAGGCGCCGCTCAAGGCCGGGACCACGCCCGCGGCCGCCGAGACCGAGTACGGCGACAAGCCCGCCCCGCTCGCCGGCGACCCGAAGGACATCACGGGCGGCACCGGCTTCAACGACGCGGCCGCGCTCACCAAGGGCGTCTGGCGCGACAAGCTGCTGCCCGCACAGACCCGCTTCTACAAGGTGCGGCTGGGCTGGGGACAACAGCTGAGCTATGCGGCCGAGTTCGCCAACGAGCCGGTGCTGGACGACGCGTCCGCGGCCTCCGTCTGGAGTTACGTCGAGACGGGGACGTACGGGCCGGGCCGGCAGCCGGTGCGCGACGCCTCCGGCGGCGACGACCACCGCAGCTACACCGGCAAGCCCCTGTCCGTGGGGCTCGGGACGGTACCGGTGACCTGGACCAACCGCTGGGTCGTCGGCGGCTCGGCCCCCGCGGTGCACAGCGCCGGGGACTATTACATCGCCGTGTCGCTCGGCCCGAAGGCCGCGCGGCTGGCGAGGAACGCGGCGGTCGGCGTCGTCCTGCGGGTCGATGTGACGGGCGACGAACTGGCCGGGCCGCAGTACCAGGCACCGGCCCTGGCCAAGGGCCAGACCAAGGACGGCGGACCGGACGGCGGGAAGGCTGCCGGCAAGGGCGGCGATTCGGCTGCGGGCCGCGACAGCGGCGGCTCGGACGGGGGAGGATTCATGACCGGATTCATGACCGGCAAGGACATGATCGCGGCAGGAGCGGGCGGGGCGGTCGCGCTCGCGGCCGTCGGCGGGGTGGCGCTGGTGCGCCGGACGAAGAGGGGCGGAGCGTAATGCGCGGACGCGGACTGTTGGTGGCGGTTGCGGTGGCCGGCGTGACGCTCGCCGGGCTGCAGGGCACGGCACTGGCGGACACCGCCGTGCCCGTGTGGCAGCCGCAGGGCACGGCGGTGAAGGGCGCGGCCACGACGGCCGAGGCCCAGGCGCTCACGCCGGGCGGCACCTACAAGGACACCCTCAAGGTGGGCGACACCAAGTACTACGGCGTGGACCTGGACGCGAAGTCCTCGGCGTACCTGTCGGCGTTCGCCGTTCCGAAGCCGGGCGCCAAGGTCGCCTACGGGGACGGCATCGACCTCAAGCTGCAGAGTGCCGACGGCACCGACTGCGACAGCTTCGACGCGCACTTCGACAACGACGGGGCGGCGCGGCCGGTCGGCGGCTACACGGCGCGGACCATCGAGAAGGACGGGCGGTGCCAGGAGGCCAACCGCTACACCCTGGAGATCAAGCGGGAGAGCGCCGGGACCTCGGACCCGGCCGAGTGGCCCGTCGAGATCCGTTTCATGTCGGAGCCGGCACTCAAGGCCGACGCCAAGCCCGCGCCCGCCTCCAGCGCCACGGAGGCGTCTCCCACGCCGGTGACCGGTACGCCCAAGCCGGCGCAGGGCGGCACCAGCTTCAACGATGCGGCGGCCATCAAGAGCGGCATCTGGAACGACAAGGTGCTGCCCGGCGAGACCCGCTTCTACAAGGTGCCGGTGGACTGGGGCCAGCACGCGGTCCTCTTCGCCGACTTCGCCAACGCGCCCGCGGCCAAGGAGAACGGCTTCCAGAGCGCCGGGGTGCGGGTCGACGCGTACAACCCCGCCCGCGGCCACATCGACGACGACACGGAGTCCTACGCGGGCAAGCAGACGTCGATCACCGGCCAGACCGTACCGGTCTCGTACGCCAACCGGTTCGAGAGCGGCAGCAAGGTCTCGGCCACCCGGTTCGCGGGCTGGTACTACTTCGCGGTCAGCGTGCACCCGGGCGTCAAGGACGTCGTGAACGGCCCGATCGGCGTCACTCTGCGGCTGGACGTCAAGGGGGCGGTGGCTCCTTCGCCGGGGTACGACGGGGACGCGGCCAAGGCCGGGTTCAGCATCAGCGGCGACGATCTGGCGAAGGCCGACGGCACTGCCACGGGTGGCGGTTCGAGCTCCACGATGCGGATGGTGGCGTTCGCGGCGCTCGGGGCGGGCACGGTCCTGCTGCTGAGCCTGGCGGTGTGGCTGGTGGCGGCGCGGCGGCGGCCGCGGGTTGCGGCTGCGGCCGCGGCTCAGGCGCCGCAGCCGCCGCAGTCGGGGTACGGGCCGCCGCCTGCTTGGTAGTGGCCGGTTGGTGTGTCGGGGGCCGCATGCCTCGGCCGGCCCCGTCGTTCAGGCCGCTGTCAGCGCCCAGATGCCTACCGCGAAGCAGAGCGCGGCGACGATCAGGATCGGGATCACCAGCTTGGTCGGTGGTCCCGGTCGGCGTTGCGGAGCCGGGTGCAAGGCGGGGGGCGGTGTGGGGTGTAGCGCCGCTGTGTACGGGCGGGTGGGTTCCGGCAGCTGGGGCGGGCCTGTGGGTGCCTCTGCCGCGGGTTGGGCCGGTCCTGTCTGGAGGTGGCTCTGGGCCGCTGCTGCCGTCGTGTACGGGTTGTGGGCGGGGGGCGGTGGGGTCTGTGTTCCCGTCTGGGGGTAGCCGTACGCGGGCGGCTGCTGCGGTGCGTACTCCGGGGACGGGGACGGGGACGGGGACGGGGACGGTACCGGGGACGGTACCGGGGCCGGGGCCGGTGGCGGCTGGGGCGCCGGGAGGTGGAAGCTGCTGGTTTCCTCGGCCCGGGCCCGACGCCGCTTCCGGTGCGGGCCCTGGGCGTCGAAGCCCTCCGGCAGTGGGCCGATCTGGTCGAAGACCTCGACCGGCTCGTCGTCCAGACCGGGCACCGACAGCAGCTCGACCACGGCGGAGAGCGCCTTGCGGGCGCCGGTGGCGGTGCGGAAGCGGGCGTCCGGGTCGGGTTGCAGCAGATTGCCGATGACCTGCCACATCGGCTCGGGCACACCCTGCGGGGCGCGCGGGACGCCCTCGTTCAGATAGCGCTCGTAGATCGCCTGGGCGTCCGGCTTCTGCCCGCTGAGCAGGTAGAGGGCGACCAGGCCGACCGCGTACAGATCGGCCGGGAAGTCGGGTTCCGCGCCCATCATCTGCTCGGGCGCGAAGTAGCCCGGGGTGCCGACGACGTAGTTGACCTCGGTCAGCCGCGGCTCGCCCTTGCGCATGGCGATGCCGAAGTCCGACAGCCGCAGGTGCGGCTGGCCGGTGCCGGTGGCCTCCAGCAGGATGTTGGCGGGCTTGATGTCCCGGTGCACGACGCCTTCGGCGTGGACGGCCGTCAGCCCGGAGAGCAGCTGGTCGAGCAGGGCGCACACGAAGTGCGGGGGCAGCGGCCCGTAGTCGCCGATCAGGTGGGAGAGCGATCCGCCGCGGACCAGGTCCATGGTGAACAGGACCTTGTCGTCGTCGGCGGCCCAGCTGGCGGGCGCCAGGACGTGCGGATGGTCGATCCGCATCGCCTGCTCGCGGACGAAGCGCAGCAGGGCGTGCGCGTCGCTCTGCTGGAGGACCTTCGCCGCGACATAGCGTGCCCGCCGGTGGTCCCAGGAACGCCAGACCGCGCCCGAGCCGCCCCGTCCGATCGGGTCCACCAGCTCGTACCGGCCTGCGAAGACCTCACCCATGGTCTGCGACCCGCCCCCTGCTCATCCGGTCAGCTCTGGTGCGCCTCGTAGTGGGCGATCGCTTCTGCGGTGCGCCCGGCGCCGTACACATGGAGGAACTTTGCCAGTTGTGGATGGCTGGACGCGAGGGTGTTCGCCGCTTCCGCAATCTCTTCGGCGGACGCGACGGCCCGCAGCAGCGACTGGATGTCCCGTACGACGTGCCGGGCGGCGCCGGCCGCGGAGCCCGAGGAGGAGCTGTGGGTGGTGCCGGTGAGGACGGAGGAGCCGGACGACTGCCTGATGTCGTCCATCCGCGAGGTCGCCTCGGAGGACGTCACGCTGCCGTCGGCGACATGCCCGGCGAGATCCTGGAGTGCTTGCAGCCGCTGGACGACGGCCGGGTTGCCGATCTTCGCGCGCTGACCGCTCATCAGCTGCGAGAGCATCGGCGCGGAGAGCCCCAGCACGCCCGCCAGGCGCGCCTGGTTCAGCCCGAGATCGCCGATGAGGCGGCGGAAGAGGTCGCCGAGCGGCTCGCCGTACCAATTGCGCTGCAGCTCCTGCGCGCGGCTGGCGGCGTCGTGCGGAGAGGGGTCCATACGCACTCCTGTTTGCGGCCGTGAATCCTGCAAAGCATCCTACGGACCGGGATACTGGGTCGGGGTCGCGTCCCGGAACGGGTACGCTGTTCTGCGAAGAGGGGCCTTAGCTCAGTTGGTAGAGCGCTGCCTTTGCAAGGCAGATGTCAGGAGTTCGAATCTCCTAGGCTCCACCCCTGATGAGCGGCCCCCCTGTTATCGAACAGGGGGGCCGCTTCCATGATCAGAGTCCGCATAGAGTCCACATCCCCTAGTGATCTTGCCGTTCGATCACTCGAACGAGGGACTGGAAAGTAAGCGCTCACCCCGTAGAGTGCTGATCGCGGAGGGGGCTGGCGTTGCTCCCCGTACGCGCCTGATGTGCGCCCTCCGTCTGCCTGTAGGCACCCGCGGGGAGGCGGGACTTACGGGGAAGAGGCCCCTGCCGGATAACTCGGCGGGGGCCTCTCTCATGCAATCTAGACCGCCCCGCCCCCAAAACGGGGCGGGGCGGGACGCCTTGACCGAATCATGGCGTCTAACGGCGCAATGAGCGGATGTGCGGACACCCCTTGCGCCGCTCCTTGCCCGGTCATGGCGGAGTCTGAGCCACGACCGGTGACTTGGGCAACCATCCCCGAAGGTCCGTGCTCCCTGCATCTGGTTTGCCTGAGAGGTAAGTCATAACCGGAGGTCACCGCCGGAAATGTTGCATCGATGCTACTGACATCCAGCCATGATCAACAGAGCGTGGCCATGTGCCAGCAGACCCGATGCCCGGATGGGTGCTCCCGCGCCGCCAGGCCATCGGCCAGCGGATCCGCTCCACCCGCGAACACGCGCACTTAACGCAAGAAGCGCTGGCCGGAGCGACCGGCCTCGACCGATCGACGATCATCCGTATCGAGGCGGGCTCGTCGAGTACGTTCCTCGACCACCTGCTCCTTATCGCCGGTGCGCTCGGCGTGCCCCTGGCCGACCTCGTGCGGGAGTAGCGGACTGCCGACCGCGAGGGGGGCCAACGGCCGGCAGTCCAGTCTCAGCGGCGTATGCGCGGTGGTGCGGTGCGCGGGCTGCCGTCGGTGCCCGCCGGGTGGTCCGCGAACGGCACGAGCCGCCGCATCGATCGGCACCCTCGGCACGCGTAAAGGGGGTAGGCCGCGGAACTCGCTCGCTCGATCACGCCGACCAACACGCACGCGTCCTGCACGATCTTGCACCACGAGCAGTACCGCCGGCCGGTCATCGGGCACCGTGCCCGCAGATGGTGCAGGCACAGACCCTCGGCGGCGTGCTGGTGCTGGGCTGCGCGAGCAGATAGCCCGAGCAGCGCCCGTGCATCCACGCCATGCCGGGAGTCATCGCCAGCCGGCAATGTCCGGACAGGCGGGGGGTGGTCGTGGTCTTCACCGCGCCACCTCCGCAGCGGGGATGCCGCACGGGTCTACCGAGTCGTCGCCGTCCGGCCGCGGGTGGCGATGCCGGGGGGCGGGCCACGTGTAGTGGACCCATGCGCCCCGCACTTCGAGCCAGTCGCGGAACGCAGCCTGCTCGTGGGGGTGATAGGCGGCCATCGCCGGGTACCGGCTTAGCATCCCTTCGGCTGCGCCGCTGGTGAGCAGCGCCTTCGCCTTGAGGAATGCCGGGCGCTCGGCTTCCGGTGCGGCGCCGGTTGCGTCTGCGTGTTCGGCCACGACGTTCCACCCGTGCGCGACGGCGTGCGCGCGGAGGTCAGCGAGGAGCTGCTCCGTGTTGCCGTAGTGGGTGGTGCAGGCGTAGAGGACGACGGGTGTGCCGGGCGGGCGGGTCATGGGTGCCCCCGGGATAGTGAGCGACTGCACACGGTGCGTGCTGTTCTAGGACAACGATACCTCTGACCTAGAACAGGTCAAGGGCCCGTGTTCTAGTACACTGAGCGCTGACCTAGAACAGACGAGAGGGGCACCATGAGCACCGAGGGAACGCCCGCCCCGTACATGCAGATCACCGGCCACTACCGCAGGCAGATCATCGACGGGGAGCTCGCGCCCGGTACGCAACTCCCCGGTGTCCGAGCCATCGCCGAAAAGTTCAGCGTCGCGCACCAGACGGCGGCGAACGCCATAGCTCAGCTCGCCGTCGAGGGGTACGTCTACACCAGCCCTCGCCGTGGCGCGTTCGTCTCCGATACGGCGCTCGCGGCCAGCACGCCGCGTGACCGGCTCGACCGCGTGCAGCGGACCGGCAGCATTCACGGCAAGGGCGAGACGGTGCGCGTCACCTCCGCGGCGCTCGTCGTTCCGCCGGTGTACGTCGGCGAACTCTTCGGGCTCGACGGCGGTGATCAGGTGGTGCGCCGCGAGTGGGTGACCGGCCGCGGGCAAGACCGGCTGAGCCTGTCTGTGAGCTGGCACCCCGCGACGTTCGCCGTGCAGGTCCCCGACCTGCTGTCGACGGACGCGGGCAAAGCCGACCACCTGATCACACAGATCATGCACGCGACCGGACGCCGGATCACGCACGCCCGCGACGACTTCCACGCCCGCGCTGCCGACCGGCGCGAGGCCGGGCTCCTCGGTCTGCACGAAGGCTCGATCATCCTTGCCGGTGCGCACCGCTGGTCCGATGACCTCGGCATGGTCGAGTACGGCGAGTGGTGCCTCCCCGAGCTGCACACCATCGGCTACGAGTACACGCCGACGCCGTAGCCTGGCGCCCGATTGCGCCCCTGCTCTCCCCCGAGGGCAGGGGCGCTGCGCTGCTCGGAACGTCACGGTCGGGTCACTGAACCTCCGGGCGCCGCACCCCTGTCGCTACCGTGAGCCGCTCACGCCACACGTGGGGGGAACCATGCGCACCACCATCGCCGGAGCCGCGCTCGTCGCAGCCGTCGCGCTCACCGGATGCAGCTCGACGCCGACACCCAACGCCCCGGCCGCCGCGCCTTCGGCCAGCACGACCACGGCCCAACCGCCGGCCGCCGACAAGCCGGCCGGGCCGCTCGACGCGAAGGCCATCACGACCGGGCTCGGCAAGAAGATCCCGACCATGAAGACGACGCTCGTCTACACCGAGGACACCGACCCGAACCACCTGCTCGGCCGCCCCGGGAGCTACACCTCGAAGACGGCGTTCTCCGACAGCCGGGTCAAGGCGGCCGAGGTCGAGGGCCTGCGCTCCGACGCGATCGAACGCGGCGGATCCGTCGAGGTATTCAGCACAGCAGCCGAGGCCCACACCCGCGCCGAGTACATCGGCCGCATCGGCAAGGCCATGCCCGCCGCCGTCGAGTACGACTACGTCAGCGGCACGGCCCTCGTGCGGGTATCGCGCATCCTCACGCCGACGCAGGCCCGCGCCTACGAGGCTGCGGCCAAGTCGCTCGGCTGATCACGCGAGACGCGTCAACCGGATCGACGAGCCAGCGCGCAGCCACGTCGGGGTAGCCGAGCTGACGACCTGCCCCCACTGCACCTTGAGGACGCCCGCCGTGCCGCCAGTCACAAGGGTGCCGCGGGGCAGGACCAGCAGCCCGGCCGCCGTGATGCCCACGCTGGACGGCGCGCCGAACGCGAACTTCGTGAGCCGCAATGAGCCCGTGCCGTCGGCGGTGCTCAGCGTGGTCGCGACCGGTGCCCACCCGCCCGACGATCCGGCCGGCGCCGCGAGCTGGAAAGCCAGGTCCGCGGCCGGGTCACCATCGACGATGAGCAGGACGTCGATGGCGTACACCGAGGACGCAGCAACAGGGATCGAGAGGTGCCCGTCGTCGGTGAGGGTGATGAGCGAGGTGCGGCTCTCGTCGGCCGTCTTGTAGACCGTGGTGGTCTCGGCCTCGGCCGCGGTCATGCGGCCCTCAAGGGACGCGATGCGGGTGAGGGCGTCGGTGATGTAGCCGTTCACCGTGGTGAATCCGGACTCGACCGCAGAGACCCGCGTGGCGAGCGCGTCGCCGGCGGCCTGCGAGTAGGCGCCGATGTCAGCGGGTGTGACGGGGTCGCTGCCCCCCGTGGCGTGCGAGGCGTGATGGGCGGTCGGCGTACGGGCGTTCGTCGTCGTCGGGTCATCGGACTTGAGGGCGATGGTGGGCCCTGCCCCGGCTGCGCCGAGGGCGGGTTGTGGTCCGGTCGCACCCGTGGCGCCGGTCGCCCCGGTGTTGCCGGTGTCGCCCTTCGGGCCCGCTGCTCCGGTTGCGCCGGGCGTACCTGCTGCGCCCGTGGCACCGGTCGGGCCGGTGTCGCCCTGGATTCCCTGTGGTCCCGTTGCCCCGGCCGGGCCGGTCGCTCCTGTTGCGCCGGGTGTGCCAGTTGCCCCGGTCGCTCCCGTCGGGCCGGCCGGTCCCGTGGCGCCCGTGCTTCCGGCCGGGCCAGTTGCACCCGCGGGGCCTTGCGCTCCGGTGGCACCGGTCGGCCCGGCCGGTCCTGGCGGGCCGGGCACGATCACGTAGTCGCCGTCGTCGGACGGGACCGGCGTCAGTGCCGAGAGGTCTACCGTGCCGAGGGAATGCGGAAGGCTCACGTAGTACGAGCGACCGGGCCGGTCGATCCGGTACGTGAAGCCGGTCGGGCTCACGCCCTCGGCGTCGGCTGCGCAGAGCACGAGCGACCACTCGCCCTCGGCGTCCGGCGCGGCGGGCACCATGCCGCGCATGATCACCCCGTGCTCGGCGCTCACCAGCTCGCCCGGCGACGGGGTCACGTGCACGTAGTCGTCGAGCCCATGGCCATCCGGGCGGGTGATGTGGCCGGTGAGGGTGACGGTCTGTACCCCGGGAGGCAGCATGATTCAAGCTCCTGTCCGCATGTGTTCTTTCACCAGGTCGTGCAGCTCTTCGGGCTCGGTGCCGCCCCGGCGTATCTGTGCGATGAGCCGGTCGACGGTCCAGGAGTAGGCGCGGACGAGGGCGCGCAAGCCGCGTAGCTCGGTGCGGATCTCCGCGTTCTCCTCGTCGACCCGGTCGACGGTCGCTTGCAGTACGGCGAAGTTGGCCGCGGTCACGGCCGGTGCGGCAGCAGCGGCGGCGCTGCGCTCCTGTCCGGCCGCGGTGATGGCGGCGGCGGCTCGCGTACCGCGGAGCGACATCCACCCTGTGATGACCATGCCGACGACCGTGACGACGGCGCCCACAATGCCCACGACTTCATTCACTTCGGCCCCCTCACCGGCAATGGATCCTCGGGGACGCGAGAGGCCCACACAGTGAGGCCAACGTGCGAGGTCAGGTACCAAATACAGACGAACGCGCCCCGCGAGTAGACGCCATCGACGGCGGCCGTTCCGTACGCTGCCGCCCACAGGAACGGGGGGACGCACGCGGCGACGAAACCCCACCGGTCGCGGCCGATACGGAGGAAGGCGCTGCCGAACGTGACGGCTCCGGCGGCCACCCACAGCAGCGCCCAACAGTGGATCGGCCCGACGAGGAGAAGCAGCTCCAGCCCGCGCGTGCTGGTCGTGGGGGCGGCGATGAAGCCGAGTCCCCATGAGGCCAGGCCCACGCCGAGGATGAGCAGGGCAATGCCGCGGCGGCCCAGCCGCGCCCGTGCGCATCGGGCCGCCGCGTGCACTAGACCCCTGCCACAGTCGAGGCGGAGTTCCGGCTTCCGACGACGCGGGCGAACAGGCCCTTGACGAGCGAGCCGACGGCCGCGATACCGGCCGTGCCGACGGTCTGCCAGAACGACGCGGAGAACATGCTCGCCGGGCCGGCCGCGAGGGCGACGCCGCCAGCCGCGACGAGGAACGTCCAGATGACGCGCTCCGCGAGATCGCGCCCGTAGGTCGCGGCCGTCTTCACGACGGTGTCAGCGGAGGGAAGGGTACTGGCCATGGCAGTTGTCCATTTCTCTGAGGTGATCCGGCCGCGGGTGCGGTCGGTCAGTCGATGACGACGAAGCCGTGAGCCGCGCCGAGCTTGGTGAGGGAGGTGCGGCCGGGGATGCCGTCGGCCGCCGCGCCGACGTAGCCGTAGCGGTGCTGGAGCGCGGCATAGGCGGTGACGGTCTTGGTGCCGAACGAGCCGTCGTGCGAGTACGCCGAACTGAGCAGGCCCTCGGCGGCGAGCGCGGCCTCAACCACGTTCACGTCTGCCGGGTACGTGGTCGCGCCCTGCCGGGCCTTCGGGTCGGCGTGCGCCGCGGCGACGATGTGCGAGAGGGAGACACGGACCTGCGGCGGGGCGGCCGGCGGGGCGACCTTGGCGGACGCGATGCCCCCGAGGCGCGGGTCTGCGGAGATCGTGCCTTCCGGGAAGTTCGGCACGCCGTAGCCGTACGGGCTGCCAGCGCCACGGCGAGGGCGTACCCGCAGGTAGACGCCGTCGCCCTGGTAGGAGCCGGTCACGTTGGTGTTGCCCTCGACGGTCCAGATCGAGTCGGCGTCGTAGGCGTACACGACGCCTGTGTGGTCCTGGCCTGCGCTGCCCATGTAGAAGGGCGCGCCGAGGACCGGGTATTCAGTGAACCGGCCGCGGTCCTTCCACCACTGCACCGCGGTGTAGCAGGACGCCGTCATCGGCCAGAGCGCATCGGCGCCGACCCGGTGCGCGGCCCACGCCTCGAAGGTGGCGCACCACGGCTGACCCTGTGACCACTCCAGACCGGGTGTCTCAGGGCTGAACTGTTGGACGTTGTTCCAGTTGCCGTTGGGGTCGCGCCCCTCGTGAACGCCGGCCTTACTCCGGAGCAGGTTCACGAGCTTGTCGCGTATACCGGTCATGGCTTCCCTTTCAGATCATGCGGGCGTAGCGGATGGATGAGCCGATGCAGCCGCCGGAACCGTTCCGGCCGCCGGTCGTTGCGCCTGCCGTCCGGCGGGTGCGTACGTCAATGCGGAGATCCGCCTTGGCGAGGTAAGGGGAAAGGTCGAGAGCGAGGTCGGGGAGGACGTACGAGAACGTCGCGGGCACCGAGCCGGACGCGATGACGTCCGTCGTGTTCACGAAGACCTGCCAGTCGCCGCCCGTATTCACGGCGCTGACGACGTCGCCAATGAACATCAGCCCGAGATTCAGCGACGCCGAGCGGGGCGTGAAAGTGGTCTCCCACACGGTCGTATAGGCCGTCGAGTCGTCGTAATTGAGACCCCGGAAATTGGTGGGGTGCATGGCTAGTTCGTCAGCCCGGCGACCGCTGCGCCGCAATTGCGCGAGCTGGTCCTCCAGCACTGCAAGGCGCTCCTCGACCGACTGCTCGCGGATGTATTGCGGCACGTCACACCCCCACGCAGGTAAGGCGGACGATCTCGGGACGCTTGCTGGCGTTGACGTCCATCGACACAATGCGGAGTTGCGCCTCCAGCCCATCGGGAAACCGCGGGTCGTCGCTGATGGTGAACGTGGCCTCGTCGCCCACGCTGTACCCGCCGAGGGCGGGGTCGCCGTCGGCGAGGACGTCGAACCAGGGCGCGACGTCGGCGACCGAGCGGGCGTTGACGTCGGCGTTCGCGTGGCCTTGCAGGGTGGCCAGCTCGGTGACGCCCTCGTACCGCTGCACCGACTCCAGCAGCGGCCACCCGGCCGCGAGCATGTCCAGATCAGCGGCGCCCGCGATGAGGCGCGCCTCGCCGTCGCCGTCGCCCACGGCCCATACCTGGTCCGCGACCGCGGTGTAATCCTCGGGCCAGTTGTAGGCGACGATGTTCGCCGCCGGGCCCCCCTTGGAGAACACCAATCCGCTATCGGCGGCAGCCCGGCCGCGGCGCGGATACCAGGAGACAGCTTTCCGGAAGCGCGACGGAGGGACGTTGTTCACGACGGGGTTCCATCCGACCTCGATACCGAAGTCGAAGCCGTCGTCAGCCGAGGCGAGCTGCTTCATCAGGGCGAACAGCTCTTGCCGCTCGTACCCGAAGTACGTGGCGACCCTGCTCACGCCGTGGCCCGTACCCGCGAGGGGGTTGATGTCGATCCGGATGCCGCCGCCGGCCGCTATTGATGACCAGCGGAACAGACTCCAGAGCAACGACTTTTGATCGCTGTACAGGCGGCGTCCGTCGGGGACGAGCGCCGGATTCGCGGTGACGTTTTCCAGCAGGGTCGACAGGGTCTGAGTGATATAGCGGTGCTGGTAGTAGGAAAGGAATTCGGCGGCCTGGATTTGCATTCCGCCCTTGGCGGGGTCGCGGGTCCAGACGATGCCGCCCCACAGGATCGAGCCGTCGCGGTCGACGTACACCGCGGTCCGGCCGCCGGTTGTCGCGTTGATTGGGTCGAGGGGGAAGGTTTCGTTATTCAATGGGACGAACGCGCGCATCGCGCCGATGCCGTTCAATTCGTAGCCGTAGCTGACGTCTTGGAGCGGCAGCTCGGCGAGGACCGCATCGGTCAGCAGGTCGCAGAACAGGAACGTGTACGTGTGCTCGGGCTGCTCAGCGGCCTGCCCGATGAGCGCGTCGAGTGCGTGGATGCCGGCCATCAGCTGAGCCGGGTGGCGCGCAGCCACGAGCCGGAGCGGACGATCGTCGGCGTTGCGTTGCTCGCGATCTGGCACCAGCGCAGGACGAGGCTGCCGGCGCCGACGGTGGTGATCTCCCCGATCGGTGAGAACGACATGACGACGGCGCTGTTCGAGGCCATGTCGCGGGTAGCGGTGCCCGCGCTCGCGGTGGTCTCGTAGCCGGTCGGGTCGACGGGGCTGCTCGTACCGCGGGCCGCCCATGACATCGTCGAGCCGCCCGGGGTTGTCCAGCCTGCGCGGATGCCGGTGGACGCCGAGCCGCCGAGGGCCTGGCTGTACTTGACGTACCCCTCGATGGCGTACGTCGCGCCCGCGGCGAGTGCCAGGGTCAGATGGTCGTCGTTCTGGAGCGTGGTCGAGCTGGCGAGCGACTCGTCGGACGGCTTGCGCACGTACGCGATAGGGCCGCCGAGGCCCGAGAGCAGGTTCGCCTTGCTGCCGTCGGCCTTGCCGTAGACGAACAGGTCAGTGTCCATCTGGTACATGACCTGCCCGGGGTGCGGGTGGTCCGGAAAGCCGTTGGAGAAGAACGGGGCGATGCCGCCGAGTGCGACCGTGAAAGCTCGGCCATCGGTGATGTTGCCCGAAGTGACGGACGTCTGCGACGGGGCGAGCGCGACGTCGCAGACGACGACGCAGTTCGAGGGCAGGGTGCCGCGCACGGTCGCACCAGCAGATGCGGCGTACGGTCCCTGGATCACCTCCAGTTGCCACTGATTCAGGGCGCCCGCGGTCTCCGCGTCGTACACGCTCGCGACGATCGTGTCTTTGCGGAACTGCCCGGCGCCGCCAGCCGCCGCGATCGTGAGCGTCTTGTCGCCGTCGTTGACCAGGACGTACGTGCCGTACCCGGCGGCGTCGTGGTTGTCGACGAAGCACATGCCGCCGCTGACGATGACGGTCATGTTCGGGGTGGCGGCAGCGCGGCCCTTGAGCTGGTAGTTCTGGTACGACGGGCGCATGCCCTGCCGGGGCCGGAGCGGCGTCGCCTCGTCGACCGAGAAGCCGGCGTAGCTGAGCAGCGACGTCACGGCGGACAGGCGGTCCGTACGGGCGGGGTAGCTACCGGCCTGTAGCCAGGCTGGGGGATTGATCTCGGTCACGGGTGGGCTCCTCTCTACAGGCTGGTGTCACGCCATGTGGCGGTCAGCAGGGACGTTTGACCGGGGGCGCCGGGGAGCGCCGCGCCGCGGTAGGTGACCTCGTTGTCGCCGGGCAGGAACAGGGGCCAGACGGCGCCGCCGCGTAGCCAGGACCGGCGGGGCGTGGTGCCCATGAACAGGACGGCGCGGCTGCGGGTGTCGACGGTGAGGAACTCGCCGGGCTGGAGCGTGGTGTCGAAGACGAGTTGCCCGCCGACATTCGTCTGCTCGATCGAGGGGGACGCGACGGGCCCGTCGATGCGGAACAGGGGGTAGGCGGGCGAGTCGCCGCCGTTATTGGCGGTGAGCTTCCCGGCCGCGCCCGAGTCGCCGTACGTCATCGGGTACGTCCTCGGGTACGTGCGGCCGGCGGCCGGGGAGTACGCCGTCGTCGCGGCCGACTGCTCGGCGAGGCCGTAGAGGTAGGGGTCCGCGCAGTACCACTCGATCGCAGCCGATCCCGCCCGCCACAGGTTGCCGGCGTCGTAAGGCAGCGCCCTCTTGCGAACCTTGCCGCGGACGGCGATGTCCCAGTCGAGGAGCTGGAGCTCGGCCGGTTGGCGCTGCGGCTGTGTTGCCCGGCGCAGCGCGAGCGTCAGCGCCCGCAGCTCATCGGGCGAGGCAGCGAGCAGGTTGAGGGTGATCTGCACCGTGCGGGCCGCGGTGTAGTCGGGGCCCGTGTAGTCGCCGTGCTGGTCCGACTTGTCGAGATCCTGGCTCCGGATGCCGGGCAAGTCGTCGATGCCCTCGATCGAGGCCACCGAGTACGCGTTGCCGGGGCCGAACTGTAGGTCGCCCCACTGCACGCGCCCGAGTCGCTGCTGAATCACGGGTCATCGCCTCCCGACTTTGGAGCGCCAGGACAGCGCGGCCGACACGCCCTCGGGTGTCGCCTCGGTGCCGTGCAGGTGGATGGTGGTGGGGCCAGCGGCCGGGGCCGCGCTGCCCGCGTACGACGCGGCGAGGGCGCCCGCCGTCGGCACGCCCGCGAGGGACGGGCCGAGTCCAGCCATGCCCGCGAGCTGCGCCGTCAGCCCCTGTAGCTGCGCCTGTAGCGACGGGACTTGCAGATCGATACCGCGCATGAAGCCGTCGATGAGCAGGCGGCCGGCCGGGGTGAGGATCCGTGCGTCTCGCTCGGCCGGGCCCTTCCAGTCGGGCAGGGAGTCGGTGACCGAGCTGAGAAGGCTCTTGACGCCCGGGATGTTGTCGCGGATCCCGCGGAGGAAGCCCTCGATCAGTGCGCCGCCCTGCCGGTAGAGCAGGTCGCCGAGGTCGCCGAGCGCACGGCCCGCCCGGTTCGGCAGGTCGCCGATGTACGTCACGGCGTCATCGATCTTCTTTTGCACGGGCGCGAGGAACTTGTTGCCGGCGTCGACGGCGACCCCGGCCAGGCGACCGGCCAGCCCGGCGAGTGCCGCGACCGCCTTGCCGGGCAGGCCCCCGAAGTTTTCGAGGACGAGCCGCACGGCGTTCGAGGCTGCGGTCTTGAAGGCGCCCCACGCGTCGGAGAAGCGGCCGTGCAGCAGGTCGGCGAGGAACTGGAGGGCGGGGGTGATCACGTTCGTCACGGCGTCGCCGAGGACGTCGGCCAGATACGCCGCGAGCTTCGCGACCAGGTCAATGAGCGGGACGAGGAGCGGCGTCGCCTTGGCGAGCCCCTTGTCCGAGAAGTCGATGAAGGCGATGATCAACGGCGCGACGGCGACGAGGAGTTCGCCGAGGGAAACGCCCAGGTCAGCCAGGGATGGGGCGACGGCAACGAGGAGATCGCCGCAGGTCTGGAGGGCGAACACGAGGTTTCGGGCCAGCAGTTCGGCGAGCGGGCCGATCAGCGTCGGCAGGTCGTCGAGGATAGGACCGAGGGTTGTCCCTAGTACATCTGCGACATCTTGGACAACGGGTGCCAAAGCCTCGAAAACGGTCGAGCAGCCGTCGATCAGCGGGAGTAGGGCGGGCAGCAGCTTGACCGCGAGATCGCCGATCACGGGGATCAGTGGGATCGCGGCCTCGACCAGCAACCCGACCGAGCCCGCGGCATCTTCGAGGACGGGCGCCAGGGCATCGATGATGGGGCCGAGGGCGTCACCCAAGACCTCGACCAGGTGTTCGGCTGGAGGTCCGAGCTTAGTGAAAATGGGTGCCAGTGCCGTTAGGGCCTTGGAGAGCAGCGGCCCTACGGTTTTTCCGATCTTGCCCATCAGGTCGAACAGGGCCTTGAACGCGTCCTGCACGGGCTTCGTGCCGGTGACGTCGGCGATCGAGCCCGTGATGTCTTGGAGGACCCCGATCAGGTTGCCGCCCGACGAGACGGCCGGCGCGAAGATGTTGCCGAGGATCACGCCGACGTTGCCGACGACGCCGACGATCTGCCCGATGACGTCGATCGCGACGTCGATCGCCTTGTTCAGACGGCCGTCGGCGAACGCTGCCGAGAGCTTGGCGCTGATCCGGTCGGCGGCCTCGCCCGCCTTCCCCGTCAGCCGGTCGAACTGGCTGCCGCCGGCCGCGCCGAGCTGACCGATCGCGGTGACGATCTGGCCGGGGATCCGCACGAGGTTGTGCAGTCCGGCCGCCGCGGAGTCCAGTGCCTGCCCGAGCGTCCCGCTCTTCGCCAGGTCGCGGGCCGCGGACCCGACGCCCTTCGCCATCTCGTTCAGCGAGCCAGCCGTGTCGAGGAACCCCTTGCGGACCGCAGGCAGGACAGCCGCCGCGGTGGTCTTCAGTTCCTCGTCGAGGCCCTTGAACAGCTTCTCCTGGACGTCGAGCTTGAGGTCGTCGAACGCGGGCTTGAGGGCGATGATCTCCCGGACGAACGCGCGCGCCGAGGGCGAGAGCTTGGCCATGGCCTCGGCGAACGCGTCGGCCCCGCCGGCCGCCCCGCCGGCCGCCGCGCCCGCGCCGTCGAGCGCCTCCTTCGCCTGCCGGATCTGCTCGGCGCCCTCCTTCGCGGTGCGGGTGACGTCGGCCTGCGCGTCGGCCAGATCACGGGACCGGTCGGAGACCTCCCGTTGCGCGTCGCTGACGCCCTTCTGCGCGTCGGTGTAGGTCTTGCTGCCCTCGACCCCGGCCTTGTTCGCGGCCGTGGTGTCGGCGGCCAGCCGGGCCGTTTCGGTGCGCTGCTCCTTGAGGCGCAGGACGGCCTTGTCGCGGTCGAGGATCGCGTCCCGCATCGCGTCGGAGTCGTCGGCCGCGCCCGTGCTGCGGACCTTGAGGAGGGCCTCCTCCGCCTTCTCTACGTCGCGGACGGCTTGCCGCTCGCTGATCCGGGCTTCCGCGAGCGAGTCGTTCATGTCCTGGAGTTCGCGGGTCGCGTCCTCGCGCGCCTGCGTCAACGCCTTCTGCGCGTCGAGCGCCGCCTTCTGCGCGTCCGTGACGTCCCGCTCGGCGTCCTTGACCGCGCGCGCGGCCCTGGTGTTCGCGAGCGCTGCGGCCTCGACCGCCTTCGCCACGCCGCGCTGTGCATCGGCGAAGCCGTTCGACGCTGCGGCTGCTCCGCCCGCCGCGCCGGTTGCCGGAGCGAACGCGGCCGTGATCGCGTCGCCGATACCGCTCGTGCCCAACTTGATGACGGCGCCCGCCTGCGCGACTGCGAGGAGGGCGGTCGCGCCGATCGAGGCTGCGGGCACGATGTTCTGTAGGGCGGCGACCACACCGCCGACCACGTTGATGACGGCGCCGAGCTTCGCGGCGGCCAGCCCGAACGTTGCGAGTGCCGGCGCCATGCTGCCGGCCAGGCCGCGGGCTCCGCTCCCCGCGTTGTTCAGCGCCCGCCGCAGCAGCGAGAGTTCCGCGATGGCCGGGGCGGCACGCACCTCGGGCCGGATCACGACGGGCTCGTCGTCAACCCGGGTCGCTGCGGCCCGCAGGTCCGCGAGGTTCGCGAGCGCCTCGCCGACCGAGGCGCGGATGTCGATGTCGGGGTGCGTGTGCGCGAGCCGGTCCAGATGGGGCTGGAGCCGGTCCATCTGGCGGAGCGCGTCCTCGATGCTGATGTCGACGCCGATGCGCTGGTCGCCGAGGCGCTGGAGGTCACGGCGGACCCGGTCGAGGTCCCGGTCGAACTGGCTGCTGTCGTCGGTGATGACGACGGGCGGGATGTCGTTGACGGCCGCCTGTACCCGGCGTTGCAGGGACTCGCCGAGCGCGGCGCCGACGCTGGAGCCCTGCCGGGTGGCGTCGGCCACGACACCGGAGGTGTCCCCGAGGTTCACCTGTAGATGCGTGAGCAGGTTCGGCAGGTTGATGTCATCGGCCATGCGGGGTCACCTCCTCCAGATCAGTCGTGGGGCAATGCGGCGAGGGACAGCCATCCCTCGGCGCCTGCGGCGGCCGGGGCCGACGCGGACGGTTCCTCGCTGCTGCTGCTCCCGGTCGCGATGCGGTGCCGGTCGATGAGCGTCATGAGCTGCGGCAGCGTCATGTCCCAGAAGGTGAGGGGAGAAATGTGGAGGGCACCGACGGCGAGGTAGTAGAGGTCGTCCCAGGGGAATCCGGGATCCTCACTTCCTCGATCGTGATCGGCCCCGCTGCGCCGTTTCCCGGGCTCTCAAGGGCGGCGCTCAGAGCGGCACCGAAGGCGCTGGCGTACTCGCCGAGGCGGCCGGGGTGCAGCAGGTCTGCGAGGTCGGCGAGGTCGGTGCGGCGCCGGTACACGATGTGGCTGACGGTGCGGGTGCCGTCGGCGGCGACGTGCTCGCGAAGGTGGGGCTCGAAGCCGCCGGGGCCGACGCACCCGGCGCCGATCATCTGGAGCAGCGGCCCGAAGGCGGCGCCTTCGCCGGTCGAGTCGATCGACGCCTGAACTGCGGCGACGGATCCGAAGCGGGCTTCGAGGAGCGCCAGCGCCCGGAACGAGTAGCGGAGCTGTACCTCGGTGCCGTCGGTGAGGATGATCGGCTTGCCGAGTCCGAGCAGGTCAAGGCCAGTAGCGGTCATGGTGTGACTCCTGTCAGTGCCGGGGTTCGGCCTGCGGATGTGCGGGAGGTGGTGCGCGTCCCCGGCCGGCGCGTGGCACGGCTCGGGGACGGCGCTAGACGATGACTGCGGCGACCGCGTTGAGGTGCGCCGTCAGCCACTTGCCGTTGGCGAGGAGCGGCACGGCGGCGGCCTCGAACCCGGTGACGCGGTAGTCCTCTTCGGCGAAGCCGAGGTCAGGGAACCCGGACGCCGAGCACTTGTGCAGGGTGAAGTGGACGTCACCGCCGATGGAGTCGGCGCCATTCGAGGGGCTCGCGCCCTCGATCTTGAACGGGGCCGGGGTGCTGGTGCTCGTGAGGTCCCACTCGGCGGAGATGGTGCCGCTGGTGACGTCGACCACCGCCCCCCCGAACAGGGCGGCGAGGACGTCGAGCGACAGCTTCGCGTTCGTGACCTTGACCTTGACGTTGGTCAGCTTGCTGATGGAGTCGAGCAGGGTGTTATCCCCGCGCAGCTCCTTGGTCTCCATGTCGCCGCTGATCTCCAGAGTCTTGATGCCGGGCACGTCGATGGCGGTGCCGTACGTGGCGGTGCCCCCGGTCGGGTCGGCGGTGAGCGGGGAGATCTTGCAGTCCTGAACTGCGAAGACCTTGGTGACATGTGACATGGCGGCCATGAGTGGTGTCCTTCCTGTGGTGCCGGGGTCCGGCTCATCGGGCGGAGGAGAGCTACGTCGGGGGTGGCTCGGGCGGCGGACCGGGGTCCGCGATGACGGTGAGGACCGAGCCGGGGATGAGCGCGGCGAGCGCCTCGTCTGGGGTGCCGGCGGCCTGCGGGGGGATGACGGAGTCGACGGCCCACCACGCGGTACCGGGTTGGCCGGGGCGGGGTACACCGACACGGCGCCGTCGGTCATGCCGTCGGCGGGCAGGCGCAGCAGTGTCGAGCCGTCGGGGACGGGCCACGCGTCGCCGAGGTAGGCGATGACCTGCTCGCGGTCGAGGGGCGTGAAGACCGTCATGCGGGGATCACCTCCGAGAGCAGTAGCTCGCGGTGCAGGGTCACGGTGATCGAGTGGCGGACGATGTTGTCGGCGAGGGGGATGCGGTCGATGTCGGTGGCCTTGACGCCGTGCACCTTCGCGGGGTGGGCGGGCAGCGAGCAGCCGTGCAGGCGGCGGGCGATGGCCTCGGCGAGGCCGTACCGCTCGACGTTCTTCGTGGTGCTCGCGCCGGTCTTGGCGCGGCCCCGCTGCACGAGGTCGACGGTCGCGACCTCGATGATGTTCACCTCGGCGGCCGGGTCGCCGAAGTCCCCGGCAGCCGTACCGTCCGGGCCGATCGACACGGCCTCGGTGACGACGATGTACGGGTAGTCCTGGCCGGGGCGGGGCCCGTCGCGGAAGACGGGCACGCCGAGGGCGAGGGCTTCGAGGTACGCCTTGATGGCGCCGCTCGTGGTCGCGGCCATCAGCGCCCCCGTCCGACGCGGATGCGCGCGATGTTCTGGCGGAGGAGCTGCTCCGCCATGGCGACTGCCGGCCGCATGAACGGCTGCGCCCTGGTCCCCGGGTGGTTGACCTTCGCGACCGGGTGCCTCGCGCCGGGCCAGAACAACGCTTTGCCGTTCTTCGGGAGGATGACGTGCGGCTTCGTGCCGTACTCCACATCGGCCGCGTAGGACACGTTCGTACCGATGACCACGCCGACGCTCCGGCCGTGCGTCTCGGTCCTGGCCACGATCGAGGAGCGCAGGCGGCCGGTGTCGACCGGGCACAGCTCACGCGCCTTGTTCTGGATGTCGGAGCCCGTCCGGACGACGGCCGTCTTCACGTCGTCGGACATGCCGCCGAGGATCCGGCGGAGCCCGCGCTCGTACGCCCGCGTGTCGATGCGGGTCGTCGCGCTGGCGTTGAACAGGCGGCCGCCCATCAGACGCCGCCGATCAGCATCGGGCCAGCGTTGAGGTAGGTAGCGAGCAGGGCGTCGGCCTGCGTCGAGCCGGTCGACGACCGGGGGGTGACGGCCGTCGTCGGGGCGTCGTCGGTGATGCGGACGTTGTTGCCCTCGTCGTCTACGTCGAGGCTGTCGTCCTGCGCGGCGTCGGCGTCCGACGGACGGGCGTCGGCCTGGACGTGAGCGGCGAGCAGCGCGCACGCCTGCTCGACGAGCGCGGGCACCGTGTCGTAGCCGAAGCTGCCGGTGACCTGGACCTGTGCCGTCCAGTACTGCTCGAACAGGCCGCGCCACCCGCCGTTCCAGCTCTCGGCGCCGACGACGAGATCGTCATAGCCGCCCCACGCCAGACGTACCGAGTCGATCGCGCCGAGGACCGACGACGACGAGACGCGGTACGCCGACGACGGGAGCGACGGGGCGTCGTCGACACCGACGGGCGTCACAGCGGTGACCGTGCGGACGCGGCGCGGAAGGATGACCAGTCCATCCGGCGCCACGTCCGCCACCACCGCCAGGACAGTTGGCTCGAACAGTTGCAGGGTGTAGGCGGTGATCCGTTCCGTAGCAGCAGCGATCCACGCGGCGACCTCCGAGTCAGTCCCGGTGGTCCCGGCTTCGCGGGCCTGCTGCACGGTGCAGTACATCGCTCAGTCCTCGTCGCTCTCGTCGGCGGCCGGGGCCGCGGCCAGTTCGCGGTGAACGCCCTCGGTGACGAGGCCGCCCTTCGCGACGATCTGCCGGGCGTAGCCGCCCGGGTGCGTGTGGACGACGGGGCCGGTCGGCTCGCCGGAGCCGGCCGAGTCCAGCGCCCGGAACGCGTCGGACGGTGCGGTCTGCCCGACGTCCCACCCGGTACCGGCCGCGTACTGCTGCGGTCGGACCGTGGCGGCCGGGTCGGCGGTTTCCTTGCGGGCTGCCATGTCAGCTACCTCCGATGACGCCGCGGGTGCGCAGCGCTGCGAGCAGGGCGTTGTACGCGGTCGTGACGGCCGCGAGGTCGGCGAAGTTGCCGCTCTGGTTGTTGATGACGGGCTTCGTGCTGCCGTCCATGAGGGCCGGCGCCGAGTCGACGACGCGCAGAACCTCGGTCTCCTGGTTCGCTACGCGGGTGCCGCCCTTGACGACGGTCACCTGCTTCGTCACGCCGGCCATTACGGCAGCGCCGCGAAGGTGATCTTGACGAACGCGGCCGGGGTGTGGACGGCGACGTTCGCGCGCCGCTCGGCGAGGATGACCAGCGTGTTCGCGGTGAAGTAGTCCGCGTGCGAGTCGGTCATCAGGATCGTGATGCCCTGCCGCTCCCACAGGGTTGCCCCCATGCGGAAGCCGCCGAGGAGCGCGGTGCCGGCGGTCATCGCGACGGACGTCACGACGGTCAGGCCCCAAATGCGCATCGGTGCGCCGGAGTCGGTGACGGTCGTGATCACACGGAACTGCCCGTTGGCGTCCGTGTCGAGCTCGATGTCCTGCCAGTCGAGCGGGTTCATGACGATCGCGTCCGGCGCGTACATCGCCAGCTCGCCTTGGGTCTTGGCCTTGCGGACGGTGATCAGCTTCGCGTCCGTGTTGCCGCTCGCAGGCTGGTACGTGCCGATGCCCGAGGTCGTGAGGATGCCCTGCATCTGCGTCGACCCGTTGCCGGTGAGGATCTCCCGGTCGAGCTTGTACTCCAGCCCGTAGACGAGCCTGCCGTTGATGTACCCCATGAGCTGCGAGTCGTCGTCCGCGGCCTGGCGGGTGATCGGCACCCAGTGCGCGACGGTCTTGAGGGTGGTGGTGATCAGGTCGAAGGTGAACGGGCCAGTCTTCGGCTTGTCGCCACCCTCCGCGACGACAGCCGCGGCGTTCCACGTCGACTGCGGGCCGGACGTGTCCCGCATGTATTCGAGGGTGGTGCCGTCCGACGTCTGGCGGTCGAGCAGGTTCGCGACGAGGAGCGGGAAGTCGGGGTTCTGCGGGATGATCCCCGGAACCCTGGTGTTCGGCCGCGGCTGCGTGCCCGTGGTGACCGTGCCGGCCGGGGCCGCGCGGTGGTCGAAGGCGAACTTGCCGCGCGCGCCGCCAGCCCGGAAGGTCTCCAGCGCGGCGGAGCGGACGAACGCCTCGGCGACAGTGAGCGGGTGCTCGTTGCCCTGCGCGTCGGGCTGCATGCCCGGCTGCTGACGGTTGCCCGGCTGCGGCTGCGGGTCGCCAGCAGGGACCGAGGCAGCGCGCAGCGCGCGAAGGCGTGACTGCCGGTTCTCCGCCTGCTCGATCTCGCCCGTGATGGTGTCGGCCCGCTGGAGCAGCTCGGCGACGTCGCCGTCGTAGCTCTCGTCAGCGAGCAGCCGCATGACCTCGTCACGCTGCTCGGCGAGGGTCGGTGCCCCGCCCTTGATGGGGAAGATCGGGTACCGCTTGCGCGGGTCCTCGCCGACGGCGGCGCGGCCCTTGCGGTATCCGAGTGCTCGGCGTGCGCTCATGTGGCCGGGTCCTCTCGGTCCGTGGACGGCTCGCAGCCGCCCAGATGTCTGGGGGTCTGCGGTCCGTCTTTCACGGCCGGTGGATCGCGCCCGGCATGCTCACGGCTTTTACGTCCGGTGTGAGCTGCCCGGATGAGTGCGAGGGTAGATCAATCGCGCAGGTCGGCTACTTGGCTGCTGCAAGTCGCATGCGGGCTGCCGCGCGCAGGCGGGCGTCACGCTGCGCCTTGACTGTGGCGAGGCGCTTCCGCTCGGCGGTCACCTGCTCGTCGATGGACGGGGCCTCGACCTCGTCGTACAGGGCGCCGAGCGCGGACCGGACCGTCTTGAGCTTGCTTCCGGGGACGGCCGCCATGCGTGCCGTGATCTGGCTGACCTCGACGAGCCGCGCGGACTTGATGTTGTCGAGGGTGTCCCGGTACGTCTGCTCGTCCATCTCGGCGAGCTTTGACCAGTCGGGCAGGTCGGTCCGGATGAAGCCGACGGACAGCTCACGGGCGCTGCCGCTCTTGGCCATGATCCGGGCGTCGGTGCCCGCCGCGGTGTCGTCGTACCGGCCGCTGATCCACAGGTGATCAGCGCGCTCCTCGGCGCTGAAAGTCCCCACGGGCTGGAAGGGCGAGTGCATGAACAACATCGCGTAGTTGCCCTTGTCGACCCCCTTCTTGAAAACGCCCGGGTGGAACGTCGTGCCGTAGCTGTCGACCTTGTTGTACCGGCATGCCCACCCTTCGAACGTCCCTTCCTCGCCGGAGTCGACGCGCCACTCGACGTCTTCCAGGGTGCGGAACTCGACCTCGCTCATGGGGTCCTGGCCTTCCTGCACGCCTCGACGTGCGCGTTGACTGACCGCATGTCGACGCGCAGCGTCGCGGCCAGGGTGGGGCGGGTGAAGTCGTCGCATGGCTCAGGGAGGATCGCGAGCTTCGCGGGTTGATCGACGTTGCACGAAGGGCATCTGACCTGCACGTATCCGGCGCCCATCATCGGCCGCCCTCCTGCGCCTTGAGCTGCTTGAGGGCGTGCTCGGCGTACACCTCGGCGACGCCATCCATGATCCCCTGGTGCGCCGGGGAGAGGCGGGGCGCGTACCGGTACACGGCACGCCCGCGGGCGTCATGGCCGTCGTACTCGTAGGCGAAGCGCCCGCCGTCGAAGCTCATGACAGGGGGCACCCCGCCGTCGGCATCCGGCCGCACGGCGTATTCGGTGTGGCCGTCGAGCGGGCCGCGCCGCACCTCCGCGAACGGCACGCCAGCAGGGCAGTACGCGCCCTTGTACTGCGCATGGGCGGCGGGTTGGAGGATGACGGGCACCTCGCCGCGAAGGACCATGACCATCAGCAGCCACCACCGATCGGCAAGTTTTCGTAAGAAAACACGGGTCAATCCTCCTCGTATTGGAACGTAAGGGTGCAGCGGCAGTTGATCGACTGGTTCGCGGGTGCGACCGGGTCGCCGGGCCAACGGGACTGCGTCAGCTCGAAGCGCTTGTTCAGCGGCACCGACTTCCCGCCGGCCGCGCGGTGCGTGGCTCGGGTCCGCTTGTCGTCGGTCGACAGCCACGTCTTGCGGGTCGCGCCTGCGTCGATGGCGGCCGACTGCGCCGCGGCGTTGTACGCACCGACCGTCTCCGTCCGCGCGATCATCGTCGCCCGGTAGTCGGAGAGGTCCGTGAACACCGCCTGCAAGCGGGCACGTAGGGCGGGGATGGACTCGCCCTCGGCCACACCGTGCGCGAGGAGCTGTGACCGGAGGACGGCCTCGGTTGTGGCGGTGACCTGCCCGGCGAGCGCGGTGAGGCGGGCGTCGAGTTCGTCGGCGACGGTCGGCTCGTCGAGGTCGAAGTCTTCGGTGATGCTCGTACCGCCACGGCGCCACGCGGACTCCAGGAAGGGCCTGAGCTTCTCCGCGGTGCGGCGCTTCCAGTACCGGGGGTCGAAGACGTCGCGGGCCTTGATGCGCTCCTCCCACCCGTCCGGGCCGGCGGCGAGGTCGAGGGCGGTCGCCCGGTCCGCGGTGACCGCGTCGAGGTCGGGCGGGGTGAGGCGGATCGTGTCCTCGACGGCGAGGGCGCACGCCTCGGTGCGCAGCTCGACGAGCCACGCCGCGCCGCGCTCGGGCTTCTTCATCAGCCGGTCGAAGTCGCGGAGGACGCGCTCGCGCTGCTCCTTGGCCAGCGCGCGGACGGCGGCCCGGCCGGTCGCCTCCAGCGCGTCATACGCGGCGTTGATGTCGGCGAGGGAGGGCGACGACGGGGCGTCGTCGGCCCGCGTCAGCTCCAGACGACGGGGCGTCGGCAGGATGTCGGCGGGCGTCGGGATCCCGGCGACCCGCGACAGGACGCGCTCGACGGCCCGCTCGACGTCGTCGTCGGCTGGCACGCCGAGCAGGCGGGAGAAGTCGGCATCCCACGACCGGGCGGCGTCGGCGGCCGGCGCTCCCTGGACGGGGGCGAACTGGCTGCGGTACGGGGTGAGGGTGTGCTTCCCGAGCCCGCCGGGGAGCGGCTCGTACCCGAGGGTGCCGCGGGCCTCGTCGATGGTGAGGGTGTCGGAGTAGACGCTCGCCCTGGTGCGGTTGGCTACGGCGTCTTGCGAGTCCTGGAGCGCCTCGACGCTCGACAGGTCGAACTCGGCTTCCTCGGCGTCCGAGGGCAGGAGCACGCGGTCGATCTCGCTGCCGATGATCTCAAGCTTCGGCTTGATGGTGTCGCTCCACAGCGTGGCCTTGGCGGCGCTGCGGTTCTCGAAGGTGGTCCCGCCCGACAGGTAGTCGTGCGGCACGCCGAAGGCGAGCATGACCTCAGCGGAGTTGGCCATGCGGGATTCGAGGTAGTCCATCTCCTCGGCTGTCAGGCCCACGCGGACGTACGAGGCGGCCCGGCTCCCGCTCCCGGGAGGGCTGGCTACGAGCAGGTTCTTCCCGGCGTTGGCGGGCCCCTGCATGCTGCTGCGCCACGACG
Source organism: Streptomyces sp. RKAG337 (assembly GCF_023701715.1). Lineage (NCBI taxonomy): Bacteria > Bacillati > Actinomycetota > Actinomycetes > Kitasatosporales > Streptomycetaceae > Streptomyces > Streptomyces sp. RKAG337. The sequence continues at coordinate 3,655,953 of NZ_JAJOZA010000001.1, read as the reverse complement.
CCTTCGCCGATGCGAAGTCGGTCGCCTCCATCTCGCCGAGGTAGATCACGCCCGTTGGCGTTGCCCCGTTCTTGTAGCTGGAGCGCTGCCACTCCCGCGCGTACGCGTCCATGTCGACTGCATGCCTCGCGGCCTTCCAAGGGGCAAGGCACCCGAGCGGGTCGAAGGGGTGCGGATAGCGGAGCCACAGCATCTCCTCGGGCAGGACGAACACGCGTTGCCCGTCGGCCCGGTTGATGATGAAGCCCGAGAGGTTGGCCGTCGTCGGCCGTTCCGCGACGGGCTTGTCGACGACGACCGTGACGTCGTCGAAGACGGGATGCGCCTCGGCGACGGGGCCGACGCCCGTCTCCCCTCGGTCGAGCCAGACGAACGCCTGCCCGGCAAGCTCGCCCTGTTGCAGCACGATCGACTTGAGCACGCGGGCGGACATCTGGGGGTTCGGCCGCTTGTTGAACAGGTGCGCGATGGGGTGGCCTTCGATGGCGTCGCCGGACGGCCCGCGTACGACCAGGGGCACGCTGCTGCCGTTGTCGGCGATGGCCGCTACGCACCGGTAGGCGACCGCGCTGTGTGCGTAGCCGCGGGCCTCGGCGTCGAGGTCGAGGGTGACGGACATCTGCCCGCCCATGGCCACGGTGAGCGGCCGGCGGTCGCGGATGGTGCCGAGCCCGCCCATGGCCCGGCGACCGAATGCCACGTCGAGCGCGTCTTTGATACGTCCCACTGTGCTGCCTCCTCAGGCGACCGCGGCGAAGTTGCCCGCGGGCGCGAGCATGAGATCGGTGAGGGCCCACACCATGGCGTCGAGCCGGTCGGGGCTGTCCTCGCCCGGTACCCACGTGCTGAGCTGGTTCTCCAGCTCGGGCAGGCTGACGACGATGTGCGCGGCGAGCTGCTCGAACACGGCGCTGACGGGCTCGGCGCGGGTCTGCTTGTTGACGCTGGCGTGCACCTCGCGGAAGGTCACGGTCGGGTCGACCTGGTGCATGGTCGTGCGGATCCACTTGCCGCCGTTGTTGACCTCGGCGACGACCGCGGATGCCTTCCATGCGTGGTACGCCTCGGCGGCCTTGCGCATGCACTCGGTGGGGGACATGCGGCCCGAGAGGTCGTCGAGGATGTAGCCGTGCCGGCGGGCGAACCCGTTCTTGTCGGGGATGTAGGCGCGGCTGATCCCGGCGACGATGATGCCCATCTCGTCGGAGTCCTCGCCGTCCGAGGCGGCCGGGTCGACGGCGATGACGATGCGGACCAGGGGCGGGGCGGCGCCGACGCGGGTGCGGTCGAGGAGCTTCGCGGACCACAGAGCGCCCTCGATCTCCTTGATCAGTTCGCCGTCGAGTTCCTGCTTCTCGGTGCGGGTGCCGAGGTGCCGCTGTAGCAGCTTGCGGCGCTGCTCCTCGGGCAGGTGGTGAGCGTCGCGGGTCCGGCCGTGCGTGACGACGACGTCGGACCGCTTCGTCAGCTCGATCAACTCCGTCCGCGGCTTCGGCGTGGTGCTGCCGATGTAGTGCGGCCTCGGGCCGATGCGGAGGCCCATCTCGGAATGGGTGATCGCGGCGCCGAGCCGGCGCATCGCGGCGACCTCTTCCATCCACACGAGGCACCGGTTACCGCCGGCTCGCAGGCGCTCAACGTCGTCCGGGGTGTGGGCTCCGAAGAGCTTGGCCTCGGCCCCGGTCGGCCACTTGGCGAACGTGCCGCCTGCGGTGGTGCGCAGCACGACGCGCGGGTCGTGGGCCTTGAGCCCGCTCGGTCCGTTGACGCACGCCTCGACGGCGTCGCCCTGCGTCGGAGCGATGATGGCCATGCGGTGCCCGCCGCGGAGTCTCGGGTCGCAGGGTGGGCCGTTGACGTGCGCGACCATGTACCGGGCGCAGCCGTCCGTCTTGCCCGTGCCTCGGCCGCCGAGCTGGAGCCACCATCCGAGGGTCTCGATGTCGTCGGGCGGGACCTGCCACGGGTACGGCTTCCACTTCCCCCACCGCTTCTCCCGGACCTTGGCCGCGAGCGCCTGCTCCAGCAGATCCAGTTCAGCGGGGGACAGCCCAGCGAGCCGCTCGTCGAGGTCGTCGAGGACGGTCATCAGTCGGCCAGCCCGGCGAGTTCCTCGGCGAGCGCCTTGACCCGCTCGGTCATCTCGTCCGTCACGGTGACGCTGGCCTTGACTGGGGCGTACAGCCCGAGGAGCTTCGCCTCGTGGTCCAGGGCCCGGCACATGCCCTCGACTGCGCGCACGTCGCCCTTGCGGACCTTCGGCATGAGGCCGGTGATGATCTCCTGAATGATGGCGAGCTGCTCCCCGACGTACGCCCCGTACTGCGCGGCTGCTGCTGCGGCTTGCTTGGCGCGACCGCGGACCCATGCCTCGTGCGCGTTCTTCACGTCGCAGCCGAGGCGCTCGGCGATCTCCCGGAACTGGAGGCGGTCGCGGGTACGCAGGATGAGGACTTCGTCCTCCCGCTGGAGCGCGATGTCCGCGTTCGTCTTCGTCGCCATAGCCCGTCTCCTCCCTGGTTCGGAGGGTACGGAGAACTGGCCAGGGGGGATCTTGGCTGCTGCAAGTCGCGAGCACGACGGAGCCCCTGCCGCTGGTCGCTCGGCAGGGGCCTCGGTCGGTGCGGTCGGTCAGTGGCCGAAGTGCTTGATCGGGTAGTACCCGCCGCAGCTCGCGCAGTAGTACGTCCGGAAGTCGGTGCCGCGCAGGACGCCGAGGGCGGTCACGAGGCGGCGCGTCATGCTCGTCTCCGGGCTTGCGGGGTGGGCTCGCGGAACAGGTCGAGGGCGTCGCTGATGGCGTCCTCGACGCCGGCGTCATCCGACCGGGCCGGTACCTGCGTGATGCACGTAACCCCTTCTGTGGGGTGGGACGCCTCGAAGGTAGTTCCGCTCTGACCTGCGGAACTACCGGGAGGGGAGGGGCTGGCGAGAGGGGCCGGGGAGGGGGCCACCCGCACGGCGGGCCACGCGGCGTTGAGGTCGTCGCGATGCACACCGACCGACGTCCGGCCACTCACCTTGATCGCGTCCGTCACCCGGATACCGAGCCGCTCGCACAGCTTGCGGACGTCGTTGACAGCCCACTCGCGGAGGTGCCCGGCGCGCTGGATCGTGACGAGCACGTCGGCGAGGAGCGTGCCGTTCGCGTCCCCGATGGCCTCATGGAGGAGCCGAACGAACGCGTCCTCGGCGGCGGCCCGGCGGTGCCCGGCTCGCTGCGTCAGCCACGCCCCGCCGCACCACAGGGCGAACGCCACGGCCGCGAGCGGGCGGGCGCTGAACAGCAGGGGCACGAAGAACGCGGTACCCAAGGCAGCAGCGCTGAGCCGCGCTGCTGCGCCCTTGAGCGTGCCGGGGAGCAGCCACGCGCCGAAGCGTCGGCACATGAGGGCCGAGCCGGTGCAGATGTCGGGGACGATCTGAGCGCCGTTCACATGAGCCTCGTGAGGCCGAGGCCGAGGGCGTTGACGCCGCTGGCGAGCGGGACGGCGGCTGCTCCTGCGACGGTGCCGGACAGGCCGAGGCAGATACCCGCGATGATGCCAGCGGCGATCTGCCCGTTGCGGATCTTGCCCGCCCACTTCCACAGGCCGAACAGGGCGAGCGAGACGAGGATGACGACCGCGTGCCCGCCGTCGGTCAGCGCCATCTGATGGGCTCGGGTGACGTCCGGTGTGCCGCCGCCCACGCCGTAGACGAGGGCCATGTTCCCGAGGCCGTTGCCGCTCCACAGGGTGTAGCCAGCGAGGGCGCCGAGCAGGCCCCCGGCGGACAGGATGAGCAGCATGCCGTATGCGGTGGACAGGACGAACGGGGCGAGGGCGGCCGGCTTGCGCTTGCCGCGGTGCCACCAGTGGAGGGCGACGAGTAGGACGATGCCGACGCCGACGGTCACGCCGCCGAGAGAGACGATGTTCATGGGGTTCCTCAGAGGATGAAGCGCAGGGCGACGAGGGCGCCCGCGGTGACGGCGAGGGCGGCGGTCGCGAGGACGGGCGGCAGGGCACGCCGGTCGACTCGGAGCAGCCACAGGACGGCGATGAGCATCGCGACGGGGAACAGCACTGAGAGCGCGGTCTCCATGGCCGGGGCCTATCCGGCGCGGTGGAGCGGCGTGGCCTCGGGCGGCAGGTCGCGGAGACGGGGCTCCTCGCGCTCGACCTCGGCGCGGATCGTGCCGCGGATCACGGAGTCGGACGGCTTCGGGAACCCGGCGGCGACGATGGCGTTCCGCATGGTGACCGTGCCGGGGCGGTACCCGGCGTCGTACAGCGGCCGTACAGCGTGAGACCGGGCGTCGGCGTAGAGCGGCTCGGGCTCGACCGGCTGCTCGACGACGGGCGTCGGCTGCTCCTCGACGGGCGGGGCCTGCTCGACGGCCGGCCGGACGGGCGGCGCGACGGGGACCGGCGGGGCGACGACGCGCTCGACGACGACCGTCGGCGCAGCCTCGACGCGGACGGCGAGGTACCGGTGTACCTGCTGCATGAGCGCACCGAACGCGAGCAGCGCGGCAACGGGCGGGACCGCGGCCACGACGTAGACCAGGACGGCTTGCCCGGGGCCGACGCCTGCGACGTTGAGGGCGATGCTGCCGCCGGCGCCGAGCGAGGCGAGGGCGATGGCCCACGGGTCGACGCTGCGCAGGTATGAGGCGCGGAGGATGAGCAGCTCGCCTGCGAGGTAGAACAGGTCGAGGACGGCGGGCCAGGCCCACGCGCGGGACGGGTCGATGCCGAGGCCGTACCGGGTGGCGACGTCGTGCAGGTGGTAGTACGAGAGCCAGAACGCGATGCCGGTGATGCCGGTGATGATGGCCGCTGCGCCGATGGCGAGCCAGAACGGCGGGGCGTGGGTAGGCTGCTGATCAGCCATGGAGGTCTCATCTCCTACGGTGAGGCCCCCGATCCGGTGTTAGCGCACCGACGGGGGCCGTTCAGTTGTGGGGCGTCGGGGCCGTCGTCGGCCCGTCGTGACGCTCTAGAGGGGTACCCCTCTCCTGAGCAGGGTACCCCTCTCGCGGGGTCATTTGCAGCCTTACTCTCCGGGCGGAGGTGCCGAGATGGCGGGAGAGGTAGAGGCGGTGCGCGCTGCGCTCCGCGCTCTGGAGGCAATGCCGGACGCTGCCGAGCGAGCCGCGGCTACGTCTGAGCTGCTGCGGGAGTGGCCGACGCTGCACCGCGAGGTGCGCGAGGTGAGGCAGCAAGCCGTGATCACGCTGCACGAGCAGGACATGACCTTCGACGAGATCGGCGCTCAGATCGGCACGACCGGGTACCGGGCCTCGCAGATCAGCCGAGGCAAGTAGACGCCCGTCGAGGTGCGTCGTCGGGGCGTCGGGCGCACGCTTGGATCATGGACGGACAGCGGCCGGTCATCATCCACGCGCCGAGCGGCGGCGCGCGCCGCGTGACGATACGCGGGCAGGACTTCGGCCTCGCGACGCACGCCGGGGACGTCATCGAGTTCCTACGCCGGGCCGGCCTTGAGGTCGAGGACGCTGACCTCGCGGACCCCGACGTGTTCGAGTGGCGGGGTGGTGGCCCGGACGACTGGCCGACGGCATGACGACGCCCCGTCACCGCGGGGGCGACGGGGCGTCAGCGCTGCCAAGCGGTGCTTAGTTGCTGGAGACGCGGGCAGGCCGCTCAAGCCAGGCGTACGCCTCGGCGAGGTCCCTGAGAGCGGCGGCAGCGCCAATGGACGCCGGTTCGTTCTGCCACTTCTCGCCATGCTCCTTGATCGTTGTGAGCAGGGCTTCCTTCACTTCGCGACCGAGATCCGAAGGCATCTTTCTCCTTGGCTTGACGGGGGGTTGCCCTTGTCGACGCGCGGGGCCCCCGAGTAGTTCCCGCCGTTCACCCGTTCGGGTAGTCAGAATCCGACGGGGTGCTTCTTGGTCTCGGCCTCGGCGTCGTCGAGCAGGGTGAGCGCGTGCTTGAGCAGGGCCCGGCAGATCGCCCGGTCGCGCGGGTTGCTGACGGCCTGGTGATCGACGGGCGTCGTCGTCCACGTGCCGGCGGACGCCGCCGAGGTGTACGTGAGCCCGGGGCCGGTGGTGCTGGTCTCGTCGGCCATGGTCAGCCCTTCCGGGTGGTCTTGGTCGAGGCCCAGAGGGCGAAGCAGAGCAGCACGGTCACGCACACGGCGATGACGGCGGCGAGGCTGTAGCCGTTCATGATCAGTCCTTCGGGTGGTCGGTGGCGCCGGGCTGCTCGCGGGTCTCGGTCCAGCGCTCGCGCTCGACGAGGCGGCCGACGTGGAACAGAGCGGCGAGGCAGGCGAGGTTGAACAGGTCCCGCGCGAGGTTGAGGGCGAGGTGCATGGTCAGCTCTCCTGCGGGTCGGGTCCGGTACAGCCGTAGCGCTGCCGGTCGGCGCCGGTGTGCTTCGTGCACGGCTTGGCGGGAGGGAGCCCGGCGGCCGGCGGGGTCAGCCCGTCGGTGCGGTGGTCCATCCAGTCGGCTCGGGCTTGCATGGCTCGGACGGCGTGGTCGATGCCGTTGTGCCAGTTGGCTCCTGCGCCCGGGTACGTCGCCGCGTCGGCGACGACGGCGTCGGCGATCGACCGCAGCTCGGCGGCGACGGCCACGTCGTCGGCCGTCGGCTGCTCGGTGGTGGCCGTCGTCGACCCGTCGTCGGGCGTCGGCCACCACGTTGTTCCGTCCGCAGCACGATGAACGGGCCCGGCGTGGTCATGGCGCAGGACGCACGGACCGATCGGCTTGCCGTTGACGCCGAGCATGGAGGCATCACAGCCTGCGACGAGGAGGGGCAACGATCCGTTGTCGGCCGTGATCCATTGGCCAGCGCGCAGGCTGTCGAGGACGGGCGTCGGCGGCAGCCCGCCGCGGTCACCGCGGGCAAGGCGCTCGGGCTGCGTGCACCGGTCCCAGTCGCACGGGGTGTCGGGCTCGGTGTGGTCGCAGCGCGGGCCGACCGGCTCGTCGGCGCCCGTCGTCGGAGCGTCGTCGCCCGTCAGTGGGCCGACTGCGGCGGCGGCGAAGTCAGCGACGACGCGCGTCAACTGCTCGACGGCCGTGCGTGTGATGGCGTCGAGCGCCTCGGCCAGCTCGCGGGAGACGCGGGAGAGGTCGGCGGGTGTCATGGGTCTTGGTCCTTCCGGTGTGACGGTGGCGGTCGTACGGGGTGACGAGGGTCGAGGTCGCGGCGCCGATGACGGCGACGAGCGCGAGGAGTTGGAGCAGCCCGAGCAGGGTCACGGGCGGTGCCAGCCGCGGAGCCAGCACGCGACGAGCAGCGCGGCGGCGAGCAGTGGGCCGCTCACGGTCCAGCCGACGATGATCCATACGGCGGTCATGCGGCGGCCTGCGCGGGCGCGTGAGCGTCGATCGGCTCCTCGGCGGGCTCCGGGGTGTCCGGCACGGCTGCGAGGCGCTGAGAGCGGCGCTTCGTCTTGTGCTGCGCCGACGCATCCTTGATGGCGGTACGGCAGTTCGGGCAGTACGGCAGGCCGAGGACGCGCTCCAGGTAGTACCCGGACCTCGATCCGCCGCCGGGGCCGGCGTGCTCCAGGGCCAACCGGCGCTCGCGGTCCTCCCGGATGCGGACGGCCTGCGCGCTCCAGCAGGGTTCGCACTCCTCGCCGAGCGCGCAGTGCCGCCGGTACGCCGTCTCAGACCCGCAGTCCTCGGCGGCGGCCGGCGTACGCGTGCTGTCGCGGCGCTCCTTCGGCGTCATCCCGCCCCAGATTCCGCCGCGCTCGTTGTGCTCGATGGCCCACTGACCGCACGCCTCCATCACGGGGCAGCGAGCGCATAGCGGCTTGGCCAGCCGGGCTTGGGCCTCGTCGCCGACAAAGATCTCGTCGAGCCCGGCGCACGGGGTGGGCCCGGCCAGGCCGAGGAGATACGGGGGGATGAGGACGTTGAGGTCGAGCATGGTCGGCGCTCCTCCGCTGCGGTTGGCGGTGTGGTCGTTGGTCTCGGCGGGGTCTACTCGGCGGCCGTGGTGGTGGTGCGGTCCTGTGCGCGCCAGCGGTGGATGGTGCGGGGCGAGACGCTGAGGATCCGGGCGATCTCGTCGGCGCTGAGCTGGAGGGCGGTGAGGCGGCGGGCGACTTCGTGGCGGCTAGCGGCGCCGAGCCCGTCTGGCTTCGCTTGGCGGGCGACGACGGCCTCGACGTCGAGGGGCTCGACGGTGGCCCAGGGCGTGGCGTGGGGGTCGCCGTAGAGGCGGGCGCGGACGCGGTGCTTCTGGCAGATGCGGCGGTTGATGGCGGTGCCGTGGCATCCGGTGATGCGGCACGGGTTGCGGGTCATGCGGCGCTTCCCTTCGGCTCGGGCGTGGCGGTGCTGGCAGTGCTGGCGGCGCAGTGCGCATGGGTGGTCTCGCGGCCGGGGCGGGGGAGCATCGGCGAGCGGCATCGGGTGCAGCGGACGAACTCGGCGGCGGTGCCGACGGGGCTGGCGGTGGGGTGGTCTTGGTCTGGCGAGGTGATCGGTTCGCCAACCGGACCGCCCTCTACCTGTGGTTGAAGATCAACCGCAGCCATCTCGTGGGGTACTTCCTTGGGACTACCTGGGATGTACGGGGGGCGGTCCCCCGAACCGAACGGGGGGCGGTCCCCCGAACCCGTACCGGGGGCGGTCCCCCGTTCTCCCTCTTCGTCGAGGCCGTCCAGATCGGGGGGCGGTCCCCCGTTCTCGCCCTCCCACAGATCGGGGGGCGGTCCCCCGTTCTCCGGGTCGGGCTGCCACGGCGGAGGAGTCCGTTCCGGGCGCTTGCGCTTCGTCGCCTCGATGTGCGCGGCGGCCGCCGTCCAGTTCGGCAACGGGTGCAGCACGAGGGAGTAGAGCGCCTCCTTGCCGCGCTTGCGCTCGCCCTCCATGTGGACGACGCCGGCGCGAATCGCGGCGTCCACGTACCGCCGGGCGTCCTTCTCATCCGTCTTGCAGCCGGCGGCGATGGCCTTGATGGTGATCGGCTTCCCGTCGCGGAACCGCAACTTCCCGTCCGTGTTGGCGGCGGCACCGAGGGCGTAGAGCGTGGTGACGAATGCAGCGGGCAGGCCGCGGGGCATGTCGGGCGCCCACCGCCAGAAGATCGCGTTACGGAAGGCGTGCGGGACGCCCCCGCTGGCGCGGCCCGCCTGATCGTCAGTGCTCACGTGTGCTCATCTCGTACGGTGCGGAGGGGTGGAGCTGCGGGCCGGGGCGTGCGGACGCCCCGGCCCGGTCGGTCAGTTGGCGTGCTGGACGCGGCGGCGCTCGGCCGCCCGGTCCTCCTTGGCCTGCTCCTGCTGCTGGTACTCGGCCTCGGTGGGGTAGGTGGCGAACCGCTCTTCGAGGACGTGCTCCGCATGCCGCGGGCCGTTGCCGATCTCGTCGAGGGTTCCCTCGATGCGGCGGCCCCTCCACATGGCGCGCTTGGCTTCGAGGAGCGCGGCGGCTTCCTCGTCGGTGCGGGCGACCTCGCAGCCGGTGACGCGCAGCTTCACGCTCGGCTTCTTCTCCTCGCCCTCGGCGTGGCCCGTGTACGAGGTCGACGACAGTTCGACGATGGCGACGACGACCATGCCGGGGGCCTCGAACAGGCCGCGGCGCTGCTCGCGGGTGAGGGCGGTCTCGACGAAGGCGGCGCCAGCGTCGAGCTTGACCTCCGGGCTGCTGTGCTCGGGCAGCTTGGGCATCAGAGGGTGTCCTTTCCATAGGCGGCGGCCGCTTCTGCGGCCTGTTGATCGAGGGCTCTCTCCGCGCAGACCTTGTGAGCCGGTGAGCGCTTCGAGTCGCGGAGGGGTGTGTCGAGGCCGCAGTACCGGCACGGCAGGTCGGTCCAGGACCAGTGCGCGGGCGACCGCCAGTCGAGGAGCCGGGGCGGCCGGCGGGGCTGCTGCCGGGCGGTCATGCGAGCGCTCGCACCACGTGCTCGCCGAGCCACTGCGCGACGTTCGAGGAGACGGCGTTGCCCGCCTGCATGGTCTGCTCGCCGCGGTTGCCATGGACGATGTAGCCCTTGGGGAAGCGCTGCGCGAGGAGCTGCTCGCGAGGCTGCAACATCCGGTACTGGCAGTCCTCGACCGTCGGTGCAGGGCGGGCCAGCCCGGCGGAGTCCCGCGTCGCGAGGGTGTGAAGCGGGTCGTCGGTCGTCTTCGTGGCGGCGTTGCGGTACGGGATCACCAGGGCGTGATGGTTGCCCTGCGCGGTGACGGTGGCGACCGGGTCCGTGACCGGTGAGGCGGTCGAGTGGTTGCGGTACTCGACGACGAACGCGTCCTCGGCGGGCGGGAAGCACACGGCTTCGCTCTCCGTCGTGGTCCGGGTCCGGAACGGCTGCGCGGCCGCGAGGTAGGGGACGGTGTTCCATGTGCCGCCGCACGGCGTGACGATGGCCTCGCCGATCTTCACCGTGCGGGACGGGAGCGGCCCCTCGTCGGCGGGGAAGGCTCGGCCGTCGTGCCCGCCGTGGTTGACGGTCACGACCATGCGCTGTTCGCCGAGCTGGTCGAGGCCGGCGCGGATGCGCTTGACGGTGCTGGCCGCGAGCGGGCGGAGGCCGTGCTCTGCACGGTCCGCGATGCGTACGCCCCGGTTGGACCAGTCGATGATGTCGGCGGCGGGCCGCACGTACGGTTCGACGATGGCGTTACGGCACCGACTGTTCGGGCACCGGTAGTCGTACTGCTGCCGGTACTTGCCGAGCTTCGGGCCGCGCGGGTTGCGCCACGACTGCACGGCGGCCACGGTCTCCCCGCACTCGGTGCACATCGCCCGTGGCCGGGGCCGCAGGTCGGGCATCGGGATGCCCTCGCGGCTGAACCACCCGTAGATGCGGTCACGCCACTGCGGGGCGGGCGCGTTGCCCGCGTCGCCGATGTGCGCGGAGGACACGGACACGAACTGGCTGCGGTAGCCGAGCAGCTCCATGCCCTTGCGCCACCAGTCGAACAGCTCCCAGTCGACGGCGAACTCGATGACGTTCTCGATGAGCACGATGTCGTAGCGGTGGACTTCGGTCGCCCGGATGACGTCGTACGCGGTCGCGCGGGTGCGGTCGAAGGCGGCCTTCGGGACGTGGCCGAACTCTTCGAGGGCGATCTGTCCCTTGCTCGTCGTCTTGCTGGTCCGCTTGCGTCCGCCTGCCGGGCTCAGCTCGGTGCAGATGGGCGACGCCCACAGCACCCGCGTCTTGGGCAGGCGCCGCATGTCGTAGTTGTTGACGTCCGCGCACAGGTGGTCGGCGTTGACGTGGTTCGCGGCGTGGGTCTCGATGGCGCGTTGCCAGTGGTTCGCGGCGAGTGTCAGCTCCATGCCAGCGGCGACGAGGCCGTTGGACGAGCCGCCTGCCCCACAGAAGATGTCGGTGAAGGTGATGGTCACAGCGCTACCGCCTTGCGGTCGGGCCACTGGCTACCGGTGAGGGCCGTGGCGTTCTTCTCCGGGACGGGGGCGAGGGGGTAGCCGAGCCAGTCCAGGCCGGCGGCGCACAGGGCGTAGGCGTCGGCCTCGTCGTAGCGGGCGCGGCCTTCGAGCTGCATGCCGTATCGCTCGGTGATGGCCGTACGGACCTCGCCTTTGCTGGCGTTGCCCTTGCCAGCGGCGTACAGGGCCCGGCACGACGGGGGCATCACGGCGTAGTCGATGCCCTTGGTCCAGCACAGGTGCCGGGTCATGACGCGCAGCCCGGCGAGGTCTTCGTGCCGGTGCTTCACGCCGCCGCCGAACGACGGGCCCTCGATGACGACGAGGTCGGCGGCGCGGATGTACGTGGCGATCTGTTCGAGGATGTAGGCGAGGCGGAGGTGACCCTTCGCCGTGGTCTTGATGTGCTCGGTCCACTCGGCTCCAGCGACACCCGTGCAGGTGAGCGAGAGGTCGAGCCCGATGACCAGGGGCCGGGGGCCCGCCCCGGCCGGAGCCGGGGCGGGGATGGCGGGTGCTGTGTCGAACAGCGTCTCGGCGGTCACAGCGCAGGCGCCGGGATCTCGGTCTTGCACGTCCAGCAGTGCGCGGACCCGTCGGCGTGCACGGCGCTGTACCGGTCCCGATCGCAGGCGGGGCAGTGCCGGTACTCGCCGGCCTCGGCCTCGGGCGGGAGGGTCTCGGTGAAGGTGGCGAAGGCGGGAGTGCTGGCCGGAGCCGGCCGACGGTGCGGCAGGTAGCGGGAGACGATCGCGACCACGCCGCCGCCGAACCCGAGCACGGCGGCGCTGACGCCGAGGGCGGTGCCGCTCATGACGCACCGCCCTCGACCGCGAGGGGGACGGCCACGCCCGGCAGCTCCAACGCACCGGAGTGCCAGGCCGCGGCGATGGCGTCGCGGCCGGGGCCCGCTTTCCCTCCGGTGAACCGCACCTCGTGCGTCCGCCCACGGTTCGCGACGATGGCCACGCCCGGCACGTCATGGATGACGCCCGTCGAGGGGTCCGCCCACTCCGTGCCGTTCGCTGCGGTCAGCTCGGCGAGGAGCTTCTTGAGGAACGCCGGCCGCACGGTGGTCACGAACTGCCGCTCGATCTCGCCGGGCGCCTCGGCCATCACCCATGCGAGGAGCGCCGCCGAATCGGTGACGGCGGCCTCGGCGCTGCCCGACTTGAGGTTGACGGTCGCGACCTGCGCGCCTGCTACCTCGATCGTCACGTTGCGCTGCCCGTGGTCCTTCGCTGCCTCGTCGAGCAGCTTCTGTACCTCGATGCGCTTCGCCTTGTATGCCACGTCGACTTGGTCGAGGAGCGCCTTGAGGACGGCCTCCTCGGTCGCTGCTTCCTTGAGGCTCATGCGGCCACCGAGTTTCCGAGCATGAGGTCACGGGCCTGCCGGTACTCGGCGGCCGTGCCCTGCCCGATCGGGTGCCCGAACGTCTTCTTGAACTCGCTGGTCACGCCTTCGGAGAACCCGATCTCGCGGGCGGCGTCGAGCATCTCGGAGAGCGCGGCCTCGCGGTCGGCGGGGTCCTCGCCGGTTGCGGCGGGTGCCGCCTGCCGGGCGGCCGGGGCCGACGTGGACGCCCGCCGAACCGACGGTGCCGGGGCCAGCGGGTCGGCGGGGCCTTGCGGCTCGTCCGCCGGAGCCTCGTCGCGGGTGGCCTCCTCCGGGTCGGGCAGAACGGGCGGGTCCTCCGGTGCGGTCGGAACCGCAGCCGGTCCGCTCTCGCTCGTGGCCTTCGGCGGATGAGCTGCCGACCAGATGACGACCGGGGTGGTAGCGCCGCCGTTGTAGAGGGACAGGCCGAACGAGTCGCCGAGGTTCACCGCGGCCCGCTTGAGCGACTGGCTGTCTGCTTCCTTCACCGCGCCGTCGTGGGCGTCGCCGAGGCTCGGTTGGTTCTGCGCGTCGCCTGTGGCCACGCCCTCGTAGCGGCCGATGACATCGCCGTTCACGGCCTTGATCGTGAGGCGCTGGTGCACGAGGTAGACGACAGTCCAACGGCTCTTGCCGTCGGGGTTGTTCGGCTTGTGCTCGATTTCGCGGACGCACCGGACGTCGAGGAGTTCGGTGTCGTAGCCGCCGAACCCGAATACGCGGATCAGGAAGCGGCGGACGTCCCACTGCTGGACGTGAGCGAAGCCCTTTTGGTTGAAGCCGACACGCCCTTGGTTCAGCTCTCCGAAGAGGACGCGGATTTGGGTGTCGGTCAGTTTGCTGACGAGGTCATTCATGGTCGTCACCTGCCGGTTCGGGGAGGGTGGTGCCCTCGTCGGAGTGCTGGCGGTACTCGTCGATGGCGGCGTCGAGCGCGTCATACGCGGACACCTCGCCGCCGTACGCGGCGCTGAGGTAGGTGTCGCGGTGGCCCATGAGCCACTGCTCGACGGCGTCGCGGTGCTGCGGCTGGTGCGGGGCCGGGGCGGTGACCGCCCCGGTCGTGGTCGTGTCGGCCATCAGGCGTCGCCTCGTTCGGCGGCGATCGTCGGCCGTGCTCCGCCGTGCATGCGCCCGGTGTCGTAGCCGGACTTGTAGACCGGGTCGAGTTCGGTGTCCGCGTGGTTGATCGCGGCGATGGCGAACCGTTCGCGGTCCCTCGGGTCGTCGAGCTGCGCATAGGTGTCGACCGCGCGGAGGGCCGCGGCGTACCCGGCGAGCCGCGCCGGCGCGGGGGGCAGGGTGACCTTCGCCCCAGGCGTGCGGGTGGCCTTCCCTGCGTCGGCGTTGAGGAGCGCGACGAGGTACTCGGCCAACGGCGCGGACTCCGTCTCGATCAACGGTTCCGGGCAGCACTCGTACGGGCTGCTGTCGGTCGCCTCGTGGTCCTCGTCGAGGCACGCCGGACCGATGCCCGTCGCCGGGTCCGCGCCGTCGATGGACACGACACGCCAGGCGGGGCGGGCGTCGCCCGTCATGCCCCGCAGCCACTCACCCGCGGCGGCTCGCACGGTGGCGAGGTCGGGGGCGTTCATGACGTCCCCCGGTCCTGCTGCGTCGGCAGCCCGGTGGGCGGGGTGGGCTCGCGGTCGAGGGGTGCGGCGCCGGTCAGCTCCCGCAGCCCGGGAACGTGCGCCGCGCAGATCGCAAGGGCGAACGCCACGACGACGAGGCCGAGGATGATCCAGCCGATCACGCCACACCTCGCTGACCGGGCAGACCCTTGGGCCGGGCGATGGTGTGCAGCGAGTCCGCGAGCCGGGCGACCTGCCGCCCGTACACGAACACGCGAGGGTCGAGCCGCTCGGTCAGCTCCTCCAGCCGCAGCGACTCGGGGGCGTGCGGGTCGTGCACGTCGTCCGGGTCATTGAGGGAGTCGATGACGTCCGTGAACAGGTCGAGCAACTCCGGGTCCGTCGCCACGCTGACGAGCAGCGAGTGAACGAACGAGGAGAGGTCGAGCGTCGCCCCGGCCGGGATGGCCTTGACGTACACCCGGTTCGGCCCGGTGATCTCGGCGGCCCCGGTCTCACGCTGCTCGCGCAGGGCGAGGAGCGCGTGCACACGTGCCCGCTGGATCATGAGCTGTTGCGCAGCGTGCCCGGGGCGGGTCTCCGCGACGGCGGACATGAGGCGTTCAGCCTCGGCGGCGTGGTCGGTCATCGGTGGCCTCCGGTCTCGCGCGGGCGGACGACCGTCGCGCGGTCGATCAGGACGTTGACGAGGGCGAAGAGGCCCCAGATGGAGGGGCAGGCGAGGAGCAGCCACAGGAGCCAGGTGTCGTCTTTCAGCACGACGCACCACCCGCAGCACGGGCGTACTGGCGGCGCGCGGAACGGCGGGCCAGCATGCGGGCCTTGACCTGCTCGTCGGTGGGCGGCGTCCACTGGTGCCACCCGCCGGCCGGGGTCCACTGCTGCGCGTGCTCGCGGTGGCCGATCCCGCAGTGGAAGCAGCCCGACGGCGTGGAGTAGTAGCGCTCCGAGTCGACACGGCGGGGAAGGGCGGGCCGCCCGGCCGTCAGCTTCGGGAACTGGCGCCGGTACTCGTCCAGCTCGGCGGAGGTGTCCGGCGACATCAGCAGGCCAGCGGCGTCGATCGCGAAGGCGATACCCATCGGCGTGACACGGCCCTGCTCCTGCGCCCGGCAGATGACATCGGCGAGGGCGCTCAACGCCCGCACGTCGGTCATGCGGCCACGCCCGATGCGGGGGCGGTGTCCAGGGCGGGGACCTCAGCAGCCTTGTATGCGCGGGTCCAGGCCAGGTACGGGACGCCGTCCAGGTCACCACTCGCGACCGTGTCGACGAGCGGGCGACCGCCGAACTCGGACGCCATCTCGACCGGCTCGACGCCCATCACGGCGGCGAACTCGCGCACACCGCCCGGGTCCTGCCGGAAGAAGATCTGTACGCCGACGGCGTCAGCGGGAAACGCGGAGTGGTGGGTGATGTCGACCGTGTACGGCTCAGCGGGCGACTGTGCGACGAGGTTCTCGGCAGCGGACAGAGCGGCCATCAGGCGCTCGCGCTGGCTAGGATGACTGTTCACGGTTGGTGCCTCACTTCGTGGAGTGGTGGTGCTGCTGTGCCGAGGGGCTGCTGTCGGACCAGGCCCGGTCCGGGCGGCCCCGTTTCGGTGGATCAGGCGGTTGCCGCGAGCTGCGTGCGCTCGGCGTGCCATTCCTTGACGAGGGCGAGGTCGAAGCGCCGCCCGCCGCCGACGTACGGCTCGACGGGCATCCCGTCTTTGATCCACTTGAGGACGGTCCAGTCGGACACGCCGTAGTAGGTCTCCAGCTGCGGCTGGCTGACGAGGGGCAGGAGACCGGGGGGCAGGGGGGTTACTCGCTCGGCCTTAGTCGGCATCGGTCCTTGACCTTTCTACTGTCGAAGTCGAACCTGAGGTCATGGGTGTACGGCTGAAGAGGTGTTGGAGCGGCTCGTCGAGTGCGTCGGCTACCAGCCACGCGCTCCGGAGCCGGCATCCCTCCTGTGCTGTCTGGCCCTTCCCGGTGATGCGCCCGATGGCTGCGGCGCTGAGCCCCTTGCCTTCGGGATCGACCACTCGGGTTGCTGCGGCCAGTCGGGGTCCGGAGAGCTTCGCCGCTCGCATCGCTTTGCGGATTGGCTCGCCGTCGCCCTTGCGGAACAGGTTGGTCATGTGGAGACCTCGGTGCCGTTGTTGGTGTGGCGGCCTCGATTAGCGCCGTTGCGACATTTCTACAGTCACAGTCGCAACAGCGTCAAGGTAAACGCTCCGAGAGTTTCCGGGTTTCTTCGAGTCGCCTCGTATTTCGAACGCGCGTTCTATGATGGTGCGAGCAACGGCGTGAGCCGGGGTGCGACCGGAGCGCTACGCGCGGGTACGAGAACTCGCCACGCTTCTACTTTCGCTTGCGAAAAGTAGAAGACATCGGCAGTCTTACGCATGTGGATAACCAGCAGGAGCCCGCAGGCGAGGACTTCGCGCAGCTGATCACTCGCATCATGGACACCTACGAGGTGAACGAGAGCGAGGTCGCGCGCAGACTTGGCGTCCACCATTCCACGGTCAACATGTGGGTCCAGCGGAAGCGCGGCACAGCACGCGGCCCCGCCACGGCGACGCTCCTCAAGATCCATGAGACGTTCCCTCGGTTCACCCTCGAAGAGATCTCCGCTGCGGCCAAGCGCAAGGCGCCGGGCCCCCTCGACGCGGACGCCACGAAGCGACTGCTCGACCTGTTCGCCGGCCTTACCGCCGAGCAACAGGAGTTCACCGAGACGCAGTTGCGCGCCCTCAATGAGGCGAACCGCGCCACCTGAGAATGTCCGTTGCCGCAGTGCAACCATTCCCGGTTCACGCGAGTCTCAGTTAAAAGGCCCTGGTCACACTCCGTGCATGACGGTTCAACAACACGCGCAACTATGGTCGCAGAATCAGTCATACGGGGGTACGGTCGGTGACACGGCCGACGCCCTCCCCCGCGGCTGGTATGAACTCCAGCTGCCTGCCCACGGGGAGTGTTGCGCATGTGCGTCCGCGTCAAGTTCGCCGACTCGATCACGGTTCCGTACGACGCTTCGCGGCGCGTCGTCGTAGTACCAGTCGGCCTCTCGCCTGACCGCACCCTCGTTGCCGTTCGGGCCGTCCTCGACGAACTCGGCGCGCAGCAGGGCGAGAGCGGTGCAGTCTGCTGGTGCGGGGAGGCCGTGCACATCTGGCGCGGCCGGATCCCCGCTCAGCGACAGAGTGAGGTGATCACTAGTGGCGCGTAGAGCGTCCAACAATCCGCGGCAGATCCGCAGCAAGACGTGCGGCTGCCCGCTGTGCAAGGTCGAGTACCCACCCGAGCAGCACGGCGCGCGCAAGGCACGGCGCGACTGCCTCGGTTCCTGGCAGGCCCGGTACCGGAACCCGGCGGGCGAGCAGAAGTCCCGCAACTTTGACAAGAAGGGGGACGCGGACGCGTTCCTCGATGAGGTCCGCACCGCCGTACGGCAGCGCAAGTACCACGATCCGAAGCGCGGGGAGATCCTCGTCTCGGCGTGGTGGGAGGAGTGGTGGCCGACGCAGGAGAAGAAGGGCAAGACGACCACCCGGAACCGCAAGCTCTCATCGTGGAACGCGCACATCAACAAGCGGTGGGGGACCACGCCTCTCAACGGCATCCAGTACCTCGCGCTCCAGAACTGGCTGACGAACGAGGTCAAGGGGCACGCGACACAGACGAAGGTGCTGGAGCTGATGCGGCACTTCCTCCGCGACGCGGTGCGCGACGGCCGGCTCCAGGGCAACCCGGCCGCCGACGTCGAGGTCACTGCAACGGTGGTGCCGAAGCACCCCGATGACCTCAAGCCGCCCACGCTGGAGCAGTACGAGGCGATCCGTCGCGAGCTGCCGGTGTACTACCGAGTCATCGCTGACTTCGCCCAAGACACGGGCATGCGGTGGGGTGAGTACACCGCGCTGCGCATGTGCAATGTCGACCTCGACGCGGGCCTTGTCTATGTAAGGGAAGTGGTCATCGACGATCACGGCAAACTGCGGCGCCAGGCCATCCCGAAGTCAGCGGCCGGCCTGCGGACGGTGCCGCTCACGCCGAAGGCGCTCGACGCGCTCAAGGCGATGCTCGACCGGTGGGCACCGAAGGCGACTGTGACCGAGATCGGCGACGGAACCGACATGGTTCCCGAGGAGCTGGTGCTCCGCGGCCCACTCGGCGGGGTGCTGAACCGGAACAACTTCCGGCGCGTCTGGATCCCCGCGATCAAGGCGGCCGGGGTTGCACGGCTGGTCAAGAATCCGGAGACGGGCCGCAACGAGTGGTGGCCACGGGTGCACGACTACCGGCACGGCGTCGCGTCTCGCCTGCACGCGGCCGGCATCCCGGAAGTGGATGTTCAGCTGTTCCTCGGTCAGGAGCGCGGCGGGCGTACGACGTGGCTCTACACGCACGGCAGCGACGAGGCGTTGGGCACCGCGCGGAACGCCCTCACGCCGGGCGTCAAGCTGCGTGTCGTGCCCTCTGGTGACACGACGGGGGCCGGAGTCCACAAAGGATCCACAATCCCCCCACGGAGGCTCTCGGAGGCTCTCGGAGATTCCGGCCCGGACGAGGCAACTGCCGTGTGACCAGCGCTCGGAGGGACTCGGAAAGTCTCGGGTGATCTAGGGTGTGTGCATACGTGACTTTGCAAGGCAGATGTCAGGAGTTCGAATCTCCTAGGCTCCACAGTGTTGATCAGCGCGGGACCGTCAGCGGTCCCGCGCTGATTTGCGTATCGGATCACCATCCGGTGCTGCACAATCGGCGGCGTGATGTTCGGCATCCTTGGCGCGACGCAGGTCTGGAACGCGGACGGCAGCGCGGTCGCGCTGGGTGGGCCGCGGCGCCGGGCGCTGCTGGCGCTGCTGTTGCTCGACGCGGGCCGGGTGGTGACGCCCGAACGGCTGATCGACGGCCTGTACGGGGAGGATCCGCCGGCCGGGGTCGCGAACGCCCTCCAGTCGCAGGTGTCCCGGCTGCGCCAGGTGCTGCCGCAGAAGATCGAGTTCCATCCGGCGGGCTACCGGCTCGCGATCGACCCCGACGACGTCGACTCGCACCGTTTCCAGCGGCTCAGCGCGGAGGGCCGTGACGCGCTGGCAGCGGGCGACCCCGCGCGTGCCGCCGTCCTGCTGCGGGAGGCGCTGGAGCTGTGGCGCGGGCCGGCGCTGGCCGATGTGGACGGCGCTCCGTTCGCGCAGGTGCAGGTGACACGGCTGGAGGAGCTGCGGGTCTCGGCCGCCGAGGACCGGATGGAGGCCGAACTCGCGCTCGGCGGGCACCGGGAGCTGGTCGCCGGGCTGCGGGAGCTCGTCGACGCGCATCCGTTGCGTGAGCGGCTGCGCGGACAGCTGATGCGGGCGCTGTACGGCAGTGGACGGCAGAGCGAGGCGCTGGAGGCGTACGAGGCGGCTCGCGGCGAGCTCGCCGACACGCTGGGGGCGGACCCGGGACCGGAACTGGCCGCCGTTCACCTGGCGGTGCTGCGCGGGGATCCGGGGCTGACGCCCGTAGCGCACGCGCATGTTCCACGTGGAACATCGCCCACGACGCCCACGAAGAACGCGACGACCATGCCGGCCGCCTCGGCGACGGCCTCCGCGCCGGCCCGACCGCGGTTCGTGCTGCCCACGCAGCTCACCAGCTTCGTCGGCCGCGACGAGGAGCTGGACCGGATCGGGGCCCAGCTGTCCGAAGGGCGGCTCGTCACCCTCATCGGCCCGGGCGGTGCGGGCAAGACCCGGATCGCGATCGAGGCGGCCGGCCGGTACGGCGGCGAAGCCTGTTTCGTCGAGCTCGCCGGCCTCACCGATGCCGCCGAGGTACCGCACGCGATCCAGGGCGCGCTCGGACTGCGCGAGGCCGGGGTGATGCCCGGTGCCGGTCCGGCGCCCGATCCGGTCGACCGGGTCACCGCGGCTCTGGCCGACCGCCCGCTGCTGCTCGTGCTGGACAACTGCGAGCACGTCGTCGGCGAGATCGCCAAGATCGTCGGCCGGCTGCTCGGGGACTGCGGACAGCTGCGGGTGCTGGCCACCACCCGTGAACCGCTGGGGATCCCCGGCGAGACGCTCTGCCCGATCCCCCCGCTGCGGCTGCCGCCGCCCGGCACGGATCATGTCGGTGCGCTGGCGTTCCCCGCGGTGCGGCTGTTCACCGAACGGGCCGTCGCCGTGCAGCCCGAGTTCGAGCTGGCCGCCGATCTCGATGCCGTCCTGCGGGTGTGCACGGCGCTCGACGGACTGCCGCTGGCCATCGAGCTGGCCGCCGCCCGGCTGCGTTCGATGTCCGCGTCCGAGATCGCCTCCCGGCTCGGCGTGCTCTCCGCGGCGCCGGAGCAGAGCGAGTACGGGCCCGGGATCCGGCCCGACGAACGGTTCCGTCTGCTGTCGCGCGGCAGCCGGACCGCCCAGCCCCGCCAGAAGACACTGCGCGGGGTCGTCGACTGGAGCTGGGATCTGCTCACGGAGGCCGAACGGGCCGTCCTGCGCCGGGTCTCGGTCTTCGCCGGCGGCTGGACACTGGAGGCGGTCGAGGCCGTCTGTGCGGACCGCGCCGCGGACGAGGACGTGACGGGGGACGACACGGCGGACGGCGGCGGGACGCGGGAGGCCGGGGTCGACGCGTTCGACGTGCTCGATCTGATCGACTCGCTCGTCGACAAGTCCCTGGTCGTCGCCCACCGTCCCGAGGGCGCCGACGGGGTCCGCTACCGGATGCTGGAGACGATCCGCGCCTACGGTGCCGAGCGGCTCGCGGAGGCCGGCGAGACCGTGGCCCTGCGCCGCGCCCACGCCCGGTACTTCCTCGGTGTGGCCGCCGCGGCGGAGCCCCATCTGCGGCGCGCGGAACAGCTCGACTGGCTGCGGCGGCTCTCCGCCGACCAGGACAACCTGCACACCGCGCTGCGCCGCCGGGTGGAGGACGGCGACGCCGCGACGGCGCTGCGGCTGCTGGCCCCGCTGTCCACGTACTGGCTGCTGCGCGGCGTGCGGCTGGAGGGCGCCGGGCCCGCCCGCGAGCTGCTGGACATCATCGGGCCGCAGGCGCCGGATGGGCTCGACGAGGAGTACGTGCTGTGCGTGCTCGCCGCGGCCAACGGCGTCTCCGACAACCGTGAGCTGGGCGCGCACACGGCGGCCGCCGACGCGGTCATGGCCTCCCTCGACTACATTCCGCAGCGCTTCCCCAGCCTCACCGTCATCTGGGCGATGGCCATGGGCGCGCCCACCGCCGACGCCGCCGAGCTGATCGCGCTCACCCTGGACGAGCCGGGCCGTGACCCCTGGACCGTGGCGCTGCTGCATCTGGGGCAGGGCTACGCGCACTGGATGGTGCGGGGCGACACCGCCCTCGCGGAGCGGGAGTTCACCGCCGGGCTGGCCGCCTTCCGGGTACTCGGCGACCGCTGGGCGATGGCCAACGCGCTGGACGTCCTGGCGCAGCTCGCCGACTGGCAGGGCGACCACGAGCGCGCCGCGGCGCTGACCGACGAGGCGCTCGGCTATGTCGAGCCGCTCGGAGCCATCGAGGACATGGCGCAACTGCTGTGCCGGCGGGCCGAACGCAGCGCCCGCGACGGAGACACCGAGGCGGCCCGCGCCGACTACGAGCGGGTGGTCGAGCTGTCCGGCCGGGCCGGTGCGCCCGACTGCACGGCGCTGGCCCACCTGGGCCTGGGCGAGGTCGCCCGGGCGCGCGGTGAGCTGGCCGAGGCCCGCGCGCTGTGCGAGCTGGCCCTCGGCGAGAGCGGCACCGGGTGGGCCGGTCTCGACATGAACCGTTCGCTGATCCTGATCGGGCTGGCCAGGATCGCCGAGGCCGAGGAGGACCCGGAACGGGCCCGCGGCTACTACCGCCAGGTCCCCGTGGGCGAGTTGGTGAGCCGCAACGGCCCGGTCGCGGCGAGCTTCGCCGAGGCGCTGGCCGGCCTGGCGCTGCTGGACGGCGGACCGGAGCGGGCCGCGCTGCTGCTGGGCGTCGCCCGGACGCTGCGCGGCGCCGAGGTACCGCCCGACCGGGACACCGCCCGGGCCGGCGCCGCCGCCCGCGCCGCGCTCGGCGAAACGGCCTTCGCCGCGGCGCACGCCCGCGGTGTCGCGCTCTCCCGTGAACAGACGGTCGAGGCGCTGACCGACTTCGACGCTGCGCGGTAAGCGAACGGTCAGTGACCGGTCAGAACGCTCTGACACAGTCACCGGCATGACGAAGAATCAGCAGACGGCGCAGCGTGCGCAGAGCTCCACGACTCCCTCGGACCCCCGGCGTTGGGCGGTACTGGCGATCTGCTGTGTGGCCGCGGCGCTGCTCGGTATCGACACCAGCGTGCTCAACTACGCGATCCCCTCGCTCGTCACCGACCTGAAGCCGTCGGGCACCGAGATCCTGTGGATAGCGGACATCTACGGGTTCGCCCTCGGCGGCCTGCTGGTGGTGATGGGGAACCTCGGTGACCGGATAGGCCGTAAGAAGCTGCTGCTGCTGGGCGCCGGCGCCTTCGGGGTGGCCTCGGTCCTCACCGCGTACGCCACCAGCCCGGAGATGCTCATCGGCGCCCGTGCGCTGCTGGGGGTGGCCGGCGCGACGATCATGCCGTCGACGCTGTCGATCGTCCGCAACGTGTTCACCGACCCCCGCGAGCGCACCACGGCCGTGGGCATCTCCGGCGGCGTCGGGGCGGGCAGCTTCGCGCTCGGCCCGGTCGTCGGCGGCGCGCTGCTGGACCACTTCTGGTGGGGTTCGGTCTTCCTGATCAACGTCCCGGTCCTGCTGGCGGTCGTGATCGCCGGTGCGATCGTGCTCCCCGAGTCCCGCAACCCCGACCCGGGACGGCTGGACTGGATCAGCGTCCCGCTCTCGATCGCCGGGCTGCTGGGTGTCATCTTCGCCATCAAGACGGCCGCCCGTGACGGTGTGCACGAGCCGTCGGTGTGGATCGCCGCCGCGATCGGGGCCGGCTGCCTGATCGTCTTCCTCCGGCGTCAGACCCGTATCGCCTCACCGCTGCTGGACATCAGGCTCTTCCGCAACCCGGCCTTCACCGGCTCCGTCAGCGCCAACCTGGTCGCGATCTTCGCCTCGGCCTCGCTCTCGCTGGCCTTCTCGCTCTACTTCCAGGCCGTCCGCGGCTGGTCCCCGCTGATGGCGGGCCTGGCGCTGCTCCCCGGCCCGCTGTCCGCCGCCTTCGCCGCGCCGCTGTCCTCCGCCCTGGTACCGCGGATCGGCCGGGCCAAGGTGGTGGCGCTGGGCCTGGTCCTGATGTCGGTCAGCATGGTCGGTCTCGGCCTGGTCACCCCGGACTCCAGCTACTGGCTGCTGCTGCCCGCCCTGATCGTCAACGGTGCGGGCATCACGCTGACGTTCACCGTCACCTTCGACACGGCGATGGCGAGCGTGCCGAAGGAGCGGTCGGGCGCCGCGGCGGCGATCTCCGAGACGGCGATGGAGCTCGGCGGGGCGCTGGGCATCGCGGTCCTCGGCTCGGTACTGACCGGTGTCTACCGCGGCGGTCTCGACCTGCCGGCGGGCATTCCGGCCGGTGCGGCCCAGGCCGCCAGGGAATCGGTCGGCGGAGCGGTCGGGCCCGGCGCGCAGCTGTCCGGCCCGATGGGGCGGCAGGTCGCCGAGACGGCGAGCCAGGCCTTCACCCACAGCATGCACGTCACGACCCTGGCGGGCGCCGGCCTGATCGCCGTCGCGGCCGTCATCGCGTTCTGCACCCTGCGGGGCGTCCCGGCGGTGATCGACGAACCTGCCGACGAGAAGGACGGCGCGACGGCCGACGGGACGGACGGCGCCAGGGAACTGGTCGGCAGCTGACCCGGATCCCCGCACATGGCGGAGGGCGGGAGACCCTACCGGTCTCCCGCCCTCCGCCATGAGGTGCGTACGCGCTGTATCGATAGGAGGTCCAGGACCCCGGTGGCCCGGGATCAGGGGTGGGGCAAGGTCAGGATTCGTCGCCGTGGTCCGGGCGTTCGATCCGGTCCGCCTCGGCCTGCTTCGCCTGCACCTCGGGGTCCAGGGGCTCGACGGGCGAGCCGTCGACCTTGTCGAGCGGGTCGGCCTTGTCCGTACGGTCCATGCCGACGAGGGTCGGGCCGCTGCCGTTGAGCGTGGCACGGTCCGCGACCTCGGTCGGCGGAGCGGGCTCGACCAGCCAGTCCGGGTTGGTCTGCTTGCTCCACCACTTCCACGCGGCGAAACCGGCCCCGCTGATCACGCCGAGCACCACAAGGCGCTTGAACGCCTTGCCCGCCTTGGCCCGGCGCCGGTGCTGCCGGCCCAGCTTGTCGATCTCGGCGATGGACACCCTGCCCTGCAGTGCGGCCAGGGCGGCCGCGCCACGTGCCACGGCCTCGTCACGGGCGGGGCCCGCGGCGGCACGGGTGACCTCCACCGCGTGTCCGACCCGGGGGGCCGCGTACTCGTTGGCCTGGCGCGCGGTCAGCGCGGCCTTGACGGCCGCGGTGTCCACGGCCGAAGCGACCTTGGGCGGTAGTGCGGCATGTGCCTTCTGCGCGGCGGTCGCCACTCGGGGCGTCAGCCAGATCTTTGCCTCGTCCGCGTAGTGCGCGGCGCTGTCCTTGGCGGTGACGGCGTATGGAGCGACCACCTCAGCGGCGTGCTGCATGCTGTCCTTGGTCTGCCCGGCTGCGTTGCGCACGCTGTCGATGCGGGTCACAGGAACCTCCTCCTCGGTGGCGTACGGTTTTCGCCTATCCACCCGATTTGAAATCATGCCTGTTTACGGCCGGTCCGGCATGTGCGACCGGGCATATGGGTCAAGGCGGGACACACGGAGAGCTTCCACCGACGATGCCACGATGCGCGCCGGTACGCGATAGAGATGCGCGCCGGTACGCGACAGAGCCGGGGAAGCCGACGGCCACTCCTCGTCCGTGCAAGGATTTGTCCCTGTCAGCGAAGACTATGGAAGGTAGATCGTGGCCGAGCAGCTCTATGCGACCCTGAAGACCAACCACGGGGACATCGAGGTCCGGCTCCTGCCGAACCACGCACCGAAGACCGTGAAGAACTTCGTCGAGCTCGCCGAGGGCACGCGTGAGTGGACCGACCCGAAGACCGGCAAGCCGACCAACGCGAAGCTGTACGACGGCACGGTCTTCCACCGTGTGATCACCGGCTTCATGATCCAGGGCGGCGACCCGCTGGGCAACGGCACCGGCGGTCCCGGCTACGAGTTCGCGGACGAGTTCCACCCCGACCTCGGGTTCGACAAGCCCTACCTGCTGGCGATGGCCAACGCGGGCCCGGGCACCAACGGCTCGCAGTTCTTCATCACCGTCTCCCCGACCACGTGGCTGACCCGCAAGCACAGCATCTTCGGCGAGGTCACCGATGTGGCCAGCCAGAAGGTCGTGGACGCGATCATCGCCACCCCGACCAACCCGCGCACCGACCGCCCGGTGCAGGACGTCGTCATCGAGTCGGTCGCGATCGAGACCCGCGAGGGCTGATCGCGCCGTACTCTTCGGGAACACTGCGCCCTGCCCGTCCGTATGGAGGGGCAGGGCGACGCGCGTCCCCAGGAAGAGGACCTCATGGACCAGGCGGTCTGCTGCTACCGGCACCCCGATCGCGAGACCGGCATCCGCTGCACCCGTTGCGAACGGCCGATCTGCCCGGAATGCATGGTCAGCGCCTCGGTGGGCTTCCAGTGCCCGGAGTGCCTGGGCGAGGCCCGGCGGACGACGCCCGCGCCGCGTACGGTCGTGGGCGGCACGGTGGCCGCCGACCCGCACCTGGTCACGAAGATCCTCATCGGGCTGAACCTGGCGGTCTTCGTGCTGGTGCAGGCGCTCGGCGACCGGCTCGCCGGCGACCTGTCGCTGTACGCGTACTGCGACCCCGTCGTGCGGCAGTACTGCATCGGCGTCTCCGAGGGCCCCGACCAGTGGTACCGGCTGATCAGCTCGGTCTTCGCGCACCAGGAGTACTGGCACATCGGCTTCAACATGCTGACGCTGTGGTGGATCGGCGCACCGCTGGAGGCCACGCTCGGCCGGGCCCGCTATCTGGCGCTGTATCTGATCTCGGGGCTCGGCGGCAGTGCTCTGGTGCTGCTGCTCGCCCCGTACCCGGGCGCGCTGGGGGCCTCCGGGGCGATCTTCGGCCTCTTCGGGGCCACCGCCGTCTTCATGCGGCGCAGCCGGATGGACATGCGGCCGATCCTGATCCTGCTCGGGCTGAACCTGTTCTTCAGTTTCACCTGGTCGAACGTCAGCTGGCAGGGCCACCTCGGCGGCCTCGCGGCCGGCACGGTGATCGCGATCGGGATGGCGTACGCACCACGCGAGCGGCGCGATCTGGTGCAGTGGGGGACCTGTGCGGCGGTGCTGGCGGCCACCCTCGTGGCCAGCTGGATCGCCGTGGCTCAGATCACCGCCTGAAGGGCGTTACCACTGGCGTTGATCAGACGTTATCCACAACGAGTACCCGATCCTGTGCACCCTGTGGGGAACGTGTGTGCGTGCGGCCACCGCATCGTGTTTTCCCTGCAAGATCAACGAAAGACCGGTGGCCGACACATCGGCCACCGGTCACACCGGCGTCAACCTCGTAGAGGTTATCCACAGATCTTCCGACCTTTTCCCCACTGTGGATAACCGTGTGGACAACTCTGGGGAGAACCGTCCGGGCCAGCTCGGGAGCCGGCTACTTCCACTGCGTGGAGACCACGAATCCGCCCGCGATGAAGCCGAAGCCCACCACGATGTTCCAGTTCCCCAGCGCGTCGATCGGCAGGCTGCCCTGCGTGACGTAGAAGAGGACGATCCAGGCCAGACCGATGACGAAGAACGCCAGCATCAGAGGCGCGACCCAGTTGAAGCCGGACTTGAGCTTTATCGACTGCGTCTTCTCCGGCGGCGGAGTGAAGTCGGCCTTCTTGCGGATCCGTGACTTCGGCACGAGGAACTCTCCTGTCGATGCGCTGCGTAACCGCGCGGGGATGTCGGGGATGTGAGGCTGGCCGGGCGGGTGGGGGCACCACCGCGGACGGGCGTCCGTTAGCGTAGTGCTTCCTCGGGTGTGAAGGAGACAAGGGTACGGTGACCGATTCCGGCGACGCGCCCCCCTCCCGTCCTTCTCCCGCTCGTCCTTCCACCCGCACCGTAGTACTGCGGACGCTCAGTGCGGGAGTCTTCGCGCTGGCCGGACTGATCTTCTGGATGAGCTTCGACACGGCCAAGGGCGTCAACATCCGCAGCGACGACCCGCTGCCCAAGCTCTCGGACAACGTGCGCAAGCAGAGCAGCCGGAACCAGGAGCTGGAGAAGCAGCTCACCGCGGTCCGGAACGATGTCGACACCCTCACCCGGCAGGGCGTCGGCGCCACCGACGCGAACCGCAAGCAGCTCGATCTGCTCGAAGAGGAAGCCGGCACGAAGGCGCTGACCGGACCGGCGCTGAACGTCACCCTCAACGACGCCCCGCCGAACGCCACCGCGCTCGTCCCCGGCGTGCCCGACCCGGCGCCCAACGACCTGGTCATCCACCAGCAGGACCTGCAGGCCGTGGTCAACGCGCTGTGGGAGGGCGGGGCCGAGGGCATCCGGGTCATGGACCAGCGGCTGATCTCCACCAGCGCGGTCCGCTGCGTCGGCAACACCCTGATCCTGCAGGGCCGCGTCTACTCCCCGCCGTACAGAATCACCGCTGTGGGTGACCAGAAGAAGCTGCGCGCCGCCATCGACCGGAACGCGACCATCCAGAACTACCTCCAGTACGTCAACGCCTACGGGCTCGGCTGGAAAGTGGAGGCGGACAACCGGGTGACTCTTCCCGGCTACTCCGGCACAGTGGATCTCCACTACGCGAAGCCCGTCTCCTGACCGGATTCGCGACCGGCGGCGGGCGAGGGGGCGGGGGCGCCGATGACGATCCGGCTGGTGGTGCGGACGCTGAGCGAACTGTGCGTCACCGCGGGTGCGTTGATCGTGCTCTTCGTCGTCTACCTCCTGTTCTGGACCGGTGTGCGCGCGGACAGCGCGATGAACGGCGAGCTCGACCGGCTGCAGAACACCTGGGCCACCGGCTCCCTGGCCCCCGCGGAACCCACCCCCGCCCCGACCGCGACCAGCGGCACGCCGTCCGCCGCCCCGCCCGCCCCGGCGCCGTACCGGAACGGCACGTCGTTCGCCGTCATGTACATCCCACGGCTCGGCTCCGGCTGGCACAAGCCCGTCCTGCAGGGCACCGGCACCGGCGTGCTGAAGAAGGGGCTGGGGCACTACACGGGCACCGCGCGGCTCGGGGAGACCGGCAACTTCTCGGTGGCCGGCCACCGGCGCACCTACGGCGACCCCTTCAAGGACTTCCCCAAGCTGCGCAAGGGCGACCGCGTCTACCTCTTCGACGGCACGTCCTGGTACACGTACGTCCTGGACCGCGACCCCTTCCGTACCGTCCCCACCGACGTCGGCGTCATCGACCCGGTGCCGAGGGAGTCCGGCTGGACCGCGCCGGGCCGCTATCTGACGCTGACGACCTGCGACCCCGAGTGGGGCCACAGCCACCGGCTGATCGCCTGGGCGCACCTGGAGACGGTGAGCCCGGCCGGGCAGGGCGAGCCGAAGGGTTTGTCCGGGTAGGCCACCGGTCCCGCCGATCTCCCCTTACTCTGTTCCGGGGAACCGGGAAGGAAGGCACCGCATGTACGGCTGGATCTGGCGGCATCTGCCGGGCAACGTGTGGCTCAGAGCGCTGATCTCGCTCGTGCTCGCACTGGCTGTCGTGTACGTCCTGTTCCAGTACGTCTTCCCGTGGGCCGAACCGCTGCTGCCGTTCAACGACGTGACCGTGGACAACGGTATGAACGCGACGAGCGGTATGAACGCGACGAACGGGATGGCCGCCGTCCGATGACCGCTCGCATCCTCGTGGTGGACAACTACGACAGCTTCGTCTTCAACCTGGTCCAGTACCTCTACCAGCTCGGCGCCGAGTGCGAGGTGCTGCGCAACGACGAGGTCGAGCTCGCGCACGCGCAGGACGGCTTCGACGGGGTGCTGCTCTCCCCCGGGCCCGGCGCGCCGGAGCAGGCCGGGGTCTGTATCGACATGGTCCGGCACTGCGCGGAGACCGGGGTGCCGGTCTTCGGCGTCTGCCTGGGCCTGCAGTCCATGGCCGTCGCCTACGGCGGCGTGGTCGGCCGGGCGCCCGAGCTGCTGCACGGCAAGACCTCGGCCGTGACGCACACCGGCACCGGGGTGTTCGCCGGGCTGCCGTCGCCCTTCACCGCGACGCGTTACCACTCGCTGGCGGTCGAACGGGACACCGTGCCACCGGAGTTCGAGGTCACGGCCTGGACGGACAGCGGCATCATCATGGGGCTGCGGCACCGGGACGCGGCCGTCGAGGGCGTTCAGTTCCACCCCGAGTCGGTCCTCACCGAATGGGGCCATCTGATGCTCGCCAACTGGCTGGTGGCGTGCGGAGACGAAGGCGCCCCCGACCGTTCGACGGGACTGGCGCCCGTGGTCGGCAGGGCCGGGGCGTGACCGGGACCCGCCCGGACGAGCCCCCGTCCTACGAGGACACGGGGCAGTTCGCGGTGGCGGTCGGACAGCTCGCGGACCCGCTCAGCGACCCCCTTCCGGGTCGCGGGCCGCTTCGGCCGGCGCCCGAAGCGGCGGAACCCCCTCCCACACCCGCATCACCGTCAACACCCGCACCACCGGCATCTGCCGACGTTTCCGGCGCCTCCGACGCCGGCCAGGAGGTCATCGGCTCCCCCTGGTTCCGCCCGCACGAGATGCCGCAGCCGGCGTCCCAGCAGGTGCCTCAGCAGACGCCCGTAGCGCCGGAGCACCAGGCGAGCGCGCCGCCGCCCGCGTACGACACGGCGCCCGCCGCGTACGACGAGGGATACGGCACGACGTACGAGGGCGGGTACGACAGCGGTTACGACGCGGGGACGGCCGTGTCCGCGCCCGCGCCGGTACCCACGTCCACCCCCACCCCCGTGCCGACGCCGACGCCGACGCCGCCCAGGGTCCGGCGCAGGGGCGTGCCCGGCGAGACGGCGCAGTTCCCGGCCGTGCGCCCGGACGGAACGCCGGACGAGTCCGCCGGGACGGAAGAGCCCGGTGCGACCGGCGCTACCGGCGCCGCGGACGAGACCGCGGCCACGGCGGCGGGCGCCCCCGCGACGAGTGCGCCGGCGCCCGGCGGCCGTGCCGAGCGCCGTAAAGCGGCCAAGCAGGGCGCTGGGCACCGTGCCAGGGGCCGGGCGGTCGCCGGGGCCACCACGGCCTCCGAGCCCGCCCAGACGGCTCCGGCGGCTCCGGCGGTCCCCATGACCCGTCTGGAGGCCAGACGCGCGGAGCGGGCGGCCAAGGACAGCGCCGCGGTGATCCTCAGCCGGGTGATCGGCGAGGTGTTCATCTCGGTCGGTGTGCTGATGCTGCTCTTCGTGACGTACCAGCTCTGGTGGACCAACATCCGCGCCCATCAGCAGGCCAGCGGCGCGACCAGCGCGCTGCAGAACCAGTGGAACAACGACACGAGCGCGAAGAAGAACGACGACCGCAAGGCCGACGCCTTCTCCCCCGGCCAGGGCTTCGCGATCATGTACATACCCAAGCTGGATGTGAAGGCGCCGATCGCCGAGGGCGTCTCCAAGCACAGCGTCCTGGACAAGGGCATGATCGGCCACTACACGGGTGCGCTGAAGACGGCGATGCCGTGGGACAAGCAGGGCAACTTCGCGCTCGCGGCCCACCGCAACACCCATGGAGAACCGTTCCGCTACATCAACAAGCTGGTGCCGGGCGACAAGATCGTGGTCGAGACCGAGAGCACGTACTACACGTACGAGATGACGAGCGTGCTGCCGAGCACGTCTCCCTCGAACGTCAAGGTCATCCAGCCGGTCCCGCAGGGCTCCGGATTCACCAAGCCGGGCCGCTACATCACCCTGACCACGTGCACCCCGGAGTTCACCAGCACTTACCGGATGATCGTCTGGGGCAAGATGGTCGAGGAACGGCCGCGCAGTCAGGGCAAACCTGCCGCGCTGCCCGACTGACCGGCCCCGGGCCGGACCACGGACTGCCACAGAACGGAACAGCGGTGACGACGACCAATCGCGGCGGGCGGGGCCCGGTCGCGGCCATCATCAGTGTGATCGGTGAAGTGCTGATCACCACGGGGCTGGTGCTCGCCCTGTTCGTCGTCTACTCGCTGTGGTGGACGAACGTGATAGCCGATCGCCACGCGAAGCGGGACGGCGACAAGGTCCGGCAGGACTGGTCCGCCCCCGGCCCCCGCGGCCTCGACACCAAGGACGGCATCGGCTTCCTCCATGTCCCCGCGATGGGCAGGAACTTCGAGGTCCTGGTCAAGAAGGGCACCGACACCGACATCCTGAACGAGGGCGTCGCCGGCTACTACGACCAGCCCGTCAAGTCGGCCATGCCGTGGGACAAGCAGGGCAACTTCACGCTCGCCGCCCACCGCGACGGCCACGGCGCCAAGTTCCACAACATCGACAAGCTCAAGAACGGCGATCCCGTCGTCTTCGAGGACAAGGACACCTGGTACGTCTACAAGGTCTACTCGGTCCTCGACGAGACCTCCAAGTACAACGTCGGCGTCATCAACCAGATCCCGACGGAGTCCGGCAAGAAGAAGCCGGGCCGCTACATCACCCTCACCACCTGCACCCCCGTCTACACCTCCCGGAACCGCTACGTGGTCTGGGCGGAACTGGCCCGCACCGACAAGGTCGACGCGAACCGCACCCCGCCGGCCGAACTGGGCTGATCGTCACCCGGATTAATGAACATCCAACAATAGGCTGGAATTTTCGATTTGCACCGTTCTACGTTCCGCCCAGGAGGTGGTTCGTATGAGCGAACACATCAAGCTGCCGGCCACGGCGGCTCAGCAGGACGCCATCGATGTCAACGACTTCGTCTACGCGGCGACGGGGTCGCGAGTCCGCCGGCTGACCATGCCGGACGGAACCCACTGGTTCCCGGCGGTCGATGTCGCGGTGAATCTGGGCTACACCAATACGCGGCAGGCGCTCGGCATGCACGTCCCCGCAACATGCGCGACCACGGTGGCGGAACTTGCACGAACCGTCTCTGGAGCAGACGGTTCACGCAAGTTCGCAGCTCACGGGCTCAAGAGTCACATGAAGTTGGTGAATCTCCAGGGTCTGGTCCGGCTCGTCAACGCCTGCACGAAGCCGGAGTCCGAGCCGTTCAAGCAGTGGGTGGCGGAGGTCGTCGTCACCGTCCAGCGGGACGGTTCCTACTCCCTGGAGAAGGCCGAGGTCCAGCCGTCCGCGTCCGGCGCCCCGACCGCCTATGCGATGCCGGGGGACGTCGCCGACGCGATCGTCCGGCTGGAGGAGCACAACCTCCGGCTGGACGAGGCGCTGCTCACCACACAGCGCGAGGCGCAGGAGACGCGCCGGGACATGGCGCGGTCGCAGGACCGGTTGGTCCGTGCCATGGACCGGATCGGTGACACGCTGGACGCCATGCTCGCCCGGCAGGTGCAGCCGGCTCCGGCCTCGGTGCCGGAGCCGCCCCGGCTCACGGCGGAATCCGTGCTGGCGGACTGGAAGTCGCGGCTGTCCGTGACGGAGGACGTCTGGGCGGTGGCCATCGCCATCGCTCCCGTGCTGGCTGAGCACGGGGAGATCCGGCAGTCGCTGGAGACCATCGCGGCGCGGACCGGTCTGACGGTCCATCGGGTCAACGAGTGTCTGCGGTTCATGCGCAAGCACGCCTGCATCCGCTCGCTCGGGGGGACGCACGAGGGGGCGCCGGTCTATGCGCTGAACCGGCAGTAGCCGGGAACGAAGGTGGGGGCCGTCGCAAACCGAAGTTGCGGCGGCCCCCGGCAGGCAGACTACCGACCCTCATCGGCAGTTCGCGGATATTCCGGCGCTGTGTCACACGAAGGGGCCACGGACGGGATGTCCGTGGCCCCTTCGTCGTGCTCGTGCTTCCGGTTCCACCCGGCGGGCCGTCAGTTGCCGAACAGGCCGCCGTTGTTGTCGTTGCCGGTTCCGCCGGTGGTGAAGAGCTGGACCGTGCCGCCCTGCTGGACGGGCTGGTTCGGCTGCGGGAAGGACTGGGCGACGACGGCGTCGTCCTTCTTCGGGCCGAGGACCTGGACCTTCAGGCCCATGCCCGCCAGCTGGTCCTTGGCGTCCTTCAGCGTCTTGCCGACCAGGT
Organism: Streptomyces sp. RKAG337; assembly: GCF_023701715.1. Lineage (NCBI taxonomy): Bacteria > Bacillati > Actinomycetota > Actinomycetes > Kitasatosporales > Streptomycetaceae > Streptomyces > Streptomyces sp. RKAG337. The sequence goes on along the minus strand of NZ_JAJOZA010000001.1, from coordinate 3,622,379 downwards.
CGCCGGGGACGGTGAGGTTCTGCTGCTGCGGCGCCTTGGCGATGAACAGGGTGACCGTCTGGTCCGGTTGGGCCGTGCTGCCGCCCGCCGGGTCCTGCCGGAGGATGGAGCCCACCGGCTTGTCGGCCGACTCCTCGTCCTGGGTCCGTACCTTCAGACCCTGGTCGATGAGCGTCTGCTTCGCCTGGGCGAGGGGCATCTGCGTGACGTCCTTGACCGTGATCTCCTCGGGCTTCTTGGCCACGGTCAGCGTGACGACCGTGTCCTTCGGCTTGAGGGTGCCGCCCGCGGGGTCCTGCTTGGTGACCGTGCCGTCGTCCTTGGTGTTCGACGTCTCGGTCACCTCCTTGACCTGGAATCCCTTGTCCTCAAGGGACTTCTTGGCGTCCTCGAACTTGTCGTTGACGACGTCCGGGACGGGGATCGGGGCCACGCCCTTGGAGATGGAGACCGTGATCGTCTTGTCGGCCGCGAGCGCGTCGTTGGCCTTCGGCAGCTGGTCGCAGATCGCGTTCGCCGGCTGCGCCTCGCAGAACTTGGTGTCGCCCTTGACGACCTTGATGGACGGGTCGACGTTGGCGGCCGCGTTCTGGGCGTCGGCGAAGGACTTCCCCACGAGGTTCGGGGCCGTGAGGGAATCCGGCGCGCCCTTGTCGCTGAACAGCGCCCGGCCGAGGAAGATCGCGCCGACCAGGACGAGGATGCCGGCCAGTACCAGCAGCACCGTCGAGGTGTGGTTCTTCTTCTGCCGGCGGCGGTCGGGGCGGTCGTCGTAGCCGTAGCCCCCGTCGTCGTCGCGGACCGGGGGAAGCATGGAGGTCGCGGGGTTCTGCGGGGGCAGCGCCGTGGTCGCCGCGCCGTCACCGTAGCCGCCGCCGTACCCGCCGTAGCCGACGGATCCCATGGCGGCGGTCGCGCCCACGGGCTGGCCGTCGAGGTACGACTCGATGTCCGCGCGCATCTCGTCGGCGGACTGGTACCGGTAGTCCGGGTCCTTGGCCAGCGCCTTGAGGACGATGGCGTCCATCTCGGGCGTGATCTCGGGATCGAAGTTCGACGGGGGCTGCGGCTCCTCGCGCACATGCTGGTACGCCACGGCCACCGGGGAGTCGCCGACGAACGGCGGCCGCACGGTCAGCAGCTCGTACAGCAGGCAGCCGGCCGAGTACAGGTCGGAGCGGGCGTCGACCTGCTCGCCCTTGGCCTGCTCGGGGGAGAGGTACTGGGCCGTGCCGATGACCGCGGAGGTCTGCGTCATCGTCATGCCGGAGTCGCCCATGGCACGGGCGATGCCGAAGTCCATGACCTTGACCTGGCCGTTGCGCGTGAGCATCACGTTCGCGGGCTTGATGTCGCGGTGCACGATGCCGGCGCGGTGCGAGTACTCCAGGGCCTGCAGGATGCCGACGGTCATCTCCAGCGAGCGCTCGGGCAGCAGCTTGCGACCGGAGTGCAGCAGTTCGCGGAGGGTGGAGCCGTCGACGTACTCCATGACGATGTACGGGATGGAGATACCGTCGACGTAGTCCTCGCCGGTGTCGTACACGGCGACGATCGACGGATGGTTCAGGGAGGCGGCCGACTGGGCCTCACGGCGGAACCGGGCCTGGAAGGACGGGTCGCGGGCGAGATCCACCCGGAGCGTCTTCACAGCGACGGAGCGGCCGAGCCGGGTGTCGTGGGCGAGGTACACCTCGGCCATGCCACCGCGGCCGAGCACCGAACCCAGCTCGTACCGGCCGCCGAGGCGACGCGGCTCTTCCATAGCTCTTGCCCTTCCCTTAACCGTGCCCTGTGGATGCTCGGGCATACGGTACCCGGCACGCTCGATGGATCCGGGACCTGACCGGGTCCCGATATCCGACCGGTATCGCCACGAGCGGCGATGGGGTGGTTATGGGGAGGAAACTGCCCGGTGGGTGACGTGCGTCACGCGTCCCGTGTCACTTGTTCAGTACGGCCTCCATGACCTTCTTGGCGATCGGCGCGGCCAGGCCACCACCGGAGATGTCGCCACGGGAGGCGTCGGAGTCCTCCACGACGACGGCGACGGCGACCGGGGAGCCGTCGGCGGTCTTGGCGTAGGAGATGAACCAGGCGTACGGGTTCTTGCTGTTGCCGACACCGTTCTGCGCGGTGCCGGTCTTGCCGCCGACGGTGACGCCGTCGATCTGGGCGTTCGTGCCGGTGCCCTCCTTGACCACGGTCTCCATCATCTGCTGGAGCTTCTGGGCGTTGGCGGCCGACACCGGCTGCGAGAACTCGTGGGGCTTCGTCTGCTCGATCACGTTCAGGTTCGGCGCCTGCAGCTTGTCCACCATGTACGGCTGCATGAGCTTGCCGTCGTTGGCGATGGCGGCGGCGACCATGGCCATCTGCAGCGGGGTGGCCGCGGTGTTGTACTGGCCGATCGCGGAGAGCACGTTGGACGGCGCGTCCATCTCCTTGGAGTAGACGCTGGCGTCCGCGCGGACCGGCGTCATGATCTCCTGGTTGAAGCCGAACTTCTCGGCCTGCTCGCGCATCTTGTCCTTCTTGAGCACGTCACCGATGTGACCGAAGACGGTGTTGCAGGACACCTTCAGAGCCACCCGCAGCGAGGCGTTCTTGCAGGGCAGGTCGCCCTCGTTCTCCAGGTTCCTGGAGCTCTGCGGCAGCTTGTAGGGCAGCGGCGAGTCGGTCGGCGCGTCGATGTCCGTGATCTTGCTGATGTCGCCGTTCTCCAGCGCCGCGGCGGCCGTGACGACCTTGAACGTCGAGCCGGGCGGGTAGACCTGGCGCAGCGCCCGGTTGAGCATCGGGTCGTCGGGGTTGTTGGCCTTCTGCAGGGCGAGCCAGTTCTTCTGGTCGGTCTTCGTGGAGGAGCCGGCGAAGGTCGACGGGTCGTACGAGGGCGTGCTGGCCAGCGCCAGGATCGCGCCGGTACGGGGGTCGAGCGCGGCGACCGCGCCCTTCTTGTTGCCGAGGCCGGTGAACGCGGCGAGCTGGGCCTTGGCGTTCAGGGTCGTGATGACCTTGCCGCCCTGCTTCTCCTTGCCGGTCAGCATGTCGATGGTGCGGTTGAAGAAGAGCCGGTCGTCGTTGCCGGTGAGGAACTTGTCGTAGACGCCTTCGAGGAACGTCGTCTGGTACGCCTGCGAGGCGTAGCCGGTGACGGGGGCCCACATGGGGCCGTCCTTGAAGGTGGCCTTGTACTTGAAGTCGCTGCCGGGCGTCTCGACGCTGCCGGTGAGCGACTTGCCGTCGACGATGATGTCGCCCCGCGGCTGGGCGAACTGGTTGATGCTCACCCGCCGGTTGTGCTTGTCGTTCGCCAGCTCGTCACCCGTGACGAACTGCACATAGTTGACGCGGATCAGCAGGGCGAGGACGAGCAGGCCGCAGAAGACCGCGACCCGTCGCAGGGGCTTGTTCACTGGGTGCGCACCACCTGGGTCGGTTCGGCATCGGTTGACGGGGCGGGGCTGGGTGCCGGGCGGCGCGCGGTGTCGCTGATGCGCAGCAGGATCGCGACCAGCGCCCAGTTCGCGATGACGGAAGAACCGCCCTGGGCGAGGAACGGCATGGTCATACCGGTGAGCGGGATGAGGCCGGTGACGCCGCCGGCGACCACGAAGACCTGCAGCGCGAAGGCGCCCGACAGGCCGATCGCGAGCAGCTTGCCGAACGGGTCGCGGGCCGCGAGGGCGGTGCGGACACCGCGCTCGATGAGCAGCCCGTAGAGCAGCAGGACGCCCATCAGGCCGGCCAGGCCGAGCTCCTCGCCGACGGTGGCGAGGATGTAGTCGCTCTTCGGGGCGATGCCGCCGATGAGCCGGGAGTACCCCTGGCCCAGGCCGGAGCCGAACATGCCGCCGGAGCCGAACGCGTACATGGTCTGGGCGGTCTCGGTGACCCCGCCGTTGACCAGCGCGAGCGGGTTCAGCCAGTTGTCGACGCGGTCCTTGACGTGGTGCTCGAAGGTGGAGACGAAGACCGCGCCGGCGGCCGACAGCACCAGGCCGAAGACGATCCAACTGGTGCGCTCGGTGGCGACGTACAGCATGATCACGAACAGGCCGAAGAAGAGCAGTGAGGTGCCGAGGTCGGTCTCGAAGACCAGGATCAGCAGGCTGAGCACCCACAGCACCAGGATCGGTCCGAGGTCGCGGCCGCGCGGCAGGTACAGGCCCATGAAGCGGCGGCTGGCGAGCGCGAGCGCGTCCCGCTTGACCATCAGGTAGCCGGCGAAGAAGACGGTGATGATGATCTTCGCGAACTCGCCGGGCTGCAGCGAACCCACACCCGGGATGGTGACCCAGATCTTGGCGCCGTTGATGCCGGGGAAGAACACCGGCATGATCAGCAGGACCAGCGCCACCACCATGGAGATGTAGGTGTAGCGCTGCAGGATCCGGTGGTCCTTGAGCACGACCAGCACGGCGACGAAGAGCGCGACGCCGAGCGTGGACCACATCAGCTGGGTCGGCGCCATCGCCTTGCCCAGCGAGGGCTCCAGGTCAAGCCGCCAGATGAACACCAGGCCCATGCCGTTGAGCAGCGTCGCGATCGGCAGCATCAGCGGGTCCGCGTACGGCGCGAACTTCCGCACGATGAGGTGCGCGATGCCCGCGAGCAGGCCGAGGCCGAGGCCGTAGGCGAGCAGGCCGGCGGGCAGCGAGCCGTCCTTGGCCAGGCCGACGTTGGCGTACGCGAAGACCGGGATCAGCACGGCGAAGACGAGCAGCGCGAGCTCGGTGTTGCGCCGGCTGGGTGCGCCGACGGAAGAGATGGTGCTGGTGTTGCTGGCACTCATGAAGAGCTGCCCCCTCCTCGTACTACTGCTGGGTGCCGCACTGCGGAGCCAGCTTCTGTTCGTCGGGCGAGAGGGTGGGGCCAGGGGTCGGGACCGCGCCGGTCGGCTTGTTCAGCTTGTCCTGGGCCGCCTTCGCGGCGGCCTTGGCCTTCGCGGCGTTGGTCTTGCCCGCTTCGACCTTCTTGCAGACGTCGGCCTGCTTGGCCAGCTCGTCGGCCTTGTCGGTGGCCTGGCCGAGGCTGCTCAGCGCGATCGTGGCCTCGACCTGGTCGCGCTGGTAGGCCGGCAGGTACTTGAGTTCGATCTCGGGGCGGTCCTGATGGACCTTCGACAGGCTGATCCACGCCAGCTTCTGGTCGATGCCCTGGTAGACGGCGACGTGCTGGTCCTTGGCGCCCACGTAGTACTGGGTCTGCGTCCAGCGGTAGCCGGCGTACAGACCGCCGCCGAGGACGCCGAGGATGACGACCAGGATCACCGAGCGCTTGAGCCACTTGCGCTTCTTGACCGGCTTGTCGAGCTCCGCGTCGTCGAACGCGCCGAAGGAGCCCATCGGGGCCGCGCCGGCCATCGTCAGATCGCCGCTGCCGGGCGGGCCGAAGGAGCCCGCGGGGCCCGTCTGCTGCGGCGGGGGCGTCCGGCCCAGCTCCGAGGCGCGGCCGGCCGGGGTCTGCAGGTGCCGCGGGTCGGAGAGCGGCAGCTGGCTGTCGGCGACGGCGCCCACCACCACCGGGGTGTCGTTCAGCTGTCCGGCCAGCGTGTCGCTGTCGTCCACGTCCAGGACGTCGGCGACGATGCAGGTGATGTTGTCGGGGCCGCCACCGCGCAGCGCGAGCTGGATCAGCTCCTGCACGGTCTCGTTGGGTGCCTGGTACCCCGCGAGGGTGTCCTCGAGGGTCTGGTGGCTGACGACGCCCGACAGCCCGTCGGAGCAGATCAGATACCGGTCGCCGACCCGCACCTCGCGGATCGACAGGTCCGGCTCCACGTGCTCGCCACTGCCCAGCGCGCGCATCAGCAGGGAGCGCTGCGGGTGGGTGGTGGCCTCCTCCTCGGTGATCCGGCCCTCGTCGACGAGCCGCTGCACCCAGGTGTGGTCCTGCGTGATCTGCGTGAGCAGACCGTCGCGGAGCAGGTACGCGCGGGAGTCGCCGACGTGGACGAGACCGAGCCGCTGTCCGGTCCACAGCAGAGCGGTGAGCGTGGTGCCCATGCCCTCCAGCTGCGGGTCCTCCTCGACCATGACGCGCAGCTGGTCGTTGGCGCGCCGCACGGCGGTGCCGAGCGACGTCAGGATGTCGGAACCGGGAATGTCGTCGTCGAGCGTGACGATGGTGGAGATCACCTCGGACGAGGCGACCTCACCGGCCGCCTGGCCGCCCATGCCGTCGGCGATCGCGAGCAGGCGCGGACCGGCATAGCCGGAGTCCTCGTTGCCCTCCCGGATCATGCCCTTGTGCGAACCGGCGGCGAAACGCAGGCTCAGAGTCATGCGCACCTCGCCCGTCGGCTCCGGGTACATCCGCACGCTGCCCACCCTCTCGCTCGCGCTCGCTGGCTCCGCTCGCCCATTGTGCGACTACTTCCGCAGCTCGATGACGGTCTTCCCGATGCGGATCGGCGCGCCGATCGGCACCGGGGTCGGCGTGGTCAGCCGATTCCGGTCCAGATAAGTGCCGTTGGTGGATCCGAGGTCCTCGACGATCCACTGGCCGTCCCGGTCCGGGTAGATCCTGGCATGCCGACTGGACGCGTAGTCGTCGTCGAGCACGATTGTTGAGTCGTGCGCCCGGCCGAGCGTGATGGTCTGGCCCTGCAACGCGACCGTGGTACCCGTCAGCGAGCCCTCGGCGACGACCAGCTTGGTCGGGGCGCCACGGCGCTGTCGGTTGTTCTGCGGCTGTTGCCGCTGGTTCTGCGCCTGTTGTTGGCGCTGCTGCGGCGGGCGGGACGGGTCGGCCCCGCGCCGTGCCGCGCGCTGGGTCACCCGGGTCCCGAACAGGTCACTTCTGATGACCTGTACCGCGACGATGACGAACAGCCACAGTACGGCGAGGAAACCCAACCGCATGACCGTCAGGGTCAGCTCTGACATTGCCCCCGCTTCACCCTTCGGCTTGCCGGTACACGATGGTGGTGCTCCCGACGACGATGCGAGAGCCGTCGCGGAGCGTAGCGCGCAAGGTGTGCTGCCCGTCCACCACAATGCCGTTTGTTGATCCGAGGTCTTGGACCACGGAAGGCGATCCGACCCTGATTTCGCAGTGCCGGCGCGAGACGCCGGGGTCGTCGACCCTGACATCCGCCTCGGTGCTGCGGCCGAGAACGAGCGTCGGCCGGGAAATCTGGTGCCGGTTGCCGTTGATCTCGATCCAGCGCCGCACCGCGCCGCCGCCGGGACCGCCCTGCGGCGATCCGGCGCCGGGCAGCCGCGTCACGGGCGCCGGTCCGCCGGCACGTCCGCCCGGAGGCGGTCCCGCCGGCATCGGGGGCGGTCCCGAGGGACGATACGGCGCCGCGGCGCGCGGCGGCTCGTGCCGCTGCATCGGCTGCGGCGGCTGTTGCTGGTGGGGCTGCGGTTGCTGGGACTCGCTGGACGCGAGCGTGCGGCTGCGCACCCGGTACAGGCCGGTGTCGAGGTCGTCGGCCTTCTCCAGGTGGACCTTGATGCCGCCCATGAAGGTGTAGCGCTGCTGCTTGGCGTAGTCCTTCACCATGCCGGCGAGTTCCTCGCCGAGCTGCACGGAGTACGGACTGAGCCGTTCGAAGTCGGGCGTGCTCAGCTCGACGATGAAGTCGTTGGGCACCACAGTGCGGTCGCGGTTCCAGATCGTGGCGTTGTTGTCGCACTCACGCTGGAGCGCGCCCGCGATCTCGACCGGCTGGACCTCGCTCTTGAACACCTTGGCGAAGGTGCCGTTCACAAAGCCCTCGAGACGCTGCTCGAAGCGCTTCATTACTCCCATGGGGCACCTCCCTCCTCGGGCTCTTCCGATACTGCTTACTGATCGTATCCACGCGCCGGGAAAACGGCTGGTTCCCCGATCCCGTGGGACGGGGCAGTGTCAACCCTCACACGGTCCACTCGGATGGTAGATGCGGCTCCTGTCCAGTGTCCCGCAACCGGGGGCGCGGCCGTACAGCGCGGTGCTCTCCGGTGAACCCTGCCCGGTGGGGGCCGGGGTACACGGCGCGGACGGCTTCGGAGGCCGACACCCGGGCGGGCTCAGGCGCCGGGCGGTGTCCGCCCCGGTGGGCGGGCGGAAACGGGTGTGATTCCACCCCTGCCGCCGTGCTAATCTTCTCGAGTCGGAAGGCGCTCCCGCACTGCCCGGACCACGGTCCGGAGGGTGAAGGAGCATCGACCGGCGCCACTTATTGCGCGAGTGGCGGAACGGCAGACGCGCTGGCTTCAGGTGCCAGTGTCCTTCGGGACGTGGGGGTTCAAATCCCCCCTCGCGCACAGAGTAGAACCGTTGAACGGTCTCTCCGGAGTGACGAAAGTCGCCCGGAGGGGCCGTTTTTCGTTGGCCGGATGTTTCGTGAGGTGGTCCGGGTGACGCTCGTCACTCCTGAGTGGCCCCGCCTCGTGTTCCGCCGTCCCCAGAACCCCGTTGGCGTTGTCGGACCCCCCGCGTAGATTCAGCGCCGGTGTCGTCACCGACGATCACCGGACGTTCACCGGCGTTCGCGCCGGATCCCGAGGGGGGATTCATGACCGTGATGCACCGAAGGCTGCCCGGACGGTGGCGCTTCGCCGTTGTTCCGGCCGCGGCGCTGCTCGCCGCCGCGGCAGCCACGACCCCGGCGGCCGCCCAGGACGCCGCACCGGTCCCGGCACCGAGCGGGCCCGCCACCACCCCGTCCCCGTCGGGCGGGGGTGACGCCTGCGGGGCCACCGCGCCCTACGGATACATCGGAAACACGGGCGTCACGTTCTCGGCGACATCGAACGGCAAGTCGACGGTCACGTACACCACCGAGTTCCTCATCCAGCCGGGCGACGGCTCGGCGCCGTACGACTACACGCAGACCGGGTACGGCGGTGGCCTGCGCCGGCTGCAGCTCCCGGCCGCGGACTTCACCGACGGGGTGACGTACACCTGGCAGGTCCGTGAGACGGCCTCGGACGGTGGGGTCTCCGACTGGTCGGCCGGCTGCCACTTCATCGCCGACCACACCCGGCCCGCCGTGCCGGTCGTGAAGTCCAAGGTGTTCGCGCCGTCCGACGGCACGACTCCGGCGCCGCCCGTCCGCACCACGGGTGCCTTCACCTTCAAGGTGTCCGGGCCGGCCGCGGCCGACGCCGTGCGGTTCGAGTACGCGCTGAACGGCGCCGTGCCCAGCATCGGTGCCACGTCGGTGCCGGTCGGTCCGCACGGCACGGCGACCGTGAAGCTGACGCCCACCCAGTGGGGGACGAACTGGCTCAACGTCCGGACGGTGGACCGGGCAGGGAACCTCTCGGAGGACGCGCAGTACACCTTCATGGTGTCGTCCGCCGCCGAGCAGGACCACTTCGGCGACCTCAACGGCGACGCGCAACCAGACCTGCTGGCCATCGGTGCGGACGGCAAGCTGTATGTCCTGTACGGGAAGGGCGACGGCACGCTGAAGAAGGCGGTGACGTACGCCGACTCCGGAAGCGCGTGGGCACCGGGTGCCGTGCTGCGGAACGGGGACTCGGACTGGGACGGCTACCAGGACCTGCTCAGGGTCAGCGACACCGGGTACATGACGGCGTACAGCAACAACGGTCTGGGTGACTTCGACCAGAGCACGCAGCGACTGGGCAAGTGGACCCGGGCCGACGGCACCAGCTGGAAGGGCGCCACGCAGCTCCTCCACGGCAGCGGGGACGGCGATCTGCTCACCGTGGAGAACGGCCGACTGCTGCGGTGGGACCCGGGTTTCGGATCGATCACCCCCACCGTGCTGGCCACCGGCCTGGAGAACCGCACCGTCATCACCCCCGGTGACGTGACCGGCGACGGCATCGTGGACATCCTGTTCCGGGACGACGTGACCGGCAGGATCACCCTCGCGGCGGGCAACGCCGACGGGACGATCGCCGCCCCTTCGGCCTGGAAGGCGTTCGGCAGGGGATTCACCGCCGCGGCCTACCCGCGGATCCTCAGCGCAGGGGACGCCAACGGTGACGGTGTCGCCGACCTCTACGCGGCCGACAAGCGCGGCACCCTGAAGTTCTTCGCCGGGCTCAGGGGTGGCGGCTTCGCACCCGCGACGGGCGCGCACGGCGCTCTCGACTGGACGACCGTCGTCTCGGCCGACTGACCGCAGCACCTGCCGGAACGCCTCCGGGCAGCCGTCTGCCGCGCACCTCTCGGGGTGCGCGGCAGACGCGCTTCGGTGCCCGGCCGGGCGAGCGGGCGGCGGGTCGTCAGATGGTGGCGGAGTCGCCGTGGCGGCCGAGGCCGGAGGTGAAGCGGCGGGCGCCTTCGGTTACTCCGGCGAGGGCGGCGGAGGCGTTGTGGAGTTCCTGGCGGAGGGCTTCGGGTTCGGGGAGGCCGGCCTGGGCGCGGGCGGACTCGCGGTCGGCGCGCATGCAGGCGGCCGGGTAGCGGGCGATGTCGGCGGCGAGTTCGCGGGCGGCCCGCAGGGCTTCGCCGGGGGGTACCAGGCGGTTGACGAGGCCGATGGCGTGAGCCTCGGGGGCGGGTACCGGGCGGCCGGTCAGGATCAGGTCCATCGCCCGGCTCTCGCCGATGAGGCGGGGCAGCCGTACGGTGCCGCCGTCGATCAGCGGAACGCCCCAGCGGCGGCAGAAGACGCCGAGGACGGCGTCCTCCTCGGCGACCCGCAGATCGCACCACAGGGCGAGTTCCAGTCCGCCCGCGACGGCGTGGCCGCTGATCGCGGCGATGACGGGTTTGGACAGCCGCAGCCGGGTGGGTCCCATCGGGCCGTCGCCGTCCTCGGCGACCCGGTTGCCGCGGTCGGTGCCGACGGCCTTGAGGTCCGCGCCGGCGCAGAAGGTGCCGCCCTGGCCCCACAGGACGGCGACAGCGGCGTCGGGGTCGGCGTCGAAGTCCCGGAACGCGGCGGCCAGGGCCGCGGCGGTGGGGCCGTCGACGGCGTTGCGCGCCCTGGGGCGGTTCAGGACGACGGTGGTGACGGGGCCGTCGCGCTCGACGCGGACCGGGGCGTCGGCAGCCTCGGCGGCGTCTTCGGGTGCGGTCACAGGAGGTGGCGGGCGCGGTCGATGAGGGGTGCGGTGTCGGTGCCGGCGGGGAGGGTGCCGAAGGCGCGGCCGTGGTCGCCGCCGAGCCGGGAGGCGCAGAAGGCGTCGGCAGCGGGGCTGCCGTACTGGACGAGCAGCGAGCCCTGCAGGACGAGCGCCATCGACTCCACGATGCGCCGGGTACGGAATTCGAGGTCGGTGAGGTCGCCGAGCTCCTTCTTGAGCTCCGCCACGGACGCGTCCAGCCGCCGGTCGGCGCCCGCCGCCAGGTCGGTCTCGGCGAAGAACGCCTCGACGGAGTCGGGCTGACGGGCCATCGCGCGCAGCGCGTCGAGCGCCGAGACGTTGCCGGAGCCCTCCCAGATCGACATCAGCGGAGCCTCGCGGTAGAGGCGCGGCATGCCCGACTCCTCGATGTAGCCGTTGCCGCCGAAGCATTCGAGGGCTTCGGCGGCGTGCACGGGACCGCGCTTGCACACCCAGTACTTGGTGACGGCGAGCGCCAGCCGGCGGAAGGACTCCTCGGCGGCGTCGCCGCGTGCCGCGCGGTCGGTGGCGCCGGCCAGCCGGATCGCGACGGTGGTGGCGGCCTCGGACTCGACGGCGAGGTCCGACAGGACGTTGCGCATCAGCGGCTGGTCGATGAGCGGGGCACCGAACGCCGAGCGGTGCGCGGTGTGGTGGACGGCCCGGATCAGGCCGGCGCGCATACCGGTGGCGGCGCCCAGGACGCAGTCCAGACGGGTCAGGTTGACCATGTCGATGATGGTGCGGACCCCGCGGCCCTCCTCGCCGATGAGATACCCGAGGGCACCGTCGTACTCGATCTCGGCTGAGGCGTTGGAGCGGTTGCCCAGCTTGTCCTTGAGGCGCTGCAGCTGGATGCGGTTGCGGGAGCCGTCGGGGAGGACGCGCGGCAGCAGGAAGCAGGAAAGGCCGCCGGGGGCCTGGGCGAGGGTCAGGAACAGGTCCGACATGGGCGCGGACGTGAACCACTTGTGGCCGGTCAGCGTGTACGTGCCGGCCTCGCCGCCGGCCGGCACGGCCCGGGTGGTGTTGCTGCGGACGTCCGAGCCGCCCTGCTTCTCGGTCATCGACATACCGGCGATCAGGCCGCGCTTGCCGGCCGGGGCGCGGAGCCCGAAGTCGTACTCGCGGGCGGCGAGCAGCGGCTCGTACGCGGCGGCGAGCGCGGGGTTGGCGCGCAGGGCGGGGATGGCGGCGTACGTCATGGAGACCGGGCAGATGTGGCCGGGCTCCACCTGGCCCCAGACGTAGAGCTTGGCGGCGCGGGCGACATGGGCGCCGGGCCGGTCGTCGCGCCAGGGGGCCGCGTGCAGGCCGTGGCTGACGGCGGTGTCCATCAGTTCGTGCCAGGCGGGGTGGAACTCGACCTCGTCGATGCGGTTGCCGTACCGGTCGTGGGTGCGCAGCACCGGTTCGTTCTCGTTGGCCAACCGGCCCAGTTCCTGGGCGTGTTCGGTGCCCGCGAGCGTTCCCAGGGTGTGCAGCGAGTCCTCGGACTAGCCGGCGCCCTGGCGGTGCAGACCCTCGATGAGGGTGGCGTCGGCGGCGACGTCGTGGCCGGTCAGGGGCGGTGCTTGGTTGGTGACCTCATGAGTCTGCGGCATTGCGTCCTCCCAGAGCGCGTAGGGCGAAGGAGACGAGGGCGGGGATCAGGTCGTCGGGTGCGCCGCCGTCGGCGAGCGGGCCGACGAGGGCTTCTCCGACGGCCCCCACCAGGGCGGCGGCGGTGAGATGGGGATCCTGCGCCGGCAGTCGTCCGGAGGCGACGCCGGCGGCGATCTGTTCCGCGATCACATCGCGGAACGCACGGCGGAAGACCAGCCGTTCGGCGTCGACGGCGGCGTCGACCGGCTCGGCGAGCAGGGCGTAGGCCAGCCGCGGTGACTTCAGGGCCCGTCCGGCGAAGGTCTCGATGATCGCGGCGACCCGGTCGTGCAGGTCGGCGGGCCGGTTGGCGGCGGCCCGGACGGCCTCGACCTCCCGGCCGCAGACCACCCGGAACAGCTCCGCGACGAGCTCGGCCTTGCTGGGGAACGAGCGGTAGACGCTGCCGGCCGCGATACCGGCCCGTTCGGCGACCGCGGCCACCGAGCAGGCGGCGTAGCCGCGTTCGGCGAGCAGCTCCACCGCTCCGTGGAGCACGGCGTCGCGCTGGGCGTCGAGGCGCGCCTGGATGGTGGGGGTCCTGCGGTAGGGCATACGTAGAAGTGAAGCAGTGATTCAGTTCTTCATCAAGACTCGGTCCTGACGGTTCTGGGACGCTTCGGCCGGGCTGCTGCCGGGTTTCTCAGGGCTTCTTCGGAGTGAAGAGCGCGGTGGCCAGGGCCAGTCCAAGGACGGCGCCGGTCAGCTGGGCGGCGATGAAGCCGGGCAGCGAGCCGGGGGCGATTCCGGTGAACGTGTCGCTGAAGGAGCGGCCGACGGTGGCGGCGGGGTTGGCGAACGAGCTGGAGGAGGTGAACCAGCACGCGGCGCCGATATAGGTCGCGACGGCGACGGGTGCCAGCTGCGTGCGGCCGCTGCGGACCAGGCCGGTGACGAGCAGCACGAGCCCGGTGGTGGCGACGACTTCGCCCAGCAGCAGATGCCCCGCCGACAGGTCGTGGGTGGACCAGCTGATCAGCGGGCGGTCGAACATGGCGTCCGCGAGCACCGATCCGGCGATGGCGCCGGAGGTCTGCGCGATGACGTACAGGGCCACGGTCCGGGCGCCGTACGCGGTCGGGCCGCCGCGTGCGGTCCACCAGTCGGCGAGGGTGACCACGGGGTTGAGGTGCGCGCCGGAGACCGGGGCGAGGAGGGTGATCAGCACCCAGAGTCCCAGGGCGGTGGCCAGCACATTGGCCAGCAGCTGCACCCCGACGTCCTGGCTGAGGCGGGTGGCCTGGATTCCGGAGCCGACCACGACGGCCACCAGAGCGGCGGTGCCGACCAGTTCGGCGGCGGCTCTCCTGAGGGGCGGGACAGCCGGCGGGGTGGCTTCCCGCGCCGGAACGGCCTGTGTCTGCATGCCCAGATTCTGAGGCCTGTATCGGAATATTGTTTCCGTATCTTGGAAATGAGACAGGTTCGGTATCGGCACCGGCTGGTTCCGGCGGGTCGCTCACCGGTCGGGAAGCCAGTTGCCGTGGAATCCGTAGGGCACCCGCTGGGGTAGATGGATGGTCGCGACCGGCGGGGCGGCGAGGTGCTCGGCGTCCAGGATCACCAGGTCACTGGTGCCGGTGCCGGCGTCGTACACATAGGTGAGCAGCCAGCCGGGGCCGCCCGCGAGGCCGTCGGCCGGGGCGAAGGCGGCTTCGCCGGGGGTGCGGCCGGGCGCGAACTCATGGCTGCTGACGCCGCCGGTCCGCAGGTCGTAGCGGACCAGGGCGCCGGCCACCGGCCCGCGTCCCAGCCCCTCGGCGGTGGTGACATGGCCGAACCGGGCCGGCCGGCCGGCGAGCCGGTCGTCGACCCGGGGGAACTCGCACGGCCGGTCGTCGATCTGCTCCTCGGCGACGGTGCCCGTCACGAGGTCCAGCGTCCAGCGCCACAAGGTGGCGGGCCGGTGGGCCAGATCCGGCGCGTAGTGGTGCGGATAGCGCGTGACGTGCAGGACGATCCGGTCGCCATCGCCCTCGTCGTACGCGTTGAGCCCGTGGAAGACGTAGCAGGGGTCGATCGGGAACCAGCGGACGGCGCCGTACGGGTCGTCCCTGCGCAGCACGCCGAGCCGGGCGCCGTAGGCCGGGTCCCACTGGTACGGCATGCCGCCGCCGGGGCGCATGGCCTCCTGGAGGTTGAAGACCACGGGCAGATCCATGAACACCACGTGGGAGGCGGTGAGATGGAAGTCGTGCATCATCGTGTGCGCCGGGACGTCCACGGGGCGGCTGACGACCAGCTCGCCGGAGGCGTCGGCCCGGTGGTACGTGAGGTACGGGGCGGTGAGCCCGCCGTATCCGAAGAAGTGCAGCTCCCCGGTGGTCGGGCAGGTCTTGGGGTGGGCCGTCATCGGGGTGTCGAGCCGGCCGCCGAAGTCGTGCGGTCCGACGGTCTCCAGCTCATGCCCGGGGCGGCAGTCGATCTCGTACGGGAACGACGCCTCGACCAGGGCGAGGGTGCGGCCCGCGTGCCGGACGATGTGGGTGTTGGCGGGGCCCGCGGTGAGATCCGGATTGCCCTGGTCGTCATAGATCCGGGCGCCGTGGGTGAAGGTCGAGGTACGGACCCAGCGGTTGCGGTACGAGGTGGCGCGGCCGCCTTCGAGGCGGACGCCGTGCACCATTCCGGCGCCGAAGAACCAGTGCGGGGAGGCGGCGTCCTGCGGGTTGGGACCGTTGCGCAGGTACCAGCCGGTCAGCTCGGGCGGGATCGATCCGGTGACCGGCAGGTCGTAGGCGGTCAGCTCCTCCGCGACGGGGGCGAAGTTGCCGGACAGATGCGGGGCGGCGGCGGGCTGCTGGGTCATGCGGGGTCAGCCTTCCTGCGTGCCGGGCTCGGACAGGCGGGCTCGGACGCGGTCCGGGTAGCGGGCGGTGAAGAGCGCGGGGACCACGAAGCCGGCGACCTGGATCGGGATCGAGACACCGCTGCCGAGGTCCGCGGCGTAGACGGGGATCAGCACGGCGGCGGTGACGGTGAAGGCGGCGGCCCAGACGGCGGTGATCACCACGTTGATCCGGAGGAAGACCGGGCTGTTCCACACCTCGGGCGGGGCCTGGCGCTTCGCGATGCCGGTGGTGAAGGGGCGGCGGACGGCGAGGGTGGCCCAGGCGGTGATGGCCAGCCAGCCGAGCGACAGCGCCCCGCTGTAGTCCTCCAGGCCGGAGTCCGGACGGGAGAAGGCGACCACGCTGAGGACCGCGAAGAACGCGATCGTGCTGAACTCCAGAATCTGGGACTCGGCGGCGATGCCCGCCTTGCGGTCCTGGATCAGCAGCCAGATGCCGAGGACGAGACCCGTGAGGGCCCCCCACTGCCAGCCGGCCGAGGAGACGGCGGCGAAGGCGATCCAGGGGATGAAGCCGCGCAGGTAGTTCATGACAGGCCTTCCGGTGGTCCGGGTTCCGGGTTCGTGGTCCGGGTGGGTGGTCCCGGATGGTGGTCCGGGTCCGGTATTCCATTTCCGACGTGTCAAAAGTAGAACGTCCAGCATTGACGTGTCAAGAGTGGAAGGTAGGATGGAACACATGAGCCTCCGCCACGCACTGCTGGGCCTCTTGGTCGAACGTCCGGCCAGCGGCTACGACCTGATGAAGCTGTTCGAGACCTCCCTCGCCAATGTCTGGCCCGCGACCCAGAGCCAGGTCTACGGCGAGCTGGGGCGTCTCGCCGATACGGGCCTGCTGGAAGTGGCCGCGGAAGGACCGCGCGGCCGCAAGGAGTACGCCCTCACCGACGAAGGCCTCGCCGAGCTGCGGCACTGGCTCACCGAGACGGAACCCGACCGGGTGCGCCGCAGTGAAACGTTGCTGCGGGTCTTCTTCCTGGGCGTTCTCACTCCGGTGGAGGCGTGCGCGTACCTCGGGAACGAGGCGTCCCGCGCCGCCGGTCACCGGGCCTCGCTGAAGGAGCTGGAGGCGGCGGTGAACTGGGGCGACGACCAGCCCTCCGTCTACGGCCGGCTGGCCCTGGAGTACGGGCTGCGCTTCACCGCCATGCAGGAGGAGTGGGCCCGCTGGGCCGCGGACCAGGTCGCGGACCGCGCGCGCTGACCCGCGGCCCGGCACACCGACACCGATCGGCCGAGTGGCGGAGCGGCCGGTCCGTACCGGCCGCGCAAGGGTGGCAGCCCGGCGGGAACCGGGGCAGGGTGGTGTCCGTTGGAGCTATTGGGCAAAGGAATCGTCAAGCGGCGCGGCCCGCGCCGGATTGAGCAGGGAGTCCATCATGGGTGTCAGCCTCTCCAAAGGCGGCAATGTCTCGCTGACGAAGGAGGCCCCCGGACTGACGGCGGTCACCGTCGGCCTGGGCTGGGACGTGCGCACGACGACCGGCACCGACTTCGACCTGGACGCGAGTGCGCTGCTGGTCGATACGACCGGCAAGGTTGTCTCGGACAAGCACTTCATCTTCTTCAACAACCTCAAGAGCCCGGACGGTTCCGTCGAGCACACCGGCGACAACCTCACGGGCGAGGGCGAGGGCGACGACGAGGCCGTCAAGGTGAGCCTCGCGACCGTTCCGCCCGAGGTCGACAAGATCGTGTTCCCGGTCTCGATCTATGAGGGCGAGAGCCGTCAGCAGAGCTTCGGCCAGGTCCGCAACGCGTTCATCCGTGTGGTGAACCAGGCGGACAACAACGAACTGGCACGTTACGACCTCACCGAGGACGCCTCCACCGAGACCGCGATGGTCTTCGGCGAGCTGTACCGCAACGGCGCGGAGTGGAAGTTCCGGGCCGTCGGCCAGGGCTACGCCTCGGGGCTGCGCGGTATCGCGCAGGACTTCGGCGTCAACCTCTGACCTCGGCGTCATGTGAGGAAGGGCCGCGCGACGACTGTCGCGCGGCCCTTCCCTGTCTGCTCCGTCCGCGGTGTCCGCCGGTGGATTCCTAGGCGGGCTGGTCGGCCGGCGCGCTGACCGGGGCCGGGCCGGAGGCCGCGACCTGCGGCCGGGCGTGGCGGGCCGGGATGAAGGCGGCGATCAGCAGGGCGGCGAGGCCGGCCCCGCAGGCGATCGCGAACGCGACCCGGAATCCGTTCAGCGTGGGCAGCGGCACGCCGCCGAACGGCTGCGTCATATGGGCGAGCACCACGCCGACGACCGCGCTGGAGACCGAGGTGCCGATCGACCGCATCAGAGTGTTGAGGCCGTTGGCGGCCGCCGTCTCCGACAGCGGCACGGCACCCATGATCAGCGCGGGCATGGCGGCGTAGGCGAGCGCGATGCCGGTGCCGATGACCGCCGATACCAGGATGACCTCCCAGACGGTGTCCATCAGGAACAGCCCCATGGCGTAACCGGCGGCGACGACCGC
The DNA here is from genome assembly GCF_023701715.1 of Streptomyces sp. RKAG337. Taxonomy (NCBI): domain Bacteria; kingdom Bacillati; phylum Actinomycetota; class Actinomycetes; order Kitasatosporales; family Streptomycetaceae; genus Streptomyces; species Streptomyces sp. RKAG337. The sequence continues at coordinate 3,604,391 of NZ_JAJOZA010000001.1, read as the reverse complement.
CACCCCCAGCATCAGCGAGGTCTTCGGGCCGCGGGCGGCCGAGATCCGGGCCGACAGCGGCGAGATCACGATCATCACCAGCCCGGCGGGGGCCAGGCACAGCCCGGCCGCGACCATCGACTGGCCGAGGCCGTAACCGGTCGCCTTGGGCAACTGCAAGAGCTGCGGAAGCACGATCGACATCGCGAAGAGGGCGAACCCGACCAGGACCGACGCGAGGTTGGTGAGCAGCACCTGGGGGCGGGCGGTGGTCCGCAGATCCACCAGCGGCGCGGTGGTCCGCAGCTCGAAGGTGCCCCAGCCGAGCAGGATCAGTACGGCGGCGCCGAGCAGTCCGAGGGTGGTGCCGCTGCCCCAGCCCCAGTCGCCGCCCTTGGACACGGCCAGCAGCAGGCAGACCAGCCCGGCCGAGAGGCCGACCGCACCGGGGAAGTCGAACCGTGCGGGGGTGCGCACCGCCGACTCGGGCACCAGGAAGAAGATGAGCGCGGCGGCGGCCGCCCCGAGCCCGGCCGAGCACAGGAACAGCGAGTGCCAGTCGAAGTGCTGGGCGATCGCCGCGGCACCCGGCATGCCGAGCGCCCCGCCGATGCCGAGCGAGGAGCTCATCAGGGCCATCGCGGAGCCCATCCGCTCCTTGGGCAGCTCGTCACGCATGATGCTGATGCCCAGCGGGATGACGCCCATCGCGCCGCCCTGGAAGGCCCGGCCGATCACCATCGGGAGCAGCGAGGTGGTGAAGGCGCAGATCAGCGAGCCGATGATGAGCAGGCCGAGGCTGAACAGCAGGATCCGCCGCTTGCCGTACATGTCGCCGAGCCGGCCCATGACGGGGGTGGCGACCGCGCCGGCCAGCAGGGTCGCGGTGATCACCCATGAGGCGTCGGAGGCGGAGGCGTGCAGCAGTTCGGGGAGTTCGGGGATCAGCGGGACCACGAGGGTCTGCATGACCGCCACGACGATGCCCGCGAACGCGAGCACCACGACGATGGAGCCGCCCCGGTCGCGGGCCACTGGATCGGATATCTGGGGCACGTGTACCGCCTCCGGGTGAAGTTGTTGATGTGCACGATACACAGGATGTGTATCGTGCACATTGCGTACCTCGTGGATACGCGCGGCGCGCAGGACGCGGTGACATAGGAGGCAGTGTGCTGGAGCGACTCGAACGGGAGTTGATGCTTGTCGCCCGGCACCAGGTGATGGCCCGCCGGGACCCGGCCGGCGGGCGGCTGGAGAAGTCCGCCTATCTGCTGCTGACCAGGATCGAAGCGGACGGCGCGATGTCCATCGGACAGCTCGCGGAGGCGTTCGGCCTCGACACCTCGACGGTCAACCGGCAGACGGCGGCGCTGCTGCGGGCCGGGCTGGCGGAGCGCGTCGCGGATCCGGACGGCGGAATGGCGCGGAAGCTGCGGATCACCGGTGCCGGCAAGGACCGGCTGGCGGCCGACCGCGCGGTCCATCTGGAAGGCCTGGGCCGGGTGCTCGCGGACTGGACGCCGCGGGAGATCGGGCAGTTCGAGGACGTACTCACCCGGTTCAACCGCAGCATCGAGGCCCTGGAGGGACGCGAATGGCCCCGCCCGGAATCGGGCGGGGCCGGCGACGCGTAAGGCGTAGCGCGTAAGGCATGGCGCGTAAGGCGTAGCGCGTAAGGCGTGGCGCGTAACGCGTGGCTTGTAAGACATGGCGCGTAACGCGGGGATGCGGGAGAGGGAGCCGTGGGCCTCAGGCGGCCAGGCGGACGGCGAGCGCCTTGGCCTTGGCGACCGCTTCCTCGTGGGCGCGGGCGCGCGACGCGTCGGCCTGGTCGCGGAGGTCGGCCATCGCCGGGTTCACATGCGCGAGCGTCAGCTCGGGCACGATGAAGTCGACCTCGAGGCCGAGCATGCCGGTGAGGACCTTCTCCAGGTAGTTCGAGGCGAACTCGAAGCTCTCCCGCGGGGTGCCGGCGGCGTACGAACCGCCGCGGGCGGTCACGACCGTGACCGGGGTGCCGGCCACCGTGGACGCCTCGCCGCCGGTGCGGCCGATGATGATCACCTGGTCGAGCCATGCCTTGAGGCTGGAGGGGATCGTGAAGTTGTACATCGGGGTGCCGATCAGCACCGCGTCGGCCTGCTCCAGCTCCCCGGCGAGGGTCTCCCGCAGGGCGTGGGCCGCCCGCTGCTCGGGGGTGTGGTCGGCCGCCGGGACGAAGGCCGCGGTGATGGCGTCGGCGGTCAGATGGGGGAGCGGATCGGCCGCGAGGTCGCGGTAGATCACGGTGCCGTCCGGGTGCTGCGCCTCCCATTCCTTGCGGAAGGTCGCGGCGACCTCGCGGGAGACGGAGCCCTCGTGGAAGGCGGAGGAGTCGATGTGCAGCAAGGTGGGCATGGGAATGCCTCCACTTTCGGAAGACGGTGCGAACGCCGCGATGCGGTGGGCGTCTGCGTTCTTTCGTACGTAGCTATTGATAGCACAGTAGCTTACTTTTCTGCAGTAGCAAGCGGGACGGCAGTACGCTGTACCCATGCAACGGGGACAGCAGGCGCAGGCGGAGCTCGGGGCCGAGGTGTGTACGGGCGTCGACATCGCGCTCACGCGCGTCTTCGAACTGCTGGGGAAACGGTGGACCGGGCTGATCGTGGCCGTCCTCACCCAGCGGGCGGCGTACTACGCCGACCTGCGGAGATCCCTCCCCAAGATCAGCGAGCGCATGCTGTCGGACCGGCTGAGCGAGCTGGCCGACGCCGGGCTGGTCGTCCGTGAGGTCGACGAAGGTCCACCGCTGCGCGTGACCTACCGGCTCACCGAGGCCGGCCTCGGTCTCGGCCCAGCCCTGCACGAGCTGGGTCTGTGGGCCGAGACGTACCTGCTGGGCGGCATCGACGCGGCGGGCGACCTGGAAGGGCCGTGCGCGGGCGCGCAATCCAGCCCCTCCCGGCCCCAGCAGCCCGAAATCGTCTGAACGCCTGAACGCCTGAACGCCTGAACGCCTGACGTCTGAACGCCTGGACAGCTGAAGGTCTCGGCGGGCCGGCCGGTGCCGGGTGATTTCCGACGGCCGACGGCCGACGGCCGAAGTCCTAGCCCGGCAGCGGCAGTTCGAACCAGACGACCTTGCCGACCGCCTTGCGGCTCGTACCCCAGCGCCGCGACAGATGCGAGACGAGCGCCAGGCCGCGCCCCTCCTCGTCGTCCGCGTCGGCCCGCCGCAGCTGCGGCAGGTTGTGATCGTCGTCGCTGACCTCGACCAGCAGCTTGCCGACGTTCATCAGCCGCAGCTGGACATCGTGCGACGCCACCCGCAGCGCATTGGTGACCAGCTCGCTGACCAGCAGTTCCGTGACGTCCGTGAGCCGGTCGAGACCCCAGATGCCGAGCTGCTGCCGGGTGAGTTCACGGGCGGTGCGGACCTCCGCGTCGTCCATGCGCAGCGTCCACTGGGCGACGTCCTTGGAGGCGATGCCCTCGAACCGGGCGACGAGCAGGGCGACATCGTCCCGCCGGTCCTCGGAGTGCAGCCGGCTGAGGATCTGCGCGCACACGTCCTCCGGAGTCTGCTGCGGCTCGATGACGTTGGCGCACAGGGCGGCGAGACCCGCGTCTATCCCCTGGCCGCGGACCTCGACCAGGCCGTCCGTGCACAGCACCAGCCAACTGCCGTCCGGCACCGGGATCTCGACCGTCTCGAACGGCACGCCGCCGACGCCGATCGGCGCTCCCTTGGGGATCTGCAGCAGCTCGCTGACCCCGTCGTGGCGGGCCAGGACGGGCGGGATGTGACCGGCGTTGGCGAGGGTCAGATTGCGGTGGATCGGGTCGTAGACCGCGTAGACGCAGGTGGCGAGGTGCTCGGGGCCCAGCCGGTGCGCGAGGTTGTCGAGGTGCCGCAGCAGCTGCGCCGGCGGCAGGTCGAGGGCGGCCATGGTGATGACCGACGTACGGAACTGGCCCATGACGGCGGCGCTGATCAGCCCGTGCCCCATCACATCGCCGACGATGAGCGCCACCCGGCCGCCCGGCAGCTGGATCGCGTCGAACCAGTCGCCGCCGACCTGTGCCTGGCGGTCGCCCGGCATGTAGTGGTGTGCGATGCGGACGCCGGGGATCTTGGGCGGACGGGTCGGCATCATGCTGCGCTGCAGCGTCGCGGCGGCCCGGGACTCGAAGCGGTGCAGCCGGGCGTTGTCGAGGTGGACGGCGCCGCGGGTGACGATCTCGCCCGCGGTCGCGGCGTCCTTGGCGTCGAACGGGCGCCGGTTCGGCTGGCGCAGGAAGCACATCCGGCCGAGGACCGTGCCGCGCGCGGTGAGCGGGACCACGACCATGGAACGGCCGGGCAGCAGCGGGCCGAGGGCCGGAACGCCCAGGTCGAGCGCGAGGTCCTGGGCGAGCCCCGGTTCGATGACGGGGACGAGGATCGGCTCGTTCAGGCGCGGGGTGATGTCGTCGGTGGAGAGGGTGATCAACTCGCCCTCCGGGACGGCGCTTTCCCAGGCGCCGGACGGCCCGTTCAGGGCGACCGCGACCCGGCGGAGCAGGACGGTGTCGGACGGCCGGTCGTCCTTCGGCGGCTCGGTGTCGGAGAACAGCTGGTCGACGATGAGGATCGCCGCGAAGTCCGCGAAGCGCGGGACGGTCACGGCGCACAACTCGCGTGCGGTGGTGTCGAGATCGAGGGTGCTGCCGACCTTGGTGCCGGTCTCGCGGAGTAACGCGAGCTGCTCGTCCAGCACATGGCCGGGAGCGGGCGTCGCGAAGACCGGTACGGCGGGGACGGGGACGGCGGTCAGGCCGTCGGCGCCGGTGCGCACCCGGGCGGCCCGGCCTCCGGCGGAGTTGCCGGCCGAGTTCCCGGCGGCCGGTGTGACCGTCGCCTGGACGGACGCTCCGGAGCCCGAACGGGGCGCGGGGAGCAGCTCCCGGCGGTTGGTGCGGGCCGGGCGTAACGTTCCGCCGTCCGCCTCGTACTCCCTGGGCAGGACCGGCAGTTCCGTGCTGCCGTCCACCCGCAGGACCGGGTACCCGAGCGGGACGACCTGCCGCATGATCCGTTCGAGGCGGCCGGTGCTCACCCGGGGCAGGACGATGCCGAGCCGGGCGGTCAGCTGCCGGGCGTGCGCCAGATCGGGGACGGGCGCGAGCTGGGCGGAGACCGAGATGCCCTCGCGGGCCTCGCGCGCCGGCTCCTCCGCGGCGTACGGCAGCAGGCGGTCGCCGAGGGCGATCCGCAGCGAACCGGCGCGCAGCGGCTTGGCGTTGGCGGCGATGACCAGCAGGCTGCGGCCGGCGGGCTCCATGATCCGGTACGTCCACCACAGCACGTCGCGAACGGTGCCGTCCCGGTCGGTGGTGGCGAGCGAACCGGCCCAGGCGGGATGGGTGAGGTCGTCCAGCAGGTCGAGGGTGTCCTGGCGCGGAGCGCCCGAGGAGGTCAGCAGCCCGGAGGCACGATGGCCGAAAACGCCTTCCCAGCGGTGGCCGAACAGCTCCTCGGAGCCGCGGTTCCAGTAGGAGACGCGGCCGTCGGGGTCCACGCAGATGACGGCGAGCCGCAGGAGCGCGGCCACCCCGGTGGTGGCGAGCGGTGCCGCGCCGGAGCCGTTGCCGGCGGTGGTGTCGGCCGTGGTGTCGGCCGTCGTGCCGGGTGTGGCGCCGGTGCCGGTCGCGGTGCTGGTGCCGGCATTGGTGCCGCTGCCGTTTCCGGAGGCAGAATCGACGGACACGTCCTTCTCCGTCTTCGCTTCCGCGCCGGCGGCCGGACCCATGGACGGGTCTTCGGACGGATCGGCGGACTGGGAAAGCCGGGTCATCTCGTTCAACGTCGTGCACCTGCGGTTCGGCGCTGAGTAGGGTCCTGGCTCAAGGCAAGCACGAAACTTCGGGCGGGGTCGACCAAATGGCCAGATTGCCCCCAGTGGTGGGGTAAGTGGCATCGGTGCGTCCGCTCGCTGACGGGGAGAGCGCATGAGCGAGTTGAGGGTGCCGCGGACCACGGGGTTCGCGCGCTGGCCGCACGAGGCCACGGCGAGGACCGCGGGCAAGGCGCTGCGGGGCCGGGTGGCCAGGTCGGCGCACGATCATCTGCCGGCCGGCGGGGACCGGCCGGGTCCGCTGGGGGCGCTGGAGGCGTCGAATTCCGGCCGGATCGAGGCGCTGATACCGCTGCGCGTCGGACGGATGGCGGCGAGCCCGTTCTCCTTCCTGCGCGGTTCCGCCGGGCTGATGGCGGCCGATCTCGTCGACACCCCGGTGACCGGTGTCGGCGCCCAGATCTGCGGTGACGCGCACGCCGCGAACTTCGGCCTCTACGGCGACGCCCGCGGCCGGCTGGTCATGGACATCAACGACTTCGACGAGACGCTGTTCGGCCCGTGGGAATGGGATGTGAAGCGGCTCGCGGCCTCGCTGGTGCTCGCCGGGCGGGAGGCGGGCGCGTCCGAGGACGTCTGCCGGTCGGCGGCGCACGACGCGGTCGGCGCGTACCGGCGCACCATGCGGCTGCTGGCCAAGCTGCCGGTGCTGGACGCGTGGAACGCCATCGCGCACGAAGAGCTGGTCGCGCACGCGGACGCGCGCGATCTGCTGGGCACCCTGGAACAGGTGTCGGCCAAGGCGCGGAAGAACACCAGCGCGAAGTTCGTCGCGCGGTCGACGGAGCTGCTGGCGGACGGCGGCCGGCGCTTCGTGGACGCGCTGCCCGTACTGCGGCGGGTGCCGGACGCGGAGGCGGCGGCGGTCGCCGGGGCGCTGGACGGCTATCTGCGCACGGTGTCGGAGGACCGGCTGCCGCTGCTCGCGCGCTACGCGGTGCACGATGTGGCGTTCCGGGTGGTGGGGACCGGGAGCGTGGGGACCAGGTCGTACGTGGTGCTGCTGCTCGATCACCTGGGGGAGCCGCTGGTGCTCCAGGTGAAGGAGGCGCGGGCGTCCGTGCTGCGGCCGTACGTGGCGAAGGCCGGATTCGACACCGCGGCGGCGGATGCCACCGCCACCTTCTCTGCCACCTCCTCAAACGATGCGCACGATGCGCTCGCCTCGCACGAGGGCCGGCGGGTGGTGCACGGACAGAAGCGGATGCAGGTGGTCAGCGACATCCTGCTGGGGTGGACGTCGGTGGACGGGCTGCCCTACCAGGTGCGCCAGTTCCGGAACCGGAAGGGGAGCGTGGATCCGGCGTCGCTGGAGGCGGGGCTGATCGACGACTACGCGCGCATGACCGGGGCGCTGCTCGCGCGGGCGCACTCGCACAGCGCGGATCCACGGCTGATCGCCGGGTACTGCGGCAAGAACGAGGAACTGGACACGGCGATCACGTCCTTCGCGGTGGCGTACGCCGACCGCACGGAGGCCGATCACGCGGAGCTGCTCGGCGCGATCAGGACGGGGAAGGTCGCGGCGGAACTCGGAATCTAGACCGCCGGGCTTGGCTCGATTCCGTTCCGAGCCGTTCCGAGCCATTCCGAGCTGGACCTAGCCGTTCAGAGCCGGTCTGATCCGGTCTTGATCCGGTCTTGATCTGGGCCGAAACGGAATCTTTCGGGGGCGTGGAAGGGGTGTGGGGCCCGGCGGTCCGGCTCCGGGGTGTGGCCTCGGTGCCGGGCCCCGGGACGGGGGGCCGCCGGAATCCGTACGCTGTGCGGGTGACGAACCCGGAAGCGGAACAGGTGGATCAAGCGGCCTCCCAGCGGTTGGCGAAGGCGGTGCGCGCCGCTGAGCAGGCGCTCATCGAGTTCGAGATCGCGGTGGAGACCTTCCGGGTCGAGGTGGACAACTTCTCCCGGCTGCATCACCAGCGGCTCGGCCCGATGTATGCCCGGCTGGACGAGCTGGACGCCCTGATCGCGGAGGCGGTGGCGGCGAACAGCGGCGACCGTGAGGACATCGAGCGGGCCTGGGAGGCCCGCGCCCTCGTCATGCCCATGCCGGGTATAGAGGAGCTCTTCGAGGGGATGCTCGGCCAGGACGGTGTCCGGCCGGTCGAGGACCCCAATCCTCCGCGCCGGGTGCGGCCGGGCAAGGAGGCGCAGCGGCTCTACCGCGAGCTGGCCCGCAAGGCGCACCCCGACCTGGCGCAGGACGAGGCGGAGAAGGAGCGGCGCAGCGTCTTCATCGCCCGGGTCAACGAGGCCTACGCGGACGCCGACGAGGACCGGCTGCGCGAGCTCGGGGCGGAGTGGGAGGCCGGGCCGGTGCTCGAGGAGGAGCTCCCGACCGAGGCGGAGGTGCTCTACGCCCGGCTGGAGTGGCTGGCCGAACGCAAGGAGGCGCTGTCCGTGATCGCCACGGATCTGGACGGCAGCGCGATCGGGCAGATGATGAAGCTGTCCCCCGACGATCCTGACGGGCTGCTCAACGAGATCGCCGAGCAGCTGCTGGAACAGGTCGGGGCGCGGGAGGCACGGCTCTCCGAGCTGGTCCGGCCCGCTGAGGGCTGAGGTAGTTTTCTCAGGTCCGCTGTGTGTGTCGTGTGCGCTGAGCCCGCTGAACCGCGTGCTGAGCCAGCGCCGAGCTCGTGCTCAGCTCCTGCTGAGCCGGTTGTGCCGAGGAGGCCCTTCCCATGTTCAACTCCCAGCTGCCCGCGGTCGACGCCGCCGGTGTTCCGGCCGAGGGCATCCTGCTGGACGTCCGGGAGAACGACGAGTGGGCGGCCGGGCACGCGCAGCAGGCGCTCCACATCCCCATGGGTGAGGTCGTCAGCCGGATCGCCGAGGTGCCGGACGGCGGCACGGTGCACGTGGTCTGCCGGGTCGGCGGACGGTCGGCGCAGGTCGCCCAGTACCTGATCGCCCAGGGCGTCGACGCGGTGAACGTGGACGGCGGGATGCTCGGCTGGGAAGCGGCCGGGCGGCCGCTGGTGTCGGACGGCGACGGCCCGGCCTTCGTCCTGTAGCGCGCCCCAGGGCCTTGTCCGGCCCTAACCGAGGGGGTGGGCGGCGATCAGGTCGCCCAGGACCTCCTCGTGGGCGGCGGCGGGACCGAGCGACAGCTCCAGCTGCTTGGCCCAGGCGTGGTAGCGGTGCAGCGCGTAGTCGGTGTCCGCACCGAAGCCGCCGTGCAGGTGCTGCGCGGTCTGCACGACCCGCCGTACGCCCTCCGACGCCCAGATCTTCGCGACCGCGACATCGCCGGTGAAGGGCAGCGCGCCGGGGGTGTCGATGCTCAGCCGCCAGGCCGCCTGCCAGAGGGTGGCCTCCATCGCCCGCAGGTCGATGTAGCGGTCGGCGGACTGCACCGCGACCGCCTGGAACGTCGCGATGGGGTATCCGAACTGCTCACGCTTACTGGCGTAGGAGCTGGTCATGCCGAGGACCGCCTCGCCGAGGCCCAGCGCCAGGGCGCAGGTGCCGGTGGCGAGCACATTGCGCAGCCATTCCCAGGCGCCGTCCGCGGTGATGACGTCATCGGCCGGGATCCGTACCCCGTCGAACGTGATCTCGGCGAACCGCTCCCCGCTGGTGGAGACCTGCTCGGCGAGCGTGACGCCCTCGTGGAGCCGGGGGACCACCGCGATGACCGGGCGGCCCTCGGTGGTGTGGGCCGGCACCAGGATGTGATCGGCCTGCTGCGCCCACGGGACGGCCGTCTGCACCCCGTCGAGCAGCCACTGCCCCGGCTCCTCGTTCCGGTCGTCCTGCTGGTGCCGGGCCTGAACGGCGAGCTCGGCCCCGTCATGGCCGGTGCGGCCGTTGGCGGCGACGGTGAGGACGACCCCGCCGCTGCCCGCCGCCGGAAGCAGCCGGCCGCGCAGCGCCGCGGAGCCGTAGGTCTGTACGGCGAGCCCGGCGGCGTAGGTCTCCAGCAGCGGCACCCGGGCGAGCACCTTGCCGGCCTCGCGCAGCACGAGGCACAGCGCCATCAGGTCGAGGCCGGCGCCGCCGTAGGTGTCGGCCAGGGCGAGGCCCAGCAGATCGCCGTCCGCGAGCTTGCGCCACAGGGCGCGGTCGAAGTCCTCGGCGACGGGCCCGTGGGTCAGCGCGGGGCTGGGGACCGAGTCGGGCGCGACTCCCGAGAACACGGCCCGCGCCGCCTCGACCGCCGCCAGTTGCTCCTCGGTGAAGCTGAAGTCCACTGCTAGCCCCTCCCACCGCTACGGTCCCTGACAGTGCGTCAGGTTAGAACACGTTCTAGTGAGAGGGAATAGCGAGGGGCCACCGTTACGCGTCGAAGTCCAGCTCCACCCGGTCGGTGAGCGGATGCGACTGGCAGGCCAGCACATACCCGGCATCGGTCTCGTCGGGCTCCAGCGCGAAGTTCCGGTCCATCCGCACCTCGCCCGACACCAGCCGGGCCCGGCAGGTCCCGCACACCCCGCCCTTGCAGGCGTACGGGGCGTCCGAGCGGTTGCGCAGCACCGTCTCCAGGACGGATTCGCCGCCCTCGGACGGCCAGCTCCCGCCGCGCCCGTCGAGCGTCGCGGCGACCACGCTGCCGGCCGGGGCCGCGGTCCGGGCGGTGCCGGTCACCGGGCCGTCGTCCACATGGAAGATCTCCTGATGGATCCGGGACCGGTCCACCCCGAGTCCGCGCAGCGCCTGCTCGGCTCCCCGCACCAGCCCGAAGGGGCCGCACAGGTACCACCCGTCCACCGTCTCCACCGACAGCAGTGCGGGCAGCAGGGCGGTCAGCCGCTCCTGGTCCAGCCGGCCGGACGGCAGCCCGGCCTGCTGGTCCTCACGGGACAACACGTTCACCAGCTGGAGCCGGTCCGGATAGCGGTCCTTGAGGTCGGCGATCTCCTCCAGGAACATCGTCGAAGCGGCCGTCCGGTCGCTGCGCACCAGGCAGAAGCGGGCCGAGGGCTCCCGTCCGAGGACGGTGGCGATGTGGGAGAGCACCGGCGTGATGCCGCTGCCGCCGACCACCGCCGCGAAGTAGCCGGGGCGCGGTTCGAGGATGAACCGGCCCATCGGCGGCATGACGTCCACCTGGTCGCCCACCACCAGCTCCTTGTGGGCGTACACCGAGAACGCACCGTCCTCGACCAGCCGCACGCCGACCCGCAGGCTCTCCGGCCCCTCGGGGCCGGGAGCCGGGTCGCAGACCGAGTACGTCCGCCGGATCTCGGAGCCGTCCACGAACCGGCGCACCGCGAGGTGCTGGCCTGCCGCGAAGCGGTACGTCTCACGCAGGGGGGCCGGCACGTCGAAGGTCACGGTCACCGAATCGTCCGTGAGCCGCTCGATCCCGGTGACCCGGAGCGGATGGAACATTCACAACTCCTTGAAGTGGTCGAACGGTTCGCGGCAGCTCTCACAACGGCGCAGGGATTTGCACGCGGTGGAGGAGAACCGGCTCAGCACGGTGGTGTCCACCGAGCCGCAGTGCGGGCAGCGCACCGACAGTTCGAGCGGCACCGGGCCGCCGCCGCCGATGGGGCGGGGCGGCGCTATGCCGTGCTCGGCGAGCTTGCGGCGCCCCTCGGCGCTGATCGCGTCGGTCGACCAGGCCGGCGACAGCACCGTACGGACGGACACCTCGGCCATCCCGTGCTCGCGCAGGACCTGGGTGATGTCGGTGACCATCGTGTCGATGGCCGGGCAGCCGGTGTACGTCGGCGTCAGCTGGACCTCGACCCGGCCGGGGCCGACCAGCTGCAGACCGCGCAGCACCCCCAGCTCGGCGAGGGAGAGCACCGGCAGCTCCGGGTCCGGGACCGACCCCGCGAGCCGCAGCAGCTCCGCCTCCAGCGCCCCGTCCGGCGTGCCCGCGGCCATCGCGTCGGCCGGAGCGCCGGGCGCCCCGCCGTCGGTCACCATGCCGCCGCCGGTCACCATGTCGCACCCGGGTGGGCCCGGTGCAGGTGCTGCATCTCGGCGAGCATCCGGCCGAACGACTCGGTGTGGATGCCCTGTCTGCCGGCGCCCGCCGACCAGGACGTCACGTCCGGCCCCTCCGGCATCGTCAGCGTGGCCTGCCGGACGACGGCCGAGACCCGCTCCAGCCAGGGCTCGCGCAGCGCGCCGAGGTCGGCGCCCAGCCCCTCCACGGGCTGGAACAGTTCGCCGGTGAACCGCCACAGGGCGTCCAGCCCGCGCTGCATGCGCTCGTGGCTCTCCGCCGTGCCGTCGCCGAGCCGCAGCGTCCACTGCCGGGCGTGGTCATGGTGGTAGGCGACCTCCTTCACCGCCTTCGCGGCCAGCGGCGCCAGCTCGCTGTCGCCCCGGGCCAGCTCCGTGTAGAGCAGCTCCTGGTACGTCGAGAAGTACAGCTGGCGGGCGATGGTGTGGGCGAAGTCGCCGTTCGGCTGCTCGACGAGCTGGACGTTGCGGAAGGCGCGTTCCTCCCGGCCGAAGGCCAGCTCGTCCTCGTCGCCGACGAGGGAGAGCAGCACCCGGGCCTGGCCCAGCAGGTCCAGCGCGATGTTGGCGAGCGCGACGTCCTCCTCGAGGACCGGCGCGTGCCCGGCCCACTCCCCCAGCCGCTGGGCGAGCACCAGAGCGTCGTCTCCGAGAGGCAGCGCCGTGCTGACGAGTACCGGGTTCACAGGTGCCGCACCCCTTCCGGGATCTTGTAGAAGGTCGGGTGCCGGTACGGCTTGTCCCCCGCCGGCTCGAAGAACGAGTCCTTCTCGTCCGGCGACGAGGCGGTGATCTGCGTGGACGGGACCACCCAGATCGACACGCCTTCGGCACGCCGGGTGTAGAGGTCACGTGCGTTGCGCAGCGCCATCTCCGCGTCGGGCGCGTGGAGGCTGCCCGCGTGGCTGTGGCTGAGCCCGCGCCGGCTGCGGACGAAGACCTCCCACAGCGGCCAGTCGTTGGCAGTCATCAGCGCACCTCTCCGTGCTCGGTTCCCTGCTTGGCCGCGTACGCCGTGGCCGCTTCCCTGACCCAGGCGCCCTGCTCATGGGCGGTGCGGCGCTGGGTTATCCGCTGTTCGTTGCACGGCCCGTTGCCGCGCAGCACCTCGTGGAACTCGGTCCAGTCGATGTCCCCGAAGTCATGGGCGCCCCGCTCCTCGTTCCACCGCAGCGCGGGGTCGGGGAGGGTGAGCCCGAGGACCTCGGCCTGCGGGACGCAGATGTCGACGAAGCGCTGCCGCAGCTCGTCGTTGGAGTGCCGCTTGATCTTCCAGGCCATGGACTGCTCGGAGTGCCCGGATTCGGTGTCCGGCGGGCCGAACATCATCAGCGACGGCCACCACCAGCGGTCCACCGCGTCCTGCGCCATGGCGTGCTGCGCTTCGGTGCCGCGGCTGAGAGCCAGCAGCAGCTCGTAGCCCTGCCGCTGGTGGAAGGACTCCTCCTTGCAGATCCGCACCATGGCGCGTGCGTAGGGCCCGTACGAGCAGCGGCACAGCGGCACCTGGTTGGTGATCGCGGCACCGTCCACGAGCCAGCCGACCGCGCCGACATCGGCCCAGGTCAAGGTGGGGTAGTTGAAGATCGACGAGTACCGCTGGCGGCCGGCGTGCAGCTTGTCGAGCAGCTCGTCACGGCCGACGCCGAGGGTTTCCGCGGCGCTGTAGAGATACAGCCCGTGCCCGGCCTCGTCCTGCACCTTGGCCATCAGGATCGCCTTGCGGCGCAGTGAGGGCGCGCGGCTTATCCAGTGCGCCTCGGGCTGCATTCCGATGATTTCGGAATGTGCGTGCTGCGCCATTTGGCGGATAAGCGTGGCGCGGTACGCGTCGGGCATCCAGTCACGCGGCTCGATCCGCGAGTCTTCGGCGAGTGCCGACTCGAAAGCGGCGAGAAGACCGGCCTGCGGTGCCGCCTCCTCGACCGTGGCTGCCGTGGTCATGTGTGCCCCCTACGTTGTTCCGCTCCGGCTCAACCGACCGACCGATCGTTCGGTTCAATGGTCGGTCGAGCGCCCTGGGGTGTCAAGGCCATCCCAGCGGCTGTGGATAACCCAGTACGGTCACCGGTGGCGCGAGGGCATGAGTAGCGTTCCGTGCGGAAGCGGAGCGCGGTGAGGAACGGGGAGACCATGGAGCCACCTGAGATGCCGGAACCGGGTACGGGACCGGGCACGGATCCAGGCACGGATCCGGGAGCGGGCGCCGTTCCGGTGGTGCGGGCCGGGGCAGACGACAGAGCCGCCGACGGTGCGGACGGCGCGGCCGGGACCCGCGCGGACGCCGAGGCCGGAACGGACGCGGATACCGACGCCGGGCAGGCCTCAGGAGAGGCCGCCGGAACGGGGCAGCTGCCGTCCCTGTCCACCGGATCCTGGGTCGTGGTCTCACTCGCCGTCGCGGCCGTCGCGGTCGGCGTCGTCTTCCACCTCGCCATGGTGTTCCTGCACGTCGCGCCGTCGAACACAGCCAGCAAGGAGTACCAGTCCACCGTCGACTCGTACATCTACCCCGAGTTCGAGCAGAACTGGAAGCTCTTCGCGCCCGACCCGCTCCAGCAGAACATCCATGTGCAGGCACGCGCCGAGGTACGCAGCCCCGACGGCCGGCTGCAGACGACCGGCTGGGTCGACCTCACCGCGGTCGACCTGACCGGCATCCGGCACACCGTCGCCCCCAGCCACACGCGGCAGAACGAGCTGCGCCGCGCCTGGAGCTTCTACACCTCCTCGCACGGCACCAACAACACGCCCACCGGGGTGCGCGGCCAGCTCAGCCAGGAGTACGTGCAGCGGATCGTGGAGAACCGATTCGGTCCCCAGCTGAACGGCGGTGACGTCGTCCGCGTGCAGGCCCGCTCCGCGACCGTGTGGGTCGCTCCGCCGTCGTGGACCGACGCGAAGCCCAACAACGAGACGCAGTACCAGGAGACGCTCTGGTGGTCGGTGGCCACCTCCGGACAGGAGAAGGCCTCGTGAGCGCTCGCAAGGATCTGCCGCCCTCCCCCTTCGCGGGGCTCGGCGGCACGCTCGACGCCGGGCTGACCCGTGGTCTGGCCCGGATCACCAATACCGCGGTGGGGCCGTACCAGAGCGCGGTCGTCCGGATCGGCTTCTCGCTGACCTGGCTGCTCTTCCTGCTGCGCGAGTGGCCGCACCGGGCCGAGCTGTACGGCCCCGACGGCGTGTGGACCTGGGGCATGGCCCAGCGGCTGATGGCCGACAACGGCACCGGCGCGTTCAGCGTGCTGATGTGGACCGACAGCCACCTCTGGTTCGAGGTGGTCTACGCGGGCTCGATCATCGCGAGCCTGCTGCTGCTGCTCGGCTGGCGGACCCGTACGTCCTCGCTGCTGTTCATGGTCGGTGTGCTGTCGCTGCAGAACCGCAGCATCTTCATGGGCGACGGCGGCGACAACGTCATCCACCTGATGGCGATCTACCTCGTGCTGACCCGCTGCGGCCAGGTCTGGTCCCTCGACCAACGACGCGCCGACCGGCTGCGGGAGCGGACGCAGGACCGGGCGCGTGACCTGGCCCCGGAACGGGCACCGAAGCCGGACCCGGACCTGACCGGCGTCGTCCTGTGGTCGCTGCTCGGCGCCGCGCTCATCGTCGTCACCCTGCTGGGGAAGCTCGGCCAGTTCTGGGGGCCGGCCTTCTGGGGTTTCTGGCTGGCGCAGGCGGCCTGGTGGGCGGTGCGGCGCTACGCGGCCGGCGAGCCCCGCAAGGTGCTGGACATCATCGCCAACCTCGTCCACAACGGCGGCATGCTCGTGATCGTCGTCGAGGTCTGCCTGATCTACGCGACGGCCGGCTGGTACAAGATCCAGGGCTCCCGCTGGCAGGACGGCACCGCGCTGTACTACCCGCTGCACCTGGACGACTTCACCCCCTGGCCCGCGCTCTCGCACGCCCTGGCCGGTGCCGGTCTCATCGTCATGGCGATCACCTACGGCACGGTGATCGTGCAGGTCGCCTTCCCGTTCACGCTCTTCAACCGCCGTGTGAAGAACGTGCTGCTCATCGCGATGATCATCGAGCACGCCTCGATCGCGATCGTGCTCGGCCTGCCGTTCTTCTCGCTCGCGATGATCGCCGCCGACGCGGTCTTCCTGCCGACGAACTTCCTGCGCTGGGCGGGCAGCCGGATCGCCGGCCTCGTGCCGAACGCTCTGCGCGGCCAGGCCGGTCCCCGTAGCGGCGACCCGCGTGACCAGGATCAGGACCAGGACCAGGACCAGGTGCGCGAGTTGGGTACGACGATCGGGCGGCCCGCCACCGAGCCGCAGCTGGCCCATGGCGAACCCGGTGGTGCGGGAGACGGCTACCGCGTCTAGCGCCGGACCAGCCCCGAAGCCCCGGACAAGCCCCCTAAGCCCCGGGACAAGCCCCGGATACGCCCTGAGTACGTCCTAGATACGGCCGGCGCCCGGGGCGGGCAGCCAGTGGTAGAGCGCCATCGCCACCGTGGTGGCCAGGTTGAAGCTGGAGACGTGCGGGCGCATGGGTACCGCGATCAGTTCGGTCGCCCGCCCGCGCATCTCCGGCGAGATCCCGTGCCGCTCCGAGCCGAACGCGAGCAGCGCGTCGTCCGGGATCACCGTCGACCTGATGTCCTTCCCCTCCGGATCCAGGACATAGAGCGGCCCGGCCGGCAGGTCGGGGAGGTCCAGCCGTTCGACCGCGGTGGCGAAGTGCAGGCCGGCGCTCGCGCGCACGACGTTCGGGTGCCAGGGGTCGATGTCTCCGGTGGTGATCACCCCAGTCGCGCCGAACCCGGCGGCCAGCCGGATCACGGCCCCGATGTTGCCGAGGTTCCGCGGGTTGTCCAGGACGACGACGGGTGACTGCCGGGGAGCCGCGTTCAGCGCATCGAGGTGGGAGCCGGCGCTGGGCCTGACGGCGAGCGCGGCCACACCGGTCGGATGGATCCTCGGCAGCAGCTCGCGCAGCACCTGCCCGGGAACCTCGACCAGGATCGCGCGGAGCCGGTCGGTCACATCGTCCGCGAGCTCTTCGGCGAGCGCCAGGGCGGCGGCACGGTCACTGGTCAGTGCCAGCCCCACCTCGGCGCCGAAGCGCAGCGCGTGCTTGAGGGCGTGGAAGCCGTCGAGCAGAACGGCGCCGGGGGCCGCCTCACGCCACTGCCGTGCCGCGCGCCCGGCCTCGTCTTCCACTTCCGTCATGGCCTCAGCGTACGGCGCCGGGAGGGCTGCCCCGCCAGGGCGCTGAGCTGGGCCGAACCGGCCTGGAAGGGGCGGGGGAGCCCCGTCCGGAGTGACAGGGCAACTCGGGACGGGGCCGGATGGGGAGAGGCTCGCGTTACGCGGGCCTGCGCACCTCGATGACCCGGAAGCGCCCGGCTACGAATGCCCCGTCGCACAGCGCCGCGTTGGCCGCCGGGTTGCCGCCGGAACCATGGAAGTCGGAGAAGGCCGACGTCTGGTTGACGTACACCCCGCCGGTCAGGTTCAGGGAGAGCTGGGCGCATTCCTCCCAGCACGCCTCCTCCAGCAGCCGCTCCACCTCGGCCGAGGTGGTGTAGCCGCCGACCGTCATGGCGCCCTTCTCCCGGACCGTACGGCGCAGCAGCTCCACCGCGTCGGCCGTGGAGTCGACCGCGACGGCGAACGACACCGGTCCGAAGCACTCCGTCAGATACGCGGCCTGGTCGTCGGGCTTGGCTCCGTCCAGCTTCACCAGCACCGGTGTGCGGACCGTCGCGTCCGGGAAGTCCGGGTGGGTGACCGCGCGGGAGGCGAGTGCCACCTCACCGATCGAGGGTGCCGCCTCCAGCCGCGTCTTCACATCCGGGTTGACGAGCGCGCCCAGCAGGGCGTTGGCCCGGGCGTCGTCGCCGAGCAGCCCTTCGACGGACGCGGCCAGATCGGCCACCACCTCGTCGTAGGTCCGGTGGCCCGCGTCGGTGGTGACGCCGTCGCGGGGGATGAGCAGGTTCTGCGGGGTGGTGCACATCTGGCCGCTGTACAGGGACAGCGAGAAGGCCAGGTTGCTGAGCATCCCCTTGTAGTCGTCCGTCGAGTCGATGACGACGGTGTTGACGCCGGCCTTCTCGGTGTAGACCTGCGCCTGGCGGGCGTTGGTCTCCAGCCAGTCGCCGAAGGCGGTGGAGCCGGTGTAGTCGATGATGCGGATCTCGGGCCGCACGGCGAGCGTCTTGGCCAGCCCCTCACCGGGCCGCTCGGCGGCCAGCGCGACCAGGTTCGGGTCGAAGCCCGCCTCGGCCAGCACCTCGCGGGCGACCGCGACGGTCAGCGCGAGCGGCAGTACGGCACGGGGGTGCGGCTTGACCAGCACGGGGTTGCCGGTCGCCAGGGAGGCGAAGATGCCCGGGTAGCCGTTCCACGTCGGGA
The DNA here is from genome assembly GCF_023701715.1 of Streptomyces sp. RKAG337. Taxonomy (NCBI): domain Bacteria; kingdom Bacillati; phylum Actinomycetota; class Actinomycetes; order Kitasatosporales; family Streptomycetaceae; genus Streptomyces; species Streptomyces sp. RKAG337. Next base: position 3,586,225 of record NZ_JAJOZA010000001.1, on the reverse strand, counting down.
AGGTGTTGCAGCCGACGACCAGGGCGACGCCGCGCGGGACGGCCGTGAAGGTCTTCTGCAGTCGCAGCGGGTCCCGCTTGCCCTGCGGCTTGACCCATTCCGCCGCATCCGGGGTGCGGACCTGCTCGGCGTACGCGTAGGTCACGGCCTCCAGGCCGCGGTCCTGCGCATGGGGCCCACCGGCCTGGAACGCCATCGTGAAGGCCTGGCCCGAGGTGTGCATCACCGCATGGGCGAATTCGTTGGTCCTGGCATTGATCCGCGCCAGGATCTCCAGGCACACCATCGCCCGCAGCTCGGGGCCCGCGTCCCGCCACGCGGGGATGCCCGCCCGCATAGCGGGCAGCAGCACCTCGATGTCCGGGTGCGGGTAGTCGACCCCGAGCTCGATCCCGTAGGGCGAGGTCTCGCGGCCGGTCCAGTCGTCGGTGCCGGGCTGGTCGAGCGCGAAGCGCTGCCCGAGCAGGGCGTCGAACGCGGCCTTGCCGTCGGCTCCGTCTCCGTAAGCCTTCGGGTGTTCGGGATACGGCGACCAGAACTCACGGGTCCTGATCGCTTCGAGTGCCTTGTCGAGAGTGCCGCGATGCCGTTCGATCAACGGGACAGCGGTGAGATCGGCGGCCATGGGGACCAACTCCTCGTCGAGCTGGGCTGGATATGGGAACACCGCTAGATTAACCGAATGTTCGGTCGGTTCAAGAGGGCGGCCGGACCTGTGGACAACTTGGCGAGGAGCAGTCGGCATCATGATCGCGCTTGATCGAACCCGCACCGTTGCTGTCATCGGCGCCGGCACGATGGGCCAGGGAATCGCCCAGGTCGCACTGGTCGCGGGCCATCGCGTGCGGCTCTACGACGCCGCTCCCGGCAGTGCCGAGCGCGGTGCGTCGGCGGTGGCCGCACGGCTCGCCCGGCTGGCCGAAAAGGGCCGGATGGACGCGGCCGAACGGGATGCCGCGCTGGCCAGGCTCGCTCCCGCGGCCACCCTCGGCGAGCTCGCCGACGCCGCTCTCGTCATCGAGGCGATCATCGAGGACCTCCCCGCCAAGCAGCGGCTCTTCAGCGAGCTGGAGGACGTCGTCGACGACGCGTGCCTGCTCGCCACCAACACCTCCTCGCTCTCCGTGACCGCCGTCGCCGGCGCTCTGCGCCGTCCCGGCCGCTTCGTCGGCCTGCACTTCTTCAATCCGGCGCCGCTCCTCCCTCTCGTGGAGGTTGTCTCGGCCGCCACCACCGATGAGGACGCCGCGGCCACTGTGTACGCGACCGCCGCCGCCTGGGGAAAGTCCCCGGTGCGCTGCACCGACACCCCGGGCTTCATCGTCAACCGGATCGCCCGCCCCTTCTACGCCGAGGCGTTCCGCCTCCACGAGGAGGGGGCCGCCGACCCCGCCACCATCGACGCGGTCCTGCGCGAGTGCGGCGGATTCGCGATGGGCCCGTTCGAGCTGACCGACCTGATCGGCCAGGACGTGAACGAGGCCGTCACCCGCTCCGTCTGGGAGTCGTTCTTCCACGACCCCAAGTTCACGCCGTCGCTCGCCCAGCGCCGCCTCGTCGAATCCGGACTGCTCGGCCGCAAGTCGGGGCGCGGCTGGTTCCGCTACGGGGACGAGGACCGGCCGCGCCCGGCCACGGCGGCTCCCGCGCCCGCGCCGGAGCGGGTGACGGTCCTCGGGGACCTGGGGCCGGCGGCGGAACTCGTCGCGCTCATGGAGGAAGCGGGCATCGGCGTCAACCACGAGGAGGACGACCGTGGGTCGATCCTCGTGGGAGAAGACGCCCGGCTCTTCCTCGCCAACGGCTACCACGCCACCTATCAGGCCAACAGCAATATCAACTTCGACCTCGCGCTGGACTACCGGGCCGCCACCCGCATCGCCCTGGCCCCGGGTGACACCGCACGGCCCGAAGCCGTCCAGGCGGCCGTCGGCCTGTTCCAGGCGCTGGGCAAGCAGGTCAGCGTGATCGACGACGTTCCCGGCATGATCGTCGCCGGCACGGTGGCGATGCTCGTGAACCTCGCCACCGACGCGGTCGCCAAGGGCGTCGCCTCGCCCGCCGACATCGACACCGCGATGCGGCTCGGTGTGAACTATCCGCTCGGTCCGGTGGCGTGGGGCGACCGCCTCGGGGCGGGCTGGGTGTGCAACATCCTGGACGGATTGCACGAGTCGTTCCCCAGCGGCCGCTACGCACCGTCGGCGCTGCTGCGCCGCCGTGAGGCCGCCGAAGCGGAGCTGTTCTAATCGTGACCATGGCCGAGCCCCCCAGTCCCCGCGTCAAACGGGACACGTATACCCCCGACACGCTGCTTGCCGTCGCCGTCGAGGTGTTCAACGAGCGCGGCTACGACGGCACCTCGATGGAGGACCTCTCCCGGGCCGCCGGAATCTCCAAGTCCTCGATCTACCACCATGTGCGCGGCAAGGAGGAGCTGCTCCACCGTGCCGTCGGGCGGGCCCTGGACGGCCTGTTCGGCATTCTGGAGGAGCCGCGGGCACGCCAGGGGCGGGCGATCGAGCGGCTGGAGTACGTCACCCGGCGTACCGCCGAGGTGCTCATGGAGGAGCTGCCCTACGTCACCCTGCTGCTGCGGGTGCGCGGGAACACCAGCACGGAACGCTGGGCGATGGAGCGGCGCCGGGAGTTCGACCAGCGGGTGTCGGACCTGCTGAAGGCCGCGGCGAGCGAGGGTGATCTCCGCTCCGACATGGACATCCGGCTGGCGACGCGACTGCTCTTCGGCATGATCAACTCAATCGTGGAGTGGTACCGGCCGGAGGCCAAGGGCGCGATCGACGGGGAACACGTCGCGGACGCCGCGGTACGCCTGGCCTTCGAGGGGCTGCGCACGTAGCCGAACCGTAAGGTCCAGACCATTGACCCGTGAGCGGGGCCGCCGACACCATCCAGCCATGTACTCAGCTGGACGCATCCGGACCTTCCGCGCGCTCGCCGCCACGGCTCTGGCCACCGCGCTTCCCCTGTTCCTGACGGCCTGTGGCGACGACGGCGGCAGCGGTGGCAAGTCGACGGCGGAGCCGTCCCCGACGGCCACGGTGCAGACGTTCGACTGTCTGACCGAGGCCCAGGCCAAAGCCGGCTCGATCACGTTCAAGGACACCGGCGGCAACGCCGTGGACGGCTATCTGGCGGGCACGGGCAGCACGGGGATCGTGCTCGCGCACCAGTCGGACGGAACCGTCTGCCAGTGGGTGCCCAAGGCGCTCGAACTGGTCAAGAGCGGCTACCGGGTGCTGGCGATCGACTCCAACGGTGACGAGTTGCCCGAGGTCGTCGCGGGTGCCCAGCTGCTGCGCAGCAAGGGGGCGACGAAATTGGTGCTCATGGGCGCCTCCAAGGGCGGTACCTCGGTGCTGACCGCCGCCGCGAAGGTCCAGCCGCCGGCGGACGCCGTCGTCTCGCTCTCCGCGCCCGAGCAGTACGGGCAGATGGACGCGGCGGCCGCCGTCCCGGGGCTGACCGCGCCGATCTTCTACATGGCGGCGGACGGAGACACCGCATTCGCGGATTCCACCAAGGCGCTCAGCAAGGCCTCGGTGAAGGCCAAGGAGAACTCGCTGTACATCGTGACCGGGATCCATCACGGCGTCTCGATGCTCGACGACGCCGAGAACTGGGCGAAGGTCACCGCCTTCCTGAAGAAGTACGGCGGCTGAGACACGGCGGCGGAGAGATCACCACGCTTGACTGAGCCGGCCGGGGATTACCCGGCCGGCTCAGTCGTCGACCACGAGGTCCGTCTCCTCGAAGACCAGGAGGGTCCGGCTGCCGAGGACCTCCGGTATGGCCTGGATGCGGGTCAGCACGAGCTCGCGGAGGCTGCGGTTGTCCGCCGTGTGTACCAGCATCAACACGTCGAAGTCTCCGCTTACCAGGGCAATGTGGGCTACACCCGGAAGAGTGAGAAGTGTTTCCCGGACCGTCCGCCACGAGTTCTGAACGATCTTGAGGGTGATGTACGCCGACGCGCCCTGCCCGGCGCGTTCATGGTCCACCCGGGCGGTGAACCCGCGGATGACGCCGTCCTCGATGAGGCGGTTGATCCGGGCGTAGGCGTTCGCCCGCGAAACGTGCACGCGCTCGGCCACAGAACGGATCGACGCGCGTCCGTCCTCCTGCAGCAGTCGCAGAATCGTCCGGTCGATCGGATCGAGGGGGCGGCTCTGCGGATCGGGCTCGGCCATCTGTTCTCGCGGCATGCCCCCGGACCTCCTTACCATGGACGGACTGGCTCCATTCCAGGCTGTGCAGAACCGTTTGTCCACAGGCTGAACGTACCTGTGGCCAAAATGCCTCCAACAACCGAACAATCGGTTGGGAGGACGCGACCCGTCCTCCAACCTACGAGGAGGTGCTCGCGATGACCGTCATGGACCAGAAACCCGCCCCTGGCCACAGGCATGGGGGACCCCAGCGCCCCCCATCGACGCCACGCCGCTGCTGCCCGAGACGGAACCGTTCCGGCTGCTGGGCACCCCCGACGCCGCCGAGATCGACCCGGCGCTGCTCACCGAGCTCTACGGCCAGCTCGTGCGCGGCCGCCGGTACAACCGGCAGGCCACCGCGCTGACCCGGCAGGGCCGGCTGGCGGTCTACCCCTCCACCACCGGTCAGGAGGCCTGTGAGGTCGCCGCCGCCATGGCGCTGCGCCCCCAGGACTGGCTCTTCCCGAGCTACCGCGACACGCTCGCGGTCATCGCCCGCGGTGTGGACCCGGTCGAGGCGCTCACCCTGCTGCGCGGCGACTGGCACACGGGCTACGACCCGCGTGAACACCATGTGGCACCGCTCAGCACCCCGCTGGCCACCCAGCTGCCGCACGCGGTCGGCCTCGCGCACGCCGCCCGCCTCCGGGGCGACGACGTGGTCGCGCTCGCCATGGTCGGCGACGGCGGCACCAGCGAGGGCGATTTCCACGAGGCGCTGAACTTCGCGGCTGTCTGGAACGCGCCGGTGGTCTTCCTCGTGCAGAACAACGGCTTCGCCATCTCCGTACCGCTCGACAAGCAGAGCGCCGCCCCCTCGCTGGCCCACAAGGCGGTCGGCTACGGCATGCGCGGCCGGCTCGTGGACGGGAACGACGCGCCCGCCGTGCACCAGGTGCTCACCGAAGCCGTGGAGCGGGCCCGCTCGGGTGGTGGACCGACCCTCGTCGAGGCGGTCACGTACCGCATGGAGGCGCACACCAACGCCGACGACGCCACCCGCTACCGGGACGACTCCGAGGTCGCGGCCTGGCGCGAGCACGACCCGATCACCCTGCTGGAGCGGGAGCTGAACGGGCGCGGGCTGCTCGACGACACGATGCGGTCCGCCGCGGCGGAAGCCGCCGAGAAGATGGCCGCGGACCTGCGCGAGCGGATGAACGCCGAACCGCTGCTGGACCCGATGGACCTCTTCACCCACGTCTACGCCGAGCCGACCCCCCAACTGCGTGAGCAGGCGGCCATGCTGCGCGCCGAGCTCGATGCCGAACACGACGGCGGGCAGACCGATCACACCGAGCACGCCGGAGCCGGTTCATGAGCACCGCGACCGCCCCCGCCCCCGCCACCGCGCGCAAGCCCGCCACCATGGCGCAGGCGCTCAACCGGGCACTGCGGGACGCCATGGCCGAGGATCCGGCCGTCCACGTACTCGGTGAGGACGTCGGCGCGCTCGGCGGTGTCTTCCGGATCACGGACGGCCTCACCAAGGAGTTCGGCGAGAGCCGCTGTACGGACACCCCGCTCGCCGAGGCGGGAATCCTCGGCGCCGCGGTCGGCATGGCGATGTACGGGCTGCGGCCGGTCGTCGAGATGCAGTTCGACGCCTTCGCCTACCCCTCCTTCGAGCAGCTGATCAGCCATGTGGCCAAGATGCGCAACCGCACCCGCGGGGCGCTGCCGCTGCCGATCACGATCCGGGTGCCCTACGGGGGCGGCATCGGCGGTGTGGAGCACCACAGCGACTCCTCGGAGGCGTACTACCTGCACACACCCGGCCTGCACGTGGTCACCCCGGCGACGGTCGGGGATGCCTACGGGCTGCTGCGGGCGGCCATCGCCTCGGACGATCCGGTGGTCTTCCTGGAGCCGAAGCGGCTCTACTGGTCCAAGGACGACTGGAACGCCGACGAGCCGGCGCCGGTGGAGCCCATAGGGCGCGCCGTCGTGCGGCGCCCCGGGCGCAGCGCCACCCTCATCACCTACGGCCCCTCCCTCCCGGTCTGCCTCGAAGCCGCGGAAGCCGCAAAGGAGGAGGGCTGGGACCTGGAAGTCCTCGACCTGCGCAGCCTGGTGCCCTTCGACGACGAGACGGTCGCGGCAGCGGTGCGCAGGACGGGCCGGGCCGTCGTCGTGCACGAGTCCGCCGGATTCGGCGGCGCCGGGGCGGAGATCGCGGCGCGGGTCACCGAGCGCTGCTTCCACCACCTCGAAGCACCGGTCCTGCGGGTCGCGGGCTTCGACATCCCGTACCCGCCGCCGATGCTGGAGCGGCACCATCTGCCCAGCGTGGACCGGATCCTCGACGCGGTCGGCCGGCTCCAGTGGGAGGCGCGCTGATGGCCGTCGTGAAGGAGTTCACCCTCCCCGACCTGGGAGAAGGGCTGACCGAGGCGGAGATCGTCCGCTGGCTGGTGCAGGTCGGCGAGGTCGTCGCCATCGATCAGCCGGTCGTCGAGGTCGAGACGGCCAAGGCCGTGGTCGAGGTTCCGTGCCCCTACGGCGGCGTCGTCACCGCCCGGTACGGCGCGGAAGGCGAATCGCTGGCGGTGGGCCGTCCTCTGATCACGGTGGCGGTCGGTACGGCGGTGAACTCCGACGCCTCCGGCGCTGCCGCGTCCGCCGACGGTGACGGTGGTGAGGGATCCGGCAACGTCCTGGTCGGCTACGGCACGACCGCGCCGGGCGCCCGGCGCCGCCGGGTCCGGCCGGCGGCGGGCCAGAGCCCGGCACCGGCACCGGCACCAGTAGCGGTGGCGGCGGCTGTGGTCGCGACCGCGCCGGTCGGTCCCGTGGCGGTCATCTCGCCGTTGGTGCGGCGGATCGCGCGGGAGAACCGGCTCGACCTGCGGTCGCTGACGGGATCTGGACCGGACGGGCTGATCCTGCGCGCGGACGTCGAACGGGCGGTCGCCGCGGCGACCGCCGGCACGGCGGCGGCACCGGTCGCGACAGCGCCGGCGGCTACCGCAGGCCCGGCCGCCGACGTGGTGGGGGAGCGGGTGCCGTTGCGCGGGATCCGGGGAGCGGTGGCCGAGAAGCTCAGCCGCAGCCGCCGGGAGATACCCGACGCCACCTGCTGGGTCGACGCCGATGCCACCGAACTGCTCGCGGCCAGGGCGGCCATGAACGCGGGCGGCGGGCCGAAGGTGTCCGTGCTCGCGCTGCTCGCGCGGATCTGCACCGCGGCACTGGCGCGGTATCCGGAGCTCAACGCCACCGTCGACACCGAGCGGAACGAGATCGTGCGGCTGCCTGCCGTGCACATCGGCTTCGCCGCGCAGACGGAACGCGGGCTGATGGTCCCGGTCGTCAAGGACGCTCAGGCACGGACCACCTCAGGTCTGTCGGCGGAGATCGGCCGTCTCACCGAGGCGGCCCGCACCGGTCGTCTCACGCCCGCGGATCTCACCGGCGGCACGTTCACCCTCAACAACTACGGAGTGTTCGGTGTCGACGGTTCGACGCCGATCATCAACCACCCCGAGGCCGCGATGCTCGGAGTCGGCCGGATAGCGGCCAAACCCTGGGTCCATCAGGGGGAACTGGCGGTACGACAGGTCGTGCAGCTGTCGTTCACCTTCGACCACCGGGTGTGCGACGGCGGCACGGCGGGCGGCTTCCTGCGGTTCGTCGCCGACTGCGTGGAGCAGCCGGCCGTGCTGCTCGCCGCGGTCTGAGCGGGACAGGGCCCTGGCAGCTGCCAGGGCCCGACGGGCCCGAGGGGTCGGGTACGACCAGGCCGGACCGCCGAACCCGGCCGCACGGCATACTGCGCGGCATGACTGCACATGACGCCGTGGTGCTGGCGGGCGGCGCCGCCAGGCGGCTGGGCGGGGTGGACAAGCCGGGGCTGGAGGTCGCGGGGCGGCCGCTGCTCGACCGGGTGCTGGAGGCCTGCGAGGGCGCTGTCGACACGGTGGTGGTCGGTCCGCGCCGGCCCACCGGGCGGCCGGTGCTGTGGGCCCGGGAGGATCCGCCGGGCGGCGGACCGCTGCCCGCCCTCGCCGCCGGTCTGGTGCGGGCCGGTTCCGACACGGTGCTGGTGTTCGCCGCCGACATGCCGTTCCTGACGCGGACCACGGCGGACGCTCTGCGGGAGTCGCTGCGGCGGGAGCCGGACGTGGACGGCGTCGTGCTGACCGATCCGTCCGGCCGGGACCAGCCGCTGGCCGCGGCCTACCGTGCGGAGGCGCTGCGCCGGGGGCTGGCACTGATCGCCACCGAGCACGGCACGCTCGCCGGGCTGCCGCTGCGACTGCTCACCGAGGAGCTGCGGCTGCACCGGCTGCCGGACCCCTCGGGCTCGGATTCCTTCGACTGCGACACCTGGGACGATGTCGCCGCCGCACGGGCCCGACCGGAACAGGGGTGAGCCTGCGCGGCGATGGGCCCCGCATCGGGGACGATGGGCCTGTGTTGGATGAATGGATCGCCGCAGCCAAGGCCGAACTGGGGATCGAGCTCGAGGTCGACACCAAAGTCCTCCTCGACCTCGCCCGTGATGCCGCGCATGGTGTCGCCCGCCCCGCCGCACCGCTGACCACCTTCCTGGTCGGCTACGCCGCCGCCCAGTCGGGCGGCGGCCCCGAGGAAGTGCGCACCGCTGCCCGCAAGGCGGCCGAACTCGCCGAACGCTGGTCCACCGAGGCCACCGAGGCCACCGAGGCCACCGGGGCCGCCAAGGCCGCCGAGGCCGCTGGGAGCAGCGATCCCGGGCCTTCCGAGGCAGGGACCCCGGCCGGATGACGGGCCGGACGACGGGGCCCGCGGACCAGGAGGCGGCCGCCCTCAGCGCGATGGGCGAGGCCCTGCTGCTCGCCAACGAGGGCCGGACAGCCCACGCGTACGCGACCGGTGGGTCCGCCGGGCCCGGCCCCGTAGGCCTGGGTGGCGGCGCGGACGGCGGGACGGGCCGAAGCGGCGACCGCAACGCTCGTCCCGGCCCCGACCTCACCCCCAGCCTCGATCCCCTCGCCATCGCGGGGCTCGACACCGGCAGCGCGAAAGCGCCCGAACCCGCACGCGAACTCGCACGTGAAGCCGATCCCGGGCGCGATCCCGGGCGCGAACCCGGGCGCGATCCAGGGCGCGATTCCGAATCCCGACGTGAACCCGCGCCCGACGAGCCCGCCTCCCGGCCCCGGACCCGGCACCACGACCTCACGTGGCCCGAGGCCCGCAGAGCCGCACGTGCCGCGGGCCGGCGGCTGCCCGCCGTCAGCCGGCCGCTCGCCGGAGCGCTCGGGCACGCGCTCGCCGCCCCGCTCACCGCGCTGACCGATCTGCCGTCCTTCGACACCTCGGCGATGGACGGCTGGGCCGTGGCGGGCCCCGGCCCCTGGATGCTGGAGACCCGGCAGCTCCTCGCCGGCCAGCGGCCCGGAGTGGCGCTGCTCGACGGCCACGCCATCGCGATCGCGACCGGAGCGGCCCTCCCGCCCGGCGCCACCGCGATCATCCGGCACGAGCACGGCCGCACCGAACGGCGGACCGACGGCGGGCTGCTGCACGCCACCCACGGCGCGCCCACCCCCGGCCAGGACGTACGCCCGCGCGCCCAGGAGTGCCGAGGGGGAGAGGAACTGCTCTCCCCCGGCGTCGTCGTCACCCCCGCGGTGCTCGGTCTCGCGGCGGCCGCCGGGTACGACGAGCTGCGCGTCATCACCCGCCCCCGGGTGGAGGTGCTGGTCCTCGGCGACGAACTGCTCGACCACGGACTCCCCCACGCCGGATTCGTCCGGGACGCCCTCGGCCCGATGCTGGCGCCGTGGCTGGAGGCGCTCGGCGCCGAGGTGACCGGCACCCGGCGGGTCGTCGACGAGGTCGACGCCCTCATGAGCGCGATCGGTGAATCCACCGCCGACCTGCTGATCACCACCGGCGGGACGGCGGCCGGTCCGGTCGACCACGTCCACCCCGTCCTGCACACGCTGGGCGCCAAACTCCTCGTCGACGGGGTCGCCGTGCGCCCCGGCCACCCCATGCTGCTGGCCGAACTCCCCGGGGGCGGGCACCTCGTGGGGCTGCCGGGCAATCCGCTGGCGGCGGTCTCCGGCGTCATCACCCTCGTCGCTCCCCTGCTGCGTACGCTCGCGGGCCGTCCGGTCCCGGCGCCGTACACCGCGGAGCTCACCGCCGACGTGCCCGGCCATCCGACCGACACCCGGCTGGTGCCGGTGGTCTTCGACGACGAATCGGCCGTCGTCCCGCTGCACTTCCACGGCCCCGCCATGCTGCGCGGCCTGGCCACCGCCGACGGACTGGCGGTCATTCCGCCCGGCGGCGCGGCGGCCGGTCAGGAGACGGCCGTGCTCGATCTGGCATGGGGGACCGCCGGTTGCTGAGGCCGGTTCCGAAAGCCGAGAGGGCGACGCGACCGATGCGAGCCACGAGAACCATGAGGTGAAGTCCGTTGAAACTGCCCCGCCACGACGCTGCCGCGGGCCGGGCGGACAGCGGCGCCGACCACGGGACCGACCCGCACGACCCCCACACCGACGACCTGCACACCAATGACCACACCAATGAACCCACCCACGACCCCGCCGGGAGCGGCCACCGCGGCAGCCATCCCGCCGACCACGACAGCCCGGGCAGCCTCGCCTACAAGGTGATGTTCCCCCGGCAGACCATCGGCCCGCTGGTCCAGGTGTCCCGGCGGCTGGCGATGGCGCTGCTCGTGCTGCTCGCCACGGTTCTCATCGTCTATCTGGACCGCGGCGGGTACCACGACAACGCAGACGACTCCGTCTCGTTCCTCGACTCGCTCTACTACGCGACGGTCACGCTCTCGACGACCGGCTACGGCGACATCGTCCCCTACAGCGTCAGCGCGCGGCTGTGCAATGTCTTCCTGGTGACGCCGCTGCGCGTCCTCTTCCTGATCATCCTGGTCGGCACCACCCTCGAAGTGCTCACCGAGCGCACCCGCGAGCAATGGCGGCTCAAACGCTGGAGGTCCACCTTGCGCGACCACATCGTCATCGTCGGATACGGCACCAAGGGCCGATCCGCCGCGCAGACGCTGCTCGGCCGGGGGATTCCGGTCGGGAAGATCGTGATCGTCGACCCCAGCCCCAAGGTGATCCAGGCGGCCACCGCAGAGGGCTTCGTCGGGGTGGTGGGCGACGCCACGCGCAACGACGTGCTGCTGCGCGCCGAGGCCGAGCGCGCCAAGGAGATCGTGATCGCGGCGCAGCGCGACGACACCGCCGTGCTGGTCACCCTGACCGCGCGCCAGCTCAACAAGCGGGCGAACATCGTCGCTTCGGTGCGCGAGGAGGAGAACGCACCGCTGCTGCGGCAGTCCGGCGCCAACGCGGTGATCACGAGCTCCAGCGCCGCCGGCCGGCTGCTGGGCCTGTCGATGCTGAGCCCGAGCGTGGGGCAGGTGATGGACGACCTGATCACGTACGGCAGCGGCCTCGATCTCATCGAGCGGCCGGTCACCAAGGCGGAGGTGGGCATGGCGCCGCGGGACGTGTCCGATCTGGTCGTCTCCATCAAGCGCGGCCACCGGCTGCTGGGCTTCGACGATCCGGAAGCGGCCACGCTGCAGTTCGCCGACCGCCTGATCGCGATTCACCGTGCGGGTCCCGATCTGCCGTCCGGAGGGTAGCCTCGCGCTCATGTATGCGATCACCATCCCCGAACCCGGCGGACCCGAGGCGCTCGTCTGGGCCGAGGTCGCGGACCCCGAACCCGCCGCGGGTGAGGTCCTGGTCGAGGTCGTGGCCAGCGCCGTCAACCGTGCCGATCTGCTGCAACGCCAGGGCTTCTACGATCCGCCGCCCGGCTCGTCCCCCTACCCGGGCCTGGAGTGTTCCGGCCGGATCTCCGCGCTCGGCCCCGGTGTGTCCGGCTGGGCGGTCGGCGACGAGGTGTGCGCGCTGGTGACGGGCGGCGGCTATGCGCAGAAGGTCGTCGTGCCGGTCGGTCAGCTGCTGCCGGTGCCCAAGGGCGTCGATCTGGTGTCCGCCGCCGCGCTGCCCGAGGTCGTCTGTACGGTCTGGTCCAACGTTTTCATGGTCGGGCACCTGCGCCCCGGCGAGACGCTGCTGGTCCACGGCGGTTCGAGCGGTATCGGCACCATGGCGATCCAGCTCGCGAAGGCGGTCGGCGCCAAGGTCGCGGTGACGGCCGGCAGCGCGGAGAAGCTGGAGGCCTGCCGGAAGCTGGGCGCGGACATCCTGGTCAACTACCGCGAGCAGGACTTCACGGAGCTGGTCAGGGCGGACGTGATCCTCGACATCATGGGCGCGAAGTACCTCGAGCGGAACGTGGACGCGCTGGCGGTCAACGGCCGGCTCGTCATCATCGGTCTGCAGGGCGGCGTCAAGGGCGAGCTGAACCTCGCCACGATGCTGGTCAAGCGGGTGGCGGTCGTGGCGACCTCGCTGCGCGGGCGCCCGCTGGGTGAGAAGGCCGCGATCGTGGCCGCGGTGCGTGAGCATGTCTGGCCGCTGCTGGAGGCCGGTACGGTGCGGCCGGTCGTCGACCGTACGATCCCGATCACCGACGCCGCCGAGGCCCATCGTGTGGTGGAAGCCAGCGCGCACATCGGCAAGGTCGTCCTGACGGTCTGAGGGCGTCCGTCCCCCGACGCCCGCCCAAGATGCCGCAATTGGCGCTTCATGTGAGGCTTGTGCCACATATGAAGTCGGCGGCTGAGAGGGGCGGGCGTCTTGCGTTCGGCACCCGGTGGGCGAGTGACGGCGGCAGCCGTACTGACCGGAGCGCTTCTGCTCCTGCCGGTGGCGTCCGGGTGGGCCGCGCAGGGCCGCGCGACGGCGTCGGCAGGTGCCGGTGCCGTGTTCGCGGCTCCGCCGCCCGCGACGCCCCGGCTGCCGGAACAACCGCAGCAGCCGCAGCAGCCGGAACAGCCGAAGCCTCCCGTGCCTCCCATGCCGCCCCTCCCCGGGATACCCGCGCCTCCCGTGACTCCGGAGCAACCGCCGCGGCCCGGCACCACCTCGACACCGCCGAAGCCCACACCGCCGAAGCCGGCAACACCGAAGCCCACAACGCCGAAACCGGCGACGCCGAAACCCAGCACGCCGAAGCCCGTCACGCCCAAGCCCACCACGACGAAACCGGCCACGGCGAAGCCCGGCACGCCGAAGCCCGACGGGAAGAAGCAGGGGCCGTGGCGCAAGGGATGGGCGCACGGGATGTCGGCCCCGGACAGCGCGGAGGACACCGCGTCCGACGAGGACCTGTACGTAGCGGAATATGATCCTCCGGATTCGGTTCAGCCGGAGGGCTCGGGCGGCACCGAGGCGTACGAGCTCCCGATGCCCCAGCCGTCCGCCGCGGTCGTCGTCCCCGTTCCGGCGCTGCCGAAGGCGCCCGCTCCGGCGGCCGCTGCGAGCGTCGCTCCCGCCGTCGACGAGGAGGCCGGGGACCCGGTCGGCCGTGCGGTGAGCGTGCTGCCGCTCGGCGCCGGGCTGGCCCTGGTCGGGCTGGGCCTCGGCTTCCTGGGTCTGCGCCTCCGCAGAAGCTGATCCGTCGGCGAGTGACGGCGAGTGCCGGCGAGTATCGGCGGGCCCGACCTTGCTCTCCGTGACCATACTCGGTATACATACTCAGTATGTCGATCCGTCATGGCCTCCTGGCCCTCCTCGATCGCGGTCCCCGCTACGGGTTCCAGCTGCGTACCGAGTTCGAGTCCCGTACCGGTTCCACCTGGCCGCTGAACGTCGGCCAGGTCTACACGACCCTTGGACGGCTGGAGCGTGACGGTCTGGTCGTGCCGGCCGGGGAGGACGACGGCGGCCACGCGCTGTACGCCATCACCGATGAGGGACGCAGCGAACTGCGCACCTGGTTCTCCACACCTGTGGACCGGGCGAATCCACCCCGCAACGAGCTGGCGATCAAGCTCGCGATGGCCGTGGGCTCGTCCGACATCGACATCCGTGCCGTCATCCAGGCGCAACGGCACCACACCCTCCAGGCCCTGCAGGACTACACCCGGCTGAAGGCGCAGGCGCTCGTCGCGCTGGAGCAGGACCAGAACCGTGACGACGTCGCGTGGCTGCTCGTCATCGAGCAGCTGATCTTCCAGGCGGAGGCCGAGGCGCGCTGGCTGGACCACGCGGAGACCCGGCTCGTACGGCTGGCCGACGCGATCGCCACCGACAAAGGCGGCGTGAACGACGCGAAGCCGAACCCGAACCCGAACCCGAACCAGGCCCCGAACCAGGCCCCGCACCAGAGCTCGAAGCAGGAAGCCGCGCACGACAAGGGACTGCGTGCCGCTCTGGCGCGTTCGAGGCCCGGCCGGCGCTGACCCGTACGCCCCACAACGTTCCGACCTGACCACAGACCTGATCACAGGGGGATCAACCCATGTCTGCCCAAGAGCATCAGCCCGTCCTGCAGTTGCAGGAGCTGACCCGAGTTCATGGCAGCGGCACCACGGAAGTGCACGCGCTGCGCGGCATCGACCTGTCCGTCTTCCCCGGTGAACTCGTCGCCGTCATGGGGCCGTCCGGCTCCGGCAAGTCCACGCTGCTGACCATCGCGGGCGGACTCGACCTCCCCACCTCGGGCCGGGTGCTCGTCGAGGGCACCGATCTCACCACCGCGAACCGCAAGCAGATGGCCGCGCTGCGCCGCCGCAGCATCGGTTACGTCTTCCAGGACTACAACCTCATACCGGCGCTGACCGCCGTCGAGAACGTCGCCCTGCCCCGTGAGCTCGACGGCACCTCCGCCCGCAAGGCCCGCCGAGAGGCGCTGGCTTCGCTGCAGGAGATGGACCTCGACCACCTCGCCGACCGCTTCCCGGACGAGATGTCCGGTGGTCAGCAGCAGCGGGTCGCCATCGCCCGCGCGCTGGTCGGCGACCGCCGGCTGGTGCTGGCCGACGAGCCGACGGGTGCGCTGGACTCCGAGACCGGCGAGTCGGTGCTCGCGCTGCTGCGGGCCCGCTGTGACGCGGGTGCGGCCGGCGTCCTGGTCACCCATGAGCCGCGGTTCGCGGCCTGGGCGGACCGGGTGGTCTTCCTGCGGGACGGTTCCGTCGTCGACACGACGCTGCGCTCGAACGCCGAGTCGCTGCTCACCGGCGGTGTGGCTCAGTGAACGGCTGGCTCAATTCCTGGCGTGCCGCGGTGCGCATCGCACGGCGTGACGCCTGGCGCTTCAAGGGACGCAGCATCCTCGTCCTGGCCATGATCGCGTTGCCGATCCTGGGCGTGAGCGCCGCCGACATCACCATCCGCAGCTCGCAGTTGACCGCCGAGCAGTCGCTGACCCGCGCCCTCGGTGCCGCCGACGCCGAGCTCTCCGACGCCGGGTACGACGGCCTGCCGGTCTACCAGTCCCCGGACGGCAAGAACAAGTCGCTGGTCAACGAGAACGCGTCCGGGCAGACGATCCCGGGTGGCAGCGGTCCCGGAGTCGATGTCCCGGCCGCCATCCCCGCCGGGGCGAAGACGCTGAAGGACTCCGTCGGCACGGGCAAGGTCCACACGAAGTACGGCCTGCTGGACGTCGACATCCGTGAACTGAAGGCCTCCGACCCGATGGCCGCCGGGATCATGGAGCTGGACCGCGGTCACTTCCCGGACGCACCGGACGAGGTCATCGCGACCAACGCGTTCCTCAAGACGAGCGGTCTGCACGTCGGCTCATCGGTCTCCGCCCGTGACCTGGCCACCAAGTACAAGATCGTCGGCGCCTACGACCTGCCCGGTGAGCTGAAGACGACGCAGATCAACGCCCTGCCGGGCGCCTTCCTCGCGCCGCTCGCCAAGGCTCTCAAGGCGGCAGGACGCGATGGGCCGGGCATCTCGTCCAAGTACCTCGTGGCCGTGGACGGTGGTTTCACGTGGAACATGGTGAAGGGGATCAACGCCAAGAGCGTCGTCGCGCACTCCCGTGCGGTGTCGCTCGACCCGCCGGCCGATTCCGAGGTGCCGCTGTTCGTCAAGTACCCGGACTGGAACCAGAGCTACGGCGGCAGCACCGCTGAGAAGGCCGCGCTGCTCGCCGTGGGCGCGACCATCGTCGGCCTGGCGATGCTGGAGATCTGCCTGCTCGCCGGGCCGGCCTTCGCGGTCGGCGCCCGCCGCTCGCGCCGCCAGCTCGGGCTGGTCGGGGCCAACGGCGGCGACCGCCGCCACATCCGCGCGATCGTGCTGTCCGGCGGTCTGGTGATCGGTGTGGTCGCCGCCTTCGTCGGCACGGTGCTCGGTCTGGCGCTGACCTTCGCGCTCCGTGAGCCGCTGGAGCAGTACACCGGTGCGCGCTTCGGCGGTATCTCGGTGCACCCGCTCGAACTCCTCGGCATCGGGCTGCTCGCGATCCTCACCGGGCTGCTGGCCGCCATCGTCCCTGCGGTCGTCGCCTCCCGGCAGAGCGTGCTGGCCGCGCTGACCGGTCGCCGCGGCGTCCGGCACGCCAACCGGGTGCTGCCGGTACTCGGCCTCGCCGCCGTCTGTCTCGGCGTCGGTATCGCGGTCTTCGGCTCGATGAAGACCGACAACGTGCTCGCGGTCGGCGGCGGCTCCGCCATCGCCGAACTCGGCATCGTCGCGCTGACCCCGACCCTGGTCGGGCTCTTCGGACGGCTCGGCGGCTGGCTGCCGCTCTCCCCGCGGCTCGCGCTGCGTGACGCGGTGCGCAACCGGGGTCGCACGGCCCCGGCCGTCGCCGCCGTCCTCGCGGCCGTCGCGGGCACGGTCGCGGTGGCGACGTACACCGCCAGCAGCGATCTGGAGTCGCGCAACGGGTACGAGGCGCAGGCGCCCTACGGTGTCGTGGCGGTCAGTATCGAACGGGAGCAGGGCCGTGACCTGGACGCGGTCCGGGCGGCCATCGAGAAGCGCTTCCCGGTCTCGTCCCGCGCGGATGTCTCACGGGTGGTCGTCGGCAAGAAGACCTGCTCGATGTACCGGAGCAACCCCGGCTGCGGCCGGGCGGAGATGGTGCTGCCCCCGGCCAACGCGTGCCCCACGGACGGGCCGGACGCCGACCGGAAGTTCAGCGTGGCCGAGCGGCGCAAGCTGGCGAAGGACTGGCGCTGCGACCGCAGGTACCACAGCAGCGCCATCAGCACGGATTCCGATGTGCTGATCGGTGACGCCGGGCTGCTCCACGCGCTCGGCATCAAGGACCCCGGGGCCGAGCAGGCGCTCGCGGCCGGCCACACGGTGCTGTTCGACAAGCACTACGTGGAGAAGAACCGGCTCACCTTCCGGATCGTCGAGGACTCCTCGAAGCCGGTCCCCGAGGGTCAGGACGCCGTCGGACCGCTGAAGTCGTTCCCCACGTACGTCGCCCAGGACGGCACGGAGTCCTACGGCGTCCGCGCCATCATGACGCCGGCCACGGCGAAGGCCGCCGGGCTGCAGACCGTTCCCTTCGGTTCGTACTTCGTGAACGAGAACGTGCCCAGCAGCAAGGAACAGCAGGCGCTGGACGACGATCTCGCCAAACTGGGCGCCGATCCGAGCCTGTATGTCGAGGAGGGCTACGTCAGCGACAACAACATCATCCTGCTGGCGCTGACCGTCTTCGCCGGTCTGGTCACCATCGGTGCCGCGGGCATCGCCACCGGTCTGGCCCAGGCGGACGCCGAGCCCGACCTGAAGACCCTGGCGGCGATCGGCGCCGATCCACGGGTGCGGCGGACGCTGTCCGGCTTCCAGTGCGGGGTGGTGGCCGTGATGGGTGTCGTCCTCGGCTCGGCCGCGGGCGTCCTGCCCGCGATCGGGCTGCGCAAGGCCGAGGAGCGGCAGCAGCTGAAGTTCTACCAGGAGGCACTGGACCGGGGCTGGGGCGGCATGGGCGGTGCTCCGCACATCCCCATCGTGATTCCCTGGTCGACCCTGGCGGCCCTGATCGTCGCCGTCCCGCTGGGCGCGGCGCTGCTGGCGGCCCTGGTCACCCGGTCCCGCACCTCGCTGTCCCGCCGCGAGGCGTCGTAACGGAGGACAGAGGCGCCGCGGACCGGGTCGCCGTCCCGCGGAATACCGCCTGACCAGCCGAATGTGTGCCCTCTGACGTGGTGGATCAGCCGCATCAGGGGGCACACCTTCAGGAGAACGCAGTGTGCGAGAGAATGGCGGCATGGAGATGCCGATGAACGAACGGTCGCAGGAGAGCCCGCAGGTCCTGATCGTGGGACCGGACGGAATGGCGCTCGGCGGCACCCCTGGCGGCGGCGAGGAATCGCGCGAGGTCCCGGTGACAGACATGGTGGAACAGCCGGCGAAGGTCATGCGTATCGGCAGCATGATCAAGCAGCTTCTGGAAGAAGTGCGGCAGGCGCCGCTCGACGAGGCGAGCCGCGTGCGTCTCAAGGAGATCCACGCCAGTTCCGTCAAGGAACTGGAGGACGGTCTCGCGCCCGAGCTGGTGGAGGAGCTGGAACGGCTCTCGCTGCCCTTCAACGACGACTCGATCCCCACCGAGGCCGAGCTGCGCATCGCCCAGGCGCAGCTGGTCGGCTGGCTGGAGGGTCTCTTCCACGGCATCCAGACGGCGCTGTTCGCCCAGCAGATGGCCGCCAGGGCCCAGCTGGAGCAGATGCGCCGCGCCCTCCCGCCGGGTGTGGGCGGGCACGAGGAGGACGAGGGCGGCCACCCGGGCGCCCGCTCCGGCCCGTACCTCTAGGAATCCGGGAACCACCCGTCCCTATAGGAATCCGGGAACGACCCGTGCCTCCAGGAATCCGGGAAGCACCGACACATCACCGCGGAGGGCCCGGCACACATCATGTGTGCCGGGCCCTCCGCGGTTACCGCCGTTGTCGCCGGATCAGCTGGCGCCCTTGCCGGTGGAGACCCAGATGGTGATCTTGCTGGCGTCGTTCTTCCACGTGACGTTGTAGTCGGCCAGCGCCTTCGGCGTCTGGTCGACGACCGCGCCCTTGCCCCACTGCTGCTCGTTCGTGTACTTCACCGTGTACTTCCAGCCGGCGGCCTTCAGGCACGCCTCGACGGAGTCCCGGTACTTGGTGTTGAACTGCGGGAACAGGACCATGTTCGGGTCCGTGTTGGTGAAGCCCTGGGTGGCCCCGGTGCACGCCGACGACTCCAGCGTCCGGGTCTTGTCGCCCTCGACGACCCCGCCGTTGTTCGCCGCGGTCGACGGCGAGGTCCCGCCGCTGGAAGCACCCGGCACGTACTGGCCGGCGGACGTGGACGGGGAGGCGGTGTCGGTGCCCTTGTCGGCGGTGTCGTCCGAGCCGCCCTGCATCTTGACGATCAGGCCGACGATCAGGCAGATGGCGGCCACCGCCACCGTGGCGCCGATCAGCACGGTCCGGCTCGACCTGCCGCCGCCGCTGCCGCCGCCACCGGGTCCGCCGGAGACCGTGCCGGGCTGCATCGGGTACCCGGCCGTCGGAGCCGGCGTCCGATACTGCGGCGCCTGCTGCTGGACCTGCTGCGGGTAGCCGTACGCGGCCGGGGTCGCGGGCGCCGGGGTGCTCGGGCCGTAGGCGCTGTGCTGCGGCGTGGGCGTCTGGTACGGGCTGTGGACGTTCGGCGGCGGGGTGTGCAGCGCGCCCTGGGCGGGCGGGAAGACCGTCGCGGAGACGCCCTCGCCGCGGCTGCGGGCGTGCGGGCCCTCGCCGATGATCAGCGGGGTGGTGCCGGCCTGCGTCGAGGCGCCGACCCGCTCCAGCTCGTCGTGCATGGCGTCCGCGGTCGGGAAGCGCTCCGCCGGGTTCTTCTTCAGGGCCCGCGCGATCAGCGCGTCGACCCCGGGGGTGATCGCCCGGTTGTACTGGGACGGCGCGGGCGGGATCTCCTGCACGTGCTGGTACGCCATGCCCAGCGGCGAGTCCGACTCGAAGGGGATCCGGCCGGTCGTCAGCTCGAAGAGCATGCAGCCGACGGAGTACAGGTCGGACCGCTCGTCGACGCCGCGGCCCAGCGCCTGCTCGGGCGACAGGTACTGCGGGGTGCCGACGACCATGCCGGTCTGGGTCATCGACGTGACGCCGGACTGCATGGCCCGGGCGATGCCGAAGTCCATGACCTTGACCACACCACGCTTGGTCACCATCACGTTGCCGGGCTTGATGTCGCGGTGCACCAGGCCCATCTCGTGGCTGACCGCGAGGGCCGCCAGCACATCGCCGGTGATCTTCAGTGCCTTCTCGGCCGGCATCGCGCCGTACTGCGCGACGTCCTCGGCCAGCACCACGTTGAGCGGCTTGCCCTCGACGTACTCCATGACGATGTACGGGACCATCGCGCCGTCGAGGGTGTCCTCGCCGGAGTCGAAGACCGAGACGATGTTGGTGTGGTTCAGTTTGGCCACAGCCTGCGCCTCGCGGCGGAACCGCTCACGGAAGGACTGTTCGTTCCCCAGGCTCGTGTGCAGTGTCTTGACGGCGACCGGGCGGTCCAGCACCGTGTCGTGTCCCAGGTGCACCGATGCCATGCCGCCCTCGCCGAGGAGATCGCGCAGCACATAGCGACCGCCTCCGACCGAGCGACCCGCGTAATCGGTCTGCGCGCCGTCCCCGCTGCTCATCTGTACCGCTTCCCCCTAGAGAGGGCCCATCGGCCCGCCGGCTTGCCCGCCAAGTCTGGCTTATCGCGCGGGCACGTCAAGTTCGTTGACCATCTCGTCACCTGATGCGCATCGGGCCCATACATGAGCGGCCCGGCACCGTCCCCGGAGACGGTAGCGTGGCCGACCAGAAAACCTGTAAGGCGAGGCACCAAGCGACGGCGAGGACTGATGGTCGACCCCCATGAGACGACCGCAGGAACCGGAGCGTCCGATTCGCCCGAATTGTGGGGCGCGCAAGGGATGGTCGGTGACGGCCGTTACCGGCTGACCTACCGGCTGGGACGCGGCGGAATGGCCGAGGTCTTCGCGGCCGAGGACGTACGGCTGGGCCGGATCGTGGCGATCAAGCTGCTGCGCTCCGATCTGGCGGAGGACCCGGTCTCCAAGGCGCGCTTCACCCGCGAGGCACAGTCGGTCGCCGGGCTGAACCACCATGCCGTGGTCGCGGTGTACGACTCGGGCGAGGACCGCACCCCCACCGGCACGGTCCCCTACATCGTCATGGAGCTGGTCGACGGGCACACCATCCGCGACCTGCTGACCGGCGCCGAGGCGCCGCCCATCGACCAGGCGCTGATCATCATCTCCGGTGTGCTGGAGGCGCTCGCCTACAGCCACCAGCACGGCATCGTGCACCGTGACATCAAGCCGGCCAACGTCATCATCACCAACACCGGCGCCGTCAAGGTCATGGACTTCGGCATCGCCCGTGCGCTGCACGGCGCGGCCAGCACCATGACCCAGACCGGCATGGTCATGGGCACCCCGCAGTACCTCTCCCCCGAGCAGGCGCTCGGCAAGGCGGTCGACTACCGCTCCGACCTGTACGCGACCGGCTGCATGCTCTACGAGCTGCTGGCGCTGCGGCCGCCCTTCACCGGCGAGACGCCGCTGTCGGTGGTCTACCAGCACGTGCAGGACGAACCGCAGGTGCCGTCCACGGTCAGCGACCGGGTGCCGCCGGAGCTCGACGGCCTGGTGCTGCGCGCGCTCGCCAAGCACCCGGACGACCGCTTCCAGAGCGCCGAGGAGATGCGCGGCGTCGTGCAGTACGCGCTGCACATGCTGCAGGAGCAGGGTGGCTGGAACAACGTCTGGGACACCGGCGTCGTACCGCACTCGGCACCGGTCACCCCGTCGGCGGGCACCGGCATGAGCCCCGGCCCGACGATCGGGCGGCAGGGCAACAGCACCACCGCGGAGTTCAGCCGGCCGCTGCTGCTGGGCGCGTCCGGTGGCGGAGCGGACGAGACGCACGGCTACCACGAACCGCAGCACGGCGGCCATGGCGGCGGCGGGGGCAACAAGTGGCTCAAGCCGGTGCTCTTCGTGCTGGCCGCGGTGCTGGCGATCTCGATGGGCGTGTACTTCGCCGTCGGGCACGCCGGGAACAAGAAGGATCCGGGCCAGGACGTGGCGCCGTCGAGCGTGCAGAGCTCGCAGGACCAGAGCTCCGCGCCGAGCCAGGACACCTCCACGGATCCGAACCAGGGCGACGGGGGCATCACGCAGCCGCCGACGACGACGCCGTCCCACCGGCAGACGCGCACCACCTCGCCGACGCCCACGGAGACGAAGACCGAGACGGCGACGGAGTCCCCGTCCTCGACGCCCACCGAGACCACCTCGGAGCCGTCCGACACGCCGACCGACGACCCCACGACGACGAAGCCCGCGACGACGCCCCCCGGCGCCGGTGGCAACAACGGCAAGCCCGGCACCGGCTGACCGGACCGCGTTCACCGGCCCCGGCCCCGCGGCCGGTCAGCCGGTGAACGCGTCGCTGACGGCCTCGTACTCGCGGGTCCACCACACCGCGAGCGCGGAGGACGCCGGGAAGAGCGGGTCGGAGCGCCGGTCGCGCTCCTGGTAGCGCCAGCGCAGCATCCAGAAGTCGTTCAGGCGCTCCCACCAGACCCGGTGCACCGCCGCGGCCAGCTCCTGGGCGGTCACCCCGGCCGCGAGCCGGTAGGCGCGCGCGTAGGGCCGCACCTTCGCCAGGTCGAGCTTCCCGTCACCCGGCCGGACGAAGAAGATCGCGGCGGCCCGTACCGCCTCCTCCGCGCGCGGCTGCACGCCGAGGCGGTCCCAGTCGACGATGGCGACGGGTTCGTCACCGCGGTAGAGCAGGTTCAGCGGGTGGAAGTCGCCGTGCACCCAGCCCGTGGCGGGCCCGTCCGGGGCGGGCGGGCGGCGGTGGGCGTGCCGTTCCAGCAGGGTGCGGCGCTCCAGCAGCCGGTGCTCGGCCAGCTCGTCGAAGGTCTCGCGCGGCTCGTGCGCGTGGGCCAGGTCCAGCAGCTCGTCGATGAGCGCGTACGTCCGCGCGGGGTCGGCGCTGGGGTGCGGGACCCGGTCCGCCTCCGGCGGGGGCTGTACGCGGGCCAGGCCGGCGTGCACATGGCCGAGGAGCGCGCCGAGGCGCCGGGACTGGGCGGCGGTCAGCTCGGTGCCCTCCCGGTGCCGGCCCTCGACCCACGGGTAGAGCGCGTAGCAGCGCCCGCCGACGACGGCGACGGTCCGGCCCTCGGTGTCGGCGACCGGGGCGGCGACGGGCAGCCCGAGGCCGTCCAGGAGCAGGGTCGCGCGGTGCTGGCGGGCGATGACGGCGGCGTCCGCGGTGTCCGGCGCGACGTAGTGCTTGAGGAAGAACCGGCCACGGGTGGTGGCCAGCCGGTAGCCGCGGTTCAGCAGTCCCTGGGGGACCGGATGGCAGGCCAGTGGGGTGCCCACGCCCTCGTAACGGCGCAGCAGTGTGCCGAGCGTGCGCTCAGCGAGCAGCTCCGTCGCCGTGCCCGTCACCCGGGAAATCGTAGATCACGCGGCGTGCAGCTCCGGCCACCCTGCGACACCCTTCACGAACTGGACGTCCACGAACTGCGGGTCGATCCGCAGATGGACCGGATCGAAGGCCTCCTCGTCCACGAACGAGGGAAGCGGTCCGAAGATCTCGTCCGCGCTCTCCGGTGCCGGGACGACGCGGGCGGTGCCGGTGAGGTGCACGGCCCAGATGGAGTCCGTGGCCGTGTTCAGGTTGTCGGCCTGGTAGCCGACGACGGAGCCGTCGCAGGCACCGTGTATGTCCCAGCCGCGGTGGACGCGGATCAGCACGTGGTCGTCCACCACGACGTGCCGGGCGACGGCGATGCAGGGCATGGCATGGCGCGAGAGGGCCAGGCGTCCGTAGCGGACGGCGGCCACGAGCTCGATCGCGCGTCGTTCCTGTGGGGACATCTCTCCACTGTGGCGTTCGGCGGGCGGGACGGGACAGGGGCGGCGGCCCCCGATCGGCAGGGTCCTTGGTCCCTCGCTCCGTGGGGGCGGCTGTGCGGGTCCTGGAGCGCCGGCCGGGCGCCCCGGGCGCCTCAGCGCCGCTGGTTCTCCTCGGCGTGCATCCTGGCGACGTAGGCGGCCGCCTGGGTCCTGCGCTCCATGCCGAGCTTGGAGAGCAGCGAGGAGACGTAGTTCTTGACGGTCTTCTCGGCGAGGTGCAGCTTCTCGCCGATCTGCCGGTTGGTGTGGCCCTCGCCGATCAGGTCGAGGATCTTCTTCTCCTGCTCGGTGAGGTCGGCGAGCCGGTCGTCGCCCTTGTCGGCGCCGTGCCGCAGCCGCTCCAGCACCCGGGCGGTCGCGACGGGGTCCAGCAGCGACTTCCCGGCGGCGACGTCGCGGACGGCGCTGAGCAGGTCCGTCCCCCGGATGGCCTTGAGCACATAACCCGCCGCGCCGGCCATGATCGCGTCGAAGAGCGCCTCGTCGTCGGCGAACGAGGTGAGCATCAGGCACTTGATGCCCGGATCGTTGGACCGGATCTCCCGGCAGACCTCGACACCGCTGCCGTCGGGCAGCCGGACGTCCAGGACCGCGACGTCAGGGCGGGTGGCGGGGATCCGGATCAGGGCCTCGGCGGCCGTTCCGGCCTCACCGACGATCTGGATATCGGTCTCTACGGAGAGCAGCTCATGGACGCCCCGACGGACCACTTCGTGGTCATCGAGGAGGAATACATGGATTTTTCCGTCTTCGCGCACGAATCGAGCATCCCACACGATTCGATCTCAGAACCTCTTACGCCATTTCGATCCGCGAGATACCGTTCCTCTGTCCCGGTGGCCTGCGACAACGCCTATTTACTAGGTAATCCAAGCAAAACCGCAGGTAGGACGCCTTCGCGCGATTGCGGATGTAGTAGGTAACGTCTTTCTTGCAGGCCACTTGCCGGGGCACTGTCACGCCTGGCTCGGCCATGCCGCACATACCCCGTGCGCCGCGTCGAACCAGGTGAGCCGCAACTGGCCTCCCGGCGGATCCCGGGGGCCGGACAGACGGAGGAGCGAACGTGAGCGTGAAGAGCACTGCCGCGCGGAGGACCACCCGCGGCGGCGCGAAGCGCCGTGGGGGCGAGCCCGAGCTCGTACAGCTGTTGACCCCCGAGGGCAAGCGCGTCGAGCACAGCGAGTACTCCATCGACCTGACCCCGGACGAGCTGCGTGGCCTGTACCGCGACATGGTGCTGACCCGCCGCTTCGATGCCGAGGCGATCACACTGCAGCGGCAGGGCGAGCTGGGCCTCTGGGCCTCGCTCCTCGGCCAGGAGGCGGCACAGATCGGATCGGGACGGGCCACCCGTCCGGACGACTACGTCTTCCCGACCTACCGCGAACACGGTGTGGCCTGGACCCGCGATGTGGACCCGCTGAACCTGCTGGGCATGTTCCGCGGGGTCAATCACGGTGGATGGGACCCCAACGAGAACAATTTCCACCTGTACACGATCGTCATCGGCTCGCAGACGCTGCACGCGACCGGTTACGCGATGGGTGTCGCCAAGGACGGCGCGGACTCCGCCGTCATCGCCTACTTCGGCGACGGCGCCTCCAGCCAGGGCGATGTCGCGGAGGCCTTCACCTTCGCGGCCGTCTACAACGCCCCCGTGGTGTTCTTCTGCCAGAACAACCAGTGGGCGATCTCCGAGCCGACCGAGAAGCAGAGCCGGGTGCCGATCTACCAGCGCTCGGCCGGTTTCGGCTTCCCGGGCGTCCGGGTCGACGGCAATGACGTGCTGGCCGTGCTGGCCGTCACCAAGGCGGCCCTGGAGCGGGCCCGCACCGGCCAGGGGCCGATGCTCGTGGAGGCGTTCACCTACCGGATGGGCGCGCACACCACGACCGACGACCCCACCCGCTACCGCGCCGACGAGGAGCGCGAGCAGTGGGAGCTGAAGGACCCGATCCTGCGGCTGAAGACGTACCTGGAGGCCGAGGGCTTCGCCGACGAGGAGTACTACGCCTCGATCGACAAGGAGAGCGACGCGCTCGCCAAGCGGGTGCGGGACGGCGTGCGCACCATGCCGAACCCCGACACCATGGCGATCTTCGAGAACGTCTACGCGGACGGGCACGCGCTCGTCGACGAGGAGCGCGCGCAGTTCGCCGAGTACCTCGCGTCGTTCGCCGACGAGACTGAGGGGCACTGACCATGACCATGACCACGTTGACCATGGCCAAGGCCCTCAACGAGGCGCTGCGCCAGTCGCTGGACACCGATCCCAAGGTCCTGCTCATGGGCGAGGACATCGGGAAGCTCGGCGGCGTCTTCCGCATCACCGACGGCCTGCAGAAGGACTTCGGCGAGGAGCGGGTCATCGACACCCCGCTGGCCGAGTCCGGCATCGTCGGGACCGCGATCGGCCTGGCGCTGCGCGGCTACCGGCCGGTCGTCGAGATCCAGTTCGACGGCTTCGTCTTCCCCGCGTACGACCAGATCGTCACGCAGCTCGCCAAGATGCACGCGCGGGCGCTGGGCAAGGTCAAGATGCCCGTCACCATCCGCATCCCGTACGCGGGCGGCATCGGCGCGGTCGAGCACCACAGCGAGTCCCCGGAGACGCTCTTCGCGCACATCCCGGGCCTGAAGGTGGTCTCGCCGTCCAACCCGCAGGACGCCTACTGGATGCTGCGGCAGGCCATCGACTGCGACGACCCGGTGATCTTCTTCGAGCCGAAGCGCCGTTACTGGGACAAGGGCGAGGTCGACACCGAGGCCATTCCGGGCCCGCTGCACAAGGCCCGGGTGACCCGCACCGGCACCGATCTCACCCTGGCGGCGTACGGTCCCATGGTGAAGGTCTGCATGGAGGCCGCCGCGGCCGCCGCCAAGGAGGGTCGTAGCCTGGAAGTGGTGGACCTGCGGTCCTTGTCGCCGATGGACTTCGACACGATCCAGGCGTCGGTCGAGAAGACCCGCCGGCTGGTGATCGTGCACGAGGCTCCCGTCTTCCTGGGGACCGGCGCGGAGATCGCCGCCCGGATCACCGAGCGGTGCTTCTACCACCTCGAGGCTCCCGTGCTGAGGGTCGGCGGCTTCCACGCCCCGTACCCGCCGGCCCGGCTCGAGGAGGAGTACCTGCCCGGCCTGGACCGCGTACTCGACGCCGTCGACCGCGCGCTGGCGTACTGAGAGGCGAGGAGAGCGTGACTGTGACCGACATTGCGCAGCGCTTCCGCGAGTTCAAGATGCCCGATGTGGGCGAGGGACTCACCGAGGCCGAGATCCTCAAGTGGTACGTCAAGCCGGGTGACACCGTCACCGACGGGCAGGTCGTGTGCGAGGTCGAGACGGCGAAGGCGGCCGTCGAGCTGCCGATCCCGTTCGACGGCGTCGTGCACGAGATCCGTTTCCCCGAGGGGGAGACGGTCGACGTGGGCACCGCCATCATCTCGGTGGACACCACCCCGGGCGCCCCGGACGAGGCTCCGGCCGCCGCCGCGGCCCCGGCCACGGTCGTGCCGGCCGAAGCGGCGCCCGCGGCGCCCGCCGAGCCGGCGAAGCGGCAGGCGGTGCTGGTGGGCTACGGCGTCTCCGAGGCGTCGACCGTCCGCCGGGCCCGCAGGACGCCGGGCGCGGTCCCGGCCCAGCCCGCGGACCGGCCCAAGGGCCGGCCGGCGGCGGAGCTGAACGGCCACGGCGCGAACGGGGCCACCGGCCTCGCCGCGCCGGCCGGGGACCGGCCGCTGGCCAAGCCCCCGGTGCGCAAGCTCGCGAAGGACCTCGGCATCGATCTGAGCTCGGTCGTCCCGAGCGGCCGGGACGGGACCATCACCCGCGAGGACGTGCACGCGGCGCTCGCGCCCGCGCCGTCCGAGCCCGCCGCCGTGGCGGCGGTGCCCGCCGCTGCCGCCGCGGGTCCCGCGGTCGTCGTGGAGCCGGGTGCCCGGGAGATCCGTACGCCGATCAAGGGCGTCCGCAAGGCCACCGCGCAGGCGATGGTCGCGAGCGCCTTCACCGCGCCGCACGTCACGGAGTTCGTGACGTTCGACATCACGCGGACGATGAAGCTGGTCCAGGAGCTCAAGCTGGACCCGGCGTTCGAGGGCCGCAAGGTCAGCCCGCTGCTGCTGGTGGCGAAGGCGCTGCTGGTGGCGATCCGGCGGAACCCCGAGGTGAACGCGACCTGGGACGAGGCCGGCCAGGAGATCGTCCGCAAGGACTATGTGAACCTGGGCATCGCCGCGGCGACCCCGCGCGGGCTGATCGTGCCGAACATCAAGGACGCCGGCGCGAAGACGCTGCCCGAACTGGCCACCGCGCTCGGTGAGCTGGTGGCGACCGCACGGGAGGGCAAGACCTCTCCCGCGCAGATGCAGGGCGGCACGGTGACCATCACCAACGTCGGCGTCTTCGGCGTCGACACCGGTACGCCGATCCTGAACCCGGGGGAGTCCGCGATCCTCGCCTTCGGCGCGGTCAAGGACATGCCCTGGGTGCACAAGGGCAAGGTGAAGGTCCGCAAGGTCACCACGCTGGCCCTGTCGTTCGACCACCGGGTGGTCGACGGCGAGCTGGGCTCGAAGGTGCTCGCGGATGTCGCGGCGCTCCTGGAGCAGCCGAAGCGCCTGCTGACCTGGGCGTAGTTCAGCGGCGCGGCCGAGTGTCACGCGAAAGAGGCCCGGACGTACAAACGTCCGGGCCTCTTTGCCGTGTCCATCCGTCATGAAAAGCCGGATCTGTGGCGATATTAGGGGGAAACCCAGCTTCAGCCCGGAGGGACACCGTGGCCGTATCCGTATCCGCGATCCTGCTGCTCCTGATCATGACGGTCGTCTTCCTGCGCAGCGGATCGCTGAAGGTCTCACACGCACTGGTCTGCGTCTTCCTCGGCTTCTACCTCGCGGGCTCCAGCGTCGCCCCGAGCATCCAGAACGGGCTCACGGCGACGGCCAACGTGGTGAGCAGCCTGCACCCCTGACGGGTCCGCACGGGCCGGCCGGTCCGTATCGCGGACGCGGGTTTCTCGTGGATACGTGATGTATCTATGATGCGTCCATCATGATTCCCGCCTCCGTGGTGGCTCCCGCCGCCAAGCCGCCGCCCGCCGCCGAGCGGGTCTATGTCCACGTCAAACAGGGCGTCCTCGACCGCAGTTACGAGGGCGGCACGCTGCTCACCGAAGGTGATCTCGCTGGGGCCGTCGGGGTGTCCCGTACGCCGGTGCGCGAGGCGCTGCTCCGCCTGGAGGCGGAGGGACTGATCAAGCTCTACCCGAAGAAGGGCGCGCTCGTCCTGCCGGTCTCCATGCAGGAGATCGCCGATGTGGTGGAGACCCGGCTGCTCGTCGAGCAGCACGCGGTCGCCCGGCTGGTGCCCGCCGCGCCGCCCGCGCTGCTGGCCCGGCTGGAGGAGCTGCTCGCCGAGCAGCAGGGGCACGCCGACGCCGGTGACCTCGCCGCCTTCGCGGTCGCCGACCGCTGCTTCCACGCCGAGATCGTCCGGGCGGCGGGCAACCGCATCCTCGCCCACCTCTACGACCAGCTGCGCGACCGGCAGTTGCGGATGGGCGTGGCCACGATGCACGCCGAGCCCAGCCGCGTCGCGAAGAACCTGGTGGAGCACGGCGAGATCCTCGCGGCGCTCAGGGACGGTGACGGCGTCCGCGCCGCGGCCCTGGTGCACCGCCATGTCTCGTGGGTGAAGGTCATGGCCCGGGGGGACACATGAGCATGAACGGCGAACCGCCCGGCGGCCGGAAGGCCGCCACCGTGTGGGGCATCGGCACACTCGTCTACATGGTCGCCGTGGTGCACCGCACCAGCCTCGGCGTGGCCGGGATCGACGCCGCGGAGCGCTTCCACATCGGGGCGTCCGCGCTCTCCACCTTCTCGATCCTCCAGGTGCTGGTCTACGCGGGGCTGCAGATACCCGTCGGGCTGATGGTCGACCGGCTCGGCACCAAGAAGGTGCTGACCATCGGCATCGTGCTGTTCACCGCCGGCCAGCTCGCGTTCGCGCTGTCGCACTCGTACGGGATGGCCCTGACCGCCCGCGCGGTGCTCGGCTGCGGTGACGCGATGACGTTCGTCAGCGTGCTGCGGCTCGGCTCGCGCTGGTTCCCGGCCCGCCGGGGCCCGATGATCGCGCAGGCCGCCGCGCTCTTCGGCGTCGCCGGCAACCTGATCAGTACGGTCGCGCTCTCCCGGATCCTGCACTCGGCGGGCTGGACCGCCACGTTCACCGGTACGGCGATCGTCGGCGCGTTCGTCCTCGTCCTGGTGCTGCTGTTCCTCAAGGACCACCCCGACGGCTACGAGCCGGCCCCCGCCGAGCACGCCGGCTTCGGCTATGTGCGCCACCAGATCGTCTCCGCCTGGCGCGAGCCCGGCACCCGGCTCGGAATGTGGGTGCACTTCACGACGCAGTTCTCCGGGATGGTCTTCCTGCTGCTGTGGGGGCTGCCGTACCTGGTGGAGGACCAGGGCATGTCGCGCGGCGCGGCCGGGTCGATGCTCACCCTCGTGGTGCTCGCCAACATGGTCTTCGGCACGCTCTTCGGCCAGCTGATCGCCCGTCACCACGGCGCGCGGATGCCGATCACGCTGACCGCGATCGGGGCGAGCACCGTCGCCTGGGCGGCCGTGCTCTCCTGGCCCGGCGGCCACGTCCCGCTGTGGATGCTGATCTGCCTGTGCGTCGCGCTGGGCGCCTGCGGCCCCGCGTCGATGATCGGCTTCGACTTCGCGCGCCCGGCCAACCCGCCGGAGCGCTTCGGCACCGCCTCCGGCATCGTCAACGTGGGCGGCTTCACCGCCTCGATGATCACGCTGCTGGCGATCGGCGTGCTGCTGGACGCGACGGGCGACAACTACCGGATCGCCTGGTGCAGCGTCTTCGTGCTCCAGGCGATCGGCACCTTCCAGATCCTGCGGCTGCGCGGCCGCGCGACCCGGCTGGAGAAGGACCGGATCGCGGTCAGCCGCGTCGAGAGCGTGCACGTGCCGGTGTAGCGCGGAAACCGCAGGAACTACGGAGTGAGGGCGATGTGCGCCAGGATCGCGTTCGCGAGCCCCTGGTCGCCCTCCACCTTCACCCGGTCCGCGACGGCCGCCGGGCGCACCCGCCCGCAGACCAGCCGCAGGAACGTCTCCCAGTCGGTGCTGAAGGTCACGGCGGGGCCCAGGGAGACCGCGGAGTCGATCGTGCCGCGCCCCTCCTGGTCGATCCGGACCGTCCGCATGAACTCCAGCGGGCCGTGGATGTCGAAGACCACCGCGGAACCCGGCTGCGCGCCGGCGTCCTTGGCGATCGTCTTCGGCAGCCCGCGGAGCAGGAAGTCCCGCGCGTACACGGCCGCGGGCGACGCCAGGTTCCCCGGCGTGCCCAGCGCCCGGCGCAGATCCTGCTCATGGACCCAGACGTCGAAGGTCCGCATCCACAGCAGGTGTTCGAGGGTCATCTCCTGGCCCATCGGACCGCGCATGCTCTGCTCGGGCCCGCGCGACTCGTTCCGCAGCTGGCGGGAGCGCCGGATGATCGTGTATTCGAGCTCGGAGGTCATCTCCGGGGCCGTGTGGTGGCGCCGGGTGTCCACCGGCACCTCGATGTAGCGCGCGAACTCGCTGGTGATGTGCCGCAGATCACTCGGCAGGGTGTGGATCGGGCGCGGATCCCCGAGCATCTCGCACTCGTAGCCGATGACGTGGGACACGACGTCGCGCACCGACCAGTACGGGCACTCGGTCGGCCGGTTCCATTCACCCTCGACGAGGGGGGCGACCAATTCGTTTATGGATTCTATGGAGTGGGTCCAGGCGTCGATGTACGGCTGGATCTTACTGTGGACGGTCACGGGACCCCTCGACGGATCGATGCGCGGTCGTGGTGGTGTGCGCCTAAGTTACGCTCCGCGCGGGTACCCACGCAGTGCTTTCGAGTGACGATGGTAGGCCCGACTTGACGACCAAACGTATGGGCGGTGGGTGTATGCGCGCTTCTTTGCTGCAGATCGACGTCGACTTGAAGGAAACGGTCGCCGACCGGCGCGACCGGGTGGCCGCGCTGGTGCGCGCCCAGGGCGGGACGGATCTGGTCGTACTGCCGGAACTGTGGCCGGTCGGGGCCTTCGCGTCGGACACCTTCGCGGCGGAGGCGGAGCCGCTCGACGGGCCGACCACCGACGCGATGTCAGCGGCGGCGCGGGACGCGGGAGTCTGGCTGCACGCCGGCTCCATCGTCGAGCGCGACCCTGACGGACCGCTCTACAACACCTCGCTCGTCTTCGGCCCGGACGGGGAGCTGCGGCACACCTACCGCAAGATCCACCGGTTCGGCTTCGACCAGGGCGAGGCCGCGCTGATGGCGCCCGGCGAGGAGATCGTCACGGTCGAGCTCCCGGACACCGTGCTGGGCCTGGCGACCTGTTACGACCTGCGCTTCCCCGAGCAGTTCCGGCTGCTCGTCGACGCCGGCGCCCAGATGCTCGTCATCCCGGCCGGCTGGCCGGCGAAGCGGCGCGAGCACTGGCGGCTGCTCGCGCGGGCCCGCGCGGTCGAGTCCCAGACCTACGTCCTGGCCTGCGGGACGGCCGGCACCCACGCGGGTGTCGAGCTCGCCGGCCACAGCATGGTCGTCGACCCGTGGGGCGACATCGTCGCCGAGGCCGGCACCGGCGAGGAGCTCCTCACCGTCGACCTCGACCCCGCCCTCGTCACGAAGACCCGGCACGACTTCCCGGTACTGCGGGACCGCCGCCTCGGCTGAGCGGGGGCGCCCGGCCGCCGCGCGGCGGCCGGGCGGTGCTTGACTCGCGGACGGCGCGACAACACGATCACGCACAGTAGTGATCGTGTCGCCCAGCGTCAGGAAGCCCCTCCGTGTCCCAGACCCTGTCCCGAGCCGCCGCCCTCCTCACCGCCCTCGCGGCCGCCGCACTGATCGGCGTACCCGCCGCCGGGGCGTCGGCGTCGGCTCCCCCGCCGCCCGTCCGCTACGCCGCCCTCGGCGACTCCGCCGCCTCGGCACCCGGCGTACCGGACGAGGCGGACGCGGGCTGTATGCGCTCCACGCACAACTACCCGCACCTGGTGGCCGCGCGCCTCGCGTCGGCCACCCTCACGGACGTCACCTGCGCGGGAGCGGACACCGGCACCCTCGCCTCCGGGGGCCAGTTCGACGCACTCACCCAGGACACCGGCCTGGTGACGCTCACCATCGGCGGCAACGACGTCGGGTTCACCGGGATCATCGTCAAGTGCAGCGCCCTGGGTCTGCTCGACCCGTCGGGCAAGCCCTGCGCCAACAGCTACGGCAGCGGACTCGACGACCGGATCGGGGCGGCAGAGCCGAAGGTC
This sequence comes from Streptomyces sp. RKAG337, assembly GCF_023701715.1. Lineage (NCBI taxonomy): Bacteria > Bacillati > Actinomycetota > Actinomycetes > Kitasatosporales > Streptomycetaceae > Streptomyces > Streptomyces sp. RKAG337. The sequence goes on along the minus strand of NZ_JAJOZA010000001.1, from coordinate 3,552,831 downwards.
GCCGCCGCGCTCCGGACGATCCATCAGCGCTCCCCGCGCGCCCGGGTGCTGCTCGTCGGCTACCTCAACCTCATCCCGGACGACGCGAAAACGTGCCGCCCGCGCGTGCTCTTCACCGGCGGCGACATGGCCTTCCTGAACGACTTCGAGAACAGCCTCAACACGATGCTGGCCCGCGTCGCCCACGCCGAGGGCGCCGACTTCGTCGACAACCACCCGGCCAGCGCGGACCGCGACGTCTGCCGCGACGACGCCACCCGCTGGACCGAGGGCCTCATCCCGACCAACCCGTCGATCCCGTTCCACCCCAACGCCCGGGGCGAGCAGGCGATGGCCGACGCGGTGCTGGCGGCGGCCGCGCGGTAGCCCGGCGGAATCCGGTGGGGGGAGGGCGCCTGCCCTCCCCCTATCCGGCTCAGTCGTCGCCGTGCTCCTTGTCGACCATCCGGTCCACGCACACCGCGATGGCGATGAGCATCCCCGCGTCCGCGTCCTCGCGCTCCACATCGATCGCGTACGTGTCCCGCATCCGGAACCACTTCCGGGAGATCCGCGCGAGCCGCTCCCCCTCGTACTCGATGTCGAACTCCTTGTCGACGATGTCCCCGCGGACCTCCAGCTCCTCCCCCGAGGCCAGCTCCGCCCGGAACACGTCCCGCAGCAGCGTCAGCCGCTTCTTCCTGATGGTCACCAGCACGTCACCGCCGCGCTCCACCGTCATGGTGTCCCGCAGGCTCACCAGCTTCTTCCGGATCACCGCGACCTCGTCCCCCCGGGCGTCCCGCAGCTCCAGCGTCTCCCGGATCCGCAGGACCTTCCCGTCGACGTAGAACGCCCGATCACCGCGTTCGTCCTCGATCCAGTAGTCGTCACCGATCGCGAACAGCTTCTCCCGCACCAGGTATTTCATGGAGGAATGTCTACCCCGGGCGTGCTGTTGGATGGGGGTATGACTGCACGTGCGCGCGTCCGGGCCCCAGAACTCATCGGCAAGGGCGGCTGGCTCAATACCGGTGATCAGCAGCTGACCCTCGCTGACCTGCGAGGACGCATCGTCATTCTGGATTTCTGGACGTTCTGCTGTGTGAACTGCCTGCATGTGCTCGATGAGCTGCGGGAGCTGGAGGAGAAGCACCGGGACACCGTCGTGATCATCGGGGTGCACTCGCCGAAGTTCGTGCACGAGGCGGAGCACCAGGCGGTCGTGGACGCGGTGGAGCGGTACGAGGTGCATCATCCGGTGCTCGACGATCCGGAGCTCGGGACGTGGAAGCAGTACGCGGTGCGGGCGTGGCCGACGCTGGTGGTGGTCGACCCCGAGGGGTACGTCGTCGCGCAGCACGCCGGTGAGGGGCATGCGCACGCGCTGGAGGCGCTGGTCACGGAGCTGGAGGCGGAGCACGGCGCCAAGGGGACGCTGCGGCGGGGCGACGGGCCCTATGTGGCGCCGGAGCCGGTGGCGACGCATCTGCGGTTCCCGGGGAAGGCGCTGGCGCTCGCCGACGGCGGTTTCCTCGTCTCGGACACGACCCGGCACCAGCTCGTGGAACTGGGCGCGGACGGCGAGACCGTCGTGCGGCGGTTCGGCGACGGGGAGCGCGGGCTGGTGGACGGCGGTCCTGACGTGGCGCGGTTCAGTGAGCCGCAGGGGCTGGCGCTGCTGCCGGACGGTTCCGTCGTCGTCGCGGACACGGTGAACCACGCGCTGCGCCGGCTGGACCTCGCGACCGGCGGGGTGACGACGCTCGCCGGGACCGGCGGCCAGTGGTGGCAGGGGTTCCCGACGGCGGGGCCGGCCCACGAGGTGGCGCTGTCGTCACCGTGGGACGTCGCCTGGTTCGCCGGACGGGTGTGGATCGCGATGGCGGGGGTGCACCAGCTGTGGGCGTACGACCCGGCGACGGAGACCGTCGAGGTCGCGGCCGGCACGACCAACGAGGGGCTGGTCGACGGGCCCGCCGACGAGGCGTGGTTCGCGCAGCCTTCGGGGCTCGCGGCCGCGGGGGACCGTTTGTGGGTCGCGGACTCGGAGACGTCGGCCGTGCGCTGGGTCGAGAGCGACGGTGCCGGCTTCGTGGTGCGGACCGCCGTCGGCACCGGGCTGTTCGACTTCGGCCACCGGGACGGCGCCGCGGAACAGGCGCTGCTGCAGCACCCGTTGGGCGTCACCGCGCTGCCCGACGGATCGGTCGCGATCAGCGACACGTACAACAACGCGCTGCGCCGCTTCGACCCGGAGACCGGCGAGGTGACGACGCTCGCGACCGATCTGCGGGAGCCGTCGGACGCGGTGCTGGTGGGCGGGGACGTCGTCGTGGTCGAGTCGGCCGGGCACCGGCTCACCCGGCTGCGGCTGCCCGAGGAGGCGGTGCGGGTGGAGTCGGCCGCGCACCGCACGCAGCGGCCGGCGACGGAGGTGGCCGCGGGGCCGTTCCGTCTCGACGTGGTCTTCACCGCGCCCGCCGGGCAGAAGCGCGACGAGCGCTACGGCCCGTCGACGCGGCTGCTGGTCAGCTCGACCCCGCCGGAACTCCTGCTGGAGGGCGAGGGAAAGGGCACCGACCTGGGGCGCGACCTGGTGCTGAATCCCGGGGTCGCCGAGGGGGTGCTGCATGTGTCGGCGATGGCCGCCTCGTGCGACGACGACCCCGACAACGAGTACCCGGCCTGCCATATGCACCAGCAGGACTGGGGCGTCCCGGTCCGGCTGGCCGCCGCCGGCGCGGGCCGGCTGGCGCTGGTGCTGGCAGGGATGGATGAGCCGGGCGAGTGACGTGGTGTCGGCGGGGCCGGAGCACGGCCCCGCCGGACGTCACTCGTAGTAGCGGCGCTCCTCGACCATCGGCTCCACGCCACCCCGTACGGTCTGCAGCCGGCGCCGCTTGAAGATGCTGACGTAGGCCGCGACGCCGATCGCCCCGACGGCCATCATGATCAGGCCTACCAGGTCGACGTTGACGCCCGACATGTGCCAGTCGGTCGCGAAAGTGAGGATCGCGCCGACCGCGATCAGTGCGATGCAGCCGCCGATGCCCATGGTGTCCGCCTCCGTCGTGCGTTGGCCGTTCCGGTCGGTTCCGAACCGGTTGGTTCCGAGGGGGCGTCTACCCCCGACCGGAACGGCCATGCGCGGCAGTGCAGTTGGCGGGTCTCCGCCGGACCCGCCGTCAGCTCTCGATGAAGGACTTCAGCGCGCTCGCCAGCAGGTGCGGGTCGTCCGCGCCGCTCAGCTCACGGGCGGAGTGCATCGACAGGATCGCCACGCCGACGTCGACCGTCGTGATGCCGTGCCGGGCCGCGGTGATCGGACCGATCGTCGTGCCGCACGGCATGGAGTTGTTCGACACGAAGTGCTGGAACGGCACCCCGACCCGCTCACAGGCGGCGGTGAAGATGCCGCGCCCCGAACCGTCGGTGGCGTACCGCTGGTTGACGTTGGTCTTGAGGATCGGACCGCCGTTGGCACGCGGGTGGTGCGTGGGGTCGTGCCGCTCGACGTAGTTGGGGTGGACCGCGTGACCGGAGTCGGACGAGACGCAGACCGTGCCGGCCAGCGCGCGCTGCCGGTGCTCGTAGTCGCCGCCGCGCGCGTGCACGGACCGCTCCAGGACGTTGCCGAGCAGCGGGCCCTGCGCGCCGGTGTCGGACTCGCTGCCGTTCTCCTCGTGGTCGAAGGCGGCGAGGACGGGGATGTACGCGAGGTCCTGCCCGGCGACGGCCGCGAGCGCGGACGTGGCGGCGTGCACGGACAGCAGGTTGTCCATCCGGGGCGAGGCCAGCAGCTCACGGTCGCGGCCCAGGTAGGCGGGCGGCTGCACGTCGTGCGCCATCACGTCCCAGCCGGTGACCTCGGACCCGGTCACCCCGGCCTCCTCCGCGAGGAAGTCGATCAGGTCGCCGTCGGTCACCTTGCCGAGGCCCCAGACGGGCTGCATGTGCCGCTGCTTGTCCAGCGTCAGGCCGTTGTCGTTGACGCCCCGGTCCAGGTGGATGGCGAGCTGCGGGACGCGCAGCAGCGGCCGGTCGACGTTCACCAGCCGCGAGGTGCCGTCGCGCAGCGTCAGGCGGCCGGAGAGCCCGAGGTCCCGGTCGAGCCAGCTGTTCAGCAGCGGGCCGCCGTAGAGCTCCACGGCGATCTGCCGCCAGCCCGCCGAGCCCATGTCCGGGCGCGGCTTCACCCGCAGGTTCGGTGAGTCGGTGTGCGCGCCCATGATCCGGAACGGGGTCTCGGGACGGGCACCCTCGGGGACGTACCAGGCGATGATCGCGCCGCCGCGCAGCACGTACCTGCCGCCCTTCTCACCGTCCCAGGCCTCGGTCTCCTGGACCTGCCGGAACCCGGCCTTCTCCAGCCGTTCCGCGGCGCTCGCCACGGCGTGGTAGGGCGACGGGCTGGCCTGCACAAAGGCCACCAGGTCGTCGGTGTGGGCACGGGTGAAGTGAGGGTGGACGCTCATGGTGCCAGCATAGAAGTCCGCCGTCGCGGGGTGCCGCCGGCGGGGTGCCCGGGACACTTTCAGGGGTCCCCTACCTGCCGAGACGTCCGGATCAGGCCTGGTCCCGACCGGATCCGGCCGAATCGGACCGGACCATGGCGTTACGGGCGGATCCGGAACAGTACGTTCGGGCGCAGCGGGCCGTCGGGGAAGTCCGGATCGTCGAAGTCGTCGGCCGGGTCGCTGGTCATGCCGATCCGCCGCATCACCGCCTGGGAGCGCACATTGGTGGCGGTGGTCACCGCGAGGATCTCCGGCAGGGCGAGGGTCCCGAAGCCGAACTCCAGGACGGCCAGCGCCGCTTCGGTCGCGTAGCCGTGGCCCCAGGCCTGCCGGGACAGCCGCCAGCCGATCTCCACTCCGGTGAAGGCGAAGCCCTCGTCGACCGGGTCCAGCCCGGCGAAACCGATGAACCGGCCGGTGTCCGCCACCTCGACCGCGAACCATCCGAAGCCCCGCTCCTCGAACCCCTCCTCGAAGCGGGCCACCGAGGCCGCGCACTGTTCGGGGGTGAGCAGCTCGCCCAGGTGCTCCCGGACCTCGGGATCGGCGTTCATCTCCGCCCACGGCTCGAGGTCGGAATCCCGCCAGCGGCGGAGCAGGAGACGGTCGGTACGCAGTTCGGGCATGGTGCGACGCTAACGCGGCGCCACCGGCGGAAGCGATCGGTTTTGACTCCGGTGGGTTACTCAAAGTGCGAAATCGATGACAGAAGGTAAGGATGGGCCTCGGTCGCTCCGAACAAGCGGGCGACTCCCTTCCCTTCTCTCACAAAGGTGAGCTGATGAACGAACGATCGAGGCACGCCATATCCCGTCGCGCACGTCGTCAACGGCTGTGGGGTCTGGCCGGCGGAGTGGGCATCGCGACCGTCGTCTTCGCGGGCACCGCGTCCGTCGGGACGGCGAGCGCGGCGACCGGACATGGTCTGTCTTCCGCCGGCAGCAAGGGTGCTGTCGCGGCGTGCGACAACAACAACTACGGCTGCGACCACGAGGGCGGCCCTGAGACGGGTCCCCCCGGACCGCAGGGTCCCCCCGGCCCGCAGGGACCGCAGGGTGACCCCGGTCAGCCCGGCCCCGCCGGCCCGCCCGGTGCTGACGGCGCTGCGGGCGCCGCGGGTGCCCCCGGTGCTCCGGGTGCTCCGGGTGCCACGGGTGCCACGGGTGCCGCGGGCGCTGACGGCGCTCCGGGCCCGGCGGGTACTCCTGGCGCTCCGGGTGCTCCGGGTGCTCCGGGCGCTACGGGTGCCGCGGGTGCTGACGGCGCTCCGGGCCCGGCGGGTGCTCCGGGTACCGCGGGCGCTCCGGGCCCGGCCGGTGCCGATGGCGCTCCGGGTGCCGCTGGTGCTCCGGGCGCCCCGGGTGCCGCCGGCGCCCCGGGTGCTCCCGGCCCGGCCGGCCCCGCCGGGCCGGTCACCAGTCACCAGGTCGTCGGCACGCCGGTGAACACCCTGCTGGGCTCGGTCACCGCGACCGCGACCTGCCCGGCGGGCACGGTGCTGCTGGGCGGCGGGTACCGCATCGGCGGTCTGGTCACGCTGCAGGTCCTCGACAACAGCCGCGACGCGACCAACACCAACCAGTGGAACGTCACCGCCTTCGGCGCTCTCGGCGACACCGTCACGGCCGTCGCGGAGTGCGCTCCGTAACGCCGGACCTCACGGTGTGAACGGCCCTTGAGGCCAATTCGCCGGCCCAGGTCACGAAGCCCCCGCTTCGTGGCATGGGCCGGTTTCGTTTGTGCGGCGGGCGGTCGTCCGTGTGACAGGCGTCGTCCGTGTGACGGGCGGTCGTCCGCGACGGCGGAGGACGCGAAAGGCCGCGCCGCCCGCCCGGGGAATCGGGAACGGACGGCGCGGCCTGTCACAGGGTGCGGTCAGGGCGGGACCCAGGGCGGGTCCCAGCCGTCAGAACGCCTCTTCCGGCAGGTCCATCACGTCGAGCGTGACGGTCTCGGCCAGCGACCGCTGGATGCCGACGTTCGGCAGGATGTTGGCGGCGAAGAACTTCGCGGCCGCGATCTTGCCGGTGTAGAAGGCGGTGTCCTTCGCGCCGGCGGACGGCAGCTTCTCGGCGGCCACGGCGGCACCGCGCAGCAGCAGGTAGCCGATGACGACGTCGCCGGAGGCGAGCAGCAGGCGGGTGGAGTTCAGTCCGACCTTGTAGATGGACCGGACGTTCTTCTCGGTGCCGGCCAGGTCGGTCAGCATGGTGCCGACGATGGCCTCCAGGTCCACGGCGGACGTGGCGAGCTGCTCGCGGGCGGCGGCCAGCTCCTCGCCGCCGACGGCCTCGGCGAGGAACTTCTTGATCTCCTCGGACAGGGTGGTCAGTGCCTGGCCCTGGTCGCGGACGATCTTGCGGAAGAAGTAGTCCTGGCCCTGGATCGCGGTGGTGCCCTCGTAGAGGGTGTCGATCTTGGCGTCCCGGATGTACTGCTCGATCGGGTACTCCTGCAGGTAGCCGGAGCCACCGAAGGTCTGCAGGGACTGGGCGAGCTGCTCGTAGGACTTCTCGGAGCCGTAGCCCTTGACGATCGGCAGCAGCAGGTCGTTGAGGCCGATCAGCGCCTTGGCGTCCTCGCCCGCCGACTCCTGGACCGCGATCTGGTCCTGGACGGAGGCGGTGTAGAGCACCAGGGCGCGCATGCCCTCGGCGTACGCCTTCTGCGTCATGAGCGAGCGGCGCACGTCCGGGTGGTGCGTGATGGTGACCTTCGGCGCGGTCTTGTCCATGAACTGCGCGAGGTCCGGGCCCTGCACGCGCTCCTTGGCGTACTCCAGCGCGTTCAGGTAGCCGGTGGAGAGGGTCGCGATGGCCTTCGTGCCGACCATCATGCGGGCGAACTCGATGATGCGGAACATCTGGCGGATGCCGTCGTGCTTGTCACCGAGCAGCCAGCCCTTGGCGGGGTGCTGGTCGCCGAAGGTCATCTCGCAGGTGTTGGAGGCCTTGAGGCCCATCTTGTGCTCGACGTTCGTGGCGTAGGCGCCGTTGCGCTCGCCCAGCTCGCCGGTCTCCCAGTCGAAGTCGTACTTCGGCACGATGAAGAGCGACAGGCCCTTGGTGCCGGGGCCGGCGCCCTCGGGGCGGGCCAGCACCAGGTGGATGATGTTCTCGGACATGTCGTGCTCGCCCGAGGTGATGAAGCGCTTGACGCCCTCGATGTGCCAGGAGCCGTCCTCCTGCTCGACGGCCTTCGTGCGGCCCGCGCCGACGTCGGAACCGGCGTCGGGCTCGGTCAGCACCATCGTGGCGCCCCACTGGCGGTCCACCATGAGCTTGGCGACCTTGGACTGCTCCTCGGTGCCCTCCTCGAAGACGACGCCGGCGAACGCCGGGCCGGAGGAGTACATCCAGATGGCCGGGTTGGAGCCGAGGATCAGCTCCGCGTAGGACCAGATGAGGGAGGCGGGGGTCTTGGTGCCGCCGATCTCCTCGGGGATGCCCAGACGCCAGTACTCGGAGTCCATGTACGCCTGGTAGCTCTTCTTGAAGGTGTCCGGCACCGGCGCGGTGTTGTCCGACGGGTCGAAGACCGGCGGGTTGCGGTCGGCGTCGGTGAAGGACGCGGCCAGCTCGTTCTCCGCGAGGCGCGAGACCTCGCTGAGGATGGTCTTGGCGGTCTCCACGTCCATCTCGGCGAACGGGCCGGTGCCGTAGAGCTTGTCGCGGCCGAGCACCTCGAAGAGGTTGAACTCGATGTCGCGGAGGTTGGACTTGTAGTGGCCCATGACGACGGCTCCGTATCGCACTCGATCAGTTACGTGGCAGTACTACAGCAAGCAGTAATACAGAATGATGCTACCCGCCGGTAATAAGAAGCAACCCCTTCCCGCCCGGATGTGACGGGACACTCGCTAGTCTTGGGTATGTGTACGGCTACGACCAGACCTCGCATCCCGGCCCACCGCCCGGCGCTGCCCCGATGCCGGGGGTGTACCCCGAGCCGTCCCCACCCTCGCTCGCGGACGCCGTACGGGCCTTCACCACGGGTTCGCTGTCCGCCGAGGACTTCCAGGCGATCTTCTCGACGTCCAAGGTCTACTGCCCCCGCGGCGAGAACCCCGGATTCCTGGCGCTGCACGACACGCAGCAGCCGGTGATCCCGATGTTCACCTCGCTCAAGGAGCTGCGGCGGTACGCGGGCAAGGAGTCCAAGTACTTCGTCATCACCGGTGCCGAGGTGCTCGACCTGCTGCCGACCGGCTACGGCTTCGTGCTCGACATCGACGGCCAGCACCGGATGGTCTTCGACGCCAAGGCCGTCGAACAGATGGTCGAGTTCACGATGCGCCGGATGTATGGCTGACGCAAGCTGATTCCACCCCGCTGAGCTGCGGGAATATCGCACGCCTTGCCGAATGTTCAGTATTCAACTAAGTTGGATCCAGAACACGAGGAGGACCGCCATGCCCGCCGTGACCGTCGAGAACCCGTTGACCCTGCCGCGCGTCTCCGCGCCCGCCGATGCGGTGCCGCGTCCGGCGCTGGCCGTCTCCACCGCGCCGAGCGGTTTCGAGGGCGAGGGCTTCCCCGTCCGCCGCGCGTTCGCGGGCATCGACTACAAGAACCTCGACCCGTTCATCATGATGGACCAGATGGGTGAAGTGGAGTACGCGCCGGGCGAGGCGAAGGGCACCCCCTGGCACCCGCACCGCGGCTTCGAGACCGTCACCTACCTGATCGACGGCACCTTCGTGCACCAGGACTCGCACGGTGGCGGCGGCGTGATCAACGGCGGCGACACCCAGTGGATGACGGCGGGCAGCGGCCTGCTGCACATCGAGGCGCCGCCGGAGGAGCTGGTCGTCACCGGCGGGCTCTTCCACGGGCTGCAGCTGTGGGTCAACCTGCCGAAGAGCGACAAGATGATGCCGCCCAAGTACCAGGACATCGGCGGTGGCCAGGTCAGGCTGCTGACGTCCGCCGACGGCGGAGCGCTCATCCGGCTGATCGCGGGGGACCTCGACGGCCACGCCGGCCCCGGGGCGACCCACACCCCGATCACGATGATGCACGTCTCGCTGAATCCGGGCGCCGAGGTGACGCTGCCCTGGCGGCCGGAGTTCAACGCCCTCGCCTACGCTCTCGCAGGGCGTGGCACGGCGGGCCCGTCGGGCCGCCCGTTCAGCACCGGGCAGACGGTCGTGTTCGGCAAGGGCGACTCGGTCACCGTCAAGGCGGACGAGAAGCAGGAGTCGCGCAGCCCGAACTTCGAGTTCGTGCTGCTCGGCGGACAGCCGATCCGCGAGCCGATGATGCAGTACGGGCCGTTCGTGATGAACACCCACGCCGAACTGGCGCAGGCCTTCGACGACTTCCAGGCCGGCCGTCTCGGCCGGATCCCGGCGGGGGCCTGACCCCGAACCGGTGACCGCGAACCGGTGACTCCGAACCGGTGACTCCGAACCGGTGACCACGGCCGGCCGACTACGGCCGGCCGTCGGGGGCCGCGGCCTCGTGGATCTCGAACCAGATCGCCTTGCCGTCGCCCCGGGGATCGACGCCCCAGGCGTCGGCCAGTTCCTCGATCAGCAGCAGACCGCGCCCCGACGAGGCCATCTCGCCGGGGCTGCGGCGATGCGGCATGTCGTCGCTGCGGTCGCCCACGTCGATCCGCAGCCGGCGCTTGGCGGGCACCCCCATCAGGCGCGCGGTCAGCACCGCGTCCTCGTCGGTGTGCACCAGCACATTGGTGATCAGCTCCGAGACCAGCAGCACCGCCGCGTCCACCTGGTCCGGCACGGTCCAGTCGTGCAGCAGCGCGCGGATCTCGTGGCGGGCCTCGCGGATCTGCCGCGGCGCGCTCTGCGAGATGGTCAGCACCGTACGGCGCACCGGTACGTGGCAGCTCGGCCCGTCCAGGTCGCGGCGCAGCAGCATCAGCGCGATGTCGTCCTCGCGGCGGTCGGCGAGCGGCCCGGTGGTGTGGTGCGACGCCGGCCCGTGCACCGCCCGCACCAGATGGTCGGCGAGCGCCTCCAGATCGTCCGACGGCCCGGTCTCCAGGGCGGCGCGCAGCCGCTGCCAGCCGGTGTCCAGGTCATGGCCGCCGGTCTCGATCAGCCCGTCGGTGCAGATCAGCAGGACTTCGCCGGGATCCAGCACCAGCCGGGTCGTGGGGTAGTCGCTGTCCGGGGCGATGCCCAGCGGCAGGCCGCCCGCGGTGCGGCGGATGATCGTGGTGCCGTCGCCCATCCGGATGGCGGGCTCCGGGTGCCCGGCCCTGACCACGTCCAGGGTGCCGGTCGCCGGGTCCGCCTCCAGGTACAGGCAGGTCGCGAAGCGGTCGTCGTCGCCGTGGTCGGGGTCGCTGAGCCCGGCGAGGAACCGTGAGGTGCGCGACAGCACCGCGTCCGGGTGGTGGCCCTCGGCGGCGTAGGCGCGCAGCGCGATCCGCAGCTGGCCCATGAGCCCGGCGGCGCGTACGTCATGGCCCTGCACATCGCCGATGACCAGCGCGGTACGGCCGGACGGCAGGTCGATCGCGTCGTACCAGTCGCCGCCTACCTGCAGCCCGCCGCCGGTCGGCACATAGCGGGCGGCGACCGTCATGCCCTCGATGCCGGGACCCCGGGTGGGGAGCATGGTGCGCTGCAGGCCGTCGGAGAGCTCCCGCTCGGATTCGTGCAGGTGGGCGCGGGAGAGCGCCTGGGCGAGCATCCGGGCGACGGTGGTGAGGACGGAGCGCTCGTCGGGGGTGAAGGCGACCGGCTCACGGAAGGCCGCCATCCACGCGCCGATCGTGTTGCCCGCGACCACCAGCGGCAGGAAGGCCCAGGAGGAGCGGCCGAACGGCCTGGCGAGCGGCCAGGTCGCCGGAAAGCGCTGTTCGTACGCCTCGGGGGTCGGCAGATAGACCGCCCGGCCGGTGCGGGCCACCAGCGTGGCCGGGTAGTCGGTGGCCATTGGCATGTCCGTGAACGGGCCGTCGGTGCCGACGGAGTGGCCGTGGTGCCCGATGATCGCCAGCCGGTCGCCCCGGACGCCGAAGACGGCCAGCCCGTCGGGTGAGAACCCCGGCATCGACAGCGTCGCGGCGACCCGCAGCACCTCGGACGTGCTGTCAGCCTCCGCCAGCGCCCGTCCGGCGTCCAGCAGGAAGGCCTCCCGGGCCCGCCGCCAGTCCCCGGAGGGCGACGCACCGCCCGAGGTGGCGGCGCGCGCCTCGTGCAGCGTCCCGGCCATCGTCAGCCGGCCGGTCGGCCGCATCCGGATGCGTACGGTCCGCAGGATGCTGCCGTCGTCGCCGATCACCCGCATCAGGGACTCCACCACGGTGCCCTCGGCGCGGGCGAGGGCGAGCCCGCCGTTCAGCGCCACGAAATCCTCGGCGTGCAGGCACGCGCGCACGGCGGACGACCGGGACGTGACCGGGTCCGCGGGAAGCCCCAGCAGCGCGGCCGCCGTCGCGTTCATCGCCACGGTGCCGGCGGTCTCGTCCCAGTGCCACAGCCCCGTGCCGACGGCTGCCAGAACGTCCTCGGTGCGCATTAGGACAGTTTATGAGGGTTTGGCCGACTCATACGAATGGGGGTGGACGGCCTGGCGCCGGTAGGCTGTGACGGGCCCCTTCTGGGCTCCTTCACCGAAATCCGACGACTTGGATGAACGATGCATCGGTACCGGTCCCACACCTGCGGCGAGCTGCGCGCCACTGACGTCGACACCGACGTCCGCCTGTCCGGGTGGCTGCACAATCGCCGCGATCTGGGCGGCGTCCTCTTCGTCGACCTCCGGGACCACTACGGCTTCGTCCAGCTGGTCGTGCGGCCGGGCTCGCCCGGGTACGAGCAGCTCAGCAGCCAGTCCAAGGAATCCGTCGTCCGCGTCGACGGCCGGGTGCTCGCGCGCAGCGCGGAGAACGTGAACCCGGACCTGCCGACCGGCGGGATCGAGATCGACGTCACCTCCTTCGAGGTGCTCGGCGCCGCGGACCCGCTGCCCTTCCCGGTCTTCCCGGAGGACAACGCCAACGAGGAGGCGCGGCTCACCAACCGCTTCCTGGACCTGCGCCGGCAGCGCATGCACAAGAACATCATGCTGCGCTCGGACGTCATCTCCTTCCTCCGCAAGGAGATGACCGCGCTCGGCTTCAACGAGCTGGCCACCCCGATCCTGTCGGCGACCTCCCCCGAGGGCGCCCGCGACTTCCTGGTGCCCTCGCGCGTGCACGCCGGCAAGTTCTACGCGCTCCCGCAGGCACCGCAGCAGTTCAAGCAGCTGCTGATGATCGCCGGCTTCGACCGCTACTTCCAGATCGCGCCGTGCTTCCGCGACGAGGACTCCCGGGCGGACCGCTCGCCCGGCGAGTTCTACCAGCTCGACATCGAGATGAGCTTCGTCGAGCAGGAGGACGTCTTCGGCGTCATCGAGAAGGTCATGACCGACCTCTTCACCCAGTACGGCGGCGGCCGTGAGGTCACCTCGCCGTTCCCGCGCATCCCGCTGCGCGAGTCGATGCTCAAGTACGGCAACGACAAGCCGGACCTGCGCGCCAAGCTCGAACTCGTCGACGTCTCGGACGTCTTCGCCGGCTCCGGCTTCAAGGCCTTCGCCGACAAGCACGTCCGCGCGCTGGCCGTGCCGGACACCGCGGCCCAGCCGCGCAAGTTCTTCGACCAGATGGGCGAGTACGCGGTCGAGCAGGGCGCCAAGGGCCTGGCCTGGGTCCGCGTCGGCGAGGACAACGCCCTCACCGGCCCGATCGCCAAGTTCCTGACCGAGGACGACGTCAAGGCCCTGCTGGCCGCCGTCGACGCCAAGCCCGGTCACGCGATCTTCTTCGGCGCCGGCGAGTTCGCCGAGGTCTCCAAGATCATGGCGGCCGTCCGCGTCGAGGCCGCCAAGCGCGCCGGCCACTTCGAGGAGAACGTCTTCCGGTTCTGCTGGGTCGTCGACTTCCCGATGTTCGAGAAGAACGAGGACACCGGCGCGATCGAGTTCTCCCACAACCCGTTCTCCATGCCGCAGGGCGGCCTGGAGGCGCTGGAGACCAAGGACCCGCTCGACATCCTCGCCTGGCAGTACGACATCGTCTGCAACGGCATCGAGCTGTCGTCCGGCGCGATCCGGAACCACGAGCCCGCGGTCATGTACAAGGCGTTCGAGATCGCCGGCTACGACCAGGCGACCGTGGAGAAGGAGTTCGGCGGCATGCTCCGCGCCTTCCACTTCGGCGCCCCGCCGCACGGCGGCATCGCCCCGGGCGTGGACCGCATGGTCATGCTGCTCGCGGACGAGCCGAACATCCGCGAGACGATCGCCTTCCCGCTCAACCAGCACGCCCAGGACCTGCTCATGGGCGCGCCGAGCGAGGTCGAGGAGAGCCGGCTGCGCGAGCTGCACATCCAGCTCCGCAAGCCGCAGCCGAAGGTCTGACCGGCGGCCCCCGGTTCCGGACGCATTCCGTCCGGGACCGGAGGCAACCCGGAAGGAGTGCCATCGCGTTCCACTGATGTGGAAGGGACACGATGGCGAGTGGACGATGCTGACGCCCCCGGACTTCGAGGAGTTCGTGGCGGCGCGGGGCCCGCGACTGCTGCGCGTCGCCTGGCTGCTGACCGGCGACGCCCATCTCGCGGAAGACCTGCTGCAGACGGTGCTGGCCAAGGCCTGGCCGCAATGGCACCGGATAGCCGACGGCAGCCCCGAGGCGTATCTGCGCAAGGCGCTGACCCGCTCGACCGTCATCCTCTACGAGCGGACGGACGCGGGCTGGACCGCCGGCGCCGCCTGGCCCGCCCACAACGCCCTGAAGGGCTGGACCGACGACCACCGCGAGGGCGACCTCCGGTCGCCCGTCGGCGTCTTCACCCTCACCGACGCGGGGGGCAGGCTCGCCGACCCCGGTACGGCCAGGCACCCGGTGGTGGTGATGGGCGACGCCGCGGCACTGAGCCGCTGATCCGCCGCACTCCGGAGCCGGTCCGCCGCACCCCGAAAATGACGATGGCCGCCCCGACCGGGGCGGCCATCGTCATTGCGGGGTACAGAACTACTCGGCGGTGTCCGGGTTGCCGCCGAAGCGCTCGCGGTAGGCGTCGAGGTCCTCATCGGTGATCTTGGCGAAGAGCACCGGCGGGACGGTGAACGGGATGCCGGGCGCCAGGAAGGACAGCGACTTGGCCTCGTCCTGGCTGACCCAGGTCCGGTTGTCGTCGGGGAGGGCGAAGGCGCTGCGCATCGCGGCGGACGAGGACGGGATGAAGGGCTCGGAGACCACCGCGTACAGGTGGATGAGGTTCATCGCGGTGCGCAGGGTGAGCGCCGCGCCGTCCGGGTCCGTCTTGATCTCCATCCAGGGGGCCTTCTCCTCCAGGTAGGAGTTGCCCGCGCTCCACAGGGCGCGCAGCGCGGCCGCGGCCTTGCGGAACTGGAGGGTGTCCAGGTGGCCCTCGTACTCGGCCAGCAGCCCGGCGATCTGCTCACCGAGCTTCGCCTCGGCCTCGCCGGCCGTGCTGCCCGCCGGCACGTCGTCGCCGAAGCGCTTGCGGGAGAAGGACAGGACGCGGTTGACGAAGTTGCCCAGGGTGTCGGCGAGGTCCTTGTTCACGGAGGAGGAGAAGACCTCCCAGGTGAACGAGGTGTCGTCGGACTCCGGGGCGTTGGCGATCAGGAAGTAGCGCCAGTAGTCGGCCGGCAGCAGGTCCAGCGCGGCATCGGTGAAGATGCCGCGGCGCTGGCTGGTGGAGAACTTCCCGCCGTAGTACGTCAGCCAGTTGAAGGCCTTGACGTAGTCGACCTTCTTCCACGGCTCGCGGGTGCCCAGCTGGGTGGCCGGGAACATCACCGTGTGGAACGGGACGTTGTCCTTGGCCATGAACTCGGTGTACCGGACGTCGTCCGCCTCGTACCACCAGGACTTCCAGTCCCGGGTCTCCCCGGCGGGAGCGGCGTCCGCCCACTCCTTGGTGGAACCGATGTACTCGATCGGGGCGTCGAACCAGACGTAGAAGACCTTGCCGTCCGCGGCCAGCTCCGGCCAGGTGTCGGCCGGGACCGGAACGCCCCACTCCAGGTCGCGGGTGATCGCGCGGTCCTGGAGGCCCTCGGTGAGCCACTTGCGGGCGATGGAGGAGGCGAGGGTGGGCCATTCGCCGCCCACCTCGTCGATCCACGCCTCGACCTCGCCGGCCAGCTTCGACTGCAGGAGGAACAGGTGCTTGGTCTCGCGGACCTCCAGCGCGCTGCTGCCGCTGATCGCGGAGCGCGGGTCGATCAGGTCCGTGGGGTCCAGCACCCGGGTGCAGTTCTCGCACTGGTCGCCGCGGGCCTTGTCGTAACCGCAGTGCGGGCACGTGCCGACGATGTAGCGGTCGGGCAGGAAGCGCTCGTCGGCGAGCGAGTAGACCTGGCGGATCGCGCGTTCCTCGATGAAGCCGTTGGCCTGGAGGCGGCGCGCGAAGTGCTGGGTCAGATCGCGGTTCTCCGCGGAGGAGCTGCGGCCGAAGTAGTCGAAGCGCAGCGCGAAGCCGTCGTAGATCGCCTTCTGCGCCAGGTGCTGCTCGGAGCAGAAGGTGTCGACCGGCAGTCCGGCTTCCTTGGCGGCGAGTTCGGCCGGGGTGCCGTGCTCGTCGGTGGCGCAGATGTAGAGGACGTCGTGCCCGGTCTGGCGCAGGTAGCGGGCGTAGACGTCGGCCGGGAGCATCGACCCCACCATGTTGCCCAGGTGCTTGATCCCGTTGATATAGGGCAGGGCGCTGGTGATGAGGTGTCGAGCCATTGCAGGCTGCTCCCAATTCGTTACGCGGGGTGAGTGATTGATCTACGGACCGTCAATATCGTATCCGACCCCCCGGGCACCCCTTCTTGTTTTCCTCCGGAGGCCGCATCGGGCGGGCAGGCGACAGGCGCAGCCGGGGAGCACCGCGGGGGAGACGGCCAGGAACCGGTGGGGCCGGCGCCTCGTTGTTGATCACGGTGGGTGACTGCACGTGCGCATGCACGTGCACATGCACGTGCTGGTGCAACCGGTTATCATCTGGCTTACCCAGCAAGGCAGTTACGGGGAATTTGGGGAGCGTCTTATGAGCCGGACACAGAATGGCATGGCCTCGACAGATCTCCAGGGAGTCGTCTGGCAGAAGAGTTTGCACAGCAACGCGAACGGTACGTGCGTTGAGCTGGCACAGCTGCCCGACGGCGAGGTGGCGGTACGCAATTCACGCTTTCCGGACGGACCGGCCTTGATATATACGCGGGCCGAGATCGAATCACTGATTCTCGGGGTCAAGGATGGTGAGTTCGACCACCTCATGTGACCGTATATGAACCTATAGCGACGGGTCTTCGTCCATTCCGATCGGAGAATGGAAGAGGGCCCAGACGACTTTTCCCGCCCCGGTGAGCGGATGCCAGCCCCAGGTCTCGCTGTAGGACTCCACCAGGTGCAGCCCCCGTCCGGACTCCGCGACGAAGTCGGGCGTCCTGGCCACCGGACCGATGGCGCTGGGGTCGCGCACGGCGCAGACCACGCGTGAGGTCCAGCGCACCAGACTGAGATGGACCGGGGCACCGCCGGTGCCGGGAGGCACGGCGTAACGCAGCGCGTTGGTGACGAGTTCCGAGGCGACCAGCTCGATGCTGTCGAAGAGTGGTGCCAGATCCCAGCGCTGAAGTGTCGCCCGGGTGAATCTTCGGGCGTCGCGGACGGCTTCGAAGCGTCCTGGCAACTCGCACGTGGCGCCGCTGGACGCGGCCAGGCCCCCGGGGGCGAGCACTCCATCCCATAACGGCTCAAGCACAGTTGCGGCCTCAGTCCTCATGCGCGCCCACTGGGTATCTGCACGAACCCCATGGTCCCCAACGCCCACACGGTATGCAAGGGCGGATGCACGTGCAGATGCAAGGAATGATGCACGTGATGGTGCTGTGTGACCGGGCGAGTACTCAACGCAGCGCAGAAGTGGCAGACTGCTGACGACCTAGGGGCGGAGCGTGACGTAAATGACCACAGGGCAGCCGGGAGGCGGGTCCATCGTGCGACGAATTCTGCTGGGAGCTCAGCTGCGGCGGCTTCGCGAAGCGGGAGGAATCACCCGTGAGGCCGCTGGTTATTCGATCCGTGCGTCCGAATCGAAGATCAGCCGCATGGAGTTGGGACGCGTGAGCTTCAAGGAACGGGATGTGGCCGACCTCCTGACCCTCTACAACGTGGTCGACGACGAGGACCGCGCGGCCCTCCTCGGACTCGTGCGTGAGGCGAACGTGGCCGGCTGGTGGCACGGGTACGGGGACGTCCTCCCGGCCTGGTTCCAGACGTATGTGGGTCTCGAGGAGTCCGCCTCGCTGATCCGGACCTTCGAAGTGCAGTTCATCCACGGCCTGTTGCAGACCGAGGACTACTCCCGCGCGGTCGTCGAGCTCGGCCACCCCGGTGCGGCCACGTCCGAGATCGAGCGCCGGGTCGGCCTGCGGATGGAGCGGCAGAAGCTGCTGGTCTCGGAGCGGGCGCCGCACTTCGTCGCCGTCATGGACGAGGGCGCGCTGTACCGGCCGTTCGGCGGACGCGACGTCATGCGCGGGCAGCTGAGCCATCTGATGGAGGTCGCGCAGCAGCCGAATGTGACCGTCCACGTCCTGCCGTTCGAAATCGGCGGCCACGCGGCGGGCGGCGGTGCGTTCACCCTGCTGCGATTCCCGGAATCCGACCTGTCGGACCTGGTCTATCTGGAGCAGCTCACCAGCGCGCTGTACATCGACAAGCGTGAGGAAGTGGACTTCTACGACAAGACCATGGAAAGGCTCTGCGCGGACAGTCTTTCCGCCGAGCGTTCGCTCGAGCGACTCCGCAAGATCCATCAACAGGCTTGATACGAAGGTAATATGACGCAGCATCACTAACGCGTGCCGCATCGGCCACCGCGAAAGGGATAAAGTGTCGTACTTCTCCGAGCTGGCTCTTCAGTACATCGACGGTGAGTGGCGCTCCGGCTCCGGCTCCTGGGACATCGTCGATTTCAATCCCTACAACGGGGACAAACTCGCCTCGATCACGGTGGCGACGAAGGCCGAGGTGGACCAGGCGTATCGGGCGGCGGAACGGGCCCAGACCGCCTGGGCCGAGACCAACCCGTACGCCCGCCGGCTGGTCTTCGAGCGCGCGCTGAAGGTCATCGAGGAGCACGAGGCCGAGATCACCGAGGCGATCATCGCCGAGCTGGGCGGCACGTATCTCAAGGCCGGCTTCGAGCTCGCCCTCACCAAGGACATGCTGCGGCAGTCGATGCAGCTCGCGCTGCACCCCGAGGGACGGATCCTGGCCTCCCCGGTGGACGGCAAGGAGAACCGCCTCTACCGGAAGCCGGTCGGCGTCGTCGGGGTGATCAGCCCGTTCAACTTCCCGCTCTTCCTCGGTCTGAAGTCCATAGCCCCGGCGCTGGCGCTCGGCAACGCCGTGGTGCTCAAGCCGCACCAGAACACCCCGGTGGTCGGCGGCACGCTGATCGCGAGGATATTCGAGGAGGCGGGCCTGCCGGCCGGTCTCTTCAACGTCGTCATCACGGACATCGCCGAGATCGGCGACAGCTTCATCGAGCACCCGGTGCCCAAGGTCATCTCCTTCACGGGTTCCGACCACGTGGGCCGGCACGTCGCCACGGTCGCCGCCTCGCACTTCAAGCGGACGGTGCTGGAGATGGGCGGCAACAGCGCGCTCGTCGTCCTGGACGACGCCGACCTGGACTACGCGGTCGACGCCGCGGTGTTCAGCCGCTTCGCCCACCAGGGCCAGGTGTGCATGGCGGCCAACCGGGTGCTGGTGGACCGCTCGGTGGAGCAGGAGTTCACCCGGAAGTTCGTCGCGAAGACCGCCTCGCTGATCGTCGGCGACCCGGCCGACCCGGCCACCCAGATCGGCCCGCTGATCAACACCCTCCAGGCCGAGCGCATCACCGCCGAGGTCGCCCAGGCCGTCGAGGCGGGCGCCACGGCGCTGCTGCTCGGTGAGGCCGACGGAGCCGTCGTGTCACCGACCGTGCTCGGCGACATCCCGGCGGACGCCGCGATCCTGCGCCGTGAGCTGTTCGGCCCCGTGGTCCTGGTGGTGCCCTTCGACGGCGAGGAGGAGGCGGTCCGGATCGCCAACGACACCCCGTTCGGGCTCAGCGGCGCCGTCCACACCCGGGACATCGAGCGCGGTGTGCGCTTCGCGCAGCGCATCGACACCGGCATGATGCACGTCAATGACGGCACCATCGCGGACGAGCCGATCGTGCCCTTCGGCGGCGAGAAGGCCTCCGGTGTGGGGCGGCTCAACGGCGATGCCACGGTGGACGCGTTCACGACCGTGAAGTGGATCTCCATCCAGCACGGACGCAGCCGGTTCCCGTTCTGACCGGCGCTGCCGTTTCCGCTCGGACCAGGACGCCGATCCCGTTCTGACCAGCGCTCCGACGCCCCGGTAGCCCGGCTCTGCACGGTCGTCAGATCGATCTTCACTCGGACGGGTGAAGATACGTATCTGTTCCGGGCTACCGCCTCCCCTGTGCGAATTTCCTCCGGATACGGTGACCGTAGGTCACCCAGGCCCCGGTGGTCGCTCGCACGGTCGGCCGCGGGAGGGGACACCGGTGCAGGATGATGCCCACAGTGATCCGCCGATCGGCCCGCCGTATCTGGTACCCCCGGCCAATCCGTATGCGCGCACCTACCGGATCGACGGGTTCACCGTCGTGGAGCTGCGCGGTGAACTGGACATCGACACCGCGCGGTTCGTGGCCCCGCACCTGGATCTCGTCTCCGGCGGACCGCCACCGCTCCGGGTCGTCGTCGACCTGTGCCCGCTGGAGTTCATCGACTGCTACGGCCTGTCCCTGCTCTGCCGTGCCCGCCGCCGCGTCCAGGCCAGGGGCGGGGAGCTGAGAACGGTCTGCGACCGCCCGTCGACCCTGCGGTTGCTGCGGCTGACCGGGCTTGCCGAGGCATTCCACCCGGTGCCGAACCTCGCGCGCGCCATGGGCGGTTGAGCGCAGCCCGCCCCGGTAGCGGGTGCTGAGGAATGGTGTTTGCCTGAGGTAGTCCGAATTGGACACCTTTCAGGAGGAAATGGTCATGTCCAAGCACACAGCCCGCAGCGCCCACTCCAAGGGCATGAGGCATACCGAGCAAGTGGATGCCGCGCAGGCGAAGCACCGCGCCAACGAAGTGCGGGAGAACCTGGACGCTTTCGAGCACAACGAGAGCCCCAAGGCGGAACGGCAGCACGTGCGCGAGCCCCAGGAGTAGCGGCTGACGGATGAGGGGCGGGTCCCGGTACGGGGCCCGCCCCTCAGCCGGTCGGCGGACACCCGGATGCGGGGGTGGACAAACCGGGTGATCCTGTGCCGGACAGCTCAGAGGGCAATCGGAGGGTCGTCAGCATGGCGTCGATGGACATCCCGGCCGGTGGGAAGGACGCGGCGAAAGCCGCTTCGCCGGCCACCAGCGCGGCGCGTGTGCCGGGCAAGCAGTACATGTCGTGGCTGACGCTGGCGTTCATGACCACCAGTTCGGTGGCCAGCCTCCGCGCGGCGCCGTCCATGGCCGTCTACGGCCTCGCCGCCGTCTTCCTCTACGTCGTGCCCGCGATCGTGTTCCTGATCCCGACGGCGCTGGTCTCGGCCGAGCTGGCGTCGGGCTGGAACGGCGGTGTGTACCGCTGGGTGAGCGAGGGGCTGTCGAAGCCGATGGGCTTCCTGGCGGTGTGGTGCCAGTTCGCGATGACGATCTTCTACTACCCGAGCCTGCTGGCCTATGTGGCGAGCACCTTCGCGTACATCATCGATCCGCGGCTGGCGAGCAACGGCCTCTATGTGGCCATCGTGATCGTGGTGCTGTTCTGGACCGGTGTCTGGGTCTCCTCGCGCGGCACGAAAGCCGTGGCGGGCCTGGCGAGCGGCGGCCTGATCATCGGCACCCTCATCCCGGGTGCGGTACTGGTGATCCTCGGCTTCGTCTTCCTCGGCCAGGGCAACACCTCGGCCGCGCCGATGAACGCCTCGCACATCCTGCCGCAGTGGACCGGGCTGGCGAGCCTCGTGCTGATCGTCAACAACTTCCTGTCGTACTCCGGCATGGAGATGAACGCGGTGCACGTCTCCTCGCTGCGGAACCCGGACAAGGAGTTCCCCAAGTCGATGTTCACCGCGATGGGCCTGGTGCTGCTGATCTTCATCCTTCCGGCGCTGGCGGTCAGCTGGGTCGTCCCGGCCCACGACCTGAGCCTGACGGCCGGGGTCATCCAGGCGTTCGACGCCTTCTTCTCCTACTTCAACGTCGGCTGGCTCACACCGGTCTTCGGCGTGATGCTGGTCGCGGCGGCGCTCGGCGGCATGCTGACCTGGCTCGCCGGACCGTCCAAGGGCCTGCTGCTGATCTCCCGGCAGGAGGGCTATCTGCCGCCGTTCCTGCAGCGGCTCAACAGGTTCGGCGTCCAGCAGAACATCCTCGTCGCGCAGGGTGTGGTCACCACCGTCATCGCGCTGCTCTACGCGTTCATCCCCAACGTCTCCAGCGCGTACTGGATCTTCTCCGTCATCACCACGCAGATCTACCTGATCGTCTATCTGCTGATGTTCGCGGCGGCGATCCGATTGCGGAAGACCCAACCGGACCATCCACGCGGCTACCGGGCGCCCGCGCTGCCCGTGCTGTGCGTCGTCGGCCTGCTGTCGTCGCTCGCGGCGCTCGTCATCGGCTTCGTGCCGTCCTCGCAGTTCGGCGGCGGCAGCGTCCTCGCCTACGTGGGCATCGTCACGGCCGGGCTCCTGCTGCTGGGGCTGCTGGTGCCGTACCTGTTCTACACACTGCGCAAGCCCAGCTGGCGCCAGCACGTGGACGAGGACCCGGCAGAGGCGGGAGTCGACGCATGAAGCGCACCGCGGGAAACATGAAGCGCACCCTGATGGCGTCCGAGCACCGGTGGATCTACATCGGCTCGATCGTGCTGCTGGTGGTCTTCGCCGTCATCGGGATCATCCAGTACACGACCCTGCGCGAGACGGTCAAGGCCAACGACAAGGCCAACCAGCTCTCCAAGCTGCTCACCGACGCCGGCTACCCGGTGCCCGACCACGACCTGATCGTCCGGACCCTGGGCGACGACGGCGCGTCGCTGTGCAGGGACCCGGGCAACTCCCTGATCAAGGCGCAGGCCAAGGCGGCACTCGTCAACGGCGCGAGCGGACCCGGTACGCGCCCGGTCATCGCCGACAGCGAGGCGATCAGCGCGGCCTCGCTGGCCGTCTCCGTCTACTGCCCGGACAAGCTCGGTGACTTCGAGAAGGCGTACGGCGGCCTCAAGTACGACGACACCGTCAAGAAGTGACCGCCGCCACCGCAACCCCGCACCCTCCAGGAGCCGTGTGATGTCCGACGACCTCAAACAGCGCATCAGCGGCCTGATGCCCCGCGCCAAGGCCGACCTGACGGAGCTGGTCGCCATGACCTCGGTGGCCGACCCCCGCCAGTACCCGGCGGAGGAGTGCCACCGCACCGCGCAGTGGGTCGCGGACGCCTTCACCGAGCTGGGCTTCACCGACATGCGGCTGGCCGACACCATCGACGGCAGCAAGGCCGTGCTCGGCCACCGGCCGGGCCCGCCCGGCGCGCCGACCGTGCTGCTCTACTGCCACTACGACGTGCAGCCGCCGCTCGACGACGCCGCCTGGACCAGCCCGCCCTTCCAGCTCACCGAGCGCGACGGCCGCTGGTACGGGCGCGGCACCGCGGACTGCAAGGGCAACATCGCCATGCACCTCACAGCGCTGCGCGCGCTCGGCGACGACATCCCCGTCACGCTGAAGTTCATCGCCGAGGGATCCGAGGAGCAGGGCACCGGCGGTCTGGAGGACTTCGTCCCGAAGAACGCCGAGGAGCTGCGCGCCGACGCGATCCTGGTCTGCGACACGGGCAACGCGGCCGTCGGCGTCCCCGCCGCGACCGTCACGCTGCGCGGGCTCGCGAACGTCGTGGTCACCGTCACCGCGCTGGACTCCGAGATGCACTCCGGGATGTTCGGCGGGCCCGCCCCCGACGCCCTCGCCGCGCTCATCCACATGCTCGCGTCGCTGCGCGACAGCCGGGGCAACACCACCGTCGACGGCCTGGACAACACCAGGACGTGGACCGGGGAGGGCTACGACCCGGAACAGTTCCGCACCGACGCGCACATGGTGGCGGGCACCGAGCTGCTCGGCGACGGCACCGTCTCCGACATGCTGTGGGCCCGCCCGGCCCTCACCGTCCTCGGTATCGACTGCCCGCCCGTCGTCGGCTCCTCCGCCGCGATCCAGGCCACCGCCGCCGCGCGCCTCAATCTGCGGGTGCCGCCGGGCACCGACCCGCGCACGGCGCAGGACGCGCTCGCCGCGCACCTGGAGAAGGCCGCGCCCTGGGGAGTGCGGGTGGAGATCGAACGGGAGTCGTCCGGCGCGCCCTTCGAGGCCGTCACCACGGGGCCGGCCTACGCCGCCCTGGGGGCGGCCATGGAGGAGGCGTACGGCAAGCCCATGACGACGCTCGGGCAGGGCGGCTCGATTCCGCTGTGCAACGTCTTCGCGGACACCTACCCCGGGGCCGAGATCATCCTGATGGGCGTCGAGGAACCGCTGTGCCTCATCCACGCGCCGAACGAGAGCGTCGACCCGACCGAGATCGCGAACATGGCGCTGTCCGAGGCGCTGTTCCTGCGGAGCTTCGGGAAGAAGTAGCGGCGGCGGGAGCGGGCTACGGCCCGGAAGCGGCGACGGACGGTGCCGCCGGCCCGGACGGCGGGGCCGGCGGGGGCGGGGTGCCCAGCCGCCGGGCCACCGGCTTCTCGTGCGCGATCACATAGCCGACGCAGATCCCGATCGTGATGACGGTGAAGAGCACGATCAGCCAGGACAGCAGGACGAAGAGCGACCCGAACGGGCCGAACTGCCGCAGGCTGCGCTCGACGGCCCCCGGCATGTAGATCGCCGACCACCCGACGACCCCCAGAACGCCCGCCGACACCAGCATCGCCCCCGGCAGCAGCGGCGGCCAGGGGATGCGGGAGCCCAGCAGGAAGCGCTGGGTCCACCACCACAGGAGCGTCCCGGAGACGAACTGCAGCGGGACGCCGAGGGCCGCGCCCACGCCGAAACCGTCGTGCAGCGGGCCCTGGAGCAGCAGGTCGACGAGCCAGACCGCGAGCCAGACCACCCATCGCCACGCGACCAGCCGGGCGCCGGCCCTGGGCATCCGCCAGGCCCGTTCGCAGGTCCGCTGCAGGGCGCGGCTGCAGGCCGTCGCCGAGAGCAGGGTGACGATGACGCCGACGATGCCGATGGAGTTGGTCTCGGTGGTGTCGTCGGCCGAGTAGACCTGCCGGACCTGGTCCAGCGCGTCGTCGTGCAGCCCGAGTACGGAGTGCAGCGAGGAGACGAGCTGGTCGCGGACCCCCTGGGGCGCGAACGCGGCGATCACGAAGAGCGCGGGCAGGGCGCCCAGGAAGGCCTGGGCGGCCAGCCGGGTGGCGCAGTCCAGGACGTTCACCACGCTGAACTCGTGGACGAGCCGTCCGATGAACGGGACCCTGCGCAGCACCCGGTCGAGAACGGTCACAGGCGAGGGGGGTCCTCGTAGTACCGCTGCTCGTAGACGCGCTCGGATTCATGGCGGCGGTCCGTACGCCGGCGGCGGCCGAAGGCCAGCAGCATGCCGATGAGAAGACTCGCGGCTCCGCCGAGCATGCAGATGGTGCCCAGGACGCCGATGTCGATCCACCGGGTCTGCCAGGTGATCGCGTATCTCAGGATCGCCCCGATGATGATGAGGGCGAGCCCACCGGCTGCGGTCATGTCGAGGTCCCTTCCGGGGCATGGACGGCGTCGGTCGTCACCGGCTCTCCGCCCAGCCTGCGGGGCGCGGCTCCCGCTGTCCTGTCGGGAGCCGTCACGTTGGGCCGTTGGGGGACGGGAATGTCATAGTCTAAATGCAGACAAATACTCCCAAAGTTATGCTGGCGATCCGATTCCGGTAGCGGACTCGGACACCGCACCCAGGAGAGGACGGACCGTGGGAATCGGACCCGTCGAATACCTCGTCGTCGCATTTCCCGGCAGCCGGTTCACCGGCCGCATCGCACCCGCGCTCGCCGACATCGTCGCGTCCCGCACCGTACGGATCCTCGACATCACCTTCGTCCGGCGGGCGGCGGACGGGACGATCGACTGTGTGGAGCTCCAGGACCTCGACCCCGACGACCTGGTCGCCTACGACCCGGTGGAGGGCACTCTCGCCGGGCTCTTCAACGACGCGGACATCCAGGCGCTGGCCCAGAGCGTGCCGCCGGGCAGCTCGGCGGCGCTCATCGTCTGGGAGGACCTGTGGGCGGTGCCGCTCACCGACGCGGTACGCGGCGCGGGCGGCGTCACCGTGGCCCACGAGCGGATCCCGGCGGAGATCGCGGAGCGGGCGCTCTCGGAAGCCCGCTGACGGTTCGATCGCCGTCCGATCGCCCGTCCGATCGACCGTCCGACGACTCGGAAAGGACGTCCCGACATGCCGTTCCGCAGAGGAGCCATGAACCGCAGGGGGCCCGGGCTGCTGGGCGCCGTCGCGCGCACCGCCGTGGTGGCCGGCACCGCCTCCGCCGTCAGCGGCCGGGTGCGGCAGCACCAGCAGGAGAAGTTCGCCGGCCAGGAGGAGCAGCAGGCCGCGCAGCCCCCACAGGCCTCACAGGCCCAGGCGGCGCCGCCGCCCGCCGACGACACCCTCAGCCGTCTGGAGCGGCTGGCGGGGCTGAAGTCCCAGGGAATCCTCACGGAAGAGGAGTTCGCCGCCGAGAAGGCGAAGATCCTGTCGGGTTGACCGGCGGGAACCGCGACACCCCGGGAGTACGGATATGCCCGAACAGGACCGGCCGCCCGACCGCGGCGAGCTCCCGGGCACCGGCACGCCCCGTACCGGTCTGGCCGAACGCCTCGCCCTGAACCACATGGGCAGCTTCGACTGGGACCTCAGGCTCGGCACCCTGGAGCTGGACCCGGCCGCCCTGGAGGTCTTCGACCTGCGGCCGGAGGAGTTCAACGGCCGGCCCAACTCCCTGTACAGCCGGGTGACGCCCGAGGACGGCGCCCGGCTCGACGCCGTACTCAACCGGGCCCTGCACGAGCGGGCGTCGTCGTACGGCATGTACTTCCAGGCGTTCCTCCGGGACGGCACACCGCGCTGGACGCACACCCAGGGCCGCATCCTGCGCGACGAGGGCGGCAAGGCCGTGCGCGTCATCGGCATCGTCCGGGACGCCACCGCGGAACTCACCCACTCCACCTTGCTGCGGACCCTGGAGGAGGACCGCAAACGCCAGACCTCCATGGTGGAGCGGACCACCCAGGCGCTGTCGCGCGCCGTCACCGTCGACGACGTCACCGCCGCGCTGACCGGCAGCGGCGGGCTGGAGCGGTTCGGGGCCGACGGCCTCGCGCTGGGGCTGGTCGACGGCAGCATGCTCAAGCTCATCGCGCTGACCGGCCGGTCCATGAAGGTCCTGTCCGACCTGCGGCTCACCCGGGTCGACGACGACCTCCCTCTGTCCGAAGCGATCCGCAGACAGCGCCCCCGGTTCATCGGCTCGCTGTCGGAACTCGCCGACCGCTACCCCCGGCTGCGGCCCTACATAGGGGAGTTGGAGATCGAGGCGGCGGCCTACCTCCCGCTGGTGGCCCAGGCCCGCTCCATCGGCGGCCTCTGCCTGTTCTACCGGGACCGCACCCACTTCACCGCCGAGGACCGCAACCTCTGCCTCGCCCTCGCGGGCATCGTCGCCCAGTCGCTGCAGCGCGCCATGCTCTTCGACCAGGAGCGCGAGTTCGCCACCGGGCTGCAGGCCTCGATGCTGCCGCGGCGGATCCCCGAGGTCGTCGGCGGGGAGATCGCCGTCCGCTACCACGCGGCCTGGAGCGGCCGGGAGGTCGGCGGCGACTGGTACGACGTCATCCCGCTGCCGCAGGGCCGCATCGGCGTGGTCGTCGGCGACGTCGAGGGCCACGACACCCACGCGGCGGCCATGATGGGCCAGCTCCGCATCGTGCTGCGCGCCTACGCCGCCGAGGGCCACGCCCCTTCCACGGTGCTCGCGCGCGCCTCGCAGTTCCTCGCCGAGCTCGACACCGAACGCTTCGCCACCTGCACCTACGCCCAGGTCGACCTGGCCACCGGCGACGTGCGCGTGGTGCGCGCCGGGCACCTCGGGCCGCTGATCCGGCACACCGACGGGCGGACCGGCTGGCCCAACGTCCGCGGCGGGCTGCCGCTCGGCCTGGCCACCCACTTCGACGACCACGAGTACCCGGAGACCCGGCTGGACCTGGTGCCGGGGGAGACCCTGCTGCTGTGCACCGACGGGCTCGTCGAGCAGCCGGGCAAGGACATCGGCGAGGGCATGGACGAGCTCGCCGACGCCGTACGGCACGGACCGCACGGCGCTGCCGCGCTCGCCGACCATCTCGCCGACGGCCTGTGGGCCCGGCCGGGCGCCGAGGACGACATGGCGCTGCTCCTGCTGCGCCGGGCGCCCGACCCGGGCACGGCCAAGGCCCCGCGCATCCACCAGTACGTCCACCAGGCCGACCCGGAGGGGCTGGCCGAGGCCCGGGCGGTGCTGCGCCAGGCGCTGTCGGACTGGGGCGCGGGCGAACTGGCCGACGATGTCGAGCTGGTGGCCGGCGAACTCCTCACCAACGTCCTGCTGCACACCGAGGGCGGTGCCGTGATGACGCTGGAGATCGTCCCCTCGGTACGGATCCAGGGGCCCCACCGGGTGCGGCTGGCCGTCCAGGACCGCTCCAGCGTCTGGCCCCGCCGCAGGACCCCGGGCGAGGCCGCGACCTCGGGCCGCGGTCTGCTGCTGATCGACTCCCTCGCCACCCGCTGGGGCGTGGAGCCGCGCGGGGAGGGCAAGTCGGTGTGGGCCGAGTTCCGGTGGCTCGGGGCGGACGACCGGCCGGAGACGGGCCCCCCGGCTCCCTGACCCCGGCTCCCTGACCCCCGGCTCCCTGACCCCCGGCGCGGTCGTTCCCGGCTTCCGGCGTCAGAAGGGTTCGCGCACGCCGGGCGGTAGGCCCGGCAGCCCCGACGGGCCCGCGCGCTCCTGGAGGTGCAGGGCCCGGAGCACGATCTCGGTCGCGAACCGGGCGTCGGGATCGGAGAGTTGGTCGCCGAAGGCGCGGTCGAGGATCCGCATGCGGTAGCGCACGGTCTGCGGGTGCACTTCGAGGAGTTCGGCCATCTGGGCGGCGGTGCCGCGGGTGGTGAGCCACGTGCGCAGGGTGTCGACGAGCCGGGTGCGCTGGGTGGGGGTGAGGCCGACGAGCGGGCCGAGGTGCTTCTTGCTGAGCTGGTTGATCAGGGCCGGGTCCCCGAGGAGCCATAACGGCAGCAGGTGGTCCTCGCACAGCACCACCGGCCGGTCGTCGATGATCCCGGCGTCGGCCAGCGCGAGGGTCTGCCGCGCCCAGCGCAGCGAGTCCGCCGCGTCCCCCAGCGGTGTGGTCAGTCCGACCGCCGCCCGGCTGCCGGTCAGCGCGGTGTCGAGGGCCGCGCGCCGGACGTCGTCGAGCGGTCCGGGGACCAGCAGATGGGGTTCGGGTCCCGACAGGTCGACGAGGATGTCGCGGTCCAGGGCCGCCCGCGTCAGCTTGGACTCCGGGCCCAGGGCGACGAGCGTCACCTCGTCCGGCAGCGGCCAGGCGGCGTGTTCGGCGAGTTCGGCGATCGCGGCGAGCGATACGGAGGGGGTGGCCAGAATCAGCCGCAGCACCCGGCGGCGGCGGTTGTCCGGTTTCTCGCCCAGCTCGGCCATGGCTTCCAGATAGCCCTCGCGGGAGAGCGACGCGAGCTCGCCGACATAGGCGAACAGCGAGTCGGCGAAGGTCATCATGACGGAGGGCGGGAGCTTGTAGCGCTCGGAGACCTTCATCGCCCGGCGCAGCCCGACCCGGGCGCCGATCCGGTACGCGGCCTGCAGGCTGTCCAGGCTGCGGCCCTCGTACGCCTCGAAGCGGCCGAACCTGCGGCACATGTCGTCGCGGAGCGTGGAGGTCGTGGTGGGCGCGGCGATCTGGTCGACGAAGGTGGCGATGTTCTGCTCGATGCCGATGCGTATCGCGTGCCCATAGGGCCCGTCCAGAATGTGGGAGTACTCCGGTAACGCCCCGATGATCTCGGCGGACATCTCCTGGAAGAGGCTGGGCAGTTCGGGCCACATGATCGCCGCGAGCTCCTGCGGGATCGGTCGCAGCGGCTCGGCCGGTCCCGCGGCCCGTCTCGCTCCGGACACGCTCGTCCCCCCTCAACTAGGCGGCGCAGGGTGGGGCATCGGACATGCCGGGAGTGACGTACGACACGTCGTAGCTCGTCGAAACATAGACCAACAGCGGCCGGAGCGCAGCACCCAGTGGCCGTAAACGTGCACGGGCCATGTGACCGGCGGCCGGTCCCCGGTGGCCGTGCGTGCTCACTTCCGGACAGTTCGCAGCCGGAATTTATTGCTCCAGAGATAAGAAAATACTCGGGAGTAAGGTCGTTCTCCCAATCTCTGACTGGAGTATTGCGCCACCCGGTTACCGATGCGTAACGTGCCCATTCGCAAGGGCAGCCGAATTCATTCGGTGCCGCGTTCCAGGTATTGAGCCGCAGTCGAAATCCCCGCCTGAACAGCGGGGATCACGGTTAATCAGGTACGCCAACTCCTTGAAAGGATCAGCCCGTGCGCAAGCTGACCAAGAGCACCATCGTCGTCGGTGCGGCCCTCGCCGCCGCCGTCGGATTCTCCACCTCCCCCGCCTCCGCGGCCGGCACCTGGACCGTGACCGGCGGTGGCTCGTTCACAGCGGTGGCGACCAGCCCGATCCTGACGGACACCAACACCGGCACCCAGCTCAAGTGCACCAAGTCCAACGCCGCCGGCAGCGCCGCGAACGGCACCGGGCTCTCCGGTACCGCCATCGCGAGCATCTCCTCCGTCACCTGGACCAGTTGCTCGGGTCCCGCCGGCATCTCCTTCACCGTCACCGCTCAGGGCCTGCCCTGGAAGCTCAACGCGGCGACGTACTCCGCGGGCGTCACCACCGGCACCATCACCGGCGTCAAGGCCCACATCAGCGGTCTGTGCAACGCGGACTTCAACGGCCCGACGGCCGGCAGCACCGCCACCCTCACCGGCAAGTACACCAACTCCACCCACGTGCTGACGGTCAGCGGCGGGAACCTGAAGGCGTACAACGTCTCGGGCATCTGCCTCGGTCTGATCAACAACGGTGACAGCGCGGTCTACAGCGCCAACTACGTCCTGAGCCCCGCCACCCTGCAGATCACCTCTCCGTGAGCCAACCCGCTGTGCGGACCCCGGCCCGGAGCCACGGGCCGGGGTCCCGCGCCGCGGAGCGGACGGCCACCGACGCCCGGCTGCTCACCGGTACTCAATGGAATACAAAACTCCGCTACGTATTTATCACCCAGTGATAAGAAATCCGACGGCCTGGAGATCGCGGAACATTCCTGTGTTCGATCACTTGTCCTCGTTATTACCCGCACGTAGTGTCCTGCGTCCCGACCGAGTTCGCGATTTCCCGCAGGTCTGCGCCGAGCCAGTCCGAGGAGTGCCGCAATGAGGGGTGCAGGTGTTCCACGCCGTACGGTGCGGCTGGCGGGCCTCGCGGCGGCGGCGCTCGTGGCGGGGCTGTTGTCCGGGTCCGGCTCCGCGGCTGCCGGCCGGGACGGGCCGCTGACGATGGCGTACCAGTGCGCCTTCCCCGGCGGCGATCAGCCGGTGCACGCCGTCCTGACCCAGCTCTTCCCGGAGACCGGAGCGGTCGACAAGCCGATCCAGCCCGGTGATCTGACCATGGCGCTGACGGTGCCGCGCGCCGCCGTCGACGGTCTCGTGCCGGACGCCACCGGAACGCTGGCCGGTACCGGAACCCTCACCGCCCGTGTCACCCAGGGCACTTCGGCCGCCGACGCCCCCTGGCCCGGACTGCGGGCCCCCGCCGTTCCGGTGACCGGCAAGGACGATCTCGTGCTGACGTTCAAGGGCGAGGTGCCGCCGGTGACCGTCACCGCGGCGGGCGAGGTGAGCTTCGGCGCGGGTGCGCTGGCCCTGGAGCTCACACCGGGCAAGGCCGCCGCGACGGACGCGACGCCGTCGCCCGTACCGGCCACCGCCGCCCCCGTGAAGGTGGCCTGTACTCCGGAGGCCGGGCAGAACGCGCTGCTGGGGGCGGTGCCGGTGCCCGTGCCGGACCCCAGCCCGTCGGGCTCGCCCCCGTCGTCACCCTCGTCATCGGGACCGGCCGCACCGTCCTCCTCCGCGACGCCCTCCGCCCCCGGTATGTCACCGGGTACGCCGGCGAGTACGTCACCGGGTGCGTCGGCCAAGCCGGGCGCGCCGCACAACAGCACCATCAAGGTCGAACCGCCGGTGCATTCCGGCACGTACGACTGCGACGTACTGCCCAAGGGGAAGCTGGACTTCGATCACATTCCGCTGAAGGACGAGCAGGATGCCGGCGCGACGGTCACCGAGACCACCTTCGATCTCGGCTCGTGCGCCTACGCGACCGGATACTCCAACGTCCACAAGCTCAGCGGCGCCGCCGTCATCAATGACGCGCACAGCGCCAGGGGCCCCTCCCTGACCTACATCAACATGAACGTGCGGATGGCGGTCCAGCCCAATCCCCCGCAGTACTACGAGTTCGACTCGCTCGGTTCGATGACGCTGCCGGTCGCCGATTCCACGTTCCTGACCTACGGATTCGTGCCGACGACGGCGAAGATGGCGCTCACGCCCGATCCGGTGAAACCGCTGCTGACCATCGTCACCACGGGTACCAACTTCGTCGAGCAGAACGTCATCACCACGATCTACGGATATCAGTGGCTCCGGCTCTACGACGTCAGGATCAACGGCACCCCGCTCGACGTCGGACCGAACTGCCGCACCAGGGCGCCGATCCAGCTGGCGCTCGTCGGGCTGCAGGACGCGCACATGCCCGGCGGCGGTGACGGCAAGCCGGACTACACCATTCTCGACGGCGGCCCGCTGCACCAGGAGAACCTGACGATCCCCGCCTTCACCGGCTGCGGGACCCACGGCGAGAACCTCGACGCGCTCTTCACCGCGGCGGTGTCAGGCCCGGGGAACTCGCTCAACCTCAACCAGGGCACGCTCTGCGCGCCCTGGGCCGGACTCGGCTGCGACGCCTCCACCGGTACCGAGATCCAGATCCCGCCGCTGCCGCACCGCTGACCAGTCCGCCACCGGCGCCGCGGACGGCGCCGGCCAACCATCCCGGGAGGTGTAATGGGAATCGAAGTGGTCGTCGAAGGCCTCACCAAGTCGTTCGGCAGTCAGACCGTCTGGCAGGACGTGACGCTCACTCTGCCGCCCGGTGAGGTCAGCGTGATGCTGGGCCCCTCGGGTACCGGAAAGACCGTGTTCCTGAAGTCGGTGATCGGGCTGCTCAAGCCCGAGCGCGGGCGGGTCATGGTCAACGGCGTCGACATGGTGAACAGCCCGGAACGCGACGTGTACGAGGCGCGCAAGCTCTTCGGCCTGATGTTCCAGGACGGCGCGCTGTTCGGGTCGATGTCGCTCTTCGACAACATCGCCTTTCCGCTCCGCGAGCACACGAAGAAGAAGGAATCCGAGATCCGCCGCGTCGTGATGGAGCGGATGGACATGGTCGGACTCCTGGGCGCCGAGGGGAAGTTGCCCGGCGAGATATCCGGCGGCATGCGCAAGCGCGCCGGACTGGCCCGCGCGCTGGTGCTCGATCCGCAGATCATTCTCTGCGACGAGCCGGACTCCGGCCTCGACCCGGTCCGCACCGCGTACATCTCGCAGCTGCTGATCGATCTGAACGCGCAGCTCGACGCGACGATGCTGATCGTCACGCACAACATCGACATCGCCTCGACCGTGCCGGACAACATGGGCATGCTCTTCCGCCGCCGGCTCGTGGCCTTCGGCCCCCGCGAGGTGCTGCTGACCAGCCAGGAACCCGTGGTGGCGCAGTTCCTCGGCGGGCACCGGGCCGGTCCGATCGGGATGTCGGAGGAGAAGGACGAGGCCACGATGGCCCTGGAGGAGCGGCACGGCGTCACCGGGAGCAGTTCGGTGCCCCGCACCATCGAGCCGCAGCTGGAGCCGACCCCCGGGCTGCCGGTCCGGCAGGCGGTGCTGCGCCGCAGGGAGCGGGTGCTCGGCCTGCTGGACACGCTGCCGCCGGCCGCGCGGCACGCGGTCGAGTCCAGCTTCGACCGCACCGGGCACGTCGCCGCCGGGCAGCAGGCCGCCCCCGCCGGCCGCGCGGGCGGAGGGCCGTCATGACGGCTCCCGCACTGGATCCGCCACGGGACCCCGCACCGGCGCCGCGGCCGGCGGCGCCTCCCGTGCGGCGGCCGGTCCCGGGGCTGGGCGCGCTGCGCGAGACCGGCCGGCTCTTCTCGCTCGCCGTGACGACGGTCGGCGCGATGTTCCGCAGACCGTTCCAGGTCCGTGAGCTGATCGAGCAGTTCTGGTTCATCGCGAGCGTGACGATCCTGCCCGCCGCCCTCGTGTCGATCCCGTTCGGCGCGGTGATCGCGCTCCAGGTCGGGTCGCTGACCCAGCAGCTCGGCGCCCAGTCGTTCACCGGCGGCGCCAGCGTGCTGGCCATCATCCAGCAGGCGAGCCCGCTGATCGTCGCCCTGCTGATCGCGGGCGCCGGCGGTTCCGCGATCTGCGCGGACCTCGGGTCGCGCAAGATCCGCGAGGAGCTCGACGCGATGGAGGTCATGGGCGTCTCGCCGGTGCAGCGCCTCGTCGTCCCCCGGGTGCTGGCCGCGATGTTCGTGGCGGTGCTGCTCAACGGACTGGTCTCGGTCGTCGGCACGCTCGGCGGCTACTTCTTCAACGTGATCATGCAGCACGGCACGCCGGGCGCGTATCTCGCCAGCTTCTCGGCCCTCGCCCAGCTCCCTGACCTCTACATCAGCGAACTGAAGGCGCTGATCTTCGGCTTCATCGCGGGCATCGTCGCCGCCTACCGGGGCCTCAATCCGCGCGGCGGGCCGAAGGGCGTCGGCGACGCGGTGAACCAGTCGGTGGTCATCACCTTCCTGCTGCTGTTCTTCGTGAACATGGTGCTCACGGGGATCTATCTGCAGATCGTCCCCGCGAAGGGATCCTGACCGATGGCCCTTCTCGACAAGGACGCGCCGCAGGACGCCCCCGTCCCGCCGGACCGGAACGCACCGGCCGAGTACCGCCACGGCGCCCGGTCCGACCGCTGGTTCGGCTGGCTGGACCGGCTCGGCGACCATCTGATCTTCCACATCACCGCGCTGCTGTGGATCCCCAAGACCCTGCGCCGCTACCTCAAGGAGATCCAGCGGCTGCTGGCCGAGGTGGCGTTCGGCAGCGGCGGGCTCGGGGTCATCGGCGGCACCGTCGGCGTGATGATCGCGATGACGCTCTTCACCGGCACCGTCGTCGGCCTGCAAGGTCACGCGGCGCTCAACCAGGTCGGCGCCGCCGCGTTCACCGGCTTCGTCTCGGCGTACTTCAACACCCGGGAGATCGCACCCCTGGTGGCGGGCCTCGCGCTCTCGGCCACCGTGGGCGCCGGCTTCACCGCGCAGCTCGGCGCGATGCGCATCAACGAGGAGGTCGACGCCCTGGAGGGGATGGGCATCCGCAGCATGCCGTACCTGGTGACGACCCGGATCATCGCGGGCGTCGTCGCGATCATCCCGCTCTACGGCATCGGCCTGGTCAGTTCGTACGTCGCCTCACGGCTGGTCACGGTCTTCGTGAGCGGCCAGTCGGCGGGCACCTACGACCACTACTTCCACACGTTCCTGTCGCCCGACGACGTCCTGCTGTCGTTCCTCAAGGTGATCGTCTTCAGCGTGACGGTGATCCTCGCGCACTGCTACTACGGCTTCCACGCCGAGGGCGGTCCGGCCGGCGTCGGGGTGGCGGTCGGCCGGTCGGTGCGGAACGCGATCGTGGTGATCAGCGTGACGGACTTCTTCCTGAGCCTGGCCATCTGGGGCACCACGACGACGGTGCGGGTGGCCGGATGACCGCCCTCACCGTGCGACGGCGCTTCGCCGGAGTGGTGTTCCTGCTGGTCCCGGCGCTGCTCATCTGGCTCTCGGTGGCGATCTACGACAAGGAGTTCTCCGACGACGCGACGGTGACCGTCAGGACCGGCAGCGTCGGCAACGCGATGCACCTGTACGCGGACGTGAAGCTGCGCGGGGTGGTCGTCGGCCAGGTGCGCGGCATCACCGCCGACGGCGACGGCGCCCGCGTCACGCTGGCCATCCAGCGCGACAAGCTGAACGGCATCCCGGCCGACGTCACCGTGCAGATGCTGCCGACGACGCTGTTCGGGGAGCGGTTCGTGGCCCTCGTGCCGCCGGCGCGGAGCACCTCGGGGCCGAAGCTGCTGGCCGGCAGCACCATCGCGCAGGACCGCTCCAGCAACGCCATCGAGCTGGAGCAGGTGCTCGACAACGTCCTGCCCCTGCTGACGGCGGTGCAGCCGGAGAAGCTCTCCGCCACCCTCAGCGCCGTCTCGCAGGCGCTGCAGGGCCGCGGTACGAAGCTGGGCGACAGCTTCGTCACCCTCGACGCCTATCTGGCGAAACTCAACCCGAACCTGCCGGCGCTCAACCGGGACATCCAGGAGCTGGTGAAGGTCAGCCGCGTGTACGGCGACGCCGCCCCCGACATCCTTCAGGCGCTCACCGACTTCACGACGACCAGCGGCACCATCGCCGAGCAGCGCGCCAACCTCAGCACCCTGTACGGGTCGACGACCAGCACCTCCCAGGACCTGACCGCGTTCCTGCGGCAGAACCAGGACACCATCATCCGGCTGTCGGCGGACAGCAGGGGAACGCTCCAGCTGCTCGGCGAGTACGCGCCCTCGTTCCCCTGCACCCTGCGCACGCTGGCGAACTTCGTGCCGGCGATGGACAAGGCGCTCGGCAAGGGGACCAATGAGCCAGGACTGCACGTCACCGTGCGGACCGTTCCCTCCCGGGGCAAGTACCTGCCCGGCAAGGACAAGCCGTCGTACACGGCGAGCACCGGGCCCAACTGCTACCCGGTGCCGTACCTCGGCCGGCCGACCCGGACGGACGACACGGTGTCGCCGGGCCTCACGGGCCCGGCAGCCACGACGCCCCCGGCAGCCACGACGGGCGTCACCGTGACCGGTGCCGGAAGCGGGAACGGCGGCCTGGGGCTGCCCAACTCGCCGCAGGAGAACGAACTCGTCAACGAACTGCTGGCACCGGCGCTGAACGCCTCGCCGGACTCCCTTCCCGACTGGAGCAGCCTGCTGGCCGGTCCGGTCTTCCGCGGTGCGGAGGTGAGGCTCCAGTGAGGCGCCGGAGCATCGCGGGACCGCTCATCAAGTCGATCGTCTTCATCCTCGTGACGGCCCTGGCCACCACGGTGCTGGCCTTCAGCATCGCCAACACCGGGATCGCGGACACCGTCGGCTACAAGGCGCGGTTCACCGACACCACCGGGCTGATCACCGGCGACAGCGTGCGGATCGCCGGGGTGAAGGTCGGCCAGGTCGAGGACATCCGAGTGGTGGACCGGCGGCTCGCCCAGGTGACGTTCTCGGTCGAGAAGGGCCGGGCGCTGCCGGCCTCGGTGACCGCGTCGATCAAGTACCTCAACATGGTCGGCCAGCGCTACATCGACCTGCAGCAGGGCGCCGGGCCGATGGACCGGGCCTTCACGCCCGGTTCCACCATCCCGCTGGACCGCACCTCGCCCGCCCTCGACCTCACCCAGCTGTTCAACGGGTTCCAGCCGCTCTTCGAAGGGCTGTCGCCCAAGGACGTCAACCAGCTCGCCGGGGAGATCATCCAGGTGCTCCAGGGCGAGGGCGGCACCGTCAACAGCCTGATCAGGAACGTGGGTTCGCTGACCACCACGCTGGCCGCCAAGGACAAGGTCATCGGCGAGGTGATCGACAACCTCAACACCGTCCTGACCAGCGTCAACACCCGGGAACAGGGCTTCAACGAGCTGGTGGGCACCCTGCAGACCCTCGTCACGGGCTTCGCGGGCGACCGGCAGCCGATCGGGGACGCGATCACCGCGATCTCGCAGCTCACCACCAGCACGGCGGGACTGCTGGACGACGGCCGGGCGCCGTTGAAGGAGGACATCCGCCAGCTCGGCAGGCTGTCGTCCAACCTGGCCGCGAGCACCCCGCAGATCGAGAACTTCCTGCAGAAGACGCCCGTCAAGATGCGGACGATCACCCGCCTCGCGTCGTACGGGTCCTGGCTCAACCTCTACCTCTGCGAGGCCAAGGTGTCGGGCGTGACCACTTCGGACGGCAGCAAGGCGCCGACCGGTATCGCGATCACCGAAGCGCGGTGCAGGTCATGAGCGGGCGGGCGGCGCGGCTGCGCCGGCGGGCGGCGGGGCGGCGCCCGAAGCCGATGGCGGAACGCAACCCCGTCACCGTCGGCATCGTCGGGCTGCTCGTCCTCGTCCTGCTGGGCGTGGTCGTCTACAACGCCGACGCGCTGCCGTTCATCGGCGGCGGCACCACGTACACGGCGGACTTCACCGAGGCGGCGGGGCTCGACCCCGGCAACGAGGTGCGGGTCGCCGGGGTGAAGGTCGGCAAGGTCACCGGCGTGGGGCTCGACGGCGGCAAGGTGAAGGTGACCTTCAAGGTCAAGGACACCTGGATCGGCGACGCCAGCCGGGCCGCGATCGGCATCAAGACGCTGCTCGGCGAGAAGTACCTGGCCCTGGACCCGCTCGGCTCCGCCGCGCAGAACCCCGGGCGGCGCATCCCGGCCACCCGCACCACCTCCCCGTACGACGTGACGCAGGCGTTCAACGGACTCGGGCAGACCTTCGGGGAGATCGACACCGCGCAGCTCGCCAAGAGCTTCGACACCATCTCCGCCACGTTCAAGGACACCGCGCCCCAGGTGCGCACCGCCGTCACCGGGCTCTCCGCGCTGTCGAAGACGGTCTCCGACCGCGACACCCAGCTCGCCGAACTGCTGGCGGGCAGCAAGCAGATCACCGGGACGCTGGCCGGCCAGCAGAGCAGGTTCGAGAAGCTGATCACGGACGGGAACCTGCTGCTGGGCGAGTTGCAGAAGCGACGGGACGCCATCCACGGGCTGCTCACCGGCACCCAGGACCTCGGCACCCAGCTGACCGGCCTCGTCGAGGACAACAACAAGCAGCTGGAGCCCACCCTCAGCGCGCTGGGCCGGGTCACCACCGTCCTGCTGAAGAACCAGAAGAGCCTCGACGCCGCCCTCGCCGCCATCGGACCCTACTACCGGCTGGTCGGCAACACGGTCGGCAACGGCCGCTGGTTCGACAGCTACCTCTGCGGGCTCGTCCCGCGCACCTACCTGCCCGCCGGCACGCCTCCCACCACCGGATGCATGCCACCCAAGTCCCAGGGCGGTCGCTGATGACGGCACACCTGTCCGGACGGCGCGGCATCGCGCTCGGCACCGTCCTGCTGCTCGTCCTGGTCGCGGTCGCCGGCGGCGTGTACGTCTTCGGCGGCAGCGGCGGCAAGCGCATCACCGCCTACTTCGACCAGGCCGTCGGCGTGTACCCCGGCTCCGATCTGCGGGTGCTGGGCGTGAAGGTCGGCAGCATCGACTCGGTGACACCCGAAGGCCGCCAGGTGCGGGTGAACCTCACGCTGGACAAGGGCGTGAAGGTGCCGGCCGACGCGGGTGCCGTCGTCGTGGCGCCCAGCATCGTCTCCGACCGCTACATCCAGCTGAGCCCCGCGTACACCGGCGGCGCGCAGATCGGCGACCGGGCGACGATCCCGTCGAGCCGCACCGCCAGCCCGGTGGAGGTCGACCAGCTCTACGAGAGCATCACCAGGATCAGTGACGCGCTCGGCCCCAAGGGCGCCAACTCCACGGGTTCGCTCTCCGCGCTGCTCGACACCGGCGCCGCGAACCTCGGCGGCAACGGCAAGCTGCTCGGCGACA
This sequence comes from Streptomyces sp. RKAG337, assembly GCF_023701715.1. Classification (NCBI taxonomy): domain Bacteria; kingdom Bacillati; phylum Actinomycetota; class Actinomycetes; order Kitasatosporales; family Streptomycetaceae; genus Streptomyces; species Streptomyces sp. RKAG337. Next base: position 3,513,311 of record NZ_JAJOZA010000001.1, on the reverse strand, counting down.
CCATCGAGCAGCTCGGCAAGGTCACCAAGACGCTCTCGCTGAACAGCGGCAACTTCTTCGACACGATCAGCTATCTGCAGTCCTTCACGACGATGCTGAAGAACAACGACGGCAACGTCCACCGGGCCGCGCAGCAGCTCTCCGAGGTCACCGGCTTCCTCGCCGAGGACAAGGAGAACCTGGCCGGCGCCCTGAAGCAGCTCGCCACCGCTCTGGGCGAGGTGAAGGGCTTCATCCACGACAACAGGACCCGGCTCAAGTCGGTCGTCGACCAGCTCGCGCCGCTCACCCAGTCCCTCGTCGACCAGCGGGCCTCCATCGCGGAGGCGCTCGACACCGCGCCGCTCGCGGCCGACAACGTCCTCAACGCCTATGACCCGGCGCACCGGACGATCGACGGCCGGGCCGACATCAACGAGCTGAGTTTCCCGCTGCCGACCGTCGGCACCGTCTACGGCACGCAGGGAGCGACCCGGTGAGACAGACGAACCGGGCCGCCGCCGCGCTGGCCCTCACGCTCGTGCTGGCCGGCTGCTCGGCGCCGGGGCTCGGCGGGATCGACAGCCTGCCGCTGCCGGGCGGCGCCGACCTGGGCAGCCATCCGTACACCGTCACCGCCGAGTTCGCCGACGTCCTGAGCCTCGTCCCGCAGTCGGCGGTCAAGGTCAACGACGTGGCCGTGGGCCGGGTCACCGCCATCGACCTCGCGCCGAACGGCTGGACGGCGAAGGTCACGATGCGCGTCAACGGCAAGGTCGTGCTGCCGGCCAACGCGTACGCCCACCTCGAACAGTCCAGCCTGCTCGGCGAGAAGTTCATCCAGCTCGCCGCCCCGGACCAGCAGACGGGCGGGGAGACCGGCACCGGCCGGCTCGGCGACGGCGCCCGCATCCCGCTCGACCGCACCAACCGCAACCCGGAGGTCGAGGAGGTGTTCGGCGCGCTGTCGATGCTGCTGAACGGCGGCGGCGTCAACCAGCTGAAGACGATCACCGTGGAGCTCAACAAGGCCCTGCAGGGCAACGAACCGCAGGTGCGCTCCATGCTGACCCGGGTCAACGCCCTCGTCACCGACCTGGACGGCCACAAGCAGGACATCACCGCGGCGCTCGACGGCGTTAACCACCTCTCCGCGACCCTCGCCACCCGCGACCGGCAGATCGGCACGGTGCTCACCGGTCTCAGCCCCGGCCTGAAGGTACTGGAGGAGCAGCGCGGTTCGCTCGTGACGATGCTCCGCTCGCTGGACACCCTGTCCGATGTCGCGGTCACCACCGTGAACAGGAGCAAGGACGACATGGTCGCCGATCTCAAGGCGCTCGCGCCCACCCTGCAGCGGCTCGCCGACTCGGGGAAGGCGCTGCCGGACTCGCTCCAGGTGCTGCTGACGTACCCGTTCACGGACGAGGTGCTCAGCGGCGTCAAGGGCGACTACCTCAACGTCTACCTGGACATGACGGCCGCGCCGGGCACGCGGATCGTCCCCGAGCTCGACTTCGCCGACAACGTCTACCCGCCGCCGACCAGCGACCCGGGCGAGGACGTGGGAGGCACGGACGCGGGGACCGATGCCGGGACGGACGCGGGAACGGACGCGGGCACCGATGCCGGGACGGATGCCGGGACGGACGCGGGCACCGACGCGGGTGCCGATTCCGGGGGTACGGATGCGGGTGCCGATTCCGGCGGTACGGAGGGCGTCAGGTCGTCGCTCTTCCCGCTGCCGTCCGTCGGACCCGTCAGGACCGTGCCGTCCCCCTCGGCGGGGGGCCACTCATGATCACCCTCGGCACCCGGCTGAAGAACGTCGCCTTCCTCGTGATCGCCGTCCTCGTCCTCGGCTTCATCGGCGCCCGGTACGCCGACCTCGGCCACTACTTCGGCATGCGCGGCTACTACGTGGTCAAGGTCCGACTCCCGGAGACCGGCGGCCTGTTCACCCACTCCAACGTCACCTACCGAGGGGTCTCCGTCGGCCGGGTCGGACCGATCACGCTCACCGACGACGGCGTGGAGGCCGAGCTGCGGATCAACGACTCGGCGCCGCCCATCCCCGCCCGGCTGCAGGCCGTGGTCGCCAATCTGTCCGCGGTCGGCGAGCAGTACATCGACCTGCGCCCGACGGCGGACGGCGGGCCGTACCTGGCGGACGGCTCGCGCGTCCCGGTCTCCGACACCCGTACGCCCGCCCCGGTGACGAACCTGCTCACCAGCGTCGACACCCTGGCCTCCTCCGTGCCGCTGGCGTCGCTGAAGACCGTGGTCGACGAGTTCGGCAAGGCGTTCCAGGGCCAGGGGGACAATCTGCAGTCCCTCGTCGACAACAGCACCGACTTCATCCAGGCGGCGAACCGGGCCGAGCCCACCACCACCAAACTCCTGATCGACGGGGCGACCGTGCTGGGCACCCAGGCGCAGGAGGGCGACGCGATCCGGTCGTTCGCCACCAGTGCCAAGGACCTGGCCGCCCAGCTGAGCGGCTCCGACGCCGATCTGCGGCGGCTGATCACGGCCGCGCCGGAGGCCGCGACCCAGATCAGCGCGCTGCTGCGGGACCTCAACCCGAGTCTCAGCGTGGTGCTCGCGAACCTGCTGACCACGTCGGACGTGGCCGTCACCCGCCAGCACGGCATCGAGGAGCTCCTGGTCCGGCTCCCGGCGGTCGCCGCGGCCGGTGCCACGGCCATCAACGGCAAGGGCGCCAACCTCGGGATGTCGGTGACGTTCTTCTCGCCGCTGCCCTGCACCGCCGGATACGGGGGAACCCCCTACCGCAACGGGCTTGACCTCAGCGCCGCGCCGGCCCTCAACACCGGGGCGCGCTGCACCGCTTCGCCGGGCAGCGGCACCAACGTCCGCGGTTCCGGCAACGCCCCGAAGGGCGGCGTACCGGCCGCGACCCGGCCCGGTGCGCTGCTGCTCGGCACCGACGCGGGCGGCACCCTTCCGGCGGCCCTCGGCCTGCCGTCGCTGCCGGCCGCCGGCCCCTCCGGCATGAGCGGACTGCTCGGACTGGAGCCGCGCCCGTGACCGGCCGGCGGATCTCCCTTCCCACTCCGCCGACCGTTCCGGCGGCGGTCAGAGGAGCCGTCGCCTGGGCGGTGGCGGCGGCGATCGTGGTGTTCTGCGCCTTCGCGGGCTGGTCGTACCGGCAGGCGCGGACGGACGAGTCGCTCGCCTACGCCAAGGCCCGCGACGCCGTCCTCGCCGACGGGCGGCAGAACATCGTCCGCCTCAACAGCATCGACGGCACCGATGCCCAGCACGTCCAGGCCGGTCTGCGGCAATGGCTCGACGCCACCACCGGACCCCTGCACGACGAGATGGCCCGCACCAACGCCAAGAGCGGCAGCTCGCTGCAACAGGCCGGCACCAGCGCCCGCTGCACCGTCACCGACGCCGCCGTCACCGAACTCGACACCCGGTCGGGCACGGCCAGGCTCATCGCGACGGTGCAGGTGGCGGTGGTCCCGCGCGATGGCGCGCCCACCACCGACCGCAAGCGCTTCGAGGCCGGGCTCGCCCGGACCTCCGGGGGCTGGCGGCTCACGGCGATCAACGCGGTACCCGTCGGCGCGGGCTGATCCGGAGAGAGGGCGGCGAACGTGAGCACCACAGAGGACACCAGGACCGAGCCCGCCGACGAGGCGGCGGAGACGGCCGGGACGGTGGACGCGGCCGAGGAGACCGGGGACGCGCCCGCACCGGGCCGGCGGCGGCGCGTCACCAGGGCGGCCGCGATCGTCGCCGGGCTGCTCGCCGTCCTGCTGCTGACGGGAGTCGGACTGCTGATCCGGACGTCCCGGCTGACGGACCCGGGAGCCACGTCCAACACGGCGCTCACCGACACCGGAGCCACCAGCCGGGTCATCGGCGATGTCAGCAACACCCTCGGCAAGGTCTTCTCCTACACGCCCGAGGACACCCAGGCCACCGAGCTGGCGGCGAGGGAACTGCTCGCCGGAACGGCGGCCGGACAGTACGAGGCGCTGTTCGGGCAGGTCAAGCAGCAGGTGGCCGCACAGAAGCTGACGCTCACCACCCATGTGGTGCGGGCCGGGGTCAGCCGGCTCGACGGCGACAGCGCGCAGCTCCTCGTCTTCCTGGACCAGACGGCGGAGCGCAAGGGAAAGAAGGCCACCACCGCGGCGGCCCAGCTGTCGGTGACCGCCCGGTTCCACGACGGTCACTGGCAGATCACCGACATCACGTCCCGGTAGGGGAGAGGCAGATGGCAGGTACGAAGACGTGGAACCCGCTGCTGGTGGCAGCCGTCGCGCTGGCCGTCCTCGCGGTCGCCGCCGCGGGCTGGGGCGGCCGGTCCTGGTACGGGGCGGCGCACGACGACTCCGCCGCGTACGCGCAGACCCGTGACCAGGTGCTGGCCGCCGGGGAACAGGGCGTGCAGAACATGAACACCCTCGACCACAGGAACCTGACCCAGGGGCTCGACACCTGGCAGAACTCCACCACCGGAGACCTGCGCACCCAACTGGTGCAGGGCAGGGCGGCGTTCGAGAAGCAGGTGCAGCAGGCGCAGACGGTGACCACGGCGAAGGTGCTGTCCGGCTCGGTGACCGAGCTCGACGTCCGGACCGGAAAGGCGAGCGTGATGGTGGCGCTGCGCATCACGGTCACCGCGCCCAAGAGCCAGCCCTCGGCGAAGGAGAGCCGGCTGCTCGGCGAGCTGACCCGTACGCCTGACGGCTGGAAGCTCAGCGCCCTCGGCCAGGCGCCGGTCGGCGAGACCGCCCCCACTCCGCAGCCGTCCGCCGCCGGTTAGAGGACCCGAGAGGACCCGCGTACATGTCGACGACCCGCCACCTCATCAACCGGCAGCGCCGCCTGGCCGCCGCACCGCCCGCGAACCGGACGCGCCCGGGACCGCCGCCCGCGCCCGAGGAGCCGGACCAGCAGGATCGGAAACCCCGGGCGAAGCCGGAACCGAAGCCGGAACCGAAGCCCGCGCCGAAGCCGTCGGCCAAGGAGCCCGACCGGGGCGGCAGCAGTGTGCGGTACCGGGTCGTGGTGGCCCTGGGCGTGCTGACGGTGCTGCTCGGCGGCTTCGCAGGCTGGGCCGCCATGGAGGCGGCCACGCTCCACGACACCGCGGCGACCCGTAACACCGCCCTCACCGACACCGCCCGCACCAGCGAGGTCAAGGGCATGGTGACGCAGGCGGTGAACTCGGTCTTCTCCTACAACTACGCGGACCCCGCACGGACGGACCAGGCGGCGAAGAAGCTGCTGACCGGCAAGGCGGTGCAGCAGTACGCGGACATGCTCGCCCAGGTGCGCAAGCAGGCTCCGGTGCAGAAGCTCGTCCTGACGACGACGGTCACCGACAGCGGTGTGGAGCTGATCGACGGCGACCGGGCCCGGGTGCTGATCTTCGCGGACCAGCGGAACACCCGTACCGCGCCGAAGGAGGAGACGACCTACGCGGCGGCCATGTTCGCCGTGGACGCCGTCCACCAGGACGGTGTCTGGAAGATCGGCAACATCGACACCTTCAGCCGCTGACCCGCTGACCCGCTGACCCGCTGACGCGCCGACCCACGGGGCTGAAGGGGCCCCGGCCGCTATCGTGACGTGCGATGTCCCGTCGCGAGGTGGTGAACGAGCCCATCGACCCCGATGTCGACCTGCGCGTGCCGGCGCAGCGCGACGAGCTGCTGCGCCACCAGGTGCCGGTACTCGCCGTGATCTCGCTGGGCGGTGCGGCCGGCGCCTGCGCCCGGTACGGCGCCGCGCTGCTCTGGCCGACGCCCGCCGGCGGTTTCCCGTGGACGACGCTGCTGGTCAACACCGTCGGCTGCGCCGTGATCGGGGTGTTCATGGTGCTGATCAGCGAGGTGTGGACCGTGCACCGGCTGGTGCGGCCGTTCTTCGGGACCGGGGTGCTGGGCGGCTTCACCACGTTCTCCACCTACGCCGTGGACATCCGCGACCTGCTGGAGCAGGGCGAGGCCAGGACCGGTCTGGCCTATCTGGCGGGGACGGCGCTCGCCGCCCTGACGGCCGTGTGGACCGCCGCCGTGCTGACCCGCCGCCTGGCGGTCAGGGGTGAGGCGCGGTGAACTGGCTGCTCGTCGTCGCCGGCGCCGCCGTCGGCGCCCCGCTGCGCTATCTGACCGACCGTTTCGTCCAGGCCCGGCACGAGACGGCCTTCCCCTGGGGAACGTTCACCGTCAACGTGGCCGGCTGCCTGGTGCTCGGCATCGTCACCGGCGCGGTGACCGCCGGGGCCGCCTCGTCCGCCGTGCGGCTGCTGCTGGGCACCGGCCTGTGCGGGGCGCTGACGACGTACTCGACGTTCTCCTTCGAGACGCTGCGCCTGGCCGAGGACGGGGCCCGGTTCTTCGCCGCCGCGAACGTGGTGGTGAGCATCACCGCCGGACTGGGCGCCGTCTACACCGGCGTGGCCCTCGCCCAGACGCTCTGGACCTGATCCCGGGCGGTCCGGGCCCCGCCCCTCACAGCCAGTTGCGCCGCTTGAAGACCATGTAGAGCCCGACACAGACCACGCCCATCAGCCCGATGGCGAACGGGTAGCCGAAGGCCCACTTCAGCTCGGGCATGGACTCGAAGTTCATGCCGTACACGGTGCCGATCAGGGTCGGGGCGAAGAGGATGGCCGCCCAGGACGAGATCTTCTTGATCTCGTCGTTCTGGGCGTTGCTGGCCTCGGCGAGCTGCTTCATCTCCTCGTTCTGCGCCTGGGTGACCAGGGTGGCGTTGACGGCGAGGATGTCCGCGATCATCTGCCGGAAGCCGTCCACCCGCTCGACGACGGTGGTGGCGTGGTCGTCGACGTCCCGCAGATAGCGGCGCAGCTCCTCGTCGGTGCCGTACTTCTCGAATCCGGCGGTCAGCGCGGAGAGGATGTTCAGCAGCGGGCGGGTGGCGCGCTGGAACTCGACGACCTCGCGGGACAGCTCGTAGATACGGCGGGAGACCTTCGGGTCGCCGCCGAAGACCTCGGTCTCGATCTCGTCGATGTCGTTCTGCAGCCCGGCGATGACCGGCGCGTACCCGTCGACGACGGAGTCGAGCACGGCGTAGAGCACCGCCTCCGGCCCCAGCCGCAGCAACTCGGGGTCGGCCTCCAGCCGGGCGCGCACGGTCGACAGGTCGGGCGACTGGCTGTGCCGGACGGTGAGGACGAAGTCCGGGCCGACGAAGAGGTGCAGCTCGCCGAAGTCGACCTCCTCGGCGTCGTCGAGGTAGCGGGCGGCGCGCAGCACGACGAAGAGGGTGTCGCCGTAGCGCTCCAGCTTCGGCCGCTGATGGGCGACGACGGCGTCCTCGACGGCCAGCTCGTGCAGCCCGAACGCGGCCGCCGCGGCCAGCAGCTGGTCCTCCGCCGGCCGGTAGAGGCCGATCCAGGCCATGGCGTCCGGTGTGTCGGGCAGCTTCCGGTAGGCCTCGGTGAGGGTGGCCGGGGTGTCGATCCGGCGGCCGTCGCGGTAGAGCGCCGCGTCGATCACGCTGTTCTCCACCGGACCCGACTCCGTCGTCTCCTCCGCCGGGTGCCGGGGCTCCATCGAGCGCTCGGGGGCCGCGTCCGCGGCCTGGTCGCGCTGGTCTCGCTTGTGCGGGCGCAGTGCCCGGGGACGCCGGTCCGACATGGCGGGCTCTTTCCTGGCGGAGCGGATCTGTTCGGACGGGCAGCACGCTACGGCGGTCCGTCGCGGATACACGGTAGCCCGGGGCGCGGGCCCCGGATCGGGGTCGTTGGCCCGTCCGAGTGGTGTTCATACGAAAAGCGGCGCGGATCCCGAGATCGCCGTGCCCCGTCCACATGATGAGGGACATACGCAGACCAACCGATCGAAAGCGAGGGGCCGTGGCCACCACAGCGAGCACCGCAACCGCCGCAACTGCCGCAACCACCAGGGTCGCGCAGTTCTGGACCGTCTTCCTCGGCGTTCTCGCCGGGATCCTCACCGCGCTGCGGCTCACCGCCCCGGCCCGTGCCGCCCGTCGCGAGGTCGCGGCGGCCGAGCGGATCGCGCCGGCCGCCCCGTTGTCGCCCCTCGCGGCCTTCGCCGGGAGCGCGCCCCGCGGCGAACGGTCCCTGCCGCCCACCATCAAGCAGCGCATCCGTGCCGAGGCCCACGGCGCCTCACCCGTCTCCCGGCAGCGCACCGCAGGTCTCGGCGACACGCACCTCACCCCCGCCGCCGACGCCCCCGCCGACACCCTGGTCCCGGCGGACGACGACCGCTTCGATCGCCTCCCCTGCGCGGCCTGACCCGGTCAGGACCACCCGCGTTCGACCGTCGCGACCGGTGCGACCATCTCGACCGTCTCGACCAGTACGTCTGAACCGACACTCCTGATCCACAGCACCACATGTCGTGTCGAGACCGCCTCCCCGGAGCGCGGGAATCTCCACGACCCACAGAACCCAAGACCTCGATGTTCGGAACCCATCCCCCACCCGGCCTGCCGTCGAGGGCACGTGCCTGGTAGGCATGGCCCGTGCGATTCGAGACAGTGCCGATGCCGTCTGCCGTCCGGGCCAGGCCGCGTGACCTCCGCGGCTATCCCGTACCGGCCATCACCCCGTGGGACGGGGACGCGCCGCAGTTCGCGCTGACGGACTACGACCGCAGTGCCGACTGCGCCCGTATGCGGCGGTGTTCGGTCTGCGACACGCTCATGCGGCCAGGACCGGTGTGGCGTGTGGTGGGCGCCTCGGAGAGCGCCGCCATCGCCGACGCGCTGGCCGCCGGGCGGCCGTACCGCAATCTCGCCCCCACCCTGGAGGGCCCGGGGCACCGCGCCTGCATGCTCTACGCCTCGATGGTCTGCCCCTACCTGGCCCGCCCGAACGCGCGCCGCGGGCTGTCCGCGCAGCAGCCGGACGAGCTGACCGGGCATGTCGTCCGGGGCGCGGTGCGGGGTGCGACGGGCGCGGTGGTGGGCTTCGGCGACTACGAGTTCGCCGTCACCGGCACCCAGGTGCTGTTCCGGTTCCTCGACATCGTCGAGTTCCTGCCGCACGACACGTCCGACGCGCACCTCGAGGAGCTGCGCGCCGAACTCGCCGCCCGGGACCGGCCGGGAGAACCCGGGGATCAGCCGCGGTAGGACGGCAGTCCGGTGTAGGTGGAGACCAGTTCCGGCGCGGCGGAGCCCTTCGTGGAGAGCGTGACGATGCCGGCCGGCGTCCTGGCGGCGATGGTGCTGCCGTCCGGGGACCAGGCGGGCTCCGTGTAGTCCGTGGTGGCGTGCGGCGTCAGGTCCCGGAAGACGGGGCCGGTGTCCGTCGGGGTCTCCAGGAACAGGTGGTCGTGGCCGCCGGCCGAGCGGACGAAGACGATCTCCTCGCCGTCGGCGTGCGACATCGCCGGCTGCGAGCCGTGGGTGAGCGGGGAACCCTGCTGACGGACGTAGTCGTCACGGATGAAGACCTCGCCGGTGCCGGAGTTCGCGTACACGGCGCCGCCGTGGGTGCCGCCCGCACTCGGCCAGGCGTTGCCGGTCTGCGGGATCCGCTGCGCACCGTCCCCGGGCTCCCCGCCCAGACCGAGCTTCTTCGGGGTTCCGCTGACGGCGTTCGCGGGCACGCTGTCCAGCTCGGAGACGCCGTTCCTGCGGACCGCGAAGAAGATGTTGTTCCGCCGGGACAGCTCCGGAATCGTGTCGTACCCCGTCACCTGCCACGTCGGGTGCGACCAGTTCTGCCCGCCTGGGTTCCGGGCGACGGTGACGCGTCCGGTGCCGTTCGGGTCGGCGACGGCGAGGTTGCCCGCGCCGTCGATGAACGCGGCCTTGCGGCCGTCCGGTGACCAGGCCAGATCCCTGACGGCGGTGCCGAAGTCCACCCTGGTGCCGTTCATCACCACGTACCGGGTGCCGTCGCTGATGGTCAGTCCGCTGTGCGCCGTGCCGTTCAGGACCGGCGCCCGGGTGCTGCCCGCCGTGGTGGCCGTGCCCGTGGGGGTGGAGCCGCCGGCCGGTGTCGTGGTGGCGCTCGTGCTCGGAGCGGTGGTGGCCGACGGGGTCGCACCGCCGGCCGGAGCGGAGGAACCGCCGCCGCCCGGGGCGCCGGTGGCGGCCGGCGGAGTGCTGACCGCCCGCGCGCCCGACGTCGGACCGCAGCCGGTGAGCAGTGCCGCGGTGGCGGCCGTGAGGGTGGCGGTGAGAGCGACGGCGACGGCGGTGCTGCCACGGGTACGAGCGGACATGAGCGGTTCCCCCCAAGGACGTTGATAGGAGAAGGGTGACGATTCAACGTCCGTGGCGTGTGTGACCGCTGTCACGGACGTGCAACAGCGATTCCGGGATTTGTGGGTGTGGGACCGATGGACCCGGGTAGGCGGGTGCCATTGCCGGTTGCTCCTGGGAGGATGAGGAACATGACAGCGCTAGTGAACTCGGACGACACAGCTGTGGTTGACGTCCCGACCACGGGCGGCTGTGCCTCGTCGATGACGGAGCTGCCGTGGATCGAGGAGGCGGGCAAGGTCGCGCCGAAGGATGCGCGGGCCCTGTCGAAGCTGTTCTTCGACCGCCTGCAGAGCCTGGAGGAGGGGACGCGCGACCACCAGTACGCGCGGAACACCCTGATCGAGCTGAACCTGTCCCTGGTCCGGTTCGCCGCCGGCCGGTTCCGCAACCGGTCGGAGGACATGGAGGACATCGTCCAGGTCGGGACGATCGGCCTGATCAAGGCGATCGACCGGTTCGACCTGTCGCGCGAGGTCGAGTTCACCACCTTCGCCATTCCGTACATCTCCGGCGAGATCAAGCGCTTCTTCCGTGACACCAGCTGGGCCGTCCACGTACCGCGCAGCCTCCAGGAGCGCCGGATCGCGCTGGCGCAGGCGAAGGACGCGCTCTCCCAGCGGATGGACCGCTCCCCGACCACCGCGGAGCTGGCCGAATACCTGGACCTGACCCCGGCCGAGGTGAACGAGGGGCTGGTGGCCAGCAACGGCTACACCGCCGGCTCCCTGGACCTCCCCGCGGGGGAGAACACCGAGGAGGCCGCGGGCAGTTCGTTCGTCGACCGGCTCGGCGAGGACGACCCGGGCATGGAGGCGGTGGAGAACCTGCAGGCGCTCAAGCCGCTGATGGCCGAACTCGGCGAGCGGGACCGCGCGATCCTGCGGATGCGCTTCGGCCAGGAGATGACGCAGTCCGAGATCGGTGTCGAGCTCGGGGTCTCCCAGATGCATGTCTCCCGGCTGCTGACCCGGACGCTCACCCGGCTGCGCACCGGGCTGCTCACCCAGGCGTAACACGCACGTCAGCACGTCAGCACGTCAGAGCTTCAGCACGTCAGAGCTTCAGCACGTCAGCACTTCAGCGCGAAGGTCCCCGCCGGGCACTCTCCGGCGGGGACCTTCGCGTTCTGACAGCCGGGCGGTCAGCCCTGGAGGGAGCCGACCGGGACGAAGCAGTGCGCGGAACCGGCCAGCATCGTCTCGTCGCCCACGAAGGACTTGAGCACCTCTTCGCTGACCGGCTTCCCCGGTGCCGCCTCCGGCCACGGCCGGGTGGCGAACATGAAATACACCATGCCGCGCTCGCGGGCCGCGTCCACCCACTGCTCGGGCACGGGGCAGGCCGCGTGCAGGTACGGCATGGTCAGGACGGCCTGGCCGCCCTCGACGAGGAGCTTCACGGGGGCCTTGGGCACCTGGGCGATGTCCAGGATGGTCCCGCCGAGCGGCAGGCCGACCTCCTCGATCGCCGCGGTGATGGCCGCCTCCGCGACCTCGTGGCCGCCCTCGACATCGCCGAGGGAGTAGGCCAGGAGGAACGCGATGTCCCGTTGGTCCTCGATGTGCTCGCCGGCCCAGGGGATCACCGCGAGGGTGCCCATCTGGCTCTGCCGGGTGATGTCCGGAGCGGTGCTGGTCTGACTCATGGCAACGGACTGTAACGGCGGGCCGGGCCCGACCGGGCCCGCGTGTCACCTGAGAGAGCGAGTCCTGACCGCTAAACCCACCGAACGAGGTCTTGTCGATCGCACATGCGATACGACGGTATGTCCGTGGAAGAGGCGTGATGCACCACCCCCGCCCGTGACCGGCGGGGCCCGTGGTCGTTGGACAGGGCGCATCACCCCCGCGCGAAGGCTCCGGAGCGTCCAAGCTTCGGAGCCTTTGGTGTCGGGGCCGCCCTCACCGGCGGTGACGTTCACCAGTTCAGCTCAACCTGCGTGACTATGCGGCATACATACGCGTTGCGCAGGGCGTCAATGCCGCAGGTCCTGCGGTTGGGTTTCACCATCAAGGAGATTTCGATGTCGCGTATCGCCAAGGCAGCCGCCATCACCGCCGCGGCCGGTGCCGTTCTGGCCGCGGGCGCCGGCATGGCTACCGCCGACGCCGGTGCCCAGGGTGCTGCGGTCGGTTCGCCCGGCGTTCTGTCCGGCAACCAGGCCCAGGTCCCCGTTCACGTGCCCGTCAACGTCTGCGGTAACTCCGTCAACGTGATCGGTCTCCTGAACCCGGCGTTCGGCAACCACTGCGAGAACGTCTCGGGCGGCTGGTAGTCCCGGTTCTCAACAGCTGTAAGGCCGTTGGACCGGACGACGACCGGCCCGGCACAGCGGGCCGGCGGGACGCAGTCTGACCGTCCCGTCACCTGTCCGTCCGGCGGCCCGGGGTGAACACCCCCATCCAACTGGTGCGGCCTCCCGCGATGCCTTCGCGGGAGGCCGCACTCGTGCGTTCGCGCACTGCTCCCGGTACGGGTCAGTTCTCCTCGTACCGGTAGATGTTCTGCAGGTTCATGACCTCGGACGGCTTCGTGTTCCACGGCGGCATCGGCTCGTTGAGGCTGACGACGCGGCCGTGCTGCGGGTCGGAGGCGGCCAGCGGCCGGGCCGGCAGATAGCCCGACTTCGGGTACTTGCGCTGCCAGCGCAGCCAGATGAGGTCGATGAAGGCGTGGTGCAGCCAGAAGACCGGGTCGTTGGGCGAGGTGGCGCCCGTCATATGGCCGCCGACCCACTGGTGGACCCGGTTGTGCAGGAATCCGCCCTGCGTCTCGCTGACCGTCCACCCCTCGATCCTGTTGCGGAAGCCCTTGGTGGTGGAGGTGGAGTTCCACGGGGAGGTGTCGTAGACCGACTCCGCGGCCGCCTTGTCGAGGTCCGCCTTCGTCGGCAGCCCGATCGGGCGGTCCGGGCGGCCGAACTGCCGGGTCAGATACTTCTCGTCCGTGACGCCGACGGTGATCGGCCAGTCGCCGTTGACGTACGCGAAGGGGCCGGTCATGACCTGGCCGTCGGACTGCCGGCCGTCACCGCCCAGGAAGTTGGCCGCCCAGATCGAGGAGGTCTTCGCGTTGTCCCGCGTCCAGTCCCAGTAGGGCAGGGTGACGCTCGGGTCCACGGACTGCAGCTTGCGCTCGAACTCCAGGATGAGCCGGCGGTGCCACGGGAAGAACGAGGGCGTCATGTGGCCGACCCGGAGCCCGGTGTCGCCGTCGGAGACGTAGTACTGACCGTGTATGCGGACGAAGTCGTCGTAGATGCCCTTGCTCTTGAGCTTCAGAACCGCGCGGACGAACTTCGCCCGCTGGGCACTGGTCATGTTCTTCTGGTTCTGGCGGGTGTACACCGTGTCGGCCCTTCTGCGGTCAGTGGTGGTAGGCGCCGCCGGCGAGCGACAGCTTGGCTTTGCCGATCACGTCGACCGCGCCGCGGGCCGTGTCGAGCGGGGTGGCGTACGGCTGGTAGTGGTTGGCCACACTCAGGTAACTGCCGTCCGCGCGCCGCATGAGGTGGAGCTGGCGGCCGTCGATGAGGATGACGACGGGGGAACCCTCGGTCGTGGCGCCGGCCGTGCCGGTGGGCACACCCTGGATGCGGCGGCCCCGGTAGACCTCGTCGAAGGCCCCGGCGGCCGCATCGGGGGCGGACCGCGCCTGGTCGCTGCCGGAGGCGGACCGGCCGGACCCGGTCTTCCCGCTCCCGGTCCTCCCGGCCTCGGACTCCCCGGCCGTGATGATCGGGTGCAGTACCGCGGTCGTGCCGGTGACGGCGACGGCCGCGGTGAACGCCGCCCGGAGCACCCGGCGGCGGGTGTGGGCGGATGGCGACGCTTTCCCGCCGCCGTCTTCCTTGGCTTCGCTCATGCTCAGCTCTCCTCGATATCGGCCGACAGGGCCGGACCTGTGAGGAGCGGCGGTATCGCGCCGCATTCGCCCGGACGGGCGGCGCCGACTGTCCGTCAGCTATGCACCATCATCCTGCTCCCGGCGTGAGGCGCTCGCTCATCACGGCAGCCGGAGTACAGAACTCCATTCGTGCGGGTGGCGTTTGCCTCCGACCCGTGACGAACGTAAATCCGATGTACGGCGGCGGAAGTCAACCGGGGGCCGGGTATTCACTCGATCTGACGACCCGACGGATTCTCCGGCGGTTCTGACCGGCGCACGTTTCCTAATGGACTATCAGAAGAGGCCCGCTCACCCGGTTGCTCATACCTTCTGAATTACCGTCCGGAGACAGTGCTCCGCGTCGGTAACGTCGCAGGAGGAGCAAACATGGCCCACCGACGCCAGAGACTGACTGGTGCATGTGTCGGAGCGGCCACCGCCGGCCTGCTCATGCTCGGGATGACCCACACCGCCGTCGACGACCTGCGCATCGCGGCGGACACCGCCGATGCGGCACCGCCGTCACCGGCCGCCGGACCGCCGGGGCCCGGATCGACCGGGGTCACGCGCCCCGCGTCGACCGCCGGATACACGCCGATGGGGGCGTTCACGTCCTCCGGTGCCGACGGTGTGCAGCGGATCGCCGATCTGCAGCAGTGGCTGGGCGGCACCAACCTCACGGTGGGCCACACCTACCTCCCCGGCGAGAGCTGGGACAACATCGAGGGCGAGCCCGAGCTGCTGCAGCCGTGGGCGAAGTGGAAGAAGGCGGAGCCGGACCGGCTCTTCGTCCTCAACGTGCCGATGCAGGAGCGCAACGAGCAGCACATCTCCGACAGCCAGGTGCGGTCGCTGCTGCGCTCCGGCGCGGCGGGCCGGTTCGACAGCCACTTCACGGAGCTGGCGCGGCGACTGGTCGCGCTGGGTGTGCCCGACACGGTCGTCGTGCTGGGCTGGGAGATGAACGGCACGACGTACACCCACCGCTGCGGTCCGGATCCGGCGTCCTGGAAGACGTACTGGAACCGCATCGTGACGGCGATGCGCGCCGTTCCCGGGCAGCGGTTCCGGTTCGACTTCGCGCCGAACCGCGGCCAGGACGCCATCGGCTGGACGTCGTGCTACCCGGGTGACTCCACCGTGGACATCATCGGTATGGACTCCTACGACCAGCCGCCGGGCGACTCCTTCTACGACCAGGTCGAGGAGCCGTTCGGTCTCCAGGCCCAGGTGGACTTCGCGGCCGAGCACAACAAGGCGATCTCCTATCCGGAGTGGGGACTCTTCCGGAACGGCGACAACGCGGACTACATGCGGATGATGCTGGGGTGGATCAACGATCACCGGCCGGTCTATCAGACGCTCACCGACTACTGCCCGCACGGCGTGTGGCAGTGCACGGACAACCCCAAGTCGTCGAAGGTGTTCCGCTCGACGAACTTCGCCCGCATCGAGCCGACGCCGACGCCGGTACCGACACCGGTACCGACCCCTGTTCCGACGCCGACGACGGTTCCCACGCCGACAACCACCCCGACGACCGTTCCCGCGCCGACGACGACGCCGACGACCGTTCCCACGCCGACGACCACGCCGAGCGGGACACCGAGTGTGCCGCCGACGCCCGCGGTCGTGCCCACGCCGGCACCGGCACCGACGCCGACGGACGGCGCGACGACCCCGGCTGAGTCCCCGACCCCGGCCGAGTCCCCGGCCGCGCCGGTGAGCCCCGCGCCGGGTGACGCCACGACGCCGCCGGCGACGGTGACGCCGCCCGCGGCTCCGGCGGTGCCGCCGACCGCCGATCCGGTGGTGGCTCCGGCGCCCGCTCCCGGTCTGAGCCCGGCGCCCGCGCCGAGTCCCGCCGCGACGCTCACCCCCCTGCCGGCTCCGGGTCCCGACCCGGCCGCCACCGGCGGCACGGCTCCCGCGCCCGCTCCGACCGTCATGGTTCCGGTGCCGGTGACCCTGCCGACGATCGGTGCGCCCTGCACGCCGACGCCGGACCCCGGCTTCAGTCCCGCCCCCAGCCTGTCGCCCGCACCGGTCGCGACGACCCCGACGCCGACTCCGTCGCCCACGTCGCCCACGTCGCCCACGTCGTCCGCGGCGGCCGTGCCGCCGGCTCCGATCGTCCAGGTGGCCGGACCCGTGTGCACGGCGGTTCCGGTGGGGCCGTTCAAGCCCGCTCCGACGCTCGGTTCACCCACGGCGCCCGCCGAGGTCTGCCTGCCGCTCGACATGGGAGATGAATTCAAGCGCCAGTTCGGCACCGGAAAGCTGTGCTTCCGCGTCGAATGGCAGACCCCCAAGAAGAGCTGACCGTCACGCGACGTGCCCGGCGGCAATGCCGCCGGGCGCCCGCATGGAAAATCGGTTGGGCTAGTGGAGTGAAATCGCGGAACCAAACCAGAGATGGGCAGTTGATCAGTTCGCTTCAATGACAGGAACATAGTTTCAAGAAGGGCGAACCGTGCTTAAGAAGTTCATGGCCAGTGCAGCAGTTGCCGTTTCCATCGTCGGTCTCTCCGCCATGGCTGCCCCGCAGGCGCTGGCCATCGGTAACGACGACGGAGCCTCCACCACGAACGGCAACGGGGCGGAGCAGAGCTACGGCAACACCCACACCGACGGTGTGATGAGCCCCCAGGTCGGCCTCGTCCAGGGCACGCTCAACAAGCCGTGTGTCGGCCTGCCGCTCAAGGCGAACGTCGGCTCGCTCGTCGGCCTCGTGCCGATCACGGCCCAGGACATCAACGTCCTGTCGTCGCCGCAGAACCAGCAGTGCACGGAGAACTCCTCGCAGATCAAGGGCGACGAGCCGCTGTCGCACATCCTGAGCCAGATCCCGGTGCTCTCGGGCAACGGCGTCGGCAACGGCTGATAGCTGACACCTCATCGCACGCCGGTGGCCGCGTACTCCGTACGCGGCCACCGTCGCGTTTTCCGGCGCCCCCGGTTTTCCCGGGGCACCCGGTTGGCGCACGCGGCCGCCGTCAATCCCTTCGTGGCGGCTCGCGCCGCCGAATGTGCTGTGTCCAGGGGCTGTTCACCGCCGGTCCCGCTGGAACAGGGCGGTGCGACACGCGGGTGCCGGTAGTTGACAGGTTGCGGGGCCGCCGTTCGCTTTCGACGGTTGTGGAGTACACCCGTCTGTTCAGCGAAGGGAAAACATCTTCATGCGCACCCACCGGACGACCGGCGTGATCGTCTCCACCGCCCTCGTCGGCGCACTCGCATTCGGCACTGCCGGAACGGCATTCGCGTCCCCCGACGTCGCTCCCACCGGTACCTTCACCGGTCGCACCGCCCCGGCGGCTCCTGATCCCGCCGCACTACTCGCCCAAGTCACCTCCCTCGCCGGCGTCGGCGCCGTCCTGACGCCGGTGACGGACGCGGTCAAGGCCGTGCTCGCGGCTCCCGGCAACAAGCTGTCGCCGGAAGACGCCACGAAGCACGCCGACGCGGTCAAGGCCGCGATCGCCGCGGCGAAGGTCCCCGCCGCGCCGGCCGTCCCGGCCGCGCCCGCCGCTCCGGCTGTCCCGGCTGTCCCGGCCGCCCCTGCCGTGCCGGCGGTTCCCGCTGTGCCCGCCGTCCCGGCTGTGCCTGCCGTCCCGGCCGTCCCGGCCGCCCCCGCGCTGTCCGCGGTTCCGGCGGTGCCCGGGCTGCCGACGCACGGCGTCAGTGCCGCGGACCGCTCCGCACCGCGTGCGGCCGACGTCGCGGGTGACGCGCTGGCCGGTCTGCAGACGGCCGTCGACAACCTGCTGAAGGCGGCCACGTCGGGTGACGTGGCGGGTGTCCTGAGCAGTGCGCTCGCGACCGTGACCGGTCTGGTCAACTTCCTGGTCGCCACGGTCCTCGGTGGTGCGCTGCCCGCCCCGGACCTGCCCGGCCTGCCGAAGCTCCCGGCGCTCCCGGCCCTCCCGGTCCCGGTCCCGCCGCTGCCGCTCAGCGACCTCCCCGGCTGACGCGTTCAGGACCCCGACGACCTGCGGCACGCGGATGGACGCGCGCCGCAGGTCGTGGTCGTTTCCGGATGGTGCCGGCGGGGAGGCGGCCTCAGACCCGCTTCGCCCGCCAGGTGTTCAGCCGCGACCGCCAGCCGCGCACCACCGGCAGATGGCGGCGCACCGCCGCGGCCACCCGGTCCCGGAGCGCGGCCCGTGCGACCTGGAGCCGGAGGGCGGGCGCGAACAGCGGCGACGTCATCAGCAGCCGCTGGTTGGCGACGAGGTCGGGGCACCAGGGCAGCTTGTTCGCCTCGTTGCCGCGCAGCAGACTCAGCGCTCCGCCGCCGCCCGCGGCGGTGGCGTGACCGGCGCCGTTCCTGATCAGCATGGTGGTGAGATCGGCCTTGGTGGCGCGCAGCCGGGGGTCGGCGCCGAACAGATAGCCGCCGACGAGCTGCGGGGAGAGCACCTTGAGGTCCGCCGCCAGCACTTCGCCGTCCAGCCGGTACTCGGTGATGACGGCGTCGCCGCCGGCCACCATGTGCTGCCCGGCCCGCTTGAGGTGTGCGGCGAAGCGCGGCCTGGCGTGCTCCGGGGTCACCCCGCGTCCCTCCCACTGCAGGATGTGCAGGCGCAGCAGGTTCTCGACGGCGGTGGGCACCTCGTGCTCGGAGACGACGCGCTCCTCGATGCCCAGGGCGTCGAGCTTGCGCACATAGGCCCGGGTGCGCTGGCCGCGGGAGGTGGACATCCGGGTGATCAGCTCGGCCAGCGGGACACCGGGCAGCTCCATGCAGACGGAGTCCGCCAGCCGCCGCTTGGGTCCCTGCCAGCAGTCGTGGAGCCGTTCGGCGGCGGCGCCCGGCCGTACCTCGCGGAGGTCGATCAGCGCGCCGCGGGCCGCGCGGCGCAGTCCGGTGGCCATCGCCGTGACGGCGGCGTCGGTGGCGTTGTCGTCGAGCAGCACGTCGAAGAAGTCGGTGATGCTGCCGCCCAGCGGCACCAGGACGGGCAGCGGCCGGTGGACGAGCATCAGCGGCGCGGCGCCGATGAGCTGCCCGTCCTGCCGGACGAGCAGCACCCGCAGCCGGCGGGGCCGCCCGTACGACGTCCACCAGGAGTGCAGCCAGGAGTGGCTCTGGAACGGGGTGGCCGTCCGGCAGTGCCGGTGCAGTCGCCCCCATTCCTCCCGCAGCGCGGCGAACTGCAGCGGGTCGCGGCACATCGTCACCGAGCGGACGGCCGTGGTGTCGCCCCCGGTCATCACGCCATTTCCTTGACCGGCGGACGGCTGCCCTGGGCCGGGGCGGGAACGGTGGCGTGACCGGCCGCCCGGCGGCCGCGGCTGCCGGGGCGGACCAGCAGGACCAGCGCGCCGATCAGGCCGCCGGCGCTGCCGCCGACGGCACCGGACAGTGCCGTCGAGGGCGAGGCGGCCGAGGCGGGGACGGCGGCCGGGGAGAACATCAGCAGCCGCACCCCGGTGTTGGCGGCGTTCCGGTTGCCGGTGGCCGTCAGGGAGTTCGCCACCGCGTTGGCGATGTCCGAGGCGTCGCGGGCCCGGGATCCGGTACCGGTGATCGCGATCATCGGCGCGTCGGGCGAGGTGGCCACCTGCACGTTCTCGCGCAGCCGAGCGAGGGGTACGCCCGCGTCCTCCTGCGCATCGGCCAGCACCGTGGAACCGGTGATGACGCGGCCGTAGGCCTGCGCGAACCCCAGGGCGGTGGCCGGGTCGGAGTGCTGCGGCACGACGATGACGTAGCTGGTCGCGGAGTACTGCGGCGGGGTGGCCAGGCCGTAGCCCAGGCCGCCGGCCAGCCCGAGGCCGATGCACAGCGGCAGCGGCCACCAGCGCGGCAGCCGTCGCGACGCGTCCCGCAGCCGGGTCGGCGCGCCGGGGGCGTGGGTGGGGGTCTCGTCCATGGGTTCGCTCTTTCTGTGGGCTCGGGTCAGGGCCGGGCGGCGGCGAGCGCGTACAGCTCGGCCAGCCGGCCGGCGGTGCCGGCGATGTCGTAGTGGCCGACGGCGGAGGGCACCGGAAGCCGGTGCGGTCCGGCCTCCTGGTGCTGCCGCAGGGCGGCGGCGAGCGCGTCGGCGCCGGCGCCGATACGCCGTGCGCCGGGTGCGTCCGCGGCGGGCAGGTCGTCGATGGCCGGGCAGGTGACGTACAGGACGGGCAACCCGGCCGCGAGGGCCTCCAGTACGGCGAGACCGAAGGTCTCCTCGCGGGAGGCGGAGACGAAGAGGTCGACGGTGGCGAGCAGCGCGGGGAGGGCCGGCGCCGTGCCGCGGTCGTCCGCGCCGCCGCTCTCGCCCAGCAGATGGATCCGGTCGGCCGCGCCGAGTCCGGCGGCCAGGCTCAGCAGCGCGTCGCGCTCGGGTCCCGCGCCGGCCAGCAGCAGCTGGGCGCCGGGGCGCCCGGCGACCGCGCGCACCAGCAGGTCGAACCGCTTGCTCGGCACCAGCCGCCCCACGCCGCCCACCACGAAGGCGTCCTGCGGGAGTCCGAGGCGGGTCCTGGTGGCCGCGCGGGCCGCGGCGTCGAAGCGGAACGCCCCGGCGTCGATGCCGTTGGGCACCGTGTGGATCCGCGGCCCGGGGATGCCCCAGGCGCGCAGCCGTTCGGCGACGGTGTCCGAGACGGCGACGGTCGCGCTGCCGAGTTTCTCGGTGCCCCGGTACAGGGCGCGGGTGCCGCGGGTGAGGGGGCGGCCCTCGATCGTGGTGGTCCCGAGGGAGTGCTCGGTGGCGACCACGGTGCGCACCCCGGCCAGCCGGGCGGCGATCCGGCCGTAGACGCAGGCCCGGTAGAGGTGCGTGTGGACGAGGTCGTAGCGCCCGGCGCGGATGAGCCGGGTGAGCCGGGGCAGCGCGGTGAGATCCCGGTTCCCGGTCATGCCCAGATGGGTGACGGGGGTGCCGTCGGCGCGGATGCCCTCGGCGACCGGACCCGGGTGGGTGAGGGTGATGACCTCGCAGGACAGCGGCAGATGCCGCAGCAGCAGCCGCAACTGCTGTTCGGCCCCGCCGATGCCGAGCCCGGTGATGATGTGCAGGACCTTCATCGGCCGTCCTGCTCGACCCGGGGTTCCGGGGAGACCGGCGAGCCCTCGGCGGCGCGCGCGTCCGGCACTTCGGGGGCGGTCGTGGAATCCCGGGTGGCGGTGGCGCCGGCGGTGCGGGCGTACGGCAGCGCGGCGTAGCCGCCCTCGAACGGCAGCGGGCGGCGGCGCAGCAGGTGGTGGAGGCGCTTGAGGTGGAGGCGCCCGGCGGTGTCCCGCTCCCCGACGTAGGCGCGGGGCAGCGCGTGCGTCCCGGTCAGCGGGCCCGCTCCGACGGCGCAGCCGTACGCGTAGCCGGCCGCGCGTACGGCGTTGACGACGCGGGCGTCCAGCTTGCCGTACGGGTAGCAGAAGCCCTCGGGGGCCTTCCCGGTGATCTCCTGGAGCCGGTCGCGGCTGCCGCGCACTTCGGCGGCCAGCACGTCGTCGGCGGTGGCCGTCAGGTCCAGGTGGACGAGGCCGTGGGAGCCGATCTCCATGCCGGCGGCGGCCGCGGCGCGGATGCCCTCCTCGGTCAGCAGCGGTTTGCGCGGCCCCAGTTCGTCCCAGTCGTTGGCGCCGCCGGGCCTGCCGGGCAGCACGAAGACGGTGGCGGAGTGCCCGTACCGGAGCAGCAGCGGTACCGCGTGCTCCACGAAGTCGGTGTAGCCGTCGTCGAAGGTCAGCCCGACGAGCCGCTTCCCGCGGCCGTCCGCGCGGGCGCGCAGCAGCTCCGCGACACCCACCCCGGTCAGGCCGCGGCTGGTCAGCCACCGCAGTTGCCGTTCGAGCCGGTCGGGGCTGACGGTGATCAGATACGGATCGTCGGCGCACTCCCCGACGGAGTGGTACATCAGCACCCACGGCGCTGTCCGACGGCCTCGTCCGGACAGGGTGTCGCGGGCGGCGGAGCGGCGCGGAGGGATGTGGGCGGGTGCGATATCAGCGGACATGGGGCAGCTTCCGTTTCACGGTGGCGAGCAGGTGCGGGACTTCCGGCACCCTTACGGCGGCGGCGGCCGCGGTGAAAATGGCCGGTACCACGAGGCAGCAGACGGCGGTGGACAGGAGCGGTCCCGGCAGCAGGCGGGCGGTCGCCCAGCCGGCCCCGGTGGCGACCGCGGCGGCCACGACGAGCCGGCCGAGAGCTGCCGCGACGGTGCGGGCCCTGATGGCGATCACCTGCGCGCCGAGGCCGCGCAGCAGCAGCACGGCGGTGGCCGTGATGCCCGCGGCGTTGGCGCCGGCGATGCCGTAGATGCCCCAGTACCCGACGGTGACGGCTCCCGCGGTGATGGTGATCAGCAGTCCGGCGCCCATGGCGGCGGCCGGGTACCAGGTGGGCCGGGCGGCCGAGAAGAACGGCCGGACCAGGGCCCCCACCATGCTCTGGCCGAGCAGGCCCAGCGCGTAGACCCGCATGACGGACGCGGTCGCGGCGGTGTCGGCCGCGTCGAAGGCGCCGCGCTGGAACAGCAGTTGGATGATCTGCGGCGCGCAGGCGATGACGAACGCGGTGCCGAGCAGCACCACGATGCCGGCCAGCGTCAGATCGCGTTCCACCCGGCGCCGGGCCTTCTCCGGCTCACCGTCGGCCAGCGCCTGCGCGACCACCGGGAAGGTGACGGTGACGATCATCAACGAGAGCACCATCGGCAGTTGGGCGACCTTCTGCGCGTAGTTCAGATGCGAGATGGCGCCCGCGGGGAGCGAGGCGGCGAGGAACCGTTCGATGAGCACCTGCGCCTGGCGGCAGAGGCTGAAGATGATGACGGGCGCCAGCAGAGCGACCCCGAGGGGCGCGGCGCCGGTGGCTCCGGCGGCCCGTGCGGCGGCCCGCACCGAGCGCCGCGGGCGCGGCCCGCGTGGCGGCAGCCGGCGCAGGAATGACGGGAGTTGGACGAGCACCATCAGCAGCCCGCCGACCGCGACCCCCGCCGCGGCGGCGCGCACTCCCCAACGCGCGTGGAGCAGCAGCAGGGTGGCGATGATGCCGACGTTGTAGACGACGTAGACGGCCGCCGGCGGGACGAAGCGGCGATGGGCGCGCAGCGCCGCGCTGAAGTAGCCGGTGAGGCCGAACGTCAGGACGGTGGCGGCGGTGAGGCGGGTGCAGTCGACCGCGAGCGCGGGGTCCTTCAGGCCGGGCGCCAGGATCCCGACGACGACGGGCGCGCCCAGTTCGAGCAGCACCATCGCCGCGCCCAGGGCGAGCAGCAGCCGGGGCAGTGTGGCCGCGAGCAACGCCCGTACGGGGTCCGGCCGTTGTCCCGCTCCGCGCCGGGCCAGGGCCAGGCTGAAGGCCGGGATCAGCAGCAGGGCCATCGCGTCCTCGATGAGGACGGTGGACGACAGTTCCGGCACGGTCCAGGCGACCAGGAACGCGTCGGTGGCGGGTCCTGCGCCGAAGAGGTGGGCGATCGTCTGGTCGCGGACCAGGCCCAGCAGCGAGCCGAGCGCGGTGAGCGCGGCGGTGACGGCCGCGGCCCGCGCCAGCACCCGCCCCAGGCCGGACGGTTGGGGCTGCTCCTTCGCCGGTCCGCCGCCGTCCGGCGAGAGGGAAGGAGCGGGGACGGCACCCGGGACGACACCGGGAACGACTGCTGGGACGCCCTCGGAGACGGCGGATCGCGGCGGGTGCGCGGGGGGTTCGGGTGGCGCCGTGGTGTCCGTCACCGGGTGGCCTCCGGGCGCAGTGCCCAGGCGGCGGCCAGCCCGAAGAGCATGGCGGTCAGCACGGTCGAAGGCCCGCCGATGTCCGCGTACAGGAAGTCGACGCACTGCCAGAGCAGCAGCCCGGTCGCGATCAGCCCGCACTCGGTGCCGCGGCCCGCGCGCCGGGCGCCGGCCAGCCGGCTCAGCCCGACGGCCAGCAGCGCCGCCCAGCTGCCGACGATCAGCGTGATCCCGATCAGCCCCTGCTCGCTGAGGATGAGCAGGTACATGTTGTGCGGCGACAGCAGGGGTTCACGCGCGAACCCCTGCCCCGCGCCGTCGGTGTCGCTGCCGGACGACAGGTTGAGCGCGGCGTGCCCGTCGCGGTGGGCGGGGAAGCCCTTGAGGCCGACGCCGGTGGCCGGCCGCTCGCGCCACATGTCGGTGGCGGCGGCCCACAGGCTGTACCGGTCCGTCACCGACGAGTCGGGCGCGTCGGTCACCTGCGTGATGCTGGCGACCCGGTCGCTGATCAGCTGGGAGCCCACCCCGGCGCCGCCGACCAGCACCACCCCCGCCGCGGCCGTCACCGCCAGGATCCGTACCGCCTGGCGCCAGCCGGCCAGCACGGTCATCACCGAGCACGCCAGCACGGTGGCGATCCAGGTGCCGCGGCTGAAGGACAGCACCAGCGGGACCACGAGCGCGGCGGCGCAGCCGAGCGCGACCGGCCGCAGCCGGCGGGGGGAGCCGGGCGCGGCCGGCGCGAGGGCCAGGCCGACGGAGATCACCAGCCCGTAGGCGACCACGGTGGCCATGCCCATCACGTCCGACGGCCCGAACGTGCCGACGGCGCGGATGTTCTCGCCGACGTACGAGGCGCCGGTGCCCGTCGCGTACTGGTAGACCCCGAACGCGCCCTGCACCAGGGCGAGCAGCACGACGGAGCCGGCCACCACCAGGAAGTCGCGGCGGGTGCGCAGCAGCAGCACCAGCGCGGTCGGCACGAGGACGAAGACCTGGAGGTACCGCACGAATCCGGCGACACCGGCCGCCGGATCGGCGGCGGCGAGGGTGGCCACCGCGATCGCGACGACGGGGGCGCCCAGGACGAGGGCGGCCCCCGCGGTCAGCGGACGCGTCCGCGCCCGCAGCGCCCGGACGGCGCAGAACGCGACCAGTACTCCCGAGGCTGCGTCGGCGGGGGTCATCTTCCCGGAGGCGCTCACATCCCCCGCGCCGACGGGGGCCGCGAGCAGCAGCACGGTCGCCACCGCGGGCAGCAGCGGCCCCAGCCAGGCCCATCGGCCCACGGCGCGGCGGGCCGGGGGGCGGGCGGCCGGCGCGTGCCGAACGGGGCGGGGGGCGGTGTCCGGGAGGACGGCCACGCTCAGCTCCCCCCGAACCGGAAGAGCGCCGTCGCGGTGCGCAGCAGGATCCGGATGTCCTGCCACAGCGACCAGCTCTCGATGTAGTGGTTGTCGAAGCGGGCCCGGTCCTCGATGGAGGTGTCGCCGCGCAGCCCGTGGATCTGCGCCAGGCCCGTGATGCCGACGGGCATCCGGTGCCGCTCCTGGTAGCCGGGGTACGTCTGGCTGAACTGGCGGACGAAGTAGGGCCGTTCCGGCCGGGGGCCGACCAGGCTCATGTCGCCGCGCAGGACGTTCCACAGCTGCGGCAGCTCGTCCAGCGAGGTACGGCGCAGGAAGTGGCCGACGGCGCTCATCCGCCGGTCGTGGGAGACGTTCCACCGGGTGGCCGACTCCCGCTCGTCGCTCGGCCGCAGGGTGCGGAACTTCAGCAGGACGAACGGCCGCCCGTCCAGGCCGACGCGCTCCTGCCGGAAGAGCACCCCGGGGCCGTCGGAGAGCCGCACGGCCAGTGCGCTGAGCGCCAGGATCGGGGCGGCGGGCAGCAGCGCCAGGAAGGCGAGCAGGGCGTCCAGCACCCGCTTGGCGATCAGGCCGGCGCCGGGGCGCGGGTAGGGGTCGAGCCGGGCGCAGGCGAAGCCCCACAGATGGCCGGCCGCCGGCCGCCCGGCGGTCCTGGAGCCGGGCCCCGACGTGACCTGCCACAGACAGCAGCCGCGGGCGGCGAGCAGCCGGACCAGGTTCGCGGCCGCCGGGTTGCCCGCCGGGGGCCGGCGAACACGGCGTAGCGCACGGAGTTCTGGATGATCGCCCGGTGGATGTCGCCGACGGAGCCGAGCACGGGAAGTGGCGAGTCCGTGCCCGGGGTGTTGTACGGGTGCACCACGCCGACCGGCCGCATGCCGTACTCGGGGTGCGCGTACAGCACGTCGGCCACCTGCTGGACGACGGGACCCGCCCCGACGAGCAGCGTCGAGCGCGGGTGGCGCGTCGCCGACCAGCGCTGGAACCGGTAGATGACGGCACGGGCGGCGCAGGCCAGCAGGCTGGTCGCGGCGATCGTGGTGAGCAGCACCGGCCAGCCGGGGGAGTGCGCCGGGCGGACGGCGGCCAGGGTGGTGGCGGAGGCGCACCAGGCGAGGGCCGAGCAGCCCACCAGCGCGGGCAACTCGTCGAGTGCCGCCGGGTCGAGGCCGGTGCGGTAGAGCCCGGCGTAGGTGTGCAGGAGCGTCAGGCACACCAGGAGCGGGCCGAGCAGCAGCACCGGGGAACCCGGGCGGACGGCCAGCACGCCGGCGGCGGCCAGGCAGTCGGTGACGACGAGCGGGACGACCGCCCGGTGGCGGACGGCGACCCGTGCGTGGGGGCGCCGCTGCACGGCGGCGTCGGACGGTTGCCGGGGTGGCGAGATCGGGGCGTGGGTGGCGGGCGCGACCGTGGTCTGCCGCACGTTCCGGGCCGGGTGGGGCGCGCTTGCGCTCTCCGTCGTCATCGCGTGATGCGTTCCCTGCACTCGGGTCGCGACGGATCGAGCAGGTCGCGGTAGAGGTCCGCGACCGATGCCGTCGTCCGCCGCACGTCGTATGTCGTGCGCACGTGGTTGAGGGCCCGGCGGGCCGCGGTGGCGCACACGCCGGGGTTGGTCAGCAGGCCGAGCAGCGCCTGGGCGAGGGCGCCCGGATCCTCCGGCGGCACCAGGCAGAAGCGGTCCTGACCGGGCGGCAGGCTCTCCCGCGCGCCGTCGACGTCGGTCATCACCACGGGGCGGCCGCAGGCCATCGCCTCCAGCGGGGCCAGCGCCATCCCCTCCCAGCGGGACGGCTGGACGACCACGTCGGCGGCCCGGTACCAGGGGACGGCGTCGCGGGTGGCCCCGGCGAACAGCACCCCCTCGGGGGCGTCCCGGAGCAGCCGGGCGCGGTCGGGCCCTTCGCCCACCAGGACCAGCCGGGCGTCGGGCAGCCGGGCGGTGACCTCGGGCCAGGCCCGCAGGAGCAGGTCCTGGCCCTTCTGCGGACACAGCCGGCCCACGCAGACCACGAGGCGGTCGGCGGGACCCAGGTCGGTGAGGGCGGGCAGCGAGGTGCGCAGCCCGAGTGCCGTGTCCTGCGGTCCGCCGTCCGGGGTGAAACGGTCGAGGTCGACGCCGTTGGGAACGACCGCCCAGCGGGCGTCGATCCCGGCGCGTTCCCCCGTCAGCCGTTCGCTCTCGCTGACACAGAGCACCCGGGTGGCCCAGCGCGCGGCCCACCGCTCCCAGCGCAGAGCGGCGTACGCGGTCGCTCCGCCGACCGCCTCGAAGGACCAGGCGTGCGGCTGGAACACCGTCGGGACCCGGCCGCGCACCGCCAGCCGTCCGGCCAGTCCGGCCTTGGCGCTGTGGGCGTGCAGCAGGTCGGGACGCACCTCGCGGACCACCCGGCGGGCGCGGGCGGTCTCGGCGGGGAGCCCGGGGCCGGGGGAACGGCCGGCCGCCCAGGGCACGATCTCGGCGCCCGCCCCGGCCGCGTCGTCGGCCAGGACACCGCCGGGAGGGCAGGCCACGACCGCACGGACCCCGTCACGTACCTGGGCCCGCACCAGGTCGGTGACGACGCGGGCGACCCCGCCGTCGACCGGCTGAACGAGGTGGAGCACCGTCAGCCGGCCCGGGTCCTGCTGGTGTTGCGGCATCGCGCGCCGTTCTCTCTCTCCGCGACATGAAGAATCGGATGTGTGCTGCCTGCCCTGTCCGCCACATCAGCGGGCTGTCTCGCTATCAACGAGGGGTCGGCCGGGCAGGTAATCCTTGTTCGGCGCGCCGGCGCGAAATCGGAGCTTTGACGAACTCCTGTTCGCCCGCTCGCAAATGCCGGCGGAATGCTGGTTGCTCTCCACAGTCAACCATCCGAACAGGAATGCACCGTGACAGAGCGCGGGTTGAAAATCACGCAGGACGCGCTGACCACGGCTCCTAGCACATTCTTACGACCAACTGATCAATCAATGTCACGTGTTGACGTACCGACGTTTGTCGAACGGGTTCACGAAAGCGCGTGCCGAATCGTTCCGCAGTCCGTACACATGCGCGGGAATTCACCTTCCGGGGGAGATACCCCCGGGTGTGCCGGTGCGTTGATAGTGCCGTTGGCCCATCCGGGCCAACGCCGCTTTCCGGCCCTCCAGTAGAAAAAGGTGTTCCCTTGTCACGCTTCGCCAAGGCAACCGTTCTGACCGCTTTCGCCGGTGCCGCTGTCGCCGGTGCGTCCGGTATCGCTTTCGCGGACTCCGGTGCCCAGGGTGCCGCTGTGGAGTCGCCCGGTGTCGGTTCCGGCAACCAGATCCAGGTCCCGGTGCACGTGCCCGTCAACCTGTGCGGCAACTCGGTCAGCGTGATCGGCCTGCTCAACCCGGTATTCGGCAACGCCTGCGTGAACCGCTGACCGCACGGCTCGTCGTCCGGGCCGGGGCTGTCACCGTTCGGGTGAAGGACCATAACTAAACCTGCGATGGACGGTTGATCAGTCCGACCCGGTACCGGGGCAATCTCGCACAAGAAGGAATCATCGTGATCAAGAAGTTCCTCGCCACGGCTGCGGTGGCTGTCTCCGTCGTCGGCGCCACCGCCGCGATGGCCGCGCCCGCGATGGCGATCGGCGACGACAACGGCGCCAGCACCACCAACGGCAACGGTTCCGAGCAGTCGTACGGCAACACCTACACCAGCGGCTACATGAGCCCCTCGTTCGCGCTCGTCCAGGGTTCCCTGAACAAGCCGTGCATCGCCCTCCCGGCGAAGGCCAACGTCGGTTCGCTCGTCGGCCTGGTTCCGATCACGGTCCAGGACATCAACGTCCTGTCGTCGCCGCAGAACCAGCAGTGCACCGAGAACTCCTCGCAGATCAAGGGCGACGAGCCGCTGTCGCACATCCTGGACCAGATCCCGGTCCTCTCCGGCAACGGCGCGGGCAACCACTGATCCGCATTGCCTGAAGGCCCTGGCCGCCGGTGACCACCACCGGCGGCCAGGGCTGTTTTGCGTTCCCCTTAATTCGCACCTGGAGCCGTATTCAGTACGGCAATTCGTGAATTACGGAAGCCGAAGTTACGGCATTCGGGTGGATGATCACGGCAGCGGCACATGAAGGGTTTCTCCAGCCATCGGCAGTCGTTACCCCGGATGGTAGCGGCGTCACGGGCGGCAAGAAATTCCCCCGGGCAGCACGACGGTCGTGACTGTGATCGACGCCCCTACGGAAAGGGAGCTCAACGTGAAGTACTCGAAGGTTGCCGCAATCGCCGCAGGAACGCTGATGGTCATGGGCGGCGCTGCCCCCGCATTCGCCGACGCCGGCGCCCAGGCCGAGGTCTCGCACTCCCCGGGTGTGCTGTCGGGCAACAGCCTTCAGATCCCGATCCACATCCCGGTCAACGTGTGCGGCAACACGGTCAACGTCATCGCCCTGCTCAACCCGGCGTTCGGCAACGCCTGCACCAACAAGTGACGTTGGTCCCCAGCCCGTGAGGGCGACCCGTTGCGGCCCCGGAGCGCTCGCCTGTGCTCCGGGGCCGCTTCGGTTGCGGCGTGCGGGAGACCTTCCCGCGCGCTTCGTGAAACACCCATGGCAGGGAAGAGAGTCGATGCGACAGGCCTTGAGCAGGAGTCTGATCACCGTCGCCGCGGCGAGCGGAGTGCTCGCCATGACCGGCGGCTACGCACACGCCGATACGGAGGCCCAGGCGACCACGTCGAACTCGCCGGGCGTGCTGTCCGGCGACAGCATCCAGGTCCCGGTGGACGCGCCGGTGAACGTGTGCGGCAACACGGTCGACGTCGTGGCCCTGTTGAACCCTTCGATGGGCAACGGCTGCGGCAACGAGTCCGCCCCGGCGCACGAGCGGCACGCGCCGGTACCCGCGCAGCACACCGGGACACCCGCGCAGCACACCGGGGCACCCGTGCACGGGAAGGCCCAGCACGGCGGCCGGCACCGCAAGGAGCAGAGCGGCCACCACGGCATGCGGCACGACGAGGCGAACACCACGTCGGGCTCGCCCGGTGTGGGCTCGGGCAACAGCGTCCGGGTTCCCGTCCAGGCCCCGCTCACCGTGTGCGGCGACTCGATCGACGTCGTGGCGCTGCTGAACCCGGCCATGGGCGCCAACTGCGGCGGGGAGGAGTGGACCCCGCCGCCGACGCACCCCCTGCCGCCGCCGGTCCGGCACACCCCGCCGACGACGCACCTCACCCCGCCGCCGGTCGAGCAGATCACGCCGCCGAAGCACGCGGCCGCGACCCGGCCCGTCGTTCCGGTGCGCGCGCAGCTCGCCGAGACGGGTTCCGGGGACCTCGGTACGGCCGGAGCGGTCAGTGCCGGGCTGCTGCTGAGTGGAGCAATGCTCTACCGCCGAACGCGCGCCGCGAGGGTCTGATCGAATTGATCCGTTGACGCGATGGGGAAACGGCCTGCCCCGGTGTCTCGCGACAGGAGATTCGCGAGGTGCCCGAATCGGCGAATTCGCCGGCGGCTGGGGGCCCACCTCGGGCAGGCCGTGCGCAGGAATCTGCGGACTCCTCGTGCGTCTTCGATAGTACGGGCCGGACGCCACGGTCCCCCTGGCCGCACCGCGACTTCACGCGAACGAGAATATGTCATTTCGCTTGTTTCAAATGCGTTCGCCTCTTTCCGGTACTCCGGGCCGGAATCCAGAGAACTCAATTGATACTAGAATTGCATGAGTTCTTCACTTTCGAGTGATTGCCAAGAAGGATCTTTCCTCATGGTTTCCGTTGCGCGGCGGGGTCGTTAGCCAGGGGGACTACGGCGTCGTGAGCCACCAGCCGCTCACCCGGCCGCCACCTCGGTGGCCGTCCCGGGCGCCGCCACTGAAAGGGTTGACAGTGAAGTTCTCCAAGGTTGCTGTGGTCGTCGCCGGTTCCGTGATGGCCGTGGGTGCCGCCGCGCCGGCGTTCGCCGCCGACGGGGCCCCGATGCCGACCAGCATCAACGGCGGCCTCGACCAGGCCTTCGCGGCGCAGCCGGTGCAGCAGGCGGGCGACGCCAGCCTCGGACCCGTGGTGGGCGCGGTCTCCAAGACCACCGACAAGCTGCGGTCGGACACCTCCACGAACTCGCTCCTGGGCCAGACGACCGACGCCGCCAAGAACCTGACGCCGACGCTGGCCGGCGCCGCGAAGGCCACGTCGCTGCTCGGCGGCCTGCCCCTCGGCGGCTGACTTCACTGTGCGGGGCGATTTCCGCCAATGGAATGAAGCTCCGGAACCAAACCCGTTCTGAACGGTTGATCTCTTCGCCCCGACTCAGGGCATCCCCCCGCAGACAAAGGACTGATCATGATCAAGAAGTTCCTGGCCGGCGCCGCCCTGGCGGCCTCTGTCGTCGCCGTCGGTGCCGCCACGGCCCCGCAGGCGATGGCCATCGGTGATGAGTCGGGTCTCAACACCGTGAACGGCAACGGGTCGGAACAGTCCTACGGCAACACCCACACCGACGGCATGCAGAGCCCGCAGATCGGCCTCGTGCAGGGTTCGGTCAACAAGCTCTGCGCGGGCGTCCCGGTCAAGGCCAACGTCGGCTCGCTCGTCGGCATCCTGGTTCCGGTCACGGCGCAGGACATCAACGTCCTGGCGTCGCCGCAGAACCAGCAGTGCGCCGAGAACTCCACCCAGGGCAAGGGCGACGAGGCCGCGTCGCACATCCTGAACCAGATCCCGGTGCTCTCCGGCAACGGCGCCCACAACGGCTGACGCCCGCCACGCACCACTCCGGGTCGCCGGCCCATCTCCTCCGGCGACCCGGTCCCCTTCCCGCGCGTGGCCGGCGGCGGGCTGTGGTGAGAGCTCAGCGGTGAGGGGTCAGAGGGGTCAGCGGCGGGTGAATTCCATGATCCAGTTGGTCACCCAGGTCTTCTCCCCGTCCACCGAGAACGCCTGCTCCCAGCGCGCGGAGTCCTCCGTGATCCCCGACCAGATGAAGCGGGCCCTGACCTGCTGCCCCGCGTGCATGTCGTCCCCGTAGAACTCCCCGACGCCGTCGGTGAAGGTTCCGGTCACCGGAGGGAACAGCGTCCCGGTGCGGTTGCTGGCCCAGTACAGCGACCACTCCTTGCGCTCGGTGTCGTACAGCCGCACGGTCAGCCCGGCGAACTCCTTGGTCGGGAAGACGATCTCGTCGAAGTTCGCGCCCCCCTCGAAGTGCCCCGAGGCGTGGCTGACGGCCGGGAACTCCTCCCACTCGCTGGTCTCGTCGAGGAAGTCGGTGCGCCACCGGTTGGCGACGTCCCAGCTGCCGGTGAGGAAGTCGAAGTCGTTCATGAGCGGTCTCCTGTAGTGCCCTCGGGGAGTGAGTCGGCGAGATAGGCGGCAAGGTCGGGGCGGTCGGGCGCGAGCATGTGCCGTACCCAGGCGTCCCGTTCATGGAGGAGCGGCGGCAGCTCCCAGACGCAGCCGATCAGCGTCGGCTCCAGCCGGACGAAGTGCGTCGGGTCGTTGTCGGGACAGCCCAGCACCGGCTGACCGCCCGCCGCCCCGGCGAAGTGCAGGGCGTTGTCCCAGGCCCAGCTGTACGCGTTCAGGTACGCTCCGTCGTCCCCTCCCCTGTGGAGGACGATGAAGGTGGCCTGCGGCGTACCGTCCGGCTCGGGCAGCAGCTCGGGGAGGATCGCGTACGCGGCCTTCTCGACCTCGGGCTCGATCCCCGCCGGGTCGGCGGTGACGTGGTAGCGCTTGATGGAGCGGCCCCCCACCTCGACCGGTGGCAGCACCCGCAGCAGTTTCTCCGTGAAAGCCATGGCTGGACCGTAGAGCCACTTCACTGACATCTTGTGTCAGTGAAGTCCAGCCGTCTGCTCTCCGTTCTGCTGCTGCTCCAGACCCGGGGCCGGATGACCGCCGCCCAGCTCGCGCAGGAGCTGGAGGTGTCGGTACGGACCGTCTACCGGGACGTCGACGCACTGCACGCGGCGGGCGTCCCGCTCTACGGCGACGCCGGGCACTCCGGCGGCTACCAGCTCCTCGCCGGCTACCGCACCCGGCTGACCGGACTGAGCGCGGGCGAGGCGGAGGCGCTCTTCCTCTCCGGGATCCCCGGCCCCGCCGCCGAGCTGGGACTCGGCGCCGCGCTCGCCGGCGCCCAGCTCAAACTGCGCGCGGCGCTCCCGCCCGAGCTGCGCGCCCAGGCCGAACGCATGCAGGCGAGATTCCATCTCGACGCGCCCGGCTGGTACGCGGACGACGCTGACGTCCCGCATCTGCCGCAGGTCGCGGACGCGGTGTGGCACAGCCGGGTGCTCGACGTCCGCTACCGCCGCTGGAAGGCGCCGACCGATGTCGACCGGCGCCTGGAGCCGTACGGGCTGGTGCTCAAGGCGGGCCGCTGGTACATCGTCGCCGGGCCGGGACCGTACACCTACCGCGTCGACCAGATCCTCGAACTCACCGTGCTCGACGAGGAGTTCCAGCCACCCGGGGACTTCGATCTGGCGGGCTACTGGCAGCGCTACCAGGCGGACTTCCACGCCCGTCTCCACCAGGGCGAGGCGCTGGTCCGGCTCGCGCCGGGCGCCGCGTCCCGGCTCACCGGAGCCGCCGCCCGCGCCCTGGCCGCCACCGGAACCCCGGAACCGGACGGCTGGACCCGCGCGACGCTTCCGATCGAGTCCCTCGACCACGCCCACGGCACCTTCCTCGCCCTCGGCACGGACGTCGACGTCCTCAGCCCCCCGG
The DNA here is from genome assembly GCF_023701715.1 of Streptomyces sp. RKAG337. Lineage (NCBI taxonomy): Bacteria > Bacillati > Actinomycetota > Actinomycetes > Kitasatosporales > Streptomycetaceae > Streptomyces > Streptomyces sp. RKAG337. Next base: position 3,479,434 of record NZ_JAJOZA010000001.1, on the reverse strand, counting down.
AACTGCGCTCCCGGCTGGCCGAGACGGCCCGGACCCTCGCGGAGCGCTACGCCTCCGCGTGACGGCGGCGCCGGCCTGGAGACGACGAGCCTGGGGACGACGAGCCCGGGGGAGGGCGAACCCGGGCACAATGACGCTGTGCTGCATGTGCGAGTGATCAGTCCCGTGGAACGCACCGACGAGGTGCTGAGGACCGCCACCGACTGCCCCGCGGTGGTCAACGTGGTGCGACTGTCCGGCGCGGCGTACGCGCCGCCGGGCGACGTCGTCGAGTTCGACGTGGCCCGGGAGGCGGCCAACGGCGTGCTCGCGCAGTTGCGCGCGCTGGGGTTGAAGGACAGCGGTGGGATCACCGTCGAGGAGCTGTATCTGTCGATCTCCACCGCCGCGGAGAAGGCCGAGGAGCTCGCACCGGGGGAACCCGACGACGCCGTCGTCTGGGAGGAACTGGCCGCGCGCACCGCCGCCGAGACCCGCCTCACCTGGGCGTTCCTGGCCTTTCTGGCGCTCGCGACACAGATCGCGGCGATCGGCGCGCTGCTGGACCAGCCGATCCTGATCGTCGGCGCGATGGTGCTGGGCCCCGAGTTCGGGCCGGTGGCGGCGGCCTGCTTCGGCGTGCTGCGGGGCGATCTGCGGCTGATCGGCGCGGCCGTGCGCACCCTCGTCATCGGTTTCGCCGTCGCGATCGCGATCACGACGGCCTGCGCGGTCACCAGCCGGCTGCTGGGCTGGATCACTCCGGACATGCTGGACAACAGACCGACGACCGACTTCATCATCCACCCGGACAAGTGGTCGTTCATCGTGGCGCTGCTGGCCGGCGTCGCGGGAATCCTGTCGATGACCGCGGGCAAGTCCGCGGCCCTGGTGGGCGTCTTCATCTCGGTCACCACGGTCCCGGCGGCGGGCAACATCGCCGTGGCGGTCGCGCTCGCGCACTGGCACGAGGTCGCCGCCTCGTTCCAGCAGCTCGGCGTGAACCTCGCCGGCATGCTGCTGGCCGGCACGGTCACCCTCTTCGTCCAGCGCTTCCTGTGGAACCGCTACGGCCTGCACGTCGCGACGGGCCACCGTCCGGACGGCACCGCCGCAATGAATCAAGGAAGTTGACGCAAGACTTCGACGGACCGCCGTATTTTGAAGGTAAGTCGACGGAATTCTTCGGTAGGAACCTTGTGGAACCGGGAGTGGGGTCCTACTGTCACCTCACCCTCATGGCGGCCGCTTCGCCGTGCGGGTCCCAGGCGTTCGTCCTCCCGAGAGAAACGAGCATGCGATGTCACGGAGCATCACCGGTGCTGTGGCGAAGTGGTCGGACGTACCGCGGCGAAGAGCCGCGGTGGCGGTCGCGTCGCTGACCGCGGCGGCCGTCGGGCTCAGCGTTCTGGCCGGTGGGACGGCCTCGGCGGGATCTGCCGCGGGCGGCGGTGCCGGCCCGGTGGTGACGCGCGCCGCCCTTGCTCCGGCGCTCGTCGCGGGCCGGGGCGCGAGCGTGGGATTCGCCGAGCAGGAGGCGGAGAACGCCGCGACGAACGGCACGGTCATCGGCCCGGGCCGCACCGCGTACACGCTGCCGGCGGAGGCGTCCGGGCGCCGGGCGGTCTCCCTGACGCCGGGCCAGTACGTCGAGTTCACGCTGCCGGCCGCGGCCGACGCGATCACCGTGCGCTACAGCATTCCGGACGCGCCGGGCGGCGGCGGGATCACCGCACCGCTCGACGTCACCGTGAACGGCAGGAACCGGACCACCGCGACCCTGACGTCGCAGTACTCCTGGCTGTACAACCAGTATCCGTTCTCGAACGACCCGAACGCCGGGCTGCTGCACCCCGATTACTGGGTCACCGAGTGCGGCTGTGTGCCCGCCGCCACGACGCCCGCCCCGGAGTTCGCGACGCCGTTCCGCCCGAACCACTTCTACGACGAGCAGCGGCTGTCGCTCGGCAGGAAGTACCGCGCGGGCGACAAGGTGCGGCTCACCGTTCCCGCCGGGAGCAGGGCCTCGGCCACCACCATCGACCTGCTCGACTCCCAGCTCGTGGGCGCGCCGCACCTCGCCGTCGTCGCGGCGAACGTGCTGGCGTTCGGCGCCGACCCGTCGGGCCGGCGCGACTCGGCCGACGCGATCGACCGGGCGATCGCCTTCGCGCAGCGGACGCACCTCAAGGTCTACATTCCACCGGGCACCTACCAGGTGAACCGCCACATCGTCGTCGACAACGTGACGATCGAGGGCGCCGGCAGCTGGTACACGATCATCAAGGGGCACGAGGTCTCCCTCAGTACGCCACTATCGGGGCACCCCCGGCCGGAGGTTGGGGGAGGCTCGGTGCACACCGGGGTCGGTTTCTACGGCAAGGACGCGGCGGCCGGCGGCAGCAGCAACGTCCACCTGTCCGGCTTCGCCGTCGAGGGCGATGTGCGCGACCGGGTCGACACCGACCAGGTGAACGGGATCGGCGGGGCGCTGAACAACTCGACGATCGACGGCCTCTACCTCCACCACACCAAGGTCGGCATGTGGTTCGACGGGCCGATGACGAATCTGCGGATCACCGACAACGTCATCGCCGACCAGATCGCCGACGGCCTCAACTTCCACACGGGTGTCACGCACTCGCTCGTGTCGAACAACTTCGTCCGCAACTCGGGTGACGACGGCCTCGCCATGTGGTCCGAGAAGACCGGGAACGCGGGCAACACCTTCGACCACAACACCGTGCAGACGCCGGTGCTCGCCAACGGCATCGCGATCTACGGCGGCACCGACAACACGGTCTCGAACAACCTGATCGCGGACCCGATCCGGGAGGGCAGCGCCATCCAGGTCGGCTCCCGCTTCGGCTCCGAGGCGTTCACCGGACATCTGTGGATCACCGACAACACCACGGTCCGCGCCGGCACGTACGAGCTGAACTGGAACATCGGGCTCGGGGCGATCTGGTTCTTCGCGCTGGAGAAGAACATCGATGCGGACATCCGGGTGACCGGTGACCACTTCCTCGACAACACCTACAACGCGATCATGCTGGTCTCCGACTGGCCGGTGAAGGACCTGTACTCGATCACGAACGTCCACTTCAAGGACATCAGGGTCGACGGCACGGGAACCTCGGTGGTCAGCGGCCGCGCGGCGGGATCCTCGTCCTTCGAGAACGTGGACGCCCGCAACGTCGGTGCGGTCGGGGTCAACAACTGCGGCTCGTTCCACTTCACTCCCGCCGGATCGGAGTTCGCCCTGACCGATCTCGGCGGCAACGACGGCGGCGGTACGACCGGCCCCTGGCTCGCGCCCTGGGAACTGCCGAACACCATCACCTGCGACGACCGTCCGGCGGTCGTCGCACCGCCGGCCCCGTCCGCTTGGTGACATCCAACTGAGCTTGTGATGAAGGGAATTCACCGCTTCAGAGCGGGGTCGGCCGTCCGGGAAGCCTCCCGGGCGGCCGGCCCCGCGGTCGTGGGGGCGCTCGACGGGACGGGGCGCTCGCGAAGGAGCAGCCCGGCGGTCACCGCGACCGCCGCGGCGGTGAGGCCGTGGACCCCGTACGCGGTGCCGGCGGAACCGTCGTTGCTCAGCACGACCACCATGTCCCCGGCCGGGACGAAGGTGATCGCCAGCATCGCCCAGCCCAGTGCCGTGCGGTGCCCGGTCAGAAGGAGCGCGAAGATGACCAGGCCGGTCGCGATGTCGCGGACGCCCTTGACGGCGAGGAAGGCCGTGCCGTCCTGCTGCGGCCAGGTCGGGAGACCGAATCCGGACGCGGTCGTCCGGGGGGCGAGCAGATAGCTGAGGCCGACGTAGATGATGAACGCGCCGCCGATGACGGCGAGGGCGGTGGTGACGTGCTTCCGGGTCATGACAGGTCTCCTTGTGCGTGAAGGGGTGAGGCTCGGCGGTCGGTGAGGTGTGCGGGTCGGCCGGCGCGGGTCGGTCAGCGGGCCCCGTTGCGGATGCGGCGGACCTTGCGGTTGTACGCGGGGCTGCCGACGACGTACCAGAGCAGCCGGGCCGGGAGCGGCAGCTCGCCGAGGATCTTCGCGCGCTCGGTCCCGTCGGCCTCTTCGAGGACCATGCCGAGGTAGAACAGCAGCTTGGGCTTGGGCGTCGTCGCCATGAAGTGATCGCCGAGCGCGTTCCACTCCTTCACGGACAGGTGCCGTTCGGCGAGCGGGAGCAGATTCTGCTCCTCGTCGTCCAGGTGCTCGACGAGGACGGCGCGGTGCTCGGTGAGAGCGGCCACCAGCAGATCGCGTTCCGCCTCGCCGGCCGTGGCCTCCCAGCCGGGCAGCGCCGCTTCGGCCCGGGCCAGCGTCGCCGCGATCCCTTCGTGCTGGGCTTCCATCCGCAGCACCAGATCGGCCTCGATGTCGACCCGGGCCAGGAGCGGTGGCCAGAGATGGTCGTCCTCGCCGTGGTGGTGGTTGGTCAGCCCCAGCAGGTAGTCGCGGAAGTGCGCGGCGAGCACGCCGGCGCGTGCGGTGTCGCCCGGGGCGACGGCTGCGATCAGCTCCGTGAGGAGCCGGGACTCCCGGCGGAGTCCGAGGTGGATGACCACCATCTCGTGGGTGTCGGGGCGGGCGTCGGCCTGGGGTGCTGCGTTCTTCGTCTTCATGTGGGAAGCCTCGTCGGCGGCTCCTGGAAGGGACTTGGAACGGACTTGGAATCAGGACTTGGAACCAGGGCTTGGAATGCGGGCCGGGAAGGCGGGCGGGGAACGTGGGCCGGGAAGGCGGGCTGGGAACTGTTGCCCGGGAACTGTGGCCCGGGGCTGGGGAATTCGGGCCCGCCAAGATCCTTGGCCGCTTACGATGTGCGGCGACATGGTGTCATACGCGTGCTCGGTTCCTTCGGGGCCACACGGGACGGGGAGCCCGTTCCGCTCGGCGGGCGCAGGCAGCGGTCGGTCCTCGCTCTGCTGGTGGCGGCGCGCGGCCAGGTGGTCCCCGTCGACCGGATGGTCGAGGACCTCTGGCAGGACGCGGCGCCCGCTCAGGCGGTGACCTCGCTGCAGGCGTACGTGTCGAACCTGCGCCGGCTCCTGGAGCCCGGCCGGGCTCCGCGTACCCCGGCGAAGCTGCTGGTCAGCGCGCCGCCCGGCTATGCGCTGCGGCTGCCCGAGCACGCGGTCGACGCCTGGCGCTTCGAGCGGCTGCTGCACGACGCCCGCGAACTCCTCACCACCCGGCCGCGGGCCGCGGGCCGGCTGCTGGACGAGGCGCTGTCGCTCTGGCAGGGCCCGGCGTACGCGGAGACGGCCGACGAACCGTGGGCCCGCGCCGAGACGGCGCGTCTTGAGGAGCTCCGGAGGGTCGCCCGGGAACTGCGCGTCGCGGTGGGGCTGCGCTCCGCCGACGTCTCCGGGACCGTTCCGGAGGCCGAACTGCTCACCCGTGACGAGCCGTTGCGTGAGGAGGGCTGGCGCCTGCACGCCCTGGCGCTGTGGGCGGTGGGCCGGCAGGCCGACGCGCTGGCCACCCTCCGGCGGGCCCGCGCGGTCCTCGCCGCCGAGGTCGGCCTGGACCCCGGCCCCGGCCTGACCGCACTCGAAGAGGCGGTCCTCGCCCAGCGCGCGGAGGTCCTCCGCGCCGCGACGGACGCGCCGCCGGAACCGCTGACGGACGCCCCGCCGGAACCGCCGATCGACCCGCCGGCGGATCCGCTGACGAGTCCGGCGAGTCCGGTACCTTCGACCGCCCCCGTGCAACAAACCCCTGAGGCAGACCTGTTCGTCGGCCGCGAGTCCGAACTGGAGCTCCTCGCGGGCGCCGCGGACCGGGCGCGCACCGCCGGTCCGGGCGTCGCGCTGGTGACCGGAGAGGCGGGGCTGGGCAAGTCGGCGCTGCTGGAACGGTTCGGGCACCGGCTGCGCCGTGCCGGCTGGCTCGTCGTGTTCGGCCGCACCACGGACGCCGAGGGCGCGCCGCCCGCCTGGGCCTGGGTCGAGGCACTGCGGTCGGTCGCCGCGGAGGTCCCGCCGCCGGCCGGGTCGGCCGCCGTGCTGGCCCCGCTGCTGTCCGACGGGACCGCGGACTCCGCCGGCTCCGCCACCGGCTCCGTCCCTCAGGAGGACGCGGCCGCGGGCCGGTTCCGGCTGCACCGGGCGGTCCGGCAGTGGCTGGCCGCGGCGGCGAAGGACCGGCCGGTGGCCGTCCTGCTGGACGACCTGCACTGGGCCGACGCCGAGACGCTCGCGATGCTGGTGGGCCTGGTCGATCTGCCGCAGGGCACCCCCGTCCTGTTCGTGGCCGCGTACCGGCCGGACGAGATCGGGGGCCCGCTCACCGATGGACTCGCCGGTCTGGCGCGGCGGTCACCGCTGCGCGTGCCGCTGCGGGGACTGTCCGAGTCGGCCGTCGCGGAGGTGATCGGGGCGGTGACCGGTGCGGCGGGCGAGGCACCGGTGGACGCCCGGACGGTGGCCGCGCTCGCCGAGCGCACCGGCGGCAACCCCTTCTACGTCCGCGAGAGCGCGCGGTTGCTGGGGAGCGAGGGCGCGCTGGTGGCCCTGTCCGATGTGCCGCAAGGGGTGCGCGACGTGCTGCGCCGCAGGCTGGGACGGCTTCCCGACGCGGCCGTGGCCCTGCTGCGGCTGGCCGCGGTCGCGGGGCGCGAGGCGGACGTCGAGGTACTGGTCGGTGCCGCGGACACCGGCGAGGACGGCGTGCTCGGCGCGCTGGAGACCGGCCTCGTCGCGGGACTGCTCACCGAACCCGCGCCGGGCCGCGTCCGGTTCGTGCACGCGCTGGTCAGGGACACGCTGCTGGCCGACCTGAGCCGGCTGCGCGCCACCCGCATGCACGGCCGCATCGCGGCGGCCCTGGAGCGGCTCGCCCCGGACGACGTCTCCGCGCTGGCCCATCACTACGCGGGAGCGGCGTCCTCGGCCACGGCGGCCAAAGCCGTCGACTACTGCGTGCGCGCGGCCGCGCTCGCCGAGGGCCGCTATGCCCACGACGTGGCCGCCGCTCTGCTCGGGCAGGCGCTGGAGTGCTTCGACCGCCTGCGCCTCACTGCGGCCGGTGCCGGGATTCCCACGGGCGGAGGTCCCGCAGGGGATACCGGAGACCGGGACGACGAGCGGATCGAGCTGCTCGGCAGGCTGCTGCGGGCCCAGGTACGGGCCGGGGCCGTCATGGAGGCGCGTACGACACGTCAGACGGCGATCGATCTCGCCACGGCCGCGGCACGGGACGATCTGCTGATCCGCGCGTTCACCGCGTGGACCGAGCCGACGCCCTGGCAGACCCGGCCGTACGGCATGGTCGACGAGCCCGTCGTCGCCGGGCTCGGCCGCCTGCTGGAGCTGCCGGATCTCGAACCCGCGGTGCGTTGCCGGCTGCTGGACGCGTACTCCGCCGAGCTCTCCGACGGTCAGGACCCGCGGGCACGGGCCGCCGCCGAGGAGGCCGTCGTGATCGCGGACGGCCTGGGGGATCCCATGCTGCGGGCGCTGGCGCTCGCGACCCTGGCCCGTGAGCTCGACACCGAGCTGGAGTGGCGGGAACGGGCGGAGCTGGGGGAGCGGATCGAACGGCTCGGCAGCGCGCACGACCTGCCGATCTACCGCTGGTACGGGCTGTTCATCCGGTCGACGGCGCTGGCGGTCGAGGGCGACGTCGCCGGCGTCCACCGGCTCACCGCCGAGTGCCTGGAACTTGCCCGCGCCTACCGGATGCCCGGACCCGTCGCGGTCGGCGAGAGCATGCTGGCGACGTTCGCGCACATCGAGGGCAGGGTCGCGGACGCCGAGCGGCTCTACGCCGAGGCGGCCGCCCGGATGGGCCGCCAGGGCTCACCGCACGCCGCCGGCTATCTGCTGATCGCCACCGCGACGATCAGGTCGGGCCAGGGACGGCTCGGCGAGTTCGTACCGCCGGCCCGGCGGGCCTTCGACGCCTACGGCCCGATCGCCTGCGATCTGCTCTCCGCGGCCCTGGCCGCTGCCGGGCAGCCGGCCGAGGCCCGGCGGGTGCTGGCGCAGGCGCCGCCGATCCGGCCGGACTACTTCTTCAAGGTCTTCGCGACCTTCCGTGCGATGACCATGGTCGCGCTCGGCGAGAAGGAGGGTGCCGAGGAGCTGTACGCGGCGCTGCTGCCCTACCGCCACGCACCGCCGCCCAGCTCGGGCTCCACCGTGGCGATCCGGCCGGTCGCGTACACGCTCGGCGAGCTCGCACGGCTCCTCGGCCGCGACGCCGAGGCCACCGAGCACTTCGCCCGTGCGGACGCCATCGCCCAGCAGTGGAACACCGCCCTGGGGAGATTTCCCGGCCGACCACAGGGCGTGAGCTATGTTGAGCAGGAGCGGCATGGATAAGGAGGCGCACCGGTGCCATCGGGGCAGCAGGCACGGGCACAGGCGGCTGCGATCACCCCGGGTGGGCAGCCCCAGGAGCAGGAGCGTGCCCCCGCGGACCGCGTCCACGCGCTGTTCAACGGCCATCGCCTGTCCCCCGGACAGCGCCGTATCGCCCAGTACCTGATCGATCACCTCACCGAGGCCGCCTTCCTCTCGATCACCGAGCTCGCCGAGCGGGTGGGCGTCAGCCAGCCCTCCGTGACCCGTTTCGCCACCTCCCTCGGCTTCAGCGGCTACCCCGCCCTGCGGGACGTGCTGCAGCCGATCGCCCTGAGCGCGGTCGCCGGGTCGCCGGAGAGCCGGGAGCAGGTCCGCCGCAACGAGCTGCAGGCGGCGGTCGACACCGAGATCGAGAACCTGGAGAACGTGCGGCGGCTGCTCGCCGACACCGACCAGGTGCTGGACATCGGCCGTGAGCTGGCCCATTCCGTGCCGCTGACGGTTCTCGGCCTGCGGATCTCGGCGCCGCTCGTGGAGTACTTCGCCTATGCCGCCCGCCGCATCCACCCCGATGTGCGGGTGGTGACCCGCGGCGGCAGCGTCGCCTTCGACGCGCTGCTGCAGTCCCGGGCGGCGGGCGGGGCGTGGGTGCTGGCGTTCGCCATGCCCCGGCACGCCAAGGAGACCCTGGCCGCGCTGCGGGCCGCCCGCAGCGCCGGGCTGCGCATCGCGCTGATCACGGATCTCACCCTGGGCCCGCTGGTGGACGAGGCGGACGTGGTGCTGACCGCCGGCACCGGCTCGCGGCTGGTCTTCGACTCCTACGCGGCCCCGGGCATGCTCTCCGCGGCCCTGCTGCAGGCCATGGCCGACGCCGATCCTGGACGGACGCAGGCGCGGCTCGAGGGGTACGAGCAGGTCGCCGATCAGCACGGTTTCTTCCTCTGAGAACCCGCTGGAAACCGCTGGAGAACCCTCTAGAAACCGTTTTCACCGTCCGTGCGGCGCCGCCTTGCCCGGAATGTATGAATTTTTTCATACCCTTGCGTACTCGACGGTATATATGTTTACTGCAAGCGGCGCCTGGGCCCACCGGACGCCATTGGAGAGCGTGACCCGCCCTCCCGACGGAACACCCGGGCCGACGCTCCCTCCTCGTGGCGCGCCCGGGGTGTTCACACCGGGCGCTCGCACCCGCGGAGCGCCCACGGCAGCCTCGGTCAACCCCTGGGCCGAGGCAGCCAACAACCTCTTGATCAGAGTTCGGCACTCTTCGGAAGCGACGAGAATGTCCCAGACGACCCTCACCACGCTCAGCCCGGACTGGCCCTGCCAGGTCAAATCACCCGGGAACCCCGACTGGGAACGCACCGCCACCCGCTGGCTGCGTGACCTGCTGCCGGCCCGCTACGCCGGATACTCCACCCTCACCCGCCACCCGGCCCTGCTCGCCCGCCACGCACAGCTCCAGCTCCAGTACGAGATGCGCGCGGTCCAGGTGGCGATGACCACCAGCCGGGCCGAGCTGCCCACCATGGGCATGGTCGAGGCCGTCATCGAGAACACGATCCGCCTCTACGCCGTCGAGCTGGAACAACTGAGCCGCCTCGCCCGCGGCGTCCGCCTCGTCACCGAGGCCCTCGTAGCAACCACCGCCACCTCCCCACGCAGACGCTGACGGGCGTCGCCGGTGGCCTGGGGTCGTGCGGACCCGGGGCAGCCGGTCTCCTGGGGAACGCGTGGACGGGCCCCGGGAGCCGTACCTGGCTTCCGGGGCCCTGTGAGTGCCCATACGCACCTGCCGTGCGGGCGGACCTGATGGTGTCGCGCCGCACCTTTCCCACGTGACCGACGTGAGTCAGCGCTTACGGGCGATGGTGATGCCGTCTGCCATCGGCAGCATGGAGAGGTCGATGCGTTCGTCGGCGAGGAGGGTGTCGTTGACGGAGCGGACGCCGAGGGTGTCGGGGTCCTGCTGGGTGGGGTCGGTCACCCGGCCGGACCACAGGGTGTTGTCGAGGACGATCAGGCCGCCGGGCCGGGTGAGGGCGAGGGACTGTTCGTAGTACTGCGGGTAGTGAGCTTTGTCCGCGTCGATGAAGACCATGTCGAAGCAGGCGGGACCGCGCTCGAGGAAGAGGGCGTCCAGGGTCTCCAGGGCGTCGCCGAGGCGCAGTTCGATGCGTTCGAGGAGCTCGGCCTCCTGCCATGCGCGGCGGGCGATGGCCGTCCATTCCTCGCTCAGGTCGCAGGTGACGAGCCTTCCGCCGGCGGGCAGGGCGCGGGCCATGCACAGTGAGCTGTAGCCGGTGAAGGTGCCGATCTCCAGGACCTCGCGCGCGCCGGTGAGGCGGATCAGGAGCGCGAGGAGCTGGGCCTCCTCCGGGAGGATCTGCATGATCCGGTCGGGCAGCGCGGCGGTCTCCTCGCGCAGCTTTCGCAGCACGGGTTCCTCGCGCAGCGAGACGTCGCGGACGTAGTCGAGGAGGGTGGGTGTCATGTCGATCTGGTCACGCATGTCGGCTCCCTGTCAGGGCGTCGGCCGGGATGGCGGGGCTGTTCCGGCGGTCGGCGTCCTGCACCGTGTCTCCGCCGGGGTACCAGGGCACAGGTGAGGGGCCGTAACGGCGGGCCCGGGTGCCGCGCTCGTACGGCAGGTTCTCGGCGGCCTGCACGAGTTCCATCTGCATGCCCCAGGGGGTTCGGAAGTAGAGCCAGCGGTTGCCCGCGATGGGACCTTCCGGGATGGCACGGGGGCTGCCCAGGAGCTGCACTCCCGGCTGGTCGCGCAGATACCGTGCCGCCTCGTCGATGTCGGTGACGTGGATGGCGAGGTGGTGTCCGCCCCAGTCGCTGTTGGCCGGCAGCTCCTGCCGCTGGTCCGGGGATTCGTACGCGAAGAGTTCGAGGTTGGTCACCGGCCCGAGGCGGAGCATGGCGATCCGCGCGCTCGCCCGGGGATGGACCCCGAGGTGGTGGGACATCGTGTCGCCGTCCGGATCCTGGACGGGGCCCTCGCGGTAGATCAGTTCGGCGCCCAGGACGTCGGTGAAGAAGGCCACGGCCTGGTCGAGGTCGGGAACCGTGTACGCGACATGGTCGACGTTCGTGGCACCGGGGATGCCCGGCGGCCGGGTGGTCATGAGGCGACGGGAAGCCGGGCGGGCATGCCGGCGGTCAGATGGCGTGGTGCCACGGCGACCAGGACGAGCTCCATGCCGCTCGCGCCGGCCCGCAGCCGTACCCCGCTGTTCAGCGCGCAGGCGGCGAGACTGCCCGGGGCCAGGGGGCTGCTGCTGCCCCCGTCCGGCTGCTCGAGAAATCCGTTGCCCGCGGCGACGAACCAGATCTCCTCGGTGCCCCGGCGCCCCCGCACGCCGATCTCGGCGCCGGGCGCCAGCCGGAGATGGTCGACCGCCTCGGTCTCGGAGAAGAAGAAGCCGCGGCGGGCCAGGGAGCGGCTCTCGGTGTGCGGGAGGTTGTCCCGCACGGTGCGGGTGGTCCGCTCGACGGTGGTGACGATCACTGCGAGCCCGCTTCCCGGTCGGCCGCGGGCACCATCAGGCTGGCGTGGAAGTAGCGCAGCGGTTCCTGTCCGGGGCCGGCGCTGATGGTCAGGGCGCCGCCCTGCGGGACGGTGACGGCGGTGCCGGCCGCCAACTGCACGACGGTGCTGCCCGATTGAGCGGTGCCGGTGCCCTCCAGGACGAAGACCGTGTGTTCCAGTTCGGCCGCCGAGAGGGTCTCGGCCTGTGCGTGGTCGAGGGTGACGAGCCGGGCCTGACGCAACGGCCCGGTGAGCAGGGTCGTCAGGTCGACCTCTCCGACGGCCGAGAGGTCGATGATCCTTGCTGTCTCGATCCCCGACCCCGACCCCGCTCCCGTAGCGGTCGCGGTCTCGGTCTCGGTCACTGAGGCTTGGGCTGTGGCTGTGGCTGTGGCTGTGGCTGTGGCTGAGGTCATGAGGTCTCTCCTGATGCGGTTGTCGCGCCTACCAGCGCCTGTGCGGTGTCGGGCCCGAAGACTTCGATGACCAGCCAGTTGAGGTCCTGGTCACCGAGGTTGCGGAACTGGTGCCTGGTGCCCAGGCCGTTGACGACCAGGTGCCCGGGCCTGATCCGGTGCGGGACGTCGTTCAGCAGGATTTCGCCCTCGCCCGAGATGACGAAGTACAACTCCTCGGTGCGGGTGTGCCGGTGCTCCCCGCATACCGCGCCGGGCGGCAGGGACGCCCATTCGACGGCCTCCCAGGTTCCGGCCAGGCCCATGCGCCGGGCCAGGCACTTCCAGCGGGCGACGTCGGCGCCGCCGTGCATCGCGTGCACGGCGGAAGCTCCCCTGGTGTCGGCCACCATGAGTTCACCGGAGTGTTCGCGGTTGTGTTCGCGGGAGTGTCCGCCGGTGTCTTCACGGGTGTGTTCGCGGGTGCGTTCACCGGCGTGTTCACCGGTATGTTCACCGGCGTGTTCGCGGGTGTTGTGGTCTGGCTCGGGCATCAGTGGTCCCTCGGATCGTGGAGATAGGCGGCAGCGGCGCGTACTTCGTCTCCGGTGAGGTCGTCGACGAAGTGGGCGGAGCCGATGTCGGTGGCCAGCGGCATCCGCTGGCGGCCGTCGCGGTGCCGGACGGTGTCCGCGAGCGCGCCGGCCAGCAGCTCCGGCCGACAGGCCTGGTGGGTGCGGGGCAGCCCCAAGGCGGTCATGAGCGCCAGGACGCGGTCGCGTTGTGCGGCGCTGAGCAGGCCGCGCTGCCAGGAGATGACCGTGGTCAGGGCCATGTCGATGGCGACGGCCTCACCGTGCAGGAGCTCCGGCATGGCGTGCATCTCCAGGGCCGGGCTGAAGGTGTGGCCGTAGTCGACGGCGCGCTGCAGTTCGTGTTCCCACAGGTTCGGTTCCAGCTCGGCGAGCATCCCGCCGATCGCACGGCGCAGCACCTCGTCGCCGGCCAGCGCACTGGGCGGGGTGCGCCCCTGGAAGCGCTCGCTGCGCAACAGCGGGCCGAACTCCTCGAGAAGCTCGAACAGCGGCGCGTCCAGCACCAGCGCGATCTTGAGGATCTCGGCCAGGCCGTTGGAGATCTGACGGTCCGGCAGGGTGTCGAGGAAGGTCGGATCGAGCAGCGCGGTGCATGGCGGGTGGTAGCAGCCGATGCGGTTCTTGCCCCCGGCGTGGTTGACGCCGGCCTTGGCACCGATGCCGGCGTCGACGAGCCCGATGAGTGTGGTCGGGATCTTGACGTGTGGCAGCCCGCGCCGGAACATTCCGCAGGCGAAGCCCACGATGTCGGTCAGGACCCCGCCGCCGACCGCGATGACGGGCTCCTGCCGGCGCAGGATCCCGAAGGAGTCGAAGGCGGTCACGGCCCGTAGCACGGAGCCGATGTCCTTGTGCTCCTCCCCGGAGTCCAAAACGAGCCAATGGACCTCGACGCTGTGCGCGTGGAAATAGGCCCGCATGCGGTCGCCGTAGAGCTTGTCGACCGTGCGCTCGGTGATGACACAGCGCCGGGCCGGGGTCGGCGTGTCGGCGGAGATCCCCGCTCGGGCAAGGGAGTTGTTGGCGGGGGCCAGGAGATCGGAGGTCAGGACCACCTCGTACTCCACGGTCTGCTGGGCACGGACATCCCAGACGGCGTCCTGGCGGAGCGGGGACTGCCTGGACATGGATGAGCTCGGCATGGAGCAGCGGGATCCTTCACTGATGGCGGGGGGGGGAGAGCGATGCACGGCAGGCCGGCGACAACGAGTGAAGTATCGTTACGCTTGGCAACCTAATGGAATCAGAGCGTAATGGATCTTGGCCAGTTGGCATTCATCCGTTTGCGTCGGAACTCTCAACGGGGATGCGCGTGTCGACTGAGATCCCGCACGGGGTGGCTGCCCACGAGCACGGAGTGGCTGCCCACGGGCACGGAGTGGCTGCCCACGAGTACGACGTCCTGATCGTCGGCGGGGGAAGTGCCGGGGCCGTGCTCGCGGCCAGACTGAGCGAACTCCCGGACCGTCAGGTGCTCCTGATGGAGGCCGGAGAGGCGTACACCCCGACCGCGTTTCCCCGGCAGGTGCTCAACGGGGCGGTCTACGAAGGCGACCCCTCGCTTCTCTGGGAGGCCCCGCCCCTCGACGAGCAGCGCACGGGGCACGCCGGGACGGTGGTCCGGGCGAAGGTGCTGGGCGGCGGATCGGCGATCAACGCCGGGGTGGCGATGCGAACTCCCGCAGCCGACCTGCGGCGCTGGCGACGACGCGGCCTGACCGGCTGGGAGCCCGAGGACGTACTGCCGTACTACCGGCGGTTGGAGGCCGCGGACTACGGCGACCCGGAACTACACGGGCGGCACGGCCCGGTGCAGGTGCGCCGGGTACCCGAGGGGACGACGACCCCGGCGCACCAGGCCTTCGTCCAGGCATGCGGCCTCCTCGGCTTCGAGCCCCTCGACGACCTGGACGCCGCCCACGAAGGCGGGATCGGGCGCTACCCGCTCAACATCGCCGGGGGAGTCCGCCAGAGCACCGGCCTGGTGTACCTCGACGAACCAACACGCGCGCGGCCGAACCTGCACATCCTCGGCCGGACCTCGGCCGCCACCGTCGCCTTCGGGCGGAACGGCCAGGCCATCGGCGTCCGCACCATCGACGGGACCCTCATGCGGGCCCGGGAGACGATCCTGTCCGCGGGCGCGGCCGGCAGCCCCGCGATCCTGCTCCGCTCCGGGATCGGCCCTGCCGACGAGCTGAAGGCCCTGGGCCTCGACGTCATCGCCGACCTCCCCGTAGGACGGCAGTTGCGCGAGCACCCTTGCGCCTACCTGTTGTTCAGCGCCCCGCCGGAACTGCTCGGCACCGCGCTCCCCGCGGTCTCGGTCCTGCTGTGGACGCGCAGTTCCCTCGCCCGCGACGGAGAGCTGGATCTGCATGTCGCGCCCAGTCATCTGGTGCGCTCCGAGGCCTATCCGCACGGCAGCGGGCTCGGCTTCCTGCTCTCCGTGACCCGGCCCGAGCCCGGCAGCCATGGCCGGCTGCGGCTTGCCGGCCTGGATCCGAGGACCGCGCCACGCCTGGATCTGGAACTCCTGGCCCATCCGCTGGACGTTCGGAAGATGAGGGAAGCCGTGGCCCTCGGCCGGCGGCTCGCCGCCACCGCGCCGATGCGAGCCCTCGGACTCCACGAGATCGCACCGGGCCCGGCGCTCACCTCGGACGCGGAACTGACCGCCTACCTCAGAGCCCACGTCAAGCCCTATCCGCACCTGTGCGGCACAGCACCGATGGGCCCCGCGAACGACCCCGCCGCGGTCGTCGACCGGCTGGGCCGCGTGCACGGAGTGCCGGGCCTACGGGTGGTCGACGCCTCGATCCTTCCCGACGCGCCTTCCGTGGCGACCAATCTCACCGTGATGATGGCCGCCGAACTGATCGCCGACCGCTTCCTGCGCACCTGACGACGTCCATGGCCCCGAGCGCGAACAGCCCGCACAACAAAGCAGCCCCGGGCCGTTGGCCTGGGGCTTTGGGTGGAGCGAGTGACGGGAATCGAACCCGCGCTCTGAGCTTGGGAAGCTCATGTTCTACCATTAAACTACACTCGCGCGGCACGCCGGTTTGGGGCGTGGCACCGTCGCATACTGTACCGCATGGTCGGCCCTGGGCGCGTTTTCGCCTGGGGCCTTCGTGTTGTCGGGGGGCGGCGTGGGGGGTGGGGATGTGGCTGCGGGGGGCGGGGGTTGGGGCGTAGTTTGGGGGTCGGAGCGGCGTGTGGAAGATGGCCTGCCTCATCCCCTAATGTGGCTTTTGTCGTCCACGGAAGTTGGGGAAGGGAAGCGATGGATCGCACCGTCGTTCGTTGTGCCGAGGGGCACGTGTTCAGCACCGCGTCGTTCCCGATGCAGAATCTGGGTGTCGGCCGGCTGGGCCCCGGGCGGTTGTTGAGGTGTCCGCGCTGTGCGCGGTTGCGGCATGCGGTGCCGGTGGAGAACGGAAAGTAGCGCAAGTGATGCCGCGCGGCTCCGGTCAGGATTGGGCCGGGGCCGCGTCGTCCGCGTAACCTTCGGGACGTGCTTCTCTCAGACAAGGACATCAGGGCCGAGATCGACAGCGGACGGGTGCGGGTCGACCCCTTCGACGAGTCGATGGTGCAGCCGTCGAGTATCGATGTGCGGCTGGACCGGCTCTTCCGCGTGTTCGAGAACCACCGGTACCCGCATATCGACCCGGCGGTGGAGCAGAGCGATCTGACCCGGCTGGTCGAGCCGGAGGGCGACGAGCCGTTCATCCTGCATCCGGGTGAGTTCGTGCTCGCGTCGACCTATGAGGTCATCTCGCTCCCCGACGACCTCGCGTCGCGCCTGGAGGGGAAGAGCTCGCTGGGCCGGCTGGGGCTGGTCACGCACTCGACGGCCGGCTTCATCGACCCCGGGTTCTCCGGGCACGTGACGCTGGAGCTGTCGAATCTGGCGACGCTGCCCATCAAGCTGTGGCCGGGGATGAAGATCGGTCAGCTGTGCCTCTTCCGGCTGACCTCGCCGGCCGAGCACCCGTACGGCTCGGAGCGGTACGGATCGCGTTACCAGGGCCAGCGCGGGCCGACGGCCTCGCGGTCGTTCATGAACTTCCACCGGACGCAGGTCTGACATGGCGGCCGTGCGGGAGAACCTGACGTACGAGGGCTTCGGGCGTGCCGTGCGCGAGCTGGCGCAGACGATCGCGGACGACGGGTACGAGCCCGACGTCGTGCTGTCGATCGCGCGCGGCGGGGTCTTCGTGGCGGGCGGTCTGGCCTACGCGTTGGACTGCAAGAACATCCACCTGGTGAACGTCGAGTTCTACACCGGTGTGGGCACCACGCTGGAGATGCCCGTGATGCTCGCCCCGGTGCCCGACGCCATCGACTTCAGCAACAAGCGCGTGCTGATCGCCGACGACGTCGCCGACACCGGCAAGACGCTGAAGCTGGTGCACGACTTCTGCGTGGGGCATGTCGCCGAGGTCCGCAGTGCGGTGATCTACGAGAAGACGCAGTCGCTCGTGAAGTGCGAGTACGTGTGGAAGCGCACCGACGACTGGATCAACTTCCCGTGGTCCGTCGACGAGCCCGTGGTGAAGCGGGCCGGGCAGGTTCGGGACGCCTGAGCGATCCGCAATGGGCAAACGTAAGGGGCGCTTCCCTCGGGAAGCGCCCCTTACTGCTAGATCACCGGGAGCTTGAAGAGGACCAGCAGCGCGATCAGTTGGATCGAGGCGGCGCCCAGCGCCTTGGGCCAGGGCAGGTCGTGGGACTTGCTCACCATGGAGGTGAGCAGGGCCGCGCAGGCCAGCCAGGTGACCCAGCCGATGATCTGGACGAGTCCGTTGGCGCTGCCGAGGAACATCGCGAAGAGCAGGCGGGGCGCGTCGGTGAGCGAGGTGACGAGCATCGCCAGGCCGATGGTGGGGGCCCAGGAGCCGTCGCCGCCGAGCTGGCGGGCCAGCGCGTGCGTCACGGTGCCCAGCATCAGGCCGCTGAGCGTGACGGCGACCGCGGTGCTGATCACCCACGGGACGCTCGACGACACGGTCGCGTTGAGGACGTCCTCACGGGCCGCGTCGAAGCCGAAGACCGCCAGCAGGCCGTAGAGGAACGTGACGGTCAGGGCCGGGCCCCAGACCGCGTGGTCCCGCATCTGCCAGAAGGTGTGGCCGGGGCGCAGCGCGATACCGCTGATCAGCTGCTTCCAGTGCAGCCGGGGCCCGGAGGGCGGCGCGGTGGTCTGCCCCGCGCGGTACGTGGAGATGTTGTCGTTGCCGGGGCCGCCCTGGTCCGGGCCGCCGTACGGCGCGAACTGGTCGGGGGAGCCGGGGAGGGTGAAGGCGCGGGTGTGGCCCGGGTTGTCGTTGTACGCCGGGGCCGGCGCCGGGCCCGGAGCGGGCTCGCCGAAGTATTCGGGCTCACCCGACGGGGTGCCGCCCTGCCCGCCTCCGTAGCCCTGCGGATAACCCTGCGGTTGTCCGTAGTTCTGAGGGCCACCGTGCTGGGGCGCCTGCTGCCCGCCGTGGTCCCGTCCGCGTCGATTCCTGAATCCAGCCACGTCATCGAACGTACCGGTTCCCGCTGGGCGCCGGGCCCGGAGGCCGGTTCCACGGGGGCCTTTGCTGCCAACCTGTGACACGTGACGACACGGCCTTTGGGGGACCTTTGGCCCTGATTCATGTGACTTATGCGGGGGCTGGTGGGGCTGGTGGGAACTCAGCGTCGTTAGATGGGGGGACATCTCGGGATTTCCGGGACGCAGCAGTCACATCAGAAGGAGCCGTTCCATGGCCGTACGTACCGCCCGTAACGTCAGAACCGCAGGAATCGCGGCCGTCGCCGCCGCGGTGCTCGCGATGACGGCGGCCGGCTGCGGGTCATCGTCGGGGTCCGGGTCGGCGAAGGGATCCGGCTCCGATTCCGCCCCGTCCGCGAAGTCCGGGGCGAAGTCCGGGGCGCAGGCCGGCGCCGAGGCCGACGGTGGTGCCAAGGGCGCCGTCGACGCGGCCACGCTCTCGCAACTCCCCGCCCGGATGGCCGCGGACGGTACGGCGATCGTCGTCGGCGACCCGAAGGCGCCGAACACGGTGAAGGTCTACGAGGACCCGCGCTGCCCGTACTGCATGCACTTCGAGCAGGGCGGCGGCTCGGCGCTCGCGAAGCTGGTGAAGGACGGCAAGGTCAAGGTCGAGTACACGATCGCGTCCTTCCTCGACTCGAACTTCGGCGGCAGCAGCTCGGTGAAGGCGGCCAACGCGATGCGCGCGGCCGTCGACGCGGGGAAGTTCCCCGAGTTCCACTCGGCGGTCTTCGAGAACCAGCCCGAGGAGCCCGCCGACGGCTTCACCGACGCCTTCCTGCTCAAGATCGCCGACAACGTGAAGGGCCTGAATACCACGGCCTTCCAGAAGGCGGTCAAGGACCAGACCCACAAGGACTGGGTGGCGACGTCCGAGAAGGCCTTCGAGGCCTCCGGCTCCAAGGGCACCCCGACGGTCCTGGTGAACGGCAAGAAGGTCACGCCGGAGAAGGCCGTCTACGACGCGGCCGCGTTCACCAAGGCGCTCAAGGACCTCGGCATCGGCTAGGACGGGAAAACGGAGCGGGGACGGCACGCCCTTCAGGGCGTGCCGTCCCCGCTCCGTGTCAGGTCAGGAGTTGCTTGCCGCCTCCGCGGGCTCCTCCACCGGGCCCTCGACGTCAGGCACCACAGGCGTCTTGACCGACTGCAGCAGCAGCTGCGAGACGTCCACGACCTGGAGGTTCTCCTTCGCCTTCCCGTCGTTCTTCTTGCCGTTGATGGAGTCGGAGAGCATCACCAGGCAGAACGGGCAGGCGGTGGAGACGATGTCCGGGTTGAGGGACAGCGCCTCGTCCACGCGCTCGTTGTTGATGCGCTTGCCGATGCGCTCCTCCATCCACATGCGCGCGCCGCCGGCGCCGCAGCAGAAGCCCCGCTCCTTGTGCCGGTGCATCTCCTCGTTGCGGAGACCGGGCACCGCCTTGATGATGTCGCGCGGCGGTGTGTAGACCTTGTTGTGCCGGCCCAGGTAGCAGGGGTCGTGGTACGTGATCAGGCCCTCGACCGGGGTGACCGGTACGAGCTTGCCCTCGTCCACCAGGTGCTGCAGCAGCTGCGTGTGGTGGATGACCTCGTACTCGCCGCCGAGCTGCGGGTACTCGTTCGCGATGGTGTTGAAGCAGTGCGGGCAGGTCGCGACGATCTTCTTCTTGGTCTTCTCGACGACGATGCCTTCTTCGGCGTCCTCACCGAAGGCCATGTTCAGCATCTCGACGTTCTGCTGGCCGAGCTGCTGGAAGAGGAACTCGTTGCCCAGGCGGCGGGCGGAGTCGCCCGTGCAGTTCTCCTCGCCGCCCATGATGGCGAAGGAGACCCCGGCGATGTGCAGGAGCTCGGCGAAGGCCTTGGTGGTCTTCTTCGCGCGGTCCTCCAGGGAGCCCGCGCAGCCGACCCAGTACAGGTACTCGGTCTCGGAGAGGTCCTCGATGTCCTGGCCCACGACCGGGACCTCGAAGTCGACCTCCTTGACCCAGGCCAGGCGCTGCTTCTTCGCCAGGCCCCAGGGGTTGCCCTTCTTCTCCAGGTTCTTGAGCATCGTCCCGGCCTCGCTCGGGAACGCGGACTCGATCATCACCTGGTAGCGCCGCATGTCGACGATGTGGTCGATGTGCTCGATGTCGACCGGGCACTGCTCGACACAGGCGCCGCACGTGGTGCAGGACCACAGGACGTCCGGGTCGATGACGCCGTTCTCCTCGGCGGTGCCGATGAGCGGACGCTCGGCCTCCGCCAGGGCGGCGGCGGGTACGTTCGCCAGCTGCTCGGGCGTGGCCTTCTCGTTGCCCTCGGCGTCCTTGCCGCCACCCGCGAGCAGGTACGGCGCCTTGGCGTGCGCGTGGTCGCGCAGCGACATGATCAGGAGCTTGGGGGAGAGCGGCTTGCCGGTGTTCCAGGCGGGGCACTGCGACTGGCAGCGGCCGCACTCGGTGCAGGTGGAGAAGTCGAGCAGGCCCTTCCAGGAGAAGTGCTCGATCTGGGAGACGCCGAACTGGTCGTCCTCGCCCGGGTCCTCGAAGTCGATCGGCACGCCGCCGGAAGCCATCGGCTGCAGCGCGCCGAGCGCGACCGCGCCGGACTCCTCGCGCTTGAACCAGATGTTGGGGAAGGCCAGGAAGCGGTGCCAGGCGACGCTCATGTCGGTGTTGAGGCCGACGGTGATCGCCCAGGTCATCGTCACACCGAGCTTGATCATCGCCGTGAGGTAGACCGCGTTCTGCAGTGCCCCGGTGCTGAGCCCCTTGAAGGCCGCGACGATCGGGTACGAGGCGAAGTACGCGGCCTCGTAGTGGTCCACGCCGTGCAGTGCGCCCTCCAGCCCGCGCAGCGTAAGGATCGCGAGGCCGATGACGAGGATGACGTACTCGACGAAGTACGCCTGCCAGGACGTCGAGCCGGCGAAGCGCGACTTGCGGCCGGCCCGCGAGGGCAGGTTCAGCAGCCGGATCGCCATCAGGACCAGGATGCCGACGGTCGTCGCGAGCGCGATGAACTCGGTGTACATCTCGTACGGCAGGAAGCCGCCCAGCACCGGCAGCGTCCAGTCGGCCTTGAAGAGCTGGCCGTACGCGGTGAGGATCGTCAGCCCGAGGGTCAGGAAGCCCACGGCGACGAACCAGTGCGCGACGCCGACGACGCCCCACTTGTTCATGCGGGTGTGGCCGACGAACTCCACGCCCAGGGTCTTGGAGCGCTGCACCGGGTCGCCCGTGCGGGAGCCCTCAGGGGTGGGCTGGCCGAGCTTGATGAACCGGTAGATCTGCGCGACGGCGCGGCTGATGAGCGCAACGCCGACCGCGGTGAGGACCAGCGACACAATGATCGCGGCGAGTTGCATGGAGGGCTCCTCGGGCCTGCGCGAGCGGGGATTACTAAGCGGTAACTTATCCGGTCTCCCGCTGAGATTACCCGGGATACCCGGCCTCATACAGCCGCCCAGCCGGTGATCTGTGTCGCTGTGTGACCGATCGGACTCCGCGCACGGGCGGCCGGCCCGCATCCGTCGGTGATCCGTTCGTGGGAAATATGACTATAGACGCACAAAAGCCCAGCAATACGGCTATGGAGTAGGGCGACAACCGTCCCGCGACGACTGGGTGATGGGTGATGCGTTCCGTGGCGACGCCGGGGACCCGCAGGATGCTGCGGTTCCTGGGTCTGGGGTTGGCCCTGCTGCTGGGGGTGTCGGCGGCGCTCGGCTGGATGGCCTACCGCAGGCTCAACGGCAACATCCGCACCGACGAGGTCGCCGCCCGGGTGCTCGCGGAGCACCCGGAGGAACGTCCGCCGGTGCTCGTTCCCAAGGCGCGCAACGTCCTGGTGCTGGGTACGCGGTCGGCCTCGGTGACCCTGCTCCATGTGTCCGCCGACGCCCGGCGGACGGCGGCCGCCGTCACCGTGCCCGGAGACCTGATGGCGCGGACCCCCGGCTGCACCGGCTGCACGATCCGGGCCTTCGAGGCGCTCACCGGCATCCGGGTCGATCACCACGTGGTGATCGACCTCAAGGGGGGCGGGGGCGCCGGGGGGCAGCTGCGGACCTTCGCGACCACGACCGTCACCGCCGACGCGGGACTGGACTCGATCCCCGAGCTCTACCCGCTCGCCGAGCTGTACCCGCTCTCCCCGTTCTCCCCGCTCGTGGACGGTGTCCGCGGCCGGCCAGGACACCGGCTCCGGTCGGTGACCGTGCCGCACGGGCCGGCCGCGGGTGCGCTCTTCCGGGCGTTGCGGGAAGATCGATTCTGAGGCCGGAGGCGCAGCAAAGGACCAGGTCACAGCCTTGCGACCGAAGCTGTGAGCGATCGAACAGTCGAAGAGTTGAGCCCCCTCCACTCAGCTCTGTTGACAGGTTTCCGTCTCTGATGCACCCTTGAGCCAGTTCCACTCAAGTCGGTCAGCTGGAGGATTTACCATGGCACGTGCGGTCGGCATCGACCTGGGCACGACTAATTCCGTCGTCAGCGTTCTCGAAGGCGGCGAGCCCACCGTCATCACCAACGCCGAAGGCGCCAGGACCACGCCGTCCGTCGTCGCCTTCGCCAAGAACGGCGAGGTGCTCGTCGGAGAGGTCGCCAAGCGCCAGGCAGTCACGAACGTCGACAGGACCGTCCGGTCGGTCAAGCGCCACATGGGCACCGACTGGAAGATCAACGTCGACGGCAAGGACTTCAACCCGCAGCAGATGAGTGCCTTCATCCTGCAGAAGCTGAAGCGTGACGCCGAGGCCTACCTGGGCGAGAAGGTCCAGGACGCGGTCATCACCGTCCCGGCGTACTTCAACGACTCCGAGCGCCAGGCGACCAAGGAAGCCGGCGAGATCGCGGGCCTCAACGTCCTGCGCATCGTCAACGAGCCGACGGCCGCCGCCCTGGCCTACGGCCTCGACAAGGACGACCAGACCATCCTGGTCTTCGACCTCGGTGGCGGCACCTTCGACGTCTCGCTGCTCGAGATCGGCGACGGCGTCGTCGAGGTGAAGGCCACCAACGGTGACAACCACCTCGGTGGTGACGACTGGGACCAGCGGGTCGTCGACTACCTGGTGAAGCAGTTCGCCAACGGTCACGGCGTGGACCTGTCCAAGGACAAGATGGCCCTCCAGCGCCTCCGTGAGGCCGCTGAGAAGGCGAAGATCGAGCTGTCCTCGTCCACCGAGACCTCGATCAACCTGCCCTACATCACGGCCTCCGCCGAGGGCCCGCTGCACCTGGACGAGAAGCTCACCCGCGCCCAGTTCCAGCAGCTCACCGCGGACCTCCTGGACCGCTGCAAGAACCCGTTCAACAACGTCATCAAGGACGCCGGCATCCAGCTGTCCGAGATCGACCACGTGGTTCTGGTCGGCGGCTCGACCCGTATGCCCGCCGTCGCCGAGCTCGTCAAGGAGCTGACCGGCGGTCAGGACGCCAACAAGGGCGTGAACCCGGACGAGGTCGTCGCCATCGGCGCCGCACTGCAGGCCGGTGTCCTGAAGGGCGAGGTCAAGGACGTCCTGCTGCTCGACGTCACCCCGCTGTCCCTCGGTATCGAGACCAAGGGAGGGATCATGACCAAGCTCATCGAGCGCAACACCACGATCCCGACCAAGCGCTCCGAGATCTTCACGACGGCCGAGGACAACCAGCCGTCCGTCCAGATCCAGGTCTACCAGGGTGAGCGCGAGATCGCGGCGTACAACAAGAAGCTCGGGATGTTCGAGCTGACCGGTCTGCCGCCGGCCCCGCGCGGGATGCCGCAGATCGAGGTCACCTTCGACATCGACGCGAACGGCATCATGCACGTCGGCGCCAAGGACCTCGGCACCGGCAAGGAGCAGCGCATGACCGTCACCGGTGGCTCCGCGCTGCCGAAGGACGACATCGACCGCATGATGCGCGAGTCCGAGCAGTACGCCGAAGAGGACCACAAGCGCCGCGAGGCCGCCGAGACCCGTAACCAGGCAGAACAGCTCGTCTACCAGACGGAGAAGTTCATCGCCGACAACACGGACAAGCTCCCGGCGGACGTGAAGGAAGAGGTCGAGACGACCGTCGCGGACCTCAAGGAGAAGCTCAAGGGCGAGGACGTCGCCGCGATCCGCGAGGCCACCGAGAAGGTCGCCGCCACCAGCCAGAAGCTCGGCACGGCGCTCTACGCCAACGCCCAGGCCGAGGGTGCCGGCGCCGCCGGTCCCGAGGACGCCGCGGGTGCCGGCCAGGCCCAGGCCGACGACGATGTCGTCGACGCCGAGATCGTGGACGAGGACAAGCCGAAGGACGGTGCCGCGTGACGGAGGAGTCGAAGGGCTTCGACAAGGAGCCCGACGTCCCCTCCGATGCCGCGGAGTCCGAAAGCGCGACGCCCGACAACGAAGCGGCGAAGGCCGCCGGTTCCGCCGATGAGGCGGAGCCGGCGGCCCCGGCCGGGGACGCGAATCAGATCACAGCCCTGAAGGCCCAGCTGGACCAGTCCCGCAGCGCTCTCACCGAGCGCACCGCGGACCTCCAGCGGCTCCAGGCCGAGTACCAGAACTACCGGCGCCGGGTGGACCGGGACCGCATCGCGGTCAAGGAGGTCGCGGTCGCGAACCTGCTGACCGAACTGCTCCCGGTACTCGACGACATCGGCCGCGCGCGGGATCATGGCGAGCTGGTCGGCGGTTTCAAGTCCGTCGGCGAGTCGTTGGAGACCGTGGTGGCCAAGCTGGGTCTGCAGCAGTTCGGCAAGGAGGGCGAGCCCTTCGACCCGCTGGTGCACGAGGCCCTCATGCACAGCTACTCGCCGGATGTCACGCAGACCACCTGCGTGCAGATCCTGCAGCCCGGGTACCGGATCGGTGAGCGGACCATCCGCCCGGCCCGCGTCGCCGTCGCCGAGCCCCAGCCGGGCGCGGCGGGCAAGGGTGAGGACGAGGCTGACGAGGAGAGCGGTGGCCCGGACGAGGGCTGACGCGACACACGGGAAGGAGGGACGGCGAGGATGAGCATCAGCAGGGACTTGTACGAGAAGGACCTCTACAAGGTTCTCGGCGTCCCGAAGGACGCGACCGAGGCGGAGATCAAGAAGGCGTACCGGAAACTCGCCCGCGAGTTCCACCCGGACGCCAACAAGGGCGACGCCAAGGCCGAGGAGCGCTTCAAGGAGATCTCCGAGGCCAACGACGTCCTGTCCGACGCCAAGCGCCGCAAGGAGTACGACGACGGCCGCGCGCTGTTCGGCAACGGCGGACTGCGCAGCGGTCCCGGCGGTGCCGGCGGCCAGGGCGGCTTCGGCTTCGACCTGGGCGACCTCTTCGGAGGAGCTCAGGGCGGCGGCACGCAGACCGGCCAGGCCGGCGGGTTCGGCGGCGGTCTCGGCGATGTCTTCGGCGGCCTGTTCAACCGGGGCGCCGGCGGCACCGGCACCCGCGTCCAGCCGCGCCGCGGCCAGGACATCGAGTCCGAGGTGACGCTCAGCTTCACCGAGGCGGTGGACGGGGCCACGGTCCCGCTCCGGATGTCCAGCCAGGCCCCCTGCAAGGTCTGCTCCGGCACCGGCGACAAGAACGGCACCCCCCGGGTCTGCCCGACCTGCGTCGGCACCGGCCAGGTGTCGCGCGGCGGCGGTGGCGGCTTCTCGCTCACCGACCCGTGTGTGGACTGCAAGGGCCGCGGCCTCATCGCCCAGGACCCCTGCGACGTCTGCAAGGGCAGCGGGCGCGCCCGCAGCTCCCGCACCATGCAGGTCAGGATCCCCGCGGGTGTCACCGACAACCAGCGGATCCGGCTGCGCGGCAAGGGCGCACCGGGCGAGCGCGGCGGCCCGGCCGGCGATCTGTACGTCGTCGTCCATGTCGCCAAGCACCCCGTGTTCGGGCGCAAGGACGACAACCTCACCGTCACCGTGCCGGTCTCCTACCCGGAGGCCACGCTCGGCGGCGAGATCAAGGTACCGACGCTCGGCGGTCCGCCGGTCACCCTGAAGCTGCCCCCGGGCACGCCCAACGGGCGTACTCTGCGGGCCCGCGGCAAGGGCGCGCTCCGCAAGGACGGCAGCCGTGGTGACCTGCTGGTCACCGTGGAGGTCGCGGTACCGGAGAAGACCGAGGGCAAGGCGCTCGACGCGCTGGAGTCCTACCGGGAGGCCACGGCGGAGTTCGACCCGCGGGCGGAACTCTTCAAGGCCGCGAAGGGAGCATGACATGGACGGCATGCGGGGCGGTCGGATGCGTCACCCGTACCAGCTGACCGAGGAGTCACCGGTCTACGTCATCTCGGTGGCGGCCCAGCTCTCCGGGCTGCACCCGCAGACGTTGCGCCAGTACGACCGGCTCGGCCTGGTTTCCCCGGACCGCACCGCCGGCCGTGGCCGCCGTTACTCGGCCCGCGACATCGAGCTGCTCCGCGAGGTGCAGCGGCTGTCGCAGGACGAGGGCATCAACCTCGCCGGCATCAAGCGCATCATCGAGCTGGAGAACCAGGTGACCGCGCTCCAGGCGCGCATCGCCGAGCTCGCGGCGGCCGCCGAAGGCATGTCGGCCGCCATCCAGCAGCGTGAGGCCGCCGTGCATGCCTCCTACCGCCGCGACCTCGTCCCGTACCAGGAGAAGCAGACGACCGCGCTGGTCGTCTGGCGTCCCAAGCGGAACGATTAGTCGCTCTTGTGTACGACGAAGCCCGGCACCCTCCTGAGGGTGCCGGGCTTCGCCGTGTCACCGGCCGGGGCCGGGCCCCCGAATATCCGGACGACATGTCCGGACCCGGCTGTTAGCGTCGAACCACTATGGAACCGCTCGTCGAACAGCAGATCCGTGCCTCCTTCGTGAACTGTTCCAAGGGAGAAGCACGCCGCCTCAACCTGCCCCGGGACTTCGCCGACCTGCCCTGGGCGGATCTCGACTTCCTCGGCTGGCGCGACCCCGGAGCCCCGGACCGCGGCTACCTGGTGGCGCCAGGGGAGAACGGACTCACCGGTATCGCACTGCGCAGCTCGGGCGGAGCGCGTCGCAACATGCTGCGCACCAGCCTCTGCTCGCTGTGCGTCACCAACCACGCGAGTGGCGGCGTCGACCTACTCGTCGCCCCGAAGGCCGGCCCCGCGGGCCGGAACGGCAACACGATCGGCACGTACATCTGCGCCGATCTGGCCTGTTCGCTGTATGTGCGGGGAAAGAAGAAGGTCGCGACGGCCCAGCGGTTCGAAGAGACCCTCACCCTGGACGAGCAGATCGCCCGGACGGTGCGGAACGTGGACGTGTTCCTGGCCAAGGTCACCGCCGACACGGATGCCGGCGCCACGCTCTAGCCGGGCGGTCACCGCAGCGGGAAGTGGCGGCGGTGGCGGCGGTCACAGCCTGCTGGGGAGCGTGAGCAGCCACACGATGAGTGGTGTGACGAGCAGGACACCCCAGGCGCCGGCGAGGAAGAACCCCAGCGCGATTTCCGACAGCCATTTGATCCGGGTCGGAACGACCACGCGACGGGGATCGCGGGGGTCGTAGCGGATCTCGCCTCTCCGGGCGGCGGTGTTCGACTGATGCTCGCGTGCGTCACCGTCGAGAGTCCGAAAGCGATGCGTGTAGTCGGGGGCGTCGTCCTCGGCGGTGTCACTGCGGGTGGACTCCGCACGGGCCGTTACGCCACGCCACCCGACGATCAGGTGGGTGCGGAACTCGGACAGGTCCGCCCAGAAGCCCAGAAGTGCGAGTCCGGGCAGCGACATGGCCCATGCCTCGAGTCCCGACGTGCGAGGCTCGACCGGGATCAGCAGCGTGATCGGTGCCCCGAGCACGACGTAGGCCAGCGCGCACCGCTGCCACGGCGGACCGTGCCGCACCACGTGTGCGATCCGACTGCCGGCTGCGTGGGCCGCCCGCCGCAGCCGGGACGGCGTGGTGTCCTCGCGGACCTCCGGCTGCCGTTCGGTTTCGTCCTCGACGATGGCGTCGATGTCCGCGGCGAGAGCGGCCAGTACTTCTGGATTCCTGTGCCGCAGTGTCAGGGGGGTCGGCCCCTTCGTATCGGACAGCAGCAGGCTCAACCCCTTTTCGTGGCGGCGGACCTCCCGTACCCGTGCTCCCGGAACGACGGTGGTGGTACGGCCGCGCCGCCAGTGCACCGCGCCCTTCTCGACCCACACCCGGTTCCGGCCGTCCACGACCACGACGCCGGTCCCCACTGGCTTCTGCTCCCCCATACGGCACACGGTAGGCCCACACGGGTGGCAGCGGCTGGGCCTTCGTGCCTGCCGGTCAACCCAGTTCGAACCAGACGCCCTTCCCGGGCCCCGGCCCGTGCCGGCACACCCCCCACGCCGTCGCACACGCACTGAGCAGCGGCAGCCCGCGCCCGTGCTCCGCCTCACCCCCGGGCCGGGCGTGCGGCTCCGGCAGCCCCGGCGCGTCATCGGTGACCAGCACCCGCAACGCACCGGGCGTCGCGCACTCGGCGAAGAGGGTCAGGCGCGCCTGAGTGCCGGCTCGCCGGCAGGCGAGCACGGCGTTCGTGACGACCTCGGACGTGAGCAGTAACGCCACATCGGAGAGGGCGGGGTTGCCCGCGGCGGCGAGCAGCGTGCGTACGCCCTCGCGGGCGGAGCGGACCCATACGGGGTCGGGCGGGAAGACGAGCGAGAAGTCGGTTCCATTCGTCATGGGGGTTCGCGCTTCCGTGGGGCGGGGCCCACGCGAGGAGGGTGGCTCTGCCTGCCCCAACTACCGTTGGGACAGATGCACTTCCGGTTCCGTCGCGAGGAGCGGGACGCCTCCGAAGGTAGGCTCACGCGTGAGATGGTCGCAACTGTGACCCGTCAATTACCCCCAGACGAGTGGTGCTGCCGGAAACCGGTGGACCAAGCCCGCTGAGACCGTCAAGCTGCCCCGGAGTTGCGAGGAGGACTGCATGGCGCCGAGGACCAATCCGACTGAGCGGCAGCGGCGATTGGGCGCGGAATTGGGCAAGCTGCGGCGCACAGCCGGGCTGTCAGGGGACCAGGCAGGTGCGCTGCTCGACTCCGACCGCACACGGATCAGCCACATCGAAGCCGGGCGGGCCGACGTGCCCCGGAACGGGCTCTACACCCTGCTGCGCGCTTACGGTTGCGCCGAAGGCCCATTCTTCGACGGTCTGATGAGCATGGCCCAGGACCGGGGGAAGGGCTGGTGGACCGAGTACCGCGACGTCATGGGCAAGAGCGCCCTCGACCTTGCGGAACTCGAATCCCGATCGTCGAGCGTGCGAATCCACGAGCCGCTGTTCATTCCCGGCATGCTGCAGGTGCCGGAGTACGCCCATGAGGTGATCGCCGCCACTGGGACCGACACCGAACGGCACGATCGCTACGTAGAGTTCCGGCTCGCACGGCAACGCGTCCTCACCAGCGACTCCCCGATCTCGTACCACGCAGTGATCCACGAGTCGGCACTCCGAGTTCAGGTCGGCAGCAAGCGCCACCTTCGCAAGCAGCTGCTGCGACTGATCGAGATCGCCCGACTTCCCAATGTCACCCTGCAGATATTCCCCTTCGAGGCGGGTGCGTACTCCGCGTTCAGCCGGAACTTCCTGCTCTTCGGCGGACCGTCGTCCGAGCTGGGAACTGTCTACCTGGAGCATCCGCTGAACACGGTTTTCCTGAGTGATGGGGAACAGCTCGATGACTACGCGAAGATATTCGCGCGCCTGTCCGGATTGGCACTGCCTCCTGTGGACCCGGAAGCCGCGCCGGAGTCCCATGAGGGTCGTGACTCCCTCAGTCTCATCCAGCACGTGATGTACAACCTGTGAGGAGGGACCAGATGTCCACGCTCGTGTGGCAGAAGTCCTCGTTCAGTACCGGCGGCCAGGGCGAATGCGTCGAGATAGCCACCGGCGCAGCCGGACTCGTCCATCTCCGGGAGAGTGACGACCCCCTGGCCGTCATAACCACCACCCCCGCCGCCCTCCGCGCACTGCTCAGAGCCGCGAAGGCCGGGGCCTTCGATCACCTCGCGCGCTGACGCGCAACGAACGCACTACTCGGCCGCGTGGACCAGCACCTGTTGGGCGCGGATCAAGCGGGGCCCCATCGCGTAGCCGTGGCGCACGATGCGCGCGACGTGGCCCACGAGGTCGGGGCTGAGGGCCGGTACGGTGCCCACGGCCTCCTGGGTGGCGGGGTTGAAGACGCCCGCTTCGATCGGCATCCGCGTCATGCCGTACTTCTCCAGGACCGTGGAGAGCTCGGCGCGGACGGAGTCGGCGAAGGGGTCGGTCTCGCGCTCGACGCGGTCGAGCAGCAACACCAGGTCGTACAGGAGCGGCTGGACCGTGCGGCCCTCGGCGAGCTTGCGGGTGTGGTCGAGCTCCTGGTGGAGCTCCTCGACGGAGCGGCGGGTCTCGCGGTCGTTGAGCAGCCGGCGGCGGAACTGGTCGCCGAGCGCGGCGACTTCGTCGCGCAGCCCGTCGACCGCGTCGGCGACGACGTTGAGCACGTCGGGGCCCGGGGAAGCGGGCGCGGGCGGTGCGGCGGGCGCCTCCGGATGCGGTGGCGGCGGCGGAATGCTCACGATTGGCTCCAGTCCGGCTGTACGGCGTTCGGGGGCAGCGATTTGCGGGCGTGCCACCAGCGGGGCTTCCAGCCGAGGCGGACCAGGAGCACGAGCGTCGCGAGCAGCAGCAGGTTGCCGGTCCAGTCCGCGACGCCGCCATCGGGCAGGGCGTAGACGATGATGGCGAAGATCAGCACGATGCCGAACATGCTCTTGCGCCCGCGCCAGGTCTTTCCCGTCGCGTAGCGCGCGGCGGCCTGGTCGGTGTGGAGCTTCTGCACGAGTTCCTGGTCGGTGGGCTGGACGGCGAGCGCCTGGTCCACGATGCCGTCGATGCGGCGGGCGGCCTCGGCCGAGGTGATCAGCCGTTGCTGGGTGAAGGGGTGGTAGGTCTTGGCGCCCTCGGCGCGGAGCGACCAGATGGAGCTGATCTGGTTCCGCAGCCCGGCGTGCTCCGGCTGGTCGGTCAGCGCGCGCTCGTAGTGCTGCAGGGCCTCGTCGTACCGGCCGGCCGCGTACAGGGCGTCACCCAGGTAGATGCGGTATTCGGTGTTGTCCTGCTCCAGCGCGCAGGCCTTCAGGTGCCAGGTGATCGCGGTCGGGAGGTCGTTGACCGCGCGACTCGCTCTGCCCATGAGGAAGTGGCTGTACGCGTTGCGCGGCGCGAGGGTGATGGAGCGGCGGAACTCCTGGATGGCGGCGGCGGTGTCCCCGGCGTCCAGGTGCAGTGCCCCGAGGAGCTGCCAGGCGTCGGCGTTGGTGTCGTCGAAGTGGACGGCCTGCTGGGCCTCGTAGAGGGCGGCGGTGGGGTTGCCGCGCCGGACCTCCGTGCGGGCGGCCTCCAGCCAGTCGCGGGTCCGCGGGGCGTCCCCGCCCTGCTGGCCGGGGAGGGACTTGCCGCCGGCGCGCTGCTGCGGCTTCGCCTTCGGTTCCGGCGCGCGCAGCCGCTGGGTGCGCCGGGTGTCGTACGCGGTGCGGCGGGCCGGGTCGAGGAGTTCCTTGCGGGCCTCGGTGATCTGGGCGACCCGGTCCTCGGCCTCGCGGCGCTTGTCCGCGCTGGGGGCGCGGCTGGCCTTGCCCGCCCAGGCGCGCTGCTGGACGTCGAGCTTCTTGCCGAGCTCCTCGGCGCTGTCGGCGGGGTCGAGCTCGAACTCGGCGTAGTGGTCCCGGAATTCGCCGGTGCTGGTCATGGGGTTGAGACTCCGGTCAGAGGGCGGCGCGAGGGATCAGACGTGTGCGGAGTTCAGAGCGCGGAGATCCGCGCGACCCGGTCGCTGAGCGCGTCGAGTTCCTGGGAGGTGAGGTTGTCCAGCCGCTCGACCTCGAACTCGCCGAGCCACTTTCCGCTGGTGCCGTCCTTGACCTCGACGTGGATGATCCCGTCGACGTCGTAGGAGTAGAAGACCTCGAACGGGGCGCCCACCGGGTACGGCGGGATCTGCAGGGTGCTCTCGCCGACGACCTTGACGTAGTCCAGGTCCTCGCCGTCGCCCTCGGTCACGGCGACGCGCAGCTTCGTCTGCTGGTTGGCGAGCGTGTGGAAGGTGTCGCTGCGGCGGGTCGGGACCGAGGTGTTGCGGGGCACGATGATCGAGTTGTACTGCAGCGAGTGGTCGTGGTCGTGGGTGGCCACCATGCCGAGGGACTGCGAGGTGACGTCCTTGATGGACTTGATCTTGCCCTTGGTGAGCCGGGCGAGCCCGTCGCCGGGCGACGTCTCCACGACGGCACCGCTGCCGATGTACTTCTTCTTCTCCTTGGCCTGCTCGCCGCGCACCTGGGCGTCGAGGCCGACCAGGGCCGCCCCGAGGGCGACGACCTCGTCCTGGTTGATACCGCGCTCGGGGTCCTTGCCGGAGAGCCGCTTGACCAGGTCCGCGACCATCGGCATCCGCGTCGAACCGCCGACGAGCAGCACCCGGTCGATACCGGCCCAGGTGAGCGAGGCGTCGGTGAGGACGCCCTCGGTGATGATGCGGGTGCGGTCCAGCAGGTCGGCGCTGAGCTCCTCGTACTTCTCGCGGGTGATGCGGATCTGCTCGTGCCGGCCGTCGGCGGAGAGCATGACGACGGCCTGCGGGGCGTTGGACAGGGTGCGCTTGGCGATCTCGGCCTTGTCGCGGAGCTCGGCGAGCAGCGCGCCGTCGTCGGTGAGGTCGCGCCCTCCGGCGGCGGTGAACGCCCCGTTGAGGTGCTCCATGAGGACGCCGTCCCAGTCGAAGCCGCCCAGGTTGCGGTCGCCGTCGGTGGCGATGACGTCGTAGTCGCCGTCCACGACGCGCATCACCGTCACGTCGAAGGTGCCGCCGCCGAGGTCGTAGACCAGGACGGTGCCGATCTCCTCGCCGTCGTCCGCGCGGTCGAGCCCGTAGGCGAGCGCGGCGGCGGTGGGCTCGTTGACGATGCGCAGCACCTCGAAGCCGGCGATCTGGCCGGCGTCCTGGGTGGCGCGCCGCCTGGCGTCGTCGAAGTAGGCGGGGACGGTGATGACGACCTGGTCGACGGCCTCGCCCAGCATCATCTCCGCGTCCTCGCGCAGCCGCTTCAGCACGAGGGCGGAGATCTCCTCGGGCCGGTAGGCGACACCGGTCTCGGAGGTGTAGATGGCGTTCGGCTCGCCCATGTAGCGCTTCGCGAACTGGATGACGTGGTCGGGCGCGGTCATCGCGGAGCGTTTGGCCTGGGATCCGACGACCACCGTGTCGCCCTGGAACATCACCACGGACGGGGTGATGTTCTCCCCCTCACGGTTCCTGACGATGGTGGCCGCGCCCGACGCGTCGGCCACCGCCATCGCGGAATAGGTCGTTCCGAGATCGATCCCCAAGACACGCGCCACAGCACTCTCCCCGTTGTCGGCCGTTCCACCGCACCGGACATGATGCCGTGTCACGTACAAGTGCCGCCAGGCCCTTGGGAGATCGGGGCTTGACGGGAGGGGCTGGTGGTGCTGGTGGGATCAGAGCGGACGGACCTGGGGCGGGTGGGGTCAGGCGCTGCCCATCGCGCGGGTCAGCGCGATCTCGATGACGACGCGGTCGGGGTTGAAGGCGGGCGTCCGCGCGTAGCGCTCGCCGTAACGGCGGACGGCGTCGGCGATGCGTTCCGGATCGGTGCTGACCGTCGCGACACCCTCCAGGGTGGCCCAGCGGCCCTTGTCGACCTGGCACGCGGCCACCCGGGCGCCGTCGGGTCCCGCGGCCAGGACGTTCGCGACCTTGCGGCTCGCCTTGTTGGTGATCACCCGGGCGAGGCCGGCCTCCGGGTCGTACGTCACGCCGACCGCGACGACATGCGGGCTGCCGTCGGGCCGTGGTGTCGTGAGGGTGCACAGGTGATATTCGCGCCAGAAGGACAGGTACGCGGATTCGGGGTTGCGTAGGTCTCGGGCCATGGGAATGCACGCTACCGTTCCAGGGTTGAGTGGCATAGACTCAACTTGAATGAGTGATCAGACAGGAGGTTGCAGGTGGCCGTGGAAGCGGAGCTGACCAACAAGAGCCGGGAAGCGCTGAACACCGCCAACGCACACGCGGTGTCCGCCGGGAACCCGGACCTCACCCCCGCACATCTGCTGCTCGCCCTGCTGGGTGCAGCCGACAACGAGAACATCGTGGACCTGCTGGCAGCGGTCGGCGCCGACGCCGCGGAGCTGCGCGCGGGCACCGAGCGGCTGATCGCCGCGCTGCCCGTCGTCCAGGGCGCCACGGTCGCGCCCCCGCAGGCCAACCGTGACCTGCTGGCCGTCGTCGCGGACGCGTCGCAGCGCGCGAAGGACCTCGGGGACGACTACATCTCGACCGAGCACCTGCTCATCGGCATCGCCGTCAAGGGCGGCCAGGCCGGCGAGCTGCTCGTCCAGCGGGGTGCCACGGCCAAGAAGCTGCTGGACGCCTTCGAGGCCGCCCGGGGAGGACAGCGCGTGACCAGCCAGGATCCCGAGGGCACCTACAAGGCGCTCGAGAAGTACGGCACGGACTTCACCACCGCCGCCCGCGAGGGCAAGCTCGACCCGGTGATCGGCCGGGACCAGGAGATCCGCCGGGTCGTCCAGGTGCTGTCCCGCCGCACCAAGAACAACCCGGTGCTGATCGGCGAGCCCGGCGTCGGCAAGACCGCCGTCGTCGAGGGCCTCGCCCAGCGCATCGTCAAGGGCGACGTGCCCGAGTCGCTGCGCAACAAGCGGCTGGTCTCGCTCGACCTCGGCGCGATGGTCGCGGGCGCCAAGTACCGCGGCGAGTTCGAGGAGCGGCTCAAGGCGGTGCTCTCCGAGATCAAGGAGAGCGACGGCCGGGTCATCACCTTCATCGACGAGCTGCACACGGTCGTCGGCGCGGGCGCCGGCGGCGACTCCGCCATGGACGCGGGCAACATGCTCAAGCCGATGCTGGCCCGCGGCGAGCTGCGGATGGTCGGCGCCACCACGCTCGACGAGTACCGCGAGCGCATCGAGAAGGACCCGGCGCTGGAGCGCCGCTTCCAGCAGGTGATGGTGGCGGAGCCGTCCGTCGAGGACACCATCGCGATCCTGCGCGGGCTCAAGGGCCGCTACGAGGCGCACCACAAGGTGCAGATCGCGGACTCGGCGCTGGTGGCCGCCGCCACCCTGTCGAACCGCTACATCACCTCCCGGTTCCTGCCGGACAAGGCCATCGACCTGGTGGACGAGGCAGCCTCCCGGCTCCGGATGGAGATCGACTCCTCGCCCGTCGAGATCGACGAGCTGCAGCGCGCCGTCGACCGGCTGCGCATGGAGGAGATGGCGCTCAAGAACGAGACGGACCCCGCCTCCGTCCAGCGGCTGGAGAAGCTGCGCAAGGACCTCGCCGACAAGGAGGAGGAGCTGCGCGGCCTGACCGCCCGCTGGGAGAAGGAGAAGGAGGGCCTGAACCGCGTCGGCGCCATCAAGGAGAGCCTGGACGAGGTGAACACCGACATCGAGCGCGCCCAGCGCGACGGTGACTTCGAGGCCGCGTCCAAGCTGCTCTACGGCGAGAAGCCGCGGCTGGAGGCCGAGCTGGCCGAGGCCACCGAGGCCGAGGCGGCCGCCGCCAAGGACACCATGGTCAAGGACGAGGTCGGTCCTGACGACATCGCCGACGTCGTCGGCGCCTGGACCGGCATCCCGGCCGGCCGGCTGCTGGAGGGCGAGACCCAGAAGCTGCTGCGCATGGAGGACGAGCTGGGCCGCCGGCTCATCGGCCAGACCGAGGCCGTCCGCTCCGTCTCCGACGCGGTACGCCGCTCGCGCTCCGGCATCTCCGACCCCGACCGGCCGACCGGATCGTTCCTGTTCCTCGGCCCCACCGGCGTCGGCAAGACCGAGCTGGCCAAGGCGCTGGCGGACTTCCTCTTCGACGACGAGCGCGCCATGGTCCGCATCGACATGAGCGAGTACGGCGAGAAGCATTCCGTCGCCCGGCTCGTCGGCGCCCCGCCCGGCTATGTCGGCTACGAGGAGGGCGGCCAGCTCACCGAGGCCGTCCGGCGGCGCCCGTACAGCGTGGTGCTGCTCGACGAGGTCGAGAAGGCGCACCACGACGTCTTCGACGTGCTGCTCCAGGTGCTCGACGACGGCCGGCTCACCGACGGCCAGGGCCGTACGGTCGACTTCCGCAACGCGATCCTGATCCTGACGTCGAACCTGGGCAGCCAGTACCTGGTCGACCCGGTGCTCGGCGACGCGGAGAAGAAGCAGAGCGTCCTGGAGACGGTGCGGATGTCCTTCAAGCCGGAGTTCCTGAACCGGCTCGACGACATCGTGGTGTTCAGCGCGCTGAACAAGGAGGAGCTGCGGCACATCGCCCGGCTGCAGACGGACCGGCTCGCCGACCGGCTGCGGGACCGCCGGCTGGTCCTGGAGGTCACCGACGCCGCCCTGGACTGGCTCGCCGACGAGGGCAACGACCCGGCGTACGGCGCGCGGCCGCTGCGCCGTCTGGTGCAGACCGCGATCGGTGACCCGCTGGCCCGCGCGATCCTGTCCGGCGAGGTCGTCGACGGCGACACCGTCCGGGTCGACCGGGCGGGCGAGGGCCTGATCGTCGGCCCCGCGCCGTCCCTGTCCAAGACGGTCTGACCAGGCCGCCCCCGGCGTGGATCCGCCGGGGGTTGCCAGACCCCTCGGCGCATGGGGGAGGATGGAAGGAATCCGTACGAAGGGAACTCACGGTGAGCATCGATCCGTCCTCGATTCCTAATTTCGGGGGCCAGCCGGACCCCGAGCAGAACGGCCCCGCCGCCAGCGCGGTCATCCCCGACCAGGACCTGGTCAAGCAGCTGCTCGAACAGATGGAGCTGAAGTTCGTCGTCGACGACGAGGGTGACCTCGCGGCGCCGTGGGAGGAATTCCGCGCGTACTTCATGTTCCGCGGCGAGGAGGACCAGCAGATCTTCGCGGTCCGGACCTTTTACGACCGGCCGTACACCGTCGATGACAAGCCGCAGCTGCACGAGGTCATCGACGACTGGAACCGCCGCACCCTGTGGCCGAAGGTCTACACGCACACGCACGACGACGGCTCCGTCCGTCTGATCGGCGAGGCGCAGATGCTGATCGGCCTGGGCGTCAACCTGGAGCACTTCGTCTCCAGCACGGTCAGCTGGGTACGCGCCTCGATCGAGTTCGACAAGTGGGTCGTGGAGACCCTCGGACTCGAGAAGGACGTGGACGCCGACGGCGGCGCCAAGGGCGACGAAGGCACCAACGGCGACGACGCCTGACGCAGCCCGGATCTTGGATCTTGGATTGTGGATCTTGGGTTGTGTGGGTTGTGAACGCCGGATCGAAAACGCCGGATCAGACCGGCGCGGAGACGACCGTCAGCAGGTACGTCCCGTAGAAGAACGAGAGCCCGGCCAGCGCGGCCACCGCTACGGCGGCGGTGCGCGGCCGGGCTTTCGCCAGTGCCAGGGCGGCCGGGATCAGCAGCGGGAAGGCCGGCAGCAGGAAGCGCGGCTTGGATCCGAAGTAGTGCGAGCCGCCCAGCGCGATGAGGACCAGCACCCCCGCGTAGACCGCGAGCGGCAGCGGGATCCGGTCCAGCAGGGCCAGCGCGAGCAGCACCAGTGCGGCGGCGGTGATCGCGACGACCATGTAGTTCATGAGCTGGTCGCGGTCGAGGATCAGATGCCGGACGTACTCCACGGAATTGCGGCCGAAGTCGAACTCCGATCCCCAGCCGCGCTGCACGTCGAAGTACCCCAGCGGCCGGCCCGTCTGCAGGCCCACCCAGCCGACGTACCCGCACCAGCCCAGCGGCGCGATCAGCGCGCCCGCCCAGGCCGCCCGCTCCTGCGGCAGCCCCTCGCGGCGGCGCCGCCAGGCGTCGGCGGCGACGGTCACGCCGACGGCCGCCACCACCGCGACGCCGTTCGGGCGGGCCAGCCCGGCGAGCAGCGCCAGCACCCCCGCGGCGAGCCAGCGCCGGGTGAGCAGTGCGTGGAGCGCCCAGGCGGCGCAGGCGGTCAGCAGCGGCTCGGTGTACGCCATCGTCAGCACGACGGAGTGCGGCAGCAGCCCCCACAGCAGCACCAGGGCGATCCCGGCCCGCCGGCCGTACAGCCGCTCGCCGATCGCGTGGATCCCCCAGGCGGCCAGGGCGGCCGCGCCCCAGGAGATCAGCAGCGCGGTGTTGACCCGGCCGATGGGCAGGACGGCGGAGCCGGCCCTGATCAGCGCCGGGTAGAGCGGGAAGAACGCCAGGTCGCTGAAGCTCATCCCCTGCGTGGTGGCGGACGGGAAGAACGTCCCGTAGCCCCATTCGGCGATCCGCTCGTACCAGCGCGCGTCCCAGCTCTGCCCGAAGAGACTGCGCGGATGCAGTCCGGCGTGCACCGCCCACGCCGTCACCAGCACGGCGCCGGCCAGCCGGGTGGCGGCGAAGAGGACCAGGGCGGGGGCGGCCCGGCGCAGCGAGCCGCGCCAGGCGAGGGCCCGGCCGGGCGGCGCGTCGGGTGCGGGGTGCGACCCGTTGGTTCGGGGGCTGGACGAGACCGGCTCGGCCGTGTGCACCGTACCGCTCCTTTCGGGCCCGGTCGGGGCGCCGTCGGGTCCGCCCGGCTCCGCTCGGAGTGGCGGGTCTGACCGTACGACTATGCGGTGATCGTCCTGAGCCGAACGTGCTCCCCGGCGCACGCCGAGTCGCATTCCACCCGCTTGGCGGACGCCCTTGCCCGGCCCCGGGGGCAGAGGCATTCTGGATTCGAACGGTGTCGCAATAAGGCGCCGGGAAAACATCGTTGGGCGCGGTAGCAGGGCGTCGGCTCCTCGCGGGAAGCTCGGATGGTGGATTCCAAAGTCACTGAACTGATCCGGTTCCTGGTCCTGAGTGGTGGTCAGGGACCGCCGCGTGACTGGACCAGGCTCTGCGCCGAGGTGCTCGGGGTCGACGGGATCGCGATCTCCGTGGCCTCGGACGGCACGGAACTGCTGTGGTTCAGTGACGAGCGGAGCGCGCGGCTGGACGATCTGCAGTTCACTCTCGGCGAGGGCCCCAGTGTGGAGGCCGCCCGGGACGGGTCGCTGAACCTGGAGTCCGATCTGGAGCGCGCGTTCGGGGAGCGCTGGCCCGCCTTCGTCCCCGCCGCGGTCGACTCCGGGGTGCTGGCGGTCTTCGCCTTCCCGCTGCGGCTCGGCGCGATCTGCTGCGGCGGGATGACGGGCCACCGGCGGCGGCCGGGACCGCTGGGCGAGCAGGCCGTCGCGGACGCGCTGACCATCGCCGACGCCATGGCCGTCTACCTGCTGGCGCTGGGGCCGCGCGAGACGGGCCCCGCCGCCCTCACCGCCGGTACCGGGTACCCGGGCGGCGGGGACGGGAACGGCGGGAACACCGGCGGCGGTCTCGGGAGCGGGTTCCTGACCGGGTTCGGAGACCTGCACCGAGCGGAGGTGCACCAGGCGGCCGGGATCAGCAGCGTCCTGCTGGACGTGCCGCTGCCGGAGGCGTTGGTGCGGCTGCGCGGGCACGCGTACGCGTCGGACCGCCCCATCCTCGATGTCGCCCGGGACATCATCCGCGACCGCCTGCGGTTGCCGCGCGACC
The DNA here is from genome assembly GCF_023701715.1 of Streptomyces sp. RKAG337. NCBI lineage: Bacteria > Bacillati > Actinomycetota > Actinomycetes > Kitasatosporales > Streptomycetaceae > Streptomyces > Streptomyces sp. RKAG337. Next base: position 3,439,511 of record NZ_JAJOZA010000001.1, on the reverse strand, counting down.
CGGCATCGTGAAGGACCGGGCGGAAAGGCGACAGGACGGAGCGGGCCGGGGCGGAACGGGGATGAGGCGGAGCGGGGATGGGGCGGGGCGCGACTGGGCGGGACGGGACGGCGCACGGTACGGCTTCGGAACCACGTTCGGCGGCAGAAAGGCAGGCGGTCATGGATCGCGAACAACGGCTGGCCGACACCTTCGTCGAGTTGGCGGACACGCTGATCGACGACTTCGACATCATCGAGTTCCTCCATCAGCTGTCCACCCGGTCCGTGGAGCTGCTGGAGGTGTCCGCCGCCGCGATCATGCTCGCGCTGCCCGGCGCCGATCTGCAGCCGGCCGCCGCCTCCGACGACCGCGCCGACCTCTCCGATCTGCTGGCGCTGAACCAGCGCGAGGGCCCCGCGCTGGACTGCTACCGCACCGGATCACCGGTCGGGCCGTTCGACGTCGCCCGCTCGACGCCGCAGTGGCCGGGCTTCGCCGGCCAGGCCCGCCGCGCGGGATACGGCGTGGTCTGCGCGCTGCCGATGCGGCTGCGGCGCGAGATGATCGGCTCGCTGCTCCTGCTGCGCGCCGGCGCGACACCGCTCGACAGCGCCGACGTCCGGCTGGCGCAGGCCCTTGCCGACGCCGCCACGATCGGCATCCTGCACCAGCAGACGCTGCACCGGCACGCCGCGCTCACCGCCCAGCTGCACACCGCGCTGCACAGCCGCATAGCGATCGAACAGGCCAAGGGCGTGCTGGCCGCCCGCTGGGGGACCACCGTGGACGAGGCCTTCAACGCGATGCGCCGCCATGCCCGCACCCAGCGCCGGCTGCTCAGCGATGTCGCGCACGACATCGTCAACGGCGGATTCCAGCCGGACCGGGTCGAGTAACCCCCAGCGCACCCCGTCTCCCCCTGCCACCGTCCCCCGCCGCATATCGTGAGCCTCCTGTGGTGGGCCCAGGGAACTGGCTCAGGGAAGTGGCTCAGGGAACTGGCCGAGGGAAGAAGTGGCCCAGGGAACTGGCTCAGGGAAATGGGGAACGCATGGGTGAGTGGAGTCCGGCCGCGCGGGTGCGGGGCGTCGGAACGTCGATCTTCACCGAGATGACGGAGCTGGCCAGAAGGACCGGGGCCGTCAATCTGGGGCAGGGGGTGCCGGAGCTGGCCAGTCCCGCGACGCTGCTCAAGGACGTGGCCGAGGCCGTACTCGCGGGCAACAACCAGTACCCGCCCGCCACCGGCTTCCCCGCGCTCCGCACCGCCGTCGCCGAACACCAGCTGCGGCGCTACGGGCTCGACTACCGGCCGGACGGCGAGGTGCTCGTCACCACCGGTGCCACCGAGGCCATCGCGGCGGCGCTGCTCGCGTTCTGCGACCCCGGGGACGAGGTCCTGGCCTTCGACCCCTGCTACGACGCCTATCCCGCCGCCGCCCGGCTCAGCGGCGCCACGCTGGTCGGCGTCCCGCTGGAGGCCGACGGCGACGGCTTCGTGATGAACGCCGACGCGCTGCGCGCCGCCGTGACGCCCAGAACCCGCGTCCTGGTGCTCAACACCCCGCACAACCCGATGGGCAAGGTGTTCACGGCCGCGGAACTCGACGCGATCGCCGACGTCTGCCGGGAACACTCGCTCATCGTGGTGACCGACGAGGTGTACGAGCACCTGGTCTACGACGAGACCCCGCACCGGACGATCGCGGCGCTGCCCGGCATGCGGGAGCGGACGCTGATCATCTCCTCGGCGGGCAAGACCTTCAACGTCACCGGCTGGAAGATCGGCTGGATCTGCGGACCCGCGCCGCTCGTCGCCGCCGCCGGCTCCGTCAAGCAGTTCCTCACCTACGCCTCCGGCACCCCGTACCAGGAGGCGCTGGCCCGGATGCTCGGCTCCGTCGAGGAGTGGGCGGCGGAGCTGCGCGGCACCCTGCGCACCAACCGCGATCTGCTGAGCGACGGCCTGAAGCGGGCCGGGCTGCGCCCGTACCGCGCGGAGGCCGGGTACTTCCTCCAGGCGGACGTCCGGCCCTGGGGCTATACGGACGGCGTCACGTTCTGCCGGGAACTGCCGGAGCGGGCGGGCGTCGTCGCCATTCCGACGTCGGCGTTCTACCAGGGGCAGGACGCCCCTTCCTGGCTGGTCCGATTTTCCTTCTGCAAGCGCGAGGAATCGGTACGTACCGCCGTCGACCAGCTGGTGCGGGCCCGCTGAGAAGTTTTCGAACCTCTGGACTTCCTCAACTCTGCTTTCGAGCCGATTCGGCGGGGGCATCACCGTCGCACGAACACAATCACAGCTCAGGAAGACGGGGGGCGGGGAAGATGCGTGCATTCCTCATTGGTCTGGTCGCGGTAGTGGTCATCATCGCCATAGCGGTGCAACTGCAGCACCGGAGCCGATCGGTGAACCTGCGCAAGGGACGGGGCCGCGGACGGGGCCGGGCGGGCGCGGACAGCGCGAGCGCCACGGCGGGAGGCGGCAGCTGGTGGGCCTTCAGCGGCTCGGACGGGGGCGGCTCCGGGGGCGGCCACCACGGCGGGGGCGGTCACCACTCCTGTGGCGGCGGGCATTCCTGTGGCGGCGGTTCGTCGTGTGGCGGGGGTTCGTCCTGCGGAGGAGGCGGCGGCTGCGGCAGCAGCTGATCGGTGGAATTGCATGTGGCCCATGCCCATTCGCATATGCGCCCGGTGGAACTGTCACCCGCCGGGCGCAGTTGTGGTGAACACCTGAACCGATACGCGCTCCTGGGGATGTAAAGCGCGCGCAGATGGGTAAAAAGGCTGAAGGCACCCCGCGTTTCATGATTCCGTATCTACCGGACCCCACGTGGGCACGAGCCGACGTACGTTCCCGCCAGATCCACCAACTGGTGCGGGTCGGCCCATCATCCACTGCGTGCTTGCGGAGCCGACCCATGCTCACCACTCTCCAGACCGCTTACACCGATACCCGTGCCGGAGACCTGGCCTGGTGCCTGGGCAGGGAAGCGCTGCCCGCGCTCGCCGTGCTCGACCTCCAGCTCAGCGGCGCGGACCAGCCCCCCGTGCAGGTGCAGATGCGCCTGCTCGGCGCCTCCCACCAGGTACTCATCGAATCCGAGGGCGGCGGTTGTTCGGAAACCGTCGCCTGCATCCCGGGAAGTCAGACTCCGCTCCCTTTTGGCGTCGCCAAACGGATCGGCACATGGGACTACGAATTCGCGGCACGCGTCGAGACGTTGTCGCGCGGCTCCTTCGCGGGCCGGGCGCAGGAACTGCTCGCGCTGGTCGCGGATCATCCGCACGGTCTCGCGGGAACGTTTCCCGGGGATCCGCACGCGTTCACCGCGATGCTCGTCCAGCACAGCGAGGGCAGCGTCCGCTGGCGCACCTGGCACGCCTATCCCCAGGAAGGGCGGTTGGTGGCGACGAGGTCGCGCGTCAGTGCCCTTCCGTAGCCGTACGGGGGCGGGTCGTGGGCGGAGTGCGCTTCGGTGCCGGCGCTCGGAGCGCACTTTTGCGAGCCGTGGTGGTACTCATCGCGCCCTCAAGTGACGTCAAGTGCCCTCAAAATGCACCCCTGTGGGTGACAAATGCGACCGCAAGCCTGACATAGCGTTCATTCATGATCGACCAGTCAAGCCGCCGGTCCGCCGTGCGGCTCCCCGTACCGGTCGGCCCGGCCCGTGCACTGGTCCTCGCCGCCGTCTTCGTCTGCGCCGCCTGCGGCCTGATCTACGAGCTCGAACTCGTCGCGCTCGCCTCGTACCTGGTCGGTGACTCCGTCACCCAGGCCTCCGTCATCCTCTCGGTGATGGTCTTCGCCATGGGCGTCGGCTCCCTGCTCGCCAAGCGGATACGGTGCGTCGCGGCCGTCGGGTTCGCGGGTGTGGAGGCGGCGCTCGCGCTGGTCGGCGGCCTCTCGGTGATGGCGCTGTACGCGTGCTTCGCCTGGTTCGGCATGGCGCGTCCGGCGATGATCGGCTGCGCGTTCGCCATCGGCGTGCTGATCGGCGCCGAGATCCCGCTGCTCATGACGCTCATCCAGCGGATCCGCCGGCAGGACGCGAGCGGCGCCGTCGCCGATCTCTTCGCCGCGGACTACGTCGGCGCGCTGGCCGGCGGACTCGCCTTCCCGTTCCTGCTGCTGCCGGCGTTCGGCCAGCTCACCGGCGCGCTGGTCACCGGCGCGGTGAACGCGGTCGCCGGCGCCGCGATGGTGCTGTGGCTGTTCCGCAACGACCTCACCCCGAGCGCCCGCAACTGGCTGCTCGTCGCCAACCTCGGCGTGCTGGCGGTGCTCGGCGGCGCCGCCCTCACGGCCGGCCCGTTCGAACAGGCCGCGCGGCGCGCGGTGTACGGCGGCGATGTGCGCGTCGCCGAACAGACCGATGTGCAGGAGATCGTCCTCACCGGGGGCTCCGGCGCCCCCGTGCAGCTGTTCTTCGACGGGCGGCTGCGGGTCTGCGGAGCCGACGAGTTCCGGTACCACGAGGCGCTGGTGCACCCGGCGATGGCCGGCAGGCACTCCCGCGTCCTCATCCTCGGCGGCGGCGACGGCCTCGCCCTGCGCGAGGTGCTCCGGTACCCGGACGTCACGTCGGTGACCGTCGTGGACCTGGATGGCGAGCTCGTCCGGCTCGCCCGCACGGACGCCGACCTCGTCGCCCTCAACCGGCACGCCTACGCCGATCCGCGGGTCCACACCGTCACCGCCGACGCCTTCGACTGGCTCCGGGCCGGCCGCCCGGGGCCGTACGACGTGATCCTCGCCGATCTGCCCGACCCCGGGATCTCGCGCAGCGCGAAGCTGTACTCCGAGGAGTTCTACGGACTGGCGGGCCGCGCGCTGGCCCGGGACGGGCGGCTCGCCGTCCACGCCGGCTCGCCGAGCGCGGCCCGGCACACCTACTGGACGATCGACGCGACGCTGCGGGCCACCGGGCTGCTCACCGTGCCGTATCTGACCGGCGGGCGGGACTGTGGGCCTCCGTCGGGGCCCGACCGCTGGTCCGGCAGGACCGGTGACGGTCCCACCGACTGGGGCTTCGTGCTGGCCTCGCGCGTCCAGCCGGAGCTGCGCCTCGCCCCGGACGCGCCACCGCTGCGCTCACTGACCCCGGCGGCCCTGCGGTCGCTGCGCGAGGCCGCCTGGGCCTCCCGCGAGAGCGGACTCGCGCCTTCCACGCTGATGCGGCCGCGGGTGGGGGGCTGAGGGTGGGGGCTGAGGGGGTGGCGGCCCGGTTCCGCGCCTGCTGCCGGGGCCGGTTCCGGTCCGGCCCGAAGGCGTGGCTCGGGCCCGCGCCCGGTCCGGCCGGTGCGACCCGGTGACCTGGGCGGCCGACGGTCGGTAGGCTCCCCGCATGGAGCATGAGGTGTTCGTTCCGGTCCTGGCGGAAACCATTCGGCAGGCACTCGCCGATCCGGCCCGCGTCGCCGCGAGCCTGCCCGGCTGGCAGCCCGACCCCGGCGGGGACGTTCTCACCGGCCGGCTGCGCGTGCGGGCCGGCGGTTCGACGATCACCTACCGCGGCTCGCTCCGCGTCACCGAGCGCGCCGGCGGGTTCTCCGTCGAGGGCGAGGGCGCGGAGGCCCGCGGCACCGGCACCGTGAAGTTCTCGCTCGGAGTGCTCGTCGAGGAGGCCGACCAGGCCGTTCCCGGCACGATGCTGTCCTTCACCGGCACCGCGACCGCCGACGGCCGGCTCGGTACGTTCGACGGCCCCGCCCGCGAGACCGCGGCCCGCCGGCTGCTCGACCGCTTCACCGCGGAACTGACGGCCGGGCTCCCCGGACTGCCCGAGGAACCCGATGTCGTCGACGGCCTCGACGGGGCCGACGAGGGCGGGGAACCGGACCCGGCCGAGGAGATCGCGCTGGTCGAGGTGGACCTGAACGAGGTCGAGGTGGAGGTCGAGGTCCCGGAGACCGCGGCCGAGCTCGACGACCTCGAACCCCCGGCCGAGGCCGCCCACGCCCGCCGCACGATGATCGGCCGCAGCGCGGAGGAGGTCGACCACGCCCCGCCCCGCGGCCGTTACGCCCCCGCGCCCTCCGCGGCGACCACCTCCACCACCGCCACCCTCCGCTGGGCCGCACCCGCCGCCGCGGTCCTGGTGGCCTCCGCGGTCGTGGTGGGCCGGGTGCTGCGCCGCCGGCGGTAGGCCCCGGCGGCCGGCGGGGCACACATGATCGAGGGACAGGCCCTACGCTCATACGGTGACGACTGGGAAGAAACTGACGGCGGGCGACGCCGAACTGACCGTGGTGCCGCAGGACGGCTGCCGTATCGCCTCGCTGACGGTCGGCGGGACCGAACTGCTGCGCCAGGGCGACCGGTACGGCGCGTTCATCATGGTGCCGTGGTGCGGCAGGACCGAGAACGGCCGGTTCCGCAACGGCGGGATCGTCCACCAACTGCCGGTGGACGCGCCCCCGCACGCGATCCACGGCACGGGCCGGCACACCGCGTGGCACGACGGTCCCGACGGTACGGACTCGGCGGCGTCGTACTACTTCGACCTGGCCGACCCGTGGCCGTATCCGGGCCGTGTCACGCAGACCTTCGAACTGGGCGAGAACGAGCTGCGGATGACCCTGTCGGTGGAGGCGTCCGCCGACTCGTTCCCGGCGCAGGCCGGCTGGCACCCCTGGTTCCTGCGGAACCTCGGGCAGGGCGGCCGTGACGCCGAGGTGGACTTCAGCCCGGCGTGGCAGGAGGAGCGCGGCGACGACCACCTGCCGACGGGCAAGCGGACCGAGCCGAAGCCCGGACCGTGGGACGACTGCTTCGGCATGCCGGACGGTGTGGACGTGTCGCTGACCTGGCCCGGCGAGCTGCGGGTCCGCGTGACCAGCCCGGCCGAATGGGTCGTGGTCTACGACGAGCAGCCCGAGGCCGTGTGCGTCGAGCCGCAGTCCGGGCCGCCGAACGGCCTCAACACGCTGCCGCGCCTCGTCACGCCGATCGATCCGCTGGAGATCACGACGGTCTGGTCCTGGGAGCGGCTGGGCTGATTCCGCCCGAGCCGATCGCGGCGGCTAATCTCGACGCCATGAGTGACGTGCGCGAGGCCCTGCTGCAGCAGATCAAGGACAAGGCCGTGGTCCACGGCAAGGTGACCCTCTCCTCCGGGCTGGAGGCCGACTTCTACGTCGACCTCCGCCGGATCACCCTGGACGGCGAGGCGGCGCCGCTGACCGGCCAGGTGATGCTGGACCTGACCAAGGACCTCGACTTCGACGCCGTCGGCGGACTGACGCTCGGCGCCGACCCGGTGGCCGGCTCGATGCTGCACGCGGCCGCCGCCCGCGGCCGCCGGCTCGACGCCTTCGTCGTCCGCAAGGCGACCAAGGCCCACGGCATGCAGCGCCGGATCGAGGGCACCGAGGTCAAGGGCCGTCGCGTCCTGGTCGTCGAGGACACCTCGACCACCGGCGGCTCGCCGCTGACCGCCGTCGAAGCGGTGCGCGAGGCCGGCGGCGAGGTCGTGGCCGTCGCCGTCATCGTGGAGCGCGGCGCCGCCCCGGCGATCGAGGCGGCCGGGCTGCCGTATCTCGCCGCCTACTCGCTGGCCGACCTCGACCTCGGCTGAGTCCCGGCTGCGCTGGGAAGCCCGGGAAAGAGCTTCTGACCTGCGGATTCACCGGCCCCCTGGATGTTCCACGTGGAACCCCCAGGGGGCCTTCGCATGCGAGGTGCGCACCGAGGTGGTGTTCGAGCGGGTCTCTGGGAGGATGGTGCCGACAAAGACGTCGTACCGCAGTATCAGGACCCGCACATCACGAGGAGCGGACAAATGCCCATCGCAACCCCCGAGGTCTACAACGAGATGCTCGACCGGGCGAAGGCAGGCAAGTTCGCCTACCCGGCCATCAACGTGACCTCGTCGCAGACGCTGCACGCCGCGCTGCGCGGCCTGGCCGAGGCGGAGAGCGACGGCATCATCCAGATCTCCACCGGTGGCGCGGAGTTCCTGGGCGGTCAGTACAGCAAGGACATGGTCACCGGCGCGGTCGCGCTGGCGGAGTTCGCGCACATCGTGGCCGAGAAGTACCCGGTCACCGTCGCGCTGCACACCGACCACTGCCCGAAGGACAAGCTGGACGCGTACGTCCGTCCGCTGCTCAAGATCTCGCAGGACCGTGTCGCCGCGGGCCGCCTGCCGCTCTTCCAGTCCCACATGTGGGACGGCTCGGCGGAGAACCTCAACGACAACCTCGCCATCGCGCAGGAGCTGCTCGCCCAGGCCGTCAAGGCCAACATCATCCTCGAGGTGGAGATCACCCCGACCGGTGGCGAGGAGGACGGTGTCTCGCACGAGATCAACGACTCCCTCTACACCACCCCGGACGACGCGTTCCGTACCGTCGAGGCCCTCGGCCTGGGCGAGAAGGGCCGCTACCTGCTGGCCGCGTCCTTCGGAAACGTGCACGGCGTCTACAAGCCGGGCAACGTCGTCCTGCGCCCGGAGATCCTCAAGGAGCTCCAGGTCGCGGTCGCCGAGAAGCACGGCAAGGCCAACGCCTTCGACTTCGTCTTCCACGGCGGTTCCGGCTCGACGATCGAGGAGATCAACGAGGCCCTGGAGAACGGCGTCGTCAAGATGAACATCGACACCGACCTGCAGTACGCCTTCACCCGGCCGGTCGCGGACCACATGTTCCGCAACTACGACGGTGTGCTGAAGGTCGACGGCGAGGTCGGCAACAAGAAGGTCTACGACCCCCGCGTCTGGGGCAAGTCCGCCGAGGCCGGCATGGCCGCGCGCGTCGTCGTCGCCGCCGAGAACCTGCGCTCCGCGGGCAACAAGATCAAGTAATTCGCGGCGCCACCGCGCAGTGCCGCTCCATGGCACGACCGCGCGGTAATGCTCCACACGCAGCCCCCTGGGTCCGCCGTTCCGGCCCGGGGGGCTGCGTGCTGTCCCGGACAGGGCAGACTGGAACGCATGGCCATTCACAAAGACCTTCTCGGGGGTCCGCCCCCGACCCATCTGCCCGACGACCCGGAGCCGCGCGAGCTGCTCGCCTCCGGGGCGGCGCCCTCCGAGGTAGCCGCCAAGTACCCCGCCTCCTCTCTGGCCTGGGCCCAGCTCGCCGACGACGCCTTCGAAGGGGGCCGGGTCGTCGAGTCGTACGCCTACGCGCGCACCGGCTACCACCGCGGCCTCGACGCGCTGCGCCGCGCCGGCTGGAAGGGCCACGGCCCGGTGCCGTTCGAGCACGAGCCGAACCGCGGCTTCCTGCGCGCGCTGCACGCCCTCGCCCGCGCCGCGCAGTCGATCGGCGAGAAGGAGGAGTACGAGCGCTGCTCGTCCTTCCTCCGCGACAGCTCGCCGACCGCGGCGGACACCCTCAGCTGAGGAACCGGCGACGGGACCTGCGACGAGAGCCGCGACGGGACCCCGGACCGAGCCCCGGGCGGGACGAGTGGTGTGACGCGTGAGGGAACTCGCGTACGTCACCCACCTCTTGGGCTGATCCGGCCTTCTCCCGTCCGGCCGCCGATTGCCCCCGAACTGCAGCAGAAGCTGACAAAAATTCATGCGGTTTGGCATTGGACCGAACCCATGTGTGATTGTGAGCGTCATTGTCTGTGAGCACCGTGGGAGCAGTCGGCGGCCGGGGAGGCCGCCACCCCGGTGGCGCCTTCAGGGGGAGCTTTGACCCATCACGCACCGGTGGCCGGCGGCGACCGACAGCGAGGCCCCAGCCGTCGGGGGAGCCGGAGCCATGCCGCGCGCCGGCGTCGGCGTGCCCAACGGCGCGTGCGGCTGCTGCTGACCCTCACCGTGCTGGCCGTACTGGTCGGCGGTGTCGCCGCGTGGTGGAGCGGTGGTTCGGACGACGTCGCGGACGCGTCGGCGCCGACCGCGCCGGCCGCCGCGTCCTCCCCGACCGCCGCCGCGTCGAAGGACGTGCCGCCGAGCGCGGCCCCCAAGAGCCCCAAGGCCTCGGCGTCGGCAAGCGTGACGAAGGGCGGCGGCAAGTCGACCCCGGTACCGAAGTCGGGGCCCGGCACCTTCAAGGCGGGCAAGGGCAAGGGCGACGGCTCCACGGTCGGCAAGGGCGTCATCCGCACGTACCGGGTCCAGGTGGAGGACGGCATCCTGGTCTCCGCCGACCAGGCGGTGGACGAGGTGGCGGCGATCCTCGCCGACCCCCGCAGCTGGACCCGTGACGGCAAGCACGGCTTCCGCCAGGTGTCGTCCGGCAGCGCGGACCTGGTCATCCGGATAGCCACGCCCGACACCGCCGACGCGCTCTGCCTGGCCGCCATCCACCAGGACACCGGGAACGAGCTGAACTGCGAGGTCCCCGGCGGTGTGGTGGTGAACCTCCGGCGGTGGATCCTGGGCTCGCCGACGTTCACCGGCCCCATCTCCGACTACCGCGCCCTGATCATCAACCATGAGGTCGGGCACAGCCTCGGCCACGGCCACGAGGGCTGCCCCGGCCCCGGCAAGCTCGCGCCCGCGATGATGCAGCAGATCAAGGGCCTCGACGGCTGCCTGCCGAACGCCTGGCCGTACGACCGCCAGGGGCACTACATCAGCGGCCCGCACGTGACCTGAAGGCCTTGCCGAATCACCGCGCTCGACAGATGATCTCGGCGTGGCCCGGTGACCCCGGGCCGAGATCCTGAAGGGAACGGAAATGTCCGAAACACCGGCCGAGAGTCCGGAGACCCCGAACCTCGACTTCCAGGGCACCACCCCTTACGAGGACTACGTCCAGGCGGATGTCCTCACCCACCTTCAGCACACCCTCTCCGACGACCCCGGAGAGATGGTCTTCCTGGTCACCACCCAGGTCATGGAGCTGTGGTTCACCGTCCTCGTCCATGAGTGGCACACCGCGGGGCAGGCGCTCCGTGAGAACGACATCCCGACGGCGATGGCGGCGCTCAAGCGCAGCACCTACGAGCTCGAATCGCTCAACGCCTCCTGGAAGCCGCTCGCGCACCTCACCCCCGGGCAGTTCAACGCGTACCGCAGCGCGCTCGGCGAGGGCTCCGGATTCCAGTCCGCGATGTACCGGCGGATGGAGTTCCTGCTCGGCGAGAAGTCGGCGTCCATGCTCGTCCCGCACCGCGGCTCGCCGCGGGTGTACGCCGAGCTGGAGAAGGCCCTGCACGAGCCGAGCCTGTACGACGAGGTGCTCGGCCTGCTGCAGCGGCGCGGCCACGACATCCCCGCCGAACTCCTCGAACGTGATCTCTCGCTGCGCTACGAGCCCGACCCGGCCGTCGAGCGGGCCTGGCAGCGGATCTACTCCGCCGCCGAGGCCACTCCGGAAGCCGCCGAGACGACTCCGGGGGCCACCGCCGGTGACGCCGATCTGCTGCGGCTGGGCGAGGCGCTGACCGAGGTCGCCGAGCTGGTCTGGCGCTGGCGCAACGACCATCTGGTGGCGACCCGCCGCGCGATGGGCTCCAAGACGGGCACCGGCGGCTCCGCGGGCGTGGCCTGGCTGGAGAAACGTGCCACCAAGAACGTCTTCCCCGAGCTGTGGACGGCGCGCAGCCATGTCTGACGCCTCGCTGCGGGAGGAGGCCGGACGGCTCGACGCCGCCGACGGGCTCGCCGAGATCCGCGACCGGTTCACCCTCGACGAGACCGTCTACCTGGACGGCAACTCCCTGGGCGCCCTCCCCGGCACGGTCGCGCCCCGGCTGCGGGACGTCATCGAGCGCGAATGGGGCAGTCTGCGCATCCGCTCCTGGGACGAGAGCGGCTGGTGGACCGCACCCGAGCGGATCGGGGACCGCATCGGCGCGCTGATCGGCGCGGCCCCCGGCCAGGTCGTGGCCGGCGACTCCACCAGCGTCAACGTCTTCAAGGCGGTCGTGGCGGCCGTCCGGATGGCGGGGGAGGACCGCACCGAGATCCTCGTGGACGCGGCGACCTTCCCGACCGACGGCTACCTCGCCGAGTCCGCGGCCCGGATGACCGGCCGTACCGTCCGGCCCGTCGCGGCCGGGGCGATGGCGGACGCCATGGGCGACCGCACCGCCGTCGCGCTCGTCAACCACGTCGACTACCGCACCGGGCGGCTGCACGACCTGCCCGGTACGACGGCCGCCGCCCACGCGGCGGGCGCCCTGGTCGTCTGGGACCTGTGCCACAGCGCGGGCGCGCTGCCGGTCGGTCTCGACGCGCACGGCGTGGACCTCGCCGTCGGCTGCTCGTACAAGTACCTCAACGGCGGCCCCGGCGCGCCCGCGTACCTGTACGTCCGCCGTGATCTGCAGTCCCGCTTCGACTCGCCGCTGCCGGGCTGGAACTCGCACGCCGATCCCTTCGGCATGAGCTCCGACTACCGCCCCGCCGACGGCGCCGTCCGCGGCCGCGTCGGCACGCCCGACATCCTGTCGCTGCTGGCCCTCGACGCCGCGCTCGACGTCTGGGACGGCGTCGACATCGCGGTCGTACGGGCCAAGAGCCTGGCCCTGACCGACTTCTTCCTCGCCTGCGTCGAGCGGTACGTGCCGGCCGGCCGGGTCACGTCGATCACCCCGGCCGCGCACGAACACCGCGGCAGCCAGGTCGCGCTGCGCTGCGACGACGCCGGCGAGGTCATGCGCCGGCTGACCGAACGCGGTGTGGTGGGCGACTACCGGCGCCCCGACGTCCTGCGCTTCGGCTTCACCCCGCTCTACACGCGGTTCGATGACGCGGAACGCGCCGCGCAGGTGCTCGCCGACGTGCTCCGCGAGGTCGACGAGGAGGCCGGTGCGAAGCCCGGCCCAGAGGTCGTGGAAGCCGGCGGCGAAGCCGGTGCGCCGTCCGGCCACGACGCCGTTGAAGGGAACCGATAACCGATGCCGGCCTCCACGCCCGAGCACGCCGCCCACCGCGCACCGGCTCCGGCCGGCCCCGGCCCGGCGGACGCCGCCGCGAAGCGTGCGGAGGCGGAGGAGGCATCGGCCTTCGCGCACGCGGCCGTCCCCCCGGACGTGACCGCGGCCTACGGTGAACTGCCCGACCAGATCGCCGACTTCTACCGGCCGCGCAGTGTGCCCGGCACCGCCGTACGGCCCGCGCCGCTGGTCGTGGTGGTGCACGGCGGTGCCTGGCGCGCACCCTACGACCGCCGGCACATCTCGCCGTTCGCCGCCTACCTCGCCGGCCGCGGCTTCGCCGTGGCGTCGGTGGAGTACCGGCGCGGCGGCGAGGAGCCGCCGTCCGGCGGCGACGGCTGCGCCTACCCGCGCGAGGACGCCCCGCCCGCGGGCCGTTGGCCGGACACGCTCGACGACATCGCCGCCGCCGTCGACGCCCTGCCCGCGCTCGCGGTGCGGGCGCTGGGCGCGGACACGGTGGACCCCCGGCGGGTCGTGCTCACCGGGCACAGCGCCGGCGGTCACCTGGCACTGTGGGCCGCCGCCCGCAACGCCCTTCCGCTCGATTCCCCCTGGCATCGCCCCTCGCCTCCCCCGTTGCGCGGTGTCGTCGCCCTCGCGCCGATCGCGGACTTCGCGTCCGCGATCCGGCTGCGGGTCTGCTCCGACGCCGTCGTGCAGTTCCTCGGCGGGCCCGAGCACGTCACGGCGCGGCTGCCCCACGCCGATCCCGCCGCGCTGCTGCCCACCGGTATCGCCACCACCATCGTGCAGGGGACCACTGACAATGTGGTTCCGCCGCAGGTCGCGAGGGCTTTCGCGGCCGCCGCGGCACTGGCGGGCGAGGAGGTCACCGAGGCGGTGCTGGACGGCATCGGGCACTTCCCGCTGATCGATCCGGCCGCCGGCGCCTGCGCCGTCGTCGCCGAGGAGATAGCGCAACTCGCCTGGTAACGGGCGGACCGGCGACCGTCCGAGCCGCCTTCCGGCGGACCCGTGTAGTCCCTGAGACGGATGCCGGGAGATCGGCTTCGGTGTGGACGACGCGCCCGCGTGAGCTGCCTAGTGTGTGAGCGTGACCGACACCGACCAGACCACTCTGCGGACCGAGCTCCGGATAGCCCGGAGCGCCCTGAAGGGGCTGCGTGACGACCTGGTCACCGACGCCTTCGCCTTCCGCCCGCTGCCGCCCCGCTCCACCGCCGGCCCGGTCGTGCGCCGGCTCCCCGACTCCGCCCGCTGGCTGCCGCACGCCTCCCTGGCGGTCTTCGCCTGCCTGCTCATGCTGATGGGCTTCGAGTTCGAGAGTGAGCGGGGCGGAGCGCCACTGGCCGCCGCGCTCCTCACCGGGATTCCCCTCGTCACCGTGCTGTTCCGTCCGGTCGGCGGCTGGTGGCTGTCGTTCGGGGCCGGCTTTCTCAGCGGAGCCGCGGGCCTGTTCTCGGAATGGCCGTGGTCGGCCACCGGATTCGTCTCGCACCTGGTGGTGATGGCGTTCGTCGCCGGCCGGACCCGGCCCCGGGTGGCGGCGGAGATGTGGCTGCTGACGGTGGTGCTCGGCGCGGCCTTCGCGTTCACGACGCCCGGCCGGATGTCGGACAGCTTCGCCATGGGGTTCGTGTCGTTCCTCGTCCTGCTCACCGTGGTGCTGGTCAAGGGCTGGCGCGAGACACAGGCGAAGGTCGTCGAGCAGGTCGCGGTCACCGAGGTGGAACGCTCGCGCCGCACCGTCCTGGAGGAGCGCACGACGATCGCCCGCGAGCTGCACGATGTCGTCGCGCACCACATGTCCGTCATCGCGATCCAGGCCGAGGCCGCGCCCTACCGCGTCGACGACCCGCCGGCCGAGCTGACCCGCAGCTTCGCGATCATCCGGGAGAACGCGGTGGCCGCCCTCACCGAGCTGCGCCGCGTCCTGGGCGTCGTACGGGCCGACGAGCCCGGTCGAGACGCAGCGTTCGCCGACAGCGCCCCCGAGGCCCCGCAGCCCACCCTCGCCAACCTCGACACACTGCTGGCCAACGTCAGGGACACGGGCGCGGACGTCGACAAGGTGGTGACCGGCGCCGTCCGGACGCTGCCGCAGGGTGTGGAGCTCTCCGCGTACCGGATCGTCCAGGAGGGGCTCAGCAACGCGCTGCGGCACGCTCCGGGCGCCGCCACCCGCGTCGAGATCGGCTACGTGCTCGGCGGCCTCGGCCTGCGCGTGGTCAACGGCCCGGCCACCGGGGAGGTCAGGCCGTCCCATGGCGCCGGCCACGGGGTGCTGGGCATGCGGGAGCGGGTGTCGATGCTGGGCGGCGAGATGACGGCGGAACCCACCGCCGAAGGCGGCTACGAGGTGACGGCCTTCATCCCGGTGGCCGCGGAACCGAAGCCGGAGCCGGACCCGGAGCCCGGACCGATTCCGGAACCCGGACCGAACCCGCAACGGAAGACCTGGCCCATGGTCAAGCCCACCGGGGACCCCGTATGACGATCCGGGTGCTGATCGTCGACGACCAGATGATGGTCCGGGAGGGCTTCTCGGTCCTGCTCAACGCGCAGCAGGACATCGAGGTCGTGGGGGAGGCGGTGGACGGCCGGGAGGCCATCGCCCAGGTGGCCGCGCTCCGTCCCGACGTCGTCCTCATGGACATCCGGATGCCCGAGGTCAACGGTCTGGAGGCGACCCGCGAGATCGTCGCGGCCGACGCCGACGCCAAGGTCCTCGTCCTGACCACGTTCGACCTGGACGAGTACGTCTACCAGGCGCTCCGCGCCGGAGCCAGCGGCTTCCTGCTCAAGGACGCCTCGGCGCGGCAGCTGGGCGACGCCGTACGGATCGTGGCGGCCGGTGAGGCGCTGCTCGCCCCGGCCGTCACCAAGCGGCTGATCGCGGAGTTCTCCCGGCTCGGTACGCCCAGGCCTCCGGCCCAGGACCGCGTCGGCGATCTGACCGACCGCGAGACGGAGGTCCTGGTCCTGGTCGCCCAGGGCCTGTCGAACGCCGAGATCGCCTCGCACCTCGTCGTCGCCGAGTCCACCGTCAAGACCCACGTCAGCCGGGTCCTGGTCAAGCTCGGGCTCCGGGACCGCACCCAGGCGGCGGTCTTCGCCTACGAGGCCCGCCTGGTGACCCCGGGAGGCTGACCGGCCGGAACGGATGCCTCCGGGGGCCACAGGCCCGCAGATGGCGTTCCAGGCGGCCTCTGGACGCACCGAAGGCCCCGCCCGGTGCGGGGCGGGGCCTTCGGCAGGTGGTTCGGTCAGCGGCTGCGCTTGGCGAGCCGCTCGACGTCGAGCAGGATCACCGCGCGCGCCTCCAGGCGGAGCCAGCCACGGCCGGCGAAGTCGGCGAGCGCCTTGTTGACGGTCTCGCGCGAGGCGCCGACGAGCTGCGCCAGCTCCTCCTGCGTGAGGTCGTGCACCACGTGGATGCCCTCTTCGGACTGCACGCCGAACCGGCGCGACAGGTCGAGGAGCGCCTTGGCCACCCGGCCGGGCACGTCCGAGAAGACCAGGTCCGACATGACGTCGTTGGTACGCCGCAGCCGTCGCGCGACGGCGCGCAGCAGCGCGGTCGCGACCTCGGGCCGGGCGTTCAGCCAGGGCTGCAGGTCGCCGTGGCCCAGGGCCAGGAGCTTGAGCTCCGTCAGCGCCGTGGCCGTGGCGGTCCGGGGGCCGGGGTCGAAGAGCGACAGCTCGCCGATCAGCTCGCCGGGGCCGATGACGGCGAGCATGTTCTCGCGGCCGTCGGGGGAGGTGCGGTGCAGCTTCACCTTGCCCTCGGTGACGACGTAGAGCCGGTCCCCGGGGTCTCCCTCGTGGAACAGCGCGTCGCCACGCGCGAGCGTGACCTCGGTCATCGAGGCGCGCAGTTCAGCGGCCTGCTCATCGTCGAGCGCCGCAAAAAGCGCCGCGCGCCGCAGAACGTCGTCCACGAGCTCTCTCCTTGTCGACATCGCCGGATGATCCCCGTGATGCCCGCTGGCAAAACAGTGCGATCAATCACAAGTCTGTCTTATGTATCGCCGTGCACGTGCCCCGGGGGTCCGATTGGGGGTCGGTTCCTTGTGGTCAAGGGCGGATGTCAGTGCCGAGCCTTAGGCTGGCCGGGTGTCTGATACGCCGAGTTCGCAGAAGAAACGGCAGGGTGGGACGGCCAAGCGGGTGACCCGGACCCCTGATTCCGCTGTGAGCGAACAAGCTTCGCTCAAGCCCGCCAGAAAACCGGAATCACGCATCGCTCTGGTCCGCCGGGCGCGGCGGATCAACCGTGAGCTCGCCGAGCTCTACCCGTACGCCCATCCGGAACTCGACTTCGAGAACCCGTTCCAGCTCCTCGTCGCCACGGTCCTGTCCGCGCAGACCACCGACCTGCGCGTGAACCAGACGACCCCCGCGCTCTTCGCCGCCTATCCGACCCCGGAGGACCTGGCGGCGGCCGAGCCGGAGCGGCTGGAGGAGCTGATCCGGCCGACCGGCTTCTTCCGCGCCAAGGCGAAGTCGCTGCTGGGCCTGTCGGCGGCGCTGCGCGACCGGTACGACGGCGAGGTGCCGGGCCGGCTGGAGGACCTGGTCACGCTGCCTGGCGTGGGGCGGAAGACGGCGAATGTCGTCCTGGGCAATGCGTTCAACGTCCCTGGAATCACTGTCGACACCCACTTCGGCCGGCTCTCCCGCCGCTTCGGCTGGACCACCTCCGAGGATCCGGAGAAGGTCGAGCAGGAGGTCGGCGCGCTCTTCCCGAAGAGCGAGTGGACGATGCTCTCGCACCGGGTGGTCTTCCACGGCCGCCGTACCTGCCACTCCCGCAAGCCGGCCTGCGGCGCCTGCCCGATCGCCCCGCTCTGCCCGTCGTACGGTGAGGGCGAGACCGACCCGGAGAAGGCGAAGAAACTGCTGAAGTACGAGCTGGGCGGTGCCCCCGGCCAGCGCCTGCAGCCACCGTCCGACTACCCGGGCGACCCGGCTCCGGCGCTGGGCGCCCCGGCGGCCACCGCGGCCATGACGCAGGGGAGCGAATGACGACGACACGTGGCGGCGAGGCGGCCGTTTCGACACAGGGGCTGCCCCAGTGGCTGCAGCCGGTCGCCCGCGCGGCCGGCGATGTGCTCCCCGAGCAGCTCAGCCGCTTTCTGCCGCCCGCGTCCGGCCGGGGCCGGCAGTCGGCCGTGCTGATCCTCTTCGGTGAGGGCGAGCACGGCCGCGACCTGCTGCTGATGGAGCGCGCGACGTCGCTGCGGTCGCACGCGGGCCAGCCGTCGTTCCCCGGCGGCGCCCTCGACCCCGAGGACGGCGACCCCGAGGGCGACGGCCCGCTGCGTGCGGCCCTGCGCGAGGCGGAGGAGGAGACCGGCCTGGACCCGTCGGGCGTGCAGATCTTCGGAGTGCTGCCGCGGCTCTACATCCCGGTCAGTGAGTTCGTCGTCACACCGGTGCTCGGCTGGTGGCGCACCCCCAGCCCGGTCGGCGCGGTGGACCAGGCCGAGACCGCCCGGGTCTTCCGGGTCCCCGTCGCGGATCTCGCCGATCCCGCCAATCGGGCGACGATGACCCATCCCAGTGGCTTCCGCGGCCCGGCGTTCCTGGTCGAGGGCGCGGTGGTCTGGGGTTTCACAGCCGGTCTGATCGACAAGATTCTGCACTTCGCGGGCTGGGAGCAGCCCTGGGACCGGGGCAGGACGGTGCCGCTCTCATAGAACGGCATGAGACCGTGTGCTCGTGCTGTGTCTTCCTGGGGGGCAGCCCCGGGAACCCCGGCCGATGCCCCGGTCGAGCTGGACCGTCCTCGCGAGGTCAACCTAGATGAACGTGCTGGACTTGTTGCTGTTGCTCGCGGCCGCGTGGTTCGCGGTCGTCGGTTACCGACAGGGATTCGTCGTCGGCGTCATGTCGGTGATCGGGTTCCTGGGCGGCGGCCTCGCAGCGGTCTACCTGCTGCCCATGATCTGGGACAAGGTCACCGACGACTCCTCGCCCGGGTCCGTGGCGGTGGTGATCGCCGTGGTCGTGGTGATCGTCTGCGCCTCGGTCGGCCAGGCCTTCACCACCCACCTGGGCAACAAGCTGCGCACCCAGATCACGTGGTCCCCGGCCCGTGCGCTGGACGCGGGCGGCGGCGCGCTGGTCAACGTCGCCGCGATGCTGCTCGTCGCCTGGCTGATCGGCTCCGCGCTGGCCACCACGGCGCTGCCGACGATAGGCCGCGAGGTGCGCTCCTCGAAGGTCCTGCTCGGCGTCTCCCGGGTCGTCCCGCAGCAGGCCGACAACTGGTTCACCGACTTCAGCTCCACGCTCGCGCAGAACGGCCTCCCGCAGGTCTTCAGCCCGTTCGGCAGCGAACCGATCACCTCGGTGCCCGCGCCCGACCCCAGGCTCGCGAGCAGCGCGGTCGTCAACGACGCCCGCCGGAGCATCGTGAAGGTCGTCGGGACCGCGCCCAGCTGCGGCAAGGTGCTGGAGGGCACCGGCTTCGTCTTCGCCAGGGACCGGGTGATGACCAACGCCCACGTCGTCGGAGGCGTCAGCGAGCCCACCGTGCAGATCGGCGGCGAGGGCCGGCTCTACGACGCCCGCGTCGTCCTCTACGACTGGCAGCGCGACATCGCCGTCCTGGAGGTGCCGTCGCTGAACGCACCCGTGCTGAACTTCACCGCGGGCGACGCGCACAGCCGCGACGACGCGATCGTGGCGGGCTTCCCGGAGAACGGCGGCTTCGACGTCCGTGCGGCCCGGGTACGCGGCCGCATCCAGGCGAACGGCCCGGACATCTACCACCGGGGCACCGTGCACCGCGACGTCTACTCGCTGTTCACGAAGGTGCGCCAGGGCAACTCCGGCGGCCCGCTGCTGACCCCGGACGGCAGGGTGGCAGGCGTCATCTTCGCCAAGTCCCTCGACGACGCCGACACCGGCTACGCACTGACCGCGGACGAGATCCGCGACGACATCACCGCGGGCCGCACGGCGGACCGCCAGGTCGACAGCCAGGGCTGCGCGCTCTAGAAGGACCCCGCAAAGGACTCCGCGGAGGATTCCGGAAAGACCACCGTGTGCCGTTCGGGATCGGCCGAACGGCCCCTGAGGCGCTGCCCGGCGGTCAGTCGCTGCGGGGGTGCCGCAGGCGCGCGCCCACCCAGCGGGCGCGCCGCCGGAGAATGCGTGGAATACCGATCTGATGCTCCCCCTCGGGGAGTACGGCCACAGGCGTCGCGCGGTTGACAGCTGCGACGAGATTGCGGCGGGTGCGTGATACATCACGGTAGTCGTGCGTCCAACCCATACCGAGCTACGTGCCCGCGCCCCAAGGTCGGTAATCGTGCGGCGGTCGGCCAATTGGCGTATGCGTCCGGCATTTGGCTGATCGTCAGACAGTCGTACCGGGCTGTCCACCCGTCTGACGTCCCGTCCGGCGGCCGATCCGGCCGCCGGACCTGCGGAGTGACTAGCGGTCCGGCTCGGGGTCCTTCAGCCAGTTGATCAGCTCGGTCGAGAACGCGACCGGGTCCTCCTCGTGCGGGAAGTGCCCCAGCCCGTCGAAGAGCCGCCAGCGGTACGGCGCCTCCACGTACTCGCCGCTGCCCGCGGCGCTGCGGGTGCGCATCGCGGAGTCCAGCGAGCCGTGCAGATGCAGCGTCGGGACCCGCACCGGACGCTTCATGCGCCGGTTGAACTGGATGCCGTCGGGGCGGGCCATCGAGCGGACCATCCAGCGGTACGGCTCCACGGCGCAGTGCGCCGTCGAGGGGATCTGCATCGCCTGCCGGTAGACGTCGACCGTCTCCTCGTCCGGCAGCAGCGGTCCCGACCAGTCCCGGATCAGCCGGCCGACCATCGCGGAGTCGTCCGCGATCAGCTGGCGCTCCGGCAGCCACGGCCGCTGGATGCCCCAGATGTAGGAGCCGGCCGCGCTCTGCTTCATGTCGGTGAGCATCGCCGTGCGCCAGCGCCTCGGGTGCGGCATCGAGCACACCGCCAGCCGGCGCACCAGCTTCGGCCGCATCACCGCCGCGGTCCAGGCCAGGTAGCCGCCGATGTCATGGCCGACCAGCGCGGCGTCCGGCTCGCCGAGCGAGCGGATCACCCCGGTCACGTCCAGCGCCAGGTTCGCGGGGTCGTAGCCGCGCGGCGTACGGTCGCTGCCGCCGACCCCGCGCAGGTCCATCGCGACCGCGCGGAAACCCGCGTCGGCGAGCGCCGTCAGCTGGTGCCGCCAGCTCCACCAGAACTGCGGGAAGCCGTGCAGCAGCAGCACGAGCGGGCCGTCGCCGGCCTCGGCGATGTGGAATCGCGCGCCGTTCGCGGCGACATCCCGGTGTGTCCAGGGCCCGTCGAGCCGTGCAACCGAGGAATTACCAGCGACCGTCATGAAGCTGAGCGTGTCACACCTTGAGGTCGTCCGTGGTGCGGGACTCCAGGGGGCGCGGATGCGGCTTGACGCTCTGGAGTACGGCCGCCGTCTGCTTGGCCGAGGCGATGCTGCGCTCCGGCTTCTTCACCTTCTTGAACTTCGCCCGCGCGAACACCCCGAGGATCAGGGCGATCACCACGTACGCGCCACCGACGATCAGGAACGACCAGGCCAGGCCCAGCCCGAGGGCGTGGATGCCGTAGGCCGCCGCCATGCTGAACATCGGCAGGGCGAAGAACGCCAGGGTGACGGCGCCCACGATCGCGCCGCTGCCGAGGCCGACCCGCTTGACGTCCTCGCGCAGTTCCGCCTTGGCGAGGGCGATCTCGTCGTGCACCAGGGCGGACATCTCCGCCGTGGCGGAGGCGAACAGCTGTCCGAGACTGCGGCTCGCGCCCTCGGCCTGCTCCACTGCGCTCATCGCATCCTCCGTCGGTATCCGTCATGCCCGGCTACCAGGTGGTAGGGACTGTTACCCACAGATCATGCCTCAGTCCCCGTCACCCGCGCCTCTGACCCGGGCCAGTTCGGCGAGCCTGCGGTGCTCGACGGCCTTCCGTTCGAGGATCTCGGCCATCCGCAGGTGGTACTCCGGCTTGTCCTGCTCGTAGATGTCCGGGATGCCGTCCCCGTCCTCGTCGCGTTCCTCCTCCTCGCACATCGCCCGGTACTTGTTGTTGCGGAGCTTGAGCAGGATGCCCGCCACGACGGCCGCGATCACCGAGCCGATCAGGACGGCCGCCTTCACCTCGTCGGCCAGCACCGGGTCCTCGGCGAAGGCGAGTTCGCCGATCAGCAGCGACACGGTGAAGCCGATCCCGGCCAGTGAGGCGACGGCGAGGACGTCCGGCCAGCGGAGCTCCGGGTTGAGCTCCGCACGGGTGAACCGGGCCGCGAGCCAGGTGCCGCCGAACACTCCGAGGGTCTTGCCGGCCACCAGGCCGAGGACCACGCCGAGCGTCTCGGGCTGCGAGAAGACATCGGTGAGCGCGCTGCCGGAGATGGCGACACCCGCCGAGAAGAGGGCGAACAGCGGCACCGCCAGACCGGCGGAGACGGGGCGCACCAGATGCTCGACCTGTTCGCCGGGGGAGTGGTCCTCGCCGTCCCGGCGGGTACAGCGCAGCATCAGGCCCATGGCGACGCCCGCGATCGTGGCGTGCACGCCGCTGTTGTACATCAGCCCCCAGATGACCAGGGCGAGCGGCACGTAGATGTACCAGCCGCGTACTTCCCTGCGGAGCAGCAGCCAGAAGACCAGCAGGCCCAGCGCGGCGCCGCCGAGGGCCACGAAGTCGATCGACGAGGTGAAGAAGACCGCGATGATCAGGATCGCGAAGAGGTCGTCGACGACGGCGAGCGTCAGCAGGAAGGCGCGCAGCGCGGACGGCAGCGACGTGCCGATGACCGCGAGGACGGCCAGCGCGAAGGCGATGTCGGTGGCGGTCGGGACCGCCCAGCCGTCCAGCGCGCCGCCGCCGACGGTGTTGACCACCAGGTAGACGAGGGCGGGCACCGCCATGCCGCAGACGGCGGCGATGACCGGGAGCGCCGCTGCGGACGGTGTCCGCAGCTCGCCGGCGACCAGCTCGCGCTTGAGCTCGATGCCGGCGACGAAGAAGAAGAGGGCGAGCAGGCCGTCGGCCGCCCAGTGCTGCACCGACAGGTCCAGCCCCAGGGAGGACGGCCCGAAGTGGAATTCCCTGACCGTCTCGTAGGTCTCGTGTGCCGGGGTGTTGGCCCAGATCAGCGCGGCGACGGCGGCGATGAGCAACAGGACGCCGCCCACGGTCTCGGCGCGCAGCGCGTCGGCGACGAAGGTCCGCTCGGGGAGGGACAGCCGGCCGAGGAGGACGGAGCGGCGGGTGGGCGCGGTCTCGGGCCGGTCGGTGGCGGGTCGCTCGGTCACGGGTCGAAGACCTCCGGTCGGTTGGTCATCCACTGGACATGGCTGACTCCGTTGCCGACCAGACTTCCCGGCGCACCTTTTGTACTGACGCGTTCTTGACGCGGGGACCAGCCTATCGGGTCACGCGCTGTGCCGTCCGGCGATCTTCATATTACGGACATAAGGGGCCCCCGGCTTGATGCCGGGAGCCCCTTGTCGGCCGTGTGGACCCTCTCAGGCCCTGCGGTCAGTCCTCGCTGGTCGCGCCCGGCAGGTTGGTCTGGATCAGGTCCATCACCGAGGAGTCCGTCAGCGTGGTGACGTCACCGAGCTCGCGGTTCTCCGCGACGTCGCGCAGCAGCCGGCGCATGATCTTGCCGGAACGGGTCTTCGGCAGCTCGCTGACGATCAGGATGCGCTTGGGCTTGGCGATCGGGCCCAGCGTCTTGCTGACGTGGTCGCGCAGCTCGGCGACGAGCGTCTCGGAGTCCGAGGCGGTGCCGCGCAGGATGACGAACGCGACGATCGCCTGGCCGGTGGTCGCGTCGGTCGCGCCGACGACCGCCGACTCGGCGACCTTCGGGTGCGAGACGAGCGCCGACTCGACCTCGGTGGTCGAGATGTTGTGGCCCGACACCAGCATCACGTCGTCCACCCGGCCGAGCAGCCAGATGTCGCCGTCCTCGTCCTTCTTGGCGCCGTCACCCGCGAAGTAGCGGCCCTCGAACCGCGACCAGTAGGTGTCGATGTAGCGCTGGTCGTCGCCCCAGATGGTGCGGAGCATCGACGGCCACGGCTCGGTCAGCACCAGGTACCCGCCGGAGCCGTTCGGCACCTCGCGCGCCTCGTCGTCCACGACGGTGGCGGCGATGCCCGGCAGGGCGCGCTGCGCGGAACCCGGCTTGGTGGTGGTCGCGCCCGGCAGCGGGCTGATCATCATCGCGCCGGTCTCGGTCTGCCACCAGGTGTCCACGATCGGGCAGCGGTTGCCGCCGATGTGCTCGCGGTACCACATCCACGCCTCGGGGTTGATCGGCTCGCCGACGCTGCCCAGCACCCGCAGCGAGGACAGGTCGAACTTCGCGGGGATGTCGTCGCCCCACTTCATGAACGTCCGGATCGCGGTCGGCGCGGTGTAGAGGATCGTCACGCCGTACTTCTGGACGACCTCCCAGAAGCGGCCCTGGTGCGGGGTGTCCGGGGTGCCCTCGTAGATCACCTGGGTGGCGCCGTTGGAGAGCGGCCCGTAGACGATGTACGAGTGACCGGTCACCCAGCCGATGTCGGCCGTGCACCAGTAGACGTCGGTCTCCGGCTTGAGGTCGAAGACCGCGTGGTGGGTGTAGGAGGTCTGGGTGAGGTAGCCGCCCGAGGTGTGCAGGATGCCCTTCGGCTTCCCCGTCGTGCCGCTGGTGTAGAGGATGAAGAGCGGGTGCTCGGCGTCGAACGCCTGCGGTGTGTGCTCGGCCGACTGCCGGGTGACGATGTCGTGCCACCAGACGTCACGGCCCTCGGTGAACGCGGTCTCCTGGCCGGTCCTGCGGACCACCAGGACGTGCTCGACCTGCGGACACTTGGCTACGGCCTCGTCGATGGCGGGCTTGAGCGCCGACGGCTTGCCGCGCCGGTAGCCGCCGTCGGAGGTGATGACGAGCTTGGCGTCGGCGTCCTGGATGCGGGACGCGACGGCGTCGGCCGAGAAGCCGCCGAAGACCACGGAGTGGGCGGCGCCGATCCGGGCGCAGGCCAGCATCGCGACCACGGCCTCGGGGATCATCGGGAGGTAGACCGCGACCCGGTCGCCGGCCTCGACGCCCAGCTCGGTGAGCGCGTTGGCGGCCCGGCTGACCTCGTCCTTGAGCTCGGCGTAGGTGAGGGAGCGGCTGTCGCCGGGCTCACCCTCGAAGTGGATGGCGACCCGGTCGCCGTTGCCCGCCTCGACATGCCGGTCGACGCAGTTGTACGCCACGTTGAGCTTGCCGTCGGCGAACCACTTGGCGAACGGCGGGTTCGACCAGTCCAGCGTCTCGGTCGGCTCGGTGTCCCAGCTCAGCCGGCGTGCCTGCTCGGCCCAGAAGGCCGGGCGGTCGGACTCGGCCTGTGCGTACGCATCCGCGGTGACGTTGGCGGATGCGGCCAGCTCGGCCGGCGGAGCGAAACGCCGCTCCTCCTTCAACAGATTGGCCAGGCTCTCGTTGCTGCTCACGCCAACTCCTTGTCAGACTGTCCCAGATGTCCCAGCCATAGCTCATCAGGCCGCGGGCGCGATGACAAGAGTCGCAGGATAATTGGTTTAGACCTGTAGCGTGAGCGGCTCCGTTCGGGGCCGCGCGGCGTGTCGTTCCGCCGACCGGCCCCGAACGGTGTCAGACCGCGTCCAGCACCTCCGGATGCACCGCAGAGAACGCCCCCGTGGCGTGGTCCAGGACGTACGCCTGGGCCTCGGCGACATGGAAGTACATGCCCTGGAGCTGGAGCTTGCCCTCCGCGTAGCGGCGGGCCACGCACGGGTGGTCCAGCAGGTGCTCCAGCTGCTGGACCACATTGGCCAGGCTCAGCCGTTCCAGATCGTCGGCCGGCGCCCGGTCCGTCATCCCGGGGCCGCCCCGCGCCAGCCGCTCCAGGCTCGGCCGGCCGTGGCGCAGCCAGCGGGCCAGCGGGGTCTGCGCGCCGGGCGCGTGATCACTGCCGAGCAGCGCCTGCATGGCGCCGCAGCCGGAGTGCCCGCAGACCGTGATGCTGCCGACCTTCAGTACGTCCACCGCGTACTCGACGGCCGCGGCCACCGAGTCGCAGGAGTTGTCCGAGTCCGGCGGCGGCATCAGGTTCCCGACATTGCGGACGGTGAAGAGGTCACCGGGCCCGCTGGAGGTGATCATGCTGGTCACCAGCCGGGAATCGGCGCAGGTGAGGAAGAGCTGGGTGGGCCGCTGGCCCTCCCGCGCCAGCCGAGCCAGCTCGTCGCGCACCAGGGGTGCGGTGTTGCGCTGGAAGTTGCTGACGCCCCCGAGCAGCTGGTTGCCGCCCGGTGCGGTGACGGTGGCGGCGCTCGGCCGGGTGCAGTGGTGGTTGCGCCACGGCGTCCAGGGCCGGCAGGCGTGCGCGCTCGCCGGTTCGCTGACGGTCCCTCCGGTGCGGTCGCCGAGCATGGCCCAGCCGCCGCGGGCACGGTGCCGGTCGCACCACGACTGCAGCGCCTCGTAGGCCGCGTGGTCCATGAACGAGCCGTCCAGCTCGACGACCGCGTGCGCCCCGTCGGGCACCTGGGCGAAGGCCCGGGTGAGCCGGGGCACCGCGAGGAACGTCAACTGCCCGCGGGCCCGCACTCGGTAGCCGCCCGCCTCCTCGGAGACGGTGATCCGGGTGCGGGTGAGGCGGCGCAGCGCGGTGAACGCCGCGACCGCGATCCCGGCCACCACGCCCTCCAGGACGCCGAGCAGCACCACTCCGCCGATGGTGGTGACGTACACCGGGAACTCCTGGTGCCGCCGTACGTTTTTGATGTGCGCGAAGCTCACCATCTTCACGCCGACGAGCAGGACCAGGACGGCGAGGGCGGCGAGCGGGATCAGATCCAGCACGCCGGCCAGCAGGCTCGCGCACAGCACGACCCACACCCCGTGCAGGACCGTGGACCAGCGCGTCACGGCCCCGGCCCGGATGTTCGCCGAGCCGCGCATCGCGCCGCCGGCCACCGGCAGGCCGCCGAGCAGCCCGGAGAGCACGTTCGACGCGCCCTGGCCGAGCAGTTCACGGTCGAGCCGCGCGGGTCTGGCCCGCCGGTCCGGGTACTCGGACTGCATCTTGTCGAGCGCGACCGCGGACAGCAGCGATTCCATGCTCGCGACGAGGGTGACGGTGACGACCGCGGCGAGCAGCCCGAGCACCGGGCCTTCCGGCAGCCGGGGCAGCACCGGAGCGTTCCACGCCGGCAGATCGACGCGCGGCACGGTCAGCGCCAGACCCGCGGCCGTGGCGACGGCGACCGCCGCCAGCGCCGCCGGGACCGCCCGCAGCGCGCGCACGGCTCTGTTTCTGACGTTCTTTCCGGGCAGCCGGGGCCAGCCGACGAGGACGACGGCGGTGAGCGCGCCGATCCCCAGGGTGGCCGGACTGGTGGCCGCCAACTGGCGTGGCAGCGCACCGAGGTTGGCCAGGGCGGAGCCCTGAGCGGTGCCGCCGAGGATGACGTGCAGCTGCCCGACGGCGATGGACACGCCGATCCCGGCGAGCATGCCGTGCACGATGGCGGGGCTGACGACGAGCGCCGCCCGCGCCACCCGAAGGGTGCCGAGGGCGACCTGGGCGAGGCCGGCGAGCACGGTGATGGCGCAGGTGGTGCGCCATCCGTAGCGCTGTACGAGTTCGGCGGTGACGACCACGAGGCTGGTGGCAGCCCCGCTGACCTGCAACGGGGCCCCGCCCAGCAGCCCGGCGACGATACCGCCGACGGCTGCGGCGACGAGGCCGGACTGGAGGGGCGCACCGGTGGCGAGGGCGATACCGAGCGACAGCGGCACGGCGATCAGAAAGACAGTGATCGAGGCGGACAGATCGGACCTGTGAGGCGTCTGCATGGTTCCCGTCTCCTTCAGGGCGGCGGGACGTGGTAGCCGTACGTAACTATATGGCTACGCTCAAGCGTCGGTAAAAGGAGAGTAATGCGGATATACGGTTCGGTGAAGTCCGTAGATCCACTCGGGCGGAGATTTGCTCCTATCGGGTGAATCGAGGAGTGGTTTGGCCGGTCGTGACCGGCAAATCGCGGGAGCATGTCACTTTTTGCTCTCGAATCACTGCTTTCCCTTTGGATCGAGGTTCGTATGTATTCCATGCGGAAGACCACGGCCCTGGCCGCTGTAACCGCGTTGGCATTCGGCGCGGTGGGTTGTTCGAGCGGTTCAAGCGGTTCAAGCGGTTCCAGTTCTGGAGGGTCCGGGCAGAGCAGCCGGCAGCACGACGGTCCTGCCGCGGCCGTGCGGAAACCACCGGCACGGGTGATGAAGCTGATCGGCGACGGCTCCACCGCCGAGACCGGGGCGCAGCCCAACCAGCCCCGGTTCGAGCGGCTCGCGCCGGGCGAGAAGCCCCCGCAGTTCGTCGTCTTCTCCTGGGACGGCGCGGGAGAGGACAGCCAGAAGCTGTTCTCGCACTTCCGCGAGGTCGGCAAGGAGAACAACGCGGCCATGACGTACTTCCTCAGCGGCGTCTACCTGCTGCCCGGGGACCGCAAGGAGGTCTACGCGCCGCCGCGGCACTCGCGCGGCGCCTCCGACATCGGCTTCACCGACCGCCCGGAGATGACCGACACACTGGAGCAGATCCGGCTGGCGTGGCAGGACGGCAGCGAGATCGGCACCCACTTCAACGGCCACTTCTGCGGGCCGAACGGCGGGGTCGGCACCTGGTCGTCCGAGGAGTGGAAGAGCGAGATCGAGCAGGCCGAGGGCTTCGTCAAGAACTGGAAGACGAACAGCGGCCTCACCCGGCTCGCCCCGCTGCCCTTCGACTACAGCAAGGAGCTGGTCGGCGGCCGTGCCCCCTGTCTGGAGGGCCAGCGGAACCTGATCCCGGCCGCCAAGGAGATGGGCTTCCGCTACGACGCCAGCTCGGTCGGCGGGCGGCAGGTCTGGCCCTCGCAGATCGACGGCGTCTGGGACTTCCCGCTCCAGGACATCCCGGTCCCCGGCCGCGCCTTCGAGACGCTCTCCATGGACTACAACTTCCTGGCCAACCAGTCCGGCACCACCAAGGGCGACCCGTCGATGCGCGACTACTGGGGCCGGCAGATGGAGAACGGGCTGGCCGCCGCCTTCGACCGCGCCTACACGGGCAACCGGGCGCCGATGTTCGTCGGCAACCACTTCGAGTCGTGGAACGGCGGCGTCTACATGAAGGCCGTCGAGTCCACCATCAAGTCGGTGTGCCGCAAGGACGGCGTGCGGTGCGTGTCGTTCAAGCAGATGGCGGACTGGATGGACGCGCAGGATCCGGCGGTGCTGCGGAAGCTGCGCACCCTGGACGTCGGGCAGGCGCCGAAGGAGGGCTGGCCGGCCCTCCTCGCGGCACCTGCGGCCCCTGGCGCACCCGCGGCTCCTGGCGCACCCGAGACTCCTGGTGCCGCGGCTTCGGCGGGCGCGGCCGGATCCGGGTCGAGAGTCAGCTAGGCGACAGCGCGCCGGCGGCGGTCATCGCCGCGGACTCGCCGAGCACGAAGACGGGGTCGACCTGGGATGCCAGGTCGGCGCCCGTCTTGGCGTTGCCCCAGCTCTCCGCGTTCTTCAGGTGGAAGTGCACCATCTGCCGGGTGTAGCGGTCCCAGTCGCGGGCGTCGTACGAGGCGTCGGCCGTCTCGTGCATCGTCCGCAGCGCGCGGCGGTTGGTCTCCTCCAGCAGCTCGAAGCTCGGCGGACGGCCCTTCTCCATCGCGCGCACCCAGTCGGAGTGGCCGACGGTGGCCAGCAGGTCGTCACCGGTCTCGTCGCGCAGGAACGCCAGGTCGTCGGGGCCCTGCACCTTGTTGCCGATGACGCGCAGCGCGACGCCGAAGTCGCGGGCGTACTCCTTGTACTGGCGGTAGACGGCGACGCCCTTACGGGTCGGCTCGGCGACCAGGAACGTCATGTCGAACCGGGTGAACATCCCGGAGGCGAACGAGTCGCTGCCGGCCGTCATGTCCACCACGACGTACTCGTCGCGGCCGTCGGTCAGATGGTTCAGGCACAGTTCCACCGCGCCGACCTTGGAGTGGTAGCAGGCGACACCGAGGTCGGACTCGTTGAACGGGCCGGTCGCCATCAGCCGCACCTGGGCGCCGTCGTCCAGGGGGACGGTGCGGGCGCACGCCGCGTAGACCGGGTTCTCCTCGATCACCCGCAGCAGGCGCGAGCCGCTGCCCGGCGGAGTCGTCTTGATCATGGTCTCGACGGAGGCGATCCGCGGGTTGGTGCCCCGCAGGTACTCCTTGATCTCCGGCAGGTGGGCGCCCATCGCGGGGAACGCGGCGGCCTCCTCCTCGTCCAGGCCGAGGGCCGGGCCGAGGTGCTGGTTGATGTCCGCGTCTACGGCGACGACGGGCACACGGACGTCCGCGAGGTGGCGGATGAACAGGGAGGACAGCGTGGTCTTGCCGCTGCCGCCCTTTCCAACGAAAGCGATCTTCATGTTCGCCAAGAGTAGTCGGACATCTACGGGCGGTGACGGTTTGGAGTGGGGAAGGCCACTCGATCGGGGTCCATTGGCGCGTTCCGCTGTGCGTAGGGTCGTACTCATGGGTACGAACGCTGATCCGCTCGCCATCCTCGGTTCCCTGCCCGGCGTGTCCGACGCGGTGGACTCCGTACGGCAGTCCGTGGACAAGGTCTACGGCCACCGCGTGATGCGCCGCCGGTCCGAAGAGGTGACGTCCGAGGCGGCGCTGCGCGGAGCGCGTGGTTCCGCCGCGCTGGCCGGCGCCGACTGGCCGCTGGAGGAGATGCGGCGGCGCAGCGACTTCTCCGCGGACGCCGAGGCCCGCACGGTGGGCGCGGCGCTGCGGCTGACCGCCGAGGCCGGGCAGCTGCTCAGCGTCTGGCGCCAGTCGCCGGTGCAGGCGCTGGCGCGGCTGCACCTGGTGGCGGCGGGCGGCGCCGCTCCGGACGACACGGTCGGCCGGCCGCGGCTGGCCGGTGAACCGGTCGACGAGCCGCTGGTGGAGCTCCCGCTCCCGGAGCCGGGAGAGGTGGCCGCCCGGCTCGACGGGCTGGTCGGACTGCTGCATGCCGGGAGCGAGGCACCTGCCCTCGTCGTCGGCGCGGTGGTGCACGGCGAACTGCTGTCGCTGCGGCCCTTCGGCTCGTTCAACGGGCCGGTCGCGCGTGCCGCGGAGCGAATCGTGCTGGTCGGCAGCGGACTCGACCCCAAGTCGATCTGTCCCGCTGAGGTGGGCCACGCCGAACTCGGGCGGGCCGACTACCTCAAGGCGCTGGAGGGTTACGCGTCCGGGACGCCGGAGGGCATGGCCGCGTGGATCGGGCACTGCGGGAAGGCGCTGGAGCTCGGGGTGCGCGAGAGCGTCGCGGTGTGCGAGGCGCTGCAGCGCGGCGCGGCCTGAGGCCGGAGGCGGGAAAGGGTTGCGGCGGCACCCAGGGGGTGCCGCCGCTGACATGTCCGTCGCGTTACCATGCGTGCTCGGTTTTTGCCGATCAGGTCGGGACTTTGCCCGTCACCTGGTACGGCTGGCCCGGTTAGCGGGTCGGCTGCGCGTGGGTGCCCGACTTCCATGCTGGGTCCGTGTGGCCAGATACTCTGCGGTCTTCCTCTCGGAACGTCCGTGGTCTCGCGGGCCTCTGAGTCCTTTCTACCGCCGCCACGGCCGAAGCGGAACCCCTGAGCGCACTTCTTTACTTTTGCCTTCAATCAGGACAAAAGTGACGGTCGTCGGCGGCGGGCGGCGTACCAGACCAGTCCCGCGGTGGCGGCGGCCGCTCCGACCGCGGCCGCGGCGAGCACCGGGCGCGGCGGCATCGACAGCGACGGGATCCGCTGGTTGAGCCGGACCGGCCGGTTGAAGGTGAGGATCGGCCATTCCTTGCCGGTCGCCTCGCGGCGCAGCCCGCGGTCCGGGTTCACCGCGTACGGGTGGCCGACGACCTCCAGCATGGGGATGTCGGTCACCGAATCGCTGTACGCGAACGACCGTTCCAGGTCGTATCCCTCGGTGTCGGCGAGCCCGAGGATGGCCTCGGCCTTGGCGGGGCCGTAGACGTAGTGCTCGATCTCGCCCGTGTAGCAGCCGTCCTTGGCGACCATCCGGGTGGCGATCACATGGTCGGCGCCGAGCATCCGGCCGATGGGCTCGACGACCTCGGCACCCGAGGCGCTCACGATCACCACGTCCCGGCCGGCTGCGTGGTGCTCCTCGATGAGGGAGGCGGCCTCGTCGTAGATGATCGGGTCGATGAGGTCGTGGAGGGTCTCGGCCACGATCTCCCTGACCTGCTGCACGTTCCAGCCGCGGCACAGCTCGGAGAGGTACTTGCGCATCCCCTCCATCTGGTCGTGGTCGGCG
The DNA here is from genome assembly GCF_023701715.1 of Streptomyces sp. RKAG337. Lineage (NCBI taxonomy): Bacteria > Bacillati > Actinomycetota > Actinomycetes > Kitasatosporales > Streptomycetaceae > Streptomyces > Streptomyces sp. RKAG337. Next base: position 3,407,365 of record NZ_JAJOZA010000001.1, on the reverse strand, counting down.
CCGCCCACGAGATAGACGAACTGGGCGTAGGCGGTGCGCAGCACGGCCCGTCGATTGATCAGGCCGCCCTGGTAGAAGGATCTGCTGAAGGCGAGGGTGCTCGACTTGGCGATCACGGTCTTGTCGAGGTCGAAGAATGCTGCGGTGCGCGGGGACAGGTGGTTTTCCACGAGCACGAGCATAAGCAACCACCATTCGGCGTAAGCTCAGGCGCGTGGGTTTGCCTGAGAAGGCTGTCGGGTACACCATGGAAGTCACGGATCGTTCGCGACCGTGCTAACCCGGTCTGGCTCCTCCCCCCCGAGTCGGACTGTGGGGACGACCCCCGCTCTCCCCCCGGCGGGGGTCGTCGCATGTCCGGATGTCTTTTCGGACCGACGTCCCGGTAGCTCTCCTTCCTTTTATGCGGTAGCTCCGCCTCCCCTTGTGCTGCCTGTATCGGGTACGACGTGTCACGTTCCGTAATCGTTGCGCCTCGGTGGCGAACTCACCCGTTCGAGTGGCGGAGTTATCCACAACCGCTGAGTTATCCACCGGAACCGACCAAGATCATCTGAAGCTCCGGAACGGCCGGACTCTGTTCGCAGGCGATGCACCACCGTGCTCGCGGGACGAACGAGGGGACAGGGCCGTGGCTGAATCCATCACACCCGACCGGAGGCCGGCAGCGGCGGAGGAGCCGGGCGGACCGCTGATCGTCACTCAGGACGAGGCGCTGCTCGACGATTTGCTGCGGTTGTGCGCGGCGGCCGGCGCCGAACCCGAAGTGGCCTTCGGGGCCCCGCCCCGTGCGGGCAGCTGGGAATCCGCGCCGCTGGTCCTCGTCGGCTCCGACGACACCACCCGGCTCCGCGGCGCGGTCCGGCGAAAGGGCGTGCTGCTCGTCGGCCGGGATCTGGACGACCAGGACGTGTGGCGCAGAGCGGTCGACATCGGCGCCGATCACGTACTTTTTCTGCCGGATGCCGAGACCTGGCTGGTCGACCGGATCGCCGATGTGGCCGAGGGAGTCGCCGAACCCGCCCTGACCATCGGGGTGGTGGGCGGCCGCGGCGGGGCCGGGGCCAGCACCCTGGCCTGTGCCCTCGCGGTCACCGCTGCCCGCGACGGCCGCCGCGCGATGCTCATCGACGGCGACCCGCTCGGCGGAGGCCTCGACATCCTGCTCGGCGCCGAGCGCGCCGGAGGACTGCGCTGGCCCGACCTCGCCGACTCGCGGGGGCGCGTCAACAGCGGTGCGCTCGAGGAGTCGCTGCCGCGGCTCGACGCGCTGAGCGTCCTCAGCTGGGACCGCAGCGACTCGGTGGTCATCCCGCCGCAGGCCATGCGGTCCGTGCTGGGTGCCGCGCGGCGCCGGGGCGGTGTCGTCGTCGTGGACCTGCCCCGCCGGGTCGACGAGGCGGTCGCGGAATCCCTGGCCCAGATCGACGTCGGACTGCTCGTCGTCCCGGCCGAGTTGCGGGCGGTGGCCGCGGCCACCCGGGTCGCCTCGGCCGTCAGCATGGTCCTCAAGGACCTGCGGGTGGTCGCCCGGGGGCCCTTCGCTTCCGGGCTCGGGGACGAGGAGATCGCCAAGCTCATCGGTCTGCCGCTGGCCGGCGAACTGCCGTCGGAACCGGACCTCCTCGATGCGCGGGACGGCGGCGGGCCGCCCGGCGCGAGCGGCCGCGGGCCGCTGGCCCGCTTCTGCTCCGCCTTCCTGGCCCAGGCCCTGCCCAGCGGCGGGAGCGTGCCGGTATGAGCGCGGACCGCGCGGAACCGAGGGCGGCGCTCCTGGACGCCGTCAGACTCCGCCTCGCGGAGTACAGCGGGGACCCGACACCCAGCAGGGTCGCGGCCGCGCTGCGCGCCGAAGGGCGGCTGCTGGGTGACACCGAAGTGCTCGGCGTCGTCACCGCGCTGCGCTCCGAAATGGTCGGCGCGGGACCGCTGGAACCCCTGCTCGCGGACCCGGACGTCACCGATGTGCTCGTCAACGGTCCGGACGAGGTGTGGGTCGACCGCGGGCACGGCCTGGAGCGCAGCGACGTCGGCTTCGCCGATGCCTCCGCGGTGCGCAGGCTCGCCCAGCGGCTCGCGACCACCGCCGGGCGGCGGCTGGACGACGCCCGGCCGTGGGTCGACGCCCGGCTGCCGGACGGCACCCGGCTGCATGCCGTGCTGCCGCCCGTCGTCGTCGGGTCGCCGTGTCTGTCGCTGCGTGTGGTGCGGGCCCGTGCCTTCGCCCTGGACGAGCTCATCGCCGCCGGCACCATGGACGCCGAGACCGCCCGGCTGCTGCGGGCCGTCCTCGACGCCCGGCTCTCCTTCATGATCAGCGGCGGCACCGGCACCGGGAAGACCACCCTGCTCAGCTGTCTGTTGGGCCTGGTGGAACCGGATCTGCGCATCGTCCTCGCCGAGGACTCCGCGGAACTGCGGCCCGACCACCCGCATGTCGTACGCCTGGAGACCCGGCCGGCCAATCAGGAGGGTGCCGGTCTGGTGGAGCTCCGGGACCTGGTGCGCCAGGCCCTGCGGATGCGCCCGGACCGGCTGGTGGTCGGCGAGGTCCGCGGACCGGAGGTCACCGAGCTGCTCGCCGCGCTCAACACCGGGCACGAGGGCGGTTGCGGAACGGTGCACGCGAACGCGGCCTGCGACGTACCGGCCCGGCTGGAGGCGCTCGGTTCGACCGCCGGGCTCGACCGGGCCGCCCTGCACAGCCAGTTGGCGGCCGCGCTGTCCGTCGTCGTCCATCTGGCCAGGGACCGGTCCGGGCTGCGCCGGGTCGCCGAGATCCATGTACTGGAACGCCGCGCCGACGGGCTGGTCGTCACCGTCCCGGCCGTGGTGCGCGGCGCTCACGGCGCCGGGGAGCGGGGGCCGGGCTGGGACCGGCTGGCGGTCCTGTGCGAGCGGGGTGCGTCATGAGGACCGGGTCGGCGCTGGTGACGCTGTGGGCGGCCGTGGTCTGTGCGGGGGCCGCCGGGTGGCTGATGTACGGCAGGGACGCCGTGCTGCGCCGGGCCCGGCTGATGCTCGTCGGCAGCCGGCGGCCTGTCACCGTGTGGGAGCGGGGGCCCGGGATGTGGCGCGGGCCGGTGGCCTGCGGGCAGGCGCTGCTGGCACCGCTGCGGGAACGGCTGGGATGGCGGCTCGGACGTGAACTCCTCTGCCTGCCCACCGGATTGCTGCTCGCGCTGGTGGCACATTCGGTGCTGCCCGCGCTGGCCGGGGCCGCCGCCGTGCCGCTGGCCGGCCGCCAACTGCGCGAGCGGGCACGGCGGGTGGCGGCGCAGCGGCGGGTGACCGCGGTGGGCACCCTCTGCGGGACGGTCGCCGGTGATCTGCGGGCCGGCAGCCCGCCGCACACGGCACTGGCGGGCGCGATCGAGGACGACGGCTGGCCGGACGCCCCCGAGCTGGTGGACGCCGCGCGGCTGCTGCTGGCCGCCGCACGGTTCGGCGGGGATGTGCCGGAAGCGCTGCGGGCCGCCGCGCGCCAGGAGGGCGCCGAGGGGCTGGCGGCCGTCGCCGCCTGCTGGCAGGTCGCCGTCGACGGCGGCGCCGGACTGGCCGCGGGCCTCGACCGGATCGCCGCCGCGCTGCGCGCCGAGCGCGATCAACGGGAGGATCTACGAGCCCAGTTGGCCGGTCCGCGCTCGACCGCGCTGATGCTGGCCCTGCTCCCGCTGTTCGGAGTGGTGCTGGGCGCGGGACTGGGGGCGGATCCGGTGGGGACGCTGCTGGGCACCCCGACCGGGCTGGCCTGCCTGCTGGCGGGCGGCCTGCTGGAGTGGGCGGGGCTCGCCTGGACCGGACGCATCGTGCGGTCCGCCGAGGAGTCCTGGTGACCGGCGACCGCGTCCACAGCCTGGGGACAGCCGTCTCGGTCGGCGCCGCCGTCCTGTGCGTCGTGGTGACGGTGATCGAGGCCCGGCGGGAACGTGCCGCGCTCGGCAGGCTCCGGCTGCTGTTCGGGGTGCGGGTCGCCAGGCGTCCCGCAGCCGCGTGGTGGACCAGGGGGCCCGCGCTGCGGACCTGGGGTCCGGTGGCAGCGGTCGCGCTCGGCGCGGCCGTGTTCGTCGGAGGGATCCCCGGCTGTGTGACGGGGCTGTTCGCCGCGTACGGGATACGGCGCTGGCAGCGCCGGCCACGGACGGCCGGCGGCCAGGACCGCGACGCGAGCGCCGGGCGTCAACTGCCGCTCTGCGCCGATCTGATGGCCGCCTGCCTCGCGGCGGGCGCCCGGCCGGGCGAGGCGGCCGAAGCGGTCGGCCGCTCACTGGGCGGGCCGCTGGGCGACGGGCTCATACGGGTGGCGGCCGAACTCCGGCTGGGCGGTGATCCCGAGCGGTGCTGGGAGCGGTTCGGCCGGCTGCCCGCGGTCAAAGGGCTCGCCCGCTGCCTGGCCCGCGCCTCGCACAGCGGAGTGGCACCGGTCGACGAGGTGGCACGCCTCGCCGCCGACTACCGCGCGGCACGCGGCCGTTCGGCACTCGCCCGGGCCCGGCGCGCGGGAGTGCTGGCCACGGCCCCGCTCGGACTGTGCTTTCTGCCGGCCTTCCTGCTCGTCGGGGTGATTCCGGTGGTGATGGGGCTGGCGGCGGGGATCCTCGCGGGCGGCTCCGGCTAGAGCCAGGGCCGGGGCCAGCCCGATCGCGGCATACGAACGTCATTCAACACATACCGATACAAGGGGGAACGTCATGGTGGTCCGGATGCTTCGTGCGGCGGCCGACCGGCTCCGGTCGGCGGCGGACGCGGGAATGACCACGGCGGAGTACGCCGTCGGCACACTGGCGGCCTGCGGATTCGCCGCCGTGCTCTACAAGATCGTGACCAGTGGCGCGGTGAAATCGGCGCTCAGCGGTCTGATCGAGAGGGCGCTCAATGTGTCCTTCTGAGTGTCCTTCCGAGAGCCCTCCGACAGGGTCGTCGGAGCCGCCCTCGGCGCCGCAGCCGAAACCGCCCGCCCGGTGGTTGTCAGCGAGGGCGCGGTGGGGTGAGCGGGGGTTCGTCACCGCGGAGGCCGCGGTCGCGCTACCGGTCATGGTGCTCTTCACCGCGGGGCTGCTGAGCGGGCTGATGGCCGTGGCGGCACAGATCCAGTGCGTGGACGCGGCGCGGGCGGGTGCACGCGCCGCGGCTCGTTCGGAGCCGGAGGCCGCCGCGCTGGCGGCGGCCCGCGCCGCCGCTCCACGAGGGGCAGCGGTGTCGCTGGCCCGGGACGGTGAACTGGTCAGAGTGCGGGTCACCGCCCGGGCGCCGGTGCTGGCGGTCGCGCTGCACGCGGAAGCGGCGGCGCTCGCCGAGGACACCGTCCGATGAGGGGCGGGTGGCGAGAGGACCGGGGCTCGGCGACGGTCTGGGCCGCGCTGCTGACCGGCGTGCTGTGCCTGGCGTTCGGCGCGGTCCTGGCCATGGGCCAGGCGGTCGCCGCCCGCCATCGGGCGGGCGGCGCGGCGGATCTGGCGGCCCTGGCCGCGGCCGGCCACGCGCTGGACGGCCCGGTCGCCGCCTGCGCGCGGGCCGCGCGGACGGCGGAGGCGCAGGGCGCGCGGCTCGTGCGGTGTGCGGTGACGGGTGAGATCGCCGACGTCACCGCCGCCGTGGGCCGGGCGCGGGTCCGCTCCCGTGCCGGGCCCGCCTCCCCGGGCTCTCACTCCCCGACCGGGGCCGGGCCCGCTTCCGGATCCCCGCCGGGGCCAGTGGCCGCATCGGCCGCTGGATCCGCACCTGACTCCGGGGGCGTCTCCCGGGCCAGCAGGCAGTCCAGGAGGCGGACGGCGGCCGGTTTGTCCAGGGGCTCGTTGCCGTTGCCGCACTTGGGGGACTGGACGCAGGAGGGGCAGCCGAACTCGCACTCGCAGGAGGCGATGGCCTCGCGGGTGGCGGTGAGCCAGCCGCGGGCGGTGTGGAAGGCGCGCTCGGCGAATCCCGCGCCGCCGGGGTGGCCGTCGTAGACGAAGACGGTGGGCAGGCCGGTGTCGGCGTGCAGCGGGATCGAGACGCCGCCGATGTCCCAGCGGTCGCAGGTGGCGAAGAGCGGGAGGAGGCCGATGGAGGCGTGTTCGGCGGCGTGCAGGGCGCCGGGGAGCTCCTCGGGGTGGATCCGCGCGGCGTCCAACTGGTCGTCGGTGACGGTCCACCACACCGCGCGGGTACGCAGCGAGCGTGGCGGGAGGTCGAGTTTGGTCTCGCCGAGCACTTCACCGGTGATCAGCCGGCGGCGCAGGAAGGAGACGACCTGATGGGTGACTTCGACCGAGCCGAAGTGGACGCTGGCGGCGCCCCAGGACTCCTCCAGATCGGTGGAGAGAACGGAGACGGAGGTGGTCTCACGGGCCATCGTCGAGTAGTCGGGGTCGGCCTCGCCGACCAGGGCCACGGCGTCCTCGAGGTCCAGGTGCTCGACCAGATACGTCCGGCCCTGGTGGAGGTGGACCGCGCCGTCGTGGACCGACGTGTGGGCGGCGGCGTCGTCGACGGTGCCGAGCAGCCGCCCGGTGGCGGACTCGACGACCTGGACGGCCTTTCCGCCGGCACCCCGGATGTCGGTGAGGTCGGCGGCGTGCTCCCGGCGGGTCCAGAAGTAGCCGCCGGCCCGGCGCCGCAGCAGGCCGCGGCGCACCAGCTGGGGGAGCAGGGCGGCGGTTTCGGGGCCGAAGAGCGTCAGATCGTCGTCGGTGAGCGGGAGCTCGGCGGCGGCGGCGCACAGATGGGGGGCGAGGACGTAGGGGTTGTCGGGGTCCAGGACGGTGGATTCCACCGGGCGTTGGAAGATCGCCTCGGGGTGGTGGACGAGATACGTGTCGAGCGGGTCGTCGCGGCCCACGAGGATCGCGAGCGCGCCCTGCCCGGCGCGCCCGGCGCGGCCCGCCTGCTGCCACATCGAGGCGCGGGTGCCGGGATAGCCGGCCAGCAGGACGGCGTCGAGCCCGGAGACGTCGACGCCCAGTTCCAGGGCGGTGGTGGAGGCCAGGCCGAGGAGCCGGCCCGAGTGCAGGTCGCGTTCGAGGGCGCGGCGCTCCTCGGCGAGGTAGCCGCCGCGGTAGGCGGCGACCCGGGAGGGCAGCGAGGGGTCGACGGCGGCCAGTTTCTCCTGGGCGATCAGGGCGATCAGCTCGGCGGCACGCCGGGAGCGGACGAAGGCGACGGTGCGGGTGCCCTGGACGACGAGGTCGGTGAGGAGGTCGGCGCACTCGGCGGTGGCGGTGCGGCGGACGGGCGCGCCGTGCTCGCCGCTCATCTCGGTCAGCGGCGGTTCCCAGAGGGCGAAGGCCAGTTCGCCGCGGGGGAGGCGTCGTCGGTGACCTCCACGACCTGGACGCCGGTGAGACGGCCGGCGGCGGCCGCGGGGTCGGCGGCGGTGGCGGAGGCGAGTACGAAGACCGGATCGGCGCCGTAGTGGGCACACAGCCGCCGCAGCCGCCGCAGCACCTGGGCGACGTGCGAGCCGAAGACACCCCGGTAGGTGTGGCACTCGTCGATGACGACGTACCGCAGCCGGCGCAGGTAGGAGGCCCAGCGGGCGTGGGCGGGAAGGATGCCGCGGTGCAGCATGTCGGGGTTGGTGAGGACGTACGTGGCGTACTGGCGGACCCACTCGCGTTCCTCGAACGGAGTATCGCCGTCGTAGAGCGCGGGACGGATCGCAGAACCGAGCGGTTTCGCGAGCGCGGCGACCGCCCGCCGCTGATCCGCTGCGAGGGCCTTGGTGGGCGCCAGATAGAGCGCGGTGGCCCCACGGCCGTTCGGAGCCTCGGAGCCGTCCAGGAGGGCGCTGAGGACCGGGGCGAGGTAGGCGAGGGACTTGCCGGAGGCGGTTCCGGTGGCGACGACCACCGACTGACCCCGCATGGCGTGTCCGGCGGTGAGGGCCTGGTGCTCCCAGGGACGGGCGATACCGGCCGTCCGGATGGCCTCCAGCACCTCCGGACGGATCTGATCAGGCCAATCGGCATGGCGACCGACCCGCGGGGGCAAGTGCTCCGTATGGGTGATGCGTGCGGCTCGGCCTGCCCCCGTGGCGAGCCGCTCGAGAACGGTGCGGGGGGACGGCCGGCCGTGCGCCGACTGCGGAAGTTGATCCTTAGCCATCGGCACTCAGTGTGTCACCGGCGTGACGGACAATCGCAGGAAGGCGTCGTGCTGGCCCGCTGTGAAGTGATTGAATGCCATCGCGGCTGCCGATCCGTCCCCTCCCCTTCGGCGGGGAGGTCCCCGGGGGCGGCGCCGCTCGATGCAAGGTGCTGGAGGATCCGTGGACCTGTCCCTGTCGACTCGAACCGTTGGCGACCGTACGGTCGTCGAGGTCGGCGGCGAGATTGATGTGTACACCGCGCCCAAGCTGCGTGAGCAGCTGGTAGAGCTGGTGAACGACGGCAGCTATCACCTGGTTGTGGACATGGAGGGAGTCGATTTCCTCGACTCCACCGGTCTGGGTGTACTGGTCGGCGGTCTCAAGCGGGTGCGTGCTCACGAAGGCTCGCTGCGCCTGGTATGCAATCAGGAGCGCATTCTTAAGATTTTCCGGATTACTGGCCTGACCAAGGTGTTCCCGATCCACACCTCGGTCGACGAGGCTGTCGCGGCGAACGACTGATCATCCCGATCGTCGCAGGACGGGGGTACCGGGCGGTTTCGTCGCCCGGACCCCTGTGATGCCCACCCATAGGAGCGAGGGGGAGGCCATGCCCACCGTAGAACTGCTCTTCAGCGCTCAGCCCGAGCACGTGCGCACCGCACGGCTCGTAGCGGCTGCGGTAGCGCGCCGGGCGGGGGTGGACGAGGCAGTCCTTGACGAGGTGCGGCTTGCCGTGGGCGAGGCGTGCAGCCGAGCCGTCGGCCTGCACCTGAGCAACGGCGTGGACCGGCCCGTGCGGGTGTTGCTGACCGAGGAGGAGAAGAAGTTCTCCATCGAGGTCGGCGACGAGGCACCGGGCTCACCGGCGGGCTCCGTCCCGTCGGCGCGCGGGTCCGGCGCCGATGACTCCGACGACGAGGGCGAGATGGGCCTGGCCGTCATCAGCGGTCTGGTCGACGACGTCGAGGTCACTGTCGGCGAGCACGGCGGCATCATCCGCATGAGCTGGCCGACGGCGTCCGCTGCCGTGCTCCCCTAGGCCCCGCCCTGGCCGTCCCTGAACCGGACGGCCCAACCGACCCAACCGCAGCACCGGCAGCACGCGCCTCACCCGTATCGCTCATCCGCGACGGGCGGAACGGGCCCCCGCGGCGGCCCTCCTAGCGCTGCCCGGCGCCGTCTCCATGACGCCGCCCGCCGCGCCGGCCCCCGCTGCCTCCGCGCTGCCCTGATGCCGCCTTCGCGCGCCGTGATGCGGCCTTGGGCGCCGCCTTCCCCCGTGCCCGATTCTTCACCGCATTCGGTGGTTTACGCGCCCGAGGGGAATTCCGGCTTCCCCGACACAGGCGAATTCTGATCCCGCGCACTGTTTTGATCTAGTCCCGCTCCCTACAATCCGTCCATCTTTGCTCAGCTCGCTGAGCGTCGCGGCTGTGGGAGTCGCAGGAGCCGCGCGCCCATGCGCCAAACGTCAAGGAGGACGAATGGCGGGGCCACTTACCCCTCACACGCACGACATCGCTCAGGCACTGGCCGCCGGGCCGGTACTGACCGACGGCAATCGGAATCTCGTACTGATCATCGTGGTCGTCGCACTGGCGGCACTGGCGCTCGCCGGAGTGCTGGTACGTCAAGTGCTCTCGGCGGACGAGGGCACCGACGGCATGAAGCGCATCGCGGCCGCCGTGCAGGAAGGCGCGAACGCCTACCTCGCACGGCAGTTCCGTACGTTGGGGATCTTCGCCGTGGTGGCGTTCTTCCTGCTCATGCTGTTGCCTTCGGACAACACTTCGCAGCGAATCGGCCGTTCGGTGTTCTTCCTCGTGGGTGCCGTCTTCTCGGCGGTCACCGGTTATGTCGGCATGTGGCTGGCGGTGCGCGCCAATGTGCGCGTGGCGGCCGCCGCGCGGTCGGCCACCCCCGCGCCGGGGGAGCCGAAAGCGGATCTGACCGATGTCTCGCACCGCGCGATGAAGATCGCCTTCCGCACCGGTGGTGTGGTCGGCATGTTCACGGTGGGCCTCGGTCTGCTGGGTGCCTCGGTCGTCGTGCTCCTTTACAAGGCCGACGCGCCCAAGGTGCTGGAGGGATTCGGATTCGGCGCGGCCCTGCTCGCGATGTTCATGCGTGTCGGCGGCGGCATCTTCACCAAGGCCGCCGACGTGGGCGCCGACCTGGTCGGCAAGGTCGAGAAGGGCATCCCCGAGGACGACCCGCGCAATGCCGCGACCATCGCGGACAACGTGGGCGACAACGTCGGTGACTGCGCCGGTATGGCCGCCGACCTCTTCGAGTCCTACGCCGTCACCCTGGTGGCCGCACTCATCCTGGGCAAAGTGACGTTCGGCGACGCCGGGCTCGCCTTCCCGCTGCTCATCCCCGCGATCGGCGTGCTCACCGCGATGGTCGGCATCTTCGCGGTCGCGCCGCGCCGCTCCGACCGCAGCGGGATGACCGCCATCAACCGCGGCTTCTTCATCTCCGCCGTCATCTCCCTGGTGCTCGTCGCCGTGGCGGTCTACCTCTATCTGCCGGCCACCTACGCGGAGCTGAAGGGCGTCCCGGCCGACATCGCCGGCCACCCGGGCGACCCGCGCGTCCTCGCGCTCGTCGCCGTCGCCATCGGCATCGTGCTGGCCGCGCTCATCCAGCAGCTCACCGGCTACTTCACCGAGACCAGCCGGCGTCCCGTCCAGGACATCGGCAAGTCCTCGCTGACCGGCGCGGCCACCGTGGTCCTCGCCGGCATCGCCATCGGCCTGGAGTCGGCGGTCTACTCGGCGGTGCTGATCGGGCTGTCGGTCTACGGGGCGTTCCTGCTCGGCGGCACCTCGGTGTGGCTCGCGCTGTTCGCCGTCGCGCTGGCCGGCACCGGCCTGCTCACCACCGTCGGCGTGATCGTGGCCATGGACACCTTCGGCCCGGTCTCCGACAACGCCCAGGGCATCGCGGAGATGTCCGGGGACGTGCACGGCGAGGGCGCCCAGGTGCTCACCGACCTGGACGCGGTCGGCAACACCACCAAGGCGATCACGAAGGGCATCGCCATCGCCACGGCGGTGCTCGCCGCGACCGCGCTCTTCGGCGCGTTCAAGGAGGCGATCGACACCGCTGTCGCGGGCGCCCACATCTCCACGTCGGACCTGCGATGGCTCAGCCTCGACATCTCGCAGCCGAACAACCTGTTCGGGCTGCTGCTCGGGGCGGCCGTGGTGTTCCTGTTCTCCGGCCTCGCCATCAACGCCGTCTCGCGTTCCGCGGGTTCGGTGGTCTACGAGGTGCGGCGGCAGTTCCGCGAACACCCCGGGATCATGGACGGCACCGAGCTGCCGGAGTACGGCAAGGTCGTCGACATCTGCACCAAGGACGCGCTGCGCGAGCTGACCACCCCGGGTCTGCTCGCCGTCCTCGCGCCCATCGCGGTCGGCTTCTCGCTCGGCGTCGGCTCGCTCGCCTCGTACCTGGCGGGCGCGATCGGCACCGGCACCCTGATGGCGGTGTTCCTCGCCAACTCCGGTGGCGCCTGGGACAACGCCAAGAAGCTGGTCGAGGACGGTAACCACGGCGGCAAGGGCAGCGAGGCGCATGCCGCGACCGTCATCGGTGACACCGTCGGCGACCCGTTCAAGGACACCGCAGGACCGGCGATCAACCCGCTGCTCAAGGTCATGAACCTGGTGGCGCTGCTGATCGCCCCGGCGGTGGTGAAGTTCTCGTACGGCGACGACGCGAACCTCGGGGTCCGCATCACGGTGGCGGTGGTCTCGATCGCCGTCATCGTCGGCGCGGTCTACAACTCCAAGCGACGTGGCATCGCGATGGGGGACGACAACAACAACGCGCCGACGCCGGAACGCTCGGCCGATCCGGCGTCGGTCTCCTGACCGGGATCCACTGATCCGGATCAGGACCGACGGCACGTCAGAACGGCGGCGGGCGGCACCTTTTGGGTGCCGCCCGCCGCCGTGCGCGAGTGTACCGACACCGGCCGATCCTTGGTGCAAATGGCTTCAATAGGGGATGAATCTTCCTTCGGACTCGTGGTCGACACCCATTTGGCGTGTAAGTTCCGGGGCCGTAGAGCCATGGAAGGGACACAACCGGTGAAGAAGAAGCTCGTGGGCGTGCTGTCCGGTGCCGCTCTGCTCCTGGCGTTGACGGGATGCAGCAGCGACGACTCGAACGACAAGCTGGACGCCTGGGCGAAGACCGTCTGCGACCAGGCCTCGGCACAGACCAAGAAGATCAACGACGCGAACACGGCCATCACGAAGGTCGACAAGAACGGCAAGCCGGCGGATGTGAAGGCGGCGGACTCCGCGGCCTTCCAGCAGATCTCCCAGGCATACGCGTCCCTCGCCGTCATCGTGGGCAAGGCCGGGGCGCCACCCGTCGACAACGGCACGGAACAGCAGAAGAACGCGGTCGCCGACCTCACCAAGGCGTCGGTCGCCTACGCGGCGGTGAAGACCACGGTCGACAAGCTCGACACGGCGGACCAGGCGAAGTTCGCCGACGGCCTCACCGTGGCCTCGGCCGCGGCCGACAAGGCCAACAAGACCGCGGAGACGGCACTCAACACCCTGCGCGAGGGTGAGGTCGGCAAGGCGATGGCCAACCAGCCCGGCTGCAAGACCGGAGCCTCACCGTCGGCCACCTGACCGGGACCGGCGACCGGGACCGGCCACCTCACCGGACCGGCGACCCGACCGGACCGGCGACATGACGCGTTGACCGGACCGGCGACCCCGACCGGCGACATGACGCGCCCGGCGCGTCCCTGACCCGATCCGAGGACCCGACACGGCCCGGCACCCCTCCGAGGGGCGCCGGGCCGCGCTCGGTCCGCGACAATGGGGGCGTGAGTACCCCGCCCCTCTCCAAAGCCCCGCCCCTCCCCGCCCCGGACCACGCGGAACAGCTGCGTGACGCCCTGCGGGCCGCCGCCTTCACCGCCGACGGCTGCCTCGATCTGCTCGGCGCCACCGCCTACGCGGCCCTGTCCCGGGCCGAGACCGTGCCCGCGCTGCGCGCCACGCGCGGCGGCAGCCCGCTGGAGTCGCTGGTGCGGCTCTTCCTGCTGCAGCGGCCGGTGACCCACGAGCGGCTGCGCGCCGCCCTGCCCGTCGACGTGTGCCTCGCCGACGGCTGGCTGGTCAGGGAGGGCGACGAGCTGCGCGCCACCGTGGACGTACGCCCGTACGCCGGGGACGGCGGCGAGGACTGGTGGATCGTCTCCGACCTCGGCTGCGCCGTCGGCGGGGCCGGCGGCATCGGCACGGCGCCCGGCGTGGACCGGGCCGATCTGGTGCTGGGCGTCGGAGGGGCCTCCACGACGCTCGCGGGCCTCACCGTCCGCGACGCGGCGGGCTCCGCGCTCGACCTCGGCACCGGCTCAGGCGTCCAGGCACTGCACGCCTCCCGGCACGCCACCCGCGTCACCGCGACCGATGTGAACGCCCGCGCCCTGCACTTCGCGCGGCTCACCCTCGCGCTCTCCGGCGCGCCGGAGGCCGATCTGCGGCAGGGCAGCCTCTTCGAGCCGGTCGGCGAGGACCGCTTCGACCTGATCGTGTCCAACCCGCCGTTCGTCATCTCCCCGGCGGGCCGCTTCACGTACCGCGACGGCGGGATGCGGGGCGACGACCTCTGCCGCACCCTCGTCCAGCAGTCCGCCGCGCACCTCAACGACGGCGGCTACTGCCAGCTCCTCGCCAACTGGCAGCACACCGAGGGCGAGGACTGGCGGGAGCGGCTGGCCGGCTGGGTGCCGCGCGGCTGCGACGCCTGGATCGTGCAGCGCGAGGTCCAGGACATCACCCAGTACGCCGAGCTGTGGCTGCGCGACGGCGGTGACCACCGCGACGATCCCGAGCGGTACGCGGCCCGCTACGACGCCTGGCTGGACGAATTCGAGCAGCGCAAGGTCAAGGGCATCGGCTTCGGCTGGATCACCCTCCGCAAGTCCGGCTCCGACCGGCCGGCGATCACCGCCGAGGAATGGCCGCACCCGGTGGAGCAGCCGCTCGGCGCGCACATCAAGGACTGGTTCGTCCGCCAGGACTTCCTGCGCACGCACGACGACGCGGCGCTGCTGGAGGCGCGCTTCCGGCTCGCCGACGAGGTGGTGCAGGAGCAGGTGGGCCTGCCGGGCGCCGAGGACCCGGAGCACGTGGTGCTGCGCGCCAACCGCGGGATGCGGCGCGCCACCAAGGTCGACACGGTGGGCGCGGGCTTCGCGGGCGTGTGCGACGGGACGCTGCCGGCCGGCCGGATCCTCGACGCCATCGCGCAGCTGCTGGGGGAGGACCCGGTGATACTGCGCGACCGGACGCCGGACTCGATCCGGCTCCTCGTCGAGCAGGGGTTCCTGGACCCGGTGGACAACTGACCGGAGCCCATCGGGCACTGGTGCGCGCCGGAACACACCTCGGCCCGCTCCCGAGCGGAGTACGGAGAGCGGGCCGAGGCGGGGCGATCAGCGGGGCCGGGGATTAGCCCTGCAGCACACGACCGTTGGAATCGGTGCGGTCCTTGCTGGTGAAGAAGATGATGGCGTCGATGAACGACCAGATGCCGCAGCCGCCGAGGGTGAACAGCTGGCCGAGGGCCATGCCCGTGTGGCCGGTGTAGAAGCGCCCGATGCCGAGGGTGCCGAGGAAGAGCTGCAGCAGACCCGCGGTGATCTTGGACTTGTCCGACAGCGGACGACCCTGCGGGTCGTAACCGAACGGGGCGTCGGGCGTGGGCGTGGCCATGGATGGCTCCTTGCGTTGGGGACGAAACACCAAAGGGACGTGCGTAGGTGCCCCGCCCCCGATGCGTGGCTTGATCCTGGCAGCAACGCCTGTCGGGAGTCACATCATTTGACCTGACTTCATGAAAACGTGATCAGAGGTGTGCTAGTTGATGTTCCGCAGTACACCCCAGACCAGCGCCCCCGCGATGAGGACCGCCTGGTACCGGCCCGGGATCACCGGCCGGTACGTCCGGCCGCGCAGCCCCTCCGCGAGCCAGCGGCCGTAGAGGAACAGGCCCACCGGCGCGAGTACGAACAGGGCGGCGTTGTCATGGAATGCGCCGGGCACATCACCATGCATCAGGTCATAGACCATGCGCGTCGCACCGCACCCGGGACAGAGCAGCCCGGTCGCCCAGTTGAACGGGCAGCGGGGCAACAGGTGCCCCGGTTCGTGCGGGTTGGTCGTCCAGAGGTACCCGGCGCCCGCGAGGAGCGCGAGCGGGACCGAGGCCGGGTGCGAGACGAGACGCCGCACCCGGCCGGCGGTCGGCCGCAGTCGGGTTTCAGCCACGCAGGACGCGACCCTGCGAGTCGGTGTTGTTGTTGCCGGTCAGCAGGATGATGCCGTCGATCAGCGACCAGATGCCGCAGCCGCCGAGCGTGAAGAGCTGGCCGAGCGCCATGCCGATGTGGCCGGTGTAGAACCGGCCCACGCCGAAGCCGCCCAGGAACAGCGAGAGCAGCCCCGCCGTCACCTTCGACTTGTCGGAGTACGGGCGGCCGTAGGGGTCGTAGCCGTACGGGGCGGCCGGGTCGCCGGTGTACGCGCCGGGCTGCGCGTAGCCGGGCTGCATGCCCGGCTGCTGCGGGTAGCCGTAACCGGGCTGGCCGCCGGCCGGCTGGCCGTACGGGTTCTGCGGGGGCTGCTGCGGCTGGCCGTACTGCGGGTAGCCGTATGCCGCGCCCGGCTGCTGCTGCGGGTCCTGCGGCTGGCCGTACGGGTTCTGGTCGGACATGGCGGGTGGCTCCCCCTGCTGAGAAACGTCGGGCGTCGGACACATCGTTTTTCGGTCGACGCCGCACATCTTTCCAGCTCGCCCGAGTGCACGTCCCGCCCGGGGCAGAATGCGAGGGTGATCCGCATAGAACTCGACGAGGCGTCGCTGGGCCGCACACGCATCGCCATGAGTCCCCTGTGGGACGCGTTCTGCAGCCTCCACCTGGCGAAGCCGGGCCGGGAGCCGTCGTGGCCGTACCGGAAATGGGTCGGCCGGGCCCGGCACGTCCTGGCGTCCGACGACCGGACGGAACCGCTGCGCGCCCTGCTGGACGGCCCGCTCGGCTTCCCCGACTTCATGCTGCCGCGGCCGCTCGGCACCAGCTCGGTCGAGGCGGAACTGGACGTGCTGCGGGCCACCACGGGCGAAACGGTGCGGCTGCAGATCGCCGAGCACTTCCCCGACGGGCTGCCCGAGCTGTACCGCCCCTACCTCGACGATCCGCGCCGCGCCTGCGGCGAGCTCGCCGACGCCTACGCCGCCTACTGGTACGCCGTCCTCGAACCGCACTGGCCGGTCATGCGCCGGCTGGTCGAGGACGAGGTCCTCATCCGGGCCCGGACGTTCGCCACCGAGGGCGTCGACGCGCTCTTCGCCGGCCTGGAGGCCCGCGCCCGCTGGAACCCGCCGGTCCTGGAACTGACCAAGCACATCGAGGCCGACTACCGGGCGGGGGAGCGCAGTCTGCTGCTGGTGCCGCTGGTCTTCGCCGAGGGCTGCCGGCTGTACTCCACCGACGACCCGGGCGTCATGGCCGTCTCCTTCCAGGCCCGCGGCGCGGGCGCGCTGCGCGACGAGCCCGAGGAGCGCACCGACGACCGGCTCGGCGCGCTGCTCGGGCGCGGGCGGGCGGCCGTGCTGCGGGAGTTGGCCGCGCCGCTCACCACGGCCGGCCTCGCCGACCGGCTGGGGCTGGCGCCCTCGACGGTCTCGGAGCACCTGTCCGTGCTCGCCGAGGCCGACGTCGTCAGCCGCCACCGGGTCGGCCGCAGCGTCTACTACCAGCTCACGGACACCGGCCGGGCGCTGCTCGCGCTGCTCAGCGGGGAGAACGTGCTCCAAGCGGTCTCCTGACGACCGGGCCCCGGCCGGCCGTGACCGGCGGAACGGGTGACGATTCGGGGGCCACCGAATCAGTCGCCGGCGCCCGCCCCCGCTTCGTAGCGTCGCCCGCATGCTGGCAATCGACGCGCACAAGCTGCGGCGCACCTACCGTTCCCGCACCGGATGGCTGCGCCCGCGCACCACCGGGACCGAGGCCGTCCGCGGAGTCACCTTCCAGGTGCGGCGCGGCGAGCTGTTCGGCCTGCTCGGCCCCAACGGCGCGGGCAAGACCACCACGATCAAGATGCTCAACACGCTGCTGCTGCCCACCGGCGGCGCGGCCCGGGTCCTCGGCCATGACGTCGCCACCGACCCCGTCGCCGTACGCCGCAGGATCGGCTACGTCTTCGGCGGCGACCGCGGCCTGTACGAGCGGCTGTCCGCGCTCGACAACCTCCGCTACTTCGCCGAGCTGTACGGCGTCGAACCCCGTGAGCAGAAGCGCCGGATCGCCGAACTCCTCGACCTCACCGGGCTGACCGGGCGCGAACGCGAACGCGTCGAGGGGTACTCACGCGGAATGCGCCAGCGCCTGCACATCGCCCGCGGGCTGCTGCACCGGCCCGAGGTGCTGTTCCTCGACGAGCCGTCGATCGGCGTCGACCCGGTCGCCGCCCGCGAACTGCGCCGCACCGTCGCGGACCTGCGGGCGGGCGGCACGACCGTACTGCTCACCACCCATTACCTGGCCGAGGCCGACGAGTTGTGCGACCGCATCGCCGTCATCGCGGGCGGTGAGATCCGCGCGCTCGACACCCCGGAGCGGCTGAAGGCGCGCGTCCAGGAGCGCGCGGTCACCGAGATCGAGGCGTACGGGGCGGCCGAGGAGCAGCTGGCGGGAATCCGGGCGCTGCCGGGCGTACGCGGTGTCGCCGTCGAGGACCGCGGCCATGTCCAGGTGCTGACCGTCCAGGCGGAGCGCGACGCCGATCTGCACGGGCCGGTGCTCGGGGCCCTCGACGGTGTCCGCCTCGGCCGGATCACCAGCCGCGAACCCACCCTGGAGGACGCCTACGTGGCGATCGTGGAGGGAGCCGCCGCCCACGACGCGGCCGCCTACGAACCCGCCGCCCACGACGCGGTGACCCAAGAACCCGCCGCCCACGAAACCGCGGGCACCCACGAAACGCCGCTCCCCGAGGTGGCCGCGTGATGCGCGCGACGCGCGCGACGCGCAGAGCCCTGCGCCTCATCGCCGTCGGCGTCCGCACGCATGTCTCCTACATGTCGCGCTCCCCGCTGGAGATCACCTTCGCCGTCATCGTCCCGGTCGTCTACGCGACGCTGGCCGTCTATCTCTTCCGCGCCGCGGACCACCCCGAGCGGCTGCTCGAAGCGTCCGTCGGCGCGGGCCTGATGGGGATCTGGTCGTCGGTGCTGTTCGGCTCGGGAGGGGCGGTGCAGAACCAGCGCTGGCTCGGCACGCTGGAGACCCTGGTGGCCGCACCCGCGCCGCTCGGCCTGATCCTGCTGCCGATCACGCTGGCGACCGCGGTCGTCGGCACGTACGCGATGGGCGCGACACTGCTCTGGGGCACCGTGCTCTACGGGGTGCCGCTGACCTTCGCGCACCCGCTGCTCTTCCTTGTCGCGGTCCCGGTGTGCGTGCTGTCGCTCGGCATGATGGGGATGCTGCTGGCCTCGACGTTCGTGCTGCTGCGCAACGCGAACGCGCTGGCGAACCCGCTCGACCACCCCGTCTGGATGCTCTCCGGGATGCTCGTGCCGATCACCGTCCTGCCCACCTGGACCCGCCCGCTGTCCTGGGCGCTGCCCACCACCTGGGGCGCCCGCGCCGTGCACGCCGCGACCGCCGGGGGCGAGGTCGTCACGCCGATGCTCACCGGCCTCGGCGTCGGCGCGCTCTGGCTGCTGCTGGCCCTGCTCGCCCTGACCCGCGTCGAACGCCGCGCCCGCGCGGCCGCCACCCTCGCCCTCACGTAAGGAGCCGACCATGCGTCACCTCACCCGCTCCGCACGCCTCGTCGTGGTCGGCGGCACCATCTCCTACCGGGCGCTGTTCAACTGGACCTCGCCCGCGATGTTCACCGGCACCCTGCTCGCCGGGCCGCTGCTCCAGCTGGTCTTCTTCACCTTCCTGGGCCGTCAGCTCGGGGTCGCCGACGACCGGTTCCACATCCTCGGCAACGCGGTGCTGGCCTCGTCCACCGCCTGTGTGTACGGCGGCACCATGGCCATCGCGAACGAGCGCCGCTACGGCACGCTCGGCGCGGTGCTGCTCAGCCCCCGCAGCAGGACCGCCCTGTGGACCGGCCGCGCGCTGCCCTACGTCGTCAACGGGCTGTTCGTCACCGTCTTCACCCTTGCGGCGGGTGCCCTGCTGCTGGGGCTGCGGATCCCGGCCGCCGCCCTGCCCGGGCTGGCCGCCGCGATCGGCGCGGCCGCCCTGTCCTGCTCGGCCTTCGGAATCACCCTGGGCGCGCTCGGGCTGCGGTTCCGCGACGTCTTCCTCGTGTCGAACGTCGCGAGCGCCGTCCTGCTCCTGCTCACCGGCGCGAACGTGCCGCGCGGGACGCTGCCCGGCTGGATGCGGACGGCCGGCGACCTGCTGCCGCTGACCCACGCGACCGGTGCCGCCCGGGCGCTCGCCGCCGGGGGCAGCTGGCGGGCCGCGCTGCCCGGGATCGGGGCGGAGCTGGCGGTGGCCGCCGGGTACACCGTGCTGGCCGTCGTCCTGCTGCGGATCTTCGAGCGCGGCAGTCGGAAACGAGCCACGCTCGATGTGATGTAGCGCTCGGTTGTCGGCCGCCATTCACCCGGGGTTCGCCCGGACGCCGTACGGAGGTGCGAGTCTCCGGCGCGAGCCGTAAAAAGACCGTGGAGCCGCAGGAAGAAGGGGGACGGGCATGGAGAGCACACCCGCACTGTTCGCCGGAATGGTCTTCGCGCTGTCCGGGGCGGCGCTCCTGGTCTGGGCGGGGGCGCGCACAGCGGGTCGAGCGCCGGTGACCCAGGGCGGCGGCCCGGTGGGGGCGGCTCTGACCATTCTTTTCGGAGCGGTGTCGCTGCTCGCCGGCGTCTGGTGTCTCGCACAGGTATAAGCGCACGTCACGCCGCCTGGAAACGGACGGAGCCGCCGGGCCGTGCGGCAGGAATGACGGTTGTCGGGTTACCGTTCGAGTGGCGTTGCGGACTTTTCGCGTTTGACATGGGACCGGGATGTACGGTCACACTCCGCAGCGAACCCCCTTCGACCCGGAGAGAAGAGCGAAGTTGTCCCCGACCCGCGAGACCGCAAAGAGCGGCCGCCGACTCGTCATCGTCGAGTCGCCTGCCAAGGCGAAGACGATCAAGAGCTACCTCGGCCCGGGCTACGTGGTCGAGGCCAGCGTCGGGCACATCCGCGACCTCCCCAACGGGGCCGCCGAAGTGCCGGCGGAGTTCAAGGGCCAGCCGTGGGCTCGCCTCGGCGTCAACGTAGACAGTGACTTCGAGCCGATCTACGTCGTCAACGCCGACAAGAAGGCGCAGGTCAAGAAGCTCAAGGACCTGCTCAAGGACTCCGACGAACTCTTCCTCGCCACCGATGAGGACCGCGAGGGCGAGGCCATCGCCTGGCACCTGCAGGAAGTCCTCAAGCCCAAGGTCCCGGTCCGCCGGATGGTCTTCCACGAGATCACCAAGGAAGCGATCCAGGCCGCGGTGGCGAACCCGCGCGAGCTGAACCAGCCGCTCGTCGACGCCCAGGAGACCCGCCGCATCCTCGACCGGCTCTACGGCTACGAGGTCTCGCCGGTCCTGTGGAAGAAGGTCATGCCGCGCCTGTCGGCCGGCCGTGTCCAGTCCGTCGCCACCCGGCTCGTCGTCGAGCGGGAACGTGAGCGCATCGCGTTCCGCACCGCCGAGTACTGGGACCTGAGCGGCACCTTCGCCACCGGCCGCACGGGTGACGCCTCCGACCCGTCGACCGTCTCCGCCCGGCTGACCAGCGTCGACGGACGCCGCGTCGCCCAGGGCCGCGACTTCGACGCGTCGACCGGGCAGCTCAAGGACAACGCGACCGTCCTCCACCTGGACGAGGCCAACGCCCGCGCGCTGGCCGCCTCGCTCGCCGACAGCGCCTTCGCCGTCCGCAGCGTCGAGTCCAAGCCCTACCGCCGTTCTCCGTACGCTCCCTTCCGCACCACGACCCTGCAGCAGGAGGCCTCGCGCAAGCTGGGCTTCGGCGCCAAGGTGACGATGCAGGTAGCGCAGAAGCTGTACGAGAACGGCTTCATCACCTATATGCGTACGGACTCCACGACCCTGTCGGAGACCGCGATCAAGGCCGCCCGCGCGCAGGTCACCCAGCTCTACGGAGCCGAGTACCTCCCGGAGAAGCCGCGCGTCTACACCGGCAAGGTGAAGAACGCGCAGGAGGCGCACGAGGCGATCCGCCCCTCCGGCGACCGCTTCCGCACCCCCGCTGAGACCGGCCTGACCGGCGACCAGTTCCGGCTCTACGAGCTGATCTGGATGCGGACCGTCGCGTCCCAGATGAAGGACGCGGTCGGCAACTCCGTCACCGTGAAGATCGGTGGCACGTCGAGCGACGGCCGCGCGGCGGAGTTCTCCGCCTCCGGCAAGATCATCACGTTCCACGGCTTCATGAAGGCCTACGTCGAGGGCGCGGACGACCCGAACGCCGAGCTCGACGACCGTGAGCGGCGGCTGCCGCAGGTCAGCGAGGGCGACGGACTGACCGCCGAAGAGCTCACCGTCGACGGCCACGCCACCAAGCCGCCGGCCCGCTACACCGAGGCCTCGCTGATCAAGGAGCTCGAAGAGCGCGAGATCGGCCGCCCGTCGACGTACGCGTCGATCATCGGCACGATCCTGGACCGCGGCTACGTCTTCAAGAAGGGCACGGCCCTCGTGCCGTCCTTCCTGTCCTTCGCCGTGGTCAACCTGCTGGAGAAGCACTTCGGCCGGCTCGTGGACTACGACTTCACCGCCTCCATGGAGGAGGACCTCGACCGCATCGCCCGCGGTGAGGCCCAGGCCGTGCCGTGGCTGCGGCACTTCTACTTCGGTGGCAACGACTCCGCCGCCAAGGCCTCCGCGGCCGACGCCGGCAACGGCGACGGCGACCACCTCGGCGGCCTCAAGGAGCTCGTCGAGGACCTCGGCGCGATCGACGCCCGGGAGATCTCCTCCTTCCCCATCGGTGAGGGCATCGTGCTGCGGGTCGGCCGCTACGGCCCGTACATCGAGCGGGGCGAGAAGGGCGAGGAGAACCACCAGCGCGCGGACGTCCACGAGGAGCTGCCGCCGGACGAGCTGTCCGTCGCGTACGCCGAGGAGCTGTTCGCCAAGCCGAGCGGCGACTTCGAGCTGGGCACCGACCCGGCGACCGGCCGCCCGATCATCGCCCGTGACGGCCGCTACGGCCCGTACGTCACCGAGGTGCTGCCCGAGGACACTCCGAAGACCGGCAAGAACGCGATCAAGCCGCGTACCGCGTCGCTCTTCAAGTCCATGCAGCTCGACACGGTGACGCTCGCCGACGCCCTCAAGCTGATGTCGCTGCCGCGCGTCGTCGGCACGGACGCCGAAGGCGTCGAGATCACCGCGCAGAACGGCCGCTACGGCCCGTATCTGAAGAAGGGCACCGACTCGCGCTCCCTGGAGACCGAGGACCAGCTCTTCGACATCACCCTCGACGAGGCACTGGCGATCTACGCGCAGCCCAAGCAGCGCGGCCGCGCCGCCGCCAAGCCGCCGCTCAAGGAACTGGGCACCGACCCGGTCAGCGAGCGCCCGGTCGTCGTCAAGGACGGCCGCTTCGGCCCGTACGTCACCGACGGCGAGACGAACGCGACGCTGCGGACCGACGACGACGTCGAGACCATCACGCCGGAGCGCGGCTACGAGCTGCTCGCCGAGAAGCGTGCCAAGGGTCCGGCGAAGAAGAAGGCCACGGCGAAGAAGGCCCCCGCCAAGAAGGCCGCCACGAAGAAGGCTCCCGCCAAGACGACTGTGGCCAAGAAGACCGTGGCGAAGAAGACCACGGCCAAGAAGACCACCGCGAAGAAGACCTCGGCGGCGCAGACCACCGAATAACCCGCCGTAACGCCGGCCCGTCCATGACCCCCCGCCTGTTTGTTCGGGCGGGGGGTCATGGATTTCCGTGCTCCGGATAGGCTGTCCGAATGACGCGAATCGAGCGGCCAAGGGACGTGACCGACGCTTTCGCCGGCGACCTCGCGGCGGACTCGCGCGAGCGGGCGGTAGGTGCCCTGCTGAAGATCCCGCCGCTGCGGAAGCTGTGGAGCGCCCAGCTCACCGGAGGCATCGCCGACCGGCTCGGCATGCTGGTGCTGATCTGGCTGACCGTGCAGGCGGCCGTCCTCGCCGGGTCCTTCGGCGGCGGCTACCGGGGCGCGGCCTTCGCCGTCGCCGCGGTGCTCGGCGTCCGGCTGGTGTCCACCCTGCTCTTCGGCGCCGTGCTGCTCGGCCCGCTGTCGGCGCTCACCGCGACCGCCGGCGCCCTCGACCGCCGCTGGACCATGATCGGCGCGGACGGCGCACGGCTGGCGCTGTTCATCGTCGCTCCGCTGTGGATCACCTGGGTCCCGTCCTCCGCCGTCACCTGGCTGCTCGTCACCGCCTTCGTGGCCGGTATCGCCGAACGCCTGTGGACGGTCGCCAAGGACGGCGCGGCTCCCGGGCTGCTCCCCGTCCCGACCCCCGGCGACACGGCCGTACGCCCGGCCCCCGACCACCTCGCGACGCTCCACCGCCTCGACCTGCGCACCGGGTTCGTCGCCCTGCCGCTCGCCGCGGCCGCGCTCGTCGTCGTGACCCTGCTGAACAGCCTGCTCGCGCTCGGCGTGGACTGGTTCGACCTCCACCAGGTCGCGCTGTCCTCCTACGTCGCCGCCGGGCTGTTCTCCGCGTCCATCGCGGTCCTGTACTTCCTCGAACTGCCCGACACCACGACGGTCCGCCCGCACTCCCCGCTCGAAGGCCTCCGGCTCCCCAAGGGACCCGACGGCTCCGAGCGCGGCCGCACGGGCGCCCTCCCGCTCCTCGTCCTGGCCACCGCGGGCGTGGCCGGCTCGATCGCCGCCGCCGTCGCCCTGTCGGTGCTGCACGCACTGGACCTCGGCTTCGGCCCGGTCGGCTTCGGACTCCTCGTCCTGGCACTGACCGCGGGCACCGTCACCGGCATCCGGGTCGGACCGCGCACCCTGCCGACCCTCTCGCGCCGCCGCCTGCTGGCCATCGCCATCGCCGTCACCGGCCTCGCGCTGCTGCTCACCGGTCTGGTCCCCGACCAGACGACCGTCCTGCTGCTGGCGGCCCTCGCCGGCACGGCCGCCGGCGTCACCGCCAACACCGGCCACCTCCTCATCGAGCAGGAGGCCGAGGAGCAGCGCCGCGCGCGCACCACCGACCACCTGCACGCCGTCGTCCGCGTCGCGGTCGCCGTCGCCGCCATCGGCGCCCCGGTGCTCGCCGGACTCATCGGCCCGCACCGCCTCGCCAACGGGCACTTCACCTTCCAGCACGGCGGCGCCGCCTTCACGCTCATCCTGATCGGCGCGCTCCTGCTGCCGGTCGCCGCACTCGTCCTGGGCAAGACCGACGACCGCCAGGGCGTACCGCTCCGCCGCGACCTGCGCGAGGCCCTGCGCGGCGGCGAGCCCGCCGCGGCACCCTCCGCCACCGGCTTCTTCATCGCCATAGAGGGCGGCGACGGCGCCGGGAAGTCCACCCAGGTCGAGGCGCTCTCCGAATGGATCCGCGCCAAGGGCCACGAGGTCGTCGTCACCCGCGAACCGGGCGCGACCGCCGTCGGCAAGCGGCTCCGCTCGATCCTGCTGGACGTCTCGTCCGCCGGCCTGTCGCACCGCGCCGAGGCGCTGCTGTACGCCGCCGACCGGGCGGAACACGTCGACTCCGTCGTCCGTCCCGCCCTGGAGCGCGGCGCCGTCGTGATCTCCGACCGCTACATCGACTCCTCCGTCGCCTACCAGGGCGCCGGCCGCGACCTGGCCCCCACGGAGATCGCCCGCATTTCCCGCTGGGCTACCGACGGACTGGTCCCCAACCTGACGGTCCTCCTCGACGTCTCGCCCGAAGCGGCCCGCGAGCGCTTCACCGAGGCCCCGGACCGGCTCGAGTCCGAGCCCGCCGAATTCCACCACCGGGTCCGCGCCGGCTTCCTGACCCTGGCCGCCGCCGACCCCTCCCGCTACCTCGTCATCGACGCCGGCCAGGAGCCCGAAGCGGTCACCACCGTGGTCCGGCACCGCCTCGACCAGGCCCTGCCGCTCTCCCAGCAGGAGATCGAGGCACGCGAGGAAGCCCGCCGCCAGGCCGAGGAAGCCGCCCGCATCCGCGCCGAGGAGGAGGCCGCCCGGCTCGCCGAGGAAGCCCGCCTCGAAGCCGAACGCCAGGCCCAGCTCGCCCGGCTCCGTGAGGAGGAGGCCGAGCGCCAGCGGGAGATCGAGGAGGCCGCCCGCCGCGAGGCCGCCGAGCAGGAGGCCGAAGCGGCCCGCCTGCGCGCCGAGGAGGCCGCCCGCCTCGCCGAGGAGGAACGGCTCCGGCTCGCCGCCGAAGAGGCCGCCCGCAGCGCCGAACAGGACCGGCTGCGCCGCCAGGCCGAGGAGGAGTCCCGGCTCCGCGCCGAGGCCGAGGCCCGCCGCCTGGAGAAGCAGCGCAAGGCCGAGGACGCCCTGCGCCGCGCCGAAGAGGCCCGCGCGGCGGCTGCCGCTGCCGCGGCGGCAGCAGCGGCCGCCGCCAGCAACGCTACGCAGACCGTGGAGACCCCGAAGCCGGCCCCCAAGGCCCCGGAGGCGGAGACCACCGTCCTGCCGCAGGTCCCGAAGACCCCGAAGGCCCCGGCGGCGGACGAGACCGCCGTCCTCCCGAAGACTCCGAGGACCCCGAAGGCTCCGGCCTCCGCCGCCGACGAGACCGCCGTCCTGCCGTCGGTCCCGCCTTCGGCCGCCGACGAGACGGCCGTCCTGCCGCCGGTCCGCCCGGAACCTGCGGACCGCGGCCCGGCCGACCGCGTCCCGCCCGGCTTCTTCCGCCCGGAGACGACCCCCGACAACGAGCGCACCCGCGAACTCCCCGCGATCAACCCGGACAAGGCCCCCCGGCCCGCCGCCCCCGCTCCGACTGGGCCGAGGAAACCCCCCTGGACGACCTCCCCACCCTGGCGGACGAACTCCTGGGCACCCACGACGACGACGGCCCTACGGGCCGGTAGCCTCCGGCGGGGGGTGCGGGTACGACGGCGCCCGCCCCGCCGTCACGCCTGCGGCAGGCTGTTCGCCCACCCACCCGCCCGTCGCGTACCGGCGGCGTTCGTGCACGTCGCCACCCGGCCCGCCGTTGCGCCTGCGGCGGGCTTTCCCCACCCATCCGCCCGATGCCGGCACCGATGCAGGCGCGTCGGCATCCGCCCGCAGACTCGACGCAGGCGCAGCCCAAGGGACCCGGGGCGGTGTTCCACCCTCGTCCCGCGCCAACAGGTGGGTTGTGACGTGAGGGGGACGGGGCCGCAGGGGTGGGGTTTCGAAATGCTGCCGAGCTATTTGTGGGCGGCCACGCCCGTAAATAGTCGATTTCGAAGCCCCACCCCGGAGGGCCCGGCCCCCGCACCCACGAACCACCCGCACACCAACCCGGCAGAATGGACGACGTGCGGTACCTGATCCTCGGCACCACGGAAGCACGTGACCCCGCCGGCGCCCCCGTCCCCCTAGGCGGCAGCCGGCTCCGCGCCCTGCTCGCCGCCCTCGCCCTCCACGCCGACCGCCCCGTCTCCGCCGACGCCCTCATCGCGGAGGTCTGGGGCCCGGACACCGACCTCCCGCACGACGCGAGCGGCGCGCTGCAAGCGCTCGTCTCCCGTCTGCGCCGCGCCCTCGGCAAGGACGTCGTGACCTCCGGCCCCGGCGGCTACCGCCTCCGCACCGGACCCGGCGACGTGGACCTCAACCTCTTCGAGCGGCTCGCCGCAGAAGGCGCCGCCGCCCTCGACGCGGGCGACCCGGAGACCGCCGCGAGCACACTGCGCGAGGCACTCGCCCTGTGGCGCGGCCCGGCGTTCGCGGATCTGCCGGACCGGCTGTCGGCGGCGGCCCGCCCCGAAGCGCTGCGCCTCACGGCGCTGCACCGCAGGATCGACGCGGACCTGGCCTGTGGACGCGCGGCCGAGACGCTGCCCCAGCTGCGGGAGCTGGTCGCGGACCACCCGCTGGACGAGCCGTTCCACGTACAGCTGATCAGGGCGCTGCGCGCCGCGCACCGCTCCGCGGACGCGCTCGTGGCGTACGAACAGGCCCGCAGAGCGCTGGCGGACCGGTTGGGCGCGGACCCGGGCCCGGAACTCCGCAAGCTGCACGCCCAACTCCTGGCAACCGACGAAGCACCCGCACCGACCACACCCACCCCCACCACCCCCGCACCCACACCCCCCAAAGCCCCGCAGGGAAACCTCCGCCCCAGACTCACCAGCTTCGTGGGCCGCGAGCTCGAACTCCTCGAAATCCGGGCCGACGTGGCGCAGTCGCGCCTGGTGACGCTCACCGGACCCGGCGGTTCCGGTAAGACCCGTCTCTCGGAAGAGGCGGGCACGGCGCTGACCGGATCCGATTACCCCGACGGCGTCTGGATCGCGGAACTGGCGCCGCTCGACCACCCCGAAGCGGTGCCGCAGGCGGTCCTGAGCGCTCTCGGCCGCCGGGACACGACGATCTTCGGCGTGGCCCGCGAGGGCATCAAGGGTTCGGTCGGCGGCGCGGGCGCCGACCCCGGCGATCCGACCGTGCGCCTGCTGGAGCACTGCGCGCAGCGCCGGCTGCTGCTCGTGCTGGACAACTGCGAGCATGTGATCGGCGCCGCCGCCGAGTTGGCGGCCGAACTGCTCGCCGCGTGCCCCGGCGTCACGGTGCTGGCGACGAGCAGGGAGCCGCTGGGAGTGCCGGGCGAGACGGTGCGCCCGGTGGAGCCGCTGTCGCCGACGACCGCGCACCGGCTGTTCGCCGAGCGCGCCGCGGCCGTGCGGCCGGGGTTCGACCCGGAGCAGGACGTGGCGGCCGTGGACGAGATCTGCCGCCGGCTGGACGGTCTGCCACTGGCGATCGAACTGGCCGCGGCCCGGCTGCGCATGCTGTCCCCGCGGCAGATCGCCGACCGCCTGGACAACCGGTTCCGCCTGCTCACCAGCGGCAGCCGCACGCTCCTGCCGCGTCAGCAGACGCTGCGCGCGGTCGTCGACTGGAGCTGGGACCTGCTGTCGGAGGAGGAGCACGCGGCGCTGCGCAGTCTGAGCGTCTTCGCGGGCGGCTGGACGCTGGCCGCCGCCGAGGCGGTGGTCGGCGGGGACGACGTCATCGAGCTGATCGGCCAGCTGGTCGACAAGTCCCTGGTGGTCGCGGCACAGCCGGACAAGAACACCGAGGACGACGGCACGGAGACCGGCACTGAGCCGGAGACCGGCACCGGCACCGGCACCGGCACCGGCACGGCGATCCGGACCGAGGACGGCGTCCGCTACCGTTTCCTGGAGACGATCCACGAGTACGCGGCCGAACGCGCCCTGGAGCGCCCGCAGGAGCTGGCCGCGGCCGCCCGCCGCCACACCCACTACTTCCGCGGTTTCGTGCGGGCCGCCGACCCGCAACTGCGCACCGCCCGCCAACTGGTGTGGCTGCGCCGGGTGGAGGCCGAGCTCGACAACATCCGCGCGGCACTGCAACGGGCGATCACGGCACGGGACGAGGCGGACGCGCTGCCCCTGGCCGTGGACATGGGCTGGTTCTGGTGGCTGCGGAACTACCGGGAGGAGGGCGCCGGCTGGCTGGGCCGGGTCATCGCGATGAGCGAACCGGGCGAGTACGACGGCCCGTCCTACTGGGACCGGATGGACGCCCGGCTGCTGCTGTTCTTCGTGAGCACGGACCACGCCTCGGAGGAGTTCCTGAACGCTCCGCCGGTGCAGGAGACGGCCGCGCTGATCGCCGATGTGTACGGGGAGGCGGGTGCGGCCTCGGCCCGTTTCCCCGGCCTGCTGTGGCCGATCGCGAGCTACGTCGGCGGCGGCCGGCTGGCGATCCGCGAGTGCACGGACATGGTCGTCGCGAACTGCCGTGAGTACGGCGACGACTGGGCGCTCGCGGCCGCGCTGATGTTCCGTACGCACGTCACCATCGACCTGCCCGGCGGACTGGCCCGTGCCACCGACGACTGGAGCGAGCTGACGGCCCTCAGCGGCCGCGTCGGCGACCGCTGGATGCTCGCGCAGGTGCACGGCGCGCGTGCCGAGATGGAGGTCATGTGGGGCGAGTATGCGGCGGCCCGCGCCGACTTCGAGGCGGCGCTCCGGCTCGGCGAGGAGCTCGGCGCCCGCGCCGAGGGGCCGTTCCTCGTCGGGCGGATGGCCGAGCTGGCCATCCGTTCGGGTGACTACGCCGAGGCCGAGAAGCTCTGCCGCCGGGCCGAGGAGGGGGCGGAGCAGTTCGGGGTGATGGACGCGCGGAACTACGTCCGCGCCCTGTCCGCGGGGCTGTCGCTGCGCCGCGGCGATGTGCGGCGGGCCCGTGAGCTGAGCGTGCTGGCCCGTGACGAGGCGAGCCAGGGGACTCCGCCGCCGGTCTTCGCGGTGGTTCTCGCCGGCCTCTTCGCGCGGATCGCGGCCGCGGAAGGCGATCCGCGGGACGCGCTGGCCCAGGCGAGCGGCGCGGTGCGGCTGGGCATCGACACGGGCTGTACGGAGCCGATGATCGCGGGGCTGCTGGAGTACGGGGTCGAGCTCCTCGTCGAGCTGGGCGAGCCGGCCGCCGCCGCACGGCTGCAGGGGGCGTCGTCGGCGCTGCGCGGACCGCTGCTGCCGCGTACGGTGCCCGAGACGGTGAGCTTCCGCGAGGCGGAGGCGGGCGCGCGTGCCGCGCTGGGCGACGCCGGATACGAGGCCGCGTACAGGGACGGCGAGGGACTGGACCTGGAGGCCACGGCCGCCACCCTCGCGGCAGCGGCAGCGGCAGCGGCAGCGGCAGCGGCAGCGGCAGTCGCCGCCCCTGCCTCCGCCCCCGCCCCTGCCCCCGCCCCCGCCCCCGCCGGGGAATAGCTCCGCACCGGTCACCGTTGCTGAATATTGATCATTCAAGCAATTTGGGAGTGTCCGTGAAGGTCGAGATCTACAGCGACATCGCCTGCCCGTGGTGCCACGTCGGCAAGGCCCGCTTCGAGCGCGCCCTCGCCGCCTTCCCGGGGGCCGCGTCCGTCGAAGTGGTCTACCGGCCGTTCCAGCTCGACCCGGCCGCCCCCGAGAAGCCGCAGCCGCACCGCGAGGTGCTGGCCGCCAAGTACGGGCCGCAGGCCCTCGCCATGGACGAGAAGATCACCCAGCTCGGCGCGGCCGAAGGCCTGATCTTCGATTTCGACACCGTCGTCGAGAACAACTCGCTGCTCGCCCACCGCCTGCTGCGCTTCGTCCTCGACACCTACGGTCACGCCGCGCAGGCACGCCTCAAGGGCCGGCTCCTCGACGCCCACTTCGGTGAGGCCCTGGACATCGGCGACCGCGAGCGCCTCGCCGACGCCGCCGTGGCCGTCGGCCTGGACCGTGCGCCGGTCGCCGCGTTCCTCGCCGGTGACGACCTCGTCGACGAGGTGACCGGGGAGATCGACGAGGCCCGGCAACTCGGCATCACGGCCGTCCCGACCTTCGTCTTCGAGGGCAAGTGGATGGTCCAGGGCGGCCAGGAGACGTCCACGTTCCTCCGTGCCCTGGAACAGGTCGCCAAGGAGACCGGAACGGTCGTGACGGACCAGGACGGCGGCGCGTGTGCCGACGGAGCCTGCGAGGTCCCGGCGAAGGACCACGAGCACTAGAGCGAGCGCTGGAGCGACCACTAGGGCTGACCCCGGCCGATCAGGAACAGCCCTACTGGCAGCTGATGCTGGACTGCGCCCAGTCCGCCACGTTCACGAACTGGTAGCGCTCGGCGGACTCGACGACCAGCCGGATCGTCTTCTGCCCGGCGATCCGGACACTCACCGGCACCGCCGCGTCGCCCCCGCGCACCACCGGCGACCGCCACAGCCGCCCGTTGTCGCCGTAGACGGAGAAGCGGACCGCGCCCAGGCCCATCGTCATGTCGTCGACACCGGCCAGTGCGTCGTACGTCGTGCAGCTGCGGTTGAGGTCGATGAGCACGGACGACGGGGAGCGCACGGTGATGCCGTGCTCGTACTCCTCGCCGCCGATGTTCAGGCCCCAGCGGTCCCAGACCCAGCTGCTGCGCCCGAGCCGCACCGTCGGCTTCGTGTCGTCACCGACCCCGCTCCACCCCAGCTGGTTGATCTGGAAGACGGTGGGAGCGGGGGGCGGGGCGGGACTGGGGGTGGGCGTGGGTGTGGGTGTCGGCTCCGGGGCGGGGGTGGTCGGCGTGGGGGCGGGCGTCGGCGACGGCTTCGGCTTCGGCTGAGCGACGGGAACGGCGGGCTTGGGCGTCGGCTTCGGCGCCGGCGGCTTCGGTGCCGCCTTCGGCGGTTCGGGGCTCGGCCCCGGCTTCGGGGGCGGTGTCGGCGGCGGTGTGGTGACGGGCACCACCACCGCCGGCTTGGCCTGCGGCTTCGGCGCGGGCGCGCCGTCCCCGATGTTCATCGCGGCGAACGCGATACCGGCGGCGGCGACCACCACGGCCGCCACGATCCCGGCCTTCACGGGCGCGCCGAGACCCTCGGCCGCGGCGCCTCCGCCGGCGGCGCCGGCTCCCGCACCGCCACCCGACGCGACGCCCGAGGCGGCGGCTGCCGCACCTCCGGCGGCACTCGCCACTCCGACGCCTGCCACGATGCCGGCCACCTTCGCCGCGTACGCGGCGGCGAACCAGCCGATGACCGCGACCGGCAGCAGGCCCTTGAGCGCGGAGTTGACGTCGGCCAGCTCCAGCGCCGCCGCCCGGCACCGCTCGCACTCCTTGAGGTGCTTGCTCAACTCCCGGTCCGCACGCATCCGCAGACCGCCGCGCGCATGCGCGCCGAGCCGGTCGGCGTAGCGCGCGCAACTGCTGCCGGTGGTCAGCGTCGAGCTGACGTGCGCCTGCAGATAGGCCTGCCGCAGGCCCTCGCGGGCCCGGTGCGCCAGTACCGCCGTGGCGTTGGCGGTCAGACCGAGCAGCGGTGCGATCTCGCTCGGCGACTCCTCCTCGACGGCGGTGTGCCACAGCACCGTCTGCCACCGCTCGGGCAGCGTACGGAACGCCCGGATGGCCAGCGACTGCTCGGCGTCGTGCATGGCGCGGACGTCCGCGCCCAGATCCAGCGTGTCCTCGTTCGTGGACGAGCCCGCCGCCGTCACCGCGAACACCGCGAAGTCCTCGACGAGTTGCTCGCGCCGGGCGGTGTTGCCCCAGGACGCGGCGACGCGCCGGACCGTCGTCAACAGGTAGGCGCGCACCGCCGAGTCGGGACCGCTGCCGCCGCGCACCGCCTGGAGCGTGCGCGCGAAGACCTCGCCGGTCAGGTCCTCCGCGGTGTGCGCGTCCCGGCAGCAGCTGCGGGCATAGCGGCGTACCGAGTCGGCGTGGCGCCGGTACAGCTCCTCGTACGAGCTGTCGTCACCACCGCGTACCCGGGCGACCAGATCGGCGTCCGACAGCGGTACGTGGGACTCCGGTTCACGCTGCTCGGGAACCCGGCGCGATGGCAGTCCGCCGCCCGCTTCCGCACTTGCAGCAGCGTTCGACTCGCCGTTTGCCTCGTCCACCGCGCCAGGGTGTCACACCTGGTGCATCCCGAGATATGCCGCGACAGGGAACCACTCGTCCGGGGAGCTTTCGCTCACCGGTCCTTCACCATTGATCGCCTTTTCGCCCGGTCTACTCGACCGGCGCAGTGCTCCAACTCAGCGCGGACGGCGCCGAAGAGCCCTCCACGGCACCGTGCGCCGTGGCCGGGCGCGAGCGCAGACCGTCCAGCAGGATCTCCAGCAGCCGTGCCGACGCCGCCGCCTGCTGTGCCGGATCGGGCAGCGAGGGCGCCGCGGTGGCTATCACCAGCAGCACGTCGGCCACCGAGACATCACCGCGCAGTTCGCCCGCCGCCCGCGCCCGGTCGACGAGCTGGCCGACGACCTCCAGCAGCGCGGGAATCCCGGCGTCGTCGCCTTCCCCGGCACCGTCCGGAACGCCGGCGTCGAGCACCGGAGCCGCACCGGCCGGCTGATCGGCCGACGCATCGGCCGCCGACGCAGGACCCGCGGGTCCTGTCGACGGTTCGCCCGGTTCCGCCGCCACGCTCAGCGGTGCCCGCTGCTGCGGAACCCGCGCCGCCTCCTCCGAGAGCCCGGCATGCGCGGGCAGCCCGGACAGCGCGGAGACCGCCGACTCGACGGCGAACCCGGATCCGCCGGAGCCGCCCGATGCCGCCGGCGCCCCGGACACCCCGGTCCTGACCCGCAGCACCTGCGGCGGCAGCAGCCGCCCGGCACCCGAGGCCACCGAGGTCCGCAGGAAGCGCGCCAGCGCCGACCACGCCTCGTTCTCCTGCCCGAGAGCGGTCCTCGCCTGCTCGGTCAGCCGGGAGGTCTCCTCCTCGGCGATCCGCCGCACCAGTACGTCCTTGCTCGGGAACCGCCGGTACACGGTGCCGACGCCGACGCGCGCACGGCGTGCCACGTCCTCCATCGGCGCCCCGTAGCCCAGCTCCCCGAACACCTCACGCGCGGCCCTCAGCACATGTTCCAGATTGCGCTGGGCGTCCACCCGCAGCGGGGTCGCGCGGCTGCTGCCGCCGTTACCCTCCGCGCCTGCCGCTACCGTCCATTGAGAGTCCTGAATGTGCATATGTGTATCCCCCGGTTATGACGTCTCCCCCCGGAGACTCCCCACCCGTAATGATCATCGGCGCACGACGAACGTACCCCGATGGAGTACGAACATAGTTGAGCCGAGGTCAGGAAAGAAGGGGGTCCGTTCCGCCCGGCGCGTCCCCGATCGGAGTAGCGGGCCCGGCTGTTCTTCTTTCACCGGCTTTGCCCGGTCAACGACACATCCCTGACCTGCCGGATCCGCGTATCCGGTGAATCACTGCGGTACGCCCTGTGGACAAACGTCCTTCATCCATTGCGTCATGGAGCAATGACGGAGTCGGCAGCCCAGTCAAGAGCCAGGACCAGCCCGCGCATTCTCGTGATCGGCGGGGGATACGTCGGCATGTACACCGCCCTGCGCCTGCAGCGGAAGCTGAAGCGCGGCGAAGCGGAAGTGATCGTCGTCGACCCGCAGCCCTATATGACCTATCAGCCGTTCCTCCCCGAAGCGGCCGCCGGGTCGATCTCCCCCCGGCATGTCGTGGTGCCGCTGCGGCGGGTGCTCAGCAAGTGCCAGCTGGTGGTGGGCGAGGCGACGCACATCGACCACTCCAAGCGGGTCGCGACCGTGGCGACCCTGGCCACCGAGGAGGAGGGCACCTCCGGGATCGAGATCCCGTACGACCACCTCGTCCTCGCCCCCGGTTCCGTCTCCCGCACGCTGCCCATCCCGGGCCTCGCCGAGTTCGCCATCGGCTTCAAGACCGTCGAGGAAGCGATCGGCCTGCGCAACCACGTCCTGGAGCAGCTCGACATCGCCTCCTCGACCCGTGATGTCGACGTACGGGACGCCGCGCTCACGTTCGTCTTCGTCGGCGGCGGCTACGCGGGCGTCGAGGCGCTCGCCGAGCTGGAGGACATGGCCCGCTACGCCACGCGGTACTACCACAACCTGCGCCCCGAGGACATGAAGTGGGTGCTCGTCGAGGCGACCGAGAAGATCCTCCCCGAGGTCGGTGAGGAGATGGGCAGGTACGCCATCCGGGAGCTGCGCGCCCGCAACATCGACCTGCGGCTCGGCACCCGGCTGGACTCGTGCGAGAACCGGGTCGCGGTCCTCTCCGACGGCACCCGGCTGCCCACCCGCACCGTCGTCTGGACCGCGGGCGTCAAGCCGCACCCGATCCTCGCCGCCACCGACCTGCCGCTGAACGAGCGCGGCCGGCTCAAGGGCACCGCCACCCTCATGATCGACGGTGTCGAGGGCGCCTGGGCGGCCGGCGACGCCGCGGCCGTTCCGGACCTGACGGCGGAGGAGCCCGGCAAGGAGTGCGCCCCCAACGCGCAGCACGCCGTCCGCCAGACCAAGGTGCTCGCCGAGAACATCCTCGCGTCGCTGCGCGGACAGCCGATGAAGGAGTACCGGCACAAGTACGTCGGCTCCGTCGCCTCCCTCGGGCTGCACAAGGGCGTCGCCCACGTCTACGGACGCAAGCTCAAGGGCTATCCCGCGTGGTTCATGCACCGCGCCTACCACCTCAGCCGGGTGCCCACTTTCAACCGCAAGGCGCGGGTGCTCGCCGAGTGGACACTGTCCGGTCTTTTCAAGAGGGAAATCGTTTCGCTGGGGTCGCTGGAACACCCGCGCGCCGAGTTCGAACTGGCCGCGGGAGGGCTCCCCAAGCCGGACGCGCCCTGAGCCTCGCGATTCCCCCCGGGCCGCGGGTCGGCCACACTGGGCGTGTGACCATGTGTGCGCCAGCACCTGCAAAGCGTGACAAATACGAGGAATCGGACGTTTGCTGAATTCTCCCGGGGAGCGACCCCCCGTACCCCCGCGCAGAGCCAGGCGGTCCGGGCTGCCCCGAACAACACCGCGAGGTGGGGCTCGGTGAACCTCACCCGCTGGAGCGCCCGGCTCCCCGGCACGCAGCGCCGTACGGCCGCGGCCGGGCGCACGCCCGACGCCGCCCCCGCCGCCCCCAGCGCGCCGACGGCCGGCGGAGCCGTGCCCGCGGCCCGCGCCGAGCACCCGGAAGCGCCGGCGTGCGCCGTCGACGCGCTCTCCGTCAACGACGTCCTCAGCCAGGTTCCCGCGCTGATCGCCATCACCTACGGCGCCGCGCACCGCATCGCGTACGTCAACGAGGCGTACACCGAGGTCTTCGGCCCGCGCAGAACGGGTGAACCCGCCCGCGAAGGACTTCCCGAGCTCGACGAGCTCGGGCTGCTGCCGCTCATGGACCAGGTGCACCGCAGCGGCAAGCCGCGCACCGTCAAGGCGCGCAAGGTCACCCTCCCCGACCGGGACCGCTACTTCACCTTCACCTGCACGCCGGTGCACACCGGCGCGGGCCACGACGGCACCCAGGGCGCCCCCGGCGCGCAGGGCACCCACAGCGCCGCGCACAACACCGCCCACAGCGCCGCCCACGGCACCCAGGAGGCCCCCGAGGCCAAGCGCGGCGTCCTCGTCTTCGCCGCCGACGTCACGGACCAGGTGCAGGCCGCGGAGCGCCTCCGGGAGAGTGAACGCCGGCTGCACGCCACCGCCGTCACCCTCCAGCGCAGCCTGCTCCCGCAGGAGCTGGAGCAGCCCGACGATCTGCGGGTCGCCGCCACGTACCAGCCCGGCGGCACCGACGCCGCCGTCGGCGGCGACTGGTACGACGTGATCACCCTCGGCGCCGGCCGCACGGCGCTCGTCATCGGCGACGTCATGGGCCGCGGCGTCCGCGCCGCCGCCGTGATGGGCCAGCTCCGTACCGCGGTCCGCGCCTACGCCCGGCTCGACCTCCCGCCGCACGAGGTCATCCAGCTGCTCGACGGCCTCGCCTCCGAGATCGACGCCACCCAGATCGCCACCTGCGTCTACGCGGTCCACGACCCCAGCGAGGGCCGGCTCTCGTACGCCACCGCCGGCCATCTGCCGATCCTGGTCCGCGACCCCGAGGGCCAGGTGCACCGCACCGACGAGCCGACCGGCCCGCCACTGGGCACCGGCGGCTGGGTGCACACCTCCGGATCCATCCCGCTCGGCCCCGGCTCCATGGCGGTGCTCTACACCGACGGCCTGGTCGAGCGGCGCGGCGAGGACATCGACGTCGGCATCGACTCCCTGATGAGCGCCTTCGCCGGCGCCACCGGCACCCCGCAGGTCATCTGCGACCGGCTGCTGCGCGCCCTGGGCGTGACCTCCGAGCACGACGACGACGTCGCCGTCCTGGTCCTGCAGTACCCGGACCACGCCGGCGCCGACGCCGAGCTCTTCCGCAACGCCTCGCTGGAACTCCTCGGCGGTATCGAGGCGGCGCCCCGCGCCCGCGCCTTCGCCACCGGCGTCCTGTCCAGCTGGCGCTTCCCCGCCGAGCTGCGCGACCTCGGCGTCCTCGCCGCCAGCGAGCTGGTCGCCAACTCGCTGCAGCACGGCACCCCGCCGATGAAGCTCCGGCTCCGCCGCACCGACCGCCGGCTCATCATCGAAGTCACCGACGGCGACGACCACCTGCCGCGCCGCCGCCGCGCGGAGCCCGCGGACGAGGCCGGCCGCGGCATCTCGATCATCGCCACGATCGCCTCCAGCTGGGGCTCCCGCCGGACGCCGGGCGGCGGCAAGGCCGTCTGGTGCGAGTTCGCCCTTCCACGCGCCTGAGCGCTGAGAGCCTGGCCTGAGCCCTGAGAGCGTGGCCTGAGCACAAGGCCTGAGAACGACAGCTGCCCCGGCCGACCGGCCGGGGCAGTGTGCTGCGTGCTTCGCGTTCCGCGGCGCGTCCGGGGCTCAGCCCCCGACGGAGGCCTCGACCGGCCGGCCGGTCACCAGCGGGCGGTCGGCCGCCAGCGGCTCACGCGGCGCCGGAACGACCGCGTGCGGGTTGTCCTGGGCGGGAGTGAGCCCACGGCCCATCCGGAGCGCCAGCCATGTGATGCCGAGCGAGAACGCGATCAGCATGCCGATGTAGGCGCCCCACATCCCGGCCCCGGCCATCAGCCCGCCCACCGCGGGCCCGACCGCGAGGGCCAGCTGCTTCACGAGGGCGAACGCCGAGTTGTACTGCCCGATCATCCGCGCCGGCGCCAGATCGGCGACGAGCGGAGCGACGGTCGGCGACAGCATCGCCTCGCCGAGCCCGAACAGCGCGTACGTGGAGATCAGCGTCACCGTCGCCACCGCGTGGCTCCCGTGCAGCAGACCCGAGACACCCGCCGCGGCCCAGGCGACCGTCCAGATCAGCCCGACCGCCGCGATCACCCGGCTGCGCCGCCGCCGCTCGATCTTCTTCAGGATCAGGAACTGCGCAGCGACGATGACGGCCGTGTTCGCCGCGAGGGCGATGCCGAGCGTCGCCGGCTGGATGCGGGTGACCTCGGTCGCGAACGCCGCCAGGCCCGACTCGAACTGTCCGTAGCAGGCGAAGAACATCACGCCGCCGAGCACGCACAGCTGCACCATGGCCCGGTCCCTGACCAGCATCCGCCAGCCGCCCGGGGCCTTGTCCGACGGCGCGCACTCGATCCGCGACGTCCTCGGCAGCCGCACGGTGCAGACCACCGCGCCGAGCACCAGGAACATCACGGCCTCGATCGAGAACAGCAGCGTGAAGCTGCCGGGCCGCGAGGTGTCGACCATCAGACCGCCGATGAGGCCGCCGATGCCCAGGCCGAGGTTGTTGAGGAAGAACTGCGTCGCGAAGGCCCGCGAACGGGTCTTCGTGGTGGAGCACCACACGATGAGCGTCGCGAGCGACGGCGCGATGATCGCGACCCCGGCGCCCATGACGGCCGACGCCGCGACCACGGTCACCGCGGTCGAGGCGAGCCCGAAGCCCATCGCGCCGATGGCGGCGAGCACCGCACCGGTCATGGCCACGGGCAGCGGGCCCCGCTGGTCGATGGCCCGGCCGGTGAACGGCAGCACGCAGAGCGCGGCCACGGCGTAGGCGGCCAGCACCACCCCGGCCGTCGTCGCACCAAGATCCCGTACCTGTGCCACGTAAATGAACAGGAACGGGACCGTGAAGCCGTTGCCGAACGCGCTCAGCGCGTTGCCCAGCTGGATCCGGCGCAGAGCCGCGCCCATCTCGGTGGTCACACTCACCTACCTCGGTTGTCGTTGAGTCTCGAAGACTTCAAAGTTAAAGTTAGAACCTAAAGAGTACACAGAGAAGGGCTTTAGCGGCAAGCGGTTACGTGCGATACTCGGCCCATGCCAGCAGCAGACGGCCCCGCCAGTCCCCCGCAAGAGCTGGACCTCGATGAACAGATCGCGGCCTACCAGCGCGAATTTCCCGAGG
This sequence comes from Streptomyces sp. RKAG337, assembly GCF_023701715.1. NCBI lineage: Bacteria > Bacillati > Actinomycetota > Actinomycetes > Kitasatosporales > Streptomycetaceae > Streptomyces > Streptomyces sp. RKAG337. The sequence continues at coordinate 3,368,322 of NZ_JAJOZA010000001.1, read as the reverse complement.
TGGACCCCCAGGTCGAGAAGGTCGTCACGGCCCTGGGCCGGCTCAACCGCCGGATGAACGTCGGCTACGGCCGGCACCTCTCGGCCCTCGGCATCAGCAACGCCGAGTGGGAGGTCCTCAAGGCCCTCGTCGTCGTCGGCAAGCCGTACCGTCTCGGCCCCGGCGACCTCGCCAAGCGACTCGGCCTCACCCCGGCCGCCATGACCCACCGCATCGACCGCATGGTCACGGAGGGCCTGGTCACCCGGGACCGCGACGAGTCCAACCGCGTACGGGTCATCGTCGAGCTGACGGACGAGGGCCGCGGCAAGTGGCTGGAGACCATGCGCATGGCCGCCGCCTTCGAGGCCGACCTGCTCCAGGACCTCTCCACGGACGAACGGGCGGTCCTGGGCGAAGTGCTCCAGCGCCTGCTGCGCCGCGTGGAGGTGGCCCAGCCGGACGCGGGCGGCCGGCTGGAAGACCTCGACTGACGGGGTCCAGGCAGGGTTCCAGGCAGGGCCCCGGCAGGACTCTCGACGGGGCTTCGCCGGGCGGACGGGCGGGGGTTGACACCCTGCGGATGGATGCGTAGTGTTCTCCGAGTTGCCCGCCGGTGAACGCCGACGCGAGTCGGTCCCGAGGCAGTCACTCCACATGACAACCATTCGAACGAACGACGCTCAGTCGTTTTGTTTTCGTGCGCGTTTTCGGAATGGGAACAGAAAGCAGCCGATTGGATCGGATGCCGAAGTTCCGCTAAAGTTTCACTCGTCGGAAGGGCTCAACGGCCCGGATGGCAAGCCCCGCTGACTGGGAGTCAGGCCCGAAAGGTTCTGATAGAGTCGGAATCGCCGGAAAGCGTGAAAGCGCAGAAGGCGAAACCTGCTGACTGGGAATCGGACGCGAAAGCGTCTGGTAGAGTCGGAAACACGAAGGGAAGCCCGGAGGGCGCCGGTGAAACGGCACCAAAGGAAGCGACCGTTCCTTGAGAACTCAACAGCGTGCCAAAAGTCAACGCCAGACTTAAAACACCCCGGGCGGAACCCATTCGGGTTTCGTTTGGTGGTTCCTTTGAAAAAGTCCTTCTGCCCTCCGGTCCTTCGGGACGGGAACTGGTGGGAGGCAATTACACAGCGAGGACGCTGTGCACCACGGGCCTTATTCCGGCCGGTGGTGCCGCTCTTGCGTGGAGACATTCACGGAGAGTTTGATCCTGGCTCAGGACGAACGCTGGCGGCGTGCTTAACACATGCAAGTCGAACGATGAAGCCCTTCGGGGTGGATTAGTGGCGAACGGGTGAGTAACACGTGGGCAATCTGCCCTTCACTCTGGGACAAGCCCTGGAAACGGGGTCTAATACCGGATAACACTCTCCTCCTCCTGGGGGTGGGTTAAAAGCTCCGGCGGTGAAGGATGAGCCCGCGGCCTATCAGCTTGTTGGTGGGGTAATGGCCTACCAAGGCGACGACGGGTAGCCGGCCTGAGAGGGCGACCGGCCACACTGGGACTGAGACACGGCCCAGACTCCTACGGGAGGCAGCAGTGGGGAATATTGCACAATGGGCGAAAGCCTGATGCAGCGACGCCGCGTGAGGGATGACGGCCTTCGGGTTGTAAACCTCTTTCAGCAGGGAAGAAGCGCAAGTGACGGTACCTGCAGAAGAAGCACCGGCTAACTACGTGCCAGCAGCCGCGGTAATACGTAGGGTGCGAGCGTTGTCCGGAATTATTGGGCGTAAAGAGCTCGTAGGCGGTCTGTCACGTCGGATGTGAAAGCCCGGGGCTTAACCCCGGGTCTGCATTCGATACGGGCAGACTAGAGTGTGGTAGGGGAGATCGGAATTCCTGGTGTAGCGGTGAAATGCGCAGATATCAGGAGGAACACCGGTGGCGAAGGCGGATCTCTGGGCCATTACTGACGCTGAGGAGCGAAAGCGTGGGGAGCGAACAGGATTAGATACCCTGGTAGTCCACGCCGTAAACGTTGGGAACTAGGTGTTGGCGACATTCCACGTCGTCGGTGCCGCAGCTAACGCATTAAGTTCCCCGCCTGGGGAGTACGGCCGCAAGGCTAAAACTCAAAGGAATTGACGGGGGCCCGCACAAGCAGCGGAGCATGTGGCTTAATTCGACGCAACGCGAAGAACCTTACCAAGGCTTGACATACACCGGAAAGCCGTAGAGATACGGCCCCCCTTGTGGTCGGTGTACAGGTGGTGCATGGCTGTCGTCAGCTCGTGTCGTGAGATGTTGGGTTAAGTCCCGCAACGAGCGCAACCCCTGTTCTGTGTTGCCAGCATGCCCTTCGGGGTGATGGGGACTCACAGGAGACCGCCGGGGTCAACTCGGAGGAAGGTGGGGACGACGTCAAGTCATCATGCCCCTTATGTCTTGGGCTGCACACGTGCTACAATGGTCGGTACAATGAGCTGCGATACCGCAAGGTGGAGCGAATCTCAAAAAGCCGGCCTCAGTTCGGATTGGGGTCTGCAACTCGACCCCATGAAGTCGGAGTTGCTAGTAATCGCAGATCAGCATTGCTGCGGTGAATACGTTCCCGGGCCTTGTACACACCGCCCGTCACGTCACGAAAGTCGGTAACACCCGAAGCCGATGGCCCAACCCGCAAGGGAGGGAGTCGTCGAAGGTGGGACTGGCGATTGGGACGAAGTCGTAACAAGGTAGCCGTACCGGAAGGTGCGGCTGGATCACCTCCTTTCTAAGGAGCATCTAGACCGTCATTGACGGTCCAGGGCCATTACGCCGGCATCTGTTCGGCGGTGGTTGCTCATGGGTGGAACGTTGACTATTCGGCACGGTCTGGTTGCTCAGGTAAGTACTGCTTCGGCGTGGAAAACATGAGTGATGGGACTGTACCGGGCACGCTGTTGGGTCCTGAGGGAACGAAAGTTCCTTCTCGACGCCGGCCTCATTACTCCTCGGGATTATCTCGGGGCAGTGTGGGGGAGGGTTCGTTGCTTGAGAACTACATAGTGGACGCGAGCATCTGTAAGGCAAGTTTTTAAGGGCGCACGGTGGATGCCTTGGCACCAGGAACCGATGAAGGACGCGAGAGGCCGCGATAGGCCCCGGGGAGCTGTCAACTGAGCTGTGATCCGGGGGTGTCCGAATGGGGAAACCCGGCAGTCGTCATGGGCTGTCACCCATACCTGAACACATAGGGTATGTGGAGGGAACGCGGGGAAGTGAAACATCTCAGTACCCGCAGGAAGAGAAAACAACCGTGATTCCGGGAGTAGTGGCGAGCGAAACCGGATGAGGCCAAACCGTATGCGTGTGATACCCGGCAGGGGTTGCGTATGCGGGGTTGTGGGATCGTACTTCAGCAGTCTGCCGACTGTTGGGCGAGTCAGAAACCGTATGGATAGGCGAAGGACATGCGAAAGGTCCGGCGTAGAGGGTAAGACCCCCGTAGCTGAAATCTGTACGGCTTGCTTGTACGACACCCAAGTAGCACGGGGCCCGAGAAATCCCGTGTGAATCTGGCGGGACCACCCGCTAAGCCTAAATATTCCCTGGTGACCGATAGCGGATAGTACCGTGAGGGAATGGTGAAAAGTACCGCGGGAGCGGAGTGAAATAGTACCTGAAACCGTGTGCCTACAAGCCGTGGGAGCGTCGGATACCAGCTTGCTGGTATCTCGTGACTGCGTGCCTTTTGAAGAATGAGCCTGCGAGTTTGCGGTGTGTGGCGAGGTTAACCCGTGTGGGGTAGCCGTAGCGAAAGCGAGTCCGAATAGGGCGAATGAGTCGCGCGCCCAAGACCCGAAGCGGAGTGATCTAGCCATGGGCAGGTTGAAGCGGAGGTAAGACTTCGTGGAGGACCGAACCCACCAGGGTTGAAAACCTGGGGGATGACCTGTGGTTAGGGGTGAAAGGCCAATCAAACTCCGTGATAGCTGGTTCTCCCCGAAATGCATTTAGGTGCAGCGTCGCGTGTTTCTTGCCGGAGGTAGAGCACTGGATAGGCGATGGGCCCTACCGGGTTACTGACCTTAGCCAAACTCCGAATGCCGGTAAGTGAGAGCGCGGCAGTGAGACTGTGGGGGATAAGCTCCATGGTCGAGAGGGAAACAGCCCAGAGCATCGACTAAGGCCCCTAAGCGTACGCTAAGTGGGAAAGGATGTGGAGTCGCAGAGACAACCAGGAGGTTGGCTTAGAAGCAGCCATCCTTGAAAGAGTGCGTAATAGCTCACTGGTCAAGTGATTCCGCGCCGACAATGTAGCGGGGCTCAAGCGTACCGCCGAAGTCGTGTCATTCCCGTGTGAAGCCCTAACGGGTGCGGGGATGGGTAGGGGAGCGTCGTGTGCCGGGTGAAGCGGCGGCGGAAGCCAGTCGTGGACGGTACACGAGTGAGAATGCAGGCATGAGTAGCGATACACACGTGGGAAACGTGTGCGCCGATTGACTAAGGGTTCCTGGGTCAAGCTGATCTGCCCAGGGTAAGTCGGGACCTAAGGCGAGGCCGACAGGCGTAGTCGATGGACAACCGGTTGATATTCCGGTACCCGCTTTGAAACGCCCAGTATCGAACCAGAGGATGCTAAGCCCGTGAAGCCGCCCTGATCTCTTCGGAGTTGAGGGGAGTGGTGGAGCCGGCGACCCGATTCTGTAGTAGGTAAGCGATGGGGTGACGCAGGAAGGTAGTCCAGCCCGGGCGGTGGTAGTCCCGGGGTAAGGGTGTAGGACGTTGCGTAGGCAAATCCGCGCAACACATAGTCTGAGACCTGATGCCGAGCCGATTGTGGTGAAGTGGATGATCCTATGCTGTCGAGAAAAGCCTCTAGCGAGTTTCATGGCGGCCCGTACCCTAAACCGACTCAGGTGGTCAGGTAGAGAATACCGAGGCGTTCGGGTGAACTATGGTTAAGGAACTCGGCAAAATGCCCCCGTAACTTCGGGAGAAGGGGGGCCACAACTGGTGAGGGAACTTGCTTCCTGAGCTGGGGGTGGCCGCAGAGACCAGCGAGAAGCGACTGTTTACTAAAAACACAGGTCCGTGCGAAGCCGTAAGGCGATGTATACGGACTGACGCCTGCCCGGTGCTGGAACGTTAAGGGGACCGGTTAGTCACATTTCGGTGTGGCGAAGCTGAGAACTTAAGCGCCAGTAAACGGCGGTGGTAACTATAACCATCCTAAGGTAGCGAAATTCCTTGTCGGGTAAGTTCCGACCTGCACGAATGGCGTAACGACTTCTCGACTGTCTCAACCATAGGCCCGGTGAAATTGCACTACGAGTAAAGATGCTCGTTTCGCGCAGCAGGACGGAAAGACCCCGGGACCTTTACTATAGCTTGATATTGGTGTTCGGTTCGGCTTGTGTAGGATAGGTGGGAGACTGTGAAGTCATGGCGCCAGCCATGGTGGAGTCGTCGTTGAAATACCACTCTGGTCGTGCTGGATGTCTAACCTCGGTCCGTGATCCGGATCAGGGACAGTGTCTGGTGGGTAGTTTAACTGGGGCGGTTGCCTCCTAAAGAGTAACGGAGGCGCCCAAAGGTTCCCTCAGCCTGGTTGGCAATCAGGTGTTGAGTGTAAGTGCACAAGGGAGCTTGACTGTGAGACTGACGGGTCGAGCAGGGACGAAAGTCGGGACTAGTGATCCGGCGGTGGCTTGTGGAAGCGCCGTCGCTCAACGGATAAAAGGTACCCCGGGGATAACAGGCTGATCTTCCCCAAGAGTCCATATCGACGGGATGGTTTGGCACCTCGATGTCGGCTCGTCGCATCCTGGGGCTGGAGTCGGTCCCAAGGGTTGGGCTGTTCGCCCATTAAAGCGGTACGCGAGCTGGGTTTAGAACGTCGTGAGACAGTTCGGTCCCTATCCGCTGCGCGCGCAGGAATATTGAGAAGGGCTGTCCCTAGTACGAGAGGACCGGGACGGACGAACCTCTGGTGTGCCAGTTGTCCTGCCAAGGGCACGGCTGGTTGGCTACGTTCGGAAAGGATAACCGCTGAAAGCATCTAAGCGGGAAGCCTGCTTCGAGATGAGTATTCCCACCCCCTTTGAGGGGTTAAGGCTCCCAGTAGACGACTGGGTTGATAGGCCAGATGTGGAAGCCCGGTAACGGGTGTAGCTGACTGGTACTAATAGGCCGAGGGCTTGTCTAACTATTTTTGCTTCGCGTCCACTGTGTAGTTCTGAAGTAACGAACCGTGTCAGTATCCGGTTGGTTAACTTCATAGTGTTTCGGTGGTCATAGCGTTAGGGAAACGCCCGGTTACATTCCGAACCCGGAAGCTAAGCCTTTCAGCGCCGATGGTACTGCAGGGGGGACCCTGTGGGAGAGTAGGACGCCGCCGAACAATCATTGGCCTCAGGCCCGGGATCTCTGATCCCGGGCCTGAGGTTTTTTTGCGTTGCGATGCTGCCCGGACGGCTGACACGATCGCCGTATGGGATACGAGATACGTGCCACCCGCCCGCACGAGTGGCAGCAGCGGAAGCAGCTGAGGCTGGCCGCGCTTCTGGACCCGGCGAGCAGCGTGGCTTTCGTCAACACCTACGAGACCGAAGCGGCCTTCCCCGAGGAGACGTGGCAGCGCAGAGGAACCACCCCCGGGTTCGTTGCGGTCAACGAGGCCGGCGAGTGGGTGGGTTCCGCAACCGTGCTGGTGGAGGTCGGAGCGGCGTTCCCGGTCCCGCAGACCCACATCGTCGGCGTCTACATGGCACCGGAAGGCCGGGGCAACGGGCTGTCCGAGCGGATGCTGCGGGCCGCGATCGACTGGTCCTGGGAGCTGCCCGAGAAGATCGGCCGGGTCCGGCTGTGGGTGCACGAGGACAACGCGCGGGCGCAGGCCTTCTACGCGCGACTGGGGTTCACGAGGACCGGCGAGACGATGGCGTTCCCGCTCGACGAGTCGCAGACCGAGTACGAGATGGAGCTCCCCCGCCCCTCCTGAGCAGAGGCCCGCACGACGTGGCTACGCGATGCGCTCCAGGTCGGCCGCACTGACCTCGCCCAACAGGCGCTCACCCCGGGTCCAGCGCCGCACTTCGTCGACGGCGTAGGCGCCGAGCCGGCGGACCTCGTTGCCCTGGCAGCCGGCGATGTGCGGCGTGACCAGGACGTTGGGGAGGCCGAACAGCGGGTGGCCGTGGGGCAGCGGCTCCGGTTCCGAGACGTCGAGGTAGGCGTCGAAACGGCCGGTGGAGCATTCGCGGACCAGGGCGTCGGTGTCGATGAGCCGGCCGCGGGCGGTGTTGATGAGTGCGGCGCCGTCGCGGAGCAGGGCCAGCCGCCGGGCGTCGAGCAGATGGTGCGTCTCGGGCAGCTCCGGGGCATGCACGGTGACGATGTCCGAGGACCGGCACAGTTCGTCCAACTCCACGAGCTGGACGCCGAGTTCGGCGGCCGTCTGCGCTGAGACGTACGGGTCGGCGAGCAGTACGCGATAGCCGGCGGTCGCGGCCGTGAGGCGGTCGATGACGCCCCGGCCGATACGGGAAGCCCCGATGACGCCGATGGTCGCACCGTCGCCCCCCTGGCGTTCGCCGAAGCCGGGCAGGTCGCCGCCGGCGTACTGGGCCGCGGCGCCGAGGGTGCGGCGGGCGGCCAGCACGATGGTGGCCAGAGTGAACTCGATGACGGGGCCCGCGTTGGCATCGGCCGCGGAAGAGACCGAGATTCCGCGCTGCCACACGGCCGGGTGCACATGGTCCTTGACGGTGCCGGCGGCGTGGATGACGGCGCTCAGCCGGGGGGCCGCGGCGAGGGTGTCCGGGCCGATGACCGGGCAGCCCCAGCCGGTGATGAGCAGATCCGCGGCGCGGAGCGCCGTGCGGGCCGCGAGGGTGTCGAAGCCGCTGGTGATGACATCGGGATGGAGTCGTACGCAGCCCTCGAGCCGGGCTCGCAGATCGGCGGGGAGCACCAGGTCGACCACGTCCGCGCGCATGGCCAGGACTGCGGTCGGTCGGTCCGGCATGACAACCCCCACGATGTAAACGGTTACTTGATGTTGATCGGAGGCTAGAGCTGTCAGCCCTTCAGGTCAAGAACGACACCGGTTCAAGGTCTTGACCTCGCGTAGTAACCGGTTTAGTTTCCTCCCACCTCGACCGTCAGGGAGGACGCGATGGCGATAGCCAACCAGGGCGCCACGGGCCGCAGTCATGCGGTCGCAGCGCCCCTCGAGGAGCAGGAACGGGAGGAGCGGGCGGCGGAGCCGGGTGAGCCGCCCCGCCGGGACTCGCGAGGGAAGCGGTTTCGCAAGGACCTGGTCCTGCTGCTGCTGATGCTGCCGGGACTGGCGTACTTCCTGCTGTTCCACTACGGCGCGATGGCCGGCAACGTCATCGCGTTCAAGGACTACGTGCCGTTCGACGGGCTGTGGGCCAGCCAGTGGATCGGGCTGGAGAACTTCCAGCGGATGTTCGAGGACACCGACTTCTGGGCGTCCGTTGTCAACACCCTGTGGATAGCGCTGCTGCAGCTGACGTTCTACTTCCCCGTCCCGCTCGCGCTCGCCATGCTCCTGCACAGCCTGACGAGGGTCAGCGTCCGGCGCTTCGTGCAGAGCGTCGCGTATCTCCCGCACTTCCTGTCCTGGGTGATCGTCGTCGCGCTCTTCCAGCAACTGCTCGGCGACACCGGTCTGCTGAACAGCGCTCTCGGGGACGCCGGGCTGCACAGCGTCGACATCATCGGGAACCCCGACGCGTTCAAGCCGCTGGTGGTGGCGCAGGTGATCTGGAAGGACGCCGGCTGGGGAACGATCATCTTCCTCGCCGCGCTCGCCCAGGTCGACGAGCAGCAGTACGAGGCGGCCGCGATCGACGGCGCCGGGCCGTGGCGGCGCTTCTGGCACGTCACGCTGCCCGCCGTACGGCCCATCGTCGTGCTGCTGCTGATCATGCGGCTCGGCGACGTCCTCTCCGTCGGCTTCGAGCAGATGCTGCTGCAGCGCCCGGCCGTGGGGCCGGAGGCGGCGGAGATCATCGACACCTTCGTCTACTACAAGGGCATCATCGGCGGCGACTTCGGGTTCGCCGCCGCCGCGGGGCTGTTCAAGGGCCTGGTCGGTGCCGCGCTGGTCTACACGGCGAACAAGATCGCCCATCGTCTCGGGGAGCAGGGGGTGTACCGATGAGCGCCGTCCGACCCAGCTGGATGGAGAAGCCGCGGCCGGTCACGCGGGCGGCGAAGGCCGTGGCGCTGACGGCGGTCGTGGCGTTGGTCCTCGTCCCGTTCCTGATCATCGTCTCGACCAGTCTGGCCTCCAACCAGGAGGTCGTGGACAACGGCGGCTGGGTGCTGTGGCCGCAGCACCCGACGCTGCGCGCCTACCACCAGATCTTCGACGGCGGGATCGTCGGGCACGCACTGATGGTGAGCGCCGGCGTGACGATCGTCGGTACGGCGGTCAGCCTCGCGTGCACCATCGGACTGGCCTACGCGCTGAGCCGCCCGGGAGTCTTCGGGGGCCGTCCGGTGCTGCTGCTGATCCTCTTCACGTTTCTCTTCCCGCCCGGCATGATCCCCGGCTTCCTGCTGGTCAAGGGGCTGGGAATGCTGGACAGCTACTCCTCGCTGGTCGCTCCCGTGCTGATCAACGTCTTCAATCTGATCGTGCTGCGCGGCTTCTTCCAGTCGGTGCCCGAGGAGCTGTACGAGGCGGCCCGGCTCGACGGGGCGGGGGACTGGACGGTGCTGCGGAAGATCGTCCTTCCGCTCTCCAAGGCGGCACTGGCCGTCGTCGGGCTCTTCTACGCGGTCTCGTACTGGAACGCCTGGTTCTACGCGTCGATCTATCTCAACTCCGACCACTGGCCGCTGCAGCAGGTGCTGCGGACGTATGTGATCAACGGCGCGCAGATCGCCGACACCGGGGTGAGCGAGGCGGGCATGGTGTCCGCGCCGCAGACGATCCAGATGGCGGTGCTCGTCGTGGCCACGGTGCCGATCCTCGTCGTCTATCCCTTCCTGCAGAAGTACTTCACCAAGGGCGTGCTCACCGGCGCCATCAAGAGCTGAGCTCCTCGTCCACCTCGGCGAGCCCACCTTTGCGAGTCCTCCTTAGCGAGTCCCTTCCGAAAGGACACCTCCGTTGAGTTCCTCGTCGTACTCGCGGCGTACCCTGCTGCGCTCGATCGCCGCCGGTGGCGCCGCCCTCGCCGTCCCCTCCGTACTCACCGCCTGTTCGTCCGCCTCGGGCGGGCACGACGTCTCCAACGCGGGGAAGAAGCTGGCCGCCTGGCCGACGCATCTGCCCTTCCAGGGCCCGGTGCCCGACCTGCCGGGTTCGGCGAACGGGGTGCAGGCCGGCTTCACCTCGTACCCGAAGAACCTGGTGCAGGCGGTGGCTGCCAAGCCGGGTGACGGCAGCACGATCAAGGTGCTGACGATCACGTACGGGACGCCGCCCAAGGCGGCCGCGCAGAACACATTCTGGACGGCCGTCAACGAGGCGCTGGGCGTGAAGATCGAGTACACGGTCGTCCCGGACTCGGACTACCCCAACAAGATGGCGACGCTGATGGCCGGCGACGACCTGCCGGACATCATCAACATCGGTGGCGGGTACGTGCTGCCGCGCGAGGCCGAGTTCGTGCAGTCCAAGTGCGCCGACCTGTCGGACTTCCTGTCGGGCGACGCCGTCAAGCAGTACCCGAACCTGGCGAACATCCCCACCTACGCCTGGCAGGACATGGGTCGTATCGGCGGCCGGATCTTCGGGGTGCCGGTGGAGCGCTCCAAGCCCGGCAACCAGCTGTGGATCAACAGGGACGTGTTCGCCGGGGCCGGGATGAAGGACGGCTGGACCGCGGACGACTTCCTGGCCGTGTCGAAGGCGGCGACGAAGGGCAGGTCGTACGCGCTGGGTGCCTCGCAGCAGAGCGTGTTCGGGCTCAATGTGCACGCGCTGGCGTTCGGCGCGCCCTACGAGTGGAAGGTGGCGGGCGGCACGTTCACCGACGCGTACGCCACCCCCGAATTCCGGGCGTCCATCGAGTACATGGCGAAGCTGCGGGCGGCGGGGGTGTTCGAGCCGAACGCCTCGGCGACCTCGCAGGTGGACCTCAAGACGCAGTTCTACAACGGCACCGTCGGCTCGATGACGGACGGCTTCGGCGCGCTGATCAGCAACGTCCAGGGCATCAAGGGGAAGTTCGACCTGGACGTGGCGCTGCCGTACGACGCGAGCGGCTCGGGCGGCGCGAAGCCGGCGATCCAGCAGGCGCGCAACATCTTCGGCTACACCGTGCTGAAGAAGGCGTCGAAGGACCGGATCACGCTCATGCTGCGGGTGCTGGACTACCTCGCGTCGCCGTTCGGCAGCAAGGAGTACGAGCTGCTGCACTTCGGCATCGAGGGCACCCACTTCAGCCGCGGCGCCGACGGGTCGCCGAAGCTCAACGACCTGGGGCTGCTGGAGGGCAACACCAACCTGCCGTTCAAGTACTTGTGCGACGCGCCGCAGGTGCTCTTCATCCCCGGCCGGCCGGAGGCGGCCAGGATCAACCACGCCTGGCAGGTCAAGGCCATGCCGCTGATGGTCCGCAATCCGCGCTTCGGACTGCAGTCGGCGACGCTGAGCCGGGTCGGCGCCAATATCGACCAGTATCTGAGGGACAGCGTGATGAGCATCGTGGCCGGGCGGAAACCGATCGGCGAATGGGACGCGGTGGTCAAGAAGATGCGCAACGACGGCCGCGCGAAGATGGCCGACGAGCTGGCGAAGGACTACGCCGCCAACACCTGAGCGGGCGCCTGGGCGGGCGCCTGGGCGGGCGGGGATCCGCTGCGCGGATCAGCGGGTGTGGAGGGCGCTGCCGCCGGGCGTGGCACGACTACGCTGGGTGGGAGCGTGGGGTGGGGCGCACGGAATCGGACGGCGGGCATGCGGGCATGACGGAAGCAGCATCACGGGCCGGCGGTCAGCGTCGGGTCACCATCCGGGACGTCGCCGAGCGGGCGGGCGTATCGGTCGCGACGGTCTCGCGGGTCCTGGCCGGGAACTATCCGACGTCCGCCGCGGCGCGCGCGAAGGTGCTGCGGGCGGTGAAGGACCTGGACTACGTCATCGACGCGCGGGCGCGGGCGCTGGCCGGAACCGGTCCGAAGACCGTCGCGGTCATCGTGCAGGCCGTCGACAGCCCGTTCTACGCCGAGGTCGCGCAGGGCGTCGAGCAGGAGGCCGCGGCCCGCGGCCGGCTGTGTCTGGTGTGCAGCCACGGTGGGGACATCGCGCGGGAGCTGGCGCTCGTGCAGATGATGCGCGAGCAGCGTGCCGAGGTGGTGGTGCTGGTCGGCGGCGCCGTCGAGGACGAGCCGTACCGGGTCCGGCTGAACGAGTACGCGCACGCGCTGTCGGCGGCCGGGTCGCGGCTGGTGCTGTGCGGCCGTCCGGCGCCCACGCCCGACATGCCGGTGCTCGTCGTCGAGTACGACAACGAGGCGGGTGCCTATGCGATCACCAGCCATCTGCTGTCGGCCGGGCACCGGCGGATCCTGTTCCTCGGCCGGATCCCGGGCCACAGCACCTTCGAGCCCCGGCTCTCCGGATACCGGCGGGCGCTCGCCGACCACGGTCTGGACCCCGAGCCGGCGCAGGTCTCCGGATCGGGCATGGGGCGGGACAACGCCTATGCGGCGGTCCGGTCCATGATCGCGGTGTCCGGCGGGCGGCCGGAGTTCACGGCGGTCTTCGCCGGCGACGACCTGGTCGCGGCGGGCGCGATGGCCGCGCTGCGCGACGCCGGACTGCGGACGCCCGAGGACGTGTCGGTCGTCGGCTACAACGACGAGCACTTCGCGCAGGACCTCAACCCGCCGCTGACGACCGTGCACATCCCCTCGTACGAACTGGGCCGCGAGGCGGTCAGGATCGCGCTGTCCGAGGACGTGTCGGGCGGGCCGGCGCAGCGCCGCCATCTGCTGGGCACGCACATCGTGGTGCGCGATTCGGTGGGGCGGGCGCCGCGGGGCTGACCGTCCTGCCGGCCGGCAGGGGTCGACGGTTCGGCCTAGCCGAGCCGGACCGCGTCCGGGATCTCGTCGGCGATGGCGCCGAACGGATCGCCCAACGACAGGCGTACGTCGGCCTGTTGCCAGAGCGCCGTCCGCCAGCGGTCCCTGGCCTGTTCCGGCGAACGGAACACCGCGAGCACCGGCAGCCCGTCGGCCTGTCCGGTGGCCAGCAGCGCGGGCAGCTCCGGGATCGGAGCCAGCGCCGCGATGTCGTCGAGGACCAGCGTGATTGGTGGGTCGAGCCGACCGGCAGATGACCTCGCAGCCATGGACCGGCCGTGCTCGACCACGCTCGATACGAGTGCGGTCAGCAGTGGCATCGCACCCGGGCGGGCTCGTGGATCCTCGATCGCTTCACCCACCACGTAGAGCGTTCCCCTCTCGGAGACGAACGACTCCCAATCCGGTGCTCCGGCTCGACCGGGATTGCAGGCGTCCCTGATATGGATGGAGTTGAGGCACTCCAGCCCCCGGTGTATCAGTGCTTGCGCGGCGTCCCGGCGCTCCGGGTGGGCGTGGAGTATCGACTCCAGCTCGCCGCTCCAGCCGGGCGCGGCCGTTCGTGCGGTCCGCAGGATCCGGACCGCCTCCCCGCCCGCGGCGCCGCCCGCCGCCCAGCGGTGCACCTGACGGAACGGCAGACCGTCGACGGCCGCCGCGTGCAGCCAGCAGCGCAGCAGCGTCTCGGCAGCAGAGAACGTCAGGGAGTCCAGGCTGCTGGTGGGCCGCAGCGGCGCGAGGAGCGCCGCGGCGCGGGTCGCCGCCTTCGGCGCGTCCTCGCAGCCGGTGTGCGGGGCCCAACGCAGGCGTCCCGGAAGGTCGATCAGGTGCGCGGGATCGTAGACGGTGACCGGGCCCAGCTTGCTGCGGTTGCCGACGGTCCTGCGGTACGTCTCGGCGTCGGCGGTCGTGACGATCACCGCGCCGGCGGCGTTCAGGATCGCGGGCTCCACGGCCCGCTTGGCCTTGTCGCCGCGCGGGGCCGCGAACAGGGCGTAGGTACGGGTCAGTTCGCCGCCGGCGAGTGGATCGGCCGCGGGCGGGGCGAGCGGCGGTATCCCGTGTCCCGGTCCCGTGGGGACGGCGGCGATCTGCGGGCCGGGAGCCCCCTGGCCGGCCGGTACAGGGGCGAACTCCGGCTGGACGGGGGTGCCGTGGCCCTGCGGCGGCGCGGGGACGGCGGCGGGGGGCTGCGCCTCGTACGCCGTCGGTACGGCGGGCGCCGGTTCCGGCCGCTGTTCGGGTTCCCGCTCATGGTCGGACTCGGCGTCGGACAAGGCGTCGGACTCGGCGTCGGGTTCTCGTCGCCGGGGGCGGGGAACGGCGCCGGTGTCCTCGGACCGCTCCCCTCCGGCGGTGTCCTGGGCGGCTTTCGCCGCGGCGCGGGCCTCGCGGCGGTTGGCGCGCACCACGCGGTACCGGGTGAGGACGCCGATCAGGAAGACCGTCAGGACGAAGAGGACCATCAACTGGCCGATGAAGATGCCCCAGAAGAGCCCGGAGCCCGGGAGCTCGGGCGGCGGTGACTCCGGCCAGGCGCCGGGGATGTCGTGCGGGTCGCCGATGAGGTGCCGCATCGCCAGCGGGGTGCGGGTGAAGTGCACCGCGGTGGGCCACTGGCCGTGGGCGAACAGCCCCGCGATGCCGGTGGCCGTCCAGACCATGATGGTCATGCCCAGCAGAAAGCCGAGGATCCCGAGGATCAGTCCGTCCGGGACACCGCCCTCGGCCCGCCGCTCGGCGGTCCCGCGTCGCTCCGCCGCCACGTCAGGCCACCGCGTCGTCGGCCAACTGCTTCGCGAGCGAGACCTCCGCGGCCGCGGCCGCGTCGGCCACCGCCTCCGCCTCGACCTGGGCCGTGTGGTCGACGGACGACTGCGTCATCGCGCTGTCCGTGAAGACCAGCGGGCGCTCGGACTCGGTGATCAGGTGCTTGACGACCTGGACGTTGCCGTTGACGTCCCAGACCGCGATGCCGGGGGTGAGTGTCGGGATGATCTCCACCGCCCACCGGGGCAGACCGAGGACCAGGCCCGTCGCGCGCGCCTCGTCGGCCTTCTGGGCGTAGATCGTCCGCGTCGAGGCCATCTTCAGGATCGCGGCGGCCTCCTTGGCCGCGGCGCCGTCCACGACGTCCGACAGGTGGTGGACGACGGCGACGAAGGACAGGCCGAGGCGGCGGCCGAACTTCAGCAGCCGCTGGAAGAGCTGGGCCACGAACGGGCTGTTGATGATGTGCCAGGCCTCTTCGACGAGGAAGACGCGCTTGACCCGGTCGGGCCGGATCCAGGTGTGCTCCAGCCACACGCCGACGATGGCCATCAGGATGGGCATGGCGATCGAGTTGCGGTCGATGTGGGAGAGGTCGAAGACGATCAGTGGCGCGTCCAGGTCGATGCCGTTGGTCGTCGGGCCGTCGAACATGCCGCGCAGGTCGCCGTCGACCAGTCGGTCCAGCACGAGGGCCACGTCCAGGCCCCACGCCCGGACGTCGTCGACATCGACGTTCATCGCCTCGGCGGAGTCCGGCATGGGATGTCGGAGCCGCTCGACGATGTCGGTGAGGATCGGCTGCCGCTCGGTGGTGGTCTCCGTGACATACGCGTGGGCGACCTTGAGGGCGAAGCCGGACCGCTCGTCCAGGGCGCGCCCCATCGCGACCTCGATGATCGTGCGGAGCAGCGCGAGCTGCCCGGTCGCGGCGATCGCCGGGTCCAGCGGGTTGAGCTTGATGCCGCCGTTGAGGGCGGCCATCGGGTCCAGCCGGATGGGAGTTATTCCGAGCGCCTTCGCGATCAGGTTCCACTCGCCGACGCCGTCCTCGCCCTGGGCGTCCAGCACGACGACCTGGCGGTCGCGGAAGCGCAGCTGGCGCAGGACGTACGTCTTCTCCAGCGCGGACTTGCCGTTGCCGGACTCGCCCAGCACCAGCCAGTGCGGGGCGGGCAGCTGCTGGCCGTAGAGCTGGAACGGGTCGTAGATGTAGCCCTTGCCGGAGTACACCTCGCGGCCGATGATCACGCCGGAGTCGCCGAGGCCGGGGGCCGCGGTGGGCAGGTACACGGCCTGCGCCTGCCCGGTGGACGTGCGGACGGGCAGCCGCGTCGACTCCACCTTCCCGAACAGGAAGCCGGTGAACGCGTCGGTGAGCGCGGCGAGGGGGTCCAGCATGGGCATGATGGGCCTCCTGTTAGCGGCGGATTCCGGTCGCGAACGGCAGCGTGTTCACGAACGCACGGTGGTGCTCACGGTCGCACCACTCCAGTTTCAGATACGACTTACCCGCTGAGGCGCGGATCGTGCGCTTGTCACGCGCGAGGGCTTCGGGGGAGCGGGAGGACACGGTGATGTAGCCGACGAGGTTCACTCCGGCGGCCCCGCTGGCGAGGTCCTCGCCGCGCTGGTCGACGCGGCCGTGGTGGGCGACGTCGCGCGGGTCGATCACCCGGTTCATCTTGGCGGCGCGGCTGGCGTCCGCGTCGTCGTTCGTCTTCTCGGTGAGCATCCGCTCGATGGCGACGTCGGTCGGCTCCAGGTCCATGCAGACCGCGACCGTGCGGATCACGTCCGGGGTGTGGACGAGCAGCGGGGCGAGGAAGTTGACGCCGACGGGCGTCATCGGCCATTCCTTCACCCAGGCCGTGGAGTGGTGCCAGGGCGCGCGGGTGGACGACTCGCGGGTCTTGGCCTGCAGATACGTCGGCTCCGTCGCGTCCAGCTCGGCCGGCCAGGCGTTGCGCCGGGTCATCGCCTGGATGTGGTCGATGGGGTGGTCCGGGTCGTACATCGAGTGCACGAGGGACGACAGCCGGGCCTGGCCGAGCGGCTGGCGGACCCGGATGTCCGCCTCGGCGAGCCGGGCGCAGATGTCGGTGAGCTCGCGGGCCATGACGGCGGCGAGTCCCGCGTCCTTGTCGACCTCGGAGCGGCGGGTGACGGTCGCGCGGGCCAGCGCGTGGCCTTCGGCGGCCAGCTCACGGGTGAAGTGCATACAGGCGACGAGATAGGCGCGGTGCTGCTCGGAGGAGGTCGACACCATCGACTGCAGCTGCTCGTAGGAGTCCTTGAGCCAGGACTCGGCCTGCGGGTCGCCGCGCAGCGAGACGTCCTTCGCGTGCGCGTCCGGGTCGGCGGGCAGCGTACGGGCCAGCATCTGCAGGCGGGTGACGTAGCCGTCGCCGTTCGCCACGTGCTTGAGCAGCGTGCCGAACCGTTCCACCAGGGCTTCCTGGTCCTCGCTGTCGCGCAGCCCGACGCCGGGGCCCTCGATCTCGATCGCGGCGGTCACGGTCCTGCGGTCGATGTGCAGCAGCACGGCGATCTCGTCGGGGCCGAAGGGCGCCGACAGCCAGTTGATCCGGCCGATGCCGGGCGGCGGCCCGACCTCGACCTCCCGCCCGTCGAGCCCGATACCGGCCTCGGAGACCGCGGACCGGTAGGCGGGGGAGCGGCGCAGCGTACGGCGGTAGGTGCGGTTGATCTCGAACCAGCGGTAGAACGTCCGCCGCCGGTACGGCATGTAGACGGCGGCGAAGGCCAGCAGCGGCCACCCGACGAGGGTGAGGATGCGCAACGGAAGTATCGGGACCAGCAGGCCGCACATCATGCCCAGGAACGCGCCGACGACGATCAGCGCGATCTCGCCGGTCTCCCGGTTCTTGCCGACGATCGCGTTCGGGCGGGCCTTGCCGATCAGATATGTGCGGCGCGGCTGGGTGAAGGGCTGGGACGTCACCGGCGATCACCTCCGTGCTTGTTTCCGTTGCCGTTGCTGTTGTTCCCGCGGTCCGGTGTGGTGCGGGGCGCGGGCGCCGCGGGGACGCCGTTCGAACCGCCGCCACCGCCTCCGCCGCCGCTCGGGCCTGGGTTGCCGTTGCGGCTGCCGTGGGCGGCCACGCCGCCGGACACCGGGTTGGACGGCTGGCCGCCCCCACTGGTTGCCTGCTCCTGCGGACCGCCGCGCGCGCTGTGCGTCTTGATGCCCTGCTTCACCAGAGCGGCGGGCGAGGAGATCACGGCCGCGGCCTGGGCGCCGCCGGCTTCCTTGCGGTTGTTCTTCAGGCTCACGACGTCGTCGCCGAAGCCCGGCACGAAGCGGTAGATCATGAAGCTCGCGAAGATCGCCAGCAGGATGATCGCCAGTCCCGAGACGACGGCGGAGAACGAGTTCGGCCCGTCGGACGCGCTCAGCGCCCCCGCCAGGCCCAGCACGATCACGATCACCGGTTTGACGAGGATGACCGCGATCATGATGCCCGCCCAGCGGCGGACATGGCCCCACATGTTCTTGTCGACCAGCCCGGAGTAGACCGCGGTGCCGAGCAGCGCGCCGACGTAGAGCAGCGCGGCCCTGATCACCAGCTCCAGCCACAGCACGCCGGCGGCCAGCACCGACACCATGGACACGACGATCAGCATGATCGGGCCGCCGCCGATGTCCTGGCCCTTGGCGAGGGCCGCGGAGAAGTTGCCGAAGAACGTGTTGGTGTTCGACGACGTGCCGGCCGCGATCACATCGGTCACCGCGTCCGTCGCCGACACCACCGTGTAGAGGACCAGCGGGGTGAACGCCGAGGCCAGCACCGTCAGCCACAGGAACCCGACGGCCTCCGTCAACGCCTCCGTCAGCGGCACCCCGCGCACGGCCCGCTTGGCGACGGCCAGCAGCCAGAGGACGAGCGTGAGGATCGTCGAGGCGGCGAACACGACGGCGTACTGGCGTAGGAAGGTGGTGTTGGTGAAGTCCACCTGCGTGGTGGACGTGATCGCCTTGGAGAGCTTGGTGATCACCCAGGAGGCGGCGTCGGCACAGCCCTTCGCGAGGGCGCTGAGGGGGTCGAGGGTGTCGGGGAGGGGGTTGGGGACACCGCTTCCGCCGCCCTTGCCCTTTTCGCAGTACTCCTTGGCAGGGCCCGAGATGAGCGCGCAGGGGTCGCTGCTCGCTGTCGGGGACGGCGTCGGAGTCGGGGTGGGCGCCGCGGCGGCACGGGTCGCCAGGAGAACGGCGGCGGTCTGGACGCCCGCCACGACTCCTGCGAGCGAAAGGGCACGGAGACGTCGGCTACCGCGCATACGTGAACCCTCCGAAACCCTTGACCGCGTCCGCGATCTCGCCAGCACCGGACACCGGATTGTCGCCGCTCACCGGGGTCGGGCCCTTCTTCTGTCCGGTATCGAGGACCTTCCAGTCCGAACCGTTCCACTTCAGCGTGAAAGTGACGGTGAACCAGTTGTTCGTCACCGGTTTGGTCGAGGCGTTGCCCGCCAGGCCGAACATGCCGGCGCACCAGACCGAGACGTTCGCCGTGTCGCCGTCGAACTTGTCGATCTTCGTGCCGGCCGGGATGGTGCGGTCGACGAAGGTCATCCCGGCCGGCGCGGCACCGTCGGCGCTCAGCCCGATGCCGGCCAGGAAGGCCTTGGAATAGTTGGTGTCGAAGCCCGCCTGCATCGTGCCGACCGTGCTCTTGTCCGCGATCGCGTCGATGATCGCGTGGCGGCGGTCCGTGGTGAACATCCCGTCACCCCCCAGCGCCACCGCATAGTTCGCCGCCGCGGACTGTGCCCCCTGCTCCGACTTCGCGAAGCCCGACGCGATCCCCGCGTTGTTGCCCGTGACCGGTTTGTCGCCGGTCGGGGCGGTGGGGTTCGCGTTGGTGCCCTTGGTGCCGCCGGAGGACGCGCCGTCGGAGGCGGTGTTGCCACCGCCCCGGTTGGCGAGGACGATCACGGCGACGAGGACGACGACGACGCCGAGGACCGTCACCAGGGCGCGGCTCGGCTTGGTGCGGCGTGGCGCGGCGCCGTGCCCGCCGTGCCCTTCGGGCATGCGGGTGCGCGTCGGTGGGCCGTCCTGGCCGGTATCGCTGCTGGGGTGAGTGGGCATCAGCACGCAGCCTCGGGTGGGGGAGGGAGCCTGGGACGGGCTCCCGGGGACATGGGACAGGCTGGCTCTGGGCTACACGACTACACGGCCATGCCGTAGACGATGGTGAACAGCGTGCCGAGGGATCCGATGATGAACACGCCGGTCAGGCCGGCGATGATCAGACCCTTGCCCTGTTCGGCGCTGAAGGTGTCGCGGAGGGCTGTCGCGCCGATCCGCTGTTTGGCCGCGCCCCAGATCGCGATGGCGAGGCAGAGCAGGATCGCTACCGCCATGACCACTTCGATCATCACGCGTGCTTCGTTCCCGAGGGACCCGAAGGGCCCCCAGTTGGGGGCGATGCCACCGATAATGGTGTTGATGTCGCCCTTTGTGGCTGCCAAGAACATATGGAACTCACCACCCCGCTCGGTCAGTTGGAGCCCTCGCCGGGGCGCAAGGGTCCAGGGTCTATCTTGGCCGATGTGTCAACCGGTTCTTGTCGACTCGGCGACTTTCTCGACGGATCCCCCGTGTGATCCGGACCGCAGCGTCCAGAATGTTGCACGGACCGGTGTTCGATGGGACGTAGACGACTACTCTGTGTATCACGAGCGTCACCGTAGGGCAACGATTGGAACGAAGGCGCGGACGAATGCTGCGGAAAGTCTGGCGCACCGTCACCATCGGTGCCCCGCAGCCCGTACATCACTCCTGAGAGGGCATGGCTGATGGCGAAGAAGGTCTGGCTCACCGTCACTCTCGGCTTCGGGCTGTGCCTTTCGTTCATGGCGCTGCTGGTGATCGGCACGTTCTCGGCCGCCGCCGGGCTGGCGGGCGGGAGCGGTGGGTCGGTCACCCTCGCCAAGGGCTCGGTGCCGGCGATGTACCAGTCGATCGTGCAGAAGTGGGGCAACCTCTGCCCGGAGATCAATCCGGCGCTGCTGGCCGCACAGCTGTACCAGGAGAGCGGCTGGGACCCGCGGGCGCAGAGCGCCGCCGCCGCGCAAGGTATCGCGCAGTTCATCCCGGGCACCTGGGCGTCCCACGGGGTGGACGGGAACGGGGACGGGAAGCGGGATGTGTGGGATCCGGAGGACGCGATCCCGTCGGCCGCCTCGTACGACTGCGAGCTGGCCAAGTACGTGAAGGACGTGCCCGGGGACCACAGCGACAACATGCTCGCGGCGTACAACGCGGGCGCGTACGCGGTGATCCACGCGGGCGGGATCCCGCCGTACCGCGAGACGCAGAACTACGTGAAGACCATCAGGACGCTGGAGAAGAGCTTCGCCGCACCCGTGGGCCGCGTGGCGCCCTCCCAGCAGGCCGCGGCGGCGATCTACTACGCGCAGGGCAAGCTCGGCACGCCGTATCTGTGGGGCGGCAACGGGACGGCCGACCAGAACGGGCGGTTCGACTGTTCGGGGCTGACGAAGGCGGCCTACGAATCGGTCGGCATCGAGCTGCCGCGGGTGGCCAACGACCAGTGGAACGCGGGCCCGCACCCGAAGCGGGACGAACTGCTCCCGGGCGACCTGGTCTTCTTCGCCACCGACCTCAACGACCCCCGGTCGATCCACCACGTGGGACTGTACGTCGGGGGTGGGTACATGATTAACGCCCCGTACACCGGCGCGGTCATTCGCTTCGACAAGATCGACACACCGGACTTCATCGGCGGGACCCGCGTCACGAAGGACGGCGCGCAGGCGCTGCCGACTACGGGCTCTGCGTGAGGCTTTGGCCTGGGGATGCGCTGTCCGATCTCTCTTGGATAACTTCCTGGTGATCATCCGGTAGAGACCGGAACGCTACGTACCGTGTCCGCCGTTGCACAGGGACAATGGCGCGAAGAAACGGCGTTCATGGCCTGGAGGCCAGCAGCGGGGCCGGAGTATGGATCAGGTAAGGGGCACCACCACATGGCAGAGCACGCAACCGACGGCTCGAACCCTGACGTGGGCCTGCTGCGCGACATCAACGGCCTTGCCAAGGACTCCCCGCACTGGGTCGACCGCTGCGTGGAGTTCATCGGCGAGTACGGGCTGATCGTGCTCATGCTCCTGCTGGCCGGCTGGTGCTGGTGGCGGATCGCGCGGCGCAGCGAGCAGGCGCCCGCCGCGGTCGCCGGGGTGGTGTGGTCCGGCCTCGCCGCCGGGATCGCGCTGCTGCTGAACATCCCGGTGCGCGGCCTCGTGGAGCGTCCCCGGCCCTTCGTGGACCATGAGGGGCTCGACGTCCTGATCAAGGGGAAGTCCGACTTCTCGTTCGTGAGCGATCACGCGACGCTCACGATGGCCATGGCCGTCGGGCTGTTCATGGTCAGCCGCAAGGTGGGGGTCGTCGCCATACTGATCGCGCTCGCCGAGGGCTTCTGCCGGGTCTTCATGGGCGTGCACTACCCGACCGACGTGATCGGCGGCTTCGCCCTCGGCACGGCCACGGCGCTGCTGCTGGCACCGCTCGCCATGGCCCTGCTGACGCCCGTCACGACGGCGATGAGCCGGTCCCGGGTGCGCGGGCTGGTCCGGTCCCCGGCGCGGCGCGGTGAGGCGTACCCGATGCCCACCGCGTACGACAAGGACCTGGCGGCCTGAGCCGGCCGGCCGCCTGAGCCCGCCCGCCCGGATGCAACCGTGCCGGCGCTCGCAGCGGGCCTACACGGCCTGCGGGTAGTCGAAGAGTCTGTCGGGGTCGTACTTCTTCTTCACGTCCGCCAGACGGGCCGCGGCGCTGCCGTAGTAGGCCTGGCGCCAGTCCTTCAGGGCCGGGTCGGCGTAGTTCTGGTAGGCGGCGCCCGAGGCGTAACGGCGCATCGCCCCGTACAGCGTGTCCAGCCAGGTCGTCCGGCTGAGGCCGTCCGAGGCGATGTACTGCGCCAGGAAACGGGAACGGCGGTGCACGAACGCCGTCGCGCCCGGGTCGACCCGGTTGACCGCGCCGCCCAGGGCGGTCAGCGCCACGCTGCCGGCGCCGTCGCCGGAGAGCGAGCCGAGCCGCTCGACCTGGCCGAGCAGGGCCTGGATGCCCGCGGGCGACAGCGAGTGGTCGTAGAAGTCGGAACGGGCGGTGTACGTCTCGCGCTGCAGCCGGCCCTTGGGCGGCAGATGGCACTCGGCGGTGGTCAGGCCCGAGCAGCCGGCGTACGAGAACATCGCCTCCATGTAGGAGCGCGGATGCGTGGAGAAGGAGGGCGACCCGCCTCCCGCGGTCCCGGCGAGCCGGTCGACGGCGTTGGCCAGATCGGACCGCGAGCCCGTCGACAGGGTGGCGAGGGAGACCGTCGGAGCGCCGCCCGCCGGCCCCTCCAGGTGCAGCGCCGACCAGATGTGGTCCGGCTGGTCGGGTCCCCACTCCTGCCAGGCGCGGACGACGGCCGCCGCCCGGCTCCACGGCCAGGTCGCGTAGCCGGTCACGACGGACGGCGCGGGGTGGGTCGCGAAGCGGAGCTCGGTGACGACCCCGAAGTTGCCGCAGCCGGCGCCGCGCAGCGCCCAGAAGAGGTCGGAGTTCGTGGTCGCGTCGCAGTCCAGCTGCTTTCCGTCGGCGGTGATGATGGTGGCGCCGGTGAGGCTGTCGCAGGTCAGACCGTACGAGCGGCTGAGCACGCCATGGCCGCCACCGAGGGTGAGACCGGAGACGCCGACCGAGGGGCAGGAGCCGGCGGGGACGGTCCTGCCGTGCTCGCCGAGCCGGGAGTACACATCGATGAGTTTCGCGCCGGCGCCGACGGTTGCGGCCGTTCCGTTGGTGCTGATCGCGTTGAGCCGGGACACGTCCAGGACGAGGTGGTCCTGGCCGCCGCTGGACCAGCCCCCGTACGAATGGCCGCCGCTCCTGACCGACAGCCGGACCGACCGGGAGCGGCGTGCGAAGTCCAGGCACTCGCGGATGTCGTCGGGGCCCGAGGCGTAGGCGATGGCGGCGGGGCGCAGCCCGTCGAAGCGGGTGTTGTAGAGCCGGCGGGAGGTGTCGTACGCGCTGTCGTCGGGGCGGATCAGCGCGCCGCCCAGGCCCTTGGCCAGGGCCGGCCAGTCCGGCGGTGAGCTGGGGGTGGCGGAGGTGGCGGTCCCGCCCGGGGCGGTGGGGGCCGGGGTGTGGGACGGACCCGGTGGCTTCGCGTCGGCGCTGTCGCCCGCGCTGCAGCCGGCCAGCCACGTCGACGCGGCGACGCCGTATCCGGCGCGGAGCGCATCTCGTCGGTTCACGGCCGCAGCCTCCTGCCCGGGGCCCGCCGTCGGCGGGCGACTGCTCACCCTCCTACCCGCCGCGTGCCGTACGCAAGGGGCCGCGGGTGCCGGAAGGGTGCGAGTGCTGGAAAGGGCGCGGGTGCCGGAAAGGGCGCGAGTAGCGCGGGCCGGGGGAGTTCAGGCCGGGGAGGAGGGGCTGGGAGAACCGACAGGGGACGTCGGGGGCGTCATCCGCCCGTGTGGGCCTCGGCGTCCCGGCGGGCACGGTCGCGGGCTCGGCGGGCGGGACCCTTCCAACCGCAGGAACAGCGGGCGCTGGCGAAGGAGCCCTGGTCGGTGACCGTGGTGTGGTGGGTTCCGGACGGGGCGGCAGTGGTCTGGATGAGCACACAACCACGGTACGGGACACGGCGGCGGGTCGTGGAGGGGTTGACTCCACGCGCTCGCGGCCGGTGGCCGCTCCCTCGCGCGCTCCCGTGCGACCCGGGCTTCCCCCGCGCTTCGGGGCGGGCGCCGTTACGGGGGCGGGCGGCCCGTCGTTAGTCGGGCGAGGCCGGTGGCGGGATTCCCAGGGGGTAGCGGGCGATGGTGATGCAGCGCAGGCGGATGGTGACGGCCGCCGCCGCGGCGGGGTTCGTGTGCGGGGTGACGGTGCTGACCGGCTGTGCCGGGGACGGCGTGGCCGCCGACGGACTGGGGGCGGACTCCGGCGAATCCGTGCGCCGGGCGGCCGACGCCCTGATCCGGGCGGGGAGTTCGAAGGTCAGCACGTCGATGGAGATGGCGAGCGGCGGGACCCGGGTGGTGATCACCGGGGCCGGCGGCTTCGACTACGGCAAGGGCCGGGGCGAGCTGCGGGTCACCCTCCCCAAGGACGCCGCCGGGGCCGAGGAGCACCACCCGGTCACCGAACTGCTGACGCCGGGGTCGCTGTACATGAAGGACCGCGGCGCCGGCGTGCCCGCCGACAAGTGGGTGCGGGTGGACACCACGCGGCTGTCCGACGGCAACCTCGTGACCGGCGGCGCGACCGATCCGCTGGCGGCGGCCGAACTCCTGCGCGGGGCGCAGAAGGTGGAGCTGGTCGGCGACGAGATGTTCCACGGGGTGAAGGTGCGGCACTTCCGGGGAGTGACGGACATCGCCCGCGCGGCCCGTGGCGCCTCGCCGGCCGCCCGGCAGCCGCTCGCGGCGGCGGCCAGGGGATTCTCCGTGACGCAGGTGCCGTTCGATGTGTACCTCGACGCGGAGGGGCGGCCGCGGAAGGTCAGCCAGCGCTTCACGTTCAGCGGTGCGGCGGGTACGGCGGGCGCGGCCAGGCCGTCCGCGCCGAGCGATGTGACGGTGACGTCGACCACGTTGTTCGACGCGTTCGGTACGCCGGTGACCGTCGTTCTGCCGAAACCGGCCGATATTTACAACGGGAAGATCGTTACTGCACCTCCGAAATGACGGTGGGCGAAATGGTCCTTCCGTGCCATGCGCGGACCGTGTGCGGGTGCCTACTCTGACCAGTGGCCGATGAAACCGGCCACTGCTCGAGGACGAGGAGGTGGTGCACGTGGCTTTGTCTCGCGAAACGAACATGTCTACGCATAACGGGCCGAGTCAGGACTTCGTGGCCCTCGCGGAGATCGAGCTGTGCGGCGAGCTGATGATCGCGGCTTCCGCCGCCGGTGAGGAGCGGTTGAGCTTCGCCCGGATCGACGAGGTGCTCGAAGTGGACCGGACGACGGAGCGTCAGTCGGTGCGGATCCCCGCACAGGCGGCCCGGCGCCCGAGCTGAACCACCGAACGACCGCAGCACCGAAAACCGCATCACCGAACAACCGCAGCACCGAAAACCGCATCACCGAACAACCGCAGCGCCGTATGACCGCAGCACCGCATGAGCGCAGCACCGGACCACCGTGGAGATATTCGTCTCGGTCGCCGGCCGGGTCCGTGGGAACGCTACGGGCCCGGCTGCCGGCCGGGGCTCAGGTGCGCAGCAACCGGGCTATGGCCGCGGTCGCTTCGGCGACCTTGTCGTCGATCTGGGGCCCGCCCTCGGCGGCGGCCGCGGCGACGCAGTGCCGCAGGTGCTCCTCCAGCAACTGGAGGGCGAAGGACTGCAGGCCCTTGGTACTGGCCGAAACCTGTGTGAGGACATCGATGCAGTAGACGTCCTCCTCCACCATGCGCTGGAGTCCGCGGATCTGACCCTCGATCCGGCGCAGCCGCTTGAGGTGGGCGTCCTTGTGGTTGCTGTAGCCGTGCGGGCCGGGCGGGCTGTGCGGTGCCGCGGTGCTCGGCACGGTCTCCGCGGCCTCGTCGGCCTGGTCGGTCTCGGTGGTCGTCATCCCGCTCTCCCTGCCCGAAAATACCCCTGGTGGGTATATCTTACCGAATCGGTACCTTGTACGACGGATCCCCGGTGAGGGGCAGTCTGTCCGATGGGCGACACTGGGTGACGCCGGTTAGCCGTGGCCGGATGATGCGCCTAGCATCAACGAGACCTGACGAGACCGAATCCGATGCACCCCGAGGACCTCACGTGCGCTTTCGTCTGACCCCCAGGGAGACGAGCTTCTATGACATGTTCGCCGCATCCGCGGACAACATCGTCACAGGTTCGAAGCTCCTCATGGAACTGCTCGGGGCCGATTCGGCCACGCGTATCGAGATCGCCGAACGGATGCGGGCGGCGGAGCACGCGGGGGACGACGCGACCCACGCGATCTTCCACCAGCTGAACTCCTCCTTCATCACCCCGTTCGACCGTGAGGACATCTACAACCTCGCATCGTGTCTCGACGACATCATGGATTACATGGAAGAGGCCGTCGACCTCGTCGTTCTCTACCAGGTGGACGAGCTGCCGAAGGGTGTCGAGCAGCAGATCGAGGTGCTGGCGCGGGCAGCGGTGCTGACCGCCGAGGCGATGCCGAACCTGCGGACGATGTCCAACCTCACCGAGTACTGGATCGAGATCAACCGCCTGGAGAACCAGGCGGACCAGGTCCACCGCAAGCTGCTCGCACACCTGTTCAACGGCAAGTACGACGCCATGGACGTGCTGAAGCTCAAGCAGATCGTGGACGTACTGGAAGAGGCCGCGGACGCGTTCGAGCATGTCGCGAACACCGTGGAGACCATCGCGGTCAAGGAGTCCTGACCTTCTGTGGACACCTTTGCACTGATCGTGACCATTGGCGTCGCGCTCGGATTCACCTACACGAACGGGTTCCACGACTCGGCGAACGCCATCGCGACGTCGGTGTCGACGCGCGCGCTGACGCCGAAGGCGGCGCTCGCCATGGCCGCCGTCATGAACCTGGCCGGTGCCTTCCTCGGCAGCGGCGTGGCCAAGACGGTCAGCAAGGGGCTCATCGAGACGCCGCAGGGACGGTCCGGAATGGCCGTCCTGTTCGCGGCCCTGGTGGGCGCGATCGTGTGGAACCTGGTCACCTGGTACTTCGGACTACCGTCGAGTTCCAGCCACGCGCTGTTCGGCGGGATGGTCGGCGCGGCCCTCGCGGGCGGCATCACCGTCATCTGGTCGGGGGTGCTCGACAAGGTCGTCATCCCGATGTTCCTGTCGCCGGTGGTCGGCCTGGTGGTCGGCTATCTGGTGATGCTCGCCATCCTGTGGATGTTCCGTAAGTCCAACCCGCACAAGGCCAAGCGCGGTTTCCGGATCGCGCAGACGGTCTCGGCGGCGGCGATGGCGCTGGGCCACGGTCTGCAGGACGCGCAGAAGACGATGGGCGTCGTGGTGATGGCCCTGACCATCGCCGATGTGCAGAACGGCGACTCGATCCCGACCTGGGTGAAGTTCGCGTGCGCGGCGATGCTGTCGCTCGGCACGTACGCCGGCGGCTGGCGGATCATGCGGACGCTGGGGCGCCGCATCATCGAGCTGGACCCGCCGCAGGGCTTCGCGGCCGAGACGACCGCCGCCTCGATTCTGTACACGACCTCGTACGTCTTCCAGGCCCCGGTCTCGACGACGCATGTGATCACCTCGGCGATCATGGGTGTCGGCGCGACGAAGCGGGTCAAGGCCGTGCGCTGGGGTGTCGCCAAGAACATCGTGGCCGGCTGGTTCATCACGATGCCGGCCGCGGCCATCGTCGCCGCCGTCTGCTACTGGATCATCGCACTGATCTTCTGACCGGCAGGCAGCACGCACCGGCACAAAAGAAATGGGCCCGCCCCCCTCACGGGGGCGGGCCCTTCGCCTTGCGGTGGCACCGCCATGCAGCACCGCAGGGCTGTTGTTCCTCACTCGCCTCCGGGCGCTTGACCCGGTGTCGACGCTCCTCGACGCTGCGCTCGTACCTCGCTTGGTCTCGTCGCTTTCGACACCGGCGCGCCCTTCGGCTCGCGAGGGGTCAGGTGCCGGCCTAGCCGAAGCGGCCGGAGATGTAGTCCTCCGTGGCCTGGACCGACGGGTTGGAGAAGATCCGCTCGGTGTCGTCCAGCTCGATGAGCTTGCCGGGCTGGCCGATGGCCGACAGGTTGAAGAAGGCCGTGCGGTCGGAGACGCGCGCCGCCTGCTGCATGTTGTGCGTCACGATCACGATCGTGAAGCGCGCCTTCAGCTCGCCGATCAGGTCCTCGATCGCGAGGGTGGAGATCGGGTCGAGCGCCGAGCAGGGCTCGTCCATCAGCAGGACCTGCGGCTCGACCGCGATGGCGCGGGCGATGCAGAGGCGCTGCTGCTGGCCGCCGGAGAGGCCGGAGCCGGGCTTGTTCAGCCGGTCCTTGACCTCGTTCCAGAGGTTGGCGCCCTTGAGGGACTTCTCGACGACGTTCTCCAGCTCGCTCTTGCGGCGCATGCCGTTGAGCTTGAGGCCGGCCGCCACGTTGTCGAAGATCGACATGGTGGGGAACGGGTTCGGGCGCTGGAAGACCATGCCGACGGTCCGGCGGACCGCGACCGGGTCGACGCCCGACGCGTAGAGGTTCTCGTCGTCCAGCATGACCTTGCCCTCGACGCGGCCACCGGGGGTGACCTCGTGCATCCGGTTCAAGGTCCGCAGGAAGGTGGACTTGCCGCAGCCGGACGGGCCGATGAAGGCCGTCACGGAACGCGGCTCGACGGTCATCGAGATGTCGTCGATCGCTTTGTGGTTGCCGTAGTAAGCGGAGAGGCCGCTTACGTCGATGCGCTTGGCCATGGTGGGGCTCTCAATCCGAAATGTCGCTGGGGGTAGTCGCGTCAGCGACCGGTCTTGGGGGCCTTCCAGCGGGCGATGCCGCGAGCCACCATGTTCAGGATCATGACGAAGGCGATCAGTACCAGGGCCGCGGCCCAGGCTCGGTCGTAGGACGCGTCGTTGCCGTTCTGGAACTGCTCGAAGACGTAGTACGACAGGGAGGACTGACCACCCTCGAAGGGGTTGTTGTTGATGATCTGGCTGCCGAAGACCAGCAGCATGATCGGCGCGGTCTCGCCGGTGATGCGGGCGACGGCCAGCATGACGCCGGTCGTGATGCCGCCGATGGCCGTGGGCAGGACCACCTTGAGGATGGTGCGCCACTTCGGGACGCCCAGCGCGAGGGACGCCTCACGCAGCTCGTTCGGAACGAGCTTGAGCATCTCCTCGGTCGAGCGGACCACGACCGGCAGCATCAGGATCGTCAGGGCCATCGAGCCGGCGAAGCCGGACGGGCCGTTGCCCAGCATCAGGACCCACACGGTCAGGATGAACAGACCGGCGACGATCGACGGGATGCCGGTCATGACGTCCACGAAGAACGTGACGGCCTTGGCGAGCTTGCCCTTGCCGTACTCGACCAGGTAGACCGCCGTCAGCAGACCGATCGGGGTGGCGATCAGCGTCGCGATGCCGACCTGCTCCACGGTGCCGATGATCGCGTGGTAGATGCCGCCGCCGGGCTGGATCGTGATGACCCCGCCCATCGAATGGCTCAGGAAGTTGCCGTCCAGGACCTTGAGGCCCTTGGAGATCGTCGTCGCGATCAGCGAGTACAGCGGCACGATGGCCACGATGAAGCAGGCCCAGACGAGGCTGGTGACGACGCGGTCCTTGGCCTGCCGACGGCCCTCGACCGCGGTGGTCACCGCGTAGGTGCCGGCCACGAAGAGCAGCAGCGCGATCATGCCCCACTGGATCCGGCTCTCCAGCCCGGCCGCGAGGCCGATGCCGATACCGAGCAGGATCGCGGCGGCGGCGATGGCGGCCGGTGCCCAGCGGGGCATCCGGCGCTGCGACAGCCGGCGGGTCGCCGGGACCGCGACGGGCGCCTTGTCGGCGATGGTGTGGCTCATGCGTTGGCCCCCGAGTACTCCTTGCGGCGGGCGATGATCAGGCGGGCCGCGCCGTTCACCAGCAGCGTGATGACGAACAGGACGAGGCCGGAGGCGATCAGCGCGTCACGTCCGAACGGTGACGCCTCGCCGAACTTGGCGGCGATGTTCTGCGCGAAGGTCCCGCCGACCGGGTCGAGGAGCTTCGCGGACAGCACCGGGGAGGCCGACAGGACCGTGGCCACGGCCATCGTCTCGCCCAGCGCGCGGCCGAGGCCGAGCATCGAGGCGCTGATGATTCCGGAGCGGGCGAACGGCAGCACCGACATCCGGATGACTTCCCAGCGGGTCGCGCCGAGCGCGAGCGCCGCTTCCTCGTGCATCTTCGGCACCTGCCGGAAGACTTCACGGCTGACGTTGGTGATGATCGGCAGGATCATGATCGCCAGCAGGATGCCGACGGTGAAGAGCGAACGGGCCGCGCCCTCGGGGTCGGTCTTGTCGAAGACTCCGGTCCAGCCGAGGTACTCGTCGAGCCAGAGGTTCAGGCCCTTCAGGTGCGGCACGAGGTAGATCGCGCCCCACAGGCCGTAGATGATGCTCGGGATCGCGGCGAGGAGGTCGACGACGTAGGCGAGCGGGGTGGCCAGCCGGCGCGGCGCGTAGTGCGAGATGAACAGCGCGATGCCGACCGCGACCGGGACCGCGAGGCCCATCGCGATCACGGAGCTGACGATCGTGCCGTAGATCAGGACGCCGATGCCGAAGACCGGCGGGGTCGCGTTGGCGTCCCATTCGAAGCTGGTGAAGAAGTTCGCGTGGTCCTGGGAGATGGCGTGCGTCGCGCGGATCGTGAGGAATACCGCGATCGAGGCCATGACGACCAGGAGGAAGATGCCGGACCCGCGGGCGAGACCGCTGAACACGCGGTCTCCGATGCGGGTGACGGAACCGTGGGAGGGGGAGGCAGTGCCGTGTCTGTCGGTGTTATGTCCATGAGGTTCTCCGGTCTGGGTGGGGGATGGCTCCCCCGGCGGCGGTGCACCGGATGTGCGGCCGGCCCCGTGCGGTACGGGGCCGGCCGCGCGTACTAGGAGAGGGTCGCGATCTGGGCGCGGACCTTGGTGGCGATCTCCGTCGGCAGCGGGGCGTAGCCGATGCCGGAGAGGCCCTTCTGGCCTTCCTCGCTCGCGATGTAGGTGAGGAAGGACTTCGCGAGCTCGAGCGTGTCGGCCTTGTTGCCCTTGTCGCAGGCGATCTCGTACGTGACGAGGGCCAGCGGGTAGGCGCCCTCGGCCTTCGTGTCGTAGGCGAGCTTCAGCGACAGGTCGGTGCCGGTGCCGGTGACCTTGGCCTCGGCGATGGCCTTGGAGGCGTTCTCCGAGCTGGCCGCGACGGGGGCAGCGGCGCCGGTGGCGAGCTTGACCGTCTGCAGGTTGTTCGCGGTGGCGAACGACAGCTCGAAGTAGCCGATGGTGCCCTCGGCCTGCTTCACGTTCGAGGCGATGTCGGCGGAGCCGGGGGCGGACTGGCCGCCCTTGCCCTTCCACGCCTTCGCGTGCTCGTAGGGCCACTCGGCCTTGGCCGTCGCGTTGAAGTACTTGGTCAGGTTGTCCGTGGTGCCCGAGTCCGTCGAGCGGTGGAACGCCTGGATGTTGCTGCTGGGGAGCTTGGCGGTCGGGTTGAGCTTCTTGATCGCCTCGTCGTCCCACTTGGTGATCGTCGAGTTGAAGATCTTCGCGAGGGTCGGCGCGTCCAGGACCAGGTTGTCGACGCCCGGCAGGTGGTAGCCGATCGCGATCGGGCCGCCGACCATCGGGAGGTCGATGCCCTGGCCGCCCTTGCAGATCGTCTTCGAGGCGGTGACCTCTTCGGGCTTCAGCGGGGAGTCGGAGCCCGCGATGCTGACGGCACCCTGGTTGAACTGGGTGACGCCCTCGCCCGAGGACGAGCTCTTGTAGTTGATGTTCGTGCCGGGGCACGCCGCCATGTAGTTCTTGACCCAGACGTCCATCGCGTTCTTCTGCGCGCTGGAGCCGGAGGCGAGCAGCTGGCCGCCCTTGGCGCAGGCGATGGAGCTCTTCGCGGCGTCGGAGGTCTTGGCGTCGCCGGGCGAAGTGTTGTTGTCGGAACCACAGGCGGTCAGGACCAACGCGCTGGAAACCGCGACCGCGCCGACGGTCAGGGCGCGCAGTCCGCTGTTACGGGAAAGCTTCACCTTCTGTGTTCCTTCCAGGAGCCCGCCGGTGGACGGCGAAGCAGAGGTATGGAGGTCTGCATCCACCCGGCGCAGCGTGATGCTCACCGGTAAGGCCGAAATTAGGCAGGGGAAGTGAATCGACCAACGGGAGAGGGTGAACGCAAGGTGAACCTCGTCTATCAGTGCGGGGCGGGCTGTCGCCGATGCCGCTCCGCGGGGCCCGAGGGATTCCTGTGACGCATGGTGTCGACCCGGGAAAGCCCTGGTCAGGGCTGGTCGGGGGGCGGGCCGGCTACCGCCGCCGGGCGGCGCCGGGCCGGATGGCCCGCAGCATGGCGTCGACGAGCGGGCGGTCGCGTTCGTGGGTGAGACGGTTGCGCGCCGCCGCCGGGGGGAGCCAGACGAGCCGGTCGACCTCGTCATTGACGGCGAAGGTGCCGCTGACGGCCTCGGCGGCCCAGTAGCGGACCTCCTTGGGGCGTCCGTCGGCGAGATAGCGGGCGGTCGGCAGCGGCGCGCCGAGCACGCACTCCATGCCGGTCTCCTCGCGGACCTCCCGCAGCGCGGCGGCCACCGGGTCCTCACCGCGCTTGAGCTTGCCCTTCGGGTGCGACCAGTCGTCGTACTTGGGGCGGTGGATCAGCGCGATCTCCACGCCGTCGTCATGGGGCGAACGGCGCCAGAGGACCGCGCCGGCGGCCAGGACGGGGGATGGTTCCCCCGGGGAACGCAGCATCGTGGCTCACCTCGAACCGGGGACGGCGGGGGTAACGGGGACAACTGGGACAGCTGGGACGGCGGCGGACGGCACCGAGGTGCGCTGCCAGAGCCGGGCGAAGGCGAAGCGGGCCGCCTCGACCTCCTGGCGCTGGTCGGCGTGGAGCACGCCCAGCGCGTACGCGGTGGCCGGGGCGATCCGCGGGGTGCGGGCGGCGGTCGCCACGGCGTTGGCGGACTCGGCGGCCTCCCGGTGCCCCTCCAGCAGCCGGGCCGCGGTCTTGAGCCGGTCGTGCAGGCTCTCACCGGCACGGGTACCGGCGCCGGCGTCCGGGCCCTGGTTGTCGTCGGAGCCGTTCGCGGCGGGTTCGTCCGGTGGGCAGACCTCGGCGGCGTAGCGGCTGAGCCGCAGCAGGGTGCGGGCCTGGTGCCACGGTGCGTCCTGCAGATCGCTGGTCAGCTCCGGGCCGAGCGCGGCGCGCACGGCGTCGGCGTTGTACGGGTGACCGGCGCGCGCCAGCGGCAGCGCGGCCGCCGCCTCGGTGAGCCGGTGGTGCGCCAGCCCCGCGAGCGGGGGCAGCCGCACGGCGGCGGGCGCGTCGGCCGCCGCGGTCAGCGGCACCTCGGAGGCCAGTACGGCGACGGCGTCGGCCACCGCGTGGAACCGCGACGAGCCCAGCGCCTGCAGCGCGGCGGAGTGCGCCCGGGTGCGCGCCAGCGTCAGCTGCCGCTCCAGCAGCGCGCCCGCGCGGGCCGCCCCGACGGCGAGCGGCCCCTGCGTGCCGATGGCGGGCTCCGCGGGCAGGGCCGGGTCGTCGGGGTTGTCGGGGTCGCCCGTGTCGAGGGCCGGCTGGTCGGGTTCCGAGGCCAGCCGGTGCAGGGCGGACAGCAGCCGGGCGAGCCGGGCCGCGTACTGGTGCTCATGGGCCAGGGACGTCGAGACCCAGCCGAGCTCGGTGCGCAGCGGATCGGCCCAGCCCGGGTCGGTGAGCGTGCCGTACGTGTGCAGGGTCGCGGCGATCCGGCGCGCGGACCGGCGCAGCAGCAGGCCGGCGGCCTCCTCGTCCTCGGCGCGCAGGCTGAGCGCGCGCAGGAACGTGGACGCCTGCTCATGGAGGTAGCCGGAGACCACCTCCCCGGCGCTCAGCGCGCCGAGGGCGGCCGCGCCGGCCGGCTTCCCGTCGAGGACGATTGCCGGCTGGCCGGCCTGGGCGTACGCGGTGTCACGGTGTCGCTGGGCCACGCCGGCGCCTCCGGGCGTCGATGAGCATCTCCTGGACATTGCGCAGCGGCTGGCCGTCGGGGCCGGTGCCGTGCCGGGTCCAGTTCCCGTCCGCCGCGAGGTGCCAGGACGCGGTGTCGTCCGCGGTCCCGGTCTCCAGCAGGCGGTTGAGGGTGGCGCGGTGGGCCGGGTCGGCGACCCTGACCAGCGCCTCGATGCGGCGGTCGAGGTTACGGTGCATCATGTCGGCGCTGCCGAACCAGACTTCGGGTTCGCCACCGTTGCCGAAGATGAACACCCTGGAGTGTTCGAGGAACCGGCCCAGGGTGCTGCGGACCCGGATGTTCTCCGAGAGTCCGGCGACACCCGGCCGGACCGCGCAGATGCCGCGTACCCATATGTCGACGGGCACACCGGCCTGCGAGGCGCGGTAGAGGGCGTCGATGATTCCTTCGTCGACGATGGAGTTGAGCTTCATGCGGATGTACGCGGGGCGCCCCGCCCGGTGGTGGGTGATCTCCTCCATGATCCGGGAGACCAGGCCGTCACGGAGGTTGCGGGGCGCGACCAGCAGCCGGTTGTAGACCTCGCGGCGCGAGTAGCCCGACAGCCGGTTGAACAGGTGCGAGAGGTCCGCGCCGACCTGCGGGTCGGCGGTGAGCAGCCCCAGGTCCTCGTAGAGCCGTGCGGTCTTGGGGTGGTAGTTGCCGGTGCCGATGTGGCTGTAGCGGCGCAGCGTGTCGCCCTCCTGGCGGACCACGAGCGACAGCTTGCAGTGCGTCTTCAGCCCCACCAGGCCGTAGACGACGTGGCAGCCCGCCTCTTCCAGCTTCCGGGCCCACTTGATGTTGGCCTGTTCGTCGAAGCGGGCCTTGATCTCGACGAGGACGAGGACCTGCTTGCCCGCCTCGGCCGCGTCGATGAGCGCGTCCACGATCGGGGAGTCGCCGGAGGTGCGGTACAGCGTCTGCTTGATCGCCAGTACGTCCGGGTCGGCCGCCGCCTGGTCCAGGAAGGTCTGGACGGAGGTCGAGAAGGAGTCGTACGGGTGGTGCAGCAGCACATCGCGTTCGCGCAGCGCCGCGAAGATGTCGGGCGCCGACGCCGATTCGACCTCGGCCAGGTCGCGGTGGGTGCCGGCGATGTACTTGGGGTACTTCAGCTCCGGCCGGTCCAGGCCCGCTATCGCGAACAGCCCGGTCAGGTCGAGCGGGCCGGGCAGCGGATAGACCTCGGTGTGCTTCATCTTCAGCTCGTGCACGAGCAGGTCGAGCACCCGCGGAGCAATCGATTCTTCCACTTCGAGGCGCACCGGCGGCCCGAAGCGGCGCCGCATCAGTTCCCGCTCCAGTGCCTGGAGCAGGTTCTCGGTGTCGTCCTCCTCCACCTCCAGGTCCTCGTTGCGGGTGACCCGGAACATGTGGTGGTCCAGGACCTCCATCCCGGGGAAGAGCTCCTCCAGGTGCGCGGCGATGACGTCCTCCAGCGGGACGTAGCGCTGCGGGCTCGCCTCGAGGAAGCGGGAGAGGATCGGCGGCACCTTCACCCGGGCGAAGTGCTCGTGCCCGGAGACCGGGTTGCGGACGACGACGGCCAGGTTCAGGGACAGGCCGGAGATGTACGGGAACGGGTGCGCCGGGTCGACGGCCAGCGGCGTCAGCACGGGGAAGATCTGCTGGCGGAAGAGGGTGAACAGGCGGGCCTGCTCCTTCTCCGTGAGCTCCGCCCAGCGGATGACGTGTATGCCCTCGTCGGCCAGCTGCGGTGCGATGTCGTTCTGGAAGCAGGCGGCGTGCCGGGCCATGAGCTCGCGGGACCGGGTGAGGATCAGGTCCAGTACGTCGCGGGGCTGCAGGCCGGAGGCCGAACGGGTGGCGACACCGGTCGCCATGCGGCGCTTGAGACCGGCGACCCGGACCATGAAGAACTCGTCGAGGTTGCTGGCGAAGATCGCGAGGAAGTTAGCCCGTTCGAGGAGCGGCGTGGCCGGGTCCTCGGCGAGTTCCAGCACGCGTTCGTTGAACGCGAGCCAGCTGCGCTCCCGGTCCAGGAAGCGGCCCTGGGGGAGATCACCGTCGGCTTCGCCCTCGGTGGCGGGGCCGACGGCGGCCTCCACGTCCGGGACGA
Source organism: Streptomyces sp. RKAG337 (assembly GCF_023701715.1). Classification (NCBI taxonomy): domain Bacteria; kingdom Bacillati; phylum Actinomycetota; class Actinomycetes; order Kitasatosporales; family Streptomycetaceae; genus Streptomyces; species Streptomyces sp. RKAG337. The sequence continues at coordinate 3,331,754 of NZ_JAJOZA010000001.1, read as the reverse complement.
CCTGGGGGCGGAATGCGGTGCTGACCGTGCCTGCCGCTTTGGGCTGACCGGGGACACCGGGTTGATTCATCGAGGCCATGGAGTACGAGCCCTCCTCCGGTTCCGGCACGTCGAACACGTCGTACGGCCTGCCGGGTGCCCTCGGGGAGCGCCCTGGCGCCGTCCGTTCATTGTCCCGTGCCGAACGGGAAAGCGGCAGGTCGGGCGGTGGGGGTGCTGCGGCTTGGGGGGAGGGGCAGCGGGCTGCATTCCGTGATGCTCGCAAGCCAGTCTGAATCAGCGGTAACGAGAACATGACGGGCCGGACAGCGGGGGGCGACTCCGTGGTGCACAAAGTCTCAGTACCGGCTCGGAACGATTCCGGTCCGGTGTCGGGCGGGCCGCGTCCCCCGCCGTGCGGTACATCGGGGACGGTGTGCGGTACTTCGCTGATCAGCTCTCCGTGCGGTACATCAGGTCCGTCTCGTGGGTCGTGAAGCCCAGCCGCTCGTAGACGGTGACGGCCGGGATGTTGTCCGCGTCCACGTAGAGCATCGCGGTGGGCAGCTTCTCCTGGTCCGCGAGGTGCCGCAGGCCGATCGCGGTGAGCGCCTTGCCCAGGCCGCTGCCCTGCTCGTCCGGGTGGACGCCGACGACGTACACCTCGCCGAGCCGGTCGGCGCGGTGCACCTTCGTCCAGTGGAAGCCGACGACGTCGTCCCCGCGGACCGCGAGGAAGAAGCCCGCCGGGTCGAACCACGGCTCGGCCTTGCGGTCGTCCAGGTCACGCTGGGTGAGTGAGCCCTGCTCGGGGTGATGGGCGAACGCGGCGGCGTTCACCGCCAGCCAGGCGGCGTCGTCGTGCCCGGGGACGAAGGTCCGCACGGTGATGCCCGCCGGGATCACCGGCTCCGGCAGCGCGGGGCCGCCGTCGAGCGGGCGGCGCAGCTGCCGCAGCTCCCGGAACAGGCTCAGCCCGAGCTGTACGGCCAGGTGCCGGGCGGCCGGGTGGCCGCCGTGCGCCCACACCCGCAGCCGCTTGCCGCTGGTGTCGAGCAGCGCCCGGCCGAGCGCCTGGCCGTGGCCGTGCGCGCGGCGGGAGGCGCTGATGAGGAACTCGGCGGCGGGCGGTTCGACCGGGTCGGTGTCCTCGAGCTGCCCGTAGCCGGCCAGCTCGTCGCCCACGTACAGCAGCAGGTGCCGCACACCGGGGCGCGCGCCGCCGCGCAGGTTGAGCCGGCCCTGCTCGGAGACGGCCCACTGCCCGTCGCTCGCCGCCGCCTCGCCGAGGAGCGCGAGGACGTCCCGCGCGGTGTCGGGCGCGAGCGCGTCCACGGTCTCGATCCGGCGGGTGGGCGTGCTGGGCTGCGCGGCGTCGGTCATGAACCCGAGCGTAGAGCCTGTCCGGCGGATAGTGGGGGCCCAGGCGTCGCCTGGTGGACGGGTGCCCCCGCCGGAGGCGGGGGAAGGCCTGCCAGGCTCCCCCGTTACCGCTGGGAGGGGTCCCCAGCACCTGCGAACGCGGTGGTATTCGCCGTGGACAGGTCCGCTCCGCCGGCCACCGGGTCACGGGACGGAACGAGAACGGCAGCGACGCAGGCCGCGGCCCCGGCGACGGCGAAGCCGGGCCAGTAGCCGGCGTCGGTGATCAGGGCGCCGATGACGGGCGGGACCAGGGCGGCCGTCAGGTTCTGGCCGGTGTTGTGGATGCCCAGCGCGCGCCCGGACCAGGCGGGCCCGGCGCCCTCGGCGGTGGCTGTGAAGGACAGCCCGTTGGTGCTGGCCGTGATGCCGATGGCCAGGACCAGGGCGACGTCGGTGAGGGGGGAGGGGAAGGCCGCGGTCAGCGCGGTGGCCCCGATGACCGCGGCGGTGATCAGGGCGAGCTGCCGCATCGGCCGCATCCGGCTGCCGACCCGGTCCGACCAGCGGCCCACGACGATCCGGGAGACCGCGCCCAGCCCCTGGCCCAGCGCCACCAGCTGCCCGGCCGCGACCGGCGACCAGCCGCGTGCGTCGACCAGCAGCACCAGCGCGAAGGCGCCCGCCGTGAACTGCGGGACGACCAGCAGCGCGCCGGAGCCGTGGATGCGCCACAGCACCCTCGAACCGCGGTACGGATTGGCGGTACGGACGGCGGTGCCCGCGCTCCTCGCGGCGCGGGCCGGGTCGGCGGCGAACACGGCGATCAGGACCGCGATCACCCCGCAGACCACGGCGAGGAACGCGATCGCGCCCCGCACCCCGTACGCGGCGGCGATCGGCGGCATGGTCAGCGCCGCCATCGCCATCCCGAGCGGCGTGGAGGTCTGCCGGATGCCCATGGCCAGCCCGCGCTCCCCGGCGCCGAACCAGCCCATCACCAGCCGGCCGCTCGCCGAGTAGACGGAGGCCGAGGCCGCGCCCGCCAGGGCGAGGACCAGGCCGAACGCCGTCATGGAGCCGATCGTCGTGGCCACCCCGAGCAGCGCGGCCGCCAGCCCCAGCCCCGAGGAGATGACGACGCGCTCGCCCCAGCGGTCGGCGGCGGCGCCCCAGGCGATCAGGGCCAGCACCAGCCCCGCCGTCGGGCAGGCGGCCAGCAGGCCGACCTGCGTGAGGGTGAGGTGCTCAGCGGAGCGCAGCTCGTCGGCGAGGGACGGGATCGCGTAGACGAACGCGCAGGCCGAGGTCTGCGCGGCGGTCCCCAGGGCGAGCATCAGCCAGCGCTTCGCGTGCGGTTGCGCCTGCGGCTTCATCGGGGGCGTCGACGGCGTCGGCGGGGATGTCCGGGCGGGTGGCTGCGGGGAGTTGGGCGTCTGCATCGCTGAGTGCGCCTCCTCGGTCGGTGGTGGACACAACTATGCCGTCGTACTGCATGGTGAGACAGGTCGTTTCGCATGATGGGACACTGGATTGGTCGGCGGCCAGCCCGGTGCTGGAGTTCCGCGAGTCGAAATCAGCTTTTAACCCTCGAACGCCTGTCGCGCTACGCGCGTTGACCCTAGGCTCCCCCAAATCGGCCACACCTGGACGGCTCTTTACCTTGAGGACTCAGAGGGAACCCATGTCTCTGGCACGTAGATTGACCGCCGCTGCCGCCGGGCTCGCGGCCATCGGCGCGCTCGCCGCCGCCGCGCCCGCGCACAGCGGCCACGGTGGCTACGGCGGCGGCCACGGCGGGAACGGCCACGGTGGCGGCGGCCACGACAGCCGCACCGTGGACCTCCAGCTGCTCGCGCTGAACGACTTCCACGGCAACCTGGAGCCGCCCGCCGGTTCGTCCGGCCGGGTCACCGAACTCCAGGCCGACGGCACCACGAAGACCATCGACGCGGGTGGCGTCGAGTACCTGGCGTCGAGCCTGCGCACCGCCCGCAAGGGCCACGACCGCTCGATCACCGTCGCCGCCGGTGACATCGTCGGGGCGAGCCCGCTGATCTCGGGGCTCTTCCACGACGAGCCGACCGTCGAGGCGATGAACAAGCTCGGCCTGGACGTCACCAGCGTCGGCAACCACGAGTTCGACGAGGGCAAGGCCGAGCTGCTGCGGCTGCAGAACGGCGGCTGCCACCCGACCGACGGCTGCTACGAGAAGGGCCGCAAGTTCAAGGGCGCCGACTACCCGATCCTGTCGGCGAACGTCGTCAACGAGAAGACCGGCAAGCCGCTGCTCGCGCCCTACTCGATCCAGAACGTGAACGGCGTGCGCGTCGGGTTCATCGGCGTCACGCTCAAGGGCACCCCGAACATCGTCTCCGCCGACGGCGTCAAGGGCCTCAAGTTCCTCGACGAGGCCGAGACGATCAACAAGTACACCAAGGAACTGAAGCGCAAGGGCGTCAACGCCGTCGTCGCGCTCATCCACGAGGGCGGCTTCCCCGCGTCGCCCGCGTACAACTACAACTGCGATGCGGGCGGCCCCGGTTCCGGGCTGTCCGGGCCCATCGCCGACATCGCCAAGAAGACCTCGGCCGACGTGGACGCCCTCGTCACCGGCCACACGCACAACGCCTACGTCTGCACCATCCCCGACCCGGCCGGCAACCCGCGGCTGGTGACGAGCGCCTCCTCGTTCGGCCGGCTCTTCACCGAGCTGGACATGAAGTACGACCGCCGGACCCAGGACATCGTCCGCACGTCGGTCAAGGGCTCGAACCACGTCGTGGACCGCGTCCAGCCGAAGGCGGCGGACCTCACCAAGCTCGTCGACCACTGGCGCGCGCTGGCCGCTCCGGTCGCGAACCGCACGGTCGGCTACATCAGCGCCGACATCAAGGCGAACGACGCCGACGGCAACGAGTCGCCGCTCGGCGACGTCATCGCCGACGCGCAGCTCGCCTACGGCAAGACCCTCGACCCCAAGACGTCGATCGCGCTGATGAACCCGGGCGGCATCCGCACCGACCTCGTCTACGCGCCGTCCGGCACCGAGGGGCCCGGCGTCGTCACCTACGGGGAGGGCTTCGCCGTCCAGCCGTTCAGCAACACGGTGAACCTCGCGGATCTCACCGGCGCGCAGGTCATCGCGGCTCTGCAGCAGCAGGTCAGCGGGGCGAACCAGGCTTCGCCCAAGATCCTTCAGGTGTCGTCGGGACTGACGTACACGCTCGACCTGACGAAGACGGGCGCGGACCGCGTCGTCGCGGACACGGTCAAGCTGGGTGGGGTTCCGATCGACCCGGCCGGCGTCTACCGCGTCGCCATGAACTCGTTCCTGGCGGGCGGCGGGGACGGGTTCGCTGCGCTTGGCACGGGGAAGAACCCGCTGGTCGGGGGCGACGACCTCGCTGCGCTCAATGCTTACCTGACGGCGAATTCGTCCGCTGCTAGTCCGCTGGCGCCTCCGGCGGCTGACCGGATCACGGTCGTCAAGTAACGGCTGGTTGTTCCTTCGGGGGCCGGGTCCTCCGGGGTGGGGCTTCGAAATCGACTATTTAGGGCCTGGCGGCCCTCAAATAGCTCGGCAGCATTTCGAAACCCCACCCCTCCGGCCCCGGCCCCCTTACGTTCCTGCCTGCGCCGCTACTGCCGGTGGGGTTGTTGGGGCGCCTGGGAGGCGGACGGTGGCTACGGTGCCGCCGCCGCCGGCCGGGCGGAGGCTCACCTCGCCGCCGGACTGCTGGACGGTGCGGGCCACGATGGACAGTCCCAGGCCGCTGCCGGGGAGGCTGCGGGCGGACGGGGAGCGCCAGAAGCGCTCGAAGACGTGCGGGAGTTCGTCGTCGGGGATGCCGGGACCGTGATCGCGGACCGTCAGTACGCCGTGGTCGAGGCGTACTTCGACCGAGCCGGACGGTGGGCTGAACTTCACCGCGTTGTCGAGGAGGTTCACCACCGCGCGTTCCAGCGCGACCGGCTCCGCGCGGACGTACCAGGGCGCCAGCTCGGCCCGGATCGTCAGATCGGGTCCGCGCAGCCTGGCCCGTTCCAGCGCGGCTTCCGCGATCTCGTGCAGGGCCACCACTTGGAGCGTGGGCTCCCCGTCAGGGCGGGAGAGCTCCTGAAGGTCGCCGATGAGCGCGGCCAGCTCCGTCATCTGCGCCTTGACGCTCGCCAGCAGCGCCTTGCGGTCCGCCGGGGGGATGGGCCGCCCGGTGGCCTCGCTGCGTTCCAGCAGTTCGATGTTGGTGCGGAGGGAGGTGAGCGGGGTGCGGAGCTCGTGCCCCGCGTCGGCGATCAACTGCTGCTGCCGGTCGCGGGACGAGGCCAGCGCCGCCGTCATCGCGTTGAACGACTCGGAGAGCCGCGCGATCTCGTCCTCCCCCTCGACGGGGATCCGGACGCTGAGGTCTTCCGTCCGCGCGATGTGCTCCACGGTCTCGGTGAGGCGGTCGACGGGCTTCAGCCCTGCGCGGGCGATCAGCAATCCGGCGGCGCCGGCCCCGAGGACGCCGATACCGGCGACCGCGAGCAGCACCCACGCGAGGGTGTTCAGGGGGTCGGTGATCTCGGACAACGGGCGGGCCACTGACAGGGCGAGCGGCTGACGGCCGAGAGCAAGGTTGGTGCCCATGGTGTAGACCCGCAGCTCGGTACCGTCCGCGGTCGTCACGTTGTGGGTGACGGCACGCGGAGTGCCGTCGGGCTTGAGGGGATCAGCGGCGATGGTCTGGTCGACCTTCGTCACGGGGAAGGCGGCGGTGCCCTCGACCCAGCACGATTTGCCGTTGGGCTGGACCACTTGGGCGGAGGTGTTGTTCGTGTTGATGAACGGATATCGCCCCGGGCCGACGTCCTGCACCGGCGGGGTGGCCAGGCATCCGTTCTGGTTGATCGATCGCGAGATCTGAGGAACCGCGTCAGCCTGCCGCAGCGACCTGTCCAGCTGCTCCGTGAGCTGCTGTCGTGTGATCAGCCAGCACGACAGAGCCACCGCCGCCACCGCCACCGCCACCGCCGCGGCCGTGAGGATCGCCAACCGCGAACGGAGTGGCAACCGCTTCATGACTTTCCGTCCGGTGCCCGCAGCGCGTAGCCGACGCCTCGAACGGTGTGGACCAGGCGGGGGAGGCCGTCGATCTCGGTTTTGCGGCGGAGGTACATGACGTAGACGTCGAGGGAGTTGGAGGAGGGCTCGAAGTCGAAGCCCCAGACGGACTTGAGGATCTGCTCGCGGGTCAGGACCTGGCGGGGGTGGGCGAGGAACATTTCCAGCAGGGTGTATTCGGTGCGGGTGAGTTCGACGGGGCGGCCGGCGCGGGTGACCTCGCGGGTGGAGGTGTCCATGCGGAGGTCGGCGAAGGTGAGGGCGTTGTCCTCGTCGGCCGCCGCTGCCGCGGCCGCGTAGGCGCTGCGGCGCAGCAGGGCGCGCAGCCGGGCGAGGAGTTCGTCGAGTTCGAAGGGCTTGACGAGGTAGTCGTCGGCGCCCGCGTCGAGGCCGGTGACGCGGTCGCCGACGGTGTCGCGGGCGGTGAGCATCAGGATGGGCACGGTCACACCCGTGGCGCGGAGCCGGCGGGCGGTGGTGAGGCCGTCCATGCGGGGCATCAGGACGTCGAGGATGATCGCGTCCGGCTGATAGCCGTCGACCTGGTCGAGGGCCGCCACGCCGTCGGCGGCGATGGCGGTGTCGTAGCCCTCGAAGGCGAGGCTGCGCTGCAGCGCCTCGCGGACGGCGGGCTCGTCGTCGACGATCAGGATGCGGGCGGGGGCCTCGCCGTTCTCGCCGGGGCTCATGGGGGTCGCGACCTCGTGGTGGTGAAGGGGGGTGGGGACGGTTATCAGCCTCGCACGGCGGCGGGGCGGTGGCGTGCGGAGCCGCGTCGGACGGGTGCCGGGGTGGCGACTTCGGCGGCGCGGGGCGGCTGCGGGGCGGGTGATGTCATCGGCATTCCGAGCGGCAGGTCGAGGTCGGTGGGGCCGGTGCGGACGGCGGCGTCCGGGGCGGGGCCGCCCGCTCCCCAGGAGATGGCGGCGGCGAGGGCGTGCCGGGCGCGGTTGACGTTGACGGTGATGGCGTTGGTGGTCATGGGACTGCCTCCCCAGGGTTGGAACTCGGGTGCGGACCGCAGGTCAGTTGGTGCCGCCGCTGCGCAGTGAGTCGAGGTCGGCCTTCACGGTGTTGATCGGGATGGAGAAGCCGAGGCCGACGCTGCCGGCGCTGCTGCCCGAGGAGCCGGACGAAGCGGCCGAGTACATCGCGGAGTTGATGCCGATGATCTCGCCGTTCATGTTGATCAGCGCGCCGCCGGAGTTGCCGGGGTTGAGGGACGCGTCGGTCTGGATGGCCTTGTAGGTGGTCGTGGAGTTGCCGGTGTCGCCGTTGTACTGGTTGCCGCCGAAGCTGAACGGCCACTGGTCGGAGCCGCCGCTGCCGCCCTGGCCCTGGCCCCGGCCCTGGCTCTCGTCGGTGGAGACGGTCACGTCGCGGTTGAGCGCGGAGACGATGCCGCTGGTGACGGTGCCGGTCAGGCCCTCGGGCGAACCGATGGCCACGACCTGGTCGCCGACGGCGATGCCGTCGGAGTTGCCGAGCTTGGCGGCGGTGAGGCCGCTGGCGTTGTCGACCTTGATGAGGGCGAGGTCCTTCTTGGCGTCGGTGCCGACGACCTTCGCGGTGGCCGTCTTCCCGTCGCTGTAGGTGACCTTGATGCTGGTGGCGCCGGCGATGACGTGGTTGTTGGTGATGATCTCGCCGTCGCTGGTGATGATCACGCCGGCACCGGTGGACCGGCCGGCGTTCGAGGTTGCGCCGATCTCGACGATGCTCGGGCTGACCGCGGAGGCGACGCCGGCCACGCCGGTCTTGCTGGAGCTGGCGTTGACGGCGGCGGCCGCGGTGCTGACGGTGGGGTGCGAGGTGGTGTTGCCGATCAGCGCCACCGTTCCGCCGCCGACGACGCCAGAAGCGATCGCCACCGCGGCGAACAGGGCGATCGGCTTGCGGACCTTGCGCCGGGAGGTCGGGACGGGGGAGGGACCGGGCGAGGGCTGTGCGCCGGGCGGCGGCGGGGGGTACATCCCGCCGGCACCGCTGCCCGCGCCGGGTGCCTGGTGTGCGGTGTGCGGTCCGCTGGGCCACACGGTGACCCCGGACGGGGTCGTCACGGGCTGCTCCGGCTCGTACGCCGGCGGTTGCGGATAGGCCGCGTTCGGGTCGTAGTCGCTGTTGCTGCGCTGCGTGTGATCGGTCATGTCACTGACTGTGCGGCGGCAACATGAGAGGTTCCTGAGCGTCCGCTGAGAAGCCCGACAGAAGTAGGTATGCCCGATATAAAGGTCAGTGGCCCTAAGGGGCACGGGCCTTTAGCGGGGCCCTACTGGCAGCCGCAGGAGGCCCGTACGACGAGCCGGGACGGGAACTGCCGCAGCCGGTCGCGACGGGTGCCGTTGACGCGCAGCGAGTCGTCCAGGACGAGGTCCACCGCGGCGCGGGCCATCGCCTCGCGGTCCGAGGCCACCGTGGTGAGCGGCGGGTCGGTGAGGGCCGCTTCCTTCACGTCGTCGAAGCCGGCGACGGCCAGCCCGCCCGGCACGTCGATCCGCAGCTCGCGCGCGGCGCGCAGCACGCCGATCGCCTGGTCGTCGGTGGCGCAGAAGATGGCGGGCGGCCGGTCCGGGCCCGCGAGCAGGCCGAGGGCGACCTGGTAGGCGTCGTAGCGGTTGTAGGGGGCCTGGAAGAGCCGGCCCTCGATGGAACGGCCGGACTCCCGCATGGCCCGCCGCCAGCCTTCGACGTGGTCGGTGACGGGGTCGCCCAGGACCGGGGTCTTCTCGGTGCCGCCGAGGCACGCCACGTACTCGTGGCCGTGTTCCAGCAGGTGGCGGGTGGCGAGCTGCGCTCCGCCGATGTCGTCGGTGACGACCGCGTACTCGTCGATCGCCTCCGGCCGCTCGTGCAGCAGGACGATACGGGCGTCCCACGCCTCTATCTCGGCGGCGGCGTTCGCGCTCGGGCCCTGGCTGATCAGGATCAGCCCGGAGACCCGCATGCCGAGGAACGCGCGGAGGTAGTGGATCTCGCGGTCGTCCAGATAGTCGGAGTTGCCGACGAGGACCATTTTTCCGCGGTCGGACGCCGCCTGCTCGACCGCGTGCGCCATCTCGCCGAAGAACGGCTGACGGGCATCGGGGACGATCAGGCCTATGAGGTCCGTACGGCGGCTGGCCATCGCCTGGGCCACACGGTCCGGGCGATAACCGAGCTGCGCGATGGCCGCCTGCACCCGCTCGCGGGTGGCCGGGGCGACCGGCCGGGGTCCGTTGTTGATGACATAGCTGACGACGGCGGTGGACGTACCCGCCAGCCTGGCCACATCGTCACGCGTCACCTTTGCCACGGGCCGCAGTCTACGCGGGTCCACCCCGTCCGTTACGCGGATCGGTCGGCGCTCGCACGCGCTCGGGCCTGAGCCTGGGCCTCGGCTTGCGCCTGGGCCTGGGCCTGCGCCTTCGCGGCTTCCTCGGCGGCCCGCTCGACCTTTTCCGGGGTGACGAAGCGGTAGCCGACGTTCCGGACGGTACCGATCAGGGACTCGTGCTCAGGGCCGAGCTTCGCGCGCAGTCGCCGTACGTGGACATCGACCGTTCGGGTGCCACCGAAGTAGTCGTAGCCCCACACCTCCTGCAGCAGCTGCGCGCGGGTGAAGACCCGGCCCGGGTGCTGCGCGAGGTATTTGATCAGCTCGAACTCCTTGAAGGTCAGATCCAGGACCCGGCCCTTGAGCTTCGCGCTGTACGTCGCCTCGTCGACCGACAGGTCGCCGTTGCGGATCTCCATCGGGCTGTCGTCGACGCCGATCTGCTGGCGGCCCATCGCGAGCCGCAGCCGTGCCTCGACCTCGGCGGGACCCGCGGTGTCGAGCAGGACGTCGTCGATGCCCCAGTCGGCGGTGACGGCGGCGAGGCCGCCCTCGGTGACGACCAGGACCAGCGGACAGCCGGGGCCGGTGGAGCGGAGCAGCTGGCACAGCGAGCGGACCTGGGGCAGGTCACGGCGGCCGTCGATCAGGATGACGTCGGCGCCGGGGGTGTCCACCAGGGCCGGTCCTTCGGCCGGTGCCACGCGGACGCTGTGGAGCAGCAGTCCGAGCGCGGGAAGTACTTCGGTGGACGGCTGGAGCGCGTTCGTCAGGAGCAGGAGAGAGCTCACGTGTTGCTCCCGTCGGTCGTCCGGTACTGCTGCTGCACACTTTGCTTGCCCATTTGCGAACCCTCCTCGGTCCCTGCGAGGACGTACCTGGTGAAGCGGTGTTTCAGATAGCGGTGTCTCAACATGTGGTCGGAAAACCTGGTTCAGAAAGCACGAAAGGACCCGGGGGCGACGCTGCCCGGATCCTCTTCCCCAGGAGAATAGCCCACATGGAGAGCCTCGGTGAGTCCCTGAACGGGCCTTTGTGTGTTTCATCGATCACTTCGGGTGGTCGGCGTGCGGTTCTGTTGACGGAGGACGGCGTACGAATCGAGGCCGAACACCGGCCGTCGGACGGCGGAACTTCCGGCGCGGGGAACCCGGCGTACGAAGGCTGCGCGATCGTGGTGGCGCACGGCTTCACGGGGGCTCTGGAGCGGCCCGCGATCCGCCGGGCGGCCGAGGTGTTCGCCGAGTTCGCGGGCGTGATCACCTTCTCCTTCCGGGGACACGGCGGCTCCGGCGGCCGGTCCACCGTCGGCGATCTGGAGGTACTCGACCTCGACGCGGCCGTGGGGTGGGCGCGCCGCCTCGGGTACCGAAGGGTGGTCACCGTCGGCTTCTCGATGGGCGGCTCCGTCGTGCTGCGGCACGCGGCGCGGCCCGCGGCGGCGCCGTCCGGCGGACGGCTGGGCGGCGCGCCCGACGCGGTCGTCTCGGTGAGCGCACCGGCCCGCTGGTACTACCGCGGGACGGCGCCGATGCGGCGCCTGCACTGGGTGGTCACCCGGCCCACCGGCCGGCTCGTCTCACGCCTCGGACTCGGGACCCGGATCCACCCGCGCGAGTGGGACCCGGTGCCGCTCTCGCCGATCGAGTCCGCGGCGCTGATCGCTCCGACGCCGCTGCTGATCGTGCACGGCGACCGGGACGCGTACTTCCCGCTCGACCACCCCCGGTCGCTGGCGGGCGCCGCCGGGGACGCGGCCGAGCTGTGGATCGAGCCGGGGTTCGGCCACGCGGAGAACGCGGCCGACGACGCTCTGCTGCGCCGTGTCGGGGCCTGGCTCGGCACGGTCTGACCGGCTCGCGCCGGGGCTCGCATCCCGGCCCCCGGGCGGGTGTCATCATGGACGGCGGCTGTACCTCGCGGGGGCCGCAGGGACCCGTGCGACCGCAAAGACAACGACAAGGAGCCGCTATGGCGGCAAGCGACATTCCGGTGACGCCCGCCCCAGGCGCCGGCACGATCCGCTACTGGGCCGCGGCCAAGGCAGCGGCCGGCACGGCCGAGGAGCCGTACCGCGCCGCCACGCTGGCCGAGGCGCTCGCCGCCGCGCGCGAACGGCACGCGCGGCAGCCGGAGTTCGCGCGGGTGCTGCTGCGGTGCTCGTTCCTGGTCGACGGCGACCCCGTCGGGACGCGGGACCACGCGGGCGTGGCCCTGGCCGACGGCGGCACCGTCGAGGTCCTTCCGCCGTTCGCGGGTGGGTGACATGACCTCCTCCGACTGGGACCAGAACCCGCAGCAGAACCAGAACCATCAGCAGAATCATCAGCAGGGCCATCAGCAGAATCCGAACGCGTACGAGCCGTACGACCCGTACGCGGCCGGGCAGCAGCAGGCGCACCCCGGGCCGATGCCGCCCGCCGAGCCGGTGTGGCAGAACCAGGTCCCCGGCGATCAGTACGGCCGGCAGAGCCCGCCGCAGGGTCAGCGGTACGGCGGCGGATACGCGGCGCCCGGCTACGACGCTCCCGCGCAGCAGCCGTACGGCGACCAGCAGCACGACCAGCACGGCGCCCCCCAGGCGCAGTACGACCAGTACGGGCAGTACCCGTCCCACGACCCGGCGGGGGAGGGCGACCACACCGCCGTGCTGCCGGCCATCGACGACTTCCCGTCCCAGCCGGCGCAGACCGTCCCGGATCCCGCGGCCGCCGAGCCGCGTGCCGGTGGCAGGCGTGCCGCCCGTGGCCGGGCCGCGGCGCCCGCCGCCGGACAGCGCACCGGTTCGCCGATCATCGCGCCCGGGATGCAGCCGGCCGCGCTGACCGCCGTTCTCGCCCTGCTGATCGCGGGCGGGGCCGTGGTCGGCCGTCCGGGGCTCGCGCTCGTGGTGGCGGTCCTGCAGGGCGTCACCGCCGCCGGGTGGTTCCGGCTGAACGGCATGTGGCCGGCCCGGCAGGGCATCGTGCTGGCCTTCCTCGCGGGCGTCACGGCGGACATCGCGCTGCTCGCGACGGACGGCGACAACGTGCCCGCCGTGGTCGTCGGCACGCTGGGGACCTGGCTGCTGCTGGTCCTCGTGCTGCAGATGCGCCACCGCGGGACGACGGACGAGCGGCTGTCGTCGCTGACGGCCACCTCCGCGTCGACGCTGATGACCGTCCTGGCCACCGGTTTCCTCGCGGTCGCCTGGACACCCGGCGGCAGCGATCCGGTGGTGGTCGGCGCGGTGGCGGTCGCCGTCGCGACGCTCGCCCGCGCCCTGCCGCTGCCCGGCGCCGCCTCCGTCGTGGTGGCCGTGCTCGCCGCCGCGGGCAGCGGCATCGTCACCGGCCGGCTGACCGACCTCGGCACCCAGGGCGCGCTGCTGGGCCTGGCCGCCGGTGCCTGCGCCGTCATCGGGCTGCGGGTCGCCAGCTACGACTTCCCGTCGCGCTTCGTCCACTTCACCGCGGGCGTCGCGCTCCCCCTGACGGCCGCGGCCCCGGTCGTGTACGTACTGGGCCGGGTCCTCACCGGCTGACGGAACGCCACCGGAATCCGGACCCCGCGCCCGGGAGGGCCGCTGTCACAACCTCACGACAAACGACAGCGGTCCACCCGGGCGCCGGGGGAAGGCGGGTTAGGGTCGATCGATCAAGCCTGAACCGGGGGAGAGCAATGCGAGCCGCACGGATACTCCTGATCGTCCTCGTCGTTCTCGGCGGGCTGTTCGTCGCGGCCGACCGCATCGCCGTCTCCGTGGCCGAGGACAAGGCCGCCGAGCGCGCCCAGCAGACCCAGGGCCTGAGCTCGAAGCCCGAGATATCGATCAAGGGCTTCCCGTTCCTGACGCAGGTCGCCTCGGACAAGCTCGACGACGTCAGGATCACCGCGCACGACATCCAGGCGGGCACCGGCGCCGAGCGGCTGCGGATCGACAGCTTCACCGCCGACCTGCGCGGGGTGAACCTCTCCGGCAACTACCAGCGGGCGGTCGCCGACACGGCGGACGGCTCGGCGTTCATCACCTACGCGGACCTGTCGGCCGCCGCGCCCCCCGGAGTGACGGTGGCGTACGGGGGCGAGAGCAAGGACGGCAAGGGCCGGGTGAAGGTGACCGGCAGCGTCTCCGGGGTGCCGGTGCTCGGGACGGTCAAGCGCAGCGTCACCAGCGTGATCAGCGTCGAGCACGGCGACACGGTGCGACTGCACGCCGATGTGATCCCTGGTGTCGGCTCCATCCCCGGCCTCGACAGGCTGATCCGCGAGAAGATCGACTTCACGCGGAGCCTGGTGGGACTCCCCACCGGCATCAAGGTGCAGTCGGTCGTGACGACCCCGAGCGGCATATCGGTGGCCGCGTCCGGGACGAACGTCGTTCTCGCGAGCTGAGACGGCGGCGTCCGCGCCTCAGTCGAAATCGGCGGCAGAACGGCTCCCGGCCCTGCCGCGTAAGGTCCGACCCGTCATGCGTCCCAGTATCCGGACAATCTTGTCTCGGTATATGACACGCTGGTGACACTTTCGGGGAGGTTTCCCTACGATCGGGGTCATGAAGCGACAGGCGGATCTCACGAAGCGGCGGGCAGTCGACCTGTGCCGCGTCGCCGCCAGTCTCTGTCGCATGCCATAGGGGCGGCAGCCTTCTACGTACCGGACCAGGCCCGACGGCCGTTCGTGTGCGCCTGCCTCCCCGGCGTTTCTCTCACATTCTGCGCAATGTCGCGCCCCGTTCTGGCGCATCCGTACTGCCCCGGAGGAGAACAAAATGAGCCGCAGTGACGTCCTCGTGGACGCCGATTGGGTCCAGAGCCACATCGACGACCCCAAGGTGGTAATCGTCGAGGTAGACGAGGACACCTCGGCCTACGAGAAGAACCACATCCGTAACGCCGTGCGCATCGACTGGAAGTCCGACCTGCAGGACCCGGTCCGCCGCGACTTCGTCGACCAGGCCGGCTTCGAGGCCCTGCTGTCGGCCAAGGGCATCGGCAACGACGACACCGTGGTCCTCTACGGCGGCAACAACAACTGGTTCGCCTCCTACGCGTACTGGTACTTCAAGCTCTACGGCCACGACAGCGTCAAGCTGCTCGACGGCGGCCGCAAGAAGTGGGAGCTCGACTCCCGCGACCTGGTCGTCGAGGTCCCCGAGCGGGCCGCGACCACGTACCGGGCCAAGGAGCAGGACACCTCGATCCGCGCGTACCGTGACGACGCCGTCGCCGCGATCAACACGCTGAACCTGGTCGACGTCCGCTCGCCCGACGAGTTCTCGGGCAAGCTGCTCGCCCCGGCCCACCTCCCGCAGGAGCAGTCGCAGCGCCCGGGCCACATCCCGAGCGCCCGCAACATCCCGTGGTCGAAGAACGCCAACGACGACGGCACGTTCAAGTCCGACGAAGAGCTCACCAAGCTCTACCAGGACGAGAACGTCGACCTGGCGAAGGACACCATCGCGTACTGCCGCATCGGTGAGCGCTCCGCGCTCACCTGGTTCGTGCTGCACGAGCTGCTCGACCAGCCGAACGTCAAGAACTACGACGGCTCGTGGACCGAGTACGGCTCCCTCGTCGGCGTCCCGATCGAGCTCGGCGCCAACGCCTGAGTCCGGTTACAGACCCGTTCCAGACCACCCCTCAAAGGATCAGACATGTGTGGAGCAAAGGCCGGCGGCCCGGACTTGGCAGGAGTTGACGTGGCGAGCGAGACGATCATTCAGGGTTCGGTAACCCGTGACGGCGAGCCGATCAGCGGCTACGTCCGGCTGCTCGACGGCGGCGGCGAGTTCACCGCGGAGGTCCCGACCTCGGCGACCGGACAGTTCCGCTTCTTCGCCGCACCCGGCACCTGGACGCTGCGCGCCCTCGTCCCGGGCGCCACGGTGGACCGTACGGTCGTGGCCCAGCAGGGCGCGGCAGCCGATGTGGCCATCGCCGTCTGAACCGCTGAGGCACTGGCTGAGGCACTGGCTGAACCGCTGAGGCGCTGAAGGACTGACGGATCGAACGGCCGAAGGGCCGCACCCCTGGGTTGGACGCTCTGGGTGCGGCCCTTCGTGCTGCCTGTTCGTGCTGCTCGGACGTACCGTGGAGGTATGTACGCGCGCCGGCGTCGCCACTGGTATTTCGCCATGATGGGCAGCTGCATCCTGCTGTTCGTCCTGGCGTGGGCCGTGGTGCGCCTGTGGTCGGTGCCGGCCGCCGTCGCGATGTGCGTGGTCGCGATGGTGATCCCGCCGTTCGCCGCCATCGTGGGGAACCGGCGCGAGCCCGGCGACTTCTGGGACGACCCCGCCGACAGCTGGCTGGAGGACGAACCGGCGGACGACTCCTGGATCCGGGACGAGGAGGCGGCACGGGCGAAGGCCGCAGGAAAGCGGCCGGACGGCGGGGACTTGGACGACAGGGCCCAGTAGGCGGTCCGGCCCGGTGGACGATCCGGCCTAGTAGACGAGGGCCTGCACGCCGTCGGCCATGACCTCCTGCACGAAGACCTGAGCACCCGCGATCCGTACGCCCTCGATGACGTCCTTCTCCGCGATGTCCCGGCGGGCCGCGCACTGCGTGCACAGCGTGATGCCGCCACCGGCGAGGATCCCGTCGATCAGGTCCGGCAGCGGTGCGGCGTGCGGGAGTTCGAACTCCGCGGCGCGGCCGGGCAGCGCGAACCACGCGGACTCACCGGTGAGCCACAGCGAGACCTCCACACCGCTGGCCACCGCGACCGCAGCCACCGTGAACGCCTGCGAGCAGCGCTCGGGCGCGTCCGCGCCCGCTGTCACCTTGATCACGAGCTTCTTCGCCATGAGCTCAGGCTAGCGGCTCTCCCACCAGCCCCGTTGGCCCCACCTGTGTCCCATGTCACGGCAAAAGGATTGGGGCGCCGACGTGTCGGCTGGACATAATGCGGTTCCACTCACAATGCGACACGCGTGCGAGTGCTGTGTTTGTGCCCGGGGGGGCTTCCTGTGGAACCTGTACGCCGTCGAGGCGCCGTCATCGCGGTGTCCGCCGGGATCGGAATGCTCGCGCTGGTCGGCGTGACCGCCGGAGTCGTGGTGGCGCTCGGCTCCTCGCCCGGCCATGCCGACGAGGCCGCCCCGTCGTCCCCGGCCCCGACCGTTTCGGTGCCGGGCTCCCCGAGCGCCGATCCGTCCGCGTCGTCCGCCTCGGCCACGCCCGCCCCGGCCGCCACGTCCACCGTCAAGGGCCAGGTCAGCCAGGGCACGCACACCGGTGACCTGCGCTTCTTCCTGCTGACGCCGCCGAAGGACGCCGAGGTCTACGGCGACGAGGCGGGCAGCCCGCTCTCCGCGGCCGACCTCGCGAGCGGTGCGGAGGACGAAGCGGCCATGAAGAGCGCGCTGGACCGCTACGGCTTCAAGTCCGGCGCCTACCGCACGTATCTCACCGCGGGCGGCGGCGCCGAGGTCACCGTGAAGCTCAGCCGCTTCGCGGACGCCGCTTCGGCCGCCACGTACTACGAAGCCCACTACTACGAGGGCGACAAGCTGCCCCTCACCGGCGGCTATCCGGCCCGCGCCTACCACCTGAAGTCCGGCTCCGAGGAGAGCACGGACTCGCTGCTGGCCATCTCGTACCAGGGCGATGTGCACATCACCATCACCGTGACGGGCGGCAAGGCCGCGGATCCGAAGCTGCTGCAGAACCTGCTGGACGCGGAGTACCAGCGCCTCAAGACCGGCCGCTGAGCCCGTCCTTCCTTCTCTTCCTCCTTTTTCTCGCACCACCCACGTGGAGATCACCATGTCCGAGGACACCCCTGCGCCCGAGCCCGCTCCGGAACCCCCACCGGAACCGCCGACCGAGGCGGAACTCCCCGTCGAGCCGCAGGCGGAGGAGGAGCCGCGGGCCGAGGTGGAGCGCAAGCCGCGCCGCCGGGGCCGCACCACGCTGCTGATCGCGGTCGCGGCCGTCCTCGGCGTCCTCGCGGGCGCCGGCACCGGCTACAAGATCCAGCAGGACCGCCCGGAAACCCCGCTCCCGCCGCTCGCCCAGCCCAAGCTCGTCCAGCCGGCAGGCGCCGCGGCCCCGGCCGCCCCGCTCACGGTCGCCGACGACCACCTGGTGAAGACCGACGGCGACCTGCGCAAGCTGCTCCTGGAGCGGCCGAAGGGCGCGAAGGACCCGGCAGTGCCGGTCTCCGGCGACGGATGGCTGTTGCTCGCGGATTATGCGGATGGATACACCAATCCGGATCACATGTTCCAGGAGCTGAGCACGAACGGATTCCGGCGTGCCGTGGTGACGGGCTGGGACAGCGACAACCACACCACCACCGATATCCATCTGGTCCAGTTCCGCGACCAGACGACGACCTTCGCCGTCCAGATGCTGCAGGGCCAGCAGGGCTACATGACGGATGCCAAGCATGCTGAGAATGAGGGGACGGCGATCCCCGGCGACCTCGACGGCCGGGTCTGGGTCTACTCCGAGCCCGAGACCAAGGAGGGCTACGAGCCGCTGTACAAGGCGCGGGGGCTCGCCCGGCGCGGCGACATCTTCATGGACGTCTGGATCTATTCGGGGGACCCGATCAGCACCGCGACCATCATGGACATTTCCAAGCGGCAGTTGGAGCGACTGTGAACGACGAGGCGTCACCCGAGGTCGCACCCGAGACCGCGCCTGAGGTGTCACCCGAGACCGCACCCGAGGCGTCACCCGAGGTCGCACCCGAGACCGAAGCCACTCCGGCGCCCAGGAAGCGCCGCGCTCTGGCGCTCGGTATCGCGGCGGCACTCATCGCCGTGGCCGCCGGTGGCGGTATCGGCTACGCGGTACTCCGGCACGACGACACGCCGGACGCCAAGACCTCCGCCGCTCCCTGGAAGGCCCCCACCCCGGCCAAGACCGGTGAGTTCGGCGCGAAGTCGGGCGGCAGCCACTACGGACGTCTCGGCAAGCTGCTGCTCCCGCTGCCGGACACCTACCAACCGGGTCCGGACGTCGGAGAGTTCGGCAACGACGTCGAACTGGACGGCAAGCAGGCCGTGACGATGATGAAGTCCAGCGTCAGCAGGCTGTCCAAGAAGAACCGCAGCGCGGTCGAGAAGTCCATCGACGACCTCCACCTGCAAGGTGCCGGCATGCGGACGTACAGCGCCGACGGCGGTGATTACGTCATCGAGATCCAGATCGTCCAGGTGACGAACAAGCAGGCGGCTGCCGAGCGCAACGAGTACTTCAACGAATTCACCAAGGCGCTCGGGGTGTTCCGCAACGGCCCGAAGATCGCGGGTCACGACAAGGCGCGCTGTGTGCTGCCGCCGACCGAGCCGGGCGAGAAGCTCGACGCGATGTCCTGCCAGGCCACCGAGGGCGACCTGATGGTGACGATGACCCTGACCGGCACCGTTCCGCTGCACAAGACCGAAGCGGCGGACCTGCTCAAGCAGCAGCTCGACCGCATCCAGGACCCGGGGGTGTCGGCATGACCGACCAGTCGATCGCGTCGCAGGACGAGAAGCCACAGGACGAGAAGCCGCAGAACGCGGAACCGCAGGACGCCGAACCCCAGGCCGTGGAGCCCGAGCCGCAGCCGCAGCCTGAGCCCGCTGCCGAAGGCGTTCCGCCGGTGCCGCCCGTGCCGCCCCTCCCGGTGGCTCCGCCGCCGGCGGACGCCTGGGCCGCCCCCGTGCCGCCCGTAGAACCGAAGAAGCCGCGCCGTGTGCTCCGCGCGGTGCTGCGCTGGACGTCGGCCGTGCTGGTCTTCGGCGCGCTCGGCGGCGGCGTCGCCTACGGGATCACCCAGCCCGAGCGCACCAGGATCCCAGGGCTGGAGACGCCTGACGACGGCCGCTGGACCTATCAGCCGCTCGCGCTGCCGAAGCTGCCCGCGGGCAAGCCGGCGGTCGGTGAGGACCAGCTCAACCGCGGCGGTCGCCACTACGCGGATCTGCGATCGCTCCTGCTGCCCGCCCCGGAGGGCGCCACGCCCGATCCGGCGTTCCCCGGCGCGAAGGGCTGGCTGCCCACCGACAAATACCTCACGTTGTTCGGCAAGGACACCCAGGCCCCGCAGCGCGGGTTCCTCACCCAGGAGGGGCTGCGCCACATCGCGGCCCGCGCCTGGACCATGCCGGACGGCACACGCGCCGAGACCTACCTGCTGCAGTTCTCCAGTGCGGCGTACAGCGATCGCTACCGCATCGATTTCAACACCACCCACTTGGCACAGGTGCCCGACGTGCGGAGCGACCTCGACTCCGCGCTGGGTGCCGGCGAGGCCGGCGCGTCGATCCTGTACGCGTTCGAAGGGCAGGGCCCGCACGGGATCCAGGTGCGGTATGCGTTCATCTCCGCGGGTGACACGATCGGCGTCGTCGTCCTGTCCCACAAGGACACGATGCCGGTGGCGCCGTTCCGGCAGACGATCACGCTCCAGGCCCAGCTCCTCGGCTGAAGCGGCCGAAGCGGCTGAAGCGGCCGAAGCGGCCGAAGCGGCCGGAGCCCGCCGAAGAGGCCCACGTAGCGGCCATCCGGGCCCGTCCCGGCCCGCCACGGCCACGGGGACGCACCTCACAGCGCCGTCCCCGTGGCCGCCGACTAGACTCGTCCCCGGTCCATTACCGCTTGCCTGCCCGAGGAGCACACTCGTGCGTATTGAGTACATCTTCGACGCCTTGCTCGTCCTGGTCTGCCTCGGCGTCGCCGCGTTCTCCGTCTTCGCGGTGGCGAAGCTGTACCAGGGCCAGCGCTGACCTCGGCCGCACGGACAACGGAACAGGGCACCACACCATGATCGAGATCCCGTCCGACCTTCACCCGGACCTCGTCCCGCTCGTCTTCCTCCTCGGCAGGTGGGAGGGCGCGGGCGTGTACGACTTCCCCGGCGCCGAGAAGTGCAACTTCGGGCAGGAGGTGACGTTCAGCCACGACGGCCGCTCCTTCCTCGAGTACACCTCCCACACCTGGGTGCTGGACGCCGAGGGCAAGAAGCTGCGCCCGCTGGAGAACGAGAGCGGCTTCTGGCGGATCGACAAGGACCGCAAGGTCGATGTCACCATCACCCGTGACGAGGGCGTCATCGAGATCTGGACCGGCGAGCTGGCCGACCAGAAGCCGCAGATCGACATCGTCACGGACGCCGTCGCCCGGCTGCCCGAGGCCCCGGAGTACTCCGGCGGCAAGCGGCTCTACGGCTACGTCCACAGCGACCTGATGTGGGTCGGCGAGAAGGCCACCCCGGCCGTCACGCTGCGCCCGTACATGTCCGCGCACCTGAAGAAGGTCGTGGACCCGCGTGAGTGGGCGAAGGACCTCAAGGACCTCCCCGACGACGGGATCGCCTTCTTCAAGTAGGACCCGCAGGTGGGACCCGCCGGATAGGACCCGCCAGGCGGGACCCCCGCCGAAGCCCCGCTTCGGCCCTCGCGGCAGCCGGGATCCACAGCCCTACACTGGGGGCTGTGGTGACCACCGACTGGAAGAGCGATCTGCGGCAGCGCGGCTACCGGCTGACCCCGCAGCGGCAGCTTGTCCTGGAGGCCGTGGACGCTCTGGAGCACGCGACTCCGGACGAGCTGCTCACCGAGGTACGCAGGACCGCCTCCGGCATCAACATCTCCACCGTCTACCGGACGCTGGAGCTGCTGGAGGAGCTGGGCCTGGTCAGTCACGCCCATCTCGGACACGGCGCCCCGACGTACCACCTCGCGGACCGGCACCACCACATGCACCTGGTGTGCCGGGACTGCGGCTCCGTCACCGAGGCCGAGGTGACGCTCGCCGCACCGCTCACCGAGGGGCTGCGCGAGGCGTTCGGCTTCGAGACGGACATGAAGCACTTCGCGATCTTCGGCCGCTGCGCCGCCTGCACCGCGAAGGCTTCCGCCGACGGGTCGTAGGCTTATCGCCATGACCGCCATGTCGAAGAGTCCCTTGCTGTCGCTTCCCGGTGCCGTCCCCGCAGAGGGGCCGGACGAGGGTGTCGCCGGACACTACGGCGACCTGTTCCGCGAACAGCGCGCGCTCGCCGACGGGACGGGCTTCGTGGACCTGTCGCACCGCGGCGTCCTCACCGTCAGTGGCGAGGACCGTCTCGCCTGGCTGCACCTGCTGATCACCCAGCACGTCGAGCAGCTTCCCGCCCACCACGCCACCGAGGCGCTGGTCCTCACCGCGCACGGTCACATCGAGCACGCGCTCTACCTCGTGGACGACGGCACGACGACCTGGATCCACGTGGAGCCCGGCACACAGGGCGCCCTGCTCGCCTATCTGGAGAGCATGAAGTTCTTCTACAAGGTCGAGGCGGCCGACGCGTCGGAGCAGTACGCGATCGTCTATCTGCCCGCGGGCGCCATCACGGCCGTCCCGGAGGGCTGGGCCGTCCGCGAGACGTCCTACGGCCGGGACGTCTTCGTGCCGCGCGCCGAGCTGGAGTCCTTCGCGGCCGGCGCGGGCCGGCCGATCGGGTCGCTGTCGCTGGAGGCGCTGCGGATCGAGGCGCACCGGCCGCGGCTGGGCCTGGAGACCGACCACCGCACCATTCCGCACGAGCTGGGCTGGCTGGAGACCGCCGTCCACCTGCAGAAGGGCTGCTACCGGGGACAGGAGACGGTCGCCCGGGTGCACAACCTGGGCAAGCCCCCGCGCCGCCTGGTCTTCCTGCACCTGGACGGCAGCGAGGTGAAGCTCCCGCCGCACGGGTCCCCGGTCCGGATCGCCGCCGAGGGCGAGGAGAGCCGGCAGATCGGCTTCATCACGTCCTCCGCCCGGCACTGGGAGCTGGGCCCGATCGCGCTGGCCCTGGTGAAGCGCAACACGGCGGCGGACGCGACGCTGCTGGCCGACACGACGGTCGCGTCGCAGGAGATCGTCGTCGCGCCGTAGTCCACCGCGGTGACCGCCGCGGTGATCGCCGCGTCATCAGATGTCGATCAGATGTCGATGACCAGGGTGAACGGGCCGTCGTTCGTCAGCGAGACCTTCATGTCCGCGCCGAACCGGCCCGTTTCCACGTCTGCGCCCAGCGCGCGCAGCTGCTTCACCACCTCGTCGACGAGCGGCTCGGCGATCCCGCCCGGCGCGGCGGCGTTCCAGGTGGGGCGGCGCCCCTTACGGGCGTCACCGTAAAGCGTGAACTGGCTGATGACGAGCAGCGGGCCGCCGATGTCCGAGCAGGACTTCTCGTCCGGCAGGATGCGCAGGCTCCACAACTTGCGGGCCAGCTGCGCCGCCTTCTCCGGGGTGTCCTCGTGCGTCACCCCCACCAGAACGCACAATCCCGGTCCGGTGATCGACCCGACCGTCTCTCCGCCGACCACGACACTCGCTTCACTGACCCGTTGGGCAACCGCTCGCATACGGGCATTGTCCCGTGCATGTGCCAACACCACTCGCACGGGTGAGGGGGCGCACGCGACCGCAGGTCGTACGCCCGGTTGGACGCCAAGCACGCCCGCCGTCGGGGCCGTTCGGGTGCAGAGTCGCTGCGGGGTGTCCGCAGGCAGTGGGACCATCGGAACCTGGGCGGCTCCGGCCGCGACGAGGGGACGACAGGCATGACCACACCCGGCGCTGGAGAGACATCCGGTACCACCGCACCGATCGCACCGACCGCGCCCATCGAGAAGGGCCATCACATGCTGAAGGCCGACGCACTGGGGCCACGGCCCCCGGGTCCGCGCAGCCCGCTCGCCGCGGACGTCCCGGAGTCCGAGATGGGGGCGCTGGGCCTCGGCACCCTGCGCACCCTGCGACGCGACGCGCAGCAGGAGGAAGCGGATCTGTCGTATCTGCGCCGGCTGCTGCACGGCCGGATCGACATCCTGCGGGCGGAGCTGGGGCGCCGCACGGCACCGGACGCTCCGCTGCTGGACCGGCTGCCGGAGATCCTCACCGACGCGCCGTCCCGGCACCGCTCCTCCGCCCGGCACGTGACGCTGGGCACGCCGCTCACCGAGCGGGTGCGGCGGCTCGCCGAGGAGATGCTCGCCGAGGTCGAACTGTCGGACCTCGACGCCCGCACGGACCAGGACCTGCACGAGGGGATGGGCCGCCTCGTCCGCCATGAGCAGCAGGTCTCCCGGCGCCGGCAGACCCTCCAGCGGACGGTCGACGGCTGCAGCGCGGAGATCACCCGCAGATACCGTGACGGGGAAGCAAGCGTGGACGACCTGCTCGCCGAGGGCTGACGGCGATGATGACCGGACACCCGCAGCGGCAGGCCGGGACCCGAGCCGGGGCGCGAGGCGGGACGCGGGCCGGGGCGCCGGCCGGAGCTCGGGCCGGGGCGCGGGTTTGAGCACGGTGGAGCGTCCGCATCCGGTGCTGGCGGAGGTCGTCCGGTCGGGCTTCGTGGAGGGGCTGCACCGCGGCTCGCTGGTCGTGCTGGACGCGGACGGCCGCGTCGGGCCGACGCTCGGAGACGTGACGTCGCCGGTCTTTCCCCGGTCGTGCAACAAGCCGATGCAGGCGGCGGCGATGCTGCGGGCCGGTGTCGCCCTGGACGGCGAACTGCTGGCGCTCGCCGCGGCCAGCC
The DNA here is from genome assembly GCF_023701715.1 of Streptomyces sp. RKAG337. Classification (NCBI taxonomy): domain Bacteria; kingdom Bacillati; phylum Actinomycetota; class Actinomycetes; order Kitasatosporales; family Streptomycetaceae; genus Streptomyces; species Streptomyces sp. RKAG337. The sequence goes on along the minus strand of NZ_JAJOZA010000001.1, from coordinate 3,307,500 downwards.
ACTCGGGGGAGCCGTTCCATGTGGAGGGCGTCCGGAAGATCCTGGCGGGCGCGGGCCTGACCGAGTCGGCGCTGCGCAACCCCCCGGACCTGCCCGTGGACGTCGAGGCGGCGGAGCAGTGGCTGCGGGCCGGCGGCGGCCGCGAGCGGATTCTCATGAACTGTTCCGGCAAGCACGCCGCGATGCTCACCGCCTGCGTGGTCAACGGCTGGCCCCTGGAGACGTATCCGGACCCCGGCCATCCGCTGCAACGCCTGGTGCTGGACGTGTTGTCCGACCTGAGCGGCGAACCGGTCGAGCGGGTGGGCGTCGACGGCTGCGGGGCGCCGGTCGCGGCGCTGAGCCTCACCGGGCTGGCGCGCGCCTTCGCCCGCTGCGTCGGCGCGCCCGAGGGCACCCCGGAGCGGAAGGTGGCCGACGCGATGCGGGCCCACCCCGAGTACGTCGCGGGCACCCGGCGGGCGGACACCTGGCTGATGCGGGAGGTCCCGGGCGCGCTCGCCAAGGTGGGCGCGGAGGCCGTCCAGGCGGTGGCGCTGCCGGACGGCCGGGCGCTGGCCTTCAAGATCGACGACGGCGGCAGACGGGCGCTCGGGCCGGTGCTGGCAAGGACGTTGGAGCTGATGGGAGTGGACTCTCCGGTACTCGCCCGGATCGCCGACTCGCCGCTGCTGGGCGGCGGGGAACGGGTCGGCGAGGTGCGCGCGGTCTTCTGAGGGCCGGCGGGGCGCCGGCGGGCAATCCGCCGCGCCCGGTGGACCGGTCACGTCAACCGCCCCTCCTCCGCCGAAAATCCGGATGCGCGTCGCCCTGCGGCCGCCTACGTTCGAGAGATGAGCCCCGACCTCCGCACCCTCGCCGAGTCCGATCTGCCGGAATGGCTCCGCGCACTGAACAACGCGTTCCTGATGCCGCCGACCGTCGCCCCGGAGGAGGTCGCGGCCCGCAGGCCGGGGATCGACCTGGAGCGGACCCAGGGCGTGTTCGACGAGGGCCGCTGCGTGGCCACCTTCCGCAGCATGCCGCGCGAGCTCACCGTGCCGGGCGGCGGGCTGCTCGCCGCCGGCGCCGTCACCAACGTCTCGGTCACCGCGACGCACCGCAGGCGCGGGCTGGCGACCCGCATGATGTCGCGCGACCTGACGGACGCCAAGGAGCGCGGCGAGGCGGTGGCGATCCTGATCGCCGCCGAGTACCCGATCTACGGCCGCTACGGTTTCGGCCCCGCGACGTGGATCAACGAGTGGGACGTCGACGTCCCCCGGTCCGGTCTCGACCGCCGCTGGGCGGGGCCCGCCGAGGGCCGGGTCGATCTGATGACGCCCGCCGAGGTCCGCAAGATCGGCCCCGAACTCCATGAGCGGGTCCGGCGGCTGACGCCCGGCGCGATCGACCGCACCGACCGGTGGTGGGACCTGGACACCGGGCAGCTGGTCTTCCCGTCCAACCCCTGGAAGGAACCCTTCTACGCGGTGTACCGGGACGCCGCCGGCCGGGTCGACGGCCTGGCCACGTACACGATCAAGGAACACCGGTGGTCGAACAAGTTCCCCAGCGTGACGCTGGAGACGGGCAAGCTGATCGCGGCCTCCCCGGCCGCCGAGCTCGCGCTGTGGCGCTACCTGCTCTCCGTCGACTGGGTCACCGAGCTGAAGTCCGGCTACCGCGCCCCCGATGACATCCTGCCCCTGCTGCTCGGCGACCCGCGCGCCGCCAGGACCGAGACGAACGCCGACTTCATGTGGCTCCGGGTCCTCGACACCCCGCGCGCCCTGGAGGCCCGCACGTACACCGGCGCCGGTTCCCTCGTCCTGGACCTGCACGACGCCGCGGACCTGGCGGGCGGCCGCTTCCGCCTGGAGACGGACGCCGAGGGCAAGGCCGTCTGCACCCCGACCCGTGACGACGCCGATCTCTCCCTCGACATCGCGGAGCTGGGAACGCTGTACCTGGGCGACGAGTCCGTCCTGCGGCTGACCGCCCTGGGCCGCGTCACCGAGGAACGCCCCGGTGCGGCAACCCGCGCGGACACCCTCTTCCGCACCCCCCGCCGCCCCTGGACCCCGGACGGCTTCTGACCGCCGGGCCCGGGCGCCGCGACCGGCAGGCGTCATCGCTGGCTCAGCGACATGGCGACTACGGCCAGCGCGGCCAGCATGGCGGCGGTGTTCCGGGTCTTCCAGCCGAAGAGGAACAGTGGAACCGCGACCGCTCCGGCCGTACCGAACTCGGTCTGGGCGAGGTGCTGGGCAATGGCGGTGATGAGAGCGAACATCGCGGACCCCTTCGACATGCCGCCCAGGGGCGGTGAGGGAGACGGCCGGTTGCCCGACCTGCTGCGAATTTAGGTTCGGCACCTGCCGTTCACCATTGGTCCACGTCGCTGCGTCTGGACCGTCTTGAGGGTGCTGACCTGGTCCATTCGCCGACATGTCGGAGAAACCCCGGCGTCCGTTTCCCACTGTCGTCCGCACTGCGGCGCAGAGGTCTGTCAACTGGGCTCAATTTGATGAGTTGGCTCGATCGGCTCAGTCAACTCACCTGAGATGGAGGATGGTTGTAGCCTCCATTGCGTGAGTTCGGGGAGCTCGGAGACCAACGGGTCGATGCCGCCGTACCGGCGCATCGCGGCTGAGCTGCGCGCGGAGATGGACAGCGGTGCACTTGCCGCGGGCGATCAGATCCCGACACAGGAAGCACTCAGCAGGCGCTTCAAGGTGTCCCGCGCGACCGTACAGCGGGCCTTGGACGATCTCCGCCAGGACGACTACATAGACTCCCAGCGCGGCCGGGGTTCGTATGTGCAGGGCGCTGGGGTCCGGACGGGGCCGAGACAGCGCCCGGGACCTGGACCTGCGGGGGTCGAGTTGGCCGAGCATCTCGATGCCGCGTTTCAGGAGCCGCGCATCACCGTCGACTCCTTCTCGCTTACCGCGGAGACGCTGAATTCCGCGATCCAAGGCCCCCTCCGGCGCATCCAGGCCGGCGAGATCGCACCGGAGTCGATCGCGATACGTCTGCTCGTGCCGGAGCCCGCGGCGCGACTGGCCGTTCCGCGTCTGGTCAATGATCCGGAGGATGGCCGTCCGTTGGAGCGGCTACGGCAACTGGCGCAGAATCAGGTAGGTGGACTGCAGAGCTCGTTCCACAGGCTGGCTGACCTGGGCCTGGTTGTGGATGCTTCGATCGAGATCAGGACCGTCTCGGTCACCCCGTTCCACAAGCTCTATCTGATCAACGGGTCGGAGACGCTGTTCGGTTATTACAAGATCGTCGAGCACCCCGTGTCGTACCGGGGTGTGGACATGGAGATCTATGACACCCTGGGGCTCGGAGCCACGCTCTTTCACTACTCCTCCGCGGGGGACACACCCGATCCGTACAGCGCCGAGTATGTCCGGCAGTCGCAGGATTGGTTCGACTCCGTCTGGTCAACCATTGCCGAGCCGTTGAGGCTTTAAGAGTGACCTTCCGATCCTCTTCCCCGGACCATCCGTGCGACGCCCGAATCCCGCGCGGGATCATTACCGCCGCCGAGTGCGTGCTGTTCGACTTCGACGGCCCCATCGCCAGTCTCTTCGGCAATCACCGGGCACATGAGGTCGCCCGTGTTCTCCTGCGTCGGCTCAGCGGCTGGGGGCTGGCGCCCTTGTTCATCGATCCAGATGATCCGATCCAGGTCATAAGGGATACAGCGGTCTCCCTCGCAGGATCTCCCGAGCACTACCGGGTTGCTGAGCTGGAGCGGCTTCTCGGTGAGCAGGAGATCCATGCTGCCCGATCAGCCGTACCGACGGATCACGCGTACGAGCTGATCGAACAGCTGGTAAAGCGCGGTACGAAGGTGGCCGTTACCACCAACAACTCAGCAGCTGCTGTGAATGCCTACCTGGAGCGCGCGGGCTTGGCTCCGTTCTTCGGCTCCCACGTCCATGGCCGACTCTCGGACCCCGCGCTCATGAAGCCGGATCCAGCCTGCCTGCTGGCGGGATTGCGAAGTACGGGCGGTGCCGCCTCGAACAGCCTGATGATCGGTGATTCGGAGAGCGACTTTGCTGCGGCCCGAGCGGCTGGTGTCGGCTTTCTCGGCTATGCGAGGGACGACGCGAAGGACCGACGCTTGCGTGAGGCCGGGGCTCGCCATGTCGTTCATTCGTTCAAATGTCTCATCGATGCCGACCTGTGAATTCGCCACCTCCCACCGGACATGGGAGCTACGGGGCGAACGGCACGGGACCTCCGTATCTGCACATCGCTGACGTTCTCAGAGAGGAGATCCGCCGCGGCCTCTACGGAGTGGGAGACCGGCTCCCCACCCAGGACGCTCTCGCGGACCTGCACGGCGTCTCGCGCCCGACGATCCAGCGCGCGCTGCACAAGCTCCGTGACGATGGATACCTAGGGAGCCGGCGCGGCCGGGCGGCGGAGGTGCTCGACCGGCGCTCCGGAGCCGTGGAGAGCGAGGCGACCATCGAGCCCGACAGCGACGAGCCGTTCCTCAGGGCTCATATTGCCGCCGCCTTCGAATCCCCGCATGTGTCCATCGACGTCTTCTCGCTCACCACGCAGACCCTGTACGAAGCACTGACAGGGCCGGTGTCGCGGATCAAGGAGGGCACGCTGTCGCTCGAGTCGATCCGGGTCCGGCTGCTGCTGCCGAGCCCGGACATACGGCTGGCGGTCCCGATAGCGGTGGCGGACCCGACCGACGCCCGGCCGCTGCGGAGACTGCGGGGCCTGGCCAGCGCGCACGCGACCGCTCTACGCAGCACGTTCGTCGACCTGGCGGAGCGCAGGATGGTCCCCGAACTGTCGATCATTCTGCGCTCGGTGCGGATCACGCCGATGGAGAGGCTCTATGTGATCAATAACACCACGGTGTTGCGGGGTTACTACAAAGTCCTGAACCGGAGGGTGAGCTACCACGACGAGGACATCGAGATCTACGACGTCAAGGGCACCGATGCCGTCCTCTTCTTATTCCAGTACGACGAAGGCGAACCCGGCTCACGGGACTCCCGGTACGTCCAGGAGTCTCGGTCGTGGTTCGACTCGATCTGGTTAACGATCGCGGAGGAACTGACACTGTTCGAGTGATTTCGCTGGAGCCGGTCAGCCCGGAATCAGCTGGCTGCGCTCGATCCTCACCCGGGCCGAGATGTGTCCTGTTCGACTTCGACGGGCCCATCTGCGCTGTGTGCGGAGGAGCTCGCCTGGATCGGGGCCGGTAGCAGTCTCGTCGAGGTGACCATGAACAACGCACCTGTGCCGGTTCAGATATGCCTGGAGCGGGCGTACTGGATCCTTGGATATTTCCCATGAGTGTCCATGCAGGCGCGTGCAACCACGACTAGGGTCCTGCCAAATATCGATCGGCCGCGTACATCGGAAACCCCCGGGACGGGTGGCGGTGTTGGGTGGCTGTCAATTGCGCGGGAGCGGTGCCATGTCCAGCTTGACGCCCGGCCGGAAAAGGTTGTTGTCCGCCGCCAGTGAGTGGGACGAGCTGCGGCAGCTCGCGACGGATCAGGGCATCTGTATGTCCGGCTACCACAATCTCAACCATGTGGTCGAAATACCCTTCCACCTGGCGGAGTTGCTGGAGATTCCACCGGCCACGAAGGTCAAACTGCGTATTCCGCGCTCCGACTCGCTCACTGTCGTCGAGCGCGTCTGGCCTGACGAGGGCGCGGTACTGGACGCGCTGGCGGGCCTGCGGGGGATCGCGGACACCCCGCGGTGCTTCGTGCGGCGGGAGGGCTTCTCCGTCCACGAGTACGTCGAGGGAACCGCGCTCTCCCAGCTATGCCCGCCGGGGAAGCCGTTGGAGTCGCGATATCTCGACCAGATCGTCGGGCAACTGGCCGCCTTTACCCGGGTGCCGGCGTCGGCTCTGCCGCCGCTTCCGGAGGAGTGGGCGCACGACCGTGACTGCAGGGCCTTTCTCCGGGGGCGGGCGCAGTTCGCCGAGCGGGAGGTGCGCTCGGCGAACTGGCCGGAGTTCGGTCCGCTCTTCACGGCGCTGGGCGTACCGGAGAGCGCCTCGCGGGAGCTGCGCGACCGGCTCTCCGTGATGGAGCGGCGGCCCTTCGCATTGCTCCATGCCGATGTACACCGGGACAATCTGATCGTCCGGGCGGATGGCGAGCTGTGCCTCGTCGACTGGGAACTCGCCATGTGGGGCGATCCGCTGCACGACCTGGCCATCCATCTGGTCCGGATGGGTTATCCCCGGGACCAAGAGTCCGAGGTCGTCGAGCGGTGGCGGCGGTCCGTGGAGCAGGTGCGGCGGGACGCGGTGCGAGGACTGGACGACGACCTGCCCGCGTACATCGCCTACGAGAGAGCGCAGTCGCTCTTCGCGGACACGATGCGCGTTGCCCGTGCGCTGGGCCCGCATCCGGAATCGGGCCAGGTCGGCGCGGGGGCGTACTTGGTCCGCGAGGCGCTGCGGGTCGCGGCGGAACCGCTGTGGCTCGCCGGTGTTCCGACGCTCACGGAGGTGGCACGCGCCCTGGTGGGCTGGTGCCGGCACGCAGACCGGCACGCCGCGCCCGTCACTGCAGGCCGAGGGCCATCCACTTGGACGGGTCGGTGAGGGGTTCGAAGCCGAGCTTGGCGTAGACGCCGTGGGCGTCGGCGGTGGCGAGGAGGATGCGGCGGAGGCCTGAGGGGGCGAGGTGGTCGCGGACGGCGGTCACCAGGGCTACGCCGAGGCCTTTGCCGCGGGTGGCGGGGTCGACGTAGACGTCGCAGAGCCAGGCGAAGGTGGTGTGGTCGGTGACGACACGGGCGTAGGCGAGCTGGGTGCCGGAGGCGGTTTCGTAGAGGCCGAAGTTGAGTGAGTTCGCGATCGCGCTGTCCTGCTTCTCGCGGCTCCGGCCCAGCGCCCAGTAGGCGTCGGTGGAGAGCCAGTGGTGGATGCGGGCGGCATCCAGCCGGGCGGGGTCCGTCGAGATCTCATAGGTGTCGTCGTCCATGGCGGCGAGGTTGCCAGGCGGGGGCGGCGGCGTCGACCCGATATCGGGGCCGCCCGGGTCGGTGCCGCACGTCGGTGCAGCGTTGCTTACCTGTTATGCGGAGAACTATTAACTGGACCTTGACTGTCGATGTGCGTCACGCTCGACGGATGGACCTAGACCGGCCGCTCGGCGGCATCCACGTGCCCTTGATCACGCCCTTCGACGCCGACGGGACGGTGGCCGCCGCCGCGCTGGAAGGTCTCGCGCACAGCGCCCTCGACGGGGGCGCGGCCGGACTCGTCGCGCTCGGCACCACCGCCGAGGCCGCGACGCTCGACGCGGAGGAGCGCGGCACGGTCACCGCGATCGTCGGCAGGGTGTGCCGCGAGCGCGGGGCCTGGCTGACGGTGGGCGCCGGATCGAACGACACCCGGCGCTCCGGCGAGGAGCTGCGGGCGCTCGCGGGTACCGGGGCGGCGGCCGCACTCGTTCCTGTGCCGTATTTCACCCGGCCCTCCGAGGCCGGGGTGATCGCGCACGTCGAGGCGCTGGCGGCGGACAGCCCGGTGCCGTTGATCATCTACAACATTCCGTACCGCACCGGGCAGACCCTCGGCATCGAGGCGCTGCTGCGGCTGGCCGCCGTCCCCGGCGTCGTCGGGGTGAAGCACGCGGTCGGCGGGATCGACCAGGACACGGTGGCGCTGCTCGGCGCCGAGCTGCCCGGCTTCGCCGTCCTCGCGGGCGACGACGTCTTCGCGCCCGCGCTGCTCGCCCTCGGCGCGGCCGGCGCCGTGCTCGCCTCCGCGCACCTGCTGACCGACCGCTGGGTGGAGCTGTTCAGGACCGGCGACCGGGCGCTGGGGCACCGGCTGGCGGCCCTCGCGGCGGCGGTGTTCGCCGAGCCGAATCCCACCGTCATCAAGGCCGTGCTGCACGCCCACGGCCGCATCCCAGGACCCGGCGTACGGCTGCCGCTGCTGCCGGCCGGCGGCCCATCGCTTGAGACGGCTCTCCGGGCATGGGACGCGGCGGGGGATACTCGGGTCCGTACGCACGCATTGATCGGAGAGGCGTCATGAGGATCGGAATCGTCGGAGCGACCGGCCAGGTGGGCGGAGTCATGCGCAAGGTGCTCGCCGAGCGCGCCTTCCCGGTGAAGGAGCTGAGGCTGTTCGCCTCGGCCCGTTCGGCCGGGAGCACACTGCCATGGCAGGACGGCGAGATCGTCATCGAGGACGCCGCCACGGCCGACTACTCGGGGCTGGACATCGTCCTGTTCTCGGCGGGCGGCGCTGCTTCCCGGGCGCTGGCGCCCAAGGTCGCCGCGGCCGGTGCGGTCGTCATCGACAACTCCTCCGCCTGGCGGCTGGACCCCGAGGTCCCGCTGGTCGTGTCCGAGGTCAACCCGCACGCGATCGCGGACCGCCCCAAGGGCATCATCGCCAACCCGAACTGCACGACGATGGCCGTCATGCCGGTCCTGCGCCCGCTGCACGACGAGGCCGGCCTGACCGCGCTGATCGCCACCACGTACCAGGCCGTCTCCGGCTCCGGCGTGGCCGGTGTCGCCGAGCTCGACGGCCAGATCCGCAAGATCGCCGACCAGGCCGCCGCGCTCGCCTTCGGCGGCGAGAACGTCGAGTTGCCGGAGCCGGGTGTCTACGCCCGCCCGATCGCGTTCAACGTGCTGCCGCTGGCCGGCTCGATCGTCGACGACGGCAGCTTCGAGACCGACGAGGAGCAGAAGCTCCGTAACGAGAGCCGCAAGATCCTGGAGATCCCGGAGCTGAAGGTCTCGGGCACCTGTGTGCGCGTGCCGGTCTTCACCGGGCACTCGCTGCAGGTCAACGTGCGCTTCGAGCGGCCGATCAGCGTCGAGCGCGCCTACGAGCTGCTGTCCGCCGCCCCCGGCGTCGAGCGCTCCGAGATCCCCACCCCGCTGCAGGCGGCCGGCCAGGACCCGACCTTCGTCGGCCGGATCCGCCGGGACGAGACCGCGGAGAACGGCCTCGCCCTCTTCTGCTCCAGCGACAACCTCCGCAAGGGCGCGGCTCTCAACGCCGTCCAGGTCGCGGAGCTGGTCGCGGCGGAACTGACCGCCGCGCGCTGAGCCCGGCGCGCCCGACGCATTGACGCGTACGTGCTGACCGCCGTCAGAACGCCTTGCCGCTCTCCTCGGCGATCAGCACGTACGACGTCTTCCCGTCCAGCGACTCGCGGATGACGTCCGCGTGTCCGGCGTGCCGGGCCGCCTCCTCGATGAGGTGCAGCAGCACCCAGCGGGCGTTGACCCGCATGCCGGCCGGGAACCACGGCGCCTCCGGCAGCGGGACGCTTCGCTCCAGGTCCGGCAGGCCGAGGATGGTCTGCTCGGTCTGCCGCGCCACGGCCTCGTACTCCTCCAGCACCCCGGCCACGGTCTCGTCGCCGACCAGCTGGAAGTCCTCGTGCCAGTTCGACTCGTCGCGCTTGCGGGCCGGCGGCCGCCCCATCAGCGTGGTCTGGACCCAGTTGTCCTCGCAGCCCAGCGCGTGTTTGATCAACCCGCTCAGCGACAGCTCGCTCGCGCTCGGCCGGGACGCGGCCTGCTCGTCGGTCAGGCCGAGGACGGCCCGGCGCAGGGCGCCGCGCTGTGCCTCCAGGAAGGCCAGCAGGGCATCCCGCTCGCCCTGTTCGCCGGTCTTTCCCGTGCGCACCAGTGTCGGCATGACGGCCACCTCTCGTTCGGTCTCGATGTCTCGACTCTAGGAGCCCATGCGGTCAGGTTCTGTCCGCATCCACGCACCGGCATCTGCACGCGGGCAGCGGGGAGGTGTCAGGCGCCGAGCAGCCGGCGCGGTCCCGGCCCCTGCTCGCCGAGGGCGTCGTGCGGATTGGCCAGCTGGCACTTGTCGATCGACAGACAGCCGCAGCCGATGCAGTCGGTGAGGTGGTCCCGCAGCTGCTCCAGCTGGGCGATGCGGCTGTTCAGGTCGTCGCGCCAGCACTCCGAGACGTTCGCCCAGTCCGCGCGGTTCGGCGTCCGCCCTTCCGGCAGCAGACCGAGGACCTCGCGGATCCGCGCCAGCGGGATGCCGACCCGCTGCGAGACCCGGATGAACGCGACCCGGCGCAGCGTGTCGCGGCTGTAGCGGCGCTGGTTCCCCGAGGTGCGCCGGCTGCGGATGAGCCCCTCGCGCTCGTAGAAGCGCAGCGCGGACGGGGGGACGCCGCTGCGGTCGGAGAGTTCACCGACAGTTGCTTCCTTGGCGTTCCAGGGGAGTTGGGTCATGGCCGCCACAGTAGCGCCCGACATGAACCAACGTTGAGGTATCGGCCTGTCGGGAGGGTTCGCCGGCCCCTCCCGACACCACCCGGAAAAAACTTTCGCGGACGTGTCGATCCTGGCGTCTCCCGTTCGACGCATCAGTAGGAGCAGGGTTCGGAAGACGGAAAACGTACGAGAAGGAGCCATCGCGATGCGCTACATGATGATGCTGAGGATCGAAGAGAACACCGACATGGTCCCCAGCGAGCAGCTGATGGAGGACATGGGCAAGCTCATCGAGGAGATGACGAAGGCCGGGGTGCTCCTCGACACCGGCGGTCTGCGGCCGACCGCGGAAAGCACCCGCATCCAGCTCTCCGGCGGCAAGCTGACCGTGATCGACGGGCCCTTCACCGAAGCGAAGGAAGTCATCGGCGGGTACGCGATGATCGAGGTGAAGAGCAAGGAGGAGGCGCTGGAATGGGCCTCGCGCTTCCTGCGGATCCACGGTGACGAATGGGAGATCGTGTCGGAGATCCGGCAGATCGAGGGGTCGAACGACTGACCGCCTCCGGCGGCCCGCCGCACTCCTCCCGGGGAAGGTTGCCGTCGCGCTGACGAGGGTGCTCTGATGGGTCGCCATGACGGAACCCAGCGCCCGCCCCAGCGCCCGCCCCGACGCCCACCGTGCGATCGAGGCGGTATGGAGGATCGAGTCGGCGCGGCTCATCGCCGGTCTCGTACGGCTGGTGCGCGACATCGGCCTCGCCGAGGAGCTGGCGCAGGACGCCCTCGTCGCGGCGCTGGAGCAGTGGCCCGGGTCGGGCGTCCCGGACAATCCGGGCGCCTGGCTCATGGCCATCGCGAAGCACCGCGCGATCGACCTCCTGCGCCGTAAGGAACGGCTCGCCCGCAAGATCGACGTGCTCGGGCACGAGATGGCGACCGCGGGGCACGGTGCGCCGGCCGACGTCGAGGCCGTCGTCGACGGGGACATCGAGGACGATCTGCTGCGGCTGGTCTTCACCGCCTGCCATCCGGTGCTCTCCACCGAGGCGCGCGTCGCCCTCACGCTGCGGCTGCTGGGCGGGCTGAGGACCGAGGAGATCGCGCGCGCGTTCCTCGTCCCGGAGCCGACGGTCGCCCAGCGGATCGTGCGGGCCAAGAAGACGCTCGCCGAGGCCCGCGTGCCCTACGAGGTGCCGGCCGGGCCGGAGCTGGGCGACCGGCTGGCGTCCGTCCTCGAGGTCATCTACCTGGTGTTCAACGAGGGGTACGCGGCGACCGCAGGCGACGACCTGATGCGTCCCGCGCTCTGCGCGGAGGCGCTGCGGCTGGGCCGCGTGCTGGCCGCGCTCATGCCGAAGGAGCCCGAGGTGCACGGCCTCGTCGCGCTCATGGAGATCCAGACGTCCCGGTCGGCGGCCAGAACGGGACCGGAGGGCGAGCCGGTCCTGCTGCTCGACCAGGACCGTTCGCGCTGGGACCTGCTGCTCATCCGCCGCGGGTTCGCCGCGCTGGAGCGGGCCGCCGTGCTCGGCGGGCCGCCGGGCCCGTACGCGCTGCAGGGCGCGATCGCCGCCAGCCACGCCCGCGCCCGCACCCCGGAGGAGACCGACTGGCAGTCGATCGCCGGGCTCTACGAACAGCTCGCCGCGCGCGCTCCGTCACCCGTCGTGGAGCTGAACCGCGCGGTCGCCCTCGCCATGGCGTACGGACCGGCCACCGGGCTGGAGCTCGTCGACACGCTGACCTCCGAGCCGTCCCTGGCCGGCTACCACCTGCTGCCGACCGTCCGCGGCGATCTCCTCGCCCGGCTCGGCCGCTACGAGGAGGCAGGTCAGGAGTTCACCCGCGCCGCCGCCCTCACCCGCAACGCCCGCGAGCGCACCCTGCTGGAACAGCGGGTGGCGGAGTGCGAACACCGCAGGTCCGGAACCGCTCCGAAGGGGTGAGGCGTTAGGCCGTGACGGCTCTCACACAGGGCAATCGAGCCTTTTGCAAGCGATGTGCTTGCAATAGTTAGCAACGATGGTGCAGCATCGGGACATGGCTTCACTGAACGTCGGCAACGTCGGCGAGTACCTGCGGGAGCAGCGGCGCAATGCGCAGCTGTCGCTGCGGCAGCTCGCGGACGCCGCCGGGGTCTCGAACCCCTACCTGAGCCAGATCGAGCGCGGGCTGCGCAAGCCCAGCGCCGAGATCCTGCAGCAGCTCGCGAAGGCGCTGCGGATCTCCGCGGAGACTCTGTACGTCCAGGCCGGAATGCTCGAGGAGCGCGACCGGGACGAGCTGGAGGTCCACGCGGCGATCCTGGCCGATCCGACGATCAACGAGCGGCAGAAGCAGGTGCTGATCCAGATCTACGAGTCGTTCCGCAAGGAGAACGCCGTGGTGGAGGAGCCGGTGCCCGCGGAACCGGTGCTGGCGGGCTCGATGCCGGCGGCCCCGTCGCCGGCGGACCCGGTGCAGCCGAAGACCGCTTGACCGGCGCGTATGGCAGCGCGCCCAGCAGACCGTACGCATGACCACGCGCCGACAACCCCGTCCGGGAGGACCCTCATGGCGATCACCGATGACATTGTGAAGACGCTCAAGGACCCGACTCCGCTCTACGCGGTGGCCGGCACCGCCGACCTCGCCGCCGAGAAGCTGCAGCGGGTGCCCGCGCTGATCGAGAAGATCCGCGCCGAGGCCCCTGAGCGGTTCGAGAAGATCCGTAACGCCGACGCGAAGGTGATCCAGGACCGCGTCACCGCGCAGGCCAAGGACGCCCAGACGAAGGTGACCGAGGCCTTCGGCTCCGTCGAGCTGGACCTGAAGAAGATCGGCGAGTCCGTCCAGGACTTCGCGCTCCAGGGCGTCGGCCGGGCCGCTGAGGCGGCCGTGAAGGTCCAGGAGACCTACGGCACGCTGGCCGAGCGCGGCAAGGGCGCCGTGGCGACCTGGCGCGGCGAGGTGGCCGACGAGATCGAGGAGATCGCCGTAGCGGTCGAGCCCGACCCGCGGCCGGCCGCCCAGCCCGCCGCCACCGAGGCGGCCGCCTCGGTGCCCGCCCCGGCGAAGAAGCCCGTCGCGAAGAAGGCCCCCGCCAAGAAGCCGGCGGCCAAGCCGGCCGAGTAGGGGACGCCGCACAGCAGGACGGGCCGGGCACGCAGCGCGTGCCCGGCCCGTTGTCCCTGCAGTACCGGTACGGTGGCGGCGACGGTTTCCCGGGCGTAAGGACGAGCTCGGCCATACGGACAAGGCGGTGGACGGCGTGCTGATCACGGGGTTCTTCGGGGTTCTGGCCCTGTTGTCATGGGCGCTGTTCCTCTTCGCGCTCTTCGCGTTCATCGACTCCGCGGTCCGCCGCGAGGACGCCTACCGCGCGGCCGACAAGAAGACCAAGCCGTTCTGGCTGATCGTTCTCGGGCTCGCCGCCGTGGTGATGAAGTTCTTCTCGATCTTCTCGTTCCTGCCGGTCATCGGCCTGATCGCGGTGATCGTCTACATGGTCGACGTCCGCCCGGCCCTGAAGCAGGTCTCCGGCGGCGGCCGGGGCGGCCGGCGCGGTGGCGGCAGCAGCAGCGACGGCCCGTACGGACCGTTCAGCCGCTGAAGGCCGCGGGGACCATGTTCAGCCGCTGGACCGCTGGATCTGGGCCGGCAGGCCGAGGATCCGGGCCGGGGCGACGCGGTCGAGCAGCACGACGGCCACATCGTCCGTCAGCTCCCCGCCGTTCAGCTCGCGTGCCTCGGTGACGGCCGCGTCCAGCAGGTCCTCACCGCGCAGCCCGCCGGCCAGCTGGCGGGTGATCATCCCGACCATCCCGTCCTGGCCGAGCCGCTGGGTGCCCTGGCCGATCCGGCCCTCGATCAGCCCGTCGGTGTAGAGCATCAGGCTCCAGGACGTGCCCAGTTCGACCTCGATCCGGCTCCACGCGGCCTGCGGCAGCAGCCCGAGCGCCGGGCCGCCCGCCTCGTACGGCAGCAGCCGCGGCACTCCGTCGGCGCCAGTCAGCAGCGGGGCCGGGTGGCCGGCCAGATACAGATCGGCGCGCCCGCCGTCCGGCGCGATGTCCAGCGTGCAGAGCGTCGCGAAGATCTCGTCGTCGGCGCGCTCGTTCTCCAGCACCTTCTGCAGGGTGCTCAGCAGCAGGTCGCCACTGAGCCCGGCGAACGTCAACGCCCGCCAGGCGATCCGCAGTTCGACACCGAGCGCGGCCGCGTCCGGGCCGTGCCCGCAGACATCGCCGATCATCGCGTGCACCGTGCCGTCCGAGGTGCGCACCGTGTCGTAGAAGTCGCCGCCGAGCAGTGCGCGGCTGCGCCCCGGCCGGTACCTGGCCGCGAACCGCAGATCCGCGCCGTCCAGCAGGGGGGTGGGGAGCAGTCCGCGTTCCAGCCGGGAGTTCTCCTGGGCGAGCAGCCGGGTCTCGGTGAGCTGGCGCTGCGCGAGGTCGGCGCGCTTGCGCTCGACGGCGTAGCGGATCGCCCGGGTCAGATGGGAGCCGTCGAGCTCGTCGCGCGAGAGATGGTCCTGCGCGCCGATCCGTACCGCCTCACCTGGCTCGCCCACCTCACCCGCACCATCGCCGGTCAGCACGAGGACGGCCGTGCTGGGCGCGAGGCGCAGCAGCCGGCGCAGGCTCTCCAGCCCGTCGCCGTCGAGGACCAGCAGCACGCAGTGCACGTCGTCGGTGAGCAGCCGCTCGGCCTCGGTGAGATTGCGGGCCCGGCGGATGCGCACCCGGGTCCCGGCGCCGTCGAGCAGCTCGGGCGCGGTGAAGGTGCCCGCCGGATCGTCACCGATGACCAGCAGCGTCAGCGCCGGTACGGAGGCGTCCTGGCGCTGCCGGGGCACGGGCAGCACGGCGAAGCCGTCCGCCTCACCGGCGCGCGGTACCTCTGTTGCGGTCATCGGACTGATCCTTCCCTCCCCCGAGGGTCATTGACAGGCGACCATAGCGGCAGCGCGCGGTGTGGCGGGAGGCCACGAGGTAAACCGCCTGTGTCATATGCAGCGGTCAGGAGGGGATTTCAGCTCCGATACGACGATCCGGGCATGACAAACGTCACCCGGCCTCCGTACTTCATTCACAACATGTGCAACATCGGTCACCCGGGACGGTCACCCGGGACGGTCACCCGGGACGGTCACCCGGGACGGTCACCCGGGACGGACCACGCCGAGGATCCGCATGGAGCCCGCCCCCGCCATGGTGATGTTCCTGCCGGGCCGCGGGGCGTGCACGATCGCGCCGTCCCCGACGTACATCCCGACGTGGCTGGCGTCGTCGAAGTAGATGATCAGGTCCCCGGGACGCATCCGGTCGACCGGCACGTGCGGCAGCAGCCGCCACTGCTCCTGTGACGTCCGAGGAATGTTCCGGCCCGCCGCCGCCCACGCCTGCTGGGTCAGCCCGGAGCAGTCGTACGAGGACGGCCCGTCCGCGCCCCACTCGTACGGCCTGCCGATCTGCGCCGCCGCGAACGCCACCGCCCGCCGGCCCTGCACGCTCGCGTCGCCCGCCGCCTTGGGCAGTTGTGCCAGCTTCTTCGCCTCGTCGCTCCGCGTCCACGTCAACTGCGCCTGGTACGCGGTCTCGTCCTCCAGCCGCTGCAGCCGCAGACGCTCCTGCTCCTTCAACGAGGCCAGCAGCGCCTTCGCCTGCGCGAGCCGCGACTCGACCCGGGCCTTGGCGGCCGCGGACTTCTTCCGGGTCTCGACCAGGGCCTCCCATTCGGCGGTGGCCGCGTGCGCGTAGCCGTCCAGCGCCGCCTTGGTGGACTTGAGGTCGCTGATGGTGGTGTTCGCGGCCCGCGCCCCGCGTTCCGCCAGGCTCGCGTCGTCCAGGAACGTGTCGGGGTCGGAGGACAGCGCGAGCTGTATCTCGTCCGGCATCCCACCGCCGCGGTACTGCGCCCGCGCCATCGCCCCCACCTGGTCGTTCAGCGTGCCGAGCCGCGTCTGGGCGCTGTCCAGCGAGATGGCGAGGGAGACCAGGTTCTGCTGCTGCGCGAGCACCTTCTCCTCGGCCGCGTTGAACGACTCGGTGGCGGCTTCCGCCTGGCGGTAGAGGGTGTTCACCTCGGCCTGAACCTGGGCGAGCGTCCTGGGCCGGTCGGCGTGCGCCGCCCCGGGCACCGCCAGCGTCGCTGCCGCGCAGAGCAGGGCCGTACACAGGACGGTCGCGCTGCGCGATGGTTTCGCCGCCATCGTCACCACCTCGTATCTGACGGGTCGTCAGGATTGGCACATGGGTGGGGATGGTGCCACGGGGTGCCGCAATGCGACAGAGGCAGAAGGGAATTGGCGGCGAGGTCGTGCGGGCCGGAACCACGCCCGGTGCCGCGCCAGGGCGTGTCGGACCTGCGCTCCGCGCGGCGCCAGGGTGTGTCAGATCCCCGCGGTGCCAGGGCGGGTCGGACCTGCGCTCCGCGCGGTGCCAGGGCGGGTCAGGCCTGCGCTCCGCGCGGCGCCAGCGCCTCCCACCTCACCGTGACCTCGCCCTGCCGCCAGCGGTCCGCGCGGTCCGTGACGGGCCAGCCGCTCTCCGCCAGGAGGCGCACACTGCGGATCCAGCGCTGTCGCGCGCCGAGGGACGCGAACGGCGCCGCCGTCGCCCACGCCCGGTCGAACTCCGTCAGGAACGCGTGCACCGGCTCGCCCGGGACGTTCCGGTGGATCAGCGCCTTCGGCAGCCGCTCCGCCAGATCGGACGGCCGGTCCAGCGAGCCCAGCCGGGTCGCGAACGTCACCGTGCGCGGCCCCTCGGGCCCGATCGCCACCCACACATGCCGGCGGCCGATCTCGTCGCAGGTGCCCTCCATGAGCAGCCCGCCGGGCGCCAGCCGGGCCCGCAACCGGTCCCAGACGGCCGGCACCTCGGTCTCGTCGTACTGCCGCAGCACGTTCGCCGCCCGGATCAGCACCGGCCGTCGACTTCCCCCAGGCCCGCCCCGGGCGGTGCCTCCGGGCAGCGTCACCTCGAAGCCGCCGTGCGCGAACGTCAGCCCGTCCCGCCGGTACGGTTCCGCCGCGGCGACCCGGGCCGGGTCGATCTCCAGCCCGACCACTTCGGCATCGGGCCGGACGGTACGCAGCCGCCCCAGCAGCTCGACCGCCGTCCACGGCGCCGCCCCGTACCCGAGGTCCACCGCCACCGGATCGGCCGCCCGCCGCAGCTCGGCCCCGAGCGCGAACGCGATCCACCGGTCCATCCGGCGCAGCCGGTTCGGATTGGTGGTGCCACGGGTGATGGTGCCGACGGGTCTCGCCATGGTCCGACTTTAGGTGCTGGCACCATGGGCGCAGGCGCGCGTGCATCGGGCCCGGCCCCCGCACCCCACGAAAAAGTTCGGCAAAGCGGAAATGGGAACGGTCCGTTCCGGCGTTCCACGGTTGAACGGACCCGTCCGGCCGAATGGAGAGCGGCGTGACCCAGCACATGGCACGGCTCGGTGCCCTGCGCGGCTACGCGCAATCGCGTGGTCACGCGCAGTCGCGCCGACTGCGCTGGCCCGCCCACGGCCGCAACGCGCCACGCCGAGTGGCGATGCTCAGCGTGCACACCTCGCCACTCGACCAGCCCGGCACCGGCGACGCCGGCGGGATGAACGTCTACATCGTGGAGCTCGCGAAGCGCCTCGCCGAGATCAACATCGAGGTCGAGATCTTCACCCGCGCCACGACCGGCGCGCTCCCGCCCACGGTGGAGCTCGCCCCCGGCGTCCTCGTCCGGCACATCGACGCCGGCCCCTACGAGGGACTGGCCAAGGAGGAGCTGCCCGCCCAGCTCTGCGCCTTCACCCACGGTGTGATGCAGGCCGAGGCCGGCCACCGCCCCGGCCATTACGACCTCGTGCACTCGCACTACTGGCTGTCCGGCCATGTCGGGTGGCTCGCGGCCGAGCGCTGGGGCGTCCCCCTCGTGCACGCCATGCACACCATGGCGAAGGTCAAGAACGCCGCGCTCGCCGAGGGCGACACCCCCGAGCCGGCCGCCCGCGTGATCGGCGAGACCCAGATCGTGGAGGCCGCCGACCGGCTGATCGCGAACACCGACGAAGAGGCGGACGAGCTGGTCCGCCACTACGGCGCGCAGCCGACCAAGGTGGCCGTCGTCCATCCGGGGGTGAACCTGGACCGGTTCCGGCCTGCCGACGGGCGCGCCGCCGCCCGGGACCGCCTCGGTCTGCCGCAGGACGCCGTGATCCCGCTGTTCGCGGGCCGTATCCAGCCGCTCAAGGCCCCTGACGTGCTGCTCCGCGCCATCGCGGTGCTCCTGGACGAGGACCCTTCGCTGCGCGAGCGGCTGGTCGTCCCGGTGGTCGGCGGCCCCAGCGGCAGCGGCCTCAGCAAGCCGGAGCGGCTGCACAAGCTGGCCGCGCGGCTCGGCGTGAGCGACGTCGTACGGTTCCAGCCGCCGGTCGACCAGCAGCGGCTCGCGGACTGGTACCGGGCCGCGACGGTGCTGGTGATGCCCTCGTACAGCGAGTCCTTCGGCCTGGTCGCGATCGAGGCGCAGGCCTGCGGCACCCCGGTGATCGCCGCGGCCGTCGGCGGGCTGTCGGTGGCGGTCAGGGACGGCGAGACCGGCTTCCTGGTGCCCGGCCACGACCCGGCCGACTACGCGCGGGCGCTGCGCCGCTTCATCGACCAGCCGCACCTCGGCGAACAGCTGGGGGAGGCCGCCGCCCGGCACGCCCAGGCGTTCGGCTGGGGGAGGGCGGCGGCGTCGACCGCCGACGTCTACACCGACGCGATGCAGGAACACCGCCGTCACCTACGATCGGCTCATGGCTGAGCAGCGGCAGACAGCACGAGCGGGACAGGCCGAGCAGGCCGCCCGCGACACCGTCGAGCAGGCGCTCAAGGAGGCCGGGCTGGAGTGGGAGAGCCCGCAGCCCGGCACCTTCGTCGCCAAGATCCCCGGCACCCGCAAGCTGTCCACCACCTGCTCGCTGATCGTCGGCAAGCACACGCTCTCCCTCAACGCGTTCGTCGTCCGGCACCCCGACGAGAACCAGGAAGCGGTCTACCGCTGGCTGCTGGAGCGCAACCTGCGGCTGTACGGGGTGAGTTACGCGATCGACCGGCTCGGCGACGTCTATCTCACCGGCCGGATCCCGCTCGCCGCCGTGACCGCCGACGAGGTCGACCGGCTGCTCGGCGCGGTCCTGGAGAATGCGGACGGCTCGTTCAACACGCTCCTCGAACTCGGATTCGCGGCCTCGATCCGCAAGGAGTACGCCTGGCGCGTGTCGCGCGGTGAGTCGACGCGCAACCTGGACGCGTTCACACATCTGACCGGCGCGGACAAACCGCCGGCGACGGACGACTGACCGCACGGCGGCGCACGAGCTGCAGCTCCACCACCTAATACGGTCCGACCCCTTCCCGTCGCCCGCAGGGACATGGCACCCTCATGCCGTCGCACATCTGAATAGCGTTCAGATACGTGAAAGGCGGGGTCATGACGATCAGTCGCAGGAGACTGCTCACGGGAGCCATTCAGGTCAGCACGGCGGCGGTCGCCGCCACCGCGCTCGGCGGCCGCACCGCCTTCGCGGCCGCACCGAACGCACCAGCCGCACCGCCGTCGACCGGCGTGCCGTCCCCCCTCTGGGCGGAGTTCAAGGCCGCGCCCTACACCCACCCGCAGATCCCGAACGTCGCCCGCGCGGGCTACAACGGCGGCGAGCGGAACTTCCCCCGCCGCCCCGTCCGCGCCAACGTCCTGCACTACGGCGCCAGGCCGGACGGCTCCGCCGACGCCGCGCCCGCCATCAACCGGGCCATCGCCGACGTCGGCGAGCGCGGCGGCGGCACGGTCCTGCTGCCGCGCGGCACCTACCGGATCGACGACGTCATCCAGCTCGGCTGGAGCAACGTCACCCTGCGCGGCGAAGGCAGCGGCACCACCAAGCTCTTCGCGACGCGCTCGCTCACCGAGATCATCGGCGCCTACGGCAGCCGCTACGGCGGCAACAAGTCGTCCTGGTCCTGGGCCGGCGGCCTGGTCTGGGTCTGCCCGCGCGAGCGCTACCGCACCCTCACCGACGCGATCAAGGCCAAGGCCTGGCCGTTCGAGGGCTGGACCGGCAACAAGCGCGACGCATGGCAGACCCTCGCCACCATCACGGCCGTCGCGAAGCAGGGCGACTTCACCGTCACCGTCGACGACCCGTCCCGCCTCCGGCGCGGCGACCGCGTCCTGCTCCAGCTCGCGGACGACGCCGCGCACACCCTGCTGGACCACATGGCGGGCGACGTGGACGGCGCCGCCAGCTACGACTGGTCCGACAAGACCAAGGTGCTCTCGTACGTCCCCTACGAGTGGCCGGCCCGCGTCACCGGCATCCGCGGCCACCGCGTCACCCTCGACCGGCCGCTGCCGCTCGACACGCGCCTGGGCTGGGCCCCGAAGCTGACGACGCTCATCGACCCCGTGGTCAACTCCGGTGTCGAGGGCCTCACCATCGAGATGGTGGAGACCCCGCAGGCCCAGCATCTGCTCGACACGGGCTACAACGGCCTGGTCCTGCAGTGCGCTTGGGACTGCTGGGCGGACGACGTGCACGCCGTCAACGTCGACAACGGCTTCCTGCTCGTCGCCGCGAAGGGCTCAACGCTCCGCCGCACCCGCGTCTCCGGGCGCGGCAGCCACCACCCGTACTGCTGCCGCGAGGGCTCCCACGACAACCTGATCGAGGACTTCGCCATCGACCAGCGCACCGTCATCCCCGCCCCGGCGGGCACCCAGCTGCACGGCATCAACGTGGAGGGCCTGTCCAGCTACAACGTCTGGTCGCGCGGGCGGATGGACATGGGGACGTTCGACACCCACCGCGGGCTGCCGTTCGCCAACCTCCGCACCGAGATCACCGTCTTCAACGACGGCCAGCACGGCGGCGACGCCAGCGCGGGGCCGCTCTACGGCGCCCGCTTCACCCACTGGAACGTCACCGTCGCCAACGGCCGCGCGGGCTGCGTCAAGATTGACGACATCGCCCCGTACAGCGCCACGGTGGGCATCTCCGAGGTCACCCCGTTCGGCCAGATCGACGTCCCGGACTTCACCGGCCCGCTCCACTCCCGCCTGGAGTCCTACGGCACCCCGGCGGTCACCCCGCCGAACCTCTACGAGGCCCAGCGCCACCTCAACGGCTGCTCCTGACGGCGGCAGCGGAAGCCGGTGCCGGCCCGGAGGCCGGCACCGGCCCCTCCACCTCCACCACTTCCACCAGTACCTCCGCGGTCTTGACCGTTCCCCGCGTCCGCAGCAGCGCCCAGTACCCGGCCGCGGCGACCGTGCCGACGACCGCGCAGGCCCCCCACGCCGCGTTGCCGCCCCAGTGGTCGAGGGCGAAGCCGCCGGCCAGCGGGCCGACGAAGGACGCGGCGGACCAGGAGAGCGAGAACATGCCCTGGTAGCGGCCGCGGGCCCGCGCCGGCGCGAGGTCGGCGACCACCGACATCGAGGCGGGGGCGTGCACGATCTCGCCGAGCGTCCAGACCGTGACGGTGAGGGCGTAGAAGCCGACGGAGCCGGCGAAGGCGGTCAGGCCGAAGCCCCAGCCCATCAGCAGGGTGCCCGCCGCGAGCAGCGCCCCCGGGCTGCGGCCGGTCATCATGCGGGTGACCGGGATCTGGAGCAGCACGACGAGCAGTCCGTTGAGGCCGATGACCAGCCCGTACTGGCTCGCGGTGAACCCGGAACGGCCCATGTCGACCGACAGGGTCGTGGCCCCCTGCTGGCCCACGGTCCCGAGCAGGAAGGTCAGCCCGACCAGAGCCATGAACCGCCGGTCGCGCAGCACCTGGCCGAGCCCGGCCGGCTCCGCGTCCACGGTCGCCGAGGCCTCGACGGCCGGCAGCGTCTCCTTGACCTTCACGAAGACGACGACCGCGCACAGCAGGGTCATCAGCGCGTCGCCCAGGAAGAGCCAGACGTAGCCCTGGGCGGCGATGAGCCCGGCGACGCCCGCCGAGACCCCGAAGCCGATGTTGATGGCCCAGTAGTTGAGGGCGAAGGCCCGCACCCGGTCCTTGGGCGGCACGAGATCGGCCAGCATCGCCTGGAGGGCGGGCCGGGAGGCGTTGCTGGTGACGCCCACGAGCCCGGCGACCGCCGCGATGGCCACCGGGTGCGTGACGAAGCCGAGCAGAGCGGTGACCGCGGCCGTGCCGAGCTGGGCGACGAGCATGGTGGCGCGCCGCCCGACGCGGTCCGCGAGGACGCCGCCGACGACGGAGGCGATCGATCCGCCGAGCCCGTAGAGGGAGGCGACGAGGCCGGCGTAGGAGGCGGAGAAGCCCCGGTCGACGGTCAGGTAGAGGGCGAGGAAGGTGACGACGAATCCGCCGAGCCGGTTGACCAGCGTGCTGGTCCACAGCCACCAGAACTGGCGCGGAAGCCCCGACATGGTTTCGCGCACAGCCCGTCCGACGTCCGGCACTCAGGCCCCCCTGTGTAATGGTCACTTGCGACCGGAGGAGATTACCGTGGACAGGTGAGGAGGCGCCAGAGGATTTCCATTAGGCTCGGGCCATGGCTGCTGCGTACAAGCTGATCCTCCTCCGCCACGGCGAGAGCGAATGGAACGCTAAGAACCTGTTCACCGGCTGGGTGGACGTCAATCTGAACGAGAAGGGCGAGAAGGAGGCGGTCCGGGGCGGCGAGCTGCTCAAGGACGCCGGCCTGCTCCCCGACGTCGTCCACACCTCGCTGCAGAAGCGTGCGATCCGCACCGCGCAGCTCTCCCTCGAAGCCGCGGACCGGCACTGGATCCCGGTGCACCGCTCCTGGCGGCTCAACGAGCGGCACTACGGTGCGCTCCAGGGCAAGGACAAGGCGCAGACCCTCGCCGAGTTCGGCGAGGAGCAGTTCATGCTCTGGCGCCGGTCCTACGACACCCCGCCGCCGCCCCTCGCGGACGGCACGGAGTTCTCGCAGAGCGACGACCCGCGCTACGCGTCGATCCCGAGCGAGATCCGTCCCCGCACCGAGTGCCTCAAGGACGTCGTCGAGCGCATGCTGCCGTACTGGTACGACGGCATCGTCCCGGACCTGCTGGCCGGCCGCACCGTCCTGGTCGCCGCGCACGGCAACAGCCTGCGCGGTCTGGTCAAGCACCTCGACGGCATCTCCGACGCCGACATCTCCGGTCTGAACATCCCGACCGGCATCCCGCTCTCCTACGAGCTCGACGCCGACTTCCGCCCGCTGAACCCGGGCGGCACCTACCTCGACCCGGACGCCGCGAAGGCCGCCATCGAGGCCGTCAAGAATCAAGGCAAGAAGAAGTAGCGAAGGACGCCGGACGCGCGAAGGGCCCCACCCGGATCCGGGTGGGGCCCTTCGTCCCGCCAGGGGTGGTCGTCAGGGTCTCAGGAGGTGCAGCCGCCGCATTGGCAGGCGCCGCCGGACTGGCACCCGCACCCGCAGCTCGCACCGCAGCCGCACGCTCCGAGCACCGGCAGCTGTACCCGCACGAGCTGCGGGGGACGGTCGAGTGACGGCTGGTCCCGGATGGTCGGCGGGGTGGGGGAATCCTGCATAAGTACCCTCCTCGGCTGGGCTACCGCACGCAGTCGAAGCCGCCACGTGCGGGCGCATCAGCACCCATTGAACGCGCCCGGAGGCGGGCGCATCAACGGCGCGCGGAGGCACGACAGGGCGCGGGGCGGGACCGTTCGGGCCCCCGCCCGACGGTCCCGGACCCCGGACCTCGATCCGTTCGGCCGTCAGACCCCGTCGACCTGCGTCGCGGGCGGCGTCAGCTCGTCGGCGTGCTCACCGGTGACCAGGTAGACGACGCGCTTGGCGACCGACACGGCGTGGTCGGCGAACCGCTCGTAGTAGCGGCCGCACAGGGTCACGTCGACCGCCGTCTCGATGCCGTGCTTCCAGCGGTCGTCCAGCAGGTGCTGGAAGAGCGTGCGGTGCAGCTCGTCCATGCGGTCGTCGTCCGCCTCCAGCTGCAGCGCGTCGTCGACGTCCTTGGTGACGATGACCTCGGCGGCCTTCGCCATCAGGCGCTGCGCGAGCTGGCCCATCTCCAGGATGGTGCTGTGCAGGTCGTTCGGTACGGCCGACTCGGGGAAGCGCAGCCGGGCCACCTTCGCGATGTGCCGGGCGAGGTCGCCCGACCGCTCGATGTCCGCGCTCATCCGCAGGCTGGTGACGACGATGCGCAGGTCGGTGGCGACCGGCTGCTGCCGGGCCAGCAGGGTGATCGCCCGTGCTTCCAGGTCGCGCTGCAGCGCGTCGACCTTCTCATCGGCCGCGATCACGCTCTCGGCGATGTTCAGGTCCGCGTCCAGCAACGCGGTGGTGGCCCGGCCGATGGCGGATCCGACGAGCCGGGCCATCTCGACCAGCCCTTCACCGATCGAGTCGAGCTCCTCGTGATATGCGTCCCGCATCGCTGTCCTTCCGTCCAAACAGAGGCGTCTCCTCCACGCTCCCACGCTGATGGGCGTACGCGTACCGCTCGAGCATCCCGAGTGAATCAGCGCCTACGTCAAGGTGAACTCTTGGCAACGGGCGTTCGAGAGGTAGCTCTCAAGGCTGTGGAGCACCCCTTATGGCCGCCTAACCTGGGGGTATGGACGTGAACGCGGCTCTTGCCGCAGCCAGTGCGATAGCCGGTCTGTGTACCGGTGTGATCGCTGTGCTCGCGTTCCGCTGGAGTGAGCGGGAACAAGCCCGCCCCACCCGCACGGCCCTGCGACCCGATGGCGCCGGCGTACTGCCGCCCGGAGTGGACACCGTCCTCTCCGTACTGCGTTCCTCGGCGGTCGTCCTCGATGAGGGCGACACGGTGGTCAAGGCCAGCTCGGCGGCGTATGCCCTCGGACTGGTCCGCGGCGGCCGCCTGGCCGTCGACCAGATGCTGCAGATGGCCCGTGAGACCCGGCGGGACGGCGAGATACGCCAGGTCGAACTGGATCTGCCACGAAGAGGAGCCGGTCGCGGCGAGGGCCTGGCGGTCTCCGCCAGAGTCGCACCGCTCGGCTCCCGGCTGGTCCTCCTCCTCGTGGAGGACCTGACCGAGGCCCGCAAGATCGAGGCCGTACGCCGTGACTTCGTCGCGAACGTCAGCCATGAGCTCAAGACCCCGGTCGGCGCGCTCTCACTGCTCTCCGAAGCCGTGATGGACGCTTCCGACGACCCAGAGGCCGTCATCCGCTTCGCAGGGCGGATGCAGATCGAGGCGACCCGCCTCACCAGCCTCGTCCAGGAGATCATTGATCTCTCCCGGGTCCAGAACGACGACCCGCTGGACGACGCGGAACCGGTCGACGTCGACGATCTCGTCGCCGAGGCCATAGACCGCTGCCGCCACCAGGCGAACGCCAAACAGATCACCATGGCCACCGGATCCGCCCCTGACCTGCACATCTGGGGCAACCGCGGCCAGCTCGCGGCAGCTCTCGGCAACCTCGTCGAGAACGCCGTCAACTACAGCCCGGCCCGCACCCGCGTAGGGATAGCCGGCCGCCGGATCCCCTCCCCGGGCGGCGACCTCATCGAGATCTCGGTCACCGACGCCGGCATCGGCATCTCGGAGAAGGACCGGGACCGGATCTTCGAGCGGTTCTACCGCGTCGACCCGGCGCGCTCCCGCGCCACCGGCGGAACGGGTCTGGGCCTGTCCATCGTCAAGCACGTGGCCGCCTCGCACGGCGGGGAGGTCACCGTGTGGAGCGCCGAGGGACAGGGCTCCACCTTCACCCTGCGGCTGCCCGAGGCCGGCATGGCACGCGATCACGCCCTGCTCGGCACCGAACCGGAGGACGACGAGTCCCCCGGTGGCGGGGGCCGCCCCGCCGGAGACCAGCAGTTCTACGAGAACTATTCCGATCACATCCCTGCCCCGGAGGTCCTTCCGTGACCCGTGTACTCGTCGTAGAGGACGAAGAGTCCTTCAGCGACGCGCTGTCGTACATGCTCCGCAAGGAGGGCTTCGAGGTCGCCATAGCCGCGACCGGGCCCGACGCGCTGGACGAGTTCGAACGCAACGGCGCCGACCTGGTACTGCTCGACCTCATGCTGCCGGGCCTGCCCGGCACCGAGGTCTGCCGCCAGCTCAGGCTCAAGTCCAATGTCCCGGTCATCATGGTGACGGCCAAGGACAGCGAGATCGACAAGGTCGTCGGCCTGGAAATAGGCGCTGACGACTACGTGACGAAGCCCTTCTCCTCCCGCGAGCTGGTGGCCCGCATCCGGGCCGTCCTGCGCCGTCGCGGCGAGCCGGAGGAGCTGTCCCCGGCCGCCCTGGAGGCCGGCCCGGACGGATGGACGTCGACCGCCACGTGGTCACCGTCTCCGGCGGAAAGGTCGACCTCCCGCTCAAGGAGTTCGACCTGCTGGAGATGCTGCTGCGCAACGCGGGCCGTGTGCTGACCCGTATGCAGCTCATCGACCGGGTGTGGGGCGCCGACTACGTGGGCGACACCAAGACGCTCGACGTCCACGTCAAGCGGCTGCGCGCCAAGATCGAGCCGGACCCGGGCGCACCGCGCTACCTGGTCACGGTCCGGGGCCTGGGCTACAAGTTCGAGCCGTAGCCTCGCCGGCGGGCCGTTCCGCGGACCCGCCCGCTTCCCCGCACATCACGACGGGCCCGGCAGCACACGCTGCCGGGCCCGTCGTCGTGCGCGGATCGCGCGGTCAGCTCTTGGTCGGCGTGGCCGTACCGGTCGGCGTGCCCGTCCCGGTGGGAGTGCCCGTGGGGGTGGCCTTCCCGCTGTTCTCCGGGGTCCCGGTGGACGTCGGAGTGGTCTTGGCGGACGGCTCGGCGGCCGGCGACGGGGCGCTGCTGGGGCCGTACTGCTCGTAGTAGCCGGCGGCGGGCAGCACGTTCGCATCGAGGGCGACCTCACCGGTCGCGCTGAACGTCAGCGCGATGCGCTGGAAGTCGCCGTCCTTGAACGCTTCGTTGCTGTTCGGGATCGTCGCGGCGGCGTTGCCCTCCCCGCCGAGCAGCACCGAGCCGTGCGCCGGGACGGTGACGGTCTTGCTGCCGGCGGTGCCGGACAGGGTCGCCGTCAGGGCGTCGCCGACCTTCAGCGACTGGAGCGTCTGATCACCGTTTCCGTTGTTGTAGATGCGGGCCGAGACCGACGCGGGGCCGGAACCGGCCTTCTCCGTCAGGATCACGGCGTTCTGCACCTGGATGTCGCCGACGGTGGTCGCGGCATTGTCGGGGCGGACCTCGTGCGTCTGCGCGTTGTTGCCGGCGCCGCAGGCGGCGAGCGGGGCAATCGAGAGCGCGAGGGCGGCGGCGAGGGCACCGCGTCGAAGGCTGCTGCTCACGGCGGCGGCATCTCCTAGACAGGTAGGGAAGATCTTCCAGCGGGCTTACATTACTCAGCCTTCGTCCGGCCTCCGCACCGGGCCGCCCCTCGGCGGGGCGGTCTCACCCGACCGGGGTGGCCGGGATTGCATTACGGCATTCCGCCACGGGATTCCGGCGGACCGGGCAAGATCCATTTATCGTGCACCGATCGCGTCCGTTCCGCGACTTCGGAAAATTGGATCATCGCGTCAACGAGGTCCGAACGGAGTAGCGAAGATCCACTCTTCGGAGATCGACAAATGGGGATGTAACACCCCTTCCGTCGGCGCGCCGTTGGGTGTAACGGGTGCGTTTCACCCCCGTCGTATACCGGCTCCGACCTGCGAATACCCCTGCTCGGTACGCCCCTCCAGCACGTTCCGGTAGGGGTTGTCAAGCCCCGAGATATGCCCTGACCTGCGAAAACGCCATTCAGAAGAGGCCGTTCACGTGTTACCCTGGATAGCCACGGAAGGGGTACCTGTCACATGACGTTCAAGGTTGGCGACACCGTGGTCTATCCCCATCACGGGGCCGCGCTGATCGAGGCTATCGAAATTCGCCAGATCAAAGGCGTGGACAAGACCTACTTGGTGCTCAAGGTCGCCCAGGGCGACTTGACGGTACGCGTACCCGCGGACAATGCGGAGTTCGTCGGCGTGCGCGACGTGGTCGGTCAGGAGGGGCTGGACCGGGTCTTCGAGGTGCTTCGCGCGCCGTACACCGAAGAGCCGACCAACTGGTCCCGCCGCTACAAGGCAAATCTGGAAAAGCTCGCCTCCGGCGATGTCATCAAGGTCGCAGAGGTGGTCCGCGACCTGTGGCGTCGTGAGCGTGAGCGCGGGCTGTCCGCCGGCGAGAAGCGCATGCTCGCCAAGGCGCGGCAGATCCTGGTCAGCGAGCTCGCGCTCGCTGAGAACACCAACGAGGACAAGGCCGAGGCTCTGCTCGACGAGGTCCTCGCGTCCTGACGCGAGTTCTGCCGCGGTACCCGGTTCCGGCCGGGTGCTGCGGCATGCTTGTGTCCTGACGCGGATCGTTGATCGTTCTGTTCCGCTGTTACCGCTGTTCACCGTCTTCTGCTTTTGTTCTGCTCCGACGTCTCGGCGTGCGCAACCCTGCGGACTTCTCACGGAAGGGGTCCGCAGCGTCACACGTTGAGCCGATACCCACCTCGGCCAAGGACACAAACCTCTGAGTACCGCAGCTGTCATCCCCGCCGCCGGACGAGGCGTCCGGCTCGGCCCCGGCACCCCCAAGGCGCTGCGCTCCCTCGGCGGCATCCCGATGCTGGTGCACGCCGTGCGCGCCATGACCCGCTCCCGCGCCGTCTCCCTCGTCGTCGTGGTCGCGCCGTCCGACGGTGTGGCCGAGGTCCAGGCCATGCTCGACAGCCACGGGCTGCCCGAGGGCAAGGACATCCGGATCGTCGCCGGCGGCGGGACCCGCCAGGAGTCGGTCCGGCTCGGCCTGGCCGCGCTCCCCGAGGACGTCGACATCGTCCTCGTCCATGACGCCGCGCGCCCGCTGGTGCCCGTCGAGATCGTCGACGCGGTCGTCGCCGCAGTACGGGACGGGGCCCCGGCCGTCGTTCCCGGACTGCCGCTCGCCGACACCGTCAAGCAGATCGACCCCGGCACGAACGTCGTCACCGGCACGCCCGAGCGCGCCCTGCTGCGCGCCGTCCAGACTCCGCAGGGCTTCCGGCGGGACGTGCTGGCCACGGCGCACGCGACGGTGCCGGGCGACGGCGAGGGCGCCACCGACGACGCGGGCATGGTCGAGCGGACCGGCGTCCAGGTCGTGGTCGTGCCCGGCCACGAAGAGGCCTTCAAGGTGACCAGGCCGCTGGACCTGGTGCTCGCCGAGGCCGTACTCGCCCGCAGGAGGGCCACCGATGGCTTCTGAACCGAACCCGCTCCCGTCGCCGCTGCTGCCGCTCGTCGGCATCGGCACGGACGTGCACGCCTTCGAGGCCGGCCGCGAACTGTGGTGCGCGGGCCTGTACTGGCCGGACGCCGGTGACGGCCTGGCCGGCGACTCGGACGCCGACGTCGCCGCGCACGCGGCCTGCGACGCGCTCTTCTCCGCCGCCGGGGTCGGCGACCTCGGCGCGCACTTCGGCACCGGACGGCCCGAGTGGGCCGGTGCGTCCGGCGTCACGCTGCTCGCCGAGGCGGCCCGCATCGTCCGCGAGGCCGGCTTCGAGATCGGCAACGTCGCGATCCAGGTGATCGGCGTCCGCCCGAAGATCGGCAAGCGCCGCGACGAGGCGCAGAAGGTCCTCTCCGCGGCGATCGGCGCCCGCGTCTCGGTCTCCGGCACGACGACCGACGGACTCGGCCTCACCGGCCGCGCCGAGGGCCTGGCGGCCATCGCGACCGCGCTGGTGCTGCCGGCGGACCCGGCCCCGGCGGTCTGAAGCGGGCCTCCGCGAGGCTGATTCAGTGCTGGGTCCGGAGCCGATTCCGGACCGGATTCCGGGTCCGACCGGGCCTTGAGGGGGCTACCCCCGCAGGCAGGAGCCACGTCCGGAAGATCGTCCGGCCCGCTCCCCCCGGCAACCCGCGCGGAGCGCACTTGGCACGGCGTTTCGCCCACTACCCTTGTTGGCGTGACTATTCGCCTGTACGACACCAGCGCTCGGCAGATCCGTGATTTCACCCCGCTCACGCCGGGCTGTGTCTCGATCTACCTCTGCGGTGCCACCGTGCAGGCGGCCCCGCACATCGGGCACATCCGGTCGGGCCTGAACTTCGACATCATGCAGCGCTGGTTCGCCTACCGCGGCTACGACGTCACCTTCATCCGGAACGTCACCGACATCGACGACAAGATCCTCTGGAAGTCGGCCGAGCAGGGCCGCCCGTGGTGGGCGATCGGCTACGAGAACGAGCGGGCCTTCAGCAGCGGCTACGACGTGCTGGGCTGCCTGCCGCCCACCTACGAGCCGCGGGCGACCGGCCACATCCCCGAGATGGTCGAGATGATGCGCGAGCTCATCGACCGGGGTCACGCCTACGTCGCCGACGGCAACGTCTACTTCGACGTGCGCTCGTTCCCCGACTACCTGTCGCTGTCCAACCAGGACCTGGACCAACTGCGCGGGGCCCAGGACGTCGTCGAGACCGGCAAGCGCGACCCGCGCGACTTCGCCATGTGGAAGTCGGTCAAGCCCGGCGAGCCCTCCTGGGAGACCCCGTGGGGCCGCGGCCGGCCCGGCTGGCACCTGGAGTGCTCCGCGATGGCCCACAAGTACCTGGGCACCGCGTTCGACATCCACGGCGGCGGCATCGACCTGATCTTCCCGCACCACGAGAACGAGATCGCCCAGGCCAAGGCCTTCGGCGACGACTTCGCCGCCTACTGGGTGCACAACGCCTGGGTCACCATGAGCGGCGAGAAGATGAGCAAGTCGCTCGGCAACTCGGTGCTCGTCTCCGAGATGGTCCAGCGCTGGCGCCCCATCGTGCTGCGCTACTACCTCGGCACCCCGCACTACCGCTCGATGATCGAGTACAGCGAGGAAGCACTGCGCGAGGCGGAGTCCGCGTTCGCGCGCATCGAGGGCTTCGCGCAGCGGGTCGTCGAGAAGTGCGGCCCGGTCGCGCCGGCCTCCGAGGTGCCGATCTCCTTCGCCGAGGCGATGGACGACGACCTGGGCGTCCCGCAGGCGCTGGCCATCGTCCACACCTCCGTCCGGCAGGGCAATTCGGCCATCACGGCGGACGACAAGGAAACCGCGATCGCGCGTCTGGCCGAGGTCCGTGCGATGCTCGGTGTACTGGGACTGGACCCGCTCGACGAGCAGTGGGCCGGCGGCGGGCACGGTGACGACCTGCACGGCGTCGTGGACTCACTCGTCCGGCTGGTGCTGGAACAGCGGCAGGCGGCCCGGGAGCGTAAGGACTACGCGACCGCCGACGCCATCCGCGACCAGCTCCAGCAGTCGGGGCTGGACATCGAGGACACCGCGTCCGGACCCCGGTGGTCGCTCGGCTCGCGCTGAGCGCGTCACCGTGCCGTCCGCCGGCGTACCAGACCCGTCCGCCGTACCAGCTCCGCCCGAACAGCCCAGTCCCCATATACGTCAGTACCTTTTCAGCAGCGAAGAAGTGAGAGTGCCCCATGGCCGGGAACAGCCAGCGCAGGAACCGCCGTACCTCCAACAAGAAGGGCATGAAGGTCGGCACCGGCGGTCACCGGCGTAAGGCTCTGGAGGGCAAGGGCCCGACCCCGCCCGCCTCGGACCGCAAGGGCCACAAGAAGAACCGCGTCGCGAAGGCCGTGGCCAAGCGGACCGTCTCCTCGCAGTCGCGCCGCCCGTCGGGCCGTGGCGCGAAGTCCACGGCCGAGCTGGTCGTCGGCCGCAACTCGGTGGTCGAGGCGCTGCGCGCCGAGATCCCGTCGACCGCGGTCTACGTCCAGCAGTACATCGACACCGACGACCGGGTGCGCGAGGCCATCAAGCTCGCGACCGACCGCGGTGTCCCGCTCATGGAGGCCGCGCGCCCCGAGCTGGACCGGATGACGAACGGCCTGAACCACCAGGGCATGGTCCTGCAGATCCCGCCGTACGAATACGCGCACCCGGAAGACCTGCTGGAGACCGCCGCCAACAGCCACGAGGCCCCGCTGATCATGGCGCTCGACGGCATCACCGACTCGCGCAACCTCGGTGCGGTCGTCCGTTCCATGGCCGCGTTCGCCGGTCACGGCGTCGTCGTCCCCGAGCGCCGCGCGGCGGGTATGACCGCCGGTGCGTGGAAGACCTCGTCGGGCGCCGCCGCCCGCGTCCAGGTCGCCCGCGCCACCAACCTGACCCGGACGCTGGAGGCCTACCAGAAGGCCGGTCTGGTCGTCGTCGGCCTCGCGGCCGACGGTGCGACGGACCTGCACGAGCTGGACGCGCTCGCCGGTCCCGTCGTGATCGTCGCCGGTTCCGAGGGCAAGGGCCTGTCCCGCCTCGTCGGCGAGACCTGTGACTTCCTGGTGCGCATCCCGATGCCGGGTGGCGCGGAGTCCCTCAACGCGGGCGTCGCCGCCGGCATCGTGCTGTACGAGGCGGCCCGCCGCCGCGCGTGACCCCCTGGCCGCCGCGCGTGACCCCTTGCGGGTGACTTCTTGCGGTGACTTCTTGTGGGTGACGTCACGTGCGCGGTTGTTCGTGCGTGACCGACCCGCGTGGACGCCGACGTGGACCCGGTCCGGATCACTTCCGGGCCGGGTCCCGATCTTTTCGGGTCGGCCCCGCATCCTTCCCGGCCAGCGCCCCGATGCTGTTGATCTTGACGGGTCTCGGACATCCATCGGTGCGTCGGCAGTGTCCTAAACGTCTGTCACTCGGTTAGTGGAGTGTGGACACCAGAACACCCCGCACTCCTACGGGGGGTGGGACGCCCGGGTTCGACGAACCTGCCCTGAGCATGCTCAAGGTCCCGAGCGACCCGGCCCAGGTCATCGTCAACCACGCGAGTTTCCGCGTCCGGCTCGGCGTGACCTCGGCCCGTGCCCTGAGCCTCGACGAGACCGCGCGGATCCCCGTCATTCCCAGCTCCGTCAGGCGACGGGCCGCACCAGTGGTGTGGTCCGGCCGGACCGAGCCCGGCGACCCGGCTGCCGGCCGGCTCCTGCAGGCGGTCCGCCACGCGGGCCACGCGGGCGCGGAATCCGGCTCCGGACGCTCCGGCCCCGACAAGCCCGCCGGCTCGACGCAGCTGCTGCCGCGGATCGACATCGACGAGGCGGCGACGCCAGGCGTCGTCGGCCCGCGCATGCCGGAACCCGAGCTGCTGCGCGGCGTCCGGCCGGCCCGTGGCGCCTTCGACGACGACTACGACGGCTACGACGACGAGTTCGGTGACGGGCGCGGTGACGGCCGTGGCAAGGGCCTCGCGGCCGGACCCGGCGAGAAGGACGGCATCCGGCGCGGCCGAAATGCCGAACCGATCCGGCACGCCTGGTACCCCGGGCACCGGATGAACCTCGGCGTCGTCCTGCTCCCGCTGCGCGTCTTCCTCGGCTTCATCTCGGTCTACGCCGGCATGAGCAAGCTCTGCGACCCCGTGTACTTCGACGGCGGCGAGCGCGGATCGATGGTCAAGTGGCTCACGTCACTGCACCCGTGGGCCGCCGCGGCGCCGCTGCGCGACCTCGCGCTCACCCACCCTGTGGGCGCCGGGCTGACCATCGCCTTCCTCCAGGTCATCGTCGGCGTGCTCACGATCTGCGGGCTGTGGCAGCGGGTCGCCGCGTCCCTCGCCGCCGCGCTCTCCGTGGCGCTGCTGGTGACGGTGACCTGGCGCACGGTCCCGGTCTACGACGCGCCGGACTTCATCTACCTCGCCGCCTGGAGCCCGCTGATCATCGCGGGCGCCCCCGTCTACTCCGTGGACGGCCGCCTCGCGGGCGAGGCATGGCGGCGGCTCGGGCCGCGCGCCGAACTGTGGGACCTGCGCAGGCGGGTGCTGCGCCGCGGTGTGGTGCTGGCCACGATCTTCGTCGGCCTGACGCTGCTGTGCGGATCGGTGCTGGGTGCCGCGGTGCGGTCGTCCAGCACGCACACGGACGTGCCGACCCCGGCGCGCATCCCCGTCAACAACCTGCCGGGCACCCCGCTGCCCGAGGTGTCGGGGACGGCCACCCCCGGGAAGCACAAGCCCACCCCGAAGCCGTCGAAGTCCGCCGGCGCCAACAAGAAGAAGCCGTCCAAGTCGCCCTCGGCGTCGCCGAGCAGCACCCACAAGAGCGGCAGCACGGGCAGCGGCAGCAGCAGCAAGCCGCGCGAGTCCTCCTCGCGGCCGACGCAGCCCAGTTCCCCGCACCAGTCGCACCGTCCGACGACGTCCCCGACGACCAGCAGCGGTACCGTCCACGACCCGATCGGCGGCCTCCTGGGCAGCGGATCGCCCGCCGGCCTGCTGCTCGGCCGGTCCGGTCCGGTCGGCGACGGCGGCGGCACCGGCGGTTCGGCCTGACGGGTCGGGTTCGCAGGACGACATGGCGGTGGCCCGCACCCTTCGGGGGTGCGGGCCACCGCCATGTGCGGAGGAGGGCCTGTGGGCGCTGTGGAGGGAAGCGGGCGGCCAGGACGGCCCGGAGGTGGTGGAACGTGCGCGAGGTCCGCAGGAGCCCGCTCAGCGCCGCAGCGGCTGGCTGAGAGCCACGCTCAACGGCGTGAGAGCCACGCTCAACGGCGTGAGAGACACGTTCAACGGTTGAGAGCCACGCTCAACGGCTGAGGGCGGCCAGCTCCTTGGCGGCCTCGGTGAGGTCCTTCGCCGTGTCGATGGCCCGCCAGTACGCGCCCTGCGGGATCGGGAAGCCGGCGAGGCGGCGTTCGCGCGCGAGCCGGGGGAACGTGGTGCGTTCATGGTCGCCGAGGTCCGGCAGCAGCCCGGTGAACTCCGGGTCGAAGACGTACACGCCCGCGTTGATCAGGAACGGGGAGGGCGGCGCCTCGATGAAGTCCAGGATCTGCCCGAACTCGTTGGTCTCCACGGCGCCCCACGGGATCCGGGGGCGGGCCAGCGCCAGCGTGGCGACCGCGGCGCGCTCGTGGTGGAACGCGGCCATCTCGCGCAGCGAGAAGCGGGTCCAGATGTCGCCGTTGGTGGCGTACCAGGGCTCGTCGGGGCGCGGGAGCGACGCGGCGGCGTACTTGAGCCCGCCGCCGCGACCCAGCGGTTCCTTCTCGACGACGGTGGTGACGTTCAGCGGCAACCGGGCCGCGTCCAGCCACTCCTGGAGCACTTCGGCGAGGTGGCCGCACGAGACGACGGCGTCGGTGACGCCCTCGGCGGCCAGCCAGTCGAGCTGGTGGCCGATGATCGGTGTCCCGGTGCCCGGGATCTCGACCATCGGCTTGGGACGGTCGTCGGTGTAGGGCCGCAGTCGCGACCCCTGCCCTCCGGCGAGGAGGACGGCCTGGGTCACGGTAGGAGCGCCGTTCGTCATGCTGGGCACCCTACGGGACCTCGAACTCGTGGATCTTGTGGATGTCGTGGAACTCGTGGATCCAGTGGATCCGGTCGATCTCGTGATGACGGCGTCCCCGGGCGGCAGGGGACGCCTGTCATGGTCAGTAGACGGAGGCGACGCCGGTCGCGAACGAGGTGTCGCACACCGGACGCGAGAAGGACTGGGCGCGGACCGGACCGTACTTGGCGACGGCGGCGCGGCCGAGCGACCGGGCGATCGAGGTGCAGTACTTTGCCAGTGACGGCCTGGTGGCCATCTCCGCCTGCAGGTCGGTCAGTACCGTGCTCGCGGACTTGTCCTGGAGCTCGTCCAGCAGTCGGGTGCGCAGCACCTCCTGCGGCTCCTTCGAGGACGGCACGATCTCCGGTTTGTCGTGCGAGGCCGTGAGCACCTGGGCCTCGGAGGCCGAGGTCGCCCACGGGACGCGGGTGACGGCGAGGGTCCCGGACAGCACGAGGACGACCGGGAGTACGAGCGCGAATGTCTTGCCGATGCGGCGAGCTACCTGGTTCACGCTCGCGATCGTAGCGATGGGTGATGATTTGGCGACATTTAGTCACCCTGCCGGGTGAGGGGAATCGCTGATACGGGTGCGGCCGGTTGACGAACAGGGTCGAAAGGACCGGTGTGTGCAGGTATTTGTCGACACCGGAATGATCAACGCGGACGCGCCGCGGACGCAACGCGGAACGGCCGCCCGCAGGTTGCGCGAACGGCCGTTCCGTACTGCTTATAAGCCCGGACTGATCGGTGCCCCGGACCGGCGTCAGTCGCTGAGGCGCTCGCCGGTGGAGGTCGAGAACACGTGGGCCTCGCCACCGCGCGGCACGACGTGCAGCACGGAGCCCTTCTCCGGGATCTCGCGGCCGCCGACCCGGATGACCAGGTCCTTGTGCTCGCCGCTGACCTCGGCGCTGCCGTAGACGAAGCCGTCCGCGCCCAGTTCCTCGACGACGTTGACCGTGACGGCCAGACCGGCCGGCTCGTCCTTGGACAGCGACTTGGCCTCGCCGTTCACGATGTCGAAGTGCTCGGGACGGACGCCGACGGTGACCGTGCGGTCGCCCTTGTCGGCGGCGGCCGCGATGGCGTCGCGCTCGACGGCGACGATCGAGTTGCCGAACTTCACGCCGCCGTCCGTGATCGGGACCTCGACGAGGTTCATGGCCGGCGAGCCGATGAAGCCGGCGACGAACAGGTTCGCCGGGCGGTCGTACATGTTGCGGGGGGTGTCGACCTGCTGCAGCAGCCCGTCCTTGAGGACGGCCACGCGGTCGCCCATCGTCATGGCCTCGACCTGGTCGTGGGTGACGTAGACCGTCGTGACGCCCAGCCGGCGCTGCAGGCTGGCGATCTGCGTACGGGTCTGCACACGCAGCTTCGCGTCGAGGTTCGACAGCGGCTCGTCCATGAGGAACACCTGCGGCTCACGCACGATCGCGCGGCCCATCGCGACACGCTGGCGCTGACCACCGGAGAGCGCCTTCGGCTTGCGCGCCAGGTAGTCGCTGAGGTCCAGGATCTTCGCGGCTTCCTCGACGCGCTTGCGGATCTCCGCCTTGTTCACGCCGGCGATCTTGAGCGCGAAGCCCATGTTGTCCGCGACGGTCATGTGCGGGTACAGCGCGTAGTTCTGGAACACCATCGCGATGTCCCGGTCCTTCGGCGGCAGGTGGGTGACGTCGCGGTCACCGATGCGGATCGCTCCGCCGTTGACGTCCTCGAGACCCGCGAGCATGCGCAGGGAGGTCGACTTCCCACAGCCGGACGGGCCGACCAGGACCAGGAACTCGCCGTCCCCGACCTCGATCTCCAGGCCGTCCACCGCGGGCTTCTCCGAGCCCGGGTAGATACGGGTCGCCTTGTCGAACGTGACAGTAGCCATAGCTGTTGCACCCCTCACCGGCAGGAACGTGCCGGACGATCCGAGTAAAGGAAGGATTGGTCTAGTCCGCCATATGCGAACTGACGGTGACGCTACCCGCCGCCTGCCCCTTTGTCAGTAGCCCCCGGTCCCCGACTTTCCCCACACCCGGCACCCCCCGCCTTGAGTACACTTCTCCTGGCCCCGCACCCGCACCACCGGCCGCGGACCCGTGCCCCCTTAGCTCAGCTGGCCAGAGCACCGCTCTTGTAAAGCGAAGGTCGTCGGTTCGAATCCGACAGGGGGCTCTCGTTACCACCCCGGATGACCTGCGGTCCTGGTCTCCGCGGAGCTTCACCAACGGCCCCGGACGACCCGTCCGGGGCCGCTTGCGTGAGCGCTGCGTGAGCGGACGGCCCAACCGGCTCCGCGAGTACCTCGGACGGGGAGCACCGTTCGGCCCGTTCGCCCGGCGCGGCCATGGCGGCTAAAGCGTCGCTAATATGCGCCTTGCGTTCCCTTGATTAGCCCGCTGAAATGTGCGAATTAAACGGTCCGAATCGTTTGCCCGGTGTCCGTGAACGGTCCTAGTGTTGCTGAGGCCGGGAGTGGGGCTGGGATGCCTCCGAAAATATGGGAGCAGGGGCGCCGTGAAGTCCGTCGATAGGGTAAGTCATGCACCGGAAGGCGCCGCTGAATTGCGGGAGCTGTTTGCGCGGCCCGGGGTGATTCGAATAGTCGGTGCTCATAATCCGCTGGGGGCACGCCTTGCCGAGCGGGCTGGATTCGATGGTGTCTGGTCGAGCGGTCTGGAGATATCGGCGTCCCAGGGGCTGCCCGACACGGACCTGCTCACGATGTCGGAGTTGCTGTCGGTCGCCGGGTCGATGGCTGCCGCGGTGGAGGTTCCCGTGGTCGCGGACTGCGACGCGGGGTACGGGAACGCCCACAACGTCATGCGCATGGTCCAGCGCTACGAGAGCGCCGGTCTCGCTGCCGTGAGTATCGAGGACAAGGTGTTCCCGAAGGTGAACAGCTTCATCCCGGGGCGTCAGCAGCTCGCCGGAATGGATGAGTTCTGCGGAAAGATTGAGGCGGCCAAGAGTGCCCAGCGTGGCACCGACCTCATGGTGATCGCCCGGATCGAGGCCCTTATCGCCGGGCACGGTATCGACGAGGCATTGCGCCGGGGTGAGGCATACGCGGAGGCCGGTGCGGACGCTGTGCTGATCCACGCGAAGGGGAATTCTCCCGAGCCGGTCCTTGAATTCATGCGGCAGTGGCGGCCGACCCTGCCGGTCGTCGTGGTGCCCACCACCTATCACACGATTACCGCCGAAGAGCTCCATGGGGCGGGCGCCAAAATGGTCATTTACGCGAACCATGGCCTGCGTGCGGGAATCAACGCGGTCAGCGAGGTCTTCGACGCGATCCTGGACGAGGGGCGCAGTACCGGGATCGAGGGGCGGATCGCCCCGCTCGCCACGGTCTTCGAACTCCAGGGGATGGCCCGGCTGAAAGAGGCCGAGAAGCGCTTCGTCCGCCACGACGCCCCGCCCACCGGGGCGGCTGTCGTGCCAGAGGCCGGACAGGTGACGGCATGACGGCCGTCCTCGATCCCGCGAAGGCCGTCGCGATCTTCGAAGGGGCGGGGTTCGGGCCGTTCACCGGCGTGCCCTGTTCGTTCCTCGGTCCGGTGATCAGCTGTCTGGAGAGCGAGCACCCGGACCGTTACGTCATCGCCGCCAACGAAGGTGAGGCGGTGGCCATCGCGGCCGGGTCGTACCTGGCCGGGCAGCGTCCGGTCGTCATTCTCCAGAATTCAGGGCTCGGCAATGCCGTCAACCCGCTGACCTCGCTGTGCCACACGCTGCGGCTGCCCGTCCTGCTTCTCGTCACCTGGCGTGGCGAGCCCGGGACTCCGGACGAGCCCCAGCACGAGCTGATGGGGCGGATCACCCCTGGCCTTCTCACGGCCATGGGGATCCGGAACGAGATCCTGCCGGAGAACGAACTGAGCCTGCGCGAACGGCTGCGGGCCGCCGACGATCACATGCGCGAGACAGGTCTGCCGTTCGCCTTCGTCGTCCCCAAGGGAGCTGTCGGCCCCTACCTGCCGACCTCCGGCCGGACCGCGATGCCGGCGCCCGGTGCCGGCCTCATGGCGCGCAGCGAGGCGATCGGGCAGGTGATGGGCGCCATCGGGGAGAAGGCGCTGGTCGTCGCCACGACGGGCAGGACGGCCCGGGAGCTGGAGCGGGACTGGGACCGGCCCGAGAATCTGTACGTCGTCGGCTCCATGGGCTGCGCCTCCAGCGTGGCCCTCGGTATCGCACTGCACACGCCGTCACGGCGGGTGGTCGTACTGGACGGGGACGGCGCGGCGTTGATGCGCCTGGAGGCGATGGCGACCATCGGACGGCTCGCCCCGCCGAACCTGCTGCACGTCATTCTGGACAACGAGTCGTACGAATCGACGGGCGGACAGCCGACGGGCTCCCGGCAGCTGAACTTCACCGAGGTCGCCGCGGCATGCGGCTACCACTCGGCGACGGAGGTCTCCAGCGCCGCGGGGCTGAAGGCGGCCCTGGCGCAGCAGTTGTCACACGCCGGCCACGCACTGGTCCGGGTCCGGGTCCGCGTCGCGTCCCGCTCCGACCCGGGTCTGGGACGGCCCGCCCTGCCACCGCCCGCGTCGGCCGCCCGGTTCCGGACGGCGGTCGCCTCGTGAGCAGCGTGATGTCCCCGCGCCTCGTCCTGATGAACCCCGGACCGGTGAACACGCAGGAATCCGTTCGGGCAGCTCTTGGCGGGCCTGACCTGTGCCATCGGGAACCGGAGTTCGGTGAGCTGATGAGCCGGGTCCGCCGGAAGGTCACCGAAGTGTGCGGTGGCGGCCCGGACCACACCTCGGTCGTTCTGACCGGCTCGGGCACGTCCGCGCTGGAGGCCACCGTCATCTCGGCCCTTCCCCGTGACGCGGGGCTGCTGGTCGTGGACAACGGCCACTACGGGGCACGGCTGTACGACATCGCGTCCGTTCACGGAATCCGCTGCCGACGCCTCGAATTGGGCTGGGGCGTG
Organism: Streptomyces sp. RKAG337; assembly: GCF_023701715.1. Lineage (NCBI taxonomy): Bacteria > Bacillati > Actinomycetota > Actinomycetes > Kitasatosporales > Streptomycetaceae > Streptomyces > Streptomyces sp. RKAG337. The sequence goes on along the minus strand of NZ_JAJOZA010000001.1, from coordinate 3,267,026 downwards.
CCCGTCGACGCGGACGTTCTCGACCGGACGCTCGCCGCCGACCCGTCGCTCACCCATGTCGCCGTGGTCCACCACGAGACCAGCACCGGGATGCTCAACGATGTGGCCGCCGTCGCCGCGGTGGCCCGGGGGCGCCGGTGCCGGACGATCGTGGACGCCATCAGCAGCGTGGGCGCGGAGTCCCTGGACATCACGCGCGACGGGATCGACTGGCTGGTGGGCACGGCGAACAAGTGTCTGGAGGGAATGCCCGGCCTCGCGTTCGTCTGTTCCTCCCGGCAAGCCTTCGAAGGGCTGTCCGCCCACCCCGCACGCGGCTATTACCTGGACCTGAACAGGCACTACCGGACACAAGCAAAGGCGGCGGCACCGGCCTTCACCCCGTCGGTACCGGTGTTCTACGCGTTCGAGGCGGCCCTGGACCTGGCGCTCGCAGAAGGCGTCCCCGCACGTGGCGGCCGCTACCGCGCACTCGCCGGGCGGCTGCGGTCCGGGCTGGCGGAGCTGGGGCTGCGGGTCCTGCTCGCCCCGGAGCACCGAGCCGCTGGTCTCACCGCGGTGCGGCTTCCCGACGGCGTCCGCTACGAGGATCTGCACCGGGCCCTCAAACGCGAGGGGTTCGTCATCTATGCGGCCCAGGAGCAGCTGGCCGGCGGATTCTTCCGCCTTTCCACCATGGGCGCCATGGACGAGCAGGACATCGACGCGTTCCTCGCCGCGCTCGGCGGGCTGCTGCTCTCCCTCGGGCCGGGCAGGTCCGCGGCCCACGAGATCGGGGAGACCGAGTGAGCGCCATGAGCGGCAGCGGGCCGGAAGTCCACCGGCTGGTCATCGTCGGCGGGGGCCCCCGCGCCACGTACGCGCTGGAGCGGCTGTCGGCCGACATCGGCAGGCTCGGACCGGACCGGCGGCTGGACGTACGGATCTTCGAGCGGTCCGGGGAGTTCGGCTCGGGCGAGGCGCACAGCCCGTCGCAGCCGACGACCAGCTATCTGAATCGCATCAGCGGCCAAGTGGCCTTCGCGGCAGACGAGTCGGTGAAGGACGCCGGCCCGCTGCGGCCGGCGGAACAGCGTCCCACGCTCCACGAGTGGTGCCGACGGCGTTTCGCCGAGACGAGCCACCGCGATTTCGACCTCGGACCGCAGGACTGGCCCAGGCGCTATGTGCACGGGATGGCGCTCCAGGACATGTTCGGCGCGTATCTCCGCGACCTGAACGCGCGACCGGGCGTCGAGGCGTTGCCGCACCACGCCGCGGTGGTGGACATCGAGCACGACGGCCCGCGGCTGTCGGTGCGTACCGCGGACGGGGAGCGCTTCCCCGCCGACCAGGTGCTGTTGGTGACGGGGCACACCCACCACGAACCGCGGCGCTCCGCGCGCACGCGTTCCTTGGCGGACTTCGCCGACCGTCGGCGGGAACGCACCGGTTGCAGCTACGTCCCCTACGTCTACCCGCTGGACAAGGCGCTGCCGCCCGCGGCCACCGGGCCCGGCCGGGTGGTCGGTATCGCGGGCATGGGGCTGACGGCGATCGACGCGGTCCTCCATCTGACCGAGGGGCGTGGCGGGGTCTTCGTACCCGACGCGGAGCACGGACTGCGCTACCGGCCCAGTGGTGCCGAACCCGCGAAGCTCCTCGCCTTCAGCGGGGCGGGCCTGTTCACCTTCGCCCGCCCGGACAACCGGAAGGAGGCCGATCCGGCTCTTCTCGAACACCGCGGGGTGTTCCTGACGGTCGGGGCGGTCGACCGGCTGCGGGCGGCCGTTGGCACGCCGGGCGCCGGTGGCGAGGGCGCGAAACAGCTCGACTTCGAACGCGACGTGCTGCCCCTGGTGGTCCTGGAGATGGCCCACGTCCACTACGCGACGCTGTTCGGACAGCAGGTGGCCGGGATTCTGCACGACCGCTCGGCCGGGATCCACCGCGCTTTCCTGGCGGGCGGGCCGCCTCACCACGAGCGACCCGACGACCCGGCCAGGCTGCTCGGCCCGCTGGAAGACGCCGTGGACGAGATCGCCGCCGTACTCGACGGTGTCCTGGACGACCGCGAGCCGCTGGCGGAGGCGGAGGCCAGGACGACCGGCTGGTCCGTCGAAGCCGCACTGCTCCGCTGGACCGGCGTGGTCTTCGGCACCGGGGCGCCGGTGCGGGCCATGGCGCCGTCGCCGTGGCGGCTGGAGGGGAGAGCGGGCGGGAACCGGTTCAGCTGGGAGCGCACCATCGCGCCCCTGGACGCAGCGGGCTTCCGGACCCCTGAGGCCTACCGGGACGCCGTGCTCGATTTCATGGACCGCGACCAGCTGTGGGCGCTCCAGGGAAACCTGGACAACCCGCACAAGGCCGCCGCGGACGGTGTGTGGCGGGACCTGCGGCCCGTGATCTCCTACGTGGTGGACGGCGGCGGGCTGGCTCCGGGCTCTCACCGTACGTTCCTCGCCCGCTATGTGCGTGTGCACAACCGCCTCGCCAACGGTGCCGCGCCCGAGGTGATGGCCCGGATCCAGGCGCTGGTCCGGCACGGACTGCTCGATGTCGGCGCGGGCCCCGGCGCGATGGTCACGCCGGACACGGACACCGGGAGATTCCGCGTCGACGGACCCGCCACCGGGGCGTCCTGGCCGGTCGACACGCTGGTCGACGCCAGGGTCCATCCCTTCGCCCCGGCCCAGGACTCGTCCCCGTTGTTCCGCAACCTGCTGGCCGCCGGGACCGTACGGCTGTGGCGCAACGCCTCCGCGGCGGGTGACACGTTCGAACCCGGTGGGCTCGACCTGACGGACCGTTTCCATCCCCTCCGGGACGACGGGACGGTCGAGGAGCGCGTCACCGTCCTCGGGCCTCCCGCCGAAGGACGCAGGTCGTTTCTGCTCTCCGCGCTCCGGCCGGACTCCGACCACTACGTGATGAGGGAGTCCCTCACGTGGCTGCACGATTTCTGGCGGCTGCTGGAGGAGGGCACCCGCGGCTACTGAGGGTTGCCGGCGACCGCGGGCATCCGGCTCTCCTGCTCCGCCGTCCGGGCCGGGCGGCGGAGCAGGACGACAGCGGCAGCGGTGCCCAGTGCTGCCAGTCCGCCCGAGACGACCAGGGCCAGGTGCAGGCTGTCCACAAAGGTGTCCCGGCCGATACGGGTCAGTTCGGCGGCGACGCGGGGCGAACCGGCGAGGGTGTCCGGCGTGCCGCCCAGCGAGACGGAGCGTGCGGCCTCGCCGAGTTCCGGCCCGGACAGTCGAACCTGGGCGCCTTCGAGCCGCCGTGGCAGGAGCTGGTCGACCCGGGCCGCGACAAGGGCTCCCATCACCGCGGTGCCGAGACTCCCGCCGACCTGCATGGCGGTCTGCTGGAGACCTCCGGCGACTCCCGAGTGACGCAGCGGCGCGCTGCCGACGATGAGGTGGGTCGTCGCCACGATCACGGAACTGAAGCCCAGGCCCAGCACGACGAGCCACACCCGCAGTTCCCCGGTGGCGGGGCCGGTGCCGACGGCGTGCGTCAGGCCGAACACGGCCACAGTGGTGGCCGCCATGCCGGAGACCGCAGGGATCCGGGGACCGGTACGCCGCATCACCAGCCCGGTGGCGGTGCCCGCGACGACCATGGCGAGGGTCAGCCACAGCACGTGGATCCCGCACTCCATCGGAGACATGCCCAGCATGTTCTGCAGGAAGAAGGTCAGAACGAACGGCACCCCGAACATGACGAAGGACACCAGGAGCATGAGCATCACCCCCGCGGAGAACCGGGGGGACCGGAAGAGCGACATGGGCACGAGCGGTTCGCGGGCGCGTGCCTCCCAGCGGCAGAACCCGGTACCCAGAACGACCGCACCGGCGAGAGCGGCCCACGTCCTGATGTCCGCCCAGCCGTAGTCCGGGGCATTGACCGTCCCCCACAGCAGGGCGAGCAGGGCCGCGGACAACAGCACCACCGCGACGGGGTCCGAGGACTTCGCGGCCGAGTCCAGCCGGGCCTCGCGCAGGATCACCGTGCCCAGGCCGATGGCCATGACACCGATGGGCACGTTGAGGAAGAAGATCGACTGCCAGCTGAAGTGCTCCACCAGCAGTCCGCCGACGACCGGGCCGGCCGCCGTGGCGATCCCGAGGGCGCTGCTGCGAATGGCGATCGGCAGGTGCAGGCGGTCCGCCGGGAAGGTCACGCGCAGCAGCGCCAGGGTGGGCGGTTGCATCAGCGCGCCGAAAACGCCCTGCACCACTCTGAGGGCGATGACCCAACTGATGTGGGTGGACAGCCCGATGGCCACGGACGAGACGGTGAATCCCGCGGTGCCGACGAGGAAGACCCGGCGGTGCCCGAAGCGGTCTCCCAACTTGCCCGCGACGACGAGCAGGGCCGCCAGGGACAGCAGATATCCCGCCGTCACCCATTGGATGTCACCGATGGTGGCCCGCAGTCCGTCCTGCATGGCGGGCTGCGCGACGGCCACGACGGTGCTGTCCAGCGAGACCATCATGGCGCCCACGGCCAGTGTCCCCAGCGTGAGCCAGGGATGACCACGCAGTCTGCGGGGGGCGGCTCCGGGCGTGGTCATCCTGGTCCTCGTCTCTGTCAGTGTGTCTGCGTGGCCGGCACGAGGTCCGGCCCGTGCGGGGCTCCGGCAGGGGTGTGCTCCGCGGCCGGCGGCTGCTGGTCCTGCGCGGGCCGCCATCCCGGGGGCCCGAACACGTAGCGGGCCCGGTGGCGCCAGTTCGTGGTCCGGCGGATGTCCTGGAACATCTGGGCGAACTCGTGGACCTGGATGCGCCAGATGCTGTGCGTGCTGATCTGCTTCGTCAGGCCGTAGGTCGGCCGGTGCAGTTCGGGCTGGAACGTTCCGAACATCCGGTCCCAGACGATCAGCATGCTGCCGTAGTTCTTGTCCAGGTACTCAGGGTCGCTGCCGTGGTGCACCCGGTGGTGGGACGGCGTGACGAGGACCGCCTCGACGGGACGGGGGAGCCTGCCGATCTTCTCGGTGTGCGCGAAGAGCCCGTAGAGCAGATGCAGCGAATGCATGGTGAAGACCAGGACCGGTGGGACGCCCAGCAGGGGCAGCGGCAGCCACATCAACTTCTCGAACCACTGGGCCCACTTGCGCCGCAGGGCCACCGACACGTTGAGGTACCGGCTGGAGTGGTGCACCTGGTGGCCCGCCCACAGCAGCCGGATCCGGTGGGTCATGCGGTGCTGGACGTAAATGGTGAGGTCGACGCCGAAGAAGAGGACGACCCACGTCTGCCAGGAGCCGGCGGGCAGCCGGAACGGAGCGACGTAGGCGTAGACCCACGCGTAGAAGACCAGCGCCGCCGTGCGCAGCACGCTGGAGATGACCAGCGCGCCCAGTCCGGTGAGTATGTTGGCCCGGGTGTCCTTCACGTCGTAGCGCTCGACGTCGTCGTGGTCAAAACGCAGGGCCACGAACTCCACGAGGACGATCAACGCGACGACCGGAAGCGCGTAGACGACGGGGTCGTGGAGTCTTTCCGACAGGTGCGAAAACAAGGTATTCCCCAATTCGGCCGGGCAGTTGTCAGCCGGCGGAGGATCCGGCCGTCGTCTTGTCCTTGGAGGCGAAGCGATCGACGTATTCGAGCCCCGACAGTTTCTGGACCTGCTGCATGACCTCGTCGGTCACGGTGCGGCGCAGCCGGGGATTCCCCTCGGAACCCACATGCTCGGGAAAGAGCATCGGTGCGCCGAAGTGCATGTCGAACCGGGTCAGCCGCGGCAGCAGACGGCCGAGCGGCTGCACCTTGTCCGTGCCGGCCAGGCCGCACGGCACGACCGGGACGCCGGTGGCCATGGCCAGCCAGCCGACACCGGTACGGCCTCGGTAGACGCGGCCGTCCGGCGAGCGCGTGCCCTCGGGGTGGATGCCGAAGACGCGGCCGTCCTCGACGACTCCGCGGGCCTGGCCCAGAGCCGCGACGCCCCCGGGGCCGCCGTCGCGTTCCACGGGAACGATGCCCACGGCTCCGAAGAAGAGCGCGCTGACGCGGCCCTTCAGGCCTTTGCCGGTGAGCCGTTCGGCTTTGCCGATGAAACAGACGGGGCGATGGGTGGCGAGCGAGATGAAGACGTGGTCGGAGAACGACAGATGATTCGCCGCGATGATGCACGGCCCGGCTGCGGGTATGTTCTCGATTCCGCTGATCCGTGGCCGGAAGAGTACGCGCATCAATGTCGCGAGAACGGCCCTCAGTGATGACCGGAGCATGGCCTACCTAGCTTCTGTTCGGTGTGGAGTTAATTCACGACCTCATGCGGAGGAATTGCACTCCTGAGTTGCGGGGCGAGCCTAACAGCGGTAACTGTTCATTCCGCTAAAGCCTGGCTAACCGCGCGAGGAGGTGTCCCGGTTAAATCAGCTTCGCTGGTATTCAGCAGCGTCGGCGGACAGGGCATTCTGGATTCAGGTCGGAGCCGTGGGAACCGGCCACGGAACAGGGAGAGGCGCACCATGACGCAGCACGCCGTCCGCGCTGTCGAGGCGCTGTTCACACCCCAGGCCAGGGAAGACCCGGTCCCCGTGTACCGCGCCCTTCACGACGACGGCCCCGTCCACCGGCTGAACGACGACTGGGTGGTCGTCTGCGGATACGAGGAGGTGGACCAGGCACTGCGCAGTCCCGTCTTCCAGGTCAAGGACAGCGCGTTCCGTGAGCGCACCCGGCCCGGTTGGACCGCGGGACACCCGTCCGCCGCGATGATCACCGACTCGGTCATACGGGCTCGCTCACCCCACCACGAACGCGTCAGGCAGCTGCTGAGCAGGCCGCTCACCGCGCGCCGGGCGGCCGGGCTGGATCCGGCCGTGAGCGAGCACACCCGCGGGCTCCTGGACCGGCTGGCCGAACTCGGTGCCGGGGGAGAGCCGGTGGACTTCGTGGCCCACTTCGCTTACCCCCTGCCCATCGCGCTGATCTGCGACCTGCTGGGCGTCCCGGCTGCCGACCGTGCCTGGTTCCGGCACCGGGCCACCGACCTTTCGTATGTACTCGAACCCGCGGGCCAGGAGCGCGACCTCAGCCGGGCCGACGAAGCTGCGACCCGGCTGCTGGACTACTTCACCTCGCTCGTCGACGAGCGGCGTGCGAGGCCCCAGGAGGACCTGGTCAGCGATCTGGTCCGGGTGAGCGACGTGGCTGCGGACCGGCTCAGCGAGCGCGAACTGCTGGTCAACCTGGTGTTGATGCTCGCCGCGGGATTCGAGACCACCGCGAGCCTGCTCGGGAACGGCTTGTCGGTGCTGCTCGACCGCCCCGCCGACCAGGACCGGCTGGCCAGGGACCCCGCCTCCGCGGCGGCCTATGTGCAGGAGATCCTGCGCTACGACCCGCCCGCCCAGGCCACCGACCGGTGGGCGACCGAGGACACGGCGATCGGCGGTGTCCGCGTGACGGAGGGCACCCAGGTGCTGCTGCTGCTCGGCGCCGCCAATCGGGACCCGCGCCGCTTCTCCGATCCCGATGCCTTCGACCCCGACCGCCCGGCGCACCAGTCCCTCGCCTTCGGTGCCGGACCGCACTTCTGCCTGGGATCGGCGCTGGCGCGGATGGAGGCCGAGACCGCCCTCCAGCAGTTGTGCGCCAGGTTTCCCCGTATGACGCGCGCGGGCGGGTCGCCGCGGACCGACCGGCTGGCCCTGCGCGGTCATGCCGCCCTGCCGGTGCGGCTCGGCTGAAGCGGCCGACCGCCATCGCACCTGAGCGGTCTGCGAGCTTTGCGCACATTGCCCAACTCCACGGCCCCCCTAGGGAACCGGCTCCCCTAGGGAACCGGCTCCCGCCGGGCTCGTAATCAGGGGGTTGACCTGAAGTCTGCCGCCATGCTCGACTGAAAATGATTTATGGACGGCGTGTCGGGGCAACAGGGGAATGTGAAATGCAATTCAAAGTCTTGGGGCCGCTGGAAGTAGTCGTCGCCGATCGTGCGGTGACGCCGCAGCCCGCCAAGATCAGATCGCTCCTGGCAATGCTCTGCGTAAAGTCGGGTACGGTCGTTTCCAGGGAATGCCTGATCGACGCGCTATGGGCGGGCGATACTCCGCGTACGGCACGTACCGCGCTTCAGGTGTACGTGTCGAAGCTCCGTAAATATCTCGACCTGCACGGCGGGCTCGCGGGCCGGCTGATGACCAAGCCCCATGGCTATGTCTTCGAGCTGGAGCCGGAACAGCTGGACCTGCGGGAATTCGACATTCTTTCCCGCTGGGACGGGGAGGCCGGGACGGCCGGCTCCCCCGGCGAGGCGCTGGACAGCCTGCAGGCGGCCTGCCTGCTGTGGCGCGGTCCCGCACTGGCGGACCTCCGCGGCCTGCCGGCGTTCGACAAGCTCGCCCGGCAGCTGGACGAGAAACGCATCAACGTGCTGGAGCGACGGTTCGACATGCAGTTGAGCCTCGGTCAGCACAAGCGCATCATCGGCGAACTCTACGGACTCGTCGATGAATACCCGATGTGGGAGTCCATTCATGCCCAGTTGATGATTTCGCTCTACCGCAGCGGACGGGTCGCGGAGTCGTTGGAGGCGTATCGCAGGATCCGCAATACGCTGGTCCTCGAACTCGGACTGGAACCCGGGGACGGAATCAGGGGCCTCCACCAGTCGATCCTGGGCAGGGACCCGGCCCTCGATGAGGAGCGGAAGCTCTCCTTGGCCTGCTGACAGGCCGAAGGAGACCTCCTCAGCGTGCTGCGGTGGCCCGCGCCATGCCGTCGGACACGGCCTGGGTGATCGCCGGTTGATTCGCCGTGAGATAGAAATGGCCGCCGGAGAACACCTGGAGGTCGAACGGGCCCGTTGTGTGCTCGCCCCAGTGGTGGAGTTCCTGAACCTCGACCCGGGGGTCGGAGAAACCCGTGAGGGCGTGAACGGGGCAGTCGAGCAGTGGTCCTGGGACATACCGGTACGTCTCGGCGGCACGATAGTCACTGCGGATCGACGGCAGGACCATCTCCAGCATTTCCGGGTCGCCGAACATTCGCGAGCCCGTTCCGTCCAGGGCCAGAATGTCGTCGACCAGTTCACGGTCCGAGAGCAGGTGCAGTCCGTCGTCGACGACCCGGTGCGGGGCCCGGCGTCCGGAGACGAACAGTGCGGACGCCCGCGCGCCCGCCGCCTGCAGCCTGCGGGCGACCTCGTAGGCCAGCGTCGCCCCCATGCTGTGGCCGAACAGGGCGAACGGCCGGTCGGCGAAGGGGAGCAGCGCTTCGGCCGCCCGGTCGGCCAGCTCGCCCATATCGGGGATGTTCGGCTCCGTGCGCCGGTCCTGCCGTCCCGGGTACTGCACCGACAGCACCTCGACGCCCGGGGACAGGTCCCGCGACAGGGGGAAGAAGAAACTGGCCGAACCCCCCGCGTGCGCGAAGCAGAAGAGACGCGACTGCGCGTCCGGCACCGGGTGGAACTGTCGTACCCAGGGCGCGCCGTTGAAGAAACTCTCGGTCATTCCCGTCCTTGGCTGGTTCTGATGACGCACGGCGACTATTCGCCCCGGCGCCCGCCCTAGGACGATGCAGGAAATGGCCCGGAATGGGCAACCCCCTAGTTTTCGGGCGCCGGGTGGACCTGAAAACTAGGGGGTTTTGTCCGACCTTGTGATTCTCTAAGCTGCCACGGGGGTGCGCTCCCATCCGCGAACTCGCCGTCCTCAGAGGGAAATGCACGTGAAAGAAATAATCAACGCCGTCCTCGCCAGCGATGCCACCTCAGCGGACTTTGCGGCCCTCCGGCTCCCGGAGAGCTACCGGGGAATTGTCATTCGCAAAGAGGACGTCGGAATGTTCGACGGCATGGCGTCGGCCGAGAAGGACCCGCGCAAGTCGCTGCATCTGGAGGATGTGCCGCTTCCCGAGTTGGGTCCTGGCGAGGCTCTCGTCGCGGTGATGGCCAGTTCGGTGAACTACAACTCCGTGTGGACCTCGATCTTCGAGCCCGTCTCCACGTTCAGCTTCCTGGAGCGGTACGGGAAGCTGTCGCCGCTGACCAAGCGGCATGACCTGCCCTACCACGTGATCGGTTCCGACCTCGCGGGCGTCGTGCTGCGCACCGGGCCCGGCGTCAACGCCTGGCGGCCCGGCGACAAGGTCGTGGCGCACTGCCTGTCCGTGGAGCTGGAGTCCTCCGACGGCCACAACGACACGATGCTCGACCCCGAGCAGCGGATCTGGGGCTTCGAGACCAACTTCGGCGGTCTCGCCGAGATCGCGCTGGTGAAGTCCAACCAGCTGATGCCCAAGCCCGCGCACCTCAGCTGGGAGGAGGCCGCAGCTCCCGGCCTGGTCAACTCCACCGCCTACCGCCAGCTGGTGTCCCGCAACGGCGCCGGTATGAAGCAGGGCGACAACGTCCTGATCTGGGGCGCGTCCGGCGGCCTCGGCTCCTACGCCACCCAGTTCGCGCTGGCCGGCGGCGCCAACCCGATCTGCGTGGTCTCCAGCGACAAGAAGGCCGACATCTGCCGGGCGATGGGCGCCGAGGCGATCATCGACCGCAACGCCGAGGACTACAAGTTCTGGAAGGACGAGCACACCCAGGACCCGCGCGAATGGAAGCGGCTGGGCAAGCGGATCCGCGAACTGACCGGCGGCGAGGACGTCGACATCGTCTTCGAGCACCCCGGCCGTGAGACCTTCGGCGCCAGCGTGTACGTCACCCGCAAGGGCGGCACCATCGTCACCTGCGCCTCGACCTCGGGCTACACCCACGAGTACGACAACCGGTACCTGTGGATGTCGCTCAAGAAGATCGTCGGCTCGCACTTCGCGAACTACCGCGAGGCATGGGAGGCCAACCGGCTGGTCGCCAAGGGCAAGATCCACCCGACCCTGTCCAAGACGTACACCCTGGAGGAGACCGGCCAGGCCGCCTACGACGTGCACCGCAACCTCCACCAGGGCAAGGTCGGCGTCCTGGCGCTCGCCCCGGGCGAAGGCCTCGGCGTCACCGACCACGAAATGCGCGAGAAGCACCTGCCGGCCATCAACCGCTTCCGCCAGTCCGGGAGCTGAACCCGCCGGCGGGGCACTTCGCAGCGAGGGGGAACGCAAGATATGGCGCAGAAGCCATCCGTGGTGGGCGTCGTGGGGCTGGGGTCGGTCGGGGCGCCCCTGCTGGAGATGCTGCACGCGGGCGGCCACGAGGTCGTCGGTGTCGAGCGGGAACCCGACGTGCTGGCACGGGTGGACCGCCGGATGGTGAGGGCCGCGGGGCCGGCCGACGGCGGCGGCCGAAGATACACGCTGACCAACGAGACGGCCGCGCTGTGCCGGGCCGACGTGGTCTTCGAGGCCGTGCCGGAGGACCTGGCCACCAAGACCGAGGTCCTCCGGCGGCTCAACAGCATCGCTCTGGACCACACCGTCCTGGTCAGTACCACCGTGTCGCTCTCGCTCACACGCCTCGCCATCGCGTCGGGCAGGCCGGCCAGGACCCTGGGCCTGCGCCTCCTCAGACCCCCGGCTTCCGGCAGGGCCGTCGACCAGGTGCGGACCGCGATGAGCTGCGACAGCGCCGTCACAGCGCTGGACGAACTGGTGGCGGGGCTCGGGCTGACTCCCGGCGGCATCGGGGTGCGCCCCGGGAACGACGCGATGGCCCTGGTGTACGCGTTCCTCAACCGTGCTGTCGCCATGATGGAAGACGGCTACGCCGACCGGGACTCCATCGACACCGCGCTGCGGCTGGGCTGCGGACTGGCCGCCGGACCCCTGCAACTCCTCGACGAGGTGGGCCTGGACACCTTCCACTCGGCGCTCGTCGAGCTGCGGGCACGCACCGGCGCCGACGTCTTCCGCGCCACCCCCCTGCTGACCTCCGCGGTCCGGAGCGGTGCGCTGGGCCGCAAGAGCGGCCAGGGGTTCTACACGTACGACGATCTCGGCAGGCAGTACGGCACACCGGGTTCCCCCGCCGGTCCCGGCGAGGGCCCCCGCGTCCGGCGGGTCGGCGTGCTGGGGTCGGGGACGATGGCCAGGGGAATCGCCGAGGCGAGCGCGGCGGCCGGACTGCGGACGGTCCTGGTGGGGCGCAGCCGGACGGCGGCGGATCTCGCCATGGAAGCCGTCGAGGCGTCGCTGGCCACGTCCGTGAGGCGCGGCAGGACCGCCCCCGACCAGCAAACGGTGGCGCTCGCCCTGCTCGAAGGTGCCGCGAGTTACCGGGCGTTAGGCGACTGCGATCTGGTCATCGAGGCCACTGCTGAGGACCTCGCGCTCAAGCGCTCCGTGTTCGCGGCGCTCGGCGGCGCGTGCAAGCCCGGCGCGGTACTGGCGACCACCACGTCCAGCCTGTCCGTCTCCGCCTGCGCGCAGGCGTCGGGCCGGGCCCAGGACGTACTGGGGCTGCACTTCTTCAACCCGGCGCCCGTGATGAAGCTGGTCGAGCTGGTACGAACCCCGACGACGGGTGAGGACGCCCTGGCGACGGCGAGGGCCTTCTGCGGGCAGCTCGGCAAGACGTTCGTCGAGTGCGCGGACCGGGCCGGGTTCATCGTCAACCATCTGCTTTTTCCCTACCTCGTGGACGCCATCGGGATGCTGGACCGGCACGACTTCGACGCCGAGCTGACCGATGCCGCCGTGGAGCGGGGGTTCGGCTGTCCGATGGGGCCCTTCACCCTGCTGGACACCATCGGCCTGGACGTCTCCCTCGCGGTACTGCGGCACCTGTCCGAGGCGTTCCCCGGTCGGGGTTACGCACCGCCGCAGTTGCTCGAACAGCTGCTGCTGCGAGGCTGCCTCGGCCGTAAGAGCGGTCAGGGCTTCCGCGTCGCGGCGCGGCGGGCGCCGCTGTGACGCGGCGCCGGCTCAGCGGCCGGCGTTCGCGGAGTCCTCCATCGTGGGAAGGTCACTGCGTCCCCGGACGCCCAACTTGTGGTAAATGCGGGTGAGATGCTGCTCGACGGTGCTCGAGGTCACGAAGAGCTTCGCGGCGATCTCCCGGTTGGTGCACCCCTGGGACGCCAGCAGGGCGACCCGGTGCTCGGCCCTGCTGAGCCCATCGACGGCGGCTTCCTCGGCCTCGGCTCGTTCTTCGGCCGGCGCCGGCCCGGCGTCCGGCAGCCGGGACGAGCCGAGCCGGTCGAGCATGCACAGCGACTGCTCCCGCATCCACCGGTTGCCCGAGTCCTGCCGTGTCAGCTCCTCGGCGAGGAGTTCCCTGGCCTGGACGGGGCTGTCGAGCTCGATCAGCGCCTCGGCGGCGTACAGCCGCCAGGACAGGGACGAGGAGACGTCCAGGTTCCAGGCGGCCATCAGATCCCGGCAGGCGTGGAAGTCCCCGAGCGCCGCGTGGTAGCGCCGCACCGACAGGTGGTAGCGGCCACGCGCCTGCAGATAGTGCAGCCCGGGAAGGGTCTGGAACATCATCTCGGGCACCGGGACCCGGAAGCACTCGGCCGCGCCCTCACGGTCCCCCTGGGCGGTGCACGCCAGCACCTTCGCGGCCAGTGGAACCCCGATGGCGATGCCCCACGCCTCGGGGGTCATCAAGCTCAGCGCCTGGTCCGCCCGCTGCCGGGCCACGTCGAAGTTGCCCAGGCGGCTCTCCACCGCCGCGCTGGCGGCGGCGAAGACCGCCCAGGCCGATGGGGCCCGCTGCTCGGCACCCTGCAACAGCAGATCGCACCATTCGGCGGCGTGATCCAGCCGGGCGGCGTGTACGAACGAGGCGAGTGCGGCGATGGCGGGCGCCACCGGCGGATTGTGCAGCACCACTGCCTGCAGCAGCCGTTCCGCGGTCTCCAGCACATTGCTGATGGGACCCTCGGACATCAGGGCGTGGAGCACGAGAGCACCGTCCGACTGCGGGTCCACCGCCCCGACGCTTCTGCCCAGAGCCATCTCGGCGAGCGCGGAGTTGTGGCGGTATCGCGCTCCGAGCACCGGATAGGAGTGGGCGAACCAGACGCGCATCGTCTCCAGGCGGACCCGGGACTCCTCGCCCAGCTGGTCCTCCACGGCGTCGAGGTCCGCGAACATCTCGTCCGCCTCCTGCGGTCTGCCGTGCCACAGCAGATAGGCGATCAGCCGGATGCTCTGCCGCAGGTCGATGTGACCGCGTCGGTGATCGTCCACGAGCCCGGCCAGATGGCGCCGGACGGCAGCCGGGTCCACCTCCCATTCGGCCTGGGCGAGATCTGCCCGGATGGCCGCCCGCTGCCGGCTGTCCGTGCACGCGTCGTGCGCTACGCGCAGACAGGTGATGGACCACTCCGCATCGTTGTCCCGCAGTGCCTGGTCTGCCGCGTCCCGCAGCACGGGCAGGATCCAGCTCTCTTCGAGCGTGCCCCCGGCGACGAGGTGCCGGGCCACCACTCCGGTCGCGGCCCCGTCCTCGTACAGGAACCGGGCCGCCTTGTGGTGCAGGCGCGCGCGCTCCTCAGGCGTCATGTCCTCCAGGACGGTGCTCCGGGCGGCCTCGACGCGGTACTGCCCGGCCTCGGTCAGTCCGAGGGCCTCCAGCGTCCCGACCGCGCGCGCGGCGGCGCCCCCCGGCAGGTCGAGCAGTCGGTCCAGGCTGCCGGGCGGCGGTGCCGATCCCATCACGGCGAGCCCGCGCGCGGTGGACAGCGCCGCCCCGCTCAGCTGGTTGAGCAGGTACCGGACCGCCAGGCCGAACGCCTCACCGGCTGTGGGGCCGGCGGATTCCGTCGTCCACCGCCCGGCGACGCGGTCCTCCAGCAGCGCCCGCAGCAGCAGCGGGCTGCCTCCCGACGCCCGTTGCCAGCCGGACGCCGTGCCCGCGGCGCCCTCCGGGCCCAGGAGCCCGGCGAGTACGGACCCGGTGCCCTCCGCGGAGAGCGCTGTGAGCTGGATCAGCGCGCACCGGGGGTTGCGGAGGAACTCGGCGGTCAGCGCCGAGCCGATCTGCGGTGCTTCGGCGCGTTCGCCGAGCACGACGAGGACGTGTGCCCCCCCTACCCGGCGGATCAGGTAGAGCAGGCACTGCAAGGAGGCCGCGTCGATCTCGTGGACGTCGTCGACGGTGATGACCAGCGGGGCACGCTCGGAGAGCCGGTGGACGAGATGGTGGACGCTGTCGACGGCCCCGGCCGGGTCGGTGGCCGACAGGCCGGCGCCGGGGAACAACTGGCCCATCACGCCCATCGGGAGGTCCCGTTCCGACCCGGAGGCGATCGCGTCCAGGACCAGCGCGCCGGACGCCTCCGCACGGGTCCGGAGATCGTGGATGAGCGAGGTCTTGCCCATTCCCGCCACGCCGGTGATGAGGACGGCCCGGCCGTTGCCCTCCCGCGCCCGCGAGAACAGGTCGTCCAGGACGTCCCGGGCCCTACATCGCTCCACGATCTCCACGGGCGCTCCCCCTCAAAACAGCCGATGCTCAGGCAGCGACGCGTCGCGTACCGAGTAGATCAAAACATGGACAACCACTCGCATCCCCAGGCGCCCGGGGTAGGGGGGTGGGGTGGCCCGGGACCACGTGCGGGACGACCGGGTGGACGGCCGCCGGTCCCGCTGCCGCCGTTGCGGAAATCGCGTCGGGGTGAAATCAACCCCGCTATAACCGGACCGTCAATCGACTGGGAGCTACTTCTTGCGGGCCGAAGTCCTTTTCCCGGAAGTGGGGCTTAGGGGGGTGCCGGGACCCCCCTATTCATGGTTGGGCGTGCTGAATAGGCGCTTGCCAACCAACTGGGGTTTTGACTAGCGTGCGGGCACATGCAGAACGCGATTGAGGTATGGGCGACCGGCCTTGGGGCCATGACGCCCCTGGGTGTCAACGTGACCGAGACCTGGTCGGCGATGCAGACCGGGGAGAACGGCATTCGTTCATTGGACGAGAGCTGGGCCGAATCCCTTCCGGTTCGTATCGCCGCTCAACTGACGTCCAATCCCGCCGATTTGATGAGCCGGACCGAGGCACGCCGCCTCGACCGATCCGAGCAGATGGCGCTCGTCACGGCCCGCGAGGCGTGGGCGGACGCCGGTACACCCCAAGTGGACCCGGAGCGGCTGGCCGTGGCCATCGGAACTGGCATCGGCGGAGTGACGTCGCTGCTGGGGCAGAACCACATCCTGGAGACCTCCGGGCCCCGGAAGGTCTCGCCGCACACCGTGCCGATGCTGATGGCCAACGGTCCCGCCGCGTGGGTGAGCATGGAACTCGGCGCGCAAGGCGGTGCCCACGCTCCGGTGAGTGCCTGCGCCTCGGGCGCGGAGGCCATCGCACTCGGTCTCGACCTCATCCGGTCGGGGCGGGTGGACATGGTCGTAGCCGGCGGAGTCGAAGCCAGCGTCCACCCGCTGCCGCTGACCGCCTTCGCGCAGATGATGGCGCTGTCCACCGCGAACGACGACCCCGAGCACGCGTGCCGGCCGTTCGACGCGAAGCGCAACGGGTTCGTCCTGGGCGAGGGTGCCGCGATCATCGTGCTGGAACGGGCCGACCACGCGCGGGCCCGCGGCGTCACCACGCCGCACGGTGTGGTGCTCGGCGCGGGCATCACGTCGAGCGCGTCGCACATCACCGCTTCCGACGTGACCGGGCAGATTCGCGCGATGGAGCGGTCCCTGCGCGATGCCGATATCGGCGCCGCGGATGTCGGTCACGTCCACGCCCACGCCACGTCCACCCCGCAGGGCGACGTGGCCGAGGCCGAGGCCATCGCCACCGCGGTGGGCACCCACCCCGTGGTCACGGCGACGAAGTCCATGACGGGGCACATGCTGGGCGCTTCCGGCGCCCTCGGCGCCATGGTGGCCCTTCTGGCCCTGCGCGACGGGACCGTGCCCCCACCCGGAACCTGGACGACCTGGACCCGGCGGTCGCCCTCGACGTCGTCACCGGGACCGCGCGTTCCGGGCGTTGGGAGAGCGCCCTTTCGAACTCGTTCGGCTTCGGTGGCCACAACGTCTCCCTGGTGTTCGGCCGCCGCTGATCGGCCGCTCCGGGCACGCCCGGACTTTTTCGCCGTGACAGCAGGCTGGGAAAAGCCAGCGGATTCCCATGTTGCGGTGCGCCCTGATGTACAGAAATTGAAGGTTGAGATGACAGGTCGGAACAGCGAAGGACCCGGCAAGTGTCCAATAACACTTGACCATGAATTCTATGCGGATCCTCATCCCGCCTATCGGGTCATCAAGCAGAACGGCAACAAGCCGACGGAAATTGTCCTGAAGACGGGCATGGCCTATCTTCCGCCCGGGCTTGAGGGCTGGCTCGTGACGTCCTACGAGGACGTCGAGTTCGTGCTCCGGGACCCGCGGTTCCGCAAGAACATCAGCGAGGCCATGCCGCTCTTCGCGGCTCAGGCGGCCGCGAGCGGGAACGGCGGCGGGGCGCGCAGTTCCTTGCTGTACGACAACATGGCGAACAACGACCCGCCGAAGCACACCAGGCTGCGGAAGCCCCTCAACGGGACCTTCACCTCCCGGGCGGTCGCCACCAGGCGGCAGGACATCCAGCGGGCGGCGCACGAGACGCTCGACGCGCTGGCCGGAAGGGAAACCTTCGACCTCGTTCAGGATTTCGCGTTCCCGTTCTCGATTTCGGTCATCTGTCGCACCTTGGGTGTGCCCGAGGCGGACCGTCGGGAATTCCACTCCTGGGTGCAGACGATCACCGGTGCCGCAGAACCGGAGGTGCTCCAGCGGGACGCCGCCGCGATGGTGGCGTACCTGCGGGAACTGGTCGGTACCAAGCGCGCCGGGTCCGGCGACGACGTGCTGACCCAACTCGCGACGTCCCTGGACGAGTCCGAGGCGGTGGCGCAGGCGTACGCCCTGCTGGCCGCCGGGTACGAGACCACGGCGAACCTCATCGTGACGGGATTCCTGACGCTTGAGGCCGACCCGGCGCAGAAGAAGGCGCTCTGGTCGGACCCCGCGCTGGTGCCGGGTGCGGTCGACGAGATGCTCCGTCACCAGTCGCCGTTCAACCTCTCGCTCTACCGCTACGTCACGGAGACGGTCGTGGTCAACGGGGTGGAGATCCCGGCCGGCGCCATCGTCTTCCTTTCCTTCGCGGCGGCCAACCGCGACGAGTGCCGCTTCGAGAATCCCGATGGCTTCGATATCCGGCAACCCCGCCGCGAGCACCTGGCGTTCGGCGGAGGCATTCACAACTGCATCGGCAAGCATCTCGCGAGGCTGGAGGCGGAGGTCGCGTTCGAGACCCTCATCGAGCGCTGCCCCGACCTGTCGATCCTGACCCCCGCCGACGAATTCCGGTGGAAAGCCAGTCCGACGTTCAGGGGTCTGAAGAACCTTGTGGTCGGGCCGGGCCCGGCGGACGCGGGGACCGGGTCGGCGTCATGACCAGTGAAGATCGCGGGGGCAATCGTATGACGCCGGTCGCCGTCATCGGCATGTCCTGCCGGTTTCCCGGTGCGGAGAACACCGTCAGGTTCTGGGAGAACCTGATCGCCGGGACGGCGAGTGTGGACGCCGTCCCCGAGGGACGGTGGGCCGACCGGCGCACCCATGCCCCGGCGGACGCCGCGCCGGTGCGGTTCGGCGGCTTCATCAAGGACCCCGAACTGTTCGACGCGGACTTCTTCGGGGTCTCGCGGCGGGAAGCGCAGTACATGGATCCACAGCAGCGGATCCTCATGGAACTCGCGTGGGAGTCCATCGAGGACGCCGCGGTGCGGACCGAGGACATCCGGGGCGCGCGCTGGGGTGTCTTCGTCGGCGCCGGTGCCGACGACTTCCGGCTGCGGTACCTCATGGCGGGCACCCTGGACAGGTTCGGCCACACGGGCACCAGCCGGTGCATGCTGGCCAACCGGGTCTCCCACCACTTCGGCCTGCGCGGCCCCAGTGAAGTGATCGACAGTGGGCAGTCGTCCGCGCTGGCCGCCCTGCACCGCGCCCTGTCCAGCCTCCGGCTGGGCGAATGTGAGGCGGCGGTCGTCGGAGGCGTCAACCTCAACCTCCTCCAGGAAGTCACCGACCAGGTGCAACTGTGGGGAGGGCTGTCGCCGGACGGCCGCTGCTACACCTTCGACGACCGGGCCAACGGATACGCCAGAGGGGAGGGCGGCGGCTGCGTCGTCCTGAAGCCCCTCGACGCGGCGGTCCGTGACGGCGACCACGTCTACTGCGTCATCCGCGGCAGTGCCACCACCAATGACGGGGCGAGGTCCGCCCCGGGGGTCCCGTCGGAGGAGGCTCAGCGTGAAGTGATGCTGGCGGCCCAGGCGGTGGCCGGGGTCTCGGCCGCGGACGTCGCCTACATCGAACTCCACGGAACGGGGACGCCCGTGGGCGATCCGATCGAGGCCCGCGCGATCGGCGCGGTCGTCGGACAGGCCCGGCCGCAGGGGGACCCCGTCCGAGTGGGCTCCGTCAAGACGAACATCGGGCACCTGGAGTCCGCGGCGGGGATGGCGGGACTCATCAAGGCATGTCTCATGCTGCACCACGGGCAGGTGCCCCCCAGCCTCAACTTCGTCCGGAGCAATGCCGGCATCCCGCTGGACGAGCTGAACATCCGGCTCGCCACGCGGACCGAGGACCGGCTCTTCACGCCCCAGGACGTCGTCGGTGTCAGCTCGTTCGGCATGGGCGGCACCAACGTCCATGTCGTCCTGGGGGCGTTGCCACGGGAACCGGAGAACGGCGCGGAGTCCGGCGCAGCCGTGTGGTGCTTGTCCGGGCGCACTCCGGAGGCCGTCCGGGAGACGGCACGGGCTCTCCTCGACCACCCGTTCCGGTCCGGGACGCCCTCGATCGCCGATGTGGCGTGGACGCTGGGCAACCGGACGACGTGGGACCACCGCGCGGCCGTCGTGGGGGCTGACTGGGCGGAGATGCGGCAGGGGCTGGAAAAGGTGTCCGCCGGACATGCCTTCGCCGTGCCGGGCGACTGGCTGAACGGTGCTCCGACGGCCCGTGGCGCGTATGTCCAGGCCGCCGGCGAGTACGTCTACGCGGGCGACACCGCGGGCGTCAGGGCGCTCATGGGGGAGAACCTGCACAAGGTTCCCTCTTTGCCGGCATATCCCTTCGAGAGGGTTTCTTTCGATCTCCCGCACCCGACGTCGGTGGAGATACCGCAAGAGATACCGCACGAGGCCGCCCCCGCTCCACAGGCCGCCCCCGCGGACCCCTCAGGTACGTCGTTCGCGGAGCAATGGTCCGGCGCCCGTACCGACACGGACCGGTTGTGGCTCACCCGCGCCATGTTGGAGCGCGAGCTCGTCGCCGTTCTCGGAGGGTCGGTTCCGAATCTGGATCCCGAGCTTTCCTTCAATGACATCGGCATAGATTCAATGACCCTTCTGGAGTTCCTGGACCGGATCAATGAGGTGACCAGCCTCGATATGTCGGAAACCGCCCTCTTCGACTATCCAACGATCAACGAGATGGCGGCGCGTGTGCACAAGGAGATGGATTCCAGGAATGGCTGAGAACGACATCGTGCGAGATGACATCGCCGTAGTGGGAATGGCCTGTCGCTATCCCGGTGGAGCGGACACCCCCGAAGCGCTGTGGGAACTCGTCCGGGACGGCCGGGACGCCGTCGGCGACTTCCCCACGAACCGCGGGTGGGACACCGACGACCTGTACGACCCCGAGTACGTGCGGCAGGGCGGGTTCCTGCACGGCGCGGACTCCTTCGACGCGGAGTTCTTCGGCATCAGGCCCGCCGAGGCCAAGGCGATGGACCCTCAGCAGCGCACTCTCCTCGAAGTCGCCTGGGAGGCGGTCGAGCGGTCCGGGATCGTTCCGTCGAGCCTCAAGGGGTCAAGGACCGGTGTCTTCGTGGGCGTCATGCCCAACGAGTACGGAATGCCGCTGTGGAAGTGGCAGGACGAAACCGCCGGGTACATGGGTACCGGCACGTCGCCGAGCGTGTCCTCCGGGCGCATCTCGTACCTGCTGGGCCTCGAAGGGCCCGCGATAACCATCGACACGGCCTGCTCGTCGTCCGGTGTCGCGATCCACACCGCGGTGCGGTCGCTGCGCAGCGGGGAGACGGATCTCGCGCTGGCCGGCGGGTGCACCGTGCTGGCCGGTCCTGGCATGTTCGTGGACTACGCCAGGAAGCAGGCGCTGTCGCCCGACGCGCGGTGCCGGACGTTCTCCGACGCGGCCAACGGCACCGTGTGGGCCGAGGGCGCGGGTGTCCTGGTCCTGGAGCCCCTGTCGAAGGCGAAGCGCCTGGGACGCCGCATCCTCGGGGTGATCAAGGGGACCGCGGTCAATCAGGACGGGGCGAGCAACGGCCTGACCGCGCCCAGCGGCCGTGCGCAGGTCAAGGTGATCAACCAGGCGCTGGCCGACGCCGGTATGGAGCCCCAGGACATCCAGCTGGTGGAGGCGCACGGCACCGCCACCAAGCTCGGGGACCCCATCGAGGTCAACGCCATTCACGCCACCTACGGCCAGGGGGACCGCGAGGCCCCGGTCTGGCTCGGCTCGCTCAAGTCGAACATCGGCCACTCCATGGCCGCCGCCGGAGTCGGCGGCGTCATCAAGTGTCTGACCGCGATGCGCGCACAGGAGATGCCGCGCACCATGCATGTCGAGGGACCCCTCAACTCGCATGTGGACTGGTCGGGTTCCGTCGATGTGCTCCGTGAGAACCGGCCCTGGCCGGCCCTCGGCGGAGTCCGGCGCTGCGCGGTGTCCTCCTTCGGCGTCAGCGGCACGAACTCGCACGTCATCCTGGAGAGCTGGGACGGCGGCGAGCCGGAGGCCGGTGCGGACGAGGCCGGGTCCCGGGCGGGCGGCAGCCTGCTGAAGTTCTCGGCCAAGACCCCTTCCGCGCTGCGGGACTACGCGACGGCGCTCGCCGCCGCGCTGGAGTCGGGCACCGACTCCGTAGCGGCCGTCGAGCACTCCCTCATGACGGAGCGGGAGGACTACGACTACCGCGCCGTCGTGACGGGCGAGGGGCGCGAGGAACTGGTCGGCGCGCTGCGGTCGTTCGCCGCCGACCCGGAGGGCTCCCCGGCCGTTCACGGCGAGGCACGCCGCATCCGGCGTCCCGTCTTCGTCTTCCCCGGCCAGGGCTCGCAGTGGCCGGACATGGCCGTCGGACTCCTGAGGGAATCCGACGTCTTCCGGTTCCGCGTCGAGGAATGCGCCGAAGCGTTCAAGCCGTACCTCGACTACGACGTCACGGCGGTTCTCTCCGGCGAGGACCGTGGAGTCGACCTGGAGCGGACGGACGTCATCCAGCCGCTGCTGTTCTCGATGATGATGGGCCTGGCGGCCATGTGGCAGTCGGTCGGCGTCGAGCCGGCCGCGGTGATCGGTCACTCCCAGGGTGAGGTGGCGGCCGCCTGCCTGTCGGGAGCGCTCAGCCTGGAGGCGGCGGCCAGGACGGTGGCCCGCCGGAGCCGGATTCTTGAGACCTCGGGCCGGGGCGGCATGGCGGCCCTCGCCGTGTCGGCGGCGGACGCGACGGCCCTGATGGCCGAGGTCGGCGCCGATCTGGTGATCGCGGCCACCAACGGGCCCGAGTTCGTGGTGGTGTCCGGTGACGACGAGCCCGGCATCCAGCGTCTGCTGGATCTCTGCGACGGCCGCGGCATATACGCGCGCAGGGTGCCGGCGAAGTGCGCGTCGCACTCTCCGGCCATGACCGAACTCCGGGACGACGTGCTGGCCGACCTGGCGGACATCGTGCCGTCGGTGTCCGCGGTACCGATGTTCTCGACGGTCGACTGCCGCCGGCTGCGCGGCGACGAACTGAACGCCGAGTACTGGTACCGGAACATCCGTGGCCAGGTGAAGTTCGCGGAGACCATCGAGGAGATGGCCTCCCACGGATACGACGCCTTCCTCGAGATGAGCCCGCACCCCGTTCTCGTCGGCTCGATCGAATCGATCCTGCGGAGCGTGGGCAACAACGCGCCGGTCTGCATGACCATGAAGCGCGACCAGGGCACGCGGGGCCGGTTCATGGAGGCGGCGGCCGAGCTGTTCGTGCGCGGTCACGCGATCGACTGGAGCGGTCTGCGCCCCTACGACGCCCCGCAGCACGTGGCATCCGTCGAGCTGCCCACGTATCCCTTCGAGCGCACGCGGTTCTGGCTGCCGGCGGAGACGCCCGTCGTCACGCGCACCGTCCGCGCCGAGCGGCCCGCGGCCCACATCACGGGCGGCGGGCACCCCTGGCTCTCCTCCGTCGTCGAAACCGCCGACGGAACGGTCATCATGAGCGGCCGGCTCGGCCTGCGCAGCCATCCGTGGCTCATGGACCACCGGGTCGGGAGCACGGCGCTGCTTCCCGGCACCGCCTTCATGGAGCTGCTGCTGTCCGCGGGCCGCGAGGTCGGCTGCGAGGGCATCGACGAGATGCTGCTGAGCGATCCGCTGCTGCTGCCGATGGACGGATCGGCGGTGGACATCCAGGTGTCCGTGGAACCGGCCGACGCGCAGGGTGCGCGGCCGGTGACGATCTTCTCCCGCACGGCGGGCGCGGACTCCTGGCTCCGCAACGCGGAGGGTCTGCTGTCCCAGCCCCGCGCGGCGGCGACCGCGGACCCCGGCGAGGACCCGAACGGGGCCGGGGCAGGCGCTTGGGAAGCCGACGGGCTGTACAAGCTCCTCCGGGGCATGGGATACGGCTACGGCGAGGCGTTCCAGGGCGTTCGCTCCGGAGAGCACCAGGGGGACCGGGTCCGCTCGAGGGTCGTTCTGCCTGCCGGAGCCCTGGTCAACCACACTGGGTTCGCCGTCCACCCGGCGCTGACCGACGCCGCCCTCCACGCGGCCGTCGCGTGCGGGCTCCTGGGCGAGTCCGATGCCGGGAACATCGCCGTGCCGTTCGTCTTCAACGGCGTGACGACGGGTGGAGCCACCGGTGCCGAGGAGTGCTACGCCGTCGCGCGGCGGCTGGGTCCTGACGCGATCTCCCTCACCTTGACGGACGACGGCGGCACCGTACTGCTGGCCGTCGAGCGGATGGTGGTCCGTGGACTGGGCCTGCCCCCGGAGACGGCGGCCGACCTCGACCAGGCCGCGCTGTACGCGATGGAGTGGGAGGAACTGACGGGTGACCCGGCCGGTGACGTCCGGCTGTGCGTGGTCGGCGGGGACGAGGGGAACCTCTCGGCGTTCCTGCGGGACGCGAACCGCGGCGGCATCTCGGTCGCGACCCTCGACGAAGCCATCATGGTCGTGGGGGGCATCCCGGGCGACTGGCAGGTGGTGATGCCGTCCCCGGTCTCACGGGGCAGCCTCGACGAGCAGGTGCACGCATCCGCCGAACGGACCCTTGAGTCGGTCCAGAAGTGGCTCAGGACCGGGGACCTGGACGGCCGGGCGCTCCTGACCTTCGTCACGCAGGACTCGATCGCGGTCCCCGGGGACGAAACGTTCCGCCTCGGCGACAGCGCGGTTTGGGGAGTGGTGCGGTCCGCGCAGACCGAGCACCCCGGACAGTTCAGGGTGATCGACGTCACCGCTTCCACCCTCGGCGAACCCGCCGCCATGATGAAGGCGTTGAAGCGCACGGAGCCCCAACTCGCCCTGCGGGCGAACCGGATCCTGCGCCCACAGCTCGCTCCGTACCCGGCCCGTGGTGCCGACCTGCCCGACATGAGCGCGGGCACGGTCGTGATCACCGGCGGTACCGGAACGCTCGGCCGCGAGGTGTCGCGGCACCTGGTGGCCCGGTGGGGAGCCCGCTCCCTGACCCTGCTGAGCAGGAGCGGTGACCAGGCGCCGGGAATCCCGGAGTTCCGCTCCGAACTGGAGCGGCTCGGCGCCACGGTACGGGTGATCGCCGCCGACGTGGCGGATCCGGACGAGGTGGAAAGGGCGCTCGCCTCGGTGCGCGCGGAGAGCCCCGTCATCGGAGTGGTGCACGCGGCCGGGGTCCTCGACGACGCGATCGTCTCCAACATGACGCCCGCTCAGCTGCACAAGGTCCTGAAGAGCAAGGCCGATTCCGCGCTCACCCTCGATGCCGCGACGCGCGATGACGACCTGCGGTTCTTCGTGCTCTTCTCGTCGCTCTACGGCGTTCTGGGAGGGCCTGGCCAGGCCAACTACGCCGGTGCCAATACCTTCCTCGACCAGTTCGCCGCCTGGCGGCGCGCGAAGGGCCGCCCGGCCACCGCTGTGGCCTGGGGCCTGTGGGCCGAGGCGACGGGGATGACGGGACACCTCGACGAGAGCGACCTGCTCAGGCTCCGGCGCAACGGTGTGGCCCCGTTCGAGATGGCGGAGGGCCTGGCCCTCTTCGACGGTGCGCTCACGAGTGGTGCCGTCTCGCTGGTCGGCGCGCGGCTGGCGTTCCCCGAGCCGGCGGGTTCCGACGGGCTGGACGGGCCGTTCCTGCTCTCCAAGCTCGCCGGCCGGCGCGTGAAGGCCCACGGCGGGCGGCCCGCGACACCCCGGGACCAAGCCGCTCCCGCCCCACGGGCATCGGCGGCACCGGCGCCCGGGCCCACGGAAGCACGGCGGACCGGCGAGGGCGTTCTCGCGCTCCTGACGTCTCCTGACGCCTCGGCCGACCAGCGGGTGGCAGCACTGCTCGGCCTGGTCAAGGAGTGTGTCTCGGACCTGCTGGGGATCAAGCCCGAACGCGTCGACGCGCACAAGTCGTTCTACGAGATGGGCTTCGACTCCCTGACGTCGATGGAACTCAGGGTGCGGCTCGGACGCGTTCTGGAGACGCGTCTGGGGGCCACCGTGGTCTTCGACCATCCGACACCGGAAGCCATCGCCCTGCACATCGCCGAGCTGCTCGGCCTGCCCTCGGCGGAAGCCGGGGCGGACGAGGCAGGCCCGGGAAATGACCAAGCGTCCGCGCCGCTTCCCGGCGCGGACGTCCTGGCCCCGGCCGCCGTGGCCCCCGCCGCCCACATGGCAGCGGAGGAGCGGCGGAGCGTGCGCGCCGACTCCGAGCCGTTCGCGCTGACCAAGCTGCAGGAGGCCTATCTGGCGGGCCGGGCGGGGGACTTCGAACTCGGAAACGTGCCGACCGTCCTCTACATCGAGGTCGATCTCGTCGAGTTCGATGCACGGGCGGCCGAGCGGGCCTTCAACCTTCTCGTGGAACGCCACGAGATGCTGCGCGCCGTCTTCGACCCGGCCGGGACCCAGCGGGTGCTGGGCCGGGTGCCGGACTACCGGATCCATGTGGAGGACCTGAGGCGACTGACCGACGAGGAGCGGTCGGCGCGGCTGGCGGACATCCACGAGGAGCTGAAGGCGCACACGTTCGACACCTCCAAGTGGCCGCTCTTCCTGCTGCGGGCCACCCGCGTCGACGAAGCCGTCACCCGGCTGCACGTCGGTATCGACGTACTGGTCTCGGACGGGGCGAGCAGCACCCTGCTGTTCAACGAGTGGGCCAGGCTGTACCGGGAACCGGGTGCCGTGCTGGAGGCACCGGGGGCTTCGTTCGCGCACTACGTGCGGAAGGTGCGCGAGTACTGCTCGTCCGCCGAGATCGAGCCGAGCCGGACGTACTGGCAGGAGCGCGCGGCGTTGTTGCCGCCCGCTCCGGACCTTCCGCTCGCCGTCCGGCTGAGCGAGGTGGTGACGCCGGTGTTCGGGAACCGGTTCCTGCGGGTCGAAGCGCCCGCGTGGGAGCGGTTCAAGCGCAACGCCGCGGCGGCGGGAGTGACGGCGTCCAGCGCGATCCTCGCCGCTTACTGCCACGTGCTGGCCAAGTGGTCCAAGGTTCCGGACTTCACGGTCACGGTTCTGGTGTCCCAGCGCACGGGCTTCACCGAGGAGGACATGTCGAAGGTGGTGGGGAACTTCTCCTCCACCAGCCTGCTTGAGGTGCATGTCGACCCGGCCGCGCCGTTCCGTGAGGTCGCGGGCTCGATCCAGCGGCAGCTGATGTGCGACATGGAGCATGTCGCGTACACCGGTCTGGATGTCCTGCGCGATCTGAGCAGGCTGGACGGAAACGCCGGACAGGCACGTATGCCGGTCGTCTTCAACAGCACGCTCGGCGGCGGGGCCCGGCCCGCGGACACCTCGGTCGCCGGGCCGGTCGGTGCTCTCTGCCGGCTGGGCGAGTCGGGAACCCCGGTCTGGAGCGGGGTGCGGACCCCCCAGGTCATCGTCGATCACCAGGCATTCGAAGAGGAAGGCTGCCTGATCCTGAATTGGGACGTGGTGGAAGAAGTCTTCCCGGAAGGCGTCGTGGACAGCATGCTCGCCGCATATGAAGGGCTGATCTGTGAACTCTGTCGTTAAGTCCGCCTGGGCGGCTCCCGCTTGGTCGCACGATTCACCGCTCGGCCTGGTGCAGCCGGCGGACGGAGATCCGGATCAGGTTTTCGCGGAGAACGCCCTCCTGCATCACCGGTTCGTCGAGCAGGCCGCGGCGGCCCCAGGGGCCGTCGCGGTCGTCGCGAGGGACCGCTCGCTCAGCTACCGGGAGCTGGCCGTCGAATCGGCCCGGGTGGCCAACCGCCTGACACGCGGCGGCATCGGGACGCGATCCCTGGTCGGTGTGGTCATGGACAAGGGGTGGGAACAGATCGTCGCCTGCCTAGGCGTGTTGAGGAGCGGCGCCGCCTACGTCCCCATCGACCCGCGGTGGCCCGCCGAGAGGCTCGGCGGCGTACTGGAGTCGGCTGGGATATCCGAGGTGCTGACGCAGCCCTGGCTGCGGGACGCGGTCGACTGGCCGGCCGGGGTGTCGGTGTCGGAGGTCGGCCGGCCCGCCGCCGACGCCGCCGCCGAGAGCGCGCCGGAGGTGTCGGTCGTGCCCGGGGACCTCGCGTACGTGATCTACACGTCCGGGTCCACCGGCGTCCCCAAAGGCGTGATGATCGAGCACGGCCCCGCCGTCAACACGGTGCTGGACGTGAACGAGGAGCTGTCGCTCACGGCGGACGACCGGGTTCTGGCGCTGTCGGCCCTGAACTTCGACCTGTCCGTGTACGACATCTTCGGCCCGCTGTCGGCGGGCGGCGCGGTCGTCGTCCCCTCGCCGGACGACGAGCGGGAGCCGGCGAACTGGCTGCGGCTGATGGCGGAACACGGCGTCACGGTCTGGAACAGCGTCCCCGCTCTCATGGCGATGGTCTGCGAGTACACCCGGTCCGAAGCCCCACCGGCGGATCTTCCGCCGCTGCGCGCCGTCCTCCTGAGCGGCGACTGGATTCCGGTGTCGCTGCCCGCCGACGTCTGGCGGCTCTTCCCCCAGGCCGCGATGTGGAGCCTGGGGGGAGCGACCGAGGCGTCCATCTGGTCCATCTGGCATCGCGTCACGCCCTCGGACGGCGCGCTGAACTCTGTTCCGTACGGCGTCCCGATGAAGAACCAGCACGTTTTCGTGGCCGATGGGATGATGCGGCCGCGCCCGTGCTGGGTGCCCGGTGAGATCCATATCGCGGGCGCCGGACTGGCCCGGGGATATCTGGGGGACGAGGAGCGGACGGCCAGGAGCTTCGTCGTCGACCCTGCCACCGGGACGCGGCTGTACCGGACCGGCGACTGGGGGCGGCTCCTTCCGGACGGCGAGATCGAATTCCTCGGCCGCGAGGACATGCAGGTCAAGATCGGTGGCCATCGGATCGAGCTGGGCGACGTCGAGTCCGCGCTGCTGAGCTGCTCCGGTGTCCGTGGGGCCGTCGCGAGCGTGTACGGCGAGCGGGGCACGAAGCGGCTGGTCGCGCATGTGCTGCTGGAGCCCGGAGCCGAGCGTTCCGGCGAGGAGCTCAGGAAGCTTCTCCAGGAGCGGCTTCCGGGATACATGGTGCCCTCGGTGCTCTCCGTCAGGGACGATTTCCCGCTGACGGCCAACGGCAAGGTGGACCGCTCGGCCCTGGCCGGCCTGCTGGACCAACTGGCCACGGAGAGCGTGATCGAACTCCCGGCCGACGACGAGGAGAAGCTGCTCCTGGGGATCTGGACCACCTTCTTCGACGCGCCGGTGCTGTCGGTGACGGACAACTTCTTCGAGCTGGGCGGTGATTCACTGCGCGCGGTGCGCCTGGTCTCGGTGCTGCGCCGGGAGACCGGTGTGGCGATGCCGGTGTCCGCCCTCTTCGGTTCGCCGACCATTCGCGCACTGGCACAGCGCCTGCGGGACGCGTGGGGGTCGGCGGGGGACGGCGGGCACCGCCCGGTGGTCGTTCCGATCCGGAGCGGGGGAACCGAAGTCCCGCTGATCTTCGCCCATCCGGTCGGCGGCGATGTCCTGTGCTATTCGGAACTGAGCAGGAAGCTGGGCGAGGACCAGCCGTTCTACGGGCTGCAGTCGCGGGCCTGGCACGGGGAGTCACCCGCCTTCGAGGAGCTGGTGGCCGACTACGCGCAGGCGATTCTCCGGGACGTGCCCGGGCGCAGGTACCGGCTCGGCGGCTGGTCCATGGGCGGGGTCCTGGCGATGGAACTGGCGCGGGAACTGGAGTCGCTCGGCTGCTCGGTCGACTGCGCCATCGCGGTGGATGTGCTGGAGACCCCCGGGGACCTGGGGCGCGCCGTGAGCGGCCGGGAGGAGCTGTTCGGCTGGCTCGGACGGGATCTGGCGGGGCTCACCGGCCGTCCGTGGCCGTCCGTCGATGGCGATGGCGATGGCGATGGCGATGGCGATGGCGATGGCGACGGCGGGGGCGGGGGCGGGGGCGTCACGTTCGACGCGCTGCCCGACCTGTTCGCGTTGCTGCGGGCCCAGGAGATCCTGCCCGCGGACATCGACCTGATGGAGTTCGAAGCGATCTTCGAACGGTTCGAGGTGAACGCGCGGGCGCTCTCCGCGTACCAGCCGAAGCCGTTCGACGGACCGGTCCATTTCCTGCAGGCCGGAGCGGGGGGCGGCGCCGAGGCGGCCGAAGGCTGGCGGCCGGTGTGCCACGGGCCCTTCGAGCAGGTCCTGGTGCCCGGGGACCACTACACGGTGCTCGCGCCGGGGTACGTCGATGCCGTGGCCTCCCACATCCAGCGGATCCTGCGGCCCGTGGGCGCGGGCGTCGGCCTCGACGGCTGACGGAGGCCCACGGCCCGCTGTGCGGCGCGCCCGGTCCCGCGGTGGCTCACGCCCCGTCGGACCGGGCGCGTCGCGCGTGTTTCGTGATGACTGTGCCGAGGAGAAAGGCCGGACCATTCCCATCCTGAAGGACGCCTTCGGCGGGGCGGCCGCGCGCACTGCTGTGGGCCGCGGCCTGCTGGAGGGGCTGCTGCCCGTGCGGGTTGCCGTGGCCGAGGTGTTCGGCGACCCGCCGCACACCGAGCTCTTTCCCGAGGAACACGCGGTGGTGGCCGGTGCGCTGGATGCCCGCCGCCGGGAGTTCGCCGGTGTGCGGAGGTGCGCGCGGACCGCCATGGCCCGGCTCGGGATGCCGCCGGTGCCGATCCTTCCCCGCGGAGAGGGGCCGGGCTGGGCCAGGTACGCCCCGTGCTGGCCCGACGGCACGGTAGGGAGCATGACGCACTGCAAGGGGTACCGCGCGGCCGCGGTGGCCGGCGCCGCCGACGTCGCCTCGGTCGGTATCGACGCGGAGCCGCACGCGCCCCTGCCCGAGGGGCTCCACGACGTGGTGACCCTTCCCGAGGAGCGCCGGACCCTCACCCGGCTCGCCGCCGCCCACCCGGGCGTGGCCTGGGAGCGCGTGGTGTTCAGCGCCAAGGAGAGCGTCTTCAAGGCGTGGTACCCGCTGACCGGGCGCTGGTTGGGCTTCCACGACTGCGTCGTCACCCCCGACCCGGACCGCGAGACCTTCACCGCGACCCTGCGGATCCCGGGCCCTGTCGTGTCCGGTGTGCGTGTCGGCCGCTTCACCGGGCGGTGGCGGATCCTGGAGCATGACGACGGCGGCTGGGTGGGAACAGCGGTGACCGTCGGCGGCCCACCGGACCAGTGACCGCCGCCCCGGTGGAGAAGTCCCGGTCTCCTTGCCGACCGGGACTTCTTCGTGCTGGCGGGGCGGGTGGGGCGGGTGCGGCGGGTGCGGCTGTGCGGCTGCCGGGGGCGACGCTGCCGGCCGGGGTTCAGGTCAGGGCCGCGGAGACGATGCGGTTGTCGATGGCTTGCAGGCGGTCATTTGCGTGAGCGGTAAGCGGCGTTGTGAACCAACCAGGTCCGACGCCGGGGCACTGTCGGCCGCCGCAGGCGGTGGTTTCCGGCACGCTCTTCGGGCCGGGAGGTTGTCGACGGTGGAACGCCATGGGGGCTGAAATGCGTACTACCGCCTCAGGTGCATCAGTGGTCACATGGATGGCGTTAGCCCGGGCACGCAGGGAGCTTCGGCCGGCCTCTCGTCGGCGCTGTCAGTGCCGCAAGGCATGATCGACATGATCTTGTAGTTGGAGCTCGTCGTATCTGGCGGGCGTGTTGGGCACGGGGACGGGCTGGCATGGCGGGGGATCTGCACACGGAGGCGGCGTCGATGACGGCCGCCGCGACCAATCTGCGGAACGCGACGCACAAGCTGCCCAAGGCGCTGAGCGCCTTCCGTGCCGCGGCCGGTGATCTGTCCGCGTTCGGGGCGCTCGGTTCGCTGACGTCCGCGACCCACACCGTTGGGCACGCGATGGACCAGCTGGGTGATGCCGTCGAGGCGCTCCAGAGCGAGTGGGGTAGTGAGGCCACCGCGATCGGTGACATCGGGACGCTGCTCGACGAGGTCGACAAGCTCATTGCCGAGCAACTCGGCAAGGGCAAGGTGTAGCCGGCGTGGTCGACCTCAATCCCCTGCACCACAGCCTCAATCCGCTGCACTACCTGCACAAGCTCAACGAAGCGATAGGCCACTCCACGGCCGACGTGCTGGAGTTCATCGGTGTCACCGACCCCGCGGTCGACCCGGACGGCATTCGCGAGACAGCCAAGCACTGGAAAGACCTAGCCAAGGATCTGTCGGACGCCTCCTGGCACACCATGAACGCCCTGGACGGCGTCCAGTGGGAGGGCAAAGCCGCTGAGGCGTTCGCGGCCCGCGCTCACGAGGTCCGGGGCCACGCGGACAAGGTCTGCGGCATCCTCGACAAGGGTGAGGAAGCGCTCCAGCACTTCGCCGACGAAGCGCATGAGCTAATCTCCGAGATCGGCGTGATCGCCGCTGAGATCATCGAGTTCGAGGCCGCGGCGCTGGCGCTCACCCTGATCACCGGGCCCATCGCCGAGGCCGCCGCCGCGATCGCGTCCGGCGAACGCGCGATGAAGATCATGGCGCTGATCGCCCGCATCGAAGAAGCCGGCCGCCGCATGGCCCGCATCCTCGAAGCCCTCATCGAATCCGTCGGCGGCCTCGCCCGCGCCCTCAAGGCGCTCGAGTCGATCGCCAAGATGGCGCTGTCCGGCGCCGGCACCGCGCTCGCCTGGGACGCGCTCTTCGACACCGAGCGGCTCAAGGATCCCGGCACGATCAAGGACGACGTCGAGGCCGGGGCGATGCTCGGCGTCCTGTTCGGCTCGGCGGGCAAGGGCATCTCCAAGCTGGTCGGCTCCCTGCGCCCCCTTGGCCTCGACCTCGCGCACATCGGCACGGACCTGGGTACAGCCGACGGGGGCGCCGGCGGACCGGCCGGTCTTCTGGACCGGCTGCTCATGGCCATGCCGGACTGGCTGCGGGAGAGGTTCGAGAGCGGCAACAAATTCAATACGGACAACCACTCGCGGTTCCCGTACAACGAGGTCGCGGTCGAACCGATCAACGAGGGCGATGTCGGGCGCCCCCGCCTGGATTCCTACAAGCACGGCCTGGAGATCGTCTCTCGTAAGGAGTCGCAGCTCGCCGATGTCACCCCGGCAACGGCTAAGGGATACCTGGACGAGCTGGTCAAGAAGTACTCGCCGGGTACGGAGATCAGGGCCCGAAAGTATCCGGCGCTTTATGGTCAGAAGCTCAAGGGGCAGATGATCCTGGAGGTCCCGGCCCAAAATGGAGTGGTGCCGGCGGAGGTCCTGGAGTATGCCCGCACGCTCAAGATCGTAGTCCGGGACGTGACCGGACGCACCTATACCTAGAAGCAGCAGGGAATCCGAGATGCCCACCCTTTATGGCGAACGCTGGAACGAATGGCTGGACGAGCCCATCGAGCCACTCACCGAAGATGAAGCGCGGGCGCGCCACGAGCGCGGTGAGCTGTACACCGTCGCCTACATTCCGGAAGGTCGGACCAAGGCCCTGGGCGCTGTCGAGGTACGGCTCCAAGTCGGCCATGCCGCGGTCTACCAGTTCGATGAACACGCCCGTATCACGCAGATCCGCTCCTTCAGCAAACGCGGCGACCGGATGTTTCTGGAAGAGGTGACTGACTACGAGTACCCGGATGGCACAGAGCGGTTGAGGGTGGACCAGGCCAGTGTGATGACGGAGCACACGTACAACGAAGACGGGACCGGTCGCAGGACGGTCTATCAGTTGGGGGCTGGCGAAGCCGACGGCTGGGACTTGTCGCTCAAGCCCGGCCAGACGATGGAGAACCATTGGACTGCGATCCCCGCTTTTGGAGATTACGACGGGCTCGGTCGCGCCGGCTTCGACCAGAAGCCGGACGCGCGGGAAGCTCTATAGGGGGCTGGATCATGGAGTTCAAGTCGCGAGGTCCGATGCCCGGCTGGAGCCGAACTCAACGAGGCCCCGTCGTGAGGACGCTGCCGCAAATCGGCCGACTGACGCCGGGTAACGTG
The DNA here is from genome assembly GCF_023701715.1 of Streptomyces sp. RKAG337. Lineage (NCBI taxonomy): Bacteria > Bacillati > Actinomycetota > Actinomycetes > Kitasatosporales > Streptomycetaceae > Streptomyces > Streptomyces sp. RKAG337. Next base: position 3,233,489 of record NZ_JAJOZA010000001.1, on the reverse strand, counting down.
AGTGGCTGTATATCTGACGAGCCTGGAGGGGCACACGTGACCATTCGCACCCTGACTGCGGGAGCGGCCCTGGCCACCGTGGCTGCACTGTTGCTCACCGCCTGCGGTGGCAGCTCAGACAAGAGCTCGGACAAAATTCCTGGCGTCCCGAGCGGCGGCACGGCTTCTGCGAGCCCCTCCACGGCGGAGGTGGCGGGGCGGCCGACGATCTCGCTTCCCGCAGATTTGAAACTGGTCTTCGAAGGATCCAGGACGGGCGATCCCATCAAGGATGCGGTGCTGTCCGACAGCGAACAGCGGATCCGGGCCGTTGACGAGGCCATCTCCAAGGGGGAGCTGTCGTCCCCCGCCGTCGCGTTCTATTCGAAGCCGATGACACAGATCTCCGCGCACAAGTCCGTCCAGGCACACGTAGACGCCAAGGCCACCGTGACCGGCACCTTCCGGTACTACCACCAGACGGTCAAGATCCTCAAGCCTGATACGGCGTCGCTCACCTACTGCGCTGATGAGAGCCGCGGCTTCGGAAAGAGCCTGGTGACGGGGAAGGTCCTCACGACCCCCGTCACCAAGAACTCCTATGTCTTCTACACCACCGAGTTCCAGAAGAACTCCGCCGGTGTCTGGCAGGCCAGCAACATCCTCTCCACCAAGGGGGCGGGGCAGTGCCAGCCGTAATCACCACAGTCCGTACGGGTAGCTGCATCCTGGCAGCCGCGCTCGTCGCACTGCTGCCGACCGTGGCCGTCGCCGACGACATCCCCGGCGGCAACGAGACCGTGACGCCGCCGGTCGCCTCGGGTGACTCCAACACCGGGGACCAGACGATCAGCGCCAAAGCCGGAGCCGTGACGTACGACCGAACCAAAAACGGCACAGGCAAGTCCGTCGGACCGGTGACTCCGACCACCAACTGGACACCGCCACCGTGCTGGTTCGCGCCCAACTACGACCCGAAATCGTTCAAAGCCCTGTGGACGGACCGCCTGTCGATTACCAACGACAAGACGTGGGTGGCCTCGATGTACGACCACTACGAAAAGGGCCATCCGTACACGGACTGGAACCTTGGCAAGGCCGGCAAGGGCTACTGGTGGACCGCCGACTTCCGTGACGACGGCAACAAGCCGATGTCCGACGCCGACCGTGCCACGGTCTCCGCCTGCTTCAACACCATGGACTTCTGGGCCGACACACAAGAGCGCCCCAAAGAGCCGAACGCCGTCAACCCGAAGATCCTCTCCGAACTCGCGTACGCCGAACTCCGCGTTCCGGACACGAAGATCAGCCTGAATCCCGATGCCAAGGCCCCGCAGACGGTCAACCTGGCGACCTGGGCATGGCTGGACAAAACCGCCTTTCACCCGGTCTCCGTCACCGCCTCGGTCCCCATCCTCGGGATGACGGCGACCACGACCGCGACCCCGGTGGGCGTCGCCCTCGATCCGGGCACACCCGACGCGGACGTCTACCCCGCCAACGGGGTCTGCCCGATCGGTGCGGACGGCAGTATCGGCACCCCTTACACCGCCGCTGCCCAGGGCACGCCGCCGTGTGGCGTGACCTACCGCCACGCGTCCGGTGCCAACAGCCCGTACCACTTCAAGGCCACCGTCACCTGGAAGATCAGCTGGACGGGCACCGACAATCCCAAGCCGGTCGACCTGCCCGACGGAACCTTCGGCACCACCATCGACCTGACGGTCCGAGAGATTCAGACCGTCACCCGCTGACCTTCATCGGCCACCGCCGGGGTGCGACGCGGAACACCTCGCCTCGCGGGGCGCCTCGATCAGCCGGTCGAGTTTCAGGAGTGGGAGATCGAGAACCCGAGCACCACTGCTGCCGAGACGACTACGGCGCCAGGTGCGAGATCCGCCTCGGACACGGTCCCGGGGTCGCTGTGTCCGCGGTAGCGGCCGGCGCCGATGCTCTCCGGGTCGACGTCGTCGATGTGGATGACCGGGCCCAGCTGCACGCCCGCGGCATCGGCATGGAGTTCCGCCTTCGCGCGGGCGGTGCGGACGGCGGCCGAGCGTGCTTGGGCGCGGAGTTCAGGCTTGTTGAGCATGTCGAAGTCGACGCTCTCCAGGTGGTTCGCCCCTGCCTGGACGGCATCGGCGAAGGCTTCCTGCGGTGAGGCTTCGGTTCTGTCGATGCCGAGCCGGATCCGGGCAAGGTCGGGGGCGGCTTGAACACTGGCGGCGCCGTAGCTGGTAACGCCCCAAGGAGTACTGATCGTTGTCTGTATGTGCGGCAGTCGAACACGCTGTCCGAGGCCGCGTAGGTGATCGGCGCTACCGGCGCCATTTGCGGGAGCGACCGCCGGCCCTGGCTGTGCGAGGTGGTGGGGCCGGGGTGCCGTGGGTGCTCTGTTGGGGAAATCGGGGCGGGCGATTCGTGGCGTGTGCTAGATATTGATTTCTTCGTGTCGAACAGTTGATCGCATGGGCGTCGGCTGGGAGACGTCGGGCACCATCTGACACCCTGGCAGGAAGCCTTCATGTCCTTGTCCATACGCCGCCTGGCGGTGGCCGCCGTGGCCGGCGGCACTCTCGCAGCAAGTTCGCTGATCTGGGCGGGAGGCGCGCTCGCGGCTCCTGGGCCGGTCGTTTCCGTCGGCCAGCCGGATGAGCACGGGATGCCGGCCGCCGGACTCACCGGCGGCGTCATCGCGGTGCCGGTCTCCGTCAAGGACGCTCCCGGACCCGGGACGACGTGGGTCAGTTTCAGTCAGGCGACGCCCGGTGGTGAGCCCGAGCATCGGCTGGCCGGACTGCCCCAGGGTGTGAAGGTGGTCGTGCCCGCAGGGTGCACGAAGGATGCCGCCAGTGGGACCGAGCCCGACTCCTTCTCGTGTGTCACGGTGGCCGGCGACCAGACGTTCGCGTTCGGACTGGACGTCGCGGCCACCGTCCCCGACAGCACCTGGGTCCTGCCGCAGGCCAGCTACGGAAGTACCGGGGGTGGAGTTGAGTCCGACCCCAGCTCCGGCATGGTGCGGCTCTTCTCGGGCAACTCGGCCGCCACGCTCACCCACGGCGGACTGCGTGATGTCCAGCCGGGCAAGTCCGTCGTCTACACCACCAAGTTGCGGGCCTCCCAGGCCGGTTCCGTCTACGAATTCATGAACTTCTCCATCGGTCGCGACGAAGGAGGGTGGGGGCTGCCCTCCTGGGCTCATCTGAAGGTGAGCGCGTCATCGGCCGGCGCCTCGTGCAGGGTCCTGACACCCGCGGAGGCCAACGGGTCGCCCCTGGTCTCCTCCTGCGAACTTCCGGTGGGAGGCGACGTCACGGTGACGGAGACGCTGACCGTCGACGCCAAGGCGCCGGTCGGCGCCCGGTTCGCCCTGAACTCCGACTACGGCTCGACGTACAGCGGCCCCGGTGCCGCACAGGCCTCCACGGGCTACGACTACATCTTTGTGGGCCACGATCTGTCGACCGGGCCGCTGAGCACGATCTCGGTGGGGGACATCAGCGTCCCGGCGGGCGGTAGCGCCGCGTTCCCCGTCACGGTGAACGCGGTCCAGGACGGATCGGTACTGCTGGACCTGGGGCAGCGCGCCGACAAGAAGCACCCGGCGGCCCATGGCCTTCCGGCCGGGGTCACCGTGACACTGCCGGCCGGTTGCAAGGCCGGGACGGTCCCGGCCGATCCGGACGTCACCTGCCCGGTGCGCAAGGGGCGTAGCACTCTGACGTTCACGGTCCGCGCGACGGCGAAGGCGTCGCGGTCGGTGCAGGCCGTGCTGACGGCGATGGTCGTCGATCCGCGCTTCGAGCACCCGCAGGACCTGTCGACCGGAATGGTCCGGATCGTGGACCCCCGTCCCGCGGGCACGGTCCCGAACGGCGGCGTCAAGCCGTCCGCTTCCCCGGCCACGGGCGGCACGGAGTTGGCCGAGACCGGCGGTTCCGGTGACGCCACCGGATTCGCCCTCGGTGGCTCCGCGCTGCTGGCCGCGGGGGCCGCGGCTCTGGTCGTCGCGCGGCGGCGGAAGGCGCGCCACAGCTGACGGATCCCGCTGAAGGCGGATCCGGGAACGGGTCGAGGGGTCCAGCGCTTCGGCGCTGGGCCCCTCTCGCGTTCACCACGGCCGCCACCCGGGGCGCCGCCCGGGCCGCCGCGAACGCGGTCAGCGGGTGAGGAGCGTGGCCAGTTGGGCGGCGAAGGCCGGGGCGTGGGGGAGGTAGCCGGCGTGGTTGCCCGGGAAGTCGGTGATGGAGATGCCCAGGCGGGTGGCCAGGACGGTGTTGGGGAGGTAGGGGAGGAAGCCGCGGGAGTCGCGGCCGCCGGCCAGGGCCAGTTGGGGGGTCACGGCGGCCAGGGCGGTCAGGTCCGGGAGGTGGTTCGTGACCGGCAGGAGCTCGTGGGCCAGGAAGTGGTCGGTGTTGGCGGACATCCGGGTGACGAGGTCGCGGATCCGTGGGGGGAGCCCCGTGTGGGGCAGGGGGCCTTCGGTGTCCAGGCCCATGCGGGCGCCGAAGACCTCCATCGCGGGGCCGACGCCGTCGCGGAGGTAGATGGCGTGGACGTTCCTGAGGAAGGCGACGTGCTCCTCGGCGTCGGGGAGCACGCCGAACAACGGGGGTTCGTGGGGGACGGCGAGGCGGACGCGGTCCGGGTGCCGGGCGAGCAGGTCGAGGGCGACGATGGCGCCCGAGCTGCTGCCGAACACGTCGGCGGGCTCGTCGGTCAGGGCGGCGAGGAGGAGGCGGGCGTCCTCGCTGTCGGTTGCGACGCTCATGTCCTGCGGCGGGCCGTCCACCGGGCTGCGGGAGTTGCCGCGCCGGTCGTAGGTGACGACGGTGCAGCGGTCGGCCAGGGCTCCGGCGACGCCCTCGAAGACGCCGGCGTCGCCGGAGCCGCCGTGGATCATGAGCAGGACGGGACCGGAGCCGCGGATCTCGTAGTGGAGGGTGGCTCCGGGCACTTTGAGCGTGTCGGTCCTGGGCGCGTTCGTCGACGGCGCGTTCATCGGTCCTCCTGGGGCGTTCCGGGGTCCTGGCCGGCGCCGCCCGGATCCGTCAGGTCTTGGTGGCCCTGGCGGATCCGGGCAACGACCCCACTGTGGCCCGCGTCACCGACAGGGCGCTGATACGCGGCCGACGCGAGCGTCCTGGACGGCGAAGGTCCGGTCCAGGCCCGTGAGGTGCAGGAGCTTGCGGAGGTGCGGGCGGACGCCGGTGAGGTGCAGCCGGCCGTGCCGTGCGCTGATGAGGTTGTGGGCGCGGACGAGTGCCGATAGCCCACGGCAGTCCATGAACGTGACGCCGGTGACGTCGATGACGAGGTCGGGAGGGTGGACGGCCCCGCCCCCGCCCCCGTGTTCCCCGCGGGCGAGTCCGTCCAGCCGTCTGCTGATGTACGGCGCGGCCATGAGGTCGATCTCGCCGTGGAGTTCGACGATGGGCGCGGTGCCGCGGGTGCCGGTGCGGATGTGGACGGCGAAGGCGGGGCTCGGGTGATCCGGGGGTATGAGGGGCACGGGGGCTTCCTTCCGGTGAGGTTCCACGGGAGGCGTACGGGAGGCGTACGGGCTCGGCCGGACAGGTCCTACGCGGCGTGCAGGGCCAGGGTCGGCGACAGGCGGGCCGCGCGGACCGCCGGATAGAGGCCGGCGACGGTGCCGATGATGAGCGTGGCGCCGAAGCCGCCGCTGACGGCCCACGGCGGCACCACCCACGGCAGTCCGCCGGTGGTGGCGTAGACGAAGGTGGCGAGCGAGCCGAGGGCGATGCCCGCGAGGCCGCCGAGCCCGGAGAGCATGAGGGACTCGGTGACGAACTGGATGCGGATCTGGCCCCTGGTCGCGCCCAGGGAGCGGCGCAGGCCGATCTCGTAACGGCGTTCCAGCACCGAGATGATCATGGTGTTGGCGACCCCGACGCCGCCGACCAGCAGGGCGACCCCGCCGAGACCGAGCAGCAGATTGGTGAACGCGCCGTCCGTGGCGGCCTTCGCCTGCAGCGCCGCCGAAGGATCGGTGACCTTCACGACCTGCGGGTTCTGCGGGTTGGCGGTGCGCGGGACCAGGTCGCGTACGGCGGCGACCGCGGCATCGGTGGACCGTTCGTAGACGGACGTGGGATGGCCGTCGAAGCCCAGCAGCCGTTCTGCCGCGTCCCACCCGACGAGGGCGGACCGTTCGATCTCGGGGGCGAGCGGCAGCGGGTCGAGGATGCCGGTGACGGTGAAGTACCGGCCGCCGATGAACACCTGCTGCCCGGGGGCGGTGATGCCGAGGCGGTCGGCGGCGACGCTGCCGAGCACGACGGACGGGTACCTGCCGGTGGCCTTGTTGAGCCAGCTGCCGCTGCGCACCGAGCCGCGCAGGGTCTTCAGCAGCTCTTCCGTGGTCGCCTTGACGGCGATGCCGCCGGTGTCGCCCTCGGGGATCTTCTCGGAACGGCGCACCGACTGCTTGATGTCGCCGGTGGCACCCACCTGCTCGACGCCCGGGATCCGGCCGATCATGCCGGGGGCCTCCTTCGGCAGCCGGGCGTCCTGGCCGGTGAACAGCGCGTCGCCAGGGGTCACGACGAGCATGTTGGTGCCCAACCGGTCGAGCTCCCGCATGAGTTGGGCCTTGCTGGAGGACGAGATGCCGACCACCGCGATCATCGTCGCGATGCCGAGGGCGATGCCCAGGGCGGACAGGACGACGCGCAGCGGGCGGCCGCGCAGCCCGGCGGATCCGACGTGGAACACATCGCGGGCGCTGAGCCGGGCGGGGGAGAGTGCGGTGCGCCTCATACGGCGACCGCTCCGGCGTCGGTCCCGGTGCCGGGCGCGGAGTCGGGTGGGTTGCCCGTCCCGCCACTCGTAGGGGTCTGCCTGGTGTCCGCCACCACCCGGCCGTCGCGGATCCGCACCTGGCGGGGCAGCCGGTCGGCGATCTCGCTGTCGTGGGTGATCACGGCGATGGTCGCGCCTTCCTTGTTGAGGTCGTGCAGCAGCTCCATGACCGCCTCGCCCGAGGCGGAGTCCAGGGCGCCGGTGGGCTCGTCGGCGAGCAGCAGATCGGGTTCACCGACGACGGCGCGCGCGATGGCGACGCGCTGCTTCTGCCCGCCGGACAGCTGGTGCGGCTTGTGGTCCATCCGGTCCGCGAGGCCGACGCGCTCCAGTGCGGCGGCGGCCCGGCGGCGGCGTTCGGCGCGCGGCAGCCCCGAGTAGAGCAGCCCCTCGGCCACGTTGTCCTGGGCGCTGATGCCGGGCACGAGATGGAACGCCTGGAAGACGAAGCCGACGTGCTGGGCGCGCAGCGCGGAGAGCCTGCGGTCGGAGAGCGCGGCGACGTCGTGGCCCGCGATGGCGACCGAGCCGGAGGACGGCCGGTCGAGGGTGCCGACGATGTGCAGCAGGGTGGACTTGCCGGAGCCGGACGGGCCGACGATGGCGAGCAGTTCACCGTCGTCGATCGTCAGGTCCACGCCGCGCAGCGCCGCGACGCCGCCCGGGTACTCCTTCCCGACGCCGACGAGTTCCACGACGGTGTTCGGAGCGGTACGGGTGGGACTCACAGCGACGGCACCCCGACCTTCATGCCCTCGCGCAGCCCGCCGCCGCTGACCTCGACCCGCCCCTGCCCGAACATGCCGAGCTCGACGGCGACGTCGCGCGCCTTGCCGTTCTCCACGACCTGGACGCCGAAGCCGCCGCTGGGCAGCGCCAGCAGGGCGTTGACGGGTACGGACAGGACGCCCTTGTGGGTCTGCCCGGTCAGGTTCACCGTCACCGGGGACTTGTCGAGGCCGCCGACCTTGGACGGGTCGTCGAAGGTGACCGTGACGGAGATCTTGGGTGTCTTGTCCTGCGGGTCCTCGCCCTCCTCGACGGTCTTGCCGATGGAGGAGACCTTGCCCTGCGCGGTCCCGCCGCCCGGCAGGTCGACGGTGACCCTGGTGCCGGTCCGCGCCAGCTGACCGTCGGCGACCTCCAGCTTGAACTCGACGATCCGCTCGGAACTGGTCGTGGTCAGCACCGGTTTGCCGGGACCGGCCTGGTCGCCGACGGTGGAGTCCGCCGACTTGATCCGTACCGGGCCGGCGGAGAAGGCGATCTGGTCGGGGCCGGTCGTGCCGGTCTTCGGCAGGTCGTGGTCCTTCTGCCAGCGCTTCACGGCATCGGCGGTGCCGGCGGTGAACTTGTCGTCGTCGGCCAGACCGGAGCCGAAGCCGAGGGCGCGCAGGTTCTCCTTCAACTGCCGGACGTCGTCGCCCTTGTCGCCGGTCTTCAGCGTCCGGTACATGGGGGTCGTGCCGTACATCAGCCGTACGGGCTTGCCGTCGACCTCGTACAGCCTGCCGTCGCGGGCGACGGAGGAGCCGGCGCCGGCGACCCAGGTGATGGTGCCCATGGCACCCGCGTTGATCTTGCGCTCCTTGGAGTACCCGAGCGTGCCCTGCTTCTGGGTGCTGTCGCTGAGATCGCCGCGCGCGATCGGGGCGGTCGCCGGCGGGAGACCGGAGTTCTGCTGGGTCACCCCCTTGTCGGGGGCGGCCAGCGCGGTGACCGCCACGCCGCCCCCGGCGACGACCACGACCACCGCCACGGCGGCCAGAACGATTCTCTTGCGCTTCATCGACGTATTCCCGTCCGTCCCCTGCGTGCTCTGCGGCGTGCTCTGTGTTCCGTGCGTCGGGTGCGTTCCGTGCGTTCCGTGCGTGTTCTTGCGCATGGCGTCGGTTCCGCCGGTCGTCAGTCGACGGAGCAGAGCTTGTTGGCCTTGTCGAACTTCTCCTTCTCCGCGCCCTGCGGCATCGGCATGGCCTTCTGCATCCCGCCACCGCCGCCATAGTTCGGATCGGGCATGTCGACACCGTTCTTACGCATGCACTGGGCGAACTTGAGCGCCTTGTCCTTGTCCGCCTGGGATATCTCTCCCGACGGATTCGCGCTGAACTGCTTGCAGGCGTCCATCGCCTTCTTCATGGACGCCTCGCTGCCGTTGCTGCCGATCGTCATGCCCCGCGGGTCCTCGCCCGGCTTGGGTTCCTGCACGTCCATGCCGTTGTCCCGCAGGCACTTGCGGAACTTGAGCGCCTTGTCGGCGGCGGTGTCGGCCGAGCTCTTCCCGGGCGATCCCTTCGCGTCGGAGTCCGAATCGGAGCCAGCACAGGCGGAGGCGAACAGGGCGAGAGCGGCCAGTGCCGCGGCGCCGGCGGAAACGCGGTGACGATTTCTCATGGGATTCTCACTTTGCGACGGTTCCGGATAGTGACGGGAAGAGATTGACAGCCGCAGAGCTCTCGTTTCTCTAAGCGAGGTCCTTTACAACGCCGAAAGGTCCCCATCGGGTAAACAGGGGCACATGCGTGTTCTGCTGGTGGAGGACGAGGAATTCCTGGCCGAAATGGTGGCCGACGGGCTGCGCCGTGACGCCATCGCGGTGGACGTGGCGTCGGACGGCGCGGAAGGGCTGCGGAAACTCCGGTTCGGCGCCTACGACGTGCTCGTCCTGGACCGCGATCTGCCCGGGGTGCACGGCGACGAGGTCTGCCGCCGGGTGGTGGAGCAGCGGCTGCTCACCCGGGTGCTGATGCTCACCGCCGCGGGCACCGTCCGCGACCGGGTGGCGGGCCTCGGCCTGGGCGCCGACGACTACCTCACCAAGCCGTTCGCCTACGACGAGTTGCTCGCCCGGGTCCTGGCGCTGGGCCGCCGTGTACACCCCGCGCTGCCCCCGGTGATCGAACGCGCCGGCCTCGTCATGGACGGCGCGCGCCGCCAGGCGAGCCGCGACGGCCGGTATCTGAGCCTGTCCCGGAAGGAGTTCGCGGTGCTGGAGGTACTGATGCGCGCGGACGGCGCGGTCGTCAGCGGCGAGGACCTGATCGAGCAGGTGTGGGAGGAGGACACCAGTTACCGGACGAACGCGGTCCGGGTGACGCTCAGCAAGCTGCGCACCAAGCTGGGCGAGCCGCAGGTGGTGGAGACGGTGCCGGGCGTCGGCTACCGGATCGCCGACGTTCCCGGGGAGCAGAACCCGAACTCCGCCTCCGGGGGCCATGACCCGGGTCCCGCCTCCCCGGACCGGCACCCGAGCCCCGCCTCCCTGGACCAGAACCCGAGCCCCGCCTCCGGGGACCAGAACCCGAACACCGCCTCCGGGGAGCGGTCATGAGCCGGCTCCGGTTGCGGCTGTGGCGGCTGAGCAGTGAACGTGCCCGGCTGACGAGTCTGTACGGCGGGCTGCTGGTGCTGGCCGGCGGCGTGCTGATCGCCCTGGTGTACTCGCTGGTGCGCAGCGGGCTCTACTCCACCATCAGCCTCGCCGTCACCACGGCCGTCCCCAGCAACGGTGTGCGCGCCCCGTACGCCCTGCCGACCAGGCAGTTCGCCGAGGCTCAGCCGGCGGTGCCGATGCCGGGGGTGACGTTCGATCCCGCCAACGTGCACGCGGCGACGAAGATGATCACGACGGCGGCGGAGAGCGCGGCCCTCAGCAAACTGCTGACCGTCTCCCTCGTCTCGCTCGCCGTCTTCGCCGTGCTGTCGGTGGCGCTGGCCTGGTGGATGGCGGGACGGGTGCTGCGCCCGGTGGGCGTCATCACGTCCACCGCCCGCCGGCTGTCCGGGGAGAACCTGCACGAGCGCATCAAGCTGAAGGCGCCGCCCGGCGAGCTGAAGCAGCTCGCCGACACGTTCGACACCATGCTCGACCGGATAGAGCAGCTGGTCTCCGCCCAGCAGCGGTTCGTCGCCAACGCCGCCCATGAGCTGCGGACGCCGCTGGCCGTGCAGCGTGCCGCGGCCGAGATCGGGCTGGCGGACCCGGACCTGGATCCGGAACGGCTCGCGCGCCTGCGCGGCAAACTCATCGACGTCGCCGATGACAGCGAGAAGCTGATCGACGGACTGCTGCTGCTCTCGGCCAGCGACCAGGGGCTGGAGCGGGTCGGGCCGATCGCGCTCGACGCGACCGCGGCGAGCGTGGCGAAGGCGCTCGCGGACCAGGCGAGTGAGCACGGGGTCACCGTCGGGACCGAACTGCGGCCGCTGACCGTGCAGGGCGAGGCCGTGCTGCTCGGGCATCTGGTGCACAACCTGGTGAGCAACGCGATCCGCTACAACCACCCGGGCGGGCAGGTGCGGGTCACGGTCGGCGAGGAAGGCCTGGAGGTCACCAACACCGGCCCCGAGGTGCCGGCCGCGGCGGTGCCCGAGCTCTTCGAGCCCTTCCGCCGGATGCAGGCCCGGCGCCACCGGCCGGGGGAGGGGGCGGGACTCGGGCTGTCCATCGTCGCCTCGATCGCCCGCGCGCACGGCGCCGTGGCCACCGCCGCCGCGAATCCCGGCGGCGGCCTGACGGTCCGCGTGGCCGGCTGGAATCCGACCTGACGCCTGGAGGACCGGGAGGACCCGGAGGACCCGGGGTCCTGGCGGCCCCGGAGACTCCGGAGGACCCCGAGGTCCCGGAGGCTCTGGCGCCCGGGGGCTCCTAGAGGTCGAACTCCTTGGGGTCGATGCCCACCGCGAAGCACGCCTCGCGGACGACACCCTGCTCGGTCTTGTCGAAGTCACCGTCGGCGCCGCCGATGACGATGCCGATCTGGATGACGGCGCGGGCCTCGGTCGGCTTCTTCTGGACCTTGCCGATCTCCTGCAGGATCCCGACCTTGCCGAAGTCGAAGTCGGCGGTCAGCTTGCCGAGGTAGGCGTCGAACCGGCGCTGCAGGTCCTCGGCCGGGAAGTTCTGCAGCACGTCGTTGCCCGCGATCAGCGACGCCACGCGCTGCCGCTCGGACGGGTCGATCTGACCGTCGGCGGCGGCGACCAGCGCGCACATCGCCATGCTCGCGTCGCGGAACGCCCCGCTCTTGAGGTCGTTCTTCTTGGCGGTGAGCTGGGTCTGCATGGTCTGCGCGGACTCCTTGAAGCGGTTCCACAGGGCCATGGTGGTGTCTCCTCGACGCATTGGCTTTCGATCTCGCCCAGGGAACTCCCCGGGGACCCCATGGAGTTCCCCGGTGCTCCCCCGGCAGGGCCCCGCCCGGGGAGCACCGGGGAGCACCGGGGAGCGCGCGGGACCTGCGGCCCAGGGTGCGGCGGCGAAGGATGCGGCGGCTACGGGACCAGCACGACCTTGCCCATCGTGGCGCGCGTCTCCAGCGCCCGGTGCGCCGCGGCGGCCTCCGCCAGCGGGAAGCGCTGCACCGCCGGTACGAGGCGGCCGGCCGCGGCCTCCGCGAGGGCCGCCTCCTCCAGGGCGCGCAGGCCCTCGGGGCCGCCGATCGCCTTCATCATCGCCGGGCCGATCACGGTCCGCGAGGTGATCCCGCGGGTGGCCAGCTCCTCCTCGCCGAGGTCCAGCGGACCGCCGGCGGACCAGCCGTAGACGAGGTGCCTGCCGCCCTTGCCGAGCAGGTCGACGGCGGCGCGGCCGAGCGGGCCGCTGACGGCGTCGAGGACGACGGTCGCGGACCGGCCGCCGAGGGCGGTACGCACCTGGTCGGTCCAGCCGGGGGCGTTGTAGTCGACGGCCACGTCCGCGCCCAGGCCGCGGACCCGTTCGGCCTTGGCCGGGCCGCCCGCCGCTCCGACGACGGTCGCGCCGAGGTTCCTGGCGTACTGGACGAGGAGGGTGCCGATACCGCCTGCCGCGGCGGTGACGATCACCACGTCCTGGTCGGTCAGGTCCGCGAACCGCAGGATGCCGAGCGTGGTGCGGCCGGTGCCGATCATGGCGATGCCCTCGGCGAAGTCGACGTTCTCCGGCAGCTCGTGCAGCTTGCCGGTGTCGGTGACCGCGGTCTCGGCGTAGCCGCCGGGCACCATGCCGAGGTGGGCCGCGACGCGGCGGCCGAGCCAGCGGGCGTCGGCGCCCTCGCCGAGTGCGTCGACCGTGCCGGCGACCTCGCGGCCGGGGATCGTCGGCAGCTCGGGCAGCGGGTACGGGCTCTTCGGGTCGCCCTGGCGGAAGACGGTGTCGATCACGTGGACCCCCGCCGCGCGGACGGCGATCCGCACCTGCCCGGGACCCGGCACCGGGGTCGCCGTCTCCTCGTACGTCAGGTTCTCGGCGGGGCCGAAGGCGTGCAGACGGGCGGCGCGCATGGCGTTTCTCCGGATCTTCGGGCGGTGCGGGCGCCTGATGGCGCCGCACCGCTCATCCTTCGACTTGAACCTAGGTTCAAGTCAAGGCCGGAGATCCGGCGGAAGCCGGGAGGCCCGGAGGTCTGCCGTACCGCGTTACGACGACCTGGCCAGGAGCTTCTGCTTGGCCTGGGCGTACTCCTCCTCGGTGAGGTCGCCGCGGCTCTTCAGCTCGGACAGCTTGTGGAGCTGGTCCACGCTGTCGTCCGAAGGACCCGCCGCCTCGCGCACGTACTGCTTGAAGGCCGTCTGCTGGGCCTCCGCCTGCTTGACGTCGCGCTGGCTCATGCCCTTGCCGCGCACGATGACGTAGACCAGCACGCCGACGAACGGCAGCACGATGACCAGGATCATCCAGCCCGCCTTGGCCCATCCGCCGAGCTCGCGGTCGCGGAACAGGTCGCCGATGATCCGGAACAGCAGGAAGAACCAGAGCACCCAGAAGAACAGCAGAAGCATCGTCCAGAAGAGGTCGAGCATCGGGTAGTTTTCCATGACTCAAGGAGAAGCCCTGGTCAGAGCCGGCGCACCCGGGGTTGACCCGAATGGGTCACACGCGCGGGAAGCGGGCCCGCAGGTCCCAGATCGCCGGGTTGTCGCCGAGGCCGTCGTGCATGTCGGTCAGATCCGCGATCAGGTCGTGCAGGAAATCGCGTGCCTCGCGGCGGAACGTCGTGTGGTGCAGCGACAGCGGCGGCTCGTCCTCGGCCCAGTCGGCGACGACGTCCACGTAGCCGAAGCGCCGCGCGAAGCGGAGCCGGTCCGTGGACTCGGTGAAGTCGAACTCTGCGTACTGCGAGCGGGAGGCGCGGCTGCCGCGCGGGTCCTGGTCCAGCCGTTCGACGATGTCGCACATCGCCCACGCGAAGTCGAGCACCGGGACCCATCCCCAGGCTGTGGACAGTTCGCGCTCGCCCTTCGCGAGGTACACATCGCCGCAGAACAGGTCGTGACGCAGGGAGTGGACGGTCGCGGTGCGGTAGTCCGTCTGCGGGGGGTCGGGAAAGCGGCGGGAGAGGGCGTAGCCGAGGTCGATCACACTGTCGATCGTCGCACGCGGTACGACCGCGGAATGACGCGGCGGAATGACCCGTGGGCGCGGCCCGGTCCGGGTCGGCGCAGCAGCCGCCGCCCGCTCCGGGTCAGCGCAGCAACCGCTGCTCCTTGGCCACGGACACCGCTCCGGCCCGGGTGTCGACGCCGAGCTTGTCGTAGATCCGGCCCAGGTGCGTCTTGACGGTCGCCTCGCTGATGAACAGCGCGCGGGCGATGTCGCGGTTGCCCAGGCCCTGCGCGAGCTGGGCGAGGATGTCCAGCTCGCGTTCCGTGAGGTTCGGGCGCGGGGCGCGCATCCGGGCCATGACGCGGCTGGCGACCGGCGGCGAGAGCGTGGTGCGGCCCTGGGCCGCCGCGTGGATCGCGGCGAACAGCTCCTCGGGGCGCTCCGCCTTCAGCAGATAGCCGGTCGCCCCGGCCTCGATGGCGCGGGTGATGTCGGCGTCGGTGTCGTACGTGGTCAGCACCAGGACGTGCGGGGCCGCGTCGGGCGCCTCGACGGCCGAGGTGATCCGCCGGGTGGCCTCGACGCCGTCGATCCCGGCCCCCAGCTGGAGATCCATCAGCACGACCTGCGGGCGCAGCCGGGCGGCCATGACGACCGCCTCCTCGCCCGTCCCGGCCTCGCCGATCACCTCGATGTCGCCCGCGCTGGCGAGCAGCGCGAGGAGCCCGGCGCGTACGACGGCGTGGTCGTCGCAGACCAGCAGCCGCACGGGGGCGGGCGCGGGGGTGGGTTCCGGCAGGGCGGCGGCGGTCACTGGTGCTCCAGGGGGATCGTGGCGGTGACGACGGTGCCTTCGCCCGCGCCGCTCTCGACGGTCAGGGTGCCGCCGAACTGGCGGAGCCGGGCGCGCATCGCCGGCAGGCCGTGGCCGCGGCCCGCCCCTTCGGCGGCGGTGCCGGAGGTGGGGCCCGCGCGGTCGGCGGGGTCGAAGCCGCGGCCGTCGTCCGCGATGTCCAGGACGGCCTGGTCGCCGAGGTACGACAGGGTGATCACGGCGGCCGAGGCGCCGGCGTGCTCGCGCACATTGGCCAGCGCGCCCTGCGCGATCCGCATCAGCGCGGCCTGCGCGGCGGCCGGCAGCCCGCCCGAGCCTGTCCCGCCCAAGCCCGTCCCGCCTGAGCCCGTCCCGCCTGAGCCCGCCGAGGCCGTCCCGCCAGGGCTTCCGTCCAGGTGGAAGCGGACCGGCAGGCCGCTCTCCGCCGACTCGCGTTCGGCCAGCGCCCGCAGCGCGTCGTGCAGGGTGCCGCCGTCGGCGAGGTCGGCGGGCGCGAGGTCGTGCACGAAGGCGCGGGCCTCGGCGAGGTTGCGGGCGACGATCGACGTCGCGGTGGTGACGTGCGTCCTGGCGGTCGCCGGGTCGGTGTCCCAGGTGCGGGCGGCGGCCTGCAGCAGCATCTGCTGGCTGGACAGGCCCTGCGCCAGGCTGTCGTGGATCTCCATCGCCAGCCGCTGCCGCTCGGCCAGCGCGCCCGCGCGCCGCTCGGTCGCCGCGAGCTCCCGCTGGGTCCTGACGAGGTCGTCGATGAGCGCGTGCTGACGGGTGGCCTGCCGCTGCATGTGCAGGAAGACGGCGGTGGCGAGGCCCGCGACGGCGGGCGGCAGCAGGAGGAGGTTGGGGTCGAAGCCGTCGGCCAGCCGCAGCTGGGAGATGACGACCAGGACGGTGAGGGCGGCCACGAGGATGATCGCGGCACGTGCCGGCAGGGTCCGCAGCCCGGTGTAGAAGAGCGGGATCGCACACCAGGCGAAGCTCGGCGCCAGCAGCACGATCACCACCCAGGCGACGACGACGGCCGCCAGCCACAGGCGGTGGGCCGAGGACCCGGCCCGTCCGGCGGCCGGACCGAGCGCGTACAGGACGGCGAGCGCGACGCTCAGACCGATCACCCACGGCACCCTGGCGGCGCCCGGATGGTGCACCACGAAGCGGGTCAGCGAGGCGCCCAGCAGCAGGACGAACGCGGAGTGCATGACGAGGGTGAGCCAGCCCGCATCGGGGTCGGCGGTCGCCGCCGCCGGTCGCGGGGTGGTGCTCACGTGGATCTCCTCGTCGTCGGCCGCTCCTGCCCCCGTCTCCCTTTATCGCCCGGCCCCGCCGGCCCCGCATCATCCGATCGGTTGACGGCCCCGTCATCCATCATGCCCTCGGGGAGGGGCCGGCTCGCCGACCCTCGGCGGCCCTGGCCGGGATGAGGATCGGAGGGCGGGCCTGAACGGGTCCGAGTTCCCCCGATGAGGAGTGACCGTGAAGATTTCCGCTCGTGTTCTGGCCGGGTCCCTCGCCGCCGCCGCTCTCGGCGCCGGCGTCTTCGGCAGCGTGTCGGCGTCCGCCGCCCCGGCGCCCGCCGCGAAGGCCGCCGACGTCCGGCCGTCGCAGACCGTCCGGACGGCGCATCTGACGATCGACGCCGCCGCCAAGGGCGCGCAGGCAGCGCTCGACGCCGCGGAGAAGGCCGGTCAGCACGTCACCGTCGCGGTCGTCGACCGCGACGGGAACACCGTCGTCACCCTGCGCGGCGACGGCGCGGGCCCGCAGTCCTACGAGTCCGCCGAGCGCAAGGCGTACACCGCGGTCTCCTGGAACGCCCCCACCTCGGAGCTGGCCAAGCGGCTGGCCCAGGCCCCGAACCTCAAGGACATCCCCGGCACCCTCTTCCTGGCCGGCGCCGCTCCCGTCACCGACGGCGGTGCGCCGATCGCGGCCATCGGGGTCGCCGGGGCGCCCAGCGGTGACCTGGACGAGCAGTTCGCGCGGGCCGGGGTGGCGGCTCTCGGGAAGTGACCGCCGGACGAACGCCGACGGCCTCCGGATCGGCGTGCGATCCGGAGGCCGTCGGGAGGTGCGGCCGGTGTCAGAGGTTGACGCCGAAGTCCGTGGCGATACCCACGAGGCCGGAGGCGTAGCCCTGGCCCACCGCGCGGAACTTCCACTCCGCGCCGTTGCGGTACAGCTCGCCGAAGACCATCGCGGTCTCGGTGGCCGAGTCCTCGCTCAGGTCGTAGCGGGCGATCTCCGCCTCGCCGGCCTGGTTGACGATGCGGATGTAGGCGTTGCGGACCTGGCCGAAGTTCTGGCTGCGGGTCTCGGCGTCGTAGATCGAGACCGGGAAGACGATCTTGTCGATGTCGGCCGGGAGCGCCGCCAGGTTGACCTTGATCTGCTCGTCGTCGCCCTCGCCCTCACCGGTCTTGTTGTCGCCGGTGTGCACGATGGACTGGTCCGGCGTCGCCTTGTTGTTGAAGAAGACGAAGTGGCCGTCCGAGTAGACCTTGCCGGTGGTGTTCACAGCGATGGCGCTCGCGTCGAGGTCGAAGTCGGTACCGGTAGTGGTACGGACGTCCCAGCCGAGACCGACCGTGACCGCCGTCAGGCCAGGCGCCTCTTTGGTCAGCGAGACGTTGCCGCCCTTGGACAGGCTTACAGCCATTGGGAGTCCCCTCCATGGAGATGGGTTGTTGCCGACGAAGCTACCGTCACCCGTCACAACGCCGTCAGAGGACTGTCTGGTTCCCTTCGAAGGATTCACGATTGGCGACGGCGGCCGAAACCACCGTGGAAAACCCTGTGACGGGAGCCGTCGGAACACGGGATCATAGGACGCATGTCCGGTCCCCTTGTCATTCGCGGCTCCGTCTCCGTCCCGGAGGCCGAGCTCCTGTGGCGTTTCTCCAGGTCGTCGGGGCCGGGCGGGCAGCATGTGAACACCAGTGACAGCCAGGTCGAGCTGCGCTTCGACCTGGCCGGTACGGAATCCCTGCCGCCGGTCTGGAAGGACCGGGCGCTGGAGCGCCTCGCGGGCAAGCTCGTCTCCGGCGTGCTGACGGTCAAGGCCTCCGAGCACCGCTCGCAGTGGCGCAACCGGGAGACGGCGCTCGTCCGGCTGGCGTCGGTGCTGGCGACGGCCACCGCTCCGCCGCCCAAACCGCGCCGTCCGACGAAGATCCCGCGTGGCATCAACGAGCGGCGGCTGCGGCACAAGAAGCAGCGCGGCGAGACCAAGCGCGGCCGCGATCAGCGTTCCTGGGACTGACCCCCGGAACTCCGGGCTGTTGGGCCATCGGCTCAGTCGAGCTGCCGGTAGCGGCCCTTGAAGTAGACGAGCGGTGAGCCGGCGGCGCTCGGGGTCTGCGCGGCGAGCACCCGTCCGATGACGAGGGTGTGGTCCCCGGCCGTGATCCGCTGTTCCGTCTCGCACTCCAGCACCGAGAGCGCCCCGCCGAGTATCGGCGCGCCCGATCGGGCGCCCCGGTAGTAGGCGACGTCCTCGAAGAGCAGCCGGTCGCTGATCCGGCCGCGCATCGCGAAGCGCCCCGCGATGTGCCGCTGGCTCTCGCTGAGCACGGACGCCGCCCACAGCGGCTGCCGTTCCAGCAGATCGTCCATTCGCGAGTCCGTGCGAACGCTCACCAGTACCATCGGCGGTTCGAGCGAGACGGACAGGAACGCGGTGGCCGTCATACCGACGTCCTCGCCCCGGGGCCCGTCCTCCGGGTCGTGAGCGGTGACGAGAACGACGCCGGCCGCGAGGCGGGCCATCGCGGCGCGGAAGTCGTCGGGGTGGGCCATGATCCCAGGATGGGGGACAGCGGATGTCTGCAGCACACCAAGGACGGTACGTCCCCGTTCTGGCCCCGCGCATCGGGCTTCAGGACCAGGACCGGCCCGGGCCCGGCCTAGGCCGGTACTAGCCGGGTCCTAGGCCCAAAGCCATACGCTCCGTGGTCAAGCCCGGACAAACTCCTGTGACTTGAGTCACAAGGGGCAGGAATTGTTGACCCTGTGTACCGGCCGAACTGCTCGCTGTGATTCAGTTGCCGTGGCAATCGGACGACAAGAAATCCCAGGAGTTGCTGTCGAGGGCTCGGAGAGAGGCATGGACACCGAGTCGGAGCCGTATGTCCGTCTCGCGACCCTGCGTCAGCTGCACCAGGTCGTAGCAGACCTCAATACGGCACGAAGTCTCGCCGACACTCTGCAGGCCGTGGCCGACGGGGTGGTCAACGGGCTGGGCTATGAACTCTGCGCCGTGAACCTGGTGCGCCCGGACGGCGACCTGGTAGTCGCCGCCTTCGCCGGAAGCGCCGCCGCCGAGTCACTGCTCGCCGGCCGCGTCGGATCCCGCGCCTCGTGGGAGCGCCGACTGAACATGGGTGAGCGCTGGGGGATGTTGCGGTTCATACCGCACACCGAGGGCTGGGTCCTGGTCGACGACGACGTCCCGCAGTGGCACACCGACGGCCCGCCGCCCCGCTTTCCGGACGAGTGGCACCCCAACGACCGGCTCTACGCCCCGATGTACGCCTCCGCCAACATCGGCGGCGAGCTGATCGGCGTCATCTCCGTCGACAAGCCCACCAACGGCCGGCACCCGGGCCCCTGGGGGTGCGAGGCGCTCCAGATGTACGCCTTCCAGGCCGCCATCGCCATCAGCAACGCCCGGCTGCGGGCCAACATGCAGCGGGCGCTGGTCCGGCTGGAGCGCGACCAGCAGGCGCTGCGCGCCAGCGAGGAGAGCTTCCGGCAGGCGTTCGAGTACGCGCCCAGCGGTATGGCCATCGCCGAGATGGGCGGCGACCAGCACGGCAAGCTGCTGCGCGCCAACGACGCGCTGTGCCGGCTGCTGGGCCGCCCCGCCTCCGTGATGCGGCGTTACTCGTTCTCCGACCTCGTCCATCCCGAGGACGTCGGCCTGCTGCTGCGGACCTCCGCCGAGGGCGGCCGGGCCGAGCTGCGGCTGGCCCGCCGCGACGGCACCTATGTGTGGGTCTCGCTGCGCAACTCCGTCGTCGCGGACACGGCGGACGGGCCGCGCTTCCTGCTGACCCACGTCGAGGACATCGAGGAGCGCAAGGGCCGCGAGATGCAGCTCGCCCACCGCGCCAGCCACGACTCGCTGACGGGGCTGCCGAACAGCGCGGAGCTGCGCGCCCGGCTCTCCAGCCGGCTCTGTCAACGGCCGGACGACGCGGTGTCCGACGCCGCACCCGACGAGTTCGCGTTCAGCTACGGCTTCGGCCCGGACGAGATGGCCAGCCCCATGGGGGCGGTCGGCGGCTACGACCTGCACACCCACACCACCGCGCCGGACGAGAGCGTGGACTCGGGCAGCAAGGGCCTGGCCGTGCTCTTCTGCGACCTGGACGGCTTCAAGTCGATCAACGACCGGTTCGGTCACCACACGGGCGACGCCGTCCTGATCGAGGTCGCCCGCCGGCTGGCGAGCGTGGTCCGGGACGGCGACACCGTGGCCCGGCTCGGCGGCGACGAGTTCGTCGTCCTCGCCGACGGCCTGGGTCCGGCCGACGCGCAGGACCTCTCGGTGCGGCTGCGCAACGCGATCGTCCCGCCGATCCGGGTCGACGGCCGGGCGGTGCGCGTCGGCGCCAGTTTCGGCATCGGCTGGGCCGGCTGCGGTATGACCGCCGACGAGATCCTGCACTCCGCGGACCAGCGCATGTACATCGAGAAGCGCTCCCGCTCGCGCAACCACCGCCGCGCGGGCTGACCCCGGGGCCGGGCGGGACCGGTCCGCAGGTCCGCGGGGGTGGGATCGGACGGCCCCCGGTGATCGGTTGATGACCCCCTGAGTCCGTTGAGGGGCGATACCGGGGCGGAACGGGACCAATACCGGACCACAACGGGACCAATGCCGGGTTCACGGGGGTTCCCTCCACCTTGCGGAGTACCCGAGATCGATCTGGCGGTTGACCCCGGACCGCCATTCCCCTGCATACGCTGGGTAATGTGCAGCGCCTCTACTCCTTCCTCCGCAGACACCCGACATGGGTCGACAGCTTCTGGGCTCTCGTCCTGCTCGGGATCAGCGCGCTGTTCGTGATGGAGGACAGCCAGCTGTCGCCGTTCTCCCGGCTGGCCGCGGTCCCGATCGCGATCGGGCTGAGCGCCGTCGTCGCGCTGCGCCGCCGGTCGCCGGAGAACACGCTGCTGCTGGTCATCGCCCTCGGCATCGCCCAGATCGTGCTGGACGTCCGGGTCAATCCCGGTGACTTCGCGATGCTGGTCGCCGTCTACACCGCCGCCGCCAACGGCGCCCGCTGGGCCTCGCGGCTCGCCCTCGTCGGCGGTCTGAGCGCCTCGCCGATCTCGACGCTGCGCTGGCCGGACGACAACCCGTACTCCAGCACCTGGGTCGGCATCGCCCAGGTGATCTTCGTGTCCGTCCCGTTCGCGCTCGCCTGGGTCATCGGCGACAGCCTCCGCACCCGCCGTGCCTACTACCTCCAGCTGGAGGAGCGGGCCGCCCGGCTCCAGCGGGAGCGCGAGGCGCAGTCCAAGGCCGCGGTCGCCGCCGAGCGGGCCCGGATCGCGCGGGAGCTGCACGACGTGGTGGCGCACAACGTGTCGGTGATGGTGGTGCAGGCGGACGGCGCCGCCTATGTGCTGGACGCCTCGCCCGAGCAGGCCAAGCAGGCGCTGTCGACGATCTCCAGCACCGGCCGCCAGGCGCTCGCCGAGATGCGCCGGCTGCTCGGCCTGCTGCGGGCGGGCGACGACAGCGGCGGCGAGTACGTGCCGCAGCCCGGTGTCGATCAGCTGGCCGAGCTCGTCGAGCAGGTGCGCGGCGCCGGTCTGCCGGTCCGCTTCGAGGTGACCGGCGAGGCCCGCCCGCTCTCCAGCGGCGTGGAGCTGACCGCGTACCGCATCGTCCAGGAGGCGCTGACCAACACCCGCAAGCACGGCGGCATGGACGCCACCGCCACCGTCCAGCTCGTTTTCGCGGACGCCGAACTGGACCTGCTCATCGAGGACGACGGGCGGGGTTCCCAGCACGAGCTGTACGAGGACGGCGGCCAGGACGGCCTCGGTCAGGGCCTGATCGGGATGCGCGAGCGCATCGGCATGATCGGCGGCACGCTGGAGGCCGGGCCACGGCCCGGCGGCGGCTTCCGGATCAGCGCCGTGCTGCCCCTCAAGACGGGACGCTGACGCACCCGGCGCCCCCCGCCGTCCCGCCCCACCGGGTCATCCCCGCCGACTCCCAGAAGCCGATTTCCAGCAGAAGAGGACCAGAACACGATGGCGATCCGCGTAATGCTCGTCGACGACCAGGTGCTGTTGCGCACCGGTTTCCGCATGGTGCTGCAGGCCCAGCCCGACATGGAGGTCGTCGCGGAGGCGGGCGACGGCGCGGAGGCGATCGAGGTGCTGCGCTCCACCAAGGTGGACGTGGTGCTGATGGACGTCCGCATGCCGCGACTCGACGGCGTCGAGGCGACCCGCCAGATCTGCGGCGGCCCGGACCGCAAGCCGGACGACGGCGGCCCGCGGGTGCTCATCCTCACCACCTTCGACCTGGACGAGTACGCCTTCTCGGCGCTCAAGGCCGGCGCCAGCGGCTTCATGCTCAAGGACGTCCCGCCGGACGAGCTGCTGGGCGCGATCCGTTCCGTGCACAGCGGGGACGCGGTCGTCGCACCGAGCACGACGCGCCGGCTGCTGGACCGCTTCACGCCGATGCTGCCCAGCTCCGGCGCCCCGGACAACACGGCCGTGAACCGGCTGACCGAGCGCGAGCGCGAGGTGCTGCTGCTCGTCGCCCAGGGCCTGTCGAACGGTGAGATCGCGCGGAAGCTGGTGCTGTCCGAGGCGACGGTGAAGACCCACGTCGGCCGGATCCTCACCAAGCTCAATCTGCGCGACCGCGTCCAGGCGGTGGTACTGGCCTACGAGACGGGCCTGGTGCGCGCCGGCACGGGCGGCCACTAGACCCCGTAGGCCGGGGCTCCCAGCTCTGTCGTCAGCCGTCGTCGCGCAGGACCAGCGCCAGCAGCCCCGGGAAGCGCTGGTCGAACTCCGCGCGGCGCAGCCGGTTGACGCGCTTGGGTCCCTGGTCGCGCTGCTCGATCAGCCCGGCCGTGCGCAGTACCGCGAAGTGGTGGCTGAGCGCGGCCTTGCCGACGGGCACGTCGAAGGTTCCGCAGGTCCGCTCCCAGTCGCCGGCCGGCGGAGTCGGCACGGTCGCCGGGCAGGTCGCCCGGCTCGGTGGGCGAGGCGCACCGGCTCATGGACACCCGCACCACCACCGGCAAGCTGCTGCTGCGCGTCGCGGGGGAATGACGCGCGGGAGGCCTGCCGGCGGCGTGCCGCGTGCGGCAGCGGGGATCGGCCGCCGTCAGGCGTCCAGGCGCTCCACGAACGCCCGCACCGCCTCTGCGACGTCGTCCACCGTCCACTCCAGCGCCGACGCGGCCACCGTCACCTCGGTCACCGACATCCCCGGCACCTCGCTGTCGAACCACTTGCCGAACACGACGGACTTCGTCTCCAGGGCCTGCCGCAGCCCGGCCGCGTCCAGGACCGAGGCCGGGTACGGCAGCCACACCTGGAACTGGTGGGTGAAGGGCACCGGGGGGTTGATCCGGAAGAACGGCACCGCGCCCTCGAGGCCGTCCCGCAGTCCCTCCACGACGCTCTTCGCGTGCGCCACGTACGAGGGCAGCCGCGGCAGTTCGTTGTCCAGTCCCGCCAGCGCGGCGAGCACCGTCGGGAACTGCTGGAACGGCAGCCCGCCGTACCGGTGGCGCCAGGCCTTCGCCTCCGCGATCAGGTCCGCGGGGCCGGCGAGCACCGCGCCCGCGATGCCGTCGAGCGACTTGTAGAACGACACGTAGACGCTGTCCGCGAGGTCCGCGATCTCCGCCAGGGAGTGTCCGAAGTGCGGTGGGCACTCCCACAGCCGGGCGCCGTCGAAGTGCACCACGGCGTCCCGGTCGCGCGCGGCGGCCACCGTCGCGGTCAGCTCCTCCCAGGTGGGCAGCTGGAAGCCCGCGTCGCGCAGCGGCAGCTCCAGCATCAGCGTGCCGAACGGTTCGTCGAGGTTCCTGATCTCCTCCGCGGTCGGCATCCGGGGCGCCGTCGTCGGATGGACGGTGCGCAGCCCGCCCACCACCGAGAGGGCGTCGCGCTCATGCACCTCCGGATGGGCCAGCGGGTGCAGCGCGACCGCCGGATTGCCCGTCCGGCCCGCCCAGCACCGCAGGGCCACCTGCTGCGCCATCGTGCCGGTCGGGAAGAACGCCGCGGCCTCCAGGCCCAGCAGCTCCGCCACCCGCTGCTCCAGCGTGGCGACGACGCCGTCGCCGTACATGTCCAGCGGAAGGTCCAGGTCGTACGCGGCCGCGCTCTCGGCCACCAGGCGCTCCAGCCGTTCGCGCATCAGCGGCCGCTTGCCGCCCGACAGCACCCGGTCACAAGCCCGTACAGCCGCCAGTCGCGCTGCCTTCTCGTCGTCGATCGCATTGCCCATGGCACCGATCCTGCCCCACGGGCACCCCTTCTGCCGAGGGGGATTTCCCGGCTGCCCGGCGTCCATCCCATGGACCCCCGGGGAGGCCGGGAAGCATTCGCGTAGCATTGACGAGAACGTCCGGTACCGCTCAGGACTGGAACGGAAGGCCAGCGCAGCGTGAACGCATCGCATACCCCGGGCCCCATGCCCTCCGAAGCGGAGGCGCGCCCCGCCCGTCTCACCGTCGGCGTCGTCGGCGCGGGCCGGGTCGGACCGGCGCTCGCCGCCGCCCTCAAGCTCGCGGGTCACCGGCCGGTGGCCGCGTCAGGGGTCTCCGACCTCTCACGGCGCCGCGCGGCGACCCTGCTGCCCGACGTGCCGCTGGTCGAGCCCAAGGAAGTGCTCGCCCGCGCGGACCTCGTCCTGCTGACCGTCCCCGACGACGCGCTGCCCGGCCTGGTCACCGGCCTCGCCGAGACCGGCGCCGTCCGCCCCGGCCAGCTGATCGTGCACACCTCGGGCCGGTACGGCACGGGCGTGCTCGAACCGGCGCTGCGGGCCGGCGCCCTGCCGCTCGCGCTGCACCCCGCGATGACCTTCACCGGCACCGCGGTGGACGTGCAGCGGCTGGCCGGCTGCTCCTTCGGCGTCACCGCCCCCGAGCAGCTGCGGATGGCCGCCGAGGCCCTCGTCATCGAGATGGGCGGCGAGCCCGAGTGGATCGACGAGGCGGCCCGCCCGCTCTACCACGCGGGTCTCGCGATCGGTGCGAACCACCTGGTCACCCTGGTCGCCCAGTCCATGGAGCTGCTGCGCGAGGCGGGTGTCGAGGAGCCGGGCCGGATGCTCGGCCCGCTGCTCGGCGCCGCGCTCGACAACGCCCTGCGGGCCGGCGACGGCGCCCTCACCGGCCCGGTCGCGCGCGGCGACGCGGGCACGGTCACCGCGCACCTGGCGGAGCTGCGCAAGCACTCCCCGCAGGCCGTCGCCTCCTATCTGGCGATGGCGCGGGCCACCGCGGACCGCGCGATCGCCAACGGAATGCTCAAGCCGGAATTCGCCGAGGCACTGCTCGAAGTCCTCGCGGACGGGGGACCCCGATGACCACCCACCTGCTGGAGACGGCCGCGGAACTGCGGGCGGCCGCCCTGGACGGCCGCACGCGCGCCGTGGTGATGACGATGGGCGCGCTGCACGAGGGGCACGCGACGCTGATCCGCACCGCGCGCGAGCACGTGGGGGCGGCCGGCGAGGTCGTCGTCACCGTCTTCGTCAATCCGCTGCAGTTCGGCCCCGGCGAGGACCTGGACCGCTATCCGCGCACCCTGGACGCCGATGTGAAGATCGCCGAGGGCGCCGGCGCGGACTACGTGTTCGCACCCGCGGCCGACGAGGTCTACCCCGGCGGCGCACCGCAGGTGCGGATCACGGCCGGCCCGATGGGGGAGCGCTACGAGGGCGCCTCCCGCCCCGGCCACTTCGACGGCATGCTCACCGTCGTCGCGAAGCTGCTGCACCTCACCGCCCCGGCCGTCGCGTTCTTCGGGCAGAAGGACGCCCAGCAGCTCGCGCTGATCCGCCGGATGGCGACGGACCTGAACTTCCCGGCGGAGATCGTCGGCGTCCCCACGGTCCGCGAGGGCGACGGGCTGGCGCTGTCCAGCCGCAACCGCTACCTCTCGGACGCCGACCGCCCGGCGGCGCTCGCCCTGTCGCGCGCGCTGTTCGCCGGCCGGGACGCGGTCCAGGCGGGCCCCGACGCCGTACGAGCGGCGGCGCGCACCGTACTGGAGCGGACGGGGGACGGCGGCCCGGCCGTCGACTACCTGGCCCTCGTCGACGCCGCGGACTTCACCGAGGCGCCGCCCGGCCACACCGGCCCGGCGATCCTCGCCGTCGCCGCGAAGGTCGGCACGACCCGTCTGATCGACAACATCCCCCTGGAATTCGGAGCCGCCCGATGAACGGAACCGGCATACGGTTGCACGCCCCCGCCCCCGGCTGGGCGATCGCCGCCGACGTGATCGTCGTCGGGTCCGGCGTCGCCGGCCTGACGACCGCGCTGCGCTGCGCCGCCGCCGGGGCGAAGGTCGTCGTCGTGACGAAGGCGCAGATGGACAACGGCTCCACGCGCTGGGCCCAGGGCGGCATAGCGGCCGCGCTCGGCGAGGGCGACACCCCGGAACAGCACCTGGACGACACCCTGGTCGCGGGCGCCGGGCTGTGCGACGAGCCGGCCGTGCGGGCGCTGGTCACCGAGGGCCCGGACGCGGTGCGCCGGCTCATCTCCACCGGCGCGCAGTTCGACACGTCCGACGAGACCGGCGAGATCCTGCTGACCCGTGAGGGCGGCCACCACCGCCGCCGGATCGCGCACGCGGGCGGCGACGCGACGGGCGCGGAGATCTCCCGCGCCCTCGTGGAGGCGGTCCGCGACGCCGGTATCGAGACCGTGGAGAACGCGCTCGTCCTGGACCTGCTCACCGACGCGGCGGGCCGCACCGCGGGCGTCACGCTGCACGTCATGGGCGAGGGCCAGCGCGACGGCGTCGGCGCCGTGCACGCCAAGGCCGTGGTGCTCGCGACCGGCGGCATGGGCCAGGTGTTCTCCGCGACGACCAACCCGGCCGTCTCGACCGGCGACGGCGTGGCGCTCGCGCTGCGGGCCGGCGCCGAGGTCAGCGACCTGGAGTTCGTGCAGTTCCATCCGACCGTGCTGTGGCTGGGCCCGGACGCCGAGGGCCAGCAGCCGCTGGTGTCCGAGGCGGTCCGCGGCGAGGGCGCGTACCTGGTCGACGCCGAGGGCGTCCGGTTCATGACCGGTCAGCACGAGCTGGCCGAGCTGGCGCCGCGCGACATCGTCGCCAAGGGCATCACCCGGCGCATGCAGGAGACCGGCGCCGAGCACATGTTCCTGGACGCCCGGCACTTCGGCGCGAAGATGTGGGCCGAGCGCTTCCCGACGATCCTCGCCGCCTGCCGTTCGCACGGCATCGACCCGGTCACCGAGCCGATTCCGGTGGCACCCGCGGCCCACTACGCGAGCGGCGGCGTCCGGACGGACCTGCTGGGCCGGACGACCGTGCCGGGCCTGTACGCGTGCGGTGAGGTGGCCTGCACGGGTGTGCACGGCGCCAACCGGCTCGCCTCCAACTCGCTGCTGGAGGGCCTGGTCTTCGCCGAGCGCATCGCGGCCGACATCATCGCCGACCCGACCGCGCCGGGCGCCCCCGTCGTCCCCGCACCGGCCCGCACCCCGCTGCCGGCCTCCGAGGCCCGTTACGAGATCCAGCGGATCATGACGGCGGGCGCGGGCGTGCTGCGCAGCGCCGCCAGCCTGGCGGGCGCGGCCACCGCGCTGGAGCGTCTCCACACCGCCTCGGTCGAGGATCTGGAGCGCGACGGCAAGACCGCCGAGCCGTGCGTCGAGACGTGGGAGGCGGCCAATCTGAGCCTGGTGTCCCGGGTCCTGGTCGCGGCCGCCCGCCGCCGGGAGGAGACTCGTGGCTGCCACTGGCGCGAGGACCGGCCGGACCGGGACGATGCCCAGTGGCGCCGGCACCTCGTCGTCCGCCTGACGCCGAACGGGACGCTGGCCGTCCACACCACCGACACGGCGGACTTCCCGCCGGTGCGCAATGAAGAGGCACCGCTCGACAGCCTGCCGGTGACCGCAGAAACCCCGCGGGGGACGACCCGCGCAGCCCTCAAGGAGCCCTCGTGAGTACCCCGGACCGTCCTCAGCCCGTCCTTCTTCCGCTGCCGCAGTTCGGCCTGCCCGTCGGTCTGCCCGACGAGGGCCCGGGCGGCTGCGGTGACGCGTGCGGCTGCGGCGGCGACGAGGAGCTGTACGAGCACGACCCGCTGGAGTGCGGTCTGGACGCCGATCTGGCGCAGCTGCTCGTCGACGCGGGGCTCGACCCCGTCCAGGTCGAGGACGTCGCGCACATGGCGATCGAGGAGGACCTCGACCAGGGCGTGGACGTCACCACCGTCGCGACCGTCCCCGAGGACGCCTTCGCCACCGGTGACTTCACCGCCCGCGAGGCGGGCACCGTCGCGGGCCTGCGGATCGCCGAGGCGGTGCTGTCGGTCGTCTGCACCGACGAGTTCGAGGTCGAGCGGCATGTCGAGGACGGCGACCGCGTCGAGCCCGGCCAGGTGCTGCTGACGGTCCGCACCCGCACCCGTGACCTGCTGACGGGCGAGCGCAGCGCGCTCAACCTGCTGTGCCGGCTGTCCGGTATCGCCACCGCGACCCGCGCCTGGTCGGACGTGCTGGAGGGCACCAAGGCGGAGGTCCGTGACACCCGCAAGACGACGCCGGGGCTGCGCGCCCTGGAGAAGTACGCGGTGCGCTGCGGCGGCGGCGTCAACCACCGGATGTCGCTGTCGGACGCGGCGCTGGTCAAGGACAACCACGTGATCGCGGCCGGCGGTGTCGCGCAGGCGTTCAAGCTGGTCCGCGACGAGTTCCCCGACCTGGCCGTCGAGGTCGAGGTCGACACCATGGACCAGGTGCGCGAGGTCCTCGCGGCGGGCGCCGACCTGATCCTGCTGGACAACTTCACCCCGGAGCAGACCGCCGAGGCCGTCACGTACGTCGCCGGCCGCGCCGTCCTGGAGTCCTCGGGCCGGCTCTCCCTCGACACCGCCCGCGCCTACGCGGAGACCGGCGTCGACTACCTGGCGGTCGGAGCCCTCACGCACTCCTCGCCGATCCTCGACATCGGCCTCGACCTGCGCTCGGGAGTCTGAGACCCGCATGCTCCTCACCATCGACGTCGGCAACACGCACACCGTCCTGGGCCTCTTCGACGCGGAGGAGATCGTCGAGCACTGGCGGATCTCCACCGATTCGCGCCGTACCGCCGACGAGTGGGCGGTCCTGCTGCAGGGCCTGATGGGCATGCACCCGCTGCTCGGCATGGAGCTGGGTGACGGCATCGACGGCATCGCGATCTGCTCGACGGTGCCGGCGGTCCTGCACGAGCTGCGGGAGGTCACCCGGCGCTACTACGGGGACGTCCCGTCGGTCCTCGTCGAGCCGGGCATCAAGACGGGTGTGCCGATCCTGGTGGACCACCCGAAGGAGGTCGGCTCCGACCGGATCGTCAACTCCCTGGCGGCCATGCACCTGTACAACGGCCCGTGCATCGTCGTGGACTTCGGTACGGCGACGACCTTCGACGCGGTCTCCGTGCGCGGTGAGTACATGGGCGGCGCCATCGCCCCGGGCATCGAGATCTCGGTGGACGCCCTCGGGGTGCGCGGCGCCCAGCTGCGCAAGATCGAGCTGGCCCGTCCGCGCAGCGTCATCGGCAAGAACACCATCGAGGCGATGCAGTCCGGCATCCTGTACGGCTTCGCCGGCCAGGTCGACGGTGTCGCGGAGCGGATGGCCCGGGAACTCGCCGACGACCCGGACGACGTCACGGTGATCGCCACCGGCGGTCTCGCGCCGCTCGTCCTCGGCGAGGCGTCGATCATCGATGTGCACGAGCCGTGGCTGACGCTGATCGGGCTGCGGCTGGTCTACGAGCGGAACGTCTCGACGACCTGACCCCGACGGGCGGCGTGCATCCGCGGTACGGCTCCAGATCCAGCCATGTCGTTACGGGAATTTTGTCCGTTTAGCACTTAAAGTCGTCTCATGCCCACGCCACACGGGTCCCGGGGCGGCATGGCGTTCAGCGCGGACGAACTGCGTGTGTTCCGGCGCGCCCTCGCAGCGGCCCTCCGACCCGCCACCACGACATCCGTCCCCGACGACCTCCAGGAGTACCTCCGGCTCGCCGAGGCCCTGGACGAAGCGGTCGGCGAGGCCGGACGGCTCCGGACGTTCCTCCTCGCCGAGCTGACCCGCTACCGCGAGGCACTCCCGGGCAGCGCCGCCGGTTATCTCGCGCGGCTGAGGGACGCCCTCGACACCGGCTACCTGCCGGGCCCCGACGACCTCGCGGCGCTGCGGCGGCTGCGGAGTCACCCCTGTGGCACGGTCGAGCACCGCCGCCGCACCGTGTTGCTGCGGCGCTGCGAGGACCTGGCCGAAAACGATCTACGAGCCCGCCTGGAGGCCCATATGCCCACGTCGCGCCGACGCTCCACGATCGCCGACCGCGGACGGCTGCTCTCGCTGCCCGGCGGCCGCACGGAATCGCCCGTGCCGGCCCTCCTGTTCGGCTCCGCGCCCGACCGGGCGGACATGTCGGGCAAGCCCTCGGAGAAGCCCGCACGGCCCGCTCAGGTGCCCGCTCCGGCCCCGGCGCCGTCCAGGGGCCCCGCGGCCCCCGACCCCGGCCGCCGGGTCCCCACGCCGGCCGAGGTGTTCCCCCCGGGACACCACCGCGCAACGCCCCCGGACGAGGAAGCCCGCTCGGCCTGACTACGCTGGACGGCATGGACTACGTATCCGCGCTCGTGCCGCCGTTCGTCATGGCGGT
Source organism: Streptomyces sp. RKAG337 (assembly GCF_023701715.1). NCBI lineage: Bacteria > Bacillati > Actinomycetota > Actinomycetes > Kitasatosporales > Streptomycetaceae > Streptomyces > Streptomyces sp. RKAG337. The sequence continues at coordinate 3,202,626 of NZ_JAJOZA010000001.1, read as the reverse complement.
CTTCTTCATCGGCCTCGTCGTGACGATCATCAAGAACCAGGGCGGGGCCAACAAGGCCAAGGAGGACGCGGCGGTCGACGCCGCGTTCGCCAAGGCCGAGGCCGTCCAGCAGGCCGGAACCGACGAGGTTCGCTAAATAACCGGCATTTCCGGCAAATGTCACTAGTATTCGAGGGTGCCCCGTCCATTGGGAGACCTCGAAGACGCAGTGATGACCAGGGTGTGGCAGTGGAATCGCCCGGTCACCGTTCGCGAAGTGCTCGAAGACCTGCAGCAGGACCGTTCCATCGCGTACACGACGGTCATGACCGTAATGGACAACCTGCACCAGAAGGGCTGGCTGCGCCGTGAGGCGGAAGGCCGCGCCTATCTCTATGAGGCGGTATCCACAAGAGCCGCTTACTCGGCCGCACTGATGAACGAAGCATGGGCGGCGAGCGACAACCCGGCCGCGGCCCTCGTGCACTTCTTCGGCATGATGTCACCGGAACAGCGGGAAGCCCTCAGGGACGCAATGCGCGTAGTCCAGTCCGTGGACCCCTCTGCGCCTCCCGAGCCCGACGAACGATAGCGTCCGGCCATGCCCCTCGTATCAAATGACGTCACCATCCGCCGGGCCAGGACCAGTGATGTGCCGGCCGTCCGCAGCCTGCTGGACTCATATGTCCGCGACCGCATCCTGCTGGACAAGCCCACGGTGACTCTTTATGAGGACATCCAGGAGTTCTGGGTCGCCGAACGCGACGAGGACGCCGCCGTCGTGGCCTGCGGCGCACTTCATGTGATGTGGGAGGACCTGGCAGAGGTCCGCACGCTGGCGGTTCATCCGGGACAGCGCGGGAAGGGTGTCGGACATCAAGTCCTGGCCAAGCTCTTGCAGACCGCGCGCTGGCTCGGAGTCCGCAGGATTTTCTGTCTCACCTTCGAAGTCGACTTCTTCGCCAAGCACGGCTTCGTCGAGATCGGCGAGACACCGGTGGACGGTGATGTCTTCGGCGAGCTGCTGCGTTCCAATGACGAGGGAGTGGCCGAGTTCCTCGACCTCGAGCGAGTGAAACCGAACACCTTGGGCAACAGCCGCATGCTGCTGCAACTCTGAGGGTCCCGGTATGTCCGGTACGCGCACCGGCATCTTGCTCAGCTTCGCGCAAGGGGTTTGTGTTTTTCCGTAAAAGGCGCTTTGCTTTTACCGTTAATCCGTTTTCGATGAAAGGGAAGCCGGTGGCACAGAAGGTTCAGGTCCTTCTTGTTGACGACCTCGACGGCGGCGAGGCGGATGAGACCGTCACGTTCGCACTCGATGGAGTGACGTACGAGATCGACCTCACCACTGCCAATGCGGACAAGCTGCGCGGGCTGCTCACCCCGTACCTGGACAGCGGTCGCAGGACCGGTGGACGGGTCGGCCGTGGCCGCGGTCCCAAGGTCGTGCGGGGCGGCTCGGCGAGCCAGGACACCGCGAAGATTCGCGCGTGGGCCAAGGACAAGGGCTACGAGGTCAATGACCGCGGCCGTGTTCCCGCGTCCATTCGCGAGGCGTACGAGAAGGAACACGGCTGATTCTCCAGCAGCCGGACCCGGTGGCAGGCCGTCGCGAGAGCGGAGACCAGCGCCACCAGGCCGATGGGTCCCCCCACACCATCGGTACCGGAGCGGCCCGTGAAACACATCGCGGGCACCGTAGGTTCCACCTCGCAGCCCGGTTGGGGAGGCCGCAGCCAGACCGGCGCCGTCCGGTCGTAGGCGGCCTCCCGGCGTCCCCATTCGGGGTGAGCCGGCGCCCGCATCAGATCGCCCGCACCCAGGGCGGTCAGATCGAGCGGGATTCCGCTCCATTCCAGCCATTCCAGCAGCCCGGGAAGTTCCTCCGCCGTACCCGCCGCCACCAGCAGCAGGACCCGCCGTCCGTCCAGCGCGACGGGTCCCAGTTCACCGGGCCGCGGGAAGCGTGTCAGTGCGGCGAAGCCCACCTTGGCGGGAACCTCCAGCGCGTCGAAGCGCGCACCGGTGACCAGGTGCGGAGGCGTCGTACCGGCGATCGGCCAACCCAGCTCGTGCTCGTACCAGCCCATGCCGTATGCAACTCCCGCGGAGCACAAGGGTTACGAGCGGTGGCGCTCCGGATACGCTCCGTGGCGGCCGGAGGTGCCCGGGGTGCGGCCGATGAGCGCAAGGCTGTTCGCCCTTAGCGCACCCGTTGGCCCCGCGCGGCATGGAATGTCGGTGCCGGCGGGTAAGAAAGTCCTAGTGGGACGGGACGGCGGCCGCGGCGGATGGGCGCGCGTTCGCCATCGGCGTACTCGATAAAGGTCTATTCACCTGGCCTGCGGGAACATCGTCTCGCACCATCAGGTTGGAGCTGTTGTCGGCTGCGTGGGACTAAAGGGCCCAGGTGGGTGTCTACGGTTGAAGTGAGCTGCCCCGCTGTCGGGACTAGCATGCGGAAGGACAGGGAGGGGACCGCCCCCTAACTGCCCGACCGCTCTGAGGAGCGATTAACGATGTTCGAGAGGTTCACCGACCGCGCGCGGCGGGTTGTCGTCCTGGCTCAGGAAGAAGCCCGGATGCTCAACCACAACTACATCGGCACCGAGCACATCCTCCTGGGCCTGATCCACGAGGGTGAGGGTGTCGCCGCTAAGGCCCTGGAGAGCCTCGGGATTTCGCTCGAGGCGGTCCGCCAGCAGGTGGAGGAGATCATCGGTCAGGGCCAGCAGGCCCCGTCCGGGCACATCCCCTTCACCCCCCGTGCCAAGAAGGTCCTGGAGCTGTCGCTCCGCGAGGCCCTTCAGCTCGGACACAACTACATCGGGACCGAGCACATCCTGCTCGGCCTCATCCGCGAGGGCGAGGGCGTCGCCGCCCAGGTCCTCGTGAAGCTCGGCGCCGACCTGAACCGGGTCCGGCAGCAGGTCATCCAGCTGCTGTCCGGCTACTCCGGCGGCGGCAAGGAGTCGGCGGGTGCCGGCGGCCCGGCCGAGGGCACGCCCTCGACCTCGCTGGTCCTGGACCAGTTCGGCCGCAACCTGACGCAGGCCGCCCGTGAAACCAAGCTCGACCCGGTCATCGGGCGCGAGAAGGAGATCGAGCGGGTCATGCAGGTGCTGTCCCGCCGCACCAAGAACAACCCCGTCCTCATCGGCGAGCCCGGCGTCGGCAAGACCGCCGTCGTCGAGGGCCTCGCCCAGGCGATCGTCAAGGGTGAAGTTCCCGAGACGCTCAAGGACAAGCAGCTCTACACCCTGGACCTCGGCGCCCTCGTCGCCGGTTCCCGGTACCGCGGTGACTTCGAGGAGCGCCTGAAGAAGGTCCTCAAGGAGATCCGCACCCGCGGCGACATCATCCTGTTCATCGACGAGCTCCACACCCTGGTGGGTGCGGGCGCCGCCGAGGGCGCGATCGACGCCGCGAGCATCCTCAAGCCCATGCTGGCGCGAGGTGAGCTGCAGACCATCGGTGCCACGACGCTCGACGAGTACCGCAAGCACCTGGAGAAGGACGCGGCCCTTGAGCGCCGCTTCCAGCCCATCCAGGTCGCCGAGCCGTCGCTGCCCCACACCATCGAGATCCTCAAGGGTCTGCGCGACCGGTACGAGGCACACCACCGTGTGTCGATCACCGACGCCGCCCTGGTCGCCGCCGCCACCCTGGCCGACCGCTACATCTCGGACCGCTTCCTCCCGGACAAGGCGATCGACCTGATCGACGAAGCCGGCTCCCGGATGCGCATTCGCCGGATGACCGCACCGCCGGACCTCCGCGAGTTCGACGAGAAGATCGCCGATGTGCGCCGTGAGAAGGAGTCCGCGATCGATTCGCAGGACTTCGAGAAGGCCGCCTCGCTCCGCGACAAGGAGAAGCAGCTCCTCGCCGCCAAGGGCAAGCGCGAGAAGGAGTGGAAGGCCGGCGACATGGACGTCGTCGCCGAGGTGGACGAGGAGCTGATCGCGGAGGTCCTGGCCACGGCCACCGGCATCCCGGTCTTCAAGCTCACCGAGGAGGAGTCCTCGCGCCTGCTGCGCATGGAGGACGAGCTCCACAAGCGCGTCATCGGCCAGAAGGACGCCATCAAGGCGCTCTCCCAGGCCATCCGGCGCACCCGTGCCGGCCTCAAGGACCCGAAGCGTCCCGGTGGCTCGTTCATCTTCGCCGGCCCGTCCGGCGTCGGTAAGACCGAGCTGTCCAAGACGCTCGCCGAGTTCCTCTTCGGCGACGAGGACGCGCTCATCCAGCTCGACATGTCGGAGTTCAGCGAGAAGCACACCGTCTCGCGGCTCTTCGGCTCGCCTCCCGGCTACGTCGGCTACGAAGAGGGCGGCCAGCTCACAGAGAAGGTGCGCCGTAAGCCGTTCTCCGTCGTCCTCTTCGACGAGGTCGAGAAGGCCCACCCCGACATCTTCAACTCCCTGTTGCAGATCCTGGAGGACGGTCGGCTGACCGACTCCCAGGGCCGGGTCGTGGACTTCAAGAACACGGTCATCATCATGACGACCAACCTCGGCACCCGGGACATCTCCAAGGGCTTCAACCTCGGCTTCGCGGCCACGGGTGACGCCAAGACCGGGTACGAGCGGATGAAGGCGAAGGTCGGCGAGGAGCTCAAGCAGCACTTCCGTCCCGAGTTCCTCAACCGTGTCGACGACGTCGTGGTCTTCCACCAGCTGACGGAGGAAGACATCATGCAGATCGTCGACCTCATGGTCGCCAAGGTGGACGAGCGCCTCAAGGACCGCGACATGGGCCTGGAGCTCAGCGTCGAGGCCAAGAAGCTGCTCGGCAAGAAGGGCTACGACCCCGTCCTGGGTGCCCGGCCGCTGCGCCGGACCATCCAGCGGGAGATCGAGGACATCCTCTCCGAGAAGATCCTCTTCGGTGAGCTGCGCCCCGGTCACATCGTGGTCGTCGACACCGAGGGCGAGGGTGAAGAGAAGAAGTTCACCTTCCGCGGCGAGGAGAAGGTCACGGTCGCGGACACCCCGCCGATCGAGGCCGCGGGTTCCGGCGGAGCCGCGCCGAACCTGTCCAAGGACGCGTAACGCCTGCTGCTCGGCATTCATGGGGCCGGCCCCGAAACCTTCTGGTTTCGGGGCCGGCCCCATTTGCGCGGGCGGGGGGCGCGGATCAGTTCCACCGGTGCGGGGTGATGTGCAACCGGTCCCGGGGGAACAATTCGGCGCCGATCACCCGGGCCGCGTTCTCCACGGTGAGACGGATTCCCTCGACGCCGCGGAGTGCGGTGAGGTCGAGTGTCCTGTCGGCCGACGTGGCGGAGTAACCGAACCGCAGAGTCGTCAGGCTGGGCAGGAGGCGTACCAACGACAGCAGATCAACGACCGGTGACGGGTCGAGGAGCTCCAGCGTTTGCACGGTCGGCATGGTTACCAGAGCCTCGGTGATGTGGTGCCTGACATGACGCAGCTCCAATAGCCTGAGATGCGGAAGCAGGGCGAGATCCGATAAATCGTCCACCGTGTCCGGATGGTCGATCGCCATGGTGTCCAGGTTTCGCCATTTCCCGATTCCGAGAAGGCTGCGGACGCTCGCGTTCGGGCCCAGCCAAAGACTGGTCAGCTGGGACAGCTCCGGCGCGTGATGGAAATTGGACCAGTCCACTTTCGTGGAGAGTCCCAGCCCGCGTAATGCCCCCATGCTCTCCAGCGGCCCGAGATCCAGAGGATGCGGCGCGGCGCAGAGGTTCAGGTGCCTGAGGGACGTGTTGTTCCGCAGATCCTCGAGGTCGGTGACGGCCGGACAGTTGTCGATACCGAACAGCTCCAGTTCAGGAGCGGCTGAAACCCGCCCGAGGCTGTCCAGGAGCGGATTGTCCTTGATGTTGAGGCGTTGCAGATTCACGCTTCGGGACGGCGGCAATAGCTCTTCGGGAGGCAGCGCTCCCACACACCAGAGGAGCCTGGCGTGGGCCAGCGAAGGCAGGGCCCGGAGTTTGGCCGCGCTGTCGATGGTTACCCATGAGTTGAGAACCGAGTGCTGGAGTACCTGTTCCGCATAGGCGTCGACGGGGAAGTGGTCCCACGCCTCGACAATGCTGAATTGCACCTGCGACCGTTCGTCCCGGGTGAACCTGCTGATGAAGGCCATGGCCGGATCCGTGCCGAGTCTCCCGGCGGTGCGGACCACCGCCGCCGCCTCGTGCACCGAGAGGCCGGCGGGTCCTGGCAGCAGTTCCAGGACGACGGGGCCGACCGCGGCCAGCGCGTCCGCCTCCTCGTCCGAGCACGGCGGAATGAGGGCCGCCGCCCGCTCCTCCACCGCGCTCCGGACGACCGCGTCCAGTTCCACCGCCTGCTCCAGGCAGGCCATCGCCAGCAGATGGAGCCGTGAGCGGTGGCTCTTGGTGCGGTCGCCCCGCGCGAGGAGCTGGTTGAGGAGCCGGGCGCGCTCGTCCGGGCGGGCGTGGGCCACCGCCATGCGCAGGACGTCCTCCCACTGGTCGTCGTGGGCGTTGCGGACGAGGAACGCGAAGTCGCGCTCCTCCACCGCCGCCTTGGCGCCCAGGTAGTCCTGGAAGGTGCGGTGGATGAAGTCGACGGTGCCTTCCGCGGGCACGCGCAGCAGTCCGCTGCGGAGCAGCAGACGGTGGAAGACCTGCGTCGCGTCACCCGTCGCGGCCACCGCGGGCATCGCCGGGAGCGCGGCCGCGATGCGGTCCACCGCGTCGGTCTGGTCCATCTCGACCTGGCCGTTGCGGATCATCCAGTAGGCGAGCTTCTGGAGGAGCTGGATCTGGGGTTCCTCGGTGAGCTGGACGTCGATGTCGCGTTCACGGTCGCGGCGGCCCAGGAGCATGGACATCGCGGCGTCGTACAGCTGCTTGCGGCTGTGCGGCAGATAGCCGCGGCGGTCGCGGTGCAGGGCGCAGATCAGTCCGCACATCAGGGGGTTGGTGGCGAGGCGGGCGAGGTCCTGCTGGGTGCGGACGGCGTCGAGCAGGGAGCGCTGGTAGCCGTCGGTCCTGGCGGTCTCCTCGGCGTCGGCGTCCGTCGCGCGGGCGGCGTCGTGCCAGCGGGTGATGAACGCGCCGACGTCGTCACGGCCCATGGGGGAGAGCACCAGTTCCGCGAAGCCCTCGCCCGCCAGCCACGCGTCCGAGACGGCGGAAGGGCGCGAGGTGACGAGCCACAGGTTGCCGGGGAAGGCGATCAGCAGATTTCGCAGCCAGTCGCGGACGCGGTCGCGTTCCCGCTCGCCGATCTCGTCCAGCCCGTCGACGAGCAGCAGACCCCGGCCCGCCTGGAGGATCCGCTCGGTCCAGCCGTCCGGCGCGGTCAGCGGGACGTTCGCGGAGCGGAGGAAGTCGGCGGGGAGCGGCAGCTCGCCGTGGCGGATGAGGGTGCGCAGCGGCAGGACGAAGGGGACGCGGTCCCGCAGATGGTGCTTTCCGGCGTCCGGCTCCTCCAGGGCGGCGGAGACCGCGAGCCACTGCACCAGCGTGGTCTTCCCGGATCCGGCGAGACCACGCAGCAGGACGCGCTCGCGTCCGGCGAAGGTCTGCTCCGCGCGCACCGAGCCCCCGCCGCCCGGCAGCGGGCTCCCCGGTGCGCCGCGGTCCGGCTCGGTGACCTCCAGGCTGAGGTAGGCCGCGTCGAGCGGCCAGACGGCCCGGGAGCGGTCGCTGAGGTCGATCCCGAAGATGGTGAGGGTGGAGTACCGCCTGGCGACGTACGCCGCGTAGGGGGACGTGAACGCCGCGTCGGGGTCGGCCGGCCGGGTGATGAAGGTGTAGCCGCAGCCGGTGGCATCGAGCGCGCCCATGAACCCCGGGTTTCGCACGAGCTCGGCCACGGGGACGGTGACGAGCCGGCTGCCCGGCCAGCCGTAGGGATCACCGCAGACCACCGCCATCAGCAGATCGTCCGAGAAGACGGCCGCGCCGGACATCCCGGCCCACGCCGATCCGCCGTCCTGCCGTACGGAGGGCGGGGTGTGGTCGCTGTCCAGTACGTACCAGCGCTTGAGCAGCCCGGAGCCGGGTTTGAGGGTGCCGGTCACCTGCTCGCTGTCGAGGGACTTCCCTTCCGGGCCGCCGCGCTGGACGTACGGGAAACCGATCGCCTGGCAGTCCCGGACCGGGGAGAGGGAGCCCACCATTCCCAGCCGGATCGGCGCGGTGGCCGGGATCAGGTCGACGGGGGCCTCGATGAGGGCGACGTCGATCTCGCGCTCGATCTCGTGCGGCCGCCACACGACGCGGCACCGCACTTCGCCCGGGCCGCCGGGTACGGCGATCCGGACGTCCGTGCCGTCACCGATGACGTGGGCGGCGGTCAGCGCCACCCGGGGGCTCAGCAGATAGCCGCTGCCCTGCCGGCCGCCCGAGAAGACCGCCGCGATCCGGTTCCGCCGGGGGCCGTCGGCCCCTGCCCCGTCGCCCCCTGGCCCGGCGGCCACGGCGGTCAGCTGCCGGCGTCGGTGAAGTGGCTGCTGTCGCCCTCGTCGTCCATATGGATGTCGAGATGGCCGCCGGTGGCGGCGTTCTTCGGCTTGAGGGTGAAGGAGACCGTGTGGGTGCGGCCCCGGGAGCGGGTGCCCTCCACGCCGGCGTCCACGACCCAGGCCTTGACGCCGCCCTTGCCGGTCACGTCGCGGCGGATCTCGACGGTGAACTCCATGTGGATGTCGCCGACCTCGAAGCGGACGGCCTTCCCGGTGCCGCGCGCGGCAGCGGTGGCCAGGCCCGCACGGACCGCCTCGACCGCATCCGCCAGCTCGATGTCGTTCAGGTACTCGTCCGCCGCCATCGTGTGCGCCCCCGCCCTGTCGATGGGGCAACGGTAGGGCAGCCGGGGCGGGCGCCGCCATGCTTTCCGGGGAATTGAGTGGCGGGGGTCACAGGACTTTCGGCCCGGGTGAATGGCGCAAGGTCCCGCGGGAAAGCGATTGGATCTTATTGCGTGGTGACATGGCACACGCGCCATTCCGAGCTTACTAGGCGGAATAGTCGATGCTTCCAGGGCGCGGAAGGCCGTTCCGCACCGGGCGCCGGAACCGTGCGCAGAACGCTGCTGATCCCTTGTTTTGGCTGGTCGGGAGAGGTGCGAGGGGCTTCACCAGTAGCCGGAACCGGCGTGGCAAGAGGCGTTTCGTCCTTGCTTTCGCTACGGCCGGAGTTAGTAGTAGCGCACCTTGTGCGGGCACAGCGAAGCGCGTTACCACTGAATGGCCGGAGCGGCCCACAGTCGCTCTTGCTTCATACCCCCCATTCAGTGAGGTAACCCTGCATGCTTAAGAACTCGACGAAGAACCACGCCCCGAAGTCCGTCATGCGTGGTCGTGCGGCCGTGGTGGCGGGCGGCGTGTGCGTGGCACTCGCGCTGGGCTCTACGGCGGCCATGGCCGCCGACTCGCAGGACGCGGGTCTCTTCGGGACCGCGTCGGCGAACAGCATCGCGGACGCGGTGAAGACGCAGGCCGACGGACAGAAGAAGGCCGCTGCGGCGAGCGCGAAGGCCGCGGCCGCGAAGGCCGACGCCAAGAAGCGGGCGGCCGTGAAGTCCGCCGCGGACCGCAGCGCGCGCCAGAACGCCTGGGTGAAGCCCGTGACGAGCTACACGATCGGCGCGTCCTTCGCGCAGGCCGGCTCGCACTGGTCGCACAAGCACTCCGGGCAGGACTTCGTGGTGCCGACCGGTACCCAGGTCAGGGCCGTGCACGGCGGCACCGTCGTCGACGCCGGCTGGGGCGGTGCCTACGGCAACAACATCGTGATCAAGCACGGGAACGGCACGTACACGCAGTACGGCCACCTGTCGAAGATCGAGGTCTCGGTCGGCCAGACGGTGAGCACCAGCCAGGAGATCGGCAAGTCCGGCAGCACCGGGAACTCGACCGGCCCGCACCTGCACTTCGAGGCCCGCACCACGCCGGTCTACGGCTCGGGCATGGAGCCGCTGTCGTTCCTGCACAAGCACGGCGTCAACATGTGACCCACACCGTCAGGTGACCCACACCCGCATCAGCGGTGATCAGTCCAGGTTCCGGTGAGCCTGGGCGATGAGATCGAGGGCGACCTCGAGGATGGCTTCGCGCTTCTCCTCGGGGTCGCCCTCGATGTTCTGCACGGCGAACATCCCGGCGTGCATCGCGAAGAGCGCGGTGATGCAGCGGACCTGGCTCGCCATCGAGAACTCGGGCTCCTTCAGCAGGCCGTTCAGCGCGAGCATCTTGCTCTTGAACTGCTCGCCGATGCTCAGCTCGCGGACCGTGGCCTGGTTCTCCTGGATGAAGCGGAAGAGCGCGGAGGCGCCCCACAGGGCGGCGCTGTAGCGGCGCAGCATCTCCTGCTTGTTCTCCAGGGTGCGCGGCTGCGCCTCGGCCCAGGCGATCAGCTCGTCGACCGGCCGGCCGATGTCCTCGACGATGCTGGTGAGGATGTCTTCCTTGGTCTTGAAGTGGTAGTAGAGCGCGGCCTTGGTCACCTCGAGGTGCTCGGCGATCTCGCGCAGCGAGGTCTTCTCGTACCCCTGCTCGGCGAAGAGTTCGAGCGCGACGTCCTGGATGCGGTGGCGGGTGTCACCGCGACGTGCCTGCGAAGTGCCCATGGCTACCGCTCTCCTGCGTTGACCGCCCGAATGGCCGGTATGGCTTTGGTCAAACGTAATGTACTTACTTGACGACCGGCTAGCTGCGCCTTACCTTCAGTATCGTAGCGAACTAGCCGGGCGGCAAGTAAGTACCAAAAGCGCGAGCGGGCCGCCCCATCCAGGGGAGGCACCGGTCATGTCCCAGACCGCAGAAACGCCACCCGAAGCGGCTCCTCAGCGCAGTGTGCGTGTGGTTCTGCTCGGGCTCATGATCGCGATGTTGCTCGCGATGCTCGACAACATGATCATCGGTACCGCGATGCCGACGATCGTAGGGGAGCTCGGCGGCCTCAACCACCTCTCCTGGGTGGTCACCGCGTACACGCTCGCGACCGCCGCCTCGACGCCCATCTGGGGAAAGCTCGGCGACATGTACGGTCGCAAGGGCATCTTCATGACGTCGATCGTGCTCTTCCTGGCCGGTTCCGCGCTCTCCGGCCTCTCCCAGTCGATGGACCAGCTGATCGCCTTCCGCGCGATCCAGGGCCTCGGCGCCGGCGGTCTGATCGTCGGCGTGATGGCGATCATCGGTGACCTGATACCGCCACGGGAACGTGGCAAGTACCAGGGCATGATGGCCGGCGTCATGGCGCTGGCGATGATCGGCGGACCGCTCGTCGGCGGCACCATCACCGACAACTGGGGCTGGCGCTGGAGCTTCTACATCAACCTGCCGCTCGGGGCGGTGGCGCTCGCGATGATCTACATCGTGCTGCACCTGCCGAAGAAGCGCGTCCAGGCCCGTATCGACTACCTCGGCGCCGGACTGCTCACCGTCGGCATCACCGCGCTGGTGCTCCTCACCACCTGGGGCGGCACCCAGTACGGCTGGGCCTCGGCGCAGATCATCGGGCTCCTCGTCCTCGGCGTGGTCGCGATCGCGGCCTTCATCTGGGCCGAGACCCGCGCCAAAGAGCCCGTCATGCCGCTGCACATCTTCCGCAACCGCAACTTCTCGCTGATCTCCCTGATCGGCTTCCTGGTCGGTTTCGTGATGTTCGGCGCGATGACGTTCCTGCCGCTCTACCAGCAGACCGTCCAGGGCGCCTCGGCCACCAACTCCGGCCTGCTGCTCCTGCCGATGCTGCTGGCGATGATGGTGGTCTCGCTGATCGCCGGCCGGGTCACCACCCAGAGCGGCCGCTACAAGATCTTCCCGATCATCGGCGGCGGCCTGATCACCGTCGGGCTGTACCTGCTGTCCACCATGGACACCGGGACCACCCGCTTCATGTCCGGCGTCTACATGGCCGTGCTCGGCGCGGGCATGGGCTTCCTGATGCAGATCACCATGCTCGTCGCGCAGAACAGCGTCGAGATGAAGGACATCGGCGTCGGCAGCTCGTCCGCGACGCTCTTCCGCACCATCGGCGGCTCGTTCGGTGTCTCGCTCTTCGGGGCGCTCTTCACCCACCACGTGCAGAACACGATGACGGAGCTCGGTGGCGCCGCGGGCAGCAAGGCGATCGGCGGCGGCGCGCAGCTCGACCCCGCGCGCATCGCCCACCTGCCGGCGGAGGTGCGGGACGCCTATCTGCACGCGGTCTCCAACGGCACGCACACCGTCTTCCTGTGGGGCGCGGTGATCAGCATCGTCGGCTTCGTGGCGGCCTGGTTCGTCAAGGAGATCCCGCTGCGCGGTGCTCCGCAGGCCCCCGGCGACGGCGACAAGGCCGACAAGGACGAGGCCCTCGAGACGCTGCACCCGGTCGAGGCGATCTGACCCCCGCGCAGCGCACCGACGACGACGGCCCCCGGCATCTCCTGCCGGGGGCCGTCGTCGTACGGGCACCTCTACCTGGGCAGCAGCAGCTGCGCGACCGCGCCGCCGCCGTCGGAGGCGGGAGCGTTGCGGAACGTGAGCCGGGCGCGCAGTACCCGGGCCTGGCCGGTGGCGATGGTGAGGCCGAGGCCGTGGTCGCCGCCCGCCCGGTCGGAGCTGCCGGTACGGAAGCGGCTGGGGCCCTCGCGCAGCAGGTCGTCGGGGAAGCCGGGACCGTGGTCGCGGATCCGCAGGAACGGCCCGTTGATGCTCACCTCGGTCCGCGGCTTGCCGTGCCGGGCGGCGTTGGCCAGCAGATTGCCGAGGATGCGCTCCAGCCGGCGCGGATCGGTGTGCACGACCGCGTCCTCGATCACGGTCACCACGGCATCGGGATCGAGCGCCAGCACCCGCCTGCGCACGAAGTCGCCCAGGGCGACCTCCTGCAGATCGGCCTGCTCCGCGGCCCCGTCCAGCCGGGCCACCTCCAGCACGTCCTCGACCAGGGTGCGCAGCGCCTGGGCTCGGTTCCGCACCAGCTCGGCGGGGCGGCCGGGCGGCAGCAGCTCGGCAGCGGTGACCAGGCCCGTCACCGGGGTGCGCAGCTCATGGGCGATGTCGGCGGTGACCCGGCGCTCGGCCTCCAGCCGGTCCTGCAGCGCGTCGGCCATCGCGTCGACGGCGGACGCCAGCTCGTCGGTCTCGTCGCGGACCCGGCCGCCGATCGCGTCGCGCACCCGCACCTCGGGATTGCCGTCGGCCACCTTGCGGGCCGCGACGGCGGCCTTGCGCAGCCGGCGGGACATCTGGCCGCCGATCAGCACACCGAGCGCGGTGCCGCCCACCACCACCGCGAGCGAGCCGACGATCAGGGCCTGGTCGAGGTCGACGAGGACCGAGTAGCGGTCCTTGAAGGTGGTGCGCAGCGACAGGATGCGGCCGTCGTTGGTCGGCGTCTCGGCCCACACGATCGGCGCGCCGCCACTGTCCTGGACGTACGTCGCCCGTTCGCCCCTGGCCGCGAACTCCTTCAGCGGCTTGGGCAGCGCCGGGTCGTCGAGCTGGGCGGAGAAGACCTTCTTGCCGGTGACCTCGTAGATCCGCAGGGCGGACTGCACCCGCTCGTCCTGTACGTCACGGGAGTTGTCGATCATGCTGACGCGGGCGGCGTTGTGCACCACGAGGCTCAGCGCCACGGCGACGAGCACCGAGACGAAGGCGATGGCGGCACTGAGCTTCCAGCGCAGACTGGAGCGGGGGAACAACGGCATCGTCTGTCAGGCCCTGAGCTTGTAACCGAAGCCGCGCACCGTCTCGATCCGGTCCTGGCCGATCTTGACGCGCAGCCGCTGGACGTGGACGTCCACGACCCGGGTGTCGCCACCCCACTCATAGTCCCAGACCCGCTCCAGCAGCCGGTCACGGGAGAGCACGGCGCCGGGCGCAGCGGAGAACTCCAGCAGCAGCCGCATCTCGGTGGGGGTCAGGGCGAGCCGCTCGCCGCCGCGGGTCACCTCGAGGCCCTCGGGGTCGATCTCGATGTCGCCGAAGGACAGCAGGGCAGCCTCCGCCGGTTCGTCACCGGAGGAGGCGTGGCCGAAACGGCGCAGGACCGCCCGGATCCGGGCGACCAGCACCGCCCCGTCGAAGGGCTTCGTCACATAGTCGTCGGCGCCGGCCTCCAGGCCGAGCACGATGTCGATGGAGTCGGCGCGCGCGGACAGCATGATCACCGGCACGGTCGACTCGTCCCGGATCCGCCGGCACAGGCTGACGCCGTCCAGGCCCGGCACCATCACATCGAGCAGCGCGAGATCGGGCTGCTCGGCGCGGAACGCCTCCAGCCCGGCCAGTCCGTCGGCGACCGCCGTCACCTTGAAGCCGTCGCGCTCCAGCGCGAGCGTGGTCGCCTCGCGGATGACGTCGTCGTCCTCGACGAACAGGACGTGTGTTTCAGCCATTCGATTTCTTTTCCGGCTTGGGGGTGGGGAGCGCGTCCCCGTAGTCGGTGTACGTGCGCTCCACCTGGACGAACCTGGTGTCCTTCCAGACGTACGTCAGGGCCTCCTGCCCGGTGGGGCAGCAGACCTGGTCGTCGCCTTTGTACACCTGACGGATGATCTCCAGCTTGCCGTTGTCCGCACTGCCGTAGACCGGCGGCTGCTCATCGGCGAAGACGTTCTGATACTGCCCGTCGATCATCCGGTACACATAACTCGCGATCCCCATGCCGTCGCCGCAGGTGGCGACGTTCACGATCAGATCGGGTCCTTCGCCGCTGGTCAGATCGCCGGACGAGGTGTCCACCGGGTACTCGTCACCGGCACAGGGCGCGAGATCCTCGCGCACCTCCTGGCTGACGTTCCGCGTGTCCTTCTTCACCAGTTTCGCCAGCGCCGCCGGGTCACCGGCGATGGACGGCGCCGGGCTGGGCTCCGCCTTCAGCGTCTGGAGCGGTGCGGGGCCCTCACGGCGTGCCCCGGTGCCGGTCCTGCAGCCTGCAAGCGCGGTCAGCAGGCACAGAGCCACTGCGACCGCGGTCAGCGCTGCTAGGCGGCGCACACGCCCTCCATCCGTGAGTAGCCGTAGCGGCCGTGCTCCAGCTCATGGCGCAGCCGGGCCAGTGCCCGGTGCAGGGTGCTCTTCACCGTACCCGTCGACATGCCCAGTGCGCGGGCGGTCTCCTCCGTGGACAGCTGGCCGTAGTGGCGCAGCATCACGACCTGGCGCTGCTTGGGCGCGAGGACCTGCAGTGCGTCGCGGAGCATCTCGCGGTCGGCGCGCTGGTCGGCGCCGTCGTCGACGCTGGCGTCCGGCAGCTCCTGGGTGGGGATCTCGTCGAGCTTGCGGTTCCGCCACCACTCGGTCCGCGTGTTGATCATGACGCGGCGCATGTAGGCGTCCGCGAGCGTCTTGTCGGCGATGCCGTCCCAGCGCGGGTAGGTGCGCACCAGCGCGGTCTGGACGAGGTCCTGGGCGTCGATCGGGTCGGGGACGAGCCGCCGTGCGCTCCGCAGCAGTGCGTCCTGCCGGGTCCTCACGTACTCCTCGAACTCCAGAACCGTGCCGTTCGCCGCCATGGGTCGCCCTCCGTCCCGTGCTGTCCCGCCCTGTCGACTGTTGCGCTGAGGTGCCAACCGTTCCGACGAGGACGACGCTACGGAGGGGATGTTGGGCTTTTGCCACCGTGGGCGCACAGAGGACTCACAGGAAGCCGTCGGTTATGTAACAGCCTCAGGACCAACGTCCCGAAGGGGTTTAAACCGGCAGTCGGTAGACCCCGTCGGCCAGCGGCTCGACCAGACCGTCCGCGACCAGGCCGTCCAGCGCGCGGGCCCGCTGCACCGGCTCCTCCCACACCGCGTCGAGCGCGGACTGCGGCACGGGATCGACGGCGTCCCGCAGCACGGCCAGCAGCTTTCCGCGTACCTGGCGGTCGGTGCCCGCGTACGTCTGGCCGCGGCGCGGCGGGCCGGTGTGCGCGGGGGAGCCGGCCAGCCGCCAGGCGCAGCTCGCCGCGATCGGACAGCGGACGCACTCGGGCCCGCGCGCGGTGCACACCAGCGCGCCCAGCTCCATCGTCGCCGCCGCCCAGCGGGCCGCCGTCCCCTTGTCGTCGGGCAGCAGGGCCAGCGCGGTACGGCGCTCCGCGGCGGTCGTCGCGGTCGGCGGGTACTGGACGCCGGTGACGGCGCGGGCGAAGACCCGGCGGACGTTGGTGTCCAGAACGGAGTGCCGCTGCCCGTACGCGAACGAGCCGATGGCGGCCGCGGTGTACTCGCCGACCCCGGGCAGGGCCAGCAACTTGGCGTGGTCGCGCGGGACTTCACCGCCATGGCTCAGCGCTATCGCGGTCGCCGCCGCGTGCAGCCGCAGCGCGCGGCGCGGATAGCCGAGCCGCCCCCAGGCGCGGACGGCCTCGCCCGCGGGCTCCGTGGCGAGGTCGGCGGGCCGCGGCCAGCGCGCCAGCCACTGCTCGTACACCGGCAGGACGCGGCTGACCGGGGTCTGCTGCAGCATGAACTCGCTGACCATCACGCCCCACGCACCGGCCTCCGGGCGGCGCCACGGAAGGTCCCGGGCATGCTCGTCGAACCAGTCGATGACGGGTGCGTGCAGATCGTGGTGGGCGGTGGCGCGGGTGTCTGTGCTCATAGCGTCGTCGATCCTCGCACATGCCACTGACAGTGACCGCTCGCGCGGGAAAACGTGATGATCGGGAAAGACCGCGCCCGGTGCGGCGGGTGTTGCGACGGTGCGCGGCCGATCTCCCCTAGAGTTCGCGTGTGGGCTCTGTGCGCAATCCGATCGGACCTCTTCCGTCGTCCATCTACTGGCGACGGCGGGCTGTTGTGCTCTGCCTGGTCGCACTGCTCGCCGTGCTGGCCGTGTGGGTGGTCAACTCCGGCGGCTCCAGCGGCGGCACCGGCGCGAAGGGACCCGACGGTCACACCCCGGCGACCTCCATCACGCCCGGCCCCACCCCCAGCGGACCGCACCTCCCCGGCCGCCCGGGCGGCCGGGACACCAGCGGGGGCAGCGGCAGCGGCGGTTCCTCCGACGGCACTTCGTCCGGCGGCTCCTCCGGCTCGCCCTCCGGCGGCACCGACTCCGGTGTGTCCGGCGGCGGTTCGAACGGCGCCTCCTCGGGCGGAGCGGCCTCCGGCGGCTCCAGCGGCCAGCTCCCGGCCGGCTCGACGCTCGCCGACTGCGCCGTCTCCGACGTCCAGTTGACGCTGCGCAGCACGCAGAACTTCTATGCGCCCGGCCAGAAGCCGAAGTTCGAGCTGACCGCGGCCAACTCCGCCGCGACGGCCTGCAAACTCGACTTCGGTTCGATGGCGGCCATCGTCACCATCACCAACACCACCGGCAACAAGCACGTATGGGCCACCGACGACTGCCCGGCCGGCCGCGGCGCCTACCTGCTGCAGGTTCCGGCGCACAACTCGACGACGTACACGATCGAGTGGAACCGCCAGACCAGCTCCCCCGACTGCGCCACCCCCAAGGGCCAGCAGGCAGCCGTCGGCACGACCTATCTCGTCGAGGCAAGGCTCCAGGGCTTCACACCGAAGCAGGTGTCGTTCGTCCTGAAGGCCGACTAGGAAGAAGCACGCATGAGGGGGCGGGGCCCGCGGCCCCGCCCCCTCACCCAGCTCAGAACCTGGCCGGAGACCTACACGTACCGCTCCAGGATCGACGACTCCGCCAGCCGGGACAGGCCCTCCCGCACCGAACGCGCCCGCGCCTCCCCGACCCCGTCCACCGTCTGCAGGTCGTCGACGCTCGCGGCGAGCAGCTTCTGCAGGCCGCCGAAGTGCTCGACCAGCCGCTCGATGACCGTGTTCGGCAGCCGCGGCACCTTCGCCAGCAGCCGGTGGCCGCGCGGCGAGACCGCGGAGTCCAGCGTCTCGGGGGATCCGGTGTAGCCCAGGGCGCGGGCGACGGTGGTGAGTTCGAGGAGCTCGGCGTGCGGCAGCGCGTCCAGTTCGACGAGCGCCTCCGGCACGGTCCGGTTCCGCTTCGCGGTCGGCTCCGGCACGTAGTCCCTGACGACCAGCTCGCGCTCCGGCTCGACGCCCGCGATCAGCTCGTCCAGCTGCAGTGTCAGCAGCCGGCCGTCGGTGCCGAGCTCGACCACGTACTCGGCGATCTCGGTGGCGATCCGGCGGACCATCTCCAGCCGCTGCGAGACCGCGCTGACGTCCCGGACGGTGACCAGGTCCTCGATCTCCAGCGCGGAGAGCGTGCCCGCCACCTCGTCCAGGCGCAGCTTGTAGCGCTCCAGAGTGGCCAGCGCCTGGTTCGCCCGCGACAGGATCGCGGCGGAGTCCTCCAGGACCCGGCGCTGCCCGTCGACGTACAGGGCGATCAGCCGCATCGACTGGCTGACCGAGACGACCGGGAAGTTGACCTGCTTGCTCACCCGGTCCGCGGTGCGGTGCCGGGTGCCGGTCTCCTCGGTCGGGATGTTGGAGTCGGGGACCAGCTGCACACCGGCCCGCAGGATCTTCGTGAGGTCCTTGTCGAGGATCAGCGCGCCGTCGAGCTTGCACAGTTCGCGCAGCCGGGTCGCGGTGAATTCGACGTCGAGGACGAAGCCGCCGGTACAGAGCGACTCGACGGTCTTGTCCATGCCGAGGACGAGCAGACCGCCCGTATTGCCCCGCAGAATGCGTTCGAGTCCGTCACGCAGGCCGGTGCCGGGAGCGACCGCGCTGAGCGAGGCGCGCATCAGGGCATCAGCAGCGGAACTCCCGCCGGACTTGCCGGGAGCTGCTGCCCGGTCGTTGGCTGCCACTGCAATCCTCCGGTCGCTACGGATGCCCAAAGGGCGAGACCAGGGCAAAGTTTACTGACGTTCGCTCCGCAATGGGCCAGCGACCGCTGTTCGGACCCTCTCTAGGCCCGTGAGCCGCGCTTCGGGAGCACCCGCAGGGCGTCTCCTATGTCGGCCACCTCGACCACTTTCATGCCCGGCGGGATTTTCCCGGGATCCGGCGGTACCAGGGCATGGGTGAACCCCAGCCGGGCCGCCTCGGACAGCCGGCGCTGCACCCCCGTGACCCGTCTGACCTCGCCCGCGAGGCCGACCTCGCCGATCGCGACCAGGTTCTTGGGCAGCGGTGTGTCGATCGCCGCGCTGGCCAGCGCGAGCGCCACGGCCAGGTCCGCGGCGGGTTCGGTGAGCTTCACACCGCCCACCGTCGCCGTGTAGATGTCGCGCTTTCCGATCGCCTGAATCCGGCCGCGCTGTTCCAGCACGGCGAGCATCATCGAGACCCGGGACGTCTCCAGACCCGAGGTCGTGCGGCGCGGGGACGGGATCTGGGTGTCGACGGTGAGTCCCTGGACCTCGACCACCAGCGGGCGCTTGCCCTCCAGCGTGACCGTCAGACACGTGCCGGGAACCGGTTCGTCGCGGCGGGTCAGGAAGAGCCCGGAGGGATCGGCCAGTCCCGTGATGCCCTCGTCGTGCAGTTCGAAGCAGCCGACCTCGTCCGTTGCTCCGTACCGGTTCTTGACGCCGCGGATCAGCCGCAGCCGGGCGTGTCGGTCGCCCTCGAAGCTCAGCACCACGTCCACCAGGTGCTCCAGCAGACGGGGGCCCGCGATGGCACCGTCCTTGGTGACATGGCCGACCAGGAGCGTCGACATACCGCGCTCCTTGGAGGCCCGGATCAGCGCGCCCGCGACCTCGCGGACCTGCGCCATGCCGCCGGGCGCGCCGTCGATCTCCGGGGACGCCACGGTCTGCACCGAGTCCAGGATCAGCAGCGCCGGTTTGATGTCGTCCAGATGGCCCAGGACCGCCGACAGGTCCGTCTCGGCCGCCAGGTACAGATGGTCGGAGAGCGCGCCGATCCGGTCGGCGCGCAGCCGGACCTGGGACGCCGACTCCTCGGCGGTGATGTAGAGCGTCGGGCCCTGGGCGGTCGCCGCCTTCGCCGCCACGTCCAGCAGCAGCGTCGACTTGCCGACGCCCGGCTCGCCCGCGACCAGCACGACCGCGCCGGGCACCAGCCCGCCGCCGAGCACCCGGTCCAGCTCGGGCACGCCCGTCGAGCGGGCCGTCGCCTGGCTGACGTCCACCTGGCCGATCGGCTTGGCCGCCGTCGTCACCCGTCCTGCCGCGGTGGTCCTGACGGCGGGCGCGCCGCCGAACTCCTCGACGGTGCCCCAGGCCTGGCACTCCCCGCAGCGGCCGAGCCACTTCACGGTGGTCCAGCCGCACTCGGTGCAGCGGTAGGACGGTCGGTCCTTCGTAGCGGTCTTGCGGGGAGGCATGGGGTTCACCGTAGTGGCAGGGTCCGACAACGCGTTCCCGGTGGACCGCGACAGCGCCCGCACTCGCATTCCCCTGGGCACTCGTACGAGTTAACGGGGTGTCCCCTTTTGAGCGGCATCACCACCCATACGGGTTAACGCTCACGGGGACGCCTGAGACTTGTGCTCCCGCCGCCCTACCGTCGCCAGGTGATGAGCAGGCAGGAGACCCACCCCCAGGACGCCGCTACCGGCCCTCGCACCGGTACGCACCGCAAGCACCGGGCGACGGCGTCCCGGACGCGCCCCGAACCGCGTCCGGAACAGCGCGACCGCAAGGACCGGCGCCCGCACGGCACGCTGCCGATGCAGCCCCCGGCCCACTACGAGCCCTATCTGGACGGGCTGTTCACCTACTGCCTCGCCGTCCTCTGCGAGCACGACGCGGCCGCGGCCGCGCTCGGCGAGGTGCTGGCCCTCGCCGAACGGCAGCGCGGCCGGCTCCGCGACGCCGGGCTGCGCCGCCCCTGGCTCTACGCCCTCGCCCGCTGGTCCTGCCGCCGCCGCCTCGCGGCCGGCCGGCCCGATCTGCCCCGCATGTCGGAGGCGGTCGCCACCGAGCGCCGTGGCCAGCTCGCCGCCCTCGCCTGGCCGGAGGCCGCCGGCACCACCCCCGAGCAGCGTGAGGCCCTCGAACTCGCGGTCCGCCACCAGCTCCCGCCGCACGAGGTCGGCCACGTCCTCGGCATCGAGGCGGACGCGGCCCGCGCGCTCCTCGCCCGCGCCGCCTGCGAGGTCGAACGCACCCGCGCCGCGCTCGCCGTCGTCGAGGTCGGCACCTGCGCGGCCGTCGCGCGGCTGGCCGGCGACACCCAGGTGCTGCTCGGCACGGCCCTGCGCCGGGAACTCGTCCGCCATGTCGACGACTGCCCGGAGTGCCGGCTCACCGCCGAGCGGGCCGTCGTCGGAGGCCCCTGGCCCGGCGCCGCGACCACCGCGGCGACCGCCGTGCTCACCATGCTCGAAGCACCACGGTCCGCCGCGTACGCCGCCCTCATGCACTCCATGCGCGACGGCGCCGGCCGCAGCCGCGAGGGCACCCCGCGCTTCGACCGGCGCGGCTTCCCCCTGGACCACAAGGACCGCGCGGCCCGCCGGGCCCAGCTGCGGCACCGCGCCGTCACCACCACGGTCGTCGCCGCCGTCGTCGCGGCCCCGGTACTCGCCCTCTGGGCCGCCTACCGGGGCGCGCCGATCGGCACCGACCAGCCGGGCGGCGGCATCTCCGCCAGCGAACGGGACGGGGCCGACGGCATCGACGGCCACCCGTACGAGAAGGCAGGCAGCACCGGCTCCAACGACGCCCGCCACCCGGCGACCCCCCGAACGCCGGGAACAACGGTCAGCGTCGACACCTCCGCCCCACCGTCCACCCCACCCGGCACCCCCACCCCAGGCGCCCCCGGCCACCTCACCGTCACCGCCGGATCCCACGGCGGCACCACGGTCATCACCCTCACGGCCACCGGCGACGCCCCCGTCCACTGGACCGCCTCCACCCCCGCCTACTGGCTGACCCTGAGCGCCACCTCCGGAGACCTACGCCCCGGCGAGTCGACCACCCTCACCGTCACGGTCGACCACTCCACCGAACCTGCAGCCCCCTGGACCGCCCGCATCGTCCTGAACCCCTCCGGAGCGGTGGTCACGGTCCGAGGCAACCCCACACCCCCACCCACACCCAGCCCCCAACACCAACCCCAAGCCACACACAGACCCCCACCCCAACCCCCACGACGACAACGCAGGAGCCCACCCCGACCCCGACCCCGAGCGAGACGTCCTCGGCGCCGGCAACGAGCTGAGCGGCAGGACCACAGGCAATCCGGAACCGGCGCGGTGGTGACGTGAGGGGGCCGGGGCCGCAGGGGTGGGGTTTCGAAATGCTGCCGAGCTATTTGTGGGCCGCCAGGCCCGTAAATAGTCGATTTCGAAGCCCCACCCCGGAGGACCCGGCCCCCGCACCCACAACGAAGCGCCCGTTCACGCCCCCCCGGTCACGGGGTCCGCCGGATGCGGAGCCATCGGCAGCAACGAAGCCAGCCGCTCCTCACACAGCTCCACCAACCGCCCGTACCCCGCCACCCCCATCAACTCCGTCAGCTCCGGCCGGTACGACACGTACACCGGATCCCCCGCCCCATGCGCCGACGTAGCACTCGTGCACCACCAATGCAGGTCATGCCCCCCGGCCCCCACCCCCTCCGGTCGTACTCCGCGATCGAGACGACCAGCACCCGCGTCTCGTCCGGCCGGTCCACCCAGTCGTAGGTACGCCGGATCGGCAGCTGCCAGCACACGTCCGGCTTGGTCTCCAGCGGTTCCTTGCCCTCCCGCAGCGCGAGGGCGTGCAGTGCGCAGCCCTGCCCGCCGGCGAAGCCGGCCCGGTTGCTGAAGATGCAGGCGCCGTCGACGACGCGGGTCTGGCGTTCACCGTCCTCGTTGACCATGGCCCAGGCGCCGTCCTTCTTGGTGCCGAGGTCGTGGAACTGCCAGGTCTCGGGTGTGAGCCGGGCGGCGTGGCCGGCGACGCGCTGCTCGTCCTCCTCGTCGGAGAAGTGCGCGCCCAGCGAGCAGCATCCGTCGGCGGCCCGGCCGGCGACGATGCCCTGGCAGCCCTGGCCGAAGATGCAGGTCCAGCGGGAGGTGAGCCAGGTGAGGTCGCAACGGAACAGCTGTTCGTCGTCGGCCGGGTCGGGGAACTCGACCCAGGCGCGGGCGAAGTCCGGACCGACCTCGTCGGGCACGGACCGCTGCTGGGACTTTTTGGACTGCTTGAGCTTCTTTGCCACGTTCTTCGCCACGCCGCCAGGGTAGATCGCCGGGAGCCCCGACAACGTCTGTGGCGCCCCCCGCACCATGTGCGGCGCGGATGGGCGCTAGCGTCTGTCCCATGCGACTCGGAGTGCTCGACGTGGGTTCCAACACCGTTCACCTACTGGTGATGGACGCGCACCCGGGCGCGCGCCCGCTGCCCGCCTACTCCCACAAGGCGGATCTGCGGTTGGCGGAACTGCTCGACGACCGGGGTGCGATCAGCCCGGAGGGCGTCGACCGGCTGGTGGCGACCCTCTCGCAGGCGCTGCGGGTCGCGGAGGACAAGGGCGCCGAGGACGTGCTGGCGTTCGCCACCTCGGCGGTCCGGGAGGCGGCCAACGGCGAGGCGGTGCTCGCCCGGGTCGCCGCCGAGACCGGTGTGACGCTCACGGTGCTGTCCGGCGAGGACGAGGCCCGGCTGACGTTCCTCGCGGTGCGCCGCTGGTTCGGCTGGTCGGCGGGCCGGCTGCTGGTTCTGGACATCGGCGGCGGCTCCCTCGAAGTCGGCTACGGCATGGACGAGGACCCGGACGCGGCGGTCTCGCTGCCGCTCGGCGCGGGCCGGCTGACCAGCACCTGGCTGCCCGGCGACCCGCCCGCCACGGATGACGTGCGCGCGCTGCGCAAGCATGTGCGAGCCGAGATCGCCCGCACGGTCGCGGAGTTCTCCCGGCTCGGCCGCCCCGACCACACGGTGGGCACGTCGAAGACGTTCAAGCAGCTCGCACGGATCGCGGGCGCCGCCCGCAGCGCCGACGGCGTGTACACCCAGCGGTCGCTGACCCGCAGGTCGCTGGAGGAGTGGGTGCCCCGGCTGACGACCATGCGCCGGGCCGAGCGCGCACAGCTGCCGGGGGTCTCCGAGGGCCGCGCGGGCCAGCTGCTGGCGGGGGCGCTGGTGGCGGAGGCGGCGATGGACCTCTTCGGGGTCGCGGAGCTGGAGATCTGTCCGTGGGCGCTGCGTGAAGGGGTGATTCTCCGCAAACTCGACCTTATGGGGAATGAGCGCGGATCCATGTTGACCGTGTCACGTCGGCGCAGATGAGAGTGCCGTTCGGCTGACCCGTCGCCGTACGCTGTCTCCCGTGGCTGAACGAGCGGACCATAAGGCGTACGCGGACCGGCAGGCGTACGGCGTTCCCGCGCCCGGACATGTGGTCCGGGTGCCGGACGCGAAGGTCGCGCTGTCCACGGCCTCCGTCTATCCGGAATCCACGGCGACGGCCTTCGAGATCGCGGCCCGGCTCGGCTACGACGGCGTCGAGGTCATGGTGTGGACCGATCCGGTCAGCCAGGACATAGAGGCGCTGCGCCGGCTCTCGGACTATCACCACGTCCCGATCCTCGCCGTGCACGCGCCGTGCCTGCTGATCACCCAGCGGGTGTGGTCCACCGACCCCTGGATCAAGCTCCAGCGGGCGCGCGCGGCGGCCGAGACGCTGGGCGCGTCGACCGTCGTCGTGCATCCGCCCTTCCGGTGGCAGCGCAACTACGCGCGCGATTTCGTCCGGGGCATCTGGCGGATGGCGGACGAGACCGATGTCCGCTTCGCCGTCGAGAACATGTACCCGTGGCGGTACCGCGACCGCGAGATGCTCGCGTACGCGCCCGACTGGGACGTCACCAAGGACGACTACCGGCACTTCACCGTGGACCTGTCGCATGCCTCCACGTCCCGCAGCGCGGCCCTGGACATGGTCAACCGGATGGGTGACCGGCTCGCGCACGTCCATCTCGCCGACGGCAACGGCTCGGCCAAGGACGAGCACCTGGTGCCGGGCCGTGGCGGCCAGCCCTGCGCGGAGCTGCTGGAACGGCTCGCGCTGAGCGGGTTCACCGGTCATGTGGTCGTCGAGGTCAACACACGGCGGGCGATGTCCGCCGCCGAACGTGAGGCCGATCTCGCCGAGGCGCTGGCCTTCACCCGGCTCCACCTGGCCACGGCGGCCAGGGTCCCCGGCGCGTGACGTCCCGCGCGAAGGGCGACCCGCCGGCCGGGCCGGACCACGCCTCCGAAGCCGGATCGCAGGCCGCACCGAAGGGCGAGCCGCGTCGGCGTGGGCGTCCCAGCGGGACGCGGGCCGGGGCGACCGACTCGCGGGACCGCATCCTGTCCGCCGCCCGCGCCGAGTTCTCCGCGCGCGGCTACGACAAGACGTCGGTCCGTTCGATCGCGAAGGCGGCGGGGGTGGACCCGGCGCTGGTGCACCATTATTTCGGCACCAAGGAGCAGGTCTTCGCGGCGGCGATCGAGACGTCCTTCGAGCCCGCGCTGCAGGTGCCCGACGTGGTGGGGCCGGGCCCCGACGGCATCGGTGAGCGGCTCGCCCGCTACTTCCTCGGCGTCTGGGAGAACCCGGCGACGCGCGGTCCGCTGCTGGCCGTGGTCCGGTCCGCGCTGACGCACGAGACGGCGGCGGCCGTACTGCGCGGGTTCCTGCTGCGCATGCTGCTGGAGCGCATCGCGGAGGACCTGCGGGTGCCGGAGCCGAAGCTGCGGGCCGAGCTGGCAGCCTCGCAGATGGTCGGGATCGCGATCCTGCGCTACGTGATCAAGGTGGAGCCGCTGGCCTCGGCCGATGTCGAGGACATCGTCGCGCTGGTGGCGCCTACGCTGCAGCGCTACCTGACCGAGGCGTGACCGGAGGTGGCGGGGCCTGGCCGTGCCACGGCCGCACCGTGACCGGGATATGACCCGTTCGTCCCGCATTCCGGACAGGCTGTCCAGAGCGTGGAACCTCGGCGTAGTGTCGGAAGGATCCGAGGACGAACTTGAGGGAGTGGAGCTACCGTGCCCGATCTGAGGTCACGAACGGTCACCCACGGCAGGAACATGGCGGGGGCCCGCGCTCTGATGCGCGCTTCCGGTGTGGCCAGCGCCGACATCGGCAAGCCGATCATCGCGGTCGCCAACAGCTTCACCGAGTTCGTACCGGGTCACACCCATCTTCAGCCGGTCGGCCGGATCGTCTCCGAGGCGATCCTGGCGGCGGGCGCCGTTCCGCGTGAGTTCAACACCATCGCGGTCGACGACGGCATCGCGATGGGCCACGGCGGCATGCTCTACTCGCTGCCCTCGCGCGACCTGATCGCCGACTCCGTCGAGTACATGGTCGAGGCGCACTGCGCGGACGCGCTGATCTGCATCTCGAACTGCGACAAGATCACGCCCGGCATGCTGATGGCCGCCCTGCGCCTCAACATCCCGGTCGTCTTCGTCTCCGGCGGTCCGATGGAGGCCGGCAAGGCCACCCTCGTCGACGGCACCGTCCGCAAGCTCGACCTGGTCAACGCGATCTCCGACGCGGTCAACGAGAACGTCTCGGACGAGGACATCCTCCGCATCGAGGAGAACGCCTGCCCGACCTGTGGCTCGTGTTCCGGCATGTTCACCGCCAACTCGATGAACTGCCTCGCCGAGGCGATCGGTCTGGCGCTGCCCGGCAACGGTTCGGTGCTGGCCACCCACACCTCCCGCAAGGCGCTGTACCAGGACGCCGGCCGCACGATCGTCGACATCACCAAGCGCTACTACGAGCAGAACGACGAGACCGTCCTGCCGCGCAACATCGCGACCCGCGCCGCCTTCGAGAACGCCGTGGCGCTCGACATCGCCATGGGCGGCTCGACCAACACGATCCTGCACCTGATGGCCGCCGCGCAGGAGGCCGAGGTCGACTTCGACATGGCGGACATCGACGCGCTGTCGCGCCGGCTGCCCTGCCTGTCGAAGGTCGCGCCCAACGGCGACTACTACATGGAGGACGTGCACCGGGCCGGCGGCATCCCCGCCATCCTCGGCGAGCTGTACCGCGCGGGTCTGCTGAACGAGGACGTGCACACCGTGCACTCGCCCTCGCTCGCCGACTGGCTCAAGAGCTGGGACATCCGCGGCGGCTCCCCGTCGCCCGAGGCCGTCGAGCTCTTCCACGCCGCCCCCGGCTGCGTCCGCTCCGCGTCCGCCTTCTCGCAGTCCGAGCGCTGGGACACCCTCGACACGGACGCCGCCAACGGCTGCATCCGGGACGCCGCGCACGCCTACTCCACCGAGGGCGGCCTGGCGATCCTGTACGGCAACCTCGCCGTGGACGGCTGCGTCGTGAAGACCGCCGGTGTCGACGAGTCGATCTGGACCTTCGAGGGCCCCGCCGTCGTGGTGGAGTCCCAGGAGGCCGCCGTCGACGCGATCCTCACCAAGCGCGTCAAGGAGGGCGACGTCGTCGTCATCCGCTACGAGGGCCCCAAGGGCGGCCCCGGTATGCAGGAGATGCTCTACCCGACCTCGTTCCTCAAGGGCCGCGGTCTGGGCAAGGCCTGCGCGCTCATCACCGACGGCCGCTTCTCCGGCGGCACCTCGGGGCTGTCGATCGGCCACTGCTCCCCGGAAGCGGCGTCCGGCGGCACCATCGCCCTCGTCGAGGACGGCGACCTGATCCGCATCGACATCCCGAACCGCGGCGTCAACCTCATCGTCCCCGACGAGGAACTCGCCGCCCGCCGCGAGGCGTTGGGCGGCGTCTACGCCCCCAAGGGCCGCGTGCGCAAGGTCTCGCCGGCCCTGCGCGCCTACGCCGCGATGGTGACCAGCGCGGACAAGGGCGCGGTCCGCGACGTCAGCAAGCTCGAAGGCTAGAACGCAGCAGGAGCCCTTCCGCCGCCCCGACCAGTCGATCATCCCGACCGGCCGGGGCAGCGGTGCGTCAGGGGCGGTTTTTCCGATACGTCCCTTTGTGGTCTCCGGAGGCCGTGTCGTTCGGCGATAATCGAACCGTGGACGACGACCCCCAGACCAAGCCGCACGACCAGCCGGAACCCGCGGCCTCCGACGGCCCCCAGCCCGAGCCCCTGCGGTTCTTCGGCACGACCTGGGTGCACCACGACGGCGGCTACGCCCTGCGCCGCGCCGGCGTCGCCGTCGGCGCGCTGGCCGCCGCCGCTGCCGGTGCGTTCGTGCTCCGCTTCGGTTTCCAGGGCCTGAGCATCGCGAAGGTCGGCACCTTCGTCGGACTGCTCGTCGTCGTGGCGTTCGCCGTCTGCAGCGCGCTGGCCTTCCGCAAGACCTGGGAGGGCTTCATCCGCCGCCCCGAGCCCGGCGGCCGGGGTTCCGACGCGGCGGCCGGCTCCGCGCAGGGCATTCTGCTGATCGGTTTCATCGGCACCCTGCTCGCCTACTGCGTCCGCGCCCTCATCGAGGCCCCCGGCGAGAAACTCCACCGCGCCGAGTACGAGCGCGCCCGCGAACAGCACACCCGCCGCCGCGGCACCCGCACCGGCAACCCGGCCGCCCGCGCCGCAGCCAAGAAGCGCAAGCGCGGCTAGGGTATGTCCGGCCGATCTGGGGGCACCGCCCAGCGGTAGCTGGGGGAGTTCGTATGACGTCGTCGTCGCACACCGAACTGGCCAGGTCGTTCAACGCGATCGCCGCCGAGTACGCGGCCGCCCGCCCCAGCTATCCGCCCGCGCTGTTCGACGCCGTCGAGGAGCTCGCCGGCCGCTCGCTGACGGGTGCCACGGTCATCGACGTGGGCGCGGGCACCGGCATCGGGACCCGTCTGCTGCGGGAGCGCGGCGCGCGCGTCACCGCGGTGGAGCCCGGCGCCGGCATGGCCGCACAGCTCCGCGCCGCACTGCCCGCCGTCCCGCTCGTCAGGGCCGACGGCAACGCGCTGCCCTTCGCGGACGGGGCCGCCGACTTCGTGACGTACGCCCAGGCCTGGCACTGGACGGAGCCGGCCCGTTCGGTCCCCGAGGCACTGCGCGTACTGCGCCGGGACGGCGCGCTGGCCCTGTGGTGGAACGTGCCCGACCTGAGCCACGGCTGGGTCGCCGACCAGGAGGCGCGGCTCGCCGAACGCTGCCCCGGCTACCGGGCGCCGGGCTTCTCGCACACCGCCTCCGGCCTGCTCGCGCCCTTCGCGGTCCGCACCGGGACGCGCTCCGTCCGGTGGTCGCGCCGGATCACCGTGGACGACCGGCTCCGGACCCTCGGCACCCACTCGTTCCTCGCCGTGCTGGGTGCGGAAGCGGAGCCGGTCCTGCGCGCGGAGCGGGAGGAACTGCTCGCGCTGTTCCCCGACGGCGTGCTCGACGAGCCGTACGTCACGGATGTGACGGTGGCCCTCCGGGCCTGAGCCCCCCCCGCCAGGATCAACTGCGGCGCGAAGCCGCCACCGCGCCGACGGAACCCACCACCGCGGCCACGATCGCGCCGCGCCACAGGCCGTCCCACAGGCTGCCGAAGAAGCCCTCGCTGCTCAGGATCTGCCGCATCACGAAGTCGGAGACGAAGAGCAGCCCGGCCGGCACCACCGCCACCTGCCAGGGATGCGCGCGCGCCCAGCGGCGGATCCGGCGGTCGGCCTTGGCGCTGGTGCCGAGCACCGCGCCGGCGCCGCCGACGAGGAAGAACAGCATCAGGGCGACGGACAGCGCACTGACGACCATGCCGAGTCCGAAGTCACCCCCGATGGCATGGAGCGCGAGCGAGACTCCGCCGCCCAGCGCTCCCACGGCCGCGGCGGGCCGCCAGGGCCCGAGCGTCGCCGAGGCCACGGCCAGCTGCCGCTTCTCGGACCTGGTCACATCGATGTCGCGGGATGAACGCCTCATACCGCCACGGTCCTGCGGCCGCCTCTTGAACGCCATAGGGGATGACCCTGAGCAGACCCCGACCGACCCGGCCCCCCGCCCCCATGGGCACCGGTGCGCGACGACCGGACACCGCTGCTCGACGAGCTCCCGTCCGGTGGTCGACGATCTCCCGCCGGGTGCTTGACGAGCACCCGTCGGCGGAGGATATTCATCACATGATGAATAAATTTGAACCGGCGGTACGGGCCGACGGACTCACCGTCGTCCGTGGCAGCCGCACCGTCCTGAACGGCCTCGAGTTCACCGTCCCGCGCGGTCAGGTCACCGGCCTGCTGGGTCCCAGCGGCTGCGGCAAATCCACCCTCATGCGCGCGATCGTCGGCACCCAGGCGCACGTCACCGGCACCCTCGACGTCCTGGGCCTCGCCGCCGGCCATCCCCGGCTCCGCTCCGCCGTCGGGTACGTCACCCAGGCGCCGTCCGTCTACACCGACCTCACCGCCCGCCAGAACCTCGACTACTACGCGTCCGTCCTCGGCCTGACCCGCGCCGCCCGCCGCGAGCACGTGAACCGCGCCCTCACCGACGTCGACCTCGAATCCCACGCCGACTCGCTCGCCGGAAACCTCTCCGGCGGCCAGCGCGGCCGGGTCTCCCTCGCGGTCGCCCTGCTCGGCGAACCCGAACTCCTCGTCCTCGACGAACCCACCGTCGGCCTCGACCCCGTCCTGCGCCGCGACCTGTGGCAGCTCTTCCACCGCCTCGCCGACGAGCGCGGCGCCACCGTCCTGATCTCCTCGCACGTCATGGACGAGGCCGAACGCTGCCACCGCCTGCTCCTCATGCGCGAGGGCGGCATCCTCGCCGACGACACCCCCGACGGGCTGCGCGAGTCCACCGGCTCCGCAACCGTCGAGGAGGCCTTCCTCCACCTCGTGGACGCGGCCAACGCCGGCTCCGGCCACCGCACGAACGTCGTCACCCTCCCCGACACCCGCCAGGAGCAGGCAAAATGAACGCCCACCCGACACTCGCCACCACTCTTCCGAGGGACCCCACCCAGCCTCCGGCCGGGCGCGCTCCCCGCGCCTTCTCCCTCCCGCGCACCCTCGCCACCGCCCGCCGGGTCCTGCGCCAGCTCGGCCACGACCCCCGCACCATCGCCCTGATGCTGGTCGTCCCCTGCGTGCTGCTCGCGGTGCTGAGCTGGGTCTACGACGGCAAGCAGCACACCTTCGACCAGGTCGGAGCGTCACTCCTCGGCATCTTCCCGCTCATCCTGATGTTCCTGGTCACCTCGATCGCCACCCTCCGTGAACGCACCTCCGGCACGCTGGAGCGGCTGCTGTCCATGCCGCTGGGCAAGGCCGACCTGCTTGGCGGCTACGCCCTCGCGTTCGGCGGCGTCGCCGTCGTCCAGGCCTGCCTCGCCACCGGGCTCGCCGTCTGGGGGCTGGGCCTCGACGTCGTCGGCTCGCCCTGGCTGCTCCTCGTCATCGCCCTCGCCGACGCGTTCCTGGGCATCGCCCTCGGCCTCTTCGTCAGCGCGTTCGCGGCCAGCGAGTTCCAGGCCGTCCAGTTCATGCCGGCCGTGCTCCTCCCGCAACTGCTGATGTGCGGGCTCCTCGTGCCGCGCGACACCATGCAGCCGGTGCTCGCCGCCGTCTCCGACGTGCTGCCCATGTCGTACGCGGTCGACGGCATGACGCAGGTCGTCCAGCACACCGGAGTCACCGGCGACTTCGTCCGCGACCTGGCCGTCGTCGCCGCGTGCGCCCTGGTGGCCCTGGCCCTGGGAGCGGCCACCCTCCGCCGCCGCACGGCCTGACGCCCGCCGGACGGCCTGACGCGGCCCGTTCCGCCTCACGCGGTCCGTACCGGCAGTTGGACCGAAAAGCCGCGGGCGGCGCAGCTGGTGCGAGGATGGCCGTGAAAGCCCCCGTACCGCTCGAAGGTGACGCCATGACCCAGAAAGTCGCCGTACTCGGCACCGGCAAGATCGGCGAGGCCCTCCTCTCCGGCATGATCCGGGCCGGCTGGTCGCCCGACGACCTGCTCGTCACCGCGCGGCGCCCGGAGCGTGCGGAGGAGCTGCGGGCCCGGTACGGCGTCGAGGCCGTCAGTAACGCGGAGGCGGCGAAGGCCGCCGACACCCTCATCCTCGCGGCGAAGCCGCAGGACATGGGTGCCCTCCTCGACGAACTGGCGCCGCACGTCGCCGCCGACCGCCTCGTCATCAGCGCGGCCGCCGGCATCCCGACCGCGTTCTTCGAGGAGCGGCTGACGGAGGGCCTCGCAGTCGTCCGCGTCATGCCGAACACTCCGGTGCTGGTCGACGAGGGCATGTCCGTCATCTCCGCGGGCAGCCACGCCACCGAGGCGCATCTCGTCCGCACCGAGGACATCTTCAAGCCGGTCGGCAAGACGCTGCGCGTCCCCGAGAAGCACCAGGACGCCGCCACCGCGCTGTCCGGCTCGGGGCCCGCGTACTTCTACTACCTGGTCGAGGCGATGACCGATGCCGGCATCCTGCTCGGACTGCCGCGTGCCCAGGCGCACGACCTGATCGTGCAGTCGGCGATCGGCGCGGCCGTGATGCTGCGCGACAGCGGCGAGCACCCGGTGAAGCTGCGTGAGGCGGTGACCTCACCGGCCGGCACCACCATCAGCGCCATCCGCGAGCTGGAGAACCACGGGGTGCGCGCCGCGCTGATCGCCGCCCTCGAAGCGGCCCGCGACCGCAGCCGCGAGCTGGCTTCCGGCAACGGCTGAGGGCAACGGCTGAGGGCAGCGGACTCCGGACTCCGGACGTTCCGAAGGGGCGGGCCACCTGGGCCCGCCCCTTCCTCTCACAGCAGCCCGATCGCCCGGTACGCGGCGTCCACCGTCGGCCGCGCGAGGGCGCACGCCCGCTCGGCGCCGTCCCGCAGCACCTCGTCGAGAAGGCCGGGATCGGCGCAGAGCACGGCGTGGCGTTCCTGCAACGGCCGCAGGAGTTCGACGACCGCCTCCGCCACGTCCTTCTTCACCGCGCCGTACGAGTCGTACCCCGCGGCGAGCGCCGCCGGCTCGCCACCGGTGCAGGCGGCCAGGATCTCCAGCAGATTCGCGAGCCCCGGCCGTTCCACCCGGTCGTACTCCACATCGGACGCGCTGTCCGTCACCGCCCGCATCACCTTCTTGCGGATCACCGCCGGCTCGTCGAGCAGGGAGATGATCCCGGTCGTCGCGCTCGCGGACTTGCTCATCTTCGAAGCCGGCTCCTGCAGATCCATCACCCGCGCGGCCACCGGCGGCACCACGGCACGGGGCACCGTGAACGTGTGCCCGTACCGCTGGTTGAAACGGACCGCCAGATCACGCGACAGCTCGACGTGCTGCGCCTGATCGTCGCCGACCGGCACCTCATCGGTCCGGTACGCCAGGATGTCCGCCGCCATCAGCACCGGATAGGTGAGCAGGGAGACCCGCACCGACTGCTGTTTCGCGGATTTCTCCTTGTACTGGATCATGCGCCGCAGTTCGCCGTCCGTGGCGATGCACTCCAGTACGTACGACAGCCGGGTGTGCTCGTCGACGTGGCTCTGCACGAATACCGTGCACACCTTCGGGTCGAGCCCGGCTGCCAGCAGGAGGGTCGCCGTCTGCCGCGTCAGCCGTCGCAACCGGGCCGGTTCGTGTTCGACGGTGAGGGCGTGCAGATCGACGATGCT
The DNA here is from genome assembly GCF_023701715.1 of Streptomyces sp. RKAG337. NCBI lineage: Bacteria > Bacillati > Actinomycetota > Actinomycetes > Kitasatosporales > Streptomycetaceae > Streptomyces > Streptomyces sp. RKAG337. The sequence goes on along the minus strand of NZ_JAJOZA010000001.1, from coordinate 3,169,312 downwards.
GAAGAGGGCGTCTTCCTGGTGCGGGCTCTGGTGCTGGTCGACCGAGACCCACCGCTGGATGGCGCCGAGGTAGTTCCCCAGGGTGAGGTGCCCCGACGGTGTCACTCCGCTGAAGATCCGCGTCATCTCAGAGACTTCTTCCTTGTCATGGCCGCCGCGGTCGCCGGCCGGGCGTCAAGGTCGAGATACGCGAACGGCCGCCGAAGCGGCGGCCGTTGGGTGCATGCGCTGCAGGGGTCGGCCGCCTTCAGGCGGCCCACCAGAGCTGGGTGTGCGCATGCGTCGTCATGGGGCTCAGGGTACCCCCGGGTGGTGTCCCTGGCATGGAGTTGACGAAGGTGGGTCGCGTGCGTAGTGTTCTCCGAGTTGCCCGCCGGTGAACGCCGACGCGAGTCGGTCCCGAGGCAGCCACTCCAGATGACAACCATTCGAACGAACGACGCTCAGTCGTTTTGTTTTCGTGCGCGTTTTCGGAATGGGAACAGAAAGCAGCCGATTGGATCGGATGCCGAAGTTCCGCTAAAGTTTCACTCGTCGGAAGGGCTCAACGGCCCGGATGGCAAGCCCCGCTGACTGGGAGTCAGGCCCGAAAGGTTCTGATAGAGTCGGAATCGCCGGAAAGCGCGAAAGCGCAGAAGGCGAAACCCGCTGACTGGGAATCGGACGCGAAAGCGTCTGATAGAGTCGGAAACACGAAGGGAAGCCCGGAGGGCGCCGGTGAAACGGCACCAAAGGAAGCGACCGTTCCTTGAGAACTCAACAGCGTGCCAAAAGTCAACGCCAGACTTAAAACACCCCGGGCGGAACCCATTCGGGTTTCGTTTGGTGGTTCCTTTGAAAAAGTCCTTCTGCCCTCCGGTCCTTCGGGACGGGAACTGGTGGGAGGCAATTACACAGCGAGGACGCTGTGCACCACGGGCCTTATTCCGGCCGGTGGTGCCGCTCTTGCGTGGAGACATTCACGGAGAGTTTGATCCTGGCTCAGGACGAACGCTGGCGGCGTGCTTAACACATGCAAGTCGAACGATGAAGCCTTCGGGTGGATTAGTGGCGAACGGGTGAGTAACACGTGGGCAATCTGCCCTTCACTCTGGGACAAGCCCTGGAAACGGGGTCTAATACCGGATAACACTCTCCTCCTCCTGGGGGTGGGTTAAAAGCTCCGGCGGTGAAGGATGAGCCCGCGGCCTATCAGCTTGTTGGTGGGGTAATGGCCTACCAAGGCGACGACGGGTAGCCGGCCTGAGAGGGCGACCGGCCACACTGGGACTGAGACACGGCCCAGACTCCTACGGGAGGCAGCAGTGGGGAATATTGCACAATGGGCGAAAGCCTGATGCAGCGACGCCGCGTGAGGGATGACGGCCTTCGGGTTGTAAACCTCTTTCAGCAGGGAAGAAGCGCAAGTGACGGTACCTGCAGAAGAAGCACCGGCTAACTACGTGCCAGCAGCCGCGGTAATACGTAGGGTGCGAGCGTTGTCCGGAATTATTGGGCGTAAAGAGCTCGTAGGCGGTCTGTCACGTCGGATGTGAAAGCCCGGGGCTTAACCCCGGGTCTGCATTCGATACGGGCAGACTAGAGTGTGGTAGGGGAGATCGGAATTCCTGGTGTAGCGGTGAAATGCGCAGATATCAGGAGGAACACCGGTGGCGAAGGCGGATCTCTGGGCCATTACTGACGCTGAGGAGCGAAAGCGTGGGGAGCGAACAGGATTAGATACCCTGGTAGTCCACGCCGTAAACGTTGGGAACTAGGTGTTGGCGACATTCCACGTCGTCGGTGCCGCAGCTAACGCATTAAGTTCCCCGCCTGGGGAGTACGGCCGCAAGGCTAAAACTCAAAGGAATTGACGGGGGCCCGCACAAGCAGCGGAGCATGTGGCTTAATTCGACGCAACGCGAAGAACCTTACCAAGGCTTGACATACACCGGAAAGCCGTAGAGATACGGCCCCCCTTGTGGTCGGTGTACAGGTGGTGCATGGCTGTCGTCAGCTCGTGTCGTGAGATGTTGGGTTAAGTCCCGCAACGAGCGCAACCCCTGTTCTGTGTTGCCAGCATGCCCTTCGGGGTGATGGGGACTCACAGGAGACCGCCGGGGTCAACTCGGAGGAAGGTGGGGACGACGTCAAGTCATCATGCCCCTTATGTCTTGGGCTGCACACGTGCTACAATGGTCGGTACAATGAGCTGCGATACCGCAAGGTGGAGCGAATCTCAAAAAGCCGGCCTCAGTTCGGATTGGGGTCTGCAACTCGACCCCATGAAGTCGGAGTTGCTAGTAATCGCAGATCAGCATTGCTGCGGTGAATACGTTCCCGGGCCTTGTACACACCGCCCGTCACGTCACGAAAGTCGGTAACACCCGAAGCCGATGGCCCAACCCGCAAGGGAGGGAGTCGTCGAAGGTGGGACTGGCGATTGGGACGAAGTCGTAACAAGGTAGCCGTACCGGAAGGTGCGGCTGGATCACCTCCTTTCTAAGGAGCATTCTGGCTGCGAAAGTAGTCCAGGGCCATTACGCCGGCATCTGTTCGGCGGTGGTTGCTCATGGGTGGAACGTTGACTATTCGGCACGGTCTGGTTGCTCAGGTAAGTACTGCTTCGGCGTGGAAAACATGAGTGATGGGACTGTACCGGGCACGCTGTTGGGTCCTGAGGGAACGAAAGTTCCTTCTCGACGCCGGCCTCATTACTCCTCGGGATTATCTCGGGGCAGTGTGGGGGAGGGTTCGTTGCTTGAGAACTACATAGTGGACGCGAGCATCTGTAAGGCAAGTTTTTAAGGGCGCACGGTGGATGCCTTGGCACCAGGAACCGATGAAGGACGCGAGAGGCCGCGATAGGCCCCGGGGAGCTGTCAACTGAGCTGTGATCCGGGGGTGTCCGAATGGGGAAACCCGGCAGTCGTCATGGGCTGTCACCCATACCTGAACACATAGGGTATGTGGAGGGAACGCGGGGAAGTGAAACATCTCAGTACCCGCAGGAAGAGAAAACAACCGTGATTCCGGGAGTAGTGGCGAGCGAAACCGGATGAGGCCAAACCGTATGCGTGTGATACCCGGCAGGGGTTGCGTATGCGGGGTTGTGGGATCGTACTTCAGCAGTCTGCCGACTGTTGGGCGAGTCAGAAACCGTATGGATAGGCGAAGGACATGCGAAAGGTCCGGCGTAGAGGGTAAGACCCCCGTAGCTGAAATCTGTACGGCTTGCTTGTACGACACCCAAGTAGCACGGGGCCCGAGAAATCCCGTGTGAATCTGGCGGGACCACCCGCTAAGCCTAAATATTCCCTGGTGACCGATAGCGGATAGTACCGTGAGGGAATGGTGAAAAGTACCGCGGGAGCGGAGTGAAATAGTACCTGAAACCGTGTGCCTACAAGCCGTGGGAGCGTCGGATACCAGCTTGCTGGTATCTCGTGACTGCGTGCCTTTTGAAGAATGAGCCTGCGAGTTTGCGGTGTGTGGCGAGGTTAACCCGTGTGGGGTAGCCGTAGCGAAAGCGAGTCCGAATAGGGCGAATGAGTCGCGCGCCCAAGACCCGAAGCGGAGTGATCTAGCCATGGGCAGGTTGAAGCGGAGGTAAGACTTCGTGGAGGACCGAACCCACCAGGGTTGAAAACCTGGGGGATGACCTGTGGTTAGGGGTGAAAGGCCAATCAAACTCCGTGATAGCTGGTTCTCCCCGAAATGCATTTAGGTGCAGCGTCGCGTGTTTCTTGCCGGAGGTAGAGCACTGGATAGGCGATGGGCCCTACCGGGTTACTGACCTTAGCCAAACTCCGAATGCCGGTAAGTGAGAGCGCGGCAGTGAGACTGTGGGGGATAAGCTCCATGGTCGAGAGGGAAACAGCCCAGAGCATCGACTAAGGCCCCTAAGCGTACGCTAAGTGGGAAAGGATGTGGAGTCGCAGAGACAACCAGGAGGTTGGCTTAGAAGCAGCCATCCTTGAAAGAGTGCGTAATAGCTCACTGGTCAAGTGATTCCGCGCCGACAATGTAGCGGGGCTCAAGTGTACCGCCGAAGTCGTGTCATTCCCGTGCGAAGCCCTAACGGGTGCGGGGATGGGTAGGGGAGCGTCGTGTGCCGGGTGAAGCGGCGGCGGAAGCCAGTCGTGGACGGTACACGAGTGAGAATGCAGGCATGAGTAGCGATACACACGTGGGAAACGTGTGCGCCGATTGACTAAGGGTTCCTGGGTCAAGCTGATCTGCCCAGGGTAAGTCGGGACCTAAGGCGAGGCCGACAGGCGTAGTCGATGGACAACCGGTTGATATTCCGGTACCCGCTTTGAAACGCCCAGTATCGAACCAGAGGATGCTAAGCCCGTGAAGCCGCCCTGATCTCTTCGGAGTTGAGGGGAGTGGTGGAGCCGGCGACCCGATTCTGTAGTAGGTAAGCGATGGGGTGACGCAGGAAGGTAGTCCAGCCCGGGCGGTGGTAGTCCCGGGGTAAGGGTGTAGGACGTTGCGTAGGCAAATCCGCGCAACACATAGTCTGAGACCTGATGCCGAGCCGATTGTGGTGAAGTGGATGATCCTATGCTGTCGAGAAAAGCCTCTAGCGAGTTTCATGGCGGCCCGTACCCTAAACCGACTCAGGTGGTCAGGTAGAGAATACCGAGGCGTTCGGGTGAACTATGGTTAAGGAACTCGGCAAAATGCCCCCGTAACTTCGGGAGAAGGGGGGCCACAACTGGTGAGGGAACTTGCTTCCTGAGCTGGGGGTGGCCGCAGAGACCAGCGAGAAGCGACTGTTTACTAAAAACACAGGTCCGTGCGAAGCCGTAAGGCGATGTATACGGACTGACGCCTGCCCGGTGCTGGAACGTTAAGGGGACCGGTTAGTCACATTTCGGTGTGGCGAAGCTGAGAACTTAAGCGCCAGTAAACGGCGGTGGTAACTATAACCATCCTAAGGTAGCGAAATTCCTTGTCGGGTAAGTTCCGACCTGCACGAATGGCGTAACGACTTCTCGACTGTCTCAACCATAGGCCCGGTGAAATTGCACTACGAGTAAAGATGCTCGTTTCGCGCAGCAGGACGGAAAGACCCCGGGACCTTTACTATAGCTTGATATTGGTGTTCGGTTCGGCTTGTGTAGGATAGGTGGGAGACTGTGAAGTCATGGCGCCAGCCATGGTGGAGTCGTCGTTGAAATACCACTCTGGTCGTGCTGGATGTCTAACCTCGGTCCGTGATCCGGATCAGGGACAGTGTCTGGTGGGTAGTTTAACTGGGGCGGTTGCCTCCTAAAGAGTAACGGAGGCGCCCAAAGGTTCCCTCAGCCTGGTTGGCAATCAGGTGTTGAGTGTAAGTGCACAAGGGAGCTTGACTGTGAGACTGACGGGTCGAGCAGGGACGAAAGTCGGGACTAGTGATCCGGCGGTGGCTTGTGGAAGCGCCGTCGCTCAACGGATAAAAGGTACCCCGGGGATAACAGGCTGATCTTCCCCAAGAGTCCATATCGACGGGATGGTTTGGCACCTCGATGTCGGCTCGTCGCATCCTGGGGCTGGAGTCGGTCCCAAGGGTTGGGCTGTTCGCCCATTAAAGCGGTACGCGAGCTGGGTTTAGAACGTCGTGAGACAGTTCGGTCCCTATCCGCTGCGCGCGCAGGAATATTGAGAAGGGCTGTCCCTAGTACGAGAGGACCGGGACGGACGAACCTCTGGTGTGCCAGTTGTCCTGCCAAGGGCACGGCTGGTTGGCTACGTTCGGAAAGGATAACCGCTGAAAGCATCTAAGCGGGAAGCCTGCTTCGAGATGAGTATTCCCACCCCTTTGAGGGGTTAAGGCTCCCAGTAGACGACTGGGTTGATAGGCCAGATGTGGAAGCCCGGTAACGGGTGTAGCTGACTGGTACTAATAGGCCGAGGGCTTGTCTAACTATTTTTGCTTCGCGTCCACTGTGTAGTTCTGAAGTAACGAACCGTGCCAGTATCCGGTTGGTTAACTTCATAGTGTTTCGGTGGTCATAGCGTTAGGGAAACGCCCGGTTACATTCCGAACCCGGAAGCTAAGCCTTTCAGCGCCGATGGTACTGCAGGGGGGACCCTGTGGGAGAGTAGGACGCCGCCGAACAATTTTTGAGAAGAAGCCCCCAGGCTATTGCCTGGGGGCTTCTTTGCGTTGTCGGGACCGGCGTTCCCTACAGTGGTGCCATGCGCTATGACCTGATCATCTTCGACAACGACGGCGTCCTCGTGGACAGTGAGCCGATCTCCAACCGGATCCTGGCCGGCTGTCTCACGGAACTCGGCCACCCCACGTCGTACGAGGAGTCGATCCGCGACTACATGGGCTCCGCGATGCACCGGGTCCATGAACTGGTGCTGGAGCGGTCCGGGCAGAAGTTGCCGGAGGACTTCAACGACGTCTTCCACGCGCGGGTCTTCGAGGCGTTCCGGCGGGACCTCCAGCCCGTGCCCGGTGTCGCGGACGTCCTGGGGAAGCTGGCGGCGGAGGGGGTGCCGTACTGCCTCGCCTCGTCGGGGAGCCATGAGCGGATCAGGGTGGCACTGCACAAGACCGGGCTCTTCGAGCACTTCGGTGAGGAGCGCATCTTCAGTTCGCAGGACGTGGGGCGCGGGAAGCCGGCGCCCGACCTCTTCCTGCACGCGGCACAGGTGATGGGAGTCGCTCCCGGGCGGTGCGCGGTCGTCGAGGACAGCCCGCTGGGAGTGCAGGCGGCCGTGGCGGCCGGGATGGACGTATACGGGTTCACCGCGATGACTTCCGCGGCCAAGCTCGGGGACGCCAATGCCCTGTTCAGCGAGATGCACGAGCTCCTGGATCTGATCGTCTAACTTGTGACCCGCAACACCTACTCATCCGTAGCTTCGGGATCTACGCTGCTCGCTCATGGACGCATCTCTGCGGCATGGCCGGGCCTCGCTGGCGGTCAGCTTCTTCAGCCAGGGCGTGGTTTTCGCTCTGCTCGTGACCCGTATCCCGGCGATCCAGGATCGCTACGGCATCAGTGACGGGCTGCTGCCGGTCTTCCTCGCGGCCGTGCCGATCCTGGCCGGGGCGGGCAGCGTGGCGACCGAGCACCTGGTGAAGCGGGTGCGGCCCAGTGTCGTACTGCGGTGGGTCCAGCCGCTCGTGGCGCTGGTCCTGGTCGCGGCGGGTTCCGGGAACGCGATGTGGCAGATAGCCGTGGCGCTGGGCCTGTTCGGCATCTGTGTCGGCGGGCTCGACGCCTCCATGAACATGCTGGGTGTGAGCCTGCAGCGCACCTACGGCCGGAGCATCATGCTCGGCTTCCACGCCGCCTACAGCCTCGGCGGCATCACCGGTGCCTCGCTGGCCTGGGCCGGAGCGCACTGGCATCTGTCCCTCGCGGTGCTCTACGCGCCGGTCGCCGTCGTGCTGATCCCGCTGGTCCTCATGGCGAGCCGCTGGTACGTCGACCAGCGGCCGGAGCCGGTGGCCGAGGGCGTGGCCGCCCCGGTGGCGACACCCGTGGTGATGCGGCTGCTGCTGCCGCTCTGCCTGGTGATGGCCTTCGCGTACATCGGGGACTCGACGGTCTCCAACTGGAGCGCGAAGTACCTGCAGGACACGCTCGGCAGCTCGGAGCAGCTGTCCACCGTTCCGTACAACATCTACATGGTGACGACGCTGCTCGGCCGGGCGGCCGGGGACCTCGGCGTGCGGCGCTTCGGCGGGGCCGCGGTGGTGCGGGCCGGGACGGTGCTCGCCGCGGTCGGGTTCGGGGTGGTCGCGGTGGCGCCGGGCCCGTGGGCCGGGATGCTCGGGTTCACGCTGCTGGGGTTCGGGCTGTGCGTCATCGTTCCGACGACGTTCGCGGCGGCGGGGCGGCTGTTCCCCGGTGCCTCGGACACGGCCATCGCGCGGCTGAACATCTTCAACTACGTCGGTTTCCTGATCGGCGCCCCGCTGGTGGGTGCGATCGGTGACGCGTGGAGCTACCGGGGCGCGATGCTGATCCCGATGGTGCTGGTGCTGGCGACTCTCCTCTATGCCAAGTCGTTCGACACCGGTGAGGCCCGATACCGTGTCGGCCATGAGCGGCCGCGCACAGCTGATGTGGGATGAGCAGGTAACAGGCTACGACTTCGGCCCCGGGCATCCGATGGACCCGGTGCGGCTGTCGCTCACGATGCGGCTGGTCGAGGCCTTCGGGCTGGACCAGGCGCTGAAGGTGACCTCCGCGCCGGCCGCCGGGGACTCCACGCTCGGGCTGGTGCACCGCGCCGACTACGTCGCCGCGGTACGGCGGGTCTCCGCCGATCCCCACTCGGTGGAGCTGGACTACGGCCTCGGTACCGAGGACAACCCGGCCTTCGCGGGGATGCACCGGGCCTCCGCGCTGATCGCCGGGCAGTCCGTCGGGGCGGCCGAGGCGGTGTGGAGCGGTGACGTTGCTCACGCGGTGAACTTCGCCGGCGGCCTGCACCATGCGATGCCGGGCTCCGCCGCGGGGTTCTGCGTCTACAACGACGCGGCGCTGGCGGTGGCGCGGCTGCTGGAGCTCGGTGCGGAGCGCGTGGTCTACGTGGATGTCGATGTGCACCACGGGGACGGGGTGCAGGCGGTCTTCTGGGACGATCCGCGCGTTCTGACGATCTCGCTGCACGAGCACCCGCGGACGCTGTTCCCGCAGACCGGCTGGCCGGAGGAGACCGGTGGCGCCGGCGCGGAGGGCGGGGCGGTGAACATCGCGCTGCCGGCCGGGACGGGCGACGCGGGGTGGCTGCGGGCGTTCCACGCCGTCGTACCGGAGCTGATCGCGGCTTTCCGGCCGCAGGTCGTCGTCTCGCAGCACGGTGCCGACACCCATTTCGAGGACCCGCTGGCGCATCTCGCGGTGAGTCTGGACGCGCAGCGCGCCGTCGCCGAGGCCTGTCACGAGCTGGCGCACGAGCACGCGGAGGGCCGCTGGGTGGCGCTGGGCGGGGGCGGCTACGCGGTGACGGACGTCGTACCGCGCTCCTGGACGCATCTGGTGGCGATCGCCGCGGGCAAGCCGATCGATCCCGCCACCGAGACGCCCGAGCCGTGGCGGCACGAGGTGTACCGGGCGACGCGGGCGGTGGCGCCCGCGCGGATGACGGACGGCCGTCACCCGGTCGTCTGGCGGAGTTTCGAGGAGTCGGGGTACGACCCGGCGGACCGCCTCGACCAGGCGGTTCTGGCGACCCGGCGCGCGGTGTTCCCGCTGCACGGCCTGCTGGCCTGAGCCCTCGGCAGGTGCGGGCAGGAGGAGCGAGCGGGATGGGTGGTATTGCGCACCAATCACCCGCAAGGGGTGCGTTTTCCGGTTTCGGGTGGATGGCGCGGGCATAGACGGCAGTATCGGGGGCGTGCTGAGTGTCGGCGCGCTGCGCGCGCATCTGCTGGCGGCCCGGCTGGCCGGTCCCGTGGCGACGCCGCGGGAGAAAAGTCTGCTCAGTTATCGGTTGTTCGCGGCGCGGGATCCGCGCCAGACGCTCGGCCTCGACCCCGAAGGGGCGTGGGGGACGGCGGAGTTGTTGCGGCTGATGGCCGAAAGATGCGGGGTTTCACCGGATCCCGGACACACTTCGGGGCAGGATGTGATCGACCCCGACTGCACGGTGGCGGCGCTCGACGCTTTTGCGGAACGATTGGCGCGGGCGGCCGTTGACCGGGTTCCGGTGCTGATCGGAACAGGTCATCCGCACCGACTCCTGGGCTTCTACGCCGGATTGGCCGCCGCCTTGTCGGCGGCGGGATGTCCTGTCCTCACCTCCGCGCATGGTCGACCTATCGACATTCCGACCCGATTCGGGCTACGCCGGCACAACCTTTGGTACGTAGGCGGAGTCGCGATGGTCCGCACCGTGGATGCGCTCCCCACCTCGGGTGAGCCCGGGGCGCACACGCACTCCCCCTCCCGGTTCGTACCGCGCTGGCCGCCGCGGCCGGTCGTGGGGGACAGCTGCCGGGGCTCGTGGTCGGTGATCACGGGTGGGTCTGCGGGGCTGGTCAGCTGGGCATCGAGGCGATCGGGCTGGCGGACGCCGACGATCCGGCGGTCTTCGTGGCCGAGGCGGAGGGGCGGGTTTCCGTCGCCGTTCCGCTTGATGACGCTGTGCGGTCTGATTACTACCGGCCGCTTACACGCTATGTACTCAATCGAGCGTGTCTGTCACAGTAGTCAACCGATCGCAACTCCTCTTCCCCACTTGCATCACCCGCACCTAATCTGGGGAGGAGCGCACGTGCCTGCTGGAGTCACCGGAGGGGAAGCCGGTGGCCGTCATGTGCGGAAGGTTCAGGTGTGTCATGGCTGCTAGCGACAGGCCTCTCAACGAGGTCGTATTCCTGACTGTGGCGGAGGTCGCCTCAGTGATGCGTGTGTCCAAGATGACCGTGTACCGACTGGTACACAGCGGCCATCTGCCGGCGATCCGGGTGGGCAGGTCCTTCCGGGTGCCAGAACAAGCCGTCCACGACTATCTGCGTGAGTCCTACGTGGGGGTGGGGGAATCTGCTTGACGGCCTCCTCGGCCGCCTCGGTTCTACCCGCCCCTCGGGGCGGGTAGGCTTGGCCGACGTAGGTCGTGTGGGCTCGGACGCCCCGCACCGAGTGAAAACGAAGCGAGGGTAGTCGTGGGCTCTGTCATCAAGAAGCGGCGCAAGCGTATGGCCAAGAAGAAGCACCGCAAGCTGCTGAAGCGTACGCGTGTGCAGCGTCGCAACAAGAAGTAAGCGAGCCACTCGCTGCACTTCCTGCCCTCCCACCACCGTGCACCGCACGGTGGTGGGAGGGCAGCTGCGTTTCCGGGGTACCCGGGGGTAGCCGAAGGGGCGGGGACGCCCGCCGTACGGGGGGCGTTCCGGTGCAGCAGCCGTGGCCAACGGCCCGGAGGCCGTCATCACAGCGCAACATCGAACCGATACGGTGCGTACATCCCTGACGGAAGGCGCTGAATCGTGGGCAAGGTGGTGCTCGTCACCGGGGTCGCGCGAAAGCTCGGCGGCCGGTTCGTCCGCCGGATCCAGCATGATCCGGAGGTCGACCGGGTGATCGGCGTGGACGCCGAGGTGCCCGAGCACCAGCTGGGCAGCGCGGAATTCGTCCGGGCGGACATCCGGCACCCGATGATCGCCAAGGTGCTGGCCCAGCACGCCGTCGACACCGTCGTCCACATGGATGTCAGCGGCACCCCGCTGGGCTCCGGCGGCCGGGCGCAGGTCAAGGAGACCAACGTCATCGGCACGATGCAGCTGCTGGGCGCGTGCCAGAAGGCTCCGACGGTGCGCCGCCTCGTCGTGAAGTCGACGACCAGCGTCTACGGCTCCGCGCCCCGCGACCCGGCGGTGTTCACCGAGACCATGCCGCCGAAGTCGCTGCCCAGCGGTGGCTTCGCCAAGGACGCGGTCGAGGTCGAGGGCTATGTGCGCGGCTTCGCCCGCCGCCGACCGGACGTGGCGGTCGCCGTCCTCCGGTTCGCCAACATCCTCGGCCCGCAGGCCGACTCCCCGCTCGCGGAGTACTTCTCGCTGCCGGCGCTGCCCACCGTGTTCGGCTACGACCCGCGGCTGCAGTTCGTGCACGAGGACGATGTGACCGACGTGCTGGTCCTCGCCTCCCTCGACGCCCGCCGCGGAACGCTCAACAGCGGCACGTTCAACATCGCGGGCGACGGCGTCCTGCTGCTGTCGCAGACCGCCAGGCGGCTCGGCCGCCCCACCGTCCCGGTGCTGCTGCCCGCCGTCACCTGGGTCGGGCAGATGCTGCGCACGGCGGGGGTCACCGACTTCTCGCCGGAACAGATCCGGCTGCTGACGCACGGCAGAGTGGTGGACACCACACAGATGCGTGAGACGCTCGGTTTTGTGCCGCGGTACACGACGGCCGAGACCTTCTGCGACTTCGCCCGCAGCCGTGGCCCCGGCCTGCTGCCGCCCGACCGGCTGGCCCGCACGGTCGACGCGATCGCCGCCGCACTTCCCGCGGGCGCCAACCGGACGTGAGAGCACCGACGAGGAGGAGCCGCAGCATGGCGGACGCCAAGGTCATCCCGTTCGACGAGGACACCCGTGCCCGTCGGGGGCCGGGCCGGCCGCGCGGACGGGCGGGGTCCCGCAAGAAGAACGAAGGGGCCGTGTCGGCGACACCGCTGTCCGCCGTCCCGGCGGAGTTCCCGAACGAACCGGCCGGCGCACCGGAGCCGCGCGCTCCGCGCGACGACGCCGACCCCGCGGGCCCGCCCGCGACGGCCCCTGAGGGCGTGCAGCAGGGCCAGGACGGCCTCGCGGGTGCCCCGGGGGCAACGGGAGGCACCGGAGTCACCGACGGCGGTGGCGCGCCCCGCACGGCGCCGGCGTCGGGGGTCGCCGAGGCCCTGGGTGATGTGCTCGGCGGTGCGGCCGAGCGGCTGATGGGCGCCCGCTGGGACCGGAAGGTCGCGCACGGGCTGTCGTTCCTGCGGCGCCGGATCACCGGCGACTACGAGGTCGACGAGTTCGGTTACGACGAGCAGCTCACCGACCAGGTGCTCATGTCGGTGCTGCGGCCGTTCTTCGACCAGTACTTCCGGGTCGAGGTCAAGGGCATCGAGAACATCCCGGCCGAGGGCGGGGCCCTGGTGGTCGCGAACCATTCCGGGACGCTGCCGCTGGACGGGCTGATGGCGCAGGTCGCCGTCCACGACCACCACCCGGCCGGCCGCCATCTGCGGCTGCTCGCCGCCGACCTGGTCTTCGTGCTGCCGGTGGTGAACGAGCTGGCCCGCAAGGCGGGCCACACGCTGGCCTGCACCGAGGACGCCCAGCTGCTGCTGGAGCGCGGTGAGGTCGTCGGGGTGATGCCGGAGGGCTTCAAGGGCCTCGGCAAGCCCTTCGCCGACCGCTACAAGCTGCAGCGCTTCGGGCGCGGCGGTTTCGTCGCGACGGCGCTGAAGACCGGGGCGCCGATCATTCCGTGCTCGATCGTGGGCGCGGAGGAGATCTACCCCATGGTCGGCAACTCCAAGACGCTGGCGCGGCTGCTGGGCGTGCCGTACTTCCCGGTCACGCCGACGTTCCCCTGGCTGGGGCCGCTGGGCCTGGTGCCGCTGCCGACGAAGTGGACGATCCAGTTCGGCGAGCCGATCAGGACCGACCACTACCCGCCGGAGGCGGCGGAGGACCCGATGCTGGTCTTCAACCTGACGGACCAGGTTCGGGAGACGATCCAGCACACGTTGTACAAGCTGCTGGTGCAGCGGCGGTCCGTGTTCTTCTGAGTTCTGCTGAGACCCGCTCGTACGGACGGGAAAGGGGGGTCCGGGCCATTGGCCCGGACCCCCCTTTCCGATGCACGACCGCCGGTTACTCCTTGGCGTCCTCCGCCCCGAGGCCGAGGCCCGGGAGCAGGCCGGGGAGCAGCGGGGGCAGGTTGACGGACGGCGGGGTGGAGGCCGCCGGGTCGGACGGCTTCTCGCCGCCGGTGCCCGGTGACGGGGGAAGCAGTCCGTCCGTACCGCCGAGCAGATGGTCCTTGTCGGCGCCGGCGCTCGGGCTGTCGGTGGTGCCCGGTGTGCCGCTGTGGCCTTCCGCGGTGGCGGGGGCGTGCGGCGCCGGCGTCGCTGTGCCGCTGTGACCCGTACCGACGGAGCCGGGTTTGCCGGCCTGCCGGTGCGCGGGGCCTTCGCTGCCCTGGGGTTTGGGGAGCTTGCCGGCCAGCGGCGCGACATCGTGCTCTATGGCGTCGAAGACCGATGAGACCTGACTGCTCACATCACCGAGCTGACTGGGCAGCCGGTCGCGCAGCTGGCTCCAGCCTTCGCGGTGCGAGGCGTTGAACTCGTTCAGCAGCTCCATCGGCTGCAGCGAGCCGTCCCGCTGGTACGCCTCGGTGAGCAGCCGGTGGCCTTCCGCGGCCTCCTGGTGCATACCGGAGAGCGCCCGGCGGACCTCGCCGACCGATTCGCTGTCGAGCTCGCCCGAGCGACCGCGCTCCATGAGGCGCCTGGCCTCCTGCATGCGGGTCGCCGCCATGTCCAGATAGACGCTTCCTCGGGAGGCGTCGTTGTTGGCCATGTCCAGCTTGAGATCCTCCATGCCCCGTTTGAGGCCGTAGAGGGTGTCCCCTGGCAGTGCGTTCGTACTGGCCGCCGCGACTCCGCCGAGGGCCCCGGCCGCGACGCCCACGGAGAGCCCGCCGGCGGCGAGCCGGCGGGACCAGCGGGAACGTGGCCTGAGTTTCCCGAGCCCGGTGGCGCGGTGCGCGCCGCCGGTGCGTTGCTCGGGGACCTTGGGGGAGACCTCAAGGCTGCCGTCGGCGAGCGCGGTCTCCATCGCGGCGATCAGTTGGGCACGTTGCACCGTCTTCGCCTCGGCGCTCAGCACCGGCGGCTGCCGGTTGCCGATGGCGCCGACCAGAGCCAGCAGCTGCCCCTGATCGGGGTCGGCGTGCCGGTCCGTGGCATGGGCGCCGTGTTCGCCGGCGGGCTCCTGGGGTGTGCTGTCGGAGTTCCGGGGGTCTTCCCCCGGAAAACCGGCAGTCTCAAGGGCCTGGGCGAAGGCGTTCGCCCGACGGTGTGCCGTTGCTTGTCCGATCATGGGCGGCACCTCCTCTCGTCATCCACACTCGACTCCCGAAGCCGCCCGGAAGGTTGCATTCCTTGTTTCTGTCCACCCAATCGAGTGACTGGAAGCGGCCAGAGCGCGGCAGAGAGGTGTCTGCATGTGGTGCAACGAGCGCCGCGCCAGTTGGGTTACGCGGTCATGATGATCGGACCGGAGCGGCCGGAAAAAAGGCCGGAGAGGGTGGGGAAAAATGGACAACTCAGTCTCACCGGGCGTCTTCGGGGAGAAGTCTGGCCAGGGTTCGCACGGCGCGGTACTGAAGGGTCTTGATCGCCCCTTCGTTCTTGCCCATGATGCGTGCGGTCTCGGCGACCGACAGGCCCTGCAGGAAGCGCAGCGTCACGCACTCCTGCTGCTGGGGGTTGAGTTTCCTGACGGCGACGAGCAGCGCCTCGTTGGACAGCGATTCCAGCACCGAGTCCTCGGGGCTGCGCTCGACCTCGTTGGCGTCGAGCATCTCGCCGGTGGTGACCTCGAGCCGGAAGCGGCTGGACTTGAAGTGGTCGGCGACCAGGTTGCGGGCGATGGTGACGAGCCACGCGCCGAAGTCGCGGCCCTGCCAGGTGAAGGTGCCGATCCGGCGCAGGGCGCGCAGGAACGTCTCACTGGTCAGGTCCTCGGCGGTCGCCTTGCCGCCGACGCGGTAGTAGATGTAGCGGTAGACGGTGTCGGAGTAGTGGTCGTAGAGCCGGCCGAAGGCCTCGGTCTCGCCGGCCTGGGCCCGCTCGACGAGGTCCATCATCCGGCCGCTGTCACTGTCCGCGGCGGGACGGCGAGCGGTGGGTCCTCCGGCGGCGTTGCTGCCGGAGCCGCTCTGAGGGTTGTTCCGGGTGCGTCTGCCTGCGGCGGTGCTGACTTCGGCCAGTGCGTACGCGGGGCCGGCGGGAAAGGGCGTGGCGAGGGCGGGCTCGGCGAACGCGGGGACGACACGCAGGCAGTCGTTCACCAATGCGCGCAGCGTTGCCAGGCCGGAGGTGTCAACCCCGTCGTGTGGGTACACGGGACTCCCAGAGGCAGAACTTCCATCACGTGCAGTACGGGACCGTGCACCCGCCGTGGTCGACGTGTGGGTTCCGATTGCGTCTGAGGAGAATAACGCTTCGTACAGGCGGCGCTACACCGTGTTGCCTAAATCGCCGGTTACGTCGGTTCCTTGGTGCATTGGTGATCGATCAATTATCGAACATTGAAACGAAGTTGACCGTATCTGTTCGTGAATTGCTCGCGGGGAGTGCGTGTTGTGGCTGTGTGACAGTGCTGCGACTGCGGTGGGTCCAGAGGGGGTACGACGGACCGCCGGAACGTGGCGCGCCGGCCGTGTCGGGACGGTCCGGCGGCCCGCGCCGACCGTGCCGGCGCCCCGGATCTAGCGGCGGCGTCGGTGGATCGCGACCGCGGCGACCGCGCCGCCGGCGACGGCGCCCACTCCGGCCGCGGCCGGGATGCCGATCTTCGCGGCCTTGCGGCCGGTGCGGTAGTCGCGCAGCCGCCAGCCCTGGGCGCGGGCGTGCTTGCGCAGCCGCGTGTCGGGGTTGATCGCGTACGGGTGTCCGACCAGCGACAGCATCGGGATGTCGTTCGCCGAGTCGCTGTACGCGGCGCAGCGGGACAGCTGCAGTCCCTCGGCGGCGGCGAGCGCCCGGACCGCCTCGGCCTTGGACGGGCCGTGCAGCGGTTCGCCGACCAGCCGGCCGGTGTAGACGCCGCCGACGGATTCGGCGACGGTGCCCAGCGCGCCGGTCAGGCCGAGCCGGCGGGCGATGATCGTCGCGGTCTCCACGGGCGCGGCCGTGACCAGCCAGACCCGCTGGCCCGCGTCGAGGTGGGCCTGGGCGAGCGCCCGGGTGCCCGGCCAGATCTTCTCGGCCATGTACTCGTCGTAGATCTCCTCGCCGATCGCCATGAGCTCCTCGACGCGGTGCCCCTTGACGATCGACAGCGCGCTGTCCCGCGCGTCCTGCATGTGCTCGGGGTCCTCGGACCCGGCGAGCCGGAACCAGGCCTGCTGCCAGGCGAAGCGGGCGAGCTCGCGCTTGTGGAAGAACTTCCGCTTGTACAGGCCGCGGCCGAAGTGGAAGATCGCGGCGCCCTGCATCACGGTGTTGTCGAGGTCGAAGAAGGCGGCGGCGTGCGGATCCCCCACGACGGGGAAGTCGGGCGCGGCGGGTTCCTCCTCCGGCGCCGCGAGTGCGGCCTCGGCCGCGGCCTCGCCTGCCAGCACGCTGCGCGCGGTGGCGGAGCGCCTACGGGGGGTGAGCCATTGCAAAGCGGCCATGCGGCGAGCATAGCCATTTTGTTCGGCCGGTCCTTGCCGGGTAAGGAGCGAAGGCGTGAACTCCTCGCGACGTACGTGTTACCCGCCGGGCGGGTCCACCGGAAGCGGTCGGGGGCACAATGTCTCGAATGAGTCCTCTCCTGCGCCGTGGCGCCCGCAAGGATCCCGCCGGCCGCACCGTGACGCTGATCGGCAAGCCCGGCTGCCATCTGTGCGACGACGCCCGCGCCGTGATCGAGAAGGTCGCGGGGGAGCTCGGTTCCCGGGTCGAGGAGCGGGACATCACGCAGGACGAGGAGCTGTACCGCAAGTACTGGGAGCAGATTCCGGTGGTGCTGGTCGACGGCGAGCAGCACGACTTCTGGCGGGTCGACGAGCAGCGGCTGCGGACCGCCCTGACCGGCGGGTGATTTGCTCGCGTTACTCGTGGTGCGCGTATTCGATTACCATCGAGTTCGTTTTGTACACCCGGGGGCTAGGCGTGAGGAGTGTGGGCGCGTGCTCTCCGGACGGTTCCAGGGGTCTGGCGGCTATGCCGTCGTGGACCTGGAGGCCACCGGGTCCAGTTCACGACGGCACCGGGTGATCGAGGTGGCGGTCGTGCTGCTCGACCGCGAGTGCGTCCCGCAGGGTGAGTTCAGTACGTTGATCGATCCCGAGGGGCCGGTCGGCCCGACCCACATCCATGGCATCGAGGGGCCCGACCTCGGTGGTGCGCCGACGTTCGCCGGCATCGCGCCGAGACTGCTGGGGCTGCTGCGCGGCAGGGTGCTGGTGGGGCACAACGTGGGCTGTGACCGGGCGTTCCTGGCCGCGGAGTACGCGCGGCTCGGGGTGACGCTGCCGGCCGTGCCGGAGTTGTGCACCATGCGGATGGCCATCTCCCGGGTGCCCGCTCCGCTCGGATTCTCGCTGGGGGCTTGCGTAGCGGACGCCGGACTGGGTGACTGGGCGGCGCACACGGCGCTGGGTGACGCACGGGCCACCGCGCGGCTGTTCGCCCATTACGCGGCGGACGCACCGGACCGGGCCGGCGTGCCCGGAGCGGTGGAGGCCGCGGCGGGAGTGGAGTGGCCGGTGATCGCGCATCTGCCGGCGGCCGACGCGCTCTGGCTGGGGCGGCGCTCCGTTGATCGTCCGGCGGACCGGTCGGCGGAAATATCGAACGACCCGAAGGGGTGGAACGATTCGGCACAGCAAATGGTTCCTAATGTCCGGAATGGGAGTGCGTGATGCCGGTCACTTCCCCTGGACAAAGCGGACACTATCTTTGTGCACGCGTTCACAAAGACATAGCCTGGCATGCACGGGGCGGCCCCGGGGACTGTGGTCCCTGGACGTCTACGCTCTATCCGCAGGAGCATCGTGGCAACTAGCCGTTCTCACCGACCGGCGACCCGCAGCCGAGGTATCCCCGAGGCCACCGTCGCCAGGCTTCCGCTGTACCTGCGGGCTCTCACCACGCTCTCCGAGCGTTCGGTGCCCACGGTGTCGTCGGAGGAACTCGCGACCGCCGCGGGCGTCAACTCCGCGAAGCTGCGCAAGGACTTCTCCTACCTCGGCTCCTACGGGACCCGCGGCGTCGGCTACGACGTCGAGTACCTCGTCTACCAGATCTCCCGTGAACTGGGCCTCACCCAGGACTGGCCGGTCGTGATCGTCGGTATCGGCAACCTCGGCGCCGCGCTCGCCAACTACGGCGGCTTCGCCTCCCGTGGTTTCCGCGTCGCGGCCCTCATGGACGCCGACGCCGCGCTCGCCGGGAAGCTGGTCGCCGGACTCCCGGTCCGGCACATCGACGAGCTGGAAGCGATCGTCGAGGACAACCAGGTGTCGATCGGTGTCATCGCGACCCCGGCCGGCGCCGCGCAGGAGGTCTGCGACCGCCTCGTCACCGCGGGCGTCACCTCCATCCTGAACTTCGCGCCGACCGTGCTGCAGGTCCCCGAGGGCGTCGACGTCCGCAAGGTCGACCTCTCCATCGAGCTGCAGATCCTCGCGTTCCACGAGCAGCGCAAGGCCGGCGAGCAGGGCCAGGGCCCGGACGGGGACGTGCCCGCCGTGATGCCGGCATGAGTGTTCTCGTCGTCGGCCTGAGCCACCGCAGCGCCCCGGTCAGCTTGCTGGAGCGGGCCGCGCTCACGGATGAGGCCAAGGCCAAGCTGCTGCAGGACGCGCTGGCCGCCGAGCCCGCGACCGAAGCGGCGGTGCTCGCCACCTGCAACCGCATCGAGCTGTACGCGGACGTGGACAAGTTCCACGCGGGCGTCGCCGAGCTGTCGATGCTGCTGTCGCTGCACAGCGGCGTCGGCCTCGAAGAGCTCACTCCTTATCTTTATGTGCACTACGAGGACCGGGCGGTCCACCACCTGTTCTCGGTCGCCTGCGGC
Source organism: Streptomyces sp. RKAG337 (assembly GCF_023701715.1). Taxonomy (NCBI): domain Bacteria; kingdom Bacillati; phylum Actinomycetota; class Actinomycetes; order Kitasatosporales; family Streptomycetaceae; genus Streptomyces; species Streptomyces sp. RKAG337. The sequence continues at coordinate 3,150,072 of NZ_JAJOZA010000001.1, read as the reverse complement.
CTGGACTCCATGGTGGTCGGCGAGGGCCAGATCCTCGGCCAGATCAAGGACGCGCTCGCCCTCGGCCAGGAGCTGCACACCGCGGGACGGCTCCTCAACGACCTGTTCCAGCAGGCCCTGCGGGTCGGTAAGCGCGCCCACAGCGAGACCGGCATCGACCGGGCCGGCCAGTCCCTCGTCACCTTCGGCCTCGACCAACTGGCCGCCACCACCGGCCCGCTGGCCGGTAAGCGCGTGCTGGTGGTCGGCGCGGGCTCGATGTCCTCGCTCGCCGCCACGACCCTGGCCCGCGCGGGCGTCACCGAACTCGTCATCGCCAACCGCACCGCCGACCGCGCGGAGCGGCTCGCCGCCCAGCTCGGCGGCCGGGCCGCCGACTTCGACGCCGTCGCCGGCGAACTGGCCTCGGCCGACCTCGTCGTGTCCTGTACCGGGGCGACCGGGCTGGTCCTGGACCACGCCACCGTCGCCGCCGCCGTCGCCACCCGCACCGCGACCGGCGCCGGCACCGCACCGCTGGCTCTGCTCGACCTGGCCATGCCGCGCGACGTCGACGCCGCCGTGCACGGCCTCGAAGGCGCCCACCTGGTCGACATAGAGTCGCTCGCCGAGGCCTCCGCGGACGCCCCGATGGCCGCCGACGTCGACGAGGTCCGCAAGATCGTCGCCGCCGAGGTCGGTGCCTTCGGCGCCGCTCAGCGCGCCGCCCGCATCACCCCCACCGTCGTCGCGCTGCGCGCGATGGCCGCCGACGTCGTCACCGGTGAACTCACCCGGCTCGACGGACGGCTCCCCGACCTGGACGACAAGCTGCGCTCGGAGATCACCCAGACCGTGCGCCGCGTCGTCGACAAGCTCCTGCACGCGCCCACCGTGCGGGTCAAGCAGCTCGCGGGCGAACCCGGCGGCGCCGGGTACGCCGACGCGCTGCGTGAACTCTTCGACCTCGACCCGCAGGCGGTCGCCGCCGTCAGCAGGGCCGACGACCCGAATCGAGGGCGGCCATGAACGGCCCCACCGCATTGAAATTGGGCACCCGGCGCAGCAAGCTCGCGATGGCGCAGTCCGGCATGGTGGCGGAGCAGGTGCGCCAGCTGACCGGCAGACCGGTCGAGCTCGTCGAGATCACCACGTTCGGGGATGTCTCCCGCGAGCAGCTCGCGCAGATCGGCGGCACCGGAGTCTTCGTCTCCGCGCTGCGGGACGCGCTGCTCGCCGGCGAGATCGACTTCGCCGTGCACTCGCTCAAGGACCTGCCGACGACTCCCGCCGAGGGCCTCACGCTCGCCGCGATCCCGGTCCGCGAGGACCCGCGCGACGCGCTCGTGGCCCGCGACGGGCTGACGTTCGAGGAACTCGTGGCGGCCGCCGCCGCGCTGGGCCGGCCGGCCCGCGTCGGCACCGGATCGCCGCGCAGGATGGCGCAGTTGAACGCCTGGGCCCGCAGCCTGGGCGGAGCGGTCGAGACGGTGCCGATCCGTGGCAACGTCGACACCCGCATCGGCTTCGTCACCTCCGGCGAACTCGACGCCGTCGTCCTGGCCGCCGCCGGGCTCAGCCGCCTCGGCCGCCTCGGTGAGGCGACCCAGCTGATCCCCGTCGAAGCCGTCCTGCCCGCCCCCGGACAGGGGGCGCTGGCCGTCGAATGTGCCGCCGGTAACCCGGCGGGACTGGCACTGGCCGCACAGCTCGCGGAGCTCGACGACCCGTTCACCCGGGCCGCCGTCGCCGCGGAACGATCACTGCTCGCCGCCCTTGAGGCCGGCTGCTCCGCCCCTGTGGGCGCGCTCGCCGACCTGGTGGCCGACGGGCAGATTTCCGAGCTGCGCCTGCGGGGGGTCGTCGGCACGACCGACGGCACCCAGCTGGTGCAGATGTCCATCACTGGTGCAACCCCTGAGTCCGCGGATGACGCCGCGGTTCTCGGTCGCGAACTCGCGGCCGAGATGCTCGCCAAGGGCGCAGCCGGTCTTATGGGGGAGCGCGAACTTTGAGCCCCACCGCCGTCAATCACTCCGGCCTCGGCCACGTCACCTTCCTCGGTGCCGGGCCCGGTGATCCCGGGCTGTTGACCCTGCGCGCCGTCGAGGCGCTGGCTCATGCCGACATGCTGGTCGGCGAGCCGCACGTGCTGGAGGTCGTGCGTACGCACGCCCGAGCAGATGTGGGCACGGCTGAACCAGCGGCAGGCGAGGGCGCGTTGGACGCCTCCGCTGCCGCCACCCAGCTTGTCATGACGTCCGCACGCACCGGCAAGCGGGTCGTCCGTGCGGTAGCGGGTGATCCCGGCCTGGACAACTGCACGGCGAGCGAGATGCTCGCCTGCGCGGCGGCCGGCATCCCCTTCGAGGTCGTACCGGGCGTCTCCGCGGCCATGGGCGTACCCGCCTACGCCGGGGTCCCGCTCAGCGCCGACGTCCGTTTCGTCGACGCCGCCACCGCCTCCGACCGCTGCTGGAGCGAGGTCGGCGCGAGCGACGCCACGCTGGTCCTCACCACCACGCTGCAGACCGTGGTCGCCACCGCCGCCGAACTGATGGCGGCGGGCCGCAAGCCCGACACCCCGCTGTCGGTCACGGTCGCCGGTACGACGACCCGGCAGCGCACCTGGACCGCGACCCTGGCCACGATCGCCTCCGAGCTCAAGGCCACCAAGGCCCTGCCGACACCGGAGGGCCCGATCGCGGCGATAGCCGTGGTGGGGCAGCGCAGTCTGCAGCGCGCCCAGCTGTCCTGGTTCGAGACCAAGCCGCTGTTCGGCTGGCGCGTCCTGGTGCCGCGCACCAAGGAGCAGGCCGCCTCGCTGTCGGACCAGCTGCGCTCGTACGGCGCGGTCCCGCACGAGGTGCCGACGATCGCCGTCGAGCCGCCGCGCACCCCGCAGCAGATGGAGCGGGCCGTGAAGGGCCTGGTCACCGGGCGTTATGAGTGGATCGCGTTCACGTCGGTCAACGCGGTCAAGGCGGTGCGGGAGAAGTTCGAGGAGTACGGGCTCGACGCCCGCGCCTTCGCGGGGATCAAGGTCGCCGCGGTCGGCGAGCAGACCGCCCAGTCGCTGGTCGAGTTCGGCGTGAAGCCGGATCTCGTGCCGAGCGGTGAGCAGTCCGCGGCCGGACTGCTGGAGGACTGGCCGCCGTACGATCCGGTCTTCGACCCGATCGACCGCGTCTTCCTGCCGCGCGCCGACATCGCCACCGAGACGCTGGTGGCGGGCCTGGTGGAGCTCGGGTGGGAGGTCGACGACGTCACCGCCTACCGGACGGTGCGGGCCTCGCCTCCGCCCGCGGACACTCGGGAAGCGATCAAGGGCGGCGGGTTCGACGCGGTGCTCTTCACGTCGTCGAGCACGGTCCGGAACCTGGTCGGCATCGCCGGCAAGCCGCACAACGTCACGGTGATCGCGTGCATCGGTCCCGCGACGGCGAAGACGGCGGAGGAGCACGGGCTGCGGGTCGACGTGATGTCGCCGGAGCCGTCCGTGCATGCGCTGGCGCAGGCGCTGGCCGATTTCGGCACGGCGCGGCGGGTGGCGGCGGAGGACGCGGGCGATCCTGTGACGCGGCCGAGTGAGCGGCGGCCTGGGTCGCGGCGGCGGGCCAGGGTCTGACGGTCATTTGTGGGTGATGTCCGGTGCGGGTCCGCTCTGACGGGCGGGGCCGCGCCGGGGTGACTCCTCGGACAGCGAACGCTCGTGCCGGCTTCGAAGTGACGGTCGGATTCGTTCGCTGTCCTGCGGGGACACCCCGCCACGTCCCCTCCGGTCAGTGGGTGGGCGTGCCCCCTGTCCGTGGTCATCCTTCGCTCCGGCCGACGTGTAGTCGGGAAGAGCATGCTGGGACCGGGCGTAGCGTGGACGTCTGGAACGGCTCCGGTGGTGGAGGAAGGCACGGACATGACTGGCTACGGTGATTTCCCCGGAGCGCGCCCCCGCAGGCTGCGCACCAGTCCGGCGATGCGGCGCCTGGTCGCCGAGACCCGGCTCAATCCGGCAGAGCTGATCCTGCCGATGTTCATCCGTGAGGGCATCCGGGAGCCGGTGGCGGTCTCGTCGATGCCCGGGGTCTTCCAGCACACCCGTGACACGCTCCGTAAGGCGGCCCTGGAGGCTGCCGAGGCGGGCGTCGGCGGGATCATGCTGTTCGGTGTGCCGGCGGTGAAGGACGCGCTCGGCACGCAGGGCACCGAGCCGGACGGCGTGCTGCAGGTCGCCATCCGCGATGTGGTCTCCGAGGTCGGGGACGCTGTGGTGGTGATGTCCGATCTGTGTCTGGACGAGTTCACGGACCACGGCCACTGCGGAGTGCTCGACGCGCAGGGCCGGGTCGACAACGACGCGACGCTGGAGCGCTACGCCGAGATGGCGCAGGTGCAGGCCGACGCGGGCGTTCATGTGGTGGGCCCGTCGGGGATGATGGATGGTCAGGTCGGTATCGTGCGCGACGCGTTGGACGCGGTCGGCCATGAGGACGTGTCGATCCTGGCGTACACGGCGAAGTACGCGTCGGCCTTCTACGGGCCGTTCCGCGAGGCCGTCGACTCGTCGCTCACCGGCGACCGCAAGACCTATCAGCAGGACCCGGCGAACTTCCGCGAGTCGCTGCGCGAGCTGGCGCTCGATCTGGCGGAGGGCGCCGACATGGTGATGGTCAAGCCCGCGCTGCCGTATCTGGACGTGCTGCGGAGGGTCGCCGACACGGTCGACGTTCCGGTGGCCGCGTACCAGGTCAGCGGCGAGTACGCGATGGTCGAGGCGGCCGCCGCCAACGGGTGGATCGACCGTGACCGCACCATCATGGAGACGCTCACGTGCGTGCGGCGGGCCGGCGCGAACATGATCCTCACGTACTGGGCGACGGAGGTCGCGGTGCGGCTGGGGCGCGAGGGCTGATGCCGTCCTACGACGCCGCGTAGGCGGTGAAGGCGGCCCAGGCGTCGGGGGTGAAGGTGAGGGCCGGGCCGTCGGGGTCCTTGGAGTCGCGGACGTGGACGGCGGTGGGGTGGGTGGCGACCTCGACGCAGTTGCCGCCGTCGCTGCCGCTGTGGCTGGACTTGCGCCACGCGTACGCGACTTCGAGGCAGTTGCCGCCTTCTTCGCTGCTGTGGCTGGACTTGAACCACGTCAGAGCGGTGTTCATCAGTCTCCTTGCCGCCGATCCAACAGGCCCTTGGTGTCTTCGGGGTTGAGGGCCTGCGTCCGCAGCATCGCATATTTTCGCGCCAGGATGCTGACCTCGTCGGAGTCGGATACGAGCTGGCTACCGCGCTGGGCCTCGGTATAGGCCAGGTGTTCGTGGTCGGGGGTCTCCAGTAGGACAAAGGGGCCGGAGAGCCCGGCGTGGGTCTTCCGGCCGAACGGCATCACCTGGAGGGAGAGGCCCGGAAGGTCCGCGCAGTCGCACAGGTGCCGCAGCTGCTCCTGGTAGACCTCATCGCCGCCCAGGCGGTCCATCAACACGGCCTCGGAGACGATGAAGCTGGCACTCGGCGGTTCCTTGCGGTGCAGTAGATCCTGACGCTCGATGCGGGCCGCGACCCGGTGTTCGATCTCTTCCTCGCTGAGCGGCGGCACCATGCTGAGGAAGGCCGCCCGCGCGTACCCCTCCGTCTGGAGCAGGCCGGGAAGCACCTGGTTCTCGTACGACGACAGGGCCACCGCCTCCCGCTCGCGGTCCATGAACTCCTCGGCCCACACCGGGTACCTGTCCATCTCCGGCAGGTTCTGCACCGCGACCGCCAGCGCGCCCTTGGTCTCCAGGACCCGGTCCAGCTGCTCCGCCAGGTCCGGCTTCAGCGGGCGTCTGCCCTGTTCGATCGACGCGACGGACTCTTCGGCGAGACACAGGCGCTCGGCCAGTTCGCGCTGGGTGAGGCGGGCGACCCTGCGGAACAAGGCCACTTGGGCGCCTACCAGTCGTACCGCTGAGGCGTTCTTCTTCGGCTTCTGCCAGGCGCACATGGTGGCCAACTTCCCACCTGGGTCCGTACCCGACCTCGAACAAACCCGTACCTGCGATCCGTACGGGTTGACGCGTTGGCGTTGCTCGGTAACGGAGAGCGAATCTTCGGGGACTCGGGCAGGGGATCGGTCACACGCGCACGCGCCGGGCGAGGCAGTATGGGGTGGTCACCCCATCCGAAGGAGACAAGCCGCCCATGAGCGCAGAACGAGCGAGCAGCCCCCACCAGGTACCACAGCCGACCGCGACGCCCGAGGCGCTGCGCTCTGCCCTGGCGATAGTGGCGCCCGCGCGGCTCTCCGCGTTCGACGGGGAGCGGGCCGCCGCTACAGAGGCGGCCCGCTCCACGGTCTCCGCCGCGCCACTGCGGCGCTTCGTCGAGCAGTGGGCCGTATATGTCGCGATCGAGCGGCACCCCGACCGGGCCGCCCGGTTGCGCGAGCTGGAGGCGCGGGCGGCGACCGTCGACGATCTCACCGAGGCCCGTGCGGTGGCCGCCGAAGTCAGCGAGATCCTCGCGGCCGCGGTAATCGAGGCTGGACTCGACCGGGGCGAGGGCACTACGTGAGCGACGGATGGCGATGGGAATGTGTCCCTGACGGCCAGCTGCGCCAAGGGGTGCCCGCGCATGTCGTTGCCGAGGCTGAGCAGATCGCGGTTGAGTTGGTGGCACTCGCTGACCTGGCCATCGACATCACGGACCTGGGCACGGGGCCCCGACCGGGTCAGCCAGGAGGCGTCCGGCGGTTCGACCTCCCCAGCGGGGGATGGGTCGACGTGTTACCCGTACCGCGTGCTTGCCTCGTAGCCGTCGTGCTCATCATGCCGCCCATGCAGCACTTGTGATTCTTTGCTTCTGATCGCGTACGTACGACAGTGCCCGCCCCTCGGAGTGAGGGACGGGCACTGCTGCTACGAGGCGGGGGCTACAGCTGGTCGGGGGTGTGGATGCCCAGCAGGGTCATTCCCTGGCGCAGCGTGCGGCCGGTCAGGGTGCAGAGGAAGAGCCGGTTCTCGCGGACGTCGTCGGGGGTCTCGGGCTTGAGGACCGGGCACTGCTCGTAGAACGTCGCGAAGGCCGAGGAGACCGCGTACAGGTACGACGCCAGCTTGTGCGGCTCGTAGGTGTCCGCGACACCCGCGAGGGCGTCACCGAACTCGTCCAGCAGCAGGCCCAGCGCGCGCTCGGCCGGGGCCAGCGGCAGCTCCGGGCGGGCGACGGCCCGGGCTGCTCCGGCCTTGCGGAGGATGGACTGGGTCCGGGCGAACGCGTACTGGATGTACACGCTCGTGTCGCCGGTCAGGGACACCATCCGGTCCAGGTCGAAGACGTAGTCGCGGCCGAGTGACGTGGACAGGTCCGCGTACTTGACCGCGCCGATGCCGACCTCGGCGCCGCGCTCCGCGACCTCCTCGTCGGAGAGCTCCTCGTTCTTCTCCCGGACGACGACGGTGGCCCGCTCGACGGCCTCGTCGAGCAGGTCGACCAGCCGGACGGTCTCGCCCTCACGGGTCTTGAACGGCTTGCCGTCCTTGCCCAGCACCGTGCCGAACGGCAGGTGCTTGACGGTGACCTCCTCGGTGAGCCAGCCGGCCCGCCGGGCGGTCTCGAAGACCATGCGGAAGTGCAGCGCCTGCCGGGCGTCCACCACGTAGAGGAGGGTGTCGGCCTTGAGGTTGCCGGTCCGGTCGCGGATCGCCGACAGGTCGGTGGCCGCGTAGCCGAAGCCGCCGTCCGCCTTCTGCACGATGAGCGGGACCGGCTCGCCGTCCTTGCCCTTGATCTCGTCGAAGAAGACGCAGAGCGCGCCGTTGGAGCGCACCGCGACGCCGGTGTCCTCCAGGATCCGGCAGGTCTCGACGAGCATGTCGTTGTAGGCGGACTCGCCGACGATGTCGTCGTCCTGGATCGCGATGTCGAGCTTGTTGTAGACCGAGTAGAAGTAGATCTTCGACTCGTCGACGAACCGCTGCCAGAGCGCGAGCGTCTCCGGCTCCCCGGCCTGCAGGTCCACGACCCGCTTGCGGGACCGGTCCTTGAAGGCCTCGTCGGCGTCGAAGAGCGTCCTGGCCGCCTTGTACGTCCGGTTGAGGCGGGACATCGACGCCTCGCCGTCGGTGTCGGCGTCCGCGTGGTCCAGCTCGTGCGGGTGCTCGATCAGGTACTGGATGAGCATGCCGAACTGGGTGCCCCAGTCGCCGATGTGGTGCCGGCGGATCACCGTCTCGCCCTCGAACTCCAGGATCCTGGCGATGGCGTCACCGATCACGGACGACCGCAGATGGCCGACGTGCATCTCCTTGGCCACGTTCGGCTGCGCGTAGTCGATCACCGTGGTGCCGGGGTCCGCGGTCAGCGGCACGCCGAGCCGGTCGTCGGCGGCGCGGGCGGCCAGCGTGGAGGTGATCGCCGCGTCGGAGACGGTGATGTTGAGGAAGCCGGGGCCCGACACCTCGATCTCGGAGATCAGCTCGTCGGTGGGCAGGCCGCCGACGACCTGGGCGGCGAGCTCCCGCGGGTTCGCCTTGTTCTTCTTCGCCAGGCCCAGCACACCGTTGGCCTGGAAATCGGCCCGGTCGCTTCGGCGCAGCAGCGGGTCGGCATCGACGGCCGACGGCACGGCGGCCGCCAGGGCGGCCGAGACACGCTGCTGGACAGAGGCGGAAAGGGAAGCGACCGAGGCCATGGGGTGGGTGCCATTCCGGTTGGGGGAGTGGGAAACCCTTCGAGTATCCCACGGGACCGCATCCCCTTTTCGGTCTGTGAGAATGGGGACGACATGCTGTCGAGGAAGGAAGTGCCGATCGTGGCTCAGAGCCCCGAGACCGACTGGGTCTCCCGTTTCGCGGACGAGGTCATTGCCGAGGCGGACCGTCGCGCCCCCGGCAAACCGATCGTCTGCGCATCGGGCCTCAGCCCGTCCGGCCCGATCCACCTCGGCAACCTGCGCGAGGTCATGACGCCGCACCTGGTGGCCGACGAGATCCGCCGCCGCGGCCGTGAGTGCGTCCACATCATCTCGTGGGACGACTACGACCGGTTCCGCAAGGTGCCCAACGGCGTCGACCCGTCCTGGTCCGAGCACATCGGCAAGCCGCTGACCGCGGTCCCGGCGCCGGCGGGCAGCGAGTACGGCAGCTGGGCGGAGCACTTCAAGGCGCCCATGATCGCCGCGCTCGCCGAGCTCGGCATCGAGTTCCACGGCATCAGCCAGACCGAGCAGTACACGGCCGGCGCCTACCGCGAGCAGATCCTCTTCGCGATGCGCGAGCGTGCCGCCATCGACGCGATCCTCGACCGGTACCGGACGAAGGACAAGCCGGCGACCGGCAAGAAGCCGCAGCAGAAGCAACAGAAGCCGCTCGACGAGGCCGAGGTCGAAGCCGCCGCGGGCTCCGGCGCGGCCGACGAGGACGACGGCACCGGCGGCGCGGGCTACTACCCGTACAAGCCGTACTGCTCGGTCTGCAACAAGGACCTCACCACGGTCACGTCCTACGACGACGAGACCACCGAGCTCTCCTACACCTGCGTCTGCGGCCACGCCGAGTCCGTGAAGCTCTCCGAGCACAACCGCGGCAAGCTGGTCTGGAAGGTCGACTGGCCGATGCGCTGGGCCTACGAGGGCGTGATCTTCGAGCCCTCGGGCGTCGACCACTCCTCGCCGGGCTCCTCCTTCGTCGTCGGCGGCCAGATCGTCCGCGAGATCTTCGGCGGCGAGCAGCCCATCGGCCCCATGTACGCCTTCGTCGGCATCAGCGGCATGGCCAAGATGAGCAGCTCGGCCGGCGGCGTCCCCACGCCGTCCGACGCGCTGGAGATCATGGAGGCGCCGCTGGTGCGCTGGCTCTACGCCCGCCGCCGCCCCAACCAGTCGTTCAAGATCGCCTTCGACCAGGAGATCCAGCGCACCTACGACGAGTGGGACGCGCTGGAGCGCAAGATCGCCGACGGCTCGGTGCAGGCCGCCGACGCCGCCGCGTACAGCCGGGCCACCCGCACCGCCGCCGGTGAACTGCCGCGGACACCGCACCCGCTGCCGTACCGGACGCTCGCCTCCGTCGTCGACATCACCACCGGCGACGAGGAGCAGACCCTGCGCATCCTGCGCGACCTCGACCCCGCCAACCCCGTCACGTCCCTCGACGCGACCCGGCCGCGGCTCGACCGCGCCCAGGCGTGGATCACCACCCACGTCCCCGCCGACCAGCGCACCCGGGTCCGCACCGAGCCCGACAGCGAGACCCTCGGCAGCCTCCCGGCCACCGACCGGGCCGCGCTCGACCTGCTCATCGACGGACTCGACGACCACTGGTCGCTGGACGGCCTGACGACCCTCGTCTACGCCGTGCCCAAGCTCCAGGCCGGCCTGGACGCCGACGCCAAGCCCACGCCCGAACTCAAGGTCGCGCAGCGGTCGTTCTTCGCGCTGCTCTACCAGCTGCTCGTCGGCCGGGACACCGGCCCGCGGCTGCCCACCCTGCTGCTCGCGGTGGGCGCGGACCGCGTCCGTACGCTGCTGGGCGCCTGACGGTCACGACGATCCCCCGGTTGCCGGATTCTCCGGCGGCCGGGGGATCAGGCGTTTACGGGACCTGTTCCGAGTCCCACTCGGTCCGGTACTGCGACTCGAACTCCGTCAGATAGCGGCGCAGCGTCCCCTCGCTGAGCGGGCCGCCGGTGCGGCCCGTGACGCCGTAGTTCTCCAGCAGATAGCGGCCGAACTGCCGCGGGTTGGGGAACTCGTTGACCTCGACGACGTAGCGGCGGAACGCCCCGTAGTACTGCTCCTCGCGCGGCACGTCCGGCTCGATGTGCGGCGGGCGGTGCAGGGCGGGTTCCGCTTCCGTTTCCGGTTCGGGATCAGGGGCGTAGCTCTTGACGCTTGCGGAGCTGTAACCGTTGGCGAGGGTGCGGACCCGGCCGGGCGAGACGGGGACCATGGGGCGGCCGTCGGATCCCGGTGCCGGCTCGGGTACGGGTTCCGGTGCGGGCGCCGGTATGCGGGTGCGGGCGGGCTCCGGCACCGGTTCAGGCTGCGGAACGAGCTCGGGCCGCGGCTCGGGCCGCGGTTCCGGTTGTGGTTCCGGTTGTGGTTCCTGCCGGGCGGCAGGTTGCACCGTCTCCAGCGCCAGGGCGGCCACGGGTACGGGTACGGGCGGCTGCGCCGGTACCGGCTCCTGGACGGTGATGCCGGCGGCGGCGAGGCCGAGGGCGGCGGTTTCGGCCAGGGGGATGCCGTAGCGGGCCAGCCGCAGCGGCATGAGGGCTTCGATGGGTGCTTTGCGGCGCCAGGCGCGGCCGTAGCGGGCCTGGAGGCGAGCCTGGTAGACGAGGCGGTCCTGCTCGAGGCGGATGACCTGGTCGTAGGAGCGCAGTTCCCACAACTTCATGCGGCGCCACAGCTTGAAGGTGGGGAACGGGGCCAGCAGCCAGCGGGTGAGGCGGACCGACTCCATGTGCTTGTCGGCGGTCAGGTCCGCCACCCGGCCCACCGCGTGCCGGGCGGCCTCGACACAGACCACGAACAGCACCGGGATGATGCCGTGCATCCCGACCCCGACCGGATCGGGCCAGGCGGCCGCACCGTTGAACGCGATCGTCGCCGCGGTCAGCAGCCACGCGGTCTGGCGCAGCAGCGGGAACGGGATCCGCATCCACGTCAACAGCAGATCCAGCGCCAGCAGCACCACGATCCCGGCGTCCACACCGATCGGGAACACGTTCGCGAACCAGCCGAAGCCCTTGTTCTGCGCGAGCTCCCGCACCGCGGCATACGATCCCGCGAAACCGATCGCGGCGATCACCACCGCACCGGCGACCACCACACCGACAAGAATCCGGTGCGTCCGGGTCAAACGTATCGCGGGCACCCGCGACCCCTCCCACCCTCGGCAACTGGACGGCCCAGCCTGTCATATGGGGGCGCGGCCAGGTCGTACAAAGGTGCTGAAACCGGTGCAGGTGCGACCGGAGTTGTTACGTGTTCGCCGCCGCGTTCGCCGCCGTGACCGAAGCCACGGCCTCCTTCGCCGCCGCGAGCGCGTCCTTCTGCAGCTGATCGGCCGCCGGGGTCTTCGCGCCTTCGAAGCCCGCCCCGTTGTGGGACAGGATGACGATGACGTTGCCGGTCCGCACGACGACCGTCTCGTCCTGGTAGTTCAGCTTGTCCTTCTCCACCAGCGCGCTCACCAGGGTCGCCTCGTCGCCGACACCGTCGGCCTTCACGGACGTCGCACCCTTGATCTGGGCCGCCGCGGCGACCTGCTCCGTGAAGCGCTTCCTGGCCTGCTCCTCGCCGCTGCCGACACCGCCGGCCGAGTCGAAGCGCTGCATGGCCACGTCCAGCCAGCGGAACTGGTAGCCGTCGAGCCCGTTCCAGGAGCAGCCGCCGCGCTGGTCCTGGACCGGCGACTGCGCCGCCGTGCCCGCCGCGTCCTTCACCTTCGGGACGAGCCGCCCCACGGTGGCCTGCGTCACCGACTTGCAGGGGTCCGGCAGCTTCGCGAACTTCGCCGCGGCGGGAGCCGCCGAGGCGGACGTCTTGCCCGAGCCCGCGCCGTCCGGCTTCTTGGACGAGTCCGACCCCGACGAGCAGCCGGCGACGAGCAGTACCGGCACGGCGGCACAGGCGAGAACTCGGGCGATTCGCGGTGCTGAACGGTGCATGGGTCCTTCGCTCACTTCGTTGCTCCCGACAGGGCGGTGGGCCGGCCGGGGGGCCGGGAAACGGACAGCCTACGGGGCGTCCGTTATCGGACGATCCGCCGTCACTTGATCGTCTTGACGAGCACATCCGCGACTTGCTCCGCGCCCTGCTGCAGGTCAGCGCTCTGCGGGGCGGTGGCCTTGTCCGCCGACCACTGCGCGTACGAGACCGTCACGAGGACATTCGCCGTGCGGAAAACGAGAGTGATGTCACGGTGCACCCCCGAGTCACGGGTCATCAGCTCGTCATCGAGGAAAGCGGCGTCGCCGACGTCGGCGAGCAGCCGCGGCGCGAGATCGGGGGAGGTCGCCGGAGAGGTGGCCGGAGAGGTGGTCGGCGCGGTGGCGGCCGGCTGACCCGGCAGACCGGCCGGGCTGCCGGGCGGCGCCACGGGCGGCGTCGTCGCCGGGGCGCCCGGAGTGCCCGGGGTCGTCGGAATGCCGGCCTGCAGCACCTTGGCGTCGTAGTCGGACTCCGCCTGTGCCTCGTCGCTCACCCCGGGGTCGTACGACACGACGCGCTCGAAGTCGATCTGCAGATAGCGGTTCCCCTGCGACGTCTCACCGGTCCAGGTGCAGCCGACCCGCCGGTTGGTGTCGTAGGTGAGCTCGGCGTCGCCCGTGTAGTCCGGTGCGTTCGGCACGAGCTTCTTGAGCGTGTCGGGTTCGAGCGAGCCGCACGGCTCCGGCAGCTTGCGGTACTTGCCGGGCGGCGCGGGGGCGACCTTCTGGTCACCGGTCGCGGACTTCGCGTCCACCGCCGCCGGGTCCGTATCGCCGTCCGCGGTGCAGGCACTCAGCCCCGAGACGGCCAGTACGGCCGCGCAGACGATGCCCAGCAGTCCTCGCGATGGCTGCACTGGCCAGGCTCCTTCCGCCGGGGGGTGCCCCGAAATCCCTTGGCGCGCGCACGCGTGCCGTGGACACAATGTCTACCGCACCTGCTGATGCGGCTGCGTGGCCGCCTGTGGGTATCGGGCGTTTCGTCCACATTATTGATGTCGGCACGGCGTGATTTCGTTGTGCCAATTTGTCCGTTCGAGAAGGGGGCTGGAGATGTCCTACACCGAGGTGCCCGGCGTCCGGGTGCCGATCCGCATGTGGACCGACCCGGCCTCCGTCGAGGACGGCGCGATGCAGCAGCTCCGCAACGTCTCGTCGCTGCCCTGGATCAAGGGCCTCGCCGTGATGCCGGACGTCCACTACGGCAAGGGCGCGACGGTCGGCTCCGTCATCGCCCTGCACGGCGCGGTCTGCCCCGCGGCGGTCGGCGTCGACATCGGCTGCGGCATGAGCGCGGTGAAGACCTCCCTCACGGCCAACGACCTGCCGGGCGATCTGTCCCGGCTCCGCTCGAAGATCGAGCAGGCGATCCCGGTCGGGCGTGGCATGCACCGGGAGATGGTCGACCCGCGCGGTATGCACGGCTTCCCGACGGCGGGGTGGGACGAGTTCTGGGCGGGGTTCGACGGGCTGGCGAAAGAGGTCAAATTCCGTCATGAACGGGCCACGAAGCAGATGGGAACGCTCGGCGGAGGAAACCACTTCTGCGAGGTAACGATCGCCGATGACAACTCCGTGTGGCTCATGCTGCACTCCGGCTCCCGCAACATCGGCAAGGAACTCGCCGAGTTCCACATCGGCGAAGCGCAGAAGCTGCCGCACAACCAGGATCTGGCCGACCGCGACCTCGCGGTCTTCATCTCCGACACCCCGCAGATGGCGGCCTACCGGCGGGACCTCTTCTGGGCGCAGGAGTACGCCAAGCGCAACCGCGCGATCATGATGGCGCTCTTCCAGGACGTGCTCCGCAAGGAGTTCAAGAAGGCCAAGGTGACCTTCGACAACGTGATCAGCTGCCACCACAACTACGTCGCGGAAGAGCGGTACGACGGCATGGACCTGCTCGTCACCCGCAAGGGCGCGATCCGCGCCGGCTCCGGCGAGTTCGGGATCATCCCGGGCTCCATGGGCACCGGCTCGTACATCGTGAAGGGCCTCGGCAACGCCGACGCGTTCAACTCCGCCTCGCACGGCGCGGGCCGCCGGATGAGCCGGGGCGCGGCGAAGAAGCGGTTCACGACCCGTGACCTGGAGGAGCAGACGCGGGGTGTGGAGTGCCGTAAGGACTCCGGCGTCGTGGACGAGATCCCGGGCGCGTACAAGCCGATCGAGAAGGTCATCGAGCAGCAGCGGGACCTGGTCCAGGTCGTGGCCAAGCTGAAGCAGGTCGTCTGCGTCAAGGGCTGAGGCAGGTCGGTGCGGCGGTGGGGGCGGGTGTGATCACCCGCCCCCACCGGCATGTCCTGCTCACAGCTCGCGGTGGACCTTGTAGTTGGAGGCCTGGGCGCGGGGGCGGACGACGAGGAGGTCGATGTTGACGTGCGCGGGGCGGGTGACGGCCCAGGCGATGGTGTCGGCGACGTCGTCGGCGGAGAGGGGCTCCGCGACGCCCGCGTAGACCTTGGCGGCCTTGTCGGCGTCGCCGCCGAAGCGGGTGACGGCGAACTCGTCGGTCTTCACCATGCCGGGCGCGATCTCGATGACGCGGACCGGGTCGCCGCACAGTTCGAGGCGGAGGGTCTCGGCGATGACGTGCGCGCCGTGCTTGGCGGCCACGTAGCCGCCGCCGCCCTCGTAGCTGCCCAGGCCGGCGGTGGAGGAGAGCACGACGACCGTGCCGTCGCCGCTGGAGGTGAGGGCCGGGAGCAGGGCCTGGGTGATGTTGAGGACGCCGAGCACGTTGACCTCGTACATCGCGCGCCAGTCGGCGGGGTCGGAGGTGGCGATGGTGTCGGCGCCGAGGGCGCCGCCCGCGTTGGCGACGAGGACGTCGCAGCGGTCGAGGGACGCGGCGAAGGCGTCCACGGCGGCGCGGTCGGTGACGTCCAGGGTGTGCGCGGCGGCCGAGTGGCCCGCGGCGGTGAGCTCCTTGGCGAGCGCTTCGAGGCGGTCGGCGCGGCGGGCCGTGAGCAGCACGTGGTAGCCGGCGGCGGCGAGCTTGCGGGCGGTCGCGGCACCGATGCCGCTGCTCGCCCCGGTGACCACTGCGGTACGGATGCTCATGTCACGGCGCCTTTCGACTGCGGGATGGCTTGCCCACCGAGCATAAGTGGCGGGTCGGTGGCGTCCGCCGTCCGGATCGGATCTTCATTAGCATCGTGACCATGGTGGTGCCCGGGTGTTCCGGCCGGGCCGGATCGTTCATGGAGGAATCAGTTCAGTGGTCGGCACGGGCACGGACGCCGCTTCGGCGCAGGTCGCGGAAGCGGGAGCGGGCCCGTCGCGGCGGCTGCTGTGGCCGGTGGGGGTCTGGCTGCTGACCCGGCTGGTGCTGGTGTCGGCGGCGCTGCGGCTCGGCCCGTTCAGCAGCAAGGACGGCCCGGACGTCTCGGTGTCGAAGGTGTACCGCGGCTGGTACGACGTGCTGAGTTCCGGCAGCTTCCCGCACGACGACGTGTCCTGGCAGTACCCGCCGGGCGCCGCGCTGCCGATTCTCGCCCCGCGGCTGGTGCCCTTCCTGGACTACTCGCACGCGTTCATCGTGCTGTGCGCGGTGTGCGACGCGGCGGTGCTGGCGGCGCTGGTGTACGCGGCCCGGTACCCGGACGGCCGGCGCAGTGTCGCCGGCCCGTGGATGTGGGTGGTGGGGCTGCCGCTGCTGAGCACGGTGCCGTGGAGCCGGTTCGACGTGATGGTGACGGCGGTCGCGGTGGGGGCGCTGCTGGCGGCCGGTACGCGGCGGGTGTGGGCGGACCGGGTGTTCGGGGTGCTGGTCGGGATCGGCGCGGTGGTGAAGGTGTGGCCGGTGCTGCTGCTCGTGGGCACGGCGCGCGGTCGGCGCACCCGGCACTCGTGGGTGGCGGCGGTGCTGTCGGCGCTGCTGGTGACGGTGGTCTTCCTGCTGGCGATGCCGGGCGCCCTGTCGTTCCTGACGTATCAGGGGGACCGCGGCATCGAGGTGGAGTCGCTCGGCGCGCTGCCGTTCCATCTGGCGCGGCACTTCGGCTGGTCGGGGCACTGGGCGCCGCATGACGGGTCGATGGAGTTCATCGGCCCGTATGTGCAGGTGGTGGCGCGGGTGAGTGCGGCCCTGACGGTCGTCGCGTTCGGCTGGCTGCTGTTGTGGCGGGTGCGGTCGCGGGCGGGGCGTACGGAGGTCTGGGTGCTGCCGGACGCGGCGCTGACGGCCGTTCTGCTGTTCGTGGTGACCAGCCGGGTGATCAGCCCGCAGTACATGGTGTGGCTGGTGGGTCTGGCCGCGGTGTGCCTGCTGCACCGGGCGACGACGCAGCGGCAGGTGGCGTGGCTGGTGCTGGGCGCGTGCGTGCTGACGACGGCGGTGTTCCCGTACCTGTTCCGGGATCTGCTCGGCGGCTCGGTCCCGGCGGCGCTGCTGCTGGCGGCGCGCGATCTGATCCTGCTGGGGGCGGCCGTGCTGTCCGCGGTGCGGCTGTGGCGGAACACGGTCCCGCTCCCGGCCCTCCCGCCCCCGGCCCCCGCCCCGCTCCTGCCTCCGCTCCCGTGAAGGATCAGCGGACCTTGAAGCCCTGTTCGGTGAGCCAGCGGAAGACGTCGGGGACCTGGGACTTCCAGACGGCGGTGCCGTGGCCGCCGGCGCCCTCCGCGATCTGGACCACCTTGACCTTCGTCGGCGTCTTCGCGGCCTTCCGCAGGGCCACCCCGTCCTGGTAGCCGTCGCCCGAGGCGCCGGAGATGTAGAGCGACGTGTGCGGCGGGTGTGCGGCGTGCTGCAGCATGTACAGCGGGTTGGCCTTCTCGCGCAGCACCGGGTCCTTGGCGGTGAGGGAGTCCTGTTCGGCGGCGGGGTTGTTGTAGCCGGACAGGCTGACACCGGCCGCGTAGCGGTCGGGGTGCTCGATGGCGAGGCGCGCGGCGCAGTGGGCGCCGGCGGAGTATCCGACGACGGCCCAGCCCGCGGCGTCGTTCTGGACGCGGAAGTTGTCGCTCACCATGCGGCGGACATCGACGCTCAGCCAGGTGTCGGCGTTGACCTTGCCGGGGATGTTGGCGCAGCCGGTGTCCTGGCCGCCGAGGAGTGTGGTGCGCGGTGAGACGAGGATGAACGGGGCGACCTTGCCGCTCTGCATCAGCGGCTTGAGCTGCGACTGGACCTTGAGGGTGCCGTACCAGGCCTTGGCGGAGCCGGGGTAGCCGGGGAGCATCTCGACGACCGGGAACTGCTTGTCCTTGAAGGCGGGGTCGTTGTACTGCGGCGGCAGCCAGACGTAGACCTCGCCCTGGACGCCGGACACCCGGCCCTTCAGGTCGGCCTGCTGGACGTCGCCCATGTTCGGGCCCTTGGCCTGCTGGAACTTCTGCTCGATCTTCGGCTCGCGCTTGGCCTGCGCCGCGCCGCCGTCGGGACCGAGGTCGGCGGTGGCCTGGACGTGGGTGCCGGTGCCGAGGAGGTCTTCCCAATTGTCGTACAGGTTGTTGGAGTTGTTCACGATCACGAAGACCATGAGCACCGACGTCACCTGGCAGAGCAGCAGCATGCCGAACCTGGCGGCGTGCCGTACGGCCCGGGGCCCGCGCAGCCGGCTCCACAGGGTGAGCGGCAGCGCCAGGGCGACCAGCACCAAGAGGATCGTGCACAGGAAGAAGGGGGTCCCCGTCAGGCTCATCAGAATTCTCGATTCCCAATCTTGGGCGCAGTGCCCCGGCCCAGCGTTCCGCCCGCGTGTGAGCCTCTCGCCATGACGAGACGGATTTCGGGCTGTCTGGGTTGCCCGGCTTCTCCCCGGTAATTGGGACGAGGGTCACTCCGGTCAGGGGCAACGGTCGCGGTGTGATCCACGGCACCTTGACGGGCCGGAACGGTGGGTAGGGATCCGGAATCTCAACAGGCGTAAGCGTCGCTTCGCCCTGTCGGGCCGGATGAAGAGGGGGACACCCCGTGAAACGTTGGCCCATGGCAGCGGTGGCCGTCCTGGTGCTGCTCCTCTTCGTCGGCTACGGCTCCCGGCCCGTTGTGTTCAGCGGACGGGGCGGCCCGGAGTTCCCGCACGGTTCGGCGGGGACGGCCGCGTCGGTCCTGACCGGCTCGCACGCGCCGTTCACGGAGCAGCGGACGACGCTGGCGGGCGGTACCAAGATCGGTATGACGACGTACCGGGGGAAGAAGTCCGGCTTCACGGGCAAGGTCTGGGTGTGGGCGCCCCCGCAGTACTACGACCCGAAGTACGCGAAGAGCGCGTTCCCGGTGCTGATCGCGCTGCCGGGCAGTTACGGCTATCCGTACAACTACTGGATCCGCGGCGACCTGGGGCTGCAGGAGGACGTGGCGCGGTGGACGGCGCAGGGCAGCAGCCTGCCGTTCATCATCGTCATGCCGGTGATGAATCCCGGGCCGCACTATCACGACTGCAGTGACATTCCGGGTCAGCAGAAGATGGGGACCTGGATGACGAGCGATGTCCCGGACCTGGTCCGGGCGAACTTCCGGACGTTCAAGGACCGTGACGGCTGGGCGTTCATGGGTTCGTCGTCGGGCGGTTTCTGCGCGCTGAAGAGCGTGCTCCAGCATCCGGAGACGTTCAAGGCGGCGATAGTGAGCGGCCCCGACATAGTGCCGGACTCGTCCCTGTGGCGCGATCACCTCAAGGAGAAGCAGGCGAACAACCCGCAGGCCCTGGCGCAGCGGCTGATCGACCGGCACGGGCCCGAGGTGTACCTCGCGTTCCAGGTGGGGACGAAGGAGAGCCGCGGGGAGCTGGCGAAGGTGAAGCAGTTCATCGCCGGCTACGGGCACGGCCCGGTCAGGACCCGCCTCCAGGTCATAGTGGGCGGCGGCCACGACGGGCTCTCCTACCTGCGGGGCATGGGGCAGGGCTCCATGAAGTGGATCAGCGACCACCTGCGGGCCCCGACACCGGCGGCGTGACGGCCCTGACCGACCCGACGCCGGCGGCGTGACAGCCCTGTCCGACCGGACAGGGCCGGGCGGTCGGCCTCAGCGCCGGAAGGCGAGGACGCGCCGGAGCAGTGCGGCGGCCCGCCAGTACGCGTCCAGGGCGAATCCGGCGGCGGCGGCGAGCGCCAGCACGGGCCGGGCGAACGGCGGAGCGGTGAGCTGACGACCGGTCGCCATCGTGCTGGATGTCGGAAATGTAGCCATATTTGGACGGTAGCGACTGGTCCGGCCCCTGTCGTGCCAGACGCACCCGAACCGCGCCAATGCATTCCGATGGACGTTACTCGCCGCGCGCGGCCAGATATGCCTTGGCTTTCACCAATACGGCCGCACGGGCGCCTGGGGGGTCCGCGTTGCGTGCGGCTGCTGGGGCAGCGGCGTCACCGGGGGCTCTGTGCTCACAGGACATGGTGACGTGGGCGGGCCCCCGGTGGTTGCCGGGTGTTACGTGGTGGGCGCCGCCGGGGTGGGGAGGAGGGTGCGCAGGTCGGCGATCTCGTAGCCGCGGGCGCGGACCGCGTCGATGATCAGCGGGAGGGCCAGCGCGTCGAGGATGGGGCCGCGGCCGTTCGGGTCGCCGACGTGCATCTGGATGATCTCGCCCGGCGTCAGGGACTTCAGGGCACGGTCGACGGCCTTCTGCACGGTCATGCCGCCCGCCGTGCCGAGGTAGCCGTTGGTGTCGTCGGTCCACTCGATGTTCGCGAAGCCCATCGCGTTGACCTCGGCGACCTGCTGCGCGTTGGTCTCGCCGTAGGGGAACCGGAAGAACGGCAGCGGCGCCGTCCCGATCGCCGTGCGCAGGGCCTGGTCGGCGAGCCGCACCTCGCGCTCCCGGCCCGCGCAGTCCAGGTCGCCGAAGTGCGGGTGGCTGTAGCTGTGGCTGGCGATGCCGTTGCCGGCCGCCGCCATCGACCGGGCCGCGGCCGGGTGGAGTTCGGCGAACTGGCCGGTGAGGAAGAACGTGGCCGTCGCCTTGGAGTCGTGCAGCACCTTCAGGACGGTGTCCAGGCCCGTCTCGTCCCACGCCGAGTTGAACGTGAGCGCGACCACCTTCCGCTCGGTGGGCATCGTGCGGATCGTCCGGCCGAGCAGGTTCGCCGGAGCGGGAAGCGAAGTCTTGCCGGTCGGGCATACGGCGGCTGCGGGCGCCGCGGCTGCCACGACGGCGAGCCGGTCGGGCCGGTCGGGGGGAGCCACGCCGGTCGCGGGGGCGGCGGCCGACGCGACGAGCGCGGCCATGGCGGCGACGGTGGTCAGCACCCGGCCGAGGATCCGGGGCGACTGTGAGCTCGGGAGAGCGGTGCGCTGGTTCATATCGCGGTCAGCGTAGGAGCGTCCGGCCCGGGGGACAGGACGGCACGAGCCTGGGCGCGTGTCGTTCGCCGGGGTGGCCCATCCCGGGGCACGCGGGGCCGATGCTGAGACGGTGATCAACGATCGGAACGCCCTGCCGGGCCGGCGGCTCCTCCTCGCGGCCGGGATGTCGCTGCTCTGTCCCGGCACCGTGACCGGGGCCGACGCCGCCACCGATGTACCAGGACCGGCGCCTGAGGTGGAACGGCTGGTGCGGGGCGGCCCGATGGCGCTGGCCCTCACCTTCGACGACGGTCCGAGCCCGATCTACACCCCACGGGTCCTCGCGGTCCTGCGCCGCTACCGCATCACCGCGACCTTCTTCATGCTCGGCGCCAACGCCGAGAGATACCCGTGGGTGGTGCGCCAGGTCGTCGAGGAGGGGCACGTGCTGGGCAACCACACGTGGTCCCACCCCACCCTCCGCCTCCTGACGGCGGCAACGGTCCGCGACGAGATCCAACGCACCAACGACGTACTCGCCCGCACCGGCGGCGGTCGGCCCCCGGCGCTCTTCCGTGCGCCCGGCGGCCGCTTCGTCCCCGCCGCCCTGCGAGCGTGCGCGGAGTTCGGACTCCGTCCGATCCGCTGGTCCATCGACACCGCCGACTGGACGAACCCCGGCGTCGACCGCATCGCCGACGCGGTGCTGAGCCGCGCCGGAACCGGATCGATCGTCCTGCACCACGACGGCTCCCTCAGCCGCTCCGCCGTCCCCGAGCACGAAGGCCGCGCCGACCGCTCCCAGACCATCGCGGCCCTGCGGTCCTATGTCCCGCAACTGCTCGACCGCGGCTACCGGTTCACGACCCCCGCCCGGCCGACTGATCCATTCGTGTGACTGTCCCGTCCTGGGCGTGAACTGCCGTGGAGCGGCGCACTACGTTGCTGGTCGAGGCATATGCGGATGGACTGGGACGAAGGGCGCGACGGGTATGGCTGCGACACCGGTTGACGGGATCCATGACGGTCGGCCGGGGAGGCGGCAGCTGCTGCGGGGGCTGGCGGGTGGCGTGGTCGCGGCGACCGCGCTCGGCCTCGCGGGGCGGAGTTCGGCGCGTGCCGACGTTCCGCCGGTACGACCGCACGGCGGGATGCCCCGTCCGGCGGTGACCGGGGCCTTCGCGGGTCATGAGATCAGGTCGTTGCCCATCACGGAGCAGAAGGCGGCGCTGACCATCGACTGCGGTGCGGGTACGCAGGGCGCCGAGGCGATCCTGCGGACGCTGTGGGCCCGGCGGGTGCCGGCGACGTTCTTCATGACCGGGCGCTTCGCCGCGGACAACCCGGCGTTGGCCCGGCACATCGCGGACCGCTACCCGGTGGGCAACCACTCCATGACGCACCCGGCGTTTCCCCACCTCACTCCTGAGCAGCGGGCCGAGGAGGTCCGGGCGGCGGCCGACGCGATCGAGACGGCCATCGGCAGGCCGTCCGAAGGGCTGTTCCGCTTCCCCTTCGGGCGCGCCACCCGGGAGTGCGTCAGGGAAGTGAACGCCGCCGGGTACGTCGCGGCCCACTGGAAGGTGGACACCCAGGGCTGGAAGGGCACCGTCGGAGGGGCGAGCACCGCGACGGTCGTCGACCGGACGCTGCACGATCTGCGCCCGGGGGCGATCGTCCTGATGCACCTCGGGGCCACCCCGGAGGACCACTCCGCGGTCGACGCCACCGCGCTGCCCGACCTCATCGACGCCATCAGGGCCCGCGACTACGGCTTCACCACCCTCCGCGGCCTGCTCACCGCCCGCTGACCACCCAGGCGCCCACCTCCCGCGCACCAGCCCCCCAGAAAGCGATCATGGGCCAGATCTCCCGCAGGACCCTGACCACGGCGGCCGCGGCCGCGGCGGTGACGGCCGGTTCCGTCACACTCGGCGCCGGCACCTCGCACGCCGCGTCCAGCGCCCCGACGCAAGTGCGGGACGGGCGCCGGGAGTTCCGCGGCATGTGGTTGACCACCGCCTTCAACCGCGACTGGCCGTCCCCGGGGCGGTCCCCGGCGGAGCAGCGGCGGGAGTTGACCGGGCTGCTGGACATCGCGGTGGAACGCCGGCTGAACGCGGTTGTGCTGCAGGTCAGAGGGCTGGCGGACGCGCTGTGGCCGTCACCGTACGAGCCGTGGGCGAAGTGCCTCACCGGGGTGCAGGGCCGCGATCCGGGCTGGGACCCGCTGGACTTCGCGGTGCGCGAAGCGCACCTGCGCGGGCTGGAGTTGCACGCCTGGTTCAACCCGTACCGGATCGCCACGAACCCCGACCCGGCCCGGCTGGCGGCGACCCACCCGGCCCGGCTACACCCCGAGTGGGTGGTGCCGTACGGCAAGGCGCTGTTCTACAACCCCGGGCTGCCGGAGGTCCGCCGCTTTGTCCAGGACGCGATGCTCGACGCCGTCGCCCGTTACGACGTGGACGGCCTGCACTGGGACGACTACTTCTACCCGTACCCGATCCCCGGGCAGACCTTCGACGACGACGCCGCGTACGCGCGGTACGGCGCGGACTTCCCCGACCGGGCCGCCTGGCGGCGCGACAACATCAACCTGCTGGTGCGCGAGACCGGGCAGCGGATCGAGGAGCTGAACCGGTCCCCGCTGAGCGGCGGTTCACCGCGCCTGCGACAGGCGCGCTTCGGCGTCAGCCCGTTCGCGATCTGGCGGAACCGGACGACGGATCCCGAGGGCTCCGACACCCAGGGCGCGGCCGAGTCCTACGACGGCATCTACGCCGATACGCGTACGTGGGTGCGGCGGGGGTGGATCGACTACATCGCGCCGATGGTCTACTGGCACATCGGGAACGATGTCGCCGACTATGCCCGGCTTGTCGCGTGGTGGGCGGAAACCTGCCGTGGCACGAACACGCATCTGTACATTGGTGAGGCTCTCTACAAATCGGGCGACCCGGCGCAGTTCAGCGCCTGGCAGGATCCGGCGGAACTCTCCCGGCATCTCGCTTTCGGCCACCGCTTCCCCGAGGTGCGTGGCAACATCTACTTCGCCGCGAAGGAAGTCGTCGCCGACCGGATCGGGGCCCTGCGGCGCGTGGTCGCCGACCACTACCCGACCCAAGTGCGCACCCCGCGCTGACCCTACGACGATGATCGCGCGGACCGGCTTCGAAGCGGTCCGCGCGATCGCCGGGTCACATCGGGCGGCCTGAACGACCGCGTCGAAGGCCGTGCTTACTCGACCGAGACGCTGTCGTCCGCGTGGACCGAGGCCTCCGCGCCGGGCGCGATGGTCGAGTCCTGGTTGTTGCCGTCGGCGCTGCAGTCCCAGCTGTCCCAGACCACGACGGTCTTGTCGGTGTTGTTCTTGACGATCATGTCGTCCGGCGTCTCCTCACCGTTGCTGGAGGAGTCGGGGGGCGTGAGGTTGAAGCAGCCCTTCGGGTCGACGTGGTCGACGCCGTTGATCGTCAGGGTGCCGGTGGCCGCCTGGGCGGAACCGGGGACCGCCACCATGAGCAGCGCGGCAGAGGCGAGAGCGCCCAGAACGGTAACCATGCGTGATCGCATTGTGACTCCCAGTTAGGGGAGTCGAACGTAGCGCGACCACGGACGCATATGCATCCCGAATGTGCCCCATTTGGGGGAGTGTCGGGAAACCGGGCGAAGTGCGACCCGTCAGGGCCAGACCAGGCAGTACAGCTGGTGGCCGGCCTCGTGGCAGCGGGACGCGAAGCCCTGCCATTCATGGAGCATCTGGTAGATGACGAAGGCATCTCGGGGGCCGCGGCGGTCCGGGACGGTGGACCAGATGAAGGCGGCGGCGCCGAGTTCTTCTTCGCCTGCCTTGCGGAGGGGTTCCACAACGCTCATGGGGAGCTTGACGACGGCGTAGTCCGGGTGGAGGACGACGAGTTCCAGCGGCGGGACCTTGGCCGGGGGTATGCCCTCGATGCCGGTGAGCACCATGGCGGCCATGGTCTCCGGCTTGACCTTGGTGTACATGCCGTTGCCGAGCTCGTCACCGCCGAGTTCCTCGGGGCGCATGGAGATCGGGACCCGGGCGGCTGTGGCGCCATCGGGTGCCCCGAAGTACTTGTAGGTCACCCCCACTCGGCCACCCCTGCTTCCACTCTCCGCGGCTGCTCTGCGATCGCGATCGGCGGACCGACGGCGCCTGCCGGTGGGGCGGGCGTGGTTGGGCTCATGGTCGCCCGTTCCCTCGCCCAGTTCGCCACCGCGCTGCATTTCACTACCCGACCATTCACAGACCCAACCGCGCAACCCGATCATCGTCTCAGATGCCGGGTCGAGACCTGCGCGCGCAACGCCCGGCGTTTGAGAGCATGTGCCTGTGAGCTATCCGTACGAAGCCCCAGTTTCGCAGGTTCTGTTCGACCGAGCTGCCGCCGTGACGCCCGGAGGTGTGAACTCCCCGGTCCGCGCCTTCCGCGCGGTGGGCGGTACGCCCCGGTTCATGGTGTCCGGGAAGGGTCCGTACCTCACGGACGCCGACGGCAGGGAGTACGTCGACCTCGTGTGCTCGTGGGGTCCGATGATCCTCGGCCACGCGCACCCCGAGGTGATCGGCGCCGTACAGGCGGCGGTGACGCGCGGTACGTCCTTCGGCACCCCCGGTGAGGGGGAGGTGCTGCTGGGCGAGGAGATCGTGGCGCGGATCGGCCCGGTGGAGCAGGTCCGCCTGGTGTCGTCCGGGACCGAGGCGACCATGTCGGCGATCAGGCTGGCGCGCGGTTTCACCGGCCGGGCCAAGGTGGTCAAGTTCGCTGGTTGCTACCACGGTCATGTGGACGCGCTGCTGGCGGCGGCCGGTTCCGGTGTCGCCACGTTCGGGTTGCCGGACACCCCCGGGGTGACGGGCGCGCAGGCCGGCGACACGATCGTGCTGCCGTACAACGATCTCGAGGCGGTGCGGGCGGCGTTCGCCGCGCACCCCGGCGAGATCGCGTGTGTGATCACCGAGGCGTCGCCCGGGAACATGGGCGTGGTGCCGCCGGCGGCCGGCTTCAACGCCGGGCTGAAGAGCCTGTGCGCGGAGAACGGCGCGCTCTACATCTCCGACGAGGTGATGACGGGCTTCCGCGTCTCGAAGGCCGGCTGGTTCGGGCTCGACGGTGTCGAACCCGACCTGATGACCTTCGGCAAGGTCATGGGCGGCGGCTTCCCGGCCGCCGCGTTCGGTGGCCGCGCGGACGTCATGGGCCATCTCGCACCGGCCGGGCCGGTCTACCAGGCGGGCACCCTGTCGGGTAACCCGGTGGCGACCGCGGCGGGCCTGGCCCAGCTGCGGCTCTGCGACGACGCGGTGTACGCGACCGTGGACGCGGTGTCCGAGCGGGTGTCGTCGCTGGTCAGCGAGGCGCTCACCAAGGAGGGCGTCGCGCACCGGCTGCAGAAGGCCGGGAACATGTTCTCGGTGTTCTTCACCGACGAGCAGGTGACCAACTACGACGAGGCGAAGCGGCAGCAGGCGTTCCGCTTCACCGGGTTCTTCCACTCGATGCTGGCGCAGGGCGTCTACCTGCCGCCGTCGGCCTTCGAGTCCTGGTTCGTTTCCGCGGCCCACGACGACGCGGCGATCGAGCGGATCGCCGCCGCGCTGCCGGCCGCGGCGCGCGCCGCGGCCGAGGCGACGGAATGAGCGGGGACGACGGAAAGATGAGCGGCATGACTGACGACACAGAGATCACCGTGGTCCACCTGATGCGGCACGGCGAGGTGGAGAACCCGTCGGGTGTGCTCTACGGGCGGCTGCCCGGCTACCACCTGTCCGAGCTGGGCCGGAAGATGGCCGACCGGGTCGGCGAGCACCTGGCGGGCCGCGACATCACGTACGTCGTGTCGTCCCCGCTGGAGCGGGCGCAGGAGACGGCGGCGCCGATCGCGGCCCCGCACGGGCTGGAGATCGCCTCGGACCCGCGGCTGATCGAGGCGGAAAACGTCTTCCAGGGCAAGACCTTCGGGGTCGGCGACGGGGCGCTGAAGAACCCGTCGAACTGGAAGCACCTCACCAACCCGTTCAAGCCGAGCTGGGGTGAGCCGTACGTCGACCAGGTCGTGCGGATGATGGCGGCGCTCGGCGCGGCCCGGGACGCGGCGCGGGGGCACGAGGCGGTCTGCGTCAGCCACCAGCTGCCGATCTGGATCACCCGCAGCTTCGTCGAACGGCGCCGGCTGTGGCACGACCCGCGCAAGCGGCAGTGCACCCTCGCCAGTGTGACGAGTTTCACATACCAGGGCGACAAGATCGTGTCGGTCGGCTACGCGGAACCGGCCCGCGATCTGGTGCCCTCGCACCTGCTGGCGGGCGCGAAGCCGGTGAAGGGCGGCTCGAAGGGATTCGGGGCTTAGCGATCTCGCGGGCCGATCGGGAACGGGCCGGCGGCGCCGCGGCCTGGCCATCCGCCGGGTCGGCCTGTTGGATTGGCCGGGAAGGTCGATCCAATGGGTCAATCCGGTGTTCCTGAGGGCGCTTACGTGCGCCAATTGAGCTAACCGGTGGGATTTTTCTGACTTTTCGGTAACCGTACGGCTGTGACAGCCGTCATGGATGGTGGCCACCTTTTTCGTGATCGCCATCCATGAGGCCCGAGAAATGGGGATGTACATGCGCGCCATGACCCGTAGGAGTCTGCTCACCGCCACTGCCGGAGTCGCGGTCGGTGCGGCTGCTGCCGGATGCTCCTCGGGGGGCGACGGAGGCAAGACCGGCGGCAACGGGACCAAGCCGGGCGGGGCCACCGGCCAGAAGGAACCCGAGAAAACGGTTCAGCTGATCGGGGACGGCTCCACCGCGAACACCGGCCCCCAGCCGGGCCAGCCGAAGCCGGAGCGGATGGAGCCGGGCCAGACGCCGCCGCAGTTCGTGATCTTCTCGTGGGACGGCGCGGGCGAGGTCGGGAACGGCCTGTTCCCGCGCTTCCGCAAGCTCGCCAAGGACAACGGCGCGTCGATGACGTTCTTCCTGTCCGGGCTGTACCTGCTGCCCGAGTCGAAGAAGCGGCTCTACGACCCGCCGAACAACAACCTGGGCGCGTCCGACATCGGCTACCTCACCGACGAGCACGTCAAGATGACGCTGGACAACATCCGTGAGGCCTGGACCGAGGGCCACGAGATCGGCACGCACTTCAACGGGCACTTCTGCTCGGGCCGCGGCACCGTCGGGAACTGGACGCCGACCCAGTGGCAGAGCGAGATCGACCAGGCCAAGTCGTTCGTCAAGAACTGGAAGACCAACACCGGGCTGAAGGACGAGGCCCCGCTGCCGTTCGACTACGACAAGGAACTCGTCGGCGCCCGCACGCCGTGCCTGCTCGGCCAGGACAACCTGCTGCCGACCGCCCACAAGCTCGGCTGGCGCTACGACGCGAGCTCGCCGGGCGGCCGACAGGTTTGGCCCGAGAAGCGTGGCGGGCTCTGGGACCTGCCGCTGCAGCTCATCCCGTTCCCCGGCCACTCCTTCGAGGTCCTCTCAATGGACTACAACATGCTCGCGAACCAGTCGAAGAACGCCACCCAGAGCGACCCGAGCAACTACCCGGGCTGGCAGCGGCAGGCCGCCGCCTCGTACATCGCCGGCTTCCAGCGGGCCTACGAGACGAACCGCGCGCCCTTCTACATCGGCAACCACTTCGAGAAGTGGAACGGCGGCATCTACATGAACGCCGTCGAGGAGGCGTTCAAGCACATCGCGGGCCAGGAGAAGAAGGACGTCCGGCTGGTCTCCTTCCGGCAGTACGTGGACTGGCTCGACGCGCAGGACCCGAAGGTGCTCGGGAAGCTGCGCCGGCTGGACGTCGGGCAGAAGCCGGCGGGCGGCTGGAAGTCGTACCTCGCGCCGGAGGGCGCGGCCGGTACCCCCGGCTCCCCGACGACGGCCGCCACCAGCTAGGCGGTGCGCGCGGGGTCGGGGGGCGCGGCCGAGAGTGCGGCCGCTCCTGCTACCTGATCCTTACTTGGGGCAATTGCCGCTTTTGGCGTCGGTGTCGGGGGCGGGAAAGATCGCCGGACGACGCATGCGAAACTTTTCACATGAGTCCTACGCGTGCCCGCCGACGCCGCCCGCTCCGCAGTGCCGCGGCACTGGCAGGAGTCGCCGCGCTGGCGCTGGCGCTCTCGGCCTGTTCCAGCAGCGGCTCCGCCTCCGGCGGCAGCGGTACCAACTTCGTCGGCGGCTCGGGTGAGATCTCCCGGGTGGCCAAGGGCGACCGGCTCGCCGCCCCCGCCATCTCCGGGGAATCGGTCGACGGCAAGCAGTTGAACCTCGCCGACTACAAGGGCAAGGTCGTCGTCCTGAACGTCTGGGGCTCGTGGTGCGACCCCTGCCGCGCCGAGGCTCCGCACCTGGTCAAGGTGGCCAACGCCACCAAGGCCGAGGGCGTCGAGTTCCTCGGGATCAACATGCGCGACGCCACGAAGGTCAACGCGAACGGCTTCGAGACGCAGTTCGACATCCCGTACCCGAGCTTCTACGACCCGAACGGGAAGCTCATGCTGAAGTTCCCCAAGGGCAGCCTCAACCCGCAGGGCATCCCGAACACCCTGATCATCGACCGGGACGGCAGGATCGCCGTACGGATCCTCAAGGCCGTCGGCGAGGACAGCCTGCGCCAGGCGCTCGACCCGATCGTCGCGGAGAAGTGACGTGACCGAAACGGTCTCCTCCGGGGCGCTGCTCCTCGCGATCCCGATCGCGATGCTCGGCGGCCTGGTCTCCTTCTTCTCCCCGTGCGTCCTGCCGCTGGTGCCCGGCTACCTCTCCTACGTCACCGGCACGTCCGGCGCCGACCTGGCCGAGGCCAAGCGCGGCCGGATGGTCGCCGGCGCGTCGCTGTTCGTCCTCGGCTTCACCGCGGTCTTCGTCTCCGGCGGGGCGCTCTTCGGCTACTTCGGGCTGCGGCTGCAGGAGCACAAGGAGATCATTTCCCAGGTGCTCGGCGTCGCCACGATCCTCATGGGCCTCGCCTTCATGGGGATACTGGGCGGTCTGACCCAGCGTGATCTCCGCTTCCACCGCAAGCCCGCGATGGGGCTGGTCGGCGCGCCCCTGCTCGGCGTGCTCTTCGGCGTCGGCTGGGCGCCGTGCGTCGGCCCGACGCTGGGCGCCGTCCAGGCGCTGGCCTTCAACGAGGCCAGCGCGGGGCGCGGCGCGCTGCTCACCGTCTTCTACTGCGTGGGTCTCGGCCTGCCGTTCATCGTCGCCGCCGTGGCGTTCCGCCGCGTACTGGGCGCGTTCGGCTGGGTCAAGCGGCACTATGTGTGGGTCATGCGGCTCGGCGGCGGCATGCTCGTCGTCGTCGGCGTGCTGCTGCTCACCGGCGTATGGGACGACATGGTCTTCTCCCTGCAGACCTGGTCCACCAACTTCACCCCTGGGGTCTGATTCATGAGTACGGAATCCGGGCCGAAGGCCGCCCGCGGCGCCGAGGAGCGTGACGTCGAGGAGCGTGACGTCGAAGAACGCGACGCGGCGGGCGCGCAGCTGTCGACGGCGCCGGTCGAGGAACTCGGCCAGGTGGTGCCCGGCTCCTTCGGCGGTGTGCGCAGGCCCGGCTGGCGCGGCACGGTCGGCTGGACGCTGCGCGAGTGCTCCGGCTGGGTGCGCTGGACGTGGCGGCAGCTCACGTCGATGCGGATCGCCCTGATCCTGCTCTTCCTGCTGTCGATGGCCGCGATCCCCGGCTCGCTGGTCCCGCAGACCAGCGTCGACGAGGTCAAGGCGCAGGCGTGGAAGGACGTGCACCCCAACGCCACCCCGGTCTACGAGACGCTCGGGCTGTTCCACGTCTACAGCTCGCCGTGGTTCTCGGCGATCTACATCCTGCTGTTCATCTCGCTGGCGGGCTGCATCCTGCCGCGCAGCTGGCAGTTCGTCGGGCAGCTGCGCTCCCGGCCGCCGGCCGCGCCGCGCAATCTGACCCGGCTGCCGGCGTACACGACCTGGCGCACCGCGGCGGGTGAGGACGAGGTGCTGGACGCCGCGCAGAAGCTGATGCGCGGCCGCCGGTTCCGTACCCACCGGGTCGGCGGCGCGGTCGCGTCCGAGAAGGGCTTCCTGCGCGAGGCCGGCAACCTGATGTTCCACCTGGCGCTCTTCGGGCTGCTGATCTCCTTCGCGGTCGGTTCGCTGTGGAAGGGCGAGGGCGGCAAGCTGATCGTCGAGGGCGGCGGCTTCTCCAACAACCTCACGCAGTACGACGACTTCAAGCCCGGCACGTTCTACACCGCCGACGACCTGGACCCCTTCGGCTTCTCGCTGGACAGCTTCGAGGCCACCTACGCGCGGACCGGCCCGCAGAAGGGCACCCCGCGGACGTTCCGCGCCAACATCCACTACTGGAAGGGCGCGGACGGCAAGCCGGTCAAGTCCTCGATCGAGGTGAACAAGCCGCTGGAGATCGACGGTGAGACGGTCTACCTGATCGGGCACGGCTACGCGCCGGTCGTCACCGTGAAGGACGCCCGCGGCACCGTCGTCTACCAGGGGCCGACGCCGTTCCTGCCGAGTGACGGCAGCCTCACCTCGCGCGGCGTCGTGAAGGTCACCGACAACTACCGCGACAAGACGGGTGCCAAGGACCAGCTGGCGTTCAGCGGGATCTTCGCCCCGACGATGGTGATCGACGACATCCAGGGGCCGCACTCGGTCTTCCCCGCGCTCGACCGCCCCGCGCTGATCCTGACCGCGTACCACGGCGACCTGGGCATGGACAGCGGCCTGCCGCAGAACGTGTACCAGCTCAACGACAAGAAGATGAAGCAGTACAAGGCCGCGAACGGCCAGCCGCTCCGTCAGGTGCTGGCCGTCGGGCAGGTCCTGCAACTGCCGGACGGCGGCGGCTCCATCACCTTCGACGGCGTCAAGACCTGGGCCAGCTTCCAGGTCTCCCACCAGGTCGGCAACGGCTGGGCACTCGGCAGCGCGGTCGCCGCGATCCTGGGTCTGGCCGGCTCGCTGTTCATCCAGCGCCGCCGGGTGTGGATCCGGGCCACCCCGGGTGCGGACGGGGTGACCGTCGTGGAGCTGGCCGGACTCGGCCGCAGCGAGTCCGCGAAGATCGCCGACGAGCTCGGGGACCTCGCCTACCAGCTGCTGCCCGACGCGCCCCAGCTACCGGACCCCAGCGGCCCCGGCGGCGGCACAGCCACAGACCCCTCGGAAGAACCTCTCCTGCCAGACGAAGGAGCGCGCGCGTGACTATCGCGGCCGCGGTCAATGAGAACTTCGCGAACTACAGCAACTACCTGATCTACTCGGCCATGACGGTCTACACACTCGCCTTCCTCGCGCACATGGCCGAGTGGGTGTTCGGCAGCCGCAGCCGGGTCGCGATCACCGCGGCGGCGCTCACCGCACCCGCGGCGGCCCCCGCGATCGAGGTCGTCCAGCGCGGCGGCGGCACCGCCACCCTGGAGCGTCCCAAGGTCGTCACCCGCTCCACGGCGAGCGACCGCGGCATCCCGGACGGCCCCGGCGCCGCCGGCACCGACGCGGACGGCGACAAGTACGGGCGGATCGCGGTCTCGCTGACCGTGCTCGCCTTCGTCTTCCACCTGGCCGCCGTCGCGTGCCGCGCCGCCTCCGTGCAGCGGGTGCCGTGGGGCAACATGTACGAGTTCTCGACGACGTTCGGCATGGTCGCGGTCGGCATGTACCTGGCCCTGCTGGCGCTGAAGAAGCGGGTCCGCTGGATCGGGCTCTTCCTCGTCACCTCGGTGCTGCTGGACCTGGGCCTGGCCGTCGCGGTGCTCTACACCGACAGCGACCAGCTGGTCCCGGCGCTGCACTCGTACTGGCTGTGGATCCACGTCTCGTGCGCGATCATCTCCGGCGCGGTCTTCTACCTCGCGGCCGTCGGAACGTTCCTGTTCCTCTTCCGGGACTTCTACGAGGCGGCCCTGACCGCCGGCCGTGCGGTGAACCCGACCTGGGCCAACATCATGAACCGGCTGCCGTCCGCGGCGACGCTCGACAAGTTCGCGTACCGGATGAACGCGCTGGTCTTCCCGCTCTACACGTTCACCGTCATCGCGGGTTCGATCTGGGCGCAGGCCGCCTGGGGCCGGTACTGGGGCTGGGACCCCAAGGAGACCTGGTCGTTCATCACCTGGGTCGCGTACGCCTGCTACCTGCACGCCCGTGCGACCGCCGGCTGGAAGGGCCGCAAGGCCGCCGCGCTGGCGCTGGTCGCCTTCGCGTGCTTCATCTTCAACTACTACGGCGTGAACATCTTCATCACCGGCAAGCACTCGTACGCCGGGGTCTGACGCCGCAGGACGCGGGTCCGGCCGGCCGCTCCCCCCGGGGCGGTCCGGCCGGCGCTCAGCTGCCGGACGGCGGGGTGTCGTCCTTGAGGCCCTTGAGGAAGTCCGGGTTGTCGTCCGGCGCGACCCACTGCGAGCGGGCGGGCGCGCGGCGGCGGTTGCGGCCCGCGACGAGCCAGGCGATCGGTCCTACGAGGACCTCGCCGAAGAGCAGGATGATGATCACCCACACCACCTTCGGCAGTCCGCGGACCTCCTCCTCGGGAGTGTTCAGGCAGTCGATGAACGCGTAGATCCACAGCGCGAGCACCAGCAGGAACGGTAGATACCTGACCATGGCGGGTGAGCCCCCCTGAGCCGGAAGACGGGCCGCGACAGGGGCCCGGTGACGGATACAGGGTAGTGCGTGGCGGATACTGGACCCTATGGCTTACGACGATCTTCGATCCTTCCTGAGGGCCCTGGAGAAGGACGGCGACCTCAAGCGGATCAAGGCCGAGGTCGACCCGTATCTGGAGGTCGGCGAGATCACCGACCGCGTGAACAAGGCGGGCGGCCCGGCGCTGCTCTTCGAGAACGTGCGCGGGTCGTCGATGCCGCTCGCGATGAACGTGTTCGGGACCGACCGGCGGATGCTGAAGTCCCTCGGGCTGCAGGCGTACAGCGACATCAGCGACAAGATCGCCGGGCTGCTGAAGCCGGAGCTGCCGCACGGCTTCACCGGCGTGCGGGAGGCGTTCGGCAAGCTCGCCGGGATGACGCACGTGCCGCCGAAGAAGGTGAAGTCCGGCGACGCGCCCGTGCAGGAGGTCGTGCTGCGGGGCGACGACGTGGACCTGGACGCGCTGCCCGCGCTGTTCACCTGGCCGGAGGACGGCGGCTCGTTCTTCAACCTCGGGCTGACGCACACCAAGGACCCGGAGTCCGGGGTGCGCAACCTGGGGCTCTACCGGCTGCAGCGGCACGACCGGAACACCATCGGGATGCACTGGCAGATCCACAAGGACAGCCGCAACCACTACAAGGTGGCCGAGCGGCGCGGTGAGCGGCTGCCGGTCGCCATCGCCTTCGGCTGCCCGCCCGCGGTGACGTACGCGTCGACCGCGCCGCTGCCCGGCGACATCGACGAGTACCTGTTCGCGGGCTTCGTGCAGGGCAAGCGGGTGGAGATGGTGGACTGCAAGACCGTCCCGCTCCAGGTCCCGGCCAATGCCGAGGTCGTGCTGGAGGGCTGGCTGGAGCCCGGGAAGACGCTTCCCGAGGGGCCGTTCGGCGACCACACCGGCTTCTACACCCCGCAGGAGCCGTTCCCGGCGCTGACCATCGACTGTGTGACGATGCGGAAGCGGCCGCTGCTGCAGTCGATCGTGGTGGGCCGGCCGCCGACGGAGGACGGTCCGCTGGGCCGGGCCACCGAGCGGTTCTTCCTGCCGCTGCTGAAGATCATCGTGCCGGACATCGTGGACTACCACCTGCCGGAGGCGGGCGGCTTCCACAACTGCGCGATCGTCTCGATCGACAAGAAGTACCCGAAGCACGCCCAGAAGACGATGCACGCGATCTGGGGCGCGCACATGATGTCGCTGACGAAGCTGATCATCATCGTGGACGCCGACTGCGATGTGCACGACCTGCACGAGGTCGCCTGGCGCGCACTGGGCAACACCGACTACGGCCGCGACCTGACGGTCGTCGAAGGGCCGGTCGACCACCTCGATCACGCCTCCTACCAGCAGTTCTGGGGCGGCAAGGCGGGTATCGACGCGACTCGTAAGCTCCCCGAGGAGGGGTACACGCGCGACGGCGGCTGGCCCGAGATGGTGGTCTCCGATCCGGAGACGGCCGCCAAGGTCGACCGGCGCTGGAAGGAGTACGGCCTCTCGTGACCACGGATTCCGCAACCCCGGACCTCTTCGCGCCGGAGCCCGCGCCGCCCGGCAGGATCAGGGCGTTCCTGCGGCTCGTCATGATCGAGCACTCGATCTTCGCGCTGCCCTTCGCCTACATCGCCGCGCTCAGCGCGATGTTCGCCCTGGACGGCTCCGTCCACTGGTGGCGGCTCGTCCTCATCACCGTGGCGATGGTGGGGCTGCGCACCTTCGCGATGGCGTGCAACCGGATCATCGACCGGGAGATCGACGCCCGCAATCCGCGGACCGCCCAGCGCGAACTGGTCACCGGGGCGGTGTCGGTGCGCTCCGCGTGGACCGGTGCGCTGGTGGCCGTGGTCATCTTCCTGGGCGCCGCGGCGCTGCTCAATCCGCTGTGCCTGGCGCTGGCGCCGATCGCCGTCATCCCGATGGTGGTCTACCCGTACGGCAAGCGGTTCACGAACTTCCCGCACGCGATCCTCGGCCTCGCGCAGGCGATGGGCCCGGTCGGCGCGTGGCTCGCGGTCACCGGCGAGTGGTCGTGGCACGCGGTGATCCTCGGACTGGCCGTCGGGGTGTGGATCGGCGGCTTCGACCTCATCTTCGGGTCCCAGGACGTCGCCGCCGACCGGGCGGACGGCGTGAAGTCCGTCCCGGCCCGCTTCGGCGTCGCCGCCGCCCTGTACGGGGCGCGCGGCTGCCATGTCGTCACGACGGTCCTGCTGGCCTGGTACGGGGTCGCCACCGGCGCGGGGGCGTTCTGGTGGGTGGGTCTGACGATCGTCGCGGGTGCGTTCCTGTACGAGCACTCGATCGTGCGGCCGAACGATCTGAGCCGGCTGAACCGGGCGTTCTTCCAGGTGAACGGGTTCATCGGCATCGCGCTGTTCGTGTGCGCGCTGCTGGACCTCGCGGTCCGCGGGCTCGGTATCTGAGCACACACCCGACAGCACGGCCCGGCCCCGGTATCCGAGAGGGATACCGGGGCCGGGCCGTTTGCTATGACGACTACGACTGCTGCCGCGTGCGTTACGCGCTGGGGTCCTTCATGTTCATGGCGCCGAACATGAACAGGCCCATGAGGTCCTGCGGGGTGAGCACCCGCGCGCCGGCCGGGGCCGTCACCTGGTCGCTGCCGCCCTGGAGGCCGATGACGAGCGGGAGCTTGCCGTGGGCCTTCTCGTCGAGCTGGGAGACGTCCAGGCCGATCCCGGACAGCATGCCGTCCTTGATCGACAGGTCGACGGCGAGATCCTTCGCCGGGACCTTGCTGACGTCCGGCGCCTTGAAGCCCGGGATCTGCTTCTCCAGCGGGGCGAAGCCCTTGGCGAGCTCCTTGGCCGTCTGACCCGCCGGGACCGTCATCGTGACGTGGTCCACGCCGTTGCTGCTGCCTTTGTCGGTGAACTTCGCGTTGTGCGCGACCGCGCTCTTCACCGCGTCGAGCAGCTGCTGCTGGGTCTTGGCGTCGAGGGACGACGCACCCGGCATGGGCACCGGCAGCGGCGACTTGCCGAGGCCCTTGTCACCGCCGAGGGTCTTGCCGAGATCGGCGAACGCCGTCGGGTCGATCGAGATCCACTTGCCGGCCAGCGCGTCCTTGACGACACCGAGCGACGACGGCAGCTCGTCCGCCTTGGGGATGAGCTGGTCGAGCGGCGGGTGGTCGCCGCCCTTGGCGGCGCCGCCGAGCGCGGTCAGCGCCTTGACGTCGGCCCGCAGGTACATCTTCTTGCCGACGGACCTGACCTCGATCAGGTTCTGCTTCCCCTCGGCGTCCGAGGACAGCTGGAAGGAGAAGGAGGACGTGTCGCTCGCGGCGCCCTTCGCGTCCTTGGCGGCCGCGGCGTCCTTGAGCGGCTTGTCCGAGCTCAGCCCGAGCTTGGCGTGCAGACCCGCGAGCATCTTCGCGGTGTCCTGGGTGAAGCCGTCCGAGCCCTTCATCGCGGTCCAGATCTGGTCCGCGGTGGCGTCGAAGGAGACGGTCGCGGTGACCGCCTTCTGCTCGCCGAGCTTCTCCACGGCGTTCTGGACCTTCGCCGCCGCGCCGGCCTGCTGGACGGTGCCGCAGGCCGCGGAGGCGCCGGCTATGAGGGCGACGCAGCCGATGGCGGCCAGACCCTTGTGTGCGGTGCTGATGTGGTGACTCCCGTAGAACAAGCGGGCCTTCGGCCGGTGGCCTTCGACGCCGGGTGAGATCTGAAGATTAGCTGTGGACGCCGGTCGGCCCGAACGGGTTTTCCGGCGGATCGACCCGTCGTCGGACGGATCCGGCAGGGCGCATCGTTCGGTCATCGCATCGATCCGTTCCATCGCATCGGATCCGTCATCGCATCAATCCGTCGGGCGTGCGCGCGCGGAAGAAGAAGGCGGAGGCGACGCCGCCGAGGAGCCCGAAGAGGTGGCCCTGCCACGACACGCCCTGGGCGGTGGGCAGTACGCCCCACAGGATCGACCCGTACAGCACCGCGACGCCGAGCCCGACGGCTATGTCCAGCAGCCGCTGGTCCACGAACCCGCGCACCAGCAGATAGCCGAAGAGGCCGAAGACGACGCCGGAGGCGCCCGCCGTGTTGGTGTGGGCGGGCGCGACGAGCCAGACGCCCAGACCGCTGGCCAGGATGATGACGAAGGACACACTGAGGAAGCGGCGGATGCCGCGCAGCGCGGCGATGAACCCCAGCACGAGCAGCGGCAGGCTGTTGGCCGCGACATGGGCGAAGCCGAAGTGCATGAACGCGGCCGGGATGATGTCGCGCAGCTCACCGGTCTCGCGCGGCACGATGCCGAAGGTGTCGAGCGAGTGGTTGGTCGCCACGTCCACGGCTTCGAGCAGCCACAGCAGCCCCACCCAGGCCAGCATGAGCGCGGCGGCAGCCGTGACCCTCGCTCCGCTGCGCAGCGGAGCGAGACCGATACTCGCCTGCGCGGAACGGTCCGCGGTCGGTTCGTAGCTGTGACTCACCGAGGCCCCCCTCAGATCCATGTGTCCCTACCGTAGACAACGCCACCGACATCCGGAGTGGTTCCCGGCGAGAGCCCTCTCCCGCCGCCGGCCGTTCCGGGCGGCCGGATAGGCTCGCTGGGTGGACACGAGCCTGCGCAAACCCTGGATCGTCGGGGTCTCCGGAGCATCCGGGACGCCGTATGCCGCCGCCGTGCTCCGGGGGCTGCTGAGCGCCGGCGAGGCGGTGGACCTGGTGGTCAGCCGGGCCGCCCGGCTGACGCTGCTCGACGAGACGGGCCACGCGTTCCGGGACGCGCACTGGCGCGAGGACCTGCGGATCTGGCTGGCGCGCGGCGCCGACGGCAAGGAGGGCCAGTTCGATGTGTCGGACGCCGACCTGGCGGACGTGCGGTTCTGGGCCGCGGGCGATCTCGCGGCCGGTCCGTCCTCCGGTTCGTACCCGGTCAAGGGGATGCTCATCGTGCCGGCCAGTACCGCCTGTGTGGCGGGCGTCGCGCTCGGGCTGTCGAAGGACCTGCTGCAGCGGGCGGCGAGCGTCACCCTCAAGGAGCGCAGGACCCTGGTGGTCGCGGTCCGCGAGACACCGCTGAACGGCCAGACCCTCAAGCACCTGGTGACGCTCGACGAGGCGGGCGCGGTCGTGCTGCCCGCGTCACCCGCCTTCTACGCGGGCGCCCGGCACATCCAGGACCTGGTGGACTTCGTCGCCGGGCGGGTGCTGGACGCGGCGGCGGTGCCCCACCAGCTGTACCGCAGGTGGGAAGGCGAGCTCGGATCGGCCGCTTCCGCCTGACCGGCGCGCTGATGCGCAGGCCGCAGGGTCGCGGATGCCTTAGATTCTTGTTCGCACGGCGCAATCGATGCATGAACGGGAGGGTCCAGGCATATGGACGCGGTGGACAGGCAGCTCATCCAGGCGCTGCGCGAGAACGGGCGGGCCTCGTACGCGGAGCTGGGACGGCTGGTGGGGCTCTCCGGGCCCAGCGTCACCGACCGGATCAACCGGCTGGAGCAGGCCGGGGTGATCACCGGCTACCGGGCCACCGTCGCGCCCGTGGCGCTCGGCCTCGGCGTGACCGCCCTGGTCGGGCTGCAGCTCAGCGACGCGGCGGACCATGAGGACGTGGCGCACCGGCTGCGCGACCTGGACGAGATCGAGGACTGCTGGTTTATCGCCGGCGACGACTCGTACATGCTCAAGGTCAGGGTGGGCGACGTGGACGGCCTGGAGCGGACGATCCGCCGGCTGTCAGGAACGAAGGGCGTGGCCCGTACCCGGACCACGATCGTGCTCTCCACGAAGTGGGAGAACCGGGTCGGCTCGCTCCCCGAAGAGGCGTGAGTGGGGCCTGCTCGAGGGCGGGATCCGGGGGAGTAGTTTTGATCGGGTCGGAACGGCAACTAGGAGGCGGCAGGCATGGACGCTGGACTCAAGCGTGAGCTGGAGGAGAAGGTCTACGCGGGTGAGCGGCTGACCCGTGAGGACGGAATCGCCCTCTACGAGTCCGACGACCTCGCCTGGCTGGGTGGTCTCGCACACCACGTACGGACGAAGAAGAACGGCGATGTCGTTCACTTCAACGTCAACCGGCACCTCAACATGACGAACGTGTGCACCGCGTCGTGCGCCTACTGCTCGTTCCAGCGCAAGCCGGGCGAGAAGGACGCGTACACGATGCGCATCGAGGAGGCCGTCCGTCTCGCGAAGACGATGGAGGGCGAGAACCTCACCGAGCTGCACATCGTCAACGGCCTGCACCCGACGCTGCCGTGGCGCTACTACCCGCGCTCGCTGAAGGCCCTCAAGGAGGCGCTGCCGTCCGTCTCGCTGAAGGCGTTCACGGCGACCGAGATCCACCACTTCGAGACGATCTCCGGTCTGTCGGCCTCCGACATCCTGGACGAGCTGATCGACGCGGGCCTGGAGTCGCTGACCGGCGGCGGCGCCGAGATCTTCGACTGGGAGGTCCGGCAGCACATCGTGGACCACCGCACCCACTGGGAGGACTGGTCCCGGATCCACCGCCTCGCGCACTCCAAGGGTCTCAAGACCCCCTCGACGATGCTCTACGGGCACATCGAGGAGCCGAAGCACCGGGTGGACCACGTGCTGCGGCTGCGTGAGCTGCAGGACGAGACCGGCGGTTTCCAGGTCTTCATCCCGCTGCGGTACCAGCACGACTTCGTGGACATGAAGGACGGCAAGATCCGCAACACGCTGCAGGCCCGCACCACGATGGCCAGCGGCGCGGACGCGCTCAAGACGTTCGCCGTCTCCCGGCTGCTCTTCGACAACGTGCCGCACGTCAAGGTCTTCTGGGTGATGCACGGGGTGCAGACCGCCCAGCTGGCGCTGCAGCACGGCGCGGACGACATGGACGGCTCGGTCGTCGAGTACAAGATCACCCATGACGCGGACGACTTCGGCACGCCGAACAAGCTGAACCGGGACGACATCCTCGAACTGATCCGTGACGCCGGGTTCCGCCCGGTGGAGCGCAACACGCGCTACGAGATCATCCGCGAGTACCCGGGGCCGAACGCCGACCGGCGCGAGTCCCCGCAGCCGATGCGCCTCTGACCTCATTGGTTCGCCGAAGGCCCCGACAGCATGCATGAGCGTGCTGTCGGGGCCTTCGCGTTGTCCGGGATGCGGAAGCCCGTTGCCGAACGCCAGAAGTAATGGCTACCATCGGCCTATGACCCTTACCTTTGCGCGCGACCCCGAGCTGTCCACCGGCCTCCGCGAAGAGATCCTCCGGATCTGGACCGATGCCTCCAACGCCGGCGGCGCGGTCGGCTTCGTCCCGCCGGTCACGGCCGAGGACGTACGCCCGGTCGCCGACGGGCAGTTCGAGGCGGTCGGCGCGGGGACCCAGCGGCTGCTCGTCGCGTACGAGGACGGGCGGGCGGTCGGCACGGTCTTCCTGAAGCTCAACACCCACCGGCTGATGCGGCACTGGTGCACGCTGGTCACCGTCATGGTCGACCCGGTCCTCCAGGGCGGCGGGCGCGGCCGGCAGATGCTGGCCGAGGCCGTCGACTTCGCCCGCGACCTGGGCTTCGACGCGCTCCGGCTCGGGGTGCGCGGCGGCACCGGCGTGGACGCCTTCTACGCCGCCTGCGGCTTCAAGGAAGTCGGCCGCGTACCGGACGCGATCCGCGTCGCCGCCGACGACTTCCGCGACGACATCACTATGTGGCTCCCCCTGCACTGATCGTCGGCGGGCCGTGCTTCACTGGAAGCATGTTCCGTTACACCGCCATGCGTTTTGGCCTCTTCGTCGGCTGCTTCGCGGTCATCTGGGGTCTGGTCTCCCTGCGGATCCTGCCGGCCGGGCTCGGTGGCTCCAACCTCCTGTGGGTTGCGCTGCTCGCTCTCGTCATCTCCGCGCCGCTGAGCTTCGTGCTGCTGCGCGGCGCCCGAGATGCCGCGTCCGCCCAGGTCTCCGCGCGCGTCGAGCGCAGCCGGTCGAACTTCGCCAAGAGTCAGAGCGCGGAGGACGCGGCGGACGACGCCGCGCGCACCGCGTAGCGCCAGTCGGGCCGCAGGACCGCCCGGGGGTCGGTGGGTAACCCTCGTCACACGCTTCGCCATGCCCCGCCGGAACACCCCGTTCCCGGCGGGGCTTTGTGCTGTCCGCGTGCCGGCCCTGGCCGATTCCGGGCGTCCACGTCATGGGAACCCAAAGAATGACTTTGAGTTTCTCAAAGCTCCAGTGTTAGCGTCCGGAACATGTCTCCTACATCCAGTCGCGTACGCATACCCAAGATCCCGTTCTGGGCGCAGATCCTCGGCGGCCTCGTCCTCGGTGTGTGTCTCGGCTGGATCGCCCGCAGCGGCGACATCGCCTGGCTCGGCAAGACCCTCGACGAGATCGGCTCGATCTTCGTCCAGCTGCTCAAGCTGGCCGTCGCCCCGCTGGTCTTCTTCGCCATCGTGGTCTCCATCACCAACCTGCGGAACGTCTCCAACGCCGCCCGGCTGGCCACCCGCACGCTGCTCTGGT
Source organism: Streptomyces sp. RKAG337 (assembly GCF_023701715.1). Classification (NCBI taxonomy): domain Bacteria; kingdom Bacillati; phylum Actinomycetota; class Actinomycetes; order Kitasatosporales; family Streptomycetaceae; genus Streptomyces; species Streptomyces sp. RKAG337. The sequence continues at coordinate 3,108,027 of NZ_JAJOZA010000001.1, read as the reverse complement.
TCATGATCACGTCGCTGATCGCGGTCTCCATCGGCCTCGCGATCGGCCTGCTCACCAACCCCGGCTCCGGCAGCGGCCTCACCCCGGCCGACGGCGCCAAGCCCAAGCACACCGGCTCCTGGCTGGACTTCCTCACCGGCATCATCCCGACCGACGTCATCTCGCCGTTCACCGAGCTGAACGTGCTGCAGATCGTCTTCATGGCGGCCGTCGTCGGGATCGCGCTGCTCCAGCTCGGCGAGAAGGCCGAGCCGATCCTCACCCTCAGCTCCGCCGTTCTCGAACTGCTGCAGAAGGCCCTGTGGTGGGTCATCAAGCTCGCCCCGCTGGGCACGCTGGGCCTGATCGGCAACGCCATCAACACCTACGGCTGGAACCTGATCAAGCAGTACGCGACCTTCACCGCCGACGTCTACATCGGCTGCGCCCTCGTCCTGTTCGGCGTCTACCCGCTGCTGCTCGCCACCGTCGCCAAGGTCAGCCCGCTGCAGTTCTTCCGCGGCGCCTGGCCCGCCATCCAGCTCGCCTTCGTCTCGCGCTCCTCGGTCGGCACCATGCCGGTCACCCAGCGCGTCACCGAACGCCTCGGCGTCCCGCGCGAGTACGCCTCCTTCGCCGTCCCGTTCGGCGCCACCACCAAGATGGACGGCTGCGCCGCGATCTACCCGGCCCTCGCCGCGATCTTCATCGCCGAGGTCTTCGACGTCCACCTGGGCATCGGCGACTACCTGCTGATCGCCTTCGTCTCCGTCATCGGCTCCGCCGCCACCGCAGGCCTCACCGGCGCCACCGTCATGCTCACCCTGACCCTCTCCACCCTCGGCCTCCCCCTCGAAGGCGTCGGCCTCCTCCTCGCCATCGACCCCATCCTCGACATGATGCGAACCGCCACGAACGTCGCCGGCCAGTCCGTCATCCCGATCATCGTCGCCGCCCGCGAGAACATCCTCGACCGCGACAAATACGCCACGGCCCACGGCGCGGACCTCGACAGCCTGATGGAAGACGAAGCCTCCGCAGACCGCGAAGCGCGCGTCCCGGTCGCCGCGTAGTCGTATATGCGGCAGTGCCCCCGATCCCCGGCATCCGCCGAGGGGCCCGGGGGCACTGGCACGCTGGTTGGAGTCCTCAAGGCTGACGCCGCGTTGCTCTCTGGGATGCTGGAAGCACCTGCGAGAGGGGCGGCCTGCATGCGGTGGAAGACTCACGGCGAGCGTCAGATCTACGCCAACCAATGGGTGAACCTGTTCCTCGTCGATGTCGAGCAACCGGACGGGCGGCGCTGGGAGCATCACGTGGTGCGGATGCGCCACTTGGCCGTGGCCGCTGTGGTGAACGACCAGCGCGAGATCCTGATGATGTGGCGCCATCGCTTCATCACGGACTCATGGGCGTGGGAGCTGCCGATGGGGCTCATCGAAGAGGGCGAGACCCCCGACGAGGCGGCTGCGCGCGAAGTGGAAGAGGAGACGGGCTGGCGCCCCGCGCCGATGAAGCCGCTCATCTACGCCGAGCCCGCCAACGGGATCACGGACTCGCAGCACTACGTGTTCCGGGCCGATGGGGCCACGCAGATCGGGCCTCCGACGGAGAAGAACGAGTCCGACCGGATCGAGTGGATCCCTCTGGACCGGGTGCGCGGCATGATCGACCGTCGGGAGATCGTCAGTAGCGGTTCACTCGTGGGTCTGCTGTACGTGCTGATGGATGAAGCGATCCGCTGAGCTCAGCGCAGCATCTCGCGTGACCGCAGGTCGAAAACTGCGTCCTTGATCGGACCGACGACGTAATGGGGCTGCCCCAACACGGCTGCGCACAGCGCCTCCCCGCCGTGCTCGTCATCGTGGGCCCAGCAGAGGGGCCTCCGGCGTGTTGCTGTTCTCTGCTGCTGATGGCTTACGGATCTTGGTGAAGCCCGGCCCATCGCGCCAACGTCGTCAGTTCCGGTTTGGCGCGTCTGTGCAGAGACACCAACACTCGCAGTACCTCGCGTGCCATTGGGTGGATGCGTGCCATCTGCGGCGCCACCCTGCGTGCCTCCAACAGCGACTCCAAGGCCCCGTCCCGGTTGCCTGCCGCCAGATGCGCGCGAGCGGCGTCAATGTGGAGGTGGCCGATCCTGGTGGGCGTCAGCCCTGGAAGCTCTGCCCCGGAGCGCGTCAGGTCCTCGGCCATGCCTACAGCCTCGTGGGGCTTGTCGAGTTCAATCCATGAGGCCATTTGGTGGAGCCGGGTATTGCCTCTGCCGAACGTCAGATTGTGGCAGAGCATGTCTGCGTCTCCGAGCTGGTCTGCCAGCGTGGAGGCGTGCCGGACGTGCTCAGCGGTTGCGGCGGTGTTTCGGGCCCGTGAGGCGAGAGTGATCGCGCGGAGATGCAGGCTGCCGGCCGCGACAATCGCTTGTTGGTTGTTACTGGGTGCGGCGGACAAGAGCACGATGGCGCGTTCGATAACGCCCATACCCCCGTCGTAGTCACCGGCCGTTTGGAACGTGCCTGCCTCCGTCCATGCGCTCGCTGCTTGCGCGATGGGTGACCATGTCCGGGTGGCGGCCCACTGCTGCCGCGCGACGATCAATTCGGCAAGGTCGGGGTAACCCAGGCGATGCGCCACGGTGTAGGCGCAGCTGTACGCGTCGACCAGGAGAGCCCAAGCCTCGGGATCGTCGGCCTGGTGCGCGTGAATGGTGGCCCGGTTGATGAGACCGGGGAGAGTTTCTGCGAGTTCCCGGTACTGAGTGGCGGCGCGCAGTACGGATGCTTTGCGGAGGTCCGCGTGGAGCGCGTCCGTATCGGGCGTCTCTCCATCTGGCTGGGAGTATCGACGGACCGCTGCACGCAGCGCGCTCATGGTCTCGTCCGCGACAGGGGATTCCGCGTAAGGCTGACCGTAGACGACCTGTACGGACACGCCGAGAGCGTCCGCCAGCTGCGTCGCTACGGCAGGAAGGCAAGCGCGGTCGCCGACCTCGATCTTTTGCAGGAGTGACACCGAAACGCCCGCCCGATGCGCCAGGGCCGGCTGGGTCCATTCCCGTGTCTTGCGGAGTGCGGCGATGTTGGCGCCGACAGTGCCTGTCGTGGTGTCAGCTGCGTACATATCCCCAGTGTGCTGCGCCAGGGCCGTCCATGGCGCGATATGGACTCACGCCTCCCACGGGTGTGCAACTTCTGTGCAAGTTCGCCCGGCGCTTTGGGAGTTATCTGGTTCGAGAGCAGGGAGTGACCTCTCGCTAACTGTACGGAAGCAGCGATGTACGGAGGATTCTCGCCGATGAGACGGTTCGTAGCCGGTCAGCCGGCGTACCGAGGGGATCGCCGCCGAAGTGACAGCCCGCAGGATCGCTCGCTGACCGAAGAGCAACGCGCTGGTATGCGCTGTTGCTACTGCGGTGTGTGGCTTCAGGACGACGGCCGCCGCTTCATCGATTCGCGGTACTGCTCTACGCCTGTGACCCGAACTGTCCGACTCCCAAGGAGGATCCCGCCATGAGTACCCCTGTTCCCCGTCCGCCCGACCCGTCGCCGATCCCTGTCGCCAAGCGCGGCACCGCCAAGAACCGCACTTCCCGGAAGGACAACTGACATGGCCAAGGGTGGAGACCACTCCGGCAAGCCTGACACCGCTCCGCAGGACGGCCACCGCGATCGGCCGCCGACGAACCTTCCCAAGCCCAAGAAGTGACGGCGCTCATGGACTACCCCGAACTGACGGTTCCGCGTGAGCCGTTCATCCCGCGTCTGATCGTTGCCGACCTCGGCCACGGTGACCGGATCATCGACCGTGACGACAACCCCGACCTGTGGGCTGAGGCGGTCGCCGCCGACATCCCGATCGTCACGCATAAAGACCTCGACGGTCCCACCTCGTCGAACTCCATGCCGTACATGGTCGCGCAGATGATCCGCGTGCTGGATGTGCAGCCCGGTCACAAGGTGCTCGGGATCGGTACCGGTACCGGCTGGGACTCGGCCCTGTTAGCGGACCGTGTGGGCGTCGAAAACGTGACCACCGTGGAAGTCGATCGCGAGGTTGCGGCGACAGCCCGCCAGAATCTCGCGGACGCCGGCTGGTCCGGCGTCCACATGTTCTGTGCGGACGGGGCAGCGGGATGGTTGCCCCGCGCTCCGTACGATCGCCTCCTCGCCAGCTGCTCCGTGCGCGAGGTCCCCTACCAGTGGGTGCAGCAGACTCACGGGGTGATCGTCACTCCGTGGGGGCACGGCCTGTCGAACGGCGGCCTGCTGCGTCTGGAATCCGACGGCGTGACCGCGAGCGGCCGTGTGGTGGATGAGGCGTCGTTCATGTGGCTGCGAGCCCAACGGCCTGCAGGATGGTCGGCGCCGGCCAACTTCACCCAGAGTGAGAGCTCCTTGGATCCACTGGAGGTGTTCGGCTCGACGGCAGCACTCTTTGCGATCGGCCATCGGGTATCGGGGGTCGAGTACGTCACGGTCCGCGAGGCGGACGCCCACGTCTCCGCCATCCACATCAGCGACGGAACATCCATCGCCGAAGTGGACACGGCTGATGGAGCCGCGTCGTTCACGGTCCGGCAGTCGGGCCCCCGCCATCTGTGGGACGAAGTCGAATCCGCGTACGCGTGGTGGACCTCGATCGGCAGGCCCGAGAAGACGGACTTCGGCCTGACCGTCATGGCCACCGGTCAGCGGGTGTGGCTGCACAGTCCCGACAACATCATCGACGGACAGGCGGTCCCCGATGAGTGACGATGACGCCCAGCCCCTGCCCTCTCGCATACCGGGCCGTTCCGGGTCGGAGATCGTCCAAGGCGAAGCAGAGGGCGCAGTCACTGCCTTCGCCGTGGACTTCATCGGCCGCCGAGACCGGCCCGCGCTACGGGCTCCCCACGAGCGTGATCACCCATTCCCTGTCACGCGCGACAGTCCCGACCCAACGCCCCCAGCCCGCTGACCCGACGAGGAAGGCCGAGCAGATGGCCCGCGACCCCGCGCAACTGCTCGGCCTTCCTCATCCTGACGAAACGGACGTGATTCCGTGAGCTACCTCTCCGTTGCCATCCGTCGGACTGGCTCCGCCAGCCCGGTAACCGGGTCGCCGTTGGAAGGAGATCGAGCGCGGCATGCTCGTATGCCCCGACGAAACCGGTACGAAGCGGAGCGACCGCACCGGCCTCAGCCGCATCGCGGCAGCAGCTGCTCCCCGCCCGCCCCTTCCCGGTGGCGCGGTCGCCTCACGCGCCCGTCATGCGTGACGGCTGGGGTACGGCGTCCCACCACACGGAGCCGCCGGAGGATCGACCGAGCGCAACCAGCCCCTCCCTCCCTCCCTCGCTGCAGGCCGTCTTTGGCACCCCGTCCCGGCCGCGGTCGGCAGCGCTCCCTGCTACGCGTGCCGTGTGACGGTTGCCGTGTCTGAAGGCCCGCCCGATTTGCTCTCCTAGGAACGGGCTCAGGCGCGGCGACCCATCAACGTGCGTTGCTCGGTGCGCCGCCCTGGATGGAGTCGCGCATGACCTGGCGCAGCCGGCGGACCGCGTGGCGGTAGGGGAGATGGACCTCTTGCCATGGGTCGGAGCCCTGGTCCACCAGGGCGAGAGTGGTGATGCCGTCGCGGATGCTCCGCATTCCCTGGTACGCGTTTTCCGCGGCTTCGGAGACCACGGGTGGGGCGACCATGAGGAGTTCGTAGAAGGTCGGCAGTATGCGCTGGGAGCGGTAGGCGGTGATCACGTCGCCTGGGTCGACGGGTGTCGGACGGCTCAGGGCGAGGGTCTGCAGGGCGGTCTCGGTCTCGGTGAGGGCGGTCAGGAACTTCACGTAGGCCTCGCGGCGGACCTCTTCGAGACGGTTGCCGCGATCCCGCCGGGCCCGGAGGCCCTCGATCAGCATGGACGAGCCCACGCCGAGTACCGCACCGCTCAATGTGCCGACCAGAGTCACCCATCCCATGGCGACCACGATACGAAGAGCCGCAACCGGGCGGCAGTGCGGGCCGGGTCAGCCGGTGGCGAGACGGAAGTTGAGGCTGCCGAAGGCGACGTGGTCGCCGGGGTGGACGCGGACGGTGCCGGTGATGCGCAGGCCGTTGACGTGGGTGCCGTTGAGGGAGCCGAGGTCGGAGAGGAGCCAGGCGTTGTCCTGGTAGCGGAGCTCGGCGTGGGTGCGGGAGACGGAGTCGTGGCCGAGGCGGAGGTCGCACACGGGGGCGCGGCCGATGCGCAGGGGGAGGGGGCCGGGCTCGGGCAGTCGCAGGCCGGGGAGCTGTTCGGTGCGCCAACTGCCGCGCAGGCGTACGGAGAGCGCCGAGAGGCGGGCGACGGTGCGCAGCAGGAGCTGCGGGGCGCGGCCGCGGGAGGGGAGGTCGGCGAGGGCGCCGTCGACCTCGTCGCGGCTGCGGGCGGTGAGCACGATGTGCATGCGGTGCATGAAGGTGTCGTGGGAGATCCGGCCGTCGCCGGTCCCGGCGCGCAGCACGTCGAGTGCGTGGTCCCGCTCGTTCTCCGACGGCCGTACGCCCTGGGCGCGGAACTCGGGGGACGTCATGGTGGGATTGTCGGCCCGTCAGTAGGACTCTGTCCAGATTCACGGGGGGTGGCCGGTTGTCCGGAAGCCGCCGGGGGCCCTGTCGCGGGCGGCGGGCCGGGCGGGGACCCGACCCGTAGGCTTACTTTCGGGTAGCGGGTAGCGGGTAGCGGGCAGCGCTACGGGAGAGGTGGCACGGGGTGGGCGGGAAGACCAAGCGGGTGCCGCGGCAGGTGCGGGAGCAGCAGATGCTCGACGCGGCGGTCGCGACGTTCGCGCGGCGGGGGTACCGGGCGGCCTCGATGGATGAGATCGCCGAGCTGGCGGGGGTGTCGAAACCCCTCGTCTATCTGTATCTGAACTCGAAGGAAGAGCTGTTCACCGCGTGCATCCGGCGGGAGGCGGCGGCGCTCACCGAGGCGGTGATGGCCGGAGTGGAGCCGGGGGCGGCGCCGGACCAGCAACTGTGGTGCGGGCTGCGGGCGTTCTTCACGCATACGACGGAACGCCCCGACGGGTGGACCGTGCTGTATCAGCAGGCGCGGACCCAGGGGGAGCCGTTCGCGGACGAGGTCGCGAAGATGCGCGCCGAGATCGCCGAGTTCGTCAGGGAGCTGATCGCGGCCGCGGCCCGGGAGGCCGACTGCGACGGCGAGCTCGCCGAGCGGGAGGTCACGGCGCTGGCGCACGCCCTGGTGGGCGCGGCGGAGTCGCTGGCGGGCTGGGGCTGCGAGCAGCCCGGCCAGTCGGGGAAGGACACCGCGGCGACGCTGATGAACTTCGCCTGGGCCGGCCTGGACAACCTCATGAACGGCCGGCGCTGGGAACCACCTCGCCCGTGAGGTGGACGCGGCCGTCGCCGCGCAGCTCGAAGCGGGATCCCGTCCCGGGAGTGGTCCCGGGAGTGGTCCCAGGAGTGCTCTCGGCCGCGGTCCCGGCCGCGTAGGTCACCGTGCCGGGGAGCAGCACCGGTGCTCGGAACACGGCCCGCAGGGTGATCCGGCCGGCGTTCAGGGGGACCGTCTCGGCGGCGCAGCGGGCCACGGTCCACATGCCGTGGGCGATGGCGCGGGGGAAGCCGAGGGGCTTGGCGGTCCAGGGGTAGAGGTGGATCGGGTTGTAGTCGCCGGAAACCCGCGCATGGCGGCGGCCCAGGTCCGCGGTGAGCCGCCAGGTGGCGACGGCGGGCAGCGCGGACCCCGCGCGCTCCGGCGCCTCGTCGGGGCGCGGGCCGGTGGCGCCGCCGTGCCGGGCGAGGTACGTACTGCGGTCGGACCACACGAGTTCGCCGTCGAGGCGGGCCTCGGTCACGAGGACGGCCTCGGTGCCGCGGTGGTGCGGGCGGAGGGCCGAGGTGTGGACGGTCAGCTCGGGACGGTCGGTCGCGCGCAGGGCGCGCACCTGGGTGATCTCGATCGACGTGTGCACCAGGCCGAGCAGCGGCAACGGGAACGCACGGTCGGCCATCAGCTGTGCGGCCAGCGGGAATCCGAGGATGTGCGGGTAGGTCAGCGGTACGGCGCCGGTCGGCGGTACCGCGTCAGGCGCCGCGTCACGCCCGTCCTGGGTGAAGCCGCAGACCCGTGCGTACGCGGCGAGCCGGCCCGGGTCGATGCGTACGGCGGGCAGGACCAGCCGGTCGGTGGGCGCCGCGCTGTCGCGCGGCCGCCCGCGCTTGCGGCGCGAGCCGAGCGCGCCCCGGGCCAGGACCAGGGGCAGCCGCGGTGGCGCGGCGAGGGTACGGGTGGGCACGTCGGGTCGTCCCTTCGATGCGGGTGGATCGGGGTGGCTGGAGAGGGAGAACGTGCGGGTCACGCGCCCAGCAGGCTCTGGCCGCAGACGCGCACGACCTGCCCCGTGACGCCGCCCGATCCGGGGTCCGCGAACCAGGCGATGGTCTCGGCGACGTCGACCGGAAGTCCGCCCTGGCCGAGGGAGTTCATCCGGCGGCCGGCCTCGCGGATGAACAGCGGGACCGCGGCGGTCATCTTCGTCTCGATGAAGCCGGGCGCGACGGCGTTCACGGTGATGCCGTGCCCGGTCGTGCGCGGATCCGTCGCGAGCGCGCGGACGAAGCCGATGACGCCGGCCTTCGAGGCGGCGTAGTTGGTCTGGCCGGCGTTGCCCGCGACGCCGCTGATCGAGGCGGTGGCGACGATCCGGCCGCCGTCGTTCAACGTGCCGGACTTCAGCAGGTGGTCGGTGGTGCGGACGACGCTGCCGAGGTTGACGTCGAGGACGGAGTCCCAGCGGTCGGCAGCCATGTTGGCGAGCTTCCGGTCGCGGGTGATCCCGGCGTTGTGGACCAGCACGTCCAGGCCGTCGGGGAGTGCGGCGGCGATGCGTTCCCCGGCGTCCGGCGCGGTGATGTCCAGGGCGAGGGCGGTGCCGCCCAGCCGCCGTGCGACGTCGGCCAGGGCCTCTTCGGCCTGCGGGACGTCGAGGCAGACGACATGGTGGCCGTCGCGGGCGAGCGTGGCGGCGACGGACTCGCCGATGCCGCGCGCGGCGCCGGTGACCAGGGCGATCCGCGTGCCGGAGGCAGCAGTGGAAACGGCCGGAACGACCGGGGCGGCCGGGCCGATCTCGATGACCTGGCCGCTCACGTACGCGGACTTGGGGGAGAGGAGGAAGCACAGCGTCGACTCGGCGGCCGCGCCGGGCGCCAGGCGCAGCAGCTGGACGGTACGGCCGCGGCCGATCTCCTTCCCGAGGGAGCGGACGAAGCCTTCGAGTGCCTGCTGGGCGGCGGCCTGGTGGGGGTCGGCCGGGTCCGGGACGGCGCCGAGAACGACCACCCGACCGCAGGGCGCGAGCGAGCGGACGACGGGGTGCAGTGCCGCGTACGCGTCGTGCAGCGCGGCCGGTTCGCAGACGCCGGTGGCGTCCAGAACGACAGCGGCAGGGGCGGCGGCCGCAGGCGCGTCGGGTGCGCCGGGCACCGGCTCCGTACCGGTCGCGTCGTCCGGTCGCGGGGCGCCGGCCGTCAGGCGCAGGACCGGTCCGACCAGGTCGGGGTGTTCCGGGGACCAGCGGCGCAGCGCGGTGGGCTGGGGGAGGCCGAGGCGGCCGGAGAGGAAGCGGCCGGGGGCCGTACCCGTGAAACGGAGATAGCGATCGGCCATTGGCCTTCTCCTTACTCTGGAGTAAGTTTACCGCCGGTAAGGCTACTGGTGAGTCAGCGCCCAGCAAAGGGGAGAGCCAGCCGATGAGTGATCGCAGGGACAGTCCGCGCCGGGTCGCGGTGGTGGCGGGCAACCGCATACCGTTCGCCCGCTCCGACGGCCCGTACGCCACCGCGTCCAACCAGGACATGCTGGGCGCGGCGCTGGCCGGACTGGTGGAGAGAACCGGGCTGGCCGGTGAGCGCGTGGGGGAGTTCGTCGCCGGGGCCGTCCTCAAGCACAGCCGTGACTTCAACCTCGCCCGCGAGACCCTGCTCGGCAGCACGCTCGACCCCGCCACCCCCGCCTACGACATCCAACAGGCGTGCGGCACCGGGTTGCAGGCGATCATCGCCGTCGCGAACAAGATCGCGCTCGGCCAGCTCGACTGCGGCATCGCGGGCGGCGCCGACACCGCGAGCGACGCGCCGCTCGGCGTCAACGACCAGTTGCGGCGGATCCTGCTGGAGGCGCGCCGCGCGAAGTCCACGGGTGCGCGCGCCAGGGCGCTGGCGCGCATCCGGCCACGTCATCTCGTACCGGAGGTCCCGCGCAACGCCGAGCCGCGCACCGGACTGTCGATGGGCGAGCACGCCGCGCACACCGCCAAGCGGTGGGGCATCGCGCGCGAGGCGCAGGACGTCCTGGCCGCCGCCAGCCACCAGCGGCTCGCCGCGGCGTACGAACGCGGCCTGTTCGACGCCCTGGTGACGCCCTTCCGGGGCCTGGACCGCGACCAGAACCTGCGCCCGGACTCCACGGCCGAGCGGCTCGCACGGCTGCGGCCGGTCTTCGGCGTCGGGGAGGGCGGCGCCACCATGACGGCCGGCAACTCGACACCACTCACGGACGGCGCGGCCGTCGTCCTGCTGGCGAGCGAGGAATGGGCTGACGGTCACGGGCTGGAGCCGCTCGCCTTCCTCACGGCGTACGAGACGGCCGCCGTCGACTTCGTCGGAAACCCCATGGGCGAGGAGGAAGGGCTGCTCATGGCGCCCGCGTACGCCGTGCCACGCATGCTGGAACGGGCCGGCCTCGCCCTCGGCGACTTCGACCTCTACGAGATCCACGAGGCGTTCGCCTCGCAGGTGCTGGCCACCCTCGCCGCCTGGGAGGACAAGGACTTCTGCACCGGACGGCTGGGCCTGGAAGGCCCGTTGGGCACGGTGGACCGGGAGCGGTTGAACGTGGCCGGCTCGTCGCTCGCCACCGGGCACCCCTTCGCGGCGACCGGCGCCCGCATCGTCGCGACCCTCGCCACGCTGCTCGCCGAGCGCGGCGGCCCGGGGCGCGGGCTGGTCTCCATCTGCGCGGCGGGCGGCCAGGGGGTCACGGCCGTGCTCGAACGCCCGTGACCGGCACCACCTGATCCGTCCGAGCCACCCCGTCCGAGCCACCCCGGCCCCGCCCACCCCGGCCCCGTCCGCACCGAACCCCCGTCCGCACCGAACCCCCGTCCGCTCTCGTCCCCGCCCGATGCCGCCCTGAACGCCGCCGATCCGCGTAGCGCGAGCCGCCGTACGATTCCGCGAACCAGGAGAGCCCCTGATGTCCCGTAAGAGCCCGATGCCGTCCCAACTCGTCGCCGTGGAACCGGATCTCGTCGTATCGGGCGGTTCGGTCCGGCAGGCCTCCGTGCCGGCTCTCGTACCGCCCGAGAGCGCCGGAAGCCTCGCGGACATCCCGTTCCGCAACGCGGCGGAGGCTCCGCGGGAGGCCGTCCTCAGCCGCAAGGACGAGCGCGGGGCCTGGCGCGACATCACGGCCGCGGCGTTCCGCGACGAGGTGGTCGCGGTGGCGAAGGGGCTGATCGCCTCCGGGCTGCGCCCGGGTGACCGGCTCGCGATCATGTCGCGGACGACCTACGAGTGGACGCTGCTGGACTTCGCGGCCTGGGCCGCGGGCCTGATCACCGTGCCCATCTACCCGACGTCCTCCGCCTCGCAGGCCGCGTGGATCCTCGCGGACTCCGGGGCGGTGGCCTGCGCGGTGGAGAGCGTCGAACAGACCCGGCTCGTCAGCGGGCGGCGCCGCGAACTGACCGGGCTGCGGCATCTGTGGCAGCTGGACGCGGGCGGCATCTCCCAGCTGATCTCCGAGGGGCGGGAGCTGCCGGACATCCTCATCGAGGGGCGGCGCGGCGGCCTCGGACCCGACAGCGTCGCCACGCTCATCTACACGTCGGGCACCACCGGACGCCCCAAGGGCTGCATCCTCACGCACGGCAACTTCTTCGCCGAGGTCGACAACTCCATCGAACTGCTGCACCCCGTCTTCAAGTCGGTGAGCGAGGAGCCCGCCTCGACGCTGCTCTTCCTGCCCCTGTCGCACGTCTTCGGCCGGATGGTCGCCGTCGGCTGTCTGCGGGCCCGGGTCAAGCTCGGCCACGCGCCCAGCATCGCCACCGATGACCTGTTGGCCGACCTCGCGGGCTTCCGGCCGACGTTCCTGCTCGCGATCCCGTACGTGCTGGAGAAGGTCTACAACACCGGCCGCGCCACCGCCGAGTCCATGGGCAGGGCCGCCTCCTTCGACCGGGCCGCCACGATCGCGCGGCGGTACGGCGAGGCCCTGGAGGCACAGCAGTCCGGCACCGGGCGCGGGCCCTCGCTCGGACTGCGGGCCGCCCACGCGCTCTACGACCCGCTCGTCTACCGGCGCATCCGCGCCGCCCTCGGCGGCAAGGTCCGCTACGCGATCTGCGGCGGCTCACCGCTCGGCCGCCGCCTCGCCGCGTTCTACGCGGGCGCGGGCGTCGTGGTCTTCGAGGGCTACGGGCTGACGGAGACCACGGCCGCCGCCACCGTCACCCCGCCGCTGCGGCCCCGGCTCGGTACCGTCGGCTGGCCGCTGCCGGGTGCCGCCGTCCGGATCGCCGACGACGGCGAGGTGCTGCTCAGCGGCGGCATGGTGTTCGGCGGCTACTGGAACGGCCGGGTCGGGGCGTATCACCCGGTGAACGGCGGCTGGTTCGCCACCGGTGACATCGGGGAACTCGACGCCGAGGGCTATCTGACGATCACCGGCCGCAAGAAGGAGATCATCATCACCGCGGGCGGCAAGAACGTCGCCCCGGCTCCGCTGGAGGACCGGCTCCGGGCGCATCCCCTCGTGGGCCAGTGCATGGTCGTCGGCGACAACCGCCCCTACGTGGCCGCGCTCATCACCCTCGAACCCGACGGCCTCAGCCACTGGCGCCGGATGCACCACCGCGACGGCGTCCGCCCGGCGCAGCTCGCCGAGGACCCGGAGCTCCTCGCGGAGATCCAGCACGCCGTCGACGACGCGAACGACTCGGTGTCACGGGCCGAGTCGATACGGCGCTTCCGGGTGCTGCCGGTGGAGTTCACGGAGGATTCGGGGCATCTGACGCCGTCGATGAAGCTCAGGCGGGCGGCGGTTGTGAGGGACTTCACGAAGGAGATCGAGGACCTCTACCGCAAGCGGTGACGGCCGCGGTGACGGTCGCGGTGACGTTTGTGGTGGTAGCCGCGGTGATACGCCGACGCCGGCCGGACCGGTTCCCCAGTCCGGCCGGCGCCATGTGCTGAACGACCCCGGTCAGCAGTTGCCTGCTGTCGGGTGGCCGGCGAAGCGGTCGGCGAGCCAGGCCATGGCGAAGGGGGATCCGGCGATGGCTCCGGTGATGTGGCCGAGCGGCATGGACTGCCACTGGACGTCGACGCCCTTCGCGCACCAGTCGGTGCGCAGCTGCTGCCCCACGGTGTAGGGGATCAGCTCGTCGATGACGCCGTGGTAGAGGTAGACCGGGGCGTCGGGCGCGTGGGTGCCCAGGGTGTCGGCGCGCAGCGCGCTCTGCCAGTCGGCCTGGTAGAGCGGGTTGCTGACGGTGACCTGGTCGATGCGCTGGAAGAGACCGGCGATGGCGTCTATGGCGACGCACTGCGTCTTGACGATGTTCACCACCGAACGGCCCTTGTCGTTCAGGTACTTGGCGAGGTCGAGCGCCGGGTACGCGGCGTCGTGGCCGACGGCCGCGGCGAGGATCAGGCCCGCGCCGACGCCTCCGTTGTTGAAGTCGGCGACCTTGAGGAGGTCGGCGGGGACGCCGCCGGTGGCGGTGCCCCTGACGTTCAGGTCGGGTGCGTAGGAGTCATGGATCTCGGCGGCCCAGCTGGAGGCCTGGCCGCCCTGCGAGTAGCCCATGATGCCGACGGGCGTGTCGGCGTTCAGGCCGGTGCCGGGCAGCCGTTCGGCGGCGCGGGCCGCGTCGAGCACGGCCTGCCCCTCGGCCCGGCCGACGGTGTACGTGTGGGTGCCGGGGGTGCCGAGCCCCTCGTAGTCCGTGACGGCGACGGCCCAGCCGCGCAGCAGCGCCTGCCAGATGAGGCTGCCCTCGGCGGTGGTCCCGGTGGGGAAGCCGCGGGAGGGCGCGCAGCTGTCGGCGAGACCGACGGTGCCGACGGCGTACGTGACGAGGGGGCGCTGTCCGGTCCTGCCGTCGTTGGGGACCAGGACGGTTCCGGAGACGACGTTCGGTGCGCCGGTGGCGGTGGTGGACCGGTAGCGGATCTTCCAGGCCCTGGTGCTGGTGAGTACGAGGGGGTTGGGCATGAAGCGGCTCGGCTGGGCGCTGACGATGTCGCCGGGCTGCCCGGCGGACGTGGCGGACGCGGCGGCGGCCGGAGCCGAGGCCTCGGCCGGGGCCGCGGCGGCGGTCAGTGCGGTCGTCAGTGCCAGGGCGGCCAGGGCCGCCAGGACGGTGTGCCGGATGCGTCGTACGGTGCTCTGCACTGCGGCTCTCCCATCAATACGGTGGAAGGTGTGGGGTACAGGGACCGTAGTGACTTGCGGGTAGCCCCGGCGTTGACCACGCCGCTCACCTTTGCTGACCCGGAACCGCATTCACTCCAAGGGGTTCACTCCGGAGGCTCGATGCCGGGGACCCGGTGCGGGGGCTTCACTCCGAGGGATGCAGCCCGAGGGCCGCATGGCGGTATGCGCCGGGGGTGGTCCCGGTCCAGCGGCGGAACGCCCGGTGGAAGGCGGTGTCCTCGGAGAATCCGAGCCGCGCCGCGAGTTGGGCGATCGGCTCGTGCCCCTCACTGAGCCCGGCGATGGCCGCGTCCCTGCGGACCGAGTCCTTGAGCCGCTGGAAGGACGTGCCCTCCGCCGTCAGCCGGCGGCGCAGCGTCGCGGGGCTGACCGCGAGCCGCGCCGCGATCTCCGGGGCCTCCGGCAGCCGGGTGCGGGTGATCAGGGCGCGGGCCATGGTGCGGCGGATCTGTTCGGTGACGGTGGTGCCGTAGTCGCGCCGGCTGAGCAGGTCGGCGGGGGCCCGGCGCAGCAGTTCACCGAGCGCCGACTCGTCCTGGATGAGCGGGGCGTCGAGCCAGTGCGCGTCGAAGGAGGCGCCGGTGTGCTCCGCGCCGAAGCGGACCGGGCAGCCGAAGAGCAGGTCGTACTCGGCCCGGTGCGGCGGCGCCGGATAGGCGAACTCGGCGGACAGCAGCGGGATGCGGCTTCCGACGAGCCAGCTGGAAAGCCGGTGCCAGATGACGACCAGGCACTCGGAGAGGAAGTGGTCCGGATCGTCGGTGAGCTCGCCGCGCACGGTGAAGCGCGCGACGGCGCCCGACGCGCGGACGGCGAGGGCGGGGCCGCTCGGGAACAGCCCGTAGAACCGCACCGCCCGGTCCAGCGCGGCGCCCAGGTCACGGCCGCCCAGCGCCGTGCAGCACATCATGGCGAAGGTGCCGCGCGGGCTGGGCGCGGGACCGAGGCCGAGGAACTCGTCGTTCGTGGCCCGGTGCAGTTCCTTGACGAGGCAGGTGAACTGGGCGTCGGTCACCCGGGCCCGGTCGTCGCCGAGCAACAGGGGGGCGATCTGGGCTCGTTGGAGCAGCGGGGCGGTGTCGATGCCGAGCCGCTGGGCACCGCGTAACGCCGCTCTGACCCGGTGCACCGTGATCGTATGCGTGCCCATGACACTCAACGGTGCTCCCGCTGAGCGGCAGGGTCAACCCGTGTGACGGTTCGTGTCATCTTCGTGGGGCCTCGTGCTTCATAGCGTCATGGCTACACGACCAAGGGAGGCGCGCGATGGGCACCATGGCACCGCAGACCGATCGGCCAGGAACGCTGGCGTTGACAGCGGAATGGGTGGCGGAACGGCACGGCGACAGTCCCGCACTGCGCTTCCGCGCCGGCGGCGGCTGGCGCGACATCACCTACACGGAACTGCGCGACACCGTACGGCGGGCCGGCTGCGGGCTCGTCGCGCTCGGCGTCGAGCCCGGTGACCGGCTGGCGATCCTGTCCGAGACCCGGCCGGAGTGGACGTACGCGCACCTCGCCGCGCTGGCGGCGGGCGCCGTCATCGTGCCGGTCTATCCGACGGCCGGGGACGAGGAGGTCGCCTGGGTGCTGAGCGACTCCGGTACCTCCGTGATCCTCTGCGAGGACGACCGGCAGGCCGCCAAGGTGGAGCGGCTGCGGGACCGGCTTCCGCAGCTCCGGCGGGTCCTGGTGCTCAGCGCGCTCGACGGGCTGGCGGCGGGCACCGCGGCGGAAGGCCACACATCGGCGGACATGGCGGCTGGAGGCACCGCGGCGGAAGGCGCCACGTCGGAAGGCACCGCGGCTGAAGGCACGGCGGCGGAGGGTTCGGCCGGGACGGCCGCCCCGCTGGACGACGACCTGCTCGCCGAGCTGCTGGCCCGTGCCGGGGCGCGCAAGCCCGAGGACCTGGCGTCCATCGTCTACACCTCCGGCACCACCGGGATGCCCAAGGGCTGCCGGCTCACCCACGGCAACTTCGGCGCCGTGCAGGACGCCACCGTGCCGCACATCGAGGGCGGCCTCCCCGGCGACACCACGTATCTGTATCTGCCCCTCGCCCACATGCTGGCCCAGCTGATCCAGTTCACGACGCTGCTGGTCGGCGGGGCGCTGTGCTTCTTCGGCGGGCGGATCGAGAGCATCGTCGCCGAGCTCGCCGAGGTCAGGCCCACCCATCTGCCGTCCGTACCGCGGCTGTTCGAGAAGGTGCACTCCCAGGTGCTGTCGCTCGCGGAGTCGCAGGAGGGCGGCAGGGAACGGTTCGAGGCGGCCGTCGCGCTCGGTGTGCGGGCGGCCGAGCTGCGGGACCGGGGCGAGGAGCTGCCGGCGGAGCTGCGCGAGGCCTACGACGCGGCGGACGCCGCGCTCTTCAGCCTGGTCCGCGCCGTCTTCGGCGGCCGGCTGCGCTGGGCGACCACCGGAGCCGCGCCCATCGCCCCGCAGACCATGGACTTCCTGCGGGCCTGCGGGCTGGCCGTCCTGGAGGGGTACGGCATGACGGAGTCCGGCGGCATCATCGCCGTCAACCACGCCACCGACTTCCGGCACGGCACCGTCGGCCGGCCCATCGACGGCTGCGAGGTGCGGATCGCGGACGACGGGGAGGTGCTCGCCCGGGGCGCCAACGTCTTCCCCGGCTACCACGGCGACCCGGACGCGACGTCCGAGGCACTGGACTCCGACGGCTGGCTGCACACCGGGGACCTCGGCGCGTTCGACGCCGACGGCTATCTGAAGATCACCGGCCGCAAGAAGGACATCGTCATCACCTCGGCCGGCAAGAACCTCACCCCGACCCAGATCGAGTTCGCCATCCAGCAGTCCCGCTACGTCTCGCGGGCGGTGATGATCGGCGACCGCCGCCCGTACCCGGTCGCGGTGCTCACCCTGGACCCGGACGAGATCATCGGCTGGGCCTCGCGCACCCAGAAGATCCTGGGCGCCCGCCCGACCCGGCACCCGGCGGTGCACGCCCTGGTGCAGGAGATCGTGGACGCGGCCAACGAGCAGGTCGCCCGGCCGGCCCGGATCCGGGCGTTCGTGATCCTCGACGAGGACCTGTCGGTGGAGGCGGGAGAGCTCACACCGACGCTGAAGCTCCGCCGCTCGGTCGTCGCGGAGCGGTACCGGGACCGGATCGACGCGCTCTACGCGGAGCTGGCCGAACGCCCGGAACACGTGGAACACCCGGAACACCCGGAACACGGGGAAAGTACGGAACGCGTCGAACGCGATGAAAGCGGAGAAGGCCGGGAAACTCCGGAACCCGTGCCGGGCCCGCGGTAGCGGCGGGAAAGGCAGGAGCCCCGCACAACCGGTGCGGGGCTCCTTGGCAATGCTGTGAGGCGATCCCGTCGATCAGGCCGGGGTTACGTTCTCCGCCTGGGGGCCCTTCGGGCCCTGGGTGACGTCGAAGTTGACCTGCTGGTTCTCCTCGAGGGAGCGGAACCCAGCGGCGTTGATCGCGGAGTAGTGAACGAAGACGTCGGGGCCCCCGCCGTCCTGGGCGATAAAGCCGAAGCCCTTTTCAGCGTTGAACCACTTCACGGTTCCGGTAGCCATAAAGCCCTCCTTGGGCCCAAAGGGTTGCCCTGCTCCAGAACCTGCAACTGCGAAGTCTGAAAACTACAAAAGCCTACGGGGTCACATGCTCCGCAGGCTCTGTACTGCAAGGGAAACCAAACTGCAACTTGCGAGGAGAGTAGCACGCAGGTTCAGGGGTGGGGAAGGGTCTCAAGATCGGCCTTTCGAGGCCCGTCCAGGGGCTGTTCCGCCGCCCGCCCACAAGATCCGCAAGGACCAGGACTAGCCTCCTGATGTGGACAAATCTGCACCTGACGCCGAAAGCGGCCGGACCCGTCCCAGGGTCGGCCACATCCAGTTCCTGAACTGCGTGCCCCTGTACTGGGGGCTTGCCAGGACAGGAGCCCTCCTCGACCTGGAACTCACCAAGGACACCCCGGAGAAACTCAGCGCCCAGCTGGTGCGCGGGGACCTGGACGTCGCTCCCGTCACGCTCATGGAGTACCTGCGGCACGCCGACGAACTGGTGGCGCTCCCGGACATCGCCGTCGGCTGCGACGGCCCCGTCATGTCCTGCGTCATCGTGAGCCAGCTGCCGCTCGACCAGCTCGACGGTCAGCGGGTCGCCCTCGGCTCCACGAGCCGGACCTCCGTGCGCCTCGCCGAGCTGCTGCTCACCGAGCGGTACGGGGTGCGCCCCGACTACTACAGCTGCCCGCCCGACCTGTCGCTGATGATGCGGGAGGCGCAGGCCGCCGTGCTCATCGGTGACGCGGCCCTGCGGGCCTCCCTGCACGACGCGCCCCGGCTCGGCCTGCAGGTGCACGACCTGGGCCAGATGTGGAAGGACTGGACGGGGCTGCCGTTCGTCTTCGCCGTCTGGGCCACCCGCCGCGACTACTTCGAGCGCGAGCCGGAGGCGGTCCGCGAGGTGCACCGCGCGTTCCTCGCCTCCCGTGACCTCTCGCTGGAAGAGGTCGACAAGGTCGCCGAGCAGGCCGCCCGCTGGGAGTCCTTCGACTCCGAGCTGCTGAGCCGGTACTTCACGACGCTCGACTTCTCCCTCGGCGCCGGGCAGCTCACCGGCATCGCCGAGTTCGCCCGGCGCGTCGGCTTTCCCGCGGAGGCGCGCGTCGAACTGCTCTGACCACGCGCCCCCCGGGACCGGAGCGACCGCTGTCGTTCCGGAGTGACCGCTGCCGCCCGGAGTGACCGGTGCTCCCCGCGCGACCGCTGTTACAGCGAGGTCAGCGGGACCTGGACGGTACGGACCTCGCCGTCGCCCAGGTGCAGCAGGCCGCGGCCGGGCTGGATGGCCTGGCCGATGGAGCCGCGCTGCAGCCGGACGCCGACCAGGTCGCCGTCCGACATGTTCTGCGGGGACAGGAGAAGGCCGCGGCGGGCCTTCTTCATCTCGACCTGCCAGCCGTTGAAGCCGCCGCAGATGTCGTCCGCGTCGCCCGCGATGACCAGGCCGATGTCCTTGCTGGTCGCGTTGCGGACCACGGACTGGAAGACGTCCCCCGCCTCGCAGTTACGCAGCAGCTCCGCATCGTCCACGATGATCACTCCGGGGCCGCTGAAGCGGGCCAGCGCCTCCTGGAGCTCGGCCGTGGTGATCTCGTCGGTGCCGAAGAAGCCCACGACGCCCGGGGCGTGCTTGAGACGGCGCAGCGGCGACTGGCGGCGCGGGGTGGCCAGGATGATCTGGGTGCCGGCGGTGAGGAACGAGCGCGTCATCGTCAGCAGCGCGGTGCTGCGCCCGGAGCGGGCGGGGCCCGCGATGACGAAGGCGGGCGTGCCCTCGGCGAGGTTCGGGCCCAGCACGGTCAGCTGGTCGCCGCCGATGGCCGCCATCGACCAGAGCCGGCCGCCGCCGCGCATGGCCTGCATCTCCTGCGGGTCGCGCATCTCCCACGCCTCCTCGAAGGAGATTCGGGCGGGCAGCACATCGACCCGGAACGGCCGCCGGGACCGCGGTACGGCGCTGTCCCGGTCCTTGGCCGCGGCGCCGATGGCGTGCAGGGCCGCGGACTGGGCCTGGCCGCTGGGGTCCTCGGTGAGCAGCGCCACATGGGTCTCGGTGGCGCCCTGGGCGCGGAACGCCCGGCCCGGCGGGATCTTCGCGGGGATCTTGCGCGGGTTGAGGCCGATGAGGGACAGGTCGCCCGAGTCGCTGAGCTGCAGCGCGATCTTGTTCTCGGTGAGGGTGGAGATCCGGCCGAGCAGCAGCGACCGGTCGCCCGTCATGATCACGTGGATGCCGACGGACGCGCCCTCGCGCATCAGCTGGAAGATCGTGTCGGTCAGCGAGCCGTTGTTCAGATCGCCGAGCGAGGGGGTGAAGCCCTCCCAGCGGTCCAGCAGCAGCACGATGTGCGGCAGCCGGTCCGCCTCGGCGACGCCGGTCCGCTGCTCGTTGATGTCGGTGAAGCCGCCCTCGCCGAGCAGCGCCATCCGGCGCTGCACCTCGGCGGCGAGCTTGCCGATCAGCCGGACCGCGCGGTCCGCCTCGTTGGAGCGGACCACGGCGCCGCAGTGCGGCAGCGCGGACAGCGCCAGGAGCGCGCCGTTCCCGCAGTCCAGCGCGTACAGGTGCACATCGGCGCAGGAGTTGGAGCGGGCCAGCGAGCCGGCGATGGTGCGCAGCGTCTGCGAGCGGCCCATGCGCGGGGCGCCCGCGATCATCAGGTGACCGAAGGTCGTCAGATCGATGGAGGCGGTGCGCCGCGCCTGCTCGCTCGGCAGGTCGTCGACCGCGTACGGGGCCGGCAGCAGGCCGTCGCGGGAGACGTTGACCGGGGTCTCCAGCTCGTCGATGACCATGCGTTCGGTGAGCGCGGGCAGCCACGGGCTGTGCTGCGGCGGCAGCCCCAGCTGCTCGTTGGCGCCCTGGATGGCCTCGACGAGGACGGCGAGGTCGGTCAGCAGGTCGTCGTCGTTGGTGCGGGGGCCGGCCGGCCGTTCCGGGACCGGGCGGCCGAGGCCGTCCCAGCCGATCTGCACGGTCCACGGCGCGGGCGCCTTCGTGGCGACCTGGCCGGGCCGCCGGCCGCCGACGCGTCCGGACTGGAACGGCAGCAGCGACGACGCGCCGAGCCGCACATACGCCCGGCCCGGGGTGGACTTGGCGATGTATCCGGCGTCCGGGGCGTCGATGACGTCGGACGATTCGCTGGCGTCGGTGACGCGGAGCGCGATGCGGAGGTTGGTGTTGGCGCGGATCTCGGGGGAGACCACACCCGAGGGTCGCTGGGTGGCGAGGATGAGGTGGATGCCGAGCGAACGGCCTCGCTGGGCGATGTTGACCAGGCCGGTGACGAAGTCCGGCAGCTCACGGGCCATGGACGCGAACTCGTCGATGACGATGAGCAGTCGGGGCATCGCCGCGAGCCCCGGGTTGGTGCGCATCGCGATGATGTAGTCCTCGAGGTCCTTGGCGCCGGCTGCCGCGAGGGTGTGCTCGCGGCGGCGCAGTTCGGCGCCGAGCGACTCCAGGGCGCGCTCGACCAGGTGCGTGTCGAGGTCGGTGACCATGCCGACGGTGTGCGGCAGCTTCACGCAGTCCTTGAAGGCCGCGCCGCCCTTGTAGTCGACGAGGACGAACGTCATCGCGTCCGGCCGGTTGGCGACCGCCAGCGACGCGACGATGGTCTGCAGCAGCTCGGACTTTCCGGAACCGGTGGTGCCGGCGACCAGGCCGTGCGGCCCGTCGCGGACCAGGTCGATGGCGAACGCGCCGTCGAAGGACGAGCCGACGACGGCCTGGGTGGAGCGGCCGCCCATGCTCCAGCGGGCGGCGATCCCGCCGACGGTGGGCGGCTCCATCTCGATCACGTCGAGCAGCCGGCAGGAGTCCGGCAGGGCCGATCCCTCGTCACCGCTGACGTCGCGGATCGGGGCCATCGCCCGGGCCATCTGCTCGCCCCACGCGGCGGTCACACAGTCGGGCCGCACCTCGGAGACCGGCTCGATGCCGGCCATCGAGACCTGCAGCAGCCCGTAGTAGTCCTCCTCGACGAGCGCGCGGCACTCCTCGGGGAGCAGCCGGCGGTCGGCGTCGAGGCAGATGAGGTGGAT
Source organism: Streptomyces sp. RKAG337 (assembly GCF_023701715.1). NCBI lineage: Bacteria > Bacillati > Actinomycetota > Actinomycetes > Kitasatosporales > Streptomycetaceae > Streptomyces > Streptomyces sp. RKAG337. The sequence continues at coordinate 3,085,952 of NZ_JAJOZA010000001.1, read as the reverse complement.
GCCGACGCGGGGGCCGTCGCGCAGCACCTGGGTGAGGCCGGGCAGCGCGCGCAGCCGCCGGGAGCCGTCGAGGACGACGAGGATCGTGGGGCCGCCCCAGGCCTGGTTGGGCTGGGAGCCGGCCTCGCGGGCCGCGTCCTGGCGGGAGGTGACCTGGGCGAGCAGCTCGCTGATCCGGCGGGCGACACTGTCGGCGTCGGTGCCGATCAGGGCCAGCGCGGACTGTCCCTCGCGGGCCCTGGCGTGCGGCAGCCAGCGCACCCACTCCCAGCCCTGGCGGCCGCTGGGGTCGGTGAGTACGCAGATCTGCAGGTCGGCGGGGGAGTGCAGGGCGGCGGCCTGGGCCACCAGCCAGCGGCCGATGGCGCGCGGCAGTTCACCGCGGCCGGCGACGCCGAGCACGCCGTGCTGCTGCATGGGGACGGTCACCGGAACGTCGGACAGCTTCCGGGCCTCGTTGCGCTTGTGCTCCTCCTGGGCCGGGTCCGCGACCTGGACCTCGGTGGGGAGGGTGCCGGTGCCGACGCGCAGCATCCCGTAGTCCGGGTCGGAGCGCCGCCGCTCCCACAGCCGCTGGCTCGGTCCGGTCGCGGCGACCAGCACCTCGGCCGGGTCCGGCGCCTGGGTGCGGCGGGCGGCGGTGTCGGCGGCCATGGCCTTGCGGGCCTGCCGCTCGATCGATTCCTTGTGCGTCTCGTAGTCGGCGTTGGTCTGGCGGAACGACTTCTTGCCGTGCTTCTTGTCGTTCATGTAGTTGCCGACCATGGCGATCGGGCTGAGCACCGCCATGAAGAGGAAGCGCGGCTGGTGCATCATCATCGCCATGATCACCGCGCCGAACAGCGGCACGACCGCCATCAGCCAGGGCATGGGGCGGTTCTCGGACTGCTTGGGCTTGCTCGGCAGCTGGAATTTGGTCGGCCGCGGCGGCGGGGTGATGCGCGGCGGCCGGTTGTAGTCGAGACCGGTGCCGTCCTCCGAGGGCTTCAGCGCGGTGTCGGGGAAGCTCGGCAGGCTCAGTTCCAGCAGGGTCTGTCCGGCGGCGACGACGCTGCGCGGCCGCCAGGGGCTCGCGTCGGTGAGCGGCTTGCCGTCGATGGTGGCGGAGCTGCCGAAGGACGGGTGGACGGTGACCGTCCCGTCGACCGCGACGTCCACCTCCACCGCGGAGTGCGGCAGCGCCGGGTCGTTGAGCCGGATCCACGCGTCGGGCCCGCTGCCGACGACGGCGACGCCGGGACCGAGCCGGTGCACGCCGCCCGCGTCGGGGCCGCCCACGATCCGGACTTCCACCGTCCCCTGGGCGTCGGGCGCCGGGCAGGCGTCCGGCGCGGCGACGCTGACCACCGCGCCGTCGCGCACCGGTGAGGCGTCCAGGCTCAGCTCGGGGTCGATCTGGAAGCCGTTGATGTGCAGGGTGGGCGGGCCCTGTCCGTCGTCCGGACGTCCGAGCAGCCGGCCGATCTCCGCCGCGAGCGCGCCGACGGGCGCCGCGGGGTCGGCGTCGACCAGCATGTCCGCACGGTCGTCACGGACCGGGTCGATCACGCTGAGCTGGAGTTCCACTGCCGTCCCCCTGCACCACTGAGCACTACTGGTATTTGCTGTTGACCATCATGCAACAGGTCCCCGACAACGCACCGGCCGCATGGGCCGGAACCGGGCCCATGGCAGAAGGTGTCCTGACGCTCGGTGGGTCAAGAGTGAGAGAATTGGCGGGCATTGGACGCGGAAGCCGTGAGCGGCGGGCGGCGGCAGAACCGACGGGGGAAGTATGGGTAGTCCTGACCGATTGAAGGTTGATCTCGGCGGTTTGGAGGATTTTGCCTCCAACCTCGATGCCGTACGGACCACGATGAACGGCACGCGCAAGCTCTTCGAGTCCTACGAGGCGAAGCTCGGCTCCGGGAAGGTCGCCGACGCGCTGGACAGCTTCGAGCACAACTGGAAGGACGGCCGGAAGGAGATCGACGGGCACCTGGAGGGGCTGGCCAAGATGGCCAACACCGCGGTGCGCGAGATCCGGAAGGCCGACAAGCAACTCGCCGACGACCTGGCGAAAGCGGCAAAGGGTGAGGGCGACAAGTAGTGAGTGCAACTCCGCGGGTGATGCCGGTCGAGCGGGAGGGCTTCTCGCTCACCGTGCCGATGACATGGTGGGAGTTCGACCTGCACCCGGCCAGCCGGGACGAGAGCATCCGCAAGCTGATGGCGCAGCGGGTGCAGGAGAACCCGGCGATCGGGGAGCACCGTGACGTGCTCGCCAAGTTCCTGCGCAGGGCGGCGCGTGAGGCGTACGACAGCGGGGCGGTGTACATCGGCTGCATGGCGCAGAACTTCGGCGGGATGCCGCTGACCGCGTCCGTCACCGTGTCGCTGGTCGGCGCCCGGACGCCCGAGGGCCAACTGCTGGCCACGGATCCCGCGTCGATCGTCGCGGGGCTGCGGGAGAAGCCGGCCCGGCGGGAGGGGGACGCGTGGCGGAAGGTGACGACGGTGGAGATCCCGGAGACCGGAGCCGCCGCCCGTACGTACGGGATCGAGGACATCGAGATCCCCGGCGACAGCAGAACCGTACGCACGGTGCTGATGCAGACATTCATCCCGCTGCCGGGCGGCGGGGACCGGGTCGCGCTGGTCGCCTGCAGCAGTCCGATCCTCGATCTCGCGGACTCGTTCTTCGACGTGTTCGACGCTGTGACCTCGACGTTCCGCTACCGGGAACCGCAGGCTGCACCCGCGCCGTCCTCACCCGTAAGCTGAGGCTTCCGCAGACCATCACATCAATCTGCGACTCGAAGGCCACGGGGGTCGGCCCTGCGGCAAGGCCAATGGAAGGTATTCCTCTATGTCTAATGTGAACGTTACATACCAGGACATGCGTGACGCGGCCAGCAAGCTCAAGACGGGCCAGGCCGAGATCACCGAGAAGCTGAACACGCTGCACAAGTTTGTTCAGGGCCTGGTGAACGGCGGCTATGTGACCGACCGTTCCTCGAAGCAGTTCGACCAGTCGTACACCGAGTTCAACACCGGTGCGACCAAGACCATCGAGGGCCTTGAGGGCATGGGCAAGTTCCTCGAGAGCGCCGCGCACGCGTTCCAGTCCGCGGACGAGGAGCTCGCCAAGGGCCTCGGCCACTGATCGAGCGGCAACGGATGCGCCGCAGCGGATCACCGCTGCGGCGCATCGTGCGTCACGGGCGCCGCCCGGGGGCACACTCCGCTCAGAGGAGGCTCTGATGCAGCCGTTGGCTACGACAGATCCGTCGTCGATCGGCCCGTACCGTCTGCTCGGACGGCTCGGAGCGGGTGGGATGGGCCGGGTCTATCTCGGCCGCAGCCCCGGCGGGCGCACGGTCGCGGTGAAGGTGGTCCGTTCCGAGCTCGCCGAGGACACCGAGTTCCGCACCCGCTTCCGCCGTGAGGTGGACGCCGCCCGGCTGGTGGGCGCGGCCTGGAGCGCTCCGGTGCTCGACGCGGACACCGAGTCGCCGGTGCCGTGGATCGCCACCGGCTACATCGCGGGACCCACCCTCGCCGACGCCGTCACCGAGTTCGGGCCGCTGCCGCCGAGCGGGGTGCGGACGCTGGGTGCCGGGCTCGCCGAGGCGCTCGACGCGGTGCACCGGCTCGGCCTGCTGCACCGGGACATCAAACCGTCCAACGTGATGCTCTCGCTGGACGGCCCTGTGCTCATCGACTTCGGTGTCGCGCGCGCCATGGACGCCTCCGGCGCGTCCGTCACCGGCAGCGGAGTGGTCGTCGGCTCACCGGGCTACATGTCGCCCGAGCAGGTGCTCGCCCGGCCGCTCGGCGCGGCCTCCGACGTCTTCGCGCTCGGCGCCGTGCTCGCCTTCGCGGCGACCGGACACGGCCCGTTCAGCGGCGACAGCGCCGCCTCGCTGCTCTACAAGGTCGCCCACGAGGAACCGGAACTCGACGGTGTGCCACCCGAGTTGCGCGACGTGGTGGAGTCCTGCCTCGCCAAGGCCCCGGCCGTCCGTCCCACTCCCGCGCAGCTCGCGGCCCGGCTGTCGCCCGATGGGGCCGCCGCGCTGGTGCGCCAGGGCTGGCTCTCCCGGCCGCTGATGGCGCAGCTCGGCCGTCATATGGTCGAACTGCTGGACTTGGAGGCGGCTCCGCTGTCGACGCGCTCCGAGGTGACGCCCGCGGGGGCGCACCTCGGGTCGGCCTACGGCTCGTTCGGGCCGCCGCCCGCGACCTCGCACTCCTTCGGCATGGAGACGCCGGGGCCGCGCGACGCGGTACCGGGCGCCCCGAACCCGGGTGCGCGCTCCGCGCCGGAGCAGCCTCCCGTCCGCCGCGGGCGCCGCCGGCTGCTGGCCGCGGTGGCCGTGCTGCTGGTCGCCGCCGTCGCCGCGACCGTGGTGGTCCTGCTGCGGCCGGAGGACCAGCCGGGCGGCACCGCCGGCGGCGGGCCGGGCAGCGGCACCCCGTCCACCGGCACCCCGGCCACGGACACCGGCGCGGCCACCGGGTCCGTGCCCGCCGTGTTCATCGGCACGTGGCAGGGCGGCACCGTGTCCACCAACGGCGTTCCCAACGGGGTCCTGACGGTCACCGTCAAGGCGGGACGGGTCGGCGAGATCGTCGCCGAGAGCACCGTGGACCTGCTGGGAGTCCTGCACTGCGGAGGCACGTGGAAGCTGGTGTCCGCGACCACCAGGGTGCTGGTCTTCGACTCGACGGCCGGTGATCCGGGCGCGACGAGCGGCTGTTCGCCGGGCGCCACGGCGGAACGGCTGACCCTCAAGGACGCCCTGACGTTGACCTACACCACCAACGACGCGGCGGCCGGCCACCCCAGCGGCGACCTGAAGAAGATCAAGTAGAAGATCAAGTGGTCGCAGGTCGCCGCAGGCCGAACGGTACTCAGCCGGCCGTCTTGCACAGCTCCTTGGACGGCGCGAACTGGAACTTCCCGTCCACCGAGATCACCGCATTGACGGTGTAGCACGTATCGGCCGTGACCGACCCGGCCGTGAACACCACCGCGGGCTCATTGCCGTTCGGCGTCTTCTGCAGCGGCTCGCCGCCACCCGGCACCACGGCCCGCACGACATAGCCGGCGACCTGCGCGGCCTGCGTCGGAGGCTTCCACGTGATCTGCACATTTCCGTTGGCCTTCACGGCCTGCACGTTCTGCGGCATCAGACCCGGCAGCTTGTCCGCAGGCACCTGCACCGGGGCGGCGCTCGACGTCGGGCCGGGAGCCGTGGAAGCGCTGGAGGAAGCTTTCGGCTGGGGCTTCGAGCTGCGGTCGCGCAGCACCAGGGTGGCCGTGGTCGCCGCCGCGGCGAACACCACCAGCGCCGTGGTCGCCGCGATCAGCCGCTTGCGCGACTGCCGCTTGGCCTCGTCCTGCGCCCGCGCGCCCGCCTGTTCGACGGCCGCCTGCTCCTCCGGCGTCAGATCGTCCGCCGGGTCCCAGCCCGGCAGCGGCGACTCCATCGCCGGTTCCGGCTCCAGCGCGGGCACCTTCGTCGCGGCCGACGGCGACAGCAGCGACCGCAGGGAGCGGTGCACCTCCGTCAGCGGCGGGCGCCCTTCCGGGTTCGCCGACATCATCCTGCGGACCAGGATCAGCAGCGGGTCCGGTATGTCGTGGCGGTGGGCGGGGTACGGCAGTTCGCCGCGCAGCACCTCCGCGTAGAGCGCGGACCACGAGGTGCGGCCCGCGTCCGCGTACGCCGGTTCGCCGTTGAGCAGCGCGTACAGCGTCGCGCCGAGGGAGTACACATCGGCCGCCGGGCCCGGCTTCTCCCAGCCGAACAGCTCGCGCGGCACGAACATCGGGTCGAAGACCGCGCCCAGTTGCGGCGCGGAGCGCTGCAGGACGCGCGCGAGACCGTGGTCCGCGAGCAGCGCGTCACCGTTCTCGTCGAAGAGGATGTTCGCCGGGCGGACGTCCAGGTGCAGCACCCCGCGGCGGTGCGCGGAGTGCAGCGCCAGCGCCAGCCGGGTGCCGATGACGATCGTCTCGTCGACGGGGAACGGCCCGGAGTTGGCGAGCTTCGCCTGCGCGTTCCCGCCACGGCAGAACTGCTCCACCAGGTACGGGCGGTGGTCGGCGGTGAAGCCGGCGTCCTCGACGGTCACCGAGCAGGGGTGCCGGGCGGCGGCGCCCGCCGACAGGAGTTCGGAGTGCGCGGCGAGCCGGGTGCTCTCGTCGTCGACCGTGACGGCGAGCAGTTTGACGGCCACCTCGGCGCCGGTCGCCTCCTCGGCGCACAGCAGAACGGAACTGTGGCGGCCGGTGCCGGCCTGCCGGAGCAGCTTGTAGCCCGGCGGGAGGCGGTATCCCTCCGCCGACGTCTGCTGGGGTACGGCGACGGAACCCTTGTCACCCTCCGGGTTCTCCGTCGCGCCCTGCCCGCGCCTTCCCGGCGTCCGGTCCACCGTTGTCCTCCCGTGCCTCACGCGTCTCACGACAACCTACCGCCTCCCGCAGCCCGCCGGGTCGGCGCATGCGCCCTCCGCGGCCCGCTGGCCGGAGGCGGTCAACCCCTCCGGAGCCGCAGCGCGCGGCCGATCCGGTCGCGTCTGGGGATGGTGCGGAGCACGACGCGTTCGATGGCGTCGCAGTGGGCCCAGGCGGCGTCGGCCGACGCCGGGTCGGGGGTGCGGCCGGCGTAGCCGACCTCGTTCACCAGGCGGGCGAGATCGGGGAGATGCTCGCCGGCGGCGCCGCCCACCCGGGTCGCCCCGAACGCGGCGACCTCCTCCGCGGTGTGCGCCCCGGTGGCGGGCAGCCCGATCTCGGTGAGCCGGTCGACGATCTGCTGCCAGGCGCCGAGCACCCGCTGCCGTACATCGGCCGCGCCGCGCCGCCTGGCCCGCCGCCGCCAGGGCAGCCAGGCCGCGTAGAGCAGATAGCCGAGGACGAGCAGCAGGACGCCTGCCGGAGCGTAGATCCACCAGGGGGTGCCGGCGGCCGGTGCGGCCGCCGGCCGCGGGGTGCCGGCGGCCTTGGGCGGTGCGGACGGCCGCGGCTGGTCGGTGATCTGCTGGTCGACCGTCTTGCGGTCCTTGGTCTGGCCGGCCGGGGCGACCGAACTGCCGTCCTTCGACGTGGTGCCCGGGGTCGGGTAGAAGGGGACCCAGCCGATGCCCTTGAACTCCACCTCGGGCCAGGCCAGTACGTCCTTGCCCGTCACCTGCCAGGTGTCGGCGCCGGTCTTCGTGCCGGGCCGGAAGCCGACCACCACCCGGGAGGGCAGCCCCAGGGTGCGGGCGAGCACCGCGAACGAGGCGGCGAACTGCTCGGAGGTGCCGCGCTTGCCGTCGGTGAGGAAGAACTCCAGACCGCGGTAGGTGTGACCGGGGATGGCCCGCGGGTCGAACTGGTAGGACGCGCGCAGCCAGTCGGCGAGCTTCACGGCCTGCTCGTACGGGAACGAGCTGCCTTCGGTGGCCTTCGCGGCGATCTTCGTGAAGGACGCGACGGACGGGATCGGCTGGTCGGCCGCGTCCGTGCGCGGGAGTTCGACGAGCGCCGGGTCGTCGGCGGCCGGCGCGTACTGCAGCCGCTGGACGTCGTAGACCGGCAGTTGGGACACGGCCGTGTAGCTGAAGCCGCTGGGCGCCGTCCGGTCGGTGGCCAGCACACCGGCGGCCGGGTCCACCGACAGTTCCGTGTGGTCCGGCAGCGTCACGGCCGAGGGCCGGTCGGCGGCCGGCAGCCAGATGCCGGGCAGCGACTGGACGGTGAAGCGCTGGGTGACTTCCTGCCGCTTGCCCGGATCGACGCCGTGTTCCGCGGGGACCCGGCCGCCGGTGCGCGCCAGCTCGGCGGTGCTGGACCAGGTGGTGCCGTTGTACGCGTCCAGCACCGCCAGCCGGTAGTTGGTCTCGGCGGCGGTGCGGACGGTGAAGACCTTGGCGTCGCCGCTGCGCATCAGCGCCGCGACCTGGTCCAGCGGGCTGATGGACTCCGGACGGACGGTGGGCGGGGTGATCGCGTCCCGCGGGTCGTACGCGGCGCCCATCCCCGGCAGGCCGGTCCCGGCCTGTGATGCGATGAGGGTGAGGCCGACAACCACCGGCAGCCCGAGCGCCAGCCCGCGGACGGACGGGCTCACCCGCGACCGGATCAGTGCCAGCAGCGCGGTGAGTGCGGCCAGCGCGGCGACCACCGGGTAGTTGGACCCCGGGCCGTCCACGCCGAGCACCAGCGGGAAGCCGAAGGCGAGCACCGCGGGCAGTGCCGGGAGCAGCGGGGTGCGGGTGCGCAGTGCCAGTTCGGCGGAGGCGAACGCGGCGAGCCACAGCACCGCGTGCGGCAGGACCAGCAGCCGCGCTTCGCCGGGGACGGGAAGGATGGTGGTCAGGACGGCGTGCGGGGCGTCGAGCAGCGCGGGCCAGATGGCGCGCGGTCCGCCGTCCCGGAACATCGTCAGCCAGACCGTGCCGGTCCAGGCGGCGACCGTCAGCACGACGGACGGCCAGAGCGGACCGGTGCGGCCCTTGCGGGACAGGGCGCCCGACAGCAGCGCGGACAGGGCGATCGGTGCGAGGACGGACACCGCGAGCACCGGCAGCAGGTCGCGGGTGCTGAACACCCGGTGCCAGCCGAGGCCGGAGGCGGCGAGCAGCGCGGCGACCGGCAGCAGCGACCACAGGCGGCGGGCGCGCCCGAGGCCGTCGCCGCGGGTCGTGACCGGGGTCTTCGGACGTTCGGCGCTCGGCCCGGTGGGCGCGGGCGCGGCCCAGTCCCAGTTCGGGCCGCCGCCCTGCGGCGGCAGCGGCGCGGTGCGTGCGGGACGCGTGGTGGCGCTCAACGCACGGCCTCCCAGCGCCAGCCGGCCAGCAGGGCGTCCAGGGACGCGATGTGCAGTTGCGGTACGTCGACGGTGGCGCTGGACACGCCCTGCGCGTCGGGCGCGGCCCTGTCCTGGCCGGTGCGCAGCATCGTCACCCGGTCGAAGCGCCGTCTGACCCGGCCGAGCGCCGTCAGTCCGTCGGTGTCGCCGGTGCCGGTGACGACGACCAGCGAACCGCCGCCCCGGTGGTGCTCCAGCCCGTCGAAGGCCGACGCGGCCGACGTCCGGTCGGAGCGGCCGATGAGCGCGAGCCGGTCGAGGAGCGCGTCGGCGTCGTTGCCGGAACCGTCGGTGTGCAGGATCGGGCCCGCCTCGCTGAGCACGTGCACCGGGAAGTTGGAGCGGGCGGCGGCGTACGCGATGGACGCGGCCGCGTCGACGGCCAGCTCGAAGTCGTCGTCCGAGACGTACGCGCCGGGCCGGGTGTCCAGCACCAGCGTGGTGTGCGGCAGCGACACGTCGACCATCTGCCGCACCATGAGCGTGCCGGTGCGGGCGGTGGACCGCCAGTGCACCCGGCGCAGATCGTCGCCGAGCACGTACTCGCGCAGCGCGTGGAAGGTCAGCGACCCGACGTCGGCGGTGTCCGAGGTCGGGCCCTCGACATGGTGCGCCTTGCCGGACGGCAGCACCGGCAGCAGACAGATGCGCGGCCGGACGACGAGGGTGTCGGCCGAGCCGTAGGAACGGATCCGGCGGGCGAGACCGAGCGGGTCGGTGCGCTCCAGCCGCAGCGGGCCGACGGTGATCCTGCCCCGCCGCGCGGTCGGCAGCGCGTAGTGCAGCTCCTGCGAGCCGCCCGCGCGCAGCACCGGCACGTCCATGGTGAGCTGCTGGTCGCCGCACATGTCGGTGGCGCGCAGCCCGCGCCGGGTGCGGGTGCCGGTGTTGGTGAGCGTGACGATGCCGTCCGCCCGGTCGCCCCGGCCGACCTTGCGCGGCGCGATCCGGCGTTCCGCGGCCAGTTGCGGCTTCGGCACCGTCCAGACCACGGCCGTGACGACCGCGGCCAGGCAGGTCAGCCCGAGCGCCGCGGCCTCTCCGTACCCGTACCCGTAACCGGCGCCCAGCAGGGCGGCACCGGCCAGCAGCGTGCCCCAGCCGGTGGCGGACAGCGGGCCGGCGCCCGAACGGCGGGTGGCGGTCGCCTCGGGCATCAGATCCGTGCCCCGCCGGCCGCCTGTGGCACCGGCACCGTCGCCAGGACCTCGGCGATGACGTCCGCGCCGGTACGGCCGCTCAACTCGGCCTCCGGGGTCAGGATCAGCCGGTGCGCGAGGACGTGCACGGCGAGCGCCTTGACGTCCTCGGGCAGCGCGTAGCCGCGCGACTGGGAGGCGGCCCGCACCCGGATGGCGCGCAGCAGCGCGACGGATCCGCGCGGGGACGCGCCCAGCCGGACGTCGGGCAGGGTGCGGGTCGCCGCGACGACCCGCACGATGTAGTCGTAGAGCTGCTCGGCGACCTGCACCTGCGTCGCGACCTGGATGAACTCCGCGATGTGGTGCGAGGTGGCGATCGTCGAGAGGGAGTCGGGCGAGGTGTTGGCGGCGGAGCCGGTGAGCACCGCGACCTCCGAGGCGTGGTCCGGGTAGCCGACCGTGACGCGCATCAGGAAGCGGTCGAGCTGCGCCTCGGGCAGCGCGTAGGTGCCGCCCATGTCCACGGAGTTCTGGGTGGCGAGCACCATGAAGGGGCGCGGCACCGGGTGGGTCTTGCCGTCGGCGGTGACCCGGCGCTCCTCCATGACCTCCAGCATCGCCGACTGCGTCTTGGGCGAGGCGCGGTTGATCTCGTCACCGAGCACGATGTTCGCGAAGACCGGGCCGGGCAGGAAGTCGAACGTCCCGGTGTTCTGCCGGTAGATCGTCACGCCGGTGATGTCGGACGGCAGCAGGTCCGGGGTGAACTGCACCCGGGCGAAGTTCGCCTCGATCGACGCGGCGAGGCAGCGCGCCAGCGTCGTCTTGCCCGTCCCCGGCACGTCCTCGATGAGCAGGTGCCCCTCCGCGAACAGGCAGGTCAGCGCCAGCTCGACGGTGTCGCGCTTGCCCTTGACGACCCGCTCGATGTTGTCCCCGAGCGCGTGGAAGCACTGGGCGAAGAGCGCGACGGCGTCGTTCTGCTGGTACTGCGGGGGAACGCTCATGACGTGCTCGCACTTCGGTTGTCGGAGGGGGGAGGGGTCACTGGCATTCCCAGACGGCGGAGTTGAAGCGTGAGTCCAGGTAGATGTCGGCGACGTAGCCGCTCTTGCTGCCGTAGGTGATCTTGCCCCAGACATCGCTGGTGACGTGGTCGTACGGTTGGGTCTCCGAGCTGCCGGTCGTCCGGCAGTGGACGGTGACGGCGCCCGTGTAGTTCGGCGGGAACTGCGTCACCCGGGTGCCTGACTTGGTACTCGCCTCGGAGCGGATCGCCAGCGGGTCCGGGTCGTTGCTGTTGTGCGTGATGTTCATCGTCACGTCCGGCGGCGTCAGGTCGATCGTGCCGCTCGTGGACGCGCCCGAGCCCGCCGCGTTGCTGGTGCTCACCGAGACGTCGTACTGCTTGCTGTTCTCCAGGCCGGTGACGGACCGGCTGGTGCTCTGCGTCGACTCGCTGCCGCCCGGCCAGGTCACCTTGTACGTGACACCGGACCCGCCCGAGGGCGCCTTCCAGCTGACCTTCGCGCCGTGCCCGCCGCCGTTGTTGCTGATCTTGAGGCTCTGCGGGGCGCCGGGGGCGACACAGGGGCGGACCGGGGCCGAGGACTTCGACTCCTTGCTCGCCGCGCCGCCCGCGTACTCCGCGACGACCGTGTAGCTGAACTCCGTACCGCAGGCGCCGCCGTCGACCTGGAACGTGAAGGGCCCGTTCGGGCCGACCTCGGACGGCGTCGCCGTCTGGCCGCTGCCCACCCCCTTGAGCAGATAGCGCTTGGGGGTGAGTCCGGAGGCCGGCTGGAACGTCAGGGTGATGGAACCGTCGCCTGACTGGGCCTGCGGGGTGCCGGGGGTCTGCGGTTCCGGGCAGCCCGCCTCCCAGTTGATGGCGCAGTTCTTCGTCGGGGTGGCCGGCGGCGCCTGGGTCGGCGGCGGCGTGGTGGCCGGCGCGTGCGTGGGCGGCCGGGTGTCGCCGCCCTGGCCCTTGCCCGGGCGGGTCGGCTGCTGCGCCTGATGGGTCGGCCGGGAGGACGGCACGTTGTCCTCGACGGGCTTGTCGTTCTTCTTCCGGGCCGTCGGCACCTTGTCCGTGTACTTGCCGATGGTGTGGACGTCGCCGCCCGCGTTGATGACGGCGGCGGAGCTGTTGTTCTGGTCGTTGACCCACAGCAGGCCGTTGCGGACGAAGAGTTCCAGGTTGCCCGGCTTCCTCGTCACGTTCACCGAGTCCTGGAACGCCGAGGTCGCGGTGTCGTAGACGAGCAGGCTGCCGGTGGTCCCGTCCGGGATGTACACCTTCTTGCCCAGCACCTGCGGCGCGCCCAGCGCGTGCCCCTGGATCGGGACCTTCGCGTTGATGGACTGGCCGCTGGTGACGTCGACGAGCGCCAGCGCGCCGCTGTCGGAGGCGAGGATCGGCACCATCGGGCTGTCGGTCGTGGCGGGCACCAGGATCTTCACCGGGGCGGAGTCGTTGATCCCGCCCTGCAGGTTGAAGGTCTGCTGGGTACCGGCGACGGTCAGTACCTTGGTGACGGCGTCCGTCCGGTCGGTCACCACCGGCCGGCCCTGCGCCAGGGTCAGGACCAGGTCGTGGTCCGGGGCGGCGACCTTGACCTCGGCGCTCTTCGCCCCGTTCACGAACGGGACGACGGTGCCCTTGGCGGGCTGCGGAACCCAGAGCGTGCCCTGCGAGTCGACGGCCGCGGTGCCGAGCCCAGGGCCCAGCTGGACCTTGTCCCCGGTCGGGGTGGTCAGCGCCGGGTCGATCCGCTGGACCGTGCCCTTCGCGGCGTCCACCACATACGCGTACGTGCCGCCGGAGACGAGCTGCAGTCCGCTGGTGCCGTAGTTCGTCGACTGCTCGGCGGTGAGCTGCGAGGGGTCGATCCGGACGACCTTGCCGGTCTTCCGGTCCAGCACCAGGACGGTCCTGCCGTCCTGCGCGATCGTCACGGAGTGGCCGTTCATGCCCGGCAGCTTGACCTTGCCGTCCACGTCACCCGTCAGACCGTTGGCGTGCGCGGCCTCGCCGGAGCCGCTGCTGCCCAGCCAGGCGCCGATGTCCGCGAGCTGCGGGATCGAGCCCGCGGCGCCGACGCCGACCGCGACGGAGGTGGCGATGAGGGCGCCGACCGCGCCGATCGCGAGATAGCCGGTGCTGCGGTTGCGGGTGGGGCGCATCGTCGCCCAGAGGGTGGTGGCGGCGGAGCCCGCGCGCTGTCTCAGGACCGTCCCGCGGCCCGGTGCCGGCGCCGCGGCGAGTGTCTCTTCGCTGAGCCTGCGCGGACGCAGTCCCCTCGTCGATCCGGCCCCCGCCATATCCAACCCCGTCCCGCACCACAAGCCGTCGTCACCGAGCATTTGTCTTGAGACTGCAGATTATCCGGCCCGTGAGGGCGATGTCAGGGGCGCAGGGCACCCCGTGACAAGCATGTGACGCTCCGGACACCCGGCGGCCCGGCCAGGGGCCTGTCCGGGGTCTGGCGTACGCTGAGCTGGTCCGTCTTGTACCCCTTCGGAAGGGACAGCACCGGTGAGCGATTACGCAGCCGTCCTCGATCGCGCCGCCGCCGGCGGCCGCATCACCCCGGAGGAGGCGCTGGACCTGTATCGCTCCGCCCCGCTGCACGCCCTCGGGTCGGCCGCCGACGCCGCGCGCCGCCTCCGGTACGCGGGTACCGAGCACATCGCGACGTACATCATCGAGCGGAACATCAACTACACGAACTCGTGCGTCACCGCGTGCAAGTTCTGCGCGTTCTACGCCGCGCCGCAGAGCGACAAGGTCTGGACGCGCGACATCGCGGACATCCTGCGCCGCTGCGCGGAGACCGTCGAGCTGGGCGGCACCCAGATCATGTTCCAGGGCGGCCACCACCCGGACTACGGCGTCGAGTACTACGAGGAGCACTTCGCCGCGATCAAGAAGGCGTACCCGCAGCTGGTCATCCACTCGCTGGGCGCGTCCGAGATCGAGCACATGTCCCGCATCTCCGGGGTGACGGCCGAGGAAGCGATCCGGCGGATCCACGCCGCGGGTCTCGACTCCTTCGCGGGCGCGGGCGCCGAGCTGCTGCCGGCCCGGCCGCGTACCGCCATCGCGCCGCTCAAGGAGTCGGGCGAGCGCTGGCTGGAGATCATGGAGATCGCGCACAACCTGGGCGTCGAGTCGACGTCCACCATGCTGATGGGCACCGGCGAGACCAACGCCGAGCGCATCGAGCACCTGCGCATGATCCGTGACGTACAGGACCGTACGGGCGGCTTCCGCGCCTTCATCCCGTACACCTACCAGCCGGAGAACAACAAGCTGAAGGGACAGACGCAGGCCACGATCTTCGAGTACCTGCGGCTGATCGCGGTCGCCCGGCTCTTCCTCGACAACGTCGCCCACATCCAGGGCTCCTGGCTCACCGTGGGCAAGGAGGTCGGCCAGCTCTCACTGCACTACGGGGCGGACGACCTCGGCTCGATCATGCTGGAGGAGAACGTGGTCTCCTCGGCCGGCGCCAAGCACCGCTCGAACCGGATGGAGATCATCCAGCTGATCCGCTCGGCCGGCCGGGTGCCCGCCCAGCGCGCGACCACCTACGAGCACCTCGTCGTGCACGACGACCCGGCGAACGACCCGGTCAACGACCACGCCGTCTCCCACCTGTCGTCGACGGCGATCGAGGGCGGCACGGCGCACCCCGAGCTGAAGCTGCTCGCCGCCAACTGAATGCTCACGATCCACAGCGGAGACAGTGGCACCGGACGGGCGGTCGCGGTCTCCGGCGACCGGATCACGGCGGTCGGCACGGCCGATGAGCTGCGTGCGCGGTTCCCGCAGGCGAGGGTGCGGGAATGGCACGGGGCCCTGGGCCCCGCGCTGGTGCACGCGGCACCGGTACCGGACGCGCCGAGTCCGCGGGAGCGGATTCACGCCCTCTTGCGGCTCGGGGCGACGGCGGTCGTGGACGGGTATCTGACGGATCCCGCCCTGCGGGCCGCCGCCGCCCGCGGCGGTCTGACGCGGGTGCCCGCCGGATCCGTGCCGCCCGCGCTCGTTCCCGGCGGCCGGGCGGACCTGGCGGTGTTCGACGCCGGCGGCGCCTGTGTGGCCACCGTGGTCGGCGGACGGCTCGTGCACCGGCGGGCATGACCGCCGCGGGCGTGGTGCACCAGCGCGATCAGGCTGAGTTGCAGCCGTGAGACGCCGCCGAGCTTGAAGCGCAGGCTCGCGACGTGCAGTTTCACCGTACGTTCTGTGATGCCGAGTTCCTCGGCGAGCTCCCGGTTCGAGGCGCCGTCCCGCAGGCTCATCAGCACCTCGTGCTCACGGCCCGTCAGATCGGGGATCAGCCGCAGCCCCGCCAGGACCGCGCTGCCGTGGGGGTGGGGATCGTCGCGTAGTCCGGTTCCGCAGACCTCGCACACCGGGCAGAGCAGATGCACGGATTCCCCCCGGAAGCCTGGACTTGAGCAACGGAAGGCTATATCAGCCCGACTCAACCGGACAGCGAATCGGCCAGGCGCATCCTCGCCTGCTGCTGATCCTTGAAGTTCTTGAGGACTTCCGCGTTCTTCTCGATCAGCGCCTTCTGGTAGGCGGACTCGACGGCGTACCAGACGCCCACCAGGTTCACCTGCTGCTTGCACGCGACGTCGGCGGTGGCGGTGGTGACCGCCCGCGCACCCGACAGATCGGTCAGACCCAGCGCCGCCGGCACCCCCAGCGGCGACGGGACGCGGTAGCCGTGCCCGGCCATGCACGCCGCCCAGTCCCGGATCACCCGCACCACCCGGGAGTCCTGCCGGGAGCGCTCGTTGGCCTCGGCGTTGAGGTTCTGCGGGAAGGTGATGTCGACGGCGGCGGCGTCGGGCGCGTAGAGCCTGAGCCCCGATTCGCCCGTGCAGCCCGCGACGGGGATCTTGACGCCGTTGACGACCCCGGTGTTCTTGTCGGAGGTCCTGGCCTTCTCCGCCTCCTCCAGATTCGCGGGGAGGGACTTGGGGTCCAGATCCGGCGGGCCGTCCAGGACGAGGGACTCATTGGTCCCCCTGGCCGGGCGCGGGGCGCGGACCGGCGCCTGCTGCGGCGGGTCGCCGTAGCCGTACCTGGCGGCCAGGGACGGGCTGGACACGCCGTAGCGGCGGCCGTTCTCGCCGTAGACGTCCGTGCCGACGGCCGGCTCCGGTGCGGTGTAGCGGAAGCCGTAGCGCCGCATGCACTGGTCGATGAGGACGTCCTGGGCCTTCTGCAACTCCTGCCGCTGCTCCGCCGGGACGAGGTAGTCGTCCATCGGGAACGTCAGCCCGTTGCTGTCGAGGAGCGCGGGCGTCGCGCCGACCGCCGGCTCCGCCCGGTCCCCCGGCGCACCGGACTTCGCCTCCGCGGAACCCGCGCCGGAGGCGGATCCGCAGCCCGTGAGGCCCGTCAGGAGAAGGGCGAGCAGGGCGAGGCAGGCAGCGGGGGCGGCGGCACGGCGGCAGGGCATCGGCGGACTCCGGGGGACGCGGGGGAGCGGGCGGCGCGGATCGGCGCGGGTCGGCGCACGGGCTCCGCCGCCCCCTCCCGTGGTGCGGACGGAGCGGCGGGGCCGCGGATCAGCCGGGGTTGGCGGACGAGATCTTGTTCTTGAAGTTGGTGCTGGCGTTGCTCCACGTGTACGCCGGGATCCACCCGTGCACCCCGGCGCGGTACGCGTCCGTCCAGACGCTCCACGTCTGCGCGTCGCGGTTCCAGTACGACTCGGTGTTGTCGTTGGGCGAGATGCTGAAGTTGGCGGCGTACCGGTCACCGGCGAAGTTGTTACCCGCGTAGAACAGGTCGAACAGCAGGTTGGTGCGGTTCTGGGCGTAGTACAGGCCCAGTTCGCCCGGCTCCAGGTTGCCGTCCTTGCCCAGCGCGTCGGCCGGTCCCGCGCAGACGAGCGAGGCGGTGCCGAGCGCGGCCAGGGCCAGGGTCGTGGCGAGAGTGCGGCGGAGAGTGGTGCGGTCGACGTGCGTCATGCGGCGTTCCTCCCTGATGCGTGGTGCGTGAAGCCGCGACGGCGGCGCACTATGCGACCAGAGGGAATGTCGTTGTATCTACTGTCCTTTGGGACAGTAGAGCGGCTGTTCGACCGCGGCTACGCTGATCGATCGTGCACAGCGCAGACCGGACCCCGTCCCGTACCCCGTTCCGAACCCCTTGCACCCGCCGCCACCCGATCCCGCTGCTGCTGCCCGCGCTGCTGGCCGCGGCGCTGGGCGCCGGTGGCTGTTCGGTGGACTCCGGGCCCGGGACACCCGGGAACTCCGGCGGGAGCGAGCAGGTCAAGAACAACACCACGACGGTCGACCCGGTCCCCGCGGCGTTCCTGGAAGCGATGCGGCAGGAGACGAAGTGCATGCGTGAGCACGGGATCACGGACTATCCCGACCCCAGCCCGGCGACCGGTGAGTTCCAGTACCCGGCCGAGCTGGGGAAGCGCCTGAAGCAGGATCCGTCCACCGCCGCCATCTGGCAGACCTGCCAGGCGAAGTCCGGCGGCGACGGGATCCAGGGTGGCTGACGCACCGGTCCTCGCACGGCGCCGGATCTGGGTGATCGCCGTCGCGGTGGGCGCGCTGGCGCTGTCGGGCTCGGCCGCCGGGGCGTCGCTGGTCATCAAGTCGCCCGCCCAGGCCGCCGCGGAGCGTGCGGCGCCCGCTCCCGACCTGCTGACCGCGCCGGTGGAGCGCCGGGTCCTCAAGGACTCGGTGATCCTGCGCGGCACGGTGCGGGCCGGCCAGTCGGTGGACGTCTCGCCCTCCGTCACAGCGGGGGAGGGCGCCGCCACCCCGGTCGTGACGAAGCTGCTGGTGGCCCCCCGCGCGACGGTGACCGACGGCAAGGTGCTGCTGGAGGTGTCCGGGCGGCCGGTGTTCGCGCTGCGCGGCGCGCTGCCGGTGTACCGGGACCTGAAGCCGGGTGCGACCGGTGACGACGTCGCCCAACTGCAGCGCTCGCTCGGCGAACTGGGCCACCGGGCGGGCGACGACCCGCCCGGGACCTTCGGGCCCGGGACGAAGGCGGCGCTGACGGGGTTCTACGCCTCGATCGGCTACGACCCGCTGCCGGCCCACGCGGACGGCGGCGAGGCGCTGAAGGCGGCCCGGGACGCGATGACCGCGGCCGAACGCGCCCTCCAGGACGCGCAGGACGCACAGGACGAGATGGACGCGGCGAACGAGCCGTTCCTGTCCCCGACCGGAAAGCCCGGCACCGGCGGCCCCGCGACCGGAAACCCGTCGACCGGCAATCCGTCGGCTGGGAAGCCCGCCACCAGCAAGGCCGCGAAACGCGCCGTGCAGCGGGCCCGGGAGGATCTCGGCAGCGCGCGGACGGACCTCGCCGCGGTCCTCGCCACCGACGGGCCGATGCTGCCGGCCGCCGAAGTGGTCTACCTGGACGGCTTTCCGGCCCGGGTCGACTCCATACCCGCGCACGTGGGCTCGAAGGTGTCGGGAGCCGCGGTCATGACCGTCTCGGCCGGCGCGCTGGTGGTGCGGGGCACGCTGCAGGAGTACCAGAAGGGCCTGGTACGGCCGGGGCAGCGGGTTCAGATCCTGTCGGAGGTCAGCGGGGTGACCGCGGCGGCGACGGTGGCCTCGGTCGCCACGTCCGTCGACGGCGGGCAGGCGCAGGGGCAGCCGTCGGAGGAGCAGCAGGACCAGGACCAGGGACAGGATCAGGGGCAGAGCCAGGACCGGGACGGGGCCTCCGGGCCGCGCGGATATCCGATGGTGGTCCGCCCCGACCTGCCGCTGGATCCACAACTCGCGGGTCAGGACGTCCGCTTGACCGTGGAGGCGGCCTCCACCGACGGGGTCGCGCTCGTCGTCCCCGTCACCGCGATCTCGGCGGGCGCGGACGGCCGCACGGTCGTCACGGTCGTCGCGAAGGGAGGCGCGCAGCGCCGGGTGGAGGTCAGGCCGGGCACCACCGGGGACGGTTTCGTGGAGGTCGTCCCGCTGGGGAACGGCGTGCTCGCGGAAGGCGACCGGGTCGTCACCGGGGTCAGGGACACCTCCCCCGGAAGCCCGTCCAAGGACGCGTCCGGCTCCAAGGACGCCTCCGGCTCCAAGGACGCGTCCGGCTCCAAGGACGCGTCCAGTGGTCGCTGACGTCCCCGCGGTCGAGGCCCCCGCGGTCATCGAACTGCGGCAGGCGGCGCTCACCTATCCCGGCCCGCCGCCGGTCGCCGCGCTCACCGCCTGCGATCTGACGGTGGGAGCGGGCGAGTTCGTGACCGTCGTCGGCCCCTCCGGCTCCGGCAAGTCCACCTTCCTGAACATCGTGGGCCTGCTGGACGTGCCCACCTCCGGCAGCTACCTGCTCGACGGCATCGACACCGGCGCGCTCAAGGACGCCGACCGCACCGCGCTGCGCGGCCGGCGCATCGGCTTCGTCTTCCAGTCCTTCCACCTCCTGCCGTACCGCAGCGCCGTGGAGAACGTCCGGCTCGCCCTGCTGTACGGCGCCGTGCCGCGCGCCGCGTCCCACGAGCGGGCCCGCGAGGCGCTGGCCAGGGTGGGTCTCGGCCACCGGCTGGACGCCGCGCCCACCCGGCTGTCCGGCGGCGAGCAGCAGCGGGTGGCCATCGCGCGCGCCCTGGTCTCCCGGCCGTCGCTGCTGCTCTGCGACGAGCCGACCGGCAACCTCGACACCGCCACCGCGGGCGCGATCCTGGGCCTGCTCGACGAGTTGCACGCCGACGGCATGACGATCGTCGTCATCACCCACGACCCGCTGGTCGCGGCCCGCGGCGCGCGCACCGTCTCGATCCGCGACGGCGTGCTGACCGAACGGGCCACGGTGTGAGGTTCCGCTCCGGCATGGGGTTCCGGTGGCGCGGGGCCGGCGGGAAGGGCACGCGGCGTCCCGTCGAGCCGTCCGTCCTCCCGCTGCGCGAGCTGTTCTCCGAGTCGCTCGCCGGGATGCTGCAGCGCCCCGGCCGCTCCGCGCTCACCGCGCTCGGCACCGTCCTCGGCGTCGGCACGTTCGTGGCGATCCTCGGGCTGACGGCCACCACGTCCTCGCAGATCGACTCCCGCTTCGACCTGCTCACCGCGACCGAGGTGACGGTCGAGGACACCAGCGTCCAGCAGAACGCGTTCGCCGGGCCCGCCTTCCCGGCCGACGCCGACGAACGCGTCGGCCGGCTCGGCGGCGTGGAGCACGCCGGCGTGTACTGGACGGTGCACCCGGCCGGCAGCTCCACCGTCCGCTCCTCGCCGGTGGGCGCCGACTCCGGCGGCGAGGAGATCGGCATCGTCGCCGCGTCACCCGGCGCCCTCCTCGCGGCGGACCCGCATCTCGCGCAGGGCCGGCTCTACGACGGCTACCTGTCGCGGAGCGCGCAGCCGGTCGCCGTGATCGGCGCGGGCATCGCCGCCCGCCTCGGCATCACCACCCTGGAGACGTATCCGGCGGTCTTCATCGGCGACCAGCCGTTCACCGTGGTCGGGATCATCGACGACACCCGCCGCAAGGCGGACTTCCTGCTGTCGGTGATCGTGCCGCGCACCACCGCCGAGCGGGTCTGGGGGCCGCCGAAGGGCGGCGACGCCAGGATGCTGATCGCCACCAGGGTCGGCGCCGCCGGACAGATCGCCCATGAGGCCCCCACCGCGCTCCGCCCCGACCACCCCGAATACCTGAAGGCCGTCCCGCCGCCCGACCCCCGTACGCTGCGCGGCACCGTCACCGGCGACCTCAACCAGCTGTTCCTCCTCCTCGCGGCGATCTGCCTGGTCATCGGCGCCGTCGGCATCGCCAACACCACCCTGGTCGCCGTCCTGGAACGCACCGCCGAGATCGGGCTGCGCCGCGCCCTGGGCGCGCGGGGCCGGCACATCACCGCCCAGTTCCTGGCCGAGTCCGGCGCCCTGGGGGCGCTGGGCGGGCTGGTGGGCACCAGCCTCGGCGGCCTCACGGTCGTGATCGTCGCCCTCGTACGGGACTGGACGCCGGTCGTCCATCCGGCGACGATCGCCGCCGCCCCGGTGATCGGGCTGCTCACGGGGCTGCTCGCCGGCCTCTACCCGGCCCTGCGGGCGTCGCGCATCCAGCCGGCGGAGGCGCTCCGCCGCTGATCGTCGGCCGGTCCGTCCCGGAAAAGGGAGATCCGCCGGCGACCCCGGGCCGGAGTGGCGGGCGCGGGGTGGAGAATGGGCCCGTGACCCGAGCCTCCCTGGAAAAGCAGCCGCACGAAGTCGCCGCGATGTTCGACGACGTAGCCGCCAAGTACGACCTGACGAACGACGTGCTGTCACTCGGCCAGGCCCGGCTGTGGCGCAAGGCCGTCGCGCAGGCCCTCGACGTCCGGCCCGGCGAGCGCGTCCTCGACCTCGGTGCCGGGACCGGCACCTCCTCGCTGCCCTTCGTCGCGGCGGGCGCCCAGGTCGTCCCGTGCGACTTCTCCGTCGGCATGCTGCGCGAGGGCAAGAAGCGCCACCCGACCCTGCCGCTCACGGCGGGCGACGCGACCAGGCTGCCGTTCGCCGACGGAGTCTTCGACGCGGTCACCATCTCCTTCGCGCTCCGCAACGTCCACGACACGGACGCCGGGCTGCGCGAGATGCTGCGCGTCACCAAGCCGGGCGGCCGCGTGGTGATCTGCGAATTCAGCAGTCCGACGTTCAAGCCGTTCCGCACCGTCTACACCGAGTACCTGATGCGGGCCCTGCCGCCGGTCGCGACCGCGGTGAGCAGCAACCCGGACGCGTACGTCTATCTCGCCGAGTCCATCCGCGCCTGGCCCGACCAGGCGGCGCTCGCCTCCCGGCTGCAGGAGGCCGGCTGGGCCAAGGTCGCCTGGCGCAACCTCACCGGCGGTGTCGTCGCGCTGCACCGGGCAGCGAAGATCGGTCAATAACCGGGCAGTTGTGAGGTCGGTGACAATAAACTCCGGGGTCTGAACGAGGACGGCCGTTCCCCGACGGCCGTTCCCCGACACACGATCCCGACACCCGGAGTGCCCCATGCCGTTCTGCCCCGCCTGCGGCAACGCGTCGTCGGACGATGCACGGTTCTGCATGAGATGCGGCCGTGAACTGGGGGCGCCCCCGATACCGGGGCGGCCGCCGGCCGAGGGGCAGGAGCCGCCGGCCGAGGGGCAGGAGCCGCCGGTGAGCGGCCAGGCGCCGCCCGTCCCGGGACAGCCGCAAGTTCCGGGCCGGCCGCCGGCCCCGCCGACCGCACCGCCCACGTACGGCGGGCCGCCCTACGGTCCGCCCGCGTCCGGGCCGCCCGTCTACGCCCCGCCCGCCTACGCGCCACCGCCGTACGCCCCGACCGCGTACGCCCCTACCGCGCACGTCCCTACCGCGTACGTCCCCGTGCCGCAGGGGCCCTCGCCCATCGCCTTGTTCCTGCGCCGCACCTTCTCCGGCGACTGGACGGGACCGCTCAAGGCGGGCCTGTGGCCCACCGCCGTGCTGCTGGCGTTGGCCGCACTGCTGGCGACGCAGTCCAACCGGCAGACCGACGAGGCCGACCTCGGCTACGGCGACCGGCTGCGCGGCTACCTCGCGATGGTCCTCCAGGGCGTCGGCGGCATCTTCGGCGCCAGGATCACGCCGGGCGACGGCGGTTCGTCCTCCGACGACTACGACGGCAGCACCGCCGCCCCCTTCCTGCGCTCGTCGACCCAGGACACCTTCACCCTGTCGCTCGTGCCGCTGGTGGTCACCATCCTGTGGGCCCTCGCCCTCGTCCTGGCCCTGCGCCACCTGCGCCGCACCCAGACCGGCGCCGAGGCGGCGATCCGGGTGGCGGCGGTGTGCACGGCCGCCGCCCTCGTCCTGGCGCTCGTCGCCCAGCCGAGTATCACGGTGACGGACGGGGAGTCCGGGGACCGGATCGACATCACGTCCGGCCCGTTCACCGTGCTCCTGTGGACCTTCGTGCTCAGCCTGCTGGTGGGCCTGTTCGTGCTGTGCCGCGACCGGCTGGACGGACACCTGTCGACCAGCCCGGGACTGGCCGCCGCGACCCGCGCCCTGCGGGCCGCGATCCTGGCGCTCGGCATCGGGGTGGGCGGGTGCGCGCTCATCGTCCTGATCGTCCTGGCCGATCACTCCGACGAGATGGACAACGGGTCCTGGATGGGCATCTCGTTGCTGATCGTGAACGGGGGGCTTTCGGCCCTGGGCCTGGCCTGGGGGGTGCCGGTCGAAGCGACCCGGTCGGGATCGGGCTACGAACACGAGCGGTTGGGCCTCTCCGACCTGGGGCAGTTCGGCCACGGCTGGGCGGTTCCCGGCGCCCTCGCCGCCGGTGTGGTCTGCGCGCTGATCCTCGGCGTGGTGGCCGTCCGCCGCTGCGCCGACCGGCGCGAGCAGTGGCTGGCGGCCGGCTTCTACGCGGGGCTCTTCGTCCTGCTCATCGCGATCGGCGGCACGAAGGGCACCTACGCGGAGGGCACCAGGTCCGCGACGGTGGAGGCCGCCTCCAGCGTTCCGGAAGCGCTGCTCTTCGGGCTGCTGTGGGCCTTCGGCGGGGTGCTCGCCGTGACGTTCATCCTGCGGGTGCGCGCGGGAGGTCCGGGCGGCACGCCCGGATACCCGCCCGCCTACCCGCCGGGCTACGGGCAGCCCTCACAGCCGGGGTTCGTGCCGGCGCAGGACCTCCCGGCGCAGGACCTGCCGTCGTACGGCGGGCAGCCGTACGACGCGCCGTCGGCCGGCGGTTTCACGGAACCCGAGCTGCTGCTGAACCTCAACGCCCCGGCCGGGAAGCCGGGCCGGGCGCCCCGCAACCGGCTGCTCGTGGTCGGGCTGATCATGCTGGGCGCGTTCGCGATCGGGGGCGTGGCCACCGCGGGCGTGATCATGTTCAACCGGAACGACGACAAGCCGGCGACTCCGTCCTCCTGCCCGTCCGCGCCCGCCTCCTCCGGGGACAGCACGGAGTTGTGCGCCGAGTCCCCGTCCCCAGGCGACGACAGCACGTCCGGCGAGCCGAGCCCGTCCGACAGCACGTCCGACGAGCCGAGCCCGTCCGACAGCACGTCCGACGAGCCGAGCCCCTCCGACAGCCCCTCCGACACCCCGTCCGAGACCCCGACCGACGATCCGTTCGGCAGCCCGTCGGACTCCCCGGCCGGCCTCCCGAGCAGCGCAGTCTGAGGAACCCGGGGAGCTCGGAGCGTCCCGCACCGAGAGCCGCCGCCCGCACCCGGGCGGCGGCCTCATAGACTCGGTAGGAGCCAAGACCCCTCGCCGAGACCGGAGAGCCCACCGTGACCGACACCGCCCTGTCCGAGAACAGCGCCGATGTGATCGTCGTCGGCGCCGGGCCCGCCGGTTCGACGACCGCGTACTACCTGGCCAAGGCGGGACTCGACGTCCTCCTCCTGGAGAAGACCGCGTTCCCGCGCGAGAAGGTCTGCGGCGACGGGCTGACCCCGCGCGCCACCAAGCAGCTCGTCGGCATGGGCATCGACATCTCCGAAGAGGCCGGCTGGCTCCGCAACAAGGGGCTGCGCATCATCGGCGGCGGCGTCCGCCTCCAGCTCGACTGGCCGGACCTCGCCTCGTACCCGGACTACGGACTCGTCCGCAAGCGCGAGGACTTCGACGAGCTGCTCGCCCGCCAGGCCCAGAAGGCCGGCGCCCGGCTGCACGAGCGCTGCAACGTCGGCGCCCCGATCCGTGACGAGCGCACCGGCCACATCATCGGCGTCGAGGCCAAGCTCGGCGAGGAGAAGACCCCGGTCACCTTCCACGCCCCGCTGGTCGTGGCCGCCGACGGCAACTCGACGCGGCTGTCCCTGCACATGGGCCTGCACCGCCGCGAGGACCGCCCGATGGGCGTCGCGGTCCGCACGTACTTCACCTCGCCCCGCCACGACGACGACTACCTCGAATCCTGGCTGGAACTCTGGGACAAGCGCGGCACCGAGGACCGGCTGCTGCCCGGCTACGGCTGGATCTTCGGCATGGGCGACGGCACGAGCAACGTCGGCCTCGGCATCCTCAACTCGTCGAAGGCCTTCCGGGAGCTGGACTGGCGCGAGGTCCTCAAGACGTGGTGCGCCTCCATGCCCGCCGACTGGGGCTACACCGAGGAGAACCAGGTCGGCCCCATCCGCGGCGCCGCCCTCCCGATGGCCTTCAACCGCCAGCCGCACTACACCAAGGGCCTGCTGCTCGTCGGCGACGCCGGCGGCCTCGTCAACCCGTTCAACGGCGAGGGCATCGCCTATGCGATGGAATCCGGTCAGATCGCCGCCGACGTCATCGTCCAGGCCCACGCCCGCCAGACCCCCGCCCAGCGCGAACTGGCGCTGCACAACTACCCGCGCATCCTCAAGGAGACGTACGGCGGTTACTACACGCTGGGCCGCGCCTTCGTGAAGCTCATCGGCAACCCGCGGGTCATGAAGGTCATCACCGAGCGCGGTCTCACCCACCCGGTCCTGATGCGCTTCACCCTCAAGATGCTCGCCAACCTCACGGACCCGACCGGCGGCGACGCGATGGACCGCATCATCAACGGCCTGAGCAAGGTCGCCCCGAACTCCTGAGGCGAGGCTCCTGGCAGGTGGGTGCCGACGCGCGCCGGGAGGCGGTTCCCCGCCCTCCCGGCGCGTCCGTCATGCCTGGTCAGGCGCTGACGACTCCGGAACCGGAGATGGTGACCTTCGCGGAGGTCTTACCGCTCCGGGAGCCGTAGCCCTCGATCTTCGTGACCAGGTCCTGGCTGGCCTGGTCGGCGACCTCGCCGAAGACGACGTGCTTGCCGTCGAGGTGCGGCGTCGCCACGGTGGTGATGAAGAACTGCGAGCCGTTGGTGTTCGGCCCGGCGTTCGCCATCGACAGCAGGCCCGGCTTGGTGTGCTTGCGGGTGAAGTTCTCGTCCGCGAACTTCGCGCCGTAGATGCTCTTGCCGCCGGTGCCGTCACCGCGGGTGAAGTCGCCGCCCTGGAGCATGAAGCCCGGGATGACGCGGTGGAACGAGGACCCCTCGTAGCCGAAGCCCTGCTCGCCGGTGGCGAGCGCGCGGAAGTTCTCCACGGTCTTGGGGGCCACGTCGTCGTAGAGGTTGAAGGTGATGCGCCCGGCGGGGGCGTCATCGATGGTGATGTCGAAGTACACGCTGATCGTCATGCCCCCATCCTGACACCCCGAGCCCCCATGGGCCGATTCCTGGGGGTCCGGCACGCGTCACAACTGCTCTGACCTGGCCTTTCACAGCTCGAACCAGACGGATTTCCCCGGCCCCGCGTCGGTCGGCCGCACCCCCCAGTCGGTGGCACAGTCCCCGATGAGCGCCAGCCCCCGCCCCGACTCGTCACCCCCCTCGGCCGCCCGCCCGGCAGGCAGCCCCGGCGCGAAGTCGTGCACGAGGACGCGCAGCGTGTCGCAGGCGTCGCGGCCGGTGTCGGTGTCGGTCGTTGTGCCGCGGCCGGTCCACTCGGCCGAAAGCGTCACGGGTATCGAACAGCCGCTGCTGTGACACGCGTTGACCGCGTTCGTCACGGCCTCGGACGTCAACAGCAGCGCCGTATCGGTGAGATCGTCCCGCCGCGCACTCCGCAGGAGCGCACGAACGGCTTCACGAGCGGACCGTACCCAGACGGGGTCGGGCGGGAAGACTAGGGAAAAGTCGGGTCCTGGCATGACGTGATGCCTCCGGGTGTCCGGTTGCCCTCAATGTATTGACGCAGGGTCAATTCACCCTGGAGAAGCGGTGCTTCCGTTTCGCAAGGGGTGGGCTGGTCATTCTTGACGGTAGAGACCATGGGTTCGTACATGCAACCCGAACAGAAGAATTGCCCCCAATGAGTGGACCGCCCCAGGCCGGGCCGGGCAGACTGCGCATGATCCAGGGGAGGTGGCTCCGATGGGGCTCCGTGCGAATCCGACACAGCGGCAACGGCGCTTGGGGGCCGAACTGCGCAGACTCCGCGAGTCCAGCGGCATGTCCGCCGCCGAGGCCGGATCGTTCGCCGGCTTGGGCCAAGCCCACATGAGCCACATCGAGACGGGCCGCACGGCCATCCCCGAGGCCAAGCTGCGAGCTTTGACGACTGCCTACGGTTGCATGGACGAACCGTTGGTCGACGCGCTGGTGGCGATGGGGCAGGCCACGGGCAAGGGGTGGTGGCTGGATTTCCGGGAGTCCCTCGACGCGTCAGCCATCGATCTGGCCGAGCTGGAAGCGACGGCCTCCGCCCACCGGACCTTTCAGTGGGTCTACGTGCCGGGCCTGCTGCAGACGCCCGAGTACATGTACGCGCTGATGCGAGCGGGTGAACCCGACGCCAGCCCTGCCGAGCTGGACCGGGGAGTCGAATTCCGGCAGCGGCGGCAGGCCGTACTGGTGGGTGACTCTCCACCGATCTATCACGCTGTGATCCACGAGGCCGCGCTGCACATGCAGTTCGTCGGTGCGGAGGTCATGCGGCGGCAGATCGAGCATCTCGTCGAGATGGCCCGCCATCCCCATGTCCGGATCCAGATCCTCCCCTTCGCCGCACCGGCGTATCCGGCCAGGTTCGGTACGCCCTTCGTCTTCTTCGAGTCGCCCGTCCCCGCACTGGGCACGGTTTACGTCGAGCACCCGGTCTCTTCGCCGTTCCTGGCGGACCAGGAGCACCTGACCCAGTTCGCCGAGGCCCTCGACCGGCTGAGTACGGTGGCGCTGCCCCCGCTCGAACCTCAGCCCGAGTCCACGTTCTACGCGCAGAAGGACTCGCTGGGACTGGTCCAGCATCTGCTGTACATCCTGTGAAGGAATCACCATGACGGAACTCGCCTGGCAGAAGTCCACCTTCAGCGGGGGAGGGACGTCGGGCGAGTGCATAGAGGTGGCAGGCACCACCGGCCGCATTCACCTCCGCGAGAGCGACCGCCCCAGCGAGGTCCTCACCACCACCCCCGCCCACTGGGCGGCGTTCCTCCGCGCGATCAAGGCCGGCGAGGCCGGGTTGTCGTAGTCAGAGCCACCGCTGGGCCGCCTCGACGCTGTCGCCGCCGCTGGTGTTGAACGCGATGGCGGCTCCGGGCGCGTGCCCTTGCCGGGGGCGGGCCCCGGGGGTGCCCCTGCGGGTGGTGTTCGCCGGCGAGGCAGTCCGCTGCGCTGCCCTTTGCCGGGTAGTGGGCGGTTGAGCTCGCCATGCTCTGCGAGGGGTGGGCCTGGCGCGGGCGGCCCCCGCTCTGCCCATCGCGGGACGGCGTCGTTGTTCGGCACAGCGCTGCCCCGCGAATGGTGCGCCCAGGCAGGGGTGGAGTTTGAGCCCGCCATCCTCGCCGCGATGTGGTGCTGGTGTGACTGGGGATGCCCTCCGGGCCCTGAGGGGTGGTCTTTTGGGGGCTGCGGATCACTAAGGTCGGCCAGAACTCAACATGGCGGGGGTCCGGCCACACAGGTTGATCCTTGTGAAGGTTGAGCGGGGTTCGAGAGCCGGGGCTCGATCGTCGTCCCGCTGTCCGGCGGGCTGGAGCTCGCGCCCCGCCCCGAAGCCGAGCCGCCCCGCCGTACGCATCCGAGCCCCCACCCCGCTCGGGGAGCGCAGCGGACCGGACTCCCTCCGCTTCACCGGGCCGCGCAGCGGACCGCTGCGCTGGCGGACGCGCAGCGCCGGGCCTCCCCCTCCGCCCGGTCAAGGTGCGCAGCGCCGCAGAAGGAGCACTCCGCGGTAGGTGATGCGGCGGCGATGTCTCGCAGGCGGATGCGAAGCTCATGGACCGACCCCTCAAGGTGATCGGACCAAGGGCCGCCGATTCTTGTGCCCGGTTCGGCCAGCAGGCTGACGGTCTCGTCCACCCGCTTGAAGTCATGTCGCTGAGGCTGTCGAGCCAGGCGCGTACTTCTGGTTCGATTTCGACGCGATACAACTCGCTCACTGGCCGTTCCTTCCACCCCATGCTCCGCACCCGCCGTCGCTCGATGAACAACGGTGTGGCCTTCGCAGGAGTCATGGCGTGACCGGTTCAACGGCTCGGAGGAGCTCGAACCGCAGCGCGGACCGGCCCCTCATCTCGCATCAAAACGTATCAACTCAACCTGTATCACCCAAAACGCCTACATACGGAAGGGCCGCCGGCCCGAGCGGGGGACGGCGGCCCTACGTGGGGGGAAGCGGGGGAGCTGGGGGGTGGACGTCAGGCCACGCGGGTGGCGAAGTCCGGCATGGACCAGCTCATGTCGTGGACGCCGATGCCCGTTTCCGGGTTCGCGGCGTCGAGGTACTGGTCGCCGCCGATGTAGACACCGACGTGGTACGCGCTGCCCTGGCCGCCCCAGAAGACCAGGTCGCCGACCTGGAGGGAGCTGATGGACACCGGGGTGCCGCTGTTCGACTGCTCCTGGGAGGTGCGGGGGAGTTCCACGCCGATCGTCTTGAACGCCGCCTGGACCAGGCCCGAGCAGTCGTACGAGGACGGGCCGGTGCCGCCCATGACGTAGGGCTTGCCGACCTGGGCCTGCAGGAAGCTGATGACGCTCGCGATGCTGCCGCTCGCCTTGGAGGCGGCGGAGGACACCTTCGAGGACGAGGAGCCGGACGACGAGGACGAGGACGACACCGAGAGCTTGGTGCGCTCCGAGGAGCGGGACGCGGCCTGGGAGGCGGCCTCGCGCTCGTCAGCGGCCTTGGCGGCGGCAGCCTTGGCGTCGGCGGCCTTCTTCAGCTCGGCCTGCTTCGTCGCGGCCGCGACCTTCTTGGCCGCGGCGGCGGCGCTGTCCTCGGCGGCCTGCAGCTTCAGCTGGACGACCGTCTGGTCGATGGCTGCGGCTGCCTGCGCGGCGGAGGCGGTGGTGCTCAGTGCGGGCGTCTGCTCGGCGGTCGTCGCGGTTCCGACCGGAGCGGGCGTGTGGTTCGAGTGATCGGCCATGGCCGGAGCGGCCGCGCCACTGAGCGCGAGCGCACTGACGACGCCGCCGACGATTCCGGCCCGGCGGACCCAGTTCGGGTTACCGGGAGCGGCGTGCCGTCGGCGGCGTATATGCGATTCGGACTTGGTCGTCCGGATGAGGTTTGGGGACATGTGGTCCTGGCTATCAGGATGCGCCGGTTCCGTTCAACAAAGGTGGGATGCGACACAGTTGTCGTGTGCACGGTCGAATGTCCTTATTTGGATCTTGCTCACCAGGACCATATGTCCGACTCGTTCCGGAGTCGCCGCGGAGCGCTCGTGAGTCGGTTCACGTGCGTCAGCGGGACCTTCGTCCCGTTCACCCCTAAGGGGGCGACCGTCGCTATCACGCCATTCGGTCCAGGGCGAATTTGCCTACCGCGAGGGGGCCTTGATAATGCGCGCGCCGCTGTGACCAGGGGTAACGCGAGTGAATGTGACGTCAAGTGATTGTTTGTGCCGCATGCGGTGCAAGATCACCGCTCATCAGCCTTCATGATCATTCGTCAGGTGGTGGAGATCACAAAGCCGTTGGCCCACCCCGTGTCGCAGATCACAGACCGCCGGGCATAAGATGCAGGCGGCTTGGGCTTGTGAACTGCCTCACATAGACGCGATCTTCACATGAACGCGATCTTCGTGAGCCGGACACGACCCGAGCGCATGGTCCCTCCCCCGGCGGGGGGACCCCCACGCAGTCATCGGCGACTGGAAGGAGCGGGGGACGATGAACGCCTATGCGCCCATCCTCGTGTTGGGCGGCCTCGGGGCCGGCTTCGCGATCTTCTCCGTGATCACGGCCTCGATCGTCGGACCAAAACGGTACAACCGGGCCAAATTGGAAGCCTATGAGTGCGGCATCGAGCCCACTCCGCAGCCCATCGGCGGCGGGCGCTTCCCCATCAAGTACTACCTGACGGCGATGCTCTTCATCGTCTTCGACATCGAGATCGTCTTCCTCTATCCCTGGGCCGTCACGTTCGACTCCCTGGGGATTTTCGGGCTCGTGGAGATGCTCCTCTTCGTGCTCACCGTCTTCGTCGCCTACGCATACGTGTGGCGGCGCGGCGGCCTGGAATGGGACTAGGGGACAAGGGGCCAACGCATGGGTATCGAAGAAAAACTGCCGAGTGGATTTCTGCTGACCACGGTGGAGTCCGCCGCGGGCTGGGTGCGTAAGGCGTCGGTCTTCCCGGCCACCTTCGGCCTGGCCTGCTGTGCCATCGAGATGATGACGACCGGGGCCGGGCGCTATGACCTGGCCCGTTTCGGTATGGAGGTCTTCCGCGGCTCGCCGCGGCAGGCGGACCTGATGATCGTGGCCGGCCGGGTCAGCCAGAAGATGGCGCCGGTGCTGCGGCAGGTCTATGACCAGATGCCGAATCCCAAGTGGGTCATCTCCATGGGGGTCTGCGCTTCTTCGGGTGGAATGTTCAACAATTACGCCATTGTGCAGGGTGTTGACCACATTGTCCCCGTTGATATCTATTTGCCCGGCTGTCCGCCCCGGCCCGAGATGCTCATGGACGCCATCCTCAAGCTCCACCAGAAGATCCAGGGCGAGAAGCTCGGCGTGAACCGTGAGGAGGCGGCCCGCGAAGCGGAGTCCGCCGCTCTCAACGCGCTCCCGCTGATCGAGATGAAGGGGCTGCTGCGGTGACAGACGCCAACGGCACCAACCCCGACCGCGACCTGCAGACCGACAACCTCCCCGGCCAGCGCGACGACGCCGGCGAGGTCATCGGTCACCGCAAGGGCATGTTCGGTGCCAACAACGGTGGCGACACCTCCGGCTACGGCGGCCTCGTCAGGACCGTCCGGCTGCCAGGACCGGCCCACCGCCCCTACGGCGGCTGGTTCGACGAGGTGGCCGATGAGCTGGAGGGCGCGCTGGAGGAGCAGGGACTGCTCCCCTCCAACGCGATCGACCGGACCGTCATCGACCGCGACGAGCTGACCTTCCACATCGCCCGCGAGCACCTCGTACAGGTCGCGAAGACCTGCCGCGACGATCCGGCGCTGCGCTTCGAGCTCTGTACGGGCGTGAGCGGGGTGAACTACCCCGAGGACAAGGGCCGCGAGCTGCACGCCGTCTACCACCTGCGTTCGATCACGCACAACCGGCTGATCCGGCTGGAGGTGAGCGCCCCCGACAGCGACCCGCACATCCCGTCGATCGTCCCGGTGTACCCGACGAACGACTGGCACGAGCGTGAGGCGTACGACTTCTTCGGCATCGTCTTCGACGGCCACCCGGCCCTCACGCGGATCATGATGCCGGACGACTGGCCCGGCCATCCGCAGCGCAAGGACTACCCGCTCGGCGGCATCCCCGTCGAGTACAAGGGCGCCCAGATCCCGGCTCCCGACCAGCGGAGGTCGTACTCCTGATGAGCACTCACCACGCACCCGCTCAGGCGGAAGAACGCGACACCACCGAAGGCCGGGTCTTCACCGTCACCGGCGGCGACTGGGACGAGCTGGCCGAGACGGTCGGCAGGTCCGACGACGAGCGCATCATCGTCAACATGGGGCCGCAGCACCCGTCCACCCACGGTGTGCTCCGGCTGATCCTGGAGATCGACGGCGAGACGGTCACCGAGGCCCGGTCGGGCATCGGCTACCTGCACACCGGCATCGAGAAGAACATGGAGTACCGGACGTGGACCCAGGGGTCCACGTTCGTGACGCGCATGGACTACCTCACGCCCTTCTTCAACGAGACGGCGTACTGCCTCGCGGTCGAGAAGCTGCTCGGCGTCACCGAGCAGGTGCCGGACCGGGCCAGCGTCATCCGCGTGCTGCTGATGGAGCTGAACCGGCTCTCGTCGCACCTGGTGTGCATCGCCACCGGCGGTATGGAACTCGGCGCCACGACGATCATGATCTACGGGTTCCGTGACCGTGAGCTGATCCTGGACGTCTTCGAGCTCATCACCGGGCTGCGGATGAACCACGCGTACATCCGGCCGGGCGGCCTCGCCCAGGACCTGCCGCCGGGCGCGGTGGACCAGATCCGCGAGCTCGTGAAGAAGATGCGCAAGAACCTTCCCGAGTACGACAAGCTCGCCACCGGCAACCCGATCTTCAAGGCCCGGATGGAAGAGGTCGGCTACCTGGACCTGGCCGGCTGCATGGCGCTCGGCGCCACCGGCCCGATCCTGCGCGCCGCCGGCCTGCCGCACGACCTGCGCAAGGCGCAGCCGTACTGCGGTTACGAGAACTACGACTTCGAGATCCCGACGGCCGACACCGCCGACTCCTACGGCCGCTTCCTGGTCCGCCTGGAGGAGATGCGGCAGTCGCTGCGCATCGTCGAGCAGGCCCTGGACAAGCTGGCCCCAGGACCGGTGATGGTCGAGGACAAGAAGATCGCCTGGCCCGCGCAACTCGCGCTCGGCCCGGACGGCCTCGGCAACTCCCTGGACCACATCAAGAAGATCATGGGCACCTCGATGGAGTCCCTGATCCACCACTTCAAGCTGGTGACCGAGGGCTTCCGGGTTCCGCCGGGCCAGGCGTACACCGCGGTGGAGTCGCCCAAGGGCGAGCTGGGCGTGCATGTCGTCAGCGACGGCGGCACCCGCCCCTTCCGGGTCCACTTCCGCGACCCGTCCTTCACCAACCTGCAGTCCATGGCGGCGATGTGCGAGGGCGGCCAGGTCGCCGACGTCATCGTGGCCGTGGCGTCCATCGACCCCGTGATGGGAGGCGTCGACCGATGACCGACGTGTCTTTGGGCATCCCGCAGATGCCCGCGCCCGACTATCCGGCCGATGTACGCGCCAGGCTGGAGGCGGACGCGAAGGAGATCATCGCCCGCTATCCCGGCAGCCGCAGCGCGCTCCTGCCGCTGCTGCACCTGACGCAGTCCGAGGACGGGTACGTCACCCGCACCGGCGTCCGGTTCTGCGCCGAGCAGCTCGACCTCACCACCGCCGAGGTCACCGCGGTCGCGACCTTCTACTCCATGTACCGGCGCAAGCCCAGTGGGGACTACCAGGTCGGGGTCTGCACCAACACGCTCTGCGCGGTGATGGGCGGCGACGCCATCTTCGACGAGCTGAAGGAGCACCTCGGGGTCGGCAACAACGAGACCACCGAGGACGGCAAGGTCACGCTGGAGCACATCGAGTGCAACGCGGCCTGCGACTTCGCGCCGGTGGTGATGGTGAACTGGGAGTTCTTCGACAACCAGACGCCGGACTCCGCCAAGCGGCTGGTCGACGACCTCATCGCCGGCCGCGAGGTGCGGCCGACCCGTGGCGCGCCGCTCTGCACGTACAAGGAGACCGCCCGCATCCTCGCCGGCTTCCCCGACGAGCGCCCCGGCGCCGTCGAGGCCACCGGCGGAGCCGGCCCCGCCTCGCTCGCGGGACTGCGGCTGTCGCGCGGCGAGGAACTGCCCGCCGCGGGCGCCGGACAGCCGGCCCGCCGGTCGTCCGTACCGCCGCAGGGCGAGACCCCGGCCGCCCCGTCGGGCACCCCCGGGCAGCCCAGCCCCGCCGAGCACGCCAGCTCGCACGACGCACCGCAGGAGACCGCCGTGTCGGACCCCGCCAACCCGGCAGGACCTGAGAGCGAGGAGGGCAAATGATGACCGTGTCGCCCGAGAAGCTGCTCACCCCCGTCCTGTCGGCCTTCTGGGACGACCCGCAGTCGTGGACGCTCGACACCTACCGGCGTCACGAGGGCTACGAGGGCCTGCGCAAGGCCCTCGCCATGCCGCCGGACGACGTCATCGCGTACGTGAAGGACGCCGGACTGCGCGGCCGCGGCGGCGCCGGCTTCCCGACCGGTATGAAGTGGCAGTTCATCCCGCAGGGTGACGGCAAGCCGCACTACCTGGTCGTCAACGCCGACGAGTCGGAGCCGGGCACCTGCAAGGACATCCCGCTGCTGTTCGCGAACCCGCACTCGCTCATCGAGGGCATGGTGATCGCCTGCCACGCGATCCGCTCCAACCACGCCTTCATCTATCTGCGCGGCGAGGTCGTCCCCGTGCTGCGCCGGCTGCACGAGGCCGTGCGCGAGGCGTACGAGGCCGGCTACCTCGGCAAGAACATCCAGGGCAGCGGCTTCGATCTGGAGCTGACCGTCCACGCCGGGGCCGGCGCGTACATCTGCGGCGAGGAGACGGCGCTGCTGGACTCGCTCGAAGGACGCCGCGGCCAGCCCCGGCTGCGCCCGCCGTTCCCGGCGGTCGAGGGCCTGTACGCCTGCCCGACCGTCGTCAACAACGTCGAGTCCATCGCCTCGGTGCCCGCGATCATGCAGCGCGGCAAGGAGTGGTTCAAGTCGATGGGCACCGAGAAGTCCCCGGGCTTCACGCTGTACTCGCTGTCCGGGCACGTCGTCAGCCCCGGCCAGTACGAGGCCCCGCTCGGCATCACGCTGCGCCAGCTGCTCGACATGAGCGGCGGCATCCGGCCGGGCCACCGGCTGAAGTTCTGGACCCCCGGCGGCTCGTCGACCCCGATGTTCACCGACGAGCACCTGGACGTACCGCTCGACTACGAGGGCGTGGGCGCCGCCGGCTCCATGCTCGGCACCAAGGCGCTGCAGTGCTTCGACGAGACGACGTGCGTGGTGCGGGCGGTGACGCGCTGGACGGAGTTCTACGCCCACGAGTCCTGCGGCAAGTGCACGCCGTGCCGTGAGGGCACGTACTGGCTGGTCCAGTTGCTGCGCGACATCGAGGCCGGCAAGGGCAAGCTGTCCGACCTCGACAAGCTCAACGACATCGCCGACAACATCAACGGCAAGTCCTTCTGTGCGCTCGGCGACGGCGCCGCCAGCCCGATCTTCTCCTCCCTCAAGTACTTCCGTGAGGAGTACGAGGAGCACATCGAGCGCAAGGGCTGCCCCTTCGACCCGGCCGCCTCGACCGTATGGGCCGACGCCGGAACGTCTCACCTGGAGGTGAACGCATGACAGTCACCACGTCTGCCCCCTCCGGAGGGGGAGAGGCGGCGGTTCCGCCGGAGGATCTCGTCGCCGTCACGATCGACGGCGTCGCGCTCTCGGTCCCCAAGGGGACCCTGGTGATCCGTGCGGCGGAGCTGCTGGGCATCGAGATCCCGCGGTTCTGCGACCACCCGCTCCTCGACCCGGCCGGCGCCTGCCGGCAGTGCATCGTCGAGGTCGAGGGCCAGCGCAAGCCGATGGCGTCCTGCACGATCACGTGCACCGACGGCATGGTCGTCAAGACCCATCTCACCTCGCCGGTCGCCGAGAAGGCGCAGCGCGGGGTGATGGAGCTGCTGCTCATCAACCACCCGCTGGACTGCCCGGTCTGCGACAAGGGCGGCGAGTGCCCGCTGCAGAACCAGGCGATGAGCACCGGCCAGGCGGACACCCGCTTCGAGGGCAGGAAGCGCACGTACGAGAAGCCGGTGCCGATCTCCACGCAGGTGCTGCTGGACCGGGAACGCTGTGTGCTGTGCGCGCGCTGCACCCGGTTCTCGGAGCAGATCGCGGGCGACCCGTTCATCGAGCTCATCGAGCGCGGCGCCCTCCAGCAGGTCGGGATCGGCGACGGCGACCCGTTCGCCTCGTACTTCTCCGGCAACACCATCCAGATCTGCCCGGTGGGCGCGCTGACCTCGGCGGCGTACCGCTTCCGGTCCCGGCCGTTCGACCTGGTGTCGTCGCCGTCGGTCTGCGAGCACTGCGCGGGCGGCTGCGCGACGCGCACCGACCACCGGCGCGGCAAGGTCATGCGGCGGCTGGCCGCCGACGACCCCGAGGTCAACGAGGAATGGGTGTGCGACAAGGGGCGCTTCGGCTTCCGTTACGCACAGCGGCCCGACCGCCTCACGCATCCGCTGCTCCGTAACAAGGAGACCGGCGAGCTGGAGCCGGCGAGCTGGCCCGAGGCACTGGCGGCCGCGGCCGCCGGGATCGCGGCGGCCGGCGGCCGCACCGCGGTGCTGGCCGGTGGCCGGCTGACCGTCGAGGACGCCTACGCCTACGCGAAGTTCGCGCGGGTCGCCCTCGACACCAACGACGTCGACTTCCGGGCCCGCGTGCACAGCGCCGAGGAGGCCGACTTCCTGGCCTCGCAGGTGGCGGGACGCGGCCGGGACCTGGACGGCGTCGGCATCACGTACACGACGCTGGAGAAGGCGCCGGCCGTCCTGCTCGTCGGGCTCGAAGCCGAGGAGGAGGCTCCGGGGATTTTCCTCCGGCTTCGCAAAGCGAACCAGAAGCGGCGCCAGCGGACCTTCGCACTGGCGCCGTTCGCGACCCGTGGCCTGACGAAGGCGGGCGGCACGCTGCTGCCCGCCGCACCCGGCACCGAGCCCGAGTGGCTGGACGCACTCGCCGGCGGTGTCGGTCTCGACGAGGCGGGCGAGAAGGCCGCCGAGGCGCTGCGCGCCGACGGTTCGGTGATCCTGGTCGGCGAACGGCTGGCCGCCGTACCCGGCGCGCTGACCGCGGCGATCCGCTTCGCCACCGCGAGCGGCGCGCAGCTCGCCTGGATCCCGCGCCGCGCGGGTGAGCGCGGAGCGGTCGAGGCGGGCGCGCTGCCGGGGCTGCTGCCCGGTGGCCGGCCGGTCACCGACCCGCGGGCCCGCGACGAGGTCGCCCGGGTCTGGGGCCTGGCCGAACTCCCGCACCGCTTCGGGCGCGACACCGGCCAGATCGTCGAGGCGGCCGCGAACGGCGAGCTGGCGGCGCTGGTCGTCGGCGGCGTCGAGGTCGCGGACCTGCCGGACCCGGCCCGCGCCCGGCTCGCGCTGGACGCGGTCGGCTTCGTCGTCAGCCTGGAACTGCGGCCCTCCGAGGTCACCGACCGGGCGGACGTCGTCCTGCCGGTGGCCGCGGTCGCCGAGAAGGCCGGCACCTTCCTCAACTGGGAGGGCAGGGCGCGGCTGTTCGACGCGGCCATCAAGCCGGACCAGGTCGTCAACCGGCACCAGCTGCCGGACGCCCGGGTCCTGACGATGCTCGCCGACGCGCTCGGCGTCAGCCTCGGACTGGGCGACGTCCGCGCCGCCCGCACCGAACTGAACCGGCTCGCCCCTTACGACGGGCCGCACGCCTCGCAGCCGCTGGAGACGTCGAAGACGCTGCCCGTGCCCGCCGCGGGCGAGGCGGTGCTCGCCGGCCACCGGCTGCTGCTCGACCAGGGCAAGCTCCAGGAGGGCGACGAGGCGCTGGCCGGCACCCGGCACGAGGCGGTGGTGCGGCTGTCGGCCGCGACCGCCGAGGAGGCCGGGCTCGCCAACGGCGCGCTCACCGAGGTCTCCGGACCCGCCGGGTCGGTACGGCTGCCGCTGCGCATCACTCCGATGCCCGACCGGGTGGTCTGGCTGCCGCTGAACTCCACGGGCGGGGGCGTCGCCAGCGATACCGGCGCGCTGCCCGGCCAGGTCGTCAAGGTCGGCGCCGCAGCCACGGAGGTGGCCCAGTGAACAACCTCTCCGCCGAAGATCTGTCGATGTTCGGCACCGATCCGTGGTGGCTGGTCCTCCTCAAGGCGGTCTTCTGTTTCGCCTTCGCCATGCTGACCGTGCTGTTCTCGATCGTCTGGGAGCGCAAGGTCGTGGCGTGGATGCAGCTGCGCATCGGCCCCAACCGGCACGGCCCGTGGGGCATGCTCCAGTCGCTCGCCGACGGCATCAAGCTGATGCTGAAGGAAGACATCATCGTCAAGCGCGCGGACAAGGTGGTGTACATCCTCGCGCCGATCGTCGCGGCGATCCCCGCCTTCATGTCCTTCGCGGTGATCCCCTTCGGCCCGGCCGACAACGAGGTGTCGATCTTCGGCACCCGCACCGCGCTGCAGCTCACCGATCTCCCGATCGGCGTCCTGTACATCCTGGCCACCGCGTCCGTCGGCATCTACGGCATCGTGCTCGCGGGCTGGTCCTCCGGCTCGACGTACCCGCTGCTCGGCGGTCTGCGCGCCTCGGCCCAGATGATCTCCTACGAGATCGCGATGGGGCTCTCCTTCGCGGCGGTCTTCCTCTACTCCGGGTCGATGTCCACCTCGGCGATCGTCGAGGCGCAGCACGACCGCTGGTTCGCGGTGCTGCTGCCGGTCTCGCTGCTGATCTACATCGTGGCGATGGTCGGTGAGACCAACCGCGCCCCGTTCGACATGCCGGAGTCCGAGGGCGACCTGGTCGGCGGCTTCAACACCGAGTACTCGTCGATCAAGTTCGCGCTCTTCATGCTCGCCGAGTACGTGAACATGGTGACGGTCTCGGCGGTCGCGACCACCCTCTTCCTGGGCGGCTGGCGGGCCCCGTGGCCGATCAGCACCTTCTGGGAGGGCGCGAACCACGGCTGGTGGCCGATGCTCTGGTTCACGATCAAGGTCCAGCTGCTGCTGTTCTTCTTCATCTGGCTGCGCGGCACGCTGCCGCGGGTGCGCTACGACCAGTTCATGAAGCTGGGCTGGAAGGTCCTCATCCCGGTCTCGATGGTCTGGCTGATGCTGGTCGCGACCGTCCGGGCGATGCGGAACGAGAACTACGGCCTGCGCGACATCGTGCTGTACGTCGGCGGCGCCGTCGTCGGCCTGCTGCTGATCTCCCTCGTGGTCGACGTGTTCCGCGACCGCGGGCGGAAGAAGGACGAGGCGGAAGCCGCCGCGGCACCGCCGGAACCGTTCGATCCGATGGCGGGCGGCTTCCCCGTACCGCCGTTGCCGGGGCAGACGCTGCCACCGGTGCCGCGCCGTCGCAGCCGCAGCCTTGGCGAGCCGCAGCTCGTCGGCGGCCCCGCAACCCCGGCCGCCATGGACACTGACAAGGAGGCCGACGATGCCTGAGTTCCTGGGCCCGGTCGCGGGCTTCGGCGTGACCTTCAAGGCCATGTTCAAGAAGCGGCTGACCGAGCAGTACCCCGAGGAGAAGAAGCCGACCGCGCCGCGCTTCCACGGCCGGCACCAGCTCAACCGGCACCCGGACGGGCTGGAGAAGTGCGTCGGCTGCGAACTGTGCGCGTGGGCCTGCCCGGCGGACGCGATCTACGTGGAGGGCGCGGACAACACCGAGGAGGAGCGCTACTCCCCGGGTGAGCGCTACGGCCGCGTCTACCAGATCAACTACGCCCGCTGCATCCTGTGCGGGCTGTGCATCGAGGCGTGCCCCACCCGGGCGCTGACGATGACCAACGAGTACGAACTCGCCGACAGCAGCCGCGAGTCGCTGATCTTCACCAAGGAGCAGCTGCTCGCCGGCCTGGACGAGGGCATGGTCGAGGCACCGCACTCGATCTTCGTCGGCATGGACGAAGGGGACTACTACCGCGGTCTGGTGACGGAGGCCGCTCCCGGCACCGAGCGCCAGGTGGCGGTCTCCAAGGGCGAGAAGCCGCCGGAGGACGCGGTGCCCGTGGCCGCCCCCGGCGGCGGCAAGCCCGCGGGAACGGGGGCGGAGGCATGATGTCCACCTTCACCGCCGCCACGGTGGGCGCCACGTCCACCGGGGAGGCGTTCCAGTTCTGGATCCTCGCGGTCGTCGCGGTCCTGGGCGCACTGGGCACGGTACTGAGCAAGAAGACGGTGCACAGCGCGCTCTGTCTGGCCGGGACCATGATCATCCTGGCTGTCTTCTACATGGCGCAGGGCGCGTACTTCCTCGGGGTCGTCCAGATCGTCGTCTACACCGGCGCGATCATGATGCTCTTCCTCTTCGTCGTCATGCTGGTCGGCATCACCGCCGCCGACTCGCTGAAGGAGACGCTGAAGGGCCAGCGCTGGCTGGCCGCGGGATGCGGTCTCGGCTTCGGGATCCTGCTGATCGCGGGCATCGGCAACGCCTCGCTCGACTCGTTCGCCGGCCTCGGCCAGGCGAACGCGGGCGGCAACGTCGAGGGCCTGGCGCGGCTCATCTTCACCAAGTACGTGTGGGCCTTCGAGATCACCGGCGCGCTGCTGATCACGGCGGCCGTCGGCGCGATGGTGCTGACGCACCGCGAGCGGACCGAGGAGCGCAGCACGCAGCGCGAGCTGTCGATCGCGCGGGTCCGCGCGGGCACCCAGGTGCCGCCGCTGCCCGCCCCCGGTGTGTACGCCCGGCACAACGCGGTGGACGTCCCCGGCCTGCTGCCGGACGGCACCACCTCGGACCTGTCGGTCAGCGCCACGCTGCGGGACCGCGGTCAGATCCGTGATGTGTCGAACGAGGCCCTGGCCGATCTCGCCGAGCTGGAACAGCGCTCGGAGAGCTGGCTGGAACGGTCCGCGCCCGAGGTCACGGCGCCAGAGGAGGCGAGCAAGTGAATCCGGTCAACTACCTGTACCTGGCCGCGCTGCTGTTCACCATCGGCGCCGCCGGGGTGCTGATCCGGCGCAACGCGATCATCGTCTTCATGTGCGTCGAGCTGATGCTGAACGCCTGCAACCTGGCGTTCGTCACCTTCTCCCGGATGCACGGCAACCTCGACGGCCAGATCATCGCCTTCTTCACGATGGTGGTCGCCGCCGCCGAGGTCGTGGTCGGGCTCGCGATCATCGTGACGATGTTCCGCTCCCGGCACTCGGCCTCGGTCGACGACGCCAATCTGATGAAGCTGTAAGGGGTAGCGACAGTGGAGAACCTCATCGGATTGCTCGTCGCGGCACCACTGCTGGGCGCGGCGATCCTGCTGACCGGCGGCCGCCGGCTGGACCGTGTCGGCCACTGGCTCGGCACGCTCTTCGCGGCGGTGTCCTTCGGTATCGGCGCCGTGCTCTTCTTCGACATGCTCGGCAGGAGCGGCGAAGACCGCACGATGTACTCGCACCTGTTCAGCTGGGTGCCGGTCGGCGGCTTCCAGGCCGACATCGGCTTCCAGCTCGACCAGTTGTCGATGACCTTCGTGCTGCTGATCAGCGGTGTGGGCACGTTGATCCACATCTACTCGATCGGGTACATGGAGCACGACGAGCGGCGCCGCCGCTTCTTCGGCTATCTGAACCTGTTCGTGGCGGCGATGCTGCTGCTGGTCCTCGCCGACAACTACTTCCTGCTGTACGTCGGCTGGGAGGGCGTCGGCCTCGCCTCGTACCTGCTGATCGGCTTCTGGCAGCACAAGCCGAGCGCGGCCACGGCGGCGAAGAAGGCGTTCCTCGTCAACCGCGTCGGTGACGTCGGTCTGTCCATCGCGATCATGCTGATGTTCACGACCTTCGGCACGTTCAGCTTCCAGCCGGTGCTGGCGCACGCGGGCGACGCGAGCGAGGGCAAGCTGACGGCCATCGGCCTGATGCTGCTGCTCGCCGCCTGCGGCAAGTCCGCCCAGGTGCCGCTGCAGTCCTGGCTCGGCGACGCGATGGAGGGCCCGACCCCGGTCTCGGCCCTGATCCACGCGGCGACGATGGTGACGGCGGGCGTGTATCTGATCACCCGGTCCGGCGCCATCTTCAACGGCGCCCCGGACGCGCAGGTCGCGGTGGTCACGGTCGGCGCGGTCACGCTGCTGTTCGGTGCGATCGTCGGTTGCGCGAAGGACGACATCAAGAAGGCCCTGGCGGGTTCGACGATGTCGCAGATCGGCTACATGATCATGGCGGCCGGGCTCGGCCCGATCGGCTATGTCTTCGCGATCATGCACCTGGTCACCCACGGCTTCTTCAAGGCCGGGCTCTTCCTCGGCGCCGGATCGGTCATGCACGGCATGAACGACGAGGTCGACATGCGGAAGTACGGGGGCCTGCGCAAGTACATGCCGGTCACGTTCATCACCTTCGGCCTCGGCTATCTGGCGATCATCGGATTCCCGGGTCTGTCCGGCTTCTTCTCCAAGGACAAGATCATCGAGGCGGCCTTCGCCAAGGGCGGCACCGAGGGCTGGATCCTCGGCGGCGCGGCTCTGCTGGGCGCCGCGATCACCGCGTTCTACATGACGCGCGTGATGCTGATGACGTTCTTCGGCGAGAAGCGCTGGGAGGCGGACGCGGAAGGCCACGAGCCGCACCCGCACGAGTCGCCCAAGTCCATGACCATCCCGATGATCGTGCTGGCCTTCGGCTCGGTCTTCGCGGGCGGGCTGTTCAGCCTGAACAGCTCCTTCCTGAAGTGGCTGGAGCCGGTCACCGGGCACGAGGAGGGGCACTCGCCCCTCAGTGCCACGACGGTGACGGCGGGCACGATGGTCGTGCTGGTCATCGGGGTCGCCCTGGCCTGGCTGATGTACGGGCGCAAGGCCGTGCCGGCCGTCGCTCCGCGCGGCTCGCTGCTGACCCGCGCCGCCCGGCGCGACCTGCTCCAGGACGACTTCAACCACGTCGTGCTGGTGCGCGGCGGCGAACACCTCACCCGCAGCCTGGTCTACCTGGACCACTCCCTGGTGGACGGTGCGGTCAACGGCACCGCCGCCGGGGTCGGCGGCCTCTCCGGCCGCCTGCGCAAGCTGCAGAACGGCTACGTCCGCTCGTACGCGGTGTCGATGCTGGGTGGCACGGCGGTCCTGGTCGCCGCGACTCTCCTGATGAGGGCGGTCTGATAACTCATGTCCTTTCCCCTCCTTACCGTCACGGCCGCCCTCCCGGCGGTCGGCGCGATCGCCACCGCCGCCGTACCGGCCGCGAAGCGCACCGTCGCCAAGTGGTCGGCGCTGGGCTTCTCGGTCGCGACGTTCGTGCTGGCCGTGATCGTCCTCGTCCGGTTCGAACCGGGCGGTGAGCGCTACCAGCTCACCGAGTCCCACGCGTGGATCAAGGACTTCGGGGTCCGCTACGAACTCGGCGTGGACGGCATCGGCGTCTCGCTGGTCGCGCTGACCGCCCTCCTGATCCCGTTCATCATCGCGGCGGGCTGGCACGACGCCGACCCCCTCGAGGACAAGAACCCCAACCGCCGCTGGCGGCCCACCCAGGGCTTCTTCGCCCTGATCCTGGCCGTCGAGGCGATGGTGGTGGTCTCCTTCGAGGCCACCGACGTCTTCCTCTTCTACATCTTCTTCGAAGCCATGCTCATCCCGATGTACTTCCTCATCGGCGGCTTCGGGGACCAGGCGCACGAGCACGGCGACGACGAGGCGGCCAAGCAGCGCTCGTACGCCGCCGTGAAGTTCCTGCTCTACAACCTGGTCGGCGGGCTCGTCATGCTGGCCGCCGTCATCGGGCTGTACGCGGCCAGCGCCGACCAGCTCGGGCACGGCACGTTCTCGCTCCAGGAGATCCTCCAGGCGCGCGCGGCCGGCAAGTTCGACCTGGCCTCCTCCACCGAGCGGTGGCTCTTCCTCGGCTTCTTCTTCGCCTTCGCGGTGAAGGCGCCGCTGTGGCCGCTGCACACCTGGCTGCCGAACGCGATGGGGGAGTCGACCGCGCCGGTCGCCGTCCTGATCACCGCGGTCGTCGACAAGGTCGGCACCTTCGCGATGCTGCGCTACTGCCTCCAGCTCTTCCCCGAGGCCAGCAAGTGGGCGACACCGGTGATCCTGGTGCTCGCGGTGATCAGCATCATCTACGGTGCCCTGCTGGCCGTCGGCCAGCGCGACATCAAGCGGCTGATCGCCTACGCGTCCATCTCGCACTTCGGCTTCATCATCATGGGCATCTTCGCGATGACCACCCAGGGGCAGAGCGGCGCCACGCTCTACATGGTCAACCACGGGATCTCGACCGCCGCGCTGCTGCTGGTGGCCGGCTTCCTGATCAGCCGGCGCGGCTCGCGGCTCATCGCCGACTACGGCGGGGTGCAGAAGGTGGCGCCGGTGCTCGCGGGCACCTTCCTGATCGGCGGACTGGCGACGCTGTCG
Source organism: Streptomyces sp. RKAG337 (assembly GCF_023701715.1). NCBI lineage: Bacteria > Bacillati > Actinomycetota > Actinomycetes > Kitasatosporales > Streptomycetaceae > Streptomyces > Streptomyces sp. RKAG337. The sequence goes on along the minus strand of NZ_JAJOZA010000001.1, from coordinate 3,041,383 downwards.
CTGCCGGGGCTCGCCCCGTTCGTCTCCGAATTCCTGGTGCTCGTCGGCACGTTCAGCCGCTACCCGGTGATCGGCATCATCGCCACCGTCGGCATCGTGCTCGCCGCGCTCTACGTCCTCGTCCTGTACCAGCGGACGATGACCGGGCCGGTGAAGGCGGGCGTCGAGGGGATGAAGGACCTCAAGGTCCGTGAGATCGCCGTGGTGGCCCCGCTGATCGCGCTGCTGCTCTTCCTCGGCGTGTACCCGAAGCCGCTCACGGACATCGTCAATCCGGCGGTCGGCCAGACGCTCTCCGACGTGCACAAGACCGACCCCAAGCCCGCGCTGGAGGCGACCAAGTGAGCGGAACAGCCGTCCACAGCCTGTGGACAATGGCGGCCCCCGCCGCAGACAAGATCCCCGCCCCGAAGATCGAGTACACCCAGCTGTCGCCGGTCCTGATCGTCTTCGGGGCAGCGATCGTCGGGATCCTCGTCGAGGCGTTCCTGCCCCGTAAGTCCCGCTACCTGGGGCAGATCGCGGTCAGCGTCATCGGCCTCGCCGCCGCCTTCGCCGCCGTCGTGGCCCTGGCGGCCAGGGGCTACGGCACCACCAAGGCGCATGTCGCGGCCATGGGAGCGGTCGCCGTCGACGGCCCCGCGCTCTTCCTGCAGGGCACGATTCTGCTGGTCGGGCTGGTCGCGGTGTTCACCTTCGCCGAACGCCGGCTCGACCCGAAGGCGCACGGCCGCAAGGTCGACTCCTTCGCCGCCCAGGGCTCCGCCGTTCCCGGCGGCGACGCCGAGAAGGCCGCGGTCAAGGCCGGGTTCACCACCACCGAGGTCTTCCCGCTGCTGCTCTTCGCGGTCGGCGGCATGCTGATCTTCCCGGCCGCGTCCGACCTGCTGACGCTCTTCGTCGCGCTGGAGGTCTTCTCGCTGCCGCTGTACCTGCTCTGCGCGCTGGCCCGCCGCCGGCGCTTCATGTCGCAGGAAGCCGCGATGAAGTACTTCCTGCTGGGAGCCTTCTCATCGGCCTTCCTGCTGTTCGGCATCGCGCTGCTCTACGGGTACGCGGGCACCGTCTCGTACTCCGGCATCGCCGCCGTCGTCGACGGCACCGCCAAGATGACCCCGGCGCTCGCCGCCACCACCGGCAACGACGCGCTGCTGCTCATCGGCACCGCGATGGTCGCGATGGGGCTGCTGTTCAAGGTCGGCGCCGTGCCGTTCCACATGTGGACCCCGGACGTCTACCAGGGCGCCCCGACCCCGGTGACCGGCTTCATGGCCGCCGCCACCAAGGTCGCCGCCTTCGGCGCGCTGCTGCGACTCCTCTACGTGGTCCTGCCGGGCATGCGCTGGGACTGGCGGCCGGTGATGTGGGGCGTCGCGATCCTGACGATGCTGGTCGGCGCGATCGTCGCCGTCACCCAGACCGATGTGAAGCGACTGCTGGCGTACTCGTCCATCGCGCACGCCGGATTCATCCTCGCGGGTGTCATCGCCACCACGCCGGACGGCGTCTCGTCGGTGCTCTTCTACCTCGCGGCGTACTCCTTCGTGACGCTCGGCGCCTTCGCCGTCGTCACCCTGGTCCGCGACGCGGGCGGCGAAGCCACCCACCTGTCCCACTGGGCCGGCCTCGGCCGCCGCTCGCCGCTCGTCGCGGCGGTCTTCGCGGTCTTCCTGCTGGCCTTCGCGGGCATCCCGCTGACCTCCGGCTTCGCCGGAAAGTTCGCGGTCTTCAAGGCGGCGGCCCAGGGCGGCGCGATGCCGCTGGTCATCGTGGGTGTGCTCTCCTCGGCCATCGCCGCGTTCTTCTACATCCGCGTCATCGTGCTGATGTTCTTCAGCGAACCGAAGCCCGACGGCCCCACCGTCGCCGTCCCGAGCGCCTGGACCTCCACGGCCATCGGCATCGGCGTGGCGGTGACGCTCGTACTGGGCGTCATGCCGCAGTACTTCCTGGACCTCGCCGACAAGGCGGGCGTCTTCGTCCGCTGACCAACGGCACCACGGGAAACGGCCGTCGAACGCTTCAGGCGTTCGGCGGCCGTTCGCCGTTTTCAGCCCGCCGTCCGCGGGATGCGGCGGTTCCAGGTGCGGTGGAAGACGGTCTCGTCGCCGGAGTGGCAGGTCACCTCGTTGAAGGTGACGAAGTGCGTGGCGTCCGCCTGGATCTCGGACCGGGTGTCGATGCTGACGTCCCAGCCGAGGTCCGGACGGCGCAGCCGGACGTGCCACAGGGAGCGGGTGGCGGCGGAGAGCGGGTCGCCGGATTCGATGCGGTAGGTCTCCAGGGCGTCCTCGGTGAATTCGAGGCCGTCGGGGTAGATCCGGGTACCGCCGTAGCGCGGGTCGACGTCCAACTGCCAGGCGCCGGTGGCGACATCGCGGGTGACGACCCGCTCGGGGCGCGGCTCGGGCGCGCCGGGGAAGACCACCGGGAGCGGCGGGGCCTGTTCCGGTTCCTCGAAGTGCAGCGGGATCGCGGACGGCGACGGGGCCCGGACCGGCAGGTCGAGCGCGCTGTCGGCGGCCTCGATGGTGAAGCCTGAGGCGTTCTCGGGCTGCGCGTGCGGCCAGATCCACGGCCAGTAGGCGGAGGACAGGGCGAGCCGGATGCGGTGGCCGTGCGGGAACGCGTGGCCGATGCCGTTGAGCTCGAACGTGATGTCCTCGGTCTCGCCCGGGGTCCACTCCACCGCCCGGTCCCGGCCGTGCCGCGCCAGGAGGTTGAGGACGCCACGGGTGACGAGCGTGGAGGAGCCGTCCGGGGCCACGTCGCAGACCCGGGCGATGACCTGGCCGCGCGGCGCGTCGCAGCGCAGCCGCAGCCGGACCCGGGGGCGGCCGAGGACCTCGACGCGGTCGGTGAGCGGCGCGGAGTCGAAGCAGACCGAGCGGCCGTCCTCCTCGCGCTGCTCCGGCGGCAGGTCGGCGTCGTTGCCGAACGGGAAGAAACGGCCGGCATCGACCCCGGTGTGCTGCGGGGAGTCGACCCGCACCGGGCCGCCGGGCAGCGCGTACGGCGTGTAGGTGACGGCGGGCGACGGCCAGCTGTCCTCACCGACCCAGCGGCCCGGCAGTTCCTCGTAGACCGTGGCCGGCGGGTGCGACTCGCTGATCCAGGCGCGCAGCAGGGGATCGTCCATCACCCCCGTGGGCTTGTCCTTCAGCCAGTGGTCCCACCAGCGCAGCGTCTCCTGGAGGAAGCCGATGGCGGGCCCGGGCGGCAGGCCCCGGTCGGGGTACTGGTGGGACCAGGGGCCGATCAGCCCGCGGACGGGGGCGTCCAGCTGCTCGACGAGGCGCAGCACGGTGTCCCGGTACGGGTCGTGCCAGCCGCCGACGGCGAGGACGGCCGCCTTGACGGCGGAGTAGTCCTCGCACACGCTGCCGTGCTGCCAGTACGCGTCACGGCTCTGGTGGCCGAGCCACGTATGGATGAACGGATCGACGACTTCGAGCCGTTCCAGCCACATCTGCCGCCAGCTGTCGCCGACCGCCGTGGGATCGGGCGGCCGGCAGACGAAGGCGAGCATCGTCGCGGCCCAGGCGTGCATGTCGACGGCGAGGACCGAGCCGCCCATGTAGTGCACGTCGTTGTCGTAGCGGTCGTCGGTGGAGCAGACGGTGACGACGGCCTGGAGCGCCGGCGGCGCGAGCGCGGCGATCTGCAGGCTGTTGAAGCCGCCCCAGGAGATGCCGAACATCCCGACCCGGCCGGTGCACCAGGACTGCGCGGCCAGCCATTCGACGACCGCGACGCCGTCCGCCAGCTCCGCGGCGTCGTACTCGTCGCCCGGCAGCCCCTCGGAGTTGCCGTGGCCGCGCACGTCCACCCGCACGGAGGCGTAGCCGTGGCCCGCGTACCAGGGGTGCCGCTGCGAATCGCGCGGCGCCGTCCAGTCGTAGAGCCGGTACGGGAGGTACTCCAGCAGCGCGGGCACCGGTTCGTCGGCGTACGGCCGCCAGATGCGCGCGTACAGCCGGGTGCCGTCGGGCAGCGGGATCCGGACGTCCTCGACGAAGGTCGTGTAGGGGAATTCGGTACGGATGCGCATCGGCGGGGCTCCCTACGACGTCGGCGGCGGCGGGTCGGTGGACGGGGTCAGCGGACGGGGTCGGTGGACTGGTTCGGTGGACGGGATCGGTGGACGGGTTCAGTGGACGGGGTGCATCGTGCGGCGCAGCCAGGGCGCGGCGGCGACCACCGCGAGCCCGGCGAGTACGGCGACGGCGCCGTTGACACCGAAGTAGGCGACGTTGGAGACCGTGCCGTAGACCTTCACGGTCTGTGCCTGGATGCCGTTGGCGAGGGCGAGCGACAGGAACCACAGCGCCATCGTCTGGCTGGCGAAGGCCCGCGGCGCGAGTTTGGTCGTGGCCGACATGCCGGAGGTCTCCAGCAGGATGTCGCCGAGCCCGAGCAGCAGATACGAGCCGACGATCCACCAGACGGCCATCTGGTACGTGTCGTCGCTGTGCCCGGACGTGGGCAGCACCATGAGCAGGAAGGACAGCCCGCCGAGGATCACCCCGAACGCGATCTTGTTGGACGCGTGCGGCTGCCGGGGCCCCATCCGCGACCACACCGCCGCGACGACGGGCGCGAGCGCGACCTCGAAGGCGCCGAGCGCGGAGGCGTACCAGCTCGCCGGGAAGTGGAAGCCGAGGATCTCCGTACGGGCGTTGGTCGAGGCCAGCAGCATCATCGTCGAGTACGCCTGGAACAGGATGAAGTTGAAGACCACGGACGCCAGGAACAGCACGACGTACGGGCGCAGCCGGCCGCGCTCCTCGTCGGTCACCCGGGGGCTCCGGAACATCACGGCGAAGTAGGCGACCGGCGCGATCACCGAGATCACCGTCAGGACGTCGACGAAGCGGTCCATCGTCAGCCAGCCGGCCAGCGCCAGCGCCGTGGCCAGGACGGCGACGGCGAGCAGCCCTGCGACGATCAGCCGGACGGCACGGCGCATGGCCGGCGGCGACAGCTCGAATTCGGCGGAGGCCTTGCGGCCGGCCAGGTGACGGCGGCCCGCGACGTACTGGATCAGGCCGAATGTCATGCCGATCGCGGCGGCCGAGAATCCCCAGTGCCAGCCCTTGTGGTCGCCGAGCCAGCCGGTGATCAGCGGGCCGAGGAAGGCCCCCACGTTGATGCCCATGTAGTACAGCGCGAAGCCGGCGTCCCGGCGCTCGTCCTCGGTGCGGTAGAGCTTGCCGACCATGGTGGCCACATTGGGTTTCAGCAGGCCGGTGCCGGCGCTGATCAGCCCGAGGCCCGCCCAGGTCATGGCGGGGGTCGGGAAGGCCATCGAGTAGTGGCCGACGGCGATGAGGATGCCGCCCCACAGCACCGCCCGGTACGAGCCGAGGATGCGGTCGGCGAGCCAGCCGCCGCCGACCGAGACCAGGTAGACCATCGTTCCGTACGCCGCCGAGACGGAGGCGGCGGTGCCCGGGTTCATGCCCAGGCCGCCGCCGGCGACCGAGTCGGCGAAGTACAGGACGAGGATCGCCTGCATGCCCAGGAAGGAGAACCGCTCCCAGACCTCCAGGCCCGACAGCGTCAGCAGCCCACGTGGATGCCCGAAGAACGCGTGGTCGTCGGACGCGGGCGGCTCCGGATCGGCCGCTTCGTCGGTCAGCGTGTCGGTCACCGGCGGCCGGCCTCCCGATCGGTCGGAATAAATGGCATCAATGCGGATCATATGAGGCAAGATCCCGAACGGCCTGATGTGGATGACCTGTCCCGGCCATATAGGGGCGATGCCCCGGCAAAGATCGAGAGGGGACCGGCTACGCTGCCCGTGTAAGTAGTGCCACCCCTCAGACGCATCTCGGCGAATGGAGTACCCCTCGTGAACGTCGTCGGGCCGTTCGGGTTGAGCGTGCGGGACGAGGCTCTCGAAGCCGACGTCCAGGCCGGGCTGTTTGCCGTGGAAGAGGGCCTCCTGGAGGCCACCAAGAGCGACGTCCCCTTCATCGCCGGCGCCGCGCGCCATCTGCTGCGGGCGGGCGGCAAGCGATTCCGGCCGCTGCTGGTGATGCTGGGCGCCCAGTTCGGCGACCCGCACGCGCCGGGCATCGTGCCCGCCGCGGTGGTCGTGGAGCTCACCCACCTCGCGACGCTGTACCACGACGACGTGATGGACGAGGCGGACGTGCGCCGCGGCGTCCCCAGCGCGAACGCCCGCTGGGACAACTCGGTGGCCGTCCTCACCGGCGACTTCCTGTTCGCCCGCGCCTCGCACATACTGGCCGACCTCGGCCCCGAGGCCGTCCGCGTCCAGTCCGAGGCCTTCGAGCGGCTGGTGACCGGCCAGATCCTGGAGACCGCGGGCCCGGCCGACGGCCGCGACCCCGTCGACCACTACCTCGACGTCATCAGCGGCAAGAGCGGCTCGCTCGTCGCGGTCTCCTGCCGCTTCGGGGCCATGATGTCCGGCGCGGACGAGTCGGTCGTCGACATCCTCACCCAGTACGGCGAGCGCATCGGCACCGCCTTCCAGCTCGCCGACGACATCCTCGACATCGCCAGCGACAGCCACGAGTCGGGCAAGACCCCCGGCACCGACCTGCGCGAAGGCATCCCCACCCTCCCGGTGCTCCATCTGCGCACCCGGGTCGCCGCGGCCAACGGCTCGGCCTCCCCGGCCGACCGCCACCTCTGCGACCTCCTCGCCGGCGACCTCACCGACGACCACCGGCACGCCGAGGCGCTGCGCCTGCTGCGCGCCCACCCCGCGCTGGAGCAGGCCCGCCGCGACACCGTCCGCTACGCCGACGAAGCCCGCGCCACCCTCGCCCCGCTCCCGGACTGCGCCGCGAAGCAGGCCCTGGAGGGCCTGTGCGACGCGGTGGTGTACCGCGCGGGCTGACCCCCCGTACCTTCGCCGACAGAGCCGGATCCACTGCGGCCGATCAGCCGCACCGGCTTGAACGGCCGCAGTTCTGGTCAGGCCGGCAGCTGCCAGGATGGGCCGTCCGGATCACCCATCCAGACGGACTGCTCCATATCCGGCGTGACCGTCACACCGAACGCGGACAGCGGCGGCGAGCCTGCCTTTTGCCATCCGGCGAGAGCCGTCTCCACCTGGTCCCACAGGCGTAGCGGCCCGTGCTGATGGACGCTCCATCCGTCCCCACTCGCCGCCGCCTCCGTCCAGGCCAGCGAGCCGGTCGCCACATCGAGGAGCGTGACCTCGTCCCCGGAGCCGAGCAGTTCGGCGGAGGGTGCCGCGAGCTGTGCGACGAGGTGGGCGGCCCGGTCGTCCAGCAGGACCGGGTTCACCCGGCCGGCGCGGATCTCCCCCTCGTGCCGGAAGAAGGTGGGGCGCGGCGGACGGCCGTGCGGGCGGGCGAGCATGTAGGAGACCGGCTCACCGGTGAAGCCGCCTTGCGCGCCGCCGTCCTCACCGACGGTGAGGCGGAGCAGGCCTGAGGCCATCATCCAGCCGCTGAGCGTGACAGCGATGGTGCCGCCGGCCCGTACCTGCCACAGCCAGGCGGTCGGGATGGAGCGCACTGAGCACGTGGCTACGAGGCGATCGAACTCCGTCTCCTCGTCACGCCAGTCGAGTCCGTCATCGACGATCAACCGTGGGACGTAGCCGGCGGCGGCGAGATGTGCGGCAGCACGCGCGGCCAGTGCGCGGTCGACCTCGACCGAGGTGACGTGCTTCTCACCCAGGCGATGACTCAGCAGGGCGGTTGAATAGCCCGTGCCCGTCCCGATCTCCAGCACCCGGTCCCCGTCCTGGATCGCCGCCGCCTCCAGCGTCCGGACGACCAGGGACGGAAGCGTTGACGAGGAGGTCGCGTCCCCCGTCGTGACAACTCCGGCGTTCCAGTCGGCATCGGCGCCGTCGATCTGTGTCACCCAGGTGCTGTCCTCGTACACGAGTGCCAGCCATTCGTCGTCTCCGATCAGCGCCTGAACGACCGGCTCCCATTCCGTTCCACGTCGGCCCTGCCGCGCGCGGTAGAAGGCGCCGTCGAAGAACAACTCGCGGGGAACGGCCTCCACCGCCGCACGCCAGGCGGGATCCACGGCAGGGAGCCGTCCGGCCAGAGCACTGCGGAGCTGTGCGGCGTCAACAGGCATGGAATTCTCCGGACCTCTGGAGCTGATCGGCGATGGCGTAGGCAATTCGAGTGGATATCGGCTCGGGGAACCACGCCCACTGCCCGTTCGGATTGCACTCGTACATCCACCACCGGCCGTCGGTGTCGAGCCCGAAGTCAAAGGTGCCGAAGACCAGCCCGAACGCTTCCAGGAACGCGCGCACACCCTTTTCCACCACCGTCGGGGTCTCGACCAACCGGTAGGAGAGCGCGTCGTAGTCCCGGCGCCAGTCCAGGAACGGAGAGCCGTCGATCCGCACCGCGAACAGCTCGTCACCCACGATCGTCAGTCGGACATCGGCCGCCTTGTCGACCCGCTGCTGGAAGGTGTGCAGAGTGTGCGCCACGCCGGAGCCGATGCTTTCCGGAGAGACTTCTTCCACCCAGACCGTGTTGGCTCGGCCGTCGTCGCCGACGAAGTCGGTACTGCGCAGCGGTTTGTAGACCACCGGACCGTGGTCCCGGGCGAACCGGCGGGCCCGATCCACATCGTTCGTCATGAGCGTCGGCGGCATGGCCAGCCCGCAGCGCGCCGCGACCGCCAGCTGCGCGGGCTTGTGCTCGGCATCCTGATTACGCCACGGATGGTTCACGTAGTGGGCCCCGCGCAGCGACCCCAGAATTCCGCCGAGGCCGTACCGGGACTGCTCGACGGACCAACGTGCCACCTGCTCGGACGCGTCGTGCCCGCTGCCGTACGGGCTCGGGCGCCGCCAGTACACGGACCGTACGCGCTCCAGATCCAGCACACGGCTGGCAGTCCGCACGCTGCCGGCAGAGTTCGTGCAGCCGAACAGCGCATTCACCTGAACCGAAGCGGGGAAGTCGCCGGGATCAAGACGGACCACCGGGACTTCCCGACGATTCAGCTCGGCGATCACGATGTCGGCGGTCGGGTCATCGAGCCGGGTCACCACGAGGACCGGGCAGGCCTCCCCATGCTCCGCCTCAGTCACTGTCGCCGGACTGATCACTGCCCTGATCAGGGGTGCCGTCAAGACTCGTCTTGGTTGACGTCTCTTTCGACGTCTCGGACTTCTTGTGCTGCGACCAAGCCGAGATCTCGACACCGTCCGTATCCAGCCACCGCGCTCTCTGAGTACCGGCGTCCAGAACAATCCGAGGGGCCGGAGCCGGCGTGTCGCCGGGAAACGGTGCCATCCGGGTCAATCCCCAGGGCATTGAGGCGCGTTCGGGCATCACGGCTCCTCGCGTTCTCGGATGCTGCGACAGTCGATTGATCGCTCTCCGTGACGCTAGCGTCACGGAGGTGACTAGCACAAGAGGAGCGGCGCATGGATGTGCCGCCACGCCTCGTGCGGCTCGCCATGGATCAGCGAGGAGGCGTTCAGCGGGAGAGCGCTCAGAGCAGGTGGTCGAACTCGCCCGCCTTGATGCCGGACACAAAGGTGTGAAGGCGCGCCCGAGTGGTGCTGATCACCTCGTCGGGGCGGTCGCTCTCGCGGACGAGGATGCCGCCGGGGCCCATAGCAAGCTCAACGCAGTTGCCGTTCCCCTCCGAAAAAGAGGACTTCTGCCATGTGATGCGTGTGACCATCGCCGGTTCTCTCACAATTCTTGTGCGATGTGATGGATGAGGTCTCTGGACTTTCCGATATCGAGGGCCATGCCCTCCACTGCAGCGTAGATGACCCGGTACTTGTCCAACTGGGCCTCGGCGTCCAGGAATACGGAACCCGCCACGCTGTCGAGCTGGACCGTGTCCAGTTCGGGGACTGCGCCGCAGGCGTAGAGCATCCCCTGTGCCGATACCGCGAGTTCGGAGGTGAACGGGATGACGCGGATGGTGACCGAGTCCCACTCGGAAGCAGCGCTCAGGAAATCCAGCTGTTCGCGCGCCACCTTGCGCCCACCGAATCGCATGCGCAGGGCAGCCTCGTGGATGATCGCACTGAACGGCAGCGGCGCCTCTCGCTCGAAAACGACGCGTCGGCGCACGCGATGCTCGATTCGCGATCCGATCTCCTCGGAGGGGAGCGGAGGAACCACTGCTGCGAACATGGCGCGCGCGTAGTCCTCGGTCTGGAAAATTCCAGGGACCGTGACGGTCTGCACCGTACGCATGAGGGTCGCGTGATGCTCAAGCTCGGCGATGTCGCGAAAGTCTGCCGGAAGGGCCTCCCGGTACTCGTCCCACCATCCCTTCCCGCGTTCGTCGGCCATTCCCACCAAGGCCGCGACCAAGTCCGCGTTCCCAGCCGAGTAGTGACTGGTGAGAATGCGCACCCGGTCGCCGCTGACTCCCCAGCGACCGGACTCGATGTGGCTGATCTGAGCCTGGTTCCCGCCGAGTCGCTCCCCCGCCTCCCGGGCGGTCATCCCGGCATGCTCGCGGAGCTTGCGCAGCTCCGCCCCCAGGCGCCGCTGTCGCGCCGTGGGATAGCTCCTCGGTGGCATCCGTTCATCTCCCCTGGTGGCAGGCCGGGCATATCGCATGGGCGTAGCGCGGCCTCACCAAACCCGCGCCAGCTTACGTCTCATGCTTGTGCCGTCTCATGCATGTGCCCTACCGTCTGTGTTGCTTCGGTCACACCGGGACGCAGGTGGCATCCCGCCGCTCGCACCCCTATTTTGCGCTGCCCGTAAGCCGGAAGTGCACCCCTTGCGACGAGGGGCGTAGCCACCGCACGTCGGCGCGCATGCATCAGCCCTCCTGTTTCTGGAGATTCCATGATCACAACAACGCCTGCCCCACTCGTCGATTCCGATGCGCAGTGGGATTACCGGCTCCAGATCCCCCATGACCTGCGTGCAGCGGGAGTCGCGCGTGACACCCTGCGTTCCGTCCTCTCCGCCCATGAACTGACCCCTCTCCTGGACACATCCGCGCTGCTCACATCGGAGTTGGTCGCCAACGCTCTGGAGTACTCCGACGGACCGGTGGCGTTACGACTGCACTGGCGGGCGGAGCGGCTCAGGCTCGCCGTGTGGGACAACAACCCGAATCCACCAGACTGCCTTCCCGTACGTGAGGACTCCGAGCGCGGTCGAGGGCTTTACCTGGTCAAGCTCCTCTCCGAGGAGTGGGGTTACCACCTGACCGGCGAGGAACGCTTGGGGCTGTCAGGAAAGTCGGTGTGGTGCGACGTGACAGCTCCGACGGGCCGTGACGTGGACCCTCGCGGAGGGCTGTCTATCCTGCCCTGATGGCGGATCTGGACATACAGAAGTCGCAGGGCGGGGCGGTGGAGCGGGGTAGGTATTTCCTGTTCACCCTCGTCGTGGTGGTGCTCGGTTGGATCATCGCCGCGGCCAACACCGGGATCTCGTATCTCGCGTTGGGCATGGTGGCCATCCCGATCAGCACCGGCCTGATCGGGTGCTGCGTCCTCGTGATCGCCCTGCGTTTCCTCCATCACGCATGGTGGCTGGCCTTCCTCTCCCTGCTGCCCGCGGTGTTCGTGCTCGTGGGCTCGGTCCAGTACGCCCCCGAGGCCGCGCTCGACAGCCGGGGTGTGCGCGAGACCGTCCGCATCGCGGCCGACAGTGCGGCGGCCGACGGCGGCTCGAAGCACCGCTTCACCCTCATCGGCCGGTCGGGCGAGCTCGAGGAGACCCTGGACTACGACGGGGACCACCCGGAGTGGAAGGTGGGCGACCGGATCGAGATCGTCAGCGACCCGGAAGGCGTCGTCCCGCTGGAGGCGACCTCCGACGTCGATGCGGGCAGCCAACTCGGCACGCTCGTCATGGGCGTCGTCGGATGGACGGGCATCACCCTGTTGGCCGGCCGGCGCGGTTTCGTGCGGCGGCGCGCGGGTCGGCGCCCCGCGTTCGAGGACGTCGCCTGACCCGCGCCGGCCCCGCGAGGGGATCTCAGGCCTTGACGTCCACCAGTGTTCTGCCGTCCAGGGTCCGCACCTCGTAGTGGTCGACCTCGTTCGGCTGCATGGCCGCGCCTCCGTGCATGTAGAGGGGGGTGCGCGCGGTGTCGTGGGGGCTGTCCGGGATGCCGTAGCCCCAGGGGCCGACCGCCCAGGTGGTGACGGTCTGCTGGTCGCCGTTCTTGCCGACGGCGACGAGGCTGCAGCGCAGCGGGCCCTTCACGTTGCCGAGTTCCAGGACGACGTGGCTGCCCCAGGCCTTCTTCTCGACGCCGATGGTGGCGCTGACCTTGGTGGCGGGGTCGGTGCCGGAGACCTTGGCGGAGGCCGGTATCAGATCGAAGGCGGCCTCGGCGGGCCCGCCGGGGGCATGGTCGGCGACCGCCGAGGTCGTGTCGCCCGAGGTGGCCTGGACGGCGATCAGCGGGCCGCCGATGATCAGGACGGCGGCGGCCGCGACCAGGACCATGCGGCGGCGCCGCGTCCTGGCGCGGACCTCGGCGACCTCGTCGAGCAGCCGGCCGAGCAGCGCGTCATCGGCGCGGTCGGGAACGGGAAGGAAGGCGCCGGGGTCGGGGGTCGCCGCCGCGTACTCGGCGAGCAGTGGTTCGAGGCCCGCGAGCGAGTCGAGTTCGGCCATGCAGAGCTCACAGCCGGCCAGATGCGTCTCGAACCGGGTGGCGTCCGCGTCGTCGAGGAGTCCGAGGGCGTACGCCCCGACGTCCGCGTGCTGCTCCTGCGGCGACGTCATGATGTCGTCACTCCTCGTTCCTCGAGCGCGAGTTTGAGCGAGCGCAGCGCGTAGAAGATCCGCGACCGCACCGTTCCCGCGGGTATGCCGAGCACCGCGGCGGCGTCCTCGACCGTGCGCCCCCGCAGATAGGTCTCGGCGAGCACCTGCCGGTGGGCGGCCGTCAGGTCGGCCATCGCGTCGGAGATGGTCATGAGCCGGAGCACCTTGTCCATCTCGTCCTGGGCCGGCAGCAGGTCCAGGGGGCCGGGATCGACCTCCTGGGGGCGGGCCTGCCGGCTGCGATGGCCGTCGATGACCAGCCGGCGCGCCACCGTCACCAGCCAGGGACGGACGGATCCGGTGGCGCGCTCCAACTGGTCGCTGTTGCGCCAGGCGCGCAACAGCGTCTCCTGCACAACGTCCTCGGCCCGGTGCCGGTCCCCCGCGACCAGCCGCAGTACATAGGCGAGCAGGGGTCCCGCGTGCTCCTTGTAGAGCGTCCGCATCAGCTCTTCGCTCGGTTCCGTGGCCACGGGCGAATCCTTCCGCACCCGATCCTCCAGGTCGAGACCGTCTGGGGATTGATCAACAGCGGATCAGAATTCGGATCAGAATCCGGATCGGTATCCGGATCAGTATCCGGAGGTGTCGCCGCCGGTGCTCGTGCCGGCGCCGCTCGCCGCCTTCTTGCCCTGCGGGCTGCTCACGAACCACGTTCCGCCGACGCCCTGGCCGAGGGTGTCGCCGGCCTTGGTGTCCTTGGCGATGCGGTAGAGCGTGCGGCCCTGGTCGTCGGTGACCATCGCGGCGAAGGCCGGGGTCTTCGCGGCGATCAGGGCGCCGGTGGATTCGCTCAACAACCCACCCTGGCCTGGCGATTGTGCGGTATGCGCAAACGGCGCCCGTCCGACTCAACGTCCGAGCCGTGATTCTCACCGCACGTGAGGGTTGCCCCTGAGCGCCGGGGGACGGCTGAACCCGGCTGAACGGGTCCGAATGCCTCCGAAACGGGCCCCCGGCGGGCTCTCCGGTACCTCCGGGGCTTCCACCGACCCGTGTACGTCCTCGGGGTTCGTCATCCCGGGGGCGTACACAGGGTTGCTCCCGGCGGCTGATGTGCTGGGGCTCCCGGTTTGGTGGGATTGATATCACCACCTCAGGGGCGGATCGGGTGACAATGGACCCGAGAGGTGGACGAGTGCACGGCATCGTGGCCGCCGCTGACGACGGAGGTAGGAACGCAATGGCACGGATCCAACCGACGCAGGTCCCGGAAGCGGGAGACACCGGAGACACCGGGGGAGAGGGCAGAGGTCCAGGTCGCCGCAAGGCGATGCGGTACGCGGTCCCTGTCGCGGTGGCGGGGGTGGCGGCGGCGACCATCAGCCTCGTCCCGGCGCTCGCCGACTCCGGTAACCCCGATCTGCCGAAGATCACGGCAGAGCAGTTGCTGACGAAGATAGCCGCGTCCGACACCCAGACGGTCTCGGGCTCGGTCAAGATCACCACAGACCTCGGGCTGCCGTCCTTCCTGGGCGGCGCCACCGGCGGCGGCAGCCCCTTCGGCGGCGCGGGCGGCGACGACAGCGGCAAGGGCCGCAAGGGCAGCGGTTCCGCCGCCGACCCCAAGGCGCAGCTCACCCAGCTGCTGGCCGGCAGCCACACGCTGCACATCGCGGCCGACGGACCGGACAAGCAGCGCGTCTCGATCATCGAGAAGGCCGCCGAGTACAGCGTCATCCACAACGGTGACCAGGTCTGGGCGTACGACAGCTCGTCCAACCAGGCGTACCACTCGACGCTGCCGAAGTCCGCAGGCAAGGCCGGCACGGACCACGCCAAGCAGCTGCCCGACGACTTCCCGAGCACCCCGCAGGCCGCGGCCCAGCAGGCGCTCAAGGCGGCGGGCCCCAACACGTCCGTCTCCGTGGACGGCACGGCGAAGGTCGCCGGGCGCAACGCCTACCAGCTTCTCGTCCAGCCCAAGGGCGGCGACTCCACGGTCGGCACGATCCGTGTCGCGGTGGACGCGTCGACCGGGGTGCCGCTGAAGTTCACGCTGACGCCGAAAACCGGTGGCAAGGCCGCGATCGACATCGGCTTCACCAAGGTGGACTTCGGAAAGCCCGACGCGAGCACCTTCCAGTTCACCCCGCCCAAGGGCGCCAAGGTGACGGAGGACAAGGCCGACCGGACCGCGCTGAACGACAAGAGGGCGGACAAGGACGGCGCGTCCGCCCTCGAAGGCCTGAACGTCCTGGGCGCGGACTGGAATTCGGTCGCCGAGATCAAGGTGCCCAAGGGCGCCCTGCCCGGGTCCGACGCCGGATCGCAGTCCGGGCGCGGCCGGAACGACAAGAACGTGCAGGGGCTGATCGACAGCTTCGGCAAGCACGTCACCGGAAAGTTCGGTTCCGGCACGGTCTTCTCGACCCGGCTCGTCAACGCCCTGATCACCGACAACGGCACCGTGTACGTCGGTGCCGTCAACCAGGACGCCCTGCTCAAGGCCGCCAACTCGGCTGCCAAGTAAGCCCCTTCGTCCGCCCGGCCGTGTCACCGGCCGGGCGGGCTCTTGTCCTCCTGCAGAGGAAGTGCGATGGAAGAGCCGTCCGCCGCGGCCGGACCCGGGACCGCGGCCGATGTCGAGGCCGTGGTCGAGGCCGTGATCGAGACCCGTGGTCTGACGAAGCAGTACCGGGGGACGCTCGCCGTGGACGGCCTGGATCTCCGGGTGCCGCGCGGCAGCGTCTTCGGCTTTCTCGGGCCCAACGGCTCGGGCAAGACGACCACCATCCGGATGCTGATGGGCCTGATCGAGCCGACGGCCGGGACGGCCGCGGTGCTGGGCCGTCCGATGCCGCGCGCCGGACGCACGGTGCTCCCGAAGGTCGGCGCGCTGATCGAGGGACCGGCGCTCTACGGATTTCTCTCCGGCCGCGACAACCTGGTGCGCTACGACTCCGCCGATCCCACGGCGGACCCCCGCACGCGCACCGCGCGGGTCGGGGACGCGCTCGACCGGGTCGGTCTCGCCGCCGCCGCGGGCAAGAAGGCACGGGCGTACTCGCTCGGCATGAAGCAGCGGCTCGGCCTCGCGTCCGCGCTGCTGCAACCGCGCGAGCTACTGGTGCTGGACGAGCCGACGAACGGTCTCGACCCGCAGGGCATGCGCGAGATCCGGTCCCTGATCAGGGAGTTGGCGGCCGACGGCACGACCGTGTTCCTCTCCTCGCACCTGCTCGACGAGATCGAGCAGGTGTGCTCGCACGTCGCCGTCATGGCGCGCGGCCGGCTCATCACCCAGGGGACCGTCGCGGAACTGGCGGCCGGTACGCGTGGCCGGCTCGCCGTGACGACCCCCGATCCGGCGGACGCGGTACGGATTCTCAAGGAGCACGGCGTGACGGATCTGATCGTCCTGGACGACAAGGTCACCGGCGAACTGCCACCCGACCCGCCGGATGCGGCGGAACCGTCCACATCGGCGGAACCGTCCACATCGGCGGAAGCGGCGGAACCGCTGGACCTCGCGGACCTCAACGCGGCCCTGGTGGCCGCCGGGGTGCGGGTCCGCGGCTTCGGGGTCGAACGGGCCTCGCTGGAGGACGCGTTCGTTGCGCTGACCGGGGAGGGCTTCGATGTCGCGGGCTGAGGCCGAGGCGGTCCCCGTCGTCCGCCCCCTGAGCAGCGCCCTCTGGTCGCTGGGGCTGTTCCGCAGCGAGCTGACGATCGTCTTCCGCCGCTGGCGGACCGTGGCGCTGCTGGCGGTGCTCGCCGCCGTGCCGCTGCTGGTCGGGATCGCGGTGAAGATCGAGACCCGGGACGGCGGTTCGGCCGGCCGGGGCGGCGGCGGGGGAGAGGGAGCGGGTCCCGCGTTCATCTCGCAGGTCAGCAACAACGGCCTGTTCCTGAGCTTCGCGTCGCTCGCCGCGACCCTGCCGGTCTTCCTCCCCATGGCGGTCGGCGTGATCGCCGGTGACTCCGTCGCGGGCGAGGCGAGCTCCGGCACACTGCGCTATCTGCTGGTGGCCCCCGCCGGCCGGACCCGGCTGCTGCTCGCCAAGTTCACCGCCGTGGCCGTCTTCTGCGCGGTGGCGACGTTGGTCGTGGCGGGCGCGGCACTGGCGGTCGGCGCGGCGTTCTTCCCGCTGGGGGACGTGACGCTGCTGTCGGGCACGACCATCTCGTTCTCCGACGGCCTGCTGCGCGCCCTGATGATCGCGGCGCTGGTCGCGGCCTCACTGGTGGGCGTCGCCGCGATCGGGCTGTTCATCTCGACCCTCACCAACAGCGGCATCGGCGCGATGGCGGCGACGGTGGGCCTGGTGATCACGGTGCAGATCGTGGACACGATCCCGCAGCTGCACGTGGTCCAGCCGTATCTCTTCCCGCACTACTGGCTGAGCTTCGCGGACGTTCTGCGAGCCCCGGTCTACTGGGACGACATCGTCAAGAACCTCGGTCTGCAGGCGCTGTACGCGGCGGTGTTCGGCTCCGCCGCGTGGGCGCGCTTCACCTCGCGGGACATCAGCGCGTGAACCTCGGCGGGTGAGGCCGGGCCGCCCCGTGCGGCACCGTCGTGCCGCGGAGCGCCATCGTTCCACGACGCGCCATCGTGCCGCGGAGCGCCATCGTTCCGCGCAGCACCGTCATTCCGTGAAGAACTCCTTCGCCCGGCCCAGCGCCGCGGTGTCGTTCAGTACGTCGCCGGGCTCGCTGCCGTTGCCGGTCAGCACGCCGCCCCACTCCATCGTCAGGTAGTTCGCCGTCTTCTCCAGCGTGCCCGCGAGGGCGTCGGCGTCGGCGGGGTCCTGCCCCGCCAGAGCGGTGATGCCCCAGAGCTTGCGTCCGGCCATCCGGGGCTTGAAGTCCACGCCCGGTACGCGCATCCAGCCCGACCAGTGGTCGAGGTAGCGCTTGGTGGCGGTCGAGACGCTGTACCAGTAGAGCGGCGAGGCGATCACGAGGTCGGTCGCGCCCAGGGTGGCGTCCAGCAGGACCTTGCCGTGGCCGGTGGGCGCGGGGTAGCGGCCGTCGCCCGCGTGGCGCAGGTCCTCGAAGTCCGGCAGTGGCAGATCCGCCAGCCGCAGCCACTGCTGCTCGGCGCCGGGGGCAGTTGTTCGGCGGCGCGGCGGGCCAGGAGTTCGGTGTTGCCGTCCGCGCGAGGGCTGCCGAGAACGAAGAGGAACGTCCGCTGAGTGTGCATACGCATTTATTGCACGCGCATGTAATTCTCGTCAAGGCCGTTCGGTCGAGGCGGGCGGGCAGGGGGATGGGACGAGGCGGGAGTGGGTGGGGTGTTGGGTTGCGGCCCGCAGATGCTGTCATCTGCGGGCCGCTGAACGTGACCCTGCCGCGCTGAGGTGCGGTGGTCTTCGTGGCGACCCGGAGTCGGCGGACTGGACAGGTTGTGATCAATCGCCCGGGAGGCGCATCCATTCCTTCACATGCTAGTGGGATGTACCAGACATTTGTAACCAATCACCATGTCGCTGATGAAGGTATCCGGTTGATGGCCACTCGACTGGCTCAGCACGCCGGAAGGTGCCGGAATCCGGTGGGAGGCGTCAGCGGGTTCGCAGGAGCGCCAGCGCACGCAGTGCGTCGTACGCGCGCTGGATGAACGTGCTGTTCATGGCCGGAGCGGTGTTGGTCAGGGCGACGAGGGCCACCTCCGACTGCGGGCTGAAACCGGCGAAGGACGAGAAGCCGCGGGTGCCGCCGGAGTGGTGGTAGAGATCATGGCCGGGGCGCGGCTGGATGTTCCAGATCAGTCCGAGGCGCCGGGTGCCGCGCGGGACGGCGAGCCGGGGGCGGATCACGTCGGCGAGCCCGGCCCGCAACGACGGCCCGGCCGCCGTGCCGGGGTCGATCAGCGCGTCCAGCAGGTGGAGCAGGTCCCGTCCGCTGGAGCGTGCCGCCCCCGCCGCGGGCAGGCCCGGGATCCGCCAGGCGGGCCGGGCGCGGCCGTGCCAGTAGCCGGTGGCCTGCGGGAGGCCGGCGGCGCAGTCCGTCCTGAGCAGGCCGAGGGGGTGCAACACCCGGGCGGTGAGCAGGCTTTCGTAGCAGCAGGCCGCGCCGGTGCCGTAGGCGTCGGTGCCATGGGGGTCGGCGGTCTGGGCGTCGGCGGCGCGTACCAGCAGGTGTCCGAGCAGGCCGACGGCGAAGTTGGAGTAGCGCAACCGGGAGCCGGGCTCGAAGCGCGGCCGGGTGCGCCGCACCGCGCGCAGCAGGTCGTCGTGCGAGAACGCGGCATAGGGATTGGTCAGCCATCGAGCGCGGCCGGAGACCAGCAGGCCGGGCGGCAGTCGCGGCAGTCCCGAGGTGTGGGTGGCGAGATGCAGCAGTGTCATGGGCGCGCCGCGGGGGCGCGGACCGGTTCCGGGCGGCAGGAAGCGGGAGACGGGATCGTCATGGGCGACCTCGCCGCGGGCCGCCTGCTCCGCGAGCAGAAGGGCCGTCAGAACCTTGGTGAGCGAGCCGATTTCGAACCGGGTGTCGGCGTCGACCGGGTCGCCGCCGACGTGGGCGGTACGTCCTTCGGTGAGGAACACCCGGTCGTCACCGAGCCGCAGGGCGACGACGGTGCCACTGGCCCCGGAACGGGTGCCGAGCAGCGGGGCGGCCACCTCCGCCGCCCACCGGGTCATCGCCACCGCGTCACGGCTGAACCGGACTGCCGTCGGCGTCGGGAGAACCGCCGCCGGAGCCGCCGCCGGAACCTCCGTCGAGGGTGCGGGAGACCGCCAGGGTGCCGGCGATCGCGGCGACGACCGCCGTGTGCTGCTGGTCCGCGAACCGGTCGTCGGGGTCGTCGGAGACGGCGGACGCGTCGCGTGGCACCAGGCCGTCCTCGTGCTGGATGCCGGCCATCAGCTCCCAGGCCCCCGGGTCGAGGTACGGCTCCTTCAGACAACTGCCGACGATCATCAGCTCGCCCAGCAGGTCCCACTCGCCGACCTCGGCCCAGATGTCGATCCAGGCCGGGAGCCACGCGGCGAGGTAGTCGCCGATGTCGTCGGGAAGGTCCTCCGGTCTGCGTCCCCAGTCGGTCACATGGAAGACCGTGTGCGTCATGCTGTAGCCGGTCAGCCAGTCGATGAGCCAGGGTTCCGGAGTGTTCCCGAGCCAGGTGGCGCGGATCAGCTCCTCCCAGTCACCCGCCCGCCCGGTGCCTTCGAGACCGGTGACGCGCGCCGCGTTGGCGACGGCGAGAGCGCGGTTGGGATGGTGCTCCACGCTGCGCACCGACCGCAATCCGGTGATCTGCCGGAGCAGTTGCTGCATCGGCTCATGGCGGTAGCCGCCGCGGGCGAGGTGCGCGTACGTCTCCAGCGAGTCCGTCATGAGCGGGTACCGCAGCAGCCGCGCGTAGAGCAGG
Source organism: Streptomyces sp. RKAG337 (assembly GCF_023701715.1). Classification (NCBI taxonomy): domain Bacteria; kingdom Bacillati; phylum Actinomycetota; class Actinomycetes; order Kitasatosporales; family Streptomycetaceae; genus Streptomyces; species Streptomyces sp. RKAG337. The sequence continues at coordinate 3,021,301 of NZ_JAJOZA010000001.1, read as the reverse complement.
TCGCCCTCGCCGAACTGCCCCCAGGCGTGGTCCATCATGTCGCGGGCCTGCCGCAGTCCGGTCGCGCCGGACACGGACTCGCGCACCACCAGGGAGGCGGCGAGGGCCAGTTCGCCGATCGCCTTGTAGACGCCGGGAGGGTCGGAGACATCGGTGCCGGTGCCTTCCGGCAGTGCGCCGCGCCGGTGGTGTTCGTGCAGCCAGCCCAGTGCCTTCGTGCTCACCTGGTGGGCGGTCGCTGTCACCGACGCCGTCATACGGGCTCCAGTCCGAGTAGGTTGCCGGCGATCGCGGTGTCGAGGGCGAGCCGGGGCCCGTTGCCGAGCATCCGCAGATGCGTGACCAGCGGGACGGGGTCGAGGGGCAGCGCCACCCCCTCGTGCTGGAGGAGCGCCAGCCACCGGGCGATCCGGGCCGCCGTGGGGTAGTCGCGGCGCAGCAGCGAACGTGTCGCACCTCGCGCGAGCGCCAACGGCGCCTGGCGGGCGGCCGCGTGCACGGGTCCGTCAAGACCGGGAAGGGCCAGCGAGGACAACTGCCCCATCCGCACGGACCATTCGGCCCACCCGAGGTCACGCGCGGGACCGGGGGACGGCGCCTCGGCCGGGCGGAGCCCGACGCGCCGCGCGAGCAGCGGCGCTTCGGCCGGCCGCGCGGCGTACCGCGACACCACCTCGGCCGCCGCGCCCTCCGCGGCGAAGCGCGCCAGCATCGATCCGGTGGCCCAGTCCCGCCACGCCATCACCCACGGCTCGGCCGGCCCGGCGGGCGGCGACTGGGGAACGCCCTGCGGGGGCGGGAGGACGGTGAAGGACCGTGCCACGGCCGCCGCGTCCAGGGGGTGCAGGGCGGCGCCGGTCAGCAGATGGGGGGCGAAGGTGTCCGCCCCGACGACCCGGACGGCGGCGAGCGCCGCCGCACCGTCCTCGGCTCCTTCGACGTGGGCGGCGACCATGGCCGTGCCCCCGGCGCCGTGGAGGGCGTCGAGGGCACTGCGAGCCAGGTCGGCCGCCGAGTCGGCGTACGCCGTCCGCGACCGATCGGAGCTCACTTGTCCTTCGGCTCCTTCGGCTGCGACGGCGAAAGCAGCAGCCCGAGGAGGAGGATCCCGCCGCCGATGGCCTGCGGCGAGTAGACCGGGGCATCGCTCAGGGCCGTCTCGGGCTCCATCATCGCGAAGCCGAGTGCCGTCGGGTCTGGTGCGATAACGGGTGAGTGCAAGGTCTGAGCAAGCATGGTTGCCTCCTCAAATAGACGTCACCACTGTTCCCAGTGATGCTCAACCCCCTTACCGTACGAGGAGAATGAGCAGTTGGCACCATTTGCATCAGATGACCCATTTGGAGTCATTGTGGGATGCGTGATGCACGGCGAAGGTGTATCGGGATGCGTCGGCGTCAGAAGGTTTTGCGGGCTTCGATGAGGAAACGAGTGGTATGGGCGACAAAAGATCCGTCCGTCCGGATCTGCTCGTCCAGGGCCTTCAGCTCGGTCCGGTACTGCTCGACGGTGAACCCCGGGACCATCCAGATGACCTTCCGGAGGAAGTAGATCACCGCGCCGATGTCGTGGAACTCGGTGCGCAGCGTCTCCATCCGCAGATCGAGGATCTCCAGCCCGGCGGCCTCGGCCGCGGTCCGGGCGTCGTCCGGATGCCGCCCGCGCCGTACCCCGGCGGGCAGCGGGCCCAGGAAATACTCGACGAGCTCGAACACGCTCGCGGGGCCGACCTGCTGCGAGAAGTACGTTCCGCCCGGCCGCAGTACCCGCGCGATCTCGTTCCACCACGTGGTCACCGGATGGCGGCTCACCACCAGGTCGAAGGCCGCGTCGCCGAACGGCAGCGGCGGTTCGTCCTCGTCGGCGACGACGACCGCCCCGAGCGGATGCAGCAGCGCGGTGGCCTTGGCGACGTTCGGCGGCCAGGACTCCGTGGCGACCGTCAGCGCCGGAAGCCGCGGCACCCCGGCGAGCACCTCCCCGCCCCCGGTCTGGATGTCCAGCGCCGCGGTGGCCCGCGCCATCCGCTCACCCATGGTCCGCGCGTACCCCCAGGAGGGCCGTTCCTCGCTCGCCCGCCCGTCGAGCCAGGAGAAGTCCCAGCCGTCGACGGACACGGTCTCGGCCTCGGCCACCAGTTCCTCGAAGCTGCGCATCATGCCCCCCACCCTGACACCGCGCCAGGGCACGGGCCAGCGGATTTCCCGGGGTGCCGGGCGGGTCGCGCCGCGGGCACCGGGCGGGGTTACGCCGGGGCCGAGGCCTTCGCGGCCATCGCCGTCGCGGCGTCGCGGGCCGCGGTGCGGGTGCGGTGGGCGTTGTGCAGGGCGTCCCAGGTGAGGAGGACGAGGGCGGCCCAGACGAGGGCGAAGCCGGCCCAGCGCTCGGGCGGCATGGCCTCGTGGAAGTAGACGAGTCCGAGGAGGAACTGGAAGACCGGGGCGAGGTACTGCAGCAGCCCGATGGTGCTGAGCGGGAGCCGGATGGCGGCGGCGCCGAAGGCGATGAGCGGGCCGGCGGTGACCAGGCCGCAGGCGATGAGGAGGGTGGCGTGGCCGGGGCCCTCGGAGGTGAAGGTGGCGTTCCCCTGGGCGCCGAGGAAGATCAGATAGCCGAGCGCGGGCAGGAACTGCACGGAGGTCTCGGCGGCCAGCGACTCCAGCCCGCCCATGCCGACCTTCTTCTTGATGAAGCCGTAGGTGGCGAACGAGAAGGCGAGGGTGAGGGCGATCCATGGCAGCCGCCCGTACCCGATGGCCAGGACGAGTACGGCGGCGACGCCGATGCCGACCGCGGTCCACTGCAGCGGCCGCAGCCGTTCGCGCAGCACCAGGACGCCGATGGCGATGGTGACCAGCGGGTTGATGAAGTAGCCGAGCGAGGTCTCGACGACATGGCCGGAGTTGACGCCCCAGATGTAGAGGCCCCAGTTGACCGAGACCACGGTGGCGGCGACCGCGAGCAGGCCGAGCCGCTTGGGCTGCCGCAGCAGCTCCGGTATCCAGGCCCAGCGGCGCATGACCAGCAGGATCACCGCGACGACGGCGAGCGACCAGACCATCCGGTGGGCGAGGATCTCCAGCGCTCCGGCGGGTTCGAGAAGCGGCCAGAAGAGCGGGAAGGCGCCCCAGAGTCCATAGGCGCCGAATCCGTACGCAAGGCCCGCGCGGTGCTCGTTCACTGGTTGCGACAACGGATGCTCCTCCGGCAGACGCCAATGCTCGAAGGTAGCGCCGACGAGCCCCGCCTGTCATGGCCGTCTTGCTTAACGGTCATGACAGGCGGGGCTTAACAGATGCCGGTCCGGGATCCGCAGGTCGGAGCGGTGCGGCCGGCGGGCGGGTCAGACCTTCAGCGCCTCGGCGAGCGTCACCGTGAGCGGGGTGGTCGGGCGGCCGATCAGCCGGGCCAGGTCGCCGGTGGTGAGGGCGAGGCGGCCGCGCGAGATCGCGTCGTCCACGTCGGCGAAGATCTCGGCGAAGTCCGCGGGCATTCCCGTACCGGTCAGCAGCGCGCGGAAGTCCTCGGCGGGCAGGTCGGTGTAGACGATCTCCTTGCCGGAGCGCTTCGCCACTTCGGCGGCGTACTCGGCCAGGGTCCAGGCGCGGTCGCCGCTCAGCTCGTAGGCGGCGTTCTCGTGACCGTCCCCGGCCAGCACGACGGCGGCCGCGGCGGCGTAGTCCCGGCGAGCGGCGGTGGCGACCCGGCCCTCGCGGGCACTGCCGACGACGGCGCCGTGCTCCAGCACCGTGTCGAGCCGGCCCGTGTAGTTCTCGGTGTACCAGCCGTTGCGCAGGAACGTGTACGGCAGCCCGGACGCGAGGATCAGCTCCTCGGTGTCGCGGTGGGCGTCGGCCAGCAGGAAGTCCGCCTCGGGCCCGCCGAGGATGCCGGTGTAGACGAGCCGGGCCACCCCCGCCTCCTTCGCGGCGTCGATCACCGCGGTGTGCTGTGCCACCCGGCCGTGCAGATCGTTGCTGGAGATCAGCAGCACGGTGTCACCGGGGTGGAAGGCGGCCTTGAGCGTCTCCGGGCTGTTGTAGTCGGCCGTCCGCAGTTCGACGCCGCGGGCGGCGAGGTCGGCGGCCTTGTCCGCGTCGCGGACCACGGCGGCGATGCGGTCGGCGGGCACGCGCTCCAGCAGCTCGTCGATGACGAGGCGGCCGAGCTGTCCGGTGGCTCCGGTGACAACGATGCTCATGGTGAGTGCTCCCCTGTAATCCCTGTAATAACGGCTCGGCCGGGTGGCCGCGCCGGATCGGCTTATGCACTCACCCTAGGACCTGCACTAACCAATCGTAAGTACCCACTTTGAGGTAAGGTACTGGCATGAGCGTAAGTATCGAGCCCAGTGCACTGGAGCAGCTGGTCGCCAGTGGGCCCCCACGGGACGTTCCCGACGTCTTCTCTGCGGACTGCCCCTCGCGGGTGGTGCTGGAGCACGTCACCAGCCGCTGGGGCGTGCTCGTCCTCGCCGCGCTGATCGACGGGACGCACCGGTTCAGCGCGCTGCGCCGGCAGGTGGGCGGGGTGAGCGAGAAGATGCTCGCCCAGACGCTCCAGGCGCTGGAGCGGGACGGCTTCGTGCACCGCGAGGCGTACCCCGTGATCCCGCCGCGCGTCGAGTACTCCCTCACCCCGCTCGGTGAGGGCGCCGCGCGGCGCGTCTGGGAGCTCGCCTGCTGGATCGGCGGCTCACTGCCTGACGTGTTCGAGGCGCGCGCGACGTACGACGCCGCGCACTGAACGAACCGGCCCGCGAACGAGCGCTGAACGAACCGGCCCGCTGAACGGCGATGCCCGCCGGGGGAGTCGTCGAACTCCCCGGGCGGGCATCCGCGTGGACCGCTCCGTCGTGTGCCGGTGTGCCGGTGTGGCGCTGTGCCGATGTTGCGATGTTGCGATGTGGTGCTGTGCCGGTGTGGTGGTGTGCCGGTCGTCAGCCGACGACCGTCCAGGTGTCCTGGCCGGCGAGCAGCGCGGCGAGGTCGCCCTTGCCCTTCTCCTCGACGGCCCGCTCCAGCTGATCCGACATGTCGGCGTCGTAGACCGGCCGTTCTACGCTGCGCAGCACCCCGATGGGGGTGTGGTGCAGCGTGTCCGTGTCGGCGAGGCGCGACAGGGCGAAGGCGGTGGTGGGCGACGCGGCGTGGGAGTCGTGGACGAGCACCCCTGCCGTCCCTTCCACGGTCACGTCGATCACCTTGAGTTCGCCGGTGGCCATGTCCCTGACGACGCCCTTGGAGCCCAGACCGTCCTCGGCGGGCGCGCCGAACCGGATCGGCTGCCCGTGCTCCAGCCGGATCAGGGCGTCCTGCGCCGTCTGCTGGTCCTTGAGCGCGTCGAAGGCGCCGTCGTTGAAGATGTTGCAGTTCTGGTAGATCTCCACCAGCGCGGTGCCCGGGTGGGCGGCGGCCTCGCGCAGCACCGACTGCAGGTGCTTGCGGTCGGAGTCGATGGTGCGCGCCACGAAACTGGCCTCGGCGCCGATGGCGAGCGAGACCGGGTTGAACGGCGCGTCCAGTGAGCCCATCGGGGTCGATTTGGTGATCTTGCCGACCTCGGAGGTGGGCGAGTACTGGCCCTTCGTCAGACCGTAGATCCGGTTGTTGAACAGCAGGATCTTGAGGTTGACGTTGCGGCGCAGCGCGTGGATGAGGTGGTTGCCCCCGATGGACAGCGCGTCCCCGTCGCCGGTGACCACCCAGACGCTCAAGTCCCGCCGGGAGGAGGCGAGTCCGGTGGCGATGGCCGGGGCGCGGCCGTGGATGGAGTGCATCCCGTAGGTGTTCATGTAGTACGGGAAGCGCGACGAGCAGCCGATGCCGGAGACGAAGACGACGTTCTCGCGGGCGAGTCCCAGCTCGGGCATGAAGGACTGGACGGCGGCGAGGACCGCGTAATCACCGCAGCCGGGGCACCAGCGCACCTCCTGGTCCGTCTTGAAGTCCTTCATCGACTGCTTGGTGTCGGACTTGGGGACCAACGACAGGGCCGGGAGCCCCGGCGTGGGGTGGTCGGCGATGGTTGCCTCAGACATCTGCGCCCTCCTCCATGATGGCGTGAGCGAGCTGTTCGGCCTTGAACGGGAGGCCGGTGACCTGGTTGTACGAGCGGGCGTCCACCAGGTACTTCGCCCGCAGCAGGTGGGCGAGCTGGCCGAGGTTCATCTCGGGGACCACCACCTTGTCGTAACGCTTCAGAACCTCTCCGAGATTCCTCGGGAACGGGTTGAGGTGGCGCAGATGGGCCTGCGCGACCTGGCCGCCGCCGGCCCGGATCCGCCGTACCGCGGCGGTGATCGGACCGTACGTCGAGCCCCAGCCGATCACCAGGGTGCGGGCGTGCGGCTGTCCGTCGACGACGCTCGGGTCGTCGACCTCCACGTCCGGTACGTCGATGCCGTCGATCTTCGCCTGGCGGGTGCGGACCATGAAGTCGTGGTTGGCCGGGTCGTAGGAGATGTTGCCCGTGCCGTCCTGCTTCTCGATGCCGCCGATCCGGTGTTCGAGGCCGGGCGTGCCGGGCACCGCCCAGGGGCGGGCCAGCGTCTGCGGGTCGCGCTTGTACGGCCAGAACGCCTCGTCGCCGTTGTCCAGCGTGTGGTTCGGGCCGGTGGCGAACTGCACCCGCAGGTCCGGCAGTTCGTCGATGTCGGGGATCCGCCACGGCTCGCTGCCGTTGGCCAGGTAGCCGTCGGACAGCAGGAACACCGGGGTGCGGTAGGCGAGGGCGATCCGGGCCGCCTCGATGGCGGCGTCGAAGCAGTCGGCGGCGGTGGCCGGGGCCACGATCGGCACCGGCGCCTCGCCGTTGCGCCCGTACATCGCCTGCAGCAGGTCGGCCTGCTCGGTCTTGGTCGGCAGTCCGGTGGACGGCCCGCCGCGCTGGATCGCCACCACCAGCAGCGGCAGTTCCAGCGACACCGCCAGCCCGATGGTCTCCGACTTCAGCGCCACACCGGGTCCCGAGGTGGTGGTGACGGCCAGCGCCCCGCCGAACGCCGCGCCGAGCGCCGCGCCGATGGCCGCGATCTCGTCCTCGGCCTGGAACGTCCGCACGCCGAAGTTCTTGTGCTTCGACAGCTCGTGCAGGATGTCGGAGGCCGGGGTGATCGGGTACGAGCCCAGGTACAGCGGCAGGTCGGCCTGCTTGCTCGCGGCGACCAGGCCGTACGACAGCGCCAGGTTCCCCGAGATGTTGCGGTAGGTGCCCGCCGGGAAGGCGGCGGAGGCCGGGGCGATCTCGTAGGAGACCGCGAAGTCCTCGGTGGTCTCCCCGAAGTTCCAGCCGGCCCGGAACGCCGCGACGTTGGCCTCGGCGATGTCGGGCTTGTTCGCGAACTTCTTCCGCAGGAACTTCTCGGTTCCGTCGGTCGGCCGGTGGTACATCCACGACAGCAGGCCCAGCGCGAACATGTTCTTCGCGCGCTCCGCGTCCTTGCGCGCCAGCCCCGAGTCCTTCAGGGCCTCCACGGTCAGGCTCGTCAGCGGCACCGGATGGATCGCGTACGCCTCCAGCGAGCCGTCCTCCAGCGGGCTGGCCGCGTAACCGACCTTCGCCATCGCCCGCTTGGTGAACTCGTCCGTGTTGACGATGATCTCCGCGCCGCGCGGCAGATCGGCGATGTTCGCCTTCAGCGCGGCCGGGTTCATCGCGACGAGCACGTTGGGCGCGTCGCCGGGCGTGAGGATGTCGTGATCGGCGAAGTGGAGCTGGAAACTGGACACACCCGGCAGGGTTCCCGCGGGTGCCCGGATCTCGGCGGGGAAGTTCGGCAGCGTGGAGAGGTCGTTCCCGAACGACGCCGTCTCCGAGGTGAACCGGTCACCCGTGAGCTGCATTCCGTCACCCGAGTCCCCGGCGAACCGGATGATCACCCGGTCCAGCCGCTGGACCTCCTTGGCCGGTTTGCGCTGTTCACCGAGCAGCGGCTGTCCTACGGCTGGGCTGCTGACCTGGCTGGTCACTGAATCGGACCTCCTTCGAGGCGGCGGCTCACGGACACGGTCATGACCGTTGATCCCACCCACATGCTACGGGGGTAAGGGTCACCTTCCTGGGGTTTGACCGCTTCCTGCACGTCGCGCTGAGCTTTTGTCTGCCACGTTGTGTCACAGTTCGATCGCCCCCCAAGCCCTCACTCGTACGACGCTGTCGCGTGGTGCTTCAGTTCTACGACCGCGCGCATGAGTGGGACTCAATGCCAGTGCGTGCTGCTCCGTACCGGTGTGTGGTGCGCCGTGCCCGAACGGCCGGTGCGCCATGCCAGCATCTGACACTCTGTCAGATGATCATGAATTGAGATAGGTGAGTACGGCCAGCACCCGCCGGTGATCCCCGCCACTCGGTGCCAGCCCCAGCTTCAGGAAGATATTGCTCACGTGCTTCTCCACCGCGCCGTCGCTCACCACGAGTTGAGCGGCCACCGCGGAGTTCGTCCGGCCCTCGGCCATCAGGCCCAGCACCTCGCGCTCGCGCGGCGTGAGCCCCGCCAGAACGTCCTGCTTCCGGCTCCGGCCCAGCAGCTGCGCCACGACCTCGGGGTCCAGCGCGGTACCGCCCTGGGCCACCCGGACCACGGCGTCCACGAACTCGCGGACCTCCGCCACCCGGTCCTTGAGCAGATAGCCGACGCCACGGCTGCTGCCGGCCAGCAGCTCCGTCGCGTACTGCTCCTCGACGTACTGCGACAGCACCAGCACACCCACCCCGGGATGCTCCCGGCGCAGCTGAACGGCGGCCCGCACACCTTCGTCCGTATGGGTGGGCGGCATCCTGACGTCCGCCACCACCACATCGGGGAGATTGCCCTCGTCCGCCATCTCTCCGATGACCTTGATCAGTGCCACGGCGTCGCCCACTCCCGCGACGACATCGTGACCCCGGTCGGTCAGCAGCCGGGTCAGGCCCTCCCGAAGCAGTACCGAATCCTCGGCGATGACGACCCGCACCCTGTCTCCCACGTTTTCCAGCCCCCCACATTCGATGTGACCACCCCAGCATTCCAGTATCCGGACCCGGGATGGGGAGCCGGCCGCCCCCAATCGCCGGACGGACCAGGATTTCCGGGTCCGGCCGGCGACGAGGGGCGTGGGGTGGGGGCGGTTCCAGCGGGTGGAGGTCGCGCGGAAACCGGGGAGTGCCAGGAGGTCCCGGTGGGTGTCACACCCGCCAGGGGAGTTCGGCGGTGATCCGGGTCGGGCCGCCGGCGGGGGAGTCGACGGCCAGCACACCGTCGACGGCGTCCAGCCGCTCCATCAGCCCCGCCAGCCCCGAACCGGCCGAGGTGTCGACGCCGCCGACGCCGTTGTCGGAGACGTACAGCATCATCCGGTCCGCGGACCGCCAGATGTCGACCTGGGCCTTCGAGGCCCCGCTGTGCTTGCTGATGTTCTGCAGCAGCTCGGAGACCGTGAAGTACGCGATGCCCTCGATCGCGGGCACCGGGCGGGCCGGCAGGTCCACGGTCACGCTCACCGGCACCGTGCAGCGCGCGGCGACCGCCGACAGGGCCGGGCCGAGACCGCGGTCGGTGAGGATCGCGGGGTGGATGCCGCGGGCCAGATCGCGCAGCTCCTGGAGGGCGATCTTCACCTCGCCGTGCGCCTCGCCGACCATGACGGCCGCGGCCTGCGGGTCCTCCAAAAGCTTCTCCTTGGCGAGGCCGAGGTCCATCGCCAGGGCGACGAGCCGGGCCTGTGCCCCGTCGTGCAGATCGCGCTCGATGCGCCGCAGGTCGGCCGCCGCGTGGTCCACGACGACTCCTCGGTCCGACTCCAGCTCGGTGACCCGGGTGGCCAGCTTCGACGGGCCGAGCAGCCCCGACACCATGAGCCGGTCGACGTGCGCCATGCCGCGGAACATCCACGGGGCGGCGAGGACGAGGACCAGGCCCACGCTGGAGGTGAGCACCATGTCGCCGGCGGTGTGCAGGTACCAGCCGCCACCGTTGTCGTCGCCGTCCAACTGCAGCCCCGACTGGCCGAGGTAGACGGGGAAGATCCACCGCCACAGCGGGTAGGTCAGGAAGCCCCAGCCGTAGAAGAAGAACGAGATCGAGACGCAGAAGCTGAAGACCGCCCACGGGAAGTGCAGGAAGCAGTAGAGGGCGTGCCGCCAGGAGACGCCGCTCTTGAGCTGGGCGCCCAGCCACCCCATGAAACCGCCCTTGGCGGCGCGGACCGGGCCCGGCTCGGGCACGTCGTGACGCAGCAGCGCGCGGGACCGGGCCCGCTCGATGATGCCGATGCCCCGGCAGCCCGCGAGGCCCGCGGCCAGGACCGGCAGTCCGAGGAAGGTGATGAGGAGGCCGGCGCCGACCGAGAGCATCGTCACGACGTAGACGAAGCTGAAGATGCCCATGGGCAGGTTCAGCAGCAGGTAGGCCAACTCACGCCAGGTCCTCGCCTCGAACGGCGCGCGAAGCACCGCTGGGACGCGGTGCTCGCGCGGTGCCGGCGAAAAGTCGTAAGCCATGGTTCCGTCCGTCCTCTGGTTTCTGCTCCCCTATGACATACAGCCTGGTCGAACGGCGCTTTCCCGCCCATGGTGCGGATCGGCGTGTTCGGGAGGGGGATATCCCTACCCCGCGTGGTGGCCCTGGCGTGCGGACCCGCTCCGGGGCGGCGCCTGCTCGCGGTCGCGCCAGGGGAGTTCGGCGGTGATGGTCGTCGGGCCGCCGACGGGGGAGTCCACGACGAGCAGGCCGTCGACGGAGTCGAGCCGCTCGGCCAGCCCGGCGAGACCCGTACCGCCGGTGGTGCCGGCGCCGCCGTTCCCGTCGTCCCTGACCTGGATCATCAGCCGCTCCTGCGAACGCCACAGGTCGACGCCGGCGGTGCGCGCGCCGCTGTGCTTGCTGATGTTCTGCAGCAGCTCGGACACGGTGAAGTACGCGATGCCCTCGATCGCCGCCGCGGGCCGGGCGTTCAGGTCGACACCGACCTGGACCGGCACCGTGCAGCGCGCCGCGACCGACGACAGCGCCGCGTTCAGACCGCGGTCGGTGAGGATCGCGGGGTGGATGCCGCGGGCCAGATCGCGCAGTTCCTGGAGGGCGATCTTCACCTCGCCGTGCGCCTCACCCACCATCTTGGCGGCCGCCTCCGGGTCCTCCAGCAGTTTCTCCTTGGCCAGCCCGAGGTCCATCGCGAGCGCGACGAGCCGGGCCTGTGCCCCGTCGTGCAGATCGCGCTCGATGCGCCGCAGGTCGGCCGCCGCGTGGTCGACCACGACCCCGCGGTCCGACTCCAGCTCCGCGATCCGCTGCTCCAGCTCGTCCGACGGCTGCAGCAGCCCCCGCACCATCACCCGGTCCACGGTGGTCAGCCCGCGTGCGATGAAGCCGAGCGCGGGCCAGGCGACGAAGAGCGAGGCGAAGGTGAGGGTGAAGGTGAGGACGCCCCAGGGCAGCCGGATGGCGAAGTACAGCGCGTGCCGCCAGGCGACCGGGTCCTTGAGCGTCGCCCACAGCCACGGCAGGAAGCCGAAGGTGCTCGGCCGCATCGGCCGGGGATCGTCGATCACCACCCCCAGCATCTCGCGGGCGCGCGCCCGCTCAAGTCTGCCGAGCAGCCGGCAGCCGATGAGCCCGCCCGCGAGCAGGGGCAGTCCGATCACCGTGACCGACAGCCCGATACCGATCGCCAGCATCGTCACGACGAAGACGAAGCCGATGATCACGATCGGCAGGTTCAGCAGCAGGTACCCGACTTCCTTCCAGGTCACCGCGCCGTACGCGAGCCGCGGTGGCGGCAGCGGGGCGGGTTCGGCGGAGGTCGGGACAGCAGGACTCGGGCTCATGCTCCCAGCCTGCCGGTAGGGGCGGCGGGAGCGCCATGGGGTTCATAGGGCGGGACAAGGTGGGGTTAACCCCCCTGAGGCCTGCACGGCCGCTTCCCGCGCTCAAGTCAGGGCCTAGACTCCCTCCGTATAGATCGTCTAAAGATCCACTGGGATCGCTGGACAACGAGGGAACGAGGGGCGGACGGACGTGGACTACTTCCACGGCTACTCGGTCGTCGGTCTGGTCGCGGTGGTCGGGGTGCTCTTCGTGGCCGTGGCCTTCGGCGCCGGGCGGCTTTTGCGGCCGGTCGTGCCGACACAGGAAAAGATGCTCACGTACGAGTGCGGGGTCGACCCCGTCGGCGAGGGCTGGGCGCACACCCAGATCCGCTACTACGTGTACTCCTTCCTCTACGTCATCTTCGCGGTGGACACGATCTTCCTGTTCCCCTGGGCGACGGTCTTCGCCGCGCCCGGATTCGGCGCGACCACGCTGGTGGAGATGTTCGTCTTCATCGGCTTCCTGGCCGTCGGCCTGCTCTACGCCTGGAAGAAGGGCGTCCTCGAATGGACGTGACCCCTGTGACTCCCGCGACGTCCGGTCCTGATGCTTCCGGTGCTTCCGGTGCTTCCGGGCCGGACGGGAGCGAGGTCCAGTACCTGCCGGAACCGCGCCGGCTGGGCACCCTCGCCCGGCTCGCGCCGGAACCGATGAAGGTGATCCTGAACTGGGGCCGCCGCTACAGCCTGTGGGTCTTCAACTTCGGACTCGCCTGCTGCGCGATCGAGTTCATCGCGGCGTCGATGGCCCGGCACGACTTCATCCGGCTCGGCGTCATCCCGTTCGCGCCCGGCCCCCGGCAGGCCGACCTGATGATCGTCTCCGGCACCGTCACGGACAAGATGGCGCCGGCCGTCCGGCGGCTCTACGAGCAGATGCCCGAGCCGAAGTACGTCATCTCCTTCGGCGCCTGCTCCAACTGCGGCGGCCCGTACTGGGACTCGTACTCCGTCACCAAGGGCGTCGACCAGATCATCCCCGTCGACGTCTACGTCCCCGGCTGTCCGCCGCGGCCGGAGGCGCTGCTCCAGGGGATCCTCAAGCTCCAGGAGAAGATCGCCCGCGAGTCCCTCGCCGACCGGTACGCCGATGGCCCGGTGGCCCGCCCGTCCGTGGCGGCCCTGAGCAGCAAGCTGATCGCCGCACCGCCGACGCCGGGGGAGGACCAGCGATGACGACCCCGGAACCGGGTGCGGAGTCGGAGGCAGAGCCGGGCAATGATCCGGGCGTTGAGCCGGGCGTTGAGCCGGGCGTTGAGCCGGGCGCGGGCGAAGCGACCGCAGGCGAAGCGTCGGCTGTCGCGCCCGTTCCCGCCGAGCCGGCCGTCGGGTGGCTGCCCGGTGGCGCGGCGGAGATCTTCGGGGCCGAGGCCACGGCGGTGGAGGCGTTCGGTCTGCTGACCGTGGACGTTCCGGCCGGCTCGTGGATCGCCGCGCTGGAGATCGCCAGGGACAAGCTCGGCTGCACCTACTTCGACTGGTTGAGCGCCGTCGACGAGGCCGCCGCGGGCTTCCGGGTCTGCGCGCACCTGGTGTCGCTGCCCGGCGCCGCGGCCGACGGCCGCATGGTGCGGCGGCTGCTCGTCCGCACCACGGTCCCGCACTCGGCGGCCGTGCTGCCGACCGCCATCGACGTCTTCGCGGGCGCGGGCTGGCACGAGCGCGAGACGCACGAGATGTTCGGCATCGACTTCACCGGCCACCCGCACCTGGTGCCGCTGCTGCTCCCCGACGAGTTCGAGGGCCATCCGCTGCGCAAGGACTTCGTCCTCGCCGCCCGCGTCGCCAAGGCGTGGCCCGGCGCCAAGGAGCCGGGCGAATCGGAGCACGGCGGGCCCAAGCGCCGGACGATGCTCCCGCCGGGCGTCCCGGACCCGAACGAATGGGGCCCGCTCAAGGGCCAGCTCCCGCCGGCCCCGGCCCGCCCGGCCCGCACCCCCCGTGCGGCGGGCGCGGCCGGTGCCGCGCGCGGTGCGGCCGGTGCCGGTGCGGGTGCGGGTGCCGCCGCCGAGCGGCCGGCCCGCCGGCCCCGCCCGGCGGGCGACCAGCCCGACGCCCCCTGGCAGCAGGCCCCGGCGGAGAAACCCACGCCGGTCGAGAAACCGGCTCCGGGTCCGGCTCCGGAGACCGCTCCGGAGACTGCTCCGCCCGCGGAACCCGCACCGCCTGCTGAGACCGCTCCGCCCGCTCCGCCCGTTCAACCCGCCCCGGCCACCCCGCCGGAGACCCCCGACACCGAGGGAGGACCGACCCCGTGAACGACATCCTCGATGTCGCGCTGCGGCTCGTCGCCGTTCTCGTCGTCTTCCTCACGTTCCCGCTCATCATCGGCCAGGCCGAGCACAAGGTGATGGCCCATATGCAGGGCCGGCTCGGCCCGATGTACGCGGGTGGCTTCCACGGGTGGGCCCAGCTGGTCGCCGACGGGGTGAAGTTCGCGCAGAAGGAGGACATCGTCCCGGCCGAGGCCGACCGGCGGATCTTCCAGCTGGCGCCGGCCGTCGCGCTGCTCCCCTATCTCCTGGTGCTGATCGCCATTCCGGTCGGCCCGAACGGCTTCGTGGGACAGGCCATCGACGCGGGGCTGTTCTTCGTGCTCGCGGTGATGGGCGTCGGGGTGCTGGGTTCGCTGATGGCCGGCTGGGCGTCGGCCAACAAGTTCTCGCTGCTCGGCGGGTTGCGTACGGCCGCCCAGCTGATGGCCTACGAACTGCCGATGCTGCTGGCGGCGGCCTCCGTCGCGATGGCCGCGGGCACGCTCTCGCTCCCCGGGATCGTCGACGCGTACCAGTGGTGGTGGACGCCGTGGCAGATCATCGGCGCCCTCGTCTTCTTCATCGCGGGCCTGGCCGAACTGCAGCGCCCGCCGTTCGACATGCCGGTCGCCGACTCGGAGATCATCTTCGGCGCGTACACCGAGTACACGGGTCTGCGCTTCGCGCTGTTCCTGCTGGCGGAGTACGCGGGCATCGTCGTGCTGTGCGGGCTGACCACCGTGCTGTTCCTCGGCGGGTGGCACGGTCCGTGGGCCGACAGCGTCGGCTGGGTGTGGACGCTGCTCAAGACCGCGGTGCTCGCCTTCGTCGTCATCTGGCTCCGGGTCACGTATCCGCGGCTGCGTGAGGACCAGCTGCAGAAGCTCGCCTGGACCGTCCTCATTCCACTCGCCCTGGCGCAGATCGCGCTGACCGGCGTCGTCAAGGTGGTGATCTCCTGATGCCCATTCCTGGCCACGGCCTGGCCAAGGGCCTTGCCGTCACCCTCAAGGCGATGACGCGCCGTTCCGTCACCGCGCAGTACCCCGATGTGCAGCCCGACCTGCCGCCGCGCAGCCGCGGCGTCATCGCGCTGTTCGAGGAGAACTGCACGGTCTGCATGCTGTGTGCGCGCGAATGCCCCGACTGGTGCATCTACATCGACTCCCACAAGGAGACGACGCCCGCCACCGCGCCCGGCGGGCGGGAGCGCAGCCGCAATGTGCTCGACCGCTTCGCCATCGACTTCTCGCTCTGCATGTACTGCGGGATCTGCATCGAGGTGTGCCCCTTCGACGCGCTGTTCTGGACGCCGGAGTTCGAGTACGCCGAGACCGACATCCTCGAACTGACCCATGAGCGCGACAAGCTCCGCGACTGGATGTGGACGGTGCCGGCCCCGCCGGCGCTCGACCCCGGTGCCGAGGAGCCCAAGGAGATCGCCGCCGCCCGCAAGGCGGCGGACAAGCTCATCGCCGCGCAGCAGGCGCAGCAAGCGGAACAGGCGGGACAGGCCGCGCAGGCCCAGTCGGCCGAACAGGCGGGACAGGCCGAGCAGGCACCACCGGAGAGCAGCGCATGAGCCTCGCAGCCGCCGCCGCGGCCCCTTCCGGATTCCTCTCCCCGACCGGGGTCGAGATCGCCTTCGTCCTCGTCGGCATCGCCACCCTCGGCGCCGCCCTGATCTCCGTCACCACCAAGCAGCTGGTGCACGCCGCGCTGTGGCTGGTGGTCGCGCTCGGCGGGCTCGCCGTCGAGTACCTGCTGCTGACGGCGGAGTTCATCGCCTGGGTGCAGGTGCTGATCTACGTCGGTTCCGTCGTGGTCCTGATCCTGTTCGGGCTGATGCTCACCCGCGCGCCCATCGGCCGCTCCCCGGACGCGGACTCCGACAACCGCTGGGTCGCGGTCACCGTGGCGGCCGCCTCCGCGATCACCCTGGTCTGGGTGGTCGTCGACGCGTTCCGCACCACGTGGATCGATCTGGACGGTCCGGTCCAGGGCTCCACCAAGGTCACCGGGCAGACCCTCTTCCAGCACTGGGTGCTGCCGTTCGAGGCGCTGTCGGTGCTGCTGCTCGCCGCCCTCGTCGGCGCCATCGTGCTGTCCCGCAAGAACCAGGACCAGGACAAGGAGAGCTGATGCACCTCGCCTATCCCGCCGTGCTCGCGGTCCTCCTCTTCTCCATCGGGCTCTACGGCGTCCTCGGCCGCCGCAACGCGATCCTCGTCCTGATGTCCGTCGAGCTGATGCTGAACGCGGTCAACCTCAACCTCGTCGCGTTCGACGTCTGGCTCCGCGACACCCTGCACGCCGGCCAGGCGCTGACGCTCTTCACCATCACCATCGCCGCCGCCGAGATCGGCATCGGCCTGGCGATCGTGCTGCTCGTCTACCGCAACCGCGGCAGCTCCGACGTCGACAAGCTCACCGACCTCGCCGAGAACGGCCTCGCCGGAACCGGTCCGGCCGGCGCGGGCAGCACGCCGGACGCGGCGGCAGACGAGAAGGCAGAGGCCACCGCGTGACCCTCACGACCCTTGCCGCGCTGGTTCCCGTCCTCCCGTTCCTCGGCGCGGCCGCCGGACTGCTGCTGGGCCGGCGGGCCCCCGGATTCGTCCGGCCGCTCGCTGTACTGCCGACCGCGGCGGCCTTCGTGCTGGCCGCGGTCGTCGCCGTGCGGCAGGGCAGCGGCGCGCCCACCGACGCCGCGACCCGGCTCACCCCGACCGGCTCGGTCCCCATCGACCTCGCCCTGCACCTGGACGGCTTCGCCGTCCTGATCGCGGTGCTCGTCGGCCTCGTGGCGACCTGCGTCCAGCTCTACTCGACGGCGTACCTGCGCGACGATCCCCGTTACCCCTCCTACGCCGCCCTGGTCTCCCTCTTCACCGCCGCCATGTTCCTGGTCGTCTACTCCGGCGACCTGATGGTGCTGCTGGTCGGCTGGGAGATCATGGGCATCTGCTCGTACTTCCTGGTCGGCCACTACTGGGAGACCGAGGTCGCCCGCGCGGCGTCCATGAAGGCGTTCCTCGTCACCAAGCTCGGTGACGTCCCCTTCATCATCGGCGTCTTCGCGCTCGCCACCGACGCGGGCACCTTCCGCATCAACGGGATCCTCACCGCCGCCACCCACGGCCAGCTCCAGCACCCGACGGTCATCGCGCTGCTGCTGCTCGCCGGAGTCGCCGGCAAGTCCGCCCAGTTCCCGCTGCACACCTGGCTGCCCGACGCGATGGCCGGCCCGACGCCGGTCTCCGCGCTGATCCACGCCGCGACCATGGTCGCGGCCGGCATCTACCTCGTCGCCCGGCTGCTGCCCGTCTTCACCGCCAGCGCGGCCGCGCTCGTGGTCCTCGCGGTCATGGCCGCCGTCACCATGATCGGCTCGGGTCTCGCGGCCCTCGCCCAGGACGACATCAAACGGGTACTGGCCTACTCGACGATCGGCCAGCTCGGTTACATGGCCGGCGCGCTCGCCGTCGGCGACCGCAGCGCCGCCGTCTTCCACCTCCTGTCCCACGGCGCCTTCAAGGCGCTGCTCTTCCTCGGCGCGGGCGTGGTGATCCACGCGGCCGGCACCAACTCGCTGTCCGCGATGTCCCGCATGGGCGACCTCGGCAAGCGCGCCCCGGACGCCATGTGGACGATGGGCATCGCCTTGGCGGCCCTCGCCGCCCTGCCCCCCTTCTCCGGCTTCTTCTCCAAGGAATCGGTGCTGCGCGCCGCCGAGCACGCCTCCGGCGGCCACACCGACGGCGTGCCGTCGGCGGTCGGCTGGACCGTGCTGGCCGCCGGGCTGATCACCGCCGTGCTCACCGCCGGCTATGCCACCCGGCTCTTCCTGCTCGCCTTCCGGGGCAGCGGCCCGCGCGCCGCCGACCACGGCCGCGAGCCCGCGATCATGAACGCCGTCCTATGGGTGCTCGCCGTCCCCAGCGTCGCGTTCGGCATGATCGCCCTCGTCCCGTCGGTCTTCGACCTCCCGAAGTGGTTCGACGGCACCGAGCTCACCCCGACCCTCCTCACCTCCGTCCTCGGCATCGGCCTCGCCCTCGTCGGCGTCCTCGTCACCTACGGCGCCTGGACGGCCGGTGCCGCCCGCCGGTCCGCCGCCCCGCTCGGCGCGATCGGCGCCGACTCGGGCGCTGAGCCCGCCGAGGCCGAGGCGACCGCCATCGCCGCGCACACCGCCGTCTACGGCGACATCGCGTCGTCCGACGACCCGGCCGACCCGGGCCGGCTGCTCCTCGGCCGCCTGCACCGCCACGCGGCGAGCGGCTTCCACCTCGACGCCGTCTACACGGTGCTCTTCGTCCGACCGGTGCTCGCCGCCGCGAACCTCGTGCGCTTCCTCGACCGCGAGGTCGTCGAGACCTACGTACGGGGAGCGGGCGCGGTGCCGCGCCTGCTCGGCGCGGCCGTCCGGCGCGCCCAGACCGGAAATGTCCAGACCTATCTCAGCGCGCTGCTGGCCGGTGCCGTCGTACTCGCCGTCCTCGTCGCCGTCGGAGCGTGAGCCGTGAACGACACCGCCCTCCAGTACGTGCTCGCAGGGATCGTCGTCCTGCCCCTGCTCGGCGCCGTCGGAGCCCTGCTCCCCGCGCCGCCCGGCCTCCGGGGGCGTGACCCGGACCAGGCCGTGCTCCGCCACGGCGTCACGGTCACCGGCGCCGTACTGATCCTGGCGATCGTCCTCGCGGCCGGCTTCGACCATGACCACCCGGCGACGATGCAGGCCAGCACCGACCTCACGTGGATCCCCGCCCTCAACATCCACATCCATCTCGGCGTCGACGGCATCTCGCTCCCCCTCCTCGTCCTGACCGCGCTGCTGACCTTCCTCTGCGCGCTCTACAGCTACTTCAAAATGCCCGCGGGCCCGTCCCCCAAGGCCTTCGTCGCCCTGCTCCTCGTCCTCGAAGCGGGCACCCTCAGCACCTTCGCCGTGCTGGACCTGATGCTCTTCTTCCTGGCCTTCGAGACCGTCCTCATCCCGATGTACTTCCTCATCGCGCGCTGGGGCGGCGCCGGCCGCGAGGCGGCCTCGCTGCGCTTCATCCTCTACACCCTCCTCGGCTCCGTGATCATGCTGCTCGGCCTGCTGCTCATCGGGCTGAAAGCGGGCACATTCGACATGGTGGCACTCGCCACTGACAACGGGTCGTCGCTCAGTCACTCCACGCAGTTGCTCGCGGTCCTCGCCATCGGCATCGGCTTCGCGATCAAGGCCCCGATGTGGCCGCTGCACAGCTGGCTCCCGGACGCCCACACCGCCGCGCCCACCGTCGGCTCCGTGCTGCTGGCCGGCGTGATGCTCAAGATGGGCACCTACGGATTCGTCCGCATCGCGCTGCCCGTCGCCCCGGACGGCATGCACACCTTCGCGCCCTACCTGGCCGCGTTCGCCGTCGTCGGCATCGTCTACGGGTCCCTCGCCTGTCTCGCGCTGGCCCGCAAGGGAGCCGGCGGCGACCTGAAGCGCCTCATCGCGTACTCCTCCGTCGGCCACATGGGCTTCGTGCTGCTCGGCATCGCGACCCTCACCCCCACCGGTGTGAACGGCGCGCTCTTCGCGAACGTCGCCCACGGCCTCATCACCGGCCTGCTCTTCTTCCTGGTCGGCGCCATCAAGGACCGCTACGGAACGAGCGACCTCGACCGCCTCACCGGGGAGAACGGCGCGGCCCTGTACGGCAGGGCCCCGCGGCTCGGCGGTCTGCTCGCCTTCGCCGCCGTCGCCTCCCTCGGCCTGCCCGGGCTGGCCGGCTTCTGGGGCGAGATGCTCGCCATGTTCGGCGCCTTCAAACCCGCCGACGGGCTCAGCCGCCCCACCTACCTGGTGTTCACGGCGGTCGCCGCGTTCGGCACCCTGCTCACCGCCGCGTACCTGCTGGCCGTCGTGCGCCGGGTCTGCATGGGGGACAGGGGCACCGCGGAGTCCGGGCAGCCGGTGCTGTCCGACGTCCACGGCTACGAGTTCGCCGCCTGGACCCCGCTCGCCGCCCTCACCGTCCTCGCCGGCCTGTGGCCCGCGGCCCTCCTCGGCCTCACCGACCCGGCCGTGCGCTCGCTCCTCGGAGGCAGCTGATGAGCATCCCCGTCACCGGCTCCCATGCCGCCTCCTCCCATGGAACCGGAACGCTCGCGGCGGACGCGGTCGGCTCCCTCGTGCAGTCCGTGGACTGGATCGCCATCGCCCCGGCGGCGATCCCCGCGGCCGTCGCGCTCGTCGTCCTGGTCGCCGACCTCTTCCTCCCCAAGGAGAGGAAGGCCCTGCTGGGCTGGGTCACCATCGCCGGCCTCGCGCTGGCCGGACTGGCCCTGGGCCCGCTGCGGGCCGGCCACCGCAAGACGTTCTGCCTCACCACCGACGCCGGTGACTGCTCCTACGCGGCCGACCACTTCACCGTCGTCATCCAGCTCCTCGTCCTCGGCGGCGCGCTGCTGACGGCGCTGCTCTCGATGCACGACATGGAGAAGTACCCGGCCGGCGAGTACTGGTTCCTGCTGCTGTCCTCGGCCGCCGGAGCCGCGCTGCTGCCCGCCTCCCGGGACCTGGCGACCCTGGTCGTCGCCCTCGAGGTCACGACGCTGCCCGCCTTCGCGCTCGTCGGCATCAAACGCGGCGACCGGCTCTCCTCCGAGGCCGCGCTCAAGTTCTTCCTCTCCTCCGTGGCGGCGACCGCCGTCACCCTGCTCGGCGTCAGCTTCGTGTACGCCGCCACCGGCACCCTCCACCTGGCGTCCATCGCGGACGGCCTCGGCGACGTACAGCCGCAACTCGCGACGCTCGCCAAGGTCGGCGCGGTCCTCACCCTCGTGGGCTTCGCCTTCAAGCTCGCCGCCGCGCCCTTCCACTTCTGGGTACCCGACACCTACGTGGGCGCGCCGCTGCCGATCGCCGCGTACCTCTCCGTCGTCGGAAAGGCCGCGGGCTTCTCCGGCCTCATCCTCATCACCGTGATCGCGTTCGAGCCGTACGCCGACGTCTGGGGCCCGGTCGTCGCCGTACTGGCCGCCCTGACGATGACGGTCGGCAACGTCGCCGCGCTGCGCCAGCGCGCCGGGTACGCGCACAGCGCGGTCCGGCTGCTGGCCTGGTCCTCCATCGGCCAGGCGGGCTATCTGCTGGTGCCGATCGCGGCCGCCGCGTACTCCGACGACCCGGAGCACCAGATCGGCACCACCGTGGCGTACGCCCTGATGTACGCGGCCGTGAACCTCGGCGCCTTCGCGGTGGCGGCCCTCGTCGCCCGAACGGCCCCCGCCAACCGTCTGACCGACTACCGGGGGCTCTACGCGAGCCGCCCGCTGACGGCCCTCGCGCTGGCGTTCTTCCTGCTCTGCCTGGCCGGGCTGCCGCCGGGCGTCATCGGGCTCTTCGCCAAGGTGGCGGTCTTCTCGTCGATCGTCGGTACGGGACCGGCCTGGCTGGCCGTCGTCATGGCCGTCAACGTGGTCATCGCGCTCGTCTACTACCTGCGCTGGACCGCGCTCCTGTTCGCGAAGCCGGAGGCCGGGCCGGCGACGGACGCCGGCGCCGCGGAAGGCACCGCAAAGGTCTCCGGAACGGTCGTCGGTGCGGTTGCCGGTGCGGTCACCGTGGGAGTGCCCGCCACCCGGGCGCCCGCCCCGCTCACCGCCGCCATCGCCCTCACCGCGATCGCCGGGATCGTGCTCTCCGGCGTCCCTCAGCTGGTCCTCCGCTACGCCTCGGGGGCGCTGCTCTGACCCCGCCCAGGGCGTGTGCACAAGGGAACTAGCGGCCTTCCGGTGGCGTTGACCAGTACAGGAGGTTCTCCTAAGAGGGGAGAAGGTTCCCCCGCCGCACACCTTGGAGGGCGCACCGTGCACCGCCGGCACAATGGGCTGAAGACCGCCGTACTCCTCGGCGGTCTGTCCGCACTCATCCTCGTCATCGGCAGCTTCTTCGGCCGGACGGGGCTCATCGTCGCCCTCGTCATCGCGATCGGCACCAACGCCTACGCGTACTGGAACAGCGACAAGCTGGCTCTACGCGCGATGCGCGCCCGCCCCGTCAGCGAGTTCGAGGCCCCAGCCCTCTACCGCATGGTCCGCGAGCTCTCCACGGCCGCGCGCCAGCCCATGCCGCGGCTGTACATCTCACCCACCGAAGCGCCCAACGCCTTCGCCACCGGGCGCAATCCGCGCAACGCGGCGGTCTGCTGCACCGACGGCATCCTGCAGATCCTCGACGAACGCGAGCTGCGCGGCGTGATCGGCCACGAGCTGAGCCATGTCTACAACCGCGACATCCTCATCTCGTCGGTCGCCGGCGCGCTCGCCTCCGTCGTCATGTTCCTCGTCAACTTCGCCTGGCTGATCCCCGTCGGCCGCTCCAACAACGACGAGGGACCCGGCATCCTCGGCATGCTGCTGCTGATGATCCTCGGCCCGCTCGCCGCCTCCGTCATCCAGCTCGCCGTCAGCCGCTCCCGCGAGTACGAGGCCGACGCCTCCGGTGCCCGCCTCACCGGCGACCCGCTCGCCCTGGCCAGCGCGCTGCGCAAGCTGGACGCGGGCACCAAGGCGCTGCCGCTGCCGCCCGAGCCGCGCCTCGAGACCGCCAGCCATATGATGATCGCGAACCCGTTCCGGCCCGGCACCACGTCGAAACTGTTCTCCACCCACCCCCCGATGGCCGAGCGCATCGCGCGCCTCGAACAGATGGCAGGACACCGCCCATGAAGACGATCCTGAACATCATCTGGCTCGTGCTCTGCGGCATCTGGATGGCGATGGCCTATGCCATCGCCGGCCTGATCTGCTGCATCCTCATCATCACGTTCCCGTGGGGCGTGGCCTCCTTCCGGATCGCCAACTACGCCCTGTGGCCCTTCGGCCGCACCACCGTCGAACGGCACGACGCGGGCGCGGGCTCCCTCATCGGCAACATCATCTGGATCGTCTTCGCCGGCTGGTGGCTGGCGCTGGGCCACATCGTGACCGGGATCGCCCTGTGCCTGACGATCATCGGCATCCCGTTCGGCATCGCGAACTTCAAGATGATCCCGCTCTCGCTGGTGCCGCTCGGCCGGGAGATCGTCCCGACCGACCGGCCGTTCGCCACGCGCTGAGCGATCGCCTCAGCTTCTCAGCCTCCTCAACCGCCCTGGCCGATGGTGTCCACGGTGTCGACGAGCTTCTCGAAGAAGAACTCGTGCTTGAGGAACGAGGTGTCGTACTCGTGCCCGGGATACGGCGGGATCAGCTGAGCCGCCTGGAACAGCCGCCAGCCGTCGCACAGCGCGGCCACCCCCGTCCCGTACGGCGGTTCGTCGCCGTCCCCGGTGGTCGGCGAGGTGGCGCCCGTCCCGTCGTAGGCGGACCACCCCACGACCTCGGAGTCCAGCGCCGACGTGGTCAGGTACAGCACCAGTACGCGCTGCCGCAGGGTGCTCGTGGCGCTCAAGGCCTTCACGGTGTCGGTCTCCACGGTGCTCATGCCTCGCTCCTCAGGTGCGCGGGGACGACGCGCTGCGGCCGGTTGGCGACGCGCGTCATCCAGTGGTCCAGGTCGTACGTGCTGTCGCCGGTCAGCGCCCGCCACAGCTTGATCCGGTTGTGGAACTCCAGCCGGGCGGCGGCGGCTTCGTACCAAGGGAAGCGCGTGCCCAGCTCGGCGGCGACCGCCGGGTCGGCGAGATCGCCGGTGTCCCAGAGCCGCAGCTGCCGGACCACCGGATTGAACCGGATCTTGAACATGTAGCGCGGGACGTCGCTGTCGTTGCGCCGGCCGCCGTGCCAGATCCCGTGGTGCAGGAACACCACGGTCCCGGCCGGGCACACCAGCCGGGTCTGCCCGCGCAGGTTCTGGTACCGGCCGGTGTCGCTCTCGTTCGTACGCCGCAGATGGCTGCCGGGCACGCTCAGCGTGCCGCCCATCTCCAGCGTCACCGCCTGCGGGTAGTACATGAGCTGTACGTCGAACGCGTCCGGCCGTACGTCGATGATCGCGTCGGCGTGCAGCGGCTGCGCCTGCCCGTCCCGGGGCCGGCGGATGTGCACCGCGTGATGGTCGACGGCCGGCCCGGGGCCCACGAGGCTGCGCAACGCTCCCGCCACCACCGGGAGTTCGACGAGGTCGCGGGCGAAGGACCCCCGCTCGTACGCCTCCTCCAGCGGCGTCCCGTACGGCACCTCCGGTATCCCGGCCGCCAGGACGCCCATCGCCCGCTCGTTCATCTCCTCCGGTACGACCGCGTCCATGCGCAGCGAGCCGTGCGCCACGAAGTGCGCCATCTGGACGGAGCTCAACAGGCTCCTGGTCTCCGTGCTGGTCCCAGTGCTGGTTTCCATGCGGCAACGGTAGAGAGGGATCCCCTGGCAGCGCGTGGGTCACACTCACCACTACTGGTACGTTTTCACCATGGATGCCGTCGCCCTCCACCTCGACGAGCCACCCCGGGTGGTGAACCTCGGAGTCGGTGTCCACGGCCCCGCCGGCCACACCGATGTCTTCCGGCTCCCGGACCTGTGGCAGCTGCACCTCTACCGCTACACGGCAGACCTCACCGTCGACGGCACCCCGCACGCCATCCGGCCCGGCCGCGTCAGCCTCGTCCCGCCCGGGGCGACCGTCAGATACCGCTACCGCGGCCGTTCCGAACACCTCTACGCCCATCTGCGCATCCCCGAGGCGGGCGAGCCCCGCAGCGTCCCCGTCATCCAGGACGCCGGCGCACAACTGCCCATGCTCTCCGCCCTGATGCTGCAGGCGGTGGCCGCCCAGCCCGGCAGCCCCGCCAGGACGGCGGCCGAGATCTGGGCCGTCCTGTGGCGCGTCGCCCACCTCACGGCCCCCGCCGCGTCCGACGGCCCGCACCCCGCCGTGGCCGCCGCCATCGCGCACATCGAGTCGCACCTCGCCGACCCGCTGACGGTCCCCGGCATCGCCCGCGCGGCGGGCGTCTCGCACAACCACCTCACCCGGCTGTTCCGCGCCGCGACCTGCGACACCGTCGTCACCTACATCCGGCGGCGCCGCCTGGAACGCGCCCGGCATCTGCTCGTCGAGTCGACGCTCTCCATCCCGGCCGTCGCCACCTCGGTCGGCATCGCGGACCTCCAGGCCTTCAACAAGGCCTGCCGCCGCGAACTCGGCGCCTCCCCGCGCGCCGTCCGGCAGGGCCCGCCGGTGCGCGGCGGCTCCGGAACGGGGTGAGGAACGCGGTGAGGGCGGCAACCGGGATGGTCCCGGCGGCCGCCCTCATCCACTTCACCACTCCACCGCTTCCCCCCAACGGGTCAGCGGTAGTTCACGTACTGCAGCGCGAAGTCGAAGTCCTTGCCCTTCAGCAGCGCCTGAACGGCCTGCAGATCGTCCCGGCTCTTCGAGCTGACCCGCAGCTCGTCGCCCTGGACCTGCGCCTTGATGCCCTTCGGGCCCTCATCGCGGATGATCTTCGCGACCTTCTTGGCGTTGTCCTGCGAAATCCCCTCCTCGATCGAGGCGAAGATCTTGTACTCCTTGCCGGAGAGCTGTGGCTCACCGGCGTCCAGCGACTTGAGCGAGATTCCCCGCTTGACCAGCTTGGTCTCGAAAACGTCGAGGATCGCCTTGACGCGCTCCTCCGAGTTCGCCTGCATCAGAATCTTCTCGCCCGACCAGTCGATCGAGGCCCCGACGTTCTTGAAGTCGTAGCGCTGCGAGATCTCCTTCGCGGCCTGGTTGAGGGCGTTGTCGACCTCCTGCCGCTCGACCTTGGAGACGATGTCGAAACTGGAGTCGGCCATCTTGAGTTGGCTCCTTGGCTGTGATCCGTCAGTACCGCGACCCGTCCCCGGGCCGCCCTCCCAGCCTAGCCACCGCGCCCGCCCCGAACACTGATCCATCAGGTGGCGAACCACCCCCGCGCATCAGGTATCGTTTACGTCGTTGCCACAGACCACCCTCAAAAGTGACCTGCGGCGGCTTCCCTGGCGGTGTGCCCGAGTGGCCAAAGGGAGCAGACTGTAAATCTGCCGGCTCAGCCTACCCAGGTTCGAACCCTGGCGCCGCCACGGTATTGAGGAGAAGGGTCCCCCGGACCGCGGAAACGCGGACCGGGGGACCCTTCTTCGTTCATTCGGGTGGGGTTCGTCCGGGGTCAGTTGCCGGAGATGTCCTTCACCGCGACCGGGACCGGGGTGGGGCCCGAGATGACTTCCAGGGTGAGGCCGGCCGTGGACGGGGTGTCCAGGAGTTCGGCGAGGACGGCGGCCACGTCGTCGCGGGGGATGGGGCCGCGGCCGGTCCTGGCGGCCAGCTGGAGACGGCCGGTGCCGGGGTCGTCGGTGAGGGCGCCCGGGCGCAGGATCGTCCAGTCGAGGTTCTTGCGGGCGCTCAGGTCGACGTCGGCCGCCGTCTTGGCGCGCAGGTACTCGGCGAAGACGGGGTCGGTGCCGGGGGCCGGCTCGGCTCCCGCGCCCATCGACGAGACGATGATGTAGCGCCGGGCCCCGGCCCGCTCGGCCGCGTCGGCGAAGAGCACGGCCGCGGCGTGGTCGACGGAGTGCTTGCGCTCCGGGCCGCTGCCCGGCCCCGCGCCCGCCGCGAAGACGGCCGCGTCCGCGCCGCGCAGGGCCGCCGCGACCTCGTCGACGGTGGCCGACTCCAGGTCGCAGACGATCGGCTCGGCGCCGGCGGCCCGCAGGTCGTCGGCCTGCTCGGGTTTGCGGATGATGCCCGCCACGTCGTCTCCGCGGGCGGCGAGCAGTCGCTCCAGCCGCAACGCGATCTTTCCATGTCCACCTGCGATCACAATGCGCATGATGGCGACGCTACGCCCGCCGGGCGTCCCGCGCGCGTGCACGGCGTGAACGGCTCACCATCGGGTGACGCCCGGAATCGACTGGCGCGCTCGCGACGGCGGCCTGCCCCGGGGGCTGGCGCATCGTCAGAAGGCGTCAGGCGAGGCCGCCGTCGCTCCGTGACTGGCGGGGCAGGTCGAGGGCGGCGGTGGTCGCCGAGTCGCAGTACTCGCGGACGGCGCTGGTGCGGGAGACCACCCGGCCGCGGTGGATGACGATGCGGCTGTACGCGAGGGAGAGCACGCCCTCGATCCGCTCCCCGCGTACGGCGAGCAGTTCGGCGGGGAAGCCCGCCTCCACCCGGACCTCGGGCAGCCCCAGGACCGCCCGCGCCTGGCCGCTGACCGCGTCGTAGGCGTCCGCCGCACCGCATTCGCCGTAGGAGGTGAGAAGGAAGGCGGCCTCCAGGGGGTCGCCGCGTCCGACGGGGTTGGCCAGGTCGCGCAGCGAGCCGCTGCCCGCCGCGACGCGTACGCCGGCCGCGCGCAGTTCGCGTACCGGGGCGAGCAGCCCCGCCGCGCCGCGCCGGGAGGACTCCAGCGCGCCGCAGCCGCCCTGCGGCAGGGCCACCACGGAGACGCCGGCCGCGGAGAGCTGGCCCGCGGCGCGGGTGGCGGCGGCCTGCGGGAGGCGGGCGAGGCCGTTGCAGGGGCCGATGACGACACCGGGGCGCAGCCCGCCGGCCATGGCGGCGAGCCGGGCCAGCCGGGCCGGATCGTCACCCTGCGTGTGCAGGTCCACGGGGAGGCCGAATTCGGCCGCGACCGCGAGGACGGCCTCTGCATAGCCGCTCGGGTCCGGGTCGAGGTCGGGGCAGCCGCCGACGACGCCGGCGCCCATCTTGAGCGCGTCGCGCAGCGCGGAGAGCCCGTCGGCGCCGGCCACACCGGTGAGGAGACGGGGGACGGCGACGGCGTGCAGATCGACGAGCCCGCGCAGCGCGCGGCGGGCCTGGAGCACGGCGGCGAGGGTGCCGAGTCCCTGGATGTCGCCGATCCGGACGTGGGTGCGGATGGCCGTTGCGCCATGGCCGAGTTGGAGGAGCGCGGCCTCGGTGACGCGCCGCTGCACGTCCTCGGGTTCGTACGAGGGCGGGCCCGAGGCGACGCTCGCGTCGGCGGTGAGCGCGCCGTCGAGGTGGGCGTGCGGTTCGGCGGGTGCCGGCAGCAGCAGGTAGCCGCGCAGGTCGATGCGGGTCCCGTCGGCGTCGCTGTGGTCGGGGGCGGCGGTGAGACTGCCGGCGGTGCCGACGGCTTCGATACGGGTGCCGCTCAGCCGCACGTCGACCGTGCGGCCGTCGGTGAGATGCGCACCACACAGCAGCAGCGTGGTGGTCTCGGCGGCGGTGCCGCGCTGGTTCTCGGTCATCGCGCTCCTCCGGTACTGCGGCTCTCGGGTGGGAGGCAAGATCACGCAGGGACGGGGCGAGCCTATGGGGCAGCTCACGCAGGGTCCGGGAGGAGGCCAATAGTCTTACTGGCGTGGTCGATCGAGGCTGTCTCGCGGGCTCCTCGGGGGAGCCTCGCGGTGCACTCGGAGGGGGTCGGAACGAGCTCCGGACGGGCCCCGGAAGAGCTACGGAAGAGCCCGAAGTGTGTCGTGAGATATGGATTTCACCTTCGGCTTCGGACCGTGTAATGTCTTCCTCGCTCGCCCCAATAGCTCAGTCGGTAGAGCGTCTCCATGGTAAGGAGAAGGTCTGCGGTTCGATTCCGCATTGGGGCTCTGATGGATCGGCCACCCGCCGCTTGGTGGAGGTCAGTTCATCGCAGCGGTGTAGCTCAGTTGGTAGAGCAAGCGGCTCATAATCGCTGTGTCACCGGTTCAAGTCCGGTCACCGCTACCCTGCGTAGTCGTAGTCGATTGTGGGTTTAGTCCTTCAATCGGCTACTCTCGTTGTGTTCATGTACCCATCCGTTCGTCAAGGAGCACTCACGTGGCCGCCACCGACGTCCGCCCGAAGATCACGCTGGCCTGCGTGGAGTGCAAGGAGCGGAACTACATCACCAAGAAGAACCGGCGTAACGACCCGGACCGTCTTGAGATGAAGAAGCACTGCCCGCGCTGCAACGCGCACACCGCGCACCGCGAAACGCGCTAACAACAGGCCGTAACACACTACGAGGCCGCCCCCATTTCTGGGGGCGGCCTCGTGGCGTTGATCCGCCCGCCCGCGGCATGAGACCCCGGACGTCAGCGTCGTCACCACGCCCGCCATGATGATGACCGCCACCCTGATCAGCATCCCGTAGCCGGAGGTACCGATGGCACTGGACCAGTCCTTCGTCGGGCGGAGCTATCCGCCCACCGCCCCTATGAGGTGGGCCGGGAGAAGATTCGCGAGTTCGCCGAAGCGGTGGGCGACCTCAATCCCGCCTACACCGACCCCGACGCCGCCAGGGCGCTCGGGCACCCGGATGTGATCGCGCCGCCGACGTTCGCGTTCTCGATCACGTTCAAGGCGGCCGGCATGGTCGTCCAGGACCCCGAGTTGGGGCTGGACTACAGCCGGGTGGTCCACGGCGACCAGCGGTTCGTCCACTCGCGCCCGGTGCGGGCCGGGGACCGGCTCACGGTCGTCTCGCACATCGACTCGATCAAGTCCCTCGCGGGGAACGACGTCCTGTCGGTCCGCGGTGAGGTGCACGACGAGAACGGTGAGCATGTCGTGACGGCGTACACGATGCTCGTGGCCCGCGCGCAGGAAGGGGTGTGATCCGGATGGCAGCGAAGATCTCCTACGACGAGGTCGAGGTCGGCACCGAGCTCCCGGCACAGACGTTTCCGGTGAGCCGCGCCACCCTCGTGCGGTACGCGGGTGCGTCCGGTGACTTCAACCCGATCCACTGGAACGAGCGGTTCGCGAAGGAGGTCGGACTGCCGGACGTCATCGCGCACGGCATGTTCACGATGGCCGCCGCGATCCGTGTGGTCACCGACTGGGTCGGCGACCCGGGTGCGGTCGCCGAGTACGGCGTGCGGTTCACGAAGCCCGTCGTCGTCCCGGACGACGACAAGGGCGCGGTGATCGAGGTCACGGCCAAGGTCGCGATCAAGCTGGACGACGAGGCCCGCACGGTCCGCGTGGACCTGGTGGCCACCGCCGCCGGCCAGAAGGTGCTGGGCCTGTCCCGCGCCGTCGTCCGACTGGCCTGAGCAGACTCAGAAACCGGGGGACTTCCTCAGAAGGGAAGCCCCCGGTTTCTGCTTGACGAAGTTAGTTAGTGGTCACTACCTTAGAGACATGGCGAAGACGAGCATGCGGATGAGTGCGGAGGACCGGCGCGAGAGCGTCACCCGTGCCGCGATGACCGAGTTCGCCAAGGGCGGCTATTTCGGAACGTCCACGGAAGCGATCGCCCGCCGGGTCGGGGTCTCGCAGCCGTATCTGTTCCGGCTGTTCCCCACCAAGGTGGATCTCTTCAAGGCCGCCGCGAACCGCTGCTTCGACCGCACCATCGCCACCTTCGAGCAGGCCGCGGAGGGCCTGGAGGGGGAGGACGCGCTGGCGGCCATGGGGCAGGCCTACGGCGAGATGATCGAGGAGGACCGTGATGTCCTGCTCATGCAGATGCAGCTCTACGTCGCCGCCGCGGCGTCGGGTGACGGTGACGTGGCCGAGCTGGTCCGCCGCCGGTGGCTCGCCATGTGGGACATGGTGCGCGCCCGTACCGGTCTCGACGACGAGTGGATGAACAAGTTCTTCTCGACCGGGATGCTGATCAACACACTGGTGTCGCTGGGGATCCCCTCGGACGACCGCTGCTGGTTGGGCTTCCCGTTCGAAGAGTCGACCGAGCAGGCGGAGCCGAACAAGCCGACCGAGCCGACCGAGCCGGCCCCCTGACACCCCCGCCCTCCGGGGCCCGGGCCTCCGGCGGACGGCAGCGGATCAGCGCAGATCGCCGCACACGTGTACCCGCATAAGTTAGTGACTGATAACTAATCCCCGGGAGGGGTCATGCAGGAGCAGGAGCACCAGCAGCAAGAGGCAGGACAGGAGAAGGGACCCCGGCGCGGTACCGCCGTATGGGCCCTGATCATCACCAGCCTCGCCGGCTTCATGGCGAGCCTCGACAACCTCGTTGTCACCACCGCGCTGCCCTCCATCCGCAAGGACCTCGGCGGGGCGCTCGAAGACCTCGAATGGACGGTGAGCGCCTACACCCTCACCTTCGCGGTCCTCCTGATGTTCGGCGCCGCCCTCGGTGACCGGTTCGGCCGCCGCCGGCTCTTCACCGTCGGCCTCGGGCTGTTCACCGTGGCCTCCGCCGCCGCCGCGCTCGCCCCCGGCATGGGTGAGCTCATCGCCGCCCGCGCCGCCCAGGGCGTCGGCGCCGCGATCATGATGCCGCTGACCCTCACCCTGCTCTCCGCCACCGTGGCGCCGGAGCGCCGCGGTATGGCGTTCGGCATCTGGAGTGCGGTCAACGGTCTCGCCGTCGCCACCGGCCCGCTCATCGGCGGCACCCTCACCGAGCACTTCTCCTGGCAGTGGATCTTCTGGCTGAACGTGCCGATCGGGCTGCTCCTGCTGCCCCTCGCCCGCCTCCGCCTGAACGAGAGCCACGGCCCGAACTCCCGGCTGGACGTCCCCGGCACCGCGCTCGCCAGCGCCGGCCTCTTCGGCATCGTCTACGCCCTCATCCGCGGCAACGCCGACGGCTGGACCAGCCCCTCCGTCCTGACCGGGCTGATCGCCGGCGCCGCGCTCATCGTGGCGTTCGTCGCCTACGAGAACCGGGCCGCGCACCCCATCCTGCCGATGCGGCTCTTCCGCAACCGCGCCTTCAGCGCGGTGAACGCGGCCAGCCTGCTGATGTTCCTGGGCATGTTCGGCTCGATCTTCCTGCTGAGCCAGTTCATGCAGAACGTGTCCGGCTACTCGCCGATGGAAGCCGGCGTCCGGATGCTCCCCTGGACGGCCATGCCGATGATCGTCTCGCCCATCTCGGGCATCCTCTCCGACCGCATCGGCGGCCGCCCGATCATCGCCGCCGGGCTGGCGCTCCAGGCCGTGGGCCTCGCGTACTTCGCCCTCGTCGTCACGGCGGACGTCTCCTACTCGGCCCAGCTGCCCGCGCTGATCATCAGCGGTATCGGGATGGCGATGTACTTCGGACCCACCGCCAACGTCGTGATGTCCAGCGTCCGTCCCGAGGAACAGGGCATAGCCTCCGGCGCCAACAACGCGTTCCGTGAGCTCGGCGGCGCCCTCGGCGTCGCGATCCTCGCCTCCGTCTTCTCCTCCCAGGGCGGCTACGAGTCCGCCACCCGCTACGTGGACGGCCTGGTGCCCGCACTGTGGGTCGGCGCGGTAGCGGTCGGCCTCGCGGCGGTCGCCGCGGTGATCATCCCGAGGCGGCGCAAGGCGACGGCCACCCCGGCCGATGCCCAGCCGCAGCGCACCCTGGAGCCCGTCGCCTGAGCGGCGAAGAGCACGCCCGTCGCCTGACCGGTGAGGAGCACACCGGGAGAACACCGAGAACACCGAGAACACCCCCTGGGGACCGGCCGACCGGTCACCAGGGGGTGTCCCCGTAGGGTGGACGGCGTGCACGTAACCCACGACACCCCCCTCGCCCCCCTGACGACGTTCCGGCTCGGCGGCCCCGCGGCCCGCCTCGTGACGGCCACCACCGACGCCGAAGTCGTCGAGGTGGTCCGTACGGCGGACCGCGCCGGCACGCCGCTCCTGGTGATCGGCGGCGGCAGCAACCTCGTCATCGGGGACGCCGGATTCGACGGCACCGCGCTGCGCATCGCCACCACCGGCTTCACCCTCGACGGCACCGCGCTGGAACTGGCGGCCGGCGAGGTGTGGAGCGACGCGGTCGCCCGGACCGTCGAGGCCGGCCTGGCGGGCGTCGAGTGCCTGGCGGGCATCCCCGGATCCGCCGGGGCGACGCCGATCCAGAACGTGGGGGCGTACGGGCAGGACGTCTCGGCGACCGTCACCGAGGTCGTCGCGTACGACCGCCGCAGCGGCGAGACGGTGACGGTCCCCGCCGCCGACTGCGGCTTCGCCTACCGCGACAGTCGCTTCAAGGCCGACCCGGGGCGGTACGTCGTCCTGCGGGTGCGCTTCGGTCTGGAGGACGCCGGCGGGCTGTCGGCGCCGGTGAAGTACGCGGAAGTGGCGCGCGCCCTGGGCGTCGAGGCCGGCGACCGGGTCCCGGTGGCCACCGCCAGGACGACGGTGCTGGCGCTGCGCGCCGGCAAGGGGATGGTGCTGGACGCGGCCGACCACGACACCTGGTCGGCGGGTTCGTTCTTCACCAATCCGATCCTGACGGAGCGGGAGTTCGCGGAGTTCGTGAGCCGGGTGCACGACCGGCTCGGC
The DNA here is from genome assembly GCF_023701715.1 of Streptomyces sp. RKAG337. NCBI lineage: Bacteria > Bacillati > Actinomycetota > Actinomycetes > Kitasatosporales > Streptomycetaceae > Streptomyces > Streptomyces sp. RKAG337. The sequence continues at coordinate 2,988,037 of NZ_JAJOZA010000001.1, read as the reverse complement.
GCGGACACCGAACCGCCCGCCTACCCCGCGGGGGACGGCCTGCGGAAGACGTCCGCGGCCTGGCTGATCGACCGCGCCGGGTTCGCCAAGGGGTACGGGGACGGCCCGGCCCGGATCTCCGGGAAGCACACCCTGGCGCTGACCAACCGCGGCCAGGCCAAGACGGAGGACCTGCTGGCCCTCGCCCGTGAGGTCCGCGACGGTGTGCGATCCGCCTTCGGAGTCACGCTCGTCAATGAACCGGTCATGGTCGGAGCCCGTCTTTGAGCGGGGAAGAGTCTCGGAGAGACCTCCCGGCGGTTTCCGCGCGGGCTGGTGACGAGGTCCGAGCGAGGGAATTGCCGCCCCGGCGAACGGTCGTTGACGGAAGCTGACGGTAAGGGCGGAATGTGCGCAGGGCGGGGACGAGCAGGGCCGCGACCGGAGCCACCGACGGGCCGGCGGCATGGATCGGCCGGTGGCCCGTCCGCCGGCACACCGTGGCCCTCACACTCTGGACCGTCTGCTGGTTCGTGGTCACCTCCCGCAACGGCGGTGTCTCCTGGCACTACCTGAGGACCGGCGGGCAGCTGCTGACCGACGGCGGGCCGGGCGGTGGGCTCGCGATCTACCAGAACCACCCGGAGCTGCAGATCGGCCCGGTCAGCTTTCTGACCGCCGCGCTCTTCGAGCCCTTCCCGCCGGGAGTGGGGGAGCGGCTGGCCGAGGCGTTCATGTCGGGCCTGGGCCTGTACATGCTGGTCGTGGTGGGCCGTACGGCCGCGGACTTCTACGCCGGGACCGGCATCAACCACCGCCGGCTGCAGCAGCGGGTGCTCATAGCCGGGCTGGCCTTCATCCCGATGTGGGTGGAGGTCTCGGTGCGGTTCGCGCACCTGGACGACGTACTGGCGCTGTTCTTCACCACCCTGGCGGTGCGCGCCCTGGTCCGCGGCCGGCCGGCAGCCGTCGGCATCCTGCTGGCACTGGCCGTGGACTCCAAGCCCTGGGCGCTGTCCTTCCTCCCGCTGCTGCTGGCGCTGCCCCGCGCGCACTGGCGCCGCGCCGCCTGCTGGCTGGTGGCCCTGGTCGCGGTGGCCTGGCTGCCGTTCTACATCACCCACCTCGGCTCGGCCGCCGCCGCGCAGTTCGCGATCCCCAACCAGCCCGCGTCGGCGCTGCGCTGGTTCGGGGTGGCCGACGCCGTCACCCCCGGCTGGGACCGTCCCGCGCAGGCCCTGCTGGGCCTCGGGCTCGGCACGGTGGCGGTGCTGCGCGGCCGCTGGCCGGCCGTCGTGCTGCTCGGCGCGGACGCCAGGATCGCCCTCGACCCGAGCGTCTACACGTACTACAGCGCGTCGATCCTGCTCGGGACGCTGCTGTGGGACGCGGTCGGGCAGCGCCGCCTGGTGCCCTGGTGGAGCTGGATCGCGCTGCTCTCGCTGTACGGGAGCGCGCTGCTGGTCCCGTCGGAGTCGGCGCAGGGGCTGATCCGGCTCTCGTTCGCGGCCGTGTCGGCGGCGTACGTGCTGCTGTGGCCCCTGAAGAAGCGGACGAGATCCCGGGCGGGCGGCCGGCGCGCCGCCGGCACAGGGAGCCGGCGCGGCGCACCCGCTCCCATGCGAGGACGTTGAGGGCGGCTATGAGCAGCGCCGCCAGTCGCCGCGACGGTGAAGGCCGCCGCGACGGCGGTCAGCTCGGCCGCGTCCAGGTGCGCGGCCGCGGCCGCCGTCCGGCGGTCAGGCCGGCAGCGCCAGCCAGTCCTCGATGCCGGACAGCAGCCGCTCCCGTACCTCCGGCGGCGCCGCCGAGCCCCTTACCGACTGCCGGGCCAGCTCCGCCAGCTCCTCGTCGGTGAAGGCGTGCGAGTCCCGGGCGATCTCGTACTGCGCGGCGAGCCGGGAGCCGAAGAGCAGCGGGTCGTCGGCGCCCAGCGCCATCGGTACGCCCGCGTCGAAGAGCGTGCGCAGCGGCACGTCCTCCGGCTTCTCGTAGACGCCCAGCGCGACGTTGGACGCCGGGCAGACCTCGCAGGTGATCTGCCGCTCGGCGAGCCGCTTCAGCAGCCGCGGGTCCTCGGCGGCCCGTACGCCGTGCCCCACGCGCCCCGCGTGCAGGTCGTCGAGGCAGTCGCGGACGCTGCTGGGCCCGGCGAGCTCACCGCCGTGCGGGGCGGCGAGCAGCCCGCCGTCCCGGGCGATGGCGAAGGCGCGGTCGAAGTCGCGGGCGAGCCCGCGGCGCTCGTCGTTGGACAGCCCGAAGCCGACGACGCCCCGGTCGGCGTAGCGCACCGCGAGCCGGGCGAGGGTGCGGGCGTCCAGCGGGTGCTTCATGCGGTTGGCGGCGACGATGACGGCCATCCCCACACCGGTGTCCCGGGAGGCGGTCGCCACCGCGTCCAGGATGATCTCCATGGTCGGGATGAGGCCGCCCAGCCGGGGTGCGTACGACGTCGGGTCGACCTGGATCTCCAGCCACCCGGAGCCGTCCCTGGCGTCCTCCTCGGCGGCCTCGTGGACCAGCCGCTGGATGTCCTCGGCGGTGCGCAGACACGAGCGCGCGCTGTCGTAGAGCCGTTGGAAGCGGAACCAGCCCCGCTCGTCGGTGGCCCGTAGTTTCGGGGGCTCGCCCGAGGTCAGCGCCTCGGGGAGGTGCACACCGTGCAGGTCCGCGAGCTCCAGCAGGGTCTCGGACCGCATGGAGCCGGTGAAGTGCAGATGGAGATGGGCCTTGGGGAGCAGACGGACATCACGTGCCATCCGAAGATCCTGCCGTACGGGTGACGCTGTCCGGTACCGCTTTCACCGAACGGGCGCTTGCCCGAAAACAAGAACGGGCCCCCGGCAGCAGCCGGGGGCCCGTCGGAGGAGCGCGGTCAGTCGCGGGCCTCGCCGAGCAGCTTCTGGATCCGGGAGACGCCCTCGACCAGGTCCTCGTCACCCAGTGCGTAGGAAAGCCGCAGGTAGCCGGGGGTGCCGAAGGCTTCACCCGGGACCACGGCGACCTCGACCTCGTCCAGGATGAGGGCCGCCAGCTCGACCGAGGACGCCGGGCGCTTGCCGCGGATCTCCTTGCCGAGCAGCTCCTTCACCGACGGATAGACGTAGAACGCGCCTTCGGGAGTGGGGCAGACCACACCGTCGATCTCGTTCAGCATCCGCACGATGGTCTGCCGCCGCCGGTCGAAGGCGGTGCGCATCTCGGCGACCGCGTCCAGGTTCCCGGAGACCGCGGCCAGCGCGGCGATCTGGGCGACGTTGCTGACGTTCGAGGTGGCGTGCGACTGCAGGTTCGTCGCGGCCTTGATGACGTCCTTGGGGGCGATCATCCACCCGACGCGCCAGCCGGTCATGGCGTACGTCTTGGCGACGCCGTTCACCACGATGCACTTGTCGCGCAGCTCGGGAAGGACCGCCGGGAGCGAGGTGAAGGTCGCGTCGCCGTAGACGAGGTGCTCGTAGATCTCGTCGGTGAGCACCCACAGGCCGTGCTCGACGGCCCAGCGGCCGATCGCCTCGGCGTCGGCCGCGCTGTAGACGGCGCCGGTCGGGTTGGACGGCGAGACGAAGAGGACGACCTTCGTCCGCGGGGTGCGGGCCGCCTCCAGCTGCTCGACCGTCACCCGGTAGCCGGTCGTCTCGTCCGCGACGACGTCGACGGGCACGCCGCCCGCGAGCCGGATCGACTCGGGGTAGGTGGTCCAGTACGGCGCCGGGACGATGACCTCGTCGCCCGGGTCGAGGATCGCGGCGAAGGCCTCGTAGATGGCCTGCTTGCCGCCGTTGGTGACCAGCACCTGGGAGGCGTCGACCTCGTAGCCCGAGTCGCGGAGCGTCTTGGCGGCGATGGCGGCCTTGAGCTCCGGCAGCCCGCCGGCCGGGGTGTAGCGGTGGAACTTCGGGTTGCGGCACGCCTCCACCGCGGCCTCGACGATGTAGTCAGGGGTCGGGAAGTCGGGTTCGCCGGCACCGAAGCCGATGACCGGACGCCCGGCGGCCTTGAGGGCCTTCGCCTTGGCGTCCACGGCGAGTGTCGCGGACTCGGAGATCGACCCGACGCGGGCCGACACCCGACGGTCGGAGGGGGACTGTACGGGGGGAGTGGCAGCGGTCATGAGTGCATGCTCCCAGACGGCGTACCGCCCCGGCACCGCGGTTTGCGGAGTGGACACCCCGGTGTTTACGGAGTGGACGGCGGGGCCTGCGGCGGAGCCGTTCGACGACCGGCCTGTGAACACGTACACTCATCCGTCGATGGCCCTCTCGCGAACTGCGGTACGTTGAGGGGCGTCTTCAAAGGGTCGTAGCTCAATTGGTAGAGCACTGGTCTCCAAAACCAGCGGTTGGGGGTTCAAGTCCCTCCGGCCCTGCTACACGCGTCCTCACCAGGATGCGGGCAGGTAATTGCACTCGCCGTACCGCGCGACGGGCGCGGTATGGCCACGACCCGGAGTCAGGTGAAGACGAGTGACTGAAATCACGGACTCCATCGAGGTCCCTGAGCCTGACGCATCCCAGGACAAGAAGGCCCGCCGCGGAGGTAAGCGCGGAAAGAAGGGCCCCCTGGCCCGTCTCGGCCTCTTCTACCGGCAGATCGTCGCCGAGCTCCGCAAGGTCGTCTGGCCTTCGCGTCACGACCTCACGACGTACACGAGCGTCGTAATTGTCTTCGTTGTCGTCGTCATCGGGCTTGTGTCCGTGATTGACTTTGGCTTCGCGAAGCTCGTCTCGTACGTCTTCGGATGATCCTGCGGACGACGCCCCTGCGGCGCCTTTCCGCATGTTCCACCCCTTGAAGTCAGGAAGAAGCAGTCACCGTGTCTGACCCGAACGTGTACGACGCCGACGAGTCCGTCGAGGGCGACGACACTGCGCTCGACATCGTCGAGGCAGCCGACGGCGACATCGACCAGGCCGAAGCTGCCGATGAAGCCGCGGGCGAAGCCGCCGAGCAGGCCGCCGTCCACGTCATCGACGAGACCGGTGCGGCAGTCGCCGAGGACGCCCAGGACGAGACCGGCGAGACCGAGGCCGTCGTCGACGAAGAGGCCGACGCCGTGCTTGCCGAGGCCGACGCCGAGCTGGCCGAGGACGCCGAGCCCGTCGAGGAGCCGGAGCCGATCGACCCGGTCGCCGCCTTCCGCGAGGAACTCCGCACCCTGCCGGGCGAGTGGTACGTCATCCACACGTACGCCGGCTACGAGAACCGCGTGAAGTCCAACCTGGAGCAGCGCGCCGTCTCGCTGAACGTCGAGGACTACATCTACCAGGCAGAAGTGCCCCAGGAAGAAGTAGCCCAGATCAAGAACGGCGAGCGGAAGACGGTCAAGCAGAACAAGCTTCCCGGCTATGTGCTCGTCCGCATGGACCTGACGAACGAGTCGTGGGGCGTCGTCCGCAACACCCCGGGCGTCACCGGCTTCGTGGGCAACGCGTACGACCCGTACCCGCTGACGCTGGACGAGATCCTCAAGATGCTCGCTCCCGAGGTCGAGGCGGCCGCCGAGGCCGCCGCTGCCGCGGACGGCACGGGTCCGGCCCGCAAGATCGAGGTCCAGGTGCTGGACTTCGAGGTCGGCGACTCGGTCACCGTCACCGACGGCCCGTTCGCGACGCTGCAGGCGACGATCAACGAGATCAACCCGGATTCGAAGAAGATCAAGGGCCTCGTCGAGATCTTCGGCCGCGAGACCCCGGTCGAGCTCAGCTTCGACCAGATCCAGAAGAACTGAGTTTTTTACACGTCCGACCAGGTCAGACCGGATTTCATCGCCGGTCTGGCCTGTTTGGTTTCAGGCCGCACCGCGATACCCGTTATCGTAGTGCGGTATGCCTGCTAGCAGGCGAAACAACTCTCACTAGGACCCGGAGAGAGCAATGCCTCCCAAGAAGAAGAAGATCACGGGGCTTATCAAGCTCCAGATCAACGCGGGCGCGGCCAACCCCGCCCCGCCCGTCGGCCCCGCACTGGGCCAGCACGGCGTCAACATCATGGAGTTCTGCAAGGCCTACAACGCCGCGACCGAGTCGCAGCGTGGCATGGTCGTGCCGGTGGAGATCACGGTCTACGACGACCGCTCCTTCACCTTCATCACCAAGACTCCGCCGGCCGCGAAGCTGATCCTCAAGGCCGCGGGCGTGGAGAAGGGCTCCGGCGAGCCGCACGTCAAGAAGGTCGCGAAGCTCACCGCCGCTCAGGTGCGTGACATCGCCACCCTCAAGATGCCGGACCTGAACGCCAACGACCTGGACGCCGCGTCGAAGATCATCGCCGGCACCGCCCGTTCCATGGGCATCACGGTCGAGGGCTGACACCCACCCCGAAGCACGTCTGTGGAAGGGCCGCGCGCGGTCCGTACCACGACTCCACTCACCATTGAGGAGCAGCAGTGAAGCGCAGCAAGACTCTCCGCGCTGCGGACGCGAAGATCGACCGGGACAAGCTCTACGCCCCGCTCGAGGCCGTCCGTCTCGCCAAGGAGACCGCAGCGACGAAGTTCGACTCGACCGTCGAGGTCGCCATGTGCCTGGGTGTGGACCCGCGCAAGGCCGACCAGATGGTCCGCGGCACCGTGAACCTCCCCCACGGCACCGGCAAGACCGCCCGGGTCCTGGTCTTCGCGACCGGTGACCGTGCCGAGGCCGCGCGTGCCGCCGGCGCCGACATCGTCGGCTCCGACGAGCTCATCGAAGAGGTGGCCAAGGGCCGCCTCGACTTCGACGCCGTCGTCGCCACCCCGGACCTCATGGGCAAGGTCGGCCGCCTCGGCCGCGTGCTCGGTCCCCGTGGCCTGATGCCGAACCCGAAGACCGGCACCGTGACCCCGGACGTGGCCAAGGCCGTGACCGAGATCAAGGGCGGCAAGATCGAGTTCCGCGTCGACAAGCACTCGAACATGCACTTCATCATCGGCAAGGTGTCGTTCGATGACGCGCAGCTGGTCGAGAACTACGGCGCGGCCCTGGACGAGCTCCTTCGTCTGAAGCCGTCCGCCTCCAAGGGCCGGTACATCAAGAAGGCCGTCATCAGCACGACGATGGGCCCGGGTATCCCCCTGGACCAGAGCCGTACCCGCAACCTCCTCGTCGAGGAGGACCCGGCCGCCGTCTGATTCTGACGACGCCGCGTACGCGACTCGGGCCGGGCCCCGCTCCTTTCGGAGCGGGGCCCGGCCTGTCAGCTGTCCCGGGCCTGTACGCCCCTGTCCCGCCCGGACGGGGCCGCCGTCGCCCCACCGGCGTTCCGGCCCGAGTACGGCCGCTGAGCGGCCCGTTGAGGCGATTTGGTGTATCGCGACCCGTTCGCGTACGCTACCGAAGAAGCCAAAGACCGCTGGTCGCTGCTGTGCCCTCGTTGAGGAGCGCGGCGGCCGAAGGATCCGCTAGCTGCGGACGACCCGCTCAGGTTGCTGTGGAAGAACTCCTGGAATTCATTCTGGTTGAGTAACGCCCCGTGCGCCTGCGCCGGGGCGTTCGTGTTGCCCAGCCCCTTCCGTGCGGTCCGAATCACCCGGAAGGAGGCCGAGACTCATGGCGAGGCCCGATAAGGCTGCTGCGGTTGCCGAGCTGACGGACAAGTTCCGCAGCTCCAATGCCGCAATGCTGACCGAGTACCGCGGTCTCACCGTGGCGCAGCTCAAGACGCTGCGCCGTTCGCTCGGTGAGAACGCTCAGTACGCCGTGGTGAAGAACACGCTGACCAAGATCGCGGCCAACGAGGCCGGGATCAGCACGCTGGACGACCTGTTCTCGGGTCCGACGGCGGTTGCCTTCATCACCGGTGACCCGGTGGAGTCGGCGAAGAGTCTGCGTGACTTCGCCAAGGACAACCCCAACCTCATCATCAAGGGCGGTGTCCTTGACGGTAAGGCGCTGACCGCTGATGAGATCAAGAAGCTCGCGGACCTCGAGTCCCGCGAGGTTCTGCTCGCCAAGGTGGCCGGTGGCATCAAGGCGTCGATGGCCAAGGCCGCGGCGACTTTCCAGGCCCCGCTCACGGAGTTCGTCCGCACTGCGGACGCGCTTCGCGCCAAGGTCGAGCAGGGCGGTGCCGGTACGCCGGCTCCCGCCGAGGCCGAGGTGGCGGAGTAACCCTCCGCCCTTGGTCGCAGCGGGCGCCTCACGCCCGCCTTCATGTACACCCGGCACCTGCCGAATAGTGGAAGGACGCCATCATGGCGAAGCTGTCCCAGGAAGAGCTGCTCGCGCAGTTCGAGACCCTGACCCTCATCGAGCTCTCTGACTTCGTCAAGGCCTTCGAGGAGAAGTTCGACGTCAAGGCTGCCGCCCCGGTCGCCGTCGCCGCCGGTGGCGCTGCCGCCGTCGCCGACGCCCCGGAGGAGCAGGACGAGTTCGACGTCGTCCTCACCGGCGCCGGCGAGAAGAAGATCCAGGTCATCAAGGTTGTGCGTGAGCTCACCTCGCTGGGTCTGAAGGAGGCCAAGGACCTCGTCGACGGCGCTCCGAAGCCGGTCCTCGAGAAGGTCGCCAAGGAGGCCGCCGAGAAGGCTGCCGAGTCCCTCAAGGCCGCTGGCGCGTCCGTCGAGGTCAAGTAAGTCCCAGCCCCTCCACAAGGGGCTGAACAGCCGCAGGGCGGCCACCCGAAAGGGTGGCCGCCCTCGGTCGTTCCCGGGGTCCTCCAGGGGGCCTGTAGCCGCCCGGGGGTAAGGTGATCATCCCCGCCGGGCCAGGGGGCCGTGCGGATCTCCGGGGGGCTGGGGCCTTGACGAACCGGACGCGGCGCGCAATTCTCAGGACGCGTCGTAAGTTCGATCCGGGGTCCGAGGCATGGATCGAGCGCGATGCGGGAATGCCTAGCGTCAAGCACAGATCCGGTGCCGAGACCGGGTCGACAACAGTGGCGAGGGGGCAATGATTCGGTACTCCGAATCTCTGCCTGGACATCAGTGTGCCGAGTGGCTACACTGACCCTTTGCGCTGCCTGTTAGCTGTAGCCTGGCCCGTCACCAGGGACAGCCCCAAGCCTGAGCACGGAATGAAGAGATGTCCCGTCTGTGGACATCCCCGTGTGCTCGGGGGCGGACACCGGTATGCGCGTAGTGAGTCCGAGCCCTCGGAAGGACCCCCTCTTGGCCGCCTCGCGCAACGCCTCGACTGCCAATACGAACAACGGTGCCAGCACTTCACCGCTGCGCATCTCTTTTGCGAAGATCAAGGAACCCCTCGAGGTACCGAACCTCCTCGCGCTGCAGACCGAGAGCTTTGACTGGCTGCTCGGCAACGCCGCGTGGAAGGCTCGTGTCGAGGCGGCTCTGGAAAGTGGCCAGGACGTCCCCAGGAAGTCGGGTCTGGAAGAGATCTTCGAGGAGATCTCTCCGATCGAAGACTTCTCCGGGTCGATGTCGCTCACCTTCCGCGACCACCGTTTTGAGCCTCCGAAGAACTCGATCGACGAGTGCAAGGACCGCGACTTCACGTACGGCGCTCCGCTCTTCGTCACCGCCGAGTTCACCAACAACGAGACCGGCGAGATCAAGTCGCAGACGGTCTTCATGGGCGACTTCCCGCTCATGACCAACAAGGGCACCTTCTGCATCAACGGCACCGAGCGTGTCGTTGTCTCGCAGCTGGTCCGCTCGCCGGGCGTCTACTTCGACTCCTCGATCGACAAGACGTCCGACAAGGACATCTTCTCGGCGAAGGTCATCCCGTCCCGCGGTGCCTGGCTCGAGCTCGAGATCGACAAGCGCGACATGGTCGGTGTCCGCATCGACCGCAAGCGCAAGCAGTCGGTCACCGTGCTCCTCAAGGCGCTCGGCTGGACGACCGAGCAGATCCTCGAGGAGTTCGGCGAGTACGAGTCCATGCGCGCCACCCTGGAGAAGGACCACACCCAGGGCCAGGACGACGCGCTGCTCGACATCTACCGCAAGCTGCGTCCGGGCGAACCGCCGACCCGCGAGGCCGCGCAGACGCTGCTCGAGAACCTCTACTTCAACCCGAAGCGCTACGACCTCGCGAAGGTCGGCCGCTACAAGGTGAACAAGAAGCTCGGCAGCGACAAGCCGCTCGACGCCGGCGTGCTGACCACGGCCGACGTTCTCGCGACCATCAAGTACCTGGTCAAGCTGCACGCCGGTGAGACCGAGACCGTCGGGGAGGACGGCCGCAACCTGGTCGTCGAGACCGACGACATCGACCACTTCGGCAACCGTCGTCTGCGCAACGTCGGCGAGCTCATCCAGAACCAGGTCCGTACCGGCCTGGCTCGTATGGAGCGCGTCGTCCGCGAGCGGATGACCACCCAGGACGTCGAGGCGATCACGCCGCAGACCCTGATCAACATCCGGCCGGTCGTCGCCTCCATCAAGGAGTTCTTCGGCACCAGCCAGCTGTCCCAGTTCATGGACCAGACGAACCCGCTGTCGGGCCTGACCCACAAGCGTCGTCTGTCCGCGCTGGGCCCGGGTGGTCTGTCCCGTGAGCGCGCCGGCTTCGAGGTCCGTGACGTTCACCCGTCGCACTACGGCCGCATGTGTCCGATCGAGACCCCGGAAGGCCCGAACATCGGCCTGATCGGCTCGCTCGCGTCCTACGGCCGGGTCAACGCCTTCGGCTTCGTGGAGACCCCGTACCGCAAGGTCGTCGAGGGCATCGTCACCGATGACGTCGACTACCTGACGGCCGACGAGGAGGACCGCTTCGTCATCGCGCAGGCCAACGCGCCGCTGACGGACGACAACCACTTCGAAGAGGCCCGCGTCCTGGTCCGCCGCCGTGGTGGCGAGATCGACTACATCCCCGGCGCCGACGTCGACTACATGGACGTCTCGCCGCGCCAGATGGTGTCGGTCGCGACCGCGATGATCCCGTTCCTCGAGCACGACGACGCCAACCGCGCGCTCATGGGATCGAACATGATGCGCCAGGCGGTGCCGCTCATCAAGAGCGAGGCCCCGCTGGTCGGCACCGGCATGGAGTACCGCTGCGCGGTCGACGCCGGTGACGTCATCAAGGCCGAGAAGGACGGTGTGGTCCAGGAGGTCTCCGCGGACTACGTCACGGTCGCCAACGACGACGGCACCTACACCACGTACCGGGTGGCGAAGTTCAGCCGCTCGAACCAGGGCACGTCCTTCAACCAGAAGGTCGTCGTCGACGAGGGCGCTCGCGTCGTCGCCAACCAGGTCCTGGCCGACGGCCCCTCCACCGACGAGGGCGAGATGGCCCTCGGCAAGAACCTCCTCGTGGCGTTCATGCCGTGGGAAGGCCACAACTACGAAGACGCGATCATCCTCAGCCAGCGGCTGGTCCAGGACGACGTCCTCTCCTCGATCCACATCGAGGAGCACGAGGTCGACGCCCGTGACACCAAGCTCGGCCCGGAGGAGATCACCCGGGACATCCCGAACGTCTCCGAGGAGGTCCTCGCGGACCTCGACGAGCGCGGGATCATCCGCATCGGTGCCGATGTCGTCGCCGGCGACATCCTGGTCGGAAAGGTCACGCCGAAGGGCGAGACCGAGCTGACCCCGGAGGAGCGCCTGCTCCGTGCGATCTTCGGCGAGAAGGCGCGCGAAGTGCGCGACACCTCGCTGAAGGTGCCGCACGGCGAGACCGGCAAGGTCATCGGCGTCCGCGTCTTCGACCGCGAAGAGGGCGACGAGCTGCCGCCGGGCGTGAACCAGCTGGTCCGCGTCTACGTCGCGCAGAAGCGCAAGATCAACAACGGTGACAAGCTTGCCGGCCGGCACGGCAACAAGGGCGTCATCTCGAAGATCCTGCCGGTCGAGGACATGCCGTTCCTGGAGGACGGCACCCCGGTCGACATCATCCTCAACCCGCTGGGTGTCCCGTCCCGAATGAACCCGGGACAGGTCCTGGAGATCCACCTCGGCTGGCTCGCCCAGCAGGGTTGGGACACCTCCGGGATCAGCACCGAGTGGGCCCGCCGGCTGGAGTCCATCGGCGCCGACAAGGTGCCCCCGGGCTCCAACGTCGCCACCCCGGTGTTCGACGGTGCGCGCGAGGACGAGATCACCGGCCTCTTCGAGGCCACGATCCCGAACCGCGACGGCGACCGGATGGTGCTGCCCTCGGGCAAGGCCCGGATGTTCGACGGCCGCTCCGGCGAGCCGTTCCCGGACCCGATCTCGGTCGGCTACATGTACATCCTGAAGCTCCACCACCTGGTGGACGACAAGCTCCACGCCCGCTCCACCGGCCCGTACTCCATGATCACGCAGCAGCCGCTGGGTGGTAAGGCGCAGTTCGGTGGCCAGCGATTCGGTGAAATGGAGGTGTGGGCTCTTGAGGCATACGGTGCCGCCTACGCCCTCCAGGAGCTGCTGACGATCAAGTCCGACGACGTCCTCGGCCGTGTGAAGGTCTACGAGGCCATCGTCAAGGGCGAGAACATCCCCGAACCCGGCATTCCCGAGTCCTTCAAGGTGCTCATCAAGGAAATGCAGTCGCTGTGCCTCAACGTGGAGGTGCTGTCCTCGGACGGTATGTCCATCGAGATGCGCGACACGGACGAGGATGTCTTCCGCGCTGCGGAAGAGCTCGGTATCGACCTGTCCCGGCGTGAGCCGAGCAGCGTCGAAGAGGTCTGACGGGCCTGGTCGGGACTCCCTCACCGGAGTCCCGGCCGCCCCGGACCGTTCAGACCATGTTTGACACTCGACCCTGAAAGAGGGATTGACGACAAGTGCTCGACGTCAACTTCTTCGACGAGCTGCGGATCGGCCTTGCCACCGCGGACAACATCCGGACCTGGTCCCACGGCGAAGTGAAGAAGCCGGAGACCATCAACTACCGCACCCTCAAGCCGGAGAAGGACGGGCTCTTCTGCGAGAAGATCTTCGGTCCGACCCGGGACTGGGAGTGCTACTGCGGTAAGTACAAGCGTGTCCGCTTCAAGGGCATCATCTGCGAGCGCTGTGGCGTCGAGGTAACTCGCGCCAAGGTGCGTCGTGAGCGGATGGGCCACATTGAGCTGGCCGCTCCCGTGACCCACATCTGGTACTTCAAGGGCGTTCCGTCGCGGCTGGGCTACCTGCTCGACCTCGCCCCGAAGGACCTCGAGAAGGTCATCTACTTCGCCGCCTACATGATCACGTGGGTCGACGACGAGCGCCGTACGCGTGATCTGCCCTCCCTCGAGGCGCAGGTCTCCGTCGAGCGCCAGCAGGTCGAGAACCGCCGGGATTCCGATGTCGAGAACCGGCAGAAGAAGCTCGAAGCGGACCTCGGCGAGCTGGAGGCCGAGGGTGCTAAGGCCGACGTGCGCCGCAAGGTGCGCGAAGGTGCCGAGCGTGAGATGAAGCAGCTCCGTGACCGCGCCCAGCGCGAGATCGACCGCCTCGACGAGGTATGGGCCCGCTTCAAGAACCTCAAGGTCCAGGACCTCGAGGGCGACGAGCTGCTCTACCGCGAGCTGCGCGAGCGCTTCGGTACGTACTTCTCCGGATCGATGGGTGCCGCGGCGCTGCAGAAGCGCCTCGAGTCCTTCGACCTCGAGGAGGAGGCCGAGCGTCTCCGCGAGATCATCCGTACCGGCAAGGGCCAGAAGAAGACCCGTGCGCTCAAGCGCCTCAAGGTCGTCTCGGCGTTCCTGCAGACCACCAACAAGCCCAACGGCATGGTGCTGGACTGCGTCCCGGTCATCCCGCCGGACCTGCGTCCGATGGTGCAGCTGGACGGTGGCCGCTTCGCGACCTCCGACCTGAACGACCTGTACCGCCGCGTGATCAACCGCAACAACCGCCTCAAGCGTCTCCTTGACCTCGGTGCCCCCGAGATCATCGTGAACAACGAGAAGCGGATGCTGCAGGAGGCCGTCGACGCGCTGTTCGACAACGGCCGCCGTGGTCGCCCGGTCACCGGTCCCGGCAACCGCCCGCTGAAGTCCCTGAGCGACATGCTCAAGGGCAAGCAGGGTCGTTTCCGTCAGAACCTGCTCGGCAAGCGAGTCGACTACTCGGCCCGTTCGGTCATCGTCGTCGGCCCGCAGCTCAAGCTGCACCAGTGCGGTCTGCCGAAGGCCATGGCGCTGGAGCTCTTCAAGCCGTTCGTGATGAAGCGCCTGGTGGACCTGAACCACGCGCAGAACATCAAGTCGGCCAAGCGCATGGTCGAGCGCGGCCGCACCGTCGTCTACGACGTCCTCGAAGAGGTCATCGCAGAGCACCCGGTGCTGCTGAACCGTGCACCGACCCTGCACCGCCTCGGCATCCAGGCCTTCGAGCCCCAGCTGGTCGAGGGCAAGGCCATCCAGATCCACCCGCTCGTCTGCACCGCGTTCAACGCGGACTTCGACGGTGACCAGATGGCCGTGCACCTGCCGCTGTCGGCAGAGGCGCAGGCCGAGGCCCGCATCCTGATGCTGTCCTCGAACAACATCCTGAAGCCGGCCGACGGTCGTCCCGTCACCATGCCGACCCAGGACATGGTGCTGGGTCTGTTCTTCCTCACCACCGAGCCGGAAGAGCGCGTGCTCATCGGCGAGGGCCGGGCGTTCGGTTCCACCGCCGAAGCGATCATGGCGTTCGACAACCGCGAGCTCTCGCTGCAGTCGAAGGTCGACATCCGCTTCCCGGTCGGCACCGTCCCGCCGCGCGGCTGGACCCCGCCCGTCCAGGAAGAGGGCGAGCAGGGCTACCAGGTCGGCGACACGTTCCGGCTGCGGACGTCCCTGGGACGCGCGCTCTTCAACGAGCTGCTGCCCGAGGACTACCCGTTCGTCGACTACGCGGTCGGCAAGAAGCAGCTCTCCGAGATCGTCAACGACCTCGCCGAGCGGTACCCGAAGGTCATCGTGGCGGCGACGCTCGACAACCTGAAGGCGGCCGGCTTCCACTGGGCCACCCGTTCCGGCGTCACCGTGGCCGTCACGGACATCGTCGTCCCCGAGGCCAAGAAGGCCATCGTCAAGGGGTACGAGGAGCAGGACGAGAAGGTCCAGAAGCAGTACGAGCGCGGCCTGATCACCAAGGACGAGCGCACGCAGGAGCTCATCGCGATCTGGACCAAGGCGACCAACGAGGTTGCCGAGGCGATGAACGCGAACTTCCCCAAGACGAACCCCATCTTCATGATGGTTGACTCGGGTGCCCGAGGAAACATGATGCAGATGCGTCAGATCGCCGGTATGCGTGGTCTGGTGTCGAACGCGAAGAACGAGACCATCCCGCGTCCCATCAAGGCCTCGTTCCGTGAGGGCCTGTCCGTGCTGGAGTACTTCATCTCCACCCACGGTGCCCGTAAGGGTCTCGCGGACACCGCCCTGCGTACCGCCGACTCGGGCTACCTGACCCGTCGTCTGGTGGACGTCTCGCAGGACGTCATCATCCGCGAGGAGGACTGCGGTACCGAGCGCGGCCTCAAGCTGCAGATCGGTGCGCGCGGCGAGGACGGCGTCCTTCGTAAGACGGACGACGTCGAGACCAGCGTCTACGCCCGCATGCTCGCCGAGGACGTCGTCATCGACGGCAAGGTGATCGCGCCGGCCAACGTGGACCTGGGCGACGTGCTCATCGACCAGCTGATCCAGCACGGTGTCGAGCAGGTCAAGACCCGCTCGATCCTCACCTGCGAGTCCACGGTCGGCACCTGTGCCTTCTGCTACGGACGCTCGCTGGCCACCGGCAAGCTGGTGGACATCGGTGAGGCCGTCGGTATCATCGCGGCCCAGTCGATCGGTGAGCCCGGTACCCAGCTGACGATGCGTACCTTCCACACCGGTGGTGTGGCGGGTGACGACATCACGCAGGGTCTGCCGCGTGTCGTCGAGCTCTTCGAGGCCCGTGTCCCCAAGGGTGTCGCCCCGATCTCCGAGGCCATCGGCCGGGTCCGCATCGAGGAGACCGAGAAGACGAAGAAGCTCGTCGTCACCCCGGACGACGGCAGCGAGGAGATCGCCTACCCGATCTCCAAGCGGTCCCGTCTGCTGGTGGGCGAGGGCGACCACGTCGAGGTCGGCCAGAAGCTGACCGTGGGTGCCACCAACCCGCACGACGTGCTGCGTATCCTCGGCCAGCGCCAGGTTCAGATCCACCTGGTGGCCGAAGTGCAGAAGGTCTACAACAACCAGGGCGTGTCGATCCACGACAAGCACATCGAGATCATCATCCGGCAGATGCTGCGCCGTGTGACGATCATCGAGTCCGGCGACGCCGAGCTGCTGCCCGGCGAGCTGGTCGAGCGCGGCCGCTTCGAGACCGAGAACCGTCGTGTGGTCTCCGAGGGCGGTCACCCCGCCTCCGGCCGTCCGCAGCTGATGGGTATCACCAAGGCCTCGCTGGCGACCGAGTCCTGGCTGTCGGCCGCCTCCTTCCAGGAGACGACCCGAGTGCTGACCGACGCGGCGATCCACGCCAAGTCGGACTCGCTGCTCGGCCTGAAGGAGAACGTCATCATCGGTAAGCTCATCCCGGCCGGTACGGGTCTCGCCCGTTACCGGAACATCCGGGTGGAGCCCACCGAGGAGGCGAAGGCAGCGATGTACTCGGCCGTCGGTTACGACGACATCGACTACTCGCCCTTCGGCACCGGCTCCGGCCAGGCCGTTCCCCTGGAGGACTACGACTACGGCCCCTACAACGGCTGAGTCGCGTCCCACAGAGTCTGATCCGCAAGGCGGCCGTCCCCTCCCGGGATGGCCGCCTTGCGGCTTTTCGCGGAACTTCGCACGCTCGCCGTGCGTCCGTCAGTATGGAGAGACCATTCCTAGGCGGGGAGGTGTCGCGCGTGTCACTCGATCCGTGGGGCAACGGGCGGCTGCCGCAGTCCGGCCAGGTGCCCGGCATGCTGGCGGCCGACGCCGACCGTGAGCGCACGGTGGACGTGCTGAAGGCCGCGTTCGCGGAGGGGCGGCTGCAGCAGCAGGAGTACGAGCACCGGATGTCCACCGCCTACCAGGCGCGTACCTACGGTGAGTTGCAGCTGCTGGTGCGGGACCTCCCGCAGGGCCCTTCGCCGATGTCGGCCCAGATGTCCCCGCCGATGGGCTATGTGCCGCGGACGTTCCTGCCGGCCCCGCCGCGGACGAACAGCTCCGCCATCGCCTCGTTCGTGTGCGGGCTGGCGGGCACCTTCACCCTCGTGACGGCGATCCCGGCGGTGATCCTCGGGCACAAGGCCCGCAAGGAGATCCGCCACAGCGGCGAGGCCGGGGACGGGTTCGCGGTCGCCGGCCTGGTGCTGGGCTGGATCGTGTCCGGGTTCCTCGGTCTGATCATGCTCATCGTGATGCTCGGCATGGTCTCCGGTTCCGGCTGAGCGCCGGCCCGGACGGGCGGCGTGTCCTGCGCTGATGCATTTGTTTTGACCGGAGCCGATGCGATAGGTACGATCTGACCTTGTGCCTGGGGTGTGCCCGGGTCCTTGCGCGTGCCCCCAGCCTCTGGCCGGGAGGTTACCGATATCGCACGGGGACACCGAGGCCGCGACACCCGACATACGTACGTTCCCTGCTCCACGGGGACGTGCGGGGTCCGCGACACACCCGACCGCGTGGGTCGGTGCCCCAGGTTAGTTTTATCGAGATCGGCACACAGAAACCGGAGAAACGGTGCCTACGATCCAGCAGCTGGTCCGGAACGGCCGGCAGGACAAGGTCAAGAAGAATATGACACCCGCGCTGAAGGGTTCCCCTCAGCGTCGCGGTGTTTGCACGCGTGTGTACACGACCACCCCGAAGAAGCCGAACTCGGCGCTTCGCAAGGTGGCCCGTGTGCGTCTGACCAGTGGGATTGAGGTCACCGCCTACATTCCGGGCGAGGGCCACAACCTCCAGGAGCACTCCATCGTGCTCGTGCGTGGCGGTCGTGTGAAGGACCTGCCGGGTGTTCGCTACAAGATCATCCGCGGCTCCCTGGACACCCAGGGCGTCAAGAACCGCAAGCAGGCCCGCAGCCGCTACGGCGCCAAGAAGGAGAAGTAAGCATGCCTCGTAAGGGTCCTGCCCCGAAGCGCCCGGTCATCATCGACCCGGTCTACGGATCTCCTCTGGTGACCTCGCTGGTCAACAAGATCCTCCTGCACGGCAAGCGTTCCACCGCCGAGCGGATCGTTTACGGCGCCCTCGAGGGCCTCAAGGAGAAGACCGGTACCGACCCGGTCATCACCCTGAAGCGCGCTCTTGAGAACATCAAGCCGACTCTGGAGGTCAAGTCCCGCCGCGTCGGCGGTGCGACCTACCAGGTGCCGGTCGAGGTTCGCCCCGCCCGTGCTTCCACGCTCGCGCTGCGCTGGCTCGTGGGTTACTCCCGCGCCCGCCGTGAGAAGACCATGACCGAGCGCCTGATGAACGAGCTGCTGGACGCCAGCAACGGTCTCGGTGCCTCGGTCAAGCGTCGTGAAGACACGCACAAGATGGCCGAGTCGAACAAGGCCTTCGCGCACTACCGCTGGTAGTCACTACCCACATCGAGACCGAGAGAAGACTGAGCCTAATGGCCACCACTTCGCTTGACCTGGCCAAGGTCCGCAACATTGGGATCATGGCCCACATCGACGCGGGCAAGACGACGACCACCGAGCGGATCCTGTTCTACACCGGTGTCTCTTACAAGATCGGTGAAGTCCACGATGGCGCAGCCACCATGGACTGGATGGAGCAGGAGCAGGAGCGCGGCATCACGATCACGTCGGCCGCGACGACCTGCCACTGGCCGCTGAACGATGTCGATCACACGATCAACATCATCGACACCCCGGGGCACGTCGACTTCACGGTCGAGGTGGAGCGTTCGCTCCGCGTCCTCGACGGTGCCGTCACGGTGTTCGACGGTGTTGCCGGTGTTGAGCCGCAGTCCGAGACCGTTTGGCGTCAGGCGGACCGCTACGGCGTGCCGCGCATCTGTTTCGTCAACAAGCTCGACCGGACCGGTGCCGAGTTCCACCGCTGCGTCGACATGATCGTGGACCGCCTCGGTGCGGTTCCGCTGGTCATGCAGCTGCCCATCGGCACTGAGATGGACTTCAAGGGTGTCGTCGACCTCGTCGCCATGAAGGCGATGGTGTGGTCCGCCGAGGCCACCAAGGGCGAGATGTACGACACCGTCGACATCCCGAGCTCGCACGTCGAAGCCGCCCAGGAATGGCGTGGCAAGCTCCTCGAGACCATCGCGGAGCACGACGACGAGATGATGGAGCTGTTCCTCGAGGGCCAGGAGCCCAGCGAAGAGCAGCTGATGGCCGCGATCCGTCGCGCCACCATCGCCTCGACCGACTCGGAGCACCAGGGCAAGCCGACCTTCACGCCGGTGTTCTGTGGCAGCGCGTTCAAGAACAAGGGCGTTCAGCCCCTGCTCGACGCCGTTGTCCGTTACCTGCCCTCCCCCCTGGACATCGAGGCCATCGAAGGCCACGACGTCAAGGACCCCTCGATCGTCGTGAAGCGCCAGCCTTCCGAGGACGAGCCGTTCTCCGGTCTTGCATTCAAGATCATGAGCGACCCGCACCTCGGCAAGCTCACCTTCGTCCGGGTTTACTCGGGCCGCCTGGAGACCGGCACCTCGGTGCTGAACTCCGTCAAGGGCAAGAAGGAGCGCATCGGCAAGATCTACCGTATGCACGCGAACAAGCGTGAGGAGATCGCGGCCGTGGGCGCCGGCGACATCATCGCCGTCATGGGCCTGAAGCAGACCACCACCGGTGAGACGCTGTGCGACGAGAAGAAGCCGGTCATCCTGGAGTCCATGGACTTCCCGGCCCCGGTCATTCAGGTCGCGATCGAGCCCAAGTCCAAGGGTGACCAGGAGCGGCTGGGCGTCGCCATTCAGCGTCTCGCTGAAGAGGACCCCTCGTTCCAGGTGCACTCCGACGAGGAGACCGGCCAGACCATCATCGGTGGTATGGGCGAGCTTCACCTCGAGGTGCTCGTCGACCGCATGAAGCGCGAGTTCCGCGTCGAGGCGAACGTCGGCAAGCCCCAGGTCGCATACCGCGAGACGATCCGCAAGACTGTCGACCGGATCGACTACACGCACAAGAAGCAGACTGGTGGCACCGGCCAGTTCGCGAAGGTACAGATCTCGATGGAGCCCATCGAGGGCGGCGACGCCTCGTACGAATTCGTGAACAAGGTCACCGGTGGCCGCATCCCCCGTGAGTACATCCCCTCGGTGGACGCGGGCGCACAGGAAGCCATGAAGTTCGGCATCCTGGCCGGTTACGAGATGGTGGGTGTTCGCATCACCCTTCTCGACGGTGGCTACCACGAGGTTGACTCCTCCGAGCTCGCCTTCAAGATCGCCGGTTCGCAGGCGTTCAAGGAGGGTGCTCGCAGGGCGAGCCCCGTACTGCTCGAGCCGATGATGGCCGTTGAGGTCACCACGCCCGAGGACTACATGGGCGACGTCATCGGCGACCTGAACTCCCGCCGTGGCCAGATTCAGGCCATGGAGGAGCGCAGCGGCGCCCGTGTCGTCAAGGGTCTCGTGCCCCTGTCGGAGATGTTCGGCTACGTCGGAGACCTCCGCAGCAAGACCTCGGGTCGCGCAAGCTACTCGATGCAGTTCGACTCCTACGCCGAGGTTCCGCGGAACGTCGCTGAGGAGATCATCGCGAAGGCCAAGGGCGAGTAGCGCTCAATTCGCAGTGTTGCTCAACCCTTAGGCTTGACAGCAGGCATCGGGGCATTCGCCACAATCCACAGGGCTTCGGTCCCGAGTAGCGTGGCGGATGCCCCGGCAGCCCGCATTCCAGCAAAGATCACCTGGCGCCGATGAAGCAAGGCGTACAGAACCACTCCCAGGAGGACCCCAGTGGCGAAGGCGAAGTTCGAGCGGACTAAGCCGCACGTCAACATCGGCACCATCGGTCACATCGACCACGGTAAGACGACGCTGACCGCGGCGATTACCAAGGTGCTGCATGACGCGTACCCGGACCTGAACGAGGCCTCGGCCTTCGACCAGATCGACAAGGCTCCTGAGGAGCGCCAGCGCGGTATCACGATCTCGATCGCGCACGTCGAGTACCAGACGGAGTCGCGTCACTACGCGCACGTCGACTGCCCCGGTCACGCGGACTACATCAAGAACATGATCACGGGTGCGGCGCAGATGGACGGCGCCATCCTCGTTGTCGCCGCGACCGACGGCCCGATGCCGCAGACCAAGGAGCACGTGCTCCTGGCCCGCCAGGTCGGCGTTCCGTACATCGTCGTCGCCCTGAACAAGGCCGACATGGTGGACGACGAGGAGATCCTGGAGCTCGTCGAGCTCGAGGTCCGTGAGCTCCTCTCCGAGTACGACTTCGACGGTGACGACCTCCCGGTCGTCCGCGTCTCCGCACTCAAGGCGCTCGAGGGCGACAAGGAGTGGGGCGAGAAGCTTCTCGGTCTGATGAAGGCTGTCGACGAGAACATCCCCACCCCGGCTCGTGACGTCGAGAAGCCGTTCCTCATGCCGATCGAGGACGTCTTCACGATCACCGGTCGTGGCACCGTCGTCACCGGTCGTATCGAGCGCGGTGTGCTCAAGGTCAACGAGACTGTCGACATCATCGGCATCAAGGAGACCAAGACCACCACCACGGTCACGGGCATCGAGATGTTCCGCAAGCTGCTCGACGAGGGCCAGGCGGGCGAGAACGTCGGTCTGCTCCTCCGTGGCATCAAGCGCGAGGACGTCGAGCGCGGCCAGGTCATCATCAAGCCGGGTACGGTCACGCCGCACACCGAGTTTGAGGCCCAGGCCTACATCCTGTCGAAGGACGAGGGTGGCCGTCACACCCCCTTCTTCAACAACTACCGTCCGCAGTTCTACTTCCGGACGACCGACGTGACCGGCGTTGTGACCCTCCCCGAGGGCACCGAGATGGTCATGCCGGGCGACAACACCGCCATGACGGTCGCGCTGATCCAGCCGATCGCCATGGAAGAGGGCCTGAAGTTCGCCATCCGCGAGGGTGGCCGCACCGTGGGCGCCGGCCAGGTCGTCAAGATCACCAAGTGATCTGACGCTCTAGCGAGCAACACACCGAGGGCCCTGCCCCACCGTTCGCGGTGGGGCAGGGCCCTCGGCTTTTTCCTGGGACCTTCCGCGGGGGAGGGGTCCCCCCGCGGCTACGCCGTGGACTCCGTCTCGGCCCGCCAGACCCACGGGGTCGCGGCGAAGTCCAGGCCGACGACGTACGCCCGGCCGTCGGGGCCGTGCAGCAGCGTGGGGGTGCCGACCGGGAGCGCGAACGGCGGCCGCTTGAGCGGCCGGCCGGGCTGTGCGGTGTCCACGAGCTTGACGGTGCCGTCGAGCTCCTTGCCGAGCAGCAGCAGGCCGCGGTGCCCGCTGCGGGCCGGCGCGGCGCCGACCGCGACATCGGCGTAGCCGCCGTACCCGCTCAGCTGGGCGGGGGTCAGCACGCTGTCCCGTGACGCGGTGCCGTCGACGGTGCGCAGCACCAACTCCCCGGTCACCGGCCGCCGGTAGGCGACCGTGAGGGAGCCGTCGGGGGCGAGCGCCGCGGACGGGGGCTCGCCGGGCTGCGGCATGCCCTTCAGCGCCTGGAACGCCATCGGCTGTCCGGGCGCGGGCTGCGTCCAGTGGTGGACGGTGTCGCGGCCGGCGGCGAAGACGTGGATCCGGGCCCGGCCGTCGAGCACCACCGCCAGGCCGTCCTGCACCTCGTCGCCGCCGAGGTCGCGCCAGGCGCCCCACTTCCCGTCGGGCTCCCTGACCTTGGTCCAGACACCCTTGGCGGCGCTGCGGACGAAGAGGTGGACCCGCCCGTCGGGGGTGGCCATCGCGACCGGACAGCCGATCCGGCGGCCGTTGTCCTCGGTGCGCTCGGGGTTGCCCATGCCGGTCCAGGCCCGGAACGCGCCGTCGGGGGAGCTCTGTTCCAGCAGGACGATCTCGCGTGAGTTGTGCCCGCCCTGGCCCTGCAGGGAGGAGAACCGCAGGGCGAAGAGCAGCCGGCGGCCCGTGCTGTCCTTCACGGCGGCCAGAGCGGGGGCCAGCGGCCCGCCGCCGAGGTCCTGGGGATCGCTCCACTGGCCGCTGCCGGCGGCGCTCTCCTGCCAGCGCACGGCCCGGGTGCCGAGCACGCTGAACGCCTCCAGCCGGCCGTCGGCGCCGGCGAAGGCCGCCGGCCGGGCGCCGGAGTAGCGGTAGTGGGTGGAGCGCACCCAGCCCTTGGGGTTGGTGAGCGGGGTGTTCTGGCCGACGCCGTAGTCCCCGCAGCCGGCGGCGTTGCCGCAGTCCCAGTCCGGATCCCCGCCGTACGGGAGGAGGTACTGGTTCTTCTCCCGGACCACGGACTGCGGGAGATTGCGGGGCCAGCGCTGGTTGTAGTACCCGCGGTAGGCGGTGGTCACGAAGCGCGGCACGTCGCCGTCCGCCTCGGCGCTGTCGGCCACCCACTGGGCGAGCGCCTTCCAGGCGAAGAGCGCGGCGGGTGTGTGGTCGCGGTGGTCGGAGTAGCCGTTCTGGTCGCTGTTCTGGTGGTGGGCCGCGTCGTGCACCTGGATGTCGGGATCGGGGTCCAGGGTCTGTACGAGGGTCGGCTGGTAGCGCTCCAGCAGCGCGGCCAGCGAGTCCACCAGGGTCCGGTGGCTCACCTTGGTGGACCGTGCGACGGGGGAGCCGGTGGCCACCACGGTGTCCAGAGTGATGCCGGGGACCGCCCAGAGGTGGGGGAGTCCCATCAGGTTCGGGTTCCCCTCGCCCATCGACAGGTTCACGAAGACCAGATCGGCCCGGCGCTCGCCGTTCGCCAGCTGGTCGAGCTCGACGGTGAGGCCGCCGGTGAGCCGCAGCGCGGAATGGCGCCACGGAGTGAACTTGTCGAGGCCGAGCATGGTCGCGTACGCCTGGCGCAGCCCCTGGTGGCGGGCGGAGGAGTACGCCTGCCAGTTGGCTTTGGGCGTGGGGGTGCGCGGCGCGTGGTTCACGCCCACGGATTCGCCGGCCGTCACGTAGACCGAGACCACCGGCACGCCGCTGCGCACGGCGTGCAGGGTGTCGGGGTTCATGAAGTACAGGTCGTCATCCGGGTGCGCGAGGACCTGGAGGAGCAGCGGCTTGGCGCCGGGCCGGTAGGCCTGGACGGCGCTCGGGTCGGAACCGGTGACCGGTTTCGCGTCGGACGGCGTGCTGGTGCAGCCGGCCGCGGCGGCCGCGGTTGCGATGGCTGTGGCGACAAGTAGTTCCCTGCGGGACAACCTTCGCCTCGTAGAGACGCTCACAACAGATAGGAGCGTTCGGACGGCTCCGAGGTTGCGTGCGAAAACCTGCACGCCGGCTGACCTAGGGTGGTCCGTCGGGTTACCAGGGCGTTAAGGGAGCGATGCGTGTATCTGTCGGAGACCCGGGCCAGCGACAAGGCCCGGTCCGAGGGCGAACGGCCGGGCCGCCGCCGGGGACTGCGCGGACTGGTGTCGGCGAACGTCTTCGCGCTCGGGATGACGAGCCTGATCACCGACATCTCCTCGGAGATGGTCACCGCGGTCCTTCCCGTGTACCTGGTCACCGGACTCGGTCTGAGCATGCTGCAGTTCGGCTTCCTGGACGGCGTCTACTCGGGGTCGACGGCGCTGCTGCGGATCGTCGGCGGCTATCTCGCGGACAAGTTCACCGCACGCAAGGCCGTGGCAGGCTCCGGCTACCTCATGTCGGCGGTGACCAAGCTGGGATTCCCCCTGGTGGGCTCCTCGGTGCCGGGCATCGGGATGATGATGGCCGTCGACCGGGCGGGCAAGGGGATCAGAACCGCCCCGCGTGACGCGCTGATCTCGCTGTCCACCCCGCCGGAGTCGCAGGGCCGGGCGTTCGGCGTGCACCGGGCGATGGACACCGTCGGCGCCTTCATCGGCCCGGTCATCGCCTTCGCCCTGATGTCGATGATGAGCACCTCGCTGGGCACCGCTTACGACGCCGTGTTCGTGGTGAGCTTCTGCATCGGCGCGATCGGCGTGGTGGCCCTCGCGCTGTTCGTCCGGGATCCGTTCACGCGGAAGAAGACCGCCCGGGTCGCGGTCTCGCTGCGCGCCGGGCTGGGGATGCTCGGCAACGCGTCGTTCCGGCGGGCCTGCATCGGGGCCTGCCTGCTCGGCCTGGCGACGGTGTCCGACGCGTTCGTCTACCTGGCGCTGCAGAACCGCACCGACCTGGCGATCTCCTGGTTCCCGCTGCTGCCGCTGGGCACGACCGGCGTCTACCTGCTGGCGGCGGTGCCGCTGGGCGGGCTGGCCGACCGGATCGGCCGCTGGAAGATCTTCCTGGCCGGGCACGCCTGCCTGATCGCCGCCTATCTGCTGATCGGCGGCGTCCTGGACCTGCGGGGCACCGCCCTGATCCTCGTCGTCCTGGCCCTGCACGGGCTGTTCTACGCGGCGACCGACGGCGTCCTGATGGCGCACGCCGGGCCGCTGATCCCCGAGGAGCTGCGCACCAGCGGGCTGTCCGTGCTGCAGACCACCCAGACCCTGGGCCGTTCCGTCTCCTCCGTGGCGTTCGGTGCCGCGTGGATGCGCTGGGGCCCGGAGAACACCATTCAAGGATTCACCGTCGCTCTGACGGCCGCCGTGCTGCTGTGCATGGTGCTGCTGCGGCCGGGTGCCGCCCACGGCCCCGAGGTGGCCGACGTATGAAGAACCGGATCATAGTTTTCGCGGTGTGCGTGGCCGTGCTGGCCTCGGTGGCCATCGGGTACACCGTGTACGCCCTGCAGCGCGACAAGGCCCGCGCCGAGGGCGGCGAGGGAGTGCGCCCGGTCGCCGGAGCCGTCGACCTCGCCCCGGGCGGCAGCGCCCGGCTGATATTCCGCGACACGGCCAAGGGCCCCGGCTTCGGCCGGCTGGCCGAGGTGCCGATCGGCAGCCCGGGCAGTGGCCGGAAGGTCGACACACAGGCCTGTGAGCGCAGTTACGCGGCGGCCGGCCGGCTGCTCTGTCTGGCCGGCCAGAACGGCCTGGTCGTGCACCACTACGCGGAGCTGCGCGACAGCGGTATGAAGCTGCTCAAGCGGATCCAGCTGCCCGGCCTGCCCAGCCGCGCCCGGCTCTCCGCCGACGGCCGGATGGCGGCCTGGACGGCGTTCGTCTACGGGGACTCGTACACCTCGGCCGGCTTCTCCACCCGCACCGGCATCTACGACTCGGGCACCGACACGCTGGTGCCGTCCCTGGAGACGTTCGAGGTCCGCCGGGACGGCAAGGACTTCACACCGCCGGACCGGAACTTCTGGGGGGTGTCGTTCCTGAAGGACGACAACACCTTCTACGCGACGCTGGGCAGCTCCTCCAGCGGCGGCACGTTCCTGGTCCGCGGCGACTTCGCGGCCCGCACGATGACCGTGCTGCGGCAGAACGTGGAGTGCCCGTCGCTCTCCCCTGACGGCACCCGGCTGGTCTTCAAGAAGAAGGTCTCCGACGACCCGTCCAAGCCCTGGCGGCTGTACGTGCTGGACCTGGCGACCCTGCGGGAGACGGCGCTCGCCGAGACCCGCAGCGTGGACGACCAGGGCGACTGGCTGGACGACCGCACCATCGCCTACTCCCTGCCGACCGGCAGCAGCGCCTTCGACGTGTGGAAGCAGCCCGCGGACGGTTCGGGCCGGCCGCAGCTGATGGTGTCGGGCGCCTACGGGCCGAGCGTGGTGCGCTGAGCGCTCCCCGCCCGGCCGGACCCTGCAGGCCCGGACCCCGCCCGGCCGGATCCCGCAGGCCCGGACCCCGCCCGGCCGGATCCCGCCCGGCCGGAGCGGGCTCTAGTGCGCGAAGGACATCGTGCTGGGCGGTGAGACGTACCGGGCGTAGTTGTCCCGCGCCGGGTACGTGCGGCCGGCGGGCCCGGCGGCGAAGACCCGCAGGATGTTCTCGGAGACCTGGCGGGCGAACTCCCCGGACGCCTCGGGCACCCGCTGCTCGCCGCCCTGGTCCCGGCAGCCGGTGTTGCCGTAGACGCTGCAGGCCCAGCTCATGGTGCCGGTGGCGAAGACCCCGGCGCCCGAAGGCACCGTGTAGTAGGCGGCGTTGGCCCGGGTCTTCGCGCCGCGGCAGGTCAGCGGGGAGTCCCCGACGACCTGGATCGGGCGCGGCACCGGGACGCCGGCCATCAGCCGGTCCGACTCCACGCCGACCAGCCCGATGTACTTGCTGCCGGCCTTGGCGCCGGTGCCGCGGAACATCCACGCGTCCGGGTCGGTGACGACGAACGGCGCGTAGACCGGGTTGCACTCGTACAGCACGCCGGTGAGGACGCTCTCCGGGCGCGGGTCGGGCGGCAGCCGCCACTGCTGGGTGGCCTGGCTGGGGTCCTTGAGGATCATCGGGTCCTCCGACGGATCCTTGTAGACCACCACCACGCGGTCCTTGCCCAGCGAGCTGGGCTCCAGCCGTATGTGCCGGTAGGCGGCGTTGGAAGAGAAGAAGGCGATGTTCACGCCGGCGTCGCGGATCTTGAGGGTGTTGTCGCGCATCCCCGCCGACCAGTACTCGTCGTGCCCGGGGAAGATCACCGAGCGGGCGCCGCGGAACAGCTCGGCCGAGTTGTCGAGGTCGGTGTCGGTCTCGTAGGCGAGCGGTATGCCCATCCGCTCCGCGATGCTGAGCATCGGCAGCTCGTACCAGTTGAAGGGCGAGCCCTTGCCGTCGTACGGCCGGTCGAAGCTGGCCTTGCGCGAGCGCTTGGCGTAGCCGGGTCCCGAGGTGCCGCGGGAGTCGCCGTAGACATTGGTGCCGCCGCCCCACTTGTTGTACGCGGCCCAGGTGGTGACGGCGTTCACGAACACGGTGCGGCCGACGGTGGAGGTGGAGCGGATCGTCAGCGTCACCCACCGGTCGTGGCCCTGGCTGGAGACGAGCTTCAGCAGATAGCTGCCCTGCGGCCAGTTCTCGGTGTTCACCGTCAGGGACGGCTTCCAGGGCGCGCTGATCAGGTATATGCCGGGCACCGTCTTCGGGCCCGCCTGCCGCTCGCCGTGCTGAGCGGCCGACGACCAGACCTTGCGGCCCTGCTTCCCCTGGTACCAGCCCATCCGGTACGCCTCGACGTGGAAGCTCTTCGCGGTGGTGGAGACGAACAGCCGAAACGATTCTCCTGAGGTGACGCTGACATGGTCGGCGTACCCCTCGATCGCGTCGGACGGCCCCGGGTCGCGCAGCCGCCAACCGGTGCTGCCGGGCCGCCGGTTCTCCTCCGTCACCGACCAGGTGTCCATGTCGAGCGGCGGTGCGGCCTTGGGGGTCCTGGCGGGCGGGGTCACCGGGCCGTCGCCGGGGGTGCCGCACGCGCCGGCGAACAGCGCGAGGACGACCGTGAGCAGTACCAGACGGGGCAGCCTCTTCAACGAACACTCTTTCTCGTCCGACGGGTCCCCGCCATGTCAGGGAACTCCGCAGATGAGGACCGTCCGGGGGAGCCTTTGGTTGCTCCGCCCGCCCAGGTGGTACTGTCACCGGCTCGATTGGCGTGGAGTGTGCCCCATATGGCACACTAGCCAAGTTGCTCGGTCGAGCGCCGATGCTGCGCGCCTCCCGTCGGGAGGACCGGAAGCGAGTCCCACAGTACTCGTCGTCATGATCCGCCTCTTGGTGGCCTGACGGACGTACGGGAATCTTCCGGGAAGCGTTAGTGCGGTTCCGATCAGGCACCCGGTGGGATTTTTCACCACATCCTGCGGTCAGAGCGCCGCGCTTCCTTCTCCGAGGGATTTCCGCTTGCGGAAATTTATGAGAAGGGGTGCGACACGCCCGACCGCGTGGGTCGGCGGAGAGTCAGTACCTGCCGGGTTCCAGAGCGTTACGAGACAAAGGACTACGGAGTAGCCATGGCGGGACAGAAGATCCGCATCCGGCTCAAGGCGTACGACCACGAGGTCATCGATTCGTCGGCGAAGAAGATCGTCGAAACGGTGACGCGTACTGGTGCGCACGTCGCAGGCCCGGTGCCGCTGCCCACTGAGAAGAACGTGTACTGCGTCATCAAGTCGCCGCACAAGTACAAGGATGCGCGCGAGCACTTCGAGATGCGCACCCACAAGCGGCTCATCGACATTCTCGACCCCACGCCGAAGACGGTTGACTCGCTGATGCGTCTCGACCTCCCGGCTGGCGTCGACATCGAGATCAAGCTCTGAGGTGACGCGCGAGATGGCTAAGAGCATTAAGGGCGTCCTGGGCGAGAAGCTCGGCATGACGCAGGTCTGGGACGAGAACAACCGCATTGTGCCGGTGACCGTCATCAAGGCCGGCCCGTGTGTCGTGACCCAGGTCCGCACCAACGACGTCGACGGCTACGAGTCGGTTCAGATCGCCTTCGGCGAGATTGACCCGCGCAAGGTGAACAAGCCCCTCAAGGGTCACTTCGCCAAGGCCGACGTAACCCCGCGCCGCCACCTGGTGGAGCTTCGTACGCCTGACGCCAGCGAGTACACGCTGGGCCAGGAGATCACCGCTGCGACCTTCGAGTCCGGTGTCAAGGTCGATGTGACCGGCACCAGCAAGGGCAAGGGTTTCGCCGGTGTCATGAAGCGTCACAACTTCAAGGGTCTCGGCGCCGGTCACGGCGTTCAGCGCAAGCACCGTTCCCCCGGCTCCATCGGTGGCTGTGCCACCCCGGGTCGTGTCTTCAAGGGCATGAAGATGGCCGGCCGGATGGGTGGAGAGCGTGTGACCACACAGAATCTGACCGTCCACGCCGTTGACGCGGAGAAGGGCCTGCTCCTCATCAAGGGAGCGGTACCTGGTCCGAACGGCGGCCTCATCCTGGTCCGTACCGCGGCCAAGGGGGCTTGAGGATATGAGCACCATTGACATCCTGTCGCCCGCGGGCGACAAGACCGGGAGCCTTGAGCTTCCCGCCGAGATCTTCGACGCCAAGGTCAGCATTCCGCTGATCCACCAGGTCGTCGTGGCGCAGCTCGCTGCCGCCCGCCAGGGCACGCACAGCACCAAGCGTCGCGGCGAGGTCCGCGGTGGTGGGCGCAAGCCTTACCGCCAGAAGGGCACCGGCCGCGCCCGCCAGGGTTCGACCCGCGCTCCGCAGTTCGCGGGCGGTGGCGTCGTCCACGGTCCGAAGCCGCGTGACTACTCCCAGCGGACGCCGAAGAAGATGATCCGGGCCGCCCTCCTCGGCGCCCTGACCGACCGGGCGCGTCACTCCCGCATTCACGTCGTCTCCGGCGTGATCGAGGGCACGACGCCTTCCACGAAGTCCGCCAAGACGCTGTTCGGCAAGATCTCGGAGCGTAAGAACGTGCTCCTGGTCGTCGAGCGCGCTGACGAGGCCGCGTGGCTGTCCGCCCGCAACCTGCCCCAGGTACACATCCTGGAAGCCGGTCAGCTGAACACCTACGACGTGCTCGTCTCCGACGAAGTGGTCTTCACGAAGGATGCCTTCGAGCGTTTCGTGGCGGGTCCCGCCGCGTCCGCCAAGGCCGTTGCCTCCGAGGATGAGCTCGAAGGGAACGACGCCTGATGAGTGAGACCAAGATCGCCGCGGTCGTCACCAGCAAGACCTTCACGGATCCCCGTGACATCCTGGTCAAGCCGGTGGTTTCCGAGAAGAGCTACGCGCTCCTGGACGAGAACAAGTACACGTTCATCGTCGCGCCGGGCAGCAATAAGACCCAGATCAAGCAGGCCGTCGAGGCGGTCTTCTCGGTCAAGGTCACCGGGGTCAACACGATCAACCGGCAGGGTAAGCGCAAGCGCACCAAGACCGGTTTCGGCAAGCGCAAGGACACCAAGCGCGCCATCGTGACCCTCGCTGAGGGCGACCGAATCGACATCTTCGGCGGCCCGGTCTCCTAACGGAGTCCGTGTCGTCCGATATCGGACGAGGACTGAGAAATGGGTATCCGCAAGTACAAGCCGACGACGCCGGGCCGTCGTGGCTCCAGCGTCGCCGACTTCGTCGAGATCACGCGGTCCACGCCGGAGAAGTCGCTGGTCCGCCCCCTGCACAGCAAGGGCGGGCGTAACAGCTCGGGTCGCATCACTGTTCGCCACCAGGGTGGCGGTCACAAGCGTGCTTACCGAGTCATCGACTTCCGTCGTCATGACAAGGACGGCGTTCCGGCGAAGGTCGCTCACATTGAGTACGACCCGAACCGCACCGCACGCATCGCGCTGCTGCACTACGCAGACGGCGAGAAGCGCTACATCATTGCCCCGGCCAAGCTGAGCCAGGGCGACCGGGTTGAGAACGGCCCCACGGCCGACATCAAGCCGGGCAACAACCTCCCGCTGCGCAACATCCCGGTGGGTACGACCATCCACGCTATCGAGCTGCGTCCCGGCGGCGGCGCGAAGATCTCCCGTTCCGCGGGTGCTTCGGTCCAGCTGCTGGCGAAGGAGGGCTCCATGGCCACCCTTCGTATGCCGTCCGGTGAGGTCCGCCTGGTCGACGTCCGCTGCCGCGCCACTGTTGGCGAGGTCGGCAACGCCGAGCAGTCGAACATCAACTGGGGCAAGGCCGGCCGTATGCGCTGGAAGGGCGTCCGCCCGACCGTCCGCGGTGTCGCGATGAACCCTGTCGACCACCCGCACGGTGGTGGTGAGGGTAAGACCTCCGGTGGTCGCCACCCGGTCTCCCCGTGGGGTCAGAAGGAGGGTCGTACTCGCTCGCCGAAGAAGGCAAGCAGCAAGTACATCGTCCGCCGCCGCAAGACGAACAAGAAGCGCTAGGAGCAGGTTTAGATGCCGCGCAGTCTCAAGAAGGGGCCCTTCGTCGACGACCACCTCATCAAGAAGGTGGACGTACAGAACGAGGCAGGCACCCACAACGTCATCAAGACCTGGTCCCGCCGCTCCATGATCATTCCGGCGATGCTGGGCCACACGATCGCGGTGCACAACGGCAAGATCCACGTCCCGGTGTTCGTCACCGAGTCCATGGTCGGCCACAAGCTCGGCGAATTCTCGCCGACCCGCACGTTCCGCGGCCACGTCAAGGACGACCGCAAGACGAAGCGTCGCTGATCGGCGGAGTGCGAAGACTATGACTGACACCGAAGGGACAACCATGGAAGCCAGGGCCCAGGCGCGGTACATCCGCGTCACGCCCATGAAGGCCCGCCGCGTGGTGGACCTCATCCGTGGCATGAATGCCACGGAGGCTCAGGCGGTCCTGCGTTTCGCCCCGCAGGCCGCGAGCGTGCCGGTAGGCAAGGTGCTTGACAGCGCCATTGCCAACGCCGCGCACAACTACGACCACTCCGATGCCGAGTCTCTCGTCATCACTGAGGCGTATGTCGACGAAGGTCCGACCCTGAAGCGGTTCCGTCCGCGTGCCCAGGGCCGTGCCTACCGGATCCGCAAGCGGACCAGCCACATCACCGTGGTCGTCAGCAGCAAGGAAGGGACCCGGTAATGGGCCAGAAGGTTAACCCGTACGGGTTCCGGCTCGGAATTACCACGGACTTCAAGTCTCGTTGGTACGCCGACAAGCTGTACAAGGACTACGTCAAGGAAGACGTCGCCATCCGCAAGATGATGACGCAGGGCATGGAGCGCGCCGGCATCTCGAAGGTTGAGATCGAGCGCACCCGTGACCGTGTGCGTGTGGACATCCACACCGCGCGTCCCGGCATCGTCATCGGCCGTCGTGGTGCCGAGGCCGACCGCATCCGCGGCGACCTGGAGAAGCTGACCGGCAAGCAGGTGCAGCTGAACATCCTCGAGGTCAAGAACCCCGAGATGGACGCTCAGCTGGTGGCCCAGGCCGTCGCCGAGCAGCTCTCCTCGCGTGTCTCCTTCCGTCGTGCCATGCGTAAGAGCATGCAGGGCACCATGAAGGCCGGCGCCAAGGGCATCAAGATCCAGTGTGGTGGCCGTCTCGGCGGCGCCGAGATGTCCCGCTCCGAGTTCTACCGCGAAGGCCGTGTGCCGCTGCACACCCTGCGCGCCAATGTGGACTACGGCTTCTTCGAGGCCAAGACCACCTTCGGCCGCATCGGTGTGAAGGTGTGGATCTACAAGGGCAACGTCAAGAACATCGCAGAGGTTCGCGCCGACAACGCCGCGGCCCGTGCGGGCAACCGCCCGTCGCGTGGTCCCGGCGCCGGTGGAACCGACCGTCCGCAGCGCCGCGGTGGCGAGCGCGGCGGCCGTGGCCGTAAGCCCCAGACGGACGGCGGTTCGGCTCCCAAGGCCGAGGCCCCCGCCGCTGTCGAGGCTCCGGCTGCGGACACTCCCGGAACGGAGGCCTGACCCAATGCTGATCCCCCGCAGGGTCAAGCACCGCAAGCAGCACCACCCGAAGCGCTCGGGCATGGCCAAGGGCGGCACCGAACTCGCGTTCGGTGAGTACGGCCTGCAGGCCGTTACCCCGGCCTATGTGACGAACCGGCAGATCGAGTCCGCTCGTATCTCCATCACCCGTCACATCAAGCGCGGCGGCAAGGTCTGGATCAACATTTACCCGGACCGTCCGCTGACCAAGAAGCCTGCTGAGACCCGCATGGGTTCCGGTAAGGGTTCGCCGGAGTGGTGGATCGCGAACGTCAAGCCCGGTCGGGTGATGTTCGAGCTGTCCTTCCCGAACGAGAAGGTTGCCAAGGAGGCGCTCACCCGCGCCGCCCACAAGCTTCCGATGAAGTGCCGCATTGTGCGGCGCGAGGCAGGTGAATCGTGATGGCGGCCGGCACCACTAAGGCCACCGAGCTGCGCACGCTGGGCGACGAGGAACTCCTCGCCAAGCTGAGCGAAGCCAAGGAGGAGCTGTTCAACCTCCGCTTCCAAGCGGCCACGGGACAGCTCGAGAACAACAACCGGCTCAAGGTAGTCCGCAAGGACATCGCCCGGATCTACACCTTGATGCGCGAGCGCGAGCTGGGCATCGAGACGGTGGAGAGCGCCTGATGAGCGAGAAGAATGTGACTGAGACCTCCGAGCAGCGCGGCTTCCGCAAGACCCGTGAGGGCCTTGTGGTCAGCGACAAGATGGACAAGACCGTAGTGGTCGCCGTCGAGGACCGTGTGAAGCACGCCCTGTACGGCAAGGTCATCCGGCGCACCAACAAGCTCAAGGCGCACGACGAGCAGAACGCTGCCGGCATCGGCGACCGTGTCCTCCTCATGGAGACCCGGCCGACCTCTGCCACCAAGCGCTGGCGCGTCGTGGAGATCCTCGAGAAGGCCAAGTAATCCCTGAGGGCCCCAAAAAAATAAGGGGCCCTCAGGACCGTTCCGTCAGGCTCGGTGGGGGCGGGGCAACCCGCCCCCACCGGGAACCGACGCGACAAACAGGAGATAGACGTGATCCAGCAGGAGTCGCGACTGCGGATCGCCGACAACACTGGTGCGAAGGAAATCCTTTGCATCCGTGTTCTCGGTGGTTCGGGTCGCCGCTACGCGGGAATCGGTGACGTCATCGTTGCCACCGTCAAGGACGCGATCCCCGGTGGCAACGTGAAGAAGGGCGAGGTCGTCAAGGCGGTCATCGTCCGGACCGTCAAGGAGCGCCGTCGCGCAGACGGCTCGTACATCCGGTTCGACGAGAACGCCGCCGTCATTCTGAAGAACGACGGCGACCCCCGCGGCACCCGTATCTTCGGCCCGGTGGGCCGTGAGCTGCGCGAGAAGAAGTTCATGAAGATCGTTTCTCTCGCGCCGGAGGTGCTGTAACCGATGAAGATCAAGAAGGGCGACCTGGTCCAGGTCATCACCGGTAAGGACCGCGGCAAGCAGGGCAAGGTCATTGTGGCCTACCCCACTGAGAGCCGTGTCCTCGTCGAGGGTGTCAACCGGGTCAAGAAGCACACCAAGGCCGGCCAGTCCGACCGCGGTAGCAAGACCGGTGGGATCATCACGACCGAGGCCCCGATTCACATCAGCAACGTTCAGCTGATCGTGGAGAAGGACGGCAAGAAGGTCGTTACCCGCGTCGGTTACCGCTTCGACGACGAAGGCAACAAGATCCGCGTTGCCAAGCGGACGGGTGAGGACATCTGATGACTGCCACCACCACGCCGCGTCTGAAGACGCGCTACCGCGAGGAAATCTCGGGCAAGCTGCACGAGGAGTTCTCTTTCGAGAACGTCATGCAGATCCCGGGTCTGACCAAGATCGTGGTCAACATGGGTGTGGGCGACGCCGCCCGCGACTCCAAGCTGATCGAGGGCGCGATTCGCGACCTCGCCACGATCACCGGCCAGAAGCCGCAGGTCACCAAGGCCCGCAAGTCCATCGCGCAGTTCAAGCTGCGTGAGGGCCAGCCGATCGGCGCCCACGTCACCCTCCGCGGTGACCGTATGTGGGAGTTCCTGGACCGCGTGCTGTCACTCGCACTGCCGCGTATCCGTGACTTCCGCGGCCTGTCGCCGAAGCAGTTCGACGGCCGGGGCAACTACACCTTCGGTCTCACGGAGCAGGTCATGTTCCACGAGATCGACCAGGACAAGATCGACCGGGTCCGGGGCATGGACATCACCGTGGTTACCACGGCGACCAACGACGACGAGGGTCGTGCCCTGCTTCGTCACCTCGGCTTCCCGTTCAAGGAGATGTGACCGTGGCGAAGAAGGCTCTGATCGCTAAGGCCGCTCGCAAGCCCAAGTTCGCTGTGCGCGGTTACAACCGCTGCCAGCGCTGTGGCCGGCCGCACTCTGTCTACCGCAAGTTCGGCCTCTGCCGCGTGTGCCTTCGTGAGATGGCTCACCGTGGCGAGCTGCCGGGCGTGACCAAGAGCTCCTGGTAGATCCGGTTCCCTTCGGGGAATCCGGTGACCAGGAACTCTCGGTAAGCATCTGGACGTCAGGAGCCCGGCTCCCGCTGCCGTAAGGTAGAGGGGTTGGGCGCCTGGCGCCCATGACCGACTTACTACGCCGTAGGTCCCCGCGCCGCACCCGTCCCGACATTGCTCGGGGAGAAGGATGGCGCAATGGAAACCCCGGCGAGAGAGGCCTAGGGCCAACTCATGACCATGACCGACCCCATCGCAGACATGCTGACCCGTCTGCGTAATGCGAACTCGGCGTATCACGATGACGTCGTGATGCCGTTCAGCAAGATCAAGTCGCACATCGCGGAGATCCTCCAGCAGGAGGGTTACATCACCGGCTGGAAGGTCGAGGATGCCGAGGTTGGCAAGAACCTCATCCTCGAGCTGAAGTTCGGTCCGAGCCGTGAGCGCTCGATCGCCGGCATCAAGCGCATCAGCAAGCCGGGCCTTCGGGTCTACGCAAAGTCCACCAATCTGCCCAAGGTGCTCGGCGGCCTGGGCGTGGCGATCATCTCCACGTCCCACGGTCTCCTCACCGGCCAGCAGGCCAGCAAGAAGGGCGTAGGTGGGGAAGTCCTCGCCTACGTCTGGTAATCGGGAACAGGAGGCATTGCAATGTCGCGCATCGGCAAGCTGCCCATCCCGGTTCCCGCCGGCGTGGACGTCACCATCGACGGCCGTACGGTCTCGGTGAAGGGCCCCAAGGGTTCCCTCTCCCACACCGTCGCTGCCCCGATCGATGTCGCCAAGGACGAGACCGGCACGCTCATCGTGTCGCGTCCTAACGACGAGCGTGTTTCGAAGGCCCTGCACGGCCTGTCCCGCACGCTGGTGGCGAACATGATCACTGGCGTGACCGCGGGTTACAGCAAGGCGCTCGAGATCAACGGCGTCGGCTACCGCGTCCAGGCGAAGGGCTCCAATCTGGAGTTCGCCCTGGGCTACAGCCACCCCGTCGTGATCGAGCCGCCGGAGGGCATCTCGTTCAAGGTGGAGTCGCCGACCAAGCTGAGTGTCGAGGGAATCGACAAGCAGAAGGTCGGCGAGGTAGCCGCGAACATCCGCAAGCTGCGGAAGCCCGACCCGTACAAGGGCAAGGGTGTTAAGTACGCGGGCGAAGTCATCCGCCGCAAGGTCGGAAAGGCTGGTAAGTAGCCATGGCATACGGTGTAAAAATCGCCAAGGGCAAGGCTTACAAGGGCGCGGCTCTCAAGCGTCGCCACATCCGCGTCCGCAAGCGGATCTCGGGCACGGAGGCGCGTCCGCGTCTCGTCGTGACCAGGTCCAACCGCGGCATCGTGGCGCAGGTCATCGACGACCTCGCGGGGCACACCCTCGCGTCGGCGTCGACCCTCGACCCGTCCATCCGTGGCGGCGAAGGCGACAAGTCCTCCAAGGCGAAGCAGGTCGGCCAGCTCGTGGCCGAGCGTGCCAAGGCCGCGGGTATTGAGACTGTCGTATTCGACCGTGGCGGCAATCAGTACGCAGGGCGCATTGCCGCCCTCGCGGATGCCGCCCGCGAAGCCGGACTCGAGTTCTGAGTTCGTCCCGCAGCTAGCGGATCAACGAAGAGAGGTAATTCCAATGGCTGGACCCCAGCGCCGCGGCAGCGGTGCCGGTGGCGGCGAGCGTGACCGCAAGTCTGGACGGGGCGGCCCGCAGGCCGAGAAGACCGCCTACGTCGAGCGTGTTGTCGCGATCAACCGCGTCGCCAAGGTAGTCAAGGGTGGTCGTCGCTTCAGCTTCACCGCGCTGGTCGTGGTGGGCGATGGTGACGGCACCGTCGGTGTCGGTTATGGCAAGGCCAAGGAAGTTCCGGCCGCCATCGCCAAGGGTGTCGAGGAAGCGAAGAAGAACTTCTTCAAGGTTCCCCGCATCCAGGGCACCATCCCGCACCCGATCCAGGGCGAGAAGGCCGCGGGCGTCGTTCTGCTCAAGCCTGCTTCCCCCGGTACCGGTGTTATCGCCGGTGGCCCGGTGCGCGCCGTACTCGAGTGCGCCGGTATCCACGACGTGCTGTCCAAGAGCCTCGGCTCGGACAACGCGATCAACATCGTGCACGCCACGGTGGCCGCGCTTCAGGGCCTTCAGCGCCCCGAGGAGATCGCCGCCCGTCGTGGCCTGCCGCTGGAGGACGTCGCGCCCGCAGCTCTGCTGCGTGCACGTGCCGGGGTGGGTGCCTGATGGCTCGCCTCAAGGTCACGCAGATCAAGTCCTACATCGGTAGCAAGCAGAACCACCGTGACACCCTGCGTTCGCTCGGGCTCAAGCGCCTGAACGACGTGGTGGTCAAGGAGGACCGTCCGGAGATTCGCGGAATGGTCCAGACCGTCCGCCACCTCGTCACGGTCGAGGAGGTTGACTGACATGGGTGCTGAGAACCCGCTGAACCCCCTGAAGGTCCACAACCTGCGTCCCGCCCCGGGTGCCAAGACCGCCAAGACCCGTGTGGGTCGTGGCGAGGCGTCCAAGGGTAAGACCGCTGGTCGTGGTACCAAGGGCACCAAGGCCCGTTACCAGGTTCCGGCTCGCTTTGAGGGTGGGCAGATGCCCCTCCACATGCGCCTGCCGAAGCTCAAGGGCTTCAAGAACCCGTTCCGCGTCGAGTTCCAGGTCGTGAACCTGGACAAGCTCACCGCCCTCTACCCCGAGGGTGGAGAGGTCACGGTGGCCGATCTGGTCGCCAAGGGCGCGGTACGTAAGAACCAGCTCGTCAAGGTGCTCGGCACCGGCGAGATCACCGTGGCGCTGCAGGTTTCGGTTGACGCCGTCTCCGGCTCCGCCAAGGAGAAGATCGCTGCTGCCGGCGGCACCGTCACCGAGCTCATCTGAGTCTCGGCGACTGCTGCTGACAGCGACTGAATCGGGCCCGTTCCTCCTCGGAGGGACGGGCCCGATTCGGTAGCGGGCACCCAAGGACATACCGCGCAAGTACGACTCTGTCGTGTCTCTACCGGGTGGCGATCGCCAACTGGGGGAGACACGCGCTTCATACGGACCGCCACGCGCTGTTAGAGTCCGTTGGGTCGACTGGCGAAACTGCCCGCAGACTGTCCTCGCGCCCCATCCCGGCCGGTGATCCGCCGTCCGTGACAGACCATCTCGACCGACCCTTCCGCCCTGCTGCGCGGAAGGTGCAGGAGGCACCGTGCTCACCGCGTTCGCCCAGGCGTTCAAAACGCCTGACCTGCGCAAGAAGCTGCTGTTCACGCTGGGCATCATGGTGCTGTTCCGGCTCGGGGCGCACGTCCCGGTGCCAGGGGTGGACTACAAGGTCGTCAACGCGTGCATCAAGGACGCGGGCGGCGGGCAGGGCCTCTTCAGCCTGGTCAACCTCTTCAGCGGTGGTGCACTGCTCCAGCTGACCATCTTCGCGCTCGGGATCATGCCGTACATCACGGCGAGCATCATCCTGCAGCTGCTGACCGTGGTGATCCCACGCCTCGAAGCCCTCAAGAAGGAGGGCCAGGCGGGCACCGCGAAGATCACGCAGTACACCCGATACCTGACCGTGGCGCTGGCGATCCTGCAGGGCACCGGCCTGGTGGCCACCGCCCGCGGCGGCAGCCTCTTCTCCAGCTGCACCCAGCGCTACGACATCATCTCCAGCAAGTCGATCTTCACCACCGTCACGATGGTGGTCACGATGACCGCCGGTACCGTGATGATCATGTGGCTCGGCGAGCTCATCACCGACCGCGGCATCGGCAACGGTATGTCGATCCTGATGTTCGTCTCGATCGCGGCCGGCTTCCCGGGCGCCCTGTGGTCCATCAAGAGCTCCGGCAAGATCATGGGCGGCTGGTTCGAGTTCTTCATCGTCATCCTGATCGGCCTGGTGATGGTGGCCCTTGTGGTCTTCGTCGAACAGGCGCAACGCAGGATCCCGGTGCAGTACGCGAAGCGCATGATCGGTCGGCGGTCCTACGGCGGAACGTCCACGTATATCCCGCTCAAGGTGAACCAGGCGGGTGTGATTCCCGTCATCTTCGCCTCGTCGTTGCTCTACATTCCGGCCCTTGTCGTTCAGTTCAGCGGGTCGACAGCACCGTGGGCCCAGTGGGTCAGCGTCAACCTGACCAAGGGCGATCACCCCGCCTACCTGGCCGCTTACTTCCTGTTGATCGTCTTCTTCGCCTTCTTCTACGTCGCGATCTCGTTCAACCCCGAGGAAGTCGCCGACAATATGAAGAAGTATGGTGGCTTCATCCCGGGTATCCGGGCCGGTCGACCTACTGCTGAATACCTGAGCTACGTGCTGAACAGGATCACGTGGCCGGGATCGCTGTATCTGGGGCTCATCGCTCTCGTTCCCACCGTTGCCATCGCCTTGTTCAACGGCAGCACCAACTTCCCGTTCGGCGGGACCAGCATCCTGATCATCGTGGGTGTCGGCCTGGAGACCGTGAAGCAGATCGAGAGCCAGCTCCAGCAGCGCAACTACGAAGGGTTCCTCCGCTGATGCGAATCGTCCTCGTCGGGCCGCCTGGGGCCGGCAAGGGTACGCAGGCTGCGTTCCTCGCCAAGAACCTGTCGATCCCGCACATCTCGACGGGCGACCTCTTCCGCGCGAACATCAGCCAGGGCACCGCCCTGGGCAAGCAGGCGAAGTCCTACATGGACGCCGGCAACCTGGTGCCCGACGAAGTGACCATCGGGATGGCGAAGGACCGGCTCGACGAGTCGGACACCGAGGGCGGCTTCCTGCTCGACGGTTTCCCGCGCAACGTGCACCAGGCCGAGGCGCTCGACGCCTACCTGGTCGAGCGCGGTATCGCGCTCGACGGGGTCCTGGACCTGGAGGTCCCGGAGGACGAGGTCGTCAAGCGGATCGCCGGCCGGCGTACCTGCCGCCTCGACTCGGCGCACACCTTCCACATCACGTACAAGCAGCCCAAGGTCGAGGGTGTCTGCGACGAGTGCGGCGGCGAGCTCTACCAGCGGGACGACGACTCCGAGGCGACCGTGCGCAACCGCCTCGCCGTCTACCACCGCGAGACCGAGCCGATCATCGACTACTACAAGCAGCAGGACCTGGTGGCGACGATCTCGGCGCTCGGTCCGGTCGCGGAAGTCACCCAGCGGGCGATGGACGCACTGAAGAGCAACAAGAGCGCGTAGTACCCACACGTACACAGGTCGGCCGCGGTGCCCAGGTGGCACCGCGGCCGTACTGTTTGAGTGACGACTTTTTCAGAGAGGGCCACAGGCATGGTCGAGATCAAGACCCCGGAGCAGATCGCCAAGATGCGCGAGGCGGGGTTGGTCGTCGCGGCCATCCACCGGGCGTGCGGCGAGGCCGCGGTTCCGGGCGTGAGCACCAAGGAGCTCGACGAGATCGCCGCGAAGGTGATCGCCGAGCACGGTGCCAAGCCGAACTTCCTCGGATACGGCGGCTTCACCGGCAACATCTGCACCTCGGTCAACGATGTCGTGGTGCACGGCATCCCGGACCGGGAGACCGTCCTGAAGGACGGCGACCTCATCTCCATCGACGCGGGCGCCATCATCGACGGCTGGCACGGCGACGCGGCCTTCACGGCCTTCGTGGGCACCGGTCACGCTCCGGAGCTCATCGAGCTGAGCCGGGTGACCGAGGAGTCCATGTGGGCCGGTATCGCCGCGATGAAGAAGGGCAACCGGCTCTCCGACGTCTCGGCGGCGATCGAGGGGTACATCCGCCGCCAGCCGCGGCCGGCCTCCGGCAAGTACGGCATCGTCGAGGAGTACGGCGGCCACGGCATCGGCTCCGAGATGCACATGGACCCGCATCTGCTGAACTACGTCAACAAGAAGCGCGGCCGGGGCATCAAGCTGGTGCCGGGCGTCTGCCTGGCCATCGAGCCGATGGTCACCCTCGGCACCCCGCACACCCACGTCCTCGAGGACGAGTGGACGGTCAAGAGCGACGACGGGTCCTGGTCCAGTCACTGGGAGCACTCGATCGCGCTGACCGAGCAGGGCCCGCTGGTGCTCACCGCCGTCGACGGCGGCAAGGCGAAGCTGGCGGAGTACGGCATCACGGCGGCCCCCGACCCGCTGGCGTGAGCCGCGGACGGTCGTCGGATGCTGTTGGGCCGGGTGGAGTAACGATCACCCAACGTGGGCATCTACCCCGGATTCGTCATTCCGGGGTGCCTGCCGTAGACTGACACGTCGGCTCATGTATACCCGCATGTCTGCGTGATTTACCTGAGCCGATCAAGGTAGCCGATTCGAAGGGCGAAGCGTGGCCAAGAAGCAAGGTGCCATCGAAATCGAGGGCACCGTGATCGAGTCTCTCCCGAACGCGATGTTCCGGGTAGAGCTCCAGAACGGTCACAAGGTCCTCGCGCACATCAGCGGCAAGATGCGTATGCACTACATCCGCATCCTTCCCGATGACAGGGTCGTTGTGGAGCTGTCTCCCTACGACTTGACGCGCGGACGGATCGTCTACCGCTACAAGTAGATCTCGCTGCTGCCCCGCTCCCGTGGGGCGATGGCACGACCCGGAGAACCTGACATCACATGAAGGTCAAGCCGAGCGTCAAGAAGATCTGCGACAAGTGCAAGGTGATCCGCCGTCACGGTCGGGTCATGGTCATCTGCGACAACCTGCGCCACAAGCAGCGCCAGGGCTGACGCACGACCTGCAACTCGCAGTTCTTCCCGCGACGCACACACAGTAATTACGCAGTCACCCGTCCCGGTACGCCGGGACGACACCTTCGGCGGGGGCCGAGGACCCGGAACGTACCTCGTACGGCGGCCGGGAACGGTACTGCGGAAGACCTCCGAATCAACAGGAGCCATGAATGGCACGCCTTTCCGGCGTTGACCTCCCGCGTGAGAAGCGCGTGGAGATCGCCCTCACCTACGTCTTCGGCATCGGTCGCACCCGTGCCCAGGAGACCCTGAAGAACACTGGTGTGAACCCCGACATCCGCGTTCGCGACCTTGCCGAGGAAGACCTCGTCAAGCTCCGCGACTACGTGGACGCCAACTTCAAGACCGAGGGTGACCTCCGTCGCGAGGTGCAGGCCGACATCCGCCGCAAGGTGGAGATCGGCTGCTACCAGGGTCTGCGTCACCGTCGTGGCCTTCCGGTCCACGGTCAGCGCACGCACACCAACGCTCGTACCCGTAAGGGTCCGCGTCG
This sequence comes from Streptomyces sp. RKAG337, assembly GCF_023701715.1. Taxonomy (NCBI): domain Bacteria; kingdom Bacillati; phylum Actinomycetota; class Actinomycetes; order Kitasatosporales; family Streptomycetaceae; genus Streptomyces; species Streptomyces sp. RKAG337. The sequence continues at coordinate 2,945,286 of NZ_JAJOZA010000001.1, read as the reverse complement.
CGCCATCGCCGGTAAGAAGAAGCCGGGCAAGAAGTAGTCCTAGCGGACGCAACTGCGGTGCCGCCGGGGGGCGACCCCGGATCTCCGCAGAAGAAAGCGGTTCGCTCAGGACCGACCACCTCCACGGGAGTAATACATGCCTCCGAAGGGCCGTCAGGGCGCAGTCAAGAAGGTGCGCCGCAAGGAAAAGAAGAACGTCGCTCATGGGCACGCCCACATCAAGAGCACGTTCAACAACACGATCGTCTCGATCACGGACCCCTCGGGCAACGTGATCGCTTGGGCCTCTGCCGGCCATGTCGGCTTCAAGGGCTCGCGCAAGTCGACTCCGTTCGCCGCGCAGATGGCCGCCGAATCGGCTGCCCGTCGCGCGCAGGAGCACGGCATGCGCAAGGTCGACGTCTTCGTCAAGGGTCCCGGCTCCGGCCGTGAGACCGCGATCCGCTCCCTCCAGGCCACTGGCCTCGAGGTCGGCTCGATTCAGGACGTCACCCCCACTCCGCACAACGGATGCCGCCCGCCCAAGCGCCGCCGCGTCTGACCACCTGAAGTAGGAGACAAGACAATATGGCGCGTTACACCGGGGCCGACTGCAAGCGTTGCCGTCGGGAGAAGCAGAAGCTGTTCCTCAAGGGCAGCAAGTGCGAGAGCGCAAAGTGCCCGATCGAGATCCGTCCTTACCCCCGGGTGAGCACGGCCGCGGGCGCACCAAGGACAGCGAGTACCTCCTTCAGCTTCGCGAGAAGCAGAAGTGTGCCCGTATCTACGGTGTACTCGAGAAGCAGTTCGTGAACTACTACAAGGAAGCGAACCAGAAGTCCGGCAAGACCGGTGAGAACCTTCTGCGCATCCTTGAGATCCGTCTCGACAACGTGGTCTACCGGGCCGGCTTCGCCAAGTCCCGTGACCACGCCCGTCAGCTGGTTCGTCACGGACACATCACCGTGAACGGCCGCAAGACCGACATCCCGTCGGCTCGCGTGGCTGTGAACGACATCGTCGAGGTTCGTGAGTCCTCGCGTCAGATGACCCCGTTCGTGGTCGCTGCCGCCGAGGCCGGCGAGAAGACCGTGCCCGCGTGGCTCGAGTCGATCCCGTCGAAGCTCCGGATCCTCGTGCACTCGCTGCCCGAGCGGCCTGTTATCGACACGCAGGTCCAGGAGCAGCTGATCGTGGAGCTCTACTCCAAGTAGTAGTGGCTCAGCGATACGGGCGGTACGACCTCGGGGGGACCCCTGGGGCCGTACCGCCCGTACCCTTGCAGTACCCCTCGGCATCAAATAGCGGATGCCGATGACTGGAGGAACATCATGCTTATCGCTCAGCGTCCGTCGCTGACCGAAGAGGTCGTCGACGAATTCCGCTCCCGGTTCGTGATCGAGCCGCTGGAGCCGGGCTTCGGCTACACCCTCGGAAACTCCCTTCGCCGCACGCTTCTCTCCTCGATCCCCGGTGCCGCTGTCACCAGCATCCGGGTCGACGGCGTTCTGCACGAGTTCACCACCGTGCCGGGCGTCAAGGAGGACGTGACCGACGTCATCCTCAACATCAAGCAGCTCGTCGTCTCCTCGGAGCACGACGAGCCCGTCGTGATGTACCTGCGCAAGCAGGGCCCGGGTGTCGTCACCGCCGCCGACATCGCGCCCCCGGCCGGTGTCGAGGTGCACAACCCCGACCTGGTTCTGGCCACCCTGAACGCCAAGGGCAAGCTGGAGATGGAGCTGACCGTCGAGCGCGGTCGCGGCTACGTCTCCGCCGTCCAGAACAAGCAGCAGGGCCAGGAGATCGGCCGTATCCCGGTCGACTCCATCTACAGCCCGGTGCTCAAGGTCACGTACAAGGTCGAGGCGACCCGTGTCGAGCAGCGCACCGACTTCGACAAGCTGATCGTCGACGTCGAGACCAAGCAGGCCATGCGCCCGCGCGACGCCATGGCGTCGGCCGGTAAGACCCTGGTCGAGCTGTTCGGCCTGGCCCGCGAGCTCAACGTCGACGCCGAGGGCATCGACATGGGCCCGTCCCCGACGGACGCCGCTCTGGCCGCCGATCTGGCGCTGCCGATCGAGGAGCTCGAGCTCACCGTTCGTTCGTACAACTGCCTCAAGCGCGAGGGCATCCACTCCGTGGGTGAGCTCGTCGCCCGCTCCGAGGCCGACCTGCTCGACATCCGCAACTTCGGTGCGAAGTCGATCGACGAGGTCAAGGCGAAGCTGGCCGGCATGGGCCTGGCCCTCAAGGACAGCCCGCCCGGATTCGACCCCACCGCCGCCGCCGACGCCTTCGGCGCCGACGACGACGTGGACGCCGGCTTCGTGGAGACCGAGCAGTACTGATCCGACTCCGTCGCGGAGGCGGGCGCGACCGCGGTTCACCCCGCCGGTCCCCGCCCCCGCGCGGTTCGGCAAGGACTTCTGGCAGGCACACGCCCGTCGGACACTGACACCGGTACCTGATCCGGCCGGTGCAGAAAAGAAGGAGAAAGACCATGCCTCAGCCCGCCAAGGGTGCCCGTCTGGGCGGCAGCGCCGCGCACGAGCGTCACCTGCTCGCGAACCTTGCGAAGGCGCTGTTCGAGCACGGCCGCATCACCACCACCGAGGCCAAGGCGCGTCGTCTGCGTCCGGTCGCGGAGCGCCTCATCACCAAGGCGAAGAAGGGCGACATCCACAACCGTCGCCAGGTGCTGGCCACCATCACCGACAAGAGCATCGTGCACACGCTCTTCACGGAGATCGGCCCGCGCTACGAGAACCGCCCCGGTGGTTACACGCGTATCACCAAGATCGGCAACCGTCGTGGCGACAACGCCCCGATGGCGGTCATCGAGCTGGTCGAGGCCCTGACCGTGGCCCAGGCCGCCACCGGTGAGGCCGAAGCCGCGACGAAGCGCGCGGTGAAGGAAGACACCCTCAAGAAGGACGACGCCGTCGAGGCGAAGTCCGACGAGGTCGTCGAGGACGCCAAGCCGGCCGAGAAGGCCGACGAGGAGTCGAAGGACGCCTGATCCAGGCGTTCGGCGTACTACGGACGGGCCCGCTCCCAGCTTCTGGGGGCGGGCCCGTTCCGCATGCACGGCATGATCAGCACCATCGGCACGAGAGGACCGCACGGTGAGCGACGAGGTGGAGCCCGGTTTCGTACGGGTGCGGCTGGACCTGTCGTACGACGGGGCCGAATTCTCCGGCTGGGCGAAGCAGCGGACCCGGCGCACCGTGCAGGGCGACCTGGAGGCGGCGCTGCAGACCGTCATGCGGCTGCGGGAGCCGGTCTCGCTGACCGTGGCGGGCCGTACGGACGCGGGGGTGCACGCGCGCGGCCAGGTCGCGCACCTGGACCTGGCCGAGGACGTGTGGGCCGAGCACGGCGAGAAGCTGCTCAGGCGGCTCGCGGGGAAGCTCCCGCAGGACGTGCGGGTGTGGCGGGTCGCGGTGGCCCCGCGGGCCTTCAACGCCCGGTTCTCGGCGATCTGGCGGCGTTACGCGTACCGGGTCGGCGACCAGCAGGCCGGGGTCGACCCGCTGCTGCGCGGGCACGTGCTGTGGCACGACCGGCCGCTGGACGTGGACCTCATGAACGAGGCGGCCGGGAAGCTGCTCGGGGAGCACGATTTCGCGGCGTACTGCAAGAAGCGCGAGGGTGCGACGACCATCCGCAAGCTGCTCAATCTGCACTGGGAGCGCACGCCCGAGGGCATCGCCGTCGCGACCGTGCGGGCCGACGCGTTCTGCCACAACATGGTGCGGGCGCTGGTCGGCTCCATGCTGCTGGTCGGGGACGGGCACCGGCCGGCGGAGTTCCCCGGCGAGGTGCTGGCCGGCGGGGTCCGCAATTCCGCGGTCAATGTGGTGCGCCCGCACGGGCTGACGCTGGAGGAGGTCGGCTACCCCGCGGACGACCAGCTCGCGGCCCGCAACCTGCTGGCCCGCAATCTGCGGACGCTGCCCGGCTGCCTCTGAGCTGCCGGGTCCGGCGGGGTCCAGGGACCCCGCCGGACCCAGGTCGTGTCTTCCTAGTTCCCGGCTGCCGTGTCGCGCGCCGCGGCGTCCTTGCCCCGCTGCACGATCCGCTCGAAGGCGAAGTTCGACGCGTCGGTCCCGGCCTGCTTGGAAGCGGTGTCGGCGGCGGTGGCGGTCGTGCCGTTCTTCGGCCCCGAGATCGTGAAGTAGGCGTAGCGGCCGACCGCGTTGGAGGTCGTCCAGCAGGACACGTTGTGGCAGAACGTGCTGACTCCGCCGCCGTTCAGCGGCAGCAGGAACCGCGGGGTGGCCTTGGCCTTGAGGGCCGGCGCCTTGTCGTCGAAGACCGCGACGCCGACGGTGACCGCGGAGCCGCCCAGCACGTACGTCGCCCGGATCACCTGGCGGCAGTGGTTCTGCGGCAGCGCCGTCGCGAGGCCGTCGGTGGCCGCCGCGGCGCAGCTCGTCGTCTGGGTGCCGGCGGTCCTGGTGTACGTCCGGCCCGCGATCGTCATCAGCTTGCCGGGGAAGAGGGTCTCCGCGCTGACGGGGGCGGTGTCCTTCTTGGCCGTGGAGATGTAGTCGAGGGGGTTCTTCGGGGGCGGCGGCGCGACCGAGGAGAACGACGGCTCGGGCGGCAGCGGCTGGGAGGGCGCCGTGGTGGTGGGGCCGGCCTTCGGCTTGCCGTCGGTCTTGTTGGACGCCACGACGGCGGCCGCGACGATCCCCGCGACGGCCACCGCGGCGAGCGCTCCGCCGCCGACCATGAACAGCTTGCGGCGCTTCGCCGCGGCCTCGCGCTGCGCGGCGAGCGCTCCCCAGTCGGGGGCGTTGGTCTGCGGGGCCTGCGGGAAGGCGCCGGGGCCGGCCGCCGGGCCCTGCGACTGCTGGGGGAAGGACGGCGGGGCGCCGCCGGCGCCGAGGCCGCTCGTCGGCGGGGCCCAGGCGGGAGCCTGCGGTGTGTCGGGGCCGCCCTGCGCGGGCTGCTGGGGCTGCTGCCGGTCCCGGTCGGACTGCTGGGCGCCGGCCGGGGGCCAGGCCTGCGCTCCGGGGCCGTACGGGTCCGGCTGCGCCTGCGGGGCGGTGCCGTCGGGAGCGGTGCCCCCGGGTATCCGCGGTGGCTGCGGGGCGCCCGCCGCGGGCGGTCCGGCCTGGTAGGGGAGCGGCCGGGACGGGATGACCCGCCCCTCCAGCACCTCGCGCCGGCCCTCGCCCTCGGACTCGGGCGGGGTGGGCGCCGTGAAGCCCTGGCGCGGGTCGTGGGGAGGCGTGGGCCCATCAGTCATGACGCGCATCATATTCGGCGAACGGGTGACGCGGACGCCCGATCCGGGCGGTCCGGGGCACCGGTGTCCGGGTGCTGGAAATCGGTTTGGGCCGGGGCCCTGGCAGGGGCGAGAATCCTGAGCTATGGGACATGTAGAGGCGGCACACCTGGAGTACTACCTTCCGGATGGACGGGTGCTGCTCGGCGACGTCTCGTTCCGGGTGGGAGAAGGCGCCAAGGTCGCTCTGGTCGGGGCGAACGGCGCGGGCAAGACGACCCTGCTGCGGCTGATCTCGGGGGAGCTCAAGCCGGACGGCGGCTCGGTGACCATCAGCGGCGGGCTCGGCGTCATGCCGCAGTTCGTGGGTTCGGTCCGGGACGACCGGACGGTCCGGGACCTGCTGGTCTCCGTATCGCGGGCGCGGATCAGGACGGCCGCGAAGGCCGTGGACGCGGCCGAGCTGGCGATCATGGCGCAGGACGACGAACCGGCTCAGATGGCCTACGCGCACGCGCTCAGCGACTGGGCGGAGGCGCACGGCTACGAGGCCGAGAACATGTGGGACATGTGCACCCTGTCCGCGCTCGGCGTCCCGTACGAGCGGGCGCAGTGGCGCGAGGTCAAGACGCTCTCCGGCGGTGAGCAGAAGCGCCTGGTGCTGGAGGCCCTGCTGCGCGGTACCGACGAGGTGCTGCTGCTGGACGAGCCGGACAACTATCTGGACGTGCCCGGCAAGCGCTGGCTGGAGGAACAGCTCGCGCAGACCAAGAAGACCGTGTTGTTCGTCTCGCACGACCGGGAGCTGCTGGCCCGCTCCGCCGAGCGGATCGTCAGCGTCGAGCCGGGGCCCGCGGGCTCCGACGTCTGGGTGCACGGCGGCGGCTTCGGCACGTACCACCAGGCGCGCAAGGACCGCTTCGCACGGTTCGAGGAGCTGCGCCGCCGGTGGGAGGAAGAACACACCAAGATCAAGCAGATGGTCTTCCGGCTGCGCCAGCAGGCCGCGATCAGTCCGGACATGGCGTCGCGGTACCACGCGGCCCAGACCCGGCTGAAGCGCTTCGAGGACGCGGGGGCCCCGCAGGAGCCGCCGCGCGAGCAGGACATCAAGATGCGGCTGCGCGGCGGCCGTACCGGGGTGCGGGCGGTGACCTGCCAGGGGCTGGAGCTCACGGGTCTGATGAAGCCGTTCGACCTGGAGATCTACTACGGCGAGCGGGTCGCGGTGCTCGGCTCCAACGGGTCGGGTAAATCACACTTCCTGCGGCTGCTCGCCGGCCAGGACGTCCGGCACACCGGTTCCTGGAAGCTCGGCGCCCGGGTGGTGCCCGGCCATTTCGCGCAGACCCACGCGCACCCGGAGCTGGAGGGGCGCTCACTGGTCGACATCCTGTGGACCGAGAACGCGCACGACCGCGGCCGGGCGATGGGCGTGCTGCGCCGCTACGAACTGGAGCGGCAGGGCGACCAGAACTTCGGCAGCCTCTCCGGGGGCCAGCAGGCCCGCTTCCAGATCCTCCTGATGGAGCTGGCGGGTACCACCGCGCTCCTGCTGGACGAGCCGACGGACAACCTTGACCTGGAGAGCGCCGAGGCCCTCCAGGAGGGCCTGGAGGCCTACGACGGCACGGTGCTCGCGGTGACGCACGACCGCTGGTTCGCCCGCTCCTTCGACCGTTATCTGGTCTTCGGCTCGGACGGCGTCGTCCGCGAGTCGACGGAGCCGGTCTGGGACGAGCGGCGGGTGGAGCGCAAACGCTAGGGCCGCGGGCGGTGACGGTCAGGTGACGGACGGCTGACGACAAGGTCCTGACCAGGGCATTGGGCCGCGTTTTGACCCGTACGGTCGAAGCCGGGTATTCTGCGAGTTCGTTATGCGTATTGGCTTGCTCGTTCTCACGTGAGAGGCCCTTACGCCGGTCCGCCGGGCCGAACACCAGCGGCAGTACCGGGTTGCGTCCCCGAGTACCGCCAGGGCTGTCGTGATCGTCCGGGTGGCCTTGTCAGGACTCCACTCTCTGAAGAAGCGAAGGCTACGACCGTGCGTACGTTCAGCCCCAAGCCCGGCGATGTAACTCGCCAGTGGCACGTCATCGACGCGCAGGACGTTGTCCTGGGCCGTCTGGCCTCTCAGGCCGCGAACCTTCTCCGGGGCAAGCACAAGCCTGTGTACGCCCCGCACGTTGACACCGGTGACTTCGTCATCATCATCAACGCCGACAAGGTTCACCTGTCCGGCAACAAGAAGTCCCAGAAGATGGCCTACCGCCACTCTGGCTTCCCGGGTGGTCTGCGCTCCGTCCGTTACGACGAGCTGCTCGACAAAAACCCCGAGAAGGCCGTCGAGAAGGCCATCAAGGGCATGGTCCCGAAGAACACCCTGGGCCGTCAGATGCTCTCGAAGCTCAAGGTCTACGCGGGCTCCGAGCACCCGCACGCTGCGCAGCAGCCGGTCCCGTTCGTGATCAGCCAGGTCTCGCAGTAGTCCCGGCCACCAGCTACCAGCAGAAAGCATCTGAGGAGAATCGTGGCTGAGACCACTACCGAGGCCCCCGTCGTCGAGGCTGACGACACCACTGAGACCGCTGAGGCCTTCGGGTCCGAGGAGGCTCCTACGGAGTACACCTCGGAGTCGGACGCTCCGGAGGAGTACACCTCCGAGTCGCTCGCGGGCCGCTTCGGCGACCCGCAGCCGGCAGCCGGCACCGGCCGCCGCAAGCAGTCCATCGCCCGTGTCCGCATCGTGCCGGGCTCTGGCAAGTGGAAGATCAACGGTCGCACCCTTGAGGGTTACTTCCCGAACAAGGTGCACCAGCAGGAAGTCAACGAGCCGTTCAAGCTCCTCGAGCTGGACAACCGCTACGACGTCATCGCGCGTATCGGTGGCGGCGGCATCTCCGGCCAGGCCGGTGCGCTGCGCCTGGGTGTTGCCCGTGCGCTGAACGAGGCGGACACGGACAACAACCGCGCCGCCCTCAAGAAGGCCGGATTCCTGACGCGTGACGACCGTGCGGTCGAGCGCAAGAAGGCCGGTCTGAAGAAGGCCCGTAAGGCGCCGCAGTTCAGCAAGCGCTAATCACGCTCGGCGTTCGCCCCGGAGGCACTTTGTGCGCCTCCGGGGCGTTCGCTTTTTAGTGCCCAGGGCGTATATCTGTCGGTAACGCCCATGGTTCCCATACTCGGAGGAATAACAGTGGGACGACTCTTCGGCACGGACGGCGTGCGCGGCGTCGCCAACGCGGACCTGACCGCCGAGCTGGCGCTCGGCCTGTCCGTCGCGGCGGCTCATGTGCTGGCTGAGGCGGGCTCGTTCCAGGGTCATCGGCCGGTGGCCGTGGTCGGGCGCGATCCGCGTGCTTCGGGGGAGTTTCTGGAGGCCGCCATCGTGGCGGGCCTCGCGAGCGCGGGCGTGGACGTCCTGCGGGTCGGTGTGCTGCCCACCCCCGCGGTGGCGTATCTCACCGGTGCGCTGGGTGCCGACCTCGGCGTGATGCTCTCCGCCAGCCACAACGCGATGCCGGACAACGGCATCAAGATCCTGGCCCGCGGCGGCCACAAGCTCGACGACGAGCTCGAAGAGCGCATCGAGAAGACCTACGAGGAGCACCGCGCGGGCGAGCCCTGGGACCGGCCGACCGGTTCCGGCGTCGGCCGGGTGAAGGACTACACCGAGGGCTTCGACCAGTACGTCGCGCACCTCATGGGCGTGCTGCCGAACCGCCTCGACGGGCTGAAGATCGTCCTGGACGAGGCGCACGGCGCCGCCGCCTGGGTGTCGCCCGAGGCGTTCTCCCGGGCCGGCGCGGAGATCGTCACGATCGGCGCCCAGCCCGACGGTCTGAACATCAACGACGGCTGCGGCTCCACGCACCTCGAACTGCTCAAGGCCGCCGTCGTCGAGCACGGCGCGCACTTCGGCATCGCCCATGACGGCGACGCGGACCGCTGCCTGGCCATCGACGCCGACGGCAACGAGGTCGACGGCGACCAGATCCTGGCCGTGCTGGCGCTGGACCTGCGCGAGCGGGGCGGGCTGCGGGAGAACACCGTGGTCGGCACCGTCATGTCCAACCTCGGCTTCAAGCTGGCGATGGAACGCGAGGGCATCCACCTCGTCGAGACGGCGGTCGGCGACCGCTACGTGCTGGAGTCGATGAAGGAGCACGGCTACGCGCTGGGCGGCGAGCAGTCCGGCCACGTCATCATCCTGGACCACGCCACGACCGGCGACGGCACGCTGACCGGCCTCATGCTGGCCGCCCGCGTCGCCGCCACCGGCCGCACGCTGGCCGATCTGGCCGGCGTCATGCAGCGGCTCCCGCAGGTGCTGGTGAACGTGCCGGACGTCGACAAGAGCCGGGTCAACACCGCTCCCGAGCTGGCGGCCGCGGTCGCCGAGGCCGAGCGTGAACTGGGCACCACCGGACGGGTCCTGCTGCGTTCCTCCGGCACCGAGCCGCTGGTCCGCGTCATGGTCGAGGCCGCCGACATCGACCACGCCCGCGCGGTCGCGGGCCGGCTGGCCGACGTCGTGAAGTCCGTCCTCGGCTAGGGCCTGTCCGGCCGATCACGAACGGCCCCTTCGCCGCCTGGCACAGCCCCTCGCGGCGTTGCCGAAACGCCCGAATACAACCGGTATACGGGCGCTCCGGCGCCTTGCGAGGCACCGCACCAGACGACGCCTGGGCCGCCCATGATCGACCGGACAGGCCCTAGTACCTCTCCACAGCCGAACGCGCGCCGCCCGCCCGGATTCCCGGGCGGGCGGCGCGCGTTGCGTCCACGGGGAGTTCAGAGCTTGCGCAGCGACAGCCGCTGGACCTTGTGCTGCGGGCCCTTGCGGAGCACGAGCGTGGCGCGGCTGCGCGTCGGCAGCACATTCTGCTGCAGGTTGGGCTGGTTGACGGTCCGCCACATCAGCCGGGCGTACTCCATCGCCTCCGCCTCCGAGACCTGCGTGTACTTGCGGAAGTACGAGAACGGGTTCTGGAACGCCGTCTCGCGGAGCTTGCGGAACCGGCCGAGGTACCACTGCTCGATGTCCTCGGTGCGGGCGTCGACGTACACGCTGAAGTCGAAGAAGTCGGCGAGGCCGACGCGGGTGCGGCCGTCCTTGCCGGGCAGCGCCGGCTGCAGCACGTTCAGGCCCTCGACGATGAGGATGTCGGGCCGGCGCACCGTCAGGCGTTCCCCGGGGACGATGTCGTAGATCAGGTGCGAGTAGACGGGTGCGGTCACCTCGTCCTTGCCCGCCTTCACGTCGGCGACGAAGCGGGTCAGCGCGCGCCGGTCGTAGGACTCGGGGAAGCCCTTGCGCGACATCAGGTCGCGGCGGTGCAGTTCGGCGTTGGGCAGCAGGAAGCCGTCGGTGGTCACCAGCTCGACCCGCGGGTGCTCGGGCCAGCGGGCCAGCAGCGCGCGCAGGATACGGGCGGTGGTCGACTTCCCGACCGCGACGCTCCCCGCCACCCCGATGACGAAGGGGGTGCCGGGCTGCTCGCCCTGGCCGTTGCCCGCGTCGCCCAGGAAGGTGTTCAGGGCGCCCCGCAGGCCGCTGTGGGCGGCCACGTACAGATTGAGCAGCCGGGACAGCGGCAGGTACACGTCCACGACCTCGTCCAGGTCGATGACGTCGCCCAGGCCCCGCAGCCGCTCCACCTCATCGGCGGTCAGCGGCAGTGGTGTCCGCTCCCGCAGCGCGCTCCACTCCGCGCGGCTGAGGTCCACGTACGGGCTGATCTCGGCGCGTCGGCGCTGCTGCTGATCGGTGGTCGGCACACGCCCCATTGTGCTGCCGTGCCGCGCCCGGTTCACCTCGGGGGGCACGCGGGCCCGTCCGGACGGCCTCTGGGACGGCGGGCCGGTACGGCCATAGGGTGGCGGGCATGTGCGGAATCGTGGGGTATGTGGGCGGCCGGTCCGCTCTCGATGTCGTTGTCGCCGGGCTGCGGCGGCTGGAGTACCGGGGCTACGACTCGGCGGGTATCGCCGTGCTGGCCGACGGTGGTCTGGCCGCGGCCAGGAAAGCCGGCAAGCTCGCCAATCTGGAGGCGCTGCTGGAGCAGCAGCCGCTGCCGGCCGGCGGGACCGGGATCGGGCACACGCGGTGGGCGACCCACGGCGGCCCGACGGATGTGAACGCGCATCCGCACCTGGACAACGCCGGACGGGTCGCGGTGGTGCACAACGGCATCATCGAGAACTTCGCCGCGCTGCGGGCGGAGCTGGCGGAGCGCGGCCACGCGCTGGAGTCCGAGACCGACACCGAGGTCGTGGCGCATCTGCTCGCCGAGCACTTCTCCTCGTCGGCGGACCTGGCCGAGGCGATGCGGCAGGTGTGCCGGCAGCTGGACGGGGCGTTCACGCTGGTCGCGGTGCACGCGGACGAGCCGGACGTGGTGGTCGGGGCGCGCCGCAACTCGCCGCTGGTGGTGGGCGTCGGGGAGGGCGAGAACTTCCTGGCGTCGGACGTCGCCGCGTTCATCGAGTACACCCGTGAGGCGATCGAGCTGGGCCAGGACCAGGTCGTCGAGCTGCGCCGGGAGAGCGTCACCGTCACCGACTTCGAGGGCAAGCCGGCCGAGGTGCGGCCCTATCACGTGGACTGGGACGTCTCGGCCGCCGAGAAGGGCGGCTACGACTACTTCATGCTCAAGGAGATCGCCGAGCAGCCGAAGGCGGTCGCCGACACGCTGCTGGGGCGGATCGGCACGGACGGCCGGCTGACGCTCGACGAGCTGCGGATGCCCGACCGGATGCTGCGGGAGATCGACAAGGTCGTGATCGTCGCGTGCGGGACGGCGTTCCACGCCGGGATGATCGCCAAGTACGCGATCGAGCACTGGACGCGGATGCCGTGCGAGGTCGAGCTGGCGAGCGAGTTCCGGTACCGGGACCCGATCCTGGACCAGCGCACGCTCGTCGTCGCGATCAGCCAGTCCGGCGAGACGATGGACACCCTGATGGCGCTGCGGCACGCCCGTGAGCAGGGCTCCAAGGTGCTCGCCATCTGCAACACCAACGGCTCGACGATCCCGCGCGAGTCCGACGCCGTGCTGTACACGCACGCCGGGCCGGAGGTCGCCGTCGCCTCGACGAAGGCGTTCCTGACGCAGGTCGTCGCCTGCTACCTGGTCGCGCTGTACCTGGGGCAGGTGCGCGGCACCAAGTGGGGCGACGAGATCACCGGGGTGATCCGTGAGCTGTCGGAGATCTCCACCCAGGTCGGGCAGGTGCTGGAGACGATGGAGCCGGTGCGGGCGCTCGCGCGCTCGCTGAAGGACAAGAACACCGTGCTGTTCCTGGGCCGGCACGTCGGCTACCCGGTGGCCCTGGAGGGCGCGCTGAAGCTCAAGGAGCTGGCGTACATGCACGCCGAGGGCTTCGCGGCGGGCGAGCTCAAGCACGGGCCGATCGCGCTCATCGAGCCGGACCTGCCGGTGGTCGTGGTGGTGCCGTCGCCGCGCGGGCGGTCGGTGCTGCACGACAAGATCGTCTCCAACATCCAGGAGATCAGGGCCCGCGGCGCCCGCACCATCGTCATCGCCGAGGAGGGCGACGAGGCGGTCGTCCCGTACGCGGACCACATCATCCGCATCCCGCGCACCCCGGTGCTGCTGCAGCCGCTGGTGGCCACCGTGCCGCTGCAGGTCTTCGCGTGCGAGCTGGCCACCGCCCGGGGCAACGAGGTCGACCAGCCGCGGAACCTCGCCAAGTCGGTGACCGTCGAATGATCATCGGGGTCGGGATCGACGTCGCCGAGATCGAGCGCTTCGCCGCGTCCCTGGAACGCACCCCGGGCCTCGCCGACCGGCTCTTCACCAGGAACGAGCGGCTGCTGCCCGGCGGCGAACCCCGTGGCATCGCCTCGCTCGCCGCCCGCTTCGCCGCGAAGGAGGCGCTCGCCAAGGCGCTCGGCGCCCCGGCGGGGCTGGTCTGGCTGGACGCCGAGGTGACGACCGAGGACACCGGCCAGCCACGGCTCACCGTCACGGGCTCGGTCGCCCGGCGGGCGGCGGAGCTGGGGGTGCGGGGGTGGCACGTCTCGCTCAGCCATGACGCGGGGATCGCTTCCGCCGTGGTGATCGCCGAGGGGTGAACCGTCCGCCCGCGGGCGGGAAACGAGAGGACAACGGATGCGGCACGCACACACCGTCGAGACCGTACGGGCGGCGGAGCGCGCCCTCATGGCGCGGCTGCCCGAGGGCGCGCTCATGCAGCGGGCCGCCGCCGGGCTGGCGGCCGCCTGTGCCGGGCTGCTCGGCCGGGTCTACGGCGCCCGCGTCGTCCTGCTCGTCGGCAGCGGTGACAACGGCGGCGACGCCCTCTACGCGGGGGCCAGGCTCGCCCGGCGCGGGGCCGCCGTCACCGCCGTGCTGCTCGCGCCGGACCGTACGCACGGCGGCGGGCTGGCGGACCTGAAGGCCGCGGGCGGCCGTACGGTGACCGCCGACGACGCCGCGGCACTGCCGCTGATCGGCCGCGCCGACCTCGTCCTGGACGGGATCGTCGGCATCGGCGGGAAGGGCGGTCTGCGGCCGGCGGCCGTGCCGCTCGCGCGGGCCGCGCGCGACTCCCGCGCCACCGTCGTCGCCGTGGACCTGCCGAGCGGTGTCGACGCCGACACCGGCGAGGTCACCGGCCCGGTCGTGCACGCCGATGTCACCGTCACCTTCGGCACCTACAAGCCGGGCCTGCTGATCGACCCGGCGGCCGTGCACGCCGGTGCCCCGCGCCTGATCGACATCGGCCTCGGCCCCGATCTGCCGGCCCCGGCGCTCGAAGCCCTGCAGTTCGCGGAGGTCGCCGCGCTGCTGCCGGTGCCGGCCACCGAGAGCGACAAGTACCGGCGCGGGGTCGTCGGCGTGGTCGCCGGGTCGGACCGCTACCCGGGCGCGGCCGTCCTCGCGGTGGCGGGCGCGCTGCGCGGCGGCGCGGGCGCCGTGCGGTACGCCGGGCACGGCGCGGAGGCCGTGCTGGCGCGCTTCCCCGAGACGCTCGTCACGACCGGCCCGCCGTCAGAAGCGGGCCGCGTCCAGGCCTGGGTGGTCGGTCCCGGCCTCGGCGACGGCACCGAGGCGCGGCGCTCGGTCGACGACGTCCTCGCGTCCGGGGTGCCCGTGCTCGTCGACGCGGACGGGCTGCGCCTGATCACCCGCGAGCAGGTCAGGGCGCGCACCGCGGCCACCGTCCTCACCCCGCACGCGGGGGAGGCGGCGGCGCTGCTCGGGCGGTCCCGGGAGGAGGTCGAGGCGGCCCGGCTGGCGTCCGTGCGGGAGCTCGCCGAGCAGTACGGCGCCACGGCGCTCCTCAAGGGCTCGACGACCCTGGTGGCCGATCCCGACCGGGCGGTCCCGGTGCGGGTCAACCCGACCGGCACGTCCTGGCTCGCCACCGCCGGCAGCGGCGACGTCCTGTCCGGCCTCACCGGCTCCCTGCTGGCCGCCGGCCTCGCCCCCCGCGACGCCGCCTCCGTCGGCGCCCACCTCCACGGCCTGGCCGCCCGGCTGGCCTCGGGCTCCGCCGCCGGCGTCGGCGCGCCCGTCTCGGCCCAGGACATCGCGGCCACCCTTCCGGCCGCCTGGCGCCAGGTGGCGGGCGGCTGAACCCCGTCCTTGCGCCGGAGGCGGGCCCGGTTGCGGGCCCGTTCCGCCGGTCACGCGGGGCGGAGGCGCGGGGCGGAGCCACCGGCCTGAGAGACTGGGCTCGATGGACAACACTGCGATGCGTGCCTGGGCGGAGATCGATCTGACCGCGCTCCGGGCCAATGTGACGGCGCTGCGGGCCTGCGCCCCCGGCGCCGGGCTGATGGCCGTGGTCAAGGCGGACGCCTACGGGCACGGCATGGTGCCGTGCGCGCGGGCCGCGCTGGAGGCCGGGGCGACCTGGCTCGGCACCGCCACGCCCGAGGAGGCGCTGGCGTTGCGCGCGGCCGGGGTGGGCGGCCGGCTGCTGTGCTGGCTGTGGACGCCCGGCGGCCCGTGGCGCGCCGCGGTCGAGGCCGACATCGATGTGACGGTGAGCGCCCTGTGGGCGCTGCGCGAGGTGTGCGCGGCGGCCCGGGAGGCGGGCCGTACGGCGAGGGTGCAGCTGAAGGCGGACACCGGCCTGGGCCGCAACGGCTGCCAGCCGGCCGACTGGCCGGAGCTGACCGCCGCGGCGCGGGCGGCCGAGACCGACGGGCTGATCAAGGTCACCGGCATCTGGTCGCACTTCTCGTGCGCCGACGATCCGGGCCATCCGTCGATCGCCGCCGAGCTGGCGGCGTTCCACACCGCCCTGGCGGGCGCGGCGGCCGCCGGCCTCGACCCCGAGGTGCGGCACATGGCGAACTCGCCGGGCACCCTGACCCTCCCGGAGTCGCACTTCGACCTGGTGCGTCCCGGCGTCGCGATGTACGGGATCTCGCCGGTGCCGCAGGTCGGCGGACCCGCCGACTTCGGGCTGCGGCCGGTGATGACGCTGGTCGCGCGGCTGGCGTCGGTGAAGCGGGTGCCGGGCGGGCACGGGGTCAGTTACGGCCACCACTACGTCACCCCGGGCGAGACCACCCTGGCGCTCGTCCCGCTGGGCTACGCGGACGGCGTCCCCCGGCACGCGTCGGGCTCGGGGCCCGCCCTCGTCGCCGGCAAGTGGCGGACGGTCGCCGGCCGGGTCGCGATGGACCAGTTCGTCGTCGACCTCGGGGGCGACGCCGCCCAACCGGGCGACGAGGCAGTACTGTTCGGGCCGGGTGACCGGGGCGAGCCGACCGCGGAGGACTGGGCGCTGGCCGCGGGCACCATCGCCTACGAGATCGTCACGCGGATCGGGACCCGGGTGCCGCGCGTCTATGTCGACAACGGGAGACGCGTACCAGGGGAGTAGCGGGAACACGATGACCATGGACAGCGGAGCGAAGTGGGAGCGGGCCGGCAAGAGCGCCGGCTTCGTCGGTGCGGCGATCGGCGTGGTGGCGGCGGGCGCCGCCGCGGGCGTCGCGCTGGAGCGGCTCACGGTCGGCCGGGGCATCCGCAGGAAGGCGCGGCTCGCGCTGGACGCGGCCGGGCCGTACGGAGCGCTGCGCGGCACACCGGGTTCGGTGGCCGCGGAGGACGGCACCGAGCTGTACTACGAGGTCGAGGACGTCGTGGAGCAGCCGGTGACGGCGCAGCGGCGCGGCTGGACGGGCCTCTTCAAGCGGGGCGGCGGGGCCGAGCCGCAGCCGCTCACCGTCGTCTTCTGCCATGGCTACTGCCTCAACCAGGACGCCTGGCACTTCCAGCGCGCGGCCCTGCGCGGCAGCGTCCGGGCGGTCTACTGGGACCAGCGCAGCCACGGGCGCTCCGAGCGCGGCCGTGACCAGCTCGCGGGCGAGCCCGCCACGATCGACCAGCTCGGCCGTGACCTCAAGGCGGTGCTGGACGCCGCCGCGCCGAACGGCCCGCTGGTGCTCGTCGGGCACTCGATGGGAGGCATGACGATCATGGCGCTGGCCGACCAGTTCCCCGAGCTGGTGACGGAACGGGTGGCCGGGGTCGCCTTCATCGGCACGTCCGCGGGCAAGCTGGCGGCCATGACGATGGGGCTGCCGGCCGCCGGGGCGCGGGCGTTCCGGGCGCTGGCGCCGGGCGTGCTGCGGATCCTCGGCACCCAGGTCGACCTGGTGGAACGCGGGCGACGGGCCACCGCGGACCTCTTCGCGGGCATCGTGAAGCGGTACTCGTTCGCCTCCGACGTCGACGCGTCGGTGGGCCGGTTCGCCGAGCGGCTGATCGAGGGGACGCCGATCGACGTCGTCGCCGAGTTCTACCCGGCCTTCATCCAGCACGAGAAGGCGGACGCGCTGGCCGTCCTGGACGGCAAGCCCGCGCTCGTGCTGGCCGGGGACAAGGACCTGCTCACACCGAGCGACCACAGCGCCGACATCGCGGAGCGGCTGCCGGCCGCGGAACTGGTGATCGTCGAGAACGCCGGTCACCTGGTGATGCTGGAGTACCCGGAACTGGTGAACGCGCATCTGGCCGCCCTGCTGGCCCGCGCGGCGGACGCCGTCCAGGCCCCGCTGCCGCTGACGGTCAGAGAACTGGGGCTGCTCCCGGAGACGCAGCAGGCGGCACAGGAGGCATAGCGTCCGCCACGCCGCGTAGCATTCGCGGACATGGAACCGCTGCACGGTCAGCACACCGCTGACGACCCCGTATCCGTCCGTCTCACGGTCAGGACCCCCGACCGTATGCGGGAGTTGGGCCGGGCTCTCGCCGGTCTGCTGCTTCCCGGTGACCTGGTGCTGCTCAGCGGCGAACTGGGCGCGGGCAAGACGACGCTGACCCGCGGCCTGGGGGAGGGCCTCGGGGTGCGGGGGGCGGTGACCTCGCCGACCTTCGTGATCGCCCGGGTGCATCCGTCGCTCAGCGGCGGGCCCGCCCTGGTGCATGTGGACGCGTACCGGCTGGGCGGCGGGCTCGACGAGATGGAGGACCTGGACCTCGACGTCTCGCTGCCCGAATCGGTGGTGGTCGTCGAATGGGGCGAGGGCAAGGTCGAGGAGCTGTCCGAGGCCCGGCTGCAGGTCGTCATCTCGCGGACGCTCGGCGAGGCCGGTCACCACGGCACCGGCCCCGACACCGGCACTGACATCGACGCCGACGCCGGGAGCGACGTCGACGACGTGCGCGAGGTGACCGTCACCGGTATCGGGCCGCGCTGGGTCAACCAGGACCTTTCGCCGCTCGGCGGCTAGCTCGGCGCCCAGCCCGGCGGGGAGGCGTTCCGACAACGTGTCGGGAAGATGTTGCGCACGGGTGGCCCGGCGTGGTCGCATGGGAGTGCAGATGTTGGTCGAGGCTGCCTACATTCCCTCAGGAGGCACGCATGCCGGCTCATGGCACTTCGGACGCGCCGAAGCCCGCCGCAGTCCCCGCGGTCCCGGCTGCCCCCGTGGTCCCCGGCGTTCCCGCCGTCCCCACCCGTCCCGCGATCCCCGCACTGCCGTCGATGAGCGAGCTGCTGGCCGCGGGCGCGGCGGCGACGGCCGTGTCCACCCCGCCGGACGAGCACGACGGGGAACGGCGCGACGCCGCGTAGCAGTCGGCCGCCACTCACTCGTACGGTGGAATCCGCGTCCTTGATCGCTTGATCGCGTGAGCGATCAGCGGACGACGACGATCCTCGTGTCGATCACCGCGAGCTTCCAGAGCTCGTCGCCGTCGGCGGGCGTCTCACGGATGCCGCCGGTCTTCTTCTGCGGGTCCGGGCTGGGCATCGAGGCGTCCACCGCCGCGCTGAAGCCGATGACGGTGCTGCCGACGGTCGCGAACCGCACGACGTGCTCGATCGCGATCCCGTCACCGCCGGTGCCGCGCGCGGTGCGCGAGGTGACCTTGTAGCGGCCGGGGGCCGGATCGACGCTGCCCGGCGCGACGACGTAGGTGCGCAGCACCTTGTTGGCGCCGTTCACCAGCCAGACCCGCTTGGCCGCCAGGCCGTAGACCACGCGCTTGCCGCTGCCGGTGTTCGCGGGCAGCGCCGGCACCTTGGTGACCGGCGGCACCTTGGCCGTGGGGGCGGTGGCGGCCGGGCTCGAGGGGCGGGCCGTCACGGGGTGGTCCGCCGCGGAACCGGAGGCCTGGACGGCCAGTACGGCGATGACGGCGAGCGCGGCAGCGGTGAGGCCTGTCACGAGGGTCCCCGACCCGATCCTTGGCACGGTTGGTTCGCTCCTCCGGAGGGGTTTGCGGGCTGTGGTCGACGTTAGCAGCCGGGGCCCGCCCGATGACCGCGCGAGCGGGCGCCGGGCGGCCGGGTGTTGTGACCGGTGCGTGGCCCGGGCCACCGCCCCACCGCTGCCGCGGCCGGCCCGGGGGATGGGGCGGGGCCGTAGGGTGTCACCGTGCTTCTGCTTGCTTTTGACACCGCTACGCCCGCTGTGACCGCCGCGCTACACGACGGCGGGCGGGTGCTCGCCGAATCGACGGTCGTCGACGCCCGGCGGCACGGAGAACTGCTCATGCCGGCCATCGACCGGGTGCTGAGCGAGGCCGGGGCGGCGATCGGCGACGTGACCGGCATCGTCGTCGGGACCGGCCCCGGGCCGTACACCGGGCTGCGGGTCGGCCTGGTGACCGCCGCCGCGTTCGGCGACGCGCTCGGGGTGCCCGTGCACGGCATCTGCACCCTCGACGGGATCGCGTACGCGGCCGGTCTCGCCGGACTCGGCGGCCCCTTCGTGGTGGCCACCGACGCCCGCCGCAAGGAGGTCTACTGGGCCCGCTACGCCAGCCCGCGCGAGCGGGTGACGGAGCCCGCCGTCGACCGTCCCGCCGATATCGCGCGGACGGTCGCGGGGCTGCCCGCCGTCGGCGCGGGAGCAGCCCTGTACCCGGAGGTCTTCACGGACGTACGGGCTCCTGAGCACCAGTCCGCCGGCGCGCTGGCCGCGCTCGGCGCCGTACGGCTCGCGGAGGGCGCGGAGTTCGCCCCCCCGCTGCCGCTGTACCTGCGGCGGCCCGACGCGCAGGTGCCGGCCGGCTACAAGGCGGTCCTGCCCAAGTGACGGTGACACTGCGCGAGATGCGCTGGTGGGACCTGGACCGGGTGATGGAGCTGGAACTGGAGCTCTTCCCCGAGGACGCCTGGTCGCGCGGCATGTTCTGGTCCGAGCTGGCCGACGCGCGGCACCCTCTGGCCACCAGGCACTACATCGTGGCCGAGGACGTCGCCGGAGAGGTCGCCGGGGACGCTGCCGAGGCAACCGGCGGTGGCGGCCGGCTGGTCGGCTACGCGGGGCTCGCGGCGATCGCCGGGACCGGTGACGTGCAGACCATCGCCGCCGCCCGCGACCACTGGGGCACCGGCCTCGGCGCCCGGCTGCTCGCCGACCTGATGCACCAGGCCACCGCCTTCGAATGCCACGAGGTGCTGCTCGAGGTCCGGGTCGACAACCTCCGTGCCCAACGGCTCTACGAGCGCTTCGGCTTCGAGCCGATCGGCTTCCGCAAGGGCTACTACCAACCGGGCAACGTCGACGCCCTCGTGATGCGTATGACCGAACCCTCCTCCGTACAAGGAACCACAACTGATGGCTGACGAGCCGCTTGTCCTCGGCATCGAGACCTCCTGCGACGAGACCGGTGTCGGCATCGTCCGCGGGCACACCCTGCTCGCCGACGCGGTGGCGTCCAGCGTCGACGACCACGCGCGCTACGGCGGCGTGGTGCCCGAGATCGCCAGCCGGGCGCATCTGGAGGCGATGGTCCCCACGATCCAGCGCGCCCTGAAGGAGGCGGGGGTCGCCGCGAGCGACCTCGACGGCATCGCCGTCACCGCGGGCCCCGGGCTCGCGGGCGCGCTGCTGGTGGGCGTGAGCGCCGCCAAGGCGTACGCCTACGCGCTCGGCAAGCCGCTCTACGGCGTCAACCACCTCGCGTCGCACATCTGCGTGGACCAGCTGGAGCACGGCCCGCTGCCCGAGCCGACGATGGCGCTGCTGGTCTCCGGCGGGCACTCGTCGCTGCTGCTCGCACCGGACATCACCAGTGATGTGCGGCCGCTGGGCTCGACGATCGACGACGCGGCGGGCGAGGCGTTCGACAAGGTCGCCCGGGTGCTGGGCCTCGGCTTCCCCGGCGGCCCGGCCATCGACCGGCACGCCCGCGACGGCGACCCGAAGGCCATCAGGTTCCCGCGCGGTCTGACCGGCCCGCGCGACGCGCCGTACGACTTCTCGTTCTCCGGGCTGAAGACGGCCGTCGCGCGCTGGGTCGAGGCGCAGCGCCGGGACGGTGTGGACGTGCCGGTGGCGGACGTGGCCGCGTCGTTCCAGGAGGCGGTGGTGGACGTGCTGACCCGTAAGGCGATCCGGGCCTGCAAGGAGAACGGCGTGGACCACCTGATGATCGGCGGCGGGGTCGCGGCGAACTCGCGGCTGCGCTCGCTGGCGCTGGAGCGCTGCGAGGACGCGGGCATCGTGCTGCGGGTGCCGCGCCGGGAACTGTGCACGGACAACGGCGCCATGGTCGCGGCGCTCGGCGCGGAGATGGTGGCGCGCAACCGGCCGTCGTCGACCTGGGACCTGCCGGCCGACTCCTCACTGCCCGTCACCGAGGTCTCCGTACCGGGCCACTCGCACCCGCACCCGGAGGAGCACGCCCACTCGCACGACCATGTGCACGAGCTGAGCAAGGACAACCTGTACTGATGACCGTCGCCCTGATGTGGGAGGCGCGGGCCGCCGAGGGGCGGGGCGCCGAGCTGCTGGAATGGGTCCGCGCCCAGCAGCTGGCACCGGCCCCGCTGCGCCGCGAGCACTTCTCCGCCCCCGGTGACCGGGTGCTCGTCATCACCTGGTGGGACGCGCCCTACGAGGCCGAGTTGCCCGAGCTGGCGGAACCCCCGGCCGCTTTTCTGCATCGTTCAGTACACAGATGGCGTTTTGAACGAACAGCATAGGGCTTACATATGCACATAAAAGCGGCGGGACTGATCGTTTCCGGTCTCCTGCTCGTCACCGGGTGCTCCACGGCCGCGTCCTCGCCGAAGGCCGCACCGACCGCTTCCGGGACGGGCCCTGCCGCCGCTCCCTCGTCGGACGGGAGCACCGCGCCCGGCGAGGGCGCGGACACCGCCGCCGCGTTCCGCAAGTGGAAGATCAAGCCGATGGCGCCGGCTCCGGCGCCGCCGAAGGTGAAGCCGGTGAAGACCGGTTCCGGGACGCCGCCGGTGGTCAGCGACATCCCCACCAAGGAGAAGATCGTCTTCGTCACCTTCGACGACGGCGCGGAGAAGGACCCGAAGTTCGTCACCATGATGGGCGAGCTGAAGATCCCCTTCACGATGTTCCTGACCGACGACATCATCCGGAGCGACTACGGCTACTTCAAGCCGCTCCAGAAGCTCGGCAACCCGATACAGAACCACACGCTGACGCACCCGAACCTGCGGACCGAGTCGGAGTCCGCCCAGCGTCACGAGATATGCACCCAGCAGACGAAGCTGAAGGCCGAATACGGCACCACGCCCCGCCTCTTCCGGCCGCCCTACGGCAACCTCAACGAGGCCACCAAGACCGCCGCGAAGTCCTGCGGACTCCAGGCGCTCATCCTGTGGCGCGAGTCCATGCAGATCAAGGGCATGCAGTACCAGCGCGCCGACAAGAAACTGCACCCCGGCGACATCATCCTCGCCCACTTCCGCGGCCCGTCGGAGCTCAAGGGCACCTCCATGACGGAGATGACCGCCAACATGCTGCGCATGATCTCCGAGCAGGGCTTCACCGTGGCGCGCCTGGAGGACTACGTCTGAGCCGTCAGCCCGTGCCCGTGCTCGCCGGCCCTTGCCGGTAGGCGCGGCGGGCGTACCGCTCCAGCGCCGCGGACAGCTTCCGCTCCTCGGCCGCGTCCAGCTGCAGAACGAGGCCCGCGCTGCGCCGCGCCGCCGCGACAGTGACGCCCGCGGCCCCGGAATCGACGCCGAACTCCTTCGGCGGGACGGCCCGCAGGCTGCCGGCCGGAACGGTCGCCCGCAGGAGGAAGCACCCGCGCCGCCCGGCTGCGCCATGGGCATGGAAGAGCGCGACCTCCTGCACCTCGGCCCACGGCCGGGACCATTCGGCGCCGCCGTGCCGCAGTCGCAGCCCGGCCGCGTCCAGGCCGACCGAGACGTCGGCCGTGCGCCGAGCCTTGATCAGGGCGCCCAGCGCCCATGTCAGGACGGTGGTGAACAGCGCGACACGGATGAGGCCCATCGCGGTCACCTGGTTGCCGAACACCGCCAACTGGGTCGCCGCGGACAGGACCAGCGCGATCGTGAAGATCCCCGCTTTGCCCGCCAGGCCCGGGCCGCCGGACACCGGTGCCCGCTGCGCGAGTTCATACCTGCCCGGGGCCGCGACCGGGGCGGGAGCCGCCACCGGAGCCGCGACCGGAGCCGCCATCGGAGCTGGAGCCGCGACCGGCGGCGCGGTGGCGGTCGGCGCGGCGGCGGTGAAGGCGACGGCGGGTGCGGGCGTGGGTGCGGGCGTTGGCGTGGGTGCGGCGGGTGTCGCCGGTGGGGCGGCGGCCGGCGCGACGACGGTCGGCCGGTACGCCCTCGGGTCCTCGCGGGCGGCGGTCAGCGTGTCGATCAGGGCATCCGTCCCCGGGCGCTCCCGGGGGTCCTTGGCGAGACAGGCGGCGACCACCGGCCGCAGGGCGGCCGGCACGCCGCCGAGGTCCGGCTCGTCGTGCACCACGCGGTACAGCAGCGCCGGAACCGTCCCCGTCCCGAACGGCGCCCGGCCCGTGGCCGCGAACACCAGGACCGAGCCGAGCGAGAAGACGTCGCTCTCCGCGCCCACCCGCCCGCCGACGGCCTGCTCGGGGGACATGAACCCCGCCGTGCCGATCACCGCGCCCGTCCCGGTGAGCATCGTGGCGCCGTCCAGCGCCTTGGAGATCCCGAAGTCGATGACGCGCGGTCCGTCGGCGACCATCAGGACGTTGCCCGGCTTGAGGTCGCGGTGCACCAGGCCGGCCGCGTGCACCGACGCCAGCGCCTCCGTCAGGCCCGCGCCCAGCGCCCTGAGCGCGGCCTCCGGCAGCGGCCCGTCGCGCTGCACCAGGACCCCGAGGTCGGGTGCCTCCAGGTACTGGCTGGCCACCCAGGGCCGGTCCGCCTCCGGATCGGCGTCCACGACC
Source organism: Streptomyces sp. RKAG337 (assembly GCF_023701715.1). Taxonomy (NCBI): domain Bacteria; kingdom Bacillati; phylum Actinomycetota; class Actinomycetes; order Kitasatosporales; family Streptomycetaceae; genus Streptomyces; species Streptomyces sp. RKAG337. The sequence continues at coordinate 2,921,409 of NZ_JAJOZA010000001.1, read as the reverse complement.
GACGCCGTCCAGAAGCCGGACACCGCGCGGGCCGCGTCCACCTCCCGCCGGAACCGGCTGCGGAAGCCGGGATCCGCGGCGATCTCGGCCCGGACGAGCTTGACGGCGACCGCCCGGCCGCTGCGCGACCTGCCGAGGTACACCTCGCCCATACCGCCCGCGCCGAGCCGCTTCAGCAACTCGTACGGTCCGACCCTGCGCGGGTCGTCCGGCCTCAGTTCGTCCATCCCGGCCCCCCGGTTCACCAGCCCTCGGCAGCAGGTTATCGGCGCGGATGATGCCGCGTCAGGCGATGTCAGGTGCCGCCGGACACCGGCCGCCCCGCGGCGCGTCCCCCGGCCGTCCTACGGGGTGTTGACCGGTTGGCCCAGCAGCATCGACGGCGCGCCCGCCACCCGGGTCAGGAAGACCGTGACGGAGTGCGGGCCCTCCAGCTTCAGCTTCCTGCGCAACTCCTCCGGTTCGATGGCGGAGCCGCGCTTCTTGATGACGGCGACGCCGATACCGCGCTGCCGCAGCAGCGCCTTGAGCTTCTTCAGGCCGAACGGCAGCACGTCGGTGATCTCGTACGCCGTCGCGAACGGCGTCGGGCGCAGTTCGTCGGCGGTGATGTACGCGATCGTCTCGTCGATCAGCCGGCCGCCGACCTGTTCCGCGACCTCCGCGACCAGGTGTGCGCGGATCACCGCGCCGTCCGGCTCGTAGAGGTACCGGCCGACCGGGCCGGCCGGCGGGTCGGGGAGCGGGGCGCCGGTCCACAGGGTGCCCGCGGACGGCAGCAGGGTCGCGCTCACCGAGCCGGGGTTCTTCCCGAACCACAGCACGGCCTCCTTCACGTCACCGCGGTACGAGATCCACTCCGCCCCGGCGTCGTCGGGGACGGCCTCGTGCGGGATGCCCGGCGCGACCTTCAGAGCCGCCACCGGCACCTGGCGGGCCGCCCCGACCGCCCAGGACAGCGACGGCGAATACGCCTCCGGGTCGAAGATCCGCCCACGCCCTCCCCTCCGCGCCGGGTCCACGAAGACGGCGTCGTAGCCGCTGGTGGCGATCTCGGTCACATCGGCGCAGCGCACCTCGATGAGGTCGGCGAGGCCCAGCGACTCCGCGTTGGCCCGCGCGACCGCGCAGGTCAGCGGGTCCCGGTCGACCGCCAGCACCGCCACGCCGGCCCGGGCGAGCGCGATGGCGTCCCCGCCGATCCCGCAGCACAGATCGGCCAGCCGCCGTACGCCCAGCGCCTTGAAGCACTCCGCCCGGTACTCCGCCACCTCGGTGCGGGTGGCCTGTTCCACCCCGTCGGGGGTGAAGTACATCCGGTACGCGTCCGCCCCGAACTTCGCCTCCCCGCGCTGCCGCAGCCGGGCCTGGCCGAGCGCCGCCGACACCAGTTCCGCGGGGTGTTCACGCCGCAGCCGGGTCGCCTCCGCCAGCTCGCGGGCGGGGTCGTAGTCGCGCAGCGACCCCAGCAGGGCCTGCCCGGCGGGGGTCAGCAGGTAGGAGAACGCGTCAAGATCCACGCTTCGATTGTCCTCCAGGCCGGAGGCGTCCGGCACCGTTCCGGCGGCGCTCCGTTGGCACTCCGCTTGACCGAGTGCTAAAGCCGTCCTAGTCTCGGTGCTGGCACTCAGCACTGCCGAGTGCCAGCACAACAGCGACGGGCAGGTCCGGCACCCGCGACGACGGGCCTACCAGGTCGCCACCCAGACAGACACTCCCGTTAGCCCTTTGAAGGGGGAGGTCGGAACGTGACGACCGCCAGCAGCAAGGTTGCCATCAAGCCGCTCGAGGACCGCATCGTGGTCCAGGCGCTCGAGGCTGAGCAGACCACGGCCTCCGGCCTGGTCATCCCGGACACCGCCAAGGAGAAGCCCCAGGAGGGCGTCGTCCTGGCCGTGGGCCCGGGCCGCTTCGAGGACGGTAACCGTCTTCCGCTCGACGTTTCCGTCGGCGACGTCGTGCTGTACAGCAAGTACGGCGGCACCGAGGTGAAGTACAACGGCGAGGAGTACCTCGTCCTCTCGGCCCGCGACGTTCTCGCGGTCATCGAGAAGTAGGTCTGCTTCACCACTAGCAGCAGCCGTGACCTTCCCCGGGTATCCGTGTCTACTGACCCGGCGCCCGGGGTTTGGTCTTTGACGAGGAAAAGACGAGGTAGGACGCAGTGCCGAAGATCCTTAAGTTTGACGAGGACGCCCGTCGCGCCCTTGAGCGTGGCGTCAACAAGCTTGCCGACACCGTGAAGGTGACGATCGGTCCCAAGGGCCGCAACGTCGTCATCGACAAGAAGTTCGGCGCGCCGACCATCACCAACGACGGCGTCACCATCGCCCGTGAGGTCGAGCTCGACGACCCGTACGAGAACCTTGGCGCCCAGCTCGTGAAGGAGGTGGCGACCAAGACCAACGACATCGCGGGTGACGGCACCACCACCGCCACCGTGCTGGCCCAGGCACTGGTCCGCGAGGGCCTGCGCAACGTCGCCGCCGGCGCTTCCCCCGCCTCCCTGAAGAAGGGCATCGACGCCGCGGTCAAGGCTGTCTCCGAGGAGCTGCTGAAGACCGCCCGCGCGATCGAGGGCAAGGAAGACATCGCGGCCGTCGCCGGGCTGTCCGCCCAGGACAAGCAGGTCGGCGAGCTCATCGCCGAGGCGATGGACAAGGTCGGCAAGGACGGTGTCATCACCGTCGAGGAGTCCAACACCTTCGGCCTGGAGCTGGACTTCACCGAGGGCATGGCCTTCGACAAGGGCTACCTGTCGCCCTACTTCGTCAGCGACCAGGAGCGTATGGAGGCCGTCCTCGACGACCCGTACATCCTGATCCACCAGGGCAAGATCACCTCGATCCAGGACCTGCTGCCGCTGCTGGAGAAGGTCATCCAGGCCGGCGCGTCCAAGCCCCTGCTGATCATCGCCGAGGACGTCGAGGGCGAGGCGCTCTCCACCCTCGTCGTCAACAAGATCCGCGGCACCTTCAACGCCGTCGCGGTGAAGGCCCCGGGCTTTGGTGACCGCCGCAAGGCCATGCTCGGCGACATCGCCACCCTCACCGGTGCGACCGTCATCGCCGAAGAGGTCGGCCTCAAGCTCGACCAGGCCGGTCTCGACCTGCTGGGCACCGCCCGCCGCGTGACCATCTCCAAGGACGACACCACCATCGTCGACGGTGCCGGTGACAAGGCCGAGATCGACGGCCGGGTCGGCCAGATCAAGGCCGAGATCGCCGCCACCGACTCCGACTGGGACCGCGAGAAGCTCCAGGAGCGCCTCGCGAAGCTCGCCGGCGGCGTCTGCGTCATCAAGGTCGGCGCGGCCACCGAGGTGGAGCTCAAGGAGAAGAAGCACCGTCTCGAGGACGCCATCTCGGCGACCCGCGCCGCGGTCGAGGAGGGCATCGTCTCCGGCGGTGGCTCCGCTCTCGTCCACGCCGTCAAGGTCCTCGAGGGCAACCTCGGCCTGACCGGCGACGAGGCCACGGGTGTCGCGGTCGTCCGCCGCGCCGCCGTCGAGCCGCTTCGCTGGATCGCGGAGAACGCGGGCCTCGAGGGCTACGTCATCACCGCCAAGGTCGCGGAGCTGGAGGCCGGTCACGGCTTCAACGCCGCCACCAACGAGTACGGCGACCTCGTGAAGGCCGGCGTCATCGACCCGGTCAAGGTCACCCGCTCCGCGCTGGAGAACGCCGCTTCCATCGCGGCCCTGCTGCTCACGACCGAGACCCTGGTCGTCGAGAAGCCGGCCGAGGACGAGGGCGACGCCGGCCACGGCGGCCACGGCCACTCGCACTGACGTTGTAGCCGCGCTCTGTCGCACGAAGGCCCCTGCTCCCGCCGCCCGGCGGGAGCAGGGGCCTTTCGCTGCCTTTCGCTGGCCCTAGTGCGGCATCTCGATCACGCCGAGCTTGGTCAGCAGGCCGAGCAGGTCGTGGTTCCACCAGCCTTCCGCGATCATCCCGTCCTGGAACCGGAAGACCGTCTGGCCGGTCATCTGGGCCTGCCGGTTGGTGGCCGGCATGCCGCGGAACTCCGCGACGTGGGTGGCGGTCCAGGTCCACCGGTTCGCCACGCAGTCCCCTTCGGCGAGCTGGTCGTCGATCGTGAACCGGAAGTCGAACCCCGCCCGGTACCCGGCGACGTCCGCGCGCAGGGCGGCGGTTCCCACGGTGTCCGCCTCTTTGCCGGGGTCGTGATCGCGGTAACCGGCCGCGAAGATCTCGTCGATGGCGTCCAGATCGCCGTCATTGGCGATCTCTTCGAAGAACCGGCGGCAGGCCGCCTTGTTGAGCTGCTCGTCCCGGACCACGTCCAGGTCCGTGAACGTGGGCACCCCGTCGCAGAGCGCCACCATCTCCTGGAAGATCCGCTCCGTCTCCGGAAGCTGGGAATTCTTCATCGCCTCTTCGTACGACGGGAATTCCACGATCTCGACATAGTGGGACGCGTCGGCGCGGTCCTTGCCGATGACGCTGTGGCTCGCGGTCCGCTTGCCCTTGGTCTGTTCGACCCAGCGGTCCATGAGCTGGTTCATGTCGTCGAACTGCTCGGTCTTGAAGTCGATGATCTGGGTGAAATGCATGGTGTACCTCCCGAGCCGGGTGGAATACCTCCATTTTAGTAAGAAATGCGCCTTCCGCAGCTGCCGCCGGGCAGCGGCTACTGCGGCCCGTACTTGCGGCCCGTCCTGGAGGTGACCCCGCCGAGCAGGCCGCGCGGCGCCAGCTTCACCAGGCCCATCAGCGTCTTGTACCTCGGGTCCGGCACGGACAGCGTCCTGCCGCGAGCCAGGTCCTTCAGGGCCGCCGCGACCAGCTTGTCCGCGTCCAGCCACATCCAGCCCGGGATGTTGTCCGTCCCCATCCCGGCACGCTCATGGAATTCGGTCCGCACGAAGCCCGGGCAGAGCGCCATCAGCCGTACGCCGGTCCCCGCCAGATCCTTCGACGCGCCCTGCGTGAACTGCACGACCCACGCCTTGCTCGCCCCGTACGTCCCGCGCGGCACGAAGGCGGCGACCGACGCGACGTTCACCACGCCGCCACGTCCCCGCTCCCGCATGCCGTCCGCCGCCGCGCTCGTCAGCCGCAGCACGGCCTCGCAGTGCACCTTGAGCATGGTCAGCTCATCGGCCATCGAGACCTCGAGATAGCGCCCCTTGTTGCCGAACCCGGCGTTGTTGATCAGCAGATCCACCGCCTGGGCCCGGTCCGCGAGCCGTGCCTCGACGGCCGCGATCCCGTCGTCCCGCGACAGATCGGCGGAGAGCACCTCCGCCTCGATGCCGTGCCGGTCGTGCAGTTCGGCCGCCTGCTTCCGCAGCCGCTCGGCGTCCCGGGCCACCAGCACCAGGTTGTGCCCGTCAGCCGCGAGCCGGCGCGCGAAGGCGGCGCCGATCCCTGCCGTCGAGCCGGTGATCAGTGAAGTCGTCATGCCATGAAGTTAGCCGAGCCGCTTGCGGATCGATTCCGCGTACGACCTGTTGATCAGGTCGATCGCCACCAGCGTCCGCGGCAGCAGTTCCGACTCCGTCGTCATCGCCCGGAACAGGAACTCGACGGTCACCTCGTGATCGGGCCGCGACAGCACGGTGATCCCGTCACCCGCCCGCACCGCACCCGGCTCGACGACCCGCAGGAAGGCACCGGGCCGGCGGTCCTGGGTGAAGCGCTTGACCCACCCCTTCTCGTCCATCCACCCGGCGAAGGTGCGGCACGGTATCCGCGGCGAGGTCACCTCCAGCACCACCTCACCGACGCGCCAGCGCTCCCCGATCACCGCGGAGTTGACCTCCACCCCGGCCGTCGTGAAGTTCTCCCCGAACACCCCGCTGGGCAGCTCCCGCCCGAGCACGCCCTCCCAGCGGTCCAGATCCTCCCGCGCGAACGCGTACACGGCCTGGTCGTCCCCGCCGTGGAACCGCCGGTCGATGATGTCGTCGCCCGCCACACCACTGCCCGCCACGCCCTGCGGCCCGGGGTCGGCCACCGCCACCGGGCCGTCGACGGGCCGTTTGTCGATCCCGGTCGTTCCACGGTCCGAGTAGTCGACGGCCATCAGGCGGCCGATGTTGAGTGACAGGAGTCGCGACATGGAAAGCACCTTACGTTCGCGGCCCCCGCCCGGCGACCCTCCGGCGGATCCGCTCCAGATCCCCGGCGGGCAGCGCGTCCGCGACGACCAGCCGCGGCAGCAGCTCCGGCTCGGCGGTCAGCGCCCGGAACGCCAGCGCGACCGTCACCTCGTGCTCCGGCCGCCCGACGACCTCCACCGCGTCCCCCGCACTGATCTCGCCCGCCGAGACGACCCGCAGATACGCCCCGGGCACCGCGGCGGCGGTGAACCGCTTGAGCCATCCCGGCCGGTCCAGCCAGCCCTCGAACGTCACACACGGAATCCGCGGACACGACACCTCCAGCACCACCCCGCCCCCCACCCGCCAGCGCTCCCCGATGACCGCGCCGTTCACATCCACCCCGGACGTCGTGAGGTTCTCCCCGAACACCCCATTGGGAAGCTCGCGCCCGAGCTCCTCCTCCCACCCGTCGAGATCCTCCCGGGCGTAGGCGTACACGGCCTGATCGTTCCCCCCGTGATGCTTCACGTCATAGACCCGGTCCCCGGCCAGCCCCACGGCCCCGGTGCCCTTCGCCCCGGGCGCCACCACGGCCACCGGGCCGGTCACGGGACGCTTGTCGATGCCGGTGGAGGCGATCCCCTTCCAGGGATTGGCCTGCGGCCGGCCGACGTTGACAGATAGCAGCAGCATCCTTCGACGATAAGCGTCGGGGGCGCGGGTACGTCAGCCCCCACCGGAGGACCCGGCCCCCGACCCGTCAACCCGCCCGCAGAACCCCCAACACCCGCTCCACGTCACTCCCCGAGTTGTACAAGTGAAACGCGAACCGCAGACTCCCCGCCCGCGCCGCCAACTCCACCCCCGCCTCCGCCAGCCGCCCCGCCACCGCACCCGGCAGTCCCGGAACCGACACGATCGCCGACCCGCCCTCCCCGATCGCCGGGAACCCCAACTCCGCCACCCCGTCCCGGAACGCCGTAGCCAGCGAGACGTCGTGCGCGTGGATCGCCTCCACCCCCACTTCCTCGATCAGCGCCAGCGACTCCGCCACCGCCACGAATCCCAGGTACGCCGGCGACGCGTCGAACTGCCGTGCCGTCGTCGCCAGTCGGGCGATCGGGCCGTAGCACTCGGCCCATGGGTCGTCCCCCGCGTACCAGCCGGCGAACGCGGGGGAGAGGCCGTCCTCGGTGCCGGGGCGGACGGTGAGGAAGGAGACGCCGTGTGCGCCGAGGAGCCACTTGAAGGAGCCGCAGACGAGGTAGTCGTAGTCGTCGGCGCGCAGGGGGAGCCAGCCGGCCGCCTGGGTGGCGTCGACGAGGGTGCGGGTGCCGTGGGCGGCGGCCGCGGCGCGGATCGCCGGGAGGTCGGCGACGCGGCCGTCGGCCGACTGGACGGCGCTGACGGCGACGAGCGCCGTGCCCGGCCGCACCTCGGCCGCCAGGTCGGCCAGCGGGACGGAGCGCAGGGCCAGGTCGCCGCGGCCGGCGAACGGGTTCACCAGGGAGCTGAAGTCGCCGTCGGCGACGAGCACTTCGGCGCCCGCCGGCAGCGCCGCGGCGATCTTGCCGACGCTCGTGGAGACGGTCGAGCCGATGGCGACCCGTTCGACGGAGGTGGACAGCAGCCGGGCGAAGGACGCGCGGGCGGCGCCGACCGCGGCCTCGTACCGGTCGAGGGGCGGCCGCCCGGCGGCCCAGTCGCCGACGGCGGTGCGCAGGGCTTCGGCCGTCCGGGTGGGCGGCAGCCCCATGGTGGCGGTGTTGAGGTACGTGATGCCCGGCGCGATCGCGGAGAACGCGTCGCCGGCCGGCCCGGCGTTCGGAAGGGAGTCCATGCCTCCTGAGCCTGCCGCGCTCCGCTCTCAAAGTCCACGACCAATAACTTCCAGGTATCTCCAAGCATCGCTTATGGTTGGAGGATGATCGAGGCACGTCATCTCAGGGTGCTCCGCGCCGTGGCCAGGACCGGTTCGTTCTCCGCCGCCGCCCGGGAGCTGGGCTGTACCCAGCCCGCAGTCAGCCAGCAGATGAAGGCGCTGGAGCTGTCCGCCGGGACCACCCTGCTGATCAGGACCGGCCGGGAGATGCGGCTGACGGAGGCCGGCGAGGCGCTGGTCCGGCACGCGGCCGGGATCCTGGCGGGCCTGACGGCCGCCGAGGAGGAGGTCGCGGCCATCGCGGGGCTGCGCGCGGGACGGGTGCGGCTGTCGTCGTTCCCGTCGGGCAGTTCGACGCTGGTGCCCACCGCGGTCGCGGGGATGCGCGCCGCGCACCCCGGCACGAAGATCTCGCTGGTCGAGGCGGAGCCGCCGAAGTCCGTGGAGATGCTCCGTGCGGGGGACTGCGACATCACGCTGGCGTTCCGGTACGTGGATCTGCCGACGCCGGCGGAGGAGCAGTGGGACGACCTGGTCGTCCGGCCGCTGCTGACCGACCGGCTGGTCGGACTGGTGCCCGCCGGGCACCGGCTCGCGGCCGGGGACCGGCCGGTGCGCATCGAGGAACTGGCGGAGGAGGAGTGGATCGCGGGCTGCCCGCGCTGCCGCCGCCATCTGGTGGAGGTGTGCGAGCGCGCCGGGTTCACCCCGCGCATCGACTTCGCGACGGACGACTACCCGGCGGTGGTGGGTCTGGTCGCGGCCGGGCTCGGGGTGGCGGTGCTGCCCGAGCTGGCGCTGGAGGCGGTGCGCCCCAAGGGCGTCGCGGTGCTGGAGGTGCTTCCGGCCGTGCAGCGTGAGGTGGTGGCCCTCACGCTGCCCGACCTGGCCCATGTACCGGCCGTGGACATGATGCTCGGCCGGCTCGCGCGGGCGGGCCTGCGGTAGGTCAGGGCGTCACACCTGCCCTGCCCGGCCCACCTGCCCTGCCCGGCAGGCACAGCTGTGCCCTTAGCCGCGCGGAGAACTGCGGAAGCCGCGCGGACGAGTGCGGAAGCCGCGCACCAGAGGCGCCGAAGAGGCGCGAGACGCGCCGAAGACGTGCCGAAGAAACGATTCTTCAGTTCGTCGGCTGCATGGTGAGCAGCCGGTGCCGCGAGCGGCCCATCATCTCTTCGCGCTCATCCTCCGTCAGCCCGCCCCACACTCCGTAGGGCTCCCGGACGGCCAGCGCGTGCGTCGCGCACTCCGCGCGTACCGGGCACCGCATGCAGACCTCCTTCGCGGAGGCCTCGCGGGCGCTTCGGGCGGCGCCGCGCTCGCCTTCTGGGTGGAAGAACAGGGAGCTGTCGACGCCGCGGCAAGCCGCGACGAGCTGCCAGTCCCATAGATCGGCGTTCGGGCCCGGAAGGCGGGAGAAGTCTGCCATTGCTCATCCCCTCGAAGGGTGTGTTGAGGAGCCAGGGTCCTGTCCGGTCGATGCCCGGACCGTCCGAGGCCGGTCGCTGCCGGCTGGACACGCTCCAGGTGCTCTCGACCGTACATCTACTGTCTAAGTAGATGTAAATATGACTCATCACAAATTTAGCCGCGAACACCGTGCAATGCCTCAAAGAGCATCCGAATAGTGCAAACTCCGACATAGGACCCGTTCGGCGGGATGCATGTCCGGCAAGTGGGCGCGCGAAGTGCTTCCGGGTCCGATCCCAGTGCGCCCTCTGGACCTGCGATGCGGCTGATCCGTATTCGTTCCCTCACGTAGAGTGCTGGCTATGGCAGCCAAACTCCGTAACTCTTTCGAGTGAGGGTCGTTGAGAGTGCGGAAGTGGTTGGCGGACGAACGATTCGGGCAGGTGCCCGACGCCGTCAGCCCCAACGGTGAAGTTTCGTACAGCCTGGAGGCTCAACGTGACGCGGTTCAGCTGCGGAGGGCGGGCATGACTTCCGTCCTCGTCTGTGACGACTCCCCGCTCGCCCGAGAGGCCCTGCGCCGCGCGGTCGCGACCGTGCCCGGCGTCGAGCGTGTAACGACCGCGGCCAACGGCGAGGAAGTCCTCCGCCGCTGGGGCGCCGACCGCTCGGACCTCATTCTCATGGATGTCCGGATGCCCGGCCTCGGCGGTGTCGAGACCGTGCGCCGGCTGCTCTCTGCGGACCCGGGCGCCCGCATCATCATGCTCACCGTCGCCGAGGACCTGGACGGCGTGGCGCTCGCCGTCGCGGCCGGTGCCCGGGGGTACCTGCACAAGGACGCCTCGCGCGCCGAACTGCGGGCCACCGTCACCCAGGCGCTCGCCGACCCGACCTGGCGGCTGGCCCCGCGCCGGCTGCGCTCCGCCGAGATGGGCGCCGCGCCGACCCTGACCGCGCGCGAGATCCAGGTGCTCGAAGGCATGAGCCATGGACGGTCCAACGCCGAGATCGGCCGCGAGCTGTTCCTCTCCGAGGACACCGTCAAGACGCACGCCCGGCGGCTGTTCAAGAAACTCGGTGCATCGGACCGGGCCCACGCGGTGGCGCTCGGGTTCCGCTGGGGCCTGGTCCGCTAGGGCCATGCGCGGTGGGCTTACGGGTGGAGCCGCCCCGCTCGTACCGGTTTCCCGAGCGAGGACGCATGCTTGACGTATGGACTTCCTCGGGGATCGGCGGGCGGGGCAGCGGGGGGACGCCGTGAAGGCGGCCGACGCCCCCGCGCATAACGCTTCGGTGCACAAGGACTCACGCGATGCGGCAGAACGTCCTGCGGCCATGCACCATGGACCGATGCGAGACGAGGCCAACGGCGACAACGCAGCCTTCGGCGCCCTCGTCCGCCGTGCGGTCGATGGTGACGAGCAGGCGACCCATGACCTGCTGGCCCTGGTGCACCCGTTGGCCGAGCGGTATTGCCGCGGCCGTTTGTCCCGGTTGCCCGGTGATGCTCGTCACTTCGTGGACGACCTCGCCCAGGAGGTCTGCCTCGCCGTGCTGTGCGCGCTGCCGCGCTATCGCGACCAGGGGCGGCCGTTCGAGGCCTTCGTCTTCGCCATCGCCGCCCACAAGGTCGCGGATCTGCAGCGGGCCGCCATGCGCGGCCCGGGCAGTACCGCCGTGCCCTCCGACGAGATGCCGGAGAAGCCGGACGACTCGCTCGGCCCCGAGGAGCGCGCGCTGCTCAGCAGTGACGCGGCCTGGGCCAAGAAGCTGCTCGCCAACCTTCCCGAGCACCAGCGGGAACTGGTGCTGCTGCGGGTCGCGGTCGGCCTCAGCGCCGAGGAGACCGGGCAGGTGCTGGGGATGTCGCCCGGAGCCGTCCGGGTCGCCCAGCACCGTGCCCTCAGCAGGCTGCGCGCCATCGCGGAGGAGTCCGCGGAGGCCTCGACCGGCGGCGATCCCCGAGGTCTCAGCGCGTAGAGCCTGTCCCAGCGCCAGTGGTGCTCCCCGGGTCCCGGCTTCGTCGCCGGGAATGCCCGCGGAGTCCACTAGCATTGAACAACTCGCCGGGCAAGACCATTGGGAAGGTGTCATGACTCTGAACGCCGCAGGGGTACCCGAGAAATTCGCGATGCTCGGCCTCACGTACGACGACGTGCTGCTGCTGCCGGGCGCCTCCGAAGTGCTCCCGAACCAGGTCGACACCGCCTCCCGGATCTCCCGCAACGTCCGGGTCAACATCCCGCTGCTGTCCGCCGCCATGGACAAGGTCACCGAGGCGCGGATGGCCATCGCCATGGCGCGGCAGGGCGGCGTGGGCGTGCTGCACCGCAACCTGTCCATCGAGGACCAGGTCAACCAGGTCGACCTCGTGAAGCGCTCCGAGTCCGGCATGGTCACCGACCCGATCACCGTGCACCCGGACGCGACGCTCGCCGAGGCGGACGCGCTCTGTGCCAAGTTCCGCATCAGCGGTGTCCCGGTCACCGACGCCGCGGGCAAGCTGCTCGGCATCGTCACCAACCGCGACATGGCCTTCGAGAGCGACCGCTCGCGCCAGGTGCGCGAGGTCATGACGCCGATGCCGCTGGTCACCGGCAAGGTCGGCATCTCCGGCGTGGACGCGATCGGCCTGCTGCGCCGCCACAAGATCGAGAAGCTTCCGCTGGTCGACGACGAGGGCCGGCTCAAGGGTCTGATCACCGTCAAGGACTTCGTCAAGGCCGAGAAGTACCCGCTCGCCGCCAAGGACGCCGAGGGCCGGCTGCTGGTCGGCGCGGCCGTCGGCGCCAGCCCCGAGGCGCTGGAGCGCGCCCAGGGTCTGGTCGCGGCCGGTGTGGACTTCCTGATCGTGGACACCTCGCACGGTCACAACAGCAACGCGCTGAGCTGGATCTCCAAGATCAAGTCGAGTGTCCCGGTGGATGTCATCGGCGGCAACATCGCCACCCGTGACGGCGCCCAGGCCCTGATCGACGCGGGCGCCGACGGCGTCAAGGTCGGCGTCGGCCCCGGCTCCATCTGCACCACCCGCGTGGTCGCCGGCATCGGCGTCCCCCAGGTCACCGCGATCTACGAGGCGGCGGTGGCCTGCCAGGCCGCGGGCGTCCCGGTCATCGGCGACGGCGGCCTGCAGTACTCCGGCGACATCGGCAAGGCCCTCGCGGCCGGCGCCGACACCGTGATGCTCGGCAGCCTGCTGGCCGGCTGCGAGGAGAGCCCCGGCGAGCTGCTCTTCATCAACGGCAAGCAGTTCAAGTCGTACCGCGGCATGGGTTCGCTCGGCGCGATGCAGTCCCGCGGCCAGGGCTTGTCCTACTCCAAGGACCGCTACTTCCAGGCCGAGGTCTCCTCCGACGACAAGCTCGTCCCCGAGGGCATCGAGGGCCAGGTCCCGTACCGCGGCCCGCTCTCCGCGGTGCTGCACCAGCTGGTCGGCGGCCTGCGCCAGACCATGGGCTACGTCGGCGCCGCCAGCATCGACGAGATGGCGACGAAGGGCCGCTTCGTGCGGATCACCTCCGCCGGCCTCAAGGAGAGCCACCCGCACGACATCCAGATGACCGTCGAGGCGCCGAACTATCACGGGCGCTGACCTGCGCTGACCAGCGGAAGAACGTCAGCGGAAGCCCGCAGACCGATGGTCTGCGGGCTTCCGCTTGCCCGCTCGGGGATACTGGGCGGGTAGACCAGCGAAGAAGGGCCAACAGTGACTGAGATCGAGATCGGGCGGGGCAAGCGCGGCCGCAGGGCGTACGCATTCGACGACATCGCCGTCGTCCCCAGCCGCCGCACCCGGGACCCGAAGGAGGTCTCGATCGCCTGGCAGATCGACGCCTACCGCTTCGAGCTCCCCTTCCTCGCCGCCCCGATGGACTCCGTGGTCTCGCCCGAGACCGCGATCCGCATCGGAAACCTGGGCGGCCTGGGCGTGCTCAACCTCGAGGGTCTGTGGACCCGGTACGAGGACCCGGAGCCGCTGCTCGCGGAGATCGCCGAACTGGACGAGACGGCCGCGACCGCCCGCCTCCAGGAGATCTACTCGGCGCCGATCAAGGAAGAGCTGATCGGGCAGCGCATCAAGGAGGTGCGGGACGCCGGTGTCGTGACCGCCGCCGCGCTCTCCCCGCAGCGCACCGCGCAGTTCTCCAAGGCCGTCGTGGACGCGGGCGTGGACATCTTCGTGATCCGCGGCACCACCGTGTCGGCCGAGCATGTCTCGGGCTCGCACGAGCCGCTCAACCTGAAGCAGTTCATCTACGAGCTGGACGTGCCGGTCATCGTCGGCGGCTGCGCCACGTACACCGCGGCGCTGCACCTGATGCGGACCGGCGCCGCCGGTGTGCTGGTCGGCTTCGGCGGCGGCGCCGCGCACACCACGCGCGCCGTGCTCGGCATCCAGGTGCCGATGGCGACCGCGGTCGCCGACGTCGCGGCCGCCCGCCGCGACTACATGGACGAGTCCGGCGGCCGGTACGTGCACGTCATCGCGGACGGTGGCTTCGGCTCCAGCGGCGACCTGCCGAAGGCGGTCGCCTGCGGCGCCGACGCCGTGATGATGGGCTCCCCGCTGGCCCGCGCCACGGACGCGCCGGGCCGCGGCTTCCACTGGGGCATGGAGGCGGTCAACCCGGAGCTGCCGCGCGGCAAGCGCATGAACCTGGGCACGGCCGGCACCACCGAGGAGATCCTGCTCGGCCCGTCGCACGCGCCGAACGGCTCGATGAACTTCTTCGGGGCGCTGCGCCGTTCGATGGCGACGACGGGGTACTCGGACCTGAAGGAGTTCCAGCGGGTCGAGGTGACGGTCTCGCCTGCGCACCGGCGTTGACCTTCTGACGCTCTGACGTTGAAGGGGCCCGGACCGCGATGCTGCGGTCCGGGCCCCTTCACGTCGGTGGCGCGGTCGGGGGCCGGGGCCCCTTGCGTCACACCTGCTGTCCGCGGGCTGTGTCAGCCCGCTACGCGCTTGGCTCCGCCGAACGCGGTGACGGCGCCGAAGGCGAAGAAGAGCACGCTCAGCACACCGCCGTCCTCTTTCCACGCGTCGAAGACGAACTTCGCGTGATCCGAGATGACCTCCGTCACCGGCACACCGGCCAGCTTCGAGACCATCAGCGCCTCGCCGAAGTACTGGCCGAGGAAGATGCCGGCCAGTGCGAGCACGGCGGCGAACACGGGCAGTGCCGCGTTGCGGCCGCCCACCTTGCCGACCACGAGCCCGATGAGCGCGCCGACACCCACCGCGGCGTAGCCGATCTCGTGTTCGGTCAGCCGGATGATCCCCCCGTACGCGGCGGCTGCGGCCAGCATGACGACGACACCGGCCAGGATGCCGAGGCCCGCGTTGTTGCGGGCCGGGGGCAGCGGGGCCGGGGGCGGGTAGCCGCCGCCGAAGCCGCCCGGCTGCTGCGGCTGCTGGCCGAACGGGTTGCCACCCTGCGGCGGGACGCCGTACTGCGGCGGCTGCTGGCCGTAGGGGTTGCCGCCCTGCGGCGGCTGCGGCGGTGGGTACGACTGGCTCATGGTGGGGTCCCCCGGGGTTGGAAGGTCTGCATCGCACAGAAGTGGCGTGCGAACGACGGCCCCGAAGGCTAGCAGCCGGATATGACAGTGCGACAAGACGTTTCAGCGGGCCGTTACGTGACCGCTACCGGTCCGCTACAAGCGGGCCGCGGCTCCCACCGGGGTGGCGCCGCGGGTGTCGAGGAGCAACTGGGCCTTGACGGCGAGGCCTTGGAGATCGTAGGTGCGGTGGTGCTGCAGCAGGAGCGTCAGATCGGCGTCGGCGGCGGCTTCCCAGAGGGAGTCGGCGCGGGGGATGGGCCGGTCCAGGACGCGCCATTCCGGAACGTACGGGTCGTGGTAGCAGATCTGGGCGCCCAGTTCGATCAGGCGGGAGCCGATCTCGCGGGCGGGGGCGTTCTCCTGGTCGGCCAGGTCGGCCTTGTACGTGACGCCGAGGAGCAGGACTCGGGCGCCGCGCAGTGACTTGCCGTGCTCGTTGAGCAGGGCGGCCGCGCGCTGGACGACGTAGCGCGGCATGCGTCCGTTGACCTCCTGGGCCAGCTCGACGATGCGCAGCGGGTAGCCGGGGGTGCGGGCCCGGGTGGCGACGTAGTTGGGGTCGAGGGCGACGCCCGGTCCGCCGACGCCGGGGCCGGGCCGGAAGGCCTGGAAGCCGAACGGTTTGGTCTCGGCGCAGCGGATGACGTCCCACAGGTCGACGCCGACGTCGTGGCAGAAGACCGCCATCTCGTTGGCGAAGGCGATGTTGACGTGCCGGTAGTTGGTCTCCAGCAGCTTGACGGTCTCGGCCTCGCGCAGTCCGCGGGCGCGGACGACGCGTTCGACGAAGCGTCCGTAGAACGCGGCGGCGGCCTCGGTGCAGGCGGAGGTGTAACCGCCGATGACCTTGGGGGTGTTGGGGATGTGGTGGTCGCGGCTGCCGGGGTCGACGCGGCTGGGGGAGTAGGCGAGATGGAAGTCGCGGCCGGCCCGCAGGCCGGACTCCTCCAGGATCGGGAGGAGGAATTCCTCGGTGGTGCCGGGGTAGGCGGTGGATTCGAGCACCACGGTGGTGTGCGCCCGCAGATGCGTGGCGAGCGCCCGTGCGGCGGCCGCCACGGCGCTGAGGTCGAGGGCGCGGTCGGCGCCGAGCGGGGTCGGGGCGCAGATCACGGCGGTTCTGACCCGGCCGAGCACGGAGGGGTCGGAGGTGGCGCGGAATCCGGTGGCGAGCATCCGGCGGATGTCGGCGGCGGCGAGGAAGCCGGCCGGTACGCGGCCGGCGTTGATGTCGGCGGCGGTGTTCTCGTCGGCGTCGTATCCGATGACGCCGATTCCGGCGGCGGCGGCCGCTTGGGCGAGGAGGATCCCGGCGCGGCCGAGTCCGATGACGGCGAGGTCTGCGGGCATGGGGGTCAGTCCTCTCCCTAGCAGCCACGAATGGCTTCAAAACAGGCTAACCAGACATAAGGCTGATATGACCGCACGGCGCGCCGGAACTCCGGGGTACTCGTCCACGGATCCGGCGCCGGTCCGGGGGTGTCCGGGTCTGCAAAGGTGGCTGTCGGCCCCTGTGGCGGTCACTATCGAGTGACGGGGCGCACGCACCTGCTCCACAACAGGAGGCACGAATGCGGACGACAACACTGGGCCCGGCCGAGCGCGAGGCGGCACTCGCCCGGATGGCGGACGAGGAGCTCGACATCCTGGTCGTGGGCGGCGGCGTCGTGGGAGCCGGTACGGCGCTCGACGCGGCGACCCGCGGGCTGTCGACCGGCCTGGTCGAGGCGCGGGACTGGGCGTCCGGCACCTCCAGCCGCTCCAGCAAGCTGATCCACGGCGGTCTGCGCTATCTGGAGATGCTCGACTTCGCCCTGGTGCGCGAGGCGCTCAAGGAGCGCGGCCTGCTGCTGGAGCGGCTCGCCCCGCACCTGGTGAAGCCGGTGCCGTTCCTGTACCCGCTGCAGCACAAGGGCTGGGAGCGGTTCTACGCCGGCTCAGGCGTCGCCCTGTACGACGCCATGTCGTTCTCGTCCGGGCACGGCCGCGGGCTGCCCGTGCACCGCCATCTGACGCGTAAGCACGCGCTGCGGGTCGCCCCCGCCCTCAAGAAGGACGCCCTGGTCGGCGCGTTGCAGTACTACGACGCCCAGATGGACGACGCGCGCTACGTCACGACGCTGGTCAGGACCGCCTCGGCGTACGGCGCCCAGGTCGCCAACCGGGCGCGGGTGGTCGGCTTCCTGCGGGAGGGCGAACGCGTGGTCGGCGCCCGGGTGCAGGACGTGGAGGGCGGCGGCGAGTACCAGGTCCGGGCGAAGCAGGTCGTGAACGCGACCGGGGTGTGGACGGACGACACCCAGGCGCTGATCGGCGAACGCGGACAGTTCCACGTCAGGGCGTCCAAGGGGATCCACCTGGTCGTGCCGAAGGACCGGATCCACTCGTCGTCCGGGCTGATCCTGCGGACCGAGAAGAGCGTGCTCTTCGTGATCCCGTGGGGACGGCACTGGATCGTGGGCACCACCGACACCGACTGGGACCTCGACAAGGCGCACCCGGCCGCGTCCAGCGCCGATATCGACTATCTGCTCGAACACGTCAACTCGGTGCTCTCCGTCCCGCTGACCAGGGACGACGTGCAGGGCGTGTATGCCGGGCTGCGGCCGCTGCTGGCCGGTGAGTCGGACGCGACGAGCAAGCTCTCGCGCGAGCACACCGTGGCGCACCCGCTGCCGGGGCTGGTCGTCGTCGCGGGCGGCAAGTACACGACGTACCGGGTGATGGCGAAGGACGCGGTGGACGAGGCCGTCCACGGGCTGGACCACAAGGTCGCGGAGTGCATCACCGAGGAGGTGCCGCTGGTCGGCGCCGAGGGCTACCACGCGCTGTGGAACGCCCGGGCCCGCCTCGCCGCCCGCACGGGGCTGCACGTCGCCCGGATCGAGCACCTGCTCAACCGGTACGGCGCGCTCGCCGAGGAGGTCCTGCAGCTCATCGTGGAGGATCCGTCGCTGGGGGACGCGCTGCCCGCCGCCGAGGACTATCTGCGGGCCGAGATCGTGTACGCGGCGTCGCACGAGAGCGCCCGGCACCTCGACGACGTGCTGACCCGCAGAACCCGTATCTCGATCGAGACGTTCGACCGCGGCACCCTCAGCGCCCGTGAGGCGGCCGAGCTCATGGCGCCCGTCCTGGGCTGGGACAAGGGGCAGATCGAGAAGGAGGTCGAGCACTAC
Organism: Streptomyces sp. RKAG337; assembly: GCF_023701715.1. Taxonomy (NCBI): domain Bacteria; kingdom Bacillati; phylum Actinomycetota; class Actinomycetes; order Kitasatosporales; family Streptomycetaceae; genus Streptomyces; species Streptomyces sp. RKAG337. The sequence continues at coordinate 2,903,297 of NZ_JAJOZA010000001.1, read as the reverse complement.
CAGAAGCGCGTCGAGGCGGAGCGCGAGTCGCAGCGCCAGCCCGACGACACGACCGCGGACGCGGCACGGCTGGGCGCGCCGGATATCGTGCCTCTCTAGGGACCGACGGGGGAGCAGAGGGGCGCATGGTGTCTGATCACGCGGAGGCGGGGCGACTCGTGGCCGGCCGGTACCGGCTGGTGGAGCGGATAGGCCGCGGGGGCATGGGCACGGTCTGGCGCGCGGAGGACGAACTGCTCGGCCGCCAGGTCGCGGTGAAGAAGCTGCACCCCCCGCAGCCCCATCTGCACGAGGACGAACTGGCCACCATCTTCGAGCGCACCCGCCGGGAGGCCCGTGCCGCCGCCCGGATCAGCCACCCGAACGTCATCGTCGTGCACGACGTGGTGGACGACGAGGGCCTGCCGTCCATCGTCATGGAGTACGTGCCGTCCATGACGCTGGGCGAAGCGCTGAAGAAGCACGGCGCGCTGGCGCCCGTGGAGGCCGCGCGGATCGGCCGCGGCATGGTCGCCGCGCTGCGGGCCGCGCACCGCGCCGGGGTGCTGCACCGCGACGTGAAGCCGGGCAACGTCCTGCTCGGCGGGGACGGCCGCGTGGTGCTGACCGACTTCGGCATCGCCCAGGCGTCCGGCACCTCGACGCTCACCCGCACCGGCGAGCTGATCGGCTCCATCGACTTCCTCTCGCCGGAACGCATCAAGGGCCAGTCGCCCGGCCCGGAGGCCGACCTGTGGGCGCTGGGCGCGACGCTCTATCAGGCGGTGGAGGGGAACTCGCCGTTCCGCCGGGACACCGCGATCGAGACCGCGTACGCCATCTCCGAGGACCCGGTGCTGCCCGCCGCCAACGCCGGGCCGCTGGAACACGTCATCGCCGGGCTGCTCGCCAAGGATCCGCGCGAGCGGATGTCGGCGGAGGAGGCCGAACGGCTGCTGCGGCTGCCGGCCGCCGATACGGACACCACGCGCTTCGAGCGCGGCGGCACCGCGTCGACCACCGTCACGCCCGCCGGGTCCGGATCGGGCCGGCCGGCCGAACCCGCCCGCGCGACCGCCCAGGTGACGGTCGGCCACGGCGCCGAGCCGGTCCCCGACGCCTCCACGACTCCTCCCGGTGGCACGCCGGCCGCAGCACCCCGGCCGCGGCGCCGGGGCCGGTGGGTCGTCGCGGTGCTCACCGCGGCCGCCGTCGCGGGCGGCGGGACCGCGGCCTTCGCGTACTTCCGGGACGACGGCGGCGGCCCCACCGCGTCCAAGACGCACACCCCGCCGCCGGATACCACGACGCCCAGCCCCTCGCCGTCCACGACCGCGGAGCCGCCGCCGCTCCCGAAGAACTACCGGCTCGTCACCGAGGCCGCCAAGGGCTTCGCCGTGCCGGTGCCGAAGGGCTGGCGGCGCACGGTGGCGGACGGTGAGGTCAACTACATCGATCCCACCGGGCTCGTGGGCCTCAAGTTCAGCGTCCTGGACTACGCGGGACCCGACCACCTCGCGCACTTCAAGTCCCTGGAGACCAAGGTGCGCGACACCCTGGCCGGCTACCACCAGGAGCGCATGCAGCCGACGACCGTATTCGGACAGAACGCCGCCATCTGGCAGTTCACGTTCAAAGGCAGTAAACGCGACTATCGGGCCATAGATCTGGGATTCGGCAAGGAAGGCGAACGCGAGTACGCCATCTACCTTTCCGCTCCCAAGTCCCAATGGGACGAGTACAAGCCGGTGTTCGACAACGCCGTGGCCGGTTTCCGGCCGTCCGCGCAGTAAGCCGGGTTCGCTTCCGGGGCCTCCGGTCGGCGATGATGGGACCCACATCACCAGTGACCGCAGGGGAATTCATGGGCCAGGCGCAAGGCACCGACGGACGTCTCCTCGCCGACCGGTACCGGCTCGGCGAGGTCCTCGGCAAGGGCGGCATGGGAACGGTCTGGCGCGCGGAGGACGAAACCCTCGGCCGGACCGTCGCCGTCAAGGAGTTGCGCTTCCCCGGAAATGTCGACGAGGACGAGAAGCGCCGGCTGATCACCCGGACCCTGCGCGAGGCGAAGGCCACCGCGCGGATCCGCGGCACCGGCGCGGTCACCGTGTTCGATGTCGTCGAGGAGGACGACCGGCCGTGGATCGTCATGGAACTGGTCGAGGGCCGCTCGCTGTCCGACGCCATCCGTGAGGACGGCCCGCTGACGCCCAAGCGCGCCGCCGAGGTGGCCCTGGTGGTGCTCGACGTGCTGAAGGCCGCGCACAAGGAGGGCATCCTCCACCGCGACGTCAAGCCGTCCAACGTCCTCATCGCCGACGACGGCCGCGTCGTGCTCAGCGACTTCGGCATCGCGCAGATCGACGGCGACCCCTCCGTCACCTCGACCGGCATGCTCGTCGGCGCCCCCTCGTACATCTCGCCGGAGCGCGCCCGCGGCCAGAAGCCGGGCCCGCCGGCGGACCTGTGGTCGCTCGGCGCCCTGCTGTACGCATCGGTCGAGGGCCGCCCGCCCTACGACAAGGGCTCGGCCATCGCCACCCTGACCGCCGTCATGACCGAGCCGGTCGGCCCGATGGAGAACGCGGGCGCGCTCGCCGACGCCATCCACGGCCTGCTCATCAAGGACCCGGCGGAGCGCCTGGACGACGCGGGCGTCCGCACCCTGCTCACCCGCGTCGCCAACGCGCCGCAGCATCCGGTCGCTCCGGCGTCCGAGGACCTGGGGAACTCCGCGACGCGCGTCGTCGCGCTGCCGCCTGACCCGCAGCCCACCCCGACCGACGCACCGCCCGCCGCCCGCAAGGCCGCCGCCGACCAGGCCAGGGTCCGCAACGCGCTGCGCTCGGTGCGCGGCGCCGCCGCGGCCGCCGGCTCCGCCACCGCCGCCAAGGCGGCGAAGGCCACGAAGCCGAGACCGGCGGCGGAGCCGGGGGAGCCCGACACCAAGCCGAAGGCGCCGCGCGCGCCGATCACCGACGTCGTACCGCGCCGGGTGCTGATCATCGCCCTCGTCGCCGTCGCCCTCGCCGTCCTCGGCACCGCGATCGGCTTCGCGCTGGCCAGCGGCGGGGACGGCGACAACGCGCCCGACTCCAAGCCGGGTTCCGCGTCCTCCGCCCCGGGCAAGGTGGGCGACGGCAAGACGCCGGGCACCCCGAAGGGGACCCCCGGCGGCAACGGACAGCAGCCGTCGACGAACCCGGGCGCGGGGACGAGCGCGGGCACCACCGCCGGCACGACCGCGGGCACCACCGCGGGCACGGGTGGCGCCGCGAACCCGCCGGCGGGCACGGACAACAAGGTGCCGCCCGGCTTCAACGTCGTGACGGCGGGGCACTTCTCCATCGCGCTGCCGGCGGGTTGGAAGAAGACCGGCAGCGCGGGGGCCGACAGCTTCATATTCAGCGCCGACGGCGGCTTCCCGCGTGTGCAGATCGACTTCACCGACGAGCCGGGCAAGAACGCGGCGGCCGCCTGGTTCGCGAACGAAGGCTCGGTGGCTTCCGCGAGTAGCGGCTACCACCGGCTGTCGATCGCCAACGTCGCCTTCAACGGCTACCCCACCGCCGCCGACTGGATCTTCGAGCGGACCGAGAAGGGCGGCATCAAGGGTCGCGTCCAGAACCGCGGGTTCGTCGTCAACGACCACCAGGGTTTCGCCATCATGTTCTCCGCGCCCGCCGACCAGTGGGACACGCCCGCCATCGCGCAGATGCGCCAGACGTTCTTCGCCACCTTCAAGCCGGCCAACTGATCTGCGCAGAGCGGGTCACGAGGCATGCCTCCGGCACGTATCGTGAAAGCTCGCGGACTGTCCGCAGCCAGATTGCATCCGGACCGGACCGGATCTGACGCTTTTGGGGAGGCGTCGTGGACGAATACGCGGGTCGCGTACTCGCCGACCGCTACCGCCTGCCCCGGCCACCCGCGGACGAGTACGAACTGGTCGAAACGCGCGCCTTCGACACGTACAGCGGCCAGGAGGTCCTGGTCCGCCAGGTACTGCTGCCGGAGATCGTCAGCGCGGAACTGATGAGCCCGGGGCAGTACGGTGACCAGCCGGGCCACGGCCAGGACCGTACGAGCGACAGCGCGCAGCGCGCGCTGGACGCCGCGCGGGCCGCCGCCGCGATACCCGATCACCCGCGCCTGGTGCAGGTCTTCGACATCTTCGTCGAGGACGGCAGCCTGTGGATCGCCAGCGAGCTGGTCAACGCCCGGCCGCTCGCGTCGTTACTCGTCGACAAGCGGCTCGGCCACTACCGCGCCGCCGAGGTCGCCTCGGACGTGCTCGTCGCGCTGCGCGTCCTGCACGCCTACGGCTGGACCCACCGCAACGTCACCGCCAGCACCGTCCTGGTCTGCGACGACGGCCGCGCCATGCTGTCCGGCCTGGCGGCCGGTGCCGCGCAGGAGGCGCTCTGCGGCTACGACCCGGTCCCGGCCGAGGTGATGGCCGGAGGGAACGGCGCCGGCTGGGGCGGACCCGACTCCGCGCTGGAGCAGGAGCGGGCCCGGCAGGCCCGCATCACCGTCGTCGGCCCGGTCACCGAGCGCTGGGCGCCGGAACAGGCCACCCCCGTCCATGAGAACTGGCAGCTGGCGCCGCCCGTCGGCCCCGCGGCCGACCTGTGGGCGCTGGGCTCGCTGCTCTTCCGCAGCGTCCAGGGCCACCCGCCGTTTCCCGAGGAGAGCACCCCGGAGCTCGTCCAGCTGGTCTGCGCGGAACCGCCCGCCTTCGCCGAGGAGAGCGGACCGCTGCGGCCCATCGTCGAGTCGCTGCTGCGCCCCGACCCCGAGGAGCGCCCGGACTTCGACGAACTGGAGGGCTGGCTGCGCTCCTTGATCCGGTCCGCGCCCGAGCCCGACCTGGGGCTGCGGACGGTGCCGGTCCCGACGGATCCCCGCAAGCTGCCGATCGTCCGGCGCAGGGGCGAGCTGGTCCGCCGCCGCAGGTCCGCGGCGGCCGCGGCGGCCGCCGCCTCCGCCGAGGGGCTCTCCGGGACGACCCACCGGCGCCATGCGCGGGCGAAGCAGGAGCGGTCGGCCCGGCAGGTGAACCAGGCGCAGTCGACCCGGACGAACGGGCCGCAGCAGAAGGCGCCGAGGGAACGGGCGCCGCGCAGTCTGGGCGCCCGCCTGCTCATCCTCGTGCTGCTCCTGCTGGTCGCGGTGGTGGTGTACGCGCTGGTGATGATGCCGCGCAACACCACCGACGACGGCAGCCAGGCAGGTTCGACGACCCGGACGGTCCCGGCGCAGATGCCGGGCTCCGGCTCGGACGACAAGACCAGCGGCAAGGCGCCGACCACCGCCCCGACGTCCGCGAAGCCGCCGCCCACCACCCGGCCCCCGGCGACGAGCGCACCGCCGGCCACCGATCTCGGCGGCGACTTCGCGCTGCGCACGGACGACACGGGCTTCACGGTCGCCGTGCACACCGGCTGGCAGCGGCAGGGCAAGAACGCCCAGGACCAGGTCCGGTACACCGGCGGGGACTTCCAGCTGATCGTCGTCCCCGGCCGCGACGCGGCGTCCGACGCGGGCACTGACCCGATGGCGTACCAGTCCAACGAACCCGAGCTGGCGCCGTTCCGCGCCTCGCAGTGGGCCTCGGCCGGCGCGCTGCGGACGCTCGACGTGGGCGGATCGCCCGCGGCGGAGGGCGAGTACAGCTGGCGGGACGGCAACGGCCACCAGGTCTACGCCCGCAATCTCGCGGTGCTCCAGGACGGCAAGTACCACCTGGTCCTGGTGATCGGTCCGGACGATCAACGGGCCGACGTCCAGCGCATCTTCGACAAGGCGGCCGAGACCTACCGTCCGGCGGACTGACCGCCGGGCGGCCCAACCGCAGGCGCCGGGAGGCGTGCGGCATGATGGGCGCATGGCGAACGACGGGGGATACGCCGCGCCCTCGGCCCCGCGGATGCCCGGGCCGATCGCCGGCCGTTACCGGATCACCGGGCGGCTGGGCCGCGGCGGTATGGGCACCGTGTGGCGGGCGACCGACGAGTTGCTGGACCGGCAGGTCGCGGTCAAGGAGCTGCACTTCAACGAGGACCTGTCCGAGGCCGAGCAGCAGCTGTACCGGGACCGCGCGCTGCGTGAGGCCCGGAGTGTGGCGCAGATCCGGCACCCGCATGTCGTCGTCCTGCACGACGTGGTCGAGCAGGACGGCCGGCCGTGGATCGTGATGGAGCTGATCGACGGCCGCTCGCTGTCGGACGTGCTCGCCAAGGACGGCCCGGTGGGGCCGCGCGAGGCGGCCAGGATCGGCGCCGCGGTGGCGGGTGCGCTGCACGCCGCGCACGAGCGCGGGGTGCTGCACCGGGACATCAAGCCGGCGAACGTCCTGATCGAGCGGGAGACCGGGCGGGTCGTGCTCACCGACTTCGGGATCGCGCGGGTGTCGGGAACGACGACACTGACCGAGACCGGGGTGTTCGTCGGTTCGCCCGAGTACACCTCGCCGGAGCGGATGTCCGGGGCGGTGGCGGGGCCGGAGTCCGATCTGTGGTCGGTGGGTGTGCTGCTGTGCGCGTCCGTCGACGGGCACTCGCCGTTCCGCCGCGATTCGATCGGCGGGGTGCTGCACGCCGTCGTCTACGACGAGATCCGCCCGCCCGCGAGCGCGGGCCCGCTGCTGCCGGTCGTCAGCGCGCTGCTCGAACGTGACACCGGCCGCCGGATGGGAGCGCCGGCGGCGGAGCTGTGGCTGCGCACGTACGCCGAGACCGGCGAGGCGACGGAGACGGGACACGTCCCGACCGTCACCCAGGACACCGTGGTCCCGCCGGATCCGGTCCTGGAACCGGCCCAGGACCCGACCCCGCCGCTGACCCCTTCACCGTTCCCCGCCGCCTTCCCCGGGTCCTCCAAGAGCCGGAAGTCCCGCAGGGGAGTACTGGCGGGCGCGCTGCTCGCACTGGTCGTCGGGGGTGGGGTGGCGGCCGCCGTACTGACGATGAACGGTGCCGACGGCAGCGCGAACACCGCGACGAAGCCCTCATCGCAGCCGCCGTCGGCCACGCACACCACGCCGTCCGTCAGACCGAGCCCCACCCCGGTCCCGGCCGGGTTCCGTACCGTCACCGACACGTCGGGCTTCTCCGTCGTGCTCCCCACCGGTTACGACCGGTCGGTCGATCCGCCGCGGATCTACTACTACTCGCCCGGCAAGGAGTTCCGGTTCGGCGTCCGCAACGAGAAGCCGGACCCGAACGGCCCGATGGCGGTGATGACCGCGCAGCACCGCGCGGGCGCCGGCGCGTACAAGGGGTACCGGGACGGGTTCGTCACCGGGACGACGAAGGACGGCGGGCCCGCCGCGCTCTGGGAGTTCACCTGGGACGGCTATCCGGGCGGCGGCGCGCGCCGGACGTTCGACCTGTGCTGGACGGAGAACGGCCGGCAGTACGACATCTGGGTCTCGTCGCCGGTGGAGAAGTCGGAGCAGGGACGTCAGACCTTCGACACGGCGCGGAACACGTTCACACCGCGCTGACCGGGCGGGGCATGCTCTGAGCTGCGGAAATCAAGATCGCGCCAGCGATTGCTGGCTTAATTGTGCTCGTCAGGTGAAAAGTAGCTACTGATGGGTACCCAGAGGCGCCCATCAGCCGTAATCTCGCCGATATGACGGACTCGCTCGGCACCACGCGCCCCACCGACGGCAACCCGGCGGCACCCACCACCGCCAGAGGAGCCCAGGACGTCGTCACCCCCGACCTCGTCGCGCGGCTCACGCGGGGCGTCATCGGCAGCGGCCGCACCAGCAACCACACCCCGCTCACCGGCGAGAAGCTCGCCGACCTCCCGGAGGCCACTCCTGACGAGGTCGGCACCGCCTTCGAGCGGGCCCGCGCCGCCCAGCACGCCTGGGCCGCCACGCCGGTACGGCAGCGCGCCGCCGTGCTGCTGCGCTTCCACGACCTGGTGCTCAGCCGGCAGAGCGAGGTCCTCGACCTCATCCAGCTGGAGACCGGCAAGGCCCGGCTGCACGCCCACGAAGAGGTCCAGGCCGTCGTCATGGCCGCCCGCCACTACGGGCGCCGGGCCCCCGCGTACCTCAAGCCCAAGGGCCACGGCGGTGCCGTTCCCATCCTGACCAAGGTGGTCGAGCTGCGCCAGCCGCGCGGCGTCGTCGGACAGATCGCGCCCTGGAACTACCCGTTCGAGCTGTCGGTCGGTGACGCGCTCCCCGCCTTCGCCGCGGGCAACGCCGTCGTCATGAAGCCCGACACCGAGACCGCGCTCACCGCGCTGTGGGCGCGCGAGCAGCTCATCGAGGCCGGGCTGCCCGCCGACGTGTGGCAGATCGTGATCGGCGACGGCCCGGTCATCGGCCCGGCGCTCGTCGAGCACGCCGACTACGTCTCCTTCACCGGCTCCACCCGCACCGGCCGCGAGGTCGCCCAGCGCGCCGCCGCCCGGCTGATCGGCGTCTCCCTCGAACTCGGCGGCAAGAACGCCATGCTGGTGCTGCGCGACGCCGACCTCGACAAGGCCGCGGAAGGCGCCGTCCGCGCCTGCTTCGCCTCCGCCGGTCAGCTCTGCGTCTCCATCGAGCGGCTCTTCGTCGACGAGTCCGTCGCCGACGCCTTCCTGGAGAAGTTCACCGCCCGCACCAGGGCGCTCAAGCTCGGCACCGCCCTCGCCTTCGGCGCCGGCATGGGATCGCTGGCCGGCGAGCGCCAGCTGGAGACCGTCAGCCGGCACGTCGACGAGGCCCGCTCCAAGGGCGCCACCGTCCTGACCGGCGGCCAGGCCCGCCCGGACATCGGCCCCTACGTCTACGAGCCGACGATCCTGGACGGGGTCGAGTCGCCGATGTCGGTCTGCACCGAGGAGACCTTCGGCCCGGTCGTCTCCGTCTACCGGTTCCGCGACGAGGACGAGGCCGTCGAGCGCGCCAACGCCACCCCGTACGGCCTCAACTCGTCCGTCTGGACCAAGGACACCCGCCGCGGCGGCCGCATCGGCGCCCGGCTGCGCTCCGGGACCGTCAACGTCAACGAGGGCTACGCCCCCGCGTACGGCAGCGTCCAGGCCCCGATGGGCGGCATGAAGGACTCCGGACTCGGCCGCCGGCACGGCTCCGAGGGCATCCTCAAGTTCACCGAGGCACAGACCGTCGCGACGCAGCGGCTGCTGCCGATGGCGCCGTCGATGGGCATGGACGACGAGAAGTACGCCGCCTTCATGAGCCGTTCACTGCGCGCGATGAAGGTGTTCCGGCTGCGCTGATCCCGCAGAGGGCGGCGCTTGTGAAGGCAGTTCGAAGGCAACATCCGCTACGGAGGAACCTGTGTCGCGTGACCTGCCCGGCTACGACTACGACGTCATCGTCATCGGCTCCGGCTTCGGGGGCTCGGTGTCCGCGCTGCGCCTCACGGAGAAGGGCTACCGCGTCGGCGTCCTCGAAGCCGGGCGCCGCTTCACGCGCGAGACGCTGCCCAAGAACTCCTGGGACGTCCGCAACTTCCTCTGGGCGCCGTCGCTCGGCCTCTACGGCATCCAGCGCATCCACCTGCTGAACAACGTCCTCGTGCTGGCCGGCGCGGGCGTCGGCGGCGGATCGCTGAACTACGCCAACACGCTGTACGTGCCGCCGCAGGCATTCTTCGACGACCGCCAGTGGGGCCATATCACCGACTGGCAGGCGGAGCTCAAGCCGTACTACGACCAGGCCCAGCGCATGCTCGGCGTCCGGCTCAACCCCACGCTCACCCCCTCCGACGTGCACCTGAAGGCCGCCGCCGAGAAGATGGGCGTCGGCGACACGTTCCACATGGCGCCGGTCGGCGTCTTCTTCGGGGACGGCCAGGACGCCGGCGGCGAGGCGAAGGCCGAGCCCGGCGGCGAGGTCGCGGACCCGTACTTCGGCGGCGCCGGCCCGTCGCGGCGCGCGTGCACCGAGTGCGGTGAGTGCATGACCGGCTGCCGGCACGGCGCCAAGAACACCCTCAACGAGAACTACCTGCACCTTGCCGAGAAGGCCGGCGCCGTCATCCACCCCATGACGACCGTCGTCGGCCTCTCCGAGGACCCCGCGGGCGGCTACCGCGTCGCGACCGCGCCCACCGACAAGAAGCGCAAGGGCAAGCGGCGCGTGCTGCGCGCCCGGCAGATCGTCGTCGCCGCCGGCACGTACGGCACCCAGACGCTGCTGCACACCATGCGCGACGCGGGCGAACTCCCCGGCATCTCCGCCCGGCTCGGCGAACTCACCCGCACCAACTCCGAGGCGCTGGTCGGCGCCCAGACCGACAACCGCCGCTACCGCAAGGCGCACGGCGCGGCGAAGGTCGACTTCACCAAGGGCGTCGCGATCACGTCCTCGATCCACCCCGACGCCAACACCCACATCGAGCCGGTCCGCTACGGCAAGGGCTCCAACTCCATGGGCGCCCTCACCATCCTCCAGATTCCGCACGACACCCGCGCCCCCAAGGCGCTCGCCTTCGCCGCGGCCTGCGCGCGCCACCCGATGCTCACGTTGCGCTCGCTGTCCAACCGCCGCTGGTCGGAGCGCACCATCATCGGCCTGGTCATGCAGTCGCTGGACAACTCGCTGACCACGTACCGCAAGCCCAAGGGCCTGGGCAAGGGACTGCTCACCGCCAAGCAGGGCCACGGCGCGCCCAACCCCGAGCACATCCCCGAGGGTGCCGAGGCCGCCCGGCTCATCGCCGAGGAGATCAACGGCTTCGCGGGCAGCAACGTGGGCGAGCTCATGGGGACGCCGCTGACCGCCCACTTCCTCGGCGGCTGCGCCATCGGCGAGGACGCCGAGCACGGTGTGATCGACCCGTACCACCGGCTCTACGGGCACCCGGGCATCCATGTCGTCGACGGCGCCGCCGTCTCCGCCAACCTCGGGGTGAACCCGTCGCTCACGATCACCGCCCAGGCCGAGCGGGCGATGTCGTTCTGGCCCAACAACGGCGACGAGGACACCCGCCCCACCCAGGGCGAGGCCTACGTACGCCTGCCGGCGGTGGAACCGCGGACCCCGGCCGTCCCGGAGGACGCCTTCGCCGCACTGCGCCTGCCACTGCTGCCCGTGCCGCCGATCCCGCCGAAGCAGGTCTGACCCCCTCGGACACGTGAAGGGCCGCACCCCGACCGGGGTGCGGCCCTTCACACGGCTCCGGGACTCAGCCGGTCAAACGGTTCAGACGGTGGAGCCGGCCTTGCGGCGGCGCACGACGAACATCGCGCCGACGCCGACCGCGACGGCCGCGCCGCCCGCGAGGGCGAGCTGCGGCATGGCGGAGGAGGAACCGGTCGCGGCCAGGCGGCCCTCCGGGGTCACCTGGGTGGTGTTGGCGGGCTTCACCGCGGGAAGCGGCTTCGAGCCACCGGTCTGCGGCTTGGAGTCCGGCACGTGGCCCGGCTTGGTGTGGGCCTTCAGGATGTTGAACTCGTAGAAGTTCTTACCGCTGGAGAAGACGCAGTCGCCCTTGCCGTCGGCGTAGGCGCCGATGGCGATCACGAAGCCGAAGCCCGCGGGGGTCGAGGCGTCGGCAGCGATGCGCAGGCTCAGCTTGAACTTCTCGTGGGCGCGGACATCGGTCCAGCCCAGGCCGCCGAAGTCCGGGTTCGTGTCGTTGAGCGAGACGTTCTGCCAGACACCGGTGCCGGGGTTCTTGAACTCCAGCTTCAGGTGCCGGGAGGTGTCCGAGAAGTCCTTGCCGCTGGCAGCGGCGGCGAAGGCGCCGAAGTCGACGCGCTTGTAGCTCTTGGCGGAGTTGTTCGCGATGTCGATGGTGAGGCCGTGCCAGCCGCTGCCCGCGACGATCTTCGAGGGCAGGCCACTGAGGGTCGTGGTGAACGTCTTGTCCACCGGCAGGTCATCGGAGGACCCGTCGCTGGTGTCCGTGCACTTGGCCGGGGTCGTCGGGACCGTCGGCGAGTTGGAGGGGCTCGGCGTGGCCGAGGTGGTCGGCTTGGCCGATGCGGTGGCCGTCGCGGTGGCCGTGGCGGTCGCGGTCGGGGTGGCCGTCGGGGTCGCCGTCGGCGTGGCCGTGGCGTCCGGGGTGGCCGATGCGGTCGCGGACGCGTCAGCGCCGGGGACCGTGGTGTCGGCGAAGGCGCTGGTGGCGGAGAGAAGTGCGGCGGGCGCTATGACAGCGGTCGCGGCGACGGTCACCAGAGTGCGGCGGAGCTTCATGCGAGACCTCTCGGGTCTGAAAAAGAGCTGGAGAAGCCGCCGCGGGAGGGGTCACGCAGGACGGCTGAGCTGATCGTATGACCAGGTCAGAGCCGAGAGGTGTGCCATTTCGATAACGCGGAACCGCTGAGGGAGAGGTCGGCACCGGACAGATCGGCGCAAACTTTGGCAGTTGCCCACGCTTGCCGGGATTTCGCTGTGACGTATGTCATGCCGCTTCGGCAGGGGTGGCCGGGCGATGGGGACGGGACAGGCCGTACTCCGATCGGGGGTCGGAGGGGCGTTTCCGGGGGTGCGGATGAGTAGGGTGGGTTTCGCAGAGCGGCCGGATCCCAGCGTCCTGGGAGCCGACCGCCTCTTTGGAGTTGCGACCGAGCAGCTGTCCCCTGCTGCCCGGTCACGGAGCACGGAGCGAGGTCCCACGGCCTGCCGCACGAATGGGCAGGCCTCATCGCTCCGCATTGATACCCCGCTCAGCTGCGTCTGAGCGGCATCCTGTTCGTCCACGCGTGGTTGTGGTCGACCGCCCCTGGCTGGCACGGACACCCCATCCAACGAAGCCGCCCCCGGGCCGGTCACGTGCCGTACGGGTGATGCCGCCCGAACGGGCGATCCGCAGAAACGTCACACGCGGCCGCGGCACAGCTCCAGCAGGGTCATCGCGAGGGTCGTCCCGGGCCGGCCCAGCTCATCGCTGAAGTGGTTCAGCACCTCCATCTCGCGGGACAGGTTCACCCGCCGGCCGCCCGAGCCGATGCGGGCCCGCTGGATCTCCGCCGAGACGGCCATCCGTTCCGTGACCAGCGCGATGATCCGGGTGTCGAGATCGTCGATCCGGCCGCGCGCCCCCGTGATGAGGGCCACCGCCTCGTCCGTGCGTGCTCCGGTTTCGGCGGGGGCCGGGGCGGTGGCGACTGCTGCTGACTGGGTGCTCATCGTGAGGTCTCCTGTGATGACTGGGCCGGACCGGACCCGGAGACGACAGACGCCCCGGACCGAAAGGTCCGGGGCGCCTGGGAAGTCGCTTGTCAGTAGCTCAAGCAGCACGACCATGGCAGCCGGACCAGCCGGTGCCATAGGTAAACGCGAAGATCGCGGAGTGCGTGCTCGAGGACATGCGGACCAGTATGGCGACGGGCACGCCGGGTAGCCAGCCGCCGACCGGATGGTGAGACGGGAGCGCCCTCGTGGAAACGGTAGAATCAGGGTCCGATCCCTCGTACATAACGCCGGAAGGCCGCCCGTGGCATCAGCGACCCCAGCCGCCCCCGACCACACCCCGGACGTCGTCCTGGTAGTGGACTTCGGAGCGCAGTACGCCCAGCTCATCGCCCGACGCGTCCGCGAGGCCCGGGTCTACAGCGAGATCGTCCCCAGCACCATGCCGGTGGACGAGATGCTCGCGAAGAACCCGAAGGCGATCATCCTCTCCGGCGGTCCGTCGTCGGTCTACGCCGAGGGCGCGCCCTCGCTCGACAAGGCGATCTTCGAGGCCGGGGTCCCGGTCTTCGGCATGTGCTACGGCTTCCAGCTGATGGCGGTGGCGCTCGGCGGCACCGTCGACGACAACGGTGCGCGTGAGTACGGCCGCACCGCGCTGTCCGTGAGCAAGCCCGGCTCGACGCTCTTCGAGGGCACCCCAACCGAGCAGTCCGTGTGGATGTCGCACGGCGACGCGTGCTCGGCGGCGCCCGCCGGCTTCGCCGTCACCGCCTCCACCGACGTGGTGCCGGTCGCCGCCTTCGAGGACGACGCGCGCAAGCTGTACGGCGTCCAGTACCACCCCGAGGTGCTGCACTCCACGCACGGCCAGCAGATCCTGGAGCACTTCCTGTACCGCGGCGCGGGCATCGCGCCGGACTGGACGACCACGAACGTCGTCGAGGAGCAGGTCGCGGCGATCCGCGCCCAGGTCGGCACCAAGCGCGCGATCTGCGGGCTCTCGGGCGGTGTGGACTCCTCGGTGGCCGCGGCCATCGTGCAGAAGGCCATCGGCTCCCAGCTGACCTGCGTGTACGTCGACCACGGGCTGCAGCGCAAGGGCGAGTCCGAGCAGGTCGAGAAGGACTTCGTCGCGGCCACCGGCGTGCAGCTGAAGGTCGTCGACGCGGAGGAGCGCTTCCTGACCGCGCTCGCCGGCGTCACCGACCCGGAGACCAAGCGGAAGATCATCGGCCGCGAGTTCATCCGCGTCTTCGAGCAGGCCCAGGCCGAGCTCGTCGCCGAGGCGGGCGCGGCCGGCGAGGACGTCGCCTTCCTGGTGCAGGGCACCCTGTACCCGGACGTCGTCGAGTCCGGCGGCGGCACCGGCACCGCCAACATCAAGTCGCACCACAACGTGGGCGGGCTCCCCGACGACATCGAGTTCGAGCTGATCGAGCCGCTGCGCCAGCTCTTCAAGGACGAAGTCCGGATGGTCGGCCAGGAGCTGGGCCTGCCGGAGGAGATCGTCCAGCGCCAGCCGTTCCCCGGCCCCGGCCTCGGCATCCGGATCGTCGGCGAGGTCACCAAGGAGCGTCTGGACCTGCTGCGCGAGGCGGACTTCATCGCTCGCGAGGAGCTCACCGCGGCCGGCCTCGACCGGGAGATCTGGCAGTGCCCGGTGGTCCTGCTCGCCGACGTCCGCTCGGTCGGCGTCCAGGGCGACGGCCGCACCTACGGTCACCCGATCGTGCTGCGCCCGGTCTCCTCGGAGGACGCCATGACCGCCGACTGGTCGCGGCTGCCGTACGACGTCCTCGCCAAGATCTCCACCCGCATCACGAACGAGGTCGCCGACGTCAACCGCGTCGTCCTCGACGTGACGAGCAAGCCGCCGGGCACCATCGAGTGGGAGTGACCTCCCGCTGAGCCCCGGGCCGTGTCGTCGCACGGTCGCCGCGCCGCCCCTCCTGCCTGCTGGGAGGGGCGGCGCCGTCGTTCCCGGACTCGCTCCGCACTCTGTTCTTCTCGCTTACCGCGCGGTAGCTTCCGCTGCATGGCCGACTTCCTCCCGCAGCCCGCACAAGGGCGCACGCCGCCGCAGCCGATACCCACCGAGCAGCTGCACTTCGCGCTGCCGCAGACGTTCACCACCACCGACGACGAGCGGCAGCACCGCAAGGAGCGGCTGGTGGCCGCGCTGCGGCTGTTCGGGCGGTTCGGGTTCGAGGAGGGCGTGGCCGGGCACATCACGGCGCGCGACCCGGAGTTCACCGACCATTTCTGGGTCAATCCGTTCGGGATGAGCTTCAAGCTCGTCACCGTCAGCGATCTGATCCTGGTCAACCACGCGGGCCAGGTCGTCGAGGGCCGCTTCCACGTCAATCAGGCGGCGTTCGCGATCCACGCGCAGGTGCACCAGGCGCGCCCCGACGTGATCGCCGCCGCGCACAGCCACTCGACGTACGGGCGGGCGCTGTCGTCGCTCGGTGAGCTGCTGGACCCGATCACCCAGGACGTCTGCGCGTTCTACGAGGACCACGCGCTGTTCGACGACTACACGGGCGTCGTGGTCGACGAGGAGGAGGGCCGCCGGATCGCGGAGGCGCTCGGGCCGCACAAGGCCGTCATCCTGCGCAACCACGGGCTGCTGACGGTCGGCGACTCGGTCGACGCGGCGGCGTGGTGGTTCATCACGATGGAGCGGTCCTGCCAGGTGCAGCTGACCGCCCGGGCGGCCGGGAAGCCGGTGCTGATCGACCACGAGAGCGCCGTCCACACCCGTGGCCAGCTGGGCAACGATCTCGTCGCCTGGATCAACTATCAGCCGCTCTACCAGCAGATCTCGCGCAGCGAGCCCGATCTCTTCGGCTAGCCACGACTCGATGGCCTGATTCGCCGGGAACTGAGTCGGATCCCAGCGGTATACGTATCTCCCCATAAGAGAGCCGTACGTGAAGAATCGTTTCCATTCCTGGGGGGGACGCGTACGGCGGGAGAGGCGGGACATCATGCTCCGAACCTGGCGGGAGGCCGCGTCGCGCTATGCGCTGATGCCGCTGCGGATCTTCCTCGGCGTGACCTTCATCTACGCGTCGCTCGACAAGCTCACCGGCTCCGCGTTCTTCACCGATTCCGCGCCGGGATCGCTGGTCGGCACCCTGCACGGGGTGCGCGACAGCGCCGCGATCCCGGCGATGGTCGATCTCGCGCTCAAGGCGCCGCACGCCTTCGGGTACGCCATCGCCTTCGGCGAGCTGGCCGTCGGCATCGGCATCCTGATCGGCCTGTTCGGCCGCCTCGCCGCGCTCGGCGGCGCCGCGATCTCGCTCAGCCTGTGGCTGACGGTCAGCTGGGCCACCGATCCCTACTACTACGGCAACGACCTGGTGTACCTGATGGCCTGGCTGCCGCTGGTCCTCGCCGGGACCCCGCTGCTGTCCGCCGACGGGCTCATCGCCTCACGCCGCCGGTCCGCCGGCACGCCGCTCCCGCCGTCGGACCAGGCGGCTGATCACCGACGTCACCGCGGCGAAAGCCAGACCGCCCGCCGCTAGGGCCACCGTCAGCGGCCGGGACGGGTCCCAGCCGCCGGCGGCGTCCAGCAGGAACACCGTCGCGAGGCCCAGCAGTACCAGTCCCATCACGAGGGACGCGGGCTCGAATCCATGCCGTTTCACCGGACCACCCTCAGTTGTCCCGCGCCCACCTCGACGTGGAGTTCGATCGTGCCGGTCGACGGGACGCCCGCGTCCGGTCCGAAGACCACCTGGCTGTGCTCGTCCGACTGGATGCGCACCCCGTGGTTGACCTTGCCCGGGAGCTGAATCTCGCCGAAGCCCATCTGGTAGGTGAGCCGCACGGTGGCGTTCCTCGGCAGCCGGACCTCGGCCCGGCCCGCACCGACCTCCAGCTCGGTCGTGACGGTCTTCCCGCCGAGCGGCAGCGCGGTCAGATCGAGCAGGCCGTGTCCGCTGCCCTGTTCGTAGTGCGGCTGGAGGCCGGCGACGGCCACCGGCCGCCAGTCCGTCGTCGCCCAGTCCGTGGTCATGCTCTTGGGGACGGCGGCGGCGCCCACCAGCAGCGCGATCGTCAGCACGGCCCAGAAGGCCGTACCGCCCCTCGCCCGGCCGGTCCAGGCACTGAGGACGAAGGCCAGGCCGAAGACGGCCAGCGCGGACGCCAGCCCGATCTCCAGGGCCGTACCGAGCGGGTGCCCGTGCCAGGACGCCGCCGTACCGACCGCGCCCGCCATCAGCGCCACGAAGAACGCCAGCACGCCCAGCCAGGACGACTCCCGCCGGGCCGCGGACTTCCTGGCCCGCCAGGCCTTGCGGTCCTGCTCCTCGTACGGGCCGTCGTCCGGCCCCCACAGGTAGCCCGTGGAGCTGCTCACGCCGGCCGAGAAGTCCTTGGTCAGCGGATCGCGCCACCACGACGGGGTCACGGGGCTCGGCGGCGCCTGCGCGGCCGGCGGGGCGTCGGCGGCCGGTCCGGCCGCCACCGCGCTCGCCTCGCCGTCGAGCTGGGCGCGGCGGCGCTGCTGCGACCAGTAGACGGCACCCACCACGGCGGCCAGCAGCAGGATCGAGAACCCCTGGTCGGTGCCGTTGCCGAGCATCGACGCGTACAGGCCGCAGCCGACCAGCGCGACGAGCACGGCGGTCAGCGCCGTCCCCTCGACCCGGCCGGACAGCATCCGGTGCGCCTCGCTCTGGTCCTCGCCCTCCTGCGGGATGACCAGCCAGGCCATGCCGTAGACGATCAGGCCGATACCGCCGGTGAGCGACAGCACGGCCAGCACGATCCGGAAGATCACCGGATCGAGCTCGAAGTAACGGCCCGCGCCGTCGCACACACCCGCGACCACCCGGCGGCGGCTGCGAACGATGCGGCGCCGGGCCGGGGGTTCCGGTGCGTCCGGAAGATCCGGGGTGGCGTCGGCCTCGGCCTCGAAGGCCGGCCTGCTGTCCTGCGTCATGCCTCCATGGTGGCGGCCCCGGCCGCTCTCCGGCACCAGGTGCAACCCTGGCCGATCCCTGAGCTGACCCCCAGGGGCCGGGTCGGTGGGGCCCCCGGGCACCCGGGCCCCTGGTCCCAGGGGGTCAGGGTGACCTCCGGGAGGAACCCTGATGCCCGGAGCGGCCCTGGCGTGTGACGATCGGGGTATGCCAGCCACCACCCCTGCTCCTGCGACGGGCGCGTCCTACCTGAAGCCGCCCGACCCGGCGGACCCGCCGGCGCGCAAGCTCTACCGCAGCTCCGAGGGCCGGATGGTCGGCGGAGTGGCGCGCGGGCTCGCGGGGCACCTCGGGCTGCCGGTGTCGTGGGTGCGTGTGGTGTTCGTGGTGCTCGCGACGTTCAACGGCCTCGGCATCCTGCTCTACGCGCTCTTCTGGTTCTTCGTGCCGCTCGGCGTCGGCGGGGTGAGCGAGGCCAAGGAACCGCGTGACGCCAAGTCCTGGCTGGCCGGGCGGCGGCCCGACAAGGGCCAGATCCTCGCGCTCATCGCGCTGTTCATCGGCCTCGGCGTGCTCGTCAGCAATCTGAACCTGGGCGCCGCCAACGCCGCCATCTGGCCGCTGCTCGTCATCGGCCTCGGCGTCGCCCTCGTCTGGCGGCAGGCCGACAACGCCCGCCGCAGCCGCTGGGTCGAGATGAGCCAGGGCAAGCGGTTCTGGCCGATCGCCCGTGGCGCCGCCGGCGTGCTGCTGGTCGGGGCCGGGGTCACCGGCTTCCTGGTGGTGCGCAGTTCCGGCAGCCACCTCGGCGGCATCCTGCAGGCGGCGCTCGCCGTGCTGGTCGGGGTGGCCCTGATCGCCGGGCCCTACCTCGTACGCCTGACCCAGGACCTGTCCGCCGAGCGGCTGATGCGCATCCGGGCCCAGGAGCGTGCCGAAGTCGCCGCGCACGTCCACGACTCGGTACTGCACACCCTCACCCTCATCCAACGCAACGCCGAGGACCCGCGCGAGGTCGCCCGCCTCGCCCGTGCTCAGGAGCGTGAGCTGCGGGCCTGGCTGTACCGGCCGGAGGGAACGGGAAAGGAGGACGAGCCGACGAACCTCGCCGACGCCGTACGCAAGGCCGCCGCCGAGGTGGAGGACGCCCACGGGGTGCCCGTCGAGGTCGTCTGCGTCGGCGACTGCCCGCTGGACGACAATCTGGTCGCACAGATGGCAGCCGCACGCGAGGCAATGGTGAACGCGGCCAAGTACGGTGGCGACGAAGCGGTTCAGGTGTACGCCGAGGTCGAGGAGCGCAAGGTCTTCGTGTCCGTGAGGGACCGGGGGCCCGGATTCGACCTCGACCAGGTGCCGGACGACCGCATGGGCGTCCGGCAGTCGATCATCGGCCGGATGCAGCGGAACGGCGGCGAGGCGCGACTGCGCAGCGCACCGGGCGGGGGCACGGAAGTGGAACTCGAAATGGAGAGGGTGGCGTCATGACTGAGGACCGACGCGTAAGGGTCGTGCTCGTCGACGACCACCGGATGTTCAGGACCGGTGTCCAGGCCGAGATCGGCGAGACCGAACGCACGGGCGTCGAGGTCGTCGGCGAGGCCGCCGACGTGGACCAGGCCGTCACGGTCATCACCGCCACCCGCCCCGAGGTCGTCCTCCTGGACGTCCACCTCCCCGGCGGCGGCGGCGTCGAAGTGCTGCGGCGCTGCGCACCGCTCATGGGCGACGCGGAGCGGCCCGTCCGCTTCCTGGCGCTGTCGGTCTCCGACGCCGCCGACGACGTCATCGGCGTCATCCGCGGCGGTGCGCGCGGCTACGTCACCAAGACCATCACCGGCCCGGATCTGGTCTCCTCGATCTTCCGGGTCTCCGACGGCGACGCCGTCTTCTCCCCGCGGCTGGCCGGCTTCGTCCTCGACGCCTTCGCCTCGACGGACGCCCCGCCGGTCGACGAGGACCTGGACCGCCTCACGGTGCGCGAACGGGAGGTGCTGCGGCTCATCGCGCGCGGCTACGCGTACAAGGAGATCGCCAAGCAGCTCTTCATCTCGGTGAAGACGGTCGAATCGCATGTCTCGGCGGTACTCAGGAAGCTGCAGCTGTCCAACCGGCACGAGCTCACGCGGTGGGCGACGGCACGGCGCCTGGTCTGACCGCTCATGGTCCGAGGCCGGCGGTCCGAGGCCGTCGGGTTCAACGGCCTCGGCGCGGGCTCGGGCGCGGGCCTACGGCTCAGGCGGCCGGGGCCGGGGTCGGGTCCGTGAGGTCGTCGATGACCAGGTCGGAGAGCCGGACCTGGTACCAGACGTCCTGGCTGGTGCCGCGGCCCACCTCTCGGTGATGATGATCTTGGTGTGGGTGGCGGTGCTGTGCTTTCCGTCGTCGACCAGGTCTTGGGCATCTCGTTCTTGCGGAGGACGGGGTCCAGCTTGTGCTCGGAGCTCCAGGTGCCGAGGGCGTCGTCGAGTTCGGTGGTCATGTACTCCTCGCGGATCTGCGGCGGGGTCTTGCCCTCGTTCTGGTGGCCCTCTACGGCGTCCTGGTAGTCCTGGAAGAAGCTGGCGACCTGCATGTCCGCGCGCGAGGTCATCCGCGCGGTCGCGGCCGATACGGCCTGCCGGCTGTGCGCCTCAGCCTGGGCCTGTGCGGGGAGGGTGAGCAGACCGGCGCCGACGACCAGTGCGGTGGTGCAGGCGCCGATCACGGCGCCGCGCAGCTTCGTACGGTGGAACATGCGGAACTCCCTGGAAATGGGCTAAAGGGGACACGGCACTGAAGCAGCACGTCCCAGCCCTCCGATAGGGCCCATTCAGGTGCGCCCGGGCGGCGGGCCCGCGCAGACGGGTGGACGGCTCCGTCCACCCCATGGGAAGAACGGTTTCCGCGCACCCCAGGCTGAGCCACCGTCAGAACCACCCGCACGGCCGGTGGTACGAGCAGAACACGCCCACCGGGTGCGAGGAATCCAAAGGCCGTCACGGCCTCGGCGGCTGTGCGGCGAGTCCGGCGTGGAGGGTGAGTTCGAACCACACCGTCTTACCGATCCCGCAGGGGCGGGGGTGGGTGTTCCAGGTGTCGGCCAGGGCCGCGACGAGGGCGAGGCCACGGCCGGACTCGTCGTCCGGGGAGGAGCGGCGGAGCCGGGGAAGTTCGTTCCCCGCGTCCGAGACCTCGACGCGGAGCGTCGTGCCGGAGAGCAGGCAGCGCGCGCTGATCTCCCGGCCGGGCGACGCGTGCCCGTGACGGCAGGCGTTCGTCATCAGCTCGCTGAGGAGAAGGACGGCGGTCTCCGCCGCGTCCTCGGGGACCCGCCATGAACTCACCTTGTGTCGTAGGAGAGTTCGCGCGCGGCCGACGCTTCGGGGATGGGACGGCAGGCGCCACTCGATGTCCTGGGGGAGGCCGCCGGGTCGTGTGACCGGGGAAGTTCCGACGTTCATGGGTCACACCGTGGCGGGCGGGGCATAGCCTCGGCAGTAACGACGCGAGTACGTACCGTAGCCGTACCCATCGGGTACCGGAGAGGCGGAGCACATGACGAACGGCGAGTCCCCGCCCCCGATGGCGTGGCGCTACTGCGGCAACCAGATCAAGCTCTGGCGGACGCGGGCGGCGATCACGAGGGAGGAGCTGGGCAAGGAGGCGGGCTACGAGTACGAGTCCGTGAAGTCGATGGAACAGGGACGGCGGAAGCCGACGCTCAAGATCCTGGAAGTCGCGGACGAGATGTGTGGTGCCCACGGGTTATTGCTGGCAGCGCAGGACTATCTGAAGCCGGAGCGGTTCCCCTCGTACTCCCAGGACTACATGCGGTACGAGGCCGAGGCGGTCGTCCTCAGTTGGTATGAGGCCCAGTTCATCCCGGGACTGCTCCAGACGGAGGAGTACGCGCGGACGCTGATCGGCTCCTACTGGCCGCCGTTGGATGACGAAACGGTTGAAGAACGAGTCGCAGCGCGGCTGGCGCGACACAGTCTGCTGGAGAAGCAGACGAAATCCTTCAACTTCGTGATCGCGGAGTCGGCGCTGCGCCACCCCATCGGGGACTTGGAGGAACACCGGCATCAGCTTCGGCATCTGCTGGCAGCAGGCACCCCTCGCCACGTCACCATCCAGGTCCTGAGGGTTGGAGGATCCCATCCCGGACTTAGCGGGCCGTTTGTTCTGCTGGAGACTCCTGACCACGATCAACTTGCCTATGAGGAAGGCCAGATGATGGGCATTCTCTATGCGGAGCCGGTTAAGGTCAGCGTCCTCGCACAGCGCCATGCAATGATCCTTCGGCAGGCTCTCCGGCCCGAGGAGTCGGTGCAGTTCATCAGAGCGTTGGTGGAGGAACTATGAGCAATGAATCGGCGTGGTTCACGTCCAGCTATAGCAACGCCGAGGGTGGCGCCTGCATCGAAGTCGCCCTCTCCTGGAGCAAGTCCAGCCACAGCGGCAACTACGACGCCCAGTGCGTCGAGGTCGCCGCCTGTCCCACCACCGTCCACGTCCGCGATTCCAAGGACAAGGCCGGCCCGCAGCTCGCCTTCGGGCCCGACGCCTGGGCGGCGTTTGTGGCGTTCGCGGGCGCGCAGTCTGTCGCGTAGTCCCGAAGCTCGGAGGGCGAGCTTCGGGCCCCGGGGTTCGAGCGCTGCTTGCAAGGAATGGGTGGTTCGGTAGAACCCACCCACCCTCCCTGTGTATGTCCAACTCCCGCGCCGACCAGCGCTGATGACTCTTTCGGTGACAGGTCGCGACGACGCGCTCACACGGTGTAGCGTGCGCCACAAGAAACAACCCCCGCCGGTGTTAGAGCACCAGACGGGGGTTTGACCAACGCGATCGATTCGGACTCGACCTCATGGCTGTTGCCGATTTTAGCGCTGCCCCGCCCCTGTCCGCGCCCCCGATGGCCACTCCCGGCTACGGCAAGCGCTCCGCCCCAGGGCAACGGCCGCACAGCGGCTCCGATTTCACCCGTCTGCCGTACCGCGAGGCGTCGATCGCCGCGTACATCGACCGGATGCCGGACGGCGCGGCCGTCGATGTGAAGACGCTTGCCAGGGATCTGCCGGCCTATGGGCAGCAGGCCGTGCGGACGGCGCTCAACGCGTTGTCGGCGGCCGGGCATCTGCGCCGGATCAGGGAGACGGTCGGTGAGGGCCGTTCGCAGTGGGTGTCCCGGACGTACTTCTCGCGGACGGCCCGCAGCGACGACTGGTGGGCCGCCTTCGTGGCGGGCGACGTGCCGGATGACGAGGCGTCGCCCGCGCCTCCGGTGCGGCCGACAGTCACCACGACCGTCCCCGTACAGGCTGCCGCACCCCGCCCCGCGCGTTCCGAGGCGTACGAGGCGCTCGCCGCGCTCGGCCGGACCGATCCCCGAATGATGCTCTCCGCCGCCGATTGCGCGGCGTTGGAACCATTCGCCGCCGAGTGGCTGGCGCGCGGGGTCCGGGGGCCGCAGTTCGTGTACGCGCTCACGGCCGGGCTACCGCCCCACGTGCATTGCGCGGGGGCGCTGGCGCGCAGGCGGCTCAGCGACAAGATGCCGCCCGAGGTCGTCGCCGTCGCTGTCGTCGTGCCGCGAATTTTGGAGTGCACGCGGTGCGGCGTGCCGGGGCGCCCGGAGGCGTTGTCCGGCGGCCTGTGCCGCTGCTGCCGGGGCGATGCCCCGCCTCCCGGTTCGGACGGACCGTCCGCCGCCGAAATCCGTGCCCGCGTGGATCGGCTGCGGACCGTCATCCGCGCAAAGGGAAGGAGCCGCACATGAGCGTGCCGTGGAACAGACACGAGAGGCCGGCGAGCTGTGCCGGGCAGAGCATGCCTGCGCTGCGTCTGGCGCACAATGGACCCACGGTCGACTCATCGATGGGTCGGGCGAGCCGTAGGACCGCGATTACCTCGGTACTGGTCGAGGAGGGCCGTATGACCGCACAGCCCGTGCACCCGCATGAGCCCGGGGAACCGAGAGTTCCCCGGACGATCGACGGCATCGCCGACGCACTCGGTGGCGCACGTCGGATGGAGTTCTACCGTGAGATCGGCCGGGCGCAGGCAGGCTCGGAACTGGAGCACGTCCTGGCCACGTGGTGGGGGCAGGCCATGCTCGACACCGATCCGCAGCGGGAGCGGATCATCGCGGCGGCCGAAGAGGGCACTCTGCGGACGGTGACTCTTGATGAGGTCGTCCGACGACGCAGGGCCGGCGGCGGAGAGATGCCCGGTGAGTGAGGAAGATCTTTGGCCGGTGGAGCCGTCGGAGGCAGTAGTCGATGCGCTCGCCGACCCGGTACTACCTGTCGAGTTGTTTTCGAAGGTCTTCGCTCTCACGGTGGCGATCGCGGAAGACCCATGGCTCAAAGACAGCTCGGTCGCGGTCCAGGGCGGCCATTGGCGAACGGTGCCGATCCCGGACGGTGGCGGCATCGTGGAGTATTTGATCATCGAAGCCGAGCACCGGGTGATCCTCACCCGGATCTTCCCGTTCTGACCCTGGCGGTCAGGACGGCCGGCTCGCGCCCGCGAACGGCATTTCGTTGATCGGGGCGATGCGGACCGGGGCGCCCGGGTGGGGGGCGTGGATCATCTGGCCGTTGCCGATGTAGAGGCCGACGTGGCTGATGCCGGAGTAGAAGAAGACCAGGTCACCGGGTTGGAGTTGGGACTCGGAGACGCGCTGGCCGGCGTTGATCTGGGTGTACGTGGTGCGGGGGAGTGAGACGCCCGCGGCCTTCCAGGCGGCTTGGGTGAGGCCGGAGCAGTCGTAGGAGGACGGTCCGGTGGCGCCCCAGACGTACGGGAGGCCGAGGGCGCTGTAGGCGAAGGCGACGGCCTGGGCGGCGCGGGCGGAGGGGGCCTGGATGTCGCCGGGGGCGATCGGGACGCGGTCGGTGGAGCGGTCGGCGTGCTGGGTGCCGGATGACGTCCCGGTGCCGTCGCCGCCGTCGTCCACGCTGGCCCGCTGGGCGGCCGTGAGGCGGTCCAGGAGGGCCTGGGCGTCATGGAGCTTGGTCTCGATGGTGCGCTTGTGCTCCGCGAGCTTCGTCTGGGCTTCGCTGAGGGCGGCGAGTTTGGCGTCCGCCGCGTCGTGCGTCGTGCCGATCTCCCGCTGCTGCTCGCCGAGGGTGCGCAGGATGTCGGCCTCGCGGCCGCTCACCTGGTCGATGAGGGCGGCACGTTCGAGATACGTGTCGGGGGTGGAGTCCAGGGCGAGCTGCATGGCCGGGTCGATGCCGCCCGAGCGGTACTGCGCGGCGGCGATGGCGCCGATCTGGTCGCGGGTGGCGTTGAGCCGGGCGGTCTTGCGGGCCATCTCGTCCTGG
Source organism: Streptomyces sp. RKAG337 (assembly GCF_023701715.1). NCBI lineage: Bacteria > Bacillati > Actinomycetota > Actinomycetes > Kitasatosporales > Streptomycetaceae > Streptomyces > Streptomyces sp. RKAG337. The sequence goes on along the minus strand of NZ_JAJOZA010000001.1, from coordinate 2,877,939 downwards.
AGCCTGCCCAGGCCGGCGCGGGCGTCGTCGGCCGCCTCCTTGGCGCCGTTGTACTGCTCGGTGGCCTGCTCCGCCTGCTCGTACAGGGCGTCGACCTGGGTCTTGACCTCGCCGACGCTGAGCTGCGGGTCGGCGTGGCCGGTCTCGCCGAAGGCGGTGACCGACGCGGCTCCCGCCATGGCGAGGGTGGCCGCGGTTCGTGCGGTGGTTCCGGTGAGTGAGCGCTGCTTGGGCTTTCTGTGCGACGCCACGCGGCCGTCACTCCTTTGTGCCTAGCGGGTGCCCGCCTGCTGGGACCTCGATCCGGCGGCGTCCGCACGGGGAAGCGGAACACCGCCGGATCTTCGGCGGGGGTGGCCGTGCTGTCGGGGTCCGACGGCAGTGGGGTTCGGCCACCTGGAGGAGGACGCTAAACCTGGCGGGTGCGCAGGAGTACGGCGTAGAGCAGGTCTGGTCCCAATCGGCCGTTGGGTGATCGTCATTGATCAGTGTTCGACGGGTGACGTGGTCACTTGCCGAACGGCCTTGACCGTTGGGGCAGTTGTCACTCCGTGGGCGACTCGTCCCTGCTACGGGGCGTGCTCGATCTCCGGGGCCCGCGCGGCCACAGAGCCGTCCCGACCGCGTACGCGGTGGCGCACACGGCGGCGGCCGCGACCGCCGGGCCCCAGGCACTGCCGTCGGAGGGGGCGAACGCGGCGAAGAGCACCAGGCCGCTCGCTCCGTACGCGGTCAGCGGGATGTGGCGGGAGCGCAGTTGGCGGATGCCCGCCGGGCCGGCGGCGCAGGCGTCGACGATGAGGAGATAGGTCAGCAGCAGGGCCGTGACGCATGACGCCAGCCAGACGGGCGGCGTGCTGAACGCGGCGAGGACGACGCAGCCGACGGCGAAGACCGTGTTGCGGTGCTGGGACAGCAGCGCGGCCTTGCGGGCCGAGTACTGGACCGGGCGCCGGACGAGCGGCGGGGCCGCCCACCAGGCCAGCACGACCGCGGCGAGCGGCGTCAGCACATCGCCCATGGTGGGGGAGCTGGTGACGGCCGGGTCGCAGGCCGCGAGGGCCAGCGCGACGCCGAGGCCGCGCACCGGCCAGACCGGGACCTGGGGGAGGGACATGGCGGGAGAGGCGGTCGTCCGGTCCTGGGTCATCGGGTCCTGCCCTGGATTCGGGTGCGGAGCAGCGGGGCGAGGGCGAGGTCGAGGCTCTTGCCGGCCGACTGGGCGACGACCGGGATGCCGCGTTCCCGCAGTGCGAACCGCATCGCCGCCCGGTCGGCGAGCCAGAGCCGCCGGGCCAGCTGCCCGACGGTGTCGCCGGGCGCGATGTACGGGGCGCCGGTCGGGATCTCGATGACGACGAGGGGGTTGCCGCGTTGCGCGAGATCGCCCAGCACCTCGAGGATCCGCTCGTCGGCGAGCTGGGTGATCGCGTAGACGAGGGCGCCGCGGGGCAGTGCGGGCGGGGGGAGGCGCTGGAGGGCGGGGACGGAGTAGCCGAGGTCCTTGCGGACCTCCAGCACGCTCTCGACGATCCGGTAGAAGTAGCCCCCGCCGGAGCCCGGTTGCAGCCAGCGCAGCGTGCCGCCGATCGACACCAGGCCGACCCGGTCGTGGCTGCGCAGATAGGCGCGGGTGAGGCCGGCCGCGGCGCGCACCGTCTCGTCGAGTCCCGAGGCCCTGGTCGCGGGGTCGATGAAGTCGACGAGCGCGTCGACCAGTACGACGGTGTCGGCGGTGCGTTCCGCGGCGAACTGGTTGATCTGGATGCTGCCGCGCCGGGTGGTCGAGGGCCAGTGGATGCGCCGCTGCCGTTCGCCCCAGATGTGCGGGCGCACCCCGACGACCTCGATGCCGTCGCCGTTCTGCCGGGCGGTGTGCTCGCCGAGGCGGTCGGGCAGCCGGACCGGGATGGGGGTGAGGGAGGCCTGGGTGGGCACCGGGAAGACCTGGATCTCCCCGAGTTCGGCCCGCACGGTGCGACGGGCGAGCCCGCCGGTGTCGTAGACGTCCACATCGACGGTGCCCAGGCTCCAGCGGCCCCAGCGGCGGGCGGTGAGGGCGAGTTCGACGACCGGGCCGGCCACGGCGAGCGAGGTCAGCTCGACGCCCGGCCCGAGGGTGATGCCCGGGTCGATCCAGCCCGCGGCGCCGTCGAAGTCGAGCCGGACGCGGACGGCGATGTCCTCGTTCTCGAAGCAGCGGCCCGGCCCGGTCTCGACGGCGGCGCTCAGCCGGCTGGGCCGGCCGGACGTCATCGCAGCTCCCGCCGCCGCTCCCGGCCCGGCCAGTACGAGCAGCACCACCGGGCCCGCGGCCAGCGCCAGCAGCCACGCGTGGCCGGTGAGCAGCGCGGCGGCGGCCGCCACGGCGGCCACCGTGAGCAGCCGCAGGGCGCGTTCGCCGGCCCGCCAGCCGGGTGGCGGCGGGGACGGCGGCTCGGCCGGTTCCGCCGCCTCGTCGGCGGTGGCGTCCGGTGGGCCGCCCAGCGCCCGCGCGATGTGTGCGGGGACGGCGGCTGGGCGGGCGGCGGGCCGGCCCGGCGGCTGTCGGCCCGCGGTCACGGCCGCGCTGCCGGCCGCCGGAACGCGCCCTGCTGGTCCTCGGAGTGCCGGTCGTCGGAGCGCTTGTCGTCGGGCAGGGTCTGCGGCGCCGGTACGGACCGGGCGAGTTCGGCGATGACGTCGTCGGCGTTGATCTGCCGCACCCACAACTCGGGCCGCAGCGTGACGCGGTGCGCGAGGGCCGGGACGACCAGGGCCTTCACGTCCTCCGGGGTGACGTAGTCACGGCCGTCGAGCACCGCACGGGCGCGGGCCAGCTGTACGAGCGCGAGTCCGCCGCGCGGTGACGCGCCGACCTGGATCTGCGGATGGGCCCGGGTCGCGCCGATGAGGGCGACGACGTACGCGATCAGGTCGTCGTCGACCTCGACGCTCTCCAGGCTGGCCCGCATGGCGAGCACCTCGGCAGGCGTGCTCAGGGTGTTGAGCACGGCTTCGGGGGCGGCCCGGTCGAGCCGGATGCGGAGCATCGACGCCTCGTCGCGGGGCGGGAGGTAACCCATCCTGACGCGCAGCAGGAAGCGGTCCAACTGGGCCTCGGGGAGGCTGTACGTGCCCTCGTACTCGATCGGGTTGGCGGTGGCGATGACCACGAACGGCTCGGGCAGCCGCCGGGTGACGCCGTCGACCGAGACCTGCGCCTCGGCCATCGCCTCCAGCAGCGCCGCCTGGGTCTTGGGCGGCGTGCGGTTGATCTCGTCGGCGAGCAGCAGATGGGTGAAGAGCGGTCCCGGCCGGAAGACCATCTCGCCGCTGCGCTGGTCGTAGAAGGGCGCTCCGGACACGTCCGACGGCAGCAGGTCGGGGGTGAACTGGATCCGGCGGAAGTCGAGTCCGAGCGCGGTGGCGAAGGAGCGGGCGAGCAGGGTCTTGCCGAGTCCCGGCAGGTCCTCGATGAGGATGTGGCCGCCGGCGAGGACGCCGAGCATGACCAGTTCGAGGGAGTCGGGCTTGCCGACCACGGCGCGTTCGATCTCGGTGAGCACCCGGCGGGCGCGTTCCCCGGCCTCGCGCGGCGTCAGGACCGGGGGCGCGGTGGCGGACTGAGCGGCGGATGCCTGAGCGGGAACCTTGGTGGCGGGGGCCTGGGCGGAAGTGGGCTGAACGGAGGTGGGCTGAGCGACGGGGGGCTGGGCCGGCTGAATGGTCGTCACGGTGCTCCTGGAAGGACGTTCGGCGGTTCAGTGGTTCCAAGGGGGTCGTCGGTCACCGTTACAGCTCGTCGAGACGGTCGACGACGGCCCGCAGGACCTGTGGCGGGATGGTGCCCTCCGGGGCGGGCCGGCGGGGATCGATCCAGGGCCACAGCTCGGGGCCGACGACGGCGGCGGCCCGGTCGGGCTGGGCGCGCAGCGAGATCCCGTGCCGTTCGGCGAGCCGGGCCGCGTACAGCCGCTGGAGGCCCGGTCGCAGGGTGTGGGTGAAACCGTCCTCGGACGACATCCCCTGGGCGACCGCGCGGCCCCAGTCGCCCAGCCGGGGCGTCCTGCTGCCCAGCAGCCGGACCGGTCTGCGGTAGCCGTGGTCCTGGGAGTCGAAGCCCGTCGCGTAGCGGGCGGTGAGCAGGGCGACCGCCGCGATGAGCACCGCGCCGGTGCCGGCCGCGGCGAATCCGCCGGCCAGGGCGAGGGCGGCCTCGGTGCCGGCCGCGACCGTGCCGAGCACGAGCAGCGTGTGGCGCGTGGAGCCGGGGGTCACCGGTCGCCCGCCGGGGCCCGGGTGCCCGGGGTCGCTGCTCCTACGGCTGCCACGGCCTCCACGGCGGCCAGTTGGGCCGCGATCGTGTCGAGGGCGGCGCCGGCCCGCCGCAGATGGCCGTCGTCCATCGGGTGGCTGGAGTACCGCGCCTCGCGGAAGAGCTGGGTCAGGTCCGCGGCCGCGGACCCGGTCAGCGTCCCGCCGGCGACCGCGCGGTGCAGCAGGTCCGTCGGGCTGTCGGAGTCGAGCCGGGCGACCCCGGACCGGCCGAGGGTGGTCTCCATCGCCGCGTAACAGGCGATCACCGCGGCACGGGCGTCCTCGCCGTGCAGCGCGCGGCGCCCCGAGTCGACGGCGCCGGCCAGCGCGCTCTCGGCGGTGTCCGGGCTGCCGGGGATCAGTTGGAGGCCGGGTCCCGCCGTGCCCGCCAGGTACCAGCGCAGCCAGCGGACGAGCGCGACGACGACCACGACCGCGGCCAGCACCGCTCCGACGACGAGCAGCAGATGGAACAGATCGAAGGACGAACCGGCGGTCGCCTGCCCGGTGGAGGACGGCGGCTGCGCCGGTGCCTCGGTGGCGGGCGGCCCGCTCGCCGTCTCCGTGGGGAGGCTCGCGTCGTTCCGCGGTTCCGTGCCGGTCGGGTTGCTCCGGTGGCTCAGCAGCACGGCGACGGGCACCACCGCGGTGGCGGCGGTCAGCAGCAGGAGCGCCGCGTCCTTGAGCCGTTCTGCCACCGGGTCCGGGCTGTCGACGTGCTGTACGGCCCGGCGGTAGCGCGCGGCGAGCAGCGCGCCGCCCACCACGCACGCCAGGGCCAGCAGCAGGAGGTACCCGCCGTGGTACGAGAGCGGGCCCGAGCCGTCCGGCGGATCGAGCACCGACCGGCCGCCACCCGCTCGCAGCGCACCGGCCGCGAGGACCGGACCGCCGATCGCGGCGGTGGCGAGCAGGAGGACCGGCCGACCGGTGATCCGGGCCAAGGTGTCAGGCGAGTCGCACAGCGCCGGCGAACGGCATCCAGCTCATCTTGCCGACCTCGACGACGCCACCGGGGTGCGGGGCGTGCACGATCTCGCCGTTGCCCAGGTAGATGGCCACGTGGCTGATGCCGGAGTAGAAGAACACCAGGTCGCCGGGGCGCAGCTCGGACTGCGAGACGCGCGTGCCGTCGTTGATCTGGGTGTACGTGGTGCGGCTGATGCTGATGCCGGCCGAGCGGTACGCGGCCTGGGTGAGGCCGGAGCAGTCGTACGAGTTCGGGCCGGTGGCGCCGGAGACGTACGCCTTGCCGCGCTGCGCGAGCGCGAAGCTGATGGCCTGCGCGGCACGGCCGCTGGCGGGGCCGTTGTACGTGTAGCTCGCGCTGTTGGCGCTGCCGGACTGCTGGGTGTCCAGCGTGGCGACCTTCTTGCGGTCCTCGGCGGTGAGGCTGTTGAGCAGCTTCTGCGCGTCGGCGAGCTTGGCCGCGGCGGTCTTCTTCTCGGCGGCCAGCTTGGTCTGCGCGGCGGCGAGGTCCGCGACGCTCGCGGCGGCCTTGGTGCGCTCGGTCGTCGCGGCCGCCTGCTGGGTGCGGAACTCCTTGATGGCCTCTTCCTGCGTGGCCGACACACGGTCCACGAGGTGGGACTGCTCAAGGTATTTCTCCGGGTTGTCGGAGAGCAGCAGGGCGGTGGTCTGGTCGACGCCGCCTTCGCGGTACTGGGCGGCGGCGAACTGGCCCAGGGTCTCCCGCGCTTCGTTCAGCTTCTGGGTCTTCTTCGCGACCTCGGCGAGAGCCAGATCGGCCTTCGCGCGCTGCTGGTCGGTCTTCTCCTTCGCCGCGTTGACGTGCTCCGTGGCGGCTTCGGCCTTTTCGCGGAGGTCGTCGACCTGCGCCTTGACCTCGGTGATGGAGGGCTTCGCGGGCGCGGCGCTCGCGGACTCGCTCAGCAGAGTCACAGTGGCCAGCGCCACCGTCGTCAGGCCCACCACGGCACGCGGGCCGGTGGAGGCGAGTATTCGGGGGCGCGGTTTGCGGTGCGACGCCAAGGCAGACATTCCTTCCGTGGACCGCTTACCGGGTTAGCTGACGGGTTCGGGCGATGGAAGGCTGCCCTACGGTGCTCGCGTCCGTTGTGCGGACGTTCGCCCCGATTCACCCCAAGTCCTGCGTGTGGGTCCCCGGTTCCGGCCTCGCGGTCGGATTCAGCGGAGGCGGCTCGCCGTCGGCACTGCGCCGGCTTGTGGAACGAGCTGCCTAGCGGGCCACCGTAGTCAACTTGAGTGACTCTTGGGAAGTTTCCATCAGAAGGTGAGCGAAATCGCTTCGTTACCTTACCTATTGTGACCGTCCGTCCGAATGGCGGGCCGACAGCCGGGCCCTGTCGGGCCGCCTGTCGATCCGCGACATTCGGGACGGGGAACTTCAGGACGGGCGAGAAGCTCCGTAAACCGGCATTTGGGTGATCGGTGCGATCTTGACGACCGTGCCGGTGTGCGGCGCGTGGATCATGTTGCCGTCCCCTATGTAGAGGCCGACATGACTGATGTCGTCGTAGAAGAAGATCAGGTCGCCGGGCCGCAGGTCCGACATCGAGACGCGCTCGCCGGCCTTCACCTGGTCCCAGGTGGTGCGCGGCAGGGTGACACCGGCCGCCTTCCAGGCCGCCTGCGTCAGCCCTGAGCAGTCCCACGAGTCCATACCCGTCGCACCCCACCCGTACGGATCCCCGAGCTGAGCGCGGGCGAACGCGATGGCTTTCGCCGCCTTCGACGAGGTGGTGGTGGAACCCGAACCGCCGGTGCCCGTCCCGGAGCCGGTCTTCGCGGCCTCCTTGGCGGCGGCCTCCCGTGCGGCCTTCTCCTTGGCGGCGATCACCGCGGCCTGCTTGCGGGACTCCTCGGCCTTCTTGGCCGCAAGCGCCGCCAGCCGGGCCTTCTCCTGTGCGGTGAGGGAGTTGAGGAGGGTCTGCGCCGCCGCGAGCTTCTGCTTGACGGCGGTCTTCTCCGTCTGCAGCTTGGTCTGCGCCGAGGTCAGCGCGCCCAGGCTCTTCACCGCCTCGGTGCGCTTCTGCGTCGTCGTGGCCTGCTGGGTGCGGAAGTTCTCGACCGCTTCCTTCTGGTTGCCGGTCATCCGCTTCATCTGGTGCGTCTGGTCGAAGAACTGCTGCGGATCGGCGGAGAGCAGGAAGGTGCTCGTCCCCTCGACGCCGCCGCTGCGGTACTGGGCGGCCGCGTACTGGCCCAGGACGCGCCGCGCGTCGTTGAGCGACTCGGTCCGCTGTGCGACCTGGCTCAGCAGCGCCTCGACCTTGGAGCTCTGCTGGTCGGCCTGCTCCTTCGCGCCGTTGTAGCGCTCGGTGGCGACCTCGGCGTCGTGGTTGAGCGCGTCGACCTTCGCCTGGACCTCTTCGATGGAGGGCGGCTGCGGCTGTGCGGGCGCCGCGCTCGCGGTCTCGCCCAGCAGGGTGACGGTGGCCAGTGCCGCCGCCGTGAATCCGACAGCCGCGCGGGGGCCGGTCGTGGTGAGCAGGCCGGCACGTATGCCGGGGCGGGGTTTGCGGTGCGACGCCAAGGCGGGAAATCCTTCCGTAAACCGCTTACCGGGTTAGCTGTCGGGTTCGGGCTGTCGGAAGGTCGCCCTACGGTTCGTGCGGAACGTCCCCTGCGGAACATCCCGTGCGGACCGATTCACCCCAGTGATGCCAGTGGGTCCCCGGCTGCGGCCTCTCGGCCGCACTCAGCGGAGACGGTCCGTGACGGCGTGTTGCCGAAGTGGAGGACGGACCGCCTGCTCCGGCACGGTAGCCAACTCTCATGTCCGGTGGGAAGACCGGTGTCCGATAGGCCCGAAACCATTTCGTGATCTGTGCGCCGTGATCGGATCCGGTCGCGGAGAGTGACGACTCTTTCAGGCCCGGTCCACGTCCGGACGGACTCCGCCAAGCGGAGTGTGAGGTGTCAGTGGGGGCGCCTAGACTCGGGAAGCGATGAGCAGCCTCTTTGACGACAGCTTCCTGGCCGACCTCCAGGCCCCCGACCACGCGTCGGAATCCGTCCCGCCGCCCCCGGAGCACGGGTCCGCGCACCGGCCGGACGATGCCGCGGACGACCTCTTCGGCGGGCGCTTCAACGAGCCCCCGCACGGTGGCCGGGACGCGTACTACCGGGACGGGGCCGCCCGCCCCGTCGTCGACCCCGCGCAGCTCCTGGAGGGGCTGAACGAGCAGCAGCGCGCCGCCGTCGTGCACGCGGGCGGGCCGCTGCTCATCGTCGCGGGCGCCGGATCGGGCAAGACGCGGGTGCTGACGCACCGCATCGCCCATCTGCTGGGCACCCGCGGGGTGCACCCGGGCGAGATCCTCGCGATCACGTTCACCAACAAGGCCGCGGGCGAGATGAAGGAACGCGTCGGCGACCTCGTCGGCGCGCGCGCCAACGCGATGTGGGTCATGACCTTCCACAGCGCGTGCGTGCGGATCCTGCGCCGCGAGAGCAAGAAGCTCGGCTTCACCTCCAGCTTCTCGATCTACGACGCCGCCGACTCCAAGCGGCTCATGGCGCTCGTCTGCCGGGACCTGGACCTCGACCCCAAGCAGTTCCCGCCGAAGGCGTTCAGCGCGAAGGTCTCGAACCTCAAGAACGAGCTGATCGACGAGGAGGACTACGCCCGGCAGGCGGAGAACCCCTTCGAGAAGCACGTCGCCGAGGCGTACGCGCTCTACCAGGCGCGGCTGCGCGAGGCCAACGCCCTGGACTTCGACGACATCATCATGACCACGGTGCACCTGCTCCAGGCGTTCCCCGACGTCGCCGAGCACTACCGGCGGCGGTTCCGCCACGTCCTCGTGGACGAGTACCAGGACACCAACCACGCCCAGTACACGCTGGTGCGCGAGCTGGTCGGCACCGGCGACCACACCGCCGAGCTGTGCGTGGTGGGTGACGCGGACCAGAGCATCTACGCCTTCCGCGGTGCCACCATCCGCAACATCCTGCAGTTCGAAGAGGACTACCCGCAGGCGACGACGATCCTGCTGGAGCAGAACTACCGCTCCACGCAGACGATCCTCACGGCCGCCAACGCCGTCATCGAGCGCAACGCCGGCCGCCGCGCCAAGAACCTGTGGACCGACGCCGGCGACGGCCCGATCATCACGGGCTATGTCGCCGACCACGAGCACGACGAGGCGCAGTACATCGCCGAGGAGATCGACCGGCTGACGGACGCGGGTGACTCCCGCCCCGGTGACGTCGCCGTCTTCTACCGGACCAACGCCCAGTCGCGTGTCTTCGAAGAGGTCTTCATCCGCGTCGGGCTGCCGTACAAGGTCGTCGGCGGGGTGCGCTTCTACGAGCGCAAGGAGGTCCGCGACATCCTCGCGTACCTGCGCGTCCTGTCGAACCCCGAGGACACCGTCCCGCTCCGCCGGATCCTGAACGTGCCCAAGCGCGGTATCGGCGACCGGGCCGAGGCGATGATCGACGCCCTGTCGCTGCGCGAGAAGATCTCCTTCTCGCAGGCGCTGCGCCGGGTCGACGAGGCGTACGGCATGGCCGCCCGCTCCTCCAACGCGGTCAGGAAGTTCAACGAGCTGCTGGAGGAGCTGCGCACCATCGTCGAGTCGGGGGCCGGTCCCGCGACCGTCCTCGAAGCGGTGATGGAGCGCACGGGCTATCTCGCGGAGCTCCAGGCCTCCACGGACCCGCAGGACGAGACCCGCATCGAGAACCTTCAGGAACTCGCCGCCGTCGCCCTGGAGTTCGAGCAGGAGCGGGCTGCCGCCGAGGACGCGGAGCCCGGCACCCTCTCCGAGTTCCTGGAGCGCGTCGCACTGGTCGCCGACTCGGACCAGATCCCGGACGACGAGGAGGGGGGCGGCGTCATAACGCTGATGACGCTGCACACCGCCAAGGGCCTCGAGTTCCCGGTGGTCTTCCTCACCGGCATGGAGGACGGGGTCTTCCCGCACATGCGGGCGCTGGGCCAGGCCAAGGAGCTGGAGGAGGAGCGGCGACTGGCGTACGTCGGCATCACGCGGGCGCGCGAGCGGCTGTACGTGACGCGGTCGACGATGCGCAGCGCGTGGGGCCAGCCCTCGTACAACCCGGCCTCGCGCTTCCTGGAGGAGATCCCGCCCACGCTGATCGACTGGAAGCGGACCGGCCCGGTGGCCGCGCCGGGGGCCGCGATGTCCGCCGCCGCGTCGTCGTTGTCGTCCTCGCGCGCCAAGGCGGGCCCCAAGGGCTTCGCGACCCGGCGGGCGACGGACCGGCCGGTGATCGCGCTGACGGTCGGGGACCGGGTCACGCACGACCAGTTCGGCCTCGGGACCGTCGTCGGGGTCAGCGGTACCGGTTCCGACGCGCAGGCGACGGTCGACTTCGGCGAGGAGAAGCCGAAGCGGCTGCTGCTGCGGTACGCGCCGGTCGAGAAGCTCTGACGGCGGGGCTCGCGCGCCTCCGGCGAGGGCCGGAGGCGGGTCGGGTGAGCGCTGTCAGCGGGGGTCGAGCCCGTGCGCCAGCAGCCACGGCAGCGGGTCGATCGGCGTACCGCCGTGCGGCCGGACCTCGAGGTGCAGGTGCGGGCCGGTGGTGTTGCCGGTGTTGCCCGAGTACGCGATGACCTGGCCGGCCTTGACCGTGCCGGAGCGGATCTTGGTGCTGCTGAGGTGGCAGTACCAGGTCTCGGTGCCGTCGGCGGCGGTCACTATGGCCATGTTGCCGTAGGAGTTGTTCCACTGCGTGCGGATGGTGCCGTCGGTCACGGCCGACACGGGAGTGCCGGTGTCGACCGGGAAGTCGATGCCGGTGTGCAGCGCCATCCAGTTGACGCCGGACTGGCCGTAGTACGCGCTCAGTCCGCGCTCCGACACCGGCAGCAGGAACTTCGGCCGCAGGGCCTCCTTGCGTGACGCCGCGTCGGCCTTCGCCTTCTTCGCGGCGGCCTCGCGGTCCTTGAGGTCGATCCGCTCCTGCGTACGGCTGGCGCGGGTGGCGAAGTCGTCCGCGTCGGAGGTGACTCCGGCGAGCTGGGTGTCGAGCTTCGAGACGGGCGCGTTCGTGGCGGTCTTCTCGGAGGCCTCGGTCTTCGTCGTCGCATGGGCGCCGGGCACGTCGCTGATGGCCGCGGCGGCGCAGGCCGCCACACCCATGACGGCGACGGACGGCACCGCGATGGTCAGGAGCGCGGAGCGCTTCGCGGGCCGCTTGCGGCGGCAGCCGCTCCCACCGCCGCGCGGGGCCGCCGGGACGTGGGCCACATCGGATGCGGACTCGGTCTCGGTCTCGGAGCCCGTCTCGGAGCCGGTCTCGGAGTCGAGGTCGAGTGCGGGGTCCAGGTCGTGGTCGAGGTGCAGGTCGTGACCGAGGTGGTCGGCGTCGGGTCCGGACTCGTGCGCGGGCGCCGGTTCCGGCTCGTACGCGAACTGAGTGGTGTAGTCGGCGCCGTACTCGTTCCCGTACTCGTTCCCGTAGTGCGGTGCGTCGGCCGGGGGGCCGACGTATCCGGGTACGGGCTCCGGTGTGTAGCTGTGCTCGACGGGCGCGGCCTGCGCGGGCACGGTGTAGCCGCCGGTGTCCCAGGACATCGCGTCGTAGGTGCCGGTCGGGTAGCTGCCGGTGTCCTGGCCGGGGGCGTTGTAGCCGTACGCCGGGTACTGGCCGGAGTCCCAGTTCTGCTGCTGTTCCTGCTGGTGGAACTGCGGCTGCGACTGGGACGGGACATGCGGCTGCTGGGACTGCTCGGGGTACGTGGGGTAGCTGCCGGTCTGGGCCTGCCAGAAGCCGCTCGCGTCGTAGCTGCCCGTCTCGTGGACGGACGCGTCGTAGCCGTGCTGCGCCGGCTGCGGGACAAACGCGTAGCTGCCCGTGGCGCCCGTGTCCGCGGTGCCGGTCATCGCTCCGAAGAGCGGATCGCCGTCCGCGAAGGTGGTGCCGATGTTCTGGTACGAGCCCGTCGAATAGGGGTCGTAGCCGTAAGCACCGTAGTCGGGGGCGTACCCCGACGGGTGACGATCGTTCACCGCCTACTTCTCTTTCGCCTCGGCAGCAGGAGAATTAGCGGTGACTGTAGCCCCCTACCCCCGACGGCGACAATCTTCGGCAGGTTCCGGATCCGTACAATGCGTTGTGTTCGAATTGAATTCGACGGCTATGCCGCGTTCTCGGCGCCCACCGCGAGCTCCTCGCCGGTCAGCGACTGCCGGATTCCGGCCGCCACGGTGGCGTGCACCGGCAGTGCGAGATGCCCGATTCCCGTGACTTGCACATTGTGTACCACCAGGTCGGGATGGTCGATGCGGGCGGTTTCCACCGGGATCATCAATTGGTCCAGGTCGCTCCAGAAGGCGACGAAATGCGTGCGGCAGCCGGGGGCCGGTTCCGTCAATTCGTTCATGAGATCGGAACCGGGGCGCATTTGCCGCACGATCGGGTGCGGCGTCAGCAGCGGGACGGCGCGGGTGCCGGAGTGCGGGGTGCCCAGCGTCACCACCGTGCGGACCCGGGTGTCTCCGCCGAGGCGCTGCACGTAGTAGCGGGCGATCAGGCCGCCGAGGCTGTGGCCGACGATGTCCACCTGGCGCTGCCCGGTCTGTTCGCAGATCTGCTCGACATGGCGGCCGAGCAGCGCGGCGGCCGTACGGATGTCGCAGCTCAGCGGGGAGTAATTCAGAGCCTGGACGTGCGTCCAGCCGTGCTTTCGCAGGGAGCGGCGGAGAAGGGTGAATACCGAACGATTATCGACGAAGCCGTGCAGCAGTAGAACGGGACGATGTGCGGCCGCTACGGCCCGCAGTCGCGCGGTACCGGAACTCGCATCCGTTTCCGTGTACGAGCCGGTGTGCGAGGCATTGTGGGGATCTGTGTTCGCGTCCGCGTCCGCGTCCGTGGAGGGACCGGGGCCGGGGCCGGGCCGGTCGCGCTCGGGGAGGATGCCGGTCGGATAGAGGAAGAGATGGCCGGTCAGGATGACGAGCTCGAAAACCGCCGCGCGAATGACCGCTGTGCTGCGCAGCCAGCGGCCCGTGGCGACGGCTCCGAACGACAGGGCGCTCATGGCCCACCTCCCGTGCGGCACGACGGGAGACAGCTCCGTCCCCCGTGTGCCCTAGTCCGGAGAGCCGTACAGCGGGCCCCGGCTCCCCGGGAACGCATCGGACCCGCCGGCCACCTCCGGTGGAACGGAGGGCGGCGCCGGGCCCAACGTGTCGCGAACGTGTCCCACCGTGTGATTTCCCCCTCGCTCCGCACCGCGAAACTGTCCGGTGCGGGATGCTGGAGATAACGTTCGTTCACACTCGGTCCCACTTGAGGTCCCGCTCGGCCGGCGATGACGCCGGCAATGTCATGGAGGCAGTGATGGGAGTGTCCGGTCCGATCCGCGTGGTGGTGGCCAAGCCGGGTCTCGACGGTCATGATCGCGGGGCCAAGGTCATCGCCAGGGCGCTGCGTGATGCCGGTATGGAGGTCATCTACACCGGCCTGCACCAGACCCCCGAACAAGTGGTCGACACCGCGATCCAGGAGGACGCCGACGCGATCGGGCTCTCCATCCTCTCGGGAGCGCACATGACGCTCTTCGCGAAGGTCCTCGACCTGCTGAAGGACCGTGACGCCCTGGACATCAAGGTCTTCGGCGGCGGCATCATCCCCGAGGCGGACATCGCCCCCCTCAAGGAACTCGGCGTCGCCGAGATCTTCACCCCCGGTACGCCCACGACCGACGCCGTGGCCTGGGTCCGGGCCAATGTCCGCCAGGGCGCCGAAGCCTGATCCCGCCCGGGAGGCGGCTCCCGGAACCCCCACCGCTCCGCCCCCCGGCCGGATCATGAGGCCGGGGCGGCCGGCGCCGGGGGTTCGAGCTCCGCGAGCATCACGGCCCGCAGCCGCAGCGTGCCGACCAGTCGCTGGAACGCCTCCGCCCAGTAGCTGCCCGCGCCGGGCGATCCGTCGTCCGGTTCGTCGGTCGCGGCGGTCAGGACGGTGAGCCGCTCGGCCTCCGCCGGGTCCAGACACCGTTCGGCCAGGCCCATCACCCCGCTGAAACTCCACGGATAGCTGCCGGCGTCCCGCGCGATGTCGAGCGCGTCGACCACGGCCCGGCCCAGCGGCCCGGCCCAGGGGACGGCGCAGACGCCGAGCATCTGGAACGCCTCGGACAGCCCGTGGGTGGCGATGAACCGGGCCACCCACTCGGCGCGCTCCTCCTCCGGCAGGATGGAGAGCAGCTTGGCGGGGTCGCCGACCGCCGCGACCGGTGCCGCGGGCGCCGGCGGGGGGCCGAGCAGGGCGCGGGCCCACGCGGGGTCGCGCTGGCGCACGGCGGCCCGGCACCAGGCGGCGTGCAGATCGGGCTGCCAGTCGTCCGCCACGGGCAGCGCGATGACCTCCTCGGGGCTCCGGCCGCCGAACCGGACGGTCCAGGTGGCCAGCGGCGCCGCCTCCACCAGCTGACCGAACCACCAGGCACGCTCGCCGCGACCGCTGGGCGGATGCGGGGCCACACCGTCCCGCTCCATCGCGGCGTCGCACTCGTACGGGGCCTCCACCAGGACGCCGATCCCCGCCACGTTCTCCCCGGCGCCGAGTGAGACGCAGCTGCGGGCCCGTTCGGCCATCCGGGCGGCCAGCGCGGAGCCGGGCAGCGCGGACAGCAGCTCGGCCGCGGTCGCCCGGACATTGCGGCTGCGGTCGGTCAGCGCCTGTTCCAGGAACGGCTCGTCGGCGGGTGACAGCCCGGCGCGCAGCGAATCGAGGAACATCAGCCGGTCCTCGGCCCGCTCACCGGTCCACGTCGACCGCAGCAGCGCGAGCGCGGCCCCGGCGTTCTGGCCGCGCAGCCGGGTCAGCAGCGCCACCCTTTCGGCGAACAGGCCCTCGTCCCACAGCTGCCGGATCGCCGCCGGATCCCCGGCCGCCGGCTCCAGACCCCTGACTCCGGCCCGCAGAGCGAACCGCCAGTCCGGGTTCAGCTCCGCCAGCCACAGCGCGCGGGGCCCGGCCAGCGCCAGGGCGTCGGCCCGCAGATCGGTTCTGGCGCGGGCGGCGTCCAGCAGGTCAGGGAGCAGGGCGGGCGGCGCGGCATAGCCGTACCGCCCCGCCGCGGTGAGCCACTGCGGGAGCAACTCGGCGAGGTTGGGGGCCGTGCCGCGTCTGCCCGACGAGCCGCCGCCCGCCGAACGGTCCGCCAGCAGCAGCCCCAGCCTGCGGCGTGCCGCCTCGGGCAGCACCGGCCGCCCGTCCGGCGCCGCGGGCACCGGCCGCTCCCGTGCTATGGCCGGCCGCAGGCCCGCGCGGCGGCTCACGGTGCCGATCGCCGCCGCGTCGAGCAGCTCCGCCGCCGGGTCCAGGGCCGGGTGCGGGCCCCCGGACGCCGCCGGTCTGCGGCGGTCCGTGCCGAGCAGTGCGCTTCCGACCAGGTCGGTCCAGCTGGCGTTCATCATTCCTCCGCGTTCCTCCTCGATGGCGCCCGCCCTGGGCCCGGACCCGGTCAGGCCCTACAACGGGACGGGGGTGGCGTCCGGGCCCCAGGCAGTGAGGGGGCGGACGCCGGTGTGGCCGAGCTCGGCGAAGAGCGTGACGGGGTGGCCGCCGGAGACGGCGGCGAGCCGCCAGGGGCCGCGGCCTGCGATCGGCAGTGCGTCCTGGCCGTCGGCGTCGGCGAGCTGCCAGCCGCCGGCACCGGAGCCGGGTATCGGGACGACCCCGGACAGGACGACCGGCCAGGCGTCGAGCCACGGGTCGTCCGCGAGGGCGGCCCCGTACGCGGCGAGGGCCGGGCCGACCGGGACGCCGGCCGGTACCGCGCCGGGTGCGGCCGGTCCGTGGCTCTCGCCGAGCACGGCGCGCAGCGGCCGGGCCGAGGGGTGGAAGGCGAGCTCGGCGTCAAGGCTCAGCCCGAGCGGGAGCGCCAGTTCCGGTGCGCGGCCCGCGGCGCCGAAGGACAGCAGCAACGCGACCCGGCCGGTCCGGGCGCCGTGCAGCCAGATCCGACGGGTGGTCAGCCGGTCGTCCGACGTGTCGAGTTGGGAGAGCACCAGCCAGCGGTCCCGGACGGTGGGCCCGGCCAGCAGCTCGGCCGTATCCGTGGTGAACCCGACGCGGGAGCGCACCGTGGCGGCCAGCGGGCCGGGCAGCCGCTGCTCGCCGAGGTATCCGCGGGTGAGCAGATGGAGCAGCGCGGACTCCTCCAGCAGCCGCGAGGGCCAGTCACCGCCCCCGGCGGCGACGGCGCCCAACTCCCTGACCCGGGTGGCCAGTCCCGGTGCCTGGGCGTCCACCATCCGGGCCGCGATCTCGTCCCACTTCTGGTAACCCTCCCGGTCGGCGCCGGCCAGGCCGCCGCGCAGCAGGTCGGTAAGCCGCTGCTCCAGCTCCGTCACACCCGCCGTCACCCGCTGGGCGCGCCGCTCGGCCCGCCGCCGCGCGGCCTCCGGGTCGGCGGGTTTCGCCGGCCCGGCCGCGGCGGCCCTGGCCCGTTCCCGCCGGCTGTCGAGCCACTCGGTCACCCAATCGGGCGCCACCGCGGGCCCGACGGCCCCGCCCGCCGCCTCGGACCACAGGAGCAGCAGCCCGAGCGCGTGCTTGCACGGGAACTTGCGGCTCGGGCAACTGCACTGGTAGCCGGGGCCCTTCGTGTCCACGACCGTCTGGTACGGCTTGCTGCCGCTGCCCGCGCACAGACCCCACACCGCGGCTTCCGCCGTACCCGTACCGGACCAGGACGCGGGCATCGCGAGCCTGGCCCCGGCCTTCCGTGACGCTGCGTCAGGAGCGAGCGCCAGCACCTGATCCGTAGTCCACCGTTCCTCCATGCCACGACCGTAGGTGCCGCCACTGACAATGCGTCCGACCTGCGGCTTCACCCGTTGTCAGTGGCGTGGTGCATGGTGGAAATCACCGCGGGACCGAGGGGTTCCGCGGCACTGGACAGGGGGATTCATGGCAGTCATGCCCACCGACATCGAGGATGCTCCGGAAGGTGCTCTGCGGCCGCACGCGGAGGAGGCCTTCGCCCATGAACTGAAGGCCCTCGCGGCGGCCGACGACCGTCCGCGGCCGTCCCGTTGGAATCTCTCGCCGTGGGCGGTGGCCCTCTATCTGCTCGGTGGATCCTTGCCCGACGGCACTGTCATCACGCCCAAGTACGTCGGCCCCCGGCGCATCGTCGAGGTCGCCGTCACCACCCTCGCCACCGACCGGGCGCTGCTGCTGCTCGGTGTGCCGGGCACCGCCAAGACCTGGGTGTCGGAACATCTCGCCGCCGCGATCAGCGGTGACTCGACGCTGCTGGTCCAGGGCACGGCCGGCACGCCGGAGGAGGCGATCCGCTACGGCTGGAACTACGCGGAGCTGCTCACCAACGGCCCGAGCCGCAGGGCCCTGGTGTCCAGCCCGGTCATGCGGGCGATGGCCGAGGGCCGGATCGCCCGGGTCGAGGAGCTGACCCGGATACCGGCCGATGTGCAGGACACCCTCATCACGATCCTGTCCGAGAAGACGCTGCCGATCCCGGAGTTGGGGTCGGAGACCCAGGCCGTCCGCGGCTTCAACCTGATCGCCACCGCCAACGACCGCGACCGCGGCGTCAACGAACTGTCCAGCGCGCTGCGCCGCCGGTTCAACACCGTCGTACTGCCGCTGCCCGCCTCGGCGGAGGACGAGATCGACATCGTCACCCGCCGGGTCGACCAGCTCGGCCGCGGGCTGGACCTCCCGGCCGTCCCCGAGGGCGCCGACGAGATCCGCCGGGTCGTCACCGTCTTCCGGGAGCTGCGCGGCGGGGTGACCGCCGACGGCAGGACGAAGGTGAAGTCGCCGTCCGGCACGCTGTCGACGGCCGAGGCGATCTCGGTGGTGACCAACGGCCTGGCGCTCGCGGCGCACTTCGGCGACGGCGTGCTGCGGGCGGGCGACATCGCGGCCGGCATCCTCGGCTCGGTCGTCCGCGATCCGGCCGCCGACCGGGTGATCTGGCAGGAGTACCTGGAGACGGTCGTGCGCGAGCGCGAGGGCTGGAAGGACTTCTACCGCGCCTGCCGGGAGGCGAGCGCATGAGTGCGCCGGACGTCGTGACACCCGTCGCACCCCTCGCGGTGCCGCCCGCCGGCGGGCCGTCGGGGGTCGCCCTGCTGGGGGTGCGGCACCACGGACCGGGCTCCGCGCGGGCGGTGCGCGCCGCGCTCGACGCGTACCGGCCGGGGACGGTGCTGATCGAGGGGCCGCCGGAGGCCGACCCGCTCGTCGGGCTCGCCGCCGAGGACGGCATGCGGCCGCCGGTCGCGCTGCTCGCGCACGTCCTGGACGACCCGGCGCGGGCCGCGTTCTGGCCCTTCGCGGAGTTCTCGCCGGAATGGGTGGCGATCCAGTGGGCCGCAGGACACGGCGTACCGGTCACCTTCATCGACCTGCCCGCCGCACATTCCCTCGCCCTGCGCACGACACCGGATCAGCAGGACGAAGCTCCGGCGGAGGGATCGCCGGACGGCGGCGAGGCGGCTCAGGCGCTGCGCATCGACCCGCTGGCCGTGCTCGCGGAAACCGCCGGGTACGACGACCCGGAGCGCTGGTGGGAGGACGCGGTCGAACACCGGAGCAGCAGCGGTGACGACCCGCTGGCGCCGTTCGCCGCGCTCGCCGAGGCGATGGGCGCGCTGCGCGAGATGTACGGCGACGGCGGCCAGGAGGACGACCCGGCGCGCGAGGCCCATATGCGGCTGCGGATCCGGGACGCCCGGCGGACGCACGACCGGGTCGCGGTGGTCTGCGGGGCCTGGCACGTCCCGGCGCTCGCCCGGCCGGCGACCGCCACCGCGGACCGGCAGTTGCTCAAGGGGCTGCCCAAGGTGAAGGTCGAGATGACGTGGGTGCCGTGGACGCACCGGCGGCTGTCGCGGCACAGCGGATACGGCGCGGGGATCGACTCACCCGGCTGGTACGGGCATCTGTTCGGGGCGCGGGACCGGCCCGTCACCCGGTGGATGACCAAGGTCGCCGGGCTGCTCCGGGCCGAGGACCTGCCGGTCTCCTCCGCGCATGTCATCGAGGCCGTGCGGCTCGCCGACACCCTCGCGGCCATGCGCGGCCGCCCGCTCGCCGGCCTGAGCGAGACGACGGACGCGATACGGGCGGTCATGTGCGACGGCTCGGACGTACCGCTCGCCCTGATCAGGGACCGACTCGTCGTGGGGGACGTCCTGGGCGAAGTGCCGGACAGCGCGCCCGCCGTGCCGCTGGCCAGGGACCTGACCCGGGAACAGCGCAGGCTCCGGCTCAAGCCAGAAGCGCTGGAACGCGAGCTGGAACTGGACCTGCGCAAGGAGACCGACGCGGGCCGCAGCCGGCTGCTGCACCGGCTGCGGCTGCTGGGCGTCGACTGGGGGGAGCAGGTCCGTTCGCGCGCCGGGACCGGGACGTTCCGGGAGAGCTGGCGGCTGCGCTGGGAGCCGGAACTGGCGATCCGGGTCGCCGAGGCCGGGATCTGGGGCACGACGCTGCTCGCCGCGGCGACGGCGAAGGCCGAGGAGGGCGCGGTGCACGCCGCCGCGCTCGCCGACGTGACGGCGCTCGCCGAACGCTGCCTGGTGGCGGGGCTCCCGGATGCGCTGCCGGTGGTGATGACGGTGCTGGCCGACCGGGCCGCCCTGGAGACCGACGTCGGCCATCTCGCCCGGGCGCTGCCCGCCCTCGTACGGTCCGCCCGCTACGGCGACGTGCGCGGTACGGACTCCGAGGCGCTCCACAAGGTCGCCGAGGGGCTGGCGGAACGGGTCTGCATCGGGCTGCCGCCCGCCTGCGTCGGGCTGGACGCGGACGGCGCCGCCGAGATGCGCGGCCACGCCGAGGCGGCGCACCGGGCGATCGGCCTCCTGCAGGCCGACGGCCTCCTCGACCGGTGGGCGGTGATGCTGCGGGGCATCGCCGAGCGCGACGGGGCGATACCGGGGCTGCTGCGCGGCAGCGCCACCCGGCTGCTGATGGACGACGGACGGCTCGACGAGGAGTCGGCCGCCCGGCTGATGGCGCTCGCCCTGTCACCGGGGACGCCGTCGGCCGAGTCCGCGGCGTGGCTGGAGGGCTTCCTGGCGGGCGGCGGCATGCTCCTCATCCACGACGAGCGGCTGCTCGCGCTGGTCGACTGCTGGCTCGCCGCGGTCCCGGCCGCCGCGTTCAACGACGTACTGCCGCTGCTGCGGCGCACGTTCGGCGAGTTCGAGTCCGGTGTCCGCCGCACCGTCGGCGAGCTCGTCAGGCGCGGCGGCGCGGGCCGGCCCGAGACCGCGGCGGGGGAGACGGTGCCGGGCTTCGGCGCCGGGTTCGACGAGGAGCGGGTGGCGGCGGCGCTGCCGGTGCTGCGGCTGCTGCTGGGACACACAGGGGACGGGTTCGACGCGACGGGGGAGAACGGATGACCGACGACACGCGGGTCCACGACACGACGACCGGTGGCATGACGACAGCCGCCGATGAACGGCTGCGCCGCTGGCGGCTGGTGCTCGGCGGAGGGGCCGCCGACGGGACCGGCCGCGAACTCACCGGGCGCGACGCGGCGATGGACCGCACCCTCGGCGCGCTCTACGGAGGAGGGGGCAGCGGCGCGGACGGCAAGGGCGGCCGGGCGGCCGGTCTCGGCGGCTCCGCGCCGCAGGTCGCCCGGTGGCTCGGCGACATCCGTACGTACTTCCCGTCCTCCGTCGTCCAGGTGATGCAGCGGGACGCGATCGACCGGCTCGGGCTGTCGGCGCTGCTGCTGGAGCCGGAGATGCTGGAGGCCGTCGAGGCCGACGTCCATCTCGTCGGCACGCTGCTGTCGCTGAACAAGGCGATGCCGGAGACCACGAAGGAGACGGCGCGGGCCGTCGTCCGCAAGGTCGTCGAGGACCTGGAGAAGAAGCTCGCCACCCGCACCCGCGCGACCCTGACCGGCGCCCTCGACCGGTCGGCGCGGATCAGCCGCCCCCGGCACCGTGACATCGACTGGGACCGCACCATCCGCGCCAACCTCAAGCACTACCTCCCGGAGCACGGCACGATCGTGCCCGAGCGGCTGATCGGGTACGGCCGGGCGTCGCGGGCGGTGAAGAAGGACGTGGTGCTCTGCATCGACCAGTCCGGTTCGATGGCCGCCTCCGTCGTCTACGCCTCCGTGTTCGGGGCGGTGCTGGCCTCGATGCGGAGCATCGACACCAAGCTGGTCGTCTTCGACACCGCGGTGGTCGATCTGACGGACCAGCTGGACGATCCGGTGGATGTGCTCTTCGGCACACAACTCGGCGGCGGCACCGACATCAACCGCGCTCTGGCGTACTGCCAGTCCCTGATCACCCGGCCGGCGGACACCGTGGTCGTCCTCATCAGCGATCTCTACGAGGGCGGGATCCGGGACGAGATGCTCAAACGGGTGGCGGCCATGAAGGGCGCGGGAGTGCAGTTCGTGGCCCTGCTGGCGCTGTCCGACGAGGGCGCGCCGTCCTACGACCGCGAGCACGCGGCGGCGCTGGCCGCGCTCGGAGCGCCCGCTTTCGCCTGCACACCGGACCTGTTTCCCGAGGTGATGGCCGCCGCGATAGAGAAACGGGCGCTGCCCGTACCAGAAGCCTGACGCGAGCCTGACAACGCACTCTGTGACCGTTCTCACCGCTCACATGTGACCTGCGATTTAGGGACCTACGTCCCGCGGGGATAACCTGCGAGACGGACATGCCGCGTACTTCGGTGACCGTGTGCGCCCTCCTTGTGACCGCGTAGTCACGCTTCCCGTATCGGCACGTTCGCGTAGAAAACAAACCGCGATCACCAAGGACGGACGCGCGTGGACCTGTTCGAGTACCAGGCGAGGGATCTCTTCGCCAAGCACGGTGTACCGGTGCTGGCCGGTGAAGTCATCGAGACGCCCGAGGCGGCTCGTGAGGTGACCGAACGTCTGGGTGGCCGTGCGGTCGTCAAGGCGCAGGTCAAGGTCGGTGGCCGAGGCAAGGCCGGCGGCGTGAAGCTCGCCTCCGACCCCGCAGACGCGGTCGCGAAGGCCGACGCGATCCTCGGCATGGACATCAAGGGCCACACGGTCCACAAGGTGATGCTTGCCGAGACCGCGGACATCGCGGAGGAGTACTACGTCTCCTTCCTGCTGGACCGCACCAACCGCACCTTCCTCGCCATGGCCTCCGTAGAGGGCGGCGTGGAGATCGAGATCGTTGCGGAGGAGAACCCGGACGCGCTGGCCAAGATCCCGGTCGACGCCAACGAGGGCTGCACCCCGGAGAAGGCCGCCGAGATCGTCGCCGCGGCCAAGTTCCCGGCCGAGATCGCCGACCAGGTGGCCGACGTTCTGCAGAAGCTGTGGACCGTCTTCATCAAGGAGGACGCCCTCCTCGTCGAGGTCAACCCGCTGATCAAGTCCGGCGACGGCAAGATCATCGCGCTCGACGGCAAGGTCTCGCTCGACGAGAACGCCGAGTTCCGCCAGCCGGACCACGCGGCCCTTGAGGACAAGGACGCCGCCAACCCGCTGGAGGCCGCGGCCAAGGCCAAGAACCTCAACTACGTCAAGCTCGACGGTGAGGTCGGCATCATCGGCAACGGCGCGGGTCTCGTCATGAGCACCCTCGACGTCGTCGCGTACGCCGGTGAGAAGCACGGCGGCGTCAAGCCCGCCAACTTCCTCGACATCGGTGGCGGCGCCTCCGCCGAGGTCATGGCGAACGGCCTGGAGATCATCCTCGGCGACCCGGACGTCAAGTCCGTCTTCGTCAACGTCTTCGGTGGCATCACCGCGTGCGACGAGGTCGCCAACGGCATCGTCCAGGCGCTGGAGCTGCTGGCCTCGCGCGGCGAGAACGTCTCCAAGCCGCTGGTCGTGCGTCTCGACGGCAACAACGCGGAGCTGGGTCGCAAGATCCTGACCGACGCCAACCACCCGCTCGTGCAGCGTGTGGACACCATGGACGGCGCGGCCGACAAGGCCGCCGAGCTCGCGGCTGCGAAGTAAGGGACAAGGTCACCACACCATGGCTATTTTCCTGACCAAGGAAAGCAAGGTCATCGTCCAGGGGATGACCGGCGCCACGGGCATGAAGCACACCAAGCTCATGCTTGCCGACGGCACCAACATCGTTGGCGGCGTCAACCCGCGCAAGGCCGGCACCAGCGTCGACATCGACGGCACCGAGGTGCCCGTGTTCGGCTCCGTCGCCGAGGCGATCGAGAAGACCGGTGCCGATGTCACCGTCATCTTCGTGCCGCCGAAGTTCGCGAAGGACGCCGTCGTCGAGGCCATCGACGCCGAGATCGGCCTGGCCGTCGTGATCACCGAGGGCATCACGGTGCACGACTCCGCCTCGTTCTGGGCGCACGCCGGCGCCAAGGGCAACAAGACCCGCATCATCGGCCCGAACTGCCCCGGTCTCATCACCCCGGGTCAGTCCAACGCCGGCATCATCCCGGGCGACATCACGAAGCCGGGCCGCATCGGCCTGGTCTCGAAGTCCGGCACGCTCACGTACCAGATGATGTACGAGCTGCGTGACCTCGGCTTCTCGTCCGCCGTCGGCATCGGTGGCGACCCGATCATCGGCACCACCCACATCGACGCGCTGGCCGCGTTCGAGGCGGACGCCGACACCGACCTGATCGTCATGATCGGTGAGATCGGTGGCGACGCCGAGGAGCGGGCCGCGGACTACATCAAGGCCCACGTGACGAAGCCGGTCGTCGGCTACGTCGCCGGTTTCACCGCCCCTGAGGGCAAGACCATGGGCCACGCGGGCGCCATCGTCTCCGGTTCGTCGGGCACCGCCCAGGCGAAGAAGGAGGCCCTGGAGGCCGCCGGCGTCCAGGTCGGCAAGACCCCGTCGGAGACGGCTCGCCTGGCGCGCGCCATCCTCGCGGGCTGACGTTCGTCTGCTGACGGCCGTTCGTCCGCTGACGGCTGAGAGGTCGTCACGCTTGACGACGCGGGCCCGTCCCCTTCGGGGGGCGGGCCCGCGTTTGCTTTGTGCGGCGCTGTGCGGCTCAGCGCTCAGGGGGCAAAAGGGGTGCTTGTGCGGGGGGTTCGGCGGGCTTGACGGGCTTGACGGGCTTGATGGGTGGGGTCGTCCGCTGGGTGGGCCTCGCGGGGCCCGGCCGGCCGATGCGGCCGGCCTCCGGCACGCCCTGCCTCGGGGTGGCGGAGGGCGGCGCGGTCACCGATGTCGGCCGGGCACGGTGCGGCAGCTCGCCGACGCGGTCGTACGTCACCACCAGCGCGGCGCCCGTCGCCCCGGCGATCAGCGCGGTCAGCGCCACCGCGGACAGCGTCCTTCGGCGCACGCCGCGCTCGCTCGCATCGCGCACCCGGGCGGCGGGGACCTCCGGGACCTCCGGAGTGATGGCCGTTCCCGCTCCAGGGTCTGTTCCGAGGTCTGTTCCAGGAGCCGGGTCCGGGTCCGCGAGGATGGCCTTCAGTCGCGCCGGTGCCTCGTCGCCCAGCTCCGGGACGGCCGCGCTCAGCGCCGCCCGCGCCTGGGTGATCCGGCTCGCCGTCGCGACCGTGCTCGCCTCGCTCTCGGCGGCGGCCACGGGCAGATCGAGGCCCAGCCCGTCGTAGAGCACCAGCGCCTGCCGCTGCGAGGGCGACAGCCGCAGCACGGCCGCCCGCACCGCGCCGTCCCGTTCGGAGCCGCGCAGCGTCCGCGCGGCGGCCCGTGGATGTGTACGGTGCCCCGGCACCCACTGCTGCCACGGCGCGAGCGCGTACTCGTACGCCGCCGCGCGCACCCAGCCGACCGGATCCGGATCCGCCGCGACCTCCGGCCACCGCTGCCACGCGAGATCGAACGCGCGGCGCACGGCATGCCGCGCGAAGCCGGGATTCCCGGTGATCAGGTCCACCTGCCGCACGATGCCGCTCACGCTGTGCGTGTACAGACGGTCGAAGGCGGCCTCGGGCCACGGCGTGGGGTCGGTCGGTGCGGTGGGTGCGACCGGTGGATGCGGTGCGGTCGGTGCGGGTGGCGGGGGTGGTGACGGCTTGGGCTTCGGCGTCCGCGGTGGCGCCGGCGGTGGCGGTGGCGTCGGGTCGGCCGCTACGGGGATCGCCGGAGGGCGTGGCTTCACGCGCCGCTGGGGGGTGTTGGCCGGCTTGGGAGCGCGCTTGACGGCGACTTCCGGGCGCTCGGGGAGGGGCGCGATGGGAGCCGGCTCGACCGGGGAAACGGCGGGCCGGGCCGCACGGGTGACGAGGTGTGAGGATTCGGGAGCGTTCGTCTGGGGTGGGGGTGGGGTGGGGGACGGAGAGGCGGGCCGGGGCTGGGACGGGGACCGCTGGGACTGGGACTGGGACTGGGGCGGCTGGGGCTGGGACTCGGACCGGGGATCTGGCTTCGGCTGCGGTTTGGGCTCCGGTTTGGGCTGGGGCTTCGCCTGGGGCTTCGGCGCTGGTGAGCCGGCGCGTGTGCGGGTCCTGGCGCGCTTGGGACGTTCTTCGGCCGAGGTCTTCACCGTCTTCGCGGCCTTCTTGGCGGTAGAGGCCTGCTTCGCCGCCTTCCGCGCCGTCACGTGCCCGACCTCACACAGCCGCTCCGACCGCCTTCGAATCCCCGTACGCACGATTGTGTGAAAAGACGCATAAAGTCATATTGCGCGACACGACGGGCGTTCGCCCGCTACCCGCCCAAATCGGTGTGTTCTTGGCACCATGGGTCGACGTGACCCACATGACGGACGGTTTCCCCAGCCTGCCCGAGCGTGCCGCGGACGCCCGCCGCGCCTCCGCGGCGGCCGCCGCGTTCAGTGGCGGGGTGGTCGCGGCCGGTCTCGGGCTCGGGGCCCTCGCCGTCACCGTTCTCTTCCTGTGGATCAGCGCACCGTTCCCGGACAGCGGCCTCGACGGGGCCCTGCGGATCGCCGCCGACCTGTGGCTGCTGGCCCACGGCGCGAGCCTGTTGCGGACCGACACGCTGTCCGGGCTGCCCGCGCCGGTCGGCGTCACGCCCCTGCTGCTCACGGTGCTGCCCGGGTGGCTGCTGTACCGGGCCGCGGCCCATGCGGTTTCTCCTCCCGAGGGGGAGGGGGAGGGGGCGGTCGAGGGTGGTGACGGTTCCGGTGGGCCGACGGAGCTTCGGGTCGCGGCTGCCGCCGCGGGCTGGCTCGTCGCCGGATATCTGCTGGTCGGCGTCGGCGCCGTGCTCTACACCTCCTACGGGCAGGTGCGCAGCGACCCGCTCAGCGCGTTTCTCCATCTGCCGGTCGTGGCCGTTCTCGCGGCCGGGGCCGGCGCGTGGTCCGGGTGCGGGCGACCTGCGGTCGCGCTTCCCCGGGCGGTACGCCGGTGGCTCGACGAACTCTCGCTGCCGCGTTGGCTGACGCTTCCGGCGGGCGGTCTGCCGGCCGCCCTCCGTGCCGCCGCCGCTTCCACCGCCGTGCTCGTCGGGGGTGGCGCGTTGCTGGGCGGGGCCTCGCTCGTCTGGCATGAACGATTGGTCGGACATTCGTTCGCGCAGCTCAGCGCTCCGCTCTCGGGGCGGTGTGCGGTGCTGCTGGTCGCTCTCGCGCTGGTGCCGAACATGGCCGTGTGGGGTGCGTCTTATGCGCTGGGGCCGGGGTTCGCGGTGGGCGCCGGGAGTGTTGTGGCTCCGGCCGGGTTGGGCGCGTACGGGCCGGGGCCCGGATCCTCCTGGCCTGCTGCCGTGCCGAACTTTCCGCTGCTCGGGGCGCTTCCCGCGCCCGGTGCGACGCCGCTGAGCTGGGCGGTGCTGGGCCTTCCGGTGCTGGCCGGACTCTGTGCGGCCTGGCTCGTGGGCGGCGCCGCCGCGGCGGGCTCCTGGCGCCCCGCCCGCACCGCGCTGGTCGCCGCCCTCGCCGCGCTCGGCTGCGGCGCGGCCACCGGGCTTCTCGCCGGCTGGTCGGCGGGCCCGATGGGCTCGGCCGTCCTCGCGGACTTCGGGCCGAGGTGGTGGGCGGCGGGGGGTGCGGCGCTGGGGTGGACGCTGGTGGTGGGGGTGGCGGGTGCGGTGGGGGTGCGGTGGTGGCATGTGCGGGTGCCGGTTCCGGCGGAGCCGGTGTCTTGGGGGGAGCGGTGGGGGATGGTGCGGGGGGTTTTTCGGTGGCGGTGGTCGTGGTCTCGGTCGGAGCCGGTGCCGGAGCCGGAGGTTGCGGTTGAGGTGCTGGAAATGCCGCCGATGCCGGTGGTTCCGCCGGTGGTTCCGCCGGCGGAGTGAGCGGGTCGGTGCCCGGGTCCTCCGGGGCGGGGCTTCGAAATCGACTATTTAGGGCCTGGCGGCCCACAAATAGCTCGGCAGCATTTCGAAACCCCACCCCTCCGGCGCCGGCCCCCTCACGTCACAGCCCCGGGGCGGGCGCCAAGCCCGCTCCGGCCGCGGGCCCGCAGGAGTCCGGACCCGTCGGCAGGCGCAACAGCGGGCGGGGGTCGACGTACCCCCGCTCCCATCGGCAGACATATCTCGGGGCGCCGCCCCCCACCCCTCCGGCCCCCCGGTCCCTTCACGCACAGCCCCAGGGCGGGCGCCAAGCTCGCTACGGCCGCCGGCCCGCAGGAGTCCGGACCCGCCGGCAGGCGAAAGGGCGGGTGGGTGGGGAAAGGCCCGCCGCAGGCGTGACGGTGGGGCGGGTGTCCATGGCCCCCCACCCCCGCCGGCAGGCGAAAGGGCGGGTGGGTGGGGGAAAGCTCGCCGCAGGCGTGGCGGGCGCGCGGGTGTTCCACGGGCCCGCACCCCTGCCGGCAGGCAATTCGCCCGTCCGGAGGACTACCCGTCGTTGCCCAGGAAGGAGCGGACCGGCTTCGGGAGGAGGTCCTTGCAGGATTCGCTCGACGGGGCGGTGAGGGCGTCGCGCTTGCAGGTGTAGTAGTCGTTGTAGACGAACTGGAGGGTGAAGCTCGCGGCGACGATCGCCAGGGCGACCGCGCTCGTGATGATGCCGCTCCAGGCCGCCGCCGCGAAGGACCGCTGGGAGGCGGGGTTCGCGGAGGGGTTGGGGCGGGGGGTGTCGGCGCCGGACGCGGCGAGGGCCGCTGCCGCTTCGGCGCGGGCGGCGGCGCGGGTCTCGGGCTTCATGCGCAGGGCGCTGATGCCCCAGTAGAGGGCGAGGGCGCCGAGCAGCAGGCCGATCTCGGTCCAGTGCAGGATCGCGAAGATCAGCGCCCAGCCGCCGCAGACCAGCGCGTAGCGGGAGCGGCGCTGGGCGGGGTCGGTGGGGTCGAAGCGTGAGCCGTTGGGCTGCGGCGGGGTTTCCGGGCCGCTGGGGCGATTGCCGAAGCCGTCCTGGCGGCCGGGCTGCTGGTTGCTCCACTGGCCGCCCCAGCCGGGCGGCGGCGGAGGCGGGGTGCTGTCGTCGTCCTCGGGCGTGCCTTCGGGGCGCCGCGGCTGCCAGGGCTGTTCGGGGGCGCCTTCGGGCGGCGGGGCGAACGGGTTGTCCTGCTGATCGCCCTCGGGCGCACGCAGCGCGATAGTGATCTGTCCGCTGCTCATGATTGGTAGCGCCATCCCCTTGCCGTCGACTCCTCATGTCGTATGCGTCACGCGCAGGGCGCGCGATTGCTGTTCCTGCGGAAGACGCTACCGTCCGCGCGCTCCCCCGTCCCGTGGGGGGACCTTCGCGTGCCGGTATCGTTGCTGACGGCCGACGGCCTCGTAGGGTTCCCCGAATCGCGGGATCCGTCGGCTCATACGATCCTCCAAATCCGCACGGTCTCGAGAGAGAGCCCCGCCAGTGGCTGCGCAAACCCCGGCTCGTCTAGTCGTTCTCGTCTCCGGTTCCGGGACGAATCTGCAGGCGTTGCTCGATGTCATCGAGAGCGATCCCGCGTACGGCGCGCGGATCGTGGCGGTCGGTGCCGACCGGGACGGCATCGCCGGTCTGGAGCGGGCGGAGCGGGCCGGGCTGCCGGTTTTCGTGGTGAAGGTGAAGGACTACGCCGACCGGGCGGGGTGGGACCTCGCGCTCGCGGAGGCGACGGCGGAACACCGGCCGGACCTGGTGGTCTCGGCCGGCTTCATGAAGATCGTGGGGAAGGAGTTCCTCGCGCGGTTCGGGGGACGGTTCGTCAATACGCATCCCGCGCTGCTGCCGAGCTTCCCGGGCGCCCATGGCGTCAGGGACGCGCTCGCGTACGGCGCGAAGGTGACGGGCTGCACCGTGCACTTCGTCGACGACGGCGTCGATACCGGCCCGATCATCGCCCAGGGGGTGGTGGCCATCGAGCCGGATGACACGGAGGAAGCGCTCCATGAGCGCATCAAGGAAGTCGAGCGAGGGCTGCTCGTCGACGTCGTGGGGCGGCTGGCTCGCGACGGGTATCGCATTGAGGGACGAAAGGTATTGATTCCGGCATGAGCGCCGAAGGTACGAAGCGGCCGATCCGCCGCGCGCTGGTGAGTGTGTACGACAAGACCGGGCTGGAGGAGCTGGCGCGCGGACTGCACGAGGCGGGCGTCGAACTGGTGTCGACGGGGTCGACCGCCGCGCGCATCGCGGCCGCCGGGGTGCCCGTCACGCCGGTCCAGGACGTCACCGGCTTCCCGGAGTGCCTGGACGGCCGGGTCAAGACCCTGCACCCCAAGCTGCACGCCGGGATCCTCGCGGACCTGCGGCTTGAGGACCACCAGCGGCAGCTGGCCGAGCTCGGCATCGAGCCGTTCGAGCTGGTGGTCGTGAATCTGTACCCGTTCAAGGAGACGGTCGCCTCGGGCGCGTCGCCCGACGAGTGTGTGGAGCAGATCGACATCGGCGGGCCTTCGATGGTCCGCGCCGCCGCCAAGAACCACCCCTCGGTCGCGGTCGTCACCAGCCCCGGGCACTACGCGGACGTCATCGCGGCCGTCAAGGACGGCGGGTTCGACCTGACGCAGCGCAAGCGGCTCGCCGCCGAGGCGTTCCAGCACACCGCGTCGTACGACCTGGCGGTGGCGATCTGGTTCGCCGAGGGGTACGCGGCCGACGAGAGCCCGTTCCCGGACTTCACCGGCGTCGCCCTCACCCGGCAGCACGTGCTGCGCTACGGCGAGAACCCGCACCAGCCCGCCGCGCTCTACAGCGACGGCAGCGGCAAGGGCCTCGCGGGCGCCGAGCAGCTGCACGGCAAGGAGATGTCGTACAACAACTACACGGACACCGAGGCGGCGCGCCGGGCCGCGTACGACCACACGGAGCCGTGCGTCGCGATCATCAAGCACGCCAACCCGTGCGGGATCGCGGTCGGCGCGGATGTCGCGGAGGCGCACCGCAAGGCGCACGCCTGTGACCCGCTGTCGGCGTTCGGCGGGGTGATCGCGGTCAACCGTCCGGTGAGCGTGGAGCTCGCCGAGCAGGTCGCGGAGATCTTCACCGAGGTCATCGTCGCGCCGGCGTACGAGGACGGCGCCGTCGAGGTGCTGGCCCGCAAGAAGAACATCCGGGTGCTGCGCTGCGCGGACGCGCCGAGCGGCTCGGGC
Organism: Streptomyces sp. RKAG337; assembly: GCF_023701715.1. Taxonomy (NCBI): domain Bacteria; kingdom Bacillati; phylum Actinomycetota; class Actinomycetes; order Kitasatosporales; family Streptomycetaceae; genus Streptomyces; species Streptomyces sp. RKAG337. The sequence goes on along the minus strand of NZ_JAJOZA010000001.1, from coordinate 2,847,271 downwards.
GAGTACCGGCCGATCGAGGGCGGGGCGCTGTTCCAGGTCAAGGACCTGCTGCAGGCCGAGGGCGACGACCCGGCGAACTGGACGCTGGCGACCGGCGAGGCGCTGGACGCCGCCGAGCTGGCGGACCTGGCCTTCGCCTGGCGCGCCTGCCGCGCCGTGAAGTCCAACGCGATCCTGCTCGCCAAGGGCGGCGCCAGTGTCGGCGTCGGCATGGGGCAGGTCAACCGGGTGGACTCGGCGAAGCTCGCGGTGGAGCGGGCCGGCGAGGAGCGGGCGCGGGGTTCGTACGCGGCCTCCGACGCCTTCTTCCCGTTCCCCGACGGGCTGGAGATCCTGCTCGCGGCGGGCGTCAAGGCCGTGGTCCAGCCGGGCGGTTCGGTCCGTGACGAGCTGGTCGCCGAGGCGGCGAAGAAGGCCGGCGTGACGATGTACTTCACCGGGACCCGGCACTTCTTCCACTGACCGGCGGAGACGTAGAGCGGCCCGCACCCCCTCGGGGGTGCGGGCCGTCGCCGGTCTACGGGCGCTTCACCACGACGGTGTGCATGATCTTGTCGGCGAAGGTCTGGTTCTTCTCGTCCCACAGCGGCCACAGGTAGCCGATGTAGCAGGCCATCCCGTCGAGGGCGTGGCACAGCCGGCGGACGAACGCCATCCCGAAGCCCAGCACCTGGCCGTCGGCCTCGCGCAGCAGGTGGATGCCGGCGATCTTCTTGCCGGGGGTCTGACCCGTGGAGCCTTCCCGGTAGCAGAGCCACAGGGTGCCGGCGAGGCTCAGCATGCCGCCGATGGCGATCATCGCGAGGGAGCTGCCCGGCATGGGGGGTACGGGGCAGGTGTCGGTGTTGGCCGCGTCGCACTTGTCGACCGCGTCGACGAACACCTTGAGGAACTTGATGTAGCCCACGGCGAGCAGGACGGTCGGCACCAGGCCGACGATCAGGAAGTCCAGCAGCGTGGCGCCGGCCCGCGCGCCCCAGCTCGCCAGCGGCGGCATCCCCGGCGGCAGGCCGCCCTGCGGGTACCCGTACTGGCCCTGGTTCTGCTGCGGGAACTGCGGCGGCTGCTGCGGGTAGCCGTACCCCTGCGGGGACTGGGGCGGCTGCTGCGGCTGGCCGTAAGGGTTGTTGGGGCCGGGCGGATAGCTCACGTGCGGTTTCCTCCGAGCGGGGACGTGGAGCGTGGGGACGAGGGGCACATCGTCGTGGCCACGGTGGCGGCAGCGCAAGGCGCGCGGTGGCGGCGGATCGGCCACGGAGTCAAGGGCGCGTCAAGGCGCGGCCGAGGGCGGGGATCGGATAACGATCCGAGGCCCGGATTCGTCGGCGGGACCCCCCATCCGGAAAGATGGGGTCATGACCGCCCAGATTCTCGATGGCAAGGCCACCGCAGCCGCGATCAAGTCCGATCTCACGTCCCGCGTGGCGTCGCTCAAGGCCCAGGGCATCGTGCCCGGTCTTGGCACCCTGCTGGTCGGTGAGGACCCGGGCAGCAAATGGTATGTCGCGGGCAAGCACCGCGACTGCGCGCAGGTCGGCATCGGCTCCATCCAGCGCGAACTGCCCGACACCGCCACCCAGGAGGAGATCGAGGCGGTCGTCCGGGAGCTGAACGCGAACCCGGAGTGCACCGGCTACATCGTCCAGCTCCCGCTGCCCAAGGGCATCGACACCAACCGGGTCCTGGAGCTGATGGACCCGGAGAAGGACGCCGACGGGCTGCACCCGATGAGCCTCGGCCGCCTCGTGCTCAACGAGACCGGCCCGCTGCCGTGCACCCCGAACGGCATCGTCCAGCTGCTGCGCCACCACAAGGTGGAGATCAACGGCGCGCATGTGGTCGTCGTCGGCCGCGGCATCACCGTGGGCCGCTCGATCGGCCTGCTGCTGACCCGCCGCAGCGAGAACGCCACCGTGACGCTGTGCCACACCGGCACCCGCGACCTGAGCGGGCTGCTGCGCCAGGCGGACATCATCGTGGCGGCGGCGGGCGTCGGGCACCTGGTCAAGCCGGAGGACGTCAAGCCCGGCGCGGCCGTGCTGGACGTCGGTGTCAGCCGCGACGGCGAAGGCAAGATCGTCGGCGATGTGGACCCGGGCGTGGCCGAGGTCGCCGCCTGGATCTCCCCCAACCCCGGCGGTGTCGGCCCCATGACCCGCGCGCTGCTGCTGGCCAATGTCGTCGAGGCTGCCGAGCGCGCGGCTGCGGGCCATGGCGGCTGAACCGGAGCCCGGAGAGGTGGCCGCGGGCGAGGCGGCGGCCGGCCCCCGGCCGCACCGGTACGCGCTGTGGACGCGGACCACCGCCCGCCCCGAGGGCGGCGGCCGCGCGGCCGGCCGGGACGCCTCCGCGCCGGCCCGGCAGTGGCCGATCCTGGTGGTGCTCGGCGGGGTCGCGCTCGGCCTGGTGCTGACCGCGGCCGATCACTTCCGGGCGGGAACGGTGCTCGTCGGCGCGGCGCTGCTGGTGGGCGGTGCGCTGCGGTTCACGCTGCCGTCGGTCGGCATGCTGGCCGTGCGCAGCCGATTCACCGACGTCATCACGTATCTGGTGCTCGGTACCGGCATCGTGCTGCTGGCGCTGATGGTGCAGCCGGATCCGATCCTGGACGTCCCGTTCCTCGAGGACATCATCCGCTTCTCGGTGCGCTGATCCCGGTGCCGGCCCGGAAATCGCGCGGCGGTGACCGGGGCCACACCGGGGCGGGTCAACTGTTCCGCCGTGGCGCGATAGCCTGACGGCGGGTCTCTTGATGCCGAGAGACCCACGTTCCGGGGCTAGGGACGCTGCCGGGGCGGCCAGATTTCCCGCAGGAAAAGGCCAGGAGAAGGCAATGACTCGCACCCCCGTCAACGTCACCGTCACCGGAGCGGCGGGCCAGATCGGCTACGCGCTGCTCTTCCGCATCGCGTCGGGCCATCTGCTCGGCTCGGACGTGCCGGTGAACCTCCGCCTCCTGGAGATCCCGCAGGGTCTCAAGGCCGCTGAGGGTACCGCCATGGAGCTCGACGACTGCGCGTTCCCGCTGCTGCGCGGCATCGAGATCACCGACGACCCGAACGTCGCCTTCGCCGGTGCGAACGTCGCCCTGCTCGTCGGCGCCCGCCCGCGGACCGCCGGCATGGAGCGCGGTGACCTGCTCTCCGCCAACGGCGGCATCTTCAAGCCGCAGGGCAAGGCGATCAACGACAACGCCGCGGACGACATCAAGGTCCTCGTCGTCGGCAACCCGGCCAACACCAACGCGCTCATCGCGCAGGCCGCGGCCCCGGACGTACCGGCCGAGCGCTTCACCGCGATGACCCGCCTGGACCACAACCGGGCGCTCTCGCAGCTGGCGAAGAAGACCGGCACCACGGTCTCCGACATCAAGCGCCTGACCATCTGGGGCAACCACTCGGCGACCCAGTACCCGGACATCTTCCACGCCGAGGTCGCCGGCAAGAACGCCGCCGAGGTCGTCAACGACGAGCAGTGGCTCGCCGACACCTTCATCCCGACCGTCGCCAAGCGCGGCGCCGCGATCATCGAGGCCCGTGGCGCCTCCTCGGCCGCCTCGGCCGCGAACGCCGCGATCGACCACGTGCACACCTGGGTCAACGGCACCGCGGCCGGCGACTGGACCTCGATGGGCATCGTCTCCGACGGTTCCTACGGCGTTCCGGCCGGTCTGATCTCGTCCTTCCCGGTCACCACCAAGGACGGCGCCTTCGAGATCGTCCAGGGCCTGGACATCAACGCGTTCTCCCGCACCCGCATCGACGCTTCGGTGAAGGAGCTCGAGGAGGAGCGCGACGCGGTCCGCGCCCTCGGCCTCATCTGAGCCCAGCGCCTCACGCACAGCACCCGACGGCCCGCCGCCGGTCCCCGGGAGGGGCCGGCGGCGGGCCGTCGCGTTGCACGGGAATATGACTCCGGAACCATTCGGGCAGCGGTCGTGTCCTTTATCCTGAGAACTCCGGATTGCGCTCAACTCGCGTTGTTCAGACATGAGTTCGACGATCGGGGGCCGAATGTCCGTTCCCGTGCACCGTGACTCCCGTACGGAGGCCACCCGCCTGCTGTGCGCGGGGGTCTATCTCGACATCGACTTCCGCAGCCAGGTCATCGAGCAGCTGGTCCAGCACGAGGAGCGGCCGGTCGCGCCGTCGCTGGGCGTCGACGCCGTACCGGTCCTGGCGTACGCGCTGCGCGCCCGCAGCGAGGAGGTGCAGACGTCGCTGCTGCTGCTCTTCGGGTGGGCGCTGTTCCTCGCCGTCGACTTCGGCGCCGGCGGTCCGGTGCCGGGTCTGCCGATGGCGTGGGCGCTGGCCTACGCGCTGCTGTGCATGGTGCTGTGGTCGGCGCGGGCCGCCACCGGCCTGGGCACCGCCGTCTACACCCTGGACCGCACCACCCTGCGCAAGGCGCTGACAGGCCGCCGTGGACGGCTCACCAAGCTGGTGCCCCTCGGGCCGCGGCTGCTGCTGGCGGTCTACTGGATCGCCGCCCTGACGGTGTTCTTCACCACCGGTGCGGCCGACTGGCCGGCGGTCTTCTTCCCGCTGCTGCTCGTGGTGCCGATCTGGATGCACCGCGCCCATGTCTCGGGCGTGATGCGCCATGAACTGGCCCGCGCGCGGTTCGCCGTCCTGCCCCGCGCCCAGCTGCCCACCAGCGACGCCTACCGGCGCATCGGGGCGGCCATCGAGCGCGAGCAGCACGCCGGGCTCACCATCTACGACCCCTTCCGGCCGTTCATCGGCGCGGGATCCCCGTACGAGCCCTGGTCGTTCGCGCTGGAGCTGAAGCGGCGGCCGTCGGCGGACCCGGAGCTGCCCCCGCTCACCAGCCGCACGATCATCGAGCTGATCCGGCCGCGGCTGGAGGCACTGCGCCAGTCGGCGGCGGAGACCAGCAGGGACCGGCTCAAGGACCTGGAGATCGAGGAGTTCGTCTATCTGCCGGTCGGGGTGCCGCGCGGCGAGGTCTCCTACGAGCAGCAGGTCGTCAGCCGGCACCTGGCCGACGCGGTCGACGAGGGCGGCGAGGCCCGCCGGCACTTCCTGCGGATCCGGGTGGGCGCCTGGGACGAGCAGGTCGTGGTGTCCCTGCTGGTCCGGGTGCACACCCAGGGCGGGATGCTCGTCCTGGAGGTCGCGCCGCACATCCTGAGCCCGATCCGACCGGAGTACCGGGCGGTCGACGTGATCGCCGGGCGCGGCTCCGAGGACGTGCTCCGCGACGGCGTGCGCGCCCTGCTGACCGGCCCCACCGCCAGCTTCGCCGCCGCGGTCTCCAGCGTCCGTACGCTCACGGCCGTGTTCAGGACCTGGCTGACCGACGCGCAGCGCGCGCTGCCGGACGGGCCCACGACCTCGGTGCGGGAGATGGGCAGCTCGCAGGAGGTCTCGCTCTTCCAGGAGATGGACATCAGCCGCTACGTGAAGACGATCCAGGACCGGATCGCGAGCGGGGTGCGGGACGCGCTGAGCGGCCAGGGGTACGAGACGGACCGCTTCGAGCAGCAGATCGTGCAGGTGAGCGACGGCAGCGTCTACATCGGGTCGATGAGCGGCGGCGCGGTGGCCGCCGGCAGCGGGGCGCAGGCACGCAACACGACGGGGGGAGACGGGAAATGACGACGGACCGGGGCGGGCACGAGCCCGCCGAGGACGACGCGGCACCGGAGCCGGCGGCGGGCGACGCGCGGGACGCCGGCGGCGGGGTCTCCGTAGGGCGGCTCTCGGGCGGGGCGGTGGCCAGCGGGTACCGGTCCTCGGCCGAGGACCGCTCCGAGCGGATCGGATCACCCCCGCCGGACGACGGTCCCGCGGCCGCACCGGCGGTGCCGCCGCCCGGCCCCGGCGGGATCAGCGTCGGGACGATGACGGGCGGCGCGGTCGCGGCCGGGCGGGAGGCCAGTGCCGTCGACGCGTCACGGCAGCTGATCTCCGCGTCCCCCGAACTGATGACGGCCGTCAGACTCCTGCGCGCGCAACTGCCGTTGCTGGCCCGGACGGAGGACGATGGTCTCGACGAGGTCGAGGGGGAGCTCGCGGACGTCGCGGGCGAGATCGACCGGACCGGGCGGGCCGAGCGCGGCCGGCTGGAGCGGCTGCGGTCGCTGTTGGTCAGCGGCAGCACCGCGGCCGGCGGACTGGCGTCGGCCTTCGCCGTCGTCCAGGCCATCGCCCAGCTGCTCGGATGAGGAGGGGGCCGACATGAGCCATTGGGACGCGGACCGGCAGCAGTGGGTGCGGGGCCCACAGGCCGGACAGCCACCGGAGGAGCCGTACGAGCCTCCGGTGTACCCACGGGAGGAGCCCTACGAGCCTCCGGTGTACCCGCCGCCGCCGGTCCACCGGCCGACGACGCACGACGCGACGCGGTACGAACCGGTCCTGGGGCCCGCGTTCGGCCCGCCGCTCGGCCTGCCCCCGGGCCCGCCACCGGGACCGCCGCCGGGCTGGTCGCGCGCGACCGTGCTGACGGCCGTCGTCGCGTCCGTGGTGCTCGTGGCCGGGCTCGGATTCGGCGGCTGGGCGCTGCTGCGCCACCAGGACGGGAACAAGGGCGCCCAGCCCGGGTCGAGTTCACCGCCCTTCGACGAGCCGTCGACGGACGGCCCGACCGACGGCCCGACGGACGGCACGACCGATCCGGGGACCCCGTCGGAGTCGACCACCGACTCGCCTTCGTACAGCCCGAGCACGGACGGCCGGAGCACGGCGCCGGCCGGCTACGTCCGGACGTCCGACCCGGCCGGCTTCACCCTGGACGTTCCCGAGGGCCGGCAGCGCAGCACGGAGGGCGACAGCGTCTTCTACAAGACGGCGGACGGCAACAGCCTGATCCAGGTGTTCGCGCTGCGGGGTCCCGAGACGACGCCGTACGAGTCCCTGGTGGCGACGGAGGTGACGGTGTCGAAGAACCCCGGCTACCACCGGATCGGATTGCAGCAGCTCGGTTCGGGTGCGGGCGACCCCGCCCAGCTCGAATACAGCTACGTCCGTGCCGACGGCACCGTCCGGCACGTCGTCGTCCAGGCCTTCACCGACCCCAGCACCGTCCAGTACGCGCTGCTGGTGGCGGGCCCTGACGATGACTGGACCGCGCACCAGGAGGTCTTCAGGAACCTGCTGTCGTCGTTCTGCACGACCGGCCACTGCCCGTCCGGCGGATGATCAGCGGCCGTCGCCGGCCGCTCCGGCGAGCAGCGCGCACAGCGCGTCGAGCGCGCCGGTGAAGGCGTGTTCCGGCGGGGTGCCGAAGCCGACGACCAGGGCGCCGGGACCGTCCGCCGGGCCGTTGTAGGCGTCGAGCCCCGCGAGGGCGAGGCCCGCCCGGCCCGCGCGGGCGACGAGGTCGCTCATCGCCGGTGAGCCGGGCGGCAGTTCGAGGACGGCGTGCAGCCCCGCCGCTATGCCCGACACCCGCACCCGGGGGGCGTGCGCGGCGAGCGCCGCGACCAGCCGGTCGCGGCGCCCGCGGTAGTGCAGCCGCATCCGCCGCACATGGCGGTCGTAGCCGCCCGAGCGGATCAGTTCGGCGAGCGTGAGCTGGTCCATGACGGGGGAGTGGCGGTCGGCGGACCGCTTCTCGGCCACCACCGCGTCGAGGAGCGTCGGCGGGAGGACGAGCCAGGCCAGCCGGATGCCGGGCGCCAGGCTCTTGCTGGCGGTCCCGGCGTAGACGACCTGGCCGGGGGCGAGCCCCTGGAGCGCGCCGACCGGCTGGCGGTCGTAGCGGAACTCACCGTCGTAGTCGTCCTCGATGACGGTCCCGCCGGTGGCCCGCGCCCACTCCACCACCGCGGTGCGCCGCTCGGGCGAGAGCGACGCGCCGGCCGGGAACTGGTGCGCCGGCGTCAGCAGCACCGCGTCCGCCGCCGGGCGGTCGTGCGGGCCGAGCCCGTCGAGCCGGGCGCCGCCGCTGTCCACGGGCAGTTCGACGGTGCTGAGGCCCGCCGTGCGCAGGATCCGGCGGGTGTCGGGGAAGCCGAGCCTCTCGACGCCGATCCGGCGGGCGCCGCGGTCGCGCAGCGCGCGGGCCAGCAGCCCGATCCCCTGGACGAACCCCGTGCAGACCAGGATCAGCTCCGGATCGGCCCGCACCCCCCGCACCCGCGCCAGATACTCCGCGAGCGCCTCCCGCAGCTCGGGGCGCCCGCGCGGGTCCGAGTAGCCGAAGGCTTCGTTGGGCGCGGCGGCCATGGCGCGGCGGGCCGCCGCGAGCCAGGCGCCGCGCGGGAACGCCGACAGGTCGGAGCTGCCGGGCCGCAGATCGTAGGGGTAGCCGTCGGCGGCCGGATTCCCCAGCAGCAGCAGCCCCGCCTGCTCGGGCACGGCCCGCCGGCGGGCCGGGCGGGGTGGCGGCGCACTCCCCGCCACCTGCGTGCCGGAGCCCTGCCGGGCGGCCAGCCAGCCCTCCGCGACCAGCTGGCCGTACGCGTCGGCGACCGTGTTGCGGGCCAGGCCGAGATCCTTGGCCAGAGCCCGCGACGACGGCAGCCGGGTCCCCGCGGCGAGCCGGCCGTCCCGTACCGCCTCGCGCAGCGCCCGCTCCAGACCGGCCCGCGCACCGGTGCCTGCGGTCAGGTCCAGATGGAGGTCGACCCCGGAAATGGCCCAGTCGTTCATCCTCCAAGTGGACCATGCGACGGGGCCACTGTCCGCTTAGCGTGGAGCCATGACTTCGAACGACCAGACCCCCGTCCCCGCTCCCGCCCAGCGCATCAACCTGATGAAGGCCGCCCCCGACGTCTACGAGGCGATCGTGGCGCTCAACAAGGCCGCCGCCCACGGCCTCGACCCGGTCGTCGCCGAGCTGGTCAAGATCCGCGCGTCCCAGCTCAACGGCTGCGCCTTCTGCCTGGACATGCACACCCACGACGCGAGCAAGCTCGGTCTGTCCGAGCAGAAGCTCCACGGCATCGGGGTCTGGCGCGAGACGCCCTTCTTCACCGCCCGCGAGCGCGCCGCCCTCGCCCTCTCCGAGGCCGTCACCCGCCTCGGCGAGCACGGTGTCCCGGACGACGTCTTCGACGAGGCCGCCCGGCAGTTCGACGAGGCCGAGCTGGCCCGGCTGATCGCCATGTGCATCACCATCAACGCCTGGAACCGGATCGGCGTCACCACCCGCCTCTCGCCGGCCGCGCGCTAGGCGCTCTCCGGCTCCGGCGGCGCGCCGCCCTCCCCGAACCGGGCCAGGGCCAGCGCGCCGAGCACCGCCAGCGCGAAGCCGGCGAACGCCAGCGGTGCCAGCCCCGGCCGGGTGCGGTCGCCGAGCGCGATCACCCCGACCAGGGCCGGCCCGACGGTCTCGCCGATCACCATTCCGGCGGTGGCGGCGGTCACCGAGCCGCGCTGCAGGGCCGACGTCAGCAGCAGGAAGGCGGCACCGCCGCCGATGAGCAGCGCGTAGGCCGCCGGATTGCTGAGCACGGCGCCCGGCGACAGATCGTCGACCAGCCGCACGGACACCTCGACGACCCCGAACCCGATCCCCGCCCCGAACCCCAGCGCGGCGGCCCGCGCCCGGTCCGGCAGCCGCCCGGCGATCACGCCGAGCCCCAGCACGGCGAACGAGGTGGCCAGCACGCCCCACCGCAGCGCGGTGCTCCCGACTCCGTCGCCCTCCCGCCCCGACGCGAGCCCCAGCATCCCCAGCCCGCCGCACACGGCGGCCACCGCGGCCCACTCGACGCCCCTCAGCCGCACCTTCAGCATCCGCGCGGCGGCGACCGCGGTGACGGCCAGGCTGGCCGCCAGCGCGGCGCCGACGGCGTAGATCGGCAGCACCCGCAGCGCCACGAGCTCGAGCGCGAACCCGGCGGTGTCGAGCCCGAGCCCGGCCACGTACCGCCACTGCCGCAGCGCCCGCATCAGCAGCCGGGCATCCACCCCTGACCCGCTCCCCGGCGTGGCGGCCCGCGCCGCGACGGCCTGGAACACCGAGGCAATCCCGAAACAAACGGCTGCGCCGAGCGCGCAGAGCATTCCGACGACCATGCGCCGACCTTAGGTCCGCCGGACGGGATACGACGGGAGGACCCGGCCCCGCGCAGCCCGGCCTCAAACGCCGGCCGGGCTGAAAGATCGCCTCAAACGCCGGCGGGCTGAACGACACTCGCCCACGCCGCTTGGACGTGAGGGGGACGGGGCCGCAGGGGTGGGGTTTCGAAATGCTGCCGAGCTATTTGTGGGCGGCCACGCCCGTAAATAGTCGCTTTCGAAGCCCCGCCCCGGAGGGCCCGGCCCCCGACCCACGAACCGGCCGGGGCGGACCTCAGCCCGCGAGAACCGCGCGCAGCTGCTCCAGCCCCCAGTCCAGGTCCTCCTTCGAGATCACCAGCGGCGGCGCCAGCCGGATCGTCGACCCGTGCGTGTCCTTCACCAGGACCCGCCGGTCCATCAGCCGCTCCGACACCTCGCGCCCCGTCCCGTGCCCCGGCGCGATGTCGATCCCCGCCCACAGCCCGCGCCCCCGCACCGCCGCGACCGGGCCGGAACCCGTGAGGAGGCCGAGCTCGTGGTGCAGGTGGTCGCCGAGTTCGGTGGCGCGCTGCTGGTACTCGCCGGTGCGCAGCATCGCGATGACCTCCAGTGCCACCGCGCAGGCCAGCGGGTTCCCACCGAAGGTGGAGCCGTGTTCGCCGGGCCGGTAGACGCCCAGCACCGCCGCGGACGACACGACCGCCGACACCGGCACCACGCCGCCCCCCAGCGCCTTCCCGAGGACGTACATGTCGGGCACGACACCCTCGTGCTCGCACGCGAAGGTGCGGCCGGTCCGTCCGAGCCCCGACTGGATCTCGTCGGCGATGAACAGGACGTTCCGCTCCCGGGTGAGCGCCCGCACGCCCGCCAGATAGCCGGGCGGCGGCACCAGCACCCCCGCCTCCCCCTGGATCGGCTCCAGCAGGACGGCGACCGTGTGCTCGTCGACGGCCGCCTCGATCGCGGCGAGGTCGCCGTACGGAACGATCTCGAACCCGGGCGTGTACGGCCCGAAGTCGGCCCGCGCCTCCTCGTCCGTCGAGAAGCTGATGATCGTGGTGGTGCGCCCGTGGAAGTTGCCGTCCGCGACGACGATCTTCGCGCGTCCGTCCGGGACGCCCTTCACCTTGTAGCCCCACTTGCGGGCGGTCTTGACCGCCGTCTCGACCGCCTCGGCGCCGGTGTTCATCGGCAGCACCATCTCCATGCCGCACAGCTCGGCGAGCTGCGTGCAGAAGTCGGCGAACCGGTCGTGGTGGAAGGCGCGTGAGGTCAGCGTCACACGGTCGAGCTGGGCCCTGGCGGCGTCGAGCAGCCGCCGGTTGCCGTGGCCGAAGTTGAGCGCCGAGTAGCCGGCCAGCATGTCCAGGTACCGGCGGCCTTCGACGTCCGTCATCCACGCGCCTTCCGCGGTGGCGACGACGACCGGCAGCGGATGGTAGTTGTGCGCGCTGTGGGCCTCTGCGGCGGCGATGCTGGTGTCCGTTGTCGTCACGTACGTGCTCCGTTCGTGGTGCGTCGGGAGTTGTTGCCTCGGGGCGGGGTGACGCCCCTTTCTATCGTCGGTCGGCCGCAATGCGATGAAACCTTGCGGCGTCCGCTGTTCGGGGCGCGCCTCCCCGGCGGTGCCGGGGAGGGGGATGATCGGGGCCGGGGGACCTGAGAGAATGGCGGCATGGCCAACCACCGTCCGCGCGCGCTCTCCGGTATCCAGCCCACCGCAGGCTCCTTCCACCTGGGGAACTACCTGGGTGCGATCCGCCAGTACGTGGCACTCCAGGAGACCCACGACGCGTTCTACATGGTTGTGGACCTGCACGCCATCACGGTGCCGCAGGACCCCGCCGAGCTGCGGTCCAACACCCGCCTCGCGGCGGCGCAGCTGCTGGCCGCGGGCCTGGACCCGGACCGCTGCACGCTCTTCATCCAGAGCCACGTGCCGGAGCACGCGCAGCTCGGCTGGGTGATGAACTGCCTGACCGGCTTCGGCGAGGCCGGCCGGATGACGCAGTTCAAGGACAAGTCGGCGAAGCAGGGGGCGGACCGGGCGACCGTCGGCCTGTTCACGTACCCGATCCTGCAGGTCGCGGACATCCTGCTGTACCAGGCGAACGCCGTGCCGGTCGGTGAGGACCAGCGGCAGCACGTCGAGCTGACCCGCGACCTGGCGGCGCGTTTCAACAGCCGCTACGGCGACACGTTCACCATCCCGGCGCCGCACATCGTCAAGGAGACCGGGAAGATCTACGACCTCCAGGACCCCACGGCGAAGATGAGCAAGTCGGCGTCGTCCCCGAAGGGCCTGATCAACCTGCTCGACGAGCCGAAGGTCTCGGCGAAGAAGATCCGGAGCGCGGTCACCGACACCGACACCGTGGTGCGCTTCGACGAGAAGGACAAGCCGGGCATCAGCAATCTCCTCACCATCTACTCCACTCTCACCGGTACCGGAATCGCGGAACTGGAGCAGCGGTACGCGGGCAAGGGCTACGGTGCGCTGAAGACGGACCTCGCGGAGCAGTTTGTGGAGTGGGTCACACCGTTCCGGGAGCGCACGCAGGAATACCTGGGCGACCCGGAGACGTTGGACGCTGTCCTGGCCAAGGGTGCGGAGAAGGCGCGCGCCGTGGCCGCCGAGACCCTGGCCAGCGCGTATGACCGGATCGGCTTCCTGCCCGCGAAGCACTGAAACGCACCGGAGCACCGGCGCAGCGCCGTACCGGGAGGGTCCGGCCGGGGCGGTACCAGAGTCCGAGGTCCCGGCAGAGTGTGTCCGACGACGCTCGCGGCGCGACCCGCCTACGCGTCACACTGAGAGCAGACCGAACAGCGCCGGCGAGGCGCCCGTGATCCGGGGAAGAGGGGTGAACGCAGTGGGGACCAGCACGATCGGAGTCTCGATCGCGGTCCCGGAGCCCTACGGCCGCCTGCTCCAGGAGGCGCGCGCTGGCTTCGGCGACCCGGCCGCGTACGCCATTCCCACGCACGTCACGCTGCTGCCGCCGACCGAGATCGACTCCGGTGACCTCCCCGCGCTGCGCCGCCACCTCGCGAAGGTCGCGGCGGCCGGCCGGCCGTTCCCGATGCGGCTGGACGGCACGGACACCTTCCGCCCGCTGTCCCCGGTGGTCTACGTGCACCTGGCGGACGGCACCCGCGAGTGCACCGAGCTGCAGGGCGAGGTGCGCTCGGGACCGGTCGTGCGCGAGCTGCAGTTCCCGTACCACCCGCATGTGACCGTCGCCCACGGCATCGCCGAGGAGGCGATGGACCGGGCCTACGCGGCGCTCGCGGACTTCAAGGCGACCTGGACGGCCACCGGATTCGCCCTGTACGAGCAGGGCGGGGACGGGGTCTGGCGGAAGATGCGTGAATACCCTTTCGGCGTCGACACCTGTGGTGCCGTTCCGCACCAGCAGGGCGCCCGCGCCATCCATGACGCCCCGCTGATTCCCTGACCTCTGGCCCCCTGGCCCCCGGGTCCCCTGAAGACGTCGCCGGCTCTCAGACCGGCAGCTTCCTGAAGAGCGCGCGCGGCACGTGCCGCAGCGCCGACATCACGAAGCGCAGCGCGCCCGGCACCCACAACGTCTCCGCGTGCCGCCGCAGACCCGTCTCGATGGCCTCCGCGACCGCCTCGGGAGTGGTGGCCAGCGGCGCCTCCGGCAGTCCCGCCGTCATCTTCGTGCGCACGAAGCCGGGCCGGACGACCATCACGTGCACACCGGAGCCGTGCAGCGCGTCGCCGAGGCCCTGGGTGAAGGCGTCCAGGCCCGCCTTGCTCGACCCGTAGATGAAGTTGCTCCGCCGGGCCCGCTCGCCGGCCACCGAGGACAGCACGACCAGCGAGCCGTGTCCCTGCCGTTGCAGCGCGTTCGCGCACACCAGGGACGCGGACACCGCCCCGGTGTAGTTGACCTGCGCGACATGGACGGCCGACAGGGGCTCCTGCTCGTCGCGCGTCTGGTCGCCCAGCACGCCGAAGGCGAGCAGCACCATGTCGAGGTCGCCCTCCGTGAAGAGCTTGCCGAGCACCTCCTCGTGGGACGCGGTGTCCAGCGCGTCGAAGGGCACCGCGTGCGCGTCCGCGCCCAGCGACCGCAGGTGTTCGGCGGCGGCGTCGAGGGCGGGGGAGGGGCGGCCCGCCAGGTAGACGGTCCTGGTGCGGCGGCCGATGAGGCGGCGGGCGGTGGCGAGCGCGATCTCGGAGGTGCCGCCGAGGATCAGCAGGGACTGGGGGGTGCCGAAGGCGTCTTTCACTGCGGAGCTCCTGGTGGGCCTAGCGGGCCTGGAGGGCCTGGGACGGCCTGACGGGCCGGGCGGGATGCGTCGGACACGGCCTAGAGGGCGAGGCGGCGGGCGAGGTCCGAGGTGAAGACCCCGCGGGGGTCGAGCTCGGCGCGCAGCCGCCGGAAGGCGTCGAGCCGCGGGTACATGCCGGGCAGCAGGTCCGGGCGCAGCCGGGAGTCCTTGGCGAGGTAGACGCGGCCGTCGGCGGCGGCGACCTCGTCGTCCAGGACGTCGAGGAAGGTGGCCAGGCCCGGCATGGTCGCGGGGATGTCGAGGGCGAGGGTCCAGCCGGCCATCGGGAAGGACAGCCAGCCCGGGTCGGCCTCGCCGAACCGCTTGAGCACGGCGAGGAACGACGGGATGCCGCGGCGGCTGATCCGCTCCACGATGCGGCGCAGCGCGCTCTCCTGCCCGTTGGGGACGACGAACTGGTACTGGACGAAGCCGCTGCGCCCGTAGATCCGGTTCCAGTCCGGGACCCCGTCGAGCGGGTGGAAGAACGTCGAGATCTTCTGCAGCTCGCCGTGCCGTTCGCGGGGCGCCTTGTGGTACCAGAGGGCGTTGAACAGCCCGACGCTGCCCCGGCCGAGCAGCCCTTCCGGTACGAAGTTCGGGGCGCCCGGGAGCCGGCCGGGCCGGAAGTCGAGCGGGGCGCGGCGGGCGCGCGGCGGCAGGGCGCCGAGGGGGGCGTGGTCGCCACGGGTCAGGACGGCGCGGCCGGTCTTCGCGCCGCGCGCGAGCAGGTCGATCCAGGCGACCGAGTAGCGGTAGCGGTGGTCGCCCGCGGTCAGCCGGGCCATCAGGTCGTCGAGGTCGGTGGCGCGTTCGGTGTCGACGCTCATCAGCGAGGTCTCCACGGGCAGCAGCTGGATCGTCGCGGCGAGCACGACGCCGGTCAGGCCCATGCCGCCGGCCGTCGCCCAGAACAGCTCGGGCTCGTCCTCGGGGGTGACGAGGCGGGTGCCGCCGTCCGCCGTCAGCAGCTCGATGGCGCGTACGTGGCGGGTGAACGACCCCGACAGGTGGTGGTTCTTCCCGTGGATGTCGGTGCCGATGGCCCCGCCGACCGTGACGTAGCGGGTCCCGGGGCTGACGGGGACGAACCAGCCGAGCGGCAGCAGGACCTGCATCAGCCGGTGCAGGCTCACCCCGGCGTCGCAGACCACCAGGCCGTTGATGGCGTCGATCTCGTGGATCCGGTCCAGGCCCGTCATGTCGAGGACCGAGCCGCCGGCGTTCTGCGCCGCGTCACCGTACGCCCGGCCGAGCCCGCGGGCGATGGCGCCGCGGCCCCCGCAGTCGCGGACCGCTTCCGCGGCCTCCTCGTAGGTGCGCGGGCGGAACACGTGCGCGGTGGTGGGCGCGGTGCGGCCCCAGCCGGAGACGGGGGTGGTCAGGGCGGAGGGAGCAGGCATACGGGTGACGGTATCGCCCGAGAGGGGTTGATTGCCCGTATATGCCGGTTCTCTCACTGAAACGGGTGACTGATGGTGAGTCAGAAGGAGATTGCGGGCATATTAACTCATTGTCCCTTTTGTTCTGAGGGGGCGAACCACGAACGAGGGAGAACCGCCGGTGCCAACTCCGGACTCCGCCGCGTCACGTGCGCCCGAAGCTGCGTCAGAACGAGTGCCAGAACGAGTGCCCGAACGTGCGTCGGAGCGTGTGTCCCGACGTGCGTCAGAAGCGGACCGCCGACTGCTCACCGTACTGCGGCGGTGCGGTGAAGGACCGCGGGTCGCCCGCACCGCGCGGGTCCTGTCCTGGAGCGGTGAGCACGCCGCGCTGTGGCTCGCCGCCGGGCTCGCGGGCGCGTCCGTGGACCGGTCGCGCCGCCGCGCCTGGCTGCGGGCCACCGCCCTGGTGGGCGCCGCGCACGTCGCGAGCATGGGCGTCAAGCGGGTCGTCCGCCGGCCCCGCCCCCGACTGCCCGGCGCGCGGCCCCTGGTGAACACCGCGGGCCGGCACAGCTTCCCCAGCTCCCACGCGGCGTCGTCGGCCGCCGCGGCCGTCGCCTTCGGCGCGCTGCTGCCGGGCCCGTTCCGCCTGTTCGGCCCGTTCCCGCCGCTGGCCGCCGGGATGTGCGCGTCACGCCTGGTCGTGGGCGTGCACTACCCGAGCGATGTCGCCGCCGGCGCGATGCTGGGCGCCGCCACCGCCCGGATGGGCCGGGCCTGGTCGCTGCGGGGCGGAGGACTCGATGGCTGAGCCCACCTCGGCGGTACTCGACGACGTACCCCTGCCGCCGCGCGCCGTCCCCGCCGCCGGGATGCTCCGTACCGTGGCGGGCCTGCCGGGCGGGCTGGTCCGAACGGCCCGGCCGCGGCAGTGGGTCAAGAACGGCCTGGTGCTCGCCGCCCCCGTCGCCGCCGGACGGCTGCTGTCGCGCCACGGGCTGATCCAGCTCGGCATCGTCTTCGTGCTCTTCACCGCCTGCGCGTCCGCCGTCTACCTGGTCAACGACGCACGCGACGCCGACGCCGACCGGGCGCACCCCGTCAAGTGCCACCGCCCCGTCGCCAGCGGCCGGCTGCCGGTCCCGGTCGCCTACGCGGCGGGCGCGCTGCTCGGCGTCCTCGCACCGGTCGCCGCGTACGTGCTGTGCAACGCGGCGACCGCCGGACTGCTCGCCGCGTACCTCGTCATGCAGCTCGCGTACTGCCTGCGGCTCAAGCACGTCCTCGTCGTGGACCTCGTCGTCGTCACCACCGGCTTCCTCATGCGCGCCATGGCCGGCGGCTTCGCCCTCGACATCGACCTGTCCCGCTGGTTCCTGATCACCTCGGGGTTCGGCGCGCTCTTCATGGTCGCCGCCAAGCGCTACTCCGAACTGATCCTGATGTCCGGCACCGAGGGCGAGGCCGGCGCCTCCCGGTCCCTGCTCACCGCGTACACCACCGGCTATCTGCGGTTCGTCTGGCAACTCGCGGCCGGGGTCGCGGTCCTCGCGTACGGCATGTGGGCGATGGAGACCGGCGCCGCCGCCACCGGCTCGCTGCCCTGGCGGCAGCTGTCCATGATCCCGTTCATCCTCTCCGTGCTCCGCTACGCCGTCTTCGCCGACGCGGGCGCGGCCGGCGCGCCGGAGGACGTGGTGCTGCACGACCGCCCGATGCTCGTCATCGCCCTGGGCTGGGCGGCGCTCTACGCCCTCGCGGTGGCCGAGCTGTGACGGACGGGCCGCGGCGCGGGGCGGAGCAGGCGACCGAGCGCGGCACCGAGCGCGGCACCGGGTCCGCCCTGCGCTCCGAGATCCTCGGGTTCGCGCTGGCCGGCGCCGCCGCCTACGCCGTCGACCTCGGGCTGTTCATCTGGCTGCGCGGCCCCGGCGGCTTCGGCCCGCTCACCGCCAAGGCGCTGTCCTTCCTCGCCGGCTGCACGGTCGCCTACGCCGGCAACGCGCTGGGCACCTACCGCGGCCGCGCGCCGTCCGTGAGCCGCGCCCGCCAGTACGGCATCTTCTTCGCGTTCAACGTGGCGGGCGCGGTGGTACAGCTCCTGTGCCTGGCCCTGTCGCACTACCTCCTCGGGCTCACCACCCCGCGCGCGGACGTGATCTCGGGCGCCGGCATCGGCATGGCACTGGCCACCGCGCTGCGGTTCTGGGGGACGAGGACCTTCGTCTTCGGACGGCCGGGACCGTCCCCGGCCCCGGCCCCGCCCCGGGAATGCGCGCGCTGACGCAGGGTAGGCGCGCAGACATGGAGTGGATCACATGGAGTGGCTGACGGGACTGCGGTGGATCGGCCCGTGGATCGCCCGGCTGATGCGCACCCACGCCTGGCGTTCCTTCGAGCACCTCCAGGAGGTGCACTGGAGCCGGCTGGCCGCGGCCGTCACGTTCACCAGCTTCCTCTCCCTCTTCCCGCTGATCACCGTCGCCGCGGCGATCGGCGCCGCCCTGCTCTCCGACCAGCAGCTCCAGGACCTGCAGAAGCAGGTCTCCGAGCAGGTCCCGGGCATCTCCGACCAGCTGAACATCAACGGTCTGGTCGACAACGCCGGCACGGTCGGCCTCATCGCCGGCGCGCTGCTGCTCTTCACCGGCCTGGGGTGGGTGGCCTCGCTCCGCGACTGCCTGCGCGCGGTCTGGGAGAAGGACGACGAGGACGAGAACCCGGTCATCGGCCGGCTCAAGGACGGCGGGATCCTGCTCGGCCTCGGCGCCGCCGCCATCGTGTCGCTGGCCTCATCCGCCTTCGCGACCGCCGCCGTCGGCTGGGCCGCCGACCACCTCGGCCTCGAACACAGCACCCCCGGCCGGTTCGTCCTCACCGCCGCGGGCTTCTGCATCGCCGTCGTCGCGGACTTCGTGCTCATCGTCGTCCTGCTCACCCTGCTGCCCGGCGTCGAACCCCCGCGCCGCCGGGTCGTCGTCGCGGGCCTCATCGGCGCCTTCGGCTTCGAGATCCTCAAGCTGGTCCTCAGCGGCTATCTGCAGAACGTCGCGGCCAAGAGCATGTACGGCGCCTTCGGCGTCCCCGTCGCCCTGCTGCTCTGGTTCAACTTCATGGCCAAGCTGCTCCTCTTCTGCGCCGCCTGGACGGCGGTCCCGCCCAAGGACGATCCGGAGGCGGCGGCCGCCCCGGAACCCGCCACCGAGCCGGAACCCACGGAAGACCACCCGGGAGCCGTCCACCCCGCCTGAACCGGGTCCGTCGGTCCGGGTGCCGTCGGTGCGGGCCCGGTCAGCCGGTGGCTCCGGCGCGCTACTTGCGCCGGGAGGGGCGGGAGGGGAGGGAGTCGTCCGGGAGGGTCAGGGCCGGGGCGGTGCGGCGGCGGCGTACCAGCAGGACGGCGGCGGCGATGAGGGCCAGTGCGCCGGCGCCGATGCCGGCGTAGGTCCACATGCCGTGCGAGCTGGACGTGCCGGAGACCGTGGCCTGCGCGGGACCCTTGGTGTCCGGGGCGGGAGGGTTGGCCTTGGCGGCGCTCCGGGTCGGGACCAGGGTGCCGACCGGCTTCACGGTGGGGGCGGCATTGAAGCCCCAGTCCAGCAGGGCGGACGTCTCCTTGTAGACCTCGCTGCTGCCCGCGGCCGGGTGCATCACGGTGACCAGCAGGGTGCGTCCGTCGCGTTCCGCGGCGCCGGTGAAGGTGTTGCCCGCGTTGGTGGTGTAACCGTTCTTCACGCCGAGCAGGCCGGGGTAACGGCGGACGCCGTCGGCGCCGGTCAGCAGGCGGTCGGTGTTCTGTATGCCGAACGTGCCGCGCACCTTCGTCGGCTTGCCCGCCTTGTCCTTCGTGTAGTCGCCGGGGAACTGGGCGCTGCCCGTCGCGCAGTACTCGCGGAAGTCCGGGTTCTTCAGCCCCGACCGGGCGAATAGCGTGAGGTCGTAGGCGCTGCTGACCTGGCCCGGCATGTCGTACCCGTCGGGCGACACGACATGGGTGTCGTCGGCCTGCAACTCCTTGGCCTGGGCGTTCATCTCCTGCACGGTCTTGTCGACGCCGCCGTTCATGGTGGCGAGGACGTGCACGGCGTCGTTGCCCGAGTGCAGGAAGACCCCGAGCCACAGGTCGTGGACCGTGTAGCTGAGCTTCTCCTTGATGCCGACGAGGCTGCTGCCCTCGCCCATGCCGCTCAGGTCGGAGTCGGCGACCGTGTGCAGCTGGGTCTTCTCGAACCGGGGCAGCACGGTGTCGGCGAACAGCATCTTCAGGGTGCTGGCGGGCGCCAGTTGCCAGTGCGCGTTGTGCGCGGCGAGCACCTCACCGGTCTTCGCGTCCGCGACGATCCACGAACGCGCGGTGATTTTCGGCAGCGGCGGGGTGCCGGCGTCCGGCTGCACCTGGGTGCCGGGCACCCCGAGCCGGTCGCCGCCGACCTTCGACATGGTGGCCGGAGGCACCGGCTCCTTCGTTCTGCCGTCCGCGTGGGCAGGGGACGCGAGGAGCGGGCCGGACACGAGTGCGGCGGCGCACAGGGCCAGCAGGGAACGGCGGAAGACGGGTGCAGGCTTGGACACCAGGCGAACGTACAGTCCTGGTGGCGGAACGCGCGCCCTTCGGTTGTCCTGCGGACGAGTGAGGATTCGCACGCCCCCGACGTGGAACCATCCGGACCCCGTCGGCCGTTGCCGTGCGGGAGTCTCCATACTGGAGGTATGAAGCTCAACCGCCCCGTCTCCTGGTTCCTGGTCGCGTTCGGTGTGTGGTCCTGGATCGTCTGGACCACTTTCGTCAAGAACCTGTGGAAGGACGTCAGCGGGCTCGCCTTCGACAACGGCTCCCCGACCGCGTACTTCTGGGTGCATCTGACGCTCGCGATCACCTCGTTCCTGCTGGGAACGGCGATCGGCGCGCTCGGGCTGCGGTCGCTGCGGGTCCTGAAGCGCGAAGCCGCCGGGACCCCGGCAGGGACCGATGCCGGTACCGCCGCCGGGACCGATGCCGAGCGGCACCCCTCCGACACGGCCGCCGTTTAGTGGTCGTCGTCTTCGTCCTGGGCGGGCTGGCCGTCCTGGCGCTCTTCGCCGTCCTGCACCGCTACCTGTGGCGGCGCCTGGTCCGCGATGTGTCGGCGCCCCGCGGCTGGTACCGGCGGATCGGGACGGTGCTCGCCTTCGTCCTCCCGCTGATCAGCCTGGGCGCGCTGATCGGCGGCCGTGCACTGCCGCTGGCGGGCGAACGGTGGCTGGCCTGGCCGGGCTACCTGTGGCTCGCGGTGCTGATCTATCTGACCTTCGCGCTGCTGGTGGGCGAGGCGGTACGGCCCCTGCTGCGGCGCGCACTCGACCGCCGGGCGGCGACCCGGGGGAATCCGGAGGAAGCCGTTCCGGTAGCAGTTCCGGCAACGGCAACGGCGACGGCACCAGCACCGGAAGCGACGGCAACTTCGGCCGCATCCCCGCCGACCGCTCCACCGCCGGTCCCCGCGGCAACCGAAGACCCCGCCGCCGCCACCCGGCGGCAGTTCGTCGCCCGCACCGTCGCCGTCGCGGCCGGTGCCGCGGCCGCCGGGACCGTCGGCTACGGCATGTACGGCGTCCTGCGCGGCCCCCGGCTGAAGAACGTGACCGTGCCGCTCGCGAAGCTGCCCGCACGGGCGGACGGTTACCGGATCGCGGTGGTCAGCGACATCCACCTCGGCCCGATCCTGGGGCGGGCGCACACCCAGCGGATCGTCGACACGATCAACGGCGCCCGCCCCGACCTGGTGGCGATCGTCGGCGACCTGGTCGACGGGACCGTGGCCGATCTGGGGCCGGCCGCCGAGCCGCTCGCCCAGCTGCGGTCCCGGCACGGCTCGTACTTCGTCACCGGCAACCACGAGTACTTCTCGGGCGCGGCGCCGTGGGTCGACTTCGTCCGGGAACTGGGCGTGCACCCGCTGGAGAACGCCCGTGTGGAGCTGCCCGGCTTCGATCTCGCGGGTGTCAACGACATCTCCGGCGCGGACCACCACGCCGCGCCGGACTACGGCAAGGCGCTCGGCGACCGGGACCGCACCCGGGCCGCCGTCCTGCTGGCGCACCAGCCGGTGATGATCCACGAAGCGGTGAAGCACGGCGTGGACCTGCAGCTCTCCGGACACACGCACGGCGGCCAGCTCTGGCCGGGCAACTACATCGCGGAGCTGGCGAACCCCACGGTGGCGGGTCTCGACCGGTACGGCGACACCCAGTTGTACGTGACCCGCGGCGCGGGCGCCTGGGGTCCGCCGGTGCGGGTCGGGGCGCCGTCGGACATCACCATCGTGAAGCTGGTGTCACTGCGCGCGTGACGCGCGCTTCGCGGCGCGCTTCGCCGCCCGCTTGACGGGGGCCTTCGCGACGGGTTCCGCGGCCGCGGGAGCCTCGGCGCCGGCCGTACCGGACGACTTCGCGTCCCCGCCCCCGCCCGACGGCTTCTGGGCCGAGATGAACGTCGGCAGGATGAAGTCGTGGATGAGTCCCTTGGCGTCCCTGACCAGCGGCCGGAACACCCGGTAGCGGGAGAGGCTGACGACCTTCGCCACCAGCGGGGTGCACCGCTTGACGAAGTTCCGGGTGCGTTCGGTGTCGTCGGTGCGGTCGAAGACCCAGTACAGCACCACGATCATGAGGTGCAGCCACAGCAGGTCCGGGAGGAGTTCGGCCAGTTCGGCGTCGAGCTTGGGGGCCAGGTCCGAGCCGTTCAGCACCTCGTCGAAGATGGCGACGGCGGTGGCGCGGGCCGGGTGCGACTCGTTCGAGAACGGGCTGAGCGGGCTGTCCGGGTCGGCCGCCGTGCGGAAGAACTGCGACGCGAACTCGTGGTACGGCGCCGCGCAGTCCACCCACGAGGTGAGGGCGATCTCCAGGCGCTTGGAGAAGTCGGTGACGCCGGCCATCTTGGCGTGGGCGTCGGCCGCGTGCTCGTGTGTCATCCGGTCGTAGAAGCCCTGGATCAGGTATTCCTTCGACGCGAAGTAGTAGTAGGCGTTGCCGACCGACACCCCGGCCTCGGTCGCGATCGCCCGCATCGTCGTCTTGTTGTAGCCCCGTTCCTGGAACATCCGCATCGCGGTGTCCAGGATGAGCGCCCGGGTCAGCTCGCTCTTGTCGGTCTTCGGTCGCGCCCGGCCGCCTGGCAGTTCGGCGGCCGGGGCGGCGTCGTCGGACGGGCGGCGGTCAGTTTCTTCCACGAGGGTGAGCCTAACCGCCGTGCCGACACGCATCGCCGCAGTCCTCGTGGGCCGGCATGACCGGCCTTCCGGTGCTGGGGTACTGGGCCCGCTCCCAGCCCGTCCGGGGCGGTGCCCAGGCGGTCCTGGCCGGTCCCCAGCCGTTCTGGGCGGGGCCGGGACCGGGGCCCGGGGCCCCGCCGTTCGGGGCGGTGCCCCAGCCGGCGTACGGGGTTGTCGCCGCCCGGTACTTGGCGGCCGCCAGGACCGCGGCACGGGCGAGCGGCGCCCCGACCGGGGTGCTGAAGCGGTGCGCCATCGGCCGGTACTCGGCGAGCGCCCACAGGATGACGATCCAGGCGGCGTCGCCCGTGTAGAGCTGCCCCTGGTCCCCGATGACGGTGATCCGGCTCAGGGTCGAGGCGTGGTCGAGGTCCGGGTACCGGCCGCGCGCCTCGGGGGAGCAGGCCGGGACGAGGTCCAGCGGGACGAGCTGGCGCTGGCGTGCGAGCCAGCCGCGTACGAAGGTGCAGAGCCTGCAGTCGGCGTCGTACAGGACGGTCAGCCGGCGGACCGGGACGCGGGGGTCCCGGTGGGCCGGTGCGGGTACCGCCGCCCCCTGAGGGGCGGCACCCGCGGCGTGCGTGGCGTCGGCGGTCATGGTGTTCAGAGCGCCGGGGTGGCGGGGGTGGCCCAGCCCTGCGGCGGCACCGGCGGGATCTGCTCCTTGTCCATGATGCCCCGGCGGCGCATCTTGTTGAGGATGAAGACGTTGCCGAGGTGCAGGACACCGAGGACGAGCAGGACGACCCCGAGCTTGACCGACAGTGCCTCGAAGAGCCCGCGGGCGTCCTCGACCGCGTCGGCGGCCTTGAGGTAGAGGGCGACGAATCCGAAGTTGACGAGGTAGAAGCCCACCACCAGAAGGTGGTTGACGGCGTCGGCGAGCTTCTCGTTGCCGTGCAGCACATCGGCGAGGAAGACCCGCCCGTTGGTGCTGAGGGTGCGCGCGACCCAGATGGTCAGCCCGATGCTGATGAGCAGGTAGACGACGTACGCGACGACCGTGAGGTCCATGGTCCATCCCTTTGCGAGAGACTTGAACGTGTTCAAAACTTCTGACGGACATGACTCTAGACCTCTTTTTGAACGTGTTCAACCACAAGTTCCAGCGCAACGGAAAACGCCGGGCGGGCCTGAGGAATCAGGCCCGCCCGGCGTTCGGCGGAGAGGTTGGGCGAGAGGGGAGAGGAGCCGCTCAGTCGCGCGAGTGGCTCAGCTCCAGGTCGAGGTTGTCGTCGCCGTCGCCGTCCTCACCACTGCCCACCGTGACCGTGGCCGGGAAGGGCGGGTAGCCCATCGTCAGCAGGGTGTAGCGGCCCGGGTAGAGGTTGGCGAAGGCGTAGCCGCCGTCCTTGCCCGTGTGGACGACGCCGACCTCCTTGCCGTCCGCGTCCTGGAGCACGACCCGCGCGTCGTCGACGGGTTCGCCGTTCGCGGTGCGCACCGTGCCGGTGAGGGTCCCGGTGCCGCTGAGCCGAAGATCGCACTCGACCGGACGGTCGGACGTCATGACGCTCGCCGTCTGCGGGTGGTGCCCGTCGGCGTTGGCGACCAGGACGTACGAACCGCTGCCGGGCGTCGGCAGGCTGTACGTACCGTCGTCCTCCGCCGTGATCCGGCCGACCTGGCGGCCGTCGGCGGCGATCAGGGTGAGCTCCGAGCGCGGGATCGGCAGCCCTGAGGACCCGCGGACCGTGCCGCGCACGGACGGGCCGCCGGCCTTCTGCAGCGGGACGACGACACCCGCTGCCGGAGCGTCGGGGGCAGCGTCGGGGGCTTCGTCCGGCGCGCCTTCGACCGCCAGGTGCGGCAGCCGCTTGTCGAGCCACTCCGGCAGCCACCAGTTGGCGTTGCCGAACAGGTGCATCAGCGAGGGGACGAGCACGGTCCGCAGGATGAACGCGTCGAGCGCGACCGCCCCCGCGAGGCCGACGCCGAACATCGCGATGACGCGTTCCCCGTTGAGGACGAAGGCGACGAAGACGCAGATCATGATGACGGCCGCCGAGTTGATCACCCGGCTGGTCTCGGCCAGGCCGACCCGTACCGCCCGCGCGTTGTCCTTGGTGTGCACCCACTCCTCGTGCATCCGGCTGACCAGGAAGACCTGGTAGTCCATGGAGAGGCCGAAGAGCAGCGACAGCATGATCACCGGGAGGAAGGCCTCGATCGGCCCCTCGCGGCTGGCGAGCAGCAGATCACCGCCCCAGCCCCACTGATAGGCCGCGACCAGGACGCCGAAGGACGCGGCGGCGGCGGCCAGGTTCATCACCGCGGCCGTCAGGGGAACGACGATGCTGCGGAAGGCGATCATCAGCAGGACGAAGCCCAGCGCGATGATCACCGCGACGAAGACCGGCAGCTTGCCCATCAGCACCGAGGCGAAGTCCTTGTACATCGCCGTCTGGCCGCCGACGTACGCCTGCATCGTGCTGCCCTTTTCGGCGGCCGGTACGACGTCGGAGCGGAGCCGGTCGATCAGGTCCGAGGTCGCCTTGTCCTGTGGTGACGTGTCCGGCACCGCCTGGATGACGGCGATGTCGGCGCCCGGCTGCATCGGCAGCGCGGCGGCGAAGGTGATGCCCTTGGTCGCGTTGAGCTTGCCGACCAGGGTCTGCACGGCGGCCTTGTCGGTGTCCGACTTCACTTCGGCGAGGATCGTCAGCGGGCCGTTGAAGCCCGCACCGAACCCGTCGGCGAGGAGGTCGTACGCCTTGCGGGTCGTCGTCGTGTCCTTGTTGTTGCCCTGGTCGGAGGAGCCGAGACGCAGGGAGAGCACCGGCACGGCCAGCGTGGCCATCATCGCGATCGCGATCACGGAGAGCACCCGCGGGTGCCGCTCCACGAACGACGACCAGCGGGCGGCGGCGCCGGTGGCCAGCTTCGCCTCCGGGCCGTTGGCGGCCAGCTTGCGCCGCTGGCGGCGGGAGAGCACGCGGTTGCCGAGGACGCCGAGCATCGCGGGCAGCAGGGTGATGGCCGCGGCCACGCTCAGGACGACGGTCAGCGAGGCGGCGATGGCGACGCCGTTGAGGAAGCTCAGGCCCATCGCGAACATGCCGAGCAGCGCGATGCAGACCGTGCCGCCCGCGAACAGCACGGCGCGCCCCGAGGTGTTGACCGCCGTCACGGCGGCCTCCTCCGGGGTCAGCCCGCGCAGGATGCCCTTGCGGTGCCGGGTGACGATGAACAGCGCGTAGTCGATCCCGACGCCCAGGCCCACGAGCATGGCCAGCACCGGTGCGAAGTCGGCGACCGCCATGCCGTGGCTGAGCAGCAGGATCGCGGACGAGGCGGTGAAGATGGCGAACAGCGCGGTGATGATCGGCATCAGCATGCCGAAGACCGAACCGAGCGCGAGGAAGAGGACGACGGCCGCGGCCGCGACACCGACCAGCTCGCTCAGCCCCTGCGGAGGCTGTTCCGCCATCTGGATCGCCTGGCCGCCGGCCTCGACCTCCAGGCCGCTGCCCCCCGCGTCGTGCACGATGTCGACCAGCTTCTTCACCTCCTCCTTGTCCAGCTCGTTGCCGAGCTTGGTGAAGGTGATGGCCGCGTAGGCGGTCCTGCCGTCCTTGCTGATCTTCGCGGCGCCCTCGGGCGCGTACGGGCTCGCGATCGTGCCGACGTCCGCGACGCCGCTCTTGATCTTCTGCAGGGTCGCGGTCATCTTCTGCTGGACCGCGGCGTCCCGCACGGAGCCCTGGTCCACGTGCCAGACGACGTTGTCGGTCTCGCCGGCCTGAGCGGGGAAGGCCTTGTCCATCAGCTTCAGAACCTGCGCGGACTCGGTACCCGGCAGCTCGAAGACGTTGGCGTAGGCGCTCCCGGCGGCGCCGCCCGCGCCGCCGAAGCCGGCCATGACGAGCACCCACAACCCGATCACCAGCCACTTGCGCCTAAAGCACCATCGTGCCAATGAGGCCACGGTCCCAGCTCCTTCACTCGCTGCCGACGTCCACCGCCGGAGTTGGATCTCCCGCAGTCTGTTCAGCCTCTGTGTCAGGACCGGGCGTTCACAAGGTGAATCGGGATCTCTCAGGGAACTCCCAAGTTGTCTCCAGTGGGTCTGTGGGGCATCCCTGCTGATAATCGAGTCATGGAGAACCCAGAGAGCCCGGCCACCGTGCTGATTGTCGAGGATGAGCCGGGCATCGCGGACATTCTCCGAATTACCCTGAAATACCACGGCTTTACGGTGTACACCGCCGCCACCGGCCGGCAGGCCGTCATCGCCGCCCGCGAGCACCGGCCCGATCTGGTGCTGCTCGACGTGATGCTGCCGGACGGCAACGGCTGGGAGGTCTGCCGCACGCTGCGCGCCGAACGCGACGACCTCGCGGTGATCTTCGTGACCGCCCGGGACGCGCCGCGCGACGTCGTGGGCGGGCTCGCCCTCGGCGGCGACGACTACATCACCAAGCCGTTCGGTGTGGACGAGGTCGTCGCCCGGGTGCACGCCGTGCTGCGCAGGACCCGGCGCGAACCGGAGGCCGTCGACCCGGTGCTGCGCCACGGCGACCTGGAGATGGACGAGACGACGTTCACCGTCCGCCGCGCCGGCGAGCCCGTCGATCTGACCCCCACCGAGTACAACCTGCTGCGGCACCTGCTGCGCAACGCCGGGCGGATCGTCACCAAGGAGCAGCTGCTGCAGCACGTCTGGCAGTACGACACGGTCGTCGAATCGACCGTCGTCGAGACGTACATCAGCTACCTGCGGCGCAAGCTCGACCGGCTCGGGCCGCCGCTGATCGAGACCCGCCGCGGCATCGGCTACGGGCTGCGGGCGCTGGCATGAGGCTCGGGTTCGGGACGTTCGGGTTCGGCGCGGGCGCCGCCGGATCGCGGCGCGGATACGGCACGTACGACGGTGGAACCGGCGCTGGAATCGGTGGTGGACGGGGCGCTGGACGGGGCGGCGGAAAGCCGCGCCCGGACGGCAAACGCTGTTTCTGGCCGCGCCCCCGCTCGCTGCGCGGGCGCTTCACGATGGCCAATGTCACCTTCCTCGCCATCGGCCTGGTGATGGCGGGCTCCGCCAGCCTCATCGGCATGTACACCATGCTGATCGGCGAGATAGACGACTCGCTGAAGACCTCCCAGAGGGCGCTGTCCTCCACGCCGTTCACCAGTGGCGGGCTGCAGCAGCTGTGCACGATGGCCGGCATGCTGCAGACCAACGACGGGAACAAGGTCGTCGCCCAGGCCTTCGACCAGGACCTCTTCCTGGTACTCGACTCGCACGGCCGGATCTCCACGGTGTGCGAGGGCAACGTGGCGAACCTCGGCGACGAGCGCCGCAGTCTCGCGGCGGCCATGCCGGACCCGAAGGCCCTCGCGGACTCCAAGGACGCCGCGACCGTGCACAGCGGCGGCAGCTACTACCGGGTGGTGGTCTCCCGGCTCGGCGACGGCACCATGGTCGTCAAGGGGATGCGGCTCAACGGGGTGCGGCGCGCGGTCGGCCATCTCTTCATCGTCGAGGTCATCGACAGCGTCGTGCTGCTCGGCCTGCTCGCCATGGGCTCGCTGACCGCCGCCCGCCGGCGGCTGCAACCGCTGGAGGACATGGTCGAGACGGCCTCCGCCATCTCCGAGGGCGACCTCTCCCGGCGGATCGCCACCGCCTCGCACGGCAGCACCGAGGTCGAGCAGCTCAGCGCGGCCCTCAACGCCATGCTCCAGCAGATCGAGACGGCGCTCACCAGCAGCGAGCGCGCCACCGCCCAGCTCCGCCAGTTCCTCGCCGACGCCTCCCACGAGCTGCGCACGCCGCTCGCCTCGGTCCGCGGCTACCTCCAGCTCTACGAGAAGGGCATGCTCGACCCCGACGAGAAGGACCGTGCCCTGACCCGGGTCTCCGCCGAGGCGCTGCGGATGAGCCGCCTCGTCGACGAACTCCTCGCCCTCGCCCGGCTGGAGGACCGGCCGGCGCTCGCGCCGCGCCCCGTCGACCTCTCGCAGCTGGTCAGGGACGGTATCGCCGATCTCGCCATGCAGCAGCCGCAGCGGCCCGTCGCGTTGGTGCTGCCGGGCTGTGTGGAAGTGCTGGGGGACGAGGCGCAGTTGCGGCAGATCCTCGGCAACCTGCTCAGCAACGTCCGTGTGCACACCCCCGCGGACTCCCCGGTGACCGTGGAGGTCGTCCGCCGGGACGAGGACGTCCTGCTGCGGATCACCGACTCCGGTCCCGGCCTCTCCCCGCAGGACGCCGCCCGTGCCTTCGACCGGTTCTTCCGCGCCGACCCCGACCGGGCCCGGGACACCGGTGGCGCCGGCCTCGGCATGTCGATCGTGCAGGCCGCCGTCGACGCCCATCACGGCTCGGTCCGCCTCGACACGGCCCCGGGCACCGGCCTCACGGTCCATGTCACCCTCCCGTCGGCCCGGCCGGCCGAACTCGTGGTGGAGAGCGACGCGGTTCCGGGACGTTAGAGCCCGCTCAGGCCCGGCCGGCGGTCGAGGGGACCGGTGGCGTGGCGGCTACGGGCGTCCGGCCGACCCGCCGCACCCCCGGCACCAGCGCCGTCCCCAGGCAGGCGGCCGCCACCAGTCCGGCCGCGACCGCCAGCGGGGTCGCCGTTCCCCACGCGTTGGCGGCGAGCGGCGCGGCGGCGTAGCCGACCGGCATCGCGGCCAGCGAGAGCAGCCAGTCGTAGGACGTGACGCGGGCCAGCACCCCGGCCGGGACGGCCTGCTGGACGGTGGTCTCCCAGACCGGGTTGAGGAAGCCGAGCGCGCAGAGGGCGAGGCCGTAGGAGGCGATGAGCAGCGGGGCGGGCGCGGCCAGCGCGAGCAGGATCAGCGGCAGTGCGTACGTCGCGAGGCCGAGGTTGGCCACCAGGACGGGGCGGGAGAGCTTGGCGCGGCTCGCCAGCAGGGACCCGACGACCAGGCCCGCGGTACCCGCCTGGAGCAGGTAGATCCAGACGTCGTCCCCGCCGAGCCGGTCGCGGGCGACGATCGGTCCGAGGGTGGCGAGGACCGCGGCGGCGCCGTTCCAGGTGGCGTGCGCGATCAGACTCGTCCAGTACCAGTCACGGGACCGCACCTCGGACCAGCCCTCGACCAGGTCGGCGCGCATCGAGCGGCGGGGGATGGGCGTGCGCCGGACGCGGATCGCGGTCAGCAGCGCCGCGCTGGCCGCGAAGGTCGCCGCGTCCAGCACGAAGGCCCAGCCGGGCCCCGCGGTGAACACCAGCAGCCCGGCGACGCCGGGCCCGCCGAAGAAGGCGGCGTTGCGGGCCGCGGCCATCAGGGAGTTGGCCTTCTGCCGTTCCGGTCCTTCGGTGGTGCCGGTGATCAGCGGTGAGGCGGTCGGCATGGCGAACGCGGAGGCGATGCCGCCGACCACCTCGGCGGCGGCTATGTGGAGCAGCTGCGGGTCGCTGCCGATGAGTTCGGCGCCGACGAAGAGCTGGGCGGCGCACCGGACGAGGTCGGTGGCCAGGGCGACCTTGCGGACGTCGAAGCGGTCGCCGAACACGCCGCCGAGGGGGAGCAGCAGCAGTTTCGGGACCATCGAGCAGCCGAGGACGACGGCGAGCGCGGTGGCCGATCCGTCGGTGGCCCGGGTGATGGCGATGGCCAGCGCGGCGGGGACGACGGCGTCGCCGAGGGCGGACAGGGTGCGGCCGATGAAGAGCAGGCGGAAGGCGGGCAGCCGGAGGGGGTGCGTGGGTGGCGCGGGCGTCGGTAGGGTCACGCGGAGAATGTATTTCGGTGCCGAACCTTTCGTCAACGAATAATTCGATGCCGACGGAACGGGCGTAGAGTGACGGCATGAGCCCTAGCGACGGCAGTGGCGGTGGCGGCCAGGACCGCGGCCGGGACCGGACCGACGAGCACGTCGAGCGCTGGCTGCCCGTCCTCCCCGACCTCGACCCCGACATCGAGGGCGCGGTCACCCGGATGAAGATGATCGCCCACCACCTGCGCCGCTTCCGGGACCAGTCGCTCGCCGACTACGACCTCCAGCGGCACGAGTTCGAGACCCTGCACGCGCTCGCGGGCCGCGGCGGCAAGGCCAGCCCCTCCGAGCTCGCCAACGACCTGGACATGGCGCCCGCCTCCGTCACCGGCCGGCTCGACACGCTCGCCCATCGCGGTTTCGTCCGCCGCACCCCCTCCGCGACGGACCGCCGCCGGGTCGACATCGAACTGACCGAGGAGGGCCGGGCGACCTGGCTCGGTTCGATGGACGTGCTCGGCCACGAGGAGTACCGGCTGCTCGGCGCGCTCGACGCCGACGAACGCCGGACGCTGTCCGACCTGCTCCGCCGGATCCTGCTGGCGGCGGAGGACGTACAAAGCTTGCGTTAGAGCTCACTCCAACCCGTACGTTCGATGCCATGGCCACCACAGACAAGAACACCGCCGCCGACGCCCCCTCCGAGCGCTACGCGCGCGGCCTCGCGGTACTGCAGCAGATCGCCGGCACCGAGCGGCCCGCCGTCCTCGACAGCCTCGCCGACATCGCCCCCGACCTGGCCCGGTTCACCGTCGAGTTCGGCTACGGCGACATCATCTCCCGCCCCGGCCTGACCCTCCCGCAGCGCCAGCTGGCCACCATCTCGGCGCTCGCCGCGATGGGCAACGCGGCCCCGCAGCTGCGCTTCCACGTCGACGGCGCGCTCAACATCGGCATCAGCCGGCGGGAGATCGTGGAGACCTTCATCCACGCCAGCGTCTACGCCGGCTTCCCGGCCGCCCTCAACGCCCTCACGGTCGCCCGCGAGGCGTTCGCCGCGCGCAAGGAGCCCGGCGACGCGGACGCCGGCCCCGTCGCCCCGGCCACCCCCAGCGAGCCGGGCACCACCCGCTACGAGCGCGGCCTGGAGGCGCTGGCCCGCATCGACGGCCACGCCGGCGAGGCGGTCGTCGCCTCCCTCGAGGACATCGCCCCCGACCTGGCCCGCTACCTGATCGAGTACGCCTTCGGCGACATCTACTCCCGCACCGGCCTCGACCTCAAGTCCCGCGAACTCGCCAGCGTCGCCATGTGCACCGCCCTGAGCACCGCCGACCCCCAACTCCGCGTCCACATCCACGGCTTCCTCAACGTCGGCGGCACCGAGGACGAGACCGTCGAGATCATCACCCAGATGGCCGGCTACGCAGGCTTCCCCGCCGCCCTCAACGCCATCGCCGCCGCCCGCGCGGTCTTCGCCGACCGAGCGGAGAACGACCCGGAGCACTGAACGCGCCGTTCGTCGGGTGCCCGCCGCTCGCCCGCCCGCCCGCCGGACGCGGAAACGGCGGCGGCCCGGGCGGAAGGCCTATGCCGTTCCGTCCGGGCCGCCACCCCGTGGGGGGCAGGTGGGTCAGCCGTTGGTGACGGCGGTGTCGTCGATCAGGAAGCTGGTGGCGAGGGAGGAGTCCTCGGCACCGACGAACTTGATGGTGACCGTCTTGCCCTTGAAGGCGGAGAGGTCGAGCGTGCGCTGGGCGTAGCCGCCGGGGGTGGCGTTGGAGTACGTGGCCAGCGTGGTCGTCGTGGTGCCGGAGACGACCTGGGCCTTCAGGGTGTCGTAGACCGTGGAGCCGGACTCCTTGGTGGTGATGCCGAGCCAGAAGCTGAGCTTCGGGGCCGCCGCCGTGGCGGAGACCGTCACCGACTGGGACAGGGTGTCGGTGTGGGTGGTGCCGTAGCCGTCCAGCTTGGCGAAGTACGAGCCGGCGTGGGCGCCGGTGGCGTTGGTGATCACGCCGCTGGTCTGCGTCCAGCTGGTCGCGCCCGACTCGAAGCCCGGGTTGGCCAGCAGGTTGGTGCCGGTCGGCGGGTTGGTGCCGGTGCCGCCGCAGGTGGTGGAGGTCGCGGCGACGGCGGCTGCCGTCCAGGCCTTCTCGACCGCGGCGCACTGCGCGCTGGTGCCGCCGAAGAGGTCCTTGGCGGCCTTGATGCTCGCGGTGCGGGCGCCCGGGTAGTCGGTGGCGGCCGTCATGTACGTGGAGAGCGCGCGGTACCAGATCTTGCCCGCGTCGGCGTTGCCGATGCCGGTGACGGCCGGAGCGCCGCCGCAGGTCGGGCTGTTGCCGTACGAGGAGGAGCCGGAGCCGACGGCCAGCAGGTAGAAGAAGTGGTTGCCGACGCCCGACGAGTAGTGCGGGTCGAGGTTCTTGGTGCCGGTGGTCCAGCAGGACTGCGAGACGCCGTCCTTCTTCGGGTCGTCCATGTACCGCAGCGGCGTGGAGCTGATCTTCTCGCCGATGAGGTAGTCGGGCTTGTCCGCCGGGTTGTTGGCGTTGAACTCGACCAGGGTGCCGAAGATGTCGCTGGTGGACTCGTTGAGGCCGCCCGCGTCGCCGAAGTAGTTCAGGCCGGCGGTCGCGGCGGTGACGCCGTGGCTCATCTCGTGGCCGGCCACGTCCAGCTCGGTGAACGGCTTGTCGCCCACCTCGCCGTCGCCGTAGATCATGGAGAAGCTGTCGTCGTCCCAGCCGGCGTTGCCGTAGTTGACGCCGTAGTGGACGAAGGAGCGGGCGCCGACACCGTCGTTCTTGATGCCGTTGCGGCCGTGGACGTTCTTGTAGTAGTCCCACGTGGCCTGGATGCCGTAGTGGGCGTCGACGGCGACGGTGGCGCGGTTGTTGAGGGTGCCGTCGCCCCAGACGTTGTCGGTGTCGGTGAACGCGGCGCCCCAGCCGGCCGGCGGCGAGTCGTTGAGGACGGTCTTGTTCTGGGCGTCCCGCGTCTCCCCGTTACCGCGGGTCGGGTCCAGCAGCTGGTAGCCGCCGCTGACGCTGGTGGTGCCCAGCGTGACGTCGCCGACCTGGTAGCCGTGACCGGTGCCGGAGGCGGCGGCGCCCGCGACGGACGTGGCGGGCGCGGTCGCCTGGGTCCGGCCCGCGGCGACCGTGCTGATGAAGCTGTTCCACGACTGGCCGGCGGCGCCGGTCTGTGCGTTCACCAGGACGTGCAGGTGGCTCGGCGACTGGTCGGGGGCGGTGCCGTTGGTGACGACCTGCCAGACCAGCGTCGGCGTGGCCGCGGTGGCGTCGACCACCAGCTGGGCCGTGCTGCCGTGCTTGACGCCCTTGAACTTCTTGGCCGCCGTGGCGATGGCCTGCTTGGCGGTGATCTTCGGCGTGACCGACAGGTTCAGCGGCGCCGCCAGCGTCAGCGAGGCGTCGCGCGCGGTGCCGTCAGGAGCCGAGTGGACGACGACGTCGCCGCCCAGGACCGGCAGGCCCTGGTAGGTGCGGTCGAGGTGCACATGGCGCGAGCCGTCGGCGTCGACGGTCACGTCGCGTGACGTGAACACGTCGTGAGCGCCGGCCTTGACCAGCTGCGGGTGAGCCGCGACGGCGGAGTTCGCGTCGCGCAGTGCCTGAGCTTCGCTCGCCTTCGGCGGGATGGGCCGGGGGTTCTTCGCGGCGCTGGCGGGGGTGCCCGCCCCGGCTATCAGGAGCCCGCTGACCGCGAGGGTGAGGGTGCTGGCGAGTACAGATCGTTTCATGGCCAGGGAGCATGGCGGCGGCCGATGACCCGGGGCAACGGACTCCCAACTCTGTTTAATTGCGGGAGTTACAACAACTCGTTAAAGCATCTCCCACAAGCTGTGCAACGTCTGTGAACGCTAAATCTTTGGGTAAGACTGTTCACAGCGTGATGCGCGTCACCGGCCGTTTCCCGGCCGGTCGCTAACATGTGCCTCCCCCACACCCGGCACGCAGGACGGATGACCACCCCCTGTGACCTATAGACCGCTGCCTCCAGAAATCGCCGATGCGCTGCGCACCGGCCCCTTCGAAGCCGCCCTCGACGCCGCCGTCCGGGCCAGCGGACTCAGCATGGAACGTATCCGGCACCGGCTCGACACCCGGGGCGTCCAGGTGAGCGTCACCACGCTCAGTTACTGGCGCCGCGGCCGCAGCCGGCCCGAGCGCCCCCAGTCCCGGCAGGCCGTACGCCTGTTGGAGGAGCTGCTCGCCCTCCCCTCCGACTCCCTGGTCTCCCTGCTCGGACCGCAGCGCCCGCGCGGCCGCTGGGTCAACCGCCCGCCCGCCAACCTCGACGCCGCCCGCCTCTGGCAGGAGTACGAGAGCCTGCCGGGACTGCTCGGCGAGATGGGCTCCACCGACGACGGGCTCGCCCGGCTGGCGGTGCACGACCGGTACGAGATCGACGCGAACGGCTGCGAGCGGACCTGGACGACGACCATGGTCCTGCGGGCCGAGCGCGAGCGGGTGGACCGCTGCATGATCATCACCCGCGGCGACGACCCGGCCCGGGAGCTGCCCGTCCTCACCGGGGTGCGCAACGCCCGCCCCGGCCGGGTCCGGATCGACGGCTCGGTACCACTGGTCGTCGCCGAACTGCTGCTGGACCGGGTGCTCGGCAAGGGTGAGACCGAGGTCGTCGAGTACACCTACCGCATGCCGACCGTGGGCGCCCGCACCACCGAGTGCGGGCGCGGCTTTCCGGTGCCCGTCCGGCTCTACACGCTCGAAGTGCAGTTCCACCCGGACGCCGTCCCGTTCCGCAGCCACCGCTGCGTCGGTACCACCGGCGGCGGCCCGTTGCCCGCGGTCGAACCGGTCTGGATCAGCGCGTCGGGCCGGGCGCTGTTCTCCGTCGAGGACCCGCAGCCCGGTTTCCAGGCGCTGCGCTGGGAGTGGGAGTAACCGCGAGCGGGAACGGCTGAGGGCCCCGTCCGCCGTGGCGGAGAGGGCCCTCAGCTGCGGGACGTCCTAGAAACGGCGCGTGATGAGCGCGCGCTTCACTTCCTGGATGGCCTTCGTGACCTCGATGCCGCGGGGGCATGCGTCGGTGCAGTTGAACGTCGTGCGGCAGCGCCAGACGCCGTCCTTGTCGTTCAGGATCTCCAGCCGCTGCTCACCGCCCTCGTCGCGCGAGTCGAAGATGAAGCGGTGCGCGTTGACGATCGCGGCCGGGCCGAAGTACTGGCCGTCGTTCCAGAACACCGGGCACGACGACGTGCACGCGGCGCACAGGATGCACTTGGTGGTGTCGTCGAAGCGCTCACGGTCCTCGGCGGACTGCAGACGCTCGCGCGTCGGCTCGTTGCCCTTGGTGATCAGGAAGGGCATGACGTCGCGGTAGGCCTGGAAGAACGGGTCCATGTCGACGATCAGGTCCTTCAGGACCGTCAGGCCCTTGATGGGCTCGACCGTGATCGGCTTCTCCGGGTTGAGGTCCTTGATCAGGGTCTTGCACGCCAGCCGGTTGCGGCCGTTGATGCGCATGGCGTCCGAACCGCAGATGCCGTGGGCGCAGGAACGCCGGAACGTCAGCGTGCCGTCCAGCTCCCACTTGATCTTGTGGAGGGCGTCCAGGACGCGCTCCTTGGGATCGATCGGGAACTGGTAGTCGACCCAATCGACCGCGTCGGAGACCTCCGGGTTGAACCGGCGGATCCGCATCGTGACCGTGATCAGGTGACCGGCGGCGGCCTCGGCGGCGTCCAGGGCCTCCGAGTGGCCGGAGGACTTGTCGAGCGTCGGGGTGCTCATCAGTACTTACGCTCCATCGGCTGGTAGCGGGTCACCACGACCGGCTTGTAGTCGAGACGGATCGACTCGTTGCCGGCGGAGTCCGTCTCGCGGTACGCCATGGTGTGCCGCTGGAAGTTGACGTCGTCGCGGGTGGGGTAGTCCTCGCGGTAGTGACCGCCGCGGGACTCCTTGCGCGCCAGCGCGGACACGGCCATGACCTCGGCCAGGTCGAGCAGGTTGCCCAGCTCGATGGCTTCCAGCAGGTCGGTGTTGAAGCGCTTGCCCTTGTCCTGGACGGACACGTTCTTGTAGCGCTCGCGCAGGGCGCCGATCGTCTCGACGGCCGTCTTGATCGTCTGCTCGGTACGGAACACCATCACGTTGGTGTCCATGCACTCCTGCAGTTCCTTGCGGATGTCCGCGACCCGCTCGGTGCCGGTGTTGTTGCGCAGGCCCTCGACCTGGGCGACGACCCGGGAGGCCGGGTCCTCCGGCAGCTCGATGTGGTCCGTGGTCGCCGAGTACTCGGCGGCCGCGATGCCCGACCTGCGCCCGAAGACGTTGATGTCGAGCAGCGAGTTGGTGCCGAGGCGGTTGGCGCCGTGCACCGAGACGCAGGCGACCTCGCCCGCGGCGTACAGGCCCGGGACGACGGTGGTGTTGTCGCTCAGCACCTCGCCCTGGACGTTGGTGGGGATGCCGCCCATGGCGTAGTGCGCGGTCGGCTGGATCGGGATCGGGTCCGTGTAGGGCTCGATGCCGAGGTACGTCCGCGCGAACTCGGTGATGTCGGGCAGCTTGGCGTCCAGCTGCTCCGGCGGGAGGTGCGTGAGGTCGAGGTAGACGTGGTCGCCCTCGGGACCGCAGCCGCGGCCCTCACGGATCTCGGTGTAGATGGAGCGCGAGACGACGTCGCGGGAGGCGAGGTCCTTCATGACGGGCGCGTACTTCTCCATGAAGCGCTCACCGTCCTTGTTGCGGAGGATGCCGCCCTCGCCGCGGGCGCCCTCGGTGAGGAGGATGCCCATGCGCCAGATGCCCGTCGGGTGGAACTGGAAGAACTCCATGTCCTCCAGCGGCAGCCCGCGCCGGTACGCGACGGCCTGGCCGTCACCGGTCAGGGTGTGCGCGTTGGAGGTCACCTTGAAGAACTTGCCGGTGCCGCCGGAGGCGAAGATGACGGCCTTCGCCTGGAAGATGTGGATCTCGCCGGTGGCCAGCTCGTACGCGACGACGCCGGCGGTCCGCTGGACCCCGTCGACCTCGGTGAGGAGCAGGTCCAGGACGTAGAACTCGTTGAAGAACTCCACACCCTCCTTGACGCAGTTCTGGTACAGCGTCTGGAGGATCATGTGGCCGGTGCGGTCCGACGCGTAGCAGGCGCGGCGCACGGCGGCCTCGCCGTGGCTGCGGGTGTGCCCGCCGAACCGGCGCTGGTCGATCTTGCCCTCGGGCGTCCGGTTGAAGGGCAGGCCCATCCGCTCGAGGTCGAGGACCGCGTCGATGGCCTCCTTCGCCAGGATCTCGGCGGCGTCCTGGTCGACCAGGTAGTCGCCACCCTTGACCGTGTCGAAGGTGTGCCACTCCCAGTTGTCCTCCTCGACGTTCGCGAGGGCGGCGGCCATGCCGCCCTGGGCGGCGCCGGTGTGGGAGCGGGTCGGGTAGAGCTTCGTCAGCACGGCGGTGCGGCTGCGCTTCGTCGACTCGATGGCCGCGCGCATTCCGGCGCCGCCGGCGCCGACGATGACGGTGTCGTACTTGTGGATCTGCATGGGGTTGTTTCCCTGTCCGTCCCTGGCCTAGCGGATGTTCGGGTCGAAGGTGAAGATCACCAGCGTGCCGAGCACGATCGTGAACGCCGTTGCGGTGAACAGCAGCGTCTTCAGCCAGAACCGGGTGTTCGCCTGCTCGGCGTAGTCGTTGATGACGGTGCGCAGACCGTTGCCGCCGTGCAGCATGGCCAGCCACAGCATGACCAGGTCCCAGCCCTGCCAGAACGGCGAGGCCCAGCGGCCGGCCACGAAGGCGAAGCCGACCTTGGTCACGCCGCCGTCGAGGACCAGCTGGATCAGCAGGTGGCCCAGCACCAGGACGACGAGCACGACACCGGACAGGCGCATGAACAGCCAGCCGTACAGCTCGAAGTTGGTGCGGGTGGCACGCGGAGAGCGCTTGGTGCGGGCGCGCGGCGCCTCGATGAGCGGCGCCGGGTTGTCCGGGTCGAACGAGGTGCTGGAGGAGCTGAGCTCCACGGAGTCAGTAGACATGCTCAGCTCCCGAACAGAATGCGTGCGGCGTGCCCGAGAACCGGGTAGATGGCCCCGATCATCAGCACGATCCAGACGCCGAGGACGGACCACAGCATCTGCTTCTGGTACTTCGGGCCCTTGGACCAGAAGTCGACGGCGATGATGCGCAGCC
Organism: Streptomyces sp. RKAG337; assembly: GCF_023701715.1. Taxonomy (NCBI): domain Bacteria; kingdom Bacillati; phylum Actinomycetota; class Actinomycetes; order Kitasatosporales; family Streptomycetaceae; genus Streptomyces; species Streptomyces sp. RKAG337. Next base: position 2,808,469 of record NZ_JAJOZA010000001.1, on the reverse strand, counting down.
CGTTGAGAGCGTGGAAGAGGATGGCCGCTACGAGGCCGTACTCCAGCAGGCTGACAGGCCAGGTCTTATAGGTCGCGACGACCTTGTCGTAGTCCTCGGGGGAGACCCGCACGAGTGCGGTGTCGAGGACATGGACGAACAGGAAGAAGAAAATGAGGACACCGGTGACTCGATGAGCCACCCATGACCACATGCCTTCCCGGCCGCGGTACAGCGTTCCTGCCGGCACGGAAAACCCTCCGGGAGCGGTTTGGGGCCAGCCGGCTTCGGTGTCGGACGGGCCCGGCCGGGTACGGTCCACCGGCCCTGGCCATCGTAGCGACGCGTTGTCGGCTCCGTATGCCCGGGTAGGCCAGGTGTGATTGATCCCGCACGACTGGGTGAACGTCTGGGGGAACCTACGAATGAACGGGCGACCGGACGTAAGGGTCAAAGGCCGGTGGGCGTACGGGCGCAGACGCCTGCGGAGGTGGTGTTCCGCGGAGCTAGCGGTGCAGTTCCGCCGTGCTCTGCGCGTTCGATCGTTCCGCGACCAGCCGGGCGAGCCGCGCCCGGGTGATGCGGCGCAGCTCGTCGGCGGTGACGACCCGTTCCTCGTCCTCGTCGTTCGCCAGCCGGGCGCGGATTCCGGTCAGCACCTGGTTGAGGAGGCTGGCCGGGTCGTCGCCCTTGAGGGCGATGACGAAGACGTTGCCGAACTTGTTCTCGTACGCGGCCTGCGCGGCGCTCAGTGCGGTGTGCGTGGCCAGGCCGCCGCGGTGCGGCAGCGGGGTGGCCGCCTCGCAGGCCAGCGCCTCGGAGAGGTCGCCGGGGGTGAGGTCGTACGCCGCCTCGTCGGCCGCCGCGAGTAGCGACTCAAGATCCGGGTACGGGCGGTGCAGGGCCATCCGGCGGGCCCAGCGGTGGCTTCCGCAGCAGTCGCGCAGGGCGGCTTCCGCAGCGCCGAAGGGGGCCTCGTTGAGCCGGGCGAGCCCGGCGGCGAGGACGGGCCCCTGGGCCGGAGTGTCGGGGAACAGCGCTGAACTCCTGTCGGAAAAGCGGGGAAGCGTTACACGTTAGTGGGGCTTGTTCGACTCCGTCCGACGGATGAGTGGATTTCACCCGTACGGGATCGAAATATGTCACGAAGTGGACGAGCGAACGGGGATGATCTGCCATAACGTCCGGTATGGGGAAAATCTGGGCAGGGCTGGCGTTGTCGCTCGCCGCACTCACACCGGCCGTCGGCACACCCAACGAGGCACCGGCGCCCCGGACACTGCCGGTCATCCCCTCGGTGCGGGATTTCCAGCCGGCCGGATCCGGCGTCTTCCACCTCGGTCCGGGCACCCGGGTCCGCGCCGGCCGCGGCAGCGCCGCCGAGGACGAGGCGCGGCTGCTCGCCGGACAGCTGCAGGTCCCGTTCGGGTTCGACGACGCCAAGGGCGACGGGGACGGGCCGGCCGGCACCGGGGACATCACGCTGCGGATCGACGGTCCCGGCGCCGGGACCACGAAGAACGCCGCCGACGTGAACGAGTCGTACGTCCTCACCGCACGGAACGGGCAGGTCACCATCGACGCGCCCACCGACGCGGGGGCGTTCTACGGCACCCGCACCCTCCTGCAGACGCTGCGCGCCGGCACCGGGATGCCCGAAGGCGTCATCAAGGACGCCCCGGACCGGCCGCAGCGCGGCCTGCTGCTCGACATCGCGCGCAAGCCCTTCACCCGCGACTGGATCGAGGACCGGATCCGGCAGCTCGGCGACCTCAAACTCAACCAGCTGCATCTGCACTTCAGCGACGACCAGGGCTTCCGCATCGAGAGCAGCAGCCACCCGGAGATCGTGTCGCGGGACCATCTCAGCAAGGCGGACCTCAGAGCGATCATCGACCTCGCCGCGCAGCGCCACGTCACCGTCATCCCGGAGATCGACAGCCCCGGGCACCTCGGCGCCGTCATCAGGGCGCACCCGGACCTTCAGCTGTTCAACGCCTCCGGCAGGGCGCTGCCCGGGGCGATCGACATCTCGAAGGCCGCCTCGGCCCGCATGGTCGACGATCTGACCCGGGAGTTCGCGCCGCTCTTCCCCGGCCCGTACTGGCACCTGGGCGGCGACGAGTACCAGGCGCTGGTCGTCAGCGACCCGGAGACCTCGTACCCGCAGCTCGTCCCGCCGGGCGGGACCGTCGCGGAGGCGACGACCCGCTGGCTCAACGACCGCGAGGCGGTGGCGAAGAAGTTCGGCAAGCGGACCAAGGCGTGGAACGACGGATTCATCTCCACCCCGCGCGCCGTGCCCGACCGCGACCGCGAGGTCGAGTACTGGACGGGGAAGGAGCTGGGCGCCCGCGAGCCGCAGGAGTACCTCGACGCCGGCCGCAAGGTCGTCAACCTCAACGACGAGTACCTCTACTACGTGCTCGGCGAGCCGAACGACTTCACCTATCCGACCGGCGAGCGCATCTACAAGGAGTGGACCCCCGCCGTCCTGCGCGGCACCAGCGCGGTCGCCCCCTCGCTGGCGACGCCCGACCGGGTGCTCGGCGGCCGGTTCGCCGTCTGGTGCGACCAGGCGGACGCGCAGTCGCAGGACGAGGTGGCGCGGGGCATCCGGCTCCCGCTGAACGCGGTGGCGCAGAAGCTCTGGTACCCCGGGACGCCGCCCCTCTCCTGGCCGGCCTTCAAGGCGCTGGCCGACAAAGTGGGCTGACAGGTTCTCCCGTTGTCAGTCCCACCAGAAGGACCACAGCCGCTCACCTCTCAGCGCCTCCGCGTAGTCGGGGAAGGGGAAGGTGCCGTCGTTGAGGTGGGAGGCGCCGGTGAGGACGTGTTCGAGGGCGACGTGCGCGGCGTGCTCCGACGTCAGCGGCGGGGAGGCGACGGAGAGGAAGACGGAGGAGCCCTCGAAGCCGATGACGCGGGCGCCGAACCGCGTCTCCCAGGTGCGCAGCAGCGCGGAGAACTCCAGGGCGGGCGCGTCGGACTCCCACCCGAGGAGGGCCGGGACGTCGGCGCTGCGGCGGGTCGGGACCAGCGCGATGTGCGCGATGAAGCGGGTGGTGAAGTAGTGCAGCATCTGACCCACCGTCTGGCGGGCGACCGCGTCCGGCGGGGGCCCCGGGTGCGCGGGGGAGGTGCGGGCGAGGCCGGGCCAGCGGGTGAACGGCGGGCCCGGGTCGTCGAGCAGCAGGGCGACGTCCGCGGGCCGGACCTCGTCGATCGCCGGATGCGGCGGCCGCAATGAGCGCAAATCCTGGTACGACCGCCAGGAATCAGTCATCGTGGCTTCGACGTCCACGCCGTCGATGTCCTCGGTGCGGTGGCCGCGGCCCGTCGCGCACGGCCAGGCCATGAGGACCGGGCACCAGCCCGTTTCGTCCTGCTGTGCCTGGAAGCGGGCCCAGAGCCGGCCGGGAGCGACGACGGGTTCGTAGGAGAGCCACAACCCGGGGGAGTCACCGGGCAGGAACCGGCCGGGCGGAAGGCCGTCGGGGAGACGGGCCAGGGGCATCGGTGGGCTCCATCGGTGTGGGGGCACGAGCTGAGACGGCCGGGGGCCGCCTCCCCCCACAGGAGCGTCCCCGGCCGCCGTCTATTACAGCGTCGCGGGCGCCGGAAGTGTCACCGCGGCGATGGGGCAGGATGGTGCGGGTGTTCGAGGGGGTGGAGCGAGCGGTGGATCTGGGGACCGCGGTCAGTGCCGCGCAGGAGGGCGACGACGCCGCGTTCCGGGTGCTGTACCGGGCGGTGCAGCCACAACTGCTGCAGTACGTGAGGACCCTGGTCGGACCGGCGGAGGCCGAGGACGTGGCGTCGGAGGCGTGGCTGCAGATCGCCCGCGACCTGCCGGGCTTCAGCGGCGACGGCGACGCGGTGCGCGGCTGGGCCGCTCGGATCGCCCGCAACCGGGCGCTGGACCACCTGCGGGCGCGCAGCCGCCGGCCGGTCACCGCGGCCGGTGTCGACGCCCTGCTGCACATGCCGGCCCACACCGACACCGCGGGCGAGGCCCTGGACGCGGTGGCCACCGACCGCGCGCTCGCGGCCATCGCGACACTGCCGCGCGAACAGGCCGAGGCGGTCCTGCTGCGGGTCGTCATGGGGCTGGACGCCAGCACCGCGGCGCAGGTGCTGGGCAAGCGCGCCGGGTCGGTGCGGATGGCCACCCACCGGGGGCTGCGCCGGCTCGCGGAACTGCTGGACGACGAGAGCCGCACCGCGGGTGTGACGTTTTCGGCGGCGAAGACGCTTTGAGGATATGAGATGACGGAAAACCGGCGATGCGACGGACATCGTGACGACGACTGGCTCGACGAGGAGGCCGCGGAGCGGCTCCTGCGCGGCGAGTCCGTCATGTCCGGCGGTGCCGCGGCGGCCCGGCTGGCCCGGCTGCTGACGGCCGCAGCCGCGCCGGCGGCGGCCGATCCGGAGCGCGAGGAGGCGGCGGTCGCCGCATTCCTGACGCGCTGCGACGCGGCTCCGGAGGCGGGCCCCCTGGAAGGTTCCGGCGCTGGTGCCGAGCAGGGTTCAGGGGACGCCGATTTCCTGTCGGTGGTCCGGCTGGGCCGGCCGGGCACCGTGCCGGGCCCGGCACTGACCGCCAGGGCCGGGCGGACCGTAAGGACGGCGGGGGCGCCGAAGTCCCTGAAGGCGTCGGCCGGCGCGCTGGTGGTCGCCATGGCCCTGTGCGCCGCGGTACTCGCCGCGAGTCCCGGCCTCCTGCCGCTGCCGTTCGACGGCGACAACGTCGGTTCCGCGCCGGTGCACGACGGCACCCCGCGCTCCGCCACGCCGGACGGCTCCGGCACCGCGGGCCCGGACGGCGGGTCCTCACCGCTCACCGGCGGGACGGCGGACTCGCCGCCCGGAAAGGGCGCGTCGTCGGAACCGGGGCACGGGACGACTCCGTCCCCCGGCCGGCCGGCCTCGCCCGCGAACCCGTCCGCGACGACGCCGCCGTCCTCCCACTCGCTCGCACCCCAGGGGACGCACGGGGAACGCGACCGGCAGAACGTGGAGTTGTGCCGCGCCTACATCAAGGCGGGCGGACGGCTGGACGACGCGTCGTCCGACCGGCTCGTGGCGGCGGCGGGCAGCAAGCGGGACGTACCGAAGTACTGCGCGCGGGTACTGGCCGCCGCCTACCTGTCCGGATCCGGCGGTGCCGGAAACGCTGACGGCGGCAAGTCCGGTGGCACGAGCGGCGGTCACGGCAAGGGCGACGGCCGGCACGACTAGGCCCTAGGTTCCGCCGGTTCTGCGGCAACCGTATTCCCGCGTCTCCGGACCGTCTGACCTGCGGGCCCGGAGGAGGCCGGTGACACTTTCCAGCTGGTTGACGCTTTAAGTAATGGGTCGACTGGTCATCGGCCCGGCGGACCCCGGTGCTCCCCGTGCCGGGTGGGTCCGCGCCCAGGGCGCGGCCGGGTGCATTCCCCCTACCCGGCCGCGCCCGCCGGGCGTTCCACGGCGGTGGCCGGAAGTGGCCGGTGGCGGTCGGCGGCGGCCGGTGGCGGGTCCTGCCGGACGGCCGATAACTCCCGGCCGAATGTCCGTGCCGTGGTGCAGACTCGGTTGGGAGAGCAAAACCGGGGGAGGTACGCCATGTTGGCAGGACTGTACGAGATCGACTGGGCGGCTATGGGGCATGCCTACGGATCGGCGGAGGAGGTCCCCGAACTTCTGCGGGGGCTGGCCTCTGCGGACGCGGGGGAGCGGGAGGCCGCCCTCGACGCGATGTACGGGGCCGTTCATCACCAGGGCGACGTGTACGACTCGACGCTCGCCTGTATTCCCTTTCTCTTCGAGCTGGTGGCGGATCCGGCGGTGCGGGACCGGGGCCGGATCGTCGTCCTGCTGACCAGCATCGGGGGCGGCGACGAGGTCGCGGAGGAGTACCTGGACGAGATCGTGATCGAGGCCGGGGGCCCGGTCGCGGGAGGCGGGTGGAGCGCACTGGGGGACGGTTCCGGAAACGCTCCCGGCACCGGTCCCGGCGGGTCGGGCGATGCGGCGGACGCCCTGGAAGGCGAGGACATCCTCGGCCTGCTGGACGCCGGGGGGGCCGCATCCGCCGAGGACAGGGAGGCGGCCGCCTGGCGGGCCAACTACGCGATGGCCGTCACCGCCGTACGGGCCCAGGCGGAGGTCTTCACCGAGCTCGTCGCGGACCCCGATCCCGATGTGCGGCGCGCGGTCCCGGTGGCGCTCGGCGCACTGCACGGGGAGACCGCGCGGATACTCGACGTCCTGCGCGACCGGCTGCCGGTGGAGCGGGACACGGAGACCCGGCTGGCCCTCGTCGAGGCCGTCGGCACTCTCGCGCTGCGGCCGGGCGGCCCGGCCGCCGAGGCCGCCGACTGGCTGGTCCGGCTCGCCGGCAACCGCGCCGACGGCCCCGCCGACCGCTCGTCCGACGGCCGGTCGCTCTCCGCCGACCCGGGGCTGCGGCTGGCCGCGCTCGCCCAACTCGCCCGCTGCGCGCCCGAACGGCTGCCGGCGGACATCGTGCCGACCGCCGTCGCCCTGCTCCGCGCGGTGCGCGGCGAGGAGGCGGGCAGCCGGCCCTCCCTGGAGGTGTCCGCCGAGCGCCAGGTGCCCGCCACCTTCGTCGGCCATCTGCGGGAGCTGCGCGAGCGGGCCGAGGCGGGCCGCTCCGCGCCCTGGGCCGCCGACCTGCTCCGTACGCTGCACACCGCGCTCGACGACCGGGTCGCCGACCGCCTCGCGCTCGTCATCGACCAGTTGCGCAGCCCGGACTGGGGCCGGCGGATCGACGCCGTGTGGATGAGCGGCGGCCTGGTGCGCGGCTGGCGCGGGCCGTACGAGGAGCTGGTCGTGCTGCTCGGGCAGCAGCTCGCCGACCCCGAGGAGCGGTTGCGCGACGGCGCCGCCTCGGTGCTGGAGAACCTGTACGAACTGGCCGCACCCGCCGCCGACGCCCTCGCCGCTGCGGTCGCGGCGGATCCCGGGAGCTGGGTCCAGGAGTGGTCGCAGGGGCGGCCGAGCCTCGGCGGCATGGTCAAGACCCTCGCCCGGCTGGGCGACCCGCGGGCGCTGCCCGCGCTGGCCTCGGCCCTGGACCGGCCCGACATACCCCAGGACCTGGGGTTCGCCATCGAGCACCTGGGCGCGGCGGCGGTGCCGCTCGCACCCCTGCTGCGCCGCCGGCTCGCCGAGGTGACGCTGAACGACGAGGAGGCGTACGACCAGGCGGAGCCGCTGCTCAGAGGAGTGGCCGCCATCGCGGCCGCCGAGGCGTTCCCCGAGGTGCTGCGGATTCTGCGCGGGGCGCCGAAGGCCCGCCGGGACTGGCTGCTGTGCTCGGCGATCCGCGCGCTCGCCCGGTTCGGGGACGCGGCCCGCGACGCGCTGCCCGATCTGCGCGCGCTGGTGGCCGACCCCGGCTCCTGTATCGCGCTGGAGGCCGCGTCCGCGCTCTGGGCGATCGAGCGGAACCCCGCGGTCCTGCCGGTGCTGCTCGCGCACCTGGACAGCGACAGCCCGCACACCCGGCGTTCGGCGGCCGAGGCGCTCGGCGAGCTGGGCCCCGCGGCGGCCGGTGCGGCGCCGCGGCTGCGGGAGCTGCTCGCGGACCCCGCGGTGTGGATGCGGGTGGACGCCGCGGTCGCGCTGTGGCGGGTCTCCGGCGACGCCGGACCCGTGCTGCCGGTCCTGCGGTCCGCCTGGGCGGAGAACGTGCACACCCGCGCGGTCATCGCCGGCTGTCTCGCGGAGCTGGGTCCCGCCGCGGCCGGCGCCGCCCCGCTGCTGCGCGACGAACTGGCGGCCGTCCGCCGGCACAACAACGAGGGCGACCACTACGGCACGCTCGATGTGTGCGCCGACGAGAAACTGCTCCTGGCATGCCGACGGGCCCTGTCCCGGATATCCGGAACAGGGCCCGTCGTGGACGGCGGCCACTAGGTCCTGTGGACGGACCTCACGTCAGGCCGGCCCGGGGTCACCAGTAGACGACGACCTTGTCGCCGGCCTTGACCTGGTTGAAGAGGGAGGCGATGGCGGCCTTGTCGCGCACGTTCACACAGCCGTGGGAGGCGCCGGCGTAGCCGCGGGCCGCGAAGTCGGACGAGTAGTGCACGGCCTGGCCGCCACTGAAGAACATCGCGTACGGCATGGACGTGTGGTAGATCGTCGAGACGTGGTCACGGCTCTTGAAGTCCACCTTGAACTGGCCCTCGCGGGTCGGGGTGTACTGGGAGCCGAAGCGCACGTCCATCGTGGTCTGCACCTTGCCGTCGATCACCCAGGACAGCGACCGGGAGGTCTTGCTGATGCACAGCACGCGGCCGGTCATGCAGCGCGGGTCGAGCTTGGCGCTGGCCGGCTGGGTGGTGGGCGGGTACATCGCCGCGTGCGTCGGCTGCTTGGTCACGCCGCGCAGCTTGGTCCAGGTCTGCGCGGAGACGCTGCCGGTCATCGGCAGGCCGTAACGCTCCTGGAAGTCGTTCACGGCGTTCTCGGTGACCGAGCCGTAGGTGCCGGTGGGCGTACGGCTGAACAGGTTGAGCTGGCCCAGCCGGGCCTGCAGCTCACGGACCTGCGTGCCGGTGGAGCCCTGCTTCATGACGGCGGGCACGACCGGGGGCTTGGACGTGGTCGCGGAAGCGCTGGGGGTCGTGGAGGGCGAGGCCGACGTAGAGCTCGACGCCGAGGGTGAGTCACTCGGGCTCGCGGAGTCGGTGGGACTCGCGGTGGTCGACGCGGCAGGCGTCGGCTTGGCGCCCGAGGTGGGCTTGTCCTGCGGGCCGCAGCCCACCAGAGCCGCTGCCGCCAGAGCGGCCACCACGATCGCTATCGGAGTTCTCTTCGTACGCAAGACAGTCACCCTTTGCCCCCAGAATCTGCAGTTACCCGGCTAGACACTCCACCCGCCCGTGCAGTTGCACGGATCCGGAGCAAGACTGTTTCGTGACATCGGAGAGACCGGACTGTGAGGAAGGTCCCAGCCCGGGCCCCTCCACGGCTCGCATGCCCGCAACTACAGTCCGTGCCGGAGACAGGATATTACCCACCAGTAATGCGACACTGATGCGGAGGCGTGAACCATGGCGCGCGAGACGGACACCGCCCGGTCCACCGAGAGTGGACTGCCCATCGAGCCGGTCTACGGGCCCGCGGCGCTCGATGGCTGGGATCCCGCGGAGAAGCTCGGCGAGCCGGGCGCGTACCCGTTCACCCGCGGCGTCTACCCGTCCATGTACACCGGCCGGCCCTGGACCATGCGGCAGTACGCCGGGTTCGGCACGGCGGTCGAGTCCAACGCCCGCTACCAGCAGCTGATCGCCAACGGCACGATGGGCCTGTCCGTCGCCTTCGACCTGCCGACGCAGATGGGCCACGACTCGGACGCGAAGATCTCCAGCGGCGAGGTCGGCAAGGTCGGCGTCGCCATCGACTCCGTCGACGACATGAAGGTGCTCTTCGGGAACATCCCGCTGGACAAGGTGTCCACGTCGATGACGATCAACGCGCCCGCCGCGCTGCTGCTGCTGATGTACCAGCTCGTCGGCGAGGAGCAGGGCGTCCCGGCCGACCGGCTGACCGGCACCATCCAGAACGACGTGCTCAAGGAGTACATCGCGCGCGGCACGTACATCTTCCCGCCGAAGCCGTCGCTGCGGCTGATCGCCGACATCTTCAAGTACTGCCGCACCGAGATCCCGAAGTGGAACACGATCTCGATCTCCGGCTACCACATGGCCGAGGCCGGCGCCTCGCCCGCGCAGGAGATCGCCTTCACGCTCGCCGACGGCATCGAGTACGTGCGCACCGCCGTCGCCGCGGGCATGGACGTGGACGACTTCGCGCCCCGCCTGTCGTTCTTCTTCGTCTCGCGCACGACCATCCTCGAAGAGGTCGCGAAGTTCCGCGCCGCCCGCCGGATCTGGGCGCGGGTGATGCGGGACGAGTTCGGCGCGAAGAACCCCAAGTCGCAGATGCTGCGCTTCCACACCCAGACCGCCGGCGTGCAGCTCACCGCGCAGCAGCCCGAGGTCAACCTCGTCCGCGTCGCCATCCAGGGCCTGGCCGCGGTGCTCGGCGGCACGCAGTCGCTGCACACCAACTCCTTCGACGAGGCCATCGCGCTGCCCACCGACAAGTCGGCCCGGCTGGCGCTGCGCACCCAGCAGGTGCTCGCCTACGAGACCGATGTGACCGCGACCGTCGACCCGTTCGCGGGCTCCTACGTGGTCGAGACGATGACCGACGAGGTCGAGGCCCTCGCGCTGGACCTGATGCGGAAGGTCGAGGACCTGGGCGGCGCCGTCAACGCGATCGAGCACGGCTTCCAGAAGGGCGAGATCGAGCGCAGCGCGTACCGCATCGCCCTGGAGCAGGACGCGGGCGAACGCGTGGTGGTCGGCATGAACCGCTTCCAGCTCGACGAGGAGGACCCGTACGACCCGCTGCGCGTCGACCCGGCCATCGAGGCCCAGCAGGCCGCGCGGCTGGCGACGCTGCGCTCCACCCGGGACCAGGGCGCCGTCGACACCGCGCTGGCGGCGCTGCAGGAGGCGGCCCGGGGCACGGACAACGTCCTCTACCCGATGAAGGACGCGCTGCGCGCGCGGGCCACGGTCGGGGAGGTCTGCAACGCGCTGCGGGAGGTCTGGGGGACGTACGTCCCGACCGACGCGTTCTGAGCCGGCCGGCCGGCCGTGCTCAGCGGCCCGGCCGCCGGTCAGAGCAGGTGGAGCTGCGTGATCAGCATCGCCACGACGATGCAGAGCGTCCAGCCGACGATGTGCTCGACGATCTTCCGGCCCTCCTGGGGCCCGCCGGTACCGGTGCGCGCCGCTGCGATCTCCGCCATTGCCAGTCCTGTCGTCCGCCGATGAGAAGCCCCCGCAGCTGCCCAGGATGCGGGGGCCTTTCGCCCGCTGTACAGGGGCAAACTCACCTTTATGGCGGATCGTGACCCATTTCACCGCAGCGTCAGCCGGTGAAGCGGGCGAGGTACCCGGCCACATCGGCCGGGTCCTCGGTGGCCAGGCCGAGATAGCCGTCGGGACGGACGACGAACAGGCCGTCGCCGTAGACCGCGTACGCGCTGTTCGCGCCGTGCTCCGGGGCGTCGTCGATCCGGTGCGCGTGCACCAGGCCGGGGTCCGCCTCCGGGTCCGCCCCCAGGCCGGGCGGCAGCTGGGCGGTCCCCAGGGCGAGCAGGGTGAAGTGCGGGCCGCGGAACAGGTCGAAGAGCCGGCCGCCGCCGGCCAGCGGCGCGTCCGGGGCCCGGTCGCCCGCGCGCGGCGCCTCCGCGGGCAGCGTTCCCCCGGGGAGCGCGGCCGGCCGGAGTTCCCGGGTGAGCGGCCCGCCGCGGTAGTTCAGCTCCAGGCCGTGGGTGTCGGTGCCGCGCTGCCGGGCGGCGGTGTCGTCGCCGTCACGGGTCGCGCCGTGCAGCCGGGTGCTGAGGCCCAGGACGTCGGCGGCGATCGGCAGCCGCTCCTCCTCGTAGCTGTCGAGGAGCCCGTGCCCCGCACCGTGCCGCAGCACCTGGCCGAGCTTCCAGCCCAGGTTGTACGCGTCCTGGACGCTGGTGTTCAGGCCCTGCCCGCCGGCCGGTGAGTGGATGTGCGCGGCGTCGCCGGCGAGGAACACCCGGCCGACGCGGAACCGGTCGGCCATGGCCGCGCTGGGGTGGAAGGCGGACGACCAGAGCACCTCGTGGACCTGCTCGGCGCCGATCGGGGTCCGGGCGCCGATGAGCTCGCGGATCCCCTCGACGGAGCCGTCCGGCTCGGTGCCGGAGTCCGTGTACTGGGCGAGCAGCTGGAAGTGGTCGGTGCCGGCCAGCGGGCAGAGCATGACGGTGCCGCCCTCCGCCTTCGGCCAGACGTGCCAGTGGTCGCGGTCGATGCCGCCGAGGAGCAGATCGGCGATCAGGATCGGGTGCGGGTCGATGGTCTCGCCGGTCATCCCGACGCCTAGCGCCCGGCGGCCGGTGCCGCGCCCGCCGTCGGCGGCCACCAGGAAGCGGGCCCGGACGGTGCCGGCCGTGCCGTCGGGAAGGGACAGCGCCGCGTCGACCCCGTCGGCGTCCTGGGTGATGCCGGTGAGCGCGGTCCCGAACTCGACGGCGCCGCCGAGTTCCCGCAACCGCTCGTGGAGGATCTCCTGGGTGCGCCACTGGGTGAGCATCCAGACCTCGCCGTACGGGGCCCGCGGCGTCGGCGCGAAGCGCTCCAGCAGGTCCCACTCGCCGAGCCGCCGGTCGTCCTGCCAGCCCATCATCAGCGGGTACGGTCCGCCGGACGCGATGACGGCGTCGATCACGCCGAGGTCGTCGAGCACCTCCAGGGTGCGCGGCTGCAAGCCCTTGCCGCGGGAGCCCGGAAAGAGCCGGTCCGACTGTTCGACGAGGTGGGCGGATATCCCCCGGCGGGCCAGGTCGACCGCGAGCGCCAGACCGGTGGGGCCTGCTCCGGCGATGAGTACGTCCACGTCCTGGACGCTGTTGAGTGCCATGCGGACAGCGTGTACCGGTCGGGCCCGAGCTCCAAGACCCCACGCCCTACCGGTACTTGGGCATATCCATCAGGGCGCGGTCAGCGGACGGGAGCTTTCGGGACCATCGTCAGAAAGCGCTTGAGCCGGGGCGCCAGCGGACGTTCGACAAACCGGTGCAACAGCCACGCCAGCACCAGCATCGACGCGCCGGTGAGCGGCAGTACCGCGTACGACGGCATGTGCAGGCGCTGGTGCAGCTGGAAGATGACGACCCAGCCCAGGTGTTCATGGACCAGGTAGAAGGGATAGGTCAGGATTCCCGCCGTCGTCAGCCAGCGCCAGTCGACGCCCGCGACCCGGGGCAGCAGGGTGACCGCCGCCACCGCCGCGAAGCCGAGGGTCACGATGAGGATGATCACCGACTCGGAGCGGTGCTGGAAGACGTGCGCGGCATGCGCGTTGGGGATCAGGCCCTTGACGGCGTAGTGCTGGCCGAACAGCCAGCCGACCGCGACGACGCCCCAGGACAGCGGGTCGTTGCCGAAGCGGTAGACCAGATAGATCCCGATGCCGCCGATGAAGAACGGCGCGTACTCCGGCATCAGCACGGTCTTGAGGAACGCCTCGCCCGACGCGTCCGCGAGCACCGCGCCCACCGTCCACAGCCCGCAGAACGCCAGCACCCGGCGGCGGGTGGCGCCCGGCCAGACCACGGCGAGCGCGAACAGCAGATAGAAGCGCAGTTCCGCCCACAGGGTCCAGCACACACCGAGCACCCGGTCGGCCCCGACCGGCATCTGCAGCATCGTCATGTTGGTGAGCAGATCGCTCGGCGACACCGTCTTCCAGACGACGCCGGGCAGCGCGAAGACGGCGGTGACCAGCAGGACGGCCGCCCAGTAGGCCGGGTACAGCCGGGTCGCCCGGGAGACCGCGAAGCCCTTGAGGGTGCGCCCCCAGCCGCTCATGCAGATGACGAACCCGCTGATGACGAAGAAGATCTGGACGCCGAGCGGCCCGTAGACGGCCACCTTCGACAGCTCCGGGAAGACCAGTGCGGGCGTCTGCCCCCAGGCCTTCCAGGCATCACCGCCGCGCCCCGCGTAGTGGTAGAAGCACACCATGAGCGCGGCCACGAGCCGCAGCCCGTCGAGCGCCCGCAGCCGGCCGGCCCGCGGTGCGGCGGCCGCCACCGCGTCCGGTGCGGGGTCCTGAGCGGTGACCTGCTGGAGCTGGAGACTCATCCGATGGCAGCCTTCTTCAAGGCGCGTGCGCGGCGGGCGACGCGACGGAGCAGGGGATTGCGGGGCAGGAACGCCAGCTGCGCCGGGACCACGCCCGGCAGGGCCAGCGAAGCGAGCCGGCGGCGCTTGAAGTACCGCCAGGTACGGGCGTTCAGCTGCTTCGACAGATAGGCGACGGTCTCCTCGCGCAGCTCCGGGTACAGCTCGGCCCGCATGCAGAACCCGACGGCGCGCAGCAGCGGCGTGAGGTCCCCGGCGATCCGTTCGGGGGCCGGCGGGGACCAGGTGCGGACGGCTTCGGCGTCGTCGAGATCGGGCAGCAGGGAGTCGACGATGGTCACCGGGACGCGATTGCTGTTCTGGTACGGCGACAGCCGCTCCAGCAGCATCTCGGTACCGGTCCGCGCCACCGGGATGCCGTAGAACGCCGAGGCGGTGAGCAGCGCCGTCGAGTAGCAGCCGACCACCAGCGCCGGACGGGCTCGCTGGTACAGCACCTCGGCCAGCACGGGGGAGTCCAGCACGGTCAGTTCCACACCGAGGGCGGCCGCCTCCCGCTCCAGCGGCTCCGACCAGTGCGCGGGCGCGATGGGGTGCGGCTTGAAGACGATCCGCCGGTGCTCGAGGGCCGCCGCGCCGCGCAGCATCCGCAGGTGCAGCTCCTCCTCCTCGGCGGCCGTGAGGATCCCCAGCGCGGACAGGTACTGGCCGAGCAGCAGCGCCGCGTCCTCGGGGACCGCGGACAGCTCGGCCTCGTCCTGCCCGCCGCTCGCGTCGGCGAGTTCCGCCAGCACCTTGGTGAACTCCGCGGCGGGCACGATCCGCGGTTCGATGCCGTACTCGGTCAGCAGCAGCGGCCGCAGTCCGGTCACCAGGTCGAGGTGGAGCAGCTGGTTGATGCGGGTGGTCACCAGCGGTTCGAGCTTGTCTCGGGTCGGGCCGTACGACATCAGGCCGTCCGCGTAGACCTCGATCGGCGCGGCCGGGAAGAGCCGGACCAGCGCGGCGGCGGGCTTGACCTGGATCGACTCGACGACCAGTGCCACATCGTCGTCACCGAGGTCCCACAGCATCCGCAGGTACCGCTCCCACATCGGGACGTCCTCCGGACGCGGCGCCCAGTCGCTGGGGTGCATCGGCGCGATGGTCTCGTTCCACGACAGCACCCGGTCGAACCTGCCGCGCAGCGCACCGAAGCCGGGGGCCTCGTCGACGGCGGGCGTGGTCTCCGGAACGGCGGAGTTGTTGCTGATCAGCAGCAGCCGCCGGTCCGCGGGGCCGAACAGCCCGGCGTCCAGGGCGGCCGCGATGGTGGCGGCGCCGTACAGCGTCGACGCCACATGGATCTGGGTGCGTGCGCGGGCCATCAGGCGGCCACCGTCCCGGTCGAGGAGGCGAGCCGCCTTCGCAGGCGGCGGAGCGGGACGCTGCGGTCGACACCCATCGAGTCCAGCGCCTCCATGAGGATGTCCTGCGGCATCCGCTTCAGGGCGGCGGCGCTCATCGTCTTCAACTGGCGTGCGACCTGCGGTTCGAAGCGTTCGATGGAGTTGAGGTGGTGGGCGATGATCGCGCAGTAGGTGCGGACCGCCTTCGGCAGGAAGCGGTCCGCGTCCCGGTCGGCGGCGGTCTCGGCGAGCACCTGGTCGAAGGAGCGGATGAAGTCCAGCTGGCGTACGTCGCCGATCTGGGTGAGCGAGGTGGCGATGCCGCGCCGGTAGAAGACCCCGAGCAGGCCCACCACCGCGAAGGACGCCGCCTCCCGGTGCAGCCGCCAGATCCACGGCCGGTCCTCGGCGGTCCGCAGCCCGTCGGGGAAGTGCAGCAGCCCCGCGTCGGCGAGCCGGCGGTGGTAGATCCCGGCCCAGGCGAAGGGATAGTCGACGGAGGTCGGCCGCGCGGCGGGCAGGATCGCCTCGCGCGGGTTCAGCACCACCCCGCGACGGCCGTGCGGCACATGCGTGATGACGCGGACCCGGTCGGTGCACTGCACATGGTCGGTACGGACGAAGTCGGTACCGAGCTCCTCGATGGCCGCGAGCAGCTGGGACAGATAGCCGGGGGCCAGCCAGTCGTCGCCGTCGAGGAAGGTGAGGAACTCGCCGCGCGCCGCGTCGATTCCGGTGTTGCGGGCGGTGGCCAGGCCGCCATTGGTCTCGCGCGCCACGAGAACGGAGCCGGGAAGGGTGCGTGTCGCCCGTTCCAGGATTTTCGGGGTGTCATCCGTCGAACGGTCGTCGACCAGGATGAATTCGAAATCCGGGCGGGAGTTCGCACGAAGACTTTGGAGCATGTCGGGTGCGAATGCCTGCACGTTGTAAAACGGCACAATGACGGAGAGCTTGACCACCTGCTGAACGTTAGGGGCCGACCGGACTCGGCGGCCGACATTGCGCGGACCCTCAGGTGAACGGCGCATGTCGGGACCATGAAGCAGCCGCCCCTTAAGCATGGTTGGGCAATTCGCGGCACGCTGTTTACCGTCCGTTGGCTCAACGTTGGAACGCTGCTCGGAACGGATTCCTAGCGTCTGCGTCGTGCAGAAAAGTTCTTCCGGTCCCTTGCGGATCACCGTTCTCGCCGATTCGGACACCCGTTGGAAATGGGGTGCGCTGACAGCGCGCCGTATTTCACCCGATGTCCGGCTCGATGCCCGTCTGCTCCGTGGCCGGGCCACTCCGACGAGCCGCCAGCTCGCCGAGATCGGCATACCCGCGGAGTCGATGCGCGAGGTCACCGCCGCCGAGTTCCTGACCGAGGCCGGCCACGGCCGGGCCGCCGGGGGCGGCTGTGACGTCGTCGTACTCGCCTGCGTCGGCGGCACCGTCCAGGCCATGCTGCACGGACTGGCCCGCGCCTGGGAGGGCAGCGCCCACCGCCCGGTGGTCGTCACCGGATACGTCGGCGTGGTCTACGAGAAGCTCGCCGACGGCCTGCTGCTGCGGGCCGGCGCCGATGTGGTGCTCGCCAACAGCGCGCACGACGCCCGGCGGTTCCGCGACACCTACGCGGGTGTCGGCGCGGACACCGCGGGCATCGTCGAGACCGCGCTGCCGTTCCTGGAGGGCGCGCCCTACCGGCCGTCCGACGAACGGCCGTTCACCGTCACCTTCGCCGTGCAGCCGTCCGCACCCGAAGGGCGCACCGACCGCACCTACCTGGCCCGCCGCGCGGTGGAGCACGCCCGGCGGCACCCGGAGCGCGAGGTCCTGGTCAAGCTGCGCAGCAAGCCCGGCGAGCACACCACGCACATCGAGGAGCACCCGTACCAGAAGCTCGTCGCCAAGCTCGGCCCGCCCGACAACCTGCGGTTGGTCTACGGGCACATGGGCGAGGTGCTGGACCGCACCGACCTCCTGGTGACCGTCAGCTCCACCGCGGCGCTGGAGTCGCTGCACCGCTCCATCCCCACCGCCGTCCTCACCGACCTCGGCATCCGTGAGTCCCTCGGCAACCACCACTTCCTCGGCTCGGGCTGCTTCGCCTCCTGGGACCAGCTCGACGAGGGCCACGTCCCGCAGGCCGACGCCGACTGGCTCGCCGCCCAGGGGGTGGCCGCGAAAGACCCCTTCGGGGCCCTGCGTGAGCGCGTCACCACCCTTGCCACGGCCGGCGAACTGCCGCCGCCCGCGCCGTACTACACCCTGCTGACCGCCCCCGGCTATCTGCCCGGCGTGCTGGCCCGGCACGGCCTCGACGCCAAGGGCGAGCCGCTGCCCGGCGCGGTCGCCGAGCGCGAGCCCAGCGCCCTGCGCCGGGTGCTGCGGGACGCGGCGCGCAACTCCGCACGTACCGCCTACCGGCAGGGCGTGCAGCGCGTCGCGCCCGTCATCCGCCGCTGGGGCCAGCTGTGAAGAACCGACCGACCGGAGCACCCGTGACCACCCCACTGTCCGCGCCCACTCCTGTCCCCGCGGGCGCCCGCGTCCTCGCCGTCATCCCCGCCAGGGGCGGCTCCAAGGGCGTCCCCGGCAAGAACCTCGCGCCCGTCGGCGGCGTACCACTGGTGACCCGGGCGGTGCGCGAATGCCTCGCGGCGCGGCTCGTCACCGACGTGGCCGTGTCCACCGACGACCCCGCCATCGCCGAGGCGGCCCGCGCCGCCGGCGCCGAGGTCGTCCTGCGGCCCGCGGCCATCGCGGGCGACACGGCGAGCAGCGAGGCCGCCGTCCTGCACGCGATGGACGCCTACGAGGCGATGCGCGGCGGCGCCGTCGACGTCGTCCTGCTCGTGCAGTGCACCAGCCCCTTCCTCACCCGCGAGGAGGTCGACGGCGTCGCCGCCGCCGTCATCGAGGACGGCGCCGACACCGCGCACACCGTCGCCCCCTTCCACGGTTTCGTCTGGCGCGAGGGCGACGACGGGGGCACCCCCGGCCGGAGGCCGGGGGACGGCGCTCACGGCGTCAACCACGACAAGGCCACCCGCCCGCGCCGCCAGGACCGCCCCCAGGACCTGCTGGAGACCGGCGCCGCGTACGCCATGCGCGCCCCCGGCTTCCGCGCCGCAGGCCACCGGTTCTTCGGCCGCACCTCGCTGGTGCGCACCGATCCGGCCCGCGTCCTGGAGATCGACGAGCCGGACGACCTCGTCCGGGCCCGCGCCCTCGCGCCGCTCCTCGACGCCGGCTCCACCCCCACCCTCGACGACATCGACGCGGTGGTACTCGACTTCGACGGCACCCAGACCGACGACACGGTGCTGGTCGACGCCCAGGGACGGGAGACCGTCGCGGTGCACCGCGGCGACGGCCTCGGCATCGCGGCACTGCGCCGCGCCGGGCTGCCCGTACTGATCCTGTCCTCGGAGACCAACCCGGTCGTCGCGGCACGGGCCAGGAAGCTCCAGGTGCCCGTCCTCCACGGCATCGCCCGCAAGGACCTCGCCCTCAAGCAGTGGTGCGAGGAGCAGACGATCGCCCCCGAGCGGGTCCTGTACGTCGGCAACGACGTCAACGACCTTCCCTGCTTCGCGCTCGCCGGCTGGCCCGTCGCCGTGGCCAACGCCCACGACGTCGTACGGGCCTCGGCCCGCTCCATCACCTCCACCCCGGGCGGCCGCGGCGCGATCCGCGAGATCGCCGGGTGGATCCTCGGCCCGAATCTGGCCGCCCCTCCTACCGACCCTCCTTACGCACCCCTCACAGCAGTCCCCTCAGCACCTCTCTCCGCAAAGGACCTCTCCCAGTGACCAGCACCCCCCTGACCCCGAAGAACCTCCGTCCGGTCGGCACCCGCTACATCGGCACCGGGCAGCCCGTCTACGTCACCGGCGAGATCGGCATCAACCACAACGGTGACCTGGAGAACGCCTTCGCGCTCATCGACGCCGCGGTCGCGGCCGGCTGCGACGCCGTGAAGTTCCAGAAGCGCACCCCCGAGGTCTGCACCCCGCGCGACCAGTGGGAGATCGAGCGCGACACCCCCTGGGGCCGCATGACGTACATCGACTACCGGCACCGCGTCGAGTTCGACGAGAACGACTACAACGCCATCTCCGACTACTGCCGCAAGCGCGGCATCGACTGGTTCGCGTCCCCGTGGGACGTCGAGTCCGTCGCGTTCCTGGAGAAGTTCGACCTCCCGGCCCACAAGGTCGCCTCCGCCTGCCTCACCGACGACGACCTGCTGCGCGCGCTGCGCGCCACCGGCCGGACGATCATCCTCTCCACCGGGATGTCCACCCCGAAGCAGATCCGGCACGCCGTCGAGGTGCTCGGCAGCGACAACATCGTGATGTGCCACGCCACGTCCACGTACCCGGCGAAGCACGAAGAGCTCAACCTGCGCATGATCAACACCCTGCAGGCCGAGTACCCGAACGTGCCCGTCGGCTACTCCGGCCACGAGGTCGGCCTCCAGACGACGCTGGCCGCCGTCGCCCTCGGCGCGGTCTTCATCGAGCGCCACATCACCCTCGACCGCGCCATGTGGGGCTCCGACCAGGCCGCCTCCGTCGAGTCCCAGGGCCTGGAGCGCCTCGTCCGCGACATCCGCATCATCGAGACCTCGCTCGGCGACGGCGTCAAGAAGGTCTACGAGGGCGAGCTCGGCCCGATGAAGAAGCTCCGCCGCGTCCCCGGCGTCGTCGCCGAGGCCGAGGCGTCCGGCGCGGACCGCGCCACCGCCTCCGTCTGACGGACCGCGCCACCCCTGCCCCCATGGCCCGAGGGCAACGCGAACCATGAGAACGAGGAGTCACGGGATGACCGCGCCCGCATCCGGCCGGGGACCGCTCGCACTGGTCGAGTCCCCTGTCCAGCTCCTCAACGTCCTGGAGTGGTCGCACATACACCCCCCGACCGCGGTCGCCGCATCGCGTCCCGGGGCGGCACCTGCCGCCCCGGGCGGCGGCCCGGTCACCGGCCCGCTCACCGTCGTGGTGCTCTCGCCCCGCGACCCGATGAGCCGCGGGCAGCTGCGCCGCATGGCGGAGCTCGCCCGGGACGACGGCGTCACCGTCCGCTGGTTCGAGGCCCGCAGCAACCGGCTCGGCCTGCTGCGCACCGCCATGACCCTGGCGCCGCTGCTGCTGCGCGTACGCCACCTCGTCATCGGCGATCCGTTCTCCCGGCTGGTGCAGGTGCTGCTGCCGCTGTGCCGGGCCCGGGAGATCACCGTCGTCGACGACGGCACCGCCACCATGGAGTTCACCGAGATCCTGAGCAGGGGCGGCCGTCTGGTGCGCTGGCACCGCGCCGGCCGCCGGTCGCCCGTCGACGCCGCCTTCGCGATCTTCGCCTCGGCCGCCCGCCGCCGGCTGACCCCCGGCCGCCGCCGCACCGTCGAACTCTTCAGCGCGATGCCGGCGACACCACCGGCCGGGATGGCGCTGCGCGCCAACCGGTTCGCGTGGACGCGGTCGCGCTTCGGACCGCCGCGCATCACCGCCGGCACCGACATCATCGGCACGTCCCTCGTCGAGACCGGGGTCGTCGACCTCGACCGGTACCTCGCGGCGGTCGCCGCCCTCGCCGAATCCCACGGCGCCACCCGCTACTTCGCGCACCGCCGCGAGGACACGGCCAAGCTGCACCGGCTCGCCGTCGAGACCGGGCTGGAGATCGTCCGCCCCGACCTGCCGCTGGAACTCGTCGCCCGCCGCGGGCCGATCGGGCACACCGTGCTCAGCTTCCCCTCCACGGTCGTCCACACGCTGCCGCTCGCGCTGGCCGGCACCGGGGTCAAGGTCGTCGTCCGCGACATCGACGACGGCTGGCTCACCCACACCGCCTCACCCCGCGCGCAGGGCTTCCTCTCCGGCATCACCGGCACCGCCAGAGACCTGCACGGCCTGACCTCGGCGACGGCGACGGCCTGACCTCGGCGACAGCGACGGCCTGACCTCGGCCACGGCGACGGCCTGACCTCGGCCACCTTGACGGTTTGAGGGCCCGGATCCGCCCGGCGGATCCAGCGGGCCGCGATGCCCCGCCCCTACGCTCCGGGCCACCGGACCCCGGTGTGGCACGGGACACCCCCTGCGCCGGAGCCGTTGCCTCGCGATCGATGGATCGTTGAGCGAGGATGGGATGGGTGGTGAAGGCCCAAGAGGCCGTGATACCCCCCAGAGGGATTGGGTATGCGCCGATCGGGTGATTTCTTCTCCTTCAACAGGAATGAATTTCTCTCGATCAACGCTGGAGGATCTCCCATGGGGCCTACGCTGTCGGAGGTGAACGACTCACCCGCAGTGCCATCCGGCGCGCTGCCCACCGGGCTTCGCGCTGAACTGATCGCGTTCCGCCGGGACTTGAGCCGCCGCCCCGCGACGGGCCGGCCGGACTCCCATGACGCCGCGGCCGCCGCCGCGGCCGTTCTGGCTCGGCTGGAGCAGGACGGTCTACGGCCGCGGGCACTGCCCGGTGGGACCGGAATCGTCTGTGACATCGGCGCCACCGACCCCGCGCGCCCGCGCCTCGCACTGCACAGCGACATCGACGCGGTGCTGCTCGGCGCCGCTCTGGCGCTCGCCGCCCTGGAACGCGAGGGCCGGCTGCCGCGCCCGGTGCGGCTGATCCTGCAGCCCGCGGACGAGGCGGCCCCGGGCGGAGCGCTCGGCGCCATCGAGGCGGAGGTGCTGGCGGGCGTCGGCCGGATCCTCGCCGTGCACGGCGACCCGGACACCGACACCGGCCGGATCGGTCTGCGGCAGGGCCCGATCACCGCGGCCGTCGGCCGTCTGGTCCTGAAGCTCGATGGCGCGGGCGGCCACAGCGCCCGCCCGCATCTGACCACCGACCTGGTGATGGCCACCGCCAAGATGGCCACCGAGCTGCCGGCCGTACTGGCCCGCCGGATGGACCCGCGCTCCGGCGTCCGGGTCGTGTGGGACCGCATCGAGGCCGGCCACGCCTGCAACGTGATCCCGCAGCACGCGGAGCTGGAGGGCACCGTCCGCTGCCTGGACCTGGCGGCCTGGAACGACGCCCCCGACCTGGTGCACGAGGTGATCGACCAGGTGGCCGGCATGTACCGCGCCAAGTGCGAGATCCGCTACCAGCGCGTCGTCCCCCCGGTCGTCAACGAGGTGGAGTCGACGGAGCTGCTGCGCGAGGCGATGACGCTGAGCCGCGGCGCGCACGCCGTCGAGGACACCGGCCAGAGCCTCGGCTGTGCGGACTTCGCCTGGTACCTGGAGCAGGTGCCGGGCGCGCTCGCCCGGCTCGGTCTGCGACCCGTCGACGGGTCGCCGCGACACGGCGTCCATCCGGGTGAATCCGAGGACGCCGAGGACCCGGTCGTGATCGGCGCGGAGCTGCTCGCAGGGGCTGCGCTGCTGGTCTGACGGTGGGTGGCGCGACGCTCACGGGTGGTTCACCTGGCCGAAATGCGTCGATCCGATAACAGGTCTTCATTCAGCCTTTACCTGACATCTACGCGCGTTAAGCTCCCGCTTAGCCAGCGCCGGACGGGGCGCTTTCGAATGAAGGGGACCCTCGTGCGCCGGGTTACCAAGATCGTTGCCGCGGGAGTCGCGTCCGCGGCCCTCGCCCTCACTGCCACCGCGTGTGGCAGCAGCAGCTCCGACGACAGCAAGGACAAGGGCGTAGGCATCGCCTACGACGTCGGCGGCCGAGGCGACCACTCCTTCAACGACTCCGCGGCCAAGGGCCTGGACAAGGCCAAGGCCGAGTTCAGCCTGGGCAGCAAGGAGCTCACCGCCAAGAACACCGACACCGAGGCGGACCGCGAGCAGAAGCTCAACGACCTCGCCGGTGCGGGCTACAACCCGGTCATCGGTGTCGGCTTCGCCTATGCCGACTCGGTGAAGGCCGTCTCGAAGAAGTTCCCGAAGACGACCTTCGCGATCGTCGACTCCGTGGTCGAGGGCGCGAACGTCGACAGCATCAACTTCACCGAGGAGCAGAGCTCCTACCTCGCGGGTGTCGCCGCGGCGCTGAAGACCAAGACCAACAAGGTCGGCTTCATCGGCGGCGTGGACACCACGCTGATCAAGAAGTTCGCGGCCGGCTACCAGCAGGGCGTCAAGGACACCAAGCCCAGCGTCTCGGTCGACATCCAGTACATCACCCAGGGCGGCGACTTCTCCGGCTTCGCGAAGCCGGCTGAGGGCAAGGCCAAGGCCAAGGGCATGCTCGACAGCGGTATCGACGTGATCTACGCGGCCGCGGGCAGCTCCGGCGCCGGCGCCATCGAGGCCGTCGCGGGCAAGAAGGGCACCTGGGCGATCGGTGTCGACGGCGACCAGTACCAGGACAAGGGCCTGGCGCAGTGGAAGACCGCGATCCTGACCTCCGCCGTCAAGAACGTCGACGGTGCGGTCTACGAGGTCATCAAGAGCGTCAAGGACGGCAAGCCGCTGACCGGCACGCACATCTACAACCTCAAGGCGGGTGGCGTCGGCCTGGCCACCTCCGGTGGCTACATCGACGACATCCAGGCGCAGCTCGACGCCGCGAAGAAGAAGATCACCGACGGCACGCTGACGGTCCGGACGACTCCGACCAGCTGATCACCGACGCGAGGCCCGGCGAGGGAGCGTGACGTTCCCTGCCGGGCCTCGTGCCTGAGCGGGCTCGGGGAAGTGGAGCACGCCCCCACGCCGCCCGGCACGGCACCTCGCCGCACTGCCGCATCACCCCGGTACGTCCAGTACAGGGGCAATGCGGCAGCACGCCGAGTCACCGCACCGGACGACGCGGGAACGCACCCCACTTCCCCGAGACCGCTTGTGCGGCCACCGTGCCGTATGTATCCCGCGACAACTGTGGATCTGGCGCCGCTACGCGCGTAGAGTCCGATCCTCGCGATACGTTCACCCCCATCGCTCCGCTCTGCCCCGCGAGGAGAGTGCGTCATCAACGCGTCCAGCAGTCCCCCCGCCGTCGAACTCCGCGGCATCACCAAACGCTTCCCCGGCGTCGTCGCCAACCGCGACATCGACATCACCGTGCTCCGTGGCACCGTCCACGCCCTGGTCGGCGAGAACGGCGCGGGCAAGTCGACCCTCATGAAGATCCTTTACGGGATGCAGCGCCCCGACGAGGGGACCATCACCCTCGACGGCGAGAAGGCCGACCTGCACACCCCGGCCGACGCCATCCGGCTCGGCATCGGGATGGTGCACCAGCACTTCATGCTGGCCGACAACCTCACCGTGCTGGAGAACATCGTTCTCGGCGCGGAGCAGTTGCACGGCATCGGCGGCAAGGCCCGCGCCAAGATCATGGAGCTCTCCGACGCCTACGGCCTCGGCGTCCGCCCCGACCTCCTCGTCGAGGACCTCGGAGTCGCCGACCGGCAGCGCGTGGAGATCCTCAAGGTCCTCTACCGCGGCGCCCGCACCCTGATCCTGGACGAGCCGACCGCGGTCCTCGTGCCGCAGGAGGTCGAGGCGCTCTTCGCCAACCTCCGCGGGCTCAAGTCCGAGGGCCTGACCATCATCTTCATCTCGCACAAACTGGGCGAGGTGCTCTCGGTCGCCGACGCGATCACGGTCATCCGCCGCGGCACGACGGTCGGCGACGCCGACCCGAAGTCGGTCACCGTCAAGCAGCTCGCCGAGCTCATGGTCGGCAGTGAACTGCCGTCGCCGGAGACCCGCGAGTCCACGGTGACCAGCGAGGTCCTGCTGGACGTCAAGGGGCTGAAGCTGGCCGCCGTCGACGCCGAGGGCGTCGAGCGCACCGTGCTCGGCGACGTCAGCCTGACGATCCACAAGGGCGAAGTGCTCGGCATCGCCGGGGTCGAGGGCAACGGCCAGGCCGAACTGGTCGAGGCCATCATGGGGATGCGGACCCCCGACGCCGGGGTGATCACCCTGGACGGCGCCGACATCTCCACCGCCCCCACCCGCAAGCGGCGCGAGGACGGCATCGGGTACATCCCGGAGGACCGCCACCGGCACGGCCTGCTCCTCGAAGGCACGCTGTGGGAGAACCGCATCCTCGGCCACGTCACCGAGAAGCCCAACAGCCGCGGCGCGCTGCTGGATCTGACCGCGGCCCGCCGCGACACCGAACGGATCGTCAAGGAGTACGACGTCCGTACGCCCGGCATCGAGGTCACCGCGGCCTCCCTCTCCGGCGGCAACCAGCAGAAGCTGATCGTCGGCCGCGAGATGAGCCACCTGCCCAAGCTGCTGATCGCCGCGCACCCGACCCGTGGTGTGGACGTCGGCGCGCAGGCGCAGATCTGGGACCAGATCCGGCAGGCCCGCCGCGAGGGCCTCGCCGTGCTGCTGATCTCCGCCGACCTGGACGAGCTGATCGGCCTGTCCGACACCCTGCGGGTGATGTACCGCGGCCGCCTGGTCGCCGACGCCGACCCCGCCACGATCACTCCTGAGGAGCTGGGTTCCGCCATGACCGGCGCCGCTTCCGGCCACCTCGAGCCCACGGACGCCGAAGGAGAGGACCGATGAAGAAGTTCGACAAGGACCGGCTGATCCTCGGCCTGGCCGCGCCCGTACTCGCGATCGTCGCCGCCTTCGTCCTCACCGCGCTCGTGCTCCTGGCCACCGGCAAGGAACCGTTCCACGCGTTCAACGTGATGTTCGACAAGGGCCTGACGAGCGACAGCCAGGTCTTCATCCTCAACAAGGCGACGCCGTACTACCTCGCCGGCATCGCGGTGGCCATCGGCTTCCGGATGAACCTGTTCAACATCGGCGTCGACGGCCAGTACCGCCTCGCGGCCTTCTTCGCGGCCGTCGTCGGCGGCGCGGTGAACCTGCCCTCCTTCATCCAGATCCCGCTGATCATCCTCACCGCGATGCTCGTCGGTGCGATGTGGGCGGGCATCGCGGGTGTGCTCAAGGTGACCCGCGGGGTCAGCGAGGTCATCACCACGATCATGCTGAACGCCATCGCCACCGCGGTGATCGGCTACTTCATGATCCCCGGCCGGCTCGCCCAGCTGCACGCGGACACCAACTCGGTCTCCACCAAGGAACTCCCCTCCTCGGGCCACTTCTTCGGCTTCGACATGGGCACGGACGGCACGATCTGGGGCTTCATCGTCATCGCCGCCCTCGTCGGCGTCCTCTACTGGTTCGGCCTCTCCCGCACCCGCTTCGGCTTCGACCTGCGGACGGTCGGCCAGTCGGAGTCCGCGGCCGGGGCCAGCGGGGTCGACGTCAAGCGCATGATCATCACCAGCATGCTGCTGTCGGGCGCCATCGCCGGGCTCGTCGGCATGCCGGTGCTGCTCAACGACGCGCACCAGTTCAGCACCGAGTTCCCGGCCGGTATCGGCTTCACCGGTATCGCCGTGGCGCTGCTCGGCCGGAACCACCCGATCGGCATCGCGCTGGCCGCGCTGCTGTGGGGCTGGTTGGAGATCGCCTCCAACAAGCTGGAGTTCGAGGACTACGACAAGGAAATCGTCGGCGTCATGCAGGGCATCATCGTGCTCTGCGTCGTCGTCGCCTACGAGGTCGTCCGCCGCTACGGCATCAAACGCCAGCAACAGAAGGTCGGCGAAGAACTCGCCGCCCAGGCCCGTAAGAGCAAGCAGGAGGCGGCAGCGTGAGCGCCACGGCTACCCCCGGCAAGACCGCCAAGAGCCCCGCGGCGAAGATCCGCGCCAAGCTCACGTTCTCCCGTGTGCTGCTGATCATCGCGGGCGCGCTGGTCCTCATCTCCGCCGTCCGCGCCATCACCGGCGCCAACGACATGACGTCCTCCGGACAGATCTCCGGCGCCCTGACCATGGCCGTGCCGATCGGCCTCGCCGGCCTCGGCGGCCTGTGGTCGGAACGGGCCGGCGTGGTCAACATCGGCCTCGAGGGCATGATGATGCTCGGCATGTTCTTCGGAGCATGGGCGGGCTGGCAGACCAACCCGTGGCTCGCCGTCCTCGCCGGCATCCTCGGTGGCGCGGCCGGCGGCCTGATCCACGCCGTCGTGACCGTGACCTTCGGCGTCGACCACATCGTCTCCGGTGTGGCGATCAACATCCTGGCGCTGGGCACCACCCAGTACCTGGCCAAGATCTGGTTCAGCATGGGCAAGGCCGCGGCCGCGGGTGGCAGTCCCAAGCAGTCGCCGCCGATGGACGACATCAAGTCGTTCACCGTGCCCGGCCTCTCCGACTGGATGCACACCCTCGAAGGCCACCACTGGTTCCTGATCTCGGACATCGCCGGGATCATCGGCGGCCTCGTCACGGACCTGTCGTCGCTCACCCTCCTGGCCGCGGCGCTCTTCGTGGCCACGTTCTTCGTCCTGTGGCGGACCGCGTTCGGTCTGCGGCTGCGCTCCTGCGGTGAGAACCCGATCGCCGCCGAGTCGCTGGGCGTCAACGTCTACAAGTACAAGTACCTGGCGGTCATCGCCTCCGGCGGCCTCGCCGGCCTCGGCGGCGCGTTCCTCGCCATCGTCCCCTCGCACATCTACAACGAGGGCCAGACCGGCGGCCGCGGCTACATCGGCCTCGCCGCCATGATCTTCGGCAACTGGCGGCCCGGCGGGCTCGCCATGGGCGCCGGCCTGTTCGGCTACTCCGACAGCCTCCAGCTGCGCAACGGCGGCGAGACCGTGCACGCCCTGCTGCTCGCCCTCGCGGTCGGCCTGGCCGCGCTGGCCGCCTGGCGGCTCTACCAGAAGAAGTACCTGCCGGCCGTGGTGGGCGGCGCCGTCGCCGTCCTGCTGGTGGTCTGGTACGCGCTGACCGACACCGTGCCCGAACAGCTCGTCGGTGCCACGCCGTACATCGTCACCCTGCTGGTGCTCGCGCTCGCCTCGCAGCGACTGCGGATGCCGGCGGCCGACGGCCAGCCGTACCGGAAGGGCCAGGGCAAGTGACGCGTGCTCCTGCCGAGGGCTTCGATGACGCCGGTGCCGGTGCCGGCTCGACTCCTGTCGACTCCGTCGACTGGGAGGGCCTGCGGAAGCAGGCCCGGGACATCATGTCCCGGGCCTACGCCCCGTACTCGCACTTCCCGGTCGGCGCGGCCGCCCTCGTCGACGACGGCCGTGTCGTCGTCGGCTGCAACGTCGAGAACGCCTCGTACGGCGTCGCGCTCTGCGCCGAATGCGGCCTCGTCTCCGCGCTGCACGCCTCCGGCGGCGGCAAGTTGACCGCCTTCACCTGCGTGGACCTGCACGGCAACCTGCTGATGCCGTGCGGCCGGTGCCGCCAGCTGCTGTGGGAGAACGGCGGCCCCGGCCTCCTCGTCGACACGCCGCGCGGCGTCGTCCCGATGAGCGAAGTCCTGCCGGACGCCTTCGGCTCCGAAGACCTGAACCGCTAAGGAAACCCCTCATGGACGTCATTTCCGTCATCCGCACCAAGCGCGACCGCGGCCGCCTCAGCGACGAGCAGATCGACTGGGTCATCGACGCGTACACGCGCGGTGCCGTGGCCGACGAGCAGATGTCCGCGCTCGCCATGGCGATCCTCCTCAACGGCATGGACCGTGCCGAGATCGCCCGCTGGACCGCCGCGATGATCAACTCCGGTGAGCGGATGGACTTCTCCTCCCTCCCGCGCCCCACCTCCGACAAGCACTCCACCGGCGGCGTCGGCGACAAGATCACGCTGCCGCTTGCCCCGCTCGTGGCGGCCTGCGGCGCGGCCGTTCCGCAGCTCTCCGGCCGCGGCCTGGGCCACACCGGCGGCACCCTCGACAAGCTGGAGTCCATCCCGGGCTGGCGCGCGTCGCTGACCAACGCCGAGATGCTCGACGTGCTGCGCGGCACCGGCGCGGTCATCTGCGCCGCGGGCGACGGCCTCGCCCCCGCGGACAAGAAGCTCTACGCGCTGCGCGACGTCACCGGCACCGTCGAGGCGATCCCCCTCATCGCCTCCTCGATCATGTCGAAGAAGATCGCCGAGGGCACGGGGTCGCTCGTGCTCGACGTGAAGGTCGGCACCGGCGCCTTCATGAAGACGATCGAGGACGCGCGTGAGCTGGCGTCGACGATGGTGGGTCTGGGCACGGACCACGGTGTGCGCACGGTCGCGCTGCTGACGGACATGTCCACGCCGCTCGGCCTCACGGCCGGTAACGCGCTGGAGGTGCGGGAGTCGGTCGAGGTGCTGGCGGGCGGTGGGCCTTCTGACGTCGTCGAGCTCACGCTCGCCCTGGCGCGCGAGATGCTCGACGCGGCCGGTCTGCCTGACGCCGACCCGGCGAAGGCCCTCGCGGACGGCTCCGCGATGGACGTCTGGCGCCGCATGATCGCCGCCCAGGGCGGCGACCCCGACGCCACGTTGCCGGTGGCGCGGGAACAGCACGTCGTGCACGCCTCGACGAGCGGTGTGTTGGAGATCCTCGACGCGTACGCCGTCGGCATCGCGGCCTGGCGCCTCGGCGCGGGCCGCGCGCGCAAGGAGGACGTGGTCCAGCTCGGCGCGGGCGTCGAGCTGCACGCCAAGCCGGGCGACTCCGTCGTGGCGGGCCAGCCCCTCATGACGCTGCACACGGACACGCCGGAGAAGTTCGGCTACGCCTTGGAGGCGCTGCACGGCGGCATCCTGGTCGGCGCGACGGACGCGACGTTCGAGCCTAAGCCGATTGTCTTGGACCGGATCGCCTGACCTGCGGGTGCGTGGACCGGCCGGGGGCCGGTGACTCCGGGGGAGGGGTTCGAAATCGACTATTTACGGGCCTGGCGGCCCACAAATAGCTCGGCAGCATTTCGAACCCCTCCCCCTCCGCCCCCGTCCCCCTCCGTCCGTACTCAGGCGTCGGGGAACTCGCCGTACCCGACTGCGGCCGCGAACGACCGCCAGGCGTCTGCGGTGAAGACGAGCGCGGGCCCGTGCGGGTCCTTGGAGTCGCGGACGGCCATCGAGCCGTCAGCAAGGCGGGCGCCCTCGACGCATGCGCCGCCCTGGTTGTCGCTGTAGCTGGATTTGAACCAGACGGCGTCGTTGAGGGTGTCGGCCTTGGTGGTCATCTGTATCAATGCTCCTTGATCGCTTCCTTGATCATGCTCAGGGACTCCTGCGGTCCCGGAGCAAGGGCTTGCAGTTCGGAGAACGCGTCCGCGTACCGCTCGACGGCACCGTCGCTGCGTTTGACGACCGCGTCCGTCAGGTTCTCCATGTAGACCATCGGCTTCAGGGCGAGCCGTTCCGGAAAGTGCAGGACGAAGAACGACCCGCTCATTCCCGAATGAACCCCGGCCCGGAACGGCACGATCTGCACCCGTACGTTGGGCCGGGACTCCGTGACGTTCACGATGTGGGTGAGTTGCTCCCGCATGACCGTCGGTCCGCCAACGCAGCGACGCAGCACGGCCTCGTTGATGATCGCCGTGAACTTCAGCGGTGTCTTCGCGCGGTGCAGAACTTCCTGCCGGGTCGTCCGAATGGCGACCAGTCGATCGATGTCATCGGCCGAGAGGGCGGCGTCCGCCTGATAGATCGCATGGACGTACGCCTCGGTCTGCAACAGGCCGGGGACGAATTCGGCTTCGTAGTTCTGGAGTACCGCGGCGGTGGCCTCCAGATCGAGGTAGGCCTTGAAGCCGGGCCGGATGACCGGCCGGTACTCCGGCGTCAGCCACCAGTCCTTCTTGGTCTTCGTCACGCCCGCGTATCCCTGCAACCGGGCACGGGTCTCCGGATCCGCTCCGTAGATCTCGCAGAGGGCCATCACATCAGCGGTCTCGACGGACGAATTCTCCCCGGTTTCCAGTCGGGTGAGCTTCGACGGGCTCCAGATCAGCTTCTTGACCACTTGGGCACCCTTGAGGCCGGCGGCCAGCCGCAGTTGGCGCAGTTCGCTGCCTAACTGGAGACGGCAGAGAGCGGGCGTTGCCGCCTCCACGTCTGTGATCATCTGCTTCTCCTCCGCGCAGTGTTCCAGTGTGTGGGGGAAGGTTCCGCAGGTGCAAGGAACCTTCTGCGCCACAGCGGGAGATGTCGTCGTGGGGTGTGAAATCCCTGGTGGGACAAGGAAGTTCACGCGAAAAGTTGACGGCAGAATTCCGCTGGAGCGCTATCACCGTAGCGCCGGGAGTGCCACGCTTGCATGCGGTTGCTCACATAGAGCACGCACGACTTCGCCGAGAGTAACGGCTCCGGGACGACGGAGGCACGACGATGCAACAGGTACCGCCCAGGGGCGGAGTTCGCGATGGGGCCTCCGTGGTGACGACGCGGTGGCCGTCCTCACCCCGCTCGGTCGGCCAGGCCCGGCACCTGCTGGAGGACACGCTCAACGACTGGGGATTGGCGGGCCTCGCCGAACCGGCTGTGCTCGTCATCTCCGAGCTGATGACGAATGCCGTGGTGCACGGACGGGTGCCGGGCCGGCGGGTCGAGACGCGGGTCATCCGCCTGGCCGGCGGCGTGCGCATCGAGGTGCATGACGCGAACGGGAAGCGGCCGGAGATGCGGCAGCCGTCCGAGGACGACGAATGGGGGCGCGGCCTCGCGCTGGTGCAGGAGCTCACCCGCGGATGCTGGGGCGTGAACACCCGCCAGGGCGTCGGCAAACTCGTCTGGGCCCAGCTCGCAGCCGGGGGCAGCCACGCCAGATGAGGCCTCTGGCCTGCGGCTTCCCCGTATGGGTGAACGGGATCGGTGGACGTCCACCGGTCCCGTTCTGCATGCTGGGATCGGTGACGTACCGAACGAGGAGCACACCATGAGCGCACTCAACGTCGAGCCGGAGTCGTACAACGGCTACGGCTGGGACGACCTCGTCCGTATCTGGGAAGAGACGGACGTACCCGAGGGCTGCACGGTGGAGATCATCGAGGGGATCGTCACCGTGGCACCACCGCCCGCCAATGACCACAACAACATTGCGGATGATCTGCAACGTGAGCTGTATCGGGTGATCCCCCGAGACTGGGGCATCTTTCAAACGCAGGGGCTCGCAGTGCCGTCGCGCAAGGGCCTCTTTATCCCTGACCTGGCGGTTGTGCCGAAGGCGGCGCTGCAGAGGCCCGGTCATTTCATCGCCGCCAGTGAGGCCCGGCTCATCGCTGAGATCACCTCGCCGAGCAACCCGGGCCATGATCGGATCAGCAAACCCGCCGCCTACGCGTGCGCCGGGGTGCCGCTGTATCTGCTGATCGACTCCTGGGCACCTGGTGGTCCGACCGTCACCCTGTTCAGCGAGCCGGAGGGTGATGTCTACCGGTCTCACCACGCCGTGAAGTTCGGCGATCCGATCGAGCTGCCCGCCCCGTTCGGGATCACGCTGGAGACCGGATCGTTCCCCGTCGGATGAACGCCGTGCTCAGCCGACGCCGGGGCTTGGACGTGAGGGGGACGGGGCTGGAGGTGTAGGGGTCCGAAATGCTGCCGAGCTATTTGTGAGCCGCCAGGCTCGTAAATAGTCGATTTCGGACCCCTGCACCGGAAGGCCCGGCCCCCGACCCCCCACCGGCCCGAGCAGAAAGCACGGCGCGCCGCGTGGCGTACAGGGTGATCCCCGCCACCCCGACCAGCGCCGCGAGGCTCAGGGCCACCGTCCCCTCCCACCCCGCCGCATGGAAAGCGGAAGCGCCCACGGTTCCGCCGACGCTGTTCCCTATGTAGTACGCCGTCAGGTACAGCGCCGAGGCCTGCGCGCGCCCCGTCGTCGCCGTCCGGCTCACCGAGGACGACGCCACGGCGTGGCCGGTGAAGAAACCACCGGTGATCAGCACCAGTCCGGCCAGAACGAGAACCAGCGACGTCGACAGAGTCAGCAGAAGCCCGGCCGCGGCCAGGCTCACCGCGACGTACAAGGCCCCCCGCCGGCCGACCCGGCCAAGAAGCACGCCAGACCCGGCCGACGCCGCCGTCCCGACCAGGTAGACGAGGAAGATCAGGCCGACCGCGGTCTGCGAGAGACCGAACGGCTCAGCCATCAGCCGATACCCGAGCACCGTGTAGACCGCGCCGAACACGGCCATGAAGAGCAGGCCGATCGCGTAGAGCCTGCGCAGCAGCGCGTTGCCGAGGTGGCCGGTGACGGTGCGGAGGAGGGCGGCCGGGTTGACCGGGCCGGGCTGGAAGTTGCGGGCCGTCGGGACGAGCAGGCGGAACGCGACCGCGCAGGCGAGCGCGATGAGGCCGACGACGAAGAGCGCGGTGCGCCAGCCGAGTGCCTGGGAGACCGCTCCGGAGAACACCCGCGAGCTCATGCCGCCGATGCTGTTGCCCGCCACGTACAGGCCGATCGCGGAGGCCACCGCCTTGGGGTGGATCTCCTCGGCGAGGTACGCCATGGCGGTCGCGGGGAGGCCGGCGAGGGCCACGCCCTGGACGGCGCGCAGCGCGACGAGCGTGGTGAGGTCCGGGGCGAACGGGATCACGAGGGCCAGGAGGGCCGCGCTGAAGACGGACGCGGTCATGACCGCCGTACGGCCGTACTTCTCGCTGAGCGCGCTCACCGGCAGCAGCGCGATGGCGAGCGCGGCGGTGGTGGCGGTGACCGTGAGGCTCGCCTGGGCGGGGGTCAGCGCGAGGTCGGCGGAGATCGCGGGGAGCAGCGCCTGCGTGGAGTACAGGAGCGCGAACGTCGCCAGACCGGCGGCGAAGAGCGCGAAGTTGGCGCGGCGGTAGCCGGGGCTGCCGGGGCTGAGCTTGGCTGCTTGCGCCGCGCCAGCGGCGGCTGTGTCGGGGGACGGCGGAGCAGAGGCGCCCGCGCGCTGTGCGGCGGACGCCCCCGTATCGGCGGGAGGCATGCCATGAATCTAGGACCGTCACTTTTATGCGTCCAATGCACAAACGGTGCAGTATTGATGCTGTGACGCATGAGCAGAGGTCAGCGGGGTCGATGTCATCGCCCCGCAACGGAAAAGACACTTCCGTAACAGGGCGGCCGCCGGTCGCGGCGCCGACCGTCGCGGACCTGGACGGCGAGTCCTGGGCGGCGGTGCTGGCGCCGCGCCTCGCGCAGTTCGCCGCTGTGGCGCGGCATGAGCATGTGACGCGCGCCGCGCAGCAACTCGGGATGCCGCAGTCGACGTTGAGCCGTGCGATGGTCCGGCTGGAACAGGATCTGGGGGTCGCGCTGTTCGCCCGCCGGGGCCGCAACGTCCAGCTGACCCGCGCGGGTCACACGTTCCTGGCGTCGGCGGAGCGCGCGCTCGGGGAGGTGGAGCGGTCCGCCGAGGCGGTACGGGTGGACGCGGATCCGCACACGGGCAAGGTGGCGTTCGGCTTTCTGCACACGCTCGGGTCCGAGACGGTCCCGTCGTTGCTGCGGGGCTTTCGCGCGGACTATCCGCGCGTGCAGTTCCAGCTGGTGCAGAACTACGCGGAGGCGATGCTGGAGCGGCTGCGCGCCGGCGAGCTGGACCTGTGCCTGACGTCGCCGCCGCCCGACGCCCCGGACCTGGTGGTCCGGCGGCTCGACGAGCAGCGGCTGCGGCTGGTGGTCCCCGCCGACCACCGGCTGGCGACGCGGAAGCGGGTCCGGCTGGACGAGGCCGCGGGCGATCTGTTCGTCGCCCTCGAACCGGGCTACGGGCTGCGGCGGATCACCGACGACCTCTGCGCCGAGGCCGGCTTCGTGCCGCGGCTCGCGTTCGAGGGCGAGGAGGCGGAGACGCTGCGGGGGTTGGTGGCCGCGGGCCTGGGCGTGGCGCTGTTGCCGCCGCCGGCGGTGCCGCGGCCGGGGGTGGTCGAGCTGACGGTGTCGGCGCCGCGCGCGGTGCGGTACATCGGGGTGGCGTGGCTGGACGGGCATCCGGACACGGCGCCGGTGGCGGCGTTCAAGAAGTTCCTGCTGTCGCGCCGGGGCCAGCTCCTGCCGCGGTAGGTGGTGGCGCGAGGGGCTGGGCCCTCCTGGGCGGCCGAGGGGAGCGCCAGGGTGTGAGGGCGGAGAAGCCGCTGCGCGGCACCCTCGGCGTGTAGCGTGCAACGGCAAGTCAGGCTCTGGTCGCTCCATCGGCCGGGCTTTCGCGAAGGAGTACCTGTGACCGCGCAGTCCACAGAGGGCGACGGGCCGCTCATCCCGCTGCCGCCACTGACCGAGGCTTCACTGAGGGTGGCAGTGAATCACCTCAGTCTGCCCAACGGGGTCCAGTTCGAAGTGGAAATGCGGACCGCCTGGGAGACGGCGATCCAGACTTCCAGCCTGGCGCCCATGCATGCCTTCCTGCGGAAGTGGGGGGTGTGGGTGGCGATCAACCGCTACCCCGTCCGTGCAGCGCGGTTGCATGAGTGCGAGCGGATCTTCGCGGAGTCCGAGGACCGGGCCGCGCGGAGGGCGGCGACTGCGGAGATCGGCGCGATGCTGCGGCAGGCGGAGCGGGAGATCAAGAATTACGTTGACGTGGCAGATCCCCAGGCGTGATCGCTCACGCCCGGAGGGACTGGCCGAAGCCGGAGGCGAGTGGCATCCGCAACCCCAGTGGCGGTGGGGCCGCCAGTGCGTCGGCGATGGGGCGGGCGAAGGGGCGGCCGAGGAGGGCGCCCAGGGTGAAGTCGGTGGTGAGGGCGAAGATTTCAGCGCGGTGTTGGTGGAGGGTGTGGCCGTCGGTGTGGACCTCGAAGCGGCAGACGTCGCGGTTGACCTTCTTGGCGCGTTCCGCGAGGAGGTAGGAGAGCTCGGGATCGGTGGCGAAGTCGTCGGTGCCGTGGGCTATGAGGACCTGGCGGCCGATGAGCTGTTTCACCGGATCGGGTTCCTCGCCGGGCGGCAGCCAAGGGGACAGCGCCACAACGGAGTTGACGGCGGGGTGGCCCGCCGCGTGCAGGGCCGCGCGGGCGCCCATGTCCATGCCGACGAGGCAGACCGGGACATCGCCGTAGCGGCGGACGATCTCGCCGACGGCCCATGCGGCGTCCTCCGCCGGGTGGGCGTTGCCGCCGTTCCAGCCGCGGTAGCGGTAGTGGACGACATGGGCGGCGAGACCGTCGGCCCGGCCCTCGCGCACCAGGTGGCGGGCGAGCGGCCACATGAGGGCGGCGGCGAGGGGGGAGCGGCGGCGGGTGCTGATGGCGTCGCCGCCGGGGAGGACGAGGACGACGGCGCGGACCGTCTCCGCGGTCTCGCGCCGTGGGGCGGGAACGAGTCCCGGCGCGACCGGCCGGCCGAGCCGGGCCCCCCGCGCCGTTAATGCTTGCGAAGCCATGGCCCAACGATGGCAGACGGAGGGGTGTGCGCTACATGTCCGTGCGGAAAATAATCCGTCCCGGGAGGTGATCTACGCGCGTAGGCGGTATCGTTCGTGAATGCAGAGCCAGAAAACGAGCACCCCGACCCCGGACCAGATCCGTCGCGCGCCCAAGGTGCTCCTCCATGACCACCTCGACGGCGGGCTGCGCCCCGGCACGATCGTCGATCTCGCCCGCGAAACCGGATACACCGGTCTCCCCGAGTCCGATCCGGACAAGCTCGGCACCTGGTTCCGCGAGGCCGCCGACTCCGGCTCCCTGGAGCGGTACCTGGAGACGTTCGCCCACACCTGCGCGGTCATGCAGACCCGCGAGGCGCTGGTGCGGGTCGCCGCCGAGTGTGCCGAGGACCTCGCGGCCGACGGTGTCGTGTACGCGGAGATCCGCTACGCCCCCGAGCAGCACCTCGAAGCCGGACTGACCCTCGAAGAGGTCGTCGAAGCGGTCAACGAGGGCTTCCGTGAGGGCGAGCGCCGGGCCCGTGAGGACGGCAACCGCATCCGCGTCGGCGCGCTGCTGACCGCGATGCGGCACGCGGCCCGCTCGCTGGAGATCGCCGAACTCGCCAACCGCTACCGGGACCACGGCGTCGTCGGCTTCGACATCGCGGGCGCCGAGGCGGGCTTCCCGCCCACCCGGCACCTGGACGCCTTCGAGTACCTCAAGCGGGAGAACAACCACTTCACGATCCACGCCGGCGAGGCCTTCGGGCTGCCGTCGATCTGGCAGGCGCTGCAGTGGTGCGGCGCCGACCGGCTCGGCCACGGGGTGCGCATCATCGACGACATCCAGGTCGCCGAGGACGGTGCGGTCAAGCTGGGCCCGCTCGCCAGCTACGTCCGCGACAAGCGGATCCCGCTGGAGATGTGTCCGTCGTCCAACCTGCAGACGGCGGCCGCCGCCTCGTACGCCGAGCACCCCATCGGGCTGCTGCGCCGGCTGCACTTCCGGGTCACGGTGAACACCGACAACCGGTTGATGAGCGGCACGAGCATGAGCCGTGAGTTCGAGCACCTGGTCGAGGCTTTCGCGTACTCCCTCGATGACCTGCAGTGGTTTACGGTCAATGCGATGAAATCAGCATTCATCCCTTTCGATGAACGTCTCGCGATGATCAATGACGTAATCAAGCCCGGATACGCCGAACTGAAGGCGGAGTGGCTGTTCCAGCAGGCCGCCGCCACACCGGCGCTGGCCAGCGGTTCTGCCACGCCGCAGGGCTGATCGGGAAACCTTCGGGCGTGGCCGTGACCCCCGGGTTACGGCCACGCCCGTACATATTTTCCCCGCTTGCACCCTTCGTGATGTCATGACTACGTTCCGGAGCCATGACGACCCGAACCATGAAGACCCTTGGTGCCGCCGCTCTCGGCGTCGCCTTCGCCGCCGCTGCCGCAGGCTCCGCCTCGGCCGCCGCCCTCCCCGCCGTCGACGCCCTGGGCACGGTGGGCCAGCTGGCCGGCCAGCTGCCGACCGGCCAGGTCACCGACGCCCTGCCCGGTCTCAGCACGGCCACCGAGTCCACCAAGACGGTGCTCACCGGAAGCGGCTCCACGCTGCCGGAGGCCCAGAAGGACCCGGTCGGCGGCCTCCTCGGCGGTCTGCCGGTCGGGGGCAAGCAGCTGCCGACCGGCCCGATCTCCAGCAACGCGCTGCCCGGCGGCCTGCTCGGCTGACCCTCCACACCGACCCCGCGGTGCCCAGCCGCGGACCGACCAGCGACCGCTCAGCGCATCGTGACGCGGCGACGGGCCGTACCCTGCCTTCCCGGCGGAGTACGGCCCGTCGCTCTTGCTACGCTCCGCGCGTGCACATTCCCCAGAAGATCGCCGGGTTCGCGCTGCTCGCACCGCTGTTGCTCGTCACGGCCTGCAGCGGATCGGCCGGCGGCGACACGGCCGGGGCCTCCACCGGGCCCGGTGCCACCACGCCGGCCGCGCTGCCCGCGCGCACAGCGCTGGAGCGGACGGCGCTCGTGCCGGGGGACGTGCCGGGCTTCACGGTGACCGCGGGCGACGCCGCAGGCGCGGCGGCCGACGCGACGGTGGCCGACAAGCGCGCGTGCCAGCCGCTCGCCGATCTGCTCTCCGGGCGGCCGCCGGCCGGTGCCAAGGAGACCGTCCCGAGGGCGCTCGCCCCGGCCGGCCAGAAGATGCCCGGCGCGGGCGTCACCGTCACGCTCTCCGGCTACGGCGGCGGGGGAGCGCAGAAGGCGGTCACGGCCCTGCGGACCGCGGTGCACGCGTGCGCGGCGGGGTTCAAGCCGGTCATCGGGGGCGTCACCGGTGTGCCCGTGGCGGTCGCCCCGCGCCCCGCGCTCAAGCTGGGCGACGACGATCTGCGGTTCGCGCTCGGCTTCGCGGCGGGCGGCAGCGGCGCACGACAGGACTTCGTCGTGATCCGTACCGGCTCGACCGTCAGCATCTTCCGCGGCGCGGACGTCACCCTGGCGAAGAGCTATGACGTGCCGGGCGCGGTGGTCACCGCGCAGCTGAAGAAGCTGGGCGCGCCGGTCACCAAGCGGCGGTAGCGGACTTCTCCGCCGGGAGCATCACCCACAGGGCGATGTAGAGCAGGAACTGCGGGCCGGGAAGCAGGCACGACAGCAGGAAGATCACCCGCATCGTCGTGGCGGAGGTGCCGAACCGGTTGGCCAGTGCGGCGCACACGCCACCGATCATGCGGCCGTTTGCGGGGCGGGCCAGGGCGCTCATCTCGTACTCCTGTCGGAAGGTCGGATGCCGGTGGGTTCCGGTGTTCCGATGGCTCCAACGCTACGAGTACATACCCTGCCCGATCATCGCTCTACGGGGCGATCCCGACCCTGGGAGTCGTCGGGGACGGCCCCTGAGTCCGGACCGGGGGTCCGGTCCGGGTGAGGGCGCCGAAGCCGCGGCGGCGCAGCAGCCGCCGGGCCGCGGGGACGACCGCCAGATACGCCAGCGCGACGCCCGCGGTGTTCAGCAGCAGCGCGTCGATGTCGAAGATCTGGCCCGGCACCACCGTCTGCAGGAACTCCACGGACAGCGACACCATCAGCCCGGCGAAGACCGTGCGGGCGAAGGAGCCGATCCCGGGGGTGCGGATCCGGCCGCCCGTCATCGGCAGCAGGACACCGAGCGGGGCGAGCAGCAGCAGCCCCGCGAGGATCCGCCGGGCGGCCTCGAACGGGCTCATGGCCAGGTCGGCGTGGATGGTGCCGAACGGTCGCAGATTGGGCGCCGACACCCAGGGAACGTAGTGCGGCCTGAGCATCAGCCATCCGACGAAGGACAGATGCACGGCGGTGAGCACCAGGCCCATCGCGCGTGCCTTCAGGATCGGAGCTTCAGGCTGCACGAGGGGAATGACGCCATTCACTTGACGACGGTTCCCGCCGTGTCCGCCGCGTCCGGCCTGGTGCGCAGTGCGGACGTGCAGAGGTAGCGCTTGACGGGGTCCGCGGCATCCGGACCGCCGAGCAGTACGGAGCGGTCCGCGAGGCCGACACCGGGCGCGGCCGTGAAGGTGCACACCAGCTGGGCCAGCGCGAAGGACGGCAGTTCGTCCAGCGACAGGTTCAGCCGCAGCGCGTCCTTCGGATCACCCGGCCTGGGGCCGGTGATGCCCAGGTTGCCGGGCACCTCGGTGGCGAACCCGGCCTCCGCCTCCCCGGCGGACGGCCGGCGCTGCAGCTGGCCGAGCAGCTCATGGGCGGCGACCAGCCGGCTCACCGGAGCGGGGCGCGCCCCGCTGATGTCGGAGGTGGTGACGGTCCGGGTGACCTGCGCGGCCAGCGCGCTGCACACCAGGTACACCTTCACGACGGTGGCGCCGGGCGTCTCCGGCGGGACGGTCGCCGGGGGCACGGCGCACGACACCCGGGTGGGCGCGGGTCCCGCGTCCACCGGCACGGTGGTCGTCCGGATGCCGCAGCCGCAGGTGGCGGCGGTGACCAGGGCCGCGAGCAGCGCGGCGGTGCGGATCGTACGGGCCCGCGAGGAGCGGACGCCGTTCCTCAGG
This sequence comes from Streptomyces sp. RKAG337, assembly GCF_023701715.1. Taxonomy (NCBI): domain Bacteria; kingdom Bacillati; phylum Actinomycetota; class Actinomycetes; order Kitasatosporales; family Streptomycetaceae; genus Streptomyces; species Streptomyces sp. RKAG337. Next base: position 2,768,225 of record NZ_JAJOZA010000001.1, on the reverse strand, counting down.
AGGGACGTCATGGTCGTCACGGTCGGCCGTCCTCGTCGCCGTCGGGCAGTGCCTCGGCGGGCCGCACCGGCAGGTACAGGGTGAAGACGGCGCCGCCGCCCGGCGCGTTCGCGGCGGTGATGTCGCCGTCGTGGATGTGCGCGTTCTCCATCGCGATCGACAGGCCGAGCCCGCTGCCCTCCGAACGGGCGCGGGACGCGTCCGCCTTGTAGAAACGGTCGAAGACGTGCGGCAGCACGTCCTCGGGGATGCCGGGACCGTTGTCCGCGACGGTGATGACCAGCTGGTCCTCGGCGGTCCGCACCGACACCCGGACCGGGGAGCCGCCGTGCTTGAGGGCGTTCCCGATCAGATTCGCCATGATCACATCGAGCCGGCGCGGGTCGAGGCGCACGAAGATGCCGCGCGGCGCGTCCAGCTCGACGGAGTCCAGCCAGGCCCGCGCGTCCATGCACGCGGTCACCATGTCGGCCACGTCGACCTCGTCGAGCAGCAGCCGGGCGGTGCCCGCGTCGAAGCGGGTGACCTCCATCAGGTTCTCCACCAGCTCGTTGAGCCGGCGGGTCTCGCTGACCACCAGGCGCACGGCGGGCGCGATCATCGGGTCGAGGGAGTCGGCCTCGTCCTCCAGCACCTCCGTGACGGCGGTGATCGCGGTGAGCGGGGTGCGCAGCTCGTGCGACATGTCGGCGACGAAACGGCGGCTGGACGCCTCCCGCGCGCTCAGCTCCTCCACCCGCGTCTCCAGGGCCTCCGCCGCCTTGTTGAACGTCCTGGACAGCTCCGCCAGCTCGTCCGTGCCCGACACCTTCAGCCGGGTGCCGAGCTGTCCCTCGCCGAGCTGCTGCGCCGCGACGCCGAGCCGCTGGACGGGCCGCAGCACCGTCGAGGCGGCCGCCTGGGCCAGCAGGGCGGAGCCGATCAGCGCGAGCATCGTGGCGATCCCCAGCGACCAGGCCAGCGAGTTGAGGTCCTTGCGCTCGGCGTCCAGCGACTTGAGCATGTAGCCGGTCGGGCCGTCGTCCATGATCTTCGCGCCGGCCACCAGGTACGGCGTGCCGTGCAGCGAGATCCGCAGCCAGTGCAGGTGGTACTTGTTGTCCTGTTGCTTGTGCCGGGTGTTCACCGCGTCCTGCAGCGCCTTCGGCACATCGTCCAGGGTGAAGACGTCCCGGCTGGACGGCGCCGCGCATGGCCCGTTGTCCGGGGTCCTGTCGATGAGCAGCACCGCGTAACTGCCGGGGCCGCCCATCTCGTCGGCGGCGTCCTTCAGCCCCTCGCACGGCGGGTTGACCGGCAGCGAGGCCGCGTTGCGCTGCAGCGAGTCGCGGAAGTCGTTGAGTGCGGAGTTCTGCGCACGGGTCAGCACCGCGTCACGGTTCAGCCAGTACGCGATCCCGGAGGCCGACACCGCGGCGGTCAGCGCCACCGCGGCGAACACCGCGACCAGCCGCAGCCGCAGGCTGGTCCAGCGCAGCAAGCCGGTGGCCCAGCCGAAGAACCGGTCCGTCACTGCGGCGTGTCCAGGCGGTATCCGACACCGCGGACCGTACGGATGAGGGTCGGTGACGACGGAACGTCCTCGATCTTCGCGCGCAGCCGCTGCACACAGGCGTCGACCAGCCGCGAGTCACCGAGGTAGTCGTGCTCCCACACCAGCCGCAGCAACTGCTGCCGGGACAGGGCCTGGCCGGGCCGGCGGCTCAGCTCCAGCAGCAGCCGCAGCTCGGTCGGCGTCAGCTGCAGGTCCTCGCCGTCCTTCGTCACCGTCATCGCCGAACGGTCGATCACGATGGAGCCGAAGGCCGCGGAGTCCGTGCTGTCGCGCTCACCGCGGCGCAGCACGGCGCGGATGCGGGCGTCGAGCACCCGGGGCTGGACGGGCTTGATGACGTAGTCGTCGGCCCCCGACTCCAGCCCCACCACGACGTCGATGTCGTCGCTGCGGGCGGTCAGCAGGATGATCGGCAGCTGGTCGGTGCGGCGGATCCGGCGGCAGACCTCGAAACCGTCGATGCCCGGCAGCATCACATCCAGCACGATCAGGTCGGGGCGCTGCTCCTTGAGCAGCTTCAGGCCGTCCTCGCCCGTCGCCGCGGCAACCACACGGTGGCCCTGGCGGGACAGGCCGAGTTCGAGGCCGGTACGGATGGCGTCGTCATCCTCGATAAGCAACAGGAAAGGCACGCCGGTCATTGTGACCTACCGGAAGCCCATGTATCGAGCACGGGGGGATCTCACCTCAAGGATCGGCCTCCGGCTCACTCTGCGTGTACCGGAAGTCTCTGTGACGGGCCTGTGACACTCGGCGGACAGCGCCATGAAACTGGCCCGGCAGTCTTATGGACCTAAGGCAGCGGCATCCACACGGAGACCGACGCCGGATATCACCAAGACGGTTCCACCGACGGGGGCGCGACATGAACGCACTGCACAGCACCACCACCACCGCAGTCCTTCAGCCGCGCCAGCACACCGCCGGCCGGAACGACGGGAAGTCCGGTGCCGCGAACGGACGGGGGTGCGCTCGCGGCACCGGACGACAGACGGCACAGAGCACCGGCCAGGTGACCCGCAACCGGCCGCCGTACATGACGGCGATCGAGGGCGGCGCCGGTGCACCGGCCGCCACGGCCACGGCCACCATTCCGGCACCGCGGCACGACAGCCTGGCGGAGGCGGAGTTCACCGCCTACGTCAAGGAGCGCCGCGCCTCCCTCTACGCCACCGCTTACCACCTGACCGGTGACCGTTACGAGGCCGAGGACCTGCTGCAGAGCGCGCTGTTCTCCACCTACCGCGCCTGGGACCGGATCAGCGACAAGGCGGCCGTCGGCGGTTACCTGCGCCGCACCATGACCAACCTGCACATCAGCGCCTGGCGCCGCCGCAAGCTCAGCGAGTACCCGACCGAGGAACTGCCGGAGACGGTCGGCGAGTCGGACGCGATGGGCGGCACCGAACTGCGCGCCGTGCTGTGGCAGGCGCTGGCCAAGGTTCCCGAGACCCAGCGCACCATGCTGGTGCTCCGCTACTACGAAGGCCGCACCGACCCGGAGATCGCCGACATCCTCGGCATCAGCGTCGGCACGGTGAAGAGCAGCATCTGGCGCTCGCTGCGCCGGATGCGCGAGGACGAGGCGCTGAGCTTCGGCCGCGACGAGGAGGAGTCGTTCGGCGAGCTGGTGGCCTGACGATTCGGACCGTCCACAGAACGCCGGTCGGGGGACCGGTGGGGGGAACGGGGAAGCGGGGGGAACGGGGAGCGGGGGAAAAACCGGGGGTACGGGGGAAAAGCCGCGGTCGGGGGAGCGCGGTGGGTGCGGGGCTGGGCAGTCCGGGGGGACTGCGTGGTCCCGCACCTGTTTTTTGCCTGCTCGGTTACGCGTCCACCGGTATGTCGGTCGGCCGGTCCGCCCCGCGCGGTGCGGACAACGGCAGCGCCGTGATCCGGCGCAGTGCCTCGTCCTGGCCGCACGGGTAGGCGCCCAGGGCCGTCTGCCGGGCCACGATCGCCCGCTCGCCGCGCATCAGCCGCCAGCCCCTGCGCAGCAGGACCGTCACCGACTTGCGGCCCTCGGCCAGATCGCGGCGGAACCGCCGCCAGGCCGTGACGGCCGGACGGCCGCGCAGGCACAGGGTGTCCGCCAGCAGCCCCAGTTCGCGGCACCGGTCGGTGATGTCGGCCGCGAAGATGCCCTCGGCGACGAAGACGGGGGAGCCGGTCAGTTCGACGTGGATCTCGCCGGTGATGGAGCTCGACGCGATGTCGTACTCGGGCACCGAGGCGCTCCCGGTCGCGCACAGCGTGCCGATCGCCGCCACCGCCGCGTCCGCGTCCCAGGACAGCGCCGAGTCCCAGTCCGTGCCGGCGCCGTGCGCCAGCTGGGGGAGGGTCGGGTCGTCGGCCTCCTTGTAGAAGTCGTCGAGGTGCAGCACCGGCAGTCCGGTACGGGCGGCCAGGGACGACTTGCCGGACCCGGAAGGGCCGGCCAGCAGGATCACACGCGCGGTGGACGGAGAGGAACTCACGAGAGAACAGTGTGCGGCATTGCGCCGACCGGGTGACCCCCTGGTCGGAGGTTTGGACGCTGTGCACTCGTCCAACTACCTTGTGTAGTCGAATGGCGATCCTTCGCGGTGCCGCGCCCTGAAGTGTCGCCGGGACACGTCCCCGTGCCGTGTTCCACCAGAGTTCCAGCAGATCACCGCACTTCTATGCCAAGCAGGTGGCCATGCCGAAGCACGCCCGTCCGAAGCTGAACTCCCTGCTGCGCACCGCGGCCACCGTCACCGTGGCCGCGGCGGCCGCCGCCCTCGCGGCGAGCGGCTCGGCGTCGGCCAGCTCGGCGCCGGCCCTCACCGACTCGGCCCTCGGCTCCGATTCGGCCGTCGGCTCGACGGTGGGCTCCGATTCGGCCCTGGGGTACGCGCTGGGCCCGGTCAAGCACCTGACGATCAACCCGCTGGCGAACACCGGCACGGACCCGCTGGACAACGTGGTCGCCCCGCAGGTGGCGGACTTCAAGCCGGTGTCGACGGGCGCCGTGACCGGACCGCTCTCCCAGGGGGACTCGGTGTCAGAGCTGCCGCTCGTGGGCCAGCTGTCCGGGCTCCTGCCCGGCTGAGGAACCCTCCTCCACGTACGCCGCCCCCTGCGGGGCGGATGCGGTGCCCGTTTCGGCTCCGCTTCTGGCCTTCGGCACGGCCGCGGCCGGGATCGCGATGCCGATCGAGGCCGTCGCGACGGCCACCTCCGCGCGCCGGCCGTCGGCGTCCTCCGGGCACAGACAGCTGGTGTCGGCGGCCTCCGCGACGTACAGCAGGGCGTAGCGGACCTCCTGCGGGTCGCCGGAGCGGACGGCGCGCAGCAGGGTGCGGACGACGCGGGTGGCCTCGATGGCGCGGTGCACGACGCGCGCGGCTGCCCCCAGGGCGGTGAGCGCCGTCACGACGATCCAGACGGTGGCGTCGCTGTCGTGGGTCCACAGGTCGCGCAGGAGCACCAGGGCCAGCCCGAGGAGCGTCAGACCGCCGAACGAGACGCCGTCACGGATGGCCAGCTTCCGCAGTACGGAAACCCGCCACCAGGGCGAGTCGTGGAAGTCCGGCGGCAGATGGAGACGGCGGGCCAGCAGCCGGTCGAGGGGCCGGGCCAGTGACAGCACCGGGTCGGTGGACGGCCGCTCGGGCCGCTCGGGCTTCGTGACGGTGGCGGGGACGGCCTCCGAGGGCCGCCAGTGGCGGCTCCAGCGCAGCTGCGAGAGCCCGAACCCCAGCGCGCTCACCAGCAGTTCGGCGGCGCAGAGCACCCCGAGGATCGGCAGGCTGTCGGTGTCGAAGGCGTTGCCGCGCAGCGGCCGGGGCAGGGCGATGACGTCGATGGGCTCGCCGCGCCGGTAGTGCCCGTCGTCCGCCCGGATGCAGTCGACCTCGGCGTCCCTGCGGGAGCCGTCCCAGGGGTCGGCCCAGCCGACCCCGCAGTAGTCGTCCCCGGTGTTCGACGTGACATGGGCGGTGACCCGCTGGCCGAACACGGCGATCGAGGCCACCGGCACGGCACCGAGCAGCGCCAGGACGGCCAGGACGGCGCACCAGACCGGCAGCCGGGCCGGCAGGGCGCGCGGGGCCGGCCGGCCGGCGGCGGGCGCCTGGAGGGCGGCCCGCAGGGCGCGGCTGTCGCCGCGGGCGGTCTCGACGCGCAGGCTGCCGCCCGACGGGGTGCGGTGGACGAGCGCGGTCCGCACGATCCGGCGGCCCGAGCCGGGCGCGGAGCCGGCGCGGGCATAGAGGGTGCGTTCGAGGGTGCCGCCGGGCGGCAGTTCGAGCGGCGGGCCGTCCGGCGACAGGAAGTACAGCGGCCCGCCGGGCAGCACCACCAGCTCGCCGCGCTCGGAGGTGCTGGACGGGCCGGTGTCAGGGGATGCGGACCGCGGCTCGTCGACGCGCAGCCGGCTGCGGATCCGTATCGGCCGGCCGGCGGCGACCGCGCGGGCCTTGCGGCGCCCGAGCCACACCGGGACGGACGGCACCAGGAAGCACAGGAACGCGCTGAAGGCGACGTAGGGAAGAACCCCGGTGAAGCCGTCCCACACAGGGATCCTCCGACGGTGGCGCACTGACGCGGGGGGACGCGGCGGCGCGGTGGACAGGTACCTGGAACGCAACACCCCCCGCGGGTCAAGCCTGCCCCGCGAGGGGTGCCGGTGGGCGGAGACCTTGCTCACACGAGCGTGAGCACCGGCGTGAGCGAGGTCTCCGTCCGAGGTTGATCGCAGGCCGGTCAGACGCCGATCGGGTGCCAGACGGTCTTCGTCTCCAGGAACGCCTTGAGGCGGTCCAGGCCGGGGTCTGCGGACCAGTCGCCGTCCTTCGCGCCGCGGGGGCGCAGGACGCGCTTCATGTTGTCGGCCGCCGCGATCTGCAGATCCTTCGCCAGGCCGTCGTCCGCGCCCGTCAGGTCGATCGCGTTGACGTCCTGGTGCGAGGCGAGCGACGGGGAGATCTCCGCCGTCCGCCCGGACAGGATGTTGACGACACCACCGGGCAGGTCCGAGGTGGCGAGCACCTCGCCCAGCGCCAGCGCGGGCAGCGGCGACTTCTCGCTCGCCACGACGATCACCGTGTTGCCGGTGGCGATGGCCGGGGCGATCACCGAGACCAGACCGAGGAACGACGACGCCTGGGGGGCGAGGACGACCACGACGCCGGTCGGCTCCGGGGTGGAGAGGTTGAAGAACGGTCCGGCGACGGGGTTCGCCGAGCCGACGATCTGGCCGATCTTGTCGGTCCAGCCCGCGTACCAGACCCAGCGGTCGACGGCCGCGTCCACCTGCGCCACGGCCTTGGCCTTGGAGATGCCCTCGGCGGCCGCGACCTCGGTGGCGAACTGCTCGCGCCGTCCGTCCAGCATCTCGGCGACGCGGTAGAGCACCTGCCCGCGGTTGTACGCGGTCGCGCCCGACCAGCCGCCGAACGCCTTGCGGGCGGCGACGACCGCGTCCCGCGCGTCCTTGCGGGACGACAGCGGCGCGTTCGCGAGCCAGTTGCCCTTGGAGTCGGTCACCTCGTACACCCGCCCGCTCTCGCTGCGGGGGAACTTGCCCCCGACGTAAAGCTTGTACGTCTTGAAAACGCTGAGCCGCTCGGACTTCTCAGTCTTCTCGGACTTCTCGGACTTCTCAGACATCGAGGTACGCCTCCAGGCCGTGACGGCCGCCTTCGCGGCCGAAGCCCGATTCCTTGTAGCCGCCGAAGGGCGAGGTCGGGTCGAACTTGTTGAACGTGTTGGCCCAGACGACGCCCGCGCGGAGCTGGTTCGCCATCCACAGGATGCGCGAGCCCTTCTCCGTCCAGATGCCGGCCGACAGGCCGTACTGCGTGTTGTTGGCCTTCTCGACGGCCTCGGCCGGGGTGCGGAACGTCAGCACGGACAGCACCGGGCCGAAGATCTCCTCGCGGGCGATCCGGTGCGCCTGGGTGACGTTCGTGAAGAGCGTCGGGCGGAACCAGAAGCCGGCGGACGGCAGGTCGCAGGCCGGGGCCCAGCGATCGGCGCCCTCGGCCTCGCCGGCCTCGGTGAGCTCGGTGATGCGGGCCAGCTGCTCGGCGGAGTTGATGGCGCCGATGTCGGTGTTCTTGTCCAGCGGGTCGCCGACGCGCAGCGTCTGCATCCGGCGCTTGAGCGCGTCCAGCACCTCCTCGGCCACGGACTCCTGGACCAGGAGGCGGGAGCCGGCGCAGCAGACGTGCCCCTGGTTGAAGAAGATGCCGTTGACGATGCCCTCGACGGCCTGGTCGACCGGCGCGTCGTCGAAGACGATGTTGGCGGCCTTGCCGCCCAGCTCCAGCGTGACCTTCTTGTCCGTGCCGGCGATGGAGCGGGCGATGGCCTTGCCGACCTCGGTGGAGCCGGTGAAGGCGACCTTGTTGATGTCCGGGTGCTCCACGAGCGCCGCGCCGGTGGCGCCGTCGCCCGTGATGATGTTGACGACGCCCTTGGGCAGCCCGGCCTGGCGGCAGATGTCCGCGAAGAACAGGGCGCTGAGCGGGGTCGTCTCGGCGGGCTTGAGCACCACCGTGTTGCCCGCGGCGAGCGCCGGGGCGATCTTCCACGCCAGCATCAGCAGCGGGAAGTTCCACGGGATGACCTGGCCGGCCACGCCCAGCGGGCGCGGGTCGGCGCCGTAGCCGGCGTGGCCGAGCTTGTCGGCCCAGCCCGCGTAGTAGAAGAAGTGCGCGGCGACGAGCGGCAGGTCGGTGTCGCGGGTCTCGCGGATCGGCTTGCCGTTGTCCAGTGACTCCAGCACGGCGAGCTCGCGGGAGCGCTCCTGGACGATGCGGGCGATCCGGAACAGGTACTTGGCGCGCTCGGCGCCGGGCAGCGCGGACCACTTCTCGAACGCCTTGCGGGCCGCCTTCACCGCCCGGTCCACGTCCTCGGCCCCGGCCTGGGCGACCTCGGAGAGGACCTCCTCGGAGGAGGGCGAGACGGTCTTGAAGACCTTGCCGGCGGCGGCATCGGAGAACTGGCCGTCGATGAAGAGCCCGTACGACGGCGCGATGTCGACGACCGCGCGGGACTCGGGTGCGGGTGCGTATTCAAATGCCATGTCGGTCAGTCCACCGTCACGTAGTCGGGACCGGAGTAACGCCCGGTGCTGAGCTTCTGCCGCTGCATCAACAGATCGTTGAGCAGGCTGGACGCACCGAATCGGAACCAGTGCGGGGACAGCCACTCCTCGCCGAGCGTCTCGTTGACCATCACCAGGTACTTGATGGCGTCCTTCGTGGTGCGGATGCCGCCGGCCGGCTTCACTCCCACTTGTACACCCACCGCGTCGCGGAAGTCGCGGACGGCCTCCAGCATCAGCAGCGTGTTCGGCGGGGTCGCGTTGACGGCGACCTTGCCCGTCGAGGTCTTGATGAAGTCGGCGCCCGCGAGCATCGCGAGCCAGGAGCAGCGGCGGATGTTGTCGTACGTCGCCAGCTCGCCGTTCTCGAAGATCACCTTGAGGTGGGCGGCCGATCCGTCCGGCCGCCGGCAGGCGGTCTTGACGGCGCGGATCTCCTCGAAGACCTGCATGTAGTGGCCGGAGAGGAAGGCGCCACGGTCGATGACCATGTCGATCTCGTCCGCGCCCGCGGCCACCGCGTCGGCGGTGTCGGCGAGCTTCACCGGCAGCGCGGTGCGGCCGGCCGGGAAGGCGGTGGCGACGGAGGCGACGTTGATGCCGGTTCCGTGCAGCGCCTCCTTCGCGGTCTTCACCATGTCCGGGTAGACACAGATCGCGGCGACCTTGGGGGCCGTGCGGTCGGTGGGGTCCGGATGGATGCCCTTGGCGCACAGTGCCCGGACCTTGCCGGGGGTGTCCGCGCCTTCGAGCGTGGTCAGATCGATCATGGAGATCGCCAGGTCGATGGCGTAGGACTTCGCCGTCGTCTTGATCGAACGGGTGCCGAGCATGGCGGCGCGGGCTTCGAGGCCGACGGCATCGACACCGGGCAGTCCGTGGAGGAAGCGGCGGAGTGCGGTGTCCGAGGCGGTCACGTCCGCCATCGTCGCCAGCCGGGCCGCGGCTTCTGGGCCGAAAGCGGGAACAGTGGGCATGGTCACCACATGAGCATATCTACGCGCGTAGCGACCTGTCACCACCACCCCCTGATTCGTTCGCCACACCCGGGGCCGTCCGGGGCGGGGCGGGGTGGGTGCCTCGGTCGCCGGGGCGGTGGGCCGTGCCGGCGACCGGGCTGGTGGGGTGCGGGTGGGGTGCCGGCCACTGCACTGGTGGGGTGCAGGTGGGGTGTCGGCCACTGGACTGGTGTGGGGTGCCGGTGGGGGTGTCGGCCGCCGGGCCGGTGGGCGCACAGGGCCCGCGCCGCAAGGCCCGCGCCGCAAGGCCCCAGGGGGTGGCTGGCCCGAGGCGGGGGTGTCGGCCGCCGGGCTGGTGGGCGCACAGGGTCTGCGCCGCAAGGCCCCAGGGGGTGGCCGGCCCCCTTTTCCCCGCGCCCCACCGTTGCCTCCGATCTATCCCGATGCCGTACCGCAACCTGTGCGCGGCCGGTCGCGCGGCACCCGTCAGGCAGAATCGGGCCTTATGACGAGTTCCGACGACCCCACGCCGACCCCGCAGCCCGACCGGCCGAAGTACGACGACCGCTCCTACCGGTCGGTGGCCGGCATCGTCACCGGCGTGCTGCTGATCGCGCTGTCCCTGTGGCTCGGCGGCGACGCGGTGCTCCACGGCTCGGGACGCACCCCGTGGCTGACCCTCGCCGGGCTCCTGGCGGCGCTGCCCCTGCTGGCGGCCTTCACGATCCGGCCCGCCGTCTACGCGGGCGACGAACGGCTCCGCATCCGCAACCCGTTCCGGACGATCACCGTGCCGTGGGCGGCCGTGGAACACCTGCGGGCCGGCTACTCCACCGAGGTCGTCGCGGGCGGTCAGCGCTTCCAGCTCTGGGCGATCCCGGTCTCCCTGCGCGCCCGCAAGCGCGTAGCCCGCCAGACCGCCCGCGCCGCCACCGCGACGGCCCGGCAGTCCTCTCTCCTCAGCGCCCAGGACATCCCGGCCCGCGCCTGGTCCGACCAGGCCGTCGACGAACTCCGCGACCTCGCCGAAACCAACGCCGCCAAGCCCGGCGCCCAGGGCGAGGTCAGCGTCCGCTGGGCCTACGAAGTGATCGCCCCGATCGTGACCGGCGCCATCGTCCTGGCCGTCCTCCTCGCCATCGGCTGACCCCCGGCCGTCGTCCCGACGGCCGGTCTCAGAGCACGGGCAGGCGGTACTCGAGTTCGTACAGGTGGCCTGCCTTCACCATCACGGAGACCTCGACGGGCCGGCCCCCGTCGGAGTGGACGACCCGGAAGGTGCGCAGCACGCACACCTCGGCGGGCAGCTCCAGCGCGGTGAACTCCTCGGACGTCGGGGGACGCGCCGAGACCCGGTCGACGAACTCCCGGGGCGGATGACCCAGCTCGGCGAGGAGCGTCGGTGATCCACCGGGGATGCGCCGGCGGTCGGTGAGGCGAGTGCCGCGGGCCAGTTCGACCGGGTAGTAGGAGCGCACCAGTTCCGCCGGCTCGTCATCGAGCAGCATGAGCCGGGACCGGAGTACGGCGGTCCCGCCGTCCGCCAGCCCGAGCGCCTCCGCGACATCAGGCGGGGCCGGAACCTCCCCGACGTCGAGGATCCGCGTCGCCCCGGTCCGCGAACGGGCCGCCGCCTGTTCCATCCACCGATGCGGCGCGCCGCTCTCCGACGGCGCGATGTACGAGGCCGGGACGATGGTGTGGTTCGGCCGCTCGCGGACGAAGACCCCCTTTCCGGGCTGCCCGACGGCGAAGCCCTCGGCCTTCAGGATCTGGAGCGCCTTCTGAACGGTCGTGCCGACCACGCCGAACTCGTTCATCAGCTGTTGCGTGGAGGGCAGCTTGCTGCCCGGCTCCAAACGGCGCGCCATGATCCGGTCGCGCAGCTCCGCGGCGATCTGCTGATGGGCGGGCCGGGTGTCGTTCCATCGGGGCATGCGTCAACCGAGCCGGAGCCGGTAGCGCAGCACGCGATCGCTTGCGGTCATGGTCATCACGCAGGCCTCCATCGGTTGATCGTCACCGGAGAGGATAAGCCGCGACAGGAGGATCACCGGTTCCTGTTCACCGAGTTGAAGGGCCTCCCGTTCCACTTCGGTGGGCATGCGCGCAGTGACCGTCTCCTCGACGTGCCCCGCCACATGACCGAGCCCGGCGAGCAGCGTGATCGCACCTCCGGGCACCTTCTTCGGCTCGGCGAGTCCGGTGCCGGCCGCGATGCGGGGCGGGTAATACGAGTCGGCGAGCTCCACGGGCAACCCATCGAGCAGGATCAGGCGCCGCCGTACGACCACCTGCTCGCCCTCCGGGAGGCGCAGGGCCCGGGCGACTTCAGGTGGCGGCACGACCATCCCCGCGGCGAGAAGCCGCTGCCCACCGCGACGGTTGTTCTCTGCGGCCTCCTCCGTCCACGCGTCCGACCGGCCCTGCCCGCGGGGGGTCAAGTACCGCGTGGATTCGCTCTCCCATTCCTCGTTCGTCAAGGGCCGTCCCTTCCATCGGCGGACCTCCAACGTATCGCCAGGAGCCGTGGAGGCAGAGTTGCTGACATCTTGCAACCTTAAGGCGATTCGCCTTAAGGTTTGCTGTGAGCTTCGCAACACCCTTGCGAGGCAATGCTGCAGGGGGATCGATGGACCCAATGCATTCCGAGCCTGTCCCGTCGGGGGCCGCGCAACGATTCTTCGACGCCGTACCGGCATCGATCGCCATAGCCCGCGACTTCGCCACCACAACTCTGGTGGCCTGGGGCCTGGCAGGACGAGCCGACGATGTACGGCTCTGCGTCTCGGAGCTCGCCTCCAATGCCCTCATTCATGGCGCCACCCCCGGCCGTGGATTCCTCGTGAAGGTGGCCGCCGTCGGCGGCTGGGTCCGCATCGAGGTCCACGACAGCACCAAGACCGTGCCGCACCTTCGGCGGTCCATCGGTACGGACATCTCCGGACGGGGGCTGCACATCGTGGATGAGCTGTCGGACGGTTGGGGCGTCGAGGAGCGCGAACCGATCCGCAAGGTCGTCTGGTCGCGATTCAGGGCCGAATCCACGGCGGAGCCGACGCGTGACGCATGCAGCCAATCCGCAGAGAACTCCTGGACGCCCAACCGGGCCTGACGTTCGGCCCGGTTGCGCATCCAGCTCTCATCCTTCCGATCCTGCAATGAGCGAGGCTGCGATGGAATCCTTCGAGCGAGCTCGGCTGGACGCCTATTTCGCCAAGATTGCCGCCCGGTTCGCCCCGGACGAGTTGGCGACGTCCTTCCTGGTGACGCACCTGCTGCCCGAGAGGCCCGCGTTCGTGCGGGCGGTGGGCGCGATGTCCCGGTTACGTGCCGTGCTGCCCAAGCCGAAGTCCGTGAGTCATTCGGCCCGGCGAGAGGTGGAGCGGAGCTTCGACTGTGACGTTCTCTCCCGAGATGTGTTCGCGGGCGCCGACAGCGCACTGGAGTACTTCGAGTCACGGGCCGCAGGAGAGGCGGTCGCGCTCCTTGATGTCGGTGGTTATTTCGCTCCGACGATTCCGCATCTTCAGGAGCGCTTCTCCGGGCGTCTCGTCGGGGTGATCGAGGACACCGAGAACGGACACCGGCGGTACGAGAATCTGGCCAAACTGCCGTGCCCGGTCGTTTCGGTCGCCCGCTCACCGTTGAAGGACCCCGAAGACTTCCTGGTCGGCCAGTCCGTGGTCTTCTCCACCGAGGCGGTGATGCGCGGGCGCGGCGACATCCTGCACGGGCGGCCGGCCCTCGTGATCGGGTTCGGCAAGCTCGGATCGAGCATTGCCCGGCTGCTGCATGCCAAGGGCGTTCATGTGACCGTCTTCGACATCGACCCCGTCCGACGGACCCAGGCGCTTTCTCAGGGCTTCGCCGTCGCCCGGGATCGGGAGAGCGCGCTGAACGGGGCAGGGCTGGTGCTCTGCGCCACGGGCGCGATCTCGTTACGCGGGGAGGACTTCCCGCACCTGCGCAATGGCGCGTACGTCGCCACCGTGACGAGCAGCGAGGATGAGTTGGAACTGCTCGGACTGCCCGACGTCTACACCCGAGCGACGGTGAGCGAGTACGTGACCCGCTACCGGACCACGGGCCACTACTTCTATCTGGCCAACGGCGGCAACGCCGTCAACTTTCTGCACGGCGCCAGCGTGGGGCCTTTCATCTTCCTGATGCAGGCCGAGATCCTGGCGGCCATCAGGATGCTCACCCGCGGTGACCTCGGATCCGGTATGCACGAGGTCAACGCGACCGACCGCGCCGCCATCGCGGCGATCTGGCTCAACTACTTCAACAGGTGATCGACTTGGCCATCACGTCCGAACACATCCGCGCCACCATCGACGCGTACCTCGACGCACATCCTGAGGAAAAGGACGCGCTGTCCGTCGTGCTCGGGCTGCTCGACGACGGGGCCAACCTCAGCAGCCGCAAGGAGTTCCGCGGGCATGCCACGGCCGGCGCCGTTCTCCTCAACCAGGGCGGTGAGGTCCTGCACATTCACCACCTGGCTCTGGACAAGTGGCTGCTGCCCGGCGGCCATCTCGAACCGCAGGACGCCACGCTGCATGACGCGGCACTGCGGGAACTCACCGAGGAGACGGGTATCGCCATGGAATCGGTCACCTCGGTCGGCGGCCGGCCCGTTCATATCGACACTCATCCGATCCCGGCCAACGACGCCAAAGGTGAACCCGGCCACCAGCACATCGACTTCCGGTTCCTCTTCCGCACCGCGGCCGACGTGAGGGAACTGCAGGTCGAAGAGGTGACCGACTTCGCTTGGCGTGATGCGCTGACCCTTGCCGATGAGCGACTTCGTCAGCGGGTCTGCTCCGGGATCCGCTGAACCGGACGGGGAAGAGGGACAGGTGCCGATCGTGATTCCGCGCTGGACGCAGTCCAAGGTCGGCAAGCTGGAGACCGGGCGGCAGACGGCCACGGCCGACGATCTGACGGCGTGGGCCGAGGCGACCGGGCGGCCGGATGCGGCGGACGAACTGCTCGCCGGCTCCGGGGACTCGAGTCCCACGTCCGGAGCCGGCGGCGCCGGTTCGCCCCGGGCCACAGGACCGTGCAGAAGGCCCATAACCGAGCGTCTCGGTCCACCTGAAGGTCTGGAAGACCCTGCGGGAGTCCGCCGTGTTCGGCGCGGATGCCCAGTGCCTGATCAGCCACGCACGTCGGTCCCTCGACACCTGAGACGCTGACGCGCGCCCTGGACGCCTGCACCCGCGCCTGCACGCGCCCCGCGCCCGCCCGCACCCCCCGCGCCGCGGCGGAGAGCGCTTGCCGGGGTGGGGTGAACGAGGGGCAACTTCGTGGTGAAGGCATGCTGTGGTGCTCCTGTGAGTACGCCCTTTGTCTCCGCAGTCTCATTACATTGCGTGTGCTGCATGTCTGCCGCATATGCAGCCTTCCTTGAGACGGCCAGCAGGGGTGGGGGATGGCAGCAGGGGACACGGGGGGCGCGGCCGGGGTCGGTGCGCGCTGTCGGATAGACATCGACGACGAGGGATTTCACTCCTGGCGGCTCACCGCTCAGAACGGGCGGACGGTGGCGGTCGGCGCAACCGCTTACCCGGACTACGGGGAGTGCCTGCGGGCGTTCCAGCGGTTGTGCGCCGGGTCGGAGGGGCTGCCCGGGGGAGTGCAGCACGCGGCCGACAGCAACGGCTGGGTGTGGCGGCTGCGCGGTGCGGACGGGCAGACCGTGGCCGTGTCGTCGCGGGCCTATGAGCGGCACTCGACGTGTCAGACCGCCTACGACCGGTTCCGCGCGCTGCTTTCCGAGATCGGTGCCATGGAGACATCCGCGAGCCCCACGGAGGACGCTTCCGAAGGGGTCGACGTGCGGTAAGTGGCGCCGGGTGAACCGAAGTTGCCTCTACGGGGCCCCTCGTTCACATCGGCTTGCGCACGCGTCCACCGCACCCCGTGAACGTCAGCCATGTGACAACGGAACCGCATGACCGACCACCCGCGGCAGCCGCCGCCGAGGATGTACCGAGGCGGCTGCACGCGGATCCCGGGCTGCCCGACCGTGTCTTCCGCGCGGTGGCCCGGGGCGGTGGGGGGTTCGTGCTGGCGGTGATGCTGCTGGTCGGCGGGTTCCTGCTCTACCGGGCGTGGCAAGCCCTGTCGAAGGCCGGCTTCTCGTTCCTCACCACCGAGGCGTGGGAGCCCGACGCCGGGAACTTCGGCATCGCGGCCGTCCTCACCGGCACCGTGCTCATCGCGCTCGTCGCGATCTGCTTCGCCGTACCGCTCGCCATCGGCACGGCGCTCTACATCTGCGAGTACTCGCCGCCCCGGCTGCGGCAGACGCTGATCAGTCTGGTCGACCTGATGGCCGCCGTGCCCTCGGTGGTCTACGGGCTGTGGGGGCTGTTCTTCCTCCAGGGGCACGTGCTGGGCACGGCGCGCTGGATCGCCCGGTACTTCGGCTGGTTCCCGCTGTTCAAGGTCGACGGCGCCGACCCGTCGGATCCGCTCGCGACCGCCACCGTCTACACCTCCTCCACGTTCGTCGCGGGCATCGTCGTCGCGCTGATGGTCGCGCCGATCGCCTGCTCGGTGATGCGTGAGGTCTTCTCGCAGGCGCCGGTCGGGGAGCGGGAGGGCGCCTACGCGCTGGGTGCGACGCGCTGGGGGATGATCCGCAGCGTCGTGCTGCCCTTCGGCAAGGGCGGCATGATCGGCGGCACGATGCTGGGCCTGGGCCGGGCGCTCGGCGAGACCATCGGCGTGTACCTGATCATCTCGCCGGTCTTCGCCGTCCAGCCGCACATCCTGCAGAACGGCTCCAGCTCCGTCTCCTCGCTGATCGCCCTGCGGTACGGCGAGGCCAGCGAGTTCGGCATGTCCGCGCTGATGGCCGCGGGCCTCGCGCTCTTCCTGATGACCCTCGTCGTCAACTTCGCCGCATCGTCGATCGTCGCCCGCAGCCGCTCCGGCGCGGCCAGCGACTCCTGAGGAAGGCCCGATGACCCTCGTCGCCCCGCCGCGCGGAGACAGCGCCATGAGTGCCCAGAACTCCCCGCGCACCACCCTTCCCCCGACGTCCCCCGCCGCCGAGAGCCCCCGCGAGCCGCGCCGTCGGCTCGCGCTGCTGCGTGCCACCGATGTGTACGCGGTGCTGGGCGCCGCGGCGGCCGCGCTGAGCATCACCGCGCTGCTCTTCACCCGGCTGCTGCCGTTCAGCGGCGGGCTCGGCTTCACGCTCATCGCGTACGGGCTCTTCCTCGGGCTGTACGCGCTGCTGGTCTCCTTCGACGAGGACGGTCCCGCCGTCCGCGACCGGGTGGCGGCCGTCCTGGCCCAGAGCCTGGGCCTGTTGATGCTCGCCGCGCTCGCCTTCGTCGTCGTCTACACCCTGTGGGAGGGCCGCAAGGCGCTGCCGCACCTGAACTTCTACACACAGGACATGGCGTCGGCCGGGCCGCTCGACCCGCTGTCGGCGGGCGGCATCCTGCACGCGATCACCGGCACGCTGGAACAGATCGGGATCGCGCTGGTGGTCACCGTCCCGACCGGGCTGCTGTGCGCGGTGTTCCTCAACGAGGTGCCGGGCCGGTTCGCCCGCTTCGTGCGGACCATCGTGGAGGCGATGACGGCCCTGCCGTCGATCGTCGCGGGCCTGTTCATCTACGCGACCGCGATCCTCACCCTCGGTCTCGACCGCTCAGGACTGGCCGCCGCCCTCGCGCTCTCCGTGATGATGCTGCCGATCATCATCCGCGCCGCCGACGTCGTCATCCGGCTGGTGCCGGGCCCGCTGCGCGAAGCCGCGTACGCGCTCGGCACCTCGCGCTGGCGGACGGTGTGGCACGTGGTGCTGCCCACCGCCAGATCCGGGCTCACCACCTCCGTGATCCTCGGCACCGCGCGCGGCATCGGCGAGACCTCGCCGGTGCTGCTCACCGCCGGCTTCACCGCCGTCGCCAACACCGATCCGCTGTCGGGGCCGCAGATCTCGCTGCCGCTGGCGACGTTCGAGTTCATCAAGTCGCCCGAGCCGACGATGATCGCCCGCGGATTCGGCACGGCCGCCGTGCTGATGGCGCTCGTCCTGCTGCTGTTCGTCGCCGCCCGGGTGATCGGCGGGCGTGGCCCCGGCCGGCTGACCCGCCGCCAGGAACACCGCCGCGTGCTGGCCTCGCGCCGCGACGCGGCCCGGTTCGCCGCACGGGCCGAGAAACAGGCCGGCAGACAGGCCGACGAACAGGCCGCGAAACAGATCGACTCCGGCTCCCGTGCATCCGCCCCGACCAGGAGTGCCTTGTGATACCCGCACCCGTACCCATGTCCGCGCGCGGTGCGTATCGCATCCGCGCCGTCGCCGCGCTCCTCGCGCTCCTCTGCGTGCTGCTCGCCGTCGAGCTTCCCGCGGCGCCCGCCGCGCACGCCGACTCGTACACCAAGATCAGCGGGGCGGGGTCGACCTGGAGCTCCAACGCGCTGGACCAGTGGCGCCGCAACGTCACCCAGTACGGCATGACGGTGAACTACGCGGCGGTCGGATCGTCCGTCGGGCGCGAGCAGTTCAAGAACGGGGTCTCGGACTTCGGCGTCTCGGAGATCCCTTACGGACTCACCGAGTTCGGCGTGAAGGAGGCGCCGCCGAAGCGCGGCTACGCCTATATGCCGATCGTGGCGGGCGGCACCTCGTTCATGTACAACCTCAAGATCGGCGGCAAGCGGGTCACCAACCTGCGGCTGTCCGGCGCGGTGCTCACCAAGATCTTCACCGGGAAGATCACCATGTGGAACGCGCCTGAGGTCGCGGCCGACAACCCCGGCCTGACGCTCCCGGCGCGCCGCGTCATCCCCGTCGTCCGCTCCGACGGCTCCGGCACCACCGCGCAGTTCAGCACCTGGATGGCCAAGGAGCAGAGCGGCCTGTGGAACGACTACTGCCGTCGCGCCGGCAAGCCGACGCCGTGCGGCCTGACGTCGTACTACCCGGTCATCCCCGGCTCCGGGTTCACCGCGCAGTCCGGTTCGCTCGGCGTCTCCGGCTACGTCCGGCAGCCCCAAGCGGAGGGCGCGATCACGTACGTCGAGTACTCGTACGCGATCAAGACCGGCTTCCCCGTCGCCAAGCTGCTCAACAGCAGCGGCTACTACGTCGAGCCGACGGCCTCCAGCGTCGCGGTGGGCCTGATGTCCGCCCGGATCAACGACGACAAGAACTCCACGGACTACCTGACGCAGATCCTCGACAACGTCTACCGCTCCGGTGACCGCCGGGCGTACCCGCTGTCCAGCTACAGCTACATGATCGTCCCGACCACGAACGAAGCGCCGTTCACCGAGGACAAGGGCAGAACGCTCGGGGCCTTCGCCTACTACTTCCTCTGCGAGGGGCAGCAGCAGGCCGACCAGCTCGGCTACTCGCCGCTGCCCATCAACCTGGTGCAGGCCGGGCTCTCACAGGTCCGCCGGATTCCCGGCGTCGAGGCGAAGAACGTCGACATCAAGGGCTGCCGCAACCCCACCTTCTCCTCCGACGGCTCCAACACCCTCGCCAGGAACGCCCCGTACCCGCAGCCCTGCGACCAGCGGGGGACGAAGCAGTGCTCGACGGGCACGGCGGGCGCCAAGAACCAGCGGACGCCGGTGAAGGCCGGTGCCAACGGCGGCAGCTCGTCCGGCGGTTCGTCCGGCGTCACCGGCGGGACGACGGCCGGCACGTCCGGCGGTACGGCGGGCGGCACCGCGGCGGGCGGGACCACCGCCGGTGCCACGACGGCGGGCGCGACGACCGGCACCACCGGCACCACCGCCATCGACCCGGACACCGGGGAGCAGCTGGCGGCCGACAGCGGCGGTGGCGGTGACACGACCGTGGCGGGCAACCCCGTCTCCCTCGCCGCGGACGGGCAGGGCGCGCTGCGCACCACGCTGATGGCCCTCTCCGCGATCCTGCTGCTCGGCGTGGTCGTCGGCCCGCCGATCGCCGCCCGCGCGCTGGGCGCCCGCGGCGCCCGCACCCCGCGGAAGGGAGCGGGCGCGTGAACGGGCGCTTGAACAGGAGCACGACCAGTCGTCCGAGCCGGCAGGTACTCGGGTTCGCCGCCCTCCTCGCGGCCCTCGTCATCGCCCTGCTGCCGCTGCCCGTCACCACGTCCCAGGCCAGCGCCGCCGACGGCGAGGAGTCGGCCGTCACGCTCTCCGGCGGCAAGGGCCGCTACGACGACTTCTCCGCCCTGAAGGTCACCGTCCACCAGACGAAGAAGCTGCGGGCACAGGGCGTCCGGGTGACCTGGACCGGCGGCGCGCCGACCACCGACACCGAGTTCACCTCCAACTACCTGCAGATCATGCAGTGCTGGGGCGACGGCCAGAACGGGCCCGACCGGGAGAACTGCGAGTTCGGCGCCTCGGGCATCGGCGGCACCGGCGGCCGGTGGGCCAGCCAGCGCGCGCTGCCCGATCAGGTCGACCCGGGCGAGAAGACCTACGCCCTGGACCCGGCGCACCCCTTCGACAACCCCTTCGTGCCGTTCCGGCCGGTCAAGGGAAAGCCGACCAAGTCGTCCACGGACTTCACCTACTTCGGGCCGATCGACACCAACGAGCAGCCGTTCGTCCGCGTCGGAGCCGACGGCACGGGGGAGTCGGTCTTCGAGGCGCAGACCGTCGTCCAGGCGCCCCACCTCGGCTGCGGCGACGCCACGGCCGCCGGCCCGCGGCACTGCTGGCTGGTCGTCGTGCCGCGCGGAGCGCACGACGCGGACGGCACGACGGCGAACGCCGGGGACAAGATCGACTCCTCCGGGCTCTCCACCACCAGCTGGGAGCAACGGCTCGTCTTCCGGCTGGACTTCCTGGCCACCGGCTCCTACTGCCCGATCGGCCAGCCCGAGTCCCGCACCATCGGCTCGGAGATGGTGACGGACGCCCTCACGTCCTGGCAGCCCACGCTCTGCCAGAGCACCGGCACGACGTTCGGGTTCAGCCAGAGCGGTGAGCCCTACGCCCGCCGTCAGGTGACGGCGACCGCCGCCGACGCCCCCGGTCTGGCGTTCACCCTCGACCCGGTGGAGGCCGCGGAAGGCGGGCCACCGGTCGTGCACGCGCCGGTCGCGGTCTCCGGCCTCACCCTCGGGTTCTACATCGAGACGCCGGGCTCAGGCGAACTGCAGGAAATGAGACTGACGCCGCGGCTCGTGGCGAAAATGCTCACGCATTCCTATATCCGTGATGTGCCCGGCTGGCAATTGGCGCAGCCGCCCGCACATGTGGCGAAGAATCCGGCGGCACTGCGCAACGACCCGGAATTCATCGCCCTCAATCCGCAGTACAAGAACTGGGCGGTCGACGCGGCCAGGCCGCTTTCCCTGCTGGTGCCGCTGGACGAGTCCGACACCGCGCGCCTGGTCTGGCAGTGGCTGCGGTCGGACCCGGAGGCCAGGGACTTCCTCGCGGGGAAGCCGGATCCATGGGGCGCGAAGATCAATCCGTATTTCGGCAGCCTCACCCTGGACAAGGACACCGGTCTGACCGACTTCCCCAAGTCCGACCCGACGCTGTCGCCCGCGCTCTCCGTACCCCCGAACGACCCGCTCCAGTACGGGATCACCGACCTGGACCCGTACACCCAGGACATGCACGACAGCGCCCAGCGCACCCGGCGCGGCAACACCGGGCGGACGATCGTCGCCGAGCTCGACAGCAACGCCCACAAGGCGAAGCTGGTCAGCCAGGCCTCCAAGCCCGGTGACCGGGCCGTCATCGCCCTCGTCGACTCCGCCTCCGCGGCCCGGTACGGACTGCGGACCGCCGCGCTGCGCACCGCGGACGGCACGTTCGTGAAGCCGACGAACGACGCCCTGGCCAAGGGCGTCGGCACGATGCGGCCGTCGGCCGTCCCCGGGGTGCTGACCCCGGACCCCGCGAGCGCCAGGGGCGGGGCGTACCCGCTGACCACGGTCACGTACGCCGCCGCCTCGACCGGCCGGCCCGCCGCGGACCGCGCGGCGTACAGCCGGCTCATGCGGTACGCGGCGGGGCCCGGCCAGACGCCCGGCGTGTCGGCGGGCCAGCTGCCGCCCGGCTACGCGCCCATGCCGCAGGCACTGCGCACCCAGGCGCTCGCCGCCGCCACCGCCCTGGAGAAGGCGAAGGACCCGTCGGGGGCGGACGGCGGCACCACGGCCGGCGCGGGAGCCGCGGGCGGCGCGAACGGGACCTCGTCCGGCGGCAGCGGCGGAGCGACGACCGGCGGTCCCGGCGGCGGCACCGGCGGCACGTCCGGCGGGCCGCCGGCGTCCGCCACCCCGCCCGTGAACCCCGCCCAGCACCTCGATCCGCAGAAGCAGAACGTCGTCCGCGCCACCGGCTCCACGCCGGGCGCGGTGCTCGGCGCCATCCGCTGGGTGCTGCTGGCCGTCCTCGTCGCGGGCGGCGGCTCGGCGTTGGCCGGCCCGGCGATGCTCAAGTGGGGGGTGTGGCGCCGGCGGTCCTGAGTTCCTGGGCCGGCTGTGGCATTCCGGGGCAGCCGTGGTGCCTGGTGGGGATGGCGGGCGAGTTCCGGGAATCGCATTTTCTGCGCCGAATCCCCTAAGGGGTGCCTTGGAAACCCTCCCGTAACCTTTTCATCCGCCCCAATTGGTGGCCACCGCAACGAAATTCGGGAATTGTTTGCGGTGGCCGGCCGACGGGTCGGCAGCACGAAAGTCCGGATTTTGCTTGAACGTCCATTCGGTATCCGTTTATTCGGAGGAGAACAGAAGTGAACGTCAAGTCCCGCGCTCGTATCGGCTTCATCACCGCGACTGCCGCCATCAGCCTCGCCGCCATGGCCATCCCCGCCGCGGCCAACCCGCCGGCCGGCGAGTACCGGCAGCTCGCCGGAGTCGGTTCCGACACCACCCAGGACGTGGTGAACGGTCTCGGCGACGTCGTCACGAACGCGAGCGGCAAGATCATCGCCTCTTACGACGCGACCGGAACCTCCCCCATCAAGACGCGTGCGGTGGGCTGTGACACCCTCGCCCGCCCCGACGGTTCCGGGGCCGGTATCGCCGCCCTGAACAACGCCGTGGACAACAGCACCGGCTGCCTCGACTTCGCGCGCTCCTCGAGCGGCCCGTCGGACACCAGCACCACGGACCTGACCTTCATCCCGTTCGCGAAGGACGGCGTCACCTACGCCACGCGCTCCTTCAGCGCACTGCCGACGAACCTCACCAAGACCCAGCTGACCGATATCTACAAGTGCACGCTGACGTCGCTCAACGGCGTGACGCTCCAGCCGCTGCTGCCGCAGACCGGTTCCGGCACGCGGAAGTTCTGGCTGAACACCCTCGGCCTGACCGACGCCACGATCGGCTCGTGCGTCAACGGCACGATCCAGGAGAACAACGGCCTGGCCCTTACCAACAACAGCCAGATCATGCCGTACTCGATCGCCCAGTACATCGCGCAGGGCAAGAGCCTGCCGAACGTGCCGAACCGTCGCGGTTCGTCCGTACTGCGCAACGTCAACGGCGTGGCCCCGACCACCTCGGGCGTCCTGAACACCTCCTTCCCGATCGTGCGCGACGTCTACAACGTCGTCCCGACCGCGAAGCTCACGGACGCGCTCATCTCCGCCACCTTCGTCGGCACGACGTCGAAGGTCTGCGCCCAGACCACCGTCATCCAGAACTACGGCTTCGGCTCGCTCGGCACCGCTTGCGGCGCGACCACGGTCAAGGGCGAGAAGTGACCTTGTACCGGAGCTGACCTGACTCGACCTGACACCCCGTTCGACGGCCGGGCGCCTCACAGGCGCCCGGCTTCCGTCCTGACCGCGGTACATCCCTTGGGGGGATCGCCACCATGATCGTCATCGCACCACGGAAAGTCCCGGCCGCCTTGTTCGCGCTGGCGGCGGTCCTCCTCGCGGCCGCGGCCGCCCTGTTCGGCGCGGCTCCGTCGGCGCACGCCGGGACCGGTGACAGCGCCGGGACGTTCGCGCCGACGTCGGCCGGCGGCGACCTCACCGCCGACCCGTTCCTGACGTCCCTGCGGACCTCCGCGGGCTGCCCGGCGGGCTTCGGCGCGTCGGCGGCCCTCCAGTTCGTCATGCCGGACGGCTCCGCCGTGACCATCCCCGGCGCCCGGGAGTCCGGTGGCTTCGACACCGGGCCCTTCACCCTCACCTACGACGCGATCGGCGGAACCCTGGCGGACGTCATCGGCGCGCCGGTCGCCGACGGGGACCACGAGCTGCGCGTCACCTGCTGGAACGGCACCGGGGACGCGGCGCCCGCCGGCTTCTCCACCACCATCACCAGCACCGGTGACACCTGGGCGGTGAAGTCCCAGGCCGTGCCCACCGCCACCACCCTGACGGCGAGCCCGGCGGGCACCGCTGCCGCAGGCGCCGAGGTGACGCTGACGGGCGCCGTCGACCCGGCGGGGGCCGTCGGCAAGCTCGCGTTCTTCGACGGCGCGACGGGGGTGGGGGAGGCGGACGTGGTCGCCGGGCAGGCCACGGTGAAGACGTCCGCGCTGGCCGCGGGCGCGCATGACCTGACGGCGCGGTTCACGCCGGCGGATCCGGCGGCGTTCGTGGCGTCGACGTCTGCTGTCGTGACGTACACGATCACGGATGCGACGCAGTCGCCGTCGCCGACGCCGTCGGATACGGATACGGATACGGGGTCTCCGACCCCCACTGACACCGGGGTTCCGTCGCCCAGCGACACGGGGTCGCCCACGGCTACGGATACGGGTTCGCCTACGGCGTCCGGGACGACGGGTGACACGACGTCGGGCGCCGGCGGTACGTCTGGTGACGGCGGTACGGGCGGGAGTTCCGGCGGCGGTGCGACGGGTGGCAACGGGAGCCTCGCGCATACCGGTGCCGGGGCGGCGCTGCCGCTGGGGGTGGCGGCTGCTGTGCTGGCTGTGGCGGGTGTCGTGTTCGTGCGGCATGCGCGGCGGAGTGGGTTGTTGACGTTCGGTTCTCCTCGGCACCGCTGACTGCTTCCCACCGGCCGTTGGGGGGCGGGGGCCGGTCCCTCCGGGGGGTGGTTCGAAATCGACTATTTACGGGCCTGGCGGCCCACAAATAGCTCGGCAGCATTTCGAACCACCCCCTGCGGGCCCGTCCCCCTTCCGTTCAAGCCGCCGGTGTCCGTCGGTCGCACTTGAAGGCCGCCCTTCAGGTCCTCTCCCAACTACCGAGGAGCGCATCCCCGTGACCGTGCTTGCCCCTCCCGCCCCGCCCCCTGTGCGGTCCCCGGAGCCCGTCGCCGAACGGCCGGCGCCCGGTATCGCGTTGGCGGGTGCCGCGTTGTGTGTTCTCGCGGCGCTGCTGCTGGGCTTCGCCGCCAATCTGACGATCGTGGGACATCTGCAGCACGCGCGCGATCAGCGCACCGCGTACGACGATCTGCGCGCGGAGCTCGCCATGGGTACCGCGCCGGTGGGGCAGACGACGTTCGACGGTAAGCCGTTGGAAGCGGGCGCGCCCATGGCGTTGTTGCGGATTCCGGCGCTCGGGCTGAGGCAGGTGGTCTTCGAGGGGACCACGTCGGGTGTGCTGCGGTCGGGGCCGGGGCACCGGAGAGATACTCCGTTTCCCGGGCAGGCGGGCACCAGCCAGATCATGGGGCGGGCGTGGGGGTACGGGGGGCCGTTCAACGATGTTGCCCGGCTGCCGGTGGGTGCGGTGATCAAGGTGACGACCGGTCAGGCCACCGCCGAGTACCGGGTCACGGGGATCCGTGGGGACGGTGATCCGCTGCCCGCGGTTCTGGGTGCGGGCAAGGGGCGGCTGACGTTGATCACCGCGACCGGGGGCGCGTACACGCCGTCCGGGGTGGTCCGGGTCGATGCGGATCTGGTGTCGGAGACGCAGCCGAGTCCGCCCCGGCCGCGCCGGGCGGGCTGGATCGATGCCGCCGAGAAGCCGCTCGGGACCGAGAACGACGCCTGGTTGTCGGTCTATCTGTGGTCGCAGGCGCTGCTGGCGGCCGCGTTGCTCACCGTGTGGACGCATCGCCGCTGGGGGCGCTGGCAGACCTGGATCACTGCTGTGCCCGTGCTCACCGCCCTCGGGGTCGCCGCGTCCGGGGCCGCGACCTGTCTGTTGCCCAATCTGCTCTGAGAACGGAGTTCTGCACGATGACTGATACCGAGGTACTTCCGGTTCTCACGGAGAGCGGGGAGGAAGGCGCTGCCACGCTGCGGGCCGACGCTGTTTCCGCCTGGTTCGGCGATCACAAGGTGCTCGACCGCGTCTCGCTGACCATGCCCGCGCGCCAGGTCACCGCCCTCATCGGGCCCTCCGGCTGCGGCAAGTCGACGTTCCTGCGGGTGCTGAACCGGATGCACGAGCTGATCGGGTCCGCCTCGCTCGCCGGGCAGGTGCTGCTCGACGGGGAGGACATCTACGACCGGGGGCGCCGCATCACCAGTGCTCGCCGGCAGATCGGGATGGTGTTCCAGAAGCCGAACCCGTTCCCCGCGATGTCGATCTACGACAACGTGCTCGCCGGGCTGAAGCTCGGTGGGATCAAGTCCACCCGGGCCGGGCGGGACGAGCTGGTCGAGGAGTGTCTGACGCGGGCGGGGCTCTGGAAGGAGGTCAAGGACCGGCTGCGGCAGCCCGGTGGCGCGCTGTCCGGGGGGCAGCAGCAGCGGTTGTGCATCGCGCGGTCGTTGGCGGTGCGGCCGCGGGTGCTGCTGATGGACGAGCCGTGTTCGGCGCTCGACCCCACGTCGACCCGCCGCATCGAGGAGACGATCGCGGACCTCTCGTCGGAGGTCACCATCGTGATCGTCACCCACAACATGCAGCAGGCCGCGCGGGTGTCGGATTCCTGCGCGTTCTTCCTCGCCGAGCAGGGCACGCCGGGCGTCATCGTGGAGCACGGTCCCACGGACGCCATGTTCAGCGACCCGCAGGACCCGCGCACCACCGACTACGTCAACGGCCGCTTCGGCTGACCCTCAGATGCCGGCGGCGGCCGCCAGGTCCTTCTTGAGGGCGGCGAGGACCGTGTCCGCGGTGGTGCGGGCCTCGGTGAGGGTGGTGACGGGGACGACGACCTCGAGGTAGCACTTGATCTTGGGCTCGGTGCCGCTCGGGCGCACGATCACCCGGGCCGACTCGACACCGGAGGCCGTGTCGCCGGCCAGGGTGTAGCGGAGGCCGTCGGTGGGCGGGAGCTGCTCGCTGCCCTCGGCGAGGTCTTCGGCGGAGGCGACGGTGAGGCCCGCGAGGACCGTCGGAGGCTTCTCGCGCAGCCGCGTCATGGCGTCCGCGATGAGGGAGAGGTCGGCGACGCGCGCGGACAGCTGGTCGGTGGCGTGCAGGCCGTGGTCGAGGGCCAGGTCGTCCAGGAGGTCGTCGAGGGTGCGGCCGTGCTCCTTGAGGGACGCGGCCAGCTCGGCGATGAGCAGGGCGGCGGTGATGCCGTCCTTGTCGCGGACGCCGGCGGGGTCGACGCAGTAGCCCAGCGCTTCCTCGTAGCCGTAGCGCAGGCCGTCGACGCGGGCGATCCACTTGAAGCCGGTGAGGGTGTCCTCGTAGGGCAGCCCGGCCGCGGCGGCGATCTTGGAGAGCAGCGAGGACGACACGATGGACGCGGCGAAGGTGCCCGTCGCGTGCTTGTTCACCAGGTGGACGGCGAGCAGCGCGCCGACCTCGTCGCCGCGCAGCATCCGCCAGCCGGACGCCGAGGAGCGGTCCGGGACGGCGACGGCGCAGCGGTCGGCGTCCGGGTCGTTGGCGATGACGATGTCCGGGCCGAGGGACTGCGCGGCCTTGAACGACAGGTCCATCGCCCCCGGCTCCTCCGGGTTGGGGAAGGCCACGGTCGGGAAGTCCGGGTCGGGCTCCGCCTGCTCGGCGACGGGCGTCGGGGCCGGGAAGCCGGCGCGCGCGAAGGCCGCCATCAGGACTTCGCGGCCCACTCCGTGCAGCGGTGTGTAGACGACGGACACGTCGCGCGGGCCGCCCGGCGCCACGACGCCGGCCGCCCGGGTCAGGTAGGCGTCGATGACGTCGTCGCCGAGGACCTCCCAGCCGTCCGCGGCCAGCGGTACATCGGCGAGCGCGCCGACCGCCTCGATCTGGTCGGCGATCTCCGCGTCGGCGGGCGGCACGATCTGGGAGCCGTCGCCGAGGTAGACCTTGTAGCCGTTGTCCTGCGGGGGGTTGTGGCTCGCGGTCACCATGACGCCGGCCACCGAGCCGAGGTGCCTTATGGCGAAGGCGAGGACGGGGGTGGGCAGCGGGCGGGGCAGCAGCGCCGCCCGCAGGCCCGCGCCGGTCATCACGGCCGCCGTGCCGCGCGCGAAGTCGTACGACTTGTGGCGCGCGTCGTAGCCGATGACGACGAGGCCGCCGGTCTGCCCCTGCGCCTTCAGATAGCCCGCGAGGCCCGCGGCCGCCCGGATCACCACCGAGCGGTTCATCCGCATCGGGCCGGCCCCGACCTCGCCGCGCAGCCCGGCCGTGCCGAACTGGAGCGTCCCGGAGAACCGCTCCTCCAGCCCGGCCGCAGCTGCCTCGTCACCGGCCTCCACCGCCGTCAGGAGCGCCTCCAGCTCCGCCCGGGTGTCCGGGTCCGGGTCCTCGCCGAGCCAGGTGCGTGCCTGCTGCAGCAGTTGGGGCTTGTCGATTCCCATCAGAACTCCTTCGCTGGGTTCCCCGGCTGACAGGCCGGAGCTGAAGCGACTCTTGATTCCTGCGACCCGGAGTGCCGCAGCGTTGCAGGTATGGTTGCCGGCCTTCCCTCAGCGGAAGCCGTCAGGGCTTGGCCGTCATGAGGCTCCGCGGGGCCGAGTGAGAAGCCCCTCGTTGGCGAGGGGGAGGAGTCACAAGAGCTCCTGATCGGGAGCCGTCTGCGGATTGTTCCGCGCGGCGGATGCTCTCGGGTGCCTGGCAGGCCAGGCACCCGAGAGCATCCGCCGGCCCAAAGCCGGACGCAGTCCTACAGCCGGCCGAGGACCTGGCCCAGCAGGCTGCCCATCCGCGTGGCGGACTCGCGGCCGGCTTCGAGGACCTCTTCGTGGTTGAGCGGCGCGCCGGTCATGCCCGCCGCCAGGTTGGTGACGAGGGAGATGCCGAGCACCTCGGCGCCGGCCTCGCGGGCGGCGATGGCCTCCAGCGTGGTGGACATGCCGACGAGGTCACCGCCGATGGCGCGGACCATGCCGATCTCCGCCGGGGTCTCGTAGTGCGGGCCGGGCAGCTGGACGTAGACGCCCTCCTCGAGGGTGTCGTCCACCTCCTTGCACAGCGCGCGCAGCCGCGGGGAGTACAGGTCGGTGAGGTCCACGAAGTTGGCGCCCACGATCGGCGAGGTCGCCGTCATGTTGATGTGGTCGCTGATCAGGACCGGCTGGCCGGGGCGGAAGTGCGGGCGCAGTCCGCCGCAGCCGTTGGTGAGGACGACGGTCTTGCAGCCCGCGGCGACGGCGGTGCGGACACCGTGCACGACGGTGGCGACACCGCGGCCCTCGTAGAGGTGGTTGCGGCCGAGGAAGACCAGGGCGCGGACGCCGCCGATCATGACCGAGCGGACCTTGCCCGAGTGGCCGGCCACGGCGGGGGGCGGGAAGCCGGGGAGCTCGGTGATCGGGAATTCGGCGTCGGCGGTGCCGAGCTGGTCGGCGGCGGGGACCCAGCCCGAGCCCATGACGAGGGCGACGTCATGGGTCTCGGCGCCGGTGAGCTCGCGCAGGCGGGCGGCGGCGGCATCGGCGGCGCCGTACGGGTCGGGATTAACAGAAGCGTTCACGCGCACGAGGGTATCCGGTTCCGGCCTACGCGCGTAGACGTCCCAGCGGAGCGTCCTCGGAATTTCGGATGATCCGCTGATTGACGACCGCGCCGGCGGGAGGTTAGGACACCGCCGGGACGGGTGGCGGGCCGCGGTGCCGGCGGTTCAGCAGGGGCGCTTGCGCAGCTCCATCACGTAGTCGTGGGGCGCGCCGCACGACTCCGCGGCGTCCGCGATCTCACCGAGGTAGCGGGCGTTCGGCAGCCCGCCCTCGTAGTCGTTCAGCACATACGTCCAGGCGGCGACCTCGCCGTCCAGGGTGTGCACCCGAACGGTCGTACGCCGGTAGATGCTGAGCGGTACGCCCTCCCAGCGGTCCATCGACTCCTCGTCGATCGGCGCGATGTCGTACAGCCCCACGAAGACCTGCCGCAGCGGGTCCTCCACCAGGGTCGCCAGGGCACCTTCCCAGCCCATCTGCTCACCGCCGAAGGTGAGCCGCCAGCCGTCCAGCCAGCCGGTGCCGCGCAACGGGGAGTGGGGGGCGCGGCGGGTCATGAGCCGCGCGTCGAGGTTGCCTGCGTAGGCGGCGTAGAGCGACATGAGGACGAGAGTACGGGAGGGAGGTGAGCCCCCTGTAAGTGAACGCTTGGCGCGTGCGGGACAATGGGGTACGTGACTCGGATCGTGATCATTGGCGGCGGACCCGGCGGATATGAGGCAGCGCTCGTTGCCTCGCAGCTCGGCGCGGAGGTGACCGTCGTCGACTGCGACGGTCTGGGCGGGGCGTCGGTACTCACCGACTGCGTCCCGTCGAAGACTTTGATTGCCACCGCCGAGGTGATGACCACCTTCGACTCCTCGTACGAAGAGCTGGGCATCATCGTCGCGGACGACACCCCGCCGCTGGAGCAGGCGGCGCGTGTGGTGGGCGTGGACCTGGGCAAGGTGAACCGGCGGGTGAAGCGCCTGGCGCTCGCCCAGTCGCACGACATCACCGCCTCCGTCACCCGTGCGGGCGCACGGGTGATGCGCGGCCGCGGCCGGTTGGAGGGCTGCCAGACCGCAGGTGGCACCCGGTGTGTCGTCGTCGAGGCGGCGGACGGCACGTCGGAGACGCTGACGGCCGACGCGGTGCTCATCGCGACCGGCGCCCGCCCGCGCGAGCTGGCGGACGCGCTGCCGGACGGCGAGCGGATCCTGAACTGGACGCAGGTCTACGACCTGGACGAGCTCCCCGAGGAGCTCATCGTGGTGGGCTCCGGTGTGACCGGCGCGGAGTTCGCCGGCGCGTACCAGGCGCTCGGCTCGAAGGTGACGCTTGTCTCCTCGCGCGACCGCGTGCTGCCGGGCGAGGACCCGGACGCCGCCGCCGTCCTGGAGGACGTCTTCCGGCGCCGCGGCATGAACGTGATGGCGCGCTCGCGCGCCGAGTCCGCCAAGCGGGTCGGCGACCGGGTGGAGGTCACCCTGGCGGACGGCCGGGTCATCACCGGCTCGCACTGCCTGATGGCGGTGGGCGCCATCCCGAACACCACCGGAATGGGTCTGGAGGAGGCGGGCGTCAAGCTCAAGGACTCCGGCCACATCTGGACCGACAAGGTCTCCCGCACCTCCGCGCCCGGCGTGTACGCGGCCGGTGACGTCACCGGCGTCTTCGCGCTCGCCTCGGTCGCCGCCATGCAGGGCCGGATCGCGATGTACCACTTCCTGGGCGACGCGGTCGCGCCGCTCAACCTCAAGACGGTCTCCTCGAACGTCTTCACGGACCCGGAGATCGCCACCGTCGGCTACACCCAGGCCGACGTCGACAGCGGCCGGATCGACGCCCGCTGCGTCAAGCTGCCGCTGCTGCGGAACCCGCGCGCCAAGATGCAGGGCATCAGGGACGGCTTCGTGAAGCTGTTCTGCCGGCCGGGCACCGGGATCGTCGTCGGGGGCGTCGTCGTGTCGCCGCGCGCCAGCGAGCTGATCCACCCGATCTCGATCGCGGTCGACAACAACCTGACCGTCGAGCAGATCGCGAACGCGTTCACCGTCTACCCGTCCCTGTCGGGCTCGATCGCCGAGGTGGCCCGCCAGCTGCACACCCGCAAGACGGCGAGCGAGCTGTAGCCGTCGGGCGCGGGGTTCCGGGCGTGGTTTGCGGCCGGGAGATGACCGGACGGTAACCGGGTGGTGGAGCCCTAAAGGCTCTACCACCCGATGGTCTCTTTTGTGCACGACTTCGGTTAAGTGGCGCAAAGTGCTGAAAGCAGACGGTCGTTGGCGTTACTGTCAGTTTCGTGTTCGCTGCAGAACGTCGCCAATTGATCCTCGAAATGGTGCGGGCCAACGGAGCGGTTTCGCTCCGTGAGCTCGCCCGTGTCGTCCAGACCTCCGAAGTGACCGTACGGCGGGACGTGCGCGCTCTGGAGGCCGAAGGACTGCTCGACCGCCGGCACGGCGGTGCGGTTTTGCCGGGTGGCTTCACCAGGGAGTCCGGTTTTCCGCAGAAATCCCATCTAGCGACCGCGGAGAAGACGGCCATCGCCGATCTCGCGGCGAGTCTCGTCGAAGAGGGCGAGGCCATCGTGGTCGGCGCCGGGACCACCACGCAGGAGCTGGCCCGCCGGCTCGCGCGGATCCCGGGACTGACCGTCGTCACCAACTCCCTGCTGGTGGCGCAGGCGCTGGCGCACGCGAACCGGGTCGAGGTCGTCATGACCGGCGGCACTCTGCGCGGTTCCAACTACGGCCTGGT
Source organism: Streptomyces sp. RKAG337 (assembly GCF_023701715.1). Taxonomy (NCBI): domain Bacteria; kingdom Bacillati; phylum Actinomycetota; class Actinomycetes; order Kitasatosporales; family Streptomycetaceae; genus Streptomyces; species Streptomyces sp. RKAG337. Next base: position 2,736,160 of record NZ_JAJOZA010000001.1, on the reverse strand, counting down.
CGGCAGCGGCGCCGAACAGTCCCTCCAGGGACTGCGGGTGTCGCGGGCCTTCCTGTCCGGCGCGGGACTGACCGCGGAGCGCGGTCTGTCGACGTCCAACATGCTCTCCGCGAGCGTGGACCGGGCGCTGGTGCAGGCGGCGGCGGAGGTCGTCGTCCTGGCCGACCATACGAAACTGGGCGCGGACACCATGTTCCAGACCGTGCCCACCGATCTGATCACGCATCTGGTGACGGACGAACCGCCGCCAGGTGACGACCGCAGCGCGACCGAGCTCCAGGCCCTGGCGGACCGTGGAGTGCAGGTCGCCGTCGCGTCCCTGATGGGGGCCGACGCCATCGCGGCCGGCCGGCCGCGCCGCGAGATGCCGATGCCCGCGCCCCGGAGGCACCCGCACCCGGGACAGCCGCCGCTGCGCAGCGCGACGCCGATCGCGGCCGACCAGCAGGCAGCCAGGATCGCCGACCTGCGGCGCCGTTAGGGACGCCGCGGGGAGAGATCCCGACGGACCCTGGACCCGGGTCGTGAAAGGCCCGGGTCGCGGAACGGCGTGGGTCGCGGAGAGTCCTGGTCACGGGAGCCGTGGCGTCACGCCTGCGTGGTGACTCCTGCCGGGGTGCGCAGGCCGTGCAGGGTCAGGTCCATCAGCCGGTCGAAGATCGCCTGGCGTTCCGGGTCCTTCTCGGCCACCAGCACGATGGCGTTGGTCAGCTTGAGCAGGTCGGCGATGGTCGCGTCCGTACGTACCTCACCGGCCCGCTGGGCGCGCTCCAGCAGTGCCCCGCCCGCCGCGCGCAGCGGCACCTTGCACGCGACCATCTTCGCGTCGCCCGCGGCCATGATGGCCGCCGCCAGCCCGCGGTACATGGTGGAGTGGACGGCGACCATCCGCAGCCACCGGACGAGCGCGTCGGTCGGTGAGTCCGCCGTCAGCAGTTCGTCCGCGCGCACGGTCAGCAGCTCGACCTCCTGCTCGAAGACCGCGTTCATCAGCGCGTAGCGGTCGGGGAAGTGCCGGTAGAGGGTGCCGATGCCGACGCCCGCGTGGCGTGCGATGTCCTCCAGCGACGCGTCGGTGCCGTGCACGATGAAGGCCTGTCGGGCCTCGGCCAGCAACCGGTCGTAGTTGCGCTGCGCGTCTGCCCGCATCGCCACTCGCCTCCCAAGGTCCGATCCCGGAAATCCAGGATCCCAGAATGGCATTGTAGAACCGGAGGCGTCCTCCGTATAGTTTGCGGAGGCACCTCCGTTTCTGCCTCTCTGGAGGTCTACTCAGCATGTCCACATCCTTGAGCACGGCTCCACTCACCGCCCCCGCCCCGACCCGGCGGCACCACCCGTTACTCGCTCTCTCCGCCATCGTCGGCACCCAGCTGATGCTGCTGCTGGATGCGACCGTGGTGAACGTCGCCCTGCCGGGCATAGGCGCCGACCTGGGCTTCTCCTCCACCGGCATGTCCTGGATCCTGAACGTCTACATCCTCGCGTTCGGCGGTCTGCTGCTGCTCGGCAGCCGGATCGGCGACCTCATCGGCCGCCGCCGGGCCCTGATCATCGGCGTGCTGGCCTTCACCGCCGCCTCGGTGGCCGGCGGATTCGCCACCGACGCGACGCTGCTGCTCGTCTCCCGTGGCGCCCAGGGAGCCGCCGCCGCACTGGCCGCGCCCAGCACCCTCGCCCTGTTGACCACCACCTTCACCGAGGGCACCGAGCGCAACCGCGCGCTCAGCGTGTTCTCCGCGATCTCCGGCGCCGGCTCCGCCGTCGGCCTCATCGTCGGCGGGATGCTCACCGAATGGGGCTCCTGGCGCTGGGTGTTCTTCATCAACATCCCCGTCGGGCTCGCCATCGCCGCGCTGGCCCCGCGCTACGTCGCCGAGACGGCCCGCCACCCCGGCGGCCGGTTCGACGTCGCCGGGGCGCTCACCGGCACCCTCGGCATGGCCTCGCTCGTCTACGCGTTCATCCGCGTCGCCGACCAGGGCTGGGGCGACACCCGGGCGCTGACCACCTTCGGCGCGGCGGCCGCGCTGCTCGCCGCGTTCCTGGTCAACGAGGTACGGGCCGAGCGGCCGCTGGTCGTGCTGCGGCTGTTCGCGGACCGCAACCGGGCCCTGGCCTACGGCTGCATGCTGCTCATCCCGGCGGGCATGTTCGGGGTCTTCTACTTCTCCACCCAGTTCCTGCAGGGCGTACTGGGCTACAGCCCGCTGCGGACCGGCTTCGCCTTCCTCCCGCTGGCCGCCCCGCTCTTCGTGGCCGCCCGCACCGCCCCGCGCGCGCTGGCCCGCTTCGGCGCCAAGCGCGTCGCGTCGGCCGGCGCCCTGCTCTCGCTCAGCGGGACGCTGTGGCTCTCGCAGCTCGACGCGGGCACCGGATACGCGGGCGCGCTGCTCGGGCCGCTGGCCCTCATCGGGGTGGGTGTCGGCTTCACGATGATGCCGCTCAACACCCTCATCCTGACGGGCGTCCAGCCGCGAGACGCCGGTTCGGCGTCCGGACTGCTGCAGACGATGCAGCAGATCGGCGGCAGCCTGGGCCTGTCGATCCTCGTCACGGTCTTCGGCACCGCGGCCCGGCACGCCGGCGGGGGTGCCGGGGAGGTCTTCACGGCGGGCGCCACCGCCGCCTTCGCGGCGGCCGCCGTCTTCACCGGCCTGGCCCTGTTGCTCGTCCTGGCCGTACGGGTGCCCTCGAAACGCTGAGGGTGCCGGAGCAGCGAAATGCCGGGCGGGCCCGATCGGGCCCGCCCGGCATCGTCAGTTCACCTGACCGGAGATCCGTCCTGGGATCAGTCCTTGATCTCGCAGATCAGCGCGCCCGAGGTGACCGAGGAGCCGACCTCGGCCGTCAGGCCCTTGATGGTGCCGGAGCGGTGCGCGTTGAGCGGCTGCTCCATCTTCATGGCCTCCAGAACGACGACGAGGTCGCCCTCGTTGACCTCCTGGCCCTCCTCGACCGCGACCTTGACGATGGTGCCCTGCATCGGGGATGCCAGGGAGTCACCGGAAGCGGCCGAACCGGCCTTCTTGGTGGTGGCGCGGCGCGGCGCCTTCTTGTTCAGGCCGACCGGCATGGACGCGACACCGAGCGACGCCGGGAGGGAGACCTCCAGGCGCTTGCCGCCGACCTCGACGACCACCGTCTCGCGGGCCGGGGCCTCGTCGTCCTCGCCACCGACCGGCGCGAACGCCGTGATGGTGTTCTGGAACTCCGTCTCGATCCACCGGGTGTGGACGGTGAACGGCTCGGTGGATCCGCCCAGCTCGGGGGCGAACGCCGGGTCGGCCACGACCGCGCGGTGGAACGGGATGGCCGTGGCCATGCCCTCGACGCGGAACTCCGCCAGCGCACGGGCCGCACGCTGCAGCGCCTGCTGCCGCGTCGCCCCGGTCACGATCAGCTTGGCGAGCAGCGAGTCCCAGGCCGGGCCGATGACCGAGCCGGACTCGACGCCCGCGTCCAGCCGCACACCGGGGCCCGACGGGGGCTGGAAGGTGGTGACGGTGCCGGGAGCGGGCAGGAAGCCGCGACCCGGGTCCTCGCCGTTGATACGGAACTCGATCGAGTGACCCCGCAGCACCGGGTCGCCGTAGCCGAGCTCCTCGCCGTCCGCGATCCGGAACATCTCCCGGACCAGGTCGATGCCGGAGACCTCCTCGGTGACCGGGTGCTCGACCTGCAGACGGGTGTTGACCTCCAGGAAGGAGATCGTGCCGTCCACGGCCACCAGGAACTCCACGGTGCCCGCGCCGATGTAGCCGGCCTCCTTGAGGATGGCCTTGGACGCCCGGTACAGCTCGGCGTTCTGCTCATCGGTCAGGAACGGCGCCGGAGCCTCCTCCACCAGCTTCTGGTGGCGGCGCTGCAGCGAGCAGTCACGGGTGGAGACGACCACGACGTTGCCGTGGCTGTCGGCCAGGCACTGCGTCTCGACGTGCCGCGGCCGGTCCAGGTAGCGCTCGACGAAGCACTCGCCGCGCCCGAAGGCGGCGACCGCCTCGCGGACCGCGGAGTCGAACAGCTCCGGGATCTCCTCGATGGTGCGCGCGACCTTCAGACCACGCCCACCACCGCCGAAGGCGGCCTTGATGGCGACCGGCAGGCCGTGCTGCTGGGCGAACGCGACGACCTCGTCCGGGCCCGCGACCGGGTCCGGGGTACCCGCGACGAGCGGGGCACCGGCACGCAGCGCGATATGACGGGCCGCCACCTTGTCACCGAGATCGCGGATCGCCTGCGGCGGCGGTCCGATCCAGGTCAGCCCGGCGTCCAGCACCGCCTGGGCGAACTCGGCGTTCTCGGACAGGAATCCGTACCCGGGGTGGATCGAGTCCGCCCCTGATTCGGCTGCGGCGGCCAGCACCTTGGCGTAGTCCAGATAGCTGGACGCCGGGGTGTCACCGCCCAACGCGTAGGCCTCGTCGGCCGCGCGGACATGCAGCGCGTCCCGATCCGGGTCTGCGTAGATGGCTACGCTGGCGATCCCGGCATCCCGGCAGGCGCGGGCGACGCGGACTGCAATTTCACCGCGGTTGGCGATGAGCACCTTGCGCACGATGGCTCCCTCCTTGAAACAAGCCGAGTTTAGTTACTGACGACACTTCATGCCGAGTCACCCCTACAGGTGAGCTTGCCCACACGGAGGGTGATTCGAGCGCCGGTCGAGCGCCCGAGTGCCTGCTAAATCCACGGTACGACCCCATTCGTCCAGGTGCCCCAGGGGCCTTGGTGTGGCCCATGTCTCTCTGCGTGACCAAGGGCAGGATGCCGGATCCTTTGTGGGTTCTCCACGAATAGGGGGTGGAATCTTTGCTGGTCCGCCACCCCGAAAGGGTGGTGGGGTCATGGACCTTGCCGCGCGGCGTACCCGTTAGTAGCGTTCGCGATGCGTGATACCCGGGGTAACGGTTGCAGGTTGAAGGGGGAAAGGTGCGCAGAGGTCTGGCCGCGACCACGGCTGTAGTGCTCGTTCTTGAGGCGTTCGGCATCGCGTTCGTCCATGTGGTGCTCGGCCTCGCCGTGCGCAACCAGAACATGTCCGTCGCGGGGCTCGACTCCGACGGCATGGCCATCGGCACCTGGGTCGGCGGTGCCCTGTTCGGGCTCTTCCTCATCGGCTGTGCCCTCATCCCGGCGCGGGTAGCGCTGCGTGGCCGGCCGCCCGGCAGGTTCGGGCAGATCCTGCTCATCGTGTGCGCGGTCGTTCACGGCCTGCTGGGTGCGCTGGTGGTCGGCCTCGTCGGCTGGGCCGCCTTCGTCTTCATGATGCTCGTCCTGGCGCTCCTTGTCGGCACTCTGCTGCTGTACCCGGACACCGAGGACGGCGCGCCCGCCGCCGGGAGCAACAGCAACGAGGTCCCGCCGCCGACCGCTCCGGCCGCAGCCTAGGACGTTACCGGCGGGGGCGGGCGGAAACCGGGGGCTACGCCGTCCAGAGGTCGGTGATCCGCACGTCCAGGTCGCCCAGCAGCCGCCGCAGCGTCGGCAGGGACAGGCCGATGACGTTGCCCGGGTCCCCGTCGATGCCGTCGACGAACGGGGCCGAGCGGCCGTCCAGGGTGAACGCGCCCGCGACGTACAGCGGCTCGCCGCTCGCGACGTAGGCGGCGATCTCGGCGTCGTCCGGCGAGCCGAAGCGCACCGTCGTCGACGCGGTCACCGAGACCTGCTTGCCGTTCGCGGTGTCGATGACGCAGTGACCCGTCCGCAGTACGCCCGACCGGCCGCGCATCGACATCCACCGGGCGGTCGCCTCCGCGGCGTCCGCCGGCTTGCCCAGTGCCTCGCCGTCCAGCTCCAGGACGGAGTCGCAGCCGATCACCAGCTCGCCGCCGGTCAGGCCGGCCGCGACCGCCGCCGCCTTCGCCTCGGCCAGCACCCGCGCCAGCTCCGCCGGGTTCGCGGCCGTCAGCGCGTCCTCGTCGACCCCGCTGACCACGACCCGGGGATCGAGTCCCGCCTGCCGCAGCAGGTTGAGACGGGCGGGGGAGGCGGAGGCCAGGACGAGGGGGCGAGGGGTGCTCATCGGGCCATCGTAATTCGGGCCGCGGCCGCTCCGGTGCCGGGGCGGGACAGTGCCGGGCGGTCAGCTGTGCCAGCCGACGAGCAGCATCAGCAGGGGAATGGTCAGCGCGATCACGAGCATCGCGCGCCGCAGCATCGCCTGCACCTGCCGCATGTCCTCCGGCGGTTCGTCGCGCCGGTCGCGGTCCGACCACAACATGTCTTCCAGGTTGCGCCCGGGAAAAGGCCCGCGCCTGAGTACGGATACTCAAGCGCGGGCCGGGAGGTGACTATTTGTGCGGGTTGTTCGGCTGCTCGGCCCGTTCAGCGCGGCCAGAAGGACGTGCGCCACGCGCCGGGACCCGGGCCGGGGACCGGGCGGGGCACGTTGTGGGCCGGGTCGGCCCACTGCTCCGTCTGCCGCGGGCCGTCGGCGCTGCCCGCCGTCGCGGCGGCCCGCGCCTGGACCAGTGCCACGACGGCGGCAAGCTCCTCCGGGGTCGGATTTCCCCGCTCTACCTTGATCACCACGGGACGGCTCCTTACAGGGGGATGTTGCCGTGCTTCTTCGGCGGCAGGCTCTCGCGCTTGTTGCGCAGCGTCCGCAGCGCCTTGACCAGGTGCGAGCGGGTCTCGGACGGCATGATCACCGCGTCGACGTAACCGCGCTCGGCCGCCACGTACGGGTTCAGCAGCGTGTCCTCGTAGTCGGTGATCAGCTGCTGGCGCAGTTCCTCGACCGCCTCCGGCGTCTTGGCCTCCGCCAGCGTGCGGCGGTGCAGGATGTTCACCGCGCCCTGCGCGCCCATGACGGCGATCTGCGCGGTCGGCCACGCCAGGTTCAGGTCCGCGCCCAGGTGCTTGGAGCCCATCACGTCGTAGGCGCCGCCGTACGCCTTACGGGTGATGACGGTGATCAGCGGGACCGTCGCCTCCGCGTAGGCGTAGATCAGCTTGGCGCCGCGCCGGATGATGCCGTTCCACTCCTGGTCGGTGCCGGGCAGGAAGCCGGGTACGTCCACGAAGGTGATGACCGGGATGTTGAAGCTGTCGCAGGTACGGACGAAGCGGGCGGCCTTCTCCGACGCGTCGATGTCCAGACAGCCCGCGAACTGCATCGGCTGGTTGGCGATGATGCCGACCGGCCGCCCCTCGATCCGGCCGAGGCCCGCGACGATGTTCGGCGCGAACAGCGCCTGCGTCTCCAGGAACTCGCCGTCGTCGAGCACGTGCTCGATGACCTTGTGCATGTCGTACGGCTGGTTCGCGGAGTCCGGGATCAGCGCGTCCAGCTCGAGGTCCTCGGCGCTGGTCGCCAGGTCCGCCTCGACCGGGTAGGCCGGGGCCTCCGCCAGGTTGTTGGACGGCAGGTACGACAGCAGCGCCTTCACGTACTCGATGGCGTCCTTCTCGTCACCCGCCATGTGGTGCGCGTTGCCGGACGTCGTGTTGTGGGTGCGGGCGCCGCCCAGCTCCTCCATGGCGACGTCCTCGCCGGTCACCGTCTTGATGACGTCGGGTCCCGTGATGAACATGTGCGAGGTCTGGTCGACCATCACCACGAAGTCCGTGATGGCCGGCGAGTACACCGCGCCGCCCGCGCACGGGCCCACGATCAGCGAGATCTGCGGGATCACACCGGAGGCGTGGGTGTTGCGGCGGAAGATCTCGCCGTACATGCCCAGCGAGGCCACACCCTCCTGGATGCGGGCGCCGCCGGAGTCGTTGATGCCGATGACCGGGCAGCCGGTCTTCATCGCCCAGTCCATGACCTTGACGATCTTCTCGCCGTAGACCTCGCCCAGGGCGCCGCCGAAGACGGTGAAGTCCTGGGAGAAGACCGCCACCGGGCGGCCCTCGACCGTGCCGTAACCCGTGACGACACCATCGCCGTAGGGCCGGTTCTTCTCCAGGCCGAAGTTGGTCGACCGGTGCCGGGCGAGCTCGTCCAGCTCGACGAACGAGTCCTCGTCGAGGAGCAGTTCGATCCGCTCCCGGGCGGTCAGCTTGCCCTTGGCGTGCTGCTTCTCCACCGCGCGCTCGGAGCCGGCGTGCGTCGCCTCTTCCATACGGCGGCGCAAATCCGCGAGCTTGCCCGCGGTGGTGTGGATGTCGTGCTCCGGCTCGGCCATGGAGGCGGCTCTCCTGCTCTCGTGGGTCCTGTCGGGTCCTACTTGACTGGCGAGTAACGCTGTTTCGTAGCGTAACGGCGCGACTGCTTCTCGAGCAGTGCGGCGTTGGACACACTCCGCTCAGAGGTCTTCTCCTAATCTGGGCGGATGACGACTCCCAACCGCTGGTCCGACCTGGAGCGCCCCCCTCTCGGCGAAGCCGCGCTGCGCCGGGCGGTCATCGCGCCGGACAGCCCCTGGACGTCCCTCGACGTCGTCGAGGCCACCGGTTCCACCAACAGCGACCTCGCACAACGCGCCAACGCCGGTGCCCCGGAAGGCGCCGTGCTCGTCGCGGAGGAACAGACCGCGGGCCGCGGCCGGCTCGACCGCCAGTGGTCGGCGCCGCCGCGCTCCGGCCTGTTCTTCTCGGTGCTGCTGCGGCCCGCCGACGTACCGGTGGAGCGCTGGGGCTGGCTGCCGCTGCTCGCCGGGGTCGCGACCGCCACCGCGCTGTCCCGGGCGGCCGGCGTCGACACGGCACTCAAATGGCCCAACGACCTGCTGGTCACCATCGACGGCGAGGAGCGCAAGACCGGCGGCATCCTCGCCGAGCGCGCCGGCACCGACGGAGTCGTCATCGGCATCGGGATCAACGTGTCGCTGCGCACCGAAGAACTGCCCGTCCCCGCCGCGGGCTCCCTCGCCCTCGCCGGCGCCAAGGGCACCGACCGCGACCCGCTGCTGCGCGCCGTGCTGCGCTCCCTCGCCGACTGGTACGGCGAGTGGCGCGCGGCCGCCGGCGACCCGGCCGCCTCCCGCCTCCAGCAGACGTACGCGGCCGGCTGCGCCACGCTCGGCCGCGAGGTCCGCGCCGAGCTGCCCGGCGGCCGCGAGCTGGTCGGCACCGCGGTCGGCGTGGACGACGACGGCCGGCTGGTGCTCGCCACCGCGGACGGCGAGCAGGCGGTCGGCGCCGGGGACGTCGTCCACATCCGCCGCGCGTAGCGCCCGGCCCCCGGGCGGTCCCGGCGGCCCGTCCGGATCCCGGTCCTCCCTTGCGTATCTCCCGTCAGCGGGTCGTCCGCGGGGGCCCGCCGAAGACCCGCTGACGTAGGCACGGGCAGGTGACGTGAGCTACGGCACACCTGCCGTATCGTTGAGGCGGCGCGTCGGCTTGATGATCGGAAGGGCTCGGACGGGCATTGCGCAGGGATCTGACAGGGGGCGGAGGGTGAGCGTGGACGACGCGGACCTTCCCCCGTACGCGACGGATCCGGGCACCGGCCCGGACCCGGACGGGGTCGACCCCGATCAGCCGGCCAGGCCGGCCGGCTCCGCCGACCCCGGGACGCCCGCCGATCCCGGTACCGGAGCGGATTCCACCGATCCCGCCGAGCACCCGCTCGCGCTGCGCCTCGAACACCTGATCCTCGGCGCCGGCCGCCAGTACACGCCCTTCCAGGCGGCCCGCACCGCCGGCGTCTCCATGGATCTCGCCTCCCGCTTCTGGCGCGCCATGGGCTTCGCCGACATCGGCCAGGCGAAGGCCCTCACCGAGGCCGACGTGCTGGCGCTGCGCCGCCTCGCCGGACTCGTCGAGGCCGGGCTGCTGAGCGAGTCGATGGCCATTCAGGTCGCCCGCTCCACCGGCCAGACCACCGCCCGGCTCGCCGACTGGCAGACCGACTCCTTCCTCGAAGGGCTCACCGAGCCGCCCGAGCCCGGCATGACGCGGGCCGAGGTCGCCTACCCGCTCGTCGAACTGCTGCTGCCCGAGCTGGAGGAGTTCCTCATCTACGTCTGGCGGCGCCAGCTGGCCGCCGCCACCAGCCGCGTCGTCCAGTCCGACGACGAGGAGGCCGTGGACCGCCGGCTGGCCGTGGGCTTCGCCGACCTCGTCGGCTTCACCCGGCTCACCCGGCGGCTGGAGGAGGAGGAACTCGGCGAGCTCGTCGAGGCCTTCGAGACCACCTGCGCCGACCAGGTCGCCGCGCACGGCGGGCGCCTGATCAAGACGCTCGGCGACGAGGTGCTGTACGTCGCCGACGACCCCGGCACCGCCGCCGAGATCGGGCTGCGCCTCATCGAGACGATGACCGGCGACGAGTCCATGCCCGCGCTGCGCGTCGGGATGGCCTTCGGGACCGTGACGACCCGGATGGGCGATGTCTTCGGCACCACCGTGAACCTCGCGAGCCGTCTGACGTCGATAGCGCCACGGGACGCCGTGCTCGTCGACGGTGACTTCGCGCAGGCGCTCGGCGCGGCGGGCGACGCCCCCGTCTCCGAGGTCGACGCCTCCGAGGACGACAAGTACCGCTTCGCCCTGCAGCCGATGTGGCGCCGCCCGGTGCGTGGGCTCGGCGTCGTCGAGCCGTGGCTGCTGACACGCCGCGGCTGACCCGACCTCCCCTGCCGCGCGGCGGGCGCGGCTGGCATGATCCGGGGCATGACGGAGTCTGAAGTGCGGTTCGGGGAATGGGTCGCGGTGCGGCGGCACGGCGCGCGCGTCGCGGAGTTGGTGCTGGATCGCCCCAAGGCGATGAACGCCATCTCGACGGAGATGGCCGGGAGCGTGGCGGCGGCGTGTGCCGCGCTCGCCGCCGACCGGACGGTCAGTGCCGTGGTGCTGACGTCCACGCACGAGCGCGCGTTCTGCGTCGGCGCGGACCTGAAGGAGCGCAACTCCTTCACGGACGCCGACCTCGGCCGGCAGCGGCCGCACACCCGCGCCGCGTACACCTCGGTGCTGGAGCTGCCGATGCCGTCGATCGCCGCGGTGCACGGCTTCGCGCTCGGTGGCGGCTTCGAGCTGGCGCTGTCCTGCGACGTGATCGTGGCGGACGCCACCGCGGTGGTGGGGCTGCCGGAGGTGTCGGTGGGCGTGATCCCCGGCGGCGGCGGCACCCAGCTGCTGCCGCGCCGGGTGGGCGCGGCACGCGCCGCCGAGCTGATCTTCACGGCGCGGCGGGTGGCGGCGGAGGAGGCCCGCGAGCTGGGCCTCGTCGACATCCTGGCCGCCGCGGGCGAGGACCGCGCGGACGCGCTGGCGCTCGCGGAGCGCATGGCCGCCAACTCGCCGGTGGGGCTGCGGGCCGCGAAGCGGGCGCTGCGGCTGGGGCACGGACTGGATCTGCGGGCCGGTCTCGACGTCGAGGACGCGGCGTGGCGGACGGTGGCCTTCTCGGGCGACCGGGCCGAGGGCGTGGCGGCGTTCAACGAGAAGCGGACGCCGGACTGGCCGGGGGAGTGACGCGGGGGCCAGGAAATCCGCTTCGGGAGTAGTCAAACAGCCCCAAGTGCGACATTTGTTCTTAACCTGGTGGGATGGGTGACGGGACGGCCGATCGACGGCTGCGAGCGGTCGTGGAGTTGGCGCAGGCGATGGCGGCCGCCCAGGACCCGCACGAGGCGGTGCGGGCGGCCGCCACCAGGGCGCGGCTCGCGATGGGCGGATCGTTCGCGGCACTGTCGTCGTGGGAACGGGGATCGGGCCAGCTCCGGGTGCTCGTCAACGACGGCGACCTGGCGCCCGGCGAGGACCCGGAGCCGCTGGACGAGACCTATCCCGTGAACGACTTCCCGGAGATCGTCGAGTTCCTGCACGGGAAATGGGCCGGCGGCGGGGAGCCGCACGCCTGGGTCGAGACGGCCGAGGACGGTCCGCAGGGGCCGGGCGCGTACTGCCACCAGCGGGTCGCCGCCCTGCGGCGGCGCGGGCGCGGCTGCTGCGTCGTCGCGCCGATCGTGCTGCACGGGCGCGCCTGGGGCGAGCTGTACGTGGCGCGGGGCGCGGGCGAGCCGGTCTTCGACCGGGCGGACGCGGACTTCGCGACGGTGCTGGCCGCCGTGATCGCGGCCGGGATCTCGCAGACCGAACGGCTCGCCGAGGTCCAGCGGCTGGCCTTCACCGATCCGCTGACCGGGCTCGGGAACCGGCGCGCCGTCGACGTCCGGCTCGACGAGGCGCTGGAGCTGCACCGGGTCTCGGGGGCCGTGGTGAGCCTCGTGGTGTGCGATCTGAACGGTCTGAAGAAGGTGAACGACCGGCTCGGGCACGCCGTCGGGGACCAGCTGCTCGAACGTTTCGGCTCGGTCCTGTCGCTGTGCGGCGCGCTGCTGCCCGGCAGCCTGGCGGCCCGGCTCGGCGGCGACGAGTTCTGCCTCGTCGCGGTCGGCCAGAGCCCGGACGAGGTGGTGGGCGCGGCGGACGAGCTGTGCCGGCGGGCCACCGAGCTGGAGGTGGGCGAAGGCGTCGCCTGCGGTGTCGCCTCGACGGGCGACCCGATCGGGCCGGTGCGGACCGCCCGGCGGCTCTTCCGCCTCGCGGACGCCGCCCAGTACCGGGCCAAGGCGCTGCGGTCGACCACGCCGGTCGTCGCGGGGCGCGGCGGCCCCGACGACCCCGTCGTACGCCTCGCGGACCAGCCGCCCGCCCCCGAGGGCGAGCGCCGACGGATTCGCGGGCGCCACGGGTCGTGACGGGCGGGCCTGTCCGCGGGCTCCGGTCCCCTGCTGTTCCCGTGCTGTGCCCGGCCCCGAGCGGTCGTCGGGCGGGGCCCGCGAAGATCGCCGGGGCGGGCGGTCGAAGATCGTCGGCGAAGGTAAGGAGTGACAGGCGGCGATTCACTCTCTAGGGTGCGTGAATATGAATATGCATAACGTGGTCATCGGCGCCGACGGCGCGAGCGCGGACGACGTCCTGGCCGTGGCTCGCGGCGGCGCGAAGGTCGAACTGTCGCAGCAGGCACTGACCGGGATCGCCGCGTCGCGGCAGGTCATCGAGGCGCTGGCGGCCAAGCCCGAGCCGGTCTACGGCGTGTCCACGGGCTTCGGCGCGCTGGCCGTCCGCCACATCAGCCCGGAGCTGCGCGCGCAGCTGCAGCGCTCCCTGGTGCGCTCGCACGCCGCCGGCATGGGCCCGAGCGTCGAGCGCGAGGTCGTGCGCGGCCTGATGTTCCTGCGGCTGAAGACGCTCGCGTCCGGCCGCACCGGCGTGCGCCCGGTCGTCGCCGAGACGATGGCGGCGATCCTGAACGCCGGGATCACCCCCGTCGTGCACGAGTACGGCTCGCTCGGCTGCTCCGGCGACCTCGCACCGCTCGCGCACTGCGCGCAGGTGCTGATGGGCGAAGGCGTGGCCGAAGGCCCTGACGGAACGATTCGTCCGGCCGGCGAGCTGCTCGCCGAGGCCGGCATCGAGCCGGTGGAGCTGCGCGAGAAGGAGGGCCTGGCCCTCATCAACGGCACCGACGGCATGCTCGGCATGCTGGTGATGGCGTGCGCGGACCTCGCGCAGCTCTTCACCGCGGCCGACATCACCGCCGCGCTCTCGCTGGAGGCGCTGCTCGGCACCGAGCGCGTCCTCGCGCCCGAACTGCACGCCATCCGCCCGCACCCGGGCCAGGCCGCGAGCGCCGAGAACATGCGCCGCGTACTGGAGGGCTCCGGCTTCACCGGGCACCACCAGGACGACGCCCCGCGCGTCCAGGACGCCTACTCGATCCGCTGCGCGCCGCAGGTCGCGGGCGCCGGCCGGGACACCCTGGCGCACGCCCGGCTGGTGGCCGACCGCGAGCTGATCTCCGCCGTCGACAACCCCGTGGTGCTGCCCGACGGCCGGGTGGAGTCCAACGGCAACTTCCACGGCGCGCCCGTGGCGTACGTCCTGGACTTCCTGGCGATCGCCGCCGCCGACCTCGGCAGCATCGCCGAGCGGCGCACCGACCGGCTGCTCGACAAGTCGCGGTCGCACGGGCTGCCGGCGTTCCTCGCCGACGACCCGGGCGTGGACTCCGGCCTGATGATCGCTCAGTACACGCAGGCCGCGCTGGTCAGCGAGATGAAGCGGCTGGCCGTACCGGCATCGGTGGACTCCATCCCGTCGTCCGCGATGCAGGAGGACCACGTCTCGATGGGCTGGTCCGCGGCCCGCAAGCTGCGTACCGCGGTCGACAACCTGGCGCGGATCATCGCGGTCGAGCTGTTCGCCGCGACCCGCGCCATCGAGATGCGCGAGAAGCTCACCGCGGGCGGTCTGCGGCCCGCCCCGGCCACCCGGGCGATCGTGGCGGCGGTCCGTGAGGCGGGCATCGACGGTGTCGGCCCGGACCGTTTCCTGTCGCCCGACCTGGAGGCCGCGTACGCGTTCGTCCGGGCCGGAAAGCTCAACGCGGCGGCCGAATCGGTGACCGGGCCGCTGGCCTGACGCCGGATCGGTGACATGGCAGCCCCGCCGCCGAATCGGTGACGGGGCAGCCTGCCTGACGCCGGATCAGCGGGGCCGGCGGCGGACGCCGCGCGACTGCTGAGCGTGACGAAGACGAGGGAGGACGAGGGGCGCACACCCGCGGGTGTGCGTCCCTCAGTGCTTCAGAGCGCCTGCGCGCGGGAGCGGCGCCCCGCGTTCAGCACCAGCCCCGCACCGCCGACGAGGAACGCGGCCCCGCCGATCAGATAGGGCGTGGTGTGCACCTCGCCGGTGGCCGCGAGATGCAGCGTCCCGGTCGTCGAAGTCGTCGGTCCTGATCCCGTCACGGGTGCCTTGACCTGCGAAGCGGGGGCATGATCCGGGCTGGCGGTGGCGGACGGCACGAAATACAGCGCTGCCAGTACGGAAGCGGCGGCGGCGGCGACGAACGGGCGTGGAGAAGCCAGAGGTGAGGTCAACGGATCCCCCATTGGGTGCGGCGACTTGACCGTAGACGCCGATGTTAGTGACCTGGTGTGCCTGGTGGGAAGCTGGCGCTCCGGCGTTTACGCTCCGTCGCATGAGCACTACTGAGATTCCCCGTGGCGAGAGCGGCCCGCGCTATGTACGACTCCAGGTCGAGCTCGTTCTCGAGGTCACCGGACAGCCGGAAATGACCGCCGCCGCGCTGGAGCACATCGCCGCCGACGCGGAGATGCCCGCCGAGGAGCGGACGCACGCCGAGGCGGCCGTGAAGCAGGACGAGTCCGAGGCGCTGGCCTATCTGATCGACCCGTTCGACCTGGTGACGACGGTCCCCGGGATCGAACTCGTGCAGGCCTCGTGGTCCTGCGCGCACACCGAGTACGACCCCGACTCCGAGGAGTGGGACATGTACGACGACGACGATGCCGCAGAGGAGGACGTCGAGGAGGCCACCACGACGGCCTGACCCCGGGCCGGGCCCGGCCCGCAACGGGCCGATCCCTACCCGAACCGGGCCGGTCCCTACCCGAACCGGGCCGGTCCTGGTCCGGCTCCGGCCTGATGCCGGTCTGACCTGCACTTTTCCCCGACCCCGGGCCGTTCGCGGCCCGGGGTTCCGCACGTGTGCCTCGACACACTTTCCGGACAAAGGGAACGGACCTTCGGCCCTTCATGTTCCTCTGGTTATGGATGAGGCTCGTTTCCGGATCCATCTCGTCCGGATCCGTCGCTCGCGGGGACGCGGGCAGGACTCGCGGGAACGCGAGCAGGGAACGTGCGCCCGCAGGCATTGGAGATTTGTGTGAAGTGGCCCGACCCCGGCACCGCAACCGGCCCCGTCAACGGCATGACGCCCGACCAGCGCGCGCACTCGCGGCGCAGGCGCCGCACCGGCCTGGCGGCCGTCGCGGTCGTGCTCGGCGGCGCGGTCGCGCTGACCGCGTGCGGCGGCAGCGGCTCGGACAAGGGCAGTGCCGCGACGGACAAGGGCGCCGCCGCGACGGACAAGGGCAAGACGCAGGCGGACGTCGACGCGGCGGCCGCCGAGGTCTCCTCGGACGCCAAGATCGCCATCACCCCGAAGACGGGGACCAGCAACGCGAGCATCAGCAGCGGCACCAAGATCGCCGTGACCGACGGCAAACTCACCGCGGTCGTCATGACCGAGGTCGTGAGCGGCAAGGCCGTCACGGGTGCGATAGCCACCGACGGCAGCAGCTGGAAGCCGGACGCCTCCCTCGACCGCGGCAAGAAGTACAAGGTCGCGGCCACCGCGCAGGACGCGAAGGGCCGCGTCGTCACCGAGACCTCCACCTTCGGCACGGTCTCCGCGAGCAACAGCTTCATCGGCTACTTCACGCCGGAGGACGGCTCCACGGTCGGCGTCGGCATGCCGGTGTCGATCAAGTTCGACAAGGCCGTCACCAACAAGAAGGCCGTCGAGTCGGCGATCAAGGTGGCGTCCAGCAGTGGCCAGACGGTCGTGGGCCACTGGTTCGACTCCACCCGGCTGGACTTCCGTCCGCAGGAGTACTGGAAGGCCGGCTCGAACGTCAGCGTCAAGCTGAAGCTGGACGGTGTCGAGGGTTCCAACGGCGTCTACGGCGTCCAGAACAAGGACGTCAACTTCACCGTCGGCCGGTCCCAGGTCTCGACGGTCGACGCCACCACCAAGACGATGACGGTCGTCCGCGACGGCAAGACGATCAAGAGCATCCCGATATCGGCGGGCTCCGCCGACCACCCGACCTACAACGGTCAGATGGTGATCTCCGAGAAGTACAAGCAGACGCGGATGAACGGCGACTCGGTCGGCTTCAAGGGTGAGTACGACATCGCCGACGTGCCGCACGCCATGCGGCTGAGCTCCTCGGGCACGTTCATCCACGGCAACTACTGGGGCAGCAAGGCGATCTTCGGCTCGGCCAACACCAGCCACGGCTGCATCGGCCTGAGCGACACCAAGGGCGCCAACGACCCGGACACGCTGGGTGCCTGGTTCTTCGGCCAGTCGCTGATCGGCGACGTGGTCGTGATGAAGAACTCGCCCGACAAGACGATCAAGCCGGACAACGGGCTCAACGGGTGGAACATGACGTGGAGCGCTTGGACGGCGGGGTCGGCGGTCTGAGCCCGCGGCCCGCACTTCTGTCGGCGGCCGGGCTCGGGCCGGGGGTCCTTCGGATCCCCGGCCCGGGGCCCGGAGGGTCCCTCTCTAGCGGGCCGTCCATTCGGACGGGTCGTCCAGGACCGCCCGCACCGCGCTGTACGCCGCGCCCAGCAGTACCCCGTCCCGGCCCAGCCGTGACTCGACCACCAGCGCGCCGCCGCCCGTGACCCGCCGGCCCAGCTCCCGCCGTACGCCCGGCAGCAGCCATGGGGCCAGCTCGGAGAGCGGGCCGCCGAGGACCACCGCCTGCGGGTCGAGCAGGTTCACGGCGCCGCTCAGCGCGATCCCGAGCGCCCGGCCGGCGGCCTCCAGGGCCGCCAGCGCGGGCGCGTCGTCGTCCGATGCCGCCGTCCGCAGCGCCTTGAGGCTCCCCGGCAGCTCGGGTGCGATGCCGGCCGCGCGCAGCACCGCCTCCTCGCCCGCGTACTGCTCCAGACAGCCGCGGGCGCCGCAGGAGCAGCGGGGGCCGTCGGGGTACACCGGGACGTGCCCGAGCTCGCCGGCGAAGCCGCGCGCTCCGCGGAAGAGGCTGCCGTTGATGACGAGGGCCGCGCCGATGCCGATCTCTGCCGAGACGTGGATGAAGTCGGTGAGGGGGGCTTGGGCGGGGGTTTGGGGGGTGCGGGTGCCGGGGATCGTCTCTCCCCTGCCGGCCAGCCACAGTTCTGCCAGTGCCCCGAGGTTCGCCTCGTTCTCCACGGTCAGGTCGGTGCGTTCGTTCTTCCAGCCGAGGTTCGGTGCCCGCAGCACCGTGTGCTGGTCCCTTCCCACCAGGCCGGGGACCGCGACGGTCAGGCCCGCCGGGCGCAGCCCGAGCGCCACCGCCTCCTCCGTCACCTGCCGGACGAGTCCGTCCAGCTCGCCGAGCGTCTGTGCGGCGGCCCGGCCGCGGTTGCGGGCCTCGACCGTCGCGCGGGCCCGTACGGTGCCGCGCAGGTCCACGACGCAGGCCGCGAGGTGGTCCACGCCCACTTCGGCGCCGATCCCGGCGGGGCCGCGGGGGCTGAGCGCCAGTGCGGTGCCGGGGCGGCCCACGGTGCCGGGGCGCTGCGCGCCCAGCTCGGTGACGAGGCCCGCCGCGATGAGTTCGTCGACGAGCGTCGAGACGGTGGCCCGGGTGAGGCCCACCTCGGCGGCGACGGCTGCCCGGGACATGTTGTCGCCGGCGGCTACGGCGTGCACGACGGCGGAGAGGTTGCGGCGGCGCAGTGCGGCTTGGGGGTTGGTGCCGGTTGCCACGGTGGGTCCGTTCTGTGGTCTGTGGGGGCGGGGGCCGGTCCCTCCGGGGCAGGGTTTCGAAATCGACTATTTAGGGCCTGGCGGCCCTCAAATAGCTCGGCAGCATTTCGAAACCCTGCCCCTGCGGGCCCGTCCCCCTCCGGTTCGAGCCGCCCGGTGGGTGTGGAGTGCGGGCGGGAACTCGCGCCTGCCGCTTCAGGTGGTGCCGAGTGCCGCTCTCAGGGTTTCCAGCATGGTTTCGTCGCGTTCGATCGGATCGTAGACCGGGCCCGCCGACGTGCCCCAGCGGGCGGCGATGTCGGTGGGTGCTTCCCCGGTGCGGAGGGCGGCCGCCTGCGCGGCGGCGCCCAGGGCAACGAGGTCGTCCGCGTCGGGGATCTGGACCGCCCGTCCGGACAGCCGGCGGACGGTCTGCCGCCAGGCGGTGCCGCGGGCGCCGCCGCCGATCAGGAGGAGGGGTTCGTCGGAGGGCCGGTCGTCGACGGCCAGGACCAGGTCCAGGGCGGCGAGCAGGGTGTAGGTGGCGCCGTCGTAGGCGGCCTGCAGGATCTGGCCGGGGGTGGTGTCGTGGCGCAGGCCGGTGAGGGTGCCCGAGGCGAGGGGGAGGTTGGGGGTGCGCTCGCCGTCGAGGAAGGGGAGGAGGGTGATCGTTCGGTTGGGTTCCACGGCCTCTCTGGTGAGGCTGAGGAGACTGGCGATCTTGTCCACGGCTTGCGTGCAGTTCAGGGTGCAGGCGAGCGGGAGCCAGCCGCCGTGTGCCCCCGCGAAGCCGGCGACCGTTCCCGTGGGGTCGGTGGGGCGGGTGGTGGAGGGGGTGTAGACGGTTCCCGACGTGCCCAGGCTGAGGGCGGCGCGGCCGGGGGTCAGGCCGAGGCCCAGGGCGGCGGCCGCGTTGTCGCCGGTGCCGGAGGCGACCGGGATGCCGGGTGGGAGGGGGAGGCCGGGGAGTGTTGTGCCTGCTGGTTCTCCTGGGGCCAGTACGCGGGGGAGGAGTGCTTCGTCGAGGCCGACGGTGTTGAGGACGGTGTCGTCGTAGGTCTCGGTGTCCGAGGCCCACCAGCCGGTTCCCGATACGTCGCCGCGATCCGTGACCGCCCGGCCCGTCAGCCGCTCGGTGAGGAAGTCGTGCGGCAGGCGCACTCCGGCCGTCGCGGCGGCGACGGCCGGTTCGTTCTCGCGCAGCCAGGCCCATTTCGCGACGGTGAAGCTGGCACCGGGTACCGAACCGAAGCGCTCGGCCCAGTGTTTCGCCCCGAAGCGTGCGACGAGTGCCTCGGCCTGGGGTGCTGATCGCACGTCGTTCCAGAGGAGGGCCGGGCGCAGGGCCTGACCGGATGCGTCGAGGGCCACCAGGCCGTGTTGTTGGCCTCCGATGGAGATCGCTGAGGCCGGGTGTGCGGACAGGGCTTCGAGGGTTGTTCTGAGGGCCTGCCACCAGACCTCCGGGTCCGTTTCGCGCTTTCCGCCCTCGCTGACCGTATGGGGCGATCTGGCCCGCGCCAGTACCTCGCCGGTGTCCACCCGGACCGCCAGTGCCTTCGTCGACTGGGTGGAGCTGTCCACCCCGATCACGACCGTCGGTTCCATTGAGCGACCCCTTCTCTTCCCATCGCGGCCCTCGCATACTAATTTGTTCAACGGTCTTACGAATAGGAGCCGGCGCCATGAGTCTCACCCCCACCCCCGAGCACAAGTTCACTTTCGGCCTCTGGACGGTCGGCTGGCAGGGCCGCGACCCGTTCGGTGACGCCAGCCGTCCCGCCCTCGACCCGGTCGAGTCCGTCACCCGGCTCGCCGAGCTGGGCGCGTACGGCGTGACGTTCCACGACGACGACCTCATCCCGTTCGGTGCCACCGAGGTCGAGCGCGAAACGCACATCAAGCGGTTCCGGCAGGCCCTCGACGCGACCGGTCTGGTGGTGCCCATGGCCACCACCAATCTCTTCACGCACCCGGTCTTCAAGGACGGCGCCTTCACGTCCAACGACCGTGACGTACGGCGGTACGCGCTGCGCAAGACGATCCGGAACATCGATCTGGCCGTCGAGCTCGGGGCGCGGGTCTATGTCGCGTGGGGCGGCCGGGAAGGGGCCGAGTCCGGGGCGGCCAAGGACGTGCGGGTCGCGCTGGACCGGATGAAGGAGGCGTTCGACCTGCTCGGCGAGTACGTGCTGGGGCAGGGGTACGACCTGCGGTTCGCCGTGGAGCCCAAGCCGAACGAGCCGCGCGGCGACATCCTGCTGCCGACCGTGGGGCACGCGCTCGCGTTCATCAACGAGCTGGAGCACCCGGAGATGGTCGGGGTGAACCCCGAGACCGGGCACGAGCAGATGGCCGGGCTCAACTTCACGCACGGCATCGCGCAGGCGCTGTGGCACGGCAAGCTCTTCCACATCGACCTCAACGGCCAGACCGGCATCAAGTACGACCAGGACCTGCGCTTCGGGGCGGGCAACCTGCGGGACGCGTTCTGGCTCGTCGATCTGCTGGAGACCGCCGGTTACGAGGGGCCCCGGCACTTCGACTTCAAGCCGCCGCGTACCGAGGACTCCGACGGCGTCTGGGCCTCGGCCGCCGGCTGCATGCGCAACTACCTGCTGCTGAAGGAGCGCGCCGCCGCGTTCCGCGCCGATCCGGTCGTCCAGGAGGCGCTCAGGGCCTCGCGGCTGGACGAGCTGGCCCGGCCGACGCTGGGGGAGGGCGAGACGCTGAGCGATCTGCTGGGAGACCGGGCGGCGTTCGAGGACTTCGACGTCGAGGCGGCGGCGGTGAAGGGCATGGCGTTCGAGCAGCTCGACCAGCTGGCGATGGACCATCTGCTCGGCGCCCGCTGACCTTTCTCATCCGGCTCTCAGTCCGGCCTCACCCGTTCATCACCGCTGGTTCCTACCGTGACGGCGCAGCGGGAGTACGAGGGACCTCCGATCCACTCGTACTTCCGCCGTCCCCATTCATCCCCCGCATCCTGGCCGGGGTGGCAACGGCGAGGAATCGCATGTTCTTCACATATCTCAGGCGCGAGCTGCGGCGTCGCAGAAAAGCCGCGCTGGTCATCGCGCTGGGGCTGGCCCTCGGTATCGGGCTGGTCATCACCGTCAACTCGGCCTCGGCGGGGATGCAGGTGGCGCAGGGGAAGGTGCTGCAGTCCCTGTACGGCCTCGGGACCGACATGACGGTCACCAAGGCCGCCGCCGCGCAGGGCAGCACCGGGGCCACCGGGCGTCCGAAGTTCAACTTCGGTGCCACCACGGACTCCAAGGAGCAGAGCAGCGACCAGGTGATGGTGCAGGGCTTCGAGTCGCTGCCCACCACGGTCGTCTCCCAGGTCGCCGGCCAGAAGGGGGTGGACGATGCGGTCGGCGGGCTGAGCCTGCGGGTGCTGAAGGTGAGCGGGCAGTTCGACCGGGGGCAGTTCAAGCAGGGCCAGACCACCGGCGGCGGGCGCGGCGGTGGCGGCGCGCAGCCGCCCGGTGAGGTGCAGGGCGGTGGCGCGCAGTTCGACGTCAACAACTACTCGGTCTACGGCGTGGACGTCGCCAAGCCGGCGCTCGGGCCGCTGACCTCCTCGAAGATCACCTCGGGAACGTCCTTCACGAGCGCGCAGTCCAACGCCGCCGTGGCCGTCCTCGACAGCTCCTACGCCAAGGAGAACAAGCTGGCGGTGGGTGGCACGCTCACCATCAAGGCCGTCAAGTACCAGGTCATCGGCATCGCGACCGCGGACAGCGGCGACTCCGCCGCCAACGTCTACATCCCGCTGACGCAGGCCCAGACGCTGGCCGGCGCCAAGGACAAGGTCACCACGGTCTATGTGAAGGCCACGGACTCGCAGCAGATCGACGGCGTCAAGTCCGCCATCCAGAAGAACGTCCCGGGCACGACGGTCACCACCTCCGCCGATCTCGCCTCCACGGTCTCCGGTTCGCTCTCCACCGCCTCCGACCTGGCGACGAACCTCGGCAAGTGGCTCTCCATCGCCGTGCTGATCGCCGCGTTCCTGGTCGCGGGACTGCTCACCTCCGCCGCCGTCAGCCGGCGGGTGCGGGAGTTCGGCACGCTCAAGGCGCTGGGCTGGAAGAGCCGCCGGGTCACCGGTCAGGTGATGGGCGAGGCCCTGGTCAACGGCCTCATCGGCGGCGTCCTCGGTATCGCGCTCGGCCTCGGCGGCGCGTACCTCATCACCGCCATCAGCCCGACGCTGACCGCGTCGGTCGCCTCCGGTGGCGGCGGTGGCGGTGGTGGTGGCGGTTTCGGCGGCGGGCCCGGCCGGCAGGCCGCGACGAAGGCGCTGGACATCGCGCTGACCGCTCCCGTCAGCCTCGGCACCATCGGCCTGTCGGTCGGCCTGGCCGTCGCCGGCGGCCTCATCGCCGGCACCTTCGGCGGCTGGCGCGCCTCCAGGCTCCGCCCGGCGGACGCCCTGCGCCGCGTCGAATAGCCACCCACCTTCAGTCTCAAGGGAGTTGACCATGTACCAGCTGACCGGCGTCACCAAGCGCTACCGACGCGGCAAGGACACCGTCGAGGCCCTGCGGGGCGTCGATCTCACCATCGAGGACGGCGACCAGCTCGTCATCCAGGGCCCCACCGGCGGCGGCAAGTCCACCCTGCTGCAGATGCTCGGCGCCCTCGACCGCCCGACCGAGGGCTCCGTGGAGTTCGACGGCGTCGACCTCGCCCGGCTCGGCGAGGCCAAGCTCACCAGGATGCGCGCCGAGAACATCGGCTTCATCTTCCAGAGCTTCAACCTCATCCCGACGCTCACCGCCCAGGAGAACGTCGAGACCGCCCTCGTCCCCATGGGTATCAAGCCCGCGGAACGCCGCCGCCTCGCCGTCGAGGCCCTGGAGTCCGTCGGCCTCGAAGAGCGCCTGAGCCACCTGCCCTCCGAGCTCTCCGGCGGTCAGCAGCAGCGCGTCGCCATCGCCCGCGCCCTCGTCAAGAAGCCCAAGGTCCTCCTCGCCGACGAGCCCACCGGCAACCTCGACGAGGCCACCCGCGACGACATCATGGGCCTCCTTGAAGGCCTCTGGAGAGAACGCGGCCTGACCTTCATCCTCGTCACCCACGACTCCGCCATCGCCAAACGCGCCCCGCGCCTGGCCACCATCCGCAAGGGCCAGGTCACGGTGACGGAACGGGTCCCGGCGAGATAGCCGGATGCCGGGCGGGGTGGTGGGGCCGGGCCCAGGACGGCCCGGCCCCACCACCCCGCTAGGGTCCACCCATGGGTGTCGCGATAGCCGCAATGGTCACTGCCGTCGTGGGCGTACTGGGCACGCTCCTCTCACCATTGGTCGCCCAGCGCTCCGCCGCTCGCCAGCGGGCCGAGGACGCGGCGGCCGCCGAAAGGCGCCGCGGTTTCGAGGAGCGGCGCGACGCGTACACCGCGATGAACCGTGCGTCCCGGCAGTTCCACACCCTGCTCAAGGACGCCCTGCACCGGATCCGCGACGGCGTCTACACCCAGGAGGAGCGCACCCTCGTCGAGGAGACCCGCCGCGACTACCGGGACCGTTACGCCGAGGCCCAGATGATCGTCCCGCAACGCGTACTCGCGGCCTCCCGAGAGCTCAACGCGGTGCTCGCACAGGCCGATGCCGCGGCCAAACGCCTCGACCGCGGCATGGCAGCACCGGGCGAGACCGCCGAGTCGGCCCTCGACCACCTGCGCACGGCGGAACCCAAGCTCACCGAACTCCAGCACCTGATGCGCGCCGATCTGGGCATCGCGGACTGACGAGGCCCGGAGTCAGCCGCCGGCCGGGGCGATGCCCGTCGGGCAGGAGCGGCCCCAGTTGGTTTCTGAGGGGGAGTCCAGGTCGACGCCGGTGCCGCCGATGCCGCAGTAGCCGTCGGGGTTCTTGTCGAGGTACTGCTGGTGGTACGGCTCGGCGGGGTAGAAGGGGCCGGCCGGGAGGATCTCGGTGGTGATGTCGCCGTAGCCGGCCTTGGTGAGGATCTGCTGGTAGGCGTCGCGGGAGGCCTGGGCGCCGGTGAGCTGGTCCGGGGAGTGGGTGTAGACCGCGGAGCGGTACTGGGTGCCGGAGTCGTTGCCCTGGCGGTTGCCCTGGGTGGGGTTGTGGGACTCCCAGAAGACCTTCAGCAGCTCGGCGAAGGACACCAGCGCGGGGTCGTAGACGACCCGGACGGCCTCGGTGTGGGCGGTGAGACCGCTGCAGACCTCGTCGTACGTGGGGTTCGGGGTGTGGCCGCCCTGGTAGCCGACGAGGGTGGTCCAGACGCCCGGGGTTTGCCAGAACTTGCGCTCGGCGCCCCAGAAACAGCCCATCCCGAAGTCCACGACCGCCAGATCGGCGGGATACGGGCCGGTCAGCTGCTTGCCCAGCACGGTGTGCCGCGCGGGCACGTCGAATTCCGGCTCCGTGCGGCCCCTGAGGGCCTCGTCGGCGGAGGGCAGGTGATTCTTGTGACGGTTCAGGAACATGGGGGGTTACTCCTCCGGGGTCGGCTCGCTATCAGGGAACGCCTGAGCGGGCCGCAGGATTCCTCGCCGCTGCCGGGTACGGCAGGTGGATCGCCGGTCCGGGCGACTACCCTCGGCGGAATGAGCGACCACGACCAGCAGCACCAGAATTTCGAAACCCTCGCGATCCACGCCGGTCAGGCGGCCGACGCGCAGACCGGCGCCGTGGTGACGCCGATCTACCAGGTGTCGACGTACAAGCAGGACGGAGTGGGCGGGCTGCGCGGCGGCTACGAGTACAGCCGCTCCGCCAACCCGACCAGATCCGCGCTGGAGGAGAACCTCGCGGCGCTGGAAGGCGGCCGGCGCGGGCTGGCCTTCGCGTCCGGGCTGGCGGCGGAGGACTGCCTGCTGCGCACCATCCTGTCGCCCGGCGACCACGTGGTGATCCCGAACGACGCGTACGGCGGCACGTTCCGCCTGTTCGCCAAGGTCGTCGAGCGCTGGGGTGTCCAGTGGTCGGTGGCCGACACGTCCGACCCGGCGGCCGTGCGGGCGCAGCTGCGGCCGAACACCAAGGCGATCTGGGTCGAGACCCCGTCGAACCCGCTGCTCGGCATCACGGACATCGCGGCGCTGGCGGAGATCGCCCGCGGCGCCGGCACCGGCGTGCGGCTGGTGGTGGACAACACGTTCGCGAGCCCGTACCTGCAGCAGCCGCTCGCGCTCGGCGCCGATGTTGTCCTGCACTCGACGACGAAGTACATGGGCGGGCACTCCGACGTCGTCGGCGGCGCGCTGATCACCGGTGACGCGGCGCTCGGCGACGAGCTGGCGTACCACCAGAACGCGATGGGCGCGATCGCCGGGCCGTTCGACGCCTGGCTCGTCATGCGCGGCATCAAGACGCTGGCGGTGCGCATGGACCGGCACAGCGCCAACGCCACCCGGATCGCGGAGCTGCTCCAGTCGCACCCGAAGGTGTCGCGGGTGCTCTACCCGGGGCTGGCCGAGCACCCGGGGCACGAGATCGCGGCGAAGCAGATGAAGGCGTTCGGCGGCATGATCTCGTTCCAGGTGAAGGGCGGCGAGGAGGCGGCCGTCGCGGTCTGCAACCGCGCGGGCCTGTTCACGCTGGGTGAGTCGCTCGGCGGCGTCGAGTCGCTGATCGAGCACCCGGGCCGCATGACGCACGCCTCGGTGGTGGGCTCCGCGCTGGAGGTCCCGGCGGACCTCGTACGGCTCTCGGTGGGCATCGAGTCGGTCGACGACCTGCTGGCCGACCTGACCCAGGCGCTCGGCTGATCCGTCCGATCCGTCCGATCCGTGTGATCCGTCGCCGTGGGCACCTGGTGGCCGGCTGAGCCGCTACCAGGTGTCCACCGGCGGTGTGGTGTCGAGCGGCTGCGGGTCGGGCCACTCCAGCACCGCGAACACCACACCCGTCACGATCGCCGCGACGAGCAGCAGCCACAGCAGCTGGTGCACGACGCGCCGCCGCCGCAGTATGCGGCGGCCGCGCTCGGCGGCCCGTTCCGCCAGGTCGGCGGGGACGTACGGGTGCGGGGTGTCGAGGACCCGGCGGACCTCCTCCTCCTTGCGGTCCGGGGGCATCATGACGCCGCTCCCTGGATCTCGTCGGCCGCGGAGGAGCTCTCGGCCGGGGTGTCCGACGGACCCCCGGACGGGTCCGACGGACCTCCGGGCGAGGACGCCGATCCCCCCGCCGATCCCCGCGGCGGACCCCCCGCCGATCCCCGCGGCGGACCCCCCGCCGATCCCCCCGGCGGGTTCTCGCGGGAGTTCTTCGCCGCGGCCCGTTGCCTGGCCTTCTCCGCCGCCGCACGGGCCTCGGTCACCGACCGGGCGGGAGCCGGCGCGGGGCGGCTGCGCAGGGTGGCGGTGGCACGGTTGCAGATGGCCCGTACGCGCTCCACAGGCAGTCCCAGCTGCGCGGCGGCCTGTTCCTCGGCGACGCCCTCGAACAGCCGCAGAACGACCACCAGCCGCTCCTGGGCGGTGAGCCGGTCCAGCGCTCCACCATGCGGCCGGCGCCACCACGGCCGGTACGCGAAGCGCCGTACGAGCTCGGTGCGGGCCTGGTCGTACGGGTCCTCGGAACGCATCCGGAACCAGTTCGCGTACGTGTGCGACAGGACGGTTCCCAGCAGCTTTTCGGCGGCGGCCGGGTCGCCGGTGAGCAGGGTGGCGGCGTGCAGGAGCCGTCCTGCCGCTCCTGCGGTGAACGCCTGAAACTCGACGTCCCGTTGGTACTCCGCTGCCGCCCGGCGCGTGCCCACGCCGCCAGTGGACGTCAAGCAGGCGGTTCAGGTCAAGGGTTCTGCGGGTGCGGGGTGCGCGCGGTGGCCGGGCAGGACCGGATCAAGCGCCGAGCGGGGCCGGATCATGCGCCGAGCGGGACGGGCGAGGTGCCGGGCGGGGAGCTGCCGGCGGCCGTGCGGGACCTACTCGTCGGCCGGTCCGGCCTGCACCGTCGTCGCGTGCCACTCGGACAGCGCCAGGTTGAAGCGCCCGAGCAGATCGCAGAACATCTCCCGTTCGTTCTCGCTCCATCCCTCGGTGACCTGGGCCATCAGCTGCTTGCGCGAGCTGCGGACCTCTTCCAGCCGGCCGAGGCCGCGCGGCGAGAGGGCGAGCACGACGGCACGGCCGTCCTCGGGGTGCGAGGTGCGCTTGACGAGGCCGGTGTCGACGAGCGGCGCGACCTGGCGGGTGACGGTGGAGGAGTCGATGCCCATGCCCTCCGCGAGTGCCTTGACGCCCATCGGGCCTTCGCGGTCGAGCCGGTTGAGCAGCAGGTACGCGGCCCGGTCCATGGAGTTGCGGGCCTTGCCCACACCGCCGAGGCGGGTCTGCTCCGCGCGCCGGGCGAAGAGAGCGACCTGGTGCTGGAGCCGCTCGAAGAGTTCGGTGGGCCCCGCCTCGTCGAGGGGGGGAGAGGAGGGCGACTCCGATGGATTGGGCATGGCCGGAAGCTCGCGTTCTGTCGGTCCTGCGGAGGTTGGGAGAAGAGTACGCGGAGAGGGTCACCATGAGACCCATCCCGCACAAACCGTGCTCCGGCGGTGACACGGGACCGGAACTGGGAGACTGGGCGCATGGACAGAGCGGCGCCCGCGGTACACCACCCGATCACGCTCGACGACGTGCGCGGGGCGCACAAGATGCTGTCCGGGGTGGCGCGGGTGACCCCGATGGAGGGCAGCCGGTACCTGACCGGTCTGATCGGCTCCCCGGTCCATCTGAAGTGCGAGAACCTGCAGCGCACCGGCTCGTTCAAGGTGCGCGGCGCGTATGTGCGGATCGCCGGCCTGACGCAGGAGGAACGATCCGCCGGGGTCGTCGCCGCGAGCGCCGGCAACCATGCGCAGGGCGTCGCGCTGGCCGCGTCACTGCTCGGTGTGCGGTCCACGGTCTTCATGCCGGTGGGCGCACCGCTGCCGAAGATCGCGGCGACCCGCGACTACGGGGCCGAGGTGCGGATGCACGGACAGGTGGTGGACGAGACGCTGCGCGCCGCCAAGGCGTACGCGGAGGAGACCGGCGCCGTCTTCATCCACCCCTTCGACCACCCGGACATCATCGCGGGCCAGGGCACGGTGGGTCTGGAGATCCTGGAGCAGTGCCCCGAGGTGCGGACGATCGTGGTCGGCATCGGCGGCGGCGGGTTCGCCGCGGGTGTCGCGCTGGCGGTGAAGGCGCTGCGTCCGGACGTGAAGGTGATCGGTGTGCAGGCGGCGGGCGCGGCGGCGTACCCGCCCTCGCTGGCGGCGGGCGAGCCGGTGGCGCTGGGCGCGGTGGCGACGATGGCCGACGGGATCATGGTCGGCCGGCCCGGCGACATCCCGTTCACCATCATTCGCGAACTGGTCGACGAGGTCCGTACCGTTTCCGAGGACGCCCTTTCCAGCGCGCTGCTGCTGTGCCTGGAGCGGGCGAAGATGGTCGTGGAACCGGCCGGGGCGAGCCCGGTGGCGGCGCTGCTGTCCGATCCGGACTCCTTCGAGGGCCCGGTGGTCGCGGTGCTGTCCGGCGGGAACGTGGACCCGCTGCTGATGCAGCGGATCCTCCGGCACGGGATGGCCGCGGCGGGTCGCTATCTGTCGCTGCGGCTGCGGGTGACGGACCGGCCGGGTGCGCTGGCGACGCTCCTGGGGGTG
Organism: Streptomyces sp. RKAG337; assembly: GCF_023701715.1. NCBI lineage: Bacteria > Bacillati > Actinomycetota > Actinomycetes > Kitasatosporales > Streptomycetaceae > Streptomyces > Streptomyces sp. RKAG337. The sequence continues at coordinate 2,707,347 of NZ_JAJOZA010000001.1, read as the reverse complement.
TTGTCAGAGGCGGACGCTAACGTCCTCGATGTGAGCCACGTACGGACCGATCCGCGGCTCGGACTCACGGAGGCGGAGGTCGAGCTGCACCTGGAGACCAAGGGGCCGGAGCACTGCGAGGCGGTCGAGGCCGCGCTGCTGGCCGCCGGCTACCTGGTCATCTGACGTCCGCTCCGGGCCGCGGTGCCCGAAGATTCGGCAACCCTCGGTCTTGACGCGATATATCGCATGCGCCATGCTCGCGATGTGTCGCGTTTGGACTCCCTGTGTGCGGACCTGGACGCCGGCCGAAAACAGGTCGCGGCCGCCCGCGAACCTCGCGATCATCGACACCGGAGATCTGTCCCCGGATTGGGAGTAGTCACATGCCAGGCGCGATCTACGCGGAAGGTCTGGTCAAGACCTTCGGCGACGTACGGGCTTTGGACGGAGTGGATTTCGACGTCCCGGAAGGCACGGTTCTGGGACTGCTGGGCCCGAACGGCGCCGGCAAGACCACTGCCGTCCGGGTGCTCACCACCCTGCTGCGACCGGACAGCGGCAAAGCCGTCGTCGCCGGTATCGACGTGCTCAAGCACCCCAACGAAGTCCGCCGCCACATCGGCCTGTCCGGCCAGTTCGCGGCGGTCGACGAGTATCTGACCGGCCGTGAGAACCTCCAGATGGTCGGCCAGCTCTACCAGATGAAGAGCCGTGACGCGAAGCTCCGCGCGGCCGAACTGCTGGACCGCTTCAACCTCGCGGACGCGGCCGACCGGCCCACCAAGACGTACTCCGGCGGCATGCGCCGCCGGCTGGACCTCGCCGCGGCGCTCGTCGTCAAGCCGCCCGTGATGTTCATGGACGAGCCCACGACCGGCCTGGACCCGCGCAACCGGCAGGTCATGTGGGAGGTCATCCAGGACCTGGTGGCCGGCGGCACGACCCTGCTGCTCACCACCCAGTACCTCGAAGAGGCCGACCAGCTCGCGCACGACATCTGCGTGATCGACCACGGCAAGGTCATCGCCCGCGGCACCTCCGACCAGCTCAAGGCGCAGACCGGCGGCGAACGCGTCGAGGTCGTCGTCCACGAGCGGGACCGGCTCACCGACGCGGAGCGCATCCTGCGCGGCTTCGGCAAGGGCGACACCAAGACCGAGGACCACACCCGCCGGATCACCGTCCCGGTCGACGGCGGTGCCAAGCTGCTCGCCGAGGTCATCCGCGATCTCGACGCCCAAGGCATCGAGATCGACGACATCGGGCTGCGCCGCCCGACCCTGGACGATGTGTTCCTCTCGCTGACCGGCCACGAGGCCGAGGTCGCCGCACCGGAAGAGGAGGCCAAGTGATGGCCGTCATCGACGCGAAGCCCACGACCACGCTGGCCCCCCGGTCCGGCGGCGGGGTCATGCAGTCCGTCCGGGACTCGCTGGTCATCGCCAAGCGCAATCTGATCCGGATGACCCGCATCCCGGAGATGATCATTTTCGGGCTGATCCAGCCGATCATGTTCGTGGTGCTGTTCACCTACGTGTTCGGCGGCTCCATGAAGGTCGGCGGCAGCACCGACCCCGCCACGTACAAGGAATTCCTGATGGCGGGCATCTTCGCCCAGACCGTCACCTTCGCCACGGCCGGCGCCGGCGCGGGCATCGCCGACGACATGAACAAGGGCCTCATCGACCGCTTCCGGTCGCTGCCCATGTCGCGCGGCGCGGTCCTCACCGGACGCACCCTCGCCGACCTGGTGCAGACGATGCTGACCGTCATCGTGCTGGCCGTCGTCGCCCTGATCGTCGGATGGCGCGTCCATGAGGGCATCCCCAAGATGCTCGGCGCCTTCGGGCTGCTGCTCCTGCTGGGTTACGCCTTCTCCTGGATCGGCGCGCTGATCGGCCTGTCGGTCCGCACCCCGGAGGCGGCCACCTCCGGCGGTCTGATCTGGCTGTTCCCCGTGACGTTCATTTCCAACGCCTTCGCGGACACCGGCAACATGACGCCCTGGCTGGCCCATATCGCCGAATGGAACCCGTTCAGCGCCACGGTGCAGGCCTGCCGGGAGCTGTTCGGCAACCCGGGCGTCTCGACGTCCAGCGCCTGGCCGATGCAGCACGCCGTGTGGGCGTCGCTGCTCTGGTCCGTCCTGATCCTCGTGGTGTTCCGCACCCTGGCGGTGCGCAAGTACCGCTCCGCGACCGCCTGACCGGACCGGCCCGCAACGCAGAACGGGCTCCCCGCCGTACCCACGGCGGGGAGCCCGTTCTGCGTCGTCCCGGAAGCTGTGTCCCCGGAAGGTGTGTCCGTGAAGGTCAGCCCCGGTGCGGCTTGACCGAGAGGATCTTGACGGAGGACTTCTTGCCGTTCGGCAGCTCGTAGACGGCGTCCTCGCCGGCCTTCTTGCCGCTCACGCCCTTGCCCAGCGGGGACTGCGGCGAGTACGTCTCCAGGGTGTCGCTCACGTACTCACGCGAGCCCACCAGGAAGGTCATGGTGTCGTCCGGGTCGCCGTCGAAGGCGATCGTGACGACCATGCCGGGCGCGACCACGCCGGTGTCGGCCGGCGCCTCGCCGACCTTGGCACGCTCCAGCAGCTGGGTCAGCTGGCGGACCCGCAGCTCCTGCTTGCCCTGATCCTCGCGCGCCGCGTGGTAGCCGGCGTTCTCCTTGAGGTCGCCCTCCTGGCGGGCTTCCTCGATCTTGGCGATGATCAGAGCGCGTGCCGGACCCGACAGGTACTCCAGCTCGGCCTTCAGCTGGTCGTACGCCTCCTGGGTCAGCCAGGTGACGCTCTCGCTGGTCTGGGTCACTGGTGCTCCTCGTAGGTACATGGGACTGCGTCAAAGTGCCTTGCCATCGCGTGGCCGGGCGAAACCTGGAGCCTAACAATTCCGGCACCCGCACGGGAGCGGGAAATCGTCAGTGTGTCGTCGTAGCAGGTCAGCCCTGGTCCGCCGGCTTGCAGCCGAGCAGCTCAGCGGTCTCCCCGCGGTGCGTGGTCCGCATGGTGACCACGGTGTCGACCTGCTTCTTGTGGTCGCGCATGGTCACGTCCATGCGTCCCACCTCAGTGTGGTCCTTGTCGACCGAGCGCAGCGTGCACACGGCGACCGTTCCGGCGTCCTTGCGGACCTCCAGATGGATTTCCACGGCCTGGTCCGAGACGGCCCGGGACTTGATGACCTCGCCGCTCACGTCCGTGCCCGCGACCGAATGCCAGCCGAACCAGCCGACCCCGCCCAGTGCCAGCACGCCCAGCACCACACCGATGATCTTCAGTCGCCGGTCGGCCCGCGCATCGGCGCCGCGTCCGTAGCGCCCTTCGGGCAGCCTCTCGCGCACCGCAGCCATGATCGTTCCTTCCGGTGGGGGCCATGGAATTAATTGCCCCCTCGCTTCGGTCACTATAGGAGGCGCCCTTTACATGGAACGAGGGGGCTACTACCGATGACTAGAGGATCCAGCCTTGACTGAGCAGCTGCGACTGATGGCCGTCCACGCCCACCCTGACGACGAGTCGAGCAAGGGCGCGGCCACCATGGCCAAGTACGTGTCCGAGGGGGTGGACGTACTGGTCGCCACCTGCACCGGCGGAGAACGCGGCTCGGTGCTCAACCCCAAGCTCCAGGGTGACCCTTATATCGAGGAGCACATCCACGAGGTCCGCGCCAAGGAGATGGACGAGGCCCGCGAGATCCTGGGCGTCAAGCAGTCCTGGCTCGGCTTCGTCGACTCCGGTCTTCCCGAGGGCGACCCGCTGCCGCCGCTGCCCGACGGCTGTTTCGCCGTGCAGGACGTCGAGGAGGCCGCCGGCGCCCTGGTGAAGCTGATCCGCGAGTTCAAGCCGCAGGTGATCACCACCTACGACGAGAACGGCGGTTACCCGCACCCCGACCACATCATGACCCACAAGATCTCCATGATCGCCTTCGAGGCGGCCGGCGACCCGGAGCGCTACCCCGAGGCCGGCGAGCCGTGGACGCCGCAGAAGCTCTACTACAACCAGGGCTTCAACAAGGCGCGCACCGTCGCCATGCACGAGGCGCTGCTCTCCCGCGGCCTGGAGTCGCCGTACGCCGAGTGGCTGGAGCGCTGGAAGCAGTTCGACCGCCCCGAGCGGCAGATCAGCACCCACGTGCCCTGCGCCGACTTCTTCGAGATCCGTGACAAGGCGCTGCTCGCGCACGCCACCCAGATCGACCCGGACGGCGCCTGGTTCCACGTCCCCATGGAGATCCAGCAGGAGGTCTGGCCGACCGAGGACTACGAGCTCGCCAAGTCGCTCGTGGACACCTCGCTGCCCGAGGACGACCTCTTCGCGGGCATCCGCACCGCCTAGCGCACAATGGGTACGTGATTGCCTCCCACGCACTGACCCAGTACGTCCCGCTCGCCGCTCAGGAGCTGGACAACAACAAGGTGACGCCCGGTCTCATCGGCTTTGTGATCTTCGCGGCGATCGCGCTGTCGCTGTGGGCGCTGATGAAGAACATGGGCAAGCAGTTCAAGAAGATCGACTTCGAGGAGGCTCCGGACCCCGCCGCGGGGGCGGCCCGGAAGCCGTCGCGGGGTCTGCGGGCGCACCGGGAAGCGCAGGCGGCCCAGGCCGCCCAGGCGTCCCAGGACAACCCGGCGTCGTAGCGCGCCCAGACGTCCCGGGACACCCGGCGCCGTAGCGCGCCCAGGCGTCCGCGGACCAGCAGGTTCCGTAGCGTGCCCGGGCGCCGGCCGGGCCGGCCGCACACCGGCCCGACCGGCGCTCCGGCCTGCCGCTCCCGCCTGCCGCCCTCAGGGCGCCGCCGGCAGCAGGTCCATGACCATGCGCGCGGAGCGGCCCGGCATCATGCCCAGCCGCCACGCCTCCCAGCTGCCGCCGGAGGCGGCCGTACCGCGCTCCAGCAGGACGGAGTAGGCCTCGGCGTACTCCTCCAGATCCGGGTCCCGGCCCGGGTAGTGCGCGGCCAGCAGGGCGCGCAGCGTGTCGGCGGCCTGCCCGGCGCCGTCCTCGGACAGCAGGGGCTGGACGGTGCAGCGGAGGAACACCGCCCAGTCCTGGCCGCGCCGGTCGCCGAGGTCGTGGAAGAGCTCACGGGCCTCGTCCAGCAGCGTCAGGGCTTCGACGAAACGGTTGTTCCCGGCGTCGATCACCGCGAGCTCCACGCAGGACCAGGCCTCGCCGTGCTCGACGCCGATCCGCCGGAAGTCCTGCCGGGCGTCCTGGAGCAGCTGACGGGCGAAGCCGCTGTTGCGGAGGTTGCCGGTGCGGACGGCCCGCTGGTCGCGGGTGACCCGGGCCGAGTGGTGGCGGGCGCAGGCCAGCCCGTACACGTCCCGCATCCGGCTGAACATGGAACGGGCCCGCTCCAGGGTGCGCAGCGCCTGGTCGCTGTTGCCGGACTCCTCCAGCGCGTGCCCCAGGTAGTACAGCGTCCAGGCCTCGCCGCGGGCGTCCTCGCAGGCCCGGTGGCGGACGAGTGCCTCGTCCAGTTCGCGGGCGGCCTCCTGGGCGTTGCCGCGCTGCAGGGTGGCGCGGGCGAGCTGGGTGCGGGTCCAGGCGGCGCCGCGCGGGTCGCGGGTCAGCGCGTAGCACTGGCCGGCGCTGCGCAGCTCGGCCTCGCCCTCGTCGACCGCGCCGAGCCGCAGATGGACCTGCCCGAGCTGGAGATGGGCCCAGGCCTGCCCGCTGACGCTCTCGTTCTGCCGGTGCAGTTCGAGGGATTCCAGGAGCAGCGGCAGCGCCTTGCCGAGCCGGCCCATGTCGCGCAGCACGGCCGCCAGCGCGTGCAGCGTCCAGGCCCGGTCCTCGCCGAGCTCCGGCGCCGCCTGCAGCTCCAGGGCCTCGCGGAGCTTGCTCTCCGCCTCCCGCAGACTGCCCTGGTGGTGCAGGGTGATGCCGAGGCTGCCGAGCGCGCGGGCGGCGCCCGCCGGATGCTGCGCCTCGAAGTACAGGTCGACGACGGAGCTGAGGGTGGAACGCGCCTTGTCGAGTTCGCCGAGCTGCCGGGCCGCGATGCCGGTGCGCCACTGCACCGACCGCACCAGGATGTTCTGCTCCTCGTCCGGGGCGGCCTTGGACGCCTGCGCCAGCTCGCTGATCTCCCCGAGCCGGTACAGGTCGCCGCGCAGCAGGCAGTAGTCGCACAGCGCGCCGAGCAGGGCCTGCACGACGGTGCGGTCCACGCCCTCGGCGTGCCGCAGCGCGGCGGTGATGAAGCTCGATTCGTCGTCCAGCCAGCGCAGCGCCATTTCGAGCGAGGCGAAGCCGTGCGCGCCGAACCGCCCGGCCCGGGTGGACGTCTTGCCCTCGACGAGCCGGATCACGGCGTTGGCCAGCTCGGCGTAGCTGCGGATCAGCCGCTCGTGGGCCGCGGCGCGCTCGGCCGGGTCCTCCTCGTCGAGCAGCCGCGCGTGCGCGAAGCGGCGTACGAGGTCGTGCGGCCGGTAGCGGCTGCCGCGGATGTGCTCGATCAGTCCGGCCCGCGCCAGCTCCTCCAGCCTGCGGCCGGCCTCCTGCTCGTCGGTGGCCAGCAGCGCGGCGGCGGCCGCCGCGCCGAAGCTGGCCCGCCCGGCGAGCGCGAGCCGGCGCAGCAGCCGCCGGGACGGTTCGGGCTGGTCGTGGTAGCGCAGCGCGAGGATCCGCTCGACGGCCTCCTGCGGGCCGTACGCCTCCAGGTCGGCGGCGAGCCCGGCGGCCGTGCCGTGGTCCTGCAGCGCCGCGCCGGCTATCCGCAGCGCGATCGGCAGGCCGTCGCACAGGCCGCGCAGCCGCTCGGACTCCACCGAGGTGGGCTCGGGCGCCTTCGCGGTCCTGGCCAGCTCGCCCAGCAGCTCATGGGTGTCGGCGGCGCCGAGCGGGCCGACGGGCAGGCTGTGCACCCACGCGTTCGGCAGGTCCAGGGAGAGCGGCTCGCGGGCGGTGACCAGCACCAGCGCCTCGGACCGCTCGGGGACCAGCATCCGCACCTGTTCCGCGTCCGAGGCGTCGTCGAGCACGATCGTCACCGGCGTACCCGTCAGATGCTTCTGGTACTGGTCGGCGAGCCGCCGCAGATGCTGCTCATGGTTGGGGCGCTCCCGGAACAGCAGCTGCTCGCGGGGCGCGCCGAGCCGGTTCAGCAGGTGCAGCAGCGCGTCCCGGGTCGGCAGCGGGCGTTCGTCCAGGGCCCCGCCGCGCAGGTCCACCACGCACGAGCCGCGGAACTGGTCGCGCAGCTGGCGGGCGGCGCGCACCGCGAGGGTGGTCGCCCCGGCGCCGGCCGGTCCGTGCAGGACGACGACGGTCGGCTTGCTCTCCGTGGACACCCGCGCCTGGTGCACCCACTGCGCGATCTGCGCGACCTGCTTGCGGCGCCCGGCGAACGGCCCGTCAGCGGACGGCAGCTGGCCGAACGACTGCTCCAGCACGGCCCGGGTCCGCGCGGCGGCGCTGCGGTCGGTGCGGCGCGGCGCCGGGACCTGGTGCCGGCCGTTGGCCGCGGCGGGGGAGGCGGCCCGGGAGGCGGCGGACTCGGCGGTCGCCCGGCTCCGGTGCTGCTCCAGGAAGGGCCGGATGCCGCGCTGTTCCACCGCGTCGAGCCAGCGCAGCCGGTACGGGGCCGGGTCGTCGGTCGCCGCGGGGGAGTCGGGAGAGGGCGCGGCCGGGCCCCGGAGCCCGACGGCCACCGCTCCGACCGCCCCGGCGGCCAGCCCGGTGGTGAGGGACGCCCCGGCCGACAGGTTCTGGCCGATCACGTCCACCGCGAACGCCGTCACCCCGACCGCGCCCGCGGTGATCGCGGCGGTGGTCACCGTCTCGCGGGAGAACCGCCCGGCGGACCCCGGCCGGCCGGCGGGCCCGCCGCCGGCGGCACGCAGATACAGCGTGTACTCCCCGGCCGCCTGCGCCATGATCTCGTCCAGCGAGGCCAGCGCCCGCTGCAGCAGCCGCTCCGCGTCCGCCGCCGTACTGCCGCGCGCCTCCTCGACCACGGCCAGCTTCAGCCGGCTCTCGACCTCCGCCCGGTCCCTCCCGGACGGCTTCGCCGGCTCTGGCGCTTCTCTCAACGTAGCTCCCCCTCGGTCGCCCGCCCGCCCCAAGTGTCCTGCCGTACACGTCGCGGAGCGACACCGTGTGTGAGGGTGGGTACATGGCCAATCGACTCAGCCGTTCCACCTCTCCCTACCTCCTGCAGCACGCCGACAACCCTGTGGACTGGTGGCCGTGGGGCGCGGAGGCGTTCGCCGAGGCCCGCGAGCGGGGGGTACCGCTGCTGCTCAGCGTCGGTTACAGCAGTTGCCACTGGTGTCATGTGATGGCGCACGAATCGTTCGAGGACGAGACGGTCGCGGCGTACCTCAACGAGCACTTCGTGCCGGTGAAGGTGGACCGCGAGGAGCGGCCGGACGTCGACGCCGTCTACATGGAGGCGGTGCAGGCGGCGACCGGGCAGGGCGGCTGGCCCATGACGGTGTTCCTGACCCCGGACGCCGAGCCGTTCTACTTCGGCACGTACTTCCCGCCCGAGCCGCGCCACGGCATGGCCTCGTTCCAGCAGGTGCTGGAGGGCGTTCAGGCGGCCTGGCGGGACCGCCGGGACGAGGTGGACGAGGTCGCCGCGCGGATCGTCAAGGACCTCGGCGAGCGGCAGAGCGCCTACGGGGCGTCGGTGACGCCCGGCGCGAAGGAGCTGGACGCCGCGCTGGCCGGCCTGGTCCGGGAGTACGACGCCGACAACGGCGGCTTCGGCGGGGCGCCGAAGTTCCCGGCTTCCATGGCCGTGGAGTTCCTGCTCCGCCACCACGCCCGCACCGGCTCCGAGGACGCCCTGCGGATGGCGGCCGACAGTTGCGAGGCGATGGCCCGCGGCGGCATCTACGACCAGCTGGGCGGCGGCTTCGCCCGGTACGCGGTCGACCGCACCTGGACCGTGCCGCACTTCGAGAAGATGCTCTACGACAACGCGCTGCTGTGCCGCGTCTACGCGCACCTGTGGCGCTCCACCGGCTCGGAGCTCGCGCGCCGCGTCGCGCTGGAGACCGCCGACTTCATGGTGCGCGAACTGCGCACGCACGAGGGCGGGTTCGCGTCCGCGCTCGACGCCGACAGTGATCGCGCCGATGGAAGTCACGCCGAGGGGGCGTTCTACGCCTGGACGCCCGCGGAACTGCGCGAGGCGCTCGGCGAGCAGGACGCGGCGTTCGCGGCCGCGCACTTCGGCGTGACGCCGGAGGGCACCTTCGAGGAGGGCGCCTCCGTGCTGCAGCTGGCGGCGGACGGCGCGCCCGGCGACGCGGACCGCGTCGCGTCAGTCCGCGAGCGGCTGCTGGCGGCGCGCGAGGAGCGGCCGCGGCCCGGCCGGGACGACAAGGTCGTCGCCGCCTGGAACGGCCTGGCCATCGCGGCGCTCGCCGAGACCGGCGCGTACTTCGACCGCCCGGACCTGGTCAGGGCCGCCCTGGACGCGGCCGATGTGCTGGTGCGGGTCCACATGGACAACTCCGGCCGGCTCGCCCGCACTTCACGCGACGGCGTCGCGGGTGACAACTCCGGGGTGCTGGAGGACTACGCGGACGTCGCCGAGGGCTTCCTCGCGCTCGCCGCGGTCACCGCCGAGGGCGTCTGGCTGGACTTCGCCGGGCTGTTCCTCGACTCGGTGCTGCACCACTTCGCCGCCCCCGACGGCACGCTCTACGACACCGCCGACGACGCCGAGACGCTCATCCGCCGTCCGCAGGACCCGACCGACAACGCCACCCCGTCCGGCTGGACGGCCGCCGCCGGGGCACTGCTGTCCTACGCCGCCCACACCGGGTCGAGCGCCCACCGCGAAGCGGCGGAGCGCGCCCTGGGCGTCGTGGGGGCGCTGGCGCCGCGGGCACCGCGCTTCATCGGCTGGGGGCTCGCCGTCGCCGAGGCGGCCCTGGACGGCCCCCGCGAGATCGCCGTGGTCGGAGCGGCCGACGATCCGGCCACCGCCGCCCTGCACCGGACGGCGCTGCTGGCGACCGCCCCCGGCGCCGTGGTGGCGCCCGGTGCGCCCGGCAGCGACGAGTTCCCCCTGCTGCACGAGCGGCCGCTGGTCGGGGACCGCCCGGCCGCCTACGTCTGCCGGCACTTCGTGTGCGACGCGCCGACCACCGATCCGGCCGCACTGGCCGCGTCGGTGGGGAACACCGCCGGAGCGTGAAACCGCCTGGGGCCGGTCCGGCCGTTCATGATCGGCCGGACCGGCCCTAGAGGGTCCCTAGAGGGTGAGGCCGCGTTCCAGCACGTCCAGGGTGCGTTCGACGACGTCCAGGAGTTCACCCTGCTGGTCGTGCTCGCCCCAGTGCATGGTGGCCTCCTGGAAGGCGCCGAGCACCGCCCCGGTGAAGATCCGCAGTTCCAGGTCGTCCACCGGGCGGCCGGTGCGCTCGGCGAGGACGCCGGCGAGGATCCGGCCGGTCGCCGACATGCTCTCCATCGAGCGGGCGCGGACGGCCGGCACGTCCCGCAGCAGCTTGGCCCGCGCGCTGAGGTCCGCGCGCTCCTGCGGGTCCTCGCAGATGGCGCGGAGCGATTCCACGAAGGCGTACCGGATCGCCTGGAGCGGGGACTCGTCGGCCGGGCGGGCCCGGATCGCCGCCTCGATGAGCGGGTCGTACTCGTCCGTGAGGACGATGTCCTCCTTGGTGGGGAAGTACCGGAAGACGGTGCTGGGGGAGACGTCGGCGGCCTCGGCGATCCGGTCGACGGGCGTGGCGTCGTAGCCCTGCTCGTCGAAGAGCCGGTACGCGGCCCGGCGGATCGCCTGGCGGGTCTGGATCTTCTTCCGCTCCCGCAGGCCGATCTTCGGCGTGCCGGCGGTAGCGCCGGAGAGCGTGCCGGCGGGGGCGGTGGTCGTGGCGGCCGTCGTACGTGCGGACATGCCGGTCATTGTCCGGCATCGGCCGGCAGTGCGGCCACCGGCGGTACGGCCCCGGATGCGTTTCCGGCCTTGGCGCCCGCCCCGGTACCGGCCTCGGTAACCGTCTCGGCACCCGCCGCGCCTTCCGTTCCGGCACCGGACCCGGCGTCGGCACCAGCGTCGGCACCGGTCCTGGGGAGCAGCGTCGCGGTGAGCAGCGCCGCCACGAGGGCGGTGAGGCCGCAGACCAGCAGCACCGTCGTCATGCCGTGCACGTACGCGGCGTCCGCCGCGGCCGCGAGGCGGGTGTCGCCGAGCTTGCCGGCCACCACGTGGGCCGCGACCACGGAGTCGGCGGCGGCGTGCGGCGCCCCGGCCGGCAGCCGGTCGGCGTAGGCGCCGACCAGCAGCGAGCCGAGCAGCGCGATCCCGATCGCGGCGCCCACCTGCCGGACGGTGCTCAGCAGTCCCGAGCCGCTGCCCGCCCGGTCCGCGGGGAGTGCGCTGAGCGCCGCCGTCATGGCGGGGACCACCGCGAAGCCGAAGCCGAATCCCACGATGGACAGCCACAGTGCGGTGAAGCCGTAGCCGGTGTCGACCGTGGTGCGGCTGCCGAGGAACGCCGCGAAGGCGAGCACCACCAGGCCGCCGCTGATCACCGCGCGGGCCCCGAACCGCTGGATGAGGGGGGCGCTGCCCTTGGCGGCGAACATCACGCCGCCCATCATCGGCAGCAGCCGCAGGCCGGTGCCGAAGGCGTCGTTGCCGAGCACCGCCGTCAGATACGGCGGGAGGACGAACATCAGCCCGGAGAAGATGAACATGCCGAGGGTCGCGGCGAGCGTGTTGAGCAGGAACGGGCGGTGGCCGAGCAGCGTCATGTCCAGCATGGGCCGGACCATCCGGCGTTCGCGCAGGACGAGGGCCGCGATCAGCACGGCGGCCCCGGCCAGCATCCCCACCACGACCGGGTCGGACCAGCCGCGGGCGGGCGCCTCGATGATCCCGTAGATCAGTGCGCCCAGACCGGCCGCGGTGAGCGCGGTGGAGACCGCGTCGACCCGGGGCGACGCCGGGTCGCTGGTCTCGGGCAGCAGGAAGACGCAGGCGATGATCCCGAGGGCGGCCATCGGCACGTTGATCAGGAAGACCGAGCCCCACCAGAAGTGGTTGAGCAGGAAGCCGCCGATGATCGGGCCGAGCGGCATCCCGAGCGCGGAGGCGGCGGTGACGATGCCGACCGCCTTGGTGCGCTCCTCGGGCGCGAAGAGCGACGGCAGTACGGCGAGGGCGAGCGGCATCACCAGCGCGCCGCCGATGCCCATGACCGCGCGGGCGGCGATGACCGGTTCGACACTGGTGGCCAGCGAGCCGACGAGCGAGCCGACGAGGAAGATCCCGAGGCCCGTCACCAGCATCCTGCGGCGGCCGAAGCGGTCGCCGAGCAGTCCGGCGGGGAGCATCAGGGCGGCGAAGACGACGACGTAGGCGTCCGCCATCCACTGCTGCTCGCCGGTGGTGGCGCCGAGCTGGCCGGCCATCGTCGGCAGCGCCACGTTCAGGATCGTCATGTCGAAGCCGAGCACGAGCATGCTCGCGACCATGGCGCCGAGCGCCCACCAGCGCCGGGGGTCGAGCTGTGCGGTCATGACACTCCTCCGTCAAATCTTTAAGAGTTGCTATCAAGTGACAGTAACTCGCAAAAGATGGGGCCTGTCAATATTCAGATGTGCGCGCCACCGTGCACCGGGGCGCGGAGCCGGGTACGTGGAGCCGGCTACGCGGAACCGGGTACGCAAAGGCGCCCGCGACCGGATCGGTCGCGGGCGCCTGACGTGAGTCTGGGGCGGGCCGTTGGGCGGTGCCTTGAGCGGGGCATGAGCCGGAGTCCAGGCCCCGCCCCGATTACGCGTGCTGGTACGCGACCAGCGAGATCCCGACGTAGTGGATGACGAAGGCCGCCAGCGTCAGGGAGTGGAACACCTCGTGGAAGCCGAACCAGCGAGGTGACGGATTGGGCCGCTTGAGGCCGTAGATGACGCCGCCCGCGCTGTACAGCAGTCCGCCGACGACCACCAGGACCAGCACCGCGATACCGCCGGTGCGCAGGAAGTCCGGGAGGAAGAAGACGGCCGCCCAGCCGAGCGCGATGTAGCAGGGGGTGTAGAGCCAGCGCGGCGCGCCGACCCAGAAGACGCGGAAGGCGATGCCGGCGAGCGCGCCCGCCCAGACGAACCACAGCAGCGGGGTCGCCTTGTTCGACGGGAGCAGCAGGATCGCGAGGGGTGTGTAGCTGCCCGCGATGATCAGGAAGATGTTGGAGTGGTCCAGGCGACGCAGGATCGCCTCACCTCTCGGGCCCCAGTTTCCGCGATGGTAGAGGCCGCTCACGCCGAACAGCGCGCAGGCGGTCACGGTGAACACGGCGCAGGCGATGCGGCCCCGGGTGCTCTCTGCGAAGGCGGTCAGCACCACTCCCGCGATCAGCACCGCAGGGAACATACCGGCATGAATCCACCCTCTGAGCAACGGCTTCAAGAGGGTGGGCGGGTCGAGCTCTTCTACGGCTTGAGACACAGCGGAAGTCTCCTCGACGGGGTCCATAGCGTCAATGCTACCTACGGGACCGTAGGTTACGGCACCGTAGATATGGCAGGTGGAAGTGGCGATGCTCACCCTTCGCGCCCTGGACAGATCGGGTTTTCTCCCCCGACACTCATATGAGTGAGGTCGGCACCGGATGAGCGGCCACGTGGCGTCCGGGTCGCAGCCCCCAAGGGGCCGAGGTAGTTCCACCATGCGGACAGCAGGACTAGAGTCCGCAAAACCCTCAAATCTGACGCCGAATCTGTGCAAATTCGGCGGGACGGAGCGATCGTGGCGCGCGAAATTGCGGCTCCCACCAATCACAAGGACCTGATCGCCTGGGTCGGCGAGATCGCCGAAATCACCCAGCCGGACGAGATCGTGTGGTGCGACGGCTCGGAGGCCGAGTACCAGCGCCTCTGTGACGACCTCGTGGCGAACGGCACCTTCAAGCAGCTCGACCCCAACAAGCGCCCGAACTCCTACTACGCCGCCTCCGACCCCACCGACGTGGCCCGGGTCGAGGACCGTACGTTCATCTGCTCCGAGCGTGAGCAGGACGCCGGCCCGACCAACCGCTGGAAAGCCCCCGCGGAGATGCACGAGATCTTCTCGGGCGAGCAGGGCCTGTTCCGCGGCTCCATGCGCGGCCGCACCATGTACGTCGTCCCGTTCTGCATGGGCCCGGTCGGCTCCCCGCTCTCCGCCAACGGCGTCGAGATCACCGACTCCGCGTACGTCGCCGTCGCCATGCGCACCATGACCCGCATGGGCAAGGCCGTCCTGGACGACCTCGGCGAGGACGGCTTCTTCGTCAAGGCCGTGCACTCCGTCGGCGCGCCGCTCGCCGAGGGCCAGGCCGACGTGCCGTGGCCGTGCAGCACCACCAAGTACATCTCGCACTTCCCCGAGACCCGCGAGATCTGGTCCTACGGCTCCGGCTACGGCGGCAACGCCCTGCTCGGCAAGAAGTGCTACGCGCTGCGGATCGCCTCCGTCATGGCCCGCGACGAGGGCTGGCTCGCCGAGCACATGCTGATCCTCAAGCTGACCCCGCCGACCGGCGAGGCCAAGTACATCGCGGCCGCGTTCCCCTCCGCCTGCGGCAAGACCAACCTCGCGATGCTGCAGCCGACCATCCCCGGCTGGACCGTCGAGACCGTCGGTGACGACATCGCCTGGATGCGCTTCGGCGAGGACGGCCAGCTCTACGCGATCAACCCCGAGGCCGGCTTCTTCGGCGTCGCGCCCGGCACCGGCGACGACACCAACGCCAACGCCATGAAGACCATGTACGCCAACACGGTCTTCACCAACGTCGCCCTGACCGACGACGGCGACGTCTGGTGGGAGGGCATGACGGACGAGCCGCCGGCCCATCTCATCGACTGGAAGGGCAACGACTGGACGCCGGAGTCCGGCACCCCGGCCGCGCACCCCAACGCCCGGTTCGCCGTCCCGGCCTCGCAGTGCCCGACCATCGCGCCCGAGTGGGAGGACCCCAAGGGCGTCCCGATCTCCGCGATCCTCTTCGGCGGCCGCCGCGCCAGCGCGGTGCCGCTCGTCACGGAGTCCTTCGACTGGCAGCACGGCGTCTTCATCGGCTCCAACATCGCCTCGGAGAAGACCGCCGCCGCTGAGGGCAAGGTCGGCGAGCTGCGCCGCGACCCGTTCGCCATGCTGCCGTTCTGCGGCTACAACATGGGCGACTACTTCGGCCACTGGATCAAGATCGGCCAGCAGGCCGACGCCGCCAAGCTGCCGAAGATCTACTACGTCAACTGGTTCCGCAAGGACGCCGGCGGCCGCTTCGTGTGGCCGGGCTTCGGCGAGAACAGCCGGGTCCTGAAGTGGATCGTCGAGCGCCTCAACGGCGAGGGCGAGGGCGTCGAGACGCCCATCGGCATCCTCCCGGCCGCGGGCGCCCTCGACACCGAGGGGCTCGACATCTCGCAGGAGGACCTGGACCTGCTGCTCTCCGTCGACCTCGACGTCTGGCGCGACGAGGCCGGTCTGATCCCCGCCCACCTGGAGACCTTCGGCGACCACACGCCGAAGGAACTGTGGGACGAATACCGCGCGCTGGTCGCCCGCCTCGGCTGACCTGACAGTCGGCTCCACGAGAACTCGGGCAGCCCGTCCGCATGTGCGATGCGGGCGGGCCGCCCGATGGCGCGGCTCGGCCGCCCGGCAGGCACCCCGACCAAGAACGTCTGTCAGGCGGACCGACGCCAACCCTCACGACCGGGGGCCCGGTCACGACTCACGTCGTGACCGGGCCCCCGGGTCGTTTCCGGCTTGCCGCCAGCGCGAGCGTCACGGCTGGCTGTAGCCGTCCAGGAAGCGGGCGATGCGCGCGCACGCCTCCGTCAGGTCGTCGGCGTACGGCAGGGTCACGATGCGGAAGTGGTCCGGCTCGTGCCAGTTGAAGCCGGTGCCGTGCACGACCATGATCTTCTCGGCGCGCAGCAGATCGAGGACCATCTGCCGGTCGTCCTTGATCTTGTAGACGTTCGGGTCGAGCCGGGGGAAGAGGTAGAGCGCCCCCTTCGGCTTCACGCAGGTGACGCCCGGGATCTGGGTGAGCGCGTCGTAGGCGGCGTCGCGCTGCGCGAGCAGCCGGCCGCCGGGCAGGATCAGACTGTTGATCGACTGATGGCCGCCGAGCGCGGTGGCGATCGCGTGCTGGGCGGGCATGTTGGCGCACAGCCGCATGTTGGCCAGGATCGTCAGACCCTCGATGTAGCTGGAGGCGTGGGACTTGGGACCGCACACCGCCATCCAGCCGCTGCGGTACCCCGCCACCCGGTACGCCTTCGACAGCCCGTTGAACGTCAGCGTCAGCAGGTCGGGGGCGATGGCCGAGGTCGGGGTGTGGGTGGCGCCGTCGTACAGGATCTTGTCGTAGATCTCGTCGGAGCAGACGATCAGCTTGTGGCGGCGGGCGATGTCCGTGAGGCCGCGGAGCATCTCGTCGTCGTACACCGCACCCGTCGGGTTGTTCGGGTTGATGATGACGATGGCCTTGGTGCGGTCGGTGACCTTGCGCTCGATGTCGGCGAGGTCCGGCATCCAGTCGGCCTGCTCGTCGCAGCGGTAGTGCACCGCGGTGCCGCCGGCCAGCGAGACCGAGGCCGTCCACAGCGGATAGTCGGGCGCTGGGACCAGCACCTCGTCACCGTCGTCGAGCAGTGCCTGCATCGACATCTGGATGAGCTCGGAGACGCCGTTGCCGAGGTAGACGTCGTCGACATCCAGCGTGATGCCCTTCGTCTGGTAGTGCTGCATCACCGCCCGGCGCGCCGAGAGCAGGCCCTTCGCGTCGCCGTAGCCGTGCGCGTCGCCCAGGGTGCGCAGCATGTCCTCAAGGATTTCGGGCGGGCACTCGAAACCGAAGGGCGCCGGATTGCCGGTGTTGAGCTTGAGGATGCGGTGGCCCGCCGCCTCGAGCCGCATCGCCTCTTCGAGGACCGGGCCCCGGATCTCGTAACAGACATTCGCGAGCTTCGTGGACTGGATCACCTGCTGCATGCCCGTCACCTTACGGGCGCGTAGGGCTGCCCGCCCGGTGTTTTTCGCCACGTCGGGACGGCCGGAGGCGGCCCTGCCACACTGGCACGGTGGTGTCGCCCTACTCTCCGCACTCCTCATGGCTGCCGTACTCCCTCCTCAACGACGAGCCGGTGTCCGCCACCGGACGCGATCTGCTGGGCGCGGGACGCGTCGCGGAACAACTGGCCGGACTGCTCGTCGCCTCACGGGGCTCCACACCGTTCACCCTTGCGGTCGACGCCGGCTGGGGGATGGGCAAGAGCAGCCTGATGCGGCTGGTCGACGCCCGGCTGAGCGCGGCGCCCGGCGTGCAGACCGTCTGGTACAACGCCTGGACCTCCACCGGCGACGACGCCCTCGAAGGGCTGATCAAGTCCGTCCTCACCGGCTTCGACAAACGGGTGCTGCGCCGCGGCCTGCACCGGATCACCCGGCACCGCTCGCTGCTCGGGGTGCTGCGCGCGCTGAGCCTGCTCGTCGCCGGCCCGCTGGGGATCGCCGCGATGACCGACGAGCTGTGGAACTCGATGAACGTCGACGCGAAGACCCGCAACGACATGCGCGACGTGATCGGAGAGCTCGTCAGGGACTGGGCGGACGCCGGCCCCGGGCTCCAGGACCAGCGGATGCTCGTGGTCTTCATCGACGACCTCGACCGCTGCTCGGAGGAGACCGTCCTCGCCGTCTGCGAGGCGGCCAAGATCTATCTGGACGTGCCGGGCCTCGCCTTCGTCATCGGCTGCGACCGCTCCGCGATGGCCCCGAACGGACTGCTGCGCGACATGTCGCCCGCCGCGGCCGCGTTCATGGAAAAGATCTTCCAGACCAGTTACCGCATCCCGGTGACGGACAGCGAGGGGATCCAGGAGTACGTCCGCTGGTGCGCGGAGACCGCCGGCATCAGCCGCTACCTCGACGCGGGCCTGACCGACCTCCTCATCGAACGCTCGGCCCGCAACCCGCGCCGCATCAAACGGCTGGTCAACGGCTTCGTCCTGGAAGCCACCCTCAACCCGATGTGGCAGGACTTCGGGCCGGGCGGCGTGATCAGGACGCTGCTCATCCAGTACTTCTATCCCGACTTCTACCGGATGATGACGGCCCCTTCTGCGGGTGCGGACGGGGACGTGGTCAGCGAATTCCGGACGTACCGCGAGCTGCGGCGGGCGGTGCGCGGCCCGGCCGACGACCGGTCCGACTTCAATCCCTTCCTCATCGCCCATGACGTGCGGCCGCTGCCGCCCGACGGCACGGAGTGGAGGCCGGGCCTGCTGTCCGAGCTGGAGCAGCAACTGCCCGTCGGCTTCCCGGTGCTGGCCGCCGATCCGGCGTTCACCTCGCTGATCGGCGAGCTGATGGCGCTGCCGGAGTCCAGGGAACTGGTGCGGCAGTTGCGGCAGGGCACTCCGGGCCGGGTCTCCGAGCCACCTCCGCCACTGTTCGACGACGATTCGTCCGGGTCGTACCCGCCGCTGCACGCCGTCTGGGGCAGCGGGATCCTTGCACAGCAGGGACCCGGCACCCAGTGGCCGGCGGCCCGGCGGGAGCCACCGCCGGACGTCCCGTTCGCGGGGATGGACATCCTCTGGCTGGACGAGAACACCCGGGGCAATGCCGAGTGGACGGACCTGCTGACCAGGTTCGGAGCGATCGTGCGGACGGCCCTCGGCGAGAGGTCCGCCAGCCGCGCGATCGCCGACCGTGAACCGACGTTGCTCATCTCCAACGTCTCCCGGGGTGACAACCCCAACGCGGGGTTCGACTACGTCGAACGGCTGAGCGCCGACGGGACGTACACCGGGCAGGTGGTCTTCTTCACCGGACGGGTCACTCCCGCGGGGCGCTCGCGGGCGTCGGCGGTGGGCGCCCTGGCGATCACCGCGGACTTCGAGGACGTCCGGGTCCTCCTGCACCGGCTCAGCCGGGAGCGGACCGGCCGGTCCCGCTGAAAGCACCCGTCACCGCGCCCGCGCCGGTTCGCGCCGCACCGAGCGGCCCGCCAGGACATCCGTGCGCCGCCCGTCCTCGATGACGAAGCGGCCGTCGATGAGGACGTGCGGGATGCCCGTCGGGAGGACGCGGGGGGCGTCGAAGGTGGAGCCGGCCGCCACCGTCGCCGGGTCGAAGAGCGTCAGGTCCGCGCGGTAGCCCTCGCGGACCAGGCCGCGGTCGGGCAGCCGCAGCCGGGCGGCGGGGCGGGAGGTGAGGTGGGCGACGCACTCCTCCAGGGACAGGATGCCCAGCTCGCGCACGTACTTTCCCAGGTATTCGGGGAAGGTCCCGTACGCCCGCGGGTGCGGCTTGTAGCCCATCAGGATGCCGTCGCTGCCGCCGGTGTGGACCCGGTGCCGCATGATCGCCCGGACGTTCTCCTCGTGGCCGACGTGCTGCAGGATCGTCGACCCCAGCCGGTCGTCGATCAGCAGCCGCCGGGCCGTCACGAAGGGCTCCTCGCCGCGCTCGGCCGCGCTGCGCGCGATGGTCCTGCCGACGCAGCCCGCGAGTCCGGGATCGCTCACCCCGGAGACCTCGATCGTCGCCCAGTCCATCGGCACGCCATGGCAGCCGTCCGCCCCGTCGACCTCCATGACGTGGCGGATCTTCTCCGCCGTCACGTCGTCCCGCAGCCGCGCGAGCGTCGCCTCGGGGCCGCCCTCCGTCGCCCAGCTCGGCAGCATCGCCGCGAGCGTCGTGCAGCCGGGGAGGTAGGGGTAGGTGTCGAGCGAGATGTCGGAGCCGGCGTCCAGGGCCCGGTCCAGCAGGGCCAGCAGGTCCGGTGCCTTGCCCTTGTTCACGCCGAAGTTCATCGTGGCGTGCGCCAGGTGCAGGGCGCAGCCGGCGTCCCGGGTCAGCGCCACCATCTCCTCGTACGCCTGGAGCGCGCCCGCCCCGTACGAGCGGTGGTGCGGGCAGTAGTAGCCGTCGTACGCCGCCACCACCCGGCACAGTTCGGTGAGTTCGGCGTCCGACGCGTACATCCCGGGCGTGTACGTCAGCCCGGACGACAGCCCGACGGCGCCCTGTTCCAGTCCCTCCGCCACCAGCCGCTTCATCGTGGTGACCTCGGCCGCCGTGGCCGGGCGGTCCTCCCAGCCCAGCGTCAGCATCCGGACGGTGCCCTGCGGGACGAGATAGGCGGCGTTCACCGCGATGCCCCGGTCGAGCCGGTCCAGGTACTCGCCGATGCTGCGCCAGTCGAAGTCGATGTCCGAGCCGTCGCCGTTCCAGCCGGTGATCTGCGCGCGGACCTCGGCGAGGGTGCGGTCGTCGACCGGCGCGTACGACAGCCCGTCCTGCCCCAGCACCTCCAGCGTCACACCCTGCGCCGCCTTCGCGGAGTGGTCGGGGTCCCGCAGCAGGGCCAGGTCGCTGTGCGCGTGCATGTCGATGAACCCCGGGGCCAGGGCCAGGCCGCCGGCATCGACGACGCGGGTTCCGGTCAGCCGGATGTCCCCGAACCGCGCCGCGTCCTCGCGCCGGATCGCGGAGATCCGGCCCCCGTCGATGCCGACGTCGGCCCGGTAGGCGGCCTCCCCGCTTCCGTCGATGACGCTCACGTCGCGGAACACGAGATCCATGCCGGTGCCTTTCCTGTGCTCGGCCTGCTGGACTGGGCGAAAGGGTGCAAAGGGCTTAGAGGGTTCGAAGGGTCTAGAAGAAGGTGCGGATGTAGTCCGTGACCGTGCCGTCCGCCTCGACCAGCGGCAGCAGCTTCCACTTGTCGAACGCCGTGCAGGGGTGGGAGAGGCCGAGGCCGACCCATTCGCCGATCTCCAGACCGGCGCCGGCCCCGATGGCGACGAACGCGTGCTGGTCGGAGAGGGCCGTCACCGTCAGCCCGGTAGCCGGCCGCAGCGCGCCGTCCGTGCCGCGGACGACCTGCGGTTCCGGCAGCCCGAGGTCGAAGGAGGCGTCGCGCTTGCCGGCGTTGAGGAAGGCGAGCGCGCCTTCCGGCTTGGAGACGACCTGCGCCCAGAGCCGGAACGCGGGCTGGAGGGCGCCCTCCTGGGGGATGCGGTCGTGGAACGGGGTGATCTCGCGGTAGTGGCCGTCGTCATGGGTGATGTAGGCGCCGGAGCGCAGCAGCTTGAGCAGCGGCTTCGAGAAGTCCGTCGCCCCGACCGGCTGGAACACCTCGGCGACCGTGTCGAACCAGCCGCTGCCGCCCGCGCTGAGGATGATCTCGTCGGCGTCCGCGAAGCGCCCGGCGGCGTCGAAGTCCCGGGTGAGGGCGACGAGCCGGTTCAGCCAGTCCCGGACGGTCTCCTGGGTCTTGACGGGGATCTCGCCCTCGTACCCGGCCACTCCGACGAGCCGCAGATGGCGGGCCGCGCCGACCGCGTCGGCGACCTCGGTGGCGGCCGCGGCACCGCGTACGCCGGTCCTGCCGCCCCGCTCGCCCAGCTCCACGACGACGTCGACGGGGCGGGTTGCGTCCGCCAGCGCCGCGTCCATCAGTTCCACGCCGCGCACGGAGTCGACGTAGCAGGCGAAGCGGAAGTCCGGGTCGGCGGCGAGCTCGGCGGCGAGCCAGCGCAGCGCCGCGGCGTCGACCAACTCGTTGGCGAGGAAGATGCGTTGGACGCCGAAGGCGCGGTAGACCCGGACCTGCGTGGGGACGGCGGCCGTGATGCCCCAGGCACCGTAGGCGAGTTGGCGGGCGAAGAGCTGCGGAGCCATGGACGTCTTGCCGTGCGGGGCGAAGGCGAGGCCGTACTTCTCGGAGTAGCTCTCCATCAGCGCGAGGTTGTGCTCCAGGGACTCGGCGGACAGCGTGAGCACCGGAGTGGTGAAGCCGCCGTCGAAGAGCGACCGCCGCTCGGCCGCCAGCTCGCCGAGGGTGAGCTCCGCGGCGTCCGGCGGCAGGCCCTTGAAGCGGTGGCCGACCCGCTCCTCGTGCAGCCGCTCGGTCGTCTTCGCGACGTCCATGGAACCTCCTGGAGAATCTCTGCGCGGATCTTTGCGTTGCAACATGTGCAACGTCCATTGCATGTCTTGCTTCCTGCTGTCTAACATCCCGGCAAGCACCGGGTCAACGGTGTGTGAAGCACCGCCCGAACCGAAGAGCACCCGCCGGCCGGCCCGGACAGCGACCGTCCGTCGGCCCGGACAGTGACCGTCCGACAACCCGGGCGGCAACCGTCCGACAGCCCCACCCGACAGCCCCATGAGGAGCGAGAGCGACCGTGACCGCAGTCCCGAGCGGCCCGCAGTTCGACGTAGCGTGCCTTGGCGAATCCATGGTCACCTTCGTGCCCTCGCAGCCCGGCAGCCTCGCCGACGTCCCCGCCTTCCACCGCGGGATCGGCGGCGCCGAGTCCAACGTCGCCTGCGCCCTCGCCCGCTCCGGTCACAGCGCCCGCTGGATCAGCCGGGTCGGCGGCGACGGCTTCGGCGACCATCTGATCCGCGCCGTCGCCGCGACCGGCGTCGACGTCACCGCCGTCCAGCGCGACGCCGACCGCCCCACCGGCATCTACTTCAAGGAACAGCTGGCGGACCGTACCGCCGTGCTCTACTACCGCGCCGGCTCCGCGGCCGCCGCCATGTCCCCGGAGACCGTGCACCGCCGCGACGCCTGGTCCGGCCGCATCCTGCACCTGTCCGGCATCACCGCCGCGCTGTCGCCCGAGTGCCGTGCCCTGATGCGCTCGCTCGTCACCCGCGAACCGGGCCGGCCCCTCGTCTCCTACGACGTGAACTTCCGCCCGGCCCTCTGGGGCACCGGCGACGACCCCTGGCTGCTCGCCGAACTCGCCCGCGGCTGCGACATCGTCTTCGTCGGCGAGGACGAGGCCCAGGACGCCTGGGGCCTGGCCGACGCGGCCGCCATCCGCACCGCGCTCCCGGAGCCCGCCGTCCTCGTCGTCAAGCAGGGCAGCACGGGAGCCACCGCCTTCACGGGTGACACCGCGACCTTCGTCCCCGCCCTCGCCGTGGACGTCGTCGAACCCGTCGGCGCGGGCGACGCCTTCGCCGCCGGGTTCCTCTCCGCAACCCTCCGCGGCCTGCCCCTCGCCGACCGGCTGCGCCACGGGCACGTCATGGCCGCCGCCGCCCTCACCGTCCCCGGCGACCTCGGCACACCACCCGCGCGCGCCCACGCCGACGCCCTTGTCGCCCTCGGAGAGGACGCGTGGGGGACACTGCGGCTGGGCCCCGGATGGACGGATCGGGCCGGCGGCACGGATCGGGTCGCCGGGACGGAACCGGCCGGGCAGTCGGATCGGGTCGGACAGACGGATCGGGCCGGACGGACGGAGAAGGACAGATGAGCCAAACAGTCGACCGCGCGCTGCGCATCCTGCCGCTGCTCGCGGAGGGACCCGCCAACCTCGAACAGGTCGCCACCCGCCTCGACGTCCACAAGTCCACGGCGCTCCGGCTGCTGCGCACCCTGCACGAACACGGCATGGTCTACCGCCAGGAGGACCAGCGCTACCGGCTCGGCGCCCGGCTCTTCGCCCTCGCCCAGCAGGCCATGGAGACCCTGGACGTCCGGGAGATCGCCCACCCGCACCTCCTCGCCCTCAACGAGAAGATCGGCCACACCATCCACCTCGCGGTCTACGAGGAGGGCGAGGTCGTCTACATCGACAAGGTCGAGAGCCGCTACCCCGTCCGGATGTACTCGCGGATCGGCAAGCCCGTCGCGATCACCGTCGCCGCCGTCGCCAAGCTGCTCCTGGCCGACCTCCCCGAGGCCGAGCGCCGCTCCATCGCCGAGCGCCTCGAATACCCCAAGTACACGGCCAGGTCGACACCCGACGCGGCCGCCTTCCTCACCGAGCTGCTGCGGGTACGCGAGCAGGGCTGGGCCACCGACCTCGGCGGCCACGAGGAATCCATCAACTGCGTCGGCGCCCCCATCCGGGGCGCGGACGGCAGGATCGCCGCGGCGATGTCCGTCTCCGCGCCGAACGTCGTCGTCACCGCCGACGAACTGCTCAAACTGCGCCCGCTGATCCTCCGTACCGCGGAGGCCATCAGCCGGGAGTACTCAGGAAACACCGTTTCGAAGGACACCCCATGAGCGACAACTCCCGGACCCACGAGTCCCCCCTCCAGAAGACCGCCATCACCCCGGCGACCCACACCACCCCGCCCGCCAGGTTCTCGCACGGCGTGCGCAAGGGGAACCTGCTCCAGGTCGCCGGCCAGGTCGGCTTCCTGCCCGCGGTGGCCGGCCAGGCCCCGACCCCCGCCGGCCCGACGCTCCGCGAACAGACCCTCCAGACGTTCGCCAACGTCAAGGCGATCCTCGAGGAGGGCGGCTCCTCCTGGGAGGACGTCATCATGACGCGGGTCTACCTCACCGACACCGCGCACTTCGCCGAGTTCAACGAGATCTACAACGAGTACTTCGCCGGTCTCAAGGAAGCGCCGTCGGCCCGCACCACCGTCTACGTCGGCCTCCCCGCCGGCCTGCTGATCGAGATCGACGCGCTGGCCGTCCTCGGCTGACGATCCCCCCACCACCTTTCATCCCCCCGAACCCCCTGACACCACAGGTCTCCTTGCAGCACCGCACCACCAACCCTCAGCCGCCGCACGGCGCGGCGCCCGCACCACGGGCGCCGTGCCGCGGTCCCCCCTGCCCTCGCCCGAATACGGAGTCCCCACGTGTTCTCATCGCTCGCCACCCTCGCGGCAGACCCACCACCGACGCCGCACACCGGCGGCCTCCTCCTGCTGATCCACGGCACGGCCGGACTGCTGACCGTCGCCGCCCTCGGCATCGGCCTGCTGCTCGTCCTCATCATCAAGGCGCGCGTCCAGCCGTTCGTCGCCCTGCTCGGCGTCTCCATAGCCGTCGGCCTCGCCGCGGGCCTGTCCGTCACCGAACTCTTCGGCACGGTCCAGAAGTCCAGCGCCACCTCGCTCATCGAGACCGGCATGGGCGGCACCCTCGGCCACATCGCGATCATCATCGCGCTCGGCACGATGCTCGGCGCGATCCTGGAGATATCCGGCGGCGCCGAAGCCCTCTCGGCCCGCCTGCTCAACGCCTTCGGCGAGAAGCGCGCCCCGCTCGCGATGGGTCTGACCGGCCTCATCTTCGGCATCCCGGTCTTCTTCGACGTCGGCATCTTCGTCCTCGCGCCGATCGTCTACGCCGCCGCCAAGCGCGGCGGCAAGTCGATGGTCCTCTACGCGATGCCACTGCTCGCGGGCCTCTCCATGACCCACGCCTTCCTGCCCCCGCACCCGGGCCCGGTCGCCGCGGCCGGCCTGCTGCACGTCCAGCTCGGCTGGGTCATCCTGATGGGCGCCGCGGTCGGCATCCCGTCCGTCATCGCCGCCTGGGTCTACGCCGCCTGGATCGGGAACCGCATCTTCGTCCCCGTCCCGCAGGACATGGTCGACGCCGCCGACGAGGCCAAGGCCGCCGTCGCCGCCGAGCAGCAGGCCGCGGGCGTCACCCCCGTCGAGACGCCCGTCTCGCTCGGCACGGTCCTCGCCATCATCGGCACCCCGCTCATCCTCATCCTGTGCGCGACGTTCTCCTCGATCGCCCTGGACCCGAGCACCGGCCGCTCGGTCATCGAGTTCTTCGGCCACCCCTTCGTGGCCCTGATGATCGCGCTCTTCCTCGCCTACTACCTGCTCGGCATCCGCCGCGGCTGGTCCCGCAAGTCCCTCGAAACCGTCTCGACGGCCTCGCTCAAGCCGGTCGGCAACATCCTGCTGGTCGTCGGTGCGGGCGGTGTCTTCGGCGCCGTCCTCAAGGGCAGCGGGGTCGCTCAGGCGCTCGCCGACGCCTTCGACAGCGCCGGCCTGCCGATCATCGTCCTGGCCTGGCTGATCTCGGTGGTCCTCCGCGTCGCCCAGGGCTCCGCGACCGTCGCCATCGTCACCACCGCCGGAATCGTCGCCCCCATGCTCTCCGCCGGCGACTTCTCCCAGGCCCACCTGGCCCTGGTCATCATGGCCATCTCCGCCGGCTCCATCTTCGCCTCACACGTCAACGACGGCGGCTTCTGGATGGTCTCCAAGTACTTCGGCATCTCCGAACGCGACACCCTCAAGTCCTGGACGGTCCTCGAATCCGTCCTCTCGGTGGCGGGCTTCGCGGTGGCCGCCTCGCTGAGCCTTGTTATCTAGGCGCGGTCACCCAGGCGCGCGTGGGAGATGGGGTGGCCGGCCCGGCGGGGCCGGCCACCCTTGTCAGCTGCCGCTGGCGTCGGTGGCGGCGTCGGACTTGGCGTCGACGGGAATGTCGTCGGAAACCCCCGCCCACCACCCGTCCTCGTCATCCGCCCGCACCTTGATCCCGTGCACGAGCGCGTCGATGTCCGGCATCACCTGCCCGAGCCGCACGAGATCCCCGGTCGACGCGAACACGACGACGTCCACGGAGTGGTGCTCGTCGCGGAAGGCGTACCAGAGGTTGGCGACGAGGTCGTTGTGGTCGAGCTCGACATGCCCCAGGGCTTTTAGGCCCTCGCCGAGGTGGCCGGCGTGGAAGGTGTCCACCTGGGGTGGACGGAGGAGTTCGGGGTCCTGGGCGCGGACCAGACGCCGCAGCGCGTCGCGCTTATCGCCTTCGGCGGGGTAGTGAGACATGGTCACCCGGAACGGCCGTTGCTTCAAATCACCGACGTGAAGGTAACTGAATTTGCCAAGCTGATGCCTGGCAAATGCGTCGTAGGAGCGAATCAGAGCATTCGACAGGCGGCGCGTTGCGAGCCAGCGGTGTGATTGACCACGCAGGGTGAGAATGGTCTCGGCCGAAGACTGAGCCCAGCCGAGTTGACTAGCCCAGCCCGAATCCGTCCAAGAGGGCTGTGGCGTGATGTCGACCCACACGTCCAGCGGATAGTAGACGTCTACCCAGCTCAACTGCGTCCTCCTGTAGCGGTGGCTCCTACCGGGTCAGGATCGACCCAGCTCGTATGGAACTGCATGAAATGCTTCCCGTCGTCGTAGGCCGCCAGGCTCGGCTTCCCTTCGAACACTCCGCTGCTGCCGAGGCTCTTGTCTGTTAGATCAGCAGCCGTGCCTGCAACGAAAGCGGCTGAGTTCTTCACCGCGTGGCTCTTGATACCCCGCGCTTCGGCTTGTACTGCCTCGTTGCCAACGTGCTTTGCCGCCTCATGTGCCCCCAACTTTTCGGCGATTGCTGTCTCGCGTGAGCCACCGGCTCGAACGATCTCTGCTCGGGACACCTCCGGTTCGTGCTGCGACGGGTACTTCGCCGCCGCGCGGGCCCGCGCGTTCATTCGTTTCAACTGGCCCTCCAGGAACTGCCGTCGCGGCTTCGAAATGCTCCGATTACGCAGCTCGCGCGCGATCTCCTGCCGGGCTCCACTCTGTTCGGCCCGGGCCGCCGAGACGGCGTCCTTCGCTGCCTGCCGGGAGGCAACCCGCGTGGCGTCCACGCCCGCCGTCACCCCCTGTTCCGCCGCCTTGCCCATGCGCAGCGTGAGGATCGCGACGATGTCGAGGCCGACGTCGGCCCACGTGCCGTTGCCGGTGGCGGCCAGGGCGGTGTGGACGAGGGCGGTGCCGTAGGTGGCGGCTTCGGCTCCGGCGATGGCCCAGGACGCGGCGAGGGCGAGCCAGGCGGGGGCGGTGGGGGCGCAGGCGATGAGGACGGCGGCGATGGCCACGACGGTGGCGATCCAGCCGATGATCTCGAGCGCTTCGTTGATCCAGGCGGCGTTCCGTTCGAGGAGGTTGGAGGTCCAGCTCCAGCACGAGTCCTCCAGCGAGTCGTCGAGGAGGTCCTCGATGGCGCCGGAGAGGCGGCGGGCGTCGGTTTCGTAGTCGCCGACGGCGCCGTCGAAGGCGGCCTGTGCACGGATGAGTGAGGCACGGGCGTGGTCGAGGTCGCTCTTTTGGGTGGGGGTGAGATCGGCTTCGGGGAGGGCGTCGAGCGGGGTGATGAGGTCGTGCGCGGCGGTGGCGGCGCGGTGGGCGGCGACGGTCTGGTGCTGGGCGTCCTCGACGGCTTCGGCCCAGGCGGAGACCTTGACGGCGACGGCCTCGTAGCGGTCGGCGACCTTGCCGAGCTTGTCGCGCAGACGGTCCGCGCCGTCCTGGAGGGCGTCGGCGTACTCGCCCTTCAGGCCCGTGCCGTCGGAGAGGGCGCGGAGCCGGGTGATCTGGGTGCGGATCTCGATGGCGGTGTCGGTCATGGTCCGGCGGCCGGTGCGGATGTCGGCGGGGGAGCCGGGGGTGGGGTCGGCGTATCGGTCCTCGGTGCGCAGGGGGTGCCAGTCGCGGGGGCGGTGGGGCATCGGGAGGGCTCAGCCCTTCGCTCGGGCGGCGAGGTCGCGGTCGACGGCGGCGAAGGCCGCCTTCGTCCCGCGGACGAGGTTGAGGACCTGGCCGAGGTTCCAGAGGGTCTCCTTGCGGTTGTCCTTCCAGTTGTCGGCGAAGGTGTGCATGACCTCGGCCATGCGGGGGGCGCCGACGGCGTGGGCGAGGGCGTCCTGGGTGGCGGGGCAGCGCTGGAGGGCGGTGCGGATGGAGCTGAGGGAGTGCTCCGAGGCGTCGAGGAGGCGGCCGTCGACCTTCAAGTCGGCAGCGCTGGTGCATGTGTTGGACATGTGTCCGGACTCCTGTGGGGTTGTGTGCCTGTGGAACGATCTGTCCCGGCATAGGTCACAGGCATGAACCGGAGACGGAACAGGGTGAGTTGTGATGGTGGGTGGATACCGGCTGGTGCTGCCGCCCGGCTGGGGGCGGATTCCGTTGCGGGAGGGGACCGAGGAGGCGATCCGGGGGATCGTGACGACGGCCTTCGACGGTTCGCGCGGGGACGCGGTGGCCCAGGTGCGGGTCCGGCTGGAGGGCCGGCTGCGGGAGCTGGCCGTCCGGGCGCGCCGGGACGGCGCCGGGCTCGACCTCTACCTCCCCGTGCGGCCGCGCGGCGGAGCCGCCCCGGTCCCGGCGTCCTTCGTCGTGTCGGAGCTGGCGGTGGGTGGCAGGAAGGAGCGGCGGGAGTACGTCGTGGGCGAGGCGCGGCGGGTGGACTACGTGCTGCCCGTCCCGGACGTCCCCGGGCGCTGTCTGGCCGCCGCGTTCTCGACGCCGACGGCCGTGGCGGAGCCCCGGCTGGCCGATCTGATGGTGGAGCTCTTCGACGCCGTGATGGGGACTTTCCGGTGGTCGGAAGCGTCGGAAGCGTCGGATTCGCGGCGGACCGGCTGACCGGAGACGTCACGGCGTTCTTCGGTTCCCCGCGCCGACGGAACGCGCGATGAACACCCACTGAAGCGGAGGCGTCGGGTGAGCGGGCACTTCGGGTCAAGGGGCGCATCCGGGCTTCCGGCAGGTTAGCGTCCCCTTCGGAGGAAGCCATGCCGACGAAGGAAGCCGCCCTGAAAGGGGCCGGTGACAGCGCCACCAGTGATGCCGGCGACACCAGCGACACCAGCACCACCACCAGGACCGGGGACCGGGGGACCGCCCCAGCACCGCACATCCGCCGCCGTGCCACCGCCCTGGCCGCGCTGATCACCGCTCTGGCGTTCTGCGTCGGCGACGCCGTCGCGACGACCTTTCCGTTCGGACGCCACAGCCGGAGCGTCAGTGACCTGGGCAACCAGTTCGTACCGTTCCACGCGCACCTGTGGGACCTGCTGCACGGCAGGGCCGACGGCGGGCTGCTGGTCAACTGGCAGTCCGGGTACGGCTCCAGCTTCCTCCCCGACTTCGGCACGTATCTGAGCAGCCCCTTCGCGCTGCTGGTCGGGCTCTTCCCGCGGGACGAGATCGACCTCGCGGTGTACGTGATCACGGTGCTGAAGATGGCGTCGGCGGGTGCCGCGATGGCGTTCCTGCTGCTGACGCTGCGCAAGGGCCGCTGGTGGACGGCCGGGACGCTCGGCGCCTCGTACGCGCTGTGCGGCTGGTCGATGGCCGAGGCGTCGTACAACCTCATGTGGCTGGACGGGCTCATCGCGTTCCCGCTGCTGTGCCTGGTCGGCGAGTGGGCGCTGACGAACCGGCGCCCGGTGCTCGGGCCGCTGGTCGTCGCCCTCGCCTGGACGGCCAACTTCTACACGGCGTACATGGCGACGATCGGCGCCGCGCTCGTCCTGCTGCTGCGGCTGCTGCTCGGCCGGGAGGACGTACGGCGCAAGCTCGCCGTGCTGGGGCGGGCCGTGCTGGCGACGCTGCTCGGCATCGGGCTGGCGGCGCCGCTGATCCTCGTCGTGTTCAAGGCGACGAAGCTCGCGCACCCCGGCCGCGTCAACGAGTTCGCGCCGGCCGCGATGCCCGACGTGCTGGCGCGGTTGCTGCCCGGCACGTACACCTTCGGGACGCCGGCCGTCTGGGTCGGCACGGCCGCGCTGCTGCTCGCGCTGACCCTGCCGTTCAACGCGGCGGTCGCCCGGCGGGAGCGGGCCGGCTGGAGCGCGCTCGTTCTCATCGTCCTGCTGTCCATGCAGTGGAAGCCCACCCACCTGGCCTGGCACGCGTTCGCCACGCCCAACGGCAGTTCCTACCGGCAGACGTTCGTGCTCTGCGGGGTGCTGGTCATCGCCGGCTGGCTGTCCCTCGCGCAGGGCGTGCCGCGGCTGAAGCCGCTGCTGGGCGGCGTCGGGCTGCTCGTGCTGGTGACCGCGATCGGGAGCACCAGCGTCGTCACGGAGTCCTGGACGGTGCCGCTGCTGGCGCTCTCCCTGACGGCCGTGCTCGGCAGCCTGGTGCTGCTGCGGTCGGTGGAGGCCCGGCGGCGTACCGCCCGCTGGGCGCCGGTGCTGGCCGCCGCGCTGCTGGTGGGCGCGCAGGTGGCGGAGTCCGCGGTCTCGGAGGCGTCCTACGACAAGGCGCGGCTCGGGCGGCTCGACGACTACGGGCCGTGGAGCCAGCGGCAGGACGTGCAGAGCGCCGCGGTCTCCCGGTCCGACGGCTGGCCCGCGTACCGCACCGATCCCGGTCTCTGGCAGACGGTCGGCAACGATCCGCTGGTCGTCGGCGGGCAGGGCGCCCAGTACTACAGCAGCCTCACCTCGGAGGTCTGGGCGAGCACGCTGACCGCGCTCGGCGGCGGCTACTCCTCGCGCGGCCGGTCGCCGCGCAGTATCGACGGCCCGGTCACGGACGCCATCTTCTCGGTCGGCGCCCGGCTGCACTCCAACCAGGACCCGTTCCGGCACCCGCTGCGCGGCCCGTACACGACGACGGTGTCGGTCTCGCGGATGGACGTTCCCCCGCTGGTGACCGTCCGCCCGGCCGGCGGACCGCGGTCCTACGGCGACAACACGTTCCGCAACCAGGAGGCGCTGCTCGGTGCGGGCGTCTACACGGTTCCGCGGGTCGACATACGCGACGCCGACGGCACTGTGCCGAAGCTGACGCTGGAGGGTCAGTACGGGGTCAGGGCGCGCGAGGCGGGGAAGAGCGGGCCCACGCAGGTGCTGCGGGCGCACTGCCCGGCGGGCAGTGAAGTGTTCCTCTCGGTACCGGACTTCGCCGGCCAGGGCGGGCTGCGCGGGGTGTCGGACGGGGTGCGCTTCGATGCCCGCCCGCCGCAGAACCGCGCGACCGTCCAGCCCATGGGAACGGTGCCGGCCTCCGGCGATGTGCGGGTGGACCTGATAGCGCTGGGCGCCGGTGCGCTGCCCAAGGAGCCGATCGGCTGCCTCGACCCGGTGAAACTCGCCGCCCGGGTGGCCGAGTTGAAGGCCACCGGCGCGACGCGGGTGTCGGTGTCCGGCAGCCGTCTGACCGCCGAGCTGCCGCCCGGCAGCACGGGTGTCGCCGTGATCGCCGCCCCGGCGATCGAGGGGTGGAGCTGCTCGACGGGCGGCGGCGCCGCCAGGCCGGCCGGCAACCACCTGGGCCTGCTGTCGGTCCCGCTGGACGGCACGTCGCGCACCATCAGCTGCGACTTCACCCCGCCGGGGCTGAAGGCGGGGTCCGCGGTGGGCGGCGCCGCGGCGCTGGGGCTCTGCGCGCTGGCGGGGTACCGGTGGTGGTCGCGCCGACGCCGTCACACCGCGGCGGCCGCAACATGACACCGCGCCCGCCGGGAGGCTGTGAGCCGTCCCGGGGGGCGCGGTGAGTCATGCGGTGGGTGATTCAGGCGTTACGGCAGGGCGTGGACGTGGGCGCCGACCGAGTTGGACCACTGGTTGCCGTTCTTGGCGTCCCAGTTGGTCGACCAGGTCATCGCACCGCGCAGCGTCGGCCACTTGGTGGCCGGCTTGAAGGTGCCGCAGCCGGTGCCCTTGGTCAGGCAGTCGATCGCGTTGTTGACCACCGACGGGTCGACGTAGCCGGAGCCGGCGCCGCTCGTCGAGGCCGGGAGCCCGAGGCCGACCTGGGACGGGTCGAGCCCGCCCTGGATGACGGTGCAGGCCTGCGTGGTGATGAAGTCCACGGAGCCCTGCGAGTAGACGCCGCCGTCACAGCCGTTCATCGAACCGCTGTTGTAGTACTGGGTGTTGACGACGGTCAGGATGTCCTTGATCTTGAGCGCGGTGGCGAAGTAGTCGCTCGACGGGGAGAGCATGTCGATCGTCTGCGGCGCCATCGTGATGATGAGGCCGGAACCCGCCTTGCTGCTCAGGCTGCGCAGCGCCTGCGACATGTAGGTGGAGTTGAGCCCGTTCTCCAGGTCGATGTCGACGCCGCTGAACCCGTAGGTCTGCATCAGCGAGTAGACGCTGTTGGCGAAGTTGGTGGCGGAGGCGGAGTCGTTGATCGACACGGTGCCGTTCTGGCCGCCGATGGAGATGACGACCCGCTTGCCGGCCGCCTGCTTCGCCGCGATGTCCGCCTTGAACTGGGCGACGGAGTAGTTCAGCGCCGGGTCCAGGTTGAAGGTGACCCCGCCGGGCGTGCCGGACGCGTCGGCGAACGAGACGGCGATGATGTCGTACTGGTTCTGCACCTGGGCGATGGTCTGGACGGTCGCGCCGTTGTTGAAGTTCTGCCAGTACCCGGTGAGGACGTGCTTGGGCAGGCTGCCGGCCGGGGGAGTGGTCGGCGGGGTGGTGGGAGGCGTGGTCGGGGGTGTGGTGGGGGGAGTCGTCGGCGGGGTGGTCGGCGGCGTCGTGGGCGGGGTCGTCGGGGGCGTCGTGGGAGTGCCGCCGGGACCGGTCAGGACGACGTCGTCCGCGAAGTACGCGGGCTGCGCGTACCAGCCGTTGAGGTAGACGGTGACCGAGGTGGTGCTCGCGCCGGTCGTGAACTTGGTGCTCAGCTGCTGGTACGAACCGGCGGACGGCGTCCAGGTCGACACGTCCGAGGTGCCGGTGCCGCTCGCGCCGAGGTAGACGTACGAGCCCTGCACCCAGGCGCTCAACGAGTACGCGGAGTTGGGCTTGACGCTTACGGTCTGCGAACACTTGGCGTTGTCGGAGCCGCTCGGGCTGCCCTTGAGGGCCGAGGACCCGCCGTGCACCGGGCTGGAGACGGCCGCACCGCTGCCCGCCGTGCACGTCCAGCCGGACAGTCCGCTCTCGAAGCCGGCGTTGCTGACGAGGTTGGTGTCGGCGGCCTGCGCGGTCCCGACGTTGGCCATCGCGAAGCCGGCGGCCACGAGCGAGGCGGCCCCTACGGTGGCGAGGGCCGTCCGCGCGACCTTCGGTCTCCGATAAGCATGCGATGCACGTTCCACGACTGCCTCCTGGGGGCAAGGAGTTGGGGGGTGACGGGAAATGCGCATGAGGGTTGGGCGGCGTGCCCTGCGTGTGACCAAGTTGGTCCAGACCAATCGGGTTGTCAAGACCTCTGGCCTTCACCACTCGTTCATGGGGCGCATCCAGGCGTTTAC
The DNA here is from genome assembly GCF_023701715.1 of Streptomyces sp. RKAG337. Taxonomy (NCBI): domain Bacteria; kingdom Bacillati; phylum Actinomycetota; class Actinomycetes; order Kitasatosporales; family Streptomycetaceae; genus Streptomyces; species Streptomyces sp. RKAG337. The sequence continues at coordinate 2,673,624 of NZ_JAJOZA010000001.1, read as the reverse complement.
CGATCCTGATCCGCGACTTTCCGCACTCATTCCGCTACACATCGATAGGCTGGCGCACGCGATCCGGCGGGTGAACGGTCCTTGCGCAGGACAGGAGGGCTGCGGATGTCGAGCGTCATAACGGTCACAGCGGACGATCTCGCGCTTCCGCTCGAGCAGCATGTCGCGCGCACCTCCGCTGCGCTCGACGCCTACGGGCACCTCATCGCCCTCGCCTCGCCCGATCCCGCCGACCCCGGCCGGCGCCGGCTGCACACCGTGCGCGCCGCGCTCGAAGCGGACCGGATGGCGATCGTCCCCGTCGATCTGCCGCCGCTGGCCGCCGCGCTGCTCGCGGAGCAGCTGCGCCAGCTGGCCGGTACCGACCTGGGCCCCGGCGTACTCGCGGGCGCGGCCCGGCTGCTCTCGTACTACCTGTACTCCGGCGCCCTGCTCGGCTCGGTCAGCAAGCTCGACCGGGTGCCGGTCACCGTCGGCAAGCACTTCAAGTCCCTGGTGCCCGGGCGGCACTTCGCCGTCATGGCCCACCCGGAGCCGGGGCTGTCCGAGGCCGGTCCTGACGCCGTCCCGCCGGGGCCGGGCTTCCTCACCCAGCTCGCGGTCGCCGGGCACGGCCTCGACGCGGGCTGGGTCACCGGCCCGCTCGCCGCCGCCTGGCGCACTCAGCACATCCGCGAGGTGCCGCTGCCGGAGGGTTCGGCGCGCTGGTGGGGCACCGGCCGGCTCGTCGAGTTCACCGCGTACATCGCGGACATCGGCATCCTGTACCAACTGGTCACGTCGGTCCGCCGGGACACCTGCCCGTGGTGCGGCCTGGAGGTGATCGGCGACCAGTGCCTCTTCTGCTCGACGCGGCTCGGCGACCGTTCCGACCGGGGCGACCGCTCCTCGGACCGCTTCTCGGACCGCTCCGACCGTACGCAGCAGGTCGCGGCCCGGGAACAGCCGTTACGCCGGCCGCAGCAGCAGCGCCCGCCGCAGTACCAGCCGCAGCACCAGCGGCAGGAACCGCGGTCGCGGGAGCTGCCCACCACCGACCGCCCCCAGCTCGAACCCCATAAGCGATAGGTCTGCCTGCCGATGAATTCACGTCAGCGACGCGGTGTCGTCCTCCTGGTGGTCTCCGTGCTGTGCGCGGTGGCGGCCTTCGCGGGAGTCGTCACGGTCATCGGCAACGCACGGTCGGAGGTCGGCCCGAAGGTCACCGCGTACCAGCTGACCAAGGACGTGCCGGCCTATACGGCGGTGACGTCCGGCCAGTTGGAGAAGGTCCGGATACCGGAGAAGTGGCTGCCCGACACCGCTGTGCGCGACCTCGCCACCGTCCAGGGGATGGTCGCGGCGATCCCGCTGAAACGCGGCTCCCTGCTGGAGTCCGGCATGGTCGCGGCGAGGCCGGTGCTCCAGTCCGGCCAGATGGAGATCGCCATCATGATCGACGCGGAGACCGGCGTCGCCGGGAAGATCACCCCGGGGTCGAAGGTCAACATCTTCGCCACCTTCGCGGGCAAGAAGGACACCGACCCGGACATCTCGAAGATCATCGTCACCGGGGCGCGGGTCATCGACGTCGGTGAGATCAAGGCGTTCGACAAGAGCCAGGACTCCCAGCGACAGGCCGCCCAGGGCGTGCCGATCACGTTCGCCCTCGACGCGGCCGACGCCCAGCGCGTCGCGTTCTCCGAGTCCTTCGCCCGGCACGTCCGGCTGGCGCTGATCGCCCCGGGCGACGACAGCGCCCCGGCCGCGGGCGACCGCACGTACACCCTGGCGGGCGACACGGGAGGCAAGAGGTGATCGTGAGGATCCTGTCCGGCACCGCTGACCCGGATGCCGCCCGCGCACTGGCCGGTCTGCTGCACCAGCTGCCCGGCGCCGAGCCGGGCCCCGCGCTGCCCGACTCCACCCTGCTGCTCGACACCCTCGCCCGCGCGGCCGAGGCGGGGATCGACGAGCTGCCCGAGGTCGTCATCGTGCACGACGGCATCACCCCGATGCCCGCGCTGGAACTGATACGGGAGGTCGCATTCCGCTTCCCGGCCGTCGGCGTCGTCCTGCTCACCGCCGACCCGAGCCCGGCCGTGCTCTCCGCCGCGATGGACTCCGGAGCGCGCGGCGTCATCGGACTGCCGCTGTCGTACGACGAGTTGGGCGCCCGCGTCGAGGCGGCCGCCGCCTGGGCGGGCGGAGTCCGCCGCCACCTCAGCCCGCAGCGCGCGCTGCCCGCCGTGGCCGGCGGCACCCTCGTCGCCGTCGCCGGCGCGAAGGGCGGCGTCGGCACCACCGTCACCGCCATCCAGCTCGCGCTGGCCGCGCACGCCGCCGGCCGGTCCACCGCCCTCGTCGACCTGGACCTGCAGGGCGGCGACATCGCCTCGTACCTGGACGTCCAGTTCCGCCGCTCGATGGCCGACCTCGCCGACATCGCCGACATCTCGTCGCGCGTCCTGCACGACGCGATGTACGTCCACGAGTCCGGGCCCGCCCTGCTGCTCGCCCCGGGCGAGGGCGAACGCGGCGAGGACGTCACGGACCGGTCGGTGCGGCTGGTCCTGCACGCGCTGCGGCAGCGGTACGAAGTGGTCGTCGTCGACTGCGGCACCCAGCTGACCACGGCCAACGCCGTGGCCGTCGAGACCGCCGACACGGCGCTGCTGGTCACCACCCCGGACGTCGTCGCGGTCCGGGCGGCCAAGCGCATGGTGCGGATGTGGGACCGGCTGCAGATCCGCAAGCCGCAGGACACCACGACCGTCGTCAACCGCTACACGCGCGGCACCGAGATCCAGCCGTCCCTCGTCGCCCGCATCACCGGCACCAGGGTCGCGGCCTCCGTCGTGCCCGCCGCGTTCAAGGAACTCCAGTCCGTCATCGACGCCGGACGCCTCCACGACCTCGACAACCGCTCCACGGTCAAGCAGGGCCTGTGGGCGCTGGCGGCCGAACTCGGCCTCGCCGTCGGCGGCCACGCGCTGCCCAAGGCGGCCAGGCGCGGCAGGCGCAGTCTGCGCGACGACCGGGGCCAGGTGATCCTGGAGACCCTCGGCATGACGCCGATCATCCTCATCACCCTGATCCTGGTCTGGCAGGCGGTGCTCGCGGGCTACACGTTCACCCTCGCCGGCCACGCGGCGGACGAGGCGGCGCGGGCGGCGGCGGTGGGCCAGGACGCGTCGGCGGCGGGGATGCGGGACCTGCCGGAGGCGTGGCGCGGCAGCGCGGGCATCGTCACCGGCAAGGACGGCGGCACGGTCACCGTGACCGTCAACCTCAAGGTCCCCGTCCTGTTCCCGGGCGCGATCGACTTCCCGCTGACGGTGCACGGCCACGCGTCCACGGTGGACGAGGAGGCGAAGCGATGACCGTGCGGAGCACCCCTGGGTGGCGTGAACGCGGTTCGGCGTCCCTGGAGTTCCTCGGCGTGCTGCCGATCCTGCTGCTCATCGCGCTCGCCGGAATCCAGCTCGGCTTCGTCGCCTACGCCGCCAACCAGGCCGGCACCGCGGCCCGTACCGCCGCCCGCACCGCGGCGCTGCGCGCCCCGCACCCGGACGCGGCGGAAGCGGGCCGCAACGCAGTGAGCGACTGGCTGCGGGCCGGCACCGTCATCTCGCCCGCCTCCGACGACGGAGACTCCGTCACCGAGACCGCCACCATCAACATCCCGTCCGTCATCCCCGGCGTGAGCATCTTCGGTCCGGTGCGGCGCAGCGCGACCATGCCGAAAGAAGACACCACGCCATGAGCCTGCGCGCCCGCCTCGCCGTCACGGAAGAGGCCACCCCCCAGACCCAAGAGGGCCACATGGTGGCCGTCTACCGCACCAAGCTGCTCCAGGAGATCGACCTCGCCGAGATGTCGGCGCTCGCCACCGCCGAGCGGCGGGCCCGGCTGGAGCGGGTGCTCGGGCACATCATCAGCCGCGAGGGCCCGGTCCTGTCGACGAAGGAGCGCGCGGGCATCATCCGCCGCGTCGTGGACGAGGCGCTCGGTCTCGGCGTCCTCGAACCGCTCCTCGAGGACCCGACCATCACCGAGATCATGGTCAACGGACCCGACAAGATCTACGTCGAGCGGGGCGGCCGGGTCGAGCAGGTGGCCGTCCGCTTCTCGTCCGCCGAGCAGCTGCTGCAGACCATCGAGCGCATCGTCTCGACCGTCAACCGCCGGGTCGACGAGTCCAATCCGATGGTCGACGCGCGCCTGCCGAGCGGTGAGCGCGTCAACGTCATCATCCCGCCGCTGTCGCTGAGCGGCCCGACGCTCACCATCCGCCGCTTCCCGCGCGCCTACACCCTCCAGGAACTGATAGCCCTCGGCACCCTCGACGAGCACATGCTGATGCTGCTCTCCGCGCTGGTCCGCGCGAAGTGCAACATCATCGTCAGCGGGGGCACCGGCTCCGGCAAGACGACGCTGCTCAACGCGCTGTCCGGGCTGATCCCGGACGGCGAGCGCATCATCACCGTCGAGGACGCCGCCGAACTGCAGCTGCAGCAGGACCACGTCATCCGGCTGGAGACCCGGCCGCCGAACGTCGAGGGCGAGGGCCGCATCACCATCCGCGACCTCGTACGGAACTCCCTGCGCATGCGCCCCGACCGCATCATCGTCGGTGAGGTCCGCGGCGGTGAGACCCTCGACATGCTCCAGGCGATGTCCACCGGCCACGACGGCTCGCTCGCCACCGTGCACGCCAACTCGGCCGAGGACGCGGTGCTGCGCCTGCAGACGCTGGCCTCGATGAGCGAGGTCAAGATCCCCTTCGAGGCGCTGCGCGACCAGATCAACAGCGCGGTGGACGTGCTCGTGCAGCTCACCCGGCATGTCGACGGCACCCGCCGCATCGTCGAGATCGCCATGCTCTCCTCCCGCGGCCGCGATGTCTTCCGGCTCACCAGCGCGACCCGCTTCCGCGCGGAGCCGCTCGGTGCCGACCGCATCGTCCGGGGCTGGTACGAGCACCACCCCCTTCCCAGGGAGCTCGCTGAGCGGCTGTACCTGGCCGGTGAACACATCCCGGCCGCCTACGGCGTCGGCTCCAGCGAACTGGAACTCGACATCCGGGAGGCCAAGTGAGCGACCAGCTCCCGCTGATCGTCATCGGCGTCACCCTGCTCGCCCTGACGCTGGGCGTCTGGGGTCTGCACGCCTGGTCCGGCGGCCGCGCCGAACGCGCCGCCCTCGTCGAACGCCTCGCGGGCGAGCTGGGGTCGGGCGCCGGCCGCCATGTCCCCTTCGCCGCCCTGGACCGCCGGGTGCGCGCCACCGGCTGGGGCGGGCGCCTCGCCGGCCGCCTCGCCGCCACCGGCACCGACCTCACCCCCGGCCAGTTCACCGCGGCGGCCGTCGGCCTGGTCGGCGGCGCCTGGCTCGTCGCCGACGTCGTCCTCGCCCCCTTCTTCGGCCCGATCGCCGGAATCCTCGCGTTCTGGTCCGCGTACTCCTTCCTGGAGTGGCGCCGCCGGGTCCGCACCGAACGCTTCATCGCCCAACTGCCCGAACTGGCCCGCGTCCTGGCCAACGCCACCCAGGCCGGCCTCGCGCTGCGCACGGCGGTCGGCATGGCGGCGGACGAGCTGGAGGCCCCGGCGGGCGAGGAGCTCAAGAAGGTCGCCGACGCGATGGCGATGGGCCACTCCGTCGAGGACGCCCTGGCCGAACTGCAGGAACGCCTGCCCAGCCGCGAGCTCATCGTCCTGGTCTCCACCCTCGTCCTGTCGAGCCGCGCGGGCGGCTCCGTCGTCGAGTCGCTCCGCAACCTGACGGTCACCCTGGAGGAGCGCAAGGAGACCCGGCGGGAGATCCGCACCCAGATGTCCCAGGTCACGGTCACCGCGTACGCCGTCCCCGTCATCGGCATCGGCTCGCTGTTCCTGCTGAACCAGATCATGCCGGGCTCACTGAGCGCGATGACCGGCTCCAACCTCGGGCGGATCTGCGTGCTGATCTCCCTGGGTCTGTATGTGGTGGGGTTCTGGATGATCCGCCGGATGTCAAGGATCGACGTATGAAGCGACGTATGAAGAGCGACGTATGAAGCGACGTATGAAGGGGGTGAGTTGCTGATGGTGATGATCGGCCTCGGGCTGGCCCTCGCCCTGGCGCTGTGCGCGGTAGGCGTCGTCCACGCGATCGCCCTCCTGCGCTCCGACGCCAAGCTCCCCGACGACCTGATGCTCGCCCTGGAAGTAGGCCGCACCCGAACCACCCGCACCGGCAACGCCGTCGACCAACTCGGCATGCGCTGGTCCCCGATGGTGATGCGCTGGATGGGCCCCGCCCGCGTCGCCAAAATGCGCATGAAGATCGACCACGCGGGACACCCGCACGGGTTGACGGTGGAACGGTACGCGGCGCGGCGGGCGGTGTACGGGGCGCTGGGCGGGCTGGCGGCCTTCGCCCTCCTCACGAGCGGCCACTGGTTCCTGGCGCTGATCCTGCTCGGCTACGCCTGGGGCTGGGCCGACCTGGGCCTCTGGCTCGCGGTCCGCAAACGCCGCGACGACATCGAGCGCACCCTCCCCGACTTCCTGGACGTGCTGGCGGTGGTGGTGAGCGCGGGACTCGGCTTCCGCCAGGCGCTGGAGCGCGTCAACACGGTCTACAAGGGCCCGTGGTCGGACGAGATCCGTATCGCGCTGCGGCAGATGGATGTGGGCGTGAGCCGCCGCGACGCTTTCGACCAGCTCCGGAAGCGAAACAGGAGCGATCAGGTGAGCCAGTTCGTGAGCACGCTGCAACAGGGCGAGGAATTGGGCGCGCCCATTGCACGGACACTGCTGCAGATCGCCCAGGACATGCGGCGGACCGAGGCGCAGAACGCCCGGCGACGGGCAGCGAGGACGGTGCCGAAGGCGACCGGCGTGATCACGATGCTGCTCGTCCCGGCCACCATGATCCTGCTGCTTACCGGCACGATCATGGGTTCTCAGATCAACTTCGGCCAAATCCTGGGGAATGGGTGAATCCGGTCATGTTCCCTGCTAAGAACCGCCATATTGGATGCGCCAGTTGGCGCGTAAAGGGCTGCGGTTGCACGGGGTTCGGGTGTACCTTTGCAGACGCAACCATATTTGCACCTGCAATCAAGAACGGATCGCTACGGACCGGACCGGTGAGAGGCGGTGCGCCGTGGAAGGTGTCGTCGAGCTCGGCGGTCGTGGCGAGAGTGAGAACGAGAAACCGGCCGTCGCATCAGGCACGACCGACGTTCGTCAGGTGACAAAGGATGGGGCAGACAATCATGAGTACATGGGCTGTGAAGCGGCTCGTCGCGGCGCACGTCTGGGCGCGCCAGGCAGGCGAGCGCGGGCAGACGTCCTTCGAGTATCTGGGGATTGCGGTGGTGATCGCGGTGATCATCGGAGTGCTGGCCGGTACGACGTCCATCGGCGACGCGGTTCTGACCGGGATCACGGGCAGGATTGCGGCCATCGTGGGCGCGGGCGGCTGAAGGGGTTGGCGTGGGGCGAGGAAGGCCAGACCCTCGGCCTCTACATCGTGGCCGTGGCCGCGCTGTTCTTCCTCGCGTTCGCGTTCTTCGCGGTCGGTCAGGCCGGCAGTGTCCGCAACAGTGCCCAGACGGCCGCCGACGCGGCGGCCCTGGGTGCCGCGGGCGAGGCCCGGGACGAGGCGCACGACGCCTTTCTCGAGGCACTCGTCAAGGGTGACCTGCCGAAGCTCACCCAACTGCTCAGCGGTCAGGGGATGCCGGGCGTCGGGGCCTGTGGCGCGGCCAGCGACCTCGCGGACGCGAATCGGGCCGACCGCCAGATCTGCGCCCGTGTCGACGGCCCGCCTGGATACACCGTTTCGGTTCTCACCAGGGGGACCGTCGGGGACAGCGTCGTGAAGGGCACGTCGAACATGCACGCCACGGCAAGCGCTACGGCGGTGGTCGAAGGCCGCTGCGTCGTGGCGGGCGTGGAGGGCAAGGCTGTGAAGTTCTCCTGCAACAAGGGCGAAGAGTTGACGATCGATGCGACCGCGACCGATTTCCGCTTGAATCTCGCGCAGTTCTACACGGTTCACCTCAGCACATGAAAGCCGATCACGTAGCGATGGAACGGGGACACCGATGACCAATCGGCGCAGAGAGACAGGCCGCCGCGTCATGACGGTGGTCGCGCTCGTGACCAGTGGAGCCATCGCTCTGGCGGGCTGCGGGGGAGGGGACGGTGACAAGAAGCCCGACAACGCCTCGATGAGCAAGTCCGGTGTGCCGAAGGGCGGCGGACCGAGCAGCGGCAGCGCGACGCCGTCGGCGGAGCCGACCCAGGTGCTGGCCCAGATCAAGGGCGAGGAGAACATGGTCGTCACGCTGAACTCGGCGACGCGTGACGCCGGTGGGTTCGTGACGGTCCAGGGCACGATCACGAACAACGGCGACAAGCCGTTCACTGCCGTCTCCTGGCGCGGTCAGGAGGTCGCATTGGTCAAGTCGGGGCCGTCCGTCGCCGGTGCGGTCCTGGTTGATCAGGCGGGAAAGAAGCGGTACTACATTCTCCGCGACACCGAGGGCAAGTGCCTCTGCACCATGGGACTGACGCTGGTCCCGGCAAAGGAGACCCGCCCGTTCTTCGCCCAGTTCCCCGCCCCGCCCACCGCTACCACCTCCGTGGAGTTCCAGCTCCCCACCATGCCGCCCGCCAAGATCCAGATTTCGGAGGGGTGAGCGATCATGCCCCGTACCAAGCGACGTGCCGCCGGTGCTGCCGTGCTCACGCTTTCGGTCGTCACGATCACCTTCGCCGGGCCCGTCGGGATGGCTCGGGCGGACGGTGGGCCGTCGGCTTCGCCTTCTACGGCGGCGCCTTCGGCGCCGGTGAAGGTCGATCCGACCTCGCCGCGGCTGAAGTTGCCGGAAGGGGCGACGCTGGCGCCGGCGAAGGTGCTGGACATCGTGGCGGTCACGGACCAGTCGTCAACGCGCGCGAGTCAGCCGGAGCAGCGGCATGAGGAGTCCAACTCCTCGATCACGTACGCGCTGCAGTCGGAGGTGCTGTTCGCGATCGACAGCGCGGTGCTGTCACCGGCCGCGGCGGCGCGGATCAAGGCCATTGGGGGCGACATCAACGCAAAGAACGTTTCGTCACCCATCCGGGTCTTCGGGTTCACCGACAACCTGGGCAGCAGTGAGCACGGCGACGTGTTGTCGAAGCAACGCGCCGACGCCGTCTACAAGGTTTTGGCCCAGGCGCTCGGATCCGCCGGTGGCGCAAGCCACAGTTTTCAGGTGCGCGGGTACGGCGAGGACTATCCCATAGCAGACAATTCATCCGAAGAGGGTCGCCGTCAGAACCGGCGGGTGGAGATTACGTTCACACCGTCCGCCGCGTGAGGTGCTGAGCACGCGCTCATAGGCGGTACGGTGTAACTCCCCCCTCGGGCCGGTTCGCTCTCCCCCCCTGCGAACCGGCCCGTTTTTTGTTGCCCTCAGCCAGACACCCGCATGAGCTCGGAGCTCGGAGCTCAGAGCCGGCAGCCGCCCGTCGCGTCGAGGACCTGGCCGGTGATCCAGCGGGCGTCGTCGGAGGCGAGGAAGGCGACGGGGGCGGCGATGTCGTCGGGGAGGCCGACGCGGCCGAGTGCGGTGTCCGCGGCGACCAGCTCGTGTGCGTCCGGGTTGTCGCGCAGCCAGAAGGCGTTGGCGTCGGTGTCGACCGTGGCGGGAGCCACCGTGTTGACGGTGATGTTGCGCGGGCCGAGGTGCTTGGCCAGGGTGTGGCCGAGGACGTCGAGGGCGCCCTTCGTCATGCTGTACGCGATCGTCTCGGGAAGCGCGACCCGGGTGACGGCCGAGCTGATGTTGATGATGCGGCCGCCGTCGCGGAGCAGTGGCAGAACGCGCTGGACGAGGAAGAACGGTGCGCGGACGTTGACGGCGAAGAGCCGTTCGAAGCGCTCCGGCGACTCCGCCTCGATCGGCCCGCCGGCGGCGTTGATCGCGGCGTTGTTGACGAGGATGTCCAACCGGGGTGCCTGGCCGGTGTGTTCGCGCAGCCCCCCTTCGAGGGCGTGCACCAACCTGTCCACGTCGCCCTCGACGCCCAGCTCGGCCCGCAGGGCGAAGGCCCGGCCCCCGGCCGCCAGGATGCCGTCGACCGTCTCCTTGGCCGCGGCCTCGTTGCTGCCGTAGTGGACCGCGACGAGGGCGCCGTCCGCGGCGAGGCGCCGGGCGATCGCGCGCCCGATGCCACGTGAGGCTCCGGTCACCAGTGCCGTCTTGCCGGTCAGATCTCCCATGGCGGGCTCCTTGTCAGGGTGGACGCTGTTGCGGGTGAGGCGACCTTCGCGCGGCGTGCTGACCGGCCGCGCACCGCGCGCTGACCCTAGATTGGCGCCATGCGGGCAAAGAGGATCATTCGGGGTGTAGCGGGCGTGATCGGCGCGGCCGCCGTGCTGGGCGGCTGCTCCGCCGGTGAAGGTGCGCCCGAGGGGTGGAAGGTGCTGCGCGGCGGCTCGGTGGCCGTCGCGCATCCGAAGGTGTGGGAGGAAACGCGGCCCGCCGGGAGGAGCACCGCCGCCGGCGCGCAGGCTTCCGCCGTGCTCCGCGGCACGGGTGGCCGTCCGATCGGCGAGATCAGCGTGTGGCCGGGCGGCGCCACCCGGCGGGGCGTCCGCGCACGGGCCATGACGATCGACGGCCGGCCCGCGCGGCAAGTGGGGTACGTGGAGCGGTCGGCGGACGGCGGCAGGAACCGGGCCGTCGAGGTCACCACGACCGACAGCCACGGCCGCCCGGTCCTCGTCCGCGTCACCGGACCCGACGTCGACGGCTGGCCCGGCGAACTGCGGCAGATCGTCAACAGCATCGACGTCGGCTGAGGTCAGCGACCGTCAGCGACGGTAAGCGGACGTCAGCCGACGTCAGCCGGCATCGATCTCCACCCGCATCCCGCGCCGCAGCCCCCACCGCTCCATCGCGCCCGCCTCCGCCTCCAGCACATGCCGCGCCCGCAGCCGGGGCCGCCCCAGGCGGCCGGGCGGCATGGTGCGCACCGCCAGCACGCGCAGCCTGCGGTCCAGATAGGCGACGTCGATCGAGAATCGCATCCGTACGGTGTGCACGCTCGTCGCGGGTGTGAGCAGCAGCGCCCCCGTCAGCCCGTCCCGGCCGAGCAGCCCGCGGGTCCTGGCCCGGTAGGACGCGGCGATCTCCAGCGGTACGGGCGGGGGCGACGCACCTGCCGTGCCGTCCACCGCTTCGACCGCTTCCACCTCTTCCTGCGCGGCGATTCGCAACACTCCGCCGCCGTCCCGCCACCGGACCGTCCGACCCCTGCGACCCGTCCGACCCATCCGTCCAGCACCTCCGTGTAGCCTCGGCCCCCGAAACCCCGCAGGGCCGCGCCTCCCGCGCCGTGCCGAATCCGTCCCGCACGGGAGGACACCGGATGTCTGTCTACCTCACCGCAGTCGCCGCCGTCTGGGGAATTGCGGCAGGCCTCGCGCTGCCGCGCGCCATCCACCGGCTCGCGGTCGCGTCCGGGGAGCCGGTGCGCGCGGACGACGAGGACGGCCGGCCGTACCCCACAGGCCCGCGCGGCTGGATCGGCGGGAGCAGCGGGAACGGCGGGAGCAGTGGCAACGGCGGGAGCAGCGGGACGGGCAAGCGACAGCGCCCCTACGGCACCGTCCTCCTCTGCGTCACGGCCTGCGCCGCGCTCGCCGCGCTCGTCGGGGCGCGTCCCGAACTGGTGGTGTGGCTGCTGCTCGTGCCGCTCGGGGTGCTGCTGGCCCGCATCGACCTGGCCGTCTTCCGGCTCCCTGACGTCCTGACCCTCCCCGCGCCGGCCGGCACGGCCGCTCTGCTGGGCGCCGCCGCCCTGCTGCCGGGGCACGAGGGCTCCTGGCCGCGGGCGTTGCTCGGCGGGGTCGTCCTCGGGGCCGTCTACTTCCTGCTGTTCCTCATCAACCCGGCCGGCATGGGTTTCGGCGACGTGAAGCTCGCCCCGACCCTCGGCCTCGCCCTCGGCTGGTACGGCTGGCCGGTGCTCTTCACGGGCACGTTCGCCGGGTTCGTCCTCGGCGCCGTCGCCGGGCTCGTCCTGCTGGCCACCCGCCGGGCGAACCGTAAGACGCCCCTGCCCTTCGGGCCGTTCATGCTCATCGGCGCGCTCGGCGGGGTCCTGCTGGCTGCCGCCGTGTAACCGGCGCAGCCTTACAGAAAAGTACCGCTCGGGCGGAACTCGTGCTCCGGGGCCGGGAGCCGCGAGGCGAGGATGTCCGAGCGAACGGATCCTGCCAGGAGGGACGCCAGGAAATTCGTACACGTCACGGCGAAGTGCTCCCATCTGGGGCCACGGGCTTCATTCACCATGACTGTCCAGGCGTCAGGTTCCTGTCCAGGGCGAATGAGCCAGTAGAGACCCTCGCCGTTGTCCGTGGTTCCCCAGGCGATGATCCGGCTGCCCTCTTCCTCCAGCTCGCCCGGCTTCTCCTCGCCAAGATCCCAAAGGTCTTCGAAGTCGTCCATGCGGCCATCGTTCGCTACCGACAGATCGTAGAATCTGTTTTCACATCCCGGCTCCAGCAGCCATAGGTGGAAATCAAATCGCCCGCCACCGTAGGCCCCGATGAGTTCCTTGTAGTCGCGTGGCAGCACTGTCCCGATGTCGTTCTCGACCGAGGTCCAGTCCTTGGCGGCCGGCGTCGCGGCCGGCGGAACCAACCGGGTCAGTTCAGCAAGGAACGCGTCCATCGAATCGATCCCTCTCCCGTACGGATGGGCAGGGCCGGCCATGCGTTTTCCGGCATGACACAAGCCCTTGCCAACGTGTTCAAGATCATTACGCCTGGCGGGAGACGACTCGCGCCTCCAGGCCGCTGCAAGTCTAAGGGCACTGCTTGGGAACGTTCAAAATCGTGACGACATTCGTCCCCTCGCCGTTCCTCATGTCGCGCCTGGTCTTCTTGTCCGGGGAATACGTTTTGAACGAGAAGCCGTTCGAGCCGTGGGCTTCGATGGTCATACCGACCGGGACCACGTCGCCCGCGAGATTGGTCCGGTATACAGGGGTTGCGCTGTACTGAATGATCTCGCCATTCCTCACGGCCGCTTGAATCTGCAACTCGTAATGGCGCATTGCCGGCGAGTTTGCGAATTCATGCATGGTTGCGAAGTTCCTCGGATCCTCGTTGGACCCTCCTAGCAGCGCGCCGAGCAGATGCGCTCGGTTGTAGCCCTGACCGGATTGCCAGCCGGCCGGGTCGACCTGTGCGTCTGTATGTCCACCCAGCATGTCCTTTCCAATAGTGGCTGTCACCCCCGTGGCCCGGTTGCCGCGCGCCGCGTCGCGGTCTCCGTATCGGACCCTGCCGCCCCAGGTGATGTCCGCGGGCTCCCAGGAGGCTTTGAGTCCGAGCGTGTCCGCCCATGCGTGGGGGTTCGAGACGTATGCCGAGGGGTTGGGGGCTGGGGAGAGGCCGAGTGGGTCCTGGGTGGTGTAGCGGGCGGCCTCGGGGTCGTAGTGGCGGAAGTAGTTGAAGTTCCAGCCGGTTTCGTGGTCCGCGTACTGGCCGGGGAAGCGCAGGGGGCAGTCGATCGTGTCGGCGCCGGGGTCGGTGGCCGGGATGCCCCAGAGGGTGGTGCGCTGTTGCCAGGCCAGTTCGCCCTCGGGCGAGACGAGTTCGGTGGGGGTACCGACGAGGTCGGTGATGATGGCGTGGAAGCGGGCGTCGACGTCTGTCTGCGTGAGGTCGTGATCGACCTGGGCCAGCGGCCGGTGGGTTCCGGGCGTGTACTCCCAGGTTGTTGAGCGGCCGTCGGTCGGGGTCTGTTCCGCCAGCCGGGTATCGGCCCAGCTGAAGTGGATCTCTTCGGCGATCGTGCCGTCGGTGGCGACGCGTTGTTTGGCGATGCGGCGGCCGGCGGGGTCGTATCGGTACTGCCAGTGCACGCCGTCCGGGGTGACAGTGGCGGTGAGTTGGTCCTGGGCGTTCCAGGCGAACGTACGGGTGCGGACCTGCCCGTTGAGCAGTCTCTTGGCGGTCCGGGTGGTGCGCCCTTGGGCGTCGTACTCGTAGGACGTGCGTCCCGCGCGGCGAAGCTGCGTGCCGGAGAACTCCCGCGCGGCGTCGTCCGGCCGGGCGAGTGGGGTCGCCGCCTCGGTGAGATTGCCGAGGGCGTCGTACGCGTAGTTCTCGGTCCAGCCACCGTGGGCTTGGACTCCGGTGATACGGCCCGTCGCGTCGACATTGAAGCGGCGCGTGCCGGTGGTGAGTTCCTGGATCTCGGTCAGGAAGTCGTCGGCGCGGTAGGTGTATTCACGCTGCTGGAGGAGAGTACGTTCGGCTCCCGGTCCTCGGGCGATGGATTGGCTCGTCGCGCGGCCGGTGCTGTCCCAGCCTTGGGCGAAGGTGATGCCGTCGCCGAAACTACGGGTGGTCTCCCGCCCGATCGCGTCGAACGCGAAGTCGGTTCGGTGACCGGCGACGGTCAGGGACTGCGGAAATCCGCACGGGTCGTAGGACCAGGTGGAGACGATGCCTCCGGGGGTGCGGCGCTCGACAGGGCGTCCCATGACGTCGTAGGTGTAGGACATCCGCCGGCTGTTGACCGTCTCGGCGAGAACGCGGCCCACCGCGTCGTACTCGCGGACGACCTCCGCATGCGCGTTGGATTGGCGGTGGAGATTGCCCGAAGGGTCATAGGCGTAGGTGGTGCTCTCGTCGCCGTGGCGATACTCCACGAGGCGGCCCAGGAGATCCCGTGAGAAGACGACGGTTTCGCCCGCACCGTTGGTACGGGAGGCGAGCCGTCCCGTAGCATCGTATTCATAGCTGAGGGTACGGCCGTTGAAGTCGGTCTCGGAGATCAGGCAACCGGCCGGATCGTACTCGTATTGCCAGGTCAGCCCATAAGGGTTGGTGACCTTCGTCAGGCGCCGTTCCGTGTCGTACGTGAAGTCGTGGGTCCCGCCGTCCGTGGTGGTGCTGGAGACGGGCAGGTCGAAGTGCGAGACCGCATGGGCGGTGGTGCGGCCTGCCATGTCCGTGTAGGCGATCGCGTTGCCCTCGCTGTCGAACTGCCAGGTTTCCCGCCGGCCGTCGGCTCGCTCGCACGATGCCACCCGGCCCTCGACCGTCCAGCCGACCCGGATGACGTTGCCCAGCGCGTCGGTGGCGGCTACCACGCGGCCGAAGGTGTCGCGTTCCGCCGTGGTGACGTGGCCCAGGGGATCCGTGATCGCGACCGGCAGGCCCGCCGGGTTGTTGGTTATCCGGTATTGCGCGCCGAGCGCGTTGGTCACCGAGGTGAGGAGGCCCGCTGTGTCGTAGGTGTAGCCGGTCCGCGCGCCCATCGGATCGATCGACGCCAGTCGGTTGCCCCGCTCGTCGTACTCACTCCGCCAGATCTGGCCCCCCGCGTCGGTTACCTCCACCGGCAGGTCCAGCTCGTTGTAGGAGACGCCCGCACTGGCGCCGTCCGGGTGCACGACGGCGGTGAGGCTCCCCGCCGCGTCGTACGTGTAGCGCGTGGTGCGGCCGAGCGGATCGGTGGCGGCCGTCAGCAGCCGGTTGCCCTCGTCCCACTCCTGAACGGTGGCGTTGCCCAGCGGATCCGTGGTGCGGATGAGCCGGTATGCGTCGTTGTGTTCGTAGGTCGACGTGTGGCCCAGTGAGTCGGTGAACGTCGTGGTCCGGGTCTCGCCGTTGTAGGAGAAGGTGCTGGACATGAAGCCGTCCGACCCTGTGGTCCTGACCACCCGGCCGGCGTTGTCGTAGGAGTAGCCGTACCGGGTGCCGTTGCGGTCGGTCCAGCTGGTGATGCGGTGCTGGTCGTCGTAGGTGAGGCGCAGGGGTTCGCCGGAGGAGTTGAAGACCTCGGTGAGGTCGCCCGCCTTGTCGTAGCCGTAGCGTGCCAGGGTCGTCCCGCTGCCGGGACCGTCGGTGTCGAGCAGTCGCAGGCCGGTGATGCGCGGCAGATCCGGGTGCCGGTCGATGGCTATCCGGTAGCCGCCGTGGTGGGAGATCAGCGCGGGTGTGTCGTCGTCGGCGTAGGTGATGTCGATCCGGCGATCGTTACGGTCCTCGATCGCGGCCAGGCGCAGGATGACAGCGCCGGTGGCGCCGGGGGCCGGGCGGGGGTGGTCGAAGACGAGGGTCTCGCCGGTGCTTGGGTCGCTGACCCGCATCGGGTCGTTGGGTACGCCGCTCCAGGTCAGCGGGTTCCGCGGCCCCCTGACCGGTAGGACCTCGGCGTTCCGGCGCGGGGGCGGGTACTCAAGGCGCATACCGTCCGCCGCAACGAACACCACACCATCGGCGTCCAGTTGCAGTCGCTGGTCGAGCGTGGAGGCCCACGACGGACCGAACCACATGCCGTGGCGGTAGGAGGAGATGTGGGTGCGTTCCAGGGTCAGCGGGAGCGCGCCGGGCAGCTGGACATCCGTGATCGGCAACAGCATGTCCCCGGTGGCGACGTCGACCGGGTCGGTCTTGCACACCTTCTCGGGCCCCGGCACGGACTCCTTGGGGCCGTCGTGCGGGCGCACGCCCTTCTCGTTCTTCGCCGCGGTCTTCTCGGCGTCCTTGACCGCGTTCGCCGCGGCCTTCTCGCCGCTCTTGGCCTTGGCCGCGGCCGACACTCCCACCCCGGCCACCGGGGACGGATCGTGGTGGCCGCTGTCGTGCGGGTGGTGGTGGGTCTTGGCCTTGTTGGCGAGGTCCGCTTCGACCTTGTCGAAGTGGTCGGCGGCCTTGTGGGTGTGCTCGGCTATTCGGTGATGTCCCTTGCCCAGGGCCTCAGGGACCTTGCGGGCGAGGTGGTCGATGAACGCGATGGTCGGTTTGACCAGTTTGTTGACGATGTCGCTCACGCTGCGGTCAGCCTCCGGTCGTGAACGTAAGGGCGGACATTTTTCCGCTGAATTCCCGGCCGCCGGTCAGGTTCGCTTCCGCCTGGGTCCTGATGGCCTCCGCGTGGGTCCGCATCGCCGCCGTGTCCAGCTTCAGGCCCGGTGGCGGGCCGCCGACCGCCAGGTGGCCGATCTCGGCGAAGAGGAGCTTCTCCACGGCATGGTCGACCTGCTCCTTCAGCGGACCGATCAACTGATCCACCAACGCGCCGATCACCTCGGACTCGAACCGCTGGAGTATCCCGTTGAGGAGACGGTTCTGCAGTTCGATCTCGGCCACGGCAAGCGCCTCCGTCAGGCCCAGGGTGAACACCGCACCCACCTGATCGGCAATCAGTTCGGCGGCAGCGAGGCCGAGTTGGATGAGGCACTCATCCTTCATCGCCTCCACGCCGAGAGCGGCGATGTCCAAGCCGCCGGCCAGTAGCTCGCACGCCTCGATCAGCGAATGCATATGGGCCTGGGTCTGGTTCCCCCACAGGTCGGCGAGGGCGGTGTACGACTGGGCCGCGTACGCCGCCTGGAGATCGCCCGTGACGATCGCGTGCGTCTTGCCGTGCGAGGCCTTGCACTCGGCCGCGTAGGAACGCAGACCCTTGGCCGCCGCACGCAGCTCGTCCTCATCGATTTCCGGCCAATTGAAGCCGAGGATATTGACAACCTCGGCAAGCCAATGCGGCAAATTGATCGACATGTACCGGCCCCCGCCCAGTTCGGATCACACGCTTCCGAGAACACATCCTACGAACGCTCCCACGTCAGTTCATGGATGGGCGGTTCCCCGGGCGACGTGGTGGGGCAGCAGCGGAGGGGCGAGCGCGGTGCCGACGGATCGGCGAGCTGAGGTGCAGTCGGAAGGCGGCGTGTCGCCGACTGCACCTCAGCAACCGTGGGCCGGAGGGCCTGGGCGGGCGGATCCGGGCCGGCGGATCCGGGCCGACGGATCCGGGCCGGAGGCGGTCGGGGCGGACCGCCCGGTGTGAGCGTTACGCCTCGCTGCTCACCGACCAGAGGTTCACGCCCTCCGGCTCCACCGCGTACTGGTCGATCTCCGCCAGCTCCTCCGTCGTGAGCTTCGGCGCGCCGACCGCCGCCACGTTGGCCTCCAGCTGCCGGACCGACGAGGCGCCGATGAGCGCGGACGTGACGCGCTCGTCGCGCAGCACCCAGCTCAGCGCGAGCTGGGCCAGGGACTGGCCGCGGCGCTGCGCGATCTCGTTGAGGGCCTGCAGCCGGGTGACCGTCTCCTTGTTGACCAGGCCCGGGTCGAGGGACTTGCCCTGGGCGGCGCGGGAGTCGTCGGGGATGCCGCCGAGGTACTTGTCCGTCAGCAGACCCTGGGCGAGCGGTACGAAGCCGATGCAGCCCATGCCCTCGTCGGCGAGGACGTCGAGCAGCCCGTCGTCCTCGATCCAGCGGTTGATCATCGAGTACGAGGGCTGGTGGATGAGCGCCGGGACGCCCAGCTCGCGCAGGATGCGGGCCGCCTCGCGGGTGCGCTCGGGGCTGTACGAGGAGATGCCGACGTAGAGCGCCTTGCCCTGCTGGACGGCGGAGGCCAGGGCGCCCATCGTCTCCTCGAGCGGGGTCTCCGGGTCGAAGCGGTGCGAGTAGAAGATGTCGACATAGTCGAGGCCCATGCGGGACAGCGACTGGTCGAGCGAGGCGAGCAGGTACTTGCGGGATCCGGCGTCGCCGTACGGGCCCGGCCACATGTCCCAGCCGGCCTTGCTGGAGATGACCAGCTCGTCGCGGTACGGGCGGAAGTCCTGCGCCAGGATCGTCCCGAAGTTGGACTCGGCGGCGCCGTAGGGCGGGCCGTAGTTGTTGGCCAGGTCGAAGTGGGTGACGCCCAGGTCGAAGGCGCGGCGCAGGATCGCGCGCTGCGAGTCGAGGGTGCGGTCGTCACCGAAGTTGTGCCACAGGCCCAGCGAGATGGCGGGGAGCTTCAGCCCGCTGCGGCCGGTGCGGCGGTACTCCATGGAGTCGTAGCGCTCGTCGGCGGCGCGGTAGAGGGAACGGTTATTCATGCACTCTGCCTATCACGCCTCCGGGCCCCCGGATCCGAAGCGGAAGCCGGGCACCCGGTTCGTGCGCCCAGCGCCGCGCGCAGTACTGTGGCGATCGGGTGACGAGCGCTGGAGGGGCTGGTACGCGATGAATCTGCGCGACCTGGTGTATGGGCTGTATGCCCGCCGAGTGGAGCACCGCCTCGATCTGGCCCAGGGACCCAAGCACATCGGTGTGATCCTGGACGGCAACCGGCGCTGGGCCAAGGCGGCGGGCGGTACGACGGAGCAGGGCCACCGGGCCGGCGCCGACAAGATCGCCGAGATGCTGGGCTGGTGCGAGGAGACCGGGGTCAAGGTCGTCACGCTCTGGCTGCTGTCGACCGACAACCTGGACCGTCCCGCCGAGGAGCTCGTCCCGCTGCTGGGCATCATCGAGGGCGCGGTGAGCGGGCTGGCCGAGACCGGCCGCTGGCGCGTCCACCACGTCGGCACGATGGACATGCTGCCGGCGCGCACCCAGTCGGTGCTGAAGGAGGCCGAGCAGGCCACCCACGGCGTCGAGGGCATCCTCGTGAACGTCGCGGTCGGCTACGGCGGCCGGCAGGAGATCGCGGACGCGGTCCGCTCGCTGCTGCACGAGCACGCGGGGCGCGGCACGTCCATCGAGGACCTCGCCGAGCTGCTGGACGTCGAGCACATCGCGGAGCACCTCTACACCCGCGGCCAGCCCGACCCGGACCTCGTCATCCGCACCAGCGGTGAGCAGCGGCTGTCGGGCTTCATGCTCTGGCAGAGCGCCCACTCCGAGTACTACTTCTGCGAAGTCTTCTGGCCGGCCTTCCGCAAGGTCGACTTCCTGCGCGCACTGCGCGACTACGCGGCGCGTCACCGCCGCTACGGTTCGTAACCACCACGCCGGGCCGCGAGTACCCCCTCCGGCCGGGCCGCGAGTACCTCCTCCGGCCGAACCCGGGTACCTCCTCCGGCCGACCCCGAGTGGCTGCTCCGTAGCCTCCTTCGGCCATCTGCCGCAGCACCTTCCGTTCATCTGCCGCAGTTTTTTCGGGCCCACGTCAGGATTGATGGCACAGCTGTCATATGCAGTCGCATAGGCACCCGCTTTCGAGGGCATACACCGGTCAACAGCGGACGGCACCCAGGTTCGTCCGCCCGGGAGGCCCATTGCCCACGGACGTGCCGTTTACGGAGGGCCGCGGACCGGCCCACGCGCCCGGTCCCGGCCCAGTACAGCGCGACGTTGTCGCACCCCGACCTCTGCCCGAGGGGGTTCGTCCACACGTGGTGAAAAGCAAGAATCGCCGGGAGCACGACCGGCGCACTTACGTCCTCGACACCAGCGTCCTGCTTGCCGACCCCAATGCCCTCACCCGCTTCGACGAGCACGAAGTCGTGCTCCCGGTGGTGGTGGTCACGGAGTTGGAGGCCAAGCGGGCCCATCCAGAGCTCGGCTACTTCGCCCGACAGGCGTTGCGGCTGCTCGACGACTTCCGGATCAAGTACGGGCGTCTCGACGCCCCGATCCCGATCGGCGAGCTGGGTGGCACGCTCCGCGTCGAACTGAACCACTCGGACCCCGGGGTGCTCCCCGTCGGGTTCCGGCTAGGTGACAACGATTCGCGCATTCTGGCGGTCGCCCGCAACCTCCAGGCCGAGGGGTACGACGTCACGGTCGTCTCCAAGGACCTGCCGCTGCGGGTGAAAGCCTCCTCCGTCGGCCTCGCGGCCGAGGAGTACCGGGCCGAGCTGGCGATCACGTCGGGCTGGACCGGTATGGAGGAGCTGCTGGTCGACGCGGAGGAGGTGGACAGGCTCTACGCGGAAGAGGTCATCGTCCTGCCCGAGGCGGGCGACCTGCCCGTGCACACCGGACTGGTCCTCCAGTCCGAGCGCGGCAAGGCGCTCGGCCGGGTGACCGAGGACGGCCGGGTGCGGCTGGTGCGCGGCGACCGGGAGGCCTTCGGGCTGCACGGCCGCAGCGCGGAACAGCGGGTCGCGCTGGATCTGCTGCTCGATCCCGATGTGGGGATCGTGTCGCTCGGCGGCCGGGCCGGCACCGGCAAGTCGGCACTGGCGCTGTGCGCGGGCCTGGAGGCGGTCCTGGAGCGACAGCAGCACCGCAAGGTGATGGTCTTCCGGCCGCTGTACGCGGTCGGCGGACAGGAGCTGGGATACCTGCCGGGCAGTGAGTCGGAGAAGATGAGCCCTTGGGCTCAGGCCGTCTTCGACACCCTGTCCGCGGTGACATCGAAGGAGGTCATCGAGGAGGTCGTGGCGCGGGGCATGCTCGAAGTGCTGCCGCTCACCCACATCCGCGGCCGGTCGCTCCACGACGCGTTCGTGATCGTGGACGAGGCCCAGTCGCTCGAACGGAACGTCCTGTTGACCGTTCTGTCGCGTATCGGTGCAGGATCGCGGGTCATTCTGACCCATGACGTGGCACAGCGGGACAACTTGAGGGTCGGGCGGTACGACGGTGTGGTGGCCGTCGTCGAAAAGCTCAAGGGACATCCGCTCTTCGCGCACATCACCCTGAACCGGTCCGAACGCTCCCCGATCGCCGCATTGGTGACGGAGTTGCTGGAGGACAACGGGGTATGACCCGGTAACCGTGCGTGAGTTGAGGCTGCTGCGTCCCCAAGGGGCGCAGCAGCCTAGCGTTGTGGGGCGCGCCGCGCCGGTGTTTTCCGCTCATGAAGCCGTGTGACGTTTGCCACGCAACCGTAAATTGCTTGACGGCGTTCCCTTCCCGCTAGGGTGTGACGCTGTCAGGCCCCGCTTACGGCACACCCACACCCCCAGCGGTGTGGAACCCCAGAACTGAACAGCGTTGCCGCCGTAAGCCGCCCGAGCACCACGCGGAATCCCGTGAGGGACCCGCACCGGGCCAGTGCCCCCGTGACCAGTCGGACCGTTCGCGGTCCGGAACAAGGGGAGGCCAGCGTTCAGGGGCACGATTTCGTCCGCGAGGTCACCACGCGGACGGTGCTGGAAGGACAACCGTGTGAGCCGGATCTCGGTCCGGGGATTCGCAGTGGCCTCGGCCACCGCAGTCACCACCGTGGGCGCCGTAGTCGGCGTCGCAGCAGGCGCTGACCAGGGCTCCAACCAGCCTGTCGAGGCCGCCGGCGCGACGACCGTACTCGCGGACATACCCGCTGGCCAGCAGGTTCAGCAGGCTTCACTGACGCAGCAGGCGCAGGCACAGTCCGACGCCGCCGACGCGACAGCGAAGAAGGCCGCCGAGGACAGCGCGCGCCAGCAGGCAGCCAAGGACGCCTCCGCCAAGAAGAAGGCCGCCGACGAAGCGGCCGCCAAGGCGAAGGAAGCCCGGGAACTGGAGGCGAAGGCGGCGGCGAGCCGTTCGGCCGAGCGTGCGACGTTCGCGGTCAAGAGCTCGTACTCGACCGCCGAAGTCAAGGCCATGGCCCTGCAGATCGTCGGCTCCAGTCAGTTCCAGTGCTTCTCCAACATCGTGGAGCACGAGAGCGGCTGGGACTACACGGCGACCAACCAGAGCTCGGGTGCGTACGGACTCGTGCAGTCCTACCCGGGCAGCAAGATGGCCTCCGTCGGCGCCGACTGGCGGACCAACCCGGCCACGCAGATCAAGTGGGGCCTCAACTACATGAACGAGCGGTACGACAGCCCGTGCGGTGCCTGGTCCTACTGGCAGCAGCACCAGTCGTACTAGGTCGCACCGGCCGGTTCGTTCCGGCACCTGGTGAGCCTCCCCGTATGCCCCCCGACCCCAGCCGGTCGGGGGGCATACGTGTGACCGCACCCGTAGAAGGGGCGGGCGGCCGGGGAGGCAACCCCGGGCACGGGTAACGTCGTCCTCCTCACCGATGCCGGTGCCGGTACCGGAACAAAGGGGCAGGGGAACGTGATGTCGGAAAAGCGCCATTGGGGCGCGGTGGTTGCCTCCAAGCTGGCCAAGCTCGCCGACCGCCTCGACGAACGGCGCGCGGAAGTGACGGCCGAGCAGGACGAGCAGCCCGACGCCCCGCCGCCGAAGCCGCCCAGGCCGCGGCCGCACGTTCCGCGGAAGACCGGATCCGGGACGGCTGGATCCGGGACGACCGGGACCGCAGCCGACTCCGGGTCCGGCTCGGAGCCGGGGCCCGCGCCCCAGGCCGTGGCCGTCTCCGGCCGGCTGCCGCGGGCGCCGGACGGCGGTCGGCTGCCCGACCCGCTGGGCGTCGTGCCGTGGAGCATGCGCGTCGCGGCCGAGGTCGCCTGGCGGCTGCTGGTACTGGCCGGCACCGTCTATGTGCTGATGCGGGTGATCGGCGCCATCCAACTGGTCGTCCTGGCCTTCGTCGCCGCGCTCCTCATCACCGCGCTGCTCCAGCCCGTCGTGGCCCGGCTCAAGCGCGCCGGGGTACCGCGCGGCCTCGCCACCGGCATCACCTTCATCGGCGGCTTCGTGCTGATGGGCCTGGTCGGCTGGTTCGTCGTGTGGCAGGTGATGGACAACGTCGACGACCTGTCCACCAAGCTCACCGACGGCGTCGCTGAGATGAAGCGCTGGCTGCTCAACAGCCCGTTCCATGTCACCGAGGACCAGATCAACCAGATCGCCAAGAACCTCACCGACACCATCAGCACCAACACCAAGGCCATCACCGACGCCGGCCTCCAGGGCGTCACCGTCATCGTCGAGCTGCTCACCGGCATGCTGCTCGCGATGTTCAGCACGCTCTTCCTGCTCTACGACGGCCGCAACATCTGGAACTGGACCCTCAAGCTCTTCCCGGCCGCCGCCCGCGACGGGCTGGCGGGCGCCGGGCCGCGCGCCTGGCGGACGCTGACGCTCTACGTGCGCGGCACGGTGATCGTGGCCCTCATCGACGCCGTCTTCATCGGCGTGGGCATCTGGTTCCTGAACGTGCCGATGGCGGTGCCGCTGGCCGTCGTCATCTTCGTCGCCGCCTTCGTCCCGCTGGTCGGCGCCGTCGCCTCGGGCGCGCTGGCGATGGTCGTCGCGCTCGTGACCGAGGGGCCGTTCACCGCCCTGATGGTGCTCATCGTGGTGCTCGCGGTCCAGCAGATCGAGGGCCACATCCTGCAGCCCTTCATTCTCGGCCGCGCCGTCCGCGTCCACCCGCTGGCCGTGGTGCTCTCGGTCGCCGCCGGCTCGCTCATCGCCGGCATCGGCGGCGCCGTCGTCGCGGTCCCGCTCGTCGCCGTGACGAACACGGTCGTCGGCTACCTCCGCAGCCACGCCCGGGAGACCGCGATGGCCACCGAGCCCGCCCCGCTCGGCGTCACGGTCGAGAACCTCGCCCCGGTCGGCGGCCTGGCGGAGGAGAGCTAGCTCCTGCGCACGGACCATTCCCCGCGCACGACTCCGCACGCACGACGGGCCCCCGACCATCGGTCGGGGGCCCGCTGCGTGAGGCGATACGACTGCTCAGCCGGCGATGACGGCTTCGGCGTCCAGCGTCGTTCCGACCGCCTGTACGACGGCGGCGATCTTGACCGCTTCCTGGATCGTCTCGCGTGAGACGTCCGCCTTGCGCAGCACGGCCTCGTGCGAGTCCAGGCACTGGCCGCAGCCGTTGACGGCCGAGACGGCCAGCGACCACAGCTCGAAGTCGACCTTCTCCACACCCGGGTTGCCGATGACGTTCATCCGCAGCCCCGCGCGCAGCGTGCCGTACTCCGGGTCCGACAGCAGGTGCCGGGTCCGGTAGAAGACGTTGTTCATCGCCATGATCGCGGCAGCGGACTTGGCGGCGGTGTACGCCTCGGGCGAGAGGTTGGCCTTCGCCTCCGGCTCCAGCTCGCTCAGCACCCGCGGCGAACGCGACGCGATGGCGACGGCGAGCACCGTGCCCCACAGCTGCTGCTGCGGAAGCTCGGAGTTACCGATGACCGAACCGAGGTTCAGCTTCAGGTCCTTGGCGTAGTCGGGCAGCGCCGACTTGAGGTTGTCCAGTGACATACCGGATCACTCGCCCGCGAGGAGCGCGACCGGGTCGAGAGTCGTCTCGCCCTTGCTCCAGTTGCACGGGCACAGCTCGTCGGTCTGCAGGGCGTCGAGCACCCGCAGCACCTCCTTGGGGTTACGCCCCACGGAACCGGCGGTCACCATCGTGAACTGGATCTCGTTGTTGGGGTCGACGATGAACACGGCACGCTGCGCGAAGCCGTCCTCGCCCTCGACGCCGCAGTCGCGCATGAGCTCGTGCTTGGAGTCCGCGAGCATCGGGAAGGGCAGGTCACGCAGGTCGGCGTGGTCCTTGCGCCAGGCGTGGTGCACGAACTCGGAGTCACCGGAGACGCCGAGGATCTGCGCGTCGCGGTCGGCGAACTCGTCGTTCAGCTTGCCGAACGCGGCGATCTCGGTCGGGCAGACGAAGGTGAAGTCCTTCGGCCAGAAGAACACCACACGCCACTTGCCCTCGTACGACTTGTGGTCGATCTGAGCGAAGGCCTTGTCCGCGTCGAGATCGACGCAGGCGGTCAGGTCGTAGGTGGGGAACTTGTCACCGACAGTGAGCACGCGCTCTCCTTGGAACAGAGGAAATCCCTTTTGGGGCTTTCCAGAGGGTTGGACGTATTCCACCCTCCCATGGCGGCTATTGATCACAGAAATAGCTAGACTCGACGGCGTTGATCGGAGTCGCCTATCAGTAGCCCGGAGTGTCATGAGCAAGCAGCCCAGCCTGTCCCAGTTGCGGGCGTTCGCCGCTGTGGCCGAGTACCTGCACTTCCGTGACGCGGCGGCGTCCATAGGGACCAGCCAGCCGGCGCTCTCCGGGGCGGTCGCCGCGCTGGAGGAGACATTGGGAGTGCAACTGGTCGAGCGGACGACGCGCAGGGTGCTGCTCACCGCGGCCGGGGAGCGCATCGCGGCGCGGACACGGAGCGTGCTCGACGCCGTGGGGGAGCTGATGGAGGAGGCGGAGGCGGCGCGGGCGCCGTTCACCGGGGTGCTGCGGCTCGGGGTGATCCCGACCGTCGCGCCGTATCTGCTGCCGACGGTGCTGCGGCTGGTCCATGTCCGGTACCCGGCGCTGGATCTGCAGGTGCACGAGGAGCAGACGTCGTCACTGCTGGAGGGGCTGACCGGCGGACGGCTCGATCTGCTGCTGCTCGCTGTGCCGCTCGGGATGCCCGGAGTGACCGAACTGCCGCTCTTCGAGGAGGACTTCGCCGTGGTCGCACCGCAGGGGCACTGGCTGGCCGGCCGGCAGGCCATTCCCCGTGAGGCGCTGCGGGAGATGGATCTGCTGCTGCTCGACGAGGGGCACTGCCTGCGCGACCAGGCGCTCGACATCTGCCGGGAGGCAGGGCGGCCGGGCGGGGTTCCGGTGACGACCACCGCGGCCGGGCTGTCCACCCTCGTACAGCTGGTCGCGGGCGGGCTCGGGGTGACGTTGCTGCCACGGACCGCGCTCCTGGTGGAGACCGGGCGCAACGACCAGCTGTCGACCGGGTACTTCGCGGATCCCGCGCCGTCGCGGCGGATCGCCCTCGCGATGCGCGGCGGGACCGCCCGCGCGGAGGAGTTCACGGCCTTCGCGGCCGCGCTGCGCGAGGCGCTGCGGCCGCTGCCGGTGCGCGTGTGGGACGGCGAGGCCGTGGCGGACGGCGGCACGGAGGACGCCGGCCGGGCCTGAGGGAAGCAGGCCCGGCCGGCGTCGGTGCCGGATCCGGTGGGGCTACTCGGTCCGCAGACCGTCCGGGCGCATCATGCGCCACAGCGGCGGCAGGCTGAGGAGGGTGACGAGCAGGACCACGCCCGCGCCGACACCCGTCATCGTCGCGGCACTCGCCCAGTCGACGCGGATCGGTGAGCCGACCATCTTCAGCAGCACGGAGCCGAGTCCGAGGCCGCCGATCACCGCCAGCGCCAGGCCGAGGGCGACCGGTAGCGCGGTTTGCCACAGCACCGACAGCCCGAGGGTGGAGCGCCGGGTACCGAACGCGATCAGCACCGCGAGCAGCTTCTTGCGCTCGCGCAGCTGCTCCAGCATCGAGACCAGCAGGCTGATGCCGATCAGCAGCATGGTGGTGACCGCGCCGATGAGCAGTCCGCGCTTGATGTTGGTGTACTTCCGCGCCGTTCGGGTGCTTTCGAGCGTGTAGGTGTTCGCGCCCGGGCCCAGCCGGGCCGTGGTGTTGCGGACGTAGTCCTCCGCGTCCGGCCGCTGCGCGTCGAGCTTGATCAGCACCATGGCGCGCGCTTCCCGCATCCGTGCCACGTCCAGGGTGCCGGGGGTGGCGAGGATGCCCCACTGCACGTCGCCGTTGGGGCTGGTGCGGGCCTTGACCGTGCGGGCGTTGGCCGGGACGGTCCACGGTCGGGGCGGGCCGGACAGCACGCCGCTCTGCGGGGCGTTGAGGTCCAGCCCGGCGCCGGCCTTGGAGATGTCGGGCGGGGTCGTGTACGACGCGTCCGGCAGGACGCGGTAGACGCTCCCGTCGGCGCAGTCACCGATCTCGGCGATCTCGGCGAGCGCGGCGCAGTCGCCGACGAACACCGGGAACTCCAGGATCTCGCCTCCCGCGTCGGGGTTGCCGGAGGCCTTGGCCTTCGCCGCCGCGCCGCCGGGGATGGCGGACGTCTGGACGAGTCCGAGCGCCGAGCGCACGCCGGGGGTGGTCCGGTACGCCTGGATCCCGGCGGTTGCCTGCGGGCCGTTCGTGACGTCGAAGGCCGCCTGCATCTGGGCCCGGTTCGGGTCCTTGCCGGTGTTGGAGGTGAAGTCGCTCTCGATGCCGCTGAACAGCATCTGCAGGGCGATGGCGCCGGCCACCGCGACGGTGATGCCGTTGACCATCCGGGCGGAGGCGCCGCTGTTGAGCTGCAGGCGGCGGGTGGCGAGCTGCCAGGGGACGCTGCCGCCGCCGAAGCGGTTGACGATCAGTTCGACGAGCCAGGGCAGGGCGGCGGTGACGCCGACGAGCAGCAGGATCGCGCCGGCCGAGATCTGGTACGCGTTGAGGTCCGCGTTGCCCTGGACGCCGCCGAACAGCGGGGCCAGCAGCGCGAGTCCGGCGACCGGGATGAGCAGCCGCCACCACAGGCGCCGCTTGCGCAGCGCCGCGTTCCGGACGACGC
This sequence comes from Streptomyces sp. RKAG337, assembly GCF_023701715.1. Lineage (NCBI taxonomy): Bacteria > Bacillati > Actinomycetota > Actinomycetes > Kitasatosporales > Streptomycetaceae > Streptomyces > Streptomyces sp. RKAG337. Next base: position 2,645,653 of record NZ_JAJOZA010000001.1, on the reverse strand, counting down.
CCAGCGGTTCGATGGCGATGCCGCGCAGTGCGAGGACGGTGACCGCGACGGCCGCCGCGGGGACGCCGAGCACGATCAGCAGGGCGAGTCCCGTGCCGGGCCGGACGTCGGAGGGGAAGACGCTCAGCCGGTAGAGCTCGATCTGCCCGATGAAGTGCCGTCCCAGAAGGAAGAACCCCAGGCCGAACACGAGCCCGACGAGTGCCCCGACCAGTGCTTCGCCGGCCGCGATCCGCCGGGTCATGCGGGTGTCGGCGCCGACCAGCCGCAGGGCGGCGAGCCGCAGGTCGCGGCGTTCGCCGCCGAAGCGGACAGCGGTGGCGATGAGGATGGCCACCGGCATCAGCAGTACGACGAGGCCGATGATGACGAGCAGGGTCAGGACCGCGCCCAGGCCCTCGGAGCCGTGCTGGGCGCCGCCGATCGTGTCGACGCGTGTGGCGTGTGCGTCGGTGAGGGTGTCGCTGCCCGCGTAGTAGACGAGCTCGGCGGGGCCGAGCAGGCCGCTCTTGGCGATGGTGCCGGTGACGCGGTAGTTGAGCCGCTCCTTGAGGAGCTTGCCTTCGGAGGAGTCCAGCAGCTTGGCGAGCGCGGGGGAGACCGTCATCTCGCCGGGGGCCGGGATCCTGCTCAGGCCGGGCGGTACCGGCGGCTTGTCGCCGTCGGGGTCCAGGACCCGGCCGTAGATGTCCTCGTCGTGGTAGACGGTGTCGGTGTTGTCGATCAGCATCGTGGAGGCGGTCGGCTTCAGCTTCTCGCCGAAGTACAGGTCGTCCCGGTCGTGGCCGCGATCCGAGCGGGCGTCCATCATCGCCGGGACGGCGGCGGCGAGCAGCAGCACCGCCACACCGAGGCCCACGCCGACGGCGGTCAGCAGGTTGCGGATCCAGCCTTCCCGGCCGCCGGCGAGCGTGAAGCGCGCGCCGAGCGCGAGGTCACGGGCCCAGGTGCGGGCGTCGGTGCGTGGCGTGGTGCGTGGAGCGGTGCGCGGGGTGTTGTCCGAAGGCGTGCTCACGCGACCCGCTCCATGTCGCGGGACTTGCCGTCGCGTACGACGATCTCGCGGTCGGAGTACGCGGCGACCCGCGCTTCGTGGGTGACCAGGACGACGGCCGCGCCGGTGTCCCGGGCGGCGTCGGTCAGCAGCCGCATGACGCGCTCGCCGTTGAGGGAGTCCAGGGCGCCGGTCGGCTCGTCCGCGAAGACCACACGGGGTCCGCCGACGAGCGCGCGGGCCACCGCGACCCGCTGGCCCTGGCCGCCGGAGACCTCGCCGGGGCGCTTGTGCCCGAGGTCGTCGACCTCCAGCCGGTGCAGCCACTCGGTGGCCAGCCGCTCGGCCTCCTTGCGCTTGGTGCCGTTCAGCCGCAGGGGCAGCGCCACGTTCTCGACGCAGGTCAGCTCGGGGACGAGCTGGCCGAACTGGAAGACGAACCCGAAGTCGCCGCGGCGCAGGGCGCTGCGGGCGGCGTCGGACATGGCCGACAGCTCCTCGCCCCGGTACAGGACCTTGCCGGCGTCGGGCCGCACGATGCCGGCCAGGCAGTGCAGCAGCGTCGACTTGCCGGAGCCGGAGGGGCCCATCACGGCCACGACCTCACCGGAGCGGATCGTGAAGTCGGCGCCGTCCAGGGCGGGGGTGGGGCCGTAGGTCTTGTGCAGCGCGTCGGCGGTCAGCAGCGGTGTGCTGGGCTGAGGGGTGGAGCTGGTCACTTGCGTACCTCCGTCGCGAGCTGGTCGAGCCGGGCGGCGGTGAGTTCCAGCCACCGCAGATCCGCTTCGAGGTGGAAGAGAGCGTGATCGCAGATCAGCTGGTCGGCGAGGTCGCCGCTGGACTTGCGACGGGTCAGTTCGCGCATGAGCCGCAGGTGCTCGGCGCGCTGGGTGTCCAGCAGGTCGATGGCGCTGCGGCCGGTCAGCAGGGCGAGGACGACCTTCGTGTACAGGGTCGTCTGCAGATACGGCTCGGGCTTCTCGGGCTGGGCGAGCCACGTCTCGACGTCGGTCAGTCCGGCGTCGGTGATCGCGTACCGCTTGCGCTCGGGGCCGCTGCCGGGCTCTATGCCCTCGACCTCCACGAGCCCGTTCTTGAGGAGTCGGGCCATCGTCGAATAGACCTGCCCGTAGTGCAGCGGGCGGTCGTGGCCGAAGCGTTCGTCGAAGGCGCGCTTGAGGTCGTAACCATGGCGTGGGCCGGACTCAAGAAGCCCGAGCAGGGTGTGGCCGATTGACATGCGAGCACTCTACATGACGTGTATACGTGGTGTGTATAGACGTGGTGTGTAGTTGATCAGTGCAGGTCAGGCCACTCCTATCAGCTCTCGGTCGGGTTCTTCGGTTCTGCCGACCCCTCTGCGGGCGGCTCCGCCGACCGGGCCGGACGGCCGCGGCGGGGGATCGGTTTGGCGGCGCCGGGGAGGCGCCCGGCCTCGGCGAGCGCCCGGCGCAGCAGGAACTCGATCTGTGCGTTGGTGCTGCGGAGCTCGGTCGCCGCCCACGTCGCGATGGCGTCGTGGACGGCGGGGTCGAGCCTCAGCAGCACCTGCTTGCGGGCGGTGCGGCCGGTGCGTTCCGTCACTGGTAGAGGGTCCCGGTGTTGAGTACGGGCTGGGCGGCGCGGTCGCCGCACAGGACCACGAGCAGGTTGCTGACCATGGCGGCCTTGCGCTCCTCGTCGAGCTCGACGATGCCCTGCTCGGAGATCCGGGTCAGCGCGGACTCGACCATGCCGACCGCGCCCTCGACGATGGTCTGACGGGCGGCCACGATCGCGCCGGCCTGCTGGCGCTGGAGCATCGCGGAGGCGATCTCGGGAGCGTAGGCGAGGTGCGTGAAGCGGGACTCGATGATCTTCACTCCGGCCGCGCCGACCCTCGCGGCGATCTCGACGGAGAGCTTCTCGGTGATCTCCTCGGCGTTGCCGCGCAGCGACAGGCCCTCCACGTCGTGCGCGTCGTACGGGTAGTTCGTCGCGATGTGCCGGACGGCGGTGTCGGTCTGGATCGCGATGAACTCCACGAAGTCGTCGACCTCGAAGACCGCCTGTGCGGAGTCCCTGACCTGCCAGACGACGACGGCGGCCAGTTCGATCGGGTTGCCGTACGAGTCGTTGACCTTCAGGACCGCGGTCTCGTGGTTGCGGATCCGGGTGGAGATCTTGCGGCGGCTGGTGAACGGATTCACCCAGCGCAGCCCGTCCTGGCGGATGGTGCCCTGGTACCGGCCGAAGAGCTGGCAGACGCGGGCTTCGCCGGGGGCGACCTGGGTGAGGCCGAACATGGTGATGAAGGCGGCGATCGCAATCACCACACCGGCGCCGATCAGGACGCCCGCCAGTGCGCCGCCGCTGTCCTTGGCCTTGGCGATGCCGACGATGAAGAGTGCGATGCCGCCGAACAGCACCGGCACGGCGATCAGCAGGAAGGGCAGTCCCGGCATACCGACGGCCACGCGTTCGGTGACATGCGGGGCGGGCATCTCAGGGATCTCCGACTGGAGATCGGTGGTGCGGTTCTCGGACATGGGTCCCCCGTTCACAGTGCTCGGCGCGCTCATTCGCCCGCCTAGCAAAGTGATAACACATTAACCCTTCACTGGACTAGGGACGCGATGCAGCCCCGGGGCACGGAGGGGGGGTAACACGTGCGCCGGGGCTGCGGTTTCGAGGGCCGGAGGTGCTGCGGCGGGGTCAGCCGCTCTTGACGGTGACCGAGATCCGGTCGCCGACCTCCTTGTCGATGGAGCGCCAGTACCGCAGCGCCCGTTCCAGGACGGGTGCGCTGACGCCCTTCAGCAGATGGCCGGAAACGTTCGTCACCAGCCGGGCGCGGGCATCGTCGTCGAGCACCTGCCGCACCTGCGTGCCGGCCTGTCCCCAGTCGTCGTCCTCGCGGTGCAGCGCGTACGCCTCCCGCACCATCTCGCCCGCGCTCGCCCAGCCCGCCGGCTCACCGAACCGCTCGGTGTCGGCGGCAGGACCCCCGTAGGAGTTCGGCGCGTACACCGCGGCCGTACGGGACGGCTCGTACCGCATCGGGCCGTCCTTGGCGTACGAGTAGACGGGCGAGTGCGGCCGGTTCGGCGGCAGTTGGGCGTAGTTCGGGCCGATCCGGTACCGGTGGGTGTCCGGGTACGAGAAGAGCCGGCCGATCAGCATCTTGTCCGGGGACGGGCCGATGCCCGGCACCATGTTCGACGGCTCGAAGGCGGCCTGCTCGATGTGGACGAAGAAATCCTCCGGGTTCCGGTCCAGCGTCATCCGGCCGACCTCGATCAGCGGGTAGTCGCCGTGCGGCCACACCTTGGTCAGGTCGAACGGGTTGAACCGGTAGCCGGGCGCGTCCTCGAACGGCATGACCTGTACCTTCAGCGTCCACGAAGGGTGTTCGCCGCGCTTGATCGTCTCGAACAGATCGCGCCGGAAGGCATCGGGGTCCTCGCCGGCCAGCGCGTCCGCGTCGGCCTGGGTGAGGAAGCCGATGCCCTGGTCGGTGATGAAGTGGTACTTGATCCAGAACCGCTGTCCGGAGCCGTTGACCCACATGAAGGTGTGCGAGCCGTAGCCGTTCATGTGGCGGAAGTTCTTCGGGATGCCGCGGTCGCCCATCAGCCAGGTGACCATGTGCGCGGTCTCCGGGGAGAGCGTCCAGAAGTCCCACTGCATGTCGTTGTCGCGCATGCCGTTGTCGGCGCGGCGCTTCTGCGAGCGGATGAAGTCCTGGAACTTCTGCGGGTCGCGGACGAAGAACACCGGCGTGTTGTTGCCCACCAGGTCGTAGTTGCCCTGCTCCGTGTAGAACTTCAGCGCGAAGCCCCGCGGGTCGCGCCAGGAGTCCGGGCTGCCCTGCTCGCCCGCGACGGTGGAGAAGCGGGCCAGCATCTCGGTGCGCCGGCCCGGCTGGAAGAGATCGGCCTTGGTGAACTGGCTGACGTCGTTCGTGACCTCGAAGCTGCCGTAGGCTCCGCTGCCCTTGGCGTGCACCACCCGCTCGGGGACCCGTTCACGGTTGAACTGGGCCATCTTCTCGATCAGATAGTGGTCCTGCAGCAGGATCGGGCCGTCCGGGCCCACCGTGAGCGAATGCTCGTCGCTCTCCGCCGGGACACCGGCGTTGTTGGTGGTGTACGGGGTGCTCATCGTGTCTCCCGTTCGAGTCGAGACTCCGGTACCGGGGCGTCGCTTCGACCACCCTTGCACCGAACCTCCCGCTCGGCACGCCGGGCGACAGCGGGGTTCCGGAGGCCGCGCGGTCTCCGGAACCCGGGCCCGGGTGCCGGGAACTACGGAATCGCCAGCTCGAACCAGACGACCTTGCCCGCACTCAGTCTTGTGGCCCCCCACCGCTGAGCCATCCGGCTGACGAGATACAGGCCGCGGCCACCCTCGTCCTGCGGCTGCGCGTGCCGCATCTGCGGCAGCAGCGGCGCGTCGTCGCCGACCTCGCAGCGCAGCACGTCGGTGCGCAGCAGCCGCAGCGTGATGGGCCGCTCGGCGTACCGGACGGCGTTGGTGACGATCTCGCTGACCAGGAGTTCGGTCGGCTCGATCAGGTGCTCCAAATCCCAGCGGCGCAGCGCCTGGCGGGCGAGCCGCCGGGCCCGGCCGGCGGTCTGCGGCTGCGGCTCCAGGTACCAGTACGCCACGTCGCTCGGTGAGATCCCGTCGAAGCGGGCGGCGAGCAGCGCGATGTCGTCGTCCCGGTCGCCGGGGCCGAGGATCTCCAGGATCTCGTCGCAGAGCGGTTCCAGCGGCGGCGGCGACAGCACGGTCGCGGCGTCGTGCAGCCGCTCGCGCAGCAGCTCGATGCCGCCCCAGACGTCCCGCGTCCGGGACTCGACGAGGCCGTCGGTGTACAGCACCAGGGTCGCGCCGGCGGGCGCCGGCAGCTCGACCGCCTCGAACGGCACCCCGCCGACGCCGATCGGCGCGCCCGGCGGTACCCGCAGCACCTCGGCCAGGCCGTTGGCGTGCAGCAGGATGGGCGGCGGGTGGCCGGCGTTGGCCACCACCAGGCGGTGCGCGATCGGGTCGTAGACCGCGTACACGCAGGTGGCCATGCGGTCGCTGCCGAGCCGCTGGGCCTGCTCGTCCAGGTGGTAGAGCACCTCCTGCGGCGCCAGGTCGAGCCCCGCGAGGGTCTGCACGGTGGTGCGCAGCTGACCCATGATCGCCGCCGAGGTCATGGAGTGGCCCATGACGTCGCCGACGACGAGCGCGACGCGGCTGCCGGGCAGCGGGATCGCGTCGTACCAGTCGCCGCCGACCCGGGCCGATTCGGCGGCCGGCAGATAGCGGCTGGCGAGCCGGACCCCGGTGGGCTGCGGCAGGGAGTCGGGCAGCATCTCGCGCTGCAGGGCGTCCGCGATGTACGCCTCGCGTCCGTACAGCACCGCCTTGTCGACGCCGAGCGCCGTATGGGTGGCGAGCTGGGCGGCGACCAGCAGGTCGTCGGACTCGAACGGCGGCCGGTCGGGACGGCGCAGCAGTACGGCCGCACCGATGACCCGGCGGCGGCCGCGCAGCGGGGCGAGTATCGCGCGGCGTCCGGTCGGCAGGACGGGCGGGTGCAGCGGCCTGTCGCTCCTGGCGGCGCCCGGCTCGGGGTGTAATCCGGGCCGTTCACCCGGCCGGCCCGCGCCGGCGGAGGCCGAAGGACCCTCGCCGAAGCGCAGCAGTTCCTCCAGGGCGGCGGCGGACTGCGGGTGTTCCGCGAAGACCGGGCGTACGCCGCGCAGCACCTCGGCGAGCGGTCCGTCCAGCCGGACGAGGGTGCTCTCGGCGGCGCCGCCGTAGGCGGGCTCCGCGGGCACCGGGGCCAGCACGGTGCCGACGTAGGACTGCCCGCTGGGCTCGTCCAGGCCGCCGTCGGCGCGCCGCAGCCGGAGCACGAGCGGCCCTGACGGCCGTTCGTCGCCGACCGGCAGCGGGTCGCGGAGGTAGACCAGGATCGCGTCGGCGAACGCGGGGACGGCGGAGCGGCACAGGCCCAGCAGGATCTCGTCGAGGTCCAGACCGCGGGCGATCCGCCGGGTGGCCGCCCCGACGTACCGCAGCCGCTCGGCCTCCGAGACCGAGGACCCCGCCGTACGGGCGCCGAGGGTGCCGGAGGCGGGCGGAGCGGGCAGCGCGGAGGCCGCGGGCGTGGGCGGCGCCGCGGGGGCGGGTGCCAGCGCCGCGGCCGGCTCCTCGTGGCGCGGATGGCCGGCGGGCTCCATGGCGGCGCCCGCCGGGCCCTGGGTCCCGCGCGGCGGGGTGCTGGAGAACGACGCGTCAGGGCCGGGGTCGCGCCGGGGCGTGCCCGCGGCCTGCGCCGCCTGCCGGTCCCGTGCGGAACGGTCGTCGGGCAGTGCCTGGGGCGGCGAGGCGGGCTGGTCCTCCCGGTCGGAGCCCGGGGGCAGGCGGAAGCCGCCGCGCGGGTCCGGCAGCGGTGCCGGCAGGGCGGCATCCGGTCCCGGTTGCCGCGCCGGGGGCGGGGGCGTGCGATCCGTGGTCACGCGAGTCGTTCCATCCGGTTGTGCGCCACGCGCTGGCCGCGGCGGGGATTGGGCCGTGTCAGGCGCGTCGTCGGCAGTAGAGGAAGAGCTGCTCCTCCGGCGGCACGTCGGTGCTCGCCGGTGCATAGGCGTACGACTCCTCCTCGATCACCTCGAAGCCCGCGTCCGCCACTACCTGGTGCAAATCATCCCGTAGATAACCGGATACCCGGATGGTGTTACCAAGGAACGGGATTGCGAAGTCGTCCACATCCGCTTCGACCATCGAGAGGATGAAGAGACCCGCGGGCTCCAGCAGATCATGGATGGCCCGCAATGCGTAGGGAATCTCCGCGCGCGGCAGCATCAGCAGGGAGAAGAACGCCGCGACTCCGTCGAAACGTCCGAGGTCGAGGGTGCCGCCGGGGCGCAGATCGGCGATGTCGCCCTGGTGGAACTCGGCCTCCGGCACGTACCGCGCGGCCAGCGCGAGCATGCCGGCGGACAGATCGACGCCGACGACCCGGTGTCCGGCCTCGGCGAGCTGCCGGGTGCTGGGCAGGCCGGTGCCGCAGCCCAGGTCGAGCACCCGCGATCCGGCGGGCAGCGTCTCCGCCAGCCACCGGCCGGCGGTGAGCTGGCCGTCCTTGTGGGGAAACGCTTCGTCGTACCGGTCGCCGATCGCGTCGAACGCCTCGGCCTGGCCGCCGCGGTCCCGCTTTATGTCCTCGTAGCCGCCGGTTCCCACTGCCTCGGTCCTCCTTGGTGCGCGTGGCTTGATGACTTGGCGTCAGGCTCTGGGTGCTGGTCGGGAATTGCGCGGTGTTGCGGAGCACGATCCTACGTTTGACGACCCGGGGCGCATCAAGGGGCTCACGAGGTCACTTTGCCGGACGGTTCCAGTCGTCCGGGAGTGACGGTACCGGCCAGCCGGGATCCGGGCGCCAGTCCTCCCAGCCGTCCCGGAAGGGCCGGCCCCAGGACCTGATGACCCCGGCCGCCTCCAGTCCGGCCGACCGTACCCGCTCGGCGCGTTCGGCGGGCATAAGGCCCGCGAGCTGCGCCTGGGCGAACTCGTCCTCGTCGAGCCAGTGCCAGCTGCGGTCCGGGCGGACCGCGATGTCGAGGAAGTGGTCCTCGGAGTCCAGACCGCCGGACCAGCGCCGGCGCGGCTCCTCCAGGTTCACGTACCAGTTCTTGAAATGCCACCTTTTGTCCCAGAAGAGCCAGACCGACCAGGGCTCGCCGGGGTGTGCGATCTTCAGCACACCCGCGCCCCACCACTGCTCGACGCGCGTAGTGCGCGGCTTGAGATAGCGGGTGGCGAGCGGCTCCCGGTGGATCGGCGAGCCATCGGTGAGCACCGGCTTCACACAGGAGGTACCGGGCGCCATCCAGACCGCGAGCAGCTCGGCGTCATCGCGCACGACGGTCACCGGGCGGCAGATGTGCAGCTCGTCGGTGCCGTTGCCCCGATAACGCCACAACACTTGCTCACCCGGCGACCAGTAGCCGCTGGTACCCGGCCCGTTTCCGTCAAGAAGAGTGTCGGCTGTCATGAACAGATCTTACGGATCAGCCCTTAAGGATGGGTCATGCGCAGCACATCCAACGCCGCGTCCAGCTGCTCCTCGGTCAGTTTTCCCTGTTCGACATAGCCCAGCTCGATCACCACGTCCCGGATGCGCTTACGCTCCGCGACGGCTTTCTTGGCGACCTTGGCCGCCTCCTCATAACCGATGTACTTGTTCAGCGGGGTGACCACCGACGGCGAGGACTCCGCGTACTCACGGGCCCGCTCGACATTGGCGGTGATGCCGTCGACCGTGCGGTCGGCGAGCAGCCGGGAGACGTTGGCGAGCAGCCGGACGGATTCCAGCACGTTCCTGGCGATGACCGGGAGCATCACGTTGAGCTCGAAGTTCCCGGCGGCGCCGGCCATCGTGATCGTCAGGTCGTTGCCGGCGACCTGGGCCGCGACCATCAGCACGGCCTCCGGGATCACCGGGTTGACCTTGCCCGGCATGATCGACGAGCCCGGCTGGAGATCCGGCAGGTTGATCTCGGCCAGTCCGGTACGCGGTCCCGACGCCATCCAGCGCAGATCGTTGGAGATCTTGGTGAGGCCGACCGCGACGGTCTTGAGCTGCCCCGACGTCTCGACGATGCCGTCCCGGGCGCCCTGCGCCTCGAAGTGGTCGCGCGCCTCGGTCAGCGGCAGCCCGGTGGTCCGCGCCACCTCGGCGATCACCGCGGCCGAGAAGCCGGGCGGGGTGTTGATGCCGGTGCCGACCGCGGTGCCGCCGAGCGGCAGCTCCGCCAGCCGGGGCAGCGCGCCCAGCAGCCGCTCGACGCCGTATCTGACCTGGGCCGCGTAGCCGCCGAACTCCTGGCCCAGCGTGACGGGCGTGGCGTCCATCAGATGCGTACGGCCGGACTTCACGACGTCCGCGAACTCGGCCGCCTTGCGTTCCAGGGACTCCGCGAGGTGCTCCAGTGCGGGGACGAGGTCGCGGGTGACGGCGGCGGTGGCCGCGATGTGGATGGACGACGGGAACACGTCGTTGGACGACTGGGACGCGTTGACGTGGTCGTTCGGATGCACGTCACGGCCCAGCCGCTCCGTCGCCAGCGTCGCGATGACCTCGTTGGCATTCATGTTGGAGGACGTGCCGGAGCCGGTCTGGAAGACGTCGATGGGGAACTGGTCGTCCCACCGGCCGTCCACCACCTCGGCCGCCGCCTCCTGGATCGCCTCGGCGATGTCCTTGTCCAGGACGCCGAGTCCGGCGTTCACCTTGGCGGCTGCCGCCTTGATCCGGGCCAGTGCCTCGATGTGCGCGCGCTCGATCCGCTGGCCGGAGATCGGGAAGTTCTCCACCGCCCGCTGCGTCTGGGCCCGCCATTTCGCGTCCGCGGGCACCCGTACCTCGCCCATCGAATCGTGCTCGATCCGGAAAGGCCGGTCCTGGGACGACTCCTCGGGCATGGCTGGATTCCTTTCCTCGGCAACTCCTCGACAACATTCCCATTGTCGTACTACTTCCAAGTAACACCCATCAGTAGGACAGTGCCGTAGCCCATTTCATTCCTGTGGAAGGAGCGACGTATGCGCATGTCGAGAAAGAGACGTTGTCGTACCGCCGGGACGGTGCTGGCCGTCCTCGCGACCGTCCTCGCGGGCGGTGCCGGTCTGACCACCACGGCCTCCGCGGCCCCGCAGAACAGCACCGTCAAGCCGCTCTCCGCCGACCTGGAGCAGATCCGCGCCGCCGAGGCGACGGCCCTGTACGGGAGTCCGGCGATCCGGCCGGTGGCGGACCGCAAGACCGGGCTGATCTCGCTGGGGGACAGTGAGATATCCGGCGAGGGCGTCGGCACCTACGAGGCGGGCACGGACGGCCCCACGAACTGGTGCCACCGCTCCCCGGACTCCGCGATCCACCGCACCGGCATCCCGGCCGACGAGACGTACAACGTCGCCTGCTCGGGCGCCTACACCGGCAACATCAGGATCGGCGGCAGCAAGCAGTACGCGGACGAGCTGGTGCAGAGCGACAGCCTCGCCATCAAGGCCCGCAACACGAAGATCAAGATGGTGGTGCTGGTCGCGGGCGCCAATGACGACCTGCAGTTCGGGCCGGTCATCACCGACTGCGTGGAGCGCTGGTTCCTGCTGCAGGGCAGCTGCGACTCCAAGTACGCGCCCGGCTGGCAGGCCCGCGTCGACGGACTGGTGCCCAAGGTCGAGGGCACCGTGCAGGACCTGCGGACCGTCATGCGCGACGCCGGCTACGCGGACGCCGACTACAAGCTCGTGGTGATGGGCTACCCCAGCCCGATGAGCCCCGACATCTACGACAACCCCGGCTTCCCCGGCAAGATCCCCGGCGGCTGCACCGGCTACGACACGGACCTCGCCTGGGGCCGCAACTCCGCGGTGCCCGCCTTCGAGCTCGGCATGCGCCAGGCCGCCGAGGCCACCGGGGCGGTGTACCTCGACAACTCCCGGCTCTTCCACGGGCATGAGGCGTGCACGGACAACACCTGGGCGCGCGGCCTGGTCGTGAACATCACCAACCCGTTCCCGCCCGACGCCAACTCCGTACGCCAGTCCTTCCACCCGAACGCCCGCGGCCACGCCGCCTTCGCGTCGTGCCTGACCCAGCTCTACAACTCCGGCTACCAGGAAGCCGGTTGCGCCGACCCGGCCAGCACCGGCACTCCGGTGCTCCACCAGGGCGCCTGGGACGACGCGTTCAAGCCGGTCACCAACGCGGCCACCGGCCAGTGCATGGACGCCAACGGCGGCTCGTCGCGCAACAACACCGCGCTGCTCGGCTGGAGCTGCCACGGCGGCCGCAACCAGTCGTTCGCGTACGACACCCAGTACCAGTCGCTGCACATCGCGCTCAGCCAGGACCGGTGCATGGACGTGCCGGCCTCGAACTACAGCGCCGGAACCGGCCTCATCCTGTGGGACTGCCACGGCGGTGCCAACCAGCGGTTCACCATGACGGCGGGCACCATCCGCCCGGTGGCGGCCACCGGCCTGTGCGTGACCCAGAGCGCCGCGAGTTCGCCGCTGAAACTGGCGGCCTGCGACGGCTCCGCGAGCCAGCACTTCGCGTAACGGCTCGCAACGCACCACGGACGGGCCCCGCCGATGGAGCGGCGGGGCCCGTCCGTGCTGTTGTTGTCCTCAGGGCCGGAGCGTCAGCCCCGGCGGCCGATCGAGAGCACCGGGCCCGACGGATCCGTGAAGAAGTCGTTGCCCTTGTCGTCGACGACGATGAACGCGGGGAAGTCCTCGACCTCGATCTTCCAGACCGCTTCCATGCCCAGCTCCGCGTACTCCAGGACGTCGACCTTCTTGATGCAGTCCTGCGCGAGCCGCGCCGCCGGGCCGCCGATCGAGCCGAGGTAGAAACCGCCGTGCGCCTTGCACGCGTCGGTCACCTGCTTCGAGCGGTTGCCCTTGGCGAGCATGACGAAGGAACCGCCGGCCGCCTGGAACTGCTCGACGTACGCGTCCATCCGGCCCGCCGTGGTGGGGCCGAACGAGCCGGAGGCGAAGCCCTCGGGGGTCTTGGCCGGGCCCGCGTAGTAGACGGGGTGGTCGTGCAGGTACTGCGGCATGGACTCGCCCGCGTCCAGCCGCTCCTTGATCTTGGCGTGCGCGATGTCACGGGCCACGACGAGCGTGCCGGACAGCGACAGCCGGGTCTTGACCGGGTACTTGGACAGCTCGGCGCGGATGTCCGCCATCGGCCGGTTCAGATCGACGCGCACCACGTCGTCGTCCAGGTGCTCGTCCGTGGTCTCCGGGAGGAAGCGCGCCGGGTCGGTCTCCAGCTGCTCCAGGAAGACGCCCTCGGCGGTGATCTTCGCGACGGCCTGCCGGTCCGCCGAGCAGGACACCGCGATGGCGACGGGCAGCGACGCGCCGTGCCGGGGCAGCCGCACCACGCGCACGTCGTGGCAGAAGTACTTGCCGCCGAACTGCGCGCCGATGCCGATCTTCTGTGTCAGCTCGAAGACCTTCTCCTCCAGGCCCTTGTCCCGGAAGCCGTGCCCGTCCGGCGAGCCTTCGCCCGGCAGCTCGTCCAGGTAGTGCGCGGAGGCGTACTTGGCGGTCTTCAGCGCGAACTCCGCGCTGGTGCCGCCGACCACGATCGCCAGGTGGTACGGCGGGCAGGCCGCGGTACCGAGCGAGCGGATCTTCTCCTCCAGGAACTTCATCATGGAGGCCTCGTTGAGGACCGCCTTCGTCTCCTGGTAGAGGAACGACTTGTTGGCGCTGCCGCCGCCCTTCGCCATGAACAGGAACTTGTACGCGCCGCCGTCGGTCGCGTACAGCTCGATCTGGGCGGGCAGGTTCGAGCCGGTGTTCTTCTCGTCCCACATGGTCAGCGGGGCCATCTGCGAGTACCGCAGGTTGAGCTTGGTGTACGCGTCGTAGATGCCGTGCGACAGCGCCGCCTCGTCACCGCCGGAGGTCAGCACGTTCTGGCCGCGCTTGCCCATCACGATCGCCGTGCCGGTGTCCTGGCACATGGGCAGCACCCCGGCCGCCGCGATGTTCGCGTTCTTCAGCAGGTCCAGCGCGACGAAGCGGTCGTTCGGCGACGCCTCGGGGTCGTCGAGGATCCGCCGCAGCTGGGTGAGGTGGGCCGGCCGCAGGTAGTGCGAGATGTCGTGCATCGCCTCGGCGGCGAGCGTCCGCAGCGCCTCCGGCTCGACCTTGAGGAAGGTGCGCCCGTCCGCCTCGACGGTGCTCACACCCTCGGAGGTGATCAGCCGGTACGGCGTCGTGTCCTCGCCGAGCGGGAGGAGATCCGTATAGGAGAACTCGGGCATTTTGGGGGGCTTCCTCACTCGGCTGGTCATTCGGCGGCGTCGACGAACGCCCTCCAGCGTAGAGCCCGCCGGCCGTCCGATTGTTGTGAGGTAGGGCTCACCCGCACTAGTCGCGATCTATCGCGTTTGTGTACGGTGGGCGGGTGGATGAATCGCAGCTCCAGAAGAAGTCGCAGCAGCCGGTGCCGATGCACAAGCCGACCACCGAAGCGGAGCTGCGCGCGTCCGATGCCGACCGTGACCGCATTTCCGACATTCTCCGCGATGCGCTGGCCGAGGGCCGGTTGAGCGCGGAGGAGCACTCGGAACGCCTCGACCACGTCTATGCCGCCAAGACGCTGGGCGAGCTGGAACCGCTGGTGCGGGACCTGCCGGCGACCCGGGAGGGCGGGCCGCGGCCGCTCGCCCCGCTGGCCGATCCGTCGTCGCCCGTCGTGGCCGAGAATCTCGTCGCGGTCTTCGGCGGCGCCGCCCGCAAGGGGCGCTGGCTCGTCGGCCGGCGCACCAACGCCTTCGCCTGCTTCGGCGGTGTGGAGATCGATCTGACCGAGGCCGTCTTCCAGCATCAGCAGATCGTGATCCATGCCACCGCGATCTTCGGAGGCGTCGAAGTACGCGTCCCGGAGAACGTCACTCTGCGTGGCAGCGGGACCGGGATCTTCGGTGGTTTCGAGGTCAAGACGTATGAGGCCCCGGATCCGAACGCACCGGTCGTCATCGTCACCGGCACCGCCATCTTCGGTGGCGTCGAGGCGAAGGCGAAGCGCGGGAAGCGCCTCAAGGAATGGATCAACAAGCGCCTCGACGGGTAGGGATGGGGCGGTCGCACTCCCGCATCATGCCGCGCGTTCACGCCATGCATGGTGCGGGTTTACGCCCCGCGCAAGCTGGCTGGTTTTGGCCACTGGCCAGTGTTCATCAGGGGTGTTGTTCGGTGGTCCGGATCGGACGATCGCCAATGCGCGCCCCAGTCGGACAGGTGTTCGACTAAAGGGCCCTGGTGGCGAACACGGTCCGCATGAACACGCGCACAGCGGGTAGGGCTTCGACCACGTCACTCGCCTGGTTCCTCCCCGTTGCGACCCCCTGGAACAGCACGCGTGGAGCTCACCCGCGGTGACGGGCAAGGGTGACAAACGCCGAGCCGTCGTCAGGAGTATCCCGTGCTTCAACCGATCGAGCCCGTCAAGGACACTGCCCTCCCGCCGAGTCACCCACGGGATCTGGCAGGCCCATGGCACTCGGAGGCGGCGTGCCGCAGTGATGAGGCGGGATTGTTCTTCGCCCCGTCCAAAGAGCCGACAGCGGCGCGGCTGTCCCGTGAGGAGAATGCGAAGCGGGTGTGCGCCCGCTGCCCGGTGATGCTGGAATGCCGGGAACACGCGCTGCGGCAGCCCGAACCGTACGGCGTGTGGGGTGGTCTGACCGCCGCCGAACGCCGGGTCGTCCTCGCCCGCAGGCGCCGCCGCGAGGCGGAACTGCCGCGGACGGACCGGATCGCCGCCGCAGGCTGAACAGACGAACGGGCCGGGTCCGCCGCGTCAGTCGGCGGGCCCGGCCCGTACGTTTTCTCCGCCGCCCTCGCGCCTGCCCAGGGCGCTCAGCGGCGATTCAGCGGGTGCTTCGGCGCGTGCCGGGTGCCGGCCGCGCGCTCAAGCGGGTGCGCCGGTCTCAGCGCGCGCGGTCGAAGTCGATCGCGCTGTACGCGCGCAGCTTCGACAGCCGGTGCGTCGAGGAGATCTGCCGGATCGTGCCGGACTTGGAGCGCACCACCAGCGACTCGGTGGTGGCGGTCTCGGCGCGGTAGCGGACGCCCTGGAGCAGCTCGCCGTCCGTGATGCCGGTCGCGACGAAGAACACGTTGTCCCCGCTGACCAGGTCGTTGGTGTGCAGCACCCGGTCCAGGTCGTGGCCCGCGTCGAGTGCCCGCTGCCGCTCGGCGTCGTCCTTCGGCCACAGCCGGCCCTGGATCGTGCCGCCGAGGCACTTGATCGCACAGGCGGCGATGATGCCTTCCGGCGTGCCGCCGATGCCCATCAGCATGTCCACGCCGGTGCCGTCGCGTACGGCCATGATGGCGCCCGCGACATCGCCGTCCGCGATGAACTTGATCCGTGCGCCGGTCTCCCGGATCTCCTTGACCAGCCCGTCGTGGCGCGGCCGGTCGAGGATCATGACGGTGACGTCCTCGGGCGCGCTGTGCTTCGCCTTGGCGACCCGGCGGATGTTCACCGCCGCGGGCGCCATGATGTCGACGTAGTCGGCGGCCTCGGGGCCGGTGACCAGCTTGTCCATGTAGAAGACGGCCGACGGGTCGAACATCGTGCCCCGGTCGGCGACGGCGAGCACGGCCACCGCGTTGGACATGCCCTTGGCGGTCAGGGTCGTCCCGTCGACGGGGTCCACGGCGACGTCGCACTCCGCACCGGTGCCGTCGCCGATCCGCTCGCCGTTGTAGAGCATGGGGGCGTCGTCCTTCTCGCCCTCACCGATGACGACGACGCCGTTCATCGAGACGGTGGAGACGAGCGTCCGCATCGCCTTCACCGCGGCGCCGTCCGCGCCGTTCTTGTCACCACGGCCGACCCAGCGACCGGCGGCCATGGCGGCCGCCTCGGTCACCCGGACGAGTTCCAGGGCAAGGTTGCGATCAGGGGCCTCGGGACTCACTTCGAGCTGGGGCGGCAAATGCTGTTCGGTCATCACAGCGCACCTTTCTGTACGAGGACGGCCGGAAAAGAGGGTGCTGTGACCTTATCGGGTCATCGCGAATATGAGCAGGGCGCACGTCACATGAGCGGCGCCCCCAGTGGCCTGGGCGGCGTGTCCCGGGCCGGGGCCGCGCGGCGCGCCCCGGTGCCCCGGCGGCCGACCCCCGGGCCCGGACGCCGCCCGGCATGGGGGACCATAGGTGCGTGGCAAACAAGCGTGGCAATCAGACGGTGCGGGACCTGGTCCTGTCGATGGTGGTGCTCGGCGTCGTCGTCGCGTTCATCTACATCTTCATCCCGCACGACACCAACGCGGACCCGGTCAAGCCGATCGGCTTCCAGACCGAGCTGAGCCAGGCGCGGCGCGACGCGCCCTTCCCGGTGGCCGCGCCCGAAGGGCTCGGCAAGGACTGGCGCCCGACGACGGTCACGTACGACGCCCAGGACGCCAAGGCCGTCGAATGGCACCTCGGCTTCGTCGACCCGCAGAACGAGTACGCGGCCGTGGAGCAGGGCAACGGCCCGGCGGCGAAGTTCATCGCGGACAAGAGCAAGCGCGCGGTGCGGGACGGGAACCGTACGGTCACCGTCGCCGGGGTGGCGTGGGACCGGTACAAGGGCCCGAAGTACAACGCGCTGGTGCGGGTGGAGAAGGGCGTCACCACGATGATCACCGGCACCGCCCCGACGAGCAGCTCGCCGAGCTGGCGGCCGCGCTCAAGGCGTCCTGACGCACACGGCGCAGGGGTCTTGACGCACGAATGGTTCCTGACGCGCGAATGGTTCTTGACGCACGAATGGTTCTTGACGCGCGAACGCCGGGCGGCCCGTGACGGGCGCCCGGCGTTCGGGAGTGTGCGGCGGGATCAGACGGTCGTGACGACCTCGTCGTAGGCCAGACGGGGGCTGCGGGTCGGGAACCAGGAGTCGGTGCCGGGCTTGCCGATGTTCACCACGGCGAGGACCGAGTGGTCACCCTCGGGGAAGAACTCCTTGTCGATGCCCGCGGCGTCGAAGCCGGTCATCGGGCCGGCGGCCAGGCCGGCGGCGCGGATGCCCAGGATGAAGTAGCCGGCCTGCAGCGAACCGTTGAGGGTGGCGGCCTGCTCGCGCACGGAACGCTCGGAGAAGAAGAGGTCCTTCGCCTGCGGGAAGTGCGGGAACTGGGTCGGCAGCTCCTCGTGGAACTCGTTGTCCGCGGCGAGGATCGCGACCAGCGGGGCGCCGGAGGTCTTCGGCTGGTTGCCCTCGGCCATGTGCTTCACGAGGCGCTCGCGGCCCTCGGCGGAACGGACCAGGACGATGCGCAGCGGCTGCTGGTTGAACGCGGTCGGCGCGTACTTGACCAGGTCGTAGATCGCCTGGATCTGCTCGTCGGTCACCGGCTCTTCGGTGAAGGTGTTGGCCGTGCGGGCCTCACGGAAGAGCAGGTCCTGGGCGGAGGCGTCGAGTACGAGAGACATGGGAACCTCTTACGGAATCGTGGCATATTGCGCCGATCGGGCACGTCGCGAACACTCTCATCAACCTGTGTGAAAGTTCAACGATTCCTGGGTTCGAGGTGACGCTCGTCACATCCACGCCGGATCGAGCGGCGCTCGACCCGTCAAGTGACCGCCCCGCCACGTCACTCGGCGGCGGACTCCTCGTCCGGCCCCTCGGCGAGCGCCGCGTCCAGCCGGGCCCGCGCGCCCTCCAGCCAGCGGCGGCACACCCGCGCGAGCTCCTCGCCGCGCTCCCAGAGCGTCAGCGACTCCTCCAGCGTCGAGCCGCCGGCCTCCAACCGCCGTACGACATCGACGAGCTCGTCCCGCGCCTGCTCGTATCCCAGCGTGTCCTGTTCTGCCATGGTCACAGCCTAGGCCGGAGGTACGACAGTGCCGGTGACCTTCACCAGGAACGCACCGCCGGAGACCCGGGCGCGCAACTCCTCGTCCGCCGCCACCTCGTCGGGGCCGCGCACCACGGAACCGTCCTCGCGCTGCAGCACCGCGTAGCCGCGCTGCAGGGTCGCGGCGGGGGAGAGGGCCACCACCCGCGCCCGGGTGTGCTCCAGCTCGCCGTCGGCCCGGTCCAGCAGATGCCGCAGCGTCCGGCGGCTGCGGTCCAGCAGCGCGTCGACCTGCTCCTCGCGGTGCTCGACCATCGTGTGCGGCCGGGCCATGGACGGCCGGCTGAGTGCCGCGTCCAGACCGCGCTGCTCACGGTCCAGCAGGCCGGTCACGACGCGCAGCGCCCGCAGCCCCAGATGCTCCACCCGGGTCAGCTCCTCGCCCACGTCCGGGACCACCCGCTTCGCCGCGTCCGTCGGGGTCGACGCCCGCAGGTCCGCCACCAGGTCCAGCAGCGGCGAGTCCGGCTCGTGCCCGATCGCCGACACGACCGGGGTGACACACGCGGCCACCGCCCGCACCAGCTGCTCGTCGGAGAACGGCAGCAGGTCCTCCACGCTGCCGCCGCCGCGCGCCACGATGATCACGTCGACCTCGGCATGCGCGTCCAGCTCGCGCACCGCCTCCACCACCCGGGGCACCGCCTGCGCGCCCTGCACCGGCACATTGCGCACCTCGAAGCGGACGGCGGGCCAGCGCAGCCGCGCGTTCTCCAGCACATCGCGCTCCGCCGCCGAGGCGCGGCCGGTCACCAGCCCGATGCACTGCGGAAGGAAGGGCAGCGGGCGCTTGCGGTCCAGCGCGAACAGACCCTCCGCCGCCAGCGCCTTCTTCAGCTGCTCCAGCCGGGCCAGCAGCTCCCCGACGCCGACCGGCCGGATCTCCGTCGCCCGCAGCGACAGCTGCCCGCGCGGGCCGTACCACTCGGGTTTGGCGAACAGCACGACGCGGGCGCCCTCGCCGACCACGTCGGCGATCTGGTCGAACACCGCGCGGAAGCACGTCACGGAGATCGAGATGTCGTGCGACGGGTCGCGCAGCGTCAGGAACACCACGCCCGCGCCCGGCCGCCGCGACAGCTGGGTGATCTGCCCCTCCACCCAGACGGCGCCGAGCCGGTCCACCCACCCGCCGATCAGCCGTGACACTTCGCCGACGGGGATCGGCGTATCCGCCGACGTACTCAGAGCCATGTGCCGAGCGTATCGGCCGCCGCCGACAGCGGGATTTCCTTCCGGCCGCGGTGTGTACGGCGACACGAAGGTGGCGACGGCTATCGCTCCGGCCCGGTCCGCCGCCGGGAGAGCTGGACGGCCAGCACGATCAGGCCGGCGGCCAGCCAGACGGCCCCGACGACCTGGGCGGAGCCCGCGGCCTCGACGATCACGGCGACGGTGATCGCGAGGCCGACCAGCGGGACGACGATGTGGCGCAGCACGCTGGGCGGCCCCTCCCGGCGGCGGACGGCGAACCAGCCGACGACCGACAGGTGCAGCAGCGCGAAGGCGGTGAGCGCGCCGATGTCGACGACCGAGACGAGCCGGTCCAGGCCGTCGTCGCGGCGGGCCGCCCAGACCGCGGCGACCAGGGTGACGACCGCCGCGAACAGCAGCGCCCGCCGGGGCACCCCGCTGCCCGCGTCGACCTTGGACAGCGGTCCCGGCAGCCGCCGGTCGCGGGCCATCGCGAAGAGCAGCCGGCCAGCGGCCGCCTGCCCGGCGAGCGCCGCGAAGGCCGCGCCGATGGCCTTGCTGACGGCGACGAGGTCGTGCAGCCAGCCGCCGACGGCCGCGTCCACGGTGTCGTAGAACGCGGACCCCTGCCCGGCCGGCTTCGCGGCCAGCTCGGCCGCGGACATCGGGGCGAGCAGCGCCGCCAGATACGTCTGCACGAGGAACAGCACACCCGCCATGACGAGGCAGAACAGCACGGCCCGCGCGACCTTCGCCGAGCCGCCCGCCGCCTCCTCGGCGAACGAGGCGATGGCGTCGAAGCCCAGATACGACAGCACCGCGACGGACACCGCGCCCAGCACCGCACCCAGGGAGAACGCGCCCTGGCCGGAGAAGGGCGAGGCCCAGCCGCGCTGCGCCCCGTCCGTGCCGAGCACCACGACCGCCGACACCACGAAGATCAGCAGCACCACGATCTCCAGGGCGAGCACGAGGAAACCGACCGTCGCCGCGGCCCGCACCCCCCACAGATTGAGCCCGGTCGTCACCACGACCGCGATCGTCGTCCACACCCACTGCGACACCGACGGCACCAGCGCGTGCATGGCGATCCCGGAGAACAGATAGGCCACCGCGGGGATCAGCAGATAGTCGAGCATCGCCATCCAGCCGGCGATGAAGCCGGGCCCCTCACCGAGCCCGGCCCGCGCGTACGCGAAGACCGAGCCGGCCTGCGGGACGACCCGCACCATCTGCGCGTAGCTGAACGCGGTGAACGCCATCGCGACCGTGGCGAACACATAGACCAGCGCGACCGCCCCGTGCGACTTGGCGTCGAGCGCGCCGAACACGCCGACGGGCGCCATCGGGGCGATGAAGAGCATCCCGTAAACGACGAGGTCACGGAAGCCGAGGCTGCGCCGCAGGGTGCCGTCGTCGGCCTGCGCCCTGCCGTCCGGGGGAGCGGGGATCGGTGCGCTCATGCCCCTCAGCTTGCGCGAATCGTGCCGCGCCCACGAACGGAGCGGAGCCGGGCGGACACGTCCCCCGGTGCCGCCGGGCGGCCTTCCTCGGACCGGTCGGCCGCCCCGTACCATGGCTGACATGACTGCTACGACTGCCCGACGCGTCCTGCTCGCAGCCCCCCGCGGATACTGCGCAGGCGTGGACCGCGCCGTGATCACCGTCGAGAAGGCACTGGAGCAGTACGGAGCGCCGATCTATGTGCGCAAAGAGATCGTGCACAACAAATACGTGGTCCAGACCCTGCAGAAGAAGGGCGCGATCTTCGTCGACGAGACGGAGGAGGTGCCCGAGAACGCCATCGTGATCTTCTCGGCGCACGGTGTCGCCCCCGTCGTCCACGAGGAGGCCGCGCAGCGCAGCCTGGCCTCGATCGACGCGACGTGCCCGCTGGTCACCAAGGTGCACAAGGAAGCCGTCCGGTTCGCGAACGAGGACTACGACATCCTGCTGATCGGCCATGAGGGCCATGAAGAGGTCGTCGGCACCATGGGTGAGGCCCCGGAGCGCATGACGCTCGTCGACGGCCCCGCCGACGTGGCGAACGTCGAGGTCCGCGACGAGAGCAAGGTCGTCTGGCTCTCCCAGACCACGCTCTCCGTCGACGAGACGATGGAGACCGTCGACGCCCTCAAGGAGCGCTTCCCCAACCTGATCAGC
This sequence comes from Streptomyces sp. RKAG337, assembly GCF_023701715.1. NCBI lineage: Bacteria > Bacillati > Actinomycetota > Actinomycetes > Kitasatosporales > Streptomycetaceae > Streptomyces > Streptomyces sp. RKAG337. The sequence continues at coordinate 2,623,861 of NZ_JAJOZA010000001.1, read as the reverse complement.
CCCCCGAGCGACGACATCTGCTACGCCACGCAGAACCGCCAGGTCGCGGTGAAGCAGATCGGCGCGGAGGCGGAGCTGGTCATCGTCGTCGGCTCCAAGAACTCGTCGAACTCCGTTCGGCTGGTCGAGGTCGCCCTGCAGGCGGGTTCCCGGGCCTCGTACCTGGTGGACTTCGCCGACGAGTGCGACGAGGCGTGGCTGGAGGGCGTGACCACGGTCGGCGTCACCTCGGGCGCCTCCGTCCCGGAGATCCTCGTCGAGGGCGTGCTGGACTGGCTGGCCGAGCGCGGCTTCGGCGATGTGGAGATCCTCCGGTCGGCGGAGGAGAGCATCGTTTTCTCGCTGCCGAAGGAATTGCGGCGTGACCTGCGTGCGGAGACCGCCCCCGGGGCATCTGCCCAGGGGTGAGCCGAACGGCTCACGTGCCGAGGGGTGAGCCGGACGGTTCACGCTTAGCGTGGAGGTCATGAACGTGTTCGGCGTGGACATCGGTGGCACAGGCATCAAGGGCGCTCCGGTCGATCTGGAGCGCGGCGATCTGGCGGAAGTGCGCTGCAAGGTGTCGACTCCGCACCCGGCCACACCGGACGCCGTGCTCGACGGCGTCCAGCAGGTCGTGGAGCATTTCGGCTGGTCGGGGCCGGTCGGCGTGACCTTCCCCGGGGTCGTGGTGGACGGGGTGACCCGGACCGCGGCCAACGTCGACTCCGACTGGATCGGCAAGGACGCCCGCGCCCTGATCTCGGAGCGGCTGGGCATGCCCGTGGCCGTCCTGAACGACGCGGACGCGGCCGGCATGGCCGAGATGACCTTCGGCGCCGGCCGGGGCCGCGGCGGGACGGTGATCCTGCTGACGCTGGGCACTGGCATCGGCAGCGCGGTCTTCGTCGACGGGCACCTGCTGCCCAACACCGAGCTGGGCCATCTGGAGCTGCACGGCCATGACGCGGAGAAGCGCGCGTCGGTCAAGGCCCGCGAGGACGACGACCTCAGCTGGGAGCACTGGGCGCACCGGCTGACGAAGTACCTCGCCCATGTGGAGATGCTGTTCTCGCCCGAGCTGTTCGTGATCGGCGGCGGGGTGAGCCGCAAGGCGGAGAAGTTCCTGCCGCTGATCGAGGGGATCAGCGCCGAGATCGTCCCTGCTGGTCTGCAGAACAACGCGGGGATCGTCGGAGCCGCCATGAACGCTGCAAAGCTCTGACGCCGACGATGCCGGCGGCCAGCAGGGTGCCGGTGTAGAGCCAGCCGGTCAGCAGGGCCAGACCGGTGAACATGCCCAGCAGATGGCCGACGAAGCCGCCCCCGTTGTCGTCACCGGTGAGCGCGATGGCGGTGGCGAACGCGATGGGGGCGGCGATCGGCGCCGCCACCAGGTCGTACGGCCGGACGTACAGCCCCGCCGTGACGCACACCGCGACGAACACCAGCCCGAAGAAGACCCCGGGCCCGTCGAAGAGCAGGGCGTCCAGCGCGCCGCCGGTCACCGTGACGACGACGGTCAGCAGCCCCGTCCCCAGCCCGGTGAGCTTCGGCTGGGCCTGCGGCAGCCGCACCACCCGGGCGAGCGCCGTGATCGTGGGTGCGAGCGAGGCCAGCGGCCCGCGCCGGGCCGACCGGTAGACCACCGAACCCCCGACCGTGCCCGTGGGGCGGGCCGGCCTGGGCAGCCGGGGCCTGCCCTGGGCGTCTCTGCTGCCGTTCCCGGTGTCGTTTTTGGTGCCGTTCCTGGTGCTGTTCCTGGTGCCGGTGCGCGCACTGTGTTGCTCCACCCACTCAAAGTAGGCGGACGACCCCGGGTATGCCCTGGCAGGACACGCCTTTGCCCGCTCCTTGGCCTTCTGTTCGACGGCGACGGGTCGGGCCCGCGCTCGCCCCGTAGACTGGTGGATCGGTCCCTGGACCACTCCACTCTCCTCGCTCCTCTCGTTACGGGAAGTCGCCACGTGTCGCTCACGATCGGAATCGTCGGTCTGCCGAATGTCGGCAAGTCGACCCTTTTCAACGCCCTGACCAAGAACGACGTGCTGGCGGCCAACTACCCGTTCGCCACCATCGAGCCGAACGTGGGCGTCGTCGGCGTCCCCGACCCGCGCCTCGCCCAGCTCGCCAAGATCTTCGGCTCGCAGAAGCTGCTCCCCGCCACGGTCGACTTCGTCGACATCGCGGGCATCGTGCGCGGCGCGAGCGAGGGTGAGGGCCTGGGCAACAAGTTCCTGGCGAACATCCGCGAGTCGGATGCGATCTGCCAGGTCATCCGGGCCTTCAAGGACGAGAACGTCGTACACGTCGACGGCAAGGTCTCGCCCAAGGACGACATCGAGACGATCAACACCGAGCTGATCCTCGCGGACATGCAGTCCGTCGAGAAGGCCGTCCCGCGCCTCACCAAGGAGGCCCGCCTCCAGAAGGAGAAGGCCGCCGTCCTGGCCGCGGTCCTGGACGCCCAGAAGATCCTCGAAGAGGGCCGCACCCTCTACTCCGCCGGCATCCACGCCGGCACCGAGCGGGGCCGGCTCCTGCACGAACTGCACCTGCTCACCGTCAAGCCGTTCCTCTACGTCTTCAACGTGGACGAGGACGAGCTGACCGACGAGGACTTCAAGAACGAGCAGCGCGCACTCGTCGCCCCCGCCGAGGCGATCTTCCTGAACGCCAAGATCGAGGCCGAGCTGATCGAGCTCGACGACGAGGAGGCCCTCGAGCTCCTCCAGTCCATGGGCCAGGAGGAGCCCGGCATGGCCGTCCTCGGCCGCGTCGGCTTCGACACCCTCGGCCTGCAGACCTACCTCACCGCCGGCCCCAAGGAAACCCGCGCCTGGACCATCAAGAAGGGCGCCACGGCCCCCGAGGCGGCCGGCGTGATCCACACCGACTTCCAGCGCGGCTTCATCAAGGCCGAGATCGTCTCCTTCGACGACCTCGTCGCCTGCGGCTCCATCCCGGAAGCCCGCGCCAAGGGCAAGGCCCGCATGGAGGGCAAGGACTACGTGATGCAGGACGGCGACGTGGTGGAGTTCCGCTTCAACGTGTAGTGGGTTCCATGGCGCGATGGTCTTGACCTGACAAAGAGTCAGGCTAGAAGGGGCCCACTCCTCCGAGGGTGGGCCCTTGGGCCTTCACCCTGCTTGACTGGTGCTGGATTCTTTGGCGCCCCGCCACCCCTCATTGTCTCTTCTGCGGATCCGCGCGACTGCCACGCTTTTGTGAGGCCGTCCAGCCGAGGGCGGGGCCGGATTGCGTCAGCGGCCAGCCCCCTGCACGACCGGGGCCAGGACACATTCGCCGAGTTGGTGTGTGGCGGGGCGGTCCCTGCCGACCGGTCGGCGGACCATCTGCTGGGACGGGTCACCCACGGAGGCGCTCGAACGCGAGGTCGAGGTCCCTGACGAAATCCTGCCATGAGGGAAGGCCAGCCACTGGCCCCTCCGGATCCAGGAGTTCGAGCATCCGCAACCGGTGCTGCGAGAAACGCTTCTGGAACTGGGCGAGGCGGCGCCCCTTGCATTCGCTTGCTCGTGCGAGCGAGTCCTTGAGGAGCTGTTTGGGGTCGGCGACCCTTTCCGCCGCGATGCCCTTGGGGAGATCAAGGCTGACGCGGCCACACGGGTTCTCGGCGACCTGGCGCAGACATGCTTCGTCAAGAAGCAGCCAAGCCTCCAGCATGCGGACGGGCACCACAGCGACGTGCAGGAGGCCGGGCCACTCAGCGCAAACTGCCTTCTCGATCTCGTCTCTGCGGTCCTGGGCAGCACCTCGGTCTGCATCCCGTTGCACCACCACTAGATCGTAGTCCCCGTGCAATTCGCGGGCTGCCCGCAGCTTTTCCGGAACCGAGTGACCGGTCGGCAGCCGAAGGAGACCGAAGTCGGGGACGGTGACCGAGATGGCCAGCCCCTTGCGCACACCAATGGACTCGACGTGCGGTACGAGGCCGTTGTCGCTGCTGCCCTCGCCGATGAACAGAACACGAGTGGTCACGCGGCTCCCCAGCCCAACGTGAGCTGCGCTCCGACGGGTGTGGTGAGGTACGGCAGGATGTCGGCCTTCGTCACGAAGGCGCCGTCCGCATTCGCGGCCCGCCAGGTCTCGGCGAGCGGGCGTAGCCGCAGCGCCCGGTTCAGGGAGCCGTTCTCGGCCTTATGCATCGCGGTATCGGCAAACAAAAGGTCTTCAGGCGCGATGAGTTGTACGACCCCGGGTGAGTGCGTGTTGATCAACACCTGCCGGAATGGATTGTCCGTTCCAGGCTCCTCTGATGGGTCGACTGCAAGGTCCTGGACAAGGGCGACCATAGCGTTGAGGTTCGCGGGGTGGATGCCGTTCTCGGGCTCCTCCATACAGATCAGACCACGCACAGACGAGTCTTCGAGCAGGACACACAGGGCCAGGAAGCGCAGGGTGCCTTCGGAGAGACTGCGGGCGGGCAGCGTCATGCCGGCCACCTCGTGCACGTTGACCGTGAGGAGCTGTCTGACCTCGTCCTGATCGACGTCCAGATCGCGGATATGGACACCAGTCAGGTCGGAGAGACGCCCCGCGACCCTGGCGTACACCTGGCTGGGGTCTGTCCCGGGAGTGTCGTGGGCTACGCGGAAGAGCGTCGCGGGTAGGTGGGAGCCGTCGGCGCCCATCACCTGCGGGTCGGCATAGCGGTCGGACCTGCGCAGAGCGGACGGCTCAAGGGCGAGCCGTCGCCAGGACTGCATCTCACGGCGAGCCGCGAGGATGGTTGGGTCGTCGCTGCTCGTGATGGTGGAGACGACGGTTGCGGGCGCCCGCGATGCAGCGGCCGGTTTGGGCTGCCCCCGGCTGCCACCGTCCTGATGGATCTTCACGATCGACTCGCCGGATTCGGTTGTCGTCGAGATGAAGGGGGCGCCACTGCGGTGGCCCTGGATGACGCTGTTGCGGAAGTGCTTCGCGCTGTGGGGGAAGAGAAGGTGCCGGGGGGCTGTGCCCTTGGTGATGTGGCTCAGCGTCTCATGGAGGAGGGTGAGACGGCCGAAGCGGTCCAGGCCGGACGGCTCCTGGTAACCGACCTCCAGTTCGTATCGCAGAAAGGTCGTCGTGGCCTTGGCCGCCCGGCCGAAATCGTCCTGCGTGTGGAGCGGGACGATCATCTCGGCGGCGAACCGCATCCGGTGATGGCCAGGTTCGAAGCCCTTCCAGAAAAGGTCGCGGGGGTCACCCTGACGCTCACCGTGCACGCCCCGAACCTCTTGGGCCGCCTCCATCATCGACTGGTCGGCGAGCAAGGAGAGAAACTGAATGGCGTCGAACACGTTCGACTTGCCGGTGCCGTTTTCCCCTGCAATGCAGGTGAAAGGGCCGAAGTCGACGGACAGGTCCAGGAGGTTCTTGAACCCGTGGACTTCAATGCGGGTCAGCATGTGGTCTCCGGAAGCTCGCTGGGCGGATCCCGCCAAGCCTACTGGCGAGGAAGATCGCCATCTCGCCTATACATCAGGTGGCCCCATGCTCGGCTATAGCCCACTCCGCTTCGTTTTCCCGGCGAGCCAGTGCGTGACTCGCCGCGCTGTCGTCGCGGCGATCTACGGCGAAACGCTCCCGGGAGGTCCTGATGAGTCGCTGAGACCGAGAGCCAAGATCGTCCTGCAGAGGACGTAGGAACTGACTTCGGCTCGCCTACCTCCAGCTTCAGGACGAGCCTGACCCCCGGTCTCAGCGACAAGCGTGTCATCAGCTGCGTCTGCTGGTGGGCTGGCGTTAGCGGTGTTGCAGACCCTTCTGGTGTGGCCGGTCTCGGCAAGGACAGCGAGAGCGGCGGAGCTGTCCAGGTTCTCGACGATCTTGCGTTGCAGCCAGTCCGATGAGTCGGTCAGTGCATCGGGTACCCACGGCTGAGTCAGGGCGACGGTCCTGAATAGCGACCACTCCTGGAGCCGCTTCAACAGGAAGGGGTGTGGGTCAACCACCGCGGCCATGGACTGTGCCCAAGCCGAGAATTCCGCGCTTTCGGGCAGGTCGGTTGCCTGTCTGTCGAGTTGTCGGACGATGGCGGACGTCGCCATCATCGGGTAGAGGTCTGTTGGGCCCGCAGCGACCAGGGCGGAGTCATTTTCCTCTTGAACCTGTTCCAGTGCGTGCAGGTAGGGGGCGAAACGCAGGCGCTCAGGTGGCTCGTCCTCGCCTGGGACGCGTGTGCTCATGCCGCCCCCGGTCCTGACGTTCGACCAGGAGGCCATGGGCGGACTCGACCGGATTGAAGACGAGCCTGGACGTGACCGTAGCGAGGCTGCAACCGAGCATGGTGCAGCAGGCAGCAGGCAGCAGGCAGCAGGCAGCAGGCAGCAGGCAGCAGGGGCTGCGTGCGTGCCCGGGGGTGCTGGACGGACTCCGTGCCCGGCTCGTCCAACTCGACCTTCGTGTGGAGGAGTTGGACGGCGCCCGGCAGGCCCCGCGGCGGGCCGTCGCGACCACCGAACGGGTCGAATGACCACACGCCGCCAGGGCGCCGTCAGGACGTGAGGGGCGCGGGGGTCGGGGGCGGGGTGGTGGGTGTGGTGGTGGTCGGGGTGGGGGTCGGGGTCGGTGATGTCGAGGTGGAGTGTGTCGGGGTCGGGGACGGGGAGTGGGTCGTCGTCGAGGAGTGCGGCGACGGGGTCGACGAATGCGTGGAGGTCGGAGGCGTGGAGGGGATGCTGCCCGGGCGCTCCGTCACGGTGTCCGTGGCGCCCGTGTCGCCCCTCGGGCGCTTGAACCACTGGTTCGACTGCGCGTCGTAGAGGACGAAGACGTCCACGTCCTTCTTCGCGTCCTGCACGGTCACCACCTTGGCCGGGTCGTAGGACGGCCAGGCCTGTCCGGTCGTCTTCGCGGACTGCGAGGACGCCGCAGGCGACTGGAGCGGGTTGCCGCAGGCGCAGCGCACGCGAGGCTCTCCGTGGTCACCGACCAGGACGGCGGTGCCGGCCTGCAGCACCGACTGGAAGGCGGTGGCCTTGCCGTCCTTGAAGCCGTGATTGGTGACGCTGGTGTCCGTGCGCAGCTGTACGGGCGTCAGGGAGCGCAGATAGGCGGGGATTTCGGACGGTTCGATGCCTTCGACGCCGGCGAAGGCCTTGGCCTTCGCCGCGTCGCCCGTCAGGAGGTCGATCTGCCGCTCGACGTCACAGCTCGACACCTTGAGCGTGCCGCCGTACAGACCGGGCGTCGAGCCCTCCGCGGTGCCGGCGCCGTCCGTTCCGCTGGAGAGCAGGCTGGGCATCGGGCTCGCGGTGGCGGGCTCTGAGGAGTCCTTCGCCGTGGACTGGGTGAAGGGGTCGGTGCCCGCGGCCGCTGCCGGCTGGAGCGACAGGGTCGTGCCCGTGCTGTCGGAACCGCTGGTGTCGGACTTCTTGTCCGGACGGGTGAGGAAGACGACCAGGGCCACGGCCGCGACCAGGACGACGGCGATGAGGGCGACCTTGGGCGCGGACCGCCACCAGGGCCGGTGGTCACCCGGCCCCCCGCTCCCGTCCCCGCCGCCTCCGCCGCCCCGGCCGCCGCTTCCGTCCTCGGGGCCGCCCGGCGAGCCGCCCTGCCCCGAGGGGGCGGGCTGCTGCCGGGGCATGGCCTGCGTCGGGTCCGACGGGCGCGGCGCGGCGAGCGGGCCGGACGGCGGGCCGGTCGGGTGGCTGTCGGGGGGCGGTGCAGATGTCACGAGTCCCTCTTCCGGCGCGCGGATCGTCCGCCGCAGTGAGAAATTTGCCCGGTAATCATCAGTTTTGGGTCCATTGTGTGATCCGGTGCACTGTCGCCCGCAAGTTCTGCATCCAGCTCCGCATCCAGTCCTGCGTCCGGTTCTGCATCACCTCCGTTCCCGGTTCCGCATCGCCTTCGTTCCCGGCAGGAGACAGCGTGAGTCAGCCGCGCAGCCCCGTTCCCAGTGCTCTTCGGGCCTGGGGGGAGGCCCTCGCCACCGCCGTGGCGGGCACCGCCACCATGCTCGTCGTGGCCGCGCTCGGCCTGTGGGCGGCGGGCGCGGGCGACCTTCCCGGCGGCGGATTCCCCCAAGTGGCCGCAGCCGTGGTCGTCATGGCGGTCGGCGGTTCTGTCGACCTGACGGGTGGTGCCGGGTTCCTCGCCCGGACGGACGCCGCCATCGACGTCATTCCGCTGTCGGTGACGCTGGCCGGCTCCCTCGTGACCGCCGTCGTCTTCCTGCTCCCGCTGCGCACGAGGGCGGTGACTGACGTCGGAGAGCTGCTCGGCCGCGTCGCCCGAACGGCCGTGCTCTGGCTGCTGCTGCTCCTGCTGCTCGCCCTCGCGGCCCGCCACAGCTTCAGCATCCCGGTGGGCGACGGCATCGAGCAGGACCTCGGCGAGGCGCTCGGCGCGACGCCACAGGTCGGATTCCGCGCGGACGTCCCTCCGACCCTCGGATTCGGCCTCCTCTGGGTGCTGGCCGTGCTCGCGCTCGCCTTCCTCGTCTCCCGGAAGGCACCGCTGCCCTCCCGGCTGCTGCACTTCCAGAACTCCGTACGGCCGCCGGCCTTCGCGATGCTGCTGGTGCTGCTCGGCTATGTGGTGATCGGCCTCGTCGCCGGGGTGGTCACCCTGATCACGCGGGGCCATCCGGCTGAGACCGTCGCCGTCCTGCTCCTCGGCCTGCCGAACCTGGTCTGGATCGCGCTGGGCCTCGGCATGGGCGGAACGTGGGAGGGGCACGTGGACCAGGCGATCGGGCTGCCCATGCCGCACGTGCTCGACCAGGTGCTCCGCAGCAAGGGTGTGGACCGGACCCTCGACATGAGCTCGCTCGCGCAGTACGACGGCCGGGCCTGGCTCCTGGTGGCCGTGGCCGCCGTGGCGCTGCTCGGCGCCGCGTTCGTCGCGGCGGTACGTTCCCCGGTCCGGACGCCGGCGTGGCGGCACGCCGTGGACATGGCCGTGGCCTCGGCCGTCGCCCTGCTCCTCGTCGGACTGACCACCCGGATCTCCGCGCGCTACGGGCTCTCCCTGATCGGCATCGGGGACCTCGGCGGCGGTCTGGGCGGGGAGGTCTCCCTGGAACCGCACCTCTTCCTGCTGGTGGTCCTGGCGGCGCTCTGGGGGCTGGCCACCGGGTTCCTCGGCAGCCTGCTGGCCCGGCACGTACGCCATCTGCCGGGCGACGTGAAGGACGCGGAGCCGGGGTCCCCCTCTCGGGGCGGCGGGCCGTGAACGTCAGCCCGGCCTGGCCGGGAACACCGGTGCGGCCCAGCCCGGTGGTGGCGGGGGAGCCGCGGTCCGCTGCCGCTGCGCGTCCGCGCCCGTAGCCGCGTTCACCCGGGTGGCGGCACGCTCCGCCGGCGGACTCCCCGCAGTCCCCGGCCGGCCGCTCCGGCCGGCGGTCCGCAGCGCCGTGACGAACCCCCGGCAGGTCTCGTAACGGTTGTCGGGAGCCTTCGCCAGCGCTTTGCCCAGCACTGCGTCGACAGCCCCCGGCAGTCCGGGGCGCAGCTCGGACAGGCCCGGCGGCGAGTCGTACTGGTGGGCCCAGAGCAGGGCCATGTCGTCGTCGCGGCGGAACGGCGGCGCCCCGGCCAGCATCTCGAAGACGACGCAGCCGAGGCTGTAGACGTCGCACCGGCCGTCCACCGGCCGGCCCGAGATCTGCTCGGGCGCCACGTAGTCCAGCGTGCCGACGAACTGCCCGACGCTGGTGAAGCCGGTCAGCGACAGTGACTTCTTCGTCAGGCCGAAGTCCGTCAGATAGGCGTGCTCGGGACGGTCGCTGTCGGTGCCTTCGGCCAACAGGATGTTGCCGGGCTTGACGTCCCGGTGCACGAGGTCGTGGGCGTGCGCGGCGTCCAGCGCCGAGGCCACTTGCAGGGCCACCCGGCAGGTGGCTTCGAGGGACATCGTCCCTTCGCGGTCGAGCAGCGCCCGCAGGTCGCTGCCCTCGACGTACCGCATGGCGATGTAGAGCACTCCGTCCGTCTCACCGGCCTCGAAGATCGGCACGATGTGCGGATGGTCGATGGCCGCGGCCACCCGCGACTCATGGGCGAACCGCTTGCGGAAGTTGTCGTTGCGGGCGAGTTCGGGCGCCAGCACCTTCACGGCCACGGTCCGGCCGAGCCGCAGGTCCCGCGCCCGGTAGACGACCGCCATGCCGCCCCGGCCGATCTCGTCCTCCAGCTGGTACTCCGCGATCCGGTGGCCGCGCAGTCCGGAGTCGGGCGAGGGATCCCTGCTGCTCACCGCGGCTCACCGAACCGCGTCGGCGGATGGTCGGCCGACGGGACGACGCGGGTCTTGTCGGCGGGCGGGTTCTGCCCAGCGGCCGGGATCTTCTCGGCGGCCGGGAGCTCCTCCGAGGCCGGCGGCTCGTCGGCGAACCTCGTCTTCTCGGCGACCCGGGTCTCGTCGGCGCCGACGTCCGCCTCCTCGGAAGGATCGACCGCGGCCACGCCACCGCCGGCACCACCCCCGACCGACGGCCGTTGCGAGGCGGCGAACGTCCGCAGCGACACCCCGTCGCAGTAGCACCACCGCTCGTGCCGCGCGTCGTAGAGCCAGACCGCCTCGCCGTCCACGACCACACCGGACCGCATGCCCCGCGTGCGTTCCCGGAACTCCTCGCCGTCCAGCTGTCCGGCGGCCAGTTCCTCGATCAGCCGCCGGTAGCGGCCCACCTCGGCCTCGACGGTGGCCAGCAGCGGCCGGGGATCGGCGGTCCTGGCGGACGGCTGCCCGGCGGCGGGCGGTCCGTGCGGGACGGACAGCAGCAGCCGGCCGTCCACCCACGCCGACCACCCGTTGGAGCACAGCGCCAGCGCCCAGTCCCCCCGGCGGTCGACGACCTGGACGGGCAGCAGCGGGTCCAGCGGCCCGCTCGGCTGCGTCGCGTCCGGTGCCGACCAGGTCATCAGGCCTTCCGGCGGGACGACATGGGTGGGAAGGAAGTCGGGAGCGACAGTCACGGGCAGCTCCTCCATGCACAGGCGGGGGGTGGGGGATGGGGGCGGATGCGGCCGTGGACGCTACTTCCGCATGATCGCGGGTTCGTGCCGCCGCAGCAGCCGGGCGACCAGGAACCCCAGCACCGCTGAGAGCACGACCAACATGCCCATGTTCAGCAGCCAGACCCCGGGCGAGTGCCGGAACAGCGGGTCCGAGGTGAGTTCCTGCGGCACGATCCGGTGCAGGTCCACCGTGCCCGCCATCGCGCCCAGCGCCCACCGGGACGGCACCAGCCACGACAGCTGCTCCAGCCCCGGTACGCCGTTCAGCTTCAGCAGCGCACCGCAGAACACCACCTGCACGATCGCGAGGAGGACCAGCAGCGGCATGGTGACCTCCTCCTTCCGCACGAGCGCGGACACGAACAGGCCCAGCATCATGGCGGTGAAGGCCAGCAACGCCACGGCGAGGGTGATTTCGAGGAGTGGTGGCAGGAACACCCCTTTCCCTCCAGGGGCGTTCAGGTCCACGCCGAACAGCCCCACCATGGTGAGCACCACGGCCTGCACCACCGTGATCGTCCCGAGCACCACCACCTTCGACATCAGATACGCGGACCGGGACAGCCCGACGGCCCGCTCCCGCTGGTAGATCACCCGCTCCTTGACGAGCTCGCGCACGGCGTTGGCGGCGCCGGTCAGCACGGCCCCGACGCACAGGATCAGCAGCCCGTTCAACGCCGTCTCCTGGGTGAGCTTGCTGCCGGCCAGGGCGTGCGCCATCGCCCCCATCACGAACGGCAGGGCCACCATGATGATCAGGAACGTCCGGTCGGCCGTCAGCGCGGCCGCGTACCGCCGGACCAGCGTGCGCAGTTGCGCGCCCCAGCTCTGCGGCTTCGGCGGGGCGACCGGGACCCGCGCGGGCCCGGGGATGTGCTGGGGCTGCCGCGAGTCGGCCGAGATGTACTGCCGGTGCAGCGGAGAGGCGCGGTACAGGCCCGACCAGTCGCGCTCCGTGTCGTTCTCGAACGCCTCGAAGGCCTCCGGCCACTGTTCGAACCCGAAGTACGCCAACGCGTCGTCCGGCGGCCCGTAGTACGCGATCTTCCCGCCCGGCGCGAGCACCAGCAGCCGGTCGCAGACGTCGAGACTGAGCACGCTGTGCGTGACCACGATGACCGTGCGGCCGTCGTCCGCCAGGCCGCGCAGCATGTGCATCACCGAGCGGTCCATGCCGGGGTCGAGACCGGACGTCGGCTCGTCGAGGAAGAGCAGGGACGGCTTCGTCAGCAGTTCGAGCGCCACGCTCACCCGCTTGCGCTGCCCGCCGGAAAGACTGTGGATGGGCTGGCCGACCCGCTCGACGAGTCCCAGCTCCTGGATCACCTCGTCGACCCGGGCCTGCCGCTCCGCCTTGACGGTGTCCTCGGGGAAGCGCAGTTCCGCCGCGTAGCCGAGGGCCCGTCGCACGGTCAGCTGCGAGTGCAGGATGTCGTCCTGCGGGACGAGGCCGATCCGCTGGCGCAGCTCGGCGTAGTCCCGGTACAGGTCCCGGCCGTCGTACAGGACGGTGCCCTCGTCCGCGGGGCGCTGTCCGGTCAGCGCGTTGAGCAGCGTCGACTTTCCCGCGCCGCTCGGGCCGACCACGGCCAGCAGACACTTCTCGCCGACCGGGAAGGAGATCCCGTCCAGCAGCGTCCGGCGGCCCTTGTCGATCCGTACCGCCAGGTCCTGCACGTCCAGCGACACCTCGCCGGTGTCGACGAACTCCTGGAGTTCGTCGCCGACGAGGCAGAAGGCGGAGTGGCCGATGCCGACGATGTCGCCGGGGATCACCGGGGCGCGGGCCACCGGCTGGCCGTTGAGGTACGTGCCGTTGTGGCTGCCCAGGTCGACGATCTCGTAGCCGTCAGGACCCGCCAGCAGTTCGGCGTGCCGGCGCGAGACCACCAGCTCGTCGATCACCAGATCGCTGTCGGGAGCGCGGCCGATCCGCACCGTACGGGCCGTGGAGGGCAGTGGCCGCACGGAACTCGGCCGGCGGAAGGTGCTGGTGGCGGCGGGATGCGAGACGGCCGACGGCCGCCGGACCTCCGCCGGGCGGGCTACCGCCGGTGCGCTGAGGACCGCGAGCGGGCCGTCCGCCGCGTCACCGAACCGGATCACGCTGCCGGGGCCGACCGAGGACAGCCGCACCCGCTGTCCGTCGGCGTACGTTCCGTTGGTGCTGTCGTCGTCCTCCAGCATCCAGTGGCCGGTGGCGGGCCGGAGGACCGCGTGGTGCCAGGAGACCCGGTCGTCGCTGAGCACGACATCGCTCTGCGGATCGCGCCCGATACGGTAGGACCTGTTCGGTTCCATCACCTGAGAGTCGCCGCCGGCTTCGACGACGAGCTCGGGTGCCATGGGAGTGACCGGTCGGTCTTCCATGGTCAAATTTTACGGCGGGCGGCCGGGCCCCGCCCGTCGGCGGGCGGCCGCCGCCCGGCCGGGCCGGTGACGACCGGCAGATCACCGGCCCATCACCGACCGACACATCGCTGAGGGATCACCGTCGGATCACCGGCGATGGGGTGGCGTCGGAGGCCCGCTACCGCTGCGTATCCTCGATAGCCGGGGCGAAGCGGATCATGGAGGTACGAGGTGGAATTCCGGCTGCTCGGATCCGTCGCCGTCGTCACGGAGAACGGGGACGTGGCACTGGGGCCCGCCAAACGCTCCAGCCTGCTGGCCATGATGCTGCTGCGGCCCAACACCCCGGTGAACGTCAGCCAGCTGATCGGCGCCCTCTGGGAGGACGAGCCGCCCGCCCACGCCAAGACCGTCCTCCAGGGCCATGTCTCACGGCTGCGCGCGGTGCTCGCCGAGCACGGGGCGTCCGCGTACGGGGTCGAGCTCGCCACGCAGGGGACGGCGTACACCCTGCAGCTGCCGGAGTCCCTGGTGGACGCCCATCGCTTCGAAGAGCTCGTCGCGCTCGCCGGGGTGCAGCGGCGGCCCGCCGACGCCGTGCGGATGCTCCGGGAGGCGCTCTCCTTCTGGCAGGGACCCGCGCTCACCGGGACCGTGCTGAGCCGGCCGCTGGAGGCGGCGGCCGGCGGTCTTGAGGAGCGGCGGCTGGCCTCGGTGGAGGCGCTCGCCGACGCGTACGGACAGCTCGGCGAGCACGGCCGGGCCGCCGCCGTGCTCCGTACCGAAGCGGTCGCGCACCCTCTGAGGGAGACCCTGGCGGCCGCGCTGATGCTGGCGTTGGGCCGCTCGGGCCGCCAGTCGGACGCGATCGGCTGGTACCACCGCACCCGGCGGCTGCTCGCGGAGGAGCTCGGCGTGGACCCCGGTGAGGCGCTCAGCGAGGCGTACGCGACGCTCCTGCGCTCCGCGGAACCCATGCCGGCCCAGCGGCCCGCCCTCCATACGGCGGTCGCGATCCCCGAGCAGCTGCCCCGGCCGCCGCGCGGCTTCACCGGGCGGGGCGCCGAACTGGCGTCGCTCGCCCGGGCCGTCAGCGCGGGGGACGCGCCCGTCTGCCTGGTCACCGGGCCCGCCGGCGTCGGCAAGACCGCCTTCGCCGTGCACTGGGCGTACGACCGGCGCGCCGACTTCCCGGACGGGCGGCTCTTCGCCGACCTGCGCGGCTTCAGCGACACCCCGGCGCCCGAAGCCGGCGCCGTACTGCGGGAGTTCCTCCTGGCGCTCGGTACCCCGGCGCAGCGGATACCGGAGACCCCCGACGCGATGGGCGCGCTGTTCCGCTCCCTCACCGCGGACAGCCGGCTCCTCGTCGTCCTCGACAACGCGCGCTCCTCCGAGCAGGTCCGGCCGCTGCTCCCCGGCGGCGACCGCTGCACGACGCTCGTCACCAGCCGCGACCGGCTCGGCGGCCTCATCGCCTCCGACGCGGCCCGGCCGGTACCGCTCGGGCACCTTCCGCCGGCCGACTCGGTGGCGCTGCTCCGCAGCGTGCTGGGCGCGGAGCGGGTAGCCGCCGAGCCCGGCGCCGCCGCGCGGCTGGCCGGACTCTGCGACGGGCTGCCGCTCGCCCTGCGGGTGACGGCGGCACGGCTGGCCGAGCGGCCGCAGTGGACCCTCGACGCGATGGTCGGCGAACTGGCCGACGAACAGGGCTGTCTGGCTCTGCTCGACATCGAGGACACCGGGGTCTCGGCCGCACTGCGCCTGACGCTGCAGCAGCTGCCGGAGCCCGCCGCCCGGATGTTCCGCGCCCTCGGCCTGCACACGGGATCCGACCTGGACCGTTTCGCGGCTGGCGCGCTCGCCGGGACGTCCCCCGCGCAGGCCTCCGCCGACCTGGACCGGCTCGCCGCGGCCCATCTGCTCACCGAGTCCGTCCCCGGCCGTTGGGCGCCGCACGACCTGGTACGCCTCTACGCCCGCCACCTCGCCCCGCAGGCGGACCCCCAGGGCCTGCACCGGCTCCTCGACCACTACCTCTACACGGGGCTCGCGGCGGACGCCGCCGCCGAACCGGGCTCCCAGCCCTGCTACTCGCTGCCCGCCGACTTCCGCCGGCCCCCGGCGACCAGGGAGTTCGAGGACCGCGCGGCGGCGCTGGCCTGGTACGAGGCGGAGCGTCCGGCTCTGGAGGGCGCGGTCGCCGCGGCCGTCGCACTGGGCCTGCACGACCGGGCCTGGCGGCTCGCCCTCGTGCAGTGGCCGCTCATGCTGTGGCGGATCAGGGACGGCTGGGTGCCGCTCCTCCAGGCCGGGCTCGCCTCGGCGGAACACGTGGGCGATCCGGACGCGCAGTCGCGGGTACGGGCACTGCTCGGCTGGGTGCTGCACGAGGAGGGCCGGGACGCCGAGGCTCTCGTCCAACTGGAGCGGGCGCCCGAGCTGGCCGCACGGGCGGGCGACGCGATCAGTGAAGCGGTCGCCTACGTCAACCTCGGCGCGGTCCTGGCCTCCACCGGCGACCACGAGCGGGCGGGGGCACTGATGACCCACGCGGTCGCGCTCGCCGCACGCACCGGCCATCCCCCCACCCAGGTGCTGACCCTCCAGCATCTGGCGAGGCACTGCCTCACCACTGAGGCGTACGAGGAGGCGCTCGTGCACACGCTGTCCGCGGCGGAGATCGTCTCCCCCGACGCGGTGGTCGGCCGGGCGCAGCTGCAGATCGTCCGGGGCGAGGCGCTGGCCGCGCTCGGCCGTTCCGGCGAGGCCGCTGACCAGCTGAAAGAGGCCGCGGCGGCAGCCGAAGCGACCGGGTTCAAAGAGGGCTCGGCACGCGCCGTGGAACTGCTCGCGCGGCTGTCAGCCGATCGTTAGCGGTACGTAAGCGGGACGGCAGCGCGCCACCGGAAGGTGGTATTCAGCACCGAATGCGTGCGCTGACCATCCATTACGGGGAGATCCACCGTGCGTATCCACCGCAAGAACACCATCGCCGCCGCCGTTGTCGTCGCCGCACTCTCGCTGGGCCTGACCGCCTGCGGCGGCAGCGACACCGACGCGAAGGCCGCGGGGACCCCGAGCGCTTCGCAGACCCCCTCGGACACCGCGTCGAAGCCGGCGGCGGGCACGGCGGGTGCGGCAGGCACCGGGGCGACGGCGGACCCGGCCGCGTCCAAGAGCAAGGCGGGCTCCACCGCGGGCGGCAGCGGTAAGAACGGGACCGGCTCGGCGGACACGTCCAAGGTCCCCGCCTGCGGCTACCAGGACGTGAAGATCACGATGGCGAAGGCGGACGAGACGCCCACCGAGCACATCGTCCTGACCGCGACCAACACCTCCGGCCGCTCCTGCCGCCTCCTCCAGTACCCGCTGATCGCCTTCGGCGACATCCAGACCGCCAAGGACGTCCCCGCCGTCGCGAAGAGCAAGCCCGCGACCACGATCGTCCTGAAGTCCGGCGAGCCGGCCTACGCGAACGTCCGCGTCGGCCTGGGCGGCGTCCACGAGAACAACAAGGTCGTCACCACCTTCAACGTCAACCTCTTCGCCACCGACGGCCCCGCCGAAGGCAGCCGCGTCGTCACCGCCCCCTCAGGCGGCCTCTCCGTCGACGAGTCCGCCGCGAAGACCGGCTACTGGACCTACGAGCTCCGCAACGGCGCCGACGAGTTCTGAGCGCCCGCGCAGGCGTCTGCCCGCCGCCCCGACCCTCAGCCGCGTCGGGGCGGAATGAGCTTCTGCAGGTCGAGGCTGATCTCGAACGGCACCGGCCGCCGGAGCGACTCCCGGAAGATGCCGGCCGGCGCTCATGCGCCGACCGTAGCGACTCGGGCGGTGCCGGGCCACGAAGTCGTCCATCGCTCAGGCCGGACGGGGTGTGCGGACCGGCAGTGCCGGGAGTCGTTCGAGTGGAGAGTGCGGTCGAACGGGCGGACCATGGGGAGCGGAGCCCGCTCCGACCTGTGCGACCCGGGGACGAACGACCGGCGGGCGGCAGGGAGCGGACATGCCGTACCGCCGACGTTTCACTCTGCTCGGGATGTGCTTGCTGGCGGCGCCAATCGGTGTCGTCGCCTGTGACGGTGGTTCGACGGCCGGCACGACACCGACGACGGCCCAGGTCACCGTCACAGAGACCGCGACCGCGACCCCGAGCCCGGCTCGGCCGACGGTGACCGCACCGCCGCCAGCGCCCGTCACCACCGCGCCGGCTCCCGCACCGGCGGCGTCCGCAGTGGTGGGTGCGTACTTCGACGCCATCAACGCGGGGGACTTCCGGGCGGCGTGGGATCTGGGCGGGCGGCATTTCGCCGGTTCTTATGAGGCGTTCGTGGCGGGGTTCAACGGGCTCGCCCATGACTATCTGACCGTGCTGTCGAGCGACGGGCGGACGGTGACCGCCCGGCTCGACGCCGTCCAGGCCGACGGCACGACGCGGGTGTTCCAGGGTCAGTACACGGTGTCCGGCGGGGAGATCGTCGCCGCGGCCGTCCATGAGGTCGGTTCGCCGAAGCCGACCGCAACGGGCTATCCCGACTGCACCGCTGCTCACGACCAGGGTGTGTACGACATCCCGCGGACCGATCCGGCCTACCGGTCGGACCAGGACAGCGACCACGACGGATTCGCCTGCGAGCACTACGGCGACAATTAGGGCTACTGGATTCGACGTCTGATTCCCGCCGGAACCGGCGGCGGCAATGGCGCAGGCTCAAGGCATGTCATCTCGCTTTGATTCCAAGGTAATTGTCGTCACCGGGGGAAATTCCGGAATGGGAAGGGCGGTCGCGGAACGCGTCGCGTCCGAAGGTGCCGCTGTGGTGATTGCCGCGCGGCGGAAGGATGTCGGGGAGGAAGTGGCGGCGGGGATTCGGGCCGCTGGTGGGCGGGCGGTGTTCGTGGGGGCTGATGTCACCGTTGAGGAGGAGGCCGCACGGGTGGTGGAGGTCGCGGTCGCGGAATTCGGGCGGCTGGATGGTGCTTTCAACAATGTCGGCGGAGTGAATGCGTTCGGGCCGGTGCAGTCGATCGACGCCGACGGCTGGCAGGCGGATATCGCGCACAATCTGTCGACCGTGTTCTACGGACTCAAGTACCAGATTCCGGCGATCGTCGCGGCCGGTGGCGGCGCGATCGTCAACAACGCGTCCAACCTCGGTGTCGTGGGAATGGCCGGGGTCTCGCCTTATGTGGCGGCGAAGCACGGGGTCGTCGGGCTGACGCGGGCGGTGGCGCTGGAGACCGCCGAGCAGGGGGTGCGGGTCAACGCGCTGGTGACCGGGGGAGTGGACACACCGCTGTTCCGGGCCACGATGGGCGCGACACCGGAGGCGGTGGCGGCGATCGCCGCGATGCACCCGATGGGGCGGATCGCGCTGCCTGAGGAGATCGCCGCGTTCGCCGCGTTCCTGCTGAGCGACGAGGCGGCGTTCATCACCGGCGCCGCACTGGCGGTGGACGGCGGCTTCACGGCCCGCTGAGGACCGCCCCCGGGGGCATCACGGCCGCAGGGTCAGTGCGAACCAGACGGTGCGACCGGCCGGACCGCCCGTGATGCCCCAGTCGGCGGCGAGGACCTCGACGAGTCCGAGGCCGCGCCCGCCCTCCCCGTTGCCGTGCAGCACCCGCGGGACCTCGCGGCTGCCCTGGTCGTGGACGGCGATGCGCACGGTGTCGGCGGAGAAGCCGAGTTCGACGGTGAAGCCGCCGAGCGGATCCCCCGACCTGGTGTGCAGGATCGCGTTGCTCGCCAGCTCGCTCACCAGGAGCACGGCGTCGTCGATGACGTGGCGGTAGCCCGGGTCCGCGAGGAACTGGGTGACGTAGCGGCGGGCGGTGGAGACATGCGCCGGGGTTCCGGGGAAGGTCCGGAAGGCCGTACCCGGCGGGCCCTGAGCCGGGACGGGGACCTGCGCGGGGATCGCGGCCTGGGCCGGGCCGCAAGGGGCCGTCGGGGCCGTCGGGGTCGCTAAGACGGGCACGGCGGCGGGGAGCGCGTTCCGCCCGAGTGCGCCTGGCTGCTGCTTCATGAGCGGTCCTCTTCCTGTGGGACCACCCGCAGTGCGAGCAGCGTCAGATCGTCCTGCGGGGAGCCGCCGGCGAATTCCATGACCTGCTGCTCCACCGCGCTCACCACCGCCTCCGCTGACAGGCCGCGGGTCCCGGCCAGGGCCGTGAGCAGCCGGTCGTCGTCGAAGAACGACCGGTCGCGGTCGCGGGCCTCGGTGACGCCGTCCGAGTACATCAGCAGGACGTCCCCGCCCCTCAGGACGAGCTCCTCGACCTCGGCCTCGGGCGACGCGTACAGCCCGAGCGGCCGCCCGCCGCCCCGGGCGAACCCGACCGCGCCGTCCGCCCGCAGCACCGCGGCGGGCAGATGCCCGGCGCTGGCCAGCCGCACCCGGGCCTGCCCGCGCTCCGCCCGGACATGGGCGAAGACGGCGGTGACGAACCGGTCGGTCGGATGCTGCACGGCCATCGCGTGGTTGACCTTCTCCAGCACCACGTCCGGGTGCTCCTCCCAGACGCTCAGCGTGCGGATGCCGTGCCGCACGGCGGCCGTGACGGACGCGGCCTCGACGCCCTTGCCGCAGACGTCGCCGACGACCAGGCCCCAGCCGCCGAGGGTGGCGAAGGCGTCGTAGAAGTCGCCGCCGACCTGCGGGCCGCCACCCGGCGGCCGGTACAGGCCGGCCACCTCGGTGAACGGGATCTCGGGCAGCTCGGACGGGAGCAGGCTGAACTGGAGCACCTGCGCGGCGTTCTCCTGGCGGCGGTGGTCCCGTTCGGCGAGCAGCGCCATCGCGAGGTGCTGGCCCAGCTCCTCCAGCAGACCGAGATCGGGGAGGGTGAAGCCGTGGGACCCGCCGCAGCGCAGCAGCACCAGCGCGCCCAGGGTCTCGGGGCCGGTGCCCAGCGGTACGCCGAGGACCGGTCCGAGGGGCCGCGGAGTGACGCCGTCGACCGGGGGCGCCGGTTCGAGCAGGGCGGCGCCGGAGGTGATGACGGCACGGGCCACGCGCTGCGCCGTGGCCGTCGACGCCTCTCGGCCGGCCCGGGTCCCCGGCCGGGGACCGGGCGCCGGGCGGGCGTACGGCGGCGCGTCCGCGGGCATCGCGGCGACCTGGTGCGGTGTCCCGGCCCGTACGAGGAAGAAGATGACCCGGGCGGAGAACTCGTCGGCGAGCAGGCTCGCGGCCCGTTCGAGCAGGCCCGGGCCCGGCCGCAGCGGCTCGCCGACCAGCAGCCGCGTCATCCTGCAGACGACGTCCAGCCGCCGTACGCCCATGGCGACTTCGTCCCGCTGGGTCGCCGTGTCCGGGCTCCGGTCGCGGATGCTCGTACGGTTCGAGGCGGCGATCGCACGGTGCACGGTGCCGGGGTCGGCGCGGTCCGTGCGCGCGGCATCTTCGCGGGGACGGGGACGGTGAGGGTCGTGGGCGTCCGGGGATTCTCCGGAGTCGGGGGACAGGACGACGGCGGAGATCAGCGGGCGGGCGCCGGGCGGGGTCCGCAGCTGGGCCAGTTGGATCCGCACCGCGCTCGTTCCGTCGGTGCTGGTGAGCAGCAGGGGCAGCGGTCCCGGCCGGGCGCCGCGCTGCGCGGCACCGAGCGCCGACCGGAAGACCCGCCGGTACTCAGCCTGGACCCGCGCCGCCAGCGGCTGTCCGGTCAGCTGCTCGCCGGTGCTGCCGAGCAGCCGCGCGGCCTCGTCGTTGGCGCGGTGGATGGCGCCTTCCGGGCTGAGCAGGAACACCGGGACGGGGAGTTCGCGGAAGGTGGTGTTGAGCATCTGCCACTCACGGTCGGCGCCCTCGACGCGCTGCGCGATCCGCTCGCCGTGCGCGTGCAGCTCCTCCATGCAGGTCCGCAACTCGTCCTCGGCGACCTCGAGTTCGACGAGGGCCAGGTCGAGTGCGCCGAGGATGTCCGCGGGGCGGCCGTCACGGCGGCCGCGCAGATCGGAGATCCGCTCGCTGAGCGCGCTCAGTTCCTGATGGAACTCGGCCAGGTCCCAGGACCCGGGACCATGGGCGGCCGGCATCGCTCCGCTGTTCCGCGGCTGGACAGATGCGCCCCCGGGCCCGGTGCGCGCTGGGTGAGCTGTCATTAACTCAACGTAACGCAACCCGTATCGGACTCGGGCAGAATCGCTGAGCGGCTTGACGTGATGAGGGGGAACCGGTATTGCGGAGCGCTGTCTGAAGCGCCGCCCGATCCACCGCCGGTGAGGGCGGTGGACCGGGCGGCGGTACCGGTCGGATCATCGGTACCGACCGGATCAGCGGTTCAGCGGTGGCTGAGACCGCGGTCGATGGCGGCGATCAGTTCACCGTCGGCGGTGTCGCCGTCCAGGGACCAGACCATGGCGCCGCCCAGTCCGTGGTCGCGGATCCAGGACGTCTTCGCCTTGAGGACCTGGGGATCGTCGTAGGTCCAGAAGTTGGTGCCGTCGTAGAGCCACGCGAAGCCGTTACGGCTGTCGCGGTACACGTGGTAAGTGCCGGAGGCTGCAAGGGCCTTGAGGGCGTGGTAGTCCTCGTTGCCCGGCTGCCAGGTGGCGGGGGCCGGGCCGGTGGACGGTTGGTAGAGGCCGTGCGTGCCGCCGTCGGGGACGCCGGTCCAGCCCTGGCCGTAGAAGGGCACGCCGAGGACGAGCTGCCGGGCGGGCGCGCCGCGCTTCAGCCAGTCGCCGACGGCCTGCGCGTCACTGAACTCGTTCGGAACGGGGGAGTTCCGGGGAGTGGTGAGCGCCGACTGCTGGTTGGTGGTGGCCTCGTAGGGCCCGTGGAAGTCGTAGCCCTGGACGGTGCCGAAGTCCAGGTAGTTGAAGATCTTGCGGGCCTCGAAGCCGGCGTCGATCTTGGCCGGGGCGGCCGGGAGGAACGCCGACAGGTCGTAGTGCCGGTGCGTCCGGCGGCCGTACGCGTCGAGCTGGCGGCGGAACTCGGCGGTGAGCGCCGTGAAGTTCCGCTTGTCCTCGGGGCGGTAGACGGTGCCGGCGTTGCCGGCCGAGCCCGGCCACTCCCAGTCGATGTCGATGCCGTCGAACAGGCCCGCGGCGGACCCGGGGCCGCCCTTGCCGTCGAGCAGCGGCAGGTTGCCCTTGATGAAGACGTCGATGCAGGACGCGACGAAGGCGCTCCGCGAGGCGGGCGTGAGCGCCGCGTCGGAGAAGTTCGTGGACCAGCCCCAGCCGCCGATCGAGATCATCGTCTTGAGGCGCGGGTTGGCCTTCTTGAGCTCGCGCAGCTGGTTGAAGTTGCCCGCCAGCGGCTGCTCCGCGGTGTCGGCGGTGCCGTCCACGGAACTCGCGGCGTCGAGCGGACGCTGGTAGTCGGCCCAGGCGTCGCCCTGGCCGGGCACGTTCGCCTCGAAGCACTTGCCGTCGGTGCCGATGTTGGCGAAGGCGTAGTTGAGGTGCGTCAGCTTGGCGGCGGTACCGCTGGTCTGCAGATTCTTGACCTGGTAGTTGCGCCCGTAGATGCCCCACTGGGTGAAGTAGCCGACCCGCTTGTACTCGGGGCCCTGGTGGTGCTCGGGCTGGTGCGCGCTGGCGGCGGTGGTGAGCGCGGGCAGCCCCACCACCAGGGACAGGGAGCAGGCGGCGACGGCCAGCCTGCCGAGAAATCTTCGACGCATGGGGCTCTTTCCTGTGCGTGAGCCGGGAATGTAGCCGTGCTGTGCGGGGTGCGCTGTGCGGGAGTGCTCTGCCGGGACATGCGGAAACGTGCAGAACAGGAAAGTATTGGCCTAGACCAATACGGTCAAGGGGGTACGGCAAGGTTCCGGGGAGTCCGTAGGATCCCCGGGTGGACATACCGCCGCCCCATCCGCCGTCAGAAGACCAGCCCCAGCCGCAGCCGGAGGACCAGCCCCGGCCGCCGCAGGACGATCAGCCGCAGCCGGAGGACCGGCCCGGGCCGCCGGCGAACGATCAGCCGCAGCCGGAAGACGCGCCGCGGCCGCCGGCGAACGACGGGCCGAGCCTGGTGAAGTCGGCCGAACCGGCCACGCCCGAGCCCGCCGCAGCCGCTGCACCCGCGCCGGATCCGACCGCTTCCGACCCTGCCGCCTCGGGCCTGCCGTCGTACCCGCAGCCCCCGGCCGGGCCGCAGCCGCCGTACGGTCAGGGGCCGCACGGCCAGCCGCCGTTCCCGCCGCCGGGTCCGTACGGGCAGCCGCCGTACGGCCAGCCGCCGTACGGGCAGGGCCCGTACCCGCCGCCGCCGTACCAGCAGTACTGGTACCCGCCGCCGCCCGCGCCGTCGATGAACGGCATGGCCATCGCGTCCTTCGTGCTGGCCGTGAGCTGCATCCCCGTGTTGGGGGTGGTGTTCGGGATCGTCGCGCTCTCCCAGATCCGCAAGCGGGGGCAGCAGGGCAAGGCGCTGGCCATCTCGGGCATCGCGGTCTCCGGCGTGGCGACGCTCTTCCTCGCGGTGGTGATCACCCTCGGGGTGGTCGGCGCCCTGGACAGCGGCACGCGCACGGACGACCTGCGGACGGGCCAGTGCTTCAACCTGCACGGTGATTCGCTCAGCGAATCCAGCGGGGAGTCCAAGGGCGTCGACGTGGTGCCGTGCGCCGAGGAGCACGACGCGGAGACCTTCGGCGTCACCTCCCTCTCGGACGCGCCCTCGGACTACCCGGGCGACGACGAGGTGCAGACGCTGGCCGACACCAAGTGCAACGTGCTCGCGCAGGACTACCTCGACGGCTCCGACCGGTCGGTCGACTCGCTCAGCATCTACTACTCGCTGCCGCGCAAGAGCGGTTGGTCGAACGGCGACCGCAGGGTGACCTGCTTCTTCGGCGACGGCGGCCGGAAGATGACCGGCTCGGTCAAGGCGTCCTCGGGAGACTCGGGAACCCACGCGTAAACCTTTGGTCATGGCTTGCGGTCAACCACCCAGGGTTGTCAAGCTGTCGCAGATAGTCAACCTGAGGGAGGGGCACCGTGCCTTTCGGTGAGCAGCCCGCATACCTTCGTGTGGCCGACGACCTGCGCCAGAAGATCCTCGACGGAACGCTCGCGCCGCACACCCGGCTGCCCTCCCAGGCGCGCATCCGTACCGAGTACGGGGTGTCCGACACCGTCGCGCTGGAGGCACGCAAGGTGCTGATGGCCGAGGGGTTCGTCGAGGGGCGCTCCGGCTCGGGGACGTATGTGCGCGAGCGCGCGGAACCGCGCCGCATCATCCGCTCGGGCTACCGCCCGGCGAGCCCGCCCAGCCCCTTCCGTCAGGAGCAGGGCGACGAGGGCGTGAAGGGCACCTGGGAGTCGAGCAGCAACCAGGACCTGGCGACGCAGCCGGTGGCCGAGCGGCTGCGGATCGAGCCGGGGGACCGCGTCATGCGCACGCGTTACCTCTACCGGACCGACGGCGAGCCGATGATGCTCGCGACCTCGTGGGAGCCGCTGGCGGTCACCGGCCGCACTCCGGTGATGCTGCCGGAGGAGGGGCCGCTCGGCGGCCAGGGTGTCGTCGAGCGGATGGCGGGCATCGAGTTCGTGGTCGACAACATGGTCGAGGAGGTCGGCGCGCGGCCCGGTCTCGCGGACGAGACGGCGGCGCTCGGCGGAGTGCCCGGCCACATCGTGATGGAGGTCAGGCGGACGTACTTCGCGTCCGGCCGACCGGTGGAGACCGCCGACATCATCGTGCCGGCCGAGCGGTACCGCGTTGCATACCACCTGCCGGTGAAGTGACCGGTGAAGTGATCGATAGCCGGACATCGGGGTCCGGGCCTGTCATGCGGACGTAACGCGAGGCCGACGGCCTTAACCGGCGGGCAATCGAGCCCCGCCACCGCTTGTCATGTCCGGAACCTACTTTGCGGCGATGACGGACACCGCGACACCCAGGGACACCGCGACACCCGAGGCGCCGGCAGTGCCCGGCACCCCCGAGCCGCCCGGCACAGCCGGCACACCCGGCGCGCCCAAGAGGAACTACGCCAAGCTCGCGGCCGACGAGAGCCGTGAGGACTACTCGCTGCGCTACGCGCCGCATTCCTTCCGCCGCTGGTCGCCGACGATGGTGGCGTCCACCGCCCTCGGCGGGATCGCCTATCTCGCGGACTTCGCGATCGGCGCGTCGATCGTCTTCACCTACGGCTTCACCAGCGGGCTCGCCTCGATCCTGTGTGCCGCGGCGATCATCTTCCTCACCGGCATCCCCATCGCCCGCGCCTGCGCCACCTACGGCCTGGACATGGACCTCGTCACGCGCGGTGCGGGCTTCGGCTACTTCGGCTCCACCCTCACGTCGCTGATCTACGCGAGCTTCACGTTCATCTTCTTCGCGCTCGAGGGCTCGATCATGGCGCAGGCGCTGCACTCGGCCCTGCACATCCCGGTGGCGGTCGGCTATCTGATCACCACGCTCATCGTCATCCCGTTCGTCTTCCGGGGGATGGGCGCGCTCGCCAGGCTCCAGGCGTGGACGCAGCCGGTCTGGCTGATCGGCCTGGTGCTGCCGTTCCTCGTCCTGGCCTTCAAGTCGCCTGACTCCTGGGGTGCGTTCGGCTCCTTCGGCGGCACCGAGGGGGCGGGCTCCGGCTTCCACTGGCTCGGCTTCGGGCTCGGTACGGGCGTGGCGCTCTCGCTCATCGCGCAGATCGGTGAACAGGCCGACTACCTGCGGTTCATGCCCGCCAAGACCGAGCAGAACAAGCGCCGTTGGAACCTCGCGGTGCTCGCCGCCGGGCCCGGCTGGGTGATCATCGGCGCGGCCAAGCAGCTCGGCGGCGCGTTCCTCGCCTTCTGCGCGCTCGCGGCCGTCGGCAAGACGCACGCGCTGGAGCCGATCGCACCGCAGATCGAGGCGCTCAAGCCCTGGCTGGGGTCGGTGGCGCTGCCGGCGGCCGCGGTCTTCGTCGTGGTCTCGCAGATCAAGATCAACACGACCAACGCCTACAGCGGGTCGCTGTCCTGGTCGAACTTCTTCTCCCGGATCACCCACAAGCACCCGGGCCGCGTCTGGTACATCTTCCTGAACCTCGGCATCGCGCTGACGCTGATGGAGATGAACATGTTCTCCATGCTCGGCAAGCTGCTGGGCTTCTACTCCAACGTCGGCATCGCGTGGATCGCGGCGGTCACCGCCGACCTCGTCATCAACAAGCCGCTCGGACTGAGCCCGAAGTACATCGAGTTCAAGCGCGCCTACCTGCACGCGGTGAACCCGGCCGGCTTCGGCGCGATGGCCATCGCATCGACCGTCTCGATCCTCGCCTTCTTCGGTCTCTTCGGCGAGTACGCGGAAGCGTTCAGCACCTTCATCGCCCTCGGCCTCGCCCTGACGCTCAGCCCGCTGCTGGCCTGGGCGACCAAGGGCCGCTACTACCTGGCCCGGCCGAATCCGGTCAATGGTCCCGGGGTTGAAGTAGCGGATGTGACGGCCACTCACACCTGCGCGGTGTGCGCGACCGCGTACGAACTGCCGGACGTGGCCGACTGTCCCGTCCAGTCGGGGCCGATCTGCTCGCTGTGCTGCAGTCTCGACGCCGGGTGCGGAGACGTCTGCAAGGACGCGGACCGGGGCGGGGGACCGGTCCTGATGCCGCTGCCCACCGTTCGAACCAGCTGATCCAGTCGTACAGTTGGCCGAATCGGTACCTCTTCGTGGCAACTCGTACCCGAGCCGTGAAGCGCGGGCGTAGTGTCGGGCATATGCGGATTGCCGTTTCCTCGGACATGGATGAACCGGTGGCGCGGCTGGTCGTCGACGAGCTGCGCCGCCGCGGCCACACCGTGCTCGCCTTCGGGGCGCTGCGGGCCGGAGATCGTAAGGGAATGAGGAGGGGCACGGAGCTCGATGGAGGGGTGGTGGCGGGCGACGGGTGGGCGTGGAGCGCCGAGGCTGCCGCGCGTGAAGTGGCGGCCGGCCGTACCGAGCAGGCCGTGGTCTGCTGCTGGACGGGTACGGGTGCGTCCATCGCCGCCAACAAGGTGGCGGGCGTGCGCGCCGCCCTGTGCGGTGACGCCTACACGGCGCGTGGCGCGCGCAAATGGAACGACGCGAACGTGCTGGCCCTCAGCCTGCGGCTGACCAGCGGGGCGCTGCTCTCCGAGATCCTGGACGCGTGGTTCGACGCGGTCGCGAGCGGCCACGCGGACGTCCGGGCCAACATCGAGCATGTCGATTCCATCGGGGTTGCCGACAGGGCTTCCGGCGGGATTGCCGACGATGCGTCGGATGAGGCTCACGACGGGGCTCCGGTCGGGGAGACGGTCCGATGACCGATCTCCCGTGGGTCGTCGTACGCCAGGACGACAACGGCAACCGCTACCGCGTCGGCCGGTACGCGACGCGTGAGGAGGCCGAACGCGTCTCCGACATGCTGGACGCGCGCGGCCACAAGCAGCTCTATCTCGTCGAGCGGATCGACCGCCAGGCGTCGTAGGGTTCCGCGCATGACATTGCGTGTGGTCGTGGGCGGAGCCGTACTGGACCAGGGACGGCTCCTCGCCGCCCGCCGCAGCGCCCCGCCCGCGCTCGCCGGGCGCTGGGAGCTGCCGGGCGGCAAGGTCGAGCCGGGCGAGACCCACGAGCAGGCCCTGGTGCGCGAGCTGCGCGAGGAGCTCGGCGTCGAGGTCGAGCCGATCGCCCGGATCCCGGGGGAGTGGCCGCTGAGCGCGGGGCTGGTCCTGCACGCGTGGACGGCGCGGTTGGTGTCCGGAACCCCGGAGCCGCTGGAGGACCACGACGAGCTGCGGTGGCTGTCGCCGGACCGCATCCACGACGTCGACTGGCTCGACCAGGACCGCCCAGCGGTCGCCTGGACCGCCGCCCACCTCCTCGCCTCCGGCTGAGGTTTCCCCTCCTACCTGTGCCGCCGGATGCGCTCCGGCGCGGGGCGAGGCGGGGGTGGCCTCAAGCGCCGGCCGGGCTGAGCGGACTCCCTTGCGCATCAGGTGGCCTCAAGCGCCGGCCGGGCTGAATGGGTTCGTTCCGGCGCGAGGTGGGCTGAGCGCGATGGCCTCAAACGCCGGCTGGGCTGATGGGGCTCGCCCACCCGCCGGATGGCCAACCGCCGGGCCGTACGGGTGGTAACCGCAGCCGCCCGCCTCGGCCGTGAGCGCCCGCCCCGGCCGAGGCCGTACCCCCCGGCACCGCAGGCCCCCGCCCGCAACCGCAGGCGGGCCCCGCGCTGAAGCGCCCCTCCCCAGTTGAGACTGTGATTCCCCCACCGCGCCGCAGGTAGGCCTCGCGCCGAAGCGCCCGCCCCGGGCTGGGCCGTGATTCCCCCTACCGCGCCGCAGGCGGACCTCGCGGCGGGGCGTCCGTCCCCCGACTGACGGCCTACTCGCCCACCGCGCCGAGGCCGTACCTCCCGGCACCGCGGGCCCCCGCCCGCCACCGGAGGCGGGCCCCGCGCCGCAGCGCCCTTCCCTGACTGAGGGCGCGATCCCCCACCGCGCCGCAGGCGGACCTCGCGGCGCCGGAGGTCCCGCGCCCGCCACCGGTGGCGGGCCTCGCGCCGCAGCACCCGCCCCCCGCCGAGGCCGTACCCCCGACTGAGGGCGCGATCCCCGCGCGCCGCAGGCGGACCCCCGGCACCGCGGGCCCCCGCCCGCCACCGGCGCCCGCCCCGCCCCCCGGCGGCGGTCGCCCCCGCCGTACTCCCCCCACCGCGCCAGAAGCGGCGCGGTACGGAGGGGGAGATATCGGGTATGTGGGGGTTGATCCCTCTTCATAGCCGGGCGATCCGGCCCGATTCGGTCAGGGACGATGTGGACGGCTTGAGCAGCAGCGATGAGGCGGCGGGGGCGCGGAGGCGCGGTGGGCTGCAGCCGGGGCCGGTGGGCGAGGCCGGGGACAGCCCGACGGGCACGTTGCTGGACACGCTGCGGGTGGCCGTCGTCATGCTGGACACGTCGGGCCGGGTGTTGCTGTGGAGCCCTCTGGCAGAGGAGATGCTGGGGTGGGCGGGGGAGCACATCGTCGGGCGCCGCGTCGGCGGGCTCTTCGACATGGGTGAGGCGGCGGGTGGCGGCGCCCGCCGGATGGCGGCGGTGCCCGAGCCCGGCAGGGCCGAGCGGATCCTGGCCGACCTGCTGCGCAACGGCCGCTGGGACGGCATCCTGTCGCTGCGGCACCGCGACGGCCACAGCGTGCAGGTCGAGGCGCGCGCGTCACTGCTGGTGGACGGGGACGGCCGGCCGTTCGTCCTCGCCTCGGTCGCCGAGACGGCCCGGCTGCGCACCCTGGAGCACGACCTCGCCGCGCTGGACGCGCTCTACGACTCGTCACCGCTGGGCGTCGCGGTCTTCGACACGGAGCTGCGCTACGTACGGGTCAACGAGGCGCTGGCCCGGATGAACGGGCTGTCCTCCGCGGAACACATCGGCCGGACCGTCAGCGAGATCGTCGACGACCCGGGGGCGGCCGCCGAGCTGACCACGTTGCAGCGTGCGGTGCTGGCCACCGGCCGCCCCGTCATCGACCTGATGATGCTGGCCCCGCGCGGCCTCGGCCACCGCTCCATCTCCTACCACCGTCTGGAGGACCGGGCGGGCCGGGTGCTGGGCATCAGCGCGACGGTGATGGACGTGACCGAGCGGAAGGAGGCGGCCGACAAGGTCGAGCGGGCGCGCAGCCGGCTGGCGCTGCTGAACGACGTCGGTGCGCGGATCGGCGGCCTGCTGGACGTGCGGCGGGGCGCGGAGGAGCTGGCGCGGGCGCTGGTGCCGAGGTTCAGCGACTACTCGGGGGTGATCCTGCACGCGGCGGTCGCCGACGGCGGGGAGCTGCCGACGGTGCAGTACAGCGAGAGCACGCCGATGCGGCAGTTGGGCGTGGGCGCGATCCGGCAGGGTCCCGAGGTGGACCGGATGATCAAGCTGGGCTCGGTCATCTCGTTCACCCGCAAGTCCATCTTCGGCACGGTGCTGGCCACCGGGCGGCCGCAGCTGGTGGAGAACAACGAGCAGTTGCTCGCGACGACGTTCCCCGGCGACCCCAAGGTGCGGGCCACCATGGAGCTGGGCATCCACTCGCTGCTGGTGCTGCCGCTGCGGGCGCGCGGCGTCGTGCTGGGGCTGCTGGTGGTCAGCCGGGCCGACGGCAGGGAGCCGTTCGACCGCGACGACCTGGCGCTGGCGATGGAGCTCGCCGACCGGGCGGGCTCCGGGCTGGACAACGCGCGGCTGTACGTCCGGGAGCGCGAGGGCGCCCTGATGCTGCAGCGCAGCCTGCTGCCGCAGACCGTTCCGCAGCCGCAGGGCGTCGAGGTCGCCTTCCGGTACGTGCCGGGCAGCAGCGGTACCGAGGTGGGCGGCGACTGGTTCGACGTGATCCCGCTGGCCGGCGGCCGGGTCGCGTTCGTCATCGGCGATGTGATGGGGCACGGGCTCGGCGCCGCCGCGACCATGGGCCGGCTGCGTACCGCGGTCCGGACCCTCGCCGGGCTCGACATGCCGCCGCACGAACTGCTGCGCCGCGTCAACGACCTCGGCGACGACCTGGCCCAGGACCAGGACGAGGGCTGGATGGCCACCGTCGTGTACGCCGTCTACGACCCCGCGACCCGGCGCTGCACCCTCGCCAAGGCCGGGCACCTGCCGCCGGTGCTGGTCTATCCGGGCGAGGAGTGCGGCTTCGCGGGGTGCGGGGCGACCCTGCTGGAGATGCCGTCGGGGGCGCCGCTCGGCGTCGAGGGCGTGGAGTTCGAGTCCGTGGAGCTGGACGTGCCGGACGGCACGGTGCTGGTGCTCTACACCGACGGGCTGGTCGAGGCGCGCGGCGAGGACATCACCGACGGTCTGGACCGGCTCTCCACGGTGCTGTCCCGGCCCCTCTCCTCACTGGAGGACGCCTGTGACGACCTGCTCGCGACGATGGTGCCGGGCCGGGAGCCGGACGACGTGGCCCTGCTGATGGCCCGGCTCGGCGGCCTCCCCGAGGGCAGCACCGCCTCGTGGACGTTCCCGGCCGAGCCCAGTGCCGTGCGGCGGGCCCGCCGCCATGTCCGCGAGACCCTCGCCGACTGGCATCTCGAATCGCTGACCGATGTGACGGTGCTGCTCGTCAGCGAGCTGGTCACCAACTCCCTGCGGTACGCGCACGGTCCGATCGGCGTACGGATGGTGCGCGGCGGCTCGCTGCTCGTCGAGGTTTCCGACCCGCTCCCCGATCCGCCGCTGGAACGCGAGGCCACCACCGAGGACGAGGGCGGGCGCGGTCTGCAACTCGTCGCGCGGGCCTCACGGCGCTGGGGCACCCGGCACGGGCGGCTCGGCAAGACGGTCTGGTTCGAGCTGGCGATGCCTCCCGCCGTGGCCAGCACCTGACAGAGTGGTTCAGCGACTCCCCACCGGGTAGCGAGTAGAGGCGAACGGGAACCAGTGGGAGCCGAGATGATGCTGTGATCGTCAAGACCGTGTGCGGGACGGTCGTGATGCTGAATACTCGGCTCCAAACCGGTCCATGTGTGCTGAGCTGGAGGGGTCGGGCTAGTGAACGACGTGCCAGCGGGGGCCGATGTGTCTGATGAGCGGGGCGGGAGCACTTCTCCCCGGGCCACGGTCTGGCAGTCCAGCCCGCCGGGTTCGATCTACGACTACATCCGCGTGGCCTCCTTCTCGATCGGCCCCGACGGGCGGATCGACCAGTGGAGCGACCGGGCCGCCGAGTTCTTCGGGGTGCCGGCCGCGCAGGCGCTCGGCAAGGACCCCATCACCGCGTTCGCGCCGCCGGACACCTGGGACCGCGGCCATGAGCGGGTCGCGGCTCCCCTTAATTTGCAGAGGGGCCTGGACGGCAGGGAGTGGATAGGCCTCGCGCCCTACCGTGACGCCGCCGGTACCGAGGGCATCGCCGAGATCTATGTGATGCCCGCCGACCGGGGGGCGCTGTGCATCGCCGTCGACGTCTCGTCGCTGCGGCAGATAGAGACCGACCTGGCGGCCTCGCAGGCCGTCTTCGGGCAGTCCCCGATGGGCTTCGTCCTCTTCGACACCCATCTGCGGCTGCTGCGCGTCAACGAACGTTTCGCGACCGTCTTCGGCCGCACCGCCGAGGAGCACCGCGGCCGCGGCCCGCACGACTTCCTGTCCCGGGTCGAGGCCGACCGGCTCACCGCCGCGCTGCGCCAGGTGCTGGAGAGCGGCGATCCGGTCCTGGACATGCCGCTGGTCGGCACCGTGCCGGGGGAGAGCGGGCGCCGCCGCTGGGCGATCTCGCTGTACCGGCTGCACAGCGGCAGCGGGCGGCCGATAGGGGTCGCCGGGCTCGCCATGGACGTCACGGGGCGGCAGCGGGCCGAGCGCGAGGCCGCGCACGCCCGCCGCAATCTCGCCCTGCTCAACGAGGCCGGGGTGCGGATCGGCAACTCGCTGGACCTGGAGACCACCGCCCGTGAACTGCTCGACGTCGCCGTGCCGCACTTCTGCGACCTGGCCTCCGTCGACCTGTACCAGGCGCTGCTCGTCGGCGAGGAGGACCTCGGGGGTACGTCGGACGGCAGCGGCGAGGTGCGCCGGGTGGCGTTCGCCAGCGCCGTCTCGAACGCGCCCTCCGCGATCCTGGGCGATGACGGCGAGGACGGTTCGGTGCCCGTCGGATCCGTCCACCGCCATCCGTTCAACTCGCCCTGCGCCAGCGCGCTCAGGACCGCCCAGACGCAGATGCTGGGGGTGGACCCCGAGCCGGACCTGGGCGGCGCGCTCGTCCAGTCCACGCTGATCGTCCCGATGGTCGCCCGTGACACCGTCCTCGGCCTGGTGCAGTTCTCCCGGGCCAAGGGCAGCGAGCCGTTCTCGGAGCGGGACCGGATGCTCGCCGAGGAGCTCGCCGCGCGCGCCGCGGTCTGTATCGACAACGCGCGGCTGTACCGGCGCGAGCACGAGCGGGCGCTGATACTGCAGCGCAGCCTGCTGCCACCGGGCAATCCGGAGGCGGCCGGGCTGGACATCGCCTGTCGCTATCTGCCGGGCAACATGGAGACCGAGGTCGGCGGCGACTGGTTCGACGTCATCGAGCTGCCGGGGCACCGCACCGCGCTCGTCGTCGGCGACGTCATGGGCCGCGGCCTGCGCGCCGCCGTGGCGATGGGTGAACTCCGCACCGCCGTAAGGACACTGGCGCTGCTCGACCTGGAACCGGCCGAGGTGCTCACCGCACTCGACGAGGTGGCCCGCGGGCTCGGCGCGCCGCCCGAGACCCGCAGCCGGCGCGGCAAGGACCGCGGTGGCACGGACCTCACCGAGGTCTACCTCGCCACCTGCGTCTACGCCGTGTACGACGCGGTCACCCGGCGCTGCACGATCGCCAACGCCGGGCACCTGCCGCCGGTGGTCGTCGAGCCGGGCGGGCCCGCGCTCATGCTGGAGGT
The DNA here is from genome assembly GCF_023701715.1 of Streptomyces sp. RKAG337. NCBI lineage: Bacteria > Bacillati > Actinomycetota > Actinomycetes > Kitasatosporales > Streptomycetaceae > Streptomyces > Streptomyces sp. RKAG337. The sequence goes on along the minus strand of NZ_JAJOZA010000001.1, from coordinate 2,590,208 downwards.
CCCCACCGGGATGCCGCTCGGGGTGGGCGGCGAGCCCTTCGAGGAGGTCGACGTCGAGCTCCCGGACGGCGCGCTCCTCGGGCTCTACACCGACGGCCTCGTCGAGTCCCGCAACCATCCGCTGGACGAGGGCCTCGAAGCGCTCCGCGCCGCGTTCGACGATCCGCAGCGTCCCCTGGAGGACGTCTGCGACCACATCCTCGCGACGCTGGACACCGCCCACGGCGAGGACGACATCGCCCTCCTGATGGCCCGCGTCCACGGTCTGCCGGCCGACTCCGTCGGGGACTGGACGCTGGAGCCGCACCCCGCCTCGGTCGCCCGCGCCCGTGAGTACGCCCGCGAACGGCTCATCTCCTGGGGCCTGGAGGAGCTCGTCGACACCACGGAACTGCTCGTCAGCGAGCTGGTCACCAACGCCCTGCGGCACGGCGACGGCGACATCCGGCTGCGGCTGCTGCGCGACCGCACCCTCGTCTGCGAGGTCTGGGACGGCGCGCTGGTCCAGCCCAGGCGGCGGCGCGCCCGCGACACCGACGAGGGCGGCCGCGGCCTCCAGCTCGTCAGCCTGCTCAGCGAGAGCTGGGGCAGCCGCCGCACCCACCGCGGGAAGACCGTCTGGTTCGAGCTCGCCCTGCCGGGCGGCGGCCCCGGCGGGCCGGGGCGGGAACCGACCGTGGACGAGCTGCTGAGCATGTACTAGGCCCTAGCTGAGCGTGTACCAGGCGCCGGGCAGCCCGGGGCCGGCTACTTGACGGTCTTGAGGGCGGCGAGCCTGGCCTCGACCTCCGCGCTGTCCGAGAGGGTGTCGAGGCTCTCGAACTGGGCGTCCAGCGAGGACGCGGCCAGCTCCTCCTTGCCCTTCGCCTTGGCCTCCTCGCGCCGGACCTTGTCCTCGAAGCGGCCCAACTCGCTGGTGGGGTCGAGCACGTTGATGTTCTTGGCCGCGTCCATCATCTGGTTCTGCGCCTGCGCGGACTTGGCGCGGGCCACCAGCGAGTCCCGCCTGCCCTGCAGTTCACCCAGCTTGGTGCGCATCTGGTCGAGCCCGGACTTGAGCTTGTCGACGATCTCGGTCTGGCTCGCGATGACCGGCTCCGCGGTCTTCGCCTCCTTCTCCGACGTGACCTGGCGGCCGAGCGCGACCTTCGCGAGGTTGTCGAAGCGGTCGGCGTCCGCGGTGTTCCCGGCGGCCCGCAGCTCGTCGGCCTTCTTGCTGGCGGCGAGGGCCTTGCCGCCCCATTCCGCGGCGGCCGCCACGTCCTCGTCGTGGTCCTGCTCCATCAGCCGGAGATTGCCGATGGTGGCGGCGACCGCCTCCTCGGCCTCGGAGATGTTGTTGCTGTAGTCGCGGATGAGCTGGTCGAGCATCTTCTGCGGGTCCTCGGCCTGGTCGAGGAGCGCGTTGATGTTGGCCTTCGCGAGCTGGGTCACACGGCCGAGGATCGTCTGCTTCGTCATGGCTGGGTTCCTTCACAGGTAGGTAGAAGAAGCAAGGAGCTGGTCAGAAGCGGCCGCCGCCGCCCATCCGGCCCCGGGTACCGCCGCCGCCGAAGCTCCCGGGACCCCCGCCCCCGCCGAAACCGCCGCCGAACCCGCCCCCGCCCCCGCCGCCGTTCAGGATTCCGCCGAGGATGATCCCGCCCAGCACGGCGCCGCTCATCCCCCCACCGCCGCGCCCGCCACCGCCGAACCCCCCACCGCCGAAGCCGCCGCCGCTCACGTCCTGCTGGGCGAACTGCTGTGCCTGACGTGCCAGTTGGTCGGCCTGCTGGGCCTCGGAGAGCGCGCCCGCCGCATCGGTGGCGGCCAGCGACTCGGCCTGCTCCAGCCGCCGTTCGGCCTCGGCGAGCCGGGTACGGGCCTGGCTGCCGATCGCGCCGCGGTGCGTGGTGATGACGTCCCGGGCCGCGGCCACCTCGCTGCGGGCCGCCAGCAGGGCCTGGCCGAGCAGACCGCGGGCCCGCTGTTCGTTCACGGCTCCCTCGCGGGCGCCGGTCAGTGCCGCGTCGAGAGCGGCGTCCGCCTCCTCGATCCGGCGGAGCCCCGAGATCGGGTCATGGCGGCCGGCCCTCAGCTCCTGCCGTACGTCGGCGAGGACGGACTCGGCGCGGGCTATGCGGCCCCGCAGATCGGCCGTCGGCGCCCCGTCGGCGGTCCCGCTGAGCAGCCCCTTGGCATCGGCCAGGTCGGTGTCGGTCTCGGTCAGCGCGTCCTGGAGCCGGGCGTCGGCCTGCTCCAGTTCCTCCGCACGGCGTACCACCGACTCGGCGAGCGTCCCGGCCTGGTCGAGGGCGCCCTCGGCGGCCCGTACGAACACCGCCGCCCGGGACATGTCGCCCGCGTCGATCGCCTTCCGGGCCCCGTCGATCGCGGTCCCGGCGAACACCAGCCGGTCCCGCGCCTCGGCCGGATGGCCGGTGACCGGTTCGACGGCCGCGTCCGCGTACGTCCGGGTGAGCGTGCCGATCGCGGTCTCGGCCGCGGTCACATGCGCGTCGAGCGCCGCCGCGGTCGCCTCGGCCTGCGCGAGCGCCTGCGGGGCGTTGGACTCCAGCGCCCGCAACCGGTCGAACGCGTCGGACTCGGCGTCCAGCCGGCGGTTCGCCTGGGTGCAGCGGCTCAGGATCTCGTCGAGCATCTGCCGCCGGGTCGCCTCGTCCTCGGGAAAGGCGTCGTCGAGCTTCTGCCGCAGCCGGAAGGCGGCGGTCAGCTCACCGCGCGCGTACGAGACCGCCTCGGTGAACGGCTGGGCCGCCTCGTCACCGAACTGCGCCGCCGCGAAGCCGAGCTCCTCCTGGCTGGTGCGCACGGCGTCGTCCGTCTCCACCAGCAACTGCTTCGCCTGGGCGTCGAGCTCCGGGAGCGGCGTGACCCGGGGCTTCTCGCCCCCGGTGCCCCAGCCGCCGCCCTGCGGCGGCACGCCCCGGCCGCCCCGTTTGCGCCGCGAGTACACCAGCGCGCCGAGCACACCCGCGCTGCCGACCGCCGCGACCGGGATCCACAGGCTGCTCGACCCGTTCCCGTCCGGGCCGCCGCCCGGATCCTCGGTCCCCGGCGTGATCGCGGGCGCCACGACCGGCTGCCCGCCGAGCACCGCCCCGAACCCGTTCGCCGCGCCGATGGCGGCGCCCGCCCAGTCGTTCTGCTTCAGCGCGGGCTCGACCGCCGAGCGGTTCACCTCGTCCAGCTGCGCCTGGGTGAACCCCGAGGTCTGGTCGGCGGAGACCGCGTACTGCCGGTCGTGCGTCGCGACGGCCAGCAGCACGTCGTTCTGCCCGAGGCCGTTGCGCTGCGCGGTGGCATTGGCCCACTCCTGGGCGTCCCGCCCGGAGAAGCCGTTCACATAGGCGACGAAGAGCTGGATCCGATGGCCGGCGTAGAGCTTCTCGAGCGCGTCCGCCACCTGCTGCTTACGGTCGCCCAGCGCGCCGACCTTGTCGGTGATCTGGCCCGTGCGCGACAGCGTGATCGGGTCGTCGGCGTGCGCGGTGCCGGTGGTGCCGGCGAGCGGCAGCAGCAGGGCGCCGAGGAGCACCACGATTCCGCCGAGTCGCCGCATCCGGTACGCGCCCTTCGCCGCGCCACGCGCCTGCGGCGTGGCTCTGTTCGGGAGCGTATGCGCGGTTTGTACGAATCGCGACCGTACGGCCTCCGGCCGAGTGCCGGAGGCCGTACGGTGCGGTTACGGCCGCCGCAGGATCTTGTTGCCCAGCCAGACCAGCGGGTCGTACTTGCGGTCGACCGCCCGCTCCTTGAGCGGGATGAGCGCGTTGTCGGTGATCTTGATGTGTTCCGGGCAGACCTCGGTGCAGCACTTGGTGATGTTGCAGTAGCCGAGCCCGTGGTCGTCCTGGGCCGACACCTTGCGGTCCAGGCCCTCCTCGGCGGCCGCGTCCAGCGGATGCATGTCGAGCTCGGCGATCCGCATCAGGAAGCGCGGCCCGGAGAAGGCGATCTTGTTCTCCTCGTGGTCGCGGACCACGTGGCAGGTGTCCTGGCACAGGAAGCACTCGATGCACTTGCGGAACTCCTGGGAGCGTTCCACGTCCTGCTGCTGCATCCGGTACTCGCCCGGCTTGAGACCGGCCGGCGGCACGAACGCCGGCACCTCGCGGGCCTTCGCGTAGTTGAAGGACACGTCCGTCACCAGGTCCCGGATGACGGGGAACGCCCGCATCGGGGTGACGGTGACGGTCTCCTCGGCCGTGAAGACCGACATCCGCGTCATGCACAGCAGGCTCGGCCTGCCGTTGATCTCCGCGCTGCACGAGCCGCACTTGCCGGCCTTGCAGTTCCAGCGGACCGCGAGATCGGACGCCTGGGTGGCCTGCAGCCGGTGGATGATGTCGAGGACGACCTCGCCCTCGTTCACTTCCACCTGGTAGTCGTTCAGGTCCCCGCCGTCGGCGTCGCCCCGCCACACCTTGAAGTGTGCTGTGTACGTCACGGGGCCAACTCCTCGTCCGTCAGATACTTCAGCAGTTCTTCCTTCTCGAACAGGGCGAGGAGGTCGTCCCGCATCGGGTCCATGTCGCGGTGCCGGAGCGTGACCTGGCCGCGTTCCGGGTCGGTGTCGGCGAGCCCGCCGCTGGGGTCGGACAGCTCGCAGACGAGATTGACCTTCCGCCAGGCCCGGTCCATGCCGGGGTGGTCCTCGCGGGTGTGGCCGCCGCGGCTCTCGGTGCGCTCCAGGGCGGCGCGGGCCACGCACTCGCTGACCAGCAGCATGTTCCGCAGGTCGATCGCCAGGTGCCAGCCGGGGTTGAACTGCCGGTGGCCCTCGACGCCGGCCCGCCGCGAGCGCATCCGCAGATCGGTGAGGCGGCTGAGCGCCTCCGCCATCTCCGGGGCCCGGCGGATGATGCCGACCAGGTCGTTCATGGCCTGCTGCAGTTCCTGGTGGAGGGTGTACGGGTTCTCCGCGACCTGCCCCTGCGGCAGGTCCGGGTCGGAGGCCTCCGCGCTGAACGGGCGCAGCGCCTCGGCCGCCGCGCTGTCGATCTGGTCCTCGGGGACGGCGGGCCGCCCGGTGCCGAGCGCGGCCACGTACTCCGAGGCGTGCAGTCCGGCCCGGCGGCCGAAGACCAGCAGGTCGGAGAGGGAATTGCCGCCCAGCCGGTTCGAGCCGTGCATCCCGCCGGCCACCTCGCCCGCCGCGTACAGCCCCGGCACGCCGCGGGCCGCCGCGGTGTCGGGCTCCACGTCGACGCCGCCCATCATGTAGTGGCAGGTCGGGCCGACCTCCATGGGTTCCGCGGTGATGTCGACGTCGGCGAGTTCCTTGAACTGGTGGTGCATCGACGGCAGCCGCCGTTTGATCTCCTCGGCGGGCAGCCGGGTCGACACGTCGAGGAAGACCCCGCCGTGCGGGGTGCCGCGGCCCGCCTTGACCTCGGAGTTGATGGCGCGGGCCACCTCGTCGCGGGGGAGCAGCTCCGGTGGCCGGCGGAACTTCTCCGGATCGGCGTACCAGCCGTCGGCCTCCTGCTCGGACTGCGCGTACTTCTCCTTGAACACGTCCGGGATGTAGTCGAACATGAACCGTTTGCCGTCGCTGTTGCGCAGCACCCCGCCGTCGCCGCGCACCGACTCGGTGACGAGGATGCCCTTGACGGACGGTGGCCAGACCATCCCGGTGGGGTGGAACTGGATGAACTCCATGTTGATGAGCGGCGCGCCCGCGAGCAGCGCCAGCGCGTGCCCGTCGCCGGTGTACTCCCATGAGTTGGAGGTCACCTTGAAGGACTTGCCGATGCCGCCGGTCGCGAGGACCACGGCCGGGCTCTCGATGACGAACAGCCGGCCCGACTCGCGGATGTAGCCGAAGACCCCGCTGACCGCCGGGCCGTCCTTGAGCACCCGGGTGACCGTGCACTCCTGGAAGACCTTGAGCCGCGCCTCGTAGTCGCCGAACTCGGCGAAGTCCTCCTGCTGCAGGGAGACGATCTTCTGCTGGAGGGTGCGGATCAGCTCCAGGCCGGTCCGGTCGCCGACGTGCGCGAGCCGCGGGTACTCGTGGCCGCCGAAGTTGCGCTGCGAGATCCGGCCGTCCTTGGTGCGGTCGAAGAGCGCGCCCCAGGTCTCCAGCTCCCACACCCGGTCGGGCGCCTCGCGGGCGTGCAGCTCGGCCATCCGCCACTGGTTGAGGAACTTCCCGCCGCGCATGGTGTCGCGGAAGTGCACTTCCCAGTTGTCGTTGGAGTTGGCGTTGCCCATGCTGGCCGCGATGCCGCCCTCGGCCATCACCGTGTGCGCCTTGCCGAACAGCGATTTGCAGATGACCGCCGTGCGCATGCCCTGCTCGCGGGCCTCGATGGCGGCGCGCAGACCTGCTCCGCCCGCGCCGACGACGACCACGTCGTAAGTGTGCCTTTCGACTTGCGTCATGCTTGTTGGCATCCCCTTCGTTTAGAAGAACCGCGGGTCGTCGAAGGCGCCGCTGGCGACGAGATATACGTAGAAGTCCGCGAGTGCCACGCTGATCAGCGAGACCCAGGCGAGCAGCATGTGGTGCCGGTTGAGCTTGCCGACCCAGCCCCAGAGGCGGAACCGCACCGGGTGCTTGGAGAAGTGCTTCAGCCGGCCGCCGATGATGTGCCGGCAGGAGTGGCAGGAGAAGGTGTACGCCCAGATCAGGGTGATGTTCACCAGCATCACGAGGGTGCCGAGGCCCGCGTGGCCCCAGTTGCCGTCCTCGTCGCGGAAGCTCAGCACCACGTCGTACGTCAGGATCCCGGCGACCGGGATCGCGAAGTAGAAGAAGTACCGGTGGATGTTCTGCAGGATCAGCGGGAACCGCGTCTCACCGGTGTACGTGGCGTGCGGCTCGGCGACGGCGCAGGCGGGGGGCGAGGCCCAGAACCCGCGGTAGTACGCCTTGCGGTAGTAGTAGCAGGTGAGCCGGAAGCCGAGCGGGAAGATCAGCACGATCAGGGCCGGGGAGATGCCCCACCAGCTCCCGAAGAGGTGCCAGTCGGCGCCGCCGTTCATGTCGGTGCAGTTCGACGCCAGGCACGGGGAGTAGAACGGCGAGACGTACGGCGCCGCGTAGTAGTCCCCGTTCGCGAACGCGCGCCACGTCGAGTAGACGACGAACGCCCCCAGCCCGAGCGCGGTCACCAGGGGCGGAACCCACCACCGGTCGGTCCGCAGATGTCGGTTCTGAATGGCCGCGCGCCCCTGCGTGTGGACACCGCGGCGGGCGGGACTGCTGTCGGCGGACTCGGTGCTGGAGGTGGTTCCGGTGGCCAATGCGTACTCCGGAGGGGAGCGGAAGGGGCGGGAGCCGGTGACGGCTGCGGTGACGGGCTGGCTCTGCGGTCGCGGGGAGGCCCGCGGCTGTGGGGAGGCGCTGTTACGGCGCGTGGCCGTGGGGTGATCCCAGGCCTTCGTCCTCGCAGTCGGACCACAGCGCGGGGTCGTACGGGGTGTCGGGCACGATCACCATCTCCACCGGGCCCGGTGGGGCGGCGGACGGCGCGGCCTCGCGCAGCAGGGTCAGGCTCTCGCGGAGGTGGTCCGCGTCGGCACGTACACGACGCATGTCGAGGCTGTTCCCGACGTGCTGCTCCAGTCGGCCCACGCAGCGGACCAGGTCGTCCAGCCGGCGCTGAACCGATGTCAGATCGTCTTGCAGGGACATGGATTTGCCCTCAGCTCTGCCGCAGTGCGGTTGGTGACGCTCATGCGGAAGCGAGTGTCGCGCGTCACATGCGCCATTGGGAAGAGCGCGTGCAGGGGAAATGGCGCCCGGCCCGGGATCACGCCCCGGCCGCGCGCCCGCGCGGGCCCCCGGTGGGCGCCCCGCCGCCGTTCGGGTGGCCTGTGGCCCGGTTCGCGCCGTGTCGCGCCGCCGCGCGGGTACCTGTCGCATTCAGTAGGTCCGATAAGCGACAAATACCGCCAACTGAGTATTACTGGTGCACGTCCCGAAGGCGTATGCCGGACCGAAGGCGGCCGGAGAGCCCGCGGAGGTACCTGACCCATGTCCCGCAGCGTCATTCCCGCATCCGTAGGCGGGGCAGAGCCCCGGCCCCGGCATCGCCCCCGGCCCACCGGGCCGGGGCTGCGCGGTGCGGCCCTCCTGGGTGCCGCCGCGCTCGCCCTCGCCGGCTGCTCCGCCGAGACCACCGCGGGCGCGGTCGTCTCGGGCACCGACATCGCCGCCGCGCCCCGCGCCGGCGTCAAGGACGGCGGAACACTGCGCTGGGCCGTCGACGGCGTACCGGCCACCCTCAACGCCTACCAGGCGGACGCCGACGAGGACACGGCCCGGATCGCCGGCGCCGTGCTGCCCGTGATGTTCCGCCTCGACAACCGCGGCGCCCCGCAGCGGGACGCGGACTTCCTGGCCGACGCCTCGGTCGTCGAGACCGAGCCGAAGCAGGTCGTGTCGTACAAGCTCAACCCGAAGGCGAAGTGGAGCGACGGCCGGGCCGTCGGCGCCGACGACTTCAGCGCGCAGTGGAAGGCGCTGAGCGGCCGGAACGCCGCGTACTGGACCGCGCGCAACGCCGGCTACGACCGGATCGCGGACGTCAGCCAGGGCGCGGACAGCCATGAGGTCAAGGTCACCTTCGCCGCCCCGTACGCCGACTGGCGGTCGCTGTTCACACCCCTCTATCCCAAGGCCGTGACCGGCAGCCCGGACGCCTTCAACGAAGGCGCCCGCTCCGCGCTCACCGCCGTCGCCGGGCCGTTCAGGATCAAGGACGTGAACCGCACCGGGGGCGCCGTCACCCTGGTCAGGAACCCGGCCTGGTGGGGCCAGCGCGCCAAGCTCGACCAGCTGGTGCTGACCGTCGTACCGTCCGCGGGCCGCGCCACCGCGCTGACCGGCGGAAAGCTGGACGTCGCGGCGCTGGACCCGAGCGCCCTCGCCTCGGTCCGCAAGGCCGCGGCCGCCAAGAAGCTCGCCGTCCGCAAGGCCCCCGGGGCCGCGTACTCGCAGCTCGCCCTCAACGGCAGCACGGGCCCGCTGGCCGACGAACGGGTCCGCCGCGCGGTGGCCCGCGCCGTCGACCGGCAGGCCATCGCCGACGCCGTGCTGAAGCCGCTCGGCCTGCCCGCCAAGCCGCTCGGCAACCACCTGGTCCTCGCCTCGCAGAACGGCTACGCGGACCACAGCTCGGCCCTCGGCTCCGCGGACGCGGGCCAGGTCCAGGCGCTGCTCGCGGACGCGGGCTGGGAGCACACCGCACCGCAGTCGCAGCCCGGGGCCAAGGCCGCCAACCCGGCCAAGCCCGCCGCTCCGGTACCGGCCAAGCCCGACGCGGCGGCCCCGGCCCTCGGCGTGACGGTGGTCGAGCCCAGCGGAACGCTCCGCAAGGCAGGCAAGCAGCTGAGCCTGCGGTTCGTCGTCCCCTCCACCTCGCCGATGCTGGCCGACGTGGGGAACCGGATCGCCGCGATGCTGTCGAAGATCGGGGTCCGCACCGAGATCACCAAGGTCGCCGACACGAGCTTCTTCCACGACCACGTCGCGGCCGGAAACTTCGATCTGGCCCTGTACTCCTGGCCCGGCACGGCCTACCCGGCCACCGACGACCGGCCGATCTTCGCCAAGCCGCTGCCCGCCCCCGACGGATCGCTGACCGTCGAGCAGAACTACTCACGGGTCGGCACCGACCAGATCGACCAGCTGCTCGACCAGGCGAGCTCGGAACTGGACCAGAAGGCGGCCCACGACATCGCCGCACGGGCCGACTCCCGGATCTGGGCCGCGGCCGGCTCCGTCCCGCTCTTCCAGCGCCCCGAGCTCGTGGCGCTGCGGCCCACGGTCGCGAACGCCGGCGCCTTCGGCTTCGAGTCCCCCCGATACCAGGACATCGGGTTCCGTAAGTAGGGGTCCGCGCGCAGCGCTTTTGCCGGATCGGGCCGCCCCGGCGCCCGGATGGCGGAATACGCGCGGATACCGCCGCTGCCACGGGTCCTTCCGGTCGTCCCACCGGTCCCGCCGGCTCCGGAAGGAGCCTGCGGGGCCGGTGATACCGGCGTTCAAACCTCGCCCGGGCGGCCGAGTCGCCGCGAGCCCCGTACCATGGGGTAAGGCCGCGGCTTGTCCTGCCCGGCGGGCGAGTGCGTCAACACGGAACGCGCAGCCATCCACGATCCCGGGAGAAGCGCCGCAGCATGTCCACGCGCCACGATATTCGTAACGTCGCCATTGTCGCCCACGTCGACCACGGCAAGACGACCCTTGTCGACGCCATGCTCAAGCAGGCCGGCGCATTCGCTGCCCACCAGCACCTCGACGACCGCATGATGGACTCGAACGACCTGGAACGTGAGAAGGGCATCACGATCCTGGCCAAGAACACGGCCGTGAAGTACCACCCCAAGGGTGGCGGCGACGTCATCACGATCAACATCATCGACACCCCCGGCCACGCCGACTTCGGTGGTGAGGTCGAGCGCGGCCTGTCGATGGTCGACGCGGTCGTGCTCCTCGTGGACGCCTCCGAGGGCCCGCTGCCGCAGACCCGCTTCGTGCTGCGCAAGGCGCTGACGGCGAACCTGCCGGTCATCCTGTGCATCAACAAGACGGACCGCCCGGACTCCCGGATCGACGAGGTCATCAACGAGACCTACGACCTCTTCCTGGACCTGGACGCGACCGAGGAGCAGATCGAGTTCCCGATCGTCTACGCCTGTGCCCGTGACGGCGTCGCCTCGCTGACCAAGCCGGAGAACGGCACGGTCCCCTCGGACAGCGACTCGCTGGAGCCGTTCTTCTCCACCATCCTGTCGACGGTCCCCGCCCCCGAGTACACCGAGGGCGCGCCGCTCCAGGCGCACGTCACCAACCTGGACGCCGACAACTTCCTCGGCCGCATCGCGCTCCTCCGCGTCGAGGAGGGCGAGCTCCGCAAGGGCCAGCAGGTCGCGTGGATGAAGCGTGACGGTTCGGTCACCCAGGTCAAGATCACCGAGCTGCTGATGACCGAGGCGCTCACCCGCAAGCCGGCCGAGATGGCGGGCCCCGGCGACATCTGCGCCGTGGCCGGCATCCCGGACATCACCATCGGCGAGACGCTGGCCGACCTGGAGAACCCGGTCGCGCTGCCGCTCATCACGGTCGACGAGCCGGCCATCTCCATGACCATCGGTACCAACACCTCGCCGCTGGTCGGCAAGGGCGGCAAGGGCCACAAGGTCACCGCCCGCCAGGTGAAGGACCGGCTGGACAAGGAGCTCATCGGTAACGTCTCGCTCCGCGTGCTGCCGACCGAGCGTCCCGACGCGTGGGAGGTCCAGGGCCGTGGCGAGCTGGCGCTGGCGATCCTCGTCGAGCAGATGCGCCGTGAGGGCTTCGAGCTGACCGTCGGCAAGCCGCAGGTCGTCACCAAGACGATCAACGGCAAGGTGCACGAGCCGGTCGAGCGCATGACGATCGACACCCCCGAGGAGTACCTCGGCGCGATCACCCAGCTGATGGCGACCCGCAAGGGCCGTATGGAGACCATGACGAACCACGGCTCCGGCTGGGTCCGCATGGAGTTCATCGTCCCGGCCCGTGGCCTGATCGGTTTCCGTACCGAGTTCCTCACGGACACCCGCGGCACCGGTATCGCGCACAGCATCTTCGAGGGTCACGAGCCGTGGTTCGGCGACCTGCGCACCCGTAACAACGGTTCCCTGGTGGCGGACCGCGCCGGCGTCGTGACGCCGTTCGCGATGATCAACCTCCAGGAGCGCGGCGTGATCTTCGTCGAGGCGACCACCGAGGTGTACGAGGGCATGATCATCGGTGAGAACTCGCGTTCCGACGACATGGACGTGAACATCACCAAGGAGAAGAAGCTCACCAACATGCGCGCCGCCTCCGCGGACAACACCGAGAACGTGGTGCCGCCGCGCAGGCTCTCCCTGGAGCAGTCCCTCGAGTTCTGCCGCGAGGACGAGTGCATCGAGGTCACCCCGGAGACCGTGCGTATCCGCAAGGTCGTCCTGGACCAGAAGGAGCGCGGCCGGGCGTACTCGCGCGCCAAGCGCTGACGTCTTCCGCCCGGATCACCGGGTGAAGAGGGGCCCGGGGACGTGTCCCCGGGCCCCTCGGGCTTTGCGGGACGTGTCCCCGGCCCCCTCCGGGCCTTCCAGGGCGCTGCGCGGGCCGTCTGAGTCCGTCCGGCGCCCCGGGCGGACCCCCGGGCCCCAACTGCCGCTGTCAGGCGCTCTGGTGGCTTGGATCAGCCGGTCCGGCGCCCGGGGACGCGTACCCAGGGTGGAGCCACGGTCATGGTGCCTGCGCCGGGGTGCTTCCCGGCACGATCCAGGCCGGCGGCTGCAGTACCGGGGTCTTCCAGTAGATGTCGAGCCGGGTGATGAGCCCGTCCTCGCCGAGTTCCATGACGTTGGCGAACGACATCACGTTCCGTTCGTCGGCCGCCGTCGGCTGGATCGTCTCGACCGCCTCGTTGAGCACCCGCCGGCCGTCCGCGCTGAGGAACGTCCGGCGGGACTCCAGCCGGTGGAAGGCCATCCGCTCCGTCACGCGTGAGACGAACGCCACATACGCCTCCCGGCCCCGGACGGTGTCGTCCTCGTCGCCGCGCATCCCGACGCGTACGAACCCCTCCGCCAGGGTGGAGGCGACCAGCCCCCAGTCGTGCGTGTCGACCCCGCGCCAGAACGACTCCACCGTCTTCTCGCGCCGAGCGTGGTCCAACTCACTGTGAGGCACTGGGGATCCCTTCCCGCGGCCGGCTACAACCTGACGGTCAGTCAGATTAGCCGCCCCGCCGTCAGGAGGCGATGGGTGCGACCAGCTCGACCTCGAACCCCTCGGCGTTCTCCAGATAGGCGGCGTAGTGCGCGTCGCCGCCCGCGAAGGGGTGCCGGTCGGGGAACATCAGGGTCCAGCCGTGCTCCGGCGCCCTGGCCGCGAGATCGTCGGCCATGGCGCGGTCGGCCACGTGGAAGGCCAGGTGGTTGAGGCCCGGCCGGCGCCGCTCGTGCCGGTCGCCGGTGAGGGCGGGGGAGCGCTCGACCACGATGTAGGTGGGGCCGAGTTTCCAGCTGCGCCCCGCGGGCCAGTCCTGGAACGGGGTGTAGCCGAGCTCGCCCAGCAGCCAGCCCCAGCCGGCGGTGGCGGCGGGCAGGTCGGCGACCCACAGTTCGACGTGGTGCAACAGTCCGGAGATCTCCTGGCTCATGGGCCGATTCAACAGGTTCCGGCGGCCGGGCGGGCCCGGTCGTATCGAGGACGCCCGGAGGGTGACCCGCGTAGACTCGGGCTGGCTTTTTCGGACCTCCCGCAACCGATTTCGACGGACCCGCGTCCGCATAGCGGACGCGATTCGCCGGATGTTGCGTTAACAGTCCGTTTCGCGGGTGTCTGTCTACGTTCCAAATGTCCGAATTGTGGGCCAAGTTCATACCCGATGTGATCAAAGCGAGACCATTTGGGTGTGGTTACGCGCCTAAACGTGCCCGATAGTGGGACGCAGTTCAGCTCGGGTCAATGGGTCCAAGCGCTTATGGGGAGCGCCGACTCACGAGCAACAGAGGGCCGGTTTCGCTGTCAGGGGTGTCAGCGGATGGTCGGCCTTCTTTTCACGTAAAAACAGTGAACTCCTGAGGAGGCAATCCATGCGCGGTGCCAAGAGCGCCAAGTGGGTCGTGGGCGCGGTCATCGTTGCCCTTGCAGCGACCGCTTGCGGCGGCGACAACAAGGACGACAAGCCGGCCGGTGCCGGCAAGGCCGGTGGCACCTTCAGCCTCGGCCTCGTCGAGCCGGTCTCGATCGACCCGGTCAACGCCCAGGAGTCCGAGGGCATCCTGGTCACGGACAACCTGTTCACCGGGCTGTACGAGCCGACCGCTGACGGCAAGGTCATACCCGCTCTCGCGACCTCCAAGACGGTCAGCGACGACGGCAAGACCTGGACCTTCAAGATCAAGCCCGGCACCAAGTTCACCAACGGCGAGATCGTCAACGCCGAGGCGTTCATCCGTGGCTGGACCCGTCTGGCCGCCAAGGACTCCGCGTCCGACGTCGCCACGCCCAACGTCGGCGGCATCGACGGCTTCGAAGCGCTGCAGAAGGGCACGGCGACCACGTTCTCCGGCCTGAGCGCGCCGGACGAGAACACCATCCAGGTGAAGCTCAGCACGCCGGACTTCGAGTTCGACGTCAAGACCACGCACACCTCGATGTCCCCGGTGCCGAAGGTCGCGGGCGCCGGCAAGAACCAGGCGTACAACGACGCCCCCATCGGCAACGGCCCGTTCAAGATGTCGGGCAAGTGGGAGCACAACAAGTCGATCACGCTCGTCCGCAACGACGACTACGGTCTGACCAAGGCCCACCTCGACACGGTCAAGATCTCGATCCTGAACTCGGCGAACGCCAGCAACCTGGAGTACCAGGGCTTCCAGTCCGGCCAGTTCGACTGGGCCCGTATGCCCACCGCGCAGCTGACCTCGGCCAAGGCCAAGTACACGGCGCAGAACGAGTGGATCCAGGCCGACACCAGCGGCATGAACTACCTGCTCCCGATCACCGAGAACGGTCCGCTGAAGACCGCCAAGGCCCGTCAGGCGATCTCGTACGCGATCGACCGGGACGCCATCATCGCCGGTGTCTTCCAGGGCATGCAGACCAAGTCGACGACGATCCTTCCGCCGTCCTTCAAGGACGTCTACCAGAAGGACCTCTGCGTCTCCTGCATCAAGCAGGACAAGGACAAGGCGAAGTCCCTCGCGGCCGAGGCCGGTCTGAAGCCCGGTGACGAGCTGCACATCGGCTTCAACACCGGTGGTGGCCACGAGGAGTGGGTCCAGGCCGTCGTCCAGCAGATCAAGGACGTCCTCGGTCTGAACGTCAAGATGGACGCGAAGCCGTTCAAGGAGCTGCTCGCGGCCCAGCAGGCGCCGGGTGCGACCGGTGCCTACCGCTTCGCGTGGGGCGCGGACTACCCGACCCCGGACAACTTCCTGTTCCCGCTGCTGGACTCCAAGTCCATCAACAAGGACGCCTCGGGCAAGGTCCAGGGCGACAACCGCGGTCGCTACAACAACCCGGCGTTCGACGCACTGGTGGAGAAGGCCCGTAGCACCAAGGACTCCGCCGCCCGCAACGAGGTCTACAAGCAGGCCGAGAAGCTGGCGATGGACGACCAGGCCCTGATCCCGCTGTGGAACCGCACCCAGTTCCGTCTGGTGAACACCAAGAAGTTCACCGGTGGGGCGATGGACTTCCACGAGGACCCGAACCTCGCCGAGATCAGCGCGAAGTAGTCACACACCGCCGCAACCAGTGCGGCGCGAACCGGGGGCCGTGGCATCGAGTCGAGACTCGGTCGCCCCGGCCCCGGCCCCCGTCGGGAGCGGTGTGATCCACCGCCCCGTCCAGGCGCGCCCGACCCGGGCGTTGTGGCTGCTTCGGTGCGGCAGCGAGGTAGAGAGGTAAGTCATGGGAAGGTATGTGGTCCGCAGGCTGGGCCAGCTGGTTGTCGTCGTGCTCGGTGCGACGATGATCCTGTTCGCCTGCCTGTTCGTGCTCCCGGGTGACCCGGTGGGCTCGATCGGCGGTGACAAGGCGCGTGATCCCGCGGTGGTCAAGGAACTGCGCGCGAAGTACGGACTGGACGACCCGCTGGTCGTGCAGTACGTGCACTACGTGGAGAAGCTCGGCAAGGGCGATCTGGGTGAGGACTACACCCAGGGCCGCTCGGTCAACGAGATCCTCCAGCCCAAGCTGGTGAACACGGCGAAGCTCGCGGTGACCGCGATCATCTTCGACGTCATCCTGGGCCTGAGCGTCGGTGTACTGGCGGCGATGCGCAGATACTCGGTCTGGGACGTGTCGGTGACGTTCCTCACGACCCTTGCCGTGGGCGTACCTTCCATCGTTATCGGCATGATCCTGCAGCGCTTCTTCGTGGTGGAGCTGGGCTGGTTCCCGCTCATCTCCGACGGGTCGTTCAACTCCATGGTGCTGCCGGCGGTGACGCTGGCCATCATCGACGCCGCCCTTGTCGCGCAGATCGCCCGGAGCACCATGCTCGAAGTGCTGCGCGCGGACTACGTCAAGACCGCGGTGGCCAAGGGGCTGCCGCGCCGGACGATCCTGCTCCGGCACATCATGCGCAACTCCGTCATCCCGGTGATCACCTACCTGGGTATCTCCTTCGGCGGTCTGCTCGGTGGTGCGCTCATCACCGAGACGATCTTCAACTGGGACGGCATCGGACTCGCGCTGATCACGGCGATTCAGTCGCAGAACAACCCGATCATCGTCGGCGTGGTGACGTACAGCGTTGCTGTCTTCATCCTGCTGAACCTGATCGTCGATCTGCTCTACGCCGCACTCGACCCGCGAATCCGCCTCTCCTGACCCGCAGGGTCGTCCCGAATTAGGAGTCACACCATGACTGAGGTCGTCACGGGCATGGATGGGTCGGGTACCACCGCGGCCGGTCCGGCCCCGGCTGCGCAGAGCGCAGCCGAACCGAGCGTCGCGAGGGTCAGCAACTGGAGCGAGATCCGCGCCCGTTTCCTCGCCAACAAGCTGGCCGTCGTCGGCCTGCTGATCGTCGTCATTCTTCTGCTGGTGGCAATTTTCGCTCCGCTGATCGCCCCCGCGGACCCGCTCCACCAGGATCTGATGAACACCCTGAAGGGTCCGAGCGGCAAGCACTGGCTGGGGACCGATGCCCTCGGCCGCGACCAGCTGTCCCGCATCATCTACGGCAGCCGGATCGCGATGATCGTCGGCCTGGCCTCGATCCTGCTCGCCTGCGTCATCGGCATCACGCTGGGTGCGATAGCCGGCTACTTCGGCCGCGCCTGGGACACCGTGATCATGCGCGTGGCGGACGTGTTCTTCGCGTTCCCGCTGCTGGTCGGCGCCATCGTCATCATCCTGCTGATGGGCCGTGGCGTGCTGCCCGTCGTGATCTCGCTGGGCATCTTCTCCTGGGCCACCTTCGCCCGGCTGCTCCGCAGCCAGATCCTGTCGGTGCGTGAGATGGACTACGTGCACGCCGCCAAGGCGCTGGGCGCGAGCCGGCGCAGGATCGTGCTGAAGCACATCCTGCCCAACTCCGTCACCTCGGTGGTGGTCTACGCGGCCAGCAGCGTCGGCATCGCGATCGTCGCCGAGGCCTCGCTGTCCTTCCTCGGCGTCGGGGTGAGCCCCGAGGTCGCCGAGTGGGGAAACATGATCTTCGCGGGCAAGGACTTCATGGGCGTCAAGGACTACCTCTGGGTGTACCCCAGCCTGGCGATCGTCATCACCGCGCTCGGCTTCGTCTTCCTCGGCAACGGCCTGCGCGACGCGCTCGACCCGAAGCTCCGGTGAGGCGCCCTCATGAGTCGGACCCCCACGAGCACGAGCTACGAGCAAGCAGGACGAAGGTGACGGCATGACCACGGTCGAAACGGCCGCCGAGAGCACTGGAACGACCGCCGCCGGCGGCCCGCTGCTCGAAGTGCGCGACCTCCACGTGGAATTCAAGACCCGCGACGGTGTGGCCAAGGCCGTCAACGGCGTCAACTACAGCGTGAGCGCCGGTGAGACGCTGGCGGTGCTCGGCGAGTCGGGCTCCGGCAAGTCGGTGACCGCCCAGGCGATCATGGGCATCCTGGACAGCCCTCCCGGGCGCGTCGCCCAGGGCGAGATCCTCTTCCACGGGCAGAACATCCTGGCCCTGCCGGAGAGCGAGCGGCGCAAGCTGCGCGGCAACAAGATGGCGATGATCTTCCAGGACGCGCTGTCCTCGCTGAACCCGGTGCTCTCCGTCGGCTTCCAGCTGGGCGAGATGTTCCGCGCCCACCAGGGGCTGTCGAAGAAGGACGCGAAGAAGAAGGCCATCGAGCTGATGGACCGCGTCCGGATCCCGGCGGCCAGGGAGCGGGTCGGTGACTACCCGCACCAGTTCTCCGGCGGTATGCGCCAGCGCATCATGATCGCGATGGCCATCGCCCTCGAACCCGACCTGATCATCGCGGACGAGCCGACCACGGCGCTCGACGTGACGGTCCAGGCACAGGTCATGGACCTGCTCGCGGAGCTGCAGCGCGAGTCCAACATGGGTCTGATCCTGATCACCCACGACCTCGGCGTCGTCGCCGACGTCGCGGACAAGATCGCGGTGATGTACGCGGGCCGGATCGTCGAGACCGCGCCGGTGCACGAGATCTACAAGCGGCCGGCCCACCCGTACACCAAGGGCCTGCTCCGGTCGATCCCGCGCCTGGACCAGAAGGGCCAGGAGCTCTACGCGATCAAGGGCCTCCCGCCGAACCTGCTGGCCGTTCCCTCCGGTTGCGCGTTCAACCCGCGCTGCGACATGGCGCAGGACATCTGCCGGACCGATGTGCCGCCGCTGCACACGGTGACCGAGGCCGACGGCGACGAGCTGCCGGGCCGTGGCAGCGCTTGCCACTTCTGGAAGGAGACGATCCATGGCTGATCTCAGCAAGGACGATGAGACGACAGTCGAGGCCGTCGAGGCGGCGATCAACGCCCCGGTCGACCGTGGCGAGCCGATCCTCCAGGTCCGGAACCTGGTCAAGCACTTCCCGCTGACCCAGGGCATCGTGTTCAAGCGGACGGTCGGCGCGGTCAAGGCCGTCGACGGCATCTCCTTCGAGCTGTACCAGGGCGAGACCCTGGGCATCGTCGGCGAGTCCGGCTGTGGCAAGTCCACCGTCGCCAAGCTGCTGATGAGCCTGGAGACGGCCACCGCGGGCGAGGTCCTCTACAAGGGCCAGGACATCACCAAGCTGTCGGGGAAGGCCCTCAAGGTCGTCCGCCGCAACATCCAGATGGTGTTCCAGGACCCGTACACGTCGCTGAACCCGCGCATGACGGTCGGCGACATCATCGGCGAGCCCTTCGACATCCACCCCGAGGTGGCGCCCAAGGGCACCCGCCGCAAGAAGGTCCAGGACCTGCTGGACGTCGTCGGGCTCAACCCGGAGTACATCAACCGGTACCCGCACCAGTTCTCCGGCGGCCAGCGGCAGCGCATCGGCATCGCCCGCGGCCTGGCGCTCAACCCGGAAGTCATCATCTGCGACGAGCCGGTCTCCGCGCTCGACGTGTCGGTCCAGGCCCAGGTCATCAACCTGATGGAGAACCTGCAGGACGAGTTCAACCTCTCCTACATCTTCATCGCCCACGACCTGTCGATCGTCCGGCACATCTCGGACCGGGTCGGCGTGATGTACCTCGGCAAGATGGCCGAGATCGGCTCCGACGCCGAGATCTACGAGTACCCGACCCACCCGTACACCCAGGCGCTGCTCTCGGCCGTCCCCGTTCCGGACCCCGAGGCCCGTGCCCACCGTGAGCGCATCATCCTGACCGGAGACGTCCCGTCCCCGGCCAACCCGCCGTCCGGCTGCCGGTTCCGTACCCGCTGCTGGAAGGCGCAGGACAAGTGCGCCACGGACGTTCCGCTGCTGGCGATCCCGGAGCGCTTCAAGGGCGTCGACTCGCCCGCCGCCCATGACTCGGCATGCCACTTCGCCGAGGTCAAGGACGTCGTGGGCGTCGCGTAACGCGCCGCACACCGTGTGAGGGCCCCTGCCGATCCGTCCTGGATCGGCAGGGGCCCTCACCCGTTCCCGGCTCGTCCCGCCGTCAGGTGTGTGGTGGCGATGCGCATGTTCATGGCGCAGGGGATCGTGCCGTCCGGGAGGGCGAGGGAGGCGGCGCCCGCGGTGAAGGTCTCGCGCAGCGCGTTCGTGGCTTCCCGGGAGAGGGGGCCGAGGTCGTAGAGGGCGGAGAGGGTGACCCACACGTCCTCGAGCGAGCCGCTCAGGTCGATCCGTACGGTCTCCCAGCCGACCGGCGCGAAGCCGGCCGGCGTGAGGATCGCGTCGAGGCCCGCGCGGTCACGGGTCCGCCGGTCGCCGAGGCGGGGGATCCGCTGGGTGTCGGGCACGGCGTCGACGACGGGGCCGGTCAGGGCGCTGAAGAGCTCGTAGGCCTCGCCGCCCGCGGCGCCACCGCCCAGGGCGAGCGCCAGCAGGCCGCCGGGGGCGAGGACCCGGGCGAGCTCGGCGGCGACCCGGTCGACGTCGTTCATGAGCATCAGCGCCATGTGGGAGACACAGGCGTCGAAGTGGTCGCCGGGGAACGGCAGGTCCTGGGCCCGCGCCTCCAGGAGCGTGGCGCCGGCCAGCGCCGGCCGCCGGCGCGCGAGGGCCAGGTCGTCGGGGGAGAGGTCGACGCCCGCGAGCTCCCGGCCGGCGACCGGGTCGTCGCGGACCGGCACCGCAACCGCGGCGCTCCCCTCGTCACCGGCCGGCGCCTCGCCTGCTCCCGCCGCAGCCGCCCCCTCGTCAGCGGCCGGCGCAGCACCCGCCTCCGCCACCTGCTCCAGCAGGAACCCGTCACCGCAGCCGAGGTCCAGCACCCGCCGGTGTCCGGCGACCAGGTCGCTGAGGATCCGGTAGCTGGAGCGGCCGGCGGCGTCCCGGCCACGGGCCAGGGAGCGCGATGTCACGGCCGGGTGCTCGGCGTGAAAAGCGCGCAGGAACGATTCTTCGGCTGTCGTCATCACCCTTCTGACCCTATGTCGGACAACGCCGCTGAGTGAGGCGTTGGCCCACACGGGGTGTCGGCCAGGAGTTCGTAGGGCGACACGGGTGCGCTAGAGGTGCGTCGGTGAAGGGTTTGGGGTGTCATGAGGAACTAAGTGTCATTTGTGACCCATGAGGAGGCACGCGATGCGCGGATCCACGCGCTTGAAGTGGGCCGTCTGTGCGACGGCCGTCGCCCTGGCGGCCACCGCCTGTGGCGGCGGGGGCAGCGACAGCGGTGGTGGAGGCGGCGCCTCGGGAATCGTCAGTGCCTCGTGGGGAGACCCGCAGAGCCCGCTGGAGCCGGCCAACACCAATGAGGTGCAGGGCGGCAAGGTGCTGGACATGCTCTTCCGTGGTCTCAAGAAGTACAACCCGAAGACCGGCAAGGCCGAGAACATGGTCGCGGCGTCGATCACCACCAGCGACTCGCTGAACTTCGCGATCAAGCTGAACCCCGGCTGGACCTTCAGCGACGGCGACCCGGTCACCTCCGACTCCTTCATCAACGCCTGGAACTACGGCGCGCTGCTGAAGAACGCGCAGAAGAACGCCAGCTTCTTCCGCTTCATCGACGGCTACGACGCGGTGCACCCGGAGAAGGAGGGTGCCGCGTCCACCGCCCAGACGCTCGGCGGGCTGAAGAAGGTCGACGACCTGAACTTCACCGTGAAGCTCGGCGCCAAGTTCTCCACCTGGCCCGACACGCTGGGCTACTCGGCGTACGACCCGCTGCCGAAGTCGTTCTTCTCCGACCACGCCACCTGGCTGAACAAGCCGATCGGCAACGGCCCTTACACGGTGGACTCGTACACCAAGGGCCAGACGATGAAGATGCGCAAGTGGGCCGGGTACAAGGGTCCTGACCCGGCCCAGAACGGCGGCATCGACCTGCGGGTCTACACCGACAACAACACCGCGTACACCGACCTGCAGGCCGGCAACATCGATCTGGTCGACGACATCCCCGCGTCGCAGCTCAAGAACGCCAAGTCGGACCTGGGAGACCGGTTCATCAACCAGCCGGCCGGCATCATCCAGACCGTCTCGTTCCCGCTGTACGACCCGAAGTGGTCGGGGCCGAACGCGGCGAAGATCCGCCAGGGTCTGTCGATGGCGATCAACCGCGCGCAGATCACCGAGCAGATCTTCCAGAAGACCCGCGAGCCCGCCAGTGACTGGACCTCGCCGGTGCTCGGCGACGCGGGCGGCTTCAAGGCCGGGCTGTGCGGCGACGCCTGCACGTTCAACCCGACCGAGGCCAAGAAGCTCATCACGGAGGCCGGCGGCCTGCCCGGCGGCCAGGTCACCCTGACGTCCAACGTGGACACCGGTTCGCACAAGGACTGGTCCGACGCGGTCTGCAACAGCATCAACAACGCGCTCGGCAACGACAAGGCGTGCGTCTTCAACCCGATCGGCACCTTCGCGGACTTCCGCTCGAAGGTGACGAACAAGCAGATGACCGGCATGTTCAGGACCGGCTGGCAGATGGACTACCCGCTGATCCAGAACTTCCTGCAGCCGATCTACTACACCAACGCGTCGTCGAACGACTCGCACTACACGAACGCGAACTTCGACAAGCTCATCAACCAGGCGAACGCCGAGCCGGACACCGCGAAGGCCGTCGCGCTGTTCCAGGACTCGGAGAAGCAGCTCGCCATCGACATGCCGGCCATCCCGCTCTGGTACCAGAACGGCACCGGGGGCTACTCCACCAAGATCTCGAATGTGGCGCTGAACCAGTTCAGCGTCCCGGTCTACAACGAGATCAAGGTCAGCTGACCCGCGCGGTGGCCCGGCGCGGTGACCACGCGCCGGGCCACCGCCCGACTTTGGGGAAGGCCCCATGGGACGCTATGTGATCCGGCGCCTGCTGCAGATGATCCCGGTGTTCATCGGCGCCACGTTCCTGATCTTCGTGATGGTGTACGCGCTCGGCGACCCGGTGGCCGCGTTCTTCGGCGACCGCGCCCCCGACCCCGCCACGGCCGCGCAGATCCGGCACCAGTACGGCCTCGACAAGCCGTTGTGGCATCAGTACCTCGACTACATGGGGAACATCTTCACCGGTGACTTCGGGACCGCGTTCAACGGGCAGCCCGTCACCGAACTGATGAAGAGCGCCTTCCCGGTGACGCTGCGCCTGACGCTGGTCGCGATCTTCTTCGAGATCGTCATCGGCATCACCTTCGGTGTGATCACCGGTATGCGCCGCGGCCGCCCCATCGACACCTCGGTGCTGCTGATGACGCTGGTCGTGATCTCCATCCCGGTCTTCGTGCTCGGCTATGTGCTGCAGTACGTGATCGCGGTGCAATGGGGCATCGGCGAGCCATCGGTATCGCCGGAAGCACCGCTCAACGAACTGATCCTGCCCGGCATCGTGCTGGCCCTGGTCTCGCTGGCGTACGTCACCCGGCTGACCCGGACGTCCATCGCCGAGAACACCCGCGCCGACTACGTCCGCACCGCGGTCGCCAAGGGGCTGCCCCGGCGCCGCGTCATCCTGCGGCACCTGCTGCGCAACTCGCTCATCCCGGTGATCACCTTCATCGGGACGGACATCGGCGGCCTGATGGGCGGCGCGATCGTCACCGAGCGGATCTTCAACATCCAGGGTGTCGGATACCAGCTCTACCAGGGCATCCTCCGGCACAACTCAGCGACAGTGGTCGGCTTCGTCACCATCCTGGTGATCGTCTTCCTGCTGGCGAACCTGCTCGTCGACCTGCTCTACGCGGTCCTGGACCCGAGGATTCGGTATGCCTGAGGAGTACGACCGATCGAACGAGTCCGTCGCCCCCACCGGCATGGGCGGATCGATGGACCTGGCCGCCTCCGAGGCCCAGACGCTCGATCACGCGCCGGGCCACGCACCGCAACCGGGCGGCCCGACGGGCAAGCCCCGCAGCCTGTGGTCCGACGCCTGGCACGACCTGCGGCGCAACCCGATCTTCATCATCTCCTCGCTGCTGATCCTCTTCCTGATCGTCATCTCGCTGTGGCCGTCGCTGATCGCCAGCGGCAACCCGCTCCAGTGCGATCTGTCCAAGTCCCAGCAGGGCTCCCAGCCCGGCCATCCCTTCGGGTACGACAACCAGGGCTGCGACGTCTACACGCGCGTGGTGTACGGCGCCCGCGCGTCGGTCACCGTCGGCGTCTGCGCCACGGCGGGCGTCGCGCTGCTGGGCGGCATCCTGGGCGGGCTGGCCGGTTACTTCGGCGGCACCTCGGACGCGGTGCTCTCCCGGATCAGTGACATCTTCTTCGCCATCCCGATCATCCTCGGCGGCCTGGTCTTCCTGTCGGTCGTCACCAACTCCACGGTGTGGCCGGTCATCGGCTTCATGGTGCTGCTCGGCTGGCCGCAGATCGCCCGCATCGCGCGCGGTTCGGTGATCACCGCCAAACAGAACGACTACGTCCAGGCGGCCAAGGCGCTGGGGGCGAACCACAGCCGCATCCTGCTGCGGCACATCGCACCGAACGCGGTCGCCCCGGTGATCGTGGTCGCGACCATCGCGCTCGGCACGTACATCGCGCTGGAGGCGACGCTGTCCTGGCTCGGGGTGGGCCTCAAGCCGCCGACCGTCTCCTGGGGCATCGACATCTCGGCGGCGTCCACCCAGATCCGCAACGCACCGCACATGCTGCTGTGGCCCGCGGGCGCGCTGAGCATCACCGTGCTCGCGTTCATCATGCTCGGCGACGCGGTGCGCGACGCCCTCGACCCCAAGCTGCGCTGACGGAGGCGTTCCATGACCAGCCTGATCACGCAGGTCGAGCAGGATCCGCCGGACCCGCAGGGGGTCCTGCTGGACGTGCGGGACCTGCACGTCGAATTCCGTACCCGCGACGGGGTGGCCAAGGCCGTCAACGGCGTCAACTACACGGTGAGCGCGGGCGAGACGCTGGCGGTGCTCGGCGAGTCGGGCTCGGGGAAGTCGGTGACCGCGCAGGCGATCATGGGCATCCTGGACTCGCCGCCCGGCTTCGTCACCCAGGGCGAGATCGTCTTCCAGGGCCAGGACCTGCTGACGATGGGCAAGGAGGCCCGCCGCCGGGTGCGCGGCGAGCGGATGGCGATGATCTTCCAGGACGCGCTGTCCTCGCTGAACCCGGTCCTGAGCGTCGGTGAGCAGCTCGGCGAGATGTTCACCGTCCACCGGGGGATGTCGCGCAAGGACGCCAAGGTCAAGGCGATCGAGCTGATGGAGCGGGTGCGCATCCCCGCGGCCAGGCAGCGGGTGGGCGACTTCCCGCACCAGTTCTCCGGGGGCATGCGCCAGCGCATCATGATCGCGATGGCGATGGCCCTGGAGCCCGACCTGATCATCGCCGACGAGCCGACGACGGCGCTGGACGTGACGGTCCAGGCGCAGGTGATGGAGCTCCTCGCCGAGCTCCAGCGCGAGCTGCACATGGGTCTGATCCTGATCACCCACGACCTCGGCGTCGTCGCGGACGTCGCCGACAAGATCGCGGTGATGTACGCGGGCCGGATCGTCGAGACCTCGCCCGTGCACGAGATCTACCGGAAGCCCGCCCACCCGTACACCAAGGGCCTGCTCCGGTCGATCCCGCGCCTGGACCAGAAGGGCCAGGAGCTCTACGCGATCAAGGGCCTGCCACCGAACCTCCTGCACATCCCGGCCGGCTGCGCGTTCAACCCGCGCTGCCCGATGGCCCAGGACATCTGCCGCACCGATGTGCCGCCGCTGTACGAGGTCAGCGGGACACGGGCCAGCGCCTGTCACTTCTGGACGGAGACCATCGGTGAGTGACACCACGACCCACCTGACGAAGGTGCCCGCCGGAGCGTCGGACCGGGAGCCGATCCTGAGTGTCCGCGGCCTGGTCAAGCACTTCCCGCTGACCCAGGGCATCCTCTTCCGCAAGCAGGTCGGCGCGGTGAAGGCGGTCGACGGCGTCGACTTCGACCTCTACCAGGGCGAGACGCTCGGCATCGTCGGCGAGTCCGGCTGCGGCAAGTCCACCGTCGCCCGGCTCCTGATGAACCTGGAGACCCCGACGGCCGGTCAGGTGCTCTACAAGGGCGAGGACATCACCAAGCTGTCGGGGAAGGCCCTCAAGGTCGTCCGCCGCAACATCCAGATGGTGTTCCAGGACCCCTACACGTCGCTGAACCCGCGCATGACGGTCGGCGACATCATCGGCGAGCCGTACGAGATCCACCCGGAGGTCGCCCCGAAGGGCGACCGCCGCAAGGCGGTCGAGGACCTGCTGGACGTGGTCGGCCTCAACCCCGAGTACATCAACCGCTATCCGCACCAGTTCTCCGGCGGCCAGCGGCAGCGCATCGGGATCGCCCGCGGCCTGGCGCTGCGCCCGGAGATCATCGTGGCGGACGAGCCGGTCTCCGCGCTGGACGTGTCGGTGCAGGCACAGGTGGTGAACCTGATGGGGCGGCTGCAGGAGGAGTTCAACCTCTCGTACATGTTCATCGCCCACGACCTGTCGATCGTCCGGCACATCTCGGACCGGGTCGGCGTGATGTACCTCGGCAAGGTCGTCGAGATCGGCAACGACGACCAGATCTACGAGCACCCGACGCACCCGTACACCCAGGCGCTGCTGTCGGCCGTCCCCGTTCCCGACCCGGACGCCCGCGACCGGCGCGAGCGGATCATCCTCGTCGGCGACGTACCGTCCCCGGCCAACCCGCCGTC
This sequence comes from Streptomyces sp. RKAG337, assembly GCF_023701715.1. Classification (NCBI taxonomy): domain Bacteria; kingdom Bacillati; phylum Actinomycetota; class Actinomycetes; order Kitasatosporales; family Streptomycetaceae; genus Streptomyces; species Streptomyces sp. RKAG337. The sequence continues at coordinate 2,563,971 of NZ_JAJOZA010000001.1, read as the reverse complement.
CGGCTGCCGGTTCCGCACCCGCTGCTGGAAGGCGCAGGAGCGCTGCACGCTCGAGGAGCCGCTGCTGGCCGTCCCTGCGGTGTTCCGCGGGCTCGACTCGCCCGCCGCGCACGACAGCGCCTGCCACTTCGCGGAGGAGAAGCAGGTGGTCCCGAGGGAGGACTGACCGGGCGGGCGCCGGCTCCGACGGCCGTCGGGGCGGGCGCACGCCACGGCCCGTACCCGGGTGCTGCTGGGGTGTCCGGGTACGGGCCGCGGGCCGAACGGAGGACGGGAGCCCGGGTCAAAGGGTCTTTTCGGCCGCCCCCTCGATCGCGGCCAGCGCCGGGTCGAGGATGATGTCCTCTTCCCTTGCCGCGATCGTCGGTTCTTCGGGGAAGTGGCACGCCGTGAGGTGGCCGTCCCGGTTGCCGCCGAGCTGGATCAGCGGTGGTTCCTCCGAGGCGCACACATCGCGCGCCTTCCAGCAGCGCGTACGGAACCGGCAGCCCGACGGCGGGTTGATCGGGGACGGGACGTCGCCGGCCAGCCGGATGCGCTCCCGGTCCTCCCCGTCGATGTCGACCTCGGGGACCGCCGAGAGCAGGGCGTGCGTGTACGGGTGGCGGGGCCGGTTGTAGATCGAGTCCCGGTCGCCGACCTCGACGATCTTGCCGAGGTACATCACCGCGACCCGCTGGGTGAAGTGCCGCACGATGGCCAGGTCATGGGCGATGAAGAGGAACGCGATCCCCATTTCCGCCTGGACCTTCTGCAGCAGGTTGACGACCTGCGCCTGGATCGAGACATCGAGGGCCGAGACGGGTTCGTCGGCCACGATGAGTTTCGGTTCCAGGGCGAGAGCGCGGGCGACGCCGATGCGCTGCCGCTGGCCGCCGGAGAATTCATGCGGAAAGCGGTTGTAGTGCTCGGGATTGAGTCCGACGGTCTCCAGCAGTTCCCGGACCCGCTGTTCGCGGCCACCGGGCGGATTGATGTGGTTGATCTCCATCGGGCCGCCGATGATCGTTCCCACCGTCTGCCGCGGATTGAGCGACGAGTACGGGTCCTGGAAGATCATCTGAATTTCCGAGCGGACCGGCATCATCTCCTTGCGGGAGGCACGGGTGATGTCCCGGCCCCGATAGGAGATCTTTCCGCCCGTCGGTTCGAGCAGCCGGGTGATCAGCCGGCCGGTGGTGGATTTGCCGCAGCCGGACTCACCGACCAGACCGAAACTCTCACCGGTGTGGATGGTCAGATCGATACCGTCGACCGCCTGGACCGCGCCGACCTTGTGTTTGAACGGAAAACCGGCGTGGATCGGGAAGTGCTTGGTGAGGCCGGTGACTTCGAGCAGTGCCTCTCCCGAGGCGCCGTCGCGCGGTGAAGGGACCGCGTCGGCCTTGGTGATGGTGGTGTCGTTGCTCATGATGCTCGCCCCAGATGACCGGTCAGCCCAGCCGGGGCTGAATCTTCTCGATGAATACGGACTGCTTCTGCTCTGCGGTCAGATGACAGGCGGACCCCCGGCCCGCCGGCAGGTCCGGGCGGTCGGTGCCGCAGCGCGTACCGCCGACCAGCCCGGTGAACTCGCACCGGGGGTGGAACGCGCAGCCGGTCGGTGGATTGAGCAGGCTCGGCGGGGTGCCGGGGATCGGGCTCAGCGGTTCGTTGACGTCCGAGGACAGCCGCGGCATCGAGCTGAGCAGACCCCAGGTGTACGGGTGCTGGGGGGACTTGATGACCTCCCGCACCGAGCCGCGCTCCACGGCCCGGCCCGCGTACATCACCAGCAGATCGTCCGCGATCTTGGAGACGACCCCCAGGTCGTGGGTGATCAGGATGATCGCCGAGCCGAACTCCTGCTGGAGGTCCTTGAGCAGGTCCAGGATCTGCGCCTGGACGGTCACGTCGAGTGCGGTGGTCGGCTCGTCCGCGATGAGCAGGTCCGGATTGCAGATCAGCGACATCGCGATCATCGCGCGCTGCCGCATACCGCCGGAGAACTGGTGCGGATAGTCGTCCACCCGGGTCTTCGGCTGCGGGATGCCGACCTTCTCCAGCATCTCGATGGCCTTCGCCCGGCCCTCGCGCTTGCTCGCGCCGGTGTGCTTCATGAACGGCTCGGCGATCTGCCGCCCCACCGTGTAGTAAGGCGAGAGCGCCGTCAGCGGATCCTGGAAGATCATCGCCATCTTGTTGCCGCGCAGCTTCTCCAGGGTGCGGTTGCTCGCCCCGGTCAGCTCCTGTCCGTCCAGCAGGATCTCGCCGGTGACGGTGGTGCTCATCGGGTTGTGCAGCCCGAGCACCGTCAGGTTCGTCACGGACTTCCCGGAGCCCGACTCGCCGACGATGCCCAGCGTCTTGCCGCGTTCGAGGTCGAAGGAGAGCCCGTCGACGGCCTTCACGATGCCGTCCTCGGTGGAGAACCGCACATGCAGATCACGCACGGAGAGGAACGGATCGGTCCCGGGCAGGGCCGGTTCTCCCTCGGTCTTGGTCATGGTGGTCACTGACGGGGCTCCTAGGAGAGGCGCACGCGCGGGTCGATGAACGCGTAGGCGGCGTCCACGATGATGTTGAACAGGACGATCAGGGCGGCGCTGAACAGCATCACGCCCATCAGCATCGGCAGGTCCGTCCTGAGCACCGAGTCCACGGCCAGCCGTCCGATGCCGGCGAGCGAGAAGGTGAACTCGGTGATCATCGCGCCGCCCAGCAGGGTGCCGATGTCCAGGCCCAGCATGGTGACGATCGGGATCAGCGAGCCGCGCCACGCGTACCGGAAGAACACATAGCGGCTCGACATGCCCTTGGCGCGGGCGGTGCGGACGTGTTCCTCCTGCAGCTGGTCGATCATCGTGGACCGCGACATACGCGTGTAGCCGGCGGTGAAGATGATCGACAGCACGCACCAGGGGATGAGCAGCCCGCTGAACCAGCCGATGGGATCCTCGCTGATCGGGACGTACTTGGGCTGGTCCATGATCTGGTTGTTGTAGACCAGCAGGGCCAGCACGATCGGGCCGACGAAGTAGATCTGCATCGAGCTGAGCACCAGCGACACCGAGCTGAAGAACTTGTCGATGAAGGTGCCGCGCCGCCAGGCCGCCAGCATGCCGGCGCCGAGGCCGACGAGCAGGAAGACCACGATGCCGCCCGCTGCCAGCGAGAGCGTGAGCGGGAAGCGGTTGAGGATGGTCGGCCAGACCGGGTCCGAGTTGGCGAACGAGTAGCCGAAGCAGGGGGCCGAGCAGTCGCCGACGCTGAAGTGCCGTCCCGCGAAGATCCCCACCATGTAGTTGAAGTACTGGACGGGGATCGGCTTGTCGAGACCGAGGTTCTTGTGGATCAGCGCGATGTTGTCGGGGGTGCAGTTCTTGCCGCACGACAGCAGTGCCGGGTCGTGCGGGATCGCGAAGAACAGGAAGTAGGTGAAGGCGCTGATGAAGAGCAGGATGACTAGCGCGCCGAGCGTCCGGCGTACGAGGAATCGAAGCATGACAGTCGCAGCTCTCAGAGGACGGCGGCGGTGGGCTGTGCCGCCCGCCGGCGGGACCGGGACCCCGGTCCCGCCGGAAGGCGTCTGCGGTGCTTACTGGTTGACGAAGAGCTTCGTCAGGTCGATGCCGGAGGTGACGTTGTTGTAGACGACGCCGCCGACCTTGGAGCCGAAGAGCTGGAGCTGCTTGTAGAAGACCGTCGGGACACCCGGGATCACCTCGGTGGTGATGTAGGTGTTGAGCTTGAACCACTCGTCAGCGGCCTGCTTGGGGTCGGTGATCGCCTTGATGCGGTCGATATCCGAGTTGATCTTGGGGTCGTTGACGTGTGAGTAGTTCGGCGCCTGGTCGGCGATCGTGCGGCCGTCGAAGACCGGCGGGATGACGGTCAGGGTGCTCGGCCAGTCGGCGCCCCACGCGCTCGCGTAGATGTCGTAGGGGTTGTCGACCTTGCCGATCAGGTCGTAGTACGTGTCGGACGGCAGGTCCTTGCGCTGGACGTCGAAGCCGGCCTTCTTGAGCGCGTCCGCGATGGCGACCGAGTACTCCTGGCCCGCGGCGGTGTTGATGTACGCGTACGTGATCTTGGTGTTGAGCTTGCCCGCGTCGGTGAGGATCTTCTTCGCGGCGACCTGGTCACCGTCGGGCTTGGCGACCTTGCCCAGCGGGTCGCTCTTCTGGTACCCGGCGAGGGTCGGGCTGATGTAGCCGCCCGCGTACTCCGCGCCGTACGAGGCACCGAGGGCCTGCCAGACCGGCTTGGTCGGGATGGCCAGTGCGAGCGCCTTGCGGACCTGGAGGTCGGTGATCTTCTTCATGTTGAAGTTGATCTGGCCCACGAACGGCTGGTAGCCGGAGACCGTGCGCTTGAAGATCGAAGCGGTTCCGACGACGGTCGGGGTGCTCTTGGTGTCCACGGCGTTCGCGAAGCTCAGCGACGTCTGGTTCTCACCGGCGTCCGACATCAGGCGCTTGGTGGAGTCCGGTGCCTGGTGGTTGAACGTGATGTCGAAGGTGTCGACGTACTGGTGGCGCGCCGGGTCGGTCTTCGGGTCCCAGTTGGTGTTCTTCACGAGCGTCATGGACTTGCCGCTCTCGAAGGACTTGATCCTGTACGGACCCGACGCGACCGGCGCCTTGTCGTACTTCTCCTTGGTGTCCTTCGCGGAGTCGACCACCGCGTAGCCCGCCATGGCCATCAGGTACGGGGTGTCCGGCTGCGCCGTCGGGAAGTGGAAGACGATGGTCTTGGCGTCCGGGGTCTGCAGCAGCGAGTCCGGCAGGTGCGCGCCCTTGTACGGGCCGTCCGGGAGCAGCTTGCGGTAGTCGGAGCCGGCGGTGTTGGCGAGCCACTGCTGCAGGTAGGCCGGGCCGTTGGTGATGAACGGCGCGAACAGCCGCTCCACCGACCAGCGGATGTCCTTCGAGGTGATCGGCGTGCCGTCCTCGAACTTGATGCCGTCCTTGAGCGTGTACGTCCAGGTCTTGCCGGCGTCGGTCTCCTTGCCGCTGTCGGTGGCGAGGTCGCCGACGACGCTGTACTTGCCCTTGCTGTCGAGCTTGTACGTCGTCAGGCCGCGGTGCAGGAGGGTGGCGAGCTGGCCCTCGTTGCTGACGTAGATCTGGCCCGGGTCGAGGTGGGTGAAGCTGTCGCGCTCCAGGGCGTGCAGCGTGCCGCCGGGCTTGGCCCCCGGTACCTCTTCTGCGGGACCCGAGGAGGCGGCGGCGTCACCGAAGGTGATCTGGGACTGCTGCTGCTTCGCGTTCTGGTCCTGCTTGTCCTTGGTGTCGTTCTTGCTCGTACCGCCGCCGCCGCTGCTGCACGCGGTGAGCATCAGCGCGCCCGCCGCCACGGCCACCAGGGTGGCCTTCGTTCTACGCATGTAGACCGTCATAGCTGTCTCTACACCTACCTGTTCGTCGATGGCTGTTGTGCTGACTGACTCATCCGGTGCTGGGGCGGCGGTGCGCCCCCGCGGTACGGCTTCAGCGTCCCGATTTCGGGTCGAACGCATCCCGGACCGAGTCCCCGAGCAGGTTGAACGCGACGATGAAGATCACCATGGCGATGCCGGGGAAGAACATGTAGGTGATGTCGTTCTGGGCGATGTCACCACCCTTGGCGAACATCCGGCCCCAGTCCGGCGTGGGCTCGATGATGCCGACGCCCAGGAAGGAGAGACCGGCCTCCGCGGTCACGAAACCGGGAAGCATGAAGGTGGCCTGCACCAGGATCGGCGTGACCAGGTTCGGCAGCAGCTCGCGGCGGACGATGCGCCACGACGACGCACCGGTGACCTTGGCCGCCTCGATGAACTCCCGTTCGCGCAGGCTGAGTACCTGGCCGCGCAGGATGCGGGAGAGGCCCATCCAGCCGAGGAACCACTGGACGGCGATCAGTGCGGTGACGCGCAGATAGGTGGGCGTCTCGTCCTGCGGATCGACGAAGATCGCCACCACGATCGGCATGAAGGCCACGAAGAACAGCTGCGACGGGAACGCCAGCAGCAGGTCGGAGATGCGGCCGATGAAGTAGTCGGCCCGGCCGCCGAGGTAGCCGGAGGTGATGCCGAGCAGGATGGCGGTCGTCACCGTGGCCAGGGTGACCGCGACGCTGATGAACAGCGAGGTGCGGATCCCGTACAGCAGCTGGGTGAAGACGTCGCGGCCGAGTCCCGGCTCGATGCCGAACCAGAAGCTGCTGCTCACCCCGCCGTTGGGCGCCACCGGGTACCCGAACTCGTTGAGCAGGTCGGAGTTGTTCTGCCCGTAGAGGGTGTAGGGGTCCTTGCCGTAGAGCTTGGAGATCACCGGCGCCAGGATCGCGATGGCGAAGAAGAAAATGACTACGAACGCGGAGATGACTCCGGTACGGTCGCGTTTGAAGCGCCGCCACATGAGTTGGCCGGGGGAGAAGCCGACGATGTCGCCGGCCTGTTTGCCCAGGCCCTGGGTCTGAGCCGCCGGGTCGATGGAGCCGTCATCGGCGTCCGTGACCACGGCCTGGGTTTGACTCGTCATAACGAATGCCCCCACACCAGGAGTCTGTCGTCGCGACTGAAAACTTCGTCGCGGGTTGAGCGGACTTTGGCAATGGATTCATCCTCCAGTCAAGGGGGTGGCGGGGGAAGAAACTGCGCATGGGCTCTTCTTGAGCGAAGATTGTGCAGATTGCCGCGCCCGCGTGCTTGACAATGATCCTTTTCGGACGGCATTTGGGTATCTTTGCGGATCAAACGCGTTTACACGTAAGCAACTTGACTGTCGCAACACCGATATACGGACGTAGCACTCTGGACAGCGTACGGCCGTGCGGGTGCCGTGGACCGGCCGGGACGCCTGCGGGTGCCCCGGCCGATTGCCGTTCGGGGAAAGCCTGTTCCCCTCCCTGATGTACGGGTATATCTATGGGAACGGTGTGCCTGGGGGAGATGGCCTTGAATCAGGGCAATGTGCTGGCGCGGGGAGCGCGGGCCGCGGGCGGGATCATTTGTGTCGTTCTCATTGCTGCAGAGATCATTTGGATCGGCCGGGACATCGGCAATGTGGGCGTCAAAGACACATTTCTGACCTGGATCGGACGGATTTTCCCCGGTCAGGAGCATGCACCGCTCGGCACGTCCCTGACCGACGTGATTCTGGTGATCGTTTATCTGGGCGCCCTGCTGGCGGCCGCAAAACCGATCGCCTCGGGCGCCTTCGTGACCGCCGGAGTGCTCACGCTGTCCTTCCGGCTCCCGCTGCTGTGGATCATGACCGAGGACGAAACCAGGGGTCTTCACCTGCGGGACCGGGCGCTGTTCACCGCGATCGGTGCGGTCCTCGCCGGCGTGGCGCTCATCGTCGTCGCGGCCGCCGGACGCCGCCCGGTCGTCTCACCGGCCGACGGTGAGCCGCCCGCTCCGCCGCGTACCGGACCCGCGATCTTCGGCGGGCTGCTGCTGATCTTCCTCGCGCTGGCATCGCTGGCCTGGGAGGCGTACTACATCCAGCACTTCACCTCGGACCGCATGGGGCCGTTCTCGTACTGGCGCCAGTTCACCGGGAAGCAGCCCTCCGGCGTGCTGCTCGCCCCACCGGGTTTCTGGGTCGACTGGGTGGTGATCGTGCTGTGCATGGTCACCGCGGTGCAGGCGTTCGCCCGGAAGCCGGTCGCGCGCCCGCTGGGCATGGCACTGGGGTGGCTGCTGGCCGTCTACGCGGTGTTCACGCTGGACCTCTACGCCAAGCAGAAGATGCTCTTCGAGTTCGGCGACCTGGACACCACCGACACCCTGCAGCAGCTCACCTCCGTCGTGGAGGTCGTCGCGGGACTCCTGATCATCCTGCTGCTCGCGCTGCGCGGCACCTACCGTCCGCCCGTAGTGCCCGCCTGGGGGGCACCCGGCGGTCAGTACGGCGCCTGGGGCGCACCGCCGGCCCCCGCCCCGTACAACGACGCCCCGTACGGCCAGTCGCCGTTCGGCGGCCCGCCGCCGCTCCCGCCGGAGTACCCGCCGAACACGCCACCGCGCCCGCAGGCACCGCCCGGCCGGTAGCGGGCGGGACTGCGGGCGCGGGTCGCGGCCGGCGGCTGACGTCAGGTACTACGCGACGCCCAACGTCCGCTTGAGGAACGCCACCTGGAGCAGCAGCAGGTTCTCCGCGACCTCCTCCTGCGGGGTCATGTGCGTGACCCCGGAGAGCGGCAGCACCTCGTGCGGGCGGCCCGCCGCCAGCAGCGCGGAGGACAGCCGCAGCGAGTGCGCCACCAGGACGTTGTCGTCCGCGAGACCGTGGATGATCATCATCGGCCGGACCTGGTCCGCAGCGCCCGACAACCCCTCGTCGGTGACGAGGGAGTTGGCGGCGTACACCTCGGGGTGCTCGTCCGGGTGGCCGAGGTAGCGCTCCTGGTAGTGGGTGTCGTAGAGCCGCAGATCGGTGACCGGCGCGCCGACGACGCCCGCGTGGAAGACGTCGGGGCGGCGCAGCACGGCGAGCGCGGAGAGATAGCCGCCGTACGACCAGCCGCGGATGCCGACCCGGTCCAGGTCCAGCGGGTACGTGCCGGCCAGCGCGTGCAGCGCGTCGACCTGGTCGTCCAGCGTGATCCCGGCGAGATTGCCGACGACGGACTTCTCCCAGGCGGGGGAGCGGCCGGGGGTGCCGCGGCCGTCCGCGACGATCACCGCGAAGCCCTGGTCGGCGAACCACTGCGAGACCAGGTGGGCGTTGTGGGCGGACACCACGCGCTGGCCGTGCGGCCCGCCGTACGGGTCCATGAGCACCGGCAGCGGCCCGTCGCCCTCCCGGTATCCGGTCGGCAGCAGGACCGCCGCCGGGATCCGGCGGTCGCCCGCCTCGGTCAGCCGGACGACCGCCCGCAGCGCGGGCTGCTGGGCGTACGAGGTGATGACGGCGGCCGGCTTGTCGTCCCGCAGGACCCGCACCCGGGCGCCGGTGGTCTCCAGCGTCGCCGAGCTGAGCACCGTCAGGGACCCGGAGCGGACCGCGGAGTGCACGCCCGGCTCGTCCGAGACGCGGGTGACGCCGTGTCCGCCCACCCGGTAGACGTGGATCTCGCCGATCTCGGGGGTGTCCGCCGCGGCACCGGCCGACGCCGAGACGAGGACGTCGTCCGCGGTGATGTCGAGCACCGCCCTGATGTGCAGCTGCGCGCCGGTCAGCGGCCGGTCGCCGACGACCAGGACGCGCGCCCCGGCCTCCTCGGCGATCCGGACCAGCTTCCCGTCCGGCGTCCAGGCCGGCACCCCGGGGAAAAGATCAAGCCAATCCTGATCTTCCTCCGCGTGCACCGGGTGGGTGTGGCCGGAGTCGGTGTCGATGCTGAGGAAGAGCTGACTGCGCTGGTCACGGGCCTGCACGAGCAGGACGGGCGGTCCCGCCGCCGACCAGTGCACCTGCGCGAGATACGGGTAGCGCTCCCGGTCCCACTCCACGTCCACCCGGGAACCGTCGAGGCCGACCAGCGCCAGCGTCACCACCGCGTTGGCCGTACCGGCCGCCGGATAGGCGATCTCGGCCGGGCGGCGGCCCGGATGGGCCGGGTCGGCGATCCACCAGCGCTGTACGGGGCTCTCGTCGACCCGGGCGGCCAGCAGCCGCTCACCGTCCGGCGCCCACCAGAAGCCGCGGCTGCGGGCCATCTCCTCCTGCGCGATGAACTCCGCCAGCCCCCACGTCACCTCGTCGCCGTCCGGCTCCGCGAGCGCCCGGTCGTTGCCGCCGTCCGCGTCGACGACCCGGAGCGCGCCTCCCGCGACGTACGCCACCCGGCGCCCGTCGGGCGACGGCCGGGGGTCGACGACGGGGCCCGCGGTGGTCAGCTCGCGCGCCGTCCCGGCCCGCAGCTCGGCCACGAACAGCCGCCCGGAGAGCGCGAACGCCGCCAGTTCCACGGCCCGGTCCACCGCATAACCGACCACCCCGGACGACCCCTCACGGCTGCGCTCCCGCCGCGCCCGCTCCTGCGCGGAGAGCTCCTCGCCGGCCCCCGCCAGCAGCGCCGCCGGATCCGCGGCGATCCGCTCCTGACCGGATGCCGGATCGAGGATCCACAGCAGATTCGACGCGTCGGTCCCCGACCGGGACCGCAGGAACGCCACGCGCTCCCCGTCCGGCGAGACGGTGAACGCCCGGGGCGAGCCCAGCGAGAAGCGCTGCGTCCGGGCGTGCTGACGGGGAAACGAGAGCTCTTCAGTCATGCCACCGACCCTAGAGGCCCGTACCGGCGCTCAGCGGGTCTGGCGGAAAACCGGCTATGCGCCCCCGCGTGCTTCCGTGCACCGAGATATGCGGTGGCACGGAAAGTTATGATCAGTTGCCGTGTGTGGGTAAGGGTTAGTAGCAACTGGCAAGTGTCGTGCCCCTGCGTACCTGGGAGGTGAGCCGTTGTGGCGCTATCGATTTCGGCGGTGCTGCTGCTGCTGATCGTCGTGGCCCTGCTGGTCAAGAAGTCTGGGCTCAAAGGCGGTCACGCGGTGGTCTGCACGCTGCTCGGCTTCTACTTGGCGAGCTCCTCCGTGGCCCCGACGATCCAGCAGCTGACGACGAGCGTCGCGGGCATGATCGGGGGCTTCAAGTTCTGAGGGGCACACCCCGGGTCGTTACGCTCTCCCCATGAGCGATCTCCCTCCCAGGCGGCTGCTGCTCGTCCATGCGCACCCGGACGACGAGTCGATCAACAATGGCGCGACGATGGCCAAGTACGCGGCCGAAGGCGCCCATGTCACCCTCGTGACCTGCACTCTCGGCGAAGAGGGCGAGGTCATCCCGACCGATCTCGCGCATCTGGCCGCGGACCGCGACGACACCCTCGGCCGGCATCGCATCGGAGAGCTCGCCGAGGCGATGAAGGAGCTCGGGGTCACCGATCACCGCTTCCTGGGCGGGCCCGGCCGCTACCGCGACTCCGGGATGATGGGCGTCGTCCAGAACGAGAACCCGGACTGCTTCTGGCAGGCCGACCTGGACGAGGCCGCCGGCCAGCTCGTGGAGGTCATCCGGGAGATCCGGCCGCAGGTCCTGATCGGCTACGACCCGAACGGCGGCTACGGGCACCCCGACCACATCCAGGCGCACCGCGTCGCGATGCGCGCGGCCGAGCTGGCCGCGGCCGAGGGCCACGGCGTCGAGAAGATCTACTGGAACTGCGTACCGCGCTCCGTGGTCGAGGAGGGCTTCGCGGCCCTCAGGGCGGCCGGGAAGGCCCTGCTTTCCAGTGAGGGGGGCCCGTTCGAGGGGATCGCCTCGGTCGACGACGTACCGGGTGTGGTCGACGACGCGAAGGTGACGGCGGCGATCGGCGGGACCGCGTACGGGGAGCGCAAGGCCGCGGCGATGCGCGCCCACTTCACCCAGATCGTGGTGGACGGCCCGTTCTTCGCCCTCTCCAACGACCTCGGGCAGCCGCTGTTCCCCACCGAGTACTACCTGCTGGCGCAGGGGACCGCGGGCGCGGAGCGCGAGGACGACCTGTTCGCCGGGGTGCGGGTATGAGTCCGGCCACGACGCCGCGTGCGGGCAAACAGGCCGGGGAAGCGGCGGGGCGCGCGGGGATGGGCGGCACGGCCCGGATCGTGTCGTACTTCGTGCTCGGGGTGCTCGCCGCGCTGGTCGGCGGGGCGGGCGCGCTGGTCCAGGACGGCTGGTTCCCTGGCGGGCTGCTGCTCGCGCTGGCGGGAGTCGCGGGGCTGTTCTACGGCGGGGTGAAGCTCACCGGCACCCGGTTGGGGGCGGTGGTGCCGGGCGTCGTGTGGCTCATCACCGTGATGCTGCTGAGCTCCGCTCGGCCCGAGGGCGACTTCCTCTTCGCGGCCGGCATCGGCCCGTACATCTACCTGTTGGGGGGAGCGCTCGCGGGAGTGGTCTGCTCCACTTTGCCGCAATTGCCCTCATCCGGGGCTAATGACGCCCGACTTGGCGGCTGACCCGCTGTCCGTGGTGTGCTGAGGAGCGAGCGTTCCACCGGTCACGGGGATCGCTCCGGCGCCGCCCAGTATGGTGGTGCGCGCTGGCGAGCCGCCTGAGGATGGCCGTGAGGTGGCGAAGCTAACCGGGAGAGCCTGCTTTGAGTCGTGAAACTGACAGTTCGTCCTCCGGGAACCAGGGGGGTCGCGGCGGGGCCGCGTACCCGTCGGGGACCCCGCCGTACGGAACCCGCCCGTTTCCGTCGCTGCACCCGCAGGAGGGGTCGCAGGACGGCGACGCCACGCCCGAAGCGCCGGTGCCGCCGGCCGCCGAGGAGCCCAGGACCGAGACCACGATGACCACCCGGATCCGGATCAACATCCCCGGATCCCGGCCGATTCCGCCGCTGGTCATGCGCACCCCCGTCGAGGACCGCACTCCCGCGGAACCGTCCGGCGACCCCGACCCGGGCCGCCCCGCTTCCAGTTGGAACGCCGTGCCGGGGCCGGCGCCCGCCGCCGAGCCGGCCGGGGAGCCGGAGCCGGACGAGGCCCCCGGGCCGGAGCGGACCAGCGACTGGTTCGCCCCCCGGAAGTCGTCGGCGGCCGCTCCCGCGCCGTCCCCCGCACCGGGTCCGACGCCGCCTCCGGCAGCGGACAGCACCCAGCCGATCAACGTGGCGGGACTGCAGTTCCCCGACGACGGCCGCGACCCCCGGCCGGGGTCCCGTCCCGACGCCGGCGGCCGGCCGGCCGCCGGACAGCCGACGGCGGGCCCGTATCTGGCGCCGCCGATGGGCACACCGCTCGGCGGCGCGGGCTCCTTCCCCGGGAACGCGGACGACACCCCGTGGCCCGGCTCGAACCCGCTGGCCCCGCAGGACCCGGCGTTCAGCGACCCGTCCTACCGTGATCCCGGCTTCGCCGACCCGGCGTTCAACGGCCCGCCGTTCGGGCCGGGCGGAGCGCCCGGCGAGGGCGACCGCACCATGCCATTCCCCGCCTACCAGCCGCCCGCCGGCCAGGGCCCGCAGGGACCGGCGGGACCGACCACCGGTCCGGTGACCGGCGCCGCGCGGCTGCCCCTCGCGGGCCGGCCCGCCCCCGGCGTCCCCGGGCCCGGTGCTCCCGCCGCCCCGGGTGCTCCCGGTGGGCGCGTGTCGGGTGACACGCTGGTCAGCGGCATCCCGACGGTGCCCGCCGGCCCCAGGACGCCCAAGCCGCCGGCCGCCGGCGAGGACTCGTACCGCTTCGAGGCGGACAGCACGCCGGCGAAGCCCAAGGGCCGCTCCAAGGTGATATTGGCGGGTGGCCTCCTGGTCTTCCTCGCGGGCATCGCCTACGGCGCGGGTCTGCTGATGAACCACGCGGAAGTGCCCAAGGGCACCACCGTCCTCGGTGTCGACATCGGCGGGAAGTCGCGCGACGAAGCCGTCAAGACGCTCGACGCGAAGCTCGGCAACCGCATCACGGCACCGATCAAGGTGAAGATCGGCGCCCGGACGCTGGAGCTCAAGCCCTCGGTGGCCGGCCTCTCCATCGACAACCTGGCCACCGTCCGTTCCGTCGCGCACACCGACTACAACCCGGTCTCGGTGATCGGCTCGCTCCTCGGCGGAGCGCGGCCGGCCGAACCGGTGCTGGTCGAGGACGACGAGAAGCTGAAGTCCGCGCTGCAGAACCTGTCGCAGCAGGCGGCCGGCGGATCCGGTGCCGAGGGCATGGTGAAGTTCGTCAGCGGCAAGGCCGTCGGCGTACCCGGCAGCCCGCGGCAGGCCGTCGACGTCAACGGCTCGATGAAGAAGGTCAGCGAGGCGTACCGGACCCGCGCCGAGACGGGCCGGGACCAGCCGGTGGAACTGACCGCCACGACCGTGCAGCCGAAGGTCACCCAGGCCCAGATCGACGAGGCCATCGCCGGCTTCGGGAAGTCCGCGATGGCCGGGATCGTCACCGTGAAGGCCGACGGCTCGCACAAGGTCCCGTTCGGCCCGAACAAGTCGCTGCCCAAGTTCCTGACGATGGTCGCGGACGCCGACGGCAAGCTCCAGCCGTCCTTCGACCTGGCCGTCCTCAAGGACCTGTACGGCAAGGCGTTCAGCGGCGTGCTCATCGTGCGGGACAACGGCACGAAGACCGCCGTCACCCCGAAGGACGTCGCCGACGCGATGCTGCCGGCGCTGAACTCGTCGGACCAGTCCAAGAAGACCGTGGTGATCCCGCACGTGGCGAAGTAGCGCGAGGTCGTATCGTCCTGGCCCCCCGGCAGCGGTCCGGATCATGACATCTGTCATGCGGAAGACACGATGTCCGGCACTGCCGGGAGGGCCCGCCGCTCGGCGAAGCTGATGCCATGACCGCACCAGCCGTACAGACCGCGACCGACGGGCCCGCCACGGGCGAACCCGTGGTCGGCTTCAGCGGCGTGAACAAGAGCTTCGGCCCTGTGCACGCTGTCGCCGACCTCACCCTGACCCTGCACCCCGGCGAGACCGTGGCGCTGCTCGGTCCCAACGGGGCCGGCAAGTCCTCGGCCCTCGATCTGCTCCTCGGGCTGCGCAACCCCGACTCCGGCAGCATCAAGGTGTTCGGCACCACCCCTGCGCAGGCCATCGCGCAGGGCCGGGTCGGCGCGATGCTGCAGAGCGGCGGCCTCATGGAGGACGTGACGGTGCGGGAGATCATCTCCCTGGCCTGCGCGCTGCACCCGCGTGCCTACCCGGTGGACGAGGTGCTGGCCACCGCCGACATCACCGACATCGGCGACCGCAAGGTCAACAAGCTCTCCGGCGGCCAGGAGCAGCGGGTCCGCTTCGCGCTCGCCACCGCCGGCGACAACGATCTGATCGTGCTCGACGAGCCGACCGTCGGGATGGACGTCACCGCCCGTCAGGCGTTCTGGGCGACGATGCGCCGCCGGGTCGACGAGGGCCGCACGGTGCTGTTCGCCACCCACTACCTGGAGGAGGCGGACGCGATCGCGGACCGCGTCCTGGTCCTGCACCGCGGCCGGCTCATCGCCGACGGCACCGCCGCCGAGATCAAGGCGCGGGCCGGTGCCCGCCGGATCACCTTCGACCTCCAGGGCGCGATCGACGAGCCCGCGCTCAGGGCGCTGCCGCACCTGGTGGGCGTCGAGGTGTCGGGGGCCACCGTCCGGATCCGTTCCGACGACGCCGACGCGACGATGCACGCGGTCTACGGCCTGGGGCTCTACCCCCGCAATCTCGAAGTCGCGGGCCTCGGCCTGGAGCAGGCGTTCCTCGCCATCACCGACGCAGCATCCGCCGAGGAGGCGGAAGAGCGATGAAGACTCTGATCAAGCTGGAGATCCTGCGCGTCCTGCGCAACAAGAAGTTCATGTTCTTCTCGGTGATCTATCCGCCGCTGCTCTTCCTGATCATCACGGCGGGCACCGACCCCAAGGCGAAGCTGCCCGGCACGGACCTGTCGACGGTCGCGTACTTCATGGTCGCGATGTCCGCGTTCGGCGCCATGACGGCGGTCCTGATGGGGAACGCCGAGCGGATCGCCCGGGAGCGCGAGAAGGGCTGGGTGCGCCAGCTGCGGCTGACCGCGCTGCCCGGCCGCGGCTACGTCACCGCGAAGATCGCCTCGGCGGCCACCATCAGCCTGCCGTCGATCCTGCTCGTCATGATCGTCGGCGCGGCCGTGAAGCAGGTGCGCCTGGACGCCTGGCAGTGGGTCGCGATCCTGCTGTGCAGCTGGGCCGGCAGCTTCGTCTTCGCGGCGCTCGGGGTGGCCATCGGCTATGTCGCGTCCGCCGATGTCGCCCGGCCGATCTCGATGATCGCCTACTTCGCGCTGGCGCTGCTGGGCGGCCTCTGGGTGCCCTTCACGTCCTTCCCGCAGTGGATGCAGAACATCGCCCAGTACCTGCCGGCCCGCCCCTACGCGGCGCTCGGCCAGGCCGTGGAGCTCGGGGACGCCCCGCATGTGAAGGACATCGCCATCCTGCTGGTCTATCTGCTGGTCTTCGCGGGCGGCGCGGCGTACCTGTACCGCAAGGACACCCAGAAGGCGTGACACCGTGAAGCCCGTGAAGCCCATGCAGTCCGCAGCCGGCGCCCGCGCCGGACGAGAGAACTGGTCGCCGTGGCGCGCGGAGCTGGAGGCCGCCGACTCCACCTCCATGGGCCGCGTGCCGGAGACCCGCAGGCAGGCCGTGGTCAAGCTGCTGTGGATCGCCATCTGGATGCTCTACCTGGGCGCCCCGGTGGACGACCTGGTGCACGGCGGCCACGGGACCCCGGTGGTGGTCCTGGCCTCGCTGGGCCTCACGGGATTCGTCCTCGCCTATCTGTCGCTGGTCTTCCTGCGCACCAACACCGAGGAGCAGAAGCGCTGGGTGTACTGGGTGCTGTGCGCCCTCGCCGCGCTGGCGGCGCTCACCTCGGCCACCCTGGGCAAGCCCTGGCTGGTGCTCTTCGTCTATGTCTCGGTGGCGTGCGGGGCGGTTCTGCCGCCGGCCCGGTCCCGGTGGCTGATCCCGGCCGCCACGGGAGCGCTCGCCCTCATCGGCTCCTTCGTCGACACCCAGCGGGACCTCTTTCCGGCGCTGCTGATCCCTTGCCTCCTCGGAGGGTTCGCGATGGTGGGCATCAGACAACTCGTCCAGACGATGCGGGAGCTGCGCGAGGCGCGGGAGACCGTGGCGCAGCTCGCCGCGACCGAGGAACGGCTGCGGCTCGCCCGTGATCTGCACGATCTGCTCGGCCACTCGCTGTCCCTGATCACCCTCAAGAGCGAGCTGGCCGGCCGGATGCTCCCGGACCGTCCGGTGGACGCCGCGCAGCAGGTCGCCGACATCGAGAAGGTCAGCCGCCAGGCGCTCGTCGACGTCCGGGAGGCGGTGAGCGGCTACCGCCGCCCCACGCTGGCGACCGAACTGGCCGGTGCCCGTACCGCGCTGGCCGCCGCCGGCATCGCCGCCGACCTCCCGGTGGAGCTGCCGCCCTCCGCGGCCGCGGAGGACGACACAGCGACCCCGCCGGCGCTCGCCCCGGACACCGAGGGCGCGCTGGCCTGGGCCCTCCGCGAGGCGATCACCAATGTCATCCGGCACAGCGGCGCCACCCGCTGCGTGATCACCCTCGCCGAGCGGTCCGACGACGGCGCCGGCACCGTCGTCCTCACCGTGACGGACAACGGACGCGGCCCCGCCGGCGGCCCCGGCAACGGCCTCTCCGGCCTGGAGGAGCGCCTGCTGCTCGCCGGCGGCAGCCTCACCACAGGACCGGCGGCGCCGACCGGCTTCACGCTCAGCGCGAGCGTGCCGCGCCGTACCCCCGTGGTGACGGTTCCGCCCCTCGCCTGACCTGGTACGCGGCGGCGTCGCGCACCCCGTTCGGCCGTGTGCCGGTTTCCCTTGGAGCTTCCTCGGCTACCTATCACGAGCCGAAGGCCGCCTCGGCCGGCGCCGGTCCGCCGATCGCCGTACGCATCCCAGGGCTCCAGGGAGAACGCATGGCTGCACGACGTGCCAAGAGCGCCGGACCGGGGCCCGGCTCCGAGCGGGCGGGAGCACTGCGCAGACTCGGTGAATGGTGCGCCCGGCGTTTCGTCGTGGTCATCATCGTCTGGCTGGTCGCCCTGGCCGGGCTGCACGTCCTGCAGAACACCTTCGGCGGCACGTACTCGGACGACTTCTCGTTGCCGGGCACCCAGTCGAACACCGGCCAGCAGGTGCTCCAGAAGAACGCCCCGGCCTCCAGCGGCACCGCCGGCCAGGTGGTCATGCACGACGCGAAGGGCCCGTTGACCGGCGTCACGGACCAGATCAACCAGACCGTCGCCGCGCTCCAGAAGGTCCCGCACGTCACCTCGGTGGTGAACCCGCTGCCGGCCTCGGCGTCCGCCCCGCCGACGGGTGCGATCTCCAAGGACGGGACGATCGGCTACATCACCGTCCGCTTCGACAAGAATCCCACGTCGATCGGCGAATCCCTGGTCGACAACGTCGACGGCGCCGTCGCCTCCCTGCGGTCCGCGGGCATCGACGTCGAGTACGGCGGCCCGCTCGGCGAGGCCGCCCGGCCCGACACCAAGGACTTCACCAGCGAGGCCATCGGGTTCGCCGTCGCGGTGGTCGTCCTGCTGGTGGGCTTCGGCAGCGCCATCGCCGCCGGCCTGCCGCTGGTCAGCGCACTGATCGCGGTGATCGTCGGGCTGAGCTGTCTGAGCCTGCTGGCGGCAGCCTCCACCTTCGCGAGCGTCTCGCCGACCCTGGCCACGATGATCGGGCTCGGCGTGGGCATCGACTACGCGCTGTTCCTGATCACCCGTTACCGCCAGCTCCTGATGGACGGCGACGATCCGCCCGTCGCGGCGGGCCGGGCGGTGGCCACCAGTGGCCGGGCGGTCCTGGTCTCCGGCTGCACGGTGATCGTCGCGCTGCTCGGCCTGTACGTGTCGCGGGTCAGCTTCATCGGCAAGCTGGGCGTGGCGGCGGGCGTCACCGTGGTCACAGCGGTGCTGGGCGCGCTCACCCTGGTCCCCGCGCTGCTCGGACTGATCGGCCGCCGGATCGACCGCTTCACCTTCCGCAAGCCCGTCGCGGAGGGCACCCAGGGCCTGGAGGGCGAGGCGCAGGGCGGCTGGCACCGGTACGCCCAGCGGGTGGAGCGCCGCCCCTGGTGGTTCCTGCTCGGCGGGGTGGTGGTGATCGCGGTCCTGGCGATCCCGCTGCTGTCGATCCGGCTCGGCCATATCGATGACGGCGCCGATCCGACCAGCTTCACCGACCGGCGGGCGTTCGACCTGATCAGCGAGGGCTTCGGGCCCGGTGCCAACGGTCCGCTGACCATCGTGGTCGACCAGACCGACGTACCGTCCGCCGACCGGGCGGCGCTGGCCACCTCGGTGCAGAAGGCGCTCACCGGCGTGCCCGGCGCGGCGAGCATCAGCCCGCCGCAGCCCACCAGCAACGGTCAGGTGCTGATCTCCACCGCGATCTCCGAGGTCGTTCCGCAGGCCGCGGGCACCACGGATCTGACCAACCACCTCGAGGACGACGTCCTGCCGAAGGCGGTGTCGGGCACCGCCGCCCGCACCTATCTGACCGGGACGACCGCCGCCCAGGTGGACTTCCTGGACCTCATCTCCGCACGGCTGCCGCTGATCATCGCGGTGGTGGTGGGGCTGGCCTTCATCATCATCCTGACCGTCTTCCGCGGGCTGCTGGTGGCGCTCAAGGCCGCCGTGCTCAACCTGCTGTCGATCGCCGCCTCGTACGGGGTGGTGGTCGCGGTGTTCCAGTGGGGCTGGGGCGGCCCGTCGCTCGGCGTCAACGGCACCGTCCCGATCGAGAGCTATGTGCCGATGATGATGTTCGCCATCGTCTTCGGGCTCAGCATGGACTACGAGGTGTTCCTGCTCTCCCGGGTGCACGAGGCCTGGGAGCGCACCCGGGACAGCAAGGGCAGCGTCGCGCACGGTCTGGAGATCACCGCACGGGTGATCACCTGCGCCGCACTGATCATGGTGAGCGTCTTCGCCGCGTTCATCCTCAGCGACAACATCGTCATCAAGATGCTGGGTCTCGGCCTGTCGGTGAGCGTCCTGATCGACGCCACCATCGTCCGGCTGCTGCTGGTGCCGGCGGTCATGACGCTGCTCGGCCGGCACGCCTGGTGGATGCCGCGCTGGCTCGACCGGGTGCTGCCGCACGTGGACGCCGAAGGTACGGCGGCCTGACGGCGCGGCGGCCCTACTCTGGCCGTATGACTGAGGCCAGCGGCGAGCCACCCGCACGGAACGTACGAGTCCTGCTCGCCGACGACCAGTCGATGGTGCGGGAAGCGCTGGCCACGCTGCTGGGCCTGGAGGACGACATCGAGGTGGTCGCCCAGGTCGCCCGGGGCGACGAGGTGCTGGCGGCGGCCCGTGCCTACGCACCGGACGTGGCACTGCTCGACATCGAGATGCCCGGCCTGACCGGGATCGAGGCGGCGGCGCAGCTGCGCAAGGCGCTGCCGGACATCAGGATCGTGATCGTCACGACGTTCGGCCGCCCCGGGTACCTGCGGCGCGCGATGGAGTCCGGCGCCGAGGCGTTCCTCGTCAAGGACGCGCCGGCGTCCCAGCTGGCCGACGCGGTACGGCGGGTGCTGCGCGGGGAGCGGGTCATCGACCCGACGCTCGCGGCGGCGGCGCTGGCCGACGGGGCGGACCCGCTGACCGCCCGCGAGCGGGACGTGCTGCGGGCGGTGGCCGACGGTTCGGTGAACGCGGAGGTCGCACGGAGCCTGCTGCTGTCCGAGGGCACGGTCCGCAACTACCTCTCGACGGCGATCCAGAAGACGGGCGCCCGCAACCGGGCCGAAGCGGTGCGGATCGCCCGCGAGAAGGGCTGGCTCTAGGGCCCGTCGTCACAGCGGCGCCTGCCCGGCGGCTCAGTTCAGCAGCGCGCGCGCCGATCTGGCCTGTCCCTGGATGGACTTCGCGGCCTCCGGGTCGATGATCTTCAGCATCTCCGCATAGGCCTCCATCTCGGCCGCACCCTGGAGGTAGTCACCGCGCCGTACGAGGAGCTGGGCGCGTTCGTAGCGCAGCCGGGCCGGGTGCCGGGGGAGCAGCAGGGCGAGCTCGACGGCCCACAGCTGCACGCCGATCTCCTCCGGCCGGGCGGCCGCCCAGGCGCGGATGTTGTTGAGCACCCGCAGCACGATGTCGAGCGGGTCGGCGGGCACCAGCATGTCCGGCGCCAGCGGGGCGCCGGTCGCGCCCGCGACGAGCAGCCCGGCGTCGTCGGAGTCGAGCACCCGGCCGCCGTGGAACGGGTCGGCGAGCACGAAGTGCCCGGCGGGATCGCCCAGGCCGACGACGAAATGGCCGGGCAGGGCCACTCCGTAGACGGGGGCGCCGGCCCGCCGGCCGACCTCGATCCAGACCACCGACAGCAGGATCGGCAGCCCGCGCCGCCGGCGCAGCACCTCGTGCAGCAGCGAGGACTCCAGCCGCCCGTAGTCGGCGGGCAGCCCGGCGAAGCCGCAGGTGCCGCCGAGGAGCGCGGACAGCGCGCGGGCCCAGTCGTCGGGCGTCGTGAGGCCGTAGGGCAGCATTCCGGCCAGCCGGTCGAGCTCGATCTGCGCCGCGTCCAGACCGGTCTGGCCGAACTCCGGACCGGCCTCCGCGCCGATCAGCAGACACAGCTCGGCGAGGTCGGGCCGCTCCTCGCGGGCCGCCTCCGCGAAGCGCTCACGCCACGGGCCCGTCACGGCGACGGCCGGCGGTAGTGGTAGCCGTGATGGGTGGTGAAACCCATCCGGTCGTACAGCGCCCGTGCGGCGTCGTTGTCCGCCTCGACCTGGAGGTACGCGAACGACGCGCCCTCGTCGACGGCCCGGCGGGCGAGCGCGGCCATCACGGCGGTGGCGAGCCCCCGCCGCCGGAACGCCGGTTCGACCTCGACGGCACCGAACAGCGCCCACCGGCCGTCCACCACGCCGCGCCCGATCGCGCCGGGCGCGGTGGCGAACCAGACGGACGGCCCGCCGAGCACCACCTTCAGCGCTTGTTCCGCCAGGTCACCCGTGCGGTGGTACGACGCGAGCCAGGAATCCCCGGGCTCGCGGGTCAGGGTGACGGCGTCCGCGCCGGGCAGTTCCGCGAGCGGCGCGAGGGGTGCGGTGCGGACCAGGGTGTCGGCCTCCCGGAGCCAGCCGCGCCGGTCGAGCTCGGCGGCGAGCGGCGCGTCGTCGGGGACCTGGAGGTACGGGGTCGTGCCGCGTTCGCCGTACCAGCGCACGACGAACTCCAGCGCCTCGTCCAGCGGCACCTGGGGATCGCCGTGCGCGAGAACGGAGTTGGCCCGCCGGGTGAACCCGCCCGCGGCTCTGAGGGTCCACTCCCCGAGCCGCTCGCTCTCCGTCGCCGGCCAGGCGCGCGAGGCCGCCTCCTGGAGCTCCGCCGGGCTCACCCGCGCGCTGCGGCGCACCGGAGCGGGGGGCACGACCTTTCCCGCGACCAGCGCGGATTCGGCGATCCTGACGGTTTCACCGTCCCGACGAGTGACGCACACCACTCCGTGATCCCACGATGCGAGAACACCGAGGGTGTCACTGAACGTAGGCTGCCCGTCAGCGATCTCCAGTACCCGCCGTACCGAAACGCGTTTTCCCACGTCAGCAGGGCTGATGCGGACCACTAGCCGTCCTGTGGCGGCGAAATCCATAGTCATCAGTGCCCCTCTTGTTCGTCTCGTGCCCAGGAACGGAGATACTAGAGGCGGGCATCGACGACGCCGCGCTCCCGCGCGAGATGAGCCCTACCGAGGAGGAACGACAGCGTGACCTACGTCATCGCGCAGCCTTGTGTCGACGTCAAGGACAAGGCGTGTATCGAAGAGTGCCCGGTCGACTGCATCTACGAGGGCTCCAGGTCCTTGTACATCCACCCGGACGAATGCGTCGACTGCGGCGCCTGTGAGCCGGTCTGCCCGGTCGAGGCCATCTTCTACGAGGACGACACCCCGGAGGAGTGGAAGGACTACTACAAGGCGAATGTGGAGTTCTTCGACGAGCTCGGATCGCCTGGTGGCGCCTCGAAGCTCGGGCTGATCGAGCGGGACCACCCCTTCATCGCCGCGCTGGAACCGCAGAACCAGCCCGGCTGATCACGACCGCACGATGCGTCGGTCCCGTACGGGGAGGCTTCCGTACGGGACCGGCGTCGTTCTCCAGTCCAGGAAAGTGAGCACCAGCGTGGCGCCAGTCTCCGACCGTCTCCCCGTCTTCCCCTGGGACCGGCTCGAGCCGTACAAGTCCGCGGCCGCCGCACACGCCGACGGCATCGTCGACCTGTCGGTGGGCACCCCCGTGGACCCGGTCCCGGCCGTGATCCGCAAGGCGCTGTCCGCCGCCGCGGACAGCCCCGGCTACCCGCAGACGTACGGCACCGGCTCGCTGCGGGACGCCGTCGCCGAATATCTGCGGGACCGGCTCGGCATCACGGGCGCCCAGCCGGCGAACGTGCTGCCGCTGATCGGCTCCAAGGAGCTGGTCGGCTGGCTGCCGACGCTGCTGGGGCTGCGCGAGGGCGACCAGGTCGCCTACCCGGAGCTGGCCTACCCGACGTACGAGATCGGGGCGCTCGTCGCCCGCGCCGAGCCGGTGACGTACGCCGACCCGGTCGCCGACCTCGACCCGGCGCGCGTCAAGCTGCTCTGGCTCAACACCCCGTCGAACCCGACCGGCCGGGTGCTGGCCGCCGCCGAACTGCGCCGCATCGTGGACTGGGCGCGCGAGCACGGCATCCTCGTCGTCTCCGACGAGTGCTACATCGAGCTGGGCTGGGACGCCGAACCGGTCTCCGTCCTGCATCCCGACGTGTGCGGTGACAGCCACGACGGACTGATCGCCGTCCACTCGCTCTCCAAGCGCTCCAACTTCGCCGGGTACCGGGGCGCGTTCCTGGCCGGCGACGCCGCCGTCGTCAAGGAGCTGCTGGGGGTGCGCAAGCACACCGGCATGATCGTCCCCGCGCCCGTGCAGTCCGCGATGATCGCCGCGCTCGGCGACCGCGAGCACGCCGTCGTGCAGAAGGAGCGCTACGCCCGGCGGCGGGCCGTGCTGCGGACCGCCTTCGAGGCCGCCGGGTTCCGGATCGAGCACAGCGAGGCGAGCCTCTACCTGTGGGCCACCCGCGGGGAGTCCTGCTGGGACACCGTCGGCGACCTGGCCAAGCAGGGCATCCTGGTCGCCCCGGGCGAGTTCTACGGTCCGACGGGCGCGCACTTCGTACGGGTCGCGTTCACCGCGCTCGACGAGCGGGTGGACGCCGCGGTGCGCCGGCTGGCCTGACGTCCCCCGTTGTCCCCGCACAGCCCGAAGGGGCCCGGAGAGCGCGCGCTCCCCGGGCCCCTTCGCGTGGCTCCGCCGTGCCTGGCCGCGGTGCCTAGCCGCCGAGCGGCAGGCTGCCGAGCGGCAGCGCGTTGGTCGGGAGGGTGCTGACCGGGAGGGCGCCGGCCGACGGGAGCGAGGAACCGCCGGGCATGCCGGCGACCGGGAGGGTCTCGGCGCCGGACAGGCCGGCCGCGCCCACGGACTTGGTGGTCGAGCCGAGGAGATCGCCGGTGGAGCCCGCGGCGTCGCCTGCGGCCTTCTGAGCGGCCGGGGCGGCGGTCTTCCCGGTGGTGCCGACCGTCCGGCCCGCGGCCGGGACGGCCGTCTGCACGGTCTTGCTGCCGGCCTCGGCGGCCAGGCCGCTGGCCTGCTGGGAGGCGCCGTCGAGGGTGTTGCCCAGGCTCGCGCCGTCAAGGTTGGTCAGTCCACCCAGGTCAGCCGTCTGCGGCAGCTCGGCGGCCGACGCGGCGCCGGCACCCAGCAGGGGAGCCGCGGCCGCACCGATCAGCAGGGCTGCACGGGCGATCCGACGCGAAAGGGGGAGGGACATGGTGCTCCTTTTACGGAGGGGGGACGGGACATGTCCGCTGGGCGGACGTGCTGACTACCGCTCCAGGAGCCCGAAGGTTGCGGCCGTTCGAGGTAAAGAGTTGGTAATGCGTCGCATAATAGTGCTCCGGCAAAATGGGCCATTCCGGTCACCTCGCAAAGAAGTGAGGAAACGTCACATCGCTTGTGTGGCAAGGGAATTGGCGGCCAGTCGGGGGAATTGGCCGCTTCCAGGGTTTGACGTAGCCGCTATGCGCCTGCGGGTGACGCGCCGCACTATTGCGCGACCGTGATCCGTACGTCTCCGTCGGCGGTCCCGGCCGCACCGGTGTCGGACTTCTGCCAGCCCCTGCCGGAATCGGCCGCCCGCCACTGCTTGTCCTGGAACGAGACCTTCTCGACCTTCAGGTCCGCGGAATGGGCCACCGCCCACTGCGCCACCTCCCAGCCGCGGCGCTTCCCGTCGCCCTCCGCCGCGCCTCCGGCGGGGGCCGACGGCACCTGGACGGTCCGCTCGCGCGCCGTGCCGCCACCGGCCCTGCCCTCGGCCGGGCGCGGGGTGACCTGCGGTCCGAACTCACGGGCCAGCTGCTTGCGGACCTGCGCGGGATCGCCCGTCGTGACGGTCTCGCCCGAGCCCAGGGTGCAGTTGAGCGCACCGGGCTGCCGGCCGGTCAGCGCCGAGGTCAGCAGGGTCGCGTCCGCCTCGTGCTTCGCGTACGCCTGCGGGAAGCCGCTCTTCTGCACCCGCTGGGCGGCCACGGTCAGCGGCAGCCGCGAATAGCCCTCGATCTTCACCAGGCCGTCGAAGAACTCGTTCGTGGCGTGCACCGGGTCCATGATCTGTTCCGGAGTGCCCCAGCCCTGCGAGGGCCGCTGCTGGAACAGGCCGAGCGAGTCCCGGTCGCCGTGGTCGAGATTGCGGAGCATCGACTCCTGCATCGAGGTGGCCAGCGCTATCGTCAGCGCCCGCTCCGGCAGCCCCCTGGACGTCGCGACCGCGGCGATCGTCGAGGCGTTCGCCGCCTGCTGCGACTCCAGCTTCATGGTGTTGCCGTCCGCCGTGACCGTGCACCCGGCGCGCTGGGTGCGGCTCTCGACGACGTAGTAGGCGCCGTATCCGGCGATCCCGAGCAGGACGAGGCCGGCGACGGTCAGCCGGAGTCGGCGGCCGTGCCGGCGAGGACGCCGCTCCGGTGTCGGCGAAGGCTGGGACATGACGCCCACCGTACCCACACACCACTCCGGAGCCCCGAACGCCGGCGCCGGACGTGTGCACGTCGTGGGAGGTCCACGGGACCGCCGGTAGGGTCGGAGGCATGACCGCCAGCCCGCTCGACCTCAGCCAGGATGCCGCCGTCGTCACGGCGCAGCTCGTGGACATCCCCTCCGTCAGCCTCGCCGAGAAGGCGCTGGCCGACATCGTGGAGGAGGCGCTGCGCGCCCTTCCGCACCTGACCGTGGACCGGGACGGGGACGCGGTCGTGGCGCGGACGAACCTGGGCCGCGCCGAGCGGGTGGTGCTCGCCGGACACCTGGACACGGTGCCGATCGCGGACAACCTGCCGTCCCGGCTCGACGCCGACGGCCTGCTGTGGGGCTGCGGCACCACCGACATGAAGTCCGGCCTCGCCGTACAGCTGCGCCTCGCCGCGACGCTGCCCGAGCCCAACCGCGACCTCACCTTCGTCTTCTACGACGCCGAGGAGATCGCCGCCCAGTTCAACGGCCTCAAGCGGCTCGTCGAGAACCACCCCGAGTGGCTGGCCGGCGACTTCGCGGTGCTCCTGGAGCCCACCGACGCCCAGGTGCACGGCGGCTGCCAGGGCACCCTGCGGGTCAGGGTGCAGACCACCGGCCGCCGCGCTCACTCCGCACGCAGCTGGCTCGGCGAGAACGCCATCCACAAGGCCGCGCCGATCCTCGCCCGGCTCGCCGCCTACGAGCCCCGCCGGGTCGTGATCGACGGGCTGGTCTACCCCGAGGGTCTGAACGCGGTGATGATCGAGGGCGGGCACGCGGGGAATGTGATTCCCGACACGTGCGCGGTGATCGTCAACTACCGGTTCTCGCCCGATCAGACCGAGGCCGAGGCGCTCGCGCACGTCACCGAAGTCTTCGAGGGATTCGAGGTCGTGCCCACCGACAGCGCGCCCGGCGCGCTGCCCGGACTGTCCCGGCCGGCCGCCGCCGCGTTCGTCGCGGCCATCGGAACCGAGCCGTTCGGCAAGGAATCCTGGACCGACGTGGCCCGTTTCTCCGCCCTCGGCATCCCGGCGGTCAACTACGGCCCCGGCAATCCCAAGCTGGCCCACACCCGCGAGGAGAACGTGTCGGTGGCCGCCGTCCTGGAGGCCGAGGAGCGGCTGCGGGCCTGGCTCACCGCCTGACGCCCAGGACCCTGCGGCGGCCCGGTGGGAACCGCGCGGGCCGATATCCGCGTGATGTTCCCGCCATGGTGTGATCGGATGCGACCGATCGTGTGGGGGGAAGAAGGCTGTTTCCATGGGACTGACCAGTCCGCTGTTCTTCGTGGTGCTCATCGTCGCGGCCGTCGCGGCCGTGGCGGGGGCCGTGCTGCTCTGGGGGCGCGTACCGGGCCCCCGGCTGCTCCGGCTGCCCGCCCGCGTCGGGATGATCGTGGTGTGCCAGCTGACGGCGGTCTTCGTGGTGATGGCCGGGGTGAACAACCAGTACGGCTTCTACGCCTCCTGGGACGACCTGCTGGGCGGCGGCAGCGGGGGCGGCAGCATGAACGCCTCCGCGAAGCACAAGGCGCCGCCGCCGGGACCGGCGCAGCTGACGGTGAAGTTCGACCCGTACGCGCAGGGGTTCCGCAAGGCGGACGTGCTCGGCGCCAAGTCCGGCGCGTCGGGGGACGTCATGGTCTGGACGCCGCCGCAGTACGACAAGAAGGAGTACGCGAACACCCGCTTCCCGGTGATCGTGGTGCTGCACGGCCTGCCCGGGAGCCCCCGCAGCTTCCTGCGCGCCATGCGGCTCGGCCAGATCATGGAGCGGCAGATCACCGAGGGCAAGGCCGAGCCGGCCATCCTCGTCCTGCCGACGATCACGCCCAAGGGCGCCAAGGCCGGCTGCGCCGACGCGCCGGGCCGGGGCAAGGGCGGCACCTGGCTCGCCCAGGACGTGCCGGACGTGGTCGCGCACAACTTCCGTACCCTGCCCGCCCCGAGCGGCTGGGCGGTGATGGGCATATCGACCGGCGGCTACTGCGCCGCCCGGCTCGCCCTCGACTACCCCTCCCGGTACGTGGCGGGCGCCGCGCTGGCCCCCGACAACCCCGCGGAGGGCCCCCGTTCACCGCTGTGGCTGGCCCACAACACCAAGCCGAACGTGGACCTCCTGGTGGGGTCGAGCGTCCAGGACCCCGAGAGCCCGCCGCGGTTCGCCGACTGGCTCGGGCACGCGGTCCAGGCGCCGACGACCGTCACCCCCATGCTGCTGGACACCGGCGGCCACAACTGGAAGACCTGGGGACGGATGTTCCCCGACGCGCTCACCTGGGTGAGCAGTCATCTGGAGGCGCCGCGCGTTGTGCCGCTGGCCAGCCCTGACGCGCCGTGATGCGTCGTACGCTGCTCGCATGAGTACCGCACGCAGGGACACGAGCAACGCGCAGGAGGCGGCAGCGGCGGCCAACGAGGCGGCCGAGCGCTCTTCTCCGCCGGGACAGGGCTGGCCGGAACGGCACACCGGGCCGGTGGTCCGGCGGCGCGACCAGGTACAGGCCGGCACCACCGACCAGCGGTTGCTGGACAGCCGCGGCCCCTCGGAATGGGTGCACGGCGATCCCTGGCGGGTCATGCGCATCCAGTCCGAGTTCGTCGAGGGATTCGGCGCCCTGGCCGAACTCGGCCCCGCCGTCAGCGTGTTCGGCTCCGCCCGCACCCCGGTCGACTCGGTGGAGTACGCGGCGGGCATCGCGATCGGCCGGGCGCTGGCCGAGGCCGGCTTCGCGGTGATCACCGGCGGTGGCCCCGGTGCGATGGAGGCCGCCAACAAGGGCGCGGGCGAGGCGGGCGGGGTGTCCGTCGGGCTCGGCATCGAGCTGCCCTTCGAGCAGGGCCTCAACCCCTACGTCGACATCGGGGTCAACTTCCGCTACTTCTTCGTCCGCAAGACGATGTTCGTGAAGTACGCGCGCGGTTTCGTCGTGCTCCCCGGCGGCTTCGGCACCCTGGACGAACTGTTCGAGGCCATCACCCTCGTCCAGACGAAGAAGGTCACCCGGTTCCCGATCGTCCTGTTCGGCACCGCGTACTGGAGCGGCCTCGTCGACTGGGTCCGGGGCACCCTGATCGCGGGCGGCAAGGCCTCCGCGGCCGATCTGGAGCTGTTCCATCTGACCGACGACGTGGACGAGGCCGTGGCCCTGGTCACCAAGGAGACCGAGGGCTGAGCCGGGCCCCCGGGGGCCGCCCAGGGGACCCCGGCGGGCCGGGGTCCCTACGCCAGCCCGCGGCGGGCGACCGCGGGCGGCCGGTGGCCCGCGATGGAGGCCACCATGTCGAGGACCTGACGGGTCTCGGCGACCTCGTGGACGCGGTACACCCGCGCCCCGAGCCAGGCCGAGACCGCGGTGGTCGCCAGCGTCCCGATCAGCCGTTCCTTGACCGGGCGGTCGAGCGTCTCGCCCACGAAGTCCTTGTTCGACAGCGACACCAGCACCGGCCACCCGGTCTCCGTCATCTCCGGGAGCCGCCGCGTCGCCTCCAGCGAGTGCCGGGTGTTCTTGCCGAAGTCGTGCCCGGGGTCGATGAGGACGGCGTCGCGCCGCACGCCGAGCCCGACGGCCCGCTCCGCGAGGCCCACGGTGACCCGCAGGATGTCCGCCATGACGTCCTCGTACCCGGTCCGGTGCGGGCGGGTGCGCGGCTCGACGCCGCCGGCGTGCGTGCAGACCAGCCCGACGTCGTAGCGGGCGGCGACCTCGGCCAGCTTCGGGTCGACGCCGCCCCAGGCGTCGTTCAGCAGATCGGCGCCCGCCTCGCAGGCCGCCTCACCCACCTCGTGCCGCCAGGTGTCGACGCTGATCACGACGTCCGGGTGCCGCCGGCGGACCTCGGCGACGAAGGCGACCGTGCGGCGGATCTCCTCCTCGGCCGAGACGTCCTCGCCGGGACCGGCCTTGACCCCGCCGATGTCGATGATCGCGGCGCCCTCGGACACCGCCCGTGCCACGCGCAGCAGGGCCGGTTCATCGGTGAACGTGGCGCCCTGGTCGTAGAACGAATCGGGTGTCCGGTTCACGATCGCCATGATGACCAGCTCGTCGTCGCCGAACTCCCGCGTGCCCAGCCGCAGCATTTGCGTGTGCCTCCTGTAGATCGCCCAACGGCGACGATAGCCGCAGGAGGGCGCCGACTCCCCACAGGAGGGCCCGGCGGGGGCCGGACATGGCACCATCGTGCAAACACATCGCGCGGCCCCGGGAGACGGTCTTGTTCTGGTTCATGCTCATCGCGCTGGTCGCGGTGGTCGCCGCAGTCGCACTGGCCGTACTCGGCGACGGCGGCCCGCTCCGTGACGCGGACCCGGACCGGATCGACGACCGGCTGCCCGCCGACCGCCCGCTGGTCCGCGGCGACATCGACGGGCTGCGGCTGCCGGTCGCCGTGCGCGGCTACCGGATGCTCGACGCGGACGAGGTGCTGGACCGCCTCGCGGCGGAGCTGGCCGAACGGGACGCGCGCATCGCGGACCTGGAGTCGGCCCTGGCCGGCGCCCAGGCGACCGCCCTGGCCACCCCGGCGCTGCTGGACACCCCGCCCTCGCTCCGCAAGGAGCCGGAGGACCACCCCCATGACTGAGCGCGGCACGGTCACCGGCGAGGACGGCCTGGCCCGCTGCCCCTGGGGGCTGTCGGCGCCCGAGTACGTGGCGTACCACGACGGCGAGTGGGGCCGCCCGGTGCACGGCGACGACGCGCTCTACGAGCGGCTGTGCCTGGAGGCGTTCCAGTCCGGGCTCTCCTGGATCACGATCCTGCGCCGCCGCGAGGGCTTCCGCGCCGCCTTCGCGGACTTCTCCATCAAGGCGGTCGCGGCGTTCACCGACGAGGACCGGGAAAGGCTGCTCGCCGACCCCGGCATCATCCGCAACCGCGCCAAGATCGACGCGTCCCTCGCCAACGCCCACGTGGCCGCCGGGCTGGGCGCCGGCGGCCTCGACGAGCTGATCTGGTCGCACGCGCCGGACCCGGCGGGCCGGCCGGTGCCGCGCACGCTCGACGACGTACCGGCGACCACGCCCGAGTCGGTGGCGCTGGCCAAGGACCTCAAGAAGCAGGGCTTCCGCTTCGTCGGGCCGACCACGGCCTACGCGATGATGCAGGCCTGCGGCCTGGTCGACGACCACCTGGCCGGCTGCCACGTGCGCACCGCCAGGTCGTAGACCCGTGGCGCCGCTACCGGCCCAGGTAGCGCGGCGGCTCCTTCTTGAGGAACGCCTCCACGGCGATCCGGTGGTCCTCCGACGCGCCCGCGACCGTCTGGAGCTCGTCCTCCTTCTCCAGCGTCTCCAGGAGCGAGTGGTCCGTCCCGTACGCCAGCGACGCCTTGATCGCCGCGTAGGCCACCGTCGGGCCCGCCGCGAGGCTCCGTGCCACCGCCAGGGCCTCGGCAGCCAGGTCCGCGGCCGGGACGACCTTGTTGGCGATACCGAGCTCCAGGGCCTCCTGAGCGGTCACCTTGCGGGGGAAGAGCAGCAGGTCCGCGGCGCGGCCGTGGCCGATCAGCCGGGGGAGGGTCCACGACGCGCCCGAGTCCGCGGTCAGTGCCACCCCGCGAAGGACGTGTTGAAACTCGCGGTGTCGGCGACCACCCGGTAGTCCGAGGCGAACGCCAGGCCCGCCCCGGCGCCCGCGGCGACCCCGTTGATTCCCGCGACCACCGGCTTCGGCATCGTCGCGAGGGCGGTGACGATGGGGTTGTAGTGCTCCCGGACGGTCGACATCGTGGCGCCCGTGCCGGACTCGCGGTCCTCCATCAGCAGGCCGACATGCTCCTTGAGGTCCTGTCCGACGCAGAAGGCGCGCCCGGTTCCGGTCAGCAGAACGGCCCTGACCTGGGAATCCGCCGCCGCGCCGCGGACGGCCTCGCGGAGCGCCACCTTGGTCTCGACGTTCAGGGCGTTCATGGCATCGGGACGGTTCAAGGTGATGGTCGCGAGCCCGTCGCTCACCTCGTACAGCACGCTGTCGGACATGGATGATCCCCTTCGTCGCGGCTCCGGTCCTGGCCAGCATGCCGGAGATCGCCACAGGCGAACATGTGACGTACGTCAAACATTCAACGGGGCGAATGCGGCACGGAACGGGAGTGCGGCGGCGAAGTATCGCAGTCCGATCACCGAATTGGCCGGTTTTGTGGGAGGGGTTTCTCGAACGGATGGGAACCGATGTTGGTCATCGGGTCGGCACATGCGGGATAATGGTCGAGAACCAATGTGTTCGAGTCCGAGCTGGTTTCAGGAAGGGGAACGAGCATGGCGGCCATGAAGCCGCGGACGGGTGATGGCCCGCTCGAGGTCACCAAGGAGGGGCGGAGCATCATCATGCGCGTTCCGCTCGAGGGCGGCGGACGGCTTGTTGTCGAGCTGACTCCTGACGAGGCGGATGCCCTCGGCGACGCGCTGAAGAAGGCCATCGCCTGACACGAGCGCGTTCCCAATAAACGTCACGGCCCCGATTCCTGACCGTTCCAGGTCCGGAACCGGGGCCGCTGCCGTATCCAGGGGCCGGCTACGCGCCCCGGCGGACCGCGCACAGCAGCCCGTCGTCGGTGGGCAGCAGAACCGGCGCGAACGCCTTGCTCTCGCGGACCGCGCGCATCAGCTCGCGCAGCCGCACGGCCTCGATGTCCTGGTGGGCCGCGTCCAGCGTGCGGCCCTGGGCGAAGGTCCCCTCGAAGCAGACCAGTCCGCCCGGACGCAGCAGGCGCAACGATTCGCCGAGGTAGTCCAGGTACTCCAGCCGGTCACCGTCGCAGAAGACGAGGTCGTACCCGCCGTCCGCCAGCCGCGGCAGGACCTCCAGCGCGCGGCCGGGGATGAACCGGGCGCGGTTGGCGGCGAAGCCGGCGTCGCGGTAGGCCTCGCGGGCCAGTTGCTGGCGGTCGGGTTCGGAATCGACGGTGGTCAGCACGCCGTCCGGCCGCATCCCGAGCAGCAGATGGATGCCGGACACACCGGTGCCGGTGCCGATCTCGACGACGGCCTTGGCGTCGGAGGCGGCGGCGAGCAGCCGCAGCGTCGCGCCGGTTCCGGGGGACACAGGGCGCAGACCGGACTCGTGGGCGCGCCGCCGGGCTCGTATCAGCGCGTCGTCTTCGGCGACGAAGGCGTCGGCGAACGCCCAGCTCGCCTGCCGGTTGCCGGTAATGGCCCTCTCCCTGTCCCCGTCGGTGTTGCGGCCCGCCCGGCGACTGTATCCTCCCCCAGCTGCCGCTGGGTGGGACCCCCGAGCCGGGAACCTGCTGATGGGACTACGCGTTAGTAGGGCGGGACCGAGAACGTGCGGTGCGGGGGAAGTACCTCCCGTATAGCCGTCCGGACCAGGTCCCCGGCGAGACAGCGCACTTATCCGGAGCTAACGGGCGAGGTGGATATGGTAGTGGCTCTACTGGAGACCACCAGAGCCGACAGGGGAGGTGCGGCTGCGGCCGGTGATCGGGGAGTGCTCCGGCATATTCTCAGGTCTTCCGGACAGCCGAAATCCGTGACCAACACTGCTGACCGTTCACGCAACGACGTACCCGCCAACGCGACCTTCGCCACCGACGGGGAGAACCAGGCGTGGACGCCTCCTTCCTGGGAGGAGATCGTCAGCACGCACAGTGCCCGCGTCTACCGCCTGGCGTACCGCCTGACGGGCAACCAGCACGATGCCGAGGACCTCACCCAAGAAGTCTTCGTCCGTGTCTTCCGTTCCCTGTCCACGTACACGCCTGGCACCTTCGAGGGCTGGCTGCACCGCATCACCACCAATCTCTTCCTGGACATGGTGCGGAGACGTCAGCGGATCAGGTTCGACGCGCTCGGCGACGACGCGGCGGAGCGGCTCCCGAGCCGTGAGCCGTCCCCCGCACAGCACTTCAACGACACGCACTTCGACGCGGACGTCC
Source organism: Streptomyces sp. RKAG337 (assembly GCF_023701715.1). Taxonomy (NCBI): domain Bacteria; kingdom Bacillati; phylum Actinomycetota; class Actinomycetes; order Kitasatosporales; family Streptomycetaceae; genus Streptomyces; species Streptomyces sp. RKAG337. Next base: position 2,530,519 of record NZ_JAJOZA010000001.1, on the reverse strand, counting down.
AGCAGGCGCTGGACACCCTCGCACCGGAGTTCCGCGCCGCCGTCGTGCTCTGTGACATCGAGGGGCTGTCGTACGAGGAGATCGCCGCCACCCTCGGCGTGAAGCTCGGCACGGTCCGGAGCCGGATCCACCGCGGCCGTTCCCACCTGCGCAAGGCTCTTGAGCACCGTTCCCCCGCGGCCCGACCGGGTCGCGCGCTGGCCGCCGCCGTACCGAAACCGGGCCTGGAGGGCGGGAGAGCGTGAGCAGTAGCGGTACCGGCCAGCAACACGTCGCATCTGCCGAGCAGCATCTCGGCGATCGTCTCGCCGCGTTCGTCGACGGCGAGCTGCCCGACGACACCCGGGACCGGGTGCTCGCGCATCTGGTGACGTGTCCCCAGTGCAAGACAGCCGCCGATGAGCAGCGCCGGCTGAAGAACGTCGTGGCGACCACGGCGCCGCCGACCCTGTCCGCGGGCCTGCTGGCCCGGCTCCAGGGACTGCCGGGTGGTGGTGACGACGAGGGAAGAGGCCCGTTCGACGGCGGCCTCTTCAGCGCTGACGTCTTCGGGCAGAGCACGGCGGAGGAGTTCTCCTTCCTGTCCCCGGGTCCCGATCTCGCCGCACCGACCGATGTGCGGTCCCGCGGCTTCCGGATCCATGAGGTCGAGCGTTCGGCGTCCTCGCCCGGTTCGGCCTCGCGCGGCCGGCGGTTCGCCTTCGCGGCGGCCGGCGCGTTCTCGATGGCGGCCATCGCGCTCGGCGGTGCGCTCCCGATGGACGCGGCGATCGACAGTGGCGCCCCGCGTCCCGAGGAACAGGGCCCCGCGGTCGCCCCGCTCAGCGGCGTCAACTCGGTCTCCGACCTCCAGCCGCTGCGCAGCGACCTGGTGAACTCGGCGGAGGACCGCTATCTGCGGCATCCCCCGATGGCGAGCGTCACGCCGGCCTCGGTGACCCGTCCGCTGATGGCGTCCGTGCCGGTCACCAAGCCCGCACCGACCGCCTCGCTGACCCCGGCGGCCACTCCAGGACCTGCCGCACACCGCTGACCCGCCCGGCTGAGGCCATCCGGCCGTGTGGCAGTTGCGGACTTCCGCCTAGCGCCCGCAGGCTCGAGGAATGAGCGATGAGGCGGACCGGCCGCAGTGGTGGAGTCGCCCGTCGGGCCCGGTGCCCGGCGCGGACGGCGCGGGGGCGACAGGACTCGCCCCGGACGAGGCGTTCCCTGACCCTTACCTGCTCAACCGGATGTCCGGCGGCGCCTCGGAGCCTGCTCCCTGGCAGGGTCCCGGCACCCCGTCACGCTCCCGTCGCCGACGGGCGGTCCCGCTGATCGCGGGCGCCGCGCTGGTGGCGCTGCTGGCCGGCGGGATCGGCGGAGCGGCCGGCGTCTACGCCGAACGGCACAGTGCCCAGGACGGCGATCAGGTGACACTGCCCCAGGTCTCCGAGGGCAGCGCCGACCGGGCGAGCGACAGTGTCGCGGGGATCGCGGCCAGGACGCTGCCGGGCGTCGTCTACATCCATGTGAAGGGCGCCGCGGGCGAGGACACCGGCACCGGGTTCGTGCTGGACGCCAAGGGCCACATCCTCACCAACAACCATGTGGTCGGCGCCGCCGGCAAGGGCGCCGACATCCAGGTCACCTTCAACGGCGGCCAGCGGAGCAAGGCGAAGGTGGTCGGGGTGGACAGCGGCTACGACCTCGCCGTCATCGAGGTCAGCGGGGTGTCCGGGCTGCGGCCGCTCACCCTCGGAAACTCCGACTCGGTGCGGGTCGGCGATCCGGTGGTCGCCATCGGCGCCCCGTACGGGCTCGAAGGCACCGTCACCTCGGGCATCATCAGCGCCACCCGCAGGCCGATCACGGCCGGCGGCGCCACCGACGGCACCGACGTCAGCTATGTGGACGCGCTGCAGACCGACGCACCCATCAACCCCGGCAACTCCGGGGGCCCGCTCGTCGACGGGCAGGGGAGGGTGATCGGGATCAACAGCGCGATCCGGGCGGCCGACGACGGCAGTCCGGCCGGCAGCCAGGGCGGCAGCATCGGCCTCGGTTTCGCGATCCCGGCCAACCAGGCGAAGCGGGTCGCCGAGGAACTGATCAACACCGGCAAGGCCACCCATCCGGTGATCGGGGTGACCGTCGACATGACCTACGAGGGGGACGGCGCCCGGGTCGGCGGGAAGGCGGGCACCACCGCGGTGACCCCCGGCGGTCCCGGCGACCAGGCCGGCATCGAGGCCGGTGACGTCATCACGGCGGTCGACGGCGAGCGGGTGCACCGCGGCGAGGAGCTGATCGTCAAAATCCGCAGCCACCGACCGGGTGACCGCCTCGCACTCACGCTGGTGCGGGCCGGATCGGAGCGTACTGTCGAGCTGACCTTGGGTTCGGCCACCGGGGACTGACCCTTTACCCGGTGTCGACGTAGTGTTGGCCCAAGGCACTCCCGCGCTGCCCGCGCGGCCAGGTACGGTAAGTCGACCCGGACCCTGCCCACCCGGCTGTGGACGTCCCAAGGAGCTGCAAGGTGTTCTTCGACATAGGCCCGATGGAGATGATCGCGCTGGTCATCCTTGCGGTGCTCGTCTTCGGCCCGGACAAGCTGCCGAAGGTCATCCAGGACGCGATGGCGTTCATCCGAAAGGTGCGGGCCTTCTCGGACAGCGCCAAGGAGGACATCCGCAAGGAGCTGGGGCCCGAGTTCAAGGACTTCGAGTTCGAGGACCTGAACCCGAAGACGTACATCCGGAAGAACATCCTGGAGAACGAAGAGCTCGGTCTGCAGGACCTGCGCAACGGCTTCGACTTCCGCAAGGAGATGGCCGAGGTCACGGATGCCGTGAACGGCACCGACACCACGGCCGCGGCCGCCGCCGGCGCCGCGGGTGCCGCCACGAGCACCCCGGACCGGCTCCGCAAGCGCGAGACGCTGGACAAGGACGAGCCCCCGCCGTTCGATTCCGACGCGACCTGAGTCAACCAGTTTGTCCCGTTCCACCCCTTGGGGTGGCTATTCTCCATGTGTCCGCCATCACCGTGCGCCGTTTTGGCCTCCGGGCCCGGCTCCGGTCCGGCAAGATGGCGGAGCCCAAAAGGGCATGGAGGAGGCGCCACCCCGATGGAGACGAAGACCGGCACAGCGGATCGAGCGGTCGACGGCTACTTGATGGCCGACTTTCCGTGGTACGGGCTGGACGAGGCGTTCACCGGACGCCGCTGGCTGACCGCGGTCGGCACCAGCGCGGACGGAACCGTGGAGCACGGCTCGATAGGGCATGGCGACGAACCGTCCATCAAGGCGGAGACCACCGACCCTCAGGCCCAGCGGTTCGCCGTGGTCGTGACGGTGGCCCGGCGTCCTGGCCGGCGCAGCTCGGACGGCACCGGCGTACTCGAGGCCACCTCGGTGTCCTCGGCGGCCTGGCTGGCGGGCTCCGGCCTGCTGTCCTGCACCTGGCCCACCCACATGGAACGGGCACTGCGCCAGGACTGGCTCGATCAGCAGATCGCGACCGCCTGGGATCTCGCCGACGATCTGGCCGGCCCCCACTGGTCGACCCTGACGCTCCCGGTGGACGGCGAGCCCACCACCTTCCACTACCGGGAGTCCGAGTACGGCTGGGTCATGGCGGGCTCCGCGCGCGGTGCCCACCTGGGCGCGTACGGGCGCGGCATGAGCGCCTACGGGCTGGGGCTGGCCGTGGTGAAGGACATCACCTCGTACGACGGCTGAGCTCCGGCAGGACGGTGCCCCCGACCGCGGTGCGGCCGGGGGCACCGTCCTGTGGTCAGAACTTGTTGCGCGGGGTGATCCCCAGCGACATGCCGGCCAGGCCGCGGGCCCGACCGCCGAGCTTGCCCGCGATCGCCTTGAGGGCGAGCGCCGCGGCGGAGTCCGGGTGGCTCAGGACGACCGGACGGCCGTCGTCGCCGCCCTCGCGCAGCCGCACGTCGATCGGGATCTGGCCCAGCACCGGCACCGTCGCGCCCGTGGTCCTGGTCAGCCCCTCGGCGACCCGCTCGCCGCCGCCGCTGCCGAACACGTCGACGATCTCGTCGCAGTGCGGGCACGGCATCCCGGACATGTTCTCCACGACGCCGACGATCTTCTGATGGGTCTGCACCGCGATGGACCCGGCGCGCTCCGCGACCTCGGCCGCCGCCTGCTGAGGCGTCGTCACCACGAGGATCTCGGCGTTCGGGACCAGCTGCGCGACGGAGATCGCGATGTCGCCGGTGCCCGGCGGCAGGTCCAGCAGCAGGACGTCCAGGTCGCCCCAGTACACATCGGCGAGGAACTGCTGCAGCGCACGGTGCAGCATCGGTCCGCGCCACACCACGGGCGCGTTGCCCGGGGTGAACATGCCGATCGAGATGACCTTCACACCGTGCGACGACGGCGGCATGATCATGTTCTCGACCTGCGTCGGCCGGCCCTCGACACCGAGCATGCGCGGTACCGAGTGGCCGTAGATGTCCGCGTCCACGACGCCGACCTTGAGGCCGTCGGCGGCCATCGCCGCCGCCAGGTTCACCGTCACCGAGGACTTGCCGACGCCGCCCTTGCCGGAGGCGACCGCGTAGACCCGGGTCAGCGAGCCGGGCTGGGCGAAGGGCACCTCGCGCTCGGCGGTGCCGCCGCGCAGGTTGCCGGCCAGCTCCTTGCGCTGCTCGTCGCTCATGACGTCGAGCTCGACGGTGACACCGGTGACGCCCGGTACCCCTTCGACGGCCGTGGTGACGTTCGTGGTGATGGTCTCGCGCATCGGGCAGCCCGACACCGTCAGATAGACGGCGACCTTCACGGTGCCGTCGTCCGCGATGTCCACGGATTTGACCATGCCGAGATCAGTGATCGGCTTGTGGATCTCCGGGTCGTTCACCGTCGCGAGCGCCGCGCGCACGGCGTCGGCGGTCGGAGCGGATCCGTGAATGTCGGTAGCCATACGGTCGATGGTACGGCGCTCACCGGTCGGTTCCGGCGTCGCCTTCGTCACGCCGCTCTTCCAGTTCCTTCAGCAGATCCTGGAGCTCGGAACGGATCCAGTCGCGGGTGGCGACCTCCCCGAGGTTCATCCGCAGCGACGCCACCTCCCGCGTCAGGTACTCGGTGTCGGCGATGCTGCGTTCGTTCTGTTTGCGGTCCTGCTCGTGGGTGACGCGGTCGCGGTCGTCCTGGCGGTTCTGCGCGAGCAGGATCAGCGGCGCCGCGTACGACGCCTGGAGCGAGAGCATCAGCGTCAGGAAGATGAACGGGTACTGGTCCCAGCGCATCGAGTCCGGGGCGAAGACGTTCCACAGCACCCACAGGATGATGAGGACCGTCATCCAGACGATGAAGCGCCCGGTGCCCAGGAAGCGTGCGATCCGCTCCGAGAACCGGCCGAACTCCTCCGGGTCGTAGGCCGGCAGCAGCCGCCGCCGGGTCGGGCGGGGCTGGTCCAGGCGTACCCGGTGCCGCGGCGCCGCGGTGGAGCCGCCCGGTGTCTTCGCGCGCTCGCGCTCCACGTCAGCGGGCATCGGCGGGCCTGTTCTCGTCCGGGCGGGTCTCACCGACGTGGTACGCGCCGGCCGCGCCGTGCAGATCGGTCTCGCGCCAGTCGTCGGGCAGCAGGTGGTCCAGCACGTCGTCGACCGTCACCGCGCCGAGCAGCGATCCGCTCTCGTCCACGACGGGCGCCGAGATCAGGTTGTACGTGGCCAGGTAGCTGGTCACCGCGGACAGCGGGGTGCCGGGCGGCAGCGGCAGCAGGTCGGTGTCGACGATCGAGCCGACCAGGGTGAAGGGCGGGTCGCGCAGCAGCCGCTGGAAGTGCACCAGGCCCAGGTACTTGCCGGTCGGGGTCTCGTCGGGCGGCCGGCAGACATAGACCTGGGCGGCGAGCGCGGGGGACAGGTCGGGGTTGCGGACCCGTGCGAGCGCGTCCGCGATCGTCGCGTCGGGCCGCAGCACGATGGGCTCGGTGGTCATCAGACCGCCGGCCGTGCGCTCCTCGTAGGAGAGCAGCCGGCGCACGTCGGCCGCGTCCTGCGGCTGCATCAGCGTGAGCAGGCGCTCCTGGTCGACCTCGGGCAGCTCGGAGAGCAGGTCGGCCGCGTCGTCCGGGTCCATCGCCTCCAGGACGTCGGCCGCGCGCTCCTCCTTGAGCTTGCCGAGGATCTCCACCTGGTCGTCGTCCGGCAGCTCCTCCAGGACGTCGGCGAGCCGGTCGTCGTCCAGGGCGGCGGCGACCTCACCGCGGCGCTTGGGCGACAGGTGGTGCAGGACGTTCGCGAGGTCGGCGGGGCGCAGCCGCTCGAACGTGGCGAGCAGGTTCTCGGCGCCCTGTCCGTGCTCCTCCAGCGAGAAGCCGGACACGGCGGACCAGTCCAGGGTGAGCGTCTCGCCGCGCCTGCGCAGCGCGCCGCCCTTGCCGCGGCGGACGAAGACCTTGTCGATCTCCCAGTCGCGGCGGGCCGGCAGCTGCACCATCGAGATGTCCAGCACCGTCACCTCCTCGCCGGTCGCGACGATCCTGACCCGCCGGTCGAGCAGTTCGCCGAGGACCAGGGTCTCGGTCGGCCGCTGCTCGAAACGCCGCATGTTGACGACGCCGGTGGTGATCACCTGGCCGGACTCGACGCCGGTCACCCGGGTCATCGGCAGGAAGATCCGCCGCCGGCTGACCACCTCGACGACCAGCCCGAGCACCCGCGGCGGCTTCCCGCCGACCCGCAGCATGACCACGAGATCCCGCACCCGGCCGACCTGGTCGCCGCCCGGGTCGAAGACCGCGACACCTGAGATGTGGGAGATGAACACACGCGGGGCACCTGCGGCCATGCGGTGCCTCCTGGCGTCGTGCGGGTCACGGTTCGTCGCTGTCAGGCTAACCCGCTGGGATCTTGGCTGCCGCACGGCGCCGCTCCGCGGGGGAGGCGGCGGGAGGCCGTGGGCGGGCCGTGGGTGCGCCCCGGGCAGGCCACAGGCTTCCGGTCGCCCATGGAATGGTTCGGTCCGGGTCTCGGCAGGGAGCTGTACGCTGCGGTAGCTTCGGGGCTCCCCACCACCGTTCCCCTGCCGCTGGAGGAAGAGAACACGTGTTTCCCGGCCGCCGATCCGCTGTTCTCGTCGGGGCGCTGTGCGCCGGACTGACCCTCGCCGGCTGCGGCGACCCGGACGCCGGAACGAACGGGGTCGCCAAACTGCCCCCCAAGACGATCGAGCAGCGGGCCCGCGACGCCGCCGCGGCGGCGCAGACCGTACGGCTGTCCGGCACCGTGGTCAGCAAGGGCAAGACGTACAAGCTCGACATGCGGCTGCGCGGCAACGGCGGGGTCGGCGACGTCTCGACGCAGAGCAGCACGTTCCAGCTGCTGCGGGTCGACGACGACCTGTATCTGAAGGCGGGCGCCGACTTCTACGGCGACGCGGGCTCCGACAAGAACAGCCAGGCCGCCGCGGCGAAACTGAAGGACAAGTACGTCAAGGTGCCGGCCGGCGACCCCGCCTACCAGCAGTTCAGCGGCTTCACGGATAAGAAGGTGCTGCTCGACGCGCTCTTCGCGCTCAACGGCGAGCTGTCCACCGGCGACCACCGCAAGGTCAACGGCACCCGCACCATCGCCCTCGCCGCGGACGGCGGGGGAGGCGGCACCCTCGACGTGTCCCTGGAGGGCAGCCCGTACCCGCTGCGGTACGAGCGCGCCGGCGGTTCCGGCACCCTCACGATGGCCGACTGGGGCAAGGACTTCGCCCTCGCGGCGCCGGACGCCGCCCATGTCGTCGACTACGGCAAGTCCGTGACGGGCACCTCGGGCGGCTGACACCGCCCCGGCCGTACCGTCGGGCCTCCGTCAGGCGCGACCGTCAGGCGCGCTTCTTACGGCGGGCCAGCAGCCGCGGCAGCGCCTCCGGCATCGGCTGCCGGGTCGTGGCGGGCGACGGAACGGGAACGGCCGCACCCGAGCCGTCCGGCATGGTGCCGGGCTGCTCGCCCGGCGGTCCCGACGGGACGAGCCGCAGCACCTGGCACTCACGCGCCCAGCGCTCGGTCATCGTCTCGGCGTCCGGTGCGTTCAGCCGCTTGCCCTTGAGCTCCTCGACGGCGGCGGTCCACCCGGCGCTGTCGGGGACGAGCGCGGCGACGGTGGCGGGCCACGCGACCAGCCGGCCGCCCTTGTCCTTGCTGCGCACCGTCACGACCGCGGTGCCGCCGTCGGTCAGTCCGCCGAGCGGCTGCTCCCCGGGGCCGCCGCCGACCACGCACATCGCGCCGTCCACCCAGGCGTGCCACACCGCCTGCGGCGAGCGGCCGGTCGGGGCCTGGACCCAGACCAGGCCGGACTTCTTGGTGGCCTCCTCGACGAGGGCGGTCTGTTCGGCGGTTTCCGTCATGGGGCTCACCTTATTCGGTGCGCCCTGCCCCGCGGCGTGCTCCACGGCGTTCCCTGCGGCGCTCCAGGCGGGTCCAAGCGCTGGACGACAGGAGCATGGTCTTGTCACGGCCCTTACGCTGGTCGAAGACCCTGGACCGACCGAGGAGAACCCGTGTCCGCCGAGCCGCGCACCGTCGCCCCGCCTGTCGCCGTGCCCCCCGCGGCAGCGGTCGCGCACCGGCCGCTGGACCTGACGCTGCTGGCCGTCGCCATCGCCGGCGTCTCGTTCTCCGCGCCGCTGATCGCGGCGACCGCCGCCCCGGCGCTGGCCATCGCGTTCTGGCGGAACGCCATGGCGGTCGGGGTGCTCACCCCGTTCGTGCTGCGCCGCAACCTCGGCGAGCTGCGCCGGATGGGCCGCCGCTCGCTGCTGCTGTCGGTGGCGGCGGGCGCGACGCTCGCACTGCACTTCGGCCTGTGGCTGCCGAGCCTGTCGATGACGTCGGTCGCGACCTCGACCGCGCTGTGCACCACGACCCCGATCTGGACCACGATCATCCTGCGGATACGCGGCCACCGGCCGCCCCGCATGGTGTGGGCGGGCACCCTGCTGGCCGTGGTCGGCGTCATCATCCTGACCGGCATCGACATGTCGACCGACACCCGCGCGCTGGGCGGCGACGCGCTCGCGCTGGGCGGGGGCATCGCGGCGGCCGCGTACGTCCTGCTGGGCGCCGAGGTCCGCAGGACCGCCAGCACCACCGCGTACACCTACATCTGCTATTCGACGACGGCGGCCGCGCTGCTCGTCGCGTGCCTGGTCTCCGGCGCCTCGCTGGGCGGGTACAGCGGGGAGACCTGGCTGAAGCTCGTCGCGCTCACCGTCGCCGCCCAGTTGCTGGGCCACTCGCTGCTGAACCGGGTGGTGCACGGGCTCGGCCCGTCCACCACCTCGACCGCGATCCTGCTGGAGACACCGGGCGCGGCCCTCATCGCGGCGCTCTGGCTGGGCCAGACGCCGCCGGCGATGGCCTACCCGGCCCTCGGGGTGATCCTCGCCGGCCTGGCCCTGGTGATCCTGGCGGACCGGAAGGCCGGTCCGGTGCCGGCGGACCTTCCGGCGACGCCCGGCGGAGCCTGACCACCACCGCCGCCGACCGCGCTACAGCCAGCCGTTACGCCGGAATCCACGGTGGATGCTGAAACAGATGGCGACTGTCGCGCACAGCACCATCGGGTACCCGTAGCGCCAGTGCAGCTCCGGCATGTGGTCGAAGTTCATGCCGTACACACCGGTGATCATCGTCGGGACGGCGAGGATCGCCGCCCATGCGGTGATCTTGCGCATGTCCTCGTTCTGCGCGACGGTCGCCTGCGCCAGGTTCGCCTGCAGGATCGAGTTGAGCAGGTCGTCGAAGCCCACCACCTGCTCGTGGACCCGCGCCACGTGGTCGGCGACATCGCGGAAGTACTTCTGGATCTCCGGGTCGATCAGCCGCATCGGCCGCTCACTGAGCAGCTGCATCGGCCGCAGCAGCGGTGAGACGGCCCGCTTGAACTCCAGCACCTCGCGCTTGAGCTGATAGATCCGGCCGGCGTCGCCACCGCGCGCGGACTTGCCCTGCGCGGCGGAGAAGACGTCGATCTCCACGTCGTCGATGTCGTCCTGCACCGCCTCGGTGACGGCGAGGTAGTCGTCGACGACCTGGTCGGCGATGGCGTGGAGCACGGCCGAGGGGCCCTTGGCGAGCAGCTCGGGGTCCTCCTCCAGCCGGTGCCGCAGCGCGCGCAGCGAGCCGTGGCCGCCGTGCCGGACGGTGATGACGAAGTGCCGGCCGGTGAAGACCATGACCTCGCCGCTCTCCACGACCTCGCTGGTCGCGGTGAGTTCGGTGTGCTCGACGTACCTGATGGTCTTGAAGACGGTGAACAGGATGTCGTCGTAGCGCTCCAGCTTGGGGCGCTGGTGGGCGTGCACGGCGTCCTCGACGGCCAGCGGGTGCAGCCCGAACACCTCGGCGATGCCGGCGAACTCCTGCTCCGTGGGCTCGTGCAGCCCGATCCAGACGAAGCCCTCGCTGCGGCTGCCGGTGCGCACCTTCTCCAGCGCGACGGCGGGGTCGATGTGGTCGCTGCAGCGCGCGCCGTCGCGGTAGACGGCGCAGTCCACGACCGCGCTCGTCGCGCTCGGCGTACGGGTCGCGCCGTAGTCGTATGAAACGGCGCTCTTGCGCAGGGAGGGACGGACCACTGCACGCAGGTCACGGATCATCGACATGGCAAGCTCCTTCACGGACTGGCCGACGGCACGGAAGCCGCACTGAAATGCTGATCAAGGCAGGGTGATCACAAGGCAGTTCAGGGCGCTCTTCCGGCGCGATGCCCGCGGCGGGCGCGGATCCATGGGGAAGTGAGAACTTCCGTGTTTCCCGGCGACGGTGCCGGGTATGGAACGCGAGGGTTCAGCCGGCGAGGCGGCGGAAGGAAGAGCGGGCAGGACTGCAAGGTCGACTATGATCCATGTCAACCCCACCTCCTCCGGCCGATCCCCGCTGAGGGATGACGTATACCCATGGCTGCGCCGGACTTCACGGCGGCCAACGCCCCACCTTAGCAAGCGCCTGGAGCGCTCCTGCCCGGCTTTGCCCGTTCGATACGGTTCCCCTACCTGTCGCGGGCACGGCGGACCTATGCTCCGCGGTATGGGCGATCTTCTTCAGCTGGTCGAGGCGCGACTGCACTCGGCTTTCGGTGAGCGGCACAGCAGGGCGGCGGTGACCTTCCTCGGCACCGACCGCATCGAGGTGCTGCGCTTCGTCGACGGCGATGTGCTGCGCTACGCGACGCTCGGCATGTCGCGGCAGCCGATGAGCGATCCCCTCGCCACCGTCGCCGACCCGCTGCGCGGCCCGCGCGCCGAACTGGTGCTGTCCGTACGGGCCGGGCTCGCCCCCGTGGACCAGGTGCTGCGGCCGCTCGCCGTGCTCGCCGCCTCGCCCCAGGTCGAGGGCGTCGTGGTGGCTCCCGGCGCCTCGCTGGACGTCGGCGGACCGCTCTGGACCGGCGCGCCGTTCTCCGCCGTGCTGGTCGCGGAGCCGGGCGGACTGGTCGAGGATCTCGGCCTGGACGAACCGCTGGATCCGGTCCGCTTCTTCCCCGTGCTCCCCATGACACAGAACGAGGCGGCCTGGAAGCGTGTCCACGGCGGCGCCGCGCTGCAGGAGCGCTGGCTGAAGTACGGCACGGATCTGCGCGACCCGCTGCGGGCGTCGGTACCGCTCAGCGACTGACCCGGCGGCCGCGTCCGGACCCGCCCGCCGTACGTCCCGCCGCACGTCCCGTCCCCACAAGTCCCGCCCCTGGAGCCCGTCCCGCCGTGCGTACGGCTGATCTCTCGACGCCGGACGGGTGATCGTCCTTGACGCGGGCACGTCGCGGGAGGACCGTTGGGCTCTATGAGGGGCGAACCCAGTTGCCCGAAGTGTGGTGGCCGGGTGCGAGCGCCCGGCCTCTTCGCCGATGCCTGGCAGTGCGGCGTGCACGGGACCGTGTATCCGCTCCAGCCGGTCGTCCCGCCGAGCGTCGAGGCGCTCGGGGTGGTGGTCCATCGCGCGAAGGTACCGGTGTGGATGCCCTGGCCGCTGCCGGTCGGCTGGCTCTTCTCCGGGGTGGCCTCCGCGGGCGACGACCGCAGCGGCGGGCGGGCGACCGCCGTGGCCTGCTCCGGTCCCGGGCCGCTCGGCGGTCCCGGTGAGCTGCTGCTGATCGCCGAGGAGCTGGGTGTGGGGCTGGGGGCGCGCTACGCGGGCATCCAGGGACCCGATCCAGGCCCCTCGATGTGTGTGGACCAGTCCCCGCACACCAAGGTGCTGGCCGCGGGCCGGCCCACCCCGCTGTGGCATGTGAAGGACGCACCCGGCGACCGGGCGGTCTTCGCGGGCGAGGCGCTCGGGCTGTGGCTCTGGGCGATCGTGTGGCCCGAGCAGTCCGGGCTGATGATGTACGACGAGCTGGTGCTCACCGATCTGCGGGACGCGGGGGCGGAAGTCGACCTGCTGTCGTGCGGTGCGCTCTCTCCCCGGCTGCTCTCCTGAGATTCGCAGGTTCTCCGGCCCGCTATCCTTATTTTCCGAAAGCCTGTGCCGTATACCGCCTATCGCCGTTGGGAGCCGTGCCGTGCGCATCGACCTGCACACCCACTCCACGGCCTCGGACGGTACGGACACCCCCGCCGAGCTGGTGCGCAACGCCGCCGCCGCGGGTCTCGACGTCGTGGCGATCACCGACCACGACACGGTCGGCGGCCATGACGAGGCCGCCAAGGCGCTGTACGACCTCGGGTCGCCGCTGACGCTGGTGACCGGCGCGGAGCTGTCCTGCAAGGTCGACGGCATCAGCATGCACATGCTGGCGTACCTCTTCGACCCCGCCGAGCCCGAGCTGTTCCGGGAGCGCGAGCTCGTACGGGACGACCGGGTGCCGCGCGCGCGGGCCATGGTCGGCAAGCTCCAGGAGCTCGGCGTCCCCGTCACCTGGGAGCAGGTCGCCGCGATCGCCGGTGACGGCTCCGTCGGCCGGCCGCACATCGCGACCGCGCTCGTCGACCTCGGCGTCGTGGACAGCGTCTCCGACGCGTTCACCGACCAGTGGCTGGCCAACGACGGCCGCGCGTACGTCGGGAAGCACGAATTCGACCCCTTCGACGCCGTACGCCTGGTCAAGGCGGCCGGCGGGGTCACCGTCTTCGCGCACCCGGGCGCCCACAAGCGCGGCGAGACCGTTCCGGAGAGCGTCATAGCCGCTCTGGCGGCGGCCGGACTCGACGGCATCGAGGTGGACCACATGGACCACGACGAAGCCACCCGGGCCCGGCTGCGCGGCTTCGCCGCCGAGGCGGGGCTGCTCGCCACCGGCTCCAGCGACTACCACGGCAGCCGCAAGGCCTGTCGGCTCGGGGAGTGCGTCACCGACCCCGAGGTGTACCGGGAGATCGCGCGCAGGGCGACCGGCGCGGTCCCGATCAGCGCCGTCTAGCGCTTCTCCCGCCCCCCGGCGGCCCCGACGCCCGGCGTCCCGCCGCCTCCCCGCCGCTCGTTCCTGCCGTGTGTCCTGATGCCCTGGCCTCAGGCGCCGGCGCCCCGCCCGTTTTGCCGGCCCACCGCGGAAAGCCCCCACTGAAATGCTCGACGTCACCCTCTTCGGGTCGGTCTTTGTCACGCTCTTCGTGATCATGGACCCGCCCGGGATCACCCCGATCTTCCTCGCGCTGACCTCCGGCCGCGCCACCAAGGTGCAGCGCCGGATGGCCTGGCAGGCGGCCTCCGTCGCCTTCGGCGTCATCACCGTCTTCGGCCTCTTCGGCCATCAGATCCTCGACTACCTGCATGTCTCGGTCCCCGCGCTGCGGATCGCCGGTGGTCTGCTGCTGCTGCTCATCGCGCTCGACCTGCTCACCGGCAAGATGGACGAGCCGACCCAGACCAAGGACGTGAACGTCGCGCTGGTGCCGCTGGGGATGCCGCTGCTCGCCGGGCCCGGTGCGATCGTGACCGTGATCCTGGCGGTGCAGAACGCCCACGGCTTCGGCCAGCAGGCGTCGGTGTGGCTGGCGATCGCCGCCATGCACGTCGTGCTGTGGCTGGTCATGCGCTACTCGCTGGCGATCATCCGGCTCATCAAGGAGGGCGGTGTGGTGCTGGTGACCCGGCTGTCCGGGATGCTGCTCTCGGCCATCGCCGTTCAGCAGGTGGCCAACGGCGTGCTGGGGTTCGTGCACGGCGAGGGCTGACCCGGACGGCCCCCGCATCGCCCACCGGACGCAGAAGCGCCCCTGTACGTCGTGCGTACAGGGGCGCCGTCGTCGAATGCTGTCTCAGATCGCCGGTCGGATGTAGATCCGCTGGCCGATGGCCGCGGCCTGTTGGACGATCTTGTTGACGGCGGCGGCGTCCACGACTGTGCTGTCCACAGCGGTGCCGTTCCGGTCGTCGAGTCGCATGATCTCGAAGCGCATGGTGCTTCTCCCTTCGTCGCACTGTCCATGAGTAGTCAACGAACCCCCTCGCTAAAACATTCCCTACGCTAATGAAAACTTTTCCGAGCCTAAGTACTCGCGAGTACGGGACAATGGCGGACCTATGGACAACGACAACGTGCTGGCCGCCATGGCCGCCGGTATCGAGCGCACCAACGAGCTCCTCCAGCGGGTCCTGGCCGAAGTCGCCACCACCCCCGCCACCCACGCCGTGTTCGTGGACGCCGGCTACGTCTACGCCGCCGCGGGCCGCCTCGTCGCGGGCACCGAGGACCGGCAGACCTTCGACCTGGACGCCGAGGGCATCATCGAGGCGTTCATCGACAAGGCGCGCTCGCTCTTCCCGGACAGCCGGCTGCTCCGCGTCTACTGGTACGACGGCGCCCGCCGTCGCATCCACACCCGCGAGCAGGAGCGCATCGCCGAGCTCCCCGACGTCAAGGTCCGGCTCGGCAACCTCAACGCCAGCCGCCAGCAGAAGGGCGTCGACTCCCTCATCCGCACCGACCTCGAATCGCTCGCCCGGCACCGCGCCATCAGCGACGCGGTCCTCATCGGCGGTGACGAGGACCTGGTGTCCGCCGTCGAGGCGGCCCAGGGCTACGGCGCGCGCGTGCACCTGTGGGGCATCGAGGCCACCGAAGGACGCAACCAGGCGGACCCCCTGCTCTGGGAGGTCGACAGCCAGCGCACCTTCGACCTCGAGTTCTGCAAGCCGTATCTGACCCGTCGGCCGGTGCCCGAGTACGGTGACGCGCCGGTGCCCTCGCGCGCGGACGTGCACTTCGTGGGCGCCCGGGTGGCCGGCCAGTGGCTCGCCGTGCGGGGCCGCGACACCCTCGCGGAACTGCTGCCCGGCCGGCCCTATCTGCCGCCGGCCTACGACCAGGAACTGCTCGTCGAAGCCGAGGGATTGCTCGGCATCTCGCTGCGCGCCCACGCCGACCTGCGACGTTCGCTGCGCGACGGCTTCTGGGACCACCTCACCGCCCAGCTCTGACTCCTCACTCGCCCTTCGGGCTCCAGAAATCGATCAGTGCCTCGGCCGTGGCCTCCGGCTGCTCCACGTTCGGTGAGTGCTCGGCGCCCTTGATGACCACCCGCCGCGCGCCCAGCCGCAGCGCCATGTCGTCGAGCCACTCCGGCGGCCACGCGTAGTCGACGTCGCCGGAGAGCACCAGCGTGCGGATCGGTACGGCGGCCAGCTCGGCGACCCGATCGGGCTCCGCGATCAGCTGCCTGCCGGTCGCGATCAGCTGCTCCGGGACGTTGCCCATCCAGCGCCGGTACAGGAACTCCGCGATGGCGGGCGGGACATCCGCCGCGTCGGCGTTCTCCGCGTCCATGTCGCGCATCGCCTGCCAGACCGCCTCCATCCCCATCGCGGGCAGCGCCTCGACGAGCATCCGCGTCCTGGCCTGCTGCTCGGCGTCGATGGCGGCCGGCCCGGAACTCATGATCGTCAGCGACTCCCACGGCGGCACCGCGTCGATCGCCGCCGCCCGCACGATCAGCCCGCCCAGCGAGTGGCCCAGTACGTGCACCGGACCCGGACCGCCCAGCGCCTCGGTCTGCGCGAGGACGTCGGCGGCCAGTTCGGCCTGGGCGTACGCGCTCTCGTCGGCCGGGCCGCCCGTCTCGTGCTGCCCCCTGCCGTCGACCGCGACCACCCGGTAGCCGGCCAGCGCCAGCGGTTCGAGCAGCGCGATGAAGTCCTCTTTGCTCCCGGTGAACCCGGGCACCAGCAGGGCGGTGCCGAGGACCGCCGTTCCGGCGTCCAGCACCGCGAAGTCGCCCCTCGCGGTGGCGAGGCGGTACGCACGGGCCCCTTCGGGCAGCTCCAGTGTCGGCGGTCTGCTCATGCCGTGAGATTACGCGATGCGTGTGTACGACAGGTTGCGGACAGCGACACCACACCGACGAACACCGACGCCCCCGGTGAAGAACCGGGGGCGTCGGCGTTGCTGGTGGTGCTGTTCCGCTGTGCTGTTCCGCGGGTCGGTCAGCCGTCGGCCGGCTCGGCCTTCGCGGGACGGGTACGACGGCGGCGGCGGGCCGGCTTGGCCTCGTCGCCCTCGGCGGCGGGAGCCTCGGCCGGAGCGGCCTCGACCACGGCCGCCGGAGCGCCCTCAGCGGCCGGAGCGGCGGCGCGGGTACGGCGACGGCGGCGCGGGGCCGCCTTCGCCTCGCCCTCGGTGTCCGCCACGTCGACGACCGGGGTCACGGCCGCGGCCGCGTCCACCGCGACGGCGGCGGTCTCACCGGCGACGGTCTCACCGGCACGGGTGCGGGTGCGCTGACGCGGGGTGCGGGTCCGCGGCGGACGCTCCTCGGTGACGGTCGCCACCGCGGCGGCGACGGCGGGCTTGCGCCCACCGGTCTTGCCGCGGCCACCGGTCTCGCCGAGGTCCTCGACGGTCTCCGCGCCGAGGCCGGCACGGGTCCGGTCGGCCCGGGGCAGTATGCCCTTGGTGCCGGCCGGAATGTTGAGCAGCTCGTACAGGTGCGCGGAGGTGGAGTACGTCTCCTCCGGCTCGTCGAACGGCAGGTCCAGCGCCTTGTTGATGAGCTTCCAGCGCGGGATGTCGTCCCAGTCCACCAGCGTGATCGCGATACCGGTCTTGCCGGCGCGGCCGGTGCGGCCGACGCGGTGGAGGTACGTCTTCTCGTCCTCCGGCGACTGGTAGTTGATGACGTGCGTCACACCGTCGACGTCGATACCGCGGGCGGCGACGTCGGTGCAGACCAGCACGTCCACCTTGCCGTTGCGGAACGCGCGCAGCGCCTGCTCGCGGGCGCCCTGGCCCAGGTCGCCGTGGACCGCGCCGGAGGCGAAGCCGCGCTGGGCGAGCTGGTCGGCGATGTCGGCCGCGGTGCGCTTGGTGCGGCAGAAGATCATGGCCAGGCCACGGCCGTCGGCCTGCAGGATGCGGGAGACGAGCTCCGGCTTGTCCATGGAGTGCGCGCGGAAGATGTGCTGCGTGATGTTCGCGACAGTCGCGCCCTCGTCGTCCGGCGAGGTGGCGCGGATGTGCGTGGGCTGCGACATGTACCGGCGGGCCAGGTTGATGACCGCGCCCGGCATGGTGGCCGAGAACAGCATCGTCTGGCGCTTCGGCGGCAGCATCGCCATGATGCGCTCGACGTCGGGCAGGAAGCCCAGGTCGAGCATCTCGTCGGCCTCGTCCAGGACGAGGGCGCGCACCGACTTCAGGTTCAGCTTCTTCTGGCCCGCGAGGTCCAGCAGCCGGCCCGGGGTGCCGACGACGATGTCGATGCCCTTCTTGAGGGCCTCGACCTGCGGCTCGTAGGCGCGGCCGCCGTAGATGGCCAGGACGCGCACATTGCGCACCTTGCCGGCGGTCAGCAGGTCGTTGGTGACCTGCTGGCACAGCTCACGGGTGGGGACGACGATCAGGGCCTGCGGCCCGTCGGGGAGGTCCTCGGCCTTGGCACGGCCGGCCTCGACGTCGGCGGCGACGGTGACGCGCTCCAGCAGCGGCAGGCCGAAGCCCAGCGTCTTGCCGGTGCCGGTCTTGGCCTGGCCGATGATGTCATTGCCCGCCAGGGCGACCGGAAGGGTCATCTCCTGGATCGGGAACGGATTGATGATGCCGACAGCCTCAAGGGCCTCGGCGGTCTCGGAAAGGATTCCGAGGCTGCGGAAAGTCGTGGTGGTCAGGATGCTTGCCTCTTCTGTGAGACGCGGCACTGGGCTGTGAGGGGGGTCGAGCGTCCGCGTCCGGAAAGGAACGCCGGGCGCTGACCGCGCAGGTGTCGTCCAGCCGTGGGTGGCTGAGAAGCGCGGGACCGCTGCCCTCGCACATGCCGCGAGTGGGCCCCTCCTGCTGTCAGGAGGGCGGTCGGTGTAGGAGCCGATCGGGCCACCGACCGGGCATCCAGATACTGCGTACAGTGCACAGGAAATTGCCGAAAATCGGCGGAGTGCATTACCACTCTACCCCGGAATCACGCAGCTGCACCCGATCAAATGTTTCGGCGGGGGCTACGGGGGTGGTCCGGCGGGAGCCGGACTTGGCTATTGTGCGCAGCATGGAGACGCCTGACGAGACGACCGCACCTGCCACCGGAATCGCCGCCCTGGACTGGGCCGGAGCTTCCGCGGACCCCCACTACCGAGCCGCGGTGGTGGATCTGCTGGGTGCGCTGGCCTACGGCGAACTGGCCGCGTTCGAACGCCTCGCGGACGACGCGAAGCTCGCGCCGGAGCTTGAGGACAAAGCTCAGCTGGCCGCCATGGCGGCGGCCGAATTCCACCACTTCGAGCGGCTGCGGGACCGGCTTTCCGAGATCGGTGCCTCGGCGAAGGAGGCGATGGAACCCTTCGGTGCCGCGCTGGACGAGTTCCACCGGCAGACCGCCCCGTCGGACTGGCTGGAGGGTCTGGTCAAGGCCTACGTCGGCGACTCGATCGCCTCGGACTTCTACCGCGAGGTCGCGGCGCGGCTCGACACCGACACCCGCACGCTCGTCCTGGCCGTACTGGACGACACCGGCCACGCCAGCTTCGCCGTCGAGAAGGTCCGCGCCGCCATCGAGGCGGACCCGCGGGTCGGCGGCCGGCTCGCGCTGTGGGCGCGGCGGCTGATGGGTGAGGCGCTGTCACAGGCGCAGCGCGTCGTCGCCGACCGGGACGCGCTGTCGACGATGCTCGTCGGGGGAGTGGCCGGCGGTTTCGACCTGGCCGAGGCCGGCCGGATGTTCACCCGGATCACCGAAGCACACACCAAGCGGATGGCGGCACTCGGGCTGGCCGCCTGACCGTCGCTCAGGCCTGGTCCTCAGGCCCGCCCCGCGACCGAGTGGCGGAGAAAGCGCCGGTCGTCCGCGGGGCGGACGAGCAGGCTGAGCAGCGCCGCCGCGACGAGCGCCGACACCGGAAGCGTGACGGCCGCGTGGCCTGCGCCCAGCACCGTACGGGTGATCAGGCCCCCGACCAGGGCCGCGATCGGGCCGGTGGCGAGGACGAGGACGCGGGACGGGAAGCGTTCGGGCAAGAAGTGCGTGGCGGCGTAGGCGATGCCCAGACCGAGCGCGGCGAATGCGACTGCTTCCCACATGTACGGGGTCCTTCCCGAGGGGGCCGACCGTTGCATAACGGTCCTACCCCTTCGGGGAGCCGGACAAAACGGAGGGCCCGCACCCGATTACGGGTGCGGGCCCTCCGTGTCGTCACATCGACGCGCCGAAGCCGACCTTCCGGCTGGCGGGCTGGCCGATCTCCACGTACGCGAGCTTGGCTGCCGGGATGAGGACCTTGTGGCCGTTCTCGTCCACCAGGCTCAGGAGCGGGGACGTGCCGGAGATGGCGTCCGCGACCGCCTTCTCGACCTCCTCGGCCGACTGCGCGCTCTCGATGCTGATCTCGCGCGGCGCGTGCTGCACGCCGATCTTGACCTCCACGGCTCTGTACCTCCAGGTCTGGCGGTGTGCGCGTCTTCGCGCCGTACGCAGGAAACACTAGCCGGGCTCGGAGGCGTGGAATCCGAAGATGATGAACGCCGGTAGCGAACAGCGACGGGGAATAACCGGCGGTGCCCGTCCGCCGGGGACGTCAGCGGTGGCCGGCGGCCGTCAGTGGTGGCCGTCCGTGCCGTGCAGCGGGAAACCGGCGATACCGCGCCAGGCCAGCGACGTCAGCAGGTTGACGGCGGTGTCGCGGGGGATCTGGCTGTTGCTGGAGAGCCAGTAGCGGGCCACGACCTGGGAGACGCCGCCGAGGCCGACGGCCAGCAGCATCGACTGTTCGCGGGGCAGCCCGGTGTCCTCCGCGATGACCTCGCAGATCGCCTCGGCGCACTCCAGCGAGACCTTGTCGACGCGCTCGCGGACCGCGGGCTCGTTCGTCAGGTCCGATTCGAAGACCAGCCGGAAGGCGCCGCCCTCGTCCTCCACGTACGCGAAATAGGCGTCCATGGTCGCCTCGACGCGCAGTTTGTTGTCGGAGGTGGAGGCCAGTGCGGTACGCACCGCTTGCAGCAGTGACTCGCAGTGCTGGTCGAGCAGTGCCAGATACAGCTCCAGCTTGCCCGGGAAGTGCTGGTAGAGCACCGGCTTGCTGACGCCGGCCCGCTCGGCGATGTCGTCCATCGCGGCGGCGTGGTAGCCCTGGGCGACGAACACTTCCTGGGCCGCGCCCAGGAGTTGTTCGCGGCGGGCCCGGCGGGGCAGGCGGGTGCCGCGCGGGCGTGCCTGAGTGTGCTCGATGGCTGTCACGCCGCCTCCCAATCTGTTGAAGGAACACTGCGGGTGCCATCGTACTTTTCGGTAACGGGGCTGTGCGCGGTGCGAGAGCACATTCTCACTACCTGGAACCTTTCAGCGATAGTCCTCCTCGTCCAGGTTGACGACACGACGTTGTTCCGCGACGTCCACGGGATCGGCGGACGCGACGGGCGAATCGGAGTCCTCCCCGGCCGGGGCGTCGTGCCGCTGCACGACATCGGTGTGCTGCTCGGCGGCATCGGCTTCGGGGGTTTCGATGTCCATCTCGATGGCCGGATCGTCGGCGGCGGCCTCGAATTCATCCTCGGAAATCTGGATTTCGTCGGACACGGTGACTCCCTTCCTCACTGTCGAGCGTAGGAGCGCGGGGTCCCGAGCGCAGCCTGTGAGGGCGAACACACAAGCGCATGCGTGATCGTCTCGTAACATTGCCCCATGTCCTCGACGGAGTCTCCTCAAGCTGCGATCGCTCCCGCAGCCGTCCCCCCACAGGGGCCGCGGCTCGGACCAGGGGAAACGCAGCGAAATGTGAGTCTGCCCGGCCTTTCTCTGGTGGTCCGCGAGCGGACCTCGGAGCGCGACGGACTCGAACCGGCCGTTCTTGTGCACGGACTGGGCGGTTCGTCGCAGAACTGGACACAACTGATGGACCGGCTGGCCGACCGGCTCGACAGCCAGGCACCGGATCTGCCCGGCTTCGGCTTCTCGCCGCCGCCGGACGACGGTGACTACTCGATCGCCGGACACGCGCGGGCGGTGGTCCGGCTGATCGAGTCGGGTGACCGGGGTCCGGTCCACCTGTTCGGGAACTCGATGGGCGGCGCGGTGGCGACGAAGGTCGCGGCGGCCCGTCCCGACCTGGTCAGGACGCTGACACTGGTGTCGCCCGCGCTGCCGGAACTTCCGCCGCAGCGCAGCGCGTGGCCGACGGCGCTCGTCTCGATGCCGGGGATTCCGGCGCTCTATCTGCGGGCGACCAGGGACTGGCCGGCCGAGCGGCGCACCCAGGAACTGCTCACACTGTGTTACGGCGACGCCTCGTCGGTCGGTGACCGGGCGCGGGCGGAGGCGGTCGAGGAGTACGAACGGCGCATCGCGCTCCCGTACTTCTGGGATGCGATGGTCCGTTCGACACGGGGCATCGTCAACGCGTACACCTTGGGTGGACAACACTCTCTGTGGCGGCAGGCGGAGCGGGTGCTCGCCCCGACGCTGCTGGTCTACGGGGGGCGCGACAAGCTGGTCTCCTTCCGGATGGCACGGAAGGCGTCCCAGGCGTTCCGGGACTCCCGGCTGGTGACGCTGCCCGACAGCGGGCACGTCGCGATGATGGAGCACCCTGACGTGGTGGCACGGGCCTTCAGGGACCTGCTCGATCAGACGGACGGTCACTTGGTGAACGATGAGACGGACGCACGCGTAATGAACGACAAGACGAGCGACGCGGCGAGCAGGAGCTGATTCAGGGCGTGGGGAAGCACAGCGCGGGCGGCGGCCGGCAGAGCCGCGACAACGACATATCGAGCACCCTCGGCGGCGGCCGGTCAGGCCAGGGCCGCAGACGCCGGGGTGACGTCGGCGTTCCCGTCTCCGTCCCGTCCCGGACGCCGGCGCCGGGCGCCCGCTACGACGGCGGTTACGTCGTCGGCGACCACCCGGACTCCCGCCCGCACCCCGAGCACCGTGAGCACGCCGCCTGGGGAGCCCAGGACGGCTGGGCGGCGGAGAGCGGCCGCGGCCGGAGCACCGGCTACCGGCCGGACGAGCTCCCCGACCCGTACGACACCGGTCAGTGGCAGACGTTCGACGAGCCCGTCCTGCCCGTCCCGGATCCCTACGACACCGGGCAGTGGCAGACGTTCCAGCGGCCCGTCCACCCCGGCCAGGACCCGTACGACACCGACCAGTGGCAGACGTTCGACGAGCCGGTGCTCCCGCCGCAGTCCTTCGAGGCCCCGCCCGGCCGCCGGATACCCCGGCAGCGTGCCGGGCAGGAGACGGTCCCCGAGCCGGAGCCCGTCCCGGACTCCGACCTACCGGAGGACACGACCGCCGACACCGGCCGGAAGAGCGGCGGCAAGGGCCGTGCGTTCACCGGGATCGCCGCCGCCGCGGTGGTGACGGTGCTCGCCGTGGTCGTCGCCGGGCAGGTCGGCAGCGGTGGCGCGGCGCACAGCGAGGCCGGGGCCTCCGACGGGGCGACCCGCGACGGCAGCGACGCGGCCTCACGGTCGAAGGACCGTCCGACGCCCGGCGTCGCACCGTCCAACGCACCCGCCGTGGCCGTCGCCAGTTACGACCAGCTGATGGCGAAGCAGTACCCGCTCGACGCCAAGCTGGCCCTGAGCGGCCAGTTCCAGACGATGCCGGGACACGACCCGGCGCCCGGCAGGGGGAAGGTGCTGCGCTTCCGGGTGGATGTGGAGAAGGGCCTGCCGCTCGACTCCGCGCTCTTCACCCGGACGGTCTTCACCACCCTGAACGACGACCGGAGTTGGGGGCACGGCGGGATCAAGACGTTCGAGCGGGTGTCATCCGGCCCCGTCGACATCGTCGTCACGCTCGCCAGCCCCGGCACCACCGCCAAGTGGTGTGCGAAATCCGACCTGGACATCACCGTTGACAATGTGTCATGTGACGCCGCGTCGACCGAGCGCACCATGATCAACGCGTTCCGCTGGGCGCAGGGTGCCGAGACGTTCGGCCCCGACCGGATGCACGAGTACCGGCAGATGCTCATCAACCACGAGGTCGGCCACCGGCTCGGGCACGGCCATGTCGGCTGCCCGAAGGCGGGCGAGCTGGCGCCGGTCATGATGCAGCAGACGAAGTTCCTGTCGCTCGACGGCGGCCCCACCTGCAAGCCCAACGCCTGGCCGTTCCCGAAGGCCTGACCAGCGGTTTCGACCGCCTGGTCAGGCATGATCCCGCCGACCGGATTTTGACATCGGCGGGATCGTCGTTCACTCTTCTCCCATGTCGCACCGCCACGCCGCCGAGGACGCCAGCATCAAGCTGGTGCTCATCGGCGTGGCCGAAATCTGCGTAGCCGACATTCTCTGTCGGTGACCCACGGTTCGGTCGCGTAGAGGCTTTCCGCCTCCGCCCCGAGCTGTCCATCCGTGGGCAGACGCACCCCCCTGAGTTCGAGCCATTTCTCCGTCGAGGGGAATCGGCTGCTGCTGCCCGCGGGTATTCGTTGAATCCTGCCGTCATACCTCGCAGCCGCGAAAGGCCGATCTCTCATGCGTCAACTGTCCCTCATATCCCGCCGCGTGGCAGCGGTAGCCGTTGGTCTGGCCCTCGCCGGAGGGGCCGCCGCCTGCGGCCCGAAGGACAGCGGCGGCGCCAAGGCCTCCACCGACGCCAAGCCCGCCAAGGGCGGCACCCTCTACGTGCTGAACAACCAGGCCCAGGAGGACTTCGACCCGGCCCGCCTGTACACCTCGGGCGGCGGAAACGTTCCCTCGCTGGTCTACCGCACACTGACCACCCGCACCCGGGCCAACGGCGCCGAGGGCTCGAAGGTCGCCGCGGACCTGGCCACCACCACCGGTGAGCCGAGCAAGGACGCCACCGTCTGGACGTACCACCTCAAGGACGGCCTGAAGTACGAGGACGGCTCGCCCATCACGACCGCCGACATCAAGTACGGCATCGAGCGCTCCTTCGCGGCCGAGCTGTCCGGCGGCGCGCCCTACCTGCGCGACTGGCTGATCGGCGGTGCCGCGTACCAGGGCCCGTACAAGGACAAGAACGGGCTGGCCTCGGTGGAGACGCCGGACGCCAAGACGATCGTGTTCCACCTGAACAAGCCCGAGGGCGAGTTCCCGTTCCTGGCCACGCAGACCTCGTTCGCCCCGGTGCCCAAGGCGAAGGACACCGGCACCAAGTACGCGGAGCACCCGGTCTCCTCCGGCCCGTACAAGGTGATCAAGAACGAGAACAACGGTGAGCACCTGGTCCTGGAGCGCAACCCCAACTGGTCGGAGGCCACCGACGACCAGCGCAAGGCGTACCCGGACAGCATCGACGTCCAGTCGGGACTCGACCAGGCCGTGATCAACCAGCGGCTGTCCACCGGCACCGGCAAGGACGCGGCGGCCGTCACCACCGACACCAACCTCGGCCCGGCCGAGCTGGCCAAGGTCAACGGCGACAAGGCGCTCGCGAGCCGGGTCGGCACCGGCCACTTCGGCTACACCGACTACATCGCCTTCAACCCGAAGGTGAAGCCGTTCGACAACCCGAAGGTGCGCCAGGCCATCGCGTACGCGGTCAACCGCACCACCGTGGTCAACGCGGTCGGCGGCTCCTCGCTCGCCGACCAGGCCACCACCTACCTGCCCGAGCAGGCGTCCTTCGGCTACACGCCGTACGACCCGTTCCCGGCCGGCAAGACCGGCGACCCGGTCAAGGCCAAGCAGGTGCTGGCGGAGGCCGGCTACCCGAACGGGATCACCGTCTCGCTCACCCATGACGTCACCAAGGCCGACGAGCAGGGCCCCGAGGTCGCCACGGCCGTCCAGGACGCGCTGAAGGCGGCGGGCATCACCGTCAAGCTCGACGGCCAGGAGCACAAGGCGTTCGGCGACAAGATCCACAACGTGTCCACCGAGCCGGGCTTCTTCCTCACCGGCTGGGGCGCGGACTGGCCGTCCGGCGGTCCGTTCCTCGGCCCGATCTTCGACGGCCGGCAGATCGTCAAGGACGGCTCCAACTTCAACAACGCGCAGCTCGACGACCCGGCGGTCAACAAGGAGATCGACGAGATCAACAAGCTGACCGACCTCAAGGCCGCGGCGGCCCGCTGGGGCGCGCTGGACCAGAAGATCGGCGAGCAGGCCGTCACCGTGCCGCTCTTCCACCCGGTCTACAAGCGGCTGTTCGGCAAGGACATCAAGAACGTCGTGATCAGCGACTGGACCGGCGTCCTGGACATCTCGCAGGTCTCGGTCAAGTGACCACCCAGGACCTGACGGCCGTCGAGGCGGGGGCGGTCGGCGATCCCGCCGCCCCCGCCCCGGGGGCCCGGCAGGTCTGGCGACGGCTGCGCGCCCAGCGCGCGGCCGTCGCCGGCACCGCCGTCATCGCACTCCTCGTCCTGGTGGCGCTCACCGCACCCCTGCTGAGCGCCGTCGAGGGCCAGAACACCACGGCCTACCACCCCGAGCTGATCGACTCCGCCTCCGGCGGCGTACCGCTCGGCTCCTTCGGCGGGATCAGCGGCGACCACTGGCTCGGCGTCGAACCCGGCACCGGCCGCGACATGTTCTCCCGGCTCGTGCACGGCGCCCAGATCTCGCTGGCCGTCGCCCTCGGCGCGACCCTCGTGCAGATCCTCGTCGGCGTCGGCACCGGCCTGGCCGCCGGGCTGGGCAACCGCTTCGTGGACAACCTGCTCAGCCGCGTCACCGACGTCATGATCACCATGCCCGCGCTGGTCTTCGCCATCGCGCTGATGGCCGTGGTCCCCGACGGCTTCCCGCGCCCGCTGCTGCTGGCGCTCATCATCGGCTTCGTCGCGTGGGGCAGCATCTCCAAGCTCGTGAGGGCGCAGGTGCTCAGCCTCAAGTCACTGGACTACGTGGCCGCCTCCCGGCTCGCCGGCTCCGGTACCTGGCGGATCGCCCGCCGGGAACTGCTGCCGTCGCTCGTAGCGCCGGTCATCACCTACGCCGCCCTGCTCATCCCGGCGAACATGGTCATCGAGTCCGGGCTCTCGTTCCTCGGCATCGGTGTGAAGCCGCCCACCCCGTCCTGGGGTCAGATGCTCTCCAGCGCCAACACCTGGTACGAGGCCGACCCCGCATACGTGCTGCTGCCCGCCGCGATGCTGTTCATCAGCGTGCTGGCGTTCACCGTGCTCGCCGACGGCATCAGGACCGCGCTCGACCCGCGCGCCGCCAGCCGGCTCCGCGTCGGCACCGGCCGCAAGCGTGAGGAGGCCGCGTCATGATCCGCTTCCTGCTGCGCCGCACGGTCTCCGCCGCGGTGGTCCTGCTGGTGCTGGCCGTCGTGCTGTACGCGACCTTCTACTGGGCGCCCGGCGACCCCGCGCAACTGTCCTGCGGGCCCAAGTGCTCACCCGCCCAACTCGTGCAGATCCGCGAGCAGATGGGCCTGAACGACTCGGTGTACGTACAGTTCTGGCACTTCCTGCAGGGCATCGCCACCGGCCGCGACTACAGCACCGGCACCGGCACGGTGCACTGCTCCGCACCCTGCTTCGGCCAGTCGTACCGCACCGGCGAACTCGTCACCGACATCCTCGTCGCCAAGCTGCCCGCCACTGCCTCCCTCGCGCTCGGCGCGATGGTCCTGTGGCTGATCCTCGGCGTCGGCACCGGGGTGCTGTCCGCCCTGCGCCGCGGCCGGCCCACCGAACGGCTGCTCACCGGGCTCACCCTCGCGGGCACCGCCACCCCGGTGTTCATCATCGGCATCCTGCTGCTGATGCTCTTCTGCTCGGTGCTGCAGTGGCTGCCCTACCCCTCCTACGTGCCGTTCACCGACGACCCGCAGCAGTGGGCCTGGAACCTGCTGCTGCCCTGGCTGGCGCTCGCGCTCGTCGAGTCCGCCAAGTACGCCCGGCTGACCCGCAGTTCCATGCTGGAGACGCTGGCGGAGGACCACATCAGGACCTTCCGCGCCTACGGCGTCAGCGAGCGCGCGATCATCGGGCGGCACGCGCTGCGCGCCGCCCTCACCCCGGTGATCGCGCTGTCGGCGCTCGACCTGGGCACGATGTTCGGCGGCGCGCTGCTCACCGAGTCGCTGTTCAACGTGCCGGGCCTGGGCCAGAAACTCGTGCAGTCCGTGGAG
This sequence comes from Streptomyces sp. RKAG337, assembly GCF_023701715.1. NCBI lineage: Bacteria > Bacillati > Actinomycetota > Actinomycetes > Kitasatosporales > Streptomycetaceae > Streptomyces > Streptomyces sp. RKAG337. The sequence continues at coordinate 2,503,062 of NZ_JAJOZA010000001.1, read as the reverse complement.
CTCAAGGACCTGCCGGTCGTGGTGGGCATCGTGCTCGTCATGGGCTTCGCCGTCGTCCTCGCCAACGCCGCCGCTGATGTGCTCTACGCGCTGGCCGACCGAAGGGTGGTGCTGGCATGAGCGCGGCCACTGATTCCGCTGTGGGTCCCGCCGCCACGGCCGGCCTCGCCGAGCCGCTGGTGGAGGTCAGGGACCTCGTCATCGACTTCCCCACCGCCTCCGGCACCGTACGGGCCGTCGACGGCCTCAGCTTCCGGCTCGAAGCGGGCGGCGCCCTCGGCATCGTCGGCGAGTCGGGCTCCGGCAAGAGCGCCACCGCGTACGCCCTGCTGGATCTGCACCGGGGGACCGGCGCGCGGACCGGCGGCACCGTACGGGTCGCCGGGACGGACGTCCTCGGCGCCGACGACACCGAACTGCGGCGGCTGCGCGGCGGCCGGGCGGCGATGGTCTTCCAGGACCCGCTCTCCTCGCTCGACCCGTACTACGCGATCGGCGACCAGATCGCCGAGGTCTACCGCGTCCATGTGAAGGCCACCCGGCGGGCCGCCCGCGAGCGGGCCGTCCAGGTGCTCGACCGGGTCGGCATCCCGGACGCGGCCCGGCGCTCGCGCGCCCGGCCGCACGAGTTCAGCGGCGGCATGCGGCAGCGCGCGCTCATCGCCATGGCGCTGGCCTGCGAACCGCGGCTGCTGATCGCCGACGAACCGACCACCGCACTCGACGTCACCGTCCAGGCCCAGATCCTCGACCTGCTGCACGAACTGCGCGCCGAGACCGGCATGGGGCTGCTGCTCGTCACCCACGACCTGGGGGTGGTGGCCGGCAGCGTCGACGACGTGCTCGTCATGCGGAACGGCGCCGCCGTCGAACGCGGAGCGGTGAGCGCCGTACTGGACGACCCGCGCGAGCCCTACACCCGGGCGCTGCTCGCGGCGGTGCCGCAGGTGGACGCGGCGCGGCCGGCCGTCCTCGTGAAACAGCGGACGGGCGACGAGCCGACGGCGGTCGTGGCGCCGGGGCCGGAAGCGCCGCTGCTCGAAGCGGTCGGCCTGCGCCGGGAGTTCGGCAAGCGCCAGGACACCGTGACCGCCGTGGACGGCGTGTCGCTGACCGTCCGGCGGGGCGAGGCGCTCGGGATCGTCGGCGAGAGCGGCAGCGGGAAGACCACCCTCGGCCGGATGCTGGTGCGGCTGCTCGACCCCACTGCCGGTGAACTCCGCTACGACGGCCGGGACATCGGCAAGCTCGGCGACAAGGCGCTGCGACCGCTGCGCCGCGAGCTGCAGATGGTCTTCCAGGACCCGGTCTCGTCGCTGAACCCGCGGCGCAGCATCGGCGAGTCGATCGCCGACCCGCTGCGGGCCGCGGGCGAGTTCACGGACAAGGCCGTCGTCGAGCGGGTACGAGAACTGCTGGAGCGGGTCGGGCTGGAACCGGACTGGTACCACCGGTACCCGCACGAGTTCAGCGGCGGCCAGCGGCAGCGGGTCGGGATCGCGCGGGCGCTGGCGCCGTCCCCGAAGCTGATCGTCTGCGACGAGCCGGTCTCGGCGCTCGACGTGACGACCCAGGCCCAGGTCGTCGCGCTGCTCGGCGAACTGCAGCGTGACCTGGGGCTCTCGCTGGTCTTCATCGCGCACGACCTGGCGGTGGTGCGGCAGGTCAGCGACCGGGTCGCGGTCATGCGGGCCGGGAAGATCGTCGAGGAGGGGCCGGCGGACGCGGTGTACGACTCGCCCCAGCATGCCTACACCAAGGGCCTGCTGGCGGCCGTGCCGGTGCTCGACCCGGTCGAGTCCGCGGCGCGGCGCGCGAGCCGGAAGGGACTCGCCGGAGTCTGAGCGGGAGTCCGAGCCGGAGTCCGAGCCGGAGTCCGAGCCGGAGTCCGAGCCGGAGCCGGAGTCCGAGAAACGCGTCCTGCCGGAGCGCGGCACGGTCGCGGACCGGGTGAGTGGAGTGTGTTGTTCCGCGCACCCTAAGCGACGACAACGCGTTGTGGTGCGAGAAGTTACGACCGTTCACCCCTTCTGGTGGCGCGGCGGACAACCGTCCGTCGCGCCACTGTCGTACCGGCATACCGTCATCGCGCCGGGCAGACGTATCCGCCCTCCCGGCCACGCATCCGGCGGACCGGCGAAGGAAGGGGGGCGTACACATGCGCATCGCGTTGCTCACCGAGGGTGGCTATCCGTATGCACGAGGTGAAGGTGGCGCCTGGTGCGACCGGCTCGTGCGCGGGCTTCCGGGCCATGAATTCGAGGTGTACGCGCTCAGCAGGTCCGAGCGGACGGAGGCCGGGGGGCGGGTCGAACTGCCGTCGCAGGTACGGCGGGTGCGCAGCGAGCGCCTGTGGGGCGCGCCACCGGAGGACGACGGCACCCGCGGCCGGGCGGCCCGCCGGGCGCGCCGCCACCGGTTCCTGCACCACTACCGGGAACTCGCCGCCGCGCTGGCGGGCGGCGACGAGGGATCCGCCGCGGGCTGCGCCGATGACGTCATCGGCCTGGCCGGCGCGGGAGCCGACGGCTACGGAGGCGCCCGGGCGGACCGTTTCGCCTCCGGTCTGTACGGGCTCGCCGAACTCTCCCGTGAGGAGGGCGGCCTGTCAGGGCTGCTCCGGTCGGAACACGCCCTGCGCGCCCTGGAGGACGCCTGCCGCGCCCCCGGCGTACGACCCCTGCTGGCCACGGTCGGCGTGGCGGACCTGCTCACCGCCGCCGAACTTCTGGAACGCGCCCTGAGACCGCTGTCCGCGCCCTGGTACGAACCGGACGAGCTCGGCGCCGCCGATCTGTGCCATGCCGTCTCCGGCGGTCCCGCGACCCTTCCCGGGCTGCTGGCCAAACGGTTCTTCGGAACGCCGCTCCTGGTCACCGAGTACGGCGTCCGACTGCGCGAGGCTCTCCTCGCGCACCGCGCCTCCGGCCTCTCCGCCGAAGTCCGCGCGCTGCTCACCGCGTTCCACCGGCTGCTCGCCGGTGAGTCCTACCGCGAGGCGGCCCTGATCACCCCGGGCAGCACCCACGCCCGCCGCTGGCAGGAACGCTGCGGTGCCGACCGCTCCCGGCTGCGGACCGTCTACCCGGGCATGGAGGCCGCCCGCTTCGCCCGCGCCGGCGAGGCCGCGGAAGCGGCCGGCGCGGACGCCCCGGCCGGGCACACCGACCCCACGCTCACCTGGGTCGGCCGCCCGGACCCGGCCAAGGACCTCATCGCGCTCCTGCACGCCTTCGACGCGATACGCAAGGCGGAGCCGGGCGCACGGCTCCGGATCCTGCATGTCCGCGGCGGCGTCGACTCGTACCTGGCGGGCTGCCGCACGCTGGCCGCCCAGCTCTTCCCCGACGAGGCCCAGGACGCGGTGACGGTCGGCGAGAGCCCCGTCACCTTCGAGGAGATCGGCTCGCCCGGCGCACCCCAACTCGCCGACGCCTACGCCTCCGGCGATGTCGTCGTCCTGTCCAGCATCGTCGAGGGCTTCCCGCTGAGCCTCGTCGAGGCGATGTTCTGCGGACGCGCGACGGTCTCCACCGACGTGGGCGCCGTCCGCGAGGTCATCGGCGGCACGGGGCTCGTCGTACCGCCCCGCAACCCCAAGGCGCTCGCCGACGCCTGCCTCGCGCTGCTGCGCGAGCCCGAGCGCGCCGCCCGGCTCGGCGCGGCGGCGCGCGAGCGGGCGCTCGAACTCTTCACCGTCGAGCGGTGCGTGGGCGCGTTCCGCGAGATCTACCTGGAGCTCGTCGCGCACTGTCCCGTACGGCGCGAGCCGCAGCTCGACACCGACGGTGTGCCGCGCCCCTTCTCCGAGCCGGCCGAGGCCCACGTCCCCGGCCGCCTCACACCACTGCTGCCCGCCCCGACCTGGGCCCGCCGCCCACAGCCCGCGGGCTTCCCGTTCCCGGGAGGTGACCTCGTATGACCGCCACCCATGGCTCCGCGCAGGCCGCCCTCCTCGCCCGCATCCTCTCCGACGTCCCCACCGACCCGCCGCCGCCCAACGAGACCTTCCCCGGCGCCGACCTCCTCCCCCTGGCCTTCCGCCGGGCGGCCTCCGGCCCGGTCGATGATTCCGCGACGGTCCCGGAAGAGGTTCCGAGCGACGGCGTCGAGCGCTCGGCCGGGGGTCGGGCCGACGGCCCGGCTCCGGAGCCCGAGCCGGCTCCGGACGACGCCATCGCGACGGCCGAAGCCGCGGCCGAGGGCCTGAGCGGCTGCGTAGATCCCGCCGACGAGCCAGCTCCCACCGCCACCCCGGACCGCCTGAACGCGGACGCCACGATCGCCTGGCCGGAAGCCGAAGCCGAAGCCGAAGCCGTCTCCGAAGCCGCCTCCAGGGCGCTTCCGCCCGCGGAGGCGCCCACCCCCGGACTCGACGCCGCGGGCGAGATCCGCGCGCGAGTCGTGGCAGCACTGGGCTACGGCCCGGGAACGGACGGCGGCACACTCGCGCCGGAGTGGTCCGTCGATGGCGGGGGTCCCGCCTTAGCGGCGGGTCCGAGCGGTCGTGATGCCGGTGTGGCGCCCGCGCCGGAGTCGTCCGTCGATGGTGAGGGTTCGTGCCGCCTGGCGGAGGCGGCTGTGGGCGACGGGATGTTGCTCCCGGGGTCGCGGCCGGGGCCGGTTCTGCCGGTCGGTGACGGTGGCAATCCCGCCTCGGCGGTGGGGCTGGGTGGTCGTGATGCCGGTGTGGCGCCTGCGCCGGAGTCGTCCGTCGATGGCGGAGGTCCCGCCTTAGCGGTGGGTCCGAGCGGTTGTGATGCCGGTGTGGCGCCTGCGCCGGAGTCGTCCGTCGACGCCGAAGGTTCGTACCTTCTGCCGGAGGCGGCCGTGGACGGCGGGGGGTCTGCCTTGGCCGGCCCGGGTGGTGACGTGCCGGATGGTTCCGCCGAACCCGCCGGGAGGGCCTCGGCTTCGCCGCCGCGGCGGCGGGGGCCCGCTGATCCTGTGCGTGGGGTGATGCACCGGCACGAGGAGCTGTGTGCGGGGGCGGTGGATGTGCTGGAGATCGCCGCCGGGCTGGAGGCGCACGGGGTCACCGACCGGGTGGCGGGTCGGTTCCGGCACCGGGACGTGTTCTCGCTGGCGGATGAGTTGTACGCCCGGGTGCCGCACGGTGCCGCCGGTGAGCGGGTCGCGGTGCGGGTCGGACCGGTACGGGTCGGGCTGCTGCACGTGGTGCCCGGCGCGGGATGCGCGGCGGCGGCCGCGTTCGTGGTGCGGTCGCCCGCCGTCGGCGCCGTGATCGCCCTGCTCGTCGCGCTGGCCACCTGGGCGGCGCTGCGACGTGGTCCGCTGCGTGCCGCGAGCCCCGGCGGGGCGCTGTGGGGCGGGTGGCTGCTGGCGTTCGCGCTGTGCGGCGGTCCGCTGCTGTCGAGCCTGCTCGGCGCGTCGTTCGACCCGCCCGCCGGCGGCCCGTTCGTGGCGCTGGCCCTCACCCTGGCGCCCGCCGCGTGGTGCGCGCACCGCTTCGCGCTGCGGGCGCGGGCCGAGCTCGCGCCGAGCCGCGGGCTCGGGGAGTTCGCCGCCCGGGTGCGCCCGCTGCTGGCCGGCACCCTCGTGTTGTACCTCGCGGTGCTGCTCGCGCTCCTGTGGGCCGCGGCCGCGCTGGCCGGTCCTGCCGGTGTCGCCGGGGCGGCGGCGCTCGGGATGCTGCTGTTCACCGCCCGGCTGCTCGCGGTGCACGGCTTCACGCGGGCGGCCGCGTGGGGAACCGGTGCGGCGGCCGCCGCCGAGGGGGCCGCGCTCGGCGCGGCCGTACTGCATCACGTGCCGGGCCTGGCGGCCGTCTCGGCCCCCGTCGAGTGGCTCGGCCCGGCCGCGATACCCGTCCTGGCCTGCGGCTGCGCCGCCACCGTCCTCGTAGTGCACGCCTTCCGCGCCCTCACCCGGGCCTCGGCGCACGGCACCGGTGCCCGCACGGGCACCCCCGCCGCCGCCCACCCCCGTACGACAGACCTCCGCAACACCAACCAGGAGAAACGTTGATCACGCACCGAACGACCTCGCTCCGCCCACCGCGCGGCACAGCGCACCGGCAAGGACACCGGGTGGGGGGTGTCGGCCGATGAGAGTGCTGCTGCTCGGAGCCGATGGATTCCTCGGTCGGCACGTGGCCGAACGGCTGCTCGCCGACCCCGCCGTACAGCTGACCGCGCTGGGGCGCAGCGACGACGCCGATGTGCGGTTCGACCTGGCGAGCGGTGCGCCGGGAGCGCTGGCGCGGTTCCTGGACGCCGTGCACCCGGGCGTCGTCGTCAACTGCGCGGGCGCGACCCGCGGCGGGGCCCGGGACCTGACCCGGCACAACACGGTGGCGGTGGCGACCGTGTGCGAGGCGATGCGGCGCAGCAGTACCGGCGCGCGCCTGGTGCAGGTGGGATGCGCCGCCGAATACGGCCCCTCGCCGGTCGGGGCGTCCACCGCCGAGGACGCGGTGCCGCGGCCGGGCGGCCCGTACGGGGTGAGCAAGCTCGCCGCGTCCGAGCTGGTGCTGGGCTCGGGTCTCGACGCGGTGGTGCTGCGGGTGTTCAGCCCGGTCGGGCCCGGCACGCCGACGAGTTCACCGCTGGGGCGGGTGGCCGAGGCGCTGCGCCGGGCGATGCAGAGCGGGGACGGCGAGCTGAAGCTCGGCGGCCTCGCCGTGCAGCGCGACTTCATCGACGTCCGGGACGTCTCGCGGGCGGTGCACGCCGCGTCGCTGTCGGCCGCGCAGGGCCTGGTGAACATCGGGTCCGGCCGGGCCGTGCGGATGCGGGACATGGCGGCCGGGCTCGCGCACGTCGCGGGCTACGACGGCACCCTGCACGAGCTGGACGAGCCGCAGGTCGCTTCTGGCCCGCCCCCGTACCCCGACGGCTGCGGCATCTGGCAGCAGGCGGACGTGCGGACGGCCCGCGACCGGCTGGGCTGGCGGCCCCGCATCGGCCTCGAGGAATCGCTGGCCGATGTCTGGATGGAGGCGGCATGTCGCGTCTGACGCCGCCGCACTTCTGGGGTGCGGGGCTGCGCGACCGTTTCGGCGGGGCCGGTCAGGGAGCGGGCGGCCAGGCCCGTTCCGACCGGCTCGGCTTCGGCGTCCCGGTGAACGCGCACCCGCTGGTCGCACCGGCCGAGTGGGGTGAACTGGCCCGCCCGGGAACCCCGTTGCACTGGGTGGTGCTGAACGTGGCGCGCGGTCCCGGCACCCGGCCCGACCCGCTGTACACGGAGGCGGTGGCGCGGCTCCGGGAGAGCGGGGTGCCGGTCCTCGGTCATCTGGACGCCGGGCTCGGCGCGCGGCCGTTCGGTGAGCTCGTCTCCGACGCCTCCCACTACCTGGACTGGTACCGGGTGGACGGCTTCTACCTGGACCGCGCGCCGACGGAGCGCGCCGCGCTGAACGAGTGCCGCCGGGTGACGACGACGCTGCGGGCGCTGCTGGCGGGGGACGGCGGGGACGCCGCCGGAGAGAGTGATGGGGACGGTGGTGACGGGCATCTCGTGCTGGGGCACGGCACGCATCCGTATCCCGGGTACGCCGAGATCGCCGACCAGCTGGTGACGTTCTCCGGCCCCTGGACCCGGTACCGCTGGTCCGAGGCCCCGCAGTGGACGGCCGCGTACCCGCCGGAGCGCTTCGCGCACCTCGTCCACGGGGTGCCGCGGTCGCATCTGGTCACGGCGATGCGGGTCGCCCGCTGGCAGGGCGCGGCCACCGTCTGCTTCACGGACCGCACGGACCGGAACGGCACCGACCCGTGGGAGGGGCTGGCCGGCTATTGGGACGAATCGGTGCGAACGTTGCGAAAGCAGCCGCCGCCCAGTATCTGAGCCTTCTCGGTCTCGCTCCTCGGACCGGGTGTCTCGGAATGAAGACCGGCGTGGCAGTGTTACGGAGAGAACCACCCGTACACCCGTATGCCTACCGATCCGGAGTCCCCGTGTCGCTGCCACCCCTGGTCGAGCCGGCTGCCGAGCTCACCGTCGACGAGGTCCGCAGGTACTCGCGCCATCTGATCATCCCCGATGTGGGGATGGACGGACAGAAGCGGCTGAAGAACGCCAAGGTGCTGTGTGTCGGCGCCGGCGGCCTCGGCTCGCCGGCCCTGATGTACCTGGCCGCCGCCGGTGTCGGCACGCTCGGCATCGTGGAGTTCGACGAGGTCGACGAGTCGAACCTGCAGCGCCAGATCATCCACAGCCAGGCGGACATCGGCCGTTCCAAGGCCCAGTCCGCGCGCGATTCCGTCCTCGGCATCAACCCGTACGTGAACGTCGTTCTCCACGAGGAACGCCTCGAGGCCGAGAACGTCATGGAGATCTTCTCTCAGTACGACCTGATCGTCGACGGCACGGACAACTTCGCGACCCGCTACCTGGTCAACGACGCGTGCGTGCTGCTGGACAAGCCCTACGTCTGGGGCTCGATCTACCGCTTCGACGGGCAGGCGTCCGTCTTCTGGAGCGAGCACGGTCCGTGCTACCGCTGCCTCTACCCGGAGCCCCCGCCCCCCGGCATGGTCCCCTCCTGCGCCGAGGGCGGCGTGCTGGGCGTGCTCTGCGCGTCCATCGGGTCGATCCAGGTCACCGAGGCGATCAAGCTGCTCGCCGGCATCGGCGACCCGCTGGTCGGCCGACTGATGATCTACGACGCCCTGGAGATGACCTACCGCCAGGTCAAGGTCCGCAAGGACCCGGAGTGCGCGGTCTGCGGTGAGAACCCGACCGTCACCGAGCTGATCGACTACGAGGCCTTCTGCGGCGTCGTCTCCGAGGAGGCCCAGGAGGCCGCCGCGGGTTCGACGATCACGCCGAAGCAGCTCAAGGAGTGGATCGACGACGGCGAGAACATCGAGATCATCGATGTCCGCGAGCCGAACGAGTACGAGATCGTCTCCATCCCGGGCGCCAAGCTCATCCCCAAGGGCGAGTTCCTGATGGGCACCGCCCTGCAGAACCTGCCCCAGGACAAGCGCATCGTCCTGCACTGCAAGACGGGTGTCCGCTCCGCGGAGGTCCTCGCCGTCCTGAAGTCCGCGGGCTTCTCGGACGCGGTGCACGTCGGTGGCGGCGTCATCGGCTGGGTGCACACGGTCGAGCCGCACAAGCCGGTCTACTAGCGGTATCGCTGGTCGCGCAAACGTGAGGGCCCGCACACCGACAACGGTGTGCGGGCCCTCATGTGCGTGATCAGGAGCAGGTCGTGCCCTTCGCGGGGACCGTCCCGTCCAGCAGATAGGCGTTGACGGTCTTCGTCATGCAGGCGTTGCCGCTGTTGTACGCGCCGTGGCCCTCGCCCTTGTACGTGATCTCGATCCCGACGTCCGCACCGAGCCCGGCCGCCATCTTCCCGGCGCCCTCGTACGGCGTTGCCGGGTCACCGGTGTTGCCGATGACGAGCATCGGCGCCGCGCCCGGGGCGCCGACGTCCGGCGTCTGCCAGTTGCCCGGCACCGGCCAGCCGGTGCACGCCGGGAGGCTCCAGGCCAGGAACTCGCCGAAGACGGGCGAGGCCTGACGGAACGCCGGCAGCTTCTCCCGCACCTGCTCCTGGGTGTAACGCTGCTTGGCGTCGGCGCAGTTGACCGCCGTGTTGGCCGGCATCAGGTTGTTGTACCGGCCGTTCTGGTCCCGGCCGGCGAACGAGTCGGCGAAGGCGAGCAGCAGATTGCCGCTGCCCGTCGCCTTGGCCTCCTTGAGCGCCATGGTCAGGTACTTCCAGTCGTCCTTCGAGTACAGGGTGGCGGCGATCCCGTTCGTCGCGATGGTCTGGGTGACCTCGCGGCCGTCGTCGGTCGGCAGCGGCTTCCCGTCGAGCTTCGCCAGGAACGCGGAGATCCACTGGTCGCCGGCCTGCCGGCTGTGGCCGGCCGGGCAGTTGGCGGTGTTCTTCGCGCAGTCCGTCAGGTAGTTGTCCAGCGCGAGCTGGAAGCCCTTCGCCTGGCCGATGCCGGCCTGCTCCGGGTCGAGCGTCGGGTCGACCACCCCGTCGAGGACCGCGCGGCCCACCTTGCCCGGGAACAGATGGGCGTAGACGCCGCCGAGCTCCGTGCCGTACGAGATGCCGAAGTAGTGCAACTGGTCGTCACCCAGCACCTGGCGCATCAGATCCATGTCGCGGGCGGCACTGATCGTGTCCACGTGCGGCAGCACGTCGCCCGAGTTCTGCACGCACGCCGCCACCAGCTTCCGCAGATCGGCCTGCTGCGCCCGCACCTCGTCGGGTGTGTCCGGGGTTCCGTCGATCGACCGCGAGGCGTCCGTGGCCCGGTCGTCCAGGCACTTCACGCCCTGGCTCTCACCGACGCCGCGCGGATCGAAGCTCACCAGGTCGTAGCGCGACCGCAGCTTCTCGTAGTCCTTCCCGAACGACGGCAGCGCGCCCACGCCCGACCCGCCGGGGCCGCCGAAGTTGAACACCAGCGACCCGATCCGGCCGCTGCCGGTGGCCTTGGCGCGGATCATCGCGAGACCGATGGTCGGCCCGTCCGGCTTCGCGTAGTCCAGCGGCGCCTTGAGCGTCGAGCACTGCCACTCGCTCCCCGGCGCCTTGCCGTCCGCCCCCTGCGCCACAGTCGGCGCCGGACACCGCCGCCAGCTCAGCTTCTGCCCGGTCAGCGCGCCGGGCAGCGCGCCCGGCGCGCCGGCCGGCGGCGTGCTGCCCGCCACGGAGGCCGTCGCCGCGGGCTTGTCGTCCGCGGCCTTCGAATCGCCGCCCCCACACCCCGCCGCCCCCAGCACAATGACCAACGCGACACCCACCACCGCGTCCCGCCGCACCCGTACGTTGCTCATGGATCTCCCACCCGTCGTTCCCAATGCGCGGATGATCCCATACGGGCGGATAGGTCTGCTTGGGGTTACGGCTCGAGGGCTGGCGGCGGCGGTGCGGGAACGGGTCAGCGGACGACGGTCTGGATCTCCTTCACGGTGACGGCCTTGGGCTCGTTGATGACGCCGTTGGGCAGCCCGTTCGGCCCACCGCCGTCGGAGCCGACCCAACTGACCTTCCACGTCGCGGTGACGTTGAGCTGATACGCGCCGGAGTGCTCGGTCGAACGGAGATACGTGACGCCGCAGGGCGGATTGCCGGTCGCGCCCTGGGAGTACTCGGCGCCCACCTTGCCGTCCTGGGAGATCGGGCACTCACCCGAAGCGGGGAACACGGTGGCGTCGGACGTCCCGGGCTCGATCCGCACGCTGCTCGCCTGCGCGGTGGTCTCCGCCCAGATCTCCTGGCCGCCGCCGAGGTTCACGGACGCGCGGACCTTCACCGGCGTGTACTTCTCCTTCAGCCACACCCACGTCGGCAGGTTGACCGTTTGCGCCGTCGCCGGGCTCATGGTGATCGTCACACCTGGGAGACGCGTGTTCGCGAAGGCGAGTTTGGACAGCATCTCCGTGGTGATGACGTGGTTCGTCCCGGCCGGCGGTCGCTCGCCGTTCGGCACCCACAGCGGATTCTGGTCGTTGCACGACATCTGGTCGAACGCGCCGGCAGCGGGGTTGGTGGACACGGCCCACCACTGGCCCTTGCCCTCCTGGTCGACGTTGAAGTCCTTGTAGCCCGTGACGCCGGGGTAGTCGTAGCCGTCCTGGTAATGCGCGAGGTCCATACCCATGGCGGTGGAGAAGCTGCCGTGGACGTTGGGGGACTGCTCCTTGTAGCTCTTGAGGTACTGATCCTTGAACTGCTGCGCGCTGTACTTCGGCCCGAACCAGCACGGGGGCGGCGTCCAGTGGACGTCGACCGAGGCGATCGGCTTGCGGCCGGGGTCGGTGGCGCCGGGTGTCACGGCCTTGATGGAGACACCGGCGCTCACGTTGCCGTTGTCGTTGCCGCCCGTCACGTGGGTCGTGGGCGGCTTGCCCAGATCGTCGTCGGCGTAGCTCGTTCCCGCCGCGGCTATGACCGCGACAGCGGCGAGGGCCAGCGCCCGTCGCAGCGGCACCGCATCTCCTACTGCTTGCACTGCAGGGCACTCTCCTTCACCACGATGGACCTCGCCTGCCACAGGTCGACGTTGGGCCGGAACTTCGTCAGAACGATGTCGTAGAACGCGTAGCTCCTGGCGCTCTCCGAGTTGACGTGAACCTTCCCGGTCGGGATCTCCTTGCTGAAGAGCTTGGCCTGGTTCTCGCAGAAGGTGACCTCGGCGGAGGTCTTGTTGGACGCGATCGTGATCTCGGGCCGGTAGTAGTGGTCAGTACCGGTGAGAGTCCGCTTCAGATCCACCCGCGTCTTGACGTAGCTCTTCCCGTAGGCGAGAGCCGCGTCCGTCGCGTATGTCGCCAGGCCGCTCTTCGCGTAGCTCTGCTGCGTTACGCCGTGCACCAGGGACTGCATGAAGTTCGCCGTGGTCGTCAGCACGACCGCCTGCGTGTGGTCCGCCGGTGTCGCCCAGTCGAAGTTCAGCTTCAGGTCGGCCGGCAGCGCCAGGCTCGGGTCGATCGTCGTCGGGGCGCCGGTCGCTGCGGCCGTGGTCGTCGGGGCGGCCGACGCGGTCGTCGCGACGCCCGGGATCCCGTCGGACTTGTCGTCGGATCCGCCCCCGCCGCAGGCGGTGAGGAGGAGGGCGGACGCGGTCGCGAGGGCGGCGGCGGTGAGCGCGGTGGGGGCTCGCATAGAGGTGAAGGGCTCCCGGTCGGTGGGTGGGCACCGGCGGGTCAGCGTTGAGTACGTCCCCGTGGTCCCCGTACGTAGGACGTACGACGTTACCCAAGCCACGCAGGGGGATCGAGGGGGAGGGTGTGCTGAATGCGTCACGTTCATGTCACTGCCGGCGAGCGGGACGCGGGGGCCCGGCCGGACGGGCCCCCGTGACGGTCACCAGTAGCGGTTCTCGATCATCGCCTCCAGGGAGGTGCGGTGCATGATCAGGTCGTCCGGGTCGGTGGGGAGGGGGCGTTCACCGAAGTGGATTTGGCGGTAGCCGATGCGGAGCATGACGTTGGCGTGCCGGAGGGCCGCGTACAGGGTGTGGAAGTCCAGGTCGCGGGGGGTGTGGCCGGTGGCTTCGCGGTAGCGGGCGGTGATGGCGTCGCGGGTCATGAAGTCGGGGAGGCCCGGGTAGCCGGTCTGTTCCGTGAGGTCCTGGAAGAAGCGGTGGAGGTAGATCATCCAGCCGAGGTCGAGCTCACGGGGGCCGAGGGCGGCCATCTCCCAGTCGAGGACGGCGACGGGGTCGAAGCCCGCGTAGAGGATGTTGCCGATGCGGGCGTCGCCCCAGCTCAGGACCGTGGGGCCGGGGTCGTCCGGCCACAGGGCGTCGAGCCGGTCGAAGGCGCGCTCGATGAGCGGGGAGCGGGGGCGGCCGTCGACGACCCAGTGGTAGTACTCGCGTTGGGCCGTCACATGGTCGCGCAGCGCGTCGCCGGAGGGCCCGGCCAGGAACGCGACCGATGCGACCGGGACGGTGTGCAGCTCGGCCAGTACGTCGACGGTGGACTGCTGGAGGTGCTCACGGTCGGCGGGTTCGGCGTCGTAGACCCAGTTGTCGCCGTAGGTGTACGGCATGACGTCGGGCGGCACGCGGCCCTCGACGCGTTCCATGACGAAGAACGGCGCGCCGAGCGGCGCCGGGTCGGTCTCCAGCCACAGCAGGGCCGGGACCGGGGTCTTGCTGTGCTGGGCGACGGCCTGGATCGTGCGGTACTGGCGCTCCATGTCGTACACGGGGAACGCCGCGTAGGCGTCGGGGTCGGCGGCCAGCCGCAGGACGCACGGGCGCAGCTGCTGGCGGGCGGTGCCGGCCCGGTGCGGCACGGCGAGGTCGAACAGCACGGTTTCGCTGGACATGCCGTTGGAGGACGGGACGTGGAAGGTGCGGGTGTGCGCGCCGGGTTCGCGGGCGTGCAGCCAGGCGTCGAGCCGCTGCCGGAGGAGCTGGGGATCGCGGGTGCTGGTGGTCATGTGCGGTGCGGGGGGTGGGGTCGGGCTCGACACGGGTCCTCCTTGCGGGCCTTGCCGGACAGGGCTTCGGCTACTCCCCGTTCCTTGCCGGAATCGGCGGGAAGTACGCGGGACTGCTCCAAGGGCTACAAGTTCTGGGCTGACGGCTGACGGGCTGACGGGGTTACGCCGTTACGCCGATGCGGCCCTGCGCCGTTGTGGCCCTACGGCGCTACCGAGTCGAAGCCCGTGAACCCGCTCGGGTTGTGCCGTCCGAAGCTGCCGTGCTCGAAGATTCCGTAGCCGGTGGCGCCGTCCCAGGTGAAGCGGGCCGCGTGGTCGATGACGCCGTATGCCGCGAGGCCCAGGCCCGCCGGGTCCGCCAGGTCGTACGTGCGGCGGTCCAGCCAGCCGCGGCCCTTCCACTCGCCGTGCTGCCAGTCGCCGGCCGGCGGGTATCCGGCGCCGACCGCCAGCGGGCTGCCGCCGAGCAGCTCGGCGTGGATCTCGATCGGCTTGCGGTCGGCTCCGGTGAGGTGGATGACGGCCGATTCGGGGTGCCGGCTGCCGGAGCGGTACGTGATGTCGACGTGGGCGCGCCCGAGTTGCTCGTCGGGGCGGCCGGCGTCCGCGGGGTGTACGAGGACGGCGCTGTCGAGGGTGCGGTAGCCGTCGGCGTCCTCCTGGAGGATCACCATGACGAAACGGTCCTCGAAGCGGATCGGGATCCACAGCCAGTGGAAGCCCTCGGCGCGGAACTCCTCGGCGGCCCGGCCGGGCGCCTCGCCGGGGATGGGGCGGACGCCCCAGCTGCGGTCGCGGGTGGCGGTGAAGCGGCCGCGTTCCACGGTGATCTCCTGGCCGCCGGCACGGATCACGCCGTGACAGCTGCCGGCCTGGCAGAACCGGTTGGCTTCGAGGAAGAGCCGGTCGCCGGTGTACTGGATGTGGTGCGGCTCCTCGACGGCCGGGAAGTCCGCCTCCCAGACCAGGTCGAAGGAGAGGCTCGAGGCCTCGTCGGCGTCCGGGTCCGGTTCTTCCGGTTCGCAGACCAGCCGCAGCCGTTTGAGCGGCTCCTGTACCTCGATCCGCAACGGTCCCACCTGCTGACGCATCCGGTCCTCGCCGAGCGCGTCCGAGGCTCTGACGGCGACGATCCGGTCGCCCTGGAGCAGCGTCGCGTAGGCGTCGGTGACGCCGAGGTTCGGGTAGACGCCGAGGCCGGTGATGAGCAGCGCCCGGCCCTCGTGGTCGAAGACCTGGAAGATCGACCGGTCGTAGGCGTTGCGGTCACCGCTGGCGACATGGCGCATGGAGCGGGCGATCTGGTGGACGGGGTACTCGTCCAGCGGAACGGGGCGTTGTGGCACGGCCGTCTCCTCCTCGGGCTCCTCGGTGTCGAGAATTCCCTGACGGTACGTCAGTTATGGAGGCCGGGCCTAGATCCGTGCACGTATCACTCGGATTTCGGGCCGTACGCGGCGGCGAGCGCCCCGAACGACTCCTTCGGCTCCCACGCCATGTCCGGATAGGCCGTTCCGCGGCCCGACGGCAGCATCCTGACCACGCCGTACGCGGCCAGATCGAGGTCATGGCGCGGGTCGGGCGCGTACGGGAGGCCGTAGCTCGCGAAGGTGAACCAGAAGGCGCTGTCCAGCCCCTCCTCCTCGAAGACCGCCAGCAATTCCCTCAGGTAGTCGGCCTGTTCGGTCTCGTCCCGTACGTAGTCGCCGTCGAGCCCGCCCTCCTCGTCGAGGATCGCCCAGCCCGTGCCGCCCTGGGCCGCGGCTCCCCGGTAGGTGCAGCAGCCGAACTCGGTCGCGGCGACCGGCTTGCCGTGGGCGAAGTGGCCGCGGATCTCCTCGCGGTACGTCGACGCGTTGTACTCGGCGCGGTAGGCATCGACGCCGACGATGTCGAACGGCGTCCAGTCGATCTCCTCCCACGGACCGGACGCGTAGGTGATCCGCCCGCCGAAGCGCTTGCGGGCCTCGGCGACCGTCGCGGCGAGCAGCGCGTTCAGCGCGGCAGTGATCGGGCCGAACGTGGCGTACACGGCCGGGTCGCCAGAGGTCAGAGCGGCGATCCGCGCACCGAGATCCGCCCCCGGAATGAATCCGGAGGAGAAGAGCGAGAGCTCGCACCCGGTCACCAGCACCACCTCCGCCCCGGTCCGCCGCAGCTCCTCGGCGCGGTCCGCGCAGTCCGCGAGGAACGGGCCGAGCTGATCGGCCGTCAACTCGCAGGGGAAGGGCGCGAACCACACCTCAAGACCCGCTTCCGCTGCGAGCCGGCCGGCCACGGAGAGCCGCTCCGGGTCGCCGCCCGAGATCCGCACGGCGGTGCAGTGCAGGTCGTCGGCGATGATGCCCAGCTCACGCCGGACGACGTCCGGGTCGAAGCCGGGGCGGGAGAGGGAGCCGGCGGGGGAGAAGCCTGTGTCGTAGTTGATGCCCTTGGCGCGCATGGGAGTTCCTTCCGGGGGGCGAGGGGGGCGAGGGGGGTTACTGGGGTCAGGCTGCGACGGTCTCCGCCGCGACCGCCTCCGCCGCGACGGCCTTCGTCTCCGACGTGGCGCCTTCGTCCGCCGCCTTCGCCTCGTCCGCGATCATCCGCTCGATCGGGTTGGTGGCGATGCCGCCGACCACCGCGGCCAGGAGGATGGAGGCGATCAGCAGGACGGTCGACAGCCAGACCATGGTGGAGACCGGAAGGATGAAGGCCAGCACGATCCGTGCGACGCACTCGGTCAGCATGGAGACGCCCCAGATCGTGCTGAACAGCAGCTCCGCGCGCCGGAAGCCGGCGCTTCCGGCCGACAGCCGGTTCCAGGCGCGGATGTTGGCGGCCTTGCCCTTCGTCATGAACGGCTTCAGCCCGGCGGACATCAGCGGCTTCCCGGTGGCGGCCGCGATCAGTACGGAGATCCCCACCACGCTGCTGAGCGCCGAGTCCTTGACGATCATCAGACGCGCGTCGCCGGTGACGAAGCTGAGGACGATTCCCACGAGGTTGACCACCAGCATGATGCCGGCGAGCCCGTTGAACGACCGGTCCCGGGCCGCCGCGACGACGGTGCGGACGGCGGGGACGATGCTGCTGAGCATGAGGGACGCGACCAGGCCGACGCCGAAGCCGTTGTGCAGCAGGTAGTACGAACCGAGCGGCACGGCGATGTCGAGGACGAGCGGCTTCACCATCGTGACCAGCGGGTTGGACTCCTGCCCGGCGGCTTCGACAACCTGGCTCTGCATCTGCTGCGCCTGCTGCACCTGCTGCACCTGCGTCATGTCCGGGCTCCTCCGTGAGAACTTCTTGTAGGAAGAGCTTCGCGCGGAGGGTGGTGCGCTCGACAGAGATGGATCTCCAGGCTTCGGCAGTACAAATGTCCCGGCCGGCGGAGCAGTTGCGGAGCGGCGCGCGCCGCTCCGCTCAGAGATCGCCCCTGCGGCTGAGGTAGTTGAAGGAGAGCCAGCCCGGCAGGACGGGGAGCCAGAAGGTGAGCAGCCGGAAGAGCAGCACCGCAGGAGTGGCGATCGTGCCCGGGATCCCGGCCGCGATCAGACCACCGGTGAGGGCGAACTCGACCGCGCCGACACCGCCGGGGGTGGGCGCGGCGGAACCGATCGCGTTGCCGGCGAGGAAGACGACGGCGATCGTCGAGTAGCTGAGGCCGCCGCCGAAGGCACGTACGCAGGCGTCGAGACAGATCACGAAGGTGAAGGTGACCATCAGGGTGCCGCCGATGCCCGTCAGCAGCTTCGCCGGACGCTGCAGCACGTCGAGCATGCGCGGGATGACACCCGCGAACAGTGCCCGTACCCGGGTGGAGACGAACTTGCGCAGAGTCGGGATCGCCGTCCCGACCAGCACCAGGACACCTGCGGTGAGGAGCCCGGCCATGACCGTACGGGACGGTGACAGCGACGGTGTCTTCTCGGTGCCGGTGATGTAGCCGAAGGTCAGCAGCAGCAGGATGTGCGAGCCGAGACCGACCAGCTGGGACGCGCCGACGCTCGCCACCGCGAGGCCCGGCCGTACGCCCGACTTCTGCAGATAGCGGGTGTTGAGGGCGACGCCGCCGACCGCCGCCGGGGCGACGAGCTTCACGAACGATCCGGCGATCTGCGCCATGACCGTCCTGAACAGCGACAGCCGCTCCGGGACGAAGCCGGCCAGCGCGCAGGCCGCCGCCACATAGCTGAGCGCGGAGCCGACCACGGCGACGGCCGCCCAGCCGTAGTTCGCGCGGGAGATCGTGTCGGCGATCGGCACCGAGCTGATCTGCGACAGCAGGAAGTACGCGGCGAAGGCGCCCGCGATGACCGTGACGAGGGTGCGCGGCTTGATCCGCTCCAGGCGGACCGGCTCCACCGGGGCCTGCGGCCGGATGAGCAGCACCTGCTGACGGATCCTGGAGAGCAGATCCTCCTCGCGGGCCTCGTCCTGGGCCACCTCGATGGCGCGCTTCTCAGCCCGCTTCTCGGCCTTGGCCGAGCCGCGCGAGGGGGCGGCAGCGGCTGCCGCGGCCCGTGCCTCCTTGTCGGCCGCGGACGCGGCGAGCACGGCGTCCCGCTCGCGCTGCGCCCGCGCGCGGTTCAGCTGCTTGAGCTCCGCGCGGGTGGAGCGGCTCAGCGCGATCGGCTGGAGCAGCGGCAGGGAGTTCGCGACCGCGTCCGGGCCGAGGACGGCGACGGCCGTCTTGACCGCCGGTTCCGGGCCGACGCGCAGCGCGACGGTGGTCAGCAGCTGGGCGATGTCCATCCGCAGCACGATGTCGCCGGCCGCGATCTCGCCGCCGCGCAGATCCGTGAGAAAGACCTTGCCGGAACGATCCACCAGGAGGGATTCGCCGACCAGCCGCCGATGCGCGATCCGGCGCGACTGGAGCGCCTTGACCTGCTGCCAGGCGTTGTACAGCAGCGCGTCGGTGAGCTCCTCGTCCGGCAGTGCGTCCAGCCGGCGGCCGCCGATGTGCTCGTAGACGAGCATGACGGCGTCCGGGCCCAGCTCGGAGGTGGCGATCAACTTCGGCGCGTTGGCCCCGGCGGCGATGGCCGCGTACGCCAGCAGCGCCTCCTGCTCCAGGGCCTGGCGCAGCGACTGCAGGCTGCGGCGCTGGTTGATGCCGCGCAGCGAGATCCGGCGCCACACCCGGTAGAAGAAGCCGTGCGCCTGCTGCTCGCGGTCCACGACGGTGACGTCGAGCGGCGGTCCGTCCTCCAGGGTGACGAGATAGCCGCGGCCGCGCTCGGAGTCCGGGGTCTCGGGGACCTCGCCGTCCGCGCGGCGGGTGGTCAGCGGGGCGAAGCCGACGCGGCGCAGGCCGGCGAGCAGGTTCTGGCCGGTCGGCCGGACGTTCGGCGAGCCGACCGAGTACAGGGTGCCGTAGGCGACGGTCCAGCCGATGAGCACCGTCACGATGATCGAGAACGGCGTCGTATAGCCGCCGACCAGCACCGCGAAAGCGTCCAGCAGCAGCACGAACCACAGCAGCACCCGCCAGCGCGGGCGCCGGGCCATGCCGACGGCCGTCATATAGGCGATGACCGGTGCCAGATAGCCGTGCACGGGGTCGGTGATCCCGCCGCCGCCCGGTGCGATCTGGGTCATCGCGGCCCGGATCGGGCCCGGGGCGGCGTTGGTCACCCACAGGTCGGTGGCCAGCGCCACGCCGTGGGCGAGGACGGCGGCGAGCACGCCGTCGGCGATCCGCAGCCCGTCCCGTTTGATCAGCCGCTCGATCGCGAAGGCGACCGGGACGATCAGTACGGCGATGCTCGCGGTGAGGCCGGCGAAGGTGCTCAGCGCGTCGGGCGCGTTGCGCGCGCCCTTGGCGATGTCCGCCTCGACGCCGTTGGTGGTGGCATGGGCGAAACCGGCGATGGCCATGACGACGGCGATGCCGAGCAGACCGAGCAGGAACCGCATGAGGTCGGCGGGACGGTGCACGCGGGCGGCGAGCAGCGGCTCGTCGCTGGAGACGTCGTCGCTGTGGACGACGTCGGGCTCTTCGGCGGGCCGGGCGGGCTCGGCGGGTTCGGCGGACTCGACCGGTGCAGCGGGGTCGGCCGGCTCGGCCGGCTCGGCCGCAGCTGCTGCTTCGGTCGCCTGCTCCTGGTCCGGGTCCTGGTCCTTGTCCTTGTCCTCAGGGGTTTCGTTCGTGGGGGTCGAGGCCTCCGGGCTGGTGCTGCCGCCGGCACCGTTCCCGGCATCGCTGCCGGCTCCGGGTGTCCCGCTGTCGGACGACGGCACGTCAACGGCGCGGCCGGCCGAAGTGGCCGCCGCGTCCTGGTCCTGCTGTCCCGCTGTCTCGTTTTGCTCTCGTATCACCAGTCACCCCGCGCACGATGGTGGCATGAGCGGTCCGGGGATGCGCGCTGAACCCCCCGTTGTCGGTGGCCTGAGGCAGGATGGGCCGGATGAGTGAGCGGACGAACGAGGAGACCGCGCTCTCCGAATACGCAGAGCGGGTGCTGGAGACGGCCGAGGCCATCCCGCCCGGCCGGGTGATGACCTACGGGGACGTCGCCGAGTGGCTCGACAGTGCGAGGGAGCAGCCCGAAGGGCTTCAGGACAAGGGTGGTGGCGGGAGACGGGTGGGAGGGCCGCGGCAGGTCGGCCGGGTCATGGCGCTGTACGGCGGCGCCGTGCCGTGGTGGCGCGTGGTGCGTTCCGACGGCCATCTGCTGCCCGGCCATGAGCTGCGCGCGCTGGAGCACTACCGGGAGGAGGGCACGCCGCTGCGGGAGGCGGCGCGGTCCGCCGAGGGTCATGTGCCGCGCATCGATATGCGGCGGGCCCGGTGGGACGGCGCGCCCGCCGGGGAATGACGACCGGATGCTCACAGTGTCCAGCTTCGGCCATGGCGGGCCGGAACATGCGGCGAGCCGTCCGTACGGAGTACGTGAACGCGTGGGCGAACGAGGCCGTGAATGAGGTGAGGGAGTATGCGGTCGAGCACCTGACCGGGAAACCGACCCCATACGTGCCGAAGTACGCGACGAAGGACGTGACGAAGGACGTGACCGAGTCCACGCCCGAACACGGGTGGGACTGGCTGCGGCCCGTGCGCCGGGAGGCGTAGCGTCGACAGCTGACCACACCAGCCCCACGGTCCGGGTCACCGTCCGGACCACCGGACGGGACGAGAAGCCCCCGCAGGACCTGCGGCACCCGAACCACCCACAGCACCCACGGAACCGGCGAACCACGTGACCTCCTCCTCCCTCCGACCGGCGCAGCGCGCGCCGCACCGGGGGATCGACACGGGCACCGCCGCCTACCGTCTGCTGCGGACCCCGCCCGCGCGGACCGCGCCTCCTGTTCTGGACGCGTCACAGCGCGCGGTGGTTGAGCACCGGTCGGGACCCTTGCTGGTCCTCGCCGGACCGGGCACCGGCAAGACCACGACGCTCGTCGAGGCGGTCGCCGAACGGGTCCGGCTCGGCACCGCCCCCGAGCGGATCCTCGTGCTGACGTTCAGCCGCAAGGCTGCCGTCGAGCTCCGGGACCGGATGGCCGCCCGTATGGGGGGCACGGCCACCGCACAGGCGACCACGTTCCACTCCTTCTGTTACGCCCTGCTCCGCGCGCACCAGGAGCCGGAACTCTTCGCCGATCCGCTGCGGCTGCTGTCCGGGCCCGAGCAGGACCTCGTCGTCCGTGAGCTGCTGGCGGGACAGAGCGCGCTGGAGAAGGACGGCCGCGGCCGGATCCACTGGCCCGACGACCTGCGGGCCGCGCGCACCACCCGCGGCTTCGCGGACGAGGTGCGCGCCGTGCTCGCCCGCAGCCGTGAGCTGGGCCTGGGCCCGGCGGCGCTGCAGGACTTCGCCCGCCGGATCGGCCGCCCGGACTGGTCGGCCGCCGCGTCCTTCCTCGCCGAGTACCTGGACGTGCTCGACCTCCAGGGCGTCCTGGACTACGCCGAGCTGCTGCACCGGGCGGTGCTGCTCGCGGAGCGCCCTGAGGTCTTCGAGGCCCTGGCCGGGCAGTACGACGCCGTCTTCGTCGACGAGTACCAGGACACCGATCCGGCGCAGGTCCGGCTGCTGCGCGCGCTGGCCGGGCAGGGCCGCACCCTCGTCGCTTTCGGTGACCCGGACCAGTCGATCTACGCCTTCCGCGGCGCCGACGTGAACGGCATCCTCGAATTCCCGGACGCCTTCCCGCGCCGCGACGGCCGACCCGCCCCCGTCCACGTCCTCACCGTCTCGCGGCGCGCCGGCGCCGCCCTGCTGGACGCCACCCGCCTCGTCACCCGCCGGATGGCGCTGCCGCGGCTGCCCGCCGCGGCCGTCCGCGCCCACCGCGAGCTGACCGCGGTCCGGGACGGCGGCACGGTCGCCGTCCGCACGTACCCCATGGCGGGCGCCGAGCTCGACGGCATCGCCGACACCCTGCGCCGCGCCCATCTGGAGGACGGCATCCCGTGGCGCGACATGGCCGTCCTGGTCCGGGCCGGCGCCCGTTCCATCCCGGGCCTGCGCCGCGCGCTGACCTCCGCCGGTGTCCCCATCGAGATAGACGGTGACGATCTGCCCCTCCGGCATGAGCCCGCCGTCGCCCCGCTCCTGCTGGCGCTGCGCGTCGCCGCCGCGGGCGCGCAGGGGGCACCCGTCGTACCCGCCCAGACCCGGATCGGCGAGCACGAGGAGCCCGAGGAGTCCGAAGAACCGGAGGAGCCGGCAGAAGCAGAAGAGAACGAAGCCGAATCCACAGGCGAGCCCGATCCCGAACCCGATCCCGATCCCGATCCCGATCCCGACCCCGATCCCGACCCCGCGTCCGTCAGTGTCGAGGACGCGATCACGTTGCTGACGTCACCCCTCGGCGGCATGGACGCCGCGGACCTGCGCCGGCTGGGGCGGGCCCTGCGCGAGGAGGAGCGGGCCGCGGGCCGTGCCGTGCCGCGGCCCTCCGATCTGCTGATCGCGGAGGCGCTGGGGGAGCCGGAGCGGCTGGTGGCGCACGATCCGGCGTACGCGCGTGGCGCGCAGCGGCTCGGGCTGCTGCTGCGGAAGGCGCGGGAGCTGCTGGCGGGCGGCGGCACCGCGGAGCAGGCGCTGTGGGAGCTGTGGGACGGATCGACGTGGCCGCAGCGGCTGGAGCGGTCGGCGACCCGCGGCGGCACGGCCGGGCGGAACGCGGACCGGGACCTGGACGCGGTGTGTGCCCTGTTCGAGACGGCGGCACGCGCCGAGGAGCGGACCGGCGGCCGGGGCGCGCTGAACTTCCTGGAGGAGCTGGACGCGCAGGACATCGCCGCCGACACGCTGAGCCGCCGGGCCGTCCGTACCGACGCCGTACGCCTGATGACCGCGCACCGGTCCAAGGGCCTGGAGTGGCGGCTGGTGGTGGTCGCCGGAGTGCAGGAGGGCCTCTGGCCCGACCTGCGCCGCCGGGGTTCGCTGCTCGAGGCCGACCGGATCGGCCGCGACGGGCTCGCGGAGCCGCTCACCCCCGGCGCGCTGCTGGCCGAGGAGCGGCGGCTGTTCTACGTGGCAGCGACCCGCGCCAAGGAGCGGCTGGTCGTCACCGCGGTCAAGGCGGCGGCGGACGACGGCGACCAGCCGTCCCGCTTCCTGACCGAGCTCGGCGTCGAGCCGCAGGACGTCACGCACCGGGCGCGCCGTCCGCTGGCCGTCTCCGCGCTCGTCGCGGAGTTGCGCGCGACCACCGTCGACCCGGCCGCGTCCCCGGCGCTGCGCGAGGCCGCCGCGCTGCGGCTGGCCCGGCTCGCCTCGCTGAACGACGCCGGGCACGCGCTCGTACCGTCCGCGCACCCCGACCGGTGGTGGGGCCTGTACGAGCCGACGCGCTCGGCCGTTCCGCTGCGCGACCGCGACCAGCCGGTGGCGCTGTCCGGCAGCGCGCTCGACCAGCTCGCCAACACCTGCTCGCTGCAGTGGTTCCTGGGCCGCGAGGTGAAGGCGGAGCCGCCGTCGACCGCCGCGCAGGGCTTCGGCAATGTCGTGCACGTGCTGGCCGACGAGGTCGCCTCCGGGCGGACCCCCGCCGACCTGGACGTACTGATGGCCCGGCTGGACACCGTCTGGGACGCGCTGGCCTTCGACGCGCCGTGGAAGTCCCTCCAGGAGAAGCGGAACGCGCGGGACGCGCTGGAACGCTTCCTGCACTGGCACGTGATGGAGCGCGGCCGGGCGTCCGTCGCCACCGAGCACGGCTTCGACGTCGTCATCGAAGCGGGCGAGGTGCAGGTCAGGATCCGCGGCAGCATGGACCGGGTCGAGGCGGACGCGGACGGCAACGCCTACGTCGTCGACTTCAAGACCGGCAAGTCCAAGCCGACGGCGAAGGAGGTCGAGCGCCACCCGCAGCTCGCCGTCTACCAGCTCGCGGTCCGCGAGGGCGCGGTCGACGAGCTCTTCGGCGGTGACCGCCCGCTGCCGGGCGGCGCCGAACTCGTGCAGCTGCGGCTCGGCGCGGCGAAGAAGGACGGCGGCGACACCGTACCGGCCGTCCAGCGCCAGCAGCCGCTCGCGGAGAAGCGGGTGGAGGCGGCCGAGTCGGTGGAGGCCGGCGGCGAGGGGGAGTGGGTGGTGGAGGACCTGCTGGCCGACGCGGCCGGCCGGGTCCTGGACGAGCGTTTCACCCCGGCCACCGGCCAGCACTGCACGCACTGCGCGTTCCGTGCGGCCTGCAGCGCGCAGCCGGAGGGCCGGCACGTCGTGGAGTGACGGCCGTGGCGTCCCCGCATGCACTTTGCCTCGATCGTGCAACCCTTCCGGCTGTTCGTGCGTCAGTTCGACGTAAGGGCAAGTGCGGGTATGCGGGTTGGTTGAAGGAAAGTGGCCGTCGTGGCGTTGAGGCGCAGTGTTGTCGCAGTCGTAGTGGTCTGCGTTACGGCCGTGGGAGCGCTGTCCGGCTGCCAGGGCACGGCGGAACGCGGCAGGGCGGTCCATGCGGCGTCGAAGCCGGCGACCGCGACCGGCACCACGTCGGACGGTTCGCTGGACGGGCTGACCGCGCCGGAGATATCCCGGCGGATGTGGGAGACGATGAATGCGGCGCGCTCCATGACGCTGGACTTCTCCGGAGTGCTGCGTGCCAAGCCGGCCCAGATGAGGATCGCGATGTCCATGGACGGCAAGTGCGCCGCCGCTGTGCGGCAGGGCGGCTGGACGATGCAGATCATCCGAACGGACGACGGGGCGTCCTACATCAAGGGCGACGCCGGCTACTGGACTTCGCTGGGTGCCAAGGGCAAGTCCATCGGGCAGCTGGCCGGCGGTCGGTGGATCAAGTTCCCCGCCGTCTCGGTCCCGGGCAGGCGGCTGGCCGCATCGTGCGATCTCGACGGCTTCCTCGGCAGGATGAAGCTGGACCACTCCTCTTCCACGAAGAGCGGCACGGGCACGATCGGGCGTCAGCCCGTCGTCACCATCAGGCAGAAGGACTCGGATGGGACCAGCACGCTCTCGGTGGCGGCCAAGGGCAAGCCCTATCTGCTGAAGATCGCGTCGGACAAGGGCGAACTGACCATGGCTTTCGGGGCCTTCGACCAACCGGTCAACGTCACGGCCCCGCCCGCGAACCAGACGGTCGACCTCAGCCTGTTCGGCGGGGACAAGGGCCTCGACGTCTGAGCAGCCCGGGGTCAAACCCGTTGCGCCCGCATGTTTATCTTGTGCTTATCAGCAGGATGCGTGTGGGTGGAGGGGAAATCCGGTGGCAGTACAGCGGAACGTCGTGGCGGCCTCACTGGTCTGTGCGGCGCTGGTGGGCGGAGTGACCGGCTGCGGGGGCGACAAGTCGGACGACGCGGTGATCGGCTCCAAGCCGAAGCCGTCCGGCTCGGCGAGCACCACGGCGGCGACGGGGCTCGACGCCCTGACCGCACAGCAGATCTCGGACAAGGCCGAGGCGGCACTCAAGTCCCTCACCTCGGTGAAGGTGGACTTCGCGATGATCGACAGCGGAAAGCCGATGCAGTTCAAGGCTTCCATGTCCAAGGCGGGCGAGTGCGCCGGTGCGATGAGCCAGGGCAAGTCGACGATGCAGTTCATCGGCACGCACCACACCAGCTACATGAAGGCCAACGACACCTTCTGGCGCGAAGCGGGCGGCAAGGAGGACGGCGACGCCACGGTCGAGCTGCTGCACGGCAAGTGGGTGAAGGTGCCGGGCGACGCCGCCAAGGACAAGGACCTGGCGTCCTTCTGCGACCTGGACTCGTTTCTCGACGGGATCTCGTCGGACGACAATGACGGCACCTTCACCAAGGGCGCCCCGACCACGATCGACGGGCAGCCGGTCGTCACGATCATCCAGAAGAAGGCCGGTGGCTCGGAGAAGACCACCATCTACGTGGCGGCCCAGGGCGAGCCGTACCCGTTGAAGATCGTCAACGAGGGCGGCAAGGAGCCGGGCCACGCCACCTTCGGCGACTTCAACAAGCCGGTCAAGGCGGTGGCCCCGCCGGCCTCCCAGACGGTGGACATCAGCAAGTTCCAGGGCGACGGCGGCAAGAACGTCTGACGGGCGCCTGAGCACGGGCGCCTGAGCACGGGCGCCCGGGCAGGGTCGTATGGGCACGGACACCACGGGTTGACCGCCCGGCGGCAGGGGTCCGTGCCCAGGTGGCCGCCGGCTGTCGGTGGGGCCGGATAGCCTCACTGGGGTGGCAGCACGCATCACGGACCCCGAGCAGCTCAAGGCGCTCCTCGGCATCCCTTTCACCCCGGAGCAGATGGAGTGCGTCACCGCACCTCTCGCCCCGAACGTGATCGTGGCGGGTGCGGGCTCCGGCAAGACGACGGTGATGGCCGCCCGCGTGGTCTGGCTGGTCGGGACGGGGCAGGTCGCCCCGGAGGAAGTGCTCGGCCTGACGTTCACCAACAAGGCCGCCGGTGAGCTCGCCGAGCGGGTCCGCAGGGCGCTCGTCCAGGCCGGGATCACCGATCCGGATCCGATCGGCCCGCCTCCCGGTTCCGGCGAGGCGGCCGGCGAGGGCGCGATCGGTGAGCCGCAGATCTCCACGTATCACGCGTTCGCCGGCCAGCTCCTCAAGGAACACGGGCTGCGCATCGGTCTCGAACCCACCGCTCGGCTGCTCGCCGACGCCACCCGTTACCAGCTCGCCGCCAAGGTGCTGCGGGCCGCGCCCGGCCCGTACCCGGCACTGACCAAGAGCCTGCCGGCCCTGGTCAGCGACCTGCTGGCGCTGGAGGGCGAGCTCAACGAGCACCTCGTCCCGCCCGACCGGCTGCGCGCCCACGACACCGGCTGGCTCGACACCCTGGCCCCCGTCAAGCTCACCAACGCGGACCTGCGCAAGCTGCCGGAGACCGCGCAGGCCCGGCAGGACCTCACCGGGCTCGCCGCCGCCTACCGCGAGCAGAAGCAGCGCCGTGACCTGCTGGACTTCGGCGACCAGATCGCCCTGTCGGCGACCGTGGCCCGCACCCGCCCGGAGGTCGGCAGGATCCTGCGCGAGCAGTACAAGGTGGTGCTGCTCGACGAGTACCAGGACACCTCCGTCGCCCAGCGGCTGCTGCTCGCCGGGCTGTTCGGCGGCGCGGGCACCGGCCACCCGGTCACCGCCGTCGGCGACCCCTGCCAGGCGATCTACGGCTGGCGCGGCGCCTCCGTCGCCAACCTCGACGACTTCCCCGCGCACTTCCCGAACGCCGACGGGACCCCGGCCCGCCGCTTCTCGCTCAGCGAGAACCGGCGCAGCGGCGGCCGCCTCCTGGAGCTCGCCAACGGCCTCGCCACCGAACTGCGCGCCCGGCACGAAGGCGTCGAGGCGCTGCGCCCGGCGCCCGGCGCCGAGCGCGACGGGCTGGTGCGCTGCGCGCTGCTGTCCAGCCAGGCCGAGGAGATCGAGTGGCTGGCGGACTCCCTCGCGCACCTGGTGCGCACCGGCACCGAGCCCGGCGAGATCGCCGTCCTGTGCCGTACGACGGGCCACTTCGCCGACATCCACGCCGCACTGGTCGCCCGGGACATCCCGGTCGAGGTCGTGGGCCTGTCCGGGCTGCTCCATCTGCCCGAGGTCGCCGACCTGGTCGCCGTCTGCGAGGTCCTGCACGACCCGACGGCGAACGCGTCGCTGGTCCGGCTGCTCACCGGTCCCCGCTGGCGGATCGGCGCCCGGGACCTGGCGCTGCTCGGCCGCCGGGCCCGGGTCCTCGTCCGGTTCGGCGCCGGCGGCGCGGAGGACGACCCCGAGCGGCGGCTGGCGGCGGCCGTCGAAGGCGTCGACCCGGCCGAGGTGGTGTCGCTGGCCGACGCCCTGGAGACGTTCCTGGACGGCGACCCGGGCGACGAGCTGCCGTTCTCGCCCGAGGCGCGGGTCCGGTTCGCCCGGCTGGCGGCCGAGATACGGGATCTGCGGCGCGCGCTGGCCGACCCGCTGATGGACGTCCTGCACCGGGTGCTCGCGGTCACCGGCCTGGAGGTCGAGCTGTCCGCGTCCCCGCACGCGCTGGCGGCCCGCCGCAAGGAGACGCTGAACGCGTTCCTGGACATCGCCGCCAACTTCGCCTCCCTCGACGGCGAGGCGACCCTCCTCGCGTTCCTCGGCTTCCTGCGCACCGCCGCCCAGTACGAGAAGGGCCTGGACAGCTCGCTCCCCGGCGGCGAGAACACGGTGAAGGTGCTCACCGCGCACAAGTCGAAGGGCCTGGAATGGGACGTCGTGGCCGTCCCGGGGCTGGTGAAGAAGGGCTTTCCGAACGAGCGCGGCCGCGAGCTGTGGACCGCCAACGCCAAGGTGCTGCCGCACACGCTGCGCGGCGACGCGGCGACCCTCCCCGATGTCGACGAATGGTCGAAGGCGGGCCTCGACCAGTTCCGTGACGCGATGAAGGAGCACAACCGGATCGAGGAACTCCGCCTCGGCTATGTCACCTTCACCCGGCCGCGCTCGCTGCTGCTCGGCTCCGGCTACTGGTGGGGGCCCACCCAGAAGACCCCGTACGGCCCGTCCGCCTTCCTGGACGCGCTGCGCGGGCACTGCGAGGCGGGCCACGGCGAGATCGAGCACTGGACGGAGCCCCCCGAGGACGGCGCTCTCAATCCGGCGCTGCAGACCTCCGTCGAGCACGCCTGGCCGCTCCCGCTCGACCCCACCGCCCTCGACCGCCGCCGCCAGGCGGCCAGGACGGTGCTCGCGTACCTGGACGCGCCGGAGGAGCACGCGTTCGCGGACGCGGAAGCGGGCACGTTCGCGGACGGGGAAGCGGGCACGTTCGCGGACGGGGAAGCGGAGACAGCGGACGAGCCTGCCTGGGCGGACGAGGAGGAGTGGGAGGACGCAGACTGGGACGAGCTCTCGGCGGAGCGTCCCGCAGGCTTCGAGCATCCCGAGCATCCCGAGCATTCCGAGCATTCCGAGCATCCCGGGCGCCCCGAGCTCGATCCGGAGCACGTTCCCGATCCGGGGTCCGATCCGGAGCGTCCCGTCGACCCCGGCCACACGGTCGCCGGCCTCGCCACCGCTGCCGGAGCCCCCGCACGGGCACGCCTGCTCCCCGAGGAGTCCCGACTCGTCGCCTCCTGGGACCGCGACCTCGACGCTCTCGCCGGGGAGCTGCGGCGCGCCCGGGCGACCGTCCGGGACGTGCCGGTGCCTCCCGTCCTCACCGCCTCGCAGCTGATGCGGCTGGCCGCCGACCCGGACGGGTTCGCCCGCGAGCTCGCCCGCCCCATGCCGCGCGCCCCGCAGCCCGCGGCGCGGCGCGGCACCCGTTTCCACGCCTGGGTCGAGTCGCGCTTCGACGAGCGGCCGCTCTTCGCCCCGGAGGACCTGCCCGGTGTCGAGGGCGGTGACGAGATCGACGACGAGCGGGACCTGGCCGCCCTGAAGGAGGCGTTCCTCGGCACCCCGTACGCCGACCTCGCGCCGTACCGCGTCGAGGCGCCCTTCCAACTGGCGCTGGCCGGCCGCATGATCCGCGGCCGGATCGACGCCGTCTACCGCACCGAAGGTGGGGGAGGGGAGTCCGGCGCGGGCGCCACCTACGAGATCGTCGACTGGAAGACCAACCGTTCCCGCTCCGCCGACCCGCTCCAGCTGGCCCTCTACCGGCTCGCCTGGGCCGAGCAGCACCAACTGCCCCTGCACCGGGTGACCGCCGCATTCCTCTATGTCCGTACCGGTGAAGTCGTCAGGCCCGCGTCCCTGCCGGACCGCGCCGCCCTGGAGCGGCTGCTGCTCGACGAGCCGGGCTGATGCCGCCACCTCCGGCCGGAGGGGTCCGGCGCGCCGGTTAGGCTCGACGTCATGAGTACCGCCCCGGACAGCGCAGTCCACGCCTACATCGACGCCCACCGTTCCGCGTTCCTCGCCGACCTCGTCGAGTGGCTGCGGATCCCGTCCGTCTCCGCGGACCCCGACCGTGCGGACGATGTGCTGGGCAGTGCGCGATGGCTGGCGTCGAAGCTGGCGGAGACCGGCTTCCCGACCGCCGAGGTCTGGGAGAGCGACGGGCTGCCGGCGGTCTTCGCCGAGTGGCCGTCCGGCGACCCGCAGGCGCCGACGGTGCTGGTCTACGGTCACCATGACGTGCAGCCCGCCGCCCGCGAGGACGGCTGGGACACCGACCCGTTCGAGCCGCACACCGCCGACGGCCGGATCTACGCCCGGGGCGCGGCCGACGACAAGGGCCAGGTCCTCTTCCACACGCTGGGTCTGCGCGCCCACCTCGCCGCGACCGGCAGGACCGCGCCGGCCGTGAACCTCAAGCTGCTGATCGAGGGCGAGGAGGAGTCCGGCTCGCCGAACTTCCTCACCCTGATCCGGAAGCACGCCGACCGGCTGGCCTGCGACGCGGTGATCGTCTCCGACACCGGCATGTGGTCGGAGGACACCCCGACCGTCTGCACCGGCATGCGCGGTCTGGCCGACTGCCAGGTCGATCTGTACGGGCCCGACCAGGACATCCACTCGGGTTCGTTCGGCGGCGCGGTGCCCAACCCCGCCACCGAGGCCGCCCGGCTGGTCGCCGCGCTGCACGACGACGACCGGCGGGTGGCGATCCCGGGGTTCTACGACGGTGCCGTCGAGCTGACCGCGCGCGAGCGGGAGCTCTTCGCGGCGCTGCCGTTCGAGGAGTCGCGCTGGCTGAGCACCGCCAAGTCCCACGGGGCGCTCGGCGAGGCGGACCACACCACCCTGGAGCGCATCTGGGCCCGGCCGACCGCCGAGGTCAACGGCATCTACGGCGGCTACCAGGGCCCCGGCGGCAAGACCATCGTCCCGGCCTCCGCCCACCTCAAGCTGTCCTTCCGGCTGGTCGCGGGACAGGACGCGGGCGCGGTGCAGCAGCTCGTCACCGACTGGGTCGCCGCCCGGCTCCCGGACGGCATCCGCCACGAGGTCACGTTCTGGGGCACCACCCGCCCCTGCCTGACCCCGCTGGACCACCCGGCGCTGCAGTCGGTCGTCCGGTCGATGGGCCGGGCCTTCCAGCAGGAGATCCTCTTCACCCGCGAGGGCGGTTCAGGGCCTGCCGCGGATCTGCAGGACGTGCTGGGTGTGCCGGTGCTGTTCCTGGGCATCTCCGTACCGTCCGACGGCTGGCACTCGGTGAACGAGAAGGTCGAGCTCGACCTGCTCTTCAAGGGTGTGGAGACCGCCGCCTACCTGTGGGGCGACCTCGCCGAGAACTGGCGTCCCGCCTCCGCCGACGTCACCGGGTGACACCGCCGGCGCCACCGGCGCGCCCCACCGACACCAGTCACTGACAACGACAGCCGCGCTACCGCGTACCGCATGTACGCACGGGGAGTTGGAAGCAGCCTTGTCCGAGATCGACCTGTCAACCCAGCCGCTGGCCCTCGCCCAGACGGGCGTGGACCGCGCCGCCCACCACCGGCTCGACGAGGCCTGGCTGGCCGCCGCCTGGAGCCATCCGACGACCCGGGTCTTCGTTGTCTCCGGCGGCCAGGTCCTGGTCGAGGAGAAGGACGGCACCACCGAACTCGTCATGGTCCCGGCCTTCGACGCACCCGAGACCGAGACCCACCGCTACTTCCTCGGCATCGGCGAGGACGGCGTGCGGTACTTCGCGCTGCAGAAGGACGCGCTGCCGGGCCGGATGGACGACGTGGCGCGGGCGGCCGGGCTGCGTGAGGTGGCCGGGCTGCTCTCCCCGCTGGAGGCCGGCCTGATGGTGCACGCCGTCGCGCTGGAGAACTGGCAGCGGATGCACCGCTTCTGCTCCCGCTGCGGCGAGCGCACGGTCATCGCCGCCGCCGGCCACATCCGGCGCTGCCAGGCGTGCGGTGCCGAGCACTACCCGCGCACCGACCCGGCCGTGATCATGCTGGTGACGGACGACCAGGACCGCGCGCTGCTGGGCCGCCAGGCGCACTGGCCGGAAGGGCGCTTCTCGACGCTCGCGGGCTTCGTGGAGCCGGGCGAGTCGCTGGAGCAGGCCGTGGTCCGCGAGACGGCGGAGGAGGCGGGGGTGGCGGTCGGCGACGTGACATATGTCGCGAGCCAGCCGTGGCCGTTCCCGTCGAGTCTGATGCTCGGCTTCATGGCCCGCGCCACCTCGCCGGACATCCAGGTCGACGGTGAGGAGATCCACGAGGCCCGCTGGTTCTCCCGCGAGGACCTGCGCAAGGGCATCGAGTCCGGGGAGATCCTGCCGCCGGGCGGCATCTCGATCGCCGCCCGTCTGATGGAGCTCTGGTACGGCGGCCCGTTCCCGGCCGCCGGATAGCGCCGCCCCGGACAGCACTCCGCCGGGGCGCGGTCGCGCCCCGGCGGATGCGGGTGGAATCAGACGCCGAGCTGTGGAGTCATACGC
This sequence comes from Streptomyces sp. RKAG337, assembly GCF_023701715.1. Lineage (NCBI taxonomy): Bacteria > Bacillati > Actinomycetota > Actinomycetes > Kitasatosporales > Streptomycetaceae > Streptomyces > Streptomyces sp. RKAG337. The sequence continues at coordinate 2,470,401 of NZ_JAJOZA010000001.1, read as the reverse complement.
CCAGCTGTGGAATCAGACGCCGAGCTTCTGCTTGACCTGCGCCAGCGACGGGTTCGGGAGCGCCGAGCCGTCCGGGAAGAGGACGGTGGGGACCAGCTGGTTGCCGCCGTTGACCTTCTCGACGAACGCCGCGGACTCCGGGTCGTTCTCGATGTTGATCTCCGTGTAGCCGATGCCCTCGCGGTCCATCTGGCCCTTGAGCCGACGGCAGTATCCGCACCAGGTGGTGCTGTACATCGTCACAGTGCCCGACATGGGTGTCCGCTCCTCACAAGCAGGTGGAATCGTCGATCGGAAGAACGCTGACCCTGCTCCGGGCATTCCTGGGCCCCCCGATGTCACCCCTTCCCCACCGCTCGCGGTCCGACAATCGCACCTCGGCTGTGGATAACTTTCCCGACCGCCTCCGCGGACCTGGCAGCATGGCGGGGTGACCGCACCAACGCACACCTCGCTCTTCCCAGCAGTACCGGACTCCCCCGACGCCGTGCTCGACGGGCTCGACCCCGAACAGCGCGAGGTCGCCACCGCCCTGCACGGGCCGGTCTGCGTGCTGGCCGGCGCCGGCACGGGCAAGACCCGGGCGATCACCCACCGGATCGCCTACGGGGTGCGGGCGGGGATACTGCAGCCCGGCAGTGTGCTCGCGGTCACCTTCACCGCCCGCGCGGCGGGGGAGATGCGCGGCCGGCTGCGCCAGCTCGGCGCGGGCGGCGTCCAGGCGCGTACGTTCCACTCCGCCGCGCTGCGCCAGCTCCAGTACTTCTGGCCGCGCGCCATCGGCGGTGAGATGCCGCGGCTCGTCGAGCGCAAGGTCCAGCTCGTCGCCGAGGCCGGCGCCCGCTGCCGGATCCGGCTGGACCGCAGCGAGCTGCGGGACGTGACGGGCGAGATCGAATGGTGCAAGGTCACCCAGACCGTTCCCGAGGACTACCCGGCGGCCGCCGCGAAGTCCGGCCGTGAGGTCCCCCGGGACCCGGCCGAGATCGCCAAGATCTACACGGCGTACGAGCAGCTCAAGCGGGACCGCGGCGTCATCGACTTCGAGGACGTGCTGCTGCTCACCGTGGGCGTCCTGCAGGAGCGCCCGGACGTCGCGGACACCATCCGCTCCCAGTACCAGCACTTCGTCGTCGACGAGTACCAGGACGTCAGCCCGCTCCAGCAGCGGCTGCTGGACCTGTGGCTGGGCGGCCGGGACACCATCTGCGTGGTCGGGGACGCCTCCCAGACCATCTACTCCTTCACCGGCGCCACCCCGGACTACCTGCTCGGCTTCCGCTCCCGGCACCCGGAAGCCACCGTCGTGAAGCTCGTCCGCGACTACCGCTCCACCCCCCAGGTGGTGCAGCTGGCCAACGGGCTGCTCTCCCAGGCCAAGGGCCAGGCGGCCCAGCACCGGCTGGAACTGGTCTCGCAGCGCGAGCCGGGCCCCGAGCCCGGCTACACCGAGTACGTGGACGAGCCCACCGAGGCCGAGGGCACCGCCCGCCGGATCAAGGAGCTCATCGCCGGCGGGGTGCGGCCCAGCGAGATCGCCATCCTGTACCGCATCAACGCCCAGTCCGAGGTCTACGAGCAGGCGCTCGCCGACGCCGGGGTGCCGTACCAGCTGCGCGGGGCGGAGCGGTTCTTCGACCGCCCCGAGGTCCGCGAGGCCGGGCTGCTGCTGCGCGGCGCCGCCCGCGCCGGAGCCGGTTCCGATCCGGGGATGGCCGGCACGGAAGTGCCCGAGCACGTCAGGGCCGTCCTCAGCTCCCGCGGCTGGACGGCCGAGGCCCCCGCAGGATCGGGCGCGGTCCGGGACCGCTGGGAATCGCTGGCCGCGCTGGTCCGGCTCGCCGACGACTTCGCGCTGGCCCGCCCCGAGGCCACCCTGTCGGATCTCGTCGCGGAGCTGGACGAGCGGGCGAGCGCCCAGCACGCCCCGACGGTCGAGGGCGTCACCCTCGCCTCGCTGCACGCCGCCAAGGGCCTGGAGTGGGACGCGGTGTTCCTCGTCGGGCTGACCGAGGGCATGATGCCGATCACGTACGCCAAGACCGACGAGCAGGTCGAGGAGGAGCGCCGGCTGCTGTACGTCGGCGTCACCCGGGCCCGGCTCCATCTGTTCCTGTCCTGGGCGCTCTCCCGCTCGCCCGGCGGACGCGCCACCCGCAAGCCCTCACGCTTCCTGGACGGCCTGCGGCCCGGTTCCGCGACGCGCGGCACCGGAAACCGCTTCGCGGCCGGTACGGGTGGCATCGAGCGCGGGGTCGCCGCCGCCAAGCGCAAGCGCGGCCCGGTGCGCTGCCGGGTCTGCGGTCGCACCCTGTCGGAGGCGGGCGAGATCAAGCTGATGCGCTGCGAGGACTGCCCGTCCGATCTGGACGAGGGGCTGTACGAGCGGCTGCGCGACTGGCGCATGGAGCAGGCCAGGGAGCTGGGCCAGCCCGCGTACTGTGTCTTCACCGACAAGACGCTGCTGGCCATCGCCGAGGTCCGGCCCGGGGGACCGGCCGAGCTCTCCGCGATCGCCGGAGTCGGCAGCCGAAAGCTGGACAAGTACGGCGCCGAGGTCCTGGCGCTCTGCACCGGCGGGGATGCCGGCACCGGAGCCGGTGACGAAGCTGTTGCAGAAGAACCAGAAAAATAGTTTGCGCCCGGCGAGGAAGTCCCCATAGCCTTCCGGAGCACGGTCACTGCGGCTCTTCCAAGAGCCGGGGAGATCGTGATGTACTGACCAAGCACCACAGGCCCTACGAGACGCCGAGAGGAGGCGAAGACCCGTGACCATCAACTTCGAGAACGTGAAAATGACCGATCGTCCGGTCGTCGTCGCCACCTGCCCGCTCGGCTCCCCGCTGCCCGGCACCGGTATGTCCGGTGCCCCGGCTCTGCGCCTGGCTTCCATCGCGGAACTCTCGATCCGCGAGCGCAGTGAGCGAGCGACCAAGGCACCGGCAGTACGGGAGACAAAGGCCCAGGCCTATGTCTTCGCGCCCGGCGGTGCCGGTCACAGCACAAATGGACAGAAGCAGCAGCACCTCTCGATGTGGGCCTTCCGCGGGCTCGAACCCTGGAGCGATCCAGTCTGATCGACGATCAGACCGGCACCTTCCAGGGCCGCGGAATCCCAGACCGGGATCCGCGGCCCTTTTGTTTTCTCCAGCCGAACCACCGGCCCACCCGGCCGGACCAGACAGACGAGGAACACCAAGACCGTGCATGCCACCCCGCACGCCCCGTCCGTATCGCCCACAGACCCGCTCCCCCCGCCCGCGGTCCACTCGGAGGTCCCGTTGCTGCCCCTGACCGAGCTCGATGACGAAATCGAGCGCCTCGGTGTACCCGTCCCCTGCCGGACCTACGACCCGGAGGTCTTCTTCGCGGAGTCCCCGGCCGACGTCGAGTACGCCAAGTCGCTGTGCCAGACCTGTCCCGTCCGCGAGGCCTGCCTCGCCGGTGCGAAGGACCGCCGTGAGCCTTGGGGCGTCTGGGGTGGAGAGCTCTTCATCCAGGGCGTCGTCGTAGCCCGCAAGCGGCCCCGTGGCCGTCCGCGCAAGAACGCAGTAGCGGTGTGAACACCAACGCCGTAGGAACCGTCGACCGACCCCTGACGCACGACCCGAAGAAGCAGGTCCCCATGAACCCCTCCACAGAAGTGGCGCACGCCACCGAAGCCTCCCGACACACCTCCGGCGCGTACAGCGCCCGCCAGAACAGGAACCTCGAAATGCAACTCATGCCAGAAGCCTTGGCACGTGCCCATATGCAACAACGCCTCTACGAGGCAGAGCACGAACGTCAGGCCCTTCGACTGGTGTCGGCCCGCCGGCTCCAGCGCCGGGCCGAACGAGTGTCGCTGCGCGCCCGCCGTGCGCTGGCGATGGCCGTCATGCAGTAATCAGCGGCAGACACGCTCCAACGGCCGCACACCAGCGGCCGGGTAACACCACTCCGTGCCACAGCGAACACCGCGGGGCCGGTCCGAAAGGACCGGCCCCGCGGTGCGTTACGGCGTATTTACGGGCACTGGGAGAGGTATCGTCGCCAAGTGGACCAGAAGACTCAGCACAACCGGGTCGGGACTGCCCAGACAACGACGTGCGCGCGCTGCGGTGCCGTCGAAGAGGGTCTGCCGATCACCTGGACCTGCTCCGTGGAGAACAGCCGGCGCGTCTATTTCTGTGACCGGTGCGGCCGGGAGAACCTCCGCAGTATCGAAGGTCGTCTCGACTCCTCCTGGTGGTAGCTGCCCGCGCGGTGGTCACGCCGACTCCGCCGCCCCACCGGCGTCGAAGCCCGGCAGCCACTCCAGCAGTTCGTCGCGCAGCCGCACCGTCGCGCCCAGCTGGCACAGGACGCCGATGGTGCTCAAGGTCACGCGGTGGATCAGCAGATACGACGGCGGCAGGTTCAGCTGCTTGCCCAACTGATGGGCGGGCGAGCGCGGATCGGCGATCCGTGCCGCCTGTGCCCGCATCCAGCTGCGGACGAAGGTGAACTCCTCGGATCCGGCCGGCTCGATGATCGGCCGCAGATAGTCCAGCACCGCGTCCGGGCGCAGCTTGATCGACGGCCGGACGAAGCCCTCCTGGCGGAGCATCGCGTGCACCGACTCGGCGTCGCCCTCCAGCGCCAGCCGCAGCGCGGTGCCGATCGGCAGCGGCAGCCCGTCGGGCAGCCGGTCCACCGTTCCGAAGTCCAGCACGCCCAGCCGCCAGCCCTCGGCGGGGCCGCCGTCCACCAGCAGCCGGAAGTTTCCGGGGTGCGGGTCGGCGTGCAGCAGCCCGGTACGCGCCGGGCCCGCGAACAGGAAGCGCGCCAGCAGCTGGCCGGCCCGGTCCCGCTGCTCCTGGGTGCCCTTGGCGATCACCTCGGCCATGGGCACGCCGTCCATCCACTCGGTGACCAGGACCTGATCGGCCTGGTGCACCACGTCGGGCACCGAGACATCGGGGTCGCCGGCGAACTCCGCGGCATGGGCGTGCTGTGCCTGTGCCTCCAGCTCGTAGTCCAGCTCCTCCGAGACCCGGGCGCGCAGCTCGGCGATGAGCGGCTTGATGTCCATCCCCGGGATGAGCGGGCCGAACAGCCGGGCCACCCGGCCCAGTTGGGACAGGTCGGAGAGGAGGGCCGCCCCGGCGCCCGGGTACTGCACCTTCACCGCCACCGCCCGGCCGTCGTGCCACACCGCGCGGTGCACCTGGCCGATCGAGGCGGCCGCGGCCGGAGTCTCGTCGAATTCGGTGAACAGCTCCCGCCAGTCCGCGCCCAGCCGCTCGGCCAGCACCTTGCGCACGGTGCCGACGGGCATCGGCGGCGCGGAGTCCTGCAGTTTGGTGAGCGCGGCCCGGTACGGACCGGCCACGTCCTCGGGCAGCGCGGCCTCGAACACCGACAGCGCCTGGCCGAACTTCATGGCCCCGCCCTTGAGCTCTCCGAGCACCTTGAACAGCTGCTCGGCCGTGCGTTCCTGCAGTTCGCTCGCGACGACCTCGGCGGGACGACCGCCCAGCCGCTTGCCCAGCCCGAGTGTGGCGCGGCCCGCGAACCCCAGGGGGAGCGCGGCCAGTTTCGCGGTGCGAGTCACCGCCTTACGAGGAAGATCAGACATGCGCTCCTCTTTCCCGTCGGTCACCCGGCCATTGTGCCTCTCCGCACTCGCGGCGCGGCGGGCAGCACCGTCCTCGCGTCGCTTCCGGCACCACACCCGCATCTGATGTCACCGGGAACCGGTCGTACTTCCATGGACAGCCGGGCCAGCGCGATCTCCACCCGGGCCCCGGAGCTCGGGGGGCTGCCGCCGTCGAGGAAGGCCAGCGCATGGGCGGCGGCGAGCCCCGCGACCGTCGTCGCCAGGGCGATGTCGCAGGCCGGGACCGCGGGCGCCCGGCCCGATCTGAGCTGGGCGAGCATCCGCGGCCACGCGGGATCCGCGTCCGCCAGCCGCAGCGCCAGACAGCCCGCACAACCGGTACGACCCGGAACGACGAGCGGGCCGACCACTCCCATCCCCTCGACGACGCCCGTATAGAGGTGCGGGATGCCCGCCGCGAGCAGCCGCTCCGCCTCCCGGGGCTCCGGGGCGTAGGCCGCCAGCCCGTCGCGCGGGGCCACCACGACCAGCGACAGCCGGGAATCCTCCGGCTCCCGCCCGGGTCCGTACCCGGATCCCGGTCCGCGCCCGGCCCGGGGTCCCCGCCGGCCGAGCGCCGCCGCGCGCGGATCGGGCGCGGCCCGGCGCACCGCCCCGCGGGCCGCCGCGTCCCGCCGCTCACCGATGTGCTCGGCCGGGATCCCGGCCGGGCTCACGTCCCACGGCTCGACCCGTCCGCCGTCCAGCACCTCCACCCGGCCGACGCCGGCCGCCGACAGCAGCGCGGCGACGGCCGCCCCGACCCGGCCCGCGCCGCGGACCCGCACCCGCGCCGCCCGCCGGTCCCGCATCCGGCCGGCCGCGCCGCCGGGACCCGCGTGTACGACGGACAGCGCGGCGAGGTCGGGCCGCAGCCGGTCGATCGCCGCCGTCCGGTGCCGGACCGCCTCGGACAGCCGGGCATGCGCCGCCGCATCGTCCAGCACGCCGCCCTCGGCGAGCAGCCCCAGCAGCTGCCGGACCTGCTGCGCTCCCAGCCCCAGCGCCTCGGCGTCCCGGGTCAGCAGGGCCGCCCCGCGGGTGCCGTCCAGCAGATCCAGGAATCCCGCCGCCGCGCCGTCGACCGAGTCCAGGACGACCGCGTGCGCCGGATCAATTCCGAACTGCACGCTCTCGCGGTTGCGCCAACTGCGCCGCATGGCGGTTTTGAGCATGGGACGCATGGCCACCCCCGGTGGATCACCGCGAATCCATTCAAGATCCGCGTCAGTTCCGCATCGCTGTAATGCGGCAGTCACAGAATGCACGCGGCCGCCGACGGTGACGAAAAGTTATCCACAGGTTGTGAGGGATAGTCGTTCAATATGCGCACGAAGCGCGGTGATTCCCTCGCCGACCGGCCTGGGGACGGGACTTCGCGGACCCCCACCCGGTAACGTCGGAGCGTGCCCGCCGACCCCGCGCATGACCTCTCCAGCCAGCAGTCCCTCACCTCCCGGACGAGTGAGGTCGAAGTGCGCCGCAGCGCCCGAAGGCGCCGGACGGTCTCGGCCTACCGCGAGGGGGACCGCACCGTCGTCCTCATCCCGGCCCGGATGTCGGTCGCGGAGGAGCAACGCTGGGTGACGGTGATGCTCGAGAAGCTCGCGGCGCAGGAGAGCAAGCGGATCCTCGGCGACGACGAGCTGTCCGCCCGCGCCGCCCAGCTCTCCGAGCAGTATCTGGACGCCCGAGCCGAACCGGACAGCGTCCGCTGGGTCACCAACCAGAACTCCCGCTGGGGGTCCTGCACGCCCTCGGAGGGCAGCATCCGGCTCTCGCACCGGCTGCAGGGCATGCCCGAGTACGTCATCGACTACGTTCTGCTGCACGAACTCGCGCATCTGCTGGTACCGGGCCACGGCCCGAGCTTCTGGAAGCTGCTGGAGTCGTATCCGCGGACCGAACGCGCCCGCGGATATCTGGAGGGGGTCGTGGCGGCCGGCCGGCTGCCGGAGCTGCCCACCGCCCGCGAGGAATAGCCGCTGTCGGGGCCAGGGGCTAGCCTGTCGCAACGCACATGTATTTACGGGATGGGGGACGGTCGTTCGTATGGCCAGGGAATTCCAGCGTGGCCACAAGGCCAAGATCAGTGATCTCACGGCGGGGACGGATCTGTACATCGGTGTGCAGATCGCCGGACCCGGCCTGTCGTTCGACATCAGCTGCTTCGGGCTCGACGAGAAGGAGCAACTGTCCGACGACAGTTACTTCATCTTCTTCAACCAGCCCAAGTCGCCCGAGGAATCCATCCAGCAGCTCGGCGCGCAGGCGGGGGACAGCGAGTCCTTCCGTGTGACGCTCGACCGGATTCCCCCCAAGATCCGCAAGCTCTCCTTCACCGCGACCATCGACGGCAACGGCCAGATGTCGCAGGTCGGGCCCGGGTACATCCGGATCGTCGCCGGCGGTGAGGAAGTCGCGCGCTACAGCTTCACCGGCGCCGAGTTCAGCACCGAGCGCGCGGTGATGCTCGCCGACGTGTACCTCAAGGACGTCTGGCGCTTCGCCGCCGTCGGCCAGGGCTTCGACGGCGGACTGGACGCGCTGCTGCGCAACTTCGGCGGCGAGGTCGCCGAAGAGGCGCCGGCGGCCGCGCCTCCGCAGCAGGCCGGGGCCCCGGGCTTCGCGCCGCCGCCCGGCGGTGCCGCGCCCGCCCCCTCGTTCGGCGCGCCGGCCGGCCCGCCGCAGCCCGCGCCGGCCTTCGGAGGCCCGCCCGGAGCCCCGCAGCCCGCGCCCGCCTTCGGCGGTCCCGCCGCCGGGCAGGGGTTCACGCCGCCCCCGGGCAACCCGTCGATACACCAGCAGCAGACCATGATCGCGCCGCTGGCGACCCCACCGCCGGCGCCAGGCCAGCCGCAGTTCGGCCAGGTCCCGCCGCCGGGACCGCCCCCGGGCCAGCAGTTCGGCCAGCCTCCCGGCCCGCCGCAGTACGGGCAGCCGCAGTTCGGCCAGCCGCCGGGCCAGCCGCAGTTCGGTCAGGTACCGGGCCAGCCGGCACCGTACGGCCAGCCGCCGGCGGGCCAGCCGGCCGGCGGGATCTCCGGCGCCATGCAGAAGTTCCGTGAGACGCCCACCGGCCAGCGGTGGACGCAGCAGAACAACAAGATGATGCGGGCCGACCTCTCACAGGCCGGCGGCCAGCCGGTGCTCGCCCGCCAGGGCAGCATGGTGCTCTACCAGGGCAAGGTCGAATACAGCTACAAGGGCGCCGGGTTCGCCGGCCGGATCGTCGGCGGCGCCACCGGCCAGGAGATGCAGCTGATGCGCTGCACCGGCCAGGGCCAGGTCTTCTTCGCGGAGAACGGCGCCCACCTGCACCCGATCGAACTCCAGGGCGACGCCATCTGCGTCTCCTCGGAGAACGTGCTCGCCTTCGACGAGAGCCTGCAGTACGAAGTGCGCAGGATCGAGGGCCACGGCATCCCCGGCGGCGCGCTCTTCACGATGCAGTTCCAGGGCACCGGAACGATCATCGTCAAGACCCATGGCACCCCCGTGGTGCTGCCCGTCACCCCGACCACGTACGCGGACTGCAATGCGATCGTCGCCTGGTCGGCGGCCTCCCAGGTGATCATCTCCAGCCAGGTCCGGCTGCGGAGGAACGCCTACCCCGGCCACAGCGGAGAGACCGTGAACCTCCAGTTCCGCGGCGCTCCCGGCAACTTCATCGTCGTCCAGCCCTACGAGGTGTGACCCGCAATGGACCAGCAGATGATCGCGGGCTACGCACCGACCCCGGTGTCCGCCCGGATGGAGACCCACGGCTCGGCGATGCTCAAGGTCGCCATGCAGACCGGCCAGGACCTGTTCGCCCGTACCGGCTCGATGGTCGCGTACGAGGGCTTCGTCCAGTACGAGCCCAATCCGCCGGCCGTCCGGCAGATGGCCTCGCAGTGGCTCACCGGTGAGGGCGCCCCGCTGATGAAGTGCACCGGCGACGGGCTGCTCTATCTGGCCGACTACGGCGCCGACGTGGTGTGCGTCAATCTCAACAACGAGTCCCTGTCGGTCAACGGCACCAACCTGCTCGCCTTCGACGCGCACCTCCAGTGGGGCGTCGAGCGGGTCAAGGGGCTCGCCAAGTTCGCCGGCCAGGGCCTGTTCAACGTGGGGGTGAAGGGCACCGGCTGGGTCGCCATCACCTCCCGCGGCACACCGATCGTCGTCGACTGCGGAAGCGGCGCCGACGAGACCTACGTCGACCCGGACGCGCTCGTCGCCTGGTCGTCGGGGCTCAAGATGAAGGCCAAGCGCAGCTTCAAGGCGTCCTCCCTGATCGGGCGGGGCAGCGGCGAGGCGTTCCAGATCGCGTTCTCCGGCCAGGGCTTCGTCGTCGTACAGCCCAGCGAGGACAGCACAGACCGCCTCCGGGCACGGGGCTGAGGGGGAGCGACCGATATGCAGAGCCCGCTTTTCGCGAACACCGAGGTCCAGTCGAACGACCTCTACGCACTCCAGAACCCGTACCTGCTGCGGGTCAAGCTGGAGGGCAACTCGGGCCGTGACTGTCTCGCCCGCAAGGGCGCGATGGTGGCCTACCAGGGAATGATCGAATTCGACGGCGAGTACCAGTCGCGCAACCAGGGCGGCGCGCGGATGGCCACCGGCGAGGGCCTGGACCTGATGCGCTGCTCAGGGCAGGGCACGGTCTACCTCGCCAACCTGGCCCAGCACATCCACGTCGTGGACGTCGACCATGACGGCCTCACCGTGGACAGCGCCTATGTGCTCGCCCTCGACTCCGGGCTGCACTGGGACGTGATCGCCGTGGACAGCCAGTTCGGCCTGTCCGGCACCGGCGCCTACAACCTGAACATCTCGGGCCAGGGCAAGGTCGCGCTGATGACCTCGGGCAAGCCGCTGCTGATGCCGGTGACCCCGGACAAGTACGTCTCCTGCGACGCCGACGCGGTGGTCGCCTGGTCGTCCTCGCTGCGGGTCCAGATGCAGGCGCAGACCAGCAGTTCCTCGGTCTACCGCCGGCGCGGCAACACCGGAGAGGGCTGGGAGCTCAACTTCGTGGGCCAGGGATACGTCCTGGTGCAGCCCAGCGAGCTGATGCCGCCGCAGAACGCGGAGATCGGCCAGGGCTTGCGGGCCCAGTTCGGGGTGGGCCAGGCAGGCGCCCACGCCCAGAACCTGGGCAACATCTGGACCAACAACCGCTGAGCCGGTCGTCGGTACGGGCCGTGCCCGCGCGCCGCCTCAGAGCAGCGCGCGGGTACGGGCCAGCAGCGTCTCCACCGAACCGTCGGCCACCGAGCCGACCTCGTCGTAGCCGTACCAGCGCAGGTCCAGCGACTCCTCGCTGATCGCCTCGACCGCGCCGGCCGGTGCGAGCGCCGCGTACTGCACATCCAGATGCCAGGCGCAGGGCGTCGAGTGCCGGTCCAGGTTCACCGGCTCGGGACGCAGCAGCGTCAGTCCGGGAATGCCGGACTCCTCGGTGGCCTCGCGCAGCGCGGCGGCCGCCAGAGTGGCGTCCTCCGGCTCGCAGTGGCCGCCCATCTGGAGCCACATCTTCAGCTTCTTGTGCAGCGTCAGCAGCACCCGCCCGGTCGCCGGGTCCACCACCAGCGCGCTGGCCGTGATGTGTCCCGGCTGCGAGGCCTTCCACATGCCGCCGGGACTGCTGTCGAGATGGTCGAGGTACTCCAGCCGCAGCTGTTCCTGACCGGCGTCGGGCGCGTCCCAGTCCTTCAGGACGCGCACCGCGTCCGCGTGCAGACTCACTTGCCCTCGTCGTCCTTGGTCTCGTCGGATGCGCCGGGAGCTTCGTCCGTCTTCTTCGGCTCGTCCTTGGTCAGACGCTTCTCGGCGGCCTCGCCGAGCATCTTGTCGAGCTCGGAGAAGTCGGCGGTCTCGCGGTGCACGAAGCCGTCCGGGTCGTCCAGGTCCTCCGCGGTGGGCAGCATGTCCGGGTGCTCCCACAGGCCGTCCCGGCCGTCGACGCCGCGGGCGTCGGTCAGCGAGGCCCACAGCCGGGAGGCGTCCCGCAGCCGGCGGGGGCGCAGCTCCAGACCGATGAGCGTCGCGAACGTCTGCTCGGCGGGGCCACCGGTCGCCCGGCGGCGGCGCAGCGTCTCCCGCAGCGCGGCGGCGGACGGCAGGTGCGGGGCGGCGGCCGCGTGCACGACCGCGTCCACCCAGCCCTCGACGAGCGCGAGCGCCGTCTCCAGCCGGGCCAGGGCCGCCTTCTGCTCGGGGGTGTCCTCGGGCTGGAACATGCCCTGCGCCAGCGCTTCCTGCATGGCCTCGGGGTTCGACGGGTCGAGCTGGCCGACCGCGTCCTCCAGCTTCGCCGTGTCGACCTTGATGCCCCGCGCGTAGCCCTCGACGGCGCCGAACAGATGCGCCCGCAGCCACGGCACATGGGCGAAGAGCCGCTGGTGGGCGGCCTCGCGCAGCGCCAGGTACAGCCGCACTTCCTCCTGCGGGACGCCCAGTCCCTCACCGAAGGCCGCGATGTTCGCGGGAAGCAGCGCGGCCTTGCCGGCCGGGCCGAGCGGGAGGCTGACGTCGGTGGAGCCGACCACCTCGCCCGCCAGGGTGCCCAGCGCCTGGCCGATCTGGCTGCCGAACATCGCTCCGCCCATGGAGCGCATCATGCCGAGCAGCGGCCCGGACATGGCCTGCATTTCCTCGGGGAGCACATCGCCCATGGCGGCGCCGACCCGCTCCGCGACCGGGTCCACCAGCTCCTTCCACGCCGGCAGGGTCGCCTCGACCCATTCGGCGCGGCTCCAGGCCACGGCGCTGCCCGAGCCGGAGGGCAGTGACGTCGCCCCGTCCAGCCACAGGTCGGCCAGCCGGATGGCCTCGGAGACCCAGGAGCGCTCGGCCGGGCCGACGCTCGCGTCCTTGACGCCGTCCGGGGTGCCCTGCGCGACGGTCTGGCGCGCGATGTCCTTGGCCATGTCCCAGTTCACCGGGCCGCCCTCGTACGAGAGCATCTGGCCGAGCTGCTGGAAGGCGGCACCGAGATCATTGGGGTTCAGGGAGCCGAACATCGCGGCGAACGGGTTGTCCCCGCCGGCGCCCCCGAACGGGTTCACGCCACCGAAACCGAAGGGATTGTCGGCAGGTCCCTGCCCCGACCCGTCGCCGCCCTGCTTCTTGCCCTCGTCCCTGTCCTCGGGCTCCTCGGGAGGGACGCCGAATCCGAATGGGTGGTCGCTCACGGGTTTCCTCGGCTCTATGTGTTGGGGCTGTGTGTTGTGGGCTGTACCTCCAGCCTAGACACCAGTCAGGCAGGATGGCTGCGTACCAAGTGCGCACCTCGTACCAGAAACAACCGTGGGAGACACCCGGTGAGTTCCCCAGAAGCACACGTTCGCCCAGAGCGGAGCCCGTCCAAGGCCCCCGCGGGCCCTGTGGTGGCGATCACCGGTGCGGCGTCCGGCCTCGGCCATCTGCTCGCGCTGCGGCTCGTCGAGTCCGACGAGGTCAAGAAGGTCGTCGCGATCGACGAACGCCGCGGCGACGTGCCCGGAGCGACGTGGCGGGTGCTCGACGTCCGTGATCCCGCCATCGCGGAGAAACTGCGCGGCGTCGATGTCGTCGTCCATCTGGGTCTCGACCTCGATCTGGAGTCCGACCCCAAGGCGCGTACCGCCTTCAACGTGCGCGGCACCCAGACGGTGCTCACCGCGGCGGCCGCCGCCGGGGTGCGCCGGGCGGTGCTGTGCACCTCGGCGATGGTCTACGGCGCCCAGGCCGACAACGATGTGCCGCTCGCGGAGGACGCCCCGCTGCGGGCCACCGCCGAGGCCAGCTTCGTCGACGACCTGCTGGAGATCGAACGGCTGGGCCGCCGCGCGCCGCGCGCCCACCCCGGGCTGAACGTGACGATCCTGCGCCCCGCCGTCCTGGTCGGTGGCACGGACACCGCGCTGACCAGGTATTTCGAGTCGCCGCGGCTCCTTGTGGTGGCGGGCAGCCGGCCCTGCTGGCAGTTCTGCCACGTCGAGGACCTGGTGTCGGCGCTGGAGTACGCGGTGCTGGAGAAGGTCGACGGGGAGATGGCGGTCGGCTGTGACGGCTGGCTGGAGCAGGAGGAGGTCGAGGAGCTGTCGGGCATCCGCCGGATGGAGCTGCCGCCGGCCATCGCCTTCGGCGCCGCCTCCCGCCTGCACCGGCTCGGCCTCACCCCGTCCCCGGCCGGTGACCTGGCGTACACCATGCACCCGTGGGTGGTCAGCGGCAGCCGGCTGCACGAGGCGGGCTGGCGCCCCCAGTGGACCAACGAGGAGGTGCTGGCCCAGCTCCTGGAGGAGGTCGCGGGCCGGAACTCCGTCGCGGGCCGCCGGCTCGGCCGCAAGGACGCCACCACCCTCGGCGCGGCCGGCGCGACGGTGGCCCTGGTGGGCACCGCCGCCCTGGTGCGCCGGGCCCGCAAGCGGCGCGGAATCTAGGTCGCACACGGCTCCGGAAGGGCTCCGGAAGGGCTCCGGAAGGGCTCCGGAAGGGCTCGGCAACGGCGCCGGGAAGCTCCGCCGCCCTCCGGCGGAGCAACCACCGGAATCGAACTTCCGCATCGCGGGCGGATGAGGCAGCATGTGCCGCATGGCACCGACGCACGCTGACGCGCAGAACCCGATCCGGCTCCTGGAGATCCGTGACACGCCCCTGTCCGTGGACGAGGTCTTCGCGGCCGTCGGGCACGAGGCGGCGGGGGGCACGGCGCTGTTCGTCGGGACCGTACGCGACCACGACGGCGGTTCCGGTGCCGAGGTGACGGCGCTCGGCTACTCCTCGCATCCCACCGCGGAAGCGGAGATGCGGCGGATCGCGGAGAAGATCGCGGCGGAGTTCCCGGTCCGGGCGCTCGCCGCGGTACACCGTGTGGGTGACCTCCAAGTGGGCGATCTGGCGGTCGTCGTGGCAGTCTCGTGTCCGCACCGCGGCGAGGCGTTCGAGGCCTGCCGGCGGCTGATCGACGAGCTCAAGGCCGAGGTCCCGATCTGGAAGCACCAGACCTTCGCGGACGGCCAAGAAGAGTGGGTAGGGGCCTAGGCCGTGTCTGACAAATCCCTCCCCCAGCTACCGCTGGGAGGTGCCCCCAGCCCGGGGCGCCTGGCACGCACGCTTGCTGCGTTGTCGGGCTCATCCACGTACCCCGGTACGAGGACGACCCTCCGCCTTGCGATCGCACGCACCAGACGCCCCGGGCCCCGCCCTCCGGGCGGACGCCGCTATTTGTCAGACACGGCCTAGCGGCGTCCCGGCAGCCTCTCCGGTTGCGTAACTCCCCACCCGCCCCGACCGTTGTCCTACTGGGTAGCTAATCTGCTCATAGGTCCATAATTGGCGTACGCGGGGTCGGGAGTACTTCATGGCAGCGCTCGCTTGGTTGCTCATTCCGCTTGTGGCTGTGCTCGTTGCCACCGTCTGGGGCAGCTGGGCAGCGCGAACGCGTGCCACCGGGGACGGCTCCTCGCTGGCGGACTACGAGCGCTTCCGTGAGGCGATGCAGAAGTCGCATTCCGGTTAGCGGCACCGCGGACGCCCCCGCCGCTACGGACCGGCCCAGCGGGCCGTTTGTCGGACCGGTCCCGTACATTCGTGGCATGCCACGCCGCACCGCGACGCTGATCGCCTCGACCCTGACGCTGATAGCGCTGTTGTGCGTCGCCCTTCTGACGCCGGCGCCGTACGCCGAGATGTCACCCGGGCCGACCGTCAACACCCTCGGCGATCACGGGGGTGAACCGGTCCTGCAGATTTCCGGGCACCAGACCTATCCGACGACCGGTCATCTCAACATGACCACCGTCCGGGTGACCGGCGCGGACTACCGGATGAACCTGGTGGAGGCCGTGGTCGGCTGGATCGGCCATGACGAGAAGGTCGTCGAGCACGACACCCTCTACCCGCAGGGCCAGACGGCCGAGCAGGCCGATCAGCAGAACGCCGAGGAGTTCACCCAGTCCCAGGACAGTGCCAAGGTCTCGGCGCTCAAGAAGCTGAACATCGCGGTCTCCTCCCGCGTCATCGTCGGCGCGGTCGTCAAGGGCAGCGCCTCCGAGGGCAAGCTGCACGCCGGCGACGTGATCAAGGCCGTGGACGGCACCGAGGTGAAGCAGCCCGGCGATGTCGCCAAGCTCGTCACCAAGCACCAGCCGGGCGAGAACGTCGTCTTCACCGTCATCCCGGAGGAGGCGGCCAAGAAGAAGGACGGCGCGACGAAGGAGGTCGTGGTCACCACCCGGAAGTCGGCCGACGACGGCAAGGCGCGGGCGGTCGTCGGTATCCAGGCCGGTGTCGAGCACCTCTTCCCGTTCACCATCGACATCAAGCTCGCCGATGTCGGCGGCCCGAGCGCGGGCCTGATGTTCGCCCTCGGCATCGTCGACAAGCTCACCCCGGGCGACATGACCGGCGGGAAGTTCGTGGCCGGCACCGGCACGATCGACGACGGCGGCAAGGTGGGCCCGATCGGCGGCATCGGCCTCAAGACGATCGGGGCCCGCGGGCAGGGCGCGCAGTACTTCCTGACCCCGGCGGACAACTGCGCCGAGGCCGCCAAGGACATCCCCTCCGGCCTCACCCTCGTCAAGGTGAGCACGATCGACGACGCCCTGTCGGCCCTGGAGAACATCAAGGCCGACAAGACGGACGCGCTGCCGAGCTGCTCGAAGAGCTGAGAAGAGCTGAGCCGCGGGCCGGGCGGGCCCGTCACGGACCCGCCCGGCCGCGCGCCCCGTGCTCAGCTCTCGAACGTGGCGGCCAGTGCCTCCGCCAGGCCCGGTACCAGGTCGGAGCCGGTCAGGACCTCGGTGGCGGTGTCCTTGGAGCGGAGCCTGATGGCCGACTCGCGGGCACCGTTGCGCAGCACGGCCACCGTCATCCGCACCTCCTGGCGCTCAGGGTGCTCGGCGACCCACTTCGCCAGCTTGGCGTCGTTCAGCCCCTCCGGGATCGCCGCCTCCGCGGACGGCGGCAGCATCAGCCGCTCCACCGTCATGGCGCAGCCGGCGATGACGTCCGGCCAGGCGATCGTGGCGAGGAACTCGTCCAGCGCCTTGCCCTCGGGCAGCTCGTCCTGCTCGACCGGGGTCAGCGCCCCGGCGTTCTTCTCCGCGAGCCCCAGCTGATCGGCCAGGCCCGGTTCCTGTGTACGCAGGCGTGCGGTGTCGACCAGGGCGAACAGCCGCGCGGGCCGGTCCCAGCCGAGACCGGACGCATATTCGTCGATCTCCAGTACGGCACGGGTCAGCGGGCTCGCCGCGAGAGGTGCTCCATCGGTCGCAATGTTGGACATGGTCAATATCCTGCCTGTTCCCAGGCCAAAATCGGGAACCGAGTAAAGCGTGAGTAAGTTGCACCAGTGGGGGTCCGACCCGGGACGCCCGTAGACACCGAACTTTCGAGGTGCGCACCTTGGTATTCCAGATGCCGGATCGCGGCGGAGGTCCGACCGGGCCGCGGATCAGACTCGGCCGTCCGTCCCGGCGTACGCGGACGCTACTGATGACGCTTGGCGCGCTGATCGTGCTCGCCATCGCGTTCGTCATGTTCGCGGGCTTCTGGACGGACTGGCTCTGGTACCGCTCGGTCCATTACTCATCGGTCTTCACCACCACCCTGTGGACGAAGATCGGCCTGTTCTTCACCTTCGGCCTGCTGATGGCCGCGGCTGTCGGCGTCAACATCTACCTGGCCCACCGGCTCCGGCCGCCGCTCAGCGCGATGTCGCTGGAGCAGCAGAGCCTGGACCGATACCGGATGGGTATCGCGCCCTACAAGAAGTGGGTGCTGCTCGCGGTCTGCGCCATGGTCGGCCTCATCGCGGGCGGCTCGGCGTCCGGCCAGTGGCGTACGTGGCTGCTGTACACGAACGCCACGCAGTTCGGCACGAAGGATCCGCAGTTCCACAAGGACGTGGCGTTCTACGCCTTCGACCTGCCCTGGTACCGCTTCCTGCTGAGCTTCGGCTTCGCGGCCGTGGTGCTCGGCCTGGTGGCGGCCGCGCTGGTGCACTACCTGTACGGCGGTCTGCGGATCACCTCGCCCGGCGGGCGGGCCACGGCGGCGGCCACCGGACACCTGTCGGTGCTGCTGGGGATCTTCGTGTCGCTCAAGGCGGTCGCGTACTGGCTGGACCGGTACGGCCTCGCGGTGAAGTCGAGCGACTTCAAGGCCACCACCAGCTGGACCGGTCTGCGCTACGTGGACGCGAACGCGTATCTGCCGGCGAAGAACATCCTCTTCGCCATCGCGATCATCTGCGCGCTGCTGTTCTTCGCGACGCTGTGGCGGCGCACCTGGTCGCTGCCGATGATCGGCTTCGGTCTGATGGTGCTCTCCGCGATCCTGATCGGCGGGCTCTACCCGGCGATCGTGCAGAAGTTCCAGGTGCAGCCGAACGAGGCCGCCAAGGAAGCGCCGTACATCCAGAAGAACATCGACGCGACCCGCGAGGCGTACGGGATCGGCGGCAGCAAGGTCAGCCCGTACCCGGGGACCCCGACCACGCCGAACAAGGACATCCTGCGGGCCGACGCCAACACCACGGCGAGTGTGCGTCTGCTGGACCCGAACGTGGTCTCGCCGACCTTCCAGCAGCTGCAGCAGACCCGCGGCTACTACGCCTTCCCGTCCACGCTCGACGTCGACCGGTACACGACCGACAAGAAGGAGCAGGACACGGTCGTCGGCCTGCGCGAGCTGAACGTCAACGGCATCCCCGAGAACAACTGGATCAACGACCACTTCAAGTACACCCACGGGTACGGAATGGTCGCGGCCAAGGGGACGAACGCGCTGGCGGACGGCTCGCCGGACTTCACCGAGAAGGACCTGCCGGCCACCGGCACCCTCCCCGAGTACCAGCAGCGGATCTACTACGGCGAGCAGACCAAGCAGTACTCGATCGTCGGCGGCCCGACGAAGGAGATCGACTACACCGACAACAGCGGTGAGAAGGCGTACACCTACACCGGCAAGAGCGGGGTCGGGCTCGACAACCCGATCACGCGGGCCGCGTACGCGGTGAGCTTCGGTGAGCCGCAGATCCTGTACTCGGGGGCGATCGGCAAGGGCTCCAAGGTGCTCTACAACCGGACGCCGAAGGAGCGGGTCGAGGCCGTCGCGCCGTGGCTCACCATCGACGGCGATCCGTACCCGTCGGTCGTCGACGGCCATGTGAAGTGGATCGTGGACGCCTACACGACCACCAACGGCTATCCGTACGCCTCCCGCACCACGCTGGGGGACACCACGGCCGACTCGCTGACCGACGGCCAGCGCACGGTGCTCGCGCAGCAGAACCAGGTCAACTACATCCGGAACTCGGTCAAGGCGACCGTGGACGCGTACGACGGCACCGTCACCCTGTACCAGTGGGACGCCAAGGACCCGGTGCTGAAGACCTGGATGAAGGCCTTCCCCGGCACGGTCAAGGACAAGAGCGAGATCAGTCCCGACCTGATGGCGCACCTGCGGTACCCGCAGGACCTGTTCAAGGTGCAGCGGCAGCTGCTGACCCGCTACCACGTGACCAAGGCGTCGACGTTCTACAGCGGCAGCGAGGTGTGGCAGGTCCCGGACGACCCGGCGGCGAAGACCGGCAAGTCGGTTCCGCCGTACTACCTGAGTCTGAAGATGCCGGACCAGAGCTCGCAGGCGTTCTCGCTGACGACCACGTTCACGCCCAACGGGCGCGACAACCTCAGCGCGTTCATGGCGGTCGACGCCGATGCGACGAGCAAGGACTACGGCGCGATCAGGCTGCTCCAACTGCCACCGAACACCACGGTGGACGGGCCCAAACAGGTGCAGAGCAAGCTCAACTCCGACAACAAGGTCGCGCCACAGATCAACCTGCTCAAACGCGGCGGCGATTCGACGGTCGAGTACGGCAATCTGCTCACGGTTCCGTTGAACGGCGGCCTGCTGTACGTGGAGCCGGTCTACGTCAGGGGCGCGGGCACCAACTACCCGCTGCTCAGGAAGGTTCTGGTGACCTATGGGAACCAGATCGGCTTCCAGGACACCCTTGAGGCGGCGCTGAACGAGGTGTTCAGCAGCGAAGGCGGCACCACCCAGCCACCACCGGCTACCGGGCAACCCACCAAGCCGGCACCCGATCCGACGGTCGCCGCGGCGCTCGCGGACGCCCAGAAGGCGTTCGACGCGGGCCAGGCGGCGCTGAAGGCCGGCGACTGGGCCAAGTACGGCCAGACGCAGAAGGATCTGGCCGCCGCACTCCAGAGGGCGGCGGAAGCGGAGCAGAAGACGGCAAAGAAGGGCTGATCAGACACACCGCGCGCCGTGGTACGGTTGGGACACAACGGCGCGGGGTGGAGCAGCTCGGTAGCTCGCTGGGCTCATAACCCAGAGGTCGCAGGTTCAAATCCTGTCCCCGCTACTGCAGAAGAGGCTCGGAGTCAACAGACTCCGGGCCTCTTCACTTATTTGGGGGACGCTCAGAGCCATGCGTTTGGTAAGGCGTCAAGTCGGGAAGTCGACAAAACGCTGAAGTGACCAATTGGGTTGCGGTATACCAGGTGTACGGCGGTAACGGGTGGTGCAACGATGGACCTTATGGGGGATGGTGCAAGACTGCTGAATACTCGTCAGATCCATGATCGCGGGTCGACGGGTGACACGTCGACGTCCGCCTCCAGGCTCGTGCCGGCTGTCGCCAGTCTCCTGCCGGCGCCGCGCGCCGCCGATTCGCTTCCCGTTGCCAGGACCGACAGGACCGAGCTCTCCGACCTGCCCGAGGCCTCCGAGGCCGCCGAACTCGCCGACGAGGAAAGCCTCGCGGTCCGCGAAGAGGCCGAGATCGAGGTCCGGCACCGCCGGGCCGCGGACCACGGCGACCCGGCCGCCATGAGCGCGCTGGGCACCCTGCTGCTGCGCCGCGGCGACCTCGACGGGGCCGAGCCGTACCTGCGTGCCGCGACCGCCAACGGCGACCGCGCGGCCGCCAACAACCTTGCCCTGCTGCTGCATCAGCGCGGCTACCCGGACGAGGCGGCCAACTGGTGGCGGATCGCCGCCGTCGCGGGTTCCGCCCCGGCCGCGCACGCCCTGGGCCGGCACTACCGCGAGCGCGGCGACGAGCCCGGTGCCGAGTACTGGCTGCGCCAGGCCGCCGAGTCGGGCCACACGCTGGGCGCGTACGCCCTGGCCGATCTGCTCGACCACCGGCGGGACGTCGGCGCCGAGCGCTGGTTCCGGGTCGCCGCCGAGCACGGCCACCGCGAGGCCTCGTACCGCATCGCGCGGATCTGCGCCGAGCGCGGCGAGGAGCGCGAGGCCGAGCAGTGGTACCGGCAGGCCGCCGCGCGCCGGCACCGCCGCGCCGCGCTGCGTCTCGGCACGCTCCTGGAGGAGCGCGGCGAGACCAAGGAAGCCGGCCACTGGTACCTGACCGCGGCCCGCGACGGCGAGGCGCGCGCCGCCTGCGCGCTCGCCTTCCTGCTGCGCGACGCCGGCGACGTGGACTCAGCCGCCACGTGGTGGCGGCGCGCCGCCCAGGCGGGCGACGGCAACGCCGCCAACGCGCTCGGAGCGCTGCACGCCGAGGAGGGCGAGACGCAGACCGCCGAGCGCTGGTACCGCAGCGCCCTGGCGGCGGGCGACGTCAACGGGGCGTTCAACCTCGGCCTGCTCTGCGCCGGCCAGGGCCGTACCGCGCAGGCCGAGCAGTGGTACCGCAAGGCCGCGTACACCGGACACCGCGAGGCCGCCAACGCGCTCGCCGTCCTGCTGCTGCAGCGCGGAGACGCGGCCGGCGCCGAGCCGTGGTTCTCCAAGGCGGCCGAGGCCGGCAGCATCGACGCCGCGTTCAACCTCGGCATCCTGCACACCAACCGGGGCGACGAGGCCGCCGCCCGCGGCTGGTACGAGCGGGCCGCCGCGGCCGGCCACACCGAGGCCGCGCTCCAGGTCGCCATCGTGCTGCTGCGCGAGGGCGACAGCCACGGCGCGGAACGCCACCTGCGGTGCGCCGCGGGCGGCGGCAGCCCCGAGGCGGCCTTCCGGCTCGGCGCGCTGCTGGACCGCGCGGACACCGACGAGGCCGAGGAGGAGGCCGAGGAGTGGTACGGCCGTGCCGCCCGGCAGGGGCACCGCCGGGCCCAGGTGCGGCTCGGCATGTGCGCCGCCAAGCGCGGCGACGTGGTGGACGCGGCGCACTGGTACCGCGAGGCCGCCGAGGCGGGCAGCCGCAACGGCGCGTTCAACCTCGGACTGCTGCTGGCCCGTGAGGGCAGCGAGCCCGAGGCCGCCCTGTGGTGGACCCGGGCCGCCGACGCGGGCCACGGCCGCGCCGCGCTGCGGATGGCGCTGCTCGCCGCCCGGCACGGCGAGCTGGCCGAGGCCCAGGGCTGGTGCGCGCGGGCGGTCGAGTGCGGCCCGGCCGAGGTCGCCGAGCGCGCCGCGCGGCTCACCGACGCCGTGAAGCACGAGCTCACGGCGTAGGCCGCGTCGTCGCAGGGCCGCCCCGGCCGGGCTCCGGCCCGGCCCCGCCCCCGCCGCCGCCCGCCCGGGACCTGATTTGCACTGCTCAGCGCCGCTGGTCTACAGTGAGGACACAACGGCGCGGGGTGGAGCAGCTCGGTAGCTCGCTGGGCTCATAACCCAGAGGTCGCAGGTTCAAATCCTGTCCCCGCTACTTCAGTACGAAGGCCCGGTTCCTGAGAAATCAGGGACCGGGCCTTCGTCGTTTCCGCTGCCGCACGCTCCTGCCGCACGCTGCCGCACGGTCCTGGTGCGCGGTCCTGCCGCACGCTCCAGGAGGGTCCGGAAGCCTCCCGGAGTAGTGCCTCGTACATCGTTCGGGCAAAAGCGCGCAAACAGCCTTGGAAGCCTTCCCCACCGGCGCGATCCTGGTCTCCTACGCGGTACGGAGGAGGCGGGGTTGCTGCGCGGACGGTTTGGGCGGACCGTGCTGCGACGGCGTGACGGGCCGGCGCCGGCCACGGTGCTCGACGCGGAACGCTGGAGCGGGCTGTGCCGGGCGGCCGTGACCGGCCGGCCGGAGACCGTCGAGGCACTGCTGGACGCCCTGCGGGCCGCGGTGGACGGCGGCCTCCCGTACCGTGCCGCGGCGCTCGACGCCCTGCTGCGGTCGCCTCCCGAGCTGCTGCCCCACCTGGACCGCGGTGCCCGCGCCCATGGCGCCACGACCGTGCCGCTCCGTCCGGGCGGCACCGATCCGCTGCGGTTGCTGCTGGCCTCGCTGGACCGCGACGGACATGTCCGGCAGGCCGCGGTGGAGGCGCTGACCGGGGTCGGCGGGCCGCTGGCCGCGGCGGCGCTGGCCCTGCGCACGGTCGACTGGGTCCCCGCCGTACGGGAGTGCGCCGTGGCGGCGCTGCCCGTGCGGACCGCGCCCGACGAAGTCGCGGCCGCCGTGCGGCTGTTGCTGCGGCTGAGCGGCAGGCGCCGGGCGGGCGGTCGGCTGGCCGGGTACCGCGCTGTGCTCGCGGAGCCGGGGTACCGGCGGGCGGTCCGCGCGCTGGCCGCCGACGGAGATCCGCGGACCCGCCGGTTCGGGATGGAACTGGCCCTGGAACTGGGGGAGTACGTACGCGGCGACCTGCTGCGGACCGCGCTGCGCGACCGTGACCAGGTGTGCCGGCGGCTGTGCGCGGAACGGCTGCTGGAGATCGATCCGGATCAGGCGGGACGGCTGATGTGGGCGCGCAGCGCGGCGGTGCGGGAGCTCGCGGTGGCCGCGCTGCCCGTCGACGTGCCGGCCGCGCGCCTGGTGAGCGTGCTCGCCGATCCGGCCCGGATGGTGCGGGCGCAGGCGCGGTGGCAGCTGTACCGGCGCGGTGAGCCGCCGGCCCGGGTCTACCGCAGACAGCTCGGCCGGAGCGGGCCCGGCGGTCCGGCGGGGCTGCTGGCCGGTCTGCTGGCGGGCCTGGGGGAGTGCGGGGACGCGACGGACGTGCCGGTGCTGCTCCGCTTCACCGGGCCAGGACCCGAGCCGGGACCTGGACAGGGACCCGGGTCTGGGCCGGCCGCCCGGCCCGCGCGGGTACGGCGCTGCGCGGTGCGGGCGCTGGGGCGGCTCGCGCCCGCGGACGATCTGGTGCGGTTGCTGGCGCCGCTGGCGCTCGACCCCGATCCGGGGGTGGCCAGGGAGGTGTTCGAGGCGCTGGCGCGGGTGGCCGCGCAGGTGCCCGCGGAAACGGTCTGGGTGGGCAGGACCCGTACCGAGCCGGCCGTGCGCAGGGCGGCCGAGCGGCTGGCGCCGGACGCGGGAGCCGATGCCGTCAGGAGCAGTCGGGGCACAGACCGCGGTAGGTGACCTCGACGTCGGCGATGGTGAAGCCGAAGCGCTCGGTCGCGGGGAGGCTCGCGAGCGGGTCGCCGGCGGGGTGGACATCGCGGATCGTGCCGCAGCGCGAGCAGATCAGATGCTGGTGCGGGTGGTGCGCGTTCGGGTCGTACCGCTTGGCGCGGCCGTCCGTCGCGACCTCGATGACCTCACCGAGGGTCACCATCTCGCCGAGGGTGTTGTAGACGGTCGCCCGGGAGATCTCCGGCAGCCGGGAGGTGGCGCGGGCGTGCACCTCGTCGGCGGTCAGGTGCACGTGGTCGCCGTCGAGGACCTCGGCCACGACACGCCGCTGGGCGGTCAGCCGCCAGCCGCGTTCGCGCAGTCGTTCCAGAAGGTCACTCATACGCATCAGCCTAACAGCGCTCGGTCCGGGGTCTGAATGAGTCCGGGGATGGTTCTCTTCTTGACTTAGACTCTGTCTATCGTAGGATCGATTCCGGCGACAGCCGAGGGACAGGTCGATCAGGATCCAGGGAGACGCACGTGACGGTTCAGGAAACGGGCCCGCTGACCACCGAGGCCGGAGCACCGGTGGCGGACAACCAGAACAGCCAGACGGCGGGTCCGGGCGGCCCGGTGCTGATCCAGGACCAGTCGCTGCTGGAGAAGCTCGCGCACTTCAACCGTGAGCGCATCCCGGAGCGCATCGTGCACGCCCGCGGCGCCGGCGCCTACGGCACCTTCACGCTGACGCGTGACGTCTCGGAGTGGACCCGGGCGGCGTTCCTGTCCGAGGTCGGCAAGCAGACCGAGACCTTCCTGCGGTTCTCCACCGTGGCGGGCAACCTGGGTTCGGCGGACGCGGTGCGCGACCCGCGCGGTTTCGCGCTGAAGTTCTACACCGAGGACGGCAACTACGACCTCGTCGGGAACAACACCCCGGTGTTCTTCATCAAGGACGCCATCAAGTTCCCCGACTTCATCCACACCCAGAAGCGCGACCCGTACACCGGCTCCCAGGAGGCGGACAACGTATGGGACTTCTGGGGCCTGAGCCCCGAGTCGACGCACCAGGTGACCTGGCTCTTCGGTGACCGCGGCATCCCGGCGACGCTGCGCAACATGAACGGCTACGGCTCGCACACCTACCAGTGGAACAACGCCGCGGGCGAGGTCTTCTGGGTCAAGTACCACTTCAAGACCGACCAGGGCATCAAGAACCTGACCACGGACGAGGCGAACCGGCTCTCGGGCATGGACCCCGACTCGCACCAGCGCGATCTGCGCGAGTCGATAGAGCGCGGCGACTTCCCGTCCTGGACGGTGCAGGTCCAGATCATGCCGGCGGCCGAGGCGGCGAACTACCGCTTCAACCCGTTCGACCTCACCAAGGTGTGGCCGCACGCGGACTACCCGCCGATCGAGATCGGCAAGCTGGAGCTCAACCGCAACCCGGAGAACATCTTCGCCGAGGTCGAGCAGTCGATCTTCTCCCCGGCGCACTTCGTGCCCGGCATCGGCCCGTCCCCGGACAAGATGCTCCAGGGCCGGCTCTTCGCGTACGGCGACGCCCACCGCTACCGCGTCGGCATCAACGCCGACCACCTGCCGGTGAACCGCCCGCACGCCACCGAGGCGCGCACCAACAGCCGTGACGGCTACCTGTACGACGGCCGGCACAAGGGCGCCAAGAACTACGAGCCGAACAGCTTCGGCGGCCCGCGGCAGACGAACGAGCCGCTGTGGCAGCCGGTCCCGGTCTCCGGTGCCACCGGCACCTCCGAGGCGCCCTCGCACGCCGAGGACGACGACTTCGTGCAGGCCGGAAACCTCTACCGCGCCCTGTCCGAGGACGAGAAGGAGCGCCTGGTCGACAACCTGGCGCAGTTCATCTCCAAGGTCTCGCGCGACGACATCGCCGAGCGCGCGGTGCACAACTTCCGCCAGGCGGACCCCGACTACGGCAAGCGGCTGGAAGCCGCGGTCCAGGCCCTCCGCGGCTGACCGGACGCTTGTCGTAAAACCGAAGAGGCCGGACGCCATGGGGCTCCGGCCTCTTCGCTGTCCGTGGCCGGAACGGCCGTCGGCGCGGGTCGCGGGCGGGGGTCAGCCGGCCAGTGCGCTCTGTGCTCCGGCGGTGGCCCGGTCCGGGGCCCAGCAGCGGATGATGTCGCGGACCGACACGATCCCGATGGGGTCGCGGCCGTCCAGCACGATCAGATGCCGGAAACCGCCGTGCACCATGGCGGACGCGGCGTCCTCCAGGGTCCACTCGGGCGTCGCGAAGACGACGTCGGTGGTGGTGTGGTCGTGGGCGGTCTCGACGTCCGGGTTCAGACCGGTGCCGATGGCGTTGAGGATGTCGCGCTCGGTGAGGATGCCGACTCCCCAGGTGTCGGAGTCGAGGACGACGGCCGCGCCGATCCGCCGGACGGCCATCAGACGGGCGGCCTGGCGCAGTGTGTGGGCGGGTCCGATGGTCAGGACGACGGTGCTCATGGCGTCTCGGACGAGCATGGGCTACCCCTAGAGAATGCTTTCACAAGTTCACAAGCTCGGGCATTCTCATGTTCACATGCTCTGTCCGGCTCAGCAAGGGGAGGCGCGCCGCCGTTTCGTTCAGCCCGTGCGCCCCAGGTATCCCAGCAGCTCCTCGTGGAGGTGCCCGTTCGAGGCCGCCGCGTTCCCGCCGAACGGGCCGGGCTCGCCGTCCAGGCTGGTGTACCGGCCGCCGGCCTCCTGGACGATGACGGCGGGCGCCGCCATGTCCCACAGGCTCAGCTCCGGCTCGGCGCAGATGTCGACCGAGCCCTCGGCGACCATCATGTACGGCCAGAAATCGCCGTAGCCGCGGGTGCGCCAGCAGTTCCTGGACAGGTGCAGGAAGCCGTCGAGCCGGCCCTGCTCCTCCCAGCCGCTGAGCGAGGAGTACGCGAAGGACGCGTCCTCCAGCTTGTTGATCTTCGACACCGCCAGCCGCGTGGCAGCCGACAGGCTGCGCCCGGTGTACGCGCCCCGGCCCTTGGAGGCCCACCAGCGCCGCCCGAGCGCCGGCGCGGAGACCACGCCCACCACGCCTTCGTCGCCGTGCTCGCCGCTCACCACCAGGGAGATGAGGGTGGCCCAGACGGGGACCCCGCGCACGTAGTTCTTGGTGCCGTCGATCGGGTCGACGATCCACCGCCGCGGGCCGTTGCCGTGGCTGCCGTACTCCTCGCCGAGCACCGCGTCCCGCGGCCGGGCGCGGCCCAACTGGCTGCGGATCAGCTCCTCCGCCGCTTTGTCGGCCTCGCTCACCGGCGTCATGTCGGGCTTGGTCTCGACCTTGAGGTCCAGAGCCTTGAAGCGCTCCATGGTGGTGGCGTCGGCGGCATCCGCGAGGATGTGGGCGAGGCGCAGGTCGTCGTTGAAGTCGGGCATAAGGCGAACAGTAGCGATCGCAACCGGCCGAGGTCACGCGGACGGTGCGCGGAGCCTTGACAGGGGTCCGCGGCGCGTCAATTCTTTGCCCACGGCCGCTGTCCGGGACATATGCGGGGCCTTGGAGGCGATGATGCCTACTGCGCGGGAATCATTACTGGACGCGGCTCTGGCCGCACTGGGCGCCCGGCCCTGGGCGGCGGTGCGGATGGTCGACGTGGCGCTGTCGGCCGGGGTGTCCCGGCAGACCCTCTACAACGAGTTCAGCAGCAAGGACGGCCTCGCCCGCGCGCTCGCGCGCCGCGAGGCCGACACGTTTCTGGCCGGGGTCGAGAACGCCCTGGCGGAAGCGGAACGGCAGGGCGCGGACGCGGGCGACTGCTTCGCCGCCGCCGCGGCCTGGACACTGCACAGCGCGCGCCGCAGCCCGTTGGTCCGCGCCACCCTGACGGGCTGCCGCAGCGAGCGGCTGCCGGCCGTGGCGGCCGCCGGGATCCCGCTCCAGCGCTCACCGCATGCGACGCGTTTCAGCGCCGCGCCCGCCTCGATGGCGCAGCCCCCGGTGGCGGCGGCCGCGCCCGCGCCCGGCGAACTCGTCACCGAGATCCGCAACCGGGCGGTCGGCGCTCTCGAACACGGCTATCCCAAGCTGGATCTGGCCGACATCGGCTGGGCGTGCGAGGTCGCGGTCCGGCTCACCCTCGCCTACGTCGTCGCCCCCTCGGCCTCCGACGAGGACGCCTGCCTGCAGGTCGCGCGGCTGGTCCGCGGGCTGCTGGCGCACGGCTGGTGAGCCGCGGGCGGGCCGGTCAGCGATCGGTGCGCGAACGGTCAGCGCCTCCTTGGAGGGTGTGAGCCAGGACGCCGCAGCGTCCGGCCCGCACCACCCGGAGGGAGCACGACATGACGGGGACCGGCACGTCGAACGGCACGGCCTTGGCCGGCCGCAGGGAATGGACGGGCCTCGCGGTCCTCTTCCTGCCCACGCTCCTCATCTCGATGGACATCAGCGTGCTGTTCTTCGCACTGCCGTTCATCAGTGAGGACCTGGCGCCCAGCGGCACCCAGCAGCTGTGGATCATGGACATGTACGGCTTCGTGCTCGCCGGCATGCTGATCACGATGGGGGCGCTCGGCGACCGGATCGGCCGGCGCCGCCTGCTGCTCATCGGCGCCACCGCCTTCGGTATCGCCTCCGTCGTCGCCGCGTACTCCGGCAGCGCCGAGGTGCTGATCGCCACCCGCGCGCTGCTCGGCCTCGGCGGTGCCACCCTCATGCCCTCGACGCTCGCGCTGATCCGCAACATGTTCCACGACGCCAGGCAGCGCAAGACGGCGATCTCCATCTGGACCGGCGCCATGGTCGGCGGCGCCACCGTCGGGCCGATCGTCGGCGGCTTCGTCCTGGAGCACTTCTGGTGGGGCGCCGCGTTCCTGATCAACGTGCCCGCCATGGTGCTGCTGCTGGTCCTCGCCCCGGTGCTGCTGCCCGAGTACCGCGCCCCGCGGGCCGGCCGGTTCGACGTGCTCAGCGCGTTCCTGTCGCTCGCCGCCGTCCTCCCGGTCATCTACGGGATCAAGCAGATGGCCGTGCACGGAGTTGAGCCGGTGCCCGCCCTGTCGGTCGTCGCGGGACTGGCGGTGGCCTGGCTCTTCGTCCGCAGGCAGCGCACCTCGGCCGACCCGCTGATCGACATCGAGCTGTTCCGGCAGCGCACCTTCACAGCGTCGCTGCTGATCAACGTGCTGGCGATGTTCGCCTTCATCGGCGTCACGCTCTACACCAACCAGTATCTGCAACTCGTCCTCGGCAAGAGCCCGTTCCACGCCGCGCTGTGGTCCATGGCCGTCATGCCCGCCATCATGATCGCGATGACGGTCTCCGGCGTCCTCGCCGACAAGGTGCGGCCCGCCTATCTGCTGGCCGCCGGGCTGCTGCTGACGACCGTCGGGGCCCTGGTGCTCACCCGGGTCCGGACCGACTCCGGCATCGCGGTCGCCCTGACCGGCGCCGCACTGGTCGCCGCCGGGCTGCTGATGGGCAGCACCCTCACCGCCGACCTGATCCTGGCGGCGGCGCCGCCCGAGCGGGCCGGCTCCGCCTCCGCCCTCTCCGAGACCGGCAGCGAGTTCGGCGGCGCGCTCGGCATGGCGATCCTGGGCACCATCGGAACGGCCGTCTACCACGACCGGATGAGCGGTACGCCGGCGGAGGCGCACGAGACCCTCGGCGGCGCGGTCGCCGCGGCCGCGCGGCTGCCCGGCAGGGCCGGCACCGAACTGCTCGACACCGCACGGGAAGCGTTCACCGCGGGCGTCCACGCCGCCGCCTTCGGCGCCGCGATCGTCACGTTCACGGCCGCGGTCCTCGCCGTGGTCCTGCTCCGCCAGGTGCCGGCGTCCGCACCGGCCGCCAAGGGCACGGAGAACGACGGGGATTCGGCCGGGGAGCCGGCCGGTGGCGACGCCGCGGAGGCGGTCGCGCGCTGAGTCCGCAGAGGGGGTCGTCCGGCGAATCCGCCGGGCGGCCCCCTTCGGTCAGTGCGAGGAGCCCGACAGCTGCAGACCCACAACGCCCGCCAGGACCAGGCAGATCGAGACGATCTTGAGCGTCGAGACGATGTCGCCGAGGAAGACCATGCCGTAGATGGCGGTTCCCGAGGCGCCGATCCCCGTCCACACCGCGTACGCGGGGCCGACGTCGAGCTTCTTCAGGGACAGGGTGAGCAGGCCGAAGCTCCCGAGGGCGAAGACCGCGAAGGCGATCGTCGGCCACAGGCGGGTGAACCCGTGGGAGAGCTTGAGACAGACCGCGAAGCCGGTCTCCAGGATGCCTGCGACCACCACGAGCAGCCATGCCATCGAGGTGCCTCCCGTTCCGTCGCCCTGCCTGCCGTCCGAGGCGCTGCCGTCGGACTGATGGATCATCACACAGCATGCCCGGAAATGGCGGCAACGTTCCTCGGATGAAGGGGCAAACGGGCGAACGGTCGAACGAGGGCGCCGGGGAACCCGCGCCAGGGATCAGTCGCCCTCGCGGCGTTCACGGGTCGCCAGCAGCCGGCGCAGCGAGTCGAGCCGGGCCGGATCGGCGTGGCCGGCGGCGACCCACGCGTCCAGTGCGCACTCGGGCTCGTCATGGCTGCAGCCGCGCGGGCACTCCTCGGTCCCTGCCACCAGTTCGGGGAAGGCCAGGATGACGCGGGACGGATCGATGTGGTGCAGGCCGAAGGAGCGCACGCCGGGGGTGTCCACGACCCAGCCGTCGGCGTCGCCCGGCAGCGGGAGGGCCAGCGCCGACGTGGTGGTGTGCCGGCCGCGGCCGGTGACGGCGTTGACGATGCCGGTGGCGCGCTGCCGCTCGACGAGTGCGTTCACCAGCGTGGTCTTGCCGACCCCGCTGTGCCCGACGAACGCGGTGATCCGGCCCTTGAGGCGCTCGCGGACCGCGTCCACCCCGCCGGTCAGGAAGTCGTCCCGGGTGGTGACCACATAGGAGACGCCCAGCGTCGCGTACGTCTCCAGCAGGGTGTCCGCCGAGGCCAGGTCGGACTTGGTCAGCACGAGCAGCGGCTCCAGGCCCGCGTCGTACGCCGCCACCAGACAGCGGTCGATCATGCGGGGGCGCGGCTCGGGGTCGGCCAGCGCGGTGACGATCGCGAGCTGGTCGGCGTTGGCGACGACCACGCGCTCGTACGGATCGTCGTCGTCGGCGGTGCGCCGCAGCACGGACTTGCGCGGCTCGACCCGCACGATCCGCGCCAGGGTGTCCTTGCCGCCGCTCAGGTCGCCGACGACCGCGACCCGGTCGCCCACCACGGCGCTCTTGCGGCCCAGCTCGCGGGCCTTCATCGCGACGATGGTGCGGTCCTCGATCAGGACGTGCAGCCGGCCGCGGTCCACGGTGAGGACCATGCCCTCGGCCGCGTCCTCGTGCTTGGGCCGGATGTTGGTGCGGGGACGGTTGCCCTTGGTGTTCGGGCGGACGCGGATGTCGTCCTCGTCGGGGTTCTTGCCGTAGCGGCGCATGGCGCGGTCAGCCCCGCCCCGCCGTGACGGGGGTCCCGAGCATCTCGGTCCACAGCTCCGGGAACTCCGGGAGCGTCTTGGCGGTGGTGGCGACGTTCTCCACCTGCACGCCGGGCACGGCCAGGCCGAGCACGGCCGCCGCCGTCGCCAGCCGGTGGTCCTCGTAGGTGTGGAAGACCCCGCCGCGCAGCGCGCGGGGCCGGATCCGCAGTCCGTCCTCGGTCTCGGTGGCGTCGCCGCCCAGGCCGTTGATCTCCGTGACGAGCGCCGCGAGGCGGTCCGTCTCGTGCAGCCGCAGATGCGCGACCCCGGACAGCACGGACTCCGACTCGGCCAGCGCGGCGACCGCCGCGATGACGGGCGTCAGCTCGCCGACCTCGTGCAGGTCCGCGGTGATGCCCAGGATCCGGCCGGTGCCGGTGAACGTCAGCCCCTGCTCGGTCAGCTCGCACGTACCGCCCATGCGGGTGAAGATCTCCCGCAGGGCGTCGCCCGGCTGGGTGGTCCGCTCCGGCCAGTCCGGCACGGTGACCCGGCCGCCGGTGACCAGCGCCGCCGCCAGGAACGGCGCCGCGTTCGACAGATCCGGCTCCACCGTCAGGTCCCGGCCGAGCAGCGCGCTCGGCGCGACCCGCCAGACGTTCGGCTCGCCGCCGTCCTGCGGGGCGTCCACCTTCGCGCCCGCGACCCGCAGCATGTCGATCGTCATGCGGATGTGGGGGAGGGAGGGGAGCGTGCGGCCGGTGTGCCGCAGCTCGAGACCCTGGTTGAACCGCGGCCCCGACAGCAGCAGCGCGCTCACGAACTGCGAGGACGACGAGGCGTCGACCTCCACCGGCCCGCCGGACAGCGAGCCGGCGCCCTGCACGGTGAGCGGCAGCGCGCCGCGTCCCTCGTCGTCGATCCGGGCGCCCAGCGTGCGCAGCGCGTCGATCACGCCCTGCAGCGGCCGCTCGTACGCCCGGGGGTCGCCCTCGAAGCGGACCGGGCCGTCGGCCAGCGCCGCGACCGGCGGCAGGAAGCGCATGACGGTGCCGGCGTTGCCGACGTCGATCCGCGCCGGGCCGTGCAGCCCGGCCGGGATGACCCGCCAGGCCTCGCCGCCGCCGACCGTGTTCACCTGCTCGTCGATCTGCACGCCCATGGCGCGCAGCGCGTCCGCCATCAGCACGGTGTCGCGGCTGCGCAGCGGGCGCCGGATCCAGCCGGGCTCGGAGGCGTGCGCGGCGAGCACCAGCGCGCGGTTGGTGACCGATTTGGATCCGGGCACAGTGACCGTCGCGTCGACGGGGCCGGAGGCGACGGGGGCGGGCCAGAGAGCGGTGTGCGGGGAACTGTCGGTCATGGGCACCAAGCCTAGTGGCTGGCGGCGGCCCCGCCCGGAGTGCGGGAGCCCGGCAGGAGGCCGCGGAGGGCCGTACCGGAGCCCGGCGCGGACCCGGTGGGCCCCACCGGCCTCACAGGCCGAGCAGCCAGCGCCCGCCGCCGACGAGCGCGCAGCCGGCCGTCGCGTAGAAGAGCAGCAGCCACAGGCCCACCGGGGTGTGGGTCAGCCGGCCCAGCTGGTCCGCGTCCGAGGTGTTCGACCGTTCGCGTCTGCGGGTGCGCTGCAGCTCGAAGACCGGACGCGAGCCGCCGAGCAGCAGGAACCAGACGACGAGGTAGGCGAAGGCCGCCTGCACCTGCGGTCCGGTCAGCCAGGAGACCAGCAGGAACGCGGCACCGGTCACCACGACCGTGAGCGCCCCGTACGCGTTGCGGATCATGATCAGCATCGCCAGCAGCAGCGCCGTGGCCCCCCACAGCAGCGCCGTGATGTGCCCGGCGGCCAGCAGCGCGGCCCCGGCCAGGCCCAGCAGCGGCGGCGCGGTGTACCCGGCGGCGGCCGTCAGGATCATGCCGAGCCCTGAGGGCTTGCCGCGCGAGACGGTGAGGCCCGAGGTGTCCGAGTGCAGCCGGATGCCCTCCAGGCTGCGCCCGGTCAGCAGCGCGAGCAGGCCGTGGCCGCCCTCGTGCGCGATGGTGATCGCGTTGCGGCTCAGCCGCCATATGCCGTCCGGCAGCACGGCGGCGAGCGCTATCAGCGCCGTACCGCCGACCAGCCAGGCCGACGGATCGGGCTGGGTACCGACCACGCGGTCCCATAGTTCCGTGAAGCTCTTGATATCCATCGTTCCCCTGCAACGAGCGGCGCCATGTCGGAGTGCCGTGGCAGTCTGGCACTCATGTGTGGTCGATATGCGGCGAGCCGGCAACCCGAGGATCTGACGGCTCTCTTCGAGGTCCAGCAGCGGGAGCCGAAGGAGGAGTTGGCGCCGAACTGGAATGTGGCGCCGACGGATCCGGTGTACGTCGTGCTGGAGCGCCCACTGAAGGGCGCGGAGACCCCCGAGCCGGTACGGCAGCTGCGGAAGCTGCGCTGGGGGCTGGTGCCGTCGTGGGCGAAGACCCCGGACGTCGGCGTGAAGATGATCAACGCGCGGGCGGAGACGGTGCACGAGAAGCCGTCCTTCCGCCGCCCCTTCAGCGCCCGCCGCTGCCTCATACCCGCCGATGGTTATTACGAGTGGGTGACCGCGAAGGACGAGCGGCAGCTGGAGGAGCAGGGGAAGAAGAAGCGGGCGCGCAAGCAGCCGTACTTCGTGACCCCCGCGGACGGCTCGGTGATGGCGATGGCCGGGCTGTACGAGTTCTGGCGGGACCGGACGCTGCCCGACGACCACCCGCAGGCGTGGTGGTCCACCTGCACCGTCATCACGACGGAGGCGGAGCGGACCCCGCCCGCCGGATTCACCGGCGAGGGGCCGGCCTCGCTGGCCGCCGTCCACCCCCGGATGCCGCTGGTGCTGACCCCGGACCGCTGGGACGCCTGGCTGGATCCGGCCACCACCGATCCCGACGAGCTGCGTGGCCTGCTCGCGCCGCCGGCCGCCGGGCTGATGCGGTTGTATCCGGTGGGCACGGACGTCAGCAACGTCAGGAACAACGGGCCGCAGTTGACCGACGCGCTGGCCGCCCCCGCGGAGGAAACCCTTTTCTGACCGGGACCGGCAGGATGGGGCGGGTGATCGACACACCGGCGGGCGAGGCCCGCGTGACGTGGCATGACGGCGGGCGGAAGGCGCGGGCGGTCCTCGCGCTGGGGCACGGCGCCGGGGGCGGCATCGAGGCCCGCGACCTGGTCGCGCTGGCGGCCGCGCTGCCCGCCCTGGGCGTGACCGTGGCGCTGGTCGAGCAGCCGTGGCGGGTGGCCGGCAAGAAGGTGGCGCCCGCGCCGAAGACCCTGGACGTGGCCTGGCGGGCGCTGTGGCCCGTCCTGGCGGAGCCGGGCCTGCCGGTGATCGCGGGCGGCCGCAGCGCCGGGGCCCGGGTCGCCTGCCGCACGGCCGTGGACCTGGGGGCGGCCGCCGTGCTGGCGCTGTCGTTCCCGCTGCATCCGCCGGGCCGGCCGGAGAAGTCCCGGGCCGCCGAACTGCTGGGCGCCGGTGTTCCGACGCTGGTGGTGCAGGGCGGCCGGGATCCGTTCGGGCCGCCGGAGGAGTTCCCCGCCGGGACGGAGATCGTCGCGGTGCCGTACGCCGACCACGGCTTCGCCGTCCCGAAGAAGGCCGACCTCTCCCAGGAGGACGCACTCAGCGTGATCACGGACGGTGTCGGTGACTGGCTGTCCGGACTCGGACACACCGCCGTTCGCACACGGGCGCGGGATCGGCGGGAATGACGACCGTGATCCGTGCGTTGTCCGGATCACCGGTACGAAAACGCAGAGTGAGGAAGCAGCCGCATGGTTTCAGCCGCATGCCAGCCACGCGCGAACGCCAAGGCGAAGGCGCCCTACCTGGACTGGGCTCAGTGGCCTGCGACAGGCGGCAGGACCGGCACGCCCGGCACGCCGATCTCCAGCGGGATATCCTCCGAACCGAGCGGGTCCGGTTTTGGGCCCGTGACCGTTCTGGAGGAGGTGGTTCCGGTCACCGGCACCGACGACAGCACAGCGGGTGCTGCGGGCACGGCCGGCGAGGAAGCACAGGAGAGCTCCGCGGAGCGCAATGAGCGCTTCGAGCGGGACGCCCTCACCTTCCTCGACCAGATGTACTCGGCCGCGCTGCGGATGACCCGCAACCCCGCGGACGCCGAGGACCTGGTGCAGGAGACGTACGCGAAGGCGTACGCGTCCTTCCACCAGTTCCGTGAGGGAACGAACCTCAAGGCGTGGCTCTACCGCATTCTCACCAACAGCTTCATCAACTCCTACCGCAAGAAGCAGCGCGAGCCGCTGCGCAGCGGCTCGGAGGAGATCGAGGACTGGCAGCTCGCACGCGCCGAGTCGCACATGTCGACCGGCCTGCGGTCGGCCGAGTCCCAGGCGCTCGACCACCTGCCCGACTCCGATGTGAAGTCGGCGCTGCAGGCGATCCCCGAGGAATTCCGTATCGCCGTCTATCTCGCGGATGTCGAGGGCTTTGCGTACAAGGAGATCGCGGACATCATGGGGACACCCATCGGCACGGTGATGTCCCGACTGCACCGCGGGCGGCGCCAGCTGCGCTCGATGCTCGAGGACTACGCCCGTGAGCGCGGGCTCGTCCCGGCCGGCGCGGGAGACGAGAAGGGCTCAGGGACATGAGCTGCGGCAACGCACATGAGACGGACTGCTCCGAGGTGCTCGACCACCTCTACGAGTATCTCGACGAGGAGATGTCCGACGACGCCTGCGCCAAGTTCAGGGAGCACTTCGACGAGTGCCACCCGTGCTTGGAGAAGTACGGCCTCGAAGCGGCGGTGAAGAAGCTCGTCAAGCGCTGCTGCGGCCATGACGACGTTCCCACCGACCTCCGGTCGAAGGTCATGATGCGGATCGAGCTGATCCGTTCCGGCGAGATCTCACCGGTGCCGGAACAGGCACCCGAGATCATCGCCGGGAGCGGAGCCGAAGCTCACCCGTAGGGGTGACTGACGACAGGCCCATTCCGCCCAAACCGCATATCGGTCTCCCGCCCGACGGGCGCGGCCCTATCCTCCGAGGATTCAACGGGGGTTGAGCCGCGCCCGTCGCAGGCACTGGGAGGCAAAGGTGCTGGATTCGAGGATCCGGGCGGACGGCCTGCGGTCGGCGATCAGGGCGGACGGCCTGCGGTCGAGGATCCGGGTGAGTCTGCGGACCCTGCCGCCGGCGGCCCGCGGCTACATCGCGGTGGTCCTGCTCGCCGCCTGCTCATGCGCCGTCCCCGCGTTCGACGGCCGGACGCCCTGGCTGACGGTCGCCGTCCTCGCCGTCCTGTACGCGGTCTGCGAGATCGGCCTTCCGCCCGCGGCACGCGGGACCCTGGCGGCCGCGGGCCGGAACCCCGGACGTGACGCGCCCGCCGGGATCGGCTCGTTCTACCCCGTGCTGCTCGCCGCGGCGCTGATGCTGCCGCCGTCCGCCGCCGCGCTGGTCGCCCTGCCGGGATCGCTGGCCGGCCGGGTCGGGCAGAGCCCGCGCTGGCTGCGGCGCTGCTGGCGCGCCGGCCAGCTCGGCGTCGCCACCTTCGCCGCCGGCCACGCACAGCGGCTGCTGGGCGGCGAACGCGCCCTGAACGGGCTCGACTTCCCGTATCTGCTGCTCCCGGCCGCGGCGGCCGCGCTCACCTTCTGCGTGGTGGCCACCACCCTCGTCGGCGGAGTGCTCGTCACCGCCGAGCGCTGCCCGCCGCGCGCCGCCTGGGGCACCCCGCTGCTGGGCTCGATCGCACCGCACCTGACCTACGGGATGGTCGGGCTGATGATGGCGGCGCTGTGGCGCGGCTCGTACGGGGCGTTCGCCGCCGTTCTGGTGCTGCTCCCCATGTACATCGCCTGCTGGGTCTTCGCCCAGGTCCACCGCGAGCACACCGCGCACCGGGCGACCGTCCGGGCCCTCGTCCAGGCCGTCGAGATCAAGGACCGCTACACGCGCGGCCACAGCGAACGCGTGGGCCGCGCCTCGGTGTTCATCGCCCGCGAGATCGGCATGGCCGAGGACCGGGTCGACGCGCTGCGCTTCGCCGGGATCCTGCACGACATCGGCAAGATCGGCGTCCCGACCCGGCTGCTGCGCAAGGACGGGCCGCTCACCCCCGAGGAGCGCCGGGTGATCGAACTGCACCCGGAGTACGGCCACGAGGTGGTGCGCGGCATCGCGTTCCTCGGCGAGGCCCGCGCCGCGATCCTGCACCACCACGAACGGATCGACGGCAGCGGCTACCCCTTCGGGCTGACCGGCGACCAGATCCCCGAGTTCGCCCGCGTCGTCGCCGTCGCCGACGCCTTCGACGCCATGACCTCCACCCGCAGTTACCGCCGGGCCAGGGGCGTCGGCGAGGCGCTGGCCGAACTCCGCCGCTGCGCCGGGACCCAGTTCGACCCGGCCATGGTCACCGGCCTCATCAGCGCCCTCGACCGGCACGTCTGGACCCCCACCGCGACGGCCGACGTACCCGACCTGCCCACGCCGGGCGCCGCCGGGCCCGCCCTCCCGCTGCCGCGCTCCGCCGGCGCCACCGCCACGGCCGCCGCGCCGGACCACCGGCCATGACGTCCCCCCGTGACGATCCCGCGGCCGGGCCACCCCGATGGCCCCCCGGCCGCCGGCCCCGGCACGGACGGCACGGCCGGGGCGCGTCCCGCGCCGGAGCCCGGCCGCGGACGCCGCTCGTCGTGGGGGCGGCCTACGCGGCGACCGCGCTGCTCACCGTCGTGGCGATCGGCTGGACGGCGTGGGCCGGTGTCGCCGAGCCCGCGACGGCCGCCGCCTTCGGCGCGCTGATCGCGGTGGGGGAGGCCGCCCGGATCCCGCTGCCCGGCGACCGCGAGGCGGCGCCGCTGGCCACCGCGGGGGCGCTGGCGTACGCGCTGCTCGGCGAGGCGGACGGCGCCCCGACCTCGCACGGGGTCCTCCAGGTCGTCGCGGTGGTCGTGGTGGCCGCCGCACTCGGCCGGCTGGCCAACGCGCTGCCCGGCCCCCGCACCACCCGTGCGGTCACCGGCATCCAGGACACCGCGGACGCACGCTCCCTGGACAACGCCGCCCGCCGCGTCCTCGCCGTGGCCTTCGCCGCCACCTGTTTCCAGCCGCTCTACAACTCCGGCCTGCTGCAGCGCTTCTTCGACCCGGGCCCGCTCTACGCGCTGTTCCTGTTCGCGCTGCTCGCGCTCACCGCCCTGTGCGACGCCGTGCTGGCCGCGACGCTCGCCGCCGCCAGGACCGGCCACCCCTTCGCGCCGGTACTGCGCGACGAGCTGCGGGCCCTGCCCACCATCGGCTCCGCCGTCTGCGCCGGCGGTGTCGTGATGGCCCTGGCGGTGGGCGTCGCCGGGCTCTGGGCGCTGCCCGTCTTCAGCCTCCCGCTGCTGCTCACCCAGGTCTCGTTCCGCCGCCATGCCGCGATCCGGGCCACCTACCGGCAGACGATCGCCTCCCTCGCCCGCGCCACCGAGGTCGCCGGCTACACGCCCACGGGCCATGCCCGCCGGGTCACCGCCCTCAGCCGGGAGGTCGGCCGGGAACTGGGGATGGCGCAGCGTGAGCTGCTGCTCCTGGAGTACGCCGCCCTGATGCACGACATCGGCCAGCTCTCCCTCGTCGACCCCGTCCCCGGCGGTGCCACCGAGCCGCTGGAGCCCGAGGAGCGGCGCCGTATCGCGCTGCTGGGCGGTGTCGTGGTCCGCCAGACCGGCGTTCCGGCCGAGGTCGCGGTGATCGTCGAGCGCCAGGCCGACCCCTACCGCGAACAGCCCCTTGCCGGCCGGATCGTCCGCGCCGTCAACGCGTACGAGGACCTGACCGGCGGGACGGCGGCCCTGGACCGCCGTCTGGCGGCCGTGGAGCGGCTGCGGCTGTCCACCGCCCGGGACTACGATCCGGGCGTCGTGGAGGCGCTGACCCGGGTTCTCGCCCGTGGCGGGACGGCCCGGGCCGCCGGCGGGGAACCGGACGGTAATGAGCGGCGCCCGCGACCGGCATGGTTGGATGCGGCTGGGGATGGCAAGGAGGAGTGGTGAGGACCGGAATCCGGGCTGAGACTCCGGCCGATATGTGGAAGGTTGTCA
Organism: Streptomyces sp. RKAG337; assembly: GCF_023701715.1. Classification (NCBI taxonomy): domain Bacteria; kingdom Bacillati; phylum Actinomycetota; class Actinomycetes; order Kitasatosporales; family Streptomycetaceae; genus Streptomyces; species Streptomyces sp. RKAG337. Next base: position 2,431,015 of record NZ_JAJOZA010000001.1, on the reverse strand, counting down.
CTGAGCGGGGGAAGAACCTGCGGGGGGACGGGAGCGTCGTCATGCTGGAGACCGTGGAGCAGGAAATCCCGGTACTCACCGAGATGCCGGGAATCGTCACCGGGCTGAAGGTGTCCGAGGGGGACGTGGTGCGGAAAGGCGACGTCCCGGCCGTGATCGGCTGAGCAGGCAGGCGGGAATCGTGAGGATCTTCGGCAGAGTGCGGCACCGGCCCTCCCCTACGTGGCGGCAGGCCACCGACCGCGCCTTCTCGCTCATCGGCGACGGGCGCTACGAGGACGCGGGCGCGCTGCTGACGCGCGCCGCCGACATGGAACCGTGGCTCTCCGAGTCCTGGTACAACCTCGCGCTGCTGCACAAGTTCCGCCACGACTGGGAGCAGGCCCGCACCGCGGGGCTGCGCGCCGTGGCCCTGCTGGACCGCGACTCCGGCGCCCCGGACTGGTGGAACCTCGGCATCGCCGCCACCGCCCTGCAGGACTGGCCGCTGGCCCGCCGCTCCTGGCAGGCGTACGGGCTGCGGCTGCCGTCCGGCTCCGCCGAGAGCGCCTCCGAGGAAGCGGTCCGGCTGGCGCTGGGCAGTGCCGCGGTGCGGCTGTCGCCGGAGGGCGAGGCCGAGGTCGTCTGGGGCCGCCGGCTGGATCCGGCCAGGATCGAGGTGCTGAGCATCCCGCTGCCGTCCTCGGGCCGCCGCTGGGGCGAGGTCGTGCTGCACGACGGCGTCCCGCACGGCGAGCGCGCCACCGCGGAGGGCTCCGCGAAGTCCGTGTACCCGGTCTTCGACGAGATCGAGCTGTGGGCGCCCTCACCGGTGCCCACCTGGCTGGTCCTGCTGGAGGCCGCCACCGCGGCCGACCGGGACGCCCTGGAGCGGCTGGCCGCCGACGCCGGCTTCGCCGCCGAGGACTGGTCGTCCTCCGTACGGCTGCTCTGCCGCACCTGCTCGGAGAGCCGGATGCCCACCGACGACGGCTCCGCGACCTCCCGCGACCCCCATGACCACGGTGAACCCGGTCACCCCGGCCACCTCAGCCACCACAGCGCGGGCTCCCTCTGGGTCCCCGAACGCGAGTGCGGGATAGCGGCGCCCGCCGCCCTCGTACGAGGCCTTCTCGACAGCTGGATCGCGGACAGTCCAGACACCCGGGACTGGCGTGATCTGGAGGAGGTCTGCTGACCTTGCGCGGCCCCGTACGCTTGACGGGTCTATGACGGTATTGGGAAGGCGTACGGCGGAACATGTCGCAGCAGGAAACCGAGAAGCAGCAGGACCGGCACGCGCACGAGCACGATGAAGCGTCGGAGTTCTTCGACGACATCACGGACGCCGAGGCGCGCGAGCTGGCGTACCGCCAGCGCGGGACGGCCCGCCCGATCACCGTCGTGGGCAATCCGGTGCTCCACAAGGAGTGCCGCGACGTCACGGAGTTCGACGACGCGCTCGCCGCCCTCGTGGACGACATGTTCGCGAGCCAGAAGGCCGCCGAGGGTGTCGGCCTCGCCGCCAACCAGATCGGCGTCGACCTCAAGGTCTTCGTCTACGACTGCCCGGACGACGACGGCGTGCGCCACACCGGCGCCGTCTGCAACCCCGTCCTGGACGAGATCCCCGCCGACCGGCGCGTGCTCGACGACTCCAACGAGGGCTGCCTCTCGGTGCCCGGCGCCTACATGGAACTGGCCCGCCCGGACTACGCGATCGTCCGCGGCCAGGACCTCCAGGGCAACCCCATCGCCCTGGAGGGCACCGGCTACTTCGCCCGCTGCCTCCAGCACGAGACCGACCACCTGTACGGCTACCTGTACATCGACCGGCTCTCCAAGCGCGACCGCAAGGACGTCCTGCGCCAAATGGAAGAAGCCACCCCCAAGTTCGCCACGGTCCCGAACGACTGACCGTTCGCCGGCAGCACCACGCGTAAGGGCCCCGCTCCTGGAATCCGTTCCGGAGCAGGGCCCTTACGCGTTGCCGTGGTGTGCCGGAGCGCGGGCCTATGGTCTGGCGCCGATGGCCCCGCAGGCGGAGTCGAGCGCCTTGCCGTCCTCGTCGATGCGGGTTCCCAGTTCCAGGTCGAGCGCATGCTTGCCGTCGAGGGCGTCGACCATCTCCTGGTAGTCCTGCGCGTACTTCGTGATCGCGGTCCGCGTCTTCGCGTCATCGCTCTTCTCCGCGGCTACGGAGAACTGCTCGGTCATCGCGGAAATGTCCGCCCGGAACTTGGGCAGGTCGTTCCGATCGCCTTTGATGGCTGCGGGCGAATACGTCTTGAGCGTTGCCTGCACGGCCCTGCACCCGGGGTCCGACGCCTTGACGAGATGGGGCAGCAGATAGGCGATGGGCACGATCCACGCGATCGACAGCCCGATCCCGAACCAGGACATCACCTTCCCGGGCCCGCCGTTCCGCGCCCTCCGGAGCCCGACCACCCCGAGGATCAGACTCAGTACGGTCCCGCCGATGATCCCCAGTACGAGCGAGGCGACGGCGAACCCGTTACTGGTCGGCGGGGGAATCAACTCCGGTCCACGGTCCGGGAACGGGGTGAGATCCGCCGGTCTCCGCTGAGGGTGGACCGGCGGGGTGTAGTTGCTCACGAAGTATGCCTCTGGCTCGGTCCAACGTTCTGACCTGCGACGGCCGGCCAGGTTCGAAGACGACAGTCTGAGGCACCTGGCGGCTTCGCACCAGATGGTTTCGGATCACAGGTGAGGGCTGCCGCCGGAGCCCGGCTCCGGCGGCAGCCCTCACGTGGTGACTAGAAGTCGTCGTCGAAGCCGACCGTGCCCTCGACCGCCACCTGGTAGGCGGAGGCGCGGCGTTCGAAGAAGTTGGTCAGTTCCTGGACGCCCTGGAGCTCCATGAAGGAGAACGGGTTCTCCGAGCCGTAGACCGGCTTGATGCCGAGCCGGGCGAGGCGCTGGTCGGCGACGCACTGGAGGTACTCGCGCATCGACTCGGTGTTCATGCCGGGCAGGCCGTCACCGCAGAGGTCGCGGCCGAACTGGAGTTCCGCCTCGACGGCCTCGCGGATCATGTCGGTGATCTGCTGGTCGAGTTCCGCGTCGAAGAGGTCCGGCTCCTCCTCGCGGACGGTGTCGACGAACGCGAACGCCGCGTCCATGTGACCGGTCTCGTCGCGGAAGACCCAGTTGGTGCCGGTCGCCAGTCCGTGCAGCAGGCCCCGCGAGCGGAACCAGTAGACGTAGGCGAAGGCGCCGTAGAAGAACAGCCCCTCGATGCAGGCCGCGAAGCAGATCAGGTTGAGCAGGAAGCGGCGCCGGTCGGACTTGGACTCCAGGCGGTCGATCTTCTCGACGGAGTCCATCCACTTGAAGCAGAACTGCGCCTTCTCGCGGATCGACGGGATGCTCTCGACCGCGTCGAAGGCGGCCGCCCGGTCGTCCGGGTCGGGGAGGTACGTGTCGAGCAGCGTCAGATAGAACTGGACGTGCACGGCCTCCTCGAAGAGCTGGCGGGACAGGTAGAGCCGGGCCTCGGGCGAGTTGATGTGCTTGTAGAGCGTGAGCACGAGGTTGTTGGAGACGATCGAGTCACCGGTCGCGAAGAACGCGACCAGGCGGCCGATCATGTGCTGCTCGCCGGGGGAGAGCTTGGCGAGGTCGGCGACGTCGGAGTGGAGGTCGACCTCCTCGACGGACCAGGTGTTCTTGATCGCGTTGTGGTAGCGCTCGTAGAACTCCGGGTAGCGCATCGGACGCAGGGTCAGCTCGAAGCCGGGGTCGAGGAGGTGCTTCTCGTGCGCCGTCGTGTTGGTGGTGTTGGGGGAAGAGGTGCCGGCGCGCAGCGCCGTCGGTGAGGGGTGGAGGTCGGGCGACGGGTTGGGCATTACTGGCAGGCCTCGCAGGACTCGGGGTTTTCCAGGGAGCAGGCGACGGCGTCGTCGTCGGTCGTCTGCTGGACGGGGATGGGCGCGGGCACGGCGGCCGCCGGCGCTGCCGCGGCGGCGCGGGCGATCCGGGTGGCCGGCCGGGACCGCAGGTAGTACGTGGTCTTCAGACCCTGCTTCCAGGCGTACGCGTACATCGAGCTGAGCTTGCCGATGGTCGGCGAGGCCATGAAGAGGTTCAGCGACTGGCTCTGGTCGAGGTACGGGGTGCGCGCCGCGGCCATGTCAATCAGGGCGCGCTGCGGCAGCTCCCAGGCGGTGCGGTACAGGGCGCGCACCTCGGCCGGGATCCAGGTGAAGCCCTCGACGGAGCCGTTGGACTCGCGCAGCGCCTCGCGGGACTGGGCGTCCCAGACGCCGAGCTCCTTGAGCTCGTTCACCAGGTAGGAGTTGACCTGGAGGAACTCACCCGACAGCGTCTCGCGCTTGAAGAGGTTGGAGACCTGCGGCTCGATGCACTCGTAGACACCGGCGATCGAGGCGATCGTCGCGGTCGGCGCGATGGCCAGCAGCAGGGAGTTGCGCATGCCGGTCTTCGCGATCCGGGCGCGCAGCGCGTTCCAGCGCTCCGGCCAGAGCGACTCGGCGGTGTCGTAGTGGTCGGGGTGCAGCACGCCCTGGGCGGTACGGGTCTGCTCCCAGCCGGGGTGCGGGCCGTGCCGCTCGGCGAGGGTGGCGGACGCCTCGTACGCGGCGAGCATGATCCGCTCGGAGATGCGGGTGGACAGCGTCCGCGCCTCGGCGGAGTCGAACGGCAGCCGCAGCTGGAAGAAGACGTCCTGCAGGCCCATCAGGCCCAGGCCCACCGGCCGCCAGCGGGAGTTCGACGCGCCGGCCTGGTCGGTCGGGTAGAAGTTGATGTCCACCACGCGGTCGAGGAAGGTGACGGCGGTGCGGACCGTCGCGTCGAGCTTCTGCCAGTCCATCTCGCCGTCGGTGCCCAGGTGGGCGGAGAGGTTGACCGAGCCGAGGTTGCAGACGGCGGTCTCGCCGTCGTCGGAGACCTCCAGGATCTCGGTGCACAGGTTCGAGGAGTGGACGACGTTGCCGGGCAGCGCCGTCTGGTTGGCGGTGCGGTTGGCGGAGTCCTTGAAGTTCAGCCAGCCGTTGCCGGTCTGCGCGAGGGTGCGCATCATCCGGGCGTAGAGCTGGCGGGCCGGGATGGTCTTGATGGCCAGACCGGCGGACTCGGCCTTGTGGTAGGCGGCGTCGAAGTCGCCGCCCCACAGGTCGACGAGCTCGGGTACGTCGGCGGGGGAGAACAGCGACCAGTCGGTGTCGGAGTCCACCCGGCGCATGAACTCGTCGGGGATCCAGTGCGCGAGGTTGAGGTTGTGCGTACGCCTGGCCTCCTCGCCGGTGTTGTCGCGCAGCTCCAGGAACTCCTCGATGTCGGCGTGCCACGTCTCCAGGTAGACGGCGGCGGCGCCCTTGCGCCGGCCGCCCTGGTTGACGGCGGCGACGGACGCGTCGAGGGTGCGCAGGAACGGGACGATGCCGTTGGAGTGCCCGTTGGTGCCGCGGATCAGCGAGCCGCGCGAGCGGATCCGGCTGAACGGGATGCCGATGCCGCCGGCGTGCTTCGACAGCCGGGCGACCTGGTGGTAGCGGTCGTAGATCGAGTCCAGCTCGTCGAGCGGGGAGTCCAGCAGGTAGCACGACGACATCTGCGGGTGCCGGGTACCGGAGTTGAAGAGCGTGGGGGAGCTGGGGAGGTAGGAGAGCGTGCTGGTCAGCGCGTAGAGCTCGCCGACCTCGACGAGGGCGCGCACCGAGTGGTCCTCGGCCAGGCCGCAGGCGACGCGCAGCAGGAAGTGCTGCGGGGTCTCGATGACCTGGCGGGTGATCGGGTGCCGCAGCAGATAGCGGCTGTGCAGGGTGCGCAGCCCGAAGTACTCGAGGCGGTCGTCGGCGGTGTCGTCGATCATCGCGTCCAGGCGGGCGGCGTGCAGCAGGACGAACTCGGCGGTGGCGTCGGCGATCAGGCCTTCGCGGTGCCCGACGGCGATGGAGGCGGAGAAGGAGACGGCGCCCTGCCCCGCCGCCTCGTCGGCGACCGCGCGGGCCAGCAGCCGGGCCGCGAGCCGGCTGTACTGCGGGTCCTCGGAGATCAGTCCGGCGGCGGCCTCGGTGGCCAGCGCCCGCAGTTCGGCCTCGTCCGATCCGGCGTTGCGGCCGCGGAGGGCGGCAGCGGCGACCCGGCCGGGGTCGGTGTCGGGGAGGTCGACGGTCAGTTCCGTCAGGGTGTGCAGCAGGATGGTTCCTGCTGAGGCGGGGGCTGCGGGCGCGATGGTCACGTTGGTGCTCTCTCCCTCGAACGCGGCGACGGCGTCGCGAGGGGGGAGGAGCAGGCGCGTTCGGGCACACCGCATCAGGGCAGGGGTGTGCCATATCGCGTCCGCCGACCCAACCCGCGAGGCCCGGACAACACTGCACCCGGAAGGCAGGACCGGGTGCGCCGTCGGCAGGTGGCCGGACTGTGCGGGCGTGCGCAGGCACGACCGCTCACCGTTGCGGGGCAGTGCCGGATTCTCACCGGCTTCCCCTGCGTGGACAGCGGTCCTGAGCATACATCTAGTGGCGCCTCGCAGCGCTAACCCCAGATGTTGTGTCTGGTGTGTTGCGCCGTGGACGGTATGCGTTACAACGGGAGGGCGTACGTGAACAGGTGGACGCCCGGAACGGGCGACCAGTCGCGGTCCGGCGTGCGCCGGAATCCGAGCCGTTCGTAGATCCGGTGGGCGCCCGTCATCGACTGCTGGGTGGACATCACCAGTTGTCGGACGCCGAGGGCGCGGGCCCGTTCCACACACGCCAGGACGAGTGCCTCGCCGGTGCCGCGGCCGCGCGCGGACGGGTCGACGGCGAGCATCCGGAACTCCGCCTCGCCGTCCCGGGCTATGTCGCCCCAGGGGCTGCCGGGAGGGGCGAACGTCACGCAGCCGAGCAGCGTGTCGTCCGCCGCGTCGACGGCGACGAGCACCTCCGCGGACACCGCGCGGGCGCGGGCGTCGCGCAGCTTCGGGGCGTACTGGCCGTCCGGCTGGGTGTGGCCGTCGGCGATGAAGGCGTCGGCGGTGATGCGGCCTGCCGCATCGAGCTCGTCCGCTCGCGCGGGGCGGATGATGATGTCCATCCCCGCAGTCTGCCGCATGGCCGGCGCCGGCCCGCCGGGAGTACGGGAGAGTCCATCGGGTGCCTTCAGACGACCGGGCTGAAGGCGCCGCGGGTCGCCTCCGCCGGCACTCGGGTGGAGGAGGACTGCTCCTCACGACGCCGCTCCGCGGCCCTCGCGGCACGGATCTGGCGGGAGATGCGGAGCTCGATGCCGAAGCCGATCAGGGCGGGCAGGGCGATGAGGAGGATCAGGGCGCTGGCGGCCAGGAGGCCGAGGAATGTGTTCATGCATCTATTTTCGCGGGGGGTGCCCCGCCACGGCAGTGGCAGGACTGACGCCCTACCGCTAATTACTGCCAAGTGCGATGCTGGGCCCATGCTGGAAAACGTGGCAGTGGTTCTGATGGACGGCGGACACGCCTTCGAACTGGGCGTCGTCTGCGAGGTCTTCGGCATCGACCGCAGTGAGCAGGGGCTGCCCGTCTACGACTTCGCCGTCGTCGGCATCGGGAAGCGGCCGGTCCAGCTGCACAACGGCATGGACGTCTCGACGCCGTACGGGATCGACCGGCTGGAGGAGGCGGACCTCATCGCCGTCCCGGCCGGATGCGACTATCCCGAGCGGGCGGACTACCCGCCGGAGCTGCTGCGTGCGCTGCGCGGCGCCGTGGAGCGGGGCGGCCGGGTGCTCAGCGTGTGCTCGGGGGCGTTCGTGCTGGGCGCGGCCGGGCTGCTGGACGGCCGGAGCTGCACCACGCACTGGCGGCACACGGACGCGCTGGCGCGCCGCTTCCCGCTCGCCCGGATCGAGCCGGACGTGCTGTACGTGGACGACGACCCGGTGATCACGTCCGCCGGTACGGCCGCGGGCATCGACGCCTGTCTGCACCTGGTCCGCAAGGAGCAGGGCGGCGCGGTGGCCTCCGGCATCGCCCGGCGCATGGTGGTGCCGCCGCACCGGGAGGGCGGGCAGGCGCAGTACGTGGACCGGCCGCTGCCGCGCGGCCGGTGCGACACCGTGGGCGCGGTGCTCAGCTGGATGGAGCGCCATCTGGACCGTGAGGTGACCGTCGAGGAACTGGCCGCCCGCGCCCATATGTCGCCGCGCACCTTCGCCCGCCGCTTCCACCAGGAGACCGGCACCACCCCGTACCGCTGGCTGCTGGGCCAGCGGGTGCTGCTGGCGCGCGAGTTGCTGGAGGGGACGGACGAGACGATGGACGCGATCGCCGCCCGCGCGGGCTTCGGCAGCTCGGCGACCCTGCGCCATCACTTCGCCCAGTGGGTGGGCACCACCCCGCAGGCCTACCGCCGGACGTTCAGGGACCCGGTGCCCGCGCGGAGCGCGTGACACCGGGTCCCGGGGAACCGCGGAGGAACCGGCGGCTCAGGAGAAATCAGTTGAGAACCGCCGGCTCAGGATCCAGCGGCAGCTCCTTCTTGACGCCCGGCTCACCGGAGTCGGCCGTGTAGTCGGAGGGCGAGGTCTCGTCGACGCCCTCGGGCGCCTTGAGCGCCTTGAGGACGAAGGTCAGCACGACCGCCACCACTATGTTGATCACGAAGGCCGTGAGGCCGATGTAGCCCTTCTCGCCGATGTACGGGATCAGGTCCGCGTTCCCGGCGAAGTGGTTCTGCGCCGGGGTGTGCTGCTCGTACGCCTTCCAGGTGCCGTAGAACATGCCCGCGGCCCAGCCGGCCAGCAGCGCCCAGCGGTGGAACCACCGGGTGAACAGACCGCCGACGATGGCTGGGACGGTCTGCAGGATCCAGATGCCGCCCAGCAGCTGGAAGTTGATTGCGACGGTCTTGTCCATGGTGAGGACGAAGATCAGCGCGCCGACCTTCACCAGCAGCGACACCAGCTTGGAGACCTTGGTCTCCTGCGCGGGGGTCGCGTCGGGCTTGATGAAGTCCTTGTAGATGTTGCGGGTGAACAGGTTCGCCGCGGCGATCGACATGATGGCGGCGGGCACCAGCGCGCCGATGCCGATCGCGGCGAACGCCACCCCCGCGAACCAGTCGGGGAACATGTTCTCGAACAGCTGCGGGATCGCCGTCTGCGGGTTGTAGCCCTTCACTCCGACACCAACGCCGGCCGCCAGCGCCATGAAGCCGAGCATGGCCAGCAGGCCCAGCATCAGCGAGTACAGCGGCAGGATGGTGGTGTTGCGGCGGATGACGTTGCGGCTCTTGCCGGACAGCACCGCGGTCACCGAGTGCGGGTACAGGAACAGCGCCATGGCCGAGCCGAGCGCCAGGGTCGCGTACGCCCACTGCGCCTGTGGCCCGGAGACCAGCGAGCCCCTGGGCTTACCCGTCGCCGGGTTGACGGTGGCGTAGGCCTTGCCCGCCTTGTCGAAGATGCCGTCGAAGCCGCCCAGCTTGTACGGGATGTAGATGATCGCCACCGCGATGACGATGTAGATCAGCGCGTCCTTGACGAACGCGATCATCGCGGGCGCGCGCAGCCCCGAGGAGTACGTGTACGCCGCGAGCACCCCGAACGCGATCAGCAGCGGCAGGTCCTTCATGAACCAGCTGGAGTTCTCGCCGCCGCCGACGCCCATCACGTCCAGGACCGCCTGGATCCCGACGAGTTGCAGCGCGATGTACGGCATCGTGGCGAGGATGCCGGTGACGGCCATCGCCAGCGACAGGCCCTTGGAGCCGAAGCGGCCGCGGATGAAGTCCGAGGACGTGACGTAGCCGTGCTTGTGGGAGATCGACCAGAGCCGCGGCAGGAAGAGGAAGACCAGCGGGTACGTGATGATCGTGTACGGCACCGCGAAGAAGCCGGCCGCGCCCGCCGCGTAGATCGCCGCCGGGACGGCGACGAAGGTGTACGCCGTGTAGAGGTCGCCGCCGAGCAGGAACCAGGTGATCCAGGTCCCGAAGCTCCGGCCGCCCAGACCCCATTCGTCCAGGCTCAGCGCGTTGTCGGCGCGCCGCCAGCGGGCCGCCAGGAAGCCCAGGACGGTGACCGCCACGAAGAAGAAGATGAAGACGCCGAGCGCCACACCGTTGACACCACCGGTCATGACGCGGCCCCCTTGCGTGCGCGTTCCTCACGGCGGACCAGGAGGTAGGCGATCGTGGTCAGTCCGGCCGAGATGAACACCCAGACCATCTGGTACCAGTAGAAGAACGGGATGCCGATGAACTCCGGCGTCAGCCGCGAGTAGGAGCTGACCCACAGCATCGCGACCAACGGGATGACCAGGCATACACCGGCCACCACACGCGAAGGTGTGACGACCGGTGTGCGGTTGGGCGTAGGTGATGTTTCCGGTGGTGCTGACATCTTCTCGGCTCCGTCCCCTAGAGCGAATCTCCTGCGTAATGCGCAGGAAATCTAGGGCAGCATTCCGCCACACGTCACTAGCGGTCCGCATATCGGTACGGACTCGATCCCGGACGAGAGGGGAATCGGGTGGATCGGAGCCGGTTCGGCCGGAATTCGGCCGCGGTCGGTCGGTGGTCAGTCGGTGGGGCGGCTCAGCCTGGCGACGAACTTGTACCGGTCGCCGCGGTAGACGGAACGCACCCATTCGACCGGTTCACCCGTGGTGTCGATGGAGTGCCGGGACAGCATCAGCATCGGCAGGCCGACGTCCGTGCCGAGCAGGCCGGCCTCGCGGGGAGTGGCCAGCGAGGTCTCGATGGTCTCCTCGGCCTCGGCCAGCCGTACGTCGTAGACCTCCGCCAGCGCCGTGTACAGGGAGGTGTACTTGGCGAGGCTGCGGCGCAGCGCGGGAAAGCGCTTCGCCGACAGATGGGTGATCTCGATGGCCATCGGCTCGCTGTTGGCGAGCCGCAGCCGCTCGATGCGCAGCACCCGGCCGCCGGTCTTCATGTCGAGGAGGCCGGCGAGCCGGTCGTCCGCGGTGATGTAGCCGATGTCCAGGAGCTGTGACGTGGGCTCCAGGCCCTGGGCGCGCATGTCCTCCGTGTACGAGGTGAGTTGCAGTGCCTGGGAGACCTTCGGCTTGGCGACGAAGGTGCCCTTGCCCTGGATGCGTTCGAGGCGCCCCTCGACCACCAGTTCCTGCAGGGCCTGCCGCACGGTGGTGCGGGAGGTGTCGAACTCCGCCGCGAGCGTGCGCTCCGGCGGGACCGGTGTGCCGGGCGGCATCGTCTGCGTGATGTCCAGCAGATGTCGCTTGAGGCGGTAGTACTTGGGCACACGCGCGGTGCGCCCGGCGGCGCCCGCCGTCTCCGGCACGTCCGATGCCGGCGTGCCGCCGCCCCCGTCGCTGTCCATGACGTCTACTCCCGACTGCTGTCGTGCTGCCGTCACCGGCTCCTCCGTCTATCGCGGCTCACATGGTGGCACGGGCTGCTGTGGTCCAGGGAGGCGATGGCAGGTGACGTCCCCCTCAGGTGTCGGTCCGATAACAGACCTAACAGCGCTTCTTATACACCCTTGACACCCCTAAAGGTCTAGGCCAAGCTGCGCTCACTGGTCTAAACCATTAAAGACCAATCCCAGACCCACAAGCAGGACGCGGCATTTGCCGTGTCTCGCGGCAGCCGACTTTTCGGGCGGTGGGGGGTGGTTTCGGGCATCCTGAGGAGGGTGGCATGAAGCGCAAGCTCATCGCGGCAATCGGTGTCGCGACCATGATCGCGGGCGTCGCAGCGTGTGGCAGCGACAAGAAGGACGACACGGCCGCGAAGCCGGCGGACCGCAAGGACACCGTGACCGTCTGGCTCATGAGTGACGCCCAGAGCACCTGGCCGGAGCTGGTCAAGAGTGTCAATGACGAGTTCAAGGCGAAGTACCCGAACGTCACCGTGAAGGTGCAGTACCAGCAGTGGAGCGACAAGGTCCAGAAGCTGGACGCCGCGCTCTCCGGCTCCAGCGCTCCGGATGTCGTCGAGCTCGGCAACACCGAGACCATGACCTACATCCTCAACGGTGCCCTCGCCGAGGTCGACAAGACCAAGTTCGAGAATTCGGCCACCTGGATCAAGGGCCTCGAGGACACCTGCTCGTACCAGGGCAAGCTCTACTGCGTGCCGTACTACGCCGGTGCCCGTGTGGCGATCTACAACGCCGATGTCTTCAAGGCCGCGACCGGCTCCGCCGACATGCCGAAGACCGAGACCGACCTGACCGCCGCGCTGGACAAGATCGCGGCCGCGAAGGGCGCCGACAAGGCGTACTCGCCGCTCTACCTGCCGGGCGAGTACTGGTACGCGGCCATGTCCTACGTCAAGGCGTACGGCGGCCAGATCGCCAAGTACGACGGCGGCAAGTGGACCGGCACCCTGTCCTCCCCGGAGGCCCAGGAAGGTCTGAAGCACTTCATCGAGCTGGTCAACAAGTACAACCACGGTGACAAGACCAAGGACGAGGCGGACCACGCCGCGGTCATGGCCCAGGAGAAGACCGCGCTGATCTACGGCAACGGCTGGGAGTCCGGCAGCGTCGTCGACACCAAGGCGCCCGGCAACCCGAAGCTGAAGGACGCCATCAAGACGGCCGGTATGCCCGGCCCGAACGGCAAGGCGCTGCCGTCCTTCATCGGTGGCTCGGACCTCGCCGTCGTCGGCAAGTCCAAGGTCCAGGACCTCGCCAAGGAGTGGATCGCCAGCTTCACCAGCGAGAAGTCCGAGGCCGTGCTGGCCAGCAAGAAGATCCTCCCGAACAACACCAAGCAGCTCGAGCCGCTGAAGTCGGACCCGGCCACCGCGCCGATCGCCAACGCGGTGCCGGACGCCTGGTTCACCCCGATCGCTCCGGGCTGGGCCACGATCGAGAAGCAGAACATCCTCAAGAACATGCTGCTCGACATCATCAAGGGCAAGTCCATCGCCGACGCCACCAAGGCGGCCGACGACAAGATCAACTCGCTGATCAACAACGCCTCCTGATCCCAGCTCCGCCCGTGGGGGGCGGGGAAACAGGCGCTGAGCGCGCGGACGGTCCACGGATGTGGGCCGTCCGCCTCCGCACCCGGCATGGACGACGAAGAAAGGTCAGCGAGATGAGTGCCGCCGACACGCATGCCACCGAGCCGCTGGAGCGGGGCCTCGTGGAGAGCCCGCCGCCGGCTCAGGACCGGCCCGCATCCGGGCGGGGGGCCCGCCGCCGGCCGGCCACCCGGCAGAACAGAACCCTGCCGTACTTGCTGATCACTCCGGCCCTGGTGGTCATGGCGGGCGTGCTCGGCTGGCCGCTGATCGACACCGTCGTGCTGTCCTTCCAGGACATGAGACGCAACAACCTGTGGGGCGGTACGACACCCCCGTGGGTCGGTCTCGACCAGTACACGACGATCCTCGGCGACTCCGAGTTCTGGCACGTGTTCATCCGCACGGTCGTCTTCGTCGTCGTCTGTGTCTTCTTCACCATGCTGCTCGGGCTGCTCATAGCGATGCTGCTGCAGCGGGTGTCGCCCTGGCTCCGGGTGATGATCACCAGCGCGATGGTCGCCGTCTGGGCGATGCCGCTGCTGGTCTCCACCTCGGTCTTCAAGTTCATGTTCGACTCGGACTACGGGCTGGTCAACGAGCTGCTCAGCAAGCTCCCCGGGGTCGACTACGCCGGGCACAACTGGTTCCTCAACCCCACCTCGGGGCTGGCGATCATCGCCGCCCTGGTGGTCTGGGCGGCCATCCCGTTCATCGCCATCAGCCTGCACTCGGCGCTCACCCAGGTGCCCAAGGAGCTGGAGGAGGCGGCCAGGATCGACGGCGCCAGCGGCTTCGGCATCTTCCGGTTCGTCACCTTCCCGGTGATCAAGCCGGTCTTCGTCATGACGACGACGCTGTCGATCATCTGGGACTTCGGTGTGCTCGGCCAGGTGCTGCTGATGCGCAACAACCACCCGGAGCCGGACTACCAGCTGCTGGGCCTCTACTCCTTCACCCAGGCGTTCACCAGTAACTCCTTCAGCACGGGTGCCGCGATCTCCATCATCACCGTGGTGATGCTGTCCGGCGTCTCCGTCTACTACCTGCGCCAGCTGATGAAGATCGGAGAGGTCGAGTGACTACCGCCGCCAAGGTCACCTACAAGAGCAAGAAGAAGAACCGCACCGGCTGGAACATCCTCGGCCTGCTCACCTTCGTGGTCATGGGCTTCCCGGTCTACTGGATGGTCATCACCGCACTGCGGCCCAGTACCGAGATCCTCAGCTACCACCAGAAGCTCTGGCCGAGCTCGATCACGTTCGACCAGTTCAACCGGGCGATGGACATGCCCAACTTCTGGGACAACGTGAAGAGCAGCGTGATCATCTCGCTGTTCAGCGTCGTCATCGCCATCGGCGTCGGACTGCTCGCCGCCTACGCACTGGGCCGCTTCCACTTCTGGGGCCGCCGCGGGCTGATGATCACGCTGCTGCTGATCCAGATGATCCCCGGCACGTCGATGCTGATCCCCATCTACATCCAGCTCAACGACATGGGCGGGCTGAACCAGTACTGGGGCGTCATCGTCGTGTACGCGGCGACCACGCTGCCCTTCTCGGTGTGGATGCTGCGCGGATTCATCGTCAACATCCCCAAGGAGCTGGAGGAGTCGGCCATGGTCGACGGCTGCAGCCAGATGGCCGCCTTCCGCCGCGTGGTCTTCCCGCTGCTCGCCCCCGGCCTGGTCGCCGCCTCGATCTACGCCCTGATGACGGCCTGGAACGAATACCTTTTCGCTTACGTCCTCCTCCAGGACAACGACAAGTACACCCTCAGCATTTGGCTGCTGAACTTCACCGGCCAGCGCGGTACCGACTTCGGCGCGCTGATGGCGGGCTCCATCCTGGTGGCCCTGCCCGTGGTGATCTTCTTCGTCATGGTCCAGCGCAAGGTCGCTTCCGGTCTGACCGCCGGGGCGGTGAAGGGATGACCGTCATTTCTACCGACTCCGCCCCCGACACTCTCACCCAGGACGCGCTCGCCGTCCTGCAGCCGGGATTCATCGGGACCACCGCGCCCGAGTGGCTGCTGCAACGGCTCGCCGAGGGTCTCGGTTCCGTGGCGCTGTTCGCCCGGAACATCGAATCGCCCGAGCAGCTGTCCGCGCTCACCGCGCAGTTGCGCGCGGTACGGGCGGACGTGCTGGTCGCGGCCGACGAGGAGGGCGGTGACGTCACCCGTCTCGAAGCGCGGACCGGCTCGTCCTTCCCCGGCAACCTCGCGCTCGGCGCGGTCGACGACGCGGACCTGACGCAGGAGGTGGCGGCGGAGCTCGGCCGCCGGCTCGGCACCTGCGGGGTCAACTTCAACTGGGCGCCGTCCGCGGACGTCAACTCCGACCCCGGCAACCCGGTGATCGGCGTACGGTCCTTCGGCTCCGACCCGCACCTGGTCGCGCGCAACACCGCCGCGTACATCACCGGTCTGCAGTCCGCCGGGGTGGCGGCCTGCACCAAGCACTTCCCCGGCCACGGCGACACGGCCGTCGACTCGCACCACTCGATGCCCAACATCGAGGTCGGTCTGCAGACCCTGCAGGACCGTGAACTGGTGCCGTTCCGGGCCGCCGTCGCCGCCGGGACCAAGGCCGTGATGAGCGCCCACATCCTGGTGCCGGCCCTCGACCCGGACCGGCCCGCCACGCTCAGCCCCAGCGCGCTCAACGGGCTGCTGCGCGCGCCCGCCGCGGCGGGCGGCCTCGGTTACGACGGACTCATCGTCACCGACGGCATCGAGATGCAGGCCATCGCGGCGACGTACGGCATCGAACGCGGCACCGTCATGGCGCTGCTGGCCGGTGCCGACGCCATCTGTGTCGGCGGGGGTCTCGCCGACGAGGAGACCGTGCTGCGGCTCCGCGACGCCATCGTGCGTGCGGTGCGCGACGGTGATCTGCCCGAGGAGCGGCTTGCCGACGCCGCGGCCCGGGTGCGGTCGCTCGCGGCATGGACGGCCGAGCGGTCGGGTGCGGCGGAGGGGACCGCACCCGACCCCGAGGTCGGCCTCATCGCGGCCCGCCGGGCCGTGCGCGTGACCCGTACGGAGGAGTACGTACCGATCGCGACCGCGCCGTACGTGGCCGCCTTCACCCCGGTCGCGAACATCGCGGTCGGCGCCGAGACGCCCTGGGGGGTCGCCGCGGAACTGGAGCGGCTGCTGCCCGGCACCGTGACCGGCACCTTCCGTGCGGCGGACGCCGAGGACGGCGGGGTGGACGCCCTCTGCGCGAAAGTGCTGCAGTCCGCGTCCGACCGTAGGATCGTCGCAGTGGTCCGCGACGTGCACCGCCACGCGTGGATGGCCGACGCTCTGGACGCCCTGCTCGCCGCCCGCCCGGACACGGTCGTGGTGGAGATGGGGGTGCCCCAGGCACCGCCGTCCGGCGCGCTGCACATCGCGACCCATGGCGCTGCCCGTGTGTGCGGGCGAGCAGCCGCGGAGGTCATCGCCGGCAAGGAAGCCGGGGTCTGACCGGCGCGGAGGAGATACGCAACAGCCTGGAGGCCCACCGCATGTCCGCCCCGACGCCGGACCGGAAGATTCTGATACCGGGCCGGATCATGTCCGGTGAGATGGCCGAGCAGCCCGCTGTACTGCGGCGCATCCTGGACCGGGGTGCGCCGCGGATCCGCGCGGTCGCCGCGAAGGTCGCGGCCCGCAACCCGCGCTTCGTGCTGCTCACCGCCCGCGGTACGTCCGACAACGCGGCGCTGTACGCGAAGTACCTGATCGAGGTGCTGCTCGGCAAGCCCGCGGGTCTCACCTCGATGTCGACCACCACCGCGTACGGCGCGACGCCGGACCTCACGGACTGCCTGGTCATCACCGTCAGCCAGTCCGGTGGCTCGCCCGACCTGGTGGCCTCCACCCGGGCGGCCCGCGAGGCCGGCGCGATCACCGTCGCGGTGACGAACAACCCGGAGTCCCCGCTCGCCGAGGTCTCCGAGTTCCACATCGACGTGCTGGCGGGACCGGAGAAGGCGCTTCCGGCGACCAAGACGTACACCGCCGAGCTGCTGGCCCTGTACCTGTTCGTCGAAGGTCTGCGCGGTGGTGACGGCTCCGCCGCCGAGGTGCTGCCGGAACTGGCCGAGGGGATCCTGGCGCGCGGCGCCGAGGTCAAGGCGCTGGCCGGCCGCTACCGCTTCGCGGAGCGCATGGTCATCACCTCCCGCGGCTACGGCTACCCGACCGCGAGGGAAGCCGCGCTGAAGCTGATGGAGACCAGCTACATCCCGGCCCTGGCGTACTCGGGCGCGGATCTGCTGCACGGCCCGCTGGCCATGGTCGACAACATCTCGCCGGTGATCGCCATCGTCACCGAGGGCAGGGGCGGAGAGGCCCTCCAGCCGGTCCTGGACCGGCTGCGCGGCCGGGGCGCGGACCTGGTGGTCATCGGCCCGCAGGCCCAGGTGGACGCCGCCTCCGCGGGCTTCGCCCTGCCGACGAAGGGCGTCGCCGAGGAGGTCCAGCCGATCCTGGAGATCCTGCCGCTGCAGATGCTGGCCTACGAGGTCACCATCGCCCGCGGCCAGGACCCGGACGCCCCGCGCGCCCTCGCCAAGGTGACGGAGACGCACTGACGCGGTCCCGCCGTGTCGCACGTGAAAGGCCCCGTCGCGTGCTGCGACGGGGCCTTCCGCGTGCGTGCGGGGAGGTGCGGGCGGCGTGAACGGCACCGGTACCGGTGCCGGAAAACGCCACGGGCCGCGGCGCCGGGAAGGGACCCTCAGCCCTTCCAGCACCGCAGCCCGGAGCTGCTGTCGACGCCGTGGCCGACGGGGTGTGCGGTTCCCCGTGGCCCGTTAGGGCCGACCTGTGAGGCCACGGCGTAGTCAGGGCAGAGAACGCCTGGCCTCGATCCACCCTCCTGTGCGGGGAGGATGGAGGTCTGTTCGGTCCATTGTGGACTAGACCATTCGTCCTTGTCCATGGAATCGCGGCCATCGGTGGAAAAAGGCCCGGCACGGATGGCCCGAATTGGCCTGTACGCTCGCAGACGTGCCCTCCATGAACGACCTCGTACGCCAGCACACCGGCCTCGACGACTCCGATCTCGAATGGCTTCACCTGCTGGTCTCCGAGTGGCAGCTGCTCTCCGACCTGTCCTTCGCCGACCTCGTCCTGTGGGTGCCCACCCTGGACGGCACGCGCTATGTCTCGGTCGCCCAGATGCGGCCGAACACCGGGCCGACCTCGTACCAGGACGACATGGTCGGCCATTTGGTGCCGCGCGGCCGCCGCCCCATGCTGGACGCGGCGCTGGACGAGGGCCGGATCGTCCGTGAGGGCGACCCCGAATGGCGGGACGAGGTCCCGGTCCGGGTCGAGTCGATCCCGGTCCGCCGGGAGGGCCGGGTGCTGGGCGTGATCGCCCGCAACACCAACCTGCTGACCGTCCGCACCCCCAGCCGGCTCGAGCTCACCTATCTGCAGAGCGCCTCGGACCTGGCGCAGATGATCGCCGCCGGCTCCTTCCCGTTCCCCGCCGAGCAGGTCGACATGGACGCGGCGCCGCGCGCCGGCGACGGTCTGATCCGGCTCGACGCGGACGGCATCGTGCAGTACGCCAGCCCCAACGCGCTCTCCGCGTACCACCGGCTGGGCCTCGCCGCCGACATCGTCGGACTGCACCTCGGCGCGACCACCGCCGAACTCGCCCCCGCCCGCGGCCCGGTGGACGAGGCGATGGTCAAACTCGCCAGCGGCTGGGCGCCCCGCGAGGCCGAGGTCGAGGGCGGCGACGGCGTCATCCAGCTGCGCACCATCCCGCTGCGGCCCAAGGGCACCCACATCGGCTCGCTCGTACTGCTGCGCGACGTCACCGAGCTGCGGCGCCGTGAGCGCGAGTTGATGACCAAGGACGCCACCATCCGGGAGATCCACCACCGGGTGAAGAACAATCTGCAGACCGTCGCCGCGCTGCTGCGGCTGCAGGCCCGCCGGATGGATTCCGACAAGGCGCGCGAGGCGCTGGAGGAAGCGGTCCGCCGGGTCGGCTCGATCGCCATCGTGCACGAGACGCTCTCCCAGAACCTGGACGAGCGCGTCGAGTTCGACGACATCGCCGACCGGGTGCTCTCGATGGTCGCCGAGATCTCACCCGGCCGCGTCACGGCCCGCCGCACCGGGCGCTTCGGCATCCTGACCGCCGAGGTCGCCACCCCGCTGGCGATGGTTCTCACCGAACTGCTGCAGAACGCGCTGGAGCACGGCTTCGGCCCGGGGGAGAGCGGCACGGTCGAGGTGGGGGCGACGGCCGGCCGCGACAAGCTGATCATCACCGTCCAGGACAACGGCCGCGGGCTGCCGGAGGGCTTCAACCCGCAGCGGGCCGGAAATCTGGGCCTGCAGATCGTCCGCACCCTGGTGGTCGGCGAACTGTCCGGCACGTTCGACATGGTCCCGGCGCCGGGGGGCGGCACCAAGGTCGTGCTGGAACTCCCCGCCGAGGCCTAGTGATCCGGGGCCCGGTCATCCGGGGCCGGCGGTGAGGGCGAACAGCAGTAAGCCCCGACCGCCAGGCGGTCGGGGCTTACTGGATGCTGTGTGCTGCGCGTACGAATTCGGGTGCTGCGCGCTGCGGCTCGGGGGTAAAGCGGGGGCGTCAGACGCTGGCGTTGCGGGCCCTGTTGCGGGCGGCGCGGCGCTTCATTGCGCGACGCTCGTCCTCGCTGAGGCCACCCCAGACGCCTGCGTCCTGGCCGCTCTCCAGCGCCCACTGCAGGCACTGCTCCATGACGGGGCAGCGGCGGCAGACGGCCTTGGCTTCCTCGATCTGCAGCAGCGCAGGACCGGTGTTGCCGATGGGGAAGAAGAGTTCCGGGTCTTCCTCGCGGCAAACGGCGCGATGACGCCAGTCCATGGCTGCTCCAACTCCTTTGTGACAAGCACGTTGCTTGTGAATGTGAACGCTTTCACGAATCCCCTCACAGGGCACGGCACTACGCCCAGTTACCTGGTGCAGTTCCGCTGGTGTGAGGTGGTGGATTCGGGCTCTCAAGGGACTCCGGTTGTTGGCCGTCCCGATCGCCATGTAGAGACTCGCAAACCTGGGCTGCGGATACAACCCCTTCAGGAAAGTTTTTTTTGATTCCTCGGTGTCGCCTGCATCACAGCCGTACTTCCATGGGGTGCAGGGCAGCCTAAACGTTCGAGTAAAAGGACTTTGGGCTCTTCCGCTTACACAATCACACGCAGTGCACGGCGTACGCCTGTGAAGGTTGCGCTGGTACGCAGCCCCAGGTGGTCGCCGTCCACCTGGAACGGGAGTGGAGCCTGCGAATGCAAGGTGAAGTCCGTCAGGTCGTGGACGGACGCCACATGCTTGCCGTGCGGGCCTCGATCGGGGGTCGAACGCAGCAGTTGCGTGGCGTAACGCATCGCTGACGTCGTCGACATCTTCGAGACTCCGAGCAGGTCGAGGCCGGTGTCGAAGGAGGCCTCGGGGGACGCGTACACCGGACGATTGCCCAGGTAGGTCCAGGGTGCGGTGTTGCAGACTATGGCCAGCACCAGCCCGGTGACCGGGTCCTCGTCCGGGCGCTCCAGCGTGATCGAACCGCCCCGCCGGTGCGTCTCCGCCAGGAACTGGCGCATCACCTGGCGCATGTAGAGGGCGTGCGTCGAGCGCTTCCCCTGATCCCGCTGCTGTTCGACCCGGCCCACTACGCCGGCGTCGAAACCCAGCCCGGCGCAGAAGGTGAACCAGCGCGACGGCACTCCCTCGTCCTCCGTACCGGGCGTGCCGCTCACCAGGCCCAGGCCGACCGTGCGCGACGACTGGTCGTGGAGGGCGTCCAGCAGCGCGCCGGTCGCCTCGACGGCGTCATTGGGGAGTCCCAGGGCGCGCGCGAAGACATTGGTCGATCCGCCGGGGACCACGGCCAGCTGCGGCAGCCGGTCGGGATCGGGGCCGTTGTGCAGCAGTCCGTTGACCACTTCGTTGACGGTGCCGTCACCGCCGAGTGCGACGACCAGTTCGATCTCGCCGCCCTCGGCCGCCTGCCGGGCGAGATCCCGGGCGTGGCCGCGGTACTCGGTGGCAGCCACTTCCAGCTTCAGATCGCTGGCGAGTGCGTGGGCCAGAACGTCACGGACCCGCGCACTGGTGGTGGTGGCAGCAGGGTTGACCACGAGAAGTGCGCGCATGAGGGGAAGCGTACCTACCCATAAGTACACCGGGCTACGCTGGCCGGTGTGAGCCAGATCCCCCCGACCCCGTCATCCAAACCGCGCCGGCTGACCGCCGCCGCGGGCCTCGCGGCCCTCGAAGGGCTCGCCCTCGCGGCCTGCGGGCTCGTGCTGCTGGTGCTGGCGCTGACCGGTCATTCCGACAACGTCCGCAACGCCGTGGTGGGTGCGCTCACCGTCCTCGCCCTCGGCGCGATCCCGCTGGCGGCGGCGTACGGGCTGCTGCACGCCCGGCGCTGGAGCCGTGGCCCCGCGCTGATCATCCAGCTGCTGGCGCTGCCGGTGGCCTGGACGCTCGTGCACGGCGCGGCGGCGCTCGTCGCGGCCGGCGTCGCCCTGGCCCTGATGGCACTGGCCGGGCTGGTCCTTCTGGTCCACCCCGCCACCACAGCCGCCCTCGGTATCGGCGACCGCGGCCAGGCGTAGGTTCCGCGGCCTGGGTTCCGCGGGCCGGGCTACTGCGGCCGGTTTCCTGCCCCGTGGGGGTTTCCTGCGCCCTGGGCCTGCCGGACGCCTCAGGGAGCTGTCCGGCAGGCGTCATGGGCTACTCCTCGACGAGGAGCTTCTCGCGGAGCTGCATGAGAGTGCGGGCCAGCAGCCGGGAGACGTGCATCTGGGAGATGCCGACCTCGATGGCGATCTGCGACTGGGTCATGTTGCCGAAGAACCGCAGCATGAGGATCTTCTTCTCCCGGGGCGGCAGTGACTCCAGGAGCGGTTTGAGCGATTCCCGGTACTCGACGCCCTCAAGGGCCTCGTCCATGGCGCCGAGGGTGTCCGCGACGGCCGGGGAGTCGTCGTCGGTGTCCGGAACGTCGAGGGACAGGGTGCTGTAGGCGTTCGCGGATTCGAGCCCCTCCAGCACCTCCTCCTCCGTGATCTTGAGCTGGACGGCCAGCTCGTGGACGGTCGGCGCCCGGCCGAAGCGCTGGGAGAGCTCTCCGGTGGCGGTGGTGAGGGCCAGCCGCAGCTCCTGGAGCCTGCGGGGGACGCGGACGGCCCAGCCCTTGTCCCTGAAGTGACGTTTGATCTCGCCGACGACCGTGGGAGTCGCGTACGTGGAGAACTCCACGCCGCGGTCCACGTCGAAGCGGTCGACGGACTTGATCAGACCGATGGTGGCGACCTGGGTGAGGTCGTCCAGCGGCTCCCCGCGGTTGCGGAAGCGCCGCGCCAGGTGCTCCACCAGGGGCAGGTGCATGCGCACCAGCCGGTTGCGCAGCTCGGCGCGTTCCGGTGAGCCGTCCGGGAGCTTGCTCAGCTCCACGAAGAGCGCTCGGGCGCCGGCCCGGTCATGCGGGTCGTGCTGCTCTTGCTGGTCCATGGGATCCGCCTGCTCCGCCGCGTCCATTCCATCCGTACGGGACCCGGGGTGCTGCCGCGCCGCATACCGCCCGACCGCCCCGGCGGGCGACGCCTGGGCGGGTACGGCGGCACGGCCCCGCACCGCGGGCGTGCCGCTGTCCGCCGGGGGTCCGGGAGCTGCCTCCCGGGAAAGATCAGCACTCATGGCGTTTCCCCGTTCCGTGCACGGTTGTACCGTTACCGGCCCTTCGGGGGACCGGGACACGCTGACCTGCTTCGGGTCCGCGCCTGCGGGCTGCCTGCATCTGGGGACCTCACGACTGTCCGGGGCCGGCACCGCGCTTCTTGTGCAGGCTGATGCTGACGGTCTTGTCCTCCGCGACCGTGGCATCCACCTCGCCCGCCAGTGCGGAGAGCACTGTCCAGGCGAAGGTGTCCCGCTCCGGAGCGCGACCATCGGTCGTGGGCGCCGAAACTCTCACCCACAGAGCGTCTCCGACGAGTCGGAAGACGCAACTCAATACGCTGCCGGGAACGGCCTGCTGCAGCAGGATCGCGCACGCCTCATCCACGGCGATGCGCAGGTCTTCGATCTCGTCGAGGGTGAAGTCCAGCCGTGCCGCGAGTCCGGCCGTAGCCGTACGCAGCACCGACAGATAGGCCCCCGCCGCGGGCAGCCGGACCTCAACGAAGTCCTTCGTCCCGGGCTCGCCTGCGATCTGGGACACCCTCACCTCCAAGGTGGCACACAGTGATTGCTCTGGTTCGCCAGCGACGCTATCGCGATCTGTGCCCTGATGTCGCCCGGACGGAGCACTGCCGCCGCCATGAGTGAGCCCTGGCCCGACACCCCACGACTGTCACCCATGGTAAGCGTATGAGTACGCAACGTGGCTAGGGGTGTGCGGTCTCAATTCGAAAGAGATGTCGCATCGTTGCCGACACGCGGGTGGACTGCCAGGTCGGCGAGGGTGCGCAGCGGTTCGCCGGTCAGTCGTTGCACGGTCCAGCCGTCCTGTCCGAAGGCGCCGATGGAGCGGTAGAAGCCGATCGCGGGATCGTTCCAGTCCAGTACTGCCCATTCGAAGCGCTCGTAGCCGCGTGTGACGCAGATCGAGGCCAGTTCCGCCAGGAGCGCCTTGCCGTGGCCGCCGCCGCGCGCTTCGGGCTTTACGTACAGATCCTCCAGGTACACCCCGTGTGTGCCCGTCCAGGTGGAGAAATTCCGGAACCACAGGGCGAATCCCACCGTGCGGTCCCCGGACGAATCACCGGATACGCCCCCGGAGCCGGCTGTGGGCGCGTCCGCGGATTCGTCCTCCGCGATCAGGGCGAAGATCGCCGGGTGCTCGCAGAAAAGGGCGTCGTGCAGTTGCTCCGGCGTCGCGCGGGCTTCCTCCAGCGCCTTTTCGTACTCCGCGAGTTCGCGGATCATGGCGTGGATCGCCGGGACGTCGGCGGGGGTGGCGGCTCGGATCATGAGCCCAGGTTACGTCCCGATGATGTGGCGCAGGTAAGCCTGGGGATCGGTCAGATACCGGCGCCAGTGATCGACGATCGCCAGGTCCTCCCAGCGCGCGGAATGCGCTCCGTCCTCGCCGATCTCGAGGATCGTGGCGCCCGGGGTCGCGGTCAGCAGCGGGGAGTGAGTGGCGCAGATCACCTGGGCGCCGGTGCCCGCGAGCTCGTGCATCAGTCCCACCAGGTGCAGACAGGACGTGAAGGAGAGCGCCGCCTCCGGCTCGTCCATCACGTACAGGCCGGGCTGCCGGAACATCTCGCGGAAGGCCGTCAGGAAGCCCTCTCCGTGGCTCATGGTGTGCACGGCGACGTCCTCGCGTTCCAGGGCGTCCAGGGCGGTCTCGGCGCGCAGGAAGAAGCCCTTGCGGCGGGTGCGGGGGCCGTCGAGCATGCGGCGGCCGGCCCGGGTGGCGTCGAAGCGGATCCGCTGGCCCAGATGGGACTTCTCGCGGTTGCTCGCGTACTTGTACCCGGCCCGGCCGCCGTACGGGTCCAGGCCGAAGCCCTCCGCGAGCGCCTCGACGAGGGTGG
The DNA here is from genome assembly GCF_023701715.1 of Streptomyces sp. RKAG337. Classification (NCBI taxonomy): domain Bacteria; kingdom Bacillati; phylum Actinomycetota; class Actinomycetes; order Kitasatosporales; family Streptomycetaceae; genus Streptomyces; species Streptomyces sp. RKAG337. The sequence goes on along the minus strand of NZ_JAJOZA010000001.1, from coordinate 2,406,518 downwards.
ACTTGCCGGAGCCGTTCTCGCCGACGAGGAAGGTGATCGGCGAGGTGAAGCGCAGCCCGCCGTCGAGCAGCTGGGCGACGGCGGGGACCCGCCAGGGCCAGGCGCCCGGCGGGAACTCGTCGGTGGCGGGAACATGCGCGTAGGCGCGTTCGATCAGCATGCGCGACCCGTCCTCATCCGACCCGTCCTCATCCGGTCACGACGGCCGCGAGGCGGGTGCCGGGGGAGAAGGCGCCCTCGTCCGCCAGGGTGAACAGGCCGTGCAGCATCTTCGCCACGTAGACGCGGTCCGGGACCAGTCCGTGCCGGTCGGCGAAGTCCTCCGCGAAGGCGTCGAGGCCGGGGGTGGTGCGGGCGTAGCCGCCGTGGTGGAAGCGCTCGTCGAGCGTCCAGTCGCCGGTCCGCCCGCCGAACGCGTCCTCCTGCAGCCGCTGGACGGCGCCGCCGAGGAAGCCGCCCTTGAGGACCGGGAAGCCGATCGCGCGCTGGTTGCCGGGCGCCAGCCCCGCGGCCAGCCCGGCCAGCGTGCCGCCGGTGCCGCAGGCCACCGCGACGACGTCCGCCGCGCCGCGCAGCTCCCTGCCCAGCTCGGCGCAGCCACGGGCCGCCAGCGCGTTGCTGCCGCCCTCGGGCACCACGTAGCAGCGGCCGAAGCGCTCCCGCAGCTCTTCGACGACGTCCGGCTCCGCCTTGCGGCGGTACGTGGTCCGGTCGACGAAGGCCAGCCGCATGCCGTCGGCCGCGGCGCGGGTCAGCGAGGCGTTCAGCGGGCGCCGGGCCAGCTCGTCGCCGCGGACGACGCCGATGGTCGTGAAGCCCAGCAGCCGTCCGGCGGCGGCGGTCGCGCGCAGATGGTTGGAGTAGGCGCCGCCGAACGTCAGCAGGGTGTCGTGGCCGGCGTCGGCGGCGGCCTGGAGGTTGAGCCGCAGCTTGCGCCACTTGTTGCCCGGCAGGTCCGGGTGGATCAGGTCGTCCCGCTTCAGCAGCAACCGGACGCCGTGCCGTGCGAGCCGGGCGTCCTCGATCGCGACCAGCGGTGAGGGCAGCCGGGGTCGCAGCGCGTCGAGCGGCAGGCCGGTGGCGGTCACCTCGTCATTGTCACCCGCACGGGTGAGGTCGGCAGCCCGCGGGGCGCAAACCGCCGCAATGGCCTCATCGGTCCCCCTGGCCGCGGAAGAAGCTCCCGAAAAGGGCCGCCCCCGGTGCATTCTTCTCACGTGAAGACGGACGGCACGAACGGCACAGACCTCTCCGGCGGCCCGGACCCGGGGCGGGAGCGGGAATCCCCGGCCGGGCCCGGTGACGGGCTCGCCGCGACGATACGCGGGCTGCTGCCCTCGCTGACGCCCGCCTCCGCGCGCATCGCCCGGCTGATCGTCGAGGACCCGGCCCAGGTCGCCCGCAGCACGATCTCCGAACTGAGCGCGCTGGCGGGCACCAGCGACTCCTCGATCGTCAGGACCGCCAGGGCGCTGGGTTTCTCCGGCTACCCCGAACTCCGGCTGGCGCTGGCCGCCTCGGCGGCGCGGCAGCCCCCGCGCTCGACCCTGACCTCGGGGATCACCCGGCAGGACTCACCCGCGGAGGTGATGGCCAAGCTGGTGCACACCGAGTCCCAGGCCGTCCTGGAGACCGAGACGCAGCTCGATCCGGGGCAGTTGCTGGGCGCCGTGCTCGCGGTGTGCGGCGACGGCCAGCTGCACATCGCCGGCGTCGGCGCGTCCGGGCTGGTCGCGCAGGACCTGCACCAGAAGCTGCAGCGCATAGGACGGCCCTGCCACGCGCACGGCGACTCGCAGTCCGCGCTGACCAGCGCGGTGCTGCTCGGCCCCGGCGACGTCTTCCTCGCCGTGTCGCACTCCGGCGAGAGCCGCGACGTCCTGGAGCCGCTGCGCCGGGCCGCCGCCGAGGGCGCGACCACCGTCGTCATCACCAACCACCCGCAGTCGTCGGCCGCCCGGCTCGCCGACTTCGTGCTGGCGTCGGCGGGCCGCGAGACGACCTTCCGGCCCGGCGCGATGGCCAGTCGGATCAGCCAACTGGTCGTCGTCGACTGCCTCTTCGTCTGCGTCGCGCAGCGCACCTACGAGAAGTCCGACCACGCCCTGCGGGTCACGCACCAGGCCCTGGAGAGCGACCGCGCCTGAACTCCCCGGGCCCGGGCGACAGGTCAGCGGCGCTGACCTGTCTCAGCTGACCGGTCTCAGCGGAACGCGGCGACGTTGCGGGCGGCCCAGTCGGCGAAGGGGCGCGGGGCGCGGCCGAGGACCCGCTGGACGTCCGGGCTGACGCGCAGCTCGGCCGGGTTCGGGGAACCGAGGATGTCCAGAGTGTCGTCGGCGAGCTCCACCGGCATGCTCCGGGACATGCCGGCCCTGGCCTCGTCGCGGGTGAGCTCGTGGAACCTCACCGGCGAGTCCAGCGCGGCGGCGAGGGCCGCCGCCTGCTGGCGCGGAGAGATCACCTCCGGGCCGGTCAGCTCGTACACCCCGCCGGTGTGCAGGTCGTCCAGCAGGCAGGCCGCCGCGACCTCGGCGATGTCCGTCGGGTCGATGACCGGCAACCCGACGTCGCCGAAGGGCGCGGCGACGACCTGTCGCGTGCGGACGGACTCGGCCCACCACAGGGCGTTGGAGGCGAAGCCGCCCGGCCGCAGGAGGGCCCACTCCAGGCCGGACTCCCGCAGTACGTCCTCCAGTGCGCGCATCGCGATCCGCGTCCGGCCGGCGGGCCTGGTCACCACGCCCTGCGTGGAGAGCAGGACGATCCGGCGGACCCCGGCAGCGGCGGCTTCGCCGATGATGTCGGCAGGGTTGGCTCCAGCGGCGTGCAGGTCGCCGGAGAGGAGCAGGAACAGCGCCTTCGCCCCGGCCAGCGCGGGCTTGAGGCCGGCCGGCTCGGCCAGGTCGGCCACCACGTGGCGGACGCCGTCCGGCACCGCCGCCGTGTGCCGTGAAACGGCCGTCACCTGCCCGCCCGCCTCGGCCAGTGCCTGCGTCAACGGTCGGCCGATGTTTCCGGTAGCCCCGGTCACCACGATCATGGTCAGCTCCTTGTCAGGTGTTCCTCTGTGGCCCGCACGCTAGGAGCACGGGCTTACTTTTGGTAAGGACATACCCCGAGGTAAGCTCATGACATGGCGGGAAGCGTGCAGGACAGACAGGGCGAGGCGGCGCAGCGGTATGACGTGTTTCACACCGACTGCCCCGCGCGCGATGTGGTCGACCATGTGACCAGCAGGTGGGGCGTCTGGGTGCTGATCTCCTTGCGGAGCAACAGCCTCCGGTTCTACGAGCTGCGCGAGAGCATCCAGGGCATCAGCGAGAAGATGCTCGCCCAGACGCTGCGCGCGCTGGTCGCGGACGGCCTGGTCTGGCGGGAGGTCGAGCCGACGTCGCCGCCCCAGGTCACCTACGGGCTGACCGAGTTCGGCCGGGAGGTCGGCGAGCCGCTGACGGAGCTGTTCGACCGGATCACCCGACGGCTGCCGCCGAACAGCGCGGGACAGCGCGGATAGCGCGGGCGGTGGCTGAACGACCGAACCCGGTCCATCGGGGACTCCGAGCTGGAATCCCCGACGGACCGGGTGCGGATCATTGACCTGTGTCGGTGGTGTCGTCGCAGGTCGAAAAAATGTCTGGTCGAAAGACCTGAAAGAAGATCAGGCCTTCTTGGTCTCCCAGAAGATGGTGTCGATCTGGGCGATCAGCTCGAGGAGCTTCTCGCCGGTCTTCGGGTCGTTCGACGCCTTGGCAGCACTGCCTGCCTTGAGGGCGTCGTTGATGAGCTGGTGCAGCTCGGGGTACTTCTCGAAGTGCGGCGGCTTGAAGTAGTCGCTCCACAGCACCGAGATGTGGTGCTTGGCGAGCTCCGCGCGCTGCTCCTTGATGATGATGGCGCGGGTCCGGAAGTCCGGGTCCTCGTTGGCCTGGTACTTCTCCTGGACGGCCTTGACCGACTCGGCCTCGATGCGGGCCTGGGCCGGGTCGTATACGCCGCAGGGCAGGTCGCAGTGGGCGCTGACCTTAACCTTGGGCGCGAACAGGCGAGAGAACATGGCTGTCCTTCCTTGTGATCGTCTTTCCAGGTGGGAGATTACTCCCTGGGAGAGTCGTTTTCTCGGGTGCCCCATGTGGCTTAGGACAAAAGTCTGGTGTCACCCTGGGACTGGTGGAGGAAGGGACGAGGAGGCGCAGCATGCGGGAACGGCGAGTCCGACCGGTCTACGCGGTCGAGGTGACCGGTCCTTCGATGGTCCCGACGCTCTACGAGGGCGATCGGCTGTTCGTGCGAAACGTCAACGGCCCGGCGGACGTCCGGGAGGGTGACGTCGTGGTCCTGCGGCACCCGCTGCAACAGGACCTGCTCATCGTGAAGCGGGCGGTCGAGCGCCGTGAGGGCGGCTGGTGGGTGCTCGCCGACAATCCCTTCGGGCCGATCGCGGACAGCAGCGTGTTCGGCACGGTGCCGGACGAGTTGGTGCTCGCCCGGGCCCTGGTGCGGTTCCGGCCGCCCCGGGAGCTTCAGAGGTCGGTGGCCGGGGTGCTGTCGTGGGCGGCGTCCTGTGTACGGCCGCTGAGCGCGGACCGTTCGTTCTCCAGGCGCTTGCGGGCACGGTAGGCCGCCACGTTCGCGCGGGTCGCGCAGCGGTCGGAGCAGTAGCGGCGGGACCTGTTGGTCGATGTGTCGACATAGGCGTTGCGGCAGGGGCTCGCCTCGCAGATGCCCAGCCGGTCCACGCCGAGTTCGGTCAGCTGGAAGGCCAGCCCCATGCAGGCGGTGGCGGCGTATCCCGCGGTGGCGGTCGCGGCGTGGTCGGCGAGGTGCATGTGCCAGTCGGGCCGGCCGGTCTCGTCCAGGTGTTCGTGCCCGGAGATCTGCGGGCTGACCGGGAACTCCAGCAGCAGCGCGTTGAGCAGGTCCACGGCGCGTACCTCGTCGCCCTCGTCGGCTGCCTCGAAGACCCCGCGCAGCCGGGTGCGTACGGCGCGCAGCCGGGGCACGTCGGCGTCGGTGCTGCGCGCGGCGGCCTGGGTGCTGGCGCCGAAGAGCGCGCGGACGGCGTCGACACCGGTGAGGTCGTCCGTTCCGCGTTCCGGCTCCTCGCTGTTCACCAGGCGCACGGCGTAGTCCGAGTAATAGGCCAGTTCCACTTATGATCCTTACGCGTGCGTTCTAGGCTCAGTAATGGTCGAGGTAGCTATCAGGGTATTACGAACTGGAGAGACGGCGATGACGGGTACACCGGAGGCGCCGCCGGCACCCGCGGTGCGCACCGCGGACCGGCAGAGCCGGCAGAAGAGCTGAGACCGTCAGAAGGAGTGGTACCTGCCGGACCGCGAGGAGCGGTTCCGGGTGATGCTGGACATGGTCGAGGCACTGGTCGGGCCCGCGCCCAAGGTGCTGGACCTCACGTGCGGCACCGGCAGTATCCCGGACCGCGTGCTGTGGCGCTTCCCCGAGGCGCGATCCACCGGCGTCGACCTCGATCCGGCCCTGCCGGCCATCGCCCGGGGGTGATCAACGAGGCGGAGCGGGCGCTGCGGCACGCGCGCATGGCGCGGGAGAAGGCGGACGGCGTCTGGCGCTCGGTCCCGGACGCACTGGTGCTCGGCCTGAAGTAACGCGCGGAACGACGCGCGCCGCCCCGGACATGAAGAAGGCCGGACGGCCGGGCTCGCGGCCCGGCCGTCCGGCCTCGTCCGTTCGGGTCACAGCACCTTGGACAGGAACGCCTTGGTGCGCTCGTGCTGCGGGTTGCTCAGGACGTCGCGGGGGTTCCCCGCCTCGACGACGATGCCGTCGTCCATGAAGACCAGCGCGTCGCCCACCTCGCGGGCGAAGCCCATCTCATGGGTGACGACGATCATCGTCATGCCGTCCTCGGCGAGCCCGCGCATGACGTCGAGGACGTCACCGACGAGCTCCGGGTCGAGGGCGGAGGTCGGCTCGTCGAAGAGCATCAGCTTCGGCTCCATCGCCAGCGCGCGGGCGATGGCCACCCGCTGCTGCTGTCCGCCGGACAGCTGCGCGGGGTAGTTGGCCGCCTTGTCGGCCAGGCCGACCCGGTCGAGCAGCCGTTCGGCACGGGCCCGGGCGGTCGCCTTCGACTCGCCCTTGACCTGCATCGGGGCTTCCATGACGTTCTCGATCGCCGTCATGTGCGGGAAGAGGTTGAAGCGCTGGAACACCATGCCGATGTCCCGCCGCTTCGCCGCGACCTCGCTGTCCTTCAGCTCGTAGAGCTTGTCGCCCTTCTGCCGGTAGCCGACCAGCTCGCCGTCCACCCACAGGCGGCCGGCGTTGATCTGCTCCAGGTGGTTGATGCACCGCAGGAAGGTGGACTTGCCCGAGCCGGACGGACCGACGAGGCAGAACACCTCGCGCGGCGCGACCTCCAGCTCGATCCCCTTGAGGATGTGCGCCAGGCCGAACGACTTGTGGACGGCCTCGGCCTTGACCATGGGCTGAACGGTCATCGGGCCACCTCCGGACGGCGCAACGTGCTGAGATTCGCCTTGATCTTCTGCCACGGGGTGAGCGGCAGACTGCGCAGCGAGCCCCGGGCGAAGCGGCGTTCCAGGTAGTACTGGCCGACGCTGAACACGCTGGTCAGGGCGAGGTACCAGATGGACGCGACGAAGAACATCTCCATGGTCGCGAAGGAGCTCGCGGCGATGTCCTGCGCGCTGCGCAGCAGGTCCTGGTACTGGACGGCGACGACCAGCGAGGACGTCTTGAGCATGTTGATGAACTCGTTGCCGCTCGGCGGGATGATCACCCGCATGGCCTGCGGCAGCACCACACGGCGCATGGTCTGGCCCTGCTTCATGCCCAGGGCGTGCGACGCCTCGGTCTGGCCCTCGTCGACCGACTGGATGCCGGCCCGCACGATCTCGGCCATGTAGGCGCCCTCGTTCAGACCGAGCCCCAGCAGGGCGGCCACGAACGGGGTCATGACGTCGACCATGTTGTTCTTGTAGATCGGGCCGAGGTTCAGGACCGGGAAGATCAGCGCCAGGTTGAACCAGATGAGCAGCTGCACATAGACCGGGGTGCCGCGGAAGAACCAGATGTAGAGCCAGGCGACGCCGCCTGTCACCGGGTTCTTGGAGAGCCGCATGACGGCGAAGAGCACACCGAGCAGCAGGCCCATCAGCATCGACAGGACGCTGATGAGGATGGTGTGCCACATACCGGTCAGGATGGAGTGGTCGAACAGCTTTTCCGGCACGGTCGCCCAGCGCACATCGCCCTGGGAGAACGAGAACACGAGTGCGGCCAGCACGGCCACGACGACGACCGCGCTGATCCAGCGCCCGTAATGGCGTACGGGGATCGCCCGGATAGCCTCCGCCGGGATCGCGGTGGCGGTCCCGGCGGTCCCGCTCGCCGGAGCGTCGGCGGGTTCCTTCTCGAATTTGTCAGTCACTGCGACTGCCCTTCAGTGGAGCGCGTGGGGTCAGGAGCCGCCGTTGATCGCGGCCTTGGTGATCGCGCCGTCGCCGGCGCCCCACTTGTCGAGGGCTGCCTTGTAGCTGCCGTCGGCGATGATCGCGTCCATCGCCAGCTTGATCGCGTCGCGCAGCTGCGTGTTGCTCTTGTCCACGGCGATGCCGAACGGCCCGGCGTCGGACTTGTTGGCCACGGACTCGAAGTCGTTGCCGCCGCCCGCGGTCTTGGCGATGTACGCCGCGACCGGGGAGTCGTTCAGGTCGGCGACCGCTCCGCCGGCCTTGACGCGGGTCTGGGCCTCGGCGTCGGTCGGGAAGGACTCGATGGACAGCGCGGCCTTGCCGCCCGTCGTGCATTTCTTCGAGAGGTCCTTGGCGGCCGCCTCGAAGGTCGTACCGCGCTGGACGGCGAGCTTCTTGCCGCACAGGTCGTCGACGGAGGTGATGTGCTCCGGGTTGCCCTTCTTGACCAGGATGCCGGTGCTCGCGGTGAAGTAGTCGACGAAGTCGACGCCCTTACCGGTCTTCTGCCCCTTGTCGTCGAGGCCCTCCTGGCGGGCCTTGGTGTCGCTGACCGAGGACATGACGACGCCGTAGCGGCCGGTCTGCATCGCGGCGAGGAGACCGTCGAAGGTGCCGCTGGTGAACTTGAACGTCACGCCGAGCTGCTTGCCGAGCGCGGCGGCGATGTCGGGGTCGACACCGACGATGGTGCCGCTCTGCTTCAGCTCCATCGGGGCGTACGTGGCGTCCGTGCCGACCTCGATGACACCGGCGTCCTGGAATTTCTTGGGGAGCTTGTTGAAGAGCGGAGCACTGTTCGACTTCGTCGAGGTGTCGGTGCCGCTGTCCTTCTTGGTCTGGTCGCCACAGCCGCTGAGCAGCAGGGTGCCCGCGACCGCGATCGCGCCGACCGCTGTGATCCGAGATGTGGCGGCCGAGCGACGGGTGGTGCGTGCGGTCATTGCTGGTTCCTCCTGCGGAATGTGGGCGGAGTGGGGAAGACGGTGGGTGGGGAACCCTTATTCGAGTGTCGCCACCCGGTGTGATGTGCGCATCTTGCCATCCGGACAGACCCAGTCAGTGGTCCAGTTGTGTCAAAATCGGATAACGGGCGATCCCCGGGCTCTCACCGGGCCGGCACACCAAGGCCGGACCACGGTGGGGCCACGCCGACCAGTCGCACACAGTATCCGCGGTTTCTCCCCTATTCGGGCTTTTTGCCGCGCTGTATGCCGTTATTTCCGATTCGCTCCCTGCTGGCGGAGCCGAATGGACTCGTCAGCGGAATCGGTCTTCCGGTAGAACGGATCCTTACCCCTCATCCCGGGGCCCATGGCATGCGTGCGGCATGCCTGGCGCCGGTGCCTTCAGGACCACTCAAGTGCCTGGGTGTACCGATGCCGAGCCCGCCTATCTCCATTTCTGGAGGTAGTACCCTCGAAACCAAATCAGACAAAGGGGTCAATTGTGGCAGCGGAGATCGTCAATCCTCGGACCGATACGGACACGTTCCCCATCGATCCGGTCTTCGCCCTGCACCGTGGCGGAAAGATGGAGGTGGCCGCGACCGTGCCGGTGCGCGATGCGGACGATCTGTCCCTCGCCTACACGCCGGGTGTCGCGAAGGTGTGCACGGCCATTGCCGAGCAGCCCGATCTGGTGAACGACTACACCTGGAAGTCCAACGTCGTGGCCGTGGTCACGGACGGCACCGCGGTGCTCGGACTCGGTGACATCGGCCCGGAAGCCTCCCTGCCGGTGATGGAGGGCAAGGCCATCCTCTTCAAGCAGTTCGGCGGGGTCAACGCGGTCCCCATCGCGCTGGCCTGCACGGACGTGGACGAGATCGTCGAAACCGTGGTGCGGATGGCGCCGTCCTTCGGCGGCGTCAACCTGGAGGACATCTCCGCCCCCCGCTGCTTCGAGATCGAGCGGAAGCTGCAGGAGCGCCTCGACATCCCGGTCTTCCACGACGACCAGCACGGCACCGCCGTCGTGACGCTCGCCGCGCTGCGCAACGCCGCCAAGCTCACCAACCGGTCGCTGGGCCAGCTGCGCGCGGTGATCTCGGGCGCGGGAGCGGCCGGGGTCGCGATCGCCAAGATCCTCGTCGAGGCGGGAATCGGCGATGTCGCCGTCACCGACCGCAAGGGGATCGTGCACGGCGGCCGTGACGACCTGAACTCCGTCAAGCGCGAGCTGGCCTCGTACACCAATAAGGCTGGTCTTTCCGGTTCGCTGGAGACCGCCCTGGACGGGGCCGACGTCTTCATCGGCGTGTCCGGCGGAACCGTGCGCGAGGAGGCGGTGGCCACCATGGCCAAGGGCGCCTTCATCTTCGCCATGGCCAACCCGACGCCGGAGATCCACCCGGACGTCGCGCACAAGTACGCGGCCGTCGTCGCCACCGGGCGCAGCGACTTCCCGAACCAGATCAACAACGTCCTGGCGTTCCCCGGCATCTTCGCCGGCGCCCTCCAGGTGCGCGCCTCGCGCATCACCGAGGGCATGAAGATCGCCGCTGCCGAGGCGCTGGCCGCCGTCGTCGCCGACGAGCTCAGCGCCGACTGCGTCATCCCGTCGCCCTTCGACGAGCGGGTCGCCCCGGCGGTCACCGCCGCGGTCGCCGCCGCCGCCCGCGCGGAGGGCGTCGCCCGCCGCTGACCGCCCTCCGGGCGGGTTGTCGCAGGACAGGAATGACGGCGGGCCGGCACCCATGGGTGCCGGCCCGCCGTCGCCGGTGTCAGGACCCGGACAGCGGTACGAGCAGCTCCGGGCGCAGCGCGAGATCGCGGAGCTGCGCCATCGTCAGCGGCGGCTCGGCCATCCAGGCGGGGTCGGAGCGCCGGCCGGAGAGCGAGTCACCGGCGTTGACCTGGATGAACATCGAACGGCCGTCGGGAAGGTTCAGGCCGGCGCAGTATCCCGCGACGCTCTTCGTGCCGTCGTCGTACATCTGAATGCCGGACACGATGCGCCAGGTCCACAGCGTGCGGCCGCCGCTCAGTGCCAGCTTCCCGCAGTCCGCCGTCCAGGGCTTCGTGTCGAATTCGGCACAGACGTCGTGCGCCCCTGACCCGTCCGGGGCGAAATTGTGGATCGAGATCTCGCCGTACTTCCCGTCCTTGGCCACCAGATACATCCCGTCACCGATCGCGACGTCCTTGCCGCCGCCGGGCTTGCTGTTCAGTTCGATCCGGCCGACCTCCGGCGGGAGCAGCTCTCTGAGCAGCGCGGTCTGCGCCGGCCCGCTGTACCCGGCGGCGTTCTGCACCCGCCGAGCGTCCCCCGTGCCCGGCATCAGCAGCAGGGCGGCGGTCACCGCGCCGGCGAGGGCCAGTGCGGAAAGGGCGATCCGGGCCCGCCGGCGCCGCCGCCGTATGCTCCGGGCCCGGGCGAAGATCCGCTCGTTCGTACCGTCCGGCACGGGGACGACACCGTCGACGGCCCGCCGCAACAGCTCCCTGACCGCTTGCTCCTGGTTCATACCCGCTCCTCCCGCATCTCGGCGCGCAGCGCCGCCATCCCGCGTGCCGTATGGCTCTTGACGGTGTTCTCGCGCATGCCGAGCGCCTCGGCGGTGGCCTCGACGCTCAGGTCCTCCCAGTACCGCAGGACGAGCACGGCGCGCTGCCGCGGCGTGAGCCGGGCGAGCGCGACGCGGACGGCCACTCCGGTGTCGGTATCGGTCTCCGGGCCCGTCCGCTCGGGGAGTTCGCCGTAGGGCTGCTCGCGGTGCCAGAAGCGGCGGCGGGAGGCGATGAAGGTGTTGACGAGGGTCTTGCGGGCGTACGCCTCGACGTTGTCCAGGCGCTCCAGCCGGCGCCAGCCGAGGATGACCTTCACCAGGGTGGTCTGGACGAGGTCGTCGGCCTCGTCGTTGTCGCCGCACAGCAGGAACGCGCTCCGGAAGAGCGCGAACCGTCTGCCGGCGACGAACGCGTGCAACGCGTCGTCGTCGCCTCCGCCGGCGCTGCCGTCCTGCCGCATGTCGTCCCCTCCCCGTGCCGCGTGGGCGGATCGCCCGTCACTGTGTCAGTGCGCTGGGAGGCCCGGGAGGTTGCACCGAGGGCAGGGGGCGACGGGTCCGGGGTGACGGGACCAGGGTGACGTATGTCGCTTCGTGCGGCGGGGTCTTCACCGGATGTCGATCGCGCCGATAGTTTCTGGGCATGTTCGCTGCCTATGCCGCACGTATCGACCGTGACCAGCCGCTGAACGGCCTGGAGCTGGGGGAACGCCCCGAGCCGGAACGCCGGGAGGGGTGGACGACGGTCACGGTGCGGGCCGCGTCGCTCAACCACCATGACCTGTGGTCGCTGCGCGGGGTGGGACTCGGGCAGGAGCGGCTGCCGATGATCCTCGGCTGTGACGCGGCGGGTGTCGACGAGAACGGCAACGAGGTCGTCCTGCACTCCGTCATCGGCCAGTCCGGGCACGGCGTCGGTCCGGACGAGCCGCGCTCGATCCTCACCGAGCGGTACCAGGGGACGTTCGCCGAGCGGGTGTCGGTGCCGGCCTGGAACGTGCTGCCCAAGCCCGCCGAGCTCTCCTTCGAGGAGGCGGCCTGTCTGCCGACCGCGTGGCTGACCGCGTACCGGATGCTCTTCACCAACGCGGGCGTGCGGCCGGGCGACTCCGTCCTGGTGCAGGGCGCGGGCGGCGGGGTGGCGACGGCCGCGATCGTGCTGGCGAAGGCGGCCGGGCTGCGGGTGTTCGCGACGAGCCGGGACAAGGCCAAGCGCGAGCGCGCGGTGGAGCTGGGCGCGGAGGCGGCCTTCGAGCCGGGCGCGCGGCTGCCGCGGCGGGTCGACGCGGTGATCGAGACGGTGGGCGCCGCCACCTGGTCGCATTCGGTGAAGTCGCTCAGGCCCGGCGGCACGCTGGTGATCTCGGGCGCCACGAGCGGCTCGAACCCGCCGGCCGCCGAACTCACCCGGATCTTCTTCCTGGAGCTGAAGGTCGTCGGCTCGACGATGGGCACCAAGGACGAGCTGGAGGATCTGCTCAGCTTCTGCGCGGCCACCGGCGTCCGGCCGGTGATCGACTCGGTACTGCCGCTCGAACGGGCCCGCGAGGGCTTCGAGAAGATGGCGGGCGGAGAGCTGTTCGGAAAGATCGTGCTGACGACGGGCTGACGACGGGCTGACGACGGCAGACGACGGGCCGACGGACGGCGGGCCCCAGCCGGTGGGCCCGCCGTCCGTGTCGCCGCGTCAGTCCTTGCGGCCGCGCAGCACGGCGCCGATCTGAGCCGCCGCCGTCGACAGATGGCGGCGGGTCTCGCGCAGCTGACCGGCGTCCACGCCCCGGTCGCGGGCCGCGTCACGGATGTCGTCGCGAAAACGGTCCAGGAGGCGTTCCAGCTCGCGGCCCGGGTCGGCGACGGCGTCCTCGGAGTCGTTCTCCCTGGCCCAGTCGGGCGCGTCCGCCGGGACCTCGGCCGAGGCGGCGCCCGCGTCAGCGGTGCTGCCCGTCGTGGCGTCCGGATCGGCCTTGAGGTAGCCGGGCCAGGCGGTGGAGATGTGGCCGGTGGCCCGGCCCAGCGCGCCCAGTTCGCGGTTGAGCTCGGCGAGGCCCTCCTTGAGGCCACCCTGCCAGTCGCCCTCGCGGACGTGGGACTGCACCTGCTCCTGGACCTGCTTGGCGATCCGCTGCACCTCGACCCGGGCGAAGTCCTGCGCCTCCTTGGCCTGGAGGCGGGCGTTGCGCGCGTCCTCCTTGGCCCGGCGGCTCTCCTCCTTGGCGCGGCGGGCCTGGTCCTTCCACTCCTGCTTCATGGCGCGGAAGTCGGTGCCGACACCGTTGCCCGCGGGGGAGTTGCGGGCCTCCTGCGCCGCGGCCCGGATCTCCCGGCGCAGATCACCGGCGGCGCCGCGGACGTCCTCGCGGATCTCGGCGGCCAGCGTCGAGACCGATTCGCGGATCTCGTTCTCCAGGTCGGCGATCTCGTCGGCCCTGGCGGCCAGTTCGGCGCGGCCGGCGTCGGAGATGGAGTACACCTTGCGGCCGCCCTCGGTGCTGTGGGTGACCAGGCCCTCCTTCTCCAGCTTGGCCAGCCGCGGGTAGACGGTGCCGGCGGAGGGCGCGTAGAGGCCGTGGAAACGCTCCTCCAGCAGCCGGATGACCTCGTAGCCGTGGCGCGGGGCCTCGTCCAGGAGCTTGAGGAGGTACAGCCGCAGGCGGCCGTGGGCGAAGACGGGAGCCATGTCAGATGTCCTTCCGGAGCGAGGGGGTCCCGTCGGTCGACGCACCGGCCGGCTCGTCGTCGACCGGTGGGCGGCGCAGCAGGGCGATGGCGCCGGAGACGGTGGTGGCCTTCAGATGGGCGCCGCCGGTGCCGACCCGTCCGGTGATGCGCTTGGCGCCCCACTGGCCGGTGACCCGCAGGTCCTCGAAGGCGCAGGACACGGCGCCGCTGGCGGTGTTGGCGTCGACCTCGGCGTTCGCGGGGTCCGGGATGCGGATGGCGATCTCGCCGGAGACGGTGTTCAGCCGGACGTCGGCGCCCGGGGGCGTCTCGACGGGGGCCAGGTCGAGCACCATGTTGCCGCTGACGGAGTCGGCCTTGATGCGGGCGCCGCTGCCCTCGACGACGGTCAGGTCGCCGGAGACGGTGTTGATGTGCAGGTCGCCGGAGACCGCCTGGGCCTCGACGTTGCCCGAGATGGTGTTGGCGCTGACCGCGCCGGCCACGCCGACCAGCGTGACGTCCCCGTTGACCCCGCGTACCTGGGTGGCTTCGGAGATGCCGGAGATCACCGCGCTGGCGCCGACCACGCCGACCTCGACGCGGGTGCGCTGCGGCACGGCGAGCGAGACGACCGCGTGCCGCTCCCAGCCCTTGCCGCCGAGCCACTTCAGGAAGCCCTTCCAGGGCAGGTCGTCGTAGCCGACGGTGAGGACGCCGCCCTTCAGGCTGACCAGCAGCGGCGGTCCGTCGAGCTCGCTGACCTCCAGCCGGGCCGGGCCCTCCTCGACGCCGACGACGTTCACCGCGCCGCCGACGATGCGCACGCGCACCGTGTCGACATGCGCGTCGAAGACGAGCTTCTGTGGTTCCGTCACGGTCCATTCCGACGTGCCGCTCATGTCGACCCTCCTCGGTGGTACGTCAGGCAACGCAACATATCGCGTCTCTTGGTAGACACGATATATCGCGTACTGGAGAAGTCAAGCGGCCTGTTCCGCGGTCTTGAGCCGTACGCGAGTCGTTCCCGAGCGGCGTCGGCGGGCGCCGGTGCGGCGCCCGCGCGGGCCGTCACTCGTCCTCGTCGTCCTCGTCGTCCAGCCGGGCCAGCCAGGTGGCCAGCCGCTCCACGGGGATCTCGAAGTCGGGATTGAGGTCGACGAACTCCCGCAGCCGGGAGGCGAGCCACTCGAAGGTGACCTCCTCCTCGCCGCGCCGGCTCTCCAGCTCCTCGATACCGCGATCGGTGAAGTACACGGGATGCTCCATAGCTCCAAGCAGGGGTCACCGGTGCGCACGGACACCGCGACACGGGGACGGTGGGACATTCCAGGCAAGGATAGGCAGCATTCCGACACTCCCTCGCGCGGGTCCTCGCAGGCCGCTAACCTTTCGTTACTGCTGGCCGAACGGGGGGTGGCGCGGCGTGACAGGGGGGTATGGGGGCGCACAGGACGCACAGGACGAGGACTCGGATCCCTTCGAGACCCTGGCGCCCCTGGTGAGAGCCGCCACCGTACGTGTTCATGCCCCTCCGTCCGGGTATGCCCCGGACGGGTCCGGCGGTCCGTCCGCCGGGGACGTCGCCGTCCGCCCATGGGGCAGCGGCTTCTTCGTCGCCCCCAACTGGGTGCTCACCTGCGCCCATGTGGCGCTCCGGGGCGAGGGAGGCGCGGTGGCTGACGGTGGGCGCGAGGTCGGCATCACCTTCGACGGACGCACGGTCCGCGGCCGCGTCGAGTGGGCCGAACCGACGGCGAATCCCGGACCGGGGTTATGGCCGGCCCCCGACCTGGCGCTGATCCGGCTGCTGGAACCGGTGCCGCACGCCTGCGTCTGGCTCACCGAGCGCACCTCGAAGGTCTTCACCCGCAAGGAAGTCGCCTTCTTCGGCTGCATGGAGGTGGACGGCGAGGTCGAGGACGTCAGCGGCCGGTGCACCATCCGCGGTGAGCTGGGCAGGGACGGCAAGCTCCGCCTCGGCAACGAGGACGAGATCCCGTCGGGCGCCTCCGGCGGCCCGGTCGTCGACCTCGCGCGCGGCGAGGTGATCGGCGTGCTCAAGGCCCGGCGCGGCGGGCAGGACGGCGGACTGGCCATATCCGTCGTGCAGTTGCGCGGGCTGCCACTGCCGCGGCGGCCGGTCGCCGCCGAGTCCGACGACCTCTTCCAGCGCGTGGTGCACGCCCACGACCGGCATCACGCCGACCGCCACCGGCGCGCCGACACCAACGTCACGACCTGGACCGACGCCCACAACCTGCTGGGCGCCACCCCCGGGCGCGCCCTCTCGCCCGGGATGCGCACCGAGCTGCTCGGGCTGCTCGCCGAACTCCCGCCGCCGGTCAGCACGTTGAGTCTGCTGGCGACCGTCAACGAACTGCGCGGCCAGCCCTGCGAGAACCTGCCGCTGGCGCCGCGCGGCTGGCGCGACGGGCTCGGGCTGCTCTACGAACTGCGGCGCGGCCAGAGCGAGTTGGAGACGGTGCTGCGCTACTGCGTCCACGCGGCGACGGCGGAGCGCCCGTACGAGGCGGCGCACGGCGCCGAGCGCCGGCTGTGGAACTGGGCGGCGGCCGTCGCCGCGAGCGAGCGGGACCTGTCGCGCGGCTTCCGCAACGAGCTGGGCCGCGAATGGCTCGCCCGGGTCAACGACCGCAGGACGGACCCCGGCCCGTCCGGTGTGCGGGTCCCGGGCGCCGGCGGTCCGCCCGCCCGTGAGGCGGTCTCGCACCCCTCGGTGCTGCTGGAGATCGACCGCCGGGGCTGGGAACGCGACAGCTACGACTGGCGGATCGCCATCGTGGACGCGGCGGGCGACGTCCGGCCGGTGGCTGAGGGCGCCGAAGGCACCCGCCTCGGCGAGCTGCCGGTGCGGCTGAGCGCCCCGCTCGCCGAGGCGTTCCGCCGCTGCGACGAGCCGGACCGCCGGGCGGTCCTTCAGGTGGCGGTGGTCAGAGCGCTGCTCGAACTGCCGGTGGAGACCTGGCGGATGCCGGCGGACGGGACGACGCTGGGGGAGCAGCGCCCGGTCGTGGTGCGCCGGGCCGACCCGGAGTACGACCCGGACGAGGTCGGCGAGGACGCGGCCCTGCGGCGGGCCCGCTGGAAGCGGGTGCAGGCCGGGCCGATGGAGCCGGTGGTGCTGGACTGCGACGCCGGGGAGCCGGCGCCGGTGCCCTCGGACGACGAACTGCGCTCCCGGGGCCTGTACTCGGTGCCCGCGCTGTGCCGGGCCTCGGACGCCGAGGACGGCCCCGCGAACCTGCGCCGGGTCACCAACGCCGGGTACGGCGTGGTCCTCTGGCGCCGCGAACGGGCCGAACGGGACCTGGTGTGCACCGATTTCCACCGGGGGGTGGAACACGCGGTGGCCGCCGCCGCGCAGGCGGACCGGCTGCCGGAGGCGGTGCGTAAGCTGCGTGCCGATCTCGCCCGCCGCGAGCCCGAGGCCTACATCTCCAAGGGACTGATCCTGCTGTACGACGACCCGACCCGCCCGCTGCCCGGCACCGATCAGCCGCTGGAGACGCCATGACCGGCCGAACACACCCCTTATGTTCCGCCCCCACTCCGTGGGACGGTCGATACGTGGTCTGCGCTCCTGCCATCGACGTACGAGCGACGAGGAGCATGTAGTGCCTGACATCAACGCGAGGCCCGACGGGACTGCCGGGACCGACGGCAACGAAGAGAACGAGTGGCTGATCTACCGGGGTGCCGGCGAGCCGCACGACGGGATCAGCGCGCTGCCCGATCCGCCGCCGTGGCGGGATTTCGACGGCGGCCCCCTCGTCGAGCCCGGCCCCGGCACGGACAGCGCCTCGACCCGCCGGCTCGGCGCGTACCGGCACATGGCGCAGCTGCACCGGCCGAGTCCCGAAGAGCTGGAGATCGTCAACGCCGCGCTGTACCTGCGCCGTCCGCTGCTGGTCACCGGCAGTCCCGGCACCGGCAAGAGCACGCTGGCGCACGCCGTCGCGTACGAGCTCGGCCTCGGCCGGGTGCTGCGCTGGCCCATCGTCAGCCGCACCACGCTGCAGGACGGCCTCTACCGCTACGACGCCATCGCGCGGCTCCAGGACACCCAGATCGCGGCGAGCGGCCGGGCCCAGACGCCCGGCGGCATCGGCAGCTACATCCGGCTCGGTCCGCTGGGCACGGCGCTGCTGCCGACGGCGCGGCCCCGCGTGCTGCTCGTGGACGAACTGGACAAGAGCGATATCGACCTCCCCAACGACCTGCTGAACGTGCTGGAGGAGGGCGAGTTCGCCATCCCCGAGCTCGAACGGCTCGCGGAGCGCGAACCGCGGGTCGAGGTGCTCACCGACGACAGCACGAAGGTGACGGTCGAGGACGGCCGGGTCGGCTGCCGGGCCTTCCCCTTCGTCGTGCTCACCAGCAACGGCGAGCGCGACTTCCCGGCGCCGCTGCTGCGGCGCTGCATCCACCTCGAACTGGGGCAGCCCGACCACAAGCGGCTGGCCACCGTGGTCCGGGCGCATCTGGGGACCGAGGCGGCCCGGATCGGCGACGATCTGATCACCCGCTTCCTGGAGCGCTCGCGCAGCGAACTCCTCGCCGCGGACCAGCTGTTGAACGCGATCTACCTCACGCACCACGCCGCGCCGCCGTCCCGCGACCGGCTCGCCGACATGCTCATCCAGCGCCTCGACCGGCCGAGGTGAGGGTGTGACAGCGCCTCCCCCCTCCCCGCCACCTGCGCCGGGGCCGCGCCGTGATCCGCTCGCGGAGATCATCGAGCGGCTGCGCGGGGCGGGACTCGATCCGGACCTGGGTGAACTGGCCGACGCCGTCTGGCTGGCGCGCTGGTCACAGCCCGCCGGGGCCGGCGCGGAGCCCGGCGAGTGGGCCGACGGCCCGCGCCCGGCGGGCCCGGCGACCGGGACGGCCGGCGGGGACACCGCGGACCGGCCGGCGGACCCGGCGGCCGACGCGGCGGACCGCGACGACGGTCCGGGAGCGGGAACCGGCCATCGCGGCGGCGGCCTGCCCGGCGGCAGCATCGCGCTGTATCCGGGGGAGCGGGACCGCACGGCCGGCGGCGGACGGGGCTCGCCGCTGCCGGGCGGCGCCATCTCCATCGGCGTGCCCGAGGCGCCCGCACTGCCGGGGCTGCTGGAACTGCAGCGGGCGCTGCGCCCGCTGCAGCGCTACCACAGCGCCGCACCGCCGATCCGCAGCGAGCTGGACGAGTCGGCGACGGCGGAGCGCAGCGCGCGGGCCGGCGGTCTGCTGATGCCGGTCTTCCGCAGCATTTCGCGGGGCGACGCCTCGCTGCAGCTGCTGATGGACGCCTCGTCGTCGATGTACGTGTGGGAACGCATGCTCGGCGAGTTCCAGCAGGTCTTCGGGCAGTTGGGCGCCTTCCGCGACGTCCATGTGCAGTATCTGCACCATACCCCGGACGGCGGCGCCGCGGTGAGCCGCCGCTTCGAACCCGGCGCCGCCGGGCTGCGCTCCGCGGACCAGCTCAACGACCCGACGGGACGTCAGGTGACGGTGCTCGTCAGCGACTGCGCCGGCCCGCTGTGGCGCAGCGGCGAGGCGCACCGGCTGCTGCACCGGCTGTCCCGGCACGCGCCCGTCGCCGTGCTGCAGCCGCTGCCGCAGCGGCTGTGGTCCCGTACCCGGCTGCCGACCTCGTACGGGCTGCTGATGCGTGGCCAGGGCCCAGGCCAGTCGGCCACGCTGCACTTCGAGGGGGAGGGCGCGCTGGAGCGTCCCGGCATGGTCCCGGTCCCGGTGCTGCCGCCGACCGCCGCCGCGCTGGGCGCGTGGGCGCGGCTGCTGTCGGGCACCGGTACGGGTCCGGTGCCGGCCGCGGTGGGCTGGGTGCGGGCCGACCAGCCGGCCGCGCCGCCGTCCCGGCCGCGCAGACCGCTGGCCCCGGCCGAGCTCGTCGCCCGGTTCCGGTCCGCCGCCTCCCCGGGCGCGGCCCAGCTCGCGGTGTACGTGGCCGCGGCCCCGCTCTATCTGCCGGTGATGCAGCTGGTGCAGCGCACGATGCTGCCCGACTCCGGACCCGCGGAGCTCTCCGAGGTGCTGCTCAGCGGGCTGCTCACCCGGGCCGGCTCGGGCGGCTCCGCCGGTCCCGGGACGGAGACCCCCCCGTACGGAACGGTGCTGGACACCCCCGCGTACGGCACCGTGATCGGCGAGGTGCCCGTGGCACGGCCGCCGGCGCAGTGGTACGCGTTCGCCGAGGGCGTCCAGGACGTCCTGCTGGGTCCGTTGGGGCGGGACGAGGCACTGCTGGTGCTCAAGCACTGCTCCGAGTACGTCGAGCAGCGCTTCGGGCTCGGCGGCCCCAACTTCCCGGCGCTGGCCATCGCCCAGCTGGCGGACGGCCGCGGCGGCGGAGCCGTGCCGGGCCGGATGCCGGCGCTGGACGGCGGTGCGGAGGACTCGGCCCGGCGGGCCGCGCAGCCCTTCGCCCAGGTGGCGGCGAAGGTGCTGGAACGCTTCATCCCGCTGACGGACGTGACCGAGCAGATCGGCGTCGAGGGCGGCGCCGGCGCTCCCCGTTCGGAGGCGGCGCTGGAACGGGCCAGGGTGCTCGTCGAGCGCTTCGAGTCCGACGGCATGGTGCAGAGCCTGCTGGACGCCGTACAGCTGCTCCGCCGGGCGGCGGCCGCCGGGCTGCCGACCGCGGCCGATCCCGAGCTCTGGAGCGAGCTGGCGCAGAACCTGCTGCGGCTGTGGCGGCTGCAGGGCGGAGCCGGTCTGCTGCGCGAGGCGCAGGAGGCCGCGGAGGTCGCCGTCGCCTCGCCCGGAGTGGTGCGGGCCCGCGCCGTGCTGGCCCGGGTGCTGCACGCGGCCGCCGCCGACCTGCGGGCGCTCGGCCAGCGGCAGGCCGCGCTGGAGCTGCTGCGGCGCGCCGACCGGGAGTTCACCGCGGCCGGTGCGGCCACCGACCTGGACCCTGAGGAGGCGCTGCGCACCACCCTGCAGCACGCGGAGGTGCTGGAGGAGCAGTGGCGGCTCAGCGGTGACACCGGGCCGCTGCAGGAGACCATCGGCATGCTGGAGGCGTTCTCCGACGGGCGCCCCTGGGGCGGCGGTAGCGAACCGCAGCCGGCCGGGCTGTCGCTGGCCCGCGGGCGGGCGCTGCTGATGCTGGCCGGGACCGCCGAGGACCCGGAACGGGCCCGCGTCTACGCCGGGCAGGCCGCCGAGTCCCTGGAGTACGCGTGCGCCGTCATGGCCGCCGGGCCGGGGCCGATGGAGGACCGGGTCAGGGCCCAGCTGCTGCTGACCGACGCGCTGCTGCTGACGGGCGACCGGCTCGAGCAGGCCGGCGCACTGGTGGCGCGGACGCTGGAGGACGTCAGGGAGCAGTCGCTCCGGGCCGAGGTCCTGGTCAGGTCGGCCCGGATGTGGGTGCACCGGTACGCGGCGGGCGGGCCGCCGTCGGATCTGGACGAGGCGGCCGACCGGTTCGAGGAGGCGGCCCCGCTGATGCTGCGGGACCGGCCCGAGTACGGCGAGTTGATGCAGGAGTGGGGCGGGGTCCTGCTGCGGCGGGCCGAACTGGACGGCGGTGCGGCCTTCGTCTCCCGGGCCATCCGGGTGCTGCGGGACTGCCGTATGCACTCTCCGGCGGGTCATCCCCGGCTCACCGAACGGCTGATGATGCTGGGGCGGGCGCTGCTGCTGCGCTACCGGACCCGGGAGGACATGGTCGACCTCCGGGAGGCGGAGCACATCTTCGGGCTGGCGGCCAGGAACGGCGGCGCGCCGCTGGTCCGGGCGCGCGCCTGGCTGGAACTGGGCGAGGTGCGGCACATCGGCGGGCCCGACCGGCTGGACCAGGCCGCCGACGCGTTCCGCCGGGCGGCCGAGACCGCCCGCGCGGCCGAGGAGCAGCTGGCCGACCCGTCCCCGGCGGTGCGGCTGACCGCCGAGGCGCACCACCGGCGCGGTGTGGTGTACGAGGCGGCACAACGGCCGCGGGCCGCGCGGGAGGCGTACCGGGCGGCCCTGGAGGAGTGGCGCAGACTCCCGGACGGCGGGGGCCGGGACGCCGAGTGGACGGCACAGCGGCTGGCCCGGATGGGCGGCGGAAGGTAGCGGCGGGGCGGCCCGGCGGCCCCGTCTGGTTTTGGGCACCCGGCGGGCGGGCATCCCAGATGGGCCCCCAACTGCGGGGAAAAATAAGGTGGTGTGACGATGCGTCAAGGAGAGAACGCGGAGCGTACGGACCTGCCGGACGGCGCGGCGGAGCTGCCGGATCCGCTGACGCTGGATCTGGAGTCGCTGCGGGAGGCCGACCATCCGGTACTGGCCGAAGTCCTGGAGGGACTGCGGACCCGGCTCGGTGAACCCACCGAGATCCTCTGGGGATTCAACAGCGCCTTCTGAGTTCGACAGCGCCTTCCGGCCTGCGGCCGCCCGCGCCGTCTCCGTGCCCCGCCCGGTTTCGGTCGGATCGCGGACCGATCCGGACAATGCCGATACGCCGGCGTTTGCGTTGCCGCAGGAGAAGGAAGGTTCCGCCACGAACCGGGGGACAGGGGACACGCAGTGAGGCAGGCCACGGAAGGACCGGTGAAGCCGCCGGAACCGTCGGGGGCGGACGGTCCACGCCCGGTCCCCTTCCGCCAGTTCATCCTCAAGATGAACGGCCGCTGCAACCTCGCCTGCCGTTACTGCTATCTCTACGCGGGCCCGGACAGCGGCTGGCGGCACCGTCCCGCCACCCCCGCCGCCCCGGTGCTCGACGCCACCGCCGCCCGGATCGCCGAACACGCCGCCGCGCACGGGCTCACCGACATCGCCGTCGTCCTGCACGGCGGTGAACCGCTGCTCGCCGAGGCCGGAGCGCTGGGCGCCGTCGTCGACCGGGTGCGGGCCGCGGTGCCCGCGGACTGCGCCGTGCACGCCACCGTCCAGACCAACGGCACGCTGCTCGACGACGAGCGGCTGCGGACGCTGGCCGCGCACCGGATCCGGGTCGGGGTGAGCCTCGACGGCGGGCTGCCCGCCCACAACCTGGCGCGGGTGGACCACGCGGGCCGCCCGTCGTGGCCGGCCGCCGCCCGTGGGCTGCGGCTGCTCGCCGAGGACCGGCACCGGGCCGGCTACGCGGGGGTGCTCTGCGTCGTCGACCTCGCCTCCGACCCCGCCGAGGTCTACGAGTCGCTGCTCGATTTCTCGCCGCCCGCCGTGGACTTCCTCCTCCCGCACGGCAACTGGAGCGCACCGCCGCCCGGCCTGCCCGCACCCGCGGAGCGGCCGGCCCCGTACGGCGACTGGCTGTGCACCGTCTTCGACCGGTGGTGGCGCGCCGACCGCCGCCGGGTCCGGGTGCGGATCTTCGAGGAGTGCCTCGCGCTGCTCCTCGGCGCCCCCGCGGCCACCGAATCGCTGGGCCTGCGGCCGTTCGACGCCGTCGTGGTGGAGACCGA
Source organism: Streptomyces sp. RKAG337 (assembly GCF_023701715.1). Lineage (NCBI taxonomy): Bacteria > Bacillati > Actinomycetota > Actinomycetes > Kitasatosporales > Streptomycetaceae > Streptomyces > Streptomyces sp. RKAG337. The sequence continues at coordinate 2,383,440 of NZ_JAJOZA010000001.1, read as the reverse complement.
CGGCAGCATGGAACAGGTCGACTCGCTCAAGTCCGCCTACGAGGGCGCCGCCGCCACCGGGCTCGACGTCTTCCACCACTCCTTCGACGAGGCCCTCGCGCACCCGGGTGTCGCCGCCCGGCAGAGCGGACTGGCCGCGCTGGCCGGACAGTGCCGCCGCTGCCCGCTGGTCCAGGTGTGCGGCGGTGGCAACTACGCCCACCGGTACCGCGCCGGCGAGGGGTTCCGGCATCCGTCGGTGTACTGCGCGGACCTGCAGCGGCTGATCCGCCATGTCGCGGACCGGCTCGCCGAGGCGGCCGCGGCATGACCGCAGGGATCCTCTCCGGCGGGCCCGGCGGCGTATCCGACGCCGTGCTCCGGGAACTCGGCGGAACCCACGGCGGCCGCGCGGAGTTCGCCCTGCTCACGGCGGGCCAGCAGCGGCTGCGCCTGCTCCAGCTGCGCGCCCTGTTCGACGCGGTCGCGCTGCGCCCCGGCCCGGGTGCGGCGGCGTTCCGGCGGCACTGGGCGCTGCTGGAGGCCGCCGACCGGGCGGACCGGGACGCGGCGCGCGGCGTGCTGTTCTATCCCCTCGTCGGCCCCTGGGTCCGGCGCTGCCTGCGGCGGCTCGACAGCGTCGCGCAGGGCGGGCAGGACCGGAGCCCGGAACTCCTCCGCGAGCTGTCGCACTTCGGCCTCCTCGCCGCCGCGGCGGCGGCGCGCGCCCGCGTGCCGTTCACCCTCAGGACGATCGGTCACGACGGCCTGGTGGTGCTGCCGACGCTGGGCGTGCTGCGTTTCGCGCAGGCGCCCGCCGGCACCGGTCCCGAACCGGTCGAACTGCGCGGCTCCGGCGGCCGGGTGGCGGTCATCGTGCGGGACGGCGTCCCCGCCGTGGTCCACCCGCACCGCGACGGTTCCTGGCGGTCCGGCGATCCGCGCTGGTGCCCGCTGAGGGTCCTCACCGGCGGCCCGCGGCCGGTGCTGCTCGACGAGATCGACCCCTTCCGGACCGAGGACAGCGGTCTGGAACGGCACGGCCTGCGGGCCGACGACCGGCTGACGGCCGCCGGGTCCGACCAGTGGCAGGACGCCTGGGCCGGCGCCATGTCTGTGATCCACCTCGGCGGGGAGACCCGCGCCGCCGAGGTGGCGGCCCTGCTGGAGTGTTTCGTACCGCTGGCCCCGCCGCCGGGCGCCGGGCCGCACGGCAGCGGCGTCTCGCACTGCAGCGGAACCCGCCGCGAGGCCTTCGGCGCCGTGCTCAGCAGCACCCCGCGGACCCCCGGCTATCTCGCCGCGACGCTCGTCCACGAACTGCAGCACGCCAAGCTGGGCGCCCTCGCCGATCTCGTCCTGCTGCACACCTCCGGTGCCCAACGGCGCTACTGGGCACCCTGGCGACCCGACCCGCGCCCCTTCGACGGGCTGCTGCAGGGCGCGTACTCGCACCTGGCGCTCGCCGAGTACTGGCAGCTGTTCGCGCTGGGCGCCAAGGACCCGGCGGAGCGCGACAAGGCATGGGCCGAGCACTCCCGCTGCCGCGAACAGGTCGGCGCCGCGATGCCCGCGCTGGCCGGCTCGCAGAGCCTCACCCATGAGGGAAGGGTGTTCGTCAACGCGATGGTCCGCCAGCTCACCCGATTGAAGGATCATCCCCCGCCCGAGGGGCACTTGGCCCGTGCGAGCGCCTATGTGGAGACCGCCCGCAGGATGTGGCGGAGGCAGACCTCGGGAGGGGAACCGCCGGTGTATGTTCCCAGCTAAGGGATCTGACGGTCCGTCGAGGCCGTTCGTTTGTTCGCATCACGAGGGAGACGGTCGCATGGCCGTAGTGCGGAAGTCGGCGGCAACGGCCGAAAGGCAGCCCGTCACCATCAGCTTCGCGGGATTCAACCGGGCCTGGGCCGCGTGGATCGGCGACCGGCTCGAACGGCAGGGGCACCGGGTCTCCTTCGAGCGCTTCGACCCGCCGCCCGGCACCTCCATCGAGCAGGCGCTGGAAGACCTCATGCTCGCCGAGGGACGCATCCTCGTCATCCTCAGCGACTGGTACTTCCAGCTGGGTCCGCGCACCCACGAGGAGTGGAACCAGGCGCTGCGCACCGTCGTCGCCTCGAACACCGACCGCTTCGCCGCGGTCTCGGTCACCAACGCCGCGCTCCCCACCGCGACCGCCGCGCTCAGCGCCTCCTCGCTGTGGGGGATCGGCGCGCACGAGGCCGAACGCCGGCTGCTGGCCCGGCTCGGCACCGCCGACACCGCTCCGCCGGAGGAGAAGCCGGGGCGCTCCGGCCCGCGCTTCCCCGCCGACCAGCCGCGGGTCTGGGGCGGCGTCCCGCGCCGCAACATCCGGTTCACCGGGCGGGAGAACCTGCTCGGCAGCGTCTATCACCGGCTGCAGCAGGCCGAACAGGGCGCCGCCGTCGTCACGCTGCTCGGCATGTCCGGCGTCGGCAAGACCCAGATCGCCGCCGAGTACGTCTACCGCTTCGGTTCCGAGTACGACGCCGTCTGGTGGGTCCCCGCCGATCAGCGCGGCACGCTGCGCCAGCGGCTGGCCGAACTCGCCCCGGCGCTCGGCCTCACCACCGGGCCCGAGTACGGGGAGCGGCTGCGCGCCGTCCTCGACTCGCTGCGCCGCGGCACCCCGTACTCGCGCTGGCTGCTCGTCCTGGACGGCGCCGACCAGGTCGGGGACATCGCGGACCTGCTGCCCAGCGGCCCCGGCCACGTCCTGATCACCTCGCAGAACCGGGCGTGGGGCGAACACAACACCGCCCTGATGGAGATCCCGGTCTACTCCCGCGAGGAGAGCGTCGCCTTCGTCCGCCGCCGGGCCGGCCGGCTCGACGAGACCGACGCCGACCGGCTGGCGGAGGCGCTGGAGGACCTGCCGCTGCTGCTCGACCAGACCGCCGGCTGGCTCAGCGACTCCACCATGTCCGTCGACGAGTACATCGGGCTGCTGAGCACCGGGAACAACCGCGAAGCGGGCCTGAAGGTCGCCGCCGACTTCCCGATGACGTTCCAGACCGCCTGGTCGATACTGCTGAACCAGCTCCGTGACACCGAGCCCGCCTCCATCGACCTGCTGCGGATGTGCGTCTTCTTCGCACCGGGTCCCATCCCGGTCCGGCTGCTGCGCGAACTGCCGGCCCGTGACCTCCCCGAGCAGCTCGTCGGGCTGATGAACGACCCGCTGCGCTGGAACGACGCCACCGCCAAGCTCGTCCAGTACTCGGTGGTGCGCCGTGAGTCTCACGACGTGGGGTCCGACGAGCCGGGCGGCGGCTCCGAGATCCTGCACATGCACCGCATGGTCCACCAGACCGTCCGCGACGGCATGCCCGAGGCCGACCGGCGCGAGTACGCCGTGGTGGTGCGCCGCGCGCTGGCCGCCGCGGACCCGGGCCGCCCCACCGACACCCGGCTGTGGCCGCGGTACGCGGAGATCACGCCGCACCTGAAGGCGGCGGGGGTGCTGGAGAGCACCGACCCGGACATCCAGCAGCTGGTGCTCAACTCGCTGCGGTACATGTACCTGTCGGGCGAGTACACCTCCGGGCTCAAGCTCGCGGAACGCGGGCTGGCCGCCTGGAAGGAACTGCTCGGCGAGTTCCACCCCCGCATCTGGGACATCACCCGGCACTACGCCAACCTGCTGCACGCCACCGGCAGTTACGCCAAGGCCGAGGCGATCTGCCGGATCGCCGTGGACCATCTGCGCGAGGAGCGCGGCCAGCAGGACCTCGACCTGCTGCGCGCCGCCACCGGACTGGCCGCGTCGCTGCGCGGCCTCGCCCGGTACGACGAGGCGCACGAGGTGTCCCGGCTGGTCCTGGAGGGCTATCTGGAGCTGGTCGGCGACCGCGACTCGCGCACCCTCAGCGCCCGCAACAACCTCGCCGTCTCGGTGCGGCTGCTCGGCCGCTACCAGGAGGCGCTCGAACTCGACCGGCAGACCCTCGACATCCGCCGCGACGCCCTGCGCCCACGTCACTCCTGGACGCTCTTCTCCGAGATCAACTACGCGTGGGACCTGCGGCTGCTCGGACGGTACGACGAGTCCGTCTCGGTGCAGGAGCGCAGCGTCCGCACCCACCGGGACGTCATGGGCCCCGACAACCCGCAGACCCTGCGGGCCGAGCACACCCTCGTCATGGGCCAGTACCGGGCCGGTGAACGCCGCGCCCCGGCGCTGCTGGCGCGGCTGCTGGAACGGGTGGAGCGCGTGCTGGGCGAGAGCGACCCGCTGACGCTGATGGTCGCCTCCAGCTACTCCTGTGTGGCACGCGAACACGGCGACCTGGACCGTGCCCGCAGCGTCGGCGAGAGCGTCGCCCGGCGCTACGGCGCCACCCTCGGGCCGGCTCACCCGTACGTGCTGGGCTGCCTCGCGAACAACGGGCTCGTGCTGCGCGCGGCCGGTGAGCGCCAGCAGGCCCAGGAGCTGATCGAGGAGACGCTCACGGGCATGAACGAGGTGGTCGGTCCCGACCATCCCTGGACGCTGGGCTGCGCGCTCAACGCCACCGCCACCCGCAACTTCTCCGGAGACCCCGAAGGGGCGGCCGAACTCAGCCGCGACACCGCGGCCCGTGCCGCGGCCACCCTCGGCGGCGACCACCCGATGACGCTCTCGGCCCGGATCGCGCTCGCCGCCGACCTGCGGGCGCTGCGCAAGATCCAGGAGGCGGAGAAGATCGAGGAGGAGGCGATCGCGACGCTGGCCGCGACGCTCGGTCCCCAGCACGTCCACACCGTTTCGGCCCGGTCCCGCACCCGGCCGTTCTGGGACTTCGAGCCCCAGGTCACCTAGGCCCTAGAACCGCCTGGGCACGGACAAGGGCCGGGCCCGCCACCTGAGATCAGGTGGCGGGCCCGGCCCTTGTCGCACGCGGTGTCGTGCGCCCGTGGTCAGATCTCGAAGACCTCGTTGACCAGGGACTCCTGCTCGGCCTGGTGGCGCTTGGCGGAGCCGACGGCCGGCGACGAGGACGACGGGCGGGACACCCGGCGCAGTCGGTCGGCGTTGTCGGGAGCGGCGCCCAGCACCAGGTCCAGGTGGTCGATCAGGTTCAGCGCGATGAACGGCCACGCACCCTGGTTGGCCGGCTCGTCCTGCGCCCACACGTACTTCTGGGCACCGGTGTACCGCGCCAGCTCGGACTGGATCTCCTTGCCGGGGAGCGGGTAGAGCCGCTCGATCCGGACGATGGCGACCTCGTTCGCGCCCTTGGCCTCACGTGCCGCGATCAGGTCGTAGTAGACCTTGCCGGAGCAGAAGACCACCTTGCGGACGGCGGACGGGCTGACCGTCGTGTCACCGATGACCGGCTGGAACCCGCCCGAGGTGAAGTCCTCGGACCGGGAGTTCGCGGCCTTCAGTCGCAGCATCGACTTCGGGGTGAAGACGATGAGCGGCTTGTGGTGCGGGTTGTGCACCTGCCAGCGCAGCAGGTGGAAGTAGTTCGCCGGCGTGGTGGGGCTGGCGACCGTCATGTTGTTCTGGGCGCACATCGCCAGGAACCGCTCGATGCGGGCCGAGGAGTGGTCCGGGCCCTGTCCCTCGTAGCCGTGCGGCAGCAGCAGGGTGACGCCGGACGTCTGGCCCCACTTCTGCTCGGCGGAGGAGATGAACTCGTCGACGATGGTCTGCGCGCCGTTGACGAAGTCACCGAACTGCGCCTCCCACATCACCAGCGCCTCGGGCCGGGCCAGCGAGTACCCGTACTCGAAGCCCATCGCCGCGTACTCGCTGAGCAGCGAGTCGTAGACGTTGTAACGGGCCTGGTCCTCGGAGAGGTAGAGCAGCGGGGTGTAGTCCTCGCCGGTCTCCCGGTCGACCAGCACCGCGTGCCGCTGGCCGAACGTGCCACGGCGGGAGTCCTGGCCGGCGAGCCGGACCGGGGTGCCCTCCATGAGCAGCGAGCCGACGGCGAGGGTCTCGCCCATCGCCCAGTCGATCGTGCCGTCCTCGACGCTGGCCGCGCGGCGCTGCAGCTGCGGCAGCAGGCGCGGGTGGACGGTGATCCGGTCCGGGATGTTGACCTGGGCGGCGGCGATCCGCTTGATGGTCTCCTGGCTGATCGCCGTGTCCAGCTTGACCGGGAACTCCTGCGTCGGCACCGGCATTTCGGTGGCGACGGGGGTGGAGGCGGCCTCGCGGACCTCGGTGAAGACCTTCTCCAGCTGGCCCTGGTAGTCCTGCAGGGCCTGCTCGGCTTCTTCCAGGGTGATGTCGCCCCGGCCGATGAGGGACTCGGTGTAGAGCTTGCGCACCGAGCGCTTCTTGTCGATCAGGTCGTACATCAGGGGCTGGGTGAACGACGGGTTGTCGGCCTCGTTGTGACCGCGGCGGCGGTAGCAGACCAGGTCGATCACGACGTCCTTGTTGAACGTCTGGCGGAACTCGAAGGCCAGCCGCGCGATGCGGACCACGGCCTCCGGGTCGTCGCCGTTCACGTGGAAGATCGGCGCCTCGATCATGCGGGCGACGTCGGTGCAGTACATCGACGAGCGCGACGCGGCCGGGGCGGCGGTGAAGCCGACCTGGTTGTTGATCACGATGTGTACGGTGCCGCCGGTGCGGTAGCCGCGCAGCTGCGACATGTTCAGCGTCTCCGCGACGACGCCCTGGCCGGCGAAGGCCGCGTCGCCGTGCAGCGCGACCGGCATGACGGTGAAGTCGGTGCCCGCCTTGTTGATGATGTCCTGCTTGGCGCGCGCGATGCCCTCGACGATCGGGTCGACGGCCTCCAGGTGCGAGGGGTTCGCCGCCAGCGAGACGGTGATCTGCTCGCCGTCCAGACCGGTGAAGGTGCCCTGAGCGCCCAGGTGGTACTTGACGTCGCCGGAGCCGTGCATCGACTTCGGGTCGAGGTTGCCCTCGAACTCCCGGAAGATCTGCGCGTACGACTTGCCGACGATGTTGGCCAGCACGTTGAGCCGGCCGCGGTGGGCCATGCCGATGACGACCTCGTCGAGGCGCGACTCGGCGGCCGCGTCGATGACGGCGTCGAGCATCGGAATGACGGACTCGCTGCCTTCCAGCGAGAACCGCTTCTGGCCCACGTACTTGGTCTGCAGGAACGTCTCGAACGCTTCCGCGGCGTTCAGCCGGCGCAGGATCCGGAGCTGCTCGTCACGCTCCAGCTTGCTGTGCGGGCGCTCGATGCGGTCCTGGATCCACTTGCGCTGCTTCGGGTCCTGGATGTGCATGAACTCGACGCCGACGGTGCGGCAGTACGAGTCGCGCAGCACACCGAGGATGTCGCGGAGCTTCATCAGCGACTTGCCGGCGAACCCGCCGACCGCGAACTCGCGCTCCAGGTCCCACAGGGTGAGGCCGTGCTCCAGGACGTCCAGGTCCGGGTGCTTGCGCTGGCGGTACTCCAGCGGGTCGGTGTCGGCCATGACGTGGCCGCGGACCCGGTAGGAGTGGATCAGCTCGAAGACCCGCGCGGCCTTGGTGACGTCGTCGTCGTGCGCGGTGTCGATGTCGGTCCGCCAGCGGACCGGCTCGTACGGGATCCGCAGCGACTCGAAGATGTCGTCGAAGAAGCCGGTCTCGCCGAGCAGCAGCAGGCTCATCTGGCGCAGGAACTCGCCGGACGCCGCACCCTGGATGACCCGGTGGTCGTAGGTGCTGGTCAGCGTCATGACCTTGGAGATGCCGAGCTTGTTCAGGGTGTCCTGCGACGTGCCCTGGAACTCCGCCGGGTAGTCCATCGCGCCGACGCCGAGGATCAGACCCTGTCCGGGCATCAGCCGCGGCACGGAGTGCACGGTGCCGATGCCGCCGGGGTTGGTCAGCGACGCGGTGACGCCGGTGAAGTCGTCCATCGTCAGCTTGTTCGCGCGGGCGCGGCGGACGATGTCCTCGTACGCCTGCCAGAACTCGAAGAAGTTGAGCGTCTCGGCCTTCTTGATGGCCGCGACGACCAGCTGGCGGTCACCGTTCGGCTTCACCAGGTCGATGGCCAGGCCCAGGTTGACGTGGGCCGGCTTGACCAGCGTCGGCTTGCCGTCCTTCTCCGTGAAGGAGTGGTTCATCGTCGGCATGGCCTTGAGGGCCTGCACCATCGCGTACCCGATGAGGTGCGTGAAGGAGACCTTCCCGCCCCGGGCGCGCTTGAGGTGGTTGTTGATGACGATGCGGTTGTCGAACAGCAGCTTCACGGGAATCGCGCGAACGCTGGTCGCCGTCGGCAGTTCGAGGCTGGCGTTCATGTTCTTCGCGACGGCGGCCGACGGGCCGCGCAGCGTAACGTACTCCGGTCCCTCGGCCGCTGCCGGTTCCGCGGCCTTGGCCGGTGCGGCCGATGCCTTCGCGGGAGCGGCGGCCGGCTTGGCGGGGGCCGGGGTGGTGGCCGCGGGCGTGGCTGCCGCGGCGGCCGGCGCCGGAGCGGCGGCCTTCGCGGCGGCCGGCGCGGCCTGTGGGGCAGGGACAGCAGCCGTGACCGGGGCGGCCTGAGCCGGCGCGGCCGGGGCGGCCACGGACGAACCCGTGTCCGTCCCTGGCTTGTAATCGGCAAAGAAGTCCCACCAGGCTCGGTCTACCGAGTTCGGGTCCTGGAGGTACTGCTGGTAGATCTCATCGACGAGCCACTCGTTGGGGCCGAAGCCCGCGGCAGGGCTCTTGCCCTGACCGTTGGTCTCGATCGATGTGCTCGAGCTATTGGGGGACTGTGGCGACACGGCGGCAACCGCCCTCTTCCGCTTCACAAGATGGTGGACAGCGGGAATAAAGGCTACGCCTACCGGGCCGTTCGGCGCAGGCCCGGGGGTCAGTCGTCGCGTAAGTCACACCGGAAGAGGGGTTTCGGCGCTGTGCATGGCGGGAAATTGGTCCCTCTTAAGGGGTTGTGACGGCGTCCCCCCGTACGAGTACGGCCCGCTGTCCGCCGCACCCGTATTGCCAGCCTATGTCAACGTTGCGCGGGAACCGAACCCGGAAGCGTGACGCGGATCCGGCAGCCACGGGGGGATTCGGCCACCTCGATGTCCCCGCCGTGCAGATCGACCGCCCAGCGGGCGATGGCCAGACCCAGCCCCGTACCGCCGTCGCCGCCGGGGTGGGCGCCCCGGTTGAAGCGGTCGAAGACCCGGTTGCGCTCGGACTCCGGGATGCCGGGACCCTCGTCCCGCACATCCAGGTCCAGGCTCCCGGGCACGGCCCCGCGCCGGGCGCGGACGGTGACCCGGCCGCCGGGCGGGCTGTGCTTCACTGCGTTGTCGACGAGGTTGGCCACCACCTGGTGCAGCCGCTCGGCGTCGGCGTACGCGGTCAGCTCCGGCGGTGAGACGTCCAGGTGCAGATGCACGTCGGCGCGGGGGCGGCTGCGCTGGCCGGCGCGGGCGGCGCCCTCCATGCCCAGGCTGGCCGTCTTCAGCACGGCCGACAGATAGGGCCAGACCTCGAAGGGCTTGGCGTCCAGGTGCACCGCGCCGCTGTCCAGCCGCGACAGGTCCAGCAGCTGGCTGACCAGCTTGCCCAGCCGCTCGGTCTGCTGCAGCGCGGTCCGCATCGTCTCGGGATCGGCCTCGGACACCCCGTCGACGACGTTCTCCAGGACCGCCCGCAGCGCCGCGATGGGCGTCCGGAGCTCATGTGAGACATTCGCCACCAGTTCCTTGCGGTGCTGGTCGACGGCCTCCAGATCGGCCGCCATGCGGTTGAACGTCTCCGCCAGCTCACCGACCTCGTCGCGCCGTACCCGCGCCACCCGGCGGCTGTAGTCGCCCTGGGCCATGGCCCGCGCGACCGCGGTCATCTCCCGCAGCGGCGCCGTCAGGCCGTGCGCCACGAACTGGGTGATCAGCAGACAGGCGATGATCGAGAAGATCGTGATCACCCGCAGCTCGGTGGCCGAGTGGATCGCGACGATCACCAGCAGCGTCGTGATCAGCACCGAGACGACGACCAGCAGCTGCAGGGCCGCCTTGATGGACCGCAGCGGGTCGTAGGGCCTCAGCGCCGCCCACAGGCGCGCCCACAGCCTCATGGGGCCGGGGTCTCCAGCGCGTAGCCGACGCCGTGCACCGTACGGATCCGCTCGGCGCCGATCTTGCGGCGGAGCGCCTTCACATGGCTGTCGACGGTGCGGGTGCCGGACGCGTCGGCCCAGTCCCAGACCTCGGCGAGCAGCTGCTCACGGGAGAGGACGGCGCGCGGCTGCTGGGCCAGGCACACCAGCAGATCGAATTCGGTCGGGGTCAGGTGCACATCCGTGCCGCGCACCCGGACCCGTCTCTGGGAGTTGTCGATCTCCAGGTCGCCCAGGAGCAGACTGCCGCCGCGCGGGCTGTGCGCGGCTATGTTCGCGCGCTCCACGCGGCGCAGCAGCACGTGTACCCGGGCGGCCAGCTCGCGCATGGAGAACGGCTTGGTCATGTAGTCGTCCGCGCCGACCCCGAGGCCGACGAGCATGTCGGTCTCGTCGTCGCGCGCGGTCAGCATCAGCACCGGCACCGGCCGCTGTGCCTGGACCCGGCGGCAGACCTCCAGGCCGTCGTAGCCGGGCAGCATGACGTCGAGCACCAGCAGATCGGGCTGCCAGGCGATCGCGGTCTCCACCGCGGTGGGTCCGTCGCCCGCCGTGCGTACCTGGAACCCCTCGGCGCGCAGCCTGGCCGCGATGGCGTCGGCGATCGTCGGATCGTCCTCCACCACCAGCACCCGGCGCTGTGCGCCTGGTGTCGTCTGTGTGCTGTCCATTGCCGCCCCACAAGGTCGTCCCGGTTGGCATGCAGCGTACGGGGCGGTCAAGGCGCTCGGCTACGTGGCCCAAAAAGGGCACCCGGCGCCCTTTCCGGGCGTCACGAACGTGATCGCTCAGAGCGAACATCCGTTGGGGAACACCGGGGGCATCAGATGCATTGAGTCCACATAGCTCAACTTGCTTGCTTAGGGAGAGATCATGGCTGCTGTAACCGCATCGTCCGGACCGCTCACCCTGCCCGTGCTGCCACTGGATGACGCTGTGGTGCTGCCCGGCATGGTGGTGCCGCTGGACCTGACCGACACCGAGGTGCGCGCGGCCGTGGAAGCCGCGCAGGCCGCGCACGTCTCAGGAGGTAAGAGCAAGCCGCAGGTGCTGCTTGTTCCACGGATCGACGGCACGTACGCCGCGGTCGGCACGCTCGGCTGGATCGAGCAGGTCGGCCGGCTGCCCGACGGGGACCCGGGCGCGGTCATCCGCGGGGTGACCAGGGTGCGGATCGGGGCCGGCACCACCGGACCCGGCGCCGCGCTGTGGGTGGAGGCGACCGAGGTCGAGGAGCCGCCGGTCACCGAGGCGCCCGGCGCGGTCGCCGAGCTCGTCAAGGAGTACAAGGCACTGGCCACCAGCTGGCTGCGCAAGCGCGGTGCCTGGCAGGTCGTGGACCGGGTGCAGCAGATCGAGGACGTCTCGCAGCTCGCGGACAACTCCGGCTACTCCTCGTTCCTGACGACCGAGCAGCGGGTGCTGCTGCTGGAGACCAGCGACCCCGTGGAGCGGCTGCGGATCGCCGTCGCCACGCTGCGCGACCACCTCGCGGAGCAGGATGTCGCCGACACCATCCGCAAGGACGTGCAGGAGGGGATGGAGAAGGCGCAGCGCGAGTTCCTGCTCCGCCAGCAGCTGGACGCGGTCCGCAAGGAGCTGTCCGAGCTGAACGGTGAGCCGGAGGACGAGGCCGGTGACTACCGGGCCCGCGTCGAGGCCGCCGATCTGCCGGAGAAGGTCCGCGAGGCCGCGCTCAAGGAGGTCGAGAAGCTGGAGCGCTCCTCCGACGCCTCGCCCGAGGGCAGCTGGATCCGCACCTGGCTGGACACGGTGCTCGAACTGCCGTGGAACACCACCACCGACGACGTGTACGACATCCCGGGCGCCCGCTCGGTGCTCGACGCGGACCACGCGGGCCTCGATGACGTCAAGGAGCGCATCACCGAGTACCTGGCGGTGCGCAAGCGCCGCTCGGACCGCGGTCTGGGCGTCGTGGGCGGCACATCGGAAGGGGCGGCGCGCAGCGCCTCCGGCAAGGGTGGCGGTGGGCGACGGGCGGGAGGCGCCGTGCTGGCGCTCGTCGGCCCTCCCGGGGTCGGCAAGACCTCGCTCGGCGAGTCCGTCGCGAAGGCGATGGGACGGAAGTTCGTCCGGGTCTCGCTCGGCGGCGTCCGGGACGAGGCGGAGATCCGCGGCCACCGGCGCACCTACGTCGGCGCGCTGCCCGGCCGGATCGTCCGGGCCATCAAGGAGGCCGGGTCGATGAACCCGGTGGTGCTGCTGGACGAGATCGACAAGGTCGGCTCCGACTACCGGGGCGACCCGGCGGCGGCACTGCTGGAGGTCCTGGACCCGGCGCAGAACCACACCTTCCGGGACCACTACCTGGAGGTCGAACTGGACCTGAGCGACGTGGTCTTCCTGGCCACCGCCAACGTCCTGGACTCGATCCCCGAGCCGCTGCTCGACCGGATGGAACTGGTCAGGCTGGACGGCTACACCGAGGACGAGAAGGTCACCATTGCCCGTGACCACCTGCTCCCGCGCCAGCTGGAGCGGGCCGGACTCGTCACCGACGAGGTGTCGCTCGACGACTCGGCGCTGCGCAAGCTCGCCGGGGAGTACACCCGCGAGGCGGGTGTGCGCACCCTGGAACGGTCGATCGCCCGCATCCTGCGGAAGATCGCGGCCCGGCACGAACTGGGCGAGCAGAAGCTGCCGTTCACCGTCACCGACGCGGATCTGCGGGCGCTGATCGGGCGGCCGCACCACACCCCGGAGTCGGCGCAGGAGCCGGACGAGCGGCGGACGGCGGTCCCCGGGGTGGCGACCGGCCTGGCCGTGACCGGAGCGGGTGGCGACGTGCTGTTCATCGAGGCGTCGCTGGCCGACCCGGAGACGGGCGGATCGGGGCTGACCCTCACCGGCCAGCTCGGCGACGTGATGAAGGAGTCGGCCCAGATCGCGCTCTCCTTCCTGCGCTCGCACGGCGCCGAACTGGAGCTGCCGGTCGGCGACCTGAAGGAGCGCGGTGTGCACATCCACGTGCCCGCCGGCGGCATCCCGAAGGACGGCCCGAGCGCGGGTGTCACGATGACGACGGCGCTCGCCTCGCTCCTGTCGGGGCAGCGGGTCCGCACCGATGTGGCGATGACCGGTGAGGTGTCGCTGACCGGGCGGGTGCTGCCGATCGGCGGCGTCAAGCAGAAGCTGCTGGCCGCGCACCGGGCCGGCATCACCACGGTGATCATCCCGAAGCGCAACGAGCCCGACCTGGACGACGTGCCCGCGGAGATCCTGGAGAAGCTCGAGGTGCACCCGGTCTCCGACGTCCGGCAGGTGCTGAAGCTGGCGCTGGAGCAGTCGGTGGCGGACGACCGGATCCCGGTCGCCGCCTGACCACTGCCGCTCCGGCGGCGCACAGAACAGAACAGTGCACAGAACAGAACAGTGCGCGGAACACGGTGCACAGAGCAGGGCGCTCCCCTCCCCCCGTGCGGAGGGGCGGCGCCCTGTTCCGTGTGCCGTGCGGTTCCGCGGGCCGGGCGGCTATCCGTTGGCGAAGGCCTGCAGCCGGTCGTAGGCCCCGTTGAAGCGGTCCTGGTCACCGGGGAAGACGCCGGAGTCGGCGTACTGCCAGATGGTGTGGAAGCCCCAGCCGGCCGGCAGGGTGCCGACGCTGGTGGAGTAGCGCGGGATCCACAGCGGGTTGTCGGCGGCGAAGGCACTGCTGTTGCCGGTGCACTGGGTCCACCAGTTGGTGGAGGAGTAGATCGTCGGGTAACGGCCGGTGCGGGCGCGGTACTCGTTGCTGAACGCGGCGATCCAGTTGACCATGCTGCCCGCGCTCAGGCCGTAGCAGGTGGCGCCGTACGGGTTGTACTCGATGTCGAGCGCGCCCGGCAGCGTCTTGCCGTCACCGGACCAGCCGCCGCCGTGGTTGACGAAGTAGTCGGCCTGGGCGGCGCCGCCGGAGTTGTCCGGCAGCGCGAAGTGGTACGCGCCGCGGATCATCCCGACGTTGTACGAGCCGTTGTACTGCTGGGCGAAGTAGGGATTGGTGTACGAGGTGCCCTCGGTGGCCTTGACGTAGGCGAACCGTCCGCCGTTGGACCAGGCCGCGGACCAGTTGACGTTGCCCTGGTAGCCGCTGACGTCCATGCCCGGAGTCTGGGTGACCAGTGGGGTGGCCACGCCTCCGGTGGTGCTGCCGCCCTCGTGGGCGCGGATGGTCGAGCCCATCCAGTCGAGTTCGGGGTGGGTCATCGGGCCGCTGCCGACCGCGCCCGCGGCATTCGGCAGGGTGAATAAGAGGGCGAGCACAGTGCCGAGCAGTCCGGCCGTGAAGGCGGTTCTGGTGCGGAAGAATCCTGATCTGTGCACGGCGGATTGGGCTCCGAAGGACATACGTTCCTCCATGGGGGACGGGGCCTGACGCGCACCATGGCCTTGGGATGGCCATGACAGGATGAAGGTAGGGGCGGAAACTACGCGCGTGGAAGGGTCCCCGGGAACCGCCGTTGGTCTACACCTACGAAATACTTGAGCAGCTGCGGGAACGACGATCGCTGAAAGAAACTTTCAGCCCCCTGAAAGCGGGAGCGCTGTGGACGAGCAGATGGAAGCCCTGGAACGCGAGCTGACGGTGTTCTACCGGCGGGCCCGCGCGTCCTCGGGTGAGATGGCGCGTGAGCTGCACCCGGAACTGGAACCCGCCGCCTACGGGCTCCTGGTCCGGCTCCAGGAGTGCGAGCCCGAGCGTGCCACCGACCTCGCCGCGTACTTCGGCGTCGGCAAGGCCACCATGAGCCGGCAGCTGCGCGCGCTGGAGGTGCTGGGACTCGTCACCCGCGAGCCGGATCCGGCCGACGGCCGCGCCTTCCTGATGCGGATGACGGCCGAGGGCCGCGAGCGCTTCTCCCGCGTGCGCGCCGCCCGGCGCTCCCGCTACCTCCGGCGGCTGGCGGCCTGGGACCGCGCCGAGGTCAGCGAACTGGCCCGGCTGCTGCAGCGGCTGAACGAACTGCAGGGCTCGGAGGACTAGAACCCCCCGTCCGGACGGACGGGAGCGACCCGGCGGGTCAGAGCTCCACGAGCGCGGCCGTCGCGTCGTCGAACGGCTTGCCGCGCGGGACGGCGCGGCCCTCGGGGTCGGCGGCCTCCACGGCGCGCACCCGCCGGATCAGTGTCTGCGGTCCCTCGTCGCGCAGCAGCGCGAAGGTGCCGGCCCAGTCGTCCGTGCGGAAGACCTCGACCAGCCGGGTCGCCCCGTCGCTCAGCGCCGCGAACGCGCGGACGTCGCCGCGCGGGGTGGTGCCGGTGACGGCGCGGGAGACCACCGCCGGATCGGCGGCGGCGGTGAAGAAGCCGCCCTCGGCGTTGCGCAGCGCGGGGACGGCGCGGCCCTCGGCCACCAGCCGGTCGATGCGGTCGTCCAGCACCGGTGTGATCTTGCCGTCGGGGGCTTCGAGGAGCAGCACCGAATCGGAGAGCACGAGATGCTCCACGGTGTCCTGGTTCCACCGGACCGTGACCACGGTGGCCTGCGGTGTGAGCTGGTGATAAAGATCACAGGTGTCGCGGTGCGCGTCCGCCGTACGGGCAATTGCGGACGCCAAACAGTCGGAGAGAGTCATCTCCGGTCGCGAAACGGACAGTTCGAGCAGGGCCCCGCCGAGCCGCGCCACGAACCAGGGCACCGAGTGGATGCAGTCCCCGTTGCCGGGCCGCGGCGTCACGCCATCCAGCAGAACCAGCACGCCACCGTGCCCGGAAGCGGGCAGGGCCAGCGAAAGGAAGTCCTCGTTGGGGCGGTCGGGGGTGCCGGGCTCGGTGCTGCTCTCGATGCGCATGGCTCAATTCTGCCGGAGCGCCGTTCGAACCTCTTGGTCCGTACCTGATGGACCCCGCATCGCGCCCGGTCCGGATCCCATGGCGCCTGACATGGGCGGATGGGATGCGGGCGGGCATCCTGCCAGGGCTCGGGCGGGACGCCAAACCCGTTCGACGATCACGGATTGAGACGTTCCGCGCCGGACTTGTCCGTCAACTCATGGGTGCGATTCACTCGTTCGGGTGTCGGGGGAGGGGACGCGCGGCCCCGTCTACAACGGGCTGAGAAGGTCGGGCCCATTGACCAGGCGAGACGGGATTGCGAGCTCCGGTGCGAAGACGACGTGAACCGCGCGACGGGGTCGCCCCCGCGGCGGGCAAAGGACGGGTGCGCAGCCGCTTGCTGGCCGCCCTGTTGATCTGTGCTGTCATCGTGCCGGCCGCGGCCGCGCCCGGAGTGGCGGTCGCCGTGCGCGACGTGTCCGACGCGCAGGACGAGGTGACGGGGGCCGAGTTGGCCATCCGGGCGATCTCGCTGTCGCACTCCCTGGCCGACGAACGCGACGACATGGCCGCCTTCGTCGCCGGCGGCCGCTCCACCGCGCCCGGCACCGGCGCCCCCGGGCTCTCCGAATCGCAGCGCAACCGGGTGGACCGGCAGGCGCAGAGCCTCTCGGCCGACGAGGACACCGGCGCGGAACTGCGCGAAGTGCTGGCGACCCTCCCGCAGATCCGGCAGGACGCGCTGACCGGCACCGGGACACCGCAGGCCGTCGTCGCCGCGTACGGCCCGCTGCTGGACGCCCTGGGCCGGGTGACGGGTCCGGTGACCGCACCGCTCAGCCGCGCCGCCGCGCTGGCCGCCACCGAACGCGGGCTGCTGGTGAGCGCGCTCACCGGCACCGGCTCCCAGCGGCCGCTGGGAGCCGACGCGCAGACCGCCGCGGTCCAGGAGCGGGCCGCGCTCGCCGACTTCCGCGCCACCGCGCCCCAAGACCTCCGCGACCAGTACAGCCAGACCGTCACCGGCGCGGATGTCACCGAGGCCGAGAGCTACCTCCGGCTCCTCACCGACCAGCCGCAGATGACCGGTTCCGACCGGGCGCTCGGCACGGCCGAGGTGAAGTCCGCGCTCACCGCCAGGATCGACCTGATGCGCAGCGTCGAGTCCTCGCTCGCCACCGCCGAGGCCGACGCGGCGGGCGAACGGCGGGACGACGCGGTGACCGCCCTCGAACTGCGGGTCGCCCTCGCCGCAGTGTGCCTGCTGGTCGCCGTCGGCGTCCTCGTCTCCACCGCCCGCTCGCTCACCCGGCCGCTCGCCGCACTGCACCGCTTCGCCAAGGGCGGGTCCGAGGAGGCACGCGTCGTCGGCGACGACGAGTTCGCGACGGTGGCCCGCCGTATCAACGTGCTCGTCACCGAGCTGCGCGCCGTACAGGCCCGCGGCCTCGAACTCGGCGCGGAACAGACCCGGCTGCTCGGCATCCGCGACGCGCTCGTCGCGGAGCGCGACAGCCTGCTGCGCCGGCAGGACGCCGTGAGCGCCGCGCCCGCCGTGAGCGCCAGGACAGGCACCGACCGGACCGGCGGGCCCACCACGTACGTCAACCTGTCGCTGCGCACCCTGGGCCTGGTGGAGCGCCAGCTCGCCCTGATCGAGGGCCTGGAGGAGCGCGAGCAGGACCCGGACCGGCTGGAGACGCTCTTCCGGCTGGACCACCTCGCCACCCGGATGCGCCGCAACAGCGAGAACCTGCTGGTCCTCGCAGGCACCGAGCACAGCCACGGCGGCGCCACCGCCAAGCCCGTGCCGCTGGTCGACGTGGCCCGGGCGGCGATCTCGGAGATAGAGCGTTACGAGCGGGTGCGGATCCAGGTGCTGCCCGCCGGGCAGCTGGCCGGCCACGCGGCCGACGACACCAGCCACCTGGTGGCCGAACTGCTGGACAACGCGACCGCCTTCTCGCCGCCCCAGTCCGAAGTACAGCTCTCCGGCTGGATGCTGGAGAACGGCGAGGCCATGATCTCCGTCGAGGACCAGGGCATCGGCGCTCCGCCGGAGCGGCTCGCCGAGCTCAACGCGCTGCTCACCGACCCCGAGCCGGCCGCGCCCGGCAACGCGACCGGTATGGGGCTGTATGTCGTGGCCCGGCTCGCCGCCCGCCACGGGATCCGCGTCCAGCTGCGCGAACAGAAGCAGGGCGGCATCGCGGCCGTCGTCATCCTGCCGCGCCGGCTGCTGCCCGCCGCCCGGCCCGACGAGGCTCCGGCCAACCCGGTGGAGGCCGCGATCGCGGGCGAGCCGATGCCGGTGCCGGCGCCGGAGATTCCGGAGCCGGCGGCCGGGAGCCCGGAAGCGGTTCCGGTCGCGGCCGAGGCTTCGGGAGACGCGTCCGTGCAGCACACGGGACCCGAGCGGGACCCGGCCGGGGACCGGCCCACGGGCGGTGTCGTACGGCCGCGGCACACGCCCGACGACGCGCGAGCGGAACCCGCCGCATCCGACGGATCCATCACCGGCAAGGGCCTGCCGCAGCGCGTGCCGCGCAGCAGCGGGCTGACCGGCGAGCCGGCCGCGCGGCGGCCGGAAAGGACCGGGCCGGTGGACGCGGAGGCGCTACGGCGTAAGTTCGGCGGATTGCAGCAAGGACTTCGGGACGGACGACGGGACGCGGAAGAGGAGACCCGGGCGGCAGACCCGGGGCAGGCAGGCCCAACGGGGGCACAGGCGCAGCTGGAACCATCGAGGAGGCGAGCCGTTGAACGCGGCGAGTACGGATACGAAGGACCTGAGCCATGAAGCCCGGAATCTCCGGTGGTTGCTGAGCAACTTCGTCGAGGAGGTGCCGGGCGTCCACTCGGTCGCCGTGGTCTCCTCCGACGGACTGCTGCTGATCAACTCCGACCCGGATCCGGCGGCAGCGGCGGAACCCGGCGGGCAGCAGCCGCCGGCCGGCCCCGCGGACGCCCGTGCGGACCTGGCCACGGTCGTCTCCGGCCTCGCCTCGCTGACCGACGGCGCGGCGCGCCTGATGGACGGCGGCCGGGTCCGGCAGACCGCGGTCGCGATGGACGAGGGCAGTCTCTTCGTGATGTCGATCAGCGACGGCTCGCTGCTCGGCGTCCACGCCTCCGCCGACTGCGACATGAGCGTCGTGGGGTACCACATGGCCCTCTTCGTCGGCCGGGCCGGGCACGTGCTGACCCCGGCGCTCCGCAACGAGCTGCGCCGGTCCCAGGAAGCCGCCGCCTCCGAGAGCGGGGCCCGCTGATGTCCATGTCCCTGCCCCAGCGCGGCCTCGACCGCCGCACCGCCCGGGTCCGCCCGTACGCACTGACCGGCGGACGCACCCGTTTCGGCCATGTGCTGTTCGTCGAGACCTTCGTGGCGAGCATCGACGGCCAGGAGCCGAATTTCGTGCTGACCGCCGGCCGCTGGGCCGAGCGGGTGATGCCGGAGATGCGCGCGATCGTGGAGTTGTGCCGCAGAATGCGGTCGGTGGCCGAGATCTCGGCACTGCTGCGGATGCCGCTCGGCGTCGTCCGCGTACTGCTCAGCGACCTGGCTGATCAGGGGAGGATCCGCGTCTACGGCACCGGGCACGGCCCCGGCAGCCCGGATCGCGCTCTGTTGGAAAGGGTGCTCGGTGGACTTCGCAGGCTTTGAGGAGACCGGCGGCACGCAGGAGTGGCAGACGGAGCGCGGGCGCGCGCCGGTCTCCACCAAGATCGTGGTCGCGGGCGGCTTCGGCGTGGGCAAGACGACGTTCGTCGGCTCGATCTCGGAGATCACGCCGCTCACCACCGAGGCGGTGATGACGCGGGCCAGCGAGTCCGTGGACGACCTCGGCTCGACCCCGGACAAGACGACGACCACCGTCGCGATGGACTTCGGCCGGATCACCCTGGACCAGGACCTCGTGCTGTACGTCTTCGGCACGCCGGGCCAGCAGCGCTTCTGGTTCATGTGGGACGACCTGGTGCGCGGCGCGATCGGCGCGATCGTGCTGGCGGACACCCGGCGGCTGGCCGAGTGCTTCCCCGCGCTCGACTACTTCGAGGGCTGCGGACTGCCGTACACCGTGGCGGTCAACCAGTTCGAGGGCACTCCCGAATACACCGAGCAGGACGTCCGCGAGGCGCTCGCCGTACCGCCGCACATACCGGTGTTGATCTGTGACGCCCGGAAGCGGTATTCGGTAGTGGAGGCACTCATGGCGCTGGTGGCGCACGCCCTGGCCGAACAGCCGCTCTGAGCGATCCGTTCCCGCATTTTTTCACGAAAGCCGGACCTTCATCATGCGCAAGATACTCATCGTCGGAGCCGGTCAGGCCGGGCTCCAACTGGCCCTGGGTCTGCAGGGCCGTGGCTATGAAGTCACCCTCATGTCCAACCGCACGGCCGACGAGATACGCGACGGCCGGGTGATGTCCACCCAGTGCATGTTCGACACCGCGCTGCGGCACGAGCGCGATCTGGGCATCAACTTCTGGGAGGAGCAGGCGCCGCGCATCGAGGGTCTCGGTGTCTCGGTCGCGGCCCCGGACGCGTCGCGTCCCATCGACTGGGTCGGCCGGCTGGACGGCTACGCGCAGTCCGTCGACCAGCGGGTGAAGATGGCCGGCTGGATGGAGACCTTCGCCGAGCGCGGCGGCAAGCTTGTCATCCACGGCGTCGCGGTCTCCGACCTCGACTACTTCTCGCGCGCCTACGACCTGGTGCTGGTCGCCGCGGGCAAGGGCGAGCTGGTCTCCATGTTCCGCCGCGACGCCTCCCGTTCGCCCTACGAGGCCCCGCAGCGCGCGCTGGCGGTCGCGTACGTGCACGGTCTCGGCCCGCGCCCCGAGCACCCCGACTTCCTGGCGGTGCGCTGCAACCTGGTGCCGGGCGTCGGCGAACTCTTCGTCATGCCGACCCTCACCACCTCGGGTCCCGCCGACATCCTCTTCTGGGAGGGCGTCCCCGGCGGTCCCCTCGACGTCTTCCAGGGCGTCAAGGACCCCGTGGAGCACCTGCGCCTCACCCTCGACCTGATGCGGCAGTTCACCCCGTGGGAGTACGACCGGGCCCGCTCGGTGGAACTCACCGACGGGAACGGCACTCTCGCCGGCCGGTACGCGCCGACGGTGCGGCAGGGCGTCGCCGAACTGCCGTCGGGTGGTCTCGTCCTCGGCGTCGCCGATGTCGTGGTCGCGAACGACCCCATCACCGGGCAGGGCTCCAACAGCGCCGCCAAGTGCGCCGCGTCCTATCTGGAGAGCATCACGGAGCGCGGCGACCAGCCCTTCGACGGCGCGTGGATGCAGTCCGCCTTCGACCGGTACTGGCGGATCGCCGAGCCGGTCACCAAGTGGACGAACGCGATGCTCGCGCCGCCGCCCGAGCACGTTCTCCAGGTGATCGGCGCCGCGGGCGGGCTGCAGCCCGTCGCGGACCGCTTCGCCAACGGGTTCAACGACCCGGCCGACTACGAGCAGTGGTTCTTCGACCCGGAGCTGGCCGCGGCCTACCTCGGCGAGGTCCAGGCGGGACAGGCCGCGCAGCCCGCGCAGAGCGCGTAACGCGGCGGGGCCGGGCGGGCTCGTGACACGAGCCCGCCCGGCCCCGGAGTTGTCCTGCGCCGGCCGACTAGCCGACGTTGTTGCCCTGGTCGGAGCCGCCGCCGTCGATCGGCGTTTTGGCGTCCGCCTTGGGGACGGCCGGCGGGACGTAGTTCTTCATCGGGCCCTGCGCGGAGTCGGGCCGGACCGCCCCCAGGATCGGGTTGGCGGCGATGGGCGAGACCTTCACGACGGAGCCGGGGCGCGGTGCCTGGATGACGAGACCGTCGCCGATGTAGATGGCGACATGCGTGGCGCCCGGGAAGTAGATCACGAGGTCACCGGGGCGCAGCAGGCTCAGCGGCACCTTGGGCAGCTGCGCCCACTGCTCCTGGCTGGTGCGCGGGATCGCCCTCCCGGCGTGCAGCCAGGCCTGCGACGTGAGGCCCGAGCAGTCGTACGCGTCCGGCCCTTCGGCGCCCCAGACATACGGCTTGCTGAGCTGCAGGAACGCATAGCCGACCGCGCGGTTGCCCGCCTCGGACGGCGTCCGGCTGCCCGCACCGAGGGCCTTGGAGTCCAGGAAGTCGCTCTGGGCCTGGTTGATGCCCTGCTCCTCGAGCTTCTGGAGCTCGTCGAGCTGAATGCCTGTCAGACCCGCGATGATCGTCTCGACGCGCTTGAGGTGCTCCTCGACCTGGACCTTCGCGGCGCCCTGCTGGGTCTGCAGCAGCTGCGCCTGGCCGAGCGCGCTCTGGGCGCCGGCGTTCAGCACCGCGATCCGCGCCTCGCCGGTCTTCAGCTGCTCCAGGACGTCGGCCTCGCTCCCGGCGGCCCGCTGCAGCAGGTGCTTCTGGGAGAAGAGCTGCTGCGGGTCGTCGCCGACCAGGAGGTTGAGGTACGGCGAGACTCCGCCGTCCTGGTACTGCCGGCGGGCGAGCATCCCGATCTGGTCGCGGGCCTCGGCGACCGCGACCCGCTGGTCGGCCAGCTGCTTGTCCAGCAGAACGGCCGTGGCCCGCTGCTTGGCGGCGGCTTCCTTGGCCTTGTTGAAGGCCTCGGTCGCCTGCTCGGTCTGCAGATAGAGCGTCTGGAGCTGGGTCAGCAGCTGGGGCAGCGGCTGTGACGGGGGGTCATGGGGCGCGGCGGCCGCCTGCTGGGCGGGGAGCGAGAGTGCGGCGGCCGCGAGGAGCGCACCGCATATCACCGCTCGATGGATCCACCCACGGTTCCGTCGGGCCACTGACATCCCCTCACCTTCGGTTGCACAGAGGTGATCACCTGCTGCGCCAAGATCCTGTCACGGATTGTCGTATCTTCGACAGTGGGAATAGGCGATTCCGCTCAATCCGGTCACCCCCGCGGGTGCCTTCCCCTCGCCTGCTCAGCCCATCGGCAGGGCCGTCACCGTGTTTCCGTTCTGGACGAACAGGACGCTACCCCGGGCGGCGAGCCGTATGCCCGCGGCGGCGCCGGTCTCCGCTCCCGGAACCCGGTAGCTCCACACCGCCTTACGGGTACGGAGGTCGAACGCCGCCACGCACGGCCGGCCGCCGGCGGTGGGTGCGTGCAGCACCCCGCCGTGCACCACCGGCGCGCACTGCGTGCCCAGCGGTATCGCGGGGCCGCTCTCCCACAGCGGGCCGCCGGTGCGGGCGTCGAGGGCGAGGACGCCCGCGGCGGACCCGGTGGCGTACAGGACGCCGTCGGCGATCACCGGATCGCTGTACGTCCGGTCACGGGGAGCGTGCCGCCAGGCGACGGTGCCGTCGTCCAGCGCGACCGCGGTGACCCCGCCGCCCGCCACGTAGGCGCGCGGACCGGCGACCGCCGGGCGGCCGTTGCCGGTCCCCCGCAGGGCGCGCGTCCACTGCCGTTCGCCGGTCCGCCGGTCGAGGGAGGTCAGGGCGTCGCCGTCGCAGTACAGCAACCGGTCGCCGGGCAGCACCGCCGTCGGAGCCTCGGAGGGTATGTGCCCGGCGGTGGCCCGCCACAGTTCGCGGCGGTCCTTGAGGTCGTAGGCGAGCAGCAGAGCGGCGTAGTCGTCGTCGAGCGGGCTGCCCTGGGACGCCGTCAGGTACAGCGCGCCGCCGTCGGAGGCCAGCAGCGCGTCCTGGGCGAACCGCAGACCGGCCGCGGGCTCCAGGGTCCAGCGGACCCGGCCCTTGGCGGCCGGGTCGACCGCGCGCGGCGCCGCGGCGCCCACGGTGTAGGCCACGTCCGCCAGCAGTCCGTCGCCGGTGGGCACCGGAGCGCCGTCGGGTTCGAAGCCGCCGGCGGTCCACAGCGGGCGCCCGGTGCGGGTGTCGAGGCCGATCAGACCGTCGTAGCCCTTGAGGACGAGGAGGGTGTCGCTCACCGCCACCGGCGCGACGTCCACCAGTTCGGGCCCGTCGTACGTCCACAGCGGGGGCGGCGCGCTGCCGGGCGGGCGGGATCGCCTGGGGCGGGGCTGTGAGGACGGGCCGCCGGAGGGGGAGGGGCCGGCGTCCCCGCGGGGGCGCCGGGGGCGTTGCGCAGCCAGGTGATCCCGGCCGCGCTCGCCATCGCGGCACCGCCGAAGGACACCGTCAGCAGAGCCCGGCGCGACATCCCGGCGGGCTGGTCCGACATGCGTGCGTGCCCCCTCCGGCCTGGACCTGTCGACGGAGACTACGACCGCCCCCGGCCGGAATCCAGTCCGGCCGGGGGCGGTGCGTGGTTACTTCTGGTTGCTCCTGATTGATCTCAGCTTCCGAAGTACGAGCGGAAATTGTTGGAGAACTCCCAGTTGCTGTACTTGTCCCAGTTCACCGACCAGGTCATCAGGCCGCGCAGTGCCGGCCAGGTGCCGTGGGTGGAGTAGCTGCCGCAGTTCGTCTTCCTGGTGAGGCAGTCCAGTGCCTTGTTCACCTCGGCCGGGGCGGTGTAGCCGTTGCCGGCGTTGGTGCTCGCGGGCAGGCCGATGGCGATCTGGGAGGGCGCCAGCGGCGGGAACATGTTGGCGGTGTTGCCCGCGACGGGGAAGCCGGTGAGCAGCATGTCGGTCATGGCGATGTGGAAGTCCGCGCCGCCCATGGAGTGGTACTGGTTGTCCAGGCCCATGATCGAGCCCGAGTTGTAGTCCTGGACGTGCAGCAGGGTCAGATCGCCGCGCATCGCGTAGATCACCGGCAGATAGGCGCCCGCGCGCGGGTCCTGACCGCCCCACGGGCCGGACCCGTAGTACTGGTAGCCGAGCTGGACGAAGAAGGTCTCCGGGGCCATCGTCAGGACGAAGCCGCTGCCGTACTTGGCCTTGAGGGTCTTCAGCGCGGAGATCAGGTTCACCACGACCGGTGTCGTCGGGTTCTTGAAGTCGGTGTCGCCGGTGTTGAGGGAGAGCGAGTGGCCCTCGAAGTCGATGTCGAGGCCGTTGAGCCCCCACTTGTCGATGATCGCGCTCACCGAGGAGACGAAGGTGTCGCGGGCCGCCGCGGTGGTCAGCTGCACCTGGCCGTTCTGGCCGCCGATGGAGATGACGACCTTCTTGCCCTGGGCCTGCTTGGCCTGGATGGCGGCCTTGAACTCGGCGTCGGACTCGACGCCGGCGCACTCGGTCGCGGGGCAGCGGTTGAAGCGGATGTCGCCGGAGGTGACGGAGGTCGGCTCACCGAAGGCGAGGTCGATGACGTTCCAGGTGCTGGGAACGTCGGCCATCCGCGTGTAGCCCGCCCCGTTGGCGAAGCTCGCGTGCAGATAGCCGACCAGCGCGTGGGTGGGCAGTCCGCCGGAGGGCGGCGGGGTGGTGGGCGGCGTGGTGGGAGGGGTCGTCGGCGGCGTCGTGGGGGGCGTCGTCGGCGGTGTCGTGGGCGGTGTCGTGGGCGGGTTGGTCGGGCCGCCGGGCCCGCTGAGCGAGGCGTCGTCGGCGTAGTAGACCGGCTGGCCGTACCAGCCGTGCAGATAGACCGTGGCGCTGGTCTGGCTCGCGCCGGTCGTGAAGTTGACGCTCAGCTGCTGGTACGCGCCGCCGGTGCCCGGCGTCCAGGTGCTGGTGCCGCCGTCCACGCCGATGTACACGTACGAGCCCTTGACCTGGGCGG
Organism: Streptomyces sp. RKAG337; assembly: GCF_023701715.1. Classification (NCBI taxonomy): domain Bacteria; kingdom Bacillati; phylum Actinomycetota; class Actinomycetes; order Kitasatosporales; family Streptomycetaceae; genus Streptomyces; species Streptomyces sp. RKAG337. The sequence continues at coordinate 2,358,026 of NZ_JAJOZA010000001.1, read as the reverse complement.
AGAAGGTGTAGGCGGTGTTCGGCGCGACGGCGACGGTCTGCTTGCACTGGGCGGTGTCGCCCGCGCCGGGGGTGCCGGCGAGCGCGTAACTCCCGCTCTTGGCCTGGCCGGTGACGGCCTTGGCGCTCGCGTCGCAGGTCCAGCCGGACAGGGATCCGGTCTCGAAGCCGCCGTTGGTCAGGAACTCACCGGCGGAGGCGGAGGGGGCGAGCGCGACCAGGCCGCCGAGGGTGGCCGCGCAGGCGAGGGTGGCTGCGCCGGCGATGGCGGATCGCGACCGGCCGCGGAAGGGGGATGTGAGCACGGGGGGATGCTCCTTCTGCTTCAAGGAGTGCGCATGACGCAGCGCGCATGACAAGGCGCAGCAAACAGGTCTGGACCAATCCTGTCAATGGTCTGAACCAACACCCGTGCGACGTCCGGTGGTCACCGCGCCCCCGTGCGGCCGTCACCTGCCGTTGTGCCGTCAATCCCCGGGCGGGCGCGTCCCCTTGTTCCGTACGCTCTTCGACCACGGCCACTTCAGCCGGGTGTCCGGCACGGTCCCTTCGGGGTCGTACACGAAGACCCACCGGGTCTGCCGAGCCGCGCGCGGGCCGGGGCTCGGCTCGCGGTGGTACACGTGCACCACGGGCTTGCCCCCGTCGGCGTCCGGCACCGGCACGGTGTACACCTTCGGCGGCTGTCCGGTCGCCCCGACCAGGACGCCCATCAGGCGCCCGTCCAGCGGGCCGCCGACGAACTCCGTGTTCTCGCTTCTCACGCGCCCAGCATCCCACGGCCGTCGTCGTCGGGGAGCAGATGCGCGACGGCCTCCACGATCGGGGCAAGCCGCCGGGCCAGTTCACCGGCCGGGCTGTCGGGGGTCTCCAGGGCCAGCGCCGCCGCGGCGATCCCGGCGGTCTCCGGGTCGGTGGTCGCGGTGATCACCAGCAGGCCGGTGAGATGGTCGACGAGCCAGCCGCGCAGCTCCGGCAGCGGCGGCTGCTTGCCCTCGTCCAGCCAGGTCAGCGACACGGCCTCCACCGAGGCGATCCAGGAGCGGACCATCATCGCCAGCCGCGGGCCCGGATCCGGCGCCCCCAGGTGCAGCAGCACCTGCTCGGCCGCGCTCCGCCGCACCCCGTCGACGATCGCGCCCGTCCGGCTGGTCTCGGCGACGCTGCCGCCGCGCAGCAGTGCCGAGTAGGCGGCGTCGTGCTCGTCGACGAACGCGAGATAACGGTCCAGGGCGTGCGCCAGCCGCTGCGTCGGTGCGCCCTGTGACGGTTCGACGAAGCATTTCCGCAGCTCATCGGCGGCATTGTGCATCGCGGCCTCGTACAACTGCTGTTTGCCACCAGGGAAGTACCGGTAGACCAGCGGCCGTGACACCCCGGCGGCGGCCGCGACGTCGTCGACCGACACGTCCTCGGGCGGTGGTGCCCGAAGAGGTCCACCGCTGCCGCGAGCAACTGCGTGCGGCGTTGCTCGACGCTGAGTCGGCGGTATGCGGGCGCCGCGCTGCCGTTCATGGGCGCAGCCTAACCGGTGGGGCCGGGCGCGGGTCCGGTGACGGCCGCGCACCAGGCCGTAACGGGTCGTTCAGGCGAGCAGGCCCGAGGCGCGCCACAGCCGGCGGCCGGGGCCGCGCAGCACATCGATCTCCTCCAGGAACTCGACGAGCCGCTTCGAGGACTGCAGCATGACGTCCCGGCGGTGGCCGCTGGCCCGCACCTGCTCCATGGCGTAGGCCGGATTGAGCCCGACCGCCTCGTACACCTTCGGGCTGACCAGCGAGCCCGCCACGATCCTCGCGGTCTCCCCGGAGGTCAGCCGGGTGAGCTCGCGCTCCCAGCGCGGGGCGGTCGCCATCTGGCGGGTCAGCTCCTCACGGGCGTACCGCACGTGCCGGGCCTCCTCGATCACATGGATGCGGGTCACCCCGCGCACCAGCGGCTGGACGCGCTCGTCCGGGAAGGTCAGCCGCTGCATCCAGTCGAGGATCTCCTCGACGAGCAGCGTCCCGGTGAAGGCGCCGGGCGTCGTCGAGTACGTCTTCAGGATCCGGCCGAGGTGCAGATGGAGCTTGCGCGGCCGGTAGACCGGGGTGCCGGACTTCTTGACCAGCCGGCCGAACATCATCGAGTGCCGGCACTCGTCGGCGACCTCGGTCAGCGCGTACCGGACGTGCTGGCTGGTCGGGTCGAGGGCGTAGATGTGCCGGGCGAGCAGCTGCATCAGGATGATCTCGAACCAGATGCCCATCGAGGCGATGCTCGCGCCCTCATGCCGGCTCAGCTCGATCCGCTGCTCCTGCGACATGTGCTTCCACAGCGGGGTGTCGTAGAGGGAGCACAGCTCCGGGGGCCAGAACCACTTGCCGTCCTCGAACGGGGCGTCCCAGTCCAGCTCGGTGTCGGGGTCGAAGGAGTGCTTGGCGGAGGCGTCGAGCAGCCGCTCCGCGACCTTCTCGCGCTCCGTGATTTTGGTCATGATGGGGGCCATACGCTTATGAGACTGCGTGTCAGCAAGGACGTCAATCCCTCGCGCAGAACTTGTTGACCCGGCGGTAACCGGCGTGTGAGTCTGCCAACGACCGCCAACGACAGCACGGCCAACGACCGGACCCCGTAACGCATTTCGGGCGAGCCACGAGGAGGCGTCAGTGTCGACGCACGAGCTCTACACGACAGCACCGACCGAAGCTCTCTGGGAGGTCACGGCGAGCGGCGCGGCCCGCTTCTCCTGGGAGTACGACGACGGGCGCGACCGGCTGCTGGCCCTCTACCAGAAGGGCAAGGACAAGCAGTGGGACGCCGTCCGGCGGATCGACTGGGACCTGGAGGTCGATCCCTACGACCCGCTCGGCGTCCCGGACGAGGCGCTCACCGTCTACGGGACCCGTTACTGGGACAAGATGGACGAACAGAACAAGAAGGACCTGCGACGGCACTACGCGTCCTGGCAGTTCAGCCAGTTCCTGCACGGTGAGCAGGGCGCCATGGTCTGCGCGGCCCGCATCGTCGAATCCGTCCCCGATCTGGACGCCAAGTTCTACTCCGCGACCCAGACCATGGACGAGGCCCGGCACGCCGAGATATACGCCCGGTTCCTGCAGGAAAAGGTCGGGATGCTGTATCCGATCAATGATTCCCTGCAGGGACTGCTCGGCGACACCCTGCGCGATTCCCGCTGGGACATGCCCTATCTCGGAATGCAGGTCCTCATCGAAGGACTCGCCCTCGCCGCGTTCGGCATGCTCCGCGACACCACGGACAAACCGCTGCCCAAGCAGATCCTGGCCTACATCATGCAGGACGAGGCCCGGCACGTCGCTTTCGGGCGGATGGCCCTGCGTGACTACTACCAGCAGCTCAGCGACGGTGAACTCCGGGAGCGCGAGGAATTCGTCATCGAGGGCTGCTATCTGATGCGCGACCGGCTGCGCGGGGTCGAGGTGCTGGAGAACTTCGGAATTCCGCGAAAGGACGCCGAGGAACTCAGCGAGAACTCCGAGTACCTGCACCTGTTCCGGAAGCTGCTCTTCAGCCGGATCGTGCCCTGTGTGAAGGACATCGGTCTGTGGGGCCCCCGGCTGCAACAGGCCTATGTCGATATGGGCGTCTTCGAAATGGGCGACTCCAATCTCGATCTGCTCATGGCCGAGGACGAGGAGATCGCCGAGAAACTCGACGCCGAACGCTTCGCCGCCGAGGAGTCGGCCCGCGTCGCGGAGGTCGCCGACGCGATCACCCTCGGCTCGGGAACGGAGACCGGCTGAATCCCGGGGAGAGTTCCCAGGACGTCGAAAACATCCGCTCGGGAGTCGTACGCTTGCTCGATGCTTGAAGGACCGAGAGCGCGACGGCGCGTACGCATGGCGCTGGGGCTCGCACTGCTGACCCTCAGCGCCGCCTGTGGATCCGGCTCGACGCCGTCGCCCGAGGTACTGGCGCCGGTGTCCGGCGCGCCCACCGCACAGGTGGACGGCCTGCCGGAGGGTTCGGTGGCGCCGGAGGCGACGGCACCGGCCGCACCGGGGACGATCACCCTCGCGTTCGGCGGTGATGTGCACTTCACGGAGCGTACGCAGCCCCGGCTGGTCAACGGGATGACGGAGCCGGCGATCGGTCCGCTCTCCAAGACCCTCGCGGCCGCCGACTTCTCCATGGTCAACCTGGAGACGGCGATCACCACGCGGGGCACCCCGCAGCCCAAGACGTACCACTTCAGGACGCCCGCCACCGCGCTCGACGTCCTCAAGAAGTCGGGCGTGGACGCGGTCTCGATGGCGAACAACCATGCCGTCGACTACGGCGCGCAGGGGCTGACGGACACCCTCGATGCGGTCAAGGACGCGCCGATCCCGGTCGTCGGCATCGGTGCGAACGAGGCCCAGGCCTACCGTCCGTATCTGAAGACGATCCGCGGGGTGAAGCTCGCCGTCCTCGCGGCCAGCCAGGTGCAGGACATCACCAACCAGAACTGGCGCGCCACGGCGACCAAGCCGGGCATCGCCTCGGCGCTGGAGCAGACCAAGCTGGTGGCGGCGGTCAAGGCGGCGAAGAAGAAGGCCGACGTCGTGGTCGTCTATCTGCACTGGGGCACCGAGGGGCAGTCCTGCCCGGGGCCCGAGCAGAAGTCCATCGCGGCCAAGCTGGCGGCGGCCGGGGCCACCGCGGTCGTCGGCACGCACGCACACGTGATGCTGGGCTCCGGGATGCTGCGGCATACCTATGTCGCCTACGGCATGGGCAATCTGCTCTGGTACGGCACCTCGCCCTACCCGAACTCCAACGACACCGGCGTCACCACCCTGACCATCGCCAAGGGCAAGGTCGCGGGCGAGCGCTTCACGCCGGCCTTCGTCGACAACCGGGGTGTGCCCATGCCCCAGGAGGACGCCGGGGCGAAACGCATCAACGACCGCCGCGCCGGGCTGCGCGGCTGCACGGGATTGTCAGCGGCGCCGAAGAAGTAGGAACCGCCGCGCTGTCACCGGCATCTATCACTGCAGATGTGCGGGGGTTTGGCTGTGTGTTCAGTCCTGCCGTGCTGCGACGCGACGAGAGAAGGGGACTCAACCCATGGCGCGACTCACCGCGAGCCAGCGGAACATAGCGATAACCGTGGCCTCGGTCATCGCCCTGATAGCCGCGATAGCCGGCGCCCTGGCGGTGTCCGGATACAACAAGGCACAGGCCGAGGCGAAGGAATCCAAGCCCACGGTGGACGCGAAGCCCGCCCGGCCGGTGCCGATCGAGATCGTGCACATGCCGGAGAGCGGCGGCAAGGCCGTCAACATCACCATCGACGACGGCCCCGACCCCACCTGGACGCCGAGGGTGCTCGAGGTGCTGAAGCAGAACGATGTGAAGGCCGTCTTCTGCGTGATCGGTCCGCAGGCGAAGGCCCACCCCGACCTCATCCGGCAGATCGTGGCGGCCGGCCACCGGCTCTGTGACCACTCGATGACCCACGACACGGGCATGGACAAGAAGCCCGAGGCGTACCAGAGCCAGGAGATCCTCGACGCGCAGCGGATGATCGAGGAGGCCTCCGGCGGTGTGAAGGTGCAGTACTGGCGGGCCCCGGGCGGTGCGTTCACCCCCTTCAACCGCAAGCTCGCCGCGACGCACGGAATGCGGCCGCTGGGCTGGAACGTGGACTCCAAGGACTTCGAGAAGCCCGGTGTCAGCACCATCGTGAGCACCGTCAAGAAGGAGGTGGCGGGCGGCCCGACCCTCCTCTTCCACGACGGTGGCGGCAAGCGCGACCAGACGGTCGCGGCCCTGGAGAAGGTGCTCCCGTGGCTGAAGCAGCAGGGCTACGCGTTCAGCTTCCCGAAGATCTACTAGGCCCAGGCGCCCTGTTCGCCGGTGGTGCCGGTCAGCCCAGGACGGCCCGCATGACGTCGCGGGCGATGGGGGCCGCGCTGCCGCCACCGGAGATGTCGGCACGGACGGCCTCGGCGTCCTCGACGACGACGGCCACCGCGACGGCCGGCTGACCGGCAGCGGACTTGGCGTAGGAGATGAACCAGGCATAGGGCATGCCCTTGTTGCCGACGCCGTGCTGGGCGGTGCCGGTCTTGCCGCCGACCGTGATGCCGGGGATCGCCGCGTTGGTGCCGGTGCCCTTGGTGACGACGGCCTCCATCATCTGCTGGAGCCGCACGGCGGTGCCGGAGCTGACGGCCTGGTGCAGGGGGCGGCCGGCGGCCGCGGCGACCGTGACGCCGTTGGAGTTGGTGATCCGGTCCACGAGGTACGGGGACATCAGCTCGCCGCCGTTGACGACCGCCGCCGCGACCATCGCCATCTGCAGCGGTGTCGCGGTGGTGTCGAACTGGCCGATGGACGACAGGGCGACCTGGTCGGGGCCCATCCTGGTGTCGAAGTTGCTCGGTGCGACGCTCGGCGGGATCCGCAGCCTGCGGTCGTTGAAGCCGAACGCCTGCGCCTGCTTCACCATCCCCTTCAGCCCGACGTCCACGCCGAGCTTCGCGAAGACCGTGTTGCACGAGACGGTGAAGGCGACGAGCAGGCTGGCGTCGGCGCAGCCCGCCGCCTCGTTCTCCAGCTGGGTGGTGGTGCCGGGCAGCGTGTAGGGCTCGGGGGTCTTCGTCGGGGCCTTCGGATCGGCGACCTTGCCGCTCTCCAGGGCCGCGGCGGCGGTGACGACCTTGAAGGTGGAGCCCGGCGGGTACGTCTGGCGGATCGCCCGGTCCAGCATCGGCTGCTCGGGATCGCCGGTGAGCCGGGCCCACTCGGCGTTGACGTCGCGGCCGGTCCCCGCGATCCCCGAGGGGTCGTAGGAGGGCGTGGAGACCAGCGCCAGGATCCGCCCGGTGGCCGGGTCGAGCGCCGCGACGGCGCCCGTGCGGTCGCCGAGCCCGGTGAAGGCGGCCTCCTGGGCGGCCGGGTTGATGGTGGTGTGGACGTCGCCGCCCTTCTGCCGGGCGCGGGTGATCTCGTTCCACAGCGGGAGCGAGGCCAGCTGCGGGTCGGTGCCGGACAGCACGGCGTCCTCGGTGCCCTCCAGCATCCTCGTGCCGTACAGCTGCGACACATAGCCCGTGACGGGCGCGTACAGCGGCCCCTGGGTGTAGGTGCGCAGATACGTCAGCTGGTCGTCGGTCGCGAGCGAGCCGGTGACGGACCTCCCCGCGACGAGGATGTCGCCGCGCGGCTGGTCGTAGCGGGCGATCAGCGCGCGGCGGTTGGCCGGATTGGCGTTGAACGAGTCGGCCTGGAAGATCTGGACCCGGCTGGTGTTGATCAGCAGCGCGACCAGCAGGACCAGACAGCAGGCGGCGGCCCGCCGGATGTAGCGGATCACCAGGCACCCGCGTCCGGCAGCGGGCGGCGCGCGCTGTCGCTGAGCCGGATCAGCAGCGCGACGATGATCCAGTTGGTGACGACGGACGAGCCGCCCTGGGCGAGGAACGGCATCGCCATGCCGGTCAGCGGGATCAGGTCCATCACCCCGCCCGCGATCACGAAGACCTGCAGGGCCAGGATCGACGCGAGGCCGATCGCCAGCAGCCGGCCGAACGGGTCGCGCAGCGCCAGCCCCGCCCGGTAGCCGCGGGCCACCAGCAGCGCGTAGAGCACCAGGAGCACGGTCAGTCCCGCCATGCCCAGCTCCTCGCCGACCGTGGAGAGGATGAAGTCGGACTTGGTGGCGAAGCCGATCAGATACGAGTGGCCCTGCCCCAGACCGGTGCCGAGCATGCCGCCCGCGCCGAAGGCGAACAGCGACTGGGCGAGCTGGTTGGGTCCGTCGCCCGCCTCGATGCTGGCGAACGGGTGCAGCCAGTCCTCCACCCGCGCGTGGACGTGCGGTTCGACCGCACCGACGGCGAAGGCGCCGAGCGCCGACAGCAGCAGCCCCACCGCGATCCAGCCGGTCCGGCCGGTCGCGACGTACAGCATGACCACGAAGAGCCCGAAGAACAGCAGCGAGGTGCCCAGGTCCCGCTCCGCGATCAGCAGGCACACGCTGAGCAGCCAGATCGTCACGATCGGGCCGAGCACCCGGCCGGTGGGCAGCTGCAGCTTCCAGAAGGTGCGGCCGGTGTACGCCAGGGCGTTGCGGTTGGTCGCGAGGTACGCGGCGAAGAACAGCGCGAGCAGGATCTTGGCGAACTCGCCCGGCTGGATCGAGAAGCCGGCGATCCGGATCCAGATCTTGGCGCCGTTGATCGCCGGGAAGGAGATCGGGACGACCATGAGGAACAGGGCGGCCGCGCAGCAGACGTACGCGTAGCGCGACAGCACCCGGTGATCGCGCAGCACCAGGACCACCGCGATGAAGAGCCCGATGCCCAGCGTCGACCAGACCAGCTGGGTGGGAGCGCCCTCGGCGCCGAGCACCGGCTCCAGATCGAGCCGGTAGATCAGGACCAGCCCGACCCCGTTGAGCAGGACGGCGATCGGGAGCAGCAGCGGGTCGGCGTAGGGGGCGCGGGCCCTGACGGCGGCATGGGCGAGCAGCGCCAGGACGCCGAGCCCCGCTCCGTACCCCGCCGCGTCGGGCGGCACGGCGCCGTTCCGGGCCAGTCCCACTTCCGCGTAGCCGTACACCGAGATGAGAACCGCACCGATCAGCAGGGAGAGCTCCACGCCGCGCCGCTTCGGCAGCAGCACGAGGGGCGGGGGAGCGTCGGTGGTCGTTGCGCTCATGGGCTGCAACGTAGCAAGCGGCGGGGCCAATGTCCCTTATGCGACCGATGGGCACCGCGAGCCCCGCTGTCGGGGCCGGGACGTAGGCTGCACGGTGTGACGCCACCCGAGGAGCTCGCCGACCTGCCCTTCGCCGACCTGCTGCGCCCGCACGAGGGCGGCTTGGAGGTCGACGAGCGGTACGACACGGTGCACTTCGACCGGCTCACCTTCGAGGACGAGAAGGCCTCGGGGGTGCACTTCCTCGAGTGCGCCATCACGGACTGCGGCTTCACCGGCACCCCGCTGCGCGGCGCCCGTTTCAACGACGTCTGGGCGCACGCCACCCGCTTCACCGGCACCGCGCTCGCCGAGTCCTCCTGGCTCGACACCGCCTTCACCGCGTGCGCGCTGGCGGGCATCGAGGCGTACGGCTCGGTGCTGCGGCGCGTCGTGTTCCGCCAGTGCAAGTTCGACTCGGTGAACCTGCGGGCCAGCACGCTGCACGACGTGGTCTTCGAGGACTGCGTGCTGCGGGACGTGGACCTCGGCGGCGCCAAGCTGACCGGGGTAAGCTTCCCCGGCACCCGGCTGGAGCGCGTCCACCTCGCCCGCGCCACGCTGAAGAAGACCGATCTGCGCGGCGCCACCACCCTCGAACTCGCCGACGGCCATGAATCGCTCAAGGGTGCCCTCATCACCACCCTCCAGCTCTTCGACCTGGCCCCGGCCCTCGCCCAGACCCTCGGCATCACCGTCAAGGACAAGTAGTCAAGGACAAGTAGGAGACCCCTGTGAGCCTGTACGACATCCCGCTGCGCACCCTGTCCGGCGAGCCCGCCTCGCTGGCGGACCAGCGCGGCAAGGCGCTGCTCATCGTCAACGTCGCCTCCAAGTGCGGTCTCACCCCGCAGTACGAGGGCCTGGAGCGGCTGCAGCAGCGGTACGCGGAGCGCGGCTTCACCGTGCTCGGTGTGCCCAGCAACCAGTTCGCCGGCCAGGAGCCCGGCAGCGCGGAGGAGATCCAGACCTTCTGCTCCACCAGCTACGGTGTGAGCTTCCCGCTCCTGGAGAAGGCCGACGTCAACGGCGAGGAGCGGCACCCGCTGTACACCGAGCTGACGCAGGCGAAGGACGCCGAGGGCGAGGCCGGGGACGTGCAGTGGAACTTCGAGAAGTTCCTGATCGGCCCGGACGGCGAGGTGGCGGGCAGGTTCCGGCCGCGCACCGAGCCCGAGGCCGCTGAGCTGGTCGAAGCCATCGAAGCCGTGCTGCCCGCCTGACCTCGCAAGATCGCCCCGTGTCCCCTAAGGGCGGGGCCACGCCATGGCGCGATCCGGCAGGTTGGAACTCATTGTCGGGGTGGTCGCTCTCCTGCTTTTCTCTTCTTACCGCCTCGGCGAGGAAGGGACAGCGGAGTGCAGGAGAGCGAATTCCGTACCGGGCATCTATGCGTGGACACGGATCCTGCGCTGTGCCTCCCCTGCCAGGAGCGGTTGGATCGGCAACTCGCCTTGCTTCCCCGGGTATATGGCGAGTTGGAGGCTGCGCTCGTTCCGGCTGTGGACGGTGGCGACCGTGTCACCGCAGGTGGCCGGCCCGGCATCCCGCTGAACGGGCCGGCTGTCGATGCGCGCGCCGACATCCGAGGCACCCTCGCCTCCTGGGCCGATCTGATAGTCGAGGGCCGCACCGTCCGCCTCCCCCTGCGGACGGTGCCGGCCCTCGCCGCATTCCTACGACGCCATCTGGCGTGGCTGGCCGTTCACCCCGCGGCCGAGGACGCCGCGGCGGAGGTCGACGCACTCGTCCGCCGCTGTATGAAGATCGCCCGGCCCCGGCTGGAGCGCCGTATCCCCGTCGGTCCCTGCATCGTGCAGTCCTGCCCCGGCCGCCTCACCGCCGTCGTCCGTGAACCCGGCTCCACGCTTCCCCCGGCTGTGGAGTGCGATACGGACCGCGCCCACGTCTGGCCGCCGGAGCGCTGGCGCGCCCTGTACCGGGGCCGGGCCTGTGACGGGGTCCCGCCCGGGCTCAGCGCCCGTGAGATCTCCTCGGCCTGGCGGATACCCGCAGGCACGGTCTACTGGCTCGCCAATGAGCACCAGTGGCGGCGTAAGCGCGACGGTCGGCAGGTCTTCTACGCCCAGGAGGACGTGCTGCGCACGCTGGGCCGCGACCGCCTCACGGGCTGAGCGCGGGGCCGGCCCCCACCGAGCGGGCACGGGCCGGAGACGGTCCGTGAGCGGCCGGTGAGAACGGCTGAAAAGATTCGGTGCCGGTTGGCCGAGAACGGCCCCTCATGGCTGAAAAGGCACCCTTGTGTCGCGCCGTACTCCGCCACCCGCGTATCCACGCCTCCGAGCGGTCTTCCGGGCCGCCTTGCGAGCGCCCCCCGGGCGATATGGCTGAAAATCGCTGTTGCTCTGGCCGAAACGCGCCTGGACGCAGAAAACGCTGTACGGCCCGCGGCATAGCCGCGAACCGTACAGCGCTGTGGGGGAGGGGGGAAGGTCTGTTGTCAGGCGGTGGCCGACGCGGGAACCCACACATCCGGCGCGGCTGCCGGAACCCACACAGCCGGGTTGGCGCTCTCTGGCGTGCGCTGCGACCCCACGGCGGAGTCGTGCGTCGCGGCCATGGCGGTGGCGCCGACTGAAGAAAGGGCGAGCACCAGGGCTGCGACCGCTGTGACCTTGGTCAGGTGCTGCATGCTCGACATCGTGATCCTTGTCTGGGAAGGCAGGAAGTTGCTCACGGGTTCGGGATGCCCTTGTAGCAATGCCAGGGTGCCAAAAATGGACGGCAAGTGGCCAGTTAGGGCAGGTGCGTAAGTGCGCAATGGCGCGAATCGGAAGGTCATGAGGTCAGATGAACCCATGAGTCACGGCGAGTACCCCGGCCTGGAACCGGCTCTCGGCCTGCAGGTATCTCATGACCTCGGAGACCAGGCGGCTCACCGTACGGAGTGAGATGCCCAGTTTCCTGGCGATCCGCTCATCGGTGAGTCCGTTGGCCAGGAGGCGCATGGCGGTGCGGTGCTGCTCGGTCAGCTCGCTCGCGGAGTCGAACCGGTCAGCCACTTTGGTCGAGTACGGCACCGAGCGCAACCAGCAGTCCTCGTAGAGGGCGCTGTAGGTACGGACCAGAGCCGTACCGCGGACGAGGAGCGCGGCCTCCGACGGGTTGTCGGGGTTGGCCGCGAGCATCGCGGTGTGCATGTCGCCGATGCTCAGGTCCAGCGGGACCTGGGGCGCCAGCCGCACCTCCACACCCGCGGAGGCCAGTTCGGAGAGGTACTTGCGCTGCCGGGGCGCCGAATTGATGCCCTGGGTGTAGATCGCCTGTACCCGGATACCGCGTTTGACCATGTCGGCGTCGCCCTGGAGGGACTCGGCCAGTACCTCGGCCGGCGGCAGCGGCCCCGGATGCATGGAGCGCGAGCGGGTGGTGAGGGTGGCGTAGTAGTCGCCGACCATCTGCCGCTTGCGGCCGTCGCCGGTGATGATCTCCACCTCGACCTTGGCCGCGTCCCGCTGTACGGCGGGCCGGTAGCGCTCCATCAGGGACTCCGACGCTCTGACGATCGCCGTGAGCTCTTCACGCTGCGCCTGCAGTGCGGCCCGCTGCCGGTCCAGCAGGCTGATCAGCGCGGTGTCCGGATCCACCGGGTCGACCTCCTCCGGGCTGCGTCCGGCGCGAATCAGCCCCAGTTCACGGAGCTCCGCCCAGCCGACCGCCGCCTCGGTGGCGGTGAGACCCAGTCGTGCCGCGGCCGTCGCCGGCGGGCACGACCCCTGATCACGCAATGCCTGGTACAGGGCAAGACCGACATCGTCGGATTCCGCCGCCCCACCTCGAACAGTCACAGCCATGGCTACCCCCTCACCCAGAGGCGACTTTAGCAACGGTTGTGCCATATGCCAGCGGCCCGCTGTGCGGAGATGGCCGGTCATCGCGGTCGCGGATCGCCGCCGGGCGGCCGTGGCCGGGCCCCGCGGGTGAGGGTGGTCGAACGCTGTCCGGAATGCCGGGCTGTGCACGGGCCCCTCCAGGGGCTGCCGGGGTTCGCTCCGCACGATCGGTGACGCACGTCACCCACCTGAATTCCATCCTCTTGGCCGCTGGTCGGCCGTGTCAACCGGTTCGCGCAACCGCTGCTTTAGCCGTTCGACCGATCCTCCAACGACATGTGCGGGACCCGTTCCACGCCGGTCCGTCAGTGGACCGGTGGCTGCGCCGCGAGGGGATGTCGAGGGGATGTCATTGTCAGGCTTCGCCACTTTCACCGAGCTTGTCCTGGAACGGGCCGCGGAGCTCGCCGACGCGGACGCCCATGTCTTCCTCCGGGACGCGGGACCGGCCATGGCGGCCGAGCATCTGACCTACGGGGAGCTGGACCGGGAAGCGCGGCGGATCGCCTCCGTCCTGCAGCTGCACGGCGTGGAGGGGCAGCCGGTGCTGCTCCTGTACCCGACGACGGCCGAGTTCCTGAAGGCGTTCATCGGCTGCCTGTACGCCGGAGCGGTGGCCGTGCCGGCGCCGCTGCCCGGTGACGCAGGCCAGGAGAAGCGGCTGAGCCGTACCTCGGCGGTGATCCGGGACTCCGGAGCGAAGCTGGTGCTCACCGACCGGGCCAACGCGCCGGACATCGCGCTGTGGCTCTCCCGGGCCCGCCGCGAGGACGTGGTCTGCCTGGCCACGGACAACACCGGCTTCGGCGACCCGGCCGCCTGGCAGCCCGTCGCGGCCCGCCCCGACGACCTGGCGTTCCTGCAGTACACCTCGGGCTCGGTCTCCGACCCGCGCGGCGTCATGGTCTCGCACCGCAACCTGATGGCCAACGAGGCGGCCATCGGCCGGTCCCTGGGCACCACGCCGGAGGACCGGTTCGGCGGCTGGCTGCCGCACTTCCACGACATGGGCTTCATCGCCCATCTGCTGCACCCGCTGTGGCTGGGCAGCTCCTCCGTGCAGATGTCGCCGACCTCCTTCATCAAGCGGCCGGTGCGCTGGCTGCAGGCGATCGACGAGTACGGCGTGACCGCGGGCGGCGGACCCAACTTCTGCTTCGAGCTGTGCCTGCGCCGCGTCACCGACGAGCAGATCGAGGCGCTCGACCTGTCCCGCTGGCGGCTCGCGCTCAACGGCGCCGAGCCGGTCCGCGCGGACACCCTCAAGGCGTTCGCCGAGCGCTTCGCCCCCGCCGGGCTGCGGCCCCAGGCGCTGTACCCCTGCTACGGGCTGGCCGAGGCGACCCTCATCGTGTCCGGCGGCGTCCCCGACGCCCCGTTCACCGAGAAGCAGGCGGACACCAAGGCCCTGGAGCGCGATCAGCTGGCGGCGGCCGAGCCCGGCCGGCCGCAGCGGACCCTCGTCAGCAGCGGGCACGTCACCGACTTCGACGTACGGATCGTGGACCCGGCCGGCTACCGGGAGCTGCCGGCCGGCGCCGTCGGCGAGATCTGGCTGCGCGGCGACAGCGTCGCCCAGGGCTACTGGCAGCGGCCGGAGGAGTCCGACGCGACCTTCCACGGCACCCTGAACGACGGCGAGACCGGGTTCCTGCGCACCGGGGACCTGGGCGTGCTGGAGGACGGCGAGCTGTTCGTCACCGGCCGCCTCAAGGAAGTGATCATCATCAACGGGCGGAACGTGTATCCGCAGGACGTCGAGTTCGCGGTGCGCGCCATCAGCCCGGCGCTCGCCCACGGCGCCGGAGCGGCCTTCAGTGTCGAGGCCGGGCGCGAGCAGCTGGTGGTGGTGCAGGAGGTCAAGGGCGAGGGCGCGAGCGCGGCGAGCCTGCGGGCGCTGGCCCAGCAGGTGCAGGCGATGATCGGCCAGGACTTCAACATCCCGGCGGGCAACGTCCTGCTGGTGCGGCCGGGAACGGTCCGCAGGACCACCAGCGGCAAGGTGCAGCGCACCCTGATGCGGCAGCTCTTCCTCGACGGTGAACTGCGCGGCGAGTACGAGGCGCTGGACCCGGCCGTGCACGCCGTGGTGCGGGCCCGCGACACCCTGCTCGGCGAGGACCTGCTGCAACCGGAACCGGCCGGCGGGAGAGGCAGGCCGTGGTGACCAGGCCCACGACCGGCGGTCCCGCCGCCCTCGCCGAGACGCCCGCACCGCAGCAGCGTGAGGCTGCGGTGCAGGCGCGCGTCGCCGAGCTGGAGGCGCTGCTCGGCGACCCCACCGACCCCGGCAACCCCTGCGGCTACCAGGCGGTGCTGAACGCCGACCGGGCCGCGGTGCCGTTCAGCCGGGGCGAGGGGCTGCTCGACGACTTCGGGATGAACCGGGAGTTCGTCCCCAGCAGGCTCGGCGGCCGGCTGGACTCCATCGACACCCTGGTCCGCGTCATGCGCCCGGTCTTCCGCCGGGACGTCGGGCTCGGCATGAGCTACGGGATGATGTCGTACATGGCCGCCTCCGACGTCTGGATGGCGGGCAGCGACGAGCAGCAGGAGTGGCTCGCCGGCTCGATGCTGCGCGGCGCGAAGGCGGCCATCGCGCAGCACGAGACGGCGCACAGCAACCAGCTGGTCCGCAGCCAGGTCGCGGCACGGCGGGCGGACGGCGGCGGGTTCCTGCTCAGCGGCGGCAAGCCGGTGATCAACAACCTGGCCCGGTCGGAAGCCCTGGTGCTGTTCTGCCGCACCGATCCGGCGCCCGGCAGCCGCAGCCACTCGGTGCTGCTGCTGAACCCCGGTGAGCTGCCCGCGGACCGCTCCAGGATCGTGCCGCACCAGATGCCGGTCGGACTGCGCGGCAACGCCTTCGCCGGGCTGGAGTTCGACGACTGCCCGGTGCCGGAGTCCGCGCTGCTCGGGCCGGTCGGCAGCGGCATCGAGACGGCGCTGCGGTCCTTCCAGATCAGCCGTACCGTCATCGCCGCTACCGCGCTCGCGGCCGTGGACACCAGCCTGCGCACGGCGGTCCGCTTCGACCACGAGCACCGCGGCGGCGGCTGGGGCGGCGCCCGTTCCGACTCGCAGCGCACGGACGCCGCCGCGACCGGCGCCTTCGTCAACCTGCTGCTGTACGACAGCCTGGCGCTCGTCGCGATGCGCGCGATCCATCTGCTGCCGACGCAGACCAGTGTGTACTCAGCGGCGCTGAAGTACCTGCTGCCGCGGATCCTCACCGAGACGATGTACGACCTGTCGATCGTGCTCGGCGCCGGGTTCTACACCCGCGAGGGCACGCTGGGCATCTTCCAGAAGCACGTCAGGGACGTGCCGGTGCTCAGCCTCGGGCACGCCGGCTCGGTCGCCTGCCAGGCCACCGTCATCCCGCAGCTGCACCGGCTGGCGCGGCAGTCCTGGTTCGTCGAGGACGACGCGCCCGCCGGGCTGTTCCGGCCGCGCGCCGAACTGCCGCCGCTGCGCACCGAGTCGCTCAGCCTGGCCTGCGGCCGTGACAGCCTCAGCGCCTCGCTGCTGTCGGTCGCCGCCGCGATTCCGGGCCGCAGCCCGGTGGAGCGGGCGCTGCGCGGACTGGCCGGGCAGCTGGTGGAGGAGTTCCGCGATCTGCGCGACCGGGTCCTGGCCCTGGAGCCCGCGGACCGCACCACCCCGGTGGGTCCTGCCTCGTTCGCCCTGATGGACCGGTACGCGCTGCTGCTCGCTGCGTCCGCCGTGCTCGGGGTGTGGCGGCACAACCAGGACGGCTCCGACCCGTTCCTGGCCGACCCGGCCTGGGCGGCCGCGGCCCTGCACCGCATCGCGCGGCGGCTGGGCGCCAAGGTCCCCGATCTGCCGGGGGAGTGCGAGACCCGGCTCCGGCACGAAGTCCACGTCCGTTTCAGCGCCCAGCGCAGCTACGACCTCTACAACACTCCCATTCCCGGCTGACGGTTCATGGGCCTGACGCGTACCCAAGGAGTCCAGCGATGACCGCTCCGACGACCCGGCACAGTGCTGTGCTCGCCGACAACCTGCACCGTGGCTGGTTGCTCGACCGGCTCGCGCTCTACCTCAACCGGCCGGCCGACAGCATCGACCCGACGGTGCCGCTGGCCGAGTTCGGCATGGACTCGGTGGCCGCGCTGAGCCTGTGCGGCGACCTGGAGGACCAGTTCGGGCTGTACGTGGAGCCCACGCTGCTCTGGGACCACCCGACGGTCCAGAGCCTCGTCGGGTACATGGCAGTGGAGATCCCACGGGTCGCGGAGGACAACCGCTGATGGACTCCATCGCCATCGTCGGGCTCGACTGCGCGTTCCCCGGAGCGCCGGGCGGCGACGCGTACTGGGACCTGCTGATGCGCGGCGGCGACGCCGTCGGCGACATTCCCGAGCAGCGCTGGAACCCCCGCGACTACGCCTCGCGGGAGCCCGGCGGCGTGCACTCGGAGATGACGCGCGGCGGCTTCATCGACGACGCGGACGCCTTCGACAACGACTTCTTCTCGGTGGCGCCGCGCGAGGCCGCCGCGATGGACCCGCAGCACCGGCTGCTGCTGCAGTGCGCCTGGCGCGCCCTGGAGGACTCCGGGCGGGCCCCGGGCGCGCTGGCCGGCACGGACGCCGGTGTCTTCGTCGGGGTGATGGGCGGCGAGTGGGGCCGGCTGCGGATGGGCGACCACACGGAGATCACCCCGCAGCTGGGCGCGGGCAGCAGCGCGGGGATGACCGCCAACCGGATCTCGTACCACCTGAACCTCACCGGGCCGAGCCTCGCGGTCGACACCGCCTGCTCCTCGTCGCTGGTCGCCGTGCACCTGGCCGCCAACGCGCTGCTGTCCGGCGAGTGCGACACGGCGCTGGCCGGCGGGGTGAACCTGGTGCTGTCCCCGGCGCTCGGCATCGTCTACACCCAGCTCGGGCTGGCCTCGTCCGACGGCCGCTGCCGTCCGTTCAGCGCGGACGCCGACGGCATCGCGCGCAGTGACGGCGTCGGCCTGGTCGTGCTGCGCAGGACCGCGGACGCGCTCGCCGACGGGCAGCGGATCTACGCGGTGATCCGCGGCACCGCCGTGAACCAGGACGGCCGCAGCAACGGCGTCACCGCCCCCAACCGCTGGTCGCAGCAGAAGGTCGTGGAGGCCGCGTACCGGCGGGCCGGCGTCACCCCGGAGCAGGTCTCGTTCATCGAGGCGCACGGCACCGGCACGGTGCTGGGCGACGCCATCGAATGCGCGGCGCTGGGCACGGTGCACGGTGTGGAGCGCGCCGAACCGTGCGCGATCGGCTCCGTGAAGGGCAACCTCGGGCACACCGAGGGCGCGGCCGGCATCGCGGGGCTGATCAAGGCGGCGCTGGCGCTGCACCACCGGATCGTGCCGGCCAGCCGGTTCGCGGACCGCGAGAACCCGCAGCTGCGGCTCGCGGAGCGCGGGTTGCGGCTTCTGAAGTCGCCGCTGCGGCTGCCGCCCGGCGAGGCCGTGGCCGGGGTGAGCAGCTTCGGCATGGGCGGCACCAACGCGCACGCGGTGCTCGCCACCGCGCCCAGGACCAGGAACAAGGCCGCCGGATCCGCCGTCCGGCGGGACACGGCCGGCGGCGCGGCCGGTGTCTTCACCCTCACCGGCGACACCCCGGAAGCGCTGCGCCGCAATCTCGCGGACCAGGCGGAGGCCGTCGCGAAGCGGCCGCGCGGCGAGGCGGCGGCGCTGTGCTGGAACAGCAACCGGATCAAGACCGGGCTGCCGTTCCGCTTCGCCCTCACCGCCCGCGACACCGCGGAACTCGCCGCGGGGCTGCGGCAGGCCGCCGGTCAGGACCAGCCGGCCGGGGTCGCGCACCGGCCGTGGAGCCGTCCCGTGGTGGCGTTCCTCTTCACCGGCCAGGGCAGCCAGTTCCCGGCCATGACCGCCGGGCTCCACCGTGACTCCGCCGTGTACCGGCACTTTCTCGACGAGGCCGACGCGGCCCTCGCCCCGCACACCGGAGGCTCCGTCCGCGATCTGATCCTGGGTGGTGAGCAGCGCATTCACGAGACCGGCAACGCGCAGCCCGCCCTGTTCGCGGTCGGCTACGCCCTGGCCCGTACCCTCACGGAACTCGGCGTCCGGCCCGCCGCCGTGCTCGGCCACAGCATCGGCGAGTACCCGGCGGCGGTGCTCGCCGGGGTGCTGAGCCTGGACGAGGCGGCCCGGCTGGTGGCCGTCCGCGGCGCGCTGATGCAGGAACTGCCCGCGGGCGGCGGCATGCTGGCGGTCAACGCGAGCCCCGCCGAGCTGCGGAGCCTGCTCGACGACGAGCCTCAGGTCGGCCTCGGCGCGGTCAACGGGCCCGCCGACGTGGTGCTGTCCGGCGCCGTGCAGGCGCTGGAGCGGATCACGGAGATCCTGCGTTCGCGGGGGGTGCGGACCCGGGCCGTACCGGTCTCGCACGCCTTCCACTCGCCGCTGATGGCCCCGGCGCTGACCCGGTTCGCGGAGACGGCCGGCACCGTCGCCGCCGCGCCGCCGCAGGTGCCGCTGGCCTCCACCCGTTACGGCCGGATGCTGCGTGACGAGCCGATGGACGGTGCGTACTGGACCGGCCAGGCGGCCGAGCCGGTGCTGTTCTCGTCCGCGCTGGGCGCGCTCAACGAGGCGCTGGCGCCCACCCATCTGATCGAGATCGGCCCCAAGCCGCAGCTGCTGCCGCTGGCGGGACGGGCCGGGCTGCGCGGGGACATCGAGTTCCTGCACCCGGCGCCGGGCGCCGAGGCGTCCGGCCGGGACCTCGCCGAGCTGGTCGCCGCGCTCTACCGGGCCGGGCTGGACCCGGAGTGGGACGCGCTCTACGCACCGCGGCAGCGCACGGCCGAACGGCTGCGGCCCTATGTGTTCTCCGACCGGCACCGCTTCTGGAACCGGCCGGCCGAGCCGTCGGAGAAGACCACCAGGAGCGATCGGACCCCCGTACGCCGGGTGGAGCCCGCGCTCGCGCTGGGCCCCCCGGCCGCGCTCCCGACCGAGTTCGCCGAGCCGGCGGACACCCCGCCCGCCCGGCTGGACGCCCTGTCGCAGGAACGGGACCCGGTGCTGGCCGCCGTCGTCGAGGCGGTCGCGGAGGTCGGCGGCTATCCGCTGGAGCAGGTGGTGGCCGCGGCACGCTTCTACGAGGACCTGGGATTCGACTCGGTGATGATCATGCAGCTCAAGGACCGGATCGAGGCGCGGCTGTCGAGCGCCGGCGAGATCTCCGTCCAGCAACTCCTGCCCGCGCTGCGGTCCGTCGGCTCGCTGGCGGAGTTCCTGACCGAGTGCGTCAGCGTGCGTACGCCATGACCGGGACGACGGCGTACCTCGCCTCCACCGGTACAGCGCTGCCCGGGGCGCCGGTGGACAACAGCACCCTGGGGAAGCTGCTCAGCGTGAGCGAGGAGTGGATCGACATCTTCGTCGGCACCAGGACCCGGCACTTCGCCTGGGACCTGGCGACCGGCGAGGTCCACCAGAGCCTCACCGACCTGTGCGCGGAGGCCGGGGACCTGGCCATCACCGGTGCCGGTCTCGACCCCTCCGACATCGAGTTCCTCGTCCTCGCCACCGCGACCCCCGACACCCTGCTGCCGACCACCGCCGCCCGGGTCGCCGACCGGCTCGGGCTCAACTACCTGCCCGCGTACCAGCTCCAGGCCGGCTGCTCCGGCGCGGTGCAGGCCATCGACCTGGGACGTTCGCTGATCGCCGGCGGCTGCGGCGCGGGGCTGGTGATCGGCGGGGACGTCACCAACCGCCATCTCGACCTGCGCCGCGACCTGAGCCGGATGCCCACCGAGGAGCTGGTGAACTACGTGCTGTTCGGGGACGGCGCGGGCGCCGCCGTCCTCACCGCGGAGCCGGCCGGTGAACGGGTCGCGCTGCGCGGGGTGCTCAACCGCTTCGCCGGGCTCGGCCGGCCGCCCGGCCAGATCATCGACTGGTACGGGATCACCGACCGGCACACCGAACGCCAGATGATCTCCGAGGACTACAAGGAGATCGAGGAGAGCGTCCCCGTCATGGCCGTGGAGATCCTCTGGGACCTCCTGGGCCTGCTGGACTGGGGCGTCGGCGACCTCGACTTCCTGCTGCCGCCGCAGCTGTCCACCCGGATGACCCAGCGCATCGTGGAGCACCTGGCGGTGCCGGGCGCCCGCGAGATCAGCTGTGTCTCCGACACCGGCAACACCGGCAACGCCCTGCCCTTCCAGCAGATCGAACGACTGCTGCCCGAACTGCGGGTCGGCCAGCGGGCGCTCGCCATCGCGGTGGAGTCCAGCAAGTGGATCAAGACCGGGCTCGCTCTGGAGAAGGTCTGAGAAGGTCGGAGAAGGACGGATTGCGTTACATGACAACAGGACTGGAACGGCTGCGCGAGCTCAAGGCACTCGGGCGGCTGGAGGCGGAGTACGACCGGGTCGCCCCGCTGCTCGCGGAGCTCACCGACGACCCCGGCACGTCCGCGGCCGCCGATCTGCCGCGGGCCGGCCGGCTGCTCGCCGGCCTCGACCGCGCCGCCGTCCTGGCCGCCCATCCGGGCACCCCTGTCGTCACCGTCGCCGTCACCGGCCAGTCCACCGTGGCCCAGCTCGTCGACCCGCTCACCGCGGAACTGGCCCGGCACGGGCTGCTGCTGCGGCCCGTGCTCGGCGACCACGGCGCCTATCTGCACGATCTGACCTCCGAGCAGGGGCTCTTCCACGGTCTGGGGGCCGACCTCTCGCTGTGCCTGCTCGACGCCGAGACCGTCTTCTCCGAGGTGCCGCTGCCCTGGGACGTCGCCGCGCTGTCCCGCGCCGCCGACGACGTACTGGAGCGGCTCACCGGCCTGGCCGCCGAGCACGCCCGGCCGGCCGGGACGGCGGACGGGACCGGCGGCACGCTGGTGCTCAACACCCTGCCGCTGCTGCGCCGCCACACCCATCAGCTCGTCGACCACCGCTCGCGGGCCCAACTCGGTTCGGTGTGGCGGGAGTTCAATGCCACGCTGCTGCGGCTGACCGAGCGCTTCCCCGGCCTGGCCGTCATCGACCTCGACCCGCTGATCGCCGAGACCGGCCCCGTCTCGGATCCCCGGCTGGCCGGCTACGCCAAGGCCCAGTACACCGCGCCGCTGCTCGCCGCCTACGCCCGGGAGGCCGCGCACCTCGCCAGGTCGCTGCGCGGGATGACGAAGAAGTGCCTGGTGCTCGACCTGGACGACACGCTCTGGGACGGCGTCCTGGGGGACGCGGGGGCGGACGGGATCGCGGCGGCGGGCACACTGCGCGGAGAGGCGTTCGGGGCGTTCCAGCGGACCGTCAAGCAGCTCGGCTCGCAGGGCGTGCTGCTCGCGGTGAGCAGCAAGAACGATGCGGAGCCGGTGCTCGCCGTGCTCCGCGACCACCCCGACATGGTGCTGCGTGAGACGGACTTCGTGCAGGTCAACGCCAACTGGCTGCCCAAGGACGGCAATGTCGCCGATATCGCCGACCGGCTCGGCATCGGCCTCGACTCCCTCGTCCTCGCCGACGACTCGCCGGCCGAACGCGCCCAGGTGCGGCACGGCGCCCCGCAGGTCTCCGTCGTCCCGCTCGACGACGAACCCGCGCTGCATGTGACGCGGCTGCTGGCGGACGGCTGGTTCGACACGCCCCGGCTGACGGACGAGGACCGGGCCAGGACCGGGCAGTACCGGGTGGAGCGCGAGCGCCGGGAGCTGCGCGAGGGCAGCGGCTCGCACGCGGAGTTCCTGCGCGAGCTCAAGGTGGCTGTGCAGCTGAGCGCGCCCCTGCCGCACGAGTTCGCCCGGCTCGCCCAGCTCACCCAGCGCACCAACCAGTTCAACCTCACCGGACTGCGGCTGGCGCCGGCGGACCTGGAGGCACGGGCCGCCGATCCGCGGCAACTGGTGCTCGCGGCGCGCGCGACCGACCGTTTCGGCGACAACGGGCTCGTCGGGGCGGTACTCGGCCATCGCGCGGCCGACGGACTTCATCTGGACAACATCTGGTTGAGCTGCCGCGTTCTGGCAAGGGGCATCGAGCAGGGCTGCGTCGCCGTTCTGCTGGAGCGGGCGCGGGACGCCGGGCTCACCGCGGTGCACGCGCGGTACCGGCCGACCGCGAAGAACCACCGGGTACGGGACTTCTATCCCTCGCTCGGCTTCGAGGAGGTGTTCGACGAGTTGGGGGAGGACGGCAACGGCGGCGGTGTACTGCTGCGTCATGACCTGCGAACGGTCCCGCCGGTGCCGGACCACCTCACGATCGACGCACGGCTCGAACGACTCGACGAGCACGACCCGAACGATGGACACGACGGACCGGGAGGGGACCGCCGATGAGCGGCATCGATGACCTGGGCGGCTTTCTACGGCTGCTGCGCACCGAACTGGGCCTGGAACTGTCGGACCGGGACGCGTACACCGACCTCGCGGACGTCGAGGGCTGGGACTCGCTGCACCTGCTCCGGCTGGTGTCGCTGCTGGAGGACGAGACCGGGCGCCGGATCCCGGTCCGGCAGGTCCTGGAGGCCCGTACCTTCCAGCAGATCCACTCGCTGGTCGCCGGCGGCGCGAGAGCCGCCGCGCCGTGAGACCCGCGCCACCGCGCACCTGGAACACCCACCGCTGTTGAACCACCGTCTGGAGGAGCAAGGATGACCGTCCCCGGGAACTCCACTCTCGGCCCACCCCTCGGCGAGCCGGTCGAGGTGGGCGCGAGGGGTGCCGCCTGGGACAGGGTCCGTGCCGACCTGACGGCCTACGGAACCGCGCTGATCTACGCCCAGCTGGCCGATCTGCAGCCGGACCTGCCCGAGGGCGACGAACTGCGCGCGCTGCTCGGCCGGGACTGGTCCCGCTATCTCGACCTCGCCCACCCCGCCGTCCGCAGCCGCTACGCGGCCTCGCGGATCCTGCTGAAGTTCGCGGCCGGCGCGGTGCTCAACGGCGATCCAGACGACCTGGAGCTCGCCTACGGGCCGACCGGGCGGCCGTATCTGCGCGGCTGCGACCAGATCGACATCAGCCTCAGCCACACCGAGGACCTGCTGCTGGTCGGCCTCACCACCCGCGGCCTGATCGGCGTGGACGCCGAGCGGACCGACCGGCAGATGTACGGCAGCGGCCTGGGCCGCCATGTGTGCACACCGTACGAACTGGTCACCCTCGCCTCGCTGGAGGAGGAGCAGCGCAACCCCAGCCTGGTGCGGCTGTGGACCCTCAAGGAGGCGTACAGCAAGGCCATCGGGCAGGGCATGCAGTTCCGGTTCAGCGAGTTCGGGTTCGGCCCGGACGGCAAACCGGTGCGCGTGCAGCGCCCGGACGGCACGGCCGGGACCGGGTCCGAGTGGGCGTTCCGCACCTTCGTGCTCGACACCGGCTACTGCGTGAGCGCGGCGGTGTACGACGCGGGCTTCGGCGCGGTGCTGGACACCGACATCACGACCATGCTCGACCAGGACGCCGCGGACGCGATCACCGCCGCGCTCAATGAGCAGGAGTGACGTTTCTCCGGGGCGCTGTCCCCGGGGTCGTCACTCCTTGAGGCCGAACTGGTCCAGCATTCCGGACAGCGCGACGTTGAACCCCGCCTGGAACCGGCTGGTGGCCTCGAGCTGTTCGGTGATCTCCGATATGTGGCGGCGGCAGGTGCGGACCGACATGCCGAGCCGGCGCGCCACCATCTCGTCCTTGTACCCCTTGGCCATCAGCCGGATGATCGACGCGCGGAGATCGTCGGTCCCCGAGGACGTCGACTGGCTGTCGGGGTTGAACGGGGTGGCGCCGTCCCACAGGTGCTCGAAGACCGCGCACAGGAAGGCGACCAGCGTCGGTTCGCGGACGATCGCCGCGCCGGGGGTCTTCGAGGCCGACTTGCGCTCCGGCAGGAAGACGGTCTCCCGATCGTAAATGATCATGCGGTCGATGAGTTCGTCCGCGGTGCGGACCTCGGCGCCCTCGGCGGAGATGTCCCGGACATACGCCCTGGTGGCGAGGTCGCTGCGGGCCGTGTGCTGGTAGATGGTGCGGATCCGCACCCCCCGGTCCAGCGTGTTCAGCGCGCGCTGCCGGGCCGACGCCAGCGACGGTGACGAGCGGGCGCCGCCGGGCTGCACCGTGAGCAGCTCCTTGCGGCACTGCTGCGTCAGGTGGTTGATCATCGACTGGATGGTGTCCTTGTCGCTGATGACGTCGAAGGCCTCCAGCCGGTTGCGCATCCGGCGTCCCTCGAAGTACCGCGGCATCAGCGACAGCAGCTTCGACCGCACATCGGTGACGGCCTGCTGCAGATCCCGGATCTGATGCTCGGCGGATCCCACCAGATCCGCGGCCGCGACATCCGGTCCCACCGGAACCAGCACGTCGGGATCACCCGGCATCGGCTGCAGAAGGTGCAGAAGTCGCAGGACGTGTTCCACCCGGTCGACCTCGGGCGTGGTGAGCGAAAGTCGCTCCGCGATGTCCGCCCGGTCGAACCGTCCGAACTCGACGGCGGCCCCGTAAGCGGCAGCGCTCAAGTCGTCCAACTCGGCGAACTCCGAACTGGAATTGCCGCTTCCGGCCATCCGTGGCGCTCCCCCGTGAGCTGTGAAGTTGCTGCCATGCAAGCTTAGGCCATCGGGTTGGCCTTGGAGCGGGGATTCGAACCTGGGCATTGTGTGCGGGTCGGACAGTGGCTCTAGTGAGCCTCAAGTGACGGCAGCACCACAGTGAAGTCCGTGAGACCGATCCTTTTGGGGGAAACATGAGGGTTTCGGCGAATATGAAGAGTGTGACCGTACGGGCGATGCTCGTCGCAAGTGCGGTCGCGGCGCTGGCGGTCGGGTACTCCCCGGCGCAGGCGCAGACCTTGGAACGTCAGGCGGGGGATGCCATCAGCACTCCTGTGGCTTACAACACGGGGCACGTACACGCTGATGACGACGAGTGGGACTGACCATCCCGGGGGACTGACCATCCCCGGTCGTTCGGCCTGATTTACGCAGCGCTCCCTACCAGCATCTGGTAGGGAGCGTTCTGCTGTGCCCCCACCGTCGCGGGAACCGTCGCCGGAACCGCGATCGCACTGACCAGTACGCCACCGCCCGCCGACCAGCGTCCGCTGAAACCCGTGGGGTCCCCCTCTTTGAGGGCGGATGCCGGCAGCAGCAGCCGCGCGCGGAAGGTGCGCGCCAGCGGGTTGACGGTGATGAGCGCGTCCTCGAAGTCCAGCTCCCGGCCGGTGAGCGGGAACCAGGCCTTGTAGACGGACTCCTTCATGCTGAACAGCAGCCGGTCCCAGCACACCTCGGGGGTCGTCCGCATCAACTGCCGCACCCAGCCGCGCTCCTGGGGGAGCGCGATGGACTCCAGGATGCCCTCCGGGAGGGTGTCGTTGGGCTCGGCGTCGATCCCGATCGCCGCCATGTCGCTGGTACGGGCCACGGCCGCCGCACGGTAGCCGTTGCAGTGCGTCATGCTGCCGACCACGTCCGGGGCCCACTGCGGCGCGCCGCGGAGGCCGGGGAGTATCGGCATCGCCGGCAGGCCGAGCCCGGCCAGGGCGCGGCGGGCGCACCAGCGCGCCGTGGTGAATTCCAGCCGCCGCTTCTCCACCGCGTTGCGGATCTGCTCCGCCTCCTCCGGGAACAGGGTCGCCTCGGGCGGGTCCAGCGTCGCGTCCACGGCGACGACCTCGGTAGGAAGCAGCTGCGCGATCATGGGAGCCCCGTTTCGTCCGACGCCTCGCCGGCGTCTGCCGCTTGCTCGCTCCGGTGGGTGGCGAGCGATTTCCACGCTGCCGTTCCGGGGGGTCACGGGACAACGAATGCGGCGCCGGCGGCGGTGATACGGCAGGTCACAGCCCCGATCCATGCCCACCAGCTGCTATCCGGGAGCGGGCCGGGAGACGGCCTGCCGGTCGGCAGGCATGGGCGCGCGACGGCTTGCCATGCGGTTGCTACACGCCATGACAAGGCGGCCGGTCGGGCCGGGGGCAGGGGGTGCCTGCCCGGACATAGGGGTTCTTCCCCACTCTTCGCCGTTCTACCCTCATCGGATGTCTCAAGGGAAGTTGCTGGGCATCAGTGACCTGCATGTCGCGCATCCGGAGAACCGGAAGATCCTCGAGGAGCTGCGCCCGGACAACCCGTCGGACTGGCTGATCGTGGCGGGCGACGTGGGCGAGGTGCTCGAGGACGTCGAGTGGGCCCTGGAACTGCTGAGCGTGCGGTTCGCCCACGTCGTGTGGGCGCCGGGCAACCATGACCTGTGGACCCCGCACGGCGATGCCGTGCAGTTGCGCGGCGAGGCCCGCTACCGGCATCTGGTGGAGGTCTGCCGGTCGTTGGGCGTGCACAGCCCGGAGGACCCGTACCCGGTCTGGAGCGGTCCCGGCGGCCCGGTCGTCGTCGCGCCGCTGTTCCTGCTGTACGACTACACCTTCCGCACGCCCACCGCGGCCACGAAGGAGGAGTCGCTCGCGCAGGCCTACGAGGCCGGCATCGTCTGCACCGACGAGTTCCTGCTGCACCCCGATCCGTACCCGTCGCGGGACGCGTGGTGCCGGGCCCGGGTGGCGGAGACCGCGCGGCGGCTGGAAGCCTGCGATCCAGAACTGCGGACCGTCCTCGTCAACCACTTCCCCCTGGTGCGGGACCCGACGAATATCCTGCGTTATCCCGAATTCGCCCAATGGTGCGGAACCGAGCTGACGGCGGACTGGCACACCCGATTCCGGGCCGCCGCCGTCGTCTACGGGCATCTGCACATTCCCCGCACCACCTGGTACGACGGGGTGCGGTTCGAAGAGGTGTCGGTCGGCTACCCCCGGGAGTGGCGCACTCCCGGCCACCCCAGGAACGTGCCGCGGCAGATCCTTCCGGAGCCCGCCACGGCCCTCTGACCTGCCCCGCCCGATAGCACGTCGGACGGGCACTCGCGCGCCGCTGGAGTACTTACTGCAGGGCAACTTCCGGCCACCGTGGGACGCGAGTTCCCTGCCTACACTGGATTCCTGATTCAACGGGGAGAATCCTCCGTTTCAATTCGCCAGTGCCAATGCGCTTCCTCTGGGGAAAAAGGCCGGTTATTCCGGCCGGCGGGAGCGCGGACCGCACTGGATTACGGGGACAGTGGGGCGAAGATGGTGCTGATCGACCGTGAGGCGGAACTGGCGCTACTGGATACGGCCTTGGCCGGATGTATGGCGGGACATGCCCGGATCGTGCTGGTCGAAGGCGCGGTCGGCTGCGGGAAGAGCGAACTCGCCGACACCGTCGCCGAGTCGGCCGAGAAGGCCGGCGCCGTCGTGCTGCGCGCGATGGGATCCGCGGCGGAACGGGCCCTGCCACTGGCGGTGCTGGGGCAGCTCGTCAACAGCGCGCCGCCCGGGACACTCCCGGAACCGGCGCAGAACCAGGGCCCGTCGAGGATCGAGGCCATGCAGGCGTTCAGCGACGCCGTCCATGACCTCAGTACGCGGACACCGGTGGTGATCTGCGTCGACGACCTGCATCTGGTGGACGACCTGTCCTGCCGCTATCTGCTGCAACTGGCCCGCAGGGCCCGCAACGCCAGGATCCTGCTGGTGCTGACCGAACCGGTGCACGAGCGCAGCGACGACCCGGTGTTCGGCACCGAGCTGCTGCGGCAGCCCAACTTCACCCGGGTCCGGCTGGAGCGGCTCGGCCGGTACGCCGTCGCCGAGGTGCTCGCCCAGGGTCTCGACGGGCAGCCGGACACGGCGGGGGACGAGCGGCTCGCCGACCACGCCGGCCACTTCTGGACCGTCAGCGGCGGCAACCCGCTGCTGCTGCGCGCCCTCGTCGAGGAGTACCGGGTCGCCCGGCGCAACTCCCCGGCGGGTGCGATCCCGGAGCCGGAGGCGGGCGGCGCGTTCACCCAGGCGGTCCTGGCCTGCCTGTACCGCTGCGGGCCGCGGACCACCCAGCTGGCCGAGGCGCTGGCCGTGCTGGGCAGGACCGGCACCGCGGAACTGGCGGCGCAGCTGCTGGGCATCACCACTCCCGCGGCGGTCCAGGGGGTCGCCGCGCTGAACGCCGCCGGGATCCTGGAGAGCTTCCGCTTCCGGCACCCCGCGGTGCGCCGCTCGCTCCTCGACCGGATGGATCCGGCCGCCCGCACCGGACTGCACCGGCGGGCCGCCCGGCTGGCGCACCAGTACGGCATGCCCGCGTCGGCCGTCGCCGGCCAGCTGCTCGCCGCGCAGCACGCGGACGAGGACTGGGCGGTGCCGGTCCTGCGGGCGGCGGCCGAGCAACTGCTCGCCGACGGCAAGGCCGTACCGGCCGCCGCCTGCCTGGAGCTGGCGTACCAGGGGTGCACCGACGACGAACAGCGCGCCGAGTTCCGCACCCGGCTGGCCGCCGTGACCTGGCGGACCAACCCGGGCGCCGCCGAACGGCATCTCAGCGAACCGCTGGACGCGCTGCGCGCCGACCGGCTCGCCCCGGCCCGGATGGGCCCGCTGGCCCGGCTGCTGGCCGCCCAGGGGCGGATCGACGAGGCCGGCGACGTGCTCGCCCGGCTCGCGACCGCGACCGGCGACACGGGCCGGCGGCCCGACCCGCAGCACGGCACGGCACCGGTCTCGTCGCTGGGCTCCGCGCTCGGCAGCAGACCCGGCGGCCAGCTGCCGGGGCACCGGGACGATCCGCTGGACGGGCTGTCCGCCTTCCCGCGCTGGGCCGGCGGGCGGACCCGCGCCGCGGGCTCGCCGCCGTCCACCGCCGCGCACTCCAGCGTCAACGCCGCCACGGTGGCGGTCGCACCGGCCGCCCTGTGGGCGATCCCGGACGGCGTGCAGGACGGCACGGCCGCCGAGGACGCCGAACTGTTCCTGCGCGGCACGACGCTCGCGGCCGCCACCGTGGAGCCGATCGTGCAGGCCCTGCGGGTCCTGCTGCACCTCGGGGGTGCGCAGCGGGCCGTGCACTGGAGCCAGGTCATCGGCGAGGAGGCCGCCCGCCGCGAAGCCCCGGGCTGGCAGGCGCTGTTCACCTCGCTGTGGGCCGAGGCCCTGCTGCGCCAGGGGGATCTGCAGGGCGCCGAGGAGCGGGCCGCGCTCGCCCTCAAGCTGGTGCCGGAACGCGGCGGCAGCGTCTTCCTGTGCGGGGTGGCGGCGACGCTGGTCCGCGCCCGCACCGCAATGGGCCACTACGACGCGGCCGCCCGGGTGCTCAGCCAGCCGGTCCCCGAGGGCCTGGCCGGCAGCTTCCACGGGCTTCCCTATCTGCGCGCCCGCGGCCAGTACCACCTGGCGACCAGCCGCTACCACGCGGCGCTCGGCGACTTCCTGGACATCGGCCGGCGCACCAAGCGCTGGGGTCTGGACCGGCCGCTGCTGCTGCCGTGGCGCACCGACGCGGCCGAGGCGTTGCTGCAGCTCGGCGAGGCGCACCAGGCGGAGCGCTTCGTGACCGACCAGCTCGCCACCCGCGACGCCGCCAACCCGTGGGTGTCCGGCATCTCGCTGCGGCTGCGCGCCGCGACGCGTGAGCCCAGGGAGCGGCAGATCCTGCTCGCGAAGTCCGTCGACGAACTGCGCCGGTCGGGCGACCGCTACGAGCTGGCCCGTTCCATGGCCGAACTCGGCCAGGTGCTCAAGGAACTGGGCGAGCCGACCCGCGCCAACATGGTCAACCGGCGGGCCTGGCACCTGGCGCAGGAGTGCGGGGCCGAGGCGCTGCGCGAGAAGACCCTCCCGGGGCACAGCGCCGCGGGCGGGGTGCCGGAGGACCCGGCGCCGGTGGCGGCCTACGCGGACCTGGAGGCCAAGCTCAGCGACTCGGAGAAGCGGGTGGCGATGCTCGCGGTGCACGGGCACACCAACCGGGAGATCGCGATGAAGCTCTACATCACCGTCAGCACCGTCGAGCAGCACCTGACGCGGGTCTACCGCAAGCTCAGCATCAGCAGCCGGCAGGAGCTTCCGGTGGACCTTCAGCTCAGCGTCACCGAGATGGCGTGACCGCCGAACTCCCTTGACGCGCACCTTTGTTGGAAGTCCACAACCCCCACCTGTCACAGCACCCCGTACCCAGGGAGAGGACGAGCAGTTGAGCACACCGTTCGAGGACCCGGACGCCACCTATCTGGCACTGGTCAACGACGAGGGCCAGTACTCCGTGTGGCCCGCCGCCAACGACGTGCCCGCCGGCTGGCGGATCGTCCTGGAGGAGAGCGGCCGGCAGGCCTGTCTTGACCACATCGAGGCGCACTGGACGGACATGCGGCCGGTGAGCCTACGCGCCGCCATGGGCGGGCAGCCGGGCTAGTGACGCGCGGGCGTACACCACCTGGTAGCCCGGCAGGATGAACAGCGACTCGCGGAACGACGTGGTCGACTCGGGCATCAACTCCGGTACGGAGTCAGGCTGTTCGTACATGAGCGCCCGCTCCAGCCGGAAGAAGTACAGATTGTGGGCGTCCACCCGGCGCTGGTAGGACCACCAGTCGCGGCACTCCTCGGGGCTGCCGCGCTCCCGCAGGTACGCGGCGACCAGCCGCTCCTCCAGGCAGTGCGCGAGCCGTTCCGACGCGAACTGCGACCGGACCGAGCGCCCCGGCCGGGCCCGTTCGTACAGGCAGTGGCCCAGCTCGTGGGCGATGCCGGCCAGGGCGTCGATCGTGGGGGCGTCCTGGCCCAGCACGATCGCGCGCCCGCTGTCGTCGTCCACCGTGCGGAACGGGGTGCCGGTCTCCTGGAGCGAGGACTCGGCCAGGATCCGCGTCACCTCCGCGCGCCGGTGCCGCAGCTCCGGCAGGCCGGCCAGGATCTCGGCCGCGGGCGCGTGAGTGGGGTGGCGCAGGATGACGCTGTCGGCCGGGATGGGCAGCGGCAGTTCGGCGAGGAACGTCAGCATCGAGCGGCGCAGCGGCAGGACGTCCGCGTACTCGGGGCGCGCCATCACCTGCCGGACCTGCCGGTGGGTGATGTCGATCAGCCGGCGCAGCCAGGGGGTCGCGCGGAGCCCGGCCAGGGCCGCGCGGCGGCCGCGCAGCACGCTCTCGATCAGCTCGCCGCGCCCCAGGACCGCCTCCTTCTGCAGCAGGCGGCGCTGGTCCCGGTAGGCGGCCACGGCGGCGGCGTCGCCGGGGAAGACGGCATCGGCGGGTACGCGTGCTTCGGGTGCGTCAACCGCGGTGTTCCGGGGGCTCATTCACCAGGCGGCCGGCTCGGCCGGCTCGGAGCGGAACGGCGTCAGCAGCGCCAGGACGGCGCGGTCGACACGGCGCGGGACGGCGGCCGGGAGGTAGAGCGGGCTCGCGAAGAAGACGTTGGCGAGCAGTTCGCCCAGCGAGCCGACCCGGCCCCAGGCGACGGCGGAGGTGCCGTCGGCGGCGGGGCCCGCCTCGACCAGACAGGCGGGGTGCTCGGCGTCGTAGGCGCGCAGCAGCAGCCGCTGGAGCAGTTCCGCCTGGTCCGCGCCACCGAGGTGGTAGACGAAGGTGTTGAACGCGGGGTTCGGCAGCTGCTGGAAGAGCAGCAGGCGATTGGCGTCGACGACCAGGGTGCCGCGTTCCAGCGGATCGATCCCCAGGTTGTTGACGGTGGTGGCGAAGTGCGAGACGCCCGGCTCGACATGCAGGGTCAGTTCACCCGCGTCGGCCAGCCGCTGGAGCTGCTGGACGACCGTGACGCCGAGCCGTGGGTCGCCGGGCAGCAGGACGGCGATGTCGCCGTCGGACCGCGCCCGGTCCAGGATGCGGCCGAGCAGCCGGCCGAAGTCGTCGTGGTCGCGTACGCCGGCCAGGTGGAGCGCGTGCAGTGATTCGGTGGGCCGGTCCGTCAGTTCGCGGACGTCGACGGCCGGGTCGACCAGGTGGAGCACCGCTTCGGCTTCCCGCAGCTGGCGCAGTCCGGCGAGGGTGAGCTGCTCGATCCCCTGGACGCCGAGCCCGACGACCCTGATGCGATTCATCGCGGTTCCTTCCCGGTGACGGTGACGGTGCCGCGCTATGGCGGGGCGGGGCGGGGCGGTGCGGGTGCGGGTGCGCGGGGAAGTGCGTGTGCGCGGGGCGGTGCGGTCGTCAGGACCGCACCGCCCCGGCGGTGTCACGCGTCGCCGTTGTCCGCGTCGATGTCCTCGAGGATCTGCGCGAGGTCGGCCGGGACGACGCTCTGCAGACGGGGGGTGTTGGCGTTGTTGTTGCCGTTGTTGTTCGAGTCGTTGTTGTTCATGTTGCTGTTGTTGTTGTCCGCGAAGTTCGTGGTCGCGTTGTTGTTCGCGTTCGCGTTGTTGTTGGAGCTGTTGTTGCTGTTGTTCGAGTCGCTGTTGTTGTTCGACGAGTTGTTGGACACGAGTCCTCCTGCAGCAGTGCTGTGGGTCGGGCGTGGTGCCCGGTCTGCCCGCGTCGAGCAGCACCCCCATGAACCGACACCGCGCTAAAGCCGGGTATGCGCGGGGTTTGTGCCGGACCACGGCGCCATGACAAGCGCATAGCAACCCCCCCGCCGGGCGCTCCCGCGGATGGCAGGGAACGGGCTCTCCGGCAGTCGCGGCACGCCCGTTCGGCCGGCCGGCCGGCCACCGCCCTTGAGCGGCACCGACCGCCCCGGAAGGCTCGGAGCAGCCGATCCAGGGAGGCTCCTCATGACCACGCATCCTCTGCCGCCGAAGACATCCGTCCCCGGGCAACTGCGTGCCGGACTGCTCGACCAGGTGGAGGAGCGGCTGCGCGGCCTGCTGGCCGGGGAGTTCGACCGCTGGCACGCGGTGAACCCGAGGGCGGCGAGCCTGGTCGGCTCGATCACCGAGCTGGTGCGGGCGGGCGGCGACCGGATCCGCCCCGTCATCTGCGTCACCGGCTACCTCGCCGCGGGCGGCGACCCGACGTCCACCGCGATCGTCGACGCGGCGGCCGCGCTGGAACTGCTCGACACCTGCTTCCTCATCCGCAGCGACATCCGCGACAACGCCCCGCTGCGGCACGGCATCCCCACCCTGCACGTCAGCCATGCCGCCGAGCACGAGCGCAGCGGCTGGCGCGGTGAGTCCCGGCGCTTCGGCGAGGGCACCGCGGTGCTCGCGGGGGACCTGGCGCTCGCCTACGCGGACCGGCTCGCGTCGCGGCTGCCGGCCGCCGCGTGGCAGCTGTGGGACGAGCTGCGCACCGAACGCGTCATCGGCGCCCACACCGACGCCGCCTGTGCGACGGAGTACCTCGACGACCCGTGGCCGGGCCGCTGCATCGCGGGCTGCGCCAAGGGCTGCGGGGCGGGCTGGTACGCCCTGCACCACCCGCTGCTGCTCGGCGCCGCGCTGGCCGGCCGGCAGGACCTCGCCGCCTCGTACCGCGACTACGCCCGCCCGCTGCACGCCGCCTGGCGGCTGCGCGGCTTCCTGGAGGGCGGGCCCGGTTACGACTGGGACGCGCAGATGCTGCGCGAGGTGCTGCTGGGCACGGAGGAGCGGGACACGGCGGAGCGGATCATCTCCCAGCTCGTCGCCCGTGCCGACCGCGTCGTGGACGCCGCGCCGCTCGCCCCCGGCTGGCGCGACGAACTCGCCGCGTTCGCGATCCGGATCTCCGGCCTGTCGGAGTAACCCGGCCCCCGCACCGTGAACCGGCCCTACGCGTCGGGCGCGGGGACCGGGACCGGGCGGGGGACGCCCGGCCGGATGCGGGCGAGCCAGCTGCGCAGGCCCTCCTTGCGCAGCTCGCCCCGGTCGTCCCTGGGCAGCGAACCGACCAGCTCCAGCCGGGTGGGCAGGAACGCGGCGGCGACGCCGCGCCCGGCCAGGTGGTCCCGGAGCTCGACCAGACCGGGCGGCTCCGCCTCGGTGGTGGGCACGACGACGGCGCAGGGCATCTCGCCGTACTCCGGATCGACGTAGCCGACCACCGCGGCCTCGCGTACCCGGGGATGGGTCAGCAGCCGCTCCTCCAGCTCGGCCACCGGCACCAGGAAGATGCCGCCCAGCCGTTCGCCGGCCCGCCGCATGACCTGGACGCCGCCGAGGCCGTCGGCCTTGGCGAGGTCCCCGGTGTCGAGCCAGCCCTCGTCCCGGTCCCAGGTGATCAGCGGGGCCGGTCCGCCGCCGCGCTGCCACGTCGCCAGGCAGACGGAGGGGCCGCGGACCCGGAGCTGTGACGTCTGCGCGTCCCCGACGCCTTCGGCGGGCACCACAGAGACCTCAAGGCCGGGCAGCGGGCGCCCGTCGCTCTCGGCGTTGCGCTCGGCCGGGGTGTCGCCCCGGGTCACCGTGCCCATGCCCAGCTCGGGGGCGCCCCAGACGGTGCGGACCGGGGCGCCCAGCGCGCCCGGCAGATCGGCGAGCAGCTGGGCCGGCGTGCTGGTGCGCCCGCCGGAGAGCAGCAGGCGCAGGGCGCCGAGCTCGCGGGGGCGGTGCTGCTGCGCGGCGAGCACCTCGGACCAGTAGACGGGCGCCGCGTACGCCTGGTTGACCCCGGCAGCGGCCATCAGGTCGAGGCAGCTGCCCGGATCCCAG
The DNA here is from genome assembly GCF_023701715.1 of Streptomyces sp. RKAG337. Lineage (NCBI taxonomy): Bacteria > Bacillati > Actinomycetota > Actinomycetes > Kitasatosporales > Streptomycetaceae > Streptomyces > Streptomyces sp. RKAG337. The sequence continues at coordinate 2,323,017 of NZ_JAJOZA010000001.1, read as the reverse complement.
ACGTCCTGGTAGACACCGGTGCCGCCGACCGCGAGCGGCCAGCAGACGCTGTACAGCAGCGAGGCGAGGGAGGTGAGCGGCAGCGCCGAGTAGAAGACCTCGCCGGGCCGCCGGCCCGGCCCCGCCGGGTCCCGCTGGGTGCTGATGTTCGCGTACAGGGTGTTGGGGGTGTGCAGGGCGGCGGCGTAGGCGTCGCCCAGGCTCATGACGGTGATCATGAGGCTGATCCGGTCCGCCCGGTCGGAGCGCAGGCTCAACCGCCGTGCGCGCGGCCCGCGTTCGTGCGGAGTGCGCTGGAAGTACCCGGCGAAGTCGAGGGCGCCCGTCGCGGCGGCGTCACCGATCACCACGCGGTGCCGCAGCCAGGGGAGCGCCGGGGCGAGATCGGCGAGGGCCTGCGCGTGCGGGAAGCCCTCCCAGACGTCGGGCACCACACAGATCCGCGCCCGGCTGCCCTCCAGGATCCGTTCCAGGCCGTGCGCACGCACGGTCGGCAGGACGGGGACGGCGAGCGCGCCCACCCGCAGGCAGGCCAGGGCGAGCGCGGCGGCCTCCCACCAGCTCGGCAGCTGGAAGGCGACCGGATCGCCCGCGCCGATCCCGAGACGGTCGAGCGCGGCGGCGAACCGGTCGACGTAGAGCGCCAGTTGCGCGTAGCTGACGGTGACCGTACGGCGGTCGGCAGGGCGGTGGATCCGCTGGGAGACGATGGCGGGCCGGCCGGGGTCCATGGCCGCGGTCCGGTACAGGTCGTGCAGGAACGTCTCGTCCCGCCACCAGCCCGCGGCCCGGAACCGGGCCGCCACCTCCTCGGGCGGTGTGACGGCGGCCAGCAGCCCGGACAGGTGCCCGGTCGCCTGCTCCGCCGGGTCCGCGTCCCTGTCCGTACTTCCGTTCACGGTTACGGCCATCGGCCGACCGACCAGGCCACCTGCACCCGGGAGGTGCAGTTGAGCCGGCGCATCACCTGGCGGACGTGGTTGACCACCGTCCATTCGGAAATGCCGAGCTGACCGGCTATCTGCCGGTTGGTCAGACCCTCCGAGACGAGCATCGCGACCTGGACCTGGCGCGGGGTGAGCGGCTGCGCCGCCGGGCTCTCCTGCTCGGCGTGCGGGGCGGGCACGGCCGCCGCCAGCGCCTCCGCCACGGCCGCGCCGGGCGCCAGCCGCAGCCCCTCGGCCCACGCGGTGGCGAAGCCCGTCCAGTGCAGCCGCTCCCGCAGCCCCGCCAGCGCCTCCTCCAGCACCCCCCACCGCTCGTCGGGCACCCTGCCCCCGAAGCTCCGGCGCAGCGCGTCGGCGGCCGCGATCAGCCGGACGGCGCGCGGCTGCTGGCCGGGGGAGGCGCGGAGCAGCAGCAGCGCGAACGACTCCAGGGTGGCGGGGAGTTCGGTGCGCTCGCCGATCGAGTCGTACAGCCGCAGGCTCTCGCGCAGCGCCCGGCCCGCCGCGTCCAGGTCCTCACCGTCCTCGGCGAAGGCCGCGGACTCGCGCAGCGCGGTCGCCAGTCCGCGCGGGTCGCGGATCCGCCGGTACGCGTCGAGCGCGCGGTCCAGCAGCTCCTTCCCCTTGCGGGTCTCGCCCTGCACGCGCAGCGCCCCGGCCAGCGCGGTGCCGGCCTCGGCGGCGGGTCCCGCCGCGCCCAGCGACTCCAGGGTGGCCAGCGCGGGGCCGAGCGCCGCCTGCGCCCCGGACGGATCGCCCAGCAGCAGCAGCGCCATGCCCATCCGCGCCGTCACCAGTGCGCCCTGCCGGCGGTCGCCGAGCCGCTTGCACAGCGCGAGCGCGCGGCGGTGCCGCCGAACCGCCAGGTCCGGGTCGCCGAGCGCCGCAGTGAAGGTGCCCGACAGGTCGACTAGCCGGGCCCGCACCGGCTCCGGCAGCGTCCCGCCGCCGTCACCCGGGCCGTCCTCGGCGAGGCCGTCGCACCAGTCGAGGCCCTCGCGCAGCCGCCCCTGGACGAGCCACGGCTGCCGGCACGCGGAGACCAGCGCCGCGACGGCCTCCCGCTCGCCCCGGGCCCGCAGCCGGCGTAGCGCCGCGCTGATGTTGCCGCTCTCCGCGGCCAGCACACCGAGCCACTTCTCCTGTTCGGTGCCGGCCAGCCGCGGTTCGGTGGCCGTCACCAGCCGCTGGTACTCGCTCGCGTGCCGGTCCAGGGCCGCGTCCGTGCCGCCCGCCTGCTCCAGCTCGTTGAGCAGGAACGACCGCACCGGCTCGGGGACGGCGAACCGGGGCTCGCCCAGCTCCTGGTCGACGACGGTCAGCAGGTTCTTGTCGATCAGCGTCTCCAGCACGTCCTCGGCGCCCACCCGTACCAGCATCGCCAGTCCGAATCCCCGCTCGAAGACGGCCAGCTGCTCCAGGTGCCCGCGCTGTTCCGCGTCCAGCTGCCGGCAGCTCCACCGCGCGAGCGCCGTCAGCGACCGGTGCCGTTCCGGTGCGTCCACCGGGCCGCCGGCCAGGATCGTGGTCCGGTGCCGCAGCCGGGCGAGCAGGACGTGCGGCGGGAACAGCCGCAGCCGCCCGGCGGCCAGTTCGACGGCGAGCGGCAGCCCCTCCAGCAGCGCGCAGATCTCCGCGACGGCCGCGACGTTCTCCGCCGTCAGCGCGAAGCCGGGGTCGGCGTCCCGGGCCCGCCGGATGAACAGCGCGACCGACGGAACGTCCTGGACCTCCTGCACATCGGGCTCCGCCGCCGCGGCCGTATCGGGCACCGGCAGCGGTGCGACGGGCAGCAGCCGTTCCCCGTAGACGTGCAGCGGCTCCTGGCCGGTGGCCAGCACCACCAACCGGTCGTTGGACGCGATGAGTTCGCCGATCCCGGCGACCGGAGGAACGTCCGGCTGGTCGCAGCCGTCCAGGACGAGCAGGACGTGCCCCTCGGGCACCCGGTCGGGAAGCGCCTTCCGCGCCAGGTCCACCCACCGCACCTCGTCGAAGAAGTCCGCCGCCCCGGCGGCGGCCTCCGCCGCGAGCCGGCTCTTCCCGACCCCGGCGGGCCCCGTCAGGGTCAGCAGCCGCACCGACGGATCCCGCAACCGCCCGGCCAGGACGACCGTTTCCGTCTCCCGCCCGACCAGACTGCGGCGCGGGCCGAACCGTTCAGGCCCGGCCTGCGGGCGGTCCTGCCGCCGTTCCCGTTCCTGCTGCGATACCGGCATCGTTCCCCCTGCCCTCATAGGACGCGGTCATGGTCGGCTCCTCGGCCAAAGCAGAACTAAAACCTGGCGCCGGACGTGCGGTTCAGGCGGTAAGGGCCGCCAGCCGGCCGGGCGCAGGCAGCGGCGACCGGCGCGGCGCCGGGGCCCGCAGCCGCCAGATGCCGGGGCGCACTTCGAGGTCGGTGGGCTTGCCGGCGGCCGGCGCCGGATCACGCAGCGCCCGCAGCGCACGGCGGGCGTACGCCTCCAGCCGGCGGTCCTTGAGCGCCGTGGCGAGGTCCAGGCACTGGGTGAACCGGGCCTGGGCGGCTTCCGGACCCTCCGCCTCGAGAGCGAGCAGGGCCAGCGCGCGCAGCGCGTCGTACCGGCCGCGGGCCCGGGCCGGGGCGGCGAGGGCGGCCAGGGCCGGTTCGAGCAGAGCGGCGGCCGCCGCGGTGTCGCCGTTGTCCAGGTGGAGGTCGGCGAGACCGACCAGGGCGCGGCCGTATTCATACAGGTCGTCGCAGAGTTCCGCGGTGTCACGGGCCCGGGTGTACAGGTCGGCGGCTTCGTCGAGCCGCCGGTTCTGCCAGGCGAGGTCCCCCAGCGAACGCAGCATGCGGGCCTCGCCCGCCCGGTCGCCGCTGTGCCGGGCGGCGTCGAGCCCGAAGGTGTGGGTGGTCCGCCAGTCGGCCCAGGAGGCGTGCGCCTCCAGATAACCGGTCATGGCGTCGACGAGACGCAGCACGGCGGACCACAGCCCGGCGGCGTGCGCCGCGCGGACCGCGTGCACCAGGGCCGGCTGCTCCTGGGCGAACCACTCCTGAGGGTGGTCGGTGACCGGACCAGGGACAGCCACCGGTCCGGTCACCGGTCGCGGGGTGAGCGCCGCATCGGCGCGTTCGGCGGCCTGCGTGTACGCCTCGCACATCCGCTCGGTGGCGGCGCGTGCCGACTCCGGGGTCTCCTCGGCGGCGAGGAGTTCTGCGGCGAGGATCCGCAGCAGCTCATGGAAGTGGTAGCGGCCCTGGCGGAGCCCGTCGTGCACGGACGCCTCCAACAGCCGCCCGTCCACCAGGTTCTCGACGATCCGGCCGGCCCCGCCCTCCTCCAGACCGAGGACCGCGGCGGCCGCCCATAGCCCGAACGGCCCTGCGGGCAGCAGCCCCAGGAGACGGAAGGCACGCTGCGCGGCGGGGGAGGAGTCCAGGTAGGCGACCATCAGGGTGCCGCGCACGTCGAGGTCGCCGAGCTGGAGTTCGGTCAGCCGGGAGCGTTCGTCGCGCAGCCGGGCGGCGAGCGAACCGGCGGTCCAGTGCGGCCGGGCGCGCAGCTGGGCGGCCGCGATGTGCACGGCGAGCGGCAGATGGCCGCAGAGCTCCACGATCTCGGCCGCCGCCGCGGGCTCCGCTGCCGCGGGGCCGGGCCCCGCCAGCGCGTCGAAGAGCCGCAGCGACTCCTCCGGGTCCAGGGCGTTCAGCACCACCGGGCGGACGCCGCCGAGTCCGGCGGGCAGCCGGCGCCCGGTGATGAGAGCGGTGGAGCCCGCGGTGGCGGGCAGCAGCGGGCGCAGCTGCGCCTCGGAGGTGGCGTTGTCCAGGACCAGCAGGATCCGGCGGTCGGTGAGCAGATGGCGCAGCGCGTCCTGGAGGTCCTGCGCCTCGGCGGGCAGGGTGACCTGCGTTCCCGCGCGGCGCAGCAGTCGCGTCATCGCGTCCGCCGCGCCGAGCGGCCGACCGGGGTCGGGCTCCAGATCGAGGAAGATCCGGCCGTCGGGGAAGGCGTCGGCGCTGCGGTGCGCCGCCTCGACGGCCAGCGCGGTCTTGCCGACGCCGGACTTGCCGGTGATGGCGACGCTGGTGCCGGCCGGGGCGTCGCGCAGCAGCCGCTCCACCTCCGCGAGCACCGCGTCGCGGCCGGTGAACGCGCCGTCCGCGGCGGGCAGCGAGGTGACGGCCTGGAACGCGGGCTGCTCGGCAACACCCGGCGTCGCCGCGTCCGCACCGCCGGACCCGGTCCCGGTCGCCGTTCCGATGACGACGGCGCCGCCGTTGCCGCCCGAGCTCAGCAGGGCCGCGTCCCCGGCCAGGATGCGCCGGTGCAGCCGCTGCAGCCGCGGGCCGGGCTCGATGGCCAGCTCGTCGACGAGGGTGCGGCGGACCCGTCCGAACGTACGCAGCGCCTCCGCCTGCCGGCCGGTCCGGTACAGCGCCACCATCAGATGGGCGTGGAACTCCTCGCGCAGCGGGTGCTCCGAGGCCAGGGACTGCAGTTCGGCGATGAGCCCGCGGTGCCGGCCGAGCTGGAGGTCCGCGCGGATCCGCTGGTCGAGCGCCGTCATCCGGGCCTCGGTCAGCCGCACCGCCGCGCCGCCCAGCAGCGGGCCGTGCGGGGTGTCCGAGAGCAGCGGTCCGCGCCACAGCGCGATGGCCCGCTGCTGCAGTTCCGCGGCGGACGCGTAGTCCTCCGCCTCCAGCGCCTTGCGTCCGCGGGCGTGCAGTTCCTCGAACGTGGTCATGTCGAGCCGGTCCGGTTCCAGTCGCAGCAGATAGCCGGGCGGGCGGGTCAGCAGGGTGTCGCGGCCGTGCTCGGGGTCGGCGGAGTGCAGCAGCTTGCGCAGCTGGGAGACGTAGACCTGGAGGGTCGTGGTGGCGGTGCGCGGCGGGTTGTCCTGCCACAGCTCGTCGATCAGGCTCTCGACCGACACCACCTCGTTCGCCCGTACCAGCAGGGCGGCCAGCACGACGCGCAGCTTGGCGGCGCGCGGTGTGTAGGAGACGGCGGGCGTGGCGGCGCCGTCGGGGCCGGCCGCCGGCCCGTCGTCCCCACCGATCTCCATCGGGCCCAGAATCCAGAATCTCATCGCGTTACCCCCGTCCCGCTCTGCGTTCCCACGTGCAAGGTTCGTGCAAGGCCTGCTGTCGTACGTACCAGGACCGGTTGGTGGCGCCGGGTCAGAAGTCCTGGACCACGGTGGTTCTGGCCTCCGCCACGGCACGGCGCCGCTGCGTCACCGTCAGCGTCACGGGCACGGCCGGCCGGCCGTACTCGTCCCGGCCGAGCGCCCCCGGCACCGCCGTGCAGCGCAGCGGCAGTCCGGGCTCCGCGTAGCTGCGGAAGTGCACCTCGGAGGAGGCCAGCGTGCTGCGCGCGGGGGCGAGCCCGAAGGCCCGGCCGGCCGCCAGCAGCGAGGTCTGGCGCACGGACTCCAGCAGCTGCGTCCCGGACAGGTGGCCGCCCTCCGGAGCGAAGACCGGATTCGGGTTGTCGGTCAGCACCCACGTCGTGAGCCGGCCGCGCGAGGACTCCGACGGCTCGCTCACCACGACGTTCGAAACCGCGGAGCGGCCGACCTCGGCCGGGTCCACCGGCCGCAGCGCCCCGTCCGGGGCGTCGTCCAGCTCCGGTGCGGCGCGCAGCGCCTGGCGGTTGTGGGCCAGGTGGTTGCGGTGCAGCTGCGGCATCAGGAAGACCAGCCCCGCCGTGCCGGTGCAGCACGGCATGTCGTTGATCTTCACGTCGATGTGGAAGTCGAGGCCGCGCGGTACGCCGTTCATCGCGTTCGCGGGCTTCGCCGTGATGCCCGTCGTCATCCTCGCCGTGCCCGAGTCCGTCGCGTCGGCCCAGTCGGTGCGCCAGGCGCGCAGTTCGGTGAGGCGCAGGTTGAAGCCGTAGAAGAGCCCCGGGCGGTCCTGCGGCACCCCGAAGTAGCGGTGTCCGACGAACTCGCCGATCTCCCGGATCGTCTCCGTGACGATCTGCGCGTCGTGGAAGTGGCCGGGCCCGTCGTTGAACAGCGGATGCGCCCGTGGCAGCTCACCGGCCAGCACGAAGTGTTCCTCCCCGACGCTCGGGGCATCCAGCAGGTAGTGGTCCCACGACGGCGGGCAGTGGATGAGGTGGCGGGTGCCGTTGCCGAGTGCCAGTTCAGCGGTGGCCGCGCTTTCTACGGTCATGGCGTCTCCTTGGTCCGGCGTCTTCCCCGCGGATGCGGCGTCGGGAGTCTCCTCGTCCAAGGTTCCGGAGCGAGGGGGGTCCTTGCCAGCTGAGAGCGGTGGCAGCAAGCTGCACGGCCGGAACTCCGCCCCGTTGATCCTCCGGTGAGGCTTTAGCGAAGCCCATGAGGTCGGGCGCACGCTCGTACCGCTGCCCCCGCTCCCTTACTCCCCCGCACGGGAGCCCCGGGCAACCCGCGAGCCCCGCCCCCGGGTCTTCCCCCGGACCCCTGGGCGGGGCCTTCGCCATCCCCGGTCGGCCCGGGCCCCTCGCCTTCAGAGGTGCCGGCCGCCGCGCCCCACCAGATGGGCGACCTGCGTACGGGACACGACACCCAGCTTCTTGAAGATCCGGCTCAGATACGTCTCCACGGTCTTGGGGCTGAGCTGCATCCGGCCCGCGATCTGCTGATTGGTGAAGCCCGCGCTGACGAGCACGGCGACCTGGACCTCACGGCGGCTCAGTGACGCCAGCTCGACGGCGCCGGGCCCGTCCGGAAGGCCCGCCGTCAGCTCGTCCCCGGCCAGCGCGTCCGTCATCGCGGACAGCGGCATCGGCGCGGCGGCCGGGCCGGCGGCCGGATCGACGGTCGGCGCCGTCGCGTGCAGTGCGCGGCCCTGCGCGCCGTACCGCCAGCCCGCGTCGGTGGCGCGCAGGACGAGGCCCGAGACGGCCGGGTGCCGGAAGCGGAAGCGGCGCAGATGGCCGTCGGGCCGGATGAGGCCCTCGCTCCGCAGATCGTCGAGCCCGCCGAGCACCCGTTCCAGCGGCAGTTCCGCCACCTCGGCGACGCTGCCGGGAGTGAACGGGTCGCCGAGCACAGCGGCGGCGCAGGCGGTCCGCCAGGCCACCGGGGACAGCGCCCGGAAGTCCACGGACGCGGCGTCCGGATCGACCGGCAGCCGGCCCGCGTCCCGCAGGGCGTGCAGCAGCCCCGGCACCCCGGCCGCGTCCCGCAGCAGCAACTGGCGCCGGATCGGGTCGAGCCCGGGTGGCAGCAGTGCGGCGGCGTCCCGCTCGGGGAGCGGGGCGACGTCCAGGTGCCGCCAGGACGGCATGGCGCCATGGGCCCGCAGGGTGCGCAGCGACGAGAGATGGCGCGCGGTGGGGGAGTCGCGGTAGGCGAGCGCGATGAGCACCGGTGCCTGCGGCGGATGCCGGACCAGGTGGTCCAGGAGCTGCAGCGACAGCGGATCGGCGCGGTGCACGTCGTCGAGGACGAGCAGCAGCCCGTTCGCTTCCGCCGCCTGCCCGATCAGGGTGCGCATCGCGCGGATCAGCCAGTACGCGTCCGGGTCGGCCGGGGCCGGCCCGGCCGGCTCCCGGCGCCCCGCGGCCAGCGCGGGAAAGACCCCGGCGAGCCGGTCCGCCTCCTGGGGGCCCAGCCGACCCGCCAGGTCGGGGCCGATCCGCGCCAGCTGGTCGTCGAGCGCGTCGACGAACACCTCGAACGGCACGGGCCCGCCGAGCCGTCCTGCCCGGCCCGAGGCCACCGTCCAGCCGTCGTCGTGCGCCGCGGCGATCAGCTCCGCCAGCAGCCGGGACTTGCCGACCCATGGCTCACCGGCCAGCGAGACGATCCGCGCCGACGTCCGGGCGAGCCGCAACGACTCCTCCAGAACGAGCAGTTCCTGGTGACGGCCGACCGGTGCGGAGCCGGTGGCCTGCGACAGGGCGGTCTCCACAGGCGGCACGTTGTCCTCGCTGTCCTCGGTGATTCCAGGGGTCCCGGTATGCGGTCCCGGTGATCTCGGCGGCTCTCGCAGCGTGCCCGCCCCCGCGGGCCCGGCCAAGAGCGTTCCCCTGTCCGGAAGCTGCACGACAGGAAGTGCCATGTGGGGGAATTCCCCGACTTCCGCCCGCGCCGCCCGTTGGTCAGGCTCGGGGGCAAGTGGGCCTGGCGGCACCCCGCCACGTCCCCTCACGATGTCGGAGGAGCACGTCATGACGGCCGTCGAACCCGAACAAGCTGTCCTGCCGCCGCTGCCCCGACCGCAGGCCGCGCCCGCCGTCCCGGGCGCGCGCCTGCGTTTCGGCTACGCCTCCGGCTCGCTGGTCACCGGAACGTTCAACACCCTGCCCGGCCTGCTGCTGCTGCCCTACCTGACCGACACCCTCGGCATCGGGGCCGCCCTGGCCGGCACCGTCGTGCTGCTCCCCAAGGTGTGGGACGCCGTGCTGAACCCGCTGGTCGGCCGGGCGAGCGACCGTACCCGGACGCGCTGGGGCGCGCGCCGGCCGTACGTTCTGCTCGGCGGGCTCGCCGCGGCCCTGACGTTCGCGATGATGTTCTCCGGAGTGGCGGCCGGCACGGCGGGCGCCTGGTTCACCGGCGCCGGATTCCTGCTTTCCGCGACGGCCTTCGCGTTCTTCCAGGTGCCCTACGCGGCCATGCCGGCCGAGATCACCACCCGGCGCCAGGACCAACTGCGGCTGGTCGGCGGCCGGGTGGCCGTCATCGGCATCGCCGCCCTGATCGCCGGCGCCGCGGGACCCGCCATCGCGGACGCGGGCGGCGGGGGCATTCCCGGACACCGCTGGGTCGGTCTGTTCGGCGCGCTCGTCATCACCATCGGTGCGGTCGGCGCCTTCCTCGGCACCGCGGGAACCCGCGGCGACCGGGTCCTGGAGAGCGAGCCGAGCCTGCGCCACCAGTTCGCCGTGGCCCGCGCCAACGCCCCGTTCATGGCGCTGCTGCGCTGCGGTGTCGTCCAGTCGCTCGCGACCGGCTTCATGCTCGTCGGGGCCCCGTACTTCACCGATCACGTGCTGCACGACCCGGACGCCACCGGGCTGGTCGTCGGCGCCTTCGTCCTGCCGAACCTGCTCACCGTCAACCTCTGGTCGCGCCTCGGCTCCCGCATCGGCAACCGCCGGGGATACGCCGCCGCCTGCGGGCTCTTCATCGCCGGCTGCCTGCTGCTGCTCGCCTCGCCCGACCTGCCGCTCGCCGTGGTCGCGGTCGCCATCGCCGTGACCGGCACCGGGCACGCCGGCCAGCTGCTGTTCCTGTACGCGATGCTCACCGACCGCACCGCCCACGACACCGAACGCACCGGCCGCCGCCAGGCCGGTGTCTTCTCCGGCGTCTTCACCACCGGCGAGATGCTCGGCCTCGCCCTGGCGCCCTTCCTGTACGGGCTGGTCCTGCAGGTCTTCGGCTACGCCTCGTCCACCGACGGCGAGTCCGCCCGGCAGAGCTCCACGGCCGAACTGGGCGTGCTGCTCGGCTTCACCCTGCTGCCGGTCCTCGCGACGGCCGCCGCCCTGACGCTGCTGCGCGGCTACGACCGGCTGGTCGCGGCGGCCTGAGGGCCTCCCGCCGCGCGGGGCGCGGCCGTCAGCGCAGCCGCGGTGGTTCCGCGCTGCCCGGCGGCACCCCGGCGGGCAGCCGGTGGACCGGCCCGTCGGGGGAGCGGAGCTCGACGGCCCCGGCGGTGTCATCCGTGACCGTGCCGACGATGGCGGCCTGCCGCCCGTACGGGTGGGAGCGGAGCGCGGCGAGGACCGCGTCGGCCGCCGCCGGCGGCGCGAACAGGCACATCGAGCCGGCGTTCGCGGCGTGCAGCGGTGACAGGCCGAGGAGTTCGAAGGCAGGCCGGGCCTCGTACTGGACGGGAAGCGCCCCCTCGTCGATCCGCAGCGTGAGCCCGCGGGCCGTCGCGCAGTCGCGCAGTGTCGCGGCGAGTCCGCCCGAGGTGATCGGCGCCGCTGCCCGGAGCGCGCCCGGCGGCAGCCCGTTCAGCAGGGACGTCAACGGGGCGCAGTCGCTGGGCACATGGTGTTCGAAGCCGAGTCCGGCGCGCAGCGACAGCAGATGGACGGCGTGGTTGCCGAGCGGCGCCGTCACCAGGACGCGGTCGCCGGGCCGCACCCCGCTCAGCGGCAGCGGCGGACGGCGGTGCACCCCGATGCCGGTCGCGGTGAGGAACAGCTGGTCGGCGTCGCCCGCGCGCACCACCCGGGTGTCGACGGCGGCGATGGCGATCCCCGCCTCATGGGCGGTGTCGCGGACGGACTCCGTGATGCGGCGCAGCAGTTGCAACGGCGTCCCGGCCTCGACGATCAGCCCGAGCGTGAGGGCGTACGGGTCGGCTCCGGTCGCGATGAGCGCGTTGACGGTGCCGGCCACCGCGAGCCGGCCGAGATCGCCGTTGCCGAAGAACGGCGGGTCGACGACGTAGCCGCCGGTGCGGACGACGAGCGGCTCGCCGGACAGCGGCGGGAGCCCGCCGGGCGCGAGCCCCGGTCCGAGGACGTCCAGGACCAGGGCCGCCAACTGCCGTGGGCCGGTTCCGGAGTCGTCGGCGAGCGCGACCTGCCCGACCGGCCAGGAATTCACATCCATTATCAAGGAAGGCTCCCCCGTGAACCGGCCGAATAGGCCCTCAGAGCCCGGACGGGCACGGTCGCACCATGTTCCCCGCGGGCACTTTCACGGTAGTCGGGGGAAGTTCTGACAGCAGGTCGACAGGGGGTGTTAGGGGGCAGGAAAGGGGGTCTGGACCACAATTCCCCTTACCTAGACTCGGAGAACTCACATGCAGCGGGGATTCGGCCGAGGACAGGATGGACGGGAATGGCTGACGTCAGGACCCGGGTGGCAGAGGCGTTCGACCGGGCGGACCGGCTCGACCCGGTGCTCGGTACATATCTCGGCCGGTTCACCGAACAGGCCGCCGCGGCGGCGGAGCAGCTGGACGCGGCGGTGGCGGACGGCGCCGAGGCCGGGCCGCTGCACGGGCTGACGCTGGGCGTGAAGGACGTCTTCGCGACCCGTGACGCGCCCGCGACCTGCCAGAGCCGGGTGCACGACGCGGACTGGTGGGCCGGCCGCGACGCCGTACCCGTCGCCCGGCTGCGGGCCGCGGGCGCCGTACCGCTGGGCCGCACCACCATGGCGGAGCACGCACTGGGCCGGCCCGACCCGGCCCTGGACTACCCCGTGCCGCGCAACCCGTGGGACATCAACCGCTGGACGGGCGGCTCCAGTTGTGGCAGCGCCAACGGGCTGCCCGCCGAACTGTTCGACGTCGGCCTCGGCACGGACAGCAACGGCAGCATCCGCATCCCGGCCGCGCTGTGCGGCGTCACCGGCTTCAAGCCCACCCACGGCCTGGTCCCCGACGGCGGCTGCCGCCCGCTGAGCCGCTCGCTGGACGTCGTCGGCCCGCTGGCCCGCAACGTCAGGGACTGCGCGAGCACCCTCGCGGTGCTGGCCGGGCGGCCGGACACCACCGGCTGGCGGACCGACCTGCGCGGCGCCCGCATCGGCGTTCCGGCGAAGGCGCTGGAGGAGTCGGCACAGCTGTCGGAGGACTGCGCGGCGGCGTTCGCCGGCGCCCTCGAAGAGCTGCGGGAGGCCGGCGCCGAGATCGTCACCGTGGAACTCCCCGAGGTGTACCCGCTGTTCGCGTCGCAGTTCATCACCCTCCTCGCGGAGGCGTTCGAGCTGCACGGCGCCGGCCTGCGCACCCGCTGGGCGGAGTACGGGCGGCCCTTCCGCCGGACCGCCGTCCTCGGCGGCCTGATCGGCGCGCCGACCTATCTGCACGCGCAGCGGGTCCGCGCCTCGGCCGCCGCGAGCCTGCGCGAACGCTTCGACGGCCTCGACGCGATGGCCACCCCGACCTGGCCGACCACCGCACCCCGTTACGACGACCCCGCCGCACTGGGCACCGTCTCCTGGCTGCCCGGCCTGTGGAGCGCCGTCGGCTTCCCGGCGGTCGCCGTCCCGATGGGTTTCGGCGGCGACGGCATGCCGCTGTCCCTGCAGCTCGCGGGGGTACCGTGGAGCGACTTCGGGCTCGCGGCGCTGGCCGACGTCTACCAGTCGCACACCAACTGGCACCTGCGCCGCCCCGACCTCGCCGCCGGATCGCTGCCCGCCACCGTCCCGGTCTCGGAACCACAGGCGTCCCCGGGCGACCCGGAGAAGCAGCGGTGGCTCGCCGCCGCGCTGCGCGACACCGGAGTGGACGTCGACGACGCCGAGGTCGCGGAATTCACCGGGATGTGGGGGCTCACCTCGATGCTGTTCGGCTTCCTTCCCGAACTCCCGGTGGACCAGGGCCCGCTGACGCCCACCCTGCCCCCTCTGTGAGGAGAATCATGACCGGCACCGCCCCTTCCACCAGCAATCAGTACATCCGGCGCTACCACACGGCCCTCGCGGGCACCCCGCGCCTGGTCTGCTTCCCGCACGCCGGCGGATCGGCGAGCTTCTACTTCCCGGTGTCGCAGGCGCTCGCCCCGGACATCGACGTACTGGTCGTGCAGTACCCGGGCCGGCAGGACCGGCGCAAGGAACCGCTCATCGACACCATCGCGGAGCTCGCCGACCGGGTCTTCGAGGACCTGCGGGAGTTCGCCGACGAACCGCTGACGTTCTTCGGCCACAGCATGGGCGCCACGGTGGCCTTCGAGGTCGCCCGGCGCATGGCGGATGCCGGCCTGCCCGCGCCCGCCCGGCTGATCGCCTCCGCCCGCCGCGCCCCGTCCCGCACCCGCACCGACCGGGTGCACCAGAAGGACGACGAAGGCCTGATCACGGAGTTGCGCCGGCTCAGCGGAACCGATTCGCGGGTGCTGGGCAACGAGGAGATCATGCGGCTCGCCATCCCCTCGATCCGCAACGACTACAAGGCGGTCGAGACCTACCGGGCGGACGCCGGGGTGCGGATCGACTGCCCCGTCACGGTGTTCGTCGGCGACGACGACCCGACGACCACGCTCGCCGAGGCCGCTGCCTGGGGCGACCACACCACCGGTGCGTGCGAGCTCCAGGTGTTCCCCGGCGGCGGCCACTTCTACCTCGCCGACCGGCCGAAGGAAGTACTCGACGCCATCACCCGGCGCATGGGCGTGGCCGTCGCGGGCTAACGCCCGTCCGGCCCCTGCGCTCGCGACGGTTAGGGGTGCGGCGGGCGTCCCTAGGGGGTCCGCCCGCCGGCACCTTTCGTCTAGCGTCATGCCAACGGAAGAATTCCTGGAATCGGCTGGATAGGGAATCACGTGAGTCTCCTTTCATGGAAATCGCTGACAAAAGGCGACCGGGACGAATTGATTCTGTCGGTCGATTTCAGCACCAGCGGGCGCACCCAGGCGAGTTTCGCCGATTTCGCACCCCGGCTGGACCCGCCCGCCGCCGCCTTCTGGACGACGCTCCCGCCGACCGCGGACGACGCGGTCGCCCTCGACGGCTATGTCGACTGGTGGCTCACCGACGTACGGGAGAGCGGCCGGCGCGTCACCGCCGTCCTCGGCTACTGCGCGGGAGCGGTCTTCGCCGCCGCGCTCGCCGAACGCATCGGCGAATGGCAGGACACCCCGGCCCTGGTGCTGTTCGACCCCGAACTGCCCAACACGGTCGGCCTGTACAAGGACTTCCACGCCGCCGGCGACTCGCTCGCCTCGCTGCTGATGCCCGAGGAGCTGGCCGAGTTCCACGAAGCGGGACGGCAGATCGAGCGGCGCTACGCCGACGACCTCGCGGCCGTCGGCCCCGAACTCGCCCTGATCTTCACCCGCGCGGTCGGCACCGCCGCGGAACGCCTCGAACTCGACGACGACATCCGCGACGATCTCGCCGGGGTCTTCGGCTCACTGGTCGGCTACCTGGCCGCCGCCTCGTCCATCGACCCGCTGCCGCTGTGGGCCCGCGGCACCGCGATCACCTCGGGCCCGCCGTCGTACCCCGTCGGCCGGGAGATCCGCTTCGACGTCGACCACGACGACCTGCTGCGCATCAACGGCGTCGCCCGCGCCCTGTCGGAGCTGCTCTCCGGCGACCGCACCGAATCAACCGCAGGCAGGTGACCCATGGCTGACCACGGGGGAATCGACGCCGTTCTCCAGAGGACCGGCACGGAGGGCGGGCTGCTGCCCGCCCGGATCGAGGCGCAGGTACGGCGCACGCCCGAGGCCGTCGCCGTCTCCGACGGCGGTACGGAACTCACGTACGCCGAACTGAACGCACGGGCGAACCGCCTCGCGCACCACCTCATAGCGGGCGGCGCGGGCCCCGAACAGCTCGTCGCCGTCGGGATGCGCCGCTCTCTCGACCTGGTGGTGGCGTTCCTCGCCGTGCTCAAGGCCGGGGCCGCGTATCTGCCGCTGGACCTGGACAACCCGGCCGAGCGGCTCACGTTCATGATGGCCGACGCCCGGCCCGCGCTGCTCGTGACCACCGCCGCCGAAGCCGGCTCCGCCACCGGCGACCAGCCGGTGATCGCGCTCGACGACCCGGAGACCGCCGCCCTGGTCGCGGCGGCGCCGGACACCGACCCCGGCGACGCCGACCGGACCGCGCCGCTGCGCCCGGACAACCCGGCGTACGTCATCTACACCTCGGGATCGACCGGCCGGCCCAAGGGCGTGGTCGTCACCCACCGCCCGCTGGCCGCCTACCTCGACTACGCCCGCGCCACCTACCCGAGCGCGGCGGGCCGGGCCCTGCTGCACTCCTCCGTGGCCTTCGACATGACCGTCACGACCCTGTACGCGCCCCTGGTCTCCGGCGGCCGCGTCCAGGTCGGCCCGCTGGAGGAGGTGCGCGAGCGGCCCACGTTCCTGAAGGTCACCCCGTCGCACATGGCGCTCCTCGCCACGCTGCCGCCGGAGTCCGCGCCCACCGGGGAACTGGTGGTGGGCGGTGAGCTGCTGCTCTCCGAGACCGTCGAGACGTTCCGCAAGGACAACCCGGGCGTCACCGTCATCAACGAGTACGGCCCGACCGAGGCCACCGTCGGCTGCTGCGTGCACATCCTGGCGCCGGACGACGAGCTGCCGCCGGGGGCGGTCTCCATCGGACGCCCCACCCACACCAGCGAACTCCACGTACTGGACGGCGCCCTGCGGCCCGTCCCGGCGGGGGAGACCGGTGAGCTGTACATCGCGGGCGGCCAGCTCGCCCGCGGCTACCTCAACCGGCCGGGACTGACCGCGGAACGCTTCGTCGCCGACCCGTTCGGCGCCCCCGGATCGCGGATGTACCGGACCGGCGACCGGGTGCGCCGCTCGGCCGACGGCACCCTGGACTTCCTCGGCCGGTTCGACGGCCAGGTCAAGATCCGCGGCTTCCGCATCGAACTGGGCGAGATCGAGTCCGCGCTGCTGCGCCGGCTGGAAGTGGGCCAGGCTGCGGTGACGGTGCATCAGGAGGGTGCCGGAAGCGCCCACCTGATCGCCTACGTGGTGCCGTCGTCCAAGGGCGGCATCGACGTCGGCCGGCTGTCCGCGTACGCCGCCGAGACGCTGCCCGAATACATGGTCCCCAGCGTGATCCTCACCCTGGACGCCCTCCCGCTGAACGCCAACGGCAAGCTGGAGGCCGGCTCCCTGCCGGTACCCCGCTTCGCCTCCCTGACCGCGTTCCGCGCCCCGTGGACCGAGCTCCAGACCCTGCTCTGCGAGCTGTTCGCCCAGTACTCCGGGGCGGCCAGGGTCGGCGTCGACGACGACTTCTTCGCGCTCGGCGGCACCAGCCTCGGAGCCGCTCAGGTGGCCAACAAGGCCCGCAGGAGCGGCGTCCGCTTCAGCCTCCAGGACGTGGTCGACCACCGGACCGCGCTGCGGCTGGCCGCGGCCGTCGCCGAGGACTCCGACGCCACGGCCCCGGTCCCCTCACTCTCCACCACGTAGGTCCGGTGCCACCACAGGTCCCGTACCGCCACACAGGTCCCGTACGTCCCTCCTGCCCTTCGGTCTTCAACCAGTAGAGGATGAACACGATGTCGCTCTTGCAACTCGCGGGCATGGGGTGGATCTCCCGCTCGCTCAGCGTCGCCGCCCGGCTCGGTATCGCCGACCACCTCGCGGACGGTCCCAAGTCGCCCGCGGAGCTCGCGCAGCTCACCGACTCCGACCCGGACGGGGTGCTGTACCTGCTGCGGGTGCTCGGCATCGTCGGCGTCTTCAAGGAGAACGAGGACGGCACGTTCGAGCACACCGAGACGTCGCAGCCCCTGCGCGACGACCACCCGCAGTCGATGCGCTACTGGTGCGTACTCGGTGGCGAGATGTACTACGACGTCTGGCGCGACCTGCTGACGACCGTCAAGACCGGCAAGCCGGCCTCCCAGTCCGAGTACGGCGGCTCCATCTACGCCTACATGGACCAGGACACCGACGCCGGCGAGATCTACGACAAGGCCATGGCGGACATCACCCGCCCGGCCGCCGCCGAGCTCGCCCGTGACTTCGACTTCTCCTGGATCCGCAAGGTCGTCGACATCGGCGGCGGCACCGGCCACCTGCTCAAGGGCATCCTGGGCGCGCACCCCGACGTCGAGGGCGTCGTCGCCGACCGCGCCGACGTCGCCGAGCGCGGCACCAAGGAACTCGCCGCCACCGGCAACGAGGACCTCATCCGCCGGCTGACGTTCGTCGAGTCGGACTTCTTCGCGGAGGTCCCGGCGGGCGGCGACGCGTACTTCCTCAAGAACGTGCTCCACAACTGGAGCCCGGACAGCAGCGTCAAGATCCTGGAGACCGTGCGCAAGGCCATGGTCCGCACCGTCGAGGACTCCGAGGGCCTCGCGGCCGAGCCGGTGCTCTTCGTGATCGAGCCGCTGCTCGGCCACGACAACGCGTCCGCGATCCGCTCGCTCTTCCAGATGGTCGTCTGCGAGGAGGGCACCCGTATCCGCTCCGAGCCGGACATGCGCAAGCAGGCGGAAGGCGCCGGCTTCGAAATCCGCTCGATCAAGCACCTGTCCACGGAGCACAGCGTGGTCGAAATGATCCTGGCCCGGGACTGACGGGACAGAAAGGAAGCATTCGCATGTGGGACGCCCAGTTCGAAGAAATCGTCAGGCCCCATCTCTCATTCCTGCCGGAGGACGCCGCATTCACCGCTGAGCTCGACCTCCGGGAATTCGGCCTCGACTCCCTCGGTATCGTCGACCTGCTGATCGCGCTGGAGAACGCGTACGACGTCAAGTTCACCGACGACGCGCTCGCCATGGAGACGTTCGAGACGCCGGGCGCCCTGTGGGGAACGCTGTCGGGCCTCCTGGTCCCCGTCGGCTGACCGGTCGGCTCGACCGGCGAAGAGGGCTTTGAGCAACGCATCGGGGGCACGGCATCCTTGGCTGGATGCCGTGCCCCGCGGCGTTTGCGGCGGCCCCTCTGTCCACCCCTGCCCACCCCTGACCGCCGGCGCCGGATAGGGGTGGGCAGGGGTGGTTGGTCCCGAAGGGCCGAAATAGCGTGGCCGGAACGAATGGCTGTTCCAGTTCTTCCTCATGAGGTGGACCACGTGTCGAAAGAGTCGAATGAAGAAAAGCTCCTCGACTACCTCAAGCGGGCTACGGCCGAGCTGAGGGAGACTCGTCGGCGCCTCCGTGAGGAGGAGGACAAGCAGCGCGAACCCATTGCCATCATCGGAATGTCCTGCCGGTTCCCCGGCGGTGTACGCAATCCCGAGGAACTGTGGGAGCTGCTCGCCGCGGGCGGCGACGCGATATCGGACTTCCCGTCGGACCGCGGCTGGGACGTCGAGGGCATCTACGACCCCGACCCGGACACCGAGGCCGCCGGCAAGACGTACTCCCGCGAAGGCGGCTTCGTCCACGACGCCACGGAGTTCGACGCCGAGTTCTTCGGCATCAGCCCGCGCGAGGCCCTGGCGGCCGACCCCCAGCAGCGCCTGCTCCTCGAAGCGTCCTGGGAAGCGTTCGAACGCGCCGGCATCGACCCCGCGACCATGCGCGGCAGCTCCACCGGCGTCTTCGCGGGCATCATGTACCACGAGTACGGCACCGACCGCACGGTCGTCCCCGAAGGCGTCGAAGGCTTCCTCGGCACCGGCACCGCCGGCAGCGTCCTGTCCGGCCGTGTCTCGTACACCCTGGGCCTCGAAGGCCCGGCCGTGACCGTGGACACCGCCTGCTCGTCCTCCCTCGTCACCGTCCACCTGGCCGCCTCCGCGCTGCGCCAGGGCGAATGCTCGCTGGCTCTCGCGGGCGGCGTGACGGTCATGGCGACCCCCGACACCTTCGTCGACTTCAGCCAGCAGCGCGGCCTCGCCGCGGACGGCCGCTGCAAGCCGTTCGCCGACGCCGCCGACGGCACGGGCTGGGGCGAAGGCGTCGGCGTACTGGTCCTGGAGCGACTCTCCGACGCGCGCCGCAACGGCCACCACGTACTGGCCGTCGTGAAGGGGAGCGCGGTCAACCAGGACGGCGCCAGCAGCCAGCTCACCGCCCCCAACGGGCCCTCCCAGCAGCGCGTCATCCGGCAGGCCCTGGCCGGTGCCAGGCTCTCGACCGAGGACATCGACGCCGTCGAGGCGCACGGAACCGGCACCCGGCTCGGCGACCCGATCGAGGCGCAGGCGCTGCTCGCGACGTACGGCCAGGAGCGGGCGGACGGCCGGCCGCTGTGGCTCGGTTCGGTGAAGTCCAACCTCGGCCACACGCAGGCCGCCGCCGGCGTCGCCGGCATCATCAAGATGGTGCTCGCCCTCGGGCACGAGGAACTGCCCCGCACCCTGCACGTGGACGCCCCGAGCTCGCACGTGGACTGGACGGCGGGCTCCGTCGAGCTGCTGACCGAGGCCCGGCCGTGGCCGGCCGGCGAGCGCCCGCGCCGCGCGGGCGTCTCGTCCTTCGGCATCAGCGGGACGAACGCGCACGTCATCGTGGAGGAGGCTCCGGCCGAGGCCGAGGCTGCTGTTGAAGACGTCGAGGCGCCCGTGGTCCCGGAACTGCCGGTGGTGCCGTGGGTGCTCTCGGGCAAGTCGCCCGAGGCCCTGCGGGCGCAGGCGGCACGCCTGCGGGAGTTCGTGCTGGCCGACGCGGGTCTCGACCCGGCGGCGATCGGCTCGGCACTCGCGACGACCCGTGCGGTGTTCGCGCACCGGGGCGGCGTCGTGGCCGCCGACCGGGACGGCCTGCTGGCCGGACTGGCGGTACTCGCCGAGGGCGAGAGCGCCCCCGGCGCGGTGCAGGGCCTGGCCGGCTCCGGCCGGACGGCGTTCCTGTTCACGGGGCAGGGCAGTCAGCGGGCGGGGATGGGTCGTGAGCTGTACGCGGCGTTCCCGGTGTTCGCGGCGGCGCTGGACGAGGTGTGCGCGGCGCTTGATGTTCACCTTGAACTGCCGTTGAAGGATGTGCTGTTCGCGGAGACCAACAGCCGTCTGAACGAGACGGGCTTTACGCAGCCCGCTCTGTTCGCGCTGGAAGTGGCGCTGTTCCGGTTGCTGGAGTCCTTCGGGGTCCGGCCGCAGGTGCTCGCCGGTCACTCCATCGGTGAGCTGGCCGCAGCGCACGTTGCCGGGGTCTGGTCGCTGGACGACGCGGCGTTGCTGGTTGCGGCGCGTGGTCGGTTGATGCAGCAGCTCCCTGCCGGTGGTGCGATGGCGGCGATCCAGGCCACCGAGGCCGAAGTCCTGCCGGAGCTCACCGAGAAGGTGGGGATCGCGGCGGTCAACGGCCCGACGTCCATCGTCGTCTCCGGCGACGAGGACGCCGTGGCCGCCGTGATCGCGCACTTCGACGGCATCGGACGGAAGACCAAGCGCCTCACCGTCAGCCACGCCTTCCACTCCCTCCACATGGAACCGATGCTCGAAGAGTTCCGGGCGATAGCGGCCGGACTCACCTACAGCGCACCCGCCATCCCGATCGTCTCGACGCTGACCGGCAAGGCGGCGACCCACCAGGAGCTGGCCGACCCGGGGTACTGGGTCCGGCACGTCCGCGAAGCCGTCCGCTTCGCCGACGCCGTCACCACCCTCCAGGACCAGGGCGTCAGCACCTTCCTGGAGCTCGGCCCGGACGCCGTCCTGACCGCCATGGGCGCCGACAGCGCCACGGAGAGCACCACCCTCGTCCCGACGTTGCGCCGGGACCACGACGAAGCGCAGACCTTCGTCACCTCCCTCGCGACCCTCCACACCCGAGGCGTCCCCGTCGCCTGGCCGGCCTTCTTCGGCACCGGGCGAAACCGCGTCGACCTCCCCACCTACGCCTTCCAGTCGAGCCGTTACTGGCTGGACACCCCGACGGCCTCGGCCGCCGGTGACATGGCCGCCGTCGGACTCGTGGACGCGGGGCACCCGTTGCTCGGTGCGGCCGTCGTGCTGCCCGAGTCGGACGGGCTGCTGTTCACGGGCAGGCTGTCGCTCGGCTCCCACCCGTGGCTCGCGGATCACGTGGTCGCGGGCACGGTCGTCGTGCCGGGTGCGGCGCTCGTCGAGATCGCCGTGCGGGCGGGCGACGAGACCGGCTGCGGCGTGCTGGACGAACTCACGCTGCACGCACCGCTGGTGGTGCCCGGCACCAGGACCGTTCAGCTGCGGGTCCAGATCGGTGAGCCCGGTCGGGACGGACGGCGGACCGTGGTGGTGTTCTCGCGTGTCGAGGACGCCTCCGAGAGCGCCTGGACGCGGCACGCCGATGGTCTGCTCGCGCCCGATGACACTGCGGCCGCGGCCGGGTTCGACCTGGCGCAGTGGCCGCCGGCCGGGGCCGAGACCGTACCGGTCGACGGGCTGTACGCGGCGATGGCCGCGAGCGGCCTGGAGTACGGGACGACGTTCCAGGGTGTGCGGGCCGCCTGGCGGCACGGCGCGGAGATCTTCGCCGAGGTCGCGCTGCCGGAAGGGGTCGAGGCCGCGGGCTTCGGCATCCACCCCGCGCTGCTGGACGCCACCCTGCACGGGATCGCGCTCGCGCAGCCGGACGGCGGGGCGGCCGAGCTGCCGTTCGCCTGGTCCGACGTCGCTCTGCACGCGGCGGGCGCGACCGCCCTGCGGGTGCGGATCACCCCCGCCGCCTCCGGCTACACCCTGCGCCTCGCCGACCCCCAGGGCGCACCCGTGGCCACGGTGGGTTCGCTGGCGCTGCGCCCGGTCGCCACCGGTGAACTGCAGAGCGCGCACGACCGTGAGCTGTACGAGGTCCGGTGGAGCCCGCTGCCGCAGCAGGCGTCGCACGAGGACGCGGGTGCGACAGCGGAGATCCTGAGCGTTCCCGCCGGGGTCGGGCCCGCCGAGGCGGTCACCGGAGTCCTGGCGCGGCTGCAGGAGTGGCTTGCCGACGAGGAGGCGTCCGACGCGCGCCTCGTCGTCCGCACCCGGGGCGCGGTCGCCGCGCTTCCCGGCGAGGACATCACCGACCTGGGCCAGGCGGCCGTCCACGGCCTGGTCAGGGCCGCCCAGACGGAGCACCCGGGCCGCATCGTCCTCCTCGACACCGACACCGACACCGACACGGACACGGAAGCCATCCCGGACGCTGTCACCGTCTCGGGTGAGCCGGAACTCGCCCTCCGGGACGGTGAGTTGCTCGTACCGCGCCTCGCGCGTACCGCTCCCGCCACCGGCGGAGTGACGTGGCGTGCCGACGGCACCGTACTGATCACCGGCGGCACCGGCGGCCTGGGCGCGCTCACCGCGCGCCACCTGGTCGCCGAGCACGGCGTTCGCAACCTGGTGCTGACCAGCCGCCGTGGCCTCCAGGCCCCCGGCGCGACCGAGTTGGTGGCCGAGCTGGAGACGGCCGGGGCTTCGGTGAGCGTCGCGGCCTGCGACGTCTCCGACCGTGCCGCGCTAGCCCAGCTGCTCGCCGAGGAGTCGATCACCGCGATCGTGCACGCGGCGGGCGTGGTCGACGACGGCATGATCACCTCGCTCACCGCAGAGCGGGTGGCAGCCGTCCTGGCCCCCAAGGCGGACGCGGCCCGGCACCTCCACGAGCTGACGGCCGGCACAGACCTCGACGCGTTCCTCCTGTTCTCGTCCGCCGCCGGCACGTTCGACGGTTCAGGACAGGGCGGTTACGCCGCCGCGAACGCCTACCTCGACGCGCTGGCGGTCCACCGCCAGAGCCAGGGGCTGGCCGGGCTCTCGCTCGCCTGGGGCCTGTGGGACCCGGCGGTCGGCGGCATGGGCGCCGAACTGACCACGGCGGACGTCGAGCGGATGGAACGCTCCGGCGTACTCGCCATCGGCCGGCAGCAGGGCCTGGCCCTCCTCGACGCCGCGCTCGCCGACAGCCACGCCTACCTGCTCCCCGTCGCCTTCGGCCGGAGCGCCCTGGAGCAGCGGGCCCGGCTCAACACCCTCCCTGCCGTCCTGAGCGGTCTGACGCGTCCGGCCCCCACCGCCCGCAAGGCGGCGGGCTCGGCCGCGGCGGACGCCACCGGGCTGACGGAGCGCCTCGGCGCACTGACCGGAGTGGAACGGCGCCGGCTGCTCCTCGACCTCGTCCGGCGCCATGTCGCGGCCGTGCTCGGTTACGACGGCGTGCAGAAGGTCGCCGGTGACAAGCCGTTCAAGGAGTTCGGCTTCGACTCGCTCACGGCGGTGGAGTTCCGCAACCGCCTCGGTGCCGAAGCCGAGGTGCGGCTGCCCGCGACGCTCGTCTTCGACTACCCGACGCCGATCGCCGTGGCCGAGTTCCTGCTGGTGGAGCTGCTGGGCGAGGAGGCCGCGACCGCGGCCGACGTGACGGCCGCGGTGCTTCCGGCGGCCGGATCCGTGCTCGACGAGCCGATCGCGATCGTCGGGATGGCCTGCCGGTTCCCCGGCGGGGTCTCCTCGCCCGAGGAGCTGTGGGCACTGCTGGCCGCGGGCGGCGACGGCGTGTCCTCGTTCCCGGTCGACCGCGGCTGGGACATCGAAGGGATCTACGACCCCGACCCGGACGCGGTCGGCAAGACGTACTCGCGCCACGGCGGATTCCTGGACCGGGCGGCCGACTTCGACCCCGGCTTCTTCGGGATCAGCCCACGTGAAGCGCTCGCGATGGACCCGCAGCACCGGTTGCTGCTGGAGTCGTCGTGGGAGGCGTTCGAGCGCGCGGGCATCGACCCCGCGACCGTGCGCGGCAGCTCCACCGGCGTCTTCGCGGGTGTGATGTACCACGACTACACCTCGGTGCTGGAGCAGTCCGCCCACCGCAACACCGAAGGCTTCATGGGCGTCGGCGGCAGCATCGCCTCCGGCCGTGTCTCCTACACCCTGGGCCTCGAAGGCCCGGCCGTGACCGTGGACACCGCCTGCTCGTCCTCCCTCGTCGCCGTCCACCTGGCCGGCCAGGCCCTGCGCTCGGGCGAGTGCTCGCTCGCCCTCGCGGGCGGCGTGACGGTCATGGCGACCCCCGACACCTTCGTCGACTTCAGCCGCCAGCGCGGCCTCGCCCCCGACGGCTACTGCAAGCCGTTCGCCGACGCCGCCGACGGCACCGGCTGGGGCGAGGGAGTCGGCATGCTGCTCCTGGAGCGGCTCTCCGACGCGCAGCGCAACGGCCACCGGGTGCTGGCGGTCGTGCGCAGCAGCGCGATCAACCAGGACGGCGCCAGCAACGGCCTCACCGCCCCCAACGGCCCCTCCCAGCAGCGCGTGATCCGCCAGGCCCTGGCCGCCGGTTCCCTCACGACGAGTGACGTCGACGCCGTCGAGGCGCACGGCACGGGCACCCGGCTGGGCGACCCGATCGAGGCCCAGGCACTGCTGGCGACGTACGGGCAGGAGCGGGCGGACGGTCAGCCGCTGTGGCTGGGTTCGGTGAAGTCGAACCTCGGGCACACGCAGGCTGCTGCGGGTGTCGCGGGCATCATCAAGATGGTGCTGGCGATGCGGCACGAGGAGCTGCCGCGCACGCTCGGCGTCGACGCCCCGAGTTCGCACGTGGACTGGTCGGCGGGGTCTGTTGAGCTGTTGACGGAGGCGCGGCCGTGGCCGGTGCGGGAGCGTCCGCGGCGTGCGGGTGTGTCGTCGTTCGGGATCAGTGGGACGAACGCGCATGTGATCGTGGAAGAGGCTCCGGCTGCGGTGGTGGCGGAGGTTGTCACCTCGGCTGAGCTTCCGGTGGTGCCGTGGGTGCTGTCGGGTAAGACGCCGGAGGCGTTGCAGGCCCAGGCGGTCCGGTTGCGGGAGTTCGTGCTGGCCGATGCGGGTCTGGATCCGGTGTCGGTGGGTTCGGCGCTGGCGACGACGCGTGCGGGCTTCGCCCATCGTGCGGGTGTGGTGGCGGCGGACCGTGCGGGCCTGCTGGCCGCTCTGGGTGCGGTCGTTGACGGTGCGGCCAAGACCGCGGTAGCCGGCGCCGGTGATCTGGCGTTCCTCTTCACCGGCCAGGGCAGCCAGCGGCCCGGGATGGGGCGCGAGCTCTACGCCGCCTTCCCCGTGTTCGCGGAGGCGCTGGACGCCGTCGCGGAGGCGTTCGACGGCAAGCTGGAACTGCCGCTCAAGGACGTCCTGTTCGCCGACGATGATCGTCTGAACGAGACGGGCTTCACGCAGCCCGCTCTGTTCGCGCTGGAAGTGGCGTTGTTCCGGTTGCTGGAGTCCTTCGGGGTCCGGCCGCAGGTGCTGGCCGGTCACTCCATCGGTGAGCTGGCCGCAGCGCATGTCGCGGGGGTGTGGTCGCTGGAGGACGCGGCGCTGCTGGTTGCGGCGCGTGGCCGGCTGATGCAGCAGCTTCCGTCCGGTGGGGCGATGGCGGCGATCCAGGCCATCGAGGCCGAAGTCCTGCCGCAGCTGACCGACAGGGTGGGAATCGCGGCCGTCAACGGCCCGACATCCATCGTCGTCTCCGGTGACGAGGACGCCGTCGCCGAGGTCATGGCGCACTTCACGACCGTGGGACGGAAGACCAAGCGCCTCACCGTCAGCCACGCCTTCCACTCCGTCCACATGGAGCCGATGCTCGAGGAGTTCGGCGTCATCGCGGCCGGGCTCACGTACGCGGCGCCGTCGATACCGATCGTCTCGACACTGACCGGGCGGCCCGCCACCATCGAGGAGCTGACCGACCCGGAGTACTGGGTCCGGCACGTGCGCGAAGCCGTGCGCTTCGCCGACGCCGTCACCACCCTTGAGGGCCAGGGCGTGAGCACGTTCCTGGAACTGGGCCCCGACGCCGTTCTGACGGTGATGGGCGCGGACAGTGTCACGGATGCGGCCGGTACCGCGCTGATCGCGTCGCTGCGGCGGGAGCAGGACGAGGCCGAGACCCTCGTGTCGTCCATCGCCGCACTGCACACGCGCGGCGTCGAGGTCGACTGGCGGGCCTTCTTCGGCACCGGCGCGACCACCCCGCTGCTGGATCTGCCCACCTACGCCTTCCAGCACCAGCACTACTGGCCGGAGCGGGCCGCCGTCACGGCGGGAGACGTCCGCGCGGCCGGTCTGGCGGATGCCGAACACCCCCTGCTGGGGGCGGCCATCGCCCTTCCCGACTCCGACGGGGTGCTCTTCACCGGGCGGCTGTCGCTGTCGTCGCACCCGTGGCTGGCGGAGCACGCGGTGTCCGGCACGGTGGTCGTGCCCGGTGCGGCGCTCGTCGAGATCGCCGTGCGGGCGGGCGACGAGACGGGCTGCGGGGCGCTGGAGGAGCTGATGCTCCAGGCGCCGTTGGTGCTCGAGGGCCAGGGCGCCGTACAGCTGCGGGTCACGGTCGGCGAGGCCGACGCGCGTGGCCGGCGGACGGTGAGCGTGTTCTCGCGCGCCGAGGACACGACGAACGACGGGCAGTGGGTGCGGAACGCCGAAGGCGTGCTGAGCGCCGACGTTCCGGAGCCCGGGTTCGACCTGGCGCAGTGGCCGCCCACGGGTAGCGAGCCGGTCGCCGTGGAGAGCCTCTACGCCGATCTGGCCGGGCTGGGACTGGAGTACGGGCCGCTCTTCCAGGGGCTGCGGGCCGCCTGGCGCCTCGGCGAGGACGTCTTCACCGAAGTCGTCCTGCCGGACGGAACCGAAGGAACCGAAGGAGCCGAGGCCGACGCCTTCGCTCTCCACCCCGCCCTGCTGGACGCCGCTCTGCACGGCATCGCCCTGCGGGAGACGGACAACGGCGCGGCCGAGCTGCCGTTCGCCTGGTCCGACGTGGCCGTGTACGCGACCGGTGCGACCGCGCTGCGGGTGCGGATCGCCCCCGCGGACTCGGGCTACGCACTGCAGCTCGCCGACGACCAGGGCGTACCGGTGGCGGCGGTCGGCGCGCTCGCGCTGCGGCCCATCGCAGCCGACGACTTCGCCACCCCTGAGCGCCTCGCCCACGACTCGCTCTTCCACCTGGACTGGACCGCGCTCCCCGCGCCGGCGGCCTCGGCCGACGGAACGGGCGACGCGACGGGCGGCGACGCGACGGTGTACCGGTGCCCGGCCGGAGCGACGGCGAACGAGACGCTCGACGCCGTACTCGCCTTCACCCAGGACTGGTTGGCCGTCGATGACGACCGGCGGTTGGTGGTGGTGACGCGGGGTGCGGTGGCTGTTCTGCCGGGTGAGGATGTTGCGGAGCTGGGTCAGGCGGCGGTGTGGGGTCTGATCCGTTCGGCGCAGTCGGAGCACCCGGGTCGCATTGTCCTGCTGGATGCCGACAGCGATGAGATCCCGGAGGGTGTGCTGGCGTCGGGTGAGCCGGAGTTGGCGCTTCGCGGCGGGGAGATCCTCGTTCCGCGGCTGGCCCGTACGGTGCCGGCTGCTGGTAATGGGGTGGTGTGGCGTACGGATGGCACGGTGCTGATCACCGGTGGTACCGGTGGTCTGGGTGCGTTGCTGGCCCGGCATCTGGTCACCGCGTACGGGATCCGTGATCTGCTGCTGACCAGCCGCCGCGGCCCCGACGCCCCCGGCGCCACCGAACTCACCACAGAACTGACCGCATTGGGTGCGACGGTGACGGTTGCTGCGTGTGACGTCTCGGACCGGGACGCGCTGGCGGCGCTCCTGGACGGGGTGGCTCTGACCGCCGTGATCCACACGGCGGGTGTGTTGCGTGACGCGACGTTCGCCGCGCTCACCCCGCAGCACCTGGCGGAAGTCCTGGCGCCGAAGGCTGATGCCGCCCGGCACCTGCACGAACTGACCGCTGGGACGGACCTGGACGCGTTCGTGCTGTTCTCGTCCGCTGCCGCCACGTTCGACGGCACCGGACAGGGCAACTACGCCGCAGCCAACGCCTACCTCGACGCCCTCGCCACCCACCGCCGCACCCAAGGACTGCCCGCCACCTCCCTCGGCTGGGGCCTGTGGGCACCCGAAACCGGCGGAATGGGCGCAGGACTCTCGGCGAAGGATCTGGAGCGGATGGCCCGGGCGGGCGTGCTCGCACTCGACGCGACGGCGGGTCTGGCGCTCTTCGACGCGGCACAGCGCAGCGAGCACGCGCACCTGGTGCCGATCCGGCTCGACCTCAAGGCACTGGCCGCCGTTTCCGGCGAGGTGCCGGCGATCCTGCGGGGACTCGTCAGGGCCCCTGCCCGCCGGGCCGTGCAGGCGGGTACCGGTGCGGGCACCGGGCCGGTGTCGCTGGAGGAGCGCCTGACGGCGCTGGCCCCGGCCGCGCGGCACGAGCTGCTGCTCGCGCTGGTGCGCGGGCAGATCGCGACCGTGCTGGGCTTCGGCGGGCCGGATGACATCGCGGCCGACAGTCTGTTCAGCGAGCTGGGGGTCGACTCCCTCACCGGAGTCGAGTTCCGCAACCAGCTGGGCGCGGAGGCCGGCGTACGGCTGCCCGCGACGCTCGTCTTCGACTACCCGACGCCGACCGCCGTGGCCGAGTTCCTGCTGGTGGAGCTGCTGGGCGAGGACGCGGCACTGGAAGCGGCGGCCGGTCCGACCGCGTCGGTGACCGGTTCCGGCTCGATGGCCGACGAGCCGATCGCGATCGTCGGCATGGCGTGCCGGTTCCCCGGCGGGGTCTCCTCGCCCGAGGAGCTGTGGACGCTGCTCGCCGCCGGTGGCGACGCCGTGACGCCGTTCCCGGACGACCGTGGCTGGGACGTGGCCGGTCTGTACGACCCGGACCCGGACGTGGTCGGCAAGACGTACTCCCGGCACGGCGGATTCCTGGAACAGGCCGCGGACTTCGACCCGGCGTTCTTCGGGATCAGCCCGCGTGAGGCGCTGGCCACCGACCCGCAGCACCGGCTCCTGCTGGAGTCCGCCTGGGAGGCGTTCGAGCGCGCGGGCATCGACCCGGCGACCGTGCGCGGCAGCTCCACCGGTGTGTTCGCCGGCGTCATGTACAACGACTACGGCATCCGGCTCAACAGCTACCCCGCCGACCTGGAGGGCTACCTCGGGACCGGCAGCTCCGGCAGCGTCGCGTCGGGTCGCGTCGCGTACGCCTTCGGGCTGGAGGGCCCGGCCGTCACGGTCGACACCGCCTGCTCGTCGTCCCTCGTCACGGTGCACCTGGCCGGTCAGGCCCTGCGCTCGGGCGAGTGCTCGCTGGCGCTCGCCGGTGGTGTGACGGTCATGGCGACCCCGGAGACCTTCGTCGGCTTCAGCCGCCAGCGGGGCCTGGCCCCCGACGGCCGCTGCAAGCCGTTCGCGGAGGCCGCCGACGGTACGGGCTGGGGCGAGGGCGTCGGCATGCTGCTCCTGGAGCGGCTGTCCGACGCGCAGCGCAACGGCCACCGGGTGCTGGCCCTGGTCCGGGGCAGCGCCGTCAACCAGGACGGCGCCAGCAACGGACTGACGGCGCCCAACGGCCCGTCCCAGCAGCGCGTCATCCGGCAGGCCCTGGCCGGCGCCAACCTCTCGGCCGACCAGGTCGACGCGGTGGAGGCGCACGGCACGGGCACGACCCTCGGCGACCCGATCGAGGCCCAGGCGCTCATCGCCACCTACGGGCAGGAGCGGGAAGCCGGCCGGCCGCTGTGGCTGGGTTCGGTGAAGTCGAACCTCGGTCACACGCAGGCTGCCGCGGGTGTCGCGGGCATCATCAAGATGGTGCTGGCGATGCGGCACGAGGAGCTCCCGCGCACGCTCGGCGTCGACGCCCCGAGTTCACACGTGGACTGGTCGGCGGGTTCCGTCGAGCTGTTGACGGAGGCGCAGCCGTGGCCGGTGCGGGAGCGTCCGCGCCGTGCGGGTGTCTCGTCCTTCGGTATCAGCGGAACGAACGCCCATGTCATTGTGGAAGAAGCTCCGGCTGACGTCGTGGCGGAGGTTGTCGCCTCGGCCGAGCTTCCGGTGGTGCCGTGGGTGCTGTCCGGCAAGACGCCGGACGCCGTCCAGGCCCAGGCCGCGCGCCTGCACGAACTCGTCCTGGCCGATGCCGGTCTGGACCCGGCGGCGATCGGATCCGCACTGACGACGACCCGTGCGGTGTTCGCACACCGCGGCGGCGTCGTGGCCGCCGACCGCGACGGTCTGCTCTCCGCTCTCTCGGCCCTGGCCGACGGCCGGAACGCACCAGGTGTGGTGCGCGGCCTCGCCGGACCGAACCGGACGGCGTTCCTGTTCACGGGCAGGGCAGCCAGCGGGCGGGGATGGGTCGTGAGCTGTACGCGGCGTTCCCGGTGTTCGCGGAGGCGCTGGACGAGGTGTGTGCCGCGCTCGATGTTCACCTTGAACTGCCGCTGAAGGACGTGCTGTTCGCGGAGCAGAACAGTCGGTTGAACGAGACGGGCTTTACGCAGCCTGCTCTGTTCGCGCTGGAAGTGGCTTTGTTCCGGCTGTTGGAGTCCTTCGGTGTTCGGCCGCAGGTGCTCGCCGGTCACTCCATCGGTGAGCTGGCCGCCGCGCATGTGGCGGGTGTCTGGCCGCTGGAGGACGCGGCGCTGCTGGTTTCGGCGCGTGGCCGGCTGATGCAGCAGCTCCCTGCCGGTGGTGCGATGGCCGCGATCCAGGCCACCGAGGCCGAAGTCCTGCCGCAGCTCACCGAGAAGGTCGGCATCGCGGCCGTCAACGGACCCACCTCCATCGTCGTCTCCGGCGACGAAGACGCCGTAGCCGCCGTCATCGCGCACTTCGACGCGATAGGTCGCAAGACCAAGCGCCTCACCGTCAGCCACGCCTTCCACTCCCACCACATGGAACCGATGCTCGCCGAATTCGGCACCATCGCGGCCGGGCTCACCTACAACACACCCACCATCCCGATCGTCTCGACGCTCACCGGCAAGGCAGCCACCACCGAAGAACTCACCGACCCCACCTACTGGGTCCGGCACGTCCGCGAAGCCGTCCGCTTCGCCGACGCGGTCGCCACCCTCCAGGAGCAGGGCGTCAGCACCTTCCTGGAGCTCGGCCCGGACGCCGTCCTGACAGCGATGGCAGCCGACAGTGCCACCGAAACCACCACCCTGATCCCGGCCCTCCGCCGGGACCACAACGAAGCCCAGCTGTTCACCGAGGCGCTGGTCCGGCTGCACACCCGGGGCGTCACGGTCGACTGGCCGATCCTCTTCGGCACCGGCCGGAACCCCGTTGACCTCCCCACGTACGCCTTCCAGCACCAGCACTACTGGCTCGCCGACACCGTCGCACCCAGTGGGAAGGCCTCGGGCTTCGGTCAGAGCGACACCACGCACCCGCTCCTCAGCGCGGCGATAGCGCTGCCGGACTCGGAAGGAATGCTGTTCACCGGGCGGCTCGCGCTCCACACCCACCCGTGGCTCGCGGACCACGCCGTCAACGGGACGGTCATCGTCCCCGGCGCTGCGCTCGCCGACCTCGCCATCCACACCGGGGACCACACCCACACCAGCACGCTGGAAGAGCTCACCCTCTACGCCCCCCTCGTCGTCCTTCCCACCTCGGCGACCCAACTGCGGGTCAGAACAGGTGCGGACGACGGTTCCGGCCGGCGGCGGGTGAGCGTGTTCTCGCGCGTCGAAGGCTCGGACGAGGAGCAGTGGGTGCAGCACGCGGAAGGCGTGCTCTCCTCGACGGTCACGGATGCGGGCTTCGATCTGGTGCAGTGGCCGCCGGCCGGGGCCGACGCCGTGGCGGTCGAGAGCCTCTACGACGACCTGGCCCTGTTGGGCCTGGAGTACGGGCCGGTCTTCCAGGGGCTGGAGGCCGCCTGGAAGCGCGGGGACGAGGTCTTCACGGAGATCTCGCTGGCCGAGGGCGCCGAGACGGGCGGGTTCGGGCTGCACCCGGCGCTGCTCGACGCGGCACTGCACGGCATCGGTCTCGGCGGGTTCTTCGAGGACGACGGGCGCGCCCAACTGCCCTTCTCCTGGAACGACGTGGCCCTCTTCGCCACCGGTGCGACGGCGCTGCGCGTCCGGATCGCCCCGGCGGACCGGCCGGGCGGTGTGACGCTGCAACTGGCGGACGCCGCCGGTTCCCCGGTCGCGTCGGTCGGTTCGCTGACGCTGCGGCCGCTCGCCGAGCAGGTGCCGGTCGCGCGGCACGGCGACGCGCTGTTCGGACTGGACTGGGTGCAGGTCACGGACCCGGCCGGTACCGGAGCGTCCACCGACGTCATCCCCGAGGAGGGGCTGCTGCGCGTCCCGTCCGGGCTCGGAACGGCCGAGACGCTTTCCACGGTCCTGGCCGGACTGCAGCAGTGGCTGGCCGACGAAGCCGACTCCGACGCCAAGCTGGTCGTCGTCACCCGGGGCGCGGTCGCCGCGCTTCCCGGGGAGGACGTCACCGACCTCGCGCAGGCCGCCGTGCACGGGCTCGTCAGGGCGGCACAGGCCGAGAACCCGGACCGGATCGTCCTCCTCGACACCGACACCGATGGCGAGGAGATGCCGGCCACCGCCCTCACCTCCTCCGGCGAATCGGAACTGGCACTGCGCGCCGGGGCCTTCCTGGCCCCCCGCCTGGTGCGCACGGCGCCGTCCGCCGAGGCGACCCCTTGGCGTACGGGCGGCACCGTCCTGATCACCGGCGGCACGAGCGGTCTGGGTGCGCTCACCGCCCGGCACCTGGTCGCCGAGCACGGTGTCCGCGACCTCCTGCTCACCAGCAGGCGCGGACAGAACGCTCCGGGAGCAGCCGAACTCACGGCGGAACTCACCGCAGCGGGCGCCACCGTCACCATCGCCGCCTGTGATGTCTCCGACCGGGACGCCCTCGCGGAACTGCTGCACGAGGTCCCGTTGACCGCCGTGATCCACGCGGCCGGCATCGTGGACGACGGTGTCCTCGGGTCGCTCACCCCCGAGCGGCTGGCCGCCGTACTCGCCCCGAAGGCGGAGGCGGCGCGCCACCTGCACGAGCTGACGGCCGGGACGGACCTGGACGCGTTCGTCCTGTTCTCGTCGGCGGCCGGGGTCCTGGGCGGTGCGGGGCAGGGCGCCTACGCCGCAGCCAACGCCTACCTGGACGCGCTGGCCATCCATCGCCGGGCCGGCGGTCTTCCCGCGGTCTCCCTCGCCTGGGGTCTGTGGGCGCCGGAAGCCGGCGGGATGGGTTCGCAGCTCACCGGGGCCGAGGTGGAACGGATGGCCCGTGGGGGCGTCCTGGCCCTCGGCGAGGAGCAGGGCCTGGCCCTGCTGGACGCCTCGCTGGTCTCGGACCGGGCGGTGCTGGTCCCTGCCGGGCTCGATGTGCCCGCACTGGTGCGCTCCGCCGGCGGCGAGGTGCCGGGTCTCTTCCGCGGCCTGGTCCGCGGCAAGGTCCGGCGCACGGCCGCCGCGGGGGACTCCGGCGGCGCCGGGGCGTCCGGTC
The DNA here is from genome assembly GCF_023701715.1 of Streptomyces sp. RKAG337. Classification (NCBI taxonomy): domain Bacteria; kingdom Bacillati; phylum Actinomycetota; class Actinomycetes; order Kitasatosporales; family Streptomycetaceae; genus Streptomyces; species Streptomyces sp. RKAG337. The sequence continues at coordinate 2,289,499 of NZ_JAJOZA010000001.1, read as the reverse complement.
TGGCCCAGCGACTGGCGGCGCTGCCGTCCGACGAACGCCTCCCGGTGGTCGTCGAGCTGGTCCGCAGCCAGGTCGTCGCGGTGCTCGGCCTCACCGCTGCGCAGGAGGTGGAACTGGGCAAGCCGTTCAAGGAGTTCGGCTTCGACTCGCTCACCGCGGTGGAGTTCCGCAACCAGCTGAGCGCGGCGGCCGGAGTGCGGCTCCCGGCGACGCTCGTCTTCGACTATCCGACGCCGCAGGAGCTGGCCGACTTCCTGCTCGGCGAAGCGGCCCCCGACACGACCACGGATCCGGGGACCGCCGCGTACGAGGAGACCGTCCGCGCCTCGCTGCTCGCCATCCCACTGGCCCGGCTCCGGGAGACCGGACTGCTGGACACACTGCTGCAACTCGCGGGCCTCCAGACGGAGGACGACGGCCCGACGGCCGAGGACGCGAGCGAATCGATCGACGATATGGATGCCGAGAGCCTCATCTCGAAGGCGCTCGAAGGGTCCGACTTCTGATGACGCGAATGGGTGAGGTTCAGGTGTCTGCAACGTCTGCATCGAACGAGAGAATCGTTGAGGCTCTGCGCGCGTCGCTGAAGGAGACGGAGCGGCTGCGCGAGCAGAACCGCCAGCTCTCCGGCGCGGGCCACGAGCCGATCGCGATTGTGGGTATGGCCTGCCGGTACCCGGGCGGTGTCACGTCGCCCGAGGAGCTGTGGGCGCTGCTGGCCGCGGGCGGCGACGGGGTGTCGTCGTTCCCGCTGGACCGTGGCTGGGACGTCGAGGGGATCTACGACCCCGACCCGGACGCCGTGGGCAAGACGTACTCCCGGCACGGCGGTTTCCTGGACCGTGCCGCGGACTTCGACCCCGGCTTCTTCGGGATCAGCCCGCGCGAAGCGGTGGCCATGGACCCGCAGCACCGGTTGCTGCTGGAGTCGTCGTGGGAGGCGTTCGAGCGCGCGGGCATCGACCCGGCCTCGGTGCGCGGCAGCGCGACCGGTGTCTTCGCGGGTGTCATGTACGGCGACTACAGCGACGTTCTCGAGCACGCCGCCGATGACGTCGAAGGCTTCCTGGGCGTCGGCGGCAGCCTCGCCTCAGGCCGCGTCTCGTACGCCTTCGGGCTGGAGGGCCCGGCCGTCACCGTCGACACGGCGTGCTCGTCGTCCCTGGTCACCGTGCACCTGGCGGCCCAGGCGCTGCGCACCGGCGAGTGCTCGCTGGCGCTCGCCGGCGGTGTCACCGTCATGGCGACCCCGGACACCTTTGTCGACTTCAGCCGCCAGCGCGGCCTGGCCCCCGACGGCCGCTGCAAGCCCTTCGCCGAGGCCGCGGACGGCACCGGCTGGGGCGAGGGCGTCGGCATGCTGCTGCTGGAGAAGCTCAGCGACGCCAAGCGCAACGGCCACCGCGTGCTCGCGCTCGTGCGCGGCAGCGCCGTCAACCAGGACGGCGCCAGCAACGGGCTCACCGCCCCCAACGGCCCCTCCCAGCAGCGCGTCATCCGCCAGGCGCTGGCCGGCGCCCGGCTCTCCGCCGACCAGGTCGACGCGGTCGAGGCGCACGGCACCGGCACCAAGCTCGGCGACCCGATCGAGGCGCAGGCGCTGCTCGCGACGTACGGGCAGGACCGCCCGGAGGGCCGGCCGCTGTGGCTCGGCTCGGTGAAGTCCAACCTCGGCCACACGCAGGCCGCCGCCGGTGTCGCGGGCATCATCAAGATGGTGCTGGCAATGCGGCACGAGGAGCTGCCGCGGACACTCGGTGTCGACGCTCCCAGCTCGCACGTCGACTGGACCGCCGGTGACGTCGAGCTGCTGACCGAGGCCCAGCCGTGGCCGGCGGGCGAGCGCACCCGCCGCGCGGGCATCTCGTCCTTCGGCATCAGCGGAACGAACGCCCACGTCATCGTGGAGGAAGCGCCGGTCGAGGCAGCGGCGGACGTCATTGAGGCCGCCGCGCTGCCGGTGGTGCCGTGGACGCTGTCCGGCAAGACGCCGGAGGCCGTCCAGGCCCAGGCCGCCCGCCTGCGGGACCACCTGCTCGCCGACACCACCCTCGAACTCGACCCGGCCGCCGTCGGATACTCCCTGGCCACGACCCGCGCGGTGTTCTCCCACCGGGCGGGTGTCGTCGCCGCCGACCGCGCCGGTCTGATCGCCGGCCTGACGGCACTGGCCGAGGGCGGCAACGCCCCCGGCCTCGTACAGGGCTCCGCGCACGGGGGCCGGACGGCGTTCCTGTTCACCGGGCAGGGCAGCCAGCGGGCCGGGATGGGGCGTGAGCTCTACGCCGCCTTCCCGGTGTTCGCGGCGGCGCTGGACGAGGTGTGTGCCGCGCTCGATGTTCACCTTGAACTGCCGCTGAAGGACGTGCTGTTCGCGGAGACCAACAGCCGGTTGAACGAGACGGGCTTCACGCAGCCCGGTCTGTTTGCTCTGGAGGTCGCGCTCTTCCGGCTGCTGGAGTCCTTCGGGATCCGGCCGCAGGTGCTCGCCGGTCACTCCATCGGTGAGCTCGCGGCGGCACACATCGCCGGTGTCTGGTCGCTGGAAGACGCGGCGCTGCTGGTCGCGGCTCGCGGTCGACTGATGCAGCAACTGCCGTCCGGTGGTGCGATGGCCGCGATCCAGGCCACCGAGGCCGAAGTCCTGCCGCAGCTCACCGAGAAGGTCGGGATAGCGGCCGTCAACGGGCCGACTTCCATCGTCGTCTCCGGTGACGAGGACGCAGTGGCCGCCGTCATCGCGCACTTCGACGGCATCGGCCGGAAGACCAAGCGCCTCACCGTCAGCCACGCCTTCCACTCCCTCCACATGGAGCCGATGCTCGAAGAATTCCGCGCCATCGCGGCCGGGCTCACCTACACCGCACCCACCATCCCGATCGTCTCCACGCTCACCGGACAGCCCGCCACCACCGAAGAACTCACCGACCCCACCTACTGGGTCCGCCACGTCCGCGAAGCCGTCCGCTTCGCCGACGCCGTCACCACCCTCCAGGACCAGGGCGTCACCAAGTTCCTGGAGCTCGGCCCGGACGCCGTTCTCACCGCGATGGCCGCCGACTCCGCCGCCGACACCGCCACCCTGATCCCCACCCTCCGTCGTGACCACAACGAGGCCCAGCTCCTCACCGAAGCCCTCGTCCGCCTCCACGCCCACGGCGGCACCGTCTCCTGGCCGGCCTTCTTCGGTACCGGCCACACCCCCGTCGACCTCCCCACCTACGCCTTCGAGCACCGGCAGTACTGGCCGCGCACGGTGGCGTCGACCGGTGATGCGACCGGGCTGGGGCTGCGGTCCGGCGGTCACCCGTTCCTCAGCGGTGCGATCACGCTGCCGGACACGGACAGCGTGCTGTTCACCGGGCGGCTCTCGCTCAACACCCACCCGTGGCTGGCCGACCACGCCGTCTCCGGAACGGTCATCGTGCCCGGCGCCGCGCTCGTCGAGATCGCCGTGCGGGCGGGCGACGAGGTCGGGTGCGGCACCGTCGAGGAGCTGACGCTGCAGGCGCCGCTGGTGCTGGGCGAGCAGGGCGCCGTTCAGCTGCGCGTGCAGGCGGGGGAGGCCGATGCGGGCGGGCTGCGGCCCGTCACGGTCTTCTCGCGGCCCGAGGACGCGCCCGACGACGCTCCCTGGACCTGCCACGCCGACGGCCTGCTGACCGCGTCGGTGCTGGCCCCCGACCCGGCGTTCGACTTCTCGCAGTGGCCGCCGGCCGGTGCGAGCGCGATCGACACCGGTCACCTCTATGACGACCTGGCGGCGTCGGGCCTGGAGTACGGCCCGCTGTTCCAGGGTCTGCGGGCAGCCTGGCGGCACGGGGACGCCGTCTTCGCCGAGGTCTCACTGCCCGAGGACGCGTCCGCCGACACCGAGGCGTTCGGACTGCACCCGGCACTGCTCGACGCGACACTGCACGCGATCAGCCTCGGCGACTTCGTCGAGGACGGCAGCGCGCCGCAGCTCCCCTTCGCCTGGTCGGATGTCGCCCTGTACGCGGCCGGTGCGAGTGTGCTGCGGATCCGGGTGTCGCCCGCGGCCTCCGGCAGCGGTGTGGCGATCCAGCTGGCCGACGCCGCCGGAGCGCCGGTCGCGTCCGTGGGCTCGCTGGTGCTGCGTGCTCTCGCGGTGGACCAGCTGACGGCGACCGCCGGTGGCGCCGCCCACCACGAGTCGCTGTTCCGGCTCGACTGGACTCCGCTCCAGGTCGCCGACGAGGCGCGCCCCGGAGGCAGTTGGACGCTGATCGGCGCCGACACGTTCGGCCTGGCCGACGCGCTCACCGAGGCGGGGGAGACCCTGACGGAAGCGACGGCCGAGCTGACCCTCGCGCAGTTCACCACCGACGGCAATGCTGTCAGCGGCACCGTGCACAGCGCCCTGGCGCTGCTCCAGGACTGGCTGGACGCCGATCAGCAGCCCGGCGCGCGGCTGGTGCTCGTCACCAGCGGCGCTCTGGCCGCCGCTCCCGGCGACGCCGTCGCCGACCCCGGTGCCGCGGCGGTGTGGGGTCTGGCGCGGTCCGCGCAGTCCGAGTACCCGGACCGGATCGTGCTCGTGGACCTCGACGGCACCCCGGCCTCGGCCGCGGCCCTGGTCCCGGCGGTGGCCGCCGCGATCGCCGCGGACGAGCCGCAGCTGGCGCTGCGCGGCGGGCAGGCGCTCACCGCGCGGCTGCTCCGCAGCTCGTCCGCCGACAGCCTGCAGACCCTCCCGGCGCATGCCGACACGGCCCCCTGGCGGCTGGACTTCACCGCCGGCGGGACCCTCGACAGCATCTACGTCGCCGACTTCCCCGAGGCGGCCGAGCCGCTCGCCGAGGGTCAGATCCGGGTCGCGATCCGCGCGGCGGGGCTGAACTTCCGCGATGTGATGAACGTGCTCGGCATGTACCCGGGCGACGCGGGCCGGCTCGGTCTCGAGGCGGCCGGTGTGGTCGTGGAGACGGGCCCCGGTGTCAGCGGGTTCGCGCCCGGCGACCGCGTGATGGGTCTGTTCTCGGGTGCGTTCGGGCCGCTCGCGGTCGTCGACCACCGGCTCGTCGCGCCCATGCCGATCGGCTGGACGTTCGCCGAGGCGGCCGCCGCCCCGGTGGTCTACCTGACGGCGTACTACGCGCTGAACGACCTGGCCGGGCTGAAGTCCGGCGAGAAGATCCTCATCCACGCCGCCGCCGGCGGCGTCGGCATCGCCGCCGTGCAGCTCGCCGCCCACCTGGGCGCCGAGGTGTACGGCACGGCGAGCACCGGCAAGTGGGGGACGCTGCGCGGTCTCGGTCTGACCGACGACCGGATCGCGTCCTCGCGCACCCTGGACTTCGAGCTGAGCTTCCTCGGCGCGACCGGCGGCCGCGGCATGGACGTCGTCCTGGACTCCCTCGCCCGCGAGTTCGTGGACGCGTCGCTGCGGCTGCTGCCGCGCGGCGGCCGGTTCGTCGAAATGGGCAAGACGGACATCCGGGACGCGGACACGGTCGCCGCCGATCACCCGGGCGTCGCGTACCAGGCGTTCGACGTCATGGACGCGGGTCCCGAGCGGATCCAGGAGATGTACGCCGCCCTCCTGGAGCTCTTCAACAGCGGCGCACTGTTGCCGCTGCCCGTCACCGCCTGGGACGTCCGGCAGGCGCCCGAGGCGTTCCGCCACATCGGGCAGGCCCGGCACACCGGCAAGCTCGTGCTGACGGTGCCCGCGCCGCTCGCGCCCGAGGGCACGGTGCTGATCACCGGCGCCACCGGCGCGCTCGGCGGGCTGCTGGCCCGCCACCTGGTCACCGAGTACGGCGTACGCCACCTGCTGTTGACCAGCCGGCGCGGCCTGAACGCACCCGGGGCCGCCGAACTCGCCGCCGAACTGGCAGCGTTGGGGGCGAGCGTCACGTTCGCCGCCTGCGACGCCGCGGACCGTGAGGCGCTGGCCGCCACGCTCGCCGCGATACCGGCGGCGCACCCGCTGACGGCGGTGCTGCACGCGGCGGGCCTGCTCGACGACGGCATCCTCGCGTCGCTCACCCCCGAGCGCGTCGAGCGGGTCTTCGGCCCGAAGGCCGACGCGGCCCGTCACCTGCACGAGCTGACCCGCGGCCTGGACCTCGCCGCGTTCGTGCTGTTCTCCTCGGCGGCCGGCACGTTCGGCAACCCCGGCCAGGCCAACTACGCGGCCGCCAACGCCTACCTGGACGCGCTCGCCGCGCACCGGCGCGGTGCGGGCCTGCCCGCGCTGTCGCTGGGCTGGGGCGCCTGGGCCTCCGAGGGCGGCGGCATGGCCGACGTCCTGGAGGCGGCCGACCGCGAGCGGCTGGCGCGCTCCGGCGCGGCGGCGCTCACCAGCGCCGAGGGCCTGGCCCTGTACGACACGGCCGTCGGCCTCGCCGCCCACGCCCTCGTCCCCATGCACCTGGAACTGCCGGCGACCGCCGCTCCCGACGAAGTGCCACCGCTGCTGCGGGCGTTGGTGCGGGCTCCGGCCCGCCGTACCGCCCGTGCGGCCACCGCCGGGGCCGCGCTGGAGCTCGGTCCGCGGCTGGCCGCGATGACCCTCGCCGAGCAGGAGGAGTTCCTGCTCGACCTGGTGCGCAGCAACGTCGCGGCCGTTCTCGGCCACTCCGGCGCCGAGGCCATCGACCCGTCCCGGGCGTTCAAGGACCTCGGGTTCGACTCGCTGACCGGTGTGGAGTTCCGCAACCGGCTCGGTTCCGCGGCCGGTCTGCGGCTGCCCGCCACGCTCGTCTTCGACTACCCGGCGCCGGACGTGCTGGCCACGTTCCTGCGCACCGAGCTCGTCGGCGAACTGGCGGCGGGCGGCGGCGGACCGGTGGCGAGCACGACGGTCTCCGGTGACGAGCCCATCGCGATCGTCGGCATGGGCTGCCGGTTCCCCGGCGGGGTGCGCTCCCCGGAGGACCTGTGGCAGCTGCTCGCCACCCGCACCGACGCGATGGCCGGGCTGCCCGACGACCGCGGCTGGGACGTCGAGTCGCTCTACGACCCGACGGGCGAACGCCCCGGCACCACGTACACCGACCAGGGCGCGTTCCTGTACGACGCCACCGACTTCGACGCCCCCTTCTTCGGCATCAGCCCGCGTGAGGCCCTCGCCATGGACCCGCAGCAGCGACTGCTGCTGGAGACCTCGTGGGAGGCGCTGGAGCGGGCCGGGATCGACCCGGCCACGCTGCGCGGCAGCTCGACCGGGGTCTTCGCCGGCGTGATCTACCACGACTACGGCACCCGGCTCGGCGAACTGCCCGAGGGCGTCGACGGCTTCCTCGGGACCGGGACGTCCGCCGGGGTGCTGTCGGGCCGCGTCTCGTACGTGCTGGGGCTGGAGGGACCGGCGATCACCGTCGACACGGCCTGCTCCTCGTCCCTGGTCGCCCTGCACCTGGCGATCCAGGCCCTGCAGCGCGGCGAGTGCACGCTGGCGCTGGCCGGCGGTGTCACCGTCATGGCCACGCCCGACACGTTCGTCGACTTCAGCCGCCAGCGGGGACTGGCCGCCGACGGCCGCTGCAAGGCGTTCGCGTCCACGGCGGACGGCACCGGCTGGGCCGAGGGCGTCGGCATGATCCTCGTCGAGCGGCTCTCGGACGCGCGGCGCAACGGGCACGAGATCCTCGCCGTGGTCCGCGCCAGCGCCCTGAACCAGGACGGCGCCAGCAACGGGCTCACCGCCCCCAACGGCCCCTCCCAGCAGCGCGTCATCCGGCAGGCGCTGGCCTCCGCGGGACTGGCCGCCGCCGACATCGACGCGGTCGAGGCGCACGGCACCGGCACCCGGCTCGGCGACCCGATCGAGGCCCAGGCGATCATCGCGACCTACGGCCAGGAGCGGCCCGCCGACCAGCCGCTGTGGCTCGGCTCCGTCAAGTCCAACCTCGGCCACACCCAGGCCGCCGCGGGTATCGCGGGCGTCATCAAGATGGTCACCGCGCTCGGCCACGAGGAGCTGCCGGCGACGCTGCACGTCGGCGAGCCCAGCCCGCACATCGACTGGTCCGCGGGGAACGTGGAGCTGCTCACCGAGGCGCGGCCGTGGCCGCGCGGCGGGTCCGGCGCCCGCCGGGCGGGCGTCTCCGCCTTCGGCTTCAGCGGGACCAACGCGCACGTCATCCTGGAGGAGGCGCCGGCGATCGAGCCGGCCGCCGCCGTCGAGGAGCCGGCCGCCCCCGCGCCGTTCACCGCCACCGACACCACACCCGTGCCGTGGCTGCTCACCGGCCGCAGCGAGATCGCGCTGCGCGCCCAGGCCCGCAAGCTGCACGCCCACCTGGCAGGAGCGCCCGAGCTCGGCGCCACCGCGCTCGGCAGCATCGGGCACGCGCTGGCCACCACCCGCACGCCCTTCGAGCACCGCGCGGTGCTCGTGGGTGCGGACGGGCCGACGCTGATCCAGACCCTCAAGGACATCGCCGACGGCGTTCCCGCCGCCGGTGTCGAGGAGGGCCTCGCGGGCGCCCCCGGCAAGACGGTCTTCGTCTTCCCGGGCCAGGGCTCGCAGTGGATCGGCATGGCCGCCGAACTCCTGGAGACCTCACCGGTGTTCAGGGACCGCCTCGAAGCCTGCGCCGCCGCGGCCGACGAGTTCACCGACTGGTCGCTGCTGGACGTGCTGCGCGGCGTCGAGGGCGCCGCGTCCCTGGAGCGCGTCGACGTGGTCCAGCCCGCCCTGTGGGCGGTGATGGTCTCGCTCGCCGCCGTCTGGGAGTCGCTCGGCATCCGGCCGTCCGCCGTCGTCGGGCACTCGCAGGGCGAGATCGCCGCCGCGTGCGTCGCGGGGGCGCTCAGCCTCCAGGACGCCGCCCGCGTCGTCACCCTGCGCAGCCTCGCGCTCGTCGGCCTCGCCGGCACCGGCGGCATGGTCTCCCTGCCGCTGCCCGCCGCCGAGGTCGAGGAGCTGCTGACCGCCTGGCCCGGCCAGATCTCGGTGGCCGCGAACAACGGCCCGTCCTCCACCGTCGTCTCCGGCGACCCCGGCGCGCTCGACGAACTGCTCGCCACCTGCGAGCGGCGCACCATCAGGGCCCGCCGCATCGACGTCGACTACGCCTCGCACTCCTCGCACGTGGAGTCGCTGCGCGAGGAGCTGGAGGACGTGCTCGCCCCCGTCCGGCCGCGGGTGGGACGCGTCCCGCTGTACTCCACGCTGGAGGACCGGCTGATCGACGGCAGCGAGATGGACGCCACGTACTGGCACCGCAACCTGCGCCACACCGTCAAGTTCGAGCCGGCCGTGCGGGCGCTCGCCCTCACCGGGCACACGGTGTTCGTCGAGTGCAGCCCGCACCCGGTGCTCACCGTCGGCGTCCAGGACACCGTGGCCGCCGCCGGAGCCGACGACGTCGTCGTCACCGGCACCCTGCGCCGCGACGACGGCGGCGCCGGCCGCGTCCTGACCTCCCTCGGGCGGCTGGTCGCGCACGGCGGACGCCCCGACTGGTCGGCGGTCTTCGCCGGCCGCACCCTGGAGCGCACCGGCCTGCCGACGTACGCGTTCCAGGGCGAGCGCTACTGGCTGGAGGCCGTCTCCGGGTCCGTGGACCCGGCCGGGCTCGGCCAGACGCCGGCAGGACACCCGCTGCTCGGCGCGGCCGTGGCGCTGCCCGATCGCGACGGCCATCTGCTCACCGGCCGGCTCTCCCTCAAGTCCCAGCCCTGGCTGGGCGATCACGCGGTCGGCGGGGTGGTCTTCGTCCCCGGGACGGCGCTGCTCGAACTCGCCGTACGGGCCGGTGACGAGGCCGACTGCGGCACGCTGGCCGAACTGACCCTGGAGGCCCCGCTCGTCCTGCCGGAGCGCGGCGAGACCCAGCTGCGCGTCCTGGTCGACGAGCCCGCCGCCGACGGACACCGCCCGGTGGCGGTCTTCTCCCGGCCCGAGGACAGCGACGAGGACACCCCGTGGACCCGGCACGCGAGCGGTCTGCTGACCGCGGACGCCCCGGCCCCGGGACCCGACCTCACCCAGTGGCCGCCGGCCGGCGCCGAGGCGCTGACGACCGAGAGCCTGTACGCGGACCTCGGCGCCGTCGGCCTGGACTACGGGCCGGTCTTCCGTGGACTGCGGGCGGCCTGGCGGCGCGACGGCGAGCTCTTCGCCGAGGTCGAGCTGCCCACCGAGGCGGTCTCCGCGGCCGCCGACTACGCCCTGCACCCGGCCCTGCTGGACGCCGCCCTGCACGCCATCGCGCTCGGCGCCCCCGGAATCATGAGCGGCCTGGACAGTGACGAAGGAGAGGGCCCCTGGCTGCCGTTCGCCTGGTCCGGTGTCGCGCTGCACAGCGTCGGCGCCTCCGCCCTGCGGGTGCGGATCGCCGCGGCGCCCGGCACCGGCGCCGTCACCCTGAACGTCGCCGACGCCACCGGGGCGCCGGTCGCCGCCGTCGACTCCCTGCTGCTGCGCCGCCTCCCCCTCGAGGCGCTCGCCCAGCTCGGCTCGGCCGGCTCCGACCCGTTCCGCGACTCGCTGTTCCGCGTCGAGTGGACCGCGGTCACGGCCCCGGACGACCAGCCGCAAGCACCCACGGACTGGGCGGTGTTCGGCGACGACCCGCTCTTCCCCGGCCTGCCGGAGATCTTCAGCACCGATGAGCTGGACGGTTCCATCGGCACCGTCCTGACGCCCGTGCACTGGCAGAGCGGCACCGAGGACACCGTCATGCAGGCCCTCGGCGATCTGCAGGTGTGGCTCGCCGACCCGCGCACCGACGGCACCACGCTCGTCGTCGTCACCCGCGGCGCGGTCGCCGCCGAGGCCGGCGAGGACATCGCCGACCTCGCGCAGTCCGCCGTCCACGGCCTGGTCCGCTCCGCCCAGTCCGAGAGCCCTGGCCGGATCGTCCTCGCGGACATCGGTACCGGCATCCCCTCCCGGACGCTGCTCGCGGCGGCCCTGGCAACCGGAGAGCCGGAGTTCGCGCTGCGGGACGGGAAGATCCTCGCCCCCCGGCTGGTCCGGGCCGAAGCGCGGGCCGACGCCCTGGCGCCGTGGCAGTCCGACGGCACCGTCCTGATCACCGGCGGCACCGGCGGTCTGGGCGCGCTCGTCGCCCGGCACCTGGTCGGCGAGCACGGTGTGCGGCACCTGCTGCTCACCAGCAGGCGGGGCCTGGACGCCCCGGGGGCGGCCGAACTCGTGGCCGAACTCTCCGGGGCGGGCGCCACCGTCACCGTCGCCGCCTGCGACGTCGCCGACCGGGACGCGGTCGCCGCGCTCCTCGCGTCCGTTCCTGCGGCGCGACCGCTGCGCGGTGTGGTCCACGCGGCCGGTGTGCTCGACGACGCGACACTCGGCAAGCTCACCCCCGAGAAGCTGTTCGCGGTCCTCGCCCCCAAGGCCGAGGCGGCCCGGCACCTGCACGAGCTGACGGTCGCGGCCGGCACGGAACTGGACGCGTTCGTCCTGTTCTCCTCCTCCGCCGGGGTCTTCGGCAACGCGGGCCAGGCCAACTACGCGGCGGCCAACGCCTACCTCGACGCCCTCGCCGCCCACCGCAGGGCCGCGGCGCTGCCCGCCGTGTCCCTCGCCTGGGGCCTGTGGGCCGAGCCGAGCGGTATGACCGGGCACCTGGAGAGCACGGACCTGGCGCGGCTGGCCCGCTCCGGCATCCGGCCGCTCAGCCCCGAGCAGGGCCTGGCCCTGTTCGACGCCGGAGTCGGCGGGACGGAGCCCGCTCTCGTCCCGATCGGCCTCAGCACCGCGGGGCTGCGCTCGCAGGCCGGCGACGGCCCGGTGGCGCCGCTGCTGCGCTCCCTGGTCCGCGGCCCGTCCCGGCGCACCGCGCAGGGCGCGTCGGCGGCGGAGGCCGGCGCCCAAGGCGACGCGCTGCGCAAGCGGCTCGCCGCACTGCCCACCGACGAGTGGGAGACCGTGCTGCTCGACCTGGTGCAGTCCTACGCGGCGGCGGTGCTCGGCTTCGCCGGCACCTCGGCGGTCGGCGCCACCCGCTCCTTCAAGGAGCTGGGCTTCGACTCGCTGACCGCCGTGGAGTTCCGCAACCGGCTCGGCGCCGCCACCGGTGTCCGGCTGCCCGCCACCGCCGTCTTCGACCACCCGACCCCGCTGGCGCTGGCCCGGCTGCTCTACGGCGAGTTCGCCCCCGAGCAGACCGACCCGGCCGACGCCGTGCTCGCCGAACTCGACCGCCTCGACGGCTATCTGCCGGAGGTGTCCCTCGACGACAGCGTCCACGCCGCCGTCACCGCCCGCCTGGAGGAACTGCTCTCCCGGTTCAAGAACCTGCGCGCCGGCGCGGGCGGCGACACCGGCGAGAACGTCAACGAACGACTGCAGGACGCCACGACCGACGAGGTCCTGGCCTTCATCACGGACGAACTCGGCATCGCCTGACGGCGCCCTGCACACCTTTGAGGAGAACTGATGGCGGACGAGAAGCAGCTGGTCGACACACTCAAGCGGGTCGCCGCTGACCTGCACGATGCCCGTCGGCGGCTGCGGGAGGCGGAGGACAAGGACCGCGAGCCGATCGCGATCATCGGGATGGCCTGCCGCTTCCCGGGCGGCGTCACCTCGCCCGAGGAGCTGTGGGAGCTGCTCGCGGCCGGCGCGGACGGTCTCACGCCGTTCCCCACCGACCGCGGCTGGAACCTCACCCAGTTCCAGGACAGCGAACGGGAGAAGGGCGGCGCCGCGGGCGACGGCGCCCCCGAGGGCGGCTTCCTCGCCGACGCCGCCGAGTTCGACGCCGAGTTCTTCGGGATCAGCCCCCGCGAGGCCCTCGCGATGGACCCGCAGCAGCGCGTCCTGCTGGAGACGTCGTGGGAGGCGCTGGAACGCGCCGGGATCGACCCGGTGGCGCTGTCCGGCACCCGCACGGCGGTCTTCACCGGCGTCAGCAGCTCCGACTACCTGCGCGGGCTGCAGAAGATGCCCGCCGAGGTCGCCGGGCACATGATGACCGGTGTCGCGGGCAGCGTCCTGTCCGGCCGGGTCTCGTACGCGCTGGGCCTGGAGGGCCCGGCCGTCACCATCGACACCGCCTGCTCGTCCGCCCTGGTCGCCCTGCACCTCGCGGGCCAGGCGCTGCGGGCGGGGGAGTGCACGCTGGCGCTGGCCGGCGGGGTGACGGTGATGGGCTCCGCCGGAACGTTCCTGGAGTTCAGCCGGGCGGACGGGCTGGCCGGTGACGGCCGCTGCAAGCCGTTCGCGGAGGCCGCCGACGGCACCGGTCTCTCGGAGGGCGTCGGCGTCCTGCTGCTGGAGAAGCTCAGCGACGCCCGGCGCAACGGGCACCGCGTGCTGGCCGTGGTCCGCGGCAGCGCCGTCAACCAGGACGGCGCCAGCAACGGCCTCACCGCCCCCAACGGCCCCTCCCAGCAGCGCGTCATCCGGCAGGCGCTGGCGAGCGCCCGGCTGTCGGCCGACCAGGTCGACGTGGTCGAGGCGCACGGCACCGGCACCAAGCTCGGCGACCCCATCGAGGCACAGGCGCTCATCGCCGCCTACGGGCAGGAGCGCCCGCAGGACCAGCCGCTGTGGCTGGGCTCGATCAAGTCCAACCTCGGGCACACCCAGGGCGCCGCGGGCGTCGCCGGGATCATCAAGATGGTGCTCGCCCTGCACCACGAGGAACTGCCGCGCACCCTGCACGTGGACGCGCCCAGCTCGCACGTCGACTGGTCGGCCGGGACCGTCCAGCTGCTGACCGAGGCCCGGCCGTGGCCGGCGGGGGAGCGGACCCGCCGCGCGGGCGTCTCCTCCTTCGGTATCAGCGGAACGAACGCCCACGTCATCGTGGAGGAGACCCCGGCCGAGGAATCGGCGGAGGAGGCCGCGGTCGCCGAACTGCCGGTCGTGCCGTGGCTGCTGTCCGCCCGCACCCCGGAGGCGCTGACCGCGCAGGCCGGGCGGCTGCACGCGTACCTGCGGGACGGTTCCGTCACCGCCGACCCGTCCACGGTCGGCTCGGCCCTCGCCACGACGCGCTCCGCCTTCCCGTACCGGGCGGGCGTGGTGGCCGGGGGCCGGGAGGAACTGCTCACCGCCCTCGCGGCCCTCGCCGACGGCGGGAGCGCGCCGGGCGTCCTGCGCGACGGCCCCGGATCAGGGCAGCTCGGCTTCCTGTTCACCGGCCAGGGCAGCCAGCGGGCCGGCATGGGGCGGGAGCTGTACGCCGCGTTCCCGGTGTTCGCGGCGGCGCTCGACGACGTCGCGGCGGCATTCGACGCGCACCTGGACCGTCCGCTCAAGGACGTGCTGTTCGCGGACGACGGCTCGCTGGACGCGACCGGCTACACCCAGCCCGCGCTGTTCGCCCTGGAGGTGGCCCTGTTCCGGCAGGTCGCCGCGTGGGGCATCCGGCCTCAGGTGCTGGCGGGCCACTCCATCGGGGAGTTGGCGGCAGCGCATGTGGCGGGGGTGTGGTCGCTGGAGGACGCGGCGCTGCTCGTCTCCGCCCGTGGCCGGCTGATGCAGCAACTGCCGTCCGGTGGTGCGATGGCGGCGATCCAGGCCACCGAGGCCGAGGTCCTGCCGCAGCTGACCGACAGGGTGGGAATCGCGGCCGTCAACGGGCCCACCTCCATCGTCGTCTCGGGCGACGAGGACGCGGTCGGGCAGGTCGTCACGTACTTCGACGAGCAGGGCCGCAAGACCAAGCGCCTCACCGTCAGCCACGCCTTCCACTCGGTCCACATGGAGCCGATGCTCGAGGAGTTCCGTGCCGTCGCGGCCGGGCTCACCTACCACGCGCCCTCGATCCCGATCGTGTCGACGCTCACCGGCAAGGCCGCCACCCAGGAGGAGCTGACCGACCCCGCCTACTGGGTCCGGCACGTCCGTGCGGCCGTCCGCTTCGCCGACGCCGTCACGACGCTGGAGGAGCGGGGCGTCACCGCGTTCCTGGAACTGGGACCCGACGCCGTGCTGAGCGCGATGGGCGCCGAGAGCGTGACCGACCCGGTCGCGTCGGTCCTGGTCCCCGCGCTGCGCCGGGACCGCGACGAGGCACAGACCCTGGTGGAGGCCGTCACCCGCCTGTACCTGCGCGGCATCGGCGTCGACTGGCGCACCTTCTTCGCGGGCCGCGCCGCCGCCGGACTCGTGGACCTGCCGACGTACGCCTTCCAGCACCGCGGCTACTGGTTCAAGTCCAACGCCCTGCCGAGCGGCGACGCCGCCGACTTCGGCCAGGACACGGCGGGACATCCGCTGCTCGGCGCGGCCGTGGGCATCCCGGACTCGGACGGGCTGTTGTTCACCGGGCGGCTGTCGCTCGCCACCCACCCGTGGCTGGCCGACCACGCCGTCAACGGCACCGTGATCGTCCCCGGCACCGCACTCGTCGAGATCGCCGTGCACGCCGGTGACCTGGCGGGCTGCGGCACGCTGGAGGAACTGACCCTCCACGCCCCGCTGGTCGTCCCCGCCGTGGGCGCCGTCCAGGTGCGGGTGCGGCTGGACGGCGGCGAGCAGCGTGCCGTGACGATCTTCTCCCGGCCGGAGGGCGCGCCGGAGGGCACGGCATGGACGCGGCACGCCGACGGCACGCTCACCGAGCACGCCCCCGCCGCCGGGTTCGATCTGGCGCAGTGGCCTCCGGCCGGCGCCGAGCCGGTCGCGGTGGACGACCTCTACGACGAACTGGCCGGCCGCGGCCTGGAGTACGGCCCGGCCTTCCAGGGCCTGCGGGCCGCCTGGCTGCTCGGCGACGAGGTCTTCGCCGAGGTCGCGCTGCCCGAGCAGGAGGAGTCGCAGGCCGGGCTGTTCGGTCTGCACCCCGCCCTGCTGGACGCCGCGCTGCACGCGGTCGCGCTGGGCGGCCCCGGCCTGATGAGCGGTCCGGCCGACGCGGACCCGGGCGCCATGTGGCTGCCCTTCGCCTGGTCGGACGTCACCCTGCACGCCTCGGGCGCCAAGGCGCTGCGGGTACGGCTCGCCCCGGCGGCCACCCCCGGCGGTGTCTCGGTGCGGGTCGCCGACGCCGAGGGCGGCGCGGTCGCCTCGATCGGCACCCTCACCCTGCGACCGGTGTCCGCAGCCCAGTTGGGCACCCCGGACACATCCGACGACGCCCTGTTCACCGTCGAGTGGAAGCAGATCACCCCCGGTGCCACGGACTCAGGACCCGCGCCGACCGTTCTGACGGCACCGGCCGGTCGCTCCGCGGCCGACGCGGTCGCCGCTGTACTGACGGACCTTCAGGAGTGGCTGTCCGCCGAGGAGAACGAGGACGGGCGGCTGCTCGTCCTGACCCGCGGCGCGGCGGCGGTGACCCCCGGCGAGGGGGTGACGGAGCTGGGCCAGGCGGCGGTGACCGGCCTCGTCCGGGCCGCCCAGGCGGAGAACCCGGGCCGCATCGTCCTGCTGGACAGCGACACCGACGCTGGCACCGTTCCGGATGGTGTGCTCTCGGCGAACGAGTCGGAACTGGCGCTGCGTGACGGCGTGTTGTGGGCGCCGCGGCTCGTCCGTGCGGTCACGGCGGAAGCCGACGGCGCCCCCTGGCGCTCCGACGGCACCGTCCTGATCACCGGCGGCACCGGCGGGCTGGGCGCGCTCGTCGCCCGGCACCTGGTCACCGCCCGGGGCGTACGGGACCTGCTGCTCGTCAGCCGGCGCGGTCCGGAGGCGCCCGGCGCGGACGCCCTGGTCGCCGAACTGGAGGCGGCCGGCGCCGCGGTGACCGTCGCGGCCTGCGACGTCGCGAACCGCGACAGCCTGGCCGGACTGCTGGCGGGTGTCGTCCGGCTCAGCGCCGTTGTGCACACGGCCGGCATCGTGGACGACGGCGTCATCGGCAAGCTGACCCCCGCCCGCGTCGCGTCCGTCCTCGGCCCCAAGGCCGACGCCGCCCGTCACCTCCACGAGCTGACGGCGCACCTGGACCTGGACGCCTTCGTCCTGTTCTCCTCCGCGGCCGGAGTCTTCGGCGGCGCGGGACAGGGCAACTACGCGGCCGCCAACACCTATCTGGACGGCCTCGCCGCCCAGCGCCGGGCCGCGGGGCTGCCGGGCACGGCGCTCGCCTGGGGCCTGTGGGACCCGGCGACCGGCGGCATGGGATCGGCCCTGACCGGGGCCGACGTCGAGCGGATGGCGCGCGGCGGCATCCTGGCCCTCGGCCAGGAGCAGGGCCTCGCGCTGTTCGACACGGCGGTCGCCGCGGACCGGGCGCTCCTGGTGCCGGTCGGCCTGGACACCCGGGCCCTGGGGCGCGCCATGAGCGGCGAGGTGCCCGGTATGTTCCGGTCACTGGTGCGCGGCCCGGTGCGGCGCGCGGCGGCGGCCGGCGGACCGGGCGCGGCCGACGGCGGCCTCACCGCGCGGCTGGCGGCGCTGCCGGCCGGCGAACGGCCGCAGCTGGTGCTGGGGCTGGTCCGCAAGCAGGTCGCGGCCGTGCTCGGCTTCGCCGCCGACCAGCCCGTCGAGGCGGAGAAGCCGTTCAAGGACTTCGGCTTCGACTCACTGACGGCCGTGGAGTTCCGCAACCGGCTCGTCGTCGAGACCGGGGTGCGGCTGCCGGCCACGCTCGTCTTCGACTACCCGACCCCGCTGGAGCTGGCCGACCACCTCCTCCAGGCACTGGCCCCCGCGGACGACGACCCCGCGCAGGCGCTGCTCGCCAGCCTGGAACAGCTCGAACCGCTGCTGAACACCGACGGGTTGGACAAGCTGACCCGCTCCAAGGTCACCGTGCGCCTCCAGGCGCTGCTGTCCCGCTGGCACGACGCGGCAGCGCCCGCGCCGGCCGCCCAGGACGAGGCGGCGACCGTCGACGAGGCCTCGGACGACGAGCTGTTCGCGCTGCTGGACGGCGAGATCGGCTCCGACTGACCCGTCCCACCTGATCGCCCGCTCGCCCGATACAAGGAGCTGAAGCACGCATGACCACGGACACCGAACAGAAGCTCCGCGACTATCTGAAGCGGGCGACCACCGATCTCCTCCAGGCCCGCCGCCGCATCCAGGACCTGGAGGACAGGACCCGCGAACCCGTCGCCATCGTCGGCATGAGCTGCCGCTACCCGGGCGGGATCACCTCGCCCGAGGAGCTGTGGGAGCTGCTGGCCGCCGGTGGCGACGGCGCCGGCGGCTTCCCCACCGACCGCGGCTGGGACGTCGAGAACCTCTACGACCCCGACCCGAACGCCCTGGGCAAGAGCTACGCCAAGGAGGGCGGATTCCTCGCCGGGGCCGGGGACTTCGACGCTGCGTTCTTCGGCATCAGCCCGCGTGAGGCGCTGGCCATGGACCCGCAGCAGCGGCTGCTGCTCGAGGCGTCCTGGGAGGCGTTCGAGCACGCCGGGATCGACCCGGCGACCGTCCGCGGCACCCGGACCGGCGTCTACGCGGGCGTCATGTACCACGACTACGGCTCGGACCGGGCGTCGATCCCGGACGGCGTCGAGGGCTTCCTCGGCACCGGTACGGCCGGCAGCGTGCTGTCCGGGCGCGTCTCGTACGCGCTGGGGCTGCAGGGCCCGGCCGTCACCGTCGACACCGCCTGCTCGTCGTCGCTGGTGACGCTGCACCTGGCGATGCAGGCGCTGCGCAACGGCGAATGCGGTCTCGCGCTGGCCGGCGGCGTCACCGTCATGGCCACCCCCGACACGTTCATCGACTTCAGCAGGCAGCGCGGGCTGGCCCCCGACGGCCGGTGCAAGCCGTTCGCGAAGGCCGCGGACGGCACCGGCTGGGGCGAGGGCGTCGGCGTGCTGCTCCTGGAGCGGCTCTCCGACGCGCGCCGCAACGGGCACCCCGTCCTCGCCCTGGTGCGGGGCAGCTCCATCAACCAGGACGGCGCCAGCAACGGCCTCACCGCCCCCAGCGGCCCGTCCCAGCAGCAGGTGATCCTGGAGGCGCTGGCCGCCGCCGGGCTGAGCACCGGTGACATCGACGCCGTCGAGGCGCACGGCACCGGCACCGTACTCGGTGACCCGATCGAGGCCCAGGCGCTCATCGCGACCTACGGCCAGGACCGGCCCGCCGACCAGCCGCTGTGGCTCGGCTCGGTGAAGTCCAACCTCGGGCACACCCAGGCCGCCGCGGGCGCCGCCGGCGTCATCAAGATGGTGATGGCGCTGCGGCACGCGGTGCTCCCCAAGTCGCTGCACATCGACGAGGCCAGCCCGCACGTCGACTGGTCGGCGGGCGCCGTCGAACTGCTCGCCGAGGCCCGCGCCTGGCCCGACAGCGGCCGGCCGCGCCGCGCCGCGGTGTCCGCGTTCGGCATCAGCGGCACCAACGCCCACGTCGTCCTGGAGCAGGCACCGCAGGAGGAGCCGGCCGAGGCTACCGCGGCCCCGGAGCACCGTCCGGTGCCCTGGCTGCTGTCCGCGAAGGGTGCCGCGGGACTGCGCGCCCAGGCGGCCCGGCTGCACGCCCACGTCACGGACCGCCCGGACCTGTCGGCCGCCGACATCGGACTGTCCCTGGCCACCTCCCGCACCCAGCTCAGCCACCGGGCGGCGCTCGTCGCCGACAGCCGGGCGGACCTGCTGGCCGCGCTGGAGGGACTCGCGGCGGGCGGCCAGGGCCCGGCCGTGGTCCAGGAGACGCAGGGGAGCGGACGTATCGCCTTCCTCTTCACCGGGCAGGGCAGCCAGAAGCCCGGCATGGGCCGTGAACTGCACGCCTCGCAGCCGGCGTTCGCGCGGGCGCTGGACGCCGTGTGCGCCGCGCTCGACCCGCACCTCGAACACCCCCTCCAGCAGGTGCTGTTCGCCGAACCGGGCACCGCGGAGGCGGCGCTGCTGGACACGACCGGCTACGCGCAGCCCGCGCTCTTCGCCCTCGAAGTGGCCCTGTACCGGCTGCTGGAGTCCTGGGGCGTACGGCCCGACCTGCTCGCCGGGCACTCGATCGGCGAACTGGCCGCCGCGTACGTCGCCGGGCTCTGGTCGCTGGAGGACGCGGCGGCGCTCGTCGCCGCCCGCGGCCGGCTGATGCAGGCGCTGCCGGCCGGCGGCGCGATGGCGGCCCTGCAGGCCACCGAGGCGGAGGTGCTGCCGCACCTGACCGAAGCAGTCGGGATCGCGGCCGTCAACGGCCCGCAGGCCGTCGTCATCTCCGGCGACGAGGCGGCGGTCGAGACGGTCACCGGGCACTTCCGTGACCTGGGCCGCAAGACCAAGCGCCTCACCGTCAGCCACGCCTTCCACTCCTCGCTGATGGAACCGATGCTCGACGGGTTCGGGCAGGTCGCCAAGGGCCTGACGTACCTCGAGCCGACGATCGCGATCGTGTCGTCCCTCACCGGCAAGCCCGTCACCCCGCAGGAACTGCGCAGCCCCGACTACTGGGTGCGGCACGTCCGCGAGACGGTGCGCTTCGCCGACGCCGTGGGCAGCCTGGAGGCCGAGGGCGCCGCCACGTATCTCGAACTGGGCCCGGACGCCGTCCTGTCCGCGCTGGTCCGCGACTGCCTGACCGCACCGGCACCCGCCGCCGTGCTCCCCGTCCTGCGCAGGGACCGCACCGAGCCGCACGCGGTCACCGAGGCCGCCGCCCGGCTGCGGATGCGCGGCGCCGCCGTGGACTGGGCCGCGCTCTTCGACGGCACCGGCGCACGCCGGGCCCCGCTGCCGACATACGCCTTCCAGCACCAGCACTACTGGCTGGCGGCCGCGGGCCGCGCCTCGGCGGGACCCGCCGCTCCCGGTGCCGCCGGCAGCGTCCTGGACCTGCCGGACGCCGTCTGGGGGCACCTCCCAGCGGCAGCTGGGGGAGAGCAGGCCGACGATCCGCTGGAGTTCCAGCGGCGGCTGCACGCGGCCGACGGGCCGGCCCGCGCCGAGCTCCTGCTGGACCTGGTGCGTTCGGTCACCGCGTCCGTCCTCGGCCACGCGTCCGCCGAGGAGATCGAGGCCGACAGCGAGTTCATCGACCTCGGGTTCTCCTCGCTGCTCGCCGTCGAGTTCCGCGACCGGATCGGCGCGGCCGTCGGCGCCCGGCTGTCCGCCGCCGTGATCTACGAGTACGAGACGCCGGAAGAGCTGGCCGAGCACCTGCTGGAGATCGTGGCAGCGGCCCCGGCACCGGCCGCGGCGGTTGCCCCGCAGGAGTAGGGGGCGCTAGGGGGTCCGCTAGGGGATCTCAGTGCAATTGCCCGCTTCTAGCATCGGAAGCACTCCCCATGCGGGTGCACGGGACAGCAGGGAACGGAAGGGGCTGTTGGTGGAGAAATCCGATGCGTGGTGGGAAATCGGCGGCAAGGGCCCAGGAGATCTGGTCCTCGCTGTCGACTTCACGGCCACCGGGCGACCCGATGCGCGATTCGCCGACATCGTCGGCCTGACCGCCACCAGCCATCCGGTCTGGGAGACGATGCCGCAGGCCATCGCCACCGACATCGGGCCGTCGGGCGAGGAGTACCTCGACCGCTGGTTCGAGGACGTCCGCGCCGGCGGCCGGCCGGTCGGTGCCGTACTCGGCTTCTGCGCCGGAGCGGTGTACGCCGCCGCCCTGGCCGGCCGCATAGCGCAGTGGCAGGAACGAGCCCCCCAGCTCATCCTGTTCGACCCCGAGCAGGCCAACGCCTTCGGTCTGCTCTGGCAGTTCCACAAATCCGTCGAGCTGTTCGCGGGAATCATCGGTGCCGAACCGGTCGCCGAGGCCCAGGAGACCGCACGGCAGGCGCTGGAGGCCGACCCCGAGAACCTCGGGTACATCGGCCCGGTGCTCGTCGGGCTCTTCCGGGAGATCAGCGAAGCCGCCTTCGACGAGATCGAGCTGGAACCCGAGAGCCGGACCGAGTTCACCGAGTCCTTCACCTCCTTCGTCGCCTACGTCGTCGCGGCCGGCCAGCTCAACTCCTCGGCCGGGGCCGCGTGGACGGACGCCGTCGCCTTCAGCTCCGGAAGCCCGCTCAGCGGACTCAACCGGCTGCGTTCCACCGACCCGGACGGCGCGGCCGGAGCCGTGGCCCGTGAACTCCGCTTCGACTGCGATCACACCGACCTGCTGCGTGACGAAGGCGCCGCCACGGCGCTGGCCGAGCTGCTGACCGCACAGGACCTCTCCCGACAGATCCGGATGTGACATGAAGACCACAGAGAAGACCACCGCCAGGGCAGAGGGGACCGTTCCGGTAGCGGCACCGCCGGAGCCGGCGCCGGCCCTCGCAGCCGCTGAAGCCGCTGCGGCCGCTGCGCCCGCTGAAGCCAAGGCGACGTCCGGGCCCACGTCCGAGGTCGAGCCGGCCATCCGCGTCACCGGGCTGCGCAAGGTCTACGGCGAGGTCCAGGCGGTCAAGGGCGTCGACCTGACCATCGCCCCCGGCGAGGTCGTCGCGCTCCTCGGCCCCAACGGCGCGGGCAAGTCCACCACCATCGACATGATCCTCGGCCTGTCCCACCCCACCTCGGGCGAGATCAGCATCTTCGGCCGGGCCCCCTACCTCGCGGTACGGGAAGGGCTGGTCAGCGCCGTCCTCCAGGAGGGCTCGCTGATCGACGACATCTCCGTCCGCGAGACGCTGGAGATGATCTCCTCCCTCTACAAGAAGCCGCTGCCCCTCGACGAGGTGCTGCGACGCGCCAACATCGAGGACATCGTCGACCGCCGCGGCACCAAGCTCTCCGGCGGCCAGCGCCAGCGCGCCCGCTTCGCCTGCGCGCTCATCGGCAACCCGCAGCTCCTGGTGCTCGACGAGCCCACCTCCGCCATGGACGTCGGCAGCCGCCGCAAGTTCTGGGAGTCCATGCGGAAGTTCACCGACACCGGCCGCACGGTCGTCTTCGCGACCCACTACCTGGACGAGGCCGAGGAGTTCGCCGACCGCGTCGTCCTCATGCGCGGCGGCGAGATCGCCGCCGACGGCACCGTCGCCAAGATCCGTGCCCTCACCGCGGGCCGCGTGCTGCGCGCCTCGGTCCCCGACGCGGAGGAGGCGGACCTGCGGAAGCTGCCCGGGGTGACCGCGGTCACGCTGCGCCTGGGCCGTGTCGAACTGCACTGCGAGGACTCCGACAAGAGCCTGCGCGCCCTGCTCACCACCTACCCCGACGCGTACGACATCGAGATCACCGCCAGCGGCCTGGAGGAGGCGTTCCTCTCCCTGACCGCCACCGACGGCGACGACTCGGAAGCGCAGGAGGACGCGGCATGACCGGCTACCTGTCCATCGAGATCAAGCGGATGCTCCGCGGCCCCCGCTTCATCATCTTCGCGATCGTCCTGCCCGTGGGCCTCTACCTGATGGAGTGCATGCTCTACAAGGGCAAGGAGATCCCGAACGGCCACGGCATCACGTACAGCGCCTGGCTGATGTGCAGCCTGGCCGCGTACAGCGCGTTCACCTCCTCCATGCACACCAGCGCCCGGGTCTCCCATGAGCGGGCGATCGGTTGGCACCGCCAGCTGCGGCTCACCCCGCTGCTGCCGCGTACGTACCTGCTGTCGAAGATCGCCGTCAGCATGATCGTTGCGCTGCCCGGACCGGTCTTCGTCGCGCTCGCCGGCGCCACCCTCCAGGATGTGCACCTGTCCTTCGCGGGCTGGTTGCAGATCACGCTCGGCATCTGGATCGCGGCCCTGCCGTGCGCGGTCCTCGGCCTGGTCATCGGTCTGTACGTGGCCGTCGAGCACCAGCAGATGTATCTCCAGGGCCTGGTGCTGCTGTTCGGCTTCCTCGGCGGCCTGCTGCTGCCGACCACCGGCTTCCCCGGCTGGCTGACCGCGATCGTCAAGGCTCTGCCGAGCTACTGGCTCGCGGACGTCGGCCACGGCGCGCTCCTGCACGGCACCCGCACCCTGGTCGCCGCGCTGGTCCTCGCCGGCTGGACGGTCGTCCTGTCCGGTGCCGTCATCCTCAACACCCGTCGTGAGGCCGCCAGGGCCTGATCGTCGCCCGGCCGCCGGCACCGGCGCCGTCAGCGGGGAAGCCTCCCGCCGACGGCGCCGGTGTCGTTTCCCGCCCGTTCCGCTTTTCCCCTCCCGAGCCATCGCTCCCCTCCCGAGTCACCGCCGAGCCGAGACGTGAGGTACTCCACGATGTTCCCCGCCCCCACCCAGAAGGGCACCGCCCCCTTCCGCGGCCACCGCACCTGGTACCGGGTCACCGGCGATCTGCACACCGGGCGCACCCCGCTGGTCATCGCCCACGGCGGCCCCGGTTCCACCCACGACTACCTGCTGCGGATGACCGAACTCGCCGCGTCCACCGGCCGTCCGGTGATCCACTACGACCAGATCGGCAACGGCGGCTCCACCCGGCTGCCCGACCGGGGCGCCGGCTTCTGGACCGTCGACCTCTTCCTCGACGAGCTGGACAACCTCCTCGCCCACCTCGGCATCGCCGACGACTACCTGCTGTTCGGCCAGTCCTGGGGCGGCATGCTGGGAGCGGAGCACGCCGTCCGCCGCCCCGCCGGCCTGCGCGGCCTCGTCATCGCCAACTCCCCGGCCTCCATGCCGCTGTGGCGCGCGGCGTGCGAGGGGCTCAAGGACGCGATGCCGCCGGTGCACCGCGACACCCTGCGCCGCCACGAGGCCACCGAGGACTTCGACCACCCGGACTACCAGCGCTCCGTCTACGCCTTCTACCAGCGCCACGTCTGCCGGGCGAACCCGCTGCCGCGCGAGGTCGCCGCCACGCTCCTGGAGCTGCAGAGCGACCCGACGGTCTACGGCACCATGAACGGCCCCAACGACTTCCACGTCATCGGCACCCTGAAGGACTGGACGGTCATCGACCGGCTGCCGGCCGTCGCCGTCCCGACCCTGATCATCTCGGGCGCGTACGACGAGGCCACCCCCGCGACCATCCAGCCGTTCCTCGACCACATCCCCGGCGCCCGCTGGGAGCTCTTCGAGCAGTCCAGCCACATGCCGCACGTCGAGGAGCCCGAGCGCTTCGACACTGTCATGAAGGCCTGGCTGGCCGAGGTCGGCTGACGGGCGGGACGGCGCGGCCGGACTGTCAGTGCCTGCGGGCACGATGGACGTATGACCACCACTCTGCAGATCAGCATCGACTGTGCCGACCCCGCCGTGCTGGTCCCCTTCTGGGCGACCGCCCTGGGGTACCGCGAAGAGGAACCGCCCGCCGGGTTCGCGACCTGGCGGGCGTACTGGATCAGCATCGGGGTGCCCGAGGACGAGCTCGGCGACCCGTCCAACAGCTGCGCCGACTCGCTCGTCGACCCGACGGGCGCCGGGCCCCGCATCTTCTTCCAGATCGTGCCGGAAACCAAGACGATCAAGAACCGGCTGCATCTGGACCTGAAGGTCGGCGGCGGCCGGGACGTCCCGCTGGAGACCCGCACCGCCCGGGTGAACGCCGAGGCAGAACGGCTGGTGGCCGCCGGCGCCACGAAGGTCCGCGTCCTGTCGCAGGACGGCCTGGACCAATACGGGGTCACCCTCCAGGACCCCGAGGGCAACGAGTTCTGCGTCGCGTAGGCGCGACAGAGGGGCTCGTACCGGATGAATCAGCCGGTACGAGCCCCCTCGTCGTCGTGCGACCCGTTAGGCCTTCTTGCTGGAGATGTACGCGCTGAGTTTCTCCGGGGTCGGGTGCGCGAACAGGTCGGCCAGCCGGATCTTCACCTGGATACCGGTGGTGCGCTTGACGCGCTGCAGCAGCTGGACGGCGAGCAGCGAGTGGCCGCCGCTGGTGAAGAAGCCGGAGTCCGCGTCCAGGTCCTCGCGCTTGAGGAACTGCTTCCACAGCGCGATCAGCGCACGGGTCAGCTCGGTGGTGTCCACCGGCTCGGGCGCTGCCTCGGTGCGCAGCAACTCCAAGGCACGCAGCCGCAGACCCTGCAAGTCCGCTGCGCCGTTCACGGTCGGAAGCCCCTCGGTAACCACGATGCGGGCCGGCTCGGCCGGACCGGGAAGGTCGGTGCGCACCTGCTTCCAGAGCTGCTCCAGCAGGCCGGGCCCGGCCTCGGCGCCGCCGTCGGTGGCGACGAAGGAGACGAGGACCCCGCCCGCGGCGACGGTCACGGCGGCGTCGACGGCGGGGTGCGCGAGCAGCGCGGCGTCGACGTCCTCCAGGCCGAAGGCGAGCCCCTGCACGGTCACCCGGCGGTCCAGCCGGCCGAGGATCTCGATCCGGCCGTCGGGAAGCCAGCGGGCCACGTCACCGGTGCGCGTGACGTCCTCGTCGGCGAGGCAGAGCTCGCCGCGGACGCCCACCGGCAGTTCCGTCCCGTCGGGGGCGGCCACGAAGGCCCGGGTCAGGGCCGCGCTGTCGGCCTTGGCGGCGAGCTTCGCGTAGCCGGAGAACGGCGCGACGGACGGGCCGATGAGGGCCTCGGGCAGGCCGTCCCGGTGGCCGGCCAGGACCGCGGCGTGGTCGGCCGCGCTCCAGCCGGAGATCTCCCCGATCGGCCGGTCCAGCTGGTCGCCGAGGGTGCACAGCAGGGCGTCGTAGCGGGCGAGCAGCAGCTGCACGTCGGCCGGGGAGAAGACCTGGGTGCGGAACACGGCGCGGATCGTGGTCTTCGCCGCCTCCGGCTCCGGCATGAAGAAGAACTCCAGGTCGAACTTGCTGAAGCCGTTCTCCACCCCGCGGATCCTCGCCGGGTGTCCGGCCACCTCGAACGTTCCCGAGGTGCCGCCCGGCACGTAGTTGAACAGGTGGTTGAAGAGCGAGTTCCGCCAGGACGAGGAGCCGCCGTCCCGCACCTCGTCCAGTACGGACTCGGCGGTCACCCCCGGCTCGCCGAGGCTCTCCAGGAACACCGCGCGGGCCCGGTTCACCAGCCGTTTGAACGGCTTGGCCGGATCCATCCGCACCCGCAGCGGCAGCACGTTCACGTGGTAGCCGATGGCGCCCTCGTGACCCGGCGGGCGTACGCTGACGGGCGAACCGACGACGATGTCCGAGCCCGCGCCGTGCTGCGCGAGCAGCAGGTAGTAGGCGGCCAGCAGGATCACGGCCTCCGGCGCGCGCAGCTCGCGCTGCAGCCGGCCGACCACGGCGAGGGCGTCGTCCGACAGCAGGTACTGCAGGGTGTCGCCCGCCAGGTTCGGGGTGGCCGAGGCCGGATTCCCGTACCAGAGGCCGTCGTCCGCGCCGCGGAAACCGCGGAGCTGGTCGCGCCAGAAGTCGACGCTCTCCTCGGACGGCTCCGCCTCGACGACCGCGGCGACCGGCTCGGTGGCGTACGTGTCGGGCGCCTGGTAGGCGCTGATCAGCTCACCGAGCAGGGTGACGGTCGACATCGCGTCGAAGACGAGGTGGTGGAGCGCGACGCTCACCACGTCGCCGGCGCCGCCCGCCCGCCGGAAGCGCGCCGCCCTGACGAGCGGGCTCCCGTCCAGGTCGAACGGCTCCGCGACGAACGCCTCGACGGCGGTCTGGAGTCCGTCCTCGGTGACGTCGACCGAGGTGACATCGATCGAGGTGATCGTGTCGGCCGCCAGCACCTCCTTGGTGAGGTCGGTCTCGGAGGTGCGGAAGACGGTGCGCAGGATGTCGTACTTGCGCACCACCAGGGTCAGCGCCCGGGACAGCGCCGCGGAGTCGATCTCACCGTCCACGTCGAAGGTCAGGGACAGGTTGTTGACGCCCGATCCCGGTACCAGCCGCTCCAGCAGCCAAAGGTCCGTCTCCTTACGGGTGGCCGCCATCGGCGCGGGGTCCTGAACAACCATGTCGGATCTCTCCTCAGACGAGTCATGCGGGTCATACGGGGGTGCGCCGGCATCGGCGCCGGCCGGGTCAGTCGAGAGGTTCGAACTCGCTGTCGAGAATGTCGAAGAGCTGGTCCGCGTCGGCCGAGGCCAGTTCCGCCTCGTCCGCCGCGGCGGACGCCGCCGCCTCCGCGGCTCCGGCGCGCAGCGCCGTCCAGCGGGCCACCAGGGCCCGCAGGCTGTCGGTGACGCGGGTGTGGTCCTGCTCGTCCACATCGCCGTTGTCGGTCGTGGTGACCAACCGGTCCTCCAGGTCCGCCAGTTCGGCCTCCAGGGCCCGCAGCGCCGCCGGGCCTGACGGCGCCGGTGCGAGCTGCTCGCGGATGTACTCGGCGAGGGCCTCGGAGGTCGGGTAGTCGAAGATCAGCGTCGCGGGAAGGCGCAGCCCGGTCGCCGGCGTGAGCCGGTTGCGGAACTCGACGGCGGCGAGCGAGTCGAAGCCCAGCCCGCCGAAGCCGCGCGCCGGATCGACGGCGTCCACCCCGGAGTGCCCGAGCACGGCGGCCACCTGGGACCGCACGAGGTCCAGCACCACCGGCGTACGTTCCGCCGGCGGGAGCTTGAGCAGCCGGTCCTTCAGACTCTCCGCGGCCGCGGCGCCCGTAGCGGCCTGTACGGTGCCGCGCCGTGCCGCGGGTGCCCTGACGAGCCCCCGCAGGATGGCTGGCAGGCCCTGGCTCCCGGCCCGCGCCTCCAGCGCCGCCGTGGAGAAGGGCACCGGCAGCAGATGGGCCTTCCCGCCGGCCAGCGCCGTGTCGAGCAGCGCCAGACCCGCCTCGCGCCCCAGCGCCAGCGCACCGCCGCGCGCCACCCTGTCCACGTCCGCCTGCGTCAGATCCGCCCCCATGCCGCCCGATTCGGGGGCCCACAGGCCCCAGGCGAGCGAGGTCGCGGCCAGGTTGTGCGTACGGCGGTGGGTGGCCAGGGCGTCGAGATAGGAGTTGGCGGCCGCGTAGTTGGCCTGGCCCGTGCCGTCGAAGGTGGCGGCCGTCGACGAGAAGAGCACGAACGCGTCGAGGGTGAGGTGCGCGGTCAGCTCGTGCAGATGGCGCGCGGCCTCGGCCTTGGGACCGAACACCGTGCCCACCTGGCCGGGAGTGAGGGACTCCAGGGTCCCGTCGTCCACGATGCCGGCCGCGTGGATCACGGCGGTCAACGGGACGTCGTGCAGGAGTTCCGCGAGGGCGTTCCGGTCGGAGACGTCGCAGGCGGCGATGGTGACGGTGGCGCCCGCTGCGGTGAGTTCCGCCGCGAGTGCGGCTGCTCCCGGAGCGTTCTGTCCGCGCCTGCTGGTGAGCAGGAGGTCGCGGACACCGTGCTCGGCGACCAGGTGCCGGGCGGTGAGCGCGCCCAGTCCTCCGGTGCCGCCGGTGATCAGGACGGTGCCGTCCGTACGCCAAGGGGTCGCCTCGGCGGACGGCGCCGAACGGGCCAGCCGCGGGGCGTACAACTGGGAATTGCGGACGGCCAGTTCCGGCTCGTCGGCGGTGAGCACGGCGCCGGGTATCTGACCGGTGCCGGCCTCCGCGTCGGTGTCGACGAGGACGAGACGGTCCGGGTGCTCCGCCTGCGCGGCCCTGACGAGCCCGTGCACGGCGGCCTGGGCGAGGTCGGTGACGTCCTCCCCGGGAAGCGCGGCGACCGCGCCCCGGGTGACGACGACCAGCCGGCCGTCGGAACCGGCGTGGGCGTCGTCCGCCAGCCAACCCTGCACCTGCGCGAGCACGTCGACGACCGTGGACCGGGCATCGGCCCGCGACACGACGCGCAGCAGCGCGCCCTCGTCGACGGCGTTCGTGGTCTCGGCTGCCGTAGCTGCCGTAGCTGCCGGATCCGCATCCACCGCGGACCACTGGATCTCGTACAGATCCCGGGCCTGGGCGGCTTGGGCCGCCGCCAACTCGCCCGTGTTCACCGGACGCAGGGCGAGCAACCCGACGGACGCGACCGGAGCGCCCTGCGCATCGGCCAGGTCCAGGGCGTAGCCCGAGCCCGCCGGGGCGATCCGTACGCGCAGCGCGGTGGCGCCGGTCGCGTAGAGGGCGACGTCGGACCAGGCGAACGGCAGCTCGGCCACTCCGCTGTCGGCCCCGGACAACCCGATGCCGTGCAGCGCCGCGTCGAGCAGCGCCGGATGCAGCCCGAACCCGTTCGTGTCGGTGCCCTCCGGCAGTGCGACCTCGGCGAAGACCTCGTCGCCGACCTTCCAGGCGGCGCGCAGCCCCTGGAACACCGGCCCGTACTCCAGGCCGCTCGCGGCCATCGTCCCGTACAGCCCGTCGACCGCCACGGCCTCGGCCCCGGCCGGCGGCCACTGCGCCAGGTCGAAGCCGGGCTCGGCGGCGTGCGAGGTGAGCAGCCCGTCCGCGTGCCGCGTCCAGGGCTCGTCCTCCGCCGCACCCTCGGCGCGCGAGAACACCGACAGCGTCCGCTCCTCCACCCCGCCGATCCTGACCCGCAGATGGATGGCACCGGTCTGCGGAACGACCACAGGCGCGGAGAGGGTGAGCTCCTGCAGCGTGCTGGTGTGGGTGTGGTCGCCGGTGTGGATGGCGAGGTCGGCGAGCGCGGCGCCGGGGACGATGACGGTGCCGTTGACGGCGTGGTCCGCGAGCCACGGGTGGGTGGCCAGCGAGAGCCGGCCGGTGAACAGCAGCCCGTCGGTGTCGGGGAGGGTGATCGCCGCGGTGAGGAGCGGGTGGGTGGTGGTGCCCTGGCCGAGCCCGGAGGGGTCGCCGGTGGAGACGGCGCTGTCGGCGAGCCAGTAGTGCTGGTGTTGGAAGGCGTAGGTGGGGAGGTCGACGGAGGTGTGGCCGGTGCCGAAGAGGGCCGGCCAGGCGACGGGGACGCCTCGGGTGTGCAGCCGGACCAGCGCCTCGGTGAACAGCTGGGCTTCGCTGTGGTCCCGGCGGAGGGCCGGGATCAGGGTGGTGGTTTCGGTGGCACTGTCGGCCGCCATCGCGGTCAGGACGGCGTCCGGGCCGAGCTCCAGGAAGGTGCTGACACCCTGCTCCTGAAGGGTGGCGACCGCGTCGGCGAAGCGGACGGCTTCACGGACGTGGCGCACCCAGTAGGTGGGGTCGGTGAGTTCTTCGGTGGTGGCTGCCTTGCCGGTGAGCGTCGAGACGATCGGGATGGACGGTGCGGTGTAGGTGAGCCCGGCCGCGATGGCGCGGAACTCTTCGAGCATCGGCTCCATGTGGAGGGAGTGGAAGGCGTGGCTGACGGTGAGGCGCTTGGTCTTCCGTCCGATGCCGTCGAAGTGCGCGATCACGGCCGCTACGGCGTCCTCGTCGCCGGAGACGACGATGGAGGTGGGTCCGTTGACGGCCGCTATCCCGACCTTCTCGGTGAGCTGCGGCAGGACTTCGGCCTCGGTGGCCTGGATCGCTGCCATCGCACCACCGGACGGGAGCTGCTGCATCAGCCGGCCACGCGCCGCAACCAGCAGCGCCGCATCCTCCAACGACCAGACCCCCGCGACATGCGCTGCGGCCAGCTCACCGATGGAGTGACCGGCGAGCACCTGCGGCCGGACCCCGAAGGACTCCAGCAACCGGAACAGCGCGACTTCCAGCGCGAACAGAGCAGGCTGCGTAAAGCCCGTCTCGTTCAACCGGCCGTCGTCACCGAACAGCACATCCAGCAGCGGCAGTTCCAGCTGGTCACCGAAGGCGGCCACCACATCGTCCAGGGCTGAGGCGAAGACGGGGAAGGCGGCGTAGAGCTCACGCCCCATCCCGGCCCGCTGGCTGCCCTGCCCGGTGAAGAGGAATCCCAACTGGCCGGAACCGGCCGTTCCGCGCACCGCTCCGGCCGCGGTGCCACCTTCGGCGAGCGTGGTCAGTCCGGCCAGTAGGCCGTCGCGGTCAGGGGCGACGACGCCAGCGCGGTGGGTGAAGGCCGCGCGCGTGGTGGCCAGGGCGGATCCGATCGCCGCCGGGTCCAGCTCCGGATCGGCGAGGACGAAGTCGCGGAGCCGGGCGGCCTGGGCCTGGACGGCGTCGGGCGTCTTGCCGGACAGCACCCACGGCACTACGGGCAGTGCAGCGGCCGCGGCCTGTTCCGTCGAGACCTCTGCGGGGGCCTCTTCCACAATGACGTGGGCGTTCGTTCCGCTGATGCCGAAGGACGAGACACCCGCACGGCGCGGGCGCTCCCGCACCGGCCACGGCTGGGCCTCGGTCAGCAGCTCGACGTCACCGGCACTCCAGTCCACGTGTGAACTGGGGGAGTCGACGCCGAGCGTGCGCGGCAGTTCCTCGTGGCGCATCGCCAGCACCATCTTGATGATGCCCGCGACACCCGCGGCAGCCTGCGTGTGACCGAGGTTCGACTTCACCGAACCCAGCCACAGCGGCTGACCGTCCGCCCGCTCCTGCCCGTACGTCGCCAGCAGCGCCTGCGCCTCGATCGGGTCGCCCAGCCGGGTGCCCGTGCCGTGGCCCTCGACCACGTCGACGTCACCCGTGGTGAGCGAACCGGCGGCCAGGGCCTGCCGGATGACGCGCTGCTGGGCGGGGCCGTTGGGGGCGGTCAGCTGGCTGCTGGCGCCGTCCTGGTTGATCGCGCTGCCGCGGACGACGGCCAGGACGCGGTGGCCGTTGCGCCGCGCGTCGCTGAGCTTCTCCAGGACGAGGACGCCGACGCCCTCGCCCCAGCCCGTACCGTCCGCCGCCTCCGCGAACGGCTTGCACCGGCCGTCGGCGGCGAGGCCGCGCTGGCGGCTGAAGTCGACAAAGGTGTCCGGAGTCGTCATCACGGTGACGCCACCCGCCAGCGCCAGCGAGCACTCGCCGGCGCGCAGCGCCTGGCCGGCCAGGTGGACGGCGACGAGGGAGGACGAGCAGGCGGTGTCGACCGTCAGCGCGGGGCCCTCAAGGCCCAGGGCGTACGAGACCCGGCCGGAGACGACGCTGCCGAGGCCGCCGTTGCCGAGGTAGCCCGCGAGCTCCTCGGGGACGTCACGGAGGCGGGGCGCGAAGTCGTGGTACATGACGCCCGCGAACACCCCGGTCGAAGTGCCCTGCAGGCTCTCCGGGTCGATCCCGGCGCGCTCGAACGCCTCCCACGACGCCTCCAGCAGCAGCCGCTGCTGGGGGTCGGTCGCCAGGGCCTCGCGCGGGCTGATGCCGAAGAAGTCGGCGTCGAACCGGCCCGCGTCGTCGAGGAACGCGCCTTCCTTGGAGTACGTCTTGCCGATGGCGGCCGGGTCGGGGTCGTAGGCGTCGTACCAGCTCGGGCCGCGGTCCTCGGGGAAGTCCGCGATGGCGTCCCGGCCCGCGGCGAGCAGGTCCCACAGCCCTTCGGGACTGCGCACCCCGCCCGGGAAGCGGCAGGACATGCCGACGATCGCGATCGGGTCGTCGTCCGTCGACTGCCGGGCCGCGACAACGGCGGCGGCAGCGGAGGAGGTGGCCCCGCCGGTCTCGTCGCCGACGAGCTTCTCCCGCAGGTAGCGGGCGAGGGTGGTGGCGTTCGGGTAGTCGAAGGTGAGGGTCGCGGGCAGCCGCAGCCCGGTGGCCGTGCCGAGCCGGTTGCGGAGTTCGACGGCCGCGAGGGAGTCGAAGCCCAGCGTGCCGAAGCCGCGCGCGGGATCGACCGCGTCCGGCCCGGAGTGACCGAGCGCGGCCGCGACCTGTGTACGGACCAGCGAGAGGAGGAAGCGCTCCTGCTCCGCCGCCGGCAGACGGCCGAGCTGCTCCTGCAACGAGTCGCCGCCCGCCGATCCCGAGGCGGCGGCGAGCCGGGCCGGGGTTCGGACCAGGCCGCGCAGCAGCGCGGGCACACCGTCGGCGGCCGCCCGGCGCCCGAGGGCGCCGGACTCCAGCCGCAGCGCCAGCACGTGGGCGTACTCCCCGCCCCAGGCCGCGTCGAACATCGCCAGACCTGCGGCGGCGCTGTGCGCCGGGGTCCCGGCACGCGCGGCCCGCTCCACGTCCTTCGCCGAGAGTCCTGCGCCCATTCCGCCGGTTTCGGGTGCCCACAGGCCCCAGCCGAGGGAGGTGGCGGGCAGTCCTTGGGTGCGGCGGTGGGTGGCGAGGGCGTCGAGGTAGGCGTTGGCGGCGGCGTAGTTGCCCTGTCCGGTGCCGTCGAACGTGGCAGCGGCGGACGAGAACAGCACGAACGCGTCGAGGTCCGTCCCCGCGGTCAGTTCGTGCAGGTGCCGGGCGGCATCAGCCTTCGGCGCCAGAACTTCCGCCAGGTGCTGCGGGGTGAGCGCGGCGAACGTCGCATCACGCAACACACCCGCCGTGTGGATCACGGCGGTCAGAACCACCCCGTCCAGGAGCGCCGCCAGCGCGTCCCGGTCCGAGACGTCACACGCAGCAACCGTCACCGTCGCACCCAACCGCTGCAATTCTGCGGTGAGTTCGGTGGCGCCGGGGGCGTCGGGGCCGCGGCGGCTGGTCAGCAGCAGATCACGGATCCCGTACGCGGTGACCAGATGCCGGGCCAGCAACGCACCCAGACCACCGGTACCACCGGTGATCAGCACCGTGCCATCCGTACGCCACACCACCGCATCACCAGCAGCAGCCGCAACCGTACGGGCCAAGCGCGGAACGAGGATCTCCCCGCCGCGAAGCGCCAACTCCGGCTCACCCGACGCCAGCACACCCTCCGGGATCTCATCGGTGTCGGCATCCAGCAGGACGATGCGACCCGGGTGCTCCGACTGCGCGGAACGGATCAGACCCCATACCGCGGCCTGGCCCAGCTCCGTCACGTCCTCACCCGGCAGAACAGCCACCGCACCCCGCGTCACCACCACCAACCGCCGGTCGTCATCGACGGCCAACAGGGTTTGCAGTTCGGTGAGTACGGCCGTCAGTGCCTCGATCGGTTCGACCTGCATAGGCACGCGTACCAGCACCGTCTCACCGGCGGATTCCGTCCCGCAGGCCCGGGGCGCGGACCATTCCACGTGGTAGAGGTCCCGCGCACCCGCGGACTGGTGGGCCGTCAACTCGGCGGCCACGACCGGCCGCAGCACCAGCGCGCCGACGTCGGCGACCGGGCCGCCCTGAACGTCGGACAGGCGCAGCGAGTAGCCCGAGCCGGCCGGGGTGACGCGGACCCGGAGGGCGGTCGCGCCGGAGGCGTGCAGGACGACGTCGGTCCAGGCGAACGGGAGTTCGGCGTTCTCACTGGGCCGGTCGATGCCGATGGCGTGCAGAGCGGCGTCGAGAAGGGCGGGGTGCAGGGCGTAGCCGGTGGCGTCGACACCCTCGGGCAGGGCGACCTCCGCGAAGACCTCCTCGCCCAGCCGCCAGGCGGCGCGCAGGCCCTGGAAGGACGGGCCGTAGCCGTATCCCTGGTCGCGCATCCGGTCGTAGGCGCCCTCGACCTCGATGGTCCGGGCGCCCGCGGGCGGCCAGGCGTGGTCGGCCGGCGGGGCGGCGGCAGGCGCGTCCTCGGACCGCAGCAGGCCTTCGGCATGCTGCGTCCAGAGGGAGTCGTCCGTCCCGGAGGGGCGGGAGAAGATGCCCAGCGGCCGCTTGCCGTCCTGGCCGGGTTCCTCCACGACCAGCTGGAATTCGACCGCGCCGGAACCGTCGAGCAGCAGTGGCGCCTGGAGCGTCAGCTCCTCCAGCACGGGGCAGCCGACGCGGTCGCCGGCCTGGACGGCCAGCTCGACGAATCCGGTGCCGGGGAGCAGCGCGGTGTCGCCCACCGCGTGGTCCGCGAGCCAGGGGTGCGTCTGCAGCGACAGCCGGCCGGTGAGCACCAGCCGGTCGGAGCCGGCCACCGGGACGACGGCGCCGAGCAGTGGATGCGCGGTGGCCTCGATCCCGAGGGCCGAGGGGTCGGCGGAACCGGACACGTCGTCCAGCCAGTAGCGCTCCCGCTGGAAGGCGTAGGTGGGCAGATCCAGCAGCGGGGTGGCGGCGCCGGTGCCGAAGAAGGCCCGCCAGTCGACCTCGGTGCCCTGCGTGTGCAGGTCGACGACGGACGACACGAGGGCCAGCGCCTCGTCCTGGCTGCGGCGCTGCGTGGCGATGAGGACGGCGTCGGTGACGCTCTCGGCACCCATGGCGGTGAGCACCGCGTCCGGTCCGAGCTCCAGGAACGTGCTGACGCCCTGGCTCTGGAGGGTGGTGACGGCGTCGGCGAAGCGCACGGCCTCGCGCACGTGCCGGACCCAGTACTCGGGGTCGGTCAGCTCATCGGTGGTCGCGGCCTGCCCGGTCAGCGTCGACACGATCGGAATGGACGGTGCCGAGTACTCCAGGATGTAGGCGAAGCGCCGGAACTCGTCGAGCATCGCCTCCATGTGAACGGAGTGGAAGGCGTGGCTGACGGTCAGCCGCTTGGTCTTCCGTCCCAGGGCGTCGAAGTGCTCGATGACCTGAGCCACGGCGTCTTCGTCACCGGAGACGACGATGGAGGTGGGCCCGTTGACGGCCGCGATTCCCACCCTGTCGGTCAGCTGCGGCAGGACTTCGGCCTCGGTGGCCTGGATCGCCGCCATCGCACCGCCGGACGGCAGTTGCTGCATGAGCCGGCCACGCGCCGCAACCAGCAGCGCCGCATCCTCCAACGACCAGACACCAGCGACGTGCGCGGCGGCCAGTTCACCGATGGAGTGACCCGCCAGCACCTGCGGCCGGATGCCCCATGACGTGAGCAGCCGGAACAGTGCGACTTCCAGTGCGAAGAGGGCGGGCTGCGTGTAGCCCGTTTCGTTGAGACGGTTGTCGTCCGCGAACAGCACGTCCAGCAGCGGACGGTCGAGGTGCTCGTCGAACGCTTCCGCGACGGCGTCCAGCGCCTCCGCGAACACGGGGAAGGCGGCGTAGAGCTCGCGCCCCATTCCGGGCCGCTGGCTGCCCTGGCCGGTGAAGAGGAACGCCAGGTCACCGGCGCCGGCTACCGCGGTCTTGGCCGCACCGTCAACGACCGTGTCCAGAGCGGTCAGCAGGCCCGCACGGTCCGCCGCCACCACACCCGCACGATGGGCGAAGCCCGCACGCATCGTCGCCAGCGCCGAACCCACCGCCACCGGATCCAGACCTGCATCGGCCAGCACGAACTCCCGCAACCGGACCGCCTGAGCCTGCAACGCCCCCGGCGTCTTGCCCGACAGCACCCACGGCACCACCGGAAGCTCGACAGCGGCGACAACCTCCGTCACGACCTCAGCAGGCGCCTCTTCCACGATCACATGCGCGTTCGTCCCACTGATCCCGAACGACGACACACCCGCACGACGCGGACGCTCCCGCACCGGCCACGGCCGCGCCTCCGTCAACAGCTCAACAGACCCCGCCGACCAGTCCACGTGCGGTGTCGGTGTATCGACATTGAGGGTGGGCGGCAGCGTCTCGTGACGCATCGCCTGCACCATCTTGATGATGCCCGCGACGCCCGCGGCGGCGGCCGTGTGGCCGATGTTGGACTTCACCGAGCCCAGCCACAGCGGGTGGTCGGCGTCGTGCCCCTGCCCGTACGTGGCGATCAGGGCCTGTGCCTCGATCGGGTCGCCGAGCTTCGTTCCGGTGCCGTGGGCCTCGACGGCGTCCACGTCGGCGGCGGTGAGCCCGCCGCTCGCCAGCGCCTGCTGGATGAGGCGCTGCTGGGAGGGGCCGTTGGGGGCGGTGAGGCCGTTGCTGGCGCCGTCCTGGTTGATCGCGCTGCTGCGCACGACCGCCAGCACCCGGTGGCCGTTGCGTCGCGCGTCGGAGAGCCGTTCGACGACGAGGACGCCGACGCCCTCGCCCCAGCACGTTCCGTCGGCGGCCTCGGCGAACGGCTTGCAGTGTCCGTCGGGCGCGAGTCCGCGCTGCCGGCTGAACGCGGTGAAGGCGCCGGGGCTGGACATCACGGCGACGCCGCTCGCGAGCGCGAGCGAGCACTCGCCGGCGCGCAGCGACTGGACCGCGAGGTGCAGGGCGACGAGCGACGCGGAGCACGCGGTGTCGACCGTCAGCGTCGGGCCCTCCAGGCCCAGGGTGTAGGCGACGCGCCCCGAGATGACGCTGGTGGCGCTGCCGGTGAGCAGATAGCCCTCGTAGCCCTCGGGCGCCTGGTGCAGCCGGGGCCCGTACTCCTGCGGTTCCGCCCCGACGAAGACGCCGGTCGCCGATCCGCGCAGCCCGGCCGGGTCGATGCCGGCCCGCTCGAATGCCTCCCAGGAGGTCTCCAGGGTGAGGCGCTGCTGCGGGTCCATGGAGGCGGCCTCGCGCGGGCTGATGCCGAAGAAGTCGGCGTCGAACTCGGCCGCTCCGTAAAGGAAGCCGCCCTCCCGCGTGTACGTCTTGCCGGGCGCGTCCGGGTCCGGGTCGTAGAGGCCCTCCACGTCCCAGCCGCGGTCGGTGGGCAGGGTGCCGATGGCGTCCCGGCCCGACACGACCAGGTCCCACAGCTGCTCGGGTGAGCTGATGCCGCCCGGGTAGCGGCACGCCATGCCGACGATCGCGATCGGCTCGTCGAAACCGGATCCGGAGCCGGCGGCCGAAGAGGGAACGGCGGCCGGTGAATCGGCTCCCGTACGGCCGTCGAACCGGACGCCGAAGGCCTCCCACATCAGCTGCCTGGCCAGCGCGGTCGGCGTCGGGTGGTCGAAGGCGATGGTGATCGGCAGGTCGAGCCCCGTCGCGTCGCTGAGCCGCCGGTGCAGATCGACGACGGCCAGCGAGTCGAAGCCGAGCTGCAGGAACGGCTGCGACAGGTCGAGCGGGATCTGCCCCTCCCGACCGGCCTTGCGCAGCGCCGCTTCCGCCTCCCTTCGGACCACCGCGAGAAGGCGTCGGTACTGCTCCGCCTCGGCCAGGCCGGCCAGTTCGGCCAGATCGACCAGCTCGGCCCGGTCGGCCGGATCGACGGCGGAGCCGTCTGCGGTGGACTCGTGGGATGCGGACTCGCTCATCACTGAACTCCAGTGTCGATTTCTGCGCGGGAAGAGATCAGGCGCGATGCCGACGTCACTTCACCGGCTCTGAGCAGGATTTCGGCCGGCGCGGGACGGCCGAGGAACAGCAGCAGGCTCGCGGTGGGCCCGTACGCGCCCACGTTGGGTACGGCGATCACGTCGCCGGGCCGCGGGAGGGGCATGCGGGCGGAGCGGGAGAGCAGGTCACCGGGGGTGCACAGCGGCCCGGCGAGGGTCACGACGGTCTCCTCCGCCGCTTCATGCTCACCCTCACCGTCCCGCCTCCCGGCCTTCGGCTCGACCGAGAGCGGCAGCAGCCGCCCCAGACCGGCCATGCCGCCGAGGGTGTTGATGCCCGCGTCCAGCACCGCGAAGGTCCGGCCGCGGCTCTGCTTGACGTTGGTGACCGTGGTCAGCAGCCGGCCGCTGTCGCCGACCAGATAGCGCCCCGACTCGCAGGCGATCTCCGGGACGCCCTGCCGCCACCGCGGGAAGTGCTCGTCGAGGGTCTGCTCCAGTGCGGCGCGCAGATTCCCGTAGACGGGCCGGCCGCCGGGCACCGAGTACGGGGCGGCGAAGCCCCCGCCGATGTCCAACAGGCGCAGCGGTGTGCCGAGTTCGGCCTCCAGGCGGGCCGCGCCGCGGATGGTCTCCTGGAACTCGGCGATGAGACTCGCCTCGTCCTTGGAGTTGCTGAGGGGGAAGAAGTGCGCGCCCGCGACGCGGATCCCCTCCACCGCGCGGATCTCCGGCAGCAGGTCGGAGAGACCTTCCGCGTCGAAGCCGAACTGGGAGGGCGTACCGGTCATCCGGATGCTGGTGGTGGCCGCGGCCGCCGCGCTGTTGACGCGGATCAGGGCGTCGGCGGTGGTGCCGTGGAGCACCGCCCGCGCGCCCAGCCGTTGCAGGTCGCCGAGCGACTCGACGGAGAAGGTGCGGACGCCCGCGGTCAGCGCGGCGGAGATCTCCTCCGCCGTCTTGCCGGGACCCGAGTAGAGGATCCGGTCGGCGCCGTGACCGGCTTCGAGCGCGGACGCCAGCTCGCCGGTCGAGCACACCTCGGCGCGGCACGCCTCGTCGCCCTCGCCGAGGGCGCGGACCAGCCCGGGGTGCGGGTTGGCCTTGAGGGAGTAGAAGAGGGTGAACTGCTCCGGCAGGGCGGCCCGCAGAGCGTCGCGGGCGGCGATGACGCGGTCCAGCTCGTAGACGTAGAGCGGTGATCCGTAGCGCGCGACCAGCTCTTCGTCGGTCACGACGGCCGTGGCCTCGGTGATGGTCATCCGGCGGCCAGCTCTTCCGCCACGAGCAGCGCTTCGAGCTGCTGCTTGGCGTTCTTTCCGTTGGCGGTCAGCGGGAAGTCGTCGATGACCTTGCACAGCGACGGGACCTTGACGGCCTCGAGCCGCTGCGCCAGCTCACGCAGCACGGTCTGCGGCGGCAGGTCGGCGGCGACGAACAGCAGCAGGTCGCGGTCGGCGGTCGGCTTGAGGGCGGCGGCGTTCCGCACCCCCGGGATGTCCATGGCGGCGGCTTCGATCTCGATGGTGCTGACCCGCATGCCCTTGCGCTTGAACATGTCGTCGCGGCGGCCCTCGAAGTACAGATAGCCGTCCGCGTCCAGCGAACCGTAGTCACCGGTGTGCAGCCGGGTGACGCCCGTCTCCGGGTCGGTGCGGAAGGTGCGGGCGGTGATCTCGGGCAGCCGCCAGTAGCCGGCCATGACGTTCGGTCCGGTGACGGTGATCTCGCCGCTGCCGCCGGCCGGGACCTCGTTGCCCTCCTCGTCGAGGATGGTCACCCGGGTGCCCGGGAGCGGGCGGCCGGACGAGCCGGGCCGGGTGCGGTCCTCCTCGGGCGGCATGACGGTGATCCGCTTGCACTCGGAGATGCCGTACATCCGCACGACGCGGGCGTCGGGGAAGCAGCGCCACAGCCCGTCGATGATCCGCTGCTCAAGGGCGGCGCCGGTGCTGGTGAACATCCGCAGCTTGGTGGGGCGCGGGTCGCGCTCGGCGAGCCGAATCAGCGGGCCGCCGAGCGACGGCACGAGCGGCAGGATCGTCGCGCCGGTCTCGCGGATCAGGATGTGCAGCTTGGGGTCGGCCTCCCCGTCGGCGAGGACGAGTTCGGCGCCGGACAGGCAGGTCAGCAGCACCTGGAACAGGCCGTAGTCGAAGGAGAGCGGGACGCGGCAGAAGACGACGTCGTCCGGGCGGTAGCCGAGCACCTGGTTGATGGCGTCGGCGGCGAAGGACATCTGCGCGTGCGGGCAGACGATGCCCTTCGGGGTGGCGGTGCTGCCCGAGGTGTAGATGAGGACGGCGGGGGAGTCGACCGACGTCGCCTCGGACGTGACGCGCACCTCCGTATCGGTGGCGGCGGCCCAGACGGCGCCCACCTCGTGCACGGGCACCTCCGTGAGCGCCTGGACGCCCTCGGCCAGGCCGTCCACGACCACGACCACCCGGGGCTCGCAGTTGGCGATGACGGCCTTGAGGTGGAACTCCTTCATCTCCGCGCTGATCGGCACGAGGGCCGCGCCGACGCGGGAAGCGGCGTAGAGCAGCGCCACCATCTCGCGGACGTTCGGCAGCCGGACGACGATACGGTCGCCGGGGCCCACCCCCTGCTCACGCAGCCAGCCGGCGACGGTGTGGCTCTGCTGGACCAGGTTCTCCCAGGTCCAGGCGTCCCTGGAGTCGCGTACGGCGATGTTCCGGGGCCGCAGGGCCGCCGTCGTGTCCAGCAGTTCGTGCAGCAGCCGCCGGGTGTCGGCGACGCGGTCGGTGTGGTCGCTCACGGTGTCCACGATGGTCACGGTCATCTCCTTGTCAGCTGCGGATCCGGCCGCGGTCCAGCAGCGCCTCGGCGCGGGACCTGAGAGTGGACCGGTCGATCTTCCGGTTGGGGTTCATCGGGAACTCCTCCAGATGCTGGAAGAGCCGGGGGACCATCGCCTTGGGCAGGTCCGCGGTCAACCGGCGGGCCAGGTCGGCCGATGCGGCGGGCTCACCGGTGTAGAACGTGACGAGTTCGTGGCTGCCGCCGACGGCCGCGGCCACCGTGACGGCGTCCTCGACCCCCGGCAGCCGGCGCACGCTGTGGCTGACCTCGGAGAGCTCCACCCGCCAGCCCTGCACCTGCACCTGGTCGTCGGCCCGTCCCACGTAGGCGATCTCGCCGTCCGGGTACCGGCGTACGCGGTCCCCGGTCCGGTACCAGCGCCGACCGTCGTGCTCCAGGAAGCGGCCCGCGTCCTCGGCCGGGTCGAGGTAGCCCGAGAACATCTGCGGCCCGGTGATGCACAGTTCGCCCTCACCGGCGTCGGTCCGGCCCTCGCTCCCGCCGGCGTCGGTTCCGGTGTCCACCGATCCGTCCGGGGCGAGCAGCAGCTGGCGGAGGGAGTCGTGCACCGGGCCGATCGGGACGACGCCGTTGACGTATCGCTCGTCGGGGGTCGTGGGGGACAGCCGGTGCGCGGTGACGGTGATCGTCAACTCCGTCGGCCCGTACAGGTTCTCCACCACGGAGTGCGGTGCGGCCCGCAGCCAGTCCTCGGCGTCCTGCCGGTGCAGCGGCTCGCCCGCGAACAGGCTCCAGCGCAGCCCGGGCAGCGCGCCCGGCGACATGGCGCCGGTGCGGCGGGCCAGCGCGATGCCGCCGGGGGTCGAGAACCACACCGTCATCCGCTGCTCGGCCAGGAACTCCGGCAGGTCCCGGTACGCCTGCATCGGGATCGGGACGACACAGCCGCCCGCGCCCCAGGCGCAGAACAGGTCGAACATGGCGCAGTCGAAGGTCAGGTCGAAGGTCTGCGAGAACACGTCGTCGGGGCCGAAGCCGTACCGCGCGTCCAGCGTGCGGAAGTAGCTGTCGGCCGCGCGGTGGCTTGTGGGCACGCCCTTCGGGCGGCCGGTCGAACCGGACGTGAACAGGATGTACGCGGTGTCCTCGGCACCGGCCGGCAGCGGCGCCGCGAGGGCGGTCTCCTGCGGGGTGGCCGTGATGAGGTCCGGGCGCGGTTCCGCGCCCGGGACGAGGACGAGCAGCGGGCCGTCCGCGGCGGTCCGGTCGTCCCGGTCCGCCGTCAGGGCGTCGAGGGCGGCCAGTCCGCGCCGGTCGGTGATCACCGCGTCGACGCCGGCCGCCGTCAGGATCGACCGGTTGCGGGCGGCGGGGAAGTCCGGGTTCACCGGGACCGCCACGGCGCCCAGGTAGAGGGCGGCCAGCAGTCCGATGTAGGCCTCGGGGGTCTTGGTGGCCAGGATGGCGACGACGCGCGGGCCGTGCGTCCTGGCGGGAGCCGCGTGGCGCAGGGCGCCCGCCCAGGCCAGCGCGCTGTCGTGGGCCTCGGTGTAGCTGACGTCCCGGCCGCCGACCCGGAAGGCGGGGCGGTCGGGGGCGATCGCGAGGCCGCGCAGGAACCGGCCGTGCAGGGTGTGGTCCAGGGCGGCCGCCGTCGGTCCGGTGGCTACCGCCGCTGCTTCTGCCGCCGTCGTCGATCCCGTCTCCGTGATCACGCTCATGTCAGACACCTGCCTTGGGACGCATCGCGTGCTTCGGATCGGCCAGGACGACTTCGAAGTTGCGCACCGCGCACTCCACCCGGCTGAACAGGGCGTCGGGGCCGGCCACCACCAGCCGCGTCACCCCGCGCCGGCCCAGCTCGGCGAGGACCGCCGGCCAGTCCACCGGCTGCACGAAGTGGTCCCGGAGCATCGTCCTGAGCCCCTCGGCGGTGTCGATGAGCCGGCCGTCCTGGTCGGCGAGCACCGGCAGTTCGGGGTCGCGCAGCGGCAGGGCGTCGATGACCTCGACGGCGGCCCGGTCACGCAGCCCGGTGAACAGCGAGGAGTGCATCGGCGGGCGCATCGCGTACAGCGGCAGCGAACCGATCTTCCGCAGCCGGCCGGTGAACGCCTCCAGATGCTCCTCGCGCAGCGAGATCATCTCGAAGCCCTTGTCGAGGCGGCAGGACAGGTCGTACCACTCGCCCCGCTCGTCCATCCCGGCGAGCAGCTCGCGCAGCCCGTCGACGGGAGCCCGGACGAAGGACTGGGTGACCACGTCCCGGTGCTCGGTGGCGAAGTAGTCGGCGGTGCAACGGGCCAGCCGGGCCGTCATCACCACCGCGTCGGGGAAGTCCAGCGCACCGCAGAACGCCATCAGCGGCTTCTCGCCGAAACTGGGCCCCGCGCAGATCTCGGCCTCGGCGCCCAGCTCGGCGCGGGCCCACTGGGCGAGCGCCGTCGAGGCGACCATGAAGGCAATCTGCGCCGCCTCCGAATAATCCTCGCCGGACTCGCGGAACCGGTCGAACACCGAGTAGCCCAGGGCCTCGTCGGCGATCGGCAGCAGATCGCGGGCAAAGGTATTCAGAAGCAGAAACCTGCCCAGGTCGGAGAAACGGGTGGGACCCATTCCTGGAAACACCATTGCCGTAGTCATCGCTGAAACCCGCCTTGTCGCGAACTGGCCTCGTCCGGTCTTTTCTACGGGCTGTCGCAAGGGGGAGTAACCCCTATGTCTCCCCGCCCGCTCCCCTTAGCAACACCCATACCGGACAGGGAATAGGGGTGGGCCGCCGGAGGGTA
The DNA here is from genome assembly GCF_023701715.1 of Streptomyces sp. RKAG337. NCBI lineage: Bacteria > Bacillati > Actinomycetota > Actinomycetes > Kitasatosporales > Streptomycetaceae > Streptomyces > Streptomyces sp. RKAG337. The sequence continues at coordinate 2,245,425 of NZ_JAJOZA010000001.1, read as the reverse complement.
GGGGGTCGACGCTGTGGCACCTGCTTCGACGCCGCGGCTTCAATGAGGTTCAGGCTGTTTCATCAATCGCTGCAATCGCCTGACCGAGTGGACCTGACCGAGTGGATGGGTGAACCGAACCATGACCATTGCCGAGGACATCACCTCGACCGGGCCGCAGACGCTGGCCCCGGTGACGGGACAGCTCCCGCCACCGCGGCAGGACCCGAGGTCCCGGGTCGCGCTGCTCAACCTGGTCAAACAGACGGTCAGGGACGGACCGGGGCCGCGCGCGACGGAACAGCAGTGGGCCAAGGGCAAACTGACCGTCCACGAACGGCTGGAACTGCTCTTCGACGAGGGCACGTTCACCGAGATCGAACCGCTGCGCCGGCATCGTGCCACCGGCTTCGGGCTGGAGAACAAGCGCCCCTACACCGACGGTGTGGTGACCGGCTGGGGCGAGGTCATGGGCCGCACGGTCTTCGTCTACGCCCATGACTTCCGGATTTTCGGCGGCTCGCTGGGCGAGGCCCACGCCGAGAAGATCCACAAGGTGATGGACCTGGCGGAATCGGCCGGCGCACCCCTGGTCAGCCTCAGCGACGGCGCCGGGGCCCGCATCCAGGAGGGCGTCACCGCGCTCGCCGGATACGGCGGCATCTTCCGCCGCAACGTCCGCTCGTCGGGCGTCATCCCGCAGATCAGCGTGATGCTCGGCCCGTGCGCGGGCGGCGCCACCTACTCCCCGGCCCTCACCGACTTCGTCTTCATGGTGCGCGGCACCTCGCAGATGTACATCACCGGGCCCGACGTGGTGCAGGCCGTCACCGGCGAGAAGATCTCCCACGACCAGCTCGGCGGCGCCGATGTGCACGCGTCCGTCTCCGGCGCGGCCCAGTTCGTCTACGAGGACGAGGCCGAGTGCCTCGCCGAAGTCCGCTACCTGCTCTCGCTGCTGCCCTCGAACAACCGGGAACTGCCGCCGGCCGTCACCACGGCCGACCCGGCCGACCGCCGCAACGAGTCGCTGCTGGAACTGGTGCCGGCCGACGCCAACCGCGCCTACGACATCCGCCCGGTGATCGAGGAGATCGTCGACGACGGCGACTTCTTCGAGGTGCACGCTGCCTGGGCCACCAACATCGTCTGCGCGCTGGCGCGGCTGGACGGCCAGGTGGTCGGCATCGTGGCGAACCAGCCGGCGTCCCTGGCGGGCGTCCTGGACATCAACGCCTCGGAAAAGGCCGCGCGGTTCGTCCAGATGTGCGACTCCTTCAGCATTCCGCTGGTCACCCTCGTCGACGTGCCGGGCTTCCTGCCCGGCAGCGCGCAGGAGCACGGCGGCATCATCCGGCACGGCGCGAAGCTGCTGTACGCGTACTGCAACGCCACCGTGCCGCGGATCCAGGTCATCCTCCGTAAGGCCTACGGCGGTTCGTACATCGTCATGGACTCGCGGTCCATCGGCACCGACCTGTCCTTCGCCTGGCCGACCAACGAGATCGCGGTCATGGGCGCGGAGGGCGCCGCCAACGTCGTCTTCCGGCGCGAGATCGCCGCGGCCGACGACCCGGACGCGGTCCGCGCCGAGCGCATCAAGCAGTACCAGGAGGAACTGATGCACCCCTACTACGCGGCGGAGCGCGGCCTCGTCGACGACGTCATCGACCCCGCGGAGACCCGTTCGGTGCTGATCCGCTCGCTGGCGATGCTCCGCACGAAGCACGCCACGCTCCCGTCCCGCAAGCACGGAAACCCGCCGGTGTGACGGCCATGACGACACCGAGCGCACCGGCCGCCGAAGAGCCGTCAGCAGATGTGGCCGCCGACGAACTGCTCATCCAGTTCGTCCGCGGCGAGCCGGACGACGAACAGGTGGCCGCCGCGACGGTGGCCCTCCTCGCCGTCCTCCGGCAGAAGGCCGTGGCCGACGACGACCAGGGCGGACGGGTCGGCCAGAGCAGCCGGCCGCCGCGCTGGACCCCCGACAGCTACAGCCCGCCGGGCGCCTGGGCCTACGGCTGACCCGACACGAACCACCCGCCCTGTGCCCCGGATCCGCTGAGGATCCGGGGCACGGTCATGTCGCCGTGGCCGCCGCACGGTCATGTCCACCGTGGCCACCGTGGGCGGGGGCCGCACAGCGACGCAGTACCGAACCCGGGCAACACTGAACCCACCGCCTCACTCACTGAGGCGGTGGGACGGTGGGGGGAGCGTTGGCGCGGGTTGGGATCAGGCCGTCTGGTGCGCGCGGCGCGCGGCGACGGCCTTCGGGTAGCGGATCGTGAAGAGCACGGGGATCACGAAGCTGGCGACCTTGACGACGATCATGGGTGTCGTCGCGTGCGCGTCGGCGCGGATGATGAAGGCCAGCACGACGGCGGCGGCCGCGAAGGCGAGCCCCCACACCTGCGTGATGACGGCGTTGGTCTGGTAGAACGCCTCCGTGCGGGCGACCTTCTCCGGTACGAGTTTGCGTGCGATGCCGAGGGTGAACGGCCGACGGATGAGCAGCGAGCCCCAGGCGGTGAGGGCGAGCCACGCGTCGACAAGAGCCGGCCCGTAACGGACCAGATCCGAGTCCGGTTGCGCGTAGGACAGCCAGGCGATCCCCGCGAAGAACACGAACGCGCTGGTCTCGATCACCATCTCGTCCCAGTTCTTGCCGGACTTGCGATCGCGCCAGATCACCACTGTGGCGATCCCGAGCCCGACCAGTGCACCCTTGCGCCAGTCATCGCTTGTGGCGACGAAGGCATAGGCGATCCACGGGAGGAAGCTGATGAGGTAGCGGGTCATGGATAGCTCCTTTCTCGCATCCATTGCGACAGGTGGGACTAAAGCGCCCCTAAAGCGATCCACGGCCCGCAAGGGCATCAAAAAAGGCTACCCCCGTTGGGCGGGCCGTGCACAGGTTTCGCTTTAGCCGTCCGCAAGGAGCCGATCGCACGCTCTCGTGGATATCGCTCCACGGTCCACCGGAGCGTTGGATACGCATCTGGAGGAATCCATGGCCCGCCGCCTTTTCACGTCGGAATCGGTTACCGAGGGACACCCCGACAAAATCGCCGACCAGATCAGTGACTCCGTCCTCGACGCACTCCTCGGGCAGGACCGCACCGCCCGGGTCGCCGTCGAAACCCTGATCACGACCGGTCAGGTGCACATTGCCGGTGAGGTCACCACATCCGCGTACGCCGATATTCCGGCGATCGTGCGGCAGACGGTGCTGGATATCGGGTACGACTCGTCCGCAAAGGGATTCGACGGGGCTTCGTGCGGTGTGTCGGTCTCCATCGGTGCGCAGTCCCCGGACATCGCACAGGGCGTCGACACCGCGTACGAGTCGCGGGTGGAGGGCGGCGAGGACGACCTCGACCGTCAGGGCGCCGGCGACCAGGGCCTGATGTTCGGCTACGCGTGCGATGACACGCCCGAGCTGATGCCGCTGCCGATCGCGCTGGCCCACCGCCTCTCCCGCCGGCTCTCCGCGGTCCGCAAGAGCGGCCGGCTGGCGTATCTGCGCCCGGACGGCAAGACCCAGGTCACCATCGAGTACGACGGCAGCAAGGCCGTCCGCCTCGACACCGTCGTGATCTCCAGCCAGCACGCGCCCGACATCAGCCTGGACTCCCTGCTGGCCCCGGACATCCGGGAGTTCGTCGTGGAGCCCGAGCTCGAAGCCCTCGGCCTCACCCTGTCGACGGAGGGCTACCGGTTGCTCGTCAACCCGACCGGGCGGTTCGAGGTGGGCGGTCCGATGGGTGACGCGGGGCTGACCGGCCGGAAGATCATCGTCGACACGTACGGCGGGATGGCCCGGCACGGTGGTGGCGCGTTCTCCGGCAAGGACCCGTCCAAGGTGGACCGTTCGGCCGCCTACGCGATGCGCTGGGTCGCCAAGAACGTCGTCGCCGCCGATCTGGCGACGCGCTGCGAGGTCCAGGTCGCCTACGCCATCGGCAAGGCCGCCCCCGTCGGGCTGTTCGTCGAGACGTTCGGCACCGAGACCATCCCCGTGGCCCGCATCCAGGACGCCGTCAGCCAGGTCTTCGACCTGCGCCCGGCCGCCATCGTGCGCGACCTCGACCTGCTGCGGCCCATCTACGCGCAGACCGCCGCCTACGGCCACTTCGGCCGGACGGACGCCGACTTCACCTGGGAGTCCACCGACCGGGCGGCCAAACTCCGCCAGGCCGCCGGTCTCTGACAGCCGGCCGAGGAAGAGCACCGGAGGAGTGAGTGACTGAGATGCGCACCGCCATCACAGGATCCATCGCAACCGACCATCTGATGGTCTTCCCCGGTCGGTTCACCGACCACCTGGTCGCCGACCAGCTCCAGAACGTCTCCCTGTCCTTCCTCGCCGACACCCTCGAGGTCCGCCGGGGAGGGGTGGCGGCGAACATCGCCTTCGGCATGGGGCAGCTCGGCCTCGCCCCGGTGCTGGTCGGCGCGGTCGGCCCGGACTTCGCCGACTACCAGGTCTGGCTCAAGCAGCACGGCGTCGACACCGACTCCGTCCAGATCTCCCACGAGCACCAGACGGCCCGCTTCGTCTGCACCACCGACTCGGTGCAGAACCAGATCGCCACGTTCTACGCGGGCGCCATGGCCGAGGCCCGCCGGATCGCCCTCGCCCCCGTCACGGAACGTGCCGGCGCCCTCGACCTGGTCGTCATCGCGCCCAACGACCCCGAGGCGATGCTCCGGCACACCGCGGAATGCCGTGAGCTGGGCATTCCCTTCGCGGCCGATCCGTCGCAGCAACTCGCCCGCCTGGACGGCGAGTCGGTGCGGCTGCTCCTCGACGGCCCGCGGTTCCTCTTCAGCAACGAGTACGAGGCCGCGCTCCTCCAGGAACGCACCGGCTGGAGCGCGGACCAGGTGCTCCAGCGCGTCGGCACCTGGATCACCACGCTCGGCGCCAAGGGCGTCCGCATCGAGCGCGCGGGCGAAGCCCCGATCCTCGTACCGGCCGCCCCGACCACCGGCGCCACCGAACCCACCGGGGTCGGCGACGCCTTCCGCGCCGGGTTCCTCGCCGGCGTCTCCTGGGATCTCACCCTGCGGCGCTCGGCCGAACTGGGCTGCGCGCTGGCCACCGTCGTCCTCGAATCGGTCGGCACCCAGGAGTACCACCTGGACCGCACCGACCTCCTCAGCCGGCTGCGGACCGGCTACGGCACCGAGTCCGCCACCGAGCTCGAACCGCGGTTGTCCTATCTGGCGAGGTCCCTGTGAGCGTGAGCCAGAAGAGTCAGAAGAGCCAGGAGAGCCGGGAGAGGGTGCGGCTGCTGCGGGACGCGTTCGCGTCGCGGGTGGTGGTGGGCGATGGCGCGATGGGCACGATGCTGCAGGCGCAGGATCCGTCGCTGGACGACTTCGAGAACCTGGAGGGCTGCAACGAGGTTCTGAACGTGACGCGGCCGGACATCGTCCGGTCGGTGCACGAGGAGTACTTCGCGGCGGGTGTCGACTGCGTCGAGACCAACACCTTCGGTGCGAACCTGGCGGCGCTGGGGGAGTACGACATCCCCGGCCGCATTCATGAACTCTCGCTCTCCGGCGCCCGGTTGGCCCGTGAGGTGGCGGACGGTTTCGCCACGCCGGACCGGCCGCGCTGGGTGCTCGGCTCCGTCGGCCCCGGCACGAAGCTCCCGACCCTCGGCCACGCCCCCTATGCGCTGCTGCGGGACGGCTACGAGGAGAACGTGGCGGGCCTCATCGAGGGCGGCGCGGACGCCATCCTGGTGGAGACCACCCAGGACCTGCTCCAGACCAAGGCCGCCATCGTCGGTGCCCGGCGGGCGATGAGCTCCGCCGGCATCCAGCTGCCGCTGATCTGCCAGGTCACGGTGGAGACGACGGGCACGATGCTGCTGGGTTCCGAGATCGGTGCGGCGCTGACGGCGCTGGAGCCGCTCGGCATCGACATGATCGGCCTGAACTGCGCCACCGGCCCCGCCGAGATGAGCGAGCACCTCCGCTACCTGGCCCGGCACGCCCGGACCCAGGTCTCCTGCATGCCGAACGCCGGCCTGCCGGTGCTGGGCAAGGACGGCGCGCACTACCCGCTGTCGCCCGAGGAGCTCGCGGACGCCCACGAGACGTTCGTGCGCGAGTACGGGTTGTCGCTGGTGGGCGGTTGCTGCGGCACCACCCCCGAGCATCTGCGGCAGGTCGTGGAGCGGGTGCGGGGCCTGGATCTGGTCCCGCGCAATCCGCGCCCGGAGCCGGGTGCGGCGTCGCTCTACCAGACGGTGCCGTTCAAGCAGGATGCGTCGTATCTCGCGATCGGTGAGCGGACGAACGCCAACGGGTCGAAGAAGTTCCGTGAGGCGATGCTGGAGGGCCGCTGGGACGACTGCGTGGAGATGGCCCGCGATCAGATCCGCGAGGGCGCGCACCTGCTGGACCTGTGCGTGGACTACGTGGGCCGTGACGGTGCCGCGGACATGGCCGAGGTCGCGGGCCGTTTCGCGACGGCTTCCACCCTCCCCATCGTGCTGGACTCCACCGAAGTCCCGGTGCTGCGGGCGGGGTTGGAGAAGCTGGGTGGCCGGGCGGTCATCAACTCCGTCAACTATGAGGACGGCGACGGTCCCGAGTCCCGGTTCGCGCAGATCACGGCGCTGGCGGCTGAGCACGGCGCCGCGCTGATCGCGCTGACGATCGACGAGGAGGGCCAGGCCCGCACCCCCGAGCACAAGGTCGCCATCGCCGAGCGGCTGATCGAGGACCTGACCACCAACTGGGGCATCCTCGAATCGGACATCCTGATGGACTGTCTGACGTTCACGATCGCGACCGGTCAGGAGGAGTCCCGTAAGGACGGGATCTCGACGATCGAGGCGATCAGGGAGCTGAAGCGCCGGCACCCGCTGGTGCAGACGACCCTGGGTCTGTCGAACATCTCCTTCGGTCTGAATCCGGCCGCCCGTGTCGTGCTGAACTCGGTCTTCCTGAACGAATGTGTGGACGCCGGCCTCGACTCCGCCATCGTGCACGCCAGCAAGATCGTGCCGATCGCCCGGATCCCCGAGGAGCAGCGGGAGATCGCCCTCGACCTGGTCTACGACCGGCGTCGTGAGGGCTATGACCCGTTGCAGGCTTTCCTGGCGGCGTTCGAGGGCGTCGACATGAAGTCGGTGAAGGCGGGTCGCGCGGAGGAGCTGGCAGCGCTGCCGCTGGACGAGCGCCTGCAGCGGCGGATCATCGACGGTGAGAAGAACGGCCTGGACCGGGACCTGGACGAGGCGCTCACGACCCGCCCCGCGCTGGCGATCGTCAACGACACGCTGCTGGAAGGCATGAAGGTCGTCGGTGAGCTGTTCGGCTCCGGGCAGATGCAGCTGCCGTTCGTGCTGCAGTCGGCCGAGGTCATGAAGACCGCGGTGGCGTATCTGGAACCGCACATGGAGAAGTCCGACGCGGAGGGCAAGGGCACGATCGTGCTGGCCACGGTTCGCGGGGACGTCCATGACATCGGTAAGAACCTCGTCGACATCATCCTGTCCAACAACGGCTACAACGTCGTCAACCTGGGGATCAAGCAGCCGGTGGCGGCGATCCTGGACGCGGCCACCGAGCACAAGGCCGACGTGATCGGGATGTCGGGACTCCTCGTGAAATCCACCGTGATCATGAAGGAGAACCTCCAGGAGCTCAACCAGCGCAAGATGGCCGCCGACTACCCCGTGATCCTGGGCGGCGCCGCCCTGACCCGCGCTTACGTCGAGCAGGACCTGCACGAGATCTACGAGGGCGAGGTCCGCTACGCCCGGGACGCCTTCGAGGGCCTGCGGCTGATGGACGCGCTGATCGCCGTCAAGCGCGGTGTCCCCGGCGCCACCCTCCCCCCGCTCAAGCAGCGCCGCGTCGCCGCCGTGGACCGTCCCGCACGCGGTCCGGTGGCCCCGGAACTGCTGCCCGCCCGCTCCGACGTGGCGGCCGACAACCCCGTCCCGAAGGCGCCGTTCCTGGGGACCCGGATCGTGAAGGGCATTCCGCTCGCGGAGTACTCCTCCTGGCTGGACGAGCGGGCCACGTTCATGGGCCAGTGGGGGCTGAAGTCCGGCCGCGGGGGCGGGCCTTCGTACGAGGAGCTGGTCGAGACAGAGGGCCGGCCGCGGCTGCGGATGTGGCTGGACCGGCTGCACACCGAGAACATGCTCGAAGCGGCCGTCGTCTACGGCTACTTCCCCTGCGTGTCCAAGGGCGACGACCTGATCATCCTGGACGAGAAGACCGGCGGCGAGAGCCACCGCTTCACGTTCCCCCGCCAGCACCGCGACCGGCATCTCTGCCTGTCGGACTTCTTCCGCCCGGAAGGCAGCGGCGAGCCGGACGTCATCGCGCTCACCGTCGTGACCATGGGGAACAAGGTCTCCGAGGTGGCGAACGAGCTGTTCGCCGCCAACGCCTACCGCGACTATCTCGAACTGCACGGCCTCTCCGTCCAGTTGACCGAGGCGCTGGCCGAGTACTGGCACGCCCGGATCCGCACCGAACTGGGGATCGCGGGCGCCGATCCGGACAACCTGGACGCGATGTTCCGCACCGAGTACCAGGGCTGCCGCTACTCGCTCGGCTATCCGGCCTGCCCGGACCTGGAGGACCGCGCCAAGATCATGGACCTGCTCAAGCCGGAACGCATCGGCGTCGTCCTGTCCGAGGAGTTCCAGCTGCACCCGGAGCAGTCCACCGACGCGATCGTCATCCACCACCCGGAAGCCAGCTACTACAAGGCGTAAGGAGGACCGTGCCCACCATGTCGACCACGCTGACCAGCAACAACCTGCGCGATGTCCTCGCCGCCGGGCAGCGCACGTTCTCGTTCGAGTTCTTCCCCCCGAAGACGGACGCGGGCGAGCGCGTCCTGTGGGACGCGATCCGCCGCATCGAGGCCGTCGGGCCCACCTTCGTGTCCGTCACCTACGGCGCCGGCGGCTCCTCCCGCGACCGGACCGTGGACGTCACCCGGCGCATCGCCACCGAGACGACGCTGCGCCCGGTCGCCCATCTGACCGCGGTCGGCCACACGGTGGCGGAGCTGCGGCAGATCGTCGGCCGGTACGCGGACGCCGGGATCCGCGACGTCCTCGTCCTGCGCGGCGACCCGCCGGGCGACCCGCGCGGCCCGTGGCAGCGGCATCCCGGGGGCCTGGACCACGCGGCGGACCTCGTCGAACTCGTCCGCTCCATCGGTGACTTCAGCATCGGCGTGGCGGCCTTCCCGGAACGCCACCCCCGCTCCCTGAACTGGGACGACGACATCCGGCACTTCGTCGACAAGTGCCGGGCGGGCGCCGACTACGCCATCACCCAGATGTTCTTCGACGCGGACGACTATCTGCGGCTGCGGGACCGGGTGGCCGCCGCGGGATGCGACACCCCGATCATCCCGGAGATCATGCCCGCCACCGACGTCCGGCAGATCCGGCGCTTCGCGGAGCTGAGCGACGCGACCTTCCCGCCCGGGCTGGCCGAGCAGCTGGCGGCGGCGCAGCACGACCCGGAGAGCGCCCACCGCATCGGGGTCGACCACGCGACGCGGCTGGCCCAGCGCCTGCTCGACGAAGGTGCCCCCGGCCTGCACTACATCACCCTCAACCGGTCCACCGCGACGCTTGAGATCCACCAGAACACAAGGAGCGCAGATGCCGTCCCTCACCGCCGCTGATTTCAAGGTCGCGGACCTCTCCCTTGCCGCGTTCGGCCGCAAGGAGATCATCATGGCCGAGCACGAGATGCCCGGTCTGATGTCGATCCGCGCCGAGTACGCGGAGTCCAAGCCGCTGACCGGCGCGCGGATCACCGGCTCGCTGCACATGACGATCCAGACCGCCGTCCTCATCGAGACCCTGGTCGCGCTGGGTGCCGAGGTCCGCTGGGCGTCCTGCAACATCTTCTCCACCCAGGACCACGCGGCGGCAGCGGTCGCGGTGGGCCCGAACGGCACCCCTGAGGACCCGCAAGGCACCCCCGTCTTCGCCTGGAAGGGCGAGACGATGGAGGAGTACTGGTGGTGTGCCGAGCAGGCCGTCACCTGGCCCGACGGCGGCCTGAACATGATCCTGGACGACGGCGGCGACGTCACCCTCCTGATCCACAAGGGCGTCGAGTTCGAGAAGGCCGGAGCCGTCCCGGACTCCGCCGACGGCGACTCCGAGGAGTACGGCTACATCCTCGACCTGCTGCGCCGCACCCAGACGGAGAGCCCCGGCAAGTGGACCACCGCGGCCGCCCTCATCAAGGGCGTCACCGAGGAGACCACGACCGGCGTCCACCGGCTCTACGAGATGCAGCGCGACGGCGGTCTGCTCTTCCCCGCGATCAACGTCAACGACTCCGTCACCAAGTCGAAGTTCGACAACAAGTACGGCTGCCGCCACTCGCTCATCGACGGCCTCAACCGCGCCACCGACGTCCTGATCGGCGGCAAGGTCGCCGTCGTCCTCGGCTACGGCGACGTCGGCAAGGGCTGCGCGGAATCGCTGCGCGGCCAGGGCGCCCGGGTCGTCATCACCGAGATCGACCCGATCTGCGCACTGCAGGCGGCGATGGACGGCTACCAGGTCACGACCCTGGAGGAGGTCGTCGCCGAGGGCGACATCTTCGTGACGACGACCGGCAACAAGGACATCATCATGGCCGCCGACATGGCCAGGATGAAGCACCAGGCCATCGTCAGCAACATCGGCCACTTCGACAACGAGATCGACATGGCCGGCCTCGCCAAGGTCCCCGGCATCGTCAAGGACGAGGTCAAGCCCCAGGTCCACACCTGGAAGTTCCCCGACGGACACACCATCATCGTCCTGTCCGAAGGCCGCCTGATGAACCTCGGCAACGCGACCGGCCACCCCTCCTTCGTGATGTCGAACAGCTTCGCCAACCAGACGATCGCCCAGATCGAACTCTTCACCAAGACCGCCGACTACCCCATCGGTGTCTACGTGCTCCCCAAGCACCTCGACGAGAAGGTCGCCCGCCTCCACCTCGACGCCCTCGGCGTCAAACTCACCACCCTGCGCCCGGAGCAGGCCTCCTACATCGGCGTCCCGGTCGAGGGCCCGTACAAGGCGGACCACTACCGCTACTGATCGCGCCCGGTTGATTCACCCGGTCGATTCACCCGGTAGCGGCGGGTGGAAAGCGTGACGTGACGGGCGCTGCGGGGTTCATCTCCATGTGAACGGAACCTCGCAGGCCCGGCCGCCGCGCTTCAACCTCCGCCTCCCTGTGTCTCTTCGAGCGCTCGCCGATCCGGCCGCGGTGCTGGCGGGGGCCGTCCTCGTCGGGGTGCGGGCGCTGCGGCTCGGGCAGTGGATCGTCGACGACGCGGCCATCACGTACGCCTACGCGCGCAGCATCGACGAGGGGTACGGCCCGGCCCAGCAGGCCGGCGCCCCGCCGGTGGAGGGGTACTCCAACCCGGCGTGGCTGGCGCTGCTGGTGGCCGGGCGGCGGCTGCGGCTGTTCGACCACGGGGCGCTGTTCGGGGTCTCGGACCTCGTGTGGTTCCCCAAAGCGCTGGCGCTGCTGTGCGTGATCGGGATGCTGGCCGCGGTCTCGTTCGCGGCGCGGGCGGTGCTGCCGGGGCGGGCGTGGGCCGTGACGCTGCTCGCCGGAGCGGCGATGGCCGGGAACTTCTCGCTGGTGGTCTGGCTGTTCTCCGGACTGGAGAACCCGCTGTACGGCCTCGCCGTCACCGCCCTCGCGGCCGTCCTGGCCCGGTCCGCCGTCCGTGACGACCTGCTGCGGCCGGGCACCGCCGTCGCGGCCGGCCTCCTCGCGCTGCTCGCCGCGCTCACCCGCCCGGACGGCATCGTCTACGCGGCCGCGTACCCGCTGACGACGCTGCTGCTCGTGCGCCGCCGGCACATGGCCCGTGCGATCGCTTTGTCGACAGCGGCCTTCGCTCTCCCCTACGCGTCTCATCTGCTCTGGAGACATGCGGAGTTCGGCCGCTGGGTCCCCAACACCGCGGTCGCGAAGGCCCAGCGGGCGCCGGACCTGGCCGGCCTCGCGCACACCACCGAGCTGCTCTCGTTCGCCGGCTGGACCCTGGTCCTCGCCGCACTGGCCTGCACGGCCGCCGCACTCGCCCGCCCGGGTCCTGGCCGCCGGGCGCTGCTCGCCGTACTCGTCCCGCTGGCCCTCGCCCTGACCGCCTACGGGACGCTGCAGCGCGACTGGATGGCCCTCTACCGTTTCGCGACCCCGGTATGGACGCTCGCGGCCTTCGCCGGCGCGCTGGCCGCCGTCACCGTCTGGGACCGCGAACGGCCGCGCGGACGCGCGGTCCTGGCGGCGGCGCTCCTCGTCGGATCCGTTCTGTCACTGGCCGGACAGCGGCCCCGCGCGGCGGAGTTCCGGGCCGACCCGACGCTGTCGATGTGCTTCGTCGCCGACCGCTACGGCCGGCTGTTCAACAGCTACGCCGACCGGCTCGCCCTCCCGCCCGACACCGGCCTCCTGCTCCCCGACCTCGGCGGCACCCTCCTGACCAGCCGGCTCCGCGTCACCGACCTCGCGGGTCTCACCGACCCGGCCATCGCGGACGCCTACGCGGCGCACGACACGACCCGCCTGCGCACCTACGTCTTCGACACCGTGCGCCCCACCTTCATCCATGTCCACAACCCCTGGGCGGCCATCTCCGGCCTCACCCCCGCAGCCCTCACCGCCCACGGCTACGTTCCGCTCTCCACCCGGACGGACACCGGCGACTGGATCCGCCACGACGCCGTCCCCGACCCCACCCGCCTCACAGCCCTCCAACACACCACCCTCCCCGCCATCCCCCGATCCACCCACCTCCGCACCACCACCCCCACCCAACCCTGCGGCCCCCGCCTCACCCCGGCGCCCTGACGGTCACCGTCACCGTCACCGCTCAGGATCCGGCTGCTCCCGCCTGGCGTCCGGGATGCCGATCGGCATCTGCAGATCCGCGTTGACCTGGCCGCCCAGCGTCATGACGTTCAACGTCGCCGAATTCTCATTGGCGATCGCCTTCTCCACCCGCCCCACGAGCGTGACGAACGCCTTCCCGTCCGCCAGCCCGGCGTACGGCCCCACCTTGGTCTGGAAATAGACCCGCTCATGTCCGAGCAGCTGTTCCGTCGACCGGTAGTTCTTCCACTGCTCCCGATACCGGTACACGCTCTCCAGCGACACCGACACGACCACCACCAGGCTGAGCACGGTGGCAGTGAGCCGCGAGAACGGCAGATCCACATTGACCAGCACCGGCACCAGCGCCCCACCGACCACCGACAGCGTCCGCATCCGCAGATGCATGGCCTTGGTCCTGACCGCTTTCCGGTCGTACCACTTCTGATACTGGGCCAGCCTGGTCTCGATGTACCGCTCCGGCGTCATCGGCTCGACAGCCGAACCTCCGTAAGTCCCGCTGGAACTGGACGCGTTGTCATCGCTCTCCGACATGGCAGGGAGTAGACCCCCACGCCCCACCCGAGTCAACCACTCCCACCCCCGACAGCGGCACCCGGCATCATCCCCGCTGGCGACACCTATTCGGCTGCGGTGCCCGGCCGGTCTCCTCTTCACTGGAACCATGAAGCTGATGGAGCCCCCGATCGAGTGGACACAGGACAGGCATCGCCCGGGTACGAAGTCCCATCTAGGTGAGTGCTCCTGGAACGCGCCCTGTCCAAGGGCCGCCCTATGGAGCGTGCACGTTGAGGACAAAGGCGGCGAGAGTTGGTGGGCCGTATGCGAGGAGCACCGCGCCGCCTCACCCGTTCTGAGCGCGGAGAGCCCGGCCGGGTAGCCTGGACAGTGAGGGCTGACGCAGGCCCCTCGCCAGGCGCCGCCGGCAGTTGAGGCAGCAGGCCAGCCTGAGGAAAGCTTCGTGGATGTCGTCGCCGATCTCCCAGCGGATGCGCAGGCGACGGAACCAGTCGGGAGCCGGACGAACGAAGCGCCCACCGCAGACGCATTGCCATCGGCTCAGGGGTCTTCGACGGGGTCGCAGTCCGACGGAGAGGGAGATTCCTTCCGGTCTCGTCCCACCATCCAGGCCATGACCGGAATGCCGACCAGGCCGATGGGCACAATGGTGAACGGCGCCGGGACGAACACGATGCCGACCACTGCCAGCGGGAGCGCGACGGCCAGTACCTTCACCAGTACCGATGGACGACGCACCACGCGTCGCAGGACATCGTTGAAACTCTCCCCGCCGCCTGCACGCTCGCGGCGCAGGCGCTCCTGGCGGTCCTCGGATCCCATGCCCGCATACTTCCAGACGGGAAGATGGTCCGGAAGGTCGGAAAGGGCCGGCTGCCCACCGCCCACGACGCTCAGAACAGCCGGCGCCCTCACCCACGATGCTCTTGGCCAGGGCATCCCGCCCGCTGCTCGTCGGGAAGCTCTGGACGGGTACCGGTGAGACGCACGACGACCAGGGCTTCAAGAACCGGCCCGTGCCGATTCCTCCACAGCTTGTGGACATCTATCGCGAGCGCCTGGAGACCTTCGGCGCGGCCAAGGGCGGGGGGCTGTTCGCCAATCGGCGCAGGGGAGTGGTCGGCGCTTCGACGTGCTGCCGATGAGTGACAGGTGGGATGCGGGATGAACGTCGCGGCCTGGCCTCTGGAGTCGTCCGGGGGCCTTCGTCATTTCCGGGTGGGGGCGTTCAGTTGCATACGGCTGGAGATACGCGAAGACCCCGTCCCCAGCGTTTCCGCTGGTGACGGGGTCCTCGGACACTTCTTGCGAAGTGCCCCCGGCAGGATTCGAACCTGCGCACCCGGCTCCGGAGGCCGATGCTCTATCCCCTGAGCTACGGGGGCGTGTCGTCCGCAGTAGCGGTGACGGGTGAAACCCTACCAGCTTGTGCATGGTGCCTGGGTACAGGGTTTTGGGGTGTTGGCCCGAAGGGGCGAGCGGTCGTGGGGGAGGGCTTTAGCGCATGGGGTGTGGTGGGCGGGGGCGGGTTCGGAAAGCTCCCTCTCACGGGGAAGAAGTGGGCAAAACGCGGACGGATCGCGATGGCCCCGCCTACTCTTCGAGATGTGCCGGGCATGTCCGGCCGGGTCCTTGTGGTCGACGACAACAAGGTCATCCGGCAGCTGATCAGGGTCAATCTCGAGCTGGAGGGCTTCGAGGTCGTGACCGCGGCTGATGGTGCCGAATGCCTGGACATCGTCCACCGCGTGCAGCCCGATGTGATCACGCTCGATGTGGTGATGCCGCGGCTCGACGGACTGCGGACGGCGGCCCGGCTGCGGTCCGACGCGCGGACCCGGGACATACGGATCGCGATCGTCAGCGCGTGCACCCAGCTCGAGGTCGAGCGCGGCGTGGCGGCCGGGGTGGACGCGTTCCTGGGGAAGCCGTTCGAGCCCTCCGATCTGGTGAACATGGTGCGGCGGCTGGCCCACGGCGGACCGGGCGCCCCCGGCGCTTCCGGCGCTGAGTCGTCCGCCGGCGCGCCCACCGAGGACCAGGCGGCCGCGGCCCCCGGCAGCGGTTGCGGCTGAGGTTCCGGCTCGGGTGTGGCTGACGTTGTCGGTGGGGTGACACCTGCCGCGGCCGCTCGCGAAAGAGTGGAGGGCGGCGAAACCCGGTCGCATGGGTACCCCCTCCTCGCCTACCCTTTCCGTGTGACCCCCGCTGAGCTCTCCCGTGCTGTTCTGAGCACGGTTCGTCGCGCCGTCGCGGCCGATGAGCTGCGGGTGACGGTGCCGGACCGGATCAGCGTGCAGCGGCCGCCCCGGCCCGGGTGCGGCGACTACGCGACGAATGTCGCGCTGCAGCTCGCGGGCGCCGCGGGGTGCCCGCCGCGGGAGGTCGCCGAGGTGCTGCGCAAGCGGCTGGCGACGGAACCCGGCATCGCTCAGGTGGTGATCGCGGGCCCCGGTTTCCTGAACATCACGCTCGACGCGGCGGCCTACGGGGACGTGGTGCGCAAGGTGCTGGAGCGGGGCGCGGCGTACGGCCACGGCGACGCGCTGGCCGGCACGTACGTGACGACCGTCCATGACGGCGAGCCCCGCGCGGCGGTCACCGCCGAGGTGCTGGAGCGGCTGCTGCGTTCCTGCGGTGCCAGTGTCGGTGCCGGCGACTCGGTCGAGCCCCCCGAACCCGTCTCCGTCCGCCCCGCCGGCGCCACCGCCGCCCAGCTCTGCGAGCGTCTCGGCCCCGACGCCACCCGCTGGGCGCTCCTGCGCCCCCCGGCCGACGACACGCCGTCCCTGGATCCGGCCGTCCTGCTCTCGCAGCGCGCCGGCAATCCGCTCTTCCGGGTCCGTTACGCGCACGCCCGCAGCCGGGCGCTGCTCCGCAACGCCCACGATCTGGGCATCGAACCCTCCTCCGACGCTTCGGACGGTACGTTTCACCATCCCGCGGAGACGGACCTCCTCGGCCTGATCGCCGACTACCCCCGTGTCGTAGAGACCGCCGCCCGGCACCGCGCCCCCGATCGGGTCGCCCGCCATCTGGAACGGCTCGCCGACGCCTTCCTCCGCTTCCACGACGAGTGCCCGCCGCTGCCGCGCGGCGACGAGAAACCCTTGGCCGCCCACTGTGTCCGGCTGTCGCTCGCCGAAGCGACCGGCACGGTGCTGGCAGGCGGCCTGGACCTGCTCGGCATCAGCGCGCCAGAACACCTCTGAGGAGACAGAGCCCCGTGAGTAGATCCGCCCACCCCGCCGGGCCCCGCTACGCCGATGTCATGCCCGAGGGGCATTACACCGCGCCGCCCGCCGACCTGAACGTCCTCGATCCGCGCGTGTGGGCCCGTACGGTCACCCGCAACACGGACGGTGCGGCCGAGGTCGGCGGGCTGGACGTACGCGATCTCGCCGAGGAGTTCGGCACGCCCGCCTACTTCCTCGACGAGGAGGACTTCCGGGCCCGCTGCCACGCCTGGCGTGACGCGTTCGGCGAGGGCGCGGACGTGTTCTACGCGGGGAAGGCGTTCCTGTCGCGGGCGGTCGTGAAGTGGCTGTTCGAGGAGGGCCTCAACCTCGACGTGTGTTCCGGCGGCGAGCTGGCGGTGGCGCTGTCGGCGGGGATGCCGGCCGACCGCATCGCGCTGCACGGCAACAACAAGTCGCTGGAGGAGATCGAGCGCGCCATCGAGGTGGGTGTCGGGCGGATCGTCCTGGACTCGTTCCAGGAGATCGTCCGGGTCGCGCACGTCGCCGAGCGGCTCGGCAAGCGCCAGCGGGTGCAGATCCGGGTGACCGTCGGGGTCGAGGCGCACACCCACGAGTTCATCGCGACGGCGCACGAGGACCAGAAGTTCGGGCTGGCGCTCGCCGGCGGGCAGGCGGCCGAGGCGGTGCGCCGGGTGCTGAAGCTCGACGCGCTGGATCTGGTCGGCATCCACTCGCACATCGGCTCGCAGATCTTCGACATGGCCGGCTTCGAGGTCGCCGCGCGCCGCGTGGTGTCGCTGCTCGCCGAGGTCCGTGACGAGCACGGCGTGGAGCTGCCCGAGATCGACCTGGGCGGCGGCCTCGGCATCGCGTACACCTCGGAGGACGATCCGGCCGAGCCGCACGACATCGCCAGGGCGCTGCGGGAGATCGTCACCCGCGAGTG
The DNA here is from genome assembly GCF_023701715.1 of Streptomyces sp. RKAG337. Classification (NCBI taxonomy): domain Bacteria; kingdom Bacillati; phylum Actinomycetota; class Actinomycetes; order Kitasatosporales; family Streptomycetaceae; genus Streptomyces; species Streptomyces sp. RKAG337. Next base: position 2,227,851 of record NZ_JAJOZA010000001.1, on the reverse strand, counting down.
CGAGGCGAACCGGCTGGGCGTGCCGCGGCTGTCCGTGGAGCCGGGCCGGGCGATCGTCGGCCCGACGGCGTTCACGCTGTACGAGGTGGGCACCGTGAAGCCGCTGGAGGGGCTGCGGACGTATGTGAGCGTGGACGGCGGAATGTCGGACAACATCCGCACCGCGCTGTACGACGCCGAGTACAGCGTCTCCCTGGTGTCCAGGACGTCCACCGCCGAGCCGATGCTCGCGCGGGTCGTCGGCAAGCACTGCGAGTCCGGCGACATCGTCGTCAAGGACGCGTTCCTGCCCGCCGACCTCGCGCCGGGCGATCTGCTCGCCGTTCCGGCGACCGGTGCGTACTGCCGTTCCATGGCGAGCAATTACAACCATGCTCTGCGGCCGCCCGTCGTGGCCGTGAATGATGGCGGGGCGCGGGTGATCGTGCGACGTGAGACGGAGGACGATCTCCTGCGTCTTGACGTCGGCTGACGTGAAATCTCAAAAATAGCGGGGCTGATCTCACACACCGGACACGAGATGGATTCTCGCGTCCGGTGCGTGAGACTGGTCCCACCCCGAGAGCTGTGAGAAACGAGGTCGGATGATGCGTACGCGTCCGCTGAAGGTGGCGCTGCTGGGCTGTGGTGTGGTCGGCTCAGAGGTGACGCGCATCATGACGACGCAGGGCGCCGATCTCGCCGCGCGGATCGGAGCCCCGGTCGAGCTGGCCGGCATCGCGGTGCGGCGCCCCAACCGGGTGCGCGCCGGAGTGCCCGCCGAGCTGCTCACCACCGACGCCACCGCCCTGGTCAAACGGGGTGACATCGACGTCGTGATCGAGGTGATCGGCGGCATCGAGCCGGTCCGCACCCTCATCACCACCGCCTTCGAGCACGGCGCGTCCGTGGTCAGCGCCAACAAGGCGCTGCTCGCCGCGGACGGCGCGACGCTGCACGCCGCCGCCGCCGCGCACAAGGTCGACCTCTACTACGAGGCCGCCGTGGCCGGGGCCATCCCGCTGATCCGCCCGCTGCGCGAGTCACTGGCCGGCGACAAGATCAACCGGGTGATGGGCATCGTCAACGGCACGACGAACTTCATCCTCGACAAGATGGACTCCAGCGGCGCCGGCTACTCCGAGGCGCTCGACGAGGCCACCGCGCTCGGCTACGCCGAGGCCGACCCGACCGCCGACGTGGAGGGCTTCGACGCCGCCGCCAAGGCCGCGATCCTGGCCGGGATCGCCTTCCACACCCGCGTGACCATGGACGATGTGTACCGCGAGGGCCTCACCGAGGTCACCGCCGCCGATATCGCGTCCGCCAAGCGGATGGGCTGCACGGTCAAGCTGCTGGCCATCTGCGAGCGCACCGTCGACGGCAGGTCCGTCACCGCCCGGGTCCACCCGGCGATGATCCCGCTCAGCCACCCGCTGGCGAGCGTCCGTGAGGCGTACAACGCGGTCTTCGTCGAGGCGGAGGCCGCGGGTCAGCTCATGTTCTACGGTCCCGGCGCGGGCGGCGCACCCACCGCCTCCGCCGTACTCGGCGACCTCGTGGCCGCCTGCCGCAACAAACTGGCAGGCACCACAGGCGCCGGCGAGTCCGCGTACACGCAACTGCCGGTGAGCCCGATGGGCGATGTGGTCACCCGCTACCACATCAGCCTTGACGTGGCAGACAAACCGGGTGTTCTCGCCCAGGTCGCCACCGTTTTCGCGGAACACGACGTGTCGATCGACACGGTCCGCCAGCAGGGCAAGGACGGCGAAGCGTCCCTCGTCGTCGTCACTCACCGTGCGCCCGACGCCGCCCTGTCGGCGACCGTCGGAGCACTGCGGAAGCTCGACACCGTGCGCGGTGTCGCCAGCATCATGCGCGTGGAAGGGGAGTAACCCACTATGAACGCTGTCACCGACCACCCCCGAATGTCCGGCACCCACCAGTGGCGCGGCATCATCGAGGAGTACCGCAGCCGGCTGCCGGTCTCGGCGGACTCCCCGGTCGTCACGCTCCTGGAGGGTGGCACCCCGCTCGTTCCCGCCCAGCTGCTCTCCGAGCTGACCGGCTGCGACGTGTTCCTCAAGGTCGAGGGCGCCAACCCCACCGGCTCCTTCAAGGACCGCGGGATGACCATGGCGATCACCCGGGCCAAGGAGGAGGGTGCCAAGGCCGTCATCTGCGCCTCCACCGGCAACACCTCCGCCTCGGCGGCCGCCTACGCGGTGCGCGCCGGAATGGTCTGCGCCGTCCTGGTGCCGCAGGGCAAGATCGCACTCGGCAAGATGGGTCAGGCGCTGATCCACGGCGCGAAGATCCTGCAGGTCGACGGCAACTTCGACGACTGCCTGGAGCTGGCCCGCGGACTGTCGGAGAAGTACCCGGTGGCGCTGGTCAATTCGGTCAACCCGGTACGTATCGAGGGCCAGAAGACCGCGGCGTTCGAGATCGTCGACGCGCTCGGCGACGCGCCCGACATTCACCTGCTTCCGGTGGGCAACGCGGGCAACATCACGGCGTACTGGCGCGGCTACCGCGAGTACGCGGCCGACGGCGTTTCGACCCGGAAGCCGCGCATGTGGGGCTTCCAGGCGTCCGGTTCCGCTCCGATCGTCAACGGCGCTCCGGTGCGCAGCCCGCAGACCATCGCGACCGCGATCCGGATCGGCAACCCTGCCTCCTGGCAGTTCGCCGAGGAGGCGCGGGACGAATCGGGCGGTCTGATCGAAGCGGTGACCGATCGTCAGATCCTCTCCGCGTACCGGCTGTTGGCCGCCAAGGAGGGCGTCTTCGTGGAGCCCGCCTCGGCCGCTTCGGTCGCCGGTCTGCTCAAGGCGCTCGAAGAGGGCAAGGTCGACCCGGGTCAGCGGATCGTCTGCACCGTGACCGGCAACGGCCTCAAGGACCCGGACTGGGCGGTCGCCGGCGCGCCCCAGCCGGTCACCGTGGCGGTCGACGCCGACGCCGCGGCCGAGAAGCTCGGGCTGGTCTGACGCGGCGCCGTGGTGAAGGGGCGCACGAAGAAGCTCGCGACACGCATCACGCGCTGTTCGTGCGCCCTATGTCGCAGCAGAACCTTCCTTCGATAGGCTGACCCCAGCGGCGCCGCAGTGCGCCGATCCGGCTCATGCCACAGGCATTGCCGCTCCTGCCGCACACCGCAGCCCCGCCGTACACCGCCGATGGCTGGCATTCCGGGGCAAGAACCGCCCTTCCGCACAGCACAAGCACCAGAACGAGCACCAGCACAGCACGCATCAGCACAACGAGCACCAGCACAACACGCACCAGCTGCACAAGAACAAGCACCAGCACAAGGAGAATCGTCGAACGATGGCCGGTCCCGCGTTCCGCGCCGCCGCGGTCCGAGTGCGCGTCCCCGCGACCAGCGCCAACCTCGGCCCCGGCTTTGACGCCTTCGGCCTGGCGCTGGGCCTGTACGACGACGTCGTGGTCCGGGTCGCCGACTCCGGGCTGCATGTCGACATCGCCGGCGAGGGCGCCGAGAACCTGGCCCGCGACGAGAAGCACCTGGTCGTGCGCTCGATGCGGACCGCCTTCGACCTGCTCGGCGGACAGCCGCGCGGTCTGGAAGTGGTCTGCGCCAACCGCATCCCGCACGGCCGCGGCCTGGGCTCCTCGTCCGCCGCGATCTGCGCCGGGATCATGGCCGCCCGCGCCGTGACGATAGGCGGCCCCGAGCGTCTCGACGACGCCGCACTGCTGGAACTGGCCACCGAGATCGAAGGCCACCCCGACAACGTCGCCGCCTGTCTGCTCGGCGGCTTCACCCTCGCCTGGACCGAGTCCGGTGCCGCCCGCGCGATCCGGATGGATCCGGCGGCCTCCGTCGTCCCGGTGGTGTTCGTACCGTCCAAGCCGGTGCTGACCGAGGTCGCCCGCGGCCTCCTGCCGCGCACCGTCCCGCATGTGGACGCCGCGGTCAACGCGGGCCGCGCGGCGCTGCTGGTGGAGGCGCTCACCCGCCGCCCCGAGCTGCTGCTGCCCGCCACCGAGGACCGGCTGCACCAGGACTACCGTGCTCCCGCCATGCCCGAAAGTGTGGCACTGGTGAACCGGCTGCGGGCCGACGGCGTCCCTTCGGTCATCTCGGGAGCGGGGCCCACGGTCCTCGCGCTCACCGAGGAAGGCGCCGCGGACAAAGTCTCCCGGCTCGCGGGCGAGGGGTGGGCGGCGAACCGTCTGGCCCTCGACGCGGCAGGGGCCTGTGTACTGCCCCTAGCAGTGGGGCAGTGACACGATTGCCGGTTGGAGAGAGGGGGAATGTTTGTTGGATCCGGTAGTGTTAATGTCAAGCCTGCACTCGACGGCCCATGCATACGAATGGTGCCGAAGTGCACGCAGAAGTGATCTGTGTCCCTTCTGGGGACCGCCACTCTTCCGGGAGCCTCCCACACTGCCTGAGCATCCTGCCTAAGCAGTGTCGAGCACGCTCCGGAGTCGGCGCGAATTATCTCCTTTAACCTTCGCGCCGGAACCATGTAGGTATTTCTGCCGCCATCAGGCGGACCATCGCCCCGGCTCTGAGCAGCGGAAACGCCCAGATCCGGACAGCACAACCGGTCGCCGAGCCAGACAGGCCGACGTCCGCTCCAGGGAAGGACCCTTCGTGAGCGACACCACCGATCTGATGGGCGTGCGTGCAGACGCCGCGCCCGCTCCGGACGCCGCTGCCGCGCCTGCCACCGGTGCTGCCCCCAAGCGCCGCCGGTCGGGGACCGGCCTCGACGGCATGGTCCTGGCAGAGCTGCAGCAGCTTGCCTCCGGTCTCGGTATCAAGGGCACCGCGCGGATGCGCAAGAGCCAGCTGATCGACACGATCAAGGAGACGCAGGCCGGCAAGGGTGCGGCCACCAGCGCTCCCAAGGCCGCCGCGGTGGCCGGGACGGCGACCGCCGAGCCCGCCGCCGAGAAGCCGAAGCGCCGGGCGACCTCCCGGGCCCGCACGGTGGAGAGCTCGGAGCCCGCTGTCGCGGCTCCGGCCGCCGCCGCGCCGTCCGAGGCGAAGCAGATCGACATTCCCGGCCAGCCCGCCGGTGAGCAGCCCAAGGCCACCAGGAACGAGCGTGCCGGCGAGCGCGCCGAGGCCGCTGTGGACGCTGCCGAGGGCAAGCCCGCCGCCGACGGCAAGACCGCGGCCGGCGAGGAGCGCCAGGACCGCCAGCGCGGCCAGCGCGGCGACCGGCAGAACGACCGCCGCGAGCGCCAGGAGCGGCAGCGCGAGCGCCGCAACAACCGTGGCGACGAGAACGGCGCCGCCCCCGCGGGCGGCGGCGCGGAGGGCGGCAACCGCCAGAACCGCGGCAACCAGGGCGGCGGCCAGGGCCAGAGCCCGCAGGGCCAGAGCCAGGGCGGCGGCCAGAACCAGAACCAGGGCCAGGGCCGCGACCAGAGCCAGAGTCAGGGCGCTCAGGGTCAGGGCCGCGACCAGAGCCAGGGTCAGAACGCGCAGGACGACGACGAGTTCGGTGACGGCCGCGGCCGCCGTCGGGGCCGCTACCGCGACCGCCGCGGGCGGGGCAGCAACCGCCGCGAGGAGCAGCAGCAGTTCGGCAACGAGCCGACGGTCAACGACGACGACGTGCTGATCCCCGTCGCGGGCATCCTGGACATTCTCGACAACTACGCGTTCATCAGGACGTCCGGCTACCTGCCGGGCCCGAATGACGTGTACGTCTCGCTCGCCCAGGTCCGCAAGAACGGCCTGCGCAAGGGTGACCACGTCACCGGCGCCGTCCGCCAGCCCAAGGACGGCGAGCGCCGCGAGAAGTTCAACGCGCTGGTCCGGCTGGACTCGGCGAACGGCATGGCGGCGGACTCCGGCCGCGGCCGTCCGGAGTTCCAGAAGCTGACCCCGCTGTACCCGCAGGACCGGCTCCGCCTGGAGACCGACCCGGGTGTGCTGACGACCCGGATCATCGACCTGGTCGCGCCGATCGGCAAGGGCCAGCGTGGTCTGATCGTGGCCCCGCCGAAGACCGGTAAGACCATGATCATGCAGGCGATCGCCAACGCGATCACCGTCAACAACCCCGAGTGCCACCTGATGGTCGTCCTGGTCGACGAGCGTCCGGAAGAGGTCACCGACATGCAGCGGTCGGTGAAGGGCGAGGTCATCTCCTCGACCTTCGACCGTCCCGCCGAGGACCACACCACCGTCGCCGAGCTGGCCATCGAGCGCGCCAAGCGTCTCGTCGAGCTGGGTCACGACGTGGTCGTCCTGCTGGACTCGATCACCCGTCTGGGCCGTGCGTACAACCTCGCGGCGCCGGCCTCCGGCCGCATCCTGTCCGGTGGCGTCGACTCGACCGCGCTCTACCCGCCGAAGCGGTTCTTCGGTGCGGCGCGCAACATCGAGGACGGCGGCTCGCTGACCATCCTGGCCACCGCGCTGGTCGAGACCGGCTCGCGCATGGACGAGGTGATCTTCGAGGAGTTCAAGGGCACCGGCAACATGGAGCTCAAGCTCGACCGCAAGCTCGCCGACAAGCGCATCTTCCCCGCGGTGGACGTCGACCCGTCCGGTACCCGTAAGGAAGAGATCCTGCTCGACCGCGACGAGCTCGCGATCGTCTGGAAGCTCCGCCGGGTGCTGCACGCGCTCGACTCCCAGCAGGCGATCGAGCTGCTGCTGGACAAGATGAAGCAGACGAAGTCGAACGCCGAGTTCCTGATGCAGATCGCCAAGACGACCCCGGGCAACAGCAACGACTGACCCGGGCTCGGGACCTTCCGAGACGTATGTCACAGAAGGGCCTCAGGAGGCTCAGAACGGGCTCTCAGGCTCCCCGGAAGGGGTCCCTGGGAGCCCGTTCTCATGTTCGGCGTGCACACTCGCCAGGAACCACGTCGGGCGGTTCGCCGTCTGACCTACAAGACAAGCCACGCCTGAGCGACACAGCTGGGGGTAGCAGCACACCGACGACGGACGAGGACTGAGAGAGGCCATGGCGGACGACACGAGCGATACGCGGGGGACGAACGGCGGCTCCAAGCACGCCTCCGGCCGCCGCCGGCGGACGGCCCCGCGCCGCCGCCTGCTGCGAATAGCCGTCTGGGCCGTCGCGGGACTGGTCGTGGTGGGCGGTGCGGGCGCCGGATACCTGTACTTCAAGCTCAACGGCAACATCAAGGGCGTCAACATCAACCAGGCGCTCGGTGACGACCGGCCCGAGCAGGTCGACAACGGCTCGGAGGACATACTCGTCCTCGGCTCCGACTCCCGCGCCGGCGCGAACGACAAGTACGGCACGGACGAGGGCAGCGCCCGCTCCGACACCGCGATGATCGTGCACCTCTACCAGGGCCACAGGACGGCCAGCGTGGTGAGCATCCCGCGTGACACCCTGATCACCCGCCCGGAGTGCGCCAAGACCGGCGGCGGCACCTCGCCCGAGGTGAACAAGGTGATGTTCAACGAGTCGTACTCGGTCGGTGGCCCCGCGTGCGCGGTCAAGACCGTCGAGTCCATGACCGGTATCCGCATGGACCACTACATCGAGGTCGACTTCACCGGCTTCAAGGGCCTGATCGACGCCCTGGGCGGGGTTCCCGTCACCACCAGCAAGGCGATCCACGACAAGAACAGCCATCTGGACCTGGCGGCCGGCACCCACACCCTCAACGGCGAGCAGTCGCTCGGCCTGGTCCGCACCCGGCACGGCGTGGCCGACGGCAGCGACCTGGGCCGCATACAGCTGCAGCAGGCGTTCATGAAGGCGCTCATGGACCGGGTGAACGGTCTGGGCGTGCTCTCGAGCCCCACACAGCTGTACAAGGTCGCGGACAAGGCCACCAAGGCCATCACGACCGACTCGGACCTGGCCTCCGTCAGCGGCCTGAAGGGCCTGGCGGGGAGCCTCAAGGGCCTCAAGTCCGAGAACATCACCATGGTGACGCTGCCGGTCCAGTACGCGAAGAGCGACGAGAACCGCGTCGAGCCCATGGACGCGCAGGCCGCACTGGTCTGGCAGGCGCTCAAGGCGGACCTGCCGATACCGGCCGCCGCCACCAAGGGCTCGGCCGCCGACGAGACCGATGCCAAGGGCGTCGTCGGAACCGGTTCCTGAAGTCGTTCCCGAACCCCTCGAACGGGCTCCCGCACCGGTTCCGGGCCTTTTCCGGACCGTGCGGGGCCGTCGGGAATGAAATCCGGCCGCCTCTCGTTTTGGGAGATGCGGCCGGTGCTGGCAGACTGGACCGCTGGCCCCGGTTCACGTGACGCAAACCCGCTCCACGACCCGGCGCCCTCCCGAACCTAGGAGCATCCCTTGAAGCGCGAAATCCACCCCGAGTACGTCGAGACCCAGGTCACCTGCACCTGTGGCGCGTCGTTCACGACCCGCAGCACCGAGAAGAGCGGCGTGATTCGCGCCGACGTCTGCTCCGCGTGCCACCCGTTCTACACGGGCAAGCAGAAGATCCTCGACACCGGTGGCCGCGTGGCCCGCTTCGAGGCCCGCTTCGGCAAGAAGGCCGCCGGGTCCGCCCAGAAGTAGCGACCCGAAAGCGCCGGTTCTCGGTCTCCCGACACCTCGGGGGACCGGACCGGCGCTTTGTCGTCCGGTACCGATAGCAGTCCAGGGTTGTTCAGGAGAGGCACAGCAATGTTCGAGGCAGTCGAGGAACTGATCGGCGAGCACGCCGACCTCGAGAAGCGGCTCGCCGATCCCGCGGTGCACGCGGATCAGGCCAATGCCCGCAAGCTCAACAAGCGCTACGCCGAACTGACGCCGATCATCGGCACCTACCGCTCCTGGAAGCTCACCGGCGAGGACATCGAGACCGCCCGTGAGTTCGCCCAGGACGATCCGGACTTCGCGGCCGAGCTCAAGGTGCTGGACAAGCAGCGCGCCGAGCTGACCGAGAAACTGCGGCTGCTGCTCGTACCGCGCGACCCGCACGACGAGAAGGACGTCATCCTCGAGGTCAAGGCCGGAGAGGGCGGCGAGGAGTCCGCGCTGTTCGCCGGCGACCTGCTGCGGATGTACCTGCGGTACGCCGAGCGCGTCGGCTGGAAGACCGAGCTCATCGAGGCGAACGAGTCCGACCTCGGCGGCTACAAGGACGTCCAGGTCGCGGTGAAGACCAAGGGCGGCAACGGTGCCACCGAGCCCGGCCAGGGCGTCTGGGCGCGGCTGAAGTACGAGGGCGGGGTGCACCGCGTGCAGCGGGTGCCCGCCACCGAGTCGCAGGGCCGGATCCACACCTCCGCGGCCGGCGTGCTCGTCACGCCCGAGGCCGAGGAGGTCGAGGTCGAGATCGGCCCGAACGATCTGCGCATCGACGTGTACCGCTCGTCGGGCCCCGGCGGCCAGTCCGTCAACACCACCGACTCGGCGGTCCGCATCACGCACCTGCCGTCCGGTCTGGTGGTCTCCTGCCAGAACGAGAAGAGCCAGCTCCAGAACAAGGAGTCGGCGATGCGTATCCTGCGTTCCAGGCTGCTCGCCGCCGCGCAGGAGGAAGCCGACCAGGAGGCCTCCGACGCGCGCCGCAGCCAGGTCCGCACGGTGGACCGCTCCGAGCGGATCCGGACGTACAACTACCCCGAGAACCGCATCTCGGACCACCGCGTCGGCTTCAAGGCGTACAACTTGGACCAGGTCCTCGACGGGGACCTCGACGCGATGATCCAGGCGTGTGTCGATGCCGACTCCGCCGCCAAGCTGGCCGCGGCCGGCGACGCCGGCTGACACCAGCCGAAGCGCCGGCTGACCAGCCACAGCGCGAGCTAACAGGAGGGCAATCAGTGAACGTGCTGCTCGCCGAGGTGGCGCAGGCCGCCCAGCGGCTGGCCGACGCCGGCGTGCCGTCCCCGCGTTTCGACGCGGAGGAACTGGCCGCGTACGTGCACGGCGTCAAGCGCGGCGAGCTGCACTCGGTCGCCGACTCCGAATTCGACGCCCGCTACTGGGAGGCGGTCGCCCGCCGCGAGGCGCGTGAACCGCTCCAGCACATCACCGGGCGCGCCTTCTTCCGGTATCTGGAGCTCCAGGTCGGGCCGGGCGTCTTCGTCCCCCGCCCGGAGACGGAGTCGGTCGTCGGCTGGGCGATAGACGCCGTACGGGCCATGGACGTGGCCGAGCCGCTGATCGTCGACCTGTGCACCGGCTCCGGCGCCATCGCGCTGGCCCTGGCCCAGGAGGTGCCGCGGTCCCGCGTGCACGCCGTGGAGCTGTCGGAGAAGGCCCTGGAATGGGCCCGCAAGAACATCGAAGGAAGCAAGGTCCAGCTGGAGCACGGCGACGCGCTCACCGCGTTCCCCGAGCTCAACGGCCAGGTGGACCTCGTCATCAGCAATCCGCCGTACATCCCGCTCACCGAGTGGGAATATGTGCAGCCCGAGGCGCGTGACCACGACCCCGAACTGGCCCTCTTCTCGGGTGAGGACGGCCTCGACACCATCCGCGGCATCGAGCGCACGGCGCACCGGCTGCTGCGGCCGGGCGGCGTCGTGGTGATCGAGCACGCGGACTCCCAGGGTGGTCAGGTTCCGTGGATCTTCAAGGAGGACGCCGGCTGGGCCGACGCCGCCGACCACCCCGATCTGAACAACCGGCCCCGCTTCACGACGGCGCGCAAGGCGACGCCATGATGACGGTGGCTCGCGCCGGCAGCCTGGTGCCGGGGGTACGGGGGTCGTCCCCCGGGAGAAAACAGCACGACGGCGCGCAAGGCGACGCCATGATGACGCGGGTCAACTGCACGCACGGCGCCGCAGCGGCGCACAGCCTGGAGGTCAGCTAATGGCACGGCGTTACGACTGCTCGGACGCGACCGACCGCGCCGCCGGACTGCGCGAAGCGACGTCCGCCATCAAGCGTGGTGAACTCGTCGTGCTGCCCACCGACACCCTGTACGGCATCGGCGCGGACGCGTTCGACGCCCAGGCCGTCGGCGATCTGCTGGAGGCCAAGGGCCGGGGCCGCAACATGCCCTCCCCGGTGCTGGTCGGCTCCCCGAACACGCTGCACGGCCTCGTCACGGACTTCTCCGAGCAGGCCTGGGAGCTCGTCGACGCCTTCTGGCCCGGCGCGCTCACCCTCGTCGCCAAGCACCAGCCGTCCCTGAACTGGGACCTCGGCGACACCCGCGGCACCGTCGCGGTCCGGATGCCGCTGCACCCCGTCGCGATCGAACTGCTGACCGCCACCGGCCCGCTCGCGGTGTCCAGCGCCAATCTGACCGGCCACCGTTCCCCCGAGGACTGCGACGCCGCCCAGGAGATGCTCGGCGACTCCGTCGCGGTGTACCTGGACGCCGGGCCGACGCCCGCCACCGTCCCGTCGTCCATCGTCGACGTGACCGGCAAGATCCCGGTGCTGCTGCGGGCCGGCGCGATCAGCGCCGACCAGCTCCGAGAGGTCGTACCCGACCTGGAGGAGCGCAATTGACCGCGCCCGAAAGGCGTGGCATACCGGGTCAGCGCGATGACCGCTTCCGCATCCTCCACGTCTGCACCGGCAATGTCTGCCGCTCGCCGATCGCCGAGCGGCTGACCCGCCATGAGCTGACGCTGCGCCTCGGCGACGGTGCCGACGGGATCCTCGTCGAGTCCGCCGGCACCTGGGGGCACGAAGGCGCGCCCATGGAGGCGCACGCCGCCGCCGTCCTCACCGAGTACGGCGCCGACGCGTCCGGGTTCATCGGCCGTGAGCTGCTCGACGACCACGTCATCGACGCCGACCTGGTGCTGACCGCGACCCGCGACCACCGCGCGCAGGTCATCTCGATGGGGCACGCGGCGGGGCTGCGCACCTTCACGCTGAAGGAGTTCACCCGGCTGGTGCGGGCCATAGACCCCGCGACCCTCCCCGAGGGCAGCGTGTCGGACCGCGCCCGCGCGCTGGTGCGTGCCGCCGCCGCGCTGCGCGGCTGGCTGCTGGCCCCGAGCGCCGAGGCCGACGAGGTCTACGACCCCTACGGCGCCCCGATCGGGTTCTTCCGCAGCATCGGCGAGGAGATCCACAGTTCCCTCGACCCGGTCGTCACCGCGCTGACCGGAATCCGTACCCCGACCCCCCGGTAGGACCCCGAGCCACCGGCAGGCCGGGTGCGGCCGGATCCGGCACGTGTTGCTCCGCTCGCCGGGCGCCGCGGCGGCGGCGCCCCTACAGTTGGGTGCAGTAACCCGACCCTCCTGCGGGAGTCCAGCCATGCCGGTCGCCGAAAAAACCTCACAGACCCCGCTGCGGCCCGCCGCCCAGACGTGGCATCCGGACTTCGACGCGCTGCGGCGGCAGGACCCGGAGCTGGCGGGTGTGCTGCTCGCCGAGCTGGAACGGCAGAGCACCACCCTGCAGTTGATCGCGGGGGAGAACTTCACCTCGTCCGCCGTCCTGGCCGCGCTGGGCTCACCACTCGCCAACAAGTACGCCGAGGGCTATCCCTCCCGCCGGCACCATTCCGGGTGCGAACTGGTCGATGTGGCGGAGCGGCTGGCGGTGGAGCGCGCCACCGGCCTGTTCGGCGCCGCGCACGCCAACGTGCAGCCGTACTCCGGCTCGTCGGCCGTCCTGGCCGCGTACGCGGCGCTGCTGGTCCCCGGTGACAAGGTGCTCGCGATGGCGCTGCCGCACGGCGGCCACCTCACGCACGGCTCGCAGGCGAACTTCTCCGGCCGCTGGTTCCGCTTCGTCGGCTACGGGGTGACGCCGCCCGGTGCCCCGGACGGCGGCGGACTGATCGACTACGACCAGGTACGGGCGCTGGCCCGGGAGCACCGCCCCAAGGCGATCGTGTGCGGTGCCATCGCATACCCCCGGCACATCGACTACCGGACGTTCCGGGAGATCGCCGACGAGGTCGACGCGTATCTGATCGTGGACGCCGCGCACACCCTGGGCCTGGTCGCCGGCGGCGCCGCGCCCAGCCCCGTGCCGTACGCGGACGTGGTGTGCGCCACCACCCACAAGGTGCTGCGCGGACCGCGCGGCGGGCTGATCCTCTGCGGCGCGGACCTCGCCCAGCGCATCGACCGGGCGGTCTTCCCGTTCTCGCAGGGCGGCCCGCATCTGCACTCCATCGCCGCGAAGGCGGCGGCCTTCGCCGAGGCCGCGACCCCGGCGTTCGCCGCGTACGCGCACCAGGTCGTCGCCAACGCGCGGCTGCTGGCCGACGCGCTCGCCGCCGAGGGGATGACGATCACCACCGGCGGGACCGACACCCATCTGATCACCGCCGATGTCACCCCGCTGGGTGTCACCGGAGTACAGGCGAGAGGACGCTGCGCCGCCGCCGGAATCGTCCTCGACAAGTACGCGCTGCCGTACGATCCGCAGCCGTCCGACATCGCGTCCGGCATCCGGATCGGTACCGCCGCGGTGACCACCCAGGGCATGGCGGAACCGGAGATGTCGCAGGTCGCGCCGCTGATCGCCCGAGCGCTGCGCGAGGAGCAGGGGCTCGCGCCCGAGGTCGCGCAGTTCGTCGGAGGCTTCCCGCCGTATCCCGCGTGACCGGTCTTCCGGAGGCGGTGGAACCATGGGCCGGTATCTGTGAGTCTTCGCAGATGTTCGCAGCTGGGAGTACGACGCCACTAAGGTGTGACGCTGTGAGGACCTGCCCGACGCCCCTGAAGCACCGCTTCGTCCGGCCGACCCTGCCGGAGGCAGCCCTGTGCGCGAGTATCTGCTGACGCTTTGTGTGACCGCCGCCGTCACGTATCTGCTGACGGGCCCGGTGCGGAAGTTCGCGATCGCGGCCGGCGCCATGCCGGAGATCCGTGAGCGGGACGTGCACCGGGAGCCGACACCGAGGCTCGGCGGGATCGCGATGTTCGGCGGGCTGTGCGCGGGTCTGCTGGTCTCCTCCCATCTGTGGAACCTCAGCAGCGTCTTCGAGCTGTCGAACGAGCCGCGGGCGCTGCTCTCCGGAGCGGGCCTGATCTGGCTGCTGGGTGTGCTGGACGACAAGTGGGGCGTGGACGCGCTGATCAAGCTCGGCGCCCAGATGATCGCCGCGGGCGTCATGGTGCTGCAGGGTCTGACGATCCTGTGGCTGCCGGTCCCCGGTGTGGGCACCGTCTCCCTGTCGCCGATCCAGTCCACGCTGCTCACCGTCGCGCTGGTCGTGATCACCATCAACGCCGTCAACTTCGTCGACGGCCTCGACGGCCTGGCGTCCGGCATGGTCGCCATCGCCGCCATCGCGTTCTTCATGTACGCGTACCGCATGTGGTACGGCTACGGCGTCGAGGCGGCCGCCCCCGCGACGCTGTTCAGCGCCATCCTCATCGGGATGTGCCTGGGCTTCCTGCCGCACAACCTGCACCCGGCCCGGATCTTCATGGGCGACTCCGGCTCGATGCTGATCGGTCTGGTCCTCGCCTCGTCCGCGATCTCCATCACCGGCCAGGTGGACCCGGACGCCATCACCGACATGACGGGGTCCACCCGCGAGACCGTGCACTTCATGGTGCCGGTCTACATGCCGCTGCTGCTGCCGCTCACGCTGATCGCGATCCCGGCCGCGGACCTGGTGCTGGCCATCGTGCGCCGCACCTGGAACGGGCAGTCGCCGTTCGCCGCCGACCGCGGCCATCTGCACCACCGGCTGCTGGAGATCGGACACTCGCACAGCCGGGCCGTGCTGATCATGTACTTCTGGTCGGCGCTGATCGCGTTCGGCGCGGTCGCCTTCTCGCTCAACTCCTCCAGCCTGTGGATCGTGCTGGTGATCATGGTCCTCAGCGCCGTCGGCCTGGTCGTGCTGCTGCTGCCGCGGTTCCGGCCGCGCGCACCGCGCTGGGCCGAGGCGTTCGTGCCGCCCCGCTACCGCCGCAAGCGCCGGACGACGCAGGCCGCGCAGCTCGCCGCCGAGCAGCTGATCCGCGCCGGCGGAGCGGCCGGCGTGCACGGTTCGACGGCGATCGGCGACCGCTCCCGGCTGCCCGACCGACGCCCGGTCGACAGCCGCAGGTAATCGGCTGTTCGCCTCTACCAGAAGCCGAGTTGGACGTCAGCGGGATGACACGCCAACTACTCCTTCCGTGTGACAGGCAGCACACTTACAAGGTAAAGACCGCATCAAATACTTTGTGATACCGTTCACGAAACCCGGGAAACAAGCCGAAAGACCCTAGTGCGACGGTCTTCCGGCGTGAGGCACGTCCTCGGTCCGGGTCTACGCTCGTCTCCGACGACCAGCCGCTTTCCCCCAACTCCCGCCGGAGGAGCTGCCACCATGCAGTCCAACGACGTCCGAATGTTCCTCAACTGTGCTGTCCCCTCTGCCGCCGCCGGTGTCATCGCCGTCGTTGTCAGCAGCGTGGTCGCCGGTGGCAAGGGAGCGCTCGGCGCCGCTTTCGGCACGTTCGTGGTGATCGCGTTCATGTCGATCGGTCTGTTGGTGCTGCAGCGAGTGGCGAAGTCGTACCCGGCGCTGTTCCAGATGATGGGGCTGGCGCTGTACACGACCCAGATCCTGCTGCTCGCGGTGGTCCTCGCGGTGTTCAAGCACACCTCGCTGTTCAACCTGCGGGCCTTTGCCTTCGCACTCCTCGGTACCACCCTTGTCTGGATCGCCGCACAGGCCCGAGCCCATATGAAGGCGAAGATCCTGTACGTCGAGCCGGACTCCGCCGGGTCCACGTCGTGAACCGTAGGGCCGGTGTAAAGACGTCTCCGCTCATTTGCTATCGTCCGGTCTCAACTGCGGCACAGCTGGCGCGGGTGGCGGAGCTGCCTGCACAGTCTCTCGGCGTCGAGCCGATGAGCCGCCCCCATTTCTGCCAGACCAGTCCAGTGCCGTTCCGTGGCTGTACGCCGCGCCGACACATCGAGGTTGCCGTACCCATGCGCCACGCTGAAGGAGCTCGCGGTGAGTGCTGACCAGGTTCTCGCCTTCGAGACCAACTGCCACATCTTCGACGGGTGCGGCTTCCCGGCTCCCGGCCTGCACTCCTTCCTTTTCGAGCCGATCTTCAGCATCGGCAGTTTTGACTTCAACAAGCCGATGCTGCTGGCTCTGCTGAGCTCCGTGCTCATCGTCGGGTTCTTCTGGGCGGCCTTCAACAAGCCGAAGCTGGTTCCCGGCAAGCTCCAGATGGTGGGCGAGGCGGGCTACGACTTCGTCCGCCGGGGAATCGTCTACGAGACGCTCGGCAAGAAGCAGGGCGAGAAGTACGTCCCGCTGATGGTCTCGCTGTTCTTCATCGTCTGGATCATGAACCTCTGGTCGATCATCCCGATCGCCCAGTTCCCGGTGACGGCGATCATCTCCTTCCCGGTCGCCCTGGCCGGGATCGTGTACGTGCTGTGGATGTACCTGACGTTCAAGAAGCACGGCTTCGTGGGCGGCCTGAAGAACATCACCGGCTACGACCCGACACTCGGCAAGGTCCTGCCGCTGTCGATGACGATCGAGTTCTTCTCGAACGTGCTGGTCCGTCCGTTCACGCACGCGGTCCGGCTCTTCGCGAACATGTTCGCGGGCCACACCCTGCTGCTGCTGTTCACGATCGCCAGCTGGTACCTGCTCAACGGGATCGGCATCGCGTACGCGGGCGTCTCGTTCGTCATGACGATCGTCATGACCGCCTTCGAGCTCTTCATCCAGGCTGTTCAGGCGTACGTCTTCGTGCTCCTGGCCACCTCGTACGTCCAGGGCGCGCTCGCCGAACACCACTGACGGCACCCGCGCTCCCCGCCAAAAGATGTCCGGTGGCCAACCCCCATCGGTCCGTGAAAGAGAAGGAAGAAACAGCATGTCCGCTGTGAACCTCGCCGCTACTCAGATCCTGGGCAACCTGGGCTCCATCGGCTATGGCCTCGCCGCGATCGGCCCCGGCGTCGGCATCGGCATCATCTTCGGTAACGGCACCCAGGCCCTTGCCCGTCAGCCTGAGGCTGCCGGCCTGATCCGTGCCAACCAGATCCTCGGCTTCGCCTTCTGTGAGGCGCTCGCCCTCATCGGTCTGGTCATGCCGTTCGTCTACCCGACCAGCTGATTACGGCACTAGATCCTTTCGACGGAAGGCACTGATGTGATCGCCCTGGTACAGATGGCGGCCGAGGAGGCGGAAAACCCCCTCATCCCGCCGATCCCCGAGCTCATCATCGGCCTGATCGCCTTCGCCATCGTCTTCGGCTTCCTCGCCAAGAAGCTCCTCCCGAACATCAACAAGGTTCTGGACGAGCGCCGCGAGGCCATCGAAGGCGGCATGGAGAAGGCCGAGGCCACCCAGGCCGAGGCGCAGCAGACGCTCGAGCAGTACCGCGAGCAGCTCTCCGAGGCCCGGCATGAAGCCGCGCGACTGCGCCAGGAGGCGCAGGAGCAGGGCGCCGCGCTCATCGCCGAGATGCGCGCGGAAGGCCAGCGGCAGCGCGAGGACATCGTCACGGCCGGCCACGCGCAGATCGCGGCCGACCGCAAGGCCGCCGCGCAGGCGCTGCGCCAGGACGTGGGCAAGCTCGCCACCGACCTGGCCGGCAAGCTCGTCGGCGAGTCCCTCGAGGACACCGCCCGGCAGAGCCGCACCATCGACCGCTTCCTCGACGAGCTCGAGGAGAAGGCCGAGGCCACGCGATGAACGGCGCGAGCCGCGAGGCACTGGCCGCCGGACGCGAGCAGCTCGACGCGCTGACGGACAACACGTCCGTCGACGCGGCGAAGCTCGGGGAAGAGCTGGCCTCCGTCACGGGGCTGCTCGACCGCGAGGGATCGCTGCGGCGTGCCCTGACCGACCCGGCGAAGACCGGCGAGGCCAAGGCGGGACTGGCCGAGCAGCTGCTCGGCGGCCAGATCGGCGGAGAGACCCTCGACCTCGTGTCGGGCCTGGTCCGCTCCCGCTGGTCCCGGTCGCGTGACCTGACGGACGCGGTGGAGGAGCTTTCCTACGCCGCCGACCTGGTCGCCGCCCAGCGCGCGGGCGCTCTCGACGACGTCGAGGACGAGCTGTTCCGCTTCGGCCGGATCGTCTCCGGCAGCAGCGAGCTGCGGGCCGCGCTGACCGACAAGGTCGCCGCGACCTCGGCCAAGGCCGAGCTGCTGCGCTCACTGCTCGACGGCCGGGTCAGCCCGGTCACCGAGCGACTGGTCGCCCGGCTTGTCACCCACCCGCGGGGACGTAGCCTGGAAGCAGGGCTCGAAGCCCTGTCCAAGCTGGCAGCCGCCCGCCGTAATCGGATGGTCGCGGTGGTGGTCTCGGCCGTACCGCTGACCGACCAGCAGAAGCAGCGCCTCGGCGCCGCGCTGGCCAAGCTGTACGGCCGGCAGGTGCACCTGAACCTCGACGTGGACCCGACGGTCCTCGGCGGGATCACGGTGCGCGTAGGCGAAGAGGTCATCAACGGCACCATCGCCGACCGCCTCGAAGAGGCGGCCCGGCGGATGGCCGGCTGAGACCAGCCACCAACTCAAGAGCATGACCGCGGCCCGAGTTGGGCCGTAGCGAGGTGCCTGCCGGGGACGACCCCCAGGCACCCGCAGGAAACTTCGGGCCCAACAAGGAGAGCAGGGAACCCAGATGGCGGAGCTCACGATCCGGCCGGAGGAGATCCGGGACGCGCTGGAGACCTTTGTCCAGTCGTACCAGCCGGACGCCGCCTCGCGCGAGGAGGTCGGCACGGTCAGCGAGGCCGGTGACGGCATCGCGAAGGTCGAGGGTCTTCCCTCGGCCATGGCGAACGAACTGCTGAAGTTCGAGGACGGGACCCTCGGTCTCGCGCTGAACCTCGAAGAGCGCGAGATCGGCGCGATCGTCCTCGGCGAGTTCAGCGGTATCGAGGAGGGCCAGCCGGTGCGACGCACCGGAGAGGTCCTGTCCGTCGCGGTCGGCGAGGGCTACCTGGGCCGGGTCGTCGACCCGCTCGGCAACCCGATCGACGGCCTCGGCGAGATCGAGACGGACGCCCGGCGCGCCCTGGAGCTGCAGGCTCCCGGCGTCATGGTGCGTAAGTCGGTGCACGAGCCGATGCAGACCGGCCTCAAGGCCGTCGACGCGATGGTGCCGATCGGCCGCGGTCAGCGTCAGCTGATCATCGGCGACCGCCAGACGGGCAAGACCGCCCTGGCCGTCGACACGATCATCAACCAGCGTGACAACTGGCGTTCCGGCGACCCGAAGAAGCAGGTCCGCTGCATCTACGTCGCCATCGGCCAGAAGGGCTCCACCATCGCGTCCGTGCGCGGTGCGCTGGAGGAGGCGGGCGCTCTCGAGTACACGACGATCGTCGCGGCTCCGGCGTCCGACCCGGCCGGCTTCAAGTACCTCGCCCCGTACACCGGTTCGGCCATCGGCCAGCACTGGATGTACCAGGGCAAGCACGTCCTGATCGTCTTCGACGACCTGTCGAAGCAGGCCGACGCCTACCGCGCCGTCTCCCTGCTGCTCCGCCGCCCGCCGGGCCGCGAGGCGTACCCGGGTGACGTCTTCTACCTGCACTCCCGTCTCCTCGAGCGTTGCGCGAAGCTCTCGGACGCCATGGGCGCGGGTTCGATGACCGGTCTGCCGATCGTCGAGACCAAGGCGAACGACGTGTCGGCGTTCATTCCGACCAACGTCATCTCCATCACCGACGGCCAGTGCTTCCTGGAGTCCGACCTGTTCAACGCGGGCCAGCGCCCGGCGCTGAACGTCGGTATCTCGGTCTCGCGAGTCGGCGGCAGCGCGCAGCACAAGGCCATGCGCCAGGTGTCCGGCCGACTGCGCGTGGACCTCGCCCAGTACCGCGAGCTGGAGGCGTTCGCCGCCTTCGGTTCCGACCTGGACGCGGCGTCCAAGAACCAGCTGGAGCGCGGCAAGCGGATGGTCGAGCTGCTGAAGCAGGGCCAGTACGCGCCGTACTCGGTCGAGGACCAGGTCGTCTCCATCTGGGCCGGCACCACCGGCAAGATGGACGACGTCCCGGTCGAGGACATCCGCCGCTTCGAGCGGGAGCTCCTCGACTACATGGGCCGCGAGCACAAGGGCCTGATGAACAGCATCGTCGAGGGCGCGAAGATGTCCGACGACACGCTGCAGGCGCTTGCCGAGTCCGTTGCCACCTTCAAGCAGCAGTTTGAGACGTCGGACGGCAAGCTCCTGGGTGAGGGCTGAGCATGGGAGCCCAGCTCAGGGTCTACAAGCGTCGCATCAAGTCGGTAACCGCGACCAAGAAGATCACCAAGGCGATGGAGATGATCGCCGCCTCGCGCATCGTCAAGGCGCAGCGTCAGGTGGCGGCATCGGGTCCGTACGCGACCGAGCTCACCCGCGCGGTGACCGCGGTCGCCACGGGCTCCAACACCAAGCACGCCCTGACCACCGAGGTCGAGTCGCCCACCCGGGTCGCGGTTCTGCTCATCACGAGCGACCGCGGCCTGGCCGGCGGGTACTCGTCCAACGCGATCAAGGCTGCGGACCGGCTCACCGAGCGGCTTCGCTCGGAGGGCAAGGAGGTCGACTCGTACCTCGTCGGCCGTAAGGCCGTCGCGTACTACAACTTCCGTGAGCGGAAGGTCGTGGAGTCCTGGACGGGCTTCACCGACCAGCCGTCCTACGGGGACGCCAAGGCGATCGCCGCACCGCTGATCGCGGCGGTGCAGCAGGACACGGCCGAGGGCGGTGTGGACGAGATCCACATCGTGTTCACCGAGTTCGTCTCGATGATGCTGCAGTCGCCGGTGGACAACCGGCTGCTGCCGCTCAGCCTCGACGCGGAGGCGCTGAAGGCGCAGGAGGAGTCGCACGGCAAGGGAGAGATCCTGCCGCTGTACGACTTCGAGCCGTCGGCTGAGGGCGTCCTCGACGCCCTGCTGCCGCGGTACGTCGAGAGCCGTATCTACAACGCACTGCTGCAGGCCGCCGCTTCCGAGCACGCTGCCCGCCGTCGCGCGATGAAGTCGGCGACCGACAACGCCGGAGACCTCGTCAAGAAGCTCTCCCGGCTTGCCAACGCGGCCCGCCAGGCCGAAATCACCCAGGAAATC
Source organism: Streptomyces sp. RKAG337 (assembly GCF_023701715.1). NCBI lineage: Bacteria > Bacillati > Actinomycetota > Actinomycetes > Kitasatosporales > Streptomycetaceae > Streptomyces > Streptomyces sp. RKAG337. The sequence goes on along the minus strand of NZ_JAJOZA010000001.1, from coordinate 2,206,935 downwards.
AGCGAGATCGTCGGTGGCGCGAGCGCCCTCGCCGACGCTAGCGCGGGGAGTGACTAACCACTATGACCACCACTGTTGAAACGGCCACGGCTACTGGCCGCGTCGCTCGGGTCATCGGCCCGGTCGTCGACGTGGAATTCCCCGTCGACGCGATGCCGGAGATCTACAACGCTCTGCACGTCACGGTCGCTGACCCGGCCGAGGACGGCAAGCTGAAGACGCTGACCCTGGAAGTCGCCCAGCACCTGGGTGACGGCCTGGTCCGCACCATCTCGATGCAGCCCACCGACGGTCTGGTCCGCCAGTCCCCGGTGACCAACACGGGCTCGGGCATCACCGTCCCCGTGGGCGACGTCACCAAGGGCAAGGTGTTCAACACCCTCGGTGAGATCCTGAACGTGGACCCGTCCACGGTCGAGATCACGGAGCGCTGGCCGATCCACCGCAAGGCCCCGGCCTTCGACCAGCTCGAGTCCAAGACCGAGATGTTCGAGACCGGCGTCAAGGTCATCGACCTGCTGACCCCGTACGTCAAGGGCGGCAAGATCGGTCTGTTCGGTGGTGCCGGTGTCGGCAAGACCGTGCTGATCCAGGAAATGATCTACCGCGTCGCCAACAACCACGACGGTGTGTCGGTGTTCGCGGGTGTCGGTGAGCGTACCCGTGAGGGCAACGACCTCATCGAGGAGATGACCGAGTCCGGCGTCATCGACAAGACCGCGCTGGTCTTCGGCCAGATGGACGAGCCCCCGGGCACCCGTCTCCGTGTGGCGCTCGCCGGTCTGACCATGGCGGAGTACTTCCGCGATGTTCAGGGCCAGGACGTGCTCTTCTTCATCGACAACATCTTCCGGTACACCCAGGCGGGCTCGGAGGTGTCCACCCTGCTCGGCCGTATGCCGTCCGCGGTGGGTTACCAGCCGAACCTGGCCGACGAGATGGGCATCCTTCAGGAGCGCATCACGTCGACCCGCGGTCACTCGATCACCTCGATGCAGGCGATCTACGTTCCCGCGGACGACCTGACCGACCCGGCCCCGGCGACGACCTTCGCCCACCTGGACGCGACGACCGTTCTGTCGCGTCCGATCTCGGAGAAGGGCATCTACCCGGCGGTCGACCCGCTGGACTCGACGTCCCGGATCCTGGACCCGCGCTACATCGCGCAGGACCACTACGACTGCGCCATGCGCGTCAAGGGCATCCTGCAGAAGTACAAGGACCTCCAGGACATCATCGCGATCCTCGGCATCGACGAGCTGGGTGAAGAAGACAAGCTCACCGTCTTCCGCGCCCGTCGGATCGAGCGCTTCCTGTCGCAGAACACCCACGTGGCGAAGCAGTTCACCGGTGTGGACGGCTCCGACGTGTCGCTCGAAGAGTCGATCACGGCGTTCAACGCCATCGCCGACGGTGACTACGACCACTTCCCCGAGCAGGCGTTCTTCATGTGCGGCGGTATCGAGGACCTGGTGCGCAACGCCAAGGAGCTCGGCGTCAGCTGAGTCCGGCGGCACGACGCGCGGGGGTGGACGGTGCGTACGACAGCACCTTTCACCCCCTGCGCACCCGCGGGAGCGGGTCCCTGGCGGTAACGGCGGGGAAACCTCCACTATTCTTTGACCCAACACCCGCCGGAAGCGGTGGGTGCCGAACCGAGGAGCCGTCTTGGCTGAGCTGCACGTCGAGCTGGTCGCAGCGGACCGCAGTGTCTGGTCCGGCGAAGCCACCATGGTCATCGCGCGCACGCCGTCCGGTGACATCGGCGTCATGCCGGGACACCAGCCGCTGCTGGGTGTGCTGCTGTCCGGTCCCGTGACGATCCGTACGAGCGACGGTGGCACCGTGGTCGCCGCCGTACACGGTGGATTCCTCTCCTTCGCCGACAACAAGCTCTCGGTGCTCGCCGAGATCGCGGAGCTCGCCGACGAGATCGACGTCGCGCGTGCCGAGCGGGCTCTGGAGCGTTCCAAGGCCGACACCGACGCAGCCGCCGAAAGGCGTGCCGAGGTCCGGCTGGCCGCCGTTTCGAGCGGTCACTGAGCGGATATACCTGGATGCCGCGGACAGCCCATGGGGCGGTCCGCGGCTCCGGCACAGTAAGGGCAGTAGCCATTCCTAGGCGAGGAGGTCGGTGGGCGTGATCCTCGCTTTTCAGGTGTGTGGCGGGATTGTGGCGGCGGCGCTGCTGGGACTGTTCGTCTTCGGGCTCCGCCGGCGGCTGATCCAGCGCCCCGGCGGCACCTTCGACTGCAGTCTGCGACCGGCCCCGGCCGACGGGGAAGAGGTCGAGTCCACCGGCAAGGGCTGGGTCTACGGTGTGGCCCGCTACAGCGGTGACCGGATCGAGTGGTTCCGGGTCTTCTCGTACTCGCCGCGGCCGCGCCGCGTGCTGGACCGTCCCGCGATCGAGGTGCTCAGCCGCCGGCCCCCGCAGGGCCAGGAGGAGCTGGCACTGCTCTCCGACGCCACCGTGCTGCTGTGCGCGCACCGCGGCACCCGGCTGGAGCTGGCGATGAGCGAGGACGCCCTGACGGGCTTCCTGGCCTGGCTGGAAGCCGCACCGCCTGGCCAGCGAGTCAATGTGGCTTAAATAAGAGGGGCCTCGCTGTATGGGGGCACCCCCGGACGGAGTCTGGGGGAGGGTGAATGTGGCGTAAGCCCCTGTCCTACGTGAGAAGCCCTCGACTGCCGTGCGTGGCGGTCGAGGGCTTCTGGCTGTCCCCGGCCGGGGACGACGGGCGGCGTGTCGGGCCCCGGCCGGGGGGCTTCTACTTGAGCCCGCTGTCCACGGACGTCATGAGGGTTCCGGTGTCACCGGACATCTCCCAGATCATCGCGCCGAGCAGGTTCTTGGACTTGATCCAGGCGCTCTTCTTGCCGATCGACCAGGTGTCGTCGAAACTCCACCACTGGCCGTTGGCGCCGGTGTAGCCGTACGTCGCCACGGACTGCTCGTCGTGGTAGACGGTGAGGCCGCCGACCGAGGCGATCAGGTTGCTGTAGCCGCGGGTGCCGGACTCCTCGGGGAACTGGCCGGGCGCGGCCCCGTTGGCCGCCTGCCATTCACCGTGCGCGCCACCGTCGGTGACCTGCTGCCAGCCGCGCCCGTAGAAGGCGAGGCCGATGGTGAGCTGGCGGGGGCTGACGCCGGCGCCGAGGTATTTGTTGACGGCGCCCTCGACGCTGAAGTGGGTGGTGTACGGGTCCTGGGTGTCGGGATAGAGGTTGGCCTGGTGGCCGGTGCGGAGCGGTTCCCAGCTGTTGTCGCTGCCGGAGCCGTGGAAGTCGTACCCCTGGACGTTGGCGAAGTCCATCGACTTGAAGATGCCGTTGGCGCTGATGTCCCAGCCGAGGTCGACCTTGGCCGGGTCGGCCGGGGTGAACGCGGTGAGCAGGTACTTCTTCCCGGTGGTCGTGGTGAGCGCGTTCATCTGGGTGCGGAACTCGGCCAGCAGCGCGGTGAGGTTGGCCTTGTCCGCGGTGGAGTAGTGGTTGCCGGGGTGCCCGTCGGGCGAGCCGGGCCACTCCCAGTCGATGTCCACGCCGTCGAAGACACCGGCCGCGGAGCCGGGGCCGCCGCGTCCGTTGCTGACGGGCAGGTTGCCCTTGAGGTACATGTCGATGCAGGACTGCACGAACTTCTGCCGGGAGGCCGCGGTCTTTGCGGCGTCCGAGAAGTACTTGCTGTAGGTCCAGCCGCCGATCGAGATGTTGACCTTGAGGTTCGGGTACTTGGCCTTGAGCTGCTTGATCTGGTTGAAGTTGCCGGCCAGCGGCTGGTCCCAGGTGTCGGTGCTGCCGTTGACGGACTCGCCGGCGCTGAAGCCCTTCTCGTAGTCCGCCCAGGAGTCACCGGCGCCGTCCCCCTGGTTGGGGTCCTCCGGGTTGCTGGTGGTGGCCTTGGTGACGCCGTTCATGCAGGTCAGGTTGGCCGGGTCGATGTTGGAGAAGGCGTAGTTGATGTGCGTGAGCTTCGCCGCCGCGCCCGTGCTGACCAGGGACTTCACGGTGTAGCCGCGGCCGTAGATGCCCCACTGCACGAAGTAGCCGACCTTGGCGTACGTGCCGCCGGGGTCGCCGCCGCCTCCGCCGGTGGTGTGCACGATGGTCGCGTTGCTCGCCGGGCCGGTCTGGTCGGTGGTGTCGCGGGCCTTGACGGTGTAGACGTAGTCGGTGCCCGCGGTCAGACCGGTGTTGGTGTAGGTGAGGCCGGTGACGGTCGCCACGGTGGTGCCGTCGCGGATGACGTCGTAGTTCTTGACGCCCTTGTCGTCGGTCGCCGCCGTCCAGGAGAGGGTGGCGGAGGTGTTGGTGATGCCGCTGGCCGTGGGGGCGCCAGGGGCGGAGGGCGGGTTGTCGCCCGGCGGCACCGTACCGCCGTCACAGGAACCGCCGTTGACCTTGCAGCCGCTCGGGCTGCCGGAGCCCGCGCCGTTGAAGCCGAAGCCGGCGCTGGCGCCGGGGGCGAGGGTGCCGTTCCAGCCCACGTTCTTGGCGGTCCAGTGGTTGGCGGTGTGGGTGACGGTCGCGTCCCAGAAGGAGGTGACCGAGGTGCCGGTGGGGTAGTCCCATTCGACGGTCCAGGAGGTGATCGTCGTCGTACCGGTGTTCTTGATGGTCCAGCCGGCACCGAACCCGGTGCCCCAGTCGGACGATTTGGCGTAGGTCGCGGTGGCGGACGCGGCCGCGTTCGCCTGGGTGGCCAGACCGACGATCGCGGCCAGCGGGAGCAGCAGCGCGGTGGCGACCGCGGCTAATCTGCGCCGGAAGAGCTGTGCGGTTCCTGTTCTCAAGGGTGCTCCTCGAGGTTGGGGGGAAGGGGGGAACCTGCGCCGCCCGGAGAGCACGCCCGACAGTCATTCCGACGGTGGATCATCGCGTGATTGTCATGGTCCGCTCACCATCTGTTGTGTGGGTGAGCGTAGAAAGGTCTGGACCATAGGTCAAGAGGTCTGGACCATACCCAACTCCTGTGCCAGTACCGCCGCTTGGACCCGGCTGCGCATCTCCAGCTTCCCCAGGATCCGGCTGACGTGCGTCTTCGTCGTCGCCTCGGCCATCTCCAGCCGCACCGCGATCTCAGCGTTCGACTGCCCGCTGCCGAGACACGCCAGCACCTCGCGCTCGCGCGGGGTCAGTACGTCCAGAACGGCGGGGTCGGCGGACCGCTTCACCGGCTGCCCGGCGAACGCTCCGATGAGCCGCCGGGTGACCGCCGGGGCGATCATCCCGTCGCCGCGCGCCACCAGCCGCACCCCCTCCAGCAGCCGCTCCGCGTCGGTGTCCTTGAGCAGGAAGCCGGCGGCGCCCGCGCGCAGCGCTCCGAAGACGTACTCGTCCAGGTCGAAGGTGGTCAGCACCAGGACGTCCGCGAGCTGCTCGGCGACCACCCGCCGGGTCGCCTCGACACCGTCGAGACGTGGCATCTGGATGTCCATCAGCACCACGTCAGGCCGCAGTTCGCGGGCCAGCAGCACCGCTTCCTCGCCGTCGGCCGCCTCGCCGACCACCGCGATATCGGGGGCGGAGCGCAGGATCATCACCAGCCCGGCGCGCACGGCACTCTGGTCCTCGGCCACCACCACACGGATCATCCGGCTCTTCCCCCGCAGTCGACGGGCAGTACCGCCCGCACCCGCCACACCTTGCCGTCACTGTCAGCGGCCTGCTCCAGGCCCGCCTCGAAGGACCCACCGAGCAGCTCCGCCCGCTCCCGCATACCGATCAGCCCCGAACCGGACCCGGGCGCGCGCGGACCGTCCCGGTCGCCGAACGGGCTGCTGACGGTGCCGGTGAGGGCCTCTTCGTCCTGCTCCAGCACGACCAGGACCTCGCCGGGCGCCGCGTGCTTGAGCGCGTTGGTCAGCGACTCCTGCACGATCCGGTACGCCGCCAGCTCGACGGGGGTCGACAGCGGGGGAGCGTCGTGCGGGCGGCCGTCCCGCAGCGCGAACGTCTGCCCGCTCTCGGCGCCGCCGGCGCGGGCGTGCTCCAGCAGCGCGTCCAGCGCCTTCAGCGTGGGCGCGGCGGCCGGCGCCGCGTCCCCTTCGGTGTCCCGGAGCAGCCCGATCAGCCGGCGCATCTCGGACAGCCCCTGGACGCTGTTCTCCCGGATCACCCCGAGCGCGTCACGGGCCGGGCCCTCGCGCTTGTCGATCGACAGCGCGGCCGTGGAGTGGATGGCGATCGCGGAGAGGTGGTTGGCGACCATGTCGTGCAGCTCCCGCGCCATCCGGGCGCGCTCCGCCGTCACCGCCTGCTGCCGGTCCAGCTCGGCCAGCAGCGTCGTCTGCTCGGCCCGCAGCGTCGCCGCGTCCGCGGTGTCGCGGTGCTGCCGGACGATGATCCCGCTCCAGGCCGGGGCCACCGAGATCAGCGCGCAGATCAGGCCACCGGACAGCGCCTGCGCGTTGCGCTGGGTCAGCGCCAGGGTGATGGTGATCGCCGTCGTCATGACGATGCTCACGGCGGGCACCGACCGCGTCATCCGCTTCGGGCCGTACAACACGGCCGCGTAGACGATGTCGGTGAACATCAGCACCGTGACCAGCAGGGATCCGATGATCATGTCGGCGCTCAGGGCGACGACGCCGGTGATGATCGCCACCGCCGGGGCGGTGCGGCGCAGCAGTGCGCAGCCGGCCATGAGCATCAGCGGCAGCAGAGTCCCCCAGGCCGGGACCTGCGGCGCCCGGCCGGAATGCGTGTAGAGGCCGAACGACCACATCACCAGCCCGCCGAGCAGCCCGGCGACGGCGATCCGCACATCGGTCCGGTGCGGGCGGGGGAGGGCGAGCGGCATGCGTCCATCACAGCACGCCGCGAGGGGTCCGGGCGTCGTCTGCCGGTCGTAGGCCGGTACATCGAAGGATGCAGACCCGGATCGTCAGGCGCGACGACGTAACCGGGCGGGACGCCCGCGAGGCTGGAGGAAACCCGAGGGAGAGGTGTCAGGTCATGCTCATCACCGTGATCGTCGCGTGCGAGATCGGCTTCTGGCTGGTGCTGGCCGCCGGGCTCGTGCTGCGCTACCCGCTGCGGCGGCCGAAGCCCGGTGCGGTGGTGCTGGCCTGCGTGCCGCTGGTGGACCTGGTGCTGCTCGTCGCCACCGTCCTCGACCTGCGCGGCGGCGCCACCGCCGACGGGAAGCACGGGTTGGCCGCCGCCTACATCGGCTTCTCGGTCGCCTACGGCCACTCCATGGTGCGGTGGGCCGACGGCCACTTCGCCCACCGCTTCGCCGGCGGACCGAAGCCGGCCGGTGCGCCGAAGTACGGCAGGGCGCGCGCCGTCCACGAGTGGCGGACGCTCGCCCGCACGGCGCTCGCCGCGGTCATCGCCGTGGTGCTGCTGCAGGCGGCCGTCTGGGCGGTCGGCGACGCGGACCGGACGGACGCGCTGACGCAGTGGCAGCTGCGAATGGCGATGATCACCGGCATCAACCTGGTCATCGCCGCCAGCTACACGATCTGGCCGAAGCGCGAGCCGGCCGCCGCCCGGCGGGCCTGAGCCACCGCCGGACAGCCCGCGCCCCGGCGAGCGGAGCTCGTCAGCGTTCGCCGCCCGGCACCCACAGCACGTCGCCGAGCTCCTTGTTGGCCGTCCGCGCCAGGATGAACAGCAGGTCCGACAGCCGGTTGAGGTACGTCGCGGTGAGCGGGTTCATGATCTCGCCGTACTGCTCCAGCGCCACCCACGTCGAGCGCTCCGCGCGCCGGACCACCGTGCAGGCGGCGTGCAGCAGGGCCGCCCCCGCGGTCCCGCCGGGCAGGATGAAGCTGCGGAGCTTCTCCAGCTCCTCCAGGAAGCGGTCGCAGTCGCCCTCCAGCTTGTCGATGTACGACTGCTCGACGCGCAGCGGCGGGTACTTGGGGTCCTCGGCCACCGGCGTGGCGAGGTCCGCACCGACATCGAAGAGATCGTTCTGCACTCGGGTGAGGACCGCGGAGACCTCCGCCGGGAGCGAGCCCAGCGCGATGGCCACCCCGATGGCGGCGTTCGCCTCGTTGGTGTCCGCGTAGGCCGAGATCCGGACGTCGGTCTTGGCGGTGCGGCTCATGTCGCCGAGGGCGGTCGTGCCGGTGTCCCCGGTGCGGGTGTAGATGCGCGTCAGATTGACCATACGGCCGAGCGTAGTCACGCACCGGCCCTGGTGAAGACCCGTGTGCCCACCGTCACGGACACCACCGCGAACCCGGCGGCGACCAGCGCACCCACACCGACCGTGCCGGTCCAGTAGTCGCCGACGAAGGCGGTCATGGGCCGTACGGGTGACCCATGGACGGGCGGTTCGTTAAGAAGTTCGAAGGGAGGGGCAATGGCTCAGGTCAGGAACAGCGCGAAGACGAAGAGGTGCCAGGCCGACGAGGGCCGACGGTACCGACTGCACCCGACCCATGAGCAGGCGGGACGCCTGCGAGGGTGGGGGCACAGTTGCCGAGCACTCTGGAACCTGGCCCTTGAGCAGCGCCAATACGTATATCGACAACGCGGTGTCACCTTGCGGCTTGCAACCCAAGGCACTCACCTCACCGCGGCGCGGGCGGAATTGGACTGGTTGAAGGACTTGCCCGCGCAGGCCGGCCAATCGGTACTGCGCCATCTCGACGCCGCTTACGAGAACTGGTGGAACCGCGACCATCCGTCCGGTGCGCCGGTGTTCAAGAAGCGTTCGGGGAAGTTGTCGGTCCCCCTTCCCGGCCAGGCGGTCCGGGTCGAGAAGCTCAGCCGCAGATGGGCATCGGTTACCCTGCCGAAGATCGGGCCGGTGAGATTTCGTCTCACACGCGCCTTGGGCGGCGAGGTGAAGAACGCGACAGTCGTCCTGGAGCGGTCAGGCCGGTGGTACGTCTCCTTCGGCGTTGCAACGGGACGAAAGCCTGGAGCACCGAACGGTAAGCCTGGATGTGGAGTGGACTTCGGCGTCGTCCAGGCCGCGTATGTGTCGGATGAATCCTCGCCCCGTGTCATGCCGAAGACGCTTTCCGACGGTGAGGAACGGCGCCTTCTCGGCCTACAGCGACGCCAGGTCAGACAGATCACCTTCGCCAAGAAGCACAACGGAGGAAGGTACGGCAATCGTCTGCGACGCACTACGCGACAGATCGCCGAGGTGAAAGCCCGGCAGGCCCGGCGACGACATGACTTCACGCACAAGCTGACCAGCGACCTTGCCAAGAACCACGGCATGGTCGCCATTGAGGACTTGCGCGTGATCAACATGACAGCCGGCGCACACGGCAGCGTGGAGGAGCCCGGCACCCGAGTCGCTCAGAAGGCCGCAGTCAATCGGGGAATCCTCGACAACATGCCGGGAGAGCGCCGCAGACAACTGGAGTACAAGTCCTCCTGGTACGGCTCGTGCCTTGTCGCCGTCAATCCGGCAGGTTACTCGCAGACTTGTGCCGAGTGCGGTCACCGAGATGCGGCCTCCCGGATCAGCCGGGACCGGTTCGAGTGCCGTGGTTGCGGACACAGAGATGACGCGGATCGCAGCGCGTCCCGAATCCTCCATCGGCGTGGCACGCATCTGTTGGCCACTCAGGACTTGTTCACTGCCGCCGGACCGGCGGTCGACTGCACGCGCAGGCCCAGTTCCGACGGGCCGAGTCCCCGCTCCAGCGGGAGGCGGATGCGTGAACCCCTGAACCCCTCACCTGTCAAAGCTGTTTGATGACAGGTACGAGGGCTCCAAGGAATCCCGGCCGTACTGCGGCTGGGAGGAGGTCAAGCGACGAAAGACGCAGAGCCACCGCGCCGAGTGCCGTGCCAGTGCGACGAAAGACACAGAGTGACCCGCCTCTCTTCCTACTGCGCCGGGGTGTGAGCGGGCGTTAAGGTCCGGCCAGAATCCCCGAACGTAAAGGTGTGTGTCGTGGCGAAGAAGCTCGCCGTCATCGGAGCCGGTCTCATGGGCTCCGGCATCGCTCAGGTATCGGCGGCAGCCGGTTACGACGTGGTGCTGCGTGACGTCACGGACGAGGCGCTCGCCCGCGGTCTGGGCGGTATCCAGGCCTCGTACGGGAAGTTCGTCGCCAAGGGGAAGATGACCGCCGAGGACGCCGAGGCGGCGCTCGCCCGGATCACCACCACCACCGAGCTGGAAGCCGTCGCGGATGCCGACATCGTCGTCGAGGCGGTGTTCGAGAAGATCGAGGTCAAGCAGGAGATCTTCCGGGCGCTCGACAAGATCGCCCGCCAGGACGCCATCCTCGCCTCCAACACCTCCGCCATCCCGATCACCAAGATCGCGGCGGTCACGGAGCGCCCGGAGCGCGTCGTCGGCACCCACTTCTTCTCGCCGGTACCGCTGATGCAGCTGTGCGAACTCGTGCGCGGCTACAAGACCAGTGACGAGACGCTGGCCGCCGCCAAGGCCTTCGCCGAGGAGATCGGCAAGACCTGCATCGTCGTCAACCGCGACGTGGCGGGCTTCGTCACCACCCGGCTGATCTCGGCGCTCGTCGTCGAGGCGGCCAAGCTCTACGAGTCCGGGGTCGCGTCGGCCGAGGACATCGACATCGCCTGCAAGCTCGGCTTCGGCCACGCGATGGGTCCCCTGACCACCGCGGACATGACCGGCGTCGACATCCTGCTGCACGCCACCGGCAACATCTACGCCGAGTCGCAGGACGAGAAGTTCGCCGCACCGGAGATCATGCGCCGCATGGTCGACGCCGGCGACCTGGGCCGGAAGAGCGGACAGGGCTTCTACACGTACTAACCCTTTTCACTCCCAGGAGTGAATTCGGTATCGGTTCGCTCACAGACGGCAACGTTTATATGCGACGAACCGTCAGTTGTGGTGAGCCATCGCGGAACCCATCACACCATCACTCCACCGGGAGCGATTTATGCATATCCAGGGCGACCATGCCGAGCTGGTCGTCGGAGGCCGTCTCGACGTCCGCAGCGCGGCGGACGCCCGTACCGTCCTGCACACCGCCGTGGACTCCGGTTGCGGCGATCTTGTGCTGGACCTGACAGCACTGGATTCGTGGGACGCCGCGGGCCTGGGCGTGATCATGGGAGCGCACCGAAGGGCGGGCCGGGTCAACCGACGGCTCGTGCTGCGGGGCGTTCCGCCACAGATGCAGCGGCTGCTCGTAGCCACACGACTGCACCGAATCCTGGCGATCGAGGCTGAAAGGTGATGTAAGGGGAGCGCAACGCCCCTGCCCTTCGGCAATACTGTCCGGGGCTTTAGAGTTCGGTTTCCGGCCTGCCACACGGTGGGTCGAGGAGGGGAACCGGACCGGTCCGACTAAGCGGACTACGGTGGTCCGACACGACCCCGTACGCGACGCATATGGGGGGCGGAAACAATGGACCCACACTCCGGTCGACCAGACGATCTCGCGGTACCAGAGCCCGAGACGGGTGCCGCCGACGAGACCATGGCGCTGGCGCGCATACCGCGCCCGCCGCGCGAGCCTGCCCCCGTCTTCGGCGGGGAGACCCTGTGGCCCGAAGGGGACCCGGGTCGCCCCGGCCCCGCCCGGGTCGTCCAGGTGGTCGCCGGCGACTTCCTGCTCACCATCAACCCGGTGGACGGCAGCGAGGTCGCGCAGTGCCCGCCGGAGGAGCGGCGCGCGCCCGCGCGCCGCACCCCGCAGGACCGGCTGCGGCAGGCCAAGGACCGCCGACCGCAGCTGCCCCCGGGCCCGCGGGCGCCCGAGCTGCCCCTGCTGGAGCGCGAAGAGGAACGGGAGCGGCTCGTCCGGCTGCTCGCCCGCGGCCGCTCGGTCCGGGTCACCGGCCCCTCCGGCGCCGGCCGCAGCTCGCTGCTGGACGTCGTCGCCGACGCCTGCGCCGACCTCGCGCCCGACGGGATACTGCGGCTGTCCGGCTACCGCCGCACCTCCGCCGACCTGCTGCAGGACCTCTTCGCCCTCGTCTACGAGGCCGACGGATACCGCCCCGACCGCCCGCGGCTCCTGGAGCTGCTCAGCGACGTCGGCGCGATCGTGGTCCTCGACGACCTGGAATTCGGCGGCACCGCGCTCGAAGAGCTGCTGAACGCCGTGCCGGAGTGCGCCTTTCTGATCACCGCGACCCCGGACGTCGCCGCCCCCGCCCCCGACTCGCTGATCGAAGAGGTCTTCCTGCCCGGCCTCACCCGCGTCGCGTGTCTGGCCCTGCTGGAGCACGTCGTGGAGCGCCCGCTCGACGAGGAGGAGGCCGCCTGGGCAGCAGACCTCTGGTTCGAGTCCGAGGGTCTGCCGCTGCGCTTCTTCCAGGCCGGTGCGCTGCTGCGGCAGCGCGACGTCCTGCGCAACCCGATCGAGGCCGAGCAGGAGTGGGACGACTCCGTCTGGACCTCGGGCTCAGGGCCCGAGGACGGCGGCCCGTTCGACGCCGAGCCCGCCGGCCGCATACCGCTGCCGTCGCTCGCCGAGAGCGCCGCGCCCGCCGAACTGCTCGCGTCCCGGCTGAGCGAGGCGGCCCAGCAGGCGCTGGACTTCGCCGTCGCGCTCGACGGCGAATGCCCGCACCCCTCGCACCTGCCCGCGCTCGTGGGCGACACCCACGGTGACGCCGCGCTCGGCGAGATAGCCGCCTGCGGCCTCGCCGTCCCCGTCGCCTCGCACTACCGGCTCGCCGCCGGGGTGCGTCAGCAGCTGTCCGTGGGACTCTCCACGGAGTCGGAGGACACCGCCCTCGCCCTCGCCGCGGCCCAGCACTACGCCTGGTGGGCGGGCCACCCCTCGGTCGCCCCGGAACGGGCCGCCACCGAGGCCGAGGCGATCCTCGCCGCGATGGCCGCCTGCCGCGATGCCGGACACCCCAGCAACGCCGTCCTCCTCGCCCGCACCGCGGCCCCCGCGTTCGCCGGCGCACTGCACTGGAGCGCCTGGGAGCGGGCGCTGCGGATCGGGCAGGAATCAGCCCGACTGGCCGGCGAAGTGGCCGAAGAGGCCTACTTCCATCACGAGTTGGGCGTCCTCGCGCTCTGCACCGGCGGCCTCGACCGGGCCCGGGCCGAGCTGGAGGCTTCCATAGCCCTGCGCGGGGCGCTCGCCGACCGCCAGGGCACCCTGGTGGGCCGACGGACCCTCGCGCTCGTCAACGACCGTTCCAGCGGCTCCGTGGCGCTCACGCTGCCCGCGGCCGGCCTGGAGATACCCGGCGCGGGCCCGGACTCGCACCTCGCGGCGTCCGCCGCTCCCGGCCGCGATTCCTACGACCCGCCCGTCACGGTCATCAGCAAGCGGCTCACCGGGGGCGGCCTGCCGGCCCGCAGGACCGCACGGACCGTCTTCGGCAACTCCCGCCGCAACCTCCTCGCCGCGGGCGCGGGCGCCGCACTCGCGGCGATCATCGGCACCGTCGTCACGCTCGGCACCTCCGCGGGCAGCAGCGAGAACCGCAATGTGCCGAACAACGTGAAGCCCGTCGAGTCCGCCCAGCCGGACGACCAGAACGCCGGCCTCCCCGCCGACCAGCAGACGACGGACGGCACCACCTCGACGAAACCGGGCACGCCGACGACGGGCACGGCGCCGACGACGCCTGGCGGAGCGCCCGCGACGTCGGGCAAGCCGGGCGGATCGTCCTCGGCGCCGGGCACCGGCACGCACACGTCGCCCTCAACGGGGCACACGTCGTCCCCTCCAGGAACGACTGGCGGCCCGTCGGGCACCCCGACGACGATCAAGCCGACGACTCCGACCACGCAGCCGACCACCCCGACCACCTCGCCAACGACGATTCCGCCCACCGATACGCCGACCACCCCGCCCGGCGGCGCCACCCCGTAACGCTGAAACCCCGGCCCGGTAGTAACTCCCAGGTCGGGGCTCAGCGCGCCTAGCGCGATCCGCTCGTGAGCGGAACGGCCTGCGATCAGAACAGGCGGAGTTTGTCGTCCTCGATGCCGCGCATCGCGTCGTAGTCGAGGACGACGCAGCCGATGCCGCGGTCGGTGGCCAGGACGCGGGCCTGGGGCTTGATTTCCTGGGCGGCGAAGACGCCCTTCACCGGGGCGAGGTGCGGGTCGCGGTTCAGGAGCTCGAGGTAGCGGGTGAGCTGCTCGACGCCGTCGATGTCGCCGCGCCGCTTGAGCTCGACCGCGACCGTGACGCCTTCGGCGTCCCGGCACAGGATGTCGACCGGCCCGATCGCCGTCATGTACTCGCGCCGGATCAGGGTCCACCCCGCACCCAGTACTTCCATGCGGTCCGCGAGCAGTTCCTGGAGGTGGGCCTCGACGCCGTCCTTGATGAGGCCGGGGTCGATCCCGAGCTCGTGCGAGGAGTCGTGGAGGACCTCCTCGATGGTGATGATCAGCTGCTCACCGGCCTTGTTGACCACCGTCCAGACACCGTCGTCGCCCACCTTGAGCGTGCACGGCGGGGACATCCAGTTGAGCGGCTTGTAGGCGCGGTCGTCGGCGTGGATGGAGACCGAACCGTCGGCCTTCACGAGGAGCAGACGGGTCGCCGACGGAAGGTGGGCGGAGAGCTTGCCCGCGTAGTCCACGGAGCAGCGGGCAATGACGAGGCGCATGGTGGGCAACGCTACTCGACGCCCCGCCCCGTGCGCGATTCGCCCTCAAGGGGAGGGTCCGGGCGACTGTTGAAAAATGGCCGGTTGTGGGCGCTACCTCCTGGTGCGCCAGGACCGTGCCGCCTACCGTTGTATGTGGAAGCCGTCGTGCGGGAGAAGCTCGGCCGGTTTCCGGTCCATGTCCGTCTGGCTCCGCACATTGCGGGGTCACGAGAGGAGTACCCATGTCGCTCGACGTCTCACCGGCCCTCCTCGAACAGGCCGAGCGAGGCGAGGTCGACGAGAAGGAATTCGTCGACTGCGTCCGGACATCCCTGCCGTACGCATGGGAGATGATCAGTTCACTGGTGGCGCAACTCAAGGTTGACGGTGGTTCCTTCGCCGACAACCAGGTGCCGCCGCCGGACGAACAGGCGCGCGGTCAGCTGCTGCGCGCGCTGGCGAGTGACGCGATACGCGGTGCCCTGCAGCGCCACTTCGGGGTCCGACTCGCGTTCCAGAACTGCCACCGGGTAGCGGTCTTCCCGCTCGACCCGGCCGTTGACGGGAGTTACGGAAAGTTTACGTCCGTGCGCTCCCAACTGCTCAACCAGTCACCGGAGTTCAGGGACTGCTGATCCTCATGTGACAGCGGTTCACGTGCTCCCGCCTCCGGTTCAGGCCAATTGCGGGAGCACGTCGCTGCCCAGTCGCATGACGTTCTCCTCGGTGACAGCCAGATCTCCCGAGCCCTCCACCAGCAGCGCGAAGCGGGTGATCCCCGTCCGCTCGGAGGTGGCCGCCAGCCGGTCGGCGCAGAGCTGGGCGGTCCCCACCGGGTGGAGATCGCAGAGCAACTCCGTGTAACTGAGCGGGTTCCGCATCGCGCGGGCGCTGCCGTCCACGGTCTGATGGGCGGCCAGGCCGCGTTGCAGCCAGCCGGGCATCGCCTTCACCAGTGCCTCGACCGCGTCCGCTCGGCTGTCCGCGATCTGGACGACGCCCGCCGAAACGTGCTCGGACCCGGCCGCCGCGATGACTTCGGGGGAGAGCCCCGCCGCCCGCGCCGTGAGCTGCCAGAGCTCGACCATCCCGGCCTTCTCCTCGTCGCCGCAGTGCATCCCGAGCAGCATCGGCAGACCGCGTTCCGCGGCCAGCCGGACGGAGTTCGGTGAGGTGCAGGCGACCACGACCGGCGGGCCCGGCTCGTCGAGCTCGTCCGGGCGCGGTACGACGGGCACCTCGCGGAACGAATAGCGCGGCCCGTCCGCCCCGACGCGCGGCTCGCGCAGCCAGCGCATCAGCAGGTCCAGCGATTCCGGGAAGCCGTGCTCGAAGGCTTCGAGGCCGGCGCCGAAGACCTCCAGGTCCACCCAGGGGCCGCCGCGCCCGACGCCGAGGGTGAAACGGCCGCCGGAGGCTATGTGCAGCAGTGCGGCCTGCTCGCCGAGCGCCACCGGATGGGCGGTCGGCAACACGCTGACCGCCGTGCCGACCCCGATGGTGCTGGTGCGACCCAGCAGAAACGCAGCGAGCGTCACCGCGGACGGGCAGACTCCGTACGGAACGAAATGGTGCTCGGCCAGCCATACGGTGTCCAGCCCCGCGGACTCGGCCAGCTCGGCCGACCGTACCGCCCGGTGCAGCACCTCACCCTGGCCCTGGCCGGGGAACTGAGCCGCGAGAACAAAAGTCCCAACACGCATCGGTCACTCCCTCCTCTACAGGCACTAACGCTTGACACGTGCCAAAGGCACGGCCTGCCGCAGCGATTTCATGATTTTCGGCAACGGATGTCGGACGGGGGCGGGTGGGGGCGCGATCGGAGGTACGTCCGCCCTGTGACCCGCCGCGTATTCTGGGACGAGCCGCCCCGATCCGACCGAACCGCGAGGTGTCCCATGTCGCCGCGTCGAAACCACCCGCGCGGTGGTGACAGCCCCGCCGACCGTCCCGGGGAATCGGGCACGGGCCGCGGTCCCGAGCGTACCGAGACCTGGCAGGGTGAGGAGTGGTCGGTCCGGCCGATCGCCGGAAGTGCCGCGGGCAAGGCCTACCGGTGCCCGGGCTGCGACCAGGAGATTCCGCCCGCCGTCGGGCACTTGGTGGCCTGGCCGGAGTACGGCGGCGGTGTCGACGACCGCAGGCACTGGCACCGGGCGTGCTGGAACGCGAAGGACCGCCGCACCACGAGGGTGCAGCGGTCCCGTAACGCACCGCGCTACTGAGGAAGCGGTCAGACGTCGCGCTTGGCCAGTACCGCGTAGGCGCCGGCCAGGGCGATCGCCGTGATGATCGCCAGCAGCCCGAGGCCCGGCCAGCCGGTACTGGTGCCGCCGTCCATCGGGATCCGGTACATGGACGCGAGCCCGTTGAGCGCCGAGTACTTGATCAGGAAGTCGCGCAGCGAGTGCATGCTCTCGGCGAACATGAAGAGCGCCAGGATCAGCGGCAGCAGCACCACGCCCATCATGGCCGTGATCGCGCCCGCCGAGTGCCGCAGCAGGGTGCCGATCGCCAGCGAGAGCAGACCGAGCAGCGCCACGAACAGACCGGCGCCGACGGTGGCGCCCAGCCACTGGCCGCCGTGGGCGACGACCTTGCCGGCCTCGATCGAATCCCGCATCACCGAGTCCTCGTAGGCCGAGGACGGGACCTTCTGGTCCGACAGGGCCGCGGAGTTGATGAGCGCGGTGATCCCGCAGGCCGCGGTCGTCGTCACGAACGACAGGCCGAAGAAGACGATCGCCTTGGCGGTGAGCACCCGGGAACGGCTCGGGCAGGCGGTGAACGTCGTACGGATCATGCCGGTGCTGTACTCGGAGGTCACCACCAGGACGCCGAGGGTGATCACCGCGAGCTGGCCGAGCATCAGCCCGAACAGGCCGCCGCTGAGCAGCGGCGCCCCGACGTAGTCGCTGCTGCTCATCGCCATGGTCACCAGCAGGCCGATGCCGATGACGACGGCGAGCATCACGCTGATCGTCCACACGGTGGACCGCACCGTGCGGATCTTCGTCCACTCGGACTTCAGCGCGTGCGCGAGCGTGGTGTTCTGCACCGGGATCGGCGACGTGTACTGCTGGGTGTACGCGTAGGGAGCGCCGGGGGCGGGGACGGGGGCGGTCATCGGGCGTCCTCGCTGTCGGACTTGTTGAGGCTGGGAGCGGTGGGCGGAACCACGGGGGGCGCGGCGGGCGCGGCCGGCGGAGCCGGGGCGACCGGGGCGGCAGGCACGACCGGCGGCTGCGCGGGTACCGCGGTGGTCGCCGCGTACGGCTGCGGCGGCGGTCCCGCGGGCTGCTGGCCGTAGGGCTGCGCGTAGGGCTGGGCGGGCTGTGCCGGCGGCTGGGTGTACAGCTGCTGCTGGGCCTGCTGCGTGGGCGGCTGGCCCCAGCCGGCGGGCGCCTGCTGCTGGTAACCGGCCGGCGGGTAACCACCCTGCGGGTAACCGCCCTGCGGGTACTGGCCCTGCGGCGGGTAACCGGCCTGCTGGTAGCCCTGCTGCGGGTGCGGGGCGGGCTGCTGCAGCCCCTGGCGCAGGTCCTCCGTGGAGCGGTAGTCCACCGCGCCGCTGGTCATCCGCATGTACGCCTCTTCCAGCGAGGCCTGGTGCGGCGACAGTTCCCAGAGGCGTACGTCGATCTCGTGCGCGAGGTCGCTGATCCGCGGCAGCTCCAGGCCGGTGACGCGCAGGGCGCCGTCCTGCTCGGGCTGCACGAGGCCGCCGGCCTCGCTGAGCGCCTTCGACAGCTTCTCGCGCATCCCGGCGTCGTCGGGGGTGCGGACCGTGGCGTGCGCGGTCGAGTTGCGGGCGATGAAGTCCTTGACGCTCATGTCGGCGAGCAGCTGCCCGCGGCCGATCACGATCAAGTGGTCGGCGGTCAGCGCCATCTCGCTCATCAGGTGGCTCGACACGAAGACCGTGCGGCCCTCGGCGGCGAGCTTCCGCATGAGGTTGCGGACCCAGAGGATGCCCTCGGGGTCCAGGCCGTTCACCGGTTCGTCGAAGAGCAGCACCTCGGGGTCGCCGAGCAGGGCGCCCGCTATGCCGAGCCGCTGGCCCATGCCGAGCGAGAAGCCCTTGGAGCGGCGCGACGCGACGTCCTGCAGCCCGACGACGCCCAGTACTTCGTCCACCCGGCGGGCCGGGATGCCGGACAGCTGCGCCAGGCACAGCAGGTGCTGGCGCGCGCTGCGGCCGCCGTGCACGGCCTTGGCGTCGAGGAGCGCGCCGACTCTGCGGGGGGCGTTGGTCAGCTGCCGGTACGGCTGGCCGCCGATGGTGACACGGCCCGCCGACGGGTCGTCCAGGCCCAGGATCATCCGCATGGTGGTGGACTTGCCCGAGCCGTTGGGTCCGAGGAAGCCGGTCACGGCGCCCGATCGGACCTGGAACGACAGGTTGTACACAGCCGTCTTCGCGCCGTAGCGCTTGGTGAGGCCCGTTGCCTCGATCATGCTTGCCCCTCGCCTTCAACCGGGGCACGTGCCCCCGTGAGGTTTAGGAGGCTACAGGGGCATGAACGGTTCCAGCAGGGGTGTACTTCCGGTACCCCTGCCGGTATCGCTCACGCGTCGCGGTTCTTCAGGACCACGTAGCCGCCGATGAGGGCGGCGGCGACCCAGACCGCCATGATTCCCAGCCCGGCCCACGGGCCGTACGGCGCCGGGTTGTCCTCCTGCACCACGCGCATGATCTGCTGGCCGGCCTGGTCGGGGAAGTACTTCGCCACCGTCTTCACCTTCGGCACCGCCGACAGGATCGGTGAGATGAGGAAGAAGAACGGCATCAGGATGCCCAGGCCGAGCATCGGGCTGCGCAGCATCGTCGCGACGCCCACGCAGAACAGCACCAGGAACGTCATGTAGAGCCCGGTGCCGAACACCGCGCGCAGCACGCCCGGGTCGCTGATCGTCACCTTGTGGCTGCCGAGGAGCGCCTGGCCGAGGAAGAACGAGATGAAGCTGGTGGCCATGCCGACCACCAGCGCGAGCGCTCCGGCGACGACGACCTTGGAGAA
Organism: Streptomyces sp. RKAG337; assembly: GCF_023701715.1. Lineage (NCBI taxonomy): Bacteria > Bacillati > Actinomycetota > Actinomycetes > Kitasatosporales > Streptomycetaceae > Streptomyces > Streptomyces sp. RKAG337. The sequence goes on along the minus strand of NZ_JAJOZA010000001.1, from coordinate 2,187,421 downwards.
GTAGAACGAGGCGCGCTGCGGGACCGCCGCGAGGGAGGTGCGGATCATGCCCGAGCTGTACTCGCTGGCGATCACCAGGACGCCGAACACGATCAGCGCGAGCTGACCGAGTGCCATCCCCGCGAAGCTGGAGCTCGTCGGGTCGAAGGTGGCCCGGTCGCCCTCCGACATGTCGCTGAAGGTGCTCTTGATGACCAGACAGATGACCGCGCTGAGCGCGACGGTGACGATGAACGCCAGCGCCAGCGTCCACACCGTGGACCGTACCGTCCTGATCTTGGTCCATTCCGACTGCAGGACCGCGCCGGGAGCCGCCATGGTCAGGACTCCTTTCCGGTGCTGGGGGTGCTGTCCTTGCCGCCGGACCAGCCGGCGCCCCACTGCGGGGCGGCGGGGTCCGTGACGGGTACCGCACCGGCCGGGTCACCGGCGAGGTGCCCGCCCGCGTGGTATTCCACCGAGTCGGCGGTGAGCTGCATGAAGGCTTCTTCCAGTGAGGCCCGCTGCGGGCTCAGCTCGTGCAGGGTCAGCTGGTGCTTCGCGGCCAGCTCGCCGATCCGCGCCGGATCGCCGCCCTCGATCTCGAAGGAGCCGTCGCCGGTGACCACCGGGGTGATCTGCGCGGCGGCCAGCGCGTCCCGCAGCCGCTCCGGATCAGGGGTCCTGACCCGGACGTACGAGCGGGAGTTCGTCGCGATGAAGTCGGCCATCGAGGTGTCCGCGAGCAGCCGGCCCTGGCCGATGACGACCAGGTGCTCGGCGGTCAGCGCCATCTCGCTCATCAGGTGGCTGGAGACGAAGACCGTACGACCCTGGGCGGCCAGATCCTTCATCAGGTTGCGGATCCAGTGGATGCCCTCGGGGTCGAGCCCGTTGACCGGCTCGTCGAACATCAGGATCTCGGGGTCGCCGAGCAGGGCGCCCGCGATGCCGAGCCGCTGGCCCATGCCGAGCGAGAAGCCCTTGGACCGCTTCTTCGCGACCGAGGACAGGCCGACGGTCTCCAGCACCTCGTCGACCCGGGAGGCCGGAATGCGGTTGGACTGCGCGAGGCACAGCAGGTGGTTGTACGCGGTGCGGCCGCCGTGGATGGCCTTCGCGTCCAGGAGGGCGCCGATGTACTTGAACGGCTCGCTGAGCTCCCGGTAGTGCTTGCCGTCGATGCGCACATCGCCCGCGGTCGGGTTGTCCAGATCCAGCATCATCCGCATGGTGGTGGACTTGCCCGCCCCGTTCGGCCCGAGGAAGCCGGTCACCACGCCGGGGCGCACGGTGAACGTGAGGTGGTCGACAGCGGTCTTGTCCCCGTACCGCTTGGTGAGCCCCTGCAGTTCAATCATTGTCCCAACGTAATGTCCGACCGGGCCTCCGTCACGCCAAAAACCCCCATCCGAGGAGGACGGGGGCTTCTGGTGATGGGGGATCAGCGGGAGGGGTGTGCCCGCTTTGTGGTGTTACCTGCCCTGCTGCGCCGGGACGCCGCGGGAGATCGGCTCCTCGTCGGCCGGGCCGGTGGCCGCGGCCACCGCCGCACCGGTGAGGGTGGCCAGCATCTCGCGGACGTTGGTCAGCTGGGCGTTGATGCTGTCGCGGCGGTTGGTGAGCGCCGCCAGCTCGCGCTCGGACTCGCTGCGGATCCGGTCGGCCTTCGCGTTCGCGTCCGCGACGATGTCCTCGGACTGGCGCTGGGCCGTCTCCACCGTCTGGCGGGCGCGGCGCTCGGCGTCGGTACGGAGCTTCTCGGCCTCCAGGCGGAGCTGCTCGGCGCGGTGCTCGATCTCCGCCAGGCGCTTCTCGGCCTTGGCCTGACGCGACGCCAGGTCACGCTCGGACTGCTCGCGGCGCTTGGCCAGGTTCGTCTCGAAGTCGGCTGCGGCCTGGGCGGCCTTGGCACGGGTCTCCTCGAAGAGGGCGTCGGCCTCCTCGCGCTTGGCCTGGGCGTCCTTCTGGGCCTCGCCACGCAGCTGCGTGGAGTCGGACTTCGCCTTGTCGACGATCCGGGCGCCCTCGTCCTCGGCCTTGGACTTGCGGTCCGCGGCGAAGGTCTCGGCGTCGTTGCGCACCTGGTTGGCGGCGGACTCGGCGAGCTCGCGGTGCTGCTCGGCCGCGCGGCGGGCCTCCTCACGAAGGTCCTTCGCCTCCTCCTCGGCGAGGCGGAGGATCTTCTCGACGCGGGCACCGAGGCCGGCGTACGACGGCTCGGCGTCGTTGACCTGCGCCTGCGCGTTCTGGGTCTCGAGGTGTAGCTCCTCGATGCGCTTCTCCAGCGCGGTGATCCGGGTCAGTGCGCTATCACGGTCGGCGACGAGCTTGGTGATGCGGTCGTCCACCTGACCGCGGTCATATCCGCGCCGAACGAGTTCGAAGCCGAAGGGGGAGGAGGTGTCACTCATGGGGTTCCTGTCAATTCAGACCGGGTGAGGTGATAGAGGGAATCCTAGGGGCCCGGACGGCGTGTCACCGAGCCATTGCCTATTAGGTATGGAGAATGTCCGCTCAATCGAGTGGAGCATCGTCGTTGCGCTTGCCCCCCGAACGGGTGGTTCCGGCCCCCGCACCGGCGGTCACCGCGTTCTTCCCGGCTCCTGGGGTCTCGAATGACTCCAACGCCTCCAGGACGTCCTGGACACGGGAGATCTCGGCATTGATGTCCTGTCGGCGGCGCACCAGGATCTCCAACTCGCGCTTGCCCTCGGTGACCGTACGCTCCGCCTCGGCCCGGGCCTCCCCCTTGACCCGCTCCGCATCCCGATCCGCGTCGGCCTTCTTCTGCTCGGCCTCCTTGAGCAGCCCCTCGGCCTTCTTCACGGCGGCGATCCGTACCTTGCTCGCCTCGGACGAGGCCGTGGACTTGAGCTCCTCGGCCTTCGCCTCGGCCTCGGTGAGCTGCTCGGTGGCGGCCGCGACCAGCTTGTCGACGCGCTCGCCGGCCGTCCGCATCTGCTCGGAGGACTCCTTGCGGGCCCGCTCGTGCAGCTCCTCCACCTCGGACTCGACGCGGTTGCGCAGTTCCTCGGTGCGTTCCCTTATCGACGTGGCGTCCCGGCGCGCCTCGCCGAGCAGGGTGTCCGCGTCCGTACGGGCCCGCTCGACCAGTCCGTTGCACTCCAGCGTCGCCTCGGCGAAGATCCGTTCGGCCTCGGTGCGGGCGGCACCGACCATCGTGTCGGACTGCTCCTCGGCGGCCGCCCCGATCCGCACCGCCTCGGCCTGCGCCTTGGCGATCAGCTCATCCGCCTGCTCGGCGGCCTCGCTGCGGCGGCGGTTGGCGGCCTCGCGGGCCTCGTCGCGGATCCGGTCGGCCTCGGCGCGGGTCGCCTCCGACTCGCGCTCGGCGGTGTCCAGCGCGTCCTTGGCCAGGATGCCGAGACGTTCGGCCTCCTCACGGGCCTTGGTGATCAGCTGGTCGGCCTGGCCGGCGGCCTCGGTACGGCGGCGGTTGGCGTCGTCACGGGACTCCGTGCGCAGCTGCTCGGACTCCTCGATCGCCTCGGAAACGGTGCGCTCCGCCAGCGACTTGGCGGCGTCCGTCTCCTCCTTGGCGTCGCGGCGGACCCGCGCGGCGTCCTCGGCGGCCCGCTCCCGTTCGGAGTTGGCGTCCGCGTGCAGCCGGTCGGCCTCGCCCTGGGCCTCGGTACGCAGCCGGTCGGCGGCGTGCTCGGCGGCGGACCGCAGTCCGGCGATCTCCTCGTCGGCCTGCTCGTGCAGATGCGCGACGGCGTCACGGACCTGCTGAGCGGTCTGCTCGGCGGCGGCGACCAGTTCGGTGGCCCGCGACTCGGCCTCGGCGACCAGCCGGTCGGCCTCGACCCCGGCCTCCTGGACCCGGGTACGGGCCGACGCGAGCAGTTCCTCGCTCTCGCGGCGGGCCTGGGACCGCTCCTGGTCGGCCTCGCCGCGCGCGGCGGCGAGCAGTTCCTCGGCCTCGCGGCGGCGGCGGGCCGCCTCCTCCTGGGCGGCGGCCAGCGCCTCGGCGGCCTCGGTGCCGGTCCGCTCGGCGGCCGCGGCGGCCTCCGCGCGCAGCCGGTCCGCGGTCTCCTGCGCCTCGGCGCGCAGCTGTTCGGCCTCGGTCGCGGCGTCGGTACGCAGCCGCACCGCGATCGTCTCGGCCTCGGCGCGGGTCTGCGACGCGTCGGCCGCGGCCTCGTCACGCAGCCGTACCGTTTCGGCCTCGGCCTGCTCCTGGAGGACCCGGACCCGCTCCGCGGTCTCGTTCCGCAGCCGTTCCGCCTCGTCGGCCGCCTCGCGGCGCAGCCGCTCGGCCTCGCCGCGGGCGTCGCGCAGCGCCTGCTCGGCGGTGGTGACGCGCTGCTCGGCCTCCTCGCGCAGCCGCACCAGGTCGGCTTCGGCGTCGGCCCGCAGCCGCAGCACGGTCTGCTCGGCCTCGCCGCGCTGCCGCAGCACCTCGGCCTCGGCGTCCTCCTTGACCTGGCCGGCCTGCTGCTCGGCCTCGCCGCGCAGCACGTCGGCCTCGGCGCGGGCCCGCTCCAGGGCCTCCTCGGCCTTCTTGTTCAGCGCGGAGGCACGCTCGGTGGACTCGGCCCGCATCCGGTCGGACTCGGTGGACGCGCCCTGGCGCATCTCGTCGCCGTCCGCCTTCGCCTTGGCCAGCAGGCCCTCGGCGGTCCTGGCGGCCTCCTCGATCTGCTGGACGGCCTCACGGCGGGCCTCGCCGCGGATCCGCTCGCCCTCGGCGACCGCGTCGGCCCGCAGCTGCTCGGCCTCGCCGCGCAGCCTGCGCGCCTCCTCCTGCAGCTCGACGGTCTTGGCCCGGTACTCCTCGGTGTCGTCCTGCGCGGCGCCGCGCAGCTCCTGCGCCGACGCCTCGGCCTGGCCGCGCAGCCGCTCGGCCTCCGCCTCGGCCTCGCCGCGGATCCGCTCGGCCTCCTCGGCGGCCGCCCGGGTGGTCGACTGGGCGTCCTGGGACGCCTTCGTCAGCACCTCCTCGGCGCTCCTGGCCGCCTGGGCCAGCTGCGCCGCGGCGTCCTCGGACGCGGCGGACCGCGCCGTCTCCTGGGCCTCGGCCCGGACCCGCTCGGCTTCGGCGACCGCATCGGCGCGGACCTGCTCGGCCTCGGCCTTGGCGGCCTCCGACTCCTTGGTCGCCTCCGTCACCATGCGGGCGATCTCGGCGCGGGCGGTACGGGTGCGCTGCTCGTTCTCGGCCTCGGCCGTGGACAGCCGCTTCGAGGCGGCCGTGTTGGCCTCCTCGCGCAGCCGGTCGGCCTCCGCGCGGGCCTCGCGCAGCGAATCGTCGGCCTCGCGCATCCGCTCCTGGGCGAGCCGGGTGAGCTCGGTGGCCTCCTGGCGGGCCGCGTCGGACTCGCTGAGGGTGGACGTCCGCAGCTGCTCGGCCTGGCTGCTGGCTTCCTGCGCCTGGTTGGAGGCCGCGTTCAGCAGCCGTTCCGCGTCGGTCCTGGCCCGCCGCAGCAGCTGCTCGGCCTCCGACTTCGCGGACTCCGCCTCGGCGGTGAGCCGCTCGCGGGTCTGCTCGGCGATCCGGGTCGCCTCGGCGCGGGCGGCGGCGAGCGCCGTCTCGGACTCGGCGCGGGTCTCGTCCAGCAGCCGGCGGGCCTGGGACTCGCTGCGGGCCCGCAGCTGCTCGGCCCAGGCCACGTTCTCGTTGACGTGGGTCTCGACGGTGGCCCGGCGCTCGCCCAGCTCCTCGTCGAGCTGACGGCGCCGGGCGACGGCCTCGGCATGCCATTCGGCCTCGAAGCGGGACTGCCGCTCGGCCTGTTCCTGCAGCAGGCGCTGGGTGGCGGCGCGCGCCTCGCGCAGCTCGCGCTCCGCGTCGGTGCGCAGCTGGTCCGCCTGGATCTGGGCGTTGCGCAGCAGCTGGTCGGCCTGGTGGCCGATGTTGTCGTAGGCGGGGCGGGCGGCGAGATTGCGGCGTGCCTCGTGAAGTTTGGCGCGCAGAACCTCGACCTGGTAGCCCAGGTCGTCGGCGTGCTCGACGGCCTTACCCCGCTCGGTGCGAAGCCGCTCCATCTCAGCTTCGAACAGCGAGAGGTGATCGTCGGCCTCGTAGCGGTCGTTGCCCCGCACTCCGCGGTCCCATCCGTCCCCTGGCGTTCTCACCCGCCAACCGGGTGAGACTCTCCGGAGCCCTGTTTGCACAGAGCCCTACGGAGAAGTGTGTCTGATCCACGCCGTGGAGCGGGCCGGTACCCCACGCCCACCCGTCGGCTGGGCCACTCTACCGGCCCAAGGGGGGCTGGGGTCAGTGGTCCTTGGCGGCGGTGACCAGCTCGGTGAGGACACCATGGCAGTCCTTGGGGTGCAGGAACGTGATCCGTGACCCCATGGAGCCGATTCGCGGCTCTTCGTAGAGCACGCGGACGCCCTTGCCCGCGATGTCCGCGGCGTCGCCGTCCACGTCCGCGGTGCCGAAGGCGATGTGGTGCACGCCCTCGCCGTTCTTTGCCAGCCATTTGCCGACCGCGGAGTCCTCGCGGGTCGGTTCCAGGAGCTGGAGGTAGGAGGCGCCGCCGTCGGAGGTCTCGTTGATCTTGAGCATGGCCTCCCGTACGCCCTGCTCCTCGTTCACCTCGGAGTGGTGGACCTCGAAGCCGTACGTGGCGCGGTAGAACTCGACGGTGGCGTCGAGATCGAAGCACGCGATACCGATGTGGTCGATGCGAGTCAGCATGGGAACAGTGCACCGCTACCTGACCCGGTAACGCAACGTGCGCGCGATCACACGTTCCGCCCGATGACCGCGCGCTTACCGCTCAGTACATTGACGGTAACCCTCGTTAACTTCTCTCTTCCTCTGCTGAAGGGGCCGCACCATGAGCCAGCCACGTACGTCCGTGATCGTCGCAGGTGCCAGAACTCCCATGGGAAGGCTGCTCGGATCCTTGCGATCCTTTAGCGGCGCCGACCTCGGGGGCGTCGCGATCAAGGCGGCGCTGGACCGCGCGGGGATCGGCGGCGACCAGGTGCAGTACGTCATCATGGGCCAGGTGCTGCAGGCCGGCGCCGGCCAGATCCCGGCCCGCCAGGCCGCCGTCAAGGGCGGCATCCCGATGAACGTCCCGGCCCTGACGATCAACAAGGTCTGCCTTTCCGGCCTTGACGCGATCGCCCTCGCCGACCAGCTGATCCGCGCCGGCGAGTTCGACATCGTCGTCGCCGGCGGCCAGGAGTCGATGACCAACGCCCCGCACCTGCTGCCGAAGTCCCGTGAGGGCTTCAAGTACGGCGCGATCGAGATGCTCGACGCGATGGCCTACGACGGCCTCACCGACTCCTTCGAGAACATTCCGATGGGGGAGTCGACCGAGAAGCACAACACCCGCCTCGGCATCGGGCGTGCGGCCCAGGACGAGATCGCGGCCCAGTCCCACCAGCGCGCCGCCGCCGCGCAGAAGAACGGCCTGTTCGAGGCCGAGATCACCCCCGTCGAGATCCCGCAGCGCAAGGGCGACCCGGTGATCTTCAGCAAGGACGAGGGCATCCGCCCCGAGACCACCACGGAATCGCTCGGCAAGCTCCGCCCCGCCTTCGCCAAGGACGGCACGATCACCGCCGGCACCTCCTCGCAGATCTCCGACGGCGCCGCCGCGGTGGTCGTCATGAGCAAGGCGAAGGCCGAGGAGCTGGGCCTGGAGTGGATCGCCGAGATCGGCGCGCACGGCAACGTCGCGGGCCCGGACAACTCGCTGCAGTCCCAGCCCTCCAACGCCATCGCGCACGCGCTGGCCAAGGACGGTCTGACCGTGCAGGATCTGGACCTGATCGAGATCAACGAGGCGTTCGCCGCGGTCGCCGTGCAGTCGATGAAGGACCTCGGCGTGACACCTGAAAAGGTGAACGTCAACGGCGGTGCGATCGCCCTGGGTCACCCGATCGGGATGTCGGGGGCGCGGGTCGTCCTGCACCTCGCGCTGGAGCTCAAGCGGCGCGGCGGCGGAACGGGCGCCGCGGCGCTCTGCGGCGGAGGCGGCCAGGGCGACGCCCTGATCATCCGCGTCCCCGGCAAGTAGCCTCCCGGCAGGCATGGCCACCGCCACCACCCACCGGCGAGTGAGCCGAAGGGGCGCGTCGTTGTCGGGGGAGGGAGCACGGTCGACCTCCCCCAGACTCCGTCCGGGGGGACCCCCATAACGGCTCTCGCGCCCCGGAGGCGAACCGAGCCCCAAAAAAGAAGGAGCGCGAAGCGATGGACGTCGCCACGCTGGTCGAGCAGGCGCGGGAGGGCAGGCCGCGGGCCGTGGCCCGGCTGATCTCGCTGGTGGAGGGGGCGTCCCCGCAGCTCCGGGAGGTGATGGCCGCGCTCGCGCCGCTGTCCGGCGGCGCGTACGTGGTCGGTCTGACGGGCTCGCCGGGCGTGGGCAAGTCCACCTCCACGTCCGCGCTGGTCACCGCGTACCGCAAGCGCGGCAAGCGGGTCGGAGTACTGGCGGTGGACCCGTCCTCGCCGTTCTCCGGCGGCGCGCTGCTCGGTGACCGGGTGCGGATGTCGGAGCACGCCTCCGACCCGGGCGTCTACATCCGCTCGATGGCGACCCGTGGTCACCTCGGTGGCCTCGCCTGGTCGGCGCCGCAGGCGATCCGGGTGCTCGACGCGGCCGGCTGCGAGGTGATCCTCGTCGAGACGGTCGGCGTCGGGCAGTCCGAGGTGGAGATCGCCGCCCAGGCGGACACCTGTGTGGTGCTGCTGGCGCCGGGCATGGGCGACGGGATCCAGGCCGCGAAGGCCGGGATCCTGGAGATCGGCGATGTCTACGTGGTCAACAAGGCCGACCGGGACGGCGCCGACTCCACCGCGCGCGAGCTGAACCACATGCTCGGGCTGGGCGAGTCGCGCGGCCCGGGGGACTGGCGCCCGCCGATCGTCAAGACCGTCGCGGCCCGCAGCGAGGGCATCGACGAGGTCGTCGAGGCCCTGGAGAAGCACCGCGCCTGGATGGAGGAGCACGGCGTCCTGGACGCCCGCCGCCGCCGGCGTGCCGCTAACGAGGTGGAGAACATCGCGGTCACCGCCCTGCGCGAGCGGATCGGCGACCTGCACGGCGACCAGCGGCTCGACGCCCTGGCGGAACGGATCATCACGGGCCGCCTGGATCCGTACACCGCGGCGGACGAACTGATCGAGAGCGTCACGCAGGTCTAGGTCCCCATCGTCACCTCAACGGGGCAGTGACGCGAGGGGCCGGGATCGCAGGAGGAGGGGTCCGAAATGCTGCCGTGTATTTGTGAGCCGCCAGGCTCGTAAATATACGATTTCGGACCCCTCCTCCGGAGAGCCCGGCCCCGACCCACCCAGCCTCCGGCAGGGAACCCCGCAGGGATTCCCGCAGGGAGCCCCGCAGGGAACTAGCGGCCGCGCGCCGAGCGCAAGTGTTCCGCGATCGGCAGCAGCGCCTTGTGCAGCGCCGCCAGGTCCTCCGCCGGCAGCAGCCCGATGAAGTTCTCCCGGACCGACGCCACGTGGTGCGGCGCGACCTTCCGCATCGTGTCCCAGCCGAGCTCCGTGAGCACGGCGTACAGCCCGCGCCGGTCGGACTCGCAGTTCTCCCGGCGGACCAGGCCGGTGCTCTCCATCCGGGTGATCTGGTGGGAGAGCCGGCTCTTGGACTGGAGAGTGGCGCGTGCGAGATCGCTCATCCGCATGCGCCGGTCGTCGGACTCCGAGAGATTGACCAGGATCTCGTAGTCGTTGTTGGTGAGGCCGAACGGCTGCAGGTCACGCTCCAGCTGGTGCATCAGCAGTCGGCTGACGTCGAGATGTGTGCGCCAGGCGCGCTGCTCGTCCTCGGTGAGCCACTTGGTGCCGTTCTCAGTCTCCATGGGTTGAATTCTACAGGTAGTTGAAAACCGTATGAACGGGCCCCGTAGTCAGCCGGTCACAGCCCGGAACGAACGCCCTCCGGCCACACCGCTCAGAGCCCGAAGCGCCGCTGCAGATCGCCCAGCTGACCGGGCAGCCGCGGCACCTGTCCCTGCTGGCCGCCCGGCGCCCCCGGCACCCCCGCGCCCGGCACGCCGGGCCCGGCGGAGGCCGGCACGCCGCCGGTCGCCGTCTCCGGCATCAGGACCTCGGTGGACTGCAGCAGCACCTGTCCGGCCCCCACGAACTCGAACTGGTGCTCCTCGCCCGACGTCCCGCCGATCCCGGTGAGCGCCCGCAGGCCGCCGAGGACGCCGCGCATGTAGCCGTGGTCGTAGTGGTGGCAGGGGGAGGGGCAGTCCGCCCAGCCGACCAGCGCCTGCGGGTCCACCCGGATCGGCGGCTCCACGAAGTGCACCGCCCCGTTCGAGGCGGCGACGAACTTGCCGGTCCCGATCAGGGTGAGGAAGCCGGGGATGATCGACTGCTTGAGCGCCAGGCCCGGCTGGAAGGCCAGCAGGTTGCCCGACCGGATGGTCAGGTTGCCGTTCTCCAGGTCGAACGAGTTGACGTCGTACGCCCGGTCCGCGAGCAGCAGCTTGCCCTGGCCCTCGGCGACCACCCAGTCCGACGCGTGCATGGGGGAGTGGAAGTTGGCGGCGACCAGCCGGTCGAGCCGGCCGTTGCCGATGCCGTGGAAGTCGATCTGCCCGTAATAGGCGATCATCTTCCCCTTTTGCAGGAACCACTGTCCCTTGAGCTCGACGCTGAACGCGTACGGGTTGACGTTGTCGTCGACCGGCAGCGTGTGCGGATCGTGAATGACGGGCCCACCGGCCATCGCGGTCACAGCTTGTCCTCCGACGCCTGTACGTACACCGTGCCCTGGCCCGACAGTTCCAGCTGGAACGCCTCGCCCGAGCCCCGCCCGACCATGTCCCGCCAGCCCAGCGCCGTGGACAGCTTGTTGCGCACGTCGCCGCGGTGCGCGACGTACGCCTGCGGGTCGACGTGCACCGGGCCCTGGTGGGTGATCGGCAGCTCGATGACGCCGCCGTGTGCCATGACGGCGACCGAGCCCTTGCCCTGCAGCGTGGTGGTGAACAGTCCCTGGCCGGTGACCTGGCCGCGGATCACGCCCATGACGCCGCCCTGCGAGCCCATGAACATCGTGGACTGCTGCAGCGTGCCGTCGAAGGCCAGCAGCCGGTCCGCCTCGACGTAGAGCGTCTCGCCGCTCAGGTCGATGGTGTGGATGTGGTGGCCGCCGTGCCCGAACATCACCGAGCCCTGGCCCTCGACGGTCATCAGCGGTGTCGCCTCGTTGGCGACCCGCCGGCCGATCATCGAGGCGATGCCACCCTGGCCGCCCTGGATGTTCGGCGTGAACGACACCTCGCCGCGGTACGCGAGCATCGCGCCGCGCTGGCTGAACAGCCGCTGGCCGGGCAGGATCTGCGCCTCGACCATCTTGGAATTGATCTTGGTGAACGGCACTAGAGCTGTCCCCCGATCGTGTTGCGCTCGCTGGGCTGCACGTAGACCAGCCCCTCGCCCTCGAAACGGATCTGGAAGCTCTCCCCGGACCCCTCGCCCATCACCGTCCGCCAGCTGATGCCGGTCTGGAAGTGCTGCTGCAGATTGCCGGTGTGCGCCACGTAGGCGCCCGGGTCGACCTGCAGCGGCATGCCCGCCGAGACCCGCAGCACGATCGCCGGACCGTCCGAGGTGATCGCGGCCTGGCCGACGCCCTCGACGGTCGTGGTGAACAGGCCGTTGCCCTGGCTCGCGCCGCGCAGCCCGGTGAAGGTGGTGCCGGTGCGCAGCCCGGGGTCGGTCGCCAGCAGGTTGCTGGCCTCGACGTAGAGCTTCTCGCCGTTCAGCCGCACCAGGTTGATCTCGCTCGCACGGTCGGCGAAGTAGCACGTGCCGTGCCCCTTCACCTCCATGACCTCCATGGATTCGCCGGTCAGCCGGCGGGTCACCATGCCGCGGATCCCCTCACCGCCCCCGGACATCTTCTTGAACGCCATCTGGCCGTCGTAGGCCACCATCGCGCCGTTCTTCGCCTTGACGGCGTCGCCGGTCATCTCCACGGCGAGTACTTTGCTGCCCTGCAATCGGAACATGGCCACGGTCAGACGCTATCCGTCCGTGCGGGAGCCGTCACCGGAATCGGGCGAACAGGCTCTTCCCCGGCGGCGACCTCGACCTCCAGCAGCGAAGCGCCACGGCGCTCGGCCTCGAACGCCTCGACGCCGCCGCGCAGCCCGAACAGCCGCTTCGACAGCGCGATCCACAGCACCGCCAGCACGTTGAGCGTCAGCGTCGCGATCTTGACCCAGCTGACCTTCTCGGTCAGCTCGTAGACCTCCAGCGGCAGGAACGCGGCGGTGGCGACGACCGTCAGGTACTCCGCCCAGCGCTTGCCCCACCAGAGCCCGAACGCCTCGACGATCTCGATCAGCGCGTACACGAGCAGCGCGACGGCGACGATCACCAGCGTCGAGTGCTTGTAGTCGAAGGTCTTGCGGATGGTGTCGACGACCGGGGAGTGGTCCAGGTCGTAGTGGAAGTGCTTGGCGACCGGGCCGAAGACCGAGAGCTGGTCCTCGAAGAGCTTGCGGACGGAGTCCTGGGAGTTGCTGAACCTCCACACCGCCCACGCGGCGAGCACGATGAAGACACCGCGAACCAGCCGCTCGACCGCCAGGAACCGCAGGATGAACAGATCGCGCAGCGCCCGCCCGCGCGGTACCTCGGGCGCCTGGTCGGCCGGCCCCGAGCCGTGCGGCTCGCCCAGCGCGAAGTCACCGCAGCGCAGACAGCGCCAGACCTCGCCGACGGACGTGGTGGCGTGCAGCCGCTCGCGCAGATGGCGTTCGTCCGGCGCGTAGGTGATGTGGCCCCGGCGCGAGCAGTGGCGCCGGTCCCAGTCGAACTTCATGGGTCCCGTTCCCCCGTTTGTTGTCGTCCGTCGGTGTCATTCACGTGTTCTACGTGGAGGGGGACGCTATCGCCCTCCGTGCGGTTCTCGACCCCCGGGGCGGGGTCCGGGGGAGGAGGCGGCGATAATGGACGGGCTTTGTGATCACGTTCACAAGAACCGCCCCCGTCGATGATGAGGAATCCGTGGACATCAAGACCGCCTCCGCCCTGCGCCGGCTCCGCCTGGTCTCCGCCCCCGAGGCGGTCTCCTTCCTCCTGCTGCTGCTCTGCTCGATCCTGAAGCGCACCACCGACTTCAACGCCGTCCCGGTCATGGGCATGGTCCACGGAGTGCTGTTCGTCCTCTATGTCGTCCTGTGGGCCCTGGCCTGGTACCGGGCCAAGTGGACGCTGGGCCGCGGCGCGCTCTACGCGGTGCTGTCCGTGCTCCCCACCGGCGGTTTCTTCGCCGAGCGCATGCTGCGCCGCGAGGCCGAGTCGGAGATCATCGCCGCCCGTGCCCGCCAGGAAGGCGTCGTCGCGTGATCGTCGCCTTCTCGGTCTCCCCGCTGGGCGTCGGCGAGGACGTGGGCGAGTACGTCGCCGACGCCGTCCGCGTCGTCCGGGAGTCCGGTCTCCCGAACCGCACCGATGCGATGTTCACCTCCATCGAGGGCGAGTGGGACGAGGTGATGGACGTCGTCAAGCGCGCCGTCGCCGCCGTCGAGGCCCGTGCGCCGCGCGTCTCCCTCGTGCTGAAGGCCGACATCCGGCCCGGCGTGACGGACGGGATGACGTCGAAGGTCGAGACCGTCGAGCGGTACCTCGCCCCCGCTGCGGACTCCGCCGCGGATCCCGGCACGGACCCCGCCGCCGGGAGCTGAGGGACGCTGGGAGCTGAGGGGCGCCGCTACCCCCCGCCCGTGGCCAGGGTGAGGCCGAGCGGGGTCCTTTCGTACAGCACCCGGTGGCCGTCGCGGTGCGAGGTGAGCAGGCCCGCGTCGCGCAGTACCGACAGATGGGCCGAGACGGACGACAGCGCCAGGTCGTGGCGGCGGGCGAGCCCGCTGGTGGTCGCGGGCGCGTCGAGGTTGGTGAGGATCGCCGCCCGGTTGGGGCCCAGCAGCCGGATCAGCGGCTCGGCGGGCGCGGGGCCCGGCACGGTCCACAGGGTGGCGGTGCCGCGCGCCGGGTAGACCATCGTGGCCTGCCAGGGCGGGTCGAAGCCGCTCACCACGTCCGGCCGGACGAAGACGCTCGGCACCAGCAGCAGACCCTCGCCGCCCAGCGTCCTGACGTGCTCGGCCCGCTGGTCCACCGTGAGCGTGCCGTCCGACCAGCTCACCTTCGGGTGCAGATCGGCGAAGAGCCGCTCCGGGCCGCCGTCGGCCAGCCGGCGGGAGTGGAAGGCCACATCGGCCTCCAGTACGGCGCGCATCCGGGGCCAGAACGGGGCGAGGAGCGTGTCCCAGACCCGGGCCATCAGTTCCGCGAGCTCGTCCACCGTGCGCGCCGGGTCGTCGAGCAGCGCCCGGACCCGCTCGTCGTCGTCGGCGCCCGGAGCCGCCGCCAGCGCCCCGGCCAGGTCCGCGTGGGCCACGGCGGGGTCGGTGCCGCGGACCCGGGCCAGCTCCTCGTCGATCGTGGCGAAGACCCCGTCGGGCGGCGGGCACAGGAAATCCGGGTTGTGGCCGCGCCGCGGCATCACCAGCTCGAACGGGCTGAGGTCGAGCCCGCGGGCCACCGACCGGACCTGTCGCAGCCACGGCAGGTGGTACCCCTGGCGCGCCGGTGTCCGGAGGGTGCGGATCGCCTCCTGGGTCTCCCAGAGCGGTGAGATCGCGAACCGGGAGGACAGCAGATCGTCGGCCGTGAAGTGCATGTGGAACGGCATGATCTCTCCCAAGTTTCGTTTTCAGCCGAAACTGTAGAAGCCATGTCCCGATGTCCGCCAGGCTGCGTCCATGACAACGGAAAACTCAGACTCGGGACTTCAGAAAAGTGACGAGCCGACGTGCGACGGGACAGCGGGGACGACGGCCGATCCCGTCGAGCCGCAGCCCGTCGGATATCGCACGGTGTTCGCGGTCCGTGAGTTCCGGCCGATCTTCGCCGCACACGTACTGTCCATGTTCGGCAGTTTCTTCGCCGAGGTCGCACTGGCGGTGCTGGTGTTCCAGCGCACCGGGTCCCCGTTGCTGACGTCTCTGATCTTCGCGCTCGGCATGCTGCCGTACGCGCTCAGCGGGGTGCTGCTCTCGGGGGTCTCCGACCGGTATCCGGCCCGCCGGGTGCTCGTGACGTGCGACCTGCTCTGCGCGGCCTGCGTCGGAGTCCTGGCGCTGCCGTTCACCCCGCTGGCGCTGCTGTTCCTGCTGCGGGCGGTCCTCGCGATGATCACGCCGCTCTTCCAGGGGACGCGGGCCGCGAGCCTCGCGGACATCCTGGAGGGCGATGCGTACGTCCTGGGCCGTTCCCTGCTGCGGATCGTCTCGCAGAGCGCGCAGATCGTCGGGTTCGGGATCGGCGGCCTGGTGCTGGTGGTGCTGTCACCGCGCGCCGCGCTCACCGTGGCCGTCGGGACCTTCCTCTGCTCGGCCGCGCTGCTGCGCCTCGGCACCCTGAACCGTCCCGCACGGGTCACCGGCAGCGGCTCGATGATGCGGCAGTCGCTGCTCGGCGCCCGCCAGCTGCTGAGCCACCGCAGGATCCGGGCGCTGCTGCTGTGGTGGTGGGTGCCGCCGATGTTCTTCGCGGTGGCCGAGGGGCTGGCGACACCGTTCGCCGCCGCGGCCGGCGCCGGTTCCGCCGGGGTCGGGCTGCTGCTGGCGGCGATGCCGGCCGGAACGGTGGTCAGCGAGCTGGCGGCCGGCACGCTGCTCTCGCCGGCCGCGCGCACCTGGATCGCGATGCCGCTCGCCGGTCTGGCCCTGGTGCCGATGGCGCTGTTCGCCTTCCACCCGCCGCTGCCGGTGGCGATCGGCATCATGCTGGTGGTGGGGCTGTGTTCCGCCTACGCGCTCGGTATGGACAAGTGGTTCGTCGAGGCGGTGCCGGAGGAGATGCGCGGCCAGGCGATGTCGTTGCTGGGCGCGGGCATGATGACGCTCCAGGGCCTGGGCATGACGATCGGCGGCGCGATCGCCGAGGTGGCCCCGCCGTACGCCGTGATCGCCGGGGCCGGGATGCTCGGTCTGGTGAGCACGCTGCTGGTGCTGCGCTCCGTGGCGGCGACCGGCCGCGGCGTGGTGGAGGCGGTCTGAGGACGGACTCCCCTTTGCCGCTGGTCGACGCGCGTAACACCGGGCGGGCAGCGGCCGGTTCCGGGCCGGCCGGCGGCGCGCTGCGGCCCCGTCCTGGGGGCGGCACCCGGCCGCGGCGCCGTACGGTTCAGCGGCGCCCAGGTACACGTTCAGCGCCGCGCCAGGTACGCGTTCATCGCCCGGTGCAAGGTCTTGTTGACCGCGCCCTGGAGCGGCAGCTCCCACTCGCCGAGCGTCTCCACCGCCTCGCCGCCCGTACCGAGCTTCCAGCGCAACAGGCCGAACGAGCGCGCCTCCGGGTCCAGGCTGTCCGGTACGCCCCGCATGTCGTACACGGACGCGCCCAGCACGTGCGCGTCGCAGAGCATCCGCCACTGCAGCGCGTTGCTCGGCCGCACCTCGCGGCGGTGATCGGCGGAGGCACCCGTCTGGTACCAGACCCGGGACCCGTCCGGTGAGACGAGCAGGGTGTGCGCGGCGAGGATCTCGCCGCCGTGGCGGGCGGTGTAGAGCCGCATGGCGCCCGGCCGTTCCGCGTTCAGCACCTCGTACTGGCGCCGGTAGTAGGCCAGATCGCGCCCCAGCCGGAAGCCGTCGCGCTGCTCGGTGACGCCCAGCAGCTCATGGAAGGCCGCCAGCTCCTCCAGGCCCCCGACCGCGGTCTCCACCCCCGCCTTGGCGGCCTTCTTGACGTTCCGCCGCCACTCCTGGTTCAGCCCGGTCCACAGGTCGTCCAGGCCGCGGCCCGCCAGCGGTATCTCGAAGATCAGCCGGGGCTGGGCGTCCCCGTTGGCGCCGTCCTCGCCGCCGCGCCGCCAGCCCGCCTCGCGCAGCCGGTCCGCGACCGCCGCCCCCAGCGGGTCCACCAGGTCCGGCAGGACGTCGCCCATCCGGCGGCCGGGCGCCACCGCGTCCTTGAGGGTGCGCGCCGACCACCGCCGGTACGGCAGCGGCGGCCCCATCCGTACGGCGAAGGCCCCGGTGCCCCGCAGATGGTCCAGCAGCGGCTCCAGCCAGCGGTCCAGGTCCGGCGCGGACCAGTCCAGCACCGGGCCCTCCGGGAGGTACGCGAACGATCTCCGGGTGCCGGGCAGCTGCCGGTACAGCACCAGCGCAGAGCCGACCATCGCCCCGGTGTCGTCGAACCAGCCCAGACTCTCGGCCGACCAGCCCGGTTTGACCCGGGCCCAGGAGGGGCTCTGCAGGAAACTGACCGCGCGCGGGCCGCGCCGCCGCACGAACTCCAGGTGCTCGTCCTCCGTGACGGGACGCAGTCGCAGCCGTGCCGCCGGGCCGGGGAAGGCGTTGCGGGCGGCGTCCTGGTGGGTGGTCATCGTCAAGGCTCGTCCTCCGCGGTGCGGTGGGCCTGATGGCCCGCTCACCTGTCTCACGCCCGACGGGACCGCTATGTGACAGAGATGTTCGCGACAGCGCGCACCGGTTTCCCAAGCGGCCCCAGGACGGGCAGACTTCGGCGTCTGCGCGGCCGACGGCCGCGACCGGCCGGGGAGCACAACGGGTGACATCAGCAGTGGGCAGTGACGCGGGGACCGGCGATCCCGGCGGTCAGGACGCGGTGCGCGGCGCCCCCTTCGGCGGTCCCTGCCCGCCGGAGGCCGCGGCCCCTCCCGCTCCCACGGAACCCGCCGCCGCTTCCACCACGACCGACACCGCCGCCTCGCTGAAACGCAGCGGCAGCGTCATGGCGCTGGGCTCGCTCGCCTCGCGCGCCACCGGTTTCGTGCGCAGCGGCATCATCACCGCCGCCCTCGGCACCACCCTGCTCGGTGACGCGTTCAGCGTCGCGAACACCGTCCCGAACATCCTGTACATCATGCTCATCGGCGGGGCGCTGAACTCGGTGTTCGTCCCGCAGCTGGTGCGCGCCGCCAAGGAGCACGCCGACGGCGGCGCCGCCTACACCGACCGGCTGCTCACCGTCTGCCTGGCCGCGCTGCTGGTGATCACGGCCGGGGCGGCGCTCGCCGCCCCCTGGCTGGTCAGCGCGTACGGGCCGGACTTCACCAGCGGCCAGCGCGACCTGACGATCGCGCTCGCCCGGTACTGCCTGCCGCAGATCCTCTTCTACGGCGTCTTCACCCTGCTCGGCCAGATCCTCACCGCCCGCGACCGGTTCGGCGCCATGATGTGGTCGCCGGTCCTCAACAACGTCGTCGTCATCGCGGTGTTCGGCCTGTACCTCGCGGTCGCGCACGACACGACCGCCGCCGGCACCATGAGCGACGCCAACGCGCTGCTCCTCGGGCTCGGCTCCACCGCGGGCATCGCCGTGCAGGCCCTGGCGCTGATCCCGGCCCTGCGCCGCGCCGGATTCCGCTGGCGGCCCCGTTTCGACTGGCGCGGCTCCGGGCTCATGCAGCCCATGCGGGCCGCCGGGTGGACGCTGCTGCTGGTCTTCGTCAACCAGATCGCGTACTGGGTCGTCACCCGGCTCGCCACCTCGGCCGGTGCCCACGCGCTGGCCGGCGGCAGTCCGGTGGGTGTCGGCTTCGCCGCCTACAGCAACGCCTATCTGCTGTGGGTCGTGCCCCAGGGGATCATCACCGTCTCCCTCGTCACCGCCCTGCTGCCGCGGATGAGCCGGGCCGCCACCGAGGGCGACCACGCGCGGATCGGCGCCGACCTGTCGTACGGGCTGCGCGGTTCGGCCGCCGCGATCGTGCCGGCGGTGCTGGCCTTCCTGGCGCTCGGCCCGCAGATCACCGGGGTCGTCTTCCAGCACGGCCGCACCACCGACGCGGACGCCCAGGCCATCGCCTGGATCCTGATGGCGTTCGCCCTCGGCCTGCCGGCCTTCGCCGGCCAGTACCTGCTGGCCCGCGGCTTCTACGCGCTCGGCGACACCCGTACGCCCTTCTTCCTCAACGTCGTCATCGCCGCCGTCAACGCCGGGCTCGCCGTCGCCTCGTACACCCTGCTGCCCGCCCGCTGGGCCGTGGCCGGCATGGCGGGCGGATACGCGATCGCCTGCTGCGCCGGACTGGCGTGCACGACCTGGGTGCTGCGCCGGCGGCTGAACTGGCGGCCCGCCGTCCTGGGCACGCATGTCCGGCTGGCCGTCGCGTGCCTGCCGGGCGCGGCCGCCGCGTACGGGATCGCCCAGGGCAGCGGGCGGCTGCTCGGCACCGGCTTCGCCGGGGACAGCGCCGGACTGCTGCTCGGCGGCGTCGCGCTCGGCTGCTCCGTCCTGGCCCTGGCGGGCCCGTTGCGGCTGACCGAAGTGCGGTCGCTGGCCGCCCCGCTCCTGCGGCGGCTGCCCGGTCGCTGAAAAGTTTTCCTGATTTCGTTGTCACCTTTCGGGCCCGCCGTGCGTGTACGTAGCGGGAGGGACATTGAACATCCGTACGACACACGCGCCTCCGGGGTGGGTGTGAGCCCGGGCGCGACGCCGCAGAACGACTTCGACGAGTTCTACGCCGTCACCGCGAAACGCCTGGTGGCCGCGGTGTACGCGGTGACCGGCGATCTCGGCGAGGCCGAGGACGCCGTGCAGGAGGCGTATGCCCGCGCGTGGCAGCGGTGGGCGAAGCTCACGGCCGAGGGGGACCCGACGCCGTGGGTGCGGACGGTGGCTCTGCGGCTGGCGGTGAGCACGTGGCGCAAGACCCGCAACCGGGTACGGGCACACTTCAGGTACGGGGTTCCGTCGGACGCGCCCGCACTGGCACCCGACCGGGTGGCTCTGATCGCCGCTCTGCGCGAGCTCGGCGCGGAGCAGCGCACGGCCGTCGTGCTGCACCATTTGATGGACCTGCCGATCGAGGAGGTCGCCCGGGAGACCGGAGTGTCCAACGCGGCGGTACGAACCCGGCTCAGCCGCGCACGCAAGGCGCTGGGCGACCGGCTGACCGAGGAAGAGGAGGTGCCCCTCCATGGCTGACCCGCTCGACGACCGCCTCCGGGACCTGGCTCGCGACACCGAGCCGCTGATCGTCCTCGCCCGTCCCGCCGATGTCCGCAGGCGGGGGGAGCGCCGCCGTGCCCGGCGCCGGGTGGGCGCGGTGGCCGTGGTGGCCGCGGCCGCGCTGGCCGTCGGCAGTTGGGCGGTCCTGCCGCGGCTGGAGAACGGCGCGCAGACCCCGGCGGTCGGTGGCTCCTCCTCGCCGGACCCGCTGCCGACCGACCTGCTGACCGGTGAACTGCTCCCGCCGACCGCGCTGCCCGGGGACTCCTACTGGCACTGGCGCACCGTCGCGGGGGATGTCTCGGCGAAGATCCCGCTCATGCACTGCGGAGCGGCGCTGTACGATCCGGCCTCGGCGAGTGTCCGTTTCTTTCAGGGGAACGAGAACAGCAGCGCGCGGTACGCGATCCACGCTCTCAGCAACGAGGCCAAGGCCGCTGCCGAACTGAACCGCATGCGTGACGAATTGGGCAAATGCGGACTTGTTGCTGCCTACACTGGGAAGGAGAGGGGAACCATGGAGACCGTGTTCCGCGTCTACGCGGCAACGAAGCAGGGCGGCCAGATGAACCAGGTGTGGCTGGCGAACCGGGGCCGGTACGTGTCGGTGCTCCAGGTGGTCATGCCGGTGAGCAAGGGCCCGAATACGCCGTACTTCGACGGGGCGCCGGTGCAGTGCATGGCGCGGTCCCTCGAGCGGCTCGCTCCCCCGTCCACTCCTTCCACCCCGGCCACCCCCGGCACCCCCAGTACTTCTCCGTCTTCCGCATTCGCCGGGGGCTCGGTCGGCGGCGGCGTCGACCAGGCGACCGGGGGCGGGGTCCCGGCGGACCCGCCACCCGATGCGAAGTTCCCGCCGGGCTACTTCCCTTCGACTTCTCCTGACCGCTGCTGATGAGGACATTTCCCGTGACACCCATACGAACGTCCCGCATTCCCTTCTCCCGTATACGTGCCCTGGCCGTGCCGGCCCTGCTGGCCGTCGCGCTCACCGCCTGTGGCGGCGGCGGTGGCGGTGACAACGCCAAGGGCGGCAGCGACAAGGGCGGCGCCGGCGCTCCGGCGGCCGTGCCGGTCACCGTGTCGCCCGCCAACGGCAAGACCGGGGTCGACCCCGGCAGCCCGGTGAAGGTGTCGCTGACCGAGGGCACCATCGGCGCGGTGACCGTCACCGCCGCGGCCAAGAGCAACGACGGCGTAGAGGCCGTGGCGGTCACCGGCAAGCTGGACGCCGCCAAGCACAGCTGGCAGTCCGACCGCACGATGACCCCCGGCACCGCCTACACGGTGAAGGTCACCGCGGCCGACAAGTCCGGCGCGCAGAAGGAACAGACCAGCACCTTCACCACGCTGGCCGCGGCCAAGACCAACGGCGTCACCGTCACCCCGGTGGGCAACGCGGTGGTCGGCGTGGGCCAGCCGGTCTCCATCGCCTTCGACAAGCCGGTCACCAACCGCGCGGCCGTCGAGAAGCAGCTGTCCGTGACGACGACGCCCGCCGTGCAGGGCAGCTGGGGCTGGATCACCGACCCGCTGACCGGCACCCAGCGCGCCGACTGGCGCCCGGCCGCCTACTGGGCCAAGGGCACCAAGGTCACGATGACGGCCAAGCTCAGCGGCCTCGACACCGGCGGCGGCCGCTACCTGCGCCGCGATGTCACCTCCACCTTCACCATCGGCACCGCCCGGGTCTCCAAGGTCGACATCGGCGCCAAGAAGATGACGGTCACCGAGGACGGCAAGACCATCAAGGTCATCAACGTCTCGGCGGGCAAGAGCGACTTCCCGACCTGGAACGGCCGCATGGTCGTGCTCAGCAAGGAGTCCACGATCAAGATGACGTCGGCGTCCGTCGGCATCGCCACCAACAAGGACGCCGCGGACTTCTACGACAAGGACGTCAAGATGGCGGTGCACCTGACCACTTCGGGCACCTTCGTCCACGCCGCTCCGTGGAACGACGCCAACATGGGCAAGGCGAACACCAGCCACGGCTGCGTCGGGATGTCGGACGCGGACGCCAAGTGGTTCTTCGACAAGGCCGTCCGCGGTGATGTCGTCGAGGTCGCCGGATCGACCCGCGCCACCGTCGACAAGGGCAACGGCTACGGCGACTGGAACCTCACCGCCGAGGCGTGGGCCAAGCTGAGCGCCCTGTCCTGACCCGCCCCGGAATCCGTCCCCGGGCCCGTTCCCGAACCGGTCACCGAGCCTGTGCTCGAACCCGTTCCCGAACCGGCCCGGGTGTCTCCGGTTCCGATGGACGAGACAGCCCCTCCCACTATGTGACCGACGGGTAGGCTCATCGGCGTGCCGAAGCCCCTGAGCCTGCCCTTCGACCCCATCGCCCGCGCCGACGAGCTGTGGACCCAGCGCTGGGGACGCGTCCCGTCGATGGGCGCCATCACCTCGATCATGCGGGCCCAGCAGATCCTGCTGGGCCAGGTGGACGCCGTCGTCAAGCCGTACGGGCTGACCTTCGCCCGGTACGAGGCGCTGGTGCTGCTCACCTTCAGCAAGGCCGGCGAACTGCCGATGTCGAAGATCGGCGAGCGGCTGATGGTGCACCCCACGTCGGTCACCAACACCGTGGACCGCCTCGTCGGCTCCGGCCTGGTCGCCAAGCGGCCCAACCCGAACGACGGACGCGGCACCCTCGCCTCCATCACCGACAAGGGCCGCGAGGTCGTCGACGCGGCCACCCGGGACCTGATGGCGATGGACTTCGGCCTCGGTGTCTACGACGCCGAGGAGTGCGGCGAGATCTTCGCGTCGCTGCGCCCGCTGCGGATAGCCGCTGGCGACTTCGAGGACGGGCACTGAAGCGGGCCGGCGTTCGAGGACGGGCACTGAAGCGGGCCGGCGTTCGAGGAGGGGCGTGAAGGCGCCGGAATCGCACCGGTTACGCTCAATGCCATGAAACAAGGGACGCTGACCCGCTACCGCGTGATGGCCTATGTGACCGGCGTCCTGCTGGTCCTCCTCACGCTGGGCGTGATCGCGAAGTACCTCCTCGACATGAACGGGGCGGCCGGCTTCGTCACCGCCGTCGGGATCGCCCACGGCTGGCTCTACGTGGTCTACGTGGTGTTCGCCTTCGACCTGGGCTCCAAGGCGAAGTGGCCGCTGGGCAAGCTGGCCTGGGTGCTGCTGGCGGGCACGATCCCGACCGCCGCCTTCTTCGTCGAGCGCAACGTGACGCGCGAGGTGGCCCCGCTGGTCGTCACCGCGAACGGCGAGCCCGCGCAGGCCTGACGCCCGTCGTGTGACACCTTGGACGTGACGCACAGTGGCTGCCTCAGGGGTGGCCCACAGGGTGACCTGAGGGGTGACGCACGGTGTGTGACGCATCGCACGTGACGCATCGCACCGCCCTTCCCACAAGGGGTGGGCGGTTTGCCATCGACATTTACTAGGACGTCCTAGTAAATTCGAGGGTATGGACGCCGAAGGCATCGAAGAGGGCCGCCAGCGCTGGCAGGCCCGGTACGACGCGGCTCGTAAGCGGGACGCGGACTTCACCACGCTCTCCGGGGATCCGGTCGAGCCCGTGTACGGGCCCGCCCCCGGCGACACCGTGGACGGCTTCGAGCGGATCGGATGGCCCGGCGAGTACCCGTTCACCCGCGGTCTGCACCCGACCGGGTACCGGGGCCGTACGTGGACGATCCGGCAGTTCGCCGGCTTCGGCAACGCCGAGCAGACCAACGAGCGCTACAAGATGATCCTGGAGGCCGGCGGTGGCGGTCTCTCCGTCGCCTTCGACATGCCGACCCTGATGGGCCGCGACTCCGACGACGGCATGGCGCTGGGCGAGGTCGGCCACTGCGGTGTCGCCATCGACTCGGCCGCCGACATGGAGGTGCTCTTCGCGGGCATCCCGCTCGGCGACGTCACCACCTCGATGACGATCTCCGGCCCGGCCGTCCCGGTCTTCTGCATGTACCTGGTCGCCGCCGAGCGGCAGGGCGTCGACCCGGCCCTGCTCAACGGCACGCTGCAGACCGACATCTTCAAGGAGTACATCGCGCAGAAGGAGTGGCTCTTCTCTCCCGAGCCCCATCTGCGCCTCATCGGCGACCTCATGGAGCACTGCGCGACGGGCATCCCCGCGTACAAGCCGCTCTCCGTCTCCGGCTACCACATCCGCGAGGCCGGCTCCACGGCCGCGCAGGAGCTCGCGTACACCCTCGCCGACGGCTTCGGGTACGTCGAGCTGGGGCTGTCGCGCGGAATGGACGTCGACGCGTTCGCCCCCGGCCTGTCGTTCTTCTTCGACGCGCACCTCGACTTCTTCGAGGAGATCGCCAAGTTCCGCGCCGCCCGCCGCATCTGGGCGCGCTGGATGCGCGACGAGTACGGCGCCAAGACCGACAAGGCGCAGTGGCTGCGGTTCCACACCCAGACCGCGGGCGTCTCGCTCACCGCCCAGCAGCCCTACAACAACGTCGTACGCACCGCCGTGGAGGCGCTGGCCGCCGTCCTGGGCGGCACCAACTCCCTGCACACCAACGCCCTCGACGAGACCCTCGCGCTGCCGAGCGAGCAGGCCGCGGAGATCGCGCTGCGCACCCAGCAGGTCCTGATGGAGGAGACCGGCGTCGCGAACGTGGCCGACCCGCTGGGCGGCTCCTGGTACGTCGAGGCCCTCACCGACCGGATCGAGGCCGACGCCGAGAAGATCTTCGACAAGATCAGGGCGCTCGGCGCGAAGGCGGTCCCCAGCGGTAAGCACTCCGTCGGCCCGATCACCAGCGGCATCCTGCGCGGTATCGAGGACGGCTACTTCACCGGCGAGACCGCCGAGTCGGCCTTCCAGTACCAGCGCGCCCTGGAGAAGGGCGAGAAGCGCGTCGTCGGCGTCAACTGCCACCACGGCTCGGTCACCGGCGACCTGGAGATCCTCCGGGTCAGCCACGAGGTCGAGCGCGAGCAGGTGCGCGTGCTGGCCGCCCGCAAGGCGGCCCGCGACGACAGCGCCGTCCAGGACGCCCTCGCCGCCATGCTCGCCGCGGCCCGGGACGGCTCGAACATGATCGTCCCGATGCTCGCGGCGGCCCGCGCCGAGGCCACCCTCGGCGAGATCTGCGGTGTCCTGCGCGAGGAGTGGGGCACGTACACCGAGCCGGCCCGCTTCTGAGGCCGGTTCCGGGACCGGTTCCCGAACCGGTGGCGCACGCGACGGCTCCGCGCCGTTGCGTGCGCCCGGGTGGGCGGGTGACGATGACGCTTCGCAGCGCACCGCATCATGCAGCGCACCGCATCACGCAGCGCACCGCATCACACCGCACCGCACCGCACCACCGAAAGGCGCAGCCCGTGGCACTTGAGGCGACCGTCGGCGACGACGGGATGATCTACATCCGCGAGACGGACGAGCCGGAGATCGTGGCCGTCACCAGCCCCGCCAAGTGGGAGGCGTTCGTGAAGGGCGTCAAGGCGGGGGAGTTCGACGCGTTCGCGGAGGAGCCGGACGGAACCTCCGCCTCCGACACTCTCTAGGACTTACCCGATGGGTGGTCCTGGAAGCTCACCCGGAACAGGGCGCCGCCGCCCGGTGCCGGTTCCGCGGTGATGGTGGCGCCGTGGGCGTGGGCGATCTGCCGGGCCATGGCGAGACCGAGGCCGGAGCCGGGCAGCGCGCGGGCGGAGTCCGCGCGGTAGAAGCGGTCGAAGACGTACGGGGCGTCCTGCGGGGCGATCCCCGGCCCGTGGTCGCGGACGGTCAGCTCCACCATCTCATCGCGACGTGGGCCGGAACCGGTCCGGGTCAGAGCGACCTCGACCGGGGCTCCCGGCGGGCTGAACTTGGCCGCGTTGTCCAGGAGGTTGGTCAGCAGCCGGCTGAGCCGGGCCGGGACGCCGGGCACGTGCGCCGGGGCGGCGGCCGGGTCCGTGGCCAGGGTGAAGGGGACGTCGGGCCAGTGGCCGCGGGCGGCCCGTACGGCATGGCCCGCCAGGTCGGCGAGGCCCACGTCCTCGACCAGCGGCAGCGGTTCCTCGTCCCGTGCCAGCTCGATCAGGTCGTTGACGAGCTGGGTGACCTCGCGCAGCTGCCGCTGCAGGGCGCCGGAGGCGCGGTCCCGCTGGGTGTCGGTGAGCCGGTCGGCGCGCGCCAGCAGGTCGGCGTTGGTGCGCAGTGCGGTGAGCGGTGTGCGCAACTCGTGCGAGGCGTCGGCTACCAGCCGGCGCTGCGCCGCGACGGACTGCTCCAGCTCGCCGAGCATGGTGTTGAAGGCGGTGGCGAGCCGGGTGACCTCGTCCTGGCGGTGTTCGGGACCGGCCGGGATCTCGATCCGGTGCCGGGCGTCCCGGGTGGCGGCGATCCGTTCCGCCGTGGCCGTCAGCCGGGCGACCGGCGCCAGTCCCGTCCGGGAGACCCAGTAGCCGAGGAGGGCGGCGAGCAGCACCCCCGTGCCGCCGACGCCCGCCAGCAGCCAGGCGGCCTGCCGGACGCCCTGCTCGACGGTGTCGGACCGCACCGCCACCTGCAGCGCCCGGCCACCGCCGAAGCCGCTGGTGAACATCCGCGCCGGATGCCCGGACAGCGTGACGTTGCTGAAGTACGCCGGACGGTCGCCGGCCGCGACCTCCCGCACCGGCGCCGAGACCGGCAGTGGGTACGGCTCCCGCGGGTCGGCCGCCGGGTCCGCCGGGACGATCTGCGAGCAGGCGGGCGCCGACAGGAACACGCACTCCCCGGCCACCACCTGCGGACTCTCGCCGCGGTGCTGCTGCTTGACCAGCGTCGCCGACTGGGTGAGATGCAGATCCAGTTGGTGGACGAGTTCGTAGCGGATGACGAAGAACGCCGCCGCGCAGACCCCGACCGCGACCAGGGCGACGGCGGCGGACGCCGCGACCGCCAGCCGGGTGCGCAGCGGCCGGTGCCGGCGCCAGCGCGCCATCCCGCGGGTCCCCGTCATCCGAGGTCCAGCCGGTAGCCGACACCGTGCACGGTCTGCACCAGCCGCGGCTCGCCGCCCGCCTCCAGCTTCCGCCGCAGATAACCGATGTAGACGGCCAGCGAGTTGGAGTCCGGGCCGAAGTCATGGCCCCAGACCCGCTCCAGGATCACCTCGCGCGGCAGTGCCTGCCCCGGATGCCGCATCAGCAGCTCCAGCAGCGCGAACTCGGTACGGCTGAACTCCAGCGGGCGGCCGCCCCTGCTGCCGGTGCGGGTGACGGGCTGGACGACCAGGTCCGCGTACGACAGTTCCGGTTCCTCGCCGCCTCCCGATGCTGCCCGGCGCAGCAACGCCCTTAGCCGGGCCAGCAGTTCGTCCAGGGCGAAGGGCTTGACGAGGTAGTCGTCGGCGCCCGCGTCCAGGCCGTCGACCCGCTCGCTCACCGAGTCGAGCGCCGTGAGGACGAGGACGGGCGTACGGTCGCCCAGCCCGCGCAGCCGCCGGCAGACCGCCAGCCCGTCGAGCACCGGCATCATCACGTCCAGCACGATCGCGTCCGGCTGCCAGGCCGCCACCTCCGACAGCGCGGCGAGCCCGTCGGCGGCCCCGCGCACCGCGTAGCCCTCGACGGTGAGGCCGTCCTCGACGGCGGCGCGTACCTCGGGTTCGTCGTCCACGACGAGGATGCGGGCGGGCGGTGGTGCAGTGTCCATGGGCCCAAGGGTCCCAAACCGGGCTCTTAGAACCCTCTTAGACCGTCCCGTCAGCGTTGCGGCCATGCGGACCTCACAGGACATCCCACTGTCAGTGGTCATCGGGGCGGGCGGCACCGGTGGGCACATCTATCCAGGACTGGCGCTCGCCGACGCACTGCGCCGGGCCGATCCACGGGCGGTCGTCACCTTCGTCGGCACCGAACGCGGGCTGGAGACCCGGCTGATACCGGAAGCCGGCTACCGGCTGCACACGGTCAACATGATCCCGTTCGACCGGTCGCTCGGCGCCCGCCGCTATCTGCTGCCCGCCGCGCTGCTGAGCTCGGCGGTGCGCTGCCGGACGATCCTGCGCGAGCAGGGCGCGCAGATCGCGGTGGGAATGGGCGGCTACCCCAGCGCGCCGGTGATCCTCGGGGCGCGGCTGGCCGGGCTGCCGAGCCTGGTCCACGAGTCCAACGCGGTGCCGGGCCGCGCCAACCAGTTCGCGGCCCGGCTCACCCCGCACATCGCGCTGGCCTTCGACCGCAGCCGCGCGCACCTGCCGTCCGGCATTACCGCGGAGACCGTGGGCATGCCGCTGTCCGGGCCGCTGGCCACCCTGGACCGGGCCGCCCTGCGCGGCCGGGCCCGCGCCGAACTGGGCGTGCCGGCCGGGGCCCGGCTGGTCCTCGTCAACGGCGGCAGCCTGGGCGCCACCCGGCTGACCGAGGCGGCCATCGGACTCGCCGCGCGCTGGCGGGACCGGAACGACGTACGGATGCTCATCAAGACCGGCCCCGCCGCGCTGGCCGAGGCCACGACCCGGCTGGCCGGGAACCCGGTCGCCGAGGCCGTCGCGTACCTGGACCGGATGGACCTCGCCTACGCGGCGGCCGACCTGGTGATCTGCCGCGCCGGGTCGGCGACCATCGCCGAGCTGGCCACGACCGGGGTGCCCGCCGTGCTCGTCCCCTATCCGCACGCGCCCGGCGACCACCAGACGCACAACGCCCGCGTCCTGTCCGACGCCGGCGCCGCCGTGCTGCTCCCCGACGCCGACGCGACCGCCGACCGGCTGGCCGCGCTCGTCGAGCCGCTGCTGCGCGACCCCCGCCGGCTCGCCGCGATGAGCGGCGCCGCCGACCCCGGCACCCACGCCCGGGCGGCCGACCTGCTCGCCGCCAAGACTCTCGAACTGAGGAACGCCGCATGACCGTGACCACATCGTTGAACCCTGTCGACTGGACCGGCCGTACCGTCCTGGTGACCGGCGCCGAGGGCTTCATCGGCAGCACCCTGGTCGACCTGCTGGTCGAGCGCGGCGCGAACGTCCGCGCCCTGGTGCACTACAAGCCCTACGGCGAACGCGGCCACCTCGCCCGCTATCTGCGGCCGGACAGCCCCGTCGAGATGCTCGCCGGCGATGTACGCGACGCGGGCCGCGTCATGGACGCCGTCGACGGCTGCGACACCGTCTTCCACCTCGCGGCGCTGATCGGCATCCCGTACAGCTACCAGGCCCCCGAGGCCTATGTGCAGACGAACGTGGCCGGCACCCAGAACGTCGCCGGGGCCTGTCTGCGGCACGGAGTGCGCCGGCTCGTCCACACCTCCACCAGCGAGGTCTACGGCAGCGCGCTCACCGTGCCGATCAGCGAGAGCCACCCGCTGCAGCCGCAGTCCCCGTACTCCGCCTCGAAGATCGGCGCGGACATGACGGCGCTGTCGTACTTCCACTCCTTCGAGCTGCCCGTCACCGTCGTCCGGCCCTTCAACACCTACGGCCCCCGGCAGTCCGCGCGTGCCGTCATCCCGGCGATCCTGGCCCAACTGCACTCCGGCGCCGAGCAGATCCGCCTCGGATCCCTCGCGCCGACCCGCGACTTCACCTACGCCACCGACACCGCCGCCGGCTTCCTGGCACTGGCCGGCTGCGACCGGGCCCTCGGCGAGGTGGTCAACCTCGGCACCGGCCGCGAGGTCTCCATCGGCGACCTCGCCCGCTCCTTGATCGCCGCCTCCGGCCGCACAGCGGAGATCGTCGTCGACCCGGCCCGCCTGCGCCCCTCGGGCAGCGAGGTCCAGCGCCTGCTGTCGGACAACTCCCGGGCGCGCCAGTGGGCGGGATGGGAGCCGCGGGTGTCCCTGGAGGAGGGACTGCGCCGCACCTCGGAGTGGGTCGCGGAGAACCTGACCCTCTTCGCGGC
This sequence comes from Streptomyces sp. RKAG337, assembly GCF_023701715.1. Lineage (NCBI taxonomy): Bacteria > Bacillati > Actinomycetota > Actinomycetes > Kitasatosporales > Streptomycetaceae > Streptomyces > Streptomyces sp. RKAG337. The sequence continues at coordinate 2,157,657 of NZ_JAJOZA010000001.1, read as the reverse complement.
GGACCGCTACCAGGTGTAGGGCGCGCGACAGGGCCGAATCAGGACGCAGTGGCTCAAGCGGTCGCAAGCCACCCTCACACGGTCTTCACAAGCGAACACAAGTTCCCATAGTGTGCGTTGGCCATGGTCGTGGACCTGGCGTGTGTTCATCCGTGGGGGGTGGCCAGGCGGATCTGTCGCGCCTGCGCCTGCGCGCATGTCCGCTCTCGTGCCGCTTGTGAGGACGTTCGTCCGCATGCTCAATTTCGTCAAACGCCCGATCCGCCGGGCGGTGATCCGTGCTTCCGGTCTGGCTTCAGCCGCCGTACTCGTCATGGCCGTTGCGGCATCGGCGTCTTCGCCGGCCGCCGTCCGGGGGTCCGCGCAGGCTGCAGGGCCTGCCGCTCAGGCCGCTACTTCCACCACCCCGATGTTTCCTGCGTTCGGCCGCAGGGCTGACGGGCACCTGTACGACTACGAACCCGCAGGGACGGGAGGCTTCCGGTCGGCGGTGGATCTGGGCGGCGGGTTCGGCAACGCCACCGCGATCGTCCAGAACAATGTCTCCGCTGCAGGGGCGAGCGACCTGTACTTCCGGATGGGCGGGGCGCTGTATTACACCGCTGAGCGCGGTACGGAGACCAAGCTGCTCGGCAGCGGGTGGGACCAGTACGACCTGCTGGCCGCTGGAGGAAACTTCGGCGGAGCCGCGCAGCCGGACCTGATCGCCAGGGAGCCCTCGGGAGTGCTGTGGCTGTACCAGGCCGGGGCTGACGGCGTGCTGGCCGCGAAGGTCCGACTGGGTACCGGCTTCCAAGGTATGGACCGGATCATCGGGCGGGCGGACTTCACCGGTGACGGCAAAGCCGACCTCATCACCCGCTCCACGGGCGGGACGTTGTTTCTCTTCCCTGGTTCCGGCAACGCCGTCACCGACGCGGTGTGCACGGGCCGGCTGACGGTCAGCGCGGGATGGAACACCTACAACGTCCTGATCTCCACTGGTGACCAAGACGGTGACGGCAAGGCCGACCTGATCGCCAGCGACGCCGCAGGGGCGCTGTGGCTGTTCAAGGGCACGGGTGACTCCGCAGCCCCGTTCGCCGCCCGGGTGCAGATCGGCTCCTCCGGTTGGAGCTCCTTCAACACCCTGTTCTGACGTCCGGGCCCACAAAACTTCTCTGCCTTGTGGCCTGGTCCTCCGACGACCGCCCGGGGCAGCATCAGCAGATCGGCTGACCCACACCCATGCGCACCAACGCGCCACCCTTCCCCCGCCTGCCCAGACGCCTGTTGGGCAGGCTCATCACCACCACGGCCCTGGCCACCGTCGCCGCGGTGACGTTCACCGGCGGCCAACTCCAACCGCTTGCTCGCACTGCTCCGGTCGGAGCCGCCGAGGACGCGCCCGCTTTCAACGCAGCCCATGCCGCAGAGGTACGTGCAGCCCAGTGCACGCTCAATCTCGTGCAGCGCAAGGGCGGCCAAGAGCTCAAGAACGTTGCCCGTGGTGGATTGAAGGGCACAGACGAAGAGCTCCTGCAGGCGGCCAGGACCGACTATTCCAACGGGGTGCCGCTGGACACTGCCTTCAACAAGGATCAGGTGTGGGCCTCGGCCAAGGTGGACGAGCTCTACTACCGCTACAACGAGTGGAACAAGTCCCTCAACGCTCCGCCCCCAGATGGCTACACCTTCACCGGGTTCCAGTGGATCGAGTGGAAAGACAATCCGTTCAACACCACCGGGCTGTCGGGCTGGATCGCCGACCGGTTCTGGCAGAGCGAGTACGACCTGTTCCATGAGGATCTGATGCCGCAGGCCGGGAAGGAGTCGGCAGACGCAGTTCGGGCCCTGGGCAACGCCGAGTACGACTGGGACGGTTCCGCCTCCTACGAGGACCGGCGGGCCTGGAAAGATCTGGCGGATGCGCCGTCCAAGAACCTGTACGCCGACGACGCCCGGCTCTTCCTGCAATACGGCGGCTTCCCCGCCACGGCGCCCGATCCGGCTTCGATGGAGTTCCGGATCGACGTCGAGGGCCTGAAGGCCCGCTTTGCGTCCTGCGCCAGCACCAACCCCTTTGACCCGCACCAGGTGCTGGGCGCGGAGGTGGCACAGGCATCGACCGAATGGCAGAACGAGCTCGCCGGCCAAAGGGTCCCGCGCGACACGATCCTGGGCGCGGAATCCCAGGCCTCAGCAGATCTGCAGGTGGCCACGCAAGCGATGGGCGAGGCCCTCGGTCAGTCGATCATCGCGAGCAGGTTGGCGGACTGGCAGGCCTACTGGCTCAAGCAGACCCCTGCCAGTGCGGGCCTGCAGTACCCGGCCGCAGCGGTCTTCGCCAAGGTCAAGACCGACATCGTCAAGGCGCAGGCCATGGCGCTGGGCCGCGTCCACGTCGCCTCACGGGCCGCACGATCTGCGCAGATCCAAGCCGCCGCGGCTGTAGCCGCTCAGCAGACCGCTTACAACATCGCGGATGCAGCCGGGCTGCCCCGCGGGCGCGGACTCATGTATGGACAGCAGGCTGTCCAGGTCAGCCGCGCCTCGGCCGCCGCCGCGACGGCGGTGGCCAAGGCAACAGAGACCGCCTCGAACGCCACCCTCGCATCTGCCGCTGACAGCAAGACGCTGATGGCTCTCGCCCAGACGCAGGCGCACGCCTCGCAGGCCGACTTCCGTCGGATCGCCGCCCAGGAGGCCGCGGCCCAGGCCAAGGCGGCCGCAGACGGTGCCGCGGTGCAGGCCACCAAGGCCGCCGCGAACGCGGTCAAGGCCAAGGCCGCCAAGGCCAAGGCCGAAGCCGCCGAGCAGACCGCGAAAGACGCGGCTGCCGACGCGCACGCGAAGCGGCTGACCGCTGAGGCCGAGCGTGACAACGCCAAAACACAGAAGGAACTGGCCGAGAGCGAGCGGGCGAAGGCCACTGCGGCTGATACCCGAGCGCAGTCCGAACGCCAGGTCGCGGCGACCGCGCTGAGCACCGCACAGGCCGCAGGATCGACGGCCACCGAGAAGATGAACGCGGCCGTGGCGGCGGAGAGCAGGGCGATTACGGCGCGCAACCACGCCGTGGATGCCGAAGGCAATCGAGACAGTGCAGAGGCCAAAGCATACGCATTGGAGGCGTACGCCGACGCAGCAGAAGGCACCGACGCCGCCACAGGAGCCAGGACCGCCGCCACCCAGGCGCGGACCGCCGCGAATGATGCCACCGCCGCTGCGACCAACGCTCGGTCGGCTGCCGATGAAGCAACGACAGCCGCCTCCAACGCGCGCGAAGCAGCCACTCGCGCCACGGCTGCAGCGTCCCGCGCCAAGGCGGCCTCTGATGCTGCCCAGCGCGACGTGGCGATTACCAACGCCGCGGTGAGGAAGGCGCATGCGGCCGCAGCGGACGCGATCGCAGCATCTGCGGCCGCCGCTGAGAATGTGCGATTGGCGAAGATCTACGCCGATACTGCGAAGTCGCAGGCCACCACGGCGAAGGCCGATGCCGCCATCGCCCGACTGGAGGCCAACGCCGCAGCGGCCGACGCGGTACGCACCGCCGGCTTCGCATACTCCACTGCCCAAGCAGCCTTGGCCGCCCGCGACTCGGCGACACAGGTCATTAGACCCGCCAACGACGCGATCGAACTCGGCTCCCCCTACAAGGAAACTGACGCCTCCGCCGGCTTGGCCGTCCTCAGCGGCCAGGCCGCCAAGACCGCAGCCCAGCAACAAGAGGCACTCGCCCAGGCCAAGGCCGGCCAGGCCGCGAAGGCCGCCACCGAAGCCGCAGCCCTGGCAGCAGCCGCTTCCGCCGACGCCAAGGCCGCCGCCACCGCGGCAGCCGAAGCAGCCGCCTCCGCCTCCAGGGCGGCAACATCCCTCACGCAAGCACGCAGTTCCGCAGCAGAGGCCTCGGCCGCCGCGAAAGCCGCCGTGACAGCGGAAACCCACACGGTCGCGTACGACCAACAGGCCACCGACGACGCGGCCGCAGCGGCGACGGCGTCCGATACGGCAAGCGGATATGCCAGCCAGGCCCGCAACTCAGCCGACGCGGCCGAAAGCGACGCCGCCTCCGCCCGTAGCGCCGCCACCGCAGCGGAAGGCGACGCGAGCACTGCACGCGGAATCGCCGATCAAGCCGAACGCGACGCCACGACCGCCGAGACGGCTGCGGCCAACGCCCGCGAGGCCGCTGAACAGGCACAGCAGGCTGCGATCCGGGCCGAAACCGCACAGTCCCAAGCCAACCTCGGCCGTGGCGGAGCTACCGGCGTCGCGAACATGTTCACCACACAGAAGATCGTGTTCCTGGAGGATCCGAAACCCCAGAACGACTGTGTCCTCGGGATGGGCAACAGCGGCTGTGACGTCAGCTACAAGGTGCACTTCAACCTGACCATCGACTTCTACCTTTGTGACGATCCGGGGGCCCCTATCGACGTCACTGCTGCTACCTGCCCAGCCGGCAGCAGCACCTGGCTCAGTAGTACGACCAAAGAGGCCACCAAAGTTGTCACCAAGCACTTCAGTACGTGGGACATAGTCTCCGTCGCTGACGAGGAGCTCCTGAACGGGCTCTGGCTCCTCGAACCGGACATCTTCAAGGCCCTCTTGATTATGCTCGTGCAGGACATTACGGAATGCGCAAAGGGCAGCGTCTCGGATTGCCTCTGGACAGCAAGCTGGTTCGTCCCGGAGACAAAAGTCCTCCAAGCCGCCGACTTTCTTCGCGCGCTCGACGCAGCACTGCACACAGGCATCGGTATCGCCGACGCGTACAAGGCTCTCAGGACCCTGAGCCTGGACGCCAAAGTGATGGCCGCGATCGATGAGGAAGTTCACCTTGTCGAGGACGCCTTCGCAGCTTGTACGAGGAACAGCTTCCCGGGCGGCACACAAGTCCTCATGGCTGACGGTTCACACCGGGCGATCAGCTCGGTCCACGCTGGTGACTGGTTGATGGCGACCGATCCGGCAACCGGGGGTCTGCGCCCGGAGCTGGTAACCGCCTCCTTCGTACACAACACGGAGCGGCTGGTCGACGTCGCCCTCTCCGGCGGAAGCAGCCTGACCAGCACTGCAGGGCACCGGGTGTATGTGGTCGAGCGCGGCTGGATCTTCGCCTCGGAACTGCACGTTGGTGACCTGTTGCGGGCAGCGGACGGGTCTGTCCACGCAGTCAGTTCGGTGCGCGAGAATGCTGGCCTCGCCCCACAAATGGTCTACGACCTGACGGTCGATGGGCTGCATACCTTCTATGTACGTACGAGCGGCACCCAGCGGCAGGATCTGCTGGTCCACAACTGCACCGAACTGGTCGCTGATGAGGCGAAGTTCCCTGACGCCGCCCACACACTGAAAGAGCATGTCAACCCCACGGTGGCGGAATCCATCAGATTGGCCATCTCGAAGACGATAGGAACAAGACTGGGCATCAACAGCGTCTGGACCGACGCGCAGCTCGCACAGCAGGCGGCCGACTACGGCCTCGCTGGCTACCTGGCCAAAAGCAAGAAGGCCAGAGACAAATTCGCTCTCTGGATGCGCACCAAAACCGATACCTCGCTATTCACGATATCGGGCGAATTCGGCGAAAATTCGCTCGGCACCACGTATGTAGCCGACGGTTCTTCCTATCCAGCGGGTAATAAATTCACTTTGCTGCTGAAGAAGATGCCGGGACATCCGCGCGGGTACATTGTCTATTCGACCTTCCCCAACTGAGGAGCAGGTATGGTCGAGCGTTACTCGGAGCTTGACTTCGGTCTCACCCGCCTCACCAGCCGGTTCCATCAGGAATGGGCGCGGGAGCAGACTGCAGCCGACGTCGTCGTCGACCACGCCGGCGTTGACGGCGGCGCGAAGGCCGCACACGCGATCCTGGAGGACGTGATCCGGCTGCGGGAGTCGCCGCTCCCCAATTGGGCGCTCACTGCCCTGTGGCATGCGGCGACAGGCCGGACCTACGACCTTGAACACCTTGGCATCGATGGACGTGACTGGTTGCGTCAGATCGCGGACATCTGCGTTGAGCAGATCCGCATAGAGGACGCGACCTATGTAGTTGCCATCCCGGCACCGGCCGACGATTCACTGACCGGCGCCGTGCTGGACGAACTCCTGGTGGCGGGACCCGGGCTGACGGCGTCAGCCATGACACGTAGGCACTACGAGGTCTCCGGCGTGGTCCCCGCGCTAGAGCTGGCCGTCACTCAGGTCAGCCCAGATCTCGGCTTCCGGCTCTTCCTCCGGGCCATGGCCGAATACTGGGTCCCCATCGACCAGGCCTGGTACGAGCGGTTCGAAGCGCTGGGCGAGCGGTTCGGCTACGGTCCGCTCCATGTGGTCGATGTCGCTTTTCTGACAGACCTGACCACGCGTTGAGCGAGCCGCCCCGTTAGAGACGGCTGAACCCAGAGTCGGAACTGCGCCCGCAGGGCAGCCTCTCATGCGAGGGGCTCGCTCTGCGGGCGTTGGGCATCGGCCTGACTGCTTCAGACGCCCGACTACATGCGAGCGCTCTTTCGGCATGGGCGCTTCTCGGACTCCGACGTGGGCATGGACAGAGGTGTTGAAGCGCGCGTGGCCAGGCAGGAAGTGCTGGACTCAGAAGCGGCACCCAAGTACTAGGCAGTGCTCTATGAGCCGGTGATCCGTGCCCAAATTGGCGGCGGAAAGCGTCATGCGCGGGCAACTGCGGCATTCGATGGACCTGGTTGGGGGTGACCGGATCACGCTCCAGGTCATGCTGTACAGGGCCGTGGCGCACAGTGGGCTCGACGGCCCCTTCTTCATCTTCGGGATGCCTGTTCCCGGCATGGACGTCATCATGGTCGACAACGTTGCGTCCGCCGTATACCTGCAGGACGATGACGGCGTTCAGAGGTTCCGGGCGCTGTTCGACGCGCTGAGAGCGTCTGCGCTTGGGCCCGCCCCGTCGCTTGAGTGGCTCAGGCAGGTGGCGACAGACCTGTAGTGGTGGAAGGCAGTTCGTGGCGCATCGTGCAGGGCAGAAGTCCAGCTTCTCGGGGAGTGACGGTGGGCACGAGTGCCTGGAAGTCACCGTGGGCGACGACGGCATGGTCCACATCCGGGAGAGCGATGCCCCGGAAGCCATCGTCGTCACCACTCCTGCCAAATGGGACGCGTTCGTGAAGGGCGTCAAGGCGGGAGAGTTCGACGCCTACGGCGAGGAGCCTGCCCCATCCACCTATTAGGGTCCCCGGTCAGCGGATGGCGGCCAGGCCGCCCAGGAGCAACGTCGTGAAGGTGCGGGCCCAGGTCGCGTCCACCGGTTCGCCGCTGACCAGGGTGCGGTGGACGACGGCGCCAGCGATGACGTCGAAGATGAGGTCGATCTGGGTGGCGGTGTCCGTGCCGTCGGGGCCCTGCGGCGGTCCGTCCGGCGGGAGTTCGCCGCGCTCCTGGGCGCGCCGGCGGCCGAGGACCACGAGGCACTTCTGCCGGTCGACGATGGCCTCGCGGATCCGCAGCCGCAGGGCTTCGTCGTGGGTGGACTCGGCGACGACGGCCATCAGGGCGGTCCTGGCCTCGGGGAGGGCCAGCAGCGCCGCGAACTGCAGCACCACGTCCTCGATATCGGCCTGGAGGCTTCCCCGGTCGGGCAGCTCCAGTTCGTCGAAGAGCACCGCGACCGCATCGACGACCAGCTCGTTCTTGCCCGCCCAGCGGCGGTAGAGGGTGGTCTTGGCGACACCGGCCCGGGTGGCGACGTCGCCCATCGTCAGCCCGCCCCAGCCCAGTTCGACCAGGGCGGCCCGGGTGGCTTCCAGGATCGCGTGGTCGGCGTCGGCGCTGCGGGGGCGGCCCGTCTTCTTCGCTGAGGTGCCGTTGTGCATGGCTGGGACCATACCGGTCAGTACGTCGGGTGGCCCGCGACCGCTCCGTGACCGGGATCACGCCGCCTCGTGCGGTTGAAGCTTGCGGGGATCGGACAATCAGGAGTTACGCTACGACTCGTAGCGAAAGAGCGATGACCACTGGCGCAGGTGGGGACCCACGCCGAGAAGGACACTCTTGAACAGCGGTGAACGCTCCCGGCTGTCCGCGATCCGGCGGACGGTTCGGGGGCCGTTCACACTTTTTTACGACGAGGGGGGAGGATTGACCTCATGCAGCCACGGAACATGTCCATGAGCGGCGTGGTCGACCTCGCCGCGCTGAAGGCGGCCGGTGAGGCCAAGGCGAAGGCCGAGCAGGCCAGGGCGCAACGGCAGGACGCCGGCGCCCCCGCCCCTTCCGCCGCCTCCCCGCTCGTCATCGATGTCACCGAGGAGACTTTCGAGAGCGAAGTACTGCAGCGCTCCTCCGAGGTCCCGGTCGTCATCAGCTTCTGGGCCGAACAGGCCGAGCAGAGCAAGCAGCTCAACGAGACGCTGGAACGGCTGGTCGGCGAGTACGCCGGCCGCTTCCTTCTGGCCCGCGCCGATGTGTACGCCAACCAGCTGCTGTTCCAGCAGTTCGGCGCCCAGGGCGTGCCGGCCGTCTTCGCGGTGCTCGCCGGTCAGGCGATGCCGCTCTTCCAGGGTGCGGCCGCCGACGACCAGATCCGCGAGGTGCTGGACCAGCTGATCCAGGTGGGCGAGCAGCGCTTCGGCATCGTCGGCACTCCGGTCGAGGCGGGCGCGGTTCCGGCCGCCGCCGCCACCCCCGCGCCCCGGCCCGCCACTCCGCAGGAGCTGGCGCTGTCCGCCGCGCACGACGCGCTGGACGCGGGCGATCTGGGCGGCGCCGTCCAGGCGTACCGGAACGTACTGGCGGACGAGCCGGCCAACGCCGAGGCCAAGCTCGGCCTGGCCCAGGCCGAACTGCTGCAGCGGGTGCAGGACGCCGACCCGCAGGCGGTCCGCAAGGCCGCCGCCGACAACCCGGCCGAGGTAGCGGCCCAGCTGGCCGCGGCGGATCTCGACCTCGTCGGCGGACATGTCGAGGACGCCTTCGGGCGGCTCGTGGACACCGTGCGCCGTACGGCCGGTGACGACCGGGACGCGGCACGGCTGCGTCTGCTGGAACTCTTCGACGTCATCGGCGCCGACGACCCCCGCGTGGTGACAGCGCGTGTCGCACTTGCTCGCGTGCTGTTCTGACCACAGCTGATTCATCGATACGGCGACCGCACTTTACGCAATCGTGATGAAGTGCGGTCGCTGTTACTTCCGGTAAGAGAGCGACCCCTTTTCTTACGGAAATCTTTCCCTTTGTCGGACATTCACGCCCTCGCCGCAACTACGCTGCGTGATATCGCGACGTTTGATGATCGCGCTCTCGACATCCTTCCGTTACTCGCTGGTAACGAGACCTCTTGTGCAGCGGCTGGGAATGGACCACCATCGGCCAAGCTCGGTCCTGTTCCCCCGACCATCCGGCAGCCAGCTGGTGCGGCTGGGGGCGACCCCAGCGGTAGCCGGGGGAGGGTCCCCACCGAGTGGAAGTGCACGGCGTAACTGCCGGCGCTTCCGGACAGGGGGGTCTCTGCCCACCCAGCAGGGCCTGTCCAGCAGGTTGCGCGAGAGCGTGGCCAGTGGTTGTCGCTCGGGGGTGATCGCTGATGATTCGGACTGCGCCGTCCGCATACCCGCGGACCGGCCTTCGATGACGGCGCTCCCTTTCCCGAGGACGTAGCTCTTCTCCCCATCCCGGCCCCGGATCTCCATATCCGGCCGGATGTGTACGTCCGATCAGGAGGAAAGTCATGGAGTCGGTCGTTAGAGGCGGCACCAAGTGGAAGCGGTTCGCCGTTGTCATGGTGCCGAGCGTTGCTGCCACGGCAGTGATCGGCATGGCGCTCGCCCAGGGCGCGCTCGCGGCGTCGTTCGCGGTGTCCGGCCAGAGTTTCAAGGTCAAGGCCGCGTATCTTGACGGCACGGGCTTCGTTCAGTACGGCGGCATCGATGTCAAGTCCGGCGGCGCGGGTGCTGAGCCCGTCGCGGTCTCCGGCTTCAAGCACGCCTACATCACCGACATGTGCCAGTCCGTGGTGATCCCGAACGTTCCCATCTTCGGGAACGTGTCGCTGAACCTCTCGGCCGGCACGAAGGGCGCGAGTGACCCGACCCGTCGGGTCGAGGCCGAAAACCTGTACATCGACCTGAACCAGCTCGATGCGGATGCCGAGTTCGGCAACATCAACATCGGTGTTGCGGCCGGTTCCACCAACAAGGCCCAGGGCCCGGCGACGACGCCCGGCCAGGGTGCGCCGGCGCTGCCGAACTCGTTCGCGCAGGAGGCCGAGACGGCCAAGCTCTCGAACGTGCGCCAGACCGCCTGGGCGACCAGCGCGGGCACGTTCAAGCTCAAGGACCTGAGCATGTCGGTCAAGGCCGGCGTCCACGAGTGCTACTAGTCGCTTGACCGGCCGGGTGAGGGGCCTTGCGCCCCTTGCCCGGCCGCCCTCCAACTTTTGTTGCGCAAAAGTCAGTCCCAGGGAGCTGTTCCATGAGTGCCGAGTCGCCAGGGCTGCGTGAGCACCAACCAAACGCCTTCCATTCCGTCCACGCACGGTTCCACAACTGGCGGGGGCAGCGCCCGTTCTGGGCGGGCCTGCTGACCCTCCTGGGCGGTATCCCGATCGCGTACTTCCCGTACGCGAACATGACCCTCGGCCAGCTCACCGTGCGGATGTCCACCACCGCGGGCGCGGGCTCGCTGGTCATCGGTGTGCTCCTCGCGGTGCTCGGCCTGACCATGTGGTTCCAGCCGGCCGTGCGGATCTTCGCGGGTGTCGCCGCGATCCTGCTGGCACTGGTGTCGATCCCGGTGTCCAACATCGGCGGCTTCATGATCGGCTTCCTGCTGAGCCTGCTCGGCGGAGCGCTCTCCGTCGCCTGGGCTCCCGGCGTCCCGGTGGCCGCCAAGCCGGACGGCGCCGCCGAGCTGCCGGACAGTGCGTCGGCCGGCGCCGGCTCCGCGGTACCGCAGCAGCAGTCGTACGAACCGCAGCTGGAGCAGCACACGGCGTCGCCGGGCGCTGGAACGGACGAGACGACCAACGACCATGGGAGGGCGTAGTGCGGGGTGACGAGGCTCTGCCGGCCCACGGCGACGGACCCCGTGCGAGATTGGTGCCGCGGCACGCCGCACCGAGGAAGTCGCTCTTCACCAAGCTCCAGATGCCCGCGGGCAAGGCGATAGCCATCGCCGCGATGCCCACGGCGGTCCTGATGGGCATGGGCATAACCCCGCATCTCGCCCTCGCCGACGAGATGCCGAAGAACCCGTACGCTCCGGGCCCCTGCGTCTCGCAGTCCGACACGCCGGCTCCGGATGCCTCGGCCACGAAGCCGAGCACCAAGCCCTCGGCGACGAAGCCCTCCGCGACGGAGAGCTCCGCCCCGAGTGCCAAGCCGAGCTCCCCGCCCAGCCCGTCCACTGGTGCGGTCGACCCGGAGTCCGTCGTCAAGACGCTGCCGAAGGCCCTGTCCACGACGGCGCCGAAGACCGAGCCCAAGGCCACGCCGAGCACGGCTCCGACGGCGACGCCGAGCCCGACGAAGTCCTTCAACCCGTTGGACCCGCTGGGTATCGGTGACGCGATCAAGGACGTCCTCGGTCTGAACAAGCCGGCCACCCCGACGACGGCGCCCACCACGGCGCCGGCGACCGCGCCCACGACGGCGCCGGCCGAGGCGCCGAGCACGACCCCCGGCAAGGCACCGGTGGCTAAGCCCTCGTCCCCGGCCGCAGAGGCGGAGAAGACCGCCAAGGCCGCAGCGGACGCCGCTACCAAGGCAGCCACCAAGACAGCTGCCAAGGCGGCCGCCGAGGCCGAGAAGACCGCCACCGCCACCCCGTCGGCGACCCCGAGCACCGTGGACGGCAAGACCCCGTTCCCGTGCGCCGAGCACGACGCCAAGGCCCTGGCCGACGCCCAGTACGAGAAGACCCCCGCGCCGCTACCGGACCAGCCCTGGTATCTGGAATCCAGCATGCTGACGCTGAAGGGCCTGGACTACAAGGGCATCGTCGAGGTCAGGACGGCCGGCGGCGTGGTGAAGAAGGTTCTGAAGTTCACCGCGAGCTCGCTGGACATCCAGGACCTGCACCAGATCGTCAGCGCGAACGGGCACGTCTACCACGTGCAGGGACCGGGCACGAAGTCGACGATCCAGAACGGCACGGTGACGATGTACACCGAGGAGCTGAAGGGCAATCTCTTCGGTCTCATCCCGGTGACGTTCAGCCCGGACACGCCCCCGCCGATCAACGTTCCGCTGGCGGTCTTCACCAACGTGAAGATCCGCCAGGCCGGCCAGTTCGGCGGCACGCTGCACATCAGCAACCTGCACCAGACCATCACCGAGGGTTCGTACCCGTAAAGACCCGTCCGGGAGCCGCACAAACGCCGAGGGCGCCAACCCCACTGGGGTCGGCGCCCTCGGCGCTTTCGCGCTCCGACGCCCGCGAGGCCGGTCCGCGACGCCTTGTGCGATGGCGTCGCCGGCCGGGTGCGGCAGGCCGGCGTGCGGCTACTTGCGGATGTCGTCGCCCAGGTGGTGCACCCGGACCATGTTGGTGTTGCCGGGGACGCCGGGGGGCGAACCGGCGGTGATGATCACGGTGTCACCCGCGTTGTACTCCTTGAGCTTGAGCATCTCGGTGTCGACGACGTCCACCATGGCGTCGGTGTTGTCGACGTACGGGACCACGTACGTCTCGACGCCCCAGGTCAGCGCGAGCTGGTTGCGGGTCGAGGGGTCGGTGGTGAACGCCAGCACCGGGGCCGGGACGCGGTAGCGGGCCAGCCGGCGGGCGGTGTCGCCGGACTGGGTGAACGCGACCAGGGTCTTGGCGTCCAGGAAGTCGGCCAGTTCGGCCGCGGCGCGGGCGACGGCGCCGCCCTGGGTGCGCGGCTTCTTGCCGGGCGCCAGCGGCTGCAGGCCGCGCTTGAGCAGCTCCTCCTCGGCGGCCTCGACGATGCGGGACATCGTCTTGACCGTGTCGATCGGGTACTTGCCCACCGAGGACTCGGCGGAGAGCATGACCGCGTCCGCGCCGTCGAGGATCGCGTTGGCGACGTCGGAGGCCTCGGCGCGCGTCGGGCGCGAGTTGGTGATCATCGACTCCATCATCTGGGTCGCGACGATCACCGGCTTGGCGTTGCGGCGGCAGAGCTCGATGAGCTGCTTCTGGACGACCGGCACCCGCTCCAGCGGGTACTCCACGGCGAGGTCGCCGCGGGCGACCATGACCGCGTCGAAGGCCATGACGACGGCCTCCATGTTCTCGACCGCCTGCGGCTTCTCCACCTTGGCGATGACGGGGACCCGGCGGCCCTCCTCGTCCATGACGCGGTGGACGTCCTTGACGTCCGAGGCGTCGCGGACGAACGACAGCGCGACCATGTCGACGCCCATCGCCAGTGCGAAGCGCAGGTCCTCGATGTCCTTCTCGGACAGCGCCGGGACGTTCACGGCCGCGCCGGGAAGGTTGATGCCCTTGTGGTCGGAGATCACTCCGCCCTCGACGACCAGACACCGCACCCGGGGGCCCTCGACCTGGATGACCCGCAGCGCGACGTTGCCGTCGTTGATCAGGATCGGGTCGCCCTTGCTGACATCGCCGGGCAGGCCCTTGTACGTGGTGCCGCAGATGGTCTTGTCGCCGGGGACGTCCTCGGCGGTGATGGTGAACTCGTCACCCGCGACCAGCTCGACGGGTCCGTCGGCGAACTTGGCCAGCCGGATCTTGGGGCCCTGCAGGTCGGCGAGGACGCCGATCGCACGGCCGGTCTCCTCGGCCACCTTGCGCACGCGCTGATAGCGCTCCTCGTGCTCGGCGTGAGTTCCGTGGCTGAAGTTGAAACGGGCCACGTTCATGCCGGCCTCGGCCAGCGTCTTCAGCTGGTCGTAGGAGTCGACGGCGGGTCCCAGGGTGCAAACGATCTTTGCTCGGCGCATGGGCGCAATCCTATCGGGTTTGTTCCGCTCCGGAATATTCCTGGGGCGTCGTGGGTATGAAGCGGGGTCAGCGTTGGGCGAGCGCATAGGTGGCACGGGCGATCTCGAGCTCTTCGTCGGTGGGCACCACGGCCACCGCGACTCTGCTGGTGTCCGTGGAGATCAGCCGCGCGGCATGGCCGCGGACGGCGTTGCGTACGGCGTCGACCTCGATGCCGAGGGTCTCCAGGCCCCGCAGGGCCGCTTCGCGCACCGCGGCGGAGTTCTCCCCGACCCCGGCGGTGAAGGCAATGGCGTCCACCCGGCCCAGTACGGCGGTGTACGCGCCGATGTATTTGCGCAGGCGGTGGATGTAGATGTCGAACGCCAGCCGGGCGGCTTTGTCGCCCTCGGCCATGCGGCGTCCGATCTCGCGCATGTCGTTGTCACCGCACAGGCCGAGCAAGCCACTGCGTTTGTTGAGCAGGGTGTCGATCTCGTCCACCGTCATTCCACCTACGCGCGCCAGGTGGAAGACTACCGCCGGGTCGAGATCGCCCGAACGGGTGCCCATGACCAGACCCTCCAGCGGCGTCAGCCCCATCGAGGTCTCCACGCAGCTTCCGCCCGCCACAGCGGAGGCGGAGGCGCCGTTCCCGAGATGCAGCACGATGACGTTGACCTGCGACGACTCCTTGCCGAGCAGGTCCGCGGCGGCGCGTGAGACGAACGCGTGCGAGGTGCCGTGGAAGCCGTAGCGGCGGATCTCGTACCGGTCCGCCGTCCCGGTGTCGATCGCGTACCGGGCGGCGTGCTCGGGGATCGTCGAGTGGAACGCGGTGTCGAAGACCGCGACCTGCGGCAGGTCGGGGCGCAGCTCGCGGGCGACCCTGATGCCGGTGATGTTCGCCGGGTTGTGCAGCGGGGCGAGCGGCACCAGCTTCTCGATCGCCGCGACGACCTCGTCGGTGATCAGCGTCGGCTCGGTGAAGCGGGTGCCGCCGTGCACGACGCGGTGGCCGACCGCCGCCAGCTCGGGGGAGTCCATGCCGAGGCCCTGTCCGTCCAGCTCGGCGGCGATGATCCGCAGCGCGGCGTCGTGGTCGGCGACCTCGCCCTCGCCGATCCGCTCGACCAGCCCGGCGGCGAGCCGGGCGTCCGTGCCGGGGCCGGCCGCCATGTCCAGCAGCTGGTACTTGACGGAGGACGAGCCGGAATTGAGGACGAGCACGCGGGAGGGGCTGCCGGCCGGGCCGGCGGGGCTGCTCACTGGGTGTCTCCTTCGCCCTGCTGCCGCGCCGGGGATTCGCCCTGCGCCTGGATGGCCGTGATGGCGACCGTATTCACGATGTCCTGGACCAGCGCACCGCGCGACAGGTCGTTGACCGGCTTGCGCAGGCCCTGCAGCACCGGGCCGACGGCGACCGCGCCGGCCGACCGCTGGACGGCCTTGTAGGTGTTGTTGCCGGTGTTGAGGTCGGGGAAGACCAGCACGGTGGCCTGGCCCGCCACCGCCGAGTCCGGCATCTTGGTGGCCGCGACCGACGGTTCGACGGCCGCGTCGTACTGGATCGGACCGTCGACGGCCAGGTCGGGGCGGCGCTCGCGGACCAGCTCGGTGGCCCTGCGGACCTTGTCGACGTCCGCGCCGGAGCCCGAGGTTCCGGTGGAGTACGACAGCATGGCGATCCGCGGCTGCACACCGAACTGGGCGGCGGTGGCCGCCGCCTGGATGGCGATGTCCGCCAGCTGCTCGGCGTCCGGGTCCGGGTTGACGGCGCAGTCGCCGTAGACGAGGACCTTGTCGGCCAGGCACATGAAGAACACCGAGCTGACGATCGCCGCGCCCGGCGCGGTCTTGATGATCTCGAAGGCCGGGCGGATGGTGGCGGCGGTCGAGTGCACCGCGCCCGACACCATGCCGTCGGCCAGGCCCTCCTGCACCATCAGGGTGCCGAAGTACGAGACGTCGGCGACGACGTCGTAGGCCAGCTCGTAGGAGACGCCCTTGTGGGCGCGCAGCTTCGCGTACTGCTCGGCGAACCGCTCCCGCAGCGGTGAGGTCTGCGGGTCGACGACGGTGACGCCCGGCTGGTCGAGGGAGATGCCCAGGTCGGCGGCCTTCTTGCGGACCGCGTCCTCGTCGCCGAGCAGGATCAGGTCGCACACCCCGCGCCGCAGCAGCACCTCGGCGGCGCGCAGGATGCGCTCCTCCGCGCCCTCCGGCAGCACGATGCGGCGGCGCCCGGAGCGGGCCCGTTCGATCAGGGTGTGCTCGAACATCATCGGGGTGACGCGCTCGCTGCGGGCGACCGACAGCCGCTGCGTCAACTCGGCGGTGTCCACATGGGTTTCGAACAGTCCGAGCGCGGTCTCCGCCTTGCGCGGGGTGCCCGCGCCGAGCTTGCCGTCCAGCGCGAACAGCTCGGCGGCGGTGGGGAAGCTGCCGGCCGCGACCGCGATCACGGGGGTGCCGGGCGCGAGCCGCGCCGCCAGCGCCAGGATGTCCGGGCCCGGCCGCTCGTCGAGGGTGAGCAGCACGCCCGCGATCGGCGGGGCGCCGGCCGAGTGTGCGGCGAGCGAGCCGATGATGAGGTCGGCGCGGTCCCCGGGGGTGACCACCAGACAGCCGGGGGTCAGCGCGGGCAGGAAGGCCGGCAGCATCGCGCCGCCGAAGACGAAGTCCAGCGCGTCGCGGGAGAGCCCGGCGTCGTCGCCGAGCAGCACGTCGGCGCCGAGCGCCTCGACGATCTGCGCCACGGTGGGCGCCGACAGCGCGGGCTCCTCGGGGATGACGTAGACGGGCACCTCGGGCCGGCGGGCGAGCCGGCGGCCGGCCTCCTCCGCCTCTGCCGTGCCGACGCGGTTGGCGACCATGGCGATGACGTCGCAGCCGAGGTTGGTGTAGGCGAGGTAGGCGTTGCGGACCTCGGCGACCACCGATTCGGCCGTCTGGTCGATGCCGCCGATCACCGGCAGCACGGAGGCGCCGCATTCGTTGGCGAGCCGGGCGTTGATGCCCAGCTCCGCCGGAAGATTCGTTTCCGCGAAGTCGGAGCCGAGAATCAGCACCGCCTCGTACTCCCGGGCGACCTCGTGGAACCGGTCCACCAGCCGGGCGGTCAGCGCGTCGCGCCCCTGCTCGGCCTGGAGGGCCGCCGCCTCCGCGTACCCCATGCCGTAGACCGTGGACGGGTCCTGGGACAGCCGGTAGCGGCTGCGCAGCAGATCGAACAGCCGGTCGGGCCCGTCGTGCATCAGCGGCCGGAACACCCCCACCCGGTCGACCTGGCGGGTCAGGAGCTCCATCACCCCCAGTTCGACCACCTGGCGGCCGTCGCCGCGGCCGATCCCCGTTACATAGACGCTGCGCGTCACGCGCGTTCTCCGATCCATCGTCGCGCTGGGTTGCTGCTCATCGCTGCCGGCTCACCACTGTTTCCCGCCACTGCTCTCTTCGTGCCGCGCTCCGTTCCCGGTGCGGCCGCTCTCCGCTTCGTACCTACTCCAAGACGCTAACGCGACGCTGGTGCCGTCGCTTGCCGGCACAGGGCCCGCCCGGAGGTGACCTTCGACCCTCCCCAAGATGCCATTCGCCTGCTCACCAGCGAAAACACCGGGAGGAGACTGGAAAAGTCCAACAGCGGAACAGCTCCAGTACACGACGGCGAGGGCTCCTTCCTGGCCGGTCCGACCGAGCGTACCGAGAAGGTCTGGCACCGGGTGCTGGGGATGCTCCCGCAGGAGATCGCCCGCGGCCCAGCGGCGGCGAACCGCTGCTGCAGCCGGTCTTCACCGGTGAGCTGCTGCACCGCTTCCGGCACGAACTCGGCCTGCACACCGCCCTGGACACCTCCGGCTTCCTCGGCGGCCGGGCCCACGACGCGCTGCTGGCCGACACCGACCTCGTCCTGCTGGACATCAAGTCCTGGGAACCGGCGCTGTACCGGGAGCCTGCCGGACGTCACCCGGGTGGACGCTTTGCCCTTCCACAAGCTCGGTGCGGGAAAGTACGAGGCGCTCGGCAGGAGGTTCCCGCCGGCCGCGGGGACGTGGGTGGTACGCATCTCCGCACAGTTCCCATAGGGTGAAATAAGGTGATGAGGGAGGAGTGTCGGTGGAGATCCTGGCGACCGGAGTGCAGAAGGACGAGCGGGCCCTGCTGGAGCGGGAATTCGCCGGCCGCTACCAGCTGCGGTGTCTGGAGACCTTCCTGACCATCGACACCGTGCCGCTCGCCGCAGGTTACGAGATCGTCAGCACCAGCGTGAACGCGCAGCTGGACGCCGACGTCCTGGAGGTGCTCGCCGAGGGCGGCACCAAGCTGATCGCCCAGCGGTCCACCGGATTCAACAACATCGACCTGGACGCGGCCGAACGCCTCGGCCTCACCGTCGCCCGCGTCGCGTACTACTCCCCGTACTCGGTGGCCGAATTCGCCTGGACGCTGGCCACCGCCCTCAACCGCCGGATCGTCCGCGCCGCCACCCGCACCCGCGACTTCGACTTCCGCCTCGACGGCCTGCTCGGCCGGGACTTCCGGGGCCGTACGGTCGGCGTCGTCGGCACCGGCAAGATCGGCGCGGCGTTCACGAGGATCGCGCACGGCTTCGGGATGAAGCTGCTGGGCTGGGACGTCGCGCCCGATCCAGCCTGTGTCGAGCTGGGCATGGAGTATGTCGAACTGGACGTGCTGCTCACCGAGTCCGACCTGATCTCCCTGCATGTACCGCTGCTTCCCGACACCCACCACCTCGTCGGCGCGCACGCGCTGGCCCGGATGAAGGACGACGCGATCCTCATCAACTCCAGCCGCGGCGGGCTCATCGACTCCGCGGCCCTGGTCGAGACGCTGCGAGCCGGCCGGCTCGACGGCGTGGGCCTGGACGTCTACGAGGAGGAGGCCGGCGTCTTCTTCTTCGACAAGTCGCTGGAGATCATGACGGACGACACGCTCGCCCGCCTGCTCACCTTCTCCAACGTCCTGATCACCTCGCACCAGGCGTACTACACCGTGGACGCGCTCGACCAGATCGTCGAGGCCACGGTCCGCAACGTCGACGACTTCCTGGCCGGCCGGGTCGGCGCCGGCACCCTGGTCCCGAAACGCCCGGCGAGCCCGGCCCCCGCCCCGTGACACCCCAGGCCCCGAAACCATCCAGGAGAGACCAGCCCATGCGTATCGGAGTCCTCACCGCAGGCGGCGACTGCCCCGGCCTCAACGCCGTGATCCGATCGGTCGTGCACCGCGCGCTCACCGGGCACGGCGACGAGGTCATCGGCTTCGAGGACGGCTTCGTCGGGCTGCTCGAAGGCCGCTACCGGCCGCTCGGCCTCAACTCGGTCAGCGGCATCCTGGCCCGCGGCGGCACCATCCTCGGCTCCGCGCGCCTGGAGCGCGGCCGGCTGCGCGAGGCCGCGGACAACGCCGAGGAGCTGTGCCGCCAGTACGGCATCGACGCCCTCATCCCGATCGGCGGCGAGGGCACCCTGACCGCCGCCAAGATGCTGTCGGACGCCGGAATGCCGGTCGTCGGCGTGCCGAAGACCATCGACAACGACATCTCGGCCACCGACCGCACCTTCGGCTTCGACACCGCCGTCATGGTCGCCACCGAGGCCATCGACCGTTTGAAGACCACCGCCGAATCCCACCAGCGCGTCATGGTCGTCGAGGTGATGGGCCGGCACGCCGGCTGGATCGCCCTGGAGTCCGGCATGGCGGGCGGCGCGCACGGCATCTGCATCCCGGAGCGGCCGTTCGACCCCGCCGACCTGGTCGCGATGGTCGAGGAGCGCTTCGCCCGCGGCAAGAAGTTCGCCGTCATCTGCGTCGCCGAGGGCGCCCACCCCGCCGAGGGCACCATGGACTACGGCGTCGGCGAGGTCGACAAGTTCGGCCACGAGCGGTTCACCGGCATCGGGACCCGGCTCGCCGTCGAACTGGAGGAGCGCCTCGGCAAGGAGGCGCGTCCCGTCATCCTCGGCCACGTCCAGCGCGGTGGCGTCCCCACCGCCTACGACCGGGTGCTGGCCAACCGCTTCGGCTGGCACGCGGTCGAAGGCGTCCACAAGGGCGCCTTCGGGCACATGACCGCGCTGCGCGGCACCCAGATCGAGATGGTGCCGCTCGCGGACGCGGTGGTGGAGCTGAAGCGGGTCCCGGACGAGCGGATGGACGAGGCCGAGTCGGTGTTCTGACCGGCCGGTCCTTGCACCCGCCCTCGGGGCCCATTCCAGGACCGTGGTTCAGCCGATGCTGAGGACGATCTTCCCGGTGTGGTGGCCGTGCTCGCTGGCGCGGTGCGCCTCGGCGGCGTCCGCCAGCGGGTACGTGCGGGCGATGCGCACCTGCAGCGAACCCTCCGCGTGCAGGGCCAGCGCGCCGGCCAGCGCCGCCTCGGTGCGGTCCTGGCCGGGGCCACCGCCGGAGAAGCGCACCTGGTGGGCGGGGGCGTGCATCGCGTCCGCGATGGTCACCACCCGCTCGGGGCCGCCGGCCAGTTCCACCGAGACGCCCAGCACGTCCCGGCCCGCCGCGTCCAGGACGGCGTCGACGGGACCGTCGGACACGGCGCGGACCCGCTCGGCCAGGCCGTCGCCGTACGTGACGGGAACGGCGCCCAGCGAGCGCAGGTACTCGTGGTTCGCCTCGCTCGCCGTGCCGATGACGCGGACGCCGCGGGCCACCGCGAACTGCACCGCCAGCGTGCCGACGCCGCCGGCCGCGGCGTGGATCAGCAGTGTCTCGCCCGCTTTCACGTCCAGCAGTTCCAGGGTGCGCCAGGCGGTCTCGGCGGCGACGGGCAGTGCCGCGGCCTCCGCCCAGGACAGCGAGGCGGGCTTGACCGCCAGCCGGCCGGCGTCGACCACCAGCTGCTCGGCGTAGGCCCCGGCGACCGGACCGAAGACCTCGTCGCCGACCGCGAGGCCGGTGGCGCCCTCGCCGACCGCCTCCACGGTGCCTGACGCCTCCAGGCCGGGTACGTGCGGCAGTTCCACCGGGAAGACGGCGGACACCGCGCCGCTGCGGATCTTGCAGTCGAGCGGGTTCACTCCGGCGGCGTGCACGGTCAGCCGCACCTGGCCCGGTCCGGGAGCGGGCACCTCGATGTCGGTGGGCTGCAGGACGTCGGCGTCGCCGTACGCCGCGAACGCAATGGCCTTCGTCATGGGAACGCACTCCTCAAAGTGGTGGACCGAACCGTTCCGGCCCGGTCTCGTCGTCGTGTTCTCAGCCTGGCCCGTGCGTCCCGGAAACCCGCCCCGCCTTTCGGACAGTCCCACCTGTCCGAAAGACCAGGCCGTTCCGGAGCCGTGCCCAGTACCGTTGACGCTATGGAATCCAGCGCCTGGAACGAACCGGAACACGCCCTGACCGTGGCCCTGGAAGTCGTCCGGGCCCCGCTCGGCCAGACGCTCCCGACCCTGTCCGCGGTACTGGACGGACTGATCCCGCACCGGGCCGCGGCGAAGCTGACCGGATACTGCGCGCACTACCCGATGAAGACCTCGGGTGCGGCCGAGGTCGCCGAGCGGATCACCAGCGCGGAACTGAGCCGGCTGGCCGGTGTCGTTCCGGTCGGCCGCCCCTGGCAGGGCGAGGCGGTCGTGGCGGGCGCCACCCGGCAGGTCTTCGCGGCGGCCTCTGCCGCCGCGGGCAGCAACGGGGCGCTGCTGGTCCTCGTCGACACCCCCGTGGAACCGCTGCCGGAGGCGGCCGTCGGGGTCGTCCAGCGGCTGTGGGACCTGGTCTGTGTCCATCTGGACCACCGCGCCGCCGACGCGCCGCCCGGGATGGCCGCCCGCTCCCGGGCCACGGCGAGCGAGCGGGCCAGGGTCATCGCCGAACTCGGCGAGGCCCAGGCCGCGGTCCTCTCCGGTCTGCTCGGCACCCTGCGCTCCAGGAACCTGGACGACGCCACCGCCCGCCGCACCGCCGCCGACCTGGCCGTCTCCGCGATGATCGAACTGCGCTCGGCGGCCGACCGCGAACAGGGTCTCAGCGAGGAGCCCGCCGACGCCGCGTTCGCCCGGATCGCCGCCGAACTCGACCCGCTGGTGCGCTACGGGCCGGTCCAACTCGACCTGCGCGCCCCGGACTCCGGGCGGACGCTGCCCGTCGACACCGCGCACGCCGCCCGCGCCGTGACCCGCGCGGTGGTGCTGGCGATGCTGGAGCAGGCGGAGCTGAGCCGGATCCACGTCGGCTGGCAGGTCGACGACGACATCCTGCGGGTCACCGTCCGCGACGACGGGCCCGGCTCGCTGGCCTCCGAGGCGCTCACCGTCCACCGGGTCACCGACCGGCTCAAGGCGCTCGGCGGCCGGCTGGTCCTCGACGCGGTCCCCGGCTGGGGCACCACCGTCACCGGCACCGTCCCGCTGGGACCGGTCACCGCCCCGGCCGCCCACCCGCTCGCCGCCCTGGGCACACGGGAGCTGGAAGTCCTCGAGCATCTCGTGCGGGGACACCGCAACCGGGCCATCGCCGAGGACCTGCACATCAGCGAGTCCACGGTGAAGTTCCACGTCGCGAACATCCTGAACAAGCTCGATGTCGACACCCGCGGCGAGGCCGCGGCACTGGCCCGTTCCGCCGGGGACATTGCGGCCGCTTGACGGACGATTCCGCAGAAGTACCCCGAACGCGCCAAGTACTTGATCCGGCGGCCACCGGCGGTGCAGTCTGATCCATCCGACGACGGAGGCGGATGAAGGAAGGTGCCCCGCGTGGCGACGACGGCGGACGAGGCGCCCGGCTACGGCTCAGCCCACCGACCCGGCGACTGGCGGTGGACGCTGTTCTGCTGTCTGGCGGCCGCGGGTCTGCTCGGGGGCGTGCTGGGCGGCACTCTCTTCGAACTGACCGAGTACGGGCAGTACACCTATCTCGCCCTCGGGCCGATCGTCGGCGGCGTGCTCGGAGCGGTCTCGGGCGGTCTGGCCGGCGGGCTGCTGGTCTGTCTGCCGCCGCGCTGGGCGTTCGCCCCCGGGACGGCGCCGTCATCGGCCGCCGCGGTGGTGATCCTGCTGGAGCTGGGCACCGTCGACGCGTTCACCTCCGAGGGTGCCGTGGAGCAGTTCTTCTCCGGCGGCCCCGGGCTGCCGATGCTGCTCGTGCCCGCGCTGGCCGCGGCCGGTGTCGCGCACGTGGTGGCGCGCGGCTGCCGGCGGTTCGGCGGAGCGTTCTCCGGCACCGCGTGACCGCGCCCCGGGCGACAGCTCGGGGCTGCGGGCCGGGGCGCGGAATCCATGCGTGCGACGGGTGCGGTGTCGGCCGGCCTCAGCCGGTGTAGGCCGCGAGCGCCTTGGTGAAGTCCCAGTTGTTCTGGCTGATTCCGCTGCAGGCGTCCGCGTCGGTGCCGGAACCGCACTTGCGGTCGCGGTTGACGGCCCAGAAGCTGACGCGGGCCAGGTGGTGGCTGGTCGCGTAGGAGACCATCGACTTGAAGTTGGCGAGGGTGACCTTCTCGCCGGCGCTGTCGGTGATGCCGTTCATCGAGGAGAAGCCGACCTTGCGGTAGGCCGCGTCCGAGGAGAGCCCGTAGGCGCTGGCGACGGCGTTCTTCAGACCGTCGACCGCGGACTTGGTGGTGGCGGCCATGTCGACGGCACCCTGGTCGTAGTCGAACGGCATGACCGCCCAGCCGTCCGCGTTCAGCCCGGCCGCGGCGCCCTTCTTGATCAGGTCCTTGCCGTTGGAGTCGGGCCCCGTGGGGGTGGTGCCGAAGGTGAGGTAGACCTTCACGTCGCTGTTGTTGGTCTTGATGATCTTCAGGGCGTCCACGGTGCGCTTGCGGACCGTGGCGTTCTCGACCGCCGAGGCCTCGATGTCGATGTCGATGGACTTCAGCTGGTAGGCGTTGATCGCCTTCTGGTACGCGCCGGCCAGTGCGGAGGCTGAAGTGCACTTCTCTTCGAGCTTGTTGCCGCTCCAGCCGCCGAAGGAGATGGTGACGTCGCCGCCCGCGTTGCGGATCGCGTTGATCGTCGACGCGTCGGTGCCTCCGGTGAGCGCGCGGCTCCCGTCCCACTTGGGATTACAGCCGCCGTCGGAGAGCATGAAGGCCATGGTGAACTGCTTGATGCCGGTGGCCGACATGACGGACGTCGCGGACGGCGGGGTGCCCCAGCCGAGGTACAGATACGGGGCCGCGATGCCGCTGGGGAGAGCGGCGGCGGCCTGCGGGGCGGCCTTCGCGGCGGTGGGGGTGGTGGCCTGGGCGGTCGCGCCGAGCGCGGACGCCGCGGCGAGCCCTACGGTCGCGGCCAGCGCGATGCGGCCGCGGCGGGAGTGCGGGAAGAAGAGCATGGGGGAGAACTCCTAGCGTGTACGGGAGTTGGCTCTGGGAACGCTGCGTGAACGCTAGTGGTCCCGCATGCCCGCGACAAGAGATTGGTTAGGAAAGTTTCCTATTGCCGCAGGAAGGGCAGCCGTTCAGCCGCTGCCGCGGCCGTCCCGGCCGGGCCCCGGGGACCAGCGGTAGCTGAGTTCCGGCCGCCCCACCTGCCCGTACTGCGGGCTGCGCACCGCGCGCCCGGTGTCCACCAGATGCTCCAGATAGCGCCGGGCGGTGATCCGCGAGACACCGACGGCCGTGGCCGCCGCGTTCGCCGAGATCCCGCTCGCCGCCTCGCGCAACGC
The DNA here is from genome assembly GCF_023701715.1 of Streptomyces sp. RKAG337. Classification (NCBI taxonomy): domain Bacteria; kingdom Bacillati; phylum Actinomycetota; class Actinomycetes; order Kitasatosporales; family Streptomycetaceae; genus Streptomyces; species Streptomyces sp. RKAG337. Next base: position 2,133,132 of record NZ_JAJOZA010000001.1, on the reverse strand, counting down.
GGCCGTGACGGCCTCCAGCGTCGGGGCGCTGAGCCCCTTCGGCAGCACCGGTGCCTCCGGGCTGCGCAGCGCCGCCAGCGCCCGGTCCACCTCGTCCTGCCCCGAGGCCTCGCCCCCGGCCAGCTCGCGGCGGAACCGGGCCCACCGGTCGAGGCGGTCGCGCAGGCTGGGGAACGTGAACGGCTTGAGCAGGTACTGGACGACACCGGCGGACACCGCCTGCCGCACCACCCCGAGGTCGCGGGCGGACGTCACCGCGATGACGTCGGCGGTGTGACCGGCCGCCCGCATCGCCTGCACGACCTGCAGACCGTGGCCGTCCGGCAGATGGAGGTCGAGCAGCACCAGGTCCACCGGGTGCTGCCGGAAGAAGCGGAGCGCGTCCCCGCCGGAGTGCACCGTGCCGACGACCGTGAAGCCCGCCACCCGCTCGACGTACAGCCCGTGCGCCGCGGCGGCGATCGGATCGTCCTCGACCACCAGCACCCGGCTGGTGCCGGGACTGTGGACGGTCTTCTGTCCGGTGTGCGCGATGTCGCTCATGTACGTGCCTCCCGCAGCAGCGGCATGCGGACGGTGAACACCGCGCCGCCCCGGTCGTCCTGCCCCAGTTCCACCGTGCCGCCGCCGCGCCGCGCCGCCTGCTCGACCAGCGCCAGCCCGAGCCCGCGTCCCTCGCTCTTCGTCGTCCAGCCGCGCTGGAACACCTCGCGCAGCACCTCGGGGTCCACGCCGCGCCCGGTGTCGGTGACCTTCAGCAGCAATTCGTTCCCTTCGGTCCTGGCGGTGACCGCGACCTTCGGGCGGCCGGCGCCCTCGACAGCGGCGTCCAGGGCATTGTCGACAAGATTGCCCAGGATTGTCACGAGGTCGCGCGCCGCGAATCCGTCGGGCAGGACGCCGTCGTCGATCCGGCTGTCCTCGGTGACGGTCAGCTCGACCCCGCGCTCGTTGGCCTCGGCCGCCTTGCCCAGCAGCAGCGCGGCGAGCACCGGTTCGCCGACGGCCCCGACGACCTGGTCGGTGAGCGCCTGCGCCAGCTCCAGTTCGGCGGTGGCGAAGTCCACCGCCTCGTCCGCGCGGCCCAGTTCGATCAGCGAGACCACGGTGTGCAGCCGGTTGGAGGCCTCGTGCGCCTGGGAGCGCAGCGCCTCGGCGAAGCCCCGCACCGAGTCCAGCTCGCCGGTCAGCGCCTGCAGATCGGTGTGGTCCCGCAGGGTGACGACGGTGCCGCGGCGCTCCCCGCCGAGCACCGGCGAGGTGTTGACGACCACGACCCGCTCGGCGGTCAGATGCACCTCGTCGACGCGGGGCTCGGCCGCGAGCAGCGCGCCGGTGAGGGAGGCGGGCAGCCCCAGGCCGTCCACGTAGCCGCCGACGACCTCGCCGGTGAGGCCGAGCAGTTCGCGGGCCGCGTCGTTGCAGAGCAGCACCCGGCGGTCGGCGCCGAGGAGGATCAGCCCCTCGCGCACCGCGTGCAGCGTCGCCTGGTGGTAGTCGTACATCCGGCTCAGCTCGGTGGCGGCCATGCCGTGCGTGTGGCGGCGCAGCCGGGCGTTGGCCAGGTACGTGCCGAGGCCGCCGATCGCGAGCGCGGCGGCCGCGACGGCGAGCAGCACGGTCAGCTGGCCGCGCACCTCATGGCTGATCGCGTCCACCTTGATGCCGACGCTGACCAGCGCGATGACCCGGCCGCCGGGCCCGTCGAGCACCGGGGCCACGACCCGCACCGACGGGCCGAGCGTGCCGGTGTACGTCTCGGTGAAGGTCTCGCCCCGCAGGGCGCGCGCGGTGTGGCCGAGGAACGGCTCGCCGATCCGCTTCGGGTCGGGGTGGGTCCAGCGGATGCCGTCCGGGGCCATGATCGTCACGAAGTCCACGCGCGCGTCCGCGACCACCCGCTGCGCGTACGGCTGGAGCACCGTGCTCGGATCGGTGCCGGGCGCCGCGAGGGCGGCCTGCCGGACGGTGGGGGAGTCGGCGATCGACACGGCCGCCGCCCGCACCCGGCCGTCCGCCGCGTCCTCGGCCCGGCTGTGCGCCTGGACGTAGGCCAGCACCGCGCACCCCGCGACGACGACGGCCACGATCACCACCTGCATGGCGAACAGCTGGCCGGCGAGGCTGCGGGGACGCGAGGGGCCGCGCCGGGATATCGGCATGCCCCACAGTGTGCACTCCGCGGCGCGAACTCAATGAACGCAAACGTGACCCCGGTCACGCGCACGCGCATAGTCACCGAAGCTACGCAGACCTCGGGAGGCAGACGTGACGACGCAGAGCCGCGACGTGACACCGCAGAACGCCAAGAAGGACCGCACGCACTATCTCTACCTGGCGGTGATCGCGGCGGTCGTCGCCGGGATCGTGCTGGGGCTGGCCGCACCCGGTGTGGCCAAGGAGTTCAAGCCGCTGGGCACCGGCTTCGTGAACCTGATCAAGATGATGATCTCGCCGATCATCTTCTGCACGATCGTGCTCGGCATCGGATCGGTGCGCAAGGCCGCCAAGGTCGGCGCCGTGGGCGGGCTCGCGCTCGGCTACTTCATGGTGATGTCGACGGTGGCGCTCGCCATCGGCCTGGTGGTCGGCAACGTGCTGCACCCCGGCAGCACCCTGCACCTGACCTCGGCGGCGAAGGCGGCCGGGCACAAGCAGGCGGCCGGCAGCGAGGGGACCGTCGACTTCCTGCTCGGCATCATCCCCAAGACGATGGTGTCGTCCTTCACCGAGGGCCAGGTGCTGCAGACGCTGCTGGTCGCGCTGCTGGTCGGCTTCGCCGTGCAGGCGCTCGGGAAGTCCGGGGAGCCGGTGCTGCGGGGCATCGGGCACATCCAGCGGCTCGTCTTCCGGGTGCTGTCGATGATCATGTGGGCGGCGCCGGTGGGCGCGTTCGGCGCGATGGCGGCGGTGGTCGGCGAGACCGGCACGGACGCGCTGAAGTCGCTGGCCGTGATCATGATCGGCTTCTATCTCACCTGTGCGCTGTTCGTGATCGTGGTGCTCGGCACGCTGCTGCGGCTGGTCGCCGGAGTGAACCTCTTCGACCTGCTGAAGTACCTCGGCCGCGAGTTCCTGCTGATCCTGTCGACCTCGTCGTCCGAATCGGCCCTGCCGCGGCTGATCGCCAAGATGGAGCACCTGGGCGTCAGCCGCCCGGTGGTCGGCATCACCGTGCCGACCGGCTACTCGTTCAACCTCGACGGCACCGCCATCTATCTGACGATGTCCTCGCTGTTCATCGCCGAGGCGATGGGCGACCCGCTGTCGGTGAGCCAGCAGATCTCGCTGCTGCTGTTCATGATCATCGCCTCGAAGGGCGCGGCCGGTGTCACCGGCGCGGGCATCGCCACCCTGGCGGGCGGCCTGCAGTCGCACCAGCCCGCCCTGGTCGACGGGGTCGGGCTCATCATCGGCATCGACCGCTTCATGAGCGAGGCCCGCGCCCTCACCAACTTCGCGGGCAACGCGGTCGCGACCGTCCTCGTCGGCACCTGGACCAAGGAGTTCGACAAGGAACGCGCCGTCCGGGTCTTCGCCGGAGAGCTGCCCTTCGACGAGTCCACGCTGGTGGACGACCACGCCGACGCCGCCCCGAAGAAGGACGCGGACACGCCTGACCCGATGCCGGCCCCCAGGGACCACGAGACCGTGCAGGCCGGTTAGCGGCTCGCGCGGGGGCGGAGAGGTTCGTCCGGCTCGCGCGGCGGGGCGGCTAGGGGTTCTGCAGACCGGCCCAGAAGCGCTCGGTGACGGTGTCCAGGAAGGCCCGGCCGCCCGCGCCGCCCGACGCGGGCACGTCGTTGCCCCAGTTGAGGGTCGCGACCATCACGGACTGGTACTCCGAGTGCATGCCGCGCAGCACCGGTTCTATCCGGTGCCGGGGCAGCGGCACCAGGGCCGTGACGGGTTTGACGTACGCCTGCCAGCGGGTCGCCACGGCTTCCCGCAGCAGCGCGTCCAGCCGCTTGTCGCCGCCGGTGACCGTCAGGAGTTCCGGCAGCGACAGGCCGAGCACGTCGGCCAGCGCGGCGGTCTGCCGCTCGTTGCCGGTCCAGCGGCCCTGGACCTCCATGCGCTCGTAGTCGGAGATCGGCATGCCGACCGCCCGCGCCAGGTCGGAAGGGGCGATACCGCGGGCCCAGCGGTGTTCCAGCAGGGTCGTCGGCGTGCTCATGAGATCGGACGGGTCGCACCACAGGGCGCCGGCCAGAGCGGGCAGCTCGGAGGCGCGCGGCACGAGCTCACCGCGCTCCCAGGCGGCGATGGTCTCGGGCCTGACGGGGGTGCCGTAGGAGGTCCACATGGCATGGGCGATGTGGGAGTGGTTCATCCCGAGCTGGGCACGCAGCCGTCTGATCGCCGATGCGTCGAACGGCAGCCGGGGCGGATCAGAAGAGGGTCGGTGCACGGGGTCAGCGTAGGGGCGCCGGTGCCGGGTCCCCATGGTGCGGACCACCGAACCGGGGCGCGTGAATACGCCACCGGTTCGGAGGAACGTACGAGTGCGGAGGTCAGGCCGGTCGCAGCCAGACCGTGGCCAGCGGCGGGAGGGTGAGCAGGAGGCTCTGCTCCTGCCCGTGCCAGGACGTCGGTTCGGCCTTGAGCGGGTGCCCGGTGCTGCCGGTGGCGGTGCCGCTGCCGCCGTAGCGCGCGTCGTCGGTGTTGAGCACCTCCTGCCAGGCCCGGTCCGGAACGCCGACCCGGTAGTTCTCGCGGACCACCGGGGAGAAGTTGCTGACGCACACCAGCGGTTCGCCCTCCGCGTCGTAGCGGAGGAACGAGAAGGTGTTGTCCTCGGCCGCGCCGCCGTCGATCCAGGCGAAGCCGCCCGGGTCGGTGTCGCGCTGCCACAGGGCCGGTGTCGCGTTGTAGGTGCGGTTCAGCTCCCGGACCAGATCGCGGATCCCGCGGTGGTCGGCGGCCGCCGCGTACGTCTCGTCCAGCAGCCACCAGTCGGGCCCGTGGTCGTGCGACCACTCAGCGCCCTGCGCGAACTCCTGCCCCATGAAGAGCAGCTGCTTGCCCGGATGCGCCCACATGAAGCCGAGGTACGCGCGGTGGGTGGCGCGCTGCTGCCACCAGTCGCCCGGCATCTTCGAGACCAGCGAGCGCTTGCCGTGCACGACCTCGTCGTGGGAGATCGGCAGCACGTAGTTCTCGGAGTAGGCGTAGACCATCGAGAACGTCATCTCGTGGTGGTGGTACTTGCGGTGCACGGGCTCCTTCGACACGTACTCCAGCGAGTCGTGCATCCAGCCCATGTTCCACTTCAGCCCGAAGCCGAGCCCGCCGGAGTCGGTGGAGCGGGTGACGCCGTCCCAGGCGGTGGACTCCTCGGCGATCGTCACGACCCCGGGGCAGCGCCGGTAGACGGTCGCGTTCATCTCCTGCAGGAACGCCACCGCGTCCAGGTTCTCCCGGCCGCCGTGCTGGTTGGGCGTCCATTCGCCGTGCTCACGCGAGTAGTCCAGGTAGAGCATCGAGGCCACCGCGTCGACCCGCAGGCCGTCGATGTGGAACTCCTCGCACCAGTAGACGGCGTTGGCCACCATGAAGTTCCGGACCTCGGTACGGCCGAGGTCGAACTCCAGGGTGCCCCAGTCCGGGTGCTCGGCGCGGTTCGGGTCGCCGTGCTCGTAGAGCGGGACACCGTCGAAGTTCGCCAGCGCCCAGTCGTCCTTCGGGAAGTGCGCGGGCACCCAGTCCATGATCACGCCGAGGCCCGCCCGGTGCAGCGCGTCGACGAGGAACTTGAAGTCGTCGGGGGAGCCCAGCCGCGAGGTCGGCGCGTAGTACGACGTCACCTGGTAGCCCCAGGAGCCGCCGAACGGGTGCTCGGCAACCGGCATCAGCTCGACATGGGTGAACCCCAGGTCGGCGACGTACGTGGGCAGCTGCTCCGCCAGCTCGCGGTAGGTCAGGCCCGGCCGCCAGGACGTCAGATGCACCTCGTAGACCGAGAACGGCGCCTGGTGGACGGGGACCGCGGCCCGCCGGGCCATCCACTCGCCGTCGTTCCAGGTGTGGTGCGAGGACGTGACGATCGACGCCGTCGCGGGCGGCAGTTCGGTGCTGCGGGCCATCGGGTCGGCCTTCAGCGTGCGGCCGCCGTCCGGGCGGGCGATGTCGAACTTGTACGCCGTCCCGTCGCCGACACCCGGCACGAACAGCTCCCACACACCGGTGGAGCCGAGCGAGCGCATCGGGAAGCCGGTGCCGTCCCAGAAGTTGAAGCCGCCCGCGACCCGCACCCCGCGGGCGTTGGGCGCCCAGACGGCGAACCGGGTGCCGGTGACGCCCTGATGGGTCATCGGCCGGGCGCCGAGCGCCTCCCAGAGCTGCTCGTGGCGGCCCTCACCGATCAGGTGCAGGTCCAGCTCGCCGAGCGAGGGCAGGAACCGGTACGGGTCCTGCACGGGGTGCTCGCCGTCCGCGTACCGCACCAGCAGTTCGTACTCCGGGATCTCCCGCAGCGGCAGCACCCCGGCGAACAGCCCGTCGCCCTCGTCCAGCAGCTCCGCGCGCAGCCCCTTCGCGGTGACCGCCACTCCCAGCGCGTACGGCCGCAGCACCCGGAACAGCACGCCGCCGGTCACCGGATGGGCACCGAGCAGCCCGTGCGGATCGTGGTGCGCCCCCTCCAGCAGCCTGCCGCGGTCCGCGTCGTCCAGCGGATCGGCGGGCCGGACGCCGCGGACCGCGACCCGCGCCGGGGCGGCGTCCCGGGCCGGGGCGACGGGCGGCGGGACCGGTGTGGCGGGCACGACAGGGGCTGCGGGAGCCACGGGAGAGGGCGCGGCGGCCGGGGGGCCGGGCCGGGGGGTGGTGACGGCGCCGGGGTCACGGGTCTCGCCCCGGGACGGCGGAACGGCGTCCGTCGTCGGCCGGGGGGCGCTCCCCGAGGCGGGCGGTCGGGTCACCCCGGACTCGTATCCCCGTGCGGCGGCCTCCGACACCGCCGGAGCCGGAGTCGGAGCAGGAGCGGGCGCCGGAGTGGGCGCCGGAGGCACCGCGGGTGTGGGCGCGGGCGCCGGCGCGGCGGGCGTCACGGGAGCCGGCGGCCGGCCGAGCGGCTCGCCCGGTGCCTTGTCCGCCTGGGGTACGGCGGTGGTGGGCACGGCGGCGGGCGCGCCCGGCGTGAGGGGAGACGGCTGGCGCTCGGTCACGGTGTGATCCTCCTCGGAGGGGGTTGGAGGCGAGGCGGTCGATGGCTGACATCGGGATGGGGAGCCAGGCGGGGCGGTGCCGGGCCTCGTACAGGACTTCGTAGACGGCCTTGTCGGTCTCGTAGGCGCGTATCAGTACGGGCTGGTCGCGCGGGTCGGTGCCCGACGTCGCGGCGTAGCCCGCGCAGAACGCGTCCCGGTGCCGTTCCGCCCACGCGCCGGCCGTCGGCGCGGCCGGGTCGCGGTGCCGGGCGGCGTAGTCGAAGGAGCGCAGCATGCCCGCGACGTCCTGGACCGGTGGCGCGGGCAGCCGGCGCTCCGACAGCGGGCGCGAGGGCTCGCCCTCGAAGTCGATCAGCAGCCAGTCGTGATCCGCGGTGCGCAGCGCTTGGCCGAGGTGCAGATCGCCGTGGATGCGCTGGGCGGCCACCCGCGCCCCGGTGCCGCCGAGTTCCGACAGGTCGTGGAAGGCCGCCCGCAGCCGGGTGCGGTACGGGCGCAGCTCCGGGACCTCGGCCGCGGCGGTGTCCAGCCGCTGCGCCATGGTGGCGGCGATCAGCTGGATCCTGCGGCGGTCCAGCGAACCGGTGGGCAGCGCGCGGGCCAGCGCGGCATGGACCTCGGCGGTGGCGGCGCCCAGGGCGCGGGCGTCGGCGGTGAACTCCGTACCGTCGTCCATGGCCCGCAGGGCCAGCTCCCAGCCGTCGGCCGAACCGGGCAGATAGCGCTGCAGCACGCCGAGCGTCGCCGGTTCCGCGCCGATGCCGTCCGGGGTGCCGGCCGGCTCCGGCAGTTCCAGCGCCTCGAACCACGCGGCCGGTGCCGCGACCCGCCGGGAGCCGTCACGGGCCAGGGCGAGGGAGAGTTCGAGGTCCGGGTTGGCGCCGGGGGAGACCCGGCGGAACACCTTGAGGATGTACTCGTCGCCGTAGATGACCGAGGTGTTCGACTGCTCGGCGGTCGACAGCCGCGGCGCCAGCCCGGCCGGGACGGTGGCCGAGGGCTCGGTCAGGAAGCGCAGCCGTCCGGTGCGGCCGGGGGCGCGGAGACGTTCCAGCAGCACCGCGGTGAGCCGCGGGTCGTACAGCCCCTCGTAGATCGTCAGACCGTCGAGCGGCCCGCCGGTGGCCTGGCCGACGGCGGCGGGCGCGAGTGCGGGCGGCAGCAGGGTGCGGGTGCCGAGCAGCAGTTGATAGCAGTCGGCGCGGCGGCCGGTCTGCTCGACGTCGAGCAGCAGATGGAGCAGGCCCGGGGTGCCGAGCCGGCCGCCCATGGGCAGCAGTTCGGTCGCCGACACCAGGTCGAAGCCGGTGATCGGCCGGCCCTTGCCGGCGAACCAGCGCTGCTGCGGTAGCCATTCCAGCAGCAGTGGGCTGAGCGAGTGCAGCAGCCCGGGGGCTGTGGCCGGTGAACGGCCGGTGGTAGGAGAGGTGCGGGTCCAGGAGCTGTCCGACATGACGTCCTTTCCCCGGGGAATCGCGCACCCTGCCCGGAAGCGTGCGGCGGGGAGTGCGCGTAAGCCTCCCGGATGACGGGCGGTGGCTGTCCGGCGACACGGGGAGCCTGCCCCGGCCGGGTGACAGGAAACCGCCGTACGGGCCCGCCCGGAGGGTGTTCCGGGCGGGCCCGCGGGCCCGCCCGGCCGGGGGCCTGGGGGCCTGAGGGCTTGGGGCACCCCCCAGCGGTAGCCGTGGGGGCACCTCCCAGCGTCAGCTGGGGGAGTTACACCGGGTCGCGGCGCAGCCGGAACCAGTAGAAGCCGTGACCGGCGAGGGTCAGCAGATAGGGCAGTTCGCCGATGGCGGGGAACCGCACTCCGCCGATGAGCTCGACCGGGTGCCGGCCGCTGAACGTCCGCAGATCCAGCTCGGTGGGCTGGGGGAAGCGGGAGAAGTTGTGCACACAGAGGACGAGGTCGTCGCCGTATTCCCGCAGGAACGCCAGCACAGCGGGGTTGCTGGAGGGCAGTTCCGTGTAGGAGCCGAGGCCGAAGGCCGGGTTCTGCTTACGGATCTCGATCATGCGCCGGGTCCAGTGCAGCAACGAGGACGGGCTGCTCATCGCCGCTTCGACGTTGGTGACCTGGTAGCCGTAGACCGGATCCATGATGGTCGGCAGATACAGTCGGCCGGGGTCGCACGAGGAGAAGCCCGCGTTGCGGTCGGGCGTCCACTGCATGGGGGTGCGGACCGCGTCCCGGTCGCCGAGCCAGATGTTGTCGCCCATGCCGATCTCGTCGCCGTAGTACAGGATCGGCGAGCCGGGCAGCGACAGCAGCAGTGCCGTGAACAGTTCGATCTGGTTGCGGTCGTTGTCCAGCAGCGGTGCGAGCCGGCGGCGGATGCCGATGTTGGCCCGCATCCGCGGGTCCTTGGCGTACTCCGCGTACATGTAGTCGCGCTCTTCGTCGGTGACCATTTCGAGGGTCAGCTCGTCATGGTTGCGCAGGAAGATGCCCCACTGGCAGGTCTGCGGGATGGCCGGGGTCTTGGCCAGGATTTCCGAGACGGGGTAGCGCGACTCGCGGCGCACCGCCATGAAGATGCGCGGCATCACCGGGAAGTGGAACGCCATGTGGCACTCGTCGCCGCCCTTCTGGAAGTCGCCGAAGTAGTCGACGACGTCCTCGGGCCACTGGTTGGCCTCGGCGAGCAGCACGGTGTCCGGGTAGTGCAGTTCGATGTCGGCGCGGACCCGCTTCAGGAACTGGTGGGTCTGCGGCAGGTTCTCGCAGTTGGTGCCCTCCTGCTGGTAGAGGTAGGGCACCGCGTCGAGCCGGAAGCCGTCGATCCCCAGATCGAGCCAGAACCGCAGCGCGGCCAGGATCTCCTCCTGGACCTGCGGGTTCTCATAGTTGAGATCCGGCTGGTGGGAGAAGAACCGGTGCCAGTAGTACTGCTTGCGCACCGGGTCGAAGGTCCAGTTCGACGTCTCGGTGTCGACGAAGATGATCCGCGCGTCCTGGAACTCCTTGTCGTCGTCCGCCCAGGTGTAGTAGTCGCCGTACGGGCCGTCCGGGTCGGAACGGGACTGCTGGAACCAGTCGTGCTGGTCACTCGTGTGGTTCATGACGAAGTCGATGATCACGCGCATGCCGCGCTGGTGCGCCGCGTCCACGAACTCCACGAAGTCGGCGAGGTCGCCGAATTCCGGGAGCACCGCGGTGTAGTCGGAGACGTCGTAGCCCCCGTCGCGCAGCGGAGAGGCGAAGAAGGGCGGCAGCCACAGGCAGTCCACCCCGAGCCATTGCAGGTAGTCGAGCTTGGCGGTGATGCCCTTCAGGTCACCGACACCATCGCCGTTGCTGTCCTGGAAGGACCGCACGAGGACTTCGTAGAACACCGCCCGTTTGAACCAGTCGGGATCTCGGTCCTTTGCCGGTGTGTCCTCGAAGGTGTCGGGAACGGGTTCGTTGACGATCAACTGAGTGACCCTCCGATCGAAGGAGACGGTCGCAGATGAACGATGTGCGCGGGCGTACGGCCCGGTTCGAGGCGCACATAGTTTTCCCTGCCCCAGTGGTAGGTCTCGCCGGTGAGCTCGTCGCGCACCGGGACGGACTCGTGCCAGGTCAGGCCGAGTTCCGGCATGTTCAACGAGACGGTGGCCTCCTGGGTGTGGTGGGCGTCGAGGTTGACGACCACCAGTACGACGTCCTCGCCGCTGCGCTTGGAGTACGCGAGCACCGCGTCGTTGTCCGTGGGGTGGAAAGCCAGTTCACGCAGCTGCTGCAGGGCCGGATGGCGGCGCCGCAGCCGGTTGAGCCGGGTGATGAACGGGGCCAGCGAGCGTCCTTCCGCCTCGGCCGCGGCCCAGTCGCGGGGACGCAGCTCGTACTTCTCGGAGTGCAGGTATTCCTCGCCGCCGTGTCGTACGGCGTCGCCCTCGTACAGCTCGAAGCCCGCGTAGACCCCCCAGGTGGGTGACATCGTCGCGGCCAGCACGGCGCGCACCTCGAACGCGGGGCGGCCACCGTGCTGAAGGTACGCGTGCAGGATGTCCGGCGTGTTGACAAAGAAATTCGGCCGCATGTAACTCGCCGCGTCCCCGGACAGCTCCGTCAGGTAGTCGGTCAGCTCCTCCTTGGCGGTGCGCCAGGTGAAGTACGTGTACGACTGCTGGAAGCCGATCTTCGCCAGGGTGTGCATCATCGCCGGCCGGGTGAACGCCTCGGCCAGGAAGAGCACGTCGGGGTCGGTGCGGTTGATGTCGGCGATGACCTTCTCCCAGAAGACCACCGGCTTGGTGTGCGGGTTGTCGACCCGGAAGATCCGTACGCCGTGCTCCATCCAGTACCGCAGGACGCGCAGCGTCTCGCGCACGATGCCGGGCATGTCGGCGTCGAAGGCGATGGGGTAGATGTCCTGGTACTTCTTCGGCGGGTTCTCGGCGTAGGCGATGCTGCCGTCCGGCCGGTGGGCGAACCACTCCGGGTGCTTGTCGACCCAGGGGTGGTCGGGGGAGCACTGCAGGGCGAAGTCGAGGGCGATCTCCAGCCGCAGCTCGCGGGCCTGCGCCACGAAGAAGTCGAAGTCCTCGATGGTGCCCAGATCGGGGTGGATCGCGTCGTGCCCGCCCTCCGGCGAGCCGATCGCCCAGGGGCAGCCGACATCGTCCGGGCCCGCGACGAGGCTGTTGTCCGGGCCCTTGCGGAAGGCGGTGCCGATCGGGTGGATCGGCGGCAGGTACAGGACGTCGAAGCCCATCGCGGCGACGGCCGGCAGCCGTTCCGCGGCGGTGCGGAAGGTGCCGGACCGCGGCGGCCGGCCCGCCTCGACGACCGCGCCCTCGGAGCGCGGGAACAGCTCGTACCAGGACCCGAACAGCGCCCGCCGGCGCTCGACCTGCAGCGGCATCGGACGGGAGGCGGTGACCAGCTCCCGCAGCGGGAAGCGGTCGAGGACGGCGGTGACCGCGGGGGCCACGGCCGCGGTGTGCCGCTCCGCCGCGGTCCTGTTCTCGTCGAGCAGCACGTCGACGGCGGCCAGCACGGCGGCCCGGCCGTCGTTCTTGGGCACCCCGGCGGCGGCCAGCTCGTGCAGCCGGGCGCCCTCGGCGAGGACCAGGGCGGTGTCGATCCCGGCCGGGATCTTGATGCCGGCGACATGCCGCCAGGTGGTGACCGGATCGCTCCAGGCCTCCACCGTGTACGTCCAGCGGCCTTCCGCCGGCGGGGTGACGTCCGCGCCCCACCGGTCGGTGCCGGGGGCCAGCTCCCGCATGGGGGTCCAGGGTCCCGAGCGGCCGTTGGGGTCGCGCAGTACGACATTGGCGGCGACCGCGTCATGGCCTTCACGGAAGACCGTGGCGGTGACCTGGAAGGTCTCGCCGGCGACCGCTTTGGCGGGCCGGCGGCCGCAGTCCACGAGCGGGCGGACGTCGAGGACGGGGATGCGACCGATCATTGCCTCACCTGGGAGCGCTGGGGAGTGGACAGGAGGGGGATGCTCCGGAGGCTGCTTGCGCCGGCGGGCGGCGGCGCGGCGGGCGGCTTCCTTGCGTGCTCCCGCTCTTTGTATCTGCTCCTGTGGACGTGTTCTCGCGTGCATGGCCGCTCCTGTCCGCGTTCACTCGGTTGGAGGGTCGGGCGAATGGCGGAGTCATGAGGGGGATGGAGTGACTCCGCATTGCCGGGAGCCTTCCCATTGGATGGCAGTCAAAAGCTCCCGGGAAGGGGTACCGGTGCGTACTTTGCGGGGAGTTGGAGAAGCCGTCCGGCCCCGCAGGACGGGAGGGGCCGGACGGCTGGTCGGTGAATATGCCGGAGGACGGTCAGAGCGGGCGGCTGGACCAGGTCTGCCAGGGCTGCGACGCCACCCAGTCGGCGATGGAGGTGAGCTTGATCCCCAGCGCCTGCTCGGCCTCCCGGGGGTCGCCGTCCATCAGCCGCTCGTCCGCACCCTCCGCCATGTAGTGGTAGATCCCGGCCACGCCGGCGGCCGCGTTCGGGCCGATGGCCTTGGCCAGCGCGGCCTCGAAGGCGGCGGGCGGCAGGGCCTGGTACGCGACGGGCCGGCCGAGGCCCTCGGCGAACGCGGCGGCGAGTTCGTTCCCGTCGACGGCCTGTCCGCCGCCGATGTCCAGGACCCGGCCGTCGAGGCCGTCGTTGAAGAGCGCGGCGGCCACCGCGACCGCCAGGTCGTCGTGCGAGATCCACGCGACCCGCCGGTCGGCCGGCAGCGGGTACGCGAGCACGCCCTCGTCGACCAGGGCCGGCCCGTTCCAGGGACTGAACAGGTTGTCCAGGTACACCGGGGGCCGCAGCACGATCAGCGGCACACCGCAGTCGGCGAGCACCGCCTCGGCGATCCGGCGGGTCTCGAACGCGGCCACTCCGGCGGTGTCCGACGGCACGCGGGTGTTCGCGTTGTACACGATCCGGGTCACCCCGGATTCGAGCGCGGCCTCCGCGATGTGGATCGCATACGTCTCAATACGTAGTGGGTCGTACTCCAACGGCATGGTCACTACTGCGTGTGTGGCGCCCTTGAACGCCCACATCACGTCGTCCCGGCTACCGAGGTCACCGGCCACGAACGAGACCCCCGCGATGTCCGGGCGCGCTACGGCCGGCCGCCGTGTCAGGCTGCGGACCCGGTGCCCGCGTCCGGCGAGCAGCCGGGCCACGGCGCCCCCCTGGAAGCCGGTCGCTCCCACGACCAAGCAACGCTGGTGAATCTCCTCCGACATCGGTGTGTCGCCCTTCGCTAGAATGAATCAGCGATTCCGCCTCACCTCAGGCTGGTCGGGGCGCACAGGGGCGGCAATAAGCAAACCGGGACGGGGATTAAGGGTTCGTCCATGGAATCTGGCGGGAACGACCTCCTCAGCGAACTGCTCAGGCCACTGCGCCTGACCGGCGTGTTCGACAGCCTCTGGACGGTGCGGGCGCCCTGGGCGATCGAAGGGGACTCCGAGCAGAGCTGCGCGATCCTGCACTACATGGTCGAGGGCGACTGCTGGATCAGCACGGGCGACTGCCCGCCGATCCAGCTCCACCAGGGTGACTTGGCGGTCTTCCCCACCGGGACCGCGCACCGCCTCTCCGATCTGCCCGGCCGGCAGGGCGTCCCGCTCAGGGCGGTGCTCCCGGAGCGCGAACCCGGCACGTCAGGGGTGCTCGTCGTGGAGGGCACCGGGGAGCGGAGCCGCATCCTGTGCGCCGGACTGCACTACGACGCGACGGCCGCGACCTCGCTGTACCGGGCGCTGCCGTGGTCGCTGGTGCTGGACCGCACGCAGGTCGACAAGGAACCGCTGCTGCGCGACACCCTGGCCTCGCTCGCCGCCGCCGAGCGGCGCGGCGAGCCGGGATCGCAACTGGTCACCCTGCGGGCGTTCGAGATGGCCTTCGTGCTGGCGCTGCGCCCGCTGCTGCGCGAGCTCTCCGACAACCCGGCCGTGCTGCCCGCGCTGCGCCACCCGGGCATCAGCAGGGCGCTCATCATCGTCTCCACCCGCTTCTCCGAACCGTGGACGATCGAGGCGCTGGCCCGTGAGGTCGGCATGTCGCGGTCCGCCTTCACCGCCACCTTCCGCGAGCTGGTGGGCGAGGCGCCGGCCCGGCATCTGACCGGGCGTCGGATGCAGGAGGCCGCCCGGCTGCTGACCGAGACGGCGGTTCCGCAGGCGGCCGTGCCGCCCCGCGTCGGCTATCAGAGCGCGGTCGGGTTCCATCTGGCGTTCCGCAAGTGGTTCGGGACAACGCCCGGTGAATACCGCGGCAACTGGCCGGTTCATAAACGGGACCGGCAGGACGTTCATTGATTAGCACACGTGTATGAGGCAGTCTCTTCAACGGCGCGTCGAAGATCGTTGAGGAGACACGGTGACCAGGTCCGGCCAGGAGTACAAGGATTCGCTGCGCGACGGACGCGAGATATGGATCGACGGGGAGCGGGTCAAGGACATCACCCGCCACCCGGCCTTCCGCAACACCGTCGACTCCATCGCGGGACTGTACGACCTCTCCCACGACTCCGCGCACTCCGCCGTACTCACCGAAGGCGGCGTCCACCGCGCCTTCCTGATACCCCGTTCGTACGAGGACCTGGTCGCCCGCCGCACGGCGCACAAGGTGTGGGCGGAGGCGAGTTTCGGCTATCTGGGCCGCACCCCCGACTACATGGCGGCCGGGATCGCGGGCTTCGCGGCGGCGCCCGGGCTGTTCACCACGGACACCTTCGACGGCGCCCCGAACGTCGCGGCCTACCACCGGCGGATGTCGGAGGGCGATCTGTACCCGACGTTCACCATCACCAATCCGCAGATCGACCGGACGAAGTCCGCGGCCGAGCAGGAGCGCGACGACCTCGTCGTCCGGGTGGTGGCGGAGCGCGACGGCGGCATCGTCGTCCGCGGCGCCAAGATGATCGGCACCGCGGCGGTCTTCGGCAACGAGGTCCTCGTCGGCACCATCGAGCCGCTGGCCCCGCAGGACGTCGAGCACGCGCTGTGCTTCTCGATACCGGTCGACACCCCGGGCCTGAAGTTCATCTCCCGCACCTCCTACGAGGCCCAGGCGCGCAGCGTCTTCGACAACCCGCTCTCCTCGCGCTTCGACGAGAACGACGCCCTGCTGGTCTGTGAGGACGTCTTCGTCCCGTGGGAGAACGTGCTCGCGTACCGCAATGTCGACGTCTGCTTCGGCCAGTGGTGGCAGACCCCCGCGTACGTGAACTTCGTCCACCAGGCCGCCACCCGCTTCTGGACCAAGCTGGAGTTCCTCACCGGCGTCGCGATCCTGCTCGCCAAGGCCAACAACACCTACCAGCTGCCGCCGGTGCAGACCCAGATCGGCCGGCTGATGGGCTGGGTGGCGCAGGCCAAGTCGATGGTGCTGGCGGCCGAGGCCGGATACCAGCAGGTCGACGGCGGACGCGGCGGCGTGATGCCCGACAAGGAGATCTCCTACGCCCACCGGATCATGGCCGGTGACCTCTACCCCAGGGCGATCAGCGAGATCAAGCTGCTGGCCGGCGGCGGCGTCATCCAGCTCCCCGCCTCGGCGCAGGACCTGCTGCACCCGGAGATCGGCCCCGTCATCGCGAAGTACATCCGCTCGCCGGGACACCCGGCGCAGGACCGCGTCAAGCTGCTCAAGCTCGCCTGGGACGCGCTCGGCACGGAGTTCGCCGGACGGCACGAGCAGTACGAGCGCTTCTACCACGGTGCCCCGCACGTCTATCTGCTGCAGCAGGCGTGGGAGGGCGACACCGGTGCCTGCGAGAGCCTGGCCAGGACCTGCCTCGACGGGTACGAACTGCAGCCGCTGCCCCGGGCCTGAGGCGATGGTGCACAGACGCGGCCTCGCGCTCGCCCTGCTGGCCTCGACCCAACTGCTGCTGATCCTCGACACCGCGATCATCAACGTGGCGCTGCCGTCCATCGGCGCGGACCTCGGCACCGACGCCGCCGGCCTGTCCTGGGTCGCCAACGCGTACCTGATCACCTTCGGCGGCTTCCTGCTGCTGGCCGGCCGGGTCGCCGACCTCGTCGGCCACCGCCGGCTCTTCACGGCCGGACTGGCGCTGCTGTCCGCCGCCTCCCTCGGCGGCGCCTTCGCCGGCGACAGCCGGCTGCTCGTCGCCGCCCGCGCCCTGCAGGGGGTCGGCGCGGCCTGCGCGGCCGCCGCGGCGTTCGCGCTGGTCCTGCTGCTCTTCGCCGAGGGGCCGGAACGGCACCGCGCGCTAGGGGTGTTCGCGGCGCTCGGGGGGCTGGGCGGCGCGCTGGGCACGGTGCTGGGCGGCGTCCTCACCTCCGGCCTCGGCTGGCGCTCCACGTTCGCCCTGAACGTTCTGGTGGGTGCGGCGCTCATCGCCCTGACGCCGGCCGCGCTGGCCCCCGTCCTGGCCCGTCGTGAGCGGACCGCGGCGGCTCCCGGCGCCCTCCGGGACTTCGACCTCGGCGGCGCCCTCACCGCCACCGGCGGCCTCAGCCTGATCGCGTACGCGCTGGTCGACGCGGGTAGCGCGGGGTGGACCGACAGCGGCACCCTCCTCGCCGGAGCGGTCGGACTGCTCCTGCTGACGGCGTTCGCCGTCATCGAGACCCGCGCCGCCCGTCCGCTGGTTCCGCCCGGTGTGCTCGGCCGGCCGGCGCTGCGGCTGGCCAACATCCTCAGCGCGCTGGCGCAGATGGCGCTGTTCCCGATGTTCTTCCTGGTGAGCCTGTATCTGCAGAACGTCCTGGACTACGCACCGGTCACCGGTGGACTCGGACTGCTGCCGCTGTCGATCGTCGTCGTGCTGACCGCGCCGCAGACCGGACGGCTGGTCTCCCGCTTCGGACTGCGCCCGGTGATGACCGCGGGCTTCGCGCTGGTGGCCGCCGCCATGGTGTGGCTCGCGCTGTCCCTGTCGCCGGACGGATCCTTCGCCACCACGGTCCTCGCCCCCAGCCTGCTGATCGGGGTCGGGCTGCCGCTGGTCATGGTGACCACCAATGTCGCCGCGACCGCGCAGGCGGGACCCGGCGAGACCGGACTGGTGTCCGGACTGATCAACACCAGCCAGCAGTTCGGCTCCGTCCTCGGCCTCGCGGTACTCGTCGCGGTGGCCGCGGCGCACACCCGGACCGCGGGACCCGGCGCGGCCGCCGAAGCCGCGGGCTTCCGCACCGCACTGCTCGCCGGCGCCGCCTTCGCCGCGGCCGCCACCCTCCTGACGCTGCTGCTGCGCAGCCCGTCGCGGGAGAAGGCCGACCCCCCCACGCCCAGCACACACACATCCCTGTGACCCTCGGAATGACGGTGCCCCACATGTCTGTGCTCCACGTGCTCCAAGGGCAAGAGCCCTATTACCGGATCGAGGAGATACGCGGTGTCGACCCGCTGGGAGCGGACGAGGCCTGCGAGAAGCTCCGCGTCATGAACGCGGACGGCGATGTGTCCGGCATGGTCACCGCGCTGCGCGAACTCCTCCCGGCCACCGACGTCCTGGACGACTTCTCCACCGTCGAGAACCTCGCGGCCATGCGGGACCTGGGCATCTTCCTCGGCTCCATCAAGCGGCACGGCACCGAGCCGCTCGACGCCGTACCGGAGGCGCTGCCGGTGCTGCGCGCGCTGGGCCGCCGGACCGGCATGGTGCCACGGGACACCGTCCACCACTACACGGCCTGGAACCCGGTCGGCGCCCGCCAGCGCATGTACACCGGGGACCCCATGGAGGCCTGCCTCCAGGACGCCGTCCGGATGGTCTTCCCCAGCCTGTGCGCCTCGCTGGACGCCTGCTCGGAACTGGCCACCCTCGAACCGCACGACAGCCGGTTCTCGTCCTGCCTCGACCGGCTCGCCGGACTCGTCCAGGCCATGGTCGACTCGATCGACTTCACCATCGCCAACGTCTCACCGGTGTTCTTCGCCCGGGTCCTGCGCCCCTACTTCGAGGAGATCACCCTCGACGGCCGCGAGTACCTCGGCCCGGCGGCGGCCCAGGTGCCGCTCTGGCTGGTCGATCTGACCCTCTGGCAGTCCGACCGCAGCACCGGGCGGTACGAGTCCTTCCTCACCGAGTCGGTGCCCTACAGCCTCCCGGCCTGGCGCACCTTCCACGCGCGGTACCGGGGCCGCCCTTCCGCGGTGGGCAAGCTCTCCTTCGCGATCAGCTGGGAGGAGGCGGACCGGCTGCCCCCCACCCTGCGGGCCAGCGCCGTCGCGCTGGCCCGGGTGCTGCGCATCCTGAAGACGTTCCGGGCCCGGCACATCCGGATCGCCCGTGAGGCGTACAGCGACGAGGTGCGGCTGTACGACTACGGGAGCGGCGGCGCACCGGTCGAACTGCTGCGCTCCGTACTCGACCTGACCCGCGAGAACGAGACGCTGGTCCGGCGCTCCACCGAAGGGGAACGATGAACCGCATCGTCATCGCGGGAGGCGGCATCGCCGGCCTCACCGCGGCACTCAGCCTGCACGCCGTCGGCCGCACCGACGTGATGGTCGTCGAGGCCGCCCCGGAGATCCAGCCGGTCGGCGCGGGACTCAACATCATGCCCAACGCGGTCCGTGAACTGGCGGCCCTGGGGCTGTACGAGGAACTGGCCGCCGTTTCGGTGCCCACCAGCGAGCTGCGCTACTACCACAGCAGCGGCAGCCTCGTCTGGCAGGAGCCGCGCGGCACCGGCGCCGGATACCGCTGGCCGCAGCTGTCGATCCACCGCGGTCAGCTGCAGAACGTGCTGTCCCGCGCGGTCCGGGAACGGCTCGGCCGAGCGGCGGTCGTCTCCGGCGCCCGGGTGGACGACTTCACCGAGCTGCCCGGCGCCCAGCTGCGCGTCGCCATCAGGGACCGGGCCAGCGGCGCCACCACCGACATCGGCGCGGAGATCCTGATCGGCGCGGACGGCATCCGCTCGGCGGTCCGCTCCGCCATGTACCCCGGCGAGGGCGAACCGCCGTGGAACGGCATGCTGGTCTGGCGCGGGGTGTCCTGGATGCCGGCCGACCGCGTCGGCACCTTCATGTTCATCGCGGGGAACAACCGGCAGAAGGCCGTCGTGTACCCCATGACGATTCCCGCCGCGCCCGGCGAGCGGATGCTCGTCAACTGGGCGCTGGCGATGCCGGCCGAGCAGGAGGCCGCCCCCGACCGCAGCGACTGGAACCGCCCGGTGCCCACCGCCAAGTTCCGCCACCACTACGAGGGCTGGATCTTCGACGGGGTCGACGTCGGCGAGGTCATCGACGCCGCCGAGGCCGCCTTCGAGTACCCGATGGTGGACCGCGAGCCGCTGGTGCGCTGGACCTTCGGCGGAGCGACGCTGATCGGCGACGCCGCCCACGCGATGTACCCGATCGGCTCGAACGGCGCCACCCAGTCGATCATCGACGGCCGCGCCCTGGCCCACGCGATGGCCGCCCACGAGGACCCCGCGCGGGCCCTGCTGGCGTACGAGGCCGAGCGCCGGCCGCCCATGACCGAACTGCAGCGCTCCAACCGCCGGCTGGGCCCGGAGGTGGTCATCAACATGGCCCACGAGCGGGCCCCCGACGGCTTCACGGACATCCACGACGTGATCCCGCGGTCCGAACTGGAGACGATCGCCAGGAGCTACGCCGTGGCCGGCGCGTTCGACCCGGCCACGGTGAACCAGGGCTCCCCGTACGACGTCGGAGCCGGCCGAGCCGTCCGGGCGGTGCGCTGAGCGGGCCACCGGCGGGACGGGCGGGATCGGTCGCGGCGGCGGCCGGCCCACCGGGCCTTGCGCCGCCCGCTGCCCACCCCGCGCCGCCCCGCGCGGTGACGCGCCGCCCGAATGCCCCGGCGCACGTCCGTTCGGGCGTTTGAACGACAGGATCGTGGATAGCGGACGGATCGCGGGGCGGTACCCGGCTACCGTCGTAGCGTGAAGGCAATCCGTCGTTTCACCGTGCGAACTGTCCTGCCGGAACCGCTGCGTCCGCTCGGCGAACTGGCACAGAATCTGCGCTGGTCCTGGCACCCGGAGTCCCGGGAGCTGTTCCAGACCGTCGACGAGGAGGGCTGGCGGGCCGCTGCCGGAGACCCGGTACGGCTGCTCGGCGCCGTCTCCAGGGAACGGCTCGAGGCCCTCGCCCAGGACCGCAGATTCCTGCGCCGTCTCTCCTCCGCCGCCGAGGACCTGACCGACTACCTCACCAATCCGCGCTGGTACCAGGGGCAGTCCTCCGAACTCCCCGCCGCCATCGCCTATTTCTCGCCCGAGTTCGGGATCACCGCGGCGCTGCCCCAGTACTCGGGCGGCCTCGGCATCCTGGCTGGGGACCACCTCAAGGCCGCCAGCGACCTCGGCGTGCCGCTGATCGGCGTCGGACTGCTCTACCGGCACGGCTACTTCCGCCAGAGCCTGTCCCGCGAGGGCTGGCAGCAGGAGCACTACCCGGTCCTCGACCCCAACGAGCTGCCGCTGAGCCTGCTGCGCGAGCGGGACGGCACCCCCGCCCACGTCGTCCTCGCCCTGCCCGGCGGCCGGTCGCTGACCGCCCACATCTGGAAGGCCCAGGTGGGCCGCGTCCCGCTGCTGCTCCTCGACTCCGACGTCGAGGAGAACCACCGCACGGAACGCGATGTCACCGACCGCCTGTACGGCGGCGGCAGCGAGCACCGGCTGCTGCAGGAGATGCTGCTGGGCATCGGCGGGGTGCGCGCCGTCCGCGCGTACTGCCGGCTCACCGCGCACCCGGCCCCCGAGGTCTTCCACACCAACGAGGGCCACGCCGGATTCCTCGGCCTCGAGCGCATCCGCGAACTCGGCGGCGAAGGGCTCGGCTTCGACGCGGCCGTGGAGGCGGTACGGGCCGGCACCGTCTTCACCACCCACACGCCCGTCCCGGCCGGGATCGACCGCTTCGACCGCGAGCTGGTCGGGCAGCACCTCGGCGACGGCGGCGAACTGCCCGGTGTCGACATCCAGCGGGTGCTGGAGCTGGGCATGGAGACGTACTCCGGCGGCGACCCGAACGTCTTCAACATGGCGGTGATGGGGCTGCGGCTGGCCCAGCGCGCCAACGGCGTCTCCACCCTGCACGGCGCCGTCAGCCGGCAGATGTTCGCCGGGCTGTGGCCCGGGTTCGACGCCGACGAGGTGCCGATCGCCTCCATCACCAACGGGGTGCACGCCCCCACCTGGGTGGCCCCCGAGGTCTTCCGGCTCGGCGCCCGCCAGATCGGCGCGCAGCGCGCCGAGGACGCCCTGATGATCGGCGAGACCCAGCGCTGGGAACCCGTCGCCGAGATCCCGGACCCGGCCGTATGGGAACTGCGCCGGGTGCTGCGCGAGCAGCTGGTGGAGGACGTACGGCGCCGGGTGCGCGCCTCCTGGCGGCAGCGCGGCGCCGGCCAGGCCGAGCTGGGCTGGGTCGACGGCGTCCTGGACCCCGACGTCCTGACCATCGGCTTCGCCCGCCGGGTCCCGTCCTACAAGCGGCTCACCCTGATGCTCCGCGACCAGGACCGGCTGATGGACCTGCTGCTGCACCCCGAGCGGCCGGTCCAGATCGTCGTCGCGGGCAAGGCGCACCCGGCGGACGACGGCGGCAAGCGGCTCGTCCAGGAACTGGTCCGCTTCGCCGACGACCCGCGGGTCCGCCACCGCATCGTCTTCCTGCCCGACTACGACATGGGCATGGCCCAGCACCTCTACCCCGGCTGCGACGTCTGGCTCAACAACCCGCTGCGCCCGCTGGAGGCGTGCGGCACCTCGGGCATGAAGGCGGCCCTCAACGGCTGTCTCAACCTGTCCGTGCTCGACGGGTGGTGGGACGAGTGGTTCGACGGCAACAACGGCTGGGCCATTCCCACGGCCGATGGTTTCGCGGACGACGATCCCGACCGCCGGGACGACGTCGAGGCGGCGGCGCTCTACGACCTCGTCGAGAACCAGGTCGCCCCGCGCTTCTACGACCATGACGCGAACGGCCTGCCCGCCCGCTGGATCGAGATGGTCCGGCACACCCTGGTGACCCTGGGGCCCAAGGTGCTCGCGGGACGCATGGTGCGCGACTACGTCGGGCAGCTCTACGCCCCGGCCGCCCTCGCGCACCGAGCCATCGCGGGTGACGCCGCCCGGGAACTCGCGGCCTGGAAGGCGCGGGTCCGCGGCGACTGGCACCGGGTCACCGTCGACCATGTGGAGACCGGCTCGGTGGGCGGATCCCCCGAGCTGGGCTCCACCCTGACCCTGCGGGTCCAGGTGACCCTCGGGGACCTCGACACCGGCGACGTCGACGTCCAGGTGCTGTCCGGGCGGGTGGACGACGCCGACCGGATCTCCGACCCGGCGATCGTCTCCCTCAAACCGTCCTCCCAGCCCGACATCGAGGGGCGCCGGCTGTACGAGGGCCCGCTCACCCTCGACCGGGCCGGGCCCTTCGGCTACACCGTCCGTGTCCTGCCCACCCACCCGCTGCTCGCCGCCCCCGCGGAGCTCGGCCTCATCGCCACCCCCGCTGAATCCGAGGGTATGACGACGGGCATACTCCGCTGACCCGGCACGCATGACAACGCGACGGCCGGTACCAGGGACTCCCTGGTACCGGCCGTCGCGTTCTTCAATGCTGCTGCTGTGCGGTCAGGCCGCGCGGCGGCCGCCGCCCGCGCCGTCCTCACGACGGGCCCGACGACCCACGGCGCCACCGCGGCCCGCGGATGTGCGGCTGCCGGCGGCGGGGCGCCCGGGGGTGCCGCCACGGCCGTTGACCCCGGCGCGGCCGGAGCCGGCCGCCGCGCCCTCGGCGTCGGTACGGGGGCGTCCGCCACGGCCGCCACGGGTACTGCCGGCGCTGCGCGGCGTGCCCGTCGGAGCGGCGGTGGTGCCCGCGCCGGCAGCGGCCGCGCCGGCGGGGCGCCGGCCGCGGCCACGCGTCCCGGAGACCTTGTTCGTCTTCGGCTTGGCGGCTTCCTGGGCGGCGGCGTGCACCGGGTCGTGGATGGTGACGGCGCTACCGGACGGCTTGCGGGCACCGGTGACGCGTACCAGCTCGGGGTCGCCGGGGCGGACCCGCGCGGTGTGCGGCTTGATACCGGCCAGCGCCATCAGGCGGGCGTTCTCCCGGCGCTGCGCGGGCAGCACCAGGGTGATGACGGTGCCGGACTCACCGGCACGGGCGGTACGGCCGCCGCGGTGCAGGTAGTCCTTGTGGTCGCCGGGCGGGTCCACGTTCACGACCATGTCGAGCCCGTCGATGTGGATACCGCGGGCGGCGACGTTGGTGGCGACCAGCGCGGTGGCCTTGCCGGTACGGAACTGGTCCAGGGCACGGTTGCGCTGCGGCTGGGACTTCCCGCCGTGCAGGGCGACGGCGGTGACGCCGGCGGCCAGCAGGTGCTTGGTGAGCCGGTCGGCACCGCGCTTGGTGTCGACGAACATGATCACGCCACCCTCGCGGGCGGCGATCTCGGCGGTCACGGCGCGCTTGGTGTCGTCGTCCACGTGCAGCACGTGGTGCTCCATGGTCGTCACGGTCGCGGCCGACGGGTCGACCGAGTGCGTGACCGGGCTGTGCAGGAAGCGCTTGACCAGCCGGTCGACGTTCTTGTCCAGGGTGGCGGAGAAGAGCATCCGCTGGCCGTTCGGCTTCACCTGGTCGAGCAGCTTGGTGACCTGCGGCAGGAAGCCCATGTCGGCCATCTGGTCGGCCTCGTCCAGGACCGTGATCTCGACCCGGTCGAGCATGCAGGCCCGGCGGTCGATGAGGTCGGCGAGCCGGCCCGGAGTGGCGACGAGGATCTCGGCGCCGTTGCGCAGCGCGGCGATCTGGCGGGTGATGGACGCGCCGCCGACCACGGTCGTCTGGCGCAGCCCGAGCACCTGGGCGTAGGGCGCGAGCGCCTCGGTGACCTGGGTCGCGAGCTCACGCGTCGGCACCAGGACGAGCGCCAGCGGGTGCTTGGCCTCGGCCCGCTGCCCGGCGGTGCGGGTCAGCATCGGGAGACCGAAGGCGAGGGTCTTGCCGGAGCCGGTACGGCCACGGCCCAGCACGTCCCGGCCGGCGAGCGCGTCGGGCATCGTCGCGGCCTGGATCGGGAACGGCTCGGTGACGCCGTTGGCGTTCAGCGCGGTGACCAGCGCGGGAGAGATCGAGAGTTCGGAGAACAACTTCAAGGGGGAACCTTCCTCGTGACGGAGACGAGGGAGGTCCCTCGGCGCCAGGGGCCGTCCGGCGGATCGCGGACTGCCTCTTCGACGCCTGCGGACCGGCGTCCTGCGGTGCTCCGAAGAGCGCCGCACTTGTTTTGTTTCCGCTGCGCGCGAGGGGCCCGCACCGTGCGGTGCGGGCCCCTCGGCTGCTGTGCGCGTTAAGCGCTCAGGGGTGCCTTTGATTAAAGAGGCGTGATGTTCTCGGCCTGCGGGCCCTTCTGGCCCTGCGTGACGTCGAACTGGACCTTCTGGCCCTCAACGAGCTCACGGAAGCCCTGGGTGGCGATGTTCGAGTAGTGGGCGAAGACGTCAGCGCCGCCGCCGTCCTGCTCGATGAAGCCGAAGCCCTTTTCCGAGTTGAACCACTTAACGGTTCCGGTAGCCATGTCTGTCTCCCTAATGGGTGCAGTTAATACAGCACCCGCACTTTACGGATGCCGCGTCGCCGCGATGATCTCCCCACACCGGACATGACGCCGGTAAAACAAATGTGCGCCTGGCCGCAAGGACCGGGCGCACATGGAGTTCATGGGTACCACAACTGCAACGCAGCCAACTGTACCA
The DNA here is from genome assembly GCF_023701715.1 of Streptomyces sp. RKAG337. Lineage (NCBI taxonomy): Bacteria > Bacillati > Actinomycetota > Actinomycetes > Kitasatosporales > Streptomycetaceae > Streptomyces > Streptomyces sp. RKAG337. The sequence goes on along the minus strand of NZ_JAJOZA010000001.1, from coordinate 2,107,783 downwards.
GAAACGTCGCGGACGATCATCTCGAAAGCGGTCGCGCCGCATGACTTCCGTCACACAGCGCGACCGCCGTTTTCGAGCCGATCAGTCGGTCCGGAGTGCCCTCAGAGGATCCTCAGGGCGTCCGTTCCGGGTCTGCTCCGGGTCTGCTCCGGGTCAGAAGGTGAGCTTCCAGCTGTTGATGTAGCCGCTGTCGGCGCTGTACACGTCCTGCACCTTGAGCCGCCACGTGCCGTTCGCGACCTCGCTGGAGGCGTTGACGGTGTAGGTGGCGATCACGTTCGCGGCGGAGTCCGACCCACTGGAGTTCTTCAGCCGGTAGGCGGTGCCGTCGGGGGCGACCAGGTCGATGACCAGGTCACCGCGGTAGGTGTGGACGATGTTGACGCCCACCTGCAGGGTGCTCGGGGCGTTGCCGGTACGGCCGGTCACCGCGATGTTCGAGTAGACCGCCGCGCCGTGGTCCGGGATCGAGACGTCGGTGGTGTTCTCGAAGACGTTGCCGCCACCACCGGTGGGGGTGACCGTCCAGGTGAACGTGGCCGAGCCGGTGGCGTTGGTGGAGTCCTTCGCCGTGACGGTCGGGTTGTAGGTGGCCGCAGCGGTCGGCGTGCCGGAGATCAGGCCGGTGGAGGCGTTGATCGTCAGGCCGGTCGGCAGGCCGGTGGCCGAGTAGGTCAGCGCGCCGCCGTTGGTGCTGCTGGCCTGGATCTGCAGGCTGGCGGCGGTGTTCACGACGGTGCTCTGGTTGGCCGGCTTGGTGACGGTGACGCCACTGGTCGGGACGCGGGCGCCGACGCCGATGGCGGCCCAGGTGTTGGCGACCGTGTTCCACGTCGCGCTGCCGGATCCGTACAGGTCAGCGGTGGCCTGCAGGCTCTGGGTGCGGGCGGCCGCGTAGTTGGTCGTCGAGGTGAAGCGCTCGCTCAGCGCCTTGTACCAGATCTTCGAGGCGATGTCCCGGCCGAGACCGGGGACCGGCAGGTTGTCGGCGGTCGGGCTGTTGTACGTGACGCCGTTGATCACCTTCGTGCCGCTGCCCTCGGACAGCAGGTAGAAGAAGTGGTTCGCCGGGCCGGACGAGTAGTGCACGTCCAGGTTGCCGATGCCGGAGTACCAGTTGTCGGGCGACGTCCCGTCGCGCGAGGGCTTGTCCTGGTAGCGCAGCGGGGTGCCGTCGCCGTTGATGTTGATCTTCTCGCCGATGAGGTAGTCACCGACGTCGCTGCTGTTGTTGGCGTAGAACTCGACCGAGGTGCCGAAGATGTCGGACGTCGCCTCGTTCAGGCCGCCGGACTCACCGCTGTAGTTCAGACCCGCGGTGGCGGCGGTGACGCCGTGGCTCATCTCGTGGCCCGCGACGTCGAGTGCCGTCAGCGGGTCGGCGTTGTTGCTGCCGTCGCCGTACGTCATGCAGAAGCAGCCGTCGTCCCAGAAGGCGTTGACGTAGGAGTTGCCGTAGTGGGTGCGGGAGTACGCGCCGACACCGTCGTTGCGGATGCCGTTGCGGCCCATCACGTTCTTGTAGAAGTCCCAGGTCTCCTGGGCGCCGTAGGCCGCGTCGACGCCCGCGGTCTCGGCGTTGGACGTGGTGCCGTTGCCCCACGTGTCCGTGGTCTTCGAGAAGAGCGTGCCGGTGCCCGAGGTGCCGTGGTTGAGGTTGTACGTCTTGTGTCCGCCACGGGCGCCGTCGGTCATCGTGTAGTTCGAGCCGGACAGCGTGGTGCCGATGGTGACCTGGCCGCTGTACTCGCTGTTGCCGACGCCGGTCTCGATGCCCTGGAACTCGAAGAGCCGGGAACCGGTCTTGGCGTCGGTGATGACGTGCAGCTGGTTCGGGGTGCCGTCGTCCTGCAGTCCGCCGACGACGGACTCCCAGGCCAGGGTCGGCACACCGGTGGCCGCCCAGACGACCTTGCGCGGGGAGCCGGCCAGTGCCGGGCTCTTCGCGCCGTCCGCCTTGGCCCGGCTGATCGCGAAGGACTTCGCGGAGTCGGCGCTCGCGGTGGCCGTGGTGCTCGCCACCGTGATCTCGGCGTTGGTCGCCCGGTTGACGCTCGTGGTGGCGCCGGCCGGCGTGCTCGCGATGACCAGGTCGCCGCCCAGGACGGGCAGGCCGTCGTAGGTGCGCTGGTACCGGGTGTGCACGGTGCCGTCGGCGTCGCGCAGAACGCTGCTCGGTATGAGCCGTTCCTTGGCGCCGAGCCGCAGTTCGCCCGCGGTGCGGGCGACGTTGGCGTTGGCGTCGGCCAGCAGCGTCGCGCGCTGGGTGGCCGAGAGGGCGGCCGGCAGGCCGCCGGCACGGGGCTGGACGTGGGAAGCGCTCTGTGCGTCGGTGCCGGCTGCGGCGGTGCCCGAGGGCAGCGCTACGGCTAGCAGTGCGGCGGTGGCGGCGAGTGCGCCTGCCGCGACTGCCTTGCGGGGGGATCGTCTCACTACGGAACTCCTTCTGCGGCGGCCGCGGGGTCGGGCCGTGAACAGACGGGCAGGTGGGGTTGTGTGCTGCCCGGGTAGAGCGACGTGCGGGTGGGACGTGCGTGACCGCTGCTGCTGCACAGACCCGTGGTGCTGTTGGGGGAGTGCTGTACGGCGGCTGCGGGAAGAGTGCCACTGTTTACCGGTACATGTCATTGGGATGGCGAAAACTTGGCCGATTTCCGTCCGTTGACCGAAGAGCGGCGCCCGTTATACGGACGCCGCCGCCCCGATTCGGGAGCCGGTCCGGCCGCGGCCAGGTCAGCGGGCCCGTACCGGGTCGCCCCGGTCAGACCAGGCTGTCCCGCCAGGCCGCGTGCAGATCCGCGAACCGGCCATGGTCGGCGATCAGTTCCGAAGGGGCCCCGTCCTCGACGATCCGGCCACCCTCCATGACCAGCACCCGGTCGGCGATCTCCACCGTCGAGAGCCGGTGCGCGATGATCACCGCGGTCCGGCCGCGCAGCACCGTGTCCATCGCCTGCTGCACCGCCCGTTCACCCGGAACGTCCAGCGAGGACGTCGCCTCGTCCAGGATGAGGACGGCGGGATCGGCGAGCAGCGCCCGCGCGAACGCCACCAACTGCCGCTGGCCGGCCGAGATCCGGCCGCCGCGCTTGCGGACGTCCGTGTCGTAGCCGTCCGGCAGCGCGGAGATGAAGTCATGTGCTCCGATCGCTTTCGCGGCCCGCTCGACCTCCTCGCGTCCGGCATCGGGTCTGCCGATCGCGATGTTCTCAGCGACCGTCCCGGAGAACAAGAAGGCCTCCTGGGTCACCATCACGACCCCGCGGCGCAGCTCCGGCAGCGCGAGTTCCCGCAACGGGACGCCGTCCAGCGTGATCCGGCCGTCCGTCGGGTCGTAGAAGCGGGCCAGCAGCTTGGCGAGGGTGGACTTGCCGGCGCCGGTCGCCCCGACCACCGCCACCGTCTGCCCGGCCGGAATCCGCAGATCGAAGACCGGCAGGATCTCGCCGCCGGTGCGGTAGGCGAAGCGGACGCCGTCGAAGAGCACCTCGCGGCCCGGCAGTTCGCCGCCGCGGCCGGGCAGCTCCCGGGGCTCCGCGGGCTCGGGCACCGAGGGGCGCTGCGCCAGCAGGCCGGCGATCTTCTCCAGCGACGCGGCGGCCGACTGGTACGAGTTGAGGAACATCCCGAGCCGGTCGATGGGGTCGTACAGCCGCCGCAGGTACAGCACGAACGCGGCCAGCACGCCCAGCGCCAGACCGCCGCCCGCCACCCGGTACGCGCCCCACACCACGATTCCGGCGATCGCCGTGTTGGCCATCAGCCGGGATCCGACGACATAGCGCGCCATCTCCAGGATCGCGTCCCCGTTGATCCGCTCATGGGTGCCGTTGAGCTCGGCGAAGTCCGCCTCGTTCGGCTTCTCGCGGCGGAACGCCTGGACCGGCCGGATGCCGTTCATCGTCTCGGTGAACTTCACGATCACCGCGGCGATGGCCGTGGACCGCTTGCGGTAGACGACCATCGAGCGCTTCTGGAAGGACCGGATCATCAGATACAGCGGGCCGCAGGAGAACAGCGCCGCCAGCCCCAGCTTCCAGTCCAGCCAGAGCAGGATCACCGAGATGTAGACGGACGACAGGATGACGCCCAGCAGCTCCTCCAGGCCCTCGGTCAGCAGCTCGCGCAGCGATTCGACGTCCGAGGTGGCGCGGGCGATCAGCCGGCCCGAGGTGTAGCGCTCGTGGAAGTCCAGGCTGAGCGCCTGCGCGTGCCGGAAGATCCGGCCGCGCAGATCGATCAGCACGTCCTGGCTCACCCGGGCCGCGACCCGGATGAACGCCCGCTGCAGCAGACCTGAGGCCAGCGCGCAGCCCAGATAGACGCAGGCGAGCAGGATCAGCGGGCCGTGCCGGCCGTCGCGCAGCGCCGGGATCGCCCGGTCGATGGCGTACGCCACCAGCAGCGGCCCGGCCTGTACGGCGGCCTGCTGCACCAGCAGCAGCACCGTCGCCGTCCGGACCCGGCGGGTGTGCGGCGTCAGCAGCGACTTCAGCAGGGTGAGCTGCGCGCCCTTGGGGGAGGGGAGCACGTCCTTCGTGAACGGGTCGTCCGGGGCCGGCGGGCGGATCGGGTCGTCCACCGCGCCGGCCGGCTCCTCCCCGGAACCGGCCTGCCCGGTCTGTTCGGCCACGGAGGTCATCGGGCCACGCTCCTCTCGCTGTCGCCGGACATCAGATGGCGGTACTCCGCGCTCTCGGTGAGCAGTTCGTGATGGGTGCCGACGGCGGTGATGCGGCCCTCGGACATCAGGGCGACGCGGTCGGCGAGCATGACCGTGGACGGCCGGTGCGCCACGACGAGCGCGGTGGTCGCCGCCAGGACCTCGCGCAGCGCGGCCTCGACGAGCGCCTCGGTGTGCACGTCCAGCGCGGACAGCGGGTCGTCCAGCACCAGGAAGGCCGGACTGCCGACGACGGCGCGGGCCAGCGCGAGCCGCTGCCGCTGCCCGCCGGACAGGCTCAGGCCCTGCTCGCCGACCTGGGTGTCCAGGCCGTGCGGCAGCCGGGCGACGAAGTCGCACTGGGCGGTGTCCAGCGCCCGCAGCACGGCCGCCTCGTCGGCGCCGCCCGGTCCCGCGCCCATCGCCACGTTCTCCCGGACGGTCGCGGAGAACAGCGTCGGCTCCTCGAAGGCGACCGCGACCAGCTCGCGCAGCCGCTCCCGCGACAGCGCCGAGATGTCCGCGCCGTCGAGCGTGATCCGGCCACCGGTGGCGTCGTGCAGCCGGGGGATCAGCGCGGTGAGCGTGGTCTTGCCGCAGCCGGTGGCGCCGACCAGCGCCATCGTCTCGCCGGGGCGGATGTGCAGATCGATGCCGTGCAGCAGGTCGGGGGTGTTCTCCGGCGCGTCCGGGTAGCGGAAGCGCACGTCCTCGAACCGCACCCCGTCCAGGGCCCCGGCCGGCTGGGCGCCGAGGCCGGACGCGTCGGCCTCCACGGCGTCGATCGCCTCGAAGAACCGGTCGGCCGCCGTCGCCGACTCGTTGCTGATCGCCAGCAGGAAGCCCAGCGACTCCACCGGCCAGCGCAGCGCGAGCGCGGTGGTCAGGAACGCGACGAGGGTGCCGGCCGACAGCTCGCCGTCGGACACCTGCATGATCCCGAGGATCAGCGCCGCGCCGATGGCGACCTCGGGCAGCGTCATGATCAGCGCCCAGATGTCCGCCAGCAGCCTCGCCTTGTGCAGTTCGGTACGGCGCAGCCCGTGCGCCTTCGCGCGGAACGCCTCGGTCTGGCTGCGGTGCCGGCCGAAGGCCTTGATGATCCGCACGCCGAGCACCGACTCCTCGACCACCGTGGCCAGATCGCCGGCCTGGTCCTGCGCGGACCGGGCGGCCAGCGAGTACCGGGCCTCGAACACCGAGCAGAGGATCACCAGCGGGACGATCGGCAGCAGCAGCACCAGGCCGAGCGTCCAGGCCTGCGAGAACAGGATCGCGAAGCCCAGCACGATCGCGGCGCCGTTCACCACCAGGAACACCAGCGGGAACGCCAGGAACATCCGCAGGATCTGCAGGTCCATCGTGGCGCGCGACAGCAGCTGCCCGGAGGCCCAGCGGTCGTGGAAGGCGACGGGCAGCCGCTGCAGATGCCCGTACAGGGCGGAGCGCATCGACGCCTCGACGCTCGCCAGCGGCCGCGCCACCAGCCAGCGCCGCAGCCCGAACAGCCCGGCCTCCAGCAGGCCGAGGACCAGCAGCACACCGCCGCCGAGCCACACCCCCGACGGGTCGTGGTCCGCGACCGGGCCGTCCACCATCCACTTCAGGACGAGCGGGATCAGCAGCGCCATGCTCGACGCGAGGACGGCCGCCACCGCGGAGCCGGCCAACCGGCCGCGGATGGGGCGTACATACGGCCACAGCCGCAGCAGGGAGCGGACGGCGGATCGGGGTCCGGGGGTCGCGGGGTCAGAAGTCGCTTCAGGCATCGATTCGACGATACGGGCGACCACCGACAGCGCTCATCCGGTTTTTCCGGCCGGTTGTGCCACCCGGCGCAGATTGCGGATCGCCGGCACCGACAACAGCGACACACAGACCACCAGGGACACCACGCTGCCCGCCAGCAGCACATGCCGGGCGCCGAAGGCGGACGACGCCGGCCCGGACAGGGCCTGGCCCACCGGGAGCATCGCGACCGATCCGGCGACCTCGTAGGCGTGGATGCGGTTCAGGATCTCGCCGGGCACCTGGGTCTGCACGCTGGTCGCCCAGTTCACGCCCCAGTACGCCCACGCGGCGCCGGCGACGAAGATGCAGCCGCAGATGGCCGGGACCGGCAGGTGCAGACCGACGGACGCCGGGTACAGCGCGCTGCCGAACAGCGCGGTGGCCCCCGCCCGCAGCGGGAAGTGCGACCGGAACCGCATCGCGAGCAGCGCCCCGAGCGCGGTGCCCGCGCCCAGGCAGGAGTTGACCAGGCCGTACGCCTTCGGGCCGTGCGCCGGCAGGATCTCGCCGGCCGTGAGCGGGGTCACCGGGCCCATCACCGTCACCATGAAGACCATCCAGATCACGATGACCGTCCACATCCAGGTGCGGCCCCGGAACTCCCGCCACCCCTCGACGAGATCGGCCCGGAAGGTACTGGTCTTCGGCCCGGTGGTCTCATGGGCGACCGGCGGCAGCCGGAGCAGGAACACACAGACCGCGCTCACCCCGAAGGTGACCGCGTCCACCGCGATCACACCGCCCGCCGACGCGAACGCCACCAGCAGCCCGGCGACCGCGGGACCGGCCAGCGCCATCATCGACTCGGCGGTCCGCACCACCCCGTTGGCACCCTGCACATCCGTGGCGACCCGGGGCACCGTACTGGCCACGCCGGGCTGGAACATCGCCGCGGCGACACCGTTGACGGCGGTGATCGCGCACACCTGCCACAGCACCACGTGGTCGGCGAAGAACAGGCCGGCCAGCAGCGCCATCATGCCGAGCCGTACGAGGTCCGCGCCGATCATCAGCAGCCGGGCGTTGAACCGGTCCGCGATCACGCCGCCGAATATCACCAGTCCGGCGAAGCACCCCATGTACGACGCCATCACCAGCCCGATGGCGCCGGCCCCGTACCCGTACTGCAGCAGCCCGGCGGCCATCGCCACCGGCAGCATGGAGTCGCCGAGCATGGCGATCGAGCGCGCGGTGAAGTACAGCCGGAAGTTGGCCGACCACAGCCCAGGACCCTTGACGGGCCCGGTCGTCGGTCCGGCCACCGGCCCGGTCGGTGGATCGAGGAGGAGGGGGTTCTCGCAGGGCTGTGGCACGGAAGAGGTCACAGGGACCGAGTGTGGACTGGACCAATTCGCCGTGTCCAGGGATTTCAGTGGCTGGACGTCCGCGGGGCCGGAGGGGTGGTGGCCGGGAGGGCGCGCAGCAGCAGGAGGGAGCGTCCCGGCACCGTCACCGAACCGCCCGCCGGGTATCCGGTGCCCGGTGGCCGGGACTGGTCCTCGGCGGTGGTGTCGAGGAGGAGTTCGTAGGAGGCGGCCCAGGGGTGGCCGGGGAGGGCGAAGCGGGCGGGGCGGTGCGAGGCGTGGGCGATGATCAGGAAGCTGTCGTCGGTGATGGGGACGCCCCGGGCGTCGCGCTGCGGGATGTCGTCGCCGGAGAGGTACATGCCGATGGTGTGCGACGAGGCGAACCAGTCGTCGTCGGTCATCTCGTGGCCCGCGGCCGTGAACCAGGTGAGGTCCGGCAGCCCGCCGGGGGTCTGGGAGCGGCCGGAGAAGAAGGCGCGGCGGCGCAGCACCGGGTGGGCGCGGCGCAGCGCGATGAGACGGGCGGCCAGCGTGCTCAGCCCCCGCCAGTCGGGGTCGTCCAGCTGTGACCAGTCGATCCAGCTGATCTCGTTGTCCTGGCAGTACGCGTTGTTGTTGCCGCCCTGGGTGCGGCCCATCTCGTCACCGGCCACCAGCATCGGGACGCCGGTGGACAGCAGCAGCGTCGAGAGCAGGTTGCGCAGCTGGCGGCGGCGCAGGGTGTTGATCCCGGGGTCGGTGGTCGCGCCCTCGGCGCCGCAGTTCCAGGAGCGGTTGTCGTGGGTGCCGTCGTTGTTGTTCTCGCCGTTGGCCTCGTTGTGCTTGGACTCGTAGGAGACCAGGTCGCGCAGGGTGAAGCCGTCGTGCGCGGTGATGAAGTTGACCGAGGCGTACGGGCGCCGGCCGCCCCAGGCGTACAGGTCGCTGGAGCCGGAGAGCCGGTAGCCGAGGTCGCGTACGTCGTGCTGGGCGCCGCGCCAGAAGTCGCGCACCGCGTCCCGGTATCGGTCGTTCCACTCCGTCCACAGCGGGGGGAAGGCGCCGACCTGGTAGCCGCCCATCCCGACGTCCCACGGCTCGGCGATCAGCTTCACCCGCCGCAGGACCGGGTCCTGGGCGATGACGGCGAGGAACGGCGAGAGCATGTCGACGTCGTGCATCGAGCGGGCGAGCGCCGCGGCGAGGTCGAAGCGGAAGCCGTCGACGCCCATCTCCGTCACCCAGTAGCGCAGCGAGTCGGTGATGAGCCGCAGGACGTGCGGCTGCACGACGTGCAGGGTGTTGCCGCAGCCGGTGTAGTCGGCGTAGCGGCGCGGGTCGTCCTGCAGCCGGTAGTAGCCGCGGTTGTCGATCCCGCGCAGCGAGAGCGTCGGGCCCAGCTCACCGCCCTCGGCGGTGTGGTTGTAGACGACGTCCAGGATGACCTCGATACCGGCGGCGTGCAGCGCGCGCACCATCCGCTTGAACTCCCCGACCTGCTCACCGCGGGTGCCGCCGGCCGCGTAGCCGGAGTGCGGCGCGAAGTAGCCGATGGAGTTGTAGCCCCAGTAGTTCTTCAGCCCGGCCCGCTCCAGGTGCTCCTCGTGGGCGAACTGGTGGACGGGCAGCAGCTCGACGGCGGTGACGCCCAGCCGGGTGAGGTGCTCGATCGCGGCCGGGTGCGCCAGGCCCGCGTAGGTGCCGCGCAGCTCCTCGGGTATGCCGGGATGGCGCTTGGTGAAGCCCTTGACGTGCAGTTCGTAGATGACGGAGTCGGACCAGGGTGTCTTGGGGCGGTGGTCGTCGGACCAGTCGTCGTCATCGTGGACGACGACGCCCTTGGGCACGAGCGGGGCCGAGTCCCGGTTGTCGCGGACGGTGTCGGCGATCTGCCGCTCCGGCCAGTCGCGGACGTGCGCGTAGACCTCGGAGGGGAGCGTGAAGTCCCCGTCCACCGCACGGGCGTACGGGTCCAGCAGCAGCTTGGCGGGATTCCAGCGGGCGCCGGTCCACGGGTCCCAGCGGCCGCTGACCCGGTAGCCGTAGCGCTGGCCGGGGAGCACACCGGGCACGAAACCGTGCCAGATCTCGTGCGTCAGCTCGGTGAGCGGCGCCCGGGTCTCGGTGCCGTCCGCCTCGAAGAGGCACAGCTCGACGGATTCGGCGCCGCCCGCCCACAGCGCGAAGTTGGTGCCCGGCCGGCCGTCGGGGCCGGTGCGGAAGCGCGCGCCGAGCGGTTCCGAACTGCCGGGCCAGACCGTACGGGGCGCGCTCCCGGGCTCGGGGCCGCCTGCCGCCCCGGGGTCCGGGGAGGTCCCCGGAGCCTGCTCCTGGGCGGGCCCGGGGACGGCCGGCGGAGGGCTCGTCCGCAGGCCGTTCGGCCGGGGGACCGCCTCAACGGCCTCCATGGCCTCGTGCTCGCGTGTCTCTGACACGTGCTCGCCTCCCGCGGCTCGACAGGATCCGGCCATGCGCGTCCGCGGCCACGGTACGGCGGAACCCCACGCGTCCCACTAAAGCCCTGGCCGGGCGCGGCCCTTCCCGGCGTCCCGTGCCGGGTCGGTGCCGTCTCCTCCTACCATTCCTTCCCCTCCGGACGCGTGCCGTCACCCGTGTGATCGGTGTCGTCCCTGTTGCCGCCCATTCCCGTACACGTGGGCGGTGACACGTTTCCCCAGGGGCGCCGCTCTCGTTGACCCTGCGTGACGAATGTGGTGAGGCGCGCCCTGAGCGCCGGGGCGGGACTGGTAGGAGCGGTAGTACTCGGCGGGCTCCTCGCCGGATGCGCGGCGGGAGGCGGCGGTGACGTCGCCAGCAGTGGTGACGACGCCCGTCCCAGGGAAGTCGTCCCGAAGGTGTCGGAGGCGGTCATCAGCATCACGCCGGACGACGCGGCGCACGATGTGCTGCCCGAAGGGCAGCTGCGGGTCGGAGTGGAGAAGGGCGAGTTGACGCAGGTCAAGGTGGCCGACGCCGAGGGCGCACCGGTCGCCGGCACCCTCGCGGCGGACCACAGCGGCTGGCTGCCCACGGGCAAACTGGCGCTCTCCACGCAGTACACGGTGGACGCCTACGCGGTGGACGGCCAGGGCCGCCGGGCCGCCAAGCACGCGGTGTTCACGACGCTGGTGCCCAAGCACAAGTTCATCGGCTTCTACACACCCGAGGCCGGTTCCACCGTCGGCACCGGCATGATCATCACCGTCAACTTCAACCGGCCGGTCACCGACCGTGCGGCGGTCGAGCGGGCGATCACCGTCCACGCGAAGCCGGCGGTGGAGGTGGTCCCGCACTGGTTCGGCAGCCGGCGCCTCGACCTGCGGCCCAGGAAGCACTGGCGGGCCGGCACCGAGGTGACGATGTCGCTGCGGCTGAAGGACGTCGAGGGCGCCGACGGCATGTACGGCACGCAGTCCAAGAACGTCCGGTTCACCATCGGCCGCGACCAGACCAGCACGGTCGACGCGGACGCGCACACCATGACCGTGCGGCGCGAGGGGCAGCTGTTCAAGACGCTCCCGATCTCGGCCGGCAGCCCGGAGCACCCCACGTACCAGGGCACGATGGTGATCGCCGAGAAGTTCGCCCTCACCCGGATGAACGGCCAGACGGTCGGTTTCGGCGGGGAGTACGACATTCCGGATGTTCCGCACGCCATGCGCCTCACCCGCTCCGGAACGTTCCTGCACGGCAACTACTGGGCCGCGCCCGGGACCTTCGGCATCACCAACACCAGCCATGGCTGTGTCGGCCTGGCCGATGTGAAGGGCGGCCGCTCGACGACGCCGGCGGGCTGGCTCTTCGAGCACTCGCTCGTCGGTGACACCGTCGAGGTGATCAACTCCCACGACCGCACGGTCGCGGCGGACAACGGCATGGGCGGCTGGAACCTCAGCTGGCAGGAGTGGCGCGCGGGTTCCGCCGCGTCCCTGGACTCCGCCGCGTCCCCGGAGTCCGGCTCCAACCCCTGACGCGGCGCTCTCCGCGGCCCCTTCCGGGCCCGGTCCGCCACTGGTCCAGAACCGGTGGGGGACCGGGCCCGGAGTCCGTTCCGGAAGCGATTCCGGAGCCGGATCCGGCCTCGTGGCGGGCTCACAGCCGACTGGGACGGAATGGTGACATTCCCGTGTCACCGGGCCCACCTTGCGTGTGATTATCTGTCGTTTGCGTGAGCGGTATTACGCGCAGAAGCCCCAGCGGCTCTGCAGCGGCCACGCACAGGGGGGTCAGGGTCGGATCGGCCGGGCAGAATCGCTACCAGGGGTGCCGTAGCTGGGCATTCCGGACGCGTGGGCGGGCGGCCGTGTGAGGGGAGCAGAAAGTTGAAGCCGATACAGGCGGCGCCGGGCGCCAGGCAGACGTTGCTGGCGCTGGCGCTGGGGGCGCTGCTGTTGATGACCACCGCGTGCGGTGGCGGTGGCGGCGGCACGAACACCGGCAGCACCGGCGGCGCCGGTGGTGACAAGCCGGCCGGGGCGCAGGCCGGCACGAGCGCCGACACCAAGGCCTCGGCGGCGGTGGTCACCATCACGCCGAAGGACGGCGCGAACAACGTGGCCACGAGCGGTGCGTTGAAGGTCACGGCCGCGAGCGGCAAGCTCAGCTCCGTCATCGTCAAGGACGACAAGGGCACGGCGGTCAAGGGCGACATAGCCGCCGACGGCGCCAGCTGGGCGCCGGACGAGCACCTCGGCACCTCCACCAAGTACACGGTGGACGCGATCGCCAAGGACACCGACGGCCGCGAGTCCGCCAAGCACGCGGTGTTCACCACCATCACGCCGAAGGATTCCTTCGTCGGCTTCTACACGCCGGAGGACGGCCAGACCGTCGGCGTCGGCATGGAGGTCTCGCTCAACTTCAACCGGGCGATCACCAACAAGAAGGCCGTCGAGGCGGCCGTCCAGGTCACCGCTTCGCCGTCCGTCCCCGTCAAGGGCCACTGGTACGGCAACCAGCGTCTGGACCTGCGCCCCGAGCAGTACTGGGCGGCCGGTACCAAGGTGACGCTGAGCCTGCGGCTGGACGGCGTCGAAGGCGCCCCCGGCGTCTACGGCAAGCAGTCCAAGGACGTGAAGTTCACCGTCGGCCGCAGCCAGGTCAGCGTGGTCGACGCCGCGAAGCACACCATGACGGTCAGCCGTAACGGCGCGGTGATCCGCACCATCCCGATCAGCTCGGGCGCCCCGGCGCACACCACGTACAACGGCAAGATGGTGATGACCGAGAAGTACGACGTGACCCGGATGAACGGTGACACGGTCGGCTTCGGCGGCGAGTACGACATCAAGGACGTACCGCACGCCATCCGCCTGACCAACTCGGGCACCTTCATCCACGGCAACTACTGGGCAGCCAAGTCGATCTTCGGCAACTCCAACACCAGCCACGGCTGCGTGGGGCTGTCCGACACCCGTGGTGCCGGTGACCCGTCCACCCCGGCCGCCTGGTTCTACAACCAGTCGATCGTGGGCGACGTCGTCCAGGTGATCAACTCCAAGGACAAGACCGTGCAGTGGTACAACGGCCTCAACGGCTGGAACCTCTCCTGGAGCGAGTGGACCAGCTGACCCGCTGACCAGTCGATGTGACCTCCGTCGCCGGGCGGGCCTGTTCTTCGGGCCCGCCCGGCGAAGTAGTCTCCGGACCATGACTGTGAGCCTCGAAGTCGCCGAAGGCGTCGGCACGATCCGCATCGACCGGCCGCCGATGAACGCACTGGACATCGCCACCCAGGACCGGCTGAAGGTGGTCGCGGAGGAGGCGGGCCGGCGCGACGACGTACGTGCCGTGATCGTCTGGGGCGGGGAGAAGGTGTTCGCCGCCGGCGCGGACATCAAGGAGATGCAGGCCATGTCCTACGAGGGCATGGTCGACCGCTCGCGCGCGCTGCAGGAGTCCTTCACCGCGGTCGCCCGCATCCCCAAGCCGGTGGTCGCCGCGGTCACCGGCTACGCGCTGGGCGGCGGCTGTGAACTGGCGCTCTGCGCCGACATCCGCATCGCGGCGGAGAACGCGAAGCTGGGCCAGCCGGAGATCCTGCTCGGCCTGATCCCGGGCGCCGGCGGAACCCAGCGGCTGACGCGCCTGGTGGGTCCCTCCCGGGCCAAGGACCTGATCTTCACCGGCCGGATGGTGAAGGCCGAGGAGGCGCTGGCCATCGGCCTGGTCGACAAAGTCGTGCCGGCGGAGCAGGTCTACGCCGAGGCGCGCGCCTGGGCGGAACGCCTCGCCCGCGGCCCCGCGTACGCGCTGCGCGCGGCCAAGGAAGCGATCGACGGCGGTCTGGAGACGGACCTGGAGACCGGGCTGACCATCGAACGCGCCCTGTTCGCCGGTCTGTTCGCGACGGCCGACCGCGAGACGGGCATGCGCAGCTTCGTCGAGGACGGCCCGGGCAAGGCGAAGTTCCGTTAGTCCTCGCGCCGAGGGGCCGGCCGGGGGTCCGCCGTGGACCCCCGGCCGGCCCATCACCCCTCTTTCGAGGGCCTGTTGACGTTGGGCCGACCGGGTGGGGCGACCTTAAAAGAGCCTTAAGCGAACCTTAAGGAAACCCCGCCTCGAACGGCCCGTCGCTGATCGTCAGCGACTCATCACTGCAGGTCATCACGGCTTCCTGGGGGTGATCAATGCCCATGGCATATGCCTGAACACGCTTATGGAACCCCTCATTCCGGTCGGCCAATTCCGCCGGATCCACCCCGAACCGCCTTCCGTGCGGCCATGATGAACGCATGGCGGGCCGGGGAGCATCCGAGCAACCGCAGCGGGTGACCATCGCCGCTGCGGCGTGGCCGTCGGCGGCGGCCGACGAGGCCGCTGCCAAAGCCCTCGATCTGGTCGGAGATCCGTCGGTGGAAGAGGTCCGGCTGACCTCGCGCCCCGAATCCGCCTCGACCGCGCGCCGGCTCTCCGTCTCGGTGTTGCGCCAGTGGTCGCTTCCGCAGCTCTCCGAAACCGTCGAGTTACTGGTCTCGGAACTCGTCGGCAACGCCGTCCGGCACACCGGCGCCCGCACCTTCGGGATCCGGATGCTGCGCCGCCGCGGCTGGATCCGCGTCGAGGTCCGCGATCCCTCGCGGGCGCTGCCCTGTCTGCTGCCGGTCCGCGAGCTCGACGTCAGCGGCCGCGGCCTCTTCCTCGTCGACAAGCTCTCCGACCGCTGGGGTGTCGACCTCCAGCCACGCGGCAAGACGACGTGGTTCGAACTGCGCGTCCTGGACCGCTGAGCGCTCGCACCCCCTGGAACGCGAAGAAGCCCTCCGGTGTCGCAGTGCGACACAGGGAGGGCCACTTCGTATCGCCGCGGAGCAAGGGGGGGTGTGGTCCGCGGCGCCTTGGGAACGGCTCAGCCCGGGTCAGTGGGGGCCGTTGGCACCGACTCTGACACAGGGGGCACGGGGCAGGCAAACCAGCATATGGGACATTAGCCAATATTCTTCATCAATCCCTTGCGTATAAGGGAGTGAACTGCGCCACTTGCCTTGTAAACAGTGGATAAGCAGTGTATCGATCTTGCATTCGAACGATTCGCTATGCGGTGGAGGGTATGGACCGCGTGTCCATCAGCGGAGCCGCCGCCGCGCGCAGCTCGTCGCTCAGCGGGCTGGGGCGCAAGGTGGCCGGGTCGAGCTTGACCTGGGCGCGGCGTCCCGACGCGTGCACCACCCGCCGGTCGGCGGACAGCACACGGAAGCCGTAGACGATGCTGGTGCGCCCCAGGTGCTCGATCCAGATGTGCACGGCCCCGTCGCCCGCGCCCAGGATCGGCGCCAGGTACTCGATGCGGAACTCGCGCACCGCGAGGAAGGTGTCGTCGTACTCCGTGCGGTCGGCGGTGTACGACCAGCCCCGGTCGACCCAGTAGGCGGTGATCGCGCGCTCGACGAACAGCGCGTAGCGGGCGTTGTGGACCATTCCCAGGGCGTCGAGATCGTCGAAGTGGATCTGGACGGGGAAGATCTGTGCGGCCGGTGCCTCTGGGGTGGCCGGTGGCTGGGCGGTGGTCGTCATGTCTCAGCTCTCCGGGAGGATCGAAGGGTCGGTGCAGCAGGATCTGAGCCGTTCCAGGACGGCCCGGTGCGCCTGGGCGAGGACGGTGGCCCGGTCCATGAGCCGGGAGCGGGTGACGACGGCCTCGCCGAGCGCGTCGATCTCGAACGTCAGCTGCGCGGCGTCCACGTCCGCCCGCAGCTCGCCGAGGGTGATCGCCTCCTCGACGAGGTCCTGGATGTGCCGCACCCAGTCGACGATCGACTGCGCGACGCGGTCGTGCACCGCGCCCGGCCGGTCGTCGAACTCCGTCTGCACGGCGGCGAAGAAGCAGCCGCCGGGCAGCACGTCCCCGGCGTAGAAGGCCAGCCGTGCCTCGTGCAGCGCGAGCAGCCGCCGTACGCCGGCCGGCGCGTCCTGCGCCGGCCGCATGACGAGCGCACCCCACTGCTTGCGGGCCCGGTCGATCACGTCGAGCTGGAGCTGCTCCTTGTCCCGCCAGTGCGTGAACAGTCCGGACTTGCTCACTCCGAGCGCTCCGGACAGCCGCGCCAGCGAGAGCCCGTCCAGTCCGTCCACCGACGCGAGCGCCACGGCCGTGTCCAGCACCGCTTGCCGCGTCCGCTCTCCGCGTACGCGTCTGCCGTCGGGTCGCTCGCCGTCTGCCATGACCTCACCGTAACAGAAAGAAGACCGACCGGTCGCACTTATTGTTCGGCCTGGAAACCCCGATAATCTGAGCCCGTCAATCAGGCACAGAGAAGGGGCGGGTCACGTGGCGGACATCGAGGCAGCGAAGAGGGCTTTCGACCGGTATGACCTTGACAAGGACGGTCAGATCACCGCGGCCGAGTACAAGAAGGTCATGGCCGAGCTCGGGGACTTCTACACCACCGAGTCGGTCGCCCAGGCCGTGATCAACGCCGACGACACCGACGGTGACGGGCAGCTCTCGTGGGACGAGTTCTGGGCCAAGCTGCAGGGCTGACGCTCATGAGTGGGGCCCGGCACCATGACCGGTGCCGGGCCCCACTCGTTCCTGCCGCGCTGGTCGGTCGTCGCTCAGACGATGTCGTAGAAGCCTTCGCCGTCCATGTACCGCGCCGACAGGATGTTGTGCATGACGACGCTCTCGGTCTCGTGCACGAGGTACACGCGCATGGGGTAGGTCCAGTCGTCGATCGAGCGGTGGATCTCGTCGCCGGGGTGCACGTTCAGCGTGATGTCGTGGAAGCTCTCCAGACCGCGGAGCTCGGCCATCTTCGGGTAACCGACGAGCTTGCCGGCCGCCGGCGAGACCATGTTCACGATGCCGGCGTGCCGGGCCAGTTCGTAGCCGGCCTCCCAGCGCTCCAGGAAGCGCTCGGGGTCGACGTACGCGTCCACGGTCCAGTCCAGCTGGCTCTCGCCGATCGCGCCCTTGGCCGGCACGTGCACGTCCGCGCCGCAGATCCGGGCGGCGCTCTCGACCAGCCGCGGGCCCTGCGGCGTCAGCTTGAGCTCGGTGTGCGCGGGACCGTTGCGCACCCCCAGGGCGTCCAGGACCAGGCAGTTGTACTCGACCAGCGCGTCCTGCTCCACACCATGACGGGGCATCAGCTGGGCGCCGGCCGCCATGTCGTGCACCCCGTTGGCGCCGAGGTGGTGCATCTTCCAGATGTCCGTTACGTGGTGCTTCCCGTCCAGGCTCACGGTGTTCACGATGTACTCGCTGCCGACCAGGTACTCCTGCGCCAGCACCGCGTGGTTGTGCAGCTCCAGCGCGCTCTCGGAGCCGATCAGCGCCTCGAACGCGGCGCGCACCTGGTCCGCGTCGTCACAGAAGAAGATGCCGTCGCTTCCCGCGCTCTTCAACGGCTTCAGCACCACCCGGCCTTCAACCCCCCGGTGCCAGGCGAGCAGCGTGTCGAGGTCGGTGGCCAGGATCTGGCCGGTGCCGGGCACCCCGGCCTCCTTGACCGTCTCCATCATGCGGAACTTGTCCCGGCGGGACGGGCTCAGCGCCGTGCCGTTCGTCCGCAGGCCGAGCGCCTCGCTGAGCACGTCCGCGACCTCGACCCCGCTCTCGATGCCCGCCAGCAGACACACCGGAGCGTGCGCGGTGAGGGCCGCGACCGTTGCCGCGACATCCCCCGTGTGCACGATGTTGGCGGTGAAGTCCGAGGCCCGGAAGCTCTTCTCGTACACCGCCGGAATCGCCGGGGTGCTCTGGACGTGGATGCATGCATAGCCGCGCGCCTGGAAGAGCGGGGCAAGGGATCGTGCGCTCGAATACGCGTCGACGATGACGACCACGCGGGGAGCGGCAGGCTTGACGGTCATTCTTACCTCACCATTTATTGTGGACTCATGCGTTCGGCGGCGGCGATCGATCTCGCCAGCGCCGTCTTGACCGGAATGCCCAGCTGTTCTGCCGCGGCGACGACGTCCCGGTACTCCGGTTGCGCGGTGACGATCCGCTGCCGATAGCGGGCGATCTTGACCTGCACGGCGGCGGTGCCGACCATGACCGTGGCGAACTCCCGGGCCAGCTCCCGCTTGCCCACGTGGTACTCGCGGGTCCCGATGGTGGAGGTCTCGGTCACGATCGTCTCCCGCACGGCCGGCAGGAGATGGGGCGGGCAGAGCACCGAGAGCGTCTGGGCGGGGCGGCCCTTCTTCATCAGAATGGGCGTGAGCCAGGCGTCGGACGCCCCGACCGCCATCAGCCGGGCCAGCACATGCGGCCAGATCCGCGGGTCGAGGTCGTCGATGTTGGCGTCGACGACCACGGCGTCCGTCGCGGGCGGGGTATCCGCCTCATCGGTGCCGGATTCCCCGGTGCCGAATTCCCCGGCGACCGGATGTCCCAGCACGACCCGGACGACATTCGGGGTTTCCGGGAGATCCCGCGTACCGGCTCCCATTCCGTTGCCGAGGATCCGCAGCGGCGGCATTCCGCCCCACGAGGAACACATCGACAGAATGAGTGCCGCGCCGGTCGGCGTGCACATCTCGAACGGGAACTCCCCGGACCGCGCCGGCGCCCCGTGGGCGGCGAGCAGCCGGAGCACGGCCGGAGTCGGGACGGGAATCCCGCCGTGGGCGCTGTTCGCCCGTCCGCTGCCCAGCGCCAGGGGCGTCGAGGACGCGGTGGAGATGCCCAGTTCGTGGTGGGCCATGCACGCCCCCACCACATCGCCGATCGCGTCGAGAGCGCCGACCTCGTGGAAGTGCACATCGTCGACGGCCGTCCCATGGGCGGCGGCCTCGGCGTGCGCCAGCCGAGAGAACACGGACTGCGCCCGCTCCCGCACCGGTTCGGGGAGCGCGGCCTCGGTGAGCATCGCGCGGATCGAGTGCCAGGTGCGGTGCGGAGGGCTGGGATCCGTGTCGACGTGCACCTTCGTGGCCGACAGACCGCAGCGGCTGACGGTCTGGGTGCGGAGGGTGACGCTGCCGGGGACCACGGCGTCGACGGCCCGCTGAACCGCCGCCACCGAGGCTCCGGCATCGAGCAGCGCGCCCAGGATCATGTCCCCGGCCGCCCCGGACGAGCAGTCGAACCATGCGGAGGTCGTCATCGGCTCACCGGAAACGGTGCGTGGGTGCCGGTGCAGGCGCAGGCGCATGAGTCGGCGTCGGCGTCGGTGTCGCTGTTGGCGCGGACCATGCGCCGGGTCATCCGGGCCGCCGCGACGGCCGCCCCGAACCCGTTGTCGATGTTGCACACCATGACGCCGGGACCGCAGGAGTTGAGCATGGTGAGCAGCGGCGCGATCCCGCCGAAGGAACTGCCGTACCCGACACTCGTCGGGACCGCGATCACGGGGTTGCCGACCAGGCCGGCCACCACGCTCGGCAGCGCGCCGTCCATCCCCGCGACCACGATCAGGCAGTCCGCGGCGTCCAGTTCGTCCCGCACCGCGAGCAGCCGGTGGATGCCGGCCACGCCGACGTCCCGCACGATGCGCGTCGAGCAGCCGAACTCGGAGGCGACGAACGCCGCCTCGCGCGCCACCGGTTCGTCCGACGTCCCGGCGGTCACCACCAGGACGCTGCCCCGGGCGGCCGGTTCCCCGCCCACCGCGGCGCAGCGGGCCACCGGGTCGATCCGGGCGCCGGGGAACGTCTCCGCCACGGCGTCCAGCGTCGCGTCCGGCAGCCGGGTCGCGAGGGCGGACCGCCGCCCCGGCTGGCGGCGCAGGGCCTCCAGCAGGGCGACGGTCTGCTCGGGCGTCTTGCCCGCCCCGTAGACCACTTCGGGGTCGCCGGTGCGCAGGGCACGATGGGTGTCCAGCCGGGCGAACCCCAGGTCCTCGGTCCCGGCACCGGTACCGCCGGCGCCGGACAGGGGGCCCTGCGACAAGATGCGGAGGGCCCCCTCCGCGGTCTCGCTTCCCGAGGACACCCGTTCCAGGAGGTCCCGGACTTCATCACGATCCATCTGCTCAGCCGCTCCGTTCCGCTGCGCCGCCGGCCGCGGCCTCGTTGAGGGAGCCGGACCGGAATCCGCGGGGGTCGACCTCCACCGACTCGAACCCCGCCCGGCGCACGGCCGCCAACACCTCGGTAAGGGCGGTGACTTCCGCCACGGCCGAGCTCTCGACCTGGATCAGTGCCCGGTCGCCGAGGTCGCGGACCCGCTGGTTGTACGACGTGATGCCGGCCCGGATCAGACCGTCGCGGAGCGTGTCCTCGGCGGCCTCGACCCGGGCCAGCCGCTCCCGGGTGATGGTCAGGCCGTAGGCGATCCGGCTGGACAGACACGGCGACGCCGGCTTGTCCCAGGTCGGCAGCGCCCAGTCCCGGCTGGCCGCCCGGACCTGGTCCTTGGTCAGACCGGCGTCGGCCAGCGGGGTGACGACACCGTGCAGCGCGGCCGCCCGGATGCCCGGCCGGAAGCGGTCGGTGAGATCGTCCGCGTTGGTGCCCGTCGCGACATGCGCCAGACCCTCGGCGTCCGCCACCTTCAGCAGCCGCTTGACCAGCTCGTCCTTGCAGAACCAGCAGCGCGACGGGGAGTTCTCCGCATACCCGGCCGCCGCCAGCTCATGGGTGTCCACGAACAGGTGCCGCGCCCCCAGCTCCCGCGCGACGTCCCGCCCGGCGGCCCGCTCCCGGCCCGACAGGCTCGCCGAGTCCCCGGTGGCCGCCAGCACCCGGCCGGGGCCGAGCGCGCGGAGCGCCGCCGCCAGCAGCAGTGAGGAGTCCGCGCCGCCGGAGAAGGCCACCACCACCGATTCCAGGCCCGCCAGCTGCTGCCGGAGCGCTTCGAGCCGGTGGGTCAGAACGTCGTCCGTGCCGGGTGGATCACTGGTGAGGGAGGGCGCGAACGGCATGACGGTCACTCGATTCCCAGCGCGGACATCATCGGGCGCAGCTTCGCGCAGGACTCCGCGTACTCCGCCTCGGGATCGGAGTCGGCCACGATGCCGCAGCCGGCGTAGAGCGAGGCGGAGGGGCCGTCGACCAGGGCGGACCGGATGGTGACCGCGAACTGGCCCTGCCCGGAGTGGTCGGCCCAGCCGACCACTCCCGCGTACCAGCTCCGGTCGAGCCCCTCGTTGTCGGAGAGCCAGCTCAGCGACTCCTTGCGGGGGTGGCCGCCGAGGGCCGGGGTCGGGTGGAGACGGTCGACGAAGTCCAGGATGCCCGCGGTGGAGTCGGCCGCCAGCTCGCCGCGGACCTTCGTGGACAGATGCTGGACGTTGGCGAGCTTGACCACGCTCGGCTCCGCGTCGGAGTCGACGTTGACGCACGAGTCCCGCAGGGCGTCGCGGAGCATCTGCACCACGACGTCGTGCTCGTGCTGGATCTTGGCGCTGCCGGCCAGTTCGAGGGCGAGAGCCGCGTCCTGTTCCGGGGTGAGCCCGCGGGGCGCGGTGCCGGCCAGTCCCAGCGCGTGCACCGCCCGGTGGTCGACCCGTACGAGGTATTCGGGGGTCGCGCCGAGGAAGGTGTACTCCTCGTGGTCCACCGCGAAGACGGTGGTGCCGGGATAGGCGCTGCGCAGCCGGTGCACCGCGGTCGGCACGTCGAACGGGCTGGAGGCGGTGACCCGCAGTTCACGGGCCAGCACCACCTTCTCGAAGTCGCCGTCCCGGATCCGGCCGGTCGCGCGGCGGACCAGCCCCTTCCAGCGGTCGGCGTCCGGCAGCTCGGCGCTGGTGTGGGTCCGTTCGTCGGCGTACGCCAGTTTCCGCCCCTCGGCGGCGGCCTCCGGCGGAAGGCAGAGGTCGGCGAGGTGGATCAGGCCGTTGACCACCTGCTCGGCGTCGCTGTCGTGCAACAGCACCGCGTTCAGGCGCAGTTCGGCCGGGCCGGGACGGTCGGCGGCGTCCTGGTCGGGCACCGTGCCGCGGATCTGCAGCGCGGGCACCCACATCAGGGCGTCCGGAAGGCGGCCCTTCTCCGGGGCGTTCTCGGGGCTGAAGGCGAAACCGCCGATGGCCAGCGGGCCCTCGCCCGCGGGCAGTTCGGTGACCGCCGTTCCGCCGGTGACGAGGTCGCGGGTCAGCGCCTGCCATCCGTCGCGGACGGACGCGACACGGTTCTCGCCCCGTCCGCGCAGATCGCGGGCCGATCCGATCGCGACGACGGATCCGCGGTCCCATGCCGACTGCCACAGGAAGGAGCGCGGCGTACCGCGCCGGGCCCGGCTCCAGATCGCGACGGGGTCGGCGAGGGTGAGCGGCTTGGCCCAGCTGACGAGGACCAGCCGCTGGCTGCGGCGGGCCTGGTCGAGGGCGCGCCGGCAGGTGGCGAGGAGGCTCTCCCGGTCGGTGCGGTCGAGCACCGTGACGGGCCGTTCAGAGGTGACCACTGGTGCGGCAGTGGAGGTCATGCCTAGTACACCCCTTCGACAGCGGTCGGGCCGCCGGCCACGGTGAGGGGCCTGATGTCGGCCAGCCCGTCCTGGGGGTACTTGGCGGTGGGCGCGATGCGCAGTACGGAGTCGCGCTCCAGCGTCCAGGGCAGCAGCAGGTCCCGCGAGACGAGGCTGATCTTCGCCTGCCCGCGCTCGCCGTGCGCCACGGAGGTGCTGGTGTTCTCGGGGTCCACCACCTTGACCCGGCTGAACGGGTGGAAGGGGATGAAGACACAGCGTTCGTCGTCCCGTTCGCCGTTCCGGGGGCGCTGCGGGGCGATGCCCATCATGGTGTTGCCGTACAGGCCGACCACGGCGGCGTCGGGGAAGAGCTCGTCCTCGAAGACCCGCAGCGTCTCGGGGCTCACGCTGGTGCCGGCCCAGATGATGCCGCGCACCTTCCGCTGCACCAGGTCCAGCAGCTTCTCGTCGGCGGCCAGCGCCTCGAGCACCGGCGGGGTGGCGAAGAGGACGGAGACGGGCTGGGTGGACAGGATGTCGTGGGCCTGCGCCAGGATGTGCTTCACATAGCGGGCCGCCTCATCGGTCCTGCCCTGCTTCACGCTGTTCTTGACCCAGCGCGGGTCGAAGTCGATGTAGTGGCAGAACGTGCCCCGCAGCTGCGCCAGCAGGCCGACGGAACGGCCGACGATGTGCGGTCCCGTGGGGCCGAGATGCAGCCAGTGGCCCTCGCCCTCGCCCGGGACCTTGTGATCGGCGAGCACCTGGCTCACCCAGTGGACACCGTTGCGGCGCGACCGTGATTCCACGATGCGTTTGGGCCGTCCCGTGGTGCCCCCGCTGTCGAAGACCTGGAAGTCCCAGCCCTCCCTGCCGATCCCGGCGGGGACCAGCGCGTCGACCGGGACGTCCTTCCACTCGTCGCTGACGTCCGGGAAGAGATCGAGGTCGTCCCAGGTGTGGACGTCGGTGAGCGGGTTGAAGTCCAGCTCGGCCGCGCGCTTCACCCAGTACGGCGAGCCGGTGGCGGGGGAGAAGTGCCACTGCATCGCGGCGTGGATGAACTCCTCCGGCGCGAGATCGGCGGTTAACGGGTCGACGATGTGCTCGGACATGCGGTTCTCCAAGGAAGGTGGGGGTCAGACCCGGGCGAGGGAGTGGGTGACGGCCGGCGACAGGGTGCGCCCCACGGCCTCCACGACCGGCTTCAACCGGCCCATGAGGGTGCTGAACTGCTCACCGCTGAGGGCCTGGGCGCCGTCGCACATCGCGTTCGACGCGTCCGTGTGGACATCGACGATCAGCCCGTCGGCGCCGCACGCGGCCGCCGCCAGCGACATCGGCGCGACGAGGTGCGGCTTGCCCGTGCTGTGGCTCGGGTCGACGATCACCGGCAGATGGGTCAGCCGCTTGGCCTCGGCCACCGCGCTGAGGTCCAGGGTGAACCGGGTGCCGCGCTCGAAGCTGCGGATACCGCGCTCGCACAGGACGACGTCGCTGTTCCCCATGTGCAGCACGTACTCGGCCGCGAGCAGCCACTCCTCGATGGTGGCGGACATGCCGCGCTTGAGGAGGACGGGCCGGCCGGAGGATCCCGCCTCCCGCAGCAGCTCGAAGTTCTGCATGTTGCGCGCGCCGATCTGGAGCATGTCGCTCTCCTCGGCGACGCTTTCCACGTCGCCCGGGGTCACGACCTCGGTGACGACCGGCAGGCCGGTCCGCTTCCGCTGCTCGGCGAGGAGGGTCAGCCCCGCGAGTCCCAGTCCCTGGAAGCTGTACGGGGAGGTGCGGGGCTTGAAAGCACCGCCGCGCAGCATGACCGCGCCGCTCGCGACGACCGAGTCCACCACGGCGTTCATCTGCGCCGGGCTCTCGACGGCGCAGGGACCGGCGATGACGGCGAATCCGGTGCCGCCGAACACCGCTCCGCCGGCGGAGCCGAGCGTCACCTGGGTGTCCTCGGGACGGAACACCCGACTGGTCAACCGCTGCGATCCGGACACCACGACCACCCGGTCGACGCCCGGCGCATTCTCCAGAACCGTTGCCAGGTCCGGCCCGTCGGTTCCCTCTGTGATGAGCACTGTGACTCCCGCCACAGTGCTGGATATCGGAATCAGGCCACTGCCCCGAAGTAATTCATTTACGGATTCAACTTGTTCCCGGGCAGCCTGCGGACTCATTACCACAATCATGGGAGTGCCTTCCAAGGGGTGTCGGGATGCTCCGATGGAGCTCAGGGGGAGTGCCACCCAGTCGTGGTCATGGCATCGGTTTTCACTGAGACTCGTCCCCCCGGAAAGATCTTCTTCCGGACAGTAACCCAGAAGTGAGGGGATTGCCAAGCGCATTCTTCCTGTGCTGTCATCGCCGTGCCGTCCTCAGACGGGGCGGTTGCCGTTGGCCGAAAGACGTTTCGTTGGCCGAAAACCGAACGACATGAACAGCGGGGGTACGACATGAAGATGGTCGATATCAGCCAGGGTTGGTATGAGGGAATGCCTTCCTATAACGCCTCGTGGTATCCGAAGTTTGGTATACGTAAGGCGATGACTCCGGAGACCGATCCGGCCGGCGGCGGCCGGACCTTCTCCGATCTGCAGATTTTCCCGCACAACGGGACCCACGTGGAATCCGGTTTCCACTTCTACGAGGACGGCGCGAAGATCGACGAGGTCCCGCTGGAGACCTTCGTCGGCCGGGTGGTCGTCGCGGACCTCTCCGGCCACCGCGACCTCGACCCCGTCACCGGCGACGAGCTGGAGAAGGCGGTCCGCGAAGTATGGCAGGCCGGCGACCGCCTGCTGATCCGCACCGACCACCCGAACCGGTACCTCGGCCGGGAGGATTACTGGGACAAGCCGCCCTATCTCACCCTGTCCTCGGCGGACTGGATGGTCGAGAACGACGTCCGGCTCGTCGGCATGGACTGCATCACCGAGCGGCCGGACGACCGCAGCGGACAGGTGCACCGGCGGCTGCTGGCCGCCAACATCCCGATCCTGGAGAACATCCAGAACCTCGACCAGATCGAGAACCAGGTCGCCCAGCTGATGGCGCTCCCCATCAAGATCTCCGGTGTGGAAGCCGCCCCGGCGCGCGCCGTGGTGTTCGACGGATGGCCGGTCTGACCCCCTCGGCCGAAAACTCACACAAGGGGGTCCACATGGCTGGAAATCTGACAGCCGTTTCTCTGAAAGAAGTCGGGAACCAAACGGCCGCCGCCGTCGACGAAGGGGTCGAAGCGGCGCTGGATCTGCTCGGGGATCCATTACAGGACATCGGCAAGGGCGACCGTGTCGTCATCAAGCCAAACATGTTCCAGCGAAAACCGGGTTTCCGGACAAGCCCGGAACTGCTGCTGGCACTGGCAAAGCGCGCGTCCGCGCGCGGGGCCGAAGTATTCATTGCCGAGCGCACTCAGGTACTCAAGGAAATACTCCTCGAGCACCCGGTTCACCGGTACGCTCAGGTGGTCAGTTTCGACGACCGGCCGTTACGCATTGTGCAGGTTCCCGGCGCAAGATCGTTGCGGGTACCGATCGCCGTTCCCGATATCGTCACCGAGTGTGATTTCTTCATCGGTGCCCCGCAGCTGCGCACGCACTCCAGCGTGGTCTTCACCAACGCCATGAAAAACCTGGTCGGTCTGCTGCCCGGATTCACCACCCGCATCGTCCATATGGCCGGTGTCGAGGAATCCATAGTCGACCTGAACCAGCTCCGGCCACAGCACCTCGTGGTCTGCGACGCCATGACCGTCATCGAGGGCAACTACCCGATGGAGGGCAGCACCCGGGAGGTCGGCCTGATCGCGGCCTCCCGCAACGCCGTCGCGATGGACGTCACCATGGCGGCGGTCGCGGGCGTCGGGGCGTGGGAACTGGCCTATCTGCAGGATGCCGCCCGGCGCGGACTCGGTCCGATCGACCTCGCGGACATCGAGGTCAGGGGCGTCGCGGTCGACGATGTCGCGTTCACCATCGACCGCGCGCCGGTGACCCTCACCCCGCCACGGGAGGGCATCCACGTCCACGCCGACACGGCGTGCGAGGACTGCCGCCGGTGGCTGGCGGCCGCCATGCACCGGCTGCGGGACGAACTGCTGGCCTTCCCCGGGGAACTGACGATCGTTTCCGGCCCGATGGAGCGCCTCCCCGAACTGCGCGGTGCGGTGGTCCTGGTGGGCAACGCCCTCTACGAACACCGGGAAGCCGGCGTCTACCTGGAGGGCTGCCCGCCACGGGCGATCCAGACGGCCGGAATCCGCCATGCGATGGGCCATGACGTCACGGACCAGGAACGCACCCAGTTCCGGGTCCCGACCCGGCTCTCGGACGATTCCCGCCCCCTTTCCTGGCCGGCACCCGAGGAGTTGGTCTGACGTGTTGTCCATACCCGTGCTCCGCGACGGGGAGGAGCGGAGCTCCCGTGACACGCGTGTGCTGCACGGCGTGAACGGCGCTCCCCTCGCCACCGTCCATGAAGCACCCGCCCTGGTGACCAGGCTCACCGTCAAGCGCATGCGCGAAGCGCCGCGGATGACGCGGGACGAGCGCCTCGCGGTGCTCGCCGACGCGGGCCGCCGGTTCGCCGACGCCACCCTGGGCGGACAGACCCCGGAGGAGTACTGCCGCATCCAGGCACTCGTCTCCGGCGTGCCCATCAGCGTGGCCCGCCAGACCCTCGGCCGGATGCGGAACGACTGCGGGCTGCTCGGCGACGTCGTCGGGAAACAGTCCCCGGTCGGCGCCGGCCGCAGCGCCCGCTGGGTGCGCCGCGGTTCCGTCTTCGGCGTCGTGGCCCCCAGCAACCACCCGGCCACCCATGGAGCCTGGCTCCAGGCCGTGGCGCTGGGGTACCGGGTCGTGGTGCGTCCTGGCACCCGTGACCCCGTCACCCCGCTGCGTCTGGTGCGGGCGCTGCTGGAGGCCGGTCTCGATCCCGGCTGGATCAGTCTGCTGCCCGGGTCCCACGCGGCCGCCGACGCTCTCGTGGACGCGGCCGATCTGGCCCTGGTCTACGGCAGCGAGGCCACGGTGGCCCGGCTGCGCGGCAACGACCGGGTGCTGGTCCGCGGTCCCGGCCGGAGCAAGATCCTCGTGGACGGCCCGGTCGACGAGGCGGTGCTCGACCATCTCGTCGCCGAGATCTCCGGGGACGGCGGAGTGCGGTGCACCAACACCACCGCCGTCCTCACCTCGGGCGACCATCGCGCCCTGGCCGAAGCGCTGGCCGAAAGACTGGCCTCGCTGCCGGCCCTTCCGGTCACCGACGACCGGGCGGTCCTCCCCGTCCGCCCCCGCAAGGAGGCGGCCGGCCTGCGGACGGCTCTCGACCGGGCCGCGCAGGGCGCCGTCGATCTGACGGAGCGGTACTACGAGGCGGACGGCGGTCCGGTGACCGTCGTCGACGAGGACGCCGCGGCCCTGCGGCCCGCGGTGATGTGCGTGGACCGGTCCGACCACCCGGGGCTGGGCACGGAACTGCCGTTCCCCTGCGTGTGGGTGGCGCCCTGGCAGCGGTCGGAGGGCATCGGCCCGCTGGACGACTCGCTGGCCCTGACCCTGCTCACCGACGACGCCGCGCTCGTCGACGAGGCCCTGGACACCCCCGGCATCCGCACGGTCCTGCACGGCAGGGTCCCGGGCTGGTACCGGGATCCGTATCTGCCGCACGACGGGTACATCGGGCAGTTCCTCAAGGAGGCACGTGGTTTCGCCGGCTCGTGAAACCAGCGGTGCCCCGACCGACCGCTCCCTGGTCATTCCGAAGACACTGAGGTGATTGACATGTCTGCTGCCTGTCCCGACATCCCGATCGTCGTCCTTCCTGAGAACAACACGGTGCGCGGCCGCACCCGCCCCGCCGCACCGGTCGGTACCGCCCTCACCACGGCGACCGACGCGCTGATGCGCCTGCACGGTGAACTGCTCAACCCGGCGGGAGCCGGTGACGCGGTCCGCAAGGCGATGGACGCGGCGGTGGAGGAGACCGACCGGCTCGCCGTCGAGGCCATGGTCGTCCCGATGGACGCCGCGGCGCTGAAGCCGATCGTTCCCAACCATGAGTACTTCGGGGTCCGTACGGCGCCGGTCGACGACGCCCGGCTCGTCTCGGAAGTGACGACGATCATCGCGCGGACGCTGCGCGATCTGCGTGTCGCGCGGCTGGATCTGAACGATCAGGCCTACGAGGTCCACGCCATGGCCAAGATCCTGGAAGGCCTGGTGCCGCGCGACGGCGCCGCGGCGCCCTCGGACGGGACCCCCGCCGGGGGTCAGAGCCCGTACGTTCCGGGCAACGACGAGCTGACGCGGTGGGTCATCACCCACCACTTCTACTTCGTGCTCAACCTCGCGGCGGCCGACGCCGTCTCCCGGGCGAGCACCGGGCTGGCCGACGGGGACCGCGACGCGGCCTTCGACGCCCTCCAGGAGTCCATCGCCTATGTCCGCGGGTTCACCGCAGCCATGATCCACTCCGGGGACATGTCGGCTCCGTGCTACGACGCGAAGGTCCGGCCGACCATGCAGCCGCCGGCCGTGCCGGTGGCACTCACCGGCCGGACGCAGCCCGAGCACAAGGCGTTCCGGAAGGCGATGCGGAACCTCGTCAAGGTCTCCCCGCAGCCCTTCGCCGAACTGGCGGCGACCGACCCCGAACTGGCGCTCGCCCGTGACGCGCTGCTCGAGGCCGATCTGCAGGACATCGAGCGGCACATCAGCGTGACGGCCGGCCTGGTCGGTGACGACCGCTCGATCGTCCAGGGCGAGGCGTCGGCCGAGAGCGCGGTCGGCGTGCTGCGCACGATGCGGCATTCCCGGGCGGAGCTGTACCGCGATCTGATGAGGTTCGGTGACCCGGTCACTCTCATCGGGGCCTGAACGACACTGAGTTGACCGGGCGGTCCGGCCGGGGCCGTCCTCACGACGGCCCCGGCAGGACCGCCCGCCCCCCGTCCCCCGGAAGGGAACAGCGTGACGAAGACCGCACAAGTCCGTGCCGAGACACCCCCGTTCACTCTTGTGGCGACTCTGGCCGGGCTGTCCGCGCTCGGCCCGCTGTCGATCGACATGTACCTCCCGGCGCTGCCCGAGCTCGGCAAGGACCTCGGCGGCGGCGCCTCACTGATCCAGCTCACCCTCACCGCCTGTCTGGTCGGGCTCGCGCTCGGCCAGGCGGTGGCCGGCCCGGCCAGCGACCTGCTGGGACGGCGCCGGCTGCTGCTCGGCGGCGTCATCGGCTACACCGTGGCGTCGCTGCTGTGCGTCATCGCGCCGAACGTCTGGTTCCTGATCGCGTTCCGGCTGCTCCAGGGCGCCTCCGGCGGCACCGCGATCGTGATCGCCCGCGCCGTGGTCCGGGACCGGAACGAAGGGGCCGCGGCGGCCCGCTTCTTCGCCAGCCTCGTCCAGGTCAGCGCGCTCGCGCCGATCGTGGCGCCGCTGGCCGGCGGTGCGCTGCTCCAGGTCATGCCCTGGCGCGGGCTGTTCGCCGTCATCACCGGGCTCGGCGCGGTGCTGGTCGTCGTCGTGTACCGCGGCATGCCCGAGACGCTGGCCCCCGAGGACCGGCGCGGCGACGGGCCGAAGGCCGTCCTCGTGACGTTCGGCAAGCTGGCCGCCGACCGGGCCTTCGCGGGCTACATGCTCACCGGCGGGCTGGCCTTCGCCGCGATGTTCACGTACATCTCCGGATCGCCGTTCGTGATCCAGGACGTCTACGACCTGCCGCAGCTGGCGTTCGCCGGCATCTTCGCGGCGAACGGCGCGGGCATCGTCATCGCCGGCCGCGTCGGCGCCCGGCTGCTGGACCGGCACGGCTCCCGCCGGCTGCTCGGCATCGGCCTGACCATCGCCGCCGTCGGCAGTCTGACGGTGGTGAGCTCTCTGGCCGCCGGGCTCTGGACGCTGCTGCCCGGCCTGTTCCTGGTGGTCGCGCCGATCGGGCTCATCCTGCCGAACTCGATGGCCCTCGCGCTGTCCGGCCGCCCGCCGCGGATGGCGGGCACCGCCTCCGCCCTCATGGGGCTGGCCCAGTTCGCCCTCGGCGGCCTCGCCGCCCCGATGGCCGGCCTCGGCGGCTCCGACACCTCGGTCCCGATGGCCCTGGTCATCGCCGGCCTGAGCCTGTCCGCCCTCGCCGCCTTCCGGCTGACCCCGCGGCCGCCGGTGACGGCCTGAGCGGAGCCGGGCGGGCCGCCGGCGAGTGCCCCGGCGAGTCAGATCTTGATCACTCGGATGCCGGGGCCGCACAACATCAGGAGATCCTCGGGGTCCGACGTCAGGACGGTCACGGGGGCGGGCGAAGCGAGTGCGGTGGCGGCCACGATGGCGTCGAGCGCGTACTTGTGGCCGTGCAGTCCCGCCGAGGCGAGCAGTTTGCTCGCGTGGCGGGCGATGGCTTCCGTGGGCGGGACGATGTTCACGCGTGACACGGCGTGGTCGAAGCGGGCCTGGTTGGTCCTGGGATCGCGGGCTTCGACGAGCGTGACGGAGCTGGTGACGACGCGGATGTCCTCGGCCTCGGCCGCGGCCAGCCATTCGGTGAGTTCCGGTGTGCGTCGTACGAGCTTGGACAGACCCTCGCAGTCCAGGACGAGGGTCCCGCTCACGCGGCGTCCGCCGAGCCGGCCGGGGCGCCGCGCAGCAGCGCGCGCTTGGCCTCGACCGCGGCCTGGTCGACCGGGCCGTGCTCGGCTTCCGCGTCCTCGATGAGCTCGCGCAGCCGGTCCCGTTCCAGCTGGCGCTGGATGAGGGCCTCGACGTACGCGGACATGCCCCGGTTGCCGGTGCGCGCCTTGAGGGCCGCGATGGTGCCCTCGTGGAGCGAGACGGAGACCGGGCGGACGGGTCCTTCTCCGGGAGCCGGCGAGGTGGTCATGACGCTACATTAACAAAAGTCTTGTTATTTGGTCAGCACTCGATGACGTTGACCGCCAGGCCCCCGCGCGCCGTCTCCTTGTACTTGACCTTCATGTCGGCGCCCGTCTCCTTCATGGTCTTGATGACCTTGTCGAGAGACACGTGGTGCCGGCCGTCGCCGCGCATCGCCATCTTGGCGGCCGTGATGGCCTTCACCGCGGCCATGCCGTTGCGCTCGATGCACGGGATCTGGACCAGGCCGCCGACCGGGTCGCAGGTGAGGCCGAGGTTGTGCTCCATGCCGATCTCGGCCGCGTTCTCGACCTGCTCGGGGGAGCCGCCCAGCACCTCGGCGAGGGCGCCGGCCGCCATCGAGCAGGCGGAGCCGACCTCGCCCTGGCAGCCGACCTCGGCGCCGGAGATGGAGGCGTTCTCCTTGAAGAGCATGCCGATCGCGCCGGCGGCGAGCAGGAAGCGGACGACGCCCTCCTCGTCGGCGCCGGGCACGAAGTTCATGTAGTAGTGCAGAACGGCCGGGATGATGCCGGCCGCGCCGTTGGTGGGCGCGGTGACGACGCGGCCGCCCGCGGCGTTCTCCTCGTTCACGGCCATGGCGTAGAGGGTGACCCACTCCATCGCCAGAGCGGCCGGGTTGCCCTCGGCGCGCAGCTGGCGGGCCGAGTTGGCCGCGCGGCGGCGGACCTTGAGGCCGCCGGGGAGTATGCCCTCGCGGGACATGCCGCGCGAGACGCATGCCTGCATGACGCCCCAGATCTCCAGCAGCCCGGTACGGATCTCGGTCTCGCTGCGCCAGGCCTTCTCGTTCTCCAGCATCAGGGCGGCGATCGACAGGCCGGTGTCGCGGGACAGCCGCAGCAGCTCGTCGCCGGTGCGGAACGGGTGGCGCAGCACGGTGTCGTCGAGCTTGATCCGGTCCTGGCCGACCGCGTCCTCGTCGACGACGAAGCCGCCGCCGACCGAGTAGTACGTCTTCTCCAGGAGGGGCGCGCCGTCCGCGTCGTAGGCGAAGAGCGTCATGCCGTTGGCGTGGTACGGCAGCGAGCGGCGGCGGTGCAGGATCAGCTGGGACGAGGCGTCGAAGGGGATCTCGTGGGCGCCGAGCAGGTTGAGGCGGCCGCTGGTGCGGATCCGCTCCACCTCGGCGTCGGCGGTCTCGACGTCGACCGTGCGGGGCGAGTGGCCCTCCAGGCCCAGCAGGACCGCCTTCGGCGTGCCGTGGCCGTGGCCGGTGGCGCCCAGCGAGCCGAAGAGCTCGGCGCGGACGGCGGCGGTGTGGGCGAGCAGGCCCTCGTTCTTGAGCCGGTGGGCGAAGATCCCGGCGGCCCGCATGGGGCCGACGGTGTGCGAGCTGGACGGGCCGATACCGATCGAGAACAGGTCGAAGACCGAGATGGCCACGAGAAACTCCTTGGTTGCGCAGACGCCGTTGTCTGCCGGGTGGTGCGCGGGACAGGTGGTGCGGGAGACATGGTGCGGGGCACCGGCTCACCTTCCAGTGTGCGCGGTGCCCCGACCTGACGCGTACGACGGTCCGATTACAGTCCGGGGTACAGCGGGTGCTTCGCCGCCAGTGCGGAGACGCGGGCGGACAGGCTCTTGGCCAGGTCCTCGTCGAAGTCCGGCTTCAGGACCTCGGCGATGATGTCGGCGACCTCGGTGAAGTCCTCGGTGCCGAAGCCGCGGGTGGCCAGCGCCGGGGTGCCGATCCGCAGGCCCGAGGTGACCATCGGGGGACGCGGGTCGTTCGGGATGGCGTTGCGGTTGACCGTGATGCCGACCTGGTGGAGCCGGTCCTCGGCCTGCTGCCCGTCGAGCTCGCTGCTGCGCAGGTCGACCAGGACCAGGTGCACGTCGGTGCCGCCGGACAGCACCGAGACGCCGACCTCGGTCAGGTCCGGCTGGACCAGCCGGTCGGCGAGGATCTTGGCGCCTTCGAGGGTGCGGACCTGGCGGTCCTTGAACTCGTCGGTGGCCGCGGCCTTGAAGGCCACCGCCTTGGCCGCGATCACGTGCTCCAGCGGGCCGCCCTGCTGGCCGGGGAAGACCGCGGAGTTGATCTTCTTGGCGTACTCGGCCTTGGAGAGGATCACGCCACCGCGCGGGCCGCCCAGGGTCTTGTGGGTCGTGGTGGTGACCACGTCCGCGTACGGCACGGGCGAGGGGTGCAGCCCGGCCGCGACGAGGCCCGCGAAGTGGGCCATGTCGACCATCAGGAGGGCGCCGACCTCGTCCGCGATCCGGCGGAACTCGGCGAAGTCGAGCTGGCGGGGGTAGGCCGACCAGCCCGCGATGATCAGCTGCGGACGGTGCTCCTTGGCGAGGCGCTCGACCTCCTCCATGTCCACGAGGCTGGTCTTCTCGTCGACGTGGTAGGCCGCGACCTTGTAGAGCTTGCCGGAGAAGTTGATCTTCATGCCGTGGGTGAGGTGCCCACCGTGCGCCAGATCCAGGCCGAGGATGGTGTCGCCCGGCTTGATCAGGGCGAACATCGCGGCGGCGTTGGCCTGGGCACCCGAGTGCGGCTGCACGTTCGCGGCCTCGGCGCCGAACAGCGCCTTGACCCGCTCGATGGCGAGCGTCTCGATGACGTCGACGTGCTCGCAGCCGCCGTAGTAGCGGCGGCCGGGGTAGCCCTCGGCGTACTTGTTGGTGAGGACCGAGCCCTGGGCCTCCAGGACGGCGACCGGCGCGAAGTTCTCCGACGCGATCATTTCGAGGGTGGACTGCTGACGGTGCAGCTCGGCGTCGACGGCGGCGGCGACGTCCGGGTCGAACTCATGAAGGGAGCTGTTCAGGAGCGACATGGGATCTTCCTGGTCGAGGTCGGTTTCGAGCTCCGGACCTGAGGCCCGGATCGAGGTCCGGAGGGATCAGCCGCCGGTGAAGGCGGAGTACTCCTCGGCGGAGAGCAGGTCCGAGGGCTCCTCCGTCGTCTTCACCTTGAACAGCCAGCCGCCCTCGAAGGGGGCCGAGTTGACGAGGGAGGGGTCGTCCACGACGTCCTGGTTGACGTCCGTGACCTCGCCGGTGACCGGGGAGTACAGGTCGCTGACCGACTTGGTCGACTCCAGTTCGCCGCAGGTCTCGCCGGCGGTGACGACGGCTCCGACCTCCGGGAGCTGGACGAAGACGACGTCGCCGAGCGCGTCGGCGGCGTGTGAGGTGATGCCCACGGCGGACACTCCGGCCTCAGAGGCGGAGAGCCACTCGTGCTCCTTGCTGTAGCGCAGCTGCTGGGGGTTGCTCATAACGGAATTCTCCCGGATGTGAAGGGGTGCTCGCGCAGGGGTGGGCGGGTCGGTCAGCGCTGGCGCTTGTAGAAGGGCAGCGCAACCACCTTGTGCGGCTCTTGAGCGCCACGGATGTCGACGGCCACGCCCTCGGTGCCGGGCGCGGCGTGGGCCGCGTCGACGTAGGCGATGGCGATCGGCTGTCCGAGGGTCGGGGAGGGCGCACCGGAGGTGACCTCGCCGATCACGGTGCCGTCGGCGGCGGTGACCGGGTACCCGGCGCGCGGGACCCGGCGGCCCTCGGCGACCAGCCCGACCAGCTTGCGCGGCGGCTGCTCGGCGGCCCGCTCGGCGGCGGCGGTGAGCGCGGTGCGCCCGACGAAGTCGCCCGGCTTGTCGAACTTCACGACGCGGCCGAGACCGGCGTCGAACGGCGTGGTGGCGGTGGTCAGCTCATGCCCGTAGAGCGGCATGCCGGCCTCCAGGCGCAGCGTGTCGCGGCAGGACAGGCCGCACGGGATGAGGCCGACGCCGGCGCCCGCCTCGGTGATCGCCTTCCACAGCGCCTCGGCGTGCTCGGGGCCACGAACAGCTCGAAGCCGTCCTCGCCGGTGTAGCCGGTACGGGCGATCAGCGCGGGGACGCCCGCGACGGTGCCGGGCAGGCCCGCGTAGTACTTGAGCCCGTCCAGGTCCGCGTCGGTGAGGCCCTTCATGATGCCGGGGGACTCGGGGCCCTGGACGGCGATCAGCGCGTACGCGTCACGGTCGTCGCGGACCGTGGCGTCGAACGCCGCGGCGCGCTCGGTGACGGCGTCCAGGACGACCTGGGCGTTGCCGGCGTTCGCGACGACCATGTACTCGTCCTCGCCGAGGCGGTAGACGATCAGGTCGTCCACGATCCCGCCGTCGGCGGCGCAGATCATCGTGTAGCGGGCCCGGCCGACCGCGAGGGCCGAGATGTGGCCGACGAGCGCGTGGTCCAGCGCTTCGCCCGCCTGCGGGCCGGTGACGGTGATCTCGCCCATGTGCGAGAGGTCGAACAGGCCGGCGCGGGTGCGGACGGCGGTGTGCTCGTCACGCTCGCTGGCGTAGCGCAGCGGCATGTCCCAGCCGGCGAAGTCGGTCATCGTCGCGCCGAGCGCACGATGCAGGGCGTCGAGCGCGGTACGGCGCGGGGCGTCGGTGGGCGGCTGGCTCATCAGTCGGGCTCCCGGTGCAGGCGTGGCGAGACTCTCATGGCAATGACAAAGAATGACGAAACCCCGAAGGAAGGGGCCTCCCCATCTGTCATCGGAACCTGAGAGGTTCACCGCGGCCTGGTAGGGCCCCGGCTTGCACCTTGGGTGGGTCGGACCGTGAACGGGCCCGACCGCTTTTCAGATGTGCCTCGCCCGCGCGGTGACTGTGCCTGAGAGATTCAAGGGAGGACTTGCTCCTTCGGCGCCCTGCTCATGATGGCAGGGACTCTCCCGCGCGGCCTCGAACGGCCAGTATGCAAGTTGTGGCGCTCATCATTGCATGCGGCGGAAGCCACCGGGCCTCTGGGGAAACCCTTTGCTTGCCATTACCCTCTCTTTACTGACAGTGGCCGGGTTCCACCGGGGTCCGGTCGAGGCCGAGGCCGGCAGGCCGGCCTGGGGGAGGCGGGGGCTGTGCAGGGGGACGAGCGGTGGGCCGGGACGACGCTGCGCTACCCGGCGGGGGACGTGCTGGTCGTGTCGGGACTGCCGGGCAGCGGCAAGAGCACGCTCATGCGGCGCGCGGTCGACGAGCGGGACGGCGCGGGGGATACCTCCGACGGAGCGGTCCGCCGGATCGACTCGCAGGACGTACGGGTGCACTGGGAGGCGCTGATGCCGGCCCTGCTGCCGTACGCGGCGTACCGCCCGCTGGTGCGGCTCGACCACTACGCGAGGCTGCGCCGGGCGCTGCGCACCGGCGCCAGCCTCGTCGTGCACGACTGCGGCTCGCTGGCCTGGGTACGGCGCTGGCTGGCCAGGGACGCCCGGCGCCGCGGCCGGGGGCTGCACCTGCTGGTGCTGGACGTTCCGGAGGACGCGGCCCGCGCCGGCCAGCTCGCGCGCGGGCGGATGGTGTCCGGGTACGCCATGGCCCGGCACCGCAGGGCCGCCCGGCGGCTGGTGGCGCTGGCCGGGCCCGGCGGACGGCCGGACGGCTGTGTCTCCGCGCTGCTCCTGGACCGGCCCGCGGCGGGCGATGTGCGGCGGATAGTCTTCGGCGGCGGCCGGGCCGGATCCGAGGCGTCCCCGGTGGCCGTTACCGCGGATCAGGGCAGTTGCCAACCCGGTAACCGCTAGGGTTCCGGCAGGGCGGCAGGCGTCGGGAACGGCGGTCGCCGGCCGCACGCAGCAGACATTGCAGGCTCTAAAAACGCGAGGCACAGCGCAGTGAACACGCAGCTTCCGCCTCCCCCAGCCACCGCTGGGGGTGCCCACGGCCCGGCCGGCGCATGGCCGGCCAACGAACTCGAAGCCGTCCTCGCCGCGAGCGTCGGCACCCCGGGTGCGAACGCCCGGCTCCTCGAAGTGCTCGGCCGCTCCCAGCTGTGGGTGCCGCTGCCCAACGGCGGCGGGCCCGGCAGCCGGGATCTGGACCTGCCGTCCTTCGAGATCGACGGCACCCTCTACATACCGGTGTTCAGTTCCGAGCAGCAGTTCCTGCGGGCCGCCCAGGGGATGGCCTGCACGGTCGCACCGGCCCGGGAGTTCGCCCGCGGGCTGCCCCCTGAGGTCGGCATCGCCGTGAATCCAGGCGGGACGGCCGGGATCCCGCTGCCGCCCCCCGCCGTCCAGGACCTCTGCCGGTCCGACCGCGATCCGCGGGCGGCGTCCGGCGGCCGGGTCCGGCTGTGGGAGCCCGAGCCGGACGACGAGCCGGTCGACTTCCTCGCCGCCGCCGCGGGCGAGTTCGCGATCACCCCGGTGGTGCTCTCCGCACGGCGCGCGCTGGCCAGTGTCGAGGGCGCGGCGCCGCAGCTGTTCGTCGGCGTCGAGCTGGACCGCTGGCAGGAGGAGGACCGGGCCGCCGCGATGGACGCGCTGGGCCGTGCGCTCGGCGCCGTACCGCTGCCGCTGCCGGTGCAGCTGGTATTGCTGGACATCGCCCAGGACCCCGTCGGTGACTGGATGCTGGAGCGGGTCCTGCCCTTCTTCGGACGGGACTGAGCCCGTGCGCTGTCTGCGGGGGCGCACAACCTGGTTTGATGGCGGGCGGTGCACAGGCGTGCGCCGGACCCGGTGACACCGGTGACGGAGAGAAGGGGCGGACCCACGTGATCGCGGGCGCGCAGGGCGGTGCGGCGGCAGCCGGCCACGTCGAGCAGATGCTTCGGCAGGTGGCGCCCGGACGATTCGACGCCTACGAGGATCTGCTCGTGTCACTGGCCGGCGGCCAGGTCTGGATGCTGCTGTGGCACGGCGCACCCGGATCGCCCGACGCCCAGTACGGGAACATGGAGATCGACGGCTACGGCTACGCGCCGGCCGTCACCTCCCCCCAGGAGCTCGCCACCAGCGGCTGGAACCGGGCCCATGAGCTCGTCCAGGGCCGCGACATCGCCACCGCGCTGTTCCCCGAGCGCTGGGGACTGTGGCTGAATCCGCACGCCCCCGGCGGCGGCGTCGGCATCCCCTGGCTCGATCTGCGGCGGATCGCCACCGGCCTCGAACGGCTGCCCGCAGGACCGCTGCAGATCGGTGAGCCGGCCCTGCAGATCCCGCAGTTCTACGCCCTGCTCTCGCAGCACGCCCACCGGACGCCGGCCGTACGGTCGCTGCGCCGCGCCTGGGTGCAGCCCGCGCTGGGCGAGCCGTATCTCGCGATCGGCCTGGACATGTACGACTCCTCGCCCCAGGCGGTGGAAGCGGTACGCCTGATGATGCAGCAGTCGATCAGCGGAGTGCCGGACGGGCTGGCCGTCTCCACGGTCGCCATGGCGGACGAGTACGACCCCGTCGCGATGTGGATGCGGATG
Source organism: Streptomyces sp. RKAG337 (assembly GCF_023701715.1). NCBI lineage: Bacteria > Bacillati > Actinomycetota > Actinomycetes > Kitasatosporales > Streptomycetaceae > Streptomyces > Streptomyces sp. RKAG337. The sequence goes on along the minus strand of NZ_JAJOZA010000001.1, from coordinate 2,069,126 downwards.
AACGGCCAGCCCTTCTTCGACCGTGAGGCGCACGCCGCCTCGGGCCCGGCCCCCGCGGCTGCCTGGGGCTGGCCGCAGGGCCAGGCCCCCCGCTAGGGCGCGCCCGGCCGGGGGAGACGGGGACGGGGCCGGTCGACGGGGTTCGCTACGCGCCGGTGAGCGCCGCGCCGATGAGGCCGAGCGGCGGGCTGCCGAGGTCCAGCAGCGCGCCGTGGAAGCGTTCCAGCGAGAAGCCGGACCCCCAGTCGCGGCGGGCCCGTTCGCGCAGCCGCATGATCTCCAGCTTGCCCCAGGTGTAGCGCCCGTAGGCGGCGTCGAAGGTACCGCGGCGGGCCTCGGAGGCGGCGCCGGCGCGGGCCAGATGGGCATCGCGCATGAACAGCTCGGTGGCCTCGTCGACCGTCATCGCGCCGGTGTGCAGACCGATCGCGCAGGACAGCCGGGTGACCCGCACCAGCGCCTCCAGGGCCACCCCGATGGCGAACCGCGGGTCGCGGGCCCGGAAGCCCTCTTCGAGGCAGACCTCCTCGACGTAGTGCGCCCAGCCCTCGCAGAAGGACAGCGAGTGCAGGACCCGCCGGACCGGCGTGGGCGCGCGGCGCAGTGAGCGCCCGTGCGCGAAGTGGCCGGGGGAGACCTCGTGGACGGTGATCGAGGGGAGGCTGGTGCGGCTGAACACGGTCAGCCACTCCTCGCGCTCGGCCTCGGGCCAGTCCGGCTCCGGCGGGGTGACGTGGTACCAGGAGGCGGCGTCGGGCTCGCCGGGCGCGGCCCAGGACATCATCGCCATCGCCCAGCGGCGGGAGGGCGGCGCGGGGCCGACCAGGCAGTCGCCGTCCAGATGCGGCACCAGCCGCTTGGCCCGGGTGAACTCGATGACCTCCTCGGTCAGCCGGGCGGCCTCCGGGATGACACCGTCGGCGGCCGGGTGGTCGGCGAGGAGCTCGGCGATCAGCTCGTCGACGTCGCGGTTCGGGTCGAGCGCGCGACAGGACTCGATCAGCAGCTCCGTCAGCCGGTCCCGTTCGCGGGCCGCCTCGTCCGCCAGCGCCGTCAGGTCGACGGGCAGGCCCTCCTGACTGCCCATCAGGGCGGCCAGCGCGGGGCCGCCGAGCCGCGGGTCGGGATCGCCGGTCTTCGCGGCCCGGGCCACGTGCGCCACCAGCCGCTCGTGCGCGGGGAGCGCCGCGGCGGCCTCGGGGCCCTGGTCCGGGTGGAGTCCCGCGGCCAGGCCGCGTACGGCGCCGAGGAGCGCGCCCGCGACCGGCGCGCTCACCCGGTCGAGCGAGCTGATCGCGGCGTCCACCGCCTCCGGCCACTGCGCCAGGTGCTTGAGCCGGGCGGCGGCCCGCTCCTGCCGCGGGGCGTACTCGCGGTCGTAGGAGGCCAGTTCCAGGTTGGACAGATGCGGGTACGGGTCGCGGCGGTGCAGCTCCAGCTCGCCGTACTGGACCTTCAGCGACTCCTCGAAGACGGACAGGTGCGCGTCGTCATGGCGCTCGCGCGCGCCGTGCGGGGCCGGGCGCCCGCGCCGCGCGTGCGCGAGGGCGGACAGTCCGCGCCGGACGCCGGCGGGTGACAAATCCTGCACCCGCCCGTCGTACTCGTGCAGACCGGCCATTTCCCGGACAGTGGGGATCATCAGGTCGCACACCGCATGCAGCCGATCATTCATGTGCCGACGTTACATCCGGCGCGGGCCCATAACGGACGATGATTCACCAGATCACAGTTGCGCATCCATTCGTTGTGAAGTCTGGCGGGTGATCGCGGACTGGATGAAGACTCTCGCCGCAAGGGGCTCGCGGCCCCGGCGAACACCTGCTCCGCCTGCACCAACAGCACCGCCTGCACCGCCTGTTTTCCCTGCAATTGAGCATGGCACAGCACCAGCAGCACGACTGATGAGTGAAGAGTAAAGCCGCTACAGCGGCGGGCGCGCGCCGGTTATCCGCCGGCGAGAGGGGTCAGTTTCACCATGACCGCACCGATCGAGACCACTGCTTCACAGGCCGGGGCGCAGCCCGAAGCCATTCTCAGTGGGGTCAAGAAGAGTCAGATCGAGGGACGTTCCCTCGGCCAGATCGCCTGGCTGCGCTTCCGGCGCGACAAGGTGGCCGTGGCCGGCGGCATCGTCGTGATCCTCCTGGTGCTGCTGGCCGTGCTGGCGAAGCCGATCGAGTCGATCTTCGGCCTGGACCCGAACGCGTTCCATCAGGACCTCGTGGACCCGGTGCTCCTCGCGCCCAAGGGCGCCTGGGGCGGCATGAGTTGGGAACACCCGCTCGGGGTCGATCCACAGTTCGGCCGCGATCTGCTGGCCCGGGTGATCGAGGGATCATGGGTGTCGCTGCTCGTGGCGACCGGCGCGACGATCCTGTCCAACGTCATCGGTACGGTGCTCGGCGTCATCGCGGGCTACTACGGCGGCTGGGTCGACAGCCTGATCAGCCGGATGATGGACACCTTCCTGGCCTTTCCGCTGCTGCTCTTCGCGATCTCCATTTCGGCTTCGCTGCAGGACGGCGCGTTCGGACTGGACGGACTTCCGCTCCGCATCTGCGTACTGATCTTCGTCATCGGATTCTTCAACTGGCCCTACATGGGCCGAATTGTGCGCGGGCAGACCCTCAGCCTGCGTGAACGTGAGTTCGTGGAAGCCGCCCGCAGCCTGGGTGCCCGCGGTCCGTTCATTCTTTTCCGTGAGCTGCTCCCCAACCTTGTGGCGCCGATCCTCGTGTATTCGACGCTGCTGATTCCGACCAACATCATTTTCGAGGCCGCACTGAGCTTCCTCGGGGTCGGAATCGCCCCGCCGCAATCGTCCTGGGGCGGCATGCTCACCAGCGCGATCGATCTCTACGAGGCCGATCCGCAATACATGATCGTGCCCGGCCTGGCGATCTTCGTCACGGTCCTGGCATTCAACCTGCTGGGCGACGGGCTGCGCGACGCCCTCGATCCCCGCAGCAAGTGATCCCGCGGCGCGACCTTCCGCGCGCGGCTGTGTATCTCCACCGAACGAGGGGGCTTTCCTCGGCATGAACAGCAGAAAAGCGACAGCGGTGCTGGCGCTTGCCACGGCTCTGGCCTTGGGAGCGTCCGCTTGCAGCAGCAGCGACAAGACCACCGACAAGGGAACGGGGACGAGCGCGGGTACCGACGCGGCTCTGACCCAGGTCGTCAACAAGAGTGACAAGGCCGGTGGGACGGTCTCGTACGAGCACTCCGACGTGCCCGACTCGCTCGACCCGGGGAACACGTACTACGGCTGGGTGCAGAACTTCTCCCGGCTGTACGGCCGCACGCTGGTCACCTTCAAGCCCGCCGCGGGCGCCGAGGGCCTGCAGATCGTCCCCGACCTCGCCACCGGTCTCGGCAAGGCCAGCCCCGACGCCAAGACCTGGACCTACACGCTGCGCAAGGGCGTGAAGTACGAGGACGGCACGGCGGTCACCTCCAAGGACGTCAAGTACGCGATCGAGCGCAGCAACTTCGCGCCCGAGGCGCTGTCCAACGGCCCGACGTACTTCAAGGCGTACCTGGTCGGCGGCGACGCGTACAAGGGTCCGTACAAGGACAAGAACCCGAACGGGCTCGCGTCCATCGAGACCCCGGACGACTCGACGATCGTCTTCCACCTGAGCAAGCCCTTCGCGGACTTCGACTACCTGGCGACGTTCTCGCAGACCGCGCCCGTGCCCGCGGCCAAGGACACCGGCGCCCAGTACGTGAAGCACATCATGTCGACGGGCCCGTACAAGTTCGAGTCCTACGACGACGGCAAGAGCGCCGTCCTGGTGCGCAACCCGCAGTGGACCAAGGAGAACGACCCGCTGCGTCCCGCGCTCCCGGACAAGATCACGATGAAGTTCAAGGTGAACGGCGTCACGATCGACAAGGACCTGCTGGCCGGCGCCATCACGGTCGACGCGGCCGGCGCGGGCGTGCAGCCCGCGAGCCAGCCGTCGGTACTGAGCGCGGCGAACAAGAAGAACACGGACAACTCCTACGCGGGAGCCACGTCCTACGTGGCGCTCAACGTGAACGTGAAGCCGTTCGACAACCCGGACTGCCGCAAGGCGGTCCAGTGGGCGATCGACAAGACCTCGGTGCAGACCGCCGCGGGCGGCAATGTGAAGGGTGACGTCGCCACGACGCTGCTGCCGCCGTCGGTCAACGGCTACAGCAAGTTCGACCTGTACCCGACCCCGGGCAACAAGGGCGATGCCACGAAGGCCAAGGCCGCGCTGACCGCCTGCGGCCAGCCCGGCGGCTTCACCACCAACCTGTCGGCGCGTTCCGACCGGGCCTCCGAGATGGCGGCGGCGACGGCGATCCAGAACTCGCTGAAGGCCGTCGGCATCACGGTCAACATCAAGAGCTTCCCGGCCGGCAAGTACTTCTCCAACTTCGCGGGTGTCCCGGACTACGTCCACTCGCACGGCCTCGGCATGATGATGATGGCCTGGGGCGCCGACTGGCCGACCGGCTACGGCTTCCTCGACCAGATCATCGACGGCAGCGCCATCAAGCCCTCGGGCGGCAACAACCTGATGGAGCTGAACGACCCGGCGATCAACAAGGCCCTGTCGGACGCCATCGCGAACACGGACAACGCGGCCCGCACCAAGGCATGGGGCGACATCGACAAGCTGACCATGGAGAACGCGTCCGTGGTGCCGCTGCTGTACCGCAAGAACCTGCTCTACCGGCCGCCGTCCGCGACCAACGTCACGGTCACGCAGGCCTATCTGGGCATGTACGACTACCTGCTGATCAGCTCCTCCAAGTAATCGGAAGGCAGGTGAAGGCATCGGTGTCCGCCGGGCCGGGTGACCCCCGGCCCGGCGGACCCGGCGCCGCACGGCTGTGACTGCGTACATCATTCGACGCGTGATCGCCGCTTTGCTGCTGCTGCTGGTCGTCAGCGCGGTCACATTCGCGATCTTCTTCCTTCTGCCGCGCCTCGGCGGGCAAACCACCACCCAGTTGGCCACCCAGTACGTCGGCAAGGACGCCAACCCCGAGAGCATCGCGGCGGTCAAGCGAAACCTCGGCTTCGACCTGCCGCTGTACGAGCAGTACTGGCACTTCATCAAGGCCATCGCCGTCGGGGCGAACTACAAGTTCGGCCCGGACGCGTCGGTCTGCCACGCGCCGTGCTTCGGCTACTCCTTCAAGAGCCACATCGAGGTGTGGCCCGAGCTGAAGTCCCGGATTCCGGTCACGCTGTCGCTGGCCATCGGTGCCGCCGTGATCTGGGTCGTCTCCGGGGTGGCGATCGGTGTGCTGTCGGCGCTCAAGCGCGGCTCGGTCTTCGACCGGTTGTCGATGGGTGTCGCGCTGGCCGGCGTCTCGCTGCCGACCTTCTTCACCGGAATGCTCGCGCTGGGCTTCTTCCAGTACAACTGGCACATCTGGGACAACGTCCAGTTCGTGCCCATCTCCGAAGATCCGTTCCAGTGGGCCTGGAACCTGGTCCTGCCCTGGTGCAGCCTGGCCTTCCTCTACTCCGCCCTCTACGCGCGGCTCACCCGCGCCGGGATGCTGGAGACGATGGGCGAGGACTACATCCGCACCGCGCGGGCCAAGGGGCTGCGGGAGAGCAGGGTCGTCGCCAAACACGGGCTGCGGGCCGCGCTCACCCCGATCGTCACGATCTTCGGCATGGACTTCGGCCTGCTGATCGGCGGCGCCGTCATCACCGAGAACGTCTTCTCCTTCAAGGGGATCGGCGCCTACGCCGTCGACGGGATCAGGGACAACGACCTGCCCATCGTGCTCGGCGTGACCATGGTCGCGGCCTTCTTCATCATCATGTGCAGTCTCCTGGTGGACCTGCTGTACGCCGCTATCGACCCCAGGGTGAGGTACTCGTGAGCACCGCCGGCAGCGATCCGCTGCGGAAGGACAGCGACCGCGACCCGTTGCGCAAGGAGGACGGGCCGGCCTCCGGCCCGGGGGCCACGGTCGGCGAGCCGGTGCTCACCGCCCGGCCGGACACGGCGGAGGCCTTCCTGGCGGTACGCGATCTGAAGATCCACTTCGATACCGACGACGGTCTCGTCCGGTCGGTCGACGGGATCAGCTTCGATCTCCAGCGCGGCCGGACGCTCGGCATCGTCGGGGAGTCCGGCTCCGGCAAGTCCGTGACCTCGCTGGGCATCATGGGCCTGCACCGCACCGCCAAGGCCAGGATCTCCGGCGAGGTGTGGCTGGACGGCGAGGAGCTGATCGGCGCCGACCCCGACCGGGTCCGGCGGCTGCGCGGCATGAAGATGGCGATGATCTTCCAGGACCCGCTGTCGGCGATGCACCCCTACTACACGGTGGGCGCGCAGATCGTCGAGGCCTGCCGGGTGCACCAGGACGTCAGCAAGCAGGTCGCCCGCAAACGGGCGATCGAGATGCTGGACCGGGTCGGCATCCCCGAACCGCACCAGCGGATCGCCGACTATCCGCACCAGTTCTCCGGCGGTATGCGCCAGCGCGCGATGATCGCGATGGCGCTGGTCAACAACCCGGAACTGCTGATCGCCGACGAGCCGACGACCGCCCTGGACGTCACCGTCCAGGCGCAGATCCTGGACCTGATCCGGGATCTGCAGAAGGAGTTCGGCTCCGCCGTCATCATGATCACGCACGACCTGGGCGTGGTGGCGGAGCTCGCCGACGACCTGCTGGTGATGTACGCCGGCCGGTGCGTCGAGCGCGGTACGGCCGAGAAGGTCTTCACCGAACCGCAGCACCCGTACACCTGGGGCCTGCTGGGCTCCATGCCGCGCATGGACCGCGAGCGGACCGAACGGCTCAACCCGGTCAAGGGCGCCCCGCCCAGCCTGATCAACGTGCCGTCCGGCTGTGCCTTCCACCCGCGCTGCCCGTACGCCGGGCTCAACGGCGGTTCCAGCGAGACGATCGTGCCGGAGCTGCGGGAGACCGCGGCCGGGCACTGGTCGGCCTGCCACCTCGGCGAGCAGGACCGGGACCGGATCTGGACCGAAGAGATTGCGCCCAAGCTGTGAAGGACCAGGCCGTGCCTCAAGAAGACGTGAAGATCCCCCAGCAGTCCACCGCGGGGGCGGAGCCCCTGCTCAGGGTCACCGGCCTGGTCAAGCACTTCCCGATCACCAAGGGAATGCTGCGCCGGCAGGTCGGCGCGGTGCAGGCGGTCGACGGGATCGACCTCCAGGTGGCGGCGGGCCAGACGCTCGGCGTGGTGGGGGAGTCGGGCTGCGGCAAGTCCACCATGGGCCGGCTGATCACCCGGCTGCTCGAACCCACCGGCGGGAAGATCGAGTTCCAGGGCCGTGACATCACCCATCTGAGCGTGGGGGAGATGCGACCGCTGCGCCGCGATGTGCAGATGATCTTCCAGGACCCCTACTCCTCGCTCAATCCGCGGCACACCATCGGCACCATCGTCGGAGCGCCGTTCAAGCTCCAGAAGGTGGCGACGGAGTCGGGCGTGAAGAAGGAGGTGCAGAACCTCCTGGAGCTGGTCGGCCTCAACCCCGAGCACTACAACCGCTATCCGCACGAGTTCTCCGGCGGGCAGCGGCAGCGCATCGGGATCGCGCGGGCGCTCGCCCTCAAGCCGAAGCTGGTCGTCGCGGACGAGCCGGTCTCGGCGCTGGACGTCTCCATCCAGGCGCAGGTGGTCAACCTGCTGGACGACCTGCAGAACGAGCTCGGGCTGACGTACGTGATCATCGCGCACGACCTGTCCGTCATCCGGCACGTCTCGGACCGGATCGCGGTGATGTACCTCGGCAAGGTCGTCGAGGTCGCGGACCGAGAGGCGCTCTACGCGCAGCCGATGCACCCGTACACCAACGCGCTGCTGTCCGCGGTGCCGGTGCCGGACCCGAAGCGGCGTACCTCCCGGCAGCGGATCCTGCTGACCGGCGATGTGCCGTCGCCGATCAACCCGCCGTCCGGCTGCCGCTTCCACACCCGGTGCTGGAAGGCGACCGAGGTGTGCTCCACGCAGGAGCCGCCGCTGATCGCCCTGGCCACGGGACACGAGGTGGCGTGCCACCACCCGGAGAACGCCCCGGCGGTCGGTAATCAGCCAACTGACCTTTAGTGCATGACCACTTAGCGAAAAGTCATGGTCATGACGAGGGGGGAGGGTGCAGAGTCGGCGCGTCACTGTTCGCGTCCGAAGGGCAGACCCCCATGGCACCCTCCCGTCCGGCCCGACTCCTCGGCACCGCACTCGCTGTCCTCAGCGTGTCGGCCTGTCTGATCTCCGGCGCACCCGCGTCGGCCGTCGCCTCGCACGGCCCCAAGCCCGGCGCCCCCGGCATCGGGGACCCGTACTTCCCCCAACTCGGCAACGGCGGCTACGACGTCGGGCACTACGGGCTGGACGTCTCCTACGACCCGGCCAGTGACCGGCTCGACGGCCGGGCGGCCGTCACCGCCCGCGCCAACCAGAACCTCTCCTCCTTCGACCTCGACCTGCAGCAGCTCACCGTCACCTCGGTCAGCGTGGACGGCAAGCCGGCGCGGTTCACCCGCAGCGGCGACGAGATCGTCATCACCCCGCGGCACGCGCTGCGCAAGGGGCAGGAGTTCACCACCACCGTCGTCTACGGCGGAGTGCCGGAGCCGCTGACCGGCCCCATCGTCTTCGGCTCCAACTACGGCTGGATGAAGACCACCGACGGCGTCTTCGTCGCCTGCGAGCCGAACGCCGCCTCGACCTGGTTCCCCGGCAGCGACCACCCGGCCGACAAGGCCACCTTCGACATCCGGATCAGCGCCCCCAAGGGCCTCAAGGGCGTCTCCAACGGCGTGCTGACCTCCCAGTACGACAAGGGCTCGCGCACCGTCTCCACCTGGCGCGAGTCCCGGCCGATGGCCACCTACCTCGCGACGGCCACCATCGGGAAGTTCGACGTCAGAACCGGGACCACGCCGGGCGGCATACCGATCTACGTCGCCACCGACCCGGTCCTCGCCAACGGCCCGGTGGACGTCTACGCGGTCACCGCGGAAGCCACCGACTACTGGTCGCAGGTCTTCGGCCGCTACCCCTTCGAGGAGACCGGCGCGATCGTCGACGACATGCCGGAGGCCGGGTTCTCGCTGGAGGTGCAGTCCAAGCCCGCCTACTCCGCCGTCCGCAGCGAGTCCACGATCGTCCATGAACTGGCCCACCAGTGGTTCGGCGACTCGGTCAGCGTCGAGCAGTGGAAGGACATCTGGCTCAACGAGGGCTTCGCGACCTACGCCCAGTGGCTGTGGACCGAGCACCGGGGCACCCGCTCCGCCCACGACGCGTTCCTCGCCGCTTACAACGGGCGCCCCGCCACGGCCGCCTTCTGGCAGATCGACGTCGCCGACCCGCAGCGCGACACGATGTTCGCCGACGCCGTCTACACCCGCGGCGCGATGACGCTCGAGATGCTGCGCGAGAAGATCGGCGACGCCGCCTTCTTCAAGCTGCTCAAGACCTGGACCTCGCAGCACCGCTACGGCAACGCGAACACGGCCCAGTTCATCGCGCTCGCCGAGAAGGTGTCGGGACAGCAGCTGGACGACCTGTTCGGCACCTGGCTCTCCACGAAGGGCAAGCCGACTCTGACGTAAGAGACCATATGGCGTGATCTCGGAACTCATCTCTCCCTCCGTCCAGCACACGCTCGACATCGTCGGCATCTTCGTCTTCGCGATCTCGGGCGCGCTGGCCGCCGTCCGCAAGAACTACGACGTGTTCGGCATGGCCGTGCTCGCCGAGGTGACCGCGCTGGGCGGGGGGATCTTCCGGGACCTGATGATCGGCGCGGTGCCGCCCGCCGCCTTCAGCGACCTCGGCTACTTCAGCACCCCGCTCTTCGCCACGGCGCTGGTGTTCTTCCTGCACCCCGAGGTCGAACGGATCAACACCACCGTGAACGTCTTCGACGCCGCCGGCCTCGGCCTCTTCTGCGTGGCCGGCACCGTCAAGGCGCACGACTACGGCCTCGGCCTGGTCCCGTCCGCCGCCCTGGGGCTGGCCACGGCGGCGGGCGGCGGGGTGCTGCGCGATCTGCTCGCCAACGAGGTGCCGTCGCTGCTCCGCTGGGACCGCGACCTGTACGCGGTCCCCGCCATGGTCGGCTCGATCATGGCGGCACTGCTGATCAAGTTCGACGCGCTCACCGGGTTCACCAGCGGCGCCGCGGTCGTCAGCGCCTTCGTGCTGCGGCTGTGCGCCATGTACTTCGGCTGGCGAGCGCCCCGCGCCTGGCACCGCAGGAGCAGGGCGACCAGCGAGGAGGAGGCGCGGCAGGCGCTGTAGGCCGGCGCCCGTCCTGGCTACCGCCCCAGCGCCGCACCGCCGTTGATGTGCAGGATCTGGCCGGTGACGTACGCCGCCTCGGGGGAGGCCAGATACCGGATGGCCGCCGCGATCTCGCTGGGCGCGCCGGGCTGGCCGGTCAGAGTCTGGGAGACCCGCGACGCGACGAAGTCGGGTGTCGCCCGGTCGCCGAAGAACTCGGTGTCGCCGACGAAGCCCGGTGCCACCGCGTTGGCCGTCACCCCGTCGGTGCCCAGCCGCTGCGCCAGCTCGAAGGTGTAGGCGTGCAGGGCCGCCTTGGCGCCGCCGTAGGAGCCGGGGCCGCGCAGCGCGGCGATCGACGACAGATGCACGATGCGCCCGCCGGGCCGCCGGATCTGCGGCAGCAGCGCCTCGGTGAGCAGGACCGCGGTGAGCACGTTGGCCTCGAAGTTCCTGCGGTAGCCGGCCGCGATCCCCTCCAGCGTTCCGTCCGGGGACGAGGCGACGTTGCCGCCCGCGTTGGTGACGATCACGTCGACCGGGCCGTCGCCCTCGACGAACCGCGCCGCGTCCCGCACCTGCTCCGGATCGCTGAGGTCGGCGGCGGTCCAGCTGACCAGCCCGTCGCCGTGGGTGGCGTTGAGCTTGTCCGCCGTCTCCCGCAGCAGCTCCGCGCGCCGGCCGATGATGACGACCCGGTCGCCGTCGGCCGCGAACGCCTCGGCGGTCGCGAGCCCGATGCCGGTGCCTCCGCCGGACACCACTACCCGTCGTCCCACTGTGCACCCCGTCATGTATATGAACGCCATTCATGTCCTTGGTTGGAAAACTAGGGAGCGGGCCCATCTGTGTCAAGGGTGTCGCGGCCGGTCGAAAGAGGCCGGCAGAGCTGGACAAGACGGCGCTACTGGCGGGTAACATTCGTCCCATGGCATATGCGGCAGCTCAGGCGACCATCGGGGACAGCGAATTCGACCGGGACACGGCGGTCGTCCCGCGACCCGGCGAGCCCGGCGTCTACGACGCCGACCTCTCGGCGGGCTGGACCATCATCCAGGCGGTCAACGGCGGCTACCTGCTCGGCGTGATCGGCCGCGCCCTCCAGCAGGCGCTGCCGCACCCCGACCCCTTCACCGTCACCGCGCACTACCTCACCGCCTCCCAGCCCGGCCCGGCGACGATCCGCACCGAGACCGTCCGCGCCGGCCGCACCCTGTCCACCGGCCAGGCGTCGCTCTTCCAGACCGACGCGGAGGGCCGCGAGGTCGAGCGGATGCGGGTCATGGCGGCCTACGGCGACCTCGACGCACTGCCGGACGACGTGCGCACCACCGCCGCCGTCCCGCCGGTACCGCCCTACGAGGAGTGCTTCGGCGCCGACGCGGCGCCCGCGGGCGGCGGCGCCATCGCCGGCTCGACCGCCATCATCCAGCGCCTCGACCTGCGGCTCGACCCCGCCACCGCCGGCTGGGCCGTCGGCGCCCCCTCCGGCAAGGGCGACATGCGCGGCTGGCTCGGCCTCGCCGACGGCCGCGACCACGACCCGCTCTCGCTGCTGCTCACTGTCGACGCCCTGCCGCCGACCGCCTTCGACCTCGGCATCAAGGGCTGGGTCCCGACCGTCGAGCTGACGGTGCACATCCGCTGCCGCCCCGCACCGGGTCCGCTGCGCGTCTCCATCACCACCCGCAACCTGGCCGGCGGCTTCCTGGAGGAGGACGCCCAGGTCTGGGACAGCGAGGACCGGCTGGTCGCGCAGTCCCGCCAGCTCGCGCGGGCCCTTCTGTCCTGACAGTCGACCGGGTCTGTCCCGACAGCCGACCGGGCGACCGTAGAATCGGCGTCATCATGGCCTACCTCGACCACGCCGCCACCACGCCGATGCTGCCGGAAGCGGTGCGGACGATGACCGCGCACCTCACGGTCACCGGCAACGCCTCCTCGCTGCACGCACCCGGGCGGCGGGCCCGGAGAACCGTCGAGGAGTCCCGGGAATCGCTCGCCGAGGCACTCGGCGCCCGCCCCAGTGAGATCGTCTTCACCAGCGGCGGAACCGAGTCCGACAACCTCGCCGTCAAGGGCCTGTACTGGGCGCGCCGGGCCGAGGACCCGCGCCGGGTACGGGTGCTGGCCAGCCCCGTCGAGCACCACGCCGTCCTGGACGCCGTCGACTGGCTCGTCGAGCACGAGGGCGCGCGCGTCGAGTGGCTGCCGGTCGACGCGTACGGCCGGGTGCACGCCGACGCGCTGCGCGAGGCGATCCAACGCGACCCCGGGACGGTCGCCCTCGCGACCGTGATGTGGGCCAACAACGAGGTCGGCACGATCATGCCGGTCCGCGAGCTGGCCGCGGTCGCCCACGAGCACGGGGTCCCGCTGCACGCGGACGCGGTCCAGGCGTTCGGCCAGATCGAGGTCGACTTCGCGGCCTCCGGCCTCGACGCCATGACCGTGACCGGCCACAAGATCGGCGGCCCCTACGGCGTCGGCGCGCTCGTCCTGCGCCGCGAGCACACGCCCGTCCCGCTGCTGCACGGCGGCGGCCAGGAGCGCAGCCGCTCCGGCACCCTCGACACCCCCGCGATCGCCGCCTTCGCGACGGCCGGCACGCTCGCCGCCGAGCGGCGCGAGCAGTTCGCCCACGAGGTCGGCGCGCTGCGCGACGACCTGGTGGCGAAGGTCCGCGCCGCCGTCCCGGAGGCCGTACTCAACGGCGACCCGGCGCCGGCTGGCCGGCTGCCGGCCAACGCGCACTTCACGTTCCCCGGCTGCGAGGGCGACTCGCTGCTGCTCCTCCTCGACGCCCAGGGCATCGCCTGCTCCACCGGCTCCGCCTGCACGGCCGGCGTCGCCCAGCCCAGCCACGTCCTCATCGCGATGGGCCAGCCCGCCGACCGGGCCCGCGGCTCCCTCCGCTTCTCCCTCGGCCACACCACCACCCAGCCCGAGATCGACGCCCTGGCCGCGGCGATCGGACCAGTGGTGGAACGCGCCCGCAAGGCCGGCCTGAGCTGACGTCCTGCGGACGGCGCCGGGACTGACGGGCCGGGCCCAGCCACAGCAGCCCGCCCGGCGGAGCGGTTCCGGCCGGGCGCAGCCGCATGAGTCCCTGGGTCCAGCGACGTCAGCCTCTGCGGGTACCTCCCGGACGAAGTCCGGGGGAGGACGCCGATCGCCTCGGGGACGGCCTCAGCCACAACCAGCCCGCCCGGCGTTTGAGGGCGCCCGCCGCAGGCGCAGGAGATCGATCAGCTTCGGGTCGGCCCCAGCCACGGAAGCCCGCCCGGCGTTTGAGGGCGCCCTATCGGACCCGGCCGGTAATCCCGTCGAACCGCGCCGGAGGCGCAACGTACTCTGGAGGGGTTATGACTGACTCCCCCCGCGACGCTCGTCGCCTGCGCGTTCTGGCCGCCATGAGCGGCGGCGTCGACTCCGCGGTCGCCGCGGCCCGCGCCGCCGAGGCCGGCCACGACGTCACCGGTGTCCATCTGGCCCTCTCGGCGAACCCGAAGTCCTTCAGGACCGGCGCCCGCGGCTGCTGCACGGTCGAGGACTCCCGTGACGCCCGGCGCGCGGCCGACGTCATCGGTATCCCGTTCTACGTGTGGGACCTGGCGGACCGCTTCCGTGAGGACGTCGTCGACGACTTCGTCGCGGAGTACGCGGCCGGCCGCACGCCCAACCCCTGCCTGCGCTGCAACGAGAAGATCAAGTTCGCGGCGCTGCTGGACAAGGCGATCGCGCTGGGCTTCGACGCCGTCTGCACCGGCCACTACGCGACCGTCGTGATCAACGACGACGGCACCCGCGAGCTGCACCGCGCCTCAGACGCCGCGAAGGACCAGAGCTATGTGCTCGGCGTGCTCGACGAGCGCCAGCTCGCGCACGCGATGTTCCCGCTCGGGGACACCCTCACCACCAAGGGCGAGATCCGCGCCGAGGCCGAGCGCCGCGACCTGGCCGTCGCGAAGAAGCCGGACAGCCACGACATCTGCTTCATCGCCGACGGCGACACCCAGGGCTTCCTCGCGAAGCACCTCGGCAGCGCCGAGGGCGAGATCCTGGACGAGGACGGCACCAGCCTCGGCACCCACAGCGGAGCGTTCGGCTTCACCATCGGGCAGCGCAAGGGGCTGCGCATCGGCACCCCCGCCGACGACGGCAAGCCGCGCTATGTCCTCGACATCTCGCCGGTGAACAACACCGTCACCGTCGGCCCGGTCGAGGCGCTGGACGTCACCGCGCTCACCGCCGTCAAGCCCCGCTGGTGCGGCACCCCGCCCACCGGCCGCGCAACGTACACCGCGCAGCTGCGCGCCCACGGCGAGGACGTGCCCGTCACCGCCGAGCTGGTCGACGGCGAGCTGCTGGTGGAGTTCGACGGCGAGCCGGTCCGCGGCATCGCCCCGGGACAGGCCGTGGTGCTGTACGACGGCACCCGCGTCGTGGGCTCCGCGACCATCGCCACCACGCAGCGGGCCCGCGCGGGCGCCGGTGCCGGCTCCCACGGTCAGGTCTAGGACCGGCCGCGCCGCCTCGTAGGGTGGCGGGCATGAACATCTGTGTCTTCATGTCCGCCGCCGATCTCGACGAGCGCTACACCGTCCCGGCCCGCGAGTTCGCCACGCTGATCGGCCGCGGCGGCCACACCCTGGTGTGGGGCGGCTCGGAGTCGGGCCTCATGAAGGTGGTGGCGGACGGTGTGCAGGAGGCGGGCGGCCGGCTGGTCGGCGTGTCCGTGGAGTTCCTGCACACCAAGGCGCGCGAGAACGCCGACGAGATGCTGATCACCGCGAACCTCGCGGAGCGGAAGGCGCAGCTGCTGCTGCGGTCGGACGCGATCGTCATCATGGTCGGCGGTACGGGCACCCTCGACGAGGCCACCGAGATCCTCGAGCTGAAGAAGCACGGCCTGCACACCAAGCCGGTCGTGCTGCTGAACGCGGCGGGGTTCTACGACGGCCTCAAACTGCAGTTCCAGCGGATGGACGCCGAAGGCTTCCTGCCGCTGCCCCTGAGCGACCTGGTCTTCTTCGCCGAGGACGGCGCCGAGGCCATGGCATACCTGGAGGAGAACGCGTGAGCACGCATCTGATCACTGGCGCCGGTTCCGGCATCGGCGCCGCTGTCGCCCAGCGGCTGCTGGACCGCGGCGACGAGGTGCTGCTCCTGGCGCGGGACGCCGGCCGGGCCAAGGAGCTGGCGTCGCGTTTCGCCGGCGCCCGCACCCTCGTCGGCGACCTGGCGGAACCGGCCCGGCTGTCGTGGGCCTTCGCCCACCAGCCGATGCCGGACCGGCTCGACTCGCTGCTGCACATCGCGGGCATCGTCGAGCTCGGCGGGATCGGCGAACTCACCGCGAAGGTCTGGCAGCAGACCCTCGCCGTCAACCTGATCGCCCCGGCCGAACTGACCCGGCTGCTCCTGCCCCAGCTGCGGATGTCCCAGGGCCACGTGGTCTTCGTGAACTCCGGCGCCGGCCTCAACGCGCACGCGAACTGGGGGGTGTACGCGGCGAGCAAGCACGGCCTGAAGGCGGTGGCGGACGCGCTGCGGCAGGAGGAGCACGGGAACGGGGTGCGGGTGACGAGCGTGTACCCGGGCCGCACGGCGACCCCGATGCAGGAGAAGGTGCACCACCAGGAGGGCACGGAGTACGACGCCTCGCGCTGGATCGACCCGGAGTCGGTGGCCACCGCGATCCTCGCGGCGATCGATCTGCCGCGCGACGCCGAGATCAACGATCTGACGATCCGTCCGGGGCGCTGACTGCTGCCCGTCCTGGGGTCGGGGGCCGGGCCCTCCGGTGCGGCGGTTCGAAATCGACTATTTACGGGCCTGGCGGCCCACAAATAGCTCGGCAGCATTTCGAACCACCACACCTGCGGACCCGGCCCCCTTGCGTCACCTGCACCGTCTGCGGGTGGAGGTGGGCAGCTGCAGGCAGCTCGTCTCGTACGCTTCGTGCGTGAGTACGGATGCGAAGTTCACGCTGCCCGCCGGTGCCGCTACCGGCGTCGGGTCGATGCCCGGAGGTGATGCGCGGGAGGCCGCGCGGACCGCTACCGGGGCGGTGGAGGCGCTGCCGTTCCTGCCGGAGCTGCCCGCGCGGGGGCCCGGGGCGGACATGATCGGGCGCTCGCTCGGGATGCTGGTCGACCTGTACGCCCGGGTGGAGCCCAGCGGATGGCGGTTCGGGGACCGGCCGGGGCGGGACAGCCGGCGGGCGGTGGCCTGGCTGGGCGAGGACCTGGACGCCCTGGAGGAGTTCACCCAGGGGTTCCAGGGTCCGCTGAAGGTGCAGGCCGTCGGGCCGTGGACGCTGTCCGCGTCGGTCGAGCGGCCCAACGGCGAGGCCGCGCTCGGCGACCCCGGCGCCGTCCGGGACCTGGCCGGATCGCTCACCGAGGGGCTGCGGCTGCACCTGGCCGACCTGCGCCGCCGCGTGCCCGGTGCCGAGCTGGTGCTGCAACTGGACGAGCCGTCGCTGACCGCCGTGCTGCGCGGGCACGTGCGGACGGCGAGCGGCTACCGGACGTACCGGGTGGTGGACCGGCAGGTGGCCGAGGACATGATCCGCGGCCTGGTCGAGGCCGTGGACGTACCGGTGGTCGTCCACTCCTGCGCGCCGGACGTCCCGTTCCGGATGCTGCGGCGGGCCGGCGTCTCGGGCATCTCGTTCGATTTCGCGTTGCTGACGGAGAGTGACTGGGACGCGTTCGGTGAGGCGGTCGAGGGCGGTACGGCGCTGTTCGCCGGTGTCGTGCCCGGCACGGACACCGGATTGTCAGACCCTGCCGGTAGCGTGAGTGGTGTTCGGGCGCTGTGGCGCAGGCTGGGGCTGGATCCGGGGGCGTTGGGCACCTCCCTGGCCGTCACCCCTTCCTGCGGTCTGGCGGGGGCCTCGCCGGCCTATGCCCGTGCCGCTCTGGTGCACTGTGCCAAGGCGGCGCGATCGCTCGTCGACAACCCTGAGTGAGGAAGGACAGGACCGCCGTGGAGATTCCTGCCGAAGTGCGCGAAGAGCACGCTCAGTTGGCCGAGCAGGTCGAGGAGCACCGCTTCCGCTACTACGTCAACGACGCGCCGGTCGTCAGCGACGCCGAGTTCGACCGGCTGCTGAGGCGGCTGGAGGCCATCGAGGACGCGCACCCCGGCCTGCGCACTCCGGACTCGCCCACGCAGAAGGTCGCGGGGGCGTATCAGACGGATTTCACCTCGGTCGTGCACCGTGAGCGGCTGCTGTCGCTGGACAACGCGTTCGACGACGAGGAGCTGTCCGGCTGGGCGGACCGCGTCGCCGCCGAGCTGGCGGGCATCCCGTACCACTTCCTGTGCGAGCTGAAGGTGGACGGCCTCGCCGTCAACCTCACCTATGAGCACGGGCGGCTGACCCGCGCCGCGACCCGCGGCGACGGCCGCACCGGCGAGGACATCACGCCGAACGTCCGCACCATCTCCGACATCCCTGACCGGCTCTCCGGGAGCCGGATCCCGGAGCTCGTGGAGATCCGCGGCGAGGTGTACTTCCCCGGCGAGGAGTTCGAGGCGCTCAACGCGCGGCTGGTGGCGGCCGGCGACAAGCCGTTCGCCAACCCGCGCAACGCCGCGGCCGGCAGCCTGCGGCAGAAGGACCCCCGGGTCACCGCCACCCGGCCGCTGCACATGGTGGTGCACGGCATCGGCGCCCGCGAGGGCTTCGACATCGACTGCCAGTCGCACGCCTACGAGCTGCTGCACGAATGGGGTCTGCCCACCGCGACGCACAACAAGGTCGTCGGCTCCCTCGACGAGGTGCGGGAGTTCATCGCCTACTTCGGCGAGCACCGGCACGACGCGGTGGAGCACGAGATCGACGGCGTCGTCGTCAAGGTGGACGAGATCCCGCTGCAGGGCCGGCTCGGGTCGACGTCCCGGGCGCCGCGCTGGGCGATCGCGTGGAAGTACGCGCCCGAGGAGGTCAACACCAAGCTCCTGGACATCCGGGTGGGCGTCGGCCGCACCGGCCGGGTCACTCCGTACGCGGTCGTGGAGCCGGTCACCGTCGCCGGCTCCGAGGTCGAGTTCGCGACCCTGCACAACCAGGAGGTCGTCAAGGCCAAGGGCGTCTTCATCGGCGACACCGTGGTGCTGCGCAAGGCCGGCGACGTCATTCCGGAGATCCTCGGCCCGGTGGCCGATCTCCGGGACGGCAGCGAGCGCGAGTTCGTGATGCCGGCCGAGTGCCCGGACTGCGGTACGGCGCTGCAGCCGATGAAGGAGGGGGACATCGATCTGCGGTGTCCCAACGCCCGCTACTGCCCTGCGCAGTTGCGTGAGCGGATCTTCTACCTGGTGGGCCGCAAGTGCCTCGACATCGAGAACTTCGGGTACGTGGCGTCCACCGCGCTCACCCAGCCGCTGGAGCCTTCCGAGCCACCGCTCAAGGACGAGGGCGATCTGTTCGACATGAACATCGAGCAGTTGCTGCCGATCCGGTCGTACGTCCTGGACCAGGACACCGGGCTGCCCAAGCGGGACGCGAAGACCGGCGACGAGAAGATCGTCACCTTCTTCGCCAACCAGCAGGGCGAGCCGAAGAAGAACGCGCTGGCCATGCTGGAGAACATCGCCGCGGCGAAGGACCGGCCGCTGGCGCGGATCATCACCGGGCTGTCGATCCGGCATGTCGGCCCCGTCGCCGCCGAGGCGCTGGCCAGGGAGTTCCGGGACCTGGACCGGATCAGGGACGCCGAGGAGGCCGAGCTGGCCGCGGTGGACGGGGTCGGGGGGACGATCGCCGCCTCGGTCAAGCAGTGGTTCGCCGAGGACTGGCATCTGGAGATCATCGAGAAGTGGCGTGCCGCCGGGGTGAAGTTCACCGAGGAGGGCTCGGACGAGGGCCCGCGGCCGCTCGAAGGCCTCACCGCCGTCGTGACCGGCACGCTCGCCGGCCACACGAGGGACGGCGCGAAGGAGGTGCTGACCTCGCTCGGGGCGAAGGTCACCGGGTCGGTCTCCAAGAAGACGGACTTCGTGGTGGTGGGGGAGAACCCCGGCTCGAAGTACGACAAGGCCGTCCAGCTGAAGGTCCCCATCCTCGACGAGCCGGGCTTCGCGGTGCTGCTGACGGAGGGGCCGGAGGCCGCCCGGGAGGCCGCGGTCAACCCGGCCGGATAACCGGGCGCCAATCACCCGTTCGGCCTATATCCGAACGTTCCGGGTGCGGGGATCCCATTCGGGCAACCACGCTCGATCGGTGCCCGAGGCAGCCTTCTGCGGCCTACTGTTGAGAGGCGCGCCGGAAGGGCATGAACCTTCCAGCAGCCTTTGCGGGTTTCCGCTGCGGGCACGGCGCGGTGGACCCGGGTGTCGCACCAGGCTGTGAGAGGGACAGGAATGGAACCGACGGAGGGCGCCGGACCGGCGCAGCGGCTGCGTTGGCCGGCCGCGCCGGTACTGCCCCCGGCGGTCTTACGCATCGCGGTGGTGGCGGTCGCGGGACTCGCACTGGCGGCCGGCGTCCTGAGCACCGTCCATGAGGGCCGGGCGCTCTTCCCCGGCGGCACCGTCGGCTGGGCGTTCGCCGTCCTGACCGGCATCATCGTCGGCCACCTCGTGGCGATGGGCCGCGACCGCTGGTGGGGCGGCACCGGCTCCGGCGCGGCCCTCACCCTGGCGATGCTGCTGCTCTACGGCTGGGTGCCGTCGGTGCTGGTCAGCCTGGCCGTCGTGGTGCTGGTCGGCGCCGCCCGCCGGCACCGCTGGCGGCAGGCGCTGCTGCACGGCGCCGTGGACATACTGGGCGTCGGCACCGCCTCGCTGACCCTGGCCTGCTTCGGTGTGCACCCCTCGGTGGCCACGCCCTGGCACCCCGAGGACTGGGGCCTGGCGGCCGGTCCGGCGATCGTCGTCACCGCTCTGGCCTATCTGACCGCCACGCGTGCGCTGCTCTGGTACGCGGTCGCCCCGCGCGGCGGCGGTCTGCCGACGGTGGCCCGCACCGCGCTGATGCGCCAGGGGATGGTGGGCGTCGCCCTGCTGGGGCTCTCCCCGCTGATCCTGGTCGTCGGCTGCGACATGCCCGTCCTGCTGCCGCTGTTCGCCGTCCCGCTCATCGCCCTGGACTCGACGCTGTGGATCGCGCACGCCCGCGCCGAGGAGCAGCTGCGCGACCCGCTGACCGGGCTGCCCAACCGGCAGTGGCTGCTGGAACGCGCCTGGACCGCGCTGGACGACGCGGAGCGCAAGGGCGAACGCACCGCGCTGATCCTCATCGACCTCGACAAGTTCCGGTCGGTCAACGACACCCTCGGGCATCTGGCCGGCGACCGGCTGCTGCTCCAGGTCGCCGACCGGCTGCGGCTCGCGCTGCCCCGCGGCGCCGAGGCGGCCCGGCTGGGCGGCGACGAGTTCGCGGTCCTGCTGCCCTGCTGCGACTCCCCGACCCGCGCCCAGCGCATCGCCCGCGCCCTGGTGGCGGCCCTCGGCTCACCGCTGAGTCTCGACGGGCTGACCCTGGTGCTGGAGGCCAGCGCCGGCGTCGCGGTCTTCCCGGACCACGCCGTGGACGCCGAAGGGCTGCTGCGCCGCGCGGACGTGGCGATGTACCAGGCCAAGCGCGACCGCAGCGGCGTCGAGGTCTACGAGGCGACCCGGGACGGCAACACCCCCGACCGGCTGGGCCTGTTGGGCGATCTGCGCCGGGCGCTGGACTCGGGCGACGTCGAGCTGCACTACCAGCCGAAGGTCTGCTTCGACGGGAAGATCGCCGGTCTGGAGGCGCTGGTGCGCTGGGAGCACCCGCAGCGCGGCCGGGTCAATCCCGAGGAGTTCATCGCCATGGCGGAGACCTCCGGGCTGATGCCCCAGCTGACGGAGTACGTGCTGGAGACGGCGCTGGGCCAGGTCGCCCGCTGGCGCAAGATGGGCCTGGACGTACCGGTCGCGGTGAACGTCTCGCCGCGCGATGTGCACAGCCCCGGCTTCGCGGGCGCGGTCGCCGCGCGGCTCGCCCGGCACGGCGTCCCGCCCGGCTCGCTGCAACTGGAGATAACCGAACACGTCCTGCTGGAGGACCCGCAGCGGGCCGCCGACACCATGGCCGGGTTGACCGGGCACGGCGTGAAGATGTCCCTCGACGACTTCGGCACCGGCTACTCCTCCCTGGTCCACCTGCGCAAACTGCCGGTCAGCGAGCTGAAGATCGACCGCTCGTTCGTGGCCCGGCTGGTCCTCGACAACGAGGACGCCGAAATCGTCCGCTGCACCGTCGACCTCGCGCATTCGCTCGGGCTGCTCGTCGTCGCCGAGGGCGTGGAGGACGACGAGACCTGGGAGCGGCTGCGGGACCTGGGCTGCGACGCCGTACAGGGCTGGCTGGTCGCCGCCGCGATGCCGCCCGACGAGGCGACCGCCTGGCTGCGCGCCCGCGGTGAGCACGGCTGGCGGCGCCCCAACGCGCTGGAGCGCGAGCCGGAGCCGGAGCACGCACCGGTGGCGGACGCGGACCAGCCGTCCGGGCAGGCCGTGCCGTAGGACGGGCCGGTTCCCGGCACGCTGTGGGCCGCACGGTTAGGCGCGCGGGCCTAACCGTTTCGTCGCCAGGGGGTCCGCCCCCATAGGATTGGCCGCGAAACCATCGAACTCACCCCCAGAGGATCGCTGCATGCCTGGCATCACACGCGAGGAGGTCGCCCACCTCGGCCGGCTGTCGCGTCTTGAGCTGAAGGACGAAGAGCTCGACCACTTCGCCGAGCAGCTCGACGTGATCATCGGCGCGGTCGCCCGCGTATCCGAGGTGGCCGGCGAGGACGTACCCCCGACCTCCCACGCGCTGCCGCTGACCAATGTCATGCGCCCGGACGTGGTCCGGCCGTCGCTGACCGCGGCCGAGGCGCTCTCCGGCGCCCCGGCGCAGGAGCAGCAGCGCTTCAAGGTGCCGCAGATCCTGGGGGAGGACTAATCACCATGACTGACCTGACCAGGCTCACCGCGGCCGAGACCGCCGACGTCGTCGCCACCGGCAAGGCCTCCGCCGTCGAGGTCGCCCAGGCGCACCTCGACCGCATCGGCGCCGTCGACGAGAAGGTGCACGCCTTCCTGCACGTCGACACCGAGGGCGCGCTCGGCGCCGCCCGCGCCGTCGACGAGCGGCGCGCCAAGGGCGAGAAGCTCGGCCCGCTGGCCGGCGTCCCGCTCGCGCTGAAGGACATCTTCACCACGAAGGGGATCCCGACCACCGTCGGCTCGAAGATCCTCGAAGGCTGGATCCCGCCCTACGACGCGACGGTGACCAAGCGCCTCAAGGACGCGGGCATCGTCATCCTCGGCAAGACCAACATGGACGAATTCGCCATGGGGTCCTCGACCGAGAACAGCGCCTACGGCCCGACCGGCAACCCGTGGGACCTCACCCGGATCCCCGGCGGCTCCGGCGGCGGCTCGTCCGCCGCGCTCGCCAGCTACCAGGCGCCGCTCGCGATCGGCACCGACACCGGTGGCTCGATCCGCCAGCCCGCGGCCGTCACCGGCACGGTCGGCGTCAAGCCGACCTACGGCGGCGTCTCCCGCTACGGCATGGTCGCCTTCTCGTCCTCCCTCGACCAGGGCGGGCCCTGCGCCCGTACGGTCCTGGACGCGGCGCTGCTGCACGAGGCGATCGCCGGCCACGACCCGCTGGACTCGACGTCCATCGACGCACCGGTCCCGGCCGTCGTCGAGGCGGCCCGCAACGGCAACGTCAAGGGCATGCGGATCGGCGTCGTCAAGGAGTTCGGCGGCGAGGGCTACCAGGCCGGCGTCATGCAGCGGTTCAACGAGTCCGTGGAGCTGCTGCGCGAGCTGGGCGCCGAGATCGTGGAGATCTCCTGTCCCTCGTTCAAGCTGGCGCTGCCCGCGTACTACCTGATCGCGCCGTCCGAGGCCTCGTCCAACCTGGCCCGCTTCGACGCCATGCGCTACGGCCTGCGGGTCGGCGACGACGGCACGAGGTCCGCCGAGGAGGTCACCGCGCTCACCCGCGAGGCCGGCTTCGGCGACGAGGTCAAGCGCCGCATCATCCTCGGCACGTACGCGCTCAGCTCCGGCTACTACGACGCGTACTACGGCTCGGCGCAGAAGGTCCGCACGCTGATCTCGCGCGACTTCGAGGCCGCCTTCGGCACGGTGGACGTGCTGATCTCGCCGACCACCCCGACCACCGCGTTCCCCATCGGTGAGCGCGTGGACGACCCCATGGCGATGTACCTCGCCGACCTGTGCACCATCCCGTCCAACCTGGCAGGCAACGCGGCGATGTCCGTCCCGTGCGGTCTGGCTCCCGAGGACGGGCTCCCGGTCGGGCTGCAGATCATCGCCCCGGCCATGGCCGACGACCGGCTCTACCGGGTCGGTGCCGCGGTCGAGGCCGCGTTCACCGGACGATGGGGTCACCCGCTGCTCGAGGAGGCACCCGCGCTGTGAGCACCCTGAAGAAGGCCAAGGGCTTCAAGAAGAGCAAGCTCGGCCTGTACATCTCGATCGGCACCACGCTCTTCGGCGCCGTGAGCACCATCAAGCAGGCACGCAACGCTCAGGGCGAGCACGACCGGCTGATGCTGGCCGACGCCGTGATCAGCGCCGCCGCCATCGCCACCGGCCTGGCCCTGCTCGTCCGCGAGCTGCGCAGCCTCGCCGACGACGACGTCCTGGCGGACTGAGAGGTAGTGGAATGACCGTCATGGACCTGGAGTCCTACGAGGACGCCCTGTCGGTGTACGACCCGGTGATGGGCCTTGAGGTCCACGTCGAGCTCGGCACGAAGACCAAGATGTTCTGCGGCTGCTCGACCACCCTCGGCGCCGAGCCCAACTCCCAGACCTGCCCGACCTGTCTGGGCCTGCCCGGCTCGCTCCCGGTCGTCAACGCGATCGGCATCGAGTCGGCCATCAAGATCGGTCTCGCGCTGAACTGCGAGATCGCGACCTGGTGCCGCTTCGCGCGGAAGAACTACTTCTACCCGGACATGCCGAAGAACTTCCAGACCTCGCAGTACGACGAGCCGATCGCCTTCAACGGCTATCTGGACGTCGCGCTGGAGGACGGCGAGGTCTTCCGGGTCGAGATCGAGCGCGCCCACATGGAGGAGGACACCGGCAAGTCCCTCCACGTCGGCGGCGCGACGGGCCGTATCCACGGCGCCTCGCACTCGCTGCTCGACTACAACCGGGCCGGCATCCCGCTCATCGAGATCGTCACCAAGCCGATCGAGGGCGCGGGGGCACGCGCTCCCGAGGTCGCCAAGGCGTACGTCGCCGAGCTGCGCGAACTCATCAAGGCGCTGGACGTCTCCGAGGCGCGCATGGAGCAGGGCCAGATGCGCTGCGACGTGAACCTGTCGCTGCGCCCGCACGGCCGCGAGAAGTTCGGCACCCGCTCGGAGACGAAGAACGTCAACTCGCTCCGTTCGGTGGAGCGCGCGGCGCGCTACGAGATCATGCGGCACGCGGCGGTGCTCAACTCCGGCGGCACGATCGTGCAGGAGACCCGGCACTTCCACGAGGAGGACGGCTCCACGACGGCCGGCCGCATCAAGGACAACGCCGAGGACTACCGGTACTTCCCGGAGCCCGACCTCGTCCCGATCGCCCCGGCCCGGGACTGGGTCGAGGAGCTGCGCGCCGGACTTCCCGAGCTGCCGCGGGTGCGGCGGGACCGGCTGAAGACCGAGTGGGGCATCTCCGACCACGAGATGCAGTCGGCGCTCAACGCGGGCGCGATCGATCTGATCACCGCGACGATCGACGAGGGCGCCCCGGCCGACCAGGCCCGCAAGTGGTGGATGGGCGAGTTGGCCCGTGCCTCGAACGAGACCGGCAAGGAGCTGGCCGACCTCGGTATCTCGCCGGCCCAGGTCGCTCGGGTGACGGCGCTGGTCGCCGAGGGCTCGCTCAACGACAAGCTGGCCCGCCAGGTCATCGAGGGTGTCCTCGCGGGCGAGGGCGGTCCTGACGAGGTCGTGGAGAAGCGCGGGCTCAAGGTCGTCTCGGACGAGGGCGCGCTCGGCGCGGCCGTGGACGAGGCGATCGCGGCCAACGCCGCCGTCGCCGACAAGATCCGCGGCGGCAACCTCGCGGCGGCCGGCGCCCTGATCGGTGCGGTCATGAAACTGACCCGCGGCCAGGCCGACGCCAAGCGCGTCCGGGAGCTCGTCCTGGAGAAGCTCGGGGTTCAGGGCTGACCCGAGGGGTCGAGGACACGTTCGAACGGTGAAAAAGGCGGTCCCCCGGTGGGGGTCGCCTTTTCCCTGTGAGGAAGCGCACGAAACCACCAAAGGATCTCTTTTCGCTGTAAGAGTGACAGCCGCACCTGAAGTGTTCTTTGAGGGCTATTCCCTGAAAGATCCACCCGAGATACCCAGGGAAGCAGGGAATGGCCGCACTCGCCCGGTGGTGTCTCCGCCGTCGTCTCTCCGTCGTTCTGCTGTGGATCGTCGCGCTCGCCGGCCTCACCGCCGGCGCCGCCCTCGCCGGTTCCGCCTACTCGAACGACTACGAGATACCGGGCACCGAGTCCGGCCGGGCGACCGCCCTGCTGGAGCAGGCCTTCCCGCATCAGGCCGGCGACTCGGACACCATCGTCTGGCACACCGACGGCACCGGCAGCGTCCGCGCCGACGGTGTCGAGCAGCGGATGACCAGGACCCTCGACCAGATCGCGAAACTCCCCGGCGTCGCCTCGGTGACCAACCCGTACAACCCCGAGGGCGCCGGACGCATCAGCCATGACGGCAGGACCGCCTACGCCGACGTCACCTTCGACAGCGCCGCCGACGACATCGGCGCGGGCCAGGCCAAGGCCGTCGTGGACACCGCGAAGGCCGCCGAGGGCGACGGACTGCGGGTCGAGCTGGGCGGCACCGCCGTCGCGGCCACCGAGAGCGGCAGCGCCCACCTCAGCGAACTGATCGGGATCGGCGTCGCCGCCCTGGTGCTGCTGCTGGCCTTCGGCTCCTTCGCCGCCATGTGCCTGCCGGTCGCGACCGCACTGATGGGCGTCGGCACCGCCTACATGGGCATCGAGCTGCTCGGCCATGTGATGATCGTGGCCGACTTCGCGCCGATGCTCGGCATGCTGATCGGCCTCGGCGTGGGCATCGACTACGCGCTGTTCATCGTCACCCGGCACCGCAGAGGTCTCAAACGCGGCCTGTCGGTGCGCGACGCGGCCGAGCAGGCCGTCAGCACCACCGGCCGCGCGGTGGTCTTCGCGGGCGGCACGGTCTGTGTGGCGCTGCTCGGCATGCTCATCCTGCGGCTCAGCTTCCTCAACGGGGTCGCCGTCGCGGCGGCGCTCACCGTCGTGCTGACGGTGGCCGCCTCGGTCACCCTGCTGCCCGCCCTGCTGTCGATGATCGGCATGAAGGCGCTCAGCCGCCGGGAACGGCGCCGGCTGACCGAGCACGGCCCGCAGCCCGAGGTGCCCACCGGGCTCGCCGCCCGCTGGTCCGCCTTCGTGGAACGGCACCCCAAACTGCTCGGCAGCCTGGCCGCGGCCGTGATGCTCGTCCTCGCGCTGCCCACCCTCTCGCTGCACCTCGGTACCTCCGACCAGGGGAACAATCCGGCCGCCAGCACCACCCGGCAGGCCTACGAGCTGCTCGCGGACGGCTTCGGCCCCGGCACCAACGGGCCGCTGACCCTCGTCGCGGACATCCAGGGCGCCGACGCCCGGCTCGCCCTCGACCAGCTGCCGCAGACCCTGCGCGACACCCCGGGCGTCGCGTCGGTGACCCCCGCGACCGTCAGCGGCGACACCGGCGTGATCACCGTCGTCCCGGCCACCGCACCGCAGTCCCGGGACACCTCGGAGCTGGTGAACCGGCTGCGCGACGACGTGCTGCCGCAGGCCGAGGACCGCTCCTCGCTCCAGGTGTACGTGGGCGGTCCCACCGCGAGCTACGACGACTTCGCCTCCGTCATCATCGGCAAGCTGCCGCTGTTCATCGGGGCGGTCGTCGGCCTCGGCTGTCTGCTGCTGCTCCTGGCGTTCCGGTCCATCGGCATCCCGCTGAAGGCGGCGGCGATGAACGTGGCCGCGGTCGCGTCGTCCTTCGGGATCGTCGTCGCGATCTTCCAGTGGGGCTGGGGGAGCGAGTTCCTGGGCCTGGGGGCGGCCGGCCCGATCGAGCCGTTCCTGCCGGTGATCATGGTCTCGGTGCTCTTCGGACTGTCGATGGACTACCAGGTCTTCCTGGTGAGCCGGATGTACGAGGAGTGGCTGGAGACCAAGGACAACCGGCGGGCGGTACGGGTCGGGCTCGCCGAGACCAGCCGGGTGATCAACTCGGCCGCGGTGATCATGATCGCGGTCTTCCTGGCCTTCGTGCTCAGCGGCGACCGGGTCATCGCGATGTTCGGCATCGGCCTCGCAGCGGCCGTCGCGCTGGACGCGTTCATCCTGCGCACCCTGCTGGTGCCGGCGCTCATGCACCTGCTCGGCGGCGCCAACTGGTGGCTGCCGGGGTGGCTGGACCGCCGGCTCCCCAGGATCAGCATCGAACCGCCGGCGGCTCCGGCCCCCACCCCCGTCCAGCTGCCCGGACCCCGGGCAGCCGAACGGGAGCCGACGCCTACTGCTTGAGCGTCGGACTGGCGAGCACTCCCACACCGCACACATCGGTGTCGTTCTGCTTCCACTCGATCCGCAGTCGCAGCGCGCCGCTCACATCCATGGTCACCGGCTTCGCCACCCCGAGCAGGAGCTGCTGGAACGAGACCCGCTTGCCGTCCGCGGTGAAGGTGAACGTGACCGGACCGTTCTTTCCGTAGTCGTCGAGCCCCACGACGGTCGACATGGACTTCCACGCGCGGCCCAGGTAGTACTCGGCGTAGCCGCCTGAGCAGCCCTTGGTGCGCAGCACGTCCGTGTACACCTTGGCGTCGATGGTGGCGGTGCCGGTCTCCAGGCTGTCGTTCTCATCGACGGCCGTGGAGGCGGTCAGGGAGTCCGTGGAGCCCGGCGACACCGCGGTCGGACCGGTCGGGTCGCCCGAGGAGGACACGCCGTCGGACGGCGTCGCGTCCGTGGTCTCCGGCGTCGTGGGCGGAGTCGTGGTCTGCGGCGGCGAACTGCTCTGCTGCTGTGCGCCGGTGCTGTTCTTCGCGGCGGCCGTGTCGCCGTCCTTCTTGTCGTCGCCCATGAACTTGACGGCGACCAGCGCCCCGGACGCCATCAGCACCACGGCGAGGACCGCGGCCAGGATCAGCGGGCCCTTCTTGCCGCGCTTGGGCGGCAGCGGGGTCGCCGCCGTCGCGGGACCGGAACCGGGACCGGACCCGGGACCTGGGCCCCGCGGCGGGGGCTGCTGGTGGAACGCGGCCACCGGCGCCTCCACCTGCTCCGGGGTTTGCGTCGGGGTCGGTGCCGGTGGCTGTGCCTGTGCCTGTGCCTGTGCCTGTGCTCCGAGCACCACCGTGGGCCTGGTGTCCGTCACCGGGTCCTCCTCCGGCGGCGCCGGGATGTACGAGGGCGGCGGTGTGTGCACCGGCGGTGCGTGGACCGGCATGGGGACGGGGGCCGGCCGGTCCGGAAGCGGCGGTACGGCCGGCGCCTGGCCGGGCGGCGCCGGGGCGGCGTCCGCGACCGGGACCGCGTCCTTGGGCCCCGAGGTGCGCGGAGTGCGCGTCGTCGAGATCACCGCCGGGCGCAGCTCACGCACCCACGCCGACAGCGACTCCGGCCGGTTCGCCGGATCCGTGGCGAAGACCGCAGAGATCCGCGCCGCCCGCTCCGGCTCCAGCCCGGCCAGCTCGGGCAGCGCCAGCAGCGCGGCCCTGATCTGCTCCGGCATGGTGGCCGGCGACTCCCCGCTGAGCAGGAAGTACGCGAGGGCGCCGAAGGCGTAGCGGTCGGTGGCCGCGCTGCGCTTGCCCTCGAAGACCTCCGGCGCGGCGAACCCGGGGGTGAACCACACCTCGGCGGTCTGATGGTCCGCGGTCAGCTTGCTCAGACCGAAGTCGACCAGGGTGGCCTGGCCGTTGGCGTCGATCATGACGTTGCCGGGGGAGAGGTCGCCGTGCACCACCGAGCGGCCGGAGGGAGTGGCGGAGCCCGTGTGCAGCCAGTCCAGGACGTCGGCGAGCTGCTCCAGACAGCGCACGGCCTCGCGGCGTTCTGCGGGGGTGTCCAGGGCGCGCTCGGCGCGCCAGTCACGCAGGTCGAGGCCGTCCACATGGTTCATGACCAGGTACAGGGCGCGGCCCGCCGCCTCCGGGGCGGCCTCACCCGTACGGTGCGCGGACGGACCCTCGAAGTGCTCGCGGATGCCGACCACACCGAGGCGGTTGACGAACCGCAACAGCTCGGCCTGCTCACGCCATTTGGAGCTGATCCGGTCGAACTGTTCCTGCGACAGCGTCGTCTTCGAATCGAGCACCTTGACGACGACGGGTTCGGTGCCACCGCCGAGTTCGATCTCGGCGAGGTAGAGCACGGCCTCGCCTCCGCGGCCGATGGATCGCAGCAGGCGGTAACGGTCGGGTGCGCCGTCAGGGCCGATGTACAGACCGGTGTCCACTTGGTGTTTCTTCCCTCCCCCTATATCCCTGGAGTCCCGCGGAAAACGTTGCGGCCAGGGGGAGTTCAGGTTGCCGCTCACGACTCGGGCAGGTCAAGCGCAGTTGCCGGGCCGTAACACGGGGATCGCACTCAGCGACCTCTCAGGTTCCTCTCAGAAACGGAACCTACGGTTTCGTCGCATGGACACCACGAAGACCGACGCACTGGACAAGGCCGCCACCGACCCGGAGACCCAGGACAGCACGGAGAGCACGGACTCCACGGCCACAGCGGCGGACGACCGGGACACCGCCGTCCCGGCGCAGGGCGGTATCGAACCGGACGCACGCGACGAGGACGGCTTCGACGAGGACGACCTCGACGACGAGCCGTCCGGGACGCAGGGCGCGACCGGTGTGCTCGCCGCCGCGGGCTCGGTCGTCGCGGTCGGGCTGGGCGTCTCGTCGCTCACCGGTACCTGGATCGGCGACCTCATGAAAGACCGTGAGCAGCTGATCGGGCAGATCAAGACCTCGGGCGGCTCGGTGCAGGCCCAGCTCGCCGCCGGGTACGGCACCCCCTGGCACACGGTGGCGCTCTTCAACGGCATCTTCGCCGTGGTCGCCATCCTCGTCGCCGCCGTCGTCCTGTTCCGTCCCGGCCGGCCCGCCGCCGCCGGGAACCACTGGAGCCAGGCGCTCGCGTGGGGCGGCCTCATCCTCGGTGTCCTCGGCCTGCTGATCGCCGGAGCCATGTGGTTCGACGTCTTCACCGACCTGCCGGTGGTCGCCGCCACGCCTCAGCAGTGAACCCCTGAGCACTGAACCCCCCAGCAGTGAACCCCCAGCAGTGAACCCCTCAGCAGTGGACTAAGGCCCCCCGTGCCGGTAAGGCACCGGGCCTAAGTACCCCGGGCGACCGGAGTTCGGGCAGCTGCCCGATGTGGCGCACCCCCCTTGGGGACGAGGCTTGTCCCAGCGGAACAAGCCGCACAGCCAAGGGGAACACACCATGTATGAGCTCGAACTCCACCAGGTCCGCGCCACCGAACTCCAGCGCCGGGCACGGGACGACAACCAGGCCCGCGCGGTCATCGCCGTCCGCCGGAGCGAGCGCCAGGCCCAGCGCCGGGCGCAGCGCGCGGCACGCCGCGAGGGGCGGGTGACCACGGACGCCGGCCGGGTGGGCCGCGCACTGCGCGGCGTACGCCACCACGCGGCGTCGTGAAGTGATATCCGATACTGCGCTGTCGGACTGCCGTGCGATGCTCAGCACTGTGCAGACCCAGTCCGTCAGCCCCGTCTTCGTCGGCCGCGACAGCGAAATGACCCGCCTCGCCGATGCGCTCGCCCGCGCCCGAGCGGGCGAGCCGCAGGGCCTGGTCGTCAGCGGTGAGGCCGGCGTCGGCAAGACCCGCCTCACCGAGGAGTTCCTCGCGGCCGCCGCCTCGTCGGGCGCGGTCACCGCCGTCGGCGGCTGTGTGGAGATCGGCGCGGACGGTCTGCCCTTCGCCCCGGTGTCGACCGCACTGCGCTCGCTGTACCGGCAGCTCGGGGACGAGCTGACGGCCGCCGCAGGCAACCAGGCGGGCGAGCTGTCGCGGCTCCTGCCCGAGCTGGGCGAACACCGCGAGATGACGCGCGACGGGCGCGATTCGCAGGACGACGACGGCCGGGTGCGGCTCTTCGAGCTCACCGCCCGGCTGCTGGAACGGCTCGCGGCGGACCGTACCGTCGTCCTCGTCCTGGAGGACCTGCACTGGGGCGACCGCTCCACCCGCGAGCTGCTCGCCTACCTCTTCCGGTCGCTGCACCGCGGCCGGCTCGTGATCGTGGCCACCTACCGGTCCGACGACATCCACCGCAGGCACCCGCTGCGGCCCTTCCTCGCCGAGCTGGACCGGCTGCGCACCGTCGACCGGATCGAGCTGTCCCGGTTCAGCCGCGCGGAGGTCCGCCGCCAGATCACCGGCATCCTGGCCGCCGAGCCCGAAGGCGGCATGGTGGACCGGGTCTTCGAGCGTTCCGACGGCAACCCGTTCTTCGTGGAGGAACTCGCCGTCAGCATCCAGCAGGGCTGCAGCTCCGGGCTGAGCGACTCACTGCGCGACCTGCTGCTGGTGCGGCTCGAAACGCTGTCGGAGGACGCCCAGCGCGCCGCGCGGATCGTCGCCGAGGGCGGCACCACCGTGGAGTACCCGCTGCTCGCCGCCGTCGCGGGACTCTCCGAGGACGACCTCATCGAGGCGCTGCGCGCCTGCGTCGGCGCCAACATCCTGCTGCCCTCCGAGGACGGCGACGGCTACCGCTTCCGGCACTCCCTGGTCCGCGAGGCGGTCAGCGACGATCTGCTGCCGGGGGAGCGCAGCCGGATCAACCGCCGGTACGCACAGGCCCTGGAGACCGGCCCCGGCCTGGTCCGCGCGGACGAGCGGGCCGCCCGGCTGGCCAGCTACTGGTACTACGCGCACGACCCGGCCAAGGCGCTGCCCGCCGTGCTGCGCGCCTCCGTCGAGGCCCGGCACCGGCACGCCTACGCCGAGCAGCACCGGCTGCTGGAGCGGGCCCTGGAGCTGTGGGAGGACACCCCGGAGGAGATCCGCGGCGAGCTGCGCCCCGCGGACTACGCCGAGGTCTACCCGCCGTGCGGCTGCCACCCCGACACCCCGCTGAGCTTCCTCGACCTGCTGGCCGAGATCACCGTCTCCGCCCGGCTGAGCGGTGAGCCCGAGCGCGCCTTCGCCGTGGCCAAGCGCGCGCTCCGGCTGATCGACGACACGACGGACGCGCTGCGGGCCGCCTGGTTCCGGGCCCAGCGCTCGCGACTGGTCCAGGACCTGGGCCGCGGCGACGGCTGGGAGGACGTGGGCCGCGCCCAGGAGCTCCTGCGCGGCCTGCCGCCGTCCGCCGTCCACGCCGACGTCCTCGCCTTCGCCGCCGCCTGGATGATGATCCACAAGTCCGGTGAGGAGGCCATCACCACGGCGGAGCGGGCCGTGGACCTGGCCCGCCTGGTCGGCGCCCGCGAGACGGAACTGAACGCCCGGCTGACCCTCGGGCTGCTGCACGCCGACTCCGGGGACGTCGAGGGCGGTCTGGTGCTGGCCGAGGACGTCTGCCGCGAAGCGCGCAAGCTCCGACTGCCCGGGCTCATCGGCCGCTCCCACGGCAACCTCGCCTCGGTCCTGGAGGGCGTCGGCCGGTCCCACGACGCCATCGCGGTCGCCACCGAGGGCATCGAGCTGGTCCGGGAGATCGCCACCCGCAGCGTCCGCGCCTATCTGCGCGGCAACGAGGGCGAGTCGCTGTTCTCGCTCGGGCTGTGGGACCGCAGCGAGGCGGCGGTCCAGTGGGCCCGCACCAACGGGTCCGGAAGGATGGCGGCCGGCGGACAGACGATGAACCTGGGCTTCCTCGCCCTGCGCCGCGGCCGGACCGGAGCGGCCGACGAGTACGCGACGGCCGCCCGCGAGAGCTTTCTGCACGACACCCAGCCGCAGCACCTGGTCCCGATCCGCACGCTGACGCTGGAGATCGCCGTCCGGCGGGGCCGCTTCGACGAGGCGCGTACCGTCCTGGCCGACGCGCTCGACGAGGGCTTCGTGCCCGGCACGTCCCGCTACTGGTGGCCGCTGCTGGCCGCCGGCGCCGCCGCCGAGGCGGACGCGCCCTGGATGACCGTCGACGACCGGGACCGCGCGGCGCACCTGAAGCGCATCCGCACCACCGCGTCGTCACTCCCCCGGCTCGCACCGGTCTGGGAGGCGTACGCCCTGCTCGTCGAGGCGGAGCTGGCCCGCGCCGGGGGACAGGCCGCGCCCGAGCGGTGGGCCGCCGTGGTCCGCGCCTTCGAACCGGTGGGGCGCCCGTACGAACTCGCCCAGAGCCGCTACCGGTGGGCCGAGGCGCTGCTGGCCACCGGGCACGAGACCGGGGAGGCCCGCGAGGCCAGGGAGAGCCGTGAGGAGGCCTGCGCGCTCCTCACGCTCGCCCACACGGCCGCCGAAACGCTCGGCGCCCGCCCGCTGGCCGACGAGGTCGCGCAGCTCGCCCAGCGCGCCCGGCTGTCGCTGCACGAGCCGGCCGGCCGGGACGGCGCGCGGGCGGTCCCCGCGGTGGACGAACCCGCGGATCCGGCCGAGGCGCTGGGCCTGACGGCACGCGAGCGCGACGTGCTGCGGCTGGTCACCGACGGCCGGACGAACCGTCAGATCGCCGAGGAGCTCTTCATCTCGCCGAAGACGGCGAGCGTGCACGTCTCCAACATCCTGGCCAAGCTCAACGTCTCCGGCCGGGGCGAGGCGGCGGCACTCGCGCACCGGCTGCGGCTGTTCACGGTTCCGTCCGTATGACGACCGTCCCGGACTCGAGGTCTATCGACCCGCGTCCGGGATCGTTGTCGCCGGTGTCCTCGCGGGACAGCGCCAGCCGGTTCCGCTCGTCGTCGGTGTGCTTGCGTCCCGGGGTGAACAGCTCCTCGAGGGGATTGAACATCGCGCACCTTCCCGGTGTCAGCCGACCTTGAGCCGCAGAATGCGGTCGTCGCCGGGCTTGGGGGTGCCCCGCCCGTCCGTGTTGCTCGTGGTCAGCAGCAGGGTGCCGTCCTCCACGGTCACCACGGTACGCAGCCGCCCGTAGGTTCCGGTGAAGAACGCCTGTGGGGCCGCGGCGGCCTTCGTGCCGTCCAGCGGGATGCGCCACAGCCGCTCGCCCTTCAGCGAGGCCATCCAGATGCAGCCGGCGGCGTAGGCGATGCCGCTGGGGGAGGCGTCGTCGGTGTGCCACTGCGCGACGGGGTCGACGTATCCCGCGCGGTGCGCCTGGCCCTCGACGACCGGCCAGCCGTAGTTCTTGCCCGGCTCGATGAGGTTCAGCTCGTCCCAGGTGTTCTGCCCGAACTCCGCCGCCCACAGCCGGCCCTGCGCGTCCCACGCCAGGCCCTGCACATTGCGGTGGCCGTACGAATAGACCACGGAGTCCGCCTCGGGGTTGCCGTGCGCCGGCTGCCCGTCCGGGGTCATCCGCAGGATCTTCCCGCCCAGCGACGTCTTGTCCTGGGCCAGCGGCTGGTTCCCGCTCTCACCGGTCCCGGCGTAGAGCATCTTGTCGGGGCCGAAGGCGATCCGGCCGCCGTTGTGGTTGGTGCCGCTGGGGATGCCGCGCAGGATCGTGTCCGGCGCCCCCAGCTGCTGGCCGACCGGCCGGGACGGGTCGTAGAGCATGCGCGCGATGCGGTTGTCGTCGGCGGTGGTGAAGTACGCGTACACCAGCCGGTCCGCGCCGAACGACGGGGAGATGGCGAGCCCGAGCAGCCCGCCCTCGCTGCCCGGCGTCCCGCCGGCCACCCCCGGCACCGAGCCGACCTCGGTGGTCTTCCCGGTGGCCGGATCGGTCCTGAGGATCTTCCCGGTGTCCCGGGAGGCGACCAGCAGTGCCCCGTCCGGGAGTTCGGCCACCCCCCACGGCGTGGTGAGGCCGGTAGCGACGGTCCCGGTCACGGTGGCGGTGCCCGTCGCCGGAGCGGCGGACTCGGAATCCGACGGTTCGGCGGTCGCCGTGGGAGCGGCGGCGGTGGAGGTGGCCGGCCGCGACGTGGCCGGCGGCTCCGGCACCCCGCCGTCGGGCGACGAGCAGCCCGCGAGCAGCGCGGCGGCGGCGAGCACGGACGTCACGGCGGTCACGGTGGTCGCGGTGGTGGTACGGCGGTGCACGGCGGGTCCTCCCTCGTGGTGTCCCGCGGCGGCATCACCGGGCTCCGCCCCGCGATGCCGGCCTGGGACTCGGGGACGACCCCCGGGAAATTGCAGCACACAACGGGCCCGCGCCGCCCGGCTCTTCGCGGTTCCGATGGCCCGCCTCCGGTTGCCGTCGTCCGCCCGCGGCCCCCGCGAGCCGGTCGCCCACCGCCTCTCACGCCCGCCCGTCCCAGTCTCCCGCCCGCCCCGGGAGCCCGCACGATCAGTCCCGGGAGCCCGCACCCCCCGTCAGTCCCAGGAGCCCCGTACGGCGGGCAGCCCGGCGATCTCCGCGAAGTCCGCCGGCTCCAGGCGGAGCGCCGCCGCCCCCGCGTTCTCCGCCGCCCAGCGCCCGGTCTTGGTGCCCGGCACCGGGACCACCGCGGGCCCCTGGCCCAGCACCCAGGCCAGCGCCACCTGGGCCGGGGTCGCGCCGTGCCGTTCCGCGATCCGCCGCAGGCCCGCCACGATCGGCTGGTTGGCGGCCATCATCTCGGCCGTGAACCGGGGATGCCGGGCCCGCAGATCATCCGGCTCGAAGCCCTGCCCCGGGGTGAGGGTGCCGGTGAGGAAGCCGTTGCCGAGCGGCATCGCCGCCATGAACCCGACACCGCGCGCCGCGCACCACGGCACGAGCGCCTCCAGCGCCTCGGTGGACCACACGGACAACTCCGCCTGCACACAGCTCACCGGGAAGACCTGCTGCGCGCGCACCAGCTGCCGGATCGTTTCGTCGTGCATACGGGAGCCGGTCCGCCGGTTTCCGCGGGCGCCGACCGCGCACAGCCCCAGCGCACGCACCTTGCCCGCCGCCACCAGCTCCGCCATCGCGCCCCAGGTCTCCTCGACCGGGACCTCCGCGTCGATCCGGTGCAGCTGGTACAGGTCGATGACATCGGTCTGCAGCCGCCGCAGCGACGCGTCGCAGGCCCGCTTGACGTAGCCGGGCCGCCCGTTGGCCACGATGTGCTGCTCGCCCACCAGCAGCCCGCACTTGGTGGAGACGAACACGTCCTGGCGGCGCTCCCGCAGCACCCGCCCGACCAGCAGCTCATTGGTGAACGGCCCGTACATGTCGGCGGTGTCCAGCAGCGACGTCCCGCTGTCCAGCGCCGTGTGCACCGCCCGCAGGGACCCCTCGCCGTCCTGCCGCGAAGCGCTGTACGCCCAGCTCATGGGCATGCAGCCCAGGCCCACGGCGCCCACTTCGAGAGCTGCTGCACCGATTGTCCTGCGCTCCACCTGGCCTGCCCTTCTCACAGCGCCCCAACAGGGGCGTGGACCAAGGTAACGTCCCCCTCGGACAGTGCATCGCATAGCCTCCTGACCATGGCTGACACGTTGCTGAACCACCGGCCCCAGGTCTGGCTGCCCATCCCGGCCGAGGAGATCGGCCCGCTGCCCACCGACCTGGACTACGTCTTCTGGAACGGTGCCGACGCGTACCCGGCGGATCCGTCGACCGCCGCGTTCTACGTCGTCCCGTACATGAAGGGAGCGGAGGTCGCCGCCCGGCCGCTGCCCCGGATGACGGGCCTCCGCGTCGTACAGACCCTGAGCGCCGGCACCGACCAGGTGGCCGGCCACCTCGGGCACCTGCCGCCCGGCGTACGCCTCTGCAACGCCCGCGGCGTGCACGAGGCGAGCACCGCGGAACTCACCCTCGCGCTCACCCTCGCCTCGCTGCGCGGCATTCCGCGCTTCGTCCGCGGCCAGGACGCCGAGGAGTGGCACGACGGCTTCTACCCCGCGCTCGCCGACAAGAGCGTGCTGATCATCGGCTACGGCTCGATCGGCAGTGCGATCGAGGACCGGCTCACCCCGTTCGAGTGCGACATCGTCCGGGTCGCCCGCACCGCGCGCCCCTCCCCGCGCGGCCCGGTGCACGCCCTCGCCGAACTGCCCGAACTCCTGCCGGAGGCCGATGTGGTGGTGCTCTCCACCCCGCTGACCGAGGCGACCAGAGGACTGGTGGGAGCGGAGTTCCTGTCCCGGATGAAGGACGGCGCACTCCTGGTGAACGTCGCGCGCGGGCCCGTGGTCGACACCAAGGCGCTGCTCGCCGAACTGGAGTCCGGACGGCTGCGCGCGGCACTCGATGTCACGGACCCGGAACCGCTGCCCGCCGGGCACCCGCTCTGGCACGCTCCGGGCCTTCTCATCAGCCCGCACGTCGGCGGCAGCACCTCCGCGTTCCTCCCGAGGGCCAAGCGGCTGCTGCGCGCACAGTTGTTCCGTTTCGCCACAGGAGAGCCGCTGAGCAACGTGGTCACCACCACCTGACGTCGCAGGTGGAGGGCGTGCGGCACCCGGTGACTGCACTGCGTGGTGGTGATCTCCCTTGCGGTTACGCTGTGTAGAGGAACTATGTCCCTGAGTGACGAGTCTGGTGTATCGTCCCGACCGGGGGACGCGTCACGGACGCCCATGGGTTGCCGGCGGCGCGCGAAAGGTCAGCAAGCGAGGGGGGCGACGGGTGATGCACGGCCAATGGCGAGACGACCTGACGCGGTACAGCGGCGCACCGCGACAGCGATACGGGACCACACGGTGAGCTCGACCGGGGCGGTGATCGCTCAGCCGCCCGCCCACACCGGCCGGGCGGGGCTCGTGCCGCAACTCCTGGTCGCCGTGCTCTGCGGAGGCTACGCGACCGGCGCCGCGGTGGGCTGGGGATCGGCCTGGATCGCCGACATCATGGGCGACTTCGGGCTCGCCGCCGCCGCGGCCGCGGCCAGCGTCTCCTCGTTCGTCTACGCCCGGACCCTCACCGGCCGCCAGCGGCCCACCTGGTTCCTGTTCGCCGGCTCGTCCGCCATGGTGGCGCTCGGCAACGGCACCTGGGGCTGGTACGAGGTCGTGCTGGACGGCCCGTACCCCAAGACCTCGATCGCCGACTTCTTCTTCCTGCTCTTCGCCCCACCGGCGATCATCGGTCTGCTGATGCTCGCCAAACGCCCGGTCACCCGGGCCGGCTGGGTCTGCCTGGCGCTGGACGCCTGGCTCGTCGGCGGCTCGCTGCTCACCCTGGCCTGGAGCCTCGCGCTCGCCAACGACGCGAGCCTGAAGGGGCTCAGCGCCGCCCAGGCCGCGCTGCGGCTCGCCTACCCGCTGCTCGACATCGCGCTCGCCAGCATGGTGCTGGCGCTGCACTTCCGGCGCTCCCCGGCCAACCGCGTCGCGGTCAACACCGCCATCGCCGCCCTCGCGCTGACCGTGCTGTGCGACGCGCTGTTCCGTTCCCCGCTCTGGCGCGACCACTACCAGTCCGGTCACATCCTGGACGCCGGGTGGTTCGCCGGCAGCATGCTCCTCGCCTACGCCCCCTGGGCGGGCCGGCGGGACGCCGCCCGGCTGGAGCCGCGCTCCATCGCGCACTCCAGCCGCAAGGTCGCCGGCTCGCTGGCCGCCCTCGTCCCGTACCTCTCGGCGGGCGTCTGCACCCTCGGCATCCTGTACAACGTCATCGACGGCCGGAAGACCGACCATGTGGTGCTCTTCACCGGCTGCACCGTCGTCCTCGCGCTCGTCGTCCGCCAGGGCATCATGCTGCTCGACAACATCTCCCTCACCCAGGAACTGGCCCAGAAGGAGAACCACTTCCGGTCCCTGGTGCAGGGCTCCAGCGACGTCATCATGATCGCCGCGCCCACCGGCGTGCTGCGCTATGTGAGTCCGGCGGCCCGGGGTGTGTACGGGCGGGACGCCGAGGACATGGTGGGCACCGAGCTCGCCTCGCACATCCATCCCGAGGACCTGGGGCGGGTGGTGCACGAGGTCCGCAGGTTTCTCGCCGCCTCGCCCGCCGCGGAGCCCGCTACGCGCATCGAGTGCCGGATCCGCGCCGGCCGCGGCCGGGACGGCGGCGGCTGGCTCAACGTGGAGTCCAGCGTCAACCGCTACCAGGGCGGGCTGATCTTCAACAGCCGCGATGTGACCGAACGGGTGCGATTGCAGGCCCAGCTCCAGCACAACGCCTCGCACGACCCGCTCACCGACCTGCCCAACCGGGCCCTGTTCACCGAACGGGTGAGCCGGGCCCTCGGCGGCCGGCGCAGCGGCGACGGCGAGGCGGCGGTGCTCTTCGTCGACCTCGACGGTTTCAAGGCGGTCAACGATACGGTCGGCCACCAGGCCGGCGACGAGCTTCTCGTCCAGGCGGCCCGGCGGCTCCAGGAGTCGGTCCGGTCCGGGGACACGGCGGCACGGTTGGGCGGCGATGAATTCGCCGCCCTCATCTGTGGCGGGAGCGCCGACCGCGAGCTGCGGGAGTACCAGATCCACGAGATCGCCGACCGGCTGCGGTCCGCGCTCTCCGAGCCGTACCGCGTGGAGTCCGGCGAGGTCCGGGTCGCCGCCAGCATCGGGGTCGCCTTCGCCGAGCCGGGGATCACGCCCAGCGAGCTCATGCGCAACGCGGACCTGGCGATGTACCGCGCCAAACAGGCGGGCAAGGGCCGGGTCGAGATGTACGCGCCCCAGATGCAGGCCGACGTGGTGCGCCGCGCCGAGCTGGCCACCCGGCTGCGCAACGCCCTGCACGACGGGGAGTTCACCCTGCTGCACCAGCCCGTCGTCGAGCTGCGCACCGGGCGGGTGGCGGCCGTCGAGGCGCAGGCCCGCTGGCGCTCCGCCCAGGGCATCCTCTTCACCCCCGCCGAGTTCCTGCGGGTGGCGGAGGACACCGACCGCACCGCGGAGCTGAGCCGCTGGCTGCTGCAGGAGGCGGTCGAACAGGCTGCGCTGCGGCACGGCTCGGGCCATGCCGTGCCGGTGGCCGTCCGGATGTCCGTCCGCCGGCTGATGCACCGGGACCTGCCGCTCGGCAGCATCGAGACCCTGCTGAGCCGCCATGAACTGCCGGCCGGCGGCCTGGTGTTGGAGCTGACCGACAACGACCCGCGGATCTCCCTGGAGGAGCTGGAGCGCAGGCTCTCGGCGCTGCGCCGGCTCGGTGTGCAGATCGCGCTGGACGGCTTCGGCACCGGATACGCCGCGATGACCGCGCTGCGTACCCTCCCGGTGGACCTGCTCAAGATCGACCGCAGCTTCGTCGAGGGGATCGTCGAATCCGCCCGGCTGCACAAGATCACCGCGGGCATGCTGCGGATCGCCGAGGACCTGGGCATCCGCACCGTGGCGGACGGGGTGGACCGGCCCGAGCAGGTGACCGCGCTGCGCGCCATGGGCTGTACGCACGGCCAGGGCATGGCCTTCTCCGGGCCGCTCGACGAGCACCGGCTGAGGGGCTCCCTGGCCCGTGGCGGCTACCCCGTACCTCATGGTTCCATCGCTCTGACCGGCGGCCCACTACCCGTGCGGCACACCGGAAGCACCGGAACGAGTGATCCCCTTCGCTCAAATGCTGAGACGCCCGTCCCACCCGCTTGACACTCCGAGGGGTCCAGAGGGAGGGTCGTGTCCATGCGCACCCGAATTCTCGTACTTGGAAAGCGCGTCGGCTGACCGAGGCCCACCATCGCCTTGGAAAACGCACCGACGCGCTCCCCTCGCTTGCCTGACGGCACGAGGGGTTTTTTGTTGCCTGGCACCCAGAAGAAACTCATCTTCGAGAGAAGAGAACGCAGATGACCGAGCAGGCCACCGGGGCCCCCCATCCGCAGCAGCGGGCCCGCAGCGGGGGACAGCAGCCCACCACTCCCGAGCGCATGACGGGCGCGCAGTCCCTCATCCGTTCGCTCGAGGCGGTCGGCGCCGACACCGTATTCGGTATCCCTGGCGGTGCGATCCTGCCGGCCTACGACCCGCTGATGGACTCCGTCAAGGTCCGCCACATCCTGGTCCGCCACGAGCAGGGGGCCGGCCACGCCGCCACCGGCTACGCGCAGGCCACCGGCCGGGTCGGCGTCTGCATGGCCACCTCGGGTCCGGGCGCCACCAACCTCGTCACGCCGATCGCCGACGCCCACATGGACTCCGTCCCGCTGGTCGCGATCACCGGTCAGGTCGCCTCCAAGGCGATCGGCACCGACGCCTTCCAGGAGGCGGACATCTGCGGCATCACGATGCCGATCACCAAGCACAACTTCCTGGTGACCAAGGCCGAGGACATCCCGC
Organism: Streptomyces sp. RKAG337; assembly: GCF_023701715.1. Taxonomy (NCBI): domain Bacteria; kingdom Bacillati; phylum Actinomycetota; class Actinomycetes; order Kitasatosporales; family Streptomycetaceae; genus Streptomyces; species Streptomyces sp. RKAG337. The sequence goes on along the minus strand of NZ_JAJOZA010000001.1, from coordinate 2,027,520 downwards.
GGACGATCGCCGAGGCGTTCCACATCGCCTCCACCGGCCGTCCGGGCCCGGTCCTCGTCGACATCGCCAAGGACGCGCTGCAGAACCAGACGACCTTCTCCTGGCCGCCGCAGATGGACCTGCCCGGCTACCGCCCGGTGACCAAGCCGCACGCCAAGCAGATCCGCGAGGCCGCCCGGCTGATCAACGAGGCCCAGCGCCCGGTGCTGTACGTCGGCGGCGGCGTCATGAAGGCCCGCGCCACCGCCGAGCTGCGGATCCTGGCCGAGCTGACCGGCGCCCCGGTCGTCACGACGCTGATGGCGCTCGGCTCGTTCCCTGACAGCCACCCGCAGCACGTCGGCATGCCCGGCATGCACGGTGACGTCACCGCGGTCACCGCGCTGCAGAAGTCCGACCTGCTGATCGCGCTCGGCGCCCGCTTCGACGACCGGGTCACCGGCCGGCTCGACACCTTCGCCCCGTTCGCGAAGATCGTGCACGCCGACATCGACCCCGCCGAGATCGGCAAGAACCGCGCCGCGGACGTGCCGATCGTCGGCGACGCCCGCGAGGTCCTCGCCGACCTGATCGTCGCGGTCCAGGCGGACCACGAGGCCGGCCACAAGGGCGACTACACCGACTGGTGGAAGGACCTCAACCGGTGGCGTGACACCTACCCGCTGGGCTACGACACCCCGAACGACGGCAGCCTCTCCCCGCAGCAGGTCATCGAGCGGATCGGCCAGCTGGCCCCCGAGGGCACCCTGTTCGCGGCCGGCGTCGGCCAGCACCAGATGTGGGCCGCGCAGTTCATCAAGTACGAGAAGCCCAACACATGGTTCAACTCCGGCGGCGCCGGCACCATGGGGTACGCGGTGCCCGCCGCGATGGGCGCCAAGGCCGGCGTCCCCGGCGCGACCGTCTGGGCGGTCGACGGTGACGGCTGCTTCCAGATGACCAACCAGGAGCTGGTCACCTGCGCGCTCAACAACATCCCGATCAAGGTCGCCATCATCAACAACGGCGCCCTGGGCATGGTCCGCCAGTGGCAGAACCTCTTCTACGGCGAGCGGTTCTCCAACACCGTGCTGCACGCCGGTGAGACCAACGCCGACAGCGGCTCGACGGTCGGCGTCGGCTCGACGGTGAACCGCGGCACCCGCGTCCCGGACTTCGTCAAGCTGTCCGAGGCGATGGGCTGCGTGGGTCTGCGCTGCGAGAGCCCGGACGAGCTGGACGCGGTCATCGCCAAGGCCAACTCGATCAACGACCGCCCGGTGGTCGTGGACTTCATCGTCCACGAGGACGCCATGGTGTGGCCGATGGTCGCGGCCGGTACCTCCAACGACGAGATCCTGGCCGCCCGCGACGTCCGCCCGGACTTCAGCGACGGCCAGGAAGACTGAGGCGCAGGACCGAGAGAAGGAACGAAGCGACATGTCCAAGCACACGCTCTCCGTCCTGGTGGAGAACAAGCCCGGCGTCCTCGCCAGGATCACCGCGCTGTTCTCCCGCCGCGGGTTCAATATCGACTCCCTCGCGGTGGGCACCACGGAGCACCCCGAGATCTCCCGCATCACGATCGTCGTCAACGTGATCGACGAGCTGCCGCTGGAGCAGGTCACCAAGCAGCTCAACAAGCTGGTCAACGTTCTGAAGATCGTAGAACTGGAGCCCGGCGGCGCTGTTCAGCGTGAACTCGTTCTGGTGAAGGTGCGGGCCGACAACGAGTCCCGATCCAAGATCGTCGAGATCGTCCAGCTGTTCCGCGCCAAGACCGTGGACGTCTCTCCCGAGGCCGTCACGATCGAGGCCACCGGCGGCGCCGACAAGCTCGAGGCGATGCTCAAGATGCTGGAGCCCTTCGGCATCAAGGAGCTGGTGCAGTCCGGCACCATCGCCATAGGGCGGGGCGCCCGCTCCATCACCGACCGCTCGCTGCGGGCTCTCGACCGCTCCGCGTAGTGACCGGCGCACCGCGTCGCCGCTCCGGCGGCGACGCGGTACCGCATAGCGAGACCGACAAGCTTTCTTCCGCCCACCGGACGTACTGTGTGGGCAATCCACCAGAACCAAGGAGATATCCCAAGTGGCTGCCGAGCTGTTCTACGACGACGACGCCGACCTCTCCATCATCCAGGGCCGCAAGGTCGCGGTCATCGGATACGGCAGCCAGGGCCACGCCCACGCGCTGTCGCTGCGTGACTCCGGCGTCGACGTGCGCGTCGGCCTGCACGAGGGTTCCAAGTCCAAGGTCAAGGCCGAGGAGGAGGGCCTGCGCGTCGTCTCCGTCGCCGAGGCCGCCGCCGAGGCCGACGTGATCATGATCCTGGTCCCGGACCCGCTCCAGGGCAAGGTCTACGAGGAGTCCATCAAGGACAACCTCAAGGACGGCGACGCGCTCTTCTTCGGTCACGGCCTCAACATCCGCTACGGCTTCATCAAGCCGCCGGCCAACGTCGACGTCGCCCTGGTCGCCCCGAAGGGCCCGGGCCACCTGGTCCGCCGCCAGTACGAAGAGGGCCGCGGCGTCCCGTGCATCGCGGGCGTCGAGCAGGACGCGACGGGCAAGGCGTTCGCGCTCGCCCTTTCCTACGCGAAGGGCATCGGCGGCACCCGTGCCGGCGTCATCAAGACCACCTTCACCGAGGAGACCGAGACCGACCTCTTCGGCGAGCAGGCGGTCCTCTGCGGCGGTGCCTCCGCGCTCGTCAAGGCGGGCTTCGAGACCCTCGTCGAGGCCGGCTACCAGCCCGAGATCGCGTACTTCGAGTGCCTCCACGAGCTCAAGCTGATCGTGGACCTCATGTACGAGGGCGGTCTGGAGAAGATGCGCTGGTCGGTCTCCGAGACCGCCGAGTGGGGCGACTACATCACCGGCCCCCGCATCATCAACGACCAGACCAAGGTCGAGATGAAGAAGGTCCTCGCCGAGATCCAGGACGGCACCTTCGCCAAGAACTGGATGGCCGAGTACGAGGCCGGTCTGCCGAAGTACAACGAGTACAAGAAGGCCGACCAGGACCACCTGCTGGAGACCACCGGCAAGAAGCTCCGCAAGCTCATGAGCTGGGTCGACGACGAGGCGTGAGCCTCATCGGGTGCGGGGCGGTCGCAGTGGCCGCCCCGCACCTTGTCCACGGCGTACAGCCACGTGCGGGTGATCCTTCCACCAAGGCACAAGTCGTACTCGGCGGCGCCGATACACTGCAACTACAAAGCGCGTCAGGCTCACAGCGTCGTGCGTCTTCCACGCGGCATGCCATCCCCTCCCTCCCTGGAGCGTCCGCGGGACCGGCCGCCCACGAAGGACAAGTGAGGACCACGTGAGCCAGAAGCCTGTCGTACTCATCGCCGAAGAGCTGTCGCCTGCCACTGTCGACGCACTGGGACCGGATTTCGACATCCGGCACTGCAACGGCGCCGACCGGGGTGAGTTGCTCTCCGCGATCAAGGATGCCGACGCCATCCTGGTCCGCAGCGCCACCAAGGTGGACGCGGAAGCCATCGCCGCCGCGCCCAAGCTGCGAGTCGTCGCCCGCGCGGGCGTCGGTCTGGACAACGTCGACGTGTCCGCCGCCACCAAGGCCGGCGTGATGGTCGTCAACGCCCCGACCTCGAACATCGTCACCGCCGCCGAGCTGGCCTGCGGCCTGCTCATCGCCACCGCCCGTAACATCGCGCCGGCCAACTCGGCGCTGAAGAACGGCGAGTGGAAGCGGAACAAGTACACCGGCGTGGAGCTGGCCGAGAAGACCCTCGGCGTCGTCGGCCTCGGCCGCATCGGCGCGCTGGTCGCCCAGCGCATGTCCGCGTTCGGTATGAAGATCGTCGCGTACGACCCCTACATCCAGCCCGCTCGCGCGGCCCAGATGGGTGTCAAGATCCTCAGTCTGGACGAGCTGCTGGAGGTCTCCGACTTCATCACCGTCCACCTGCCGAAGACCCCCGAGACCCTCGGCCTGATCGGTGACGACGCCCTGCACAAGGTCAAGCCGTCGGTCCGGATCGTCAACGCCGCGCGCGGCGGGATCGTCGACGAGGAGGCGCTCGCCTCGGCCCTGAAGGAGGGCCGCGTCGCGGGTGCCGGCCTGGACGTGTACGCGAAGGAGCCGTGCACCGACTCCCCGCTCTTCCAGTTCGACAACGTGGTGGCCACCCCGCACCTGGGCGCCTCCACCGACGAGGCGCAGGAGAAGGCCGGCATCGCCGTCGCCAAGTCCGTCCGCCTCGCGCTCGCCGGTGAGCTGGTACCGGACGCGGTCAACGTCCAGGGCGGCGTCATCGCCGAGGACGTACGCCCGGGTCTGCCGCTCGCCGAGAAGCTCGGCCGGATCTTCACCGCGCTGGCCGGCGAGGTCGCCGCCCGCCTGGACGTCGAGGTCCGCGGCGAGATCACCCAGCACGACGTGAAGGTGCTCGAACTCTCCGCGCTCAAGGGCGTCTTCGAGGACGTCGTCGCCGAGACGGTCTCCTACGTCAACGCGCCGCTGTTCGCCCAGGAGCGCGGTGTCGAGGTCCGGCTGACCACGTCGAGCGAGTCGCCCGACCACCGCAACATGGTCACGGTGCGCGGCACCCTGACGGACGGTACGGAGGTGTCGGTCTCCGGCACGCTGGCCGGCCCGAAGAACATCCAGAAGATCGTCGCCGTCGGCGACGAGGACGTGGACCTGGTCCTCGCCGACCACATGGCCTTCCTCCGCTACACCGACCGCCCCGGCGTCGTCGGCACGGTCGGCCGCATCCTCGGTGAGGCCGGCGTCAACATCGCGGGCATGCAGGTCGCCCGCGCGGCCGTCGGCGGCGAGGCCCTCGTGGCCCTGACCGTCGACTCCTGCATCCCGCCTGCCGCCCTGGCCGAGATCGCCGAGGAGATCGGCGCCACGTCGGCCCGCGCGGTGGACCTCACGGACTGACCGCAGGTCACCGACCTACCGAGGTCATGACGCCAGCGACGCAGCCGCCCTTCACTCGTCTGAGGGGCGGCTTCGTCATTCCCTCCCGCTACGCTGAACGCTGCGGACAGAATCCCGTCCATGGGAGGAATCATGACTGCCGAACCGCTTCCGGCCTGGGCTTTCCCGCCCGCGGGCGGATTCACCGCGGACGACCTCGACCGCATCCCCGATCTCCCGCCGCACACAGAGCTGATCGACGGGAGCCTGGTCTTCGTGAGCCCGCAGAAGAGTTTCCATACGCTGGCCCTGTACATGCTGGAACATGGGCTGCGACGATCCGTGCCCGAGAGCCTGCGGGTGCGCCGGGAGATGACGATCGTTCTGGACCGGTTCAACCGTCCTGAGCCGGACATCTCTGTCGTACGTGCGGAGGCGGTGGCCGACGAGGGGCTCAACGAGACCCGCTGTCTCGTCGAGGATGTCGTTCTCGCCGTGGAAGTGGTCTCCCCCGAGTCCGTGGCGCGTGACCGCAATCGCAAGCCCCAGCTCTACGCGGCAGCGGGCATCCCGAACTTCTGGCTTGTCGAGCAGTCGGAGGTGGCAGAGCCGATCGTCCACGTCTACGAGCTGGACCACGTCGCCAGCGAGTACCGGCACGCGGGCATCCACCACAAGCGCCTGGTGGTCCCCGTCCCCTTCGCCATCGACATCGACCTCACCGAGATCAACCGCCTCTGAGACCCAGCCCCATCGCCCTAGAGCCGCGCCGCCTTCAGTGCCATGTGCAGCAGCAGCCGGTCCTCGCCCTCGTCGAGGTCGAGGCCGGTGAGCTGTTCGATGCGGGAGAGGCGGTAGTAGAGGGTCTGGCGGTGGATGGCGAGGGCGGCGGCGGTGCGGCCGGCCTGGCCGGCGCAGTCGAGGTAGACCTCGGCGGTGCGGGCGAGCTCGCGGTGGGACGGCTCCAGCAGCGGGAGTACGGCGGGGTCGGGGGCGGTGCCGCCGGGGAGCGCCGAGAGCATGCGGTACGGGCCGAGGCCCGACCAGTCCGCGACGGGTGCGAGCCGGGGCTGGGCGCGGGCCGCGCGGGCGGCCGCGGTCGCCTGCCGCCAGGCCTCCGACAGTCCGTCCAGCCCGCGCGCCGGGTCGCCGATTCCGGCCACCGCGCCGGGCGCGGTCGAGGTCTCCAGCAGCCGGGCGGCGGCGGTGCGGGCGGGGGAGAGGTGCTGGGCGGAGCGGAGCCGGACCAGTACGGCCAGCGGTTCGGCGGCCGGCACCGGGCCGGGGCCGGGCGGCCCGTGGGCCGGGACCCGGCAGAGCGCGGCGGCGCCCGGGATCGAGCGGATCCCGGGCAGTTCCGCCGAGCCGTCGTCCGCGCCGTCGGCGGTATCGGATCCGGCGGTGCTGTCCAGGGCGGGCGGCGCCGTCCAGCCCAGCACGCACACCAGCGCGTGCACCTCGTCCGCGTCCGGGCCGAGGGCCGCGCTCAGCGCGTCCCGCGCGGCCTCGCGGCGCTGGCCGGGGCTCGCGGTCAGGGCCGCGCGCAGCTCACGGCCGACATCGGCCCCCGCCCGGGACTCGGCGGCCAGCCGGTCGCCGATCCGGTCGCAGACCTCCATCGCGGCGACGAGCCGCGGGTCGGGATCCGGTCCGGCGGCCGAATCGTCGAGCAGCCACACATAGCCGTGCACGATGCCGCGATGGCGCACCGGCAGGCAGATCCGGCCCCGGACGACGCCCGCGTCAGGAGCGGCGGGGATGCGGACCGGGCCGGTGGCGCGGGCGATGCCGAAGCGTTCGAACCAGGAGCGGACCTCGGCCGTCGAGCGCCGGGTCAGGATCGACCGGGTGCGGACGGGGTCCATCGCGCCGTCGTCGCTGTCGTGCGCGCCGAAGGCGATCAGCCGGAAATCGCGGTCCTCCAGGGTCGCGGGCGCGCCGACGAGAGCGGACACCTCGTCGACCAGTTCCTCGTAGTCACCTCGCACCCCGCCATTGTCTCTTACATCTGTATGAGGGATGCCGCACGGATGCGTGACAGGTGTCGATGGTTCACGGGGTAGGTGAACCCTAGATTTCGCGGTGTCGCTGCCTGTTCATGCTCTGATCCTGAAGGAGGCCCCCGTGCTCGGTCCCGTGTTGCTCGCCGCCTCGCGCAGCGACCGCATGCGTCGCATCGTCGCCGCCGCGCCGATCACCCGTCCCGTGGTGAACCGTTTCGTCGCCGGCGACGAACTGCATCCCGCCATGGACAACGTCCGCGAGCTCACCGCCTCCGGCCTGGAGGTCACCCTCGACCACCTGGGCGAGGACGTCACGGACGAGGCCACCGCGCGCGCGACCCGCGACGCGTACCTGGGCCTGCTGCGGGCGCTGGAGACCGAGGGCCTCGGCACCCGCGCCGAGGTCTCCGTGAAGCTCTCCGCGTTCGGGCAGGCGCTGCCGGACGGCGGCCACGACATCGCGCTGGAGAACGTCCGCGAGGTCGCGGAACTCGCCACCGCGATCGGCACCACGGTCACCCTCGACATGGAGGACCACACCACGGTCGACTCGACCCTGGGAATCCTCGCCGAGCTGCGCAAGGAACACCCGGACACCGGCGCCGTCATCCAGTCGTACCTGTTCCGCACCGAGGACGACGCCAGGAAGCTGGCCGTCGCCGGCTCGCGCGTGCGCCTGGTGAAGGGCGCGTACAAGGAGCCCGCGAGCGTCGCGTTCCAGTCCAAGGCGGAGGTCGACAAGGCGTACGTTCGCGTCCTGAAGATCCTCATGGCCGGCGACGGTTACCCGATGGTCGGCTCGCACGACCCGCGCATGATCGCCATCGCCCAGGAGCTGGCCGCGCGCTACGACCGCAAGCCCGGCAGCTACGAGTTCCAGATGCTCTACGGCATCCGCACCGCCGAGCAGCGCCGCCTCGCGCACGACGGCGAGCGCATGCGCATCTACGTGCCCTACGGCGCAGACTGGTACGGATACTTCATGCGCCGCCTCGCGGAGCGTCCGGCCAACCTCGCCTTCTTCCTCCGTTCCTTCCTCCCCAGCCGCTGAGCCCACCCGTCACCCGCCGCCACCCTTCCAACGAGCGCTGCGCGCGCCCCCTTCACTCTCGACCCCGTTGGGCAACCCTCACTCCCGCTGCGAAACCCTCACCCCAAAGGAGCGCACTTCGATGGATGCTGTGACCCAGGTCCCCACGCCGGTGAACGAGCCGATCCACTCCTACGCCCCGGGATCCCCCGAGCGCGCCCGGCTCGAAGCGAAGCTGAAGGAGCTGGCCGGCAATCCGATCGACCTGCCGATGACCATCGGCGGCGAGCAGCGGATGGGCGGCGGCGAGCGCTTCGACGTCGTGCAGCCGCACAATCACAGCGCCCGCATCGGCACCTACGCCAACGCCACCGCCAAGGACGCGCAGGACGCCGTCGACGCCGCCCTCGCCGCGGCCCCGGCCTGGCGCGCGCTCTCCTTCGACGACCGCGCCGCGATCATCCTGCGCGCCGCCGACCTGCTGTCGGGCCCGTGGCGCGAGACGCTCGCCGCCTCGACGATGCTCGGCCAGTCGAAGACCGCCCAGCAGGCCGAGATCGACTGCCCGTGCGAGCTCGTCGACTTCTGGCGCTTCAACGTCTCCTTCGCCCGGCAGATCCTCGCCGAGCAGCCGATCAGCAGCGCGGGCGTGTGGAACCGCAGCGACCACCGGCCGCTGGAGGGCTTCGTCTACGCGATCACGCCGTTCAACTTCACGGCCATCGCGGGCAACCTGCCGACCGCCCCCGCCCTGATGGGCAACACCGTCGTGTGGAAGCCGTCCCCGACGCAGACGCACGCCGCCGTGCTGCTCATGCGCGTGCTGGAGGCCGCCGGCCTCCCCAAGGGCGTCATCAACCTGGTGACCGGTGACGGCATCGCCGTCTCCGAGGTGGCGCTCACCCACCCGGACCTGGCCGGTATCCACTTCACCGGCTCGACCAAGACCTTCCAGCACCTGTGGAAGACGGTCGGCACCAACATCGAGAAGTACAAGACGTACCCGCGCCTCGTCGGTGAGACCGGCGGCAAGGACTTCGTCGTCGCCCACCCCTCCGCCGACCCGGCGATCCTGAAGACCGCGCTGACCCGCGGCTCCTTCGAGTACCAGGGCCAGAAGTGCTCGGCCTCCTCCCGCGCCTACATCCCGCGCTCCATCTGGGAGAACGGCTTCAAGGAGGAGTTCGCGGCCGAGGTCGACGGCATCACCATGGGTGACGTCACCGACCTGTCGAACTTCATCGGCGCCGTCATCGACGAGCGTTCCTTCGCCAAGAACAAGGCGGCCATCGACCGCGCGAAGTCCGACCCGACCATCGAGGTCGTCGCCGGCGGCACCTACGACGACTCGGTCGGCTACTTCGTCCGCCCGACCGTCCTGGTCTCGACCGACCCGGCGAACGAGATCTTCCGCGACGAGTACTTCGGCCCGATCCTCGGCATCTACGTCTACGACGACGCCGACTTCGACACCATGCTCGCCCAGATGGAGTCGGTCTCGCCGTACGCCCTCACCGGCTCGATCATCGCCCAGGACCGCGCCGCGGCCGTCGACGCGATGGAGAAGCTGCGCTTCGCCGCCGGCAACTTCTACATCAACGACAAGTCGACCGGTGCCGTCGTCGGCCAGCAGCCCTTCGGCGGCGGCCGTGCCTCGGGGACGAACGACAAGGCCGGCGCCGCGTCCAACCTGATGCGCTGGACGTCCACCCGCTCCATCAAGGAGACGCTGGTCCCGCCGACCGACTACCGGTACCCGCACCAGGGCTGAGCAGCCCGGTCGAGGCCCCGTAGCGGCCGCACCGCGGGCCGACCGCAGACCGCCGCCCCCGTATTCCGGTCCCCATCCGGATGCGGGGGCGGCCTGCGTTCGGGTGGTCTCCGTCTCAGATAGTAGGAAGTCCGAGTAACTGTGGAGACATAACGGCCGCACTGACCTAGCTTTGTAGAAGCCGAACGAATCGCTCCACCAGCGATCGGCGGATGCGAACCAGCGCCCTTCACGCAGGTCACCCCCTGCGGCGCACGTTCCCCGCCCCGTTCTATGGCGACAACCATCTCCTTGATCTTCCTTTGGAGCTGATCACCATGGACGAGACCGCACGCGAGAACGCGATGAAGGCACTGCAGCGCTCGCTCGACCGCCGGGACAACGGCGGCAGCACGGGCCACGAGGCCCGCTAGCGCGGCGCAGCCCGTTAACGAATTGGTCCTCAAGCGCCGGACCGGCTGACCAGCCGGTCCGGCGCTTGAGGAGGTTGCTCAGCGAGCCTCGCGCGCCACCGTGCTGTGCTGGTTCTTCACTTCGCCCTGCGGGCCACCGTGAAGTGGTCGACGCGCTCACCGGTCTCCGCCAGCGCGGACACCGTCAGCGTCGACGTCCGGCCGGACGACGCCGGCTCGACCTCGACCGCGATGAACGAGTAGCCCGTGTAGCGGACCCGGGACCAGGTGACGGTCTCGGTGACCTTGCCGCCGCCCTTGGCCGAGTGCCAGGTGGTGACGGAGTCGACGTTGTGCTCGTGACCCTCGTACGAGTCGGGCGCCGGGAAGTCGTAGAGGCTGCGGCCCGCGCCGCCGGCCGTCACGTAGACGACGCCGTCCTTCTCGGGGTGCACCGTGTCGCCGATGGCGACCGGCTTCGAGACCTTGCCGCCGCGGATCGCGTCGGTGCGCTCGTACACGTGGTTGTGGCCGTTGACGACCAGGTCGACCTGGTGCTTCTCGAAGAGCGGCACCCACTTCTCCTGCACACCGCCGTCGGAGGCGTGCGAGTTGGTGGTCGAGAAGGCGCAGTGGTGGAAGAAGACCACGATGAAGTCGATGCCGCGCTGCCTGCGCAGCTCACCGAGGCGCTTGTCCAGCCACGCGGTCTGCTTGCCGGCGCTGATGTCGTAGTTGGCCGGGATCTCGTACGAGACGTCGTTCGCGTCGAGCGCCACCACAGCGGTGTTGCCGTAGACGAACGAGTACGCGCCCGGCTGGTTCTTCGCGTCCGGGCCGTTGCCCGGCAGGCTCCAGCGGGCTTCCTGGCCGCCGTAGCCGTTGGGGGAGTACCAGGCCTCCATGTCGTGGTTGCCGGTCGTCACCATCCACGGGACACGGGCCGCGACGGACTCGGTCTGGGCCAGGAACTGGTCCCAGGTCCGCGCGTCGTAGACGGAGGAGTCCGACTGCTGGCCGGAACCGGCCGGGTCGGCGTAGCAGATGTCACCGGCGTGCAGGTGGAACGCCGGGTTCTGCGCCAGGATCAGGCTGTCGTTGGCGAGCGCGTGGTAGCTGACGCCCTGGTCGCCGAAGGCGGTGAAGGTGAACCGCTCACCGCTGCGCGCGGGCGCGGTGGTGAAGCTGCCGATGGTGCCGAACGCCTGGCCGGCGGCCGGGTCGAAGCCCTCGTGGCCGACGCCGTAGTAATAGGTGGTGCCGGGGTGCAGCCCGTCCAGCGCGGCGTGCAGGTAGTACTGGTCCACCGGCGGCAGCTTGCTGTTGAGCAGCTGCGGGGTGTGCAGCGCGCGGACCTCGGCCTGGATCTTGTGGCTGAGGGCCCAGGGCTTGAGGCCCACCCGGATGAACGGCTTGTTGACGGCCAGCGGGACCTGCCAGGAGACCCGGAACTGGGTCTTGGGGTCCGCGCCGAAGGCGAGGTGGCGCCCGAAGGGGGCGACGAGGGAGCCGCTGACGTGATGCCCGGTCGCGGGCTTGCTCAGCAGCGTGGGCGAGGCGGCGGCCGCGGTGCCGCTCAGCAGTCCGGCCCCCGCTACCGCACCGGCGGCAGCGACGGTGCCGCGCATGACCCCGCGGCGGGTCAGCCGGGAGCGCAGGTATTCATGCTGTTCGGCCATGCTCATCCGGTCGGCGAGCTTGTCCGCAATACCCATACGTGGTGTGTCCATGCCGCGCAATGTCGCATTGCCGTTCGACGCTTGGTCGTACTCCGGATGAACGGTGCATGGCGACCCTCCCATATGTCCGTCATGCGGACACCATGTGTCATTCAATGGGACGCCGAGTAGGGTTTCGGCCATGTCTCGCACCCTCAGCCTCGCAGTGATCCCCGGTGACGGAATCGGCCAGGAGGTCGTGGCCGAAGGCCTCAAGGTCCTTGCCGCCGCCCTCCCTTCGGACGTGAAGCTGGAGACGAAGTCCTTCGATTTCGGCGCCAAGCGCTATCACGCCACGGGTGAGACGCTCACCGAGGACGACCTGACGCAGCTCAAGGAGCACGACGCGATCCTGCTCGGCGCGATCGGCGACCCGTCGGTGCCGTCCGGAGTGCTGGAGCGCGGTTTCCTGCTGAAGCTCCGCTTCGCCTTCGACCACCACGTCAACCTCCGCCCCAGCAGGCTCTTCCCCGGCGTGGCCACCCCGCTGGCCGGCAGCCCGGACATCGACTTCGTCGTGGTCCGCGAAGGCACCGAGGGCCCGTACACCGGCAACGGCGGCTCCATCAGGACCGGCACCCCGCACGAGGTGGCCACCGAGGTCAGCCTGAACACCGCGTTCGGCATCGAGCGCGTGGTGCGTGACGCCTACGCCCGCGCCCAGGCCCGCCCGCGCAAGAAGCTCACGCTGGTCCACAAGAACAACGTGCTGGTCTACGCCGGCCACCTGTGGACGAACATCTTCAACAAGGTCGGCGAAGAGTTCCCCGACGTGACCACGGACTACCTGCACGTGGACGCGGCGACGATCTTCCTCGTCACCGACCCGGCGCGCTTCGACGTGATCGTCACCGACAACCTCTTCGGCGACATCATCACCGACCTCGCCGCCGCCGTCTCCGGCGGCATCGGGGTCGCCGCCAGCGGCAACATCAACCCCAGCGGCGATTTCCCGTCGATGTTCGAGCCGGTGCACGGCTCCGCCCCGGACATCGCCGGCCAGAGCAAGGCCGACCCGACCGCGACGATCCTCTCCGTGGCCCTGCTGCTCCAGCACCTGGGCTACGCCGACGAGGCCGCCCGGGTCGAGAAGGCCGTGCACGCGGACCTCGCCGAGCGCACCGCTCCGCGCAGCACGGTGGAGGTCGGCGACGCGCTGGCCGCCCGAGTAGCCGGCTAGTACCCGCCCGTCTCCCACCACCGCCCTTCCAGGGAGCGCTTCGCGCGCACCTACCCTCTGGCCCCTCTGGGCTAATCCCCCGGCCGGGTGCGACCATCGACCCCGGGCCGCACATTTATGCCTATGGCCCCATCGCTGCGATAATCAGCGGTGGGGCCGCTGTGCGAGGGGAAACTCGGACGTCCAAGCACTGGGACGGCGGGTGCGGTCCGCCATGACCTCACGGTGAAGGACACGCAGACATGACGACGACGCCCACGATCGAGCTCAAGCCTTCCTCGCACCCGCTGTCCGACGCGGAGCGCGAGGCGATCCTCTCCAACCCCGGGTTCGGCCGCCACTTCACCGACAACATGGTGACGATCCGGTGGACCGAGGGCCGTGGCTGGCACGACGCGCAGCTCGTGCCGTACGCCCCGCTCTCCATCGACCCGGCGAACATGACGCTGCACTACGCGCAGACGATCTTCGAAGGCCTGAAGGCGTACCGCCAGCCCGACGGCACGGTCGCCACCTTCCGCCCCGAGGCCAACGCCAAGCGCTTCCAGGACTCCGCGCGCCGGCTGGCCATGCCCGAGCTGCCCGTCGAGACGTTCATCGAGGCCGTCGACGCGATCGTCGGCCAGGACAAGGCGTGGGTGCCCAGCGCGGGCGAGCAGTCGCTCTACCTGCGGCCCTTCATGTTCGCCACCGAGGTCGGGCTGGGCGTCAAGCCGGCCAACGAGTACCTCTTCATGGTGATCGCCTCGCCGGCCGGCGCGTACTTCGCCGGCGGCGTGAAGCCGGTCTCCGTCTGGCTCTCCGAGGAGTACGTGCGCGCCGCGCCCGGCGGCACCGGCGCCGCGAAGGCCGGCGGCAACTACGCCGCGTCCCTCGTCGCCCAGGCCCAGGCCATCGAGCACGGCTGCGACCAGGTCGTCTGGCTGGACGCGATCGAGCGCAGCTGGATCGAGGAGATGGGGGGCATGAACCTGTACTTCGTGTCCGGCAACAAGATCCTGACCCCCGCCCTGACCGGCTCGCTGCTCCCCGGCATCACCCGCGACTCGCTGCTGAAGATCGCCGCGGACCTGGGCTACGACGTCAACGAGGGCCGGATCTCCGTCGAGGACTGGAAGCGCGGCTGCGCCGACGGCACCATCACCGAGGTCTTCGCGTGCGGCACCGCCGCCGTGATCACCCCGGTCGGCTCCGTCAAGTCCACCCGGGCCGACTGGACCGTCGCCGACGGCAGCCCCGGCAAGGTCACGATGAAGCTGCGCGAAGCGCTCCTGTCCATCCAGACCGGCACCGCCCCGGACCCCCACGGCTGGATGCACCAGCTCGGCTAGACCACGGCGTTGTGCCCCCCAGTCCCGCACGGATGAACTCACCCACGGTTGTGGGCAGGCGTTCCGCAAGGCTGGGGGCACCCCCAGCGGTAGCTGGGGGAGGGTGGGCACAACCGACCACCGGCCCGCGCCCAGCCGTCAAGCCTGCTGCGCCAGCGCCCGCTCCGTTTCCCTCACAGGAACCGGATGCGGGCGCTTGGCGTTCAGGGCGAGGTACGCGCCGGCTGTGACAGCCGCCGACAGCAGGAAGCTGAAATCGATGCCGCCGGTCCACGAAACGAGCGGTCCGCTGTAAAGCGGTGTATCCACGGCCAGGAGGCCGACCACCGCGCCGGAAGCCCAGGCGGCGGTAGCCGCGACGTTCCAGCCGCCCCGGTACCAGTACAGCCCCCCACGCGTCCCCCGGTTGAAAACCTGCAGCGCATCGGTGTCGTAGCGGCCTCGAACCCGGACGAACCCCAGCAGCGTCACCACCGCCCAAGGCGTCCCGACGGCCGTCAGCAACAGCACGAACGACGTCATCGCGTCCTGCGCCGCCCACGCGAAGTGCCCCAGGAAGACCAGCGCGGTGGAGAAGGCCGCCACGACGTACGTGGCCTGGGTCCGGGACGCGCGGGGCAGGATCGCGTCCAGGTCGAGGCCCATGCTGTAGAGCATCAGGCCGGCGTTGCCGACCGAGCCCGCCGAGGCGTTGGCCAGCAGCAGCGCCAGGTACCAGGCGGGGGCGGCGGCCACCAGCGGGCCGGCGTAGTCGTCGGCGGCGCCGACGGCCAGGGCGGTGAACGTGCCGAACAGCTGCGGCACGAGGAGCCCGACGACCAGGCCCAGACAGGTGGCCCAGAAGACCTTGCGCTGGCTGAAGCGGCGCGGCGAGATGTAGCGCGTGTAGTCGCCGAGCAGCGTGATGAAGGCGATGGGCCCGCTCAGCCCGGCGGACACGGCCGCGAGCAGCCAGGTCGGCCAGAAGCCGCCGAGCAGATACGTCGACCCCTCCACCGGTGCGGTGGTGAAGCTGCCCGCGTAGGCGATGAAGCCGATGAGCAGCAGCACGGTCAGCCCGATGGCCAGGGCGCGGCTGAGCCGCAGCAGCATCCGGTAGCCGAAGACGGCGGCGGTCGCGGTGCAGCCGGCGAGGGCCGCGTAGACCACGGCGTAGCTCGCCGCGCCGGTCGGCAGGCCGAAGAGGCGGTTGAGGCAGCCGACGACGGCGTCGCCGCCGACCCACAGGGTCAGGGCGGTGTAGCCGAGCGAGAGCAGCAGGCCGATGACCGATCCGAGCAGCCGGCCGCGTACCCCGAAGTGGGCGCCGCTGCTGGTGGAGAGGTTCGTGGCGCTGCGCAGCGATACGAGGGCGAGCGGCGCGGTCAGCAGCGTGCCGACCAGGGTGCCGGCCGCCAGGGCGCTCACCGAGGCCCACCAGCCGAGGCCGAAGGAGACCGGCAGCCAGCCGAAGACGATCACTCCGAGGGCGAGATTCGACCCGAGCAGGATGCTGACCAGATCGCGCGGGCCGCTGGTGCGCTCCTCGTCCGGAACGGTGTCGACTCCGCGTTGCTCGATCTGCATGGGCGGTCTCCCTAAGGGGTTCCTGTCATCTTTGAACGCCATTCAATGTCTCCCACCTATGGCCTACGGTCAATACTTCACGTCGCCGGGATGAATTGTTAGAGTGGTGTTCTAACTCTTCGAGAGCTTCATGACCTTCATGACCTTCATGCCGGGAGGCGCGACATGCGACTGACCCCGACCGAGCGGGACCGCCTGCTGCTGTTCGGTGCCGCCGAGCTGGCGCGGGCCCGCCGGGCCCGCGGCCTGCTGCTGAACGTGCCGGAGGCGACCGCGCTCATCGCCGACACCGTCTGCGAGGCGGCCAGGGACGGCCGCCGGCTGGCCGAGGCCATCGCCGCGGGGAAGGCCGTCCTCGGGCCCGACGACGTGCTCCCCGGAGTGGCCGACGTGGTCAAGGAGGTGCACGTCGAGGCGGTCTTCGACGACGGGTCCCGGCTCGCCGTGATCACCGCGCCGATCGGCGGAGGGTCGCTCGGCGACGACGCGCCCGGCGCCGTACTGACCGGCCCCGCGGTCCCCGAGCGGGCTCCGTCCGTGACGGTGACCGTCCACAACACCGCGACCGTGCCGATCAGCGTCACCTCGCACTTCCACTTCTTCGAGGCCAATCCGCGGCTCGACTTCGACCGGTCCGCCGCCTACGGCATGCGGCTCGCCGTCCCGGCGGGCTCGTCGGTGCGTTTCGGCCCGGGGGAGTCAGCGCCGGTGGGCCTGGTGCCGATCGGCGGCGCCCGGGTCGCGATCGGCTTCGCGGGCCTGGTGGACGGCCCGCTCGACGCACCCGGTGCCCGCGAGGAGGCCCTGCGCCGGGCCGCGGCCTGCGGCTACCTCGGCACCCAGCCCCCGAACCCGAACTCGAACCCGAACCCGACCTCGACCCAGCCCCCGAACTCGTTGGAGGACGGCTCATGACCGGAATCGACCCGCGCGAATACGTGGCGGTGCACGGTCCCCGTGCCGGGGACCGGGTGCGGCTGGGCGACTCCGGGCTCGTCATCCGTGTCGAGTCCGACGCGCAGCTGCCCGGTGACGAGTTCCTGGCCGGTTTCGGCAAGACCGCCCGTGACGGTATGCACCTCAAGGCGGCGGCCGTCCGCGACACCTGTGACGTCGTGATCAGCAACGTCGTCGTGATCGACGCGGTACTCGGCATCCGCAAGGTGTCCATCGGCATCCGCGAAGGCCGGATCTGCTCGATCGGCCGGGCCGGCAACCCCGACACCCTCGACGGGGTCGATGTCGTCGTCGGCACCGGAACCAGCATCGTCTCCGGCGAGGGCCTGATCGCGACAGCGGGTTCCGTGGACACCCATGTCCATCTGCTCTCGCCGCGCATCATGGAGGCCTCACTCGCCTCCGGCGTCACCACGATCATCGGCCAGGAGTTCGGCCCGGTCTGGGGCGTCGGCGTCAACTCGCCCTGGGCGCTGCGGCACGCGTTCAACGCGTTCGACGCCTGGCCGGTCAACATCGGGTTCCTGGCCCGCGGTTCGTCCTCCGATCCGGCTCCGCTGGTCGAGGCGCTCGCCGAGGGCGGCGCGTCCGGCTTCAAGGTCCACGAGGACATGGGCGCGCACACCCGAGCCCTGGACACCGCGCTGCGCGTCGCCGAGGAGCACGACGTCCAGGTGGCGCTGCACAGCGACGGCCTGAACGAGTGCCTGTCGGTGGAGGACACCCTGTCCGTGCTGGACGGCCGCACGATCCACGCCTTCCACATCGAGGGCTGTGGCGGCGGGCATGTGCCCAACGTGCTGAAGATGGCGGGCGTGCGGAACGTCATCGGGTCGTCCACCAACCCCACGCTGCCGTTCGGGCGGGACGCGGTCGCCGAGCACTACGGCATGATCGTCTCCGTCCACGACCTCAAGACCGACCTGCCGGGCGACGCGGCCATGGCCCGCGACCGCATCCGCGCCGGGACGATGGGCGCCGAGGACGTGCTGCACGACCTGGGCGCGATCGGCATCACCTCCTCCGACGCGCAGGGCATGGGCCGCGCGGGCGAGACCGTCCGCCGCACCTTCCAGATGGCCGCCAAGATGAAGGCCGAGCTGGGGCCGATGGAGGGCGACGGGCCCGCCGACGACAACGCGCGCGTGCTGCGTTACATCGCCAAGCTCACCATCAACCCCGCCATCGCCCACGGCCTCGCCCACGAGATCGGCTCCCTCGAAGTCGGCAAGCTCGCCGACATCGTGCTGTGGAAGCCGCAGTACTTCGGCGCCAAGCCGCAGATGGTCCTCAAATCCGGCTTCCCCGCCTACGGCGTCACCGGCGACCCCAACGCCGCCACCGACGACTGCGAACCCCTCGTCATCGGACCGCTGTTCGGGGCGCACGGCGCGACCGCGGCCGATCTGTCGGTCGCCTTCGTCGCCCGCGCGGCGGCCGAGTCCGCGAACGACCGGATGCCGACCCGACGCCGCCGGGTGGCGGTGCGCGGCACGCGCGGCATCGGCCCCGCCGACCTGCTGTTCAACTCCCGCACCGGCCAGGTCGACGTGAACGGCAGCACCGGCCTCGTCACCCTCGACGGTGACCCGCTGCGCTCGGAACCCGCCGACCAGGTGTCCCTCAGCCGCCTGTACTTCTTGTGACAAGGATCCGCACCATGAACACGACCCCCGCAGCTGACGGCTTCCGGATGCCCCCCGAGTGGGCCCCGCACGCCCGCACCTGGATGGCGCTGCCGTCCCCCAGCACCACCTTCGCGGACGACGCGGACCTCGACGTCTCCCGCCGCGCCTGGGCCGAGGTGGCCCGCACCATCAGCCGCTACGAGCCGGTCACCGTGCTCACCACCCCCGGTGACGGCGACAAGGCCCGCTCGCTGCTCGGCCCCGGTGTCGACGTCGTGGAGCAGCCGCTCAACGACGCGTGGATGCGCGACATGGGCCCGACGTTCCTGGTCCGCGACGGCGAACTGGCCGCCGCGAACTGGGTGTTCAACGGCTGGGGCGCCCAGGAGTGGGCGCAGTGGGACCTGGACTCCCAGGTCGGCGCGAAGGTCGCCGAGCTGGCCGGTGCGCGCGCCTACGCCTCGTCGCTGGTCAACGAGGGCGGCGGCATCCACGTCGACGGCGAGGGCACCGTCCTGCTCACGGAGACCGTCCAGCTCGACCCGGGACGCAACCCGGGCTGGACCAAGGAGCGGGTCGAGGAGGAGCTGCACGCGTACCTCGGCACGACCAAGGCGATCTGGCTGCCGCGCGGGCTGACCGCCGACTACGGGCTCTTCGGCACCCGCGGCCATGTCGACATCCTGGCCGCGTTCGTCCGGCCCGGCACGGTCGTCGTGCACAGCCAGCAGGACCCGTCGCACCCCGACCACGCGGTGTCGCAGGAGACGATCAAGCTGCTCGGCAACGCCACCGACGCGCGCGGCCGCGCCCTCGAGGTCGTCGAGCTGCCCGCCCCTCGGCCACCGGGGAGGACGGGGAACTGGTCGACTACTCTTACGTCAACCACTACCTGTGCAACGGCGCCGTCGTGCTGTGCTCCTTCGACGACCCGGCCGACCGGGTCAACGCGGAGATCTTCGGCCGGCTCTTCCCGGAGCGCGAAGTGGTCCCCGTCGACGCCCGCACGATCTTCGCGCACGGCGGCGGCATCCACTGCATCACGCAACAGCAGCCCCAGGTGTGACCCGGGGATACATCGTCGGAGGACGCGGTGACCGGAACGCCCCGCGCCAGGCGGCGGCTCAAGCAGCCCCGTGAGCTGGTGATGGCCGCCGCGATGGCGGCCATCGCGGAACACGGCCTGGCCGAGCTGACCCTCGCCGGCCTCGGCCGCGGGATCGGGATGAGCAGCGGTCACGTCCTCTACTACTTCGGCAGCAAGGACGAGCTGCTCCTCCAGACCCTGGAGTGGAGCGAGGAGCAGCTCGGCGCCCAGCGCCGCGCCCTGCTGTCCAAGCCGCTGCCCGCCCGCGAGCGGCTCGACCTGGTCATCGACCACTACCTCGCCGACGGCCACCGCGATCCGCACTGGGTGCTGTGGTCCGAGGTCTGGACCCGCTCCCAGCTGGGCGAGGAAGGTCTCCAGCGGCAGCTCTCGCTCGAACTGGCCTGGCACCGGGACCTGGTGGCGCTGGTCGCCGAGGGCATCTCCCGCGGCGAGTTCCGCAGCACCGACCCCGAACGGTTCTCCGTCCGGCTCCGCGCACTGCTCGACGGCTTCGGCACCCACCTGGTCGTCGGCCTGCCCGGCACCGACCGCGAGGCGGTGCTCGGCCACGTCCGGGAGTTCCTCCAGGACGGCCTGTTCGCACCCGCCACGTAGCCGTTCGCGGCTACCGTGGAGCGCGTGACCGCTCTCGTCGTCGCCGTGGTCGGTGCCCTCGGCGCACTGCTGACCGCCCTGCTGACGCACCGCGTTGTCGCCAGGAGCGGCAACCGTGCGGAGCGGAAGGCGTCGAACGCGCAGCTGAACCAGTCGATCCGGCGGTATCACGACGCGCTGTCCAGCTGCCTGGCCGTGCGAAGCGAGGCCGTCGAGGCCGGGCGCCGCCAGCTACTGGAGGAGGCGCGCGCTGCGAACCGCGAGACGTACGCGGCGGCCCAGATGGTCATCAGCGACGCGGTGCTGGTCTCCGCCGCGGAGCTCATCGGGCGGCTGAACCGGGTGTACTCGCTGCTCACGCCCGCCGGCGGCGAGCCGCCGTCGGGGGAGCGGCGGAGCGAGGCGGAGACCGAACTGGCCGGGTGCTCCGCCGATCTGTACGCCCTGCGGCAGCAGATGCGCCGCGACCTGGGCATCACCGAACTGCCGCCGCAACGGCCGGCAGCCCCGCGGCCGGAGCCGGGGCCCACCCGGTACTCCGGGGGCGGCGGGGGCAGCAGCGCGGGTCAGTGAGCCGGCGCCGCCGGAGGCGGTCTTGCGGGGGAACCGTCCGTTCCGGCACGGTCGTTGACCATGAGCACCACGGAACGTGCCGACGGTCAGCAGCACTGGAAGAAGATCTGGGTCGGCTCGGCCGGCAACATGGTCGAGTGGTTCGACTGGTTCGTGTACTCGACGTTCGCGACGTACTTCGCGGCCTCGTTCTTCCCCAAGGGGGACGAGACCGCCCAGATGCTGAACACGATGGGCATCTTCGCGGTCGGCTTCTTCATGCGGCCGGTCGGCGGCTGGCTGCTCGGCCGAATCGGCGACCGCAAGGGCCGCAAGGCCGCGCTGACGCTCTCGGTCTCCCTGATGTCGGCGAGCGCGGTGCTGATCGCGGCGGCGCCGACGTACGCGGTCGCCGGGTACGGCGGCGCGGCCGTCCTGCTGGTGGCGCGGCTGCTGCAGGGCCTGTCGGTCGGCGGTGAGTACGCGGCGAGCGCCACTTATCTGACGGAGGCGTCGGCGCCCGGCCGCCGGGGGTTCGCCTCCAGCTTCCAGTACGTGTCGATGACCGTCGGGCAGATCATCGGGCTCGGG
Organism: Streptomyces sp. RKAG337; assembly: GCF_023701715.1. Classification (NCBI taxonomy): domain Bacteria; kingdom Bacillati; phylum Actinomycetota; class Actinomycetes; order Kitasatosporales; family Streptomycetaceae; genus Streptomyces; species Streptomyces sp. RKAG337. Next base: position 2,006,216 of record NZ_JAJOZA010000001.1, on the reverse strand, counting down.
CTGCAGCTGATCCTGCAGCACACGATGTCGGACGGAGCGCTGCACAGCTGGGGCTGGCGGATCCCGTTCATCGTCGGCGCCGCCGGCGCGGCCATCGTCTTCTACCTGCGGCGCAGCATGCTCGAGACGGACGTCTACGAGGGGGCGTCCGCGGAAGCGGGCGAGGCCGGGGAGGACAGCGGCACCCTGGGGACGCTGTGGAAGCACCGGCGCGAGGCGTTCCTGGTCATGGCGCTCACCATGGGCGGCACCGTTGCCTACTACACGTACACCGTGTACCTCACGAAGTACCTGTCCAGCAGCGCCGGCCTGCCCAAACAGACCGCGACCCTCGTCAGCTTCTGCGCGCTGACGGTCTTCGCCTGTCTGCAGCCGCTCGCGGGAGCGCTGTCGGACCGCATCGGCCGCCGCCCGCTGCTGATCACCTTCGCCGTCGGCTCGACCTTCCTCACCGTCCCGATCATGACGATGCTCCGGCACGTCAGCGGCTTCTGGTCGGCACTGGGGCTGGCCCTGCTCGCACTGGTGGTCGTCACCGGCTACACGTCGATCAACGCCTGCGTGAAGGCCGAGCTCTTCCCGACCCACATCCGCGCCCTGGGCGTCGCCCTCCCGTACGCCCTCGCCAACGCCCTCTTCGGAGGCACCGCCGAATACGTGGCGCTGTGGTTCAAGAAGGGCGGCATCGAGTCCGGCTACTACTGGTACGTGGCGGGATGCGCGGCGGTGTCGCTCGTCGTCTACCTGTCGATGCGCGAGACGAAGGAGATCGATCTGCACCGGGTGGGCCTCGACACGCGGGACCGTGAGAAGGCGCTCGCATCCTGAGACGGGCCGGAGCACCGGGGCAGGTCTGTGCCAGACTGCCTCCGTGCTCTCCAACGTCATCATTATGGACAGCGCACGCCGGTCCGCAGTGAGCGCCCCGTAGAAAACGTACGGCAGCGACCACCGTGTCCCAGACCCGCGTGCAGACCTCTCGCATCCGCGAGAGGTTTTTTCGTTTCCCGGCCCACCCACGCCGGACGCGAAGCGCGAGGGATCATTGGGGGCAAGTGGAGACGGGTCTTCCGGTAGCCACTCATCCGACAGGAGTCTCACCACCATGACAGCCGCATTGGACGACAGCTTCCATGTCTTCGACACCACGCTGCGCGACGGCGCGCAGCGTGAGGGGATCAACCTCACCGTCGCGGACAAGCTGACGATCGCCCGGCACCTGGACGACTTCGGGGTGGGCTTCATCGAGGGCGGCTGGCCGGGCGCCAACCCCCGGGACACCGAGTTCTTCGCCCGTGCCGCCACCGAGCTGGAACTGCGGCACGCCACGCTCGTCGCCTTCGGCGCCACCCGCCGCCCCGGTGGCAAGGCCGCCGAGGACATGCAGGTCAAGGCGCTGCTGGACTCCCAGGCTCCGGTGATCACGCTGGTCGCCAAATCGCACGACCGGCATGTCGAACTGGCGCTGCGCACCACGCTCGAAGAGAACCTGGAGATGGTCCGCGACACCGTCTCCTACCTGCGCGAGCAGGGACGGCGGGTGTTCGTCGACTGCGAGCACTTCTTCGACGGCTACAAGGCCAACCCGGAGTACGCGAAGCAGGTCGTGAAGACCGCGCACGAGGCCGGCGCCGACGTCGTCGTCCTCTGCGACACCAACGGCGGCATGCTGCCGGCACAGGTACAGGCCGTGGTCGGCCTCGTCCTGGCCGACACCAACGCGCGGCTGGGCATCCACGCGCAGGACGACACCGGCTGCGCCGTCGCCAACACCCTCGCCGCCGTCGACGCGGGCGCCACCCACGTGCAGTGCACCGCGAACGGCTACGGCGAGCGGGTCGGCAACTCCAACCTCTTCCCGGTGGTCGCCGCACTGGAACTCAAGTACGGCAAGAAGGTGCTCCCCGAGGGCGCGCTGGCCGAGATGACCCGGATCTCGCACGCCATCGCCGAGGTCGTCAACCTGGCGCCCTCCACCCACCAGCCCTACGTCGGCGTCTCCGCCTTCGCGCACAAGGCCGGTCTGCACGCCTCCGCGATCAAGGTCGACCCGGACCTCTACCAGCACATCGACCCCGAGCAGGTCGGCAACACCATGCGGATGCTCGTCTCCGACATGGCGGGCCGCGCCTCCATCGAGCTCAAGGGCAAAGAACTCGGCATCGACCTCGGCGACGACCGCGAGCTCGTCGGCCGGGTCGTCGCGAGGGTGAAGGAGCGCGAGCTCCAGGGCTACACCTACGAGGCAGCCGACGCCTCCTTCGAACTGCTGCTGCGCGACGAGATCAACGGCCGCCCCCGCCGCTACTTCCGCGTCGAGTCCTGGCGCGCGATCGTCGAGGACCGCCCCGACGGCACCCACGCCAACGAGGCCACGGTGAAGGTGTGGGCCAAGGGCGAGCGCATCGTCGCCACCGCGGAGGGCAACGGCCCGGTCAACGCCCTCGACCGCGCACTCCGTGTCGCCCTGGAACGGATCTACCCGCAGCTCGCCGAGCTCCAGCTCGTCGACTACAAGGTCCGCATCCTCGAAGGCCGCCAGGGCACCGACTCCACCACCCGCGTCCTGGTCACCACCAGCGACCGCAAGGGCGAGTGGAACACGGTCGGCGTGGCCGAGAACGTGATCGCGGCTTCCTGGCAGGCGCTGGACGACGCGTACGCGTACGGGCTGCTGCGGGCGGGCGTCGACCCGCAGGAGTAAAGGGCGGGGGCGGGCCTGACCCCGCGCGCTGGTGGCGCGGGGTCAGGCCTTGCTCTTGTCCGGGTCCGGGGTGCAGCGGATGGTACGGACGAGGGTGTCCAGGTCGGGCAGGACTTCCAGGAAGCGCTCGTGGCTCCAGGACATCAGGAAGACGTGTACGTCGGTGTCGAAGTCGTCGTCGCGGAAGACGTAGTTGACCTGGTCGTACGGACCGGTTCCGGCGACGCCGCTCCAGTGGGCCTTGACGCCCCTGCCGAGGGGCTCGGTCTCGAACCACTCGGCTACTGGGGGGACGGTCGCGGTCTCCGTGCCCCAGTAGCTGTAGTACTGGAACGCCTCTTCCCTCGTCCCTTCGCGTTTCCACAAGCCGATGGCGACCACTACCGGGATCTTCGTGTAGTCGGGGCAGTGGAAGTACAGCTTGTGCCCGGCCAGTTTGCCGGCACCTTGGCTCCGGGCGAGCACGAGGGACTGTGCGAAGGGCAGGACTTCCTTCTTCACGACCTTCTTGTTCAGTTCCCGGCCGCCACGAAGGAAGCGATCACCTGCGTAGTCGAAAGCCCACTCGGCGGCATCCGCCCATTTGGTGCCCTGAAAGCTGATCGGGATGGGGAACCACACATCGCGGTCCCAGGAGGTCTCGGCCCAGTTGTCGGTCACTTTGCGCTGGTCGAAGCTCATGCGTCCTCCTGCTGATACTTCCACCGGAACGTGCTCATGATCGCATCGAACAGCGCGCCGAGGAGTTTTGCGATGTCGTCGTCGGGGCTTCCCCCACCGAACGTGGAGAACGAGGAGAGCAGCCAGCTGTCGGCGGTTCCGGGCACGGGAAGTATGTACTCGATGCGACGTGACGCGTAATCGACCTCGCGTTCCGGATCGGCGTCGTAGTTCCGTTCCGTCCGGATGCCGGAGCACCCGGCGATTTCCACCGGCTCCCCACCCCGAGTCGTCGACAGTACTTCGGCCAGCACCTGCTGGGGGTCAGGGGCGTCGAGCCGCCCGAATTCGACGTAGGAGATCAGGAACGAGGCCGGGAGGTTCTGCTCGCGGTTTCCCATGGGCAGGAAGAGATCGACGCCTGCGTTCTGGCGCGCCTGGTTGATCACCTTTTTCAGCCGCGCCTCCAACTCCCGCCGGTACTGGGCGACCTGATCGCGTCCATGCTTCGCGAAGGCGCGGTCGAGGAGGGCGGCGATGGCCTTGTCCGTACCCCGCTGGACCGGGATCTTCTCCCATTCGTCCGGCACGACCAGCCGGTAGCCGCTCACCGTCATGAGCCGACCTCCGCGGTGGTCAGTTCCTTGAACTTGCCGAATATGGGCAAGGGCTTGGAGGTGTCGCCTTCCACCACCGGGTGCAGGAGATCTCCGTCGAATCCCTTGCCGTGCACCAGATTCCCGATGAAGTTGAACGTGTCGCTGCCGCCGGCCCAGTGACTGAACTCGTCGGCGGCATTGGCGGCGCCATTGATGATCCGCACCGTCTTCAGGAAGCCGCCGGCGCGGGTGAGCGTATTGGGGAACAGCCTCGTGTTCGGGAACTCCTCGGCGAGCTGGCGAAGTTTCGTCATGTTCTCGAGGACTTCCTTCTCGCCGCCGGCCAGGAACTTCTGGCCCACTGCGTCGGCGTAGTCGGCCACCGAGGACCACATCCGGCTCGCGGTTCCCTGGTTGGCTGCACCTGATGCGATGTCCGCGCCTTCGGTTCCGGCCTTGGCGGCGGCTGACACGCCCTCCTCGCCCTCCGTGCCGGCGCGCGTCGCGTTCGCCACTCCCTCGGCGAACTCCGTCGAGCCGTCCAGCAGGCCCTTGGCCCAGGCCGCGGTGCCCAGGGTGACGATGGCGAAGGCGTCCATCGCCACGTCCGTCCAGGAGCCGTCGCCGGTGAGGGCGACGGCGGTATGGCCGAGCAGGGCGGCGAGCATCAGTCCGCCCAGCAGGGCGGTGGCGATGTCCAGGCCGGGAATGAAGAGCGAGATGATGATGAGGGCGGTGACGATCCAGGTACAGATGTCCGCGAGCAGCTTGATGAGCCCGGCGTGCTCATGGATGAAGTCCTTGATCCCGTCCCACCGGCTGTCCTTCAAGCCGTCGTGTTCGGTGTCCTCGATCTTCTGCATCCAGTGGTGGCCACGTTCATCCCGGTGGCTCTTCGCCTGCGCCAACTGCGTTTTCGCCTGAGTGAGTTCGCCCTGGGCGGCCTGTTTCGCGTGGTCCAGGACATCCTTGTGGTGTTGCTGTTCCGGGGTGAGTTTCGGCGCCGGCTGTCCGGCCACCGGCTTCACTTCGGGGGAGTTGGCGGTCGGCGCGACGGCCTGGGCCTTGGTCAGGGCCTTCAGCGACTCGGATTGGCAGTGATCCAGGTCGTCGGCCCAGCTGCCCAGATATCCGGACACCGTCTCGTACCGGGTGGCGACCTTTCCCAGGTCGCCTTTGAGTTCCGAAGCGGTATCGCGCAGCTTGTCGGCGAACTTGCCGACGTTCTCGTCACCTGCGATATCCGTCAGCAGGCCGATCTGGTCGCGGATCGTCTCAGCCATCTTGCTCAGGCGCTTGGCCTCGGCCCGAACCTCGTGCGGTTCCCCGGGAATCGGGTCCTGGCTCTCATCGAGCACGGCCCATTCATAGTCGGGCGGCCTACTCATGCTGCTGGTTCCCCTCGGACGTGAACATGCTGGGTCGACTACTGGCGGGGAGTGACGGGGGCTACTTCTTCTTGCCGGCGCCGTCGAGGCCGTCTTCGAGCTTCTTGTCCACGTCCTTGAAGGCTTCCATGGTCTTCTCGGCCATCTCGCCCATCGCCTTCACCTTGTCCAGCAGCTTGTGCCGGTGGTAGTCCCAGTTGCTGGCGAAGTCATGCATCGCGTGCGCGATGTCACCGGAGCCGAGAAATTCCTTGATTTCCTTCTGGTGCCCGCCCGTGTCCTCGAGCTCCCGCTGGATCGTCTGCAGGCTCTTCGTCGATTCTTCGAGCCTGTCGTAGGACACTTTGAGGTCCGCCATCCCCGCAACCATTCCGCTCGCCCTGGTCATGATCTGACTGCCGGGGGAGGATTTCGCGGCATGCGGGCGCGCCACATCAACTGCGGGAGTTCCCCTGTCCGGCAATCCATTGATCGTTTCAAGCCCTCGGGGGCCGGACAACCTGGAGCTCGCAAAGAACGGTAAAGACCTGGCCTATTCATGACCGACAGTGACCAGGTGCTGGGGACCGGGCGGCGTCGTACGCCTACGCGGAGAGGTCGGCCCCGGCGGCGAAGGCGACGAAGCGGGTCCAGGCGGCGGGGGAGACCGTCAGAGCCGGGCCGTCGGGGTCCTTGGAGTCACGGATGTGCACGGCCTGGGGGTGGGTGGCGACCTCGACGCAGTTGCCGCCCTCACTGCCACTGTGGCTGGACTTGCGCCAGGCGTAGGCGATCTCGACGCAGGCGCCGCCTTCGCTGCCGCTGTGAGTGGACTTGAACCAAGCGAGATCGTCGTCGGAACGCTGTGGGCTTGCTGCGCGGTTCATGAATCTCCTAGCAGATCGTCCAACAGGCCCTTGCTCTCCTCGGGGGTGAGGGCCTGCGATCGCAGCATCCCATATTTCTGCTGGAGCACACTGACCTCGTCTGGATCATCGACGAGGAAGCTGACGCGCTGGCCTTCCATATAAGCCAGTTGCTCATGGTCGGGGGTCTCCAGCAGCACCATGGGACCGTCGAGCCCGGCGTGCTCATAGCGGTCCGTCGGCATGATCTGGAGCCCCAGGAAGGGGAGTTCGGCGCATCGGCGCAGGTGGCGGTTCTGCTCGCGCAGTACCGCCCGGCCACCGATCGGGCGGTGCAGGATCGACTCCTCCAGCAGGTAGTTCATCATCGGTGGCCAGGGCTTTCGCTCGAAGAGCCTCTGTCGGTCGAGGCGGGCTGATAACCGTTCCTCCGCCTCTTCCGCACTGATGGGCGGGAACAGACAGGCGAAGACCGCCTGTGCATAATCCTCGGTCTGGAGCAGCCCGGGAATGACGTGCGTTTCGTACGAGAGGAGCGTCAGCGACCGCTGTTCCTGCTCGATGAAGTCCTGCGCGAACAGCGGATACCGCTCCTTCTCCGGGATCTGGGTCACTGCGACCGCCAGCGCCCCCTTCGTCCCCAACAGCTGGTCCAGGTGTTCCGCCAGGTCCCGCTTGAGCGGCCTGCGACCCTGCTCGATCGAGGCGATCGTCTCCTCGTGCACACACAGTCGCTCGGCCAGCGTCGCCTGCGTGAAACGTTCTGCTCTGCGGAAGTGACCGAGCATGGCGCCGATCACGTGCCACGACGGATTCTTCTTGGGCTTGTTCGCCGGATGCATGAGGTCTCCCCTTCCCGTCCGCCGCCGCACGCGACCCCCTCCCGGGGCGTACAACCCATCCGTACGCCCTGACACTGTGGTCCAACATAATCACTGACTGTGACAGTCGCGCCATGGAAAAGAACAGTCAACTGCGCCTTTTTCGCGAGGCGTTCTACCGGCGCGAGCGCCGCTCCGTGCCCGCTGCCAGGCACTTCACCGCGCGGGCGCTGCGGGCGTGGGGGGTGGCGGACCGGCAGGACGAGGTGCTGCTCTGCGTGAGCGAACTGGCGACCAACGCCCTGCTGCACGGGGTGCCCCCGGGGCGCGGTTTCCGGCTGCACCTCACCCTTGATCAGGGCGGTGGCGGCCCGTTGCGGGTCGAGGTGCACGACAGCGGGGGAGGGAACGTTCGGACGCCCGCTCCCCGTCCCCAGGGCGAGGACGAGGGCGGGCGCGGGTTGTTGCTGGTGGCGGGGCTCGCTGACGACTGGGGGGTGGGGCGGCGCGATCCCGGCAAGGTCGTCTGGTGCGAATTCGCGGTGTCGGCTCCGTGAAGCGGAACGCGGACCTCTGGCGGACGCGCGTAGAACTCGGGCACACTCGCTACGCACCAACAGCGGCACCCGCACAACCGCCCCACCGGTTGCACGTATCCCGCAGGAGGTTCCCGTATGGCTCTCGGCAGAGTGATGACGTTCCGCAGGGTCCTGAGCGCGCTCGTTCTCGTGCTCGGTGTCCTGTTCGCCCCGGGAGTCGGCATCGCCGCCTCCCACGACGCCTACGCGGTCAGCAAACTGACGCACGCACAGGCCACGTCCATGTTCAGTTCGGCGGGGATCACCTGGTCCTCGTCCGGCGGCTGCTCCAACCGCAACGTCTCCACCTGTACGTCCTTCGACCAGCTCAACCTGGCCACCGCGCAGGGTGCCGTCACGCTCAAGCACGCGAGCGGCTGCGCCCTGAACATCACCGGCGGCACGGAGACCGGGCACGCGAGCGGCACGTACAGCCACTGGAACGGCTACAAGCTCGACTTCGGCAAGAGCACCTGCATCACCAACTACATCCACCGGTTCACGTACATCGGGCTGCGGGGTGACGGCGCTCCGCAGTACCAGTCCGGGTCGGGGAACATCTACGCGGACGAGGGCAGCCACTGGGACGTCCTCTACTACAACTGCGGCGGCTGCTGACCGTTCGGAACGAGCCGGTCACGCCGCCCGGCTCCGCCGGCCGGGGCCCTTCTTCCGACGGGCCCCGGCCGCGTGCCGGTGGGCACGCACGATGCCGGAGTCGACCGCGACGAGCCGGGCTAGGAAGTCGCGGCGTCCGAGAGGCTCGACGGGTCCATCCACATGATCTGCCAGCCGTGGCCGTCAAGGTCGTAGAAGCTGCGTGAGTACATGAAGCCGTGGTCCTCCGGGCCGTCCACCTCGGTGCCGCCCGCGGCGAACGCGGCCTCGGCGACCGAGTCCACCTCATCGCGGGTCGCCACGCTGAAGCAGTAGAGCGCCAGGGTGTGCGTGGTGGGATCGGCCATCGGCAGCTTCGCGAACTGCGCGAATCTCTCGTGGCCGAGCAGCATGACGGAGGCCTGCTCGCCGACCAGCATGCAGGCCGCCGACTCGTCGGTGAACATCGGGCTGAAGCTGAACCCGAGCCCTGAGAAGAACGCCTTGCTGCGCTCGACATCCGCCACGGGGATGTTCAGGAACAGCATGCGGCCGGCGTGTGCGGGAGTGGTCATGGTGTGTCTCCAGTCCGAGGTCTTGTGGCGTACAACGGGGTAGACCCGCCGGGCCCGCGGAACTCATCGGTGGACTGCGGAATTCGCACGGCCTGGTGCGCGGCCGGACGGGACCGTGAAGACGCGGCCTAACCCGCGGCCGGACCGGCCAGCACCCGCAGCAGCCGTGCCACCTCGTCCGCGACGGCGGAGCGCCCCGGGCCGAGGTACTTGCGGGGGTCGGTCAGCTGCGGCTGTGCCGTGAGGGTCTCGCGTACCGCCGCCGTGAAGCAGGCGTTGAGGTGGGTGGCGATGTTGACCTTCACCATGCCGTGTGTGACGGCCCGCGCCAGGTCCTCGTCCGAGACGCCCGACGAGCCGTGCAGGACGAGCGGCACCTGGACGCCGGCGCGCAGCCGGCCGATCAGCTCGAAGTCCAGCGTGGCGGTACGGGTGCTCATCGCGTGCGACGTGCCGACGGCGACGGCCAGGCCGTCCACGCCGGTCGCCGCGACGTACGCCGCCGCTTCGGCCGGATCGGTGCGCACCCCCGGCGCGTGCACGCCGTCCTTGCCGCCGACCTCGCCCAGTTCGGCCTCCAGCCAGACGCCCGCGCGGTGGCAGTGCTCGGCCACCGAGGCGGTGACGGCCACGTTCTCCTCGTAGGGCAGCGTCGAGGCGTCGAACATCACCGAGGTGAGGCCCAGCGCGACGGCCTGCTCCACGAGCATGCGGTCGGTCGCGTGGTCGAGGTGGACGGCGACCGGTACGGAGGCGGCGCGGGCGATGGCGAGGGTCGCGGCCGCGACGGGCTCCAGGGCGCCGTGGTAGAGCACCGCGTTCTCGCTGATCTGCAGGACCACCGGCAGACCCGCGCGCTCCGCGCCCGCGGTGATGGCGGTGGCGTGCTCCAGCTGGATGACGTTGAACGCGCCGACCCCCTGGCCGGCGGCCATCGCGGGGCCGGTGATCTCACCCGTGGTGACCAGTGGCATGGGATCCCCTTCAAGCAGTCGGATGCAAGCAGGCGGCTTCAAGTAGCCGGAACGCGTCAGGTCAGGACGACGGAACGCGTCAGGTTGCGCGGGGTGTCGGGGTTGAGGCCGTTCGCCTCGGCGATGGCGACCGCCAGCCGCTGCACTCGGATCAGATCGGCGAGCGGGTCGGTGCCCGAGGCCTCCAGCGTGCCGCCGGTGCGCGCCACGTCACCGTCCAGGCCCTCCGGGAGGTCGCCGAAGACCCAGGCGATCCGGTTCGGGCCGGTGATCGAGATGGGGCCGTGCCGGTACTCCATCGCGGGGTACGACTCGGTCCAGGCGCCCGCCGCCTCCCGCATCTTGAGGCCGGCCTCCAGCGCGATGCCGTAGGACCAGCCGGTGCCCAGGAAGCTGAACTGCTCGGCGCCCAGCAGGTCGGGCGACAGCACCTCGGCGATGGCGCGGCGGGCGTCGGCGACGGCGGGCGCGATGTCCTCGCCGAGGTGGGTGCGGAGCAGCGCCAGCACGCTGGTCGCGAAGCGGGTCTGGACGACGGACTTCTCGTCGGCGAAGTCCAGCACGACGAGGTCGTCCACGAGGTCCACGATCGGGGTGTCCGGATCGCCGATGACCGCCGTGGTCCTGACCGTCCCGCGCACCGTGCGGAGCAGTTCCAGCACCTCGGTGGTGGTGCCGGAGCGGGTGATGGCCACGATCCGGTCGTAGTCGCGGCCGTACGGGAACTCGGAGGCGGCGAAGGCGTCGGTCACACCCAGTCCGGCGCGCTCGCGCAGCACCGCGTACGACTGGGCCATGAACCAGGAAGTGCCGCAGCCCACGACCGCGACCTTCTCCCCGGTGGCGGGCAGCGAGCCCGCGACCCCGGGGACGAGTCCGGCGGCGCGCTCCCAGCACTCGGGCTGGGTGGCGATCTCTTCCGCGGTGATCGACATGGAGGTGCTGTCCCTTCGTCGTTCCGTCCGTCAGGTCGGACGGTACTGGATGCCCCGCCCGGAACCGGTGGCGAGGTGGAAAAATGGACTAGACCAGATGGGTGGACCGGGAAACCGACCGATGGAACCGGCCGATGGAGCAGGCCGTCAGCCGAGGTCGGGTTCGGTGCGGATCTCGACGAACGGCCCGGCGTGCCCGTCGAGTTCCAGGACCGCGATCTCGTTGCGGCCGGGACGCAGCAGCGGCCACGGCACGTAGAGGGTCCGCTGCGGGCCGCGGTCCCAGTAGCGGCCCAGGCAGAAGCCGTTGATCCAGACGTAGCCCTTGGTCCAGCCGGGCAGCGCGAGGTAGCCGTCCGCGGGCTCGTCGACGTCCAGGAAGCCGCGGTGGAACGCGGCGGGGGCCGGGCTGCTCGAGGCGGCGGCGGCGCGCCAGGGCAGGCCGTCCGGCGTGCCGTCGCCGAGCGGCACCGGCTCGGCGGTCCAGCCGTGCAGGTACTGCTGGGTGTGCAGCACGCCCGACACACCCTTGCGGTCGCCGATCGCGGCACCGTAGTTGACCCGGCCCATGGACTCGACGAGCAGTTCCAGGCGGGCGGCCGGGCCGGTCACCGCGATCTCGGGCCGCTCGTCGCCGTCGCGTTCCAGTACGGCGGCCGGCACGCCGTCCACGAAGATGTGCGCCCGGTCGGCCAGGCCCTCCAGGGTCAGCGGATACGCCTTGCGGGGGCCGGGGATGCTGCTCCGGTACAGCACCAGGCCGTGGGCCAGGCCCAGTTCCTCGAAGGACGGCGGCACCGGGGAGTGGACGGTGCCGGTCGAGAGCCGCCCGATGACGTCGAACAGCGGCACGGACTCGGTGAGCTCGATCCGGGCGGGCGCCAGCAGCGGCGGCATCGGCTCGGGGTCCGGCGCCGGCTGCTCGGCGTAGGCGGCGAGCACCTCGCGGAACGCCCAGAACTTGGGGGTGGGGGCGCCGCGCTCGTCGATCGGGGCGTCGTAGTCGTAGGACGTGATCGTCGGCTGGTAGCCCTCGCCGGTGCGCGGGTCGGCGGTGTTGGCGCCCGCCCAGGTGCCGAAGTTGGTGCCGCCGTGCGCCATGTAGAGGTTGACCGAGGCGTCGTTCTCCAGGATCTCGCGCAGCGCGCCGGCGGCGTCCTCGGGGGAGCGGACGGTGTGCTTCTCACCCCAGTGGTCGAACCAGCCGTTCCAGAACTCCATGCACATCGCCGGGTCCCGCGGCCGGAAGCGGCGCAGCTCGCCGAAGGCCTCGGTGGCACGGCTGCCGAAGTTGACGGTGGCGAGATGGCCGGGGGCCGCCCCGCCGGTGAGGAAGAAGTCCTCCGGGCCGTCGGAGGTGAACAGCGGGACGTCGATCCCGCGTGACCTCAGGCCGTCGGCGAGGTGTTCTAGGTAAGCGCTATCCGTACCGAATGACCCGTATTCATTTTCCATCTGGACCATCAGCACATTTCCGCCCCGGGTGGTCTGATGGGCCGCGATCATCGGGATCAGCCGGTCGTACCAGCGGTCCACCCGGTCCAGGTACCGCGGGTCGGCCACCCGCAGCCGCAGGTTGCGGTCGGCCAGCAGCCACCAGGGCAGTCCGCCGTTCTCCCACTCCGCGCAGATGTACGGGCTGGGGCGCACGATCGCGTGCAGGCCCGCCTCGGCGGAGGCGCGCAGGAAGCCGTCCAGGTCGGCGATGCCGTCGAAGTCGTAGGCGCCGGGGCGCGGCTCGTGGAGGTTCCACGGGACGTACGTCTCCACGGTGTTCAGGCCCATCGCGCGCAGCATGCGCAGCCGGTGCGGCCACTGTTCGGGCAGCGTTCGGAAGTAGTGCAGCGCGCCGGACAGCAGGCGCAGGGGGCGGCCGTCGAGGGAGAAGCCCTCGGGTGACATCTCAAGCATGAGGGTTCTCCGGTGCTGTGACGTGCTGCTGCGGTTGGCGTCAGCGTGATCGTAAGTGGGCGTTCCTGTCGCCACAATCCAAAGAATCAAACAGTGTTCAATCCGTTGTGGGGTGTGGAACCCTCGTGGTAGAAACCGCTTACTAGAGAGAAGTGAAGCACACCGCCGTCTTCGCCCATGGAGGTTCCAACCGCCATGCCCTCCCCCTGGTCCCGCCGGACATTCCTCGCCGGAAGTGGCGCCGCGGCCGTTGCCGCAGGCCTTTCCGCCGCCTCGCCCGCGAGCGCCGCCTCCTCGCCCGCAAGCATCGCCCCGCCCGCAACCACCGCCCCCGCGGTCACACCCGCCGACGCCGTGCCGGACGCCTTCGACACCCTGCGGCTGCGCTGGCGCGCCCTCACCCTGGGCGCCGACTTCGACGCCGCCGCCGAGCCGTACGCGACGAAGCTCGCCACCCTCGGCACCGCCGCGCGCACCTCGCTGGCGTCCATGGCCCCGGCCACCGGATCGCTCTGGCCCGACCAGCCGCTGAGCAGCACCGCCTCCATCACCGGCAGCTACGCCCGGCTCAACGAGATGGCGCAGGCCTGGGCCCAGCCCGCTACCGGCTCCACCGCCGATGCCGAGATGATCGCGGCCGTCGTCGAGGGCCTGGACCACCTCTACGGGGAGGTCTACAACGAGAACACCACGCCGTTCCTCCCCAACTGGTGGGACTGGCAGATCGGCAGCCCCCGGCTGCTGCTCGACACGGTGACCGTCGCCTACGACGAGCTGAGCGCCGACCGGACCGCCTCCTACCTGCGGGCCGTCGACCACTTCGTGCCGGACTCCGCCGTCGCTTCGTACACCGGCACCAGCACCGGCGCGAACCGCGTCGACCTGTGCCGGGTCATCGCCACCCGGGGCGTGCTGGGCAAGTCGGCGGCGAAGCTGGTGCTGGCCCGCGACGCGCTGTCGCCGGTCTTCCCGTACGTGACGACCGGCGACGGGCTGTACGCCGACGGCTCGTTCGTCCAGCACACCTACGTCGCGTACACCGGCTCCTACGGCGAGGTGCAGATCGACGGCCTGGCACGGCTGTTCGCCCTGCTCGCCGGCTCCACCTGGGCGGTCACCGACCCGAACCGGCAGATCATCCTGGACTCGGTCGAGAAGGCGTACGCGCCCTTCCTCTACAACGGCCTGGTCATGGACGCCGTCTCCGGGCGCGCCATCAGCCGGGGCATCGCCACCACCGATCCCACCCGCATCCAGGGCGACGACCACCGGCGCGGCCACCCGCTGCTCGCCCACATCGCGCTGCTCGCCGAGGGTGCGAGCGCCGCCGAGCGGACCCGCTGGCAGGGGCTGGTCAAGGGCTGGATCCAGCGCGACTACTACAGCCCGGTGCTGGCGGACGCCAAGCTCGGCATAGCCGACCTCGCCCGGCTGGAGGCCATCGCCGACAGCGCGGTGACCGCGGTGCCGGAACCGGTCGCGCACCGGCTCTTCCCCGGCATGGACCGGGCCGTGCACCGCCGCGCCGACTGGGCCGCGTCGATCGGCATGGCCTCGAAGCGCATCACGTACTACGAGAACGGCAACGGCGAGAACCTGCGGGGCTGGCACACCGGCTCGGGCATGCTCTCCTGGTGGGGCTCCACCTACGGCAACGGCCAGTACAGCGACGCCTTCTGGCCCACCGTCGACCCGTACCGGCTGCCCGGCACCACGGTGTCGAAGAAGGCACTCGCGGACGGGGCGGGCGGCGCGTGGGGCGCGGCGCGGCCGGATACGACCTGGGTCGGCGGCGCCACGGACGGGGTGTTCGCGGCGGTCGGCCAGCACCTCAAGGGCCTGTCGAGCACGATGACCGCCCGCAAGTCCTGGTTCTGTCTGGACGACACGGTCGTCTGTCTCGGCGCGGGCATCACCAGCACCGACGGCACGGCCGTCGAGACCGTCGTCGAGAACCGCAACCTCGGCGCGACCGGCACCCACGGGCTCGCCGTCAACGGCACCACGCAGTCCACGGCGCTCGGCTGGTCCGCGACGCTGGCCGGCACCACCTGGGCCCGGATCACCGGCTTCGGCGGCTATGTCTTCCCGGGCGGCGGGGGAGCGACGGTGAAGGCGGTGCGCGAGGCGCGCACCGGCACCTGGGCCGCCATCAACACCGGCGGCACGACCGACGCGCTGACCCGCCGCTACCTCACCCTCTGGCTCGACCACGGGGTGAACCCGACCAACGCCTCCTACGCCTACCTCGTCATGCCGGGCGCGACCGCCGCGGCCACCGCGGCCCGCGCCGCCGCCACCGGCTGGCTGGTGACCCTCGCCAACACCGCCGCGCAGCAGGGCGTCGCGGTGCCGTCGCTGGGGTTCACCGGGATCAACTTCTGGTCGGCGGGCACCGTCGGCGGCGTCACCGCCTCGATCCCGGCCTGCGTCATGATCCGCGTCAGCGGCAGCACGGCGACGGTCTGCGTCTCGGAGCCACCGCGGTCCGGCGCCTCGCTGGACATCACCTGGAACCGGCCGGTGTCCGCCGTCACCGCGAAGGACGCCACGGTCACCGTCACCGGCACCGGGGCCTCGCTGCGGCTCACCATCGCGCCGGGCACCACCGGGGCGACCCACCGCGCCACGGTGACTCTGGCGTGACACGCGGCCTAAATGATTCGTTCACGCGGGCAGCTTGCTCGTAAGGTGCCCGCGTGACGGATGACAGGACGCAGGACCACACGCCCACCGGCCGGTACAACGGCAGGCTGGAGATCCGGCCCGCGGACATCGCGGACGCGGTGGTCATCGCCGAGATCCACATGGCGTCACGCGCGAGCACCATGCCGTACCTCCCGCCGCAGAAGCGGAGCCTGGAGGAGGTCGCGTGGTGGGTGGAGAACATCGTGCTCACCGAGGGCCAGGCCTGGGTGGCGGTCGACTCCTACGGTGAGGTGCTCGGCTACGCCGCGCTGGAGGGCGACATGCTGGAGCAGCTGTACCTGCGGCCGGAGGCCCGCCGCCGGGGCGTCGGCTCGGCGCTCCTCGGCGAGGTGCGGCGCAACAGCCCCGACGGCCTGTCGCTGCACGTCTTCCAGGCCAACACCGGCGCCCGCGCGTTCTACGAGCGGCACGGCTTCACCGTCCTGGACACCAACGACGGCAGCCGCAACATGGAGAACCTGCCGGACATGACGATGCGCTGGATTCCCGGCACGGGCATGGGTACGAGTACGGAGTAGGGAGCGCGGGCCGGAGAGCGCTGGCCAGGGCTTACGGTCGGGCCGCTGACACGCGGTGACCAACGGCACACCTACTGGCCGGTAACGTGCGGCAGTGGTGGCCGTAGGGTGATCGCCGTACGCTCCTCCCCACCCTCGACCGACATCCGGGAGACCGCATGCGTTCCGCGAAGGACTTCTTCCGCCCGCTGGCCGTAGGGGCTCCGGCCCCGGTACGGGAGGTGCCGTTCCGGCCCTCGCGGATGATCCACTTCTTCGATCCGGGCAACGAGAAGATGGCTGCCAAGGTCCCCTCCATCGCGCCCCAGGTGGACGTGCTGCTGGGCAACCTGGAGGACGCCGTCCAGGCCGACCGCAAGGAGGCCGCCCGGAACGGGCTCGTGAAGATCGCCAAGGCGACGGAGTTCGGCGACACCCAGCTGTGGACGCGGATCAACAGCCTGGACTCGCCGTGGGCGCTGGACGACCTGCTCACCCTGGTCACCGAGATCGGCGACAAGCTCGACGTCATCATGGTGCCCAAGGTCGAGGGCGCCGAGGACATCCACTACGTCGACCGGCTGCTGGCGCAGCTGGAGGCGAAGGCCGGCATCACGCGGCCGATCCTGGTGCACGCCATCCTGGAGACCGCGACCGGTGTCGCGAACGTCGAGGAGATCGCCGGCGCCAGCCCCCGCATGCAGGGCATCTCGCTGGGCCCGGCCGACCTCGCCGCCAGCCGCCGGATGAAGACCACCCGGGTCGGCGGTGGCCACCCCGGCTACCTGGTCAGGGAGGACCCGAACCCGTCCGACGCCGACGCCCCGCGCGCCACGTTCCAGCAGGACCTGTGGCACTACACGATCGCCCGCATGGTCGACGCGTGCGCGGCGCACGGGATCCTGCCGTACTACGGGCCCTTCGGCGACATCCGCGACACCCTCGCCTGCGAGGACCAGTTCCGGAACGCCTTCCTGCTCGGCTGCGTCGGCGCCTGGAGCCTGCACCCGGTGCAGATCGCCATCGCCAAGAAGGTCTTCTCGCCCGCCCCGGCCGATGTCGCCTGGGCCCGCAAGGTGATCGACGCGATGGGCGACGGCACCGGCGCCGTCATGATCGACGGCAAGATGCAGGACGACGCGACGTACAAGCAGTGCCTGGTGGTCTCCGAACTGGCCGACACCCTCGCCGCCCGCGACCCCGAGCTCGCCGAGGCGTACGCCGCGGCAGAGAAGGAGTGACGACCATGACGGACAGCACCCTCCGCCCCCGCCGCTCCGTGCTCTACATGCCCGGGGCCAACGAACGCGCGCTGGAGAAGGCCAAGACCCTCCCCACCGACGCGCTCATCCTCGACCTCGAGGACTCCGTCGCGCCGGACGCCAAGGCCGACGCACGCAAGCGCGTCGCGGCCGCCGCCGCGTCCGGGGAGTACGGCTACCGCGAGGTGACGATCCGGGTCAACGCCCCGGACACCGCCTGGCACGCCGACGACCTGCGCGCCGCCGCCGAGGCCGGCCCGGACGCCGTCGTCGTCCCCAAGGTCGACTCCCCGGAGACCGTACGGGCCGTCGAGCGCGCACTGGAGGCGGCCGGTGCCCCCGACCGCACCGCGATCTGGGCCATGATCGAGACGCCGCGGGCGATGTTCGACGCCCGCGCCATCGCCGCCGCGAGCGAGCGGCTGACCGTGCTGGTGATGGGCACCAACGATCTGGCCAAGGAGCTGCACGCCGAGCACGTCCCCGGCCGGGCGCCGCTGCTGACCGGTCTGTCGCTGGCGCTGCTCGCCGCCCGCGCCACCGGCAAGACCATCTTGGACGGTGTCTACAACGACGTACAGGACCTGGCGGGCTTCGAGGCCGAGTGCCTCCAGGGGCGCCAGTTCGGATTCGACGGCAAGACCCTGATCCACCCGAAGCAGCTGGAGCCCTGCAACCGGCTCTTCGCACCCTCAGACGATGCGGTCGCACACTCCCGCCGGATCATCGAAGCCTTCGATCAGGCCACGTCAGAGGGGCGCGGCGTGGTCACGGTCGACGGCCGGATGATCGAGAACCTGCACGTCGAGGACGCCCGCCGGATCCTCGCGCTGGCCGCGGCGGTCGCCGGACGGTAGGGCGAAAGGTACAAAAAACCGGGTCCCGCGTGCCATGCGCGGGGCCCGCTCCTTCTTTGGTTCTGTCGATACCCGCCATGAAGTCGGAGCGGACACTGTACGAAGTGGACCCCCCGTTCGCGGGGGTCCCGCTCGTACTGTCGATACATGAGCTTTCTGGAAGAGGTGCCCGTCGAGGTGAACGACGCTCGCGGGCGCGTGGCCGAGCTTCGCGCGATCCGCGAGCAGGTCCTGCGCGGCCCCAGCGAGCGGGCGACCGAGGCGCAGCGCGCCAAGGGCAAGCTGACCGCACGCGAGCGGATCGCGCTGCTGCTGGACGAGGGCTCCTTCAACGAGGTCGAGCCGCTGCGCCGGCACCGCGCCACGGGCTTCGGCCTGGAGGCGAAGAAGCCGTACACCGACGGTGTCATCACCGGCTGGGGCACCGTCCACGGCCGGACCGTGTTCGTCTACGCCCATGACTTCCGGATCTTCGGCGGCGCGCTCGGCGAGGCGCACGCCACCAAGATCCACAAGATCATGGACATGGCCATCTCCTCGGGCGCCCCGCTGGTGTCGCTGAACGACGGCGCCGGCGCCCGTATCCAGGAGGGCGTCTCGGCGCTCGCCGGCTACGGCGGCATCTTCCAGCGCAACACCCGGGCCTCGGGTGTCATCCCGCAGATCTCGGTCATGCTCGGCCCGTGCGCGGGCGGCGCGGCCTACAGCCCGGCGCTCACCGACTTCGTCTTCATGGTCCGCGAGACCTCGCAGATGTTCATCACGGGACCGGACGTCGTCCAGGCCGTGACCGGCGAGAAGATCACCCAGAACGGGCTCGGCGGCGCCGACGTCCACTCCGAGATCTCCGGCGTCTCGCACTTCGCCTACGACGACGAGCAGCACTGCCTCGAAGAGGTCCGCTACCTGCTCTCGCTGCTCCCGCAGAACAACCGGGAGAACCCGCCCGCCACCGAGACCTCCGACCCGGCCGACCGCCGCGGCGACGTCCTGCTGGACCTCGTGCCGGCCGACGGCAACCGCGCGTACGACATGCGCAAGGTCATCGAGGAGATCGTCGACGAGGGCGAGTACCTGGAGATCCACGAGCGGTGGGCCACCAACATCATCGTCGCGCTCTCCCGGCTGGACGGCCAGGTGGTCGGCATCATCGCCAACCAGCCCAACAGCATGGCGGGCGTCCTGGACATCGCGGCGTCCGAAAAGGCCGCGCGTTTCGTCCAGATGTGCGACGCCTTCAACATCCCGCTCATCACTCTCCTGGACGTACCCGGCTTCCTGCCGGGCGTCGACCAGGAGCATGGTGGGATCATCCGGCACGGAGCGAAGCTGCTCTACGCGTACTGCAACGCCACCGTGCCGAGGATCTCGCTGATCCTGCGCAAGGCCTACGGCGGCGCCTACATCGTCATGGACTCCCAGTCCATCGGGGCCGACCTCACGTACGCCTGGCCCACCAACGAGATCGCGGTGATGGGCGCCGAAGGTGCCGCCAATGTCATCTTCCGCAAGCAGATCGCCGAGGCCGACGACCCCGAGGCCATGCGTGCCCGCATGGTCAAGGAGTACAAGGCCGAACTGATGCACCCCTACTACGCCGCGGAACGCGGTTTGGTGGACGACGTCATCGACCCGGCCGACACCCGCGAGGTGCTCATCCGCTCGCTGGCGATGCTCCGGACCAAGCACGCAGACCTGCCGTCGCGCAAGCACGGCAACCCGCCGCAGTAATGGAGACCACCTTGAGTACTCCCGCCGAGACCCTGGCCCCCGACACCGTGACCCCCGACACCCTGGTCCGCGTCGAGAAGGGCCACGCCAGCGCCGAGGAGCTCGCGGCGCTCACCGCGGTCCTGCTGGCCCGCGCCGCCGCCAACGGCCACGCCGCCACCAGCTACGAGCAGCCCCGCTCCACGGCCGGCTGGCGCCGCCTGGAGCGCACCCCGGGCTTCCGCAGCTCGCACAGCTGGCAGGGCTGATCCCGCCGGAACGACAGAAACGCCGGGCCGCCCCCGTAGGGGCGGCCCGGCGTTCTCGCGTCCAGGGGGATGCTCAGCGCAGGCGCGCCATCAGCGCGTGCTCCACCAGGGTGATCAGCGCGGACTTCGCCTCACCGCGGTTGCGGGCGTCCGTGGTGATGATCGGTGCCTCGGGCCCGATCTGCAGGGCCTCGCGCACCTCCTCGGGGCCGTACGGCTGGTGGCCGTCGAAGCCGTTGAGCGCGATCACGAACGGCAGGCCGCTGTTCTCGAAGTAGTCCACGGCCGGGAAACAGTCCGCGAGCCGCCGGGTGTCCACCAGGACGACGGCGCCGATCGCGCCGCGCACCAGGTCGTCCCACATGAACCAGAAGCGGTCCTGGCCCGGGGTGCCGAACAGGTACAGGATCAGGTCCTCGTCCAGCGTGATGCGGCCGAAGTCCATCGCCACGGTGGTCGTGGTCTTGTCGGGCGCGTGCGTCAGGTCGTCGATGCCGGCCGACGCGGAGGTCATCACAGCTTCGGTGCGCAGCGGGTTGATCTCCGAGACGGCACCGACGAACGTGGTCTTGCCCACGCCGAACCCGCCCGCCACCACGATCTTCGCGGAGGTCGTGGAGCGGGTCGCCCCGTTAGAGCTTGCGAAGTCCACTGAGCACCCTTTCAAGCAATGTCACTTCTGGCTGACCACCCGCGGACTCGTCGCCACCGGGCTGGTGGACGGCGACCAGCCCGGCCTCGGCCAGGTCGGCGACGAGAATACGGGCGACGCCGAGAGGGATCGACAGCAGCGCGGAGATCTCCGCCACCGACTTGATCTCCCGGCAGAGAATGCAGATCCGCTGGTGCTCCGGCAACTGGCCCCGCAGCTGCACCGGGTCGGCCGTGGTGCTGACCAGTGCCTCGATGGCGAGCTGGTAGCGCGGCCGGGTCCGGCCCCCGGTCATGGCGTACGGCCGCACCAGCCCGGAAGGGGTCTGGGCGCGCTGCCGACCGGGCCGCGCCGGCGCCTGCGGCGGATCGTACGGCTGGATCCGGGGCTGGCGGTAGCGGGGCTCGGGGTCAGGAGTAGGAGCCGAGGGGAAGTTGTAACGGTTCAGAGGCGGCTGCTGCTGCTGGCTGCCGTACGGATCTCCGCCTGGTGGCGTTGTCACGGTTCCTCCTCCTGATGAAGGTTGTGGGGGCTGCGTTCCCGCACCCTATGGGTACGGGGACGCGCCCGCACGCCTGTCCGTTAGTTGAGCAGGCACCTAGTTGAGAAGACTGCTAATTGAGCAAACTGCCTTGAAGTTCGGAGCGGAGGTCGGGGGTGAGGACGGTCCCGGTCCGGTCGACCAGCAGGGCCATCTCGTACCCGACGAGGCCGATGTCGCACTCGGGGTGAGCGAGTACGGCCAGCGAACTACCGTCGGAGACGGACATGATGAAGAGGAATCCGCGTTCCATCTCCACGACCGTCTGGTTGACGCTGCCGCCTTCGAAGATGCGGGAGGCTCCGGCGGTGAGCGAGGTCAGGCCGGAGGCGACGGCGGCGAGCTGGTCGGCGCGGTCACGAGGGAAACCCTCGGACATCGCGAGCAGCAGGCCGTCGGCGGAGACCACCACCGTGTGGGACACCCCAGGGGTGTTGTCCACGAAGTTGGTGATCAACCAGTTCAGATTCTGTGCCGCCTGGCTCATCGGACTCAACTAACGCTCCTGGTTCTGAGGGCCACCGTAGTGATTGTCGGGGGCCTGGCCGTTCGTGTCAGTTCCCGCAGTGCGTCCCTGCTGGACGCCACGGCGCAGATTGCTCAACCGGCCGCGGACGTCCTCCGGCGCGCGGGAGACCTGTGGGCCGCCCTGCGGAGTCTGCTGTGCGGTACCCGCGACCAGGTTGGCCTTGGGTACTCGACGGGGCAGGCCGGAGGGGGTTACCCCACCCGCCTTGGGTTCGCGGACCTGTTCGGCCCGCTGCCAGTGCTGGTCGTTCTGGGAACGCCAGTCGGTCTCGGCCTCTTCCGGCGCCTGCTCCGGCTCCGGATCGGGCTGGGGGACCGGCTGGACCGCCGGCTCCGCCGCCACCTGGTCCGGTTGCGGCCACTGCCGGTCGCGGCGTGGCAGGCCGGCATCCGTCAGCGAGGGGGAGCCTACGCTCTCCGGCGCCCCGAAGGGGGTCCCGGGAACGGAATCCGGCGCCTGCTGATCCGGCTGGGCGACGGGCTGCGCCCAGTCGTCCAGCACGGGTGGGGCGGGAGGTCCGGAAGGTGCGGGCTGGACGGGGAAGTCCTGCTGCCACTCCGGTTCGTAGGACGACGGCTGCTGGTACGCGGGCTGCGCACCGTACTGGTCGGCCTGCCCGTTGTACTCCGGCTGACCGGCGAAGTCCTGCCCGCCGAAGTCCTGCCCCTGGAAGTCCTGCGCCGGGTAGCCCTGGCCCTGGAAGTCCTGGCCCGGGGCGTAGCCGCCGTCGTACTGCGGCTCGTACCCCTGCTGGTTCTGCTGTCCCCGCTGCCGCGGGATGTCGTCGCCGAACATCGCGACGTCTTCCGGCCGTTCCGAGGCCGAGGCCTCCAGTTGGGCACGGCGCTCCTCGCGCTGCAGCGAGCGGCCGACGGGGTCGAGCTGCCCGGGGGCGCCGGAGGCCGTGAACGCGGACTCGTCCGACCGCTCGTACTGGGAGTCGTCGAAGCCCAGCTCGGCGGCGGTCGGCTGGTAGCCGAACTCGGCGGTCGAGTGCTCGGGGACGATGCGCGACACGGTGAAGTCCGTGTCGTCGTCCTCGGGCAGCTGCTCCTCGCCGCCACCACCGTGGGTGATCGGCTCCGGCAGCATGACGAGCGACGTGGTGCCGGCCTGCTCGCCCGAGGGGCGCAGCTGGACGCGGACACCGTGCCGGTCGGCGAGCCGGCCGACCACGAACAGGCCCATGCGCTGGGAGATCGCGACGTCCACGGTCGGCGGGTCGGCCAGCTTGTGGTTGATGTCGGCGAAGTCCTCGGCGGTCAGGCCGATGCCCTTGTCGTGGATCTCGACCATGACGCGGCCGTCCGGCAGCCGGGTCGCGGTGACCCGCACCTTGGTCTGCGGCGAGGAGAACGTGGTGGCGTTCTCCAGCAGCTCGGCCAGCAGGTGCACGAGGTCGGTCACGGCGGTGCCGTGGATGTCCGTCTCCGGTATCCCGACCAGCTCGATGCGCTCGTACGCCTCCACCTCGGAGGCCGCCGCGCGCAGCACGTCGACGAGCGGGACCGGCTGGTTCCAGCGGCGGCCCGGCTCCTCGCCGGCGAGGACCAGCAGGTTCTCACCGTTGCGCCGCATACGGGTGGCGAGGTGGTCCATCTTGAACAGGTTCTCGAGCTGGTCCGGGTCCGCCTCGTTGTTCTCCAGCTCGGTGATCAGCGTGAGCTGCCGCTGGATGAGGCCCTGGTTCCGGCGCGAGAGGTTGGTGAAGATCGCGTTGACGTTGCCCCGCAGCAGAGCCTGCTCGGCGGCGAGCCGGACGGCCTCGCGGTGCACCTGGTCGAAGGCGCGGGCGACCTCACCGATCTCGTCGTGGCTGGTGATCGGGATGGGCTGGACGGTGGTGTCCACCCGGCCCGGGTCGGTGCGCGACAGCTGGTCGACCAGCCCCGGCAGCCGCTGTTCCGCGACGTCGAAGGCGGCGTTGCGCAGCTTGCGCATGCTGCGGCTCATGTTGCGGGCCATCATGCCCGCGATGATGAAGGCGACGATCAGGGCGAGGACCACGATGGCCGCGTTGATGATCGCGTCGGTCTTGGCGCTGGAGGAGATGGTCTCGGCGTCGCCCACGGCCGTTTCGGCGAGGTTCTGCTCGACGGTCCGGTAGGAGTCGAAGGCCAGCGTGTTGCTGGCGAACCAGCTCTCCGGCGTGATGCCCTCGGCCCGCAGCTCCTTCGCCGACTTGTCCCCGGCGATCTCGGCGACCATCTTCTCGATCGACGGCGGCGGCACGAAGGTCTGCCCGGCCTGCTCGGCCTGGGAGGCGGCGGCCGTGAGCTGCTCGGCGCCCTTCTTCTGTGCCGCGGCCTGCGCGTCCTTCAGGTGCTGGGCGTCGGCGGGGGTACCGCCACCGCTGTACTCCTGGAGCGCGATGCCCTGCAGATAGAGGTACGAGGTGAGGGCGGTCTGCTGGAGCTTGCGCTCCTTGGCCGGCACCTGGCCCTCGACCAGGATGTGCATGCCGATGGAGCGGCTCAGCGACTCGGCGGCCTTGGCCAGCGAGATGGCGTAGAGGGTACGGCCGTAGCTGGTGATGTTCCCGGTGCCGAGGCTCAGCTCGTTGGAGAGCTCCATCAGCGGGTGCTGCACGCTGACGTACGCCTCTTCGGTCTGCTTGTCGGGCAGCTGCCGGGTGTAGGCGGCCTTGCGGATGGCCTGCAGGCTGGGCTCCGCCTTGCGGAAGCCCTCCACGCGGCGCTCCAGCGAGGCGGAGGCGGGCATCTGGTCGACGGCTTCGTTGAAGACCTGGGCGGCGGCGTCGGTGGCCGCGTAGGCCCCCGTCACGACCGGGTCGTCACGCCTGCCCTGCACCAGTGGAACGACCGTGATGTCACGTTCGTTGATCAAGGCGTGGCTGTAGCCGGCTGCCGCGCGCACCAGGATGGCGGTGCGCTTGGCGGCGTCCGCCTGCTGCCACGTGTGCACGGAGTTCTGCACGGTGAAGCCGCCCATGACGAGGGCGACGAGAACCGGGATGAGGAGGATGGCGTTCAGCCTGGTGGCCACCCGCCAGTTGCGCACCGCGAAACGGCTGCCGGATCCGGCAGGCTCCGGTGTGGCGACAGCGGTCGCGTCGGGCACGCCCTCGTACCGCTGGGGCGGCGTGAAATTGCCCCGGGGGCCATCCGCGGAGCCCGGCTCTGCTCGCCTCGTGTCCCTCACTTGACCAACAACCTCTCGGCGACAACACAGCAAAGTGCCGTTACTACTCTCGGGTTCTGCGAATTTCAGCACGTCATGGGGGTACTAGCCAAACGTCGTACAAAGTGCAACGAACACTCGAACACGCTCACATAAATAGGGCATAAGCTCTTTGCGGTGCCAAACCGCACGGTCTGCATCACCGCAACGGAACCAGTCGAGCGCGGGGGGTGTTCGTCACCCGTCGATTCTCTGTCGAAACGTTATGAACGCAAGAACCGGCCGTGTCAAATGACACAGCCGGTCCTGGGGACAACTGGCAACCATGAAGGCTTACTTGAGTCGAGCCAGCAATGCGTGCTCCACGAGCGTGATCAACGCGCTCTTCGCCTCGCCGCGGTGGCGGGCGTCCGTGGTGATGATCGGAGCCTCGGGCCCGATCTGCAGCGCCTCGCGTACTTCCTCCGGCCGGTAGGGCTGGTGGCCCTCGAAACCGTTGAGGGCGACGACGAACGGCAGGCCGCTGTTCTCGAAGTAGTCCACGGCCGGGAAACAGTCCGCCAGCCTGCGGGTGTCGACCAGCACGACGGCGCCGATCGCGCCCCGCACCAGGTCGTCCCACATGAACCAGAAGCGGTCCTGGCCCGGCGTACCGAACAGGTACAGGATCAGGTCGTCATCGAGGGTGATGCGGCCGAAGTCCATCGCCACCGTGGTGGTCGTCTTGTCCTGGACGTGGCTGAGGTCGTCGATCCCGGCCGACGCGGAGGTCATGACGGCCTCCGTGCGCAGCGGGTTGATCTCCGAGACCGCGCCGACGAACGTGGTCTTGCCCACGCCGAAGCCGCCCGCCACCACGATCTTGGCCGAGGTGGTGGACCGGGCCACAGGCGGGCCGTAAGCCGCCTGCGGTTGCGGTCTAGAGCTTGCGAAGTCCACTGAGCACCCTTTCGAGCAGTGTCACATCAGGCTGTCCGCCGGCCTCGCCACTGCCCGGCTGGTGAATAGCGACCATGCCGGCCTCTGCGAGGTCGGCCACGAGAATGCGGGCCACGCCGAGCGGGAATCCCAGCAGCGCGGAGATCTCCGCGACCGACTTGATCTCCCGGCAGAGGTGGCAGATCCGCTGGTGTTCGGGGAGCAGCCCCTGGTACTGGCCCGCATCGGCCGTGGTGCTGACCAGTGCCTCGATGGCGAGCTGGTAGCGCGGCCGGGTACGGCCACCGGTCATGGCGTACGGCCGCACCAGCGGCTGGTCGCCTTCATCCCCGTACGGCGCGTGGTGGGACGCGCCGTACGGGCCCGGCGAGGCGGGTGGCGGGGTCATGAGGGTCCTCCGTGTCCGGGCAAAACGGTCTCGGTGCAGGAAGTACGCATCGTGCGGTGAAAGCGTGATCAGAGCAGTCAGTGCATCAGGCTGCCCTGGAGTTCGGAGCGGAGGTCGGGGGTGAGGACGGTCCCGGTCCGGTCGACCAGCAGGGCCATCTCGTATCCGACGAGGCCGATGTCGCACTCGGGGTGAGCGAGTACGGCGATCGACGAACCCTCGGAGACGGACATGATGAAGAGGAATCCGCGTTCCATCTCGACGACCGTCTGGTTGACGGCGCCGCCTTCGAAGATGCGGGAGGCTCCGGCGGTGAGCGAGGTCAGGCCGGAGGCGACGGCGGCGAGCTGATCGGCGCGGTCACGAGGGAAACCCTCGGACATCGCGAGCAGCAGGCCGTCGGCGGAGACCACCACCGTGTGGGACACCCCAGGGGTGTTGTCCACGAAGTTGGTGATCAACCAGTTCAGATTCTGTGCCGCCTGGCTCATCGCACTCAACTAACGCTCCTGGTTATTCGTGCCGAAGCCCCGGCCGTCGGTGTTGCCATTTGCTGTATCGCGGCCCTGCTGGATGCCGCGCCGGAGGTTGGTCAGACGGCCGCGCACATCGTCGGGTGCCCGGGAGACCTGCGGACCGCCCTGCGGCGCCTGCTGGGGGGTTGCCCCGCCTGCGACCAGGTTGGCCTTGGGTACCCGGCGCGGCAGACCGGAGGGAGTGACCCCGCCCGCCGACGGCTCGCGGACCTGTTCGGCCCGCTGCCGGAGTTCGTCGTTGGGAGAGGTGCGCCAGTTCGGCGTCTCCCGGGGTGCCGGCTGGGTCGGCTGGGCCGGAGTGACCGGCCGCGCCTGGACCGGAGCCGGTGCGGGCTGCTCGGCCCGGGCCCGCTGGGGCTGCTGCTGCGGCTGTGCCGGAAGCGGCTGCTGCTGCTGGGGCTGGGCCGGCGGCGTCTGCCGCGGCTGCGGAGCGGGACGGGCCGGAGCCGCGGGCGCGGTGGGAGCGGCGGGCGCCGCCCGTTCCACGTGCACCTGCTGCATGCGCTCGGCCTGACCGGTACGGAACCAGTCGGACTCGATCGACGCGAAGATCGGCGTGGGCTCGTCACCGCGCGGCGGGGCCGGCGGCAGTGCCATCGGCTCGGAGACCGGCGGCAGCTGCGGCTCGAGACCGCGGTTCGGCTGCCGGTTGGCCTGCTGCGGGTACCCCTGCTGCTGGTTGCCCTGCTGGCCGTTCTGCGACGGCTGGCCCTGCTGCGGCGGCCGGTTGCCGTTGAACCCGCCGTCGGCCGGACGCCCGCCGCGCTGCGGCAGACCCTGGGCCGGGACGTTCTGGCCCGGGTACGGCTCGGTCAGCGACCGGTCGTCCACCGGGGGAGTGCCGACCACCGGGAACTGCCCGGTGTCGGTCCGGCCGTCGGGGTAGCCGGGGCCGCCCTGTCGGCCGGCCGGCAGCGGGAACTCGCCGGTGCCGCTGTTGTCGGGCTGCGCGGGACGCTGGAACTCACCCGTGGACTCCGGCTGGTACCCGTCGGGGCGAGCCCCGCCGCGTACCGGGGCCGGGCCCGGTGCTCCGCCGAAGACGTCCGAGCGGAAGCCGCCGGGGCCCGCGTCCTGCGCGGTGGGCGCGGGGTACGGGTTGTTCGTCGGGGAGAACGGGTCGCCGAGCGGCAGACCGGCGTCCTGCCGGGAACCGGCACCCGGGTTCGGGCGCTGGTAGTCGCCCCGCGGCTGCGGCTGCTGCTGCGGTGCCGGGCGTGAGCCGGGCGGCGGACCGTCGAAGTCGGGGCGCTCGAACCTGGCGGTGGACTCCACGTCCTCGTGGCCGCGCGGGGCGTCCATCGCCGGACCGCGCTCGGCCAGAGCGGGGAAGCCCTGCTGCGGGTTGCCGCTGCGCTGCGGCTGGCCCTGCGGCGGCTGGCCGCCCTGCGCCCAGCTCGGTCCCGACGGCTGCGGCTGGCCCTGCGGCTGGCCGTTCTGCTGGCCGCCGCGCCGGGTGCCGGTACCGCCCTGGCCACCGAGGCCCGGGCCGCCCGGGCCGGAGTTCAGCGCGGGGCGCTGACCGCCGCCCGCGACCTGGCCGCGCTGCGGCGGCCGGCCGACCTGTCCCGCGGGACCGGCGGTGGCACCGAAGGCGTTGGTGGCGGGGGCGCCGGGGCCGTTGGGCGTACCGGGCATGCCCGTCGCGATCGGGCCGCGCTTGCCGGCGGCCGCGTTCTTGGCGTTCTGGCCGCCCTGCGTGACGTCCACCGGCAGCATGACGAGCGCGGTGGTGCCGCCGGAGTCCGACGGGCGCAGCTGGATGCGGATGCCGTGTCGCAGGGACAGCCGGCCGACCACGAACAGGCCCATGCGGCGGGAGACCGAGACGTCCACGGTCGGCGGGTTGGCGAGCCGCTCGTTGATGTCCGACAGGTCCTCGGGCGAGAGCCCGATGCCGGTGTCGTGGATCTCGATGAGCACCCGGCCGTCCGGCAGCGCGTGGCCGGTGACCTTTACCTTGGTCTGCGGGGAGGAGAACGAGGTGGCGTTCTCCAGCAGCTCGGCGAGCAGGTGGACGAGGTCGTTGACGATACGGCCGGTGACCTCGGCGGCGGGCACCGAGGTGAGCTCGATGCGCTCGTACTGCTCCACCTCGGAGGCGGCGGCACGGAGCACGTCGACCAGCGGGACCGGGCGGGTCCAGCGGCGGCCCGGCTCCTCACCGGCGAGGACGAGGAGGTTCTCGCCGTTCCGGCGCATACGGGTCGCGAGGTGGTCGAGCTTGAAGAGGCTGGACAGCTGGTCCGGGTCCGCCTCGCGGCTCTCCAGCTCGGAGATGAGCGAGAGCTGGCGCTGGATGAGCCCCTGGCTGCGGCGCGAGAGGTTGGTGAACATCGCGTTGACGTTCCCTCGCAGGAGCGCCTGCTCGGCGGCGAGCCGGACGGCCTCGCTGTGGACCTCGTCGAACGCGCGGGCCACCTGGCCGATCTCGTCCCGGCTGTGGATACCGATCGAGACGACGGAGGTGTCGACGTCCTGCGGGTCGGACTCCGACAGCTGCTTGACCAGCTCGGGCAGCCGCTTCTGGGCGACGTCCTGGGCGGTCTCCTGCAGCCGGCGCAGCGAGCGGATCATCGAGCGGGCCACGATGAAGGCGCCGACGACGGCGACACCGAGCACGATCAGGATGATCGCACCGTCGATGATCGCCTGGCGCTGGGCCTCGCCCCGCAGCTTGAGGGCCTGCTGCTGCATCTCGTTGAGCAGCGACCGCTCGATGTTGGTCATCGCCTGGATCTTGCTCCGGGCGGCGTCGTCCCAGTCGCGGTAGGTGGCTCCGGTGGCCGCGAAGGTGTTGATGCCGCCCTTGGAGTTCAGGATCCGGGTGGCGTTGGTGTCGTGGTTCTTGATCGTGTCGTTGCCGCCCTCGAGGGGGGCCATCAGCTCGACGGAGTCGGCGCCGCCGTAGATCTTCCCGAACCGGGTCAGCGCGGTCTTCTCGGACTGCGCGGCGGCCTTCGCGTACTGCCAGTCGTTCTCCGAGAGCGTGACGCCGCCCTGCGGGGCGAGCGCGGCGCTGATCACCGCACGCTGGATGGACTCGAACTCCTTGGCGGAGGAGAACGCGGCCAGCGCGCGGGTGCTGCGGATCATTTCCTGGTTGCTGGTGGCCTGCGCCATGTCCTGGGACAGCGAGAGCAGCGACTGGATCAGCGAGTCGTACTTGTTGACCGTCAGCGCGATGTACTGCGGCTGCTGGTAGGCCTGGTCACGGATCTCGTTGATGCTGCCGAGCTGCTGCTCGATGGCGAGCAGGGTGGAGCGGACACCGACGAAGACCTGGTCGTTCGGGTCGACGTCGTCGGTGGTGCTCTGGAAGAGCTTGCGGTAGCGGTCGGTCGTCTCCCGGGAGGCGCCGACGGCGTCGTCGCTCTTGCCGGTGCCGGAGGACATCGGACCCGCGGAGCGGTCCCGCTCCTCCTGCAGCGCGCCGGCGAGGTCGGTCGCGTGCTCGGTGATCTCGGTGAGCTGCTTCATGTGCTCGAGCTGGGCGATGTTGTCCAGCGAGCTGGAGATACGCAGCGCACCGAGCGAGGTGGCCGCGACCACCGGCAGGGCGAGCAGAGAGATCAGACGGGTGCTGATCCTCCAGTTGCGCATGGCTATTCGGGGGCCTGGCTTACCGACACCGCCCGTGATCCGGCCGGCGTCGATGCCGCTGTGCGTGCTTGAGCGTCCGGCGGCCGCGGTGTTCACGGCGTCGTCGGATCGCTGCGGCGACGGACCGCTGTTGGCTCCGCCGGGCTGCTCCGGGTCGCCCGCAGCGCCGCTGTCCCTCTTGAAACGTCCCTGCACTAGCGTCGCAACCTCTGGACCAGGCGTCCCCCGCACGTGCGGCGGGACGGTGTCGAGTCATGGGGGCCCCGGTGATCCCGGAGTAGGGATGACCGACGATGCCCTTCACCGCCACTCGATGCTCGTACGCGCCCCCTGACGCGCTGGCTTCGATTGATGTGGCGGTCCGGGGAATTCCAGCACAGTGCAGGATCTCCAACAAGGGCCGCAGCCCAGTCAATGGCAGGAGTGACTGACTGCGTCGGTCCGGGCACAGAGTGTTCAGGTCCGTTTCGGAGAAAGCCCGCGATTCTGGAACTTTTGGGCACCGAAGGACGCTCCGGGCAGGGCGTACCGCTCGTGTCCGGGTGGAGGGTAAGGTCCGCGAACTCCCGTAATGTCCGCTTGATGGAGGGGCGCGGACCGCCCGATTCGGGCTTTATGTCGGGTAGTTCGTGAGCAAAATCACAACGAGATCGTTGCCTGGGTCGCGTAAATCGGGGAACTGTCGCCACTAGCCTGGATCTTTACGCACGGCATCGTTCTGTAAACCAGTGCACCCAGGTGACCCCGCAGACCCGCGTCGCAGCCGGCGCCCCGACCCCCTGAGGCCCAGACACCCCATGAAGACCACCATGCTGTTCCGCCCGATCGCCAACCCGCGCCGCACCACCCTCATGCACCTCAAGGATGCCGAGGAGCTGCAGGCCCCGGTGATCGCGGCCGAGGACATCATCGGCGACGAGCTGCCGCAGCAGACGGCCAACCCGCGCCGCACGATCCTCATGGACGCGCCCACCGCCTGAACCACGGGCAGCGGCGGAATCAGCAGGGTGCGCCCGGGGCCTCACGTTAACCTGGACCGATCCAGTCTTCGGCCAGTGAGGGGCAGCAGCTTCCCGTGCGCATCGCCAGGTTCTCCATCGACGGCAATGTCGCCTTCGGCGCGGTCGAGGGCGACCCGACCGTCCCCGACGGTCTCGTCCTCGACATCATCAAGGGCATCCCGTTCGCCGAGTTCGAGCTCTCCGGCACCAAGGTGCCGCTGAGCAAGGTCCGGCTCCTTCCGCCGGTGCTCCCGAACAAGGTCGTCGCCATCGGCCGCAACTACGCCGAACACGCCGCGGAACTGGGCAACGAGGTCCCCGCGGTCCCGGTCGCCTTCTTCAAGCCGTCCACCTCCGTGGTCGGATCCGGTGACCCGATCGTGTACCCCTCGTTCTCGAACGAGGTGCACCACGAGGCCGAGCTGGCCGTCGTCATCAGCCGGCTGTGCCGCGAGGTCCCGCGCGAACGCGTCAAGGACGTCATCCTCGGCTACACCTGCGCCAACGACGTCACCGCACGCGACGCGCAGCGCACCGAGGGCCAGTGGGCCCGCGCCAAGGGCTTCGACTCCGCGTGCCCCCTCGGCCCCTGGATCGAGACCGATCTGGACCCCTCCGACCTGGCCATCACGGCCACGGTCAACGGCGAACTGCGCCAGGCGGGCCGGACCAGCCAGATGGTCCGCTCGATCGAGGACCTGATCGTGCACATCACCGAGGCGATGACGCTGCTCCCGGGCGACGTCATCCTCACCGGCACCCCGGCAGGCGTCGGACCGCTCAACGTCGGCGACGAGGTCGCCGTCTCCATCGAAGGCATCGGCACTCTCACCAACAAGGTGATCAAGCGTGGCTAGCGCATCCCCCGTACGCGTCCGTTTCTGTCCCTCGCCGACCGGCAACCCGCACGTGGGTCTGGTCCGCACCGCCCTGTTCAACTGGGCGTTCGCCCGGCACCACCAGGGCAAACTGATCTTCCGTATCGAGGACACCGACGCGGCCCGGGACTCCGAGGAGTCCTACCAGCAGCTGCTCGACGCGATGCGCTGGCTCGGCTTCGACTGGGACGAGGGTCCCGAGGTCGGCGGCCCGCACGCCCCGTACCGGCAGTCCGAGCGCATGGACATCTACGCGGACGTCGCGAAGAAGCTCCAGGACGCCGGGCACGCCTACGACTGCTACTGCACCACGCCCGAGCTGGACGCCCGCCGGGCCGCCGCCCGCGCCGCGGGCAAGCCCTCCGGCTACGACGGCCACTGCCGTGACCTCGGCGCCGAGCAGATCGCGGCCTACCGGGCCGAGGGCCGCACGTCGATCGTCCGCTTCCGGATGCCGGACGCGCCGATCACCTTCACCGACCTGGTGCGCGGCGAGCTGACCTTCACCCCGGAGAACGTGCCCGACTTCGGCATCGTCCGGGCCAACGGGGCGCCGCTCTACACGCTGGTCAACCCGGTCGACGACGCGCTGATGGAGATCACGCACGTGCTGCGCGGCGAGGACCTGCTGTCCTCCACCCCGCGGCAGATCGCGCTGTACGGCGCCCTCGCCGAGATCGGCGTCGGCAACGGCACCACCCCGGCGTTCGGCCACCTCCCGTACGTCATGGGGGAGGGCAACAAGAAGCTCTCCAAGCGCGACCCGGAGTCCTCGCTCAACCTGTACCGCGAGCGCGGCTTCCTGCCCGAGGGCCTGCTCAACTACCTGTCGCTGCTCGGCTGGTCGCTCTCGGCCGACCAGGACCTCTTCTCGATGGAGGAGATGGTCGCGGCCTTCGACATCGCGGACGTCAACGCGAACCCGGCGCGCTTCGACCTGAAGAAGTGCGAGCACATCAACGCGGAGCACCTGCGGATGCTGGACGTGAAGACGTTCATGTCGGCCTGTGCCCCGTGGCTGAAGGCGCCGTTCGCACCCTGGGCCCCCGAGGCGTTCGACCAGGCGGCCTTCGAGGCCATCGCCCCGTACGCCCAGACCCGTCTCCAGGTCCTCTCGGACATCACGGCCAATGTCGACTTCCTCTTCCTGGACCAGCCGGCCGAGGACGAGGCGTCCTGGCAGAAGGCGATGAAGGAGGGCTCCGACGCCCTGCTGCGCACCGCGCGCACCAAGCTCGCCGACGCGGACTGGTCCGACCCGGAGTCGCTGAAGGCCGCGGTGCTGGCCGCCGGCGAGGAGCACGGCCTGAAGCTCGGCAAGGCCCAGGCTCCGGTCCGCGTGGCGGTCACCGGCCGCACGGTCGGACTGCCGCTCTTCGAGTCCCTGGAGGTGCTCGGCCGCGAGCGCACCCTGGCCCGGATCGACGCCGCACTGGCGAAGCTCGCCGGCTAGGTCGTTTCCGGTCCTGGGGCTGACGGCTCCGGGGCCACCGTCCTAGGGTTGGCGGTATGCCGATCCGTGCTGTGCTCTGGGACGTGGACGACACCCTGTTCGACTTCACGACAGCCGACGAGCAGGGGTTTGTGCGGCATGTGATGGCCGAGGGCCTGGCCGGCGGATCCGAATCCGCCGGTCAGGCCCTCGGTCGTTGGCAGTTGATCACCGTGCGCCACTGGCAGCGTTTCGCGGACGGAGCCGTCGACTACGAGGGCCAGCGCCGCGACCGGGTCCGCGAGTTCCTGGGCGAGCCGCTGAGCGACGCTGAGGCGTCCGCCTGGTTCCACCGCTACGTCGCCCACTACGAGGCCGCCTGGGCCCTGTTCCCGGACGCCTCGCCCGCCGTGGCGGCGCTGGCGCCCCGCTACCGGCAGGGAGTTCTGTCGAACGCCAGCACCGTCCACCAGGAGCGCAAGCTGCGCACGCTGGGGCTGCGGGACCATTTCGAGGTGCTGCTGTGCGCGGCGGAACTCGGCGTGAGCAAGCCCGCCGCCGGGGCGTTCCTGGCGGGCTGCGCGGCGCTGGGCCTGCCGCCCGGCGAGGTGGCCTACGTCGGCGACCAGCCCGAGATCGACGCCCGGGGGGCGGACGAGGCGGGCCTCTTCGGCATCTGGCTGGACCGCCGGGGCACCGCCGCGGGACCGGATATCCCGTCGGACCTGCGAAGGATCATCGGACTGGCGGAGCTGCCCGCGCTACTGGCTGCGAATACCGGTTTTGGAGCCCCGTCCCCCATCGGGTAATGTTCTTCCTGCGCCGCCCAACCGGGCCGAAAGGCCAGGCCGGAAGCGCAACATCAAACAAACCCCCGGCCAGGGGGTTGTGTTTTGGTGGGGTATGGTGTAATTGGCAACACGAGGGTTTCTGGTTCCCTTATTCTAGGTTCGAGTCCTGGTACCCCAGCGCAGTACAAAGCAAGTGCGAGCCCCCGTTGTGTAGCGGCCTAGCACGCTGCCCTCTCACGGCAGTAGCGCCGGTTCGAATCCGGTCGGGGGTACAGATCCTTCTCTCCGTCGCCTTCAGGTCGCACCTGACCGTGACGATGCAGGATCGCTAGGGCCCCCGTTGTGTAGCGGCCTAGCACGCTGCCCTCTCACGGCAGTAGCGCCGGTTCGAATCCGGTCGGGGGTACTTGACACACCATGGGGTATGGTGTAATTGGCAGCACGAGGGTTTCTGGTTCCCTTAGTCTAGGTTCGAGTCCTGGTACCCCAGCGCAGTACCGCGTATGTTGAAGCAAGTGCGAGCCCCCGTTGTGTAGCGGCCTAGCACGCTGCCCTCTCACGGCAGTAGCGCCGGTTCGAATCCGGTCGGGGGTACGTATCGAAGAGGCCCTCCGCCACGGCGGAGGGCCTCTTTGCTGTGCCCGGCGCCCCGTTCGCCGGGTCCCGCGCCCCGCCGGGCCGGCGCTCAATCTCCCGTGCCGAAGCGGCGGTTGGACTCCTCGGCCTCGGCCAGCCGGCGCAGGCTCAGCAGCACCGGCTCGTAGAGCACCGTGAGCGCGACCGCCGCCTCGACCTGTTCGAGGGGGGTGCTGAACCCCTCCACGAGATCCAGGTCGGTGACGGCCAGTTGGGCCGCGGCCCGGGCGTACGGCGCCAAGTCGTCGGCGTCACACGGATATCCGAGCCGGACCAGCGCCGAGACCGCCACCACGAGCGTTCCCCAGGCGGGCGCCCCCTCGCCTGCGTCCAGGCACTCCTTCCAGTCGAGCCGCCGCATGAGCAGCTCCACCTCGTGCCGGGCGACCGCGGTCGCCGGATCGTCCTCGACCGGCTTCGGACCCTGCGGCAGCGCCCAGACGGCGGCACCCAGCCGCGTGTTCTGGTCCAGCGACTCGTCCTCGACCGCCGCCAGCACCTGGCGCGCGGTGGCCACCGGCATCTTCCCGACCTGGATCAGGGCCCGGACGAGACGCAGCCGGCGCAGATGGTCGTCGCCGTACTCCGCCTGGGTGGCGGTGATCCGGCGGCCGGGGGGCAGCAGTTGCTCCCGTAGGTAGTACTTGATCGTGGCGGCCGGGAGTCCGCTGCGTTCACTCAGTTCCGCGAACCTCATCCTCTTGCCCCCTTCGTTGGAGAGTGGCACTATCCAACCATGGATAGTCCAGCTATCCAACATATCGAACCGGGGAGCCACCATGAGCGCCGAACTGATCGAAGGCCGGACCACCGCCGCCGCGGAGGGTGAGGTCGTCGTCTTTCTCATCGGGATGCGGATCAACAACTTCCGGGCCCTGCGCAGCTGGTGGCCGGTGCTGAAGGCGATGCCGCGGATGCTCAAGGAGCTGTCGCGGGAGAAGGAGAGAGGGCTGCTGGGCTTCCGGGTCCACCTGGGCATGCCGCGGGTCTTCGAGGTGACCCAGTACTGGGAATCGCGTGAGCAGCTGATCGCCTACGCCTCGGCGCAGGACGGCGAGCACCGTCCGGCGTGGGCGGCCTTCAACCAGCGGGTGCGGGCGGGGAAGAACAAGGTCGGCTTCTTCCACGAGACCTACGCCGTGCCCGCGGGCGGCTACGAGTCGGTCTACGTCAACATGCCGGCGTTCGGCCTGGGCGAGGCCACCGAGGTCGTTCCGGTCGGCCGCCGCGGCGAGACCGCCAAGGACCGCCTGGCCTACCGGGCGAGCTGACGTACCGGGCGGACGTCCCGGGCGTGGCTGACGTCCGGTACGGGGAAACAGGTGCGCGCCGGTGCCGGGGGCTTGGACGGAGCCCCCGGCACCGGCGCGCTCGGGTACGGGTGGTGGGAGGAGCGGTCTCAGCCGTTGCGGCGCAGGGCCTCGGAGAGCCGCCCGGCGGCGTCGATGACGGCCTGGGCGTGCATCCGGCCCGGGTGCCGGGTCAGCCGCTCGATCGGCCCGGAGACCGAGACGGCGGCGACCACCCGGTTCGAGGGCCCGCGCACCGGCGCGGAGACCGAGGCGACGCCCGGCTCCCGCTCGCCGATGGACTGGGCCCAGCCCCTGCGGCGTACGCCGGAGAGCGCGGTGGCCGTGAATCGGGCACCCTGGAGACCACGGTGCAGTCGCTCCGGCTCTTCCCATGCCATCAGGACCTGGGCGGCGGATCCGGCCTTCATCGGCAGCGTCGAGCCGACCGGCACGGTGTCCCGCAGTCCGGACAGCCGTTCCGCGGCGGCCACACAGATCCGCATGTCGCCCTGGCGCCGGTAGAGCTGGGCGCTCTCGCCGGTCACGTCCCGCAGGTGGGTGAGAACCGGTCCCGCCGTGGCCAGCAGCCGGTCCTCGCCCGCCGCGGCGGCGAGCTCGGAGAGCCGGGGGCCCAGGATGAAGCGGCCCTGCATGTCACGGGCGACCAGCCGGTGGTGTTCGAGCGCGACCGCGAGGCGGTGCGCGGTGGGGCGGGCGAGGCCCGTGGCGCCGACAAGCCCGGCCAGGGTGGCCGGTCCGGACTCCAGCGCGCTGAGCACCAGAGCCGCCTTGTCGAGAACGCCGACGCCGCTAGAGTTGTCCATGCAACGATATTCGCGTCTCACACTGTGAAACGCAAGTTCAATTTTCCAGCGAAAGCGTCAGGCTGGGAAGCACGGCAGGGACGCCGACCGGAACCAGGGGACCGGACGGAGTCCACATCAGACGAGTTGGCCGGCAGCGACGCCGGTCGGAGGGACAGCGATGGGTAGGACACTCGCGGAAAAGGTCTGGGACGACCATGTCGTCCGGCGCGCCGAGGGCGAGCCCGACCTTCTCTACATCGATCTGCACCTGCTGCACGAGGTGACCAGCCCGCAGGCCTTCGACGGTCTGCGGTTGAACGGGCGCCAGGTGCGGCGGACCGATCTCACCATCGCCACCGAGGACCACAACACTCCGACCCTCGACATCGACAAGCCGATCGCCGACCCGGTCTCCCGTACCCAGCTGGAGACGCTGCGCAAGAACTGCGCCGAGTTCGGTGTCCGCCTGCACCCGCTGGGTGACGTCGAGCAGGGCGTCGTCCACGTGGTGGGACCGCAGCTGGGTCTGACCCAGCCCGGCACCACCGTGGTGTGCGGCGACAGCCACACCTCGACGCACGGCGCCTTCGGCGCGCTCGCGTTCGGCATCGGCACCAGCCAGGTCGAGCACGTACTGGCCACCCAGACCCTGCCGCTGGCCCGCCCCAAGACCATGGCGATCACCGTCGGTGGCGAACTCCCCGCCGATGTCACCGCCAAGGACCTGATCCTCGCCATCATCGCGAAGATCGGCACCGGCGGCGGCCAGGGCTATGTCATCGAGTACCGCGGCCCGGCCATCGAGAACCTGTCGATGGAAGCCCGGATGACCGTCTGCAACATGTCGATCGAGGCGGGCGCGCGGGCCGGCATGATCGCCCCCGACCGCACCACGTTCGACTATCTGCAGGGCCGTGACCACGCCCCCACGGGCGCGGACTGGGACGCCGCCGTCGAGTACTGGCAGACCCTGCGCACCGATGACGACGCGGTCTTCGACCACGAGGTCTACATCGACGGTGCCGCACTGGCCCCGTTCGTCACCTGGGGCACCAACCCCGCCCAGGGCGCCCCGCTGAGCGCCTCGGTGCCGGACCCGGCGTCGTTCGACGACCCCAGCGACCGCCAGGCCGCCGAGAAGGCCCTGGAGTACATGGGACTTCACGCGGGCCAGCCGCTGCGCGAGGTCAAGGTCGACACCGTCTTCGTCGGCTCCTGCACCAACGGCCGGATCGAGGACCTGCGGGCCGCGGCGTCCATCGTCGAGGGCCGCCAGGTGGCCGACGGCGTCCGCATGCTGGTCGTCCCCGGCTCGGTCCGGGTCGCCCTGCAGGCCGTCGCCGAGGGCCTGGACAAGGTCTTCACCGCTTCCGGCGCCGAATGGCGGCACGCCGGTTGCTCGATGTGCCTGGGCATGAACCCCGACCAACTCGCCCCTGGTGAGCGCTCCGCGTCCACCTCCAACCGCAACTTCGAGGGACGGCAGGGCAAGGGCGGCCGTACGCACCTGGTATCGCCGCAGGTCGCCGCCGCCACGGCGGTACTCGGGCACCTCGCTTCGCCCGCGGACCTGACCGACTCCGACGCCCGTACCGCCGTGGAGGCCTGATACCGATGGAAGCGTTCACCACACACACCGGCCGGGCCGTCCCGCTGCGCCGCAGCAACGTCGACACCGACCAGATCATCCCGGCCCACTGGCTGAAGAAGGTCACCCGCAACGGCTTCGAGGACGGGCTCTTCGAGGCCTGGCGCAAGGACGAGAAGTTCGTTCTCAACCTGCCCGAGCGCGCCGGGGCGACCGTGCTGGTGACCGGATTCGACTTCGGCACCGGCTCGTCCCGCGAGCACGCGGTGTGGGCGCTGCAGAACTACGGCTTCAAAGCCGTGATCTCGTCCCGCTTCGCGGACATCTTCCGGGGCAACTCGCTCAAGAACGGCCTGCTCACGGTCGTGCTGCCGCAGGAGACCGTCGAGCGGCTGTGGAAGCTGACCGAGGCCGACCCGACCGCCGAGGTCACGGTCGACCTGGTGGCCAGGGAAGTGCGCGCCGAGGGCATCACCGCGGCGTTCGAACTGGACGACAACGCCCGCTGGCGCCTGCTGGAAGGGCTGGACGACATCAGCCTGACCCTCGCCAACGAGGCGGACATCACCACCTATGAGCGGTCCCGCCCGGCGCACAAGCCGAGCACCGTGCAGGTCTGACCGTCCCCGAGAGGGGATCCGGCCCGGATTTCGAAGCGCCTTCCGCCGTCCGCGGGGGGCGCTTCGGCATGCCCGCACCACCGTATTGGCCCTGTCGCGCGAGACATTGGTCCTGTCGTGCGCGACAACTCACCGCAGATGGCACAATCGGTACATGGAACGCGATGGCCAACTCGAGCTCTACGGGGTCCTCGCCGCCCGGCTGAAGGAGGCGCACGCGCGCGTCGCGAATCTCCAAGTACCCGATGACGTAAGGCTGGAGTTGACCCGGAAACTCCTCGTCGTGACTGCCGCGGCCAAGCATGATCTCGCTGGAGCGGCACGGCGTCTGGACGTCTTCCTGCGGGAGCTCGACCAGGGCAGATTTCTTGATCAAGGAACTGTCTGAGAGCCGAGTTCGTTGCGGCACAAGGGTGATTCGCCCGTTTCGTATTTGATTTGCGGTATATATCCGCCTAACGTGCGAAAAAGCCCGTACTCATTCGCCGGGCAAAGTTTCCGAAGGGGAAGACGTGAACAAGGCGCAGCTCGTAGAAGCGATTGCCGACAAGGTAGGTGGCCGCCAGGCCGCCGCGGACGCGGTTGACGCGGTTCTCGACGCGATCGTCCGCGCGGTCGTCTCCGGCGACCGGGTCTCGGTCACCGGATTCGGTTCGTTCGAGAAGGTCGACCGTCCCGCCCGCTATGCCCGCAACCCCCAGAC
Source organism: Streptomyces sp. RKAG337 (assembly GCF_023701715.1). Classification (NCBI taxonomy): domain Bacteria; kingdom Bacillati; phylum Actinomycetota; class Actinomycetes; order Kitasatosporales; family Streptomycetaceae; genus Streptomyces; species Streptomyces sp. RKAG337. Next base: position 1,966,249 of record NZ_JAJOZA010000001.1, on the reverse strand, counting down.
CGGGGAGCGGGTCCGGGTCAAGAAGACCTCGGTGCCGCGCTTCCGCGCGGGTCAGGGCTTCAAGGACCTGGTCAGCGGGGCCAAGAAGCTCCCGAAGAACGATGTCGCGGTCAAGAAGGCGCCCAAGGGCAGCCTGAGTGGCGGGGCTTCCACCCGTACCACCGCCAAGGCCGCGGCCAAGAAGGCCACCGCCAAGAAGGCCACCGCGGCGAAGAAGGCCGTGACCGCCAAGAAGGCGGCTCCCGCGAAGAAGACGGTGACCGCCAAGAAGACCACGGCGAAGAAGACCACCGCCGCCGCGAAGAAGGCGACGCCGGCCAAGAAGGCCGCCACCGCCAAGAAGGCCGCCGCCAAGAAGTCCGCCCCGGCCAAGAAGGCCACGGCGAAGAAGGCCCCGGCCAAGAAGAGTGCCGCCCGCAAGACCGCTGTGAAGCGGACTGTGAAGAAGTAGTCACCACCTGCAGGCCGCGACGGGCCGGGCTCCCCACCAGGGAGCCCGGCCCGCGCCGTTCTCCGGCCGGTGCGGCGGCTCCCGGGCGGCCGCTACGCCGTGGGCGCCTGGGGGTCCGCGAAGGTCTGCAGCGTCAGGAAGACCACCCGGCGGGCGTCGCCGTCCCCCTCGGTGCGGATCCGCACCCGCTGACCCGGCCGCAGCAGCCGCAGGCCCCCCGCGTCGAAGGCCGCGGCGTCGAACGGCAGCGGAGTCCCGTCGTCGAGCAGCACGCTGCCGCCACGGGTCGCGGGGTCGTATGTGTACGCGGTCGCCTGCATGACCGGAAGCCTAGTGAACGCGCCCGCCCCCGCGACACCGTGTGCGGCTTCTCGTGCGGACGGGTGCGGCGCTCGCTCAGTCGGTGATGAGCAGCCCCGCCGCGACGTCCGCGGTCCGCGGCCCGACCCCCAGGGCCAGTGCCACCCGCAGGTCGGCGGGGGTGTCGACGTCCTGGCGCACGGAGTCCACACCGCGCAGCGTGATCTCCCGGGCGCCGGAGGCCCGGTGCCGGGCCCGGGAGGCGCCGCCGAACGCCGGCGTCAGGTCGTGACCCGGCGGCGCGGTGAGCAACGTGGTGCCGATCGCCGCCGCGTCGGCCAGAAAAGCCCTCCCTGAGGCCCTGGCGGCGGCGTTGAGCACTGCGCACAGCTCCAGGGGGCGCAGAGCCGGGAGATCGGCGTTCAGAGCCGCCACGGCCGCATCGGGAGTGGCGGACCGGATCAGGTGCCCGCCGTACGCGAGAGCCGCGTTGAGTCCGGCCGCCGGAGCGTCCGGCACGATCCGGGCCCCCAGAGCGGCCAGTTCCGCCGCCGCCAGCGGATCGTCGGTCACCACCGTGACGCTCCACACCTGTGCACAGGCCAGCGCGGCGGCCACGGTGTCCTGGGCGAACGCCAGCGCCAGCCCCGGCCGCACCGTCCCCGCGGCCGGCGCCAGCCGGCTCTTGGCCACGGCGAGCGGCTTCAGCGGTACGACGAGGGACCACATGACGGGTACGGGCACCGGACCATTGTGCGGTGACGCACCCGCCCGACGGCCACAGCCCCACCCCGGAATCCGCCTCCCGATTCCCCGGCGGGGGACTCCCGCAGGCACCCGCGTCGCCGCTTCCCCAGGGGCGCGCCCCTCGGCTCGCCCGCCCTGGCGTTACGGTGTGCGTACCGGCGACACTTGTGCGGCTGCACTGGTGCAGCCCCGTGCAATGAGGAGGAAGTTCTGGTGTCCCGCCGCAGAATCGGCTTCTGGTACCGGCTTGCAGCCGCCATCGCGAAACCGCCGCTTCTTGTCCTCTTCAAGCGGGATTGGCGCGGAATGGAGCACATTCCGGCCGACGGTGGATTCATCACGGCCGTCAACCACAACTCATTCCTCGACCCGCTGTCGTACGGCCATTTCCAGTACAACACCGGACGGGTTCCGCGCCTGCTCGCGAAGGCCGGGCTCTTCAAGATCTTCTTTGTCGGCATGATGCTGCGCGGAACAGGTCAGATTCCGGTCTACCGGGAGTCCACGGACGCCGCCAACGCGTTCCGCGCCGCCGTCGCCGCGATCAACTCCGGCGAATGCGTCGCGTTCTATCCGGAGGGCACTCTCACCCGCGATCCCGACCAGTGGCCGATGACCGGCAAGACCGGTGCCGCCCGGGTCGCGCTGCTCACCAAGGCACCGGTGATCCCGATCGCGCAATGGGGCGCCAACGAGGCGATGCCGCCGTACGCCAAGGGCAAGAAGTTCTTCCTCTTCCCCCGCAAGACCCTGCGGGTCATCGCGGGCCCGCCCGTCGACCTGTCGCGGTTCTACGGTCAGGAGCCCACCGCCGAGGTGCTGCGCGAGGTCACCGACGTGATCATGGCGGAGATCACCGAGCTGCTCGCCGTGCTGCGCGGGGAGCCCGCGCCCGCCGCGCTCTACGACCCGCGCCAGGCGGCCCGCGCCCGCCGGGCGGACAAGGCGGAACGGGCCGCGAAGTCCGGCGGCACCACGCGCAAGCCCGCACCGGAGTCCGTACCGCAACCCGCGCCGGAGCCCGAGCCCGTACCGCAGCCCGTGAAGAACCCGATGGATCAGCAGGAGGAGTCGTAAGTGTCAACGCGCTGCGCGGTGTACGGAACCGGCTCCTGGGGCACCGCGTTCGCGATGGTGCTCGCCGACGCCGGGTGTGACGTCTCGCTGTGGGGACGCCGCCCCGAGCTGGTCGAGGCGGTCAACGCCACCCACATGAACCCCGACTACCTGCCGGGCATCGCGCTGCCCGACACCGTACGGGCCACCACCGACCCGGCCGAGGCCGCCAGGGACGCCGAATTCGTCGTGCTGGCCGTCCCGTCGCAGACGCTGCGCGGCAACCTCGCCGAGTGGGCGCCCCTGCTGCGCCCCGACGCGGTCCTGGTCAGCCTGATGAAGGGTGTCGAACTCGGCACCGCCAAGCTGATGAGCGAGGTCATCGAAGAGGTGGCCAAGGCCGGCCCCGAGCGGGTCGCGGTGCTCTCCGGGCCCAACCTGGCCAAGGAGATCGCCGCCCGGCAGCCCGCCGCGTCCGTGGTCGCCTGCCGCGACGAGTCGGTGGCCCAGCGGTTCCAGGCCGCGTGCCACACCGCGTACTTCCGCCCGTACACCAACGCCGACGTGGTCGGCTGTGAACTCGGCGGAGCGGTCAAGAACGTCATCGCGCTCGCGGTCGGCATCGCCGACGGCATGGGGCTCGGCGACAACACCAAGGCCTCACTGATCACCCGCGGGCTGGCCGAGACGACACGGCTGGGCCTGGCGATGGGGGCCGACGCGCACACCTTCGCGGGCCTGGCCGGCATGGGCGACCTGGTCGCCACGTGCTCCTCGCCGCTGTCCCGCAACCACACCTTCGGCACCAATCTCGGCCGCGGCATGTCGCTCGCGGAGACCATCGCGGTCACCCGGCAGACCGCCGAGGGCGTGAAGTCCTGCGAGTCGGTGGCCGATCTGGCGCGCCGGCACGGTGTCGACATGCCGATCACGGACACCGTCGTGGACATCGTGCACAACGGGAAGCCGCCCGTCGTGGCCGTCAAGGAGCTGATGTCCCGCTCCGCGAAATCCGAGCGGTAGGGTCAACGAACCATGAGCAATCTGCCTTCTTCCCAGACTCCCGACCAGCCGCAGCGCAAGCCTCGGGTAGCGCTCGTCTTCGGCGGACGCAGCTCCGAGCACGGGGTGTCGGTGGTCACCGCGGCCAGCGTGCTGCGGGCCATCGACCGGTCGAAGTACGACGTCCTTCCCATCGGGATCACGACGGACGGCCGCTGGGCGCTGACCAGCGACGACCCGGACCGGATGGCGATCACCGACCGCCGGATGCCGACCGTGGAACAGGTCACCGACCACGAGGGCACCGTCGTGCTCCCGGTCGACCCGGCCAACCGCGAGGTCGTCTACACCGAGCCCGGAGTGGTTCCCAAGGCCCTCGGCGACGTCGACGTCGTCTTCCCCGTGCTGCACGGCCCCTACGGCGAGGACGGCACCCTGCAGGGCCTGCTGGAGCTGTCCGGCGTGCCCTACGTGGGTGCGGGCGTCCTCGCCTCGGCCGTGGGCATGGACAAGGAGTACATGAAGCGGGTCTTCATCTCCTTCGGTCTGCCGGTCGGGCCGTATCTGGTGATCCGGCCGCGGGACTGGGAGAACGATCAGGAGACCGCCCGCCGGAGCATCGTGGAGTTCGCCGCGGACCACGGCTGGCCGCTCTTCGTGAAGCCCGCCCGCGCCGGCTCGTCGATGGGCATCAGCAAGGTCGAGGACGCGTCCGGCCTCGACGAGGCGATCGAGGAGGCCCGGCGGCACGACCCGAAGGTCATCGTCGAGTCGCTGCTGCGCGGCCGGGAGATCGAGTGCGGCGTCCTGGAGTTCGAGGACGGCCCGCGCGCCAGCGTCCCGGCCGAGATCCCGCCGGTCACCGTCCATGACTTCTACGACTTCGAGGCCAAGTACATCGACTCGGCCGAGGGCATCGTGCCGGCGCCGCTCACCCCCGAGCAGACCGCCGAGGTGCAGTGGCTCGCCGTCGCGGCCTTCGACTCGGTCTCCTGCGAGGGCCTGGTCCGCGCGGACTTCTTCCTGCTCGACAGCGGAGAGTTCGTCATCAACGAGATCAACACGATGCCCGGCTTCACGCCCATCTCCATGTACCCGCGGATGTGGCAGGAGAGCGGCGTGGCGTACCCGGAGCTGGTGGACCGGCTGATCCAGGCCGCACTGCGGCGCCGCACCGGGCTGCGTTAGAGCTCGTTCGGAATCGTCTTCTTGACGGCGCCGGCGAGGTCGGTCAGCGGACCGACGTCGCCGGCGTACTTCTTGGGGAGGGTGACCTCGACGTACGCCTTGCGCAGCGTCGTGGTGAGTTTGAAGCTGCCGTCGCCCTGGGCCTGGATCAGCCAGCCGACGCCGTCCACGTCCACCGAGTCCGCGCTGGAGTCGTTCATCGCCGCCGGCCTCGGCACCCCGCAGCGCAGCACGATCGCCGGATTTCCCCACCCGGCGGTGAAGTCGGACACGGGCCTGAGATCATGCACGCCGAGTCCATTGACGGAGTGCGGCAGATCCCGGTGCAGCGCACGGCAGTAGACGGCGGCCCGCGCGTCCGGAGCCGGTACGGGCGTCTCATCGGCCGGACCGGCTGCGGAAACGAAGACCGCCGCCGCGGACAAGCACGCGACGGCGGCAACGGAAATCAGCGCGAACCGGCGAAAAGCTATCACCGGACGAGCATAGTCGGGGGCTACAGATGGACGACGGGACAGGTCAGAGTACGGGTGATCCCGTCCACCTGCTGTACCTTCGCGACCACCATGCGGCCCAGGTCGTCGACCGTATCTGCCTGGGCCCGGACGATGACGTCGTAGGGACCGGTGACATCTTCGGCCTGAATGACGCCGGAGATCTTCGCAATCGTCTCCGCTACTGCCGAGGCCTTCCCAACCTCGGTCTGGATCAAGATGTACGCCTGTACCACGGAACCTCCAGGGCGGCTTCGAGGATCATGTGGGAGGGGGGACGCCACGTTATCGCGTCGCCGCACGGCGCGGGGAGACCCGCGCGGTACCGAGCACTCGCTTTGAGCGGAATCTCCAGGGGAATGACGACGTGAAAGGGACAAACAGATGAAGGGGACCGTGGGCGAGTTGGGGGAGTTCGGGTTGATCAGGGAGTTGACCTCCCGGCTCACGACCACTCCCAATGTACGCCTGGGGCCTGGGGACGACGCGGCGGTGGTGGCCGCGCCGGACCGCCGGGTGGTCGCCACCACCGATGTGCTGCTCGAAGGCCGGCACTTCCGGCGCGACTGGTCGACCGCCTACGACGTCGGCCGCAAGGCCGCGGCACAGAATCTCGCGGACATCGCCGCGATGGGCGCGGTGCCCACTGCGGTCCTGCTGGCGCTGGTCGTGCCGGCCGAGCTGCCGGCCACCTGGCCGATCGAGCTGATGGACGGCATCCGTGACGAGTGCCAGGTGGCGGGGGCCGCCGTGGTCGGCGGCGACGTGGTGCGCGGGGACACGATCACGGTCGCGATCACCGCGCTCGGCGACCTCCGCAACCGCGAGCCCGTCACCCGGTCCGGCGCCCGGCCCGGCGACGTCATCGCGGTGACCGGCTGGCTGGGCTGGTCGGCCGCCGGCCTCGCGGTGCTCTCCCGCGGCTTCCGCTCGCCGCGCGCGTTCGTCGAGGCGCACCGGCGGCCCGAGCCGCCGTACCACGCGGGCCCCGCGGCGGCCGAGCTCGGCGCCACCGCGATGACGGACGTCAGCGACGGACTGGTCGCCGACCTCGGGCACATCGCGACGGCCAGCGGGGTGCTGATCAACCTGAAGTCCGCGGACATCGACGTACCCGCGCAGATGTCCGACATCGGGCAGGCGGTCGGCGTGGACCCGCTGCACTGGGTGCTGACCGGGGGAGAGGACCACGCGATCGTCGCGGCCTTCCCGCCCGACGTGAAGCTCCCGGCCCGCTGGCGGGTGATCGGCGAGGTGCTCAAGGCCCCCGGCACCCCGCACGTCACCGTGGACGGCGCCGCCTGGGACAAGGCCGGCGGCTGGGACCACTTCGGCGACACCTCGGCGCAGGGCGCCGGGGACTAGGTTCACGGGTATGCGTACGTCACCGCCCAGGGTGCTCACCGTCGCCGGATCCGATTCCGGCGGCGGTGCGGGCATCCAGGCCGACCTGAAGACGATGCTGGCGCTCGGTGTGCACGGCATGAGCGTGCTGACCGCGGTCACCGCGCAGAACTCGCTGGGCGTCCAGGGCGCCTGGGAGCTGCCGGTGGCGGCCGTTCGCGCGCAGTTCCGCGCCGTGGTCGACGACATCGGCGTCCAGGCCGTCAAGACCGGCATGCTCTCCTCGGCCGCGATCGCCTCCGAGGTGGCCGCTCTGCTGGCGGACGTGGGCGCCCCCGTGGTCGTCGACCCGGTCGGCATCTCCAAGCACGGGGATTCCCTGCTGACGGCGGGGGCCCTGGAGGCCGTCCGCACCGAGCTGCTGCCGGTGGCCACCGTCGCCACCCCGAACCTCGACGAGGTCACCCAGCTGACGGGTGTCGTGGTGGACGGCGAGGCGGCGATGGGCGAGGCCGCGGAAGCGGTGCTGGCGCTCGGGCCGCGCTGGGTCCTGATCAAGGGCGGCCATCTCGACGGCGACGCCGTGGACCTGCTCTCCGACGGCTCGCGGGAGCACTGGTTCCGCGCCGCCCGGTACGACAACCGGCACACCCACGGCACCGGCTGCACGCTGGCCAGCGCCATCGCCTCGTACCTGGCCCTGGGGCTTGAGGTGCCGGCGGCGGTCGGCGCCGCCAAGGACTACGTCACGGGCGCCATCGCGGCCGGCTTCCGGCTGGGCGGCGGCATCGGCCCGGTCGACCACGCATGGCGGCAGCGCCGGGAACCCTGAGCAGGGAGCCGCCGGCGGCGTCAGCGCCCGGCGGCCGGCCGGGAACGGGCGACCGGCCGGAAACGCAAGAAAACCGGCCCACCCTGAGGTGGACCGGCTTCGAGTAGCCGCAAGGCTGCGCTGCTACGACGTGTACGCGTCAGCGCGAGACCTTGCCGGCCTTGATGCACGAGGTGCAGACATTGAGGCGCTTCGGCGTCCGACCGACCACAGCACGCACCCGCTGAATGTTGGGATTCCAACGGCGGGGAGTACGGCGGTGCGAGTGGGAAATAGCGTTGCCGAAGCCCGGCCCCTTGCCGCAGACGTCGCAGTTGGCAGCCACGGGTCACTCCAAAGACTTCGAGATGCACTTACAGTGAAAAGCCCGGGAGATTCCCGGACAACCGGAGCAGCATACAACGGCCACTCCCGCACAACGAAATTACCACGGTCGCGGGGTCCGCGGTCCCGGGGCGGCTGCCGCCGTGACCGTTGTCACGGCTACTCTCACCTGCAGCAGTCTCCGCTTCCGGTGTCCCGCAGGAGGACTTGGTGCCGCACACGCTCGACGCTTCCGCGGTGCGCGCGTGGTGCCGACTGGCCCTTCAGGCGCTGGGCCGGGCCCGCGAGGAGATCGACGCGATCAACGTGTATCCGGTCGCCGACGGGGACACCGGCACCAATCTGTACCTGACGATGGAATCCGCCGCCCAGTCCGTCGACGCCGTCTTCGACGGCCATGCCGCCTCAGGACACACCCCCGACCTCGCCCAGGCCTTCCGCGCGATGTCCCACGGCGCCCTGATAGGCGCCCGCGGCAACTCCGGCACGATCCTCGCCCAGCTGCTGCGCGGCATGACGGAAGCGCTCACCGACAATCCCGCGACGGGTAACGGCGTCACGGGTGGTGCCTCGGGCGGAACCGCCGCGGCCGGGGATCCGGACAGCGCCGAACTGCTGCGCCGGGCGCTGCGCCGGGCCGCCGGGTCCGCGTACCTGGCGGTCGCCCACCCCGTCGAGGGGACGATGCTCACCGTCGCCACCCAGGCCGCCACCGCCGCGGAGCGGGACGGCGGCGGCCCGGTGTCCGTCGCGCGAGCCGCCCACCAGGGCGCGCGCACCGCGCTCGCCGCCACCACCGGGCAGCTCGCCGTACTCGGCCGGGCCGGCGTCGTGGACGCGGGCGGGCGCGGGCTGGTGGCCGTGCTGGGCGCGCTCGCCGACGCGCTGGCCGGCGAGGTCCCGATGGGACCGCTGGCCGATCACGCGCCGCCCGTCCCGTACGGCTGCCGCGACGAGGACGGCTCCGACCCGCACGTCGTGCCCGGCGGGCCGGCCTTCGAGGTCATCTACCTGCTGGAGGCGTCCGACACCGCCCTGCCCGCGCTGCGCGGGCGGCTGGACGCCCTGGGGGACTCCCTGGTGGTCGTCGGCGGCGACGGCCTCTGGAACGTCCATGTCCACGTGGACGACGCGGGAGCCGCCATCGAGGCCGGTATCGAGGCCGGCCGCCCCTACCGGATCCGCGTCACCCACTTCGGCGACCAGGTCCGTGAGCGGCCCGACACGGACACCGACACCCACGTGGTGCCCGATGCGGTTTCCCGGCACCACGAAGGTGCCGGGGACGGCGGGCGGCCACCGGAGCGGGTGCGGCGCGCCGTCGTCGCCGTCGTCCGGGGTGACGGGCTCGCCGACCTCTGCGCGCAGGCCGGCGCGACGGTCGTCGCCGTCCGCCCCGGCGACCCGCCCGCCAGCGGCGAGATCGCGGCCGCTATCCGCCGTGCCAACGCCCGCGAAGTGGTGCTCCTCCCGAACGACGTGGAACTGCGGCACGCCGCAGGCGCCGCCGCCGACCGGGCCCGCGCCGACGGCGTCCGGGTCGCCCTGATCCCCACCCGCTCCCCGGTGCAGGGCATCGCCGCGCTCGCCGTCCACGAGCCCGCACGGCGCTTCGACGAGGACGTCGTCGCCATGACCTCGGCGGCCGGCGCCACCCGCTACGCGGAACTGGCCGTCGCCGAGCACCAGTCCTGGACGATGGCCGGCATCTGCCAGGCCGGCGACGTCCTCGGGCTGATCGACGGCGATGTCGCGGTCATCGGCGGGAACCTGGTCGAGACCGGCACGATCGTCCTGGACCGCATGCTGGCCGCCGGCGGCGAGATGGTCACCCTCGTCCTCGGCGCCGGCGCCCCGCCCGACCTCGCGGACCGCATCGAGGCCCACGTCCAGGCCGGCCACCTCGCGGTGGACACCGTCGTCTACCAGGGCGGCCAGCAGACCTGCCCGCTCCTCATCGGCGTCGAATAACCGCTCGCCGCAGGCCGCCCCCGCTTTGTCACTGCCGTGCGCAAAGATGGACCCGATGTCTGCCCTGGACGAACCCCTGAAGAAATCGGTCGGCGGCCGCACGGCAAAAGTGCTCGCCGACCACCTCGACCTGCACACCGTCGGCGACCTGCTGCACCACTACCCGCGCCGGTACGCCGAGCGCGGTGAGCTGACGCGGCTGGCCGACCTCCCGCTCGACGAGCACGTCACCGTCGTCGCGGAGATCGCCAAGGCCGACAAGAGGACCTACAACGGCGGCACGGGCGTCCGCCTGGAGGTCGTCGTCACCGACGGCAGCGGTTCGCTGACCCTGGTGTTCTTCAGCAAGGCCGCGCACGCGCACGCCCACCGGCTGATCCCCGGCCGCCGAGGGATGTTCTCCGGCAAGGTCTCGGTCTTCAACCGCACCCGCCAGCTCGCGCACCCCGACTACCAGTTGCTGGACGCGGACGACGCCAAGGGCGGGGAGTCCGACGTGGCGGCCGCGTTCGCCAACCAGCAGATCCCGCTCTACCCCGCGTGCAAACAGATCAGCTCCTGGCAGATCGCGCAGTCCGTGCAGACGGTCCTCGACTCGATGCGGGGCACCAGCTGGGCGGGCGTCGGCGAACCGCTGCCCGCCGCGCTGCGCGAGGCGCGCGGCCTGGCGCCGCTCTCCGAGGCGCTGGAGAAGATCCACCGGCCGCGCACCAAGGCTGACATCGCCGAGGCGCGGGACCGGCTGAAATGGGACGAGGCGTACGTCCTCCAGGTGGCCCTGGCACGCCGCCGGGCCGCGGACTCCGCGCTGCCCGCCACCCCGCGGGTGCCGCACGCCGACGGGCTGATGACCACGTTCGACACCCGGCTGCCGTTCACCCTCACCGAAGGCCAGCAGAAGGTCTCGGCCGAGATCTTCGCCGACCTGGCGACCGAACACCCCATGCACCGCCTCCTCCAGGGCGAGGTCGGCTCCGGCAAGACGCTGGTCGCGCTGCGCGCCATGCTCGCCGTCGTCGACTCCGGCGGCCAGGCCGCGATGCTGGCACCCACCGAGGTGCTCGCCCAGCAGCACCACCGGTCGATCACCGAGATGATGGGCGACCTCGCCGGCGGGGGCATGCTGGGCGGCGCGGAGAACGCCACCAAGATCGTGCTGCTCACCGGCTCCATGGGGGTGCCCGCCCGCCGTCAGGCCCTGCTCGACCTCATCAGCGGGGACGCCGGAATCGTGATCGGCACGCACGCGCTGATCGAGGACAAGGTCCAGTTCCACGACCTGGGCCTGGTCGTCGTCGACGAGCAGCACCGCTTCGGCGTCGAGCAGCGCGACGCGCTGCGCGCCAAGGCCACCAAGCCCCCGCACCTGCTGGTGATGACCGCGACCCCGATCCCGCGCACGGTCGCCATGACCGTCTTCGGCGACCTGGAGACGTCCGTCCTGGACCAGCTGCCGGCCGGCCGCTCGCCGATCGCCACCCACGTCGTCCCGGCCAAGGACAAGCCGCACTTCCTGTCCCGCGCCTGGGAGCGGGTGCGGGAGGAGGTGTCGAAGGGCCACCAGGCGTACGTGGTCTGCCCGCGCATCGGCGACGAGGAGGACGCGAAGAAGAAGCCGGACGACGCGGAGCGCCGCCCGCCGCTGGCCGTCCTGGACATCGCCGAGCAGCTCGCCGCGGGGCCGCTGGCCGGGCTGCGGGTCGAGGTGCTGCACGGCAGGATGCAGCCGGACGCCAAGGACGACGTGATGCGCCGGTTCGCCGCCGGCCAGGTGGACGTCCTGGTGGCGACCACCGTCATCGAGGTCGGGGTGAACGTCCCGAACTCCACCGTCATGGTGATCATGGACGCCGACCGCTTCGGCGTCTCCCAGCTCCACCAGCTGCGCGGCCGCGTCGGCCGCGGCTCCGCCCCGGGGCTCTGCCTGCTCGTCTCCGAGGCGCACGAGGCGAGCCCCGCCCGGCAGCGCCTCGCCGCCGTCGCGGCGACCCTGGACGGCTTCGAGTTGTCCCGTATCGACCTGGAGCAGCGCCGTGAGGGCGACGTCCTCGGCCAGGCCCAGTCCGGCACCCGTTCGTCGCTGCGCATGCTGACCGTGATCGACGACGAGGAGGTCATCGCCGCCGCCCGCGACGAGGCCACCGCGCTGGTCGCCGCGGACCCCGAACTGGCCGACCACCCGGACCTGCGCAGCGCCCTGGAGAGCCTGGTCGACGCGGACCGCGAGGAGTACCTCGACAAGGGCTGAGCAGGGCTGCTGAGCAGGGCCGAACTGCCGTGCTGAGCAGGGCGATTGTCAGTGCCTCCTGAGAGAATGGACGTAGTCCAAGTCGATGGACCTTTGGGGGCAAAAGCATGTCGTTCCGTCATCTCAACGAACTGCCGCTCGGCGACAAGGTCTTCCGGATCGAGCTCGCCAGCGACGACGACACCAACGTCACTCTCAGCCTCTCCGGATGGAGTGAGGACGACCCCGACACCCTTCTCGCGTCAGGCGATCTGCGGCTGCCCATGGCGGACGTGCCGTCCCTGCGGATCGCTCTCAACCGCGCGCTGCGCGCCCTCGCGCTCGTCGCCGACGTATCGGAGCCCATCCCCGACCGTGACGTGCTCCGGGAGCTGTTCCCCGGCCACGGCGCCCCCTGGGTGCCGCAGCACGAGGAGGAGCTGCTGCGGCGGTTCCACGACAGTGAGACCGTCGCCCGGATAGCCGCCCGCTTCGGGCGGACCCCGGACTCGGTCCGCACCAAGCTGCGTGAGCTGGGGCACGACCCGCGCCGCCCGGAGTTCTGCCCGCCCGACGGCTGCCTGTCCTGGTCCCGCTACGCGTCCACCGCGCTGGTGGGGGCGGTGGAGGAGCCCGGCACGGAGTGACTCCGTATCGTGGGGGAGCGGCCGCGAACAGCGCCGTTCCCCCACGATGTCGAGGACGTGAAGGACGAGATGACCCGCGTGATCGCCGGAGCCGCCGGTGGCCGCCGCCTGGCCGTGCCCCCGGGCAATGGGACCCGCCCCACCTCGGACCGCGCCAAGGAGGGGATGTTCTCCACCTGGGAGTCGCTGCGCGGCACGCTGAACGGTGCCAGGGTGCTGGATCTGTACGGCGGCTCGGGGGCGATCGGCCTGGAGGCGCTCTCGCGCGGCGCCGAGCACGTCCTGCTGGTCGAGTCCGACCCGGCCGCGGCCCGCACCATCCGGGAGAACGTGCAGATGATCGGGCTGCCCGGCGCCGAGGTGCGGGCCGGCCGGGCCGAGCAGGTCATCGCCGGCCCGGCGCCCGCGACCCCGTTCGACATGGCGTTCCTGGACCCGCCCTACGACATGGGTCACGACGAACTGCGGGAGATCCTGCTCACACTCCGCATTCAGGGGTGGCTGGATGACGACGCGATCGTCACCGTGGAACGGCGCACCCGTGGCGGAGTCTCCCCCTGGCCCGACGGCTTCGAGGCCGTGAGGGCCCGCCGCTACGGCGAGGCGACACTTTGGTACGGTCGCGCCGCCGAAGTTACCGCCGAGTCATGAACGGCCCGGAGAGCGAGGAGTCTCAGTTGCGTCGCGCAGTCTGTCCGGGGTCTTTCGACCCGATCACCAATGGACATCTCGACATCATCGCCCGCGCCTCCAGGCTCTACGACACCGTGTACGTCGCGGTGATGATCAACCAGTCCAAGCAGGGCCTGTTCTCGGTCGAGGAGCGCATCGCCCTCATCCAGGAAGTCACCGCGGAATTCGGGAACGTGCAGGTCGAGTCGTTCCACGGGCTGCTCGTCGACTTCTGCAAGCAGCGGGACATCCCGGCCATCGTCAAGGGTCTGCGCGCGGTCAGCGACTTCGACTACGAGCTGCAGATGGCCCAGATGAACATCGGGCTGTCCGGGGTCGAGACGCTCTTCGTGCCGACCAACCCCACCTACAGCTTCCTCTCCTCCAGTCTCGTCAAGGAGGTGGCCCAATGGGGCGGCGACATCTCCCACTTGGTGCCGCCGACGATCCTGGCGGCTCTCAACGACCGGCTCGGGCAGCGCTAGAGTCTGCATGTCCCGTCCGGACCCGGCCGGGCCCCGCTGAGGAAAGACTGACGCCCGTGGACGTGCAGAAGAAGCTCGACGAGATCGTCGCGGCCATCGAAGGCGCGCGGTCCATGCCGATGTCCGCCTCGTGCGTGGTCAACCGTGCCGAGCTGCTGAGCAGGCTCGAAGAGGTGCGCTCCGCGCTCCCCGACTCGCTGTCGCAGGCCGAGGCGCTGCTCGGCGGCCGCGAGCAGATGGTCGAGGAGGCCCGGCTCGAAGCGAACCGGATCATCGAGTCGGCGCACGCCGAGCGCGGCTCGATGATCTCGGACACCCAGGTCGCCCGCCAGTCGCAGGACGAGGCGGAGCGCATCGTGGGCGAGGCCCGCCGCGAGGCGGAGGAGATCCGCGCCGAGGCCGACGACTACGTGGACAGCAAGCTCGCCAACTTCGAGGTCGTGCTCACCAAGACCATCGGCTCCGTCGACCGCGGCCGCGAGAAGCTGCTCGGCCAGGGCCCCGGCCTGGACGAGCAGGGCTACGAGGACGCGGACGCCCCCGAGCGCAGCGCCGACCCGGAGACGCTGCGGCGCCGGGCCGACGACTACGTGGACACCAAGCTGGGCGCCTTCGAGGCGGTGCTCTCCAAGACCCTGGAGGCCGTCGGCCGCGGCCGGCTCAAGCTGACCGGCCACAGCGTCGCCGACGAGCTGGGCGCCCACATGGCGGCCCAGGACGCCGCGGACGCGGCGGGCGGCCACCAGACCGACGCCGAGTTCATGGCGGGCCTGGCGGCCCCGGTCCCCGCGCAGACCCAGCAGACGGACTACTCGTACGACGCGACGCCGGCCACGCCGGACTACGGCTACCAGCAGGACTACGGCCAGCAGGCCGCCTACTCGGACCCGTACGCGGCTCAGCAGCAGCAGGGATACCCGGAGCAGGCCGGCTACGGCGGCTACCAGCAGGACTACGGGCAGCAGACCTACGCCGACCCGCAGGGCCAGTACCAGCAGCAGCCGTACGACCAGCAGCCGCAGCACCAGCCCCAGCACCAGGCCGCGGCCCTGGACGAGACCAGCCTCTTCGACACCGGCATGATCGATCTGAACCGGCTGCGGGAGCTGGAACAGGGGCGCTGAACGCGCTGGTCACGGGGGTGGTCGGAAGGCCAGGGGGTGAAAAAACGGGGCGGCGCGAAGCGCCTCGTCGCAAGGGTGGTGGCGGGCGACGGGTGGGCGAGTTGGGTCCTGCCCGGACGTCCAGTATCCTGACCTTTCCAGCCGTGTGAATCGCCGGCTCTTTGGGCTGCCCACCCTCCGGGGTGAGGGCATGTCGCACCGATGAAAGAGGAAGCCCTGAAAACCCCCCGTCTCGACCACCGCGAGCCTCTCGTGTTCGACACGCACGAGCTGGGTCGTCGTCCTGGTTCGATGCGGAAGGTCTCCCGTTCGGTGCCGGCACCCAAGGATCTCGGTATCGAGGTCATCGGGGTGCCCGAGGGCACGGCAGTACAGCTGGAGCTCCGACTGGAGTCGGTCATGGAGGGGGTACTTGTCACAGGTACCGTCCGTGCACCGCTCTCGGGAGAGTGCGTAAGGTGTCTGGAGCCGTTCGAGCGCAAGCTCGATGCGGACTTCCAAGAGATGTACTCCTACCCCGACGCCGACACCCGGACCGCCCGCAAGGACGAAGCCGGTGACGACGCGGAGGAGGAGGACGTTCTCTTCCTCGAGGACGACCTGTTCGATCTCGAACCCGCGCTGCGGGACGCGGTGGTGCTCGCACTGCCGCTGCAGCCGGTGTGCCAGGAAGACTGCCCGGGACTGTGCTCCGATTGCGGAGAGCGGCTCGCGGACGACCCGGACCACCACCATGAGGTCGCCGACATCCGGTGGGCGGCCCTGCAGGAATTTAAGAAGAGCGGTGCCGACCAGGGCGCCGACGAGAACCAGGAGAAGTAGCCGTGGCTGTTCCGAAGCGGAAGATGTCGCGCAGCAACACGCGCCACCGCCGTGCGCAGTGGAAGGCTGTTGCCGTGAGCCTGGTGGCGTGCGAGAGCTGCCACCAGCCGAAGCAGAGCCACATCGCGTGCCCGAGCTGCGGCACGTACAACCGTCGTCAGGTCCTCGAGGTCTGATCGGCGGGTGACAGGCTTCATGTCAGACGCCAAATCGCCGAAGCAGGCGCCGGCGGACACAGCCTGGCCTCACACGCTTCTGGAAGGGCGGCTCGGGTACACACTCGAGCCCGCCCTTCTGGTGCGTGCGCTGACCCATCGTTCGTTCGCGTACGAGAACGGCGGTCTGCCCACCAACGAGCGGCTGGAGTTCCTCGGGGACTCCGTGCTCGGCCTGGTGGTCACGGACACGCTGTACCGCACCCACCCCGACCTGCCCGAAGGCCAGCTGGCCAAGTTGCGGGCCGCGGTGGTCAACTCTCGTGCGCTGGCGGAAGTGAGTCGCGAACTCGACCTGGGCGGATTCATCCGGCTGGGACGGGGCGAGGAAGGCACCGGCGGCCGGGACAAGGCATCGATCCTCGCGGACACCCTCGAGGCGGTCATCGGCGCGGTCTATCTGGACCAGGGTCTGGATGCCGCTTCCGAGTTCGTGCACCGCCTCTTCGATCCGCTGATCGAGAAGTCGTCCAACCTCGGGGCAGGCCTGGACTGGAAGACCAGTCTCCAGGAGCTGACCGCGAGCGAGGGCCTCGGTGTTCCCGAATACGTGGTCACCGAGTCGGGTCCCGACCATGAGAAGACCTTCACGGCTGCCGCCCGCGTCGGTGGTGTCGAGTACGGCGCCGGCACCGGCCGCAGCAAGAAGGAAGCAGAACAGCAGGCGGCCGAGGCCGCCTGGCGTGCGATCCGCGAATCCGCCTCAGCGGCGAGCTGATCGCACACACGTCAGAACGAGCCCACCGACGATCAGTCGGTGGGCTCGACGCGTACCCGGAGGAGGGGCGTTGCCCGAGCTGCCTGAGGTCGAAGTGGTCCGCATCGGTCTGGAGCGCTGGGTCACCGGGCGCACCGTCGCGGATGCGGAGGTGCTGCACCCGCGCGCCGTCCGGCGGCACCTGGCGGGCGCCGGTGACTTCACGGACCGGCTCGCCGGCGCCCTGATCGGCCCCGCCCGCCGCCGGGGCAAGTACCTGTGGCTGCCGCTGGACGGGACGACCGCGCTGCTCGGGCACCTCGGGATGAGCGGCCAGCTGCTGATCCAGCCGCACGCGGCACCGGACGAGACCCATCTGCGGGTCCGGATCCGGTTCGACGACGAGCTCGGCACCGAGCTGCGCTTCGTCGACCAGCGCACCTTCGGCGGTCTGTCGCTGCACGACGTCGTGCCGGGCAGTCCGCTGGCGCTGCCCGTACCGCTCGCCCACATCGCGCCGGACCCGCTGGAGGACGTCTTCGACGAGGAGGCGTTCCACACCGCGCTGCGCCGCCGCCGGACCACGATCAAGCGCGCCCTGCTCGACCAGTCGCTGATCAGCGGGGTCGGCAACATCTACGCCGACGAGGCGCTGTGGCGCTCCCGGCTGCACTACGAGCGGCCCACCGCGACGATGACCCGGCCCAGGACGGCCGAGCTGGTGACGCACATCCGCGAGGTGATGAGCGACGCGCTGGCGGCCGGCGGTACGAGCTTCGACAGCCTGTACGTCAACGTGAACGGTGAATCCGGGTACTTCGACCGGTCGCTGGACGCGTACGGGCGGGAGGACGAGCCCTGCCGCCGCTGTGGAACCGCGATCCGCCGCCGCCCGTGGATGAACCGGTCCAGCTACTTCTGCCCGCGCTGCCAGCGCCCGCCGGTGCCCGGCCGCGATCCCCGGTAGCGGGCTGAGAGCTCACGTCTCACGGCCTACGGCGCAGGGGGCTCACACGCTCGCCGTGCGGGCGGCGTGCGCCGCGTCATAGGTCTCCCGGGCGGCCAGCACCTCGGGCATCCGGCCCTCGACCAGCTGGATCAGGTCGAGCAGCCGGCGGGTGGTCTCCCGGCCCAGCTCGGTGAGCCGGTACTCGACACGCGGCGGATTGGTCGTCTGCGCCTCACGGTGCACCAGCCCGTCCCGTTCCAGGGCGTGCAGCGTCTGGGAGAGCATCTTCTCGCTCACGCCGTCGATCCGGCGGCGCAGCTCGTTGAAGCGCACGGTGTCCTCGCCGAGCGCGCCGAGCGTCAGGCTGCCCCAGCGGCCGGTGACGTGCTCCAGCGTGCCGCGGGAGGGGCAGTCCCGCGCGAAGACGCTGAACGGGAGCCCGTCGCCCTGGGTGTCGCTCCTGCAGGTGTCCATGGCATGAGCGTACTCCTGGGTTGCGCTGACCCAGGGCTTGTGCTTTCGAACGGTTAGCCCTCTCGCCCGCTCTCCCGCCCGCTCTCCTAGAAGCCGAAGTCCTGGGTCCACCAGGGGCCGCCCGGCGCGTAGTGGACGCCGATGCCGAGGGTCTTGTAGTCGCAGTTCAGGATGTTGGCGCGGTGTCCCGCGCTGTTCATCCAGGCGGTCATCACGGCGTCCGCGTCGGCCTGGCCGCGGGCGATGTTCTCCCCGCCGAGGTTGGTGACGCCGGCCGACTTGGCCCGGTCCCAGGGGGTGTCGCCGTCCGGGTCCGTGTGGTCGAAGAAGTCCCGGATCGCCATGTCCTCGCTGAAGGCCTGGGCGAGCTTGGCCAGCGACGGGTCGGCGGTCACGGGGGAGCAGCCGACCTTGGCACGTTCGGCGTTCACCAGCTTCAGCACCGCGGCCTGGGCGGTGACGGCGGTTCCGTCCTGGGTCGGCGTGGGCTTCGGCGTCGGGGTCGCGGTGGGGGACGGCGTCGCGGACGGGGTGGTGGGCCGCGGCGTGACCGGCGTCCTGGTGGGCGTGACCTTCGGGGCCGGGGTGGTGCTGGGTGCGGCGGCCGAGGTCGGCGGCGTCGTCGGCGTCGTCGACGGGGTGCCGCCGCGCGTCGTGGACGGACTGCTCGGCACGCTCGTGCGGCCGGTGGTGCTCGGGGACGGGTAGCCGGTCTCCGGCAGCGACGGGCCGGACGAGCCGTCCGGCTGGGTGCGCGTCCCGCCGGGGCTGCCCTGGGCGGTGATGCCCCCCGGTCCGCCGTTCAGCGACGACAACAGCCCGGACGACATCGCGACGGCGCCCACGGCCAGAGCTGCGGACGACGCCAGCAGCCCGGTGCGAACGGCGCTGTGGCGTCGCCGGGGGCCCCGGTGGCCCCGACGGCTCCGGGTCGGCGCGACGGCCTCGGTGGCATTGCGACTGTGGCGGCCCATTAATGCTGTCCTCACGGTCTCGGATTAACCCGAACGGGTGAGTCCTGTTGCGGGCCGACTGTAGCGAATGACGCACGGGACCGGAGTGAAGCCTGTGCAACTGACGGGATAGCGTGCACACATGAACGAAAATGTCCGGCTTACGGCCTGGGTGCGCGGGCGCGTCCAGGGCGTCGGCTTCCGCTGGTGGACCCGGGCCAACGCGATGCGGATCGGCGGTCTGGACGGTTACGCCGGCAACCTCGCCGACGGCCGGGTGCAGGTGGTGGCCGAGGGGGACCGGGCGCAGTGCGAACAAATGCTCGACTGGCTGGCCACCGGGGACACGCCCGGCCGCGTCGACGGAGTCACCGAGATCTGGGGCCGGCCGCGCGGCGGCTACGACGGGTTCGAGATCCGCTGAGCGTCACGCCCCGCGTACATGCGGTAGGCAATCGCCTACGGCAAGGCTGCCCGGGACAGTTGCCATATCCGGAGTGTCGTGCAAGGCTGCCGACATCGAGGATGATCTCGACGCCCCACGGGCAGCCGCCGGCGCTCTTTCGCCGTGTTTTCTGAGGCTGGCCCGATGGCTGGGCTGTGATCGTGTTGACCGTCCAACTATTTGGTGAGACGCTGGAAGCCCCGCGCATCGTAGCCGTAATGCAATCAAAGCGGCGGCTTCAGCGCACCGCGCGGGTGCACATACCCCTCACCCACGACCCTACCGCTCCCGGTCGGTCACTCAGCGTGGAGGACCATCAATCATGGCAAAGGCGCTTCTCGGTTACGTCGGCGGCCCCGACCCGCGACTCCTCGCCGAGATGCGAAGGCTTCAGCAGCGCGTTCAGGATCTGGAGTCCGAGCTTGTTCGGATGCAGACGGAGAACGACGCACTGACTGTGGCGTCGCACGAAGAGTCGCTGCTCAGCAGCATCGATGTATCTCGCGCGGAGCCCGTACCCGCCTGATCCGGACGCATCACCGGACGGGTGCCACGGCACCGCTAGAGTTTTTTGCAAGGGACGCCTCGGCGTCCCTTCGTCGTTCCGTCTTCACCCGCAGGCCCCCCGACGATCACTGTTGTCATCGTCTGATGTGCCCTGCACCTTCCCCGGCGAAACCGAACACGGAAGGTAGAGTCCGACGGCGTGCATCTCAAGAGCCTCACGCTGCGCGGATTCAAATCCTTCGCCTCCGCCACGACGCTGCGCTTCGAGCCCGGCATCACGTGCGTCGTAGGCCCCAACGGGTCCGGTAAGTCCAATGTGGTGGACGCGCTCTCCTGGGTCATGGGGGAGCAGGGGGCCAAGTCGCTGCGCGGCGGCAAGATGGAGGACGTCATCTTCGCCGGCACCACAGGGCGCCCGCCGCTGGGCCGCGCCGAGGTGTCGCTGACGATCGACAACTCCGACGGTGTGCTGCCCATCGAGTACGCCGAGGTCACCATCACGCGGATCATGTTCCGCAACGGCGGCAGCGAGTACCAGATCAACGGCGACACCTGCCGGCTGCTCGACATCCAGGAGTTGCTCTCCGACTCCGGCATCGGCCGCGAGATGCACGTCATCGTCGGCCAGGGCCAGCTCGACTCCGTACTCCACGCCGACCCGATGGGCCGCCGCGCCTTCATCGAGGAGGCGGCCGGTGTGCTCAAGCACCGCAAGCGCAAGGAGAAGGCGCTGCGGAAGCTGGACGCGATGCAGGCCAACCTCGCGCGCGTCCAGGACCTGACGAACGAACTGCGGCGGCAGCTCAAGCCGCTGGGACGGCAGGCACAGGTCGCCCGGCGGGCCGCCGTCATCCAGGCCGACCTGCGCGACGCCCGGCTGCGGCTGCTCGCCGACGATCTGGTCACCCTGCGCGAAGCGCTGAGCGCCGAGGTCGCCGACGAGGCGTCGCTCAAGGAGCGGCGGGATGCCGTGGAACGGGACCTGGCCGCCGCGCTGCGGCGCGAGACCGCGCTCGAGGAGCAGGTCAGGGCACTCGCACCGCGGCTGGCCGACGCACAGGCCACCTGGTACGGCCTCTCCCAGCTCGCCGAGCGGGTGCGCGGCACGATCGGGCTCGCCGAACAGCGGGTGCGGCACGCCACCGGCCAGCCCGCCGAGGAGCGGCGCGGCCGGGAGCCGGAGGACATGGAACGTGAGGCGGCCCGGATCCGTGAGCAGGAGGCGGAACTGACGGAAGCTCTCGACGCGGCGCGGCGGGCACTGGACGACACCGTCGGCCACCGTGCCGCCCTGGAGCAGGAGCTCGCGGCCGAGGAGCAGCGGCTGCGGACCGTGGCACGGGCCATCGCGGACCGCCGGGAGGGGCTGGCGCGGCTGCAGGGCCAGGTCAACGCGGCGCGTGGCCGGGCCGGTTCCGCCGAGGCGGAGATCGGCCGGCTCGCCACCGCCCGCGACGAGGCACGGGACCGCGCCGAATCCGCGCAGGAGGAGTACGAGGAGCTCAAGGAACGGGTGGACGGCCTGGAGGCGGACGACTCCGAACTGGAGGAGCGCCTGGCGGCCGCGACAGCGGAACAGGCGGCGGCCGAGGAGGCGTTCTCGGCCGTCCGCGACGCCGCCACCGCGGCCGAGCGCGAGCGCGCCGCCCTCACCGCCCGGCGCGACGCGCTGGCGCTCGGCCTGCGCCGCAAGGACGGCACCGGCGCGCTGCTCGCCGCGGGCGACCGGCTCACCGGGCTGCTCGGCCCCGCCGCCGAACTGCTCACCGTGGCGCCCGGCTTCGAGATCCCCGTCGCCGCCGCCCTCGGTGCGGCTGCCGACGCCATCGCCGTATCGGGCCCCGCGGCGGCCGCCGACGCGCTGCGGCTGCTGCGCAAGGACGACGCCGGCCGTGCGGCCCTGCTGCTTGCGGACGGAACGTCGTCCGGGGTGTGGTCCGGCGGTCCCGGCGGCACCCCTGCCCACCAGCCGGCCACCGGCCCCCAGTCGGCGACGCTGCCGCAGGCCGCCGTGGCCGCCGCCTCCGTGCCGCACGCGCGCGCCGAAACCGCCCCGCTGCCCGCGGGGGCGAGGCAGGCGGCCGGTCTGGTGGGCGGGCCCGAGGATCTGCTGCCCGCCGTCCGCCGTCTGCTGCGCGACACGGTCGTCGTGGAGAGCCTCGACGACGCGGAGGCCCTCGTGGCCGCGCACCCGGAACTCACCGCCGTCACCGCCGAGGGCGATGTGCTCGCCGCGCACTTCGCGCACGGCGGGTCGGCGGGCGTGCCGAGCCTGCTGGAGGTGCGGGCCGCCGTGGACGAGGCGGCCCGTGAGCTGGAGCGGCTGGCGGCGCTCTGCGAGTCGCTGGCGGAGGAGCAGCGGGAGACGAAGGAGCGGCGCACGGCGTGCGCACGGACCGTGGACTCGCTGGCGCAGGCGCGGCGGGCGGCGGAGAAGGAGAAGTCGTCGGTCGCCCAGCAGCTGGGCCGGCTGGCCGGCCAGGCGCGCGCCGCCGGGGGAGAGGCCGAGCGCAGCGCCGCCGCCGTGGGGCGGGCCGAGGAGTCGCTGGCCGCGGCGATGGAGGAGTTCGAGGAGCTGTCGGTACGGCTGGGGGAGGCCGTGGAGGCACCCGGCGAGGAGGAGCCGGACACCTCCGTACGGGACCGGCTGTCCGCCGACGGGGCCAACGCGCGGCAGACCGAGATGGAGGCGCGGCTTCAGCTGCGGACCCACGAGGAGCGGGTGAAGGGGCTGGCCGGGCGGGCGGACGGGCTGGACCGCGCGGCCCGTATCGAGCGGGAGACCCGGGCCCGCGCCGAGCAGCGCCGGGCCCGGCTGGAGTACGAGGCCCGGGTGGCCGCCGCGGTGCTGGCCGGTGCGCGCGCCCTGCTGGAGTACGTGACGGTGTCGCTGGGCCGCGCGGACGAGGAGCGCGGGGCGGCCGAGCGGGCCCGCTCGGAGCGCGAGGCGCAGCTGGGGGAGGAGCGCCGGCAGGGCCGGGAGCTCAAGGCGGAACTGGACAAGCTGACCGATTTCGTCCACAAGGGCGAGGTGCTGGGTGCCGAGAAGCGGCTGCGCATCGAGCAGTTGGAGACCAGGTCGCTGGAGGAGCACGGCATCGAGCCGTCCGGGCTGGTCGACGAGTACGGCCCGCACCATCCGGTGCCGCCGTCGCTGCCCGCCGAGGGCGAGGAGCTGCCCGAGGATCCGGAGCACCCCCGCAACCGGCCGAAGCCGTTCGTGCGCGCGGAGCAGGAGAAGCGGCTGAAGTCCGCGGAGAAGGCGTACCAGCAGCTGGGGAAGGTCAACCCGCTGGCGCTGGAGGAGTTCTCCGCGCTGGAGGAGCGCCACAAGTTCCTGACCGAGCAGCTGGAGGACCTGAAGAAGACCCGGCTGGATCTGCTGCAGGTCGTCAAGGAGGTCGACGAGCGCGTCGAGCAGGTCTTCTCGGCGGCGTACCACGACACGGCGCGCGAGTTCGAGGGGGTGTTCTCCCGGCTCTTCCCTGGCGGCGAGGGCCGGCTGATGCTGACGGATCCGGACAACATGCTCACCACAGGTGTGGAGGTTGAAGCGCGGCCGCCCGGGAAGAAGGTCAAGCGGTTGTCGCTGCTGTCGGGTGGTGAGCGCTCGCTGACCGCGGTGGCGCTGCTGGTGTCGATCTTCAAGGCCCGGCCGAGTCCGTTCTATGTGATGGACGAGGTCGAGGCGGCGTTGGACGACACCAATCTGCAGCGGCTGATCGGGCTCATGGAGGAGCTTCAGGAGAGTTCACAGCTTGTCGTCATCACGCACCAGAAGCGGACGATGGAGGTCGCCGATGCCCTGTACGGCGTATCGATGCAGGGCGATGGGGTCTCCAAAGTGATCAGCCAGCGGCTGCGTGAGGGCAAGCGCAAGACTGCCTGAGCCCGTATGCATTCAATTGATGAACTCAAGCGGGTGAGCTCTGTGCCCATCCATGTCGGATGGGCCAATGGACCCCCTGTTGACTTCGAAACTTGAAGGCATAGTCTCTGCAACGTCACTTTTACCTTCGAGTGGTGGCCGCCCAGGGGGCGGCTGACACTGGAGGATCCAGCCCCTCATGTGAGGGCTCACCGCCGAGCCCCAGGAGTCCACGTTGACCAGTACCGAACCTGTGGCCGGTCGGGAAGGCCGTCTGGCCCATCCGGATCACCTCGGCCATGTCATCTTCATCACCGCGGCGGCCGCCATGGGCGGCTTCCTGTTCGGCTACGACAGTGCCGTGATCAACGGCGCGGTCGAGGGCATCCGCGGCAAGTACGACATCGGCTCCGGCACCCTTGCCCAGGTCATCGCCATCGCCCTGATCGGCTGCGCCATCGGCGCCGCCACCGCCGGCCGGATCGCCGACCGCATCGGCCGCATCCGCGTCATGCAGATCGCGGCCACCCTCTTCACGGTCAGCGCCGTGGGCTCCGCGCTGCCGTTCGCCCTCTGGGACCTCGCCATGTGGCGGGTGCTCGGCGGTATCGCCATCGGTATGGCCTCGGTGATCGGCCCGGCGTACATCGCCGAGGTCTCCCCGCCCGCCTACCGCGGCCGGCTCGGCTCCTTCCAGCAGGCCGCCATCGTCATCGGCATCGCCATCTCGCAGCTCGTCAACTGGGGCCTGCTGAACGCGGCCGGCGGTGACCAGCGCGGAAAGCTGATGGGCCTGGAGGTCTGGCAGGTCATGCTCGGCGTGATGGTCGTCCCGGCCGTCCTCTACGGGCTGCTCTCCTTCGCGATCCCCGAGTCGCCGCGCTTCCTGATCTCCGCGGGCAGGACCGCCCACGCCAAGAAGGTGCTCGAAGAGGTCGAGGGCAAGCACATCGACCTCGACGCACGGGTGGCCGAGATCGAACACGCCATGCGCAGTGAGCACAAGTCGACCTTCCGGGACCTGCTCGGCAGCCGCATGGGCTTCCTGCCGATCGTCTGGGTCGGCATCGGCCTCTCGGTCTTCCAGCAGCTCGTCGGCATCAACGTGGCGTTCTACTACTCGTCCACGCTGTGGCAGTCGGTGGGCATCGACCCGAGCAGCTCCTTCCTGTACTCGTTCACCACCTCGATCGTGAACATCATCGGCACCGTGATCGCGATGCTCCTGGTCGACCGGATCGGCCGCAGGCCGCTCGCGCTGATCGGTTCCGCGGGTATGGCCGTCTCCCTGGCGCTGGAGGCCTGGGCTTTTTCCGCCAAGACCGCCGAGGGGACGCTCCCGAACACCGAGGGCACCGTGGCGCTCATCGCCGCCCACGTCTTCGTGCTCTTCTTCGCCCTCTCGTGGGGTGTCGTGGTCTGGGTCTTCCTCGGCGAGATGTTCCCGAACCGGATCCGCGCGGCGGCGCTCGGCGTGGCGGCCTCCGCGCAGTGGATCGCCAACTGGGCGATCACCGCGAGCTTCCCGAGCCTGGCGGACTGGAACCTGTCCGGGACGTACGTCATCTACGCCTGCTTCGCGCTGCTCTCGATCCCCTTCGTGCTCATCTTCGTGAAGGAGACCAAGGGCAAGACGCTGGAGGAGATGGGCTAGCCCGCGTCCTTACTTCAAACGCGGCAGCACCTGCTCCGCCAGCAGATGCAGACTGCGCCAGCCCTCGTCGACCGGCATGCCCCCGCACAGGGGGTGCAGGACCAGGCTCGCCTGGTCCCCGCCGGCCTCGGCGAGGGCGACGCATTCGTCGGGCGTGACGATCCGGTAGACCCCCTCGCGGCGCAGCTCCTCGACACCGGTGGCGGCCGAGCGCACGGCGGAGCGGATGTCCGCCGACTGCCAGGAGGCGTACATCCGCGCCTCGTGCAGCAGGTGCTCGCCGTACTGCGCCCAGGCGCGGTCGGGGTCCTCGGCGATGTGCAGCAGCGGGACCTTCGCCGGCGGCATCATGCACCAGCCCTCGGTGCCGTACTCGGCGAGCCGCTCCCGGTAGTACGCCTCCAGCTCCGGCAGGTACGCGCTGGGGAAGAGCGGCAGCCCGAGCCGGGCGGCGCGGCGCGCGGCCGCCTTCGAGCTGCCGCCGACCAGCAGCAGCGGATGCGGCTGGGTGAACGGGCGTGGGGTGACCTGTACGGTCCTGCCGCGGTAGGCGAAGGGCTCGCCGGTCCACGCGGTGAGAAGTGTCTCCAGCACCTCGTCCTGGAGCTTGCCGCGGTGCGTCCAGTCCCGGCCGTGCGCCTCGTACTCCGCCTGCCGGTAGCCGATCCCCGCCACGGTGACGAGCCGGCCGCCGCTGAGCAGGTCCAGTACGGCGATGTCCTCGGCCAGCCGCAGCGGATCGTAGAGCGGCCCGATCAGGGCGGAGACGGTGACCGCGATCCGCCGGGTGGCACCGAAGACCGCGCCCGCGAAGGTGAGCGGCGAGGGCAGCCACCCGTTGGCCGCGCCGTGGTGCTCCTCGGTCTGGACGGTTCCTACGCCGCGGTCGTCCGCGTAGGCGGCCATCTCCAGGGCCGCCTTGTAGCGGGCACTCAGTGACGCCGGCTCGGCGGCGGGATCGACGAGGTTGAAACGGATGACCGTGACGGGCATGGCGGACGCTTCCCTTCGCCGGTGATGGACCACGCGGACGCTAACTGACATGGCGTCAGATTTCCAGAGTTCTGCACGCGGGCTACCGGGCCGGCCGCGAACGGGTTCGGACGCAAGGGGCCGGGATCGCAGGCGTGGGGGTCCGAAATGCTGCCGTGTATTTGTGAGCCGCCAGGCTCGTAAATATACGATTTCGGACCCCCACGCCGGAGAGCCCGGCCCCGACCCGCACCGGCCGGCAGGGACCGGCGCAGAGAGCCGCGGCGCGCCGCATTGTCGCGGCCACCCGCGCACGTGACCGATACTGGGCAAGATATGGAAACCGTCATCCTTGCTGTAGTCATCGCCCTGGTCGCGGTCGTCGCCGCCGGCGGACTGGTGGTCGGCAGCCGCCGCAAGAAGCAGCTGCCGCCCGCGCCGCCGAGCACGCCGACCATCACCGCGCCGCCCGCCGAGCCACGCGTCGGGGACGAAGCGGAGGTCCCTCGGGACGAGCCGCGCCGGACGATCGAAGAGGTCGTCCTCCCCGAGACGCCTGGCGCGCCGGTCGCCGTGGAGGAGCTGCCGGTACCCGCGGCTCCCGAACTCGAACAGCCGGAACCCAGCGCCGGCCGCCTGGTGCGGCTGCGCTCCCGGCTGTCCCGCTCGCAGAACACGCTCGGTAAGGGGCTGCTCGCGCTGCTCTCCCGCGAGCACCTCGACGAGGACACCTGGGAGGAGATCGAGGACATCCTCATCACCGCCGATGTGGGTGTCGCTCCGACCCAGGAGCTGGTGGACCGGCTGCGCACCCGGGTGAAGGTGCTCGGCACCCGCACCCCCGCCGATCTGCGCGCCCTGCTCCGCGAGGAGCTGCTGACCCTGGTCGACCCCTCGCTGGACCGCGAGCTGAAGACCGAGAGCCACGAGACGACCCCGGCCGTCGTGCTGGTCGTCGGTGTCAACGGCACCGGCAAGACCACGACCACCGGCAAGCTCGCCCGCGTCCTGGTGGCCGACGGCCGCAGTGTGGTGCTCGGCGCGGCGGACACCTTCCGTGCCGCCGCCGCCGACCAGCTGCAGACCTGGGGCGAGCGGGTGGGCGCCCGTACGGTGCGCGGCCCCGAGGGCGGCGACCCGGCGTCGATCGCCTTCGACGCCGTGAAGGAAGGTATCGCCGAGGGCGCGGACACCGTCTTGATCGACACCGCGGGCCGGCTGCACACCAAGACCGGTCTGATGGACGAGCTGGGCAAGGTCAAGCGGGTCATCGAGAAGCACGGCCCGGTCGACGAGGTGCTGCTGGTGCTCGACGCGACCACCGGGCAGAACGGGCTGGTCCAGGCCCGGGTCTTCGCCGAGGTCGTCGACATCACCGGCATCGTGCTGACCAAGCTGGACGGCACCGCCAAGGGCGGCATCGTGATCGCGGTCCAGCGCGAGCTGGGCGTTCCGGTGAAACTGATCGGGCTGGGCGAGGGCCCGGACGATCTGGCGCCCTTCGAGCCGGAGGCGTTCGTCGACGCCCTGATCGGCGACTGACCCGCACTGACGCGAACGGTTGTATACGTAAGGGGCGCCCTTCCCTGGAGGGCGCCCCTTACGCACCTCCCCGGGTGATGGCTTTTCTCCGTGCCGGGTGCGGTGCGGGCTCAGGTCCGTACGAGCCAGGGGCCGGGCGTGCGGTCGCGGTGGCAGACGTACGCCAGGGTGCCGAGCAGTAACCGCGCCTCGGGCGGCTGATGCACCGAGTCGAGCAGCGGCGACCTCAGCCAGCGCACCGGGCCGAGCCCGCCCAGGTCGGACGGCGGGGCGGTGACGTGGTCGCCGAGCCCCAGGCAGCGCAGGTCGAGGTCGGCGTCGTCCCAGCCCATCCGGTAGAGCAGGTGCGGGAGTTCGGCCGCGGCGCCCGGCGCGACGAAGAACTGCGCGCGGCCGGTGGGGGTGACGAGCACCGGGCCGAGCCGCAGCCCCATCCGCTCCAGCCGCACCAGGGCGCGCCGTCCGGACTGCTCCGCCACGTCGATGACGTCGAACGTCCGTCCCACCGGCAGCAGTACGGCCGCGCCCGGCACCTGGGCCCATGCCTCGGCGGCCTGCTCCAGGGTCGCGCCGGCCGGGATCTCGTCGGCGAACACCAGGGGATGCGCCCCCGGTTCCTTGCAGCCGGGGTCACCGCAGGAGCAGGCTCCACCGCCCCGGACGGCGCGCGCTCCCGGCGTGACCGCCCATCCGCACAACCCCGTGTACTCCGCCACCGTGGTGCACGCCGTGGCGCGTTCCCGGCGGCGCGAGCCGGCCCGGATATCCCGAATGCCGCCGATCGTGAAACCCATGACACCCCCAACGGATCGCAGTCGCCGATGGTTACGCCCCTGCCTGACCGGGGTGTGTCAAGTGAATCGTGTACAGCCGCAGACGAGTTCATTCGAAGGGGTGGCGAATGGTGGCGTTTCCGCTGTGGCACTCGCCGGATGGGTGATCGTAGGATTACTTTCGGTTCGTGAGCGCCAGACATGTGTCCCTTCCGGGTATGCCGGAGGCAAGGCATGAGGTCCTGGACTCAGCGGGCCTTGGCCGTAAGGGCGTTGGCCGACTCGGATGGGGGCCTACCGGTGGGCGGCACACAGGACAAGCAGCCCAACGCGCAGTTGAACTCGTGGTTCGTGCGCAGCGGCTGGTCGAAGGGCGAGTTGGCCCGTCAGGTCAACCGCAGGGCGCGTCAGATGGGCGCCCACCACATCAGCACCGACACCTCCCGGGTGCGGCGCTGGCTCGACGGCGAGCAGCCGCGTGAGCCGATCCCGCGCATCATGTCCGAGCTGTTCTCCGAGCGGTTCGGCTGCGTGGTCCCGGTCGAGGACCTGGGGCTGCGGTCAGCGCACCAGTCACCGTCGGAATCGGGCGTGGACCTGCCCTGGGCGGGACCCCAGACGGTCCAGCTGATCAACGAGTTCTCCCGCAGCGACCTGATGCTCGGCCGCCGCGGCTTCCTCGGAGCCTCGTTGGCCCTCTCGGCGGGACCCGCCCTCGTCGAGCCGATGCAGCGGTGGCTGGTGCCCCCCTCTCTCGGCGGCTTCCCGACGCCGGCCGCCGGTGTGCCCCGGGACACCGGCAACCGGCCGAACCGGCTGTCCGAGCCGGAGCTGCAGCTGCTGGAGACCACCACGGTGATGTTCCGCACCTGGGACAGCCAGTGCGGTGGCGGCCTGCGCCGCAAGGCGGTCGTCGGCCAGCTGCACGAGGTCACCGACCTGCTCCAGGAGTCGCACCCGGAAGCGGTCGCCAAGCGGCTCTACCGGGTCACCGGCGACCTCGCGGCGCTGGCCGGCTGGATGAGCTACGACGTCGGTCTGCAGCCCACCGCGCAGAAGTACTTCGTGCTCGCGCTGCACGCCGCCAAGGAGGCCGCCGACCGGCCGCTGGGCGCGTTCATCCTCTCCAGCATGAGCCGCCAGATGATCCACTTGAACCGGCCGGACGACGCGCTGGAGCTCATCCACCTCGCCCAGTACGGCAGCCGGGACTCGGCCACCGCCACCACCCAGGCGATGCTGCACGCCGTCGAGGCGCGCGCCTACGCCAACATGGGCCAGGTCAGCAAGTGCCACCGGGCCGTGCGGATGGCCGAGGACTCCTTCACCGACGCCCGCAAGGGCGAGGACCCGGACTGGATCAGCTTCTTCAACGAGGCCGAGCTGAACGCGGAGAACGCCCACTCCTACCGTGACCTCGCCTACGTCGCCGGCCGCAGCTCCACCTACGCCTCGCTCGCCCACCCCGTGATGGAGCGGGCCGTCGAGCTGTTCGGCCAGGACTCCGTCCACCAGCGGGCGTACGCCCTCAACCTCATCGGCATGGCCACCGTGCACCTCCTGGAGCGGAACCCGGAACAGGCTGCCGACATGACGCACAAGGCCATCTCCGTGGCCAGAAAAGTGCGCTCCGAGCGGGTGAACACCCGGATCCGCAAGACCGCCGACACCGCGATGCGCGACTTCGGCGACATCGCTGAGGTCATCGACCTCTCCGAGCGGCTGGCGGTCGAGCTCCCGGAAGTGGCCGAAACCGCCTGACCGGCGGATCCCTCCTCCAGAACCCCGGCCGCGGCAGGCCACCCGATCAGCCCGACTCGGCTCCCCCACGCCTGGTCAACCGGGTGCCTTCCGCGGCCGGTCCCGTATACGGCGCCCGCGCCTGCCGGGAGCGGTTCATCTTCACGTAACACATAGGACTTCTTCGTCACCGCGTCGAAACACCCTGCGGCATCGGGCGAAACCCGGCTGGGACAACCTCTGGGCGATAACCGGCCCACCCAGCACCGTCCCGCAGGGCCGCTCGGATGACGAGGAGACGCCGATGGCACCAGCCATCCTGACGCTTGCCGCTGATGCGCCCAAGCTCGATACCGGAAATACGGCGTTCATGCTGCTCAGCGCCGCCCTGGTCATGGTGATGACACCGGGCCTGGCCTTCTTCTACGGGGGCATGGTCCGCGTCAAGAGCGCGCTGAACATGTTGATGATGAGCTTCATCAGCCTCGGCATCATCACCATCCTGTGGACGCTCTACGGATTCAGTTTCGCCTTCGACTCCGGCAACGGCTTCATGGGCGGCACCGACTGGCTCGGGATGCGCAACATCGGCATCGCCGAGCTGTGGCCCGGATACGGCATCCCGGTCTACGTCTTCGCCGTCTTCCAGCTGATGTTCGCGATCATCACCCCGGCGCTGATAAGCGGTGCGCTCGCGGACCGTGTGAAGTTCACCGCCTGGGCGCTCTTCATCACCCTGTGGGCGACGATCGTGTACTTCCCGGTCGCGCACTGGGTCTGGGGCTCGGACGGCTGGCTCTTCAAGTACGGCGTGATCGACTTCGCCGGTGGTACCGCGGTCCACATCAACGCCGGTGCCGCCGCCCTCGGGGTGATCCTGGTGATCGGCAAGCGGGTCGGCTTCAAGCGGGACCCGATGCGGCCGCACAGCCTGCCGCTGGTCATGCTCGGCGCGGGCCTGCTGTGGTTCGGCTGGTTCGGCTTCAACGCCGGCTCCTGGCTCGGTGCCGACGGCGTCGCCGCCGTCGCGTTCACCAACACCCAGGTCGCCACCGCAGCCGCGATGCTCGGCTGGCTCGCCTACGAGAAGATCCGGCACGGCTCCTTCACCACCCTGGGCGCCGCCTCCGGCGCGGTCTCCGGGCTGGTCGCCATCACCCCTGCCTGCGGTTCCGTCTCCCCGCTCGGCGCGATCGCCGTCGGCGTGATCGCCGGTGTGCTCTGCGCCGCCGCGGTCGGCCTGAAGTACAAGTTCGGCTACGACGACTCGCTGGACGTCGTCGGTGTCCACATGGTCGGCGGCATCGTCGGCTCGCTGCTCATCGGCCTCTTCGCCACGGGCGGCGTCGGCCAGACCGCCAAGGGCCTGTTCTACGGCGGCGGCCTCGACCAGCTCGGCAAGCAGGCGGTCGGCGTCGGCGCGGTCCTGGGGTACTCCCTGGTAGCCTCCGCGATCCTCGCCAAGCTCATCGACCTGGTCATGGGCTTCCGGGTCACCGAGGACGACGAGATCACCGGCATCGACCAGATCGAACACGCCGAGACGGCGTACGACTTCGCGGGAGCGGGCGGCGGCACGGTCCGCACCACCGCGGTACCCGTCCCCGGCAGCACGAGCAGCGAGGCCGGCGCCTCGGACAAGAAGGTGGACGCGTGAAGCTCATCACGGCAGTTGTGAAGCCGCACCGGCTGGACGAGATCAAGGAAGCCCTGTCGGCCTTCGGGGTGCACGGCCTGACGGTCACCGAGGCCAGCGGCTACGGCCGGCAGCGCGGCCACACCGAGGTCTACCGTGGCGCCGAGTACACCGTCGACCTCGTGCCGAAGATCCGCATAGAGGTCCTGGTCGAGGACAGTGACGCCGATCAGCTGATCGAAGTCATCGTCAAGGCCGCCCGCACCGGCAAGATCGGTGATGGCAAGGTGTGGAGTATCCCGGTCGAGACAGCGGTCCGCGTACGCACCGGCGAACGCGGCCCGGACGCCCTCTAGACCTGGTCCCTGCTCATTCGGACCGGATCTGGCAACAAGCGCCCAGCGCTGGAGCACAAGTGACGGAAAGCGTCGAAGCGAAAGCGGATGGCGAGTCCGCCGCCGGAACCCCTGAGGGTCCCAGCGGCTACGCGGCGGCCCGGCTGCGTCTCCTCAACGAGGAGGCGCGGTCCGGGCCGCCGCGCCGTTCCGCCCTGTCGGGACTCACCGACAGATGGCTGGCGGGGCTGGCCGCGGGCGCCGCGGGGGAGACCGGCGTCGCCGGATACGCCCTGGTCGCCGTCGGCGGCTACGGGCGCGGCGAGCTCTCCCCGCGCAGCGACCTCGACCTGCTGCTGCTCTACGACGGCTCCGTCGCCAAGGACCGGATCTCCGCGCTCGCCGACCGGATCTGGTACCCGGTCTGGGACCTGGGGCTGGACCTGGACCACTCGGTCCGCACCGCCGCCGAGGCCCGCGAGACCGCCGCCGAGGACCTCAAGGTCCAGCTCGGGCTGCTCGACGCCCGGCACATCGCGGGCGATCCCGCCCTCACCGCGTCCCTGCGGACGGCCACGCTGGCCGACTGGCGCAACCAGGCCCCCAAGCGGCTGCCCGCCCTGCACGAGCTGTGCCAGGAACGGGCCGAACGCCAGGGAGAGCTCTCCTACCTGCTCGAACCCGACCTCAAGGAGGCCAGGGGCGGGCTGCGCGACGCCACCGCGCTGCGCGCCGTCGCCGCGTCCTGGCTCGCCGACGCCCCCCGCGACGGTCTGGAGGAGGCCCGCACCCGGCTGCTCGACGCCCGCGACGCCCTGCACCTGGTCACCGGCCGGGCCACCGACCGGCTCGCCCTCCAGGAACAGGACCAGGTCGCCGAAGCCCTCGGCCTGCTCGACGCCGACGCGCTGCTGCGCCAGGTCTACGAGGCGGCCCGCACCATCAGCTACGCCGCCGACGTCACCTGGCGCGAGGTCGGCCGCGTGCTGCGGTCCCGCGGGGCGCGTCCGCGCCGCCGCGGTCTGCTCGGCATCGGCCGCTCCGGCCCGGCCGCCGCCCCCGCCGAGCGCACCCCGCTCGCCGAAGGCGTCGTCGAGCACGAGGGCGAGGCCGTCCTGGCACTGGCCGCGAAGCCGGAACGCGACCCCGTACTGCCGCTGCGCGCCGCCGCCGCGGCCGCCCAGGCCGGGCTGCCGCTCAGCCTGCACGCGGTGCGCCGGCTGGCCGCCGCCGCCCGCCCGCTGCCGGTGCCCTGGCCGGCCGAGGCCCGTGAGCAGCTGCTCACGCTGCTCGGCGCGGGCGAGGCCACCGTCCAGGTCTGGGAGGCGCTGGAGGCCGAAGGGCTCATCACCCGGCTGCTGCCGGACTGGGAACGGGTCCGCTGCCGCCCGCAGCGCAACGCCGTCCACCGCTGGACTGTCGACCGGCACCTCGTCGAGACGGCGGTCCGCGCCTCCGGCCTCACCCGCCGCGTCGGGCGCCCCGACCTGCTGCTGATGGCGGCCCTGCTGCACGACATCGGCAAGGGCTGGCCGGGCGACCACAGCGAGGCCGGCGAGGTCATCGCCCGCGATGTCGCCACCCGCATCGGGTTCGACCCCGCCGACGTGGAGACGCTGGCGCTGCTCGTCCGCCACCACCTGCTGCTCATCGAGACCGCGACCCGCCGCGACCTCGACGACCCGGTGACCGTGAAGGGCGTCGCCGACGTGGTGCGCGACAACGGCACGCTGGAGCTGCTGCACGCGCTGACCGAGGCCGACGCGCTCGCCACCGGCCCCGCCGCGTGGAGCAACTGGCGCGCCTCGCTCCTGTCCGACCTCGTCAAACGGGTCGCGGAACTGCTCGCGGGCGGTGAGGTGCCGGAGCCCGCCGCCGCCGAGCCGACGGCCGAGGAGGAACGCCTCGCCGTCGAGGCCGCCCGCACCGGCGGCCCGGTGCTCGCCCTGCACGCCCACGCCGAACCCGACCCCGAGGGCGGCGACGAGAACACCCCCGAGGGGCTGGGCGTCGAGCTGCTGCTCGCCGTCCCGGACCGGCCGGGACTGCTCGCGCAGGCCGCGGGGGTGCTCGCCCTGCACCGGCTCACCGTGCGCGCCGCCGACCTGCGGTCCGTCGACCCGATCGGGGAGGGGCCGGTGACGCTGCTCAGCTGGCGGGTCGCCGCGGAGTACGGGGCGCTGCCGGAGGCCGCCCGGCTCCGAGCCGACCTGGGGCGGGCCTTCGACGGTTCGCTCGACATCGAGGCACGTCTCGCCGAACGCGAGGCGGCCTATCCGCGCCGCCGCGCGCTCGCCGCGCCACCGCCCCGGGTGACGGTCGCCGCCGGCAGCTCCCAGGTCGCCACGGTGATCGAGGTCCGCGCCCAGGACGCACCGGGACTGCTGCACCGGATCGGCTACGCCCTGGCCGCGACCGGGGTGAACGTGCGCTCCGCCCGCATCAGCACCCTCGGCGCGAACGCGGTCGACGCGTTCTACGTCGTCGGCGCGGACGGCGCTCCGCTGGGCGAGGTGCGGGCGGCGGAGGTCGCCCGCGAGGTGGAGCGGGCGCTGCGCTGAGCGCCGCGGTCGTCCGTCGCCGGGCAGGCTCAATCCCGCCTGCCCGGCGATGGAGGGCACACCAGCGGATACCCTGGGGGACGACCACCGCCAACCCCTGACGCGAGGACCCGCAACCACCGTGTTCGATACCCTCTCCGATCGCCTTGCAGCGACGTTCAAGAACCTCCGGGGCAAGGGCCGCCTCTCCGAGGCGGACATCGACGCCACCGCGCGCGAGATCCGTATCGCCCTGCTGGAAGCGGATGTCGCGCTCCCGGTGGTCCGTGCGTTCATCAAGCAGGTCAAGGAGCGGGCCTCCGGCCTCGAGGTCTCGCAGGCGCTGAACCCGGCGCAGCAGGTCATCAAGATCGTCAACGAGGAGCTCGTCGGCATCCTCGGCGGTGAGACCCGCCGGCTGCGGTTCTCCAAGCAGCCGCCGACCGTGATCATGCTCGCGGGTCTGCAGGGTGCCGGTAAGACCACCCTGGCCGGAAAGCTCGGCCACTGGCTGAAGAGCCAGGGCCACGCCCCGCTGCTCGTCGCCTGTGACCTCCAGCGCCCGAACGCCGTGACCCAGCTCTCCGTCGTCGCGGAGCGCGCGGGTGTCGCGGTCTTCGCGCCCGAGGCGGGCAACGGCGTCGGTGACCCGGTCAAGGTCGCCAAGGACTCCATCGAGTTCGCGAAGTCCAAGCAGTACGACGTGGTCGTCGTCGACACCGCCGGCCGGCTGGGCGTCGACGAGGAGCTGATGCGGCAGGCCGCCGACATCCGCGACGCCGTCAGCCCGGACGAGATCCTCTTCGTCGTCGACGCGATGATCGGCCAGGACGCGGTCAACACCGCCGAGGCGTTCCGCGACGGCGTCGGCTTCGACGGTGTGGTGCTCTCCAAGCTCGACGGTGACGCCCGCGGTGGTGCCGCGCTCTCCATCGCGCATGTGACCGGCAAGCAGATCATGTTCGCCTCCAACGGCGAGAAGCTCGACGAGTTCGACACCTTCCACCCGGACCGGATGGCGTCCCGCATCCTCGGCATGGGCGACATGCTCAGCCTGATCGAGAAGGCCGAACAGACCTTCTCGCAGGCCGAGGCCCAGAAGATGGCCGAGAAGCTGGCCAAGGGTCCGAAGGAGTTCACGCTCGACGACTTCCTGTCCCAGATGGAGCAGGTCCGCAAGATGGGCTCCATCTCCAAGCTGCTCGGCATGCTGCCCGGCATGGGGCAGATCAAGGACCAGATCGCCAACCTGGACGAGCGTGACGTGGACCGCACCGCCGCGATCATCAAGTCGATGACCCCGGCCGAGCGCCAGGACCCGACGATCCTCAACGGCTCGCGCCGGGTCCGCGTCGCGAAGGGCTCCGGCACCGAGGTCAGCGCGGTCAAGAGCCTGGTCGAGCGGTTCTTCGAGGCCCGCAAGATGATGTCGCGGATGGCCCAGGGCGGCGGCATGCCCGGGATGCCGGGAATGCCCGGCATGGGCGGCGGCAACAAGAAGAAGAAGCAGGTCAAGCAGGCCAAGGGCAAGCAGCGCAGCGGCAACCCCATGAAGCGCAAGGCGGACGAGGCGGCGGAGGCCGCCCGCCGTGCCGAGCAGGCCGACAACCCCTTCGGCGCGGCAGCCGCCCCGGAGGCGCAGAACTTCGAACTCCCCGACGAGTTCAAGAAGTTCATGGGCTGACGCCTCCCGCACCGCAGCAGAAGAGCGCCCCCAGCAGGGGGCGCTCTTCGCGTCCGGGGCATGATGGCGCCATGCGCGTATCCATCCGAGAACCACGACCGGGCGACGCCGACGCGTACGCCACGGCCGTCCTGCGGTCCGCCGACCATCTGAGCCCGTGGAACCCGGTCGATCCGGACGGTTTCCACGAGCTGCTGCGCCGCCAGGGCCCGTCGTTGCGCACCTTTCTGATCATCAACGACGAGGACGGCGGCATCGTCGGCAAGGTCAATGTCGCGAACATCGTCCGGGCCCGGTTCCGCAACGGTGTTCTCGGCTACGACAGCTACCTCCCGTACGCGGCCACCGGCCGGATGACCGAGGGCCTGCGGCAGGTCGTCGACCGCTGCTTCAGCAGCTATCCCGACGGGCTCGGGCTGCACCGGCTGGAGATCAACGTGCAGCCGGACAACGACCGCTCCCTCGCCATGGCCAAGCGGCTCGGCTTCCGCCACGAGGGCTTCTCGCCGCGCATGCTCTATCTGAACGACGACTGGCGCGACCACGAGCGCTTCGCGCTCACCGCCGAGGAGTGGCCCGGCGCCTGACCCGTCCCGCCGCTCCGGGCCGGCTCGTCGGCCTACGCGTCGTGGTACGCCTCGACCTCCCACAGCGAGTAGCCGTAGTCGGTGCCGCGCCCGGTCAGATAGATCCGCAGATACCGCCCGGAGCCGGTGAGCCCGGTCAGGTTCTGGGTGCCGCCGGAGCCGCTGGTGGTGGAGTAGACCGTGCTCCAGGACGTGCCGTCGTCCGACAGCTGGATCTGGAACGCCGTGGCGTAGGCCGCCTCCCAGGTGAGCTTGACCCGGTTGACGGCCTGGCTGCCGCCCAGGTCGACCAGCAGCCACTGCGGATCCGCGAAGGCGCTGGACCAGCGGCTGCCCTGGTTGCCGTCCACCGCGCTCTCCGCGGGGAAGGCGGGCGTCTCGGTGCTGGAGACGGTCACCGGTCGGCCGAGGACCAGGTCGCCGGCGGCGGTGTCGGCGGGCCAGCCGGGCGGCCGGCCGACGGCGGTGACGATCGGCTGGAACTCCGCCAGCGTCGGCACCAGTGGGGGAGATCCCCAGGTCCGCTGGGCCAGCGCGCGCATCGGGGTCATGATGCCGGCCGCCGTCTGCTGCTCGGTCTCGGCGTCCGGGTTGTCGCACCAGACGTGCAGCTTCGAACCCCGGTTGCGGGACGGGTCGGTGAGGGTCGCGCCGCCCTGGAAGACGTCGGGGTTCCAGGTCTCGTACATGTACGGGGTGTTGGGCCGGCCGCCGCCGAACACGTAGTAGGTCGGATTCCAGCTGGAGTTGTTGACGATGTGGCCCGCCTCGACGAGCTGCTGCGGGGTGAGGCCGTAGGTGTTGAAGTAGTCGACGGTGATGTCCGCGTTCGGGACGATCGTGCCGTCGCCCGGCTTGATGCCGTCGTTCCACATCCGCATCGTCTTGCCGGCGCCCCGGACGATGGCGTCGGCCCAGTTGACGAAGCCGTAGTAGGCGTCCTTGGCGGTGGCGTCCGCCCCGTAGTGGTCGCGGGCGTAGCTGAGGAGCTGCGGGTAGTTGGCGTAGTTGGTGACGTACTCGTCCGCGCCCAGGTGCCAGTACTTGGCGGGGAACAGCGGCAGGTACTCGGTGATCAGATCCTGGATGAGGCGGTAGGCCGCCGGGTTGGACAGGTCGATGTACTGGTTGCTCGGGGTGCCCGCACTGTTGACGAGCCGCAGTTCGGGGTGGGCGGCCAGCGTCGTGTTCATATGGCCCGGCATGTCGATCTCGGGCACGACGGTGACGTGGTACCGGGCGCCGAGCACGATGAGATCGGTGATCTCCTGCTTCGTGTAGTGCGCGGCGGAGGTGATCTCGGGGTGGCTGGTGCTCTCCAGCCGGAAGCCGTAGGTGTCGGACAGGTGCAGGTGGAAGTAGTTCATCTTCAGATAGGCGAGGTCCCTGATCTGGCCCTGCAGCCAGGGCAGGGTGAAGTACTTGCGCCCGACGTCGACCATCAGCCCGCGCTCGGGCTTGGCGGGCCAGTCGCGTGCCGTCCCGGCGGCGATGGTGGGGGACTGCTTGAGGAGCTGGAGCACCGAGCGGGTGCCGTAGAAGGCCCCGGCGTCGGTCCGCGCCCGGACGGTGACGGACGGGGCGACGGTGAGGGCGTATCCCTCGGCGCCGAGCTCGGTGTCCGTCGAGCCGAGCGTGAGGAACACGTCTCCGGGCTGCACGGTGGAGGCCGGGCCGCTGACATGGCCGACGGTCCTTCCGGCGAGCTGCGTCAGGTCGTCGGCGAAGACCTGGCCGGTGGTGCCGAGCGCGGACCCGTAGGCGCTGTCGGTCACGACCCGGCTGGCGGGGCCGAACGTGTACGAACCGCTGCCCGCGGTCCACTGCTGAAGGGCGGGAACGGTGCGCGGCGCGGCGGCGTCGGCGGCGTGCGCCGGCCCCTGCGCGAGCGGCATGACCAGGGCGAGCAGCAGGCCGAGCAGCACGCCGAGAACGGCGCCTGGTCCGCGGGAGACGCGGGCGTGGGGGGAGAACCGCATGGTCGAGTACTCCTGCCTGGAGGGGATGGTGCGGGAACGGTCCGGTCGGCCCGGCGGCCACCGGGCGCGGCGGGACCGTCGGTGCGGGTCGGCGGCCCCCGACCGGTGGGCCGTCGACGGTCAGACCGGCGGATTGCCGGGGATCTTCGGCGCCAGGTAGTGCGCGGTGACGCTGAGCGGCGACCGGGCGACGAGCGCGGGGACCCCTTCCGCGACGATCCGCCCGCCCTGGTCGCCGCCGCCCGGACCCATGTCGATGATCCAGTCGGCGCCGGCCGCCACATCCATGTCGTGCTCGACCACGACGACCGAGTTCCCCGCGTCGACGAGCCCGTGCAGCCGGCGCATGAGCAGTTCGGTGTCGGCCGGGTGCAGCCCGGTGGTCGGCTCGTCCAGCAGATAGACGGTGTGCGAGCGCGCCCCGCGGCCCGTGCGCTGCAGTTCGGCCGCCAGCTT
Source organism: Streptomyces sp. RKAG337 (assembly GCF_023701715.1). Classification (NCBI taxonomy): domain Bacteria; kingdom Bacillati; phylum Actinomycetota; class Actinomycetes; order Kitasatosporales; family Streptomycetaceae; genus Streptomyces; species Streptomyces sp. RKAG337. The sequence goes on along the minus strand of NZ_JAJOZA010000001.1, from coordinate 1,926,557 downwards.
GATCCGCTGGGCCTCGCCGCCGGACAGCTCGGTGGCCGGCTGCCCGAGCCGCAGATAGCCGAGCCCGACCTGTCGCAGGGTCCGCAGCGGCCGGGCGGCGGCGGGCACGTCGGCCAGGAAGTCGCAGGCCGCGTCGACCGTCATCGCCAGGACGTCGGCGACGCTCGCGCCGCGGTAGGTGATCTCCAGGGTCTCCGGCCGGTAGCGGGCGCCGTGGCAGGTCGGGCAAGGGGCGTAACTGCCGGGCAGGAAGAGGAGTTCGACGGCGATGAACCCCTCGCCCTGGCAGGTCTCGCAGCGGCCGGTGGCGACGTTGAACGAGAAGCGCCCGGCGTTGTAACCGCGCCTGCGGGCCTCGTCGGTGGCCGCGAAGAGCTTGCGCACGGCGTCGAACAGGCCCGTGTACGTCGCCAGGTTGGACCGGGGTGTGCGGCCGATGGGCCGCTGGTCGACCCGCACCAGCCGGCCGACGGCCTCGAGCCCCGTCACCGAGGTGGCGTACGAGGCGGCGCTTCCCCCGCCCACCGGGATCTCGTCCGCGCCGTCCTCCTCCGGCTCCTCCTCGGCGGACGTCCCCAGGTGCTCCGTCAGGACATCGGCCAGCACCTGGCTGACCAGCGTCGACTTCCCCGACCCCGAGACGCCGGTCACCACCGTGAGGACACCGAGCGGCACCACCGCGTCCAGGCCGCGCAGATTGTGCCGGGTGACACCGTGCAGCCGCAGCCGGCCGGACGGTTCGCGCGGTACGCGTGCGGCGGCCGGCGGCCCCTCGGGGAACAGGAACCGGCGGGTCGCCGATTCGGCGACCGACGCCAGCCCTGCCACCGGACCGCTGTGCAGCACCCGGCCGCCGAGCTCGCCCGCCAGCGGGCCGACATCCACGACCCAGTCGGCGCGCGCCACCACCGCCATGTCGTGCTCGACCACGAAGATCGAGTTCCCGGCCGCCCTGAGCCGGTCGAGCACCGTCAGCAGCGCCTCGGTGTCCGCCGGGTGCAGCCCGGCCGACGGCTCGTCGAGGACGTAGACGACGCCGAACAGACCCGAGCGCAGCTGGGTGGCGAGCCGCAACCGCTGCAGTTCGCCCGCCGAGAGCGTCGGCGTCGGCCGGTCCATGCTCAGATAGCCCAGGCCCAGCTCGCCGAGCCCCTCGATCCGGGACACGAGGTCCCCGGCGATCGTGCCGGCCACGGAACCCGCCTCATGGGGCGTCTCCCGCAGCAGCCGCGCCAGTTCGATGAGGGGCAGGGCGGCCAGGGCGGCGATGTCCCGGCCGGCGAAGGTGACCGCCAGCGACTCCGGGCGCAGCCGCCGCCCGCCGCACACCGGACAGGGCGCGCTCGTCATGAACCGCCGGACCCGTTTGCGCAGCGCCTCGCTCCGGGAGTCGGCGAAGGTGTGCAGCACATAGCGCTCGGCGCTCATGTACGTGCCCTGGTAGGGGCGTTGGATGCGGTCGGCGTCCCGCACCGGGTGGACGGTGACGACCGGCTGCTCCGGTGTGAACAGGATCCAGTCGCGCGCCTCCCTCGGCAGCCGGTGCCAGGGCGCGTCGATGTCGTGGCCGAGCGCGTCGAGGATGTCGCGGAGGTTCTTGCCCTGCCAGGCCCCCGGCCAGGCGGCGACCGCGCCGTCGCGGATGCTCAGCGACGGATCGGGGACGAGCGAGTCCTCGCTGACCCGGTGCACCGTGCCCAGCCCGTGGCACTCCGGGCAGGCGCCCGCCGGGGTGTTGGGGGAGAAGGCGTCGGAGTCCAGCCGCTCGGTGACGCCCGGCGGATAGCTGCCGGCGCGTGAGTACAGCATGCGCAGCGAGTTCGACAGCGTGGTGACCGTGCCCACCGAGGAGCGCGAACCCGGCGCGGACCGCCGCTGCTCCAGGGCGATGGCGGGCGGCAGACCGGTGATCTCGTCGACCTTGGGTGCGCCGATCTGGTGAATCAGCCGCCGCGCGTACGGGGCCACGGACTCGAAGTAGCGGCGCTGCGCCTCGGCGTAGATCGTGCCGAAGGCGAGCGAGGACTTACCGGAGCCGGAGACCCCGGTGAAGGCGACCAGCGCGTCCCGCGGCAGGTCCACATCGACCCCGCGCAGATTGTGCTCCCGCGCGCCGCGCACCCGGAGGTACGGATCGGTCATCGGGCTCCTCTCCGTCCCATCGGGGGGTGCGGCGGCAGGAAGGTACCGGTTGTGACCTGATCGTACGATTTACTCCGGAATTGGGGCGAGTGGCAGTGGCATCGGAGTGCCATGAGTGGTGCCAAGGGTGCTGTCGCGGAAGAACTGAACCGGGTGCCGCCCCGTCAGAAGCCCGGCGTCCGGGGCGGTCAGCGGCAGCCGGTGGCGCCGGCAGGGCGAGGGGCCGGCCGGTGGACGCGCCGACGCCCGCGGGCCCGCCCCTCGCGGGGGCACGGTCCGCGGGCGTACGGCACGGAGGTCAGACGCGGGCGACCACGTACCGGGTCAGACGCGGGCGACCACGTACCGGAAGACGTTCTCCATCCGGACCGTCCCGTCGGCCCGCCGGTACGGATGCAGCGCCTCCGCCAGCTCCTTCTCCACCTGCGGCTGGTCGGTGGCCACCGCCGCCGGGTCGAACAGGCCGGTGGAGAGCAGCCCGCGGACCGCGCTGTCCATGTCCGGATAGCCGAAGGGGCAGGCCACCCGGCCGGAGCCGTCCGGCCGCAGCCCGGCGTCGCGGGCCAGCTCCTCCAGGTCGTCGCGACCGCTGAGCCGGCCGCTGACGGTGTGCCCGCGCGGCTCCGCCAGCCGCGCCGCGACACACAGCACGCGGAAGGTGGCACACCGCTCGGAGGGACCCCAGCCGGCCAGCACCACGGGACTGCCGCGCTCCGTGAGCCGGGCCGCCGCCGTCAGGTCCGGCCGCAGTTCGTCGCAGGGCGACGCCGGATCCAGCGCCGTCACCATGGTGAACGGCGTGCCCTCCCGGTCCGCCGGGCGTACGGGACCGCCGCAACGTAACTCCGCGCGGGCCCTGCGCCGGGCCGGCGCACCCCACTGCGGTTCGGGGAGCAGCCGCTCACGGGCGAGCGCGAGCCGGCGTTCGTCGGGATCGCAGCCGGTGACGGCCGCGCCGCGGGCGGAGGCCATCAGCAGTGCGAGGCCGGATCCGCAGCCGAGCCCGAGCAGCCGGGTCGCCGGGCCGACGTCGAGCCGGTCGTACACGGCCTCGTAGAGCGGTACCAGCATCCGCTCCTGGATCTCGGCCCAGTCCCGCGCCCTGGTATCGGCGCGTGTCCTGGATCCGCGAACGAGCGTGGGTGTCATCGGAGCCGCCCCAATCAGCCGAGTCGCCGTCCTCGTGTGCCCCCCGGTGCTTTGTGCATGTCCCCGAAAGCCAGACAACTCCGGTTTTGGGCTCGCGTCCAGAGGGCGGCCCGATTCACGTCCGGCGGTCATCGCCCCGTAACATCTGCGGCATGGCAAAGCCCCCCGTTCTCACGCCTCAGGCGGTCGACTTCCCCCGCTGGTACCAGGACCTGGTCAACAAGGCCGAACTGGCCGACAACGGCCCGGTACGCGGCACGATGGTGATCCGGCCCTACGGATACGCCCTCTGGGAGCGGATGCAGCAGGAGATGGACGCGCGCATCAAGGACGCGGGTGCCCAGAACGCCTACTTCCCGCTCTTCATCCCGCAGTCGTACCTGACGCGCGAAGCCGAGCACGTGGAGGGCTTCGCCCCCGAGCTGGCGGTCGTCACGCACGGCGGCGGCAAGGAGCTGGACGAGCCGATCGTCGTCCGCCCCACCTCCGAGACGATCATCAACGAGTACTTCTCCAAGTGGGTGCAGAGCTACCGGGACCTGCCCCTGCTGATCAACCAGTGGGCGAACGTCGTCCGCTGGGAGATGCGTCCGCGCATCTTCCTGCGCACCACCGAGTTCCTCTGGCAGGAGGGCCACACCGCCCACGCCACCTACGAGGACGCGCGTGCCTACGCCGCGCGGATCCACCAGGACGTGTACGCCGATTTCATGGTGAACGTCCTCGGCATCGATGTGGTGCTCGGCCGTAAGACCGTCAAGGAGCGCTTCGCCGGCGCGATCAACACCCTCACCCTCGAGGGCATGATGGGCGACGGCAAGGCCCTGCAGATGGGCACCAGCCATGAGCTGGGCCAGAACTTCGCGAAGGCGTTCAACACCTCGTACCTGTCGGGCGAGGGCAAGCAGGAGCACGTCTGGCAGACCTCGTGGGGCGTCTCGACCCGCATGGTCGGCGGCCTGATCATGTCGCACGGCGACGACAACGGCCTGCGCGTCCCGCCGCGGCTCGCCGCGGTCCAGGTGGTCGTGCTGGCCATCAAGGGCGACGACACCGTCATCGCCAAGGTGCACGAGATCGGCGCCCGCCTCAAGGCGGCCGGGATCCGCGTCCAGGTGGACGCCCGCACCGACACCCCGTTCGGCCGCCGGGCCGTGGACTGGGAGCTCAAGGGCGTTCCGGTGCGGGTCGAGGTCGGCCCGCGCGACCTGGAGAACGGCACCGCGATGCTGGCCCGCCGGATCCCCGGGGGCAAGGAGCCGGTGGCGCTCGACGCGCTGGAGGCCCTGATCCCCAGGATCCTCGAGGAGGACCAGGCGCAGCTGCTGCGCGAGAGCCTGGAGCGCCGCGAGTCGCGCACCGTGGACGTGGCGACCATCGGGGAGGCGGCCGAGGCCGCCGCCACCGGCTGGGCCCGCATCCCGTGGGCCGACCTCGGCCCGGAGGGCGAGGCCAAGCTGGCCGAGCAGAGCGTCTCGGTGCGCTGCCTGATCGCCGAGGACGGCACCGTGCCGGACTCCGACGACGCCCCGGGCACGATCGCGGTCGTAGCCCGCGCGTACTGAGTCCTGCGCACCGATCCCACGTACTGAGCTCTGTACGGAGTTCCGTGCGGCGCTCGCGGGCTGGGCCATGACCGCTGGTCGCTGACGGTTCTCCGGCGGTAGCCGAAGGTAGCTGGCCGGAAACGGTCGTAATTTTTCGGTGATACGTCCCGACTTCGGGGCGGGTGTTCGGATTCTCCACTATCCTCCGCTCCCGCCCCGCGCCGGACGCATCCTCCGGAACTGACCGATGAGTGCAAATTATTTGGGGTGGCCCGGAATCGGAACACTGGGCCACCCCGGCTCGTTGTCACGGCGTGAGCACGACACCACCAGTTCTCGCCGCCGAGCTGGCAGTCGCGTGGGCCGACATTCAACGGCACCACCCCGAACTGCCGGATCTGGCCGCGCCAGAGTCCCTTATCGGAGAGTCCTCGTCCGCCTGCGGGACCGAGCTCTCCTTCGAAAGGCTGCTCCACGAGGCCGTGCACGGAGTCGCCGCAGCACGCGGCGTCCGTGACACGTCGCGAGCCGGCCGCTACCACAACCGCCGTTTTCTGGCGATCGCCGATGAATTGGGCCTCGACCATGCCGAGGAGCCGCATCCCAGCAGCGGCTTCTCCCTGGTCGGTCTGCGCCCCGACACCAAGAAGCGCTATCGAGCCACCATGGACCGGCTGCACCGGGCCCTGAAGGCACACAGCGTCGCGACCACCGCGGACACGGCACGCAGTTTCCGTGGTCCGGCGGCGCGGCACGGCTCGTCCGGTGGGGGAGTGCGGGTCAAGGCCGTCTGCGACTGCGGGCGCAACGTCCGCGTCGTACCGTCGGTCCTCGCCCAGGCGCCGATCATGTGCGGTGCCTGCGGACAGGCGTTTCGGATCCCGGAGGTCGTCGGCGCCGGCGTCGGGTGAGGTGAGCCGAAGCCGCTGGGCCGCTCGGATTAGCCGGGCGTGTCACCGTGTGGCAGAATAGCCAGCTGAGAACTCGACAGCCGTGCAGGAACCCTCTCTCCTTCGGCTGACGCGTCCGCTGGGCGCACGAATCCCACAACCCCACGTGGGTGTCCGCTGTGCCCAACCTCGTCAATTCCAGGAGAACCCACTCCCGTGGCAGTCAAGATCAAGCTGAAGCGTCTGGGCAAGATCCGTTCGCCTCACTACCGCATCGTCATCGCCGACTCCCGTACCCGCCGTGACGGCCGGGCCATCGAGGAGATCGGCCTGTACCACCCGGTGCAGAACCCGTCGCGCATCGAGGTCGACACCGAGCGTGTCCAGTACTGGCTGGGTGTCGGCGCACAGCCGACCGAGCCCGTGATGGCCATCCTCAAGGTCACCGGCGACTGGCAGAAGTTCAAGGGCCTGCCGGCCCCGGCTCCGATGCTCGTCGCCGAGCCGAAGGCCGACAAGCGGATCCTCTTCGAGGCCGCTGCCAAGGACGCCGGCAACGAGCCCAAGGGTGAGGCCATCACCCCGAAGGCCAAGAAGGCGGAGAAGGCCGAGAAGAAGGCCGATGACGCTGTCGAGGCCGCTGTTGAGGCCCCGGCCGAGTCCACCGAGGCCTGAGCATGCTCGAGGAGGCTCTCGAGCACCTCGTGAGAGGCATCGTCGACAATCCCGATGATGTGCAGGTGTCTGCGAAGACCCTGCGCCGCGGGAGCGTCCTCGAAGTCCGGGTACACCCGGACGACCTCGGCAAGGTGATCGGCCGCAACGGCCGCACCGCACGCGCTTTGCGTACTGTCGTGGGCGCCCTCGGTGGCCGTGGCATCCGTGTCGACCTCGTCGACGTGGATCAGGTCCGCTGAGACCAATGCAGTACCGGCACGGGCCGGGGGCGGCGATTGCCGGCCCCGGCCCGTTGTCGTGTTCCGGGACGGATCCCCGGCCTTCCCGGCGAACAGATTCGCAGTGACTGATTCGCAGTGACAGATTCGCAGTGGCAGATTCTTAGCGAAGGGCAAGCAGAGTGCAGCTGGTAGTCGGCCGGATCGGGCGCGCCCACGGCATCAAGGGCGAGGTCACCGTCGAGGTGCGCACCGACGAGCCGGAGGTGCGGCTCGGACCGGGCGCGGTACTGGCCACGGACCCGGCCACCGCCGGCCCGCTGACCATCGAGTCCGGCAAGGTGCACAGCGGCCGCCTGCTGCTGCGCTTCGAGGGCGTCCGGGACCGCACCGGCGCCGAGGCGCTGCGCAACGTCCTGCTGATCGCCGAGGTGGACCCGGCGGAGCTGCCCGAGGACCCCGAGGAGTTCTACGACCACCAGCTGGTGGACCTCGACGTGGTGACGGTGGACGGCACGGAGGTCGGCCGCATCCTGGAGATCTCGCACCTGCCGGGCCAGGACCTGTTGATCGTCGAGCGCCCGGACGGCACCGAGGTGATGATCCCGTTCGTCAGCGAGATCGTCCCGGAGATCGACCTGGAGAACCAGCGCGCGGTGATCGACCCGCCGCCCGGCCTGCTCAACGAGGCCGAGGCCGAGATCGCCAGCACCCGCACCCCCTCCGACGACGGCGTTGACGGCGCTGACGGCACCGCCTGATGCGCATCGACGTCATCACGATCTTCCCTGAGTACCTGGAACCGCTGAACGTGTCGCTGGTCGGCAAGGCGCGGGCCCGCGGGCAGCTCGATGTGCGGATCCACAACCTGCGCGACTGGACCCACGACCGGCACAACACCGTGGACGACAGTCCGTTCGGCGGCGGCCCCGGCATGGTGATGAAGCCGGAACCGTGGGGCGAGGCGCTGGACGCGGTGACCGCGGAAGCCGCGGAGCAGCGGCCGGTGCTGGTCGTCCCGACGCCCAGCGGTCTGCCGTTCACCCAGGAACTGGCGGTCGAACTGTCCGAGCGGCCCTGGCTGGTCTTCACGCCCGCCCGCTACGAGGGCATCGACCGCCGCGTCATCGAGGAGTACGGCGACCGTTTCGACGTCCGTGAGGTCTCCATCGGCGACTACGTGCTCGCCGGCGGTGAGGCCCCGGTCCTGGTGATCGTCGAGGCGGTGGCCCGGCTGCTGCCCGGCGTGCTCGGCAACGCCGAGTCGCACCGCGACGACTCCTTCGCGCCCGGCGCGATGGCCGACCTCCTGGAGGGGCCGGTCTACACGAAGCCCCCGGTGTGGCGGGAGCGCGAGGTGCCCGAGGTGCTGCTGAGCGGCCACCACGGCAAGGTCGCCCGCTTCCGTCGCGACGAGGCGTTCCGCCGCACCACCGCCAACCGGCCGGACCTGATCGAGCGCTGCGACCCGGCCGCACTCGACAAGCTGGACCGAAAACTCCTGGCGGAGCTGGGCTGGGAAGAGATGCCGGACGGCCGATTTGGGCGCTCGGCCTCCGCCGTGGAAGAATAGCCGCCTGCTGTACGTCCGGCGGCGCCCCTGCCACAGGGGGACCGACGTTCGCCCGACGGAGCGGCATTCCGAATCATCATCACGACAGTTCCGCCGATGACCTGTGGCATGGGCGAAGGAAGCAGAAGATCTTCATGCATATTCTCGACTCCGTCGACAACGCGTCCAAGCGTGACGACGTCCCGGCGTTCCGCCCCGGTGACACCATCAACGTCCACGTGCGTGTCATCGAAGGCACCCGCTCGCGTGTGCAGCAGTTCAAGGGCGTAGTCGTCCGCCGCCAGGGCGCCGGCGTCCGCGAGACCTTCACGGTCCGCAAGGTCAGCTTCAGCGTCGGCGTCGAGCGTACCTTCCCGGTGCACAGCCCGATCTTCGAGAAGATCGAGATCGTGACCCGCGGTGACGTCCGTCGCGCCAAGCTGTACTACCTCCGTGAGCTGCGCGGCAAGGCCGCGAAGATCAAGGAGAAGCGCGACAACTGAGCCCATCGCGGGGCCGTATAGGCTCTCCGCTCGATGGACACGGACGCAGAACTCCCGGAGCGCGATCGCTCTTCCCCCGCTGGACAGCAGGGGAAGCGGCGGTCGCGCTTCGCTGTGTCCCCGTCGTCCGTGCCCCCGTGGTGGTCCGTGGCCCGCTGGTGGCGTACGGCGCTGCCCGCCGTCGCCTGCGTGGCCGCCCTCTTCCTGGCGAACGCCTTCCTGGTGCAGCCGTTCCTCGTTCCGAGCGGGTCGATGGAGGGAACGCTGCAGATCGGGGACCGGGTGCTGGTGAACAAGCTGGCGTACCGTTTCGGCCGGGAGCCGGAGCGGGGCGACATCGTCGTCTTCGACGGTGACGGATCGTTCCTCCGGACCGGCGGGACCGACTATGTGAAGCGGGTGATCGGTATCGGCGGGGACCGGGTCACCTGTTGCGATCCGCTGGGCCGGCTCATGGTGAACGGCCATCCGCTGGACGAGGGCTATCTGTATCCGGGCGATACACCCTCCCAGGTACCGTTCGACATCCAAGTGCCGGCAGGGAGGCTGTGGGTGATGGGTGACCACCGTGGCGACTCCCGGGATTCCCGGGATCATCTCGGCGAGCCCGGCGGCGGCACCGTCCCGCTGGACGAGGTGATCGGGCGGGCCGACTGGATCGGCTGGCCGATCGGGCGGATGCGCTCCCTGGACCGTCCGGCCGTCTTCGCCGCCATACCCGAACCGGGCCGGGGCCGTGGGTAACCGCGGCAGGCCGCGGTACGGGCACCACCGGCCGGGCGCGGTCCGGCCCGCCCGCGCGGGTACGCATGCCGGCTCGGACGCCGGGACGGGCCCGGGGCGCGATTCCGCCAACGGCGATGGCGGCTCCGGCAACGGCGATGGCGGCGATGGTGACGGCTTCGGCTACGGCTCCGTGCCGCGCGGCGGCCCCACCCGGGCGGAACGGCGCAAGCTGGCCCGCAGGGTCAAGCGCAAGCGGCGCCGGTCGGCGGCGCGGGAGGTGCCGCTGCTGCTCGTCGTCGCGCTGCTGATCGCCCTGGTGCTCAAGACGTTCCTGCTGCAGGCCTTCGTCATCCCGTCCGGTTCGATGGAGCAGACCATCAGGATCAGCGACCGGGTGCTGGTCGACAAGTTGACTCCGTGGTTCGGCAGCACGCCGCAGCGCGGCGATGTCGTGGTCTTCAAGGACCCGGGCGGCTGGTTGGCGAACGAGCCCAAGCCCAAGCCGGATCCGGTGGTGGTCAAGCAGGTGAAGGAGTTCTTCACCTTCATCGGGCTGCTGCCGGCCTCGGGCGAACAGGATCTGATCAAGCGGGTGGTCGCGGTCGGCGGTGACACCGTGAAGTGCTGCGACAAGGACGGCCGGATCACCGTCAACGGCACACCGTTGATCGAGCCGTACATCAATCCGGGTGACATCCCCTCGCAGTCGCAGTTCAGTGTGAAGGTGCCCATGGGGCGGGTGTGGGTGATGGGGGACCACCGCTCCAACTCGGCCGACTCCCGTTTCCACATGGACCAGGCTGGTCAGGGGACGGTGCCGCTGGATCTGGTGGTGGGCCGGGCGTTCGTCATCGCGTGGCCGCTGGGTCATTGGCGCAAACTGGAGGAGCCGGGGACTTATGCCTCGGTGCCCGACGCGCGGTCGACCGGCGCAAGTGCACTGGAACCGCCGACTAAGGTGGGCACGGCCAACAATGAGCAAGGAACGAACCCCCTCCCGACTCCTGCGGAACTCCCGCTCGTTATCGGAGTGGTGGGCCTGCGTCAGTCATGGCGCAGGCGGCAGCGCGGAATGAGGAGTGAACGTGGGGGACCTGGTGGTCGGCGCACGATCCGGATCCGGCGAGCCCGAAGACGGGGACATCCCGGCGGGCTCTGTCCAGAAGACGGCGGACGGCGGCTCGGCCCCCGATGCGGGGCACGAGAACGAGTCCGGGCACGAACCCGCGCCGGAACCCGGTGCGGCCGGCGGCGAGGACGGCGGGGCGGCGGGCCGGCGCCGTAAGCCGGAGCGCAAGCAGCGGTCGTTCTGGAAGGAACTGCCCCTGCTCATCGCCATCGCGCTGGTACTGGCGCTGCTGATCAAGACATTCATGGTGCAGGCGTTCTCCATCCCGTCGGACTCGATGCAGAACACCCTGCAGGAGGGCGACCGGGTCCTGGTGGACAAGCTGACCCCGTGGTTCGGCTCCGAGCCCGACCGCGGCGAGGTCGTCGTCTTCCACGACCCGGGCGGCTGGCTGCCCGAGAACCCGCCGCCCAGCGGCAACGCGGTGTCGCGGGGGCTGCAGTCGGCCCTCAGCTTCATCGGTCTGATGCCCTCCGCGCAGGAGAAGGACCTGATCAAGCGGGTCATCGGCGTGGGCGGGGACACCGTCGAATGCAACGGCACCGGTCCGCTGAAGGTGAACGGCAAGGCGCTCGTCGAGCCGTACGTCTACCCGGACAACACTCCGTGCACGATGGACAAGCCGTTCAAGGTGACGGTGCCCAAGGACCACATCTGGGTGATGGGCGACCACCGCCAGAACTCGCTGGACTCCCGGTACCACATGGACCAGCCGGGCAACGGGTACGTCCCGCTCGACGACGTGGTCGGCCGTGCCTTCGTGAAGGCCTGGCCCGTCACCCGCTGGGGCATGCTGCCCATCCCCGACACCTTCGAGCAGCCGGGGATCAACGCCGCGGGTGCCGCGCTGCCGGCCACCGCGGGGCTGGTGGGCGCGGTTCCGCTGGTGCTGATGCGCCGGCGCCGGCTGACCCGTAAGGGCAAGGATGCCGCCGGGGGCTCCGGGAGCTGACCGGCCGCAAATGCCTGCCGGGGACTGCTGACCTCGGCGGGTACCGCCGGGTAGGGTGCGGATCCATGAGCAGCAGTTCCACGAGCAGCAGTGCGATACGTAGGGAAGACGGCCGGCTCGGACACGTACTGTCCGGGCTGGCCGTAGCCATGGGGTGTGTGCTGTTCCTGGGCGGCTTCGCCTGGGGAGCGGTGACCTACCGGCCCTACACCGTGCCGAGCCAGTCCATGCAGCCGACCGTGGAGCCGGGGGACCGGATCCTGGCGCAGCGGGTCGACGGGTCGGAGGTCCGGCGCGGCGACATCGTGGTCTTCCAGGATCAGCTGTGGGGCAGCGCGACGCTGGTCAAGCGTGTCGTCGGGGTGGACGGTGACGTCATCACCTGCTGCGACCAGCAGGGCCGGATGCTCGTCAACGGCAAGCCGGTCGAGGAGAGCTATCTGCTGCACGAGGGACCGGCGTCGATCACGCCCTTCAAGACCACGGTTCCCAAGGGGCAGCTCTTCCTCCTCGGCGACAACCGGGCCGAGTCGCTGGACTCCCGTGTGCACATGACCGGCGGCGAGACCGGTACGGTGCCGCGCGGCGCGGTCCGGGCCCGGGTGGACGCCGTGGCGTGGCCGCTCGGGCGGCTCGGCATGGTGGACCGGGCCAAGAACTTCACCGCGCTGCCCGGCGGGGTCTCCCAGCCGGGACCACTGCGCTGGATCACCGTCGCGGTGTTCGCCGGAGCGGTGCTGATCCTCGGCGGCGCCGCGTACGGACCGATCGCCCGCAGACTGCGCCGCCGCCGGTGATCAGGCGCCGCGCGGCCCGGGTCGTCCTGCTGGATCCAGCGGACCGCATCCTGCTGCTGCACGGCTTCGAACCGGCCGACCCTTCGACGACCTGGTGGTTCACCCCGGGCGGCGGGGTCGAGGAGGGCGAGAGCCTGGACGCGGCGGCCCGCCGGGAACTGGCCGAGGAGACCGGGATGACCTCGGTGGAACTGGGGCCGGTGCTGTGGGAGCGGACGTGTTCGTTCGCGTTCGACGGGCGCCAGTGGGAGCAGGACGAGTGGTACTACCTGGCACGCACCAGGACCACGGACTTCGACACCGGTGGGCACACCGAACTGGAGCGGCGCAGCGTCGCCGGGCTCCGGTGGTGGACCTGCGAGGAACTTCTGTCCTCTCGTGAGACGGTGTACCCGATCAGGCTCGCCGGGCTGCTGCGTACGCTGCTCGACGAAGGACCCCCACAATTCCCGATCCCGCTGGGGACGGAGCGTGACTGACGCACAATGGGGGGACGTACGGCTGAAGGGGAACATGCGATGAGCGCCGAGGACCTCGAGAAGTACGAGACCGAGATGGAGCTGAAGCTCTACCGGGAGTACCGCGATGTCGTCGGGTTGTTCAAATATGTGATCGAGACCGAGCGGCGTTTCTACCTCACCAACGATTACGAGATGCAGGTGCACTCGGTTCAGGGTGAGGTTTTCTTCGAGGTGTCCATGGCTGACGCCTGGGTGTGGGACATGTACCGGCCGGCCCGCTTCGTGAAGCAGGTCAGGGTCCTCACATTCAAGGACGTGAACATCGAAGAGCTGAACAAGGCCGATCTCGATCTGGCGTCCGACGAAGCGGGCTTCAACAGCTGACCCCGGGTGGGGATGACGGCCCGCCGACCGGCCTCTCCGACCGGGTTATCCACAGCTGAGTTCAAGATCATCTCTAGTGCACCACCTCCGTCACAGTGAGTGGCGGAGGTGGTGTGCGTGAACGCACGAGCAGCCCGTGGCAGGTATGGCGAGGAACTGGCGGCCCGCTGGCTGGCCACGGCCGGCCTGAGAGTGCTGGAACGGAACTGGCGGTGCCGCGGCGGCGAGGTGGACATCGTCGCGTCCGAGGGCGACGCGCTGGTGATGTGCGAGGTCAAGACCCGCACCGGCGGTGACTACGAGCACCCCATGGCCGCCGTCACCCCGCGCAAGGCGGAGCGGCTGCGGCTGCTCGCCGAGTACTGGCTCAGCGAGCACGGCGGCCCGCCCTCCGGCGGGGTGCGGATCGACCTGGTCGGGGTCGTCCTGCCCGGCCGCGGCGCGGCCCGGGTCGAGCATGTCCGGGGGGTGGCCTGATGGGCTTCGCCCGCACCTGCTCGGTGGCCCTGGTCGGGGTGGAGGGCGTGGTCGTCGAGGTCCAGGCCGACCTCGAACCGGGGCTCGCCGCCTTCACCCTCGTCGGACTGCCCGACAAGAGCCTGAGCGAGAGCCGCGACCGCGTCCGCGCGGCGATCGTGAACAGCGGCGAGACCTGGCCGCAGAAGAAGCTCACCGTGGGGCTCAGCCCCGCCTCGGTCCCCAAGAGCGGCAGCGGCTTCGACCTCGGGGTCGCGTGCGCGGTCCTCGCCGCCAACGAACGGATCGCGCCCCGGGCCATCGCCGATCTGATGATGATCGGCGAGCTGGGCCTCGACGGCCGGGTGCGGCCGGTCCGCGGTGTGCTGCCCGCCGTCCTGGCCGCGGCCGACGCCGGGTACCGGCACGTCGTCGTTCCGGAACGCACCGCGGCCGAGGCCTCGCTCGTCCCGGGAGTCTCGGTGCTCGGCATCCGCACCCTGCGCCAGCTCGTCGCGATCCTCAACGACGAGACGGTCCCGGAAGAGGAGGAGGACCGGGACGAGGGGCGCCCCGACCCGCTGCTCGCCGGGCTCGCGGTGCCCGGGGCCGGCATGGGCACCGGAGTCTCCGACCGGGAGGTGCTCCCCGACCTCGCGGACGTCGCGGGCCAGCACACCGCCCGGCGCGCCCTGGAGATCTCCGCGGCCGGCGGCCATCACCTGTACTTGAAGGGCCCGCCGGGCGCCGGAAAGACGATGCTGGCCGAGCGGCTGGCCGGGCTGCTGCCGCGGCTCACCGCACAGGAGTCCCTGGAGGTCACCGCGGTGCACTCGGTCGCCGGGATCCTCCCTCCCGGCAAACCGCTGATCGACACCCCGCCGTACTGCTCCCCGCACCACTCGGCGACCATGCCCTCCATCATCGGTGGCGGCAGCGGTCTGCCCAGGCCGGGCGCGGTCTCCCTGGCCCATCGCGGTGTGCTCTTCCTGGACGAGGCACCGGAGTTCAGCGGCCGGGTGCTTGACGCGATGCGCCAGCCCCTGGAGTCCGGGCATGTCGTGGTGGCCCGTTCCGCGGGAGTGATGCGGCTGCCCGCGCGCTTCCTGCTCGTCCTCGCCGCGAACCCCTGTCCGTGCGGACGGCATTCGCTGCTGGGGCTGGGGTGCGACTGCTCATCGGCCGCGGTCCGCCGGTACCAGGCGAGACTGTCCGGGCCGCTCCTGGACCGGGTGGACCTCCGCGTCCAGGTCGAGGCGGTGACCCGTACGGAACTGATCGAGGGCGCCTCGGGCGCCGAGCCCAGCGCGCGGGTCGCGGACCGGGTGCGGCTGGCGAGGGAACGGTCGGCGGTCCGGTACGCGGAGACCCCGTGGCGGACCAACAGCGAGGTGCCCGGCCATGAGCTGCGCACCCGCTGGCAGGTGGGCCCGACCGGACTGCGGGAGGCCGAAAGAGACATGGAGCGCGGCCTGCTCACCGCCCGGGGCCTGGACCGCGTCCTGCGAGTGGCCTGGACGATCGCCGATCTCGCCGGGGTCGAACGGCCCGGTCCGCAGGAGATGGCGGAGGCCCTGCAACTGCGCACCGGCATCGCCCGCGGTGTACCGGCCGTCGTGGGCGGTGGCTGATGGACGTCGGTGAGGAGGAGCGGCTCGCCCGCGCCGCGCTGACCCGGATCGCCGATCCCGGTGACGAGACCGTCGGCGGATGGCTGCGGGAGCGCGATCCACGGGACGTGGTGCGGGGGATCCTGGCCGGTGCGCCGCTGCCGGGGGCGAGCGAGCGGCGGATGGCCGGCTACCGGATACGCGCCGGAGCGCTGGACCCCGCCGCGGATCTGGCCGCGGTGGCGGCGCTCGGCGGGCGCTTCGTCTGCCCGGGCGACGCCGACTGGCCCGCGCAGCTGGACGATCTCGGCGCCGCACGGCCCTACGGCCTGTGGGTGCGGGGGCGGCCGAAGCTGCGGATGTGGGCCCTGCGGTCGGTCGCCGTGGTGGGCGCCCGGGCCTGTACCGACTACGGCGCCCATATGGCGGCCCGGCTGGGCGCGGGGCTGGCCGAAGCCGGCTGGGTGGTGGTCTCGGGCGCGGCGTACGGCGTGGACGGCGCGGCCCACCGGGGCGCGCTGTCGGCGGCCGGGGCGACCATCGCGGTGCTGGCCTGCGGAGCGGACGTGCCCTATCCGCCGGGGCACGCCGACTTGATCTCCCGGATCGCGGAACAGGGCCTCGTCATCGGCGAGTTGCCACCGGGCTCCCATCCGACCCGCAGCAGGTTCGTGCTCCGCAACCGCGTCATCGCCGCCCTCACGCGCGGCACCGTGGTGGTCGAGGCACAGCACCGCAGCGGCTCGCTGATCACCGCGCGGTGCGCCCGGGAACTGGGGCGGCTGACGATGGGCGTGCCGGGCCCGTGCACCTCGGGCCTGTCGGCCGGTGTGCATGAACTGCTGCGCAATGAGGCGGCGCTGGTCACCGACGCGGCGGAGGTCGTCGAGATGGTCGGCCGGATCGGCGGGGACCTGGCGCCCGAGCGACGCGGTCCGGTACTGCCCAGGGATCTGCTGGAGGCCGCCGCCACGCGGGTGCTGGAGGCGCTGCCCGCCCAAGGCGGCGCCGGCGTCGAGCAGATCGCCCGCGCCTCGGCCACCGGAAAGGACGACACGCTCGGACGCCTCTACGAATTGCAGGCACTCGGCTTCGTGGAACGGGACGGCGAACGATGGAAGTTGACCCGATTCACCCAGGACGGGACGGTTCCCCGGGCAGAGTGACCCGGTCAACACGGAGCACCTCGGGGGAAGGTGGTTGACCTGGGGCAATCGGGTGAAGAGGTTTGGAGTCGGCGTGGGGAATGCATGATTGCTCAACATTCCCTCGCGGGAGACTCGCGGTGGACTCGCAGCCCCGAACCCCTCAGCGGAACGTATCTGCGCATGCCCCACACGGAAGTCGTAGCAATAAGCGACACTATGGTCACGCTACGCTCCCATTGACCCCATTTTCAGCCCACGTCTCGGCAGAACGGCACAAGACGACGCATGCCCCAGCACACCCCCGGGCCGGACCGGGCCACGGCGGCCACCGCCGCGCGCAGTGCCCCCCGTCCCGCCGCCCCCACCTCGCTCGACGCGCTGTGGCGGACCTACAAGTCCACGGCGGACGCGAAGCTCCGGGAGCAGCTCATCCTGCACTACTCACCGCTGGTGAAGTACGTGGCGGGACGGGTCAGCGTCGGCCTGCCGGCCAACGTCGAGCAGGCGGACTTCGTGTCCTCGGGGGTCTTCGGGCTCATCGACGCCATCGAGAAGTTCGACCCGGAACGGGCGATCAAGTTCGAGACGTACGCGATCACCCGGATCCGCGGCGCCATGATCGACGAGCTGCGGGCGCTGGACTGGATCCCGCGCTCCGTACGGCAGAAGGCGCGCGCGGTGGAGCGCGCCTACGCCACCCTGGAGGCCTCGCTCCGGCGCACCCCCAGCGAGTCCGAGGTCGCCGCCGAGATGGGCGTCGGCCTGGAGGAACTGCACGGTGTGTTCAGCGCCCTGTCGCTGGCCAACGTGGTGGCGCTGGAGGAACTGCTGCACGTCGGCGGTGACAGCGGCGACCGGCTCAGCCTGGTCGACACCCTGGAGGACACCGGCGCCGACAACCCGGTCGAGGTCGCGGAGGACCGCGAGTTGCGCCGGCTGCTGGCCCGCGCGGTGAACACCCTCCCGGAGCGCGAGAAGACCGTGGTGACGCTCTACTACTACGAGGGGCTCACGCTCGCCGAGATCGGCCAGGTGCTCGGTGTCACCGAGAGCCGGGTCAGCCAGATCCACACCAAATCGGTGCTGCAGTTGCGCGCGAAGCTGGCGGACGTCGGCCGCTGACGCCGGTCACCGCCTACAGTGGACGGGTGCCCAGGATTCGAGCGGCCTCGGTGGCCGAGCACCGGACGATGCAGCGCGACGCCCTGCTGGACGCCGCCCGATCCCTCCTGACCGAGGGCGGCACGGAGGCGCTGACCTTCCCCGCCCTGGCCGAACGCACCGGCCTCGCGCGGTCGTCCGTCTATGAGTACTTCCGCTCCCGGGCGGCCGTCGTCGAGGAACTGTGCTCGTTCGACTTCCCGGTGTGGGCCGCCGAGGTCGAGGCTGCGATGGAGGCCGCCGACGGCGCCGCCGCCAAGATCGAGGCCTATGTGCGCAGTCAGCTCACCCTGGTCGGCGACCGCCGGCACCGGGCCGTGGTGGCGATCTCGGCGGGCGAGCTGGACGCCGGGGCCCGCGAGAAGATCCGCGCGGCGCACGGCGGCCTGGTCGCCATGGTGGTCGAGGCGCTGGCCGACCTCGGGCACGAGGAGCCGCGGCTGACGGCCATGCTGCTGCAGGGCGTCGTGGACGCCGCGGTGCGCCGGATCGAGCTGGGCGCCGCCGAGGTCCCGGAGCGGATCGTCGACGCCGCGGTGGCCATGGCCCTGCGCGGAGTGCAGAGCCCGGCCACCACCGCGGCCCCGGACCCGGACCTGGACTCGACCCCGGTATCGGCTTCGACCCCAGCCCCGGACCCGGTATCGGATTCGGCCCCGGACCCGGTATTGGATTCGGACCCGGCCCCGCTCGTCGAACAGCCGTAGTTCCAGTTCCGGCCGCCGGCTCGGGAACGCCGAACACCGGCAGCAGCCGGGACCGGCCGCCGTGCTTCATCCAGTCGGGCAGCAGGGTCAGCGGGTCGAGGTAGACGTCCCCGCGCAGCAGCCCCCAGTGCAGACAGCCCGCGGGGCAGTGCCACGGCCCGCGCTCCAGCACCCCCACCACCTCGCCCGCGGCCACCTCGTCACCCACCGCGACCTGGGCCCGTACCGGTTCATAGGTGGTGCGCAGCCCGTCCGGCAGCAGGACCGAGACCACATCGACACCGGCCACCCGGCCGGCGAAGGACACCCTCCCCGGCGCGGCCGACCGCACCGGAGTGCCCGGTCCGGCCCGGAGATCCACTCCTCGGTGCCCGCGGCCCCACGGAGTCGCGGGTGGCTCAAAACCACGCTCCACCACCGGCCGCCCACCCGACGTCCCACCCGTCGTCCCACTCCCAGCCCCACCTCCAGCCCCATCCCCGGCCCCACCTCCAGCCCCACCCGCGCCGCCGCCGACCGGCCAGCTCCGGGGGCCGGGTGAAGGCACTCCAGGTGAAGGCACCCCGGGCGAAGGCACCCCGGACGCCGCGTTCGAAGGCGCCCCCGCGGGCCCGCGGTAGCCCGCGACCGGCAGCGGTACGGCGAAGGCCAGCGCGGCGAGGAGGGAGAACCACAGGGGCAGAACGAGGGGAAGAACCGGGGAAGCGACCATGCTCCGACGGTCCCGTATTCCGGTCCCGAAAGACGATCATGAATGCGGCCTGTGGATAACCCGGTGGCCGAAGAAGCTGTCGTTCCGCACTCCGCCGGTCACGTACACTTTCTCTGGCGATCCGGGTCACCGGGTCGACTTCGCACGCCCCGCCACCGACTTCCTCGTGAAGGGTGGCCGCGCCCCTCGGTCCCTCGTGGCACGGCGCGTCGGGGCGTCAGGCGCGACGGCCGTCCGGCCGCCGCGATAACCGAGTCCTCAAGGAGCGCGGCCATGGCCGTCGTCACGATGCGGGAGCTGCTGGAAAGCGGCGTCCACTTCGGTCACCAGACCCGTCGTTGGAACCCGAAGATGAAGCGTTTCATCTTCACGGAGCGCAACGGCATCTACATCATCGACCTGCTCCAGTCGCTGTCGTACATCGACCGCGCCTACGAGTTCGTCCGCGAGACCGTCGCCCACGGCGGCTCCATCATGTTCATCGGCACCAAGAAGCAGGCGCAGGAAGCCATCGCCGAGCAGGCCTCGCGCGTCGGCATGCCCTACGTCAACCAGCGGTGGCTCGGCGGCATGCTCACGAACTTCTCGACCGTCTACAAGCGCCTGCAGCGCCTGAAGGAGCTCGAGGAGATCGACTTCACGGATGTGGCCGCCTCCGGCCTCACCAAGAAGGAGCTCCTGGTCCTCTCCCGCGAGAAGGACAAGCTCGAGAAGACCCTCGGTGGTATCCGCGAGATGCAGAAGGTGCCCAGCGCCGTCTGGATCGTGGACACCAAGAAGGAGCACATCGCCGTCGGTGAGGCGCGCAAGCTGCGCATCCCGGTCGTCGCGATCCTCGACACCAACTGCGACCCCGACGAGGTCGACTACAAGATCCCGGGCAACGACGACGCGATCCGCTCCGTCACCCTGCTCACCCGTGTGATCGCCGACGCCGTCGCCGAGGGCCTCATCGCCCGCTCCGGTGCCGCCACCGGTGACAAGAAGGCCGAAGGCGCCGCCGAGCCGCTCGCCGAGTGGGAGCGCGAGCTCCTCGAGGGCGAGAAGGCCAAGGACGAGACCGAGGCTCCGGTCGAGACCGGTGCTGAGACCGAGGCCGTCGCCGACGCCGCCGCCGAGACCGTCGTCGAGGCCGTCGCCGACGCCGAGGCCCCGGTGGCCGACGCCGCCGAGACCGTCGAGGCCCCGGCCGCCGACGCTGAGGCTGACAAGGCCTGAGGCTCCGCCTTCCAGTACGTGTGACGACGGCGGGGGCTCCGGCCCCCGCCGTCCAGCCGTAGATCAACCGACTCTCATCGGGAAGAGACGCAACGACCATGGCGAACTACACCGCCGCTGACGTCAAGAAGCTCCGCGAGCTGACCGCCGCCGGCATGATGGACTGCAAGAACGCTCTCGTAGAGGCCGAAGGCGACCTGGACAAGGCCGTCGAGATCCTCCGTGTCAAGGGCCAGAAGGGCGTCACCAAGCGCGAAGGCCGTTCGGCCTCCAACGGTGCCGTCGTCTCCCTGATCGCCGAGGGCGCTTCCGAGGGCGTACTCCTCGAGCTCAACTGCGAGACCGACTTCGTCGCGAAGGGTGACAAGTTCGTCACCGTCGCCGACGCGCTGGCCGCGCACGTCGCCGCCAGCAAGCCCGCCGACGTCGAGGCGCTGCTCGCCTCCGAGATCAAGGACGGCCAGACCGTCCAGGCGTTCGTCGACGAGGCCAACGCCACCCTCGGCGAGAAGATCGTGCTGAGCCGCTTCGCGCAGTTCACCGACGGCTACGTCGCCTCCTACCTGCACCGCACCAGCCCGGACCTGCCCCCGCAGGTCGGCGTGCTGGTCGAGCTGGACAAGGAGAACGCCGAGGTCGCGAAGGACGTCGCGCAGCACATCGCCGCGTTCTCGCCGCTCTTCCTGTCCCGCGAGGACATCCCCGCCGAGGTGCTCGAGAACGAGCGCCGCGTGGCCGAGGCCACCGCGCGCGAGGAGGGCAAGCCGGAGGCCGCGCTCGCCCGTATCGTCGAGGGCCGTGTGACGGGCTACGTCAAGGAGAACTCCGTTCTCGAGCAGTCCTTCGCGAAGGACAGCAAGAAGACCGTCCAGAAGGTTCTGGACGAGGCCGGTGTCACGCTGAAGCGTTTCGCGCGCTTCCGCGTCGGTGTCTGAGCCAGCCAGCGAATGACCGACGACCCCGCTAGGGTCGGACGCGGTCGGCCGCCCGCCGGCCGACCGCAGTAGTGACGAGGAGGCCATTGCCGTAGAGGGAACCCACGTGGACCCACGGCAATGGCCTTCTTCGTACGCGCATGAGGAGATCTCCATGGATGAGGGCGCCGACAAGGCCGCCGACAAGGCCAGCGACTCCGGAACCGGCACCACGTCCGGCACCGGGGTTCCGCGGAGCCGGTACCTGCTGAAGCTGTCCGGCGAGGCCTTCGCCGGAGGCGGCGGACTGGGCGTCGACCCGGACGTCGTCCACGCGATCGCCCGCGAGATCGCAGCCGTCGTCCAAGAGGGCTACGAGATCGCCATCGTCATCGGCGGCGGCAACTTCTTCCGTGGCGCGGAGCTCCAGCAGCGCGGCATGGACCGGGCCCGCTCGGACTACATGGGCATGCTCGGCACCGTCATGAACTGCCTCGCCCTCCAGGACTTCCTGGAGAAGGAAGGCATCGAGACCCGCGTGCAGACCGCCATCACGATGGGCCAGGTCGCCGAGCCGTACATCCCGCTGCGCGCGGTGCGGCACCTGGAGAAGGGCCGCGTCGTCATCTTCGGCGCCGGCATGGGCATGCCGTACTTCTCCACCGACACCACCGCCGCCCAGCGCGCCCTGGAGATCGACGCCCAGGCGCTGCTCATGGGCAAGAACGGGGTCGACGGGGTCTACGACTCCGACCCCAAGCACAACCCGGACGCGGTCAAGTACGACGCCTTGGAGTACAGCGAGGTCATCTCGCGGGACCTCAAGGTCGCCGACGCCACCGCGATCACCCTGTGCCGTGACAACAAGCTGCCGATCCTCGTCTTCGAGCTGCTCGCCGAGGGAAACATCTCGCGAGCCGTAAAGGGTGAGAAGATCGGCACGCTCGTCAACGACCAGGGCACGCGGGGCTAACCGCCCGCACCCGGGGATGGACAACAGGCTGCCGGTCGGACACCGTGCAGGAAAGACGCGCGCAGGGGCCAGGCTCTGCCTTCTGAAAACCAGGAGCACATGGTGATTGAAGAGACCCTCCTCGAGGCCGAGGAGAAGATGGAGAAGGCCGTCATCGTCGCGAAGGACGACTTCGCCGCGATCCGCACCGGCCGTGCGCACCCCGCGATGTTCAATAAGATCGTGGCCGAGTACTACGGCGCCATCACGCCCATCAACCAGCTCGCCTCCTTCTCGGTGCCCGAGCCCCGGATGGCCGTGGTCTCCCCGTTCGACGTCAGCGCGCTGCGCAACATCGAAGAGGCGATCCGCAACTCGGACCTCGGCGTCAACCCGAGCAACGACGGCCGCATCATCCGGGTGGTGTTCCCGCAGCTGACCGAGGAGCGCCGCAAGGACTACATCAAGGTCGCCCGCAGCAAGTCGGAGGACGCGAAGATCTCGATCCGCGCGATCCGCCGCAAGGCCAAGGAGACCCTGGACAAGCTGGTCAAGGACGGCGAGTCCGGTGAGGACGACGTGCGTCGCGCCGAGAAGGAGCTCGACGACACGACGAGCAAGTACACGGCCCAGATCGACGAGCTGCTCAAGCACAAGGAAGCCGAGCTGCTCGAGGTCTGACGGACCGCTGCCACACGGCGGTACGACCGTTCGTTCTCCCGGGGGGTGACCCCCGCACCCCCCGCCAGAACACCAGGCCGGACGCCTGGTCCGGAACAACAACGCGAGGCGAAACTCAGTGAACGACTCCTCCTGGAGTGCCACGCCGCGCTCCGGCCACTGGGAAACGCCGGCGGGGGACCGGGCGACGGCTCGGCGGGTTTCGCGCAGGATGCGCTCGACGCAGCGCAGACTCGTCGTATGCCGCCTGAGCCGTCACCGGAACCCGTCCCGCCCGTGAAGAAGTCCGCAGGTCGCAACCTGCGGGCCGCGATAGGGGTCGGCGTCGGCATGGGCGCGGTCATCGTCGCCTCGCTGTTCATCGTCAAGGCCGCCTTCGTCGGTGTGGTGGCGCTCGCCGTCGTCGTCGGCCTGTGGGAGCTCACCTCCCGGCTCGCGGAGAAGAAGTCCATCCGCATCCCGCTCGTACCGCTCGCGGTCGGCGGGGTCGCCATGGTCGTCGCGGGCTACGCGCGCGGCGCCGAGGGCGCCTGGATCGCCATGGCCCTCACCTCGCTCGCCATCCTCGTCTGGCGGATGACCGAGCCGCCGGAGAACTACCTGCGGGACGTCACCGCCGGCATCTTCGCCGCCTTCTACGTGCCCTTCCTCGCCACCTTCGTGTCGATGATGCTCGCCGCGGACGACGGGCCCTGGCGGGTCCTCGTCTTCCTGCTGCTCACCGTGATCAGCGACACAGGCGCCTACGCCGTCGGCTGGCGCTTCGGCCGCCGCCTCCTCGCCCCGCGCATCAGCCCCGGCAAGACCCGCGCCGGCCTCTTCGGCGCCATCGCCTTCGCCATGACGGCCGGCGCCCTGTCGATGCAGTACCTGATCGACGACGGCAAATGGTGGCAGGGCCTGATCCTGGGCCTGGTCGCGGCGGTCAGCGCCACCCTCGGCGACCTCGGCGAATCCATGATCAAGCGCGACCTCGGCATCAAGGACATGGGCACCCTCCTCCCCGGTCACGGCGGCATCATGGACCGCCTCGACTCCCTCCTCCCCACCGCCCCGATGGTCTGGCTGCTCCTGGTCGTCTTCGTCGGGACCGGCTGACCTCCGCGCGTCTGCGACACTGGTAGCACCATGCCTGTACCCGGAGAACTCACCTTTGCCGTGCCGCGTGGGGCCAAGAAGCCCCCGCGGCACCTCGCCGACCTGACCCCTGCCGAGCGACGGGAGGCGGTTGTCGAGCTGGGCGAGAAGCCGTTCCGTGCCAAGCAGCTGTCGCAGCACTACTTCGCGCGGTACGACGACGACCGGGCCGCCTGGACGGATATTCCGGCGGCGTCGCGCGACAAGCTCGCGGACGGGCTGCTGCCCGAGATGATGTCGGTCGTGCGGCACATCAGCTGTGACGACGACACGACGCGCAAGACACTGTGGCGGCTGTTCGACGGGACGCTCGTCGAGTCGGTGCTGATGCGGTATCCGGACCGGGTCACCATGTGCATCAGTTCGCAGGCCGGGTGCGGGATGAACTGCCCGTTCTGTGCGACGGGGCAGGCGGGTCTCGACCGGAATCTGTCGACCGCCGAGATCGTGCACCAGATCGTGGCCGGGATGAAGTCGCTGCGGGACGGCGAGATCCCCGGTGGGCCGGCCCGGCTGAGCAACATCGTGTTCATGGGCATGGGCGAGCCGCTGGCCAACTACAACCGTGTCATCGGCTCGATCCGCCGGCTGACGGACCCGGAGCCGGACGGGCTCGGACTGTCGCAGCGCGGGATCACCGTGTCGACGGTCGGGCTGGTGCCGGCGATGCTGCGGTTCGCCGACGAGGGCTTCAAGTGCCGGCTCGCGGTGTCGCTGCACGCGCCGGACGACGAGCTGCGCGACACCCTGGTGCCGGTCAACACCCGCTGGAAGGTGCGCGAGGTGCTGGACGCCGCGTGGCACTACGCGGAGGTGTCCGGCCGCCGGATCTCCATCGAGTACGCGCTGATCAAGGACATCAACGACCAGGCGTGGCGGGCGGACCTGCTCGGGCGGCTGCTCAAGGGCAAGCGCGTGCATGTGAACCTCATCCCGCTCAACCCCACCCCGGGTTCCAAGTGGACGGCCTCGCGGCCGGAGGACGAGCGGGCGTTCGTGCGGATGCTGGAGTCGCACGGGGTGCCGGTGACCGTCCGTGACACGCGGGGCAGCGAGATCGATGGAGCGTGCGGGCAGCTGGCGGCCTCCGAAGGCTGAGACGCCTGCCGGGTGTCGGCGGGCCCGCTGCTATCGTGGCTCGTAGATTCGTACAAATGAACATTTCCGACAGGGGAGCGCACCAGCGCTGAGAGTGCGGCCACCGGCGAAGCCGGTGCGGCCGCAGACCCTCGGACCTGATCCGGGTAATGCCGGCGTAGGGAGTCAACCGCTCATGAACACCAACCTTCGGCGCGCCGCGACAGCGGTCGTGGCCACCGCACTCGGCGCCACGGCGCTGGCCGCCTGTGGCGGCTCCGGCGACAAGGCCGACGGCTCGAAGACGGCGACGCCGTCGAAGACCGTCACCCTCGTCAGCCATGACTCCTTCGCCGCCTCGCCGGCGGTGCTGAAGGAGTTCACCAAGGAGACCGGCTACACCGTCAAGGTGCTGGCCGGAGGTGACGCGGGCGCGGCCGTGAACCAGGCGATCCTGTCGAAGGGGCACCCGCAGGGCGATGTCTTCTTCGGCGTCGACAACACGCTGCTGTCGCGGGCCCTCGACAACGACCTGTTCACGCCGTACGAGGCCAAGGGCCTGGACCAGGTCCCGGCGGCGCTGCAGCTCGACAAGGACAAGCACCGGGTCACCCCGATCGACTCCGGCGACGTCTGCGTCAACTACGACCGCAAGTACTTCGACGCGCACAAACTGGCCGTTCCGGCGACCTTCGACGACCTGATCAAGCCGGAGTACAAGAACCTGCTGGTCACCGAGAACTCCGCGACGTCCTCGCCGGGCCTGGCCTTCCAGCTCGGCACGATCGCGAAGTACGGCGATGGGGGCACCTCCCAGGGCGGAGCCTCTGGGGGAGGGTGGCAGGACTACTGGAAGAAGCTCAAGGCCAACGGCGTCGAGGTCGTCGACGGCTGGGAGCAGGCGTACAACGACCGCTTCTCCGGCTCGGCCGGCGGCAAGGGCAAGGGCGACAAGCCGCTCGTCGTCTCGTACGCCTCCAGCCCGCCCGCCGAGGTGCTGGGTGTCAAGCCGCAGCCGGCGCAGGGGCCGACCGGCGTCGCGACCGGTACGTGCTTCCGGCAGATCGAGTTCGCCGGGCTGCTCAAGGGCGGCAAGAACGACGCGGGCGGCAAGGCGCTGCTGGACTTCCTGCTGAGCAAGACGTTCCAGCAGGACATGCCGCTGCAGATGTTCGTGAACCCGGCCCGCCAGGACGCGGCGCTGCCCGCCGAGTTCACCAAGTACGGCGTGAAGATCGACACCCCGCCGACCGTGGCGCCCGACGAGATCGCCAAGAACCGTGACCAGTGGGTCAAGACATGGTCCTCGCTCGTCCTGAAGTAGGGACTCCGGAAGCGGCTCCCGGGGAGCCGCGCCGCGGGACCCCGGTGAGGGGCCGGCGGCGCGCCCCGCGGGCCGCCGCGGTGCGGCTCGGTCTGATGGCCGTGCCCA
This sequence comes from Streptomyces sp. RKAG337, assembly GCF_023701715.1. Classification (NCBI taxonomy): domain Bacteria; kingdom Bacillati; phylum Actinomycetota; class Actinomycetes; order Kitasatosporales; family Streptomycetaceae; genus Streptomyces; species Streptomyces sp. RKAG337. The sequence goes on along the minus strand of NZ_JAJOZA010000001.1, from coordinate 1,900,224 downwards.
CCGCGTTCTTCGCGGTCTTCTTCGCCTATCCGGTGGCCGCCATCGTCACCCGGGGGCTGCGCGAGGGCGGCCGGTGGCGGTTCGGCCGGATCGGCGAGGTGCTGACCGACCCGGAGATCCTGCGGGTGCTGTGGTTCACCGCGTGGCAGGCGGTCGTCTCGACCGGGCTGACGCTGCTGATCGCCCTCCCGGCGGCGTATGTCTTCGCCCGCTTCGAGTTCCCCGGCAAGCGGCTGCTGCGGGCGGTGGTGGCGGTGCCGTTCGTGCTGCCCACGGTGGTGGTCGGCTCGGCGTTCCTGGCGCTGCTGGGCCGCGGCGGCATGCTCGACGACCTGTGGGGCGTCCGGCTGGACACCACCGTGTGGGCGATCCTGCTCGCGCACGTCTTCTTCAACTTCGGTGTCGTCGTCCGGTCCGTCGGCGGGCTCTGGTCGCAGCTCGACCCGCGCCAGGAGGAGGCCGCCCGGGTGCTGGGCGCCGGCCGCTTCGAGGCGTGGCGCCGGGTGACGCTGCCGGCGCTGGGGCCGGCCGTGGCCGCCGCCGCGCTGATGGTCTTCCTCTTCACCTTCACGTCCTTCGGCGTGATCCAGATCCTCGGCGGGCCGAAGTACTCCACGCTGGAAGTGGAGATCTACCAGCAGACCGCGCAGTTCCTCGACCTGCCGACGGCCGCCGTGCTCACCCTCGTGCAGTTCGCGGCGGTCGCCTCGATCCTCGCGCTGCACGCGTGGACGGTGCGCCGCCGGGAGAGCACCCTGAAGCTCGTCGATGCCGCGCACACCTCGCGGCGGCCGCGGGGCGCGGCCCAGTGGGCGCTGCTGTGGGCGGTGCTGGCCGTGATCGTCCTGCTGATCCTGGTGCCGCTCGGCGTCCTGGTGGCGCGTTCGCTGGACGGGCCCGACGGCTACGGGCTCACCTTCTACCGGGCGCTGCTCTCGGTCCCGGAGACCGGCGGCACCTTCGTCGTCGCGCCCATCGAGGCGGTCTGGAACTCCCTGCAGTACGCGGCGGTGGCCACGCTCATCGCGCTGCTGGTGGGCGGCCTCGCCGCCGCCGCGCTGACCCGGCGCGCCGGCAGGCTGGTGCGGGGCTTCGACGCGCTGCTGATGCTGCCGCTGGGCACCTCGGCGGTGACCGTCGGCTTCGGCTTCCTCATCACCCTCGACGAGCCCCCGCTGGATCTGCGGTCGACGTGGCTGCTGGTGCCGCTGGCGCAGGCGCTGGTCGGTGTGCCGTTCGTGGTCCGCACGATGCTGCCCGTGCTGCGCGCCGTCGACGAACGGCTGCGGGAGGCGGCGGCGGTGCTCGGCGCCTCGCCGTGGCGGGCCTGGCGCGAGGTGGACCTGCCGCTGGTGCGGCGCGCGCTGCTGATCGCGGCGGGCTTCGCGTTCGCCGTCTCGCTCGGCGAGTTCGGCGCGACCGTCTTCATCGCGCGGCCCGACAACCCGACCCTGCCGGTGGCGGTGGCCCGGCTCCTCGGGCGCGCCGGGGAGCTCAACTACGGGCAGGCGATGGCCCTGAGCACCGTTCTGATGCTGGTGTGCGCGGGCGCGCTGCTGGCACTGGAGCGGCTGCGCACCGACCGTTCAGGAGAGTTCTAGATGACGCAGTCCTCCACCCCGCTGCTGCGGCTCGACGGTGTGACGGTCCGCTTCGGGGAGCGCGCGGCGCTCGACGCCGTGGACCTGGAGGTCGCCGCGCACGAAACGGTGTGCGTCCTGGGCCCCAGCGGCAGCGGCAAGTCCACCCTGCTGCGCGCGGTGGCCGGGCTGCAGGCGGTGGACGCCGGGCGGGTGCTGCTGGACGGCCGCGACCAGGCGGGCGTTCCCACCCACCGGCGCGGTCTCGGCCTGATGTTCCAGGACCACCAGCTCTTCCCGCAGCGGGACGTCGGCGGCAACGTCGCCTTCGGACTGCGGATGCGCGGGACCCGCCGCGACGAGGCGGACCGCACGGTCGCCGGACTGCTCGACATGGTGGGCCTGCCCGGCGCGCAGCGGCGGGCCATCGCCGCGCTGTCCGGCGGTGAGCAGCAGCGCGTCGCGCTGGCCCGCGCGCTGGCCCCCGAGCCGAAGCTGCTGATGCTGGACGAGCCGCTCGGTCAGCTCGACCGCGGTCTGCGGGAGCGGCTCGTCGTCGAACTGCGCCAGCTGTTCGGCCGGCTCGGCACGACGGTGCTGGCCGTCACCCACGACCAGGGCGAGGCGTTCGCGCTCGCCGACCGGGTCGTGGTCATGCGCGACGGTCTGATCGCGCAGACCGGCACCCCCCTCGAGGTGTGGCAGCGGCCCGCCTCCGAGTTCGTGGCCCGCTTCCTCGGCTTCGACAACGTCGTCGAGGCGACCGTGCACGGCGAGGCGGCCGACACCCCGTGGGGCAAGGTGCCGGTGCAGCCCGGCACGCCCCAGGGGCCGTGCCGGCTGCTGGTCCGCCCCGCCGGGGTGCGGCTGACCGGCGTCCGCGACGGGCTGCCCTGCACGGTGACGGCCAGGACGTTCCGCGGCGACCTGGTCACCCTGCTGCTGCGCCCGGCGGACGGGCCGCCGCTGGAGGCGGCCTGCTCGCTGCGGGACGCGCCGGAGGCCGGCACCGAGGTGGGCGTCGCCTTCACCGCCCAGGACGTCGTGGTCCTCAGCGTCTAGTCGAGTTCACCGACCGGTGGCGGAGGCGGTGAGCCGGGCCAGCGCCTCCGGCGCCTCGTCGACGGAGTCGACCAGGGCGATACGGGCCGCCATGGGGCGGTCCTTCGCCAGTGCTTCGAGCAGCGGCCAGGTGGGCAGGTCGCGAGTCCAGTGCTCGCGGTTCACCAGCACCATCGGGGTAGGGACGCCCCGGGACCCGTAGTAGTTCGGCGTCGCGTTGTCGAAGATCTCCTGGACGGTGCCGGCCGCGCCCGGAAGGAAGATCACGCCGGCGGTGCAGCGGGCCAGCAGTCCGTCCTCGCGCACCGCGTTGGCGAAGTACTTGGCGATGTGCGAGGCGAAGGCGTTCGGCGGCTCATGGCCGTAGAACCAGGTCGGGATGCCGACGGACGGGCCGCCGTCCGGCCAGCGCTCCCGGACGGCGAACGCGGCCGACGCCCAGTCGCCGATCGACGGGGTGAACAACGGCGCCCTCGCCACCGTCCGCAGCGCCTCGCCGAGCACCTCGTCCCCGAACGGGGCCGTGTAGGCGCCCAGGTTCGCCGCCTCCATGGCGCCCGGGCCGCCCCCGGTGGCGACGGTCAGCCCCGAGCGGGCCAGCGTCCGGCCGAGGAGTGCGGCGCCCGCGTACGCGTCCTTGCCGCGCTCCATCGCGTGGCCGCCCATGACGCCGACCACCCGCTCGCCGGCGAGCAGTTCGTCGAGCGCGTCCGAGACGGCGTCGTCGTGGATGCTGCGCAGCATCGACGCGAGTATGTCGCCGTCGGCCCGGGTCCGCTGGAACCACTCGTAGGCGCGGGCGTCCGGAGTCGTCTCATACCCCGCGGGCAGCCCTTCGTAGAGCGCCTCGGGTGTGTACAGGGTGCCCCGGTACGGATCGAAGGGAAGGTACGGGACCGGCGGGAACACCATCGCCCCGTGCGCCCGGACGTGCGCGAGCGCGGCGGGCTCCATGGGGCAGCCCAGGAACACCGCCCCCGCCGCGTCCAGTTCCAACAGCGTGGCCGTACGGTCCGTCAGATCGACGGCCTGCAGGCGGTATCCGGCGAGCGAACCGGTGGCGGCCACCCGGTCGAACTCCGCGGGCGATTCGATCTCGTGGTCAGGGGCGCCGCTGTGCGGCGTGGAGTCGGTCAGCACCGCTGCACCCTAGCGGCAGGGACCGCACGTGCGACGGGTGCTGGAAGGGCGGACGGGAGTTCGACGACCCGACCTAGGCCGCCAGTGGGGACGACGCGAGCTGCGCGATGAGGACGGTCAGCGGGATGACGACCACCAGCACCACCGCACAGCGCAGTCCGGCGGCGGCGCGCAGCAGGCTCGCGGGGACGCCGAGCTGGACGAGGGCGGTGGTGGAGTGCTCGCGGGTGCGGCGGGCTTCGAGCGCGGCGGTGAGCACGGTCCCGAGCGCGCAGACCGTGATCAGGGCGGCGGCGAAGCCGGTGAGCGGGCCGAGTTCACGGTCGCCGGTGCCGTAGAGCTCCAGCGCGGCCAGCGCTCCGGCCGTGACGGCGCACAGCACGCCGATCGGGCGGCCGATCCGGCGCGACTCCTCCTGGAGGGTGCGGCCCGCGAGCAGCCGCAGGGCGCCGGGGCGGTGGAGGCTCAGCAGGCGGCCGCAGGCGTGGACCAGGCCGGGACCGGCCAGGACCATGCCGGCCGCGGTCAGCGCCCAGCCGGCCAGCACGGTCGGGGCGGCGCTGCCGAGGCCGCCGGGCAGCGGCAGCAGGTCCGTCGCGGTCGAGCGGCTCAGGTTGTCGGCGGTCACCTCGATGGCAAGGCCGATGGCGGTGAGCGCGGCGCCCCACGGCAGGCCGGCGGGGGCGGTCACCGCGGAGAGCGCGCCCGGGTCGTCCGCGTCGGCCGACGCCGGAGCCGCGGGGGCGGCCCGGCGCGGCCACAGACTGGCGGCGCTGGCCGCCGCGGCGAGCAGCGGTACGGCTGCGAGCAGCGTCAGCGCGCCCGCGACGGGCAGCGGGCGGTCCGAGCCGAGCGCGGTTCCGCCGCGCACCTGAAGGAAGACCAGCAGGGCGACGACGCTGCCCAGCGCGCACGTCAGCGCGGTGGTCGCGGCGGCCAGCAGCGGCACCCCGCCACGGCCGAGCCCGGCCGCGGCGAGCCCCGAGTGCAGCCGCCCGCTGGGCTCGGACCGGCTGACGGCCACCGAGAGCTGCAGGGCGGCGGCGAACGGGACCACGCACCAGGCGAGCCGGGCGCCGGCCGCCGGCGGGTTCCCGGGGTGCCCCATGGCGTAGCCGAGCGCGGCCAGCAGCAGAAAGCCGGTGCCCGCGGACGCGGCGGCGACCAGGAGCCGGCGGAGCAGGACCGTGGGGGCGGATCCGCGGGCTACACGGAGGCTGAGCACGACGCGGCACCCTCCCGGTCCTGGGCGGGCATGGCGGCCGCCGGCCGCCCGTCGACCAGGGTGATGACCCGGTCGGCCGCGGCCGCTACCTCGGGATCGATGGTGGCGAGCACCACGGTGATGCCGTGCGAACGCGCGGCGCTGGTCAGCATCCGCAGGACCTGGGCGCGGTCCGCGCGGTGCAGCGGCGCGGTGGGCTCGTCGGCGAAGACCACCTCGGGGAGGGTGACCAGGGCGCGGGCGATGGCCACCCGCTGGCGCTGCGCCTGGAGCAGCTCGGCGGGCCGTTTGCGGGCCACCGAGCCGACGTCGAGCCGGTCCAGCCACTCCTGCGCGGTGGTCTTGGCCGTGCGGTGCGGAGCGCCGCAGAGCAGCAGCGGCAGGGCGGCGTTCTCCCGGGCGGTGAGTTCCGGCAGCAGCTGCGGGGTGCCGCCGATCCAGCCGAAGCGTTCGCGGCGCAGCCGCTCGCGCGCGGCCAGCGGGAGGGTGTGCACCGGTGCGCTGTTGAACCACACCTCGCCCTGGTCGGGCAGCAACTGCCCGGCCAGGCAGCGCAGCAGGGTGGTCTTGCCGGAGCCGCGCGGCCCCAGCAGACCGAGGATCTCGCCCTCGCGCACACCCAGCGAGACGCCGAGCAGCGCGGGAGAGCCCTGGAAGGAGTGGCGCAGGGCGCGGGCCCAGAGCACATCGTTGTCGGGCGGGGCCACCATTGCCGATTACCTCCGCGAGTCGTTCCCCCTGGCTCGGTCAACGAATGCGGGGGAGACCGGTCACTGCGTTGGCAGGCTAAGGATTTCCCGGACCCGATCGGGTGAGCCACGGCGCCCGGGTCGCCCGAACGGCCGCATATGACGTCTCATCCCAGGAGCCCGGCCCCGGAAACGCCGCGGCGCGCCGGGCGGACCCCCGCAAGGGCCGCCCGGCGCGCCGGGGGTGGATCACCGCGAAGCGGTCAGAGCTTGGTCCACGCCTCGGTGAGGACGGCGCGGAGGATGCCCTCGATCTCGTCGAAGGTCTCCTGGGTGGAGATCAGCGGCGGAGCGAGCTGCACGACCGGGTCGCCCCGGTCGTCGGCCCGGCAGTACAGACCGTTCTCGAAGAGCGCCTTCGACAGGAAGCCGTACAGGACGCGCTCGGTCTCCTCGTCCGTGAAGGACTCCTTGGTGACCTTGTCCTTGACGAGCTCGATGCCGTAGAAGAAGCCGTTGCCGCGGACGTCACCGACGATCGGCAGGTCGTGCAGCTTCTTCAGCGTGTTGAAGAACGCGTCCTCGTTGTCGAGCACGTGCTGGTTGAGGCCCTCGCGCTCGAAGATGTCGAGGTTCGCGATGCCGACCGCCGCGGAGACCGGGTGGCCGCCGAACGTGTAGCCGTGCAGGAAGGTGTTGTCACCCTTGTAGAACGGCTCCGCCAGCTTGTCGGAGATGATGCAGGCGCCGATCGGGGAGTAACCCGAGGTCATGCCCTTGGCGCAGGTGATCATGTCCGGGATGTAGTCGAACTTGTCGCACGCGAACATGGTGCCGAGGCGGCCGAAGGCGCAGATGACCTCGTCGGAGACGAGCAGCACGTTGTACTTGTCGCAGATCTCGCGGACCCGCTGGAAGTACCCGGGCGGCGGCGGGAAACAGCCGCCGGCGTTCTGTACCGGCTCCAGGAAGACACAGGCGACGGTCTCCGGGCCCTCGAACAGGATCTCCTGCTCGATCTGGTCGGCGCAGTACCGGCCGTAGGCCTCCGGGTCGTCGCCGAAGATCGGGGAGCGGTAGATGTTGGTGTTGACCACCTTGTGCGCACCGGGGACCAGCGGCTCGAAGGGAGCCTTGAGGGCCGGCAGGCCGGTGATCGACAGGGCGCCCTGCGGGGTGCCGTGGTAGGCGACCGCGCGGGAGATGACCTTGTACTTGGTCGGCTCACCCGTGAGCTTGAAGTACTGCTTGGCGAGCTTCCAGGCGGTCTCGACCGCCTCACCGCCACCCGTGGTGAAGAAGACCTTGTTCAGGTCGCCGGGGGCGTAGTTCGCCAGCCGCTCGGCCAGTTCCACGGCCTTGGGGTGGGCGTACGACCAGATGGGGAAGAAGGCCAGTTCCTGCGCCTGCTTGTACGCGGTCTCGGCGAGCTCGTGGCGGCCGTGACCGGCGTTGACCACGAACAGCCCGGAGAGGCCGTCGAGGTACTTCTTGCCCTTGTCGTCGTAGATGTACGTGCCCTCGCCGCGCACGATGGTCGGCACAGGGGCGTTCTCGTACGACGACATGCGGGTGAAGTGCATCCACAGGTGGTCGTACGCGGTCTTCGAGAGGTCCGCGTTCATGGCTATCTGGTTCCCCAGGTGTAGGTCTGCTTCCGGAGCTTCAGGTAAACGAAACTCTCGGTGGTCCGCACGCCGGGCAGCGCGCGGATCCGCTTGTTGATCATTTCCAGCAGGTGGTCGTCGTCCTCGCAGACGATCTCGATCAGCAGATCGAAGGAACCCGCCGTGATGACGACGTACTCGACCTCGCCCATCTCCGCGAGGGCGTCGGCGACCGGCTCTATGTCGCCCTCGACGTTGATGCCGACCATCGCCTGCCGACGGAATCCGACGGTGAGCGGGTCGGTCACGGCGACGATCTGCATGACGCCCTGGTCCTGCAGTTTCTGGACGCGCTGCCGCACGGCCGCCTCGGAGAGGCCTACGGCCTTGCCGATCGCGGCGTAGGGCCTGCGCCCGTCCTCCTGGAGCTGCTCGATGATCGCCTTGGAGACGGAGTCGAGCACTCCGGAGCCGTTGGTGCTCTTCGGATCCGTACTACGAGTGGCCACGGGCACCACTGTGCAGGAGAGGTCGACGGTCCCGCAACCCCTGAACGATGAAATTCGTAGTTCTGGTGCTCGAATCTCACTGATTCCATCGTTCTGGGGATCTGGGTATGTCGAACACGGCAGTGATACGACTAGGCTCGATTACTCTGGAAGCGTCTCACCCATCGGACACAGGACAGGAGAGGTGCAGTGAGCGAGCTCAAGCGTCTGCGCAACTACATCAATGGAGAGTTCCGCGACGCCGCCGACGGGCGGACCACGGACGTGGTCAATCCGGCCACCGGTGAGGTCTACGCCACCGCGCCGCTGTCCGCCGCCGCCGACGTCGACGCCGCGATGGCCGCCGCCGAGGCGGCGTTCCCGGCCTGGCGCGACGCCACTCCCTCGGTACGCCAGCGGGCCCTGCTGAAGGTCGCCGACGCGATCGAGGCACGGGCGGACGAACTGGTCGCCGTGGAGAGCGAGAACACCGGCAAGCCGCTCGGCCTCACCGCCAGCGAGGAACTGCCGCCGATGGTCGACCAGATCCGCTTCTTCGCGGGTGCGGCCCGGCTGCTCGAAGGCCGCTCCGCCGGCGAGTACATGGAGGGCATGACCTCCATCGTCCGCCGCGAGCCGGTCGGCGTCTGCGCGCAGGTCGCGCCGTGGAACTACCCGATGATGATGGCCGTCTGGAAGTTCGCCCCGGCGATCGCCGCGGGCAACACCGTCGTCCTCAAGCCGTCGGACACCACCCCCGCCTCGACGGTGCTGCTCGCCGAGATCCTCGGCGAGGTGCTGCCCAAGGGCGTCTTCAACGTCGTCTGCGGCGACCGCGAGACCGGCCGCGCCATGGTCGAGCACAAGGTCCCGGCGATGGCCTCCATCACCGGTTCCGTCCGGGCCGGCATGCAGGTCGCCGAGAGCGCCGCCAAGGACGTCAAGCGCGTCCACCTGGAGCTCGGCGGCAAGGCGCCCGTCGTGGTCTTCGGCGACGCCGACATCGCCAAGGCCGTCGAGGACATCTCGGTCGCGGGCTTCTTCAACGCCGGCCAGGACTGTACGGCCGCCACCCGCGTGCTCGTCCACGAGTCGATCCACGACGAGTTCACCACCGCGCTCGCCAAGGCCGCCGCCGACACCAAGACCGGCGCCGCGGACGACGAGGACGTGCTCTACGGCCCGCTGAACAACGCCAACCAGCTCGCCCAGGTCAGCGGCTTCATCGAGCGGCTGCCGGCGCACGCCAAGGTCGAGGCGGGCGGCCACCGCGTCGGCGACAAGGGCTACTTCTACGCCCCGACCGTCGTCTCCGGCCTCAAGCAGGACGACGAGATCATCCAGAACGAGGTCTTCGGACCGGTCATCACCATCCAGCCCTTCACCGACGAGGAGCAGGCCGTCGAGTACGCCAACGGCGTCGACTTCGCCCTCGCGTCCTCGGTGTGGACCAAGGACCACGGCCGCGCGATGCGGATGTCCAAGCGTCTCGACTTCGGCTGCGTGTGGATCAACACCCACATCCCGCTGGTCGCCGAGATGCCGCACGGCGGCTTCAAGAAGTCCGGCTACGGCAAGGACCTCTCCGCCTACGGCTTCGAGGACTACACCCGCATCAAGCACGTCATGACGTCCCTGGACGGCTGACCCGCCCCCGGCCCCAGCGGCCCCCGGCCCCGGACGCGCACGCCGCGTCCGGGGCCGTCGCACGTCCCGGCCGCGAGACACAGTGTCAGGCAGTTGGGGGGTACGGCTGACGGATCGCTCGTTGCCCCGGGCATCCGGTGGAAGGGAGGGTGTGCCGCATGAGTGATCTCTCCCGTCGTTCGGTGCTGCGTGGATTCGGGCTGGCAGGGCTGCTGGCAGCCGCCTCGGCATGCGGTGTACCGCCGGCACACATAGACGCGGCGGACCGGGCGGCCCGCGACCGCTCGGCGCAGGACAAGAAGCTGAACTTCGCGAACTGGCCGCTCTACATCGACGTCGACGAGAAGAACGCGCAGAAGCGTCCGACCCTCGACGCGTTCACCGCGCACAGCGGGATCAAGGTCCAGTACACCGAGGAGATCAACGACAACGACGAGTTCTTCGGGAAGATCAGCCCCGCCCTGATGAACCACCAGGACATCGGCCGCGACCTGATCGTCGTCAGCGACTGGATGGCCGCGCGGTACGTACGGCTGGGCTGGGTGCAGGAGATGGACCGCTCCCGGCAGCCCAATGTCACCAAGTACCTCGACCCGCTGCTGCGGAACCCCGCCTTCGACCGGGGCCGCAGGTCCGCCGTGCCGTGGCAGTCCGGGATCACCGGCATCGCCTACAACAAGAAGGCGCTGGGCCGCGAGATCAAGCACGTGTCGGACCTGTGGGCCCCGGACCTCAAGGGGAAGGTGACCCTGCTGTCCGGGATGGACGAGGCGTTCGCGCTGCTCATGCAGGGACAGGGCGTCGACGTCGCCAAGTGGACGGCGGACGACTTCCACCGGATGACGGACCAGGTGGCCTCCCTGGTGCGCAGCAAGCAGATCCGGCGCTTCACCGGCAACGACTACACCAAGGACCTGTCGTCCGGCGATGTGCTGGCCTGCCAGGCGTACTCGGGCGATGTCGTCCAGCTGCAGTCCGACAACCCGGACATCGAGTTCGTGGTGCCCCAGGAGGGCGCGGAACTGTGGGCCGAGAGCCTGATGATCCCGAACCTGGCCGAGCACAAGAGCAACGCCGAGGCGCTCGTCGACTACTACTACGACCCCGAGGTCGCTGCCGAACTCGCCGCCTACGTCAACTACGTCTGCCCGGTGCCGGCCGCCCGCGAGGTGCTCGCCTCCTCCAAGGACGAGGACACCGCCGCCCTGGCCGAGGACCCGCTGATCTTCCCGGACGACGAGATGCGCAAGCGGCTCGTGGTGGCCCGCGACATCACGCCTGAGGAGCGCCCGGAGTTCGAGAACCGGTGGAATCTGATCGTCGGCCTGTGATCCCGACCTCCGGTGACCCTGGCGGGCCGTCGAGGAGTCCGCGCAGGACGTCGAGGCGGTTGGTGGTGACCGAGTCGACGCCGAGGCCGAGCAGCCGCGTCATGGTGCGGCGCAGGTCGGCGGTCCAGGCCGCCACGAGCAGCTCCCGCTGGTGCGCCCAGCGGACCAGCGGGGGATCGATCAGGCCGAACCGCAGATTGATCCAGCGCGGCCGGACGGCGTCGAGCAGCGCCCGCGGCGGCAGCGCCGAGGTCTTCCAGGTCAGGGCGATCTCGGCGGCCGGGTCGTGCCGCCGCACGGCGAGCATGGCGGCGGCCTCGCCGCAGTAGTACGCCCGGGACTCCGCCCCCGCGTTCCGCACGGCGGCCACCGAGGGCCCGGCCTGGTCCACGGCGGTCAGGTCGAGCAGCGCCCGGCCGGTCCCGTGCCCGGTGACGGCGGTCAGCGCGTCGTGCAGCGCCGGTACACCGCCGGCGGTGCGCCGCCGGACCTGCTCGGCGGTGAGATCCGCGACGGCGTCCCGGTGCCCCCACAGCCGCTTCAGCGTCGGGTCGTGCAGGAGCACCGGGACGCCGTCGCGGGTGAGGCGGACGTCGATCTCCACCGCGTCGGCGCCCGCCCGCAGGGCGGAGCGCAGCGACGGCAGCGTGTTCTCGCGGTGCTGGAACGGGTCGCCGCGATGGGCGACGGCTAGCGCCACGCCGCCGTGTAGGCGTCGATCTCGGCGGTGAGCCGCGCCTTGCCCGGGGTGTCGAGGAACGACGCCTCGACGGCGTTCTTCGCCAGCCCGGCGACGCCGGCCGCGTCCAGGTCCAGCAGGCGGGCGGCGATGGCGTACTCGTTGTTCAGGTCGGTGCTGAACATGGGCGGGTCGTCGCTGTTGATGGTGACGAGCACCCCGGCCTCGACCATCTGCCGCAGTGGGTGCTCGTCGAGGGTGCGGACCGCGCGGGTGGCGATGTTGGAGGTCGGGCAGACCTCCAGCGCGATGCGGTGCTCGGCCAGGTGCTCCAGCAGCCGCGGGTCCTGGACCGAGCTGGTGCCGTGCCCGATCCGCTCGGCGCCGAGCAGGTTGATCGCGTCCCAGACGGTCTCCGGGCCGGTGGTCTCGCCGGCGTGCGGCACGCTGTGCAGGCCGATCGCGCGGGCCCGGTCGAAGTACGGCTTGAACTGCGGGCGCGGCACACCGATCTCGGGGCCGCCCAGCCCGAAGCTGACCAGCCCCTCCGGCCGCAGCTCGGTCGCGATCCGGGCGGTCTCCTCGGCGGAGGCCAGACCCGCCTCGCCGGGAATGTCGAAGCACCAGCGCAGCACGACCCCGAGCTCGGACTCGGCGGCCTTGCGGGCGTCCTCGATCGCCTCGACGAAGGCGCGGTCCGGGATGCCGCGGTTGGTCGAGGAGTACGGGGTGACGGTCAGCTCGGCGTAGCGGATGTTCTGCCGGGCCATGTCGCGGGCGACCTCGAAGGTCAGCAGCCGCACGTCCTCGGCGTCGCGGATCAGGTCGACGACGGACAGGTACACGTCGATGAAGTGCGCGAAGTCACGGAAGGTGAAGTACTCGGCCAGCTCGGCGGGATCGCTGGGAACCCGGGAGTCCCGGTGCCGGGCCGCCAGTTCTGCGACGATCCTCGGCGAAGCGGATCCGACATGGTGGACGTGCAGCTCGGCCTTGGGCAGCCCGGCGATGAAGGTGTCGAGGCCGGGTACGCGTCCGGGTGCGGTGTCGGTCATGCGGATCCTCCAGGCAAGTCAGCGGTGGAGCCATCGTAGACGGCGCCCCGGGTCGCACGAGGGCCTTCCCCCGCCGTACGCAGGCCATAGCATTGCCGGACGTAGTCAGAGGAAGGCAGCAATGTCCGACCAGCCCGACAGCCCCGCGCCCCGCAACCCCTGGGCGCCGCCCGCGGACGTCCCGCCGCAGGCCGGACCGGGGCCGAGCCCGGCGGACACCGGCCCGCCGCTGCCGCCGCTGGCACCGGGAACGGACCATTACGCCGCTGGTCCGCCGTACGACCAACAGGGTCCCCACCCGGGTCAGTACCCGCCGTACGAGCAGTACCCGGGCGCGGGCGGCGGCTACCCGGGCTACCCCGGATACCCGATGGGCCCGTACGGCGGCTGGACCCCCTCGCCGCGCAACGGCTACGGCCTCACCGCACTCGTGCTGGGCATCGTCGGCGCGGTGCTGTCGGTGATGTGCTTCTTCGCGGTCCTCGGCGCCCCGCTGGGCATCGCCGCGATCATCTTCGGGATCGTCGGACGGCGGATCGCCAAGCGCGGTGAGTCGACCAACCCCGGGCAGGCGCTGGCCGGGCTGATCCTCGGCATCGTCGCGACCGTGCTGTCCGCCGGAATGCTGATCACCATAGGCGTGTCGATAGGGAACGGCTGGCTGGACGAGGGCGACGGGATGCGCCAGCCCGACCAGGGCAGCTACGGATCACCGCTGTCCGTCGGCGAGACCGCCGAGTACGACGGCGGGCTGCAGGTCACCGTCGCCGATGTGCAGGACCCCGGCCCGACGCAGACCGCCGGGAGCGCCGAAGGCGCCCAGGGTGCGGAGGGTGCCGAGGGCGGTGACAGCGCGCTGAAGTTCACCGTCACGCTGAAGAACACCGGCGGCGACACACAGAACCTGGACTACGCGGACGTCTCCGCGTACGCGGACCAGGCGGGGGACAACCCGCTCAAGGACATCTCGGGCCAGGACGGCTTCAGCGGCCAGCTCGCCCCCGGCGCCGAGCGGTCGCTGGACTTCATCGTCGTCGTCCCCGACCCGTCCACCGATTCCGTCGAGGTCGACGTGTCCCCGGGCGACTCCTACGACTACGCGTACTGGGACGTGCCCGTTCCCGTTCCCGCCTCGTAGGCCCTGTGGCCCGCTGCTAGCGGCGTACGGCCTCCAGGGCCAGCAGCGCGACGTGCAGCGACAGACACGACTCCACCTGGTCGAGGTCGACGCCCAGGATCCGTTCCACCCGGTGCAGCCGGTCGTAGAACGAGGGGCGGGACAGGTGCGCGGCGTCGGCCGCCGCGGACTTGTTGCGGCCGTTGTCCAGATAGACGGTGAGGATGCGGACCAGGTCGGAGCCGTGTTCCGCGTCATGGGCGAGCAGCGGGCCCAGCTCGCGCTCGACGTAGGTCTGCAGCCGGGCGTCGTCGCGCAGCAGGTGCAGCAGTCCGCGCAGCCGCACGTCGGGCAGCCGGTAGTACGTGCCGGCCCGGCGCCGCTCCGCACCGCCCGGTGAACCGTGCAGCGCCGCGTCGGCGACCTGCGCCGCCTCCAGCAGGGTGCGCCGCGCGTCGCGCAGCGAGCCGACCGAGGAGCCGGCCGCCATCACGAACGCGGGCGCCTCGGACGCCGGGTCGACGATCCGGTCGAGCGCGGCGGCGAAGCCCTCCAGCGACCGGTGCTCCTCGTCGTGCGGGCCCAGTGACACCAGGACGCCGACCGCGCCGTCGTCGAGCGCCCCGGTCAGCGCGGTCAGCCCGCGCTCGCGCACCGCGAGCGCCACGTTCTCGGTGAAGTCCCGCAGCCGGGACTGCGCCTCCAGCGCCGCCGACGCGGGCCCGCCGCGCAGCCGCAGCATGACTCCGACCAGCCGGCGTCCTTCGAGCGGCACGCCCAGCGCCCGCGCGCGCAGCGCGACGTCGGAGACGGTCAGCGCGTGGGTGAGGATCCCGGAGAGCAGGGTGCGGTGGGTCTGGCGTTCCAGCGATTCGCGGTCGCGCTCCAGCAGCCGGTTGAGGGCCAGGGTGGCGGCGCCGCGTTCGAGGAGGACCGCGTGCCGGTGCGGGCCGGTCGTGGTGACCGGGCGGCCCTCGCCCGAGGTGCGCGGCGGCGGACCGGGCTCGCCCACCAGGACGAGCCGGCCCCAGTCGCGGCCGCGCGCGCCGACCGAGGTGACGAGCCAGCCGGCCCGCCGGTCGTACCCGGTCCTGCCGGCCGGGGCCACGCCGCGCGAGCGCCGTTCCCAGCCGTCCAGCAGCGCCTCCGGGTCGTGGCCGGCCGGGTCGAAGGCCAGCACCTGGTGCGAGAGGTTCTCCAGCACGACCGGCGCGCCCGCCATCCGGGCCACCTCCCGGACGACCTCGTCGGCCTCCGCGCCCTCGACGGACAGTTCGTTGAAGGTCTGGTGCACGGCCTCCGAGGCGCGCAGCTCGGTCAGCTGCGCGTCCACCACATGGGCGTGCACCGCCTGGGTGACGCTCACGAACCGCACCTCGGTGCGCAGCGCCACCAGGGGGAGTCCGCGCCGCTCGGCGGCCCTGACCAGGGGCCGCGGCAGCACGTCGGCGTACCGCCGGCCCAGTTCCACCACCAGCCCGGCCGCGCCGACGTCCGCGAGGGCGTCGATGTACTGGGCCAGTGACTCCTTGTCCTCGGGGAGCATGACGCCGGTCGTCAGCACCAGCTCGCCGCCCTGCAGCATCCCCGCGATGTCGGCCAGCTCGCTGATGTGCACCCAGCGCACCGGCCGGTGCAGCCCGGCGGCGCCCGCGACGACCCGCGGCGCGCCGCGGCGCAGCGCGTCGAGTTCCAGGACCTGGGCGACGGTGGGAAACACGGTGTGACCTCCGGTCGGGACGGCGTCCGGCGTGGCCTGACGCCACTGCCGGGGGCAGAGTGTAAAGCTCTCCGCGCCACCGGTTGCGGTGTGACGGTTACGCCGCGCGCAGCGCTCCGGCATCGTGCCTCGGGACGCCTGGGAAAGCCACTGTGTGGCAGATCACGGAAGACAGATTTCGTCGCGTAACCAAAAGGCAACAACGGAATCCCTTGTTGGCCCAAGGCTACTCTGCCAGGATCAGCCACCAATCCAGTCTTCGGCCACGGCGCCAAGCGGATGCGAGGAGACACCATGGACCACCGTTTCGACGTGAAGAACCGGTTCGCGGACGGGGCCCAGTACATCGCCGGAGCCTCGCGGCCGGGTACCTCCGGCCAGCAGCACTCCGTGGTCGACCCGGCCACCGGTGACGCGGTGTACACCTACGAGCTCGCCGGGGCCGCGGACGTGGACGCCGCCGTCGCCGCCGCGAAGGCCGCCCTCCCCGGCTGGTCCGGTGCCACCCCCGGTGAGCGTTCCACCGCGATGCACCGCTTCTCCGAGGTGCTGGCCGAGCAGGCCGACGACCTGGCCTTCGCGGAGTCGCTGCAGTGCGGCAAGCCGCTGCGGCTGAGCGCCGGCTTCGACGTACCGGGCACCGTCGACAACACCGCGTTCTTCGCGGGGGCCGCCCGTCATCTGGAGGGCAAGGCCGCCGGGGAGTACTCGGCCGACCACACCTCCTACGTACGCCGTGAGCCGGTCGGCGTCGTCGGCTCGATCGCGCCCTGGAACTACCCGCTGCAGATGGCGGCCTGGAAGGTCCTGCCGGCCATCGCCGCGGGCAACACCATCGTGCTCAAGCCCGCCGAGCTGACCCCGCTGACCTCGCTGATGTTCGCCCGCGCGGCCACCGAGGCCGGCATCCCGGACGGTGTGGTCAACATCGTCAGCGGCGCCGGCAAGGAAGCCGGCGAGCACCTCGTCGGCCACCCCGACGTCGCCATGACCTCCTTCACCGGCTCGACCGGCGTCGGCAAGCGCGTCGCCGAGATCGCCATCCGCACCGTCAAGCGGCTGCACCTGGAACTCGGCGGCAAGGCGCCCTTCGTGGTCTTCGACGACGCGGACCTGGAAGCGGCCGTGCACGGCGCGGTCGCCGGCTCCCTGATCAACACCGGCCAGGACTGCACCGCCGCGACCCGCGCCTACGTCCAGCGGCCGCTGTACGACGCGTTCGTCGCCGGCGTCGCCGACCTCTTCGCGGGCATCAGGCTCGGCGACCCGTTCGACCCGTCGACCGACCTGGGCCCGCTGATCTCGCACCTCCAGCGGGACCGCGTCGCGGCGATCGTCGACCGCTCCCGCGCGTACGCCACCGTCGTGACCGGCGGCGAGGCCCCCGGCGACAAGCTGGCGGCGGGCGCGTACTACCGCCCCACCCTCATCACGGGCGCCGCGCAGGACAGCGAGATCGTCCAGTCCGAGATCTTCGGCCCGGTACTCGTCGTGCTGCCCTTCGACAGCGATGACGAGGGCCTGGCGCTCGCCAACGACACCCCGTACGGCCTGGCCGCGTCCGCCTGGACCCGCGACGTCTTCCGCGCCAGCCGCGCCACCCGTGAGATGAAGGCGGGCTGTGTCTGGATCAACGACCACATCCCGATCCTCAGCGAGATGCCGCACGGCGGCTACAAGGCGTCCGGCTTCGGCAAGGACATGTCCGTGTACTCCTTCGAGGAGTACACGCAGGTCAAGCACGTGATGTACGACAACACCGCGATCGTCCGCAAGGACTGGCACCGCACGATCTTCGGAGACCGATAACCCGGTCGGACCCCGGACTCCGGCCGGACCCCAGACGGTCCCCGGCCGGCCACCCGTGAAAGGGCACAGCGCATGGAGCAGTACGAGACACTCTCGCCGCCCCAGCTCGCGGCGATACGGCGCACCATGACCAACGGGCGTGGTGCCCTCGCCCGCCGGTCGCTGCTGCGCGCCGCCGGACTCGGCGCCGTGGCGACGGCCGGGCTGACCGGCCTCACCGGCTGCGGCATACCGGCAGCGGGCGGCCAGAAGGACGCCGCCGCCACGACGGAGGACCACTCCGGGTCGGAGAAGACCGTCAACTTCTCCAACTGGACGGAGTACATCGACGTCACCGACGACGGCAAGCACCGTCCGACGCTCGACGCCTTCGGCAAGCGCACCGGCATCAACGTCAAGTACACCGAGGACATCAACGACAACGTCGAGTTCTTCGGCAAGGTCAAGCCGCAGCTCGCCGCCGGCCAGGACACCGGCCGCGACCTGATGGTGCTCACCGACTGGCTGGCCGGCCGCATGATCCGCCTCGGCTGGGTGCAGAAGCTCGACGCGTCCAACCTGCCGCACGCGTACGCCAATCTGGAGCAGCGGTTCCGCAGCCCCGACTGGGACCCGGGCCGCGCCTATTCGTACCCGTGGACCGGTATCGCGACCGTCATCGCCTACAACAAGAAGGCGACCAACGGCCGCAAGGTCACCTCGGTCTCGCAGCTGCTGGACGACCCCGCGCTCAAGGGCCGGGTCGGGATGCTCACCGAGATGCGGGACACCGTCGGCATGACGCTGATGGACATGGGCAAGAACCCCGCCTCCTTCACCGACGACGACTTCGACGCGGCGATAGCCCGGGTGCAGAAGGGCGTCGACTCCAAGCAGATCCGCCGCTTCACCGGCAACGACTACACCGCGGACCTCTCCAAGGGCGACATGGCCGCGTGTCTCGCGTGGGCCGGCGACCTCGTCCAGCTGAAGATCGACAACCCGGACATCGAGTACGTCTTCCCCGACGCGGGCTACCTCTCGTCGACCGACAACCTCGTGATCCCCAACAAGGCGCGGCACAAGAAGAACGCCGAGCGGCTCATCGACTACTACTACGAGCCGCCGGTCGCCGCCCAGCTCGCGGCCTACATCAACTACGTCTGCCCGGTGGCGGGGGTACGCGACGAACTCGCGAAGATCGACCCGGCGCTGGCCGCGAACACGCTGATCCTCCCGGACACCGCGATGACCGCCAAGACGCACTCCTTCCGCCTGCTGTCCTCCGCCGAGGAGACCGCGTACGAGCAGAAGTTCTCCAAACTCATCGGCGCCTGACCGCACCTGACGACTGACGACTTACGGGAAGCGACCCCATGACACACGACTCCTCCGGCGGCGAGGTCATCCTCTCCGGGATCAGCAAGCGGTACGGCGCCTTCACCGCCGTCCACCCGCTCGACCTCACCATCCCGCAGGGCTCCTTCTTCGCCCTGCTCGGTGCCTCCGGCTGCGGCAAGACCACCACCCTGCGCATGATCGCGGGCCTGGAGGACCCCTCCTCCGGCACCGTGTCCCTGGCCGGCGAGGACGTCACGGCCCTCCCGCCGTACAAGCGCCCGGTCAACACCGTCTTCCAGAACTACGCGCTCTTCCCGCACCTGGACATCTACGAGAACGTCGCCTTCGGCCTCCGCCGGCGCGGCATCAAGTCGGTGAAGAAGCAGGTCGAGGACATGCTGGAGCTCGTCGAGCTGGGCTCGATGGCCCGCCGCAAGCCGAACCAGCTCTCCGGCGGCCAGCAGCAGCGCGTCGCGGTCGCCCGTGCGCTCATCAACCACCCCAAGGTGCTGCTGCTCGACGAGCCGCTCGGCGCCCTGGACCTCAAGCTGCGCCGCCAGATGCAGCTGGAGCTCAAGCGCATCCAGACCGAGGTCGGCATCACCTTCGTCCACGTCACCCACGACCAGGAGGAGGCCATGACCATGGCCGACACCGTCGCGGTGATGAACGGCGGACGCGTGGAGCAGCTCGGCGCCCCCGCCGACCTGTACGAGAACCCGGGATCGACGTTCGTCGCGAACTTCCTCGGCACCTCCAACCTCATCGAGGCCGAGGTCACCGGCACCTCGGGTGGCGACCTGCTGCTCGTCGCGGGCGGCCAGAAGCTCGCGCTGCCCACCGCGCGATGTTCGGCGAAGACGGCCGTGGGCGGCCGGGTGCTGGCCGGCGTGCGCCCCGAGAAGATATCCGTCGCGCACCGCGACGACGAGGACTCGATCGCCGACGGCCGCAACCGGATACCCGGCCGCATCGTCGACTCCAGCTTCATCGGCGTCTCCACCCAGTTCGTGATCGACAGCCCGGTCTGCCCGGAGCTGGAGGTCTTCGTGCAGAACGTCGACCGTGACTCGCGGCTGGTGCCCGGCGCCCCCGTCGTCCTGCACTGGAACCCCGCGCACACCTTCGGCCTCGACGCGGCCCAGGACATCGACGCCGGTGTGCAGGAGGTGGAAGCCGCATGAGCACCGTCACCGACCGGCCGCCCGCCGCGCCGGAGACCCCGGCGCCGGTCCCGGCCGCGATGCGCCGGGCCGCCGGCCGCAAGCGCCGGGTGCCGTACTGGCTGCTGCTGCCGGGCATCGCCTGGCTGCTGGTGTTCTTCGTGGCGCCGATGATCTACCAGGCGTCCACGTCCGTGCAGACCGGCTCGCTGGAAGCGGGCTTCAAGGTCACCTGGCACTTCGCGACCTACTGGGACGCGCTGACCGAGTACTACCCGCAGTTCCTGCGCTCGTTCGAGTACTCCGCCATCGCGACCGTGCTGTGCCTGGCGATCGGCTACCCGCTCGCCTACACCATCGCGTTCCGGGCCGGCCGCTGGCGCAACGTCATCCTCATCCTGGTCATCGCGCCGTTCTTCACCAGCTTCCTGATCCGCACCCTCGCCTGGGAGACGATCCTGGCCGACGGCGGATTCGTGGTGCAGACCCTCAACCAGCTGCACATCCTGGATCTGACGTCCTCGCTCGGCATCACGCAGGGCCACCGCGTACTGGCCACACCGCTCGCGGTGATCTGCGGTCTGACGTACAACTTCCTGCCCTTCATGATCCTGCCGCTCTACACCTCGCTGGAGCGCATCGACGGCAAGCTGCACGAGGCGGCCGGCGACCTGTACGCCAAGCCCTTCACCGTCTTCCGCAAGGTGACCTTCCCGCTCTCCATGCCGGGCGTGGTCGCGGGCACCCTGCTCACCTTCATCCCGGCGACCGGCGACTACATCAACGCCGAACTGCTGGGCACCACCAACCAGAAGATGATCGGCAACGTCATCCAGTCCCAGTTCCTGCGCGTGCTCGACTACCCGACGGCCGCCGCCCTGTCCTTCATCCTGATGGCGGTGATCCTCGCGATGGTCATGTTCTACATCCGCAAGGCCGGAACGGAGGAGCTGGTCTGATGCGCTGGATACGGAAGAACCTGGTGGTCTTCGCGGGTGTGCTCTGCCTCGCGTACCTGATCCTGCCGAACCTCGTCGTCATGGTGTTCTCGTTCAACAAGCCGAACGGGCGCTTCAACTACGAGTGGACGCGCTTCTCCACCGACGCCTGGGAGCACCCCTGCGACGTCGCCGACATGTGCGGCTCGCTCGGCCTCAGCCTGCAGATCGCGCTGTACGCCACGATCGGCGCGACGGTGCTGGGCACGATGATCGCCTTCGCGCTGGCCCGCTACCGCTTCAAGGCGCGCGGCACGACCAACATGCTGATCTTCCTGCCGATGGCGATGCCCGAGGTCGTGATGGCCGCCTCACTGGGGACGCTCTTCCTCAACATGCGCGTCCCGTTCGGCTTCTGGACCATCCTCATCGCGCACATCATGTTCTGCCTGAGCTTCGTCGTCACCGCGGTGAAGGCCCGCGTGATGAGCATGGACCCGCGCCTGGAGCAGGCCGCGCAGGACCTGTACGCCTCCCCGCTCCAGACCTTCCTGCGGGTTACCCTCCCGCTGGTGGCACCCGGTATCGCCTCCGGCGCCCTGCTGTCCTTCGCCCTGTCCTTCGACGACTTCATCATCACGAACTTCAACGCCGGCTCGACGGTGACGTTCCCGATGTTCGTCTGGGGCTCGGCGCAACGCGGCACCCCGGTGCAGATCAACGTGATCGGCACCGCGATGTTCGTGATCGCGGTCCTCGTCGTCGTCGCCGGGCAGCTGCTCGGCAGCCGGCGCAAGGCCCGCGCGTAACACCGCACGTCCGTACCCGATCGACCAGAACCGAACCGATCACCAAAAGGTGTGAGAACAGATGGACCCAGCCCGTTCGCTCGCAGACGCGCGGCCGACACCCTTCTGGCTGGAGGATCCCGGCAAGCCGCAGCCGCTCGGCGCGCTCACCGGTGACGAGCACTGCGACCTGCTGGTCGTCGGCGGCGGCTACTCCGGGCTGTGGACCGCCCTGCTCGCCAAGGAGCGCGACCCGTCGCGCGACGTGGTCCTGATCGAGGGCAACGAGATCGGCTGGGCCGCCTCCGGGCGGAACGGCGGCTTCTGCGCCGCCAGCCTCACCCACGGCCTGTCCAACGGACTCACCCGCTGGCCCGGCGAGTTCGCCCGGCTGGAGGAGCTGGGCAACCGCAACCTCGACGAGATCGAGGCGGCGGTCGCCCGCTACTCCCTGGACTGCGAGTTCGAGCGCACCGGTGAGATCGACGTGGCCACCGAGCCGCACCAGCTCGAGGAGTTGCACGAGGCCGCCGAGCAGGCGATGGAGCACGGCATCGCGCTGGAACTGCTCGACCGGGACCAGCTGCGCGCCGAGGTCGACTCACCGACGTTCCTCGGCGGGTTGTGGGACCGCACCGGCGTCGCCATGGTGCACCCGGCCAAGCTCGCCTGGGGCCTCAAGCGCGCCTGCCTCGGGCTGGGCGTCCGCATCCACGAGCACACCCGCGCCACCGCGCTCACCGCGAGCGGCGCCGGCATGGCCGTCCGCACCCCGTACGGCCGGGTCTTCGCCCGGCAGGTCGCGCTCGGCACGAACGTGTTCCCGTCGCTGGTCAAGCGGGTACGGCCGTACATCGTCCCGGTGTACGACTACGCGCTGATGACCGAGCCGCTCAGCGAGGAGCAGCTCGCCTCCATCGGCTGGAAGAACCGGCAGGGACTGGGCGACAGCGCCAACCAGTTCCACTACTTCCGGCTCTCGGCCGACAACCGGATCCTGTGGGGCGGCTACGACGCCATCTACCCCTACGGCGGCCGGCTCTCCGCCGAGCGCGACCAGCGCCCGGAGACCAACCTCAAACTCGCCCAGCACTTCTACCGCTGCTTCCCGCAGCTGGAGGACGTGCGCTTCACCCACACCTGGGGCGGCGCCATCGACACCTGTTCCCGCTTTTCGGCGTTCTTCGGAACCGCCCACGGCGGAAAGGTGTCTTATGCGGCGGGATACACCGGCCTGGGCGTCGGTGCCACCCGGTTCGGCGCGGACGTCATGCTCGACCTGCTGTCCGGCGAACGCACCGAACGCACCGAACTGAAGATGGTCCGCAGCAAGCCGATGCCGTTCCCGCCCGAGCCGTTCACCTCGGTCGGGATCGGCCTCACGAAGTGGTCACTGGACCGCGCCGACCGCAACGAGGGCCGGCGCAACCTGTGGCTGAAGGCGATGGACAAGGCGGGACTGGGCTTCGACAGCTAGGGCCTGTCCGGCCGTTCGTGATCGGCCGGACAGGCCCTAGGACGACACGACCTGGGGGAGTGCGCCTGGGGGTACTCGTCCTGTGCGCCTCGCGCCCCCCAGGCGCACCCCTGTCCGGAGGCCGTGAGCCGCCGCACTACCAATCAGTAGCCGAACCCGCGTAATGATCCGCGCTTCCGGCCCTCTCTTCCGTGTCAGCAGTATCAGCTTCACGGAACGGAGGAACCGGCATGGGCAGCGCCGGTGCGAAGAGTGCGGTCGAATGGCTGGTATCCGCGGCACCCGATCCGGAGGCCTGCCGGTGGGACTGGGAACGCAACCCCCTCGGGGTGACGTTGCTGCCCGCCGGCAGGCTCTGGGACGTTCTGATCCTGACCGGGGAGCTGGGCTATCCGACCCTGGACGTGCTCACCCGGCTCGTCGACCGGCCGGGGCCGGTCCTGTCCGACTTCGGGGACTCCCGCATGGGGTTCTTCGTACCTCCCGGAACGGCCGCCCGCTGGATCGCCACCGGCGTGCGCAGCGCGGGCCGCGGCACCTGGATCGTGGTCCCCTACCCCGGCCGGGCCACCGGCGGCGTCCGCTGGCTCATCCCGCCCGACGGCACCGGGCACCTCACCGATCCGGTGATTCTGGAACTGGCGATGCACGAGGCCGTCGCGCAGCTCGCGGGTGACTGCTGACCCGCCGGGATCCCCGGATTCCCCCCTGGGCTCCCCCCTGGACTCCGCTCGGGTTCCCCCCGGAACCGGCCCGGAATCCTTCCGCGGACACCGGCTGTCCGACGATCTGTAAGGCCCCGCGACGCGCCGCCGACACGTTGCTGCTTGTACGCCTCGCCATGCCCTCGCAAGACTGGCAGCAGGCTTACGAGAGAAGGGTCCCCCCGTGTCCACCAAGAACATCACCCACTGGATCGCCGGCCAGGCATGGACCGGCACCGCGGAGCGGCGCGGCGATGTGTACGACCCGGCCACCGGGGCGGTCACCGGACAGGTGGACTTCGCGTCGATCCGTGAGGTCGACCAGGCCGTCAGCGCCGCCGTCGAGGCGTTCCCCGGCTGGCGCGGCGCGTCGGTCGCCAAGCGCACCCAGGTGCTCTTCGCCTTCCGCGAGCTGATCAACTCCCGCCGTGACGAGCTGGCCTCGATCATCGTCTCCGAGCACGGCAAGGTGCACTCGGACGCGCTGGGCGAGATCGCCCGCGGCATCGAGGTCGTCGAGTACGCGTGCGGCATCCCGCAGCTGTCGAAGGGCGGCTTCACCGAGCAGGCCTCCACGGGCGTCGACGTGTACTCGATCCGCCAGCCGCTCGGCCCGGTGGCGATCATCTCCCCGTTCAACTTCCCGGCCATGGTGCCGATGTGGTTCTTCCCCATCGCCATCGCCGCGGGCAACACGGTGGTCCTCAAGCCCTCGGAGAAGGACCCCTCGGCCGCCAACTTCATCGCGGAGCTGTGGAAGGAGGCCGGTCTGCCGGACGGCGTCTTCAACGTCGTGCACGGTGACAAGGTCTCCGTCGACCGCCTGCTGGAGCACCCCGACATCAAGGCCGTCTCGTTCGTCGGCTCCACGCCGATCGCCCGCTACGTGTACGAGACCGGCACCAGCTACGGCAAGCGCGTCCAGGCCCTCGGCGGCGCCAAGAACCACATGCTGGTGCTGCCCGACGCGGACCTCGACCTCGCGGCCGACGCCGCCGTCAACGCCGGGTTCGGCGCGGCCGGCGAGCGCTGCATGGCCATCTCCGTCCTCGTCGCCGTCGACCCGGTCGGTGACGAGCTCGTCGAGAAGATCAAGGAGCGCATCGCCGGTCTGAAGGTCGGCCCCGGCTGCAACGGCGACTCCGAGATGGGCCCGCTGGTCACCGGCGTGCACCGCGACAAGGTCACCTCCTACCTCGACGCGGGCCTCGCCGACGGCGCCACGCTCACCGTCGACGGCCGCAAGCACCCGATCTCGGGCGAGGGCACCGCCGACGGCTTCTGGCTCGGCCCGACGATCTTCGACAACGTCAAGCCGGGCATGTCGATCTACGACGACGAGATCTTCGGCCCGGTGCTGTCCGTGGTGCGGGTCGACTCGTACGACGAGGGCCTGGAGCTCATCAACAGCAGCCCGTACGGCAACGGCACCGCGATCTTCACCAACGACGGGGGCGCGGCCCGCCGCTTCCAGTACGAGGTCGAGGTCGGCATGGTCGGCATCAACGTCCCGATCCCGGTCCCGGTCGCCTACTACTCGTTCGGCGGCTGGAAGAGCTCGCTCTTCGGCGACACGCACGCCTACGGCGAGGACGGCGTCAAGTTCTTCACCCGCGGCAAGGCGGTGACGCAGCGGTGGCTCGACCCGAGCCACGGCGGCATCAACCTGGGCTTCCCGACGAACAGCTGACCCCTTCTCCCTCGCCTTCACCGGCGGCGCCGGGCAGGTCCGTACCGCGGGCCTGGCCGGCGCTGTCGTCCGCGGAGCCGGCGGGGGTCATGGCCACCCCCGAGAGCAGCGCGGCGCACAGGCACCAGCTGCCCAGGACGTCCAGCGGCCAGTGGTACCCGCACCACACCAGGGACACCCCGACGGCCGCCACCACCAGCAGGACCGCGGCGGCGAGCAGCCTTCGCAGGGCGGTGCTCCGGACGAGCGGGAGTACGAGGAGAGCGGCGGCGCCGAGGGCGACCGACGCCGACGCCGTGTGCCCCGACGGGAAGAAGCCGGGGTAGGAACCGGGGCCGAGGCGGTGGTGGCCCGGGGAGGGGCGGGCGATGAGCGTCTTGGTGACGCTGACGATCAGCGGGACGGCGGCCATGGCCAGCACCGCGGCCAGCGGCCGCGCCCACCACCGCGACAGTCCGGCCCGGCGGCCCCGCCACGCGCTCGCGCCGATGGCGGCCGCGAGGAGCGGCACCGCGATCTGAGCGTTGCCGAGGTCGCAGAAGAACTGTCCGGCGCCGTGCAGGCCCCGGTGCCGCGCGGCGGTGTGCTGGAAGCGCCGGAGCAGCCACCAGTCGGCGTCGACCAACGGGCCCCCGGCGACGACCTGCCAGGTGATCAGCGCGAAGAGCAGCAGGCTGACGGCCAGGACCAGGTTCAGGGCAAAAGTCGGCCGCCCCGGAACAGGGGGAGAGTTCCGAGGCGGCCAGGGCGATCTCCGTGCCGCTCGGCCCGGGGGGTTTGGGACGAGCGGTCGATCGATCGGCGAAGAGTGCCGAAACGCTGGGTTCCGGCGCTGTCGTGCGCGAGGGCACTGCTGTGCCGGCAATGGGGGGTCGCCGGCGCGGTGTCGCCCGTGGTCACCCACGAGCGGGATGGTGCGGTGTATCTGCGGAAACCGTACGTCACCGGCGAGGCTGCCGGGAGAGCGATTACCCCTCCGCCATCAGGCCCGCACACCTTCTTCACCTATGCCGCCCCCTTACCCAGAGTTACACCGGGAGTCACACCCGGGTGAAGGCCTCCTCGATGATGTCGAGACCCTCGTTCAGGAGATCTTCGCCGATGACCAGCGGCGGCAGGAAACGCAGCACGTTGCCGTAGGTGCCGCAGGTCAGAACGACCAGGCCCTCGGCGTGGCAGGCCTTCGCCAGCGCGGCGGTCACCGCGGCGTTCGGGGTCTTGGTGCCCGGCTCCACGAGCTCGACGGCGATCATGCCGCCGCGGCCGCGTACCTCACCGATCACGGCGAACTTCTCCTGCATCGCGTGCAGACGGCCCTTCATGACCTCCTCGATGCGCCGCGCCTTGGCGTTGAGGTCGAGCTCCTTCATGGTCTCGATCGCGCCGAGCGCCGCGGCGCAGGCCACCGGGTTGCCGCCGTAGGTGCCGCCGAGGCCGCCCGCGTGCGCGGCGTCCATGATCTCGGCGCGGCCCGTGACGGCGGCGAGCGGCAGGCCGCCCGCGATGCCCTTGGCGGTGGTGATCAGGTCCGGGACGACGCCCTCGTCGTCACAGGCGAACCACTGGCCGGTGCGGCAGAAGCCGGTCTGGATCTCGTCCGCGACGAACACGATGCCGTTCGCCTTCGCGAACTCGGCGATCTTCGGCAGGAAGCCCTTGGCCGGCTCGATGAAGCCGCCCTCGCCCGCGATCGGCTCGATCACGATGGCGGCCACGTTCTCGGCGCCGACCTGCTTGGTGATCATGTCGATCGCCTGGGCCGCGGCCTCCTCGGCGCAGTTCTCCGCGCCGGTCAGCCAGCGGTAGCCGTAGGCGAGCGGCACGCGGTAGACCTCGGGCGCGAACGGCCCGAAGCCCTCCTTGTACGGCATGTTCTTGGCGGTGAGCGCCATCGTCAGGTTGGTGCGGCCGTGGTAGCCGTGGTCGAAGACGACGACCGCGGTGCGCTTGGTGTACGAGCGGGCGATCTTCACCGCGTTCTCGACGGCCTCGGCGCCGGAGTTGAACAGCGCGGTGCGCTTCTCGTGGTCGCCCGGGGTCAGCTCGTTGAGCTGCTCGGCGACCTCGACGTAGCCCTCGTACGGGGTCACCATGAAACAGGTGTGGGTGAAGTCCGCGAGCTGCGCGGTCGCCCGCCGCACCACGGCCTCGGCGCTGTTGCCGACCGAGGTCACCGCGATGCCGGAGCCGAAGTCGATGAGCGAGTTGCCGTCCACGTCCTCGAGCACGCCGCCGCCGGCGCGCGTCACGAAGACGGGGAGGGTGACGCCGATGCCGCTGGGGACCGCCGCGACCTTGCGGGCCATCAGCTCCTGCGACTTCGGGCCGGGGATCGAGGTGACGAGCCGGCGCTCCTGGGACAGTTCGGTCATGGCGGGCGTACTCCTCTTATATGTCCACGGGCTTTTCCCGCAGGCTAAGCGGGGGCCGCGCGGGCCCGCTTACTCCGATAGGGCGCAGTGGCGGGTGGTCATTCGACACGGCGGACAGTCCGCTTCCCGGCAGACCGTAGTCCCGGCAGGCGATTTCGGCACCCGCGCCTCGCGAAGCGCCATGATCCTTATGGACCGGTGTCCGCTCCACTACATTGAGTTCCGTCGCTGGCGACGAGGCTGAGGGGCGGCCGGTAGTGGATATCGAGGGTACGCAGGGATTCCGGAAGGCCGCGCCCGCGACCCCGGTACCGAGGCCGGCGGGGCCGCCGCCGATGCCACAGGCACCACCCGTGTCGGCGCTGGAGACCTGGCTGCGCACCCCGCGCCACCACGACGCCCCGGGGATCTTCGCCTACGGGCACGTCCCGCGCCCCCCGGAGGACTCGGGCCGCTTGGCCGGCCGCCGGCTGATCGGTGGCGCGCTGCTGGCCCTGCTGTGCGGGCTGCTGGTCTGGTCGCTGCTCTGGAACTACTTCGGCAGCCTCTGGCTCAAGCCGATGTTCTGGCTCATCCCGGACGACTGGGCGTACACCGGCGACCGGGTCGCCTACACGGTCGTCTCCAACCTGTACTACCTGATCTGGATCGGCCTGCTGGCCTATGTGTTCGGCCGGGCCGGCCACTGGCCGGACGTCTGGCGCCGGTATGCCGCGCCCGCTCTGGGCCGGTTGTGGGACGAGCCGGCGCAGCCGGGGGTGCGGCCCGACGGGCAGCCTGTTGAGGACGACCCCGTTCAGTGGCCGGAGCTGCGGGCCGCCGGGCAGCACGCGGTGGCCGACCGGCTCGCGGGCGAGATCCGCAGCGGGCGGATGAACGACGTCGACTACACGCGGATCCAGCGCGCCTGGACGTCGGTGCTCGCGGAGCCGCGGCGGATCGACGCGTTCGCCGACACCGTGCTGCGGCAGGGCGCCGCGGCCTGTCTGCATCCCTCCGGCGCTCGCGATCTGCCGTTCCGCTCCGCGACGCACGATCTGCTCGGCGGCCAGGTGCGGATCGGTCTGGCGCCGGCCGACGACCGCAATCCGTACCAGCACCGGGGCGCGGGGCTGGCGCTCGACCCGTCGCTGCTCGGCACCGGCCTGGTCGCGGTCGGCCCGCCCGGATCCGGGAAGACCCGGCAGCTGGTCCGGCCGGTCGTGGAGTCGTTGTGCCTGCAGGCGCTGTCCGGCACCGCCGCGGTGATCGCCGTGGGCTCCGCGGGCACCGACCTGGGACCGGCGGACGCCTTCGACGTCGTCATCTCGCTCGGCGACCCCTCGTCGCGCTACGACCTGGACCTGTACGGCGGCAGCCCCGACCCGGACGCGGCCGGGAGCACCCTCGCCGAGGCGCTCATCGACGACGGCCCCACGCACGAGGCCGACATCCGGCGGGCCGCCACCGCGCTCTCCCAGCTGCTCGGCCCCTACCGCGCCGCCCACGGGCGCTTCCCCGCCGTCACCGAGCTGCGCGAGCTGCTCGACGGCATCCCGCACGCGTTCGCCGCGCTGCGCGGGGCGCTGGACCTGGCCGGGGAGCCGGGGCCGGTCCGTGAGCTGGAGGCACGGCAGCGGCAGGCGGGGCGGCCCGACGACATCGGCACCCTGCTCGCCGACCGGATCGCACTGCTCGACCGGCCGGCCTTCGCGGGATTCTTCGACGTCACCGGCCGGACCCGGCCGTTCTCCATGCACACCCTGGAGCACCCGCTGCGGGTCCGTATCGACCTGCCGGAACGCGGTCACGCCGAGGCGTCCCGGATCCTCGCGAGGCTCGTGCTGGCCCAGTTCACCGCCGCGGTCACCGGCCGCCGCGACCGGTCGCTCTTCGCCTGTCTGGTCCTCGACGACGCCGCGCACACCATCACCGGCGAGTCGGTGCGCGGACTGCAGCGGCTGCGGTCCGCCAACGCCGGGGCCGTGCTGGCGCTGCGGACGCTCGACGACGTCCCCGAGGCGCTGCGCACCGCGCTGCTCGGCGCGGTCGGCTGCCGGATGGCGCTGTCCGGGATCACCACCTGGGACGGGAAGCGGTTCGCCGAGGCCTGGGGCACCACCTGGGTGGAGACCCGGGACGTGACGCGCACACCCGACCAGTCCGGCGGTCTGCTGCGACGCCTCAACCGCGGGGTGCGGCGGCTGTTCACCGGGGAGGCGGTCACCACCGAGTCGGTGACCGTCCGCAGTGTCGAGCGCGAGCGCTGGTCCGCCTCCGAGCTGGCCCATTCGGTGCCGGCCGGGCACGCCGTCGTCTCGCTCACCGCCACCGACGGCGAACACGCCCCGCCGATACTGGTCGACCTCCGCGGCTGACACCTGACGTCTGATTCTTCACGTCGCACCTCTGATATCGGACGCCTGATGCCGGGATCTGGACGGTGAGGCAGAATCGGAACCGGTCACCACTACCGGTCGGCCAAAACCGAGTCCTTCGGGCCTCCGGGCCCGGCGGGTCACCGCGACCCCGCCGGCGCCGCCGGAAGCCCCCCCGCCGGAGGCGACAGCGCGTCATGCCCCTCACCCTCGCCTCTCTCGTCCACCATTCGGCGCTCAAGCTCGTGGTCCTCGCCGGCGGCGACCGTCTGGACGCCACCGTGCGCTGGGTGCACACCAGCGAGCTGGACGACCCGGGACCGTATCTCGAAGGCGGCGAGCTGCTGCTCACCACCGGACTCAAACTGGCCGTCGACGACCCGGACAGCCTGCGCGGCTATGTGCGGCGGCTGGCGGACGCCGGGGTGGTCGGGCTCGGCTTCGGCGTCGGGGTGGGGCACGACGCGGTGCCGCCCGCGCTGGTCGACGCCGCGGCGGAGCTGGATCTGCCGCTGCTCGAAGTGCCGCGCCGCACGCCGTTCATCGCGATCAGCAAGGCCGTGTCGGCGGCGGTCGCGGCCGATCAGTACCAGGCCGTCACCGCCGGCTTCGAGGCCCAGCGCGATCTGACCCGGGCGGCGCTCGCCCCGGACGGCACCTCCGCGCTGCTCGGCCGGCTCGCGCACCACCTCAACGGCTGGGCCGCGCTCTACGACGCCTCCGGCGCGGTGCTCGCCGCGGCCCCCGAGTGGGCGGGCCGCCGCGCCGCCCGGCTGACCGGCGAGATCGACCGGCTGCGGGACAAGCCGGCGCCCGCCAGCGCGGCCGTGGCGGGCCCCGCGGGCACCGAGGACCGCGTCGAACTGCAGTCGCTGGGCACCGCGCGCCGGGCCCGCGGCTTTCTCGCCGTCGGCACCGAGGAGCGCCTCGACACCCCCGCCCGCTATGTCGTGCACGCCGCCGTCGCGCTGCTCACGCTCTCCCTGGAGCAGTCCCGGGCGCTCCAGGACACCGAGCAGCGGCTCGCCGCGGCCCTGCTGCGGATGCTGCTCACCGGGGAGAGCGAGCACGCCCGTACCGTCGCGGGCCGGCTCTACGGCGACCTGCTGACGCAGCCGGTGCGGCTGCTCGTGGTGGAACCCGCGGAGCTCGCCGCCAAGCCCGCGAAGGCGGTCAGGCCCGCCGTCCGCACCGGCCGCCCGGCGGTGGCCCTGGACTCGGTGGCGCTGCTCGCCGAGCGGGCCGAGGCCGCCGGCGCCCGCTCGGGCGAGCCGGTCATCGCCGTTCGGGAGGGCCCCCGGCTGGTGGTGCTCGCCGCCGACGGTTCGGCCGTGCTCAAGGCCTGCACCGACTTCGCCGAGGCCGACGACACCCTGGCCGCCGGGCTGTCCGCGGCCGTCCCGGTGGCGGAGCTGCCGGACGCCAACCGGCAGGCCGAACGGGCGCTGGCCGTCGCGCTGCGGCGCGGCCGCAACCTGGTCGAGCACGGCGAGGTCGGTGCAGGATCGGTTCTCCCGCTGCTCGGCGACGACGCGGTCCGGGCGTTCGCCGAGGGGCTGCTGCGCCCGCTGCGCGAGCACGACGCGACCAGCCGCGGCGACCTCGTCGCCTCCCTCCAGGCCTGGCTCTCGCGGCACGGCCAGTGGGACGCCGCCGCCTCCGACCTGGGTGTTCACCGGCACACCCTGCGCTACCGCATGCGCCGGGTGGAGGAGATCCTCGGCCGCTCGCTGGACGATCCGGACGTCCGGATGGAGCTGTGGCTGGCGATGAAGACCCTGCCGCCCGGCGAGTGACACAACGGAGTACCCGCCACGAGCGGTACTCCGCAGTGGACAAACGCCCCCGCGCCCCGCCCGGCCTACCGTGGATGTACGTGATCGATCACCACCCATCGGGATCACCACCCCATCGGAAGGGCCGGGCCGCTGTGAGCACCCCCACCGCATTCTGGCTCGCCGGCCGCAAGGCGACCGGCGAGGACAGCTTCGACGTCACCAACTCGTGGGACGGCCGGGTCGTCGGCACGGTCAGCGTCCCCACCGAGGCCCAGGTCGAAGAGGCCGTCGCGGCCGCCGAGGCCGTACAGGCCGAGTTCGCCGCGACCCCGGCCCATGTGCGGTCCGCCGCGCTCGACCTCGTCGCCAGGCGGCTCGCGGAGCGCACCGAGGAGATCGCCCGGCTGATCACCGCCGAGAACGGCAAGCCGATCAAGTGGGCCCGCGGCGAGGTCGGCCGGGCCGTGTCGGTGTTCCGCTGGGCCTCGGAGGAGGCCCGCCGCTTCAACAGCGGCGAGGCACAGCGGCTGGACACCGACGCCGGCGGCGTCGGCCGGCTGGCGCTGACCCGGCGCTTCCCGCGCGGCGCCGTGCTCGGCATCGCGCCCTTCAACTTCCCGCTGAACCTCGTCGCCCACAAGGTCGCCCCGGCGATCGCGGTCGGCGCGCCGATCATCCTCAAGCCCGCCCCGGCGACCCCGCTGTCGGCCCTGGTGCTGGGCGAGATCCTCGCCGAGACCGGTCTGCCGGCCGGCTCCTGGAGCGTCCTTCCGGTCCCCAACGACCGGATGCCGGCCCTGGTGCAGGACAAGCGCCTGCCGGTGATCTCCTTCACCGGTTCCGACAAGGTCGGCTACCAGATCATGGATTCGGTGCCGCGCAAGCACACCACCCTCGAACTGGGCGGCAACGCCGCGGCCGTGGTGCTCGCCGACTGGTCCTCCGAGGAGGACCTGGAGTGGGCGGCCACCCGTATCGCCACCTTCGCCAACTACCAGGGTGGCCAGTCCTGCATCTCGGTGCAGCGGGTGATCGCCGACGCGTCGGTCTTCGACGTGCTCGCCGAGAAGGTCGTCGCCAAGGTCGCGGCCCAGGTCACCGGTGACCCGTCCGACGACGCCACCGACGTGGGCCCGCTGGTCGACGAGAACGCCGCGAAGCGCGTCGAGTCCTGGGTCGACGACGCGGTCGCCAAGGGCGCCAAGCTGCTCACCGGCGGCACCCGCGAGGGCGCCTCGTACGCCCCGACGGTGCTCACCGAGATCCCCGCCGACGCGATCCTCGCCACCGCGGAGGTCTTCGGCCCGGTCCTGTCGCTGCAGAAGGTCGACGGCGCGGACGAGGCGTTCGCGGCCGTCAACGACTCGAACTACGGCCTGCAGACCGGTGTGTTCACGCACGACCTGCAGACCGCCTTCCGGGCCCACCGCGAGCTGGAGGTCGGCGGCGTGATCATCGGCGACGCGCCCTCGTACCGCGCGGACCAGATGCCGTACGGCGGCGTGAAGGACTCCGGTGTCGGCCGTGAGGGCGTCTCGTACGCCATGGCCGACTACACCTACGAGCGGGTCCTCGTCCTGACCGGCCTGGATCTCTGAGACCGACGGACCACCCTCCACCGGCCGGGGCGCATGTGCGGTGCGCCCCGGCCGGTTTTTTCCTGCCCTGATCCGGTCAGGAAGGGATCGGTACGACCATGACCGGCGGTCCCGACGGGGTGGGTGAACCGCCCGACGGTTCCACGGTCACCCCGACCGCGTCGGCGCCCCTCGGGCCGCCCGCCAGGAGCTGCGCCCCGTCGGTGCGGCCCGGAGTGACGAGACCGGCCGGGATCATCGAGCCGTTCTGGCTGTACCAGAGCTGGTAGACCCGCGAAGTGCCCAGCGGCGGCAGGTCGTGGTAGACGAACGCCGTCCGTCCGAGCCGCTGCGAGGAGACCACGGTCGCCCCGCCGCCGCCCCGCATCGAGCCGGTGCGCAGCGTGGCGTCGGGCGCCGCCATCAGCGTCTCCAGATCGGAGGCGCGCTGTTCCGCCTGGACGTTGCCGTCCCGCGCCCGGTCGGCGTCCCGCTGGGCCTGGACGGCCCAGACCCCGGCGCCCGCGGCGATCGCCAGACAGGCCGCGACGGCCAGATACGGCAGCCGCTGCCGCCACCGCGGGCCGCGCAGCGGCACCACGACGGGTTCGACGACCAGGGGCGGCAGCTGCCGTACCTCGGGCAGCGACCACATGACGCGGTCCCGCAGCCCCGGCGGCGGCACCTGCGCCACCGCGAAGGCCAGCCGGGTCGCGGTCTCCCGCAGCTCGCGCACCTCCTGGGCGCAGGCGGGGCACTCGGCGAGATGCCGGGCGAACTCCGCCGCCTCCGCGGGGGAGAGGGCGTCCAACGCGTAGGCGCCGGTCAGTGTGTGCAGATCGGCGGAATCGTTCACGACGTCACCCCCAAGCAGTCCCGCAGACGGATGAGCCCGTCCCGGAGACGGGTCTTGACCGTGCCGAGCGCCGTTCCCAGCACATCGGCGGTTTCCCGGTAGGTATATCCCCGGTAGTAGGCCAGGTTCACCGACTCGCGCTGGAGTTCGGTCAGCTGTCCCAGACAGCGGCGCACCTGTTCGCGCTCCAGCCGCCGCTCCACCTGCTCCGCCACCTCGTCGAAGGCGGGGGTGTGATCGCGGACCGCGGCCCGCTGCTCGCGGTCGGCGGAGGCCTGAGCGGAGCGCACCCGGTCGACGGCCCGCCGGTGGGCGAGCGTCATGATCCAGGCCATGGCGCTGCCCCGGCCGGGGTCGAAGCGGGCGGCGCTGCGCCACACCTCGATCAGCACCTCCTGGGCGACCTCCTCGGACTGCGCGGGATCGCGCAGCACGCGGTGGGCCAGCCCGAGCACGGAACCGGCAACAGCCGTGTAGACGCTGTCGAACGCCTGCTGGTCCCCCTGGAGACCCGTTCGAGCAGGGTCTCCAGGCTTCCGGGGCCCGGCGCCACGGGTCCGTTGTCGCGGGCTACCGCGTGCATGCGCACCTCCGAGCAATGGTTGTCACCATTGATTCGTAGCCGGGGCCCCGGCGGATTGGCCGTTCCGGTCAGGAAACCGGCGGCATCAGAACGGTGTCGACGATGTAGACGTTGGCGTTGGCGGTCTTGACGTTGCCACAGACCACGTTGCTGGTGCCGTTGACCTTGTAGGACTCGCCGGACCCCTTGGTCATGAGGGACTGCTTCTCCAGTGTGGGGAACATACCGTTGTTGAGCTGGTTCGGGGTCAGCGGCTGCCCGACCACGTGGTACGTCAGGATCTTGGTGAGCGTGTCCTTGTCGTTCAGCACCTTGTCCAGGTCGGCCTGCGGGATCTTGGCGAAGGCGTCGTTCGTCGGCGCGAAGACCGTGATGTTCTGCGCGCTGTTGAGGGTGTCGACGAGACCGGCCTTCGTCACCGCGGTGACCAGGGTGGACAGCGCGGGGTTGTGCGAGGCGGCGGTGGCCACCGGGTCCTTCGCCATGCCTTCGAAGCTGCCCGAGCCGTCCTTCGGCACCCCGGCGCAGGCCGGGCCGAAGGGCGCGGACGCGTTCGTCGTGCCGCCGCCGGCGGCCGGTGCGGTGGCGTTGCTGTTCGCCGCGTTGCTCTTGTCGCTGCCGCTGTCGGAACAGGCGGACGCGGTGACGGCGAGGACGGCCGCGGCGGCCGAGGCGAGGGCGGCACGACGGAAGCGGGTGGTGGTGTACATGACAGATCTCCTCATGGGGGTTCCCGGTTGACCGGGTGGTGATGGTGGGCGTGACGATGGGGGGTGCCGGTGGCGTGGTGCGCGGAGCTCACTCCACGGTGACCACCACCGAGTGCCAGCCCGTCGAGCCGTCGGGCACGGTGCCCTGCCGGTCGCCGGTCTGGGTCCGGCCGGTGCGGTCCGTCGCGCGGACCTCGATACGGTGCGAACCGGGCTTGGCGTCCCAGAGGTACGACCACTGGCGCCAGGTGTCGGCGGTGTCCTCCGTGGCGGGCCGGGCGGCCTGCCACGCACCGCCGTCGATCCGCACCTCGGTCTTGTCGATGCCCCGGTGCTGGGCCCACGCGACGCCCGCGACGGGCACCGGGCCCGCCTTCAGGGAGGCGAAGGGCCGCGGGGTGTCGATCCGGGACGACGTCTTGATGGGCGCCTGCGGGGACCAGCTGCGCCGGACCCAGTAGGCGTCGAAGTCGGCGAACGTGGTCAGTTCCAGGTCGATCAGCCATTTGCAGGCCGATACGTAGCCGTAGAGCCCGGGGACGAGCATCCGGACCGGGAAACCGTGGGTGAAGGGCAGCGGCTCGCCGTTCATCCCGACCGCGAGCATCGCGTCCCGGCCGTCGAGGACCGTCTCGACCGGGCTGCCGAGCGTCATCCCGTCCACCGAGCGCGCCACCAGCTGGTCGGCGGGTCCGCCGGCGGACGGCGGACGCACCCCGGCCTCCTTCAGGAGGGCGGCGAGCGGCACCCCGATCCACCGGGCGTTGCCGATGTACGGTCCGCCGACCTCGTTGGACACACAGGTCAGGGTGATGTCCCGCTCGATCAGCGGGCGCCGCAGCAGGTCCTGATAGGTGAACTCCAGCGGCTCGGTGACGCCCTTCCCATGGATCCGCAGCCGCCAGCTGGTGGCATCCACCTGGGGAACGGTGAGAGCGGTGTCCACCCGGTAGAAGGACGCATTGGGCGTCGTGAAGGGCCGCATCCCGGGGATCCGGAGATCGGCGCCAGCGGGTACCCGCCCCGCCGCCGACTGCGGGGCGGGCAGTTTCACGGAGTCGCGGGACGCGACGGCCGCGGCATTGGTGGAGTTCAGCCGCCGTCCGACGGTGCCGCCGACGGCGGAGAACGCGGCCGCCGCGGACGCGGCGATCAGGAACCCGCGCCGGTCGAAGGCGCCGACCGGCTGTACGGAGTTCTCCGTGCCGTCCGTGACGGGCGGGCCCTGGCCGCGGATCCGGCCGGCCAGCAGCCACAGCACCGCCGCCCCGGCCAGTGCGCCGACGAGCGACGGAAACGCGTCCGTCCACACACCCACCGGCCGCCGGACCGCCGCCACCGCGCCGACCGCGCCGAAGACCGCCACCCCGGCGACTCCCGCCGGCCGGTGGTGGACGGCGAGCACACCGACGACCGCCGCGAACAGCGCCAGCGCCGCCACGATGCCCAGTTGCAGCACCAGCTTGTCCGAGGTGCCGAAGTGCCGGATCGCCCAGTTCTTCACCTCGACAGGAGTCGCGTCGATCGCCGTTCCGCCGATCGCCGTCACCGGCGACGCCTGCGGTCCGACGGCGATGGCCACCAGCTCGGCGGCGGCGAGCGAGACGGCAGCCGCCAGTTCTCCGCTCACCGCGCCGAGCAGCAGCTCGCGCATCCTGTTCCGTTTCACAGAGGGCATTCGGAGCGAGTCGTGAGCCGGATTGGTCCCTCACCCGATCGGGTGAGCCGACGCGCCCGTGCTCCCGGCCGGTGCTGCGCGGGGGGTGGTGGCCGCACGGGAATTGGGGTAGATACGGGCAAGTAGCACCGATCGGTAACTCGGCGACCCCGGTAGCGCGCTGACCCGGGTCTCCCGGCGGCCGACCGCGCCCGTACATCCCGACTCCGCGGCGAGGTGAGCCCTCTTGACCGCACCATCCGCACACAACGTTTCTGAACGCGAGGCCCGGCAGGTGGCCGAGGCCGCCCGCGAACAGGACTGGCGGAAGCCCAGCTTCGCCAAGGAGCTGTTCCTGGGCCGCTTCAGGCTCGATCTGATCCATCCGCATCCCCTGCCGGCGCCCGACGACGTCCAGCGCGGCGAGGAATTCCTCGCCAAACTCAGGGACTTCTGCGAGACGAAGATCGACGGGGCCCGCATCGAACGCGAGGCGCAGATCCCCGACGAGGTCATCAACGGGCTCAAGGAGCTCGGCGCCCTCGGTATGAAGATCGACACGAAGTACGGCGGCCTGGGCCTCACCCAGGTGTACTACAACAAGGCCCTCGCGCTCGTGGGCTCCGCCAACGCCTCGATCGGCGCGCTGCTCTCCGCGCACCAGTCCATCGGCGTGCCGCAGCCGCTCAAGATGTTCGGCACCACGGAGCAGAAGGAGACCTTCCTTCCACGCTGCGCGCGCACCGACATCAGCGCCTTCCTGCTCACCGAACCCGACGTCGGCTCCGACCCGGCCCGGCTGGCGACCAGCGCGGTGCCCACCGAGGACGGCTCCGCGTACGTCCTGGACGGCGTCAAGCTCTGGACGACCAACGGCGTCGTCGCCGACCTGCTGGTCGTCATGGCGCGGGTGCCGAAGTCCGAGGGGCACAAGGGCGGCATCACCGCCTTCGTCGTCGAGGCGGGCTCCGAGGGCGTCACCGTCGAGCACCGCAACGCCTTCATGGGGCTGCGCGGCCTGGAGAACGGGGTCACCCGCTTCCACCAGGTCACCGTCCCGGCCGACCAGCGCATCGGCCCCGAGGGCGCCGGCCTCAAGATCGCCCTCACCACCCTGAACACCGGCCGCCTCTCGCTGCCCGCGATGTGCGTCGGCGCCGGCAAGTGGTGTCTGAAGATCGCCCGCGAGTGGTCGATGGAACGCGAGCAGTGGGGCAAGTCCATCGCCAAGCACGAGGCGGTCGGCTCGAAGATCGCCTTCATCGCGGCGACCACGTTCGCCCTCGAAGCGGTTCTCGACCTGTCGTCGCAGATGGCCGACGAGGACCGCAACGACATCCGGATCGAGGCCGCCCTCGCCAAGCTCTACGGCAGCGAGATGGCCTGTCTGATGGCCGACGAACTCGTGCAGATCCGCGGCGGCCGCGGCTTCGAGACCGCCGCGTCCCTCGCCGCCCGCGGCGAGCGCGCCGTCCCCGCCGAGCAGGTGCTGCGCGATCTGCGCATCAACCGCATCTTCGAGGGCTCGACGGAGATCATGCATCTGCTGATCGCCCGCGAGGCGGTCGACGCCCACCTGTCCGTCGCGGGCGACCTCATCGACCCCGACAAGAGCCTCGGCGACAAGGCGAAGGCCGGCGCCAGGGCCGGCGGCTTCTACGCCCGCTGGCTCCCCAAGCTCGTCGCCGGCGCCGGCCAACTGCCCACCTCGTACGCCGAGTTCCACCCGGACGGCTACCCGGACCTGGCCACCCACCTGCGGTACACCGAGCGCAGCGCGCGCAAGCTCGCCCGTTCGACGTTCCTGGCCATGGCGCGCTGGCAGGGCCGGATGGAGACCAAGCAGGGCTTCCTCGGCCGCATCGTCGACATCGGGGCGGAGCTCTTCGCGATGAGCGCGGCCTGCGTACGCGCCGAGATGCTGCGCTCGTCGGGCGAGGAGGGCAGGCCCGCGTACCAGCTCGCCGACGCCTTCTGCCGGCAGTCCCGGATCCGGGTCGAGGAGCTCTTCACCCGGCTGTGGTCCAACACCGACGACCTGGACCGGAAGGTCGTCGACGGCGTGCTCGGCGGCACCTACACCTGGCTGGAGGCCGGCATCGTCGACCTCAGCGGGGACGGCCCCTGGATCGCCGACGCCACCCCCGGCCCCGCCAAGACCGAGAACGTCCACCGCCCCATCCGCTGACCCCATCCGCTGGACCGGCCCCCGCGTACCGCTCCGCCCGCGGACCCCGCCGGGACCCGACACCCGCATCCCCTGTCCGAGCTGACAGGGGATGCGGCCACAATGGGGGGATGACGGACTCCCTCGCAGACCCGCATCACCGCGAATTCGCGGCCGCCGCCGACACCGACGGGCCCCGGGACATCGTGATCCTCGGCTCCACCGGTTCGATCGGCACCCAGGCCATCGACGTGGTGCTGCGCAACCCCGACCGCTTCCGCGTGGTGGCGCTGTCCGCCGCCGGCGGCCGGATCGAGCTGCTCGCCGAGCAGGCCCACCAGCTGCGGGTACGGACCGTGGCCGTGGCGGACGAGGGCGCCGTCGAGCCGCTGCGGCAGGCGCTCGGCCGGCACTACGGCGCCGGCGAAACCCTCCCCGAGATCCTGTCCGGGCCGGACGCCGCGACCCGGCTCGCCGCGAGCGAGTGCCACTCGGTCCTCAACGGCATCACCGGTTCGATCGGGCTGCGCCCGACGCTGGCGGCCCTGGAGGCCGACCGGGTGCTGATCCTCGCCAACAAGGAGTCGCTGATCGTCGGCGGCCCGCTGGTGAAGGCGCTCGCGAAGCCCGGGCAGATCATCCCGGTGGACTCCGAGCACTCCGCGCTCTTCCAGGCGCTGATGGGCGGCACCCGCGAAGAGGTCCGCAAGCTGATCGTCACCGCCTCCGGCGGCCCGTTCCGCGGCCGCACCAAGGAGGAGCTCGCCGGCGTCACCCCCAAGGACGCACTCGCGCACCCGACCTGGGACATGGGCCCGGTCATCACGATCAACTCCGCGACCCTGGTCAACAAGGGCCTGGAGGTCATCGAGGCGCATCTGCTCTACGACATCCCCTTCGACCGGATCGAGGTCGTCGTCCACCCGCAGTCGTACATCCACTCGATGGTGGAGTTCGCCGACGGCTCGACGCTGGCCCAGGCGAGCCCGCCCGACATGCGGATGCCCATCGCGCTCGGCCTCGGCTGGCCCCGGCGGGTGCCGGACGCCGCACCCGCGTTCGACTGGTCGAAGGCGTCGACGTGGGAATTCTTCCCGCTGGACGACGACGCGTTCCCAGCGGTGGCTTTGGCGCGACATGTAGGTAGCCTCGGTGGCACCGCACCCGCGGTGTTCAACGCGGCGAACGAGGAATGCGTCGATGCGTTCCTCGCCGGCCGGCTGCCCTTCACGGGGATCGTGGACACCGTCGCCCGGGTGGTCGAGGAACACGGCCATCCGGATCCGGGAACTCGGCTGACCGTCGAGGACGTCCTTGAAGCGGAAGCGTGGGCACGGGCCCGCGCACGGGAACTGGCTACGGAGGCTGCACGGGTATGACGGCACTCATGTGGGGCGTCGGGATCGCCATCTTCGTCATCGGTCTGCTGTTCTCCATCGCCTGGCACGAGCTCGGCCACCTCTCCACCGCCAAGCTCTTCAAGATCCGCGTGCCGCAGTACATGGTCGGCTTCGGGCCGACGATCTGGTCGCGGCACAAGGGCGAGACCGAGTACGGCTTCAAGGCGATCCCGCTCGGCGGCTACATCCGCATGATCGGCATGTTCCCGCCCGGCCCGGACGGGAAGGTCCTGGCCCGTTCCAGCTCGCCGTGGCGCAGCATGATAGAAGACGCCCGCTCGGCCGCGTACGAGGAGCTGCAGCCCGGCGACGAGACGCGGATGTTCTACACGCGTAAGCCGTGGAAGCGCGTCATCGTGATGTTCGCCGGGCCGTTCATGAACCTGATCCTGGCGGTGGCGCTCTTCGCGGTCTCCCTGATGGGGATCGGCGGAAACGTCGCGACCACGTCGATCGGCAGTGTCGCGGAGTGCGTGGTCAAGGCCTCCGCGGCGACCGACAAGGCCACCAAGGCCGAGGTCTGCCCGAAGAACGCCGAGGCCCCGCCCGCCAAGGCCGCCGGCTTCAAGGCCGGGGACAAGATCGTCTCCTTCAACGGCAAGCCGGTCGGCGACTGGGACGCCCTGTCGGACCAGATCCGCGACACCATCGGCCCGGCCACCGTCGGCGTCGTCCGGAACGGGCAGCAGCTCACCCTGCACCCGAACCTGGTCAAGAACACGGTGAACAAGAAGGACAGCGACGGCTACCCGATCAAGGGCCAGTACGTGGACGCCGGGTTCCTCGGCTTCAGCCCGGCCAACGGCGTCAGGACGCTGACCCTCGGCGAGT
The DNA here is from genome assembly GCF_023701715.1 of Streptomyces sp. RKAG337. Lineage (NCBI taxonomy): Bacteria > Bacillati > Actinomycetota > Actinomycetes > Kitasatosporales > Streptomycetaceae > Streptomyces > Streptomyces sp. RKAG337. Next base: position 1,858,707 of record NZ_JAJOZA010000001.1, on the reverse strand, counting down.
CCGCCGACCGCATGGTCTCGATGACCAAGAACTCGATCCGCGGTATCGCCGACATCCCCTCGAAGATCCCCGCGCTGTGGGGCTCCGCCTTCCAGGGCAAGGAGCGCACCGTCGACCAGCCCGTCGGCATGGTCGGTGTCGCCCGGATCGGCGGCGAGGTCTTCTCACTGAAGATTCCCGCGACGCAGCAGATCGGCGTCATGATCAACCTGCTCGCCGGCGTGAACCTGTCGCTGTTCCTGTTCAACATGCTGCCGCTGCTCCCGCTCGACGGCGGTCACATCGCCGGCGCCCTGTGGGAGTCGCTGCGCCGCAGGCTGGCCAAGCTCACCCGGCGCCCGGACCCGGGCCCCTTCGACGTGGCCAAGCTGATGCCGGTCGCCTATGTCGTCGCGGGCATCTTCATCTGCTTCACCGCACTGGTGCTCGTAGCGGACGTAGTCAATCCGGTGACGCTTTCCTGACGGATGCCGGAGACGTGGGCGGGTTGCCGTAACCTCGGTAAACGGAGCCCGCCCACGCCGGGACCTTGTTCCACACCCTTGGGGATGCCAAGCACATGACCGCGATTTCGCTCGGAATGCCCGACGTTCCGATCAAGCTCGCCGACCGCCGCCACAGCCGCAAGATCCAGGTCGGGTCGGTCGCGGTGGGCGGGGACGCGCCGGTTTCGGTCCAGTCCATGACGACTACGGTGACGGCGGACATCGGGGCGACGCTCCAGCAGATCGCCGAGCTCACCGCTTCCGGCTGCCAGATCGTGCGGGTGGCCTGCCCCACGCAGGACGACGCCGACGCGCTCGCCACCATCGCCAAGAAGTCGCAGATCCCGGTGATCGCGGACATTCACTTCCAGCCGAAGTACGTCTTCGCGGCGCTCGACGCCGGCTGCGCGGCCGTCCGCGTCAACCCCGGCAACATCAAGCAGTTCGACGACAAGGTCAAGGAGATCGCGAAGGCGGCGGCCTCGGTCGGCACCCCGATCCGGATCGGCGTCAACGCGGGCTCGCTGGACCGCCGGCTGATGGAGAAGTACGGCAAGGCCACCCCCGAGGCGCTGGTGGAGTCCGCGCTGTGGGAGTGCTCGCTCTTCGAGGAGCACGGCTTCCATGACATCAAGATCTCGGTGAAGCACAACGACCCGGTCGTGATGGTCAACGCCTACCGGCTGCTCGCCAGCAAGTGCGACTACCCGCTGCACCTCGGCGTGACCGAGGCCGGTCCCGCCTTCCAGGGCACCATCAAGTCCGCCGTCGCCTTCGGCGCGCTGCTGTCCGAGGGCATCGGCGACACCATCCGCGTCTCGCTCTCCGCTCCGCCGGTCGAGGAGATCAAGGTCGGGATCCAGATCCTGGAGTCGCTGAACCTCAAGCAGCGCCGCCTGGAGATCGTCTCCTGCCCGTCCTGCGGCCGTGCCCAGGTCGACGTCTACAAGCTCGCCGACCAGGTCTCCGCCGGCCTGGAGGGCATGGAGGTCCCGCTCAGGGTCGCCGTCATGGGCTGCGTCGTGAACGGCCCCGGTGAGGCCCGCGAGGCCGACCTCGGTGTCGCGTCCGGCAACGGCAAGGGCCAGATCTTCGTCAAGGGCGAGGTCATCAAGACCGTGCCGGAGTCGAAGATCGTGGAGACCCTGATCGAAGAGGCGATGAAGATCGCCGAGCAGATGGAAGCGGACGGCATCGCGTCCGGCGAGCCCCAGGTCAACGTGAGCTGACCGGGGAAAGCCGCTGAGGCCACCTCCGCGAAACCCGCCTCCGCGAGGTAAAGTGCGAAGATCTACCCCCGGCCGTGCAGCCGGGGTACCCCCGCCCCCCGCGGCCTGTAGGTGAGGCGCACACGTGTTGACGACGACGACCGCGAAGGTCCTGGAGGCCGGCGAACTCGACGCCGCCCTCGAAGTGCTCGACCGCGACCCCGTGTCCAACGCGTTCGTCGCCTCCCGCGTGAACGTCGCGGGCCTGGACCCCTGGCGCCTCGGCGGCGAGATGTGGGGCTGGTACTCCGGTGGCCGGCTCACCTCCCTCTGCTACGCCGGCGCCAATCTGGTGCCGATCTGCGCGGGCCCCGAAGCCGTCCGCGCCTTCGCCGAGCGGGCCCGCCGGGCGGGCCGCCGCTGCTCGTCGATCGTCGGACCCGCCGAGCCCACCACCGAACTGTGGTCGCTGCTCGAACCCAGCTGGGGCCCCGCCCGGGAGATCCGCGGCCGCCAGCCGCTGATGACCACCCGGGCGCTGCCCGCCGGCATCACCCCCGACCCCCTCGTCCGGCGCGTCCGGCGCGACGAGATGGATGTGATCATGCCCGCGTGCGTGGCCATGTTCACCGAGGAGGTCGGCATCTCCCCGCTCGCGGGGGACGGCGGGCTGCTCTACCAGGCCCGGGTCGCGGAACTCGTCACCGCCGGACGGTCGTTCGCCCGCATCGAGAACGGCCGGGTGGTCTTCAAGGCCGAGATCGGCGCCGTCACCCGGCACGCCTGCCAGATCCAGGGCGTCTGGGTGGCACCGGAGTACCGGGGGCAGGGCCTGTCGGAGGCCGGTATGGCCGCCGTGCTGCACTACGCGCTGCGGGATGTGGCCCCGGTCGCCAGCCTGTACGTCAACGACTTCAACGCACCCGCCCGTGCCGCCTACCGCCGGGTGGGATTCACCGAGGTCGGAGCCTTCATGAGCGTGCTGTTCTGACGTAATGTCCCGTCCCATGGAAGATGTCGTGGTCGGCCGTCTGGACCTCGAGGAACGGGTCGACGAGGCCCTCGCCGTACAGGCCCTCGCCTTCGGCCTCGACGACGACGAGATCGCGATCCGCCGCCAGATCGTCGTGCGGCACCTCGCCTGTCCCGGTGCCCGCGCCCTCGGCGCCACCACCGAGGACGGACGGCTCGTCGGCTTCGTCTACGGCATGCCCAACGACCGCGCGCACTGGTGGTCCACGGTCGTCCAGCCGTATCTGCGCCACCGCGGCACCGAGCAGTGGCTCGACGGCTCCTTCGTCATCACGGAGCTGCACGTACTGCCCGCCTTCCAGGGGCTGGGCATCGGACGGCAGCTGATCACCACCATCACCGACACGGCCACCGAGCCGCGCAGCATCCTCTCCGCGATCGACGTCGAGAGCCCCGCCCGCCGGCTCTACCGGACGCTCGGCTACCAGGACCTGGCCCGGCCCGTGCACTTCCCCAGCGCGACGAGCCCGTACGCGGTGATGGGCGCGCCCCTGCCGCTGCGCCGCCCGGACCGGCCCCGGGATCCCGCATAACGCATTTCCGTGCCGCCGGACGGGCTGGATATCCTCGCGGGAATCCCCGTCAAGCCCCTGGAGAGCCACCATGGTCCTGCGCATGTCCCGTCTGATGCTCAAGACACTGCGCGACGACCCGGCCGACGCCGAGACCGCCAGCCACAAGCTGCTGGTCCGCGCCGGTTTCGTCCGCCGCTCGTCGGCGGGCGTCTGGATCTGGCTGCCGCTCGGCAAGCGGGTCCTGGAGAACGTCTCCCGCGTCGTCCGCGAGGAGATGGACGCCATCGGCGGCCAGGAAGTGCTGCTGCCCGCGCTGCTGCCGCGGGAGAACTACGAGACGACCGGCCGTGCCGGCGAGTACGGCGACCTGCTGTTCCAGCTCAAGGACCGCAAGGGCGCGGACTACGTCCTCGGCCCGACCCACGAGGAGATCTTCACCCAGGTGGTGAAGGACCAGTGCACGTCCTACAAGGACCTGCCGGTGATCCTCTACCAGATCCAGACGAAGTACCGGGACGAGGCCCGCCCGCGCTCCGGCGTGCTGCGCGGCCGCGAGTTCCAGATGAAGGACTCGTACTCCTTCGACACCACGGACGAGGGGCTGGCCGAGGCGTACCGGGCGCACCGCGACGCGTACATCCGGATCTTCACCCGGCTCGGCTTCGACTACCGGATCGTCTCCGCGGTCTCCGGCGCGATGGGCGGCTCGGCATCCGAGGAGTTCCTCGCCCCGGCCGCGGCCGGCGAGGACACCTTCGTGGACTGCCCGGCCTGCGAGTACGCGGCGAACACCGAGGCCGTCACCACGGTCGTGCCGCCCGTCGAGGGCGTGGCGCACGGCCCCGTCGAGGAACTCGACACCCCCGACACCCCGACCATCGAGACCCTCGCCGCGCACCTGGACGTCCCGGCGTCCGCGACGCTGAAGAACCTGCTGGTGAAGGTCGACGGCAAGATCACCGCCATCGGCGTGCCCGGTGACCGCGAGGTCGACCTCGGCAAGCTCGGCGAGCACCTCGCCCCGGCCGTCGTCGAGCTGGTCACCGCCGAGGACTTCGAGGGCCGCCCCGAGCTGGTCCGCGGCTATGTCGGACCGCAGGGCCTGGCCATCGACTACATCGCCGACCCGCGCATCGCCCCCGGCACCGCCTGGATCACCGGCGCCAACAAGAACGGCAAGCACGCCCGCAACGTCGTCTGCGGCCGGGACTTCGAGGTCGACCGCTACCTCGACGTCGTCACCGTGCGGCCCGGCGACCCCTGCCCGCGCTGCGGCGCCGGACTGCGGCTGGACCGTGCGATCGAGATCGGTCACATCTTCCAGCTCGGCCGCAAGTACGCCGACGCCTTCCAGCTCGACGTGCTCGGCCAGCAGGGCAAGCCGGTGCGGGTGACCATGGGCTCCTACGGCATCGGCGTCTCCCGCGCGGTCGCCGCCCTCGCCGAGCAGACCGCCGACGGCCAGGGCCTGTGCTGGCCGCGCGAGGTCGCCCCGGCCGACGTGCACCTCGTCGCGGCCGGCAAGGCCCTGCAGACCGAGCTGGCGCTGGAGGTCGCGGAGAAGCTGCACGCCGCGGGCGTCCGGGTGCTGCTCGACGACCGGGCCGGCGTCTCGCCGGGCGTGAAGTTCACCGACGCGGAGCTCATCGGCGTCCCGCAGATCCTCGTCGTCGGCCGCCGCGCGGCCGAGGGCGTCGTGGAACTGAAGGACCGCCGGTCGGGCGAGCGGGTCGAGCTGACGGTCGACGAGGCGCTGGCCCGGCTGACCGGCTGATCCGCGGCGAGACCTACAGCCAGCTGGCGAACTCCAGCAGGAGTTCGCCGGCCTGGCTGTCGCCGACCGACAGCGACCAGACACCCGCCTCGACGGCCCGGAAGTGGCTCCAGCCGCGCAGCCGCTCCGGGTCCACGTCGAGCGCGGCGCCGAGCTTGGCGACCCGGCGGCGGGCCGCTGCCTGCGGGCCAGGGGAGGCGGCCAGCGTCTCGACCCGGTCCCGGACCAGCCAGGCCAGGTCGTACGCCCGCTCGCCGACCAGCGGCTTGGGGTCGATGGCCAGCCACGGGCTGCGTTCGGCGGCCAGGACGTTGCCGTGGTGGTAGTCGCCGTGCAGCAGCACGTCCTCGGCCGGGGTGGCCAGCAGCTGCTCGCGCAGCGCCAGCGCCTCGTCGATGAGCGGGCGCACCTCCGCGGCCCAGGGCTGCTCACGGCGCTCCCGCAGGTGTCCGGCGAGACCGGCGGTGCAGTCGGCGACCGAGGTGAACGGATGGCCCTCGGCCGGCGCCACCCACAGCCGCTGCAGGGTGGCCGTCGCCTCGAGCATCGCCTTGGGCTCCGGGAGGGAGCGCAGCGACACCTCGCCCTGCAGCCGCTCCAGCAGCATCGCGCCCTGGGCGGGTTCCGCGCGCAGCAGCCGGACCGCGCCGCGGCCGTCCCAGTGGGCGAGCGCCGCGTGCTCGTGCTCGGTCTCGGGGGTGACCATGCCCAGCTTGAGCACGGCGGGGGTGCCGTCCGCCGTCCGGACGAGCACGATCATGCTGATCTGGCCGCCGGGGGTGAACACCCGCTCCGGCCGCAGTTCCCACCGCTCCAGCGTGTCGGCCACCCGGCCCGGCAGCGCCGCGAGCCACTCCCGGCCGGAGTCGCCCTCCCAGGCCCCGATCGTGCGGACCAGCCGGTCGGGCGGGTCCAGCGGAATGGTGCCGGGGCCGCCGGGCTGCGGTGCTGAAGCCATGGTTGTGCTGTCCCTCCGTGGATCTTTCGCGGGCGAGCGTCCCCGCGGGGGATGCCTTCCCGTTCTGCCGTGCCGTACAGCCCTGACACGGCTCTTTACGGTGCGGCTCTCACGGTGCGCTCCGCTCGGCCAACCCGGGGAAGGCTACGCTGCCGCCGCGCCACCGCACGGCACGCACCGCCGCCTCGCGCAGCGCTCCGGCCGCGTCCCGGCGCTGCGCCCCGGTGGCCGCGCGCACCAGGTCCCCGTACACACCGGCGACCCGGTCCTCGATCACGGCGGCCAGCCGCACGGCCGCGGCGCTGTCGGTCACCGGGAACGGCAGCGCGTACCCGGCGTCCGCCGGCACCGGTTCCGCGCCGAGGTCCCGTACGGTGCGGCTCAGCGCGTCGCGGCGGGCGCGGTGCGAGTAGTAGGCCGCGCGGGCGTCGGCGGCGCGCGGCTTCGCGACCCGGGCACCGATCACCCCGTAGGCGTAGGCCGCGGCGTGTTCCGCGGCGAGCGCCGCCTGGACCGCGTCCAGGGTCCGCTGTGTCATCTGCTCAGCCCTTCCCCGTCAGCAGGACGACGTGCGCCGCCCCGGCGGCGGCCACCGAGGCGAGCAGCCGGGCGAGCTCGGGCGGTGCGTCGAGCAGCGCGGTGGCGCGGGCGTCCGCGAGCCGGCGTTCGGCGTCGGCGAGCGCGCCGAGCGTGGGGGGAGCGGTGGCGGCGCTGGTGCCGGGGGCACCCGGTGTTCCGGCGGGGGCCGGCTTCGGCGCGGTCGCGCCGAACGCCTGGGCGTGCCGGGCGACTTCGGCCCGCAGCGGCGCCAGCCGCGCGGTGAGGTCGGGCCGGGCCGCGAGGAGACCGTCGTAGCGTGCGAGGAGTGCGGTGCTGTCCGCCGCGGCCCGCGCCCGCAGCGCGGCGCCCGGCACGGCCGGGGGAGTGTCCTTCAGGGTGTCCGCCGCGGCCGGGGTCCCGCCGGAACAGCCGGTGGCGAGCCCGGCCAGCGCCGCCAGCCCGCCCGCGCCGACGACCAGCGGCACACCGGCGGCCGAGGCCAGTACCGTCCGTCTGCCCGGCGTCGCTCTGTCTGTCACCGCGCCCCCTCCCGTGATCACGGACCAGAGCGTACCGGGCGGTGGCCGGGCCCGGCCCGGGCGACGGTGGCCGGCCGGCTCCGGCGGCAGGGCAGCGCTGGGGGGCGAGTCACGCCGAATCGTCGATCCGGTGTCGGAACCGATAGGCTTTGGGGCGACACGCGACCTTCCATACAACAGCACACGCGGCCGAGGAGTCACCCGGATGAGCACCACCCAGAGCGAGAGGCTGCGCGGATTGCTGGAGCCGCTCGTCGCCAAGACGGGTCTGGATCTGGAAGAGATCACTGTGACCGCGGCGGGCAGCCGGCGGCAGCTGATGGTCGTGGTGGATTCCGATGACGGCGTGCAGCTCGACGCGGTCGCCCAGCTGAGCCGGGACATCGCCCAGGTGCTCGACGACACGGACGCGATGGGCCAGGGCGAGTACGTCCTGGAGGTCAGCTCCCCGGGCACCGACCGGCCGCTGACCACGCCCCGGCACTTCCGCCGCAACGAGGGCCGGCTGGTCAAGCTGACGCTCAACAACCACGAAGAGCTGACCGCGCGGATCATGGCGCTGGACGAGGCGGGCCTCGATCTGGAGGTCCCGGGCATCAAGGGGCGCAAGCCCAAGCCGCGCCGGGTGGAGTTCGCGGAGATCGCGAAGGCCCGGGTGGAGATCGAGTTCAACCGCAAGAACAAGGACGACGACGTCGACGCAGCGGATACGGCCGACGCCGACACCGACAGCGACGAGAGCATTGAGGAGGCGTAGCCGTGGACATCGACATGAAGGCCCTGCGGGGTTTGGTGCAGGAGAGGCAGATTTCGTTCGACCTGCTGGTCGGGGCGATCGAGTCGGCGCTCCTCATCGCCTACCACCGGGAGCCGGGCAGCCACCGCCGGGCCCGGGTGGAGCTGGACAAGTCGTCGGGACATGTGACGGTGTGGGCGAAGGAGGACGCGTCCGAGGTCGCCGAGGGCGCCGAGCCCCGCGAGTTCGACGACACCCCTTCCGGGTTCGGCCGGATCGCCGCCTCCACCGCGAAGCAGGTCATCCTGCAGCGGCTGCGGGACGCGGAGGACGACATCACGTTCGGCGAGTACGCCGGCCGTGAGGGCGACATCGTCTCCGGTGTCGTCCAGCAGGGCATGGACGCCAAGAACGTGCTGGTCGACATCGGCAAGATGGAAGCCATCCTGCCGGTGCAGGAGCAGGTGCCGGGCGAGGACTACAAGCACGGTGTGCGGCTGCGCTCCTACGTCGTCCGCGTCGCCAAGGGCGTGCGCGGACCGTCGGTGACGCTGTCGCGCTCGCACCCCAACCTGGTGCGCGCCCTGTTCAAGATGGAGGTCCCGGAGATCGCGGACGGTTCGGTCGTCATCGAGGCGATCGCCCGCGAGGCCGGCCACCGGACGAAGATGGCGGTGCGCTCCACCCGCTCCGGGCTGAACGCCAAGGGCGCCTGCATCGGCCCGATGGGCTCCCGCGTGCGGGCGGTCATGGCGGAGCTGCAGGGCGAGAAGATCGACATCGTGGACTGGTCGGACGACCCGGCCGACATGGTGGCGAACGCGCTGTCGCCGGCCCGGGTGTCCCGCGTCGAGGTCGTCGACCTGTCGGCCCGCTCGGCCCGGGTGACCGTGCCGGACTACCAGCTGTCGCTCGCCATCGGCAAGGAGGGGCAGAACGCCCGCCTCGCCGCCCGGCTGACCGGCTGGCGGATCGACATCCGTCCGGACATCGAGCCGGAAGGCGCCGAGGAGTCCGACGAATCGGACACTTCGCGCGCCTGAACGTCAACTCACGACTGATCGAACAACCGTGCGTCGAATAACCCGAAGGGGTGAGGTCGGCGCGGGGAGGTAGACTTAGCAGTGTCTGGCCGGACGCGTTCCCTTGCGTGCCCTGAGCGAACCTGTGTGGGTTGCCGGGAACGGGTGGCCAAGAACGATCTGCTGCGTGTGGCGGTGAGCGGTGACGCGTGCGTCCCCGATCCTCGCGGTACGCTGCCCGGTCGGGGTGCTCACTTGCACCCCGACCTGGTCTGTTTCGACCTGGCGGTTCGCCGCCGGGCCTTCTCCAGGGCCTTCAGGTCCAAGGAGACGTTCGACACCGCGGAACTCCGCCGGTACGTCGAGCAGAACACCAAGCCCGTCGAAGTGGCGGCACCGTAAGTGAACGGCACGGGTATCCGTGCGGTCAGGTACCTCGCGAGTCGGAAGTAGGTCGAGATTGCGATGAGCACCACTCGATGAGTACGCGATGAGTACGAGCATGAAGTAGCGACGGTCCGGCGGACGATCACCCCGGACCTAAAAGGAGCGAAGTGGCTAAGGTCCGGGTATACGAACTCGCCAAGGAGTTCGGAGTTGAGAGCAAGGTCGTCATGGCCAAGCTGCAAGAACTTGGTGAATTCGTACGTTCGGCGTCCTCGACGATCGAGGCGCCGGTTGTTCGCAAGTTGACTGACGCTTTGCAGGGGCCCGGTGGCGGAAACGCCGCGAAGCCCGCTGCCAAGCCTGGCGCGCCCCGCAAGGCGACGCCTGCCAAGCCTGGCGCCCCCACTCCGGGTGCGCCGGCCCGTCCCGCTGCGCCGGCTCCCAAGCCGGCCGCGGACGCCCCCGTAACTCCGGCGGCTCCGGCCGCCACGGGCACCGGCTCCACGCCGGCCGGCCCCCGTCCGGGTCCGAAGCCGGCCCCGGTCAAGCCCGCTCCGGCGGCTCCGGTACCGGTCGCGGAGTTCTCCGCCCCGGCTCCGGCCCAGCAGGCGCAGCAGGCGCCGGCGGCCTCCGCTCCGGCGGCTCCGTCCTCCGCGCCGCGTCCCGCGGGTGCCACTCCCGGCCCCCGTCCGGCACGTCCGGCCCCGGCACAGCGCGAAGAGCGCCGTGACGGCGGTCAGCGTGACGCCGCGCCGCGTGGCGACCGTCCGGCCCGTCCGGCCGGCCAGGGTGCGCCCGGTGGCGCCCCGCGTCCCGGTGGCGCCCGTCCGGCGGGTCCCCGTCCGGGCAACAACCCCTTCACCTCCGGTGGCTCCACCGGGATGCAGCGCCCCGGTGGCGCCCCGCGTCCCGGCGGTGGCGGCCAGGGTGCTCCCGGCGGCGAGCGTCCCGCTCGTCCGGCCGGCACGGGTGGCCCCGGTGGCGCTCCGCGTCCCGGCGGCGCGCCTCGTTCCGCCGGTGGCCCTGGTGGTTCGGGCGGTCCCGGCGGTGCCGGTCGTCCGGCTCCCGGCGGCATGCCCCGCCCGCAGAGCTCCGGCCCGCGCCCGAACCCGGGCATGATGCCGCAGCGTCCCGCCCCGTCCGGTGGTCCCGGCGGCCGCTCCGGCGGTCCCGGCGCCCGTCCCGGTGGCGGTCCCGGTGCTCGTCCCGGTGGCGGCAGCGGTGGTCCCGGTGCTCGTCCCGGTGGCGGCGGCGGTGGCGGTTTCGCCGGCCGTCCGGCCGGTCCCGGTGCGCGTCCCGGCGGCTTCGGCGGCCCGCGTCCCGGTGGTGCTCCCGGCGGTGGCGGTGGCTTTGGTCCCCGTCCCGGCGGCTTCGGCGGCCGTCCCGGCGGCCCCAACGCCCGTGGCGGCACGCAGGGTGCCTTCGGCCGCGGCCCGAACGGCCGTCCGGCCCGTGGTCGCAAGTCGAAGCGCCAGCGTCGCCAGGAGTACGAGAGCATGCAGGCCCCGTCCGTGGGCGGCGTGCTGCTGCCCCGCGGTAACGGTGCCGCCGTACGACTGCGTCGCGGCTCCTCTCTCACCGACTTCGCCGAGAAGATCAACGCCAACCCGGCGTCGCTCGTCCAGGTGATGTTGAACCTCGGCGAAATGGTCACGGCGACGCAGTCGGTTCCCGACGCGACGCTGCAGCTGCTCGCCGACGAGATGAACTACGTCCTGGAGATCGTCAGCCCGGAGGAGGAGGACCGCGAGCTGCTCGAGTCCTTCGACATCGAGTTCGGCGAGGACGAGGGTGGCGAGGAAGAGCTCGTCTCCCGTCCGCCGGTCGTGACCGTCATGGGTCACGTCGACCACGGTAAGACCCGCCTCCTCGACGCGATCCGCAAGACCAACGTGGTCGCGGGCGAGGCCGGTGGCATCACCCAGCACATCGGTGCCTACCAGGTCGCGGCCGAGGTGAACGGTGAAGAGCGCAAGATCACCTTCATCGACACCCCCGGTCACGAGGCGTTCACCGCCATGCGTGCCCGTGGTGCCAAGTCGACCGACATCGCGATCCTCGTGGTGGCGGCCAACGACGGTGTCATGCCGCAGACGATCGAAGCGTTGAACCACGCCAAGGCGGCCGGCGTGCCGATCGTGGTCGCGGTCAACAAGATCGACGTCGAAGGCGCCGACCCCGTCAAGGTGCGCGGTCAGCTGACCGAGTTCGGCCTCGTGGCCGAGGAGTACGGCGGCGACACCATGTTCGTCGACATCTCCGCCAAGCAGGGTCTGCACATCGACAGCCTGCTGGAGGCCGTGGTCCTCACCGCGGACGCCTCGCTCGACCTGCGGGCCAACCCGGAGCAGGACGCACAGGGCATCGCGATCGAGGCTCACCTCGACCGTGGCCGTGGCGCCGTGGCGACCGTGCTCGTGCAGCGCGGCACCCTGCGCATCGGCGACACCATGGTGGTCGGCGACGCGTACGGCCGAGTCCGCGCGATGCTCGACGACCGTGGCAACACGCTGGAAGAAGCGGGCCCCTCGACTCCGGTCATGGTGCTCGGTCTCACCAACGTGCCCGGCGCCGGCGACAACTTCCTCGTTGTCGACGACGACCGCACGGCCCGTCAGATCGCCGAGAAGCGTGCCGCTCGTGAGCGGAACGCGGCGTTCGCCCGCAAGGGTGTCCGGTTCTCCCTGGAGAACCTGGACGAGGCCCTGCAGGCCGGTCTGGTGCAGCAGCTCAACCTCATCATCAAGGGCGACGCGTCCGGTTCGGTCGAAGCGCTCGAGTCCTCGCTCATGCAGCTGGACGTCGGTGCCGAGGTCGACCTGCGCATCCTGCACCGCGGTGTGGGTGCGGTCACCGAGTCGGACATCAACCTGGCATCGGGTTCCGACGCCATCGTCATCGGCTTCAACGTGCGCGCCGAAGGCCGCGCCACGCAGCTGGCCGAGCGCGAGGGTGTCGACGTCCGGTACTACTCGGTGATCTACCAGGTCATCGATGAGATCGAGGCGGCCCTGAAGGGCATGCTCAAGCCGGAGTACGAAGAGGTCGAGCTCGGCACCGCCGAGATCCGCGACGTCTTCCGTTCCTCCAAGCTGGGCAACATCGCCGGTGTCCTCATCCGCTCGGGCGAGGTCAAGCGCAACACCAAGGCGCGACTCCTCCGCGACGGCAAGGTCATCGCGGAGAACCTCAACATCGAGGGTCTGCGCCGGTTCAAGGACGACGTCACCGAGATCCGGGAAGGCTACGAGGGCGGTATCAACCTCGGCAGCTACAACGACATCAAGGTCGACGACGTCATCGCGACGTACGAGATGCGCGAGAAGCCGCGCGGCTGATCGCCCACCCGCCGCCCGGCCACCACCCCTGGTGGGCCGTGCTGCGCACGGGCAGTGCATGTCACCGGGGCCGGTCGGCGGAGATATTCCGTCGATCGGCCCCGGCCGTTGCGTGTACCGTTCACATCATGGATCGCGCCTGTCACCAGGGGCGTAACGACGAGGCCTCCCAGGGCGGCTAGCCCTGTCGCCCATGTATGCAGGAACGCTGTCCTTCGACCTCCTCCTCGGCGACGTACATTCGCTCAAGGAGAAGAGGTCCGTCGTCCGCCCGATCATCGCCGAGCTGCACCGCAAGTTCGCGGTCAGCGTGGCGGAGACGGGCGAGCAGGACCTTCACCGCAGGGCCGAGATCGGCATCGCGGTCGTGTCCGGGGATCTCGGACACATCAAGGACGTACTCGACCGGTGCGAGCGATGGATGATCGCCCGGCCCGAGGTGGAACTGCTGTCGGCACGGCAGCGGATCCACGGCGACGACGACTGACCGATCGGCGGTCGGCCGGCGCCTGGAAGACCAGAGCAGTAACGAAGAAGGAGACGGACAAGTGACCGACACCTCGCGGGCGCGCAAGCTGGCCGACCGCATCCGGGTCGTGGTCGCGGAGACGCTGCAGCGGCGGATCAAGGACCCGCGGCTCGGCTACGTGACGATCACGGACACCCGGGTCACGGGTGACCTGCAGGACGCGACGGTGTTCTACACGGTCTACGGCGACGACGAGGACCGTGCGGCCTCCGCCGCCGCCCTGGAGAGCGCCAAGGGCATCCTGCGCTCCGAGGTCGGTCGGCAGCTCGGGGTGCGCTTCACCCCGACGCTGACGTTCGTCGCGGACGCCCTCCCGGAGAACGCGAAGACCATCGACGATCTGCTGGCCAGGGCACGTGCCTCGGACGAGCAGGTGCGCAAGGCCGCCACCGACGCCTCGTACGCGGGCGACGCGGACCCGTACCGCAAGCCGGTGGAGGACGAGGACGACCTCGACCTCGACGGCGAGGACGACGCGGCGGACGCCGACGCCGACGCCGACGCGGCGAAGACCGCGAAGGACGACGACAAGGGCTCCGCGACCGCATGAAGCGCAAAGGCCAGGGCCCGGACGGCCTAGTCATCGTCGACAAACCGGCCGGGCTCACCTCGCACGCCGTGGTCGCCCGCATCCGCCGCTTCGCCGGCACCCGGCGCGTCGGGCACGCGGGCACCCTCGACCCGATGGCGACCGGAGTGCTCGTCATCGGCGTCGAGAAGGCCACCCGCCTCCTCGGCCACCTCGCGCTCACCCGCAAGGAGTACGTCGCGACGATCCGGCTCGGCCAGACCACCGTGACGGACGACGCCGAGGGCGAGGTCACGGAGACCGCCGGCGCTGCCGGGGTCGAGCTGACGGCCGTCCAGGCCGGAATCGCCCGGCTGACCGGCGACATCCTGCAGATGCCGTCCAAGGTCAGCGCGATCAAGGTCAACGGCGTCCGCTCGTACACCAGGGTCCGGGAGGGCGAGGAGTTCGAGCTGGCCTCCCGCCCGGTGACCGTCTCCTCCTTCGTACTGCACGAAAACCGCACCGCGACGGCGGACGACGGCACGGCCGTCCTGGACCTGGACGTCACCGTCGAGTGCACCTCCGGCACCTACATCCGGGCACTGGCCCGCGATCTCGGCGCGGACCTGGGCACCGGCGGCCATCTGACCGCGCTGCGGCGCACCCGGGTGGGCCCGTACGACCTGAGCAGCGCCCGCACCGTGGACGAGCTCGAAGCGACGTACCAGGCCGACGGCGCGGAAGCCTTCCAGGTCATGCCGATCGGCGAGGCCGCCGCCGCGGCCTTCCCCCGCTGGGACGTGGACGCGGACCAGGCCCGGCTGCTCGTCAACGGCGTCCGCCTCAAGACCGACGGCATGGGCCCCGGCACCCACGCGGCCTTCGACCCCGACGGCCGCTTCCTGGCCCTCGTCGAGGACCGCGACGGCCAGACGAAGATCCTCGCGGTCCTCGTCTGAGGTTCGTCGCACTTGCGTCACGGCGACGAATTGGGCTTCGACGAGGACGACATGCTCGGCCAGGCCGGGTCCGACACCTGGCGGCGTCCGCCCGGCGGGCGACCCCATCGTGGAGCGGGCGTCCGTGTCCCCGCGCGGACGCCCGCTCCACGATCCCCCTCCTGCTCGTATACCTATCCTCCCCACACCCGGAATTCACCCCAACGGGCGGGCGCTCGGAGTGAACTTCGGGGTGTACGGGGGCGCGTTGGGTGCGCGATCAGTAGCGGGCGATCACCGTGGGCATACCGTGGAAGGCGGTTGACCAGCGGGGAGGTGCGCGGATGGCGGTGCGGCCCTGCGACGGTGACGACGCCTTGGTGCGGGTGTGCGATCTGGCCGGGCGGCCGCGCGGTACCGGATTCCTCGCCGATCTCGGCGGCACTCTCCTGACGAGTCACGAAGCCGTCGACGGACTGGCCCGGCTGGTGCTGCACGCCCCCGGCGACCAGGTCTGCCTCGTCGGCGCGGACGCGATCACGCCGCTGCCGGAACTGGGGCTCGCGCTCGTCGCGACCGAAGGCATCAGTCTCCGGCCGCTGCCGGTCGCCGCCTCCGGGCCCGCGCACCCGGAACGCCGGGTGCGGCTGCGGGCCCGCGGCTGGACGGACGCCGTCGTCGTCGGCACCGCGTCCGTGACGTACACCGCGACCGACCGCTTCCACCTCCTGGACGAGGTCTACGAACTCGCCCTCGACACCCCGGAGGTGCTGCGGGTCCACCCGCAGGCGTCCGGCAGCCCCGTGATCGACGCGGAGACCGGCGCGGTGCTGGCCGTCATCGCCACCGCACTGCACGCCGGACACCGGGCCGGCGGCTTCGCCGTCCCGCTGCGGGCCGGATCGGGGCCGCTGGCGGAGCTGCTCGCCCGCAACGCCGCCACCGTGCCCGCCTACGGGCCGCACCTCAACCTCGCCGGCGCGCTGCAGCTGACGGCCACCTCGGTCGGTTCCGCGGCCGTACCGCGCGAATGGCGTGAGCCGGTCGCCAGGCCGGGGACGGACGACGAGCTGCGCGACTTCCTCGGCAGGGGAGGGGACCGCGGACCGCTCGTCCTGGGCCTGGTCGGCGACCCCGGCTGCGGGCGCACCACCGAACTGGCGGCGCTGGCCGCCCGCCGCGCCCGGGGCGCGGAGCCCGCCCCGACGGTGTGGCTGCGCGGCGCCGAACTGCGGCCGGGCGACGGCGGGTTGAAGGACGCGGTGGAACGCTCGCTGCGCACCGCGGCCCGGATCGTGTCGGCGGCGGGCGACAGCAGGGGCGAGGCGCCCGTCGCCTCCCCGGACGCGGTCGCGGACCTGGCCCGGTCGGCGGGCCGGCCGCTGCTCGTCCTGCTCGACGGCCCGGAGGAGATGCCGCCCGTTCTGGCGCACGCGCTGCCCGACTGGACGGCCGGTACGGCGAGTTGGCTGCGGGCCGGCGGTGTCCGGCTGGTCGTGGCGTGCCGGCCCGAGTACTGGGAGCAGGCGGGCGCCCTGTTCCCCGCCGGAATGCTCCATGTGCCGGCGGAGGCGCCGGCCGTGCCGCCCGGCGCCCCGGCCCGCGCGCTGCCGCTCTGCGTCCGGCTCGGCGACCTCCCCGAGCGGCAGGCCGTGCGCGCCAGAGCCCGGTACGGGATCCCGCCCGGTGCGCTGGCCGCGACCGACGCCGCCCATCCGCTGGCCCTGCGGCTGTTCGCCGAGATCCGCGCGGCCCTCCCGGAACCGGCGGCGCCCGACCCGGCGGGAACACCCGCCGGGGACGCCGTGCCCGGCCGGGCGGAGATCTTCTCGGCCTATCTGGACCTGGTGTGCCTGCGGATCGCCGTCCGGCTGACCGCGGGCGCCGACAGCCCCGCCCGGGGGACCGCCGTCCGGCGGCTGGCCGCCCGGGTCGCCGGGCAGGTGCACGAGGCGGCGCGGCGCTGTCTGGGGCCCGGCCAGGGCGAGCTGGACCGGGAGTCCTTCGAGGACCTCTTCCCCTGGCGCACGGGCTGGGCCTCGGCGGTCCTCACCGAGGGCCTCGTCGTTCCGGCGGGAGCCGGATACCGCTTCGCGCACGAGGAGTTCGCCGACTGGCTGCAGGGCCTGCACCTGGACCTGGACGAGGCCCTGTTCGCCCTCGTCCACCGGTGGTTCGCCGCCCCGGCGGGCGCCGCGGAGGCCCCGGTCCGGCTGCCGTCGCGCCCCGGGGCCCGCGCCGGTCACGCCCCCGGCCACACCGTGCCGCCGGCCCCTCCGGTCGGCCCCGCCACCGCTCCGCACTCGCTTCCGGTGCCCCGCCACCGCATCGGCCCCGTCATCCAGTCCCTGCTGCTCACCGCCCGCCAGTCCGGCCCCACCGCCCTCGCCCGGCACCTCGAAACGCTGATCCACGCCCTCGACCAGCAGGCCGCGGAGCCGAGCCGGCTCGCCGCCCCGCCACCGCCGCGGACACCGCCACACCCCGGGACACCGCCCCGGCCGGCGGCGAACGGTGAGCCGGAAGGGGAGCGGGACGGCGAGCCGGACGTGGCCGGGCCGGCTCCTGACCTGATGGACCGCCTCATGGACCGATCCCTGGCGGGCGATCCGCCGGCGGACGAGGCGGATCTCGACGCGGACACCGTTCCCAACCGGCGGCCCGCTGCGGGGCGCGCGGCGGTCCCGCCGCCCCGGAGTCCGGCCGCGGCGGAGCCGGCCCCGGCGACGCCCCCCGCAGCCGGTGCGAGCGGAGAGCCGCGCCCACCCGTGCCCGCGCCGGAAGCGGCCCGGCGGGCGGACGCCGTGTGGTGGGCGGCGCATCTGCTGGGTGAGGTCCTGCTGCGGGTGCCGGACGCCGATCAGTACCGGGGTGTGCTGCGGCTGCTGGCGGAACGGATCACCGTGCGGTCGATCGAGCGCGGCGGGTTCGGCCCGCAGGGCCTCGGCGGACTGGCGGAGTTCGGCCCCTGGTTCTGGCGGCGGCTGGAGCTGCCGCTGGGGGAGCGGCTCGACCTGCTGCGCCTGCTCCTGCCCGCCGACGGCCCACCACCGCAGAACCCGCAGAGCCCGCAGAACGCACAGAACCTCCAGAGCATGCACGGCGTCCAGAGCCCGCCCGGTCCGTCCGAGCGGTTCCTCCCGACCGTCGGAGAACTGCTCTGTGGCGCGCCGCGCGCCGCGCTCCCCGTGATCTGCGGCTGGTTCGGCGACGACCGGCCGCTGCAGACCGACACGGCGCTCAGAGGCCCGCGGCCGACCGTCGCCGCCGCCGTCCAGGCGCTGCTGCACACCCACCGGCACCGCGCCGTGGACGATCTGACCGAGGCGCTGGTCGAGGCCGCGCACCCCGGCGCCGATGAACTGCTGGCCGCCCTCGCGGAGGACGAACCGTCGGCGGTCTGCCGCGCCGTCGACCGCTGGGCGCACGAGGAACGACCCGCCCGGCACGTCGCCGCCGCCGCGTACGGGCTGCGCGCCGCGCCCTACGTACGATCCGACGCCGACCGGGAACTGCTGCGGTACGCGGCGCTGGCGATGCTCGCCCGCACCGCGGACTGCACGCTGCACGGAGCGGCGCTGGCCCTCCTCGTCCGGGACCCCGCGACCCGCTCCCGGCATCTGCCGGCCGCGCTCACCCACTTCGCCGCGGGCGATCCACAGCTGCCGGCCGGCGCCCTCGCCGCCGCGCTCGCCTCGCATCCGGAACCGGTGCTCGCCGCGTTCCAGGGACGGCTGCGGGAGCCGGGCGCCGGCGCCGGGGAGGTGCTGCGCGAACTGGCGGCGGTGACCACGCCCGCGCTGGCCCGCCGCGCGGCCGGCCTCGTACGGGACCATCTGCGGCACCGGCCGGAGGGCGCCGTCCACGCGGCGGAGTTCCTCGACCGGCGTCTCGAGCAGGGCGCCTCCGCCCGCGCGGTGGTGTTTCCGCTGGTCGTGGAGTTGCTGCGGGAACACCCGCCGGAGGTGCGGCGCGCGGTCGCCCCGGTGCTCGCCGCGCCCGGCAGCCACATCTCCCGGCCGATGCGCCAGGAACTGCTCGACGTGGCACTGGAACGCGAACGCGACCCCGACGTGCTGGACGCGCTGCTCGGCGCCGCCGCGGACGGCTGCGCCCGCCGTCCCCCGCTGCTCACCCGCGATCTCGTGCACCGTCTCGGCCTGCTGCTCGGGCGCACCCCCGAAGGCGCCGCGCACTTCGACCGGCGCCTCGTCCAGCTCGCCGCCGCCTCCCCGTGCTTCGCCCGGCTGGTCCGCGGCTGGCTGGACTCCGACGGCGCCTGGGACGCCGTCATCGGCCCCAGCGCCCGCCGGCTGTGCGAGCAACTCGCCGTACCGTCCACCCCGTAGGGGCAGGTCGCGGCCCGTGCCGCGGGCGCGGCGGCGGGGCCGGTGGCTGAGCCCGGCACGGGGACATGGCAGGCTTGGACCCGTACAGGCATACACAGCTATTCGGTACGACGAGGAAGCGGAGCGTCAAGGTGCAGCGCTGGCGGGGCTTGGAGGACGTTCCCGGGGACTGGGGACGCAGCGTCGTCACCATCGGCTCCTACGACGGCGTGCACAGGGGGCATCAGCTGATCATCGGGCGGGCCGTCGACCGCGCCCGTGAGCTGGGTGTCCGGTCGGTGGTCGTCACGTTCGACCCGCACCCGAGCGAGGTCGTGCGGCCGGGCAGTCACCCGCCGCTGCTGTCCGCGCACCACCGCCGTGCCGAGCTGATGGCGGGACTGGGCGTCGACGCGCTGCTCATCCTCCCCTTCACCGCGGAGTTCTCGAAGCTGTCGCCCGGCGATTTCGTGCGGACGGTGCTCGTCGACGCGCTGCACGCGAAGCTCGTCGTCGAAGGCCCGAACTTCCGGTTCGGGCACAAGGCCGCCGGTGACGTCGAGTTCCTCTCCGCGATGGGCCTGAAGTACGACTACGAGGTCGACGTCGTCGATCTGTACGTGCGCGGTTCCGCGGGCGGCGGTGAGCCGTTCTCGTCGACGATGACGCGCCGGCTGGTCGCCGAGGGCGATGTGGCGGGCGCGATGGAGATCCTGGGCCGTCCGCACCGCGTCGAGGGCGTCGTCGTCCGGGGCGCGCAGCGCGGCCGCGAGCTGGGCTTTCCGACGGCGAACGTCGAGACGCTGCCGCACACGGCGATCCCCGCGGACGGCGTGTACGCCGGCTGGCTGCACGTCGACGGCGAGCCGATGCCCGCCGCGATCTCGGTCGGCACCAACCCGACCTTCGACGGCACCGCACGCACGGTCGAGGCGTACGCGATCGACCGCGTCGGGCTGGACCTGTACGGGCTGCACGTGGCCGTCGACTTCCTCGCGTATCTGCGGGGGATGGAGAAGTTCGACTCGATCGACGCGCTGCTGGTGCGGATGGTGGAGGACGTGAAGCAGTCCCGCGAGCTGATCGACGCGGCGCCGACGCCGAGCTCCTGACCCTCCGGGTCGCATCCAGGGTGCCGGGCCGGGGCCGGGGTCTCCGGCCCCGGCCCTACGCCGGTCGGACCAGCCGGGTCTCGTAGGCGAAGACCACCGCCTGTACGCGGTCGCGCAGCCCGAGCTTGACCAGGATCCGGCTCAGATGGGTCTTCACCGTGGCTTCGGCGAGGTGCAGGCCCGCGGCGATCTCCGTGTTGGACAGCCCGCGGCCGACCTCCACGAGGACCTCGCGCTCCCGGGCGGTGAGCCGGCCCAGGCGCTCGTCCCCTTCCGCGGCGCTGTTGCCGGCCGGGAGCTGGTGGGCGAAGTTCTCCAGCAGGCGGCGGGTGATCCGGGGTGCGACGACGGCGTCGCCCGCGGCGACCGACCGGATCGCGGCGAGCAGTTCCTCGGGCAGCGCGTTCTTGAGCAGGAAGCCGGACGCGCCCGCGCGCAGCCCCGCGAAGGCGTACTCGTCCAGGTCGAACGTGGTCAGGATGAGCACCCGGGTCTCCGGGCAGGACTCGACGATCCGGCCGGTGGCCTCGATCCCGTCCGTGCCGGGCATCCGGACGTCCATCAGCACCACGTCGGGCCGCAGCGCGAGGGTGAGGCGGACGGCCTCGGCGCCGTCGGCGGCCTCGCCGACCGGCTCCATGTCGGGCTGGGCGTCGAGGACCATCGTGAAGGCCATCCGCAGCAGCGGTTCGTCGTCGACGAGAAGCACCCGGATCGTCACAGGGCACCGTCCTTGTCCTGGAGCGCGTCCTCGTCCTGGGGCGGATTCAGGGTGAGCACGGCCGAGACCCGCCAGCCGCCGTCCGGCTGCGGACCCGCGTCGAGCTGCCCGCCGTACGCGGCGGCCCGTTCGCGCATCCCGGGAATCCCGTGCCCGTTCCCGTGCTTGGACGCGGCAGGGGACGGATCCGCGGGCGCGGTCACGGCGGGGCCGTCGTCGGTGACGTCCACGCGGACGGCATCGGGGGAGCAGCGCACCCGGACCTCGGCACGGGTGCCGGCCGGGGCGTGCTTGAGAGTGTTGGTCAAGGCTTCCTGTACCAGTCGGTAGACGGTGAGTTGGGCCGCCGCGGTGGCCGCGTCCGGGTTGCCGCTGACACTCAGACGGGTCGGCAGCCCGGCGGCGCGCACCTGTTCGGCGAGCGGCTCCAACTGGGCGATGCCGGGCATGGGATGGCGCAGCGCGTCCGGTTCGTCGGCGCGCAGCACCCCGAGGAAACGGCGCATGTCGGTGATGGCCTGCCGGCCGGTCCCGGAGACCTGCCGCATCGCGGCGGCCGCCTTCTCCGGGTGCCGCTCCTGCGCGAAGACCGCGCCGTCGGCGAGCGCGACCATCACCGACAGGTTGTGCGTGACGATGTCGTGCATCTCGCGGGCGATCCTGGCCCGTTCACCGGCCACCGCGAGCTGCGCCTGCTGGTCGCGCTCCCGCTCCAGCCGTCCGGCCCGGTCCTCCAGCGCGGCCAGGTACGCGCGCCGGGTGCGCACGTTGACCCCGATCACGGCGGCGGCGATCACCATCGCCGACAGCGCGATGAACGACTGGGTGGTGCGTCCGTGCGTCGCCCAGGTCAACGCGGCCAGCAGGGAGCCGAGTTCGAGCACGGCGACGGCCGACAGCGTCCGGAGCCGGGAGGAGTGGGCGGCCACGGTGTACAGCGCGATGAGCAGCGCGACATCGGCGGGCAGCGGGGCGCCCGCCAGCCATTGGAGGAAAGCGACCGCCGCCATGACGCCGAAGACGGCCAGCGGGGCCCGGCGCCGCCACACCAGCGGGATCAGCAGCAGCCACTGGAAGACCACGAGGGACGTCGAGCGGGACAGATCACGGTGGGCCAGGCCCGCCGTCGCGAACAGCATGGCCGCCGTGAGCACGGCGTCGGCGGCGACCGGCGGCAGCTTCGCCCGCACCAGCTGCCTGGCGCGCCCGAGATGGGCGCGCCAGGACCGCACCGTTTGCCGGAGCGCGGGCGCGGCGGGCGTCACCGGCTCACGCGTCCCGGCGTTTGAGTGCTGCCGCCGCCGCTGCCAGAGCGACGGCCGTGTAGAGACAGAAGACTGCGAAGCCGGTCCATGGGGCCAAGATATGCGGCTCCCGGTGGGCCGCCAGCAGTGCCTGTCCCGCATTGCTCGGCAGGTACTCGCTGATGGACCAGGTCGTGGGCAGCGCCTCGGTGAGCAGCGGCAGCACCATGAGCAGCCCGAAGACGGTGGCGATGCCGCCCGCCGTACTGCGGATGAGAGTGCCGAGCGCCACGCTCAGCAGGCCGACCACGGTGAGGTACAGGCCGGCGCCGAACACCATGCGGGCGGCGCCGGGCGCACCGAGGGACGTACCGATGTGCTGCGAGGACAGGATCGCCTGGCCGGCCAGGAACGCGATGAGCGACGCCGTCGTCATCGCGAGGAACGTCACCGCCGTGTACACGGCGGCCTTCGCCCACAGCACCGGAAGCCGTCGCGGGACGGCGGCGAGCGTCGCGCGGATCATGCCGGTCGCGTACTCGCCGGAGACGACGAGGACGCCGAGGACCGCGACGGCGAGCTGCGCGAGCAGGAAGCCGCGCACGCTCACCCCGGCCGCGCTGAACCTGAGCCGCTCACCCGGGTCCATGTGCGGCCAGCGGTTCGCGCTGACCGCGCAGAAGAGCAGTCCGAGGCCGATCATCACGACCACGGCGGCGGTCAGCGTCACGAGCGTGGACCGGAGGGTGCGCAGCTTGATCCACTCGGAGTGCAGAACGCGGAGCTGGGTGACGTGGCCGCGGACG
The DNA here is from genome assembly GCF_023701715.1 of Streptomyces sp. RKAG337. NCBI lineage: Bacteria > Bacillati > Actinomycetota > Actinomycetes > Kitasatosporales > Streptomycetaceae > Streptomyces > Streptomyces sp. RKAG337. The sequence goes on along the minus strand of NZ_JAJOZA010000001.1, from coordinate 1,835,984 downwards.
GCGGGACCGCTCGCGGCGGCCGGACGGTCGAGGAGGGTGGTCATGCCGCACGCCCTTCGTGGTTGGCGACGGGCGGCGCCTGGTACTCGACGGCGTCCCGGGTGAATTCCATGAACGCCTGCTCCAGGGAGGCCTGTTGGGGAGTCAGCTCCGCGAGGGCGATGGCGTGGTCGGCGGCGATCCCGCCGATCCGGTCGCTGGTCAGACCGGTCACCTCCAGCACCCCCGCGGCCTCCGACACCACGGTCACCGCAGGGCCCGCCAGCAGCCTCCGCAGCCGGTCCGCGTCATCGGTCCGCACCCGTACCGAGGTGCCCGCCGCGCCGCGGACGAACTCCTCCACCGAGGTGTCGGCGATCAGCCGGCCGCGGCCGATCACGATCAGGTGCTCGGCGGTGAGCGCCATCTCGGACATCAGGTGCGAGGAGACCAGGACCGTACGTCCTTCGGCGGCCAGGCTCCGCAGCAGATTGCGGATCCACAGGATGCCCTCGGGGTCCAGGCCGTTCACCGGTTCGTCCAGGACGAGCGTCGCGGGGTCGCCGAGCAGCGCGCTCGCGATGCCGAGGCGCTGCCCCATGCCGAGCGAGAAGCCGCCCGCGCGCTTCCTCGCGACCTCGCGCAGACCCACGATGTCGATCACCTCGTCGACCCGGCCGCGCGGGATGCCCGTCGTGACGGCGAGCGCCAGGAGGTGGTGGTACGCCGAGCGCCCGGTGTGGATCGCGCGGGCCTCCAGCATCGCGCCGACCTCGTGCAGCGGCGCCCGGTGGTCGGCGTAGTGCCGGCCGTTCACCGTGACCCGGCCGGCCGACGGGGCGTCCAGGCCCAGGATCATCCGCATCGTGGTGGACTTCCCGGCGCCGTTGGGGCCGAGGAAACCGGTGACGGCTCCCGGCCGCACGGTGAAGCTGAGGTCCTCGACGGCGGTGCGCTCGCCGTAGCGCTTGGTGAGTGCGTGGGCTTCGATCATCGGAAGGTCCTCTTGGCCGGCAGCGGTCGGGGGATGCCCCAACGCTAGGCCGCCGACCAGGGCGCGCACGATGACCCACAGGCGGAACTCCCGGGCGCCCGGCTGCATCCCGGGATGGAACGGGACTACACCGGGTGATGTACGCCGCGGCCCGCGCCACCGCGCGAAGAGGGCCCCGCCGCTGCTGCGACGGGGCCCTCCGGGGTGGTGCTGTGGCTACTGCTCCGCGCTAGTGCTGGGGCGGAGGCGGCGGGTAGCCGTAGCCCGGCGGCTGCTCGGGCGGTGCCTGCTGCGGCGGCTGCTGCGGCCAGCCCTGCTGGGGCTGCGGCTGGTACGGCTGCGGCGCCTGCGGCTGGTACTGCTGCGGCGGTTGCGGTGCCTGCGGTGCCTGCGGATACGGCTGACCCGGACCCTGGGGCGCCTGGCCGTGGAACCCGGGCGGAGGCGGCTGCTGCTGGTACTGCGGCTGGCCTTGCTGCGGACCCTGCTGCTGGCCGGGGACCGGCGGTGCCAGGTGCGGCGGCGGGTTCCCGTCGGCGGTCCACAGCCCCTGCGCCTGCTGCGCGCGGATGAAGTCCTCGGCGACCATCGCCGAGAGGTTGAAGTACGCCTCCCGGGTCTTGGGACGCATCATGTCGAGGTCGACCTCGGCGCCCGCGGCCAGGTGCTCGTCGAACGGGACGACCATCACCCCGCGGCAGCGCGTCTGGAAGTGGGCGACGATGTCGTCCACCTTGATCATCTTGCCGGTCTCGCGGACCCCGGAGATGACCGTGATGCTGCGCTGCACCAGTTCGGCGTAGCCGTGCGCCGACAGCCAGTCCAGCGTGGTGCTCGCGCTGCTCGCGCCGTCGACGGACGGCGTGGACACGATGATCAGCTGGTCGGCCAGGTCGAGCACGCCGCGCATCGCGCTGTAGAGCAGACCGGTACCCGAGTCGGTGAGGATGATCGGGTACTGCTTGCCCAGCACGTCGAGGACCCGGCGGTAGTCCTCGTCGTTGAACGCGGTCGACACGGCCGGGTCCACGTCGTTGGCGATGATCTCCAGCCCGGAGGACGCCTGCGAGGTGAACCTGCGGATGTCCATGTAGCTGTTGAGGTACGGGATCGCCTGCACCAGGTCGCGGATGGTCGCACCGGTCTCCCGGCGGACCCGGCGGCCGAGCGTGCCGGCGTCCGGGTTGGCGTCGATCGCGAGGATCTTGTCCTGGCGCTCGGTCGCCAGCGTCGAGCCCAGGGCGGTGGTCGTCGTGGTCTTGCCGACGCCGCCCTTGAGGCTGATCACCGCGATCCGGTAGCAGGACAGCACCGGAGTACGGATCAGCTCCAGCTTCCGCTGCCGCTCCGCCTCCTCCTTCTTGCCGCCGAGCTTGAACCGCGACGGCGTCGCGTTGGCACCGGGCCGCTTCGGCTTCGGCTGGTTCTTCAGCAGCCGGTCCGACGACAGCTCGACGGCCGCGGTGTAGCCGAGCGGCGCGCCCTGTACGGAACGCTGCCGCTGGTCCGGCGTCACCGTCGGCCAGCCGCCGGTACGCGGATCGGCCGACGGGTCCTCCGGCGGAGCCGGGTGCTGCGGCTGGACCTGCGGTTGGGCCTGCGGCGGCGCGTACTGCTGGGGCTGCGGCTGCTGTGGCTGCTGCGGGGCCGGCGGCTGGGGCTGCGGCTGCTGTCCCGGCGGCGGGAATCCGTACCCGCCGTGCGGCGGCAGCGGCTGCAACGCCGCACCGGGGCTGGCCTCCGGCGGCAACGGCGCCGCGGGCGGCGGGAATCCGTAACCGGCCGGCGGCATGGGCGCGGACGCCTCAGGACCGGGACCGGACGCGACGGGCGGCTGCGGAGCCCCGCCCTGCGGGAACCCGTAACCCTGCTGGGGCGCCGGGGCCGGGGCGGCCGGGGGCAGCGCCGGATTGGGCCAGGGCGCGCCGGTCGGCGGAGCGGCGCGGTCCTCCGGAGCGGGCTGCGGCAGCGGCGCGAAGGTGCCCGGCTGCGGCTGCGGTGGCTGCGGCTGACCACTCTGCGGGAACCCGTAACCGGGCTGCGGCACCGGCGGATTGGGGCTCGGCCACGGGGCGGCCGACGGCGCGGGAGCACGGTCCTCGGGCACCTGCGGCGCCGCGGGAGCGTCGGCGGCCTGCGGGAACCCGTACCCACCCTGCGGTGGCTGCTGCGACAACGGGGGCTGCGGCTGGGGCTGGAGCTGCGGCTGCGCTCCGGCCGGCGGGAACCCGTACTCGGGCTGCGGCGCGGGGCCGGGGCGGGCGCGGCCGGCGCGGGGTTCGGCCAGGGCGCGGGCGGCGGCGTACGGTCCTCCGGCGCGGGGGCCGGAGCGAAGTCCTGCGGAGCGGGTGCCGGGGCCGGTGCGTGCACAGGAGCGGGCGCGTCGGCGGTGGGTCGCGGGAACCCGTAGCCGTCCTGCGCGAGCGGCGGTCGCTGCGCTCCCGGCTGCGGGAATCCGTACGCCGGCTGCGGCGGGGGAGTGTGGTCCTCCTGGCGGTCCGCCGGGACGGGCGTCGGCGTCGGCGCGGGTGCGTCGGCGGGCCGCGGGAAGCCGTATCCGCCCTGCGGCAGCGGCTCCGCCGCGCGCGGGGCGGGAAGGTTCGGCGTGCCCGGTCCCTGCTGGGCCGGCGGGAAGCCGTAGCCGGCCGGCGGGGCGGCGGGCTCGACGGTCTCCGGGGGTGCCGGGGGAGCGAACGTGTAGTCGGCGCCGGGAGGCGTCGGCGCGGACTGCGCGGGAGCGGGCCACGGCGCACCCGTGGGCGGGGTGGCCCGGTCGTCGGGGAGCGGCGGCGGCGCGGGGGCGTCCGCGGCCTGGAAGTGCGGCGGCAGCGGCGGGACCGCGCTCTGCGGAGGGGCCGGGGACCACGGCGCGACCGGGGCCGGCGGCGGCGTCGGCACCCACACCGGACCCTCGGACGGCGGAGCGTCCATCACCGGTGCCGGCTTCTGCTCCGGCTCCACGGGAGCCGACGGGGTCTCGGCCGTACCCGCTCCGGGCCGTGTACGCAGCGAGCCGGGCGCGATCCGCACCGTCGACTCGCTCCGTACCGCGCCCGGCAGCTCGTCGTCGTCCCGCTCGGGCTCCGCGACGGGGGCGTCCGCGGGACGGTCCTCGCCGCCGCTCGGCTTGAGCGTCGGGAACGCCGGAACAACGGAAGGGGCGGGCGCCGCGGCCTCGGCGGCAGCCGGTTCCGGAGCTGCTGCAGGAGCCGGAGCAGGAGCGGGAGCCGGGACGAACGGCACCGAGGTCGCCGACCAGGACGGCTCGCTCGCGGCATCAGGAGCCGGCGACGGCGCCGCGAACGGTGCGGCCGGCGGTGCGGCAGGCGGCGAAACCGGGTTCACGGGCAGGGGAGCGGGAGGAACGGGCGCCGCCGGAGGCGTCACCCAGGGCGCGGGCTCAGGCTCGGGCCGGGACTCCTCACGCACCGCGGGAGCGGGAGCGTCGCCGGCACCGGAGTCCTCATCCGCAGCCGCACCGGAGTCGGTATCCGTATCCGGGTCGTCGCCGCTGTCACCGCTGTCGTCCCCACCGCTGTTCTGCATGTACCAGGCGGGCGGCGTGTAGTCGAAGGTGAACTCACCGGTGTAGTCGGCGTCGCCTTGCTCCTCGACAGGGGCGGCCCCGCCCACGCGGTTCTCGTCCCGATCGCTGCTCACAATGCCTCCTGGTATATCTCTGAAACGCATCCGAACGACAGGGACGGACGGTCGGTCGGCCGCTCGCGGCGGACGAGATCGAGGAATCCGGCGTGCTTCACCGTTGAACCCCTCCCCGTGTATCGCAGCAGCCCTGCCGCGCCCCGTTCGGGCTGTCTGCCCCCTACAGCTCCTGCCGCTCTGAGGGACAGCCTAATCATCGGTGGCAGTTCCACGGCAGGCCCGCCCTGTCCGCCGGATCTCCGGGACCGCGCAGACCTTCGCCCACGGCTCCGGATCCGCCCTCGTCGGCCCGCCGGAGCCGGTGCGCCCCTAGGACCTAGTCCATACGGCGCGGGGTGCCGAGCAGTCCCGTCTCGACATCCGTCGGCTGCAGCATGACGAACTTCTGGTGTTGAGATGTACACCACAGCATCATGTTGTCGCCCAAGGACGACAGGGACTCCGTCTCTGCCCGGGGCAGCCGGAGAATCCCGGAGAGGACCTGCGCCTCCTCCGGAGAGACCCGCTGGATACCGACCAGCCCGGCGTTGGCGAGCAGTCGCGGTGCCGTCGGACCCAGGAATGGCAGGAGTGTCAGCACGGACTGCCACGGCCCGGCAGCAAGCCGACTGCGCGGTGGTCGCATCCCGCAGTCCCTTACGACCAGCACCGGGCTGGAAACCGAAGGACCCTGCGGCCCCACCTGTTTGACGTCGTGCACCGTCATGCACTGCTGTCCGCCACCCGCGGCTTGCGCCAGCCCCGTCCAGGCCTGCGGCCGGGCCGTTTCGACGGCCACCCGCGCACCCGTGCCGGCCGTGCGCAGGGCCAGCACCTGCGCTGTCCACACACTGCCGATGACGACGACATCGAGCTGGGAGGGGCGGAAGAACCCGAGTACCGCGGGCTGTCCCTCGGCATCGACGCCCGCCACGACTCCGTCGTCCCCGAGCGGCAGTGACAGCGCGCCGAGCTGATCTGCGGGCAGTATGTGCCGGTCGTGGCGTGGGCCGAGCAGCCCGAATCCGGGCCGCCCCTGTCTGGTCGCAGGCGTCGCGGTCACGGTCGCGGACGTCATGCCGTCGGCCGTCACCGGGCTCCTCCGAGGGGCAAGGTCGCCAGAACGCCTGGCAGCTGTTCACGATCCAGCCGTACGAGGCCGACTCTGACGCCACGTGCGGCACGTTCCAACTGCTTCCGCACCGAAACCAGTTCCTGGTCGCTGCGTGCGGTCAGCCGGACGTACCCACTGATCGCCGCCGTCCGGCCGGTCCCGCGCGACACCGCCAGGCTGAAATTGCTGGCCAGCGCGGGCATCGAGGTCAGCAGGGCGACCAGATTCGCCGCCGGGACTGCGCTCGCACCCAAGTGCGGCCAGCGGCCGACCCAGTACGTCGTGTGCCAGCGGTCGTCGCAGCGCCAGGCACGGGTGGTTTCCATGGTGCGCCGCAGTGGCACGCCGGCCCGCGCGGCGAGCGCGCTCGCCTGGGGATTCACTCCGGCCGAAGTCGCCAGCGCGGAGGTCACCTCCGCTTCTGTCAGCACCGAGGCGTCGATTCCCGCCCCTGCGAGCCGGCTCGCCAGCTGGTCCGTGGCGCGCAGCAGCGCCCGCTGCGCCCCGCCGACCCCGCCGCCGCGCGCCTGAACCGCCTCCGGGCACAACTCCGGATCGAGCTTCAACGCGATCCACGTGAGTCGGATCGCCGGTGTACCGGCCTTCTCCTGCAGCGGCCCGTAGGACCGTGCCGCCGCGGCCTGTTCGGGCAGATGCGGTCCAGGCGCGGGCTGCGTGTACTGCACGACCTGCACCGACTCCAGCCGGATGTCGTCCACTTCCAATGCGTCGTGCAACAGCGCCAAAGGCAGCGGCCGCGCGTTGCGTGCCATCCGCAGTGGCTCATCACGTGCCTGTACCAGCAACATGGCCGCCAGGAACGTCCCGTCACCCACCATGCCGATATCGCGTTCACGTTGCCGGTCGGTGTACGTACACGTCCGCAGCGCCGCCTCGCACTCGACAACCGGTGCCAGCGCGGGATCCACCCCATCAGGTACCCACGGCTGACTCGCCGTCCGCTGCCGAGCGCGCAGCATGAGCGCCGCGTTCAGCCACTCCGCGACCGGCCGGCCCCGCCGTCGCAGCACCGCCAGTAGCACCAACACCACTGCCACCAGGCCCATCGGTACGAGCAGGATCCTGTTCGTCACCCACCCGACCAGCACCAGCGCGGCGGCAATCTCCACCAGCACCACCTGATGCAGCCGCACTCCGCCGATCCGCCCTGGCCGTGGGTGCACACTCATCACTGCGGTCGTCGCGCTGCTCATCCCCCGGTAAATCCCTCCGTGTTACGGCATTACGGCATTACGGCGTGCGCAAGTCAGCCAACCGTATCGGTACGCCACCTCATGATCCGTACTCGGCCGTACGGCGGCACCTCGTCGGCGCCAGGCCTCTGGTCATGGCCGGACGCGGCGCAGGGGGCCCCCGATACCGCAGGGGCCGGACCCGGCATAGTAAGTGCCGCATTCACGTAAACAGGGGAGAGCGGCAGCGGATGGCTTCACGCAAGGAACAGCTCAACGCCTACACCTTCGCTCGCAAGCGGACCGTGGCAGCGTTTCTGCAGCCGAATCCATCCGGTTCCGAGGAGGGCGCACCACGCCCGCTGCGCGCGCTGGCCCCGGGCATCGTGGTGGGCGCTCTGATTCTTGCGGGGTTCGGCGCCTGGGGTCTGATCAAACCGACCGCGCCCAAGGGCTGGGACGATCCCGGAAAGAACGTCATCGTCGCCGATGAATCGACCACCCGTTACGTCATCCTCAAGGACGAGAGGACGGGCGAGAAACTCCTGCACCCCGTCCTCAACTTCGCCTCCGCCAGGCTGCTCCTCGACCCGCAGGGCTATCAGGTCATCAAGGTCAGGGAATCGGTGATCGACAAGTCGGGCATCAAGCACGGCGCCACCATTGGCATCCCCTACGCCCCCGACCGCCTCCCCAGTCCGGCCGAAGCGGGCCTCGCGAAGAAATGGGCCGTCTGCGACCGTCCCGGCAGCGGCGCGGACAAGGTGGCGGACCAGGCGGTGTTCGTACTGGGCGGCGCCGACGCCCGGGCGGTCGACAGCAGCAAACGCCTGGCGGGGAACGAGGTGCTCTACGTAGAGAGCCCGGACTCGTCGCGCTACCTCGTCGACAAGGCCGGTACGAGTTTCCCGCTCGGGGGCAGGAACGGACGCACACTCGGCCGGCAGAAGACGGACCTTCTGCTCCGTACGCTCTTCGGCCAGTCCGCCGAGCCGCAGCGCGTCACCCTGGGGTGGCTCGGTTCCCTCAATCCCGGCAGCCCGATCGTCTTCCCGACGGTCGCGCACCTCGGCGACCCGGCCCACGTCGATGGACTGTCGGCTGCGGAGAGCAAGATCGGCAATGTCCTCGAGGCCACCTCCGCGGCAGGCAAGGAGTACTACGTCGTCCAGAAGGACGGCGTCGCCCCCACCACCGCGTTCACCGCGCTGCTGCTGGAGCAGATGACAAGCCAGACGGAACCCATCCGCACCAGCGTCCCCACCGATGTCCTCCCCCTCTTCACGGGCGCCGGCAGTGACTGGCCCGTCCAGCAGCCCACCCAGGTCAACAAGACCGGCACCTACGATGCCCAGGGCCGCACCGTCGCGTGCTCCGTCCTGCGAGGTACGGCCGGCGCCCGCCCCGAGCTCAGCGTCTGGGCCGGTACCGCGTATCCGGCGTCCATCGTGGACGGAGCCACCAGCGCGTACGTCACCCCCGGGTCCGGCCTGCTCTATCTGGAGATCACCGGCAAGGACCTCAGGAACGGCACCCTCTATCTGACCACCGACACCGGTCTGCGTTACGCCGTCCCTCGTAACAACGACAGCGATGCCGCCGACGGAACCAAGGCCAGGAAGGAGGACGAAGCCGTCAACCAGGCTCAGGCCCGGCTCGGCTACGACTCGGTGACCCCGTTTGCCGTCCCGCTCAACTGGTCCGAATTCCTGCCCAAGGGACCGGCGTTGGACACGGAGAGTGCACGGCGGCCGCAGGGCTCGTGACGGGAGGGGCCAGTGCGACTGTCGTAGCAGCTGGGTAAGCTGCTGAGTCAACGGTGGAATACGGGGAGTGATTTGCCATGCTCGAGCGAGACATGGACATCGGCCTGCAGGATCTGCGTGGCTTCAAGCAACGTGTCGACGGTCTTCTCAAGGATCTCGACGATTCGCAGGCCGCGCCGGACAAGATGGGCGACGGCAGACTGCATCAAGGCCAGATCGGCACCGGGTTCGCGGGCGCCGAGGAACTGATGAGTGCCTACACCCATGTGCATTCCCAACTCGAACTGCTGTCGACGACCATGGCCAATCAGATCGAGGCCATGAGCATCTCCGTCGAAATCGCGCGCGTCGGCTACGAGAACGTTGACATCGATACCCGCAACCACCTTCTCAATTTGAACGATGTGACGAAGAAGTACTACCACCCCGAACTCGACCCGGACGCGCCGATCACCCGGAAGCCGGCCTCGGTCGCCGGCAGCACTCCGCCCACCGAGGACACCTCCGGCGGCGGAGGCATGGGCTGATGGCCCCATCCGTGGACCTGGAACATCTGAACAGCGAAGGGGAGGGGTGAGTCGTGGGAATCCTCGACGGCATTACCGAGGACGCGCACACCGCGATCTACGGCGACGAGTTCGACGCCCGCTCCCATGAAGAAATGCTCGCCATGGTCAAGGACGCCGACCCCGGTGCCCTCACAGCTCTCAGCCAGAAACTCCTGGCCGCGCATGCGGCGATCGACAGCATCGGCAGCGACCTCAACACTCGGGTCGCCTACGTCGACTGGCAGAGCGATGGCGGTGATGCCTTCAAGGAGTGGGGCAAGAGCATCGCCAAGTCCACCCTCAGCCTTGCCGAGTACTCCAGGAGCGCCGGTGACACCCTGGCTGTAGCCGCCGAGACCCTGCTCGCCGTCAAACGTGACATGCCGCCGGTCCCCGCCGACGCCAAGTCCATGGTCGATCTGTACCGAACCGACCTGGTCGCCCAGCACGACCCGGACGGCAAGCTCGCCAACCAGCAGGCCGTGGCCCACCTGGAGAGGGCCCGCGAGGGCGCGGTCGACCAGATGAACAAACTGGCGCTGGCCTACAAGTACTCGGCAAGCGTGATCAGCGCCCAGGAACCACCGACGTTCCAGCCGGTGCCGGCGCGCATCCTGCCGAAGGACAATCGGCGGTCGGATCTCACGGCGGTGCCCATCGACGGTTCGGGGTCCTCGGCGGAGGGATCCGGACGGGGGAGCTCTGACACCGCGGCTCCGAAGGCACATCCTCATGCGGGCTCCGACCGCAGCAATCTCGGGCAGATCCCGACCAGGTCGGTTGCTCCAGCGGACCTGGCAGGGAGTCCCGCAGCTGTGTCTGCCGATCCGGGCACTCACATCGCCTCGGCGGGCACGACCACCGCAGTGGCTCCGGCATCCTCAACCCCGCTCGCTCACTATCCCTCCGCGGTTGCTGGTGATGCGCCGTCATCGCGCACGTTTGCACCTCCGGATACGGGTTCTGGCGCTCCTCCATTCTCCTCTGGCCCGAATGGACGGGTGAACGCAGGCACGCCGTCGCCACGCCTTCCGCAGGCCCCTGGGTCGCCGGCAGGCAGGGGCCCGGGCAACGGTCCCAGGTTGAGGCCCGTTGGCGAATCGGGCATTCATGGGGGGCAGGCGACCGTGCGAGGGACCACGCCAGGCCGCATGATCCCCAAGGGCAACGTCGTCGGAGCGGAGGGCGCCGATCGCCGATCGCCGATGGGTGGGATCCATGGCACCGGATCCGGTGTGCAGGGAGGGAACCCGGGCAGTTCCGGAGGTTCCTTGCGCCGACTTGCCGGCCAACCCGGAGGCATTGTGGGCGGGACCCGAAAGCAGGGCCCCGCCATACCGGACACCTTCGCCCAGGGCGCAACTAATCAAGCGGGACGCACTTCGACGGGCGGGGCTGCTCCGAGCGGGGTATCGGCAATTACCGGGCGCCCTGTCCCCAACTCCGGAAAGGCGGGCGAGAAGCAACGACGAAACAGCCGACGTCCTGACTACCTGATCGAGGACGAGCCGGATCGCACGCAACGTGATAACGATTCAGGCCCTCCGGTCGTCAAGTGACCCGACGCGGAGTCGTGAGGGACACCGAAAGAAGGAATATGCGACGGCACCGGGTTGGTTGGAGGCAGCGCGCACTGACTGTGGGTTCAGTCGGTGGCGCCGCGTTGATCGGATTCGTATCAGTAGCTGTACCGGCACACGCGGAGTCGATCCGGGGTCAGGAATGGCACGTCGAAGCGATGGGTCTTGCCGCAGCATGGAAGATCAGCGAGGGAAAGGGCATCACGGTTGCCGTCATCGACAGCGGTGTCGACCGGACAGCGCCCGACCTCCGCGGACAACTTGTTGTGGGGAAGGACTTCGGCACCAAGCCTGTAGCCGCAGACATCGATCTCGTGGGGCACGGTACAAGCATGGCGAGCTTGATCGCCGGCACAGGTGAAGGCGCCGATGGTTCAGGGGTGGTCGGAGTGGCTCCCAAAGCCAAGATCCTTCCCCTCCGCCTGCCGGACAACGAGGGTGAGAAGAACGGCGCCGCCGCAAACCCTGAGTTCTACTCCGAGTTGGTCAAAGCCATCCGCTACGCAGCGGACAGCGATGCCCGTGTCATCAGCATCTCTTTGGGTGACTCCGGGATCGGGGACGCAGCCCAGCATCAAAGCCTGCAAGAAGCGGTAGATTTTGCCCGATCCAAGGGAAAACTGATCTTCGCCGCTGCGGGGAACAGCGGCGACGGAGGAAGTCCCGTCGAGTACCCGGCGGCCACACGCGGCGTTGTCGGCGTCGCGGCTCTCGGGAAAGACGTGAAAGCGATCCCGACGTCCACCAAGGGTCCGCAGGTTGATCTCTCCGCTGCAGGCAATGACATCATCGGGGCCTGCCCCACCAAGATCGCCACGTCCGGGTACTGCAAGGGGACCGGTACGAGCCCTTCCACGGCCATCGCCTCCGGCTCCGCCGCCCTCGTCTGGTCCGCCCATCCCACCTGGACCGCCAACCAGGTCCTGCGCGTTCTCCTGAACACTGCCGGCGCGCCCACCAGCGGGGCCAAGCGCAACGACTCCATCGGCTACGGCGCCGTCCGCCCCCGGGTCGCCCTGCAGACTCCCGGTGACCCCGGTGCGCCGGACGTGTATCCCCTCGCCGAATACGAGGCTCAGACGGGGCCGAACGGCCCGGTCCCCTCGACGAGCGCAGCCGCGCCCGCGCCGAGCGCGACTGCTCCCGCCGCCCAGGCGGAGGTAACGTCGGCCGACTCCGACAGCGGCAACACCCTCCTCTGGCTCGGACTCGGCGGCGCGGCCGTCGTCATCGCTGCCACCGCGGTGCTGGTCGTCCGTAACCGGAACCGCGGCGCCGTCCCACCGGGGCCACCTCCGGCACCTCCGTACGGCTACGCCCCACCTCCGCCGAACGAACCCAACACTCAACACACGTGGCAGCAGGGCCCGCCCGCCCCGCCGCATTAGTAGTCATACGAACGACGACCCACGGGAGAGACGCCAGCGATGATCAGTCCTGACGGGACCGGAATCCACACTCCACCGGCTTCCGGCTCCATCGCACGGCTCACCACGACCTCCGAGGATCCGACCCACCAGTCGGGACCCCACCGCCCCACGCGGTTGTCCGACATCGTGTACCGGGCCGGCAGCGAACAGCGGGCTCCTGATGCGGGTAGTGCGAGTTGGCGAAAGCTCGCCTCGGCAGAGGCTGTGGATGCCTTGGCCGGCGAGTTGGCGGACATGCATCGCGGCGAAGGGAATCCGATCGCGCTGGTGGATGCGTTCCGGCGGACTGCGGTGCTGGTGCCGGTGAACGGCGGCGGTCTGTGGTCGGTGGCGATGGGCGGAGTGCGCTGGATCTATGGGTTCTCCGGCGAAGTGGCGCTGGCGCGCTTCGCGTTGACGCAGGAGACATCGGAACTCTCCGATTGGGAGTACATGACCGTTCTCGGGGCACGGTTGCTCGACGTCGTGATTCCGGCAGTGCAGGAACCTGCGGGAGTGGCTCTGGACGTGGGGAGCGACCGGCCCATGATCTTTCCACCGGTGATGGGGATCGTGCCGAATGCCGTTGCGCTGGACGCCCGCGCGGGTGAAGGGATGTTCCGATGAGTACGGGCGGCGAGGATCTCGCGGTGGACTCCGCGGCTCTGGCGCTGGCCGCCCAGGGCCTCAACGGGGCCATCGGGGAGCTGAAGTCCCTGGGGACGCAGGGATCGGCGGACACCGGGCGCGGTTTCGGCGATCTGGCGTTGACGGGAATGCAGCTTGGGCACAGCGGTCTGACCTCCGCCTTCGGCTCCTTCTGCGGACGGTGGGAATGGGGAGTACGCACGCTGGTGCAGGAAGGCAACGGGTTCGCCGAGCGATTGGGTCTGTCGGCGGGCATCAGCCATGACGAGGACCAGTACATCAAGGACACGTTCAAGGTCGTCACGAATGCCGCGATGGGGAATCCCAACTTGACCGAGGAGCAGGTCGAGGGGATGTCCTGGGACCAGGTCAAGGCGGACAACCCGATCTCGGACTGGCAGCACCCCGACTTCAGCGCCAAGTCTGTCGAGCAGGCCCAGCACGACATCGGGCAGACCTGGAAGGACACCGGGCGGGACCTGTCCAACGGTCCGATGGGATTCAACCCGTACGAACAGGTCGCAAAGGCCACCGGACACGAGGGCGATGTCGAGGCCGCGCGGGACCAGCTGTTCGGCCCGTCGCCCGAACAACGGCAGCAGCAGGCCGAGACCGGGGTGCGGACACCGCCCGGGGGCGAAGGCTGATGGGGGCTTTCAGTTGGCTCGAGGACAAGGCCGATCAGGCCGGGGACGGCCTCGAACACCTCGTCGACTCGGGGAAGAAGGCGGCCGGAGAAGGCGCCGACTGGGCAGCACACCGGGTCGGCGACGGCTTGGACTACGTCGGACTGCACGATGCGGCCGACGCGGTCGAGGACTTCGGTGACGATCTCGCCGATGACCTGGGCGCCTCCGTCGCCGAGCAGCAACTGGGTCGGAGCGAGGAGCCGAAGGAGCTGATCCATGGCGATCCGAAGGCGATCCAGGAGACGGCTGGACACCTGAGGAAGTTCGGCAGCTCCTTCGGCGATGTGCATCGTGGCCTGACCCGGCTGGACCCCGGAAATTGGCAGGGAGAAGGTGCGGACGCCTTTCGGGTGAAATTCGAGGCACATCCGAAGAAGTGGCTGCAGGGAGCGGACGCCTGCCTGGAGGCAGCTGAGGCGCTAGGACGCTTCGCGGACATCGTGGACTGGGCACAACGGCAGGCCCAGACGGCGATCGACACGTACCGGCAGGGCAAGGACGCCCACAAGAAAGCGGTGGACGCATACAACGCGAAGGTCGGCGCCTACAACACGGACCTCGCCTCCTACCAGCACCTGGTGAACGGGGAAGGCGATCCGGGGAGACCTCCGGTCGCCCCGGATCCGTTCCACGACCCGGGTACCGCTGCCATCGCCGAGGCGAAGGAAATCCTGACGGAAGCACGCCGACAACGTGACGCGGTGGCCGACGAGGCGCGGATCGCCATTGATGCGGCGGCACAACTGGCGCCGGCCAAGCCGGAATTCACCGACCGCATGAGCGGCGATCTCCAAGACGTCCTCGTCGAAGGTGAGGTCGAGGCGCTGCACTACGGCGGCGGCCTGGTCCGCAGCGTCACGGACGCGACGAAGTTCGTCCGGGGCCTGAACCCGTGGGACACGTACAACGTGACGCACCCGGCGGAGTACCTGACGCATCTGGATTCGACCGTGGCGGGTCTGGTCACCATGGCCTACCACCCGGAGCGGCTGCCGCAGGCGATCGTCGGTACCGGCTGGGGCGACGACCCTTCCGAGTCCGGAGGACGACTGACCGGAAACCTCGTCATGGCCCTGGCGACAGGCGGCACCAGCACCGCCGCAACCGCCGCCGAACGTACGGCCATGGCCGCGAGTAGAGACGCCGCCGAAGCGGTGGCGGAGCGAGGTGCGGTCAAATCCGGGGTGCCTGCCGCAATCCCCAAGGCATGGGATGACCTGGCCCAGCCGACGGAACACGTGACGCAAAAGGCGATCCACGCCGATTCGGTTGACGCGGCCACGGCGCGCGAGTTCGTGGATGATCAGTATCCTTGGCTCAAGGATATGAACTCTGATCGCTACGAAGCAAAAACTCCTGGATATGTCGACAACTGTTCGAACAATGTTATTGCTGTGGATCAGAGACTGGACGGTCATGAAGTGTCAACGGCGCCTCTGCATGAGCCGCGATGGCCGGACCCGAAGGCGCTCGGCAACCCGGATGCGGCATGGCAAAATGTTGGAAGCTATGACGATATCATCGGTGATATGGGAGCCAGGGGCGAAGGATCGAGAGGGATTGTCTATGTAGAAAGGCAAAACAAGACTGCGCACGTTTTCAATGTTATTCATGACAGTCATGGCGTTGTATTTTTGGATGGCCAGACCGGCGCACTGGGTAGATTGGAGGAGTTGAACAATTCGGAATGGGGAGTCAAAAGCATTAAATACATGCCTTACAAATAGTTCTTCTGGCGCTGGGGAGAGGATTGAGCCATGACAAAAGACGAAGCGCTGATTGCGGCACAGAAATTCTTGCACCGCACCTATGGTGATGGGCCGCCGACTATTGTGATGGAGCCGGAAGCAACGGTAGAGCACGCATTGGCCTGGGTGGTGTGTTTTGATACGCAGGAACACCTGGATACCGGAGATTTCACCAAGGCGCCCATGAACCGTGTGATTGTGGTGTTCAAGGACGGGTCGGAATTGGGATTCGCCCCTGGCGCGCTGACCACTGATGAGTTCAACTCCTGGTTGACTACTGGGCAGTGGCCGCCCGGAGCTGGGGCATGAGCGGTGCGATGACTCCGGCCCAGCGGGCCGGCGAATGGTTGCAGCAGCAATACCATGGTTTGGTCGAGTTGTCCGTCCCGCATCCTGTCGCAGAAAGCTCGCAGGCCTGGGTGTTCGGTTGCAGAACGCTCAGTCAGTCCGGATATTCGGACACTCCGATGCTCAATAGTTCTTTCGCTGTTCCGAAAAATTCTATGGCCCCCTTCCATTTGGCGACAGGTGATCCGTGGGGCGACCTGGCGGAATTCGATGGAAGCCCGCAGCCGCGTAACTCGGCAGCGCAGGCACGTCGTATTAATGATCGTGGATGTGTGGTGGCCATCGACGCAGGGATGGATGGTGGCCGGGCGACGGCCCTTCCCTGGCAAGCCGTCCATGAGGCGCCGGGTTGGTGGGATCGGCTCGTACGGCAGTACTTCAGTGGTGCTGAGGTGTCATCGTTCGCGCATTGGGATGCTGTGATCTCTGCCCTCCTTGAGGTTGGTCCGTACGCCCGCGGCGTGGTGTGGGTGCGGCGGGAGCTGCATGGCGTGGAGGTAACCGGGCACCTCATGTACGCAACCATCAACAATGGCCAATTCGTATTGCTCGATGGTCAAACCGGTGGTCTGGGGCGTATGGAGAAGGAAGGCATCCGCCAGTTGGTACTTGCGCGATTTTCTCGCAGGCGCCCGAATTCTGACGCACAACTGTCGGAGTGGCGGATCCCGGCCGAGGACTTTGCTACTGCCGTCCGAAAAGCTGACGCCTGGCTCGATGAAGTCTACGGTGGTCACGTCGCTCTGGTGGATGCATCCCCTGCGGATGAAACACGTCGAGGCTGGTTGTTCGCCTGCAACACAAAGCAGTTTCTGGCCGACGGCGACCTGGCCAATGCGATGCTTGACGCGTCCATCGTTGTGCCGAAGGACAGCCAGGAACCCTTTGGATTGCCGAATTCTGACCCATGGGGGTGGTTCTCTCGCTGGGTGGAGGGCGCGCAACCAGGCGTCGATGGCCAAACGCTTCCGCCGAAGGCCGGTCCTGCCGCGTGGATGCCGGACACCATGCGGAAACTCGGACCGATCCTCTCCATCTCCGAGCACAGTGATTGGGCACCGTTGCTTGCTGAACTTGCCACACTGCCGGAGGGCATGAGGGCACTGGTGTGGGTTCGCCGACAGGACTGGAGGGGACGCGAGTCGGTTGGATTGCTGATGAACGCCGCCCGCACCGGGAATGGAGTGGCGCTCATCGACGCCATGCGTGATGGTCAGGCCGAGCTGGAGGTGCCCGGCCTCCGTAGCCTTCACCTGATCAGGTACCGATGACGAATCGCCGGGCAAATGAGTAGCAGCGCGATGGGCCCCCGAGCCCGTGAGAGGTATTCAGTTGGTGCGGCCCGGCTGCGGGTGCCCCCTCGCCGGGGGCCTGTTGGGCCTGTGGACGAATGTGGCTAGAGTGGTCGGAAGCTAGATCATCTCAACTGCTTCACAGGCCAGTTGTGGATGGAGAGAGGGGTTTCGAACCCCTTGAAGCGACCGCATATTGCATGGGGGAAAGGTACGAGATGGCTGGAACGGTGAGGGTTACCGACGCGGAGCTCAAGCGCGTCGAGGACGAGATCGAGCGGGTCAGTGGCTCGATGGCGGCGCAGCTCGTGAAGCTGAACGCTGCCATTGACGGGCTGGAAGGCCAGTGGAAGGGCATCGGGGCCGGTGCCTTCAACACGCAGCAGGAAGAGATCAACAGGCGGCACCAGAAGTTGCGGGTGGTCATCGACGGCATCAAGGAAGCGATCGTCGCGACCCGGGCCGGTCACGGGAACACCGATGAAGAGGTTCTCGAAGACCTCAAGAAGATCGACATCAATGGCGCTGCCGGCGGCAGCGGTATCGCCGGTCTCTGACCTGCTTGTGCGGGACCGGTGGTTCGTCCGTGTGAGTGCCGGTGCCGGCGCCGATTCCGATCCCGAAAACTTCGACCCACATTCACTCCAGGGGGAGCCATGTCTGAGCTCAAGGTTCACTATTCCTCGCTGACGGATGCCGCCAGCAGCATTCAGTTGGCGGCCAATCAGCTCAAGTCCGACCTCGACGGCCTGCTGGCCAAGGTCAAGGGCGTGGCAGCCAGCTGGGAGGGCGAGGCCCACCAGGCGTTCGACGCGACCGCGCGGGCGTGGCAGGACCAGGCTGACCACATCCACAGCACGCTGATCCAGATCTCCTCCAAGGTCGAGTCGGCCAGTCATAACTACAGTGCCACCGACAAGAAGACGGCCGGATACTTCCAGTAGCCGGTACGTCCGCAGCAAGAGTTGCGCAGGGGCGGGTGCCCGCACGAGGGTGTCCGCCCCGCAGTGTGTTCCGTACCCGGTCGGACCGTCAGCAGGAGGAAGCAGCCCTCATGGGATCCGGGACCACGCACGAGCGCGGCCTGTCCGCACTGACCTCGGGGGTAGCGGCATTCGCCCTGCTGGCCGGCCCTGCGGTCCTGCCCGTCACCGCAGGGCTGACGGCCGCCGCGGAGATCACGCTCGCCGGTGACGGCGAGTGCACGTTCCCGGCGAAGGACATCAAGGGAACCCCGTGGTCCCTCCAGCGGGTGCTGCTGAATCAACTCTGGCAGGACACGAAGGGCAAGGGTGTACGTGTCGCCGTCATCGACACCGGAGTCGACGCGACGAACCCGCAGTTGAAAGCGGCCGTTGACGTCGCCCATGGTGTGGATGTCATCGGTGGCAAGGACCACGGCGCCAATGACACGGTCGGTCATGGAACGAAGGTCGCCGGGATCATCGCCGCCCGCCCCCTGCCGGGCACCGGATTCATCGGGATCGCGCCCGAGGCCACGATCATCCCGATCCGGCAGAACGACAACCAGGGCGCGGGAAAGATCCCGAGCATGGTGCGGGCCATCGACGCGGCTGTTGCCGCGCACGCACGCGTCATCAACATCTCGCAGGACACCTCCGGCGATGTCCGGGAGCTTGCCCAGGCCATCCACCGGGCCGTCGCCGCGAACGTCGTCGTGGTCGTCGCCGCGGGAAATGCCGGAGTGGACGGAAAGCTCGGTACGACGTTCCCCGGTGCTTACGAGGGCGTGCTCGCTGTCGGGGCATCGGACCGCAACAACGAACGGGCGTCGTTCTCCCAGGCCGGGACGTTCGTGGGGGTGTCGGCTCCCGGGGTCGACATGGTCTCGACCGTTCCCAAGGGAGGCCAGTGCGTCGACAACGGCACGAGTTTCTCGGCCCCCTATGTCGCGGGCGTCGCGGCCCTGATCCGTGCCAAGCACCCGGCCTGGCGGGCGCATGAGGTCATCGCCCAGATCGAGCAGACCGCGCAGCGCACCTCCCTGGGCCACAACGACTTCACCGGCTGGGGCGTGGTCGACCCGGTGCGCGCGCTCACCGACGACGCCGCGCCCATCGCGGCACCGGTCGCCGACCGCGGCGTGGCCAAGGGCGACAGCAGGGTCATCCCGGCCGCGCTGACGCTGGGGGAGACCCCGCAGCAACGGGACCAGCGGGTGGCGATCTATGTGCTGGGGCTGGGCGTTGTCCTGTCGGTCGCGATCAGCGGCAGCTCGGTTGCCTTGCGGGACCTACGGCGCCGGCGGCGGCTCCCGCGCTGAACGGGACCAGCTCTCGAGTAAGTCGCGGGAATCTCAAAGGCAGGTGCGCCGCAGACATGCGGCGGCTCCGGAACCGCGACGTTCCCTGGTCAGAGGGCGCCTAGGCAGCCGGCGTCGGAGTGCGCACTTTTGCCGAATGCTTGAGCGGCATCGGCCACCGCCTTGCGTACTGTGCCCGCGTCCGCGTCCGCATCACCGTTGAACCTGACATTGACCTGCAGGTAATAGGAATCCTTCGCGGTGGTGCCCCCTGTGCGAGGGTAACGAGGTGTACACGGAATATACAGGTAGGTGGTTGTCGGGGTGGAGATTCCCCCCTTGCCCATCTTTACGGGAACGCCGGAGCCGTCGTCTCGTGTCTCACCTTTGACCCATTTCTGCCAGTCCTGAAATGCTGCGTTCTGGATTTCCGCCCTGATGGTGAGAGTCCCAGAACTACCGCTGGAGATGATACAGGACTGGTTGAAATCCTGGCCGGTGCCGAGGGCGGTGTAGTGCTCCATTGCGGTATGGCTTTTGGGGAGAACGCTCTTCACCGAGTCACTGGTCATCATGTCTCCGCACACTGTTTCCCGGAGGCTGTCCACGGCGTTTGAATAGAGCCAGAATCTGTTGGTGAAAAACCCCGCGGCAAATGACGCTGCTACGCCCAGGGTTGCGACGTATGCTAGTGCTGTAGTTCGTCTCATGATTCTCTCCTTCGCTAGTCGGCCTTCGGATGGCCGGGTCGCCCCTCGTAGCCGCTGAGGTTGGTCGATGAGTTTCCCCAGCCATCTCGGAAACCCTCGGCGATTAGGCCTTCGATATTTCCGGGGCGCATGGCTGAATTAGTGTGCGCGCCGGCGTAGTGACCTGAAAATTCCGTGGACTGCAGAGCTGATTGCTTTACCTTGTCCAGGTTGGCCCCGCTGCTCAGGAGGATATCGTCGTAACCGTCCATTTTTCTTCCATCGAAAATATTATCGATGAGAATATTGCCGGTGGATGTGGCCATTGCACCGGCCGCGATTCCTCCGATGGGGCTGGTCATCGCGGCGACTCCGACGCCGATTCCCACCGTGGCGATACCCTTCATCAGCTCGTTCTGAGGCTTCAGGGAATCGTTGAAAGACTGGTTTGCTGAAATCTCGTCCATGATATTGTGATCCTGAACCGAAAAGGCCATAATGCCTTGGAAAAGCCCCGCATTATTCGCAATCTGCCTAATTGTTATCTCTGGGTCGCCGTCAAATTTCTCAGGGTGGGCGAGGTGGTAATCAAAGAGATTTCCGGTGTATGTTTTCTGTGCCACATCCAGGATTTTGTAAGCACCCGGATCTGCGGCGAGTTCATACAAAAACCTGTGCGTGTCGATCGGGGTGAATCCAGGTTCCCCTGAGTTGCCGGTCGGAAAAAACACGTCAATTGAGTACGGGCCCTTGCCGCCCGCCAGGGATCGGTTGATCTCCGGCATGTACTCGCTGGTCATCCTCGCCAGGCTGTCCCGCATCTGATCCGTCGCCACACCCGCGTCCTTCGACACCGACTCGACGACCTGCTTCATGATTTCCGTCTGCGCCACACTGTGCGGCGGCAGCGTGGAATCCAGCGGAGTGCCGTACGGGTGTCCTGTGACTCCCGCCTCCAGCGCGTGTCCCAGTGCGTCCGAGCGGAGTGGGTTCTCCTGCCCGGTCGTGAGGAGGTGCTTGAGGTCGCCGTCGTTGTGGAGGAACTGCGTGGCGAATTCCGGGTTCCGGGAACTGGCTTCCAGCAGGCCTACGAGGGGGTCGGTCCCCTGGTGGTTCTGCGTCTGGTCCGTCAAGTCCAGATGGATTTCCTGCGAGCCGCTGGGCCAGACCCCGTGGAGCTCCTTGTCCAGCTTCAGCATGTCCTTCGAGACGTCGCCGAGGAACTCCGTGCTGTACTCGCCGTTCTTGAGCAGCGCTCCGAGCGGCTGATAGCCGTACGGCATCATCTGGTACAGGCCGCGGGACCTCATATCGAGTGGCTGGTGGCCGGCCTCCTTGAGGCCCTCCACCCATTGGTTGCTCAGGTATCCGTCGCCGTCGACGTCCTGTGTCGCGGCGGCCAGTGTCAGTCCCAGTTGCTTCTGGATGTCCTGGGCGGCCTTGAGGCGGTCGGGGTCGTGGATCAGACTCGTCCGGATGGCGAGGTCGGCCTGGAACTCCAGGGCCTTCTTCGGTCCCAGTTCGGTGTAGAACTTCGTCCCGAAGGTCGGGTCACTGGCGTGCTTCGCCAGCAGGGCGTCGAGCCTCTTGAGCTCATCGACGGACAGGATGCCTTGCTGGGACGCGAGTCGGGCCGCGTCGTGGGCGTCCTTGGCCGCCTGGGCACGGTCCTTCAGCGCGTTGTTGATGTCCGCATAGGCGTTGGCGTTGAATCCCTGGTCGGCACCGTTGGGATCCTGGAGCAGAGCCCAGTGCAGGGCGTTGTCCGCCTCGGTCGCGGATTCCACGGCGCCGTCCACACGACCCTGATAGTCGAGGATGGCCGCGCCGAGGCTCGGACCTGCGCCGGGCATCGGCCCTGCGACCGGGTCGGGGCCCACCTTGCCCGCTCCGTTGATGACCAGGACGCCCTTGGCGTTGGTGCGGACCTCCTCCGTCACGTCCCGGAGAGTCTTCTGCGCGGCTTTGAACGTGGACAGGGCGTCGCTGAGGATGCTGTGCACATCGAAGGCCTCGTCGGCGGCGGCCTGGATCTGCTGCTTCGCCACGACTGTCTTTTGAAGTGCCGCCTCAGCGGTCTCGCCCTGCATGTTGGCCGTTTGGAGGCCCTTGGTCACGGTGTTGTCGAAGGCCGACGCGATGCCGTGGAACTTCCCCGGGAGGGCTTGCCACCTGTCGACAGCGGCGTCGAGCGGAGCGAGATCGGCTTCCATGATGTCGTGGTAACTGGGCATGACTGGGTCCCCCGAAGCGATGGTTACTTCTTCTTCAACTTCTTGGCCACGTCGGTATCGGCGTCCTGATGGTCGTTGGCGGCAGCTCGGAGGCCGCCCGCCACGTCTCGCAGAAGTGTGGTCTTCACATACCGCATCTGATGACCCCAGCGTTCCTGGAAGGACGCGAAGGCGCCGGCACAGTGGAATCCCCGGAGCCCGGCCGCGATCTGGCCGGTGTTCCCCGCGGTGGCGCTTCCCTGACCCATCGCGCTGTCGTCCGCCTTTTCGAAGTCGGCGGCGACGATCTCGGCCTTGCCCGCCCTCTCCCGGAGCACAGAAGGCGTCACCTTCAGCACCGGTCCCGCCTGACCGGTGCTGACTCCGCTCTCCGGAGCGACATGATCAAGGGTCATCTCCGCATCGCGCTGCTTGGCGGATTCCGTGAGGTCGCCGTTCTTGTCGTAGCGGAATGGATTGAGTGTGCGATCCCAGTTCGACATCGTCGTTATCCCCCGTGGGCAGGCCTCTCCGCCGCGCGGGGCCGAAGAGTGCGGATCAGGAACGTTGGCGGATCATTCAGCGGTCGGGAAGCCATCCCAGCTGGACCAGCGGAGTACGCCGGCGGCGCGACACGAAGACGCCCCTTCCCGGTGGGAACTGCCGCGGACGGACGTTACCGAGCAGATCGCCCTCGTTCGGATCGCCGGACAGGACGACGCCCTGGGCTCCGAGTTCCTTGATGCGCTGGATGAACGGCTCGTACATGGAGCGCCCGGCACCGCCCGAACTGCGGGCGATGATGAAGCGCACACCCGCGTCGCGGGCGAACGGCAGGGTGTCGGCGAGGACGGCCATGGGATTGCCGCCGCTGGAGGCGACCAGTTCGTAGTCGTCGACGACGACGAAGACCTGCGGCCCGCTCCACCAGCTGCGGTCGCGCAGTTGCTGCGGAGTGACATCGGGTCCGGGGGCGCGGCGCTGCACAAGGCCGGCCATCTCGTTCATGTGCAGTTCGAGGGCGGACTGCGTGGCCGCGTACTCGAGCAGATGGCCGTCGGGGATCGCACCCAGCAGGGTGCGGCGGTAGTCACCGACGACGATCCGCGCCTGGTCGGGGGAGTAGCGCTCGCAGATCTGCTTGATCAGCAGACGCAGCAGAGCGGTCTTGCCGGACTCGCTGTCACCGAAAACGACGAAGAACGGATCGGAGTCGAAGTTGACGAAGACCGGAGCCAGCGCGGTCTCGTCGATGGCGAAGGCGACACCCTGGTCCGGATACTCATGACCCTTCGGCAGTTGTTCGGCTGCCAGCTGGTGCGGCAGCATGCGTACCCGTGGCGCGGGTGCGCCGGTCCAGGCGCCGTTGACCGCGGACACCAGAGCGGCCGTTCCGTCGGACAGGTCGTGCGCCGTCGAGGACCCGTCGATACGGGGCAGCGCGGCCAGGAAGTGCAGGCTGTCGGGGGTCAGGCCACGGCCGGGGGCGCCGACCGGGACGTTCGCTGCGGCCTTGCGGTTGAACTCCGAGTCCATGGTGTCGCCGAGCCGCAGTTCGATGCGGTTCAGCAGCTGGTCCTTGAGCGCCGGCCGCATCTCCATGTAGCGGGAGGCGGAGATGACGACATGCACTCCATAACCGAGGCCGCGAGCGGCCAGGTCGGTGACGACTCCCTCGAGCATGTCGTAGTCCTGCTTGAACGCTCCCCAACCGTCGATGACGAGGAAGACGTCCCCCCATGGCTCACCCGGAAGCTGCCCCGCCGCTCGGCGCTGCCGGTAGGTGGCGATCGTATCGATGCCTTGGACACGGAAGAGTTCTTCGCGCCGTGCGAGGACGCCGGCGACCTCCGCGACCGTGCGGCGCACCTTGTCCGGCTCCAGGCGTCCGGCGACCCCGCCGACGTGCGCGAGAGCGTCCAACGCGCGCAGCGCGCCACCGCCGAAGTCGAGGCAGTAGAACTGCACTTCGTCGGGGGTGTGGGTGAGAGCAAAGGATGAGACGAGCGTACGCAGCAACGTCGACTTGCCGCTGCGGGGCCCACCGAGCACCAGGCCGTGGCCGGCCGCTCCCGAGTAGTCCTGGCAGAAGGCGTCACGGCTCTGCTCGAAGGGCTTGTCCACGACTCCGAGCGGCACACGGAGCCGGCCGTTCGCTCCGGAGTCGGCGGATCGGAGCCCGCGGTCGGGCGAGACCGTCAGAGGGGCCATCACCTGGTCCAGAGGCGGTGCCTCCCCCAGCGGCGGCAGCCACACCTGGTGGGCCGCCGTTCCCTGGCCTTCGAGCCGGCGGACGAGAACGTCCAGCACGGTGTCGGCGAGCGCGTCGTCCGTACGCGGCACGGCGGGGTGCGTGGGACCTGTCGTGCTGGTGGCTACGGCGACAGGTGCCGCGGTGAACACCGCCGGCCTGCGCAGTACCGCGGGTCGGGAGCCGTCGTCCACGACGCCGCCCGAGCGGTGTGTCCCGGACACATAAGCGGCCTTGAAACGCAGCATCGACTCGGTCCCGAACTTCAGGTATCCGGAACCCGGCACCGAAGGCAGGTGATAGGCGTCCGGGACGCCGAGCGCCGCCCGGGATTCCGACGCCGAGAAGGTCCGCAGGCCGATTCGGTAGGAGAGATAGGTGTCGAGTCCCCGCAGCTTGCCCTCCTCGAGGCGTTGCGAGGCCAGCAGCAGGTGCACTCCGAGGGAACGACCGATCCGCCCGATCTGGATGAACATGTCGATGAACTCGGGCTTGGCTGTGAGTAGTTCGCTGAACTCGTCGATCACGATCACGAGCGACGCGATCGGCTCCAGGGCGGCACCCGCCGCACGGGCCTTCTCGTAGTCGTGGATGTTCGCGAAGCTGCCGGACGAGCGCAGCAGCTCCTGCCGCCGCTGCAGTTCGCCGGTGATGGAGTCGCGCATGCGGTCGACGAGCGTCAGGTCGTCGGCGAGGTTGGTGATGACGGCCGCGACGTGCGGCATGGCGGACATGCCGGCAAATGTCGCGCCACCCTTGAAGTCCGCGAGTACGAAGTTCAGGGTCTCTGAGGAGTGCGTGACGGCAAGACCGAGTACGAGGGTGCGCAACAGCTCCGATTTGCCGGAGCCGGTCGCGCCGACGCACAGGCCGTGCGGACCCATGCCCTCCTGCGCGGCCTCCTTGAGGTCGAGAAACACCGGCTCACCGTTCTCGCCGACACCGATCGGCACCCGCAGCCGGTCGTGCTGCGCGCGGGGCCGCCAGCTGCGTGTCACATCGAGCGCCGCCGCCTCGCCGATGCCCATCAGATCGGTGAAGTCCAGGTTGGCCAGCAGCGGTTCGTCGTCCCTGCCGCTTCCGATGCGCAACGGCGCGAGCTGCCGGGCCAGGGATTCCGACTCCACCGGTCCCAGTACATCGGCCGTGCCGCTGTAGACCGCGCCTCCTGAATCGATCCGCATCTCGAAAGGGGTCACGTCGACGGACAGTCCACCGCGGGACTCGTCGGGCTCTCCCGGGGCGATCCTGATCAGGGTGACCCCCTGCAGTCCCTCGGGTGGCGCCAGGGAGGACCCCGGCGTGACGGTGGCGCCGTCGAGGACGACGACGATGTGCGGCCGGTCCAGCAAGGGCTGGGCGTCGCGCTGGAAGCGCGGACGCCCCTCCAGCGTGCTGTCCAGCAGCGCCTCCAGTTCCAGCACGCTGTCGGTGATCAGCCGTACCGATCCGGCGCCGTCGGAGAAGGCGGGGTGCTGCACATGGGGGAGCCACTTGGCCCACTCCCACTCCGGCGCGGTTCCGGCGGACCGGACGACGGCCACCACCAGGTCCTCGGGGGTGTGCAACGACGCCAGCTGGGCGAGCACCGCGCGTGCCGTCCCATAGACCGTCGTTGCGTCACCGGACAGCCCGATCTCGGAGAACGCCCGCATCGAGACTGCCAGCGGAAGGTCCTCGACCTGCCCGTGATGTTGCAGGAAGTTGTCCATCGCGTGCGTCGTGAGCGGTTCCAGCTCGTCGACGGGCGCCGTCTCGGGTGCGACGAGGGGCGTCGCCAGCTGCTGCGGACCCAGTCCGAAACGCACCTGGCCGAAGTCCTCATCGCCCGGACGGCGTTCCCACACCCGGCCGCCCTGGCCACCGCCGACCGGTTGCGGACCGGCGCCGCCCAACAGAGCCCACAACTGGTCGGGAGCCGGATGCGTGTACAGCTGGGCGGCGCGCTGCCGCTCAGCGGTCTGCCGCGCCTGCTTGCGCATCTGCGCGAGGTACTTGAGGTAGTCGCGGCGTGCGTCGGCCATGTGTCCGGCCACGCCCTGCCGCATCTTGACGGCTTGCGCGATCGCCATCACGACGGTGGATGCGAGCATCAGCCCGCCCATGATCTTCATGATGGGCTGGGAACCCGGCATGAAGAAATAGGCCGCGGAACCACCCATGCCGAGCATGGGCAGCAGACTCATCAACAGGCCTTGGTCCTGGGCGCGGGGGAGTTCCGGCGGCGGTTCCAGACGGAGCTCTCCCGACGGGACCGCGGGCGGCAGTGCCCTCGGCGGTCGTTTGACGATGACGACACTCACCGAAGTATCAATCCCCCGTGCGCAGCAGATGGTTCCGCACCGCCGCCCCCGTGGCGGCGGCCGCTGTCCGCGCGTCACTGATCCTAGTGGTGCTGCCCTACAGCCCAGTTGACCGGCCCCGATAGGGTGGCGCACCGCAGCAGACGACACCGACGAGGGGGATCCACCAGGTGATCACGACCGCAGCGACAGGCTACTGCCGCGTCACCGTCGTAGCGCCGGACAGCAGGATCGACCTAGCACTGCCCGACGACGTACCCGTGGCCGATCTGCGGTCGGAGCTCCTCGCGCTGTCGGGGCAGACCCAGGTGGCGGGAGAGCCCACCGGGTTCCACCTCACGCGCCGTGACGGGTCCGTCCTCGACAGCGGGCTTTCCCTCGCCGCGCAGCGCGTCCTCGACGGCGAGCTGCTCAGTCTCCGCCCGTTCGCGGACTCGCTCCCACCGGCCGTCCACGACGACGTGGTGGACGCCATCGCTTCCGCCGTGGACCGCGACCGCCACAGCTGGAGCGACGACCTGATGCGGGCGGCCGGGCTGAGCGGCGGAGTGGTCCTGCTGCTGATGACGGGGTTCGTCCTGTGGTTCGCGGACCCGCTCAGGCACGACATGCACAGCCTGCCCGGCGTCATCGCGGGTGCCTCAGGCGTATTGCTGACGGCGCTGGCCGGTGTGCGGGCCCGGGTGTACGACGACCGGGCCTCCGCCGTGGCCCTCGGTCTCGGCGGACTGCCGATGCTGCTCATCGCGGGCTCCGGGATCATCGAGCCCCGATCGGGTGAGGGCCCCGGCAGACTTCAGTTCCTCGTCGGCTGCGTCACCGTGCTCATCGCCGCGATTCTGCTGATCGCGCTGCTCCCGTACGGAGACGCGCCCTTCGTCGGCGCGGCCATGGCGGCCGCCGCCGGCACCCTCGCGACCTTCGGCACGATCATGACCGGCGCGGCTCCCCGGGAAGCCGCAGCGGTCGCCGGGGTGACCGCGGTCGCCCTGGTCGGATTCCTCCCCGGCTGGTCCGCGCGTTTCGCCCGGCTGCCGATCGGGTTCCGCTCCCCGCAGGAGAGTGCGGGGCCGGCCCGGTCCGTAGAGCGCTTCGGAGAGCGGCCCACCACGGAGCCTGTCGACTATGTTCGTATCGCCGCGCAGGCCCGCCGTGGCCACGAGATGCTGCTCGGCCTGGTCGGCGGGTGCTCCGCCGTCGTGCTGGGGTCCGCGGCCGTCCTCGGATTCTCGGACTCCGTGTGGGCGCAGTTGCTCGCCCTGGCCGCCGGCGTCGCCACTCTCCTGCGCGCCCGTCTCTTCCGCTACACGGCGCAGGTCGTCTGTCTGCTGGTCGCCGGGATCGGCGCTGTGACCCTGCTCATTCTGGGCTTGGCGCTCAACCCGCCGGCCGGAGTGGTCCGGGAATTGCTGCAGGGCGACCGGGGGCCGCTCGATGTGCGGACGATCTGGTTGTCGGCCACGGTGGCGATGGGTGCGGCACTCCTCACCGCCATCGCCCTGATCGTCCCCCGCCAGGGCGTCTCGCCGTTCTGGGGACGTACCCTCGACCTCGCCGAGGGATTCATCCTCCTGGCCCTTGTTCCTCTCTGCCTGGCTGTCCTCGACGTGTACACCTCAGCGCGCAGCCTGACCAGTGGCTGAATAGGCCCCCGGAGCCGTGCGGCGAAGCGTCGCCCGTGCGGCTGGTATCCTGGCTGACGGATGTGTGTGTAAGAACCCGCGTCCTCGCCTCCAGAGTTATCCAAGATCGCCTGTGATTCCAGTCCAGGGGCACTCGGAGGCAAACCAACACTTGAGGAGTTCGTATGCCGCTCGACGCCGCAACGAAGAAGCAGATCATCGCCGAGTTCGGTGCCAAGGAGGGCGACACGGGCTCCCCCGAGGTGCAGGTCGCGATGCTCTCGCGCCGTATCTCGGACCTCACCGAGCACCTCAAGCTGCACAAGCACGACCACCACTCCCGCCGTGGTCTGCTGCTGCTCGTCGGCCAGCGCCGCCGTCTGCTGCAGTACCTGGCCAAGAAGGACATCACGCGCTTCCGCGCCCTGGTCGAGCGCCTCGGCATCCGCCGCGGTGCGGCCGGCGCCAAGTAAGACGTTGTGCGGGGGAGCGGTTCCCACCCGGGAGCCGCTCCCTTTGCGTACTCGACCGGCGATTCTTTGTAGTCTGGTGTGAGCACGCTGTAACACACGAGGAGGAGCGTCCTCCTAATGAGCCACGAACGCCGGTCCTCGGTAGTGGCCTCCGGGCAGCAGGACTCCCCGAAGGCTTCGATCGAAGACCGGCCCCTGGCGGGACGCTTCCCCTCACCGAAGGTCCCCGGGATACGCCCTGGGACATGAATGAGGAGAATCCCCATAGTGGAGAACGAGACCCACTACGCCGAGGCCGTTATCGACAACGGTTCCTTCGGCACCCGCACCATCCGCTTCGAGACGGGCCGTCTGGCCCGTCAGGCCGCCGGCTCCGCCGTGGCCTACCTGGACGACGACACCATGGTGCTGTCGGCCACCAGTGCTTCGAAGCACCCCAAGGAGAACCTCGACTTCTTCCCCCTCACGGTGGACGTCGAGGAGCGCATGTACGCGGCCGGCCGGATCCCCGGTTCGTTCTTCCGCCGCGAAGGGCGCCCCTCCGAGGACGCGATCCTCACCTGCCGCCTGATCGACCGCCCGCTGCGCCCGTCCTTCGCCAAGGGCCTGCGCAACGAGATCCAGGTCGTCTGCACGATCATGGCGCTCAACCCCGATGACCTGTACGACGTGGTCGCGATCAACGCCGCCTCCGCCTCGACGCAGCTCGCCGGTCTCCCCTTCTCCGGCCCGATCGGCGGCGTCCGCGTCGCACTGATCAAGGGCCAGTGGGTCGCCTTCCCGCGTCACAGCCAGCTCGAGGACGCCGTCTTCGACATGGTCGTGGCCGGCCGCGCCCTCGAGGACGGCGACGTCGCGATCATGATGGTGGAGGCCGAGGCCACCGCCCGCACGATCGCGCTCGTCGAGGGTGGCGCCGAGGCGCCGACCGAGGAGATCGTGGCCGCCGGCCTCGAAGCCTCCAAGCCCTTCATCAAGGCCCTGTGCAAGGCGCAGTCCGAGCTGGCGGCGAAGGCCGCGAAGCCGACCGTCGAGTTCCCGCGCTACCTCGACTACCAGGACGACGTCTTCGCCGCCCTGTCCGAGGCCGTCACCGGTGAGCTCGCCCAGGCCCTGACGATCCCCGGCAAGCAGGCCCGCGAGGCCGAGCTGGACCGCGTCAAGGCCATCGCCGCCGAGAAGCTTCTCCCGAAGTTCGAAGGCCGCGAGAAGGAGATCTCCGCCGCGTACCGTTCGCTGACCAAGAAGCTGGTCCGCGAGCGCGTCATCAAGGACAAGGTCCGCATCGACGGCCGTGGCGTGACGGACATCCGTACGCTGGCCGCCGAGGTCGAGGCCATCCCGCGCGTCCACGGTTCCGCCCTGTTCGAGCGCGGCGAGACCCAGATCCTGGGTGTCACCACGCTGAACATGCTCCGCATGGAGCAGCAGATGGACACGCTGGCGCCCGAGACGCGCAAGCGCTACATGCACAACTACAACTTCCCGCCGTACTCCGTCGGTGAGACGGGCCGCGTCGGTTCGCCGAAGCGCCGCGAGATCGGTCACGGCGCGCTGGCCGAGCGGGCGATCCTGCCCGTGCTGCCGTCCCGCGAGGACTTCCCGTACGCGATCCGCCAGGTCTCCGAGGCGCTGAGCTCCAACGGCTCGACGTCCATGGGCTCGGTCTGCGCCTCCACCATGTCGCTGCTGAACGCCGGTGTGCCGCTCAAGGCCCCCGTCGCCGGTATCGCCATGGGTCTGATCTCCGAGGAGATCGACGGCAAGACGCACTACGTCGCCCTCACCGACATCCTCGGTGCGGAAGACGCGTTCGGCGACATGGACTTCAAGGTCGCCGGTACGAAGACCTTCGTCACCGCGCTGCAGCTCGACACCAAGCTCGACGGCATCCCCGCCTCGGTCCTGGCCGCCGCGCTGAAGCAGGCCCGCGACGCCCGCCTCCACATCCTCGATGTGATGAACGAGGCGATCGACGTTCCGGACGAGATGTCCCCGAACGCACCGCGGATCATCAGCATCAAGATCCCCGTGGACAAGATCGGCGAGGTCATCGGCCCCAAGGGCAAGATGATCAACCAGATCCAGGAGGACACGGGCGCCGACATCTCCATCGAGGATGACGGCACGGTCCTCATCGGCGCGACCGAAGGCTCTCAGGCCGAGGCCGCGCGCGCGGTGATCAACCAGATCGCCAACCCGACGATGCCCGAGGTCGGCGAGCGCTACCTCGGCACCGTCGTGAAGACCACCACCTTCGGTGCCTTCGTCTCGCTCATGCCGGGCAAGGACGGTCTGCTGCACATCTCGCAGATCCGTAAGCTCGCCGGCGGCAAGCGCGTCGAGAACGTCGAGGACGTCCTCGCCGTGGGCTCCAAGGTCCAGGTCGAGATCGCCGAGATCGACGCCCGTGGCAAGCTCTCGCTGATCCCGGTCGTCGAGGGTGAAGAAGCGGGCGACGCCGAGGACGAGTCCGGCTCGTGACCTCTCGCTCCACTGTCGTGACGGCCCGTCCCTCCACCAAGGGGCGGGCCGTCCGCACACAGACCCTGATTCCCGGCACCGACGGCATCGGCACCGTGCGCAGGACCGTGCTCCCCGGCGGTCTGCGCGTCGTCACCGAGACCCTGCCGACGGTCCGCTCCGCGACCTTCGGCATCTGGGTGGGCGTCGGCTCGCGCGACGAGACCCCGGCGCTGAACGGCGCCACCCACTACCTGGAGCACCTGCTCTTCAAGGGCACGAAGCGGCGCAGCGCGCTCGACATCTCCTCGGTGATCGACGCGGTCGGCGGCGAGATGAACGCGTTCACCGCCAAGGAGTACACGTGCTACTACGCACGCGTCCTCGACAACGACCTGCCGCTCGCCATCGACGTGGTGTGCGACATGCTCACCGGCTCGCTGATCCGCCAGGAGGACATCGACGCCGAGCGCGGCGTCGTCCTCGAGGAGATCGCGATGACCGAGGACGATCCGGGCGACCAGGTCCACGACCTGTTCACCACGGCGATGCTCGGTGACTCCCCGCTGGGCCGTCCGGTCCTCGGCACCGTCGAGACCATCAACGCCCTCACCCGCGACCAGGTCGCCCGCTTCTACAAGCGGCACTACGACCCGACGCACCTCGTCGTCGCCGCGGCCGGCAACGTCGACCACGCGACGGTCGTCCGGCAGGTCCGCAAGGCGTTCGAGAACGCCGGCGCGCTGCGGGACACCGACGCCGTGCCGATGGACCCGCGCTCCGGCGCCCGCACGCTGCGCACCGCCGGCCGCGTCGAGCTGCTGGACCGCAGGACCGAGCAGGCACACGTCGTGCTCGGCATGCCGGGCCTGGCCCGTACCGACGAGCGCCGCTGGGCGCTCGGCGTGCTCAACACGGCGCTGGGCGGCGGCATGAGCTCACGGCTGTTCCAGGAGGTCCGCGAGAAGCGCGGGCTGGCGTACTCGGTGTACTCGTACACCTCGTCGTTCGCGGACTGCGGTCTGTTCGGCGTCTACGCCGGCTGCCAGCCGCGCCGGGTCCCCGAGGTGCTCAAGATCTGCCGCGACGAGCTCGACAACGTGTCCGAGCACGGTCTGACCGACGAGGAGCTGCAGCGCGCCATCGGCCAGCTGTCCGGCTCGACGGTGCTGGGCCTGGAGGACACCGGGGCGCTGATGAACCGCCTCGGCAAGAGCGAGCTGTGCTGGGGCGAGCAGATGTCGGTGGACTCGATGCTGGAGCGCATCGCCGCCGTCACCCCGGACGACGTGCGCGCGGTCGCCCGCGATGTACTGGGACACCGTCCCTCGCTGGCCGTCATCGGCCCGCTGAAGGACAAGCAGGCCTCGCGTCTGCACGAATCGGTCGCGTAACCCACGCGCGACGGGTCGTACCCCGCGCCGCGGTCGCAGCACGCGACCGCGGCGCACAACCGGAGGAACGGATCAGCATGAGCAAGCTCCGTGTGGCCGTCATCGGCGCCACCGGCCGGATCGGCGCCGAGGCCGTGCGGGCCGTCGAGGCGGCCGACGACCTGAAACTGGTCGCCGCGCTCGGCAGGAACGACCCGCTGACGGCGCTGACCGACGCCGGCGCGCAGGTGGCCGTCGAGCTGACGCACCCGGACGCCGTGATGGCGAACCTGGAGTTCTGCGTCCGCAACGGCATCCACGGCGTGGTGGGAACCACCGGCTGGACCGAGGAGCGTCTGACGGCGCTCAACGGCTGGCTGGCGGACTCCCCGGCCACCGGAGTGCTCATCGCCCCGAACTTCTCGATCGGCGCGGTCCTGACGATGCGCTTCGCGCAGCAGGCGGCCCGCTGGTTCGAGACCGTCGAGGTCATCGAACTGCACCACAACAAGAAGGCGGACGCCCCCAGCGGCACCGCCACCCGGACCGCCCAGCTCATCGCCGCCGCCCGCGACGAGGCCGGGATGCCGCGTCAGCAGGACCCGACCACGCACGGCCTGGACGGCGCGCGCGGCGCGGACGTCGACGGGGTGCCGGTGCACTCGGTGCGGCTGCGCGGCCTGCTCGCCCACCAGGAAGTCCTGTTCGGCGACACGGGCGAGACCCTCACCATCCGGCACGACTCGCTGCACCACAGCAGCTTCATGCCGGGCATCCTGCTCGCCGCCCGGAAGGTCACCGGAACCCCCGGCCTGACCTTCGGCCTCGAGCATTTCCTCACCGATGAACACCGCCTGGGCCAGGACTGATCGCCGTGCGCGCCAAAGTGACCTACTTCGTACTGGCCGGAGCGCTGGTCTGCTACTTCGTCCTGGTCGGCAGCCGGGGCGTGCTGCTCCTGGAGGAGGGCACGTGGATCACCGTGCCCTTCGGCATCGCCGTCCTGGTGCTGCCGTTCATCGGGGCCTGGTTCCTGTGGCAGACCACCCAGTTCGCCCGGCACGCGAACCGGCTCTCCCGGGAGCTGGACGCCGAGGGCGGCCTCCCCGTGGACGAGCTCGTCCGCACCCCCAGCGGCCGGATCGACCGCGACTCGGCGGACGCGGTCTTCGCGAAGCGGCAGGCCGAGACGGAGGCCTCCCCGGACGACTGGCGCAGCTGGTTCCGGCTCGCCATCGCCTACTTCGACGCCCGCGACACCCCGCGGGCCCGCAAGGCCATGCAGCGCGCCATCGCGCTGCGCGACGGCAAGCCGGTCCGCACGAGCTGAATCGGTTCGCCGCCACGCCCGGAGGAGGCGTCAGCGGAGTTCTGTGGCCCAGCCCTCTATGGCGTCGGCCGCCATGTCGAAGGCCTCGGTACGCCCGAGGAAGTCGGCGTTGTGGTCGGTCATCAGCGGCCGCAGCGCCTGGCCGTCCCGGCGGGTGACGACGAGCGCCTGCCCCTGGACGGTGCGCGGCAGTCCCAGCACCTTCACCGGCTGCTGCACGGTGCGCACACTGCCGACGCCGTCCCACGGCACGGTGATCGTGTGGAAGAGCCCGGACTGCCGCAGCCCGCGTCCGCTGACCCAGAACCCGACCCGCAGCAGCCGCAGCGCGCTGACGATCACCAGCACGCCCCCGCCCAGGCAGAGCCCGGCGCCGGGCAGCGCGCCCGTGGCGGCGATGATCATCGCGGCGAAGAGCACGTACGAGGAGAGCACCAGCAGCAGCGCGGCCGTGGCGACCCGCCACGGGCCGGGGCGGTAGGGGCGCATCCACCGGTCCTGCGGGGTGTGCGGCAGCGCCGCGGGCACCTCGCGCTGGTCGTGGACGCTGTCGGAGGCGAGGAAAGGCAGGGGCACGTGCGTGGTCCTTTTCCGGCAGAGGTGGGGCTCTGACCGGTGAGGTTAGCCGCCGTCCGACGCGGTGACCAGCTCAGGGCGTCCGGGCCGCCTCTTCGTGTTGCGAGCCGACCGAGCCCTGCTGGTGCGGATCGAGCGCGGGACCGCCGAGCAGCGCGGCGGCGAGCAGTCCGCCGAGCACCAGCACCGTTCCCAGCGCGCGTCCCGCGATCCGGAGCGTGCTCGGTCGCGTTCTGGGCGGAGGAGCGACGTTGCTCTGGAAGCTCTCCGCCTCGGCTATGAAGGCGAACGGAACAGGCTCTCCCCGGCGGAACATGCAGCACACTCCAGTGTCCGAATTGCTGGAAGTCTCCCAATCTAACAACCCTCGTCCGCCATTCGGCGGGCGGGGTGCGGTTTGTGGCGATGAGCAGGGCTGTCAGCGCCAGCGTCTAGGCTGGGCGCGCCCCTTGAGACAAGCAGGAAGGACCCACGGTGAGCGACACTTCCACCGAGACCGCCGTCCAGTTCCGCGGTGAGGTGACCGTCGACCTGGTGAAGCACAGCGCCGCGGACTCGGACGTGCTGTGGGCGGCGCGCGTGTCCACCGCGGGAGAGCAGTCCCTGGAAGAGCTGACCAAGGACCCCGAGCGGTCCAAGGGCCTGATCAACTATCTGATGCGTGACCGGCACGGCAGCCCGTTCGAGCACAATTCGATGACGTTCTTCATCAGCGCCCCGATCTTCGTCTTCCGCGAGTTCATGCGGCACCGCGTCGGCTGGTCGTACAACGAGGAGTCCGGCCGCTACCGCGAGCTGCTGCCGGTGTTCTACGTTCCCGCGCAGGAGCGCAAGCTCGTCCAGCAGGGCCGTCCGGGCAAGTACGAGTTCGTGGACGGCACGGATGCCCAGCACCGGGCGACGACCGAGGCCATGGAGGCCTCGTACCGCCAGGCGTACGAGGCGTACCAGGAGATGCTGGCCGCCGGCATCGCCCGTGAGGTGGCCCGTGCGGTCCTCCCGGTGGGGCTGTTCTCGTCGATGTACGCGACTTGCAACGCGCGCTCGCTCATGCACTTCCTCGGACTCCGTACCCAGCACGAGCTGGCGGCCGTTCCGTCCTTCCCGCAGCGGGAGATCGAGATGGTCGGCGAGAAGATGGAAGCCGAGTGGGCGAAGCTCATGCCGCTGACCCACGCGGCCTTCAACGGCAACGGGCGCATCGCTCCGTAGCGCTCGTCACAGCCATTTGTCCGAAGTGTTCCGATTGCAGGCATTCGCGAAGTTCATCTAGGCTGCTGAAACGGACTCCGGCAGTGCTTGGACCCCCGAGCAGGCACCGCCGGAGTCCTTTCCGCAGGTCCCGAGGCGACACGCGCCGACATACAACGAGTAGCGTTGGACCCATGGCTCCGACCTCCACACCGACGACCCCCTTCGGGCGGGTCCTGACCGCAATGGTCACGCCGTTCACCGCGGACGGCGCGCTCGACCTCGACGGCGCACAGCGACTGGCCGCCCACCTGGTCGACGCAGGCAATGACGGCCTGGTCGTCAACGGCACCACCGGCGAGTCGCCGACCACCAGCAACGTGGAGAAAGGGCAGCTCGTACGGGCCGTCCTGGAAGCCGTGGGGGACCGCGCCTTCGTCATCGCCGGAGTCGGCACCAACGACACCCGGCACAGCGTCGAGCTCGCGCGCCAGGCCGAGCAGGCCGGCGCGCACGGCCTGCTCACCGTGACGCCGTACTACAGCAAGCCCTCCCAGGAGGGGCTGTACCAGAACTTCACGGTCATCGCCGATGCCACCGGCCTGCCGGTGATGCTCTACGACATTCCCGGCCGCAGCGGTGTCCCGATCGACACGGAGACCCTCGTCCGGCTGGCCGAGCACCCCCGCATCGTCGCCAACAAGGACGCCAAGGGCGACCTCGGCGCGGCGAGCTGGGCCATCGCCCGCAGCGGACTCGCCTGGTACTCCGGCGACGACATGCTCAACCTGCCGCTGCTCTCGATCGGCGCGGTCGGCTTCGTCTCCGTCGTCGGCCATGTCGTCTCCCCGGAGCTGCGCGCGCTGCTCCAGGCCCACCTGGCAGGGGACACCGCCAAGGCCGTCGAGATCCACCAGAGCCTGCTTCCCATTTTCACGGGCATGTTCAGGACACAGGGCGTCATGACCACCAAGGCAGCCCTCGAACTCCTGGGACTTCCCGCGGGGCCGCTGCGGCTGCCGCTCGTGGAACTGTCCGGGAGTGAGACGGAGCAGCTGAAGAAGGATCTCGCCGCAGGCGGGGTACACCTGTAGTCACAGACTTCCGCAGCCCCGGGCTCGCGGGTCGCAGACTTCACCACCACAGACTTCACAACTGAATACGCACGTACACGCAAACCGACGACACATCGCAATGTCACGCGCACCAGCGGTCCACGGGACCCCGGCTCGCGTGGTGAGGAGAAACTTTGAGCCACCCGCACCCCGAGCTCGGCCTGCCCCGTGCGCTGCCCGAAGGCGGCCTGCGCATCACACCGCTCGGCGGCCTCGGCGAAATCGGCCGCAACATGACGGTCTTCGAAT
The DNA here is from genome assembly GCF_023701715.1 of Streptomyces sp. RKAG337. Taxonomy (NCBI): domain Bacteria; kingdom Bacillati; phylum Actinomycetota; class Actinomycetes; order Kitasatosporales; family Streptomycetaceae; genus Streptomyces; species Streptomyces sp. RKAG337. The sequence goes on along the minus strand of NZ_JAJOZA010000001.1, from coordinate 1,798,923 downwards.
TCAACGGGAAACTGCTGATCGTCGACTGTGGAGTGCTCTTCCCCGAGGACGAGCAGCCCGGTATCGACCTGATCCTCCCCGACTTCTCGTCGATCCGGGACCGGCTGGACGACATCGTCGGCATCGTGCTGACCCACGGCCACGAGGACCACATCGGCGCCGTCCCGTTCCTGCTCCGCGAGCGGGACGACATCCCGCTGATCGGCTCCAAGCTGACGCTCGCGTTCATCGAGGCGAAGCTCCAGGAACACCGCATCCGGCCGTACATCCTCGAGGTGGCCGAAGGCCAGCGCGAGCGCATCGGCCCCTTCGACTGCGAGTTCATCGCGGTCAACCACTCCATCCCGGACGCCCTCGCGGTCGCCATCCGCACCCCCGCGGGCATGGTCGTGCACACCGGCGACTTCAAGATGGACCAGCTGCCGCTCGACGGCCGGCTGACCGACCTGCACGCCTTCGCGCGGCTGGCGGACGAGGGCATCGACCTGCTGCTCTCCGACTCCACCAACGCCGAGGTCCCCGGCTTCATCCCGCCGGAGCGCGACATCTCGCAGGCGCTGGAGCAGGTCTTCGCCAAGGCGGAGAAGCGGATCATCCTGGCGAGCTTCGCCAGCCACATCCACCGCATCCAGCAGGTGCTGGACTGCGCCCAGCAGCGCGGCCGCAAGGTCGCCTTCGTGGGCCGCTCCATGGTCCGCAACATGGGCATCGCCCGTGACCTCGGCTACCTCAAGGTGCCGCAGGGCCTGATCGTGGACGTCAAGCAGCTCGACGACCTGCCGGACAACAAGGTCGTCCTGGTCTGCACGGGATCCCAGGGCGAGCCGATGGCCGCCCTGTCCCGGATGGCCAACCGCGACCACCAGATCCGGATCGTCGAGGGCGACACCGTCGTCCTGGCCTCGTCGCTCATCCCGGGCAACGAGACCGCGATCTACCGCGTCATCAACGGTCTGACCCGCTGGGGCGCCAACGTCGTCCACAAGGGCAACGCCAAGGTGCACGTCTCGGGCCACGCCTCGGCCGGCGAGCTGTTGTACTTCTACAACATCTGCAAGCCGAAGAACCTGATGCCGGTCCACGGCGAATGGCGCCACCTGCGCGCCAACGCCGAGCTGGGACAGCTCACCGGCATTCCCAAGAGCCGCTGCGTCATCGCCGAGGACGGCGTCGTCGTCGACCTCATCGACGGTGTCGCCAAGATCGCGGGCAAGGTGCAGGCCGGCTATGTGTACGTCGACGGCCTCTCGGTCGGCGATGTCACCGAGTCCTCCCTCAAGGACCGCCGCATCCTCGGCGAAGAGGGCATCGTCTCCGTGACCGTCGTCATGGACAGCAACACGGGCAAGCTCGTGGGCGGACCGTACATCCATGCCCGGGGCTCCGGGATCGACGACGAGGCGTTCTCGGCGGTCATCCCGAAGATCGAGGAAGCGATGGCCAGGTCGGCCTCCGACGGCGTCGTGGAAGTACGGCAGTTGCAGCAGCTCATCCGCCGTGCGATCGGCAAGTGGGTGTCCGACACCTACCGCCGCCGGCCGATGATCCTGCCGGTCGTCGTCGAGGTCTGAGCACAGACCTGATGCACAGTCACCGGGGCGGGGCAACCGATTTGCATCCGGGTGCCCCGCTCCAGTACGTTGTCACAACCGCCTCGACGAGTGCCGCGGAAACGTGTGTTTCCAGGGCAGACTCGAATTGGCTGGGAAATCCGACGGAAACCTTCTGGTAAAGTCGGGTGCAGCGGGAAAGCCGAAAGGCAGAAACGCTAAAGCAAGACAGCAACACGGCAATACAATGCAGGATCTGCAGTACTCCCGCTGACTGGGAATCGGACGCGAAAGCGTCTGATAGAGTCGGAAACACGAAGGGAAGCCCGGAGGGCGCCGGTGAAACGGCACCAAAGGAAGCGACCGTTCCTTGAGAACTCAACAGCGTGCCAAAAGTCAACGCCAGACTTAAAACACCCCGGGCGGAACCCATTCGGGTTTCGTTTGGTGGTTCCTTTGAAAAAGTCCTTCTGCCCTCCGGTCCTTCGGGACGGGAACTGGTGGGAGGCAATTACACAGCGAGGACGCTGTGCACCACGGGCCTTATTCCGGCCGGTGGTGCCGCTCTTGCGTGGAGACATTCACGGAGAGTTTGATCCTGGCTCAGGACGAACGCTGGCGGCGTGCTTAACACATGCAAGTCGAACGATGAAGCCTTCGGGTGGATTAGTGGCGAACGGGTGAGTAACACGTGGGCAATCTGCCCTTCACTCTGGGACAAGCCCTGGAAACGGGGTCTAATACCGGATAACACTCTCCTCCTCCTGGGGGTGGGTTAAAAGCTCCGGCGGTGAAGGATGAGCCCGCGGCCTATCAGCTTGTTGGTGGGGTAATGGCCTACCAAGGCGACGACGGGTAGCCGGCCTGAGAGGGCGACCGGCCACACTGGGACTGAGACACGGCCCAGACTCCTACGGGAGGCAGCAGTGGGGAATATTGCACAATGGGCGAAAGCCTGATGCAGCGACGCCGCGTGAGGGATGACGGCCTTCGGGTTGTAAACCTCTTTCAGCAGGGAAGAAGCGCAAGTGACGGTACCTGCAGAAGAAGCACCGGCTAACTACGTGCCAGCAGCCGCGGTAATACGTAGGGTGCGAGCGTTGTCCGGAATTATTGGGCGTAAAGAGCTCGTAGGCGGTCTGTCACGTCGGATGTGAAAGCCCGGGGCTTAACCCCGGGTCTGCATTCGATACGGGCAGACTAGAGTGTGGTAGGGGAGATCGGAATTCCTGGTGTAGCGGTGAAATGCGCAGATATCAGGAGGAACACCGGTGGCGAAGGCGGATCTCTGGGCCATTACTGACGCTGAGGAGCGAAAGCGTGGGGAGCGAACAGGATTAGATACCCTGGTAGTCCACGCCGTAAACGTTGGGAACTAGGTGTTGGCGACATTCCACGTCGTCGGTGCCGCAGCTAACGCATTAAGTTCCCCGCCTGGGGAGTACGGCCGCAAGGCTAAAACTCAAAGGAATTGACGGGGGCCCGCACAAGCAGCGGAGCATGTGGCTTAATTCGACGCAACGCGAAGAACCTTACCAAGGCTTGACATACACCGGAAAGCCGTAGAGATACGGCCCCCCTTGTGGTCGGTGTACAGGTGGTGCATGGCTGTCGTCAGCTCGTGTCGTGAGATGTTGGGTTAAGTCCCGCAACGAGCGCAACCCCTGTTCTGTGTTGCCAGCATGCCCTTCGGGGTGATGGGGACTCACAGGAGACCGCCGGGGTCAACTCGGAGGAAGGTGGGGACGACGTCAAGTCATCATGCCCCTTATGTCTTGGGCTGCACACGTGCTACAATGGTCGGTACAATGAGCTGCGATACCGCAAGGTGGAGCGAATCTCAAAAAGCCGGCCTCAGTTCGGATTGGGGTCTGCAACTCGACCCCATGAAGTCGGAGTTGCTAGTAATCGCAGATCAGCATTGCTGCGGTGAATACGTTCCCGGGCCTTGTACACACCGCCCGTCACGTCACGAAAGTCGGTAACACCCGAAGCCGATGGCCCAACCCGCAAGGGAGGGAGTCGTCGAAGGTGGGACTGGCGATTGGGACGAAGTCGTAACAAGGTAGCCGTACCGGAAGGTGCGGCTGGATCACCTCCTTTCTAAGGAGCATTCTGGCTGCGAAAGTAGTCCAGGGCCATTACGCCGGCATCTGTTCGGCGGTGGTTGCTCATGGGTGGAACGTTGACTATTCGGCACGGTCTGGTTGCTCAGGTAAGTACTGCTTCGGCGTGGAAAACATGAGTGATGGGACTGTACCGGGCACGCTGTTGGGTCCTGAGGGAACGAAAGTTCCTTCTCGACGCCGGCCTCACAACACTTCGCCTTTGGGTGGAGCTGCGTGGGGGAGGGTTCGTTGCTTGAGAACTACATAGTGGACGCGAGCATCTGTAAGGCAAGTTTTTAAGGGCGCACGGTGGATGCCTTGGCACCAGGAACCGATGAAGGACGCGAGAGGCCGCGATAGGCCCCGGGGAGCTGTCAACTGAGCTGTGATCCGGGGGTGTCCGAATGGGGAAACCCGGCAGTCGTCATGGGCTGTCACCCATACCTGAACACATAGGGTATGTGGAGGGAACGCGGGGAAGTGAAACATCTCAGTACCCGCAGGAAGAGAAAACAACCGTGATTCCGGGAGTAGTGGCGAGCGAAACCGGATGAGGCCAAACCGTATGCGTGTGATACCCGGCAGGGGTTGCGTATGCGGGGTTGTGGGATCGTACTTCAGCAGTCTGCCGACTGTTGGGCGAGTCAGAAACCGTATGGATAGGCGAAGGACATGCGAAAGGTCCGGCGTAGAGGGTAAGACCCCCGTAGCTGAAATCTGTACGGCTTGCTTGTACGACACCCAAGTAGCACGGGGCCCGAGAAATCCCGTGTGAATCTGGCGGGACCACCCGCTAAGCCTAAATATTCCCTGGTGACCGATAGCGGATAGTACCGTGAGGGAATGGTGAAAAGTACCGCGGGAGCGGAGTGAAATAGTACCTGAAACCGTGTGCCTACAAGCCGTGGGAGCGTCGGATACCAGCTTGCTGGTATCTCGTGACTGCGTGCCTTTTGAAGAATGAGCCTGCGAGTTTGCGGTGTGTGGCGAGGTTAACCCGTGTGGGGTAGCCGTAGCGAAAGCGAGTCCGAATAGGGCGAATGAGTCGCGCGCCCAAGACCCGAAGCGGAGTGATCTAGCCATGGGCAGGTTGAAGCGGAGGTAAGACTTCGTGGAGGACCGAACCCACCAGGGTTGAAAACCTGGGGGATGACCTGTGGTTAGGGGTGAAAGGCCAATCAAACTCCGTGATAGCTGGTTCTCCCCGAAATGCATTTAGGTGCAGCGTCGCGTGTTTCTTGCCGGAGGTAGAGCACTGGATAGGCGATGGGCCCTACCGGGTTACTGACCTTAGCCAAACTCCGAATGCCGGTAAGTGAGAGCGCGGCAGTGAGACTGTGGGGGATAAGCTCCATGGTCGAGAGGGAAACAGCCCAGAGCATCGACTAAGGCCCCTAAGCGTACGCTAAGTGGGAAAGGATGTGGAGTCGCAGAGACAACCAGGAGGTTGGCTTAGAAGCAGCCATCCTTGAAAGAGTGCGTAATAGCTCACTGGTCAAGTGATTCCGCGCCGACAATGTAGCGGGGCTCAAGCGTACCGCCGAAGTCGTGTCATTCCCGTGTGAAGCCCTAACGGGTGCGGGGATGGGTAGGGGAGCGTCGTGTGCCGGGTGAAGCGGCGGCGGAAGCCAGTCGTGGACGGTACACGAGTGAGAATGCAGGCATGAGTAGCGATACACACGTGGGAAACGTGTGCGCCGATTGACTAAGGGTTCCTGGGTCAAGCTGATCTGCCCAGGGTAAGTCGGGACCTAAGGCGAGGCCGACAGGCGTAGTCGATGGACAACCGGTTGATATTCCGGTACCCGCTTTGAAACGCCCAGTATCGAACCCTCTGATGCTAAGGCCGTGAAGCCGTCCTGGAGCCTTCGGGCAAAGGGGAGTGGTGGAGCCGCCGGTCCAAGGTGGTAGTAGGTAAGCGATGGGGTGACGCAGGAAGGTAGTCCAGCCCGGGCGGTGGTAGTCCCGGGGTAAGGGTGTAGGACGTTGCGTAGGCAAATCCGCGCAACACATAGTCTGAGACCTGATGCCGAGCCGATTGTGGTGAAGTGGATGATCCTATGCTGTCGAGAAAAGCCTCTAGCGAGTTTCATGGCGGCCCGTACCCTAAACCGACTCAGGTGGTCAGGTAGAGAATACCGAGGCGTTCGGGTGAACTATGGTTAAGGAACTCGGCAAAATGCCCCCGTAACTTCGGGAGAAGGGGGCCACAACTGGTGAGGGAACTTGCTTCCTGAGCTGGGGGTGGCCGCAGAGACCAGCGAGAAGCGACTGTTTACTAAAAACACAGGTCCGTGCGAAGCCGTAAGGCGATGTATACGGACTGACGCCTGCCCGGTGCTGGAACGTTAAGGGGACCGGTTAGTCACATTTCGGTGTGGCGAAGCTGAGAACTTAAGCGCCAGTAAACGGCGGTGGTAACTATAACCATCCTAAGGTAGCGAAATTCCTTGTCGGGTAAGTTCCGACCTGCACGAATGGCGTAACGACTTCTCGACTGTCTCAACCATAGGCCCGGTGAAATTGCACTACGAGTAAAGATGCTCGTTTCGCGCAGCAGGACGGAAAGACCCCGGGACCTTTACTATAGCTTGATATTGGTGTTCGGTTCGGCTTGTGTAGGATAGGTGGGAGACTGTGAAGTCATGGCGCCAGCCATGGTGGAGTCGTCGTTGAAATACCACTCTGGTCGTGCTGGATGTCTAACCTCGGTCCGTGATCCGGATCAGGGACAGTGTCTGGTGGGTAGTTTAACTGGGGCGGTTGCCTCCTAAAGAGTAACGGAGGCGCCCAAAGGTTCCCTCAGCCTGGTTGGCAATCAGGTGTTGAGTGTAAGTGCACAAGGGAGCTTGACTGTGAGACTGACGGGTCGAGCAGGGACGAAAGTCGGGACTAGTGATCCGGCGGTGGCTTGTGGAAGCGCCGTCGCTCAACGGATAAAAGGTACCCCGGGGATAACAGGCTGATCTTCCCCAAGAGTCCATATCGACGGGATGGTTTGGCACCTCGATGTCGGCTCGTCGCATCCTGGGGCTGGAGTCGGTCCCAAGGGTTGGGCTGTTCGCCCATTAAAGCGGTACGCGAGCTGGGTTTAGAACGTCGTGAGACAGTTCGGTCCCTATCCGCTGCGCGCGCAGGAATATTGAGAAGGGCTGTCCCTAGTACGAGAGGACCGGGACGGACGAACCTCTGGTGTGCCAGTTGTCCTGCCAAGGGCACGGCTGGTTGGCTACGTTCGGAAAGGATAACCGCTGAAAGCATCTAAGCGGGAAGCCTGCTTCGAGATGAGTATTCCCACCCCCTTTGAGGGGTTAAGGCTCCCAGTAGACGACTGGGTTGATAGGCCAGATGTGGAAGCCCGGTAACGGGTGTAGCTGACTGGTACTAATAGGCCGAGGGCTTGTCTAACTATTTTTGCTTCGCGTCCACTGTGTAGTTCTGAAGTAACGAACCGTGCCAGTATCCGGTTGGTTAACTTCATAGTGTTTCGGTGGTCATAGCGTTAGGGAAACGCCCGGTTACATTCCGAACCCGGAAGCTAAGCCTTTCAGCGCCGATGGTACTGCAGGGGGACCCTGTGGGAGAGTAGGACGCCGCCGAACAATCATTCAGCCCCAACCCCCGAGCTTCGGCTCGGGGTTGGGGCTTTTTTGTTGTCCGTCACCCCATGTTCATGTCCCGGCGGGAACCTTGGCACCTCGACATGTGGAGGTAGGGACGTGCGTCAGCTGATGATGGACAGGCAGCCCCTGCAAGCTCTCGGTATCGGTGTGGGCGACGAGGTGATCGTGCCGTCCTTCGCCCCCGAGTCGTCCGCGGCGGCCGTGGTGATGGTGGGCGCGACCCCGGTGTTCGCCGATATCGACCCGCGGACGTACTGCCTCGACCCCGCCTCCGTGGAGGCCGCCCTGACCCCCAGGACGTCGGCCGTCATAGCAGTGCACCTCTTCGGCCACCCGGCGCCCATGCGGGAACTGGGCGAGCTGGCGGCGCGGCAGGGGATCGCGCTGGTCGAGGAGGAGGAGCCGGCGGGGGACGTGGGGGAGATCGCCCGGCGCCGCGCACACGCCCGCTTCCTGGACTCGGCGCTGACCGGCGTCATCGTGCCGTACGTCGAGCCGGGCGCGCACCACGTCTACCACCACTACACGGTGCGGATCCCGGGCAACGGCCGGCCCGACCGGGACGCCTTCGCCAGGGCGCTGACGAGGCGCGGAGTACGGGCGACCGTGAGCGTCCCGACGCCCGTGCACCGGCTCGCGGCGCACCGGTCCCGTGAGGTGCTGCCGGAGACCGAAAGAGCCGCCGCACAGGCCCTGTCGCTGCCGGTGCACTCGGGTCTCACCCAGCGGGAGTTGACGCATATCGCCGACGCCTGCAACGCCCTCGGTGGCCTGCTCTGATCCGGTTCGGGGGCGGGTCGGGGCGGGTTACCGAGCACGGGTCTTCATGGGTTAAGATTTTCCTTGTCGACACCGAGCCCCTATAGCTCAGTCGGTAGAGCGTCTCCATGGTAAGGAGAAGGTCTGCGGTTCGATTCCGCATGGGGGCCCAGCAGAGAAAGACCCCCCGCCTGACGGCGGGGGTCTTTTCGTTGTCCGGACCGCCGGTGCCCGTGGCACCGCGGGTTCCTGCCGTGCCGTCAGTTGTCGGGCAGGGCGGGGACGCGCATCGCGAGGATGGCCATGTCGTCCGAGGGCGCGTCGGAGGCGAAGCGCTCCACAGCTCGCTGGATCCGGGCGGCGACCGCGCCGGCGGTGAGGCCGGTGCAGGTGGCCAGGACGTCGGCGAGGCCGTCGTCACCGAGCATGCGGGTGCCCTCGCGGCGTTCGGTCACCCCGTCGGTGACACAGAGCATGACGTCGCCCGGGTCCAGCGTGATCGTCTGTTCGACGAGCTCCAGGTCCTCCAGGACGCCGAGGAGCGGCTGCGGGTCGGCGGCGGACTCCACGGTGCCGTCCGGGCGCAGTCGCAGCGGCAGCGGGTGGCCTGCGCAGACCACCTTGAGGATGGCGCTGCCGTCGGGCTGCGGCCACAACTCCCCGTAGAGCAGGGTCAGGAAGCGGCTGCGGGCGCCCTCGTCCAGGATGGCGGCGTTGAGCCGCTCCAGGACTGCCGGGCCGCCGAAGCCCTCGCGGGCGAGGAGCCGGATCGCGTGCCGGGCCAGACCCGTGACGGCCGCGGCCTCCGGGCCGGTGCCGCAGACGTCGCCGATGGCGAAGCCCCAGCAGCCGTCGCGGATCGGGAACAGGTCGTAGAAGTCGCCGCCGACCTCGTTGCCCTCACCGGCCGCCCGGTAGATGACCTCGACCTCGACGCCGGGGATGGGAGGCAGCCCCGGCGGCAGCAGGCTGCGCTGGAGGGCCTGGCTGATGGCCGTGCGCTCGCTGTACAGACGGGCGTTGTCCAGGGCGAGGGCGGCGCGGCGGGAGAGGTCCTCGGCGAGTTCGAGGATCTCCTGGCGGAACCGTTCGTCCGCGGGCTTGCCGAGGGTGAGCATGCCGATGACGCGGTTGCGGGCGACGAGCGGCAGGACCACGGTCTCACCGCCGACCGCGGCGGCGGTCGCCAGCGCGGTGCCGGGTCCGGTCGCCGGGCGGCCGGCCTCGCCGAGGCCGAGGCTGCGCAACGAGGCGCGCAGCGCGGTGGAGTGGGCGGCGTCGGAGGGCGCGGTCCAGATGCGCGCGCCGGGCGTGGGCTCCGGCGCGGGCGGGTTGAGCTTCGCCAGCAGGGCCTTGATGCCGTCGATCCGGTCCTCGTCCTCGTGCAGCACGAAGGCGAGTTCGGGTTCCGACTGTTCGGCGATGGTGTAGACGGCACACCAACTGGCCAGGGTGGGAACGGTCATCTGGGCCATGAGGGCCAGCGTCTGGTCGCGTTCCAGGGTGCCCGCGAGCAGGTCGGAGGCCTCGACGAGGAAGGACAGCGAGCCGCGGCGCAGCCGTTCCAGTTCGGTGAGGCGGGCGCTCTCGACGGCCAGCGCGATGCGGTCGGCGGCGAACTGCAGCCGCAGCGCTTCCTCGTTGGAGTAGCGGCCCGGGGCCTCGGCGGCGACGCCGAGGGAGCCGGTGAGCCGGCCCTCGACCTTCAGCGGCACGGTGACGATGGAGCGCATCCCGGTGCCGGCGAGCAGCGGGACGGCGCCGGGGACGGCGTTGAGGTCCTCATGGACGGCGGGCATCCTGGCGCTGCCGTAGCGGCCGGTGCCGGCCTCGACGGGGACGCGGGCGAAGCGCTGACGGGCGGAGGGCAGGCCGGTGGAGGCGCGCACCTCCAGCTCCGTCTCGTCGTCGGTGGCGAGCAGCAGGTACGCGGCGTCGCCGTCGAGCATGTCGCGGGCGCGCTCCACGGTGCGCTGCAGGAGCCCGTCGAGGTCGTCGGGCGCCGGGGAGCCGATGAACACCTCGAAGGCGTCCGCGGCCTTTCCACGGTCGCCGGACGCGGCGTCCGAGTTGACGGGGCCGCGCGAGGGGCTCTGCAGGACGGCCCGCTCGTCGGCGCGGACCAGCAGACAGACGGTGGAGGGCTCGCCGGTGGTGTCGCGGACCCGCAGATGGGACCCGTACACGGGCTGCACGCGGCCGTCGGCGCCCCGTATCCCGTAGGTGCCCTCCCAGCGGGAGAGGAGCAGCGCCTCGGCGAGGCCGATGCCGGTGCCGGGGGTCTGCGGCCACGCGGTGAGCTCGGTGAGGGGCTTGCCGATCATCTGCTCCGAGGTGTGACCGAACAGATCCGTGGCGTCGTCGTTCCAGCGCGTGACGACGGCGTGGCGGTCGACCTGGATCACGGCGACGCGGACCCGCTCGTCGGTCAGCGGGAGGGCGGCGGTCGGCAGCGCGGGGCTCGCGGCGCGGGTGCCCGCGGAGCGCTCCGGCAGGTCGAGCTGGAACCAGACGTGCTTGGCGGCGGGGGTGTACTCGACGCCCCAGCGGCTGGCGAGGGCGGAGCAGAGGACGAGGCCGCGGCCGCCTTCGCTGTCCGGGTTGCGGATCTGGAGGCCGGCGTCCTGGAGCGGGACCTCGCGCTCCGGGTACCGGTCGGCGACCTCGACACGTACCGCTGTGTCGTAGCGCAGGCACTGTACGTCAGCGGCGGTGCCGGCGTGGACCACGGCATTCGTGACGAGTTCGCTGGTCAGGACGACAGCGTCGTCGACGATGTCGGAGAAGCCCCAGCCCTGCAGGGTGTCGCGGACGAAGGCGCGCGCGACGGCGACCGATCGCCCCACCGGCTGGAAGGTGGCCGCTGCCCGCGCCGTGATCACAGAACTCCTTGTGCGCCCCAGGACGCTGTCGTCGGTCTCGCTCTCGATTCCCTGCGCCGTCACCGGCGGCCCCCGTGAGGTGTAGGCCCGGTCTGTGGCGGGCAACCGGATGCCAGGTTACTTACCTCTGCTGATGGCGTGTGCGCTGGTTCCGGGTGTTTCTGCCCCGATCGTGCGACAGGTCATATGCGAAGCTGCCGAACTGTTATGGCCATGCGCAGGCATGGTGAAACACTGGGCATGTCTAAGAGGCAGTTCACGAGCAGTTTGGTCGACCCTCCGGGAGGGACACGGTGGAGTCCAGCGCATCGACGCGCGGTGCAGTTTCGCGTGCAAAGAACGCGCGATCCCGCGCCAACGGGACCATCGAGGTGGATTCGGCTGCCTTGTACAGACTTCTGGCGGCGTTGGCGTCCATGAGGGACGGCAACTTCCGCAAGCGGTTGACGGTGTCGGGAGACGGGCTGATGGCGGAGATCTCCGCCGTCTTCAACGAGGTCGCCGACCGTAATCAGCATCTGACGGGTGAGCTGGCGCGGGTGCGCCGGGTGGTCGGCCGTGAGGGAAAGCTCACGGAGCGGCTGGAGACCGGCGCCTGCGAGGGCTCCTGGGCGGCGGCGATCGACGCGTCCAACGCGCTGGTCGACGATCTCGTCCGGCCGGTCTCCGAGGTCGGAAGGGTGCTGTCGGCGGTCGCGGAGGGCGATCTGGAACAGCGGATGGACCTGCGGTCGCAGGGCGCGGACGGTTCCGCGCACCCGCTGCGCGGTGAGTTCCTCAAGGTCGGCCGGACGGTCAACGGCCTGGTGGACCAGTTGTCCGCGTTCACCGACGAGGTGACCCGCGTCGCCAGCGAGGTCGGCACCGAGGGCAAACTCGGCGGCCAGGCCAAGGTGCGCGGTATGTCCGGTTCGTGGAAGGACCTGACGGATTCCGTCAACACGATGGCGTCCCGGCTCACCGCCCAGGTACGTGACATCGCTCTCGTGACGACGGCGGTCGCCAAGGGTGACCTGTCCCGGAAGGTCACGGTTCACGTGGCCGGCGAGATGCTGGAGCTGAAGAACACTGTCAACACGATGGTGGACCAGCTGTCGTCGTTCGCCTCCGAGGTGACCCGCGTCGCCCGTGAGGTCGGTACGGAGGGCGAGCTCGGCGGTCAGGCGCAGGTGCCGGACGTCGCCGGGGTGTGGAAGGACCTGACGGACTCCGTCAACCTCATGGCCGGGAATCTGACGGCCCAGGTGCGGGACATCGCGCAGGTGACGGCGGCGGTCGCCAACGGCGATCTGTCGCAGAAGATCACCATCGGGGCGCGCGGCGAGGTCGCGCAGCTCGCCGAGACGATCAACGCGATGACCGAGACGCTGCGGACGTTCGCCGACGAGGTGACCCGGGTGGCGGGCGAGGTCGGCGCCGAGGGGCTGCTGGGCGGTCAGGCGCAGGTGCCGGGAGCGGCGGGGACGTGGAAGGACCTCACCGACTCGGTGAACACCGCCTTCCGCAACCTCACCGCGCAGGTGCGGGACATCGCGCAGGTGACGACGGCGGTCGCCAACGGCGACCTGTCGCAGAAGGTGACCGTGGACGTCTCCGGCGAGATGCTGGAGCTCAAGAACACCGTGAACACGATGGTGGACCAGCTGTCCTCCTTCGGCGCGGAAGTGACGCGGGTGGCGCGCGAGGTCGGCGTCGAGGGCGAGCTGGGCGGTCAGGCGCAGGTGCCGGGCGCGGCCGGTACGTGGAAGGACCTCACCGACTCGGTGAACACCGCCTTCCGCAACCTGACGGGCCAGGTCCGCAACATCGCGCAGGTGACGACGGCGGTCGCCAACGGCGACCTGTCGCAGAAGGTCACGGTGGACGTCTCCGGCGAGATGCTGGAGCTGAAGAACACCGTGAACCGCATGGTCGACCAGCTGTCGTCCTTCGCGGCCCAGGTGACCCGGATGGCGCGGGACGTGGGCACGGAGGGCCGGCTCGGCGGCCAGGCGCGGGTGGACGGCGTCGCCGGCACCTGGAAGGACCTGACGGACTCCGTCAACTTCATGGCGGGCAACCTGACGTCCCAGGTACGGCAGATCGCCCAGGTGACGACGGCGGTGGCGCGCGGCGACCTGTCGCAGAAGATCGACGTGGACGCCCGGGGCGAGATCCTGGAGCTGAAGAACACCATCAACACGATGGTCGACCAGCTGTCCTCGTTCGCCGACCAGGTGACCCGCGTCGCGCGCGACGTGGGTACCGAGGGCCGGCTCGGCGGTCAGGCGCAGGTGCCCGGCGTCGCCGGTGTGTGGCGCGATCTGACCGATTCGGTGAACGGCATGGCGGGGAACCTGACCGCCCAGGTCCGCAACATCGCGCAGGTCGCTACGGCGGTGGCGCGCGGCGACCTGTCGCAGAAGATCGACGTGGACGCCCGCGGCGAGATCCTCGAGCTGAAGAACACCCTGAACACGATGGTCGACCAGCTGTCGTCCTTCGCGGAGCAGGTGACCCGGGTGGCCCGCGAAGTGGGTACCGAGGGGATCCTGGGCGGCCAGGCCGAGGTCAAGGGCGTGAGCGGCACGTGGAAGGACCTCACGCAGTCCGTCAACTTCATGGCCAACAACCTGACGAGCCAGGTCCGCAACATCGCGGAGGTCACGACGGCGGTCGCCAGCGGCGATCTGTCGAAGAAGATCACCGTCGACGCCAAGGGCGAGATCCTCGCCCTGGTCACCACCGTCAACACGATGGTGGACACCCTGTCGGCGTTCGGTGACGAGGTCACCCGCGTCGCCCGCGAGGTGGGTACCGAGGGCCAGTTGGGCGGGCAGGCCAGGGTGCGCGACGTGTCGGGCATCTGGAAGGACCTGACCGACAACGTCAACCTGATGGCCAACAACCTGACCAATCAGGTGCGTTCGATCGCCGCGGTCGCCACCGCGGTCGCCAACGGCGATCTCACCAAGAAGATCACCGTCGAGGCGCGCGGCGAGGTCGCCCAGCTCGCAGAAACGATCAACACGATGGTCGACACGCTGTCGGCGTTCGGTGACGAGGTCACCCGCGTCGCCCGCGAGGTCGGCACCGAGGGCATCCTCGGCGGCCAGGCCCGCGTACCCGGCGTCGCCGGCACGTGGAAGGACCTCACCGAATCGGTGAACGGCATGGCGTCCAACCTGACCGGACAGGTCCGCAACATCGCCATGGTGACGACCGCGGTCGCCCGCGGCGACCTGTCCAAGAAGATCGACGTGGACGCTCGCGGCGAGATCCTGGAGCTGAAGACGACCATCAACACGATGGTCGGCCAGCTGTCCGCCTTCGGTGACGAGGTCACCCGGGTGGCGCGCGAGGTGGGTACCGAGGGCCGGCTGGGCGGCCAGGCCCGTGTGCCGGACGTCTCCGGCATCTGGAAGGACCTCACCGAATCGGTGAACCTGATGGCCAACAACCTCACCAGCCAGGTCCGCAACATCGCGCAGGTGGCCACCGCGGTGACCCGCGGCGACCTCAATCTCCGCATCGACGTGGACGCGGCCGGCGAGATCCTGGAACTCCAGGACTACATCAACACGATGATCGTGCGCCTCCGGGAGACCACGCTCGCCAACAAGGAGCAGGACTGGCTCAAGGGCAACCTGGCCCGTATCTCCGGCCTGATGCAGGGCCGCCGGGAGCTGGGCGACGTGGCCGCGCTGATCATGAGCGAGCTGACCCCGGTGGTCTCCGCGCAGCACGGCGCGTTCTTCCTCGCCGAGGAGATCGGCGACGGCACCGAGATCGGCTCGGGGGAGGACGAGGACGCGTACGAGCTGCGGCTCGTCGGGTCGTACGGCTTCTCCAAGCGCTCCATGCCGACCACGTTCCTGCCCGGTGAGGCGCTGATCGGGCAGGCCGCGATCGAGAAGCGGTCGATCCTGATCGAGAACGTGCCGCCGGGGTATCTGAAGATCGTCTCGGGGCTCGGTGAGGCGCCCCCGGCGCACGTCATCGTCCTGCCGGTGCTGTTCGAGGACCGGATCCTGGGCGTGATCGAACTGGCCGCGTTCCAGCAGTTCACCCAGATCCAGAAGGACTTCCTCAGCCAGATCACCGACATCATCGCGATCAGCGTGAACACGATCAGCGTCAACACCAAGACCGAGGGGCTGCTCGAGCAGTCCCAGGAGCTGACCGAGCAGCTCAAGGAGCGGTCCGGCGAGCTGGAGAACCGGCAGAAGGCGCTGCAGCTGTCCAACGCCGAGCTGGAGGAGAAGGCCGAGCTGCTGGCCCGGCAGAACCGCGACATCGAGGTGAAGAACACCGAGATCGAGGAGGCCCGGCAGGTCCTGGAGGAGCGCGCCGAGCAGCTCGCGGTCTCGATGCGCTACAAGTCCGAGTTCCTGGCCAACATGTCGCACGAGCTGCGCACCCCGCTCAACTCGCTGCTGATCCTGGCCAAGCTGCTCGCCGACAACGCCGACGGGAACCTGTCGTCGAAGCAGGTCGAGTTCTCCGAGACGATCCACGGGGCGGGTTCGGACCTGCTGCAGCTCATCAACGACATCCTCGACCTGTCGAAGGTCGAGGCGGGCAAGATGGACGTCAGCCCGACCCGTATCGCCCTGGTGCAGCTCGTCGACTACGTCGAGGCGACGTTCCGTCCGCTGACCGCCGAGAAGGGCCTGGACTTCTCGGTCCGGGTCTCGCCGGAGCTCCCGGTCACCCTGCACACGGACGAGCAGCGGCTGCTGCAGGTGCTGCGCAACCTGCTCTCCAACGCGGTCAAGTTCACCGACAGCGGTTCCGTCGAGCTGGTCATCCGGCCGGCGGGTCCCGAGGTCCCGCAGTCGATCCGCGAGCAGCTGCTGGAGTCCGGGGCGCTGCGCGACGCGGACCAGCCGCTGATCGCGTTCTCCGTCACCGACACCGGGATCGGGATCGCGGCGAGCAAGATGCGGGTGATCTTCGAGGCGTTCAAGCAGGCCGACGGCACCACCAGCCGCAAGTACGGCGGCACCGGCCTGGGCCTGTCGATCAGCCGGGAGATCGCCCGGCTGCTGGGCGGGGAGATCCACGCGGACAGCCAGCCCGGCCGCGGCTCGACGTTCACCCTGTACCTGCCGCTCAGCAGCAGTGAACTGCCGCCGCACGGCTACCCGCAGCTGCCCGGCGGCGAGGTGATCAGCGAGTCGGAGCACCACGCGCCCACCCGCAACCGCCTCGCCGGCAGCAGCCTGTCCCGGCTGCGCCGCCGCTCGGCGCCCCCGCAGCTGCAGTCGCTCCCGGGCCAGCCCGCCGCGCTGCCCGCGGAGGAGTCCTGGGTGGACGGCACGCACTCCGACGGGTACGCGCGCTTCGCGGGCGGGTTCAACGGCGAGAAGGTGCTCATCGTCGACGACGACATCCGCAATGTCTTCGCGCTGACCAGCGTGCTGGAGCAGCACGGGCTGACGGTGCTCTACGCGGAGAACGGCCGCGAGGGGATCGAGGTCCTGGAACAGCACGACGATGTCGCGATCGTCCTGATGGACATCATGATGCCGGAGATGGACGGGTATGCGACGACGACGGCGATCCGCAGGATGCCGCAGTTCGCCGGACTGCCGATCCTGGCGCTGACGGCGAAGGCGATGAAGGGCGACCGGGAGAAGAGCATCGAGTCCGGAGCGTCGGACTATGTCACCAAGCCGGTCGACACCGATCACCTGCTGGCACTCATGGAGCAGTGGATGAACGCCCGCGGAACACCCCGTTGAAAGGTGGACTGTTGACGGCGTGTGTCCATTCAGGTGTGAGGGGGCGGGATTCAGGGAACCTTCTGGTCTCCGCTAGCGTTTCTGCTTCGTGCACAGTGACATGGCGGTGACAGGGTGTGGCGAACGGCAGGTGCGGCTACCATGACCGGCACAAGGACGGGCGGCGCAAGGGAGTCGTCCCCGGGGGCGGCCACCAGCGTGGTGCCGGGACGAGGAGGGCGGGCCATGGTGCAGAAGGCCAAGATCCTTCTTGTCGACGACCGGCCGGAGAATCTGCTGGCGCTGGAGGCGATCCTCTCGGCGCTGGATCAGACGCTGGTACGGGCGGCATCCGGGGAAGAGGCGCTGAAGGCGCTGCTCACGGACGATTTCGCGGTGATCCTGCTCGATGTGCAGATGCCGGGCATGGACGGTTTCGAGACCGCCGCCCACATCAAGCGGCGCGAGCGGACCCGTGACATCCCGATCATCTTCCTGACGGCGATCAACCACGGCCCGCACCACACCTTCCGCGGTTACGCGGCCGGTGCGGTCGACTACATCTCCAAACCCTTCGACCCCTGGGTGCTGCGCGCCAAGGTGTCGGTGTTCGTCGAGCTCTACATGAAGAACTGCCAGCTGCGGGAGCAGGCGGCGCTGCTGCGGCTCCAGCTGGAGCAGGGCGCTTCGGTGGGCGTCAACGGGGCGAAGGAGCCTGCCGGGCTGCTCGCCGAGCTCTCCGCGCGGCTGGCCGCCGTCGAGGAGCAGGCCGAGGCGCTGTCGAAGCAGCTCGACGAGTCGGCGGACGCGGCCGCGGTGGCGACCGCCGCGCATCTGGAGCGCAAGCTCACCGGTCTGCGGCGGGCGTTGGACGCTCTGGAGCCGGGCACCGGCGACGGCGGCGTCAGGTATCCCCCACAGGACTGAGCGGAACCCCCGCCGTTGACGCTGCGTCACCCTTGGCCCACCCGAGGCGCGACACGGACGGGGGTATCCGACGCACGCGTGTCCAGCCGGGTCTTCGGAGGTAATCTCGGCACCATGGCCTCACGTACGCCCGGCGGCACTGCCAAGAAAGCTCCGGCGAAGCCTGCGGCCAAGAAAACCGCGGCGAAGAAGACCGCAGCGAAGAAACCACCTGCCAAGAAGGCGGCGGCCCCCCGTGCGGCGAAGGGGGCCGCTCCCAAGCCCGCTCCCCGAGTGGCCCCGTCACCCACCGGTGGTGTGTACCGGATGACGCGCGCCCTGTGGCTCGGCGTCGCCCACGGCATCGGCGCGGTGTTCCGCGGCATAGGGCGCGGAGCACGCGGCCTCGACCCCGCGCACCGCAAGGACGGCGTGGCGCTGCTGCTGCTCGGTCTGACGCTGGTCGTGGCCGCGGGCACCTGGTCCAATCTGCGCGGCCCGGTCGGCGATCTCGTGGAGATGCTCGTCACCGGCGCCTTCGGCCGGCTCGATCTGCTGGTGCCGATACTGATCGGCGTCGTCGCGGTCCGGCTGATGCGGCACCCGGAGCAGCCCGAGGCCAACGGGCGGATCGTCATCGGGCTGTCCAC
This sequence comes from Streptomyces sp. RKAG337, assembly GCF_023701715.1. Lineage (NCBI taxonomy): Bacteria > Bacillati > Actinomycetota > Actinomycetes > Kitasatosporales > Streptomycetaceae > Streptomyces > Streptomyces sp. RKAG337. Next base: position 1,780,740 of record NZ_JAJOZA010000001.1, on the reverse strand, counting down.
CCTGGTGCTCGGCGCCCTCGGCCTGGTCCACCTGGCCTGCGGTTCGCCGAGCCGGGACGCGGGAGCCGAGGCGCTGCGCGACGCCGGCGGCCTCATCGGCTGGGCGGCCGCGTCGCCGCTGCTCTACACGGTCGGCTCGGCGCTCGCCGTACCGCTGCTGCTGCTCATCACCGTCTTCGGGCTGCTGGTCGTCACGGCCACCCCGGTCAACGCGATTCCGCAGCGGCTGCGGCTGCTCGGCACCAAGCTCGGCCTGTACGAGGCACCGCCGGACCTGGACGCGGTGCCGATGGAGGAGCTGTTCGAGGAGGACCCGGAACCGGCGGAGGACTACCCGCGCCGCCGGTCCCCGCTGCGCTTCACCAAGCACGACCAGGGCATGGAGGAACTGGCGGCGCTGGGGGAGTTCGGCGACGAGGAGGCCGACGAGCCCCGGCCGCGCCGCCGCCCGCGGCGCAGGCCCGAGCCCGGCCAGCAGGACTACGCGGCCGCCTCCGGGATGGACGCGGTGGACGTGGCGGCCGCCGCGGCCGCGGCGCTGGACGGCGCCGTGCTGCACGGCGTGCAGCCGTCACCGCTGCTCGCCGGTCTCAGCAACAGCGTCAAGACGGGGTCCGGCACCGGATCGGGCGTGCCCGCGGCCCGCGCCGAGGACACCGCCGAGCCGTCGACCGGCTCCGGCGTCCCCGACCTGACCAAGAAGACCGTCGACCCGGTGGACCCGCTCCCGCCGCGCGCCGAGCAGCTCCAGCTGTCCGGCGACATCACGTACTCGCTGCCCTCGCTAGACCTGCTGAAACGCGGCGGCCCCGGCCGTACCCGCAGCGCCGCGAACGACGCGGTGGTCGCCTCACTTCAGCAGGTGTTCACCGAGTTCAAGGTCGACGCCACGGTCACCGGCTTCACCCGCGGCCCGACGGTCACCCGCTACGAGATCGAGCTGGGCTCGGCGGTCAAGGTCGAGCGGATCACGGCACTGGCCAAGAACATCGCGTACTCCGTCGCCAGCCCGGACGTCCGGATCATCAGCCCGATCCCCGGCAAGTCGGCGGTCGGCATCGAGATCCCGAACAGCGACCGCGAGATGGTCAACGTCGGCGACGTGCTGCGCTCCGCGGCGGCGGCCGGCGAGGAGCACCCGATGACGGTGGCGCTCGGCAAGGACGTCGAGGGCGGGTACGTCATGGCGAACCTCGCCAAGATGCCGCACATCCTGGTCGCCGGCGCGACCGGGTCGGGAAAGTCGTCCTGCATCAACGGCCTCATCACCTCGATCATGTGCCGCGCCACCCCGGACGAGGTCCGGATGGTGCTGGTGGACCCCAAGCGCGTCGAGCTGACCGCGTACGAGGGCATCCCGCACCTGATCACGCCGATCATCACCAACCCGAAGCGGGCCGCGGAGGCCCTGCAGTGGGTGGTCCGCGAGATGGACCTGCGCTACGACGACCTGGCGGCCTTCGGCTTCCGGCACATCGACGACTTCAACGCGGCGGTCCGCTCCGGCAAGACCCAGCCGTTGCCGGGCAGCGAGCGCGAGCTGTCGCCGTACCCGTACCTGCTGGTGATCGTGGACGAGCTGGCCGACCTGATGATGGTCGCGCCGCGCGATGTGGAGGACTCGATCGTCCGCATCACGCAGCTGGCCCGCGCCGCCGGGATCCACCTGGTGCTGGCCACCCAGCGGCCCAGCGTCGACGTCGTCACCGGTCTGATCAAGGCGAACGTGCCGTCGCGACTGGCCTTCTCCACCTCCTCGCTCGCCGACAGCCGGGTCATCCTGGACCAGAACGGCGCCGAGAAGCTGATCGGCAGGGGCGACGGGCTCTTCCTCCCGATGGGTGCGAACAAGCCGACCCGTATGCAGGGCGCCTTCGTCACCGAGGAGGAGATCGCCAAGATCGTCGAGCACTGCAAGGCGCAGCTCACGCCGACCTACCGGACCGACGTGGCGGTCGGCACGGCGCCCAAGCGGGAGGTCGACGAGGAGATCGGCGATGACCTGGACCTGTTGTGCCAGGCGGCGGAGCTGGTCGTCTCCACCCAGTTCGGCTCGACCTCGATGCTGCAGCGGAAGTTGCGTGTGGGATTCGCCAAGGCGGGCAGGCTCATGGATCTGATGGAATCGCGCGGAATCGTCGGGCCGAGCGAAGGTTCGAAGGCGCGGGATGTCATGGTCAAAGCGGACGAACTGGATGGGGTACTGGCCGTCATCCGCGGTGATGCTCACTCGTAAGAGCACGCGGGGCAACCGTTTCTCCTGTTCGTGCGTCAAGTTGATGCAGGAGGACGACATATGGCCGACTGTCAGGCTCGCGCGGGCTGTCAGGTCCATGCGCGCCGGATCCGTGAGAGACGGTCCGGCAATCCTGATGGCGGACAAAGACCGGCTGTCCGCTTGCTCCACACTTTCGCTACCCCCCTAGACTGAACTTCCAGCAGGTGGCTGCAGCCTGAAAGGCTTCCTCGTGTCCCTCGGCAACCCGCCCTCCGACGACCGGCCCTCCGTCGGTCGTGCCCTTGCCCAGGCCCGCCTCGCCGCCGGACTGACCGTTGACGAGGTCAGCTCCACGACGCGGGTGCGCGCCCCCATCGTGCTCGCCATCGAACAGGACGACTTCTCCCGTTGCGGTGGCGACATCTACGCCCGCGGTCACATCCGCAACCTCGCCCGCGCCGTCGGGATCGACCCCGAGCCGCTGGTCCAGCAGTACGCGGACGAGCACGGTGGCGCCACCACCCAGGTCCCCGTCGCGCCGCTCTACGAGGCGGAGCGGATCCGCCCGGACCGCCGCCGTCCGAACTGGACCGCGGCGATGGTCGCGGCGATCGTCGCGGTCGTCGGGTTCGTGGGCTTCACCGCGTTCAACGGCTCCGGCGGAAACTCGCCGTCGGCCGCCGCCAAGCCCTCGGTGACCGCCACCACGGCCAAGCCCAGCCCCAAGCCCGCCGACCCCAAGCCCGAGCCGTCGAACAGCGCGATCGCGGCCGCCCCGGTGGGCAAGGTGACGGTGAAGCTGACCGCGGACGTCGGCAAGAGCTGGATCCAGGCCACGGACAGCACCGGCAAGCCGCTCTTCGCCGGGAACCTGGAGAAGGGCGACGCCAAGACCTTCACCGACGACAAGAAGATCAAGTTGGTGATCGGTGACGCGGGCGCCATCAAGCTCTTCGTCAACGGCAAGGACCTCGGTCCCGCGGGCACGGACGGCCAGGTCGTACGGCTCACCTTCACCCCCGGAGACCCCCAGGCCGGGTGAACGTAAGAGGGACGGCTGGGACAAAGTAGGCTGAGCCTATGCCCGAACCCCGTACCGTCGCCCTTGTCACGCTCGGCTGCGCCCGCAATGAGGTGGATTCCGAGGAGCTCGCCGGCCGTCTGGCGGCGGACGGCTGGCAGCTGGTGGATGACGCCGCGGACGCCGACGTCGCCGTGGTCAACACCTGCGGCTTCGTCGACGCCGCCAAGAAGGACTCCGTGGACGCCCTCCTGGAGGCCAATGACCTCAAGGGTCATGGCCGCACCCAGGCGGTCGTCGCGGTCGGCTGCATGGCCGAGCGGTACGGCAAGGAGCTCTCCGAGGCCCTGCCCGAGGCCGACGCGGTGCTCGGCTTCGACGACTACACGGACATCTCCGACCGCCTCCAGACCATCCTGTCCGGCGGCGTGCACGCCTCGCACACCCCGCGCGACCGCCGCAAGCTGCTGCCGATCAGCCCCGCAGAGCGGCAGGGCGCCGCGGTGGCGCTGCCCGGCCACGCGCAGGAGGCCCCGGCCCCCGCGCCGGCCGACCTCCCCGAGGGCGTCGCCCCCGCCTCGGGGCCGCGCGCACCGCTGCGCCGCCGCCTGGACGACAGCCCGGTCGCCTCGGTGAAGCTGGCCTCCGGCTGCGACCGCCGCTGCTCGTTCTGCGCCATCCCGTCCTTCCGCGGCTCGTTCATCTCCCGCCGCCCCTCGGACGTCCTCGGCGAGACGCGCTGGCTCGCCGACCAGGGCGTCAGCGAGGTCATGCTGGTCAGCGAGAACAACACCTCGTACGGCAAGGACCTCGGCGACATCCGGCTGCTGGAGACGCTGCTGCCCGAGCTGGCGGCCGTCCCGGGCATCGAGCGGATCCGGGTCAGCTACCTGCAGCCCGCCGAGATGCGCCCCGGCCTGATCGACGCCCTGACCTCGACCGACAAGGTCATGCCGTACTTCGACCTGTCCTTCCAGCACTCGGCGCCCGGCGTGCTGCGCGCGATGCGCCGCTTCGGCAGCACCGAGAGCTTCCTGGAACTGCTCGGCACCATCCGCGGCAAGGCCCCGGAGGCCGGTGTCCGCTCCAACTTCATCGTCGGCTTCCCCGGCGAGACCGAGGCGGACCTGGAGGAGCTGGAACGCTTCCTCAGCTCCGCGCGGCTCGACGCCATCGGGGTCTTCGGGTACTCGGACGAGGACGGCACCGAGGCCGCCGGCTACGGCGACAAGCTCGACGAGGACACCGTCGCCCAGCGGCTGGCCCGGGTCTCGCGTCTCGCGGAGGAGCTGACCGCTCAGCGCGCCCTGGAGCGGCTCGGCTCCACGGTGCGGGTGCTGGTCGAGTCCATCGACGAGGAGACCGGTGAGGCGGTCGGCCGCGCCGACCACCAGGCGCCGGAAACGGACGGTTCGACCACGCTGACCTCCTGCGAGGGCCTGAAGCCGGGCATGATGGTAACCGCGAAGGTGATCGACACCGAGGGTGTCGACCTCATCGCGGAACCCCTCACCGGGGGCGACTGTTCTGTGGAGGAGGTGGGCAGATGACCGGAGTCCCCGTGCCGGCTGCGGCCACCCCGGACCACATGGGCGATCCCGTGGTCGGCCAGGCCGGGCTCTGGAACATCGCCAACCTGCTCACGATGATGCGGCTGGTGCTGGTTCCCGGCTTCGTCATGCTGCTGATCCACGACGGCGGCCACGACCCCGCCTGGCGTTCGTTCGCCTGGGCGGCGTTCGCCATCGCGATGATCACCGACCTCTTCGACGGGGAACTGGCCCGGCGGTACGGGCTGGTCACCGACTTCGGCAAGATCGCCGACCCCATCGCCGACAAGGCGATCATGGGCGCCGCGCTCGTCGGGCTGTCCGCGCTGGGCGACCTGCCGTGGTGGGTGACCGGAGTGATCCTCTTCCGGGAGATCGGCATCACGCTGATGCGCTTCTGGGTGATCCGGCACGGAGTGATCCCGGCCAGCCGCGGCGGCAAGCTCAAGACGCTGACGCAGGGCATCGCGGTCGGCATGTACATCCTGGCCCTCACCGGGCCGCTGGCGACGCTGCGGGCCTGGGCGATGGCCGCGGCCGTCGTGCTGACCGTCCTCACCGGGCTCGACTACATCCGGCAGGCCGTCGTGCTGCGCCGGGCCGGCCTCGCCGCGCAGCGCGAGCGCGCGGCCGCGCAGGGGAAGCCCACCCAGGGGAAGCCCACCCAAGGGAAGCCCGGCCAGGCGAAGTCTCAGGCTCAACCCGACCTTCAGGCCGCGATGGACGCGGACCCGGAGCGCGAAACGGGCGCGGAGCGCGAACGGCGGACCTCCCCGCGGCGGCAGAGTCACCAGAACGGATGACAGCGGCCGAGGTGTTGCGACTGCTCGACGGCCGGGGGCTCACCCTGGCGGTCGCCGAGTCGCTGACCGGCGGTCTGCTGGCCGCGGAGCTGACGTCCGTCCCGGGAGCCTCCCGGACCTTCCGCGGCTCGGTGACGGCCTACGCGACGGAACTCAAGCACGTACTGCTCGGCGTGGACGCCGGACTGCTGGCCGCTCGAGGAGCGGTCGACCCTCAGGTGGCCCTCGAGATGGCCGAGGGCGTGCGGAGCAGACTGGAAGCCGACTGGGGCGTGGCCACCACCGGCGTCGCGGGACCGGAGCCGCAGGACGGGCGGCCGGTCGGCACGGTGTACGTGGCGGTGGCCGGTCCCGGCGGCTCGGCGGTCAACCCGCTGCGGCTGGAGGGCGGCCGCTCCGAGATCCGTGCCGCCAGCGTGACCGCCGCACTCGCTCTGCTGGAGCGGTCCCTCACGACAGGGGTGCCGTCCCGCACAACAGGGGTGCCGTCCCTCACGACCGGGGTGCGGGCGAAGGATAGGGAAGAAGACGGGGGGATGGGATGTTTGCAGCCCTGAGTGAACACGTCATCGCTCCCCGCACGGCCGGTGCCCGAGGCGGTACGGTGGGGCAAGAAGGATCCGGATTCGCGGTCCGAGGAGGGAGCCACCGATGATCCTGCTCCGTCGCCTGTTGGGTGACGTGCTGCGTCGGCAGCGCCAACGTCAGGGCCGCACTCTGCGTGAGGTCTCCTCTTCCGCCCGGGTGTCCCTGGGCTATCTGTCCGAAGTGGAGCGAGGGCAGAAGGAGGCATCCTCCGAGCTGCTCTCCGCGATCTGCGACGCGCTGGACGTCCCGATGTCCGAGGTGATGCGCGAGGTCAGCGATGATCTGTCGCTCGCGGAGCTGGCCCAGTCGGCGGCGTCCGAGACCTCCGCGGCGCCGATGCGACCACTGTTGGGTGCGGTGACCTCTGTCACATCTGTGACGACCGAGCGGGTCACCATCAAGGCGCCGAAGGCGCCCGCTGAGGCCGTTGACGTGGTCGCGGCCTGAGCCGCCCGTCACTCCAGAAGTTCTTGTACCGGGACCCCGGTCGGCACTGCCGACCGGGGTCCCGTGCTTTTGCACGGTGCGGCGGGACGAGGCAGGGTGGGCGATACGGATTTAACGGGGTTTAACGGACCATTCGTCAGTCCCGTCGCCAGTAGGAGGATTCGGCATGAGTGTCGTCAAGAGCCCGCTGTCCGAGAAGCAGCGCAAGATCGTCGGTGAGGCGCTGCAGGGCGCTCTGGTGGATCTCGTGGATCTGGCGCTGGTGTCCAAACAGGTCCACTGGACCGTGGTGGGCCCGCGCTTCCGCTCGGTCCATCTGCAGCTCGACGAGGTCGTCGACACCGCCAGGCTGCACGCCGACACGGTGGCGGAGCGGGCCTCCGCGATCGGCGTCACGGCGGACGGGCGGGCCGGCACGGTCTCGAAGACCAGCGGGATCGACACGGTCACCGACGGCTGGATCAAGGACACGCAGGCGGTGGGCATCCTCATCGCGGCCCTCGACTCGGTGATCGAGCGGATGCGGGAGCGCATCGGGACGACGGCGGACGCCGACCCGGTCTCGCAGGACATCATCATCGGGCTCACGGCGGACCTGGAGAAGTTCCACTGGATGTTCCAGGCCGAGAACGTGTAGCGGCAAGCGCCGGCGCCGCGCTCGGTGGGCGTCTGTGGCGCTCGGGGATGGCCTGGTGCTCCGCGGTGCGGCCCGGCCGCTCCGGGCGCCCCGGACGCCTCCTGCGTCCCGCGTGCCCCGGGCTGTGCGGCCCACGTGCCTCGTACGCCCTGGCGCCCGGGGTCCGGAGCGGTCTACGATAGGCGGCTCGTCACGTTGCGTCGATGTATCGTCGCAGGCAGTGGCGATGTGCTGCTCCCATCGGGTGAACGTCCGGGCGGGGGCGTCGGCAGAGGGCTAGCGATCTTGGGAACCGGGCATCGCACCCTGGTACGGAGGGCCTCCCGGGGCTCTCCGCCGCAACCTCGGGGTTCCGAAGGAGGCGGCCATGCGCGTGCTCCAGCTCCAGGTCATCCGGAGTCTGTGGTCCCGCAGGGCGGTCCGCTGGACCGTCGCGCTGGGCCTGGGCGTCCTGTGGTGGTGGGCCGCGCTGCGGCTCGCCGTGCAGCCCGACCGGGCCGGGCCCCTCGAGAGTGCCGTGCTGGCGGGCGGCTGGGGGCTGGGCCTGATACCGCTGCACGCCGTACCGCGGACCGCCGCTCGTGCCGGGCGCGGCCGCTACCAGGGCATGGCGACCCCGCCGTTCGGCCGGAGGATCTGGCCGGTGGTGAAGGCCGAGGCGTCGGAGGCGAGGAAGAGCACCGACCCCGCCACGTCCTCGGGGGTGCCGACCCGTCCCAGCGGTGCCATCCGCACGAGCGACGCCTCGGCGCGCGCCTGGGTGGTCTCGTCGAAGGATCCGTCGGACCCCGTGCCGTAGTGGGAGGTCATCGGGGTGCGGATGAATCCCGGGGCGATGGCGTTGGCGCGGATGCCGAGCGGGCCGAGTTCGGCGGCCAGGGTTTTGGTGAGCTGCACCACGGCGGCTTTGGAGACGCTGTAGCAGAGCAGGCCGCGGGCGCCGGTGTCGATCGCGCCGGAGGCCATGGTGATGATGCTGCCGGACCGCTGGGCGGTCATGACGCGGGCCGCCTCCTGGGCGCTGTGCAGCACGCCTTTGAAGTTGACGCCGAGGACGCGGTCCAGATCGGCGTCGTCGGTCTCCAGGACGCTGCTGCTGTGCATGATCCCCGCGATGGCCGCCAGGATGTCCAGCCGCCCGTGGTCGCGGACCGTCTCGGCGACGGTCTCGGCGATCTGGGCCCGGTCGGTGACGTCCAGCTGCCGGGCGCGGGCGGCGCCGCCGGCCTTCTCGATCAGTTCCGCGGTCTCCCGCACGCCGGGACCGTCGCGGTCCGCGCAGACGACGGTGGCGCCGGCTTGGGCCAGCAGAACGGCGGACGCGCGGCCGATCCCGCTCGCGGCGCCGGTGACCAGGGCGGTGCGTCCGGTGAGGTCGTACGCCTTCATGGGCATGACGCGACGGTACGACCGTATCTGACGGTCCGTCAATTGGCGTGCGGGTGCGGGCCTCGCTGGCAGCGCGGACACCAGTAGGCGACGCGGGCCCGTTCCGGCGGTCCGTGCTGCCCGACGCGGACGGCGGTGCCGCAGCGCAGGCACGGCCGGTGCTCCCTGCCGTACACCCAGTGGGTGCGGCCGCGCCGCAGGTCCCCGGTGGTGATGTGGCCGGGGCGGGCCTTGTTCGCCTCCAGCAGTTTCTTGGCGAGCGCCACCAGCTTCTCCGGCCCGGCTTCGCCGACCGGCGTCCAGGGGGTGATGCCGCGCAGAAAACAGAGCTCCGACACGTAGACGTTGCCGACGCCCGCCAGATTGCGCTGGTCCAGGAGCGCCTCGCCGACCGGCCGGGCGGGTTCGGCGCCCAGCCGCGCGACGGCCTCGGCCGGATTCCAGTCCGGGCCCAGCAGGTCGGGGCCGAGATGGCCGACGACGCTGTCCTCCTCGGCGGTGGGCAGCAGCTCCAGCACCGGCAGCCGGTAGCCGACCGCCACCCGGGCGGGCGTCTCCAGTACGGCGCGGACCTGGTGGAGGGGGCCGCCGCGCCACCGGTCGCCCGGCGCGTACAGATGCCAGGAGCCGTCCATGCGCAGATGCGAGTGGAGCGTCAGACCGCCGTCGAACCGCGTCATCAGATGCTTGCCGCGCGCGATCACCCCGGTGACGCGACGGTCCGCGAGGTCGGTGGTGGCGAGCTGCGGCACGCGCAGGTCGGCGCGGACGAGGGACCGGCCCGCCAGGGCCTCGTCGAGCCGGCGGGCGGTCAGCCAGACCGTGTCTCCTTCGGGCACCTCCCCATCATCCCCGCAGCCGCAGACCGCGCGGAGTGGCGTGGAAGCCCGCGGTCTCCAGGGCGCGGCCCAGCGGTGAGGTGAGGGCCGACTCCCCGTTGGTGCGCTCCACGGTGAGCCGGCCGAGCGCGCCCTCCCGGACCGCCAGCGCGAGGGCGTCCGCGGCGGCCCGCAGCCGCTCCTCCTCGTCGGGCCAGGCGAGCAGCGTCTTCCCGCCGCGTTCCACGTACAGGGCCAGCTCGCCGTCGACGAGGACCACCAGGGCGCCCGCCTTGCGGCCCGGCTTGTGGGTGACGCCGTCGGGCTGCGCTGGCCAGGGCAGGGCGGCGCCGTACGCGTTGGCGGGGTCGGCGGCGGCGAGGACGACGGCCCGCTGGCCGGTGCGGGCGCCTTCCTCGCGGTCGCGGGCGGTGTTGATGGCGCGCAGCCGGTCGACCGCGCCGTCCATCGCGAACTGTGCGGCGCCGAGCCCTTCGACCACGTATCCGCGCCGGGTCTGGCCGGTCTCCTCGAAGGCCGACAGCACCCGGTAGGCGGCGGAGAAGCCGCCCTCGACGCCTTCGGCGGCGACCGCCCCGCGGGTGACGACACCATGGCGGTCCAGCAGGGTGTGGACCAGGGCGTGGGCGCGCAGTGTCGGGTCGGACTCCGGGGGCGGGACGAGCGACCAGCGGCCCGCCGTCGTCGGGGGCCCGGTGCGGGACGCGGTCGCGCGTGGCACCCGGCCGGTGAGGGAACCGTAGCGCCCGCGGGGGACCGAACGCGGTGCGCGGTGCGCGGTGGACCCGGCGGTGCGCCCGGAACCGAGCAGGGCGCGCAGCGGGGCCAGGGTGTCGTTGGTCAGCCGCCCGGACCACGCCAGATCCCAGACGGCGTCCGCCAGCTCGGGGTCGGACGGGGCCTCACCCGCGGCCCGCGCCTGGTCGGCGATCTGCCGGAAGAACAGCCCGTAGCCGCCGGACAGGGCGCCGAGGACGGCCTGGTGCAGCGGCGAGAGCTCGAGCGGCTGGGGCTCCTTGAGCAGCAGCGGAGCGGTGTCGGCGAGATGGAGCGAGACCCAGCCGTCCTTGCCGGGCAGCGCCCCCGCACCGGACCACAGGACCTCACCGGAGGCGGTCAGCTCGTCCAGCATCGCCGGGGTGTAGCCGGAGACCCGGGACGGCAGCACGAGCTTCTCCAGCGCGGAGGCGGGCACCTCGGCGCCCTGCAGCTGCTCGACGGCCCGGACCAGCCCGTCGATTCCGCGCAGGCTGTGGGTGCCGACGTGCTGCCACTGGGGGAGGAACGTGGCCAGGGTGGCGGGCGGCACCGGTTCCACCTCGTGCCGCAGCGCGGCCAGCGAGCGGCGCCGCAGCCGGCGCAGCACCGCCGCGTCGCACCATTCGTGGCCGGCGCCGCCCGGCCGGAACTCGCCCTGGACGACGCGGCCGCCCGCGGCGAGCCGCTGCAGCAGACCGTCCACCACGGCCGTGCCGAGACCGAACCGCCGCGCCGCCTCGACGGAGGTGAACGGACCGTGGGTGCGGGCGAACCGGGCGAGCAGATCGCCGAGCGGGTCCTTGACCGGCTCGGTGAAGGCCTCGGGGACTCCGACGGGCAGTGCCGTACCCAGCGCGTCCCGCAGCCGCCCGGCGTCCTCGACCGCCGCCCAGTGCTCGCCGCCGGCGATCCGGACCCGGATCGCGCGGCGCGCCGACTCCAGGTGCGCCGCCCAGTCCGGCTCGGCGCCGCGCGCCGCCAACTCGGCCTCGGTGAGCGGTCCGAGGAGCCGCAGCAGGTCGGCGACTCCTTCGGCGTCCTTGACCCGGCGGTCCTCCGTCAGCCACTGCAGCTCCTGCTCCAGCTCGGCCAGGACATCGCCGTCCAGCAGCTCGCGCAGCTCGGCCTGGCCCAGCAGCTCGGCCAGCAGCCGGGAGTCCAGCGACAGGGCTGCGGCGCGGCGCTCGGCGAGCGGCGAGTCCCCCTCGTAGAGGAACTGTGCGACGTAGCCGAAGAGCAGCGAGCGGGCGAAGGGGGAGGGCTCGGGCGTGGTGACCTCCACCAACCGCACCCGGCGCGCCTCGATGTCACCCATCAGCTCGACGAGACCCGGCACGTCGAAGACGTCCTGCAGGCACTCGCGGACCGCTTCGAGGACGATCGGGAAGGAGCCGAAGTCCGAGGCGACCTGGAGGAGCTGGGCGGCGCGCTGGCGCTGCTGCCACAGCGGGGTGCGCTTGCCGGGGGAGCGCCGGGGCAGCAGCAGGGCGCGGGCCGCGCACTCGCGGAAGCGGGAGGCGAACAGGGCGGAGCCGCCGACCTGGTCGGTGACCAGCTGCTCGACCTCGCCCTTGTCGAAGGCGACGTCCGCGGCGCCGACCGGCGACCGGTCGCTGTCGAACTCCGCGCCCGCCCGGACCGGGTCGCTGCCTGTGCTTGTGTCGGTGCCGGTGCCAAATCCGGTGCTGGTGTCGGTGTCGAGCAGATCGAGACCCATGAGATCCGCGTCCGGCAGTCGCAGCACGATGCCGTCGTCGGCGTGCATCACCTGGGCGTCCAGCCCGTACCGCTCCATGAGGCGGGCGCCCAGCGCCAGCGCCCAGGGTGCGTGCACCTGCGCGCCGAAGGGGGAGTGCACCACCACCCGCCAGTCGCCCAGCTCGTCACGGAACCGCTCCACGACGATGGTCCGGTCGTCGGGGATGTGGCCGCAGGCCTGCCGCTGCTCCGACAGATAGGCCAGCACGTTGTCCGTCGCCCAGGTGTCGAGCCCGGCCGCGGCCAGCCGTTCGCGGGCCTCCTCGGGCCCCAGCCGCCCGACCTCGCGGACGAACGCGCCCACCGCCCGGCCGAGCTCCAGCGGGCGGCCCAGCTGGTCGCCCTTCCAGAAGGGGAGCCGGCCCGGCACCCCGGGCGCGGGCGAGACGAGCACCCGGTCGCGGGTGATGTCCTCGATCCGCCAGGAGGTGGTGCCCAGCGTGAAGACATCGCCGACCCGCGACTCGTAGACCATCTCCTCGTCCAGCTCACCGACCCGGCCGCCGCCCTTCTTCGGGTCGGAGCCGGCCAGGAACACACCGAACAGCCCGCGGTCCGGGATGGTGCCGCCGGAGGTCACGGCCAGCCGCTGCGCTCCGGGGCGGCCGGCGACCGTGTTCGCCACCCGGTCCCAGACGATGCGCGGCCGCAGCTCGGCGAAGGCGTCGGAGGGGTAGCGGCCGCCCAGCATGTCGAGCACCGCCGTGTACGCCGAGTGCGGGAGCGCCGCGAAGGGCGCCGCCCGGCGCACCAGGGCGAGCAGCTCGTCCACGTCCCAGGTGTCGAGCGCGGTCATGGCGACGATCTGCTGCGCCAGGACGTCCAACGGATTCGCCGGCACGCGCAGGGACTCGATGGAGCCGGTCCGCATCCGCTCGGTGACGACCGCCGCCTGCACGAGGTCACCGCGGTACTTGGGGAAGACCACGCCCGTCGACACGGCACCCACCTGGTGCCCGGCCCGGCCGACGCGCTGCAGCCCGGAGGCGACGGACGGCGGTGACTCCACCTGGATGACGAGATCGACCGCGCCCATGTCGATGCCCAGTTCCAGACTGGACGTCGCGACCACGGCGGGCAGCCGCCCGGCCTTGAGGTCCTCCTCGACGAGGGCGCGCTGCTCCTTGGACACCGACCCGTGGTGCGCACGGGCCATCAGCGGCGGCGCGCCCTGAGCGGCGCCCGACTGGGCCATGATCTCGGCCGGCGGCGAGGTGTCGGGCAGCGGTTCGCCGGTGGCCCGCTCGTAGGCGATCTCGTTGAGGCGGTTGCACAGCCGCTCGGCCAGCCGGCGGGAGTTGGCGAACACGATCGTCGAGCGGTGCGCCTGCACCAGATCGGCGATCCGCTCCTCCACATGCGGCCAGATCGACGCCCGCTGCTCCGCTCCGGCCGCGGGCCCGCTGTGATCCGCGACGGGGGAGCCGCCCAGCTCGCCCAGGTCCTCGACGGGCACGACCACCGACAGGTCGAACTTCTTCTGCGACGCCGGCTGGACGATCGTCACCTTGCGCTGCGGCGACAGATAGCGGGCGATCTCCTCGACCGGCCGGACCGTCGCGGACAGCCCGATCCGCCGGGCGGGCCGGTCCAGCAGCTCGTCCAGCCGCTCCAGCGACAGGGCCAGATGGGCCCCCCGCTTCGTGCCGGCGACGGCGTGCACCTCGTCCAGGATCACCGTCTCCACACCGCGCAGCGCCTCGCGGGCGGCCGAGGTGAGCATCAGGAAGAGCGATTCGGGGGTGGTGATCAGGATGTCCGGCGGGCGGGTGACCAGGGTGCGGCGTTCGGCGGCGGGGGTGTCCCCCGAGCGGATCCCGACCCGGACCTCGGGCTCGGGCAGACCGAGCCGGACGGACTCCTGACGCAGACCCGTGAGCGGGCTGCGCAGATTGCGCTCCACATCGACCGCGAGGGCCTTGAGCGGGGACACGTACAGCACCCGGCAGCGGCGCTGGGTCTCGGCGGGCGGCGGGACGCTCGCCAGCCGGTCCAGCGAGGCCAGGAACGCGGCCAGCGTCTTGCCGGAGCCGGTCGGCGCGACCACCAGGACGTCGGAACCCTCGCCGATCGCCCGCCAGGCACCGGCCTGGGCGGCGGTGGGCGCGCTGAAGGCTCCCGTGAACCACGCGCGGGTGGCCGGGGAGAACGCCTCCAGGGCGGCGGCCGGGTCCTCTTCCGGTTCCGGCTTGCCCTGACTGCTCCGTCGCGACATGTCCCCATCCTGCCCCGCCCCACTGACAACGGCCCCGGGACCCGCGCCGGGACCCGCGTCGGAACCCGCGTCGGAAGGCGAGCCGGGACCCGAGCCGGGGCCGTTCCGCGGGGTTCCCGGCCCGGACGCAGAATGGGTTCATGGCACGACGCGAACCGGCACCCGAGCAGGCACGGCACTGGCAGCACCCGCAGCTGCCGGGCGTGGACCTGCTGCGCGCCCGGTACGTCAGCCACACGTTCTCCCGGCACTCCCACGACGGATACGTGATCGCGACGGTCACCAAGGGCGTCGAGGGCATCGGCATGCCCGGCGGCGACCTCCGCGCGGGCGCGGGCGGGGTCGTCCTCATCAATCCCGAGACCCCGCACTCCGCGTACGCGGGGACGGCGGACGGCTGGAGCTATCGCGTCCTCTACCCGAGCATCGACGTGGTGGCGGCCGTCGCGGCCGAGACGACCGGCCGGAACGGCACCCACGGCACCCCGGCGTTCACCGACACCGTCCTCGACGACCCGGACTGCGCCCGGCTGATCGCGGACATCCACGCCGCCGCGGAACGAGACAACGCGCTCGCGGCCGACACCCTGCTGCGGCTCGCCGTCGCCAGGCTGCTGCGCCGCTACGGCGCGGACCCGGCCGCGCCGGGCGCGCTGCCGTCCGCCGGTGCGCTCGCCGCCGGCCGGGCCAGGGAACTGCTCGTCGAGCGGATCGCGTGCCCGCCGACGCTGGACCAGCTGGCCGCGGAACTGGGCACCAAGCCGTTCGCGCTGCTGCGCGCGTTCAAGGGCGCCTACGGGCTGCCGCCGCACGCCTGGCTGACCGGCGAGCGGGTGCGGGCGGCGCGCCGGATGCTCGACACGGGGACCCCGCCCGCCGAAGCGGCACTCGCGGTGGGGTTTACCGACCAGCCGCATCTGAACCGGCACTTCACGCGCATCGTGGGCGTACCCCCGGGCGCCTACCGGCGCGAACGCGCAAGAACGTACAAGACAGGCGAGGACCTCGCTCCATAACGTTCGTTGAGTGACAGGAGCAGCACACATACCCAGTTCTCAGGCGGAGCCGGCGGAGTCCCCGGAGGCGTCCGAGTCCCCGGATGCGTCGGAGCCGTCGGAGCTGCCGACGCGGCCGACGTCCGCCGTGGTCCGTGACGCGCTGGCCGTCGGAGTCGCCGTCGGCCTGTCGGGGTTCGCCTTCGGCGTGACGTCGGCCGGGGCAGGGCTGACGGTCGCGCAGACCTGCGCGCTCTCCCTGCTGGTCTTCAGCGGCGCCTCGCAGTTCGCCCTGGTCGGCGCGCTGGGTGCGGGCGGCAGCCCGTTCGCGGCGGCCGCCGGCGCGTTCTTCCTCGGCGCGCGCAACGCGTTCTACGGGCTGCGGCTGTCTCAGCTGCTGCGCCTCCCCCGGGCCGTGCGCCCGTTCGCCGCCCAGTGGGTGATCGACGAGACCTCCGCCGTGACCCTGGCGCAGCCCGACCGGCGCAGCGCGCGGCTCGGCTTCACCGTCACCGGCGTCACCATCTACCTGCTGTGGAACCTGACCACGCTCCTGGGCGCGCTCGGCGCCTCCGCGCTGGGCGATCCGGCCGGCTGGGGGCTGGACGCGGCAGGTCCCGCCGTCTTCCTCGCGCTGCTCGCGCCCATGCTGAAGGGCCGCCGTGAGCGCACGGTGGCCGGGCTCGCCGTCATCCTCGCCCTGGCCTGTCTGCCGCTGCTGCCCGCCGGGGTGCCGGTACTCGTCGCGGCTCTCGCCGCACCGATCGTCCTGGTCGCCGGGCGCCGCGGGACGGCACGCGAGGACGCCATCGAGGCCACCGCTGCAACCAAGGCCACCACTGCCACCACGGCTACCACCACCACCGCACAGCGGACGGAGAAGGACCGATGACCACCTGGATCGCGATCGGTGTGACCGCCTTCGGCTGCTACGCGGTGAAGCTGCTCGGCCTCTCCGTGCCCGCCGGGATCCTGGAGCGGCCGCTGGTGAAGCGGCTCGCCGCCCTCGTCCCGCTCGCCCTGCTCGCCGCCCTCACCGCGCTGCAGACGTTCAGCACCAGCGAGCTGAAACTCGTCGTCGACGCCCGCGCGGCCGGGCTCGCCGCCGCGGCGGTGGCGCTGCTGCTGCGCGCGCCGTTCCTGGTCGTCATCGGCGCGGCGGTCCTGGTGACCGCCGCCGTACGGGCCCTGACCGGCTGAGCGAACCACCCGAACACGTTTCAGATGATGGGGCGTCCGTAGGCGCGCAGAGTCCGCAGGGCCTCGATGGTGATGATCGGCCGCCACTCCAGCCGGGTGCCCGGCGCCCACGCGCGCCAGCGCATCGGCCAGCCGCCGTCCTCGCCCTGCTCCGCTGCCAGGAAGTCCAGCGACCGCTCCAGCTCGGCGTCGGTGAACCACTGCCGGGCCAGCGAATCCGGGCCACGCGCGTAGTCGTACGCGAAGTGGTACTCGCCCGGCGCGTATCCGGCGGGCAGCGGATACCGGTCCGCGCGGTCCGGATCCAGCACCACCAGCTGCTGCTCGCGCACCAGCTTCCCCAGCCGGTGCGCCGCGTCCCGCGCCCGCGCCCGGTCGGGGACGGCGTCCAGGAACGCCACCGCCGCCTCGACCTCGTACGGATGCGTCGCGTCCAGCGCCTCGATCGCCGCCCAGCAGAAGTCCGTGGCCCGGAACAGCCACGCGTGCCACACCCCGTTGCCGTGCAGCGTTCCCACCACAGGACCCGTCGCGAGCAGCGCGCCCTTCGGCGCCTCGACGACCGGGATCCACGGTGCCGCCGGATAGCCCCGCAGCGACGGATGCACCGCGGGCAGCGCTCCCTCCGCCGTCGACACCTCCGTCAGATACCGGCACACCCGCTCCGCCCGCTGCCCCCCGCACCGCCCGATCCCATCGAGTACGCGCAGCGCGTGGGCCGTGTGCAGCGGCTGGCTCACCGGCCCCCGCAGATCCGGCTCCAGGGCGTGCCCGAAGCCGCCGTCGTCATTGCGGTACGCGTTCAGCGCGGTCTCGACCGCCTCGACCGCCGCGTCCGAACCGTCGAGGAAGTGGTGGGTGAACCTGCGCTGCTCGAGCACGCGCGCGGTCAGCCACACGAAGTGCTCGGCGCGCGCGAGGGGAGTTCCTGGCATGTCCGCACAGTAGGGCGCCTTCCGCGCACTGCATACGCCTGTCACGAGGGAGCACCCGGCCGTGCGACCCCAAGCCCCCATGTGCGGGATCCTCCCGCCCCGAAGTTGACGTCTCCGGCGCGCTCCTCAGGCCTTCGTCGGGCCCTGCTGTGCTCCGGGAGCCGGGGACGGGGACGGGGCGGGGACCGGGGCGGCCGGTGCAGGACCGGGCCAGGAAGGCAGCAGCTCCGTGGTGACGAAGGCGACGACGGCCGCCAGGATCACCACCGGCATCATGGCGGAGCTGCCGAGCAGCAGGACCACGAGCACCACGCTGCTGACCGGCAGCCGCAGGGCGCTGGCCGCCGAGGCCGCCATTCCCGCCGCCAGGGCCGGAACGAGCCCCAGGCCCGGAAGAGGCGCGCACAGGACGCCCGCGGCGGCTCCCAGGAAGAGCGCGGGGAAGATCGGGCCGCCGCGCAGGCTGCCCAGACAGAGCGCGTACGCAACACCCTTGAACAGCAGGATGGCGACGAGCGCCCCGATCCCCCAGGCGTGCGGGTCGGTGGCCATCGCGCTCAGTGTGGCCTGGCCCGACGAGGCGACCTCCTCGGGCGTGCGGTCGGTGATCAGCGCGTAGAGGGCGGCGCAGGCCGCGGCGCCCAGTGCGCACAGCACGGTCCGGGGGAACGTCCGTACCGCGACGAACGCCGCGGTCAGCCGGCCCGTGCCCAGCACCAGGTGCACGAGGGTGCCGATGGCCACGGCCATGAGCAGCGACCAGAGGACGTCCCCCGCGTCCAGCCGGGGAAAGGGGGTGGGCAGCTTCAGCGCCAGGCTGCCGGTCTGCAGCCCGGTCCACCGTCCGAAGCCGGTGAACACCAGTGCCCCCACGCCACTGGACAGCAGGGCGGGCAGCATGACGGCGAACAGCCGCGGACCGCCGATGCCCGCCACCTCGATGAGCAGCACGGCCGCGATCAGCGGGTTGCCGAAGATGGCCGCGATGGCCGCGGCGGCGCCGGCCGCGGCCAGGAGGGCCGTGCTCTGCGGGGTCGCCGCGCCCCGGACGAGGTTCCTGAAGAGCGGCGCCAGGCCGCTGCCGAGCGCGATCAGCGGCGCCTCGGGTCCCAGGACCGCGCCGAACGGCAGACTCGCCATCGCGGCGAGCAGCACACCGGGCAGCGCGATGGGCGACGCGCCTCCGACGTGCAGACCGGAGGAGGGGATGTGGCCGCCTGCGCCCGGCAGGTGCGTGGCGATCAGGCCGACGCAGACACCGGCGATCGCCAGGAGGGGCAGCGGCCACCACCAGGGAGCGGTGTCCCAGCCCCAGGCGTGCGGGATGTCGGCCCACAGCACGTGTCCGAACTCGTGCATCCCGACGAGGAACCAGAACGCGGCGAGGGACACCGGGATGCCGATGAGGGCACAGAAGACGAGCGACTTGAGGTAGCCCGGCGTCAGTAGGATGCCCCGCAGCAGGTCCGGTTCCTCCGGCTGCGCCGCACCGTCGGCTGCGGCCGGCCGGGGTTGCGGTTCCGTCATGGGCCGTCCTCCGGGAGTTCCGACGGGGAGTGCGATGCCGTCTCCCGCCGCCGCAGCCCGATCCGGACCGCGCCGAAGAGAACTTTCGCGATCAGGCCCACCAGGATCAGATCGGCGATCATCTGCACCGTGGTCAGCACACGGCCGAGCTCGCTGACGGGCGTGATGTCCCCGAAGCCGACCGTCGCGAACACCGTGACGGTGAAGTAGAGCGCGTCGGTCCGGTTCAGTGGCTCCGAGAACGACGACGGCCGGTCCCTGGCGACCAGGAAGTACGTCGAGGCGAACAGCAGCAGGAACAGCGGCACGGCGGTGGCCAGCGCCTCGATGGCGCGCAGCCCGGGATACGCCGCATGAGTGACGGCGGCGACCTGCCAGGCGATCAGGCTGCCGAAGGCGATCAGACCCAGGGTGAGCAGAACGGCGGTGGTGGCGTTGAGTGCGCGGTCCAGGGGCATCAGGTAGTACATCCAGGTGAGCACCGCGGCCGAGGCCGCCGAGCGGAGCAGCCGTCCCACCAGAATCCGCCGGCGCTGCCGCGTGATGGGGATGCCGCTCATCACCTCTCCTCACCACGGGCCTCGGCGCCCTGCGGCCATTGCAACACCCGCCCCAGCACCCCGCACCTCGCGCTCACCCTCCGCCCCCGTCCGCCCGACCCCCCTTCGCACCTCTCGCGGCGCGGGATACTGGGCGCATGAAGTTGACGGTGTTCTGGGAGCGGATGCGGGTGCAGTTCGGGGAGGGGTATGCGGATTCGTTCGCCCGGGATCATGTGATGGCGGAGCTCGGCGGGCGGACGGTGCGGGAGGCGCTGGACTCGGGGTGGGAGGCCAAGGACGTGTGGCGCGCGGTCTGTACGGCGATGGATGTGCCGGCCGGACGGCGCTGAGACCGCGGAGGGTTGGTCCCGGACTTTCCGCCCCGCGCGTTCAGACTGGGGTTCGTGTCAGGAACCGGCGAAAGCACCGTTCAGGAGGAGGAGCCACCGGCTCCGCGTGCGGGGATGCCGCAGTGGCTGCCGCGCGCGATGCTGCTGGCGCTGGCGCTGGTGGGCTGCTTCCAGCTGGCCGGCTGGGCGTTCCACCAGGTGACCGGGCTGCTGATCAACATCCTGATCGCGTTCTTCGGCGCGCTGGCCATCGAGCCGGCGGTGGACTGGATGGCGGCGCGCGGGATGCGGCGCGGGGTGGCCACCGGGCTGGTCCTGCTGGGGGCGATCATCGCGGTCGCGGCGTTCGTGGTGGCGCTCGGCTCGCTGCTCGTGGACCAGATCACGACGATCGCCGACAACTTCCCGCAGTACGTGAACGACGTCGTGGTGTGGCTCAACCGGAACTTCCACACGAAGCTGGACGTCGGAAAGCTGCAGGACAACGTGCTGCACTCCGACTGGCTGCGCAACTACCTGCAGAACAGCGCGGGCAACGTGTGGGGGCTGTCGGCCACGGTCGTCGGGGCCGTCTTCCAGCTCCTCACCGTGGTGCTGTTCGCGTTCTACTTCGCGGCCGACGGACCGCGGCTGCGCCGGGCGCTGTGCTCGGTGCTGCCGCCTGCGCGGCAGGCGGAGGTGCTGCGGGCCTGGGAGATCGCGGTCGCCAAGACGGGCGGGTACATCTACTCGCGGGCGCTGATGGCCCTGGTGTCGGGCGTCGCGCACTACGTCCTGCTGCAGGTGCTGGGGGTGCCGTACGCCCCGGCGCTGGCGGTGTGGGTGGGGCTGGTGTCGCAGTTCGTGCCGACGGTCGGGACGTATCTCGCGGGCGCGCTGCCGATGCTGATCGCGTTCACCGAGGATCCGTGGGACGCGCTGTGGGTGCTGTGCTTCGTCGTGGTCTACCAGCAGTTCGAGAACTACGTGCTGCAGCCGCGGATCACGGCGAGGACCGTGGACATCCACCCGGCCGTCGCCTTCGGGTCGGTCATCGCCGGTACCGCGCTGCTGGGGGCGGTCGGCGCGCTGGTCGCGATCCCGGTGACCGCGACGCTGCAGGGGTTCTTCGGGGCGTACGTGAAGCGGTACGCGGTGACGGACCCGAGGGCGCACGGGCCGCGGCGGCGGCCCTGGCTGCGGAGCAGACATCGCACCTGAGGCCCCGCGTGTCGCTTGACACGCAAATCGAACATCCATTCTCATGGGTGGTCCGGGCCGGTTATCCGCGGAGGTTTTCCACAGCTCGGAGCGACGGCCAGGCGCATTGTCAGTGGCAGGGACTAGCGTCATGGACGTGAAGCGATCGACTCAAACATCCCGGGTGGAGCCCATGGCAGGTAACGACCGCGAGAAGGCGCTGGACGCCGCGCTCGCACAGATTGAACGGCAGTTCGGCAAGGGCGCGGTCATGCGCCTCGGCGACAAGCCGAACGACCCCATCGATGTCATCCCCACCGGGTCGACCGCACTGGACGTGGCACTCGGCGTCGGCGGTCTCCCGCGTGGCCGTGTGGTGGAGGTGTACGGGCCGGAGTCCTCCGGCAAGACCACCCTCACGCTGCACGCGGTGGCCAACGCGCAGAAGGCCGGCGGCACGGTGGCGTTCGTCGACGCCGAGCACGCGCTGGACCCCGAGTACGCCAAGGCCCTCGGTGTCGACACGGACAACCTGCTGCTCTCCCAGCCGGACACCGGCGAGCAGGCGCTGGAGATCGTGGACATGCTGGTCCGCTCCGGCGCGATCGACCTCATCGTGATCGACTCCGTGGCCGCCCTCGTGCCGCGGGCCGAGATCGAGGGCGAGATGGGTGACTCGCACGTGGGTCTGCAGGCCCGGCTGATGAGCCAGGCGCTGCGCAAGATCACCGGTGCGCTGCACCAGTCCAACACCACGGCGATCTTCATCAACCAGCTCCGCGAGAAGATCGGTGTGATGTTCGGCTCGCCGGAGACCACCACCGGTGGCCGCGCGCTGAAGTTCTACGCCTCCGTACGGCTCGACATCCGCCGTATCGAGACGCTCAAGGACGGAACGGACGCGGTCGGCAACAGGACCCGCGTCAAGGTCGTCAAGAACAAGGTCGCACCGCCCTTCAAGCAGGCGGAGTTCGACATCCTCTACGGCCACGGCATCAGCAAGGAGGGTGGCCTGATCGACATGGGTGTCGAGCACGGCTTCGTCCGCAAGGCCGGTGCCTGGTACACGTACGAGGGCGACCAGCTCGGCCAGGGCAAGGAGAACGCCCGTAACTTCCTCAGGGACAACCCGGACCTCGCCGACGAGATCGAGAAGAAGATCAAGGACAAGCTCGGCATCGGTGTCCGGACCGTAGCCCCCAGTGTGGAGCCGGGCGCGGACGCGGCGGGCCCGGCGGCCGATCCCGCCAAGGCCGAGGTTCCGGCGCCCAAGACGGTGAAGGCGACCAAGGCCACCGCGGCCAAGGCCTGAGGCCGTGGCGAGTCGGTACCCCGATCGCGGCGGCTCTTCCGAGTCGAGGGCCTCGAAAGAGCCGCCGCTCAGCCCGGAGGAGCAGGCGCGGGCGTTGTGCCTGCGCCTGCTCACCGGGAACCCCCGCACGCGTAAGCAGCTCGCCGACGCGATGCGCAAGCGGGAGATCCCGGACGACGTGGCGGAGCAGCTGCTGGAGCGGTTCCAGGAAGCCGGCCTGATCGACGACCAGGCGTTCGCCAACGCCTGGGTGGAGTCCCGGCACCGCGGGCGCGGCCTCGCCCGCCGGGCGCTGGCCAGGGAGCTCCAGACCCGTGGGGTGGACGCGGAGCTGGTCACCGAGGCGGTGGGCCAGCTCGACTCCGACCAGGAGGAGGAGCGGGCCCGCGAGCTGGTGGACCGCAAGCTGCGGACCACCCGGGGGCTGGAACGCGACAAGCGGCTCCGCCGCCTCGCGGGAATGCTCGCCCGCAAGGGCTATCCGGAGGGCCTCGCCCTCCGGGTGGTCCGCAGGGCCCTGGAGCAGGAGGGCGAGGACGAGCCCGATGTCCTGGAGTACCACCCGCTGGGATGACGCCCCGCTGCGACGGACCCCCACACCCGCCCGCTCCCGGCCGTTCATCGGCCGGGAACGGACTGGCCCTAGGGCGTCCGGCCGCTGACCGGTTCGTCCTGCGGTGCGGTCCGGTGCGGGGGGCCGCCGCGGGCCAGGTCCGCGTAGGAGTACAGCTCGGCCGGGCGGCAGCCGACCATCGCCGTCACCAGATGGCCGTCCGGGCGGATCAGCAGCACGCTGTGCGCCGTCGCACCGGGATAGCTCTCGGCGACCAGCAGCTCGGCGCTCATCGGCAGTGCGGCGACCGCCGACGCGAGCCGCGGCATCAGACCGGCCGTCAGCCAGTGCCGGCTGTCCCACACACCGGTGCCCGGGGCGATCAGCATCACCAGCAGGTTCTGGCCCAGCCGGTCCCGCAGCCGGCCGACCGTGCCGTCCAGCGCCGTCACCGGCACATCGACGACCAGCCCGCCCGGGGGAGTGGCGCAGGTGGCGACCAGCGGTGACCCGGCGGTCTTGCCGCCGCCACTGCCGCCCCCGCCCGGCCGCGGCGCGGGCAGAGCGAGCGGCGAGCGGCCGTAGACCGGCGGGGACGCGGCGGATCCCCGGCCGAGGTGGCTGTCGGTCAGCAGCTCGGCGTGCCCGCGGGCGGATCCGGAGAGCAGCGAATGGCGGACCGTGTTCCAGGTCCCGCCGGCGCGTACCAGCGGCAGAGCCTGGTCGGTGGCGCGCAGTCGGGCGCCGACCGCCTCGCGCCGCTCGGCCTGATAGCTGTCGAGCAGGGTCTCGGACGCGCCCTCGTGCCAGGCGAGCGCGAGCTTCCAGGACAGGTTCTCGGCGTCCCGCAGGCCCTCCTCCACGCCCTGGGCGCCCAGGGCGCCCATCAGATGGGCGGCGTCGCCGGCGAGGAACGTCCGGCCCACCCGCCAGCGGCGGGCGAGCCGCTGGTGCACCGGGTACTCGGCCGAGCCGGCCAGTTCGTACGGTACGACGCTGCCGCACCACGTGGTCAGGATGGAGCGGATCCGGGTCACCAGCTCATCGGCGGTCAGCAGGTCGCCCCGGGCGGGCAGCAGCCAGTCGAACCGCCACAGGCCGTCCGGCAGCGGACGGGCCGTCACCTCCTGGCCGGTACCGGCGCCGGGGGGATCGCGGTGCAGCAGCGCCACACCGGGTTCCGGGAGCTCGACGCGCAGCGCGGCGACGGCGTGCCGGTCGACGGCGGTCTTCCCGGGGAAGCGCACCGCGAGCAGCTTGCGGACCGTGGAACGCGGCCCGTCGCAGCCCACCAGATAGCTGCCGCGCCACCAGGTGCGGTCGGCGCCCCGGGTGTGCACGGTGACGCCGGTGGCGTCCTCGTCGACCGCGTCGACGCGGGAGCCGGTCACGATCCGCACGAGGCCGTGGCCGTGCAGGGTCTGGCGCAGGCCCCGTTCCAGCCGGTGCTGGGAGATGTGCACCGGGGACGGCCGGGCGGGTTCGCCGTCGGACGCGGGGCCGAAGTCGACGCGCAGCACCTCCTGCCGCCGGCGCAGGGTGCGCCACCCGGTCCAGGTGGTGCCGTCCGCGTACACCTGCGGATAGCCGAGCCGTTCCAGCAGGGCGGCGGTATCCGCGCCCAGGACGGTGGTGCGTGGATGGCGCAGGTCGTCACGGGCGTCGGCCGGCCCCTCGGCTTCGTCGAGGACGATGGTCGGGACACCGCGTTTGGCCAGAGCGAGCGCGAGGGCGAGGCCCACAGGGCCCGCCCCCGCGACGATCACCGGGTCCACAGGGCGGTCCCCGGAAGATGTGCAGTCACGATACGTATGCAATCCACTGCGGGTGCGTGCGTCAAGTGACGGCGGAACGTCGGCGCGGTGCGAACCGGCACACCGTCACTCCGCGAACCGACGTACCGTCACTTCCGTCACCGACGCACCGTCAATTCCAGCGCGGATGACGGCACATCCCCGCTGCCGTCACTCCGGCCTCACGCCGCCCTCATGTCGCTGTCACTCCGCCGTGGCGACCAGTGCCTCCGCCTCCGGCGTGGCCGGCGGGGCGCCCTTCGGGCTGCGGCGGGCGCGCTTCTCGACCCAGGTGGCGATGGCGGAAAGCAGCATGCACATCGCGATGTAGATCGTGCCGATGACGAGCAGCACCTGGAAGTACGGGTAGTTCCCGAGGGTCGGTGTGTTGCCCGCCAGGATCCGGCCGACGTACAGCAGTTCGGTGTAGGCGATCAGGTAGCCGAGCGAGGTGTCCTTCAGGGTCACCACGAGCTGGCTGATGATGCTGGGCAGCATGGCCCGTACGGCCTGCGGGACCAGGATGGTCAGCATGACCTGGGTCTTGCGCATGCCCAGCGCGTAGGCGGCCTCGCTCTGACCCTTGGGCACGGAGTTGATGCCGGCCCGGAAGATCTCCGCCTGGACCGAGCCGTTGTAGAGCGTCAGACCGATGACCAGGGCCCAGAAGGGCTCGAAGACGGTCGCCCACAGCAGATAGATCATGATGATCAGCGGCAGTGCGCGGAAGAACTCCACGGCGGCCGAGGCGGCGATCCGCACCGGCTTGTGGTCCGAGAGCCGTCCGGCGGCGAACACGGTGGCCAGCAGCAGCGAGAAGACCGCCGCGAGGGCGAACGCCTTGAGGGTGGCGACCACGCCGTCCGTGATCTGCTGCTGGACCCCGGCGTACTGGAACAGGTCCCACATGTAGGACTTGAACTCGCCCTTGGAGTTGAGCCGCACGGCGAAGAAGACCAGCAGCCCGGCGAGCGCCAGGCTGCCGATGACCGTGTAGATCCGGTTGCGCAGCCGGGTCCTGGGACCCGGGGCGTCGTACAGCACACTCGCCGTCATCGGGCCACCGCCAGCCGGTTCTCGAGCAGCCGGAACAGGCCGCTGATCGCAAACGTGATGATCAGGTACGCGAGGGCGATCCAGATGAAGATCACGGTGAGGTTGAGGCCCCGGTCGCTCAGGAGCTTCTGCGTGGAGAACAGCTCCGTGACGCTGAACGCACCGGCGATCGCCGAGTTCTTGGTCAGCGCGATCATGAGGCTGCCGACCGGCGCGATGACCGTACGGGCCGCCTGCGGAAGGATGATCAGCCGCAGGATCTGGGTGAACGTCATCCCGATGCTGCGCGCGGCCTCGGCCTGTCCGAGCGGCACGGTGTTGACGCCGGAGCGCACCGCCTCGCAGACGAACGCCGAGGTGTAGAAGCCGAGCGCGAGCACCGCCAGCTGGTACGAGGTGAGGCCGGTCGTGAGGACCTCGGGCACGATGAAGGTGGCCACGAGGAACAGCAGCGTCAGCGGGGTGTTGCGCAGCAGCGTCACCCACAGCGTGCCGAAGGCCCGCAGCGGGGGCACCGGCGAGACCCGGAACGCGGCGATGAGCACCCCGAGCAGCAGGGCGAGCACCGCGCTGGCACCGGTGAGCGACAGCGTGCCGAAGAATCCCTGGCGGAACAGGGCGAAATTGTCGAACAGCACGTTCATCGTGGCTCACCTCGCCGGTTCGCTGGGGTCTGGCAGGAAGGCCAGGAAGGCATCGTCGGTCCAGGGCGTGCGGGGGGTACGACGGGTCGCGCCCCGGAGGGAAGCAGCATCGAGGTTGGCCTCACGAGGGCGTTGCGGCCCGCCGGCCGGCCGGCGGCCCGTCGTCAGGACGACGGTGCCGCGGCGGCCGGCCTGCGGGTCGGCTGATCAGTAGCGGTCGAGGGCCGGCGGCGCGGTGTACGGGGCGCCGGACAGGCCCAGCGTCGCGTCGTAGGCCTTCTTGTAGTCGCCGTTGTCCTGGTGCGCCTTCAGCGCGTCGCTGATCGCGTCGCGCAGCACCTTGTCGTCGTGCGCGAGGCCGACGCCGTACGGCTCCTGGGAGAACTGCTTGCCGACCACCCGGAACTTGCCGGGGGCCTGCGCCGCGTAGCCCTTGAGGATCGCGTCGTCCGTGGTGACCGCGTCGACCTGGCCGGTCTGGAGCTGCTGCACGCAGTCCGAGTACTTGCCGAGCGCGTTGACGACGGCTCCGTACTTCGGGTCCTTGATCCGCTCCAGCGGCGTGGAGCCGGTGATGCTGCAGACCTTCTTGCCCTTGAGGGTGTCCGGGCCGGTGATGTCGGTGTTGCTCTTGGCCACGAGCAGGTCCTGGCCGGCGATGTAGTACGGGCCGGCGAAGGAGATGTCCTTCTTGCGGGCGTCGTTGATCGTGAAGGTGCCGACGTAGTAGTCCGCGTCGCCCTTCTTGATCGCCGGGACGCGCAGGCTGGAGTCGAAGGTCTTCCACTCGATCTTGTCGGGACCGAAGCCGAGGTCGGCGGCGACCATCTTGGCGATCTCGATGTCGAAGCCGTTGCGGTCGTTGCTGCCGGGCGGCTGGAAGCCCAGGAACGGCTGGTCGGACTTGACGCCGATGACCAGCTTGCCGCGCTGCTGTGCCTTCTTCAGTACGGCGGAGTCGAGCGTGACGCCCGTCTTCGGCGCGTACGTCGGCAGCTTCGGGGCGTCGGCGCCGGTGGTGGCCTTGGCGCCGGGCGCGGTCGGCGTGCCCTCCTTGCCGCCACAGGCGGTCACGGAGGCGGTCAGCGCCAGGACGACGAGTCCGGCGGCGGCGGATTTACGGATATTCATGGGGACATCCCTTGCGTCGTCAGGCGTCAGGCATAAGTCGTCGGTCGTCAGGCAACGTCAGTGGTGAAGGATCTTCGAGAGGAAGTCCTTGGCGCGGTCGCTGCGCGGATTGCTGAAGAACTGCTCCGGCGTCGCTTCCTCGACGATCCGTCCGTCGGCCATGAAGACGACCCGGTTGGCGGCGGAGCGGGCGAAGCCCATCTCGTGCGTGACGACGATCATCGTCATGCCGTCCCGGGCGAGCTGCTGCATGACCTCCAGCACCTCGTTGATCATCTCCGGGTCGAGCGCGGAGGTGGGCTCGTCGAAGAGCATGACCTTGGGGTCCATCGCCAGCGCGCGGGCGATGGCCACCCGCTGCTGCTGTCCGCCGGAGAGCTGCGCGGGGTACTTGTCCGCCTGGACGCCCACGCCGACCCGGTCGAGCAGCTGTCGCGCCCGGTCCTCGGCCGCCTTCTTGTCGGTCTTGCGGACCTTGACCTGTCCGAGCATCACGTTCTGCAGAACGGTCTTGTGCGCGAAGAGATTGAAGGACTGGAAGACCATGCCCACATCGGCACGCAGCCGGGCCAGTTCCCGCCCTTCCTGGGGAAGCGGCTTCCCGTCCACCGTGATGGAGCCCGAATCGATCGTCTCCAGCCGGTTGATGGTGCGGCACAGCGTGGACTTGCCGGACCCCGAAGGACCGATGACGACCACGACCTCACCGCGGGTGATCGTCAGGTCGATGTCCTGGAGCACGTGCAGCGCGCCGAAGTGCTTGTTCACGCCTCCCAGTACGACCAGCTCATCGGTCGCCGGCGCGGCGTCCTTGGTCACTGAGACTTCGGTCATCGGCCTGTGCTCCATCCTCGTCGGTCTGGCAGACCTTAGTGATGCATGATGACGAGCGTCATTACATCTGAGCTGAACTTGAGCATCACGATTCGGATACTCTCCGCCACGAGTGATGTGCCCTGTGTTGTCGTGCGTACCGGCTGGATAACAGTCCGCGGCAGGTACCGATGCCCCCTTGACGCGCCCCTCGCCGGTCGGTCTGTATTCCGGGTAGGTACCGGATGCAGGCCGACGGCGGGCGTCCGATCCATGACCGAACGATTGCCGATGTGGGAAAGGAGGGTGAACCGATGCGATTGCTGCTGGTGGAGGACGACGACCGGGTTGCCGCCGCACTGTCGGCCGTGCTCGCGAAGCACGGCTTCGACGTCACCCATGCCCGCAGCGGCGAGGAGGCGCTGCGCGCGCTGCTGCCCGCCCAGGGCCCGTCCTACGGGTGTGTGCTGCTCGACCTCGGCCTGCCCGACCAGGACGGCTTCGAGGTGTGCAGCCGGATCCGCCGGCGCACCTCCACCCCCGTCATCATGGTCACCGCCCGCGCCGATGTGCGGTCCCGGATCCACGGTCTGAACCTCGGCGCCGACGACTACGTCGTCAAGCCGTACGACACCGGTGAGCTGCTCGCCCGGATCCACGCCGTCGGCCGCCGGCCCCCGCTGCGGCCCGGCGCGGAGTCCGCCGCCACCGCGCCCGACGGCGGATCCGGTGCCGGCGAGCGGCCGCCGGCCGGCAGTCTGCAGCTCGGCCCCGTCGACATCGAACTGCCCACCCGCCGCGTTATGGTGAGCGGCGAGCCGATCGCGCTCACCCGCAAGGAGTTCGACCTGCTGGCCCTGCTCGCCCAGCGGCCCGGGGTGGTCTTCCGCCGCGAGCAGATCATCAGCGAGGTGTGGCGCACCAGCTGGGAGGGGACGGGGCGCACCCTGGAGGTGCACGTCGCCTCGCTCCGCGCCAAACTGCGGATGCCGTCCATGATCGAAACGGTGCGCGGGGTCGGTTACCGGCTCGTCGTTCCCGCCGTCTGAGATCCAGGACCCCGCCGTTGAGCTCGCGTCTTCTCCCCCTGCTGCTCGCGTTGATGGCGGGCGTCCTGCTGGCCCTGGGCTTTCCGCTGGCCGCGAGCATGGCCGCCGCACAGCAGCAGCGCGTCGTCGTCGACCGCATCGACGACACCGCGCGCTTCGCGTCGCTCGCCCAGTTCGTCACCTCCCGCACCCCGCAGTCCGCCAGCGACGTCGGGGACGACGAGCGGCTGCACGCGCTGCGCTCCGAACTCAGCCGGTACGAGGAGCTGTACGGCATCCGCGTCGGTGTCTTCTACCGCGACGGCACCGCGATGGGTGTGGCGCCCGCGGACTGGGCGCTCCCCGAGGCGGGCGAGGCGTACGGCGCCTACAGCGCGGCACTGGCCGGCCGCCGCAGCCACGACCCGGAGCAGGTCTGGCCCTGGCAGCGCCGCACGCTGGCCGTCGCTTCACCGATCATCCGCGACGGGGACGTCGTCGCCGTCGTCCTCACCGAATCGCCCACCGGAGCGCTGCGTTCGCGCA
The DNA here is from genome assembly GCF_023701715.1 of Streptomyces sp. RKAG337. NCBI lineage: Bacteria > Bacillati > Actinomycetota > Actinomycetes > Kitasatosporales > Streptomycetaceae > Streptomyces > Streptomyces sp. RKAG337. The sequence goes on along the minus strand of NZ_JAJOZA010000001.1, from coordinate 1,750,912 downwards.
TCCTGCACGGCTGGCTGCTGCTCGGCGCCGGTGAGCTGGCCGCGATGGCCATCGCCGTGCTGTTCGCGTTCCGGCTCACCGGCTGGGTGCTGCGACCGGTCGCGATCCTCGACCGCGTCACGCACGACATCGCCACCGGGCGGATGAAGTCCCGGGTCGCGGCGGCCGGCGGGCCGCCCGAACTGCGCCGGCTGTCCCGGTCGTTCAACGAGATGGCCGACAACGTCGAGCAGGTGCTCGAACAGCAGCGGGCCTTCGTCGCCGACGCCTCCCACCAGCTGCGCAATCCGCTGGCCGCGCTCATGCTGCGGATCGAGCTGCTCGGCTTCGAACTTCCCGAGGGCAACGCGGAGGTGGCCTCCGTCCAGGACGAGGGCAGACGGCTCGCCCAGGTCCTGGACGATCTGCTCGGCCTGGCGCTGGCGGAGCACGCGGACGCGGACCTCGCCCTCACCGACATCGCCGCACTCGTCGGCGAGCGCCTCGGCGCGTGGCGACCGGTCGGCGCGCGCGAGGGCGTCGCCCTGGAGTACGCGGGCAAGACCGCGGTCACCGGCTGGTCCGATCCGGTCGCGCTGTCCAGCGCGCTGGACGCCGTCATCGACAACGCGCTGAAGTTCACCCCGCGCGGCGGGCTGGTCCAGGTGCTGGTCGCGGGGGAGGGCGACGAGGTCGCCGTCACCGTCTCCGACGGCGGACCCGGCCTCACGGAGGAGGAGCTCGCCCGGATCGGCGACCGCTTCTGGCGCAGCCCCCGCCACCAGAACATCGACGGCTCCGGGCTCGGCCTGTCCATCGCCCGCGTCCTGCTGACCCGGAGCGGCGGCCGGCTCTCCTTCGCGGCGAACGAGCCCACCGGCCTCGCCGTGACCCTCAGGGTCCCGCGCTCGGCGCCGTAGCGCAGCACCTGGCGGCTCCGCCGTGGAGCAGCACCTGGCGGCTCCCCGGAAGCGGGCGATTTCCGGCTCCCTAGCCGCACTCCGTCTGGTCGGGTGGCAGCTGGTCCGCCAGCTCCTTCGGGGCCAGCGGCTTCAGGTAGGTGTTGTACGAGGACTTCCAGCGGCCCGAGGAGATCTCGTCCCGTATGGCGTCGCACACCGCGGCGCGCAGCGCCGGCTCGCCCCGGTGCAGGCCCACCCCGTACTGCTCGCTGGCGAACGGGGCGCCGAGCAGCCGCAGTTCCGCTGGGTGCTGGGCCCGGTAGCCGGCCAGGATCACATCGTCGGTGGAGACCGCGTCCACCGTGCCGGCCAGCAGGTCGGTGACGCACAACCCGTACGAAGCGCGCGGTTCCAGCACTATCCGCGGGTACTCGGTGCGCAGCCGCGCCTCCGGCGTGGAGCCCTGCACGGTGCAGACCTTGTGACCGTCCAGGTCGGCGACGCCGTTCACGCCGGTCGACCGGGCCGGCACCAGGAAGTCCTGTCCTGCCACGTAGTACGGGCCGGCGAAGTCCACCGACTCCTTGCGCTCCTGGGTGATCGAGTAGCTGGCCACTATCAGGTCGACCTGCCCGGTGCTGAGCCGGTACTCGCGGCTCTGGGTGTTGACCACCTCGAACCGCACCGTGGCGAAGCCCAGATGCTTCGCGACCGCCCGTGCGATGTCGATGTCGAAGCCGCGGAAGCCGCCTGGAGCCTCCGGCGAACGCTCGCTGAGCCCCGGCTGGTCGCCCTTCACCCCGACCAGCAGGAAGCCGCGCTCCCGGGCCGCCCGCAGGGTCGCGGAGCTGCCGATGGACGGGGCGGCGGACGCGGTGAGCCGGTCCACGGTGAACCAGCCGGCGGTCACGAGCACGACCATCGCCAGTGCGGCCGCCGCCCCCGCACGGCGCCCGCGGAGGCGGGCGGCGAGGCCGCGGGGCGGGACGGGCGTACCCGAGTCCGCCGAAGCGGACGGATCAGAAGGAAGAGAAGGATCAGCTGAACCGGATGAAGCAGTCGAAACGGGCGGGTCGGTCACGTCCGGCGGTTCCAGCGGGCCCGTGTCGGCGCCGGTGCTCGTGACGTTGTCGCCCGCGGTCCACGGGGACTCCGTGACCGGCGGGCGGCCGTCCTCCGGGTAGAACGCCGTCGGATACTGCGGGGTCTCCTGCGCCACATGCTGCAGCAGCTGCTCCGCGCGCTGCGCCGTCAGCCGCTCCAGCGGGTCCTTCATCAGCAGGCCGTCGATCAGCGGCCGCAGCGGGCCGCAGTACTCCATCGGCGGCGGCTCGTCCTCGCGCACCGCCTCCAGGACCTCGTACGGGGTCGGCCCGCGGAAGGGCGCGCGTCCCTCGACCGTCTCGTACAGCGTCACCCCGAGCGACCACAGGTCGGCGGCGGGCGTCGCCTCGCGCGGCGACCGGCCCTGCGGGGTGCACAGTTCGGGTGCCAGGTACCGCGGGGTGCCGACGAGTTCGTGCAGCCGGGTCACCTGGGCCGCGCCCTCGAAGGTCGCGATGCCGAAGTCCATCAGCACCGCGCGGCCGTCCCGGCGGAACAGGATGTTGTGCGGTTTCACGTCCCGGTGCAGCACGCCCGCCGCGTGCACCGCCCGCAGCCCGCGCAGCACCTCCAGGCCGATCCGGGCCGTCTGCAGTGCCGCCAGCCGGCCGCGTTCCTGCAACTGGTCCGCGAGGGACCGCGGGTTGACCTGCTCCATCACGATCCAGACCTGGCCGTCGGCCTCGATCACATCGTGCACGGCCACCACGTGCTCATGCCCGATCCGGGCGATGGCCCGCGCCTCCCGGCGCGCCCGCTCCACCCACTGGGCCTGGGTGTCGGGGTCCACCGCGCCCCGGAACAGCAGTTCCTTCACGGCGACCTGGCGCCCCAGCCGGTTGTCGTACGCCTCCCACACCACGCCCATACCGCCACGGCCCAGCGGGCGCTGCAGCTCGTACCGGCCGTCGACAAGAGTGTGGGGCCCGCCGTCTGGTGTACCCCCGTTTCGCATGCGTAGAGATTAGGGCCTATCCCCGACACTCGTGCGAGGGCCCGCCCTAGGGCTTTACCGACCGGTAGTAGCGGCTGGCCCCTTCGTGCAGCGGGAGGGGGTCGGTGAAGACGGCCGTGCGCAGGTCCACCAGCTGGGCGGCGTGGACCTTGTTGCCGATCTCGTCGCGGCTGTCGATGACCGCGCGGGTGAGCCGTTCGACGAGCCCGGTGTCCGCCCGGTCGGTGGTCACCAGCAGGTTGGCGACGGCGATGGTCGTGACGGCCGTGCCGTGCTGCATCGTCGGATAGGCGTCGGCGGGCATCACCGCCTGCCGGTAGTAGCCCATCGTGTCGCCCTTGGCGTGCAGCTTGTCCACCAGGTCGCCGAGCTGGACGAGCTTGACGTTGCTGGACGCCGCCAGATTGGTCACGGTGTTCGTCGGCAGCCCGCCGGACCAGAAGAAGGCGTCGAGCTTGCCCGCCTTGAGCAGGCCGGGCGCCGTGTCGATGCCGACCGGCACCGCGGTGAGGTCCTTGGCCATGTCGAGCCCGGCCGCGTCCAGCAGCCTGCGGGTTATGAGGTGCACGCCGGAGGCCGCCTGGCCCACCCCGACGCGCTTGCCGCGCAGATCGCGGGCGGAGCTGATCGGCGAGTCCCTGGGGACTATGAGCTGCATGTAGTCGTCGTACAGCCGCGCGCAGGCGCGCAGCCGGTCCTTGCCCGGGCCCTGGTAGTCCGCGACCGCGTCGGCGGCGGCGATCGTGAAGTCGGCCTGCCCCGAGGCGACGCGTTTCACGTTGTCGACCGAGCCCTGCGACTGGACGAGGTTCACCGTCACCCCGGGCAGCTGGTCCCGCAGATCGGTCTTGAGCATCTTCCCGTAGGTCTCGTACACCCCGGCGGCCACACCGGTGGAGAACGAGACCGGTTCGTTCGGATACGAGGGGCCGCGGGACGGCAGCAGCCACCACAGGAGCAGCGCGAGGGCGGCGGCGGCCGCGAGGACCGACTGCAGCGCGCGGCGTCTGCCGATGTGGGGGATGTTCATGGTCCGGATCCTGCCAGGCGGGCGTCGCCCTGGGTAGGGCAGACCCCGGCGGCCGGCCTCGCGGGCGGGGCCGGTGGGGCGGGAGGGGCCGAGGGGCCGGGCCGCCCGCGGCTCTCCGTACCCCCGCGCCCCCCGTACCCTGGTCGGGTGAGCGGTGAGGTGGCTGGTTTGAGGACATACGAGGTCCGCACCTACGGGTGCCAGATGAACGTGCACGATTCGGAACGGCTGTCCGGCCTCCTGGAGGGCGCGGGCTATGTCCGCGCGCCCAAGGGAGCGGACGGGGCGGATGTCGTCGTCTTCAACACCTGCGCGGTGCGGGAGAACGCCGACAACCGGCTCTACGGCAACCTCGGCCAGCTCGCCCCGCAGAAGGCGGCCCGGCCGGGCATGCAGATCGCGGTCGGCGGCTGTCTCGCGCAGAAGGACCGCGACACCATCGTGAAGCGGGCCCCCTGGGTCGACGTGGTCTTCGGCACCCACAACATCGGCCGGCTGCCGGTGCTGCTGGAGCGGGCCAGGATCGCGGAAGAGGCGCAGGTCGAGATCGCCGAGTCGCTGGAGGCGTTCCCCTCGACGCTGCCGTCCCGCCGCGAGTCCGCCTACGCCGCGTGGGTCTCGGTCTCGGTGGGCTGCAACAACACCTGCACCTTCTGCATCGTGCCCGCGCTGCGCGGCAAGGAGGAGGACCGGCGGCCCGGCGACATCCTCGCCGAGGTGGAGGCGCTGGTCGCCGAGGGCGTCGTCGAGATCACCCTGCTCGGGCAGAACGTGAACGCGTACGGCTCGGGGATGGGCGACCGCGAGGCGTTCTCCAAGCTGCTGCGGGCGACCGGGCAGATCGAGGGGCTGGAGCGGGTGCGCTTCACCTCCCCGCATCCGCGTGACTTCACCGACGACGTGATCGCCGCGATGGCCGAGACGCCGAACGTGATGCACCAGCTGCACATGCCGCTGCAGTCCGGCTCCGACACCGTCCTCAAGGCGATGCGCCGCTCGTACCGGCAGGACCGTTACCTCGGCATCATCGAGAAGGTGCGCGCGGCCATGCCGGACGCCGCCATCTCCACCGACATCATCGTGGGCTTCCCGGGCGAGACCGAGGCGGACTTCGAGCAGACGATGCACGTGGTGCGCGAGGCGCGCTTCGCGCAGGCCTTCACCTTCCAGTACTCCAAGCGCCCCGGGACCCCGGCCGCCGACATGGACGGGCAGATCCCCAAGGAGGTCGTCCAGGAGCGCTACATGCGGCTGTCGGCGCTCCAGGAGGAGATCTCCTGGGAGGAGAACAAGACGCAGATCGGCCGCACGCTGGAGGTCCTGGTCGCCGAGGGCGAGGGCCGCAAGGACAAGGCCACCCACCGGCTGTCCGGCCGGGCCCCCGACAGCCGTCTGGTGCACTTCGAGAAGCCGGCGGGCACCGACCCGCGTCCCGGTGACATGGCCACGGTGGAGATCACCTACGCCGCCCCGCACCACCTGCTCGCCGAGCGCCCCGCGCTCTCCGTGCGGCGCACCCGGGCCGGCGACGCGTGGGAGCAGCGCAACGCCGCGCCCAAGGCGCCGGCCGGGGTGATGCTCGGGCTGCCGACGATCGGCGCCCCGGCGCCGTCGCCCGTGGTGGAGAGCGGCTGCGGGCTCGGCTGACGACAGCGGCGGCGCGTCGTTCCGCAGGGCCGGCACCGACGGTCCTGCGGAACGGGGTGAAGGGTCCTGTGGAACCGTGATCAGCCCCGTTAGGCTGCGCTCATGCTCGTAGCCGCCGCAGTCTGCCCGTCCGCCCCGCTGCTCGTACCCGAGGTCGCGGCCGGTGCCGCGTTCGAACTGGACGCGCTGCGCGCCGCGTGCGCCGACGCCGTCGGGGTGCTCGCGGCGTCCCGGCCGGACCGGCTGGTGGTGATCGGCCCGGCCGAGCAGCCCGACCGCGGGCGGCACCACGAGGGCGCGCGGGGCTCGTTCCGGGAGTTCGGCGTCGACCTGGACGTACGCCTCGGCACCGCACCCGGGACCCCGTCCGAGGACGTCGGCGCCGACCGCGCGCTGCCGCCCTCGCTGGCGGTCGCCGCCTGGCTGCTGCGCGGCTGGGCCGCGGCTCCGCTGGAGGGCCTGGGCGTGGGAGAGCCGCTCGAGCAGGACCGCTGCGCGGCCACCGGCGCCATGATCGCGTCAACGGCGGACCGGGTCGCGCTGCTGGTGATGGGCGACGGCAGCGCCTGCCGCACCCTCAAGGCCCCCGGCTATCTGGACGAGCGCGCGGCACCCTTCGACGCGTCGGTCGCCGCCGCGCTGGCCGCCGCCGACACGGAGGCGCTGGCCGCACTGGACGCGGAACTGGCGGAGGCGCTCCAGGCCGCGGGACGCGCCCCCTGGCAGGTCCTCGCGGGCGCCGCGCAGGGCGCGGGCCTGGCCGGACAGCTGCTCTACGAGGACGCCCCGTACGGCGTCGGCTATTTCGTCGCCACGTGGACGTAGCCGCCGCTCAGCTTCAGCCGCCGCCTGGTGCGGGCCGGGACGGCGGAAGACCGCGGAGCCGAAGCGCCCGCGGCCTTCCCGCGCCGGTGGTCCGGGGGCACCTCCCAGCGGTAGCCGGGGGACCTAGGCCGGAGTGTCCGGCCCGCCGCCCTCGTTGCCGCTCTTCAGGTGGTCCAGGGCGCCCTTCGCCTTGTGCACACCCGTATCGATCTTGTCCGTGTACTTCCCGTGGGTCTTGGAATCCACCGTCCGGGCGGCCTTGTCCAGCCCCGACTCGATCTTTCCCCCGTGCTGCTGCGCGAGGTGGCCCGCCTTGTCCTTGGCGAGTCCGAGTTTGTCCTTGATCGTGTCCATCAGGCCCATCTGGCACCTTCCCTCGGGACTGCTATGCGCGGGCGCCCTCACCGGCCTCGCTGTCGGCGGCGTCCGCCGTGGACTGCTGCTTCGGGATGCCGACGGGCTCCGCCGCCCCCGCGGGCTCCGCGTCCCCGCCCGGCTCCGCCGCGTGCTCCGCCTCGGCGGGCTCAGCGGCCGCCTCGACGTCCTCCGGCTCCGCCGTCAGAGTGACGGCTTCCGCCGCTTCGGTTGACGGGTCGGCCGACTGACGTCGAAACCATCCGAAAACGCTCATTTCTACTCCAGACCATACTCGTGAGGTCGAAAATCCGCGTTGCCCGGGGCGCCTCGTTGCGCCGCTCGGGTCCGGCCGGTCCGGGTGACCCGGAATCCGGCCTGCGGAATCTCTCCAGAGGCAACGAGTCCGGCAGCGCTCCGTCACGTCCCTCGATCGTGAGGGGGCCCGTAGGTTTGGGAGACTGGACACGTGCTGCACACTCCCGGGGAGCGACCCCCCGTACTTCCGAGCAAAGACCTCGTCATCGCCGTCGTCGGCCCCACCGCGGCGGGCAAGTCCGATCTGGGCGTAGCCCTGGCCCAGGCCCTGAACGGTGAGGTCGTCAACGCCGACTCCATGCAGCTCTACCGGGGCATGGACATCGGCACCGCCAAGCTCACCACCGACGAGCGCCACGGCGTGCCGCACCACCTGCTGGACATCTGGGACGTCACCGAGGCCGCGAGCGTCGCCGAGTACCAGCGGCTCGCCCGCGCCGAGATCGACCGGCTGCACGCTGCCGGCCGGACCCCCGTGCTGGTCGGCGGCTCAGGCCTGTACGTGCGCGGCGCCATCGACGCGCTGGAGTTCCCCGGCACCGACGCCGCCGTCCGGGCCCGGCTGGAGGCGGAGCTCGCCGAGCAGGGCTCCGCGGCGCTGCACGCCCGGCTGGCCGCGGTCGACCCCGAGGCGGGCCGGGCGATCCTGCCCAGCAACGGCCGGCGGATCGTCCGGGCGCTGGAGGTGGTGGAGATCACCGGCCGGCCGTTCACGGCCAATCTGCCGGGCCCCGACTCCATCTACGGCACCGTCCAGATCGGTGTCGACGTGCCGCGGCCCGAGCTCGACCAGCGCATCGCGCTGCGCGTCGACCGGATGTGGGACGCCGGGCTGGTGGACGAGGTACGGGAGCTGGCCGCGGTCGGGCTGCGGGACGGCCGCACCGCCTCGCGGGCGCTGGGCTACCAGCAGGTACTCGCCGCGCTCGTGGGGGAGTGCACCGACGAGGAGGCCCGCGCCGAGACCGTACGGGCCACCAAGCGCTTCGCCCGCCGCCAGGACTCGTGGTTCCGTCGCGACCAGCGGGTGCACTGGCTCTCCGCCCGGGGTCCGGAACTCACCGATCAGGCGCTGACGTTGGTCGAAGCTGCGGTTACAGCCTGATCACGTGATGGCATCGGGACGCCTCAGCGTGAGGAGACGGCCACGCGGCCGTGCCATCATCGAGCAACGAGTGACGGCGTCGGAGATGGGGGAGGGCGCGTGGCGATGGAAGCTGGTCCCCGAGACTCCTCACCCGACCGTCATGCCGCGTCCGAGGCACAGCTCGGGACGGACGAACTGCTCGAACCCGGGTCGCTGATCGACCCGGAGGCGATGATCGAACCGGAACTCGTTCCGGTGGAGCTGCGGCCGCAGCGGCGGCTGCGGATCTGGCAGCTCGCCCCGATCGTCGCCCTCGGCGTCGGCGGCTCCCTGATGTTCGCCTTCCCGCTCGCCTTCGAGTTCGGTGACGGCGGCGCGGTCGTGGCCATGCTCGGCCTGCTGCTGAGCTGCTGCTCCGCGGGCTGGGGCATCATGGCGGCCCGCCGGGTCGGCCACACCTGGCCGGGACTGCCCGCCCGTGGCTCGGGCCGCCGCGCGGACTGGCGCTACATCGTCGCCTACACGCTGATCAGCGGCCTGCTGGCGGTCCTCGCCATCTGGCGCGTGGCCCGCCTGCGCTGAGTCCCGCCCGCTGGACGCCCCGGATCGTGCCGGGCCGGTGGCCTTACGCTTGTCCTTGTGACCACCTCGCAGCCCACCACGCACCAGGGCCCGTCCTTCCTCAAGGGCCACGGCACCGAGAACGACTTCGTGATCGTCCCCGACGCGGACGGCCGCATCGAGCTGTCCGCGGCGGCCGTCGCGCGGCTCTGCGACCGCCGGGCGGGCATCGGTGGCGACGGGCTGCTGCGGGTCGTGCGCTCCGCGGCCCATCCGGAGGCCGCCGGTATGGCCGGCGAGGCCGAGTGGTTCATGGACTACCGCAACAGTGACGGCAGCATCGCCGAGATGTGCGGCAACGGCGTCCGGGTCTTCGCCCGGTATCTGCAGCGCGCCGGGCTCACCGGCGCCGGTGACCTGGCCGTGGCCACCCGCGCGGGCGTCCGCCGGGTGCACATCGCCAAGACGGACCCGGACGGCACCCTGGGTGAGATCACCGTCGGCATGGGCGCGGCCGCCCTGCCCGCGGGCGAGGTGACCGTCACCGTGGGCGGCCGCAGCTGGCTTGCGCGCAACATCAACATGGGCAATCCGCACGCCGTCGCCTTCGTCGACAGCCTGGACGACGCGGGAAACCTGTACACCGCGCCCACCGTCTCGCCCGCCGCCGCGTACCCGACCGGCGTGAACACGGAATTCGTCGTCGACCGCGGTGAGCGGCATGTGGCGATGCGCGTCCACGAGCGGGGCTCCGGCGAGACCCGCTCCTGCGGCACCGGCGCCTGCGCCGTCATGGTCGCCGCCGCCCGCCGCGACGGCGCCGACCCGGCCATCACCGGACGCCCCGTCACCTACACGGTGGACGTGCCCGGCGGCCGTCTGGTGATCACCGAGCGCGCCGACGGCGAGATCGAGATGACCGGCCCCGCCGTCATCGTCGCCGAGGGCACCATCGACCGGGAGTGGCTGGACGCACCGTCCGTCTGACGGCCCGCCACCGCCCCAAACACGGCAGGGAATCGGACTCCTGAGCCACCTTTCCGAACTGGCCTCCCGTACTGACCTCCCGCACTTGTTCCCTCGAACGGGTGATGGCGATCACTCTGGACGAGAGCGTGGCTGCCGCACGTGGTGGGCTCGGTAGCATCAAGCACCGGCGCGGCCCCCATTCTCCGTGGAGAGCGCCCGCCGCCGGTTGACGCTGCCGGAGGTGCCCGATGAGCGCGGACAACGCAGTGGATGCCGCCCCCGTCCCCGACGATGAGGGCCGCAGGCGCGGACTTCGCCGCATCGACCTGCGCAGGCTCGGCCGGGCGGCACTGCTCGGCCCCGGCGGCCGGGAGTGGGGCCTGCCCGCCGGTGGCCGGGGCCAGCGCGTGCCGGACGCCATCGAGCACCTCGCCAAAGTGCACCGGCTGCGGCACCCCGGGGTCGGCGCGGCCGGCATCGAGACACTGCGCCGCGCGTATCTGCTCGCCGAGTCCTCGCACCGCGGCCAGATGCGCAAGAGCGGCGAGCCGTACATCACGCATCCGCTCGCCGTGACCCTCATCCTCGCCGAACTCGGCGCCGAGACAACGACCCTGACGGCCTCTCTGCTGCACGACACCGTCGAGGACACGGAAGTGACGCTCGATCAGGTGCGGGAGGAGTTCGGCGAGGAGGTCTGCTATCTCGTCGACGGCGTCACCAAGCTCGAACGCGTCGACTACGGTGCCGCCGCCGAGCCCGAGACCTTCCGCAAGATGCTGGTCGCCACCGGCAGCGACGTCCGCGTCATGTCGATCAAACTCGCCGACCGGCTGCACAACATGCGCACCCTCGGGGTGATGCGCCCCGACAAGCAGGCGCGGATCGCCAAGGTCACCCGGGACGTGCTCATCCCGCTCGCCGAACGGCTGGGCGTACAGGCCCTCAAGAGCGAACTGGAGGACCTGGTCTTCGCCATCCTCCACCCCGAGGAGTACGCCAGGACCCGCGCGATGATCCGCGCCAACTCCGTCCGCCCGGACCCGCTGGCGGCCGTCGCCGACGCCGTGCGGGCCGTGCTGCGCGAGGCCGGGATCGCCGCCGAGGTCGCCATCCGGCCGCGGCACGCCGTCTCCGTCCACCGGGTGCTGCTCAAGCGCGGCGCGGACGAACTCGGCGGCTGCGAGTTCGGCCGGATCCTGGTGCTCGTCGCGGAGGACGCCGACTGCTACGCCGTCCTCGGGGAGCTGCACACCTGTTTCATCCCGGTGATCGCGGAGTTCAAGGACTTCATCGCGGCCCCCAAGTTCAACCTGTACCAATCGCTGCACACCGCCGTCGCCGACGAGGAGGGCCGGATCGCCGAAGTCCTGGTCCGTACACGGCAGATGCACCGGGTCGCCGAGGCCGGTGTCATCGCGCTCGGCAATCCGCACACCGTCGATGAGCCCCCGCAGGCCGCCGACGGCGAACGCGTCGACCCCACCCAGCCGGGCTGGCTGTCGCGGCTGCTGGAATGGCAGCGCGACGCCCCCGACCCCGACACGTTCTGGACCGCGCTGCGCGCCGACCTCGCCCAGGACCGCGAGGTCACCGTCTTCTCCGCGCACGGCGGGGACACCACCGGCACCATCCGGCTGCCCGCCGGGGCCAGTTGTGTCGACGCCGCCTACGCGCTGCACGGCGAGGCCGGCCACGCCTGCGTCGGCGCCCGCGTCAACGGCCGCCTCGCACCGCTGCGCAGCAAGTTGCGGGACGGCGACATCGTGCAGATCCTGCTGGACGAGAGCGGCGCCTCCGGCCCGTCCGCCGACTGGCTGGAGCACGTGCGTACGCCGGCGGCCCGGATCGCCGTCACCCGCTGGCTGGAACTCCATCCGGCGCCGCCCGCCGACGAGGAACCGGCCGCCCGCGCGGAACGCCCCGCGTACAGCGCGGACACCACGGCCGAGGACGAACCGGTCGCCGTCACCGACCTGGCGGGCGCCGCCGTCCGGCTGGCGCGCTGTTGTACGCCGGTACCGCCCGACGAGGTCACCGGGTTCGTCATCCGCGGCGGCACGGTCGCCGTGCACCGCGAGGAGTGCCCGACGGCGGTCCGGATGACCGGCGCGGGACGGGAGCCGGTGCCCGTCCGGTGGCGGGGCGGCCGCCCCGCCGGGGCCGGATTCCGCGCCACCCTGCTCGCCGAGGCACTCGGCCGGCCGCGGCTGCTCGCGGATCTCACCGAGGCCATCGCGGGCCAGGGCGTGGGCATCGTCTCCGCCTCCGTCGAACCCCCGCAGGAGCACCGGGTGCGGCACACGTACACCGTCGAGCTGCCCGACGCGGAGGCCCTGCCGGGCCTGATGCGCGCCATGCGGTCGGTACCGGGCGTCTACGACGTCTACCGGGCCCAGCGGGCGATGGCCGCCGCGCGTCGGTAACGGGCGCGACGCGGCCTGATCCGGTCCGATCCGCTCCGCTCCGGTCGGGTCCGGTCGGGTCCGGACAGGCGGCCGGGCGGATCACGGCCGATCGGGTGTGCTGCTGCGCGTCGCGCGTCCCCGGCCGCCGCCCCCTGATAGCGGTAGCGCATGATCCCCATCACGCCGCGCAGCGGCGCCGTGCTGGCGGCGTTCGCCGCCGTCCTGACCCTGACCGCGGCGGACCTGCCCGGCGATCCCGCCGCATCGGTGTCGGGTCTCGGCGACCGGCTCTATCCCGACCTCGGCAATCCCGGCTACGACGTGGCCGCCTACGACCTCTCCTTCGACTACCACGGCCAGGACCGGCCGCTGGACGCCGTCACCCGCATCAAGGCCCGCGCGACGGCGCCGCTGACCGGGTTCCATCTGGACTTCGCCGCGGGCACGGTCTCATCGGTGCAGGTCAACGGGCATCCGGCGGGCTACACCCGGGAGCGCGAGGAGCTCGTCGTCACCCCCGAGGAGCCGGTGCCGGCGGGTGGCGAGCTGCTGATCACCGTCGTCCACACCAGCGATCCGCGCGTCGCGAACACCGGCTGGGTGCGGACCGCCGACGGACTGGCGATGGCCAACCAGGCCGACGCCGCGCACAGCGTCTTCCCGTGCAACGACCATCCCTCGGACAAGGCCGCCTTCACCTTCCACGTCACGGCTCCCAAGGACCTCACCGTCGTCACCAACGGCGTCCCGGACACCGTCCCCGAGGCCGCGCCCGCATCCGCCCTCACCTGGACGTACCGTCCCGCGAGCCCGATGGCCACCGAGCTCGCGCAGGTCTCCATCGGCCGCTCCGCCGTACTGCACCGCGCCGGTCCGCACGGGCTGGTGCTGCGCGACGTCGTCGGAGTCGCCGACCGCGACCGGCTGGCGGCGCGGCTCGCGATGACCCCCGGGCAGATCTCCTGGATGGAGGACCAGGTCGGCCCCTACCCGTTCGAGACGTACGGGATCCTCAGCGCCGACACCACCACCGGATTCGAGCTGGAGACCCAGACCCTCTCGCTCTTCGAGCGCCGCGTCCTGCTCGCCCCCGAGGCGCTGGCCGCCCCGCTGATGGTGCACGAGCTCGCCCACCAGTGGTTCGGCGACAGCGTCACCCCCGCGGCCTGGTCGGACCTCTGGCTCAACGAGGGCCACGCCACCTGGTACCAGTGGCTGTACAACGCGCAGAAGTACGGCGTCGGCCTCGACCAGCAGGTCCGCGCCGTCTACGGGGGCGACGACCAGGTGCGGACGGCGGACGGCCCGCCCGCCGAACCGAAGGTGCCGGAGCCGGGCAAGCTCGGCATCTTCCGGAACAACGTCTACGACGGTGGGGCGCTCGCCCTGTACGCCCTGCGCCAGGAGATCGGCGCCCCCGCCTTCCAGCGGCTGGAGCGCGCCTGGGTGGCCCGTCACCGGGACGGGAACGCCTCGACGGCCGACTTCACCGCCCTCGCCTCCGAGGTCGCCGGACGGGACCTCAGCGGCTTTCTGCACGCCTGGCTGTACGGGGCCGTCACCCCGCCGATGCCCGGTCACGGCGACTGGGTCGCCGGCGCGGCCAGGGCCCGTACGGCGACGGCGCCGAAACCCGCGTGACCCCCGGCGGCGGGCGTGCGACCATCGTAATGACGGACAACACGCCCGTCCCCCTCCCAGCCGATCGACCAAAGGATCCAATGACCTCCTCTTCCTCCTCTTCAAACGACCGCCAGCGCCTCCCCGAGAGCCTTCGCGCAGACGCCCTGATGGAAGAGGACGTCGCCTGGAGCCACGAGATCGACGAAGAGCGGGACGGTGCTCAGCTCGAACGCTCCGACCGCGCCTCGCTGCGCCGCGTCGTGGGTCTGTCCACCGAGCTGGAGGACGTCACCGAGGTCGAGTACCGGCAGCTCCGTCTGGAGCGCGTCGTACTCGTCGGTGTCTGGACCTCCGGAACCGTGCACGACGCGGAGAACTCCCTCGCGGAGCTCGCCGCCCTCGCGGAGACCGCGGGCGCCCTGGTGCTCGACGGCGTGATCCAGCGCCGTGACAAGCCGGACCCGGCCACGTACATCGGCTCGGGCAAGGCGCGCGAGCTGCGGGACATCGTGCAGGAGACAGGCGCCGACACGGTCGTCTGCGACGGTGAACTCAGCCCCGGACAGCTCATCCAGCTCGAGGACGTCGTCAAGGTCAAGGTGGTCGACCGCACCGCCCTGATCCTCGACATCTTCGCCCAGCACGCCAAGTCCCGTGAGGGCAAGGCCCAGGTCTCGCTCGCGCAGATGCAGTACATGCTGCCGCGGCTGCGCGGCTGGGGTGCCTCGCTCTCCCGCCAGATGGGCGGTGGCGGCTCCAGCGGCGGCGGGGCCGGCGGTGGCGGCGGTATGGCCACCCGCGGTCCCGGTGAGACCAAGATCGAGACCGACCGGCGCCGTATCCGCGAGAAGATGGCGAAGATGCGCCGGGAGATCGCGGAGATGAAGACCGGCCGCGACCTCAAGCGGCAGGAACGCAAGCGCAACAAGGTGCCGTCCGTCGCGATCGCCGGATACACCAACGCGGGCAAGTCCTCGCTGCTCAACCGGCTCACCGGCGCGGGCGTCCTGGTGGAGAACACCCTGTTCGCCACCCTGGACCCGACCGTGCGCCGGGCCGAGACCCCCGGCGGCCGGCTGTACACGCTGACCGACACCGTCGGGTTCGTCCGGCACCTGCCGCACCACCTGGTCGAGGCGTTCCGCTCCACCATGGAGGAGGTCGCGGAAGCCGACCTCATCCTGCACGTGGTGGACGGCTCGCACCCGGTCCCTGAGGAGCAGCTCGCCGCCGTGCGGGACGTCTTCCGCGAGGTCGAGGCGCTCAAGGTGCGCGAGATCGTCGTCATCAACAAGGCGGACCTGGCCGACCCGGTCGTCCTGCAGCGCATGCTGCGGAACGAGAAGCACGCCATCGCGGTGTCCGCCCGCACCGGCCAGGGCATCGACGAGCTGCTCGCGCTGCTCGACGAGGAGCTGCCGCGGCCTCAGGTCGAGATCGACGTCCTCGTGCCGTACAGCCAGGGCGCGCTCATCGCCCGGGCGCACGCCGACGGCGAGGTGCTCTCCGAGGAGCACACCGGCGAGGGCACCCTGCTCAAGGCACGGGTGCACGAGGACCTGGCCGCCGAGTTCGAGTCCTTCGCGCTCGTCGCCAAGAACTGACCGGTCCGCCGGAGCACGACGGAAGGGCCCGTCCCCGATGGGGGCGGGCCCTTCCGCGTGACCTGCTGCCGGGTGGACTCCGGTGCCTGCGACCGGATGGACTCCGGTGCTACTTGAACTGCTTGCTCACCTTGTCGTACACGGCCTTCGCCTCGGCGCCCAGGTGCGGGCCCGCCAGCCAGGTCGCCGTGATCGGGCCGATCGAGGTGTTGCTGACCAGCGACACCTCATTGTTCGCCGGGTTCTTGGCGTACCAGCCGCCGCCGGACGAACCGCCGGTCATGGTGCAGCCGAGCCGGTACTCGGTCGGCTGGTCGGCGAAGAGCGACAGCCGGCCGGCCTTGCCCGTGCAGTTGAACAGCCGCTGGCCGTCGAACGGCGGCGCGGCCGGGTAGCCCCAGGCGCCGATGTTGCCCATCTTCGTCACCGACGGAGCGTTGAACCACACCGGAAGGGCCGAACCGACCTTCTCCTCCAGCGACTTGGTGCCGCTCGCCTTGTCCGGAGCCACGTGCAGCACCGCGAAGTCGTACGGGGAGCCCTTGCCCCGGTCTCCGCGCCGTTCGCGATCCACTGGTCGGAGGTGGCGGCGCCGTCGGCCCAGAACACGCCGAGCGGGGCGAGCTCGTCGCGCTTGGCGCCCTTCAGCTGCGCCTCGGTCTTCCCGGCGTCGTTGTACGACGGGACGAAGATGACGTTGCGGTACCAGCCGCCCGCGCCACCCGCGTGCACACAGTGGCCCGCGGTCCACACCAGGTTGGACTTGCCCGGGTGGGCCGGGTCCTTCACCACGGTGCCGGAGCAGACCATCGAGCCCTTGGGGCCGTCGAAGAAGATCTTCCCGTCGCCCGGGCCGTTCTCGTGGTACGGCGCGTCAACGGCCCTGGCCTTGTTGACCGCGGGCACCGGGTCGGTCTTGCCCTTGTCCGCCGCGACGTCGTCGGGCACCTTCTTGTCGTTCTGCTCCGCGCCCTTCATCCGGTCGTTGTCCCACAGACCGTCGATGACCGGGTTGATGAAGTCGGAAGCCTTGCGCAGCCACTGGTCCTTGTCCCAGTTCTTCCACGCTCCGTCCTTGTACGCCTTCTTCCACTTCTCGAGGTCCCCGAGGCTGGTGGGCAGGGCGGAGGGGAGCTTCGGGCCGTCCGCACTCGTGACCGAGGCGCTCGGCTTGGGATCCGCCTTGTCGTCGGACGGCCCGCAGGCGGTCGCCGAGACCGCGAGCAGGGCCGCGACCGCGGCGGCGGCCAGTGGCCGGCTTATGGATGGCATGGGTTGGGTCCCCCTGGTCGTCTAACGGCAGTTCACCCCGGCGAGGGGGCGGTCCCCCACTATGCCGGGTGCTGTGAGGGACGGTTCCCGCCGGGTCCGCGGTTCCGGCCCGAAAGATCTCCCGGCCGACCGTGATCGGACCAGGGGCGCGTCGTTAGTGCGGATGGGGGACGTCGACCGGAGGAGTGAGCACGTGGCCGCCATCCAGAGCGGGCCGGACCAACTGGCCGCGTCGGCAGACGACTTCGGCGCGGGGGAGGGAATCCTGCGGCGGCAGTCGCTGCGGGAGTCCGCGGCCCGCACCTACGCCCGTTCGCTGCCGGTCGTCCCGGTCAGAGCCCGCGGGATGACGGTCGAGGGCGCCGACGGCCGCCGCTATCTGGACTGCCTGTCCGGCGCGGGCACGCTGGCGCTCGGGCACAACCACCCGGTCGTCCTGGAGGCGATCCGCGCGGTCCTGGACTCCGGGGCCCCGCTGCACGTCCTCGACCTGGCCACCCCGGTGAAGGACGCCTTCACCACCGCCCTGTTCGAGACGCTGCCACCGGAACTGGCCGCCCACGGGCGGGTGCAGTTCTGCGGACCCGCCGGCACGGACGCGGTCGAGGCGGCCATCAAGCTCGTGCGCAACGCCACCGGTCACGCCGGCCTGCTGGCCTTCACCGGCGCGTACCACGGCATGACCGCGGCCGCGCTGGCCGCGACCGGGGACACCACGGCGCGCGCCACGGTCGGCGAGGCCGACGCGCGGGTGACGCGGCTCCCCTACCCGTACGAGTACCGCTGCCCGTTCGGCACCGGCGGCGACCGCGGGGCGGAGCTGTCCGCCCGGTGGACCGCCAGCCTGCTGGACGACCCCAAGGGCGGCGTCCAGCCACCCGCCGGGATGCTGCTCGAAGTGGTGCAGGGCGAGGGCGGGGTGATCCCCGCGCCCGAGGCGTGGCTGCGCCGGATGCGGGAGATCACCGCCCGGCGCGGCATCCCGCTGATCGTCGACGAGGTGCAGACGGGCGTCGGGCGCACCGGGACCTTCTGGGCCGTCGAGCAGAGCGGGATCGTGCCCGACGTGATGGTGCTCTCGAAGGCGATCGGCGGCAGCCTCCCGCTCGCCGTCATCGTCTACCGGGAGGAGCTGGACACCTGGCGGCCCGGTGCCCACGCGGGCACCTTCCGGGGCAACCAGCTCGCCATGGCGGCGGGCGCCGTCACCCTGAAGTACGTCCGCGAGCACAACCTGGACGTGCGGGCCGGCATCCTCGGCAGCCGGATGTCGGCCCGGCTGCGCGGACTGGCCGCGCACCACCCGTGCATCGGCGATGTGCGGGGCCGCGGCCTGATGATCGGCCTGGAACTCGTCGACACCGAGGCCGAACCCGACGCGTACGGGTCGCTGCCCGCCGCGCCCCGGCTCGCCGCCGCCGTGCAGCAGGAGGCGCTGCGGCGCGGTCTCATCATCGAACTCGGCGGCCGGCACAGCAGTGTCGTCCGGCTGCTCCCGCCCCTCACCATCACCGACGAGCAGGCCGAGGCGGTGCTCGACCGGCTCGCCGACTCGATCGCGGCGGCCGAGCGCGCATGACGAGCCCACTGGCGACGGCCGAGCACCCCCCGACCTCCGGGCCGACGGGCCCCACCGACACACGGAGCACCGGCATGAGCGTATGCCCCGGCACGAACGCCGACCCTGCCGCCGACAGCCCGCCGGCCCGGGCCGGCGCTGTCCAGGCCGACGCTGTCCCGCAGGACAGGCAGACCCTCCCGGGCGGGCCGGTTCACCAGGCCGGCACGGCGGTTCAGGACAGTGCCGCCCTCGTACCGTCGCAGTCGCGGCGGGCGGCCCCGCCGTTGCCGGGCGAGCCCGATCCCCTCGAAGCGGCCGACGCCTACGCGGCGGCCGACGCGGCATCGATCGAGAGCCTGCTGCGCTGCTGGGTGCGCGAGACCGCGCTGACCGAGCCGCGGGACGGCGTGCTGCGCGTACCGCTCCCCGCCAGCGGGACCGGGTTCGACGTCCGGGTCCGGCACTGGTCCGCGACCGGGCACCACCGGTTCGGCACCGTACGGCTCGCCCTCGCCGACCAGCTGCCGCTGACCGCCGTCTGCCTGGCGGCGCTGCTGGCGCGCGAGGCCGGCACGGACCCGGCCGAGGGCGGCGACCTGATCGGCCGGGTCGCCGACTCGGCCCGCCGCACCGCCCTGTTCCTCACCGACCGGCGGGAGCGGCCCGCGGCGCCCGCCGCCACGGATCCGTTCCTCGAAGCCGAGCAGTCGCTCATCCTGGGCCACCCGCTGCACCCCACGCCCAAGGGCCGGGAAGGGCTCTCCGAGGCGGAGGCGCATGCCTATTCGCCGGAACTGCGCGGCTCCTTCCCGCTGCACTGGTTCGCCGTCGACCGCTCCCTGATCGCCACCGACTCCGCCTGGACCGAACGCGGCCGGGCCATTCCCGCGGAACAGCTCCTCAACGACCTCGCGGGCCCCGGTCTCGAACTCCCCGACGGCGCCGCCGCCCTGCCCCTGCACCCCTGGCAGGCCCGCGAGGTCCGGCACAGGCCCGAAGTGCGGGAGCTCTTCGCGACGGGACAGTTGCGTGACCTCGGGCCGCTCGGCGACCCCTGGCACCCCACCTCCTCCGTCCGGACGGTGTACCGGTCCGGCGCCCCCGCGATGCTGAAGCTCTCGCTGGCGCTGCGCATCACCAACTCCCGCCGCGAGAACCTCCGCAAGGAACTCCTGCGCGGTACCGAGGTCCACCGGCTGCTGCGCAGCGGACTCGCCGAGCAGTGGCGCGCCGCGCACCCCGGCTTCGACATCGTCCGCGACCCCGCATGGCTCGCGGTGAACGCGCCGGGCGGCGAGCCGCTCCAGGGCCTGGACGTGGTGCTGCGGCACAACCCGTTCGGCCCCGGCGACCAGACCCACTGCCTGGCGGGCCTCACCTCGCCGCGCCCCTGGCCGGGACAGGACGCGCCCGCCGTGCGCTCCCGCCTGGCGGAGCTCACCGGCCGGCTCGCGGCCAGGACCGGGCGCCCGGCCGCGGCCGTGGCCACCGAGTGGTTCCTGCGGTATCTGGACGCCGTCGTCCGTCCCGTCCTCTGGCTGGACGGGGAGGCGGGGATCGCCCTGGAGGCCCACCAGCAGAACACCCTCGTCCTGCTGGACGCGGACGGCTGGCCGTCCGGCGGCCGCTACCGCGACAACCAGGGCTACTACTTCCGTGAGTCCCACCGGGCCGCCCTGGAGCGCAGGCTGCCCGGGATCGGCGCGGACAGCGACACCTTCGTCGCGGACGCCATCGCCGACGAACGCTTCGCCTACTACCTCGGCATCAACAACGTCCTCGGCCTGATCGGCGCGTTCGGCTCCCAGGGGCTGGCCGACGAGCGCCTGCTCCTCGCCGCCTTCCGCCGGTTCCTCGGCCTGGCGGCGGCCACCGGCCGCTCCCGCCTCCCGGAACAGCTGCTCGGGGCCGCGACACTGCGCTGCAAAGCCAATCTGCTGACCCGGCTGCACGGTATGGATGAACTCGTCGGCCCGGTCGACACCCAGTCCGTCTACGTGACGATCCGCAATCCGCTGGCCGCCTGAGCGGTCCGACCGCAGGAGAGGAGGGAGCCGTGCTGCCGCCCGCCGACTCCAACACCGAGGACACCCTGGACCTGACACTGTCGGACGAGGTCCTCGCCCTCTTCAACGCGCCGGATCCGGCGCGGTCCGCCGGGGCTCAGGGCGCCGACGGCGGTCTGCTCGGCGGGGTCGCGGACTGGGGGCCGACGGCCACCCGGGCGGGCACCTTCCAGCTCGTTCCCGCGACCGTCGAGCGCGATCTGCCGATGATCTCCGGCTGGATGAACGATCCGGCCGTCGCCGAGTTCTGGGAGCTCTCCGGAGAACCGCGGATCACCGAGCGGCATCTGCGCGGCCAGCTCGACGGCGACGGCCGCAGCGTCCCCTGCCTCGGCGTCCTGGACGGCGCCCCCATGAGCTACTGGGAGATCTATCGGGCCGATCTCGACTCCGTGGCCCGCTACTACCCCTCCCGGCCCCATGACACCGGGCTGCATCTGCTGATCGGGGGCGTCGACGACCGGGCCCGCGGCCTGGGTGCCACCCTGCTGCGAGCCGTCGCCGATCTCGTGCTCGACCGCCGGCCGGCCTGCGCGCGCGTCATCGCGGAACCCGATCTGCGCAACACCCCCTCCGTCGCCGCTTTCCTCGCCGGGGGTTTCCGGTTCTCCGCCGAGGTGGAGCTGCCCGGTAAACGGGCGGGTCTGATGATCCGCGACCGTGCCGTGAGACACCTCCTCTGACCGCCTGACCGCCTGACCGCCTGACCGCCTGGCTTGTCTGACCGCCTTTTCCGCAGCCTGACCTTCCGGGCCCTTTCGGGCCCTTCGCCGACCCCTGTCCGCCGCCGCACTGTCCCCCGCAGAGGAGCACCGACCTTGCCCATCCCGCCCCCGCTCCGAGGCACCGGCTGGCAGCTCGCCGCCCGCCGCATGCTGGCCAAGATGCTCGCCGAGTACGCATACGAAGCCGTCATCACCCCGGAGCCGGACCCGGATGGCGAAGCCGACCTCGACGCCGGCTCCGGTTCCCCCTCTGGTGCCGGCTCCGGGACCGGTTCCGGGACCAGTTCGGGGACCGGCTGGTCGCCCTACCGGCTGGTGCTGCGCGACGACGTCGTCTACCGGTTCTGCGCCCGCCGCGGCTCCTACGGCAGCTGGTACGTGGACGCCGGCTCCATCACGCCCACCGGCGACCCGCTGCACTTCCTCGTCCAGGGACACGACACCGTGCTGGACCTGCCGGGCGACACCACGGGACATCTGATCCGCGAACTCCTGGCGACCCTGGCGGCCG
Source organism: Streptomyces sp. RKAG337 (assembly GCF_023701715.1). NCBI lineage: Bacteria > Bacillati > Actinomycetota > Actinomycetes > Kitasatosporales > Streptomycetaceae > Streptomyces > Streptomyces sp. RKAG337. Next base: position 1,729,411 of record NZ_JAJOZA010000001.1, on the reverse strand, counting down.
ATGTCCGGCTCGCCGCCTCCGCCGTCACCGCCGCCGAGCTCGCCGCACTCGACTACGCCGACCTCGAAGGCCACCAGACCGGCCACCCCTGGCTCGTCGCCAACAAGGGCCGGCTCGGCTTCTCCGCCGCCGACTCCGCCGCATGGGCTCCCGAAGCCCGCCGGCACCACCGCCTTCCCTGGATCGCCGTCCACCGCGACCTCGCCCGGTACCGGGGCGTCGCCGCCCTCGACACCCCCGACCGGCTCTAGGCCGAAGAACTCCCCCGGACGTCCGCGCCGCCTTCGCCCGCACCATCACCGACCAGGGGCGCGACCCCGCCGACTACCTCCTGCTGCCCGTCCACCCCTGGCAGTGGGAGGAGACCATCGCACCCCTTTTCGCCGCTCATCTCGCCGACGGTTCCATCCTGCCCCTCGGCACTGACAACGACCTTCGGCTGCCCCAGCAGTCGATCCGGACCTTCCTCAACACCAGCCGCCCGGACCGCCGCACGGTCAAACTGCCGCTGTCCGTCCTCAACACCCTCGTCTGGCGCGGGCTGCCCACCGAGCGCACCCTCGCCGCCCCCGCGGTCACCGCCTGGGTGCACGGACTGCGGGACGCCGACCCGTTCCTGCGCGACGAGACCCGGGTGATCCTGCTCGGCGAGGTCGCCTCGATCACCGTCGAACACCCGCTGTACGACCGGCTCCCGGGGGTGCCCTACCAGTACCGCGAACTCCTCGGCTGTATCTGGCGCGAGCCGCTCACCGGCCGGCTCGGCCCCGGCGAGCGGGCCCGTACGCTCGCGGCGCTGCTGCACACCGACCCGGAAGGGCGCGCCTTCACGGCGGAGCTCGTCGAACGCTCCGGGCTGGCGCCGCGCGTCTGGCTGCGGCACCTGTTCGCGGCCCTGCTGCCCCCGCTGCTGCACTTCCTGTACCAGTACGGGACGGTCTTCTCCCCGCACGGCGAGAACGCCATCGTCGTCTTCGACGAGCACGACATTCCCGTCCGGCTCGCCGTCAAGGACTTCGTCGACGACATCAACGTCTCCGCGGAAGCGCTGCCGGAACACGGGTCGATGCCGGCGGACGTCCGCGCCGTGCTGCTCACCGAACCCCCCGCCTTCCTCACCCAGTTCATCCACTCCGGGCTCTTCATCGGGGTGTTCCGGTACCTCGCGCCGCTGTGCGCGGACCAGCTGGGCGTCCCGGAGGGCGATTTCTGGGGGCTGGTCCGCGAGACGGTCCTGCGGCACCAGGACCGCTTCCCCGAGCTGAAGGAGCGCTTCGCGACCTTCGACCTGCTCACCCCGCGGATCGACCGGCTGTGCCTCAACCGCAACCGGCTGTACCTCGACGGCTACCGGGACCGTCCCGACCGCCCGCACGCCGCCGTCCACGGCACCGTCCGCAACCCCCTGAGCGGTCCCTGACCCGGCTGCGTCCGGGTGGCGATACCGTGACGGGAGACCATGGGAGACAGAGGCGGGGGCGCAATGCGCGAGGGCGGCGAGGGCCGTGCCGGCGAGGACCACGGCACCAGGGGGCCGTGCCCGGAGTGCGGCCTCGCCGGCGCGGCCGCGGGCCAACTCGTCTGCCGGGGCTGCTACGTACCGTTCGCGCTGATGACGGCGCCCCCGAAGGCCGCCCCGCTGAAACTGCCGGGCATCACCCGCCGCGACGCGCCCGGCCGTGCGCTGCGGCTCGTCTTTCCCGACGGTGCGGCGGTCGTCGAGCCGGGCGGCCGGATCCGGCTCGGCCGGGATCCGCAGCAGTGCCCGGACGTGCGCTTCCTGGTCGGCCGCGACAATCTGTCCCGGGTGCACGCCAGTGTCGGCGTCGACCCCGACGGCTCCGCCTGGATCACCGACGAGGGCTCGACCAACGGCACCTTCGTGCGCGGCACCCGGATCACCGCCGGAGAGCGGGTGGCACTGCGCCCGGGCGACGCGCTGCGGCTCGCCGCCGATGTCACCGCCCGCGTGGAGTCCTGACCGCCGCGTAGGACGTCACACAGCGCGCCAGCGGATGGTCGGGGCCCAGCGCCGCCTCGGTACGCGCCGACAGATCCGTCAGCCGGCGGACGACCGTCGCCGCGCCGTTCAGCCCCTCCAGGACCCGTGCCCGGCCGAACAGCGCGGCGAACGCGGCCGGCTCGCCCTCCCCGCCCGACCCGCTCAGCTGCTGGTACAGATTCCAGTAGCAGCGGTCGGCGTCGCCGAAGCGGCCGGCCGCGAGCAGCCGCTCGGCCTCCTCGAGCCGCGACCAGGCGGGGTCCTGCGGTCCGCGGTCCAGCACGGTCGGCGTCCGGGGCAGCTCCGGTCTCGGCGCCGGCAGGGGCGCGGGCCGGACCGCCGCGCGCAGCCGCTCCGCGGTCTCCGCGGCGCCGGCCGGCCGGTCCGCCGGGTTCTTGGCGAGCAGGGCGTGCACCACCTCGGCGAGCGCGGCGGGAACCCCGGGCCGCCGGGCGGTCAGCTGTTCCGGCACCTCGTGCACATGCTGGTACGCGTAGCCGACGGTGTTCCCCGCCTCGAACGGCGGGGACGCCGCCAGCAGCGCGTAGAGGACGCACCCCAGTGAGTACAGGTCGGAGCGGCCGGTCACCTCCTGCCCCAGCGCCTGCTCGGGGGAGAAGTACGGCGGCGACCCCAGGATGGACATCGGCTCGGTGTACCGGGTGACGTTCGCGTCCCGCTCCGTCACCAGCCCGAAATCGCAGATCTTGATGACGCCCCTGGGCAGCAGCATCAGGTTCTCCGGCTTGATGTCCCGGTGGACCAGCCCCTTGCCGTGCGCGTGCTCCAGCCCCGCGCAGATCTGGACGCCGTACGCCACGACGTCGGCGACCGGCAGGGCGCCCCGCTCCAGCAGGACCTGCCGCAGGTCCTTGCCGCGCAGCAGTTCCATCACGATGAACGGTGACCCGGAGTGCTCGCCCGCGTCATGGACGGCGGCCACGTTCGGGTGGCTCAGCCGGGCCGCGGCCGAGGCCTCCCGGCGGAACCGGCCCTGCCGCGCCGACCGCTCGCCGTCCGCCCACTCGGGGCGCAGCGTCAGTACCTTGACCGCCACCTGCCGGCCCAGCGCCTGGTCGCACGCCGAGTACACCTGCCCGAAGCCGCCGCCACCCAGCGCGACCTCCAGCCGGTACCGGCCGTTGAGAACCGTTCCGACGCCGATTTCCCCGGCCAACTCGAACGACATGGGCCAGAAGTTAGCACCGGAGGCCGCATTCCGTGCGGTGAACGATCACCGCATCCCGGGTCGGGACCGCGTTGTCAGTGCGCCCCCTTAGGCTGGTTTCCCTATGACGAAGCCCGCCCTCACCGAACTCCTCCACGCAGCCGTCACCGCGGTCGGCGGCGTGGAGCGCCCCGGCCAGGTCACGATGGCCCAGGCCGTCGAGACCGCCGTGGACGACAGCGCCCATCTGCTCGTCCAGGCCGGCACCGGCACCGGAAAGTCCCTCGGCTATCTGGTGCCCGCCCTCGCCCACGGCGAGCGGGTGGTGGTCGCGACCGCCACCCTCGCCCTGCAGCGGCAGCTGGTCGAGCGCGACCTGCCGCGTACCGTCCAGGCGCTGAAGCCGCTGCTGCGCCGCGAGCCGCAGTTCGCCATGCTCAAGGGTCGGTCGAACTATCTCTGTCTGCACCGCCTGCACGAAGGGGTGCCGCAGGAAGAGGAGGACGGTCTTTTCGACGTCTTCGAAGCCGCGGCGCCCACCAGCAAGCTCGGCAAGGACCTGCTCCGGCTGCGCGACTGGGCGGACGAGACCGAGACCGGCGACCGGGACGGCCTCACCCCGGGCGTCTCCGACAAGGCCTGGTCGCAGATCTCCGTCACCTCGCGCGAATGCCTCGGCGCCACGAAGTGCGCCTATGGCGCGGAGTGCTTCGCCGAGGCGGCCCGCGAGCGCGCCAAGCTCGCGGACGTGGTGGTCACCAACCACGCCCTGCTGGCCATCGACGCCATCGAGGGCGCGCCGGTGCTGCCCAGCCACGAGGTCCTGATCGTGGACGAGGCCCATGAGCTGGTCTCCCGCGTCACGGGCGTCGCGACCGGCGAGATCAGCCCCGGCAGCGTCAACCGTGCCGTCCGGCGGGCCGCCAAGCTCGTCAACGAGAAGGCCGCCGACGCGCTGCTGAGCGCTTCCGAGGGCTTCGAGCGGCTGATGGAACTGGCACTGCCCGGCCGACTGGAGGAGATCCCGGAGGATCTCGGCTACGCGCTGGCGGCGCTGCGCGACGCCTGCCGTCAGGTGATCACCGCGATCGGTGAGACCCGCGACAAGTCGGTCCAGGACGAGAACGCGGTGCGCAAGCAGGCGCTCGCTTCGGTCGAGCACGTGCACGAGGTCGCCGAGCGCATCGTGCAGGGCTCCGAGTACGACGTGGTCTGGTGCGAGAGCCACGACCGGTTCGGCGCCTCGCTGCGCGTCGCTCCGCTCAGCGTCTCCGGCCTGCTGCGCGAGAAGCTCTTCACGGAACGTTCCGTGGTGCTCACCTCCGCCACCCTCAAGCTCGGCGGCGACTTCAACGGGGTCGCCGCCTCGCTCGGCCTGGCCCCTGAGGGCGTCGAGGGCGAGGACGTGCCGCCGTGGAAGGGCATCGATGTCGGCTCGCCGTTCGACTACCCCAAGCAGGGGATCCTCTACGTCGCCAAGCACCTCGCCCAGCCGGGCCGGGACAGCCGCCGCGAGGACATGCTCGATGAACTCGCCGAGCTGATCCAGGCCGCGGGGGGTCGCACGCTGGGGCTGTTCTCCTCGATGCGGGGTGCCCAGGCGGCGGCCGAGGACCTGCGGGGCCGGCTCGACAATCCCATCCTGCTGCAGGGCGAGGAGACGCTGGGGGAGCTGATCCGCACCTTCTCCGAGGACGCGGCCACCTGTCTGTTCGGCACGCTCTCGCTCTGGCAGGGCGTGGACGTGCCGGGGGTGAACTGCCAGCTGGTGGTGATGGACCGGATCCCGTTCCCGCGCCCGGACGACCCGCTGATGAGCGCGCGGCAGAAGGCCGTCGAGGAGCGCGGGGGGAACGGCTTCATGTCGGTGGCCGCCACGCACGCGGCGCTGCTGATGGCGCAGGGCGCCGGCCGGCTGATCCGGGCCTCGGGCGACCGGGGCGTCGTCGCCGTCCTGGACCCGCGGCTCGCGACCGCTCGGTACGGCAGTTTCCTGCGGGCCGGTATGCCGGACCTCTGGTACACCACCGACCGCAACCAGGTGCGCCGCTCGCTGGCGGCCATCGACGCGACGGCGAACGCCATCGCCGAGACCGAGGAAGCCGTCGGTGAGGAAGCCGCGGTGGTGACTGAGGAGACGGTGACCGAGGAAGCGGCCGAGGCGGCGGCGGTCGAGGCGGCGGAAGTACCCGCCACCGGTTGAGCACTGGGGCCGGACATGGCAGGGCCCCGGAACCGGCGCAGAGGTTCCGGGGCCCGGTCGGGAGGGGTCGTTCAGACCCGGCGCAGTACCGCCACCACCTTGCCGAGGATCGTCGCCTCGTCACCGGGGATGGGCTGGTAAGCGGCATTGTGCGGGAGCAGCCAGACATGGCCGTCCTCGCGCTTGAAGCGCTTGACGGTCGCCTCGCCGTCGAGCATGGCGGCGACGATGTCGCCGTTCTCGGCGACGGGCTGACGGCGGACGGTGACCCAGTCCCCGTCGACGATGGCGGCCTCGATCATCGAGTCGCCGACCACCTTGAGGACGAACAACTCGCCGTCACCCACCAGCTGGCGGGGAAGCGGGAAGACGTCCTCGACCGATTCCTCGGCGAGGATCGGACCGCCGGCGGCGATCCGGCCGACGAGCGGCACGTACGACGCGGACGGCTTGCCGGTGGTGTCGGTCGGCTGCGAGTGCGTGGCGTCGGAGCCGCGGACCTCGTAGGCGCGCGGGCGGTGCGGGTCGCGGCGCAGGAATCCCTTGCGCTCCAGTGCCATCAGCTGATGGGCGACCGAGGAGGTGCTGGACAGCCCGACGGCCTGGCCGATCTCCCGCATGGACGGCGGGTAGCCACGGCGCTGGACCGAATCGCGGATCACTTCGATGACCCGGCGCTGACGGTCGGTGAGGCCGGAGCTGTCCGCGCGGATCCCGGGCGGCCGGCCGGGGAGCGAGCGGGTGGGCTTGGGCGTTTCGTCGTTCATCGCATCCATCGGGCTGAGCCGATCCTGGGAGCGGTCCTGGGCGGTCAATGCTGCGGTGTCTGCGGTGGTGGTCACGGCGGCCCCTCTCGAGATGTTCTCCCTGTGACAGACGCTTCGCAGACTGCCCGGCGGCAAGGTCTCCACGTCCTACGACCGCACCAAGTGCGCGCGGTCGGCCCGCTCAGCTGTCGCGGACAGTTAGTACAACGGTAGTGGGTTTCGAAAGGTTGCGCCAAACACACGTTCGAGTGAAATTTTGTAAATCACCTGACGTGATCAAGGTATCGGGTGTATTGGCCGAACGGTCATTCGATTCCCTGTGGGGGCCGGGATCGCCGGCGGGCCGCGCCCCCAGTGTCGCACCGTCGTCCGCCCGCCACGCCGAGGCGCGGCGTCGCGTAAGCTCCGACGCGCCGCGCCGCCGCGACACGCGGAATGTCGGGCTTGGGGCTCTGGCACCAGATCTAGTGGTTAAGTATGTGCCAGCCACCCACCAGTAGTGGTCCCGGTGGGTCAACCCCTCAGGGGATCGCCTATGCTTGGGGCTGTTCCCAGGGGTTGAGACCAGACCCCGGGAGCGTCATCGTCGTGCGCTCAGCCGCCGGTACGGGCTGAATGAAGGAGGGGATAGGGAACATGCACTGCCCCTTCTGCAGACACCCCGACAGTCGTGTGGTCGACAGCCGCACCACGGACGACGGCACCTCGATCCGGCGCCGTCGGCAGTGCCCCGACTGCGGCCGCCGCTTCACCACGGTGGAGACGGCGTCCCTGATGGTGATCAAGCGCAGCGGCGTCACGGAACCTTTCAGCAGGAACAAGGTCATCGCGGGCGTCCGCAAGGCGTGCCAGGGCCGCCCCGTCACAGAGGACGCGCTCGCCCAGCTCGGGCAGCGGGTCGAGGAGGCGGTCAGGGCGACCGGCAGTGCCGAGCTCTCGACCCACGACGTCGGTCTGGCCATACTCGGCCCCCTGCAGGATCTCGACCTGGTCGCGTACCTGCGCTTCGCCTCGGTCTACCGGGCCTTCGACTCGCTCGAGGACTTCGAGGCCGCCATCGTCGAGCTGCGCGAGCAGCTCCCACCCACGAACCTTCGCGGGCTCGACGAGGACCTCGGGGTCCCCGCGCCCGCCCCCGCCGCTGACTGACCGAGCGACGGCCGATCAGCGGCAGTACCCACAGATTTGCCGAGGCGCGCTGCGCCGAGGCGTAGGACAACGAACCGTGCGGCGGGATGATCCGCGCACTTCTAGGCGTTTTGCCTGTATTGGGAGGCGGCACATGACTGAGACGACGAACGGCGCGGCACGAGGATCCCGGACCAAGGGATCCAAGGGTGGCAAGGGCCTGCGGATCGAACGCATCCACACCACCCCGGGCGTGCACCCGTACGACGAGGTGGTCTGGCAGCACCGCGACGTCGTCATGACCAACTGGCGCGACGGCTCGATCAACTTCGAGCAGCGTGGCGTCGAGTTCCCCGACTCCTGGTCGGTGAACGCGGTCAACATCGTCACCAGCAAGTACTTCCGCGGTGCGGTCGGCAGCCCGACCCGCGAGTCGAGCCTGAAGCAGCTCATCGACCGCGTGGTGAAGTCCTACCGCAAGGGCGGCGAGGACCACGGGTACTTCGCCTCCCCGGCCGACGCGGAGATCTTCGACCACGAGCTGACCTACGCCCTGCTGCACCAGGTGTTCAGCTTCAACTCGCCGGTCTGGTTCAACGTCGGTACCGCCCAGCCGCAGCAGGTCTCCGCCTGCTTCATCCTCTCCGTCGACGACTCGATGGACTCGATCCTGGACTGGTACAAGGAAGAGGGGATGATCTTCAAGGGCGGCTCGGGCGCCGGCCTGAACCTCTCCCGCATCCGCTCCTCCAAGGAGCTGCTCTCCTCCGGTGGCAACGCTTCCGGCCCGGTCTCCTTCATGCGCGGCGCCGACGCGTCCGCCGGCACCATCAAGTCGGGCGGCGCCACCCGCCGCGCCGCCAAGATGGTCGTCCTGGACGTCGACCACCCGGACGTCGAGGCCTTCATCGAGACCAAGGTGAAGGAGGAGGAGAAGATCCGCGCCCTGCGCGACGCGGGCTTCGACATGGACCTGGGCGGCGACGACATCACGTCCGTCCAGTACCAGAACGCCAACAACAGCGTCCGCGTGAACGACGAGTTCATGAACGCCGTCGAGAGCGGCTCGAAGTTCGGCCTGCGCGCCCGGATGACCGGCGAGATCATCGAAGAGGTCGACGCCAAGTCCCTCTTCACCAAGATGGCCGAAGCCGCCTGGGCCTGCGCCGACCCCGGCATCCAGTACGACGACACCATCAACCACTGGCACACCTCGCCGGAGACGGGCCGCATCACCGCCTCCAACCCGTGCAGCGAGTACATGCACCTGGACAACTCGTCCTGCAACCTCGCCTCGCTGAACCTCATGAAGTTCCTGCGTGACGACGACAAGGGCAACCAGTCGTTCGACGCGGACCGCTTCGCGAAGGTCGTCGAGCTGGTCATCACCGCGATGGACATCTCCATCTGCTTCGCCGACTTCCCCACCGAGAAGATCGGCGAGACCACCCGCGCCTTCCGCCAGCTCGGCATCGGCTACGCCAACCTCGGCGCCCTGCTGATGGCCACCGGCCACGCGTACGACAGCGACGGCGGCCGCGCGCTCGCCGGCGCCATCACCTCGCTGATGACCGGCACCTCGTACAAGCGGTCCGCCGAGCTCGCCGCGGTCGTCGGCCCGTACGACGGCTACGCCCGCAACGCCGACGCCCACAAGCGCGTCATGAAGCAGCACTCGGACGCCAACGCGGTGGCCAAGCGCACCGACGACCTGGACGTCCCGGTCTGGGCCGCGGCCACCGAGGCCTGGCAGGACGTGCTCCGCCTCGGCGAGAAGAACGGTTTCCGTAACGCGCAGGCCTCCGTGCTCGCGCCGACCGGCACCATCGGCCTGATGATGGACTGCGACACCACGGGCGTCGAGCCCGACCTGGCGCTCGTCAAGTTCAAGAAGCTCGTCGGCGGCGGCTCCATGCAGATCGTCAACGGCACCGTCCCGCAGGCGCTGCGCCGCCTCGGCTACCAGCCGGAGCAGGTCGACGCGATCGTCGCCCACATCGGCGAGCACGGAAACGTGGTCGACGCCCCGGCGCTCAAGACCGAGCACTACTCGGTCTTCGACTGCGCCATGGGCGAGCGGTCGATCTCGGCCATGGGCCACGTGCGCATGATGGCGGCGGCCCAGCCGTTCCTGTCCGGCGCGATCAGCAAGACGGTCAACGTGCCCGAGACGGCCACCGTCGAGCAGATCGAAGAGGTCTACTTCGAGGGCTGGAAGCTCGGCCTGAAGGCGCTCGCGATCTACCGCGACAACTGCAAGGTTGGCCAGCCGCTCTCCGCGAAGAAGAAGGAGCCGGTCGCCGAGGTCGTCGTCCCGGCCGAGGTGCAGAAGGTCGTCGAGTACCGCCCGGTCCGCAAGCGCCTCCCGAAGGGCCGTCCGGGGATCACCACCTCGTTCACCGTCGGCGGCGCCGAGGGCTACATGACCGCCAACTCCTACCCGGACGACGGTCTGGGCGAGGTCTTCCTCAAGATGTCCAAGCAGGGTTCGACCCTCGCGGGCATGATGGACGCCTTCTCCATCGCGGTGTCGGTGGGCATGCAGTACGGCGTGCCGCTGGAGACCTACGTCTCCAAGTTCACCAACATGCGCTTCGAGCCGGCCGGTCTGACCGACGACCCGGACGTGCGGATGGCGCAGTCGATCGTCGACTACATCTTCCGCCGCCTGGCGCTGGACTTCCTGCCGTTCGAGACCCGCTCCGCGCTCGGCATCCACTCGGCCGGCGAGCGTCAGCGCCACCTCGACACCGGCTCCTACGAGCCGGGCGACGACGATGTGGACGTCGAGGGCCTGGCCCAGTCCGCACCGCGCCAGGTGGAGGCTCCCGCGCCGAAGGCGGCGCCGAAGCCGGTCGCCGTCGCCAAGCCGGAGAGCCCGGCCGCCGTGCCGGCCCCGAAGCAGGCGCACAACTCCACGGAGCTGCTGGAGATCCAGCTCGGTCTCAACGCCGACGCCCCGCTCTGCTTCTCCTGCGGCACGAAGATGCGCCGGGCGGGCAGCTGCTACCTGTGCGAGGGCTGCGGCTCGACCAGCGGCTGCAGCTGATCGTGCGCGCGCCGCGGGTGTGAACCGCGGGTGAGGAAGTGAGAGGTCCGGTGCCGACGGGAGTCGGCGCCGGACCTTTTCCGTGCCGGGGGTGACGGGTTCGGCGTCCGCGTCCTGGCCGGGAATAGCTGTGATCTTGGCGGACTTGTCATCGGTGAAGACACGGGGGCGGTGTCGCGGGCGGGGTGCCCGTACGGTGTGCTGCCCACCGTTTCCGCTGATGACAGGGGGTAGTTGCGATGACCGAGCTGGACATCCATTACGTGGGCGGGCCGACCGCGGTGATCGGGATCGGGGGTCTGCGGCTGCTCACCGACCCGACGTTCGACGCGCCGGGGGAGTACCCGATGGGCAACCGGGCGCTGGTGAAGACCACCGGCCCCGCGGTCGCCGCGGACGCGGTCGGGGCCGTCGACGCCGTGCTGCTCTCGCACGACCAGCACCCGGACAACCTCGACACCTCGGGGCGGGCGTACCTCGCGAGTGTGCCGCTGACCCTGTCCACCGGTTCGGCGCTGGGGCGGATCGGCGGAAACGTCACCGCACTGCCGAACTGGGAGCACACCGAGCTGACCCGCCCCGACGGGGGAACCCTGCGCATCACCGGGGTGCCGGCGCAGTACGGGCCGGACGGCAGTGAGCCCGTCGTCGGCGAGGTCACCGGCTTCGTTCTCTCGGGCGAGGGGCTGCCGACGGTCTACGTGAGCGGGGACAACGCGTCACTGAAGGTCGTACAAGACATCGCGGAGCGGTTCGGGCCGTTCGATGTCGCGGTGCTGTTCGCCGGTGCCGCGCAGACCCCGCTGCTTCCGGGCGCCGATCTGACGCTCGGCAGCGTCCACGCCGCCGAGGCGGCGGAGATCCTCGGCGCGCGGCAGGTCGTACCGCTGCACTTCGAGCACTGGGGGCACTTCACGCAGAACGGCGACACCCTCGTGGACGCCTTCGAGCGGGCGGGGATCAGCGACCGCCTGCATCTGCTGAAGCCCGGGGAGCGCTTCGAGTCCGGGACCGCCCGATGACGGCGACCCCGGCGGGGCCGGTGGCGGAGCGGGAGTCAGCGGCTGGATCCGGTGCGGAGTCCGTCTGGAGCGGTGACCAGCTCGACCTGGACGCCTATCTGGCGCGGATCGGGTACACAGGCGGTCTGGACCCGACGGCGGAGACGCTGCGGGGACTGCACCGCGCGCACACCGCCGCGATTCCGTTCGAGAACCTGGAAGTCGCGCTGGAGCGCGAGGTCCGCCTCGACCTGGACAGCGTGCAGCGCAAGCTCGTCACGGAGCGCCGCGGCGGCTACTGCTACGAACAGAACTCCCTCTTCGCCGCGGTGCTCGAACGGCTGGGCTTCGTCTTCACGGCGCACGGCGCCAGGGTCCGTACGGCCGGCCCGACGCTGCGGCCCATCACGCACGTCCTGCTGCGGGTCGTCGTGGACGGCGCGGAATGGATCGCGGACACCGGCTTCGGCGGCCCGGGAACGCTGGAGCCGGTCGAGGTGCGGGTGGGCACCCCGACGTGGCAGGGCGGCTGGGCCTACGAGGTCGCCGAGGAAGCGGGCGGCGTGCGCGTGCTGCGCTCGCTCGGCGCGCGGGGCTGGTCGGACCTGTACGCGTTCGCGCCGAATCCGCTGTACCCGGTGGACGTCGTCATCCTGAACCACTTCACGTCGACGCACCCGCTGTCCCGGTTCACCGGCCAGCTCGTGGTGCAGCGGGTGACACCGCAGGCGCGGTACTCCCTGGTGCGGGACGAGCTGACGGTGACGCGCGCGGGTGCGGCGGACGGCGCGGAGGAGCGGCGGAAGATACCGGCAGGGGAACTGGCCGAGGTGCTGGAGAGCACCTTCGGCCTCGTCCTCGCCGCCGCCGACACCGAACGGCTGGGACGCCTGCACGATCCGGCCCGCTAGAGGTACGGGTCAGGAGCGGGACACGGTCCGCCTCAGCCGTGCACCGCGGCTCGCCTCAGTAGGACTGCAACTCGACGAGGGTCCCGTCCGGCGTGCGCAGGTGCGCCGTACGGAGGCCGGGTCCCCAGGCCGGCCGGTCCTGGGGATCCGCGACGATCTCGGCGCCGTGCGCGACGAGGCACGGCGCGGCGTCGTCCACGCTGTCCACCCGGAAGACGAGCATCGAGGCGTCCTGCCCGGCGGGCCGGGCCGGCAGGGCCCCGGTGCCGACCACCGCCGCGACGGCGGCGCGGGAGAACAGGACGAGGACACCCTCGCCGTTCAGGTCCCAGTTGGCGTATCCGGCCTCCGGGATGACCTTCACGGGCTCGATGCCCAGGAGGTCACGGAGCGCGGCGGTCCAGAATTCGGCGGCGGTGGCGAAGTCCTCCACCAGGAGGCGGGGATGGATAGCGTCCATGGATCGATCCTATTCGCCACCCCGGCAGGGGAATTGAGCGGGTGAGCGGGCGCGGGAGGGGCCCTCGTCGGACTTAGGATGGCGCGGTGCTGGTGAAGTGGATTCGCTGTGGGGTCGTGGACCGGGCGGGGTTCGAACGGGGGCAGCGGAAGTGGGCGGGGCTGCGGGGACAGCCGGGATTCCGGGGACAGGGCGGCGGCTGGAGCCGCGCGCAGCCGGGCGTGGCGCACCTTTTCGCGTTCTGGGACAGCAGGGCGGCGTACGAGGCCTTCATGACGGGCGGCGCGCACGACCAGCTCGCGGGGTCGCAGGCCGATTCGTACGAGAACCTCGGGGTGCTGCTCTTCGAGCACCTGATGGACGTGCGGGTGGGCTTCGAGGCGCGCTTCGCCGACGTCGATCTGCTGCGTGTCGCGCATTCGAGGGTGCGGCCAGGACGCGGCGAGCACTTCATCGAGATGCAGAAGAAGGTGTGGAACCCGGCGATGGCCGGGTCGCCCGGACTGCTGCGCGGGGCCTTCGCCGAGGGGTCGGACAGCGACTTCCTGGTGCTGTCCCTGTGGATCTCGGCGAACGAGCGCGGCAAGTACCGCCCCGCCGCGATGACGAGGCTGGGGGAGCGCACCGAGCTGGAGGCCGATGTGGTCTCGGTGGCAGGCGACGTCGTGGACATCGTGCAGGCGTGGACGGTGTGACGGGGCCGCCGCCGGCCGGGAGCGCCCTGGGGGGCGCGTCGGCCGCGGAGGCCGTACCGGCGCGCCCGGGCTCCGTCCCGGGAATAGGCTGATCAGTATGGGCAGACCTCGCCACATCGTGCTGATCCGGCACGGAGAGTCTCAGGGCAATGCCGACGACACCATCTACCAGAGGGTGCCGGACCATGCTCTTGAGCTCACCGCGACCGGTCGCCGCCAGGCCGCGTCCGCGGGGGAGAACCTGCGGGCGCTGTTCGGCGACGAGCCGGTCCAGGCGTTCGTGTCGCCCTACCGCCGCACCTGGCAGACCTTCCGCGGGCTGGACCTCGACCCGTCGCTGACCCACGCGATGGAGGAGCCCCGGCTCCGGGAGCAGGACTGGGGGAACTGGCAGGACGTCGAGGACGTGCAGCGGCAGCGCAAGGCCAGGGACGCCTACGGGCACTTCTTCTACCGCTTCGCGCAGGGCGAGTCCGGGGCCGATGTGTACGACCGGGTGGGTGCGTTCCTGGAGACCCTCTACCGGGCCTTCGACAAGCCGGACTTCCCGCCGAACGTCCTGCTGGTCACCCATGGACTGACCATGCGGCTGTTCTGCATGCGGTGGTTCCACTGGACGGTTGAGGAGTTCGAGTCGCTGTCCAACCCGGGCAACGCCGAGAGCCGCACCCTGCTCATCGGACCCTCCGGCCGCTACACCCTCGACCGCCCGTTCGCGCGGTGGCGGTTTCCCGACCCCCTGGTGGACGAAGGAATCCGCAGGTGAGTTTGCGCACAGGGTGATTGACCGGGATCAGGCACGATGTCAGAGTTTCCGACGCGATGACCGCTCACCCTGTTGACTCCGAAAACACCTCCCGCGCCCTGGCAAGTCTGCGCGGGCTGGCCGTCGGCGATGCCCTCGGCTCCCAGTTCTTCGTCCCTTCCAACTACCAGGCCCTCCAGAACGGCGGGCTGCCGCCCGGTGTCTGGCAGTGGACCGACGACACCGAGATGGCCTGCTCCGTGCTGGCCGTGCTGGCCGCCCACGGCCGCATCGACCAGGACGCCCTGGCGATGTCCTTCGCGGAGCACCATGACTTCGACCGCGGCTACGGCCCGGCCGTGAACCGCATGCTGCGCCTCATCCGGCAGGAGGGCGCCGACTGGCGTGAGCTGGCCGCGGGCCTGTTCAACGGCCAGGGCTCGTGGGGCAACGGCGCCGCCATGCGGGTCGCCCCGCTGGGCGCCTGGTACGCGGGCGACGCCGAGCAGGCGACGCACCAGGCCGAGATCTCGGCGTACACCACCCACCAGCACCGTGAGGCCGTGGTCGGCGCGATGGCCGTCGCGGCCATGGCGGCGCTGGTCGCCGACCCGGACGGCCCGAAGGACCCCTCGGCGCTGCTCGGCGCGGTGCTGGACCTGGTGCCGACCAGCGCGGTGAAGGCCGGCATACGGCGGGCGCGCGACATGCTCGACTACGCGGACGTGGCGACGGTGGCGGCGGTGCTCGGCTGCGGCCGGCGCACCAGCGCGCACGACACCGTGCCGTTCGCGCTGTGGTCGGCGGCCCGGCACCTGGACGACTACCAGCAGGCGTTCTGGACGACGGCCAAGGCGGGCGGTGACGTCGACACCACCTGCGCGATCGTCGGCGGGATCATCGCCTCACGGCCGACCGGGCAGCCGCCGGCCGAGTGGCTGGAGCGCACCGAACCGCTTCCGCCGTGGGTCGCGGCGCCCACGGAGGCCTGAGACCCGGTGGACCGCGTAAGCCCACTGCCGCTCGGCCGCCCGCACCGGGCCGGGCGGCGGCGTGGCGTCAGGCCGCCGGCGCGGCGGACTTCCCGCTGAGCGCTTCCAGGTCGCTCTTGCGCACCCGCACCACGAACAGCGCGGTCAGCACCGCCAGGACGACGAAGCCGACGGCGGCCATGAAGGCCGTGGATATGCCCTGGGAGAGGACGTCGTGCCCCCAGGGGGCGGGCAGCTCATGGGTCTTCGCGAACTCGGCCTTCTGCTGCGGGGTGGCCTTGGCGAGGAAGTCCGGCAGCTGGTCGCCGAACTCGTTCCGGCTCGCCGTGCCGAAGACGGTGACCAGGATCGACAGCCCGAGCGAGCCACCGACCTGCTGGGTGGCGTTGAGGAGCCCGGACGCGGCGCCCGCCTCGTGCTGGGCCACCCCGGAGACGGCGGTCAAGGTGAGCGTCACGAAGTTCAGCCCCATGCCGAAGCCGAAGAGCACCATGGGGCCGAGCACCCCGCCGGGATAGCCGCTGCCCGGCTCGAGCCGGGTGAGCCAGGCCATGCCGGCGCCGGTCAGCAGGGTGCCGGTGACCAGGAACGGTTTCGGACCGAGCACGGGCAGCAGTCGCGTCGAGAGGCCGGCACCGGTCACGATCGCGACGGTGATCGGGAGGAACGCGAGGCCGGAGTCGATCGGGCTGTAGCCGAGGACGTTCTGCACGAAGAGGACGATGAAGAAGAACATGCCGAACATCGCCGCGGCCAGACTCAGCATGATCACGTAGGTGCCGGAGCGGTTGCGGTCGGCGAACATCCGCAGCGGCGTGATCGGATCGGCGGCCCGCCGCTCGACCACCACGAACAGGGTCAGCAGCACGACGGCCGCCCCGAAGGCGGCGAGCGTCACCGAATCCTTCCAGCCGGAGTCGGCGGCCCGGATGAAGCCGTACACGAGCGACGCCATTCCGCCCGTGGAGGTGATGGCGCCGAGAATGTCGAAGCGCCCGGTCTGCCGGTCGGACTCGTTGATGAACAGCGGTGCGAGGAAGGCGATCAGCAGGCCGATGGGCACATTGACGAAGAGCACCCAGCGCCAGTCGAGCCATTGGGTGAGCATGCCGCCGGCGAGCAGGCCGATGGCGCCGCCGCCCGCGGAGACGGCGGCGAACACGCCGAACGCCCGGTTGCGTTCCGGGCCTTCGGGAAACGTGCTGGTGATCAGGGCCAGTGAGGTGGGTGAGGCGATGGCGCCGCCGACGCCCTGCAGCGAGCGGGCCGCGAGCAGCTGCCAGGGTTCCTGGGCGAAGCCGCCGAGCAGGGACGCGAGCGAGAACAGCAGGATGCCGAAGACGAACACCCGACGCCGGCCGAGGATGTCGCCCGCCCGGCCGCCGAGCAGCAACAGGCCGCCGAAGGTGAGGGTGTAGGCGTTGAGCACCCAGGACAGATCTGTGGTGGAGAAGGACAGTGCGTCCTTGATGTGGGGAAGTGCGATGTTCACAATCGTGGCATCGAGGACCACCATGAGCTGACAGGCGGCGATGACTGCGAGAGCGATACCGGGTCGTCCCTCGCGCCGGGCGGTGCCGGGCGGACGCGATACGTGTACTTGAGAGGTCGTCACAGGTGATCCCCCATCGGTGATTTAGTGAACGACACCGTTCACTATATGCTTCAACGGAGGTTTGTCGATGGGTACTTCGCAGCGAATCCGGTCGGGGGCACCGGTTCTGCCGCGCCGCCGCGGGTCGGTTCTGGAACGCGCGATCCTCGACGCGGCTCTGGAACAGCTGGGTGCCGTCGGCTGGGCCGGGATGACCATGGAGGGCGTCGCGGCGCGCGCCCAGACGGGCAAGGCGGCGCTCTACCGCCGCTGGCCGTCGAAGGAGGCGCTGGTCGCCGACGCGCTGCGGCTCGGACTGCCGCAGATCGGCGCCCCGCCGGACCTGGGCACCCTCCGGGAGGACCTGCTGTGCCTCGTGATGCGGATGCGCGAGGCGATGTACTCACAGGGCGGCATCGCGCTGCGGGTCGTTCTGGACGAGTGCGACCACGCCGCCGCCCAGCCGTTCATCGACCTGATCATCCAGGGCGTGATCGAACCGGGGAAGGAACTCATCCTGGACGTGGTGCGGCGCGGGATCACCCGCGGCACCGTGCGCGCCGACGCCACCGCGGCCATCGTCGCCGACGTGGCGCCCGCCCTGATGATGTACCGCGCCAAGATCGGCGACCACCGGATCGGCGAGCAGGACATGGCCGATCTGGTCGATCATGTGATGCTCCCGCTGCTCCGCCCCTGACAGGGGAGTACCCTGGTCCCCGCCATGCCGTATGAACCTCCCACCCACAGCGTCGAACGCTCCCTGCGCGCCACCCTCGGGGCGAAGATCGTCGCAGGCGTCGACGAAGTGGGCCGTGGCGCCTGGGCCGGGCCCGTCACCGTCTGCGCGGCCGTCACCGGTCTGCGCCGGGCGCCCGAAGGCCTCACCGACTCCAAGCTGATCCCCGCGCCGCGCCGCGCCCCGATGGCCGCGCTGCTGGCCGACTGGGTGACGTCCTACGCCCTCGGCCACGCGAGCGTCGAGGAGGTCGACACCCTCGGCATGACCGCCTCCCTGCGACTGGCGGCGGTCCGCGCGCTCGAAGGACTGCCGGAGCGCCCGGACGCGGTGATCCTGGACGGCAAGCACGACTACCTCGGCGGGCCCTGGCGGGTGCGCACCGTCATCAAGGGCGATCAGTCCTGTGTCTCGGTGGCCGCGGCCTCGGTGATCGCCAAGGTGCACCGCGACGCCGCGATGGCCGAACTGGGCGCGGACCACGCGCTGTTCCGCTTCGCCGACAACGCCGGTTACCCCTCGCCCGTACACCGTGCGGCCCTGGAGGAACTCGGCCCCACACCGCACCACCGGCTGTCCTGGTCGTACCTCGACGCGCTGCCGCGCTGGCGGCACCTGAAGAAGGTCCGGGCTCCCGCTGACCCTGGGGAGCAGCTCGGTTTCGATTTTTGACGACCCACCGCTGCGCAATCGCGGCGTATTTGATAGACATCAGCCCATGCCTCTCATCCCCGAGGAGCCTCAGATTCACGAGAGTGTCCCGGGTCCCCGCTCAGCTCCGGCCGCAGGCCGCAGCGCGTCGACCCCCCGTCCTGTCCCCGGTCCCCGTCCTACCCCCGCCCCGGGCCTCCGCGCGCCGGTCACGCGGCCAACGCCGGGCCCGGCCGGCCCGGTCCGGCCCGTGGGCCCGCCCCGACCGCTTCCGCCACCGTGACGGCCACCACGACGGCCACCGCGCCGTCGGTGCGGCGTCCGTCGGTCGGCACCGGGGGCGTCACCGCCACCGCGCGGATCCAGCTCATCCCGGCCCCGGCCGACGGCGCGATCGACGCCGCCGACGAGGCCGTCGACCTGCTGCTGGACACCGGCCGCGCGCCCGGCGAGATCCTGGTGCTCACCACGGGCGAGCACCACCCGTGGGCCGCACACGAGTTGTCCTTCGGCGAGACGTCCTACTGGTCGCAGCACGACGCGGGTGACGACGTCTTCTACGCCGGCATCACGGCCGAACGTGCCGTCGGCCGTCAGGTCGTGGTCGTCGCGGTCAACGGCGGAACCGCCGAGGCCGCCGCGCTGGGGCTGCCCACCGCGCTGGCCCGCGCCGGCACCCTGCTGATCGTGTGCGGCGACCCCGGGCTGATCAACGGGGCGGTCGCCGCGAAGGCCTGACCGAAGGCCTGGTCAGCGAGCGGCTGTGCGGCGCAGCGCTTCCGGCGCCCCTTGCGGGCGCAGGGCCGCTGCGCCGTCCTGCCGTTCGGTGAAGGGGTGGGAATTCGGGGTGCGGCCACCGCGGTTCTCGCCCAGGACCTGCCAGCCGTCCCGGGTGAGCGTGACGTACGCGCCGCAGCGCAGCCCGTGCAGCATGCACGCGTCGCGCAGGCCCCACATCCACGCGCCGTCCTTCTCGGTCCAGCCGGGAGTGCCGTCGCGGCACAGCAGCAGCACCGCGGTCCGCGCCGGTGCGCGCCGCCGCAGATCGTGCGGGAGCACCCGGCGCAGATGCGCGAGGATCGCGTTGCGGTGCTCCCAGCCGTCGACGACCCCGGTACTGCCGGTGAACGAGGCACTCGCCGCGAGCCGGCCCTCCGGTTCGAACACCGCGACCACGGCGGTGACCGGAGTGGGGAGATGCCGGGACTGCAGATCCTTGACGACCTCACGCGGGTTGGCGAGCAGCGGGATTCCCGCGGCCGTCCACTCGGCTGGTTCCAGGCTGCGGGAGAGTCGGGAGGAGGCACGCGTGGTGGTCTCCGGAGCGAAACCGATGGTCACGTTCCTCCCTTCGGTGGACGCACCCGGCGACCGGGGCGCGGGCGCACGCCGGTCAGGGGGCTCGATGAGCCGGTCGGGGATCCAGCGCCAATTCTTCCCCGCATGGCTGCGAGCGGCAACGGGTACTCGAAGCTTCTGACCGGTTATGGACGCCTGCGTCTGATAGATCCTACTCATCGTCTCAAACGTCGATACCCATCACCCCTGCGCGGCCAGGACCAGCGGGAACACCGCGGTCGCGCCCGCCTTGCGCAGCAGTCGAGCCGCGACGGCCAGAGTCCAGCCCGTGTCGGCCAGATCATCCACGAGCAGCACCGGGCCGGGCGTCGCGGCCAGTGTCGCGGCCAGTTCCGGCGGGACGGTGAACGCGCCGTGCAGCGCCCGCAGCCGCTGTGCGCTGTTGCTGCGCGGTACCCGGCCGGGCCCGTCCTCCATCGTGTACGCGATCTGCCCGAGAAGCGGCATCCGTCCGATCTCGGCGATGCGCGCGCCCAGGGTTCCGATGAGCTGCGGGCGGGTGTGGGACGCGACGGTGACGACGCCGACGGGCCGCTGCGGGGCGTCCGCCTCACCGCTCGCCCACCCGCCATGGCCCTTCGCCCAGTCCGCCAGCACCCGCACCACCGCGTCCGCCGCGTCGCTGGGTACGGCCTGGTCCGGTGCGCCGTCGGCCAGCAGCGGGCGCAGCCGGTTGCCCCATCCGATGTCCGAGAGCCGGCCGAGCGCCCGCCCGGACGCCGCCTGCTCACCGGCCGGGATCCGGCCCTTGAGGTCGAGCCCGATCGCCTGCAGCCCGGTCGGCCACATCTTGCGCGGTTCCACCTCGATGCCGGGACGGCCGAGCGCCGCCCGCGCCGCGTCCAGCGCCGCGCCGGAGACCTCGATGCCGAACCGGGCACCGGCGCAGTTGTCGCAGCGGCCGCACGGCGCGGCCTCCTCGTCGTCCAGCTGGAGCCGCAGGAACTCCATCCGGCAGCTGGTGGCCGACGCGTAGTCGCGCATCGCCTGCTGCTCGGCCTCACGCTGCCGCGCGACCCACGCGTACCGCTCGGTGTCGTACGCCCACGGCTGCCCGGTGGAGGTCCAGCCGCCGCGCACCCGGTGCACCGCCCCGTCCACGTCCAGGACCTTGAGCATGATCTCCAGCCGGGACCGGCGCAGGTCCACCCGCGCCTCCAGCGCCGGGACGGACACCGGGCGTCCCGCGTCGGCCAGCACCTCCAGGGTGCGGCGCACCTGCTCCTCGGTGGGGAACGCGAGGGACGCGAAGTAGCGCCAGATCGCCTCGTCCTCGCGCCCCGGCAGCAGCAGCACCTCCGCGTGGTCCACCCCGCGCCCGGCGCGGCCCACCTGCTGGTAGTAGGCGATGGGGGAGGACGGCGATCCGACGTGCACGACGAATCCGAGGTCCGGCTTGTCGAACCCCATG
Organism: Streptomyces sp. RKAG337; assembly: GCF_023701715.1. Lineage (NCBI taxonomy): Bacteria > Bacillati > Actinomycetota > Actinomycetes > Kitasatosporales > Streptomycetaceae > Streptomyces > Streptomyces sp. RKAG337. Next base: position 1,708,536 of record NZ_JAJOZA010000001.1, on the reverse strand, counting down.
CCCAGCGCGGACGTCGCGACCAGCGCCTTGACCCGGTTGGCCAGCAGATCCGCCTCGGCCGCCATGCGGTCGGCGTTCTCCGTCTTGCCCGAGTACGAGGCCACCGGGTACCCGCGCTGCCGCAGGAACGCGGTGATCTCCTCGGCGGCGGCGACCGTGAGGGTGTAGATGATGCCGGAGCCCGGCAGGGTGTCGAGATGATCGGCGAGCCAGGCCAGCCGGTGGGCCGCGTCCGGCAGCCGCAGCACCCCGAGCGACAGGCTCTCGCGCTCCAGCGGCCCGCGGAGCACGAGCGCGCCCTCCTCGCCGGTCCCGGCCGTGCCGGTGCCCAGCTGGTCGGCGACGTCCGCGGTGACCCGGGCGTTGGCGGTGGCGGTGGTGGCCAGCACCGGGACCCCCGGCGGCAGGTCCGCCAGCATGGTGCGCAGCCGCCGGTAGTCGGGACGGAAGTCATGGCCCCAGTCGGAGATGCAGTGCGCCTCGTCGACGACCAGCAGCCCGGTCGTCGCCGCGAGCTTGGGCAGCACCTGGTCGCGGAAATCGGGGTTGTTCAGCCGCTCGGGGCTGACCAGCAGCACATCCACGTCGCCCGCCGCGACCTCGGCCTCGATGGTGTCCCACTCCTCGGTGTTCGCCGAGTTGATCGTGCGGGCCCGGATTCCGGCCCGTTCCGCGGCCTCGACCTGGTTGCGCATCAGCGCGAGCAGCGGCGAGACGATCACGGTGGGGCCGCCGCCGCGCTGGCGCAGCAGCGCGGTGGCCACGAAGTACACCGCGGACTTCCCCCAGCCGGTGCGCTGCACGACCAGCGTCCGGCGGCCGTGCGCCACCAGCGCCTCGACCGCCAGCCACTGGTCCTCGCGCAGCCGGGCGGTGCCGGTGGAGTCACCGACGAGGCGGCTCAGAACGGTGTCGGCCGCGGTACGAAGCGCGGTGGGGGAGTCAGTCATGCCCCCCATGCAACCTGATGCCACCGACAACACGCGAACCGCGCACCGAACCTGTGGACAACTCGGCCCCGAAGTTATCCACAGGTTTTTGGGGGGTCTGGCGGAGATCACCGGCCTGCGGGACCGTCGGGCCATGACACAGCACATCGAATCGCCCCGGTCCGAGAACGATCCCAAGGTCACCCTGCGCAGCCCGGCCGACCTGGCCGACGCCCTGCCGTACCTGATGGGATTTCATCCCAGCGACTCCATCGTCATGGTCGCCCTGCACGGCGACCACGGCCGCTTCGGCGGCCGGCTGCGCCTGGGAATTCCCGAGGATTCCGCGGAATGGCCCGAGGTCGCCTCGCAGCTGGCGGACTGTCTGGTGCGGGGCAGCGAGCAGCGCGGTGACCGGGCCGCCTCGATCGTCCTGTTCCTGTGCCAGGACCCGTCGGACACCGAGCGGCCGGCCCAGGTCATGGAGCGCCTGCGGCCGCTGGCGCAGCGGCTGCGCACGGCCTGCGGCGCCCTGGACGTGCCGGTGGTCGAGGCGCTGTGCGTCTCGGCGGGCCGCTGGTGGTCCTACTGCTGCCCCGGCACCGACTGCTGTCCCGCCGACGGCTTCACCATCGCGACCTCGGGCGACTCCGTGATGGCCGCGGCCGCCGCGTACGCCGGCATCAACGTGCGCGGTTCGCTGCGGGACATGGAGTCCCGGCTCGTCCCGTCGGTCACCGAGCGGACCGCCGGGCAGGCACGGGCGCTCGACATGGCCTGCGCCGAACTCGTCCCGCGGATCCTGGACGTGGGCGACTGCGAGGTCGTACGGCACCGGACGCTGACCCTGGTCGGCGCGGCGCTCGAACGCTTCCGCGCCAACCCGGCGGACGGGGACGCGAGCCGCAGTGACCAGCGTGATGACGCGCTGCTTGGCGACGACGAGGCCGCCGAGATCATCCTGGGCCTGCAGGACCGCGCCGCGCGGGACCGGGCGGCGGAGTGGATGGAGCCGCCGCACACCGACCCCGCGCTGCGCCTGTGGCGGGCCCTGGCCCGGCGGTGCGTCGGACCGTACGAGGACCATGCCGCCGCTCCGCTGACCCTGGCCGGCTGGGTCGCCTGGGCGTCCGGGGACGAACCGGAGGCGCGCGTCGCGCTCGGCCGCGCGCTCGACCTCGATCCGGGATACACCTTCGCCCGGCTGCTCCATCACTCGGTGAACGAGGGACTCGATCCCGAGCCGCTGCGCCAGTGCCTGCGCCAGGAGCGGCGGCAGCGGGTGATCGACGCGTCTAAAGCTCGCCGCGGACCAGTCGGATCAGCCGGTCGAGGACCCGGCCGCCGCTCACCCGGAGACCGTCGTGCTCGTACTCGTCGGTGACCCAGGTGCGCAGACCGCGCACCGCGCGCGCGGTGGCCAGCGAATCGGCGGTGTCGACGTACATGTCGTCGTGGTAGACCGCCGCCGCCACCGGCACCTCGTTGCGGGCCAGCTGAGCCGGGTCGTACAGGTCAGGCCAGCCCTCGCGCAGCGCCAGCCGGTCGGCCGCGGCGCGGAGCGGGACGAGCGCGGGGTCGCCGGTGAACATCCAGGGGTAGATCATCTCGCCGGTGAACAGCACCGGTCCCTGGCCCGCCAGCGCCTTGTCCACGTCGAACTGGGGGAACTCCAGATGTGCGGCCTGCGCCGCCCAGCCGGTGCCCGCGGCCGACACCGAGCGCTGCCCGTAGATCGACTCGTGGAGCACGGCGTACAGCGGATTGGCCGCGAACGACAGATGACCCTGCGCCTCGGCGAGGAAGCCGTCCGAGAGCACCGGGCCGTCCGTGCCAGGCAGGAAGGCGTCCTCCAACAGGTAGTGCAGGGTGTGCGAGCCGGTGCCCGTGCCCAGCATCAGACCCAGCGACTGGAACGCCTCCGCGGTGAACCGACCGCCGTCCGGCAGCGTCACGTCGTGGTCGCGCAGATGGCGGGCGACGGAGCGCGCGGCCTCCACGTCCCCGGGATAACGGTCGTAGTGCTCGGTGTTCTTGCGCTCCACCCGGGGGAACGCCGAGCGGTAGACGTCGCCGGCGCTGCTGCGCAGCCCCGGCAGACCGCCGGTGATGAACGCCTCCCGCAGACCGTCGGGGGCCAGCGACAGATAGGTCAGCGCGCAGAAGCCGCCGAAACTCTGCCCCAGCAGGCTCCACCGGCCCTCGGCGCCGAGCAGTTCACGGCGGATCAGTTCGCAGTCCCGCACGATGGAGTCGGCCCGGAAGTGCGCGAGATACTCCGACTGGGCGGCGCCGTCGCCGCGCGCGGGCAGGGTCTGCCGGTTGGCGGGGGTGGACCGGCCGGTGCCGCGCTGGTCGAGCAGCAGGACCCGGTAGTCGTCCAGGGCCCGGGTCAGCCAGCCGTCCCGGCCGAGCGGGCGCGGGGAGCGACCGCCGGGACCGCCCTGCAGGAACAGCAGCCACGGCAGCGGCTCGCCCTCCCGGCCCGCGGCCACGACTTCACGGGCGTACACCTGGATCCGCTCCCCGGTGGGGGCAGCGTGGTCGAGCGGTACGTCGAAAGCGTGGTCGGTCACAACGGTGCCGGGCTGGCGGTACACGGCCATGGCGTCTCTTTCCGGTGGTGCGGGCGGATACCGGGGAAGCGATCCCTGTCCAGGAACGGTAGACGGGCCGTGACCCGGGTGCCCACACGGCCGTTCACCGGGATGTGAACCCGCCGCCGACCGCCCCGACCGTTCCCGCTCCCACCGCCCTGACCAGGCCCGCTTCCGGCCCGCAGCCCGTGCACACCTCGGTGATCTGTGTCGCCGCCCCTTCGCTCGTCGTCTCCGCCGAGGACGGACAGCTGCGAGGACAGGGGCTCGACGGTTTCTACCAGGAGGGCCGGCGGGTGCTGGCGCGCTGCGAGGTGCGGCTCGCGGGAGCCGAGCCGATCCCCGTGCTGGGCACGCTGCTCAGCGCGGACCGGGCGCGGTTCGTGGCGGTGGTCAGGATCCCGGGTGATACCGGTCCCGATCCGGCGGTCACGGTGGAGCGGCTGCGGGACGCCGACGGTACCGAGCGGATCACCGTGCTCAACACCGGGCCGGCCGTGCTCCGGCTGCCGCTCGAAGTGGCACTGGGCACCGACCTCGCCGAACTCGGCGCGGCGGCCGCGGGGCGGGCGGGGCCCGATCTGCCGGCCAGCGTCTGTGACGCGGGGCTGCGCTGGTCGCATGCCGGCATCGGGGTCAGGGTCACCGCACGGCCGGCCCCCGCCGGCGTGCTGGCTTCGGCCGGCGTGCTGCGCTGGGAGCTGGCGGTGCCGCCCGGGGCCGCCCGGACCTTCGAACTGCGGGTGTCCCGGGAATCCGTGGCGCACGGGTCCGCGGTCTCCGCGCCCGTGCGCGGTGACCGGGCGCCCGTGCCCTGGTCCGCGGCGGAGTTGTCCGGCGACGACGCCAGGGGTGAGGCGCTGCTGCGGGGCAGTTTGGACGGCCTGCGGGCGCTGCTGCTGCGCGACCCGGCCCGGCTCGCCGACGTCCATGTGGCGGCGGGCGCCCCCTGGCGGATGGGACTGGCGCCCGCCGACGCGCTGTGGGCGGCCCGGATGCTGCTGCCGCTCGGCACCCGGCTGGCCGCCGGCACCCTGCGTACCCTCGCGCGGCTCCAGGACCGGGACAGCGGCCGGATCCCGGGTGTGCTGCGGCACGCGGGACCGCATCTGCCGCCCACCTGCTCCGGTGTCGAGGCCACCCTGCTGTTCGTCACCGTCCTGGCGGAGGCCCGGCGCTGGGGGATGCCGGAACGGGAGGCCGAGCTGCTGCTGCCCGCCGCCGAGCGCTGCCTCGGCTGGCTGCGCACGGTCGCCGACGCGGCGGGCTATGTGCCGGATCCCGCCCCCGGCGGCCCGCTCCGCTGCGAGGTGCAGGCCCACGCCCACCGGGCCGCGCTGCACGGCGCCGACCTCCTCGACGCGTACGGCCGCCCCGGAGCCGGCGCGTGGCGCGAGTACGCGGCGGGGCTGCGCGGGCGGTTCCAGGAGGACTTCTGGGTCGAAGACCGCGGCGGCGGCCGGCCCGCCGCCGCGCTCACCCCCGGCGGCCGGCAGGTGATCCATCTCGGCTCGGCCGCGGTCCATCTGCTCGACACCGGGCTGCTCGGCGGCGGCACGCTCGCCGAGGGGCTGCTCGGCAAGGCGCGGACCGGGCAGCTGGCGCGGCTGCTCGGAGCCCCCGATCTCGACTCCGGATGGGGTCTGCGGACGCTCTCGGCCAGAGCGCCGGGACACAGTCCGTTCGGCCACCGGGGTGGTGCGGTGCGGGTCCATGAGAGCGCCCTCGCCGTGTCGGGGCTGGCCGCCGCCGGATACGAGAGGGAGGCGGGCGCCCTCCTGCGCGGTGTCCTGGACGCCGCCGGGACCTTCGGACGGCAACTGCCCGAGATGTACGCGGGCGAACAGCGCGCCGCCGACCGGACACCGCTGCCGCACCCCACCGCCTGCCGTCCGTCCGCTGTCGCCGCCGCGGGCGCCGTCCATCTGCTGACCTCGCTCGCGGGAGTACGCCCCGACGCTCCCGGCGGCGTCGTCGCGGTACGGCCGATGAGTACCGCTCCGCTGGGCGCGGTGCGCTTCTCGGGGCTGCGGGTGGACGAGCAGCCGTTCGCGGTGCGGGTCAGCAGGCTCGGCATGGCGATGGTCGAGGAGGCCGCCCCCGCCCTCCAGCTCGGCGCGTGACCGGCGGCGCTGCCCGCAGGGCCTGCAGGCGGTCTACAGACGGACCCCAGGCGGATCATCGCAGGCGGATCGCAGGCGCCCGGTGCGGCCATCGGGGTGCGCCCGTCGGCGTGTCGTCCCTGGGCGGCACCCAGCACCGCCCCCCCGGGCGACACCCCGGCACCCCTGTGGCCTGTGGGGTGGACCGTGGCGGGGGAGACGGGGTGAAACAAGGGCGGGTGCAGGGGGCCATCCTGCTGTTTATCGTCAGGCAGACGACTATGATCGCGCCATGTCGCCCTACGACCCGTCGGCCTTTCCACCCTTCGCCGTCACCGTCGACCTGGTCGTGCTCACGGTGCGGGACCACGCCCTGTGCGCGCTGGCCGTCCGCCGGGGCGAGCCGCCCTACCAAGGGCGCTGGGCGCTGCCCGGCGGGTTCGTCAGAGCGGACGAGGACCTGTCCCAGGCCGCGGCCCGTGAACTCGCCGAGGAGACCGGCCTGCGCGCCCAGAGCGGCGCGCATCTGGAACAGCTGGCCACGTACGGCGACCCGCACCGCGACCCCCGGATGCGGGTGGTCAGCGTCGCCCATCTCGTCCTGGCGCCCGATCTGCCCGCGCCCCGCGCGGGCGGCGACGCGCGCAGCGCCCGCTGGGCCCCGGTCGGCTCACTCCTGGAGCAGGACGGTCTCGACACGGCGGGCGAGGCCGCTCCGCTGGCCTTCGACCACGCGCGGATCCTGGCCGACGGTGTCGAGCGTGCCAGGTCGAAGATCGAGTACTCCTCGCTGGCAACCGCCTTCTGCCCGCCCGAGTTCACCGTCGGTGAGCTGCGGCGGGTGTACGAGGCGGTGTGGGGGGTGGCCCTCGATCCCCGCAACTTCCACCGCAAGGTGACGGGCACCGTCGGATTCCTCGTACCGACCGGCGGTACGACGACCCGTCAGGGCGGCCGCCCCGCCCAGTTGTTCCAGGCCGGAGGGGCTGCTCTGCTCAATCCGCCCATGTTGCGACCAGAGGTCTGATTTCGGGCGTTATGGTGCAAGGGTGATCCAGGCCATCGGATTGACCAGCATGCCCCGCCGTAACGGTCCGCCCGCGGTCGACGACCTCACCTTCGAGGTCCGCCCCGGGCAGGTCACCGGCCTGCTCGGCGCGCCGGGCGCGGGAAAATCGACCACGCTGCGCCTGATGCTCGAACTCGAGGCGGGCCGGGGTGTCACTCTCTTCAACGGCACCCCCCTGCACGGGGTCCGGCACCCGAGCCGCGAGGTCGGCATCCTCCTGGGCGATGTGCCGGGGCATCCCGGCCGCACCGCGCGGAACCATCTCCGCATGCTCACCGCCGCACTCGGCGTGCCGGCGGAGCGGGCGGACCAAGTGCTCGACGTCGTCGGCCTCACCGGCCTCGCGGACCAGCGGCTGAGCACCTACTCGCTGGGCATGGACCGGCGGCTCGGTCTCGGCGCGGCGCTCCTCGCCGAACCTCGGACCCTCTTCCTGGACGAACCGTCGTTCGGTCTGACGCCCCGTGAAGCCGCCTGGGTGCACGCGCTGCTGCGGGCCTACGCGGCCGACGGCGGAGCCGTCCTGGTCACCGGGCGCGATGCCAAGGCGATGGCCAGGACCTCCGACCGGGTCGTCACGATCGACGGTGGCCGACTGGTGGCGGACCAGTCCGCCGAGGAGTTCACCCGCACCCGGCTGCGCCCGCACGTGGCCGTCCACTCCCCGCACGCCCAGCGGCTCGCCGGCGTACTGACCGACGGCGGCGCCGAGATCGCCACGGCGACCGGCAGCCGTCTGGTGATCTACGGCACCACCTCCGCGCACATCGGGGAGATCGCCTACCGGAACGGCATCCTGCTCCACCGGCTGGCCGACGAGGTCGCCGACCTCGGCCCGGTCGCCCCGCTGAGCCGCGCCGACGGTCGCGGACCCGCGGCGCCCCCGGCGGACCCCGCCGAGGCGCCTCCGGGGGAGTCCGCCGAACCCGCCAGGATCCCCGCGCCGTCCAGAGGGGTCGTCGCGCCGGTCACCCCCGCCCAGCCGCTCCGGTACGAACTGCGCCGGCTCGGCGGAATCCGCACCCCGTGGTGGATCGCCGCGCTCTCCCTGCTCGCCTCGGTGGCCGGCGCCCTGGTTCTCTCGCGCACCGGGGCGACCTCGGCGCTGTCGATGATGTCCGGCTGGGTGCGGCAACTTCCGCTGCCCCCGGCCGCGATGGGCGCCGGTCTGCTGGGCGCGCTCGCCTACGGGCAGGAGTTCCGCTACCCGGCGCTGGCGCCCGCCCAGGTGCCGGTGCCCCGGCGGCTGCGGCTGCTCGTCGCCAAGATGCTGGTGAGCGGTGCGGCGGCGCTGCTGCTCGCGGCCGTGGCCGCGGTGCTCGACACCGTCGTGCTCCGCACGATCCTCGGTCCCGGCGCGGTGCCGCTGCCCACCGACCGGCCCACGCAGGCGGCCGGCTGGGCGGCGCTGGCCGTCGGCTGCGCCTGGGCCGGGCTGCTGGCCGCCGGGCTCTTCCGCACCACCGCGCTCGGTGTGACGGCGGTGCTGGCGGTCCCGCTGGTCGTGGCCCCCGCGGTGGCGCTGGCGGTCCGCAGTCGCGCGGGAAGCCATCTCATCGAGGCGGCAGGGGCGCTGCTCAGCGTCCTCGGCGGCTGGCCCGGAGGCGTCGGCAGCACCGCGGCGGGGGTCACCGGGAGGGCCCTCCAACCGGTCGGCTGCGCCTTCGTGTTGTCGCTCACCGTGTTGCTGTGCGCCCACCTCGCAACGGTGTTGCGGGGGCGCGGACGTTGACGCCGCCCAACTCGCGGTCGGATAAACGGAACTGTCCCGCTGGCCTGTCATGCAGGGCGTTTCATTCCGATAAAGCGTCAATTATCAGGTGATGAGCGCTCACCCTTTCGTGTGCTTTTCAGCAAAGCCCTCAAGGCCCGCCGTGGCATCGCCGACAAAGGATGCGTGAGTACCCTTGCGCACACCCTGATGACCACGGCTCGTTCCGCCGACTCCAGCATCGTCGGCCCGGCCGAGCTCGACCGCTACTCGTATGCCGACGCCTCAGGTGTCGACCGCCCCGGCCTTCCCTCCTGGGACGGCGCCGACTCGGACATGGGCCGCGTCGGCCGCAGGGCCGGCGGCAGCCGTGGCCGCGGGCTGCACGGCCAACTCGTCCAGCAGCTCGGACAGATGATCGTCTCCGGCGACCTGGGCGCCGACCGGCCGCTCGTCCCCGAGGAGATCGGTCAGCGTTTCGAGGTCTCCCGCACCGTGGTGCGCGAGTCCCTGCGCGTCCTTGAGGCCAAGGGCCTGGTCAGCGCCAGGCCCAACGTCGGGACCCGGGTCCGCCCGGTCGCCGACTGGAACCTGCTGGACCCCGACATCATCGAATGGCGGGCCTTCGGCCCGCAGCGTGACGACCAGCGCCGGGAACTGTTCGAGCTGCGCTGGACCATCGAGCCGCTCGCCGCACGGCTCGCCGCCGGCCACGGCCGCGAGGACGTCCAGCAGCGCCTCTCCGACATGGTGGAGATCATGGGGCACGCCGCCGCCCAGGGCGACTCCCTGACGTTCTCCCGGGCGGACGCCGAGTTCCACTCCCTGCTCCTGCAGGTGGCCGGGAACCGGATGCTCGAGCACCTCGCCGGCATCGTCTCCTCCGCCCTGCACGTCTCGGGCGGCCCGGTCACCGGCTGCGAGCGGCCCGGCGAGCCCGCCGTGACCCTGCACCGGCGGATCGTCGACGCGCTCGCGTCGGGCGACGGCGCCGGCGCCGAGGCCACGATGCGCCAGCTGCTCGCCGTGCACACCGAGGTCGCCGCGACCGACCACGTCGTCCCGGCGCCGCGCGAGCACTGACCGTACGGCCGAACCGCAGCCGGCCCCGGACCCGACGGTCCGGGGCCGGCGGCAGCCCATGCGCGAAGAGTGTCCCGCTATCTGATAAGTACAGTTGGTATGGGGTGTGACTCGGGCCACGTGGGCCGGGCGTAACGCTTGGCGAGGCAGCGCGATGACTTAAGAGGTGATGGCCGCACAAGGAATAGCAGCGAGAGTTCTGACGCTGTGTTCCTGAGCGGTTCCACCGAGTCGTTCCCATCGTTCCGAGAGGTTGTTCGTGTCGGCCAGCACATCCCGTACGCTCCCGCCGGAGATCGCCGAGTCCGAGTCTCTGATGGCGCTCATCGAGCGGGGTAAGGCTCAGGGGCAGATCGCCGGCGACGACGTGCGTCGGGCCTTCGAAGCGGACCAGATTCCGGCAACCCAGTGGAAGAACGTTCTGCGCAGCCTCAACCAGGTCCTCGATGAGGAAGGTGTGACGCTGATGGTCAGTGCCGCTGAGGAGCCCAAGCGCACTCGGAAGAGCGTCGCAGCCAAGAGCCCGGCGAAGCGCACCGCCACCAAGACGGTCGTCACCAAGGCCACCGTCGCCAAGAAGACCGTCGCCGCCAAGGCCGCCACCGCTCCCGCGGGGGCTGTCGAGGCCGAGACGGTGGATTCGGTCGAAGAATCCGACGCACCCGCCGCGAAGACGGCGGCCAAGAAGACGGCGGTCAAGAAGACCGCCGCCAAGAAGACGGCGGCCAAGAAGACCGCCGCCAAGAAGACCTCGGGCGACGACGAGGCCGCCGACGGTGAAGAAGCCGACGAGACGACCACGCCCGGCAAGGGTGACGAGGAGTCGGACAAGCCCGAGTCCGAGAGCTTCGTGCTCTCCGACGACGACGAGGACGACGCTCCCGCCCAGCAGGTCGCGGTGGCCGGTGCCACCGCCGACCCGGTCAAGGACTACCTGAAGCAGATCGGCAAGGTTCCGCTGCTCAACGCGGAGCAGGAGGTCGAGCTCGCCAAGCGCATCGAGGCCGGCCTGTTCGCGGAGGACAAGCTGGCGGCGGCTGACAAGCTCGCTCCCAAGCTCAAGCGCGAGCTGGAGATCATCGCCGAGGACGGCCGCTGGGCCAAGAACCACCTGCTGGAGGCCAACCTCCGTCTCGTGGTCTCGCTGGCCAAGCGTTACACCGGCCGCGGCATGCTCTTCCTGGACCTGATCCAGGAGGGCAACCTGGGCCTGATCCGTGCGGTCGAGAAGTTCGACTACACGAAGGGTTTCAAGTTCTCCACGTACGCCACGTGGTGGATCCGCCAGGCGATCACCCGCGCGATGGCCGACCAGGCCCGCACCATCCGTATCCCGGTGCACATGGTCGAGGTCATCAACAAGCTGGCCCGCGTGCAGCGCCAGATGCTCCAGGACCTGGGCCGCGAGCCCACCCCGGAGGAGCTGGCCAAGGAACTCGACATGACCCCCGAAAAGGTCATCGAGGTCCAGAAGTACGGCCGTGAGCCGATCTCCCTCCACACCCCGCTGGGTGAGGACGGCGACAGCGAGTTCGGAGACCTCATCGAGGACTCCGAGGCGGTCGTGCCGGCCGACGCGGTCAGCTTCACGCTCCTGCAGGAGCAACTGCACTCGGTGCTCGACACCCTGTCCGAGCGGGAGGCGGGCGTGGTCTCCATGCGCTTCGGCCTCACGGACGGGCAGCCGAAGACGCTCGACGAGATCGGCAAGGTCTACGGGGTCACGCGCGAGCGGATCCGCCAGATCGAGTCGAAGACGATGTCGAAGCTTCGGCACCCGTCGCGCTCGCAGGTGCTGCGCGACTATCTGGACTGATCCTTCCGAATCCAGCGGATGCGGCCTCCGGTCCTATGGATCACTCTGGGTTTCCAGAGGGATCCACAGGGTCAGGAGGCCGTATGCGTTCCACGTTCCGGATGCTGCTCAGCGGGTCGGCGGTGGCGCTGGCCGCGCTGATCGTGCCGCTCGGGGTCCCCGGCGCCGCGCCGAAGGCCGGGGCGGTGGTCATAGGCGGCGACCAGGTCACCGCCGGGCAGCAGCCCTGGGTGGTGGCGCTGGCCAGCCGTGACCGTTTCGGACCGTCGAGATCCGGCCAGTTCTGCGGCGGGGCCGTGGTGTCCGCCTCGACCGTGATCACCGCGGCGCACTGCTTCGGCCGCGATGTACTCGGCGGGGACTGGCGGAACGCCCGGGATCTGCGCGTCATCGCCGGCCGGCTCGACCTCAGGGGCGTGGACGGCCGGGAGATTCGGCTGAGCCAGGTACGGATCAACCCGGGATACGACCCGGTGACCAATGCGGGCGATGTGGCGGTCATCACACTTGAGAAGCCGCTGCCCGCGGGTTCGGCCATCGCGATGGCGGGGCCGGGCGACCCGCAGGACTATCTGGCGGGATCGAGGGCCCTGGTGTCCGGCTGGGGGGACACCACAGGCACCGGGGCGTACTCACCGGTCCTGCGGTCCGCGGAAGTGGCGCTGCTCGACGACGCGGTCTGTCAGCGCGCCTACCCGGGCAACGCGGACGGCACGTACCTCAACAGGACCATGCTGTGCGCGGGGGAGCCACAGGGCGGCAAGGACGCCTGCCAGGGCGACAGCGGCGGTCCGCTGGTCGTCGGGGGCAAGCTGGTCGGCCTGGTCTCCTGGGGCACCGGCTGCGCCGAGGCCGGACACCCCGGTGTCTACACCCGGATCTCCGCGGTCAGCGCACTGGTCACGAGCGCGATGGGCACACGGCACCGTTGACGGGCCCGGAAGAGCCGACGGGCGGCCCGGCCCCTGGTGGGGTCCGGCCGCCCGTCGGTCCGAGCTCGTCGCAGGTGCGATGTGTCAGTGCTCGTCCTCGACCGTTTGCGCCGGGGTGTCGGTGAGTCGGCCGGTTTCGTCCTGTATTTCCGCAGCGATCTTCTTGAGTTCGGGCTCGAACTTGCGCCCGTGGTGCGCGCAGAAGAGCAGTTCGCCGCCACTGATGAGGACGACGCGCAGGTATGCCTGGGCGCCGCAACGGTCGCAGCGGTCCGCCGCCGTCAGCGGGCTCGCGGGGGTCAGAACTGTAGTCACGTCGCCTCTTCTCTAGCTCGACGAGCTGTCGTACCAGGGTCAACATCCAACCAGGCCGAAAACGTTCCCGCTCGTGGCTTTTCCTCGAAATCTGACTTCGAAGTGACTGGATGCTACCTGTTGGTAGCGGATTGGCCTCTGATGCGTTAGTTGTCGCTTTTGGGGCGCTTGTCCGATTGTGTCCACCGACTGGGTTGCCGGTTGTTGGTGAGGACGTGCCCGGAGCCTAAATGGTTCATGCCTCAATGGGAACGTGACATGTGTATCACTCAAATGAGGTATCGAACGTATGATCGATACGGGGCTACTCCGAGGCCCGGATACCGGGTCGCGGCACAACCGGCGTACCAGGTCTCGGTACCCTCTCACCGACACGGCCGAAGAACTTTATCGAGGAGCTGCCCGCGTGACCGCCGAAACATCCGTGCCGTCCTCCGCGCTGCTGACGGGCGCAGATCGCGACGGTTCCAACTACACCGCGCGGCATCTTCTGGTCCTCGAGGGGCTGGAGGCGGTCCGCAAGCGCCCCGGCATGTACATCGGGTCGACCGACAGCCGCGGGCTCATGCACTGCGTGTGGGAGATCATCGACAACTCCGTCGACGAGGCCCTCGGCGGTCACTGCGACCGCATCGAGGTCTTCCTGCACAGCGACTCCTCGGTCGAGGTCCGTGACAACGGCCGGGGCATCCCGGTCGACCTGGAGCCCAAGACCGGGCTGTCGGGCGTCGAGGTCGTGATGACCAAGCTGCACGCCGGCGGAAAGTTCGGCGGCGGCTCCTACGCGGCCTCCGGCGGCCTGCACGGCGTCGGCGCCTCGGTCGTCAACGCCCTGTCCGCCCGCCTCGACGTCGAGGTCGACCGGAGCGGTCACACGCACGCCATCAGCTTCCGGCGCGGCGTCCCCGGCTCCTTCTCCGGAGCGGGTCCCGACTCCTCCTTCGACGCGGCGAGTGGCCTGAACAAGTCGAAGAAGGTCCCCAAGGCCAGGACCGGCACCCGCGTCCGGTACTGGGCGGACCGCCAGATCTTCCTCAAGGACGCCAAGATCTCGCTGGAGAACCTCCACCAGCGCGCCCGCCAGACGGCCTTCCTGGTGCCGGGGCTCACCATCGTCGTCCGCGACGAGCGCGACCTGGAGGGTGACGGCAAGGCCGTCGAGGACGTCTTCCACTACGACGGCGGCATCAGCGAGTTCTGCGAGTACCTCTCCCAGGACAAGCCGATCTGCGACGTCCTGCGGCTGACCGGCAGCGGCAGCTTCAAGGAGACCGTCCCGGTCCTGGACGACCGCGGCCACATGACGGCGACCGAGGTCACCCGTGAGCTGGGTGTCGACATCGCGATGCGCTGGGGCACGGGGTACGACACCGTGTCGCGGTCCTTCGTGAACATCATCGCCACCCCCAAGGGCGGCACGCACGTCACGGGCTTCGAGCGGGCCATCACCAAGACCGTCAACGAGGCGCTGCGCTCCTCGAAGCTGCTGCGGGTCGCCGAGGACGACGTCGTCAAGGACGACGCCATGGAGGGACTGACGGCGGTCGTCACCGTACGGCTGGCCGAGCCGCAGTTCGAGGGCCAGACCAAGGAGGTGCTCGGCACCTCGGCCGCCAACCGGATCGTGGCCAATGTCGTGGCCAAGGAGCTCAAGGAGTTCCTGACCTCCGCCAAGCGCGACACGAAGCTCCAGGCGCGGGCGGTGCTGGAGAAGACCGTCGCCGCCGCGCGGACCCGTATCGCGGCCCGCCAGCACAAGGACGCGCAGCGCCGGAAGACGGCGCTGGAGACCTCCTCGCTGCCCGCGAAGCTCGCGGACTGCCGCAGCGACGACGTGGACCGCACCGAGCTGTTCATCGTCGAGGGCGACTCGGCGCTCGGCACGGCCAAGGTGGCCCGGAACTCGGAGTTCCAGGCACTGCTGCCGATCCGCGGCAAGATTCTGAATGTCCAGAAGTCGTCGGTTTCGGACATGCTGAAGAACGCCGAGTGCGGCGCGATCATCCAGGTGATAGGAGCCGGGTCGGGCCGGACCTTCGACATCGACCAGGCGCGCTACGGGAAGGTGATCTTCCTCGCCGACGCCGACGTCGACGGCGCGCACATCCGCACCCTGCTGCTCACGCTGTTCCAGCGCTACATGCGTCCGATGATCGAGCAGGGCCGGGTCTTCTCGGCCGTGCCGCCGCTGCACCGCGTCGAGCTCGTCCAGCCCAAGAAGGGCCAGGACAAGTACATCTACACCTACTCGGACAGCGAGCTGCGCCAGACGCTGCTCGACCTGCAGCGCCGCAACGTCCGCTACAAGGACGGCATCCAGCGCTACAAGGGGCTGGGCGAGATGGACGCCAACCAGCTCGCGGAGACCACGATGGACCCGCGCCACCGCACCCTGCGCCGGATCAACATCAGCGATCTCGAGGCCGCGGAGCAGGCGTTCGACCTGCTCATGGGCAACGAGGTCGCGCCGCGCAAGGAGTTCATCACCAGCTCGGCGGCGACGCTCGACCGGTCCCGTATCGACGCGTAGCCGCTCCCGTGAGCCGACCGGTGCTCCTCCGCCCCCGGGGCGGGGGAGCACCGCTGCTTTCACAGGTCGTCGGATATGCCTACCGGCACGGCATCACCTGATGGGGTGAACGTTTCAGCTTGATGGCACCGGATCTTCCCACTCTGTCCATGCTTGGGCGCACGGCCAATTGGCTTGTGAAGCGAGGAGAGTTCGGTGGACAAGCACGACGGGGGCGACCCGGGTGCGCTGCGGGTGGACGACCCCTGGTACGACGCCCTGGCCGCCGGTCTCTGGGTTCCGGACCCGACGGCTCCGGCACCGTCACCCGTGCCGGCGCCGCCCGCGGCGCCCGCCACGGGGACGGAGCAGGACCGCGCCGCCATCTACCTGGAGGTGCAGCAGAGTGCCGCGTTCCAGGAAGTGCGCGGCCAGTACCGCCGCTTCGCCTTTCCGGCGGTCGCGGCCTTCCTCGCCTGGTATCTGCTCTATGTGGTGGCGGCCACGGTGGCGCCGGGCCTGATGGGCCGCCCGGTGGCCGGTGAGCTCAATGTGGCGATGGTCGCGGGGCTGGCGCAGTTCGCCACGACGTTCCTGCTGACCTGGGCCTACTCGCGGCATGCGCGGCTGCGCAGGGACCGGGCGGCGCTCGACCTGCGCTGGGACACCCAGGAGCGGATGCGCTGATGGTGCGGTACCTGGCAGATCCGGCGAACGAGCACCAGGGGCTCGCTCTCGTCCTGTTCACGATCTTCGTGTCCGTCACCCTGGCCATCACCGCCTGGGCGGGCCGGCGGCGCAGCTCGTCGGTCGAGTTCTTCGCCGGGGGCCGGCTCTTCTCCCCCATGGAGAACGGTTTCGCCATCGCGGGCGACTACATGTCGGCGGCGTCGTTCCTCGGCATCTCCGGCCTCATCGCGCTCTTCGGCTACGACGGCCTGCTGTACTCGGTCGGCTTCCTGGTCGCCTGGCTCGTCGTCCTCATGCTGGTCGCGGAACTGGTGCGCAACTGCGGCCGCTACACCCTCGCCGATGTGCTCTCCGCCCGGATGCGGCAGCGCCCCGTCCGGATCGCGGCCGGCACCTCCTCGGTCATCGTCTCGGTGCTCTACCTGGTCGCGCAGATGGTCGGCGCGAGCAGCCTGGTGGCGCTACTTCTCGGCGGGCAGGGCGGCGCGTCCCGTACCTGGACGGTGATCGGGGTCGGCGGCCTGATGGTCATCTACGTCTCGTTCGGCGGCATGCGCGCCACGACGTGGATCCAGATCGTCAAGACCGTGCTGCTGATGGGCGGCACCATCACGCTCGTCGTGCTGGTGCTGATCCGCTTCCACGGCGATCTGAACGGGCTGCTGCGGTCCGCGGCGGCCGGCAGCGGGCACGGCAGCGCCTTCCTGGCGCCCGGCCTCAAGTACGGCGGGAGCTGGATCTCGAAGCTGGACTTCATCAGCCTCGGGATCGCCCTGGTGCTCGGTACGGCCGGGCTGCCGCACATCCTGTCGCGCTTCTACACGGTGCCCACCGCCCGCTCCGCCCGCCGTTCCGTGGTCTGGGCGATCGGGCTGATCGGCTCCTTCTACCTGATGACGATCGTCCTCGGCTTCGGCGCCGCGGCGGTCGTGGGCTCGGACGCCGTCCGCACCTCCAACGCGGCCGGCAACACCGCCGTACCGCTGCTGGCCCAGGATCTGGGCGGGGGAGCCGGTTCCACAGGCGGAACGGTTCTGTTCGCCGTCGTCGGCGCGGTCGCCTTCGCCACGATCCTGGCGGTGGTCGCCGGGATCACCCTGGCCTCGTCCGCCTCGGTAGCGCACGACCTGTACGCAACGCTCCGCCGCAGCGGGAAGCACGCGGGCCCCTCGACCGGGAACGACGAGGTGCGGGTGGCGCGCTTCGCTGCGGTCGGGATCGGCGCGGTGGCGATCGCGCTGAGCCTGTTCGCGCAGGGGCAGAACATCGCGTTCCTCGTGGGCCTCGCCTTCGCGGTGGCCGCCTCGGCGAACCTGCCCGCGCTGCTGTTCGCCCTGTTCTGGCCCCGTTTCACCACCCGGGGAACGGTCTGTGCGATCTACGGCGGACTGATCCCCGCACTGCTCCTGGTCGTGCTGTCGCCCGTCGTCTCCGGACGGCCCGACGCCCTCTTCCCCGGTGTGGACTTCCATCTCTTCCCGCTGGAGAACCCGGGTCTGGTCTCCATCCCGCTGGGCTTCCTGGCCGGCTGGCTGGGCACCGTGCTCTTCCCGGAACCCGGGGACGGCTCCAAGTACGCGGAGACGGAGGTCCGTTCCTTCACCGGCGCCGGAGCGGTGTGACGCGGCGGCGGAACGGCCCGCGCACCCAGGGTCAGTCCGCCGCCGCCCAGGCGTAGCGGTGCTCGGGGCGGCCGGTGTCGCCGTACTTGAGGGTCAGGCCGATCCGGCCGGCCTGCTCCAGGTACTTCAGATAGCGCTGCGCCGTGGAGCGGCTCAACCCGGCCCGCTCGGCTACCTCATGGGCGGACAGCGGATGTCCGGCCTCGCGCAGCACCCGCCGTATCAGTTCCGCGGTCGGCGCCGAGTGGCCCTTGGGCAGCTCGGCCGAGGCCGCCCCTGCCGTCCGCAGCGCGCCGAAGATCCGGTCGACCTGCTCCTGGCCGGCCTCGCCGCCCCCGCCGACCCCGTCCAGGGTCCGGCGCAGCGCCGCGTAGCCGTCGAGCTTGGCGCGCAGCCCGGCGAAGGTGAACGGCTTGACCAGGTACTGCAGTGCTCCGTACCGCATCGCCGCCTGGACGGTCGCGACATCGCGGGCTGCGGTCACCATGATCACGTCGGCGTGGTGGCCGAGCTGGCGCAGCCGGCGGATCAGCGTCAGGCCCGTCTCGTCCGGCAGGTAGTGGTCGAGCAGGATCAGGTCGATCCGGGTGCGCTCCAGGGTCGCCAGCGCGTGGGCGGCGGTGTGCGCCCGGCCGGCCACCCGGAAGCCGGGGACCTTCGCCACGTAGGCCGCGTTGATCTCGGCGACGCGGAAGTCGTCGTCCACGACCAGTACCTCGATCATCGTGTCTCCCTCGCGCCGGCGAGCCCGGTGAGCCCGGCGAGCTGATCGCATTCGGTGGGGTGCCCGGTCAGGCGGCCGCTGACGTCCTCCGCGACCAGGGCCTCCGGCAGCACCACGGTGAAGACCGCGCCGCCGCCCGCGCGGGCGGTGACCCGGGCGATGCCGCCGTACCGCTCGGCGAGCCGTCTGACCAGCGCCAGGCCCAGCCCCCGGCCGCGGTGCGCGGGCCGCTCCTTCGTGGACCAGCCTTCGGTGAAGATGAGGTCGCGGGCCTCGGGCGGCACCCCGGGGCCGGTGTCGGAGACCCGCAGGACAGCGGTGGTGTCCTCCTCGGTCCGCAGCTCGACCTCCACGAAGGAGTCGGCGGTGCGGTGCGCGGACGCCGCGTCCAGGGCGTTGTCGATGAGGTTGCCCAGCACGGTCACCAGATCGCGGGGATCGACCACCCGGTCGGGCAGCCCGGTCGCGGCGGAGATCCGCAGGGCGACCCCGCGTTCGGCGGCGATGGCCGCCTTGCCGACCAGCAGGGCGGCCAGCAGCGGGTCCCGCACCTGCTCGGCGATCTGTTCCGCGGACGACCGGTGGGTGTCGGCGACCTCCACGACGAATTCCACCGCCTCGTCGTGCAGGCCCAGTTCCAGCAGGCCCAGCAGGGTGTGCAGCCGGTTGGCGTGTTCGTGGTCCTGGGCGCGCAGCGCGTCCAGCAGCCCGTGGGTGCTGTCCAGCTCCCGGCCGAGCAGTTCCAGCTCCGTACGGTCGCGCAGGGTGGCGACCGCGCCGCCGTCACCGGTCGGCATCCGGTTGGTGACCAGCACCCGGCCGCCGCTCACCGTCAGCAGGTCGGTGCCCTCGACCCGGCCGGTCAGGACGTCCGTCGTACGGCCCGGCGGCAGGACGTCGTCCAGGACGTGTCCCGTGGCGTCGGGGCCGAGCCCGAGCAGCCGCCCGGCCTCGTCGTTGACCAGCCGGATCCTGCCCTGCCGGTCGAGCGCCACGACACCCTCACGGATGCCGTGCAGCATCGCCTCGCGCTCGTCGAGCAGCGAGGAGATGTCGGCGAACGCGAGCCCGTGGGTGCGGCGCTGCAGCCTTCGCGAGCCGCCGATCGCGGCCAGCACGCCCACCGCGAGCGCGGCGGCCGCGTACAGCAGCAGCCCCGGGACCGCGCCGAGCAGCCGGTCGCGGACGCTGTCGTAGGCGATGCCGACGGAGACCGCGCCGACGATCCGGCCGCTGCTGTCGCGCAACGGCACCTTCCCCCGGGCGCTGCGGCCCAGGGTGCCGTTGTCGATCTGCATGACCTCCTGACCGGCCAGCGCCTCGCCGGGATCGGTGGAGACGTGCTCGCCGATCCGGTCCTCCGTGGTGTGCGACCAGCGCGTTCCGTTGAGGTCCATCACGACGACGTACTCGGCCCGGGTGGCGTGGCGGATGCGCTCGGCCTCGGCCTGGACCGGCCCGTCGGGGGTGGGCTCCGAGGTGAGCAGCGAGTCCGCGATCTGCGGTTCGGCCGCGGCGGTCTGCGCGATGGACAGGGCGCGGCGCATCGCCTGGTCGTCGAGCTGGTGGCTCAGCGGCGCGAGGAAGAGCCCGGTGGCCAGCACCGTGACGCCCGTGGTGATCGCGACCTGGGTCAGCAGAACCTGTGCGGAGACGCGACGCGGCCACCGGATGCGCATGCGGTCTCCTTCTGCTGTGGTGATGTGCGGTGGTAACGGACGATTCACTACGGTTCGCTGCCATGGCCTGCCGCCGTGTCCCGGCTGTGAACGCAACGTAAACGCCATAGAGGCGGATGCCCACCCTCCGTTTCGCATTCGTTGTGCGGGAGCGAGCAGAACGAGCAGAACAGCGGTTGTGAGCAGAAGGCGCCCTGTGCTCACAAGGCTGCCGCCCGGCCCGGGCCGCGCCTAGCGTCCCGCCCCATGAGCAGTCAAACGAGTCCCGCCATCGAGTTGCGGGGAGCGAGCAAGGCGTTCCGGACCCCGTCCGGGGCGCTGCACACCGCCGTACGTGATCTGGACCTGACCGTGGAACGCGGCGAGTTCGTCGCGGTCGTCGGACCGACCGGATGCGGCAAGTCCACGACGCTGACCCTGGTCAGCGGGCTGGAGGAGCCGACCGAGGGCGAGGTGCTGGTGGCCGGCGAGCCGGTCCGCGGCATCGGCGACAAGGTCGGGTTCGTCTTCCAGCAGGACGCCGTCTTCCCCTGGCGCACCGTGCTGTCCAACGTGATGGCCGGCCCCCGCTTCCGCGGCGCACCCAAGGCCGAGGCGAAGGAACGGGCCCGCGAATGGCTGGCCCGGGTGGGCCTGACGTCCTTCGAGGACCGCTATCCGCACCAGCTGTCGGGCGGCCAGCGCAAGCGCGTCGCGCTCGCCGCGACCTTCGTCAACGACCCCGAGATCCTGCTGATGGACGAGCCCTTCTCGGCGCTCGACGTACAGACCCGGGCCCTGATGTCGGACGAGCTGCTGGACCTGTGGGCCGGCACCGGCTCCTCCGTCGTGTTCGTCACGCACGACCTGGAGGAGTCCATCGCCCTCGCCGACAAGGTCGTGGTCATGACGGCAGGACCCGCGACCGTCAAGGAGGTCTTCACGATCGACCTGCCACGGCCGCGCAAGGTCGAGGAGGTCCGGATGGAACCGCGGTTCCTGG
The DNA here is from genome assembly GCF_023701715.1 of Streptomyces sp. RKAG337. Classification (NCBI taxonomy): domain Bacteria; kingdom Bacillati; phylum Actinomycetota; class Actinomycetes; order Kitasatosporales; family Streptomycetaceae; genus Streptomyces; species Streptomyces sp. RKAG337. The sequence goes on along the minus strand of NZ_JAJOZA010000001.1, from coordinate 1,687,776 downwards.
AGATCTACCGGGAGATCTGGTCCTCGCTGGGCGAAGAGGTCCGCATCACCCGCGAGAGGGGAGCCGGCCATGCAGCCTGAAACCGCCGTCGCCGACGCCGTCACCACCAAGGACCGGCCCGCCAAGGCGTCCACCGAGCGCACCCAGGCCAGGGCGCGGGCCGCCCGCAACCGCCGGGTCCTGGTCTACGGAACCCGTCTGCTGCTGCTCGTCGCGGTGATCGGCCTGTGGGAGTGGTTCGCCCGCGCCGGGATCATCGATCCGTTCAACTTCTCGATGCCGTCGAAGATCTGGGACCAGATCCGGCAGTGGGCGCTGCACGGCACCGCGCAGGGCTCCTTGTGGGAGCAGATCTGGTACACGCTCTACGAGGCGCTCTTCGGCTGGATCATCGGCGTCATCGCCGGTGTGCTGCTGGGCATCGCGCTCGGCCGGGTCCGCTTCCTGGCCGACGTCCTCGGCCCGTACATCAAGGTCCTCAACGCGCTGCCGCGCATCGTGCTGGCGCCGATCTTCCTCATCTGGTTCGGCCTCGGCCCGGCCTCGAAGGTCGCCTCCGCGGTCGTCCTGGTCTTCTTCCCGGTCTTCTTCAACGCCTTCCAGGGGGCCAGGGAGGTGGACCGCAACCTGGTCTCCAACGCCCGGATCCTGGGCGCCAGCAACCGCCGGGTGACGCTGCAGGTGGTCATCCCGTCCGCCACGTCGTGGATCTTCACCAGCCTGCACGTCTCGTTCGGCTTCGCGCTGATCGGCGCCATCGTCGGCGAGTACATCGGCGCGACCAAGGGCCTCGGGCTGCTGGTCTCCGCCTCGCAGGGCACCTTCAACGCGGCCGGGGTGTACGCGGCCATGGTGATCCTCGCCGTGGTGGCACTGCTGGCCGAGGGACTGCTGACGTTCGGCGAGAAACGGCTGTTCCGCTGGAAGCCGGCGGAGCCCGGCACCGAACGCTGAGACCCCGGACGCCGGGATCCCCGTACCGATCTCCGCACCCCCTTCACCTTCTCCACCCCCTCACAAGGACGTGAACATGCGCAGCATGGCCAGAATCCCGGCGGCCGCGGTCGCTGGAGCGCTCGCCCTCACCACCCTCACCGCCTGCGGCGGCGACTCCTCGGGGGCGGGCGACAACGGCAAGGTCAAGATCATGGTGGGCGGCCTGGACAAGGTCATCTACATGCCCGCGATGCTCACCCAGCAGCTCGGCTTCTTCAAGGCCGAGGGACTCGACGTCCAGCTGCTCACCGAGCCGGCCGGTGTGCAGGCCACCACCTCGCTGGTCTCCGGCGATGTGCAGGGCGTCGTCGGGTTCTACGACCACACCCTCGACCTCCAGGTCAAGGGAAAGATCATCGAGTCCGTGGTGCAGCTGGCACAGGCCCCCGGCGAGGTCGAGGTGGTCGCCACCAAGGCGGCCGGCGACATCTCCTCGGCCAAGGACTTCAAGGGCAAGAAGCTCGGCGTGACGGGCCTCGGCTCGTCCACCGACTTCCTCACCAAGTACCTCGCCGTCAAGAACGGCGTGGACGTCAGCGACTTCACACCGGTCGCCGTCGGCGCGGGCCAGACGTTCATCGCCGCCCTGCAGCAGGGCTCGATCCAGGGCGGTATGACGACCGACCCGACCGTCGCGCAGATCCTCGACAAGGGCCTCGGCAAGGTGCTGTACGACATGCGCACCCCCGAGGGCTCGAAGGCGGCGCTCGGCGGCCTCTATCCGTCGTCCAGCCTCTACATGAGCACCGACTGGGTGAACAGCCACAAGGCGACGGTGCAGAAGATGGCCAACGCCTTCGTCAAGACCCTCGGCTGGATGTCCACGCACACCCCGGAGGAGATCGCCGCGAAGATGCCGGCCGACTACGCGCAGGGCGGCAAGGAGCTGTACGCCCAGTCGATCAAGGCCACGCTGCCGATGTTCACCAAGGACGGGGTCATGCCGGCCGACGGGCCGCGGACCGTCGAGAAGGTCCTCAAGGCGTTCAACCCGACCCTGCAGCACGCCACGGTGGACCTGGAGAAGACCTACACCTCGGAGTTCGTGAAGAAGGCCGGCTGATCCGTACCCCGCCCGGCCCCCGCGCCGCCGCTGTCAGCGGCCCCCGGCCACCGCCCTGATCCCCGTGACATCCATCCGGGCGGGCGTGCCGAGGGCCGCTCCGCAGCTCTCCGGGCGCGGCGGCAGCGCCGCGGACCCGGTGACGTCGACGTCCCAGCCCCGGCCGTCGGCGTGCGTCACCCGCACCGTCCAGGACGGCTCCGAGCCGTCCGTGCGCGTCACCACGAGCGCTCCCGCGTGGAGCTCACCGGTCAGGGAGCGCACCGCGAGGTCGGCGGCCTGGCCCGGCCGGTCCCAGGCGGAGGCGCCCCGGCAACCGTCGAGGGCGATCCGGCCGTCGCGGGCCGCCTTGAGCACCGAGTGCGCCAGATCCGTGTCGATCCGCCCGTAGGCGTAGCCGGACGGCAGGACGAGCATGGTGGGGGCGAACCGGTGGCCGCCGATATGGGTGATCTCCCAGACGTCGCTGACGCCCTCGGCCGCCAGCCGCGCGGCGAGCGGGCGGCCGTACAGGGCGCAGCAGCGGTCACGTTTGCCGTTGGTGCAGACGAGCGCGACCGGCTCGTGGTGCGGCTCGCCGAACCCCCGGTGCTCGCCGGCGCCCAGCGCCGCGAAATCCAGCTCCAGCAGGGTGGCGGGATCGTCGATCACGTCCTGCCGGACCCAGGACCGCCCGGGGACCACATGGGCGACGAGCACCTGGTGCCGGGACGGGACATGGCAGTCCGCGTGGCGTCCTGGACGCCGGATCAGCGCGACCCGCACGCCGGTGCCGTCCGCGGCCTTCTCCAGGGCCCGGCCCACCACCGGATCCAGATGACTCGCGGTGAAGGCCTTCGCGCCCCAGGGGCCGGGCTGTTCGAGCAGGAGCCAGGTTCTGGCGGTGGCGGCGGTGGCGGCGAGCGGTTCGGCCAGCTCCGCCGAAGCGTTCGTGCACGTACTCACACAGGGCAGCCTAACCGCAGCGCGACAGGGCGCGGCACCGATGGTGCCGCGCCCTGCTCTCTCGCGCCAAGCGGTTACCGGTGGCTAGACCGGTCCGGCGACCACCGTGATCGGCTTGGCAAGCGCCACCCCTGAACCGTCCCTGCGGGGGTCCTTCGGGGGAAGGTCGGCGGGCAGGCCCGTCGCCGTCGCTGCGCGGGCCGGGACCGCGCCCGCCCAGGCGAGCACCAGGCCGTCCTCACCGCGCAGGAAGCGCTGGCAGCGCACCCCGCCGGTCGCCCGGCCCTTGCGCGGATACTGCTCGAACGGGGTCAGCTTGGCGGTGCCCTGGACCGAACCGTCGAGCGTTCCCTCGGCGCGGGCCACGGTGAACACCACCGCGTCCACGGCCGGGTCGACGGCCGTGAAGGAGATCGCCTTCGCCCCGTCGGTCAGCTTGATGCCGGTCATACCGCCCGCCGGACGCCCCTGCGGGCGCACCTGCGAGGCCGGGTACCGCAGCAGCTGGGCGTCGTCGGTGATGAAGACCAGGTCCTCCTCGCCGGTGCGCAGCTCCACGGCGCCCACCACCCGGTCGCCGTCCTTGAGGCCGATGACCTCCAGATCGTCCTTGTTCGCGGGATAGTCCGGGACCACCCGCTTGACGATGCCCTGCTCGGTGCCGAGCGCGAGGCCGGGCGAGGACTCGTCGAGCGTCGTCAGGCAGAGCACCCGCTCACCGGTCTCCAGGGACAGGAACTCCGAGACGGGCGCGCCGCCCGCCAGGTTCGGCGCCCCCGCCGTGTCCGGCATCATCGGCAGGTCGATCACGGTGAGCCGCAGCAGCCGGCCGGCGGACGTGACCGCGCCGACGTCGGCCCGCGCGGTGGTCGGCACCGCGGAGACGATCACATCGTGCTTGGCCCGCTTGCCCTCGCCGTCGTCGAACTCCTCGCCGTTGGCGGTCCGCGCCAGCAGCCCCGTCGAGGACAGCAGCACCCGGCACGGGTCGTCGGCGACCTCCAGCGGGACGGCCGAGACCGGCGAGCCCGCCGACTCCAGGAGGACGGTGCGGCGGTCGGTGCCGTACTGCTTGGCCACCGCCGCGAGCTCGTTGGAGACCAGCTTGCGCAGCTCGGCGTCCGAATCCAGGATCACCGTGAGCGCCTCGATCTCGGCGTTCAGCCGGTCGCGCTCGGACTCCAGCTCGATGCGGTCGAACCGCGTGAGCCGGCGCAGCGGGGTGTCCAGGATGTACTGGGTCTGGATCTCGGAGAGCGAGAAGTGGGCGATCAGCCGTTCCTTGGCCTGCGCCGAATTGTCACTCGACCGGATGATCGAGATGACCTCGTCGATGTCGATGAGGGCGACGAGCAGGCCGGCCACCAGGTGCAGCCGGTCCCGGCGCTTGGTGCGGCGGAACTCGCTGCGGCGCCTGACGACCTCGAAGCGGTGGTCGACATAGACCTCCAGCAGCTCCTTGAGGCCCAGCGTGAGCGGCTGCCCGTCGACCAGCGCCACGTTGTTGATGCCGAAGGACTCCTCCATCGGCGTCAGCTTGTAGAGCTGCTCCAGCACGGCCTCCGGGTGGAAGCCGTTCTTGACCTCGATCACCAGGCGCAGGCCGTGCGACCGGTCGGTGAGGTCCTTCACGTCGGCGATGCCCTGGAGCTTCTTCGCGCCGACCAGGTCCTTGATCTTCGCGATGACCTTCTCCGGGCCGACCGTGAACGGCAGCTCGGTGACGACCAGGCCCTTGCGGCGCGGCGAGGTGTCCTCGACGGCCACGGTGGCACGGATCTTGAACGTGCCGCGGCCGGATTCGTACGCGTCCCGCACCCCGGCCAGGCCGACGATGCGGCCGCCGGTGGGCAGGTCGGGACCCGGCACGAAGCGCATCAGGGTCTCGAGGTCCGCGCCCGGATGCTTGATCAGGTGCCGGGCGGCGGCGATGACCTCGCCGAGGTTGTGCGGCGGCATGTTCGTCGCCATCCCGACCGCGATCCCGGACGCGCCGTTGACCAGCAGGTTCGGGTAGGCGGCCGGGAGTGTGACCGGCTCCATCTCCTGGCCGTCGTAGTTGGGCGAGAAGTCGACGGTGTCCTCGTCGATGGACTCCACCATCAGCGTGGCGGCCCCGGCCATCTTCGACTCGGTGTAACGCATCGCGGCGGGCGGGTCGTCGTTGCCCAGGGAGCCGAAGTTCCCGTGCCCGTCGACCAGCGGCAGGCGCATGGAGAACGGCTGCGCCATGCGCACCAGGGCGTCGTAGATGGAGGCGTCGCCGTGCGGATGCAGCTTGCCCATCACCTCGCCGACGACGCGGGCGCACTTCACATAGCTGCGGTCGGGGCGCAGCCCCATCTCGTTCATCTGGTAGACGATGCGCCGGTGCACGGGCTTGAGCCCGTCGCGGGCATCGGGCAGGGCGCGCGAGTAGATGACCGAGTAGGCGTACTCGAGGAAGGAGCCCTGCATCTCATCGACGACGTCGATGTCGAGGATGCGCTCCTCGAAGTCGTCGGGAGGAGGGGTCTTCGTGGTGCGGCGGGCCATCGCGGCTGCTGCTCCTTTTCCTGGACCTGAGCGGGACTGACGCGGACCATTGTGGACCGGCCCACTGACAGTGGTGACCACCGCCCGGCATAAGCGTGCCGTTAGTGGGAACTTCGCGTGGTGTCGGCACGCTTGCCTAGAGTGTCAGCACTCGACCAAGACAAGTGCACGCGACCGGAAGGACAGCTTGCCCATGGGTCTCACGGCCACGTCGGACGGCACACAGCCGCAGGACTCCGACGGCCTGACAGCAACCGAACACCGCTTGGCGAACGGCCTGCGTGTGGTGCTCTCCCAGGACCACCTCACCCCGGTCGCCTCGGTGTGCCTCTGGTACGACGTCGGTTCCCGTCATGAGGTGAAAGGCCGGACCGGACTGGCCCACCTGTTCGAGCACTTGATGTTCCAGGGCTCGGCCAGCGTGAAGGGCAACGGTCACTTCGAGCTGGTCCAGGGCGCCGGCGGTTCGCTCAACGGCACCACCAGCTTCGAACGCACCAACTACTTCGAGACGATGCCGGCCCACCAGGTGGAGCTGGCGCTGTGGCTCGAGGCCGACCGGATGGGCAGCCTGCTCACCGCGCTCGACGAGGAGAGCCTGGAGAACCAGCGCGACGTCGTCAAGAACGAGCGCCGCCAGCGGTACGACAACGTGCCGTACGGCACGGCCTTCGAGCGGCTGACCGCGCTGGCCTACCCCGACGGCCACCCGTACCACCACACCCCGATCGGCTCGATGGCCGACCTGGACGCGGCCTCCCTGGAGGACGCGCGGGCGTTCTTCCGCACGTACTACGCGCCGAACAACGCGGTGCTGGCCGTGGTCGGCGACATCGACCCCGAGCAGACGCTGGCCTGGGTCGAGAAGTACTTCGGCACCATCCCCGGCCACGACGGCAAGCCCGCCCCGCGCGACGGATCACTGCCCGACGTGATGGGCGGACAGCTCCGCGAGGTCGTCGAGGAGGACGTGCCCTCGCGCGCCCTGATGGCCGCGTACCGGCTGCCGCACGACGGCACCCGGGAGTCCGACGCCGCCGACCTTGCGCTGACCGTGCTCGGCGGCGGCGAGTCGTCCCGGCTGCACAACCGGCTGGTGCGGCACGACCGCAGCGCCGTGGCGGCCGGCTTCGGCCTGCTGCGGCTGGCCGGCGCGCCGTCGCTCGGCTGGCTGGACATCAAGGCGTCCAGCGGCGCCGAACTCGCCGACATCGAGGCGGCCGTCGACGAGGAACTGGCCCGCTTCGCCGCCGAGGGACCCACCCCGCAGGAGATGGAGCGCGCCCAGGCGCAGCTGGAACGCGAGTGGCTGGACCGGCTCGCGACCGTGGGCGGCCGGGCCGACGAACTGTGCCGCTTCGCGGTGCTCTACGGCGACCCGCAGCTGGCGCTCAGCGCCGTCCAGCGGGTGTTGGAGATCACCGCCGCGGAAGTACAGGCCGTCGCCGCGGCCCGGCTGCGCCCCGACAACCGAGCCGTTCTGGTCTACGAGCCCACCGGCTCGCCCGACGAGGCGGCCGACGAGACCGAGCAGGAAGGCGCGGACCAGTGACCGACGTCGCCGCGACCATGACGTTCCACCCCCAGCCGCAGCCGGGCGCCCCCAAGCCGTGGGCCTTCCCGGCCCCCGACCGGTCGACGCTCGGCAACGGGCTGACCGTGCTCACCAGCCACCGCCCCGGCCAGCAGGTCGTGGCGGTGGAGGTGCTGCTCTCGGCGCCGCTGGACGCCGAACCCGAGGGCCTGGACGGGGTGGCCACGATCATGGCCCGCGCGTTCTCCGAGGGCACCGACAAGCTCACCGCGGAGGAGTTCGCCGCCGAGCTGGAGCGCTGCGGCGCCACGCTCGACGCGCACGCCGACCACCCGGGCGTCCGGGTCTCGCTGGAGGTCCCGGCCTCCCGGCTGGACAAGGCCCTCGGGCTGCTCGCGGACGCCCTGCGCGCCCCCGCGTTCCCCGACGGCGAGGTCGAGCGGCTGGTCAACAACCGGCTCGACGAGATCCCGCACGAGCTGGCCAACCCGGCCCGCCGCGCCTCCATGGCGCTCTCCGCGGAGCTGTTCCCCGCCGATCTGCGCTGCTCCCGCCCGCGCCAGGGCACCGAGCAGACGGTGGCGAGGATCGACGCCGCGGCCGTCCGGGCGTTCTACGACGCGCATGTGCGGCCCGCCACCACCACGGCCGTCGTCGTCGGTGACCTGACCGGCATCGACCTGGTCGCGCTGCTGGACGAGACGCTCGGCGAATGGACCGGCTCGACCGCGGAGCCCCGCCCGCTGCCGCAGATCACCGCCGACGACACCGCGCGCGTGGTGATCGTGGACCGGCCGGGCGCGGTACAGACCCAGCTGCTGATCGGCCGTACCGGCTCCGACCGGCACGACCCGGTCTGGGCGGCCCAGGTGCTCGGCACGTACTGCCTGGGCGGCACCCTGACGTCCCGGCTGGACCGGGTGCTGCGCGAGGAGAAGGGCTACACGTACGGCGTGCGGGCGTTCGGCCAGGTGCTGCTGTCCACCCCGGAGGGGACGGGCGCCTCGCTGCTCGCCATCAGCGGCTCGGTGGCCACCGAGGTCACCGGACCCGCGCTCGCCGACGCCTGGCAGGTCGTCCGCACCCTGGCGGCCGAGGGGCTGACCGACGACGAGCGCGATGTCGCCGTGCAGAACCTCGTCGGAGTGGCTCCGCTGCGCTACGAGACGGCCGCGGCCGTCGCCGGCACGCTCGCCGACCAGGTCGAGCAGTTCCTGCCGGACGACTTCCAGGCCCAGATGTACGCGCGGCTGGCGCGGACCGGCACCGTGGAGGCGACCGCCGCGGTGGTCAGTGCCTTCCCGCTGGACCGCATGGTCGTCGTCCTCGTGGGCGACGCCTCGGCGATCGAGGGGCCCGTCACAGAGCTGGGACTCGGCCCCGTGAAGGTCATCGCGGCCGGCTGACCGGCTTCGGCCGCGCGCCGGCCGATGGGCGGCGGAACCCTGGCGCACCCCTTGGGGCGCCGGGGTTCCGGGCTTTTCGATCTTTATCGGCCCGCAAACCTCCCTTGTGGCGAACGCAACAAATCACCTGATCTGTTTGCCGTAACCGACACGGTCCGATTAGCGTCCTGCTCTGCTGTCCGTCACCATCCGCCGCGTCCAGCGGCAACCGGGCAGTGATCGCCGAGTCCCCGTCTGGCGCGAGCCTGGGGAGCCGGGGACCCACGTCCCTGGGGTGAATCGGGCCGTCCGCACCACGAGGCGGCCCGTAGGAGACCTTCCTGCTCCGAACCCGTCAGCTAACCCGGTAGGCGAGAAGGAAGGAAAGGATCTCGCCGCACCCATGGCGTTCACTGTTCTGCCCGCGCCCAGCGGGAAGCACCGCCGTCCCCGTCGTGCCGCACTCCGCACCGGGACCACCCTGGCCGGCGTCGCCGTTCTGACCGCGGCCGGCACCTTCGGCGCCACCGCGGCCACCGCGCTCTCCACGCCGGAACGCGCCGTCGTTCCCAACACCATCGAGGACACGTCGTTCGCTCGCGCCCTCGACACCTCGGACAGCCTCACCAACTCCCTCGCCGCCCAGGCCGCCGCCCAGCACAAGGCGGCCGACGAGACCAAGCGTGTGGCCGCCGAGGCCAAGCGCAAGGCCGATGAGGCCAGGCGCGTGGCCCAGGCCGCCGCAGCCGCCAAGAAGAAGGCCGCGGCCGAGGCGAGGATCAAGGCCGAGCGTGCCGCCGAGGCCCGCGCCGCCCGTGCCGAGGAGGAGCGCAAGAAGCTCAACTCCTTCGTGCTGCCCGTCGACAGCGGCATCGGCACCGGCTACAAGGTCCCCGGCTCCATGTGGGCCTCCGGCTACCACACCGGCGTCGACTTCACCGCGTCCACCGGCACCCCGGTCCACGCCGTGGGCGCCGGCACCGTCGTCACCGCGGGCTTCGACTCGGCGTACGGCAACAACGTCGTGATCCGGCACAGCGACGGCATCTACACGCTGTGCGCCCACATGTCCTCGCTCAGCGTGTCGGTCGGCGAGACCGTCACCACCGGTCAGCAGATCGGCCTGTCCGGCGCGACCGGCAACGTCACCGGACCGCACGTGCACTTCGAGGCCCGCACCACGCCCGACTACGGTTCGGACATCGACCCCGTGGCGTACCTCCGCTCGCACGGCGTCTCCATCTGATCCACCGGAGACCAGCACCCCCGTCCCCCTCGAAGGCCCCGGCTCCCCGCCGGGGCCTTCGTGCTGTCCAAAAATAATCCATGAATTCTGGACTGCGGTCGGAATCCTGGTTGTGCTGGAATAGAGTCGCCGAAGAATACGGGGAAAAGAATGGAGACCGGCGATGCGGAATCGGATGTGAACGGGACGGACGGCGCGGGGCGTCGTATCTCCGCACAGGTCGTGTGCACCGCGATCCGTGACGACATCGTCGGCGGTTTCTATCCGCCGGGCAGCCGGCTGACCGAGGAACTGCTGGCGAGGCGTTACGGGGTCTCCCGGGTCCCGGTGCGCGAGGCGCTGCGGACCCTGGAGTCGGAGGGGTTCGTCCGTACCCGCCGGCACGCGGGCGCCTCCGTCGCCGAGCCGACGGAGCAGGAGGCGGCCGACCTGCTGGAGATCCGCGGCCTGCTGGAGCCGCTGGGGGCCGCCAGGGCCGCGCAGCGGCGCACGGACGCCCACCTCAAGGTGTTGCGCGGGCTGGTGCGGCTGGGTCAGGAACGTTCCCAGCAGGGCCAGCTGTCGGATCTGCCGTCCCTGAACGGCTGGTTCCACGAGACGCTCGCCCAGGCCTCCGGCAGCCCCACGCTGGCCGCGCTGCTCACCCAGCTGCGGCACAAGATCGCCTGGGTGTACGGGGAGGGGGACCCCGGCCGGGCGGTGGAGTCCTGGGAGGAGCACGGCGCGATAGTCGACGCCGTGGCCCGCGGCGACGCGGAACGGGCCCGCAGGATCTCGGCCGGGCATGTGGAGCGCGCGGTCTCGGTGAGGACTCCGAAACACCCTGTATACGCCGCGCGGCGGCGGAATTAACAATGGCGCCGTATACAAGTGGGCAGAAATACCGTGGCCCTGAATAAAGAAAGGCGGGGCCGCGTTATCCATTCGGACAACGCGGCCCCGCCGAATTCCTGCACGGGCCTGCGCCCATGGGCTCAGACGGCTTCGGGGAGTTCCTCGAGACCCTCGGAGACCAGCTTGGCCAGCCGGTCGAGCGCGGCGTCGGCGCCATCGGCCTCCGACGCGAGCACGATCGGCTCGCCGCCCTGCGCGCCCAGGCCGAGCACGGCCAGCATCGAGGCGGCGTTGACGGCGTTGCCGTCCGCCTTCGCGATCGTCACCGGGACGCCGGCGGCGGTCACCGCGCGGACGAAGAGTGAAGCGGGGCGGGCGTGCAGGCCCTCGGCCCAGCCGACGGTGACACGGCGCTCAACCATGGTGTAGCCCTTCAGGTCGTTCCTGTTGTCTAGACCAGTCTCGCACGGGCAGAAGACTGCTCAGGCACCTCGACGCGGTTCAGCCTGCCCGCTGCGACGACCCCACGCTAGCCGGGCGCACCCGGTCAGCCGCCCGGTCGGCCGCCTGGACACCAGCCCGGACACCGGCCCGCACACCGGCCCGGTCAGCGGGGCGCGCCCGGACACCGGTCCGCATACCCTGGCCCCATGACGACTCCGGCCCCCCGCCCGTATCCGGTGCACTGGGAAGCGGACGTCGTCCTGCGCGACGGCGGCATCGCGCACATCCGGCCCATCGGGCCAGGCGACGCCCAGCGGCTGGTGGACTTCTACGAGCAGGTCTCCGACGAGTCGAAGTACTACCGCTTCTTCGCGCCGTACCCCCGGCTCTCCGACCGCGACGTGCACCGCTTCACCCACCACGACTACGACGACCGGGTGGGCCTGGCCGCCACCATCGGCGACGAGTTCATCGCCACCGTCCGCTACGACCGCATCGACGCGGAGGGCCGGCCGGCCAGCGGGGACGCCTACCGGGCCGAGGTGGCGTTCCTCGTCCAGGACTCCCACCAGGGCCGCGGCGTGGCCTCCGCGCTGCTGGAGCACATCGGGGCGGTCGCCCGCGAGCGCGGCATCCTGCGCTTCATCGCCGAAGTGCTGCCCGCCAACCGCAAGATGGTCAAGGTCTTCACCGACGCCGGCTACACCCAGCAGCGCAGTTTCACCGACGGCGTCGTCCACCTCGAACTCGACCTGGAGCCCACCGAGGCGTCGGTCCAGGTGATGCGGGCCCGCGAGCACCGCGCCGAAGCCCGTTCGGTGCAGCGGCTGCTCACCCCCCGGTCGGTGGCGGTGATCGGCGCGAGCAGGCGGCCCGGCGGCGTCGGCCGCACCCTGCTGCGCAACCTGGTCGCTGGCGGCTTCACCGGCCGGGTGCACGCCGTCAACCGCTCGTTCCCCGAAGGGGAGAGCACCCTCGACGGCGTCCGCGCGCACCGCGACGTCGCCGGGATCCCCGAACCGGTCGACCTGGCGATCATCGCGGTGCCCGCCGAGAACGTGCCCGCCGCCGTCGCGGCCTGCGGCGAACACGGCGTCCAGGGGCTGGTCGTGGTCACCGCCGGATACGCGGAATCCGGCCCCGAGGGCCGGGAGCGGCAGCGCGAACTGGTGCGCCAGGCCCGCTCGTACGGCATGCGGGTCATCGGCCCCAACGCCTTCGGCATCGTCAACACCGCGGCGGGCGTACGCCTCAACGCCTCGCTCTCGCCCGAGGTCCCGGCCACCGGACGGCTCGGGCTGTTCACCCAGTCCGGGGCGATCGGCATCGCACTGCTGTCCGGACTGCACCGGCGCGGCGCCGGCCTCTCCTCGTTCGTGTCGGCGGGCAACCGGGCCGACGTCTCCGGCAACGACCTGCTGCAGTTCTGGCAGGACGACCCGGACACCGACGCGGTCCTGATGTACCTCGAATCCTTCGGCAACCCGCGCAAGTTCACCCGGCTCGCCAAGCGGACCGCCGCCAGCAAGCCGGTCGTGGTCGTCAAGGGCGCCCTGCACTCCGGCACCACCCCGGCCGGGCACGCCGTGTCCCCGACACGGATCCCGGACAGCACGGTGTCCGCGCTCTTCCGGCAGGCCGGGGTGATCCGCGTCGACACGGTCACCGAACTCCTGGACGTGGGCCTGCTGCTCTCCTTCCAGCCCATCCCGCGCGGCGGCCGGGTCGCGATCCTCGGCAACTCCGACTCCCTCGGGCTGCTCACCTACGACGCGGCCCTGACCGCCGGGCTGCGGCCGATCGCGCCGATCGACCTCACCACGTCGGCCGGGCCCGACGACTTCCGCACCGCGCTCGCCGCGGCGCTGGCCGACGACGCCAGCGACGCCGTCGTCGTCACCGCCATCCCCCGGGTCGGCTGCGAGGACGCCCCCGACCCCGAGTCCGGCGACGACCCGGCCCTCGCGCGGGCGCTGCGCGCGGCCGCGGCCGGCTCCGGCAAGCCCGTCGTGGTCGCCCATCTCGCCCTGGAGACCATGGCCGACCGGCTGGGCGCCCCGCTCCCGGAGGACCCCGCCGGGCAGCCGGCGGAGCAGGCGCGGATTCCCGCGTATCCCGCCGCCGACCGCGTGGTGCGGGCGCTGGCGGAGGCGGTGGAGTACGCGCGGTGGCGGCACGAGGCCGAGACACCCGGCCGGGTGCCGCAGTTCACCGACATCGAGGAGAGCGCGGCCGCCGCCGACGTGGCGCGGCTGCTGGACGCGGGGGAGACGGAGGGCGAGCACGGCGTCGTCCTCGACGACACGGCCGCCGCCGCGCTTCTGGGGCGTTACGGGATCACGGTGCGGTCCGCGCTGCCCGCGCCCGGGATCGGCGCCGCGCTGGCCGCCGCCGGGCGGCTCGGCTACCCGGTGGCGCTCAAGACGACGGCGCCGCACCTGCGGCACCGGGCCGACCTCGGCGGGGTCCGGCTCGACCTCGCGGACGAGGGCGATCTGCGGCGGGCCTACGAGGAGCTGACCGCGCGGCTCGGCAAGCCGGAGGAGCTGCTGCTGGTGGTGCAGGCGATGGCACCGCGCGGGGTGGACACCGTCGTCCGCGCCGCGGTCGACCCGGCGGTCGGCGCCGTGCTCTCGTTCGGCCTGGCCGGAGCCCCCTCGGAGCTGCTGGGGGACACCTCGCACCGACTGGTGCCGGCCACCGACCGGGACGCCGCCGAACTGGTGCGCTCCATCAAGGCCGCCCCGCTGCTCTTCGGCTGGCGCGGCAGCGAACCGGTGGACACCGCGGCCCTGGAGGAGCTGCTGCTGCGGGTCTCGCTGCTGGTCGACGACCTCCCGGAAGTGGTCGCCGTCGACCTGGAGCCGGTGGTCGTCGCGGCCCGCGGCCTCACCGTGCTGGGAGCGTCCGTCCGCCTCGACCGGCCGCCCGCCAGAACCGATCTCGGACCACGCGCACTGTCGTCCTTCTGAGCGGTACCCGCCCTTAAGATGGACCCCATGGCGAAGACCGGTATGACGACCCAGGGCCTGCGCACGGCCATCGAGCGCAGCGGCTACTACCCGGCCCTGGTGGCCGAGGCCGTCGAGGCCGCGGTGGGCGGCGAACCGGTGGCGTCGTACCTGGTCCATCAGGAGACGACGTTCGACGCGAACGAGGTGCGCCGGCATGTGACGGTGCTGGTCATCACCGACCACCGCTTCATCGTGAGCCACACCGACGAGCAGGCCGCCGACGACACGTCCCCGACCCCGTACGCGACCACCTCCACCGAGTCCGTGAAGATCGGCCGGATCTCGTCCGTGGTGGTCAGCCGCGTGGTGGCCAACCCCGAGGCGTACGTACCGGGCACGCTGCCGCGCGAGGTCGTGCTGACCATCGGCTGGGGCGCCGTCAGCCGGCTGGACCTGGAGCCCGCCGCCTGCGGCGACCCCAACTGCGACGCCGACCACGGCTACACCGGCTCCTCGACCGCCGACGACCTGTCCCTGCGCGTCAGCGAGGCCGGCGACGGGCCCGACGCGGTACGCCAGGCCCTGGCCTTCGCGCAGGCGCTCTCCGAGGCGACGGCGGCCGACCGCTGATGGTGCACGCCGTACCCGCCTACGACCCCGCGCCCCTGGATCCGCGTACCGCACCGGCACCGCTCTACGGCACCGCTTCGCTCTGCGACCTCTTCCCCGCGGCGGCCGCCGGGCTCGCCGTCCCCGGGATGCCCGCCACCGGCCTCGAACTGGCCCCCGCCGACCGCGTCTGCGTCTTCCTGGTCGACGGCATGGGCTGGGAGCTGCTGCGCGCGCACCCCGAGGAGGCGCCCTTTCTCGCCTCCCTGATGCACACCTCGACCGGCGGCACCGGGCAGCCGCTCACCGCGGGCTTCCCGTCCACCACCGCGACCTCGCTCGCCTCGGTCGGCACCGGCCTGGCGCCGGCCCGCCACGGGCTCGCCGGCTACACCGTGCTGGACCCCTCCTCCGGCCGGCTGATGAACCAGCTGCGCTGGCAGCCCTGGACCGATCCGCACGTGTGGCAGCCGTACCCCACCGTCTTCCAGCTCGCCGACGCCGCCGGGGTCGCGACCTGCCAGGTGTCCTCGCCGAACTTCCAGCACACCCCGCTGACGAAGATCGCGCTCAGTGGCGGCACCTTCCACGGCCGGCTCACCGGCGACGAGCGGATGGACCTGGCGGCCGACCGGCTCGGCGCCGCCGACCGGACGCTCGTCTACACGTACTACAGCGAGCTGGACTCCATGGGCCACCGGCACGGCGTCGACTCCGACGCCTGGCGCGGCCAGTTGATGATGGTCGACCGGCTCGCCCAGCGGCTGGCCGAGCAACTCCCGCCGCGCTCCGCGCTGTACATCACCGCCGACCACGGCATGATCGACATCCCGTTCGACGACGAGTCCAGGATCGACTTCGACGAGGACTGGGAACTCAGCGCCGGCGTCGCCGTCCTCGGCGGCGAGGCCCGCGCCCGCCATGTCTACGCCGTGCCGGGTGCCGCCGCCGACGTGTACACGGTGTGGAGCGAGGTGCTCGGCGAACAGATGTGGGTCGCCACCCGTGAAGAGGCCGTCGCGGCGGGCTGGTTCGGCCGCCCCGGCGACCCCGTCGACGAACGGGTGCTCGGCCGGATCGGCGATGTGATCGCCGTGGCCCGCGACGACATCGCGGTCATCGCGAGCCGCACCGAGGCGGGGGAGTCCCAGATGGTCGGCCTGCACGGCTCGATGACCCCCGTCGAGCAGCAGGTGCCGCTGCTCGAAGTACGTTCCTGACCCGCAGCGCAGCCCCCTCCTCCGTCCTGCCTCCTGAAAGGCCGTCGCCCTCCTCATGCCCGAGCTCGTGTTCTTCTCCGGAACGATGGACTGCGGAAAGAGCACCCTCGCTCTTCAGATCGAGCACAACCGCTCGACACGGGGGCTGCAGGGCATGATCTTCACCCGCGACGACCGGGCGGGCGAGGGCGTGCTCTCCTCCCGGCTGGGCCTGTCCACCAAGGCGATCGAGGCCGCCGACGACGTCGACTTCTACGGCTATGTGGTCTCCCACCTGTCGGGCGGCGGCCGTGCCGACTACGTCCTGGTCGACGAGGCGCAGTTCTTCGCGCCCGCCCAGATCGACCAGCTCGCCCGGATCGTCGACGACCTGGGCCTGGACGTCTTCGCCTTCGGCATCACCACCGACTTCAGGACCAAGCTCTTCCCCGGGTCGCAGCGGCTCGTCGAGATGGCCGACCGCATCGAGGTCCTGCAGGTCGAGGCGCTGTGCTGGTGCGGGGCCCGCGCCACCCACAACGCCCGCACCATAGACGGCCAGATGGTCGTCGAAGGCGCGCAGGTCGTCGTCGGCGACGTCAACCGCCCGGCCAGCGAAGTGGGTTACGAGGTGCTGTGCCGCCGTCACCACACCCGGCGGATGACGGCGGCGAGCGCTCAGGCCGCGACGCTGTCCCCGGACGTGCTGCCGGTGGACCAGGCCGTCGACCGGAACGGGGTCAGCGGGCCGCGTCGATGACGGTGAAGACGGCGCCCTCGGGGTCGGCCACCGTCGCCAGCCGCCCGTAGCCCGAGTCCCGGGCCGGCTGCAGCACCCGGCCGCCCAGCTCGACCACCCGGCGGGCCGCCGCGTCGGTGTCCGCCACGGCGAAGTACGTCATCCAGTGGGCGCCCCGGTCACGGGGCAGCGACTGGCCGACGCCGTGGATCCCGGCCACCGGACGGCCCTTCAGCCGCAGGGTGAGGTAGTCGAAGTCCGCCGCCACCTCGGGCTCCGTCTCGTACCCGAAGACATCGGTGTAGAACTTCGCGACGGTCGACGACTCGCGCGTCACCAGCTCGTTCCAGGCCAGCGTGCCCGGCTCGCCGATGACGTCGGCGCCGGGGTGGCGCTGGGCCTGCCAGATCCCGAAGACCGCGCCCGACGGGTCGACGGCCACCGCCATCCGCCCCTCGTGATCGGCGTCCAGCGGGCCGACGCCCACCGTGCCGCCGCACTCCCGGATCAGCTCCGCGGTGACGTCCGCGTCGTCGCAGGCCAGCAGCGTGGTCCAGGAGACCGGCAGATGCCGGTCCTTCGGGCCGTCTCCGATCCCGGCGATCTGCCGCCCGCCCAGCTCGGCCCGGACATAGGGGCCGAGGTGCTGCGGTCCCTCGTGGAACTCCCATCCGAACAGGGCACCGTAGAACTCCTGGGCCGCATCCAGATTGTGTGCCATCAAGCTGACCCAGCAGGGCGTGCCGGGGGGACGCCGGCTCGGTACCTCGGTCATTGAATTCTCTCCTCGGGGCCGGCGCGGGGGGCATTCGGGGGAGGTGCCGAAGTCGATGGTTCCACCACCGGGCCCGCGGCGCGCCCCGGCCGCGCCGCATCCAACCCCTAAGTGCTGAATAGTGCCCGTTTTGGTATTTGACTTCCGTTTCGAGACGGTGGCCGCGCGACGGCGATCAGTCGAACGTCCAACGTGTGAGGCCCACAATGGACGTATGGAACCCATTATCGCTGCAGCCGAACTCGCGAGCGAGCTGAGCCGGACCACCGTCCTCGACGTCCGCTACCGGCTCGGTGCTCCTCCCGGCCGTCCGGAGTACGAGGCGGGTCACATCCCCGGAGCGGTCTACGTCGACCTCGAATCCGAGCTGGCCGGCGAACCCGGCGCGGGCGGCCGGCACCCGCTGCCCGACCCGGAGGTCTTCGGCGCCGCGATGCGCGCGGCGGGCGTCAGCGCCGACCGTGACGTCGTCGTCTACGATGCCGCGCAGGGCTGGGGGGCCGCTCGCGCCTGGTGGATGCTGCGCTGGACGGGCCACACCCGGGTCCGGGTCCTGGACGGCGGACTGGCCGCGTGGACCGCCGCCGGGCAGCCGCTGGAGACCGGAACGGCGGATCCCGTCCACGGTGACTTCACCCCCGCCGTCGGATCGACGCCGCTGCTGACCGCCGACGACGCGGCGGCGCTGGCCCGGCGCGGACTGCTGCTCGACGCGCGGGCGGGCGAGCGGTACCGGGGCGAGGTCGAGCCGATCGACCCGGTCGCCGGCCACATTCCGGGCGCGGTGAGCGCTCCGACCACGGAGAACCTGGCGGCGGACGGCCGCTTCCTGCCGGCCGAGGTGCTGGCGGCCCGGTTCGCGGAGCTGGGCGCCAAGGACTCCGCCGAGGTCGGCGTCTACTGCGGCTCGGGCGTCTCGGCGGCGCAGGAGGTGCTGGCGCTGGCGGTCGCGGGCATCCCCGCCGCGCTGTACGTGGGTTCGTGGAGCGAATGGACGGCCGACGCGGACCGTCCGGTCGCCACCGGCGCGCAGCCGGGCTGACCCCCGAACCGGGGCTCAGGACCGGGGCCCCTGACAGGGGTGGGGCGGACAGGTAAGGGGCGGCGCACCAGGTGCGCCGCCCCTTACCGTCGATGTCTGCCGGTCACTCCTGCTTCTTGCGGCGGCTGCCGAAGACGATCTCGTCCCAGCTGGGCACCGTCGCCCGGCGTCCCGGCCGGACACCGTCCGCCTCGGCCTGCCGGTCCGTGGTGCCGACCAGCCGGTCACGGTGACCCGCGACGGCCCGCGGCATCAGGACGTCCGCGTAGGCGGAACCCGCACCCGCGCTCGCCGCGGGCGGAGCGGCCTCCTCGGCCGCCGGCTCCTCCGGCTGCTCCGCCGGAGCGGTCTCCGGCGGCGCGGACGGCGGTGACGGTACGACCATGTCGCCGCGGAAGCTCGGCACCGCCTCCAGCAGGCTGGTGAGCGAGTCCCGGTCCTCCTCGGCACGCTCGGCACTGCGCTCCTGCGGCCGGTCGGGGCGTTCCAGCTGCCGGTCGAGCGCCCGGTCCAGCGGGCGGTCCCTGGGCAGCCGGGCGATCCGCGGTACGAAGGGGAAGCTCGGCGGCTCCTTGGAGTCCTGGGTCTCCGGAGTCTCCTGCTGGGTGGTCTCGCCGATCAGCGCCCGTGCCTCGTCGTCCACGGCCTGGACGAGCCGCCGGGGCGGGTCGTACGTCCAGCTCGCGGAGTGCGGTTCACCGGCCACCCGGTAGACCAGCAGGACCTCCCAGGTGCCGTCGTCACGACGCCAGGAGTCCCAGAGAACGGTCTCCTTCTCGGCGCCGCGCAGCAGCAGCCGCTCCGCGACCGCTTCCCCGAGCTGCGGTCCGGCGCTCTCGCCGTGCCGCCGCACCGGGGTCTTCCTGGCCCGCTCGGCCATGAAGGCGCGCTCGGCGAGCACCGGACCCTCGAAGCGGCGCACCCGTTCCACCGCGATACCGGCGGTCTGGGCCACCTCTTCCGCCGAGGCTCCGGCTCGTATCCGTGCCTGGATGTCCCGTGGCCGCAGGTGGCTCTCGACCTCGATCTGACCGAGGCGGGCACGGTCATTGCGTACCGCTGCCCGGAGTCGCTCGTCGATGGGGAGCGAGTATTCCGTGCTGTCTGCAGCCTTGAGCACCAGTCGTGTGCCGTCGTTGCTGACGGCCACGACACGCAGTTCGGGCATGGGAACCTCCCGGGTGGTGCCTGCCGACGTCACGTGCGTCGCTGCTCCCGTTGGACGAGTGTGGCCTGCCCAGGTGCGGCACGCCACAACCTTGCAGGGTTACCCGGCGTGTCGGGCAGGTGCCGTGACTCGCCGTTATGGGACGGTGACCAGTTGACCACTCAGAGTGACCAAACGCGGCACCCCGGGATGAGCACCGCCTCCGGGCTCCCCTCCCGTTGGTCCGGGCAACCGGACGGGAAGCCGGAGCCAGGATTCGCCACAGTACTCCATTCGGGCCACTGGGGTGGGTTGCGGCGCCGCCGAAGTTCTCCCGCGACAAGGGAGTTGAGTGGCGAGGCTCACAGAATGTCCGCAAGTGGAACTACTGCCTTCGCCCATATGTCTCTTCTCTGTGCAAGGAGGATGAGATCGGCTACCCAGGTATGGATATGGATGAAAAGGACGAGCGCGAGGAAACGTCCCAGCGGGGACGGCTGGACCTGAGCGTCCCCCAAGTGGCGGGCAGTGCGCTGGCGGCCGTGACCGCGGCGCTGCTGGCGTCGCAGCTCGGTGTGTACGGGACGATCATCGGCGCCGGCGTGGTCAGCATCGTGGCCACCGCGGGCGGCACGGTCTTCCAGCACTTCTTCCGGCGCACCGGCGAACAGATCCGCACGGTGTCCACCCGGCACCTGCCGGTCTCCGTCCCGGGGACGGACCCGGAGGCGGGGGCGGGCTCCACCCGGCTGCTGGAGGAACTGCCGCCACCGGGCGAGGACGAAAGGCCCGACGGGGAGTACGGCGAGGCGACCGTGCACGGCACGACCAAGCGCGGCTGGCGCAAGTCGGCGATCGGCGCCGTGGTCGTCTTCGTGCTGGCGATGGGCACCGTCACCTCGATCGAGCTGGCCACCGGATCGGAGCCGTCGGTCAAGGCGGTCTTCGACGGCGGCTCGAACCACCGACCGGCCGACCGGCCGAGCGCCCCGGCCTCCGATCCGGCCGGCACCTCAGGGGACACCCCCTCGCCCGGATCGTCGACGACTCCTTCGGAGTCCTCGTCGCCGTCGCCGACCCCCTCGGGCAGCGGCAGCGGCAGCGGCAGCGGCTCGCCGACGCCGGACCCGAGCGGTTCCCCGTCACCGAGCGGCAGCCCGAGCACCAGCACCCCGCCGACCCCTGACCCCAGCCGGTCCTCGGACGACGGCAAGGGCGGTACGGGCGGCTCCGCGTCTCCCGGCGCCCAGGGCGGCGCCCAGGGGGCCGCGGCGGGCGCCGGGACGCAGAACTGAGCGCCGGGGACCTCGGCCGGTCCTACGCGCCGAGCACGCGCCGCAGATAGTCGTTGGCGAAGAGCCGTTGCGGGTCCAGCCGGTCGCGCAGGGCGGTGAACTCGCCGAAGCGCGGATAGACCCCGGAGAAGTACTCCGCGTCACGGGTGTGCACCTTGCCCCAGTGCGGCCGGCCCTGGTGCGCGGTCATGATCTTCTCGGCCGCGGTGAAGTACTCCTGGTAGCGGCTGCCCCGGTACATGTGGACGGCGATGTACGCGCTGTCGCGGCCGGAGGCGGTGGACAGGGTGATGTCGTCGGCGGGCGCGATCCGCACCTCCACCGGGAAGCTGATCCGCAGCCCCGAGGACTCGACCATCGCCTTGAGCTCGCGGATCGCCCCGACGGCCGCCTCGCGCGGCACGGCGTACTCCATCTCCACGAACCGCACCCGGCGCGGACTGGTGAAGACCTTGTACGCGATGTCGGTGTACGTGCGGGCCGACAGCGCGCGGCTGGAGACCTTCGCGATGCCGGGGATGGTGCCGGGAGCGGCCCTGCCGAGCGAACAGGCGGCCTGGAACAGCCCGTTGGACAGCAGCTCGTCGTCGATCCAGCCCTTGACGGGGGAGAGCGGGGCGGCCGGGCCCTGACTGCGGTTGTTGCGCTTGGTGTTGCAGCTGTCCGTGTGCGGGAACCAGTAGAACTCGAAGTGCTCGTTCTCCGTCGTCAGCTGGTCGAACTCCGCCATGACCCGGTCGAAGCCCATCGGCTCCTCGCGGGCGGTGAGCAGGAACAGCGGTTCGACCGCGAAGGTGATCGCGCTGATCACCCCGAGGGCGCCGAGGCCGAGCCGGGCCGCCGCGAAGACATCGGCGTTCTCGTCCGCCGAGCAGGTCAGCACCGAGCCGTCGGCCAGCACCAGTTCCAAGCCCTTGATCTGGGCGGATATCGATCCCGAGTCACGGCCGGTGCCATGGGTGCCGGTGCTGGTGGCGCCCGCCACCGTCTGCTCCATGATGTCGCCCATGTTGGTCAGCGACAGGCCCTCGGCGGCCAGCGCCGCGTTCAGCTGGTGGAGCGGAACCCCCGCCTCCACGGTGATCGTGCCGCGCTCGCGGTCGATCTCCCGGATCGCCGCCAGCCGGTCCGGCCGGATGAGGACCCCACCGGTGGCGGCCGCGGCGGTGAAGGAGTGCCCGGTGCCCACGGCCTTCGCCGTCAGCCCGTCCTCGGCTGCCCTGCGAACGGCGGCGGACAGCTCGTCCACCGAGGCCGGCGACACACTGCGCTGCGGCTGGGAGGTGACGTTCCCCGCCCAGTTACGCCACACCTTCTCGGCGGATCCGTTCATCGTGCTCGTCGTGCTCATACGTACGCGGCCCCTCCTGCTCCGGCGCCGGCCGCAGCCGGCGGAACCCCAGGACTGCCACCACCACGGCGAGTGCCCCGGCGGCGGCCGGCACCGCGTACGCCGCTTCCGCCCCCGACGAGTCGATCACCCACCCGGACACCGAGGCTCCGAGAGCCACGCCGACCGTGATGCCTGTGCTCACCCACGTCATGCCTTCGGTCAGCTTCGCACGCGGTACCAGCTGTTCGACCAGGGCCATGGTGATGACCATCGTCGGTGCGATGGACAGGCCCGCGACGAACAGCGCTACGGCCAGGAACCACAAGTTTCCGACCAGTAGGAGCGGGATCATACTCACAGCCATCACGCACACACCCACCAGGAAGCCCCGGGAGGCGGGCCCTTTCAGCCGGAGCAGCCCGAAGGCCAGTCCCGCGACGCAGGAGCCGAACGCGTACACCGCGAGCACCAGGCTGGCCGCGGCCTTGTGGCCCAGCTCGTCGGCGAAGGCCACCGTCGTGACCTCGACCGAGCCGAAGATCGCGCCGGTGCAGGCGAAGGTGGTCACCAGCACCTGGAGGCCGGGGGAGCGCAGCGCCGAGCCGCCCGCGTGGGAGGCGGTGGGGTGCGGGACCGGTTCCGTGGAGCGCTGAGCGGTCAGCAGGAACGTGCCGACCGCGAGGAAGACCGCCGCGAGCAGCGGGCCGGCCTCGGGGAACCAGACGGTGCACAGCCCGATCGACAGGATCGGGCCGACGATGAAGCAGACCTCGTCGACCACCGACTCGAACGAGTACGCGGTGTGCATCGCGGGGGTGCCGTGGTGGATCACCGCCCAGCGGGCCCGGACCATCGCGCCCAGGCTCGGGGTGGCGCCCGCCATGACGGCGAAGACGAAGAGCGTCCAGTCCGGCGTGTCCCACACGACGCACAGCAGCAGGCCCGCCACCGCCAGCACGGTGACCGCCGCCGCCGGGCGCAGCACGCGGCGCTGCCCGTGGCGGTCGACGAGCCGCGACACCTGCGGGCCCATCACGGCGCCGGACATCGCGAGCGTCGCGGAGAGCGCGCCCGCCAGCCCGTAGCGGCCGGTGACCTGGGAGATCATCGTCACGATGCCGATGCCCAGCATCGACAGCGGCAGCCGGCCGATGAAACCGGCGGCCGAGAAACCCTTGGTTCCAGGTGCTGCGAAGATCGCGCGATACGGGCTGGACACGGGCACTCCACGGCGTCTTCGCCGGCGTCGGTAAGGCTTGTGACTGTCCTCCACAGGTTACGTGGCGGGGCAATCGCTTTTCTGGACGCCGGGCACCAGTGGCAGGATCGGACCCATGTCCGATCACAACGAGGCCGGTCCCGCGGCCGGGCCCTATGACGCGCTGCTCCTGCTGTCCTTCGGCGGCCCCGAGGGACCCGACGACGTCGTCCCGTTCCTGGAGAACGTCACCCGGGGCCGGGGCATCCCCCGGGAGCGGCTGAAGGAGGTCGGACAGCACTACTTCCTGTTCGGCGGGGTCAGCCCGATCAACGCGCAGAACCGCGAGCTGCTCGACGCGCTGCGCAAGGACTTCGGCGAGCACGGCGTCGCCCTGCCGGTCTACTGGGGCAACCGCAACTGGGCGCCCTACCTGGTCGACACGCTGCGCGAGATGACCGACGACGGGCACCGCCGCATCCTGGTGCTCGCCACCAGCGCCTACGCGTCGTACTCCGGCTGCCGCCAGTACCGCGAGAACCTGGCCGGCGCCCTCGCCGAGCTCGCGGCCGAGGGCCGGCCGGTGCCGCGCGTCGACAAGCTGCGGCACTACTTCAACCACCCCGGCTTCGTGGAACCCATGACCGACGCGGTCCTCACCGCGCTCGGCGAACTTCCCGCCGAGGTCAGGGCCGGCGCCCACCTGGCGTTCACCACGCACTCCATCCCGACCGCCGCCGCCGACACCTCGGGCCCGGTGGAGGGCCACGGGAACGGCGGCGCCTACGTGGCGCAGCACCTGGACACCGCCCGGGTGATCGCCGACGCGGTACGGGAGGCGACCGGCACCGAGCACCCGTGGCGGCTCGTCTACCAGTCGCGCAGCGGCGCCCCGCACATCCCGTGGCTGGAGCCGGACATCTGCGACCACCTCGTGGAGCAGCACGAGAGCGGCGCGCCCGCGGTCGTCATGGTCCCGATCGGCTTCGTCTCCGACCACATGGAGGTCACGTACGACCTCGACACCGAGGCGGCCGCCAAAGCCGCCGAGCTGGGGCTGCCGGTCGCCCGGGCCGCGACCGTGGGCGCCGACCCCCGGTTCGCCGCCGCCGTGCGCGACCTGGTCCTGGAGCGGGCGGCGAAGGAGCGCGGCCTGGCGCCGCGGCCCTGCGCGCTGGGCGCGCTCGGCTCGAGCCACGACGTCTGCCCGGCGGGCTGCTGCCCGTCCCGGAGCCCCCAGCCCGCTGTCGCGGGCACCGACTGAGGAGAGCCGTGAGCACCGAACTGCTGGAGATCGCGCTGGAAGCCGCCCACAAGGCGGGCGAACTGCTGCGCACCGGCCGGCCCGCCGACCTCGGGGTGGCGGCCACCAAGTCGAGCCCGATCGACGTCGTCACCGAGATGGACATCGCCGCCGAGAAGCTGATCACCGAACTCATCGCGAAGCACCGTCCCCAGGACGGTTTCCTCGGCGAGGAGGGCACCGAGAGCCCGGGCACCAGCGGGGTGCGCTGGGTCGTCGATCCGCTCGACGGCACCGTCAACTACCTGTACGGGCTGCCCTCCTGGTCCGTGAGCATCGCGGCCGAGCGGGACGGCGAGACGGTGGTGGGGGTCGTCGCGGCCCCCATGCGCGGCGAGACCTACCGGGCGGTGCTCGGGCAGGGCGCCTTCGTCAACGACACCCCCGCCCGGCCGCGCCCGGTGCCCGAGTTCTCGCACGCCCTGGTCGGCACCGGCTTCAGCTACCTCACGGACCGCCGGGTGACGCAGGCCGAGGTGCTGCGCACCCTGCTGCCGAAGGTGCGCGACATCCGGCGCGGGGGATCGGCCGCCATCGACCTCTGCGACGTGGGCTGCGGACGGCTCGACGCGTACTACGAGCGCGGCCTCAATCCGTGGGACTTCGCGGCCGGCGCCCTCTTCGCCCGGGAGGCGGGCGTCCGCACCGGCGGGCGCCCCGGACAGGCTCCCTCGAACGAGCTGACCGTCGCCGCGGGACCCGGCCTCTTCGAAGCGCTCCAGGGCCTGCTGGAGGACCTGGGAGCCTGGCACGACTGACCCCGGACCGGGACGGCCGTCCGCGGGCGGCAGGGGTGCGCCGGTGTCCTTCGGCGGGTGCTCCGGCGGATCCCCGCCGGAACGCCCGTCCGGTCCCCGCCCGCGTTTCCCCGCCCGCGCACGCGAACGCCCCGGCACCGTGGAGGTGTCCGGGGCGGGCCGACGGCCGCTGCGCTGCCGTTCCGGGTCGGGTTCCGGGTCGGAGGGTCGGTCAGGCGACCTTGGACTGGATGTGCACGCCATGTTCCGCGGCCAGGCGCCGCAGATCGTCGAGCTCGCTCTGTTCGACCTCGGCGAGGAACTCGTCGCCGGCCTCACGGGCGTGGTGGAGGTCGGATTCAGTGCTGTGTATCCGCTGCAGGATTCCGGTGGTGAATGCGTCCATCTGCTGGCGCCCCCTCGTCGTCGTCGTTGACACGGGGTGTGTCAAAGCCCATAACGGCGCGGCGGGATGCGCGTCGGGGCTTGGTTGGTGGGTGTACGACGGGTCCTCCCCGGGCCCGGCGACGAGGAAACCTTGAGCGGACGACGAATTCCGGTCCGGTCGCCACTTACCGCCGGTTTACGGCCGTCCGGTGCAGGATGGGAGGACATTCGTACTGCTCATGGAAGGAAAGCGCCTTGCGCGTACTGGTCGTCGAGGACGAGCAACTGCTCGCCGATGCGGTTGCCACCGGACTTCGCCGCGAGGCCATGGCCGTCGACGTCGTGTACGACGGTGGCGCCGCCCTGGAGCGGATCGGGGTGAACGACTACGACGTCGTGGTCCTCGACCGTGACCTTCCGGTCGTCCACGGTGACGACGTCTGCCGGCAGATCGTCGGGCTGGGGATGCCGACCCGGGTGCTGATGCTCACCGCCGCGGGCGATGTGAGCGACCGGGTGGAAGGGCTGGAACTGGGCGCCGACGACTACCTCCCCAAGCCCTTCGCGTTCAGCGAGCTGACCGCGCGGGTCCGCGCGCTGGGCCGCCGGACGACCACGGCCCTGCCGCCGGTCCTGGAGCGGTCCGGCATCAAGCTCGACCCCAACCGCCGGGAGGTCTTCCGGGACGGCGCCGAGGTGCATCTGGCGCCGAAGGAGTTCGCGGTGCTGGAGGTGCTGATGCGCAGCGAGGGCTCGGTGGTCTCCGCCGAGCAGCTCCTGGAGAAGGCGTGGGACGAGAACACCGACCCGTTCACGAACGTGGTGCGGGTGACGGTCATGACGCTGCGCCGCAAGCTCGGCGAGCCCCCGGTGATCGTCACCGTGCCGGGCTCCGGATACCGGATCTGATGGCGGTGACCACTTCCGCCGCCCCGCCCCCGCCGCCGTCCACGGCTCCCCAGAAACCCGGGTGGGAACCGATTCCGGTCGAGAGCCCGCCGCCCTGGCTGCGGCCGACGATCCGGATACGCCTGACCGTCCTGTACGGCGGCATGTTCCTGATCGCCGGTGTCCTGCTGCTGTGGATCATCTACCTGCTGGCCGCGCAGGCCCTGCACCAGGGCAATGAGCTGCCCTTCCGGCTGATCACCGGCCAGGTGTCCGGGAATTCGTCCTGCGCGCTCCCTTCCTCGGGGAGCGCCGACGAGTTCACCCGGGCCATCGGCAGCTGTATGCAGAACCAGCGCGAGCTGGCGCTCAACACGCTCCTCAGGCGCTCGCTGATGGCCCTCATAGGGCTGACCGTGGTCGCCTTCGCCTTCGGCTACGTGATGGCCGGGCGGGTGCTCTCCCCGCTGGGCAGGATCACCCGCACCGCGCGCGGCGTGGTCAGCTCCGACCTCAAGCGCCGGATCGAGCTCGACGGCCCGGACGACGAGCTCAAGGAGCTCGCCGACACCTTCGACGACATGCTCGACCGGCTGGAGCGGTCCTTCGACGCGCAGCGCCGCTTCGTGGCCAACGCGTCGCACGAACTGCGGACGCCGCTGGCGATCAACCGCACGCTCCTGGAGGTGCAGCTGGCCGACCCGGATGCGTCGGCCGACCTCCAGCAGCTCGGCAAGACCCTGCTGGCCACCAACGAGCGCAGTGAGCAGCTCGTGGAGGGCCTGCTGCTGCTCGCCCGCAGCGACAACGAGATCGTGCACCGCAAGCCGGTGGACGTGGCGGAGGCGGCCTCCCAGGCCCTCGACCAGACCCGCTCCGAGGCGCAGGCCAAGGGCGTGGAGCTGCGCAGCGAGCTCGGGCCCGCGGTGGTGCAGGGCAACGGCGTGCTGCTGGAGCGCATCGCGCTGAACCTGGTGCAGAACGCGGTCCGGTACAACACGGCGGACGGCTGGGTCGAGGTGACGACCGGCACCGAGGCCGGCCAGGCCCTGCTGATCGTGACGAACACCGGCCCGGTGGTGCCCGCCTACGAGGTGGACAACCTCTTCGAGCCCTTCCGCCGGCTCCGTACGGAGCGCACGGGCAGCGACAAGGGCGTGGGCCTGGGGCTGTCCATCGCGCGCTCCGTGGCGCGCGCCCACGGCGGCTTCATCTCGGCGGAGCCGAGGGAGGGCGGTGGCCTGGTCATGCGAGTGGTCATCCCGCTCTGACCGCGGACCCGGCGGGGGACCCAGCGGCGGACCCGGTGACAGCTCCGCCGTGGTCGGCCGAAGTCTTCCGAAGGGTCTTCCGAGGGCCGCGGAACCCCTCGTGAGGGTCGGATCGTGTTCGCTTTGCGAGTAATTTCGCGGTCTGTGAATCGCAGGAAGCTGGTGTGATTGATCACACCTGGAATTCCGGTCCCGCCTACCCTGTGTGATCACTACGCCCGAAAAAAGACCGGAAAATCCATGTTTCCGCTGGTCATGATCACGGGAAGTACACGTGTTGGCACGAGTGATGTGCGACTTTCAGACCGGAACAGGTCCTGATCGGCCACTGCCACGATCACCTCATCCGGGGTGACGTTGGGTGTCGATTGAGTAACAGGCCTTGATGTGAGGCAAAATCTCCGCCTCAGGTCGGGCACAAGTCCGGCCTCCCGCGCGTTACGTGCGCAGACACCAGCAGATACCCAGAGGGGGAGAGCGACACATGGCAACGGATTACGACACACCACGCAAGACTGACGATGACGTCAATGAGGACAGCATCGAGGAACTGAAGGCTCGCCGGAACGAGAAGTCCACGTCCGCGGTGGACGTCGACGAGTTCGACCAGGCCGAGTCCCTGGAGCTGCCCGGCGCCGACCTCTCCAACGAGGAGCTTTCGGTCCGGGTGCTTCCCCGGCAGGCGGACGAGTTCACCTGCATGACCTGCTTCCTGGTGCACCACCGCAGCCAGCTGGCCGGCGAGGCGAAGAACGGCGACCCGATCTGCCGCGACTGCGCGGCCTGAGGCAGCGGGTAGCCGTGAAGGGCTCGTCTGAGGGCCGGGAGGACGACGAGCGGGGCCGTGCGGCCTCGCTCGCGGCCGCCATGGGGCGCGGGGTGAAGAGCGGGGCCAGGAAGAGCGGCAAGGGCGCGCGGGTCGGCATGGGCTCGCTCGCCGAGCGGCTCGTCGACGCGGCCCCGCGCATCCCCGTGCGCGACCTGGACACACTGCGCAAGCAGTTCCCGGGTCTGGGTCCCGAGGACATCGCGGACAAACTC
This sequence comes from Streptomyces sp. RKAG337, assembly GCF_023701715.1. Lineage (NCBI taxonomy): Bacteria > Bacillati > Actinomycetota > Actinomycetes > Kitasatosporales > Streptomycetaceae > Streptomyces > Streptomyces sp. RKAG337. The sequence goes on along the minus strand of NZ_JAJOZA010000001.1, from coordinate 1,658,876 downwards.
GTCGCCGGTGCCGTCAAGGGCACCATGACCGTCGGAGCAGGCGTGGGAGCGGCGGCGATGCTGCCGACCCCGCCCGCCATGCCGGCGGAGCTGGCCGCGGAGACGCTCGGCGTCGCGGCGGTCGAGTACAAGCTCATCGCCGAGCTGCACGAGGTCTACGGGCTCCGTGCGGCCGGCACCGTACGGGAGCGCGCGACCGCCTACCTGTGGTCGTGGACCGAGCAGCGCGGCATCGACGTGCTCAAGCTGTCCTCGATCAATGTCGCGCTCGGCGGCAAGATGAAGCGGGAGCTGCGCCAGCAGCTCATCAAGCGCACGGTGCGGAACCTGCCGACGCTGACGCCGTTCATGATCGGTGCGGCCGTCGGCGCCACGATGAACCGGCGCGACACCAAGAAGCTCGCGGAGAAGGTCCGGAAGGACCTGCGTGCCGCCCAGATCCCCTGGGACGCGCTGCCCGCCCCCGAGCTGCCCCAGCCTCCCCCGCCTCCCGCTATCGAGCTCTGACGGCCTCCAGGGCCTGTGCCAGGCGCTCCGGGGAGCGCGTCGACAGATAGACATACGGCGTCGGGTCCGCCGGGTCCGTGATCTCCACCTTGAGCGCGGTCGGCACGTAGCTGCGCAGCAGCATGAAGGCGCGCGGATTCGCCTTCCGCCCGCGCCAGGCGATCGTCTCCGCCGGGTCCAGCACCGTCGCCTCGCCCAGCGCCGCGACCGGGATCTTCGCCTCGCCCGCGACCAGCGAGCCGGCCACCACCCGGATCCGCGCCGAACCGTACGAACTCAGGCCCATCGCCGCCAGCGCGGTCCCGCCGGCGAGACCCGCCAGCATCGGCAGCACCCCGAAGGGGAAGAGGATCAGCGCGGCTGAGACGCCCGCTCCCAGAGCCAGGAGCCACCAGGAGCGCGGGACGGTGAGGCGTTCGTCGTAGGGCTGCATGGCACCCAGCTTGGCAGACGCTTTCCGGCCGTCCGCCGCCCGGCCGTCACTTCCCGCGCAGCCGGTCCACCGCCCGCGCCACCCGGGGCGGGGCGGCCCGCAGGCCGGTCGCGAGCTGCTTGGCCCAGTCCGTCGCGGCGGTCGGCGCCAGCACGTCCAGGGCCGCCGCGGAGCGGGCGCCGCCGCCCACCAGGTACCGCGGCAGCGGGCGCCGGGCGTTCAGCGCCTTGAGGACCGCCAGGGCCACCGGACGCGGACCGGGCAGCGTCCGGGCGTCGCGCACCACCTGGTCGGCGGCGGCGTACTGGTCGCGGTAGGCCGAGGTCCGCTCGGCCGGCAGCAGCTCCGCTCCCTGCTCCCAGATCCCGGTGCGGTGCGAGCCCGGCTCGATCAGCACGACCTTCACACCGAACGACTCGGTCTCCATGCGCAGCGCGTCCGTCACCGACTCCAGGCCCTGCTTGCTGGCGCAGTACCAGCCCAGCATCGGCAGCGAGACCCGGCCGGCGACCGACGAGATGTTGACGATCCGGCCGTCCCGGCGCTCCCGCATCGCCGGCAGCACCAGCCGGGCGATGCGGGCCGGGGCGATCAGGTTCGTCTCCAGCTGGCGCCGCGCCTGCTCGTCGTCCACGTCCTCGACGGCGCCCGGCTGGGCGAAACCCGCGTTGTTGACCACCGCCCAGGGGCCGCCGTCCGTCATCATCGCGATCTCGGTGAACGCCTGGACGCACGACGTCGCGTCGGCCACGTCCAGCAGTACCGTCCGCACCGCCGCCCCCGTGCGTTCCACCACCGCCCGCAGTGCCCCGGCCTTCTCCGGCGTCCGCACCGTGCCGATCACGTCGAATCCGGCGTGCGCGAGCTCGAGGGTGACGGCGAGGCCGATGCCTCGGCCGGCTCCGGTGACGACGACGGACTTGGGACTCATGTGCGCTCCGGTCAAGGTGGGGTAGAAGCCGGTACGGGTCAACGGACGGCCGACGGGAAAGGATCCCGCAGGAGGGTAGGGTCTCGGGCGTGAGTGGAGCTACCGCATCCGAGAGCCCTGGCCGGCCGGGCCTGAAGCCGCCGCCAGACGCAGCCCTGCCCGTACGGCATCCCGGTGCGCCAGCGCCCGGCGAACTGCTCGGGGCGCACTACGACCAGTGTTTCGGCTGCGGCGAGGGACAGCCGCACGGACTGCACCTGGAATCCCGTGCGGGTGACGGCGTGAGCGTCACCGCGGAGTTCACCGTACAGACCGCCCACCAGGGCGCGCCCGGCCTCGCGCACGGCGGTGTGCTGGCCTCGGCGCTGGACGAGACGCTCGGCTCGCTGAACTGGCTGCTGCAGGTCATCGCGGTGACCGGCCGGCTGGAGACGGACTTCGTCCGCCCGGTGCCCGTCGGCACCACCCTGTATCTGCGGGCGCACTGCCGCGCGGTCGCCGGACGGAAGATCTACAGCACCGCCGAGGGCCGGATCGGCGCCCCCGACGGCCCGGTCGCGGTCCGCGCCGAGGCGCTCTTCCTGGAAGTGAAGCTCAACCACTTCACGGACAACGGACGTCCCGAGGAGATCCAGGCCGCGATGTCCGACCCCGATCAGGTCAAGGTCGCCCGCGCCTTCGAGGTGAACCCGTGAGTGAAGCCGTACGACGTCCCCTGGACGTCCTCATCCGCCGTCTCGACGACTCGGTGCCCATCCCGGCCTACGAGCACCCGGGCGACGCGGGAGCCGACCTGGTGACCACCCAGGCCGCGGAACTCGCCCCCGGCGAACGGACGGTGCTCCCCACCGGCGTGTCCATCGCGCTGCCGGACGGGTATGCGGCCTTCGTACACCCCCGCTCGGGCCTCGCGGCCAGGTGCGGAGTGACCCTTGTGAATGCCCCGGGAACGGTCGATGCCGGGTACCGTGGGGAGATCAAGGTGATCGTGGTCAACCTGGACCCACGCGAGAGCGTGCGGTTCGAACGGGGAGACCGGATCGCCCAACTGGTCGTCCAGCAGGTCGAACGGGTCCGCTTCCACGAGGTCGCGGAACTTCCCGGTTCTGCCAGGGCCGCTGGGGGCTTCGGCTCCACCGGGGGGCATGCCTCGGTAGGTGATGCCCCCGACGGCCAGACCAGTAATGGATTCGCTTCGGTCGTTGCAGACCGGGAAGGACAGTGACCGTGTTCCGTCGTCGTCGCAAGGAGCGCGAAGACGCCCTCGACGAGCTCGAGGGCGCGAGCCCGGACGAGCTGGCCGAAGACGCCGAAGACGCCGGGGAGTCCGACGACTCCGGCGAATCGGGTCGGTACAACCTTCCGCCCGCCCCCAGGCCCGACGGGCCCTGGGACCTGAGCGAGGTCAAGCAGCCCGGCGAGGGCCGGGTGGACCTCGGCGGACTGTTCGTGCCCGGTGTCGAGGGCATGGAGCTGCGCGTCGAGGTGGCCGGTGAGTCGATCGTCGCCGCGACCGTGGTGCTGAACGACAGCGCTGTCCAGCTCCAGGCGTTCGCCGCCCCGAAGTCCGAGGGCATCTGGGGCGAGGTGCGGGACGAGATCGCGTCCGGCATCACCAAGCAGGGCGGCATCGTCGACGAGATCGAGGGTTCGCTGGGCTGGGAGCTGCGCGCGCAGGTGCCCGTACAGCTGCCGGACGGTACGAACGGTGTGCAGCTGGTCCGCTTCATCGGCTGTGACGGTCCGCGCTGGTTCCTGCGCGGGGTCATCTCCGGCCAGGGCGCGGTGCAGCCGGAGGCCGCGGGCCTGCTGGAGTCGGTCTTCCGTGACACCGTCGTGGTGCGCGGCGAGACGCCGATGGCGCCGCGCGACCCGATCGTGCTGAAGCTGCCGACCGACGCCCAGATGGTGCCCGAGGGCATCGCGCAGGAGGAGAGCGAAGGGCCGAAGTTCGGCGACGGGCTCGACCCGCTGCGCCGCGGCCCGGAGATCACCCAGATCCACTAGAACCCGCCGCACCCCGTTCCACCGGTGCGTCGGAGGACCGACCACGGCCAGGGGCCGGATCCATGATCACGGATCCGGCCCTTCGCCGTGTCCGGAGGGCGGGACCGGGGCCGGGGTCGGGGCCTTGGACCGGGGCGGGGGCCGGGAGCCCGGGCCGGGAAATCCTTGACCGGGTGGATAGGCTCCAGCTGGCAAGCGCGTACGCGCAGCGGTACGCCGGCCGGGGCCGACGGGTGCGGCGCACGGCCGGGAACGACCACAACGGGGTGTGGCCCGGTGATCCGGGTCAGGAGGGGGACAGCGCATGAGCGAGCAGTCGACGGGGCACGCGGGGACGGCGGTCGCGGACGGGCCGGCGACCGGGGAGATGGTCGTCGTCGAGGACCTGCGCCGCACCTACGGCAGCGGGGAGACGGCCGTGCACGCGCTGCGCGGTGTCTCCTTCCGGGTGCCGCGCGGTGAGCTGGTGGCCCTCAAGGGCCGTTCCGGCTCCGGCAAGACCACCATCCTCAACCTGGTGGGCGGCCTGGACTCGCCGGACGGCGGCCGGATCACGCTGGACGGCACCGACCTCGCCGGGCTCGGCGACAACGGCCTGCTGGCACTGCGCCGCGACCGTATCGGCTTCGTCTTCCAGTCCTTCGGACTGATCCCGATCCTCACCGCCGCCGAGAACGTCGGCGTCCCCATGCGGCTGCGCAAGGTGCCGCCGCGCGAGCGCGAGGAGCGGGTGGAGCTGCTGCTGTCGCTCGTCGGGCTCTCCGACCACGCGGCGCAGCGCCCCGGCGAGCTGTCCGGCGGCCAGCAGCAGCGGGTCGCCATCGCCCGCGCCCTGGCCAACCGGCCAGTCCTGATCATCGCGGACGAGCCGACCGGCCAGCTCGACGCCGAGACCGGGCTCGCCGTCATGGAACTGCTGCGTGCCGTCGTCCGCAGCGAGGGCGTCACCGCCCTCGTCGCCACCCATGACGCCCAGCTGCTGGCCCTGGCCGACCGGGTGCTCGAACTGCGCGACGGCCGGATCGTCGACGAGGGCTGAGCCGGCGGGCCGAGCGCGGGGACCGTCACCGCACCGGGACTCAGCCCGCCGTCCGCGACACGAGCAGCGGGCCGGCGAGCCGGCGGACGGGCCGCGGCAGCCGGATCAGGGTGCGGCGCGGTCTGCTCAGCGACGCGGCGTCGACCAGCCCTTCCGGGTCCGGGACCGGTGGCGGGGACACGGCCGGTGGCGCCGTGGCGCCGCCCGCGAGGGGCGGCGCCACGGCCTCGGCCAGTGCGTCAGGCACCGACGACCACCTTGTGGTCGGCGGTGAAGGGCCGGCCCTCGATCAGCTCGGACGGGGTGCCGTCGGGGCCGACCGGGACATCACCGATCAGGGTGACGCGGTGCAGCCGGCGCTCGACGTCGAGGTGCTCGATGTCGCGCGGCGCGAGGTGCGCGGTGGCGCGGTTGTCCCAGAACGCCACGCTGCCCGGCTCCCAGCGGAACCGCACGGTGTACTCGGGCCGGGTGATCTCCTCGTAGAGCAGGTTGAGGACGGCCCGGCTCTCGCGCGGGGTGACATCCACCAGGTGGCTGGTGAAGCCGGGGTTGACGAACAGCGCGCGCTCGCCGGTCCCCGGGTGCACCCGCACCACGGGGTGCACGGCGACGAGCAGATTGTCGTTGATCCGGCGGGCGTACTCGCTGTTGCCCTCCGCCTTCTCCGCGCCGCCGTAGCGGTGCTCGGCGCGCAGCGTGTCGACGAAGGCGCGGACGGGCGCGGATAGCCCCTCGTACGCGGCGACCAGGTTGGTCCAGGTGGTGTCGCCGCCGAACTCCGGTACGGTCTCGGCGCGCAGGATCGAACCGGCGGGCGGGTTGACGGCCGCGGTGACGTCCGTGTGCCAGCCGGCGAAGTAGCTGTACTGGCGCTTGCGCACGGCCTCGCGGAAGCCGGCGCCGTACCGCTTCTCGTAGCGGCGCGGGTCGATGGTGAAGATCTCCGGATGGTCCTCCGGCGGGGTGTCGTCGTGCGGGTGGGCGTAGGTCAGCTCGCCGAACTGCCGGCCGAAGGCGATCTGCGAGGAGTGGTCGAGCTCCTGGCCGCGGAAGAAGACCACCTTCCAGCGGTGCAGCGCCTCCTTGATCAGCTGCAGGTTCTCCTCGGAGAGCGGCAACGAGAGGTCCACGCCGGAGATGTCGGCTCCGGTGCGGCCGGAGGCGGGACGGACGGTGACAGCCATGGTGATCAGCCCTTCGTCAGCTGGGAGTTGAAGTTCCTGAGCAGGTCGAGGTCGAACTGGGGAGACATGCCTTCCGGCCCCTGAGGTCGGCGGCGGTTCTGACGAGGGCGACCAGGAGCGGGACGGCGAGTGGTCGCAGCCGCGGCCACGGGGGCCGGCGCATCAGCGTTCCCCGTCGCCCGGCTGGGCGAGGGCGGTGTTGTACGCGGTGTCGTCGCCGGTGACCGCCCGGCTGTGCGAGCCGTCCACGGCGACCGGGGCGTCACCCGCGAGGGTGATCCGCTGGACCCGGCGCGGCAGGGTTCCGTAGTCGGCCACCGCGTAGTGCTGGGTGGCCCGGTTGTCCCAGAACGCCACGTCACCCGGTGTCCAGCGCCAGCGCACGGTGTTCTCCAGCTCCGTGACGTGCGACTGCAGCAGCCGGAACAGATCGCGGGAGTCGTCACCGTTCCAGCCGGTGAACCGGCGGACGAAGCCGCCGAGCACCAGGGAGCGTTCACCGGTCTCGGGGTGCACCCGCACCACCGGGTGCTCGGTCTCGTACGTGGTGGAGCTGAACACCTCGCGCTGCCGGCGGGCGGCGTCGGTGTCGTCGGACGGCTTGTAGGCCGCGTAGTCGTAGCTGTTGGAGTGCACCGCCCACAGCCGGTCCGCGAGTTCGCGCAGCTCGGCGGGGAGCTGCGTGTAGGCGGCCGCGGTGTTGGCCCACACGGTGTCACCGCCGTACGGCGGGATGGTGACCGCCCGCAGGATCGAGCCGAGCGGGGGGTGCCGGACGAAGGTGACGTCGGTGTGCCAGTGGTTGGCGCGCCCCGCGGTGCGCCCGTAGTCGAGATCGAGGACGGCGGGCGAGCCCTCCAGCGCGGGAATGGTCGGATGGGCGGTGGTCGGCGTGCCGAAGCGGCGGGCGAAGCGTTCGTGCGCCGCCTGGTCGAGGTCCTGGCCGCGGAAGAACACGACCTTGTGCTCCAGCAGCGCTGCGCGGATCCCGGCGATCGTCCCGGCGGACAGATCGGCGGCGAGGTCCACTCCGCTGATCTCGGCGCCGATGTTCCCGGCGACCTTGGCGACGTCGAGTGCGGTCTGGGTGGGTGCGGTCCGGGTGGGTGCGGTCATGACGGAGCAGCTCCAACTCATGGGTGGGCATGGTGGGCAGGGCGGAACCGGCCACCACAGGGCGCGGCGAACCGCGGACCGGAGAACCGGCCCCTGTGGAGGCGGAAAAGGGCGACGGGAGAGCGGGCGCCTGGAGAAGGACGGTGATCAGGCGTCCGGATGAGAACGGTGATCAGCCGCCAGGAGATGAACGGAGATCAGGCGCCAGGAGGCGGGACCGCCCGGTCAGCGCGTGCGGCCGACAGGGCCGGCGAGGGGGGCGTGACCGGCGGTGCCGGTGGAGCCGGTGGGACGACAGCCGAGACCGGCGAAATGGTGGGCGCGGAAGGCGTTGACCGCCTCCCGCCCGGCGGCGTCGCGCGCCGCTGCCCTACCTGTCACGTCCATGGGTCGATTCTCCGGAACCCCGGGCCGCCGGGCAATGATTAACGACGCGGTGGAAGAAACCCTGCCGCCGGACCGGCTACGCCGACCGGGCCGTACGCAGTTCCATCGGCCGCCGGTAGACCGCGTCGAGCACCACGGCCCCGGCCGCGACCGCGAGCACCTGCTCCCCGAAACTCGTGGGGACCACGGCCCGTTCGGGGTCCGTGCACAGATGGGAGTGCGCGGCGACCTCCTCGTAGAGGTCGGGCAGCAGCTCGGGGAAGTGCACCGCCGCGGCCTCCGCGACGACCAGCACCTCGGGGTTGATGACGTCGAGCAGCAGGGCCGCCGCCCGGCCCACCGTGCGCAGCCGCTCGCGCAGCATCAGCACCGCGCCCGCGTGGCCTTCGCGGGCCCGGGACAGCAGCAGCCGGAAGTCCGGCACGGGCACGATGCCGGCCTCGAAGGCCCGCTGGGCCAGACGGAGTTCGGACACCGCCTCCTGGAGGCAGCCGGTACGGCCGCACGTGCACCGCTGTCCGGGAGCGCCGAACGGCAGATGCGCGACGTCGCCCGCGCCCGACCTGCGGCCGCGCAGCACGCTGCCGCCCGTCGCGATCGCCGCGTCGACCACATTGCCGACGAAGAGTTGCACCAGCTCCTCGCGTCCCACGCCCGCCCCGAACATCAGCTCCGCCTGCGCCAGCGCCCGTGCGTGCCCGTCGACATGGACCGGCAGCCGGGTCGCGGCGGTCAGCACGCTCCGTACGGGGACGTCCCGCCAGCCCAGCGGGGCGTGCTCGACGACGGTGCCCTGTTCGCTGTCCACCCAGCCGCCGGTGACGACCCCGAGGCCGAGCACCGAACGCCCGGCGGCGTGCCGGTGCAGGAACCCGGGCAGATGGCCGCGGATCCCGCCCAGGACGTCGCCCACCGAACCGTCGTGCGGCAGCCGCTCCTGGGCCGTCACCCGCCCGCGCAGGTCCACCACGGCGAAGGTGGTGTGCGGCAGCGCGATGTGCACCCCGCAGACGGCGTGGTGGACGGGGTCGACGTCGACCGGAACCTGGGGCCGGCCGGCTCGTGGCGGACCGTCCGGCGGCGGCAGCTCGCGCAGCAGCCCGAGCCCGATCAGCTCGGCGGTGTGCCGGGAGACGGCGGCCGGGCTCAGCCCGGTGTCCCGTGCCAGCGCGGTCCTGGCCACCGGACCGCCCCGCAGCACGGCCCGCAGCACCGCCCCGGTGGCGCCGCCCTCGCCGCCGCGGCCGGCGGCCGGCGCGGACACGGACGGCAGGGCGACGAGCCATGGCGGGCGGTCGGTGGAGGGCATGCGCCGATGCTCGCTGGCGGCGCGCGGCGGGTCAACGGTCCGGCGTTACGTCCGTATGGCAGTCCTGCGAACGCGGTCCGTCACCGTCCGCCGGGGCCTCTCGCGGCCCGTCCGGCCCGGGAGCACCGGGGCCGGCGAGGGCCCAGGGGGGTTAAGGCGCCGTCAAGGTACTCCCCGGGGGCGACCCCGGTCCCATATGTCCCCTTCGGTCGTTCTAAGGTCGAGACAAGCGCCGCACGCGCGTCCGGGCGACAGGCGCATCCGAGCAGAACGATGGGGCCATGGCACGCGGCAAACTGCGCATCTACCTCGGGGCGGCCCCCGGCGTGGGCAAGACCTACGCCATGCTCTCCGAGGCGCACCGGCGTACCGAGCGTGGCACCGACATCGTCGTCGCCTTCGTCGAGCACCACCGGCGCCCGCGCACCGAGGTGATGCTGCACGGCCTGGAGCAGATCCCGCGCCGGGAGCTGGAATACCGCGACGCGGTGTTCACCGAGATGGACGTGGACGCGGTGCTCGCGCGGCATCCGGCGGTCGCGCTCGTCGACGAGCTCGCGCACACCAACGTGCCCGGCTCGCGCAACGCCAAGCGCTGGCAGGACGTCGAGGAACTGCTCCAGGCCGGGATCGACGTCGTCTCGACGGTCAACATCCAGCACCTGGAGTCGCTCGGCGACGTCGTCGAGTCGATCACCGGCGTCCGGCAGCGCGAGACCGTGCCCGACGAGGTGGTGCGCCGCGCCGACCAGATAGAGCTGGTCGACATGTCGCCACAGGCGCTGCGGCGCCGGATGGCGCACGGCAACATCTACGCCTCCGACAAGGTCGACGCGGCGCTCTCCAACTACTTCCGGCCCGGCAACCTCACCGCGCTGCGTGAACTGGCGCTGCTCTGGGTCGCCGACCGGGTCGACGAGTACCTCCAGGAGTACCGCGCCGACCACCGGATCTCCGCCGCCTGGCAGGCCCGCGAGCGCATCGTCGTCGGCCTCACCGGCGGCCCCGAGGGCCGCACCCTGATCCGCCGGGCCGCCCGGATGGCCGCCAAGGGCTCGGGCAGCGAGATCCTCGCCGTGCACATCGTCCGCAGCGACGGGCTGGCCTCGGGCTCCGCCAAGGAACTGGCCGCCCAGCGGACCCTGGTGGAGGACCTCGGCGGATCGTTCCACCACGTCATCGGGGAGGACATCCCCGAGGCCATGCTGGACTTCGCCCGCGGGGTCAACGCCACCCAGATCGTGCTCGGCACCAGCCGCCGCAAGGCCTGGCAGTACGTGCTGGGCCCCGGCGTCGGCTCCACCGTCGCCCGCGAGTCCGGCGACATCGACGTCCACATCGTCACCCACGAGCACGCCGCCAAGGGCCGCGGACTGCCCTCCGCGCGCGGCGCCAGCCTGGGCCGCGCCCGGGTCGTGGCCGGCTGGCTCACCGGGGTCGTGGGTCCCGTCCTGCTGGCGCTGCTGCTCACCAACTGGCACCCCGGGATGAGCCAGGCCACCGAGATGCTGCTCTTCCTGACCCTCACGGTCGCGGCAGCGCTGGTCGGCGGGCTGCTCCCGGCGCTGGCCTCGGCCTTCGCCGGATCGCTGCTGCTCAACTACTACTTCACACCGCCCACCCACTCCTTCACCATCGCCGAGCCCGAGAACATCATCGCGATCGTGATCTTCGTCGTGGTGGGTCTCGCGGTGGCCTCCGTGGTGGACCTCGCGGCCCGCCGCACCCAGCAGGCCGCCCGGCTGCGCTCGGAGGCCGAGATCCTGTCGTACCTGGCCGGCAGCGTGCTGCGCGGCGAGAGCTCCCTCGAGGCCCTGCTGGAACGGGTCCGCGAGACGTTCGGCATGGACTCGGTGGTGCTGCTGGCCCGGGACAGCGACCACGGCGCCTGGACCCGGGAGGCCAGCGTGGGGGAGCGCCCCTGCCTGCGCCCCGAGGACGCCGACGTCGAGGTGCCGGTCAGCGACCGGCTCTCGCTGGCGCTCACCGGACGGGTGCTGCCCGCCTCCGACCGCCGGGTGCTCTCCGCCTTCGCCGCGCAGGCGGCCGTCGTCATGGACCGGCGGCGGCTGGAGGGCGAGGCCGAGCACGCCCGCGAGCTGGCCGAGGGCAACCGCATCCGCACCGCACTGCTCGCGGCCGTCTCCCACGACCTGCGGACACCGCTGTCGGCCATCAAGGCGTCGGTGTCGTCGCTGCGAGCCGACGACGTCGCCTGGTCCGACGAGGACGAGGCCGAGCTGCTGGAGGGGATCGAGGACGGCGCCGACCGGCTGGACCACCTGGTCGGCAACCTGCTCGACATGTCCCGCCTGCAGACCGGCACCGTGACCCCGCTGATCCGCGAGATCGACCTCGACGAGGTGGTGCCGATGGCGCTCGGCGGCGTTCCCGAGGGCAGCGTCGTCCTCGACATCCCGGAGAGCCTGCCGATGGTCGCCGTCGATCCCGGCCTGCTGGAGCGCAGTGTCGCCAACGTCGTCGAGAACGCCGTGAAGTACAGCTCCCCGGGCTCCAAGGTGGTGGTGGCCGCCAGCGCACTGGGCGACCGGGTGGAGGTGCGGGTCGTCGACCGCGGCCCCGGGGTGCCGGAGACCGCCAAGGACCGGATCTTCGAGCCGTTCCAGCGCTACGGCGACGCCCCGCGCGGCAACGGCGTCGGCCTGGGCCTCGCGGTCGCCCGCGGCTTCGCCGAGTCCATGGGCGGCACGCTGGTCGCCGAGGACACCCCCGGCGGCGGCCTGACCATGGTCCTCACCCTCCAGGCCGCCCTCGGCGGCCGTCCGGCCCGTCCGGACCTGCCGGCGGGGGCCACGTCGTGACGGCGGAAGTGGACGGGACCGCGAGCAGCAGCACCGTGACCGACGCGAAGGTCGCGACCGAAGCAACCGGCACGACCCACGTGACGGCGACCGAAGCGACCGATGTGACCGAGAAGAGGAACTCCATGTACCGGGTGCTCGTGGTGGACGACGAGCCGCAGATCGTGCGCGCGCTCGTGATCAATCTGCGGGCCCGCAAGTACGAGGTGGACGCCGCCCACGACGGCGCGAGCGCGCTGCAGCTGGCCGCCGCCCGCCACCCCGATGTGATCGTCCTGGACCTCGGCCTGCCGGACATGGACGGCGTCGAGGTGATCCGGGGGCTGCGCGGCTGGACCCGGGTCCCGATCATCGTCCTGTCGGCCCGCCAGACGTCCGACGAGAAGGTCGAGGCGCTCGATGCCGGCGCGGACGACTACGTCACCAAGCCGTTCGGCATGGACGAGCTGCTGGCCCGGCTGCGGGCCGCCGTACGCCGGGCGGCGCCCGGCGGGCCCGAGGACGACGCGGCGACCGTCGAGACCGAGACCTTCACCGTCGACCTGGCGGCGAAGAAGGTCAACCGCGGCGGCGCCGACGTCCGGCTCACCCCGACCGAGTGGCATCTGCTGGAGGTCCTGGTCCGCAACACCGGGCGGCTGGTCAGCCAGAAGCAGCTCCTGCAGGAGGTGTGGGGGCCCTCGTACGGCACCGAGACCAACTACCTGCGGGTCTACATGGCGCAGCTGCGGCGCAAGCTGGAGGCGGATCCCGCGCATCCGCGGCACTTCATCACGGAGCCGGGCATGGGCTACCGCTTCGAGCACTGAAAAGCCGCTTCGAGCACGGAAGAGCCGCTTCGAGCACGGAACGGACATCCGCGGGGTGGCGATCGGCCGTCCGGCGTAGCGGACGCCTTGCCGGCCGGGCCCGGTACGCTGGAGACATGAGTGGTGCCACCCGTTCGGACCGACCCACCGGCCGCTTCCGGCGCATGATAGACCGCCTGTCGTCCTCCCAGGAGGAGCTGCACTCCGAGGAGCTGCAGAAGGACGCCCTGTCGGTCGGCTGCACGCGGATCTGCGACTGCGGGGACCGGCAGATAGTGACGGTGACCGGTAGTCTGCGCACGGTCACACTGCGACCGCGGGCCGGCGTGCCCGCGCTGGAGGCGGAGCTGTTCGACGGCTCCGCCGCCCTTGACGTGGTGTGGCTGGGACGCCGCAGTATCAGCGGGATAGAGCCGGGGCGCAAGATCATCGCCTCGGGCCGGATCTCGATGAACCACGGCCGTCCCGTCCTGTTCAATCCCAAGTACGAACTGCGTCCGGTCGGACAGGAGTAGTCGGTGGCGTCGATCGACAAGCAGACAGAGGACCCGCGGACCGGGGAGGGCACGGACGGCGATTCGAAAGCGATCACCGAAGCCGCCCTCTTCGAGGCGTTCGGCGGCATCCGGGGCATGGTGGAGACCACCGTGCCCGGCCTGGTCTTCGTCCTGATCTACACGATCAACAGAGATATCCACATCGCGGCCATCGCCGCGCTCAGTCTTTCCGTGCTGCTCGGGATCGCCCGGCTGGCCCGCAAGGACACCCTCAAGCACGCCTTCAGCGGTGTGTTCGGGGTGGCCTTCGGCGCGGTCTTCGCGATGATGTCCGGCGATGCCAAGAACTTCTACCTGCCGGGGATGCTCTACACCCTCGGGCTGGCCGTCGCGTACATCGCCACCGCCATCGCGGGCGTCCCGCTGCTGGGCCTGATCCTCGGCCCGGTCTTCAAGGAGAACCTCTCCTGGCGCAAGCGCAACCCCGGCCGGCTGCGCGCCTACACCAAGGCCAGCTGGGCCTGGGGGCTGATCCTGCTGGCCAAGTCGGCGATCCTCTTCCCGCTGTACTGGTGGGGGGACGCCACCCAGCTCGGCTGGGTCAAGGTGGCGCTGGGCATCCCGCCGATGCTGCTGTCCGTCTACCTGACGTGGATCTTCCTGTCGAAGGCTCCGCCGCCGATCAACGTGATCGCCGAGATGGAGGCCGAGGAAGAGGCGAAGAAGGCCGCGGCCGCGTCCTGATCTCCGCTCATCCCGCTCGACCCCGCTCGACCCCGCTCGACCCCGCTCGACCCCGCTCAGCTCCGCTCAGCATGACGACGGGCGCCCCGGACCTTCCCGGTCCGGGGCGCCCGTCGTCATGACCGGTCCTGTCAGTCCTCGCGCTGGACGGACAGCAGGTCCTCCAACTGCTCCTCGCGGTGCGGTGCGGCGACGAACAGCAGCTCGTCACCGGCCTCCAGCGCGTCGTCCGAGGTCGGTGTGAGCACCCGGTTGCCCCGGATGATCGTCACCAGCGAGGTGTCCTGCGGCCATTCCACGTCACCGACGCGGGTGCCGACCAGCGCGGCCTCCGGCGGCAGGGTGAGCTCCACCAGGTTCGCGTCACCCTGGCTGAAGCGCATCAGCCGGACGAGGTCGCCGACGCTCACGGCCTCCTCGACCAGCGCGGACATCAGCCGCGGGGTCGAGACGGCCACGTCGACGCCCCAGGACTCGTTGAAGAGCCATTCGTTCTTGGGGTTGTTGACCCGGGCGACGACCCGCGGCACCCCGTACTCGGTCTTCGCGAGCAGCGAGACGACGAGGTTGACCTTGTCGTCACCGGTGGCGGCGATGACCACGTTGCAGCGCTGCAGCGCCGCCTCGTCCAGCGAGGTGATCTCGCAGGCGTCGGCGAGCAGCCACTCGGCCTGCGGTACCCGCTCCACCGAGATGGAGGTGGGGTTCTTGTCGACGAGCAGGACCTCGTGCCCGTTCTCCAGCAGCTCGCCCGCGATCGAGCGGCCGACCGCGCCGGCTCCGGCGATGGCGACTCTCATCAGTGCGCCTCCTCAGGACCCTTGGCACACGCGGCCTCGACCTCGGCGACTCCGTCGGTGCGCATCATCACGTGCACCAGATCGCCTTCCTGCAGCACCGTCTGGGAGGTCGGCAGCATCGCCTCGCCCAGCCGGGTGAGGAATGCCACACGGACCCCGGTCTCGTCCTGCAGTTTGCTGATCTTGTGACCCACCCAGGCCGGCGAGGTGTGCACCTCGGCGAGCTGTACACCGCCGCTCGGGTCCCGCCACAGCGGCTCGGCGCCCGACGGCAGCAGCCGGCGCAGCATCTGGTCCGCGGTCCACCGCACGGTGGCCACGGTCGGGATGCCGAGCCGCTGGTAGACCTCGGCACGCCGGGGGTCGTAGATCCGGGCGGCCACGTTCTCGATACCGAACATCTCCCGGGCCACCCGGGCCGCGATGATGTTGGAGTTGTCGCCGCTGCTGACCGCCGCGAAGGCGCCTGCCTCCTCGATTCCGGCCTCGCGAAGCGTGTCCTGGTCGAACCCGACTCCGGTCACCCGGCGCCCGCCGAACCCTGATCCCAGACGGCGGAAAGCCGTCGGGTCCTGGTCCACCACAGCGACCGTATGACCTTGCTGTTCGAAGGATTGCGCAAGAGTGGAACCCACCCTTCCGCAGCCCATAATCACGACGTGCACGCCCGTCCTTCCGGCTGTCAACATTTTTGGCCGATACCCGATAAGCGTCTCAGACCGCGGCCCAAGCTACACACGCTGGCACCCCAGCGGGAGGTTGTGGACGGCCCGAGGGGGACTTTGCCTTCTCTTAGGAGGGTGGCGGTCGCATGCACGTACGGCGCAGCGCTTACCATCCTCTCCGTGCCCAAACTGACTGACCTGCCGAAACGGATCTTGATCGGCCGCGCCCTGCGCAGCGACAAGTTGGGAGAAACGCTCCTCCCTAAGAGGCTCGCGCTTCCGGTGTTCGCCTCCGACCCGCTCTCGTCGGTCGCGTACGCGCCCGGCGAAGTGCTGCTGGTCCTGTCGATCGCGGGCGCGTCCGCCTACCACTACAGCCCGTGGATCGCGGTCGCGGTCGTCGTGCTGATGTTCACCGTCGTGGCGTCGTACCGGCAGAACGTGCACGCGTACCCGTCCGGCGGCGGTGACTACGAGGTCGCCACCACCAACCTCGGGCCGAAGGCCGGTCTCACGGTCGCGAGCGCGCTGCTCGTCGACTACGTGCTGACCGTCGCCGTGTCCGTCGCCTCGGGCATCGAGAACCTCGGCTCGGCCGTACCGTTCTTCGCCACCCACAAGGTGCTGGGCGCGGTCAGCATGATCTTCCTGCTGATGGTGATGAACCTGCGCGGGGTGCGCGAGTCCGGGTCGATCTTCGCGATCCCGACCTACGCCTTCGTCGTCGGCGTCTTCTGCATGATCCTCTGGGGCTGCTTCAAGATCGCCACCGGCGACACCATGGAGGCGCCCACCGCGCACTACACGATCCACGCCGAGGTCAGCGGGATCAGCGGCTTCGCCCTGGTCTTCCTGTTGCTACGGGCCTTCTCCTCCGGCTGTGCCGCGCTCACCGGGGTCGAGGCCATCAGCAACGGTGTCCCGGCCTTCCAGAAGCCGAAGTCCAAGAACGCCGCCACCACGCTCGCCGCGATGGGCGTGCTCGCCGTCACCATGTTCTGCGGCATCATCGCGCTGGCCATGTACACCAAGGTCCGGATGGCCGAGAACCCGGCGACCGACCTGCTGGTCGACGGCAAGCCGGTGGGCCCCGGCTACACCCAGGACCCGGTCATCGCGCAGGTCGCGGAGGCTGTCTTCGGGCACAACTCGATCCCGTTCATCTTCCTGGCCGCGGTCACCGCGCTCGTCCTGTTCCTGGCGGCCAACACCGCGTACAACGGCTTCCCGGTCCTCGGCTCGATCCTCGCCCAGGACCGCTACCTGCCGCGCCAGCTGCACACCCGCGGCGACCGGCTCGCGTTCTCCAACGGCATCGTGGTGCTGGCCGGCTTCGCCGCCGTCCTCGTGTACCTCTACGGCGCCGACTCGACCCGGCTGATCCAGCTCTACATCGTCGGCGTCTTCGTCTCGTTCACGCTCAGCCAGATCGGCATGGTCCGGCACTGGAACCGCCACCTGCGCAGCGAGACCGACACCGCCAAGCGCCGCCACATGCACCGGTCCCGGGCGATCAACACCTTCGGCGCCTTCTTCACCGGCATGGTGCTGATCATCGTCCTGCTGACGAAGTTCACGCACGGCGCCTGGGTCGCGGTCCTCGGCATGGTGCTCTTCTACGCGATGATGACCGCCATCCGGCGCCACTACGACCGGGTGGCCGAGGAGATCGCGGCGGGCGACGAGCGCACCGACGAGGAGGTGCGCCCGTCCCGGGTGCACTCGATCATCCTGGTCTCCAAGGTCCACAAGCCGACGCTGCGCGCCCTGGCCTACGCCAAGCTGATGCGCTCCGACACCCTCGAAGCGCTCAGCATCAACGTCGACCCGGCCGACACCAAGGCCCTGCAGGCCGACTGGACCCGGCGCGGCATCGACGTACCGCTGAAGGTCCTGGACTCGCCCTACCGCGAGATCACCCGGCCGATCATCGAGTACGTGAAGGGCCTGCGGCGGGCCAGCCCGCGTGACGTGGTCAGCGTCTACATCCCCGAGTACGTCGTCGGCCACTGGTACGAGCACCTGCTCCACAACCAGAGCGCCCTGCGGCTCAAGGGCCGGCTGCTGTTCACCCCCGGCGTCATGGTCACCTCGGTGCCGTGGCAGCTGGACTCCTCCGAGCGGGCCAAGGTCCGGGCGCGCAAGCGTGCCGACTGGAACGCC
Organism: Streptomyces sp. RKAG337; assembly: GCF_023701715.1. Classification (NCBI taxonomy): domain Bacteria; kingdom Bacillati; phylum Actinomycetota; class Actinomycetes; order Kitasatosporales; family Streptomycetaceae; genus Streptomyces; species Streptomyces sp. RKAG337. The sequence continues at coordinate 1,641,460 of NZ_JAJOZA010000001.1, read as the reverse complement.
CCCGGCGCGATCCGGCGCGGCCCGGTCAGCCCGCCGAAGCGGGACAAGGAACACACCGGCCAGAAGTAGGCCGTAAGGCGGGGGGTGCGGCGGGACGTAGACTGGTGAGCTGCCGTTCTACGGTCCCGCCCGCACCACCCCGCCGCACCACCTCTCGCAGGAGCCTGTTCATCATGCAGAACCGTACGAAGGAACAGGCCGACGAGCTGGTCGGGGAGCGCTACGAGGTCGAGGTCGGCCCCGTCGCGCACGGCGGTCACTGCATCGCCCGTCACGAAGGACGGGTGCTCTTCGTCCGGCACGCACTGCCCGGTGAGCGCGTCGTCGCGAAGGTCACCGAGGGCGGACCGGACTCCAAGTTCCTGCGTGCCGACGCCGTGGAGATCCTCCAGGCGTCCCCCGACCGCGTCCCGGCGCCCTGCCCGTACTCCGGCCCCGGCGCCTGCGGCGGCTGCGACTGGCAGCACGTCGCCCCCGGCGCCCAGCGCCGGCTGAAGGTCGACGTCATCACCGAGCAGCTCAGCCGCCTCGCGGGCCTGAGCCCGCAGGACGCCGGCTGGGACGGCACCGTCGAGCCCGCGCCCGGTGACCAGGGCGTCGAGGGCAAGGTGCCCGCGTGGCGCACCCGCGTCCAGTTCGCCGTGGACGCCGAGGGCTACGCGGGACTGCGCCGGCACCGCTCGCACGAGATCGAGCGGATCGACCAGTGCCTGATCGCGGCGCCCGGCGTCACCGAGCTCGGCATCGAGACGCGTGAGTGGCCGGACACCGCGTCCGTCGAGGCCATCGCCGCGACCGGCTCCAACGACCGCCAGGTCATCGTCACCCCCACGCCCGAGGGCCGGCTGCCGATCGTCGAGCTGGACCGGCCGGTCTCGGTCGCCCGCGTCGACGAGCAGGGCGGCGTGCACAAGGTGCACGGCCGTGGCTTCGTCCGCGAGCGCGCCGTCGGCCGCACCTGGCGGGTCGGCTCCGGCGGCTTCTGGCAGGTCCACCCGCAGGCCCCCGACCTGCTGGCCGAGGCGGTCCTGGACGGCCTCCAGCCGCGTGACGGCGACACCGCCCTCGACCTGTACTGCGGCGTCGGCCTGTTCGCCGGCGCGATCGCCGAGAAGGTCGGCGAGACCGGCGCGGTGCTGGGCATCGAGTCCGGCAAGCGCGCGGTTGAGGACGCCCGGCACAACCTGGCCGATCTGGAGCGCGTGCGGATCGAGCACGGCAAGGTCGAGACCGTACTGCCGCGCATCAAGATCACCGAGGCCGACCTGATCGTCCTCGACCCCCGCGGGTCGGCGCCGGCAAGTCCACCGTCAAGCACCTCGCCTCGCTCGGCCCCCGCCGCATCGCCTACGTGGCCTGCGACCCGGCCGCGCTCGCCCGCGACCTGGCGTACTTCGCGGAGGCGGGCTACAAGCCGGTCTCGCTGCGCGCCTTCGACCTCTTCCCGCTCACGCACCACGTCGAGTGCGTGGCGATCCTGGCGCCGGTGGCGAAGTCGGCCTGAGGCTTCGGGAGGCTCGGGTTCCGGCGTAGCCGGTCCCGGGCTACCCGGCCGCCATCGCGGCGAGCTTGAGCACGGTGTTCCAGTTGCGGGCCGTCGCGGTCACCCCCAGTTTCTTGTCGGTGAACAGCAGGGCGAGACGGGACTTCTGGATGCCGGTCGGCAGGTGCAGATAGATCTCGTGCGGGGCCTTGGGGTCGGCGAGCCGGAACTCCTCCGGGGCGTAGGCCGCGGGGTCGATGGCGGTCAGGCGTTCCTGCTCCGGCGGGCCGGACAGGAAGGTCACCAGGAACCGGGACGGGTCGATGCCTTCCATGTCGAAGGGGTTGTGGTCGACCACCCGCTGGAGATCGGCGCCGTCCCGCACCAGGCAGCGGATGGTGAGCCCCAGCTCCTCGGTGATGCGCGCCTCCAGGTCGGTGGCCAGCGCGGCCGGATCGGCCCGGGGGTGGCCGAAGACGGCGTTGCCGCTCTGGAGATGGGTTCTGACGTCCGTACAGTCCAGCCCGGTCAGCAGCTCGCGCAGGGTCTGCATCGGCACCTTGTTCTTGCCGCCCACGTTGATCCCGCGGAGCAGCGCCACATAGCTCGTCACGCGGCCCACCGTAGACCAGGGGTCGGACAATGCCTCAGACCTCAGACCTCAGACCTCAAGCTCCGGTGGCCGGGGTGCGTCCGAGCAGGCCCGCGGGATGTGGTTCCGCCGCTTCGACGACCACGGCCGTCAGGCCGGTGTCGGTCCAGGTCTCATGGTCCTCGCCGGCCGCCCAGCAGGCGGTCCGGCCCGCGGTGATCGGAACCGCTCGGCCGTCCGCGCCGCTCACCCAGCCGTCGCCCGCGACCACGGTCAGCGCCTGCGGAATCGTCGCCTCGTGGCGGCCGATGCGGCCGCCGGGGGCCAGGTGCATAAGGGCCACCGCGACCACGGCCGCGCCGGGGCCGGACGCGGCGCCGGGGCCGGCGTTCCGGTGGATGCTCACGTGGCGCACGCCATGGCTGCCGAACGCGGTCAGATCGATGCCCGCTGTGGGGCCGGAATCCTTGATCTCCATACCGTCATCCTGCCGGGCTTCGCCCGTTCGGAGGACGTGGGGGCTGACGTAACGGTTCGGCAGGGGTGGCGCTGGCTACGTTCGCGGATATGAACCTCACGAGTGAGCGTCCCGCTGTCACCGAACTGCGGTTGTCCGCCTTCAAGTCGCACCGGGGCGCGAGCTTCGCGCTGGGTCCGCTCACCCTGCTCGCCGGCGCCAGCGGGACGGGGAAATCGAGCGTTCTGGAGGCGCTGAGCGCGCTGGGGCGGCTGGCCGGCGGAGAGACGCTGAGCGAGGTGTTCGACGGGTCCGGGAACGGCTCCGGGAGCGGGTCCGGGAACAGGTCGGGGAGCGTGCGGGGCGGGGCCGCGGCCTGCGTGCCGCAGGGCGCGCAGCCGGACGCGGAAGGGCGGCGCGGATTCCGGATCGGCTGCACGGTCACCGGACCCGTCGGACCGGTCCGGCTGGATGTGGCCGTACAGGCCGAGCCCGAACTGCGCATCGTCGGCGAGCGGTTGACCGGTGGCGGGGAGAGGCTGCTGACCACCGCGCTGCGTGACCCGGAACGGCGCACCGTCCAGGCGGCGTGGCACACGGCGGGCCTGGTGCCCGTCACCCGCGCGCCGCTCCCCGACGATCTGCTGGCGACGGCGCTGCTGCCGCTGCGCGTCGCGGGCCGCACCGAGGGCCAGCGGCTGGTGCTGGCGGCGGTGGAACAACTGGTGCTGGCGTTACGCGGGGTGTTCCCGGTGGACCCCCGGCCGGAGACGATGCGGGCGCCGGTGGACGCCGGGGACGGGATGCTCCGCCGTGGCTGCGAGAATCTGTCGGCGGTGCTGGCCAGGACCGAAGGCGAGTGCCGTACGCGGCACGCGGCGCTGGTGCGGGCGATGCGGGAGGTCTGCAGCCCGCCGGTCGACGGGCTGACCGTCCTGCGGTCCCAGGCGGCCGGCGCCGATTCCGGGGCCGAACTGCGTTCGGTGATCGCGGCGGTGGACCGCGGGCCGCTGGGGCTGGTGCCGGTGGACCGGCTGGGCGACGGCGAACTGCGCTTCCTGGCCATCGCGTTGGTCCTGCTGACCGGACCGGGGGTGCTGGAGGTCGACACGAGCGCCGAACTCCTCCCGGCCGCCCAGGTACTGACCGTCCTCAGCGACGGCTTCGATCTGGGAATGGACCGCCGGCAGACCCGTGAGCTGCTCTCCTTGGCGGGTATGGCGGCCGGACGCGGTCACATCCGGCTGCTGGGCGCGGTGCACGACGCCTCCGTCGCCGAGGGGTTGGGCGGGGTGTCGGTCATCGACTTGGTCCGCCCGCGGCGGCCTGAGCAGGCGGGGCCTGAGCAGGCGGGGCCGGAGCAGACGGGGCCGGAGCAGACTGGGGCGGACGAGGCGGCGTCGGGGACGGCCGGCGCTGATCCTGGTACCGGGCCGCGGACGGAGCCCGGAACGGAGCCGGGGCCGGAAGCGGGGGAGGGCGTCGGGGAGCGGGTGCCCGCGCGGTCGGCGCCGACCATGCGGTAGACCTGTGCGGATGAGCGAGGATCTGCAGGCGCTGCAGCGCCGTCTGACCGCCTTCGCGGCGGCCAGGCGCTGGCAGCAATATCACGTACCCAAGAACTTGGCCGCGGCGTTGAGCGTCGAGGCGTCCGAACTGCTGGAGATCTTCCAGTGGATGACCCCGGAGGAGGCGGGCCGGGTGATGGAGGACGCCGGGACCGCGCACCGGGTGGAGGACGAGGTGGCGGACGTCCTGGCGTATCTGCTGCAGTTCTGCCAGGTGCTGGAGATCGATGTGCTGAAGGCCCTCTCGGCGAAGATCGACCGTAATGAACTGCGCTTCCCGATGCCGGCGGAGGACGAGGGGCCGGGCACGCTTCACCCGACCGGGTGACCGGGATATCCACAACCGGCGAGTAATCCACAGGCACTGGGACCCCCCTTCCGCTCGCGGCCACCGACCGTCACTCTGGGTAACAGGTCGGTAGCACGCAGCGGCAGGGGGAGTACATCATGGACGCGGTACGGCTCATCCTGGCCACCCGGCACGCCCTCGAGCAGGCGTGGCAGGTGGAGGACCTGATCACGGAGGCGTGGCAGGCGCAGGCACTCGCCGAGGCGGTGGGTGGCCATCTCGCCCTGCACGGAACGGCGGAGCTGCGGGCCGCCGGGCTCTCGGTGTGCGAGACGGGCGGCGGCCGGGTCTGCGGACCGACCGGGCTCTCGGGCCTGCCGGGCGTCCGGCCGGAGACCGTCCGGGCGTCGATACTCACCGGCGTGCGGGAACCGGCCCGTGCGCTGACGGAACTGCGGGACCTGCTCTCGGAGCTGGGCGCGGCCCTCGTGGGGCTGGCCTGCTCCGCGGAGGAGGAGGCGGTGTACTGGCAGTGCATCGACGCGATGGACGCCGCCGAGGATTCCAAGGACCGGGTCTGCGCGCTGCTCGGCGCGCTCGGCTCATGAAACCGACCCGGCTCATGAAACGGACCGCTTCAGAGACCGCCCGGCTCATGAAACGGACCGCCTCATGAAACCGACCGGTTCATGATCCGGGGTCCGGCCCGCCCTGGACACACCCACCGGTGCACAAGATCGGCGACGCCGTACGCGTGGTTGACGTGCGGGGCGGTCCGGCGTGGAGGATGGGAGGCATGGATCTTCGTATTTTCACCGAGCCCCAGCAGGGGGCCACCTACGACACCCTCCTCACGGTCGCCAAGGCCACCGAGGACCTCGGATTCGACGCCTTCTACCGCTCCGACCACTACGTGAGCATGGGCGGCGGAGACGGGCTGCCGGGCCCGACGGATGCCTGGATCACCCTCGCCGGGCTGGCCCGTGAGACCCGCCGCATCAGGCTCGGCACCCTGATGACGGCCGGCACCTTCCGGCTGCCGGGCGTGCTCGCCATCCAGGTCGCGCAGGTGGACCAGATGTCGGGCGGGCGCGTCGAGCTGGGACTGGGCGCCGGCTGGTACGAGAAGGAGCACACCGCCTACGGCATCCCGTTCCCGAAGGAGAAGTTCGGCCGGCTGGAGGAGCAGCTGGCGATCGTGACCGGCCTGTGGGCCACGCCGGTCGGTGAGACGTTCGACTTCGACGGGACGTACTACCAGCTCAAGGACTCGCCCGCGCTGCCCAAGCCGGTCCAGACGAAGATCCCGGTGCTGATCGGCGGGCACGGTGCCAAGCGGACCCCGGCTCTCGCCGCCCGCTACGCGGACGAGTTCAACATCCCGTTCGCCTCCGTCGAGGACAGCAGGCGGCAGTTCGGCCGGGTGCGCGAGGCGGCCGAGGCGGAGGGGCGCAAGAAGGACGAGCTGGTGTACTCCAACGCGCTGGTCGCCTGTGTCGGCCGGAACGACGCCGAGGTCGCGCGCCGTGCCGCGGCCATCGGCCGGGAGGTCGACGAGCTGAAGGCCAACGGGCTGGCCGGATCCCCGGCCGAGGTGATCGACAAGATCGGCCGGTACGCCGCGACCGGCTCGACCCGCTTCTATCTGCAGATCCTCGACCTGGGCGATCTGGACCACCTGGAACTGATCTCCGCCGAGGTCCAGTCCCAACTCACCTGAACCCACCTGCACCTGAACTGAACTGAACCCATCCGAGCTGACCCTTTGAACGAACCTCCGGTGCACCCGACCCGGGGCCGAAGCAAGGAGCGACCGCCATGCCGCCCGACCTGACCCTGGGCACCCCGCTCGTCCTGGACGGCGGATTGTCCAACCAACTCGCCGCCCAGGGCTGTGATCTGTCCGATCCGCTGTGGTCGGCCCGGCTGCTGGCCGATGCGCCCGAGCAGATCGAGGCGGCGCACGCGGCCTATGTCCGGGCGGGTGCGCGGGTGCTCATCACCTCCAGCTACCAGGCGACCTACGAGGGCTTCGCCCGCCGGGGGACCGGTCGGGAGGAGGCGTCGGCGCTGCTGCGGCGCAGCGTCGAGCTGGCGCGGAGCGCCGCGGGCGGCCGTACGGACGTGCTGGTGGCGGCGTCCGTCGGTCCGTACGGGGCGATGCTGGCGGACGGCAGCGAGTACCGGGGGCGGTACGGGCTGAGCGTGCGGGAGCTGGAGCGCTTCCACCGGCCGCGGATCGAGGCGCTGGCCGAGGCGGGCCCCGATCTGCTCGCCCTGGAGACGGTGCCGGACACGGACGAGGCGGAGGCACTGCTCCGCGCGGTCGAGGGGATCGGGGTGCCGGTCTGGCTCTCGTTCAGCATCGACGGCGACCTGACCCGCGCCGGGCAGCCGCTGGAAGCCGCCTTCGCGCTGGCCGCCGGGCGGGACGAGGTGGTGGCGGTCGGCGTCAACTGCTGTGCCCCGCGGGACGCCGACCACGCCGTGGCCCTCGCCGCGGAGGTCTCCGGCAAGCCCGTCGTGGTCTATCCGAACAGCGGCGAGGAGTGGGACGCGCAGGCCCGGAAGTGGCAGGGCGAGGTGACCTTCGAAGCCTCCCGGGTCCGCGACTGGCGGTCCGCTGGAGCCCGGCTGATCGGCGGCTGCTGCCGGGTGGGGCCCGATCAGATCGCCGCGCTGGCGGAGGTGATGCGCCAGGAGGGTTGACACCCTGCCGGCACGCGCCCGCCGCTTGCCGGACACCGGCCGGGTCACCGGCCCTGCCACCGTAGATCCGCCCCACACGTCCATCCGGTACCGGGGCGTGCGCCGGGCGTGCGAGGCGCCTGTGAGAGGGGAAGGACTGTGTCCATGGGCTTTCACGTGGATTCCGAGGCCGGGCGGCTGCGCCGCGTCATCCTCCATCGACCCGACCTTGAACTGAAGCGGCTCACCCCGTCCAACAAGGACGCGCTGCTCTTCGACGATCTGCTGTGGGTGCGCCGGGCGCGCGCGGAGCACGACGGCTTCGCGGATGTGCTGCGCGACCGCGGGGTCGAGGTCCATCTCTTCGGGGATCTGCTCCGGGAAGCGCTGGCGGTGCCGGAGGCGCGGGCCCTGGTGCTGGACCGGGTCTTCGACGAGAAGCAGTACGGGCCGCTGGCCACCGATCATCTGCGTGCGTCGTTCGACGAGCTGTCCGTGCCCGACCTCGTCGAGGCGCTGGTCGGCGGGATGACCAAGCGGGAGTTCCTCGAGCGGTTCGCCGAACCGATCTCGGTGCTCTTCCACGCCATGCGCCTGGACGACTTCCTGCTCAACCCGCTGCCGAACCACATCTTCACCCGGGACACCTCCGCCTGGGTCTACGACGGGGTCAGCATCAACGCGATGCGCTGGCCGGCCCGGCAGCGCGAGACCGTGCACTTCGAGGCGATCTACCAGCACCATCCGCTGTTCGCCGGCGGCGGCTTCCATATCTGGTCGGAGGGGCAGGCGGCGTATCCGTCGACCATCGAGGGCGGTGACGTCCTGGTCATCGGCAACGGGGCGGTGCTCATCGGGATGAGCGAGAGAACCACCCCGCAGGCGGTGGAGATGCTCGCGCAGGGGCTGTTCGCGGCGGGTTCCGCGCGCACGATCGTGGCGCTGGACATGCCGAAGAAGCGGGCCTTCATGCACCTGGACACCGTGATGACCATGGTGGACGGCGACACCTTCACCAAGTACGCCGGGCTGGGGATGCTGCGCTCGTACTCGATCGAGCCGGGAGCGGGGGACCGGGACCTGAAGGTGACCGATCATCCGGCGGAGCACATGAACCGCGCGATCGCGGCGGCGCTGGGCCTGGACGACATCCAGGTGCTGACCGCGACGCAGGACGTGCACTCGGCGGAGCGCGAGCAGTGGGACGACGGGTGCAACGTGCTCGCCGTCGAACCGGGGGTGGTGGTGGCCTATGAGCGGAACGTCACGACCAACACCTTCCTGCGCAAGCGCGGCATCGAGGTGATCGAGATCCCGGGGAGCGAGCTGGGCCGGGGGCGCGGCGGCCCGCGCTGTATGAGCTGTCCCATCGAACGCGACGCGGTCTAGGGCGGACAGGCCGTAGCGGCGGAAAAGCAGATCTGTATAAACATGTCATTGATCGTATAGACTTCCAAGGTCCTCCCCTCTGCCGCTACCTAGGAGTCCCCATGGCCATCGACCTCAAGGGCCGTCATTTCCTCAAGGAGCTGGACTTCAGCCCCGAGGAGTTCCACCACCTGGTGGAGCTGGCGGCCCAGCTGAAGGCGGCCAAGCGGGCGGGGACCGAGGTCCGGCGGCTGACCGGCAGGAACATCGCGCTGGTCTTCGAGAAGACCTCGACCAGGACCCGCTGCTCGTTCGAGGTCGCGGCCGCCGACCAGGGCGCGAGCACCACCTACCTCGACCCCTCCGGCTCGCAGATCGGGCACAAGGAGTCGGCCAAGGACACCGCGCGCGTGCTCGGGCGGATGTTCGACGGCATCGAGTACCGGGGCGCGGGCCAGGTGATCGTCGAGGAGCTCGCGCAGTACGCGGGCGTGCCGGTCTGGAACGGTCTCACCGACGAGTGGCACCCGACCCAGATGCTCGCCGATGTGCTCACCATGTCCGAGCACACCGACAAGCCGCTGGGTGAGACCGCCTACGCCTACCTCGGCGACGCCCGCTACAACATGGGCAACTCGCTGCTCGTCACCGGCGCGCTGCTCGGTATGGACGTCCGGATCGTCGCGCCCCGGCAGCTGTGGCCGCAGGACTCGGTGGTCGCCGAGGCCCGCCGGCTCGCGGAGACCACCGGCGCGCGCGTCACCCTCACCGAGGACGTCGCCGAGGGCGTGCGCGGCGTGGACTACGTCCACACCGATGTCTGGGTGTCGATGGGGGAGCCCAAGGAGGTGTGGGACGAGCGGATCGAACTGCTCGGCCCGTACGCGGTGACCATGGAGGTGCTCCGCGCCACCGGCAACGCCGACGTGAAGTTCCTGCACTGCCTGCCGGCCTTCCACGACCTCGGGACGAAGATCGGCCAGGAGATCTTCGAGCGGCACGGCCTGACCTCGCTCGAAGTCACCGACGAGGTCTTCGAGTCCGCGCACTCCGTCGTGTTCGACCAGGCGGAGAACCGGATGCACACCATCAAGGCGATCCTGGTGGCGACGCTGGCCTGACGGCGCAGCGCGGTCCGCGTGGCGGCGTCCGGATATCTCGCACTCGTGACGGCGGTCACAGATGAGTGATAACTTCGCTCTGCGGGCGTCCGCACCCCCTCCCCCCGCCAAGGAGGACGTGCCTTGAGTCCCTATCCGAGCTCAGCGAGCCCCACCGGTCAGTGGAAACACCTGCGGGTGGAGCGCGCCGGTGGCGTCGTCACCGTCACCCTCGACCGCCCCGACAAGCTGAACGCCCTCACCTTCGGCTCCTACGCCGACCTCCGCGACCTGCTCGCCGAGCTCGCGCACGACGGGGAGACCCGGGTGCTGGTGCTGGCCGGCGCCGGCCGCGGTTTCTGCTCGGGCGGTGACGTGGACGAGATCATCGGCGCCACCCTCGGCATGGGCACGGGCGAGCTGCTCGGCTTCAACCGGATGACGGGCCAGGTCGTCCGGGCGATCCGCGAGGCACCGTTCCCCGTCATCGCCGCCGTGCACGGGATTGCGGCGGGCGCGGGCGCCGTGCTCGCCCTGGCCGCCGACTTCCGGATCGTCGAGCCGTCGGCCCGGTTCGCGTTCCTCTTCACCCGGGTCGGGCTCGCCGGCGCCGACATGGGAGCCGCGTACCTCCTGCCCCGCATGGTCGGGCTCGGCCACGCCACCCGGCTGCTGATGCTGGGCGAGACGGTCGGTGCCGAAGAGGCGGAGCGCATCGGGCTGGTCAGCCAGACCGCCGCCGAAGGAGAGGCCGACGCCGTGGCCGCCGCGCTGGCCGAACGGCTGGCCGCCGGCCCCTCGCTGGCCTACCAGCAGACCAAGGCGCTGCTCACCGCCGAGCTCGACATGCCGCTGGCGGCCGCCGTCGAAATGGACGCCGCCGCCCAGGCGCTGCTCATGACCAGCGCCGACTACGCAGAATTCCACGCCGCGTTCACCGCGAAGCGCCCGCCCCGCTGGGAAGGGCGCTGACCATGCGGATCGCGGTCATCGGCGGCGGCCCCGGCGGCCTGTACGCGGCCGCCCTGCTCAAGCGCCTCGACCCTGCGCGGGACATCACCGTCTGGGAACGCGGCGCCCCCGACGACACCTTCGGGTTCGGCGTCGTGCTGTCCGACGAGACGCTCGGCGGCATCGAACACGCCGACCCGGTGGTCTTCCGCGCGCTGCAGGCGGAGTTCACCCGCTGGGACGACATCGACGTGCACTTCCGCGGCGAGGTGGTCACCTCCGGCGGGCACGGCTTCGCCGCCCTCGACCGGCGCCGGCTGCTGACGATCCTGCACCAGCGGTGCCGTGACCTCGGCGTCGAGCTGCGGCTGCGGGAGACCGGCCCCGCCGCCGCGGAGCTCGCCGCGACCCACGACCTCGTCATCGCCGCCGACGGCGCCAACAGCACCACCCGCGCCGCGCACGCCGACGTCTTCCGGCCGAGGATCACCGGCCACCGCTGCCGCTACATCTGGCTCGGCAGCGACCTCCCCCTGAACGCCTTCCGCTTCGAGATCGCCGAGACCGAGTACGGCGTCATGCAGGGGCACGCGTACCCGTACCGCGACGGCGCCAGCACGTTCATCGTCGAGATGCGCGAGGAGGTGTGGCTGCGCGCGGGGTTCGACCGGCTCGACGAGGCCGAGTCGATCGCCCGCTGCGAGAAGCTCTTCGCCGGCTCTCTGGACGGCCACGCGCTGCACGGCAACCGCTCGCGCTGGGGCGCGTTCAGCACCGTCGTCAACGAGCGGTGGTGGCACGAACGGACCGTGCTGATCGGCGACGCCGCCCACACCGCGCACTTCTCCATCGGCTCCGGCACCAAACTCGCCATGGAGGACGCGCTCGCGCTCGCCGCCTGCCTGCAGGAGCAGCCGGACGTACCGGCCGCACTGACGGCGTACGAGACCGAGCGCAGGCCCGTCGTCGAGAGCACCCAGCGCGCGGCCCGCGCCAGCCTCGAATGGTTCGAGCAGGTCGGGCAGTACACCGGACAGCCGCCGCTGCAGTTCGCCTTCAACCTCCTCACCCGCAGCCGCCGCGTCACCCACGACAACCTGCGGCTGCGCGACCGGGGCTTCACCGACGCGGTGGAACGGGACTTCGGCACCGAGCCCGCCACCCCGCCGATGTTCACCCCCTTCCGGCTCGGCGGGCTGACCCTGCGCAACCGTGTCGTCGTCTCGCCGATGGACATGTACTCGGCCGTGGACGGCACCCCCGGCGACTTCCACCTCGTGCACCTCGGCGCGCGGGCCCTCGGTGGCGCCGGCCTCGTCATGACCGAGATGGTGTGCGTCAGCCGGCACGGCCGCATCACCCCCGGCTGCGCCGGCCTGTACACCGACGAGCACGAGACGGCCTGGCGGCGCGTCACCGACTTCGCCCACGCGCAGTCGACCGCCGCCATCGGCCTGCAGCTCGGCCACAGCGGGCGCAAGGGCTCCACCCGCCTCATGTGGGAGGGCATGGACGAACCGCTCCCGGACGGGAACTGGCCGCTCGTCGCCCCCTCTCCGCTGTCCTACCGGCCGGGCGTCAACCAGGTGCCGAGCGAGCTCGACGCGGCCGGTCTCGCCGCCGTCCGCGAGGAGTTCACGGCGGCCGCCGTGCGCGGCGCCCGCGCCGGCTTCGACCTGCTCGAACTGCACTGCGCCCACGGCTATCTGCTCTCGTCCTTCCTCTCCCCGCTCACCAACCACCGCACCGACGCCTACGGCGGCGACCTCGACGGGCGGCTCCGCTACCCGCTGGAGGTCTTCGACGCGGTCCGGGCCGTCTGGCCGGAGGACCGCCCGATGACCGTCCGTATCTCCGCGACCGACTGGGCGCCGGGCGGCACCACCGAGGACGACGCCGTCGCCGTCGCCCGCGCCTTCGCGGCCCACGGAGCCGACGCCATCGACGTCTCCACCGGCCAGGTCGTCGCCGACGAGCGCCCTCAGTACGGCCGCTCGTACCAGACCCCGTACGCCGACCGCATCCGCAACGAGCTCGGCGTCCCCGTGATCACCGTCGGCGCCATCTCCTCCTGGGACGACGTCAACTCGCTCCTCCTGGCCGGCCGCACCGACCTCTGCGCGCTGGCCCGCCCCCACCTCTACGACCCGAACTGGACCCTGCACGCCGCCGCGGAACAGAACTACAGCGGCCCGGCCGCCCCCTGGCCGCAGCAGTACGCGGCAGGCAGCCGCCGCCCCCCGAGCGGCCGCACGGACGCCCCGAAGCCGCGGCTCACCCTCTAGCCGCGCCAGCCGCGCCGATCACGAGTTGTGCGCGTGGACCGCCGCGGGAGGCCGGGGGCCCGGGGCCCGGGGCCGTACGGGTGGACTTGCCGGGTGGTGACCGTGGGCGCGGGGTCCCAGCCGGTGCGATAAGTCATCTTGGCCTCGCAAGGTCCCCTCACCTCTGGAAGAGGCATCCCGCCATGCGTCGTGCCCCCACCCGCCGACTCGCCACCGCCCTCCTCGCCCTCACCACCCTCGTCCCGCTCACCCTGACGTCGTCCGCGGCCCAGGCCGCCCCGCCCACGGCCGCGGTCACCGCCGTCGACCCGTACGCCGACGACTGCCCGCCCCAGGGCCTGGATCCCAAGCTCGTGGCCCGCCTCAACAAGGCGATCGAGGACGTGCGCAAGGAGGCCGGCGTCCCCGGCGTGACGGTCGGTCTGTGGCTGCCCGGCCGTGGCAGCTACATCCGGTCGACGGGCGTGGCGGACAAGGCGACCGGCGCGCCGATGAAGCCCGACCTCAACATGCGGATCGGCAGCGAGACCAAGACCTTCACCGCCACCGCCGTCCTGGAGCTGGTCGACCAGGGGCTGGTCAAACTGGACAAGCCGATCTCCACCTACCTGCACGGCGTGCCCGACGGTGAGCACATCACCGTCCGCCAGATGCTGGAGATGCGCAGCGGCCTGTTCTCGTACAGCGCCGACCCGGACTTCGCCCAGGCGCTGTTCAGCGACCCGACCCGGCAGTTCACCCCGAAGGAACTGCTGGCCTACGCCTTCAGCCACCCGAACGTCTTCCCCCCGGGCACGGAGTTCCAGTACTCCAACACCAACTACATCCTGCTCGGTCTGCTCGTGGAGAAGCTCGGCAGGATGCCGCTCGCCGAGTTCATCCACAAGCGCGTCACGGGGCCGGCCCACCTGAACCACACGTTCCTCCCGAAGGGCGCCGAGTTCCCGTCGCCGCACGCGCACGGGTACACGAACCAGACGCTGACCGGTGACGTCGAGGACGCGACGAACTGGAACCCGAGCTGGGGCTGGGCGGCCGGCGCGATCATCTCCAACCTGCACGACCTGCACCACTGGGCGAAGGTGGTCGCCACCGGCACGCTGCTCACCCCGGCCACCCAGGCGCAGCGGGAGAAGTTCATCCCGGTACCCGGATTCGACGGTGCCGCGTACGGCCTGGGCCTCTTCAACACCCATGGCTGGATCGGGCACAACGGCTCGCTGCCGGGCTACGAGAGCGTGACGATGTACCTGCCGAAGCAGGACGCCACCATGGTGATCCTGCTCAACACGGACATCCTGCACGACGGCTTCGAGCCGAGCACCCTCTTCGCCAAGGCGATCACCTCGATCATCACCCCGAAGAACGTCTACGAGCTCCCGGCCGAGGGCTGACCGCGGCGTACCGCCCGCAGTCATGACCGAGCGCGGTACGCGGCCTCTCCGGCCGGGTACCGCGCTCGGTCGTTCAGGCGGGCCCGGGAGCCGCGCGGACGAAGGCGGCGCCCGCCGCGTGCAGCCGCTGGTGCAGCGCGGTGAAGACCTGGGAGGCGCGGGCGCCGGGCCAGTCGGGTGGCAGCAGGGCGGTGGGGAGGCCGGGGTCGGCGTAGGGGAGCCGGCGCCAGGAGTCGAGGGCGCGGAGGTAGTCAGGGAAGGCGTCGCGCGGGGGGACGTCAGGACGCCGGGTCCAGCGGTCGAGCACCGGCTCGTGGGCGTCGAGGAAGGTGCGGTGGAGGCCGGCGATGGCGTCGAGGTCCCACCAGCGGCGGACGGCGGTGGCGGTCGGTTCGAAGCCGAGGTGCGTGCCGTGGAAGAGGTCCACGTAGGAGTCGAGTTCGAGGCGGCGCAGGGTGTGGCGGGCCTCCTCCTGGACGTGCGCCGGGGCTATCCAGACGCCGGGTGCGGCGCTGCCGAAGCCGAGCCGGGCCAGCCGGGAGCGCAGCAGATGCCGCTTGTGGCGCTCGGTCTCGGGGACGGAGAAGACGGCGAGCACCCAGGAGCCGTCGCCGTCATCCTCGGCAGAACCGGACCTGGGGCCGGAGCCTGAGCCGGGGCCTGAGCCGGGGCCGCCGTAGATGCGGCGGTCGCCGTCGGCGAGGAGCTGGCGGGCGTCGTCGGAGAGCGCGTACGCGGCGGCGCCGCCGACCCGGTCCGGGACCAGCAGTTCGCGCCGCTTGAGCCGGGAGACGGCGGAGCGGACCGACTGCGGGTCGACGTCCACCGCGCCCATCAGCCGGATGAGGGCGGCGACCGGTACCCGGCCGTCCAGTTCGGCGCGCCCGTAGGCACCGAAGAAGGTCACGATCAGCGAACTGGGGGTGTGCTCGGTCACATGATCACTCCAGGTCGCGCAGCCGGAAGCGCTGCAGTTTCCCGGTGGGAGTGCGGGGGAGGGCGTCCAGGAAGACGATGTCGCGCGGGCACTTGTAGGGCACGATCACGCCCTTGGCGAAGTCGCGCAGCGCCCCCACGGTAGTCGCGCCGCGCGGCACCCCGTCGCGCAGGACGACGAAGGCACGGACGATCTGGCCGCGCTCCTCGTCCGGGACGCCGATGACGGCCGCCTCGCTGACGTCGGGGTGGCGCAGCAGCGCCTCCTCGACCTCCGGGCCCGCGATGTTGTAGCCCGCCGAGATGATCATGTCGTCGGCGCGGGCCACATAGCGGAAGTAGCCGTCGGGTTCACGGACATAGGTGTCGCCGGTGAGGTTCCAGCCGCCCTGCACGTACACGGTCTGGCGCTCGTCGGCGAGGTAGCGGCAGCCGGTCGGGCCGCGCACCGCGAGCAGCCCCGGCTCGCCGTCGGGGACCGGCTCCCCGGCGGCGTCGACGATCCGCGCCCGGTAGCCGGGGACCGGCAGGCCCGTGGTGCCGGGGCGGATGGCGTCGTCGGCGGCGGAGATGAAGATGTGCAGCAGCTCGGTGGCGCCGATGCCGTTGATGATGCGCAGACCGGTCCGGTCGTGCCAGGCCTGCCAGGTGGCGGCGGGCAGGTTCTCGCCCGCGGACACGCAGCGCCGCAGGGACGAGACATCGTACGAGGCGGGGCCGCTTGTGTCATTCAGGTGACCGAGCATCGCCCGGTACGCCGTCGGCGCCGTGAAGAGCACGCTCACCCGGTGCCGCGCGACGGCCGCCAGCAGCTGTTCAGGTCCGGCCTGCTCCAGCAGCACGCTGGACGCCCCGGCCCGCATCGGGAAGATCACCAGCCCGCCGAGGCCGAAGGTGAAGCCGAGCGGCGGGCTGCCCGCGAAGACGTCGTCGGCGCGCGGGCGCAGCACCTCGGCGGAGAACGTGTCGGCGATGGCCAGGACATCGCGGTGGAAGTGCATACAGCCCTTGGGGCGGCCGGTGGTCCCCGAGGTGAAGGCGATGAGCGCGACGTCGTCGGACGAGGTGGCGACGTCGGTGAAGTGATCGGGTTTGGCGGCGGCCCGGCGCAGCAGGTCCTCGGGCGCCTCGCCGCCGTACGTGGTGATCCGCAGGTCCGGGATCTCGGCCTTGGCCAGGTCGTCCACCGACCGCAGATCGCACAGCGCGTGCCGGACGGCCGCGATGTCGCAGATCGTCGCGAGCTCCCCGGAGCGCTGCGCGGCCAGGACGGTGACGGCCACCGCGCCCGCCTTGAGCACCGCGAACCAGCAGGCCACCAGCCACGGGGTGGTCGGGCCGCGCAGCAGGACCCGGTTGCCGGGCCGCACCCCGAGGTCGTCGGCCAGGACGTGCGCGATACGGGCGGCGGTGGCGTTCAGATCCTCGTAGGACCAGACCTCGCCGCCGGGGGTGCGCAGACAGGGGGCGCCGGGGCTGCCGCCGGCCAGCAGCTCGGCCGCACAGTTGAGCCGGTCGGGGTAGTGCAGCGCGGGCAGCTCGAAGGCGAGTTCCGGCCACTGGTCGCGCGGCGGGAGATGGTCCCGCGCGAAGGTGTCCACGTGGGCGGATGGCAGCAGGTCCATGGCGGTACCGCCTTCGTTGGCACCTGAGAGCGGACGAATTCAGCGTAACGTGTTGCTGACGACAGTCAACGGTACGCGATACCGCTTGGAGGCGCCGGATGCCCGCGTTCGCTCTCGACCCGGAACAGCTGAAGTGGTGCGCCCAGGTCCGTTCCCTCGCGGCGAGCCGGCTGCGGCCGCTGGCCGAGGCGGGCGAACCCGGCCGGGTCAACCGTCCGTTGCTCTCGGAACTGGGCGAACTCGGCCTGCTGGAGCGGGTCTTCCCGCCCGGCGGCAAGGTGTCGGCGATGGACCTGTGCCTGCTGCGGGAGTCTCTGGCCCGTGAGTGCACCGAGGCCGAGACGGCCCTCGCCCTGCAGGGGCTGGGCGCGCACCCGGTGCTGCACAGCGCCGGGCTGGCCGCCCGCTGGATCCCGGAGGTCACGGCGGGCCGGGCGGTCGCCGCCTTCGCGCTCACCGAACCCGCCGCCGGCTCCGACGCGGCGGCACTGGAGCTGGCCGCCGAGCCGGACGGCCCGGGCTGGCGGCTGACCGGCGAGAAGTGCTGGATCTCCAACGCTCCGCAGGCCGACTTCTACACGCTCTTCGCCCGCACCACGCCCGGCGCGGGGTCGCGCGGGGTGACGGCGTTCCTCGTCCCGGCCGACCGGCCCGGGCTGTCCGGAGAGCATCTGGACATGCTCTCCCCGCACCCCATCGGCCGGCTCGCCTTCGACGGCGTTCCGGTCGGCCCCGGCGATCTGCTGGGCGAGCCGGGCCGGGGCTTCCGCGTCGCCATGGACACCCTGAACCTGTTCCGGCCCAGCGTCGGAGCGTTCGCCGTCGGCATGGCGCAGGCCGCGCTCGACGCCGCCACCGAGCACGCGGGCGGGCGCACCGCGTTCGGCGGCCCGCTGAAGGATCTGCAGGCGGTGTCCCACGCGCTCGCCGAGACCGCGACCCGCACCGAGGCCGCGCGGCTGCTCGTCTACGCGGCGGCGGAGGCGTACGACAGCGGCGCGCCCGACATCGCCAAGCGGTCGGCGATGGCGAAGCTGTACGCGACCGAGACGGCGCAGTTCGCCGTGGACCGCGCCGTCCAGATCCATGGCGCCCGCGCCCTGGAACGCGGCCATCTGCTCGAGCACCTCTACCGTGAAGTGCGGGCGCCGCGTATCTACGAAGGTGCCACCGAGGTCCAGCGCACCATCATCGCGAAGGAGCTGTACCGATGAGCCTGCGGCGCATCAACCCGGGCGAGCTGTCGCCGCCCACCGGCTTCAGCCACGCCGTCACCGCGACCGGCCGCACGCTGGTCTTCCTGGCCGGCCAGACCGCCCTCGACCGGGCGGGCAAGATCGTCGGTGACACGCTGCCCGCCCAGTTCGAGCTGGCGCTGACCAATCTCCTGGCGGCGCTGGCCGCCTCGGGCGGCGGCCCCGCCGACCTCGCCCGGATCACCGTCCACACCACCGACGTCGCCGCCTACCGGGAGAACGCCGCCGAACTCGGGCGGCTGTGGCGGTCGTTGGCGGGCCGTGACTATCCGGCGATGGCGGTCATCGGGGTGGTCCGGCTGTGGGACGAGGAGGCGCTGGTGGAACTCGACGGGATCGCCGTCCTCGCGTAGCGCGGAAAGCGGGCGCGGACGTGATCCCTCGGCATTCCGCGGTGTCCCTTGGCAGCACCTAAGCCATGTGACATATTACTGCCGTGCCCACGAGACACTCGCTGGATGTCGTCATCGTCGGGGCCGGGGTGGTCGGCGCGGCCTGCGCCTACTACGCCTCCCGGTCCGGACTGTCCGTCGCCGTGGTCGACCGCGGCTCCGTCGCGGGCGGCACCACGGGCGCCGGTGAAGGCAATCTGCTGGTCTCCGACAAGGAGCCCGGCCCGGAACTCGACCTCGCGCTGCTGTCCACCAGGCTCTGGCGCGAGCTCGCCGACGAACTCCCACCGGAGATCGAGCTCGAGTCCAAGGGCGGCCTCGTCGTAGCGTCCGACGAGGCCCGCCTGGACGCGCTGAGCACGTTCGCGGCCAAGCAGGCGACGGCCGGTGTCACCGCGGCCCGGGTGCCGGCGGACCGGCTGCACGACTTCGAACCGCATCTGGCGCCCGGCCTCGCCGGCGCCTTCCACTACCCGCAGGACGCCCAGGTCCAGCCGGCCCTGGCCGCCGCCCACCTGCTGCGCGCCGCCCGGCGCGCCGGCGCGGTGCTGCGGCTCGGCGAAGAGGTCACCGCCGTCCTGACCGGCCCCGGCGGCGCGGTCCGCGGGGTGCGCACCGACCGCGGGGAACTGTCGGCACCCGCCGTGGTCAACGCGGCCGGGACCTGGGGCGGCGAACTCGCCGCGCTGGCCGGAGTGGACCTGCCGGTCATGCCACGGCGCGGCTTCGTCCTCGTCACGGAACCGCTGCCCCGGCTCGTCCGGCACAAGGTCTACGCCGCCGACTACGTCGCCGATGTGGCCAGCGGCTCCGCGGCCCTGCAGACCTCGCCCGTGGTCGAGGGCACCCCCTCGGGACCGGTGCTCATCGGCGCCAGCCGGGAGCGGGTGGGCTTCGACCGTACGCTGCGGGTCGAGGTGCTGCGCCGGCTCGCGGCCGGGGCCGCCGGGCTCTTCCCGGTACTGGCCGGGGTCCGGGTGATGCGCGCCTATCACGGCTTCCGGCCCTATCTGCCGGACCATCTGCCCGCGATCGGGCCCGACCAGCGCGCCCCCGGCCTCTTCCACGCCTGCGGCCACGAGGGCGCCGGCATCGGACTCGCCCCCGCGACCGGACTGCTGCTCGCCGCCGCGATCCGGGGCGAGCGGCCCGCCCTGGACCTGGCACCGTTCCGCCCCGACCGCTTCACCGGCGCGGACCCGGTTCCCGGCACGGATCCGCTTCCCGGCGGGGAACCGAGAGGCCATGCGGACCCGAGAGGACATCACGATGGCGCGTAACCCCGTCGAGCTGGCCGGGGCGACGCCCGGGCCGTCGTTCGAGATCACGATGGACGGCCGCGCGGTGCCCGCGCTGCCGGGCCAGAGCATCGCCGCGGCCCTGTGGTCGGCGGGCATCCTCGCCTGGCGCACCACCCGGGTGAACGGCCGCCCGCGCGGCGCCTTCTGCGGCATCGGCTCCTGCTTCGACTGCCTCGCCACCGTCAACGGCGCCCCGAACCAGCGGGCCTGTCTGGTCCCGGCCCGTCCGGGCGACCTCGTCACCACCCAGGAGGGCCACGGCCGTGCCGACCTCGCCGTCTGAGCCCCCGGTGCCGCCGGTACCTCCGGAGTACGACCTCGCGATCGTGGGCGCGGGCCCCGCCGGGCTCGCCGCCGCGGTGACCGCGGCCGACCTCGGGATGAGCGTCGTCGTCCTCGACGCGGCGGCCGCCCCCGGCGGCCAGTACTACCGCCATCCCGCACCGGGACTCGGCGCCGCGCGCCCCGAGGCGCTGCACCACGGCTGGGCCGTCTTCGCCGATCTGGTGCGACGGCTCGACCGGCACACCGGGACCGGCAGGGTGCGGCACCTCGTCAACCACCATGTGTGGACCGTGGAACGGGGCGGTTCGACGGCGTGGACCGCGCATGCCGTCACCGGTCCCGACGGGCCGGGGCAGGGCCGGGCGGCCGTGACGTCACGCGCGCTGCTGCTGGCCACCGGCTCCTACGAGCGCCAACTTCCCTTCCCCGGCTGGACGCTGCCCGGGGTGGTCGGTGCGGGCGGCGCCCAGGCGATGCTCAAGTCCGGCCTGGTGCTGCCCGGACGGCGGATCGTCGTCGCGGGCAGCGGCCCGCTGCTGCTGGCGGTCGCCGGCTCGCTGGCCGCCGCGGGCGCGACGGTGCCCGCCGTCGTCGAGGCGGCCGGCTACGCCGGGTACGCCAAAAACCCCCGGACGCTGGCCGCGAATCCCGGCAAGCTGCTCGAAGGCGCGGTGCACGGCGCCGCCCTGCTGCGCCACGGCCTGCGCCCGCGCACCCGCAGCGCGGTGACCGAGGCCCACGGCACCGACCGGGTGGAAGCCGTCACCGTCTCCCGGCTGGACCGCGACTGGCGTCCCGTGCCGGGCACCGGCCGCCGGATCGCCTGTGACGCGCTCGCGGTCGGCCACGGCCTGGTGCCGCAGCTGGAACTGGCCACCGGACTCGGCTGCGCCACCCACCGCACCCCCGACGGCACGTACGCGCTCGCGCTCGACGACCGCCAGCGGACCTCGGTGCCCGGAGTCTGGGCGGCCGGCGAGGCCGGGGGAGTGGGTGGCGCTCAGCTCGCCCTCACCGAGGGGGAACTGGCGGCCCTCGCCATCGCGGCCGTGTCGCGCTCCGCGGCACGCCCCGACGCCCGGCGGGCGGTCGCGCTGCGCCGGACCCGGTCCCGGCTGCGGGCCTTCGCGGCCGTCATGGCCGCCGCCCACCGGCCGGGCCCCGGCTGGCCGGGCTGGCTGAGCGACGACACCGATGTGTGCCGCTGCGAGGAGGTCTCCGCCGGTGAGGTCCGGGCGGCGGTCGCCGATCTCGGCGCCCACGACGCCCGCACCGTCAAGCTGTTCACCCGCGCCGGGATGGGCTGGTGCCAGGGCCGGATGTGCGGCCCGGCGGTCGACTGCCTGGCGGGCGCCGACTCGTCCGCAGACGCGTGCACGGATGGAGGCGCCGGCCCGGATCGCCGTCCGCTGTCCTGCCCGGTTCCGCTGGCCGCCCTGTCGGAACCGGCCGCCCTGCCCGGACAGGCCGGCTTGCCTGCGATCACGGAAGAACCGTAGGACTCTCCTCCGCGAGCCCCTTGTGGTCTCTGTCCACCACACAGTAAAATGTCACATCTCACTAAAGGGAGAACCACCGTGACCACGAACACCCCGCCCCGCGACCAGCCCTGGCACGGCATCATGGTCGCCACCGCCCTCCCGTTCCATGCCGACCTGCGCGTGGACCACGACGGTTACGCCGAGCACGTCGCCTGGCTCATCGAATCCGGCTGCGACGGTGTCGTTCCCAACGGCTCCCTGGGCGAGTACCAGACCCTGACCGACGACGAGCGGGCCCGGGTCGTCCGGACCGCCGTCGAGGCGGCCGGCGACGGGGACCGCGTCATGCCCGGTGTCGCCGCCTACGGCAGCGCCGAGGCCCGCCGCTGGGCCGAACAGGCCGGTGAGGCCGGTGCCGGATCCGTCCTGCTGCTGCCGCCCAACGCCTACCGCGCCGACGAGCGGGCGGTGCGCGCGCACTACGCCGAGGTGGCCAGGGCCGGGCTGCCGGTCGTCGCCTACAACAACCCGTACGACACCAAGGTCGACCTCACCCCGCAACTGCTCGCCGAGCTCTACAACGAGGGCAGCATCGTCGCGGTCAAGGAGTTCACCGGCGATGTCCGCCGGGCCTACGAGATCGCCGAACTCGCGCCCGGTCTCGATCTGTTGGTCGGGGCCGACGACGTCCTGCTCGAACTCGGCATCGCGGGCGCCGTCGGCTGGATCGCGGGCTACCCCAACGCGTTCCCCGAGGCCTGCGCCACCCTGTACCGGGCGGCGCTCTCCGGCGACCTCGACACCGCCGTGCCGCTCTACCGGGCGCTGCACCCCCTGCTGCGCTGGGACTCCAAGCCCGAGTTCGTCCAGGCCATCAAGGTGTCCATGGACCTCGTGGGCCGGCCCGGCGGCCCGGTCCGCCCGCCGCGCTCCCCGCTTCCCGCCGACATCGAGGCCGTCGTCCGCGCCGCGACCGAGAAGGCGATGGCCGAAGGACTCGGCTGACCCCCGACCAGGTCCCCGAGCAAACCCATGAGCAGGCCCCCGAGCGGACCCACGAGAACGCCGACGAGCAGGCCCACCAGAAGGAGGACCCCTTGCGCAGCCGGAACATCTACCACGCCGTCGATTCGCACACCGAAGGCATGCCGACCCGCGTCATCACCGGCGGCGTGGGCGTCATCCCCGGCGCCACGATGGCCGAGCGCCGGCTGTACTTCATGGAGCACCACGACCGGGTGCGCACGCTCCTGATGTACGAGCCGCGCGGGCACTCGTCGATGAGCGGCGCGATCCTGCAGCCGCCGACGCGGCCCGACGCGGACTACGGGGTGCTGTACATCGAGGTCTCCGGCTATCTTCCGATGTGCGGCCACGGCACCATCGGCGTCGCCACCGTCCTCGTCGAGACCGGGATGGTGCCCGTCACAGAACCGGTCACCACCGTCCGGCTGGACACCCCCGCCGGGCTCGTCACTGTCGACGTCCAGGTCGAGGACGGGGCGGCCACCGCCGTCACCCTCCGGAACGTCCCGGCGTTCTCCGCCGGCCTGGACCTCAAGGTCGAGGTCCCCGGCCACGGGACGCTCACCTACGACCTCGCCTACGGGGGCAACTTCTACGCGATGCTGCCGCTGGCCGACCTCGGGCTGCCCTTCGACCGGGAGCGCAAGAACGACATCCTCGCCGCCGGGCTGGCCGTCATGGAGGCCATCAACGCGGCGGACCGGCCGGTACACCCCGAGAACCCGGACATCAGCGGCGTCAAGCACGTCCAGCTGATCGCCCCCGGCTCCGACGCGCGGCTCTCCCGGCACGCGATGGCCATCCACCCCGGCTGGTTCGACCGCTCGCCGTGCGGCACCGGCACCTCGGCGCGCATGGCGCAGCTGCACGCGCGGGGTGAACTCCCGCTGCACACCGACTTCGTCAACGAGTCCTTCATCGGAACGTCCTTCACCGGCCGGCTCGTCGAGGAGACCACGGTCGGCGGGCTGCCCGCCGTGGTGCCCACCGTCACCGGCCGCGCCTGGATCACCGGCACCGCCCAGTACTTCCTCGACCCGTCCGACCCCTTCCCCGGCGGGTTCCTGCTGTGATCACCGACGGCGGGTACGGTCGGGTGGAAGGGGCTCACCGGGCCGCGGTGGCGCCCTCCGACGACCTTCCGGGAACGGGGCCACCCCTGTGACACTGCCGCACCTCGACGCCGCCGCCATCGCCCGACTCCTCGGGCCCGCCGACGCGGCGAACGCCGTCGAAGCGGCGCTGCGCGACGGGCTCGACCCGGAGACCGGGCCGCCGCGCACCGGCGTTCCGGTCCCGGCCGGCGAGCTGCTGCTGATGCCCGCCGCCACGAAGGACTTCGCCGGGGTGAAGATCGCCGGGGTGGCGCCGGGCAATCCGGCCCGCGGCCTGCCCCGGATCACCGGCAGCTATCTCCTCCTCGACGGCGCGACCCTGGAGCCGGTCGCGCTGCTCGACGGGCCCGCCCTCACCTCGCTGCGCACCCCCGCGGTGTCCGCCGTCGCGATCCGCCACCTGGCCGTGCCCGACGCCTCGCACCTCGTCCTGTTCGGCGCGGGACCGCAGGCGTACGGGCATCTGGCGGCGGCCCTCGCGGTACGGCCCCTGACCCGGCTCACCGTGGTCGCCCGCAGGCCGGAGCCCGCGCGGGCGCTGATGGCCCACGCCCGCAGGCTCGGACTGGACGCCGTGTCCGGCGGTCCCGACGCGGTGGCCGAGGCCGACCTGGTGATCTGCTGCACCACGGCCCGCACCCCGCTGTTCGACGGCGGCACCGTCGCCGGACACACGACCGTGGTCGCCGTCGGCTCGCACGAACCGACGGCCCGCGAGACCGACACCGCGCTGGTGACCCGGTCCACCGTCGTCGTCGAGGCGAGGTCGGCCGCGCTGCGCGAGGCGGGGGACATCCTGGTCCCGATCGCGGAGGGCGCCTACCGGCCGGAGGATCTCGCGGGCACCCTCGCCGACCTCGTCGAGGGCCGGGTGCGGCCGGAAGCGGGCCGCCCGCGCTTCTTCAAGGGCACGGGTATGGCGTGGCAGGATCTCGCCGTAGCTGCTGAGATCTTCCGGGCCGCGAAAGCAACGTGACATTGTACGCTGGACGTCCGCGCGATGACGGAGGAACAGCGATGGGTGACCTGAAGCAGCGCAACCTGATCACAGCGCAGGAGCGGCTGCGCGATCAGGTCGGCCACGCCCTGCGTGCCGCGCTCATCGCCGGTGAACTGCGCCCCGGCGTCGTCTACTCGGCGCCCGCCCTCGCCGCGGACTTCGGCATCTCCGCCACCCCGGTGCGTGAGGCGATGCTCGACCTGGCGCGCGAGGGTCTGGTCGAACCGGTGCGCAACAAGGGCTTCCGGGTCACCGAGATGAACGAGCGCGACCTCGACCAGTACACCGAGATCCGCGCCCTCATCGAGGTCCCCACCGTCGGCCGGGTCACCCGCACCGCCACCCCGGAACAACTGGAGGAACTGCGGCCGGCCGCCGAGGAGATCGTCGCCGCCGCCCGGGCGCACGACCTCATCGGCTATCTGGAGGCCGACCGCCGCTTCCACCTCACCCTCCTCGGCCTGGCCGGGAACGAGCGGCTGGTGGAGGCCGTCGGCGATCTCCGCAAGCGCTCCCGGCTGTACGGTCTGACGCGGCTGGACGAGCGCGGCGAGCTGGTCTCGTCGGCCGAGGAGCACATCGAGCTGCTCGACCTGATGATCTTCGGCGATGCGGAGGCCGCGGAGGAGTGCATGGCCCGGCACCTCGGGCACGTGCGGTCGCTGTGGGCGGTGGGCAAGGAGGAACCGGCCGCGGCGAAGCCGGAGCCGGTCCTCAAGCGCAAGCTCGGCAAGGCCTAGGCCGGTTGCCCTGCGGGAGGCGCAGCCCGCAGGGCGCCCCGCCTACCCGAGCAGCTCGCCCATCCAGCTCTCGATCCCCGCGACATCGCGCGGCAGCGCCCCCGACATCAGCCGGGCACCGTCGGAGGTGATCACCAGGTCGTCCTCGATCCGGATGCCGACGCCGCGCAGTTCCAGCGGCAGCGTCTCGTCGTCGGGCTGCAGGTACAGGCCCGGTTCGACGGTGAGGACGTGGCCCTCCTCCAGCACCGCGTCGAGGTAGGTCTCGGCGCGGGCCTGGGCGCAGTCGTGCACGTCGAGACCGAGCATGTGGCCGCTGCTGCACAGGGTGTAGCGGCGGTAGAGGCCGCTGTCCTCGGCGAGCGCCTCGTCGGCGGAGATCCGCAGCACGCCCCAGTCGGCGAGCCCTTCGGCGATGACGCGCATCCCGGCCAGGTGGAAGTCCCGGAAGCTGGCGCCGGGTTTGAGCGCCGCGATGCCGGCGTCCTGCGCGGCCAGGACCAGTTCGTACAGCTGGCGCTGGACGGGGGAGAAGCTGCCGGAGAGCGGCAGGGTGCGGGTGACGTCGGCGGTGTAGAGGGTGTCGGCCTCCACGCCCGCGTCGAGCAGCAGCAGTTGTGTGGGGTCCAGCGCGCCGTCATTGCGTATCCAGTGCAGCACGCAGGCGTGCGCGCCGGACGCGGCGATGGTGTTGTACCCGGTGCCGTTGCCCTCGAGGCGGGCGCGCTGGTTGAACGCACCCTCGATCCAGCGTTCGCCGCGCGCGTGCCGCAGGGCGCGCGGCAGGGACCGTACGGCGTCCTCGAAGCCGGCGACCGTGTGGTCGACGGCGAGCTGCAGCTGGTCGACCTCCCACGCGTCCTTCACCAGGCGCAACTCCGAGAGCGCACTGGCTAGTTCGGTGTCCGTCGCGGCGTCACGGCCCGGCGGAAGGGCGCCGAAGCCGTCGAGGTGCTCGCACCGGATGCCGGTCATCCGCTCGGCCTCCGCGAGGTCGGGGCGGCGCCCGACCCAGAACTCCCCGTAGCGGCGGTCGCGGTAGAACCCGGCCTCGGTGCGCGGTGAGCGCGGCCGCAGATACAGCACGGCCTCGTGTCCTGAGGGGCCGGACGGTTCCAGGACGAGGACGTTGCCGGGCTGGTCCTCGCCGGTCAGGCCGGTGAGCCAGGCGTAGGCGCTGTGCGGGCGGAAGCGGTGGTCGTCGTCGTTGGAGCGGACCTTGAGCTGCCCGGCGGGGACGACGAGCCGCTCGCCGGGGAAGCGGGCGGAGAGCCGGTCGCGGCGGGCCGGGGTGAGGTGCGAGGCGGGAACGCGGGTGCCGTCGGGCAGCGGAGTGGCGGCCCAGCCGGCGCCCATGAAGGCGTCCAACGCCGGCGAGGTCGGCAGATCATGACTTCCCGTATGCAGTCGGGCGGGGGTTCCGTTCATCGATGAGCTCCTTCGGACACGGGTCGGTAACGGCGACGCACACATCTTGTCAGTGCAATTTCACATTACTATGTTACGGGTCACATCTTAGAGTGCGGTTCTTCTCAGCGGAGTGACTCATATGACCAAGCGCACCCAACTCGCCCTGTCCACCGCCCTCCTGGCGTCCCTCGCCCTCGGCATCGCGGGCTGTTCCGGCGATGCGAAAGGCAGCCAGAGCGGCAAGGGGAAGAACCCGGCGGCGGCCAACGAAGGACAGGTCGTCGGCGGCACCCCGGTCAAGGGCGGCACCCTCACCGTCCTGTCCAACCAGGACTTCTCGCACCTGGACCCGGCGCGCAACTGGACGATGCCGAACATGGACATGGGGATCCGGCTGCTCTACCGGACCCTGACCACCTTCAGGAGCGAGCCCGGCAAGGCCGGCAGCGAGATCGTCCCCGACCTGGCCACCGACCTCGGCACCCCGACCGAGGGCGGCAAGGTGTGGACCTTCACCCTCAAGAAGGGCCTGAAGTACGAGGACGGCACCCCGATCACCGCCAAGGACGTCAAGTACAACGTCGAGCGGTCGTTCTCGCCCGACCTCACCGGCGGCCCCGACTACGCCGCCCAGTACCTGGCCGACACCAAGGGCTACCAGGGCCCCCTGACGGGCAAGCACCTCAGCTCCATCGAGACCCCCGACGACCTCACCATCGTCTTCAAGCTCAAGCGCCCGGTCGCCGACTTCGCCTCCACGGCCACGCTGCCCACCTTCTCGCCCGTACCGCAGGCCCAGGAGAAGGGCGCGCAGTACGACGCCCGGCCGTTCTCCTCCGGCCCGTACAAGGTCGAGAGCTACGACCGGGGCAAGAAGCTGGTCCTGGTCCGCAACACGAACTGGGACGCCGCCACCGACACCGTCCGCAAGGCCTACCCGGACCGCTTCGTGTTCGTCCAGGGGCTCAAGGGCGGCCAGGTCGACGACCGCGTCATCGCCTCCGCGGGCGGCGACGCCTCCACGATCGAGTGGTCCAACATGCGGCCGGAGAGCGCGCCCAAGGTGCTGCCCAAGGCCGACGTCAAGAGCCGGCTGATCGCCGAGTCCTCCGGCTGCACCGAGATGCTGCAACTCAACACCAGCAAGGCCCCGTTCAACGACCCCAAGGTCCGCGAGGCCATGCAGTACGCCGTCGACAAGGCGTCGCTGCTCACCGCGTCCGGCGGCCCCGCGCTCAACGACATCGCCACCGCCTACCTGCCGCCGGCCCTCACCGGCGCCAAGCAGGCCGACACCCTGAAGATCGCGCCGGCCGGCGACGTCGCCAAGGCCAAGGACCTGCTGAAGGCGGCCGGCAAGGACGGCGGCTTCGGGGCCACCTTCACCGTCTCCACCGGCGACAAGACCAGAGCGGAGGCGATCCAGCAGGGCCTGTCCCGGGTCGGGGTCGCGGTCACCATCAACACCGTCGACCCGTCCGCCTACTACGAGTCGATCGGCGACATCAAGAGCGCGCCCGACATGGTGATGGCCGGCTGGTGCCCCGACTACCCGTCCGGCTCCACCTTCCTGCCCTTCGTCTTCGACGGCCGCACCATCAGGGACAAGGGCAACCAGGGCAACTACTCGCAGTTCCGCGACGACGCGGTCATGCGGCGGATGGACGAGATCGCCGCGATGTCCGACGCGGCCAAGGCCAACCAGGCCTGGATCGACCTCGACGCGCAGATCATGGCCAAGTCTCCGGCCGTACCGCTGATGCTGGAGCGCAAGCCGCTGCTGGTCGGCACCAACATCGCGGGCGCCTTCGGCCACCCGGTGTGGTCGGGCCAGCTCGACTACGCGGCCATCGGCCTCAAGGACCCGTCCAAGAGCCAGGGCTGAGGGGCGTACGGCGATGGCCACCGTCACCGTGCCCGACCGGGTACCTCCCCCCGAACCCCCTGACCCCGCCGGGAAACCGGCGACCGGAGCCGCGCCCGGGTACGGGCCGTGGCGGCTCGCCTGGCGGCAGCTGAGCCGCCGCCCCGCCGCCCGCTTCGGCCTGGTGGTCGTGGCGCTGCTCGTCGTGACGGCCGTGAGCGCGCCGCTGCTCAGCGCGCTCGGCGGCTGGTCGCCCACCGAGTTCGACCAGACCGCCGTCGATCCCTACCTCGGCGGTCTGCCGCTCGGACCGCTCGGCGGCATCGGCCCCGACCACTGGCTGGGCGTCGAACCCGTCACCGGCCGCGATCTGTTCGCCCGGGTCGTCAACGGGGCCCAGGTCTCGCTGCTGATCTCGCTGAGCGCCACCGCGGTGGTCGTCCTCGCGGGCACCGCCACCGGGATCGCGGCCGGCTACTTCGGCGGCCGCACCGACGCCGTGCTCAGCCGTCTGATGGATCTGACGATGTCCTTCCCATCCCTCATCTTCATGATCGCGATGATGTCGGTGGCCCAGGACGTCAACCGGATCTTCCTGATGACCGCCATCATCGGCGTCTTCGGCTGGCCCGGCATCGCCCGCGTCGTCCGGGGCGAGACGCTCTCGGTCAAGCACCGCGAATACGTCGAGGCCGCCCGGGTCGGCGGCTCCGGCGCCTGGCGCATCCTCGGCCGGGAGATCCTGCCCAACGTCGCCGGGCCGATCATCGCGTACACCACCCTGCTCATCCCCGGGATGATCAGCACCGAGGCCGCCCTCAGCTATCTGGGCGTCGGCGTCCGGCCGCCCACGCCCTCCTGGGGCCAGATGATCGCGGACAGCGTCGCGTTCTACGAGACCGACCCGATGTACTTCATCATCCCCAGCCTCTTCCTCTTCCTGGCCGTCCTCGCCTTCACGCTCCTCGGCGACGCGCTGCGCGACATCCTCGATCCCCGGGGAGGCCGCAGGTGATCCTCTATCTCGCCCGCCGGCTCGCCGGAGTCGCCGGCGTGCTCTTCGCGATCTCCGCCATCACGTTCACCATCTTCTACGTCCTGCCCTCCGACCCGGCCGCGGCCGCCTGCGGCAAGAGCTGCAGCCCCGAGCGCCTCGAACTGGTCCGCCACTACATGGGCCTGGACCAGCCGGTCTGGCGGCAGTTCGGCGACTTCCTCACCGGAATCTTCTCCGGGCGCACCCTGGGGGAGGGGCCGCACGCGCTGCACTGCGGATTCCCCTGCTTCGGCTACAGCTACGAGAACTCGGTCCCGGTCTGGGACCTGCTGATGGACCGGCTGCCGGTCTCGGTCTCGCTCGCCGTCGGCGCGTCCGCGCTGTGGCTGCTGCTCGGCCTCGGCGCCGGGGTGACGGCCGCGCTGCGCAAGGACACCCTCGTCGACCGCACCCTGATGGTCGGCGCGGTCGCGGCGGCCTCCATGCCGGTCTACTTCACCTCGGTGATGCTGATCTACGGCGTGATCAGGATCGCCGGCCTGCTGCCCTACCCGACGTACACCGACTTCACCGCCGACCCGCTCGACTGGGCCTCCAACCTGATCCTGCCCTGGCTGGCACTGGCCCTGCTCTACGCCGCCATGTACGCCCGGCAGAGCCGCAGTTCGATGATCGAGGCGATGGCGGAGCCGTACATCCGCACCGCCCGCGCCAAGGGCATGCCGGAGCGCACCGTCATCGTCAAGCACGGGCTGCGCTCCGGGATGACGCCCATCCTCACCCTCTTCGGGATGGACCTCGGCGGGCTGCTGGCCGGCGCCGTCATCACCGAGTCCATCTTCGGGCTGCCGGGCGTCGGACGGCTGTTCTACGACGGTCTCGTCCGTTCCGACCAGCCGGTGATCCTCGGCGTCACCCTGCTGGCGGCGTTCTTCATCGTCATCGCCAACCTGGTCGTCGACCTCCTCTACGCCCTTGTCGACCCGAGAGTGAGGTACTGATGGCCACGCCAGGCCCCCTGCTCGAAGTCCGTGACCTCCAGGTCACGTTCCCCACCCCGGCGGGCCCGGTCCGCGCCGTCGACGGCATCGGCTTCACCGTCGAGGCGGGCCGCACCCTCGGAATCGTCGGCGAGTCCGGCTCCGGGAAGTCCGTCACGTCGCTGGCCGTCATGGGCCTGCACCGGGACGCGGCCGTCAGCGGATCCATCGCGCTCGACGGCCGGGAGCTCACCGCGCTGCCCGACCGCGAGCTGAACCGGCTGCGCGGCCGCCGGATGGCGATGATCTTCCAGGACCCGCTGTCCAGCCTGCACCCCTACTACACGGTCGGCGAACAGGTGGCCGAGCACTACCGGGTGCACTTCAAGGCCAGTCGCGCGGTCGGCAGGCGGCGGGCCGTCGAGATGCTCGGCGAGGTCGGCATCCCGGAGCCGGCCCGCCGGGCGGCGGACCACCCGCACCAGTTCTCCGGCGGCATGCGGCAGCGCGTCATGATCGCCATGGCGCTGGCCTGCGAACCGGACCTGCTGATCGCGGACGAGCCCACCACCGCGCTCGACGTCACCGTGCAGGCGCAGATCCTCGAACTCATCGCCCGCATCCAGGCCGACCGCGGCCTCGGCGTCGTGATGATCACCCATGACCTGGGCGTCGTCGCCCGCGTCGCCCACGAGGTGCTGGTCATGTACGGCGGCCGGGCCGCCGAACAGGCGCCGGTGGACCAGCTGTTCACCGCGCCCGCGCACCCCTACACCCGGGGTCTGCTCGACTCGCTGCCCCGGCTCGACGACACCGACGACGCGCCGCTGCGCGCCATCCCGGGCAGCCCGCCCTCGCTGCTCGCACCACCGCCCGGCTGCCCGTACGTGCCGCGCTGCCCGCGCGCGGCGGCCGGGAGCGCGGCGGAACGGGACCGGTGCGCCTCGGAGCGTCCGGCCTTCGGCCCGGCGTTCTCATCGGCCGGCGGGCATCGCGTGGCCTGCCACTACCCACTGGACGCGGTTGCCGCCGTCCCTGCCAAAGCCCTGGCCCCGGTTACGGCAGCGGCCCCGGCCCCGGCAACGGCTCCGGCCCCGGAAGGATCACGATGAGCGCCCTGGAGACGGTCGCCGCCACCGGCTGCCCGGCGGACGGTGGAGCGCCGCCGCTGCTGTCCGTCCGCGACCTCGTCAAGACGTTCCCCGGCCGCCGCACCCGCGGCGGGCGCGCGGGCGCCCCCGTCCGGGCGGTGGACGGCGTCGGGTTCGACATCGCCGCGGGCGAGACACTGGGCCTGGTGGGGGAGTCGGGCTGCGGGAAGTCCACCACCGGGCGGATGGTCGTCCGGCTGCTGGAGCCCACCTCGGGCTCCGTCACCTTCGACGGCCGCGACATCAGCCATCTGTCCGCGCGCGCCCTGCGCCCGGTACGGCGCCATGTGCAGATGGTGTTCCAGGACCCGTTCTCGTCCCTCAACCCCCGGCAGACCGTCGCCCGCATCATCTCCGACCCGATGCTGGCGCAGGGCAGCGGAGCGGCCGACGCCCGCAAGCGGGCCGCCGAGCTGATGGACCTGGTCGGCCTCATCCCCGAGCATCTCGACCGCTACCCGCACGAGTTCTCCGGCGGCCAGGCACAGCGCATCGGCATCGCCCGGTCGCTCGCCACCCGGCCGCGCCTGATCATCGCCGACGAGCCGGTGTCCGCCCTCGACGTCTCCATCCAGGCCCAGATCGTGAACCTGATGGAGACCCTGCAGCGCGAACTCGGCCTCGCCTACCTCTTCATCGCGCACGACCTGTCGGTCGTCAAACGGGTCTGCGACCGCGTCGCGGTGATGTACCTCGGCCGGATCGTCGAGATCGGCCGCAAGGCCGAGGTCTACGGCGCTCCCGCCCACCCCTACACCCGGGCCCTGCTGTCGGCCGTGCCGCTGCCCGACCCGGCGGCGGAGCGGGCCCGTGAACGGATCGTGCTGCTCGGCGATCCCCCCAGCCCGGCGCATCCGCCGGCGGGCTGCACCTTCCACCCGCGCTGCCACAAGGCGCGGGAGATCTGCCGCACCGAAGCACCACTGCTGCAGATCGCCGGCCCGGGACAGCGGCAGGCCGCCTGCCACTTCCCGGAGCCCGCACCCGCCGGCCAGGGCCTGTCCGGCCGTTCGTGATCGGCCGCCCCGGCCCTGCCGGCGGTGTCCCACCCACTCCACACTCCAACCCACTTCTAGGAGTCCTTGGTGTCCCACGCCCGTTCCGCACGTCCCGCGGGAAGCACCCGCACCACCGGCACCACCACCCGCACCACCCGCGCCGTGCGTAAGAGCCTGCTCGTCGCCGCCCTGTCGGCGTCGCTCACCCTGCCGATGATGAACGTCGCCCAGGCGGGGCAGGCGGGACCGGCAGGTCCGCAGGCCGCACCCGCCGCTCCGGCCGTTCCGGCGACCTTCGCCGGAGCGCCGGGCGCCGGAGCGCCGGGCGCCGGAGCGCCGGGCGCGGGGGCGCGGGCGGCCGACGGCAACCCGTTCGACGAGGTCCAGCGGCTCGCCAAGGCCGGCACGGTCGCCCCTCACCAGGCGCCCGCCCCCGGCGGCGGCGCGCACGCCGAGGGCAGACTGCCCGGCGACCAGTCCGCACCGGCGGGCGGCCCGGCGGTGGCCGCCCGTGACCGGTCGGCCGCTCCGGCCAAGGCGCTGGGCGGTACCGTCCCCTGCACCCTCGACGCCATCACCAAGCTGAGCCCGGAACGCTTCGCGGACTTCCTCGCCGACAACTACACCGTCTCCGTGGAGAACTGTCTGAGCAAGCTGCTCTGGACCTGGGACCCGCGCCTGATACCCGTCATGTCCGACGCCCATGTGCAGGCCGTCTCCCGGCGCATAGCCCTGCTCGCGCCGAAGCACCGGGGCACCAACGCCAACAACCTGTACGAGATGTTCACGTATCTGCACGCCGTCGCGTACCACGACTACTCGCACACCGAGATCGACGTCACCGACGCCCCGACGGTCGCCGCCATGCAGAAGGCCATCGCCGCCTTCGGGACCGCCCCGCGCACCTTCGACGCGACCAAGCAGAACGCCCAGACGCTGCGCGAGGCGCTCTACGCGGCCAGCGCGCCCGGACTGCGCCAGTACCAGCTCCCGCTGATCAAGAAGGTGCTCGCCACCATGGCCCCGGGAGCGGCCACCGCCACCAGCGCCGACTGGGGCGGCGCCGTCCTCGCCGCCCTGTCCGTCAACTACCTCGGCGTCTACCCCGGCAACAACGACACCGCCTTCCGCGCGGCGGCCACCGCGGACGCCGCCTACCGCGGCGCCTTCCGGGTGTTCGGCGGCTACGGCCACCTCAAGGGCACCACGAACGACTGGGCGGCGCGCGACGCGGTCGGTGAGTACGGCCGGTTCGGCCAGATCGACGCCCTCAAGCCGGCGATCGTCAACGACCTCGGCGCACTGCTGGGCACCACCGAGGCCGCCTTCGGAAAGATGAGCCCGCCCTGGGTCAGCGCCGCGTCCTGGCTCAACTACTACGACGACTGCGCGCGGTTCAACGTCTGCAAGGCCCAGATCGAGGCGATGCTCTTCCCGCACACCTACACGTACGACAACGGCGCCATCGAGGTCCACACCGGCCTCGACCAGGCCACCGTCGACCAGCTCTACTACGCCAGCAAGCAGGTCAAGACCCAGTTCCTGCGCGTCCTGGGCACCTCCACCCCGCTGGCCGGGGACACCAACACCACCCTGCACATCCACCTGTACGCGTCGCGCGCCGACTACGAGGTCTTCCAGCCGCTGCTCACGGGCTACGGCACCGAGAACGGCGGCATCTACATCGAGGACGGTGCCACCTTCTACACCTACCAGCGCCGGGTGCCGCAGGACTCCTCGCTCACCCTGGAGGAGCTGTTCCGCCACGAGTACACCCACTACCTCAACGGCCGCTGGGCGGTCCCCGGCACCTTCGGTGACACCCGCTGGTACTCCAACGACCTGACCACCGCCATGGACGAGGGGACCGCCGAGTTCTTCGACGGCGGCACCCGCGACGACGGCATCAAGGTCCGCAAGTCCCTGGTGCAGGGCGTCATCGACGACACCGCGGGCGGCGGCCCGCGGATGACCGTCGACCAGCTGCTGCACGCCACCTACGACGGCGACGGATTCCGCTTCTACGACTACGCGGGCACGTTCTTCGAGTTCCTCTGGACCGAGCACCCGACGCTGCTGCGCGAGATGTACGGCTACGAGCGGGCCGACGACCCGGCCGGTTTCGACGCCTGGCGCACCAGAACCGGCGCCGACGCCGCGCTCCAGCGGGAGTACGACGCCTTCCTGGACCATCAGATCGCCCAGGTCGCCACGCTGTACGTGCCCGACACGAAGTACACGGCCAACGGATCGCTGACGTTCGCCACGGCCGCCGAGGTGCAGGCGGCGTTCGCCGCGGCCACCGCCAACAGCCCTGTCTGCAAGGACAACGCGGACCGGGACAACAAGGTCCGCTTCACCTGCACCGGCCGCATCACGGCCAACCTCTCCGCCTCCGGCGACCCGGACCGGGTCTTCAAGGACATGTCGGAGACCGTCGACTACTTCATCCTGGACCGGGCCGGAGCGGCGGCGAACAACCTGGCCGACATGAACTGCACGTTCGGTGCGGTGGATGTCTGGTCGTCGGGCCTGGCGGGCACGAGCGACTACTCGTGCGAGGGCCCGCTGCGCCGTTGACCGTCCCTCCTGCACAGGAGTCCGCCCTGGCCCCCGCATTCGCGGGGCCAGGGCGGACTCCTGTGCGGACAGCGGTCAGGAAACGTGGCTCACGCGGACGGTGGTGACGCGGCCGTCGTGGGATTCGTTCGTCACGGCGATGCGGGTGCCGGTGTCGGGCACCTTCACGCCTACCTGGGGGAGGTCCGCGTTCCAGTAGACGCCGGTGTGGTCGTTGAAGACGGGGACGCCGGCGTGGGACGGGACGGTGACCGGGACGCCGTCCTTGTGGAAGGTGAGGCGGTCGGTGCGGCCGAGGGAGAACGTCGCGTCGAAGGTCTGGGCGCGGGCGTTCAGTACGGTGCCGTCGGTGTAGCGCAGGGCCGCCGGGCGGGCGTCGACGGGGAGGAGCAGCCCGCCGCCGGGGTGGTTGGCGGTGGTGTTGTCGCTGTAGGCGGTGTCCCAGAGCCAGATGAGGGCGCCCTGCTGGTACGGGTAGAACTCGACGGTGTCCTTCTTCGCCGGGTTCTTCGGGTCGTTCGACCAGCCGAAGTTGTAGGGGCCGGTCTTCAGGAAGGCGCCGTAGCCGGTGTAGCGGCGGTTCTCCACGATGTACGCGCGGGGGTGGTCGGTGACGCCCGTGCGGCCGCTGACGATCGTGAAGCCCTGTGCGGTCCAGCCGGCGGCGCCGGCCTCCGCGCCGTCCGCGAACAGCCGCGTGCCGCCCGCGCTGACGCTCACCGCGTCGGTGAGGACGCCCTTGCCGTGGGTGTTGCTGTCCGAGGTGACGTGGAAGCGCAGCTGCACCTGCTGTCCGGCGTACGCGTCGAGCGGGACGCTCAGTGCGGTCCAGGCGCCGGAGGTGCCGGTGACCACGGGGGTGCCGGTGGGGGTGCGGGGGATCGCGGTGCCGTCCACGGTGCCGGGCAGGGCCGTCCAGTGGCCGCCGCCGTCGGTGGAGGCTTCGACGGTGAAGAAGTCGTAGTCCTTCTCGATGTCGTACCAGAGCCGGGTGTCGAGAACGGCCGGGGCGGTGACGCCGCGCAGGTCGACCGTGCGGGTCAGTGAGCTGTCGAGGAAGTCACCGGTACCGCTCCACCACTGTTTGCCGCCCTCGTACGGGTCGGTGAGGTCGGTGGTCGTGGTCGACGGCGGCAGATGGACGAGCAGCCCCTGCGGGTCGGCGGTGTTGTAGCTGGAGACGCCGAGTTTGTGGGTGGAGGCGGGGGCGGCCGAAGCGGTCTCCTCGTAGGCGAGCCAGCCGAGTTGGAGCTTGCTCCAGGCGTCGAGGTCGCCCGGGTAGTCGCCGGTCGTGTTCGGGCCCTTGCCGAGGTAGGAGGCCGAGGACATCAGCGACCAGTAGTTGACGCTGTTGTCGCCGGTGGCGCCGTACAGGTCGGGCAGCCCGAGGTCGTGGCCGTACTCGTGGGCGAAGAGGCCGACGCCGCTGTTCTCGCCGCCGGTGAGGTAGTCACCCGCCCAGATGCCGGTGTCGCCGACCGGGGTGCCGCCGATCCGGTTGCCCTGCGGGCCCGCCTGCCCCGCCTGGTCGTAGTACGCGAACCAGCGGTGCGCCCAGACCGCCCCGGTGCCCTGGGCGCCGCCGCCCCAGGTCTGGTCCTTGCCGGCGTGCACGACGACGAGGTGGTCGATGTAGCCGTCGGGCTCGTCGAAGTTGCCGTCGTGGTCGAAGTCGTAGCGGTCGTAGTGGTCGTAGTGGGCTATCTGGGCCTTGATGGACGCCGGGGTGCGGCCCTTGGCGCGTTCACCGTCGTACCAGGCGGTGGTGGCGTCCCGGACCATGTCCCAGTTGCTGTGGCACTGCTGGCCCTCGGGGCAGTTGTCACTGCCGTAACGGGCCTCGTTCCAGGGCAGCTTGACCCAGTCGGTGACGGTGCCCTCGATGTCGTACCGGCCGGAGGACTGGGTGCGGTAGAAGTTGCGCAGCGAGACGGTGCCGGGGGCGTCGCCGAAGAACTGCTGCTGGTAGTAGGCGCGGTCGAAGTCCTTGCGCCAGACGGTGTGGTTGTCGGCCTTCGCGGGGCGGCCGGTGGTGTTGTGCAGCGGGCCGGGCTCACCGCCGTAGCGGGGCTGGCCGTTGTTCATGGTGGTGCTGTCCACCTGGTCGCCGAACTCGGCGAGGATGACGAAGATCTTGTCCGTGCGCTCCTGGGCGAGTTCTGCGTACTGCTTGCCGATCTTGACCGTGTGCGGGAGCGTGCCGCCGGGCGCGCGGGCCACCGAACCGGCGGCGACGTGCTCCAGCGCCTGCCGGCGCAGCGCCTGGCGCTGCAGGTCCATCGGGCTGGACGGGGCATCGGCGTGCCGGGCGTCCTCGGGGGCGCTGTTGGCCGGGCCCGGGGCGGCGGCCGGCGGTGCGGACGAGGCCGCGGCCGGGCCGGTGAGCAGCAGCGCGCCGGCTATCGCGGCGCTGGTGAGCGCCGCTATGCCGGGCAGGGTGATTCTGCGCAACGTACAGGTCCTTTCGGAGGAACTGCGGGAGCGCCTCCCGGAGGGGAGGGCCGGTGAGCGCAGGTAATATTTCACATGTCAAAGGTGATGTGTAGGGGATGCGCCGAGACGCCCGGAACTCGTCCGGCGGGGGCGCGATACGGTCGCCAGGATCGGTAGCCGACTCGCGAGGGGGACCACGTGCCCGGGATCGAACTCACCGCCGGAACCGTCGACTTCGAGGACACCGGGGGGTCGGGCCCGGTCGTCGTTCTGCTGCACGGACTCGGCCAGAGCGGCACCGTGTGGAAGCGGGTCGTCGACGATCTGCGCACCGACCACCGCTGTGTGATCCCGGACCTGCCGACCGGCGGCCACCGCCGTCCGATGCGGCCGGACGCCGAGCTGTCACTGCGCTCCGTGGCCCTGCTGGTCGGGGAGTTCCTGGAGCGGCTGGAGCTGGACGGGGTGACGCTGGTCGAGAACGACTCCGGTCACGCCCAGGTGCTGGCCGGCGAACGCCCGGAGCGGATCGGCCGGTTGGTCATCACCTCCGGCGAGGCGTTCGAGAACTACCCGCCAGGGGCCGGCGGCAAGATGCTGACCGCCGTGAGCCGCATTCCCGGCGGCGTGTACGCGCTCGCCCACTTCATGAACCTGCGCGCGCTGCGCGGACTGCCGGTCGGATTCCGTCCGATGTCCGTGCACGGTGTGCCGCACGAGATGCTCGACGACTGGCTCCGGCCGCTGCTCACCGACCGGGCGATCCGGGCCGATCTGCGGCGCTACCTCCTGAGCGCCCGCAAGGGCGCCATGCTCGAAGCGGCCGAACGGCTCAGGAAGTTCGACCGCCCCGCGCTGGTCGTGTGGGCCGAGGACGACCGGATGATGCCCCGCGCCCACGGCCGCCGGCTCGCCGACCTGCTGCCGCAGGGCCGGCTCGTCGAGATCCCGGACTGCCGCACCCTCATCCCGGTGGACCAGCCGGCGGCCCTCGCGGCGGCACTGCGCGAATTCATCGGCGCCGAGGGCTGAGGAGTCCGGGCAAGAGGGAGGAGCGCTCAGGCGCGCAGGTCGCGGCGCTTGGTGTAGACGACGTGGAAGACCGTCAGCGGTACCGCGATCACCGGCCAGACGAGGTGCATGGCGGCCGGGGCGTCGTCGATGGGCAGCGCGTACGCGAAGGCGAGATTGGCGAAGGCGTTGAGCAGGCCGGCGAGGCCCCAGACGGTCGTCAGCACCCGCAGTCCGTGCCGGAAGGCGGGGTCGTCGTCCCACCGCGCCTCCCAGGTGCGCAGCCCCTGCGGGCCTGCCTTGGTCAGCACGAAGGACCGGAACAGCACCATCAGGGCGGGCCGTCCGCGCACCACGGAACCGAGCATCCACACGGCGGCGAGCCCGCCCGCCATGCCGACCCACGCGTCCCGGACGAGCATCGTCCGGGGATCGTGCGTCAGCACCGACAGGACCAGGCCCAGCGCGACGAGGCTGAGCACGAACAGCGCGAAGTACTCGACCTGGCGCCGCCGGACGAACCGCCGCACCACGATCACGGCCGGCACGATCGCGGAGAGCAGCAGCGACCACCACTGGTCGACGCCCGCGGCGCGCAGCCCGTAGAACACCGCGAGCGGCAGCACCAGATCCGTCAGGACCGTGCCGAGCACGGCCTTGCGTCCACTGGCCGGCTCCCGCACCGCTGTGACCTCGCTCATGACGTCTCCCCTTGGGTGGCCCGCTCGAAGATTCCGACCAGTTCCGTGCCGTACGCCTTCAGGTCGGCGCCGGGCTCGCGGGCCAGCACGCCCGCCGCCGCGTCGATGGACGCCCGCAGGCTGACCGCCATCACCCGCGGATCGAAGTCCCGGAACACGCCCTCCGCCTGGCCGTCCCGGAAGTGCCGCTCCAGCAGTTCCAGCGCGGGCCCGTCCTGGACGGTCAGCGGTGCGCCCTCCGGCGTCCGCGCGTTCACCGCGATGTCCACCAGTGCGCGGATGTGCGCCGAGTGGGTGCTCATGAAGTCCAGGTTCGCCTCGATGTAGGCGGCAAGGACCGCCGCCCGCCCGGCGACGGCCGTGATCCGCGGCCGGATGAAGGCCGCGGCGGCGGTCGTCACTTCGTCGACGACCGCCCGCATCAGATCGTCCTTGCCCGCGAAGTGGTACGAGATCAGCCGCGTGCTGCTGATCCCGGCCCGTGCGGCGATCTTCGCGAACGAGGTCTGGGCGTATCCCAGCTCCGCGATGGCCTCGATGGCCGCCCCGACGATCTGCGCCCGCCGGGCGGTCGCGGTGACCGACCGTCCGGTGGGTGCGCCGGCATTCTCTGTTACTCGCATGAGTAAAAAGTTACCTGAATGAGTAAGGCCTGGCAAGGGCCGGCGGATCGCGCGCCCGTCCACCGTGCTGCCGTCCGCTGCCGCAGGCCCTTTACCAGGGGTGTTCGCGTGGGTGATGCTGTCCCGGCGCTGGAGGAATGATCGACACGGCGGGAGCCGGTCGGTTCGGAGGGGAAGGCCGCAGTGTGCGCGTAGTGCTGCTTGGACCGATTCACGTGGACGCCGACGACGGGACGCCGGTCGAGGTGGGTGGCGTCCGGCTGCGGATGCTCCTCGCCAGGCTCGCCCTCGAAGAGGGCCGTACGGTGTCCGTCGACTCGCTCGTCGACGGCCTGTGGGGCGAGGAGCCGCCCGCCGAAGCGGCCAACGCGCTGCAGGCGCTGGTGTCCCGGCTCCGCAGGGCGCTGCGCGGGTCCGCGACGGTGGAGTCCGCGTCCGGCGGCTACCGGCTCTCGGTCCGGGCCGAGGACGTGGACGTTCACCGCTTCGAGGACCTGGCCGCCCAGGGCAGACGGGCCCTCGCGGCCGGCCGGGCCGGCGAGGCGGCCGCACTGCTCGGAACGGCGCTCGGGCTGTGGCGGGGCGCGGCGCTCGCCGATGTGCTCGACGCGCCGTTCGCCGGACCCGTCGCGACCCGGCTCGACGATCTGCGGACCGCGGCGGCCGAGGACCGCTGCGATGCCGAACTGCGGCTCGGACGGCACGGAGAGGTGCTCGCCGACCTCGAAGCGGCCGGCGCCGAACGGCCGTTGAGCGAGCGGGTCGCCGGGCTGCGGATGCGGGCGCTGTCCGCAGCCGGCCGGCAGTCCGACGCACTCGCGGTGTACGAGGCGATACGCAAGCGGCTCGCCGGTGAACTCGGCGTCGATCCGTCGGCCGAACTGCGGGAGATCCATCTGGTCCTGCTGCGCGGCGAGCTGGAGACCCCGGCCGAGCGGGCCGAGGCCGCCCCGAACCGCCTCCCGGCCCGGCTGACCAGCTTCGTCGGCCGGGACGGCGAACTGGAGCGGCTCGCCGGGCAGTTGGACCGCGGCCGGCTCATCACCATCGTCGGCCCCGGCGGCGCGGGCAAGACCCGGCTCTCCCTCGAAGCGGCCACCAAGGACCGCGCCCACCCGCGCGGCCGGGTCTGGTTCGTGCCGCTCGCCGGTGTCAGCGCACCGGACCAGCTGGCCGACGCGGTACTCGGTGCCCTCAGCTCCACCGACGGCCGCCTGTACGACGCCGGCCAGGGGCAGCGGGCCACCCCGGTCGAGCGCATGGCCGGACTCTTCGGCAGCGGCGACGCCCTGCTCCTGCTCGACAACTGCGAGCACCTCGTCGAGGCGGCCGCGGAACTCGCCGCCGAACTCCTCGACAAGCTGCCGGAGCTGCGGATCCTCGCCACCAGCCGCGAGGCCCTCGCCATCACCGGTGAGTCCTTGTGTCACCTCGGCCCCCTCGACATCCCGATGGGATCGCCGGAGCCCGCCGAGGCCGCGCAGTCGCCCGCCGTCCGCCTCTTCGTCGACCGGGCCGCCGGAGTCCGGCCGGACTTCACGCTCGACGACTCGACCCTCGACGCCGTGGTCGAGGTCTGCCGCCGGCTCGACGGGATGCCGCTCGCCCTCGAACTGGCCGCGGCGAAGCTCCGCTCGATGAGCGTCGAGCAGATAGCGCGCCGCCTCGACGACCGCTTCCGCCTCCTCGCCTCGGGCAGCCGCACCGCCCTGCCCCGTCAGCGCACCCTGCTCGCGCTCGTCGAGTGGAGCTGGGACCTGCTCGACGAACCCGAGCGGATCCTCGCCCGCAGACTGTCGGTGTTCCCGGGCGGCGCGACCGTCCCCGCGCTCGAAGCGGTCTGCGCGGACCCGTCGCTGCCGGCCGCCGACATCCCGTACGTGCTGGACGCCCTGGTCGAGAAATCGCTGGTCCACACCGTCGACGAGCGGCTGGGCGAACCGCGCTACCGGATGCTGGAGACGGTCCGCGCGTACGCGGCGCGGCAACTCGCCGACGCCGAGTCCGGGGACGCCGTCACCCAGCGGTACGCCGCGTACTTCCTGGCTCTCGCGGAAGAACACGAACCACGCCTCCGTACCGGTGAACAACTGCGTGCGATCGAGGTCTTCGACGCCGAACACGACAACCTCGTGCTCGCGCTGCGCTCGGTCGTCGACGCCCGGGACGGGAACCTGGCCGCGCGCTTCGCCGGGGCGATGTTCTGGTACTGGGGCATCCGGGGGATGAGCACCCAGCTCGACACCCATCTGGCGGAGGCCACCGGGCCGGATTCCGTACCTGCACAGGACTCCGGACGCGGGGCAGCCGGCGGCGAACGTCCGGGCGTCGAGGGGGAATCGGCGACGGCGCGTGAGTTCCACCCGGCCGTACTGCTCCTGCGGATGTCCCAGGTCTCCTTCCCCGCCCGCGCAGCGGGACCGGGCGGAACCGCGGACCAGGACCCGCTCCACTCGCCCGACCCCTGGGTCCGGGCCGGCGCCCACCTGGCACGGGACTTCGCCCTCACCGAGCAGGGAGACCTGGTCACCGGCGCCGCGTCCCGGCTCGAGGCGCTGCGCGGCTTCGAGGAGGTCGGCGACCGCTGGGGGCTCGTGATGAGCCTGCTCCCGATCGGCCGTGACCACTCCCTGCGCGGCGAGTACCCGCAGGCCATCGCCACCTTCGAGCGGACCGTGGCACTCAGCTCCGAACTCGGCACCGAGGACTACCTCTACCTCAGCAAGGCCAGACTCGCCCGTGAACGCCGGCGCAGCGGCGACCTGGAAGGCGCCTTCCGCGATCTGCACGCCGCACACCGGCAGGCCCGTGAGCGCGGACAGCTGCGCCTGGAGGCCAACATCCTCGTGGGCCTGGCCAATGTGCAACGCAGGGCCGGGGACCTGGCGCAATCCGACGCGACCCTCGACCGGCTGGAGGCGCTGAGCGCCCGGCGCCCCTCCCTCAGGCAGACCGCCCGCGACCTGATCGTCAGCACCCGCGTCGAGAACCGTCTCGCCGAGGGTGACGCCGTGCGGGCCAGGGCCCTGCTGCCGGAGGCGGCCGGCGCCCTGTTCGGCCAGGGCGCCGGCGCCGCGCTCGCCTGGGTGGCCGAACTGCTGGGCGGACTGCGGACCTTGGAGGGCGCTCCCGAAGAGGGCGCCAGGTCGCTCGGCATGAGCCAGGTGATGCGCGGCGCCTTCGACTGGGGCGAGCCCGAGTGGCGCGAGCTCGTCGACCGCATCGTGGGGACGCTGGGCGAGGAGGGCTTCAGGAAGGCGTTCGAGGAGGGGGCCGGGTACTCCCGCGGGGACGCGCTGCGGTGGCTGGAGGCGGAGACCCTGCGGACGGTGCCGCGGACCTGACGAGCCGGACGCGGTCACGCGGACGGCCGGGCGGGGTCCGCTCCACCCCCGTGGGTGCGGACCCCGCCCGGCCGGGCTTGTCACCGGAGGACGATGCGGATCATCCGGCGTTCTTGCGGTAGGCCCGCATGGCGAGCGGGAAGAAGACCACGACCACACCGGCCATCCAGGCGAGGCTGCCGGCCAGCGAGCCGGCGACCGGCCCGCCGTTGAGCAGACCGCGGACCGCGTCGGCGACCAGCGAGACCGGGTTGACGTCGGACCAGGCCTGGAGCCAGTCGGCCATCTTGTTGTCGGAGACGAAGACGTTGCTGGCGAAGGTGAGCGGCAGGATCAGGATGGTCATCAGGCCCTGCACGGAGGCGGGGTTCTTGATCAGCATGCCGAGGAACACCGAGATCCAGGAGAAGCTGAGCGCGAAGCCGATGAGCAGGGCGATCGCGGCGAGCGAGGCGACCGGGTCGGTCCCGACGCGGTATCCCATGATCAGCGCGAGCACGACCAGGGTGCCCAGGCAGGCGACGTAGCGGACGATGTCGGCCAGGACGGCGCCGATCAGCGGGCTGGAGCGGGCGATCGGCATGCTGCGGAACCGGTCGAAGATCCCGGTGCCGGCGTCCGCGCTGAGCGAGGCGCCGATGCCGATGCTGGCCTGGAAGACGGCCATCACCATGACGCCTGGGGTGACGTGCTGCAGATAGCCGTGGGTGTCGCCGCCCGACATGGCGTCCCCGAACAGGTAGATGAACATCAGCAGGCTGATGATCGGGGTGAGGATCACATCGACCAGCTGCATCGGCGACTTCATGAACTTGGTGACGCCGCGGCCGGCGAGGGCCAGGCTGTGCTGGACGGTCTGCGCGAGCCCGATACGGCCGGGGAGTTCGGCGGGGGCGACGAGGGGCTGGGTGCTGCTGAGGGTCTGGGTGCTCATGACGGAGGTCCTCTCGGGAAGGTCTGCGCGGAACGGGGGAGCCGGTGGCTCAGACGGCGACGGGCTGCTCGTCGGCGACGGCGGGCTGGTGTCCGGTCAGGGCGAGGAAGACCTCGTCGAGGCTGGGCAGCCGCAGCCCGAGCTCGTCGGCGGTGATGCCGGCGCCGTCCAGGCGGCGGGCGACCGCGGCGACCAGCAGCGGGTCGTCGGCCGGGACGGTCAGCACACCGGAGTCCTGCGCGGGGGAGTGGCCGGACAGCTCGGCGAGCAGCTGCGCCACCTGCGGCACATCGGCGGCCATGGCGGGCCGGACCTGGAGGATCTGGCCGCCGACGCGGCGCTTGAGCTCACCGGGCCGGCCTTCGGCGACCTTGCGGCCCTTGTCGAAGACGGTGATGGAGTCGGCGAGCTGGTCGGCCTCTTCG
The DNA here is from genome assembly GCF_023701715.1 of Streptomyces sp. RKAG337. Lineage (NCBI taxonomy): Bacteria > Bacillati > Actinomycetota > Actinomycetes > Kitasatosporales > Streptomycetaceae > Streptomyces > Streptomyces sp. RKAG337. Next base: position 1,596,677 of record NZ_JAJOZA010000001.1, on the reverse strand, counting down.
AGGTACTGGGTGGTCAGCAACACGGTGGAGCCGTCCGCGACCAGCTGCCGTACGACGTTCCAGACCTCCTGCCGGGCATGCGGGTCCAGACCGGTGGTGGGCTCGTCCAGGAAGAGCACCCGCGGCCGGCCGACCAGGGAGGCGGCCAGGTCCAGGCGCCGCCGCATACCGCCGGAGAAGGTGGCGATCGGCTTGCGGGCCGCCTCGGTGAGGGAGAAGTTCTCCAGGAGCTCGGTGGCCCGCGCCTTCGCGTCGCGCCGGGACAGGCCGAGCAGCCGTCCGATGAGCACCAGGTTCTCGGCGCCGGACAGGGTCTCGTCCACGGAGGCGAACTGACCGGTCAGCCCGATCAGCTGCCGGACCCTGACCGGGTCCTTGACGATGTCGTAGCCGCCGATTCTGGCGTGTCCGGCGTCGGGGCGCATCAGCGTGGCCAGGATGCGCACGGTGGTGGTCTTGCCGGCGCCGTTGGGACCCAGGACGCCGACGACCTTGCCGGCCGGGACCTCCAGGTCGACGCCGTCCAGGGCGGTGAAGTCGCCGTACTTCTTGACCAGACCCTCGGCCCGGATCGCGTACCCCATGTTCAACAACTCCTCGTCAGGTCCTCGTCGTTCTCGATGACCATGACGATGCCGGGCCCGGCTGACAGCCCGCGGACAGTGCGCTGACGACGGTCGACGACCGCTGTCAGGGGCTGTCAGGGCTTCTGCGAACAGCGATCAGGCCCGGCACCCGCTCCTCGAGGAGCGGGTGCCGGGCCTGCTGGGGCGGGCGCTCGGTCAGATGTCGCGGAACGTCTCGATCTGCGCGCCGATCGTGTTGAGCCGCTCGGCCAGGTCCTCGTAGCCGCGGTTGATGACATAGACGTTGCGCAGTACGGAGGTGCCCTCGGCGGCCATCATCGCGAGCAGGATGACGACGGCGGGGCGCAGCGCGGGCGGGCACATCATCTCGGCGGCGCGCCAGCGGGTCGGGCCCTCGACGAGGACGCGGTGCGGGTCGAGCAGTTTGACGCCGGCGCCCAGACGGGTGAGCTCGGTGAGATAGATCGCGCGGTTGTCGTACACCCAGTCGTGGATGAGCGTGGAGCCCTGGGCGGTCGCGGCGATGGCGGCGAAGAAGGGGACGTTGTCGATGTTGAGGCCGGGGAACGGCATCGGGTGGATCTTGTCGATGGGCGCGCGGAGCTTGGACGGGCGCACGGTGAGGTCGATGAGGCGGGTCCGGCCGTTGTCGGCCTTGTATTCCTCGGTGCGCTCGTGGTCCAGGCCCATCTCCTCCAGGACGGCCAGTTCGATCTCCAGGAACTCGATCGGCACCCGGCGGATCGTCAGCTCCGACTCGGTGACCACGGCGGCGGCCAGCAGGCTCATCGCTTCGACCGGGTCCTCGGAGGGCGCGTAGTCCACATCGCGGTCGATGTCGGTGACCCCGTGCACGGTCAGGGTGGTGGTCCCGACGCCGTCGACCCGTACCCCGAGCTCCTCCAGGAAGAAGCAGAGGTCCTGGACCATGTAGTTCGAGCTGGCGTTGCGGATCACGGTGATGCCGTTGTTGCGGGCGGCGGCCAGCAGCGCGTTCTCGGTGACCGTGTCGCCGCGTTCGGTCAGCACGATGGGCCGGCTGGGGGAGATCGCCCGCTCGACGACCGCGTGATAGGTGCCGTCGGTGGCCGTCACGTCGAGGCCGAAGTGGCGCAGCGCGTTCATGTGCGGCTGCACCGTACGGGTGCCGAGGTCGCAGCCGCCGGCGTACGGGATCCGGAAGCGGTCGGTGCGGTGCAGCAGCGGGCCGAGGAACATGATCACGCTGCGGGTGCGCCGGGCCGCCTCGGTGTCCATCGCGTCGAGGTCCAGCTCGGCCGGCGGCACGATCTCCAGATCGTTGCCGTCGTTGATCCAGCGGGTGCGGACCCCGATGCTGTTCAGCACCTCCAGGATCCGGTAGACCTCCTCGATCCTGGCGACCCGGCGCAGCGTGGTGCGCCCGGAGTTCAGCAGGGAGGCGCAGAGCAGCGCGACGCACGCGTTCTTGCTGGTCTTCACGTCGATCGCGCCGGACAGCCGCCGCCCGCCGACCACCCGCAGGTGCATGGGCCCCGCGTAGCCGAGCGACACGATCTCGCTGTCGAGGGCCTCGCCGATTCTGGCGATCATCTCCAGGCTGATGTTCTGGTTGCCGCGCTCGATGCGGTTGACCGCGCTCTGGCTGGTGCCCAGTGCCTCCGCGAGCTGGGACTGGGTCCAGCCGCGGTGCTGGCGGGCGTCACGGATGAGCTTGCCGATACGGGCGAGGTAGTCATCGATCATGTGGCAAACGGTATCTCACACATGAGATGGGGGCTGTGTGGCGAAAGGCAGGTGCGGCGTGTGGATCGTCGGGAACGGGGTAGACGTGGCGCGGTGGCCCTCGATCCGGCAACGTCACACAAGGTCACTATCTCGGATATGAGATTAATGTGCCTGATCGTGTGAAGGATTGCTCCAGATGGACGAGTGGGTTCCGGGTCATGGCGCCGGGCGCGCGCGAGCGCCACAGGGGTGCCGGGGCATGACCCCGCACCGGTGATGTACTAGAGTTATCTCGACATCGAGATATCTGCCGAGGCGTACCACGCCGCAGTCACCGAGCTACTAGGTAAGGCATACCTAACCTAGCGCTCACCTTAGCGGATCGGCATGGAGTCGTGTCGGTCGTGTCGGCAGGATTGCGGTGGTACGCGCGAATTACATGCATGAAGGAGACTGTCGTGTCGGCGAACAGCTTCGACGCCCGCAGCACGCTGCAGGTGGGCGACGAGTCGTACGAGATCTTCAAGCTGGACAAGGTCGAGGGCTCCGCCCGCCTTCCCTACAGCTTGAAGGTCCTGCTGGAGAACCTGCTCCGCACCGAGGACGGCGCGAACATCACCGCCGACCACATCCGGGCCATCGGCAACTGGGACTCGAGCGCCCAGCCCAGCCAGGAGATCCAGTTCACGCCGGCCCGCGTGATCATGCAGGACTTCACCGGCGTGCCCTGCGTGGTGGACCTCGCCACCATGCGTGAGGCCGTCAAGGAGCTCGGCGGCGACCCGTCCCGCATCAACCCGCTGGCCCCGGCCGAGCTGGTCATCGACCACTCCGTGATCGCCGACAAGTTCGGTACGCCGGAGGCGTTCGCGCAGAACGTGGAGCTGGAGTACGGCCGGAACCGGGAGCGCTACCAGTTCCTGCGCTGGGGCCAGACCGCGTTCGACGAGTTCAAGGTCGTGCCGCCGGGCACCGGCATCGTTCACCAGGTGAACATCGAGCACCTGGCCCGTACCGTCATGGTCCGCAACGGCCAGGCGTACCCCGACACCCTCGTCGGCACCGACTCGCACACCACCATGGTCAACGGCCTGGGTGTGCTGGGCTGGGGCGTGGGCGGCATCGAGGCCGAGGCAGCGATGCTCGGCCAGCCGGTGTCGATGCTCATCCCGCGCGTCGTCGGCTTCAAGCTGACCGGCGAGCTGCCGGCCGGCACCACCGCCACCGACCTGGTGCTGACGATCACCGAGATGCTGCGCAAGCACGGCGTCGTCGGCAAGTTCGTCGAGTTCTACGGTGAGGGCGTCGCCGCCACCTCGCTCGCCAACCGCGCCACCATCGGCAACATGTCGCCGGAGTTCGGCTCCACCGCCGCGATCTTCCCGATCGACGACGAGACCCTGAAGTACCTGCGGCTGACCGGCCGCGACGCGCAGCAGGTCGCGCTCGTCGAGGCGTACGCCAAGGCCCAGGGCCTGTGGCTGGACCCGGCCGCCGAGCCGGACTTCTCGGAGAAGCTGCAGCTCGACCTCTCCACGGTCGTCCCCTCCATCGCCGGCCCGAAGCGCCCGCAGGACCGCATCGTCCTCGCCAACGCCTCGCAGCAGTTCGCCCGCGACGTACGCAACTACGTCGAGGACGACGACGAGGCAGGCAAGGAGTCCTTCCCGGCCTCCGACTCCCCGGCGTCCACGAACGGCGTCCCGAGCCGTCCGACCCTGGTCACCCTCGCGGACGGCACGTCCTTCGAGATCGACCACGGCGCCGTCACCGTCGCCGCGATCACCTCCTGCACCAACACCTCGAACCCCTACGTCATGGTCGCCGCCGCGCTCGTGGCGAAGAAGGCGGTCGAGAGGGGCCTGACCCGCAAGCCGTGGGTCAAGACCACCCTCGCCCCGGGTTCGAAGGTCGTCACGGACTACTTCGACAAGGCCGGCCTCACCCCGTACCTCGACAAGATGGGCTTCAACCTCGTCGGGTACGGCTGCACCACCTGCATCGGGAACTCCGGTCCGCTGGACGAGGAGATCTCGAAGGCGATCAACGAGCACGACCTGGCCGTCACCTCGGTGCTCTCGGGCAACCGCAACTTCGAGGGCCGGATCAACCCCGACGTCAAGATGAACTACCTGGCGTCGCCGCCGCTGGTCGTCGCGTACGCCATCGCGGGCTCCATGAAGGTGGACATCACCAAGGACGCCATCGGCACCGACACCGAGGGCAAGCCGGTCTTCCTGCAGGACATCTGGCCGACCGAGGCCGAGGTCAACGACGTCGTGGCGAACTCCATCGGCGAGGACATGTTCAACAAGTCCTACCAGGACGTCTTCGCGGGTGACGCGCAGTGGCAGGCGCTGCCGATCCCGACCGGCAACACGTTCGAGTGGGACGCCGAGTCCACCTACGTCCGCAAGCCCCCGTACTTCGACGGCATGACGATGGAGACCACCCCGGTCACCGACGTCACCGGCGCCCGGGTGCTGGCCCGGCTGGGCGACTCGGTCACCACCGACCACATCTCCCCGGCCGGTGCGATCAAGGCCGACACCCCGGCCGGCAAGTACCTCACCGAGCACAAGGTCGAGCGCCGTGACTTCAACAGCTACGGCTCGCGCCGCGGCAACCACGAGGTCATGATCCGCGGCACCTTCGCGAACATCCGGCTGCGCAACCAGATCGCACCGGGCACCGAGGGCGGCTTCACCCGCGACTTCACCGTCGAGGGCGGCCCGGTGTCGTTCATCTACGACGCCTCGCAGAACTACCAGGCCGCCGGCATCCCGCTGGTCATCCTGGCGGGCAAGGAGTACGGCTCGGGCTCGTCCCGCGACTGGGCCGCCAAGGGCACCGCGCTGCTCGGCGTCAAGGCCGTCATCGCCGAGTCCTACGAGCGCATCCACCGCTCGAACCTGATCGGCATGGGCGTCCTGCCGCTGCAGTACCCGGAGGGCGTGACCGCGGCCTCCCTGGGGCTCACCGGCGAGGAGACCTTCTCCTTCACCGGCGTGACCGCGCTGAACGACGGCGGGATCCCGGAGACGGTGAAGGTGACGGCCGGCGACGTGGAGTTCGACGCCAAGCTGCGCATCGACACCCCCGGCGAGGCGGACTACTACCGCAACGGCGGCATCCTGCAGTACGTGCTGCGCTCGCTGATCACCAAGTAAGCACCGCCCGACACGGGCCGGGACGGCCCGCCACGGCCGTCCGGACGGACCGCACCCCCTCACCCCGGGGTGCGGTCCGTCCGCATTTGTCCTTCAAGAAGTGAACGCGAGAGGGGTGATCAATGGTAGATAAGTGAAGGCAAATGCCTACTGTTCGAGGTGGTTCCAGAAACGGAGTCTGCTCCTCCGCGTTTCGGCCAGGTCTCAACTCGGGAAAGCTTCACGGCCAAACGGGCTTTCGATCTTGCCCTCTCAACGAGAAGTGGACTATACCTGTCGCGTCCAGGGAAGCCCGCGAGCGCGGGCCGGGCGGGGGGATCGACGGGCCGAAAACGCCCGCTCGTGGCAGGACCACCCCTCCGGTGGATGGCAGCATCACTGAAGCTTCATCTGTTCGCGGGCGCCGGCGGATTCCGCTGCACCGCATGAGTCCTGTAGAGGGCGAGGACTTGAGCATGGGATCCGAACTGAACCGCCGGGATCTGGTCAAGCGCGCGATGGCCGTTGGCCTGGTCGCCGTACCGTCGGCATCTTTCCTCACCGCATGTGCCTCCGACAGCGGTGACAAGACCGACAAGCCCAAGGAGACGGGCACGGTGTCCGCCAAGAACCCGCTCGGTGTCAAGGAGGGCGCGCCTCTCGAGGCGTTCATCTTCAAGGGCGGCTTCGGCGACGACTACGTCAAGAACGCCGAGACGGCTTACAACACCACCTACAAGACGACGGTCAAGCACACGGGTACCCAGGCCCTGGGCCCGAAGCTGCAGCCGCGCTTCGCCGGTGGCAGCCCGCCCGACGTCATGGACAACTCGGGTGCCGACAACCTGGACACCGCGGCGCTCGCCAAGCAGGGCAAGCTCGTCGACCTCACCCCGCTGCTCGACGCCGCGTCCTTCGACGACCCGGCCAAGAAGGTCCGCGACACCCTGATCGCCGGCACCATCGAGCAGGGCCAGTACGGCGGCAAGGAGGTGTACGCGCTCAACTACGCGTTCACCGTCTACGGCACCTGGTACTCCAACAAGCTCTTCAAGGAGAAGGGCTGGACGTACCCGCAGACCCTCACCGAGCAGCTCGCGCTGTTCGAGAAGATCAAGGCCGCGGGCATCGCGCCCTACACGTACCCGGGCAAGTACCCGTACTACGTGCACTTCGACATCTTCGCCCAGATCGCCAAGGCCGGCGGCGTCGAGGGCATCAACGCCATCGACAACCTGGAGCCGAAGGCGTTCCAGACCGACGCGGTCAAGGGTGTCATCGCGTACTACGAGGAGCTGGCCGCCAAGGGCTACATCCTCCAGGGTTCCGAGGGCAAGACCCACATCCAGGCGCAGACCGACTGGACGAAGGGCAAGGCCGCCTTCATCCCGAACGGTTCCTGGGTGGAGAACGAGGCAGCGCCCACCATGTCGAAGGACTTCGACCTGGCGGTCGGCCCGATCCAGGGTGCCGCCAGCGACAAGCTTCCGTACGGTGCGATCCGCGCCGCGGCCGGTGAGCCCTTCATCGTCGCCAAGGACGGCAAGAACCCGGCCGGCGGCATGGAGCTGCTCCGCATCATGCTGAGCAAGGCCCAGGCCAAGGCCTTCACCGAGTCCCTGAAGTCCCTGACCGCCGTCGCGGGCGCCGAGGAGGGCCTGACCCTGACCCCGGGTCTCGCCTCCGCGAGCGCGGGCCTCAAGGCCGCCGCCGCCAACGTCGTGAACCCGCGGCTCGGCGACTGGTACAAGAAGCTGAACGAAGAGACGATCGGCAACCTGACCCTCGACCTGCTCTCCGGCAAGATCAAGGCCGCTGAGTGGATCACCAAGGCGCAGGCGGCCTCGGACGCGACCGCGAAGGACTCCGCGATCCCGAAGTTCAAGCACGCCTGACGCTGCTTCACTTCCACTGGCTGAGACGAGAGCGACCGGCGACATGCGACATGGCAAGTACCGGTTCATCATCGGGTTTCTGGCGATTCCTCTGGCGCTGTACGGGGTCCTCGTGATCTCGCCCTTCGTCCAGGACTTCAAGATCTCGATGACGGACTGGAGCGGTATCACACCCGAGCAGAACTGGGTCGGGTTGGACAACTATCAGAAGCTCATCCACAACGACCTGTTCTGGAAGGCGTTGTCGCACAACATCATCATGCTGCTGGTGGTGCCATTGGTGACGCTGTCGCTCGGTCTGTTCTTCGCCTTCATGCTCAACGTCGGAGGCCGCCGCAGGGGAAGCTCTGCGGGGGTCTCCGGCGTGCGGGGATCGTCCATCTACAAGGTGGTCTTCTTCTTCCCGCAGGTGTTGTCGGTCACGATCATCGCGGTCCTCTGGCAGCAGATCTACAACCCGGACCCGAGTGACGGGCTTCTGAATTCCCTGCTGGGAAGCGTGGGTCTCGATTCGCTGCAGCACGCGTGGCTGGGGGACAAGTCCACCGCGCTGGCCTGCATCATGGTCGTCATGATCTGGGCGAACGTCGGCTTCTTCGTCGTCCTCTTCTCCGCCGGGATGGCCTCCATCCCGACCGAGCTCTACGAGGCCGCACGGCTGGACGGCGCCGAGCGCGCCGCGACGTTCTTCAGGATCACGCTGCCGCTGCTGCGTGACACGGTGGCCACCGGCTGGGTCTACATGGGCATCATGGCCATGGACGGCTTCGCCTTCGTCCAGCTGATGTCGGTGAACCTCGGCGGGCCCGACGAAAGCACCGACGTACTGCCGCTGCTGTTGTACAAGACGGCGTTCCGGGACAACAGCCAATACGGTTCCGCGGCGGCGATCGGTGTCGCCATGCTGATCGTGACACTGGTGTTCGCCATTCTCAGCATGCGGCTGTCGCGCCGCGAGCGTATCGAGTTCTAAGGGGTGGCGCGATGACGGCGAACACCGTATCGGTGGAAAATCAGACTTCCGCGGCCCCGGCTGCCGGAAAGGCCCGCCGGAACTGGCGGCGCAGCGAAGGCGGCGTGCTCAACGTCTTCTCGCACGGGTTCCTCTTCCTGTGGGGAATCATGGTCGGCGTGCCCATGCTCTGGGTGTTGTGGAGTTCGCTCAAGACCTCGGGCGATATCCTCGCCCACCCGTGGTCGCTCCCCACTCACCCGCACTTCGAGAACTGGAGTCACGCCTGGAGCGAAGCGAGCATCGGGCAGTACTTCATCAACTCCGCCATCGTGGTCGGTTTCTCGACGGTCGGCACGATGATTCTGGGGTCGATGGCGGCCTATGTCCTGGCGCGTTTCGAATTCCCCGGCAACCGGTTCATCTACTTTCTCTTCGTCAGCGGCATGGCCTTCCCGGTCGTGATGGTGCTGGTCCCGCTCTTCTTCGTCACGAAGAGCATGGGCCTGCTCAACACCTTTCCGGGGCTGATCCTGGTCTACATCGCCTACTCGCTGCCGTTCACCGTGTTCTTCATGACATCGTTCTTCCGGACGCTGCCGACCACGGTGGCGGAAGCGGCACTGGTCGACGGAGCCTCGCACACGCGGACCTTCTTCCAGATCATGCTGCCGATGTCGAAGCCGGGGCTCATCAGCATCGGCGTCTTCAATGTGCTGGGTCAGTGGAATCAGTACCTGCTGCCGATCGTCCTCAATCAGGGCGACCAGAAGAACTACCTGCTCACTCAGGGCCTGGCTGATCTTGCGGTCCAGCAGGGCTACGCCGGCGACTGGGCGGCCCTCTTCGCCGGCCTCGCCATCGCGATGCTCCCGGTGCTCGCCGTCTACGTCGTCTTCCAGAAGCAGATCCAGGCCGGCCTCACCGCCGGTGCGCTCAAGTAGTCACCCGGCGCCGGGGACGGACGGGGGCGGCGTGAGCGGTCTTCCGCGCGTCACCCTCAACACCGGCACCGCGATGCCACAGCTCGGCCTGGGCGTCGGTCATCTGACCGACGCCCAGGCCGCTGTCGCGGTGTCGACGGCACTGGAATGCGGCTACCGCGGCATCGACACCGCCGCGGTGTACGCCAACGAGCGCGGGACCGGCCGGGCGCTCGCCGCCTCGGGGCTGCCGCGCGCCGACCTCTTCGTCACCACCAAGCTGTGGAACGCCGACCAGGGCCACGACCGGACGCTGCGCGCCTTCGACGCCTCGCTGGCCGCGCTCGGCCTGGAGTACGTCGACCTGTACCTGATCCACTGGCCCCAGCCGGCCCGCGAGCTGTACCCGGAGAGCTGGCGGGCGCTGGAACGGATCCACGCCGAGGGGCGCGCCCGCGCCATCGGTGTCTCCAACTTCTGTATCCCGCACCTCGAACGGCTGGCGGCCGGATCCGGCATCGTCCCGGCCGTCAACCAGATCGAGCTGCACCCCTGGTACCAGCGGCCCGCACTGCGGGCCCACCACCGTGCGCGGGGCATCGCCACCGAGGCGTACAGCCCCCTCGGACAGGGCGAGGTGCTCGCGCTGCCGGTGCTCACCGCCATCGCCGGGCGGTACGGGGTGACCGCCGCCCAGGTCGTCCTGCGCTGGAATCTGCAGCTCGGCCACATCGCGATCCCCCGCTCGGCCGACCCGGCCCGGATCCGGCGGAACACGGACCTGCTCGGCTTCACCCTGGACGACGCGGACCTGGCGGCGATCGCGGACCTGGACGCGGGGCACCGGCTGGGGCCCGACCTGAACGGCGTCGGGTAACGGTTCTAGACCGTCACGTGGTGCGCCCGGTCCCTGATCTGCTCCAGCAGCGCCGCCTGGTGCACCAGCGACTCCCCGTACGCGTCGAAGGGCGCACCCGTCAGCACGCGGTGGGCGAACGCCCGGGCCCCGTTGGCGTACTGGTCGTCGGCCGGCAGGACCAGATCCTGCACCGAGTCCTGCCGCTCCCAGCGCACCGACGGCAGCAGATCGGCGGGCGGGGTGAAGGCCCGGTCCACGCTGATCCGGCCCTCGCTGCCCCACAGCGCGTAAGTGGTGCGGTAGGAGGAGTCGAAGCCGAAGGAGAGCTCCGCCGAGACGCCCGCGGGCGTGTGGAACAGGGCGCTGCCGCCCACGTCCACCCCCGTGCGCCCGTCGATCCGCAGCTGGGAGCCGGCCAGGGTGAGATCGGGGCCGAGGAAGTACGTCGCCGCACGGACGGTGTAGGCACCCACGTCCAGCAGGGCGCCGCCGCCGAGTTCCGGGCTGTTGCGGATGTCCCCGGCGGGGCGCGGCGGGACGCCGAAGGCGGCGCTGAAGACCCGCGGTGCACCGATCGCGCCGGCGTCGATCCGCTCGCGCACGGCCGGGTGCTGGGAGTGGTGGAGGAAGAGGAAGTTCTCCATCAGCCACAGACCGTGGTCCCGCGCCGCGGCCACCAGTTCCGCGGCCTCCTCGGCCCCCGTCGTCAGGGACTTCTCGGCCAGTACGTGCTTGCCGGCGGCCAGCGCCCGCATCGCCCATGTGTGGTGCAGGCCGGTGGGCAGGACCACGTACACGGCGTCGACGTCCTCCCGCTCCAGCAGCGCCTCGTACCCGGTGACGGGCTCGCCGCCGAAGCGGTCCGCGAAGCGTGCCGCCTTCGCGGGGTCGCGGCTGGCCAGCGCCGTGATCCGGAGCCCCGGGACGGTGGCGATCGCGGGCAGCATCTTGCGCCAGGCGAAGTCGGCGCAGCCCAGCACCCCGAGCCGCAGGACGCCGGAGGCCGGTTCTGGCTCGCTCATCGGGGTTCCCCTTCACACGTTCCTCAGCGCGCCGCCGGTCACAGGCTCCGCGCACAGGCGAGCAGGGTGCGCGCCTCCACGTTCAGATAATGGCCGTGACCCACCAGTTCCATCAGCTGGGACACGGTCGTCCAGCAGAAGTCCTCCGGCACCCGCACCGGCACCTCGTCACCCACCTCGATCAGCCGGTAGCGGGTCCTGGCGTGGTAGAAACGGCCGCCCTCCTCGGACAGCACCGTGTCGAAGCGCACCTGGTCCTGCGAGGCACCCAGCACCACGTCGAGGAACGGCGGCGCCCCGCCGAAGCCGCCCGCCGCCGCGTCGGGGAGCTGCACGGTGGGCGCGATCTCGACCCGGTCCAGCAGCCCCGGCTCGTGCCCGGCGCGGGCGAGCAGATGCGGTACGCCGTCGATCCGGCGGACGAGGAACGCCGCGAGTCCCAGGCCGCGGGGCGCGAGCAGCGGCTGTGTCCAGCCGGGCACTTCCCGGTTCCCGGCCTGCACCCGTACCGCGATGACGTCGAAGCGGTCCCCGGCCTCGTCGCCTATCCGCCGCGCGGACCGGGTCCAGCCCGGCACGCCGGTCAGCGGCACCAGCCGCGCGGACCAGTCGCAGCGGGTCTTGGCCTCGGTGAACCAGCTGAGGACGTGGCTCATGGCGTGGTGCGCGGCCCCGGCAGAACCGGGGCCCGGGGGGAAGGGCAGCGAGGCGATCACCGAGCGGCTGTCCATGTTGACGAGGTCGTCGACGCGCAGCATCCGCCGCAGGTCGTCCCAGGCGATCCACTGGTGGTCCTCGTGCAGCGGAACGTCCTCGGTCACCCGCACCACCATGTTGCGGTTGCGCTTGTGCCAGAACCAGGTGCCCTGCTCGGACTGCAGGGTGTCCACCAGGACCTGCCCGCGGCCGGGACCGCGGAAGTGGTCGAGGTAGCGGGTCGGCTGGCCGCCGTGCACCCGGGTGTAGTTGCTGCGGGTGGCCTGCACGGTGGGGGACAGCTGCAGGGTGTTGATGTTGCCGGGTTCCATCTTCGCCTGCATCAGACAGTGCGGGACCCCGTCGAAGTCCTTCACGAGGATGCCGAGGACACCGAACTCCGGCTGGTGGATCACCGGTTGGGCCCAGGTGCCGCGGCCGTCCCCGTCGGTCACCCGCAGCCCTTCCACCGAGAAGAACTTCCCGCTCCCGTGGACCAGGTTCCCGGTCGGCTCGTCGAAGGACCAGCCCTCCATCTCGTCGAACGGAATCCGGGTGACGTCGAACCAGCCCGCCCTGGCGCGCTTGGTCCACCACTCCTGGAACGCTTCGGGCACCCCGTCCCAGCTCATCGCCCGGGCACCGGGACGAAGTGCGGGCTGAACGTCTCGTGCAGGTGGATGCGGCTGCCGTCGGAGCAGTTGATGATGTACTCCTTGAACGCGCAGGGCGTACCGGCCCCGCCCGGCGGCCAGCTCGCCAGCCCGTTGTCGAGGATGACGCGGTGCTGCATGGAGTTGCGGGCGCGCAGTTCACGGCCCAGCGGTGTGGAGTCCTGGCTGTCCGCCAGCCACGGCACGGCCGACCCGTCGAAGACGACACGGTTGCTGCTGACGACCTCCCCGGCCGGGGTGAGCAGCGCGGACCTGCGGAGCACCGGCTTCGCGTGCGGCGACAGCCCCAGCTCGTCGCGGATCCGGCGGTCCAGGGAGCCGGCGTCCACCGGGAGCTGGGAGTCGACGCGGACGGTGAGCCGGCAGGCGATGAGTGACTCCAGCAGGATCGTGGTCGATCCCTCGCTCTCCAGCAGCATGCGGGTCTGCGGGGGCAGTTCCATGAACGTGCCGCGTGCGGTGCGGTGGATACCGGGAGCGGAGTTCTCCATGGCTAGCTCGGTTCCGGTCCCCTGAGCGGCTTGCCCATCGCCGACCGGGGGATCTCGTCCAGGAAGCTGATCCGCCGCGGCATCTGGTGCGGGGCCAGCCGGGACTGGCACCACGCGAGCAGTTCCGCGACGGTGAGGTCGGAGCCGGTGACGATGCGGGCGGCCGGTACCTGGCCGCGTACGTCGTCGGGGGCCGCGACCACCTGGACGTCGGTCACCGCGGGGTGCCGGGCCAGCACCCGTTCGATCTCCGCCGGGCTGACCTTCTTGCCCGCGACGTTGATGATGTTCTTCAGCCGGCCGTTGATCCGGATGCCGCCGTCCTCGATCCGGGCCAGATCGCCGGTGCGGTACCAGTCGCCGTCGAAGTCGAGCGGGAGCAGCCCGTCGGTGCCGGTGTAGCCCGCCGCCAACGCGTCGGTGCGCAGCTGCAGTTCACCGCCGCCGGACACGCCGTCGACCGGGACCAGCCGGGGGAAGACGCCGGGGAACGGCGTGCCGACCTCGCCCGGCAGCTGCTCCCCGGTGCTGAGCGCCGCGGAGAGCGCCCCGGTCTCCGAGGACCCGTACGCGTTGTAGAGGGCGAAGTCGTACCGCCCGGTGATGGCGCCGGCCGTGGCCGGGGGCAGCGGGGCGCCCGAGGAGACCGCCATCCGCAGCTCCCCGAAGTCCAGCGGTGCGGCGATGCCCGCCAGCAGCTGGAACTGGAAGGGCAGCCCGACCAGCGTCCCCGCCCCGTGCTCGCGCACCGCGCGGGCCAGTTGGGACGGTATGGACCGGGAGGGGACGTGCCGGACCGGGGTGCCGTGCAGCAGGGGCGCGGCGATGCCGTAGGCGAAGCCGTAGCAGTGGAAGGACAGGGTGCTGACGACGGCCGGCAGGCCCTGCCCGTATCCCATGAACGCCGCGATCCGGTGCGCGTCCGTGAGGACGGTGGCGGCCGGCCGGACCACGCCGGTGGGCGTTCCGGTGGATCCGGAGGTGAGGAAGATCTGCGAGCGGGCCGGGATGCCGGCCAGGCTGTGGGTGGCGGCCCGGGTGTGCGTCCACAGCTCGACACCGCCGTCCGACGTCCGCACGGCGGGCGGCTCCGACGGATGCGGTGGTTCCGACGGCTCCGACGGTTGCGATGGCTCTTGGAGCGTCGCGCTGTCCCCGACGACGAGCCCGCCGAAGTCGGTGGGCGCCCCGGGATCGCTGTGCAGGACGGTCAGTTGGGCCAGGTCCGCGGCGAGGGTGACCACCGCGCGGACGGCCGCGTCGGCGACGTCCACGACCACCGGAACTCCCGCGGTGGGGTGCCGCCCGAGGTGCCCGGCGAAGACTTCCGCCGAGGTGATCAGCTCACGGTAGGTCCAGGCCCGCTTGCCGGAGATGAGGGCGACGGCGTCGCCCCGTCCCGCCCCGTCCCGAACCGCCGCGAAGAATCCGGCGTCCGCCACTGCTCCTCCTGGATATCCGGTCAAGAGCCGGTCAGCGGTGGGTGAGGACGAAGTCGGCCATCCGGCCGACCGACTGGAAGTTCTCCACGTCCAGGTCCTCGTCCGGGATGGTGATGTCGAACTCCGACTCCAGCCACACCAGGGTCTCCAGGATTCCCAGGGAGTCGAATCCGGCGAACTGCCGCAGATCGTCCGTCTCCTGGAGCGCGGCACCGCGCGCTTCCGGCAGGGTTTCCGCGAGGCGGCCGACGAGCGCCGCCACGACTGTCTCCCGTGAAATCATCGTCCCTCTCCCACGCCATGGCAGGATCGCCCCGTACTCAGCCGGTAAGTTGTCTAGACCGGTTGAGGGCGCGAGCGTAACAGCGGGCCCGGTCGGGGCGAAAGGGCTTTCCGTGAAGAGCGCTTGGACTTGTGGCGCGGTCCCTGAACGGCCTCCCGGACAGCTCCCGAGCGCTGGGGATCACCTCGTGACATCGGCAAAACCGCCGCGTACTGTGTGGCCCGGCCGCGGCCGGGGCCGGGGGAGCGGCCGCGGTGAACGCTTCGACGGGGGAGGGCTGGTGGAGGTTTCGAGGGCGGCGGACGGGAGCGGGCACGGCGCCGGTGACCGTGCCGACGGCGGTGCCCACGGTGGTGCCGGCGAGCGTGCCGGAGCGCTGCCGGAGGAACGGCTGGGCGCACTGACCGACGCGGTCGGCGCGTTCGACCGGCGGACCGCGCGGCTGGCACGGCTGGTCGCCGCGACGGGATCCCGACCGGCCGGCAGCCTCGGCCGCCTCGACGAGATCGGCTGGCAGGTCGCGGGAATCCTGCGGACGCACCGCGTCCGGCCACTGCCCGTCGTGGTCTCGGTGCTGGCGGGCGACCACGGGGTGGCGGAGCACGGAGTCTCCGCCCACCAGCCGGAGTCCACGGCCCTGCTCTTCGCGGAGATCGTCGCGGGACGGGCGCCCGTCTGCGCGCTCGCCTCCCGGGTGGGCGGCCGGGTGGCGGCCGCGGACCTGGGGCTGCGCACCGACACCAGGGACCACCGCTACAAGGTCGGGAACGGCACGGCGGACATCACCCGTGCCGACGCGATGACCTATGGGCGGGCGCTGGACGCGATCGAGGCCGGCGCCCGGTTCGCCCACGAGGTCTTCCCCGCCGGGAGCATGGCCGCCTGCGGTGAGATCGGCGTCGGCAACACGACGTCGGCCGCCGCGCTGGCCGCCCGGCTGCTCGGGGCCGATCCGGGGGACCTCGCGGGCAGGGGTTCCGGCGTCGGCGAGGAGACCGTCCGGCTCAAGGCGCGGCTGGTGCAGCAGGCGCTGGAGCGCACGTCCGGGCTCGCCGGCGAGCCGGTCCACGGCGGGGATCCGGTCCGGCAGCTCGCCGCGCTCGGCGGCTACGAGCTGTGCGGCAATGTCGGCCTGATCCTGGCCGCCGCCGCCCGCGGCTGCCTCGTGGTGCTCGACGGCTGTATGACGGCGGTGTCCGCGCTGATCGCCTGCCGGCTGTGCCCGCAGGTCCGCGAGTACCTGGTCGCCTCCCATGTCTCCACCGAACCCGCCCACCGGATGCTGCTGGACGAGATGGGGCTGAAGCCGGTGCTCGACCTGGAGATGCGGCTCGGCATGGGATCGGGCGCCGCGCTCGCGGCCGGCCCGGTCAACGCACTGCTCGCGGTGACCGAACTGGCCGCCGCGTCCGCCCCTCCACCTGCGGCTTCTCCCCCCTCGGCAGAGCAGTCCGGCAACGCAACGGTGCGGACTCCCGACCCTTCAGGAAGCGAACGCATATGACGGTCCGGGGCGTCATCCTCGATCTCGACGGAACGCTCGTGGACTCCCGGGGCGTGCATGTGCGCTGTCTGCGCGCGGCGTGCCAGGACCTCGGGCTGCCGCGGCCGAGCGCGGCCCTCATCGCGACCCGGTCGGCCGCGACCGATCTGGCGACGCTCGCCCGGCTGGCCGGCGAGCCGCTCGCGGAGCGGGCGATGGCGGCCTACAACGCGCACTTCCCGGTCGCGCTCGCGGCCGCGCCCGCGCCGCCCCGGCCGGGCGCCGCCGAGGCGATCGAGGCGCTGGCCGCGCTGGGCCTCGCCCTCGGGGTGTGCACCGGCCGCTCCCGGGCCGCCGCGGCCCTGCTGCTCACCGCCGCGGGCCTCGACGTCCCGCTGCTGGTCGCCCGCGAGGACGTGGACCAGCCCAAACCGGCCCCGGAAGGTCTGCACCGGGCCCGCGGGCTGCTGGGACTCTCCGCGGCCGAGGTGGTCTTCGCCGGGGACACCGCGCACGACGTCCGGCAGGGGGAGGCGGCGGGCATCACCACCTATCTGGTGGGCGGCGCCCCGGGTGCCGCGCTGGCGTCACTCGCCGGACTGCCCGCCCTGCTGACCGCCTCGCCGCTGCCGACCGCCGGGAGCGCGGGGTGAGCGACGCGCAGACGTTCCAGCTGGACTTCACCGGGCTGCGCTCCGCCCAGGCGCCCCTGACATGGGGCCAGCGGGTGATCTACGAGGCGGTGCTGAGCAGGACCGAGGCGCACGGCTACGACTACAACATCAAGTACTTCGTGGAGCTGGACGGCACCTCCACCACCGAGGACGTGCTGGCCGCCCTGCGGCAGGTGGTGGCCGGGTACGAGAGCCTGCGCACCGTCTACCTCCCCGGAGTGGACGGCGCGCCGCCCCGGCAGTCGGTCCAGGGGGAGGGACGGCTGCCCGTCCGGATCGACCGCATGGCGGCCGGCGCCGACCCCGAGGCCGAGACCGTCCGGCTGCACACCCGGATGGCGGAATCCGGCTTCGACCTGTCACACGAATGGGGGATCCGGGTCACGTTGCTGCTGGCGCCCGGGGGAGCGCCGTTCCGCGTCCTCCTCTATCTCTCCCACGTGGCGCTGGACGGCTGGGCGCTGCGGATCCTGGAACAGGACCTGCGGGACCGGCTGGCGGGCCGGCCCGCCGCGGATCCGGCCGGGGCGCCGCGCACCCAGCCGCTGGATCTGGCGGAGCAGGAGCAGTCCGAGCGGGGCCGGGCGATGAACCGCCGGTCGGGCGCGTATGTGCGCAAGGTCCTCGACGGCGCCCCGCGGTCCATGTTCGCGGGGGCGTCGGGCGATCCCGGCGCCGCGCACGGCGAGCTGCGCTCCGCCCCGATGGACGCCGCCGCCCGGACGATCGCCCTGCGCTGTCAGGTGAGCACGGCGACCGTCCACCTCGCGGCGTTCGCGACGCTCCTCGCGCGCCGCAACGGCACCACCCGCTGCGCGCTGAAGACCATCTTCGCCAACCGGGTCGGCGCGGACCGGCAGGGCATGGTCGCCCCGCTCGCCTCCGATGTCCTGCTCTGCCCGGAGGTCTCCGGGCCCGCGTTCGACGACGTCGTCCGCGCCACCCACAAGGACACGCTGCGCGGGTACGCCAGGGCCCAGTACGACCCGGCGGACCTCGACGGGCTGATCGCGGCGGCGGGCGCGGCGCGGGGACTGCGACTGGACCTGTCCGTCCTGCACAACGACACCACCCTGTTGTTCGGCGACCCGGCACAACGGACCCGGACACCGGAGGAAACAGAGGACACGGCGGAGCGGGAGAGCGCGGACGACCGCTCCTTCTCCTGGGCGCCGCCGTTCGCCCTGCCGGCGCTGAAGCTCTACTACAACGTGAGCGCGGAGCCGGACGGCCCGCGCACGGTGCACCGACTCGTCGCGGACACCGCGTACCTGCCCAGGGACGACGTCCGCGGGCTGCTCCTGGACATGGAGACGCTGCTGACCGAGTCCGCCCGCAGTCCCGGGGTGCCGATGGCGGCGTCGCCGGACGGCTACCTCGTCCGGCCCCTGGCAAGGGGCGACGACTGGCTGCTGACCGACTCCTCCTGGGCCGATCTCGGTGCCATGCGCCGGGCCCTGCTCGGCCTGGAACCGGTGGCCGGCGCCGAACTGCTCGTCGACCGGGACACCGGCGGCGTGCCCCGGGTGACGGCGCGGGTGGTCCCGCAGCCAAGGGGTGACGGCGGCCGGCCCGTCACCGTCGGGGAGGTGCGGCGCGCGTACGAAGCGGCGCTCTCCGTCCTGCCCGATGTCGTTCTCCCGCACTACTACATCGTCGAAAGGCCCCAGTTCCGTGTCGCGTCCCACTGACCGACCGACGGTCGGCGTCATCGTCCCCGCCATGAACTCCTCGGACTTCATCGACCAGGCCCTGGGGTCGGTGGCCATGCAGACCCGGCCCGTCGACCGGATCGTCGTCGTGGACGACTGCTCCGACGACGACACCGTGCGGCGCGTGGAGCGCTGGAGCGGGGTGCTGCCGCTGACGCTGGTCCGCAACAGTCGCCGGCTCGGCGTCTGGGGCGCCCGGGGGACCGGGATCGAGCGGCTCGACACCGACCTGGTGTGCCAGCTCGACGGCGACGACGCCTTCCTTCCGCACCACGTCGAGGCGATGTGCGACGCCTACGACGCCGGCCCGGGGCTGATCAGCCCCCGCCCGCTGACCTGGACGGGCCGCGGGCCGTTCGTCCCCGGCACGTACACCAAGGGGCGGCTGCCGCTCCCCGGCGACCAGCTCGTCCAGCTGCTCGCACAGAACTACGTCGTGGTCGGCGCGCTGTACAGCCGGGCGCTGTACGACAAGGTCGGCGGCTTCCGGAAGATCGCCTACGGCGAGGAGTGGGACCTGTGGCTGCGGCTGGTCGCCGCGGGCGCGGTCGTCAGCAAGCCGGCGGACCCCTCGTACGTCTACCGCGTCCGGGCCTCCAGCTACGCGGGCGGCTTCGCGCGGAACGAGGCGGAGACCGAGGTGCTCGGCCGCTTCCTGGCCGAGACCCGGGACCCGCGACTGCGCCGGGCGGTCAAGATCGCCCTGCTCCAGCGGACGGGTACGGACGGTCTGCCGGAGGCACACGATCCGCTGGCGGCGCCCGGGGTGGACGCGGCGGTGCTCGCCCGGGCGGGCATCGGGCGCGATCACCTTGTGTACGTGCGGCGGGATCCGGATCTCGGCTGGGTGCTCGCCGGCCGGGACGAATCGACGGGCGGGCCGGCGACGGCGGTGATCGCGGACGACGGCCGGCTCGTCCTGCGGATGACCGGAGGGGGGAACGACTACGAGGTCACCTTCGTCGAGGACGAGCTGCTGCGCCGCGACACGTCTTCCCTCCGTGACGTCCTGAGGTGCTGAGCGGGCACGGGCGACCTATGACGCATCGGGCTTTCCGTCGCAGAATGGTCTCAGCCCTTGACGGGACATCACCCTAAAGGCTCAGCTTAGGGTTCACATGTTGTAGACGACGGGGTCTCACTGGTGCGGCCTCGTCCGTTCGGGCGGCGGTTAGTACCGCCTGCCGAGGCAGGAGTGGATGGTCGTGGAGACTCCGGGATCGCAGTCATCGCTGCACCGGGCCAACCTAGAGCGTGTGGTCCGCGCCGTACGGCTGGCAGGCTCGCTCACCCAGGCGGAGATCGCCCGGAGTACCGGGCTGTCCGCCGCCACGGTCTCCAATATCGTCCGGGAGCTGCGGGACAACGGAACGGTGCAGGTCACGCCTACCTCCTCCGGAGGAAGACGGGCCCGCAGCGTTGCGCTGTCCGGCGATGTCGGCATCGTCGTGGGCGTCGACTTCGGACACTCCCACCTGCGGGTCGCGGTGGGGAACCTGGCACACCAGGTGCTGGCCGAGCAGTCCGAGCCGATCGACGTGGACGCCTCCGCGTCCCAGGGCTTCGACCGGGCCGAGCAGCTGGTCGCCCAGCTGATCGAGTCGACCGGCATCGGCGTGGACAAGGTGCTCGGGGTCGGCCTCGGTGTCCCCGGCCCCATAGACGTGGAGTCCGGAGCCATCGGATCGACCGCGATCCTGCCCGGCTGGAGCGGCATCAACCCACGTCAGGAGCTGTCCGACCGGCTCGGCATGCCCGTGAAGGTGGACAACGACGCCAACCTCGGCGCGCTGGGCGAACTGGTCTGGGGCGGCGGCCGCGGGGTGCGGGACCTGGCCTACATCAAGGTCGCCAGCGGCGTCGGCGCGGGCCTGGTGATAGACGGCCGCATCTACCGCGGCCCGGGCGGCACGGCGGGCGAGATAGGGCACATCACGCTGGACGAGTCGGGCCCGGTGTGCCGCTGCGGCAACCGCGGCTGCCTGGAGACCTTCACCGCCGCGCGCTACACCCTGGAGCTGCTGCGCAGCAGCCACGGCGCCGATCTCACGGTGCCGCGGATGGTCCAGTACGCCCGTGAGGGCGATCCGGGCTGCCGCCGGGTGATCGCGGACGTGGGGCGGCACATCGGCATGGGCGTGGCCAGTCTCTGCAACCTCCTCAACCCCAGCAGGGTCGTCCTCGGCGGCGATCTCGCGGAGGCCGGCGAGCTGGTGCTGGCGCCGATCCGCGAGTCGGTGGCGCGCTACGCCATTCCCAGCGCGGCCCGGCAGCTGTCGATCGTCCCCGGCGGGCTCGGCGCCCGCGCGGAAGTACTCGGAGCACTCGCTCTGGTGCTGAGCGAAATGGGTGATTCGACCCTTCTTGATGGGAATGCTCCGGCGGCGGTTCCGGCCCTTTCAGCGCAACGACCTGCATAACCCTGAGTTCACACAGCTAACGAAACGCGCCGTTGCCATCTCGTTAAGTGTTTACTTATTGACGGCATGGCAACGGCGGAGTTGACTCACGTGAACCTCGGCCGCAGCGTTGCGGCCTCGTCAGGGAGGCAACCCAAAATGAACGCAATGATGCGTCGTGCCGTAATTGGCTCGCTTGCGGTAACGATGGCCCTGTCCGTGGCCGCGTGCGGCAAGGCCGGAGACGACAAGTCCGACAGCAGCAAGGACAAGTCGATCGGCCTGCTCCTTCCGGAGAACGCGACGACGCGCTACGAGAAGTTCGACCGCCCGCTGATCGAAGCGAAGATCAAGGCGCTCTGCGCCGACTGCAAGATCGAGTACGCGAACGCCGCCGGTGACCCGGCCAAGCAGGCGCAGCAGGTCAGCAGCATGATCACCAAGGGCGTCAAGGTCCTGATCCTCGACCCGCAGGACGCGGTCGGCATCAAGGCCTCGGTCCAGTCGGCCGTGGACAAGGGCATCAAGGTCGTGGCGTACGACCGCTTCGCCCAGGGCCCGGTCTCCGCCTACGTCTCCTACGACAACGAGAAGGTCGGCCAGCTGCAGGGCGAGGCGCTTCTCGCCGCCATGGGCGACAAGGCCACCCCGACTGCCAACGTTGTCATGATCAACGGTGACGACGCCGACCCGAACGCCGCCATGTTCAAGGCCGGTGCCCACAAGGCGCTCGACGGCAAGGTCAAGATCGCGTACGAGCAGAGCGGTCTGTGGAAGGACACCGTCGCCAACCAGAAGGTCACGGCGGCCATCACCCAGCTCGGCGCCAAGAACATCGCCGGCGTCTACTCCGCCAACGACGGCATGGCCGGCGGTATCGCCACCGCCCTCAAGGGCGCGGGCATCAACGTTCCGCTGACCGGTCAGGACGCCGAGCTCGCCGGCATCCAGCGCCTCCTCGCCGGCACGCAGACCAGCGACATCTACAAGGCCTACAAGCCCGAGGCGGACGCGACCGCCGAGATCGCGGTCAAGCTGCTCAACGGCGAGGACATCAAGAGCGTCGCGGACATCACGGCGACCAGCGGCTCCGGCACCACCGTGCCCGCCAAGCTGTTCACCGCGGTGTCGGTGACCAAGGACAACGTGAAGGACACGGTCGTCAAGGACCAGCTCTTCACCGTGGCCCAGATCTGCACCCCTGAATTCGCCGCCGCCTGCAAGACGGCCGGCATTCAGTAGAACCCGGGGCCCCTCCGGGCCCTCGGTCCGGTAAAAGCCTGTCCGGCGCCCCGCCCCACCAACATCCCCGCTTCGGGGTGGGGCGCCGGACGGAAACGCTTACGGGACACGGGACTTACCCCCACGTTTTGACTTTGCAATCCTGTGCTTCATGCACGTCCTTCCGCGCCCTTCCAAGGGGCGCGGCATCCCCGCCGGTCAGGCGGCGAAGGAGATGATTCACGTGTCCGCTACGCCCGTGTTGGCGTTGCGCGGAGTCTCCAAGCGATTCGGTGCGGTGCAAGCCCTCACCGATGTCGAGCTGGAGGTCCATTCCGGTCAGGTCGTCGCGCTCGTCGGCGACAACGGTGCCGGCAAGTCCACTCTGGTCAAGACGATCGCCGGTGTGCACCCCATCGACGAAGGCGTCATCGAGTGGGAGGGCAAGCCGGTCAGCATCAACCGGCCGCACGACGCCCAGGGTCTCGGCGTCGCCACCGTTTACCAGGACCTCGCGCTGTGCGACAACCTCGATGTCGTCGGCAACCTCTACCTCGGACGCGAACTGCGCCGCGGGCTGGCGCTCGACGAGGTGACGATGGAGCAGCGCGCCCGCGAGCTGCTCGACACCCTGTCGATCCGCATCCCGAGCGTCCGGATCCCGATCGCGAGTCTGTCCGGTGGTCAGCGGCAGGTCGTCGCGATCGCCCGCGCACTGATCGGTGACCCCAAGGTCGTCATCCTCGACGAGCCCACCGCCGCCCTCGGTGTGGAGCAGACCGCCCAGGTCCTCGACCTGGTCGAGAGGCTGCGCGAGCGCGGCCTCGCCGTCATCCTCATCAGCCACAACATGGCCGATGTGCGCGCCGTGGCGGACGTGGTGTCCGTCCTGCGCCTGGGCAAGAACAACGGTGCCTTCCCGGTGAAGGACACCAGTCCCGAAGAGATCATCGCGGCGATCACCGGAGCCACGGAGAACGCCGTGACCCGTCGTCAGGCGCGCAACACGGAGGCGGCAAAGTGAGCGACCTGTCCAAGACGGTGAAGGACACGCCCCCGGCCGAAGACCCCACCGCGGCGGCGATCCCCGTCGTCGACCCGCGACTGCTGGTCCGCGAAGAGGGACTCAAGGGCTATCTGACCGAGTTCAAGCGCAAGGTGCGCGGTGGTGAGCTGGGCTCGCTGCCCGTCGTCGTCGGTCTGATCATCATCTGGTCCGTGTTCCAGTCCCAGGACAGCCTGTTCCTGAGCGCCGGCAACATGCTCAACATCAGCTACTTCATGTCCGCCACCGGCATGATCGCCATCGGCCTGGTCTTCGTGCTGCTGCTCGGTGAGATCGACCTGTCGGTCGCCTCCGTCAGTGGTCTGTCGGCCGCCGTCTTCGCCATCCTGGCGACGACACACGATGTGAATCCCTGGCTGGCCGTCTTCCTGACCCTCCTGACCGGTATCGCCATCGGCGCGCTGCACGGTTACTTCTTCGCCAAGATCGGTGTGCCGGCCTTCGTGGTCACCCTCGCCGGCAACCTCGGCTGGAACGGCCTGATGCTGTGGCTGCTGGGCGACACCGGCAGCCTCTCGATCCAGGACAAGGGCCCGCTGCACCTGCTCGGGCAGCGCTCCTTCTTCATGAACCAGGACATCGCCGGCGCGTACCTGCTGGCGGGTCTCGGCACCGTCGCCCTGCTCGCCGGCTCGCTCATCGAGCAGCGCCGCCGCCGCCAGGCCGGGGTCCCGTACCGGCCGACCGGCGAGATCGCCGTACGTGTCGGTGCGCTGGCCGTGGTGTCCTTCGTCGCCGCGTACGTGCTGAACCAGGCGGCGGGTGTGCCCAACGCCCTGGTGATCTTCCTCGTGGCGCTCGTGATCACCGACTTCGTCCTGCGGCGCACCTCGTACGGCCGCAAGATCTTCGCCGTCGGTGGCAGCATCGAGGCCGCCCGCCGTGCCGGTATCAACGTGGCCCTGATCCGCATCTCGGTGTTCGCCATCTCCGGCGGCTTCGCGGCGGCCGGCGGTCTGTTCCTCGCCGCGCAGACCTACACCGCGACGCTGGCCGCCGGTAGCGGCAACCTCCTGATGCTGGCCATCGCGGCCGCGGTCATCGGTGGCACCAGCCTCTTCGGCGGTCGCGGCAACACCTGGTCCGCCCTGCTCGGCATGCTCGTCATCCAGTCCATCCAGACCGGTCTCGACCTGCTGAACATGAACACCTCGCTGCAGTACATGATCACCGGCGCCGTACTGCTCGCCGCCGTGGTCATCGACTCGGTGTCGCGCAAGACGCAGAAGGCCTCCGGCCGCGCGTAACGCTCCATCGCACACACCTCCGCATGTCGGTGGTGTGGCGGCACCGGCCCGGTGCGGGGATGATCATCCCTGCACCGGGCATTCGTGTTGCCGGGTGTGCCGCGGGTGCGCTGCGGGCGGGTCGCGGGTGACAAACGTCGCACGGGGCGCTCCACGGCGCCGCACGCGGAACATTAGACTCGACGGATCGACCAGTTCGACTGCATAGGAGGCACGGGTGGCGCTGCTGACCCGTATCAAGGGACCGCGCGACCTCGACCGGCTCAGCCAGGAGCAGCTGGTGGAGCTGGCGGGCGAGATCCGTACCTTCCTCGTCGACGCGGTCTCCAAGACCGGCGGACACCTGGGCCCCAACCTCGGTGTGGTGGAGCTGACCATCGCCCTGCACCGGGTCTTCGACTCGCCCCGGGACAAGGTGCTCTTCGACACAGGGCACCAGTCCTATGTGCACAAGCTGCTCACCGGGCGGCAGGACTTCACGCGGCTCAAGAGCAAGGGCGGCCTGTCCGGCTACCCCTCGCGCGCCGAGTCCGAGCACGACGTCATCGAGAACAGCCACGCCTCCACGGTGCTCGGCTGGGCCGACGGGCTCGCCAAGGCCAACGAGGTGCTCGGCAAGCAGGACCACGTGGTGGCCGTCATCGGTGACGGCGCGCTGACCGGCGGGATGGCCTGGGAGGCGCTGAACAACATCGCCGCCGCCCGGGACCGGCCGCTCGTCATCGTCGTCAACGACAACGAGCGCAGCTACGCCCCGACGATCGGCGGGCTCGCCGACCACCTGGCGACGCTGCGCACCACCGACGGCTACGAGCGCTTCCTGTCCCGCACCAAGGACCTGCTGGAGCGCACCCCGCTCATCGGACAGCCGCTCTACGAGACGCTGCACGGCGCCAAGAAGGGCCTCAAGGACTTCATCGCCCCGCAGGGCATGTTCGAGGACCTGGGCCTGAAGTACGTCGGCCCGATCGACGGCCATGACGTGGACGCGCTGGAGTCGGCGCTGCACCGCGCCAAGCGCTTCGGCGGACCGGTCATCGTGCACTGCCTCACCGAGAAGGGCCGCGGCTACCGCCCGGCCGAGCAGGACGAGGCGGACCGCTTCCACGGCATCGGCCCCATCCACCCGGACACCGGCCTGCCGATCGCCGCCTCCGGCGCCGACTGGACCTCGGTCTTCGGCGAGGAGATGGTCAAGCTCGGCAGGGAGCGCGAGGACATCGTCGCGATCACCGCCGCGATGCTGCAGCCGGTCGGCCTGGACAAGTTCGCGAAGGTCTTCCCGAAGCGGGTCTACGACGTCGGCATCGCCGAGCAGCATGCCGCCGTGTCGGCGGCGGGCCTGGCCACCGGCGGCCTGCACCCGGTCTTCGCCGTGTACGCGACGTTCCTGAACCGCGCCTTCGACCAGGTGCTGATGGACGTGGCGCTGCACAAGTGCGGTGTCACCTTCGTGCTGGACCGGGCCGGTGTCACCGGCACCGACGGCGCCTCGCACAACGGCATGTGGGACATGTCGATCCTCCAGGTCGTACCCGGCCTGCGGATCGCCGCGCCGCGCGACGCCGACCAGGTCCGCGCCCAGCTGCGCGAGGCCGTCGAGGTCGACGACGCGC
The DNA here is from genome assembly GCF_023701715.1 of Streptomyces sp. RKAG337. NCBI lineage: Bacteria > Bacillati > Actinomycetota > Actinomycetes > Kitasatosporales > Streptomycetaceae > Streptomyces > Streptomyces sp. RKAG337. The sequence goes on along the minus strand of NZ_JAJOZA010000001.1, from coordinate 1,570,579 downwards.
CCACCGTCGTCCGGTACTCCAAGGGCGCGGTCGGCCCGGCGGTCAAGGCCGTCGGCCGGGTCGGCGGCATGGACGTGCTCCGCAAGGCGACCCCCGACGAGGCTTTCGAGCGCCCCGACGTCCTGCTGGTCTCGGTCGGCGCCCTCGCCCCGATGTGCCTGGAGATCGCCGATCTGCTCGACGCCCAGGGCATCACCACCACCGTCGTCGACCCGCGCTGGGTCAAGCCGGTGGACGCGGCGCTGCCCGGGCTCGCGGCCGGCCACCGCGTCGTGGTCACCGTCGAGGACAACTGCCGGGCCGGCGGTGTCGGCTCGGCGATCTCGCAGGCGCTGCGCGACGCGGACGTGGACGTACCGCTGCGCGACTTCGGCATCCCGGCGGAGTTCCTGGACCACGCCTCCCGCAAGGAGGTCATGGCCGAGATCGGTCTCACCGCGCCCGACATCGCCCGCCAGGTCACCGGCCTGGTCGCGACGATCGACGGCCGGTACGGCGAGAGCGTCGGATCGGCCGAGCCGGCGGCGGTCAGCGACTGAGTCCCGCTCCGCGGAGCTGTCGAGTGAGGGGGTCCACCCATCCGGGTGGACCCCTCACCCATTGGCGTAGGCATAGGCGCGCCTATTCGGGTGAAGCGAATCGTGGGAGTGGAGTAGCGACTGCCGACGCACCCCAACCTGTCGGCAGGACGAACAGGAGGCGCGCCGGTGAGTACGAGTACGCAGGACAACCCGCCCTCGGGCAGGCAGGACGGGCTCTTCAGGACCAAGTCCGTCGAGCAGTCCATGCGGGACACCGAGGAGCCGGAGCACCAACTCAAGCGGTCGCTGTCGGCCCTGGACCTCACGGTCTTCGGCGTCGGTGTCATCATCGGCACCGGCATCTTCGTGCTCACCGGCACGGTGGCGAAGAACAACGCGGGACCCGCGGTCGCCCTCGCCTTCGTCGCGGCCGGTGTGGTGTGCGGGCTCGCGGCCATCTGTTACGCCGAGCTGGCGTCCACGGTGCCGGTCGCGGGGTCCGCGTACACGTTCTCCTTCGCCACCCTCGGCGAGCTGCCGGCGTGGATCATCGGCTGGGACCTGGTGCTGGAGTTCGCGCTCGGTACGGCGGTGGTCGCGGTCGGCTGGTCCGGCTATGTGCGGTCGCTGCTGGACAACGCGGGCTGGCATCTGCCGCAGGCGCTGTCCGGCACCAGCGACACGGACGGGTTCGGCTTCGACCTCCTCGCGTTCCTGCTGGTGCTGCTGCTGACCGGGATCCTCGTCCTCGGTATGAAGCTCTCCGCGCGGGTCACCACGGTGGTCGTCGCGATCAAGGTGGCCGTGGTGCTGCTGGTCATCATCGCCGGCGCGTTCTTCATCCACAGCGAGAACTACAAGCCCTTCCTTCCGCCGGCGATCAGTTCCGTCAAGGAGTCCGGTCTCAAGTCGCCGCTCATCCAGGTGCTGTTCGGTTACGCGCCGACGAGCTTCGGCGTCCAGGGCATCTTCACCGCGGCGGCCGTGGTCTTCTTCGCCTTCATCGGCTTCGACATCGTGGCGACCGCGGCCGAGGAGACCAAGAACCCGCAGCGGGACATGCCGCGCGGCATCCTCGGCTCGCTCTTCATCTGCACGGCGCTCTACGTCGCCGTGTCGGTCGTCGTCACCGGTATGCAGAAGTACACCCAACTGTCGGTGGACGCGCCGCTCGCCGACGCCTTCAAGGCGACCGGACACCCCTGGTACGCGGGCGTCATCAGTTTCGGGGCCGCGGTCGGTCTCACCACGGTCTGCATGATCCTGCTGCTCGGCCAGACCCGGGTGTTCTTCGCGATGAGCCGCGACGGCCTCATTCCCCGGTTCTTCTCCCGGGTCCACCCGAAGTTCCGCACGCCCTACCGCTCGACGATCCTGCTCGGCGGGCTGATCGCCGTGATCGCGGGCTTCACCAGCATCTCGGAGCTGGCGGCGCTGGTGAACATCGGCACCCTCTTCGCCTTCGTCCTCGTCGCGGTCGGCGTCATCATCCTGCGCAATACCCGGCCCGACCTGCCGCGTTCCTTCCGCACCCCCTGGGTGCCGGTGCTGCCGATCCTCTCGGTGGCCGCCTCGCTGTGGCTGATGCTGAATCTGCCGAGCGAGACCTGGCTGCGGTTCGGGATCTGGATGGTGATCGGTGTCGTCGTCTACTTCCTGTACGGCCGCAGCCACAGCCGTATGAACCGCGCGAACAAGGGCGCCTGACGGACCGGTACGTTGTCAGGCGTGCCATCGGCCCCGAAGATCACGAGCGGCGCCCCCGCCGGACTCCCCGCCCCGTGCGCGGAGGACGGCGGGGGCGCCCGCCGTCGGGCCCGGTGGCTCCGGCCGCCGGACCGCTACTGGCTGCGGCCGGCGGCGGTGCTGGCCGTGCTCGCCACCCTCGTGCGCGTTCCGTCGTTCCTGCGTCCGGTCTGGAACCCCGACGAGGGCTACCTCGCGGTGCAGGCCCGGATGCTCGCGCACGGCGGGGTGCTCTACGACACCGTCGTGGACCGCAAGCCGCCGCTGCTGCCCTGGCTCTACGAGGGGCTGTTCGCGGTCTTCGGCGACGCCTCGCTGTGGCCGCTGCGGGCCGCCGCCGTCGTGGCGCAGCTCGGCACCGCCCTGCTGCTCGCCTCCGTGGCCCGCCGCCGCTGGGGGAACCGGGCGGGCGCCGCCGCGGGCGCCGGGTATCTGCTGCTCTCCATCGGCCTGGCCCCCGAGGACGCCCAGGCCGCCTCCTTCGGCGTGTTCATGGTGCCGTGGACCGTCCTGGCCTTCTGGGCGACCGACCGCCGCCGGTGGGCCCTGGCGGGCCTGGCCGTCGCGGGGGCGGCGCTGACCAAGCAGACCGGCGGCGCGGCGCTGCTGCCCGTGCTCTGGATGCTCTGGAGCGCCCGCCGCGCGGCGGAGCCGCCCGGCAGGGTCGCCGTGCTGCGGCTGCTCGCCGGCTGCGCCCTGCCGGTGGCGGCCGTCGCCGTCCTCACCGGCCCGTCCCGGTTCCTGTTCTGGACGGTCACCGGTTCCGGTTCCTACGCCTCCGCGTCCGGCGCCTGGGGCGTGGCGCTGGGGCGGGGCCTGGGGAACGCCGGGATACTGGCCGCCGCCGGGGCGGCCTTCGTGGTCCCCACGGTCCTCACCCTGGCCCGCCGGAGCGGCGCCGAACGGCTGCCCGCCGACCTCTGGGTCTGGCTGGGCGCCTCGGCGCTCGGAGCCGCCTTCGGCTTCCAGTTCTACGGCCACTACTTCCTGCAGCTGATCCCGCCGCTGGTGCTCGCCGGCGTGGCCGCGCTGCGCGGGCTGCCGCGCTGGTGGCCCGCGGCCACCGCCTGGACGGTGCTCGCGAGCGCCGTATTCGCCGTCTGGGGCCTGACCGCGCCGCGGACCGAGCTGGACCACGCCGCCGCCGTCGCCGCCGCCGTACGGGCCCGTACCGGCCCAGGGGACACCGTTCTGGTCTGGGGCATGCACCCCGAGCAGTACTGGCTCTCCGGCCGGGCCCCCGCGAGCCGCTATCTGACCGCCGGCTTCCTGACGAACTTCAGCGGCGGCCGCGGCGGCGTCCGGGTGGGGGAGGAGTACGCGGTCCCCGGCGCCTGGCGCACCTTCGGTGAGGAGGCGGCGCTGCGCCCGGCCGACCTGATCGTCGACGACTCGCGCGGAGCGCCGTACGCCCCCGCCCTGACGCCCACCCTGAAGCGGATGCTGGACGCCGGATACCGTCCCGTGGACACCGTCGGAGGCGCGGTCCTCTACGCCCGGGCCCCGGCCCTGCGCTGACCTCGCACCGGGCGCTCCCGCCGGCCCCGCACAGCGCCTCCGCCGGGCCCCCGGGCCGGTCCCGACGCGTCCCGGTGGTATACAGGCGACGTAGCAGAGCACGCTGATCGAGGTGGCGGTATTTCATGACGGAGTCCAAGGGACTCAAGGACCGGAACGACACGGCGGACTCCGGGGCGGCGCCCCGTAACAGTCTTCTGCAGCGCTGGCGGCCGTACGCCGCGGGCATTGTGGTGCTCGTGGTGGTGTTCGGGGCGTCCGCGGCCATCGGCGCGCATGTGCGCGGCGCGAAGGCCGACAAGGTGAAGCCGCCCGCGAACGCGGCGGGGCCGGACGGCCAGGCGAAGCTGGCGGTGCCGGTGAAGCCGAGCGTCCCGGTGACGCTCACCGTGTACGAGGACCTGCGCAGCCCGCAGTCCAAGGCGTTCGCCGAGCAGTACGCGGACACCTTCACGAAGCTGCTGGCGACCGGGCAGGTGGAGATCCAGTACCGGCTGGTCACCCACACCGACACCCAGCTGGGCGGCAGCGGTTCCCGGGCCGCCGCCAACGCGGCCGCGTGCGCCCAGGACCAGGGGCGGTACACGCAGTTCGTGCAGCAGGTCTGGAAGCGGCAGCCCGATCCGTCGGACGACGCGCTGAGCAGCCAGAAGCTGCTGAAGGAGCTGTCGGAGAAGGCCGGGAAGATCGACGAGGGCAAGTTCGTCCCGTGCATGAAGGGCAACGACCACGAAGGCTGGGTCGCGAAGTCCGAGTCCGACTTCATGTCAGGCGGCTACGGCGAGGTGCCCGTCGTCCAGATCAACGGCGAGACGGTGCCGGACGTCCAGACGTCGCTGACGCCGGTCAAGCTGAGCTCACTGGTGGAGAAGGAGGCCAAGAAGGTGTCCGACGAGACCGTCCCGTCCGGGCAGCCGAGCCTCGCGAGCTGAGCTCTTTTCCGCACCCTTTCCGCACTCCTCTCCACCCCTCCGTGACCGGGCGCGTCATCACCTGGCCGAGACGTATCCGACATTTCGTCAACTTTCTGGCGAAATCGGGTATTGAAGGCATGTGACGCCCGATCACGGAGGAGTGTGCGCATGTCCATACCGTTGTTCGACGAGGTAGAACCGCTCTCCGGCTGCGTCTGCGAGGAATGCGCGCGACAGCGCCTCGCCGACTCGGTGACGCGGGACGCCGGCACCGGCTGCACCACCACCGCGGCCACCCGTGTGATGGTCGTGGCGGCCGCCGCGGGCACGGCCATCGGCGGCGGAGCGGGCGCGGTCGCCGCGGCCACCGCCCCGAGCGCCGCCACCGGCTCCATGCTCGGCCACGCCCTGCTCACGGCGCCGGCCCCGGCCCCGCTGCATCTGACGCGGGACCAGATCCTGGACCGGGCACAGCGCTGGGTGGACGCCGAGGTGCCCTACAGCATGACCGCGTACTGGTCGGACGGTTACCGCCAGGACTGCTCGGGCTTCATCTCGATGGCCTGGGGCCTCGGCACCAACGCCTGGACCGGCAGCCTGGCGGACTACGGAACCCGGATCGACCGGGACGATCTGCTGCCCGGTGACATCCTGCTGTTCCACAACCAGGCGAACCCGGAGAAGGGCTCGCACGCCGTCATCTTCGACGGCTGGGCCGACTCCGGGCACAACCTGTACACCGCGATCGAGCAGACCCAGCCGCACACCCGCGCGCAGACGACGCCGATGGCCTACTGGACCAACTCCGACAAGTACGTCGCCTACCGGTACAAGTACCTGGGGTCGGGTACCGGCAGTTCCGGATCGGGCACCACAGGGGCACCGGGAACACCCGGGAGCACCGGCACCACGGGGAGCAGCGCCTATCCCGGCACCGCCGCCTTCGGACCCGGCGCGAACAACGCCGCCGTCACCCGGCTGGGCACCATGCTCATGACCCGCGGTGCCAGGCCCTACTACATCGTCGGCCCCGGCCCGCTCTGGAGCGAGGCCGACCGCAGCGCCACCAGCGCCTTCCAGCGCGCCCAGGGCTGGACCGGCAGCGACGCCGACGGCCTGCCGGGACCCACCACCTGGGGATACCTGGTGGAGGGCAGCGGCAAGAACATCGCCGCGGGCACCCCCACGACGCGGCCGGCCGGCGGCTCCACGGCACCCCGTTACCCGGGCGCCGCCTCCTTCCGCCCCGGACAGTCCAACGACCACGTGCTGACCCTCGGACGGCGCCTCGTCGCCAAGGGCTTCGGCAAGAGCTACCACGTGGGCCCCAGCCGTACCTGGGGCGAGGCAGACCGCCGCGCCGTCGAGGCGTTCCAGCGCGCCCAGGGCTGGTCCGGGCGCGACGCGGACGGCTATCCCGGACCGGAGACCTGGAGACGACTCTTCCTGTGACGACTCACGCACCCACGGCGGACGCGGCCCTGGCCGCCACCGCCGTCCTCCCCGCCGTCCTCCCCACCGCCGCCACCGTCACCGTTTCCGATCTCGTCGAGAAGCCAGGGCGCTGCCTGCCGGGCTGGACCGCGGCGCTCACCGCGCTGGCCGCGGCGGCCGCCGGCGGCTGGCTGCTGTGGCGGACGGGCGTCCTGCCCGAGCGGCTCGCCGGCCACACCGTGCTGCCCGAGGCGCCGGCGCCCCGGGACCTGACCGGTCTGTGGGGCGCGGTACTGCTGCTCGGCGCGCTGACCGCGTTCGCCGCGGGCGGCCTCACCCGGGGCCGTCCCGGCAAGGTCTGGGTACTGACCCGGCACGGCGCCTACCAGGGCAGCGTCCGGGACACCGGACTGCTGTGGATCAGTCCGCTGCTCGGCCGCCGCCGGATGGACGTCAGCCTGCGGCACTGGCGCAGCCGCGCCATCGAGACGGTCGACGCGGACGGCACCCCGCTGCACGCCAGCGTCCTGATCGTCTGGCGGGTCCGGGACACCGCCCGGGCCGCCTTCGCCGTCGACGACCACTCGCGCTACCTGCGCGAACAGGTGGAGTGTGCGGTCACCCGCGCCGTCTCCCGGCTGCCCGCGGACGACTTCCGCGGCTCCGGGCCCACCCTGCGGGACTCGGAACGCCTCGGCGACCAGCTCACCCGGCTGCTCGCCGCCGACATGCGCCCGGTCGGCGTCGAGGTCTTCTCGGCGCAGCCCGTACGCCTGGAGTACGCGCCGGAGGTGGCCGCCGCGATGCGGCGGGCCCAGGTCACCGCGCTCGACGCCAGGCACCGCCGCGCGGTGCTCGACGACGTGCTCGCGGCGGTCGCCGAGACGGTGCGCGGTCTGACCGACCGCGGGCTGGTCCAGCTCGACGACTACGAGCGGAAGTCCCTGGTCCGGGACTTGACCGTGGCCTTCTACACCGCCCGCGGTCCCGCGGTCGAGGCGCCCAGGAAATAGCCCCGGCCGGGTCCTGACCAACTGCGGTCAGGACCCGGCCGGGGGCCGTCACTCACGGTGTTACGCGGGCACGCTCGCGACGCCCGGGGCGAGGAACGGCTTGCCGTTCACCCGCTGCGAGACACCCTCGCGGTCCAGGTACGGGGTGATCCCGCCCAGGTGGAAGGGCCAGCCGGCACCGGTGATCAGGCACAGGTCGATGTCCTGCGCCTCGGCGACGACACCCTCGTCGAGCATGAGGCCGATCTCCTGCGCCACGGCGTCCAGCACCCGGGCACGGACCTGCTCCTCGGTGAGCACCGAGTCACCCTGCACCAGCAGCGCGGCGACCTCGGGGTCCAGCTCCGGCTTGCCGGAGTCGTAGACGTAGAAGCCGCGCTTGCCGGCCTTGACCACCGCGGCCAGGTTCTGCGAGACGGTGAACCGGTCGGGGAACGCCCGGTTGAGGGTCTCGGAGACATGCAGCCCGATGGCCGGGCCGACCAGCTCCAGGAGCACCAGCGGCGACATCGGCAGGCCGAGCGGGTCGATGCCCTTCTCGGCGACCTCGACCGGGGTGCCCTCGTCGATGATGTTCTGGATCTCGCCCATGAAGCGGGTCAGGATCCGGTTCACCACGAACGCCGGGGCGTCCTTGCAGAGCACGGCGGTCTTCTTGAGCTTGCGTGCCACACCGAACGCGGTGGCCAGCGAAGCGTCGTCCGTCGACTCGCCGCGCACGATCTCCAGCAGCGGGAGGATCGCGACCGGGTTGAAGAAGTGGAAGCCGACGACCCGCTCGGGGTTCTTCAGCTTCGACGCCATCTCGGTGACGGACAGCGAGGAGGTGTTGGTGGCGAGGATCGCGTGCGCCGGGGCGACCGCCTCGACCTCCGCGAACACCTGCTGCTTGACGCCCATCTCCTCGAACACGGCCTCGATGATGAAGTCCGCGTCACCGAAACCGGCGGCCTTGTCGAGCGAACCGGTCACCAGCGCCTTGAGGCGGTTGGCCTGGTCCTGCTTGATGCGGCGCTTGCCGAGCAGCTTGTCGATCTCGCCGTGGACATAGCCCACGCCCTTGTCGATGCGCTCCTGGTCGATGTCGGTCAGCACGACCGGCACCTCCAGCCGGCGGGCGAAGAGCAGCGCCAGCTGCGAGGCCATCAGGCCCGCGCCGACGACGCCGACCTTGGTGACCGGGCGGGCCAGGTTCTTGTCCGGCGCGCCGGCCGGGCGCTTGGCACGCTTCTGCACCAGGTTGAAGGCGTAGATGCCGCTGCGCAGCTCGCCGCCCATGATGAGGTCCGCGAGAGCGGTGTCCTCGGCGTCGAAGCCCGCCTGCAGGTCGCCGTCCTTGGCGTTGGCGATGATCTCCAGCGCGCGGTACGCGGCCGGGGCGGCGCCGTGCACCTTGGAGTCGGCGATGCCCTTGCCGCGCTCGACGGCCTGGTCCCAGGCCGTACCGCGGTCGATCTCGGGGCGGTCCACCACGATCTCGCCGCGCAGCACGGCAGCGGTCCACGCGAGGGACTGCTCCAGGAAGTCCGCGCCCTCGAACAGCGCGTCGGCGATGCCGAGTTCGAAGACCTGGGAGCCCTTGAGCTGACGGTTCTGGTTCAGCGAGTTCTCGATGACGACGGTCACCGCGCGGTCCGCGCCGATCAGGTTCGGCAGCAGGGTGCAGCCGCCCCAGCCGGGAACGAGACCGAGGAAGACCTCGGGGAGCGAGAACGCCGGCAGCGCCGCGGAGACGGTGCGGTAGGCGCAGTGCAGGCCCACCTCGACACCGCCGCCCATCGCCGCGCCGTTGTAGTACGCGAAGGTCGGGACCGCGAGGTGCGAGAGCCGCTTGAAGACCTCGTGGCCGCCCTTGCCGATGGCGAGCGCGTCCTCGTGGCGCTTCAGCAGCTCGACACCCTTGAGGTCGGCGCCGACCGCGAAGATGAACGGCTTGCCGGTGACACCGATACCGGTGATCGTGCCCTCGGCGGCCTCGGCCTCGACCTGGTCGATCGCGGCGTCGAGGTTGGCCAGCGACTGCGGGCCGAAGGTGGTCGGCTTGGTGTGGTCCAGGCCGTTGTCCAGCGTGATGAGCGCGAAGCGTCCGGCGCCCGGGAGGTCGAGGTGGCGCACGTGTGCGCTCGTCACGACCTCGTCGGGGAACAGCTCGGCCGCACCCTTCAAAAGCTCGGCGGTGGATGTCACTTGCTGCCTCCGTCGAAGTGCGGGTTCTCCCAGATGACCGTTCCGCCCATGCCGAAGCCGACGCACATGGTCGTCAGGCCGTAGCGGACGTGCGGCTGCTCCTCGAACTGGCGGGCCAGCTGCGTCATCAGCCGGACGCCGGAGGAGGCCAGCGGGTGGCCGAACGCGATCGCGCCGCCGTACTGGTTGACACGCGGGTCGTCGTCCGCGATGCCGAAGTGGTCGAGGAAGGCGAGCACCTGGACGGCGAACGCCTCGTTGGCCTCGAAGAGGCCGATGTCGTCGATGGTCAGACCGGCCTGCGCCAGCGCCTTCTCGGTCGCCGGGACCGGGCCGATGCCCATGACCTCGGGCTCGACACCCACGAAGGAGTACGAGACCAGCCGCATGCGGACCGGCAGGCCCAGCTCGACGGCGACGTCCTCGGCGGCGAGCAGCGAGGCGGTCGCGCCGTCGTTCAGGCCCGCCGCGTTGCCCGCGGTGACCCGGCCGTGGGCGCGGAACGGCGTCTTGAGGCCGGCCAGCTGCTCCAGGGTGGTGCCCGGGCGCATCGGCTCGTCCGCGGTCGCCAGCCCCCAGCCGGTCTCGCCGGCCTCGGGGTTGCTGTTGCGCACGGAGACCGGCACCAGGTCCTGCTGGATCTTGCCGTTGGCGTACGCCTTGGCGGCCTTCTCCTGGCTGCGCACGGCGTACTCGTCGACGCGCTGCTTGGTGATGGCCGGGTAGCGGTCGTGCAGGTTCTCCGCGGTCATGCCCATGAACAGGGCGGACTCGTCGACCAGCTTCTCCGAGACGAAGCGCGGGTTCGGGTCCACGCCCTCACCCATCGGGTGGCGGCCCATGTGCTCGACACCGCCGGCCACGGCGACGTCGTACGCGCCGAAGGCGATGCCGCCGGCGACCGCGGTCACCGCGGTCATCGCGCCGGCACACATGCGGTCGATCGAGTACCCGGGGACCGTGGTCGGCAGGCCGGCCAGGATGCCGGCGGTGCGGCCGAGGGTCAGACCCTGGTCACCGATCTGCGTGGTGGCGGCGAGAGCGACCTCGTCGATCCGCTCGGCGGGCAGTTCCGGGTTGCGCCGCAGCAGCTCCCGGATGCACTTGATCACGAGATCGTCGGCACGGGTCTCGTGGTAAATGCCCTTCGGGCCCGCCTTGCCGAACGGGGTGCGGACGCCGTCGACAAAGACGACGTCCCTAGCGGTACGAGGCACGTTGGCTCTCCTCCAGATGCGGATTCGCTGCCACTGGGCGCGAGGCTGCGGCTACGACACCCATGCTACTAGCCAGTAACCAACGGGGACAGTCCCCTCGCCCGGAGCGGCGAACGTCACATACGACGAGGCCGCTCCCGGCCGGGTTCCGCGGGGGCGCCGACCCCGGACAGGCCCTACGGCGCCGGGGCCTCCGGAGCCGCCGGCGGCTGGGCTGCGAGGGCCGCGGTGAGGATCGGCGTGGTCAGCCCGACCTGCCAGGCGCGCGCTCCGTGGCCGGTCAGCACCGCCGCGACCTCCTCGGTGGTGGCCTCGGCCGGCGGGTCCCAGCACAGCCGGCGCACGGTGTCCGGGGTGATCAGGTTCTCCTGCGGCAGGTTGAGCTCCTCGGCGAGCTTGCTCACCGCGGCCCGCGCGGCGGACAGCCGGGCCGCCGCCACCGGGTCCTTGTCGGCCCAGGCGCGCGGCGGCGGGGGACCGACGTAGGCCGGCCCCGGCTGCGGCAGCTCCCGCTCCGGCAGGGCGCGGGCCCGGTCGATCGCGGCCTGCCACTGGTCGAGCTGGCGGCGGCCCATCCGGTGCCCGAAGCCGGGCAGCGTCGCGAGCACCGTCACGTTCGGCGGGCCCTCCAGGGCGGCCGTGACGATCGCGGCGTCGGTGAGGATCCGGCCCGGCGAGATGTCCCGCTCCTGGGCGGCCTGGTCGCGGGCGTTCCACAGCTCGCGCACCACGCCGATCTGCCGGCGGCGGCGGACCTTGTGCATGCCCGAAGTGCGCCGCCACGGGTCGACCCGTGGCGAGGGCGGCGGCGCGGCGGCGATGGCCGAGAACTCCTGCAGCGCCCAGTCCAGCTTGCCCTGTTCGCGCAGTTCCTCCTCGAGCGCGTCCCGCAGGTCGACCAGCAGCTCGACGTCGAGCGCCGCGTACCGCAGCCAGGGCTCGGGGAGCGGGCGGGTGGACCAGTCGACGGCCGAGTGGCCCTTCTCCAGGGCGAAGCCCAGGACGTTCTCGACCATGGCGCCGAGTCCGACCCGGGGGAAGCCCGCGAGCCGGCCGGCCAGCTCGGTGTCGAACAGGCTCTTGGGCCGCATACCGATCTCGTCGAGACACGGAAGGTCCTGGGTGGCCGCGTGCAGCACCCATTCGGTGTCGGTGAGGGCAGCGCCCAGGGTGGACAGGTCGGGGCAGCCGACCGGGTCGATCAGCGCGGTCCCGGCTCCCGTACGGCGCAGCTGGACCAGATAGGCCCGCTGTCCGTAGCGGTATCCGGACGCGCGCTCGGCATCCACGGCGACCGGACCGGAGCCCGCGGCGAATGCCGCGACGATGTCTGCGAGGGCCTCCGGGCTGGCGGTCACCGGCGGAATTCCTTCGCGCGGGTCCAGCAGCGGGACCGGCGCCGGGGCAGCCTCTGTTGCGGTCTCTCGGGCGTCGGTCACCCCCTAAGGGTATCCGTGTATCGCGAACGCCCGTCGACGGAACGTTCCGTCGACGGGCGCAGCGGCCATGCGGGGGTGTGGGAGGGCTAGTGGATGATGCCCGTACGCAGGGCGACAGCGACCATTCCGGCCCGGTCGCCGGTGCCGAGCTTGCGGGCGATACGGGCCAGGTGGCTCTTCACGGTGAGCGCGGACAGGCCCATCGAGACACCGATCGCCTTGTTCGACTGGCCTTCGGCGACCAGCCGCAGCACCTCGACCTCACGGCCGGAGAGCTCGCGGTAGCCGCCGGGGTGGCCGGGCGTGCCGGGCGGGCGGCGCTGCATACGGGCGCCCGCCGAACCGACCGGCGCGGCGCCGGGACGGCCCGGCATGCCGCCGAGGTTGTTGCGGGTACCGGTGACGACGTATCCCTTGACGCCGCCCGCGAGTGCGTTGCGGACGGCGCCGATGTCATCGGCGGCGGAGAGCGCGAGGCCGTTCGGCCAGCCGGCCGCGCGGGTCTCGGCGAGAAGGGTCAGGCCGGAACCGTCGGGGAGGTGGACATCGGCTACGCAGATGTCGCGGGGGCTGCTGACCCGGGGCCGGGCCTCGGCGATCGACGAGGCTTCGATCACATCGCGCACACCGAGCGCCCACAGGTGCCGGGTGACGGTGGATCGGACGCGGGGGTCGGCGACGACGACCATGGCCGTCGGCTTGTTCGGACGGTAGGCGACCAGGCTCGTGGGCTGCTCGAGAAGAACTGACACCGGGCCTCCTGTGGCAAAGGGGGGACTGAGAGGGTCACAGTCTCCTTCGGCAGCAATTGCCCCGGCCTTTAGGGAATGATCACGATTTGTTGAGTAACAATTCCGGCAAATCGGACGCTCGCTCGAACAAGATCATGTCGAGCGGCGGTCGGACACGCGGCGGAATCGCGCCAAAATACCGGGAAAACAGGCCAAATACGCGGTTACCGGACGGGCAGTCAGCCGCGGCGCTTGGGCATCGGCACGACGCCGCCGGGCAGGTCCTGCGACTCATGGCCCTCGGTGGGCGGCAGCCCCGCGCACGCGCAGAGCAGATCGCACCAGGCCGCCAGGTGGTCCGCGACGGCCGGGATCCCGTCCGGGCCCTCGGTGGGGGTCCAGGACGCCCGGATCTCGATCGCCGTCGCGTCGGGTCGCTCCGCGATCCCGCCGAAGTAGTGCGAGGAACTGCGCGAGACCGTTCCGCTCGGCTCGGTGTACTCCGCGCCGCGCGCCTCCAGGGCGCCGGTCAGCCAGGACCAGCTCACCTCGGGCAGCAGCGGGTCCACCGCCATCTCCGGCTCCAGATCGGCGCGCACCAGCGTGACCAGTCGGAACGTGCCGTTCCAGGCCTCATGGCCGTCCGGTTCGTGGAGCAGGATGAGCCGGCCGTCGGCCAGCTCCTCGCCGTCCACCACGACCGCCGCCTCCAGCGCGTACGCGTACGACGCGAGACGCTTGGGCGGAGCTGTCGTGTCGATCTCCACTTCGGGCCGTACCCGCGCGGAACTCAACGCGTCTACCGCGCGCTGAAAGGGGAGTGGTGCGCCGTCCCCGTCCGCAAGGTGCCCGTGAACCGCTGCCATGCCCGGAAGACTAGGCCGCCCGCGGCCTCCACGGGTGGAGCAACACCCGGGCGCGTGGGTCGCATCCCGGCGCGTGCGAAGATTCACGGCGTGAGTGCGCACCAGCAGACCGCTGCTTCCCCGTTCATCCGCGCCTGTCGGCGTCAGTCCGTGCCGCACACCCCGGTGTGGTTCATGCGGCAGGCCGGCCGATCGCTGCCCGAGTACCTCAAGCTCCGTGAGGGCACCGCCATGCTGGAGTCCTGCATGCGGCCCGACATGGTCACCGAGATCACGCTCCAGCCGGTGCGCCGCCACAAGGTCGACGCGGCCATCTACTTCAGCGACATCGTCGTCCCCCTCAAGGCCATCGGTCTCGACCTCGACATCAAGCCCGGCGTCGGCCCGGTCGTCGAGGAGCCGATCCGTACCCGCGCCGACCTCGGCCGGCTGCGGGCGCTGGAGCCCGACGACGTGAAGTACGTGACCGAGGCCATCGGGATGCTCACCGGAGAGCTGGGCGAGACCCCGCTCATCGGCTTCGCGGGCGCGCCCTTCACCCTCGCCAGCTACCTCGTCGAGGGCGGCCCGTCCCGCAACCACGAGCGCACCAAGGCGCTCATGTACGGCGACCCCGAGCTGTGGGCCGACCTGCTGGACCGGCTCGCCGACATCACCGCCGCCTTCCTCAAGGTGCAGATCGAGGCCGGCGCCAGCGCCGTCCAGCTCTTCGACTCCTGGGTCGGGGCGCTCTCCCCGGAGGACTACCGGCGCTATGTCATGCCGTCCTCGGTGAAGGTCTTCGAGGCCGTCGCCGGCTACGGCGTACCGCGCATCCACTTCGGCGTCGGCACCGGTGAGCTGCTCGGGCTGATGGGCGAGGCCGGCGCGGACGTCGTCGGCGTCGACTGGCGCGTCCCGCTCAACGAGGCGGCCCGCCGGGTCGGCCCCCACAAGGCGCTCCAGGGGAACCTCGACCCGGCGGTGCTCTTCGCCCCGACGTCCGCCGTCGAGACGAAGACCCGCGAGGTGCTCTACTCGGCGACCGATCTGCCCGGCCACATCTTCAACCTCGGCCACGGCGTCCTGCCCAGCACCGACCCTGACGCGCTCACCCGCCTCGTGGACTTCGTGCACCGCACCACCGAGGTCTGACGGGGCTCTACTCCTCGGCGGCGCTCTCCTTCTCCCGCACCACGCGCGGCGAGGGGGAGAGCCTGCGGCGGACGACCACGAAGACGAACCAGCCGGCGAGGCCCAGGGCGGCGAACGGCAGCGCCACCGAGAGCACGATCAGGATCCCGCGCAGCGCCACGTAGAAGGCGTGCCAGCCGGTGCCCAGCGCGTTCCCGACCGACTCCCAGAAACCGTCGTCCTTCTTCGGCGGCGGCCCGGAGGCGGGGTGTTCCGGCTCGGACAGCACCAGCGTGACGGTCGCCAGGTTCGTGCGCTCCTTCAGCGATGCCTGCTGGGCCTGCAGCGCCTCCAAGTTGGCTTCCCTGGTGCTGAGTTCACCCTCAAGAGTGACCACGTCGCTGAGCTGTGCGGTCCGGTTCATCAACTCCCGCACCCGCGCGAGGCTCGCCTGCTGCGAGCGGATGCGGCTCTCCACATCCACCACCTGGCCGGTGACGTCCTCGGTGCTGACCTTGCGTTCGAGCAGCCTGCCGAGGCCGGCGAGATCGTTCAGCACCTTGTCGTAGGACTCCGGCGGCACCCGCAGGGTGATGGTGGAGTGCTCCAGGCCCTGACCGTCGCGGCTGGTGTTCTCGTCCCCGATGTAGCCGCCCGCCCCGGTGACCAGGGTCCGTGCCGACGTGAGGGCGGCGGCGACGCCGTCCTTCGCCTCGACGCTGAGCGTCGCGGTGCGCACCACGTAGTTCTGGGACGGCGCGGGGGTCTTGGTGGTGGCGCCCTTCGCGGTGCCGGGCGCCGCCGACGGCGCGTCCGCCGCGCCCCGCGCGTCCGCCTGCTGCGGCGCCGCGGCGGCCTTGTCCGCTTTGCTGTCGTTCGACGAGCCCGAGGCACCGCACCCCGAGACGGTGAGCACGGCTGTCAGTGCGACGGCGGCGAGGGCCGCGAAAGGTCTGCGGCGGATGGTGGTCGGCTGGCGCATCGAACTCCCCCAGAGATCGTTCACCGGCAGGAAACCGGTGATGGAACCGGTGTTGGCGATACGACGTGGAGAGGCCGGCCGGGGTTGCGGATCCCCGGTCCCGAAGCGGTCACGTTCAGAGCTCGTTCCGGAATCTGGGACAGTGGAGGGCATGACCGACACACACCGCGGAACAGGGCATGTGATCGTCGTCGGCGGCGGCGTCTCCGGACTCGCCGCCGCCCACTTCCTGGCCGGAGGCGGCGCGCGGGTGACGGTGCTGGAGGGATCGGCCCGGCTCGGCGGAAAGCTCTACGCGGACGAGATCGCCGGCGTGCCCGTGGACCTGGGCGCCGAGTCGATGCTCGCGCGCCGGCCGGAAGCGGTCGCGCTGGCCCGCGAGGTGGGGCTCGGCGACCGGCTGGAGCCGCCCGCGGTGTCGGGCGCCGCCCTGTGGACCCGGGGCCGGCTGCGGGCCCTGCCACAGGGGCACGTCATGGGAGTCCCCGGCGATCTGGGCCCTCTCGCGGCCTCCGGCCTGCTGTCGCCCGCGGGCCTCGCCCGGCTGCCGCTGGACCACGTACTGCCCCGGACGAAGATCGGCGAGGACGTCGCCGTGGGCGGGTTCGTCGCCGCGCGGCTCGGTCACGAGGTCGTCGACCGGCTGGTGGAGCCGCTGCTCGGCGGTGTCTACGCGGGCAACGCCTACGAGATCTCGCTGCGCGCGGCCATGCCCCAGCTCTTCGAGGCGGCCCGGTCGGGACGCTCCCTCATCGAGGCCGTGCGCGGTGTCCAGCGGCGCGCCGCCAGGACCGCCCCGGACGGACCGGTGTTCATGGGCATCCGCGGGGGCGTCGGGCAGCTGCCGGTCGCCGTCGCCGAGGCGTGCCGGGCCGCCGGTGTCACCATCGAGACCGGCGCGCCGGTCAGGGAGCTGCGCCGCACGGCGAGCGGCTGGCAGGTCACCGTCGGCGACCGGGTGCTCGACGCCGACGCCGTCCTGATCGCCGCGCCCGCCCCGGCCGCCGCCCGGCTGCTGGCGGCCGAGTCGCCCGTCGCCGCCGCGGAGCTGTCGGCGGTGGAGTACGCCAGCATGGCGCTGGTCACCATGGCGTTCCGGCGGCGCGACGTGCTGCGGATGCCGAAGGGCACCGGCTTCCTGGTGCCGCCGGTCGACGGAAAGACGATCAAGGCGTCCACCTTCTCCTCCCACAAGTGGGGATGGATCGACGAGGCGGGACCCGACACCTTCGTGCTGCGCACCTCCGTCGGCCGGCACGGCGACGAGGCGGACCTGGCCTGGGACGACACCGACCTCGTCCGCCTGTCGCGGCGCGACCTGGGCGAGGCCATCGGGCTGTCCGCGGCGCCCGTCGCGGCCCGTGTCACCCGCTGGGACGGCGGACTGCCGCAGTACCCGGTCGGCCATGTCGAGCGCGTCGCCAGGATCCGCGAACAGGTCGGGAAGCTGCCGGGGCTCGCGGTCTGCGGCGCGGTGTACGACGGGGTCGGGATTCCGGCCTGCGTCGCCAGCGCCCGCAGGGCGGCCGACGAGGTGCTGACCTCCCTGGCCACGACCCTGGCGACAGGCGGCGCACGGGACACGGGAGAATGACGGCATGACTGACTCGACTGCTGCCCCCGACGCCCCGGACAGGACTCCGAACGCCGGCAAGAAGGCGAAGGACCTCAACGAGGTCATCCGCTACACCCTCTGGTCCGTCTTCCGGCTGCGCGACGTGCTGCCCGAGGACCGCTCCGGATACGCCGACGAGGTGGAGGAGCTGTTCGCGCAGCTCGCCGCGAAGGACGTCACGGTGCGCGGCACCTACGACGTGTCGGGGCTCCGGGCGGACGCCGACCTCATGATCTGGTGGCACGCGGAGACCGCGGAGGCGCTGCAGGAGGCCTACAACCTCTTCCGCCGCACCCAGCTCGGCCGCGCGATGGTCCCGGTGTGGTCGAACATGGCGCTGCACCGCCCCGCGGAGTTCAACAAGTCGCACGTCCCGGCGTTCATCGCCGACGAGACGGTGCGCAGGTACGTCAGCGTCTACCCGTTCGTGCGCTCCTACGACTGGTACCTGCTGCCCGACGAGGACCGCCGCCGGATGCTCGCCGACCACGGCAAGATGGCGCGCGGCTTCCCGGACGTGCGGGCCAACACCGTCCCGGCCTTCACGCTCGGCGACTACGAGTGGATCCTCGCCTTCGAGGCGGACGAACTGCACCGCATCGTCGACCTGATGCGGCACCTCCGCGCGTCCGAGGCACGGATGCACGTACGCGAGGAGGTGCCGTTCTACACCGGGCGGCGCAAGGAGATCGGCGAGCTGGTGGCCGGCCTGGCGTAACGCCGGCCCTACGGCTTGGGCTCGGGATGCGGACCGCACGTGGGCGTGCGGTCCGTTCCCGTCTCACCGCGCAGCAGATACGCGTCGACGCGGTTGTTGACACAGGTGTTGGGGCCGTACGCGACGCCGTGCGAGCCGGAGCGCCGCTCGGTGAGGAGTACGGAACCGGGCAGCCGGCGCTGGAGTTCCACGGCGCCCGCGTGCGGCGTCGCGGCGTCGCGCTCGGCGGAGACGAGCAGCACCGGCGGCAGCTCATGGCCGAACGTGCGCACCTCCAGGGGCTGCCGGTGCGGTCCCTTCCAGAAGGCGCACGGCAGGTTCATCCAGGCGTTGTCCCAGGTCTCGAAGGGGGCGGTGCGGGCCAGTGCGGTGTTGTCGCGGTCCCAGGTGAACCAGTCGCGCGGCCAGGGCGAGTCGGCGCACTCGACGGCCGTGTAGACCGCGTTGCCGTTCTCGTTCTCGACGGCCCTGGCCGGGTTGGGGGAGGCCTCGGCGATCAGCGGCTTCGGGTCGCCGTGGACATACGCGGACAGGGCGGCGGCCAGCTCCGGCCAGGTCTCGTCGTAGTACCCGGCGCCGAGGTAGGCGGCCTGCAGCTGGCCGGGGCCGACCACGCCGCCCGCCGGCCGCTCGGCCAGCTCGGACCGCACCGCGTCGTAGGCCTTCTGCACCTGCGCCCGGTCGGTGCCCAGGTGGTACGCGGAGTCGTACTTCGCCACCCAATCGCGCCAGTCGGCCCAGCGGATCTCGAAGGCGGCGTCCTGCTCCAGGTTGGCCTGGTACCAGATCTGGCGCGGGTCGGGATTGACGACGCTGTCGAAGACCATGCGGCGCACATGCCGGGGGAAGAGCGTCGCGTACACCGCGCCGAGGTAGGTGCCGTAGGAGGCGCCGTAGAAGTTGAGCTTGCGCTCGCCGAGCGCGGCGCGGATGACGTCGAGGTCGCGGGCGCTGTTGAGCGAGGTGAGGTACGGCAGCAGATGCCCGGAGCGGCGCTCGCAGCCTTCCGCGTACGCCTTCGCGTCCGCGATCCGGGCCTGCTTGTCGCGCTCGCTGGTCGGCCGCGCGTCGCGGGTGGGGGCCTTGGCGTAGTCCGCGGGGGCCTCGCAGGAGATGGGCGCCGACCGGCCGACGCCGCGCGGGTCGAAGCCCACGAAGTCGTAGGCGCGGGCGGCCTTGGCGTACTCCTTGATCTTCAGGACGCTGAACAGCGGGAAGTACAGCCCCGAGCCGCCGGGTCCGCCGGGGTTGTAGACCAGGGCGCCCTGCCGCTCGCCGGCCGGTCCGGTGGCGGCGACGCGGCTGATGACCAGCTTCAGCCGCTCGCCGTCGGGCCGGGCGTAGTCCAGCGGTACGGACACGGTGCCGCACCGGACGGAGGCGGGCAGCCGGGTCGCGGTGGCGCACTTGCCGTACGTCACCCCGGCCAGAGCGGCGCGCCCGGCGGCGACGGCCACGCCGCGCGCCTCGGCCACCCGGTCGCCGTGCGGCGGTCCCTGGGCCGCCGATCCGGGGGGAGCGATGGCCAGGGTGCTCAGCGCCAGGGTTCCTGCGACGCCGTACAGGGCAATTGATCGCACCAATGATCCTCTCGTGTCAGGTCATGACAAAAGGGATCCTTGGGGCGGTGGTGGATGAAGTAAAGGACAAGCGGCGGGTGTCGTCCTCGACCACCCCGACCACCCCGACCACTCCGACCACCCCGGCCGCGCGGGACGGGCAGGACCGGCCGGGGCCGTCAGCCGAGCGCGGCCCGCTGCGCGGGGTCCAGCAGCGCGCCCGGGCCGCGCACCGCCAGCGCGCTGAGCGGGCCGGGGCCGTCCGGAGCGGCGCGCAGCGCGTCCTGCCCGGCGGGGGAGGCCCAGCGGGTGTACGGGTGCACCTCCACGCGGGCGATGATCCAGCAGCCGGTGGTCAGCAGCAGCGGCAGCACGAACCAGATCTGCGCCGGTCCGCCGTCGGGCTGCCCGCCGGCCGACAGGACCAGAGCGGCGCCGGCCATCAGCAGGTTCAGGAGTATGGCGCCGCGCACCTGCCGGATCCCGGCGGTGACGCTCTCCCGGGCCGCCGCAGGCACCGCGAGGCCGTCGCCCGCGAGCCGCTCCCCGAGGGCGCGGATGGCGCCGGCCGCGGCGTGCGCCACCCGTATCGCGGCGACCGGGGACTGGCCGCCCGGCCCGATCGAGGCGATCAGCGACCGTTCGAGATCGTCGCGTCCCTCGGCGTCGACCACCGTCGCCCACCCGGTGTGCGCGAGCAGCAGCCGCTGCTCGCCCGCCATCGAGACCAGCGTCAGATCGGTGACGCGGCGCGGTCCGCCGGACAGGAACGCCGTCTCGTACAGACCGAGTCCGGCGACCGGGGGCCGGCCGCCGGGCTCGGCGGCGGGCAGCGCGCCCGCCGCGATCGCGGCCCGGCACAGACGGGCGCAGGAGACGACCGCCGCGACGCACGCGACGAGAAGGAACAGCATCCACATAAGGGATTTCTACTCGACGGTAGTGACACTCCGCCGGGAATTCCACGGATCGGCCGGCGGGACCCGTGGGATCCGGGAGATCCGTGGGACCGGTACGGCGGCCGGCCCGTTACGAACTGCTGCTGCCGCAGCTGGAACCCGAGCTGGATCCGCAGCTGGAACCCGAACTCGAGCCGCAGCTGGAACCGGAACTCGAACCACAGCTCGACCCCGAACCCGAACCGCAACTGGACCCTGAACCGCCGCCGCAGCTGGACGACGATCCTCCGCAACTCGCGGCGGAACCACCGCAGCCGGTGCCGCCGCCGGCCCAGCCGCCCGCCGCCTCGCCCCACGAGCCCGGGTCGGACGCGTTGGACGACGGCTGGGAGGACTGCGCCAACTGGTCGCGCAGCACGGTGTCCTGGATCGAGGCGGCACCCGCCAGCGCGAACAGCAGGGTGGCGTCCGAGCCGGTGGTCGCGGTGCGGGAGGCGAGCAGCGGACGGTTGCTGAGGCGGAGCCCGTGCAGCACCCGCTTGCCGGCCGGTGTGAGCCTGCCGCGCGGCGCCGAGCACGTCAGGAGGACGAACAACCCGGTGGCGAGCCCCGGCAGCACCCGTACGAACAGCGGCAGCCCTGAACCGACGACGAGGTGCGGCATCACCTCCGCCAGCGACAGGAACAGCAGCAGGCACCAGACGGTCTTGTGCAGCGTCGACACCCGCCGCCATCTGCGGTGCACCTCGGGCTGGAAGAACAGGCCGCGGCGGGCGAGCCGGTCGCCGATCGACTGCACCGAGGGTCCGGTCAGCACCGCCGTACGCACCTGGCGCAGCCCGCCGCCCCACTCGGCGCCGCAGGCTTCCAGCAGGGCGGTCTCGACCGGATTCCCGGCGACCGGCCGGAGCACGGTCAGCCCTCCGGGAGCGGCCACCGCGATCCGGCCGTCCGCGTGCATCGCCGCGATCACCGTGTCGGCGACCCGGCCGGGACCGCCGGCCAGGAAGGCGGTCTCCAGCGGATCCCGGGGGATGTCGCCGTGGTACGGCCGGGTGAAGCGGCGGGCGCGGATCTTCTCCCCGACGAGATACGCCGAGGTGGCGGCGATCAGCAGGTACACGGTGAGCGTGAGGCCGGTCATGACGGTCATCGAGGTCACCTTCCCGGCAGCGCGGTACGCGCGGCGTCCATGAGCCGGCCGAGCCGTCCGGACCGTCCGCTCCGCGCGGGGCGGCCGGGACGGTCGGCCGCGGACAGCGGCGCGGGACCCGAACGCTCCCGCCACCAGCCGTCCAGCAGGCGGCGGGTGGCGTCGTCGAGCGCTGCCGTGTCCTCGTTCCCGTCCAGGAGATGTTCCGCGAAGCACAGCGCGTCGAGGCGGTAGCCGCCCCGCAGCGGGTGCGTGGCCGCGTACCGCAGGAAGGCGGGGCGGTAGCGGTCGCCGAGGATCTCCGGCAGTTCGGGGCCACCTTGGCGGTCACATCGGCGCGCTTGGCCGCGAGGGCCCGCGACTGGACGCCGATCCGGCCGCGGTCGAAGCCCTCCGGGACGGGCGTGCCCGCCACCAGCGCGGACAGCAGTGCCGTCTGCGCGAGCGCGAGCCGCTGCCGCGCGCCGTCGGCGCCGTCGGGGTCGGACACGGCGCGGGTGTCAGACACAGTGCGCCTCCTGGGGCCGCGCCGCCGACGGGACGCCACGGATCGCCGTGAGTTCCGCGGCCAGTTCGGCAGCGGACGGGAAGTTGTCGTCCCGCTCCAGCAGGACGCCAGGCGGCCGGATCCGCTCGCGCAGCGCCGTGAGCACGTCCAGTACCGGCCGGGTCACCGGATGGGCGTGCGTGTCGTGCCAGACGCCGTCCTTCTCGGTCCCGCCCGCCACATGGACGTAGGCGATGGCCTCCAGCGGCAGTTCGTCGAGCACCGCGACCGGGTCCTCGCCCCGGTTCACATGGTTGGTGTGCAGATTGGCGACGTCGATGAGCAGCCGGACGCCGGTGCGCTCCACCAGCTCGTACAGGAACTCGCCCTCGCTGAACTCCTCGTCGGGCCAGCCGAGCAGCGGCGCGATGTTCTCCAGCGCGAGCGGCACGGGCAGCGCGTCCTGTGCGATGCGGACGTTCGCGCAGAGCACGTCGAGCGCGTCACGGGTGCGGGGCACGGGGAGCAGGTGCCCGGCCTCCAGCCGCGGCGAACCGGTCATCGGCCCGCCGGCCCGCACGAACGCGATGTGCTCGCTGACCAGGGGTGCCCCCAGCAGCCCGATCCGCGTGGCGAGCGCCGCCAGCCGGCCGGGATCCGGGCGCTCCGCGCCTCCGAGGCCCAGCGAGACGCCGTGCGGGATCACCACCGTGCCGCGTTCCCGCAGCCGCCGCAGCGGTTCCGGGAGGTGGTCGGCGCAGAGGTTCTCCGAGACGACCTCCACCCAGTCGACACCGGGCAGCTCCTCGATCGCGTCCGCGATCTCCGGCCGCCAGCCGATACCCGTACCCAAGTCCTTCATGCCGTCCCCCTCCGCGTTTCCCGCACACGCCGTGCCGGGGTGATGGCCCCGCCGGGACCGGGTGAACCCTGCGGGTGGCCGGTTCAGAGCTTGATTTGAGGTTCGAGTGCCGGTGCGGGCCCGCCGCCCGCCCGGCGTTACGCGCTGGTGGTGCGGCGCAGCGGGAGGTAGTCGGAGACGACGGTGCAGGAGCCGGGCACGATCTCGGTGAAACCGGCGTCGCGCACCACGGGAAGGCCGGAGCCGGTGAGCGCCGGCCAGCGGGCGGGCGCCGGAGTGCGGACCGCGAGCGGGAAACCGGCGTCGCGCCACGCGGTGCGTTCGGCGTCCGTCAGTTCCCACCAGGCGAGTTGCGCGCCGTGGCCCGCCTGGGCCATGGCCTTGCCCGCGGACATCTCGAGCTCCGGGTTCATCCACAGCACCGGCAGCCCGGCCTCGGCCGGCGGCGGGGGTTCCGGATCGTCCAGTTCGGTGCCGGAGACCTGGAGCTTCGCCAGCAGCTTGGGCCAGCCGTCCAGCGGGACCGGCGGATAGACCCGTACCTCGGCCGCCAGCCCGGTCACGGTGATGCCCGGCAGATATCCGGCCCGGCGCCACTCCGAGCCGCGTGCCCGGCGGACGACCTTGCGGATCCGGGCGTCCTGCCAGTCCCGTACCGCCTCGGCCCATTCGCCCTCGCCCTCGGCCCGTTCGTCGGACAGCAGGGTGAGCACGGCGCGCGCCGCGGTCTCCAGGGCGTCGGTGCGCGCCGGCGGGTCGTCCTTCTCGATGCGGACGACGAGCGGGAGGACGAACTGGGGCGCCGCGTCGCGGTCGATGCTGGTCACAGCCACAGTCTGCCACCGAGCGGGGCGCCGGACGCGTTCGGTCCGCCGGGGCTCGCCGCCGCGCCCGCCATCGGGTCCGCCCCGTCGGGAACCGCCGACGATCTACGATGACCGGGTGGATACGGCCGCGATACGCGTTCCCAGCGAGCTCGACCCGGTGGCACCGGTCGAGCGGATGGCGCTTCCCGCCCCCGGTGAGCCACCGCTGCTGTGGCTGGTGAACGCGGCCCGGCACGCCGCCTTCGCGGCCCGGCTGGCGGCCGACGTCCTCGACCCGCGGGAACTGCGCAGCGCCGCGGCCTTCCGCGCCGACGCCGACCGCGACTGCTACCGCGCCGCGCACGTCGGACTGCGGCTGCTGCTCGGCGCCCAGCTCGGCAGCGCGCCAGCGGACGTTCGGCTGGTCAGGGAGGACTGCCCGGGGTGCGGCGAGCCGCACGGCCGGCCGGCCGTGGCGGGCGGCGGGGTGCACTTCTCGCTGTCGCACAGCGGCGGCTTCGCCTTGCTGGCGTTCGCCGCGACCCCGGTGGGGGTGGACGTGGAGACCGTTCCGTCCGCCGACGCGGTGGCGGACATCTCCTCCGTGATGCACCGGGTGGAGATCGCCGAACTCGGCGCCCTGGAGCCGCCGGAGCGGCCAGCGGCCTTCGCGCGGGCGTGGGTGCGGAAGGAGGCGTACCTCAAGGGGCTGGGCATCGGTCTCGGCCGCGATCCCTCGGCGGACTACGTGGGGACCGGTGCGGCGCCCCCGCCGGGCCCGGCGGGCTGGTCCATCGCCGACGTGGCCGTGGGGGAGAGCCGCGCCGCCGCGGTCGCCGTCGCCGACCCGGACGCGGCGGCCTCCGTGGCCACGGAGGCCGCCGCGCACTGAACCGGCCGGGCCGCGCGCGGCGTCCGGACTTCTCAGCACAGGTGCCGGCGTTCACCGGTCTCCGAGGACCGTTCGACGGCGTCCAGGACGCGGTGCATCCGGGCCGCCGTGCCGAAGTCGGGCTCGGCCGGCTCGCCGGTCCTGCGAAGGGGGCGCTCTACTTCCACTTCGCGTCGAAGGAAGCCCTCCGCGAAGCCCTCGTCGCCGAGCAGTTCGCCGTCTGGAGCCCGTTCCGGAACGTGGCGGACCCCGGTGTCCAGACGGTGATCGACCTGCTCCACAGCATGGCGAAGAGCCTGCGGGAGAACGAGCGGGTCCGCGCCGGCATCCGGCTGGTGGTCGAGCAGAGCACGCTGCGGGGCGCCAACCCCGCGCCGTACCTCACCTGGATCGACCTCTTCCGCAACTGCCTCACACAGGCGCAGGGCCGGGGTGACGTCAAACCCGAGGTCGATGTGGACTCGGTGGCGAAGTTCATCGTCGGCTGCTGGACCGGACTCCAGCTCACGTCGGACGTGCTCACCGGACGGCAGGACCTCACCCGGCGCACCTCGGACATGTGGAACCTGCTGCTGCCGGCCCTCGTTCCACCGCGCCGGATGAAGCGCTTCCTGCCGGACGGCAGTCCGGAGGTCCTCGCGACGGCCGCAGCGCCCACCGCCGGATCGGCGCCGGCAGGTACGTCCCGCCCTCGACCGTGAGCCGTCGGAGGTGCCTGGCACGGCCGGTTCCCGTGCAGCCCATGGGGCCAAAAGCCTTGGCGGGGAAGGGGTCGGCGGGTCAGGATGGCGATCATGAACAGTGACCTCTTCGCGGCCGAGAACATGGCCAAGCCGGCCACCGAGCCCGGTATGACCCTGGAGAACGCCAAGTCCATCAAGTACGCGGTGAACGGCGAGTGTTACGCCCGCCAGGGGGCGATGATCGCCTTCCGCGGCAACCTCCAGTTCGAGGTGAAGGGCCAGGGCGTCGGCAAGTTCCTCAAGCGCGCCTTCACCGGAGAGGGACTGCCCCTGATGTCCGTGCGCGGCCTGGGCGAGGCGTGGTTCGCGCACGAGGCGGCCAACTGCTTCATCATCAGCCTCGATCAGGGCGACGCCATCACGATGAACGGCCGCAACGTGCTGTGCTTCGACACCACGCTCGCGTATGAGATCAAGGTGGTGAAGGGCGCAGGGATGGTCGGCGGCGGCCTCTTCAACAGCGTCTTCACCGGTTACGGCCGGCTCGGCGTGATCTGCGAGGGCAACCCCATCATCATCCCCGTCAGCCAGCAGTCGCCGGTCTACATAGACACCGACGCGGTCGTCGGCTGGAGCGCCCACCTGCAGACCTCCCTGCACCGCTCGCAGAGCTTCGGCTCGATGCTGCGCGGCGGCTCCGGGGAAGCGCTGCAGCTCATGCTGCAGGGCGACGGGTTCGTCATCGTCCGGCCGAGCGAAGGCGCCTCCGTCCCGCCGCACTCCCACTGACATGAGGCTGGAGGGCGTCGGCCGGCACTACGGCCTCGGCGGGCCCTGGGTGCTGCGGGCGTCCACCGCTTCGCGGACGGCCGGCTCACCGCCCGCCGCTGACGAGCCGGCCCTCCGGACGCCGGCGGGATTCGGGGGGCGGGCCGTGCCGGTCCTGCGGGACGGACTCCGGCCCGGCCACCGCCCGCTGGGCCGCCCGTGCCAGCGAACGGCGGTCGTGGTGGGCACCGGGCGGGATCGGGGGCAGCACGCTGACCTCGGCGACGAGGCCGCGGGCGGCGGTCACCCGCAGCAGCGAGGCCACCAGTGTGTCCTCACCGACGAACGCGGCCGCCGTGGCCGGACCCGCGCCGAGCCGGTACCGGATCAGTACCGGCTGCACCGCGACCCCCGCGTCCAGTGCCGCCTGGAACACGGCGGGCCGGAAGCGGCCCTGCCGCCGTCCGCACCAGGTGCTGCCCTCCGGGAACACCACGACCGGGGTGCCCGCGCGCAGCACCGAGGCGATCCGGGCGACGGTGCCGGGCAGCGCCCGCAGCCGGTCGCGTTCGATGAACAGGGTGCCGCCGCGGGACACCAAGGCGCCCAGGAAGGGCCAGGACGCGATCTCGCTCTTGGCGAGCATCCGGGCCGGGCGGACGGCGGCGACCAGCGGGATGTCCAGCCAGGAGATGTGGTTGGCCACCACCAGCACACCGCCCGCCGGGACGCCCACCGCACCGGACACCCGGATCCGGACCCGCACCCCGAAGGCGGCGGGCACCGTCCGGGCCCAGGCCCGGGTGAGCCGGCCCCGCAGCGCCGGACGGCAGCAGCGCACCAGCGGCGCCAGGGCGAGCCCGGCGGCCACCACCACGATCCCCGCCGCGCAGCGCGCCGCCTGACGTGGCCGTCCGACGGTCGCGATGGTCCCGGCCAGACAGTGTCCGGGGGTGCAGGGCGCACTCGGCAGCCAGTGCGGCACACCGGTCGGCGGCGCCGTGGGGGGAACCGCCACCGTGTCGGGTGACGGGCGCGTCAGGAGTCTCATTGGGTGGGGGCGAGCGAGAGGAAGTGCCGCAGATAGCGCGGGTCGGTCCGGCGCAGCGACAGCAGGATGTACAGGTCGGCGACGCCGAAGTCCGGGTCGTGCGCGGGTTCGCCGCAGACCCAGGCGCCCAGCCGCAGATAGCCGCGCAGCAGCGGCGGCAGGGCGTTGCGGCCGCCGGGGCGCGGCCGTTCGATGCCCGTCGGGTCCCAGGCGCGCAGCGGCCGCACCCGGTGCTCCTCGGGCGACAGGTGGCGGGTCCGCACGGTGTCCCACACCCCGGCGGCGGACGTCCCGCCGTCGGCGAGCGGCACCGAGCAGCAGCCGGCCAGCCAGTTGTGGCCGGTGCGCACCAGATAGCGGGCGATACCCGCCCACATCAGGCTGATCACCGCTCCGTCCCGGTGGTCGGGGTGCACGCAGGACCGGCCGACCTCGACCAGGTCGCCGCGGATGGCCGCGTGCCGGGAGAGGTCGAACTCGCTCTCCCCGTACAGCCGCCCGGCCGCGGCGGCGCGCTCCGGCGGCAGCAGCCGGTAGGTGCCGACGACCGTGCCGGTGGTCTCCTCGCGGACGATCAGGTGGTCGCAGTGGGCGTCGAAGGAGTCGATGTCCCAGCCGGGTTCCGGGGAGTCGAGCAGTGCTCCCATCTCACCGGCGAAGACCTGGTGGCGCAGCCGCTGCGCGGCCCGTACGTCCGCCGCGTCCCGGGCCAGCGACACGGAGTAGCGCGGGCTTCCGGCGGCGGCTGGGGAGGCGGGGGGAGGGGTGATGGAAGGGGCGGAGGAGTCGGGGACGGCGGTGGCGAAGGATTCCAGGGTCGTCATGGGTACTTCATCGCCGCGCCGGCTGGACTTGACGTGACCATTGCGAGGCGCCGTGATGTGAGGTGCCTGAATGCCTGCCTGCCCTGGGCCGAACCACGGCATCGGCCGGGCCGCGCACCCCCTGGATGCACGGCCCGTGCCCGCGGGATCACTCCCGGTGGGTCACTCCCGCGGGGCCGGGGTCACTCCTGCGGGGCCAGCCGCAGCGAGATCGAGTTGATGCAGTAGCGCTGATCGGTGGGCGTGCCGTAGCCCTCGCCCTCGAAGACATGGCCGAGGTGGGATCCGCACGTCGCGCAGCGGACCTCGGTGCGCACCGCGCCCATGCTGCGGTCCTCGATCAGCTCGACGGCGGCCGAGTCGGCCGGGTCGTAGAAGGACGGCCAGCCGCAGTGCGACTCGAACTTCGTGTCCGAGCGGAACAGCTCCGCACTACAGGCACGGCAGGAGTAGACACCGGTGGTCTTGGTGTCGGTGTACTCGCCGACGAAGGGCCGTTCGGTGCCGGCCTCGCGCAGGACCGCGTACTCCTGGGGGGACAGCTCCTCGCGCCACTGCTCGTCGGACTTCTCGACTTCGTACGGCATGCCGTTGCTCCTCAGTTCTGGCTCTCCAGGCGGGACAGGATGAGCGGACCGAGGTCGGTCACGTCGCCCGCGCCCATAGTGAGAACAAGGTCGCCGGGCTTGGCCATTCCGGCGATCACGTCCGGGATCGCGTCCTTGTCGTGCTCGGTCGTCACATCGGCGCCCGCGGCGGTGGCCGCGTCGGTGATCAGGGCGCTGGTGATGCCGGGGATCGGGTCCTCGCGGGCCGGGTAGATGTCCAGCACCACGGAGGCGTCGGCCAGCGCCAGCGCCTGGCCCATCTCCACGCCGAGCTCACGGGTGCGGCTGAACAGGTGCGGCTGGAAGACCACCAGCACGCGCGATCCTCCCCCAACCTCCGGCCGGGAGGGGCCCCCAACGGCGCCCTTGATGGCCTCCAGGTCGGCGGTCATCTCGGTGGGGTGGTGGGCGTAGGAGTCGATCACCTGGACGCCGGCCGCCTCGCCCTTGAGCTGCAGGCGGCGCCGGACGCCGGTGTACTTGGCGAGCGCCGAGGCGAGATTGCGCGCGGGCGTGCCGAGCGCGATACCGGCGGCGAGCGCCGCCACCGCGTTGTGCGCGTAGTGCCGGCCGGGCACGGACACGGTGAAGGTGAGCATCCGCCCGTCGAGCAGGACGGTGACCTCGCTCGTCAGACCCCGCTGGTTGATCTTGGTGATCCGCAGGTCGGCGCCCTCGGACTCCCCGACGGTGACGATGTTCAGCCCGCCGATGTCGCGGACCCGCGAGGTCAGCTCGACGGCGCCCGGCTGGTCGGCGGAGATGACGAGCGTGCCGCCGGGCCGGATCCGGCCGACGAACGTCTCGAAGGAGTCGTAGATCTCGTCCATCGACGCGTAGTTGGCGTGGTGGTCCAGCTCCACGTTGAGGATGATCGCGACCTCGGGGGCGTACTTGTGGAAGCTGCGGTCGCTTTCGTCCGCCTCCGCCACGAAGATCTCGCCGCCGCCGTGCTGGGCGTTGGAGCCGGGCGCGTCCAGGTCGCCGCCGATGGCGTACGAGGGGTCGAGGCCGAGCGCGGTGAGGCTGACCGCGAGCATCGAGGTGGTGGTGGTCTTGCCGTGGGTGCCGGCCACCGCGATCGGGCGGGTGCCGTCCATCAGCGCGGCGAGCGCGTCGGACCGGTGCACGACCGGGATGCCGCGCTCGGCGGCCGCCGCCAGCTCCGGGTTCTCCGCGCGGATGGCGCTGGAGACGACCACGCAGGTGGCGTCGGCGGCCAGATGCCGGGCGTCATGGCCGATGCGCACCGCGACCCCGAGGGCGCGCAGCGCCTCGGCCGTCTCGGAGTCCTTCGCGTCGCTGCCCGCGACCGTGGCGCCGCGCTGCGCGAGGATCTTGGCGATCCCCGACATTCCGGCTCCGCCGATGCCGATGAAGTGCGGTCGGTCCATCGTGGAGGGAATGGTGGGGCTCATACGTGGATCTCCCGGGACGTCTCGAACGGCTTGCCTGCGGTCCCGATTCTCGCACTTTCCTCTACTGGCTCGGCGCAGCGTTGTCAGTAGCACCGATGCCACATTTCAGGAGGCCCGGATCAGCCCGCTGCTCAGCCCCGCCGCGATGGCGCCGGTGCGGCTGTCGACGTCGAGTTTGTCGTAGATGTGCACCAGATGCGTCTTGACGGTGGCCTCGCTGATGAAGAGCCGGCGGGAGATCTGCTTGTTGGCCAGCCCCTCGGCGAGCAGCTGCAGGATCTCCGCCTCCCGCGGCGACAGCGTGGGCCGCCCCGACCTGACCCTGCCCAGCAGCCGGGCGGCGACCGGCGGGGCCAGCACCGTCTCGCCCCGCGCGGCGCAGCGGACGGCGGCGGCGACCTCCTCCGGAGGCGCGTCCTTGAGCAGATAGCCGGTGGCGCCGGCCTCGACGGCCGCCAGGATGTCGGCGTCGGTGCTGTACGTGGTCAGGATGAGGACGGCCGGCGGGTCCGGCAGCGCGGTGATCCGCCGGGTGGCCTCCACCCCGTGCATGCCGGTGCCCATCTGCAGATCCATGAGGACCACGTCAGGACGCGGTACGGTCCCGCCGGCCAGCAGCCGCAACGCCTCGGCGCCGTCGGCGGCCTCGCCGACCGCCGCCAGCTCCGGCAGGTCGTCGACCATGGCGCGCAGCCCGCGCCGTACGACGGGGTGGTCGTCGACGATCAGGATCCGGATCACCTCGGCACCGCGACCAGTGCCGGCCGTGCGTCCGGTGCCGGAACGACCGCGTCGGCCGCGGGCACCGGAAGGGCCGCCGCGACCGCCGTGCCCTCGCCCGGCGCGGACTCGACGGTCAGCGTGCCGCCGAGCCCGGCGATGCGCTCGCGCATGCCGTGCAGGCCGAAGGAGACGCGCTCACCGGCCGCGGGCCGGCCGCCGGGGTCCTGCGGGGTGAAGCCGACCCCGTCGTCGTACACGTCCAGCGTCACCTGGCCGTCGAGGAAGACCAGCGTCACGGCGGCGTTGCGGGCCCGCGCGTGCCGGGCGACGTTGGCCAGCGCCTCCTGGGTGAGCCGCAGCAGGGCGACCTCCGCCTCGATGGGCAGCGGGTACGGATCGCCGTCCAGCCGGAAGACGATTTCTGGAGCGGGCTGCGCGGACGCCTGCGGGCCGGAGCCGAAACCGGCCGTGATGCGGCGCAGCGCCTCCGGCAGCGCGGCGTCCTGGAGGGCGGGCGGCGTGAGGTCCTGCACGAAGCGGCGGGCCTCGGCGAGGTTCTCCGACGCCGTGCGTCCTGCCTCCTGGATCCGTTCGCTCGCCGTGCCGGCGCCCGCGCCGCCGGGCAGCAGCGCGCTGTCCGCGGCACGGGCCAGCAGCACGATGCTGGACAGCCCTTGCGCCAGCGTGTCGTGGATCTCCCGGGCGAGCCGCTGCCGCTCGGCGAGCCGGCCGGCCTCGCGCTGGGAGGCCGCCAGTTCGTCCCGCGTCCTCGTCAGGTCGTCGATCAGCCGCTGGCGCTGCCTGCTCTCGCGGTACAGCGCCGCGTACCCGAACGCGGTGAGCACGGCGACGGCCGCGCCCGCGGACGGTCCGATGACCTTCGCGGCGGTGAGACCGTCCGGCCCGTGCGACTGCGCGACGACGATCAGCGCGGTCGCGGCGCCGACGGCCGGCAGCGACCAGCGCGGCGGCAGCACGTGCAGATACAGGAAGAACAGCGGGAAGACGACGTAGCTGAAGTCCCGGTCGGCGAGCAGCAGTCCGATCCACAGGGCGGTGACGGCGGCGAGCCAGCCCAGCACCCAGGACCGCGAGGGGTCCCGGCGCTCGCGCAGCACGCCCGCGCCGTAGACCAGCCCGAGCAGCAGGCCCGGCACCAGCAGCGCGGCCGGCCCGCCGCCGAACGCGACGGGGCCGAGCGCCACGGCGAGCAGCACGAAGAAGGTGCCGTGCAGGGCGGCGCGCATCAGGCGCAGTGCGGGGGTGTCCTCGGGCGTACGGGAGCCGGTGGGCCGGCCCGGGGACAGGGATATGCCGGAGTTGCTCACATCTACCGAGGGTACGGGGAGCCGGACGGCCCCGGCGGCGGCGCGGCATCAACCTTTCGATGGATTCCGGTACCGCTCCTCTCCCTGATGGCAGCGGCGGCCCGGCCGGACAGCCTTGAGGAAGAGCCGGGAGAAGGCGCAGCCGGACGACCCGGCCGAACCGAGCAGTCCGACCCAGGAGGGTCCAGAAGGTGTTCGTCGCACTCCGTGACATCAGATTCGCCAAGGGGCGGTTCGCCCTCATGGGCGTGGTCGTCACGCTCATCACCACGCTCGTCGTGTTCCTCTACGGCCTGACGGGCGGGCTCGGCCGCGACGCCTCGTCCGCCGTCGACGAGCTGCCCGTGACCGACATCGTGTTCGGCGCCCCGGCCGGAGCCGCCGCCGAGGTGTCGTTCAGCAGCAGCACGATCAGCGCCGCCCAGGCCGCGGCCTGGGCCGGCACCCCCGGCGTCGGCTCCGCCGAACCGCTCGGCGTCGCGATGACCCGGGCCGCGGGGGCCACCGCGGCGGGCTCGGTGAGCCTCTTCGGCGGCGCGGCGGACCTGCTGCCGCCGCTGCTCTCCGGCAGCGCCCCGCGCGACGGCCAGGTCGCGGTGAGCCGGTCGGTCGCGGACACCTACGGCGTCGGCCCCGGCGGGACGCTCGGGCTCGGCACCGAGAAGGTCACGGTGTCGGGGATCACCGCCACCCGCTCGTACGGGCACGCCGCGACCGTCTGGACCACCCTCGCCACCTGGCAGCGGATCAGCGGCCAGCGGCAGCCCACCGTGCTCGCCGTCCGCCGGTCAGGGGCGGACCTGGGAGCGGCCGACGCGGCGCGGGGGACCAGGACCGTCGCGCGCGGCGACGCGCTCGTGGGAATCGACGGCTACCAGGCCGAGCACCTCAGCCTGCAGATGATCCAGGTGTTCCTGTTCGCGGTGAGCGCCCTGGTGACCGGCGCGTTCTTCACGGTCTGGACGGTGCAGCGCAAGCCCGACGTGGCGGTGCTCAAGGCGATCGGCGCGAGCAGCGGCTATCTGGTGCGCGACGCGCTCGCGCAGGCGCTGGCGGTGCTCGGCGGCGGGGCGCTGCTCGGCGGTGCGATCGGGGCCGGGGGAGGCGCGGTCGCCGCCTCGGCGGTGCCGTTCGCGGTCGGCCCGGCCACCGTCGCCGTGCCCGTCGCCGTCATGGTGCTGCTCGGCCTGGCCGGTTCGGCCCTCGCGATCGCCCGCATCACCTCCGTCGACCCGCTGACCGCGCTGGGAGCCAACCGATGACCGTCCTCTCGCTCGACTCCGTCCGGCTCACCTATCCGGACGGGGACCGCCGGCTGACCGCGCTCGACGCCGTGTCCCTGGAGGTCGCGGCGGGTGAACTGCTGGCGGTGGCCGGGCCGTCGGGCTCCGGCAAGTCCAGCCTCCTGGCGGTGGCCGCGACCCTGCTGCGGCCCGACTCCGGACAGGTCGTCGTGGCCGGCCGGGACACCACGCGGCTGACCGACAAGGAGCGCACCGCGCTGCGCCGCGAGCACATCGGCATCGTCTTCCAGCAGTCGAACCTGCTCGGTTCGCTGACCGCGCTGGAGCAGCTGCTCGTCGTCGAGCACCTGCGCGGCCGGCCGGTGCGGGCGGCCCGGGAGCGGGCCGGGGCGCTGCTCGACTCGGTCGGCCTCGACGCGGCGAAGCGCGCCCGGCGGCCGCACCAGCTGTCCGGTGGGGAGCGCCAGCGGGTGAACATCGCCCGCGCGCTCTTCGGCCGCCCGGCGGTCCTGCTGGTCGATGAACCGACCTCGGCCCTCGACCACGAACGCGGCGCGCGGATCGTCGACCTGCTGGCCCGTGTCACCGCCGAGCACGGCACGGCGACCGTCATGGTCACCCACGACCGCGCCCTGATGGCCCGCGCCGACCGCCTCCTGGACATGACGGACGGCCGGCTGGCCGCGGTTCCGACGCCTGCCGGCCGGCCCTGACAGCAGCGCGACCCCGGCCGTTCCCGGCCGGGGTCGCGCTGTTCCGCCGATTCTCCGTCGTGGTCGGTTCTCAGTCGTGCTGAGCGAAGAGCTTCAGGACCGGGACCCCCACCTTGTGCCGCGCCCGCGACGTCCAGTCGCGGTGGAAGAACTCCTCCACGAAGTGCGGCGCGGTCAGCACGATCACCTCGTCGGCATGGGTCTGCTCGACCACCGACTTCAGCAGGTCCAGCGGGTGGTCCTCGACCACCTCGCCGATCGCCTCCACGCCGGCGGCGCGCAGCGAGGCCAGCGAGTGGCTCAGGGCCCGCTCGGCCGGAAGCGTGGCCTCCTGCCCCTCGGGTACCTCGTTTTCCTTGGCGGCGTCGTCCAGGTAGCCGAGGGCGACATCGTCCACGGCCCGCAGAAGCCGGTCCTGGTCGCCGCGCGGCTGCATGAGTACGACGAAGGAGACGGGCTCGTCGCCGTGGAGTGTGGTCACGAGCTCCACATCGGCGGGGGCGAGCGGCTTCTCGATCATGAGTACGGTCGTGAACACGGACGCGTCCTTCTTTCTCGTGGGCCACCGGGCCGGCACAGAAACCATCCTGCCCCGACTCCGTACGGGGCACGCGGTGTAAGTGTTCCCGCACGACAGCAAACGGAACGACATATTCCGCAGATTGTCAGCCGCGGGTGTAACGGGTGAACAGGAAACCGTCCTCTTCGAGGATCGAGGTGGGGGAGAAACGTTCCGGCACGGTGACTCCGGGGCCGTTCATGATCCGCGGGGCATCCCCCGCGGTCAGGAGTGGAGCGATGGTCAGACACAGCTCGTCGACTACCCCGGCAGCGGTGAACTGTGCCAACAACCGCGGACCGCCCTCGTGCAGCAGCCTGGTGAGCCCCAGCTCCGCCAGTTCGCGGACCGCCCGCACCGGATCGGCGCCGGCCCCGTCGCCCGCCGTGACGACGTGCGCGCCGGCCTTCGTGGCAGCCGCCACCCGCTCGGGGGCGCGGTGGCGCCGGTCAGGATCAGCGTCGGGATCAGCGGCGCGGTGAACAGCGGCAGCGAGAAGTCCAGGTCCAGGCTCGCGCTGACGACGGCGATCACCGGCGCCGGCGACTGGCCGGCGGCCGCCCGCCGTTCCGCGAACGCCTCCCGCGCCTTCGCCGGCCGGTAGCCCTCCTGCCGGACCGTCTCCGCGCCGACGACCACCACGTCGGCCAGCGCCCGCAGTGTGCCGAACACCCGCAGGTCGGCCGCCGAGGACAACCCCTGGGACTTCCCGTCATGCCAGGCGGCGCCGTCCAGGGACGCCACCATGTTCGCCCGCAGCCACGGGCCTCCGGCCCGGTCCGGATAGGCATACGCGTCGGCCAGCCCGTCGAGCGAGTCCAGCGGGTCCGCGGCGTCCGGAGCAGCCGGGGAGCCCGGGGAGTCCCTCGGGTGCCGGGACCCGGGCGCGGCGGGGCTCTCGCCGGCGCTGGGGGCGGGACGGGCACTGGGCACGGGAAACAGGCGGCGCATGCCCCGCAGTCTGGCACGCGGCCCTTTCCAGGGCGATGATCGGCCCGCTCCGAACGGGCACCGGCCCGGCCGGCCGCTCTCCGGACGCCGGGCGGGACCGGCCCGGCCGGCCGCCCGAAGCCGGGAGTGGGGTCCGCCACACTGCCGTGGCACTGCGTGCCGGAGGGACTAGGCTGAATGGTTGTGTCAACCCCTGTCTCCGCCCTCGCCCAGACCGCCGGTTCCGCCCCCGTCGCCGGAGGCCCGGCGACCCTGTGCGGCCGGATGCCCCAGGTACCCGCGGACCGGCTGGTCGCCGAAATGGTGCCGCCGCCGCGCTTCGACACCGTCCGGTTCGACAACTACCTCCCGGACCCCGATCAGCCCAGCCAGACGGACGCGGTGAAGGCGCTCAGCGGCTTCGCGGCGACCCTCGGCGGGGCGACGGCGGTCAACGGCGGCAGGAAGCGCTGGTTCCGGCGCGAGTCCCAGGCCCCGGCCGGGCCCGGCGGGGTCTACCTCGACGGCGGGTACGGCGTCGGCAAGACCCACCTGCTCGCCTCGCTCTGGCACGCGGCCCCCGCGCCGCGCGAGCTGAAGGCGTTCGGCACGTTCGTGGAGCTCACCAACCTCGTCGGGGCGCTCGGCTTCCAGCAGGCGGTACAGGCCCTGAGCGGCCACCGGCTGGTCTGCATCGACGAGTTCGAGCTGGACGACCCGGGCGACACCGTGCTGGTGTCCTCCCTGCTCGGCAAGCTCGCCGACGCGGGCGTGAAGCTCGCCGCGACGTCGAACACGCTGCCGGGCAAGCTCGGCGAGGGCCGCTTCGCCGCCTCCGACTTCATGCGGGAGATCCAGGGGCTGTCCTCCCGCTTCCTCCCGCTGCGCATCGACGGCCAGGACTACCGGCACCGCGGACTGCCCGAGGCCCCGTCGCCCTACTCCGACCGGCAGGTCACCGAGGCGGCGGACCGTAAGCCGGGAGCCTCGCTCGACGACTTCGGCCCGCTCCTCGACCACCTGGCGCGGGTCCACCCCAGCCGCTACGGAGCGCTGTGCGACGGCGTCGACGCTGTCTTCCTGCGGGCCGTGCAACCGGTGACCGACCAGGCCACGGCGCTGCGGCTGGTGGTGCTCGCCGACCGGCTGTACGACCGCGAGGTGCCCGTGATGGCCTCCGGCACCCCGTTCGACCAGATCTTCAGCGAGGAGATGCTGGCCGGCGGCTACCGCAAGAAGTACTTCCGGGCCATATCGCGGCTCACCGCGCTCGCCCGTGACGCGAAGCAGCTCCCCGGCGCTGGCGCCACCGCCTGATCCGTCGCAGGATCGAGGCATGGCGAAGGACGGCAAGAGCGACAAGGCCGGAAAGAGTGACAAGGCCGGCAAGCACGGCAAGGACGAACCGGACCGGAAGAGCGGCAAGGGCGGGACGCGGGACGACGTGGACGCCCCCGTCGCCGACCTCCGCTCGCTGCTGCGGGTGACACCGGGCGGTGGCCCGGTCCGGCTGAAGGCGCACGACTCCTCCGGCACCCCCGGCGGGCCGTCCGGCAAGAAGCAGGCGCTGGCCGAGACCGCGGAGATGGGCGTACGCCTGGCCGAACTGCAGGAACGGCTCTTCGCGCAGAGCACGGCGGGCGACCCGCGCGCCCTGCTGCTGGTGCTGCAGGGCATGGACACCTCCGGCAAGGGCGGCACGGTCAAGCACGTCGTCGGCCAGTTCAACCCGTCAGGGCTGCGGATGCGCGCCTTCAAGGCGCCGACGCACGAGGAGCAGCAGCACCCCTTCCTCTGGCGGATCCGCCGGGCGCTGCCGCGCCCCGGCGAGGTCGGCATCTTCGACCGCTCGCACTACGAGGACGTGCTGATCGTCCGGGTCCGGAACCTGGTGCCGCGCGCCACCTGGTCCAAGCGCTACCGGACGATCAACGCGTTCGAGCAGTCGCTCGTCGACGACGGCGCCACCATCGTGAAGGTCTTCCTGCACATCGGCCACGACGAGCAGCGCGACCGGCTGCTGGAGCGGCTCGACAACCCGGAGAAGCACTGGAAGTTCAACGTAGGTGACATCGAGGAACGGGCCCTGTGGCCCGACTACCAGCAGGCGTACGAGGTCGCGTTGCAGAAGTGCTCCACCGACGCCGCGCCCTGGTACCTGGTCCCCGCGGACCGCAAATGGTACCGGAACTGGGCGATCAGCAAGCTGCTGCTGGAACACCTGGAGCTGATGGACCCGGCCTACCCGAAGGGCGATTTCGACGTCGAGGAGTGCCGGGCGCGGCTGCTCGAATCCTGACCGCGAGTCCGGTGCGGACCTAGCCGGAACAGGCGGTGCGCTGCGCCTCCTGCCATTCGCAGACCGGGCACATCGTCAGGCCGGGCAGCGAGGCCGGATACTCCGTCGGCTTGCCGCACAGCACGCAGGCGGCGCGCGGCCCGTCCTGTGTGAGGGGCGGGGCGGGGGCCGCTTCGGGTTCGCCGGGGTCGGCGTAGCACTCGGTCACCCGTCCACCGTACTGCGCAGCACCACGGCCGCGCGGGCGGCCAGGTGCAGCACGCCGTCCGGGCCGGGCGGCTCGCAGGGGGCCAGGCCGCGGCGACCGCGGTCCCCGCGGGCTCGGCGGCGAACGGGCCGGTGAGCGGGACGGCCGCCGGACCGTCCGAGAAGTTCACCGCGGTCAGGAAGCGCCCGCGGCGCACGGTGAGCACCTCCCCGGCGATGCCGATGTCGGGCGGGGGCGTCAGCAGCCCGGCGCCGGACAGCTCCGGCTCGGCCTGCCGCAGCGCGATCAGTTCGCGGTACCAGCCGAGCAGCCGGGCGTGCGGATCGCGGTCGGGCTCCGACCAGTCGAGGCAGGACCGCTGGCGGGTGGCGGGGTCCTGCGGGTCCGGGATGTCCTCGGCGGCCCAGCCGTGCCCGGCGAACTCCCGGCGGCGGCCCCGCGTGATCGCCGCGGCGAGGTCCGGGTCGTCGTGATCGGTGAAGAACTGCCAGGGCGTGGCCGCGCCCCACTCCTCGCCCATGAAGAGCATCGGGGTGAAGGGCGAGGTGAGGACGACCGCGGCGGCGAGGGCCAGCTGCTCCGGGGTGAGCCGGTCGCCGGTGGCGCGGTTGCCGATCTGGTCATGGGTCTGCGAGTAGCCGAGGAAACGGTGGGCCGGGGTCGTCGCACGGTCCACCGGCCGGCCGTGGCGGCGGCCGCGGAAGGACGAGTAGCTGCCGTCGTGGAAGAAGATGCGGGTCAGCGTCTTGGCGAGCGCGGTGAGCGGCTCGCGCGCGAAGTCGGCGTAGTAGCCCTGGGATTCACCGGTCAGCGCGGTGTGCAGACAGTGGTGGAGATCGTCGTTCCACTGCGCGGTCAGACCGAGCCCGCCGGCCTCGCGGGGGTGGTGGTGCGCGGGTCGTTGACGTCGGACTCGGCGATCAGGAACAGCGGGCGGCCGAGCGAGTCCGACAGCGCGTCGACCGCCGCCGACAGCTCCTCCAGGAAGTGCAGCGCCCGCGTGTCGACGAGCGCGTGCACGGCGTCCAGCCGCAGCCCGTCGAGGTGGTAGTCGCGCAGCCAGGCCAGCGCGCTGCCGATGAGGAACGCGCGCACCTCGTCGGAACCCGGCGCGTCGAGGTTGACGGCGTCGCCCCACGGGGTGTGGTGCCGGTCGGTGAAGTACGGGCCGAACGGCGGGAGATGGTTCCCGGACGGGCCGAGATGGTTGTGGACCACGTCCAGGACCACCCCGAGGCCGTGCGCGTGCGCCGCGTCCACGAACCGCTTGAGCCCGTCGGGCCCCCCGTAGGGCTCGTGCACGGCCCACAGCGAGACACCCTCGTAGCCCCAGCCGTGGGTGCCGGGGAACGGGCAGACGGGCATCAGCTCCACATGGGTGACGCCCAGCTCCGCCAGATGCGGCAGGTGCCCGATCGCGGCGTCGAAGGTGCCCTCACGGGTGAACGTGCCGACGTGCAGCTCGTACAGCACCGCGCCCGGCAGCGGGCGGCCGTCCCACGGCAGCGTCCAGTCGAACGCGTCATGGTCCACGACGGCGCTCGCGCCGTCCGGGCCGTCCGGCTGGCGGCGCGAGCGCGGGTCGGGCAGCGGCGGGCCGCCGTCGAGGACGTACGCATAGCGGCCGTCCGGGCCCGCCGGCGCCTCGGTACGCCACCAGCCGCCGCGGGCCGGATCCGGCGCCAGGGGACGGGTGCGGTCCCCGGTCAGCACGTCGACGCGCGCCGCGTTCGGCGCCCACACCTCGAACAGCACTGGCGGCTCCTCGGATCGGTCCCTCGGGGACGTTCTTCGGCCTTCGCGGACCTTCGCACCCTAGTGTCCGGCGGGCGGCCGGGCATCAGGGCCCGGCCACCCGGCACGGCGCGCCCCGTCACGGGGACCATGGCGCGGCGGACGGATCAGACGAAGTCGATCCGCTCCTGGGAGACCGGGTAGCCCGCCTTCGCGAAGTTCGCCGCCATCGGGAAGTTGCCCTGGTCGGTGGCGGCCGCGATCCGCTCCGCGCCCCGCTCCACCAGGTCGTGGGTGCACTCGACGAGCAGGTCGTAGGCGTACCCGCGGCCGCGCTGTTCCGGCAGCACGCCGAGGTAGCCGATGACCCAGTTCGCCGGATTGCGGGCCGGGATGTGGATGCCCGCGAGCTCACCGCCGGGGGTGTAGGCCAGCCGCCACCAGTCGCGCGGTGACGGGAACCAGTCGAGGAACTCCAGCGCCTCCCGGGCGGCGGCCTCGTGGCCGTTCTTCTCGATCTCCGCACGGTCGTGCGCGTCCAAGGTGTCCTGCTGGATGCGGAGCAGCACGTCCAGGATCACCGCGTCCTCGGTCACCGGCCGGTACTCGAGGCGGCCGGTGCGCGCCGGGAGCGGGTCGGCGATGGTCCAGGTGTAGCGGTAGCGCTCGACGAGCTGTTGCAGCCCGGCCGCGGTGACCGCGTCGATCCGGGAGCGGGCGGCGGCCACCAGCTCCGGCCGGTCGCGCCAGCCGGGCGGCAGCAGCAGGCTGAACTCGCCGTACAGCGGGGCGGTCCTGAGCAGTTGGACGGCGGCCTCGGTCTCGCCGTCGGCGAAGTCGAACCAGTCGAGCGCCTTCGGCTGCTCGTCGTCCGGGCCCGCCCACCAGGCGGCACGGGCCACGACGACACCGTCGCGCAGCGCGACCCAGGTCCATTCGGGGCGGTACTCGCCGCCGTCGGCGGCCATGCGGTACGGCTCGCCGAGGAC
Organism: Streptomyces sp. RKAG337; assembly: GCF_023701715.1. NCBI lineage: Bacteria > Bacillati > Actinomycetota > Actinomycetes > Kitasatosporales > Streptomycetaceae > Streptomyces > Streptomyces sp. RKAG337. Next base: position 1,529,828 of record NZ_JAJOZA010000001.1, on the reverse strand, counting down.
GACACGGCCGACGAGGCCGGGATCGGTGAGGGAGTGGAACAGCGGTGTTTCGTCCGCGACGAGCGGACGGATGACCAGATCAGACATGCGGATCCTTCGGGAGAGTGACGCGCTCCCTCAGATACGTGACGCCCGGACGGCAGGGCGGGAGCGCGGGCAGACAGTGCTCGACATCGCTCTCGCCTCCTTCCGTGATCTTCTCGGGCGTCCGCACACCGTAGCCCGGTCCCGGCGAGGCTGTCCAGGGACTACTTTGGCCGGATGATCCAGAGCCAGGATGTACCCGTCGTCCGGCATGCGACCAGGTCCGACCTGCCGCGCGTCGCGGAACTCGCCATCTCCCATGCCGCCTACGAGCAGGCCGACCCGCCCGCCGCAGGCTTCGCGGAGCGGCTCGCCGACGCGCTCTTCGACCGTCCCGAGCCCCGGCTGATCTGCCTCGTGGCGGAGCTGCGGGACGGCTCGCTCGCCGGCTACGCGACCTGCACCCCCGAGTTCGCCACCTGGTCCGGGCATGAGTACCTGCACATGGACTGTCTGTTCCTCGACGGCGAGCACCGCGGCCTGGGCCTCGGCCGGCTGCTCATCGACGCGGTCGCGGCCGAGGCGGCGGCGCTCGGTCTGCAGGAGGTGCAGTGGAACACCCCGGTCTGGAACGAGGGCGCCATCCGGTTCTACGACCGTCTCGGCGCCACCTCCCGGGAGAAGCGCCGCTACGCCTGGACGGTGCCGGCCGACGCGGGAACGCTGCGCGCCGTCAGCTCCTCGTAGCCGAAGCAGAGACCCAGCACCAGGACGGCGCCGCCGACCTGGGCGAGCGCCGTGACACGGGTGCCGAGCGGGACGGTGACGGCGAGCAGGGCCGCGGCGCAGAGCCGGGGGAGGAGCGGCCCGAGGCGGATGGCGCGGCGGATGGCGGTGTCGGCGGCGAGGAAGAGCGCGATGCCGCCCGCGAGCGCCCAGGCCTGGGCGTCGCCGAGCTGGTCCCCGGCGTGGCCGACGGCGGACTTGACGCCCGCGGCGAAGAGCAGGACGCCGAGCAGCAGCCCGTAGTGGCCGAGGTTGTAGATCCGCACGGCCGCGAAGTTCCGCTGCCGGGCGGGCAGTTCCGCCAGGGCGTGCTCTCCCCGTTCGTCGTTCCCGTGGCCGAAGTACGCCCACCACAGCCCGAGACAGACGCAGAGCATCAGGACGGCGGCGCTGACCCGCCCGGCGGTGAGTGGCGCGTCGCCCGCCCCGGCGCCGATCGCGATCACGGACTCGCCGAACGCCACGATCATGACCAGGCCGTGCCGTTCGACGAAGTGGCCGCAGCGGATGGTGAATTCCCCCAGGCCCACCAGCCGGGGCGTGGAGAGCTGGATGACGAGGGACACCGCCCACAGGGAGAGCTGCGCGGTGCCCTCCAGATAGCCGCCGATGACGACGAGGGCGGCGTTGAGGACGTTCAGCGCGCCCATCCGGGCCACCGAGCTCAGGTCCACCCCCGAGGCGGCGAACGTGCCCGTGTGCACGGCTATGACGAAGAGGTAGGCGAGGCCGAAGACGACACCGCTGCCGTCGAAGGCGTGCGGAATCGCCAGCGAGATGATCAGGAAGCCGGCCATGCCGGCGAGCATCAGCCCGCGCCGGCTGTGGGAGGTGGGCGGCACCGCGTTGGTGAGCCAGATGAACGCGTCGTACATCCACCAGATCACCGCGAGCATGATCACGACGCGCAGCAGCCCGCCCCCGTCGAGATGGTGGGCGAGGCTGGCGGTGAGCTGGGTGATGGTGAAGACGAAGACGAGGTCGAAGAAGAGTTCCAGCGGGCTGACCCGCAGGGTCTCCTGCTCGGCGGAGTCGATGAAGTCGGTGGTCACGCCGGTGAGTATGAGCGATCGCCGATGCGTTCGACCGCGGAACGGCGGAGTCCCCCCAGCGGTGACAGGGGGGACTCCGCCGTTCCACCGGCCTACCGGCGGCGCAGTCCGGCGAAGACCAGGGCCGAGCCGGCCAGCACGATCAGCGCGTCGACGAGCAGCGCGGTGTGGATGCCGCTCAGCACCGAACCGGTGGCGGTGGTGCGGGCGGTGGCGATCGCGCTGAGCACCGGGATGCCCATCGTGATGCCGACCTGCTGGGTCATCGAGGCGAGACCGGTGGCCAGGCCCTGCTCGTCGTCGGGCAGACCGGAGGTCGCGGTGACCATGTAGCCGACGATCGCCGCGAGGTGGCCGAACGCGCCCACCGCGGAGGCGGCCAGGAGCAGCGTCAGGGCGCTGCCGCCGCCGGTGCCCAGCCAGCAGAAGGCGGCGGTGGCCACGGCCTGGACGAGGAGCCCGCAGGTCATCACGGTGCGGGTGCCGTGGCGGCCGATGAGCCGCGGGGCGGCCATCCCGCCGGCGAAGGCGGCGACGCCGAGACCGCAGAACGACAGGCCGGTCCGGAGCGGCGAGTAGTCCAGCACCTGCTGCATGTACAGCGTCAGCAGGAAGACGACCGAGCTCTCCATGGTGAAGGTGATCAGGCCGCCGAAGTTGCCCCACTTGACGGCGGGCCGGGTCAGTATCCGCAGCGGGGCGAGCGGGGCCTCGGCGCGCAGTTCGATGCGCCAGAAGGCGAGGAACAGCAGAGCGGCGGCGGCGAGGCAGCCCAGCGCGGTGGTGTCGGTCCAGCCGTGCTGGCCGGCCAGGGTGACGCCGTAGACCAGGGCGAGCAGCCCGCCCGTGACGGTGATCGCGCCGGGGACGTCGAGCTTGGAGCGGGCGCCGCGGCTCTCCTCGATCACGGCCGGGGCGGCGAAGAGGATGACCAGGGCGACGGGCACGTTGAGGAAGAAGGCCCAGCGCCAGCTCAGCAGGTCGGTGAGGATGCCGCCGAAGATCGCGCCGACGGTGAAGCCGGCCGACATGAGGGTGCCGTTCAGACCCAGCGCCCTGGCCCGCAGCGGACCTTCCGGCAGGGAGGTGGTGAGCAGCGAGAGCGCGGCGGGGGTGGCCATCGCGGAGGCCAGGCCCTGGGCGACACGGGCGCAGAGCAGCATCTCGGGACCGGTGGCGAGCCCGCCGGCCAGCGATCCGGCGGCCAGCAGGGCCATGCCGGCCAGCAGCATCCTGCGCCGGCCCACGAAGTCGGCGAGCCGGCCGAAGAGCAGCGTGAACCCGGCGGCGGGCAGCATCATCGCGGTGGCGATCCACTGCAGGTTCGCGAGCGAGAAGCCCAGACCGTGGCCGATCTCGGGCAGCGCCACGTTGAGGATCGAGAAGTCGACGGCGAGCATGAACTGCGAGCCGAGGAGCAGCAGGAGGACGAGGCGCTGACGGGCGGTCATCCGGAGGAGGCCGTCCTGGCCGGTAGCGGCCCCGTCCTCGGTGGCGGGTGACGTGGTGAGGGTGGTCATCACTACTGTCCGATCGTGAGTACGGCGTTGCCGGTGATCCGCCGGTCGCGGAGGTCGTTGAGAGTGGCGGCGGTGTCCTGCCAGCCGGTCAGGCGCCCGATCTCCGGGTGCAGCCGGTCGTTCGCCACCAGCCGGACGAGGGCGGCCAGATCGGGGCCGAACGCCTCGTCGAAGTGCTCGTAGTGGAAGTGCCGCACGGTGCCGGAGCGGGGGCCCTGGAAGAAGCCGAAGAAGCTCAGCTCGGCGGGCTCGCGGGACGCCTGGCCGAACCAGATCAGCGTGCCGCGCGGCCGCAGCAGCGCCAGCGCCCGGGCGGTGGACGCGCCACCCACCGACTCCAGCACCGTGTGGAACGGGCCGCGGGCGTCGGCCAGGTCATGCACGACGGTCGCACCGAACTCGGCCAGCCGCTTGCCGCGTTCGGGCGTCGCGGTGACGGCGGTGACCTCGGCGCCCGCGCCGATGGCCAGTTCGGTGAAGTAGTGGCCGACGCCGCCGGACGCGCCGGTGAGCAGCAGTGGATGTCCGGACACACAGCCGGTGGTGCGCAGCAGCCGCAGCGCGGTGAGCCCGGCCAGCGGCAGCGCGGCGGCGCGGATCGAGGAGACGCCGTCCGGCAGGACGGCGAGCGCGTCGGTGCGGACCGCCGCGTACTCGGCCCAGCCGCCGCCCGCCGGATGACCCACGACCCGCTGTCCGGCCCGCGGCCCCGACCCGTCCGCCGCGGCCTGGACGACCAGACCCGCGATGTCCTTGCCGGGCCGTTGCCCCGGCTGCGGGGTGTGGAGCCGGAAGACCTCACCCCGGTTGACGGAGAACGCCTCGACCTTGACCAGCGCCTCGTCCGGCGCGGGCCGGGGCTCCTCGGTGTCGCCCAGGACCACCAGGCCGTCGGGGCGCCCGGTGGGCAGCAGTGCCTTCATCGTCTGTTCCTCGATCCGGCGCGGTGCGGGTGTGCCGCGCTGAGATCCAGGAAAGCCGCAGGTCAGAGGGTGTGTCCAACAGCCTTTTGGCGGTCTCGACAACCGTCGGTTGTCAGTGCACTCCAGGGGGTGTCACGGGGTCCGGACGGCCGGCTCCGTGATCCAACTGGCGAGCAGCGCCAGCCGCTCGGCCGTCTTCGAGCCGGGCGCGACGGTGTACGCGACCAGCGTCTGGTCCGGATCACCGGGCAGCGTGAGCGTCTCGTAGCCGAAGTCCAGCTCGCCGACGACGGAGTGGGCGATCCGCTTCATCCCGTAGGTCTTCTCCTTGACCAGATGATCGGCCCACAGCCGCCGGAACTCGTCGCTCTTGAGCGACAACTCACCGATCAGCGCGGCCATCCGCTGGTCGTCCGGGTGCCGCCCCGCGTCCAGCCGCAGATACGCGACGGTCTCGGCGGCCACCGCGTTCCAGTCCGGATACAGGCCGCGGGTCTGCTCGTCCAGGAACACCGACCGGGCGATGTTGCACTCGCCGTCCGGGTACGCGGAGAACCCGGAGACGGCGTCAGCGAGCGCGTTCCACGCCAGGGCGTCCATCCGCCGCCCCAGCACGAAGGCCGGCCCGCTCATCGAGTCGAGCAGCAGCCGCAGCCCCGGCCGTACCCGCCGGCTGCCGCGCGCCGCCGCGCGGGCGGTACGGGCCGGCCGGGCCAGCGCCCGCAGGTGCTCCTGCTCGGTCTCGTCGAGCCGCAGCACGCGAGCGATCGCGTCGAGCACGGCGTCGGACACGTTCTGGCCGCGGCCCTGCTCCAGCCGGATGTAGTAGTCCACGCTCACCCCGGCGAGCTGGGCGACCTCCTCGCGGCGCAGCCCCGGCACTCGCCGCCGGCCGTGCGCGGGCAGGCCCACGTCGTCCGGCTGGATACGCGCGCGGCGTGACTGCAGGAACCCGCTCAGATCTCTGTCCATGGACAGAGGGTAGAGCGCCGCCCGAAAGCCAGCCTGGTACTGCCGGACCCAGGAAAAGCACAGCCCTGGGTGGCCTTCGCGAACGGTCGCAGAGTGGAGCTCGTCAGCAGGACACCCCCGCACCACCACTTCAGGGAGCACTCCTCATGAGCTACGACAACCTCGCCGGCCGTACCGCGGTCGTCACCGGAGCCGCCAGCGGCATGGGTGAGGCCACCGCCCGGCTGCTCGCCGCGCACGGCGCCCGGGTCGCGCTGCTGGCCCGCCGCGCGGACCGGCTGGACGAGCTGGCCGGGAAGATCGCCGCGGCCGGCGGCCAGGCGCTGGCCGTACCGGTCGACGTCACCGACGGAGCGTCCGTGGACGCGGCCGCCGACCGGATCCACCAGGCGTACGGACCGGTCGACCTGGTGGTGAACTCGGCCGGCGTCATGCTGCCGAACCCGCTCGACGACGGCCGGATCGACGAATGGTCCCGCATGATCGACACCAATGTGACGGGCGTGCTGCGGATCATCCGCGCCTTCACCGCCGACCTCGTCGCCGCCGCGGCCGAGCGGCGGCCCGCCGATCTGGTCAACATCTCCTCGATCGGCGCGCATGTGACGTTCCCCAACTACGCCGTCTACGGCGCGACGAAGGCCGCGCTCACCCATCTGTCGGCGTCGCTGCGCTCCGAACTCGGCCCGCGCGATGTCCGCGTCACCAACATCGAGCCGGGGCTGACCGACACCGAGCTCGGCCACCACATCGACAACCAGGAGCTGTCGGCGCAGCTCGGGGGCATGTACGAGGCGATGGGCACCCTGTCGTCGGACGAGATCGCCGACATCATCGGGTTTGTCGCCAGCCGCCCCGCGCACGTTAATCTGCGCCAGGTGATCGTGCAGCCGACCCGGCAGGCATGAGCCGTACCGGAACGGGGGAACGTCGGCGGTGGATCTCGATCTCGCGCAGGTCAGGGCCTTCGTCGTCACGGCGCAGCGGCTGCACTTCGGCCAGGCGGCCGCCGAGCTGTTCCTCAGCCAGCAGGCGCTGTCCAAGCGCATCGCCCGCCTGGAGGACGCGCTCGGCGTGCGGCTCTTCGACCGCACCGGGCACGGCGTCGGGCTGACCCCCGCCGGGCAGCGGTTCCTCGGGCCCGCCCAGGACGTCGTCCGGGCCGGGGAGGCGGCGGTGGCGGCCGCCCGGCACAGCGAGCGCCCGCTGCGGGTGACCGTGTGGGGCCATATGTTCGTCCCGCTGCGGACGATCCGGCTGGTCGTCGGGGAACAGCCGGACCTGGACATCGAGCTGAGCCTGCGGCCCGGATTCGTGACGGCGCTGGCCGGTCTGCGGGCCGACGAGATCGACTTCGCGCTCGGCCGCACCCACGGCCTGGACGAGCCGTGGCCGCGCACCCTCACCCGCCGGCTGGTGCGGCTCGACCCGGTGAAGGCGGTGCTGAGCCGGGACAGCCCGCTCGCCGCCGCCTCCGCGCTGCGCCCGGACGATCTGCGGGCCGGCCGGCTGTGGTTCCCGGCCGCGATAGAGAAGCTCGAATTCCTCCGGAGCTTCGTGGAACGCTTCGACATCCCGGGCGACTTCGGCGGGATCAACCTCGGTCTCGAACCCTTCCTCGACCATCTGCGCGGCCGCCCGGACCTCTTCTCGCTGCTGCCCACCGATGTGGAGATCCCGTCCGGCACGGGCCTGGTCGAGATCCCCGTGGTGGACCCGACGCCGCTCTACGCCTGGCACGTCATCTGGCGCGCGAGCGAGAGCCACCCGGCCCTGGGACCGCTCCTCGACGCCTTCGCCCGCACCGCGCGGGCCCACGACTGGCTCGCCTACGACCCCGCGAGGCACTGGCTCCCCGACACCGACCGGGGAGCCCTCGGAGCCGGTGGCGCTACGCCGTGAGCAGCGCCACCGGATGCGTCGCGAAGAGGTCCGCGACGGGTACGGTGCCGCGGTGGTGAGTGCCCGTCAGCCGGTCGGTCCAGTCGCCCGGCGGCAGGGCCAGTTCGGTGTCCCGCCAGCCGCCCGCCTGCTCCAGACCGTGCGAGAGACGGGTGACGGCGGTGATCGAGCGTCCGGTCCTGACGAAGGCGACGCAGTGGGCGGCGGCCGGGCCGGTGGCGCACAGGGGCTCGTACGTGGCCTCGGGGCCGAACCAGCCGGGGTGCTCGCGGCGCAGCAGCAGCGCCGTCGTCGTCACCAGCTCCTTCGGGCCGTCCGGCCCGCCCGCCCGCCGGTCCTCCGGCCGGTACGGACGGCGGTTGTCGGGATCGACGAGGAGCAGCTGGGGGTGCTCGTCGCCCTGGTAGATGTCCGGCACGCCCGGCATCGTCAGATGCAGCAGCACCGCGCCGAGCCGGTTGACCTGTGAGGGCGCCTCGATCGCGCGCGAGATGTCGGCCGTCGCGTAGTAGGTCGGCCCGGTGATCAGCTCGCGGGTGAAGGTGTCGAGCCGCTTCTCGTACGCCGGGTCCTGCTCCGTCCAGCTCGTGCGCAGCCCCGCCTCGCGTTCCGACTTCAGCAGCGTCGCGGCGACCACGTCCTCGGCGCCGTAGCTGCAGAAGACCACGGCGTACTGCCACGCCAGGTACTCGGCGTGCCGGTCGACCAGCGGAATGCCGGCGCGGGTGAAGTAGCTGCGCAGATGGTCCGATTCGCGGCGCAGCCAGGACCGCCACAGGGCCGGGTGCTCCGAGATCGCCGCGAGCCGGGCGCGGACGTCGGCGCTGCGCTTGGTGTCGTGGGTGGACAGGACGGTGCCGGTGGCCGGCCAGTCGCGCTGGAGGCGGGCGCAGAAGGCGTGGAACTCCTCCGGAGTGGTGGTGGGGTGCGCGGGGTCGCGGCCGACCTCGTTGAGCGGCAGCAGCGGGTACCAGCGGTAGAAGGCGGTGTCCTCGACGGCCTTGGCGTGCAGCGCGGAGGCGACCTGGGCGAAGCGGACCGCGAAGCGGGCGTCCGCGCCGAGCGCGAGATCACGGATCTCCACCGCGCCCGGCACCCCCGCCTCGCGGGCCGCGGTCTCCAGCATGGTGACCGCCTCGGCCGGCGCGTCCTCGCCCGGCACGACGTAGGGGCGGTAGACCGGCAGCCGGACCAGCAGCTCGCGGATGGCCCGGCGCAGCACGGCCGGGTCCTGGTCCGGCAGCGCACGGGCGGCGGTGCGGCCGAGCCGGCTCACCTCGGCGGCCAGGTCCCGGGTCACGATCTTGTAGGCGGCACGCCGAGCGGTGGGCGCCCACTCGCCGCCCCGGTCGGCGTCCTGGCCGGTGAAGTCGGCGTACCCCGCGGTGATCCGCTCCACCCCGGCCGGATCGGCGAACAGCCCGTCGACCCGGTCCAGGGAGTCGTACCCGGTGGTCCCCGCGCAGGCCCAGTCGGCGGGCAGCCGCTCGTCATGGCCGAGGATCTTCTCCACGACGGTCCAGCGGCCGCCGGTCGCCGTGGCCAGCCGGCGCAGATATCCGGCGGGGTCGGCGAGGCCGTCGGGATGGTCGATGCGCAGGCCGTCCACGACCCCTTCGCGCAGCAGCTCCAGGAGCTTGGCGTGGGTCGCGTCGAAGACCTCCGGGTCCTCGACCCGGACCGCGATCAGATCGGAAATCGTGAAGAAGCGCCGGTAGTTGAGATCGGTCCGCGCCTCCCGCCAGTGGGCGAGCCGGTACCACTGGGCGTCGAGCAGCGCGCGCAGCGGGAGCTCCTCGGTGCCGGCACGCAGCGGGAAGGCATGGTCGTAGTAGCGCAGCACCGGCTCGCCGAGCGCCTTGTCGTCCTCGACCCGCAGCCGGCCCAGCACCTCGTCGAGCGGGGCGCCCAGGACCGGCATCAGCAGCTTGCCGTCCAGCGCCGCCCAGTCGATGTCGAACCACCGGGCGTAGGGGGAGTCCGTCCCTTCCCGCAGTACCGACCACAGCGGGCGGCTGAGGTACTCCGGAGCCGGCACCGCCATGTGGTTGGGCACGGTGTCCAGGACGAGGCCGAGCCCGTGCGCCCGGGCGGTCCTGGACAGCGCCCGCAGCCCCTCCTCACCGCCCAGCTCCGCGCTGATCCGGGTGTGGTCGACCACGTCGTACCCGTGCGTGGAGCCGGGCGCGGCCTGCAGCACCGGGGACAGATGCAGATGGGAGACGCCGAGTGCGGCGAGGTGGGGCACCACCGCCTCGGCGTCGGCGAACGTGAAGTCCGGTTGCAGCTGCAGCCGGTAGGTGGCAGTGGGCACGGCGGCCGTCGGCGGGGTCATGCAGGAGTGCGTACCCCGCCGCACGGTCCTACGATCACATCGACCGATCGATTACGCCGGCCGTTGCAGCACCACCAGACTCCGGTCGGTCAGCTGCAGCCGGTCGCCGGCCTTGACCTTCCGCCCGCTGCCCGGCTCCACCCCTTCGGCCCGTCCGGTGTCCACCACCAGCTGCCACTCCTTGCCGTGGTTGACCGGAACCACGAACTCCAGCTCATCGGCCTGCGCGTTGAACAGCAGCAGGAAGGAGTCGTCCGTGATCCGCTCGCCGCGCGCGCCCGGTTCGGAGATCGCGCTGCCGTTGAGGAACACCACCAGCGACTTGGCGTGCGCCGCCTGCCAGTCCCGCTGGGCCATCTCCTCGCCCTCGGGGGTGAACCAGGCGATGTCGGAGAGCTCGTCGTGGGTTCCCTCCACCGGACGGCCGTGGAAGAAGCGCCGGCGGCGGAAGACCGGATGGTCGCGGCGCAGCCAGACCATGGTGCGGATGAACTCGTGCAGCCGCTGCGCCCCGGTCTCGTCCGCCTTCGGCCAGCGCACCCAGGCCAGCTCGTTGTCCTGGCAGTACGCGTTGTTGTTGCCGCGCTGGGTCCTGCCGAACTCGTCGCCGTGGGAGAGCATCGGCACGCCCTGGGAGAGCATCAGGGTGGCGATGAAGTTGCGCAGCTGGCGGCCGCGCAGGGCCAGGATGCCCGGGTCCTCGGTCTCGCCCTCCTCGCCGCAGTTCCACGACCGGTTGTGGCTCTCGCCGTCGCGGTTGTCCTCGCCGTTGGCCTCGTTGTGCTTGTCGTTGTACGAGACCAGGTCGTTGAGGGTGAAGCCGTCGTGGCAGGTCACGAAGTTGATGGAGGCCAGCGGGCGGCGGCCGTCGTCCTGGTAGAGGTCCGAGGAGCCGGTCAGCCGGGAGGCGAACTCCGCGAGGGTGGCGTTCTCGCCCCGCCACAGATCCCGGACGGTGTCGCGGAATTTGCCGTTCCACTCGGCCCACAGCGGCGGGAAGTTGCCCACCTGGTAGCCGCCCTCGCCGACGTCCCACGGCTCGGCGATCAGCTTGACCTGGCTGACCACCGGGTCCTGCTGGACCAGGTCGAAGAAGGACGACAGCCGGTCCACCTCGTGGAACTGCCGGGCCAGCGTCGCCGCGAGGTCGAAGCGGAAGCCGTCCACGTGCATCTCGGTGACCCAGTAGCGCAGCGAATCCATGATCATCTGCAGTACGTGCGGACTGCGCATCAGCAGCGAGTTGCCGGTGCCGGTGGTGTCCATGTAGTAGCGCTTGTCGTCGCCCAGCCGGTAGTACGACGCGTTGTCGAGCCCCCGGAAGGACAGCGTCGGACCCAGGTGGCTGCCCTCGGCGGTGTGGTTGTAGACCACGTCGAGGATCACCTCGATACCGGCGGCGTGCAGCGCCCGCACCGCGGTCTTGAACTCCAGGACCTGCTGCCCCCGGTCGCCCAGCGAGGAGTACGTGTTGTGCGGGGCGAAGAAACCGATGGTGTTGTAACCCCAGTAGTTGTTCAGCCCCGCGTCCGCCAGCCGGTGGTCCAGCACGAACTGGTGAACCGGCATCAGCTCCAGCGTGGTCACCCCCAGTTCCACCAGGTGGCCGATGACCGCCGGGTGTGCCAGGGCCGCGTAGGTGCCGCGGATCTCCTCGGGCAGATCGGGGTGAAGCATCGTCAGGCCCTTGACGTGGGCCTCGTAGATCACCATGCGGTGGTAGTCGATCCGCGGCGGCCGGTCGTCGGACCAGTCGAAGTACGGGTTCACCACGACCGAGGTCATGGTGTGCGGCGCCGAGTCCTGGTCGTTGCGGGTCTCCGGCTGGCCGAACTGGTAGCCGTACACCGCCTCGTCCCAGTCGATCGACCCGCTCACGGCCTTCGCATAGGGGTCCATCAGCAGCTTCGACGAGTTGCAGCGGTTGCCCTTGGCCGGCTCGTACGGGCCGTGCACCCGGAATCCGTACCGCTGACCCGGCATCACGCCCGGCAGATAGGCGTGCCGCACGAAGGCGTCGGCCTCCCGCAGCTCCACGGCCGTTTCGGAGCCGTCGTCGTGCAGCAGGCACAGTTCGATGCGTTCGGCTACTTCGGAGAAGAGGGCGAAATTGGTGCCCGCGCCGTCGTACGTGGCGCCGAGGGGATATGCCGTACCCGGCCAGACTTGCATGTCGCGACTCTTCCACTCCGGGACCGGATGACGGTAGGCCGCTCGCCCGGTCACATCGTTGTCAACGCTGTATCTTCGCGTAGATGTGGGGGCAAAAGTGCCATTTGCGAAGATCGGATCTTCCCCGGAAAGGGTTCAGTACGTCACCCGGTGTCCCAACGGCCAGCAACCGTAAGGGTGATGACGCGGTGCGGTTGTAGTCAAGTAGGGTCGATAGGGCTGCGGTGCCACCCGGTGGGCAGTAGCCTTCCTTGATCGTGGACGGGGGAGGGAGGCGGTGGCGTGGTGACGTCGGGAGGCCTTGTGCTCCCCAGTGGCGGAGATCAGGGAGACCAGAGCGGCGCCACTGCCGACGGTGCGCCCGGCGCGGTCACGCTCGCGCAGCCGTTGGAGATAGGAGCGGAACTGGACTGGGGCGCCGACGCCTGGGCGGAGGTGCGCACCCGTGCCAGCCGCGCCGGGCGGGCATACGTCTGGCTCAACCTCGTCGAGCAGCGCCTGCGCGCCGTCGTGAACGCCGTGCTGCGCCCGATCTACGAGCCCGTGCACGGCGAGGAGTGGGTGGTCGCCGCCGCGGGCCCGGCCGGACACGAATGGGTGCAGCGCGCTGCCGCCGTCCGTGAGGTCAGCCGCCGCAAGGGCTTCCTGCTCGACCCCGCCGACGACAACATCCTCAGCTTCCTGACCCTCCCGCAGCTGCGGGAGCTCGTCGTGCAGCACTGGCCGTGCTTCGAGCCGTACTTCGACGAGCGCCGCGATCTCGAACTCGCGCTCGACGAGCTCGAGGTCGCCCGGCATGTCGTCTCCCGCAACCGCGCGCTGTCCCGCACCGTCCTCGCGCAGGCCGAACGGGCCGCCGCCCGGCTGCTGGACATCCTCGGTTCCGGATCCGGCTACGCGGCGGCCGACCGGCTCCCCGTCGACGTCGTCGAGGAACTGGTCGCCGACCGCTACGCCGATGTCGTCGGCGTCTACTCCGACCGGGTCCGGCTCCAGCGCCAGCTGCCCGCCGAGGACCTCTTCGGCTCGGCGCACCGGCTGGACGCGATAGGCATCGGCCTGAACCTCCTCGTGCAGAACTACTCCGGCCGCCGGCTGATGCGGCTCGCGGAGTCGGGCTGCCGTATCCGGCTGCTCTTCCTCAACCCCGCCAGCAGCGCGGTCCGCCGCCGGGAGCGCGAGCTGGGGCTCGGGCGCGGCGAGCTGAGCCGCTCCGTCGAGATGAACATCATGCACATGCGCCGGGTCCGGGCCCGGCTGCGCGACCCCGCGGCCTTCGAGATCCGGGTCTTCGACGAGACCCCGCGCTTCACCGCGTACCTCGTCGACGGCGACAGCGCCGACGGACTCGCGGTCGTCCAGTCCTATCTGCGCAAGGCCCGCGGGATGGAGGTCCCGGTGATGGTGCTGCGCGGTCCCTCGCGCCATGTCGTCAAGGACGACCGGCGCGGTGAGCACAGCGGACTCTTCGACGTCTACCGCGAGGAGTTCGAAGGAGTCTGGGCCGACTCCCGGCCGGTGTCCTGACAGCCGGGGGTTCCGCGTCCGGCCGGACGCGCCCGGCGGCGCGGACCCGGGGGACCCACTGTCAGTGGTGCACGAGAGGATGGCAGAGCACACGGGGGACCAGTGGGAGGTAGGCGCATGGCATGGCATCGGGAGCTGCTCGTCGGCTTCGACCTGGAGACGACGGGGACGGACCCGCACGAGGCGCGGATCGTCACGGCCGCGGTGACCGAGGTCAAGGGCGGTGAGCCGATACGGCACCGGGAGTGGCTCGTCGATCCCGGCGTGGCCATTCCCGAGGGCGCGACCGCCATCCACGGCATCACGACCGAGCGGGCCGTGGCGGAGGGCCGCCCCGCCCGGGAGGCCGTCGCCGAGATAGCCCGCGCGCTGCGCGAGTACTGGGCGGACGGTGTACCGGTCGTCGTCTACAACGCCCCCTTCGACCTGAGCCTGCTCGCCGCCGAGCTGCGCCGCCATGAGCTGCCCGGCCTCGGCGGCGCCCCCGGCCCGGCCGTCGGACCGGTCCTGGACCCGCTGGTCATGGACCGGGCGCTGGACAAGTACCGCAAGGGCAAGCGCAATCTGGAGGCCGCCTGCGCGGTGTACGGGGTGGTGCTGGACGACGCGCACGAGGCGGGCGCCGACGCCCTCGCCGCCGTCCGGGTCGCCCGCGCGCTGGGCGAGCGGTACCCGGAGGCCGGCGAGGCCGAGCTCTGGGACCTGCACCGCTCCCAGATCCGCTGGTACACCGACTGGGCCACCGGCTACCAGAAGTGGCTGCGCCGGGACCGCGACCCGGAGGCCGTCGTCGACGCGTCCTGGCCGCTGCGGCTGGACGCTCTGCTCCCGCAGCAGCGCGCCGCGCCGGTCGGCGGCGTCCCGCTGCTGGACGAGTCGGATCTGCCGGGCCAGGGCTGACCCCCTCCGGCGCCCGCAGGGACGTGGACGCCGTCGTTCAGAACGGGTACCAGCGCACCGCCGGATCGCCGTCCCGCAGGGACGCGACGCGGCGGCGGAACTCGGCGAGTGCCGCCGGGTTCGCGGGCGCGTGCTGGGCGACCCAGGCGCAGCTCGCGGTCTCCCGCGCGCCGCGCAGCACGGCGCAGCCGTCCCACTCACGCACGTCCCAGCCGTAGGCCGCCGTGAACGTGTCGTAGGCGGCCGGGTCGAGACCGTAACGGTCCCGGCTGAGCGCCATCACCACCAGATCGTGTTCGCGCAGATCGGAGGAGAACGTCTCCAGGTCGACGAGCACCGGCCCGTCGGGGCCGACCTGGACGTTGCGCGGCAGCGCGTCGCCGTGCACCGGGCCGCGCGGCAGCCGGGGCGTCAGCGCGGCGGCGGCCGCGGCGAATCCGTCCCGCCGGTCGCGCAGATAAGCGGCGTCCGCCGGATCGATCGCCTCGCCCGCGAGCCGCAGCCAGCGCTCCACCCCGCCCAGCAGATCGCGCGGCGGCAGCACGGGGGCGGACGGGCCCGACGGCTCCGGCAGCGCGTGCACCAGCCGCAGCAGTCCGGCGAGGTCGGCGGGCCCGGCGGGGCGCACCGGCTCGGGCAGCCGCACCCAGTACGTGACGGGATGGCCGTCGACCAGCCGGGCCCGCGGCGAGGCCGCCCGGACCGCCGGCACATCGTGCTCCGCCAGCCAGCCGGCGATCCGCACCTCGCGCTCGGCGCGCTCGAGCAGTTCGGCGCTGCGGCCGACCTTGACGACGAGACCGTCGCCCACCGCGAACACCGCGTTCTCGCCCAGCGCCAGCAGCCGCGCCCCGGCCGCGTCCGGCGCCCCGGAGACCGCCGGATCCGCTGCGGAGGCCGCGGCGGAAGCCGCCGCGGGCCTCGCCGCTGCCGCCAGGACGGCCCGTGCCCGTTCCTCCGTGAACGCCGTGCCCGATTGCTCCACGACCGCCTCCGCCGCTCCCCGTTCGAATGATCACCGACAGTCTCGCACCTGCCCGCGGGCAGCCGCCCGCGGCCGCCGGCCCGGAGCCGACGTGCCGTCACATGGTCTTGACGGGCCGCCCGGGGGTCCGGACCATGACGGGGGCCCGCCGGGGCCGGCTCCGCACCGGCCGGGCGGCCCGTCCGACGGAGCCGCGCGAAGGAGCCGCCTGCCGTGACCCTGGCCACCGCGCCACCCAGGACCCGCCCGCGGCGTCATGACCGGGGCGTGTGGATCCTCGTCCTGCCGGCACTGATCCCGATCCTGCTGCTGAGCGTCGGACCGCTGCTGTACGGGATCGGGCTCGCGTTCACCGACTCGCAGTCGGGCCGCACTCAGCCGACCCGGTGGACCGGGCTGCAGAACTTCTCCGACCTGCTGCACGACTCCCTCTTCTGGGACTCGTTCCGGATCGGCCTGGTGTGGGCGGTCGGGGTGACCGTGCCCCAGTTCCTGCTCGCGCTCGGCCTGGCGCTGCTGCTCAACCAGCCGCTGCGGATGCGCTGGCTGGCCCGCGCGCTGGCCATCGTCCCGTGGGCGATGCCGGAGGTCGTCGTCGGCATCATGTGGCGCCTCGTCTACCACCCGGACGCGGGCGTGCTCAACGAGACGCTGCGCCAACTCCACCTCGGCGACGGCACCGACTGGCTCGCCGGGCTGTCCACCGCGCTGCCCGCCGTGATCGTCGTCGGCATCTGGGCCGGGATGCCGACCACCACCGTCTCGCTCCTCGCCGGGCTGCAGAACGTACCGCGCGAGCTGCACGAGGCCGCCGCGGTGGACGGCGCCGGCGCCTGGCGCAGATTCCGGACGGTGACCTGGCCCGCGCTCCGGCCGGTGGCGCTCGCCATGACGGCCCTGAACTTCATCTGGAACTTCAACTCGTTCGCGCTGGTCTACGTGCTCACCAACGGCGGCCCCGGCGGCCGCACCCGGCTGCCCATGCTCTTCGCCTACGAAGAGGCCTTCCGCTACGGGCAGTTCGGCTACGCGGCGGCGATGGGCTGCGTCATGGTCGCGGTGATCTCCGTACTCCTGGCCGGGTATCTGGCCGGCCGGCTCCAGGGGGACGACCAGTGACGACCGCCCGCACCCCGACCGCCCGCACACATGCCGCCCGCACCCCGACCGCCCGTACCCGGCTGATCAAGCGCCGGGCCGGCCGCACCGGCCAGTACCTCGCGCTCGTCGGCTATCTGGTCTTCCTCGGCTTCCCGCTGCTGTGGCTGGTGTCGACGGCGTTCAAACCGCCGCGCGAGCTGGCCACCCTGCACCCCACCTGGTGGCCGAAGCACCCGACCCTCGACAACTTCCGGCAGGCCTTCGACGAGCAGCCGCTGCTGCACGCCGCACTGAACAGCCTGCTGGTGGCGCTGAGCTCCGCCGTCATCGCGGTGCTCCTCGCGACGCCGATGGCGTACGTGATGGCGCGGCACCGCTCACGGCTGAGCCGGGCCGCCACCGGGTGGGTCGTGGTCAGCCAGGCGTTCCCGTTCGTGCTGGTGATCATCCCGCTGTTCCTGATCCTCAAGCGACTGCAGCTGATCAACGCGCTGCCGGGCCTCGTGATGGTCTATGTCGTCTGGACGCTGCCGTTCGCGCTGTGGATGCTGACGGGCTACGTCCGCGCCGTGCCGCGCGAGCTGGAGGAGGCCGCCGCGGTCGACGGCGCCGGCCGGCTCCGCACCCTCGTCTCGATCACCGCGCCGCTGCTCGCCCCCGGCATCGTCGCCACCGGCCTGTTCGCCTTCATCACCGCGTGGAACGAGTTCTTCTTCGCGCTGGTGCTGCTGAAAACCCCGGAGAAGCAGACCATGCCGATCATCCTCACCCACTTCATCGGCGCCGAGGGCGTCGCGGACCTCGGTCCGCTCGCCGCCGCGGCGCTGCTCGCGACCCTTCCCAGCCTGCTGCTCTTCGCGCTGATCCAGCGGCGGATCGCCGGCGGCATGGTGGCCGGGGCGGTGAAGGGCTGATGGTCTCCCCTTACCCCAGGCTCTCGCGGTGCGCGGCCGCGATCGGCGCCGCGCTCGCCCTGCTGACGGCCGGCTGCTCCGGGGGCGGTACCTCGGACGACGGGCGGATCACGCTCCGCTTCCAGAGCCTGGCCTGGCAGCAGGACTCCGTCGCCGCCAACAAGCAGCTCGTGGCCGAGTGGAACCGTACCCACCCCGACGTCCGGGTCGAGTACGTGCAGGGGAGCTGGGACAGCGTCCACGACCAGCTCCTCACCTCCTTCGAGGGCGGGGAGGCGCCGGACATCATCCATGACGCGTCCGACGACCTCGCGGACTTCGCGTACGGCGGCGACCTCGCCGAGCTGGGCGGCCTGCTGCCCGCCACGCTGCGCGACGCGATCCCCGGCGCCTCCTGGCAGACCACGACCTTCGGCAAGGGCGTCTACGGAGTGCCGTTCCTCCAGGAACCGCGCATGATCATCGCCAACCGCGCCCTGCTGGTGAAGTCCGGCGTCCGGATCCCGACCGCCGACACCCCCTGGACGTGGGAGGAGTTCCAGCAGTCCGCGAAGAAGCTGACCGGCAACGGGACCTACGGGGTCGCCTGGCCGCTCAAGGAGCCGGTCAGCTCGACCCTCAACCTCTCGCTGTCCACCGGCGGACAGATCTTCCAGCGGGGTGCAGACGGCAAGGTCACCGTCCGGTTCGACGCCGCCGACCAGGCCGTACCGCGTGCCATTCACGACATGGTCAACACCGACCACAGCGCAGCGCGCACCACGCTCGGCATGGGTGGCTCCGACACCCTCCCCGGCTTCTTCGGCGGCAAGTACGCCATGGTCCCGCTGGGGTTCTCCTACCGTCAGCAGATCCAGCAGCAGGCCCCGAAGGGCTTCGACTGGATCGTGCTCCCCGCCCCCATGGGACCCGACGGCAACCGCGCGCAGGGCGTCAGCCCGCAGACCCTGTCCGTCTCCGAGGACTGCGCGCACAAGAAGGAGGCCGTGCGGTTCATCGACTTCCTGTTGCGCACGGACAACGTGGTCCGGCTCGCCAAGGGCGACTGGATGCTCCCCACCGCCACGGCCGCCCTGCGCGACCCGGCCCTGCACACGGATCGGAACGGCTGGTCCACCGGCACCGCGCTGGCCCCCTACCTCCGCTCCGCGCCGGCCCAGTCCGTGCGCGGCTACCCGGAGTGGAAGGACAAGGTCGCCACGCCCGCCTTCCAGGAGTACTACAGCGGCGCCATCGGCCTCGACGAGCTGCGCCACCGCCTGGTCTCCGACGGCAACCGCGTCCTGGCCCGCTACCAGCGGTAGCGGGCCAGAAGGCGGAAAGGAACATGGGCCGGCCCGGTCTCCCCCGTGAGAGACCGGGCCGGCAGTGAGCGGGAGAAGGTCAGACGCGGGCCGCGTCGTACTCCTCGGCGGGGCGGGCGGCCGGGGCCGGCACCGGCGGGGCCAGTACGGCCTCGTCGTGGGTCATGTCCGGGAGCCAGCCGAGCCACTTGGGCAGGTACCAGTTGCGCTCGCCGAGCAGGGCCATGACGGCGGGGAGCAGGACCCCGCGGATGACGGTCGCGTCGATGAGGACGGCCACCGCCAGGCCGACACCCATCTGCTTCATGCTCTGCATGGAGAGCGTTCCGAAGATGGCGAACACCGCGACCATGATGACCGCCGCGCTGGTGACGACGCCCGCCGTGGTGGTGATGCCGTGCTGGATGGCGCTCTGGGTGCTGAGGCCGCGCATCTTGGCCTCACGGATCCGGGAGACCACGAAGACGTGGTAGTCCATGCTCAGCCCGAACAGGATCACGAAGAGGAAGAGCGGCAGCCAGGCGACGACCGCGCCCGTTCCCGTGGCACCCACCAGTCCCGCGCCCCAGCCGTGCTGGAAGACGGCGGCGAGGACACCGTAGGCCGCGCCCACCGACAGCAGGTTGAGGACGATGGAGGTGGCGGCGATGGTGAGGGAGCGGAAGGACAGCAGCATCAGGAGGAAGGCGAAGACGATCACGAAGGCGAAGACCGGCGGGACGCTGCTCGTGATCTTGTTGGTGAAGTCCATCGAGCCGGCCGTCTGACCGGTGATGGGCGCTTCGAGCCCCGGGACCTTGCCAAGAGTGTCGGGCCTTACCTCGTCCCGCAGTTGGACCAGCCCGGCCTCGGCCTTCGTCTTGTCCGTGCCACCCGCCAGCGGGACGTCGATCTGCGCGATGTTCTCCTTGGCGTGGACGACCACGGTGACCGGGCCCTTGCTGGCGCCCTTCGAGACGGCCTCGGCGCGGAAGTCCTCGATCGCCTGCTTGACGGGCGCCGCGTTGATGTCGTCGGCCTTGACGACCACGTGCGCCGGGTCGGGGCCGCCGGGGAACGCCACGTTGATGCGGTCGTAGGTCTGGATGATCGGCAGGCCGTCGCCGAGCTCCTGGTTCATCGTGAGGTTCGCGGTGTGCAGCCCGAGCGCCGGGGAGGCGATGAGGATCAGTGCGCCGCCCGCGATGACGGTGGCGGTCTTCGGGTTGCGCAGCACGGGGGTGAGAACGGCCGTCCAGAAGCGGCTGTTGCTCGTGGCGGAGCGCTGGGAGGTGTTCTTCCGGGCGCGGTTGAGGAACGGGAGACGGCCCTTCTCGACCCGGTGGCCGAGCAGCGAGAGCAGGGCGGGAAGGACGGTCACGGAGCCGAACATGGCGACCGCGACGACCATCATGGTGGCCACACCCATGGCCTTGAAGTCCGCGATGCCGGTGAAGAGCATGCCGGCCATCGCGACGATCACGGTGATGCCGGAGATGAGGATGGCGCGGCCGGACGTCGCCGAGGCGATCTTGATGGCGGTCTGCGCATCGTGTCCCGCGGCCCGCTCCTCACGTTCGCGGCGCAGGTAGAACAGGCAGTAGTCGACGCCGACAGCCAGACCGACCAGCAGCATCACGGAGTTGGCGGTGTCGCTCATCGGCACCAGGTGGCTGACGACGGCGACCAGGCCGGTGGTCGCCACGAAGGCGGTCACCGCGAGGAGGACCGGCAGCAGGGCGGCGACCAGCGCGCCGAAGGCGATCAGCAGGATGCCGAGCGCGACCGGGACCGCGGAGAACTCGGCGGTCTTGAAGTCGTCGCCGAACGCGTCACCGAGCACCTTCTCGGAGCTCGCGTCGCCGAACTCCTCGATCCGCAGGTCCTGGTACTTGGCCTGGGTGCCCGCCACCGCGTCGGTGACCTTGGTGACGCGGTCGTCGGCGGTCTCCTTCTCGCCGGTCATCTCGAACCGGACCAGTGCGGATTTCTGGTCCGCGGAGATCGCCTTGGTGTCGTAGGGCGAGCTGATGTTGGTGGTCTGGCCGGTGCCCTTGACCGCGGCTATGACCGCGTCCACGGCGGTGTGGACCGCGGGGTCCGCGACCGTGCCGCCGGACTTGACCTGGATGAGCACCATCTCGCCGGCGGCACCCTTGATGCCCGCGTCGTCGATGATCCCCGCCGCCTGGCTGACCTCACCCGGCAGGCCCTCCTCCTGGCTGGCGTCCACCCGGCCGGCCATCTGTCCGATGGCGAGCGCGAGGACCACGAAGACCAACCAGCCGATGACGGCGGTCCAGCGGTGCCGGGCGCTCCAGCCACCCATTGCCGCAGCGATTCCCATTTTGCTGCCGTGTGCGCGTCCGCGACTCACGGTTCCCCCTCGTCATGGCAGCGGCACCGCACCGCTTGCTTCACCCATGACGCTAGGGGCTGAGGGGCGGCCGACCCATCAGGCTTCCAGGTGACTTGGCGGTGGGGGTTCTCCCCCATCCAGGGGAGGCTAGCCCCACCCTCAGAGGACGCCGGTCCCTTACACCTATAAAGATCGCCTAAGGAAACCATCCTTCAGTGCTCCGATGAATCAGCCAACTTCCCCGCAATGAAGCGGTGATTGCTGCGTATTTCCTTGACCATCGACTGTCAGTGGTCGTATGTTTCCGGCACTTACGAGGCCGATCCCACGGGAGGGACCATGCCCGCACCCCTGAGGCCCGTTCGCCGCAGAGCCGCAGCCGTCTGCGCTTCGCTGGCGGCCGTCGCCGTGTTCGCCACCACCGGAATATCCCCGGCCGCCGGAGCTCCGGCGGCCGCGGCACGCGATGTCTACGTCTCCCCGGCCGGTGACGACCACGCCGCCGGCACCACCAAGCACCCCGTCCGCACCCTGGAGCACGCCCGCGACCTCGTCCGCGCCCGCGCCGGACACCTCACCGCCGATCTGACCGTCCATCTGGCACCCGGTACCTACCGGCAGTCCAAGCCCCTCGTGCTCGACGCCCGCGACTCCGGGGGCAACGGCCACCGGGTGATCTGGGACGGCGCCGGGTCCGCGGTCATCAGCGGGGGCCGCCAGGTGACCGGCTGGCACCAGGTCGCCGGCCGGCCCGGACTGTGGTCCGCACCCGCACCGAGCGGCCTCACCAACACCCGGCAGCTGTACGTGGACGGGGTGCGCGCCCAGCGCGCCCGTGGCCAGGTGCCCGTCGGACTGACCGCCACCGCCACCGGCTACACGGCCTCCGCCGGCACCCTCGCCGGCTGGCGGAACATCGGCGACGCCGAGTTCGTCTACACCAGCGGCGAATCGCTGTGGAACATCGACCGCGACGGCCTCGGCCAGTGGACCGAGCCGCGCTGCCCCATCGCCTCCGCCACCGGCACCACGATCACCATGGCCCAGCCCTGCTGGGACAATTCCAACAAACGTGTCGAGTTCCCCGACATCCCCGGCCGGACCGTCAGCATGGTCGGCCCCGGCAAGCTCACCAACAGCGGCCACGCCTCGTACATCGAGAACGCCTACGAGCTGCTCGACCAGCCCGGCGAGTGGTACTTCGACCGCAGAGCCCACACCGTCTACTACCTCCCGCGCCCCGGCGAGGACCCGCGGCACGCGGATGTCGAGGCACCGGCCGCGCAGAAGCTGATCGACGGCGGCGGAACGGCCGCGGTGCCCCTGCACGACGTCTCCTTCCGCGGGCTGCAGTTCAGCTACGCGACCTGGCTGACCCCGTCGGGTCCCGGCGGGTTCTCCGAGATCCAGGCCGGCTACACGATCACCGGGCCGACCGGCTGGGCCACCCAGGGCCTGTGCCACTTCGTCGAGGGCGGCACCTGCCCGTTCGCCGACTGGACGAAGATGCCGGGCAACGTCTCCCTGGCGCACAGCCGCGGAGTCGAGTTCTCCGGTGATGTCTTCGCGCATCTCGGCGCCGCCGGACTGGAGTTGGGCACCGGGACGAAGGACGCCCGGGTCAGCGGCAGCATCTTCACCGACATCTCCGGCAACGGCCTGGAGATCGGCGGGGTCGACGGCGCCGAGCCCGCCACCGGCGTCCAGGTCACCGACAACCACCTCTACGCGCTGCCCCGCGAATTCCACGGCGGGGTCGCGATCGTCAACGGCTACACCCAGCGCACCACGATCGCCCACAACCAGATCGACCACGTCGGCTACTCCGCGATCTCACTGGGCTGGGGCGGCTGGCCCGACAAGGTCGGCTCGCCCGCGACCCCGAACAGCAGTCACGACAACGCGGTACGCGACAACCTCATCTTCGACTACATGCAGATGCTGGACGACGGCGGCGGCATCTACACCCAGGGGCTGACCGGCAGCTCGATCGCCGACGGCGAGAAGGTCACCGGCAACGTCATCCACGGCCAGTGGGGCCTGGGCAAGAGCGTCTACACCGACAACGGCTGCACGTACGAGACGGTCCAGGGCAACGTCCTGTACGGCGCCTCGTACGCCAACGTCGCCAGCCGCCACACCGACTTCCGCGACGCGCTCGGCAACAACGACCCGACGCTCGTCAAGGACAACTGGTGGGAGGAGGGCACCGGCGACGCCGACAACAAGGGACTCGTCACCACCGGCAACCGCATCATCGCCGCCCCCTCCGACGCCCCCGCGGCGATCGTCGCCAACGCGGGCCTCGAACCCGCCTACCGCGGGCTGCTGAACCGGCGGATCGGCGCACTCAGCACTCCTGAGGCACCGTCACGCGTCGGCACCAGTTCCGGCGGCACGACCGCGCTGGTCGTCACCTTCAACCCCACCTTCGCCGACGGCGGAGCGCCCGTGACGTCCTACACGGCCCATGTGTACGACGCCGCGGGCCATGAGACGGCCACGGTGCCGGTCACGGCCGCGGAGTTCCGCACCCGCGGCTACCTCCGGGTCACCGGGCTGCGGTCCGGTGAGCCGTACACCGTCGCCGTGAGCGCGGCCAACTCCCTTGGAAGCGGAGCGGCTTCGCTGCCGTCGAACGCTCTGGTGCCCGCCGCCGTGACGACGCTGCCCGCCGCACCCACCGGGGCGAAGCTCCGCGTCCAGGCGCACGCGGCGACCGTCGTCTGGACGCCGCCGGTGAACACCGGCGCCGCCGAGGTCACGGGCTATCTGATCACCGTCTCCGACGGCCGCACGATCGAGGTCGCCGGCCGGGACGCGCTGGTCACGCAGCCGTCGGGCAAGGGGATGTTCCGCGTCGTCGGCGGTCTCACGCCGGGCACCGCGTACCAGGTCACCATCGCGGCGGTCACCGCCGCGGGAACCGGTCCTTCGGTGACCGCGAACGGCACCACACCCACCGCCTGACGCGTCAGGCCGAGAGCAGCATCCGGCGGGGGAGAAGGGCCCCCGCATAGCGCTCCAGCAGCAGCTCGACGAGTTCCGGGGCCGCGCCCAGCACAGGAGCGAGGGCGTCGGCGCCGGACTCGCGGGCACCGCGGACGATGCGGTCGGGCAGGAAGCCCGGCGCGATGACGTACGGGGCGACGGCGATACGGCGTACGCCCTCGGCCCGCAGCTGCCGGACCGCGTCCTCGGTCCGGGGCAGGGATGCGGAGGCGAACGCAGGCCGCACGGCGCACCAACCGGTGTGCCGCCACTCCCGCGCGATTTCAGCGATCACTGCGATCGCCTCCGGGTCGGTGGAGCCCGCCGAGGCCAGGACGACCCCGGTCGAGCGGTCGCCGGGGGTGACCCCGGCCTCGGCCAGCCGCCGCTCCAGGGCGGCGGTCAGCAGCGGCGAGGGGCCGAGGACATCGGCCACCGCGACCCGCAGCCGGGGGTGCGCGGCGGTCGACTCGCGCAGCACGGCGGGGATGTCGGCCTTCGCGTGGAAGGCGCGGGTGAGGAGCAGCGGCAGCGCGACGATGTCGCGGACCCCCTCCGCCGCGAGGCGGTCGACGACCTGCGCCACGGTCGGCGCGCAGAAGTCGAGATATCCGGTGACGACGCGGAGCCCCGGCCGGGCGGCCCGTACCTGCTCGGTCAGCGCATGGACGGTCGCGGCATGGCGCGGATCGCGACTGCCGTGGGCGATGATCAGAAGGGGCGGCGCGTCGGGGGTCCCCCCGGACGGAGTCTGGGGGAGCCACGTTGCAAGGGTGGTGGCGGGCGACGGGAGGGCGGGACCGTTCATCACTGGCTCCGGGACACCAGGCCGCGGGTGCGCAGCACACGGCGCTCCAGCGGGCTGAAGATCAGCAGATCGATGGCGATACCGACGACGAGGATGAGGATGATGCCGAGGAAGATACCCGGCATGTCGGACCCCTCGCGCATGTTCTCCAGGTAGCGCCCCAGGCCGGTACCGAGGTCGGGGGAGGAGGCGATGAGTTCGGCGGCCATCAGGGAGCGCCAGGAGAACGCCCAGCCCTGCTTGAGGCCGGCCAGGTAGCCGGGCAGCGCGGCCGGCAGCAGGATGTGCCGGGCACCGCTCACCCCGCTGGCGCCGAGCGTGCGGCCGGCGCGCAGATAGAGCGGCGGCACCTGGTCGATGCCGGAGATCAGCCCGTTGGCGATGGAGGGCACCGCGCCGAGCAGGATGACGGCGTACATCGCGGAGTCGGTGATGCCGAGCCAGATGACCGCGGCGGGCACCCAGGCCACCGACGGCAGTGACTGCAGGCCCGACAGGATCGGCCCGATGGCGGACCGGACGAACGGGACGCGGGCCACGACGAGGCCGACCGGGGTGCCGATGGCGACCGCGGCGAGGAAGCCCAGCAGCCCGCGTTCGACGCTGGTCCAGATGATGTCGAGGAGCTGGCCCTCGTTCCACAGCGTCATGAAGCTGCTGCCGACCGCCCGGGGGGCGGGCAGCTTGGTCTCCGGCGCGAAGCCGGCCAGCACGGCGAGCTGCCACACCACGAGCACCAGGAGGACCGCCGAGACCGGCGGCAGGACCTTCTTGACCAGGACCTGGGTGAACGGGGTGCGCCGGACCTGGACCGCGTCCAGGGCGTCGAGCCCGGCCTCCAGACCCGCGAGGTCCTGGGAGCCCGCACTACCCTTCTTGTCGGCCGGAACGGTCTCAGTGCTGGCCATGTCGGCGGATCTCCCCACGCAGTTCTTCGGTGATCTCGATGGACAGCTCGGCGACCGCGGCGTCCTCGATACGGCGCGGCTGCGGGATGTCCACGGCCCATTCGCGGGCGACCCGGCCGGGCCGGGACGTCAGCAGCACCACGCGCTCCGCGAGCCGGACGGCCTCGCGGACGTTGTGCGTGACGAAGAGGACGGAGACGCCCGTCTCGGCCCAGATACGGGTGAGCTCGCCGTGCAGGACGTCCCGGGTGATGGCGTCCAGCGCCGCGAACGGCTCGTCCATCAGCAGCACGTTGGAGTCCTGGGCCAGCGCACGGGCGAGCGCGACGCGCTGCCGCATACCGCCGGACAGCTCGTGGACCCGCTTGCCGTAGGAGCCGTCGAGGCGCACCAGGCTGAGCAGCCGCTCGGCCTCCGGGCGGCGCTCGGCGCGCGGCACGCCGCGCAGCCGCAGCGCCAGTTCGATGTTCTTGCCGGCGGTGAGCCAGGGGAAGAGCGCGTGCTCCTGGAACATCAGCGCCGGACGGCCGCCGCCCGGCACCGTGATGGTGCCCGCCGTCGGCCGGTCCAGGCCCGCGACCAGGTTGAGCAGCGTCGACTTGCCGCAGCCGGAGGCACCCAGGAGGCAGACGAACTCACCGGGACGGACGTCGAGGGTGATGTCGTCGAGCACCGCCTGGGCGGAGCCCGGACGGCCGAAGACCTTGTGGACGTGGTCGATGCGAACGGCGGGCGCGCCGTCCGCGACGGCGGTGTCCGCGCTGTGCTGCTCGGTGGTCCTGACTGCCGTGGCCATCCGGTCACCTCCTGGTACGTGGGCGGGCGGTGCGTGCTGCAGGCCGCCGGTGTCCGGCCATCGCGGGCCGGACACCGGCTGCTTCCGGGTGTTTCCGTGACGCGGTGCTGCTACTGCTTGCCGAGTCCCGCCGCGTCCACCGTGGGCTTGCCGGCGGCCGTGAGGACCTTGTTGAGCAGCGTCAGGTCGTAGATCCCGGCGAGGTCGGGCTTCTTCAGCAGACCGGCCTTGACGGCGTGGTCGGCCTCGGACGTCAGCGACTTGGCGAGCGGGTCGTCGAGGACCTGGATGCTCGCCCAGGCCGGGTCGATGATCTCGGCCGGCAGCGCCTTCTGGGTGTCCTTCTTGAGCTGGGCGTTCGCGGCGGCCTTGGCCTTGTCCGGGTTGGCCGTGATCCACGCGTTGGTGTTCACCGAACCGCGCAGCACCGCCTCGACGACGTCCGGGTGCGCCGTCAGGAACTTCTGCGACACGATCACATTGGTGATCACGAACTTCTTGTCGGGCCACAGGTCGCGCTCGTCGAGCAGTACCTTGCCGCCCTCGGAGACCAGCTTGGACGCGGTCGGCTCCGGCACCCACGCGCCGTCGATGGAACCGGACTTGTAGGCGTCGGGCGTGACCTTGTTGTCGGTGCGGAAGACGGAGACGTCGCCCTTGCCGCTCTGCGCGTCGACCTTCCAGCCCTTTTCTGCGATCCAGTTGAGGAACGCCACGTCCTGGGTGTTGCCCAGCTGCGGGGTCGCGATCTTCTTGCCCTTGAGGTCGTCCAGGGTCTTGATCTTCGCGGGGTTGACGACCAGCTTCACGCCGCCCGAGGCGGAGCCGGAGATGATCCGCAGGCTGGTGCTCTTCGACTTGGTGTAGCCGTTGATGGACGGCGAGGGGCCGATCCAGCCGATGTCGATGGAGCCGGCGTTCAGCGCCTCGATCTCGGACGGGCCCGCGTTGAAGGTCTGGGTCTTGATGGCGGTGCCGCCCAGCTCCTTCGCGAACAGGCCCTGGTTGAGGCCGACGAGCGCGGTGGCGTGGGTGAGGTTCGGGAAGTAGCCGATCTTCACTTCGTCGGCGGAGAGCTTCTTCGCGCCCGAACTGGCCACCGGGGCAGCGTTGCTGTCCTTCGTGTCGTCGGACTTCGAGCCGTACCCGCAGGCGGCGAGAGCGCCGAAGAGCAGCGGGAGGGTCGCGGCAGCGGCGATCGATCGCTTCAGGCTGCGGGTGGTTCTTGCGGCAGACACGGGAGGTGTTCCTCTCGGAGAGCCGGAGCGCGCCTATCTGGGCGCGGCCGGAAAGTCGTCAGGTCTTCGGTGGTGCGGGCGTACTCGCGTGCGGGTGCGGGGCTGAGCGGTTAGAGCGCACATCGCGCCACCCCGCCCGTGCCGGCGCCGAGGAGGCCGCTGCCGACGCGGCCACCCTCCTTCGCGAAGCCCGAATAGGCATCGACCATCAGAAGTCCCACCCCTCTTGTTCCTTCTCCACGGCGGACGCACCGGCCGCCGCGGGTTCGGCGAACGCCTCGCCCGCCATGCCCGCGGTCAGCGTCGTGCCGTCCGCCGGGTCGATCAGCAGGAAGGAGCCGGTCAGCCGCGAGTCCGCGTAGGCGTCCAGCGGCAGCGGCTCGGCGGTGCGCAGCACGACGGCGCCGATGTCGTTGACGTCCAGCTGCGCCGGCCCGGACTCGTGCGCGAGCCCGGCCGTGAGATTGATGCGGTACGGCAGCGCCTTGACGACGGCCTTCACCGTGCGCGTCGCGTGCTTGAGCAGCACCCGCGAGCCGACCTTCAGCGGCCGCTCGTGCAGATGGCAGACGGTCGCCTCGACGTCCTGGGTGGTCGCCGGCGCCGAGGCGGTCGGCGCGATCAGGTCGCCGCGCGAGATGTCCAGGTCGTCGGCGAGCAGCACGGTCACCGACTGCGGCGCCCAGGCGACGTCGACCGGCTCGCCGAGGGCGTCGATGCCGGTGATGGTGCTGGTCGCGCCGGACGGCAGGACCGTCACCTCGTCACCGACCCGCAGGATGCCGGAGGCGATCCGGCCCGCGTAGCCGCGGTAGTCCGGGTGCTCGGTGGTCTGCGGACGGATCACGTACTGGACCGGGAAGCGGGCCGGGGCGTCCGTCAGGTCGGTGCCGACCTGCACCGTCTCCAGGTGCTCCAGGACGGTGGGGCCGCCGTACCAGTCCATGTTCGCGGACGGCGTCACCACGTTGTCCCCGGCGAGCGCCGAGATCGGGATCGTGGTGATGTCCGGGACGCCGAGCGATGCCGCGTACGCCGTGAACTCCTCGGCGATGGCGGCGAACACCGGCTCCGCGTACTCCACCAGGTCCATCTTGTTGACGGCCAGCACCACGTGCGGGACGCGCAGCAGCGCGGCCACCGCGGCATGGCGCCGGGTCTGCTCCACGACGCCGTTGCGGGCGTCGACGAGCACCACGGCCAGCTCCGCGGTCGAGGCACCGGTGACCATGTTGCGGGTGTACTGCACATGGCCCGGCGTGTCGGCGAGGATGAACCGGCGCCGCGGTGTGGCGAAGTACCGGTACGCCACATCGATGGTGATGCCCTGCTCGCGCTCGGCCCGCAGGCCGTCGGTGAGCAGCGCCAGGTCCGGCGCCTCCTGGCCGCGGCGGCGCGAGGCGTGCTCGACGGCCTCCAGCTGGTCGGTCAGGACCGACTTGGAGTCGTGCAGCAGCCGCCCGACCAGGGTGGACTTGCCGTCGTCGACGGAGCCGGCGGTGGCGAAGCGCAGCTGCGAGGTGGCCGCGATCTGCTCGGCGCTGGTGACGTCGCTGATGGTGGTCATTTAGAAGTACCCCTCGCGCTTGCGGTCTTCCATCGCGGCCTCGGACATCTTGTCGTCGGCGCGGGTCGCGCCCCGCTCGGTGAGCCGGGACGCGGCGATCTCCACGATGACCTGGTCGATGGTGAAGGCGTCGGAGTCCACCGCGCCCGTGCAGGACATGTCACCGACGGTGCGGTAGCGGATGAGCCGCTTCTCGACGGTCTCCCCGGACTTCGGGCCGCCCCACTCGCCCGCCGTCAGCCACATGCCGCTGCGGGCGAAGACGTCCCGCTCGTGCGCGTAGTAGATCTGCGGCAGTTCGATGCCCTCGCGGGCGATGTACTGCCACACGTCCAGCTCGGTCCAGTTGGACAGCGGGAACACCCGGACGTGCTCGCCGGCCGCGTGCTTGCCGTTGTAGAGCTGCCACAGTTCGGGGCGCTGGCGGCGCGGGTCCCAGGCGCCGAACTCGTCGCGCAGGGAGAAGACGCGCTCCTTGGCGCGGGCCTTCTCCTCGTCGCGGCGGCCGCCGCCGAAGACCGCGTCGTACTTTCCCTCGCCGATCGCGTCGAGCAGCGGCACCGTCTGCAGCGGGTTGCGGGTCCCGTCGGGGCGCTCGCGCAGCCGGCCGTCGTCGATGTAGTCCTGCACCCGCGCCACGTGCAGCCGCAGTCCGTGCTCGGCGACCGTACGGTCCCGGTACTCCAGCACCTCGGGGAAGTTGTGGCCGGTGTCCACGTGCAGCAGCGAGAACGGCACCGCGGCGGGCGCGAACGCCTTCAGCGCCAGGTGCAGCATGACGATGGAGTCCTTGCCGCCGGAGAAGAGGATCACCGGCCGCTCGAACTCGCCCGCGACCTCGCGGAAGATGTGCACGGCCTCGGACTCGAGCGCGTCCAGGTGGCTGAGCGCGTACGCGGATTCATTGGGTGCGGCGACGGTGGTCACAGTGCCAGTCCCCTCTCGACGAGCAGCGCTTCCAGCGCCGCGGCGGAGTCCTCGACGGTGCGGCCGTGGGTCTCGAGGCGCAGATCCGGTGCCCCGGGCGCCTCGTACGGGTCGTCGACCCCGGTGAGACCGGAGATCTCACCCGCGGCCTGCTTGGCGTACAGCCCCTTCACATCGCGCTCGGAGCACACCTCGACCGGTGTGGCCACGTGCACCTCCAAGTACGGGGTGCCCTGCTTCCGGTGGCGCCCGCGGACCGCCTCGCGGCTGTCCGCGTAGGGAGCGATGACGGGGACGAGGACCTTGACGCCGTTCGAGGCCAGCAGTTCGGCGACGAAGCCGATCCGCTGCACGTTGGTGTGCCGGTCCTCGCGGCTGAAGCCCAGCCCGGCGGAGAGGAACTCGCGGATCTCGTCGCCGTCCAGCACCTCCACCCGGTGGCCCGCGTCACGCAGCCGGTCGGCCAGCGCGAAGGCGACCGTGGTCTTGCCCGCGCTCGGCAGACCGGTGAGCCACACCGTGGCACCCGCCTGCTGCGGGCTCGCCGGCACGCTCATCGCTCGCTCCTGGGATATCTGAGTGGTCATCAGCCGTGCAGTCCGCACTCGGTCTTGCCGCGGCCGGCCCAGCGGCCGGCGCGGGCGTCCTCGCCCTCCAGCACCCGGCGGGTGCACGGCTCGCAGCCGACGGACGCGTAACCGTCCATCAGCAGCGGGTTGGTCAGCACCCCGTGCTCCGCGACGTACGCGTCCACGTCCGCCTGCGTCCAGCGGGCGATCGGGGAGATCTTCACCTTGCGGCGCTTCTCGTCCCAGCCGACGACCGGGGTGTTCGCGCGGGTCGGGGACTCGTCGCGGCGCAGCCCGGTGGCCCAGGCGTCGTACCCGGTCAGGCCCTGCTCCAGCGGCTTGACCTTGCGCAGCGCGCAGCACAGGTCCGGGTCGCGGTCGTGCAGCTTCGGCCCGTACTCGGCGTCCTGTTCGGCGACGGTCTGGACCGGGGTCAGCGTGATGAGGTTGACGTCCATCACCGCGCCGACCGCGTCACGGGTGCCGATGGTCTCGGGGAAGTGGTAGCCGGTGTCGAGGAACACCACGTCCACGCCCGGGAAGGCGCGGGACGCGAGGTGCGCCACGACGGCGTCCTCCATCGAGGACGTGACGCAGAAGCGCGGGCCGAACGTCTCGGCGGCCCAGCGCAGGATGTCCAGCGGGGACGCGTCCTCCAGGTCGCGGCCCGCCTGCTCGGCCAGACCGCGCAGGTCCTCGGCGGTGTGCTGTGCGGTGGTCACGACTCGCCTCCGGTCGGGGGGTTCTTGCGAAGTCCCTCGGTCAGCAGACCGAGGAACTTCAACTGGAAGGCCCGGTTGCACGCCCGGCATTCCCAGGCGGCACCCGAACCGTGCGGAACCTTCTCCTCGGACGGGCGCAGATCCTCGTCCCCGCAGTACGGGCAGTAGAACGGCGCGGCGCGTTCGGTCATGACAGCGCCTCCTCGGAGGCGCGGGCGGCCCAGGTGGCGAAGCGCTCGTCGTCCTCGCGCTCCTCCTCGAAGCGCCGCAGCACCCGCTCGACGTAGTCGGGCAGCGCGGCGGAGGTGACCTTCAGCCCGCGCACCTTGCGGCCGAAGCCGGGCTCCAGACCGAGGCTGCCGCCCAGGTGCACCTGGAAGCCCTCGACCTGCTCGCCGTTCTCGTCGGTGACCAGCTGGCCCTTGAGACCGATGTCCGCCACCTGGATGCGGGCGCAGGAGTTGGGGCAGCCGTTGACGTTGATGGTCAGCGGCTGGTCGAAGTCCGGCAGCCGGTGCTCCAGCTCGTCGATGAGGGAGGCGCCGCGCGCCTTGGTCTCGACGATGGCCAGCTTGCAGAACTCGATGCCGGTGCAGGCCATGGTGCCGCGCCGGAACGGGGACGGCTTCACCTGGAAGCCGAGCGCCTCGAGACCGGCCACCAGGGACTCGACCCGCGGCTCCTCGACGTCCAGCACGATCATCTTCTGCTCGACGGTGGTGCGCAGCCGGCCTGAGCCGTGTTCGGCGGCCAGGTCCGCGATCTTGGAGAGCGTCGAGCCGTCGATCCGGCCGACCCGCGGCGCGAAGCCCACGTAGAAGCGGCCGTCCTGCTGGCGGTGCACACCGACGTGGTCACGCCACTGCTGCTCGGGGTACTCCGGGGCGGGGCCGTCGGTGAGCTTGCGCTGGAGGTACTCGTCCTCGAGGATCTGCCGGAACTTCTCCGGGCCCCAGTCGGCGACCAGGAACTTCAGCCGGGCGCGGGTGCGCAGCCGGCGGTAGCCGTAGTCGCGGAAGATGCCGATCACACCGGCCCACACGTCGGCGACGTCGTCCAGCGGGACCCACGCGCCGAGCCGCACCCCGAGCTTGGGGTTGGTGGACAGCCCGCCGCCGACCCACAGGTCGAAGCCGGGGCCGTGCTCGGGGTGGTGCACCCCGACGAACGCGATGTCGTTGATCTCGTGCGCCACGTCCAGCAGCGGCGAACCGGAGATCGCCGTCTTGAACTTGCGCGGGAGGTTGGAGAAGTCCTTGGAGCCGATGTAGCGCGAGTGGATCTCGTCGATCGCGGAGCTGCCGTCGATGATCTCGTCGGCCGCGATGCCCGCCACCGGCGAGCCGAGGATGGTGCGCGGGGTGTCGCCGCACGCCTCGGTGGTGGACAGGCCGACGGCCTCCAGCCGGCGCCAGATCTCCGGCACGTCCTCGATCCGGATCCAGTGGTACTGGACGTTCTGCCGGTCGGTCAGGTCGGCGGTGCCGCGGGCGAACTCCTGCGAGATCTCACCGATGACGCGCAGCTGCTCGGTGGTGAGCCGGCCGCCGTCGATGCGGACCCGCAGCATGAAGTACTCGTCGTCGAGCTCGTGCGGCTCCAGGATGGCGGTCTTGCCGCCGTCGATCCCGGGCCTGCGCTGGGTGTAGAGACCCCACCAGCGCATGCGGCCGCGGAGGTCGGCGGGGTCGATCGAGTCGAAACCGCGCTGGGAGTAGATCGTCTCAATGCGTGTCCGCACGTTGAGACCGTCGTCGTCCTTCTTCGTCTGCTCGTTGCCGTTGAGCGGCGTGAAGTGGCCCATGGCCCACTGGCCCTCACCACGGTGGCGTCCGGCCTTGCGGCGGGCCGTGGTGTCGGCTGGCTGATCAGGAGTGGAGGCCATGGCGATGCGTCCTTCGGGCAGGGGCGAATACGTCGGTGGTAGCGCGGATGCACCCTATGGCCTGCGGAAACCTGAAAACGATCAGGGCAGTTGGCGGCGGCGGGGCGCATGCGCGACCACGGCGCGAGAGGGTGGCGGGGGTGCCGGCGCCAACCGGCGCGGCGCGATCAGCTCGCCGGACAGATGGCGCTGGACACGCGGCAGAAGTCGACGTGCGGCCGACCTACCAAGGCGATTCCAGTGCGGGACATGTCGGAAGCGTGGCATGAGGGTCTTGGACGAGTCCACCGTCGTCCAGTATGTGGACCAGAATATCCCATCAGGTGAGACACTGTGCTCTGCGTCACTGCTCCGCGGGCCACGGCCCGGCCGGGACCGGCTGATCCGGTTCGTCCGCCGTCCTGGTGTCGAAGAGCCGGAAGCCGCGCCGCTCGTAGTTCGCCATCGCGTGCGGCCCGTCCAGGCTGCAGGTGTGCACCCACACCCGCTTCGTTGCGGCCCGCCCCGGCCACCGGCCGGCCAGGTCCCAGGCGCGGGCGGTTCCGTACGACAGCAGATGGCCGCCGATCCCGCGGCCCCGGAAGGCCGGCAGCAGCCCGAAGTACATGATCTCCACGACGCCGTCGTCCTGCGGGTCGAGCTCCACGAACCCGGCCGGGGTGCCCCGGTCGTACGCCACCCACGTCTCCGAGCCCGGCCGGTCCAGATGCGCCTGCCAGCGGCCGTACGTCCAGCCCAGCCGGTCGGTCCAGCGGCAGTCCGCGCCGACCGACGCATAGAGGAAGCGGCTGAAGTCGGGCGACGGCACCTCGGCGGCCACGATCCGGACCCCCGACCCGGCGGCGGGCACGGCCGAGGGCCGCAGATCCGCCGGTGCGGTCTGTTCGAGGGACCAGGTGGTCACGCTGATGCTCATGACACCAGCCTAATTCGCCGCCGCGGGACAGCCGCCGCCGGCCGGCCACGACCCGACGGCCGTGACCGGATCAGCGCACCGCGCCCAGCCGCGCGAAGACGACGACGTTCCCGTCGTATCCGCCCTTCTCCGTGTACCCGCCGCCACAGGTGATGAGGCGCAGCTCGGCCGCGCCGGTGTCGCCGTACACCCGCTTCGCCGGGAACGCGTTCTTGGCGAACACCTCGACGCCGTACACGTCGAAGACCGCGGTGCGGCCGTCCTTGCGGGTCACCTCGATACGGCCGCCCTTCTTCAGGGCGCCGAGCCCGTAGAAGACGGCGGGCCCGGCCAGATTGTCGACATGTCCGTCGATGACGGAGGTGCCGGCCGCGCCCGGCGCGGGGGAGTTCCTGAACCAGCCCGCCAGGTTCTTGTCGGCCGGCGGCGGCGAGCCCACCCAGCCGTCCTTGTCGAGCGCGACGGTGATCAGCGGGGCGTTCACCCCGATGGACGGGATCCTGACCCGGACCGGCGGCGAGGCCGGCAACGGCGGCGTGACCTGCCGGGCGGCAGGCGGGACGACACCGGGAATCGTGTCGACGCCGGCCGCCGCGGCGGGCTGCGGCGGAAGGGCCCGCTCCGCGGCACCGCCGCGGATCAGGGCCACCCCGACGACGGCGATCAGGGCGACGGCGACGGGTGCGCCGATGCCCTTGCGCGCCGGCTGCTCCGTGGCCATGGCCTTCCTCCCGCTCGGGGCCCCCGGGGGGACCACCCTCCGAAACGCTAGACGCGCGGCGGGCGGGCGGCGACAGCTGACAGGCGATCGGGTGGCGCGGAGCGCGCGCCCCGCGGCCGCCGGAGCCGGCCCCCTCCACGCCCTGCCGCCACCCGGCAGGGCCTCGTACGCTGTCCCGCATGTCCCGCACGAGTCCGAGCCGCCCCGTCGTCGTCCTCGGCGAATGCGTGGCCGACGCCTTCGCCGCCCCCCGGTCCGGCGAGCCGGCCGCCGGTCTCGACCTGACCGTCGTCCCGGGCGGCGGCCCCGCCAACACCGCGGTCGCGCTGGCCCGGCTCGGCACGCCCACCCGGTTCCTCGGCCGGCTGTCGGGCGACGTCTTCGGCCGGCTCTTCCGCGAGCGGCTGGCCGGCTCCGGCGCCGACCTGACCGGCTGCCCCGACGCGGCCGAGCCCAGCACGCTCGCCGTCGCGGATCTCGACGCGGCCGGCCGGGCCCGCTACACCTTCCACGCCGAAGGCACCGCCGACTGGCAGTGGACGGCGGCCGAGCTGACGGCCGGGCTGCCCGCCGACCCGGCCTGTCTGCACACCGGCTCCCTCGCCCTCGTGCGCGACCCCGGGGCCGGCCGTATCGAAGAGCTCCTCGACGACCTCCGCCCCCGCACCACCATCAGCATCGACCCCAACGTCCGGCCGGGCCTCGTACCCCCGGACCGCTACCGGCAGCGGCTGTCCCGCTGGTGCGCGGCGGCCGACATCCTCCGCCTCAGCGACGACGACCTCGCCCATCTGCACCCCGGCACCCCGCTGGAGAAAGCCTGCGACGAATGGCACGCCCTCGGCGTCCCCCTCGTCGTCATCACCCTCGGCCCCGACGGGGCCCTCGCCTCCCTCGACGGCGAACGGCTCCAGGTACCGGCCCAGCCGTGCGACGTCGTCGACACCGTCGGAGCGGGCGACGCGTTCATGGCGGGCCTCCTGCACCATCTGTACGCCGCCGGTCACCTGGGCGGCCGGCTCACCGCACTCACCCCCGCGGGGGTCCGGGAGGCGGTGGCCCTGGGCACGGCGGTGGCCGCCGCCACGTGCGCGGTCCAGGGCGCGAACCCGCCCTGGCCGCACCAGTTCTAAGGCTGCGCTTGCGGCCGGTTCTCTCCTGCCCGTGGGCAACGGTTAGCGCCGAGCAGCCAGAACCGCCGGTGCCACCGAATGCGGCAGGAGATCGACACCCCGCTCCGGACGCACCAACTCCACCTCGACCCCGTCCGCGAAGCGGTAGGGCCGATGCGCCAGCACCCCCGCAAGGTTGCGGCGCAGCCGCGACAGTTCGGCGCGGACCGTCACCGTCCGTCCCGCGTCGCCGAACAGGTCCTGGGCCAGTTCCGCCGCGCTGCGGCCGCCCCGGTGCAGCGCCAGGACGAAGAGGAGCTCGGCATGGCGCGGGCTGAGCTGCTGTGCCCAGCTGCCCGCCGCGCCCGAGACCGTCACCGTCCAGGCGCGTGCCCGGCTGACGTCCAGGACGACGCGGCTCATGGGGGCCGCCGGGTCTCGGTCGTCGCCGAGCCGGATCAGCCAGCCGCCGGGCAGCGGATCCAGGGAGCACCTGCCCAGGCTCGGCAGCCACATCTCGCCGGACCGTACGGCGGCCGGCAGGGCCACCCGGTCCGGGGGCGCCATGCCGGTGACCGCGGCGGTCCAGCCGTTGCGGTCGACCGCGACGGCCCGGTCGTCCGACCCCGCCATCCG
This sequence comes from Streptomyces sp. RKAG337, assembly GCF_023701715.1. Taxonomy (NCBI): domain Bacteria; kingdom Bacillati; phylum Actinomycetota; class Actinomycetes; order Kitasatosporales; family Streptomycetaceae; genus Streptomyces; species Streptomyces sp. RKAG337. The sequence goes on along the minus strand of NZ_JAJOZA010000001.1, from coordinate 1,493,277 downwards.
CGCCAGCAGCGGTGCCGCGATCGCCCGCAGCCGTTCGATGGAGGCCCAGTGCCGCAGCCGCAGTTCGCCCTCGGCGACCCGGGTCACGGCGGTGACCAGGGACAGGGTGGCCGGATGGATGGTGGCGGCGGGGCCGCTGATGTCCACGACGCCGAGCAGCCGGCCGTCCCGCGGATCGTGCAGGGGCGCGGCGGCGCAGGTCCACGCGTGGTGGGTCCGTACGAAGTGCTCGGAGGAGTGCACCTGGACCGGCGCGCGGGTCACCAGCGCGGTGCCGATCGCGTTGGTGCCGACCACGTCCTCGGCCCAGGAGGCGCCCTCGGCGAAGCCGAGCCGGTCCGCGCTCCTGCGCACCGCGAGGCTGCCGTCCCGCCACAGCACCCGGCCCTCGCCGTCCGTGACCACCATGATGTGCCAGGCGACGTCGGCGACGGTCAGCAGCCCCTCGCGCAGCAGCGGCATGACGTCGCCCAGCGGCGAGGACTGTCGGCGGTGTTCGAGCTCCTCCGTGGAGAGCAGGCCGGCGTGCCGGCCGATGTCCGGATCCACACCGTGGTTCCTGACCCGCAGCCAGGACTCGCTGATCACCGTGCGGGGCACCGCGGGCGGGGCGTCACCCGCCAGGGCGGCCTCGTGCACGCCGGCGAGCAACCGCGCCGACTCGCGGACGCCCATGGCCCCGAGACGGCCGAGACCGATCGGTGGGTCTGACACATTGCCCCCGGTTTGCCTGCTTCTCACGTCCTGCTGCCCATGGTGCCGCCGCTCCGTCCGCGGTGCCCCGGCAACCGGCATATCCATTGCAACGAGCTGCAACTGTTGCGGGTGCGCGGGGGCCCGACGGACAGTGACGCGACGGTGCCGCATCCGGTCCGGCGAGATCCGTTGCACCGTCCGACGCGCCACACAAGGGGGGAATCCCGCCATGTCGACCACTCCGTCCCGGGTGGTCACCGGTGGTGCTCCCGACGTCGGATACGTGCTTGACGGGTCCCCTTCTTCACGCTCCCAAGTAGCCTGTGTGGACGGGCTGTCGGCGTCGCTCGCCGTCCCGGCCGACCTCGTGATTCCGGCACGGCTGCCCTCGGGCATCGAGGGCACCAGGACCGGGGGTGGTGCCGAGTCGGCGCGGCGCCACCCTCTGCCGGCGCGGTGGCGGCCGCTCACCCTTCCAGGCCCCCCTCCGAGGGTGAGAGCCGCCGCCGCGCCACCCCTGCCACCCCTCCCGCGACCACCTGCGCCGCCCCGCACCCCCTCCGCGCCCGGCACGTAGCGGCGCTCAGTCCGTGAGCGGCCGGGCGCGGTCCACGATCGAGGCCAGGTCGAGGGTGTGCGGCAGGGTGCCGAAGGTGGCTCCCCAGTCGCCGCCGAGCCGCGAGGCGCAGAACGCGTCGGCCACGGCGGACGGGGCGAACCGTACGAGCAGGGAGCCCTGGAGGATCAGGGCCATCCGTTCGACGATGCGCCGGGCACGGGCCTCCACACCGTCCAGGTCGGCGAGTTCGGTCAGCAGCCCCTTGATGGCACCGTCCAGCCGGTGGTCCGCGCCGCGGGCCAGGCCGATCTCGGTGAGGAACGCGTTCAGGGCCATCGGGTCGCGCCGCAGCACCCGCAGCACGTCCAGTGCCTGGACGTTGCCCGAACCCTCCCAGACCGAGTTCAGCGGTGACTCGCGGAACAGCCGGGGCATCCCCGACTCCTCGACGTACCCGTTGCCGCCGAGGCACTCCAGCGCCTCCACGGCGACGGCCGGACAGCGCTTCGTCACCCAGTACTTGGTGACGGCCACCGCCAGCCGCCGGAAGTGCCGCTCCTGCTCGGTGCCGGTGTCGTAGGAGGCGGCGAGCCGCAGCGCGGTGGTCGTGGCGGCCTCCGACTCCAGGGCGAGGTCCGCCAGGACATTGCGCATCAGCGGCTTGTCGATCAGCGGGCCGCCGAACGCGCCGCGGTGGGTGGCGTGGTGCACCGCCTGGGCGACCGCCTGCCGCATGATGGCCGCGGACCCGACGGCGCAGTCCAGCCGGGTCGCCGCGACCATCTCGATGATGGTCGCCACCCCGCGGCCCTCCTCCCCGACCCGGCGCGCCCACGTCCCGTCGAACTCCACCTCGGACGAGGCGTTGGAACGGTTGCCGAGCTTGTCCTTCAGCCGCTGGATCGCGAAGACGTTACGGGTCCCGTCCGGCAGCACCCGCGGCAGCAGGAAGCAGCTGAGCCCGTCCGGGGCCTGGGCCAGCACCAGGAAGCCGTCCGACATGGGCGCGGAGCAGAACCACTTGTGGCCGGTCAGCGCGTAGGCGCCGTCCTCGGCGAGCGGTTCCGCTCGGGTGGTGTTGGCCCGGACGTCGGAGCCGCCCTGCTTCTCCGTCATCCCCATGCCGAACAGCGCGCCGGGCTTCGCGCCGGCCGGGGCGAGCAGCGGATCGTAGATCCGCGAGCGGAGCCGCGGCTCCCACTCGGCGGCCAGCGCCGGATCGGCGCGCAGGGCCGGCACCGCCGCGTGCGTCATCGACACCGGGCAGCCGTGTCCGGCCTCGGCCTGCGACCAGACCAGGAACCCGGCCGCGCGGCGCAGATGTCCGTCGGGGCGGGACCAGGCGTCGGTCAGGCCCGCCGACACGGCGTGGCCCAGCAGCCGGTGCCAGGACGGATGGAAGTCGACCTCGTCGATCCGGTTGCCGTACCGGTCATGGGTGCGCAGCACCGGGGAACTGCTGTTCGCCTCGTCCCCCCAGCGCTGCGCCTGGGCCGAACCTGCGGCCCGGCCCAGCTCGCCCAGTTCGTTCTGGATCTCCGCCAGCCGCTCCGGAGCGGCGTGGCGTTCGACGGCCTCGACGAGCGCGGTGTCGGAGGCGTGGACGTCATATCCGACCAGCGGCGGAGGCTGGTTGGTCACGGTGTGCGTGGGGGCGCTCATGGCAGCAACCGTAGGCGCCCGCGCGCGCCGGAAGGAAGGCGCCGCACCCGCCGCCGCCGGGCCGGCAGGAGAGCCCGGCAGGGGGTGGGACCGGGCCCGCCCGGGGCGGATACCGTAGGCGGGTGCAAGCAGCGGATGGAAGAAAAGGGCGGCCTCCCGGCCGCTGGGGCAGGGCTCGGGCTCTGTACCGGAACGTGTCGAAGCGCAAGGTCGGCTGGCTGCTGCTGAAGGACACCGTCAACTCCTCCATCGAGTACCGGGTCACCGGACTCGCCGCGGAGGCGGCCTTCTTCGTGCTGCTGTCCCTCCCGCCGCTGCTGCTCGGCCTCGTCGGCGCGCTCGGCTACGTGGACACCGTCATCCGCACCGACACCATCGCGCACCTGCGCGAGAACATCCTCACCGCGTCCGCGACGGTCCTGTCGGACAAGGGCGTGAACCAGCTGGTCCGGCCGCTGGTGGACAGCGTCTTCCACGGGCGGCGGCCCGATCTCATCTCGCTCGGCTTCGTGATCGCGCTCTGGTCCGGCTCCCGCGCCGTCAACGTCTTCGTCGACACCATCACGATCATGTACGGCCTGGAAGGGCACCGCGGGATCGTCAAGACCCGGCTGCTCGCCCTGCTGCTGTACATCGTGGCGCTCGTCGTCGGCGCGCTGGTGCTGCCGCTGATGGTGGCAGGACCCGACGCGTTCGTCTCGCTGCTGCCGCGCAGCCAGGGCACCATCCACATCCTCTACTGGCCGGTCGTCCTGCTGGTGTCGATCGCCTTCCTCACCACGCTCTACCACGTGTCGGTGCCCGTGCGGTCGCCCTGGTACGAGGACGTGCCGGGCGCGCTCATCGCGCTCATGATGTGGGTCCTCGGCAGCTTCCTGCTGCGCATCTACCTCACGAACACCGTCGAGGGCCCGACGATCTACGGTTCGCTGGCCGCGCCCGTCGCGGTGCTCCTGTGGATCGGCATCTCCGCCTTCGCGGTGCTCGTGGGCGCCGCCGTCAACGCGGCCGTGGACCGTATCTGGCCGTCGCTCGCCACCGCCGCCGCCCGTGCGCAGAACGCCCGCGCCCTGGAGGCGGCCGCGGTCCGGGTGGTCGCCGACGCCGCCCGACGGCGTGCGGCGGAGGACGGCCGCGACGACGACTTCGACGACGACGGGGATCTCGGCCCGGACGACCCCCCGCCCGCCGAGTTCCCCGAACGCTGGACGCGCTTCCTGCCGCCGTCGGACGTCCGCGCGCGCCTTCGCCGCCGCGACCGGCGCGGCGCAGAATAGAGCCGTGTACCAGGAGAGGCGGTCGCGGGTCGCGGGCGCGGTCCTCTGGACCCGGACCGTCGGGGCCGGGGAGGGCGGGCCCTACCGGGTGCTGCCCGACGGCTGCATGGACGTGATCTGGTGCGACGGGGAACTGATCGTCACCGGCCCCGACACCCGCGCCCACGTCGCGCAGACCCCCGCCGGCGCGCGCTTCGCCGGGCTGCGGTTCGCGCCCGGGCAGGGGCCGGGCGTGCTGGGCGTTCCGGCGTACGAACTGCGGGATCTGCGGGTGCCGCTGGACGCGGTGTGGCCCGGCGGCACCGCGCGGCGGATCGCCGAGCGGATCGGGGACGCGGCCGACCCGGGGAGCGCGCTGGAGGACGCGGTGACCGGGTCCGTACCCGGGACCGGCGCCCGGCGCGAGCCCGGAGCCGCGGACCCGCTGCTGGCCGCGACCGCGTCCCGGCTGGCCTCCGGCGGGAGCGTGGCCGCCGCGGCGGCAGCCGCCGGGCTGGGCGAGCGGCAGCTGTACCGGCGCAGCCTGGCGGCGTTCGGCTACGGCCCGAAGACGCTCGCGCGGGTCCTGCGCCTGCAGCGGGCGCTGGAACTGGCCCGGCGCGGCACCCCGTTCGCCGGGGTCGCGGTGGCGGCGGGGTACGCCGACCAGGCCCACCTCGCGCGCGAGGTGAAGGCGCTGGCCGGGGTGCCGCTCGGCGAGCTCGTCGGCTGAGGCCGGACAGTCCCTATGCGGCGGGGCCCGGCTCGGCCGGCAGCGCCGCCAGCAGGTCGACGTGGTTGCCGTCGGCGTCCAGGACGGTGGCGTAGCGCTGGCCCCACGGGGCGTCGAACGGTGCGAGGTGCCCGGTGTGACCCGCGCCCGTGAGGTCGGCGTAGACCTTGTCGACCGCCGCCGGACCGTCGCAGGTGAAGGCCAGTCCGGCCCGGCCGCTGCCCTGCGGCGGGGCCTGCCAGTCCGGGGTGAAGGACCGTACGACCTCCTCGGTGTCCCAGACGAGGAGCGGACCGCCCGGAAGCGCCGCTTCCACATGCGGCTGGGTGTCGGCATCCGCCGGGATGTCCAGGCCGAGCCGGCGGTAGAAGGCCAGCGACGCGGCCATGTCGGAGGCGAGCAGACCGATGAACGCGAATCGAGGAGTCATGGCCGCCACGTTAGGTGCGCCGTGGCCCCGGGGTCTTGAACGAATCGGACATCGAACCGCTTCGCCCCGTCGCGACGAACTCGTCGCGACAAACCCGTCGCGATAAATCGATGGACAGCGCTTCGGGCCCCGTCGTACCGTCCTCAGGACCGCAGCGGTGGAAGACCGCGGCCGGCACACGAACGCGGAGGTGTTTTTCGATGACTGTCATTGCGCAGGGCGCTGCCCTCATTCCGTCGCACAGCATCCTCACTTCCGCGGTCGCCGGCTGACCTCTTCCAGACCCTCAGCTCCGGGGCCGCCCTTTCGAAGGGCATTCCGTTGACCAACGGATCTGCTTCCCTCCCGTTCACCTCGTACGGCTGGGACTCCATTCTCGACACCGAATTCACCCCGTACGCCGACCAGGGCCTGCTGCCCGGCCGGATCGTGCGGGTCGACCGCGGGCTCTGCGACGTCGTCACCCCTGACGGCACGCTGCGCGCGGACACCACCTTCGTCAACTCGTCGTCCGATCCCATGAAGCTGGCCTGCACCGGCGACTGGGTGGCCCTCGACCCGGACGCGCCGACCGGTCCCGCCGTGCGCGCGCTGCTGCCGCGCCGGACGGCCTTCGTCCGCTCGACCTCGTCCAGCCGTTCCGAGGGCCAGGTGCTGGCGGCCAACATCGACTACGCCGTGATCGCCGTGTCGCTGGCCGCCGAACTCGACCTGGGCCGGCTGGAACGCTTCCTGTCCCTGGCCTGGGAGAGCGGCGCGCAGCCGCTCGTCGTCCTGACCAAGGCGGACGTCGTGCCCGACACGACGCATCTGCTGGCCGACGCCGAGGGCGCGGCGCCCGGCGTCCAGGTGCTCGTGGTGAGCGCCGCCACCGGCGAGGGCATCGAGGTGCTCGCCGCGGTGCTAGCCGGCAGCACCTCCGTGCTCCTCGGTCAGTCCGGCGCGGGCAAGTCCACCCTCACCAACGCCCTGCTGGGCCAGGAGATCCAGGAGGTCCAGGCCATCCGTGACGCCGACGGCAAGGGGCGGCACACCACCACCACGCGGGATCTGCTGCCGCTGCCGTCCGGCGGGGTGCTGATCGACACCCCCGGGCTGCGGGGGGTCGGGCTGTGGGACGCCGAGTCCGGGCTCTCACAGGTCTTCTCGGAGATCGAGGCGCTCTCCGCCGACTGCCGCTTCCACGACTGCTCGCACGTCGCGGAGCCCGGCTGCGCGGTGCTCGCCGCCCTGGAGGACGGCTCGCTGCCGCACCGCAGGCTGGAGAGCTATCGCAAACTGCTGCGCGAGAACGCCTGGATCGCCTCCCGCACCGACCAGCGGCTGCGTGCCGAGATGCGCCGTGACTGGAAGATGAAGTCGGCGGCGGGGCGGGCGATGTACGAGGCGAAGCGCGGTGGTGGTGGCGGCCACCGCAGGCAGGCCTGAGACGGTCCGGTGGCGGGTCCGGTGACGGACCCGCCACGGCCTTCAACGAGGCCGCGGTGAGCGCGGGTTCAGCCGGCGCCGTTGTGACGATGACGGCGCCGGATCGCGATCGGGCTTCCCTCGCTCCAGAACGTGGCCACGACGCTCGCGATACCGAGGGCCACGATCACAATGCCGAGGATGATCGTGTAGACCATGAGCGTCCTCCTGTTGGCGGGGGTGCGTACCGTCACCGCACCTTCACAATCGCTGTCGTTCCGTGACCTTCCCGTTGCCTTCCGTTCCCAACCGTCCCAGCGGGAACCAGTACTTCGACGGCCGGATCCCACCCCCGGCGACCCCGGCCGGACCGTGCTCGCCCACCGCGTCAGGCGGAGCGCCGTCGGACCAGGTGGGTGGGGGTGACCACCGAGGACAGCGGCAGAGCGCCGGGGGCGTCACGCCGCGGGTCGAGGCTGCGCAGCAGCAGACGGGCCATCAGCCGTCCCATCTCCTCGATGTCCTGACGGACCGTCGTCAGCGGGGGATCGGTCAGCTGCGCGACCTGGACCATGTCGTCGAAGCCGACCAGCGCGACGTCGTCCGGCACGCTGCGCCCGCGCTCCCGCAGCACCCGCAGCGCCCCCGAGGCCATCAGGTCGGAGGCGGCGAAGACGCCGTCCAGGTCCGGGCAGCGGTCCAGCAGCTCGGCCATCGCGCGCTCGCCGCCGTCGGGGGTGAAGTCGCCCTCGGCGATCAGCGCCGGATCGGCGTTCGGCAGGATGTCGCGGAAACCGTCGAGCCGGTCGACGGACGCGGTCTGGTCGAGCGGCCCGCTGATGTGGGCGATCCGGCGGCGGCCGAGCCCCGTCAGATGGCGCACGGCGGTCCGCGCCCCGCCCCGGTTGTCGCAGTCCACATAGAGCGCGTTGCGGTCCCGGTCGGTCTCCGCCCAGCCGGGCCGCCCGCCGAAGACGGTGGGGATGCCCGCCTTGCGGGCGAGCTCGGGCAGCGGGTCGTGCGCGTGCAGCGAGAAGATCAGCGCGCCGTCGACATGGCCGCCCGCGAGATAGCGGCCGACCCGGTCGTAGTCGGCGGTGCCCTCGACCAGCAGCAGCACCAGCTGGTTGTCGTGCGCGGTCAGCTCCTTGCTGATGCCGCGCACCTGCTGGGCGAAGAACGGGTCGGAGAAGAACCGGGTCTCGGGTTCCGCGACCACCACGGCCACCGCGTCGTTGCGGCGCGTGACCAGCGTCCTGGCCGCCTGGTTCGGTACGTAGCCCAGCTCGTCGACCGCCTGCCGCACCCGGTCGGCCAGCGGCGCGCGCACCCCCGCACCACCGTTGACCACGCGGGAGGCGGTGGCCCGTGACACCCCGGCCCGCTCGGCGACGGCCTCCAGGGTGGGACGGGACGGGAAGGTCTGCTCGGACACTGCACGCTCCTCTGCGAGCTGGATGCGGACAGGGTATCTCCCTGGTCCAGCCTCGGGAGAGCGCTCTCATAGGTTGCCGCTCATCCCTGATCTCCCGCTGATCTCCCTGTCCGATTTCCGCCAGTCGACGGCCGCCCGATGCCGCAGACTGGGGAACATGATTGACGAAGAGACCGGATATGCGGCGGTACGCGGCCGCGATGCCCGTTTCGACGGCGTCTTCTTCTTCGCGGTCGCGACGACCGGCATCTACTGCCGCCCCAGCTGCCCGGCGGTGACGCCCAAGCAGCGGAACGTGCGCTACTACCCCACGGCCGCCGCCGCCCAGAGCGGTGGCTTCCGCGCCTGCCGGCGCTGCCGGCCGGACGCGGTGCCCGGCTCCCCGGAGTGGAACGTCCGCGCCGACGTCGTGGGCCGCGCCATGCGGCTGATCGGCGACGGCGTCGTCGACCGCGAGGGCGTGGCGGGCCTGGCCGACCGGCTCGGCTACAGCTCCCGCCAGGTCCACCGCCAGCTCACCGCCGAGGTCGGCGCGGGCCCGGTGGCGCTGGCCCGCGCGCAGCGCGCGCTGGCCGCACGGGTCCTGCTGCAGACCACCACCCTGTCCGTCACCGACACGGCCTTCGCCGCCGGTTTCGCCAGCGTCCGCCAGTTCAACGACACCATCCGCGAGATCTACGCCCGCACCCCGAGCGAGCTGCGCGCCGCCGCGCGGGCCGGCACCGTCCCCGCCACCACCGGGCGGGCGGCGGAGCCCGGCTCGGCCTCCGGGGTGCCCCTGCGGCTCGCCTACCGCGGTCCCTACGACGCGCGGGGGGTCTTCGACTTCCTGCACACGGACCTGGTGCCGGGGATCGAGGAGATCACCGGACCGCCCGGCCGGCGCACCTACCGGCGGACGCTGCGGCTGCCGCACGGCCCCGGCGTGGCCGAGGTGGACGAGCGCCGCCGGGCCGGCTGGCTCGACTGCCGGCTCCGCCTCGCCGACCTGCGGGACCTGACCACCGCCGTCCAGCGGGTACGCCGGCTGTTCGACCTGGACGCCGACCCGTACGCCGTCGCGGACTCGCTGGGCGGTGACCCGCTCCTCGGACCGCTGGTCGCCGCCCGGCCGGGGCTGCGCTCACCGGGCGCCGCCGACCCCGACGAGCTCGCCGTGCGCGCGGTACTCGCCGACCCGGCCGCCGCCGGGGAGCTCGTCACGGCCTGCGGCGATCCGCTCCCCGCCCCCGACGGCGGACTCACCCATCTCTTCCCCGAACCCGCCCGCATCGACGATCCCGCCCTGCGCCCGCTGACCACCGCGCTCGCCGCCGGCACCCTGCGCCTCGACCCGGGCGCCGACCGCGACGAGGCGGGCCGCGCACTGCTGGCCCTGCCGGGCGTCGACGCGTGGACGGCCGGATACATCCGGCTCCGCGCCCTCGGCGACCCCGATGTCGCGCTGCCCAACGAACCACCGCTCAGCGACGCGTGGCGCCCGTGGCGGAGCTACGCCCTGCACCACCTCTGGGCCACGGGCCACCGCGCCCGCCCCCGACTGGAGATGACGACCACATGACCAGCCCCGTAAGCCCCGCACCGCCCGCAGCCTCCGTACCGCCCGTAGCCTCCGCGACCCCCGCGGCCGGCCAGGTGACCCTCTACACCACCGTCGACAGCCCCCTCGGGGAGCTGCTCCTCACCGGCGACGGCACCGCCCTCACCTCGCTCTCCGTCCCCGGCCAGCGCGGCGGTGCCACCGTCCTGCCCGGCTGGCGCCGTGAGCCCACCGCGTTCGCCGGGGCCGAGCGCCAGCTCAAGGAGTACTTCGCCGGCGAGCGCCGGACGTTCGACCTCCCGCTCGCCCCCGCCGGATCCGACTTCCGGCTCCGGGTGTGGAACGCGCTCGATACCGTTCCGTACGGCGCGACCGTCAGCTACCGCGGGCTCGCCGAAGCCGCCGGATCGCCCGGCGCGGTACGTGCCATCGGCGGCGCGGTCGGCGCCAACCCGCTGCTCGTCGTCCGCCCCTGCCACCGCGTGATCGGCGCGGACGGCAGCCTCACCGGCTACTCCGGCGGTCTGGAGCGCAAGCGGACCCTGCTCGCGCTAGAGGGCGTCCTCTGACACCGTCCGCCCGTGCATCCCGGGCTCCCCGCCCCCGATGCCCCAGGTGATCACCCGGCGCGGCCGGATCCGGATCACCTCCGGGCTGAGGTAGGCGCCCAGATCGTGCGCCCCGGTCAGCTGCTCCGCGTCCCCCCGGATCTCGATGCCGCGCACCGCCCACGGATGCTGGGTGACGATGTCGTCGACGATCAGCGACACCAGCGGATTCCCCGCGATGTTCCGCCACTTCTTCGTCGTCCCCATCGCATGACCGCCGATGTCGATCGAGCCGTCGTCCCGCACCACGAACCCCACCGCGTTCGCCTGCGGCTGCCCCTTCCCGTCCACCGTCGCCAGCCGGCCCAGCTTCTGCTCGTCCAGATACGCCCGCTCGTCCGCGCTGAAAATCGTCATACGGCCAGCCTCACACCGGGGTGACGCCGGTGCATCAGCTCTTGGACCTAGGTCCGGCCTGGGCCCATGGGCCCATGAAGCCTGCCGTCAGCCGAAGGCGACGGCGCCGAGCCAGGCGCCCGCCACCAGGAGGCAGGCGAAGAGCTCGGCGAGGACGGAGCGGCCGATGGCGCGCATGGCCGTGCGGGTGGCGGTCCAGGCGCCGCCGTGCGACCCGAGCCGGACGCGTTCCACGGCGTAGATGTACGCCACGAAGCCGATGGGCGCGCCGATCACCGGGAGGACGAAGAACCCGGCGATGGCGGTGCAACCGGCGGCGAAGACATTGCGCCAGGTGAGTTCCGAATCGCGGATGCGGCGGGCCGGCAGCAGCCACTGGACCACCTGGTTGAGCGCCAGCAGACCGGTGGCGCCGGCGAGGACCCCCCAGGTCAGCGGCGTGTGCAGATTGGTCGCCCACCACAGGACGGCGCCCCAGCACAGCAGCGACCCGGGCACACCGGGGACCAGCACGCCGAGCAGGCCGAGCAGCATCACGACGCCGATCAGGCACAGCTGTGGTGTCCCCATGGGCTCACCCTGCCGGATAGTCGCCGCGCCCGCCCCCGGATATCGGCCGGGTGGTCACCCGTGCCGGGCGACCCAGCCGCGCTCGTAGGCGTGCCAGCCGAGCTGGAGCCGGGTGGTGACCCCGGCGATCTCCATGAGGTGCTTGACCCGGCGCTGTACGGTGCGCAGCCCGAGATCGAGCTGCTTGGCGACGCTGGCGTCGGTGAGCCCGGCGAGGAGCAGCGAGAGGATCTGCAGATCGACGAAGTCGGGCGCGTCCAGTGGCACCTCGTCGACGCCGGGGCCGTTCAGGCGCAGCGGCATCGCGGTGCGCCACACCCCCTCGAAGAGCCCCATCAGGGATTCGAGCAGCCCGCTGGCGTGCACGACCAGCGCGGCGGGCTGTCCGGTGCGGCGGGTCAGCGGCACCATGGCGAGCGACGCGTCGGCCACCACCAGCTTCGTCGGGACCCGGTCGATCACCCGTACCTGCTCGCTGCGGTTCATCGCGGCGGAGAGCTCGGTGATGCCGTTCGCGCTGGTGAGGATCTCGCGTTCGATCACCACGCGGTAGGCGACACCGCGCTCCGCGGCCTGCTCCTCGGCACTGTTGTCCATGCCGGTCACGGCCACCGGGGTGCCGGTGACCAGGGCGCAGACCTCCTTCTCCGCGCCGAGCTGCAGTTGCAGGAAGCGCTGGGCGACGGCGTTCGCGCCGGTCACCACTTCCAGCAGGTCGTGGACGGCGGGTTCGGTGGCCTCGGCCCGGAACTCCGAGGCGAGCACGGCCGCCGCGAGCTCCGCCTGTTCGAGTTCATGCCGCTGCTGGGTGAGCAGCGCGGCCAGCGCGACGCCCGGCGGTGCGGCCACCCAGCGGCCCGGCCGGGCCGAGGACTGGGCCACCAGCCCGTGCCCCTCCAGCCGCCGCAGTGTGCGGGCCGCATCCTCCTCGGACGTGCCGAGGCGCTGCGCGAGATCGGATATCTCGGCGGCACCGAGACCGATCAACGCGCGGTAAGCGGACTCCTGGACGTCGTCGAGTCCTATGGCACCGAGCACGGCGCCCCCTCCCCAAGGTGGCGGGAATGAGCCACGGCGGTTTCCCGCCGCGGACATCTTCCCTGCTCACCCCCCTGTTCTGCCAGTGTGGCGGCGATGCGGGCATGACTTGGCACGACTTGGGTCGTTTCGCTCGAGCGCCGTCGGCCGACCCCACCGTGGGGGGAGGGCCGGCCGACGGACCCGCGTCAGGTATGCCATCCACCGTTTCCGAAGGCCCTTCGCGGTGGACAATAAGGGCATGAGCCAGCAGGGGGAGACGCACCCTCGTCAAGAGGACGAGTGGTGGCGCCAGTTGTACGGGAGCCCGGAGCCGGGCGATCCACAGGAGTCGGCCGAAACGGTCGACGACCACTACGCCTCGGCCCTGTCCGCCGTGGGCGCTCCGGACGAACCGGCTGTCCGGGACGATCCACCTGTTCGGGACGATCCGCCTGTTCGAGACGAGCCGTCCGCCGACGGGGTGCCGCCCGCCCGGGATCCGTACGCAGCGGGCCCGTACGACCGGAGCCCGTACGACCAGGACGCGCCCGAGCACGACGACCCCGGCCCGCCCGACACCCTCCGGCTCCGCCGGACCGGCCAGACCGCCGCCCAGGCCGCACCAGCGCAGGCACCGCCCGTGGCGCCCGCACCACCCGCACCGCCCGCATCGCCATCGCCCACCGTCCCGTCCCAGCAGACGGCCCCGCCGATGACCCCGCAGCCGGCCCCGGCGGACCGGCCGCCGCGCGGCGGGGTGATCCCCACCGCGGGCGAGGCGTGGGGGCCGCAGTCGTACCAGCAGCCTTACGGGGAACCGCGGCAGGCGTACCAGCAGCCCTACGAGGCACCGGCGCCGACCGCCTTCGGCGAAGGCCCGGTGACCTGGAGCGATCCTGATCCCGGCCCGGCGCCGGACCTGCCGCCCGGGTGGGCGGCGGCGGAGCCGGCCGTCGAGACGGCGCCGCCGTTCGTGGGCGACGGGCCCCCGACGTACGCCGCGGAGCCGACGGCCTGGCCGGTGGCGCACCCGGACGAGCTCGACAGCCTCGTACCCGACACGGTGCTGGACGGGGCGCAGTACGGCGTCCTGACGCTGCGGACCGCCTCCGTGCGCGGGGATTCCGCGCGGTACCGGGGCCAGCCCCGCCGGGACGCGCTGCTGACGGCACGTTTCGGCAGCGGCGACGACGGCCTCCTGCTGCTGGCGGTCGCCAGCGGAGCGCGGGCCGCCGATGACGCGCCCCGGGCCGCGCAGGACGCCTGCCGGTGGATCGCCGGCGCGGTCGGCCGGAGCCAGCTGCGGCTGTCCGAGGACATCCGCGCCGCCCGCCGCGGCTCGCTCAAGTCGGGGCTGCACCGGCTCACCGACCGCTGCTACGGGCGGCTGCGCGCCCGCGGCGAGGATCTCGGCCTGGAGGAGGGCCAGTACACGGCCTCGCTGCGCTGTCTGCTGCTGCCGGTGGACCCGTCCTGCCGCATCCGGCTGTTCTTCGGGGTCGGGGACGGCGGGCTGTTCCGGATCCGGGACGGCAGCTGGCAGGACCTGGACCCGGTCGGGAAGGAGCCGGAGCCCGGCGAGCGCTTCCGGTTCCGGGCCTCCGTCGCGCACCCCGGCGACGCGCTGCTGCTGTGCAGCGGCGGCCTCGCCGAACCGCTGCGCGGCGAGCCGGCCCTCGCCGCCCGGCTGGCCCACCAGTGGGGCAGCGGCCGCCCGCCCGGTCTCACCGCGTTCCTGGCCGAGGCGCAGACCCGTGTCAAGGGCTACGCCGACGACCGCACCGCCGTCGGCGTCTGGGACGCCTGAACGCGCCCGCGGGCGCCTGAGTGGCGGACCCGTCCTCGTCGTGGGGAGATGGAGCGAAGTCCCCGCGACGAGCGATTGGTGCGCCCGATGGCGAAGCAGACCGTGGCCGAGCAGTTCGTCGACGTCCTGGTGCGCGCCGGGGTGGAGCGGATGTACGGCGTCGTCGGCGACAGCCTCAACCCCGTCGTCGACGCGATCCGGCGCAACGCGGCCATCGAATGGGTGCATGTGCGCCACGAGGAGGTGGCGGCCTTCGCCGCGGGCGCGGAGGCGCAGATCTCCGGGAAGCTGACGGCCTGCGCCGGTTCCTGCGGCCCCGGCAACGTCCATCTGCTCAACGGCCTGTTCGACGCGCACCGCTCGATGGCCCCGGTGCTGGCGCTGGCCGCGCAGATCCCCAGCAGTGAGATCGGCACCGGCTACTTCCAGGAGACCCACCCGGACCAGATGTTCAAGGAGTGCAGCCACTACAGCGAGCTGATCTCCAACCCGCAGCAGATGCCCCGGGTGCTGCAGACCGCGATCCAGCACGCGATCGGCCGCGGCGGCGTCTCCGTCATCAGCCTCCCCGGCGACATCGCGGCGCAGCCCGCCCCGCAGCGCAGCATCGAGCACGCGCTCGTCACCCGCAGGCCCTCGGTGCGGCCCGGTGACGCCGAGCTCGACGCGCTCGCCCGGATGGTGGACGCCGCGGACAAGGTGACGCTGTTCTGCGGCAGCGGCACGGCCGGCGCGCACGACGAGGTGATGGCGTTCGCCGAGCGGGTGAAGGCACCGGTGGGCCACGCCCTGCGCGGCAAGGAGTGGATCCAGTTCGACAACCCGTACGACGTGGGCATGAGCGGACTGCTCGGCTACGGCGCCGCGTACGAGGCGATGCACGAGTGCGACCTGCTGATCCTGCTCGGCACGGACTTCCCGTACAACGCCTTCCTGCCCGACGACGTGAAGATCGTCCAGGTGGACGTCCGCCCGGAACACCTCGGCCGCCGCTCCAAGCTGGATCTGGCGGTGTGGGGCGATGTGCGCGAGACGCTGAGCTGTCTGACGCCCAAGGTGCGGGTCAAGACGCAGCGCAAGTTCCTCGACCGGATGCTGAAGAAGCACAGCGACGCCCTGGAAGGCGTCGTCAAGGCGTACACCCGCAAGGTCGAGAAGCACGTCCCGATCCACCCCGAGTACGTGGCCTCGGTCCTGGACGAGGAGGCCGCCGACGACGCGGTCTTCACCGTCGACACCGGCATGTGCAACGTCTGGGCGGCCCGCTACCTGACCCCGAACGGCCGGCGCCGGGTGATCGGCTCGTTCACCCACGGCTCGATGGCCAACGCGATGCCGCAGGCGATCGGCGCCCAGTTCCTGGACCGCCGCCGCCAGGTCGTCGCGATGTCCGGCGACGGCGGGTTCGCGATGCTGATGGGCGACTTCCTGACCCTGGTGCAGCACGATCTGCCGGTGAAGATCGTGCTGTTCAACAACTCCTCGCTGGGCATGGTCGAGCTGGAGATGCTGGTGGCGGGACTGCCGGCGTCCGGAACGGCCAACCACAACCCGGACTTCGCGGCGGTCGCGCGGGCGTGCGGGGCCTACGGGGTCCGGGTGGAGAAGCCGAAGGAGCTGCGGGACGCGCTGCGCGGCGCGTTCCGGCACAAGGGGCCGGCGCTGGTGGACGTGGTCACCGATCCGAACGCGCTGTCCATCCCGCCGAAGATCACCGGTGAGCAGATCGGCGGCTTCGCGCTGTCGATGAGCAGGACCGTGCTCGACGGCGGGGTCGGCAGGATGCTGCAGATGGCGCGCTCCAACCTGCGGAACGTGCCGCGGCCCTGACCCCGGCCCCTTGCGGTGGTTGCTCAGGAACGCGCCGGCCGCAGTCGCAGCGTCAGGATCTGGAACGGCCGCAGCTCCAGCGCGACGCCGCCGCCCCCGGCCCGCTCCGCGGCCCGCAGCGGACGCTCCAGCAGATCCGTCACCGTCGCGTCGGCGACCGGGAACGCCGTCGAGAGGGTGCCGGCCGCGCGGCCGCCGCGCGACTCGTAGAGCCGCACCACCACATCGCCCGAGCGGTCGTCGGCGAGCTTCACCGCCTCGACGGTGATCGACGGGTGATCGGCGGACACCAGTGACGGCGACGCCGGCGCCCCGGCGATCCGCAGCGGCAGGTTCAGCGCCAGCCCCTCGGCCACCGCGTCGCCGGTCCCGGCGCCCGGCAGCAGCGCGTAGGTGAAGCGGTGCGTGCCCTGGTCGGTCTCCGGGTCGGGGCTGTGCGGCGCGCGCAGCAGGGTCAGCCGGACGGTGGTCCCGGTCCGTCCGGCGTGCACCGTGCGGGTCACGTCATGGCCGTACGTCGAGTCGTTGAGCACCGCGACGCCGTAGCCGGGCTCCGCGACCCGCAGCCAGCGGTGCGCGCAGATCTCGAAACGCGCCGCGTCCCAGCTGGTGTTGGTGTGCGTCGGGCGGAAGACATGGCCGAACTGGATCTCGGACGCGCTGCGGTCGGCGTGCACATCGACCGGGAACGCGGCCTTGAGCACCTTCTCGGACTCGTGCCAGTCCACCTCGGTGACGAAGTCCAGCCGCGCGCTGCCCGCGCGCAGCCGGATGTCCTGCCGTACCCGGGAGGCGCCGAAGGCCCGTACGGTGCGCACCACCGCGAGCAGCGGGCCGGTGGCGGTCGCCGCGACCGACTCGGCGGCCGTCAGATCGGTGCGCCGCCGCCGGTAGTGCCGGTCGATGTCCCAGGCGTCCCACTTGTTGGGGTGGTCGGGGTGCAGCTGCAGCAGGTTGCCGCGGGTGCCGGGCGCCAGCACCTCGCGTCCGCCGGCCCGCAGATCGATGACGGAGGCCAGCAGCCCGTCCGCGTCGACGACCACCCGCAGCAGGCCGTTGTCGAGGACGTGGGTGCCACCGCTGACGGTGACCGAGACCGGGGTGTGCCCGGGGTCGGTGCCGGCCAGCGGCGCGGAGCCGAGCGCGGGCACCCGGACGGCGACCGCCGCCCGGCCGTCCGCCAGCCGCTGGGCGCCGACGCCGTCCGGCAGCTCGGCGGCGTCGGCCTCGACCACCTCGTCCCGGCCGTACGGTGCGGCGTTGAGGACGGCGGCGGCGCCACCGCCCAGCGACCGGACGGCTGCGGCGGTGATCCCCGTCAGCTCCTCGCGCACCCGCTCGTAGGTGTCGCGGGCCTCGCGGTGCACCCAGGCGATCGAGCTGCCCGGCAGGATGTCGTGGAACTGGTGCAGCAGCACCGTCTTCCAGATCCGGTCCAGGTCGTCGTACGGATAGCCGTACGCGGGGTCGCGCAGCGCCGCGGTGGTGGCCCAGAGCTCGGCCTCCCGCAGCAGGTGCTCACTGCGCCGGTTGCCCTGCTTGGTCTTCGCCTGGGTGGTGTACGTGGCCCGGTGCAGCTCCAGGTACATCTCGCCGGACCAGACCGGCGCCTCGCGCGCGTACTCGCGTTCCGCCGCCGCGAAGAAGGCGGCCGGCTTCTCGATGTCGACCCGCGGTGAGCCCTCCAGCGACCGCAGCCTGCGGGCCTTCTCCATCATCTCGCGGGTCGGACCGCCGCCGCCGTCCCCCCAGCCGAACGGCACCAGGGAGCGGGTGGCGCGGCCCTTCTCGGCGAAGTTCCTTACCGCGCGGGCGAGTTCGTGGCCCGCGAAGCGCGAGTTGTAGGTGTCGACCGGCGGGAAGTGGGTGAACACCCGCGTCCCGTCGATGCCCTCCCACCAGAACGTGTGGTGCGGCATCTTGTTGGACTGGTTCCACGACAGCTTCTGGGTGAGGAACCAGCGGACCCCGGCCAGCTCCGCCAGCTGCGGGAAGGCGGCCGTGTAGCCGAACGAGTCGGGCAGCCAGATCTCCTCGGTCTCCACCCCCAGCTCGTCGAGGAAGAACCGCTTGCCGTGCACGAGCTGCCGGGCCAGCGCCTCGCCGCCGGGCATGTTGGCGTCCGACTCGACCCACATCGACCCGACGGGCGCCCAGGACCCGTCGCGTACGGCCCGCTGCACGCGCTGCCAGATGTGCGGCTGGTGCTCCTTGACCCAGGCGTACTGCTGGGCCTGCGAGCAGGCGAAGACCAGCTCGGGGTAGTCCTGGGCGAGCGCGGTGACGTTGGCGAACGTCCGGGACGCCTTGCGGACGGTCTCGCGCAGCGGCCACAGCCAGGCCGAGTCGATGTGGGCGTGCCCGGCGGCGGAGATCCGGTGGGCGCTGGCGTGCGCGGGCCGGGACAGCGCCTCGACCAGCTCGGCGCGGGCGGCGCGCGCGGTGCCGCGCACATCGTGCAGGTCCAGGGCGTCCAGCATGTTCTCCAGCGCGCGCAGGATCTCGTGCCGGCGCGGCTCGTGCGGGGCCAGCTCGCCCATCAGCTCGGACAGCACCTCGATGTCCAGCAGCAGATGCCAGACCTGCTCGTCGAGGACCGCCAGGTCGGCCGAGGCGAAACGGTACAGCGGCCGGTCCCCGGCGGTCAGCACGTCACCGAGCAGGGTGGGGGCGAAGTGCTGCAGCACGGCCGGGTTGGCGGCCGCCTCCAGCAGCAGGTGCACCGGTTCGCCGCCCAGCGCCGAAGCGGTCACCGGGACATGGCGGTTCATCGGGTGGATGCCCTTCAACGGCACCCCGGCGGCGTCGTGGACCAGCCCCTCGCATTGGAACCCCGGCCCCTCGCCGGTGAATCCGGGGTCGATGACCACCTCGACGCGCTGCCCGACCCAGTTCTGCGGCACGGCGCCCTCCAGCCGGAACCAGCTGGTCGACCACGGAGTGCCCCATTCCGTGCCGGGCGCGAAGGGTTCGAAGACCCCCCGCAGCGCCTGTTCCACCGGCACCGGTTCACCGGCCACCTGCCACACGGACAGGGCCAGCGGCACCCGGGCGGCGTACTGGGCGGGCCTGATGAACTGGGAGAGCGCCCGGTCCAGACGTCCTTCGACCAACTGCCGGTCGTCGTGCATCACGGCTCCTGAGGGGTTCGGGGGTCACCCCCCGGCGGAATCGGCTCATGCGAGGGGTTACCCGTTCCCCCAGCGTCCGCAACAAGCGCCCGTCCGGCCGGTCGTGGGCGGCTCCGCCGTGCCCCCGGAGGAGCCTGGGCCCAGGACTGGATGGCCCCGCGGTGGGCATGCATCCCGACAGGATGTTCGACGGGGATGAGGGCGGCGGCCGGAGCGGAGCGATGGAGCGTCAGCCGAAGGAAGAATGCGGCCACGGACCACGAGGCACCGTCGAGGTGCGGGAACTGCGGCACGCCCTGCGCCACGCGGATCTCTCGGCGATAGCCGAGGCGCGCAGGCTGCTGCGCGAGCAGCTGCGGCACTGGGGTGTGCCGGGACTGGTCGACATCGCTGAACTGCTGGCCAGCGAACTGGTCACCAACGCGCTCCAGCACACCGACGAGGGAGCGGTGCTCACCGCGACGCTCTCCGGCGGGCCGGTGCACCGGCTGCGCGTCGAGGTGCACGACCACGCGGCCAGGCGCCCCCGGCTGCACACACCGGGCGAGAACGCCACGTCGGGCCGCGGGCTGCTGCTCGTGCAGGCGCTCGCCGATTCCTGGGGCGTGCGCTCACTGGGCTCCGGGAAGGTCGTCTGGTTCGAGCTGGACGTCGACACCGCCTGACGTGCCGACGGTGCTCCCGACGATCAGCCGAACTGCCGTTCCAGGTCCTGGAGTTTGCGCTCCAGTGAATCCAGCCTGGGGATCGTCAGCGTGTCGTCCTCGGCCGTGAGGTCGACGGTGAGCGGCGCTTCCGCCGGCACCGGTGACGCCGCCGGCAGTTCGGACCGCTCCGAGCGCTCCGGCTGGAAGGGGGGACGCGGGCGCACCGGCAGTTCGGCCGTCCCGGCGGTTATGACGGGCTCCGTGGTGCCGCCCTGACCTCCGCCGCCCGAACCTCCGCCGGGCAGTTCCGGGCGACGGTCGCCCCGGTCCCGGCTCCAGCCGCGGTGCTGCCGGTTGAGCGCCCTGACCCGGGCCCGCTCCAGCCGGTCGTGGTCGCGGCGGCGGACGTCGTTCACTTCCTTCTGCTTGCGGTCCTCGCGGACCTCCTCCACCGCCTCGTCGAGCGAGCGCACGTTCTCCAGCAGCATCAGCGACCAGGCGCCGTAGGTCTCCAGCGGGGCCCGCATCCAGCGGACCATCCGGATCTGCGGCAGCGGACGCGGCACCAGGCCCTGTTCGCGCAGCGCGGCCCGGCGGGTCTGCTTGAGCGCCCGGTCGAACAGCACCGCCGCCGACAGGGACATCCCGGCGAAGAACTGCGGGGCACCGGCGTGCTCGATACCGCGTGGCGCGTGCACCCAGTTGAACCAGGCCGCGGCGCCCGCGAACATCCACACCAGCATCCGGGAGCCCAGCGCCGCGTCGCCGTGGCTGGCCTCGCGCACCGCGAGCACCGAGCAGAACATCGCCGCGCCGTCGAGGCCGAACGGGACCAGGTACTCCCAGCCGCCGTCGAGGTTGAGGTTCTGCCGGCCGAAGCCGACCAGTCCGTGGAAGGAGAGCGCCGCGGCGACCGCCGCACAGCAGAAGAGCAGGACGTACGACGCGCTTCCGTAGACCGCTTCCTTGCGGCGCCGGCGTTCCTCGCTGCGCTCCCATGAATCGCTGCCGGGTACGTTCTCGTCGCCGCCGCGCGCACGGCGGTTGCGCAGCGCGACCGCCGAGGCCGCGAGGACCGCCAGGCCCACGGCCCCCGAGAGCGTCCAGTCCAGCGATATGTCGGTAAGTCTCATGTGCGATTCCTAGCGTCGCTTCCGTCGCGCTCGGGCCGCGGGACGGCTTACGGGCGCCATCTTGGCGAACGGCGCACGGACGTGAAGAGGTTTCGCCGGAATAACACGCCTATGGATGGAAAGGTCGAACAGGTCAGCTGGCGGCGGCCAGACGTTCGATCCGATCGGCGTCGCAGGTACGCGGGCAGGTGCCGCAGGTCTCCGTGGGGCGCACCGTGTAGAACAGGCAGCAGGTGACCCGGTCCCGGGTGCCGGACGGCGCGCGGTCCGGCAGCGGCCGGGGTGCGCGCAGTTCACGGAAGCCCGCGCCGCCGGTGTACGGGGCGCTGGTACCCGGCAGCAGGGCCGTCAGCTCGGACATCGCCCGCTCGCCCTCGCCGAGCAGATGTCCGACCCGCCACAGGCCCTCGGTGACCTCGTCGGTCGCCATGCCCCACAGGGCGCGCCTGCCCCGCCTCAGCCGGGACTGGAAGCCGTCCAGCAGCGGCCCGAGGTGCTCGGCGAGCGCGGAGCGCAGTTCCAGGCGCAGCGCCTCCTCGGAGGGCACGACGCGGGCTCCGGGGAGAACGGCGGCCGGGTCGTCCGGCAGACAGCTGAAGTCATGGGTGCGGACCGTCAGCCGGCCCTGGGTGCGGTGGAACGACACATCGGACACCGGCAGCCACGGGACCCTGCGGTGCAGGAACCACGGGACGGTGAAGAGCAGGCAGGCCGGCCAGGCGTAGCGGTGCAGGCCGAAGCCGGCGATCACATCGGGGCGGGCGCGCTTCCCGTGGTCGCGCAGTACCTGCTGCTCGTCCCAGGCCAGGAAGGCGTCGAGGGCCGCTCCGCCCGCCGCCAGCTCGTCGGCGCGCACCCAGCCGTCCCCGCTGCGGGGCGCTTCCTCGGTCACGCGCAGCGAGGGATACGCCCCGGTCAGGCGGGCGTAGGCGGGCGCGGTGACAGGCATGGCGAGCATGGCGGACCGTCCAGAAAGGGTTCCAAGGGAGGTAAGGCTTACCTTATCCGATGGGGTGGGGGTTTAACCTAACGGCACTACGCCACACGAGTGGTGCTGTCCAAGAGGGAAGGACCCGGTGAACGACACCGCCGCCGCGCGCCCTGCGGGAACCCCGTCCGTCCCGCCGCCCCGCCGCCCCGGGCAGGTCCGCGGAACTCACCCGCATGCCGCGGCATTCGCCGCACCGGCCGGTGACACCGTCCCCGCCGAGCGGCGGCTGCCCGAGCGCTACTCGGTCCGCGACCAGGTGCTGAACGCGCTGCGCAGCGCCCTGGTCAGCGGTGAACTGCGGCCCGGCGCCGTCTACTCGGCGCCCTCGCTCGCCGAGCGCTACGGCGTATCGGCCACGCCGGTCCGCGAGGCCATGCAGCTGCTCGCCCGGGAGGGTGCCGTCGAGGCCATGCCCAACCGCGGATTCCGGGTCGCGGAACGCAGTGCGCGCGACCTCGCGGAACTGGCGGAGGTCCGGGCGCTGATCGAGGTCCCCGTCGTCCTCGGCCTCGCCCGCACCATCGCCCCCGAGCGGTGGGAGGCGCTGCGCCCGCTCGCCGCCGCCACCGTCGCCGCGGCCGCCCGCGGCGACCGGGCCGCCTACGCGGACTCCGACCGGGTCTTCCACCGCGCGATGCTCGAACTCTCCGGAAACCACCAGCTGGTCGCCGTCGCGGACGAGCTGCACCGGCGCTCCCAGTGGCCGGTCTCCGGACCGTCCCGCACTCCGTCGCGCCCGGCGGAGCTGCTCGCCGACGCGACGGAGCACGCCGTGCTGCTGGAAGCGCTGGTGGCCGGAGACGTGGTCACGGTCGAATCACTCGTCCGTGAGCACTTCTCCGGCTCCGCCTGGGGCTGACGCGGCGCCCGGCCCCGATCAGGCGCTCTCCGCCGGATGCGGGAGCCAGACCGGGATTCCGCCCAGCAGGGCGTGCAGGCGGGCGGCCTCGGCGCGCAGGGCCGTCGCGGCGGGTTCCGGTTCCACCGCGGCGAGGGCGAGCATGGCCGGGGCCGTGCCCACGAGGTAGCCGATGTCGACGCGGATGCGGAGGGACTCGGTGAAGCCCCGGTGGGCCTCGGCGAGGTCGCCGTCGGCGGCGGCGAGGCCGGCCAGATGGCGCCAGGTGAACGAGGTCAGCAGCGCGTCGCCGTGGGCGACGGCGCCCGCGTGAGCGCGCCGGTAGGCGGCGCGGGCGGCGGTGGGGTTCTGGGCGACGTTCTCGGCGAACAGACCCCGGCGGAAGTCGAGCAGCGGCCTTCCCGGCGACACCTGGCTCAGCAGTGCCGCGCTGCGGCCGAACGCGGCCCGGGCCTCGTCGGCGCGGTCACGGACGGAGAAGAGCGTGGCGGCGTACGCGAGATGGCCGCGCTCGCACGCGGCGGCGCCCCGCTCCTCGTCACTGCCGGCCAGCGCCTCGGCGGAGCGCAGCGCGTCCTCCGCCTCGGACCAGCCGTCGAGGGTGAACATGCACCCCTCGACGAGCAGTGCGGCACGGCGCAGCGCCGTGTCCGGGCTGTCGGCGCAGTACGGGGCGAGTATCGCCGCCGCCTCCGCCCAGCAGCCGCGGGCCCTGAGGCGCCACACATCGGGCGTGCCCACCACAGATTCCGGCATGGCGGTATCCGCCACAACCTACCCCCCAAGCGCATCGTCGAGCCAAGTGGTCGAAGTCCAGCATGCCGCAGGGGCCCGCGCCAAGAGGGCGGTGATCAATTGCTCCTGATCCGAGTGATCGAGGGTCCGCCGGTACGGCGTCAGCTCATGCGGAGCGCGAGGAAGAAGTCCAACTTGTCTTCCAGACGCGCGAGATCACGCCCGGTCAGTTGCTCGATCCGGCCGATACGGTACCGCAGAGTGTTCACGTGCAGATGCAGCCGGGTCGCGCAGCGGGTCCAGGAGCCGTCGCACTCCAGGAACGCCTCGAGGGTCGGGATGAGCTCGGCGCGGTGCCGCCGGTCGTAGGCGCGCAGCGGATCGAGCAGCCGCGCGGTGAAGGCGCGGCGGACGTCGTCCGGCACGAAGGGCAGCAGCAGGACGTGCGAGGCGAGCTCCTCGTGCCCGGCCACGCAGACCCGCCCGGGGCGGGCGGCGGCGACCCGGCGGGCGTGCCGGGCCTCCTCCAGGGCGCCGCGCAATCCCTCGGCGGAGTGCACGGTGGCGCTGACGCCGATGGTGAGCCGTCCGTCGTCGGCCAGGCCCCGGCTGAGCGGGCCCCGCAGGGTGTCGAGCAGGCCGTCGGCGCGCCAGTCGTCGGTGAAGCCGTCGTCGGACGGGTCGGCGGGCGGCAGCGGTACGAGGGCCATCGCCTCGTCGCCCGCGTGCGCCACCGCGATGCGGTCGGTGGGGTCGGGGCCGATGGCGGCCGGGTCGACCAGCGCCTCCTCCAGCAGCATCTGGGCGGCCGGTCCCGCGGGCACGTCGCCGCCCGCCCAGTCGACCCGGGCGACGACGACCTGCCAGTGCGGCGCGGCGCCGAGCCCGGGGACCAGGACGGGGGCGGCGACCCGCAGCCGGGCGGCGATCTCGGCCGGCGGCGAGCCGGCCTGGACCAGTTCCAGCACCTCGTGGGCGAGCCGGCGGCGCACGGTGCGCGCGGCGTCGTGGCGGTCGCGCTCGACGGCGATCAGCTGGGTGACGCCCTGGAGCAGGTCCAGCCGCTCCGCGGGCCAGTCCCCGGCGTCGGCGTCGACGGCGAGGAACCAGTCCGAGAGCAGGGTGGCCCGGACGTCGGCCGCGGGGGTGGTGCCGCCGGTGCGGATCGGGAAGAGCGAGTACGTGCTGGTGGTGCCGCCGGACGCGATCGACGTGCGGTGCGGGGACGGCCGGGCGGTGCGCATGGCGGCCAGATGGGCGCCGGCGAGCTCGGCGCGCACCGCGGTGGGCAGCGGATGCTCCGAGCCGGCGATCTGCCGCCCGGTGGCCGACAGCACCCAGGCGCGCAGGTCCAGGTCGGTGCCGAGCAGATCCAGCACGGCGTCGGGGCCGCCGCCCGCGGGGCCCGACGACATCAGCCGCCGGTGCCGGTCCACGACCGCGGCCAGATCGCCGGCCCGCTCCGTGGAGACCTGCCGGACCACGTGCTCGGTGATCGAGGCGAAGGCGACGTTCTCGTCCACGGCGAACAGCGGCAGCCGGTGCCGGAAGCAGGCCGCCACCAGATCGTCGGGGATGGAGCCCAGCTCGGCCTCGCCCGCCGCGAGTCCCGCTACACCGGCCGAGGCGAGGATTCGTACGAATCGCTCGCAGTCCTCCGCTTCGTGCCGCCAGGCGAGTCCTGTGAGCACCAGCTCACCGCCCGTGAGATAACGGCTCGGATCGCGAAGATCCGTGGTCATCACGCCACGGACCGTGCGATCCAGCTCGTCCTCACCACCGAGCAGGCGCAGGCCTAGAACATCGGTGTCCAGCAGTGCGCGCAGCCGCATCGTTGTCGCCTTGTCTCGAACGCTTGCCTGGTCAAAGCCCTACCAGGGTGGCGCCTGGTTCGTTCCATCGGTGTTGCCGGTCCGATGCCGCGAGGTTTCGGACGGCGCCCTTTCATAGGAATCTACAAGACATGAGTACTGGCCAGCCAAGTCCTTCATGTTTTCAGTGACTGCACCCGGAAGGGTGGTGGGCCGTGTACTGGGCCCCACGCAGCGTTAACAACACGTGAACAGCCCCGCTCGAGATTCGAGAAGAGAACCCCCATGGACTTCCTGCGCCCCGCAAGCTGGGAGGAGGCGCTCGCCGCAAAGGCCGAGCACCCCACAGCTGTGCCCATCGCGGGCGGCACCGACGTGATGGTCGAGATCAATTTCGACCACCGCCGGCCCGACGTGATGCTGGACCTGAACCGGATCGGTGAGCTGCAGGAGTGGGAGGTGACCGAGGAGACCGTCCGCCTGGGCGCCTCGGTCCCGTACACCCGGATCATGGAGCACCTGCGGACCGAGCTGCCCGGTCTGGCGCTCGCCGCCCACACCGTCGGCTCCCCGCAGATCCGCAACCGCGGCAGCGTCGGCGGCAACCTCGGTGCCGCCTCCCCGGCCGGCGACTCGCACCCGGCCCTGCTGGCCGCGGGCGCCGAGGTCGAGGCCGTCTCCGTCCGCGGTACCCGGCTGATCCCGGTCGAGGAGTTCTACACCGGCGTGAAGCGGAACTCGCTCGCCGCCGATGAACTGATCCGCGCCGTGCACATCAAGAAGGCCGACGGGCCGCAGCAGTTCTCCAAGGTCGGCACCCGCAACGCGATGGTCATCGCGGTCTGCGCGTTCGGCCTGGCGCTGCACCCCGAGACCAGGACGGTCAAGACCGGCATCGGCTCGGCCGCTCCCACCCCGCTGCGGGCCCGCGTCGCCGAGGACTTCCTCACCGCCGCGCTCGAAGAGGGCGGTTTCTGGGAGAACGGCAAGATCATCCCGCCGGCCGTGGCACGGCAGTTCGCGGAGCTGGTCTCCGGGGCCGCCAACCCCATCGACGACGTACGCGGCACCGCCTCGTACCGCCGTCACGCGCTGGGCGTCATGGCCCGCCGCACGCTCGGCTGGACCTGGGACGAGTACCGTGGGAACGAGAGGACGCAGTCATGCGCGTGACCTTCAATGTCAACGGCCGCCCGCAGGAGGCCGACGACGTCTGGGAAGGCGAGAGCCTTCTCTACGTCCTCCGCGAGCGCATGGGACTCCCGGGCTCGAAGAACGCCTGTGAGCAGGGCGAGTGCGGCTCCTGCACGGTCCGCCTCGACGGTGTTCCGGTGTGTGCGTGCCTGGTGGCCGCCGCTCAGGTCCAGGACCGCGACGTCGTGACCGTGGAGGGCCTGGCGGACTACGCCAAGGACCGCGCGGCCGGCCGCTGCGGGACCGGCGCCTGCGGCACCCCGCTCGGCGAGGCCCAGAAGTGGGCCGCCAAGCCGGCCGACGGGCAGACCGGTGAGAGCACCGAGTCCGGGGACCTGTCCCCGATCCAGGAGGCGTTCATCGACGCCGGTGCCGTGCAGTGCGGTTTCTGCACCCCCGGCCTCCTCGTCGCCGCCGACGAACTGCTGGAGCGCAACCCGTCCCCGTCCGACCAGGACATCCGCGAGGCGCTCTCGGGCAACCTGTGCCGTTGCACCGGCTACGAGAAGATCCTCGACGCGGTCCGCCTCGCGGCAGCGCGCGGCGAGTCCGTCACCGCCGGAGAGGGCGTCTGACCATGGGCGTTACCCGTAATCCCACGAACATCACCCAGGGCAGCAAGACCAAGGGCGGCCTCGGCGAGTCCACGCTGCGCCCGGACGGCACCCTGAAGGTCACCGGTGAGTTCGCGTACTCCTCGGACATGTGGCACGAGGACATGCTGTGGGGCTTCACGCTCCGCAGCCCGCACGCCCACGCGAAGATCCTGTCGATCGACACCGGCGAGGCGCTCGCCACCTCCGGCGTCTACGCGATCATGACCCATGACGACCTGCCCGCCTTCACCAAGTACGGGCTGGAGTACAAGGACACCCCGGTCCTCGCCGACGGCGTCGTGCGCTACCACGGTGAGCCGATCGCGATCATCGCCGCCGACCACCCGGAGACCGCGCGCCGCGCGGCCGCCAAGATCAAGGTCGAGTTCGAGCTGCTGCCGCTGGTCATCGACGAGGAGACGGCGCTCGCGGACGGTGCGCCGATCCTGCACCCGAACCGCGACGACCACCACGCGGACCACGTCACGCACCCGAACATCGTGCACCGCCAGCCGATCATCCGCGGCGACGCGAACGAGGCCGCCCAGCGCGCCGACATCGTCATCAGCGGTGAGTACGAGGTCGGCATGCAGGACCAGGCCTTCCTCGGCCCGGAGTCCGGCCTGGCCGTGCCCGCCGAGGACGGCGGCGTCGACCTGTACATCGCCACCCAGTGGCTGCACTCGGACCTCGGCCAGCTCGGCCCGGTCCTCGGTCTGCCCGAGGACAAGATCCGTATGACGCTGTCCGGCGTCGGCGGCGCGTTCGGCGGCCGCGAGGACCTGTCGATGCAGGCCCACGCGTGCCTGCTGGCGCTCCGCACCGGCAAGCCGGTCAAGATCGTCTACAACCGTTTCGAGTCCTTCTTCGGCCATGTGCACCGCCACCCGGCGAAGCTCTGGTACGAGCACGGTGTCACCAGCGAAGGCAAGATCACGCACATGAAGTGCCGGATCGTGCTGGACGGCGGCGCCTACGCCTCGGCCTCCCCGGCCGTCGTCGGCAACGCCTCCTCGCTGGCGGTCGGCCCGTACGTGATCGACGACGTCGAGATCGAGGCCGTCGCGCTCTACACCAACAACCCGCCCTGCGGCGCGATGCGCGGCTTCGGCGCGGTCCAGGCGTGCTTCGCCTACGAGGCGCAGATGGACAAGCTCGCCGCCGCGCTCGACATGGACGCGGTCGAGTTCCGTCAGCTCAACGCCATGAGCCAGGGCACGATCATGCCGACCGGCCAGCCGGTCGACTCCCCGGCCCCGGTCGCCGAACTGCTGCGCCGCGTCAAGGCGCTCCCGATGCCGCCCGAGCAGCAGTGGCTGGCCGGCGACTCCGCCGGCCGGAGCACCGATGTCCGCGCGCTGCCCGGCGGTCTGTCGAACACCACCCACGGCGAAGGTGTCGTGCGCGGGGTCGGCTACGCGGTCGGCATCAAGAACGTCGGCTTCTCCGAGGGCTTCGACGACTACTCCACCGCCCGTGTGCGGCTGGAGGTCATCAACGGCGAACCGGTCGCCATGGTGCACACCGCGATGGCCGAGGTCGGCCAGGGCGGCGTCACCGTGCACGCCCAGATCGCCCGCACCGAACTCGGCGTCGCGCAGGTGACGATCCACCCCGCCGACACCCAGGTCGGCTCCGCCGGCTCCACGTCCGCCTCCCGGCAGACGTACGTGACCGGCGGCGCGGTGAAGAACTCCTGCGAGGCCGTCCGCGAGAAGGTCCTGGAGCTCGGCCGCGCCCGGTTCGGCAGCTACCACCCCGCGTGGGCCACCGCCGAACTCCTCCTGGAGGGCGGAAAGGTCGTCACCGACGGCGGCGAGGTGCTCGCCGATCTGGTGGACGTCATCGAGGGCGAGACCATCGATCTCGAGCTGGAGTGGCGGCACCGTCCGACCCAGGCGTTCGACCTGGTCACCGGGCAGGGCCACGGTCACGTCCAGTACTCCTTCTGCGCCCACCGCGCGGTCGTCGAGGTCGACACCGAGCTGGGCCTGGTCAAGGTCATCGAGCTGGCCGCGGCCCAGGACGTCGGCAAGGCGCTCAACCCGCTGTCGGTCGTCGGCCAGATCCAGGGCGGCACCACCCAGGGCCTCGGCCTGGCCGTCATGGAAGAGATCATCGTCGACAAGAACGCGAAGGTACGGAACCCGTCCTTCACCGACTACCTGATCCCCACCATCCTCGACACGCCGACCATCCCGGTCGACGTGCTGGAACTCGCCGACGAGCACGCCCCGTACGGGCTCCGCGGCATCGGTGAGGCCCCGACGCTCTCCTCCACGCCCGCCGTCGTCGCCGCCATCCGCGCCGCGACCGGTCTGGCACTCAAGCGCGTACCGGTCAGGCCCGAACACCTCACCGGCACGTGACGACCTCCGGACGGGGTGGGGGAATGACGATCCCCGCCCCGTCCGGGGCCACCGAGGCGCCACCACCCGGCCTCCGTGGCAACGGCACCCCGACCGGACCGGCCGCACCCGCGGCCGCCGACCGGACGCCGTTCCGGCCCGTGCCCGGCTCCCGCCGCGCGCACCGGCCACCCCGCTCCACCCCGTTCGCCTCGGGCCGTCCCCCGGGTCGTGCAGCCATAGCAGCATCCCAAAATCCGCACACCATGTGCGGGTGTCCCATTGAACCTTGGGAGTCGGCACCATGACCCAAACCCCTGTAGAGCTGAAGACCACGGCGGAGGACGCGGGCGCGGGCTCGCGCCCACCGGCCGGCCGATCCTGGCTCGACCGGTACTTCCACATCTCCGAAAGAGAGTCGACGATTCCCCGCGAGGTCCGCGGCGGCATCACGACCTTCATGGCGATGTGCTACATCCTGCTCCTCAACCCCCTTCTGCTCTCCGGCCCGGACGCCAGCGGGCACAAGCTCAGCCATGCGGGACTGATCACCGCGACGGCCCTCGCCGCGGCGGTCTCCACCCTGCTGATGGGCTTCCTCGGCAAGGTTCCGCTCGCCCTCGCCGCGGGACTGAGCGTCTCCGGTGTACTGGCCACCCAGGTGGCCCCCAACATGACGTGGCCGCAGGCCATGGGCATGTGCGTGATCTACGGCGTCATCATCGTGCTGCTGGTGGTGACCGGGCTCCGCGAGATCGTCATGAACGCGATACCGCTGGCCCTGAAGCACGGCATCACCATCGGCATCGGCATGTTCATCGCCCTCATCGGCCTGGTGAACGCCGGCTTCGTCGGCAAGGGTGACGTGAAGGGCACCGCCCCGGTCACCCTCGGCATCGGCGGACAGCTCTCCGGCTGGCCGGTCCTGCTCTTCTGCGTCACGCTGCTCCTGATCTTCATGCTGCAGGCCCGCAACATCCCCGGCGCGATCCTGATCGGCATCGTCGTCGGCACGATCCTCTCGGTCGTGGTCAACTCCGTCGGCGGCCTGACCGACCAGGACTGGGGCGGTGCGGCCCCGGAGCTGCACGGCAGCGCGGTGTCCATGCCCGACTTCGGACTCTTCGGACACGTCGAGTTCGGCGGCTGGGGCTCCATCGGCGGCATGACCGTCGGCGTCATCGTCTTCACCCTGGTGCTGGCCGGCTTCTTCGACGCGATGGCCACCATCATCGGCGTCGGCACCGAGGCCAAGCTCGCCGACGAGCAGGGCCGGATGCCCGGCCTCAGCAAGGCACTGTTCATCGACGGTGCGGGCGGTGCGATCGGCGGCGTCGCCGGCGCCTCCGGCCAGACGGTCTTCATCGAGTCGGCCACCGGAGTCGGCGAGGGCGCCCGCACGGGTCTGTCCAGCGTCGTCACCGGTCTGCTCTTCGCGGCAGGCCTGTTCTTCACCCCGCTGGCCCAGATCGTCCCGGGCCAGGTCGCGGCCGCGGCGCTGGTCGTCATCGGCGCGATGATGATGAGCAACGCCCGGCACGTGGACTGGTCGGACCGCTCGGTCTCGGTCCCGGTCTTCCTGACCGTGGCCCTCATGCCCTTCACGTACTCCATCACCGCAGGTGTCGCCGCGGGCGTCATCTCCTACACCGCCATCAAGGCGGCGCAGGGCAAGTGGCGTGAGCCCGGCCTCTTCATGTGGGTGCTCACGGCGGTGTTCTTCGTCTTCTTCGCTCTCCACCCCATCGAGAGCTGGCTCGGCGTCAAGTAGAGGAGCTGTTCACCATGCTGGACATCGCTGACGAGCTGCACCGCTGGTGCCGCCAGGGGCGTCCGTTCGCCGTCGCGACCGTGGTCGCGGTGGGCGGAAGCGCTCCCCGGCAGCCCGGTGCCGCGCTCGCCGTCGATTCCGACGGCACCGCGATCGGCAGCGTGTCCGGAGGGTGTGTCGAAGGAGCTGTCTACGAGCTCTGCAAGGAAGCGCTGGAGTCGGGGGACTCGGCGGAGCCCGTGCTCCAGCGCTTCGGATACTCGGACGACGATGCGTTCGCCGTGGGACTCACCTGCGGCGGCGTCATAGACATCTTCGTCCAGCGAGTGGACCCCGGCGTGCGGCCGGAGTTCACGGCGGCCCTGGCCGCCGCCGCAGCGGGAGAGACGGCCGCGGTGGCCAGGATCGTCGAGGGACCGGCCGAACTGCTCGGCCGGGCCCTGGCCCTGCGGGCCGACGGACGGTACGAGGGCAGCCTCGGCGACCCCGAGCGGGACCGCACGGCGGCGGCCGAGGCCCACGCCCTGCTGGAGGCGGGCCGGACCGGCACCATCGGGATCGGCGCGGACGGCAGCCGCTGCGGCGAACCCCTCACCCTGCTCGTCGAGTCCAGCGTGCCGGCGCCCCGCATGATCGTCTTCGGTGCGATCGACTTCGCCGGCGCCGTCGTCAAGGTCGGCAAGTTCCTCGGCTACGAGGTGACGCTCTGCGACGCGCGCCCCGTCTTCGCCACCCGCGCGCGCTTCCCGGAGGCCGACGAGGTCATCGTCGACTGGCCGCACCGCTACCTGGACGAGACCACCGCCGCGGGACGCGTCGACGGCCGTACGGTCATCTGCGTACTGACCCACGACGCCAAGTTCGACGTACCGCTGCTGGAGCGGGCCCTGAAGCTTCCCATCGCCTTCGTCGGCGCCATGGGCTCACGCCGCACCCACCTGGACCGCCTGGAGCGGCTGCGGGAGGTCGGCGTCACCGAGCTCGAACTGGCCAGGCTGCGCTCGCCGATCGGCCTCGACCTCGGCGCCCGGACGCCCGAGGAGACCGCGCTGTCCATCGCCGCGGAGATCGTCGCCCACCGGCGCGGCGGCAGCGGCGTCCCGCTGACCGGAGCGCACACGCCGATCCACCACGAGGCCGAACCCCCGATAGCCCGGCGGGTCGGCTCCTCCGCGGCATAGCGCCTGCTCGCGTCGTTGTTGCGGACCGGAACCGTCCGCAAGGCGTCGTAGCGTAGGCGCCATGCCGACGACGACGCTGGACCGCCGTACGCTCAACCGTGCTCTGCTGGAGCGCCAACTCCTCCTGGAGCGGGCGGAGATGCCCGCGATCGACATGATCGAGCGGCTGCTCGGCATGCAATCCCAGGCGTCCAGCGCCCCGTACATCGGCCTGTGGACCCGGCTGCGGGACTTCTCCTTCGACGAGCTGGCGCGGCTGATGAAGGACCGCGGCGCGGTGCGGCTGACGCTGATGCGCGGCACCGTGCACCTGGTGAGCGCGGCCGACGCGCTGCTGCTGCGGCCGGTGCTGCAGCCGATGCTCGACCGGGTGGCCGGGAGCGCGACGTGGGGCGGGGCGGCGCTGGCCGGCGTGGACCGCGACGAGCTGGTGGCCGCCGGCCGCGAGCTGCTCGCCGAGCGTCCGCGCAATCCCGCTGAGCTGCGCGAGCTGCTCGCCCTCCGCTGGCCGGACACCGCACCGGACTCGCTGGAGAAGGCGCTGCGCACCTGGGCGCCGCTGGTGCAGCTGCCGCCGCGGGGGCTGTGGGGGGAGAGCGGGCAGCCCACCTACGCCACCGTCGAGGAGTACCTCGGCGCGCCGCTCGCCGACCCCGACCCCGGCCCCGTCGTCGAGCGCTACCTGGCGGCGTTCGGCCCCGCGACCGTCGCCGACATCCAGAAGTGGTCGGGACTGACCGGGCTGCGCTCGGTCGTGGCGGGCTTGGACCTTCGTCCATACCGTGACGAGGAGGGCCGGGAGCTCCACGATCTGCCCGGCGCGGCGCTCCCCGACCGGGACGTCCCCGTCCCGGCCCGCTTCGTCGCCGACTTCGACAACCTGCTGCTGTCGCACGCCGACCGGACCCGGATCCTCGCCGACGAGCACCGGAAGCGGGTGATGACGGTCAACGGCATCGTCCGCGGCACGATCCTGGTCGACGGCTTCGTCGGCGGCACCTGGCGGTTCGATCGTACGAAGGCCGGCGCCGCGGTGAGCGTCACGCCCTTCGTACGCCTGACGGCCGGCGACCGCGACGCCCTCATGGCGGAGGGCGCGCGGCTGCTGGCCGTCAGCGACCCGGCGGCGGGGACCCACGAGGTCCGGATCGAACCCGCGGGCTGACGGTGCCGCCGCTCCGGCGGGTTCAGCCCGCCGGGACGGTGTCCACCTGGGTGACATGGGCCGCCCGGTAGGCGGCCACCTGGGCCTGCACCTGGGCCGGGCTCAGCACCTGGTCCTTGGCGAAGTACACGTAGTCGACCTTCTGGTCGTAGGAGCGGGGCGTGCTGCCGGTCTGTCCCGCGAGGTCGATGAGCCAGTGGTTGAAGTCGATGAACATCGGCGTCTCCGG
Source organism: Streptomyces sp. RKAG337 (assembly GCF_023701715.1). Classification (NCBI taxonomy): domain Bacteria; kingdom Bacillati; phylum Actinomycetota; class Actinomycetes; order Kitasatosporales; family Streptomycetaceae; genus Streptomyces; species Streptomyces sp. RKAG337. The sequence goes on along the minus strand of NZ_JAJOZA010000001.1, from coordinate 1,459,576 downwards.
CAGGTACGGCTCGCCGTGCGTCCCGAACAGCTGCCCGTCGATGTAGTACTTGATGTTCGTGTTGTCGACGGTGACGATCAGATCGTGCCAGCCGTCGTAGCTCTGCCGGCTCTCGGTGTGGGTGTTGACCGCGTTCCAGGGGTCGTTCTGGTAGGTCTCCCAGGACGTGGTGTACATGATGTCGCCGGTCTCGCCCCAGCCGCCGTTGGGCAGGTACTCGAAGTCCAGCTCCCCGTAGTCGGGGTCCATGTCGTGGGCGAGCGGCGTGAAGGCGAAGAACGTCTGGTTGACGTGGTCCCCGTCCGGGCCGGTGGCGGGGGTGTCGTTGAACTTCACGCGGGCGGCGTACGTCCCGTTGCGGAACTTGCGCGCCGTGGTCTGGATCTCGGTCTCCTTGGTGCCGGCGGCCGTTCCGTCGGTGGTGAGCCGGAGGTTCATGATGCTGTTGCCGTTCTCCGGCGCGAAGGTGACGTCCTGCGGCGACCAGGTGGCGCCCGGGACACCGGGCCCGCCCTGCCCGGACTTCACCGTCCAGCCGTGCTGCTGCACCAGCGGGTCGCTGCTGCTGGTGTAGTTGAAGTCGTCGAAGAGCGCGGGGCCGTTCTGGTTCGGCGGCGTGGTGGGGGGCGTCGTGGGCGGGTCGGTCGGCGGCTGTGTCGGGTCGTTGCCGTCGGGTGCGGTGCCCCACAGGACCGTCCCGCCGCGCTGCACGGTGACCTTCGACCAGTTGGCGTACGACGTCTGGGCGCCGTTGAACGAGTAGTCGTCGCTCTGCCGGAGCGTCGCCCAGGTGGAGCGGTAGAACCGCAGCTGCATGTCGCTGGTGTCGGCGCCGGGCGTGAGCGAGCCGGCGCCCGCGGTGAAGCCGATCTCCAGATAGCGGTCGGCGGTGGCGGTGGGGTGCGCCAGGGTGCCGAACGTGCCGGTGATGTTGGCACAGCCGCGCACCGCCCAGGAACAGGCGAAGCGGTACGAGGAGTCGGCGGTGTCGGCCTTGAAGTAGTAGCGCACCGTCACACCGCTGAGCGGCACGGTCGTGCTGCCGGTGTTGGTGACCTTCAGCCACGGTTCCGACTGGTCGGCGGTGGCCCCGGTCGCGCTGGTGCGGTACTGCGCGCTGAGCGAGTCCTGGGCGGCCGAGGCGGGCATGGCCGTCAGCGCGGCACAGGCCAGTCCCGCGGAGGTGCACAGGGCCATCGCCGTACGCACGCGGACGGGTATACGTGATCTTGCGGACACGGTGAATCCCTTTCCAGGTGGGGGTGTCGCAGGGGGAGGTGCTGGAAGGAACTACTGCTGGTGCGACTGCGGGTGGTGCGCTTGCGGGTGGTGCACGGTGGAACATCTGTGGGGGACGCGCCCGGCGGTGCCGGGACGGCTGTCAGCGGTGGGTGCCGAGCGCCGCGAGCCGGGCCTCGTGGTGGCGCATGGCGGGGAGGAAGTCGGTGGTCCAGTCGCTGCGGGGGTTCCACGCGCTGTCGGCGAGCGCCGACAGCCGGGGGAAGGCGAGGTACTCGACCTGGGCGGGCGTGGCGGCGAACTCGGTCCACAACTGCCCCTGCGTGCCCAGCACCCGGGCGGCGGCCGCCGGCTCCCAGTCCGGCGGCGCGGGGTCGTTGCCGTGCACGGCCCGCAGATCGACGACGGCACCGGACTGCCCGAAGGGCTCGCCCGGCCGGTCGGTCTGCGGATAGTCGAGATAGGTGGAGCGGTACGGCGCCATCACGACGTCATGGCCCCGGCGGGCGGCGGCCAGCCCGTGGCCCGAGTCCCGCCACGGCATGACGGTGAACTCCGGCGGCAGGATCCCGCCGTCCTCCGCCCAGCACACCGGCTTGCGGCCCTCGCGCAGCAGGAAGTCGCCGATCCGTCCGAGGAACCAGCCGTGCAGCGCCTTCGGCCCCGCCAGCCGTTCGGCCACGGCCCGCTGCCGCGCCCGCGGGCTGTTCTCCCACTCGACGGTGGGGCACTCGTCGCCGCCGATGTGGATGTACGGGGACGGGAAGACGTCCAGGACCTCGCCGAGCACCGTGCGGCAGAACTCCAGCACCTCGTCGTGCACGCCCAGGACGTTCTCGCACACCCCCCACTCGGTCCACACGTCCAGCTGCCGGCTGGGGACGTTCCCCAGCTGTGGATAGGCGGCGAGCGCCGCCCGCGCATGGCCCGGCATCTCGATCTCGGGGACGACGGTGACACCGCGCTCGGCCGCGTAGCCGACGAGCGCCCGCAGCTGGGCGGCGGTGTAGACACCGCCGTGCGGGGTGTCGTCGTAACTGGCGCTGCCGGCCCGGCCGGTCATGCTGCGGGCCCGGTGGCCGCCGGTCTCCGTCAGCAGCGGGTACCCGGGCACCGGCATCCGCCAGCCCTGGTCGTCGGTGAGGTGCAGATGCAGCACGTTGAGCTTGTGGAAGGCGAGCAGGTCCACGAAGCGCCGCAGGAACGACACCGGCTGGAAGTGCCGGGCGACGTCGAGCATCGCCCCGCGCCAGTGGTACCGCGGCACATCGGTGGCCTGGACGCACGGCAGCCGCCACGGCACCCCGGTGACCGGCACCGCCGACAGCGCCTCGGGGGGCAGCAGTTGGCGGATCGTCTGAACGCCGTTCAGCAGCCCGGCCGGCTGCGCCGCCCGCAGCAGGATCGCGTCCGGGCCGACGGTCAGCCCGTAGCCCTCCGCGCCCAGCCCGCCGAGCTGCGGGTCCAGGGCGAGGATGACGTTGCCGTCGGGGGAGGAGCGGAGCGGGAGCCCGGTGGCGGGGCCCAGCAGGGTGCGCAGCAGCCGGGCGGCGCCCTCCGCGCCCTCGGTGACCCGGACGGTCGTGTCGGTGGTGAAGGTGAAGTGGCCCGGGATACGGACCAGATGACTGGGGTGGGGAATGATCACAGCTCGGCCTCCAGGCCCGGACGGAATCGGGTCAGCCCGCTCAGCACGCGTATCAGCCCTTGACCGCACCGGCGGTCATCCCGGAGGTGACCCGGTTCTGCAGGGCGAGGAAGACCACCAGGACAGGGAGCATGAAGAGCGAGGAGGCGGCCATGGTGGCGCCCCAGTCGGTGCCGAAGACATTGCTGAACGAGGAGAGCCACACCGGCAGCGTCCTGGCGTCCTGGTTCTTGATGATCAGCGTGTTGGCGAACGCGAACTCGTTCCAGGCCGTGATGAACCCGAACAGCGAGGTGGACAGCAGCCCGGGGGCGAGCAGCGGGAACGTCACCCGGCGGAACGCCTGCGGCCGGGTGCAGCCGTCCACCTGGGCCGCCTCCTCCAGCTCCACCGGTATCGCGGCGAGGAACCCGCGCAGCGTCACGATGGTGAACGGCAGCGTGGTCATGAAGTAGACCAGGGTGAGCATCGACAGCTTGTCGAGCATGTCGGTGTCCCGGGCGATGACGTACATCGGGATCAGCAGCGCCTCCCAGGGCGCCATCTGCGCGGTGAACACCATCAGGATGAACGCCCGCCTGCCGCGCCAGCGCATCCGGCCGACCGCGAAGGCGGCCAGCAGCGCGACGGCCAGCGAGAGCAGCACCGCGCCGAGCGTGACGGTGAGGCTGTTGCGCCAGAAGGTGCCGAAGCCGTCGGCGTGCACGGCGGTGGAGAAGTGGGCGAGGGTGAGGTGCCGGGGCCAGAACGACGGGGTGTCGGCCTGGATGTCCACGGTCGGCTTGAAGGCGGTCAGCACCATCCAGTAGACGGGGAAGACCGACACCGCCACCACGAACAGCGCGGCGAGGTTGAGCGGGACCTTGCGCAGCGACCGGGTCACAGCGCCTCTCCTTCCTGCCGGAACATCCGGCGCAGATTGAAGACGAGCGCCACGAGCAGGATCAGCACGGTGAGCGTGGAGACCGCCGAGCCGACGTCGTACTTGTGGAGCGACTGCGCGATCTGGAAGGCGTAGACGGGCAGGGTGGTGGTCGCCCCGTTCGGGCCGCCCTCGCTGATCACCCAGATCTGGGCGAAGCACTTGAAGCACCAGATCACTTCGAGCGAGGTGACCAGGGCGAACAGCTGCCGCAGCATGGGGAAGGTGACGTGCCGGAAGACCTGGAAGCCGCCGGCGCCGTCCAGCCGGGCCGACTCGTACAGCTCGGCGGGGATCGTGGTGAGCCCGCCGTAGAGGGTCAGCGCGGCGAACGGCACCGACTGCCAGACGACCAGGGTGACCAGGATGAAGAAGGTCGAGTTCCCGTCGGCGAACCAGGAGTAGTCGCGGTAGGAGTCGAACCCGAGCTCCACCAGCACCCAGTTGACCACTCCGAAGCGGGACTGGAAGAGCCACTGGAAGATGGTGGTGGCGGCGATCACCGGCGTCGCCCAGGTCAGGACGAGGGCGCTCATCACGGCCAGCCGCATCCGCTTGCCGAGCCGCGCCAGCATCAGCGCGACCAGGGTGCCGATCACCATGATGAGAACGACGTCGATCGCGGTCCACCACAGGGTGCGGCGTACCACCGTCCAGAACTCGGGGTCGTTGAGCACCTCCGAGTAGTTGTCGAATCCGACGAAGGTGGCGCCGCCGCGGATCAGTTCGCCCAGCCGGAAGTGCTGGAAGGACATCACGGTGTTGCGGATCAGCGGGTAGAGCAGGAGGAAGGCCGTGCCCACCACGGTGGGAGCGATCAACAGATACGGCCAGACGGCGCCGAGCACGGGTCGCCGGCGGCGGCGGGGTGCCGGCGGCGGATCCACGGAGGCCTGTTGAGGGGGCCGCCGGCGGGCGGCGGGGGGTGCAGCGGGCACGGCACTTCTCCTGGTGTCCTGGTGGGGGCTTTCTCGTCAGGCGGGGGCGGCCGCGCGGGCCCGCACGGACCGGTCCCCGTTCAGGAAGCGGTGTTCAGGGCTTTGGTGATGGCCTCGGACGCGGTACGGGCGGCCGCGGCCGGGTCCGCTCCGGTGAGGTACTGCGTCATGTACTGCTTGATCGGGTTGTTCGCCTCGACGGCCGCCCAGTTGGGGGAGTTGGGGGTGCCGTGGCCGTTGGCCGCGCCGACCGCCATCACCGCGCCGCCCTCGTTGCCCGCCAGCACACCGGCCAAGGACGTCCTGTTGGGGACGTAGCTCATCTCCTTGGCCATGTCCGTCTGCCACTTCTCGCCGGCTAGCGCCTTGACGACCTCGTAGGCGGCGTCCTGGTGCTGCGACGCCTCCGGGATGATGAGGTCGGAGCCGCCGGTGAAGACCGCGCCGGGCTTGTCGGCCGTCTTGCCGGGGATCGGGAAGAAGCCGATCTTGTCCTTCATCGCCGGGTTGGCCTTGATGATCGCGGCCGCGCCACCGGGGACCGAGATGATCTGCGCGCTCTTGCCCTTGGCGAAGACCTCCGCCTGGAGCGGCTTGGCCTCGTCGGAGTCCTTCGGGCCCTTGCCCAGGGCCTGGAGCTTCTTGTAGAACGCCATCCCGGCCTGCGCCTGGGGCGTGTCGAGGGTGCCCTTCCACTGGTCGCCGTCCTTGACGGCGAACTCACCGCCCTCGTCCCAGACGAAGCCGGCCAGCGCGTACCAGGTCTGTCCCGTCAGATAGATCCCGTCGTTGCCACCGGTGTTGAGCTTGGTGGTGTCGGCGATCCACTCGTCGCGGGTCTTGGGCGGGGTGGTGATGCCGGCCTGGGTGAAGAGGTCCTTGTTGTAGACCACCACACGGTTGGCGGCGTACCAGGGGATGCCGAACTGCTTGCCGTCGATCTTGCCGGGCTCGGCCAGGCCCGGTATCCAGTCCGCGCCCTTGAGGTCGGCGACCTTCCCGGTCAGATCCCTGACCCCGCCGCTGGCGGCGTACTGCGCGACCTGGGTGTTGCCGACCTCGATGACGTCCGGCGCGTCCTTGCTCGCCAGAGCACTGGTGATCTTCGCGCCGATACCGTCCCACTCCTGGATCTGGATCTTCAGGGTGGTTCCGGAGTGGGTCGTCTCGAAGTCCGTCCTGAACCGCTGGAGGAAGGGATCGGAAACGCTGCCCTTCATGATCCACACGGTGAGCTCGGCGGGGCTCTTGCCGTCGCCTGCGGTGTCCGACGAGTCGGAGGAGGAACTGCAGGCGCTCAGGCCGGCTACGGCGATCGCGAGCGCCGCGGTGCCTGCAAGGAGTCTGGTTCTCACGGGGTCTGTCACCTCGAATAGGAGCGGCGGAACTTACCACTTCACAACTGGTCTGGTGCTGGTTGGAGAAGGTGGCATAGACCAGTGATGCCGTCAAGAGGTCGTGCAGGCAAAGGCCTGACCCCCTGATTCCCCCGGATCTTCGGTTCCGGTCGCAACCCGTCCGCCGACTCGGGACGGACCGGCCTGGCGTACTGGTCAGGATCTGGATAGCCTTCAGGGGCGGGACTGGACAGGACGCAGACGGCACACAGCCCGGACGCGCCGGGGCGGACCCCGGACGGCACGAAGGAGTCAGGTATGGGAAGCGAGTCGCCGCGGTCGGCGCTCAAGCGCGAACGGGTGCGTGACTACCTGTTGGAGCTCGTCGAATCCCATGTGCCCGGCGATCCGATCCCCTCCGAGCGGACCCTGTGCGAGCAGTTGTCGGTCTCCCGCCCGACGCTGCGCTCCGCGGTCGACGAACTGGTCAACACCGGACTGATCGTCCGCGAGCACGGGCGCGGGATGTTCGTCGCTCCCGCCAAGATCACCCAGGAACTGGTGGCGGACGAGCACTCGTTCTCGCTGCCGAAGGCCGACGGCACCTGGTCCAGCAAGGTCCTGGAGCTGACCACCGTCCAGGCCGGTGCCAGGGTGGGCCGCAAACTGCACATCTCGCCCGCGGCCGAGATCACCTACATCGCCCGGCTCCGGCTCGTCGACGGCGAGCCGATGGCCATCGAGTACCTGCACGTGCCCGCCCTGCTCGTGCCGGGTCTGCGGCCGGCGGACATGGAGTCCGGGGACTTCTACCAGTTCCTGCGCGACCAGCACCGGGTGCGGGTCCACGAGGCGGTCCAGTCCATCGAGCCGACCGTCACCAACGAGGTCGAGGCCCGGCTGCTGGGCGTGCCGCTGCTCTCCCCGGCGCTGCTCTTCGAACGTCTCACCAAGGACGAGACCGGCCGCCCGGTCGAGTACGTCCACTCGCTCTACCGCGGCGACCGCTACCGGATCGTCTCCCGGCTCGCCCTCGGCGAGGCCGGGGCTCCGGGCCCGGACGCGGCCGCCCGGCACCACCCCGGCATCCCGCCGGGCGATCTGGCGGGCCGCGGCGACGTCCCCTCCTCGATGGTGGGCGACGTACAGCCCGCGGTGTGAGCGGGGGTGGTGGACGCGGCCGTCGTCAGCACAGGGCGACGGCGACGGCCTCGGGGTCCCGCACCCGGCGGGCGGTGAGCAGCGGGTCGACGGTCACCGTGGCGGCGCCCAGCGGCGCCGACAGCGCCCGGACCGCCGGCTCGGAGAGCCGGATCCACTCCTGCCCGGCGCCCATGACCGACCGCAGCCGCCGCTCGCTGGTGAAGGCGACGGCGGTCCTCGAACCGAGCGGCGTACGGCACAGCCGCAGCGCGTAACCGGCGGGACCGCGCCGTACGGGTACGTACAGCGGGCCCGCCGGGACGTCGTTCCCGGGCTCTTCTGCGCGGCTGCGCGGCATTGCGGTCCTCCGGGGGGAGCGGACGGGTGGTTCCGGCGCCGGGGCGGCCGGGCGGGGCGGGGGCGTCGGTGCGGATGCCGCCCCGACGTTCCCGACGGTATCGCCCCCACCGTCCCCACTCACCTCGCGGACCGCTCGTCGACGCCCGGTTGACCCTGAACCGGAGGCGATCGTCACCGCGCCGCCAGCTGCCGGCCGGCCACCGGTCAGCGGTAGTTCAGCTCGGCCAGTTCGGTGGCCAGCCGGGTGCGGAAGGCCGGGATCCGGCTGACCACCGGCAGCGCCAGGTTGCGCGCCGTGCGGAGCACGCGGCTCCGGGTGGTGGCGATCCGGGTCATCCGGTCGGTGAACGCCACGACCCGCTCGGCGACCGGGCGGCGCCGCGCCTCGTAGTCGTCCAGCCGGTCCTCCGCGATGGCGCGGCCGAGCGCGAAGGCGTCCTGGATACCGGTGTTCATGCCCTGGCCGCCGGCCGGGCTGTGTACGTGCGCGGCGTCCCCGGCGAGCAGCAGCCGGCCGTTGCGGTAGGAGTCGGCGACCCGGTGGTGCACCCGGAAGCGTGAACTCCACACCGTCCCGGTGACCTTGGCGCGGCCGGGAGCGCGCTCGTCCAGGATGCGCTGGACGTAGGCGGTGTCCGGTTCGCTCGGGGCGTCGTCGACGGTGGCGACCACGCGGTAACGGTCCTTCGGCAGCGGTGCGATGACGACCAGTCCCGCCGCGTCGAACTGCAGCGACACCTCGTCGCGGCCCGGCGCCCAGTCCATCGTCACATCGGCGAGCACGAACGACTGCGCGTACGCACCGCCCCGGAAGCCGATGCCGGCGGCCTCGCGGACGACGCTGTGCATCCCGTCCGCGCCGACCGCGTACTCGGCGCGCAGCGTCTCGCCGGTGGCCATCGTGAGCGTGACCCCGTCGTCGTCCTGCTCGGCTCCGGCGACCTCGTACGGCCGGTGCACGTCACCGCCGAGCTCGCGCAGCCGGGCGAGGAGCACGGCCTCGGTCTCGTACTGCGGGACCATCAGCGCGTACGGGAACGGGGTGGGGAGCGCGGAGAAGTCCATCGCGGCGAGCTGCCGGCTGCCGTCGCGGACCCGGAACCGGTCGATGACCAGGCCCCGTTCGATCAGAGCGGCCGAGGCACCGAGCTCGTCCAGCACTTCGAGCGTCCGGGCGTGCACCACTCCGGCGCGGGAGGTGTTCGCGCCCTCGCTCAGCCGGTCCAGCAGTACGAAGTCGACTCCGGCCCCGGCCAGCGTGACGGCCAGTGCGAGGCCGGTCGGACCGGCGCCCACGATCGCGACCCGGGTGGTGGCGGGGAGTGCGGTGGCGTTCATGGTGGTGCCCCCTTCGCGGTGATGCCAACGCTTGTTGGCCAACGTCTGTGGACAGGATGCGCCACGCGCTGGTCCGCCACTTCCCGGCCCGCGGGGAGGGCAACCCCACCGACGACGCGCTGCTCGTCCTGCCGCGTTCGGCTGAGCCCGGCGGATAATCCGTTGCCCTGGCGGTCGGCGCCCGGCACAGTGGTGACATCACCAACGAGGCGAGAGGGGAGCGCACGATGAACGTCCAGGCCGGTCTGTCACAGGCGTATCAGCGCTCTTCCAGTACCCCTTCCCAGCAGGGGAGCCCCGGGCAGGTCACCTAGCCATCGGTGACGGATGTCGCCGGGCCGCCCGCGGGAATTCCCGCCAGGGCGGCTTTTTCGTGGCCGCCCGTCTGCTGTGTCCCTGCCGGATAGTGCAATGGGCAGCACGCCTGACTCTGCATCAGGAGATTCGAGGTTCGAGTCCTCGTCCGGCAGCTGGGAGAGTTGGCCGAGTGGTAAGGCAGCGGCTTGCTAAGCCGTAGTCGGGTGCGAGCCCGCGCGCGTTCGATCCGCGCACTCTCCGCGTACGTCCCGCAGTTCATGGAGGAGCCAGCCGAAAGGCGGCGCCGGCCGCGGTCTCGAAAACCGTTGGGGTGCGCAAGCATCCGTGTGGGTTCGACCCCCACCTCCTCCGTCCCGGGCGAACTGGGAATCGGTGATCCCAAGGGCCTGTAAAGCCCCCGCTTCGGCTGTGGAGGTTCAAATCCTCCTTCGCCCACCCGGAACGACGCACGCGGAACAACGCACGCCACTGCGGCGCGCCACGGCCATGAGGCCGGTGGCGCGCCGTCAGCGTTTGATGGTGTGGCCGCCGATGCCCATCAGCCGGCCGGGGCCGCGGACGCCGTCCTCGTACCACCAGAAGCTCAGGCCGATGGCGGCGACGATGAAGCCGCCGACCGAGCCGAGGGTCAGGAGTCCGCTGACGCCCTCGCCGGGCTCGCCGGGGTGCTCGCCGCCGAGGTGGTGGATGGCCAGGACCGAGACGAGCATCGACGCGATACCCGCCAGGGTGGTGAGCAGCCACGCCCAGCGCCGGGCTCTGGTCGCCGGGATGCTGAAGACCGTGTACGTGAGCGACGTACGGCAGGTCTCACAGGCGAGGGTGCACGACTGGCAGCCCTTCGGGGGCCGTTCGACGGGGATCTCGAAGGTCGCCGGCCGGTGCTGTGTGTAGTTGCTGTTACGTTCGGACGAGAGCAGGTGTGTGTACCGTGACTGGGGATATTGTCCTAATTGGCGCTTGCCCACCGCAGCTCCTTGACGTCTGGTGCTGCGGGCCACAGTAAGCGCCAACATGCCTGTGGCATAGGGAAGTTGACGATTGAAGTACGCGGCGGGCGAGGTATGGGCGGACACGCGAGGTATCGGCCCGGAACCCGCTACGCCCGGCCCTCGGAAGCCTCCGCGAGGGGCACGGCGCTCCGGCCCTGAGCGTCCCGCCCGGACCGGGGATACGCGCGGAGCGCGAGCAGCAGCGGAGGCGCGGCCGCCAGCAGGAAGCACAGCGGCAGCGGCAGCCGGTCGACGAGCAGCCCGGCGGTGCCGGAGCCCAGCGAGGAGCCCGCGTTGACACCGGTGTTGACCCAGGCGCTGGCGCGGGTGGCGGTCCCCGGCGGGGCGAGTTCGTCGGCCGCGAGGTACGCGGTGGCCATGGTGGGGGAGACGACGGTGCCGGCGGCCGCGATGCCGAGGGCGAAGAGGACGACGGTCGGGGCGGCGCCGGTGAGGGCGAAGAGCAGGGCGAGGGCGGCTAGCAGATACGGCAGCCGGCCGGCGGCCGGGCGCCGCCAGGCGATCCGGCCGTAGAGGAGCCCGCCGATCGCGCTGCCCGCCGCGTGCGCGGCGAGGATCCAGCCGGCGGCGGAGGCGCGGTCGTGGTGGTCGGCGAAGACGACGACGTACAGCTCCAGGGCGCCCAGGCAGCAGCCGAGCCCGGCCGCCGCGTACGCCGCCCTGCGGACCCCCGCCGACCGCAGCCGCGCGGCCGGAGCCGAGGGCTCGCGCGCGGTGAGCAGCTTCGCGGCCGGGGACGCCGTCAGGGCGAGAGTGCCGATGAGGACCAGGGCGGCGGACAGGGCCAGACCGAGCGCGGGGCGGACGGCGACGGCGATCAGCGGACCGGTCATGAACAGGCCCTCCTCCGCCACCGTGTCCAGGCTGAACGCCCGCTGCAGCAGGCGCTTGTCCGGAACGAGGGCGCTCCACAGCGCCCGCATGGTCGGGCCGAGCGGCGGGGTGAGGGTGCCCGCGGTCGCCGACAGCAGGGTGAGCAGCCAGAGCGGGGCACCCGGCCGCCAGGTGGCCAGGCAGAGCGCGGACAGTGCCACCGCGTACGGGGTGGCGAGGGTGGGCAGGGCGCGTCGTGCCCCCCAGCGGTCGATGAGCCCGGCACGGGCCGGGCCGAGGACGACGCTGGTCGCGGCGAAGACCGTGGTGATCATGCCGGCGGCGGCGTACGAGCCGGTCGCCGCGGCGAGCGAGAGCAGCAGGGAGAGGGAGACGATCCCGTAGGAGAGCCGGCCCAACAGGGCGGCGGCGAAGGTGCGGCGGGCATGGGGGACCCGCAGGACGGCGGCGTAGGACGCCGTCGGGCGTGGCGAAGACATGGTGGTTGTTCCTCAGGCAGAGGCGGGCAGGCCGGCGCGAAGGGCGGGCTGCGGCCTAGGCACGAGAGGTGAGGAACATGCGCGCGAGCCTAGCGCACGGCGGGCGCCGGGACCATGGCGCCCACCGCGCGGGAAGGCAGTGCTGGGCGCCATGGTCCGGTCCTGCGGAGCGTGCCGTGATCCTTATGGCTGGGTGAGTTCCAGCCGGTCCACGTTCGGTCCGCCGTTCGAAGTGGTCGCCATCGCGCGGACGGTGTTCGCGCCCGCCTTGAGGGTGACCGTCAGGGACGCGCTCTGCCAGGTGTTCCAGTCGCCGGTCCCGGCGAACGGGTGCCCGGTGGAGACCGCCGTGCCGTTGACGGCGAGGTCCATCGGCCGGCCGGTCGTCGTCCCGTTCGCGTAGCGGAGCGTGAGCGTGGCGGGCCCCGCCTGCGCGGCGGTCACCGACCACTGGACGTAACTTCCGGTCACGTTGTCGTAGTTGACGAAACCGCTGCCGGTGTAGCCGGTGTGGTCGGACTCCACCGCGCCCTGCGCGACGGTGGCGTCCTCGGCCTGGTACCAGCCGTCCGGCTGAGCTCCGGCCCGGGAGACCCGGTAGACGACGGTGGCGTGTGACGGCACGGACGCGCTGATCGCGCCGGTCGTGGAGCGGGTGGCCTTGGACCAGAGGTCCTTGAGCGTGTACGAGGGCGAGCCGCCGAGGCCGATCGCCGAGGCGGTGGTGGAGACCGTCGCCGTCGCGCCGGTCTCGTTGAGCAGCGCCACCGCCCGGTCGCCGTCGGCGAGCTGCTTGCTGTAGACGGCGAGGCCGCCGGTGGCCGAGACGATGGTGGCCTGCTTGCCCAACGGGTCCTGGTCCAGGGCGATGACGTCGGTGTTCTTCAGGATCGCCTGGGTGGCGGCGGACGCCGAGCGGACATCGCTGCCGATCAGCAGTGGCGCCGACATCATGGCCCACAGGCTGAAGTGGGTGCGGTACTCGGTGGCGGTCATACCGCCGTTGCCGACCTCGAGCATGTCGGGGTCGTTCCAGTGGCCCGGCCCCGCGTGCGCGGCGAGATCGTCATTGGTGTGCACCCTGCTGATCATGCTCGACCAGTTGTCGCTGATGTCACCGGTGGTGCGCCAGAGGTTGCCGACGTCGGCGCCCCAGGTCCACACCTTGGGGTCGGTGCGGCCCCACTCGCAGATGCTGTAGACGATCGGCCGGCCGGACTTCTTGAGCGCGTCACGCATCGCCTTGTAGCGCTGCTGCGCGTCGACGCCCTGGTTGTTGCAGTTGTCGTACTTGAGGTAGTCCACGCCCCAGGACGCGAACAGGTCGGCGTCCTGCTGTTCGTGGCCGAGCCCGCCGGGGAAGCCGCCGGTGCCGTTGCAGGTCTTGGTGCCCGCGCTGGTGTAGAGGCCGAACTTGAGGCCCTTGGCGTGCACGTAGTCGGCGACGGACTTGATGCCGTGCGGGAAGCGGGTGTGCTCCGGCACCAGGTTGCCGCTCGCGTCGCGGGTCTTCTCGGCCCAGCAGTCGTCGATGTTGACGTACTGGTAGCCCACGTCCTTGAGGCCGAGCGACACGAAGCTGTCGGCGACGCCCTTGACCATCGCCTCGTTGAAGGTGGCGCTGCACTGCGTGGTGTTCCAGCTGTTGAAGCCCATCGGTGGGGTGCGGGCCAGGCCGTTCTCCAGGGCGTGGGCGGGGGCGGCGGGGGCCAGGGCTACGAAGGTTCCGGCGGCGGCGATGGTCGCGGTGGCCAGTACGGAGCAGAGCAGGCGGTGCGGTCTCACGGCATCCTCCTCGGGTCGGCACCGGAAAGGTAGGAGCCCGCCGAGTAATCGTCAAGAACCTTTACAGATAGCAGATCGGATGAATACGCTCCGATTGATGGCACTGCTGCCTGCTGTGGCAGTTCTGCTATCACACGCGCACCAACTGATCGGATCTATCCACGCGAGGACATCACGACAGGAAGGACGGTGCACAGCCATGGCCGACACGACGGAACAGCCCCCGGCTCAGGGGGAGCGACCGGAGAGCCCGGCGGTCTGGAGTACGCCCGAGTACACGGTCGTCGAGACCGCGCTCGAAGTGACCGCCTACTCGCTCGCCACTCGCTGAGCCCGCCGCCGTGCTGCTGCGGGTACTCGGTACCGCGGCGGGCGGCGGCGTCCCCCAGTGGAACTGCGCGTGCCCCGGGTGCTCCGGGGCACGCCGCCACCCGGGGTGGCGCCGCCGCCACGCGTCGCTCGCGGTCCGCGCGGCCACCGGCCGCTGGTACATCGTCAACGCGACCCCTGACATCGGCGATCAGATCGAGGACTGCCCGGAGCTGCGCCCCGGACCCGGCGCACGGCAGTCGCCGGTCGCCGGAATCGTCCTCACCGACGCCGAACTCGACCACACCCTCGGCCTCGCCCGGCTCCGTGAGGCCCGCGGACTGCAGGTGGTGTCGACCGCGCCCGTACGACACGCACTTCTGACGAGGCTGCGCCTGGGTGACGTCCTGACGCCGTACACGATCCTGGAATGGCGGGAGTTGGGGACCGGCGCGGAGCCGCTGGCCGCCGGCTCGGACGTGGAGATCGACGCCATACCGGTGTCCGGGAAACGGCCGCGCTACGCCGCCGACAGCGCGCCCGACGCCGCCTGGGTCATCGCGCTCCGTTTGCGGGACCGCGCCACCGGCGCCTCCGCCGTCTACGCCCCCGCCCTGGCCGACTGGCCCGACGCCCTCCAGCGGGCCGCGGCGGCGGCCGACTGCGTCATCGTCGACGGCACCTTCTGGGACGACGAGGAGCCCCGTCGCACCGGAATCTCGGGGCGCACCGCCACCGGCATGGGACATCTGCCGATCGACGGCCCGCACGGCACCGCGGAACGCCTCACCGGCCTGCCGGGCCGCCGCCTGTACACCCACCTCAACAACACCAACCCCCTCGTGGACCCGGCCGCGCCGCAGCACGAGCTGCTGGCCGGGCTGGGCATCGAGGTGGCCTCCGACGGGATGGTGATCGAGCTATGACGGCAGCGCCCACGGACTCCGCCATCGGCATCGGGCCCTGGAGCCCGGCCGCATTCGAGGCACGGCTGCGCGCGGTGGGGGAGGAGCGGTACCACGACCGCCACCCCTTCAACCTGCGAATGCACGAAGGGACGCTCAGCCAGGACGAGTTGCGCCGCTGGATCGCCAACCGCTTCCACTACCAGCGGCACATCCCCGTCAAGGACGCCCTGATCACCGCGAAGTTCGACACCCCCGCACTGCGGCGGATGTGGCTGCGCCGTATCCAGGACCACGACGGCTCGCGGGACGGCGAGGGCGGCATCGAACGCTGGCTCCGCCTCGGCGAGGCCGCGGGGCTCGACCGTGCGGAACTGCTCTCCGGCGCCACCGTGCTGCCCGGGGTACGTCTCGCGGTCGACGGGTACGTCAACTTCTGCCGGCTGCGCCCCGCGCTCGAAGCCGTCGCGGCCTCGCTCACCGAACTGTCCGCCCCCGACCTGATGCGCACCCGCATCGACGCCTTCGAACGGCACTACCGCTGGATCGAACCGGACGGGCTGCACTACTTCCGTACCCGCGTCACGCAGGGCCGCCGGGACAGTGGGGAGGCGCTCGATCTGGTCATGCGCTGGGCCCGTACCCGGGACGACCAGGAGCGCGCGGTGGCCGCGCTCCGCTTCAAGTGCGATGTGCTGTGGGCGCTGCTCGACGCCGTGGACCACGCGTGACGACCGTGACGAGCGACGACTGGCGGCCCGCGCTCGCCCCCGCCATCCTGCTGCGCCGCGACCGGGTCCGTTCGACGGACCTGCTGGTACTGCCCGAGCGGGTCGTCGTGCTGAGCGGCCGGGCGGGCGCCATCGTCCGGCTCTGCGACGGCGGCCACAGCGTTCCGGAGATCGTCGGCGAACTCTCCGAACGTTTCCCCGGCGCACCCGTGGCCACGGACGTACCCGTCTTCCTCGACCGGCTGCGGGCGGAGGGCTGGCTGCGATGACCACCCCGGACGTACCCGCCGACCCCACCCCAGCCGCCCCCACAGCCCCCGCCACCCCTGCCGGATCCGCGCCGTCCGAACCCGCGGTGCCGCGCCCCTGGGCGCTGCTCGCCGAACTCACCCACGCCTGTCCGCTGCACTGCCCGTACTGCTCCAACCCCCTCGAGCTGAAGGCCCGTTCGCAGGAGCTGTCGACCAGTGACTGGCAGGACCTGATGCGCCAGGCCGGGGAGTTCGGCGTCGTGCACACCCATCTGTCGGGCGGCGAGCCGCTGTTGCGGCCCGATCTGGAGGAGATCATCACCGCCGCCGAATCCGCCGGGATCTACACGCAGTTGGTCACCAGCGGCACCGGCCTCGACGAGGCCCGGCTCGGCGCGCTCACCGCGGCCGGGCTGCGCAGCGTCCAGCTGTCCGTGCAGCACGCGGACCCGGCGGCCTCGGACCGGATCGCCGGCAGCCGCTCCTTCGCCGCGAAGGAACGGGCGGCCGCGCTGGTGCGCGCCGCCGGACTGCCGCTCGGCCTGAACGTCGTCCTGCACCGCGACAACCTGGACGCCCTGGACGCCCTCGTCGAACTGGGCCTGGCCTGGGGCGTCGACCGGATCGAACTCGCCAACGCCCAGTTCTACGGGTGGGGCCTGCTCAACCGTGCCGCGCTGCTGCCCTCCCACGAACAGCTGGCCGTGGCGCGGGACGCGGTCGACCGGTGGCGTACCCGGCTCGGCGGCAACCCCGACCTGGTGTGGGTGGTGCCCGACTACTTCGACGGCGTCGCCAAGCCGTGCATGGGCGGCTGGGGCGCGGTCTCGCTGACGGTCTCTCCGGACGGCACCGTCCTGCCGTGCCCGGCCGCCGCCACGCTGCCCGGCCTGGACGCGCCGAACATCCGGGACCACACCCTGGAGTGGATATGGGACCGGTCCCCGGCCTTCAACCGCTATCGGGGCACCGCGTGGATGAGCGACACCTGCCGGTCCTGCTCCCGCCGGGACGAGGACTTCGGCGGGTGCCGGTGCCAGGCCTTCGCCCTGACGGGCGACGCCGCCCGCACCGACCCGGCCTGTGGTCTCTCCCCGGACCACGGCCTGGTCCGCGCGGTCGCCCGGGAGGGCGGCGCCGACGGCCCGGCTCCGTACGTCTACCGGTATCCCGGGCGGACGGCGACCGGGCGGCCCGATCGCCGGGGGGTCAGTCGGTCCGGCCGGTGACCGCGACCGTGACGCCGAGGCCGATCATCGCCAGACCGCCCGTGCCGCCGATCGCCGCCAGCCGGCGCGGGGAGCGGGCGAACCAGGTGCGGGCGGCGGAGGCGGTGAGGGCCCAGAGGCTGTCGAAGACCAGCGCGGTCAGGCTGAAGACCATGCCCAGGATCAGCAGCTGCAGAGGCACCCGGCCCGCGGACCGGTCCACGAACTGCGGGAGCACGGCGGCGAAGAAGACCATCGTCTTGGGGTTCGTCACACCGACCACGAACCCCTCCCACAGGGTCCGCAGCCCGCCGTGGGCGGCGGTGCCGGGGACGTTCCGCTCCATCGTCAGATCGCCGCGGTGCCGCAGCGCCTTCACCCCGAGGAACACCAGATACGCGGCGCCGCCCAGCTTCAGCGCCAGGAACACCGCGGCGGAGCCCGCCACCAGCGAGCCGAGCCCGAGCGACACCGCCACGACCAGGACATAGGAGCCCACCGTGTTGCCGAGCACGCTCTCCAGGGCGGTGCGGCGGCCGTGGGCGAGGGCCCGGCCGAGCACGAACAGCACGCTGGGGCCCGGTATCAGGACCAGCAGCAGGGACATCGCGGCGAACGCCAGCAGGCGGTCGGTCGAGACCATCACCGTCACCTCCGTGGCCGTCAGGGCAGCAGGCCTGCCCGGCGCGCGGACACTACCGCCTCCAGCCGGGTGTGAGCACCCAGTTTTCGCATCGCGGAGCGCAGATAGCTCTTGACGGTCTCCGGCCGGAGCCCCAGCCGCCGCGCGGCGGCCGCGTTCGTCGCGCCCGAGGCCACCGCGGTGAGCACATCGATCTCGCGCGGCGCCAGCGGCGGGACCGGCACCGCCGGCGGTGGCAGCGGATCGAGGACCGCGCCGTCCCGCCCCGCCGCCCCCGACGCGGCCGCGATCCGCCCGCAGGCGGTCAGCAGCGCCTGCCGCAGCCGGGGGTCGGTGATCCGCGGGGCGAGGGCGCGCAGCTCGCCGTGCGCCTCGCGGACCTCCTCCCAGGCCCGGGGGTCGACGGAGACCGGCTGGTGGAAGACGGCCAGCAGCCGGTGCGCCTCGTCGCGGACCGTGAGGGACTGCTCCAGCTCCCGCGCCGCGTCCACGGCGGCCGTCAGCGGCCGGTCCCCGAGCGTCATGGGCTGGCGCAGCGCGCCGTACAGCACCCCGCGGACCCTGCTGCGGACGACCACCGGCACCGCCAGGACCGACCGCAGACCCTCGGCGGCGACGGCCTGGTCGTACTCATGGCTGATGACCCTCGACGCGTGGTAATCGGTGACGGCGAACGGCCGGGCCATGGCGATGGTCTTGCCGCCCAGGCCGTTGCCCGGGGTGATCGCCAGGGTGCGCAGGGCGGAGGTCTCCGTGCCGGAAAGCTCCGAGATCCGCAGCTGGCGGCCGCCCGACAGCAGCCCGCCGAAGGCGACCGGCAGTCCGCCGGACCGCCGCATGCGCAGCAGGGCCGCCCGTACGTCGACGGCTTCGCCGGATTCGGTCACGGTCACTCCTTCAGCCCGACACCCCCGTCCGGGGGTGGTGAGACCCGGGTCACTGGATGGACGATGCTACTCAGCGGTCAGGCACTGAGGAGGACACATGGCGGTGACCGGTGGGACGACCGGAGCGACCGAGGGGCCGACCGGGGAGTTCCGGGCGGCCCGCGACTTCCTGCTGCGGCATCGCGAGGAGTACGCGACGGCCTACGCGGGATTCCGCTGGCCCGAGCCCGAGTACTTCAACTGGGCGCTGGACTGGTTCGACCGGATCGCCGAGGACAACGACCGCACCGCCCTGTGGATCGTGGAGGAGGACGGCTCGGAAGGCGTCTTCTCCTTCGCGGAGCTGGCCGACCGGTCGAACCGCGTCGCCAACCACCTCAGGGGCCTCGGAGTGCGGGCCGGCGACCGGATCGTCGTGATGCTCGGCAACCAGGTCGAGCTGTGGGAGACCGCGCTCGCCGCCATGAAGCTGCGCGCCGTCGTCATCCCCGCCACCCCGCTGCTCGGGCCGGCCGACCTGGCGGACCGCATCGAGCGCGGCGGCGCCAAGCACGTCGTGGTGCGGGCCGAGGACACCGCCAAGTTCGACGGGGTGCCGGGGGACTACACCCGCATCGTCGTCGGCGGCGAGGCCCTGGACTGGCACCCGTACGAGGAGGCGTACGCGAGCCCGGCCTCCTTCGAACCGGACGGCCCCACCCGGGGCGCCGACCCGCTGATGCTCTACTTCACCTCCGGCACCACCGCCCGGCCCAAGCTCGTCGAGCAGACCCACCTCTCGTACCCCGTCGGCCATCTGGCCACCATGTACTGGATCGGTCTGCGGCCCGGGGACGTCCACCTCAACATCTCCTCGCCGGGCTGGGCCAAGCACGCCTGGAGCAATCTCTTCGCACCGTGGAACGCGGAGGCGACGGTCTTCATCCACAACTACACGCGCTTCGACGCGGCCCGGCTGATGGCGGAGATGGACCGCTGCGGCGTCACCAGCTTCTGCGCCCCGCCGACCGTGTGGCGGATGCTGATCCAGGCGGACCTGAGCGCGCTGCGCACCCCGCCGCGTGAGGTGGTCGCGGCGGGCGAGCCGCTGAACCCCGAGGTCATCGAGCACGTCCGCCGGTCCTGGGGCGTCACCATCCGGGACGGCTTCGGCCAGACCGAGACGGCGGTGCAGGTCGCCAACAGCCCCGGCCAGCCGCTCAAGACCGGCTCGATGGGCCGCCCGTGCCCCGGCTACGTGGTCGTGCTCGTCGACCCGGTCACCGGCAAGGAGGGTGACGAGGGCGAGATCTGCCTGGACCTCGCGCACCGCCCGGTGGGGCTGATGACCGGCTACGCGGGCGACCCGGAGCGCACCGCGGAGGCGATGGCGGGCGGCTACTACCGCACGGGCGACATCGGTTCGCGGGACGCCGACGGCTACATCACCTACGTCGGCCGCTCCGACGACGTGTTCAAGGCCTCCGACTACAAGATCTCCCCGTTCGAGCTGGAGAGCGTGCTGCTGGAGCACGAGGCGGTCGCCGAGGCCGCCGTCGTGCCGGCGCCCGACCCGCTGCGGCTCGCCGTGCCGAAGGCGTACATCGTGCTCGCCGCGGGCTGGGAGCCGGGCGCGGAGACCGCGAAGGCGATCTTCGCGCACTCCCGCGCGGCGCTCGCCCCGTACAAGCGCGTCCGCCGCCTGGAGTTCGCGGAGCTGCCCAAGACCGTCTCCGGAAAGATCCGCCGTATCGAGCTGCGCGAGGCCACGGCCCGGGACGGCAGCGCCGAGTACCGCGAGGAGGACCACCGATGACCGGGACCGGACCGGCCGGACCGTCGCCCGCGAAGGAGCCGGCCGAACCCTCCCCGGCCGAACCGTCCTACGCGAGCGGCACCGGCGGCACCCCGCTGCTCGGCGACACCATCGGCCGCAACCTGGACCGGGCCGTCGCGGCGTACCCCGGGCGCGAGGCGCTGGTGGACGTGCCGACCGGCCGCCGCTGGACCTACACCGAGTTCGGCCGGGCCGTCGACGAGGTGGCGCTGGGGCTGGCCGCCAAGGGCGTGGCCCGGGGCGACCGGGTCGGCATCTGGGCGGTCAACTGCCCGGAGTGGGTGCTCGTCCAGTACGCGACCGCGCGGCTCGGCGCCGTCATGGTCAACATCAACCCGGCCTACCGGGTGCACGAGCTGGAGTTCGTCCTCCGGCAGGCCGGCATCGGGGTGCTGATCGCCTCGACCGCGTACAAGGCCAGCGACTACCGGGCGATGACGGAGCAGGTACGCGACGGCTGTCCGCTGCTGCGCGAGGTCGTGTACATCGGCGACCCGGGCTGGGACGAGCTGGTGGCGGGCGGGTCCCGGATGCCGGCCGGGCACCTGGCCGCGTGCGAGGCGGCGAACAGCTGCGACGACCCGGTCAACATCCAGTACACCTCGGGCACCACCGGCTTCCCCAAGGGCGCCACGCTCTCGCACCACAACATCCTCAACAACGGGTACTTCGTCGGCGAGATGATCGGCTACACCGAGGACGACCGGGTGTGCCTGCCGGTGCCCTTCTACCACTGCTTCGGCATGGTGATGGGCAATCTGGGCGCCACCAGCCACGGCGCCTGCATCGTCATCCCGGCCCCGGCCTTCGACCCGGTCGCCACCCTGCACGCGGTCGAACGGGAGCGCTGCACCTCGCTCTACGGCGTGCCGACGATGTTCATCGCCGAACTGGACCTGCCGGACTTCGCGACCTTCGACCTGTCGTCGCTGCGCACCGGGATCATGGCCGGATCACCGTGCCCGGTCGAGGTGATGAAACGCGTCGTCGCCGAGATGCACATGGCGGAGGTGTCCATCGCCTACGGCATGACGGAGACCTCGCCCGTCTCCACCCAGACCCGGCGCGACGACGACCTGGAGCGCCGTACCGCCACCGTCGGCCGCGTCATGCCGCACCTCGAGGTGAAGGTCGCCGATCCGGCCACCGGTGCGACGGTGCCGCGCGGCACGGCGGGCGAGCTGTGCACCCGCGGCTATTCGGTGATGCTGGGCTACTGGGAGGAGCCGGAGCGGACCGCCGAGGCGATCGACGCCGCGCGCTGGATGCACACCGGCGACCTCGCCGTGATGCGCCCCGACGGCTATCTGTCCATCGTCGGCCGGATCAAGGACATGATCATCCGCGGTGGGGAGAACGTCTATCCGCGGGAGATCGAGGAGTTCCTGTACACCCACCCGAAGATCGCCGATGTGCAGGTCGTCGGGGTGCCGGACGAGCGGTACGGCGAGGAGATCCTGGCCTGCGTCATCCTCCGCGACCCCGCGGACCCGCTCACCCTGGAGGAGCTCGGCGCCTTCTGCCGCGGACAGCTCGCGCACTACAAGATCCCGCGCCGGCTGCGCCTGGTGGACGCCTTCCCGATGACGGTCAGCGGCAAGATCCGCAAGATCGAACTGCGGGAGGACGCGATCCGGGAGATGTCATCCGTAGTGGACGGCGAGACCCCGCCCCAGTAGTCCGAAGGCCTGGTCGAGCTCCGCGACCGCCTCGGGATACACGTCGTCGGCGCTGCGCCCGTCCGACAGCTTCCGCCAGTTGGCCAGCGCGACGACCTGGCGCACGGAGATGATCTGCGCCGCCGCGAGGCGTGGCAGCAGGTCGCCGGGCGCGGCCGCTGAAGCCTCCCGCAGCGCCCCGGTCAGCGCCTCCTGGTCGCGGACGGTGTACTCGGCCAGCCGTGCCACCAGGCCGGGCGCCGAGTAGAGCAGCGCGAGGTACGCCAGCACCTCGGGGGTGTCGTTGAGCCCGGTGACCGGATCGCGGGCGTCGAGGCCCGCCGCGCAGTGCCGGTGCAGCGCGGTGAGCGGCGCCTGGTCCGCGGGGCGGTCGCGCACCACCCGGGCGAACTCGCCCTCGTGGTCGGCGAACCGGTGCAGCGCCAGGTCCTCCTTGGTGGGGAAGTACCGGAAGAGCGTCGGCTTGGACACCTCGGCCGCGGCGGCGATCTCGGCGACCGGCACCTGGTCGAAGCCGTGCCGGAGGAACAGCGTGATGGCCGCGTCCGAGATGGCCTGCCGGGTCCTGGCCTTCTTCAGTTCCCGCAGTCCGCCCGTTGGTCCTGGCCGGTTCTCCATGGCGCCCATCCTAACCGAAGTGCAATCAAGTCAAAAACGTTACTCGGTTGAATATGAAACTCGGTCATGGTTGCATCGCTGTCAGACGAACGCCGATGAGCTCGATGAGGGGACAGCGGATGACCAGCGTGCTGATCGTGGGAGCGGGACCGACCGGGCTGACACTGGCCTGTGAACTGGCCCGGCGCGGCACCGCCGTCCGGATCGTGGAGAGGTCCCCGGGACCGCAGCCGGGTTCCCGGGGCAAGGGGCTCAACGCGCGCAGCCTGGAGGTCTTCGAGGGCATGGGGATTCTCGACCGCATGCGGGCGATCGGGCGCGACGACCTGCACTTCCGCAAGTACCGGGGCGGCGAGGTGGTCTCCGACACCGATCCCTTCGCGACCTTCTCCCCGTCGCCCGGCACCCCGTACGTACGCGGGCTGCTCGTCGCGCAGTGGAACGTCGAGCGGGTGCTGCGGGACCGGCTCGCCGAATGGGGCGTACACGTCGAGTTCGGCACCGAACTGACGGGGTTCGAGCAGACCGGCGACACGGTGACCGCCACGCTCGCGGGCGGCGAGCGGCTCGAGGTGTCCTACCTGGTGGGCTGCGACGGCGGCCGCAGCGGGATCCGCAAAGCGCTGCCGGTCACCTTCGAGGGCCGGACGCTGCCGGAGCAGCTGATGGTCATCGGCGATGTCGAGGCCGAGGGTCTGAGTCAGGAGCTGTGGCACCAGTGGATCGACGAGGACGGCGGCATCATGCTCTGCCCGCTCCCCGCCACCTCGGTGTTCCAGCTCCAGGCGGCCCCCGAGCGGGACGCGGCGGGACTCCCGGTGGAGGCGTCGCTGGAGAGCTTCCAGCGGATCTTCGACCGGCACGCGCGGATCCCCGGCATCAGGCTCACCAACCCCGCCTGGATCTCCACCTACCGCGTCAACGAGCGGATGGCCGACCGTTTCCGCGTCGGCCGGGTCCTGCTCGCCGGGGACGCCGCCCATGTGCACTCCATCGCGGGCGGCCTCGGGATGAACACCGGCATCCAGGACGCCTACAACCTCGGCTGGAAACTCGCGCTGGTGGCCGCCGGCCGGGCCGGCGACGGGCTGCTCGACACCTACCAGGAGGAGAGGCTGCCGATCGCCGCCTGGACCATCGACACCAGCGGTGAGCTGTGGCGCCAGGTCTCGCGGTCGATCAGGACCGCGGGCAGCGGGACGGAGGGCGTGGTCACGCCCGACATCCTCGGCCTGGGGCTGGGCTACCGCTGGAGCTCGCTGGCCGTCGAGCACGACGCCCGCGCCGACGACGCTCCGCTGCGCGCCGGCGACCGCGCGCCCGACGCCCCGCTGCGGGACGCCGACGGCGCCGCCGTCCGGCTCTTCGAGATCTTCAGCGGCACGCACTTCACACTGCTCGGCTTCGGCGCCGGCAGTGCGGCGGCGCTCCGGGAGAGCGCCGACCGGCACGGTGACTCGGTGTGGACCTACGCGATCGGTGCGGGCCCCGGCGGCCTGGACGACTTCGCGGGGCACGCGGCCCGCGAGTACGGCGTCACCGGCGACGCCCTGGTGCTGGTCCGCCCGGACGGCCACATCGCGCTCACCGCCCCGGCCGGCGACGCCGGTGCGGTGCACGACTACCTCGGCGCGCTGGGCGGTTAGGGCTGGAAACAGAACACGACCGCACCCCAGGCCGTCCTCCGGGGGTGCGGTCGTGCCGTAAGGGGAGCGGGATCAGACGAGCGGCAGGATCGAGGTCGGGGCGTGGCCCGGCTCGGTCGCGATGTCTTCCCACTCGTTGACGCTGGCGATGTCGCTGCCGCTCATCGAGATGTTGGTGATGCGCTCCAGGATCGCCTCGACGACCACCGGGACGCGGTACTCGGCGGCGAGCTTCTTGGCCAGCTCGAAGGCGGGCAGCAGCTCGTGCGGCTCGGTGACCCGGATCGCCTTGCAGCCCAGACCCTCGACGACCTTGACGTGGTCGACGCCGTAGACGCCCAGCTCCGGGGAGTTGATGTTCTCGAACTCCAGGTTGACCTGGAAGTTGATGTCGAGGTTGCGCTGCGCCTGACGGATCAGGCCCAGGTACGCGTTGTTCACCAGGACGTGGACGTACGGGATCTTGTGCTGCGCGCCGACCGCCAGTTCTTCGAGCATGAACTGGAAGTCGTAGTCGCCGGAGAGCGCGACGACCGAGCCCTCGGGGTCGGCCTTGGCGACACCCAGCGCGGCCGGGATGGTCCAGCCGAGCGGGCCGGCCTGGCCGCAGTTGATCCAGTGCCGCGGCTTGTAGACGTGCAGCATCTGCGCGCCGGCGATCTGGGAGAGGCCGATGGTGGTGACGTACCGGGTCTCCGGGCCGAAGGCGCGGTTCATCTCCTCGTAGACGCGCTGCGGCTTGATCGGCACGTTGTCGAAGTGCGTACGGCGCTGCAGGGTGGCCTTGCGGTGCTGGGTGGACGCGGCCCACTCGGCGCGGTCGGGCAGCTTGCCCGCGGCCTTGAGCTCCTTGGCGACCTCGACGAAGAGTTCCAGCGCGGCCTTGGCGTCCGACGCGATCCCGTAGTCCGGCGCGAAGATCTTGCCGATCTGGGTGGGCTCGATGTCGACGTGGACGAACTTGCGGCCCTTGGTGTAGACGTCCAGCTTGCCGGTGTGGCGGTTGGCCCAGCGGTTGCCGATGCCCAGGACGAAGTCCGACTCGAGCATCGTCGCGTTGCCGTAGCGGTGCGAGGTCTGCAGGCCGACCATGCCGGCGTTCAGCGGGTGGTCGTCGGCGATGATGCCCCAGCCCATCAGGGTGGGGATGACCGGGGTGCCGGTCAGCTCGGCGAACTCGACCAGCAGCTCGGAGGCGTCGGCGTTGATGATGCCGCCACCGGCGACGATCAGCGGGCGCTCGGACTCCAGCAGCAGCGAGATCGCCTTCTCGACCTGGGCGCGCGACGCGGTCGGCTTGTAGACCGGCAGCGGCTGGTACGTCTCGGGGTCGAACTCGATCTCGGTCAGCTGGACGTCGATCGGCAGGTCGATGAGGACCGGGCCGGGCCGTCCCGAGCGCATCAGGTGGAACGCCTGCTGGAAGACGCCGGGGACCTGCGCGGCCTCCAGGACCGTGGTGGCGGCCTTGGTGACCGGCTTGGCGATGGAGGCGATGTCGACGGCCTGGAAGTCCTCCTTGTGGAGGACCGCGACCGGGGCCTGGCCGGTGATGCACAGGATCGGGATCGAGTCCGCGATGGCCGAGTAGAGCCCGGTGATCATGTCGGTACCGGCCGGGCCGGACGTACCGATGCAGACGCCGATGTTGCCCGGGTTGGCACGGGTGTAGCCCTCGGCCATGTGGGACGCGCCCTCGACGTGGCGGGCGAGCGTGTGGTCGATGCCCCCGCCGGCCTTGAGCGCGGCGTAGAAGGGGTTGATCGCGGCGCCCGGCACACCGAACGCGTCGGTGACGCCCTCGAGCTTGAGGATCTCCACGGCCGCACGGGCGGCAGTCATACGAGGCATCGAGTACTCCTGGGTCGGACTGTCGGGGTGGGCTCTTGCTGCGAGGCCAGGGCGCCCGGTTTTCCGTAGTGCTAGTTTCCGTAATGCGGAAGTCTAGTTCTGCTATATGGAAGTAATCTAGAACGAGGCTTTCCGCCCGTCAAGGCGGTACCTGCTCCGGTCTCGCTCCGGACCTGTTCAGGACGCGAAAGAGCGGGCTGCCGACCGGCAGCCCGCTCTCGGTACGCGCGAAATCTCGGGAGGTCAGGGGATGACGGGCCCCGTCCGCATGAGCGTGTCGGCCGCGTCGTTGACCGGCTGCGGAGTGCCTGTCAGATCCATCACGAAGAGCGGGACGCCCAACTGGTCGGCGCGCAGCCGCGCGTCGTGCGCGTAGCCCGCGAGCGAGAAGAACGCGCCGACGGCGTCCTCGTTCAGGCAGTTGAGCCACAGGCACTCGATGTCGCGCAGCGCGGTGGGCTGGGTGGTGGGGTCGATCTGGGCCACGAGGTCGTCGCCGCGCAGATCGATGCCGTTGGCGGCGTGGTCGCCCGCCACCCGTACGCCGGCGAAGCCGAGCCACTTCAGGTACTGGGCGGCGGCGGTGAGCGCGTCACGGGCGGTGCGGATGGTGACCGGGCGGAACGGCGGCCGCGGCGCGGGCGGCGGCGGGCCGGGGACCGCGGGCGGTGAAGGGGCGGCGGACAGCGGGCGCAGGGCGGCGGTGGCCGGGCCGGGAGGAGTGAGCGCCGTGGTGTCGACCGGCAGCCGGATCACCGAACCGCAATCGCAGCCGAACTCGGGCTGCGGCCACTGGTCCTGCCGGCCGCAGTCGGGGCAGCGCATGCTCACCCAGGAGTCGTCCCACGAACGGTGCCGTATCTCGACCGGGACTCCGCCGCGCAGCAGCGGGAGCGTCAGCGGGGTGCCGCAGGCGCAGGGGTAAGTGGTGGTGCTGAACGCGTGCTCGCGGCGGCAGGCCGGGCAGCGCACGGGCACACTCTCTGCCATGGTTCGTTCTCCAAGGCGGGCTCCGGCAATGGGGGTTACCCCATCTTGCAGGAGATTGGACCCGCCCGGCGACGCAGTTGGCGCGACAGGACAGTCGTCGCGCCGCCGGGCGGAACCTGTAGCCCGCGCTGCCGTGACCTACCCCTCAGAAGTTCACGGCGGCGCGGGCCAGCTCTTGGGTCAGCCCTCGCGCAGTGCGCGGACCGACTCTTCCAGGCGCGCACCGTACTCGGTGTCCGCGGCGTGGAAGTGGGCCAGGTTGCGTTCGATCACGTCATCGCGGGTGACCTGCGAGAGGAACCCGGCGATGTTGGCGATCAGACGGGACTTCTCGTCCTCCGACATGAGCCGGTAGAGCTCGCCGGCCTGGAAGAAGTGGTCGTCCTTGACGTGCAGCGGCGCCTCGTGGGTGCCGGTCCAGCCGGACACCGCCTGCGGGGCGGACAGCGCCAGGTCGGTCTGCGACGGGCCCTCGTACGAGTTGGGCTCGTAGTTCTTCAGACCGCGCTTGCCGTTGCGGGTGGCCGCCAGGCCGTCCCGGCCGTAGTTGACGGCCTCCGTCGCCTTCGGCGCGTTGACCGCCAGCAGGGTGTGGTTGACACCCAGGCGGTAGCGCTGCGCGTCGGCGTAGGCGAAGAGCCGGCCCTGGAGCATCTTGTCCGGGGACGGGCCGATGCCGGGCACGAAGTTGTTCGGGGAGAACGCGGCCTGCTCGACCTCCTGGAACACGTTGTCCGGGTTCCGGTCCAGTACCAGCCGGCCCACGCGCTGCAGCGGGTAGTCCGAGTGCGGCCACACCTTGGTGACGTCGAACGGGTTGAAGCGGTAGTCCGCCGCCTCGGCCGCCGGCATGATCTGCACGTGCAGCGTCCAGGACGGGTTCACCCCGCGCTCGATGGCCTGCACGAGGTCGCGCTGGTGGCTGTTGGCGTCCGCGCCGACCTGCTCGGCGGCCTGCTCCGAGGAGAGCGAGCGCACACCCTGGTTGGTCTTGAAGTGGTACTTGACGAAGAACGCCTCGCCCTGCGCGTTCGTCCACTGGTACGTGTGCGAGCCGTAGCCGTTCATGTGCCGGTACGAGGCCGGGATGCCGCGGTCACCGAAGAGCCAGGTGACCTGGTGGGTCGCCTCGGGGGAGTGCGACCAGAAGTCCCAGACGTTGTCGGCTTCCTGGATGCCCGTGAACGGGTCGCGCTTCTGCGAGTGGATGAAGTCCGGGAATTTGATCGGGTCCTTGATGAAGAACACCGGGGTGTTGTTGCCGACGAGGTCGTAGTTGCCCTCTTCGGTGTAGAACTTCAGCGCGAAGCCGCGCGGGTCGCGTACCGCGTCGGCGCCGCCGAGGCTGTCCGCGACGGTCGAGAAGCGGATGAACGTCTCGGTGCGCTTGCCGACCGTGTTGAGGAAGTCGGCGCGGGTGAAGCCGGTGACGTCGTCGGTGACCTCGAAGTAGCCGTACGCGCCGGAGCCGCGGGCGTGCACCACGCGCTCCGGGATGCGCTCACGGTTGAAGCGGGCCAGCTTCTCGATGAGCTGCTGGTCCTGGATCAGCAGAGGGCCGCCGAGGCCGGCGGAGGCGGAGTTCTGGTTGTCGGCGACTGGTGCGCCGGACTCAGTTGTCAGCGTGTGCTTGGGCATGGCGGCCTTCCGTAACTACCAAGGGAAGCGAAAGCGTGTGGGTCGGTAGACCGGACAGTAAGGACCGGCCCCGAGGAATGTCAACAGTTTGTTGAAGTTCCTGGTGATGCGAGGTTTGGTGCCACCCGGCGGTGCGTTTGGGCGCGACAGGACAGGTCACGCACCGCCGGGCGGGATCAGGGGCGAGGCGGAGCCTCGCGGGGTGGCCGAAGCCGGGTCGTCAGCTGTTGACGGGCAGGCCGGACAGCCGCTCGACACCGCGCAGCAGCGCCGAGTGGTCCAGGCCGCCGTCACCCTGGGCGCGCAGCGAGGCGACCAGGTTGGCCACGACGGAGCCGACGGGCAGGGCCGCGCCGACGTTGCGGGCGGCGTCGGTGACGATGCCCATGTCCTTGTGGTGCAGGTCGATCCGGAAGCCCGGGGCGAAGTCGCGCTTGAGGAAGTTGTCCTTCTTGCGGGTCAGCACGGTGGAACCGGCCAGACCGCCGTTGAGGACCTCCAGGGCGGCTTCCAGGTCCACGCCGGACTTCTCCAGGAAGACCACGGCTTCGGCGCAGACCTGGATGTTGACCGCGACGATGAGCTGGTTCGCGGCCTTGACCGTCTGGCCGGAGCCGTGCGGGCCGCACAGGACGATCGTCCTGCCGAGCGTGTCGAGGATCGGCTTGGCGACGTCGAAGTCGGCCTTCTCGCCACCGACCATGATCGACAGTACGGCCTCGATGGCACCGGCCTCGCCGCCGGAGACCGGGGCGTCCAGTACGCGGATGCCCTTGGCGGCCGCGGCCTTCGCCAGGTCCACGGAGGTCTGCGGGGTGATCGAGGAGGTGTCGATCAGGAGCGCGCCGGACTTCGCGTTCTCCAGGATGCCGTTCTCGCCGTAGGCGATGGCCTCGACCTGCGGGGAGGCGGGCACCATCGTGATGATGACGTCGGCGTCCCTGACGGCCTCGGCGATGGAGCCGGCGGCGGTGCCGCCGTTGGCCGCGAGGCGGTCCAGCTTGTCCTGCTCAAGGGTGTAGCCGGTGACGGAGTAGCCCGCCTTGACCAGGTTCTCGGCCATGGGGGAGCCCATGATGCCGAGGCCGATCCATGCGATCTTGGGGAGGTTGCTCATGGTTGACCTTTCGGATCAGTGGGCGGAGAGCCACTGGAAGTTGTCGGCACTCGGGCCGAGGGGCTTGTACTCGAGGCCGATCCAGCCGTCGTAGCCGGCCTTCTGGAGGCGGCCCACGAGGTCGTCCAGCGGCAGCGTGCCGGTGCCCGGAGCGTTGCGGCCCGGGTTGTCGGCGATCTGCACATGGCCGGTCCTGTCGGCGTAGCGGTCGATGACCTCGTTGAGGTCCTCGCCGTTCATCGACAGGTGGTACAGGTCCATCAGGAACTTGGCGTTGCCGAGTCCGGTGGCCGCGTTGACCTGGTCGACGACCTCGATCGCCCGCGGTGCGCTGACGATCGGGCACAGCGGCGACTCGGGCTTGTTGAGTGCCTCCACGAGGAGGATCGCGCCGACCCGGTCGGCGGCACGGGCCGCCAGCACCAGGTTCTCCAGGGCCAGGGCGTCCTGGACCTCGGGGTCGACGCCCTCGACCCGGTTACCGTAGAGCGCGTTGAGCGCCTTGCACCCGAGCGACCGGGCGAATTCCGCGGCGACCTCGATGTTCGCGCGGAAGCGGTCCGACTCCTCGCCGGGGATCGACAGCGCGCCCCGGTCGGGGCCCGGCAGCTGCCCGGCGTAGAAGTTCAGGCCCACCAGCTGGGTGCCGGCGTCGTTCAGCGCGTCGCGCAGTGCGTCGAGTTCGGCCTGGGCGGGGGTGGGTGTTTCGATCCAGGGCCACCACAGCTCGACCGCCGAGAAGCCGGCCGCGGCGGCTGCCGCGGGACGCTCCAGGAGCGGGAGTTCCGTGAAGAGGATCGAGAGGTTCACATCGAAGCGCGCTTCGGAGAGGCTCACTAGCGTTGCGCTCCTTCCGTATTGCGGAAGTTAGTTTCTGCTTAACGGAAGACTGAACGAACCGGACGCCGGCTGTCAAGTGCGGATGTCGCCACATGAGGCCGACCGGTTAGGTTGGGCCCGTGAAACTGAGGCTGGAATTCACGACGGAACCGTTCGACCTGGACGAGGCTCCCGGCCATGCGCTGGTCGCCCGCGAGGTCGTCGAGACGGCGGACCTGGACGCGGTGGACGTCGGACCGTTCGGCAACACCGCCGAGGGCTCTCCCGAGGCGGTGGTGGCCGCGGTGGCCGAACTGCTCCGGCGCACCCTCGCCGCGGGCGCCACCCGGGTCTCGCTTCAGGTGAACGTCATCGGGGAGGGCGATCAGTGACCGGGACCGGGGGGCACCCGTTCGCCGAGGCGGTCAAGCCGCTGGTGGACGCGATGGGGGCCGAGATGGTCGCGCCGGATCAGGCGCGAGGCGATGATGTGGTGCTCAGCTGGGAGGGCGAGGAGGTGCTCGCCGTCCGGTTGCCCCATCTGGCCGATTCGCTCGATCACATCCTGGCCGACCTCCAGCGCCGGCACGGAACGCTGTCCGAGCTGGACCGGAAGGACAAGCAGAGCGTCGTCCGGATCCTGGAGGAGCGCGGCGCGTTTTCCGTGCGGCACGGGGTCGAAACGGTCGCTTCCGCGCTGGGCGTGAGCCGCTTCACCGTCTACAACTACCTGAACAGGGAGAACGCGGCGAAGGCCGCCGAGTGATCGCTGAGCGACCGCTGCCGTAACTTCCCGGCCACCTTTGTTACGGGAAGTTTTCAACAAAGTGTTGACGTGGCCGGATCCCGGCTCGTAGCTTGCGGCTGTGACTTCCAGCGCTTCGCCGGGCCTCGCCCGGCTCAACTCAGCCACCGCGTCCGACGCGGCCGGACTGCTGCACGAGGTGTGCGCCAGCCGGTCGTGGGGCGCGGCGGTGATCGCCGGCCGGCCGTACCAGGACCTCGACGCACTCTTCGTGGCGAGCGACGCGGCCATGGCCGGACTGACCGCCGACGACCTCGCTGAGGCGATGGCCGGACACCCGCCGATCGGCCGCCCCAAGCCGGGCGACCCGACCTCCGAGCGGGAGCAGGCCGGCGTCCAGGAATCGGTGCGCGAAGAGCTCCTGGAGCTGAACCTCGCGTACCAGGACGCCCACGGACATGTCTTCCTGATCTGCGCCACCGGACGCACCGGTGACCAGATGCTGGCCGCCCTCAAGGAGCGGATCGGCAACGACACGGACACCGAACGTGAGATCGTCCGCGCCGAACTGGGAAAGATCAACCGTATCCGGCTGACCCGACTCGCAGCAGAAGGAGACCCGTCATGACGGAGACCTCCGTGTCCACGCACATCCTGGACACCAGCATCGGCCGCCCCGCCGAGGGCGTCCCCGTGGAACTGTCGGTGCGCAACGGCATCGACGCCCTCTGGGCGCCGCACGGCGTGTCCAAGACGGACGCCGACGGCCGCTGCAAGGATCTGCCGGCCCTGCCGGAAGGCACCACACACGTACGGCTCGACTTCGCGGTCGAGCAGTACTTCACCACCCAAAAGATCTCAGCCGAGGCACAGCAGGACGCCCCCCGCGTAAGGGACAGCGGCGCTTTCTTCCCGGAGGTGGCGATCACTTTCGCCGTCCAGCCGGGTGAGCACTACCACGTACCGCTGCTGCTCAACCCGTTCGGCTACTCCGTATACCGAGGGAGCTAGCACCGTCATGCCCACGATTCTCGGCCAGAACCAGTACGGCAAAGCGGAAAACCGCGTCGTCAAGATCACGCGGGACGGCGACACCCACCACATCAAGGACCTCAACGTCTCGGTCGCCCTCTCCGGCGACATGGACGATGTGCACTACTCCGGCAGCAACGCCAACGTGCTGCCGACCGACACGACCAAGAACACCGTGTACGCCTTCGCGAAGGAGTACGGGATCGAGTCGGCCGAGCAGTTCGGCATCCACCTGGCCCGGCACTTCGTGACCAGCCAGGAGCCGATCCAGATCGCCCGGATCCGGATCGAGGAGTACAGCTGGGAGCGCATCGCGTCCTCCGACGGCAACTCCCGCTTCATCGGTGCCGACGAGGTCAACCACTCCTTCGCGCGCACCAACCAGGAGCTCCGCACCACCCAGATCACCTACGACGGTGAGAAGTGGGAGGTCATCTCCGGCCTGAAGGACCTCAAGGTCATGAACTCCACCAACTCGGAGTTCTGGGGGTTCGTCAAGGACAAGTACACGACCCTCAAGGAAGCGTACGACCGCATCCTGTGCACCGAGGTGTCGGCGAAGTGGCGCTACAACTGGACCAGCGACGACGAGCGCATGCCCAACTGGGAGAAGTCCTACGAGCAGGCGCGCAAGCACATGCTCCAGGCGTTCGCCGAGACCTACAGCCTCTCGCTGCAGCAGACGCTCTACCAGATGGGCGCGCGCATCATCAACAGCCGTTCGGAGATCGACGAGATCCGCTTCTCGCTCCCGAACAGCCACCACTTCCTGGTGGACCTCGAACCGTTCGGCCTGAAGAACGACAACGAGGTGTACTTCGCCGCCGACCGGCCCTACGGCCTGATCGAGGGCACCGTCCTCCGCGACGGTGTCGAGGCCCGCATCCCGGTGGATCTCACCAACCTGTAGTACTTCTGCCTTGTCCCCCGACGCGCGCGCCGGCGTCACGGTCCCCGCACTCCGGTGCGGGTACCAGGGGGAGAGCGGGGGCATCTGCGCAAGGAAGCACTGCGGACCCGGTCGTCACCCCGCTCGACCCCCGGGTTCGTCCATCGAGAAGGAAGCACGAGGAACTGCCATGGCAGCACCGCGCATCGTCATCGAGAACTGCGCTATCGCCACCGTGGACGCGAACGACACCGAGTACGCCTCGGGTTACGTCGTCATCGCGGGCAACCGCATCGAGTCGGTAGGCGCCGGCGCTGCCCCCCAGGGACTGGAGAACGTCGTCCGCCGTGTCGACGGCACCGGCCATCTGGTCACCCCGGGCCTGGTCAACACCCACCACCACTTCTACCAGTGGCTCACCCGGGGTCTCGCCCAGGACAGCAACCTCTTCAACTGGCTCGTCGAGCTGTACCCGACCTGGGCGCGGATCGACGAGGAGATGGTCTACGCGGCCGCCCAGGGCTCCCTGGCGATGATGGCCCGCGGCGGTGTGACCACCGCGATGGACCACCACTACGTCTTCCCCCAGGGCTCGGGCGACCTGCTGGGCGCCGAGATCCGTGCCGCCAAGGAGATGGGCGTCCGCTTCACCGCCGCCCGCGGCTCCATGGACCGCGGCAAGAAGGACGGCGGCCTGCCGCCGGACTTCGCGGTCGAGACCCTCGAAGGCGCGCTGGCCGCGACCGAAGAGGCCATCGACACCCACCACGACGCCTCGTTCGACTCGATGCTGCACATCGCCGTCGCACCGTGCTCCCCCTTCTCCGTCTCCACCGACCTGATGCGCGAGGGCGCGCTGCTCGCCCGCCGCAAGGGCGTCCGCCTGCACACGCACGGCTCGGAGACCGTCGAGGAGGAGAAGTTCTGCCACGAACTCTTCGGCATGGGCCCGACGGACTACTTCGAGTCCACCGGCTGGCTCGGCGACGACGTGTGGATGGCGCACTGCGTCCACATGAACGACTCCGACATCGCCGCATTCGCCCGCACGAAGACCGGCGTCGCGCACTGCCCCTCCTCCAACGCCCGCCTCGCGGCCGGTATCGCCCGCGTCCCGGACATGCTCGCCTCGGGCGTGCCGGTCGGCCTCGGCGTGGACGGCACCGCCTCCAACGAGTCCGGCGAACTGCACACCGAACTGCGCAACGCGCTCCTCATCAACCGCCTCGGCGGCGGTGAGAAGGCGCTCAACGCCCGCCAGGCGCTGCGCCTGGGCACCTACGGCGGTGCGCAGGTGCTCGGCCGCGCCGACCAGATCGGCTCCATCGAGGCCGGCAAGCTCGCCGACCTCGTGCTGTGGAAGCTCGACGGCATCGGCCACTCGTCCATCGCCGACCCGGTCGCCGCACTGGTGATGGGAGCGGCCGCCCCGGTCACCCTGTCGCTCATCAACGGCAAGCCGGTGGTGGAGAACAACCACCTCACCACGGTCGACGAGGACGCCATCGCGCGTCTCACCCGCGTCCAGGCCCAGCGCCTGGCCAAGATCGCCGGCCTGGTCTAGACCCCACCCAGAGCAACCGGTCAGGGAGGGACGGCCCCTGACCGGCCGCCGGTCCCGCGTTCGCGCGGATCCGGCAGCGCCGCCCCCGGCCCGTGGACCACGGTCGGTCCCGGATCCCCGGGGGCGGCGTTTTGTGTACCCGCACATATCCGCACCTTGACGAAGAACAGCCGCCCCCACCCCTCTGCTTGATGTTTGACCCGTACATGCACCTCCCTGAAATCCGCAGTGCGCTTCGCGTAACCGACAGGAGGAACCGTGGTCGCTCAATCCGTGGCATCGGATTCGGTACATCCCGTGGACCAGACCCTGCCCCCGGGCAAGCTCATCACCAGCGGCCTGCAGCACGTGGCCGCGATGTACGCGGGGGTGGTGGCGCCGCCCCTTGTCGTCGGCGCGGGGATAGGACTGTCCACCGCGGACATCACCTTCCTCATGGGGGCCAGCCTCTTCACGGCGGGCCTCGCCACCCTGCTGCAGACCCTCGGCATCTGGAAGATCGGCGCCCGGCTGCCCTTCGTCAACGGTGTCTCGTTCGCCGGAGTGGCCCCGATGCTCGCCATCGGCAAGTCGGCGGCGCCCGGCCACGCGCTGCCCGTCATCTACGGCGCGGTGATCGTCGCCGGGGTGCTGGGGTTCGTCCTCGCCCCCTACTTCTGCAAACTCGTCCGCTTCTTCCCGCCGGTCGTCACCGGCTCGGTGATCACCCTCATCGGGCTCTCCCTGCTGCCGGTCGCCATCAACTGGTCGCAGGGCGGCGTGCCCGGCGCACCCGGCTACGCGTCGGTGTCGAACATCGCGCTGGCCGGCGCGACGCTCGCGATCGTCCTGGTGCTGCGCCGGGTGCTCACCGGCTTCCTGCAGCAGATCGTCATCCTCATCGGCCTGGTGCTGGGCACCCTGCTCGCCATCCCGCTGGGCAAGTCGGACTTCAGCCCCATCAAGGACGCGGGCCTGATCGGCTTCCCCGACCCGTTCCACTTCGGAGCGCCCGAGTTCCAGATCGCGGCGATCATCTCGATGTGCGTGGTCATGCTGGTCTGCATGACGGAGTCGACCGCCGACATCCTGGCGCTCGGCAAGATCGTGGACAAGCCGGCCGACGAGAAGATGCTGGCCGCCGGCATCCGCGCCGACGCGCTCGGCTCCGCCCTCAGCCCGGTCTTCAACGGCTTCATGGCCAGCGCCTTCGCGCAGAACATCGGCCTCGTCGCGATCACCAAGGTCCGCAGCCGCTTCGTGGTCGCGGCGGCGGGCGGCATCCTCATCCTGCTCGGCCTGTGTCCCGCACTGGCCTCCGTGATCGCCCTCGTACCGCAGCCGGTGCTGGGCGGCGCCGGCATCGTGCTGTTCGGCTCGGTCGCGGCCAGCGGCATCAAGACCCTCACCGAGGCCGACCTCTCCGACGGCAACAACCTGCTCATCGTCGCCACCTCGGTCGGCGTCGGCGTCATCCCGGTCGTCTCGAACACCTTCTACGAGCACTTCAACGACCACCTGAAGATCATCCTCGACTCCGGCATCAGCACCGGATGCCTGGTCGCGGTCGTCCTCAACCTCGCCTTCAACCACCTGGGCCGAAAGCCCGGAGCGGAGGCCCCTGGCGAGGGCGGCGGCGACGGCGCCGACTCGGTCCCCGGAGATCAACAGGCCTCCACAGCACGGGCGTTGCCCGTCCACTGACGCTCTGCGCGAACGGAGGGGCAGCTCGATCACGGGCCGCCCCTCCGCGTGTCAGGATGTGCCGGTCACGGCACTCGGAGGGGGACGGCAATGAACGAGTCGGGTCGGGTCGAGGCGTTCAGCGACGGCGTGTTCGCCATCGCGATCACGCTCCTGGTCCTGGAGATCAAGGTCCCGCCGCACGCGGGGGACCACCTGTGGTCCGCACTCGGCGAGATGTGGCCGTCGTACGCCGCCTACGCGGTGACGTTCCTGGTCATCGGCATCATGTGGGTCAACCATCACACGATCTTTCAGTGCATAGCCCGGGTGGACCGCACGCTGCTGTTCCTCAACCTGATATTGCTGATGGGTGTCGCTGCGCTGCCGTGGCCCGCCGCGGTGGTGGCCGAATACCTTCGGGAGGGCGACGCGGCGCATGTCGCCCTCGCCGTCTACGGCTTCTTCCTGGTCTTCCACGCCCTGGTGTTCCAGGCCATGTGGTGGCACCTCACCCGCACGGGTCACCTCTTCGACGACCGGGTGGACGTCGAGGCGGCCCGTGCCACCCGGGGTCGGTTCGCCCTCGGCTCGGTCGTGTACCCCATCACGGTCGGTCTGGCCTTCGTGTCGGCCCCGCTGACGCTGGCGGTACACGGGTTGGTCGCGGTGTACTACGCGTTCAACCAGGTGCCCGTGCCGACCAAGGCGACGGACCTGCCGATTGAGCCTTCCGGGGCCTAGCTCCGGCGTTTCGCCCGGGGGCGGCCGGGCCGGGCCGATCCGGCCTGGAAGCCTCGTGTCCTGCCGGACGAGACGCCGGCCGACCAGGAGAGCGAGTCCGTGGTCAGGCACGTACCGCAGGGCAGCCATCGGCATCGTTCCCTGCCGTGGGAGGGGAATCCTTGGTAGGGAAGGGCGACCGCCGCCGTGTGCTGCTGGCCGTCCTGCGGTGTCTGGCCACCGCCGGCGTCCTGGTCACCGCCTACTACCTGCTGCCGTTGGCCTCGGCCTTCACCCCCGCCACGATCATCGCGCTCATCGGCGGCACGGTTGCGGTGGCACTCCTCCTGCTCTGGCAGGCTCGCGCGATCACGCGCTCCACGCAGCCCACGCTGCGGGCGGTCCAGGCACTGGCCACCACTCTCCCGCTCTTCCTGCTGCTGTGTGCCGTCGCCTACTACTTGCTGCAGCGCAGCGCGCCGGAGAGTTTTGACCAGCCGCTGTCGCGGACCGACACCTTGTACTTCACGATGACCGTGTTCAGCACGGTCGGTTTCGGAGACATCAGCCCGCACAGCCAACTGGCCCGGCTGCTGACCACGGGACAGATGACGATCGATCTCCTGCTGATCGGCCTGGCGGCCAAGGTGCTGGCGGGCGCGGTGCAGGAGGGCTTGCGGCGGCAATCCCACGCGCCGACCAACAGCGAGAACGGCAGGCCGCCTACCGCACCGTGACCCACCACCGGCATTCCCCGACCCGCCGGCACCACGAAGAACGCGGTCTCGAACAGCTCGACCGGTCTGTGCGACGCGGCAGGCTATCGGTCCGCGCCGGAAGACTCACCCAGAGCGGCGCGCACCCAGTCGTGGGCGCTACCGGGATCGAGGGCGGCGAGGAAATCTGTGAGCGAGCCGTCCCAGCTGCGCCTTGCGCGGTCGGCTGCTGCTGCGACGACCATCTGCCGCGTGTCCGGATCCGTGCAGCGAACCAGTGCGACAGCGGCACGCGGGCCGACTTCCGCGAGGATCTCCTGGGCCCGTTGCTCGGCTGACGCGATGTGCCCTTGACGCACGTGAGCGGCGTGCACCTCGCCCTTCGCTCCTTGCAGCATCGAGCGCAGCCCCATGAGCCCGACTGTCCACGCGAGGGAGACCCCGATCACCGCGCTCGCCAAACCACTGGCGGTCAGCACCCGGGACTGTGCCAGCTTCAGCGACCCATCGGCGTTACTCGTGACCACGACAGCAGTCGTCCCGCCCTTGCGGGCCTTCCGACGAAATTCCCGCCCGAGCGATGCCAGCATGCGTTCCGCGCTGCGGCGGTCGTCGAAACTGGCTATGACCACCGATTCCTGCGCGGGTTCCGCGACCGGGTCCGGGTCCGGAACGGACGTCATGTGCGTATCCCTCCCGGCTGAGCGGCCGGATCAAGACCTGACCACCGGGCACGACCAGGCCTGATCGGATGGGTGCCTACCTCTCCATAGCAACATGTATCGAGCGATGGTGCAGCCCCAAAGTGCGGCAACCACGTCGAAGGCGGCTCCGGCGGGGACCAGCGGGTGAGCCGGTCCCGGCCGGCCGTCACACCCCCAGGCGGGCGCGCAGCCGGCGGCTGCCGAGGATGAGCGCGGCGCCGGCGAGCAGCGCCGGGATGCCCAGCGCCAGGTAGTAACCGGCGCCCGGAGTACTGGTCTTGGACAGCTGCACGGCGTGCCCGCCGACGCCCGCGCCGAGGGCCGCCGCGAGCCAGAAGAGGCCGATCATCTGGCTGACGAAGGTCCTGGGCGCCACTTCGGTGGTGACGCTCATGCCCACCGGGGCGAGCGCCACCTCGCCGCACGCCTGGAGGGCGTACGCCGCGATCAGCCACAGCGGCGACACCAGATGGCCGTCGGAGCCGACCACCGTCGCCAGCGCCATCAGCAGCAGGCTCAGGCCCATCAGCCCCAGCCCGATGCCGAACTTGGCGGGCGCGCCGAGCCGGTCGCCCAGCCGGACCCACAGCCAGGCGGAGACCGGTGCGGCGGCGAGGATGAACAGCGGCACCACCGCCTGGAACCAGCTGGCCGGCACGGTGAAGCCGCCGATCGTCCGGTCCGTGCCGACCTTCGCGAACAGGCTGAGCACGGTGCCGCCCTGGATGTAGAGCATCCAGAAGAACGCGGCCGACAGGAACAGCCAGATGTAGGACCGGATCCGCTCCCGCTCGGCCGCGGTCACCACCGGATCGCGCAGCAGCCGGCGGAAGCAGACCACCGGCAGGACGATGGACAACAGCCCGCCCAGCGCCAGCACATGGCGCAGATCGAAGGTGCCGGCGGCGGCGTCCGCGCCGTACAGCACGGTCAGCACCGTCACGGCGGCGGCGGTGCGCCGCTTCACCCGGCGCCACTCCTCCGCACTCGCGGGCCTTTCCGGTCGCTGTCCGATCTCCCCGAAGTACTTGGTGCCGCGCAGGAACTGGGCCA
Organism: Streptomyces sp. RKAG337; assembly: GCF_023701715.1. Taxonomy (NCBI): domain Bacteria; kingdom Bacillati; phylum Actinomycetota; class Actinomycetes; order Kitasatosporales; family Streptomycetaceae; genus Streptomyces; species Streptomyces sp. RKAG337. The sequence continues at coordinate 1,420,026 of NZ_JAJOZA010000001.1, read as the reverse complement.
GCCCGAGGATCATCCCGACGGCGGCGGCGCCGAAGCCCAGGTGCCAGTCGACGGACTCACCGAGGGCGCCGCACACGATGGGCGCGGCGACCGCGCTGACCTGGATGCTCATGTAGAAGATCGCGAATCCGGCATCCCGTTCGGCCCGCGAGTCCCGGGCGTAGCAGGCGGCCAGCACCGTCGCCAGGTTCGGCTTGAGCAGCCCGGTGCCGGCGGCGATGAGAGCCAGGCCGACGTAGACGGACGGCACCGCCGGCAGCGCCATCGAGCAGTGGCCGAGGGCGATGAGGACGCCGCCGTAGAGCGTGGCCCGGCGCGCGCCGAGGATCCGGTCGCCGAGCCAGCCGCCGGGGACCGAGGCGAGGAAGACCGACGCCAGATAGACGCCGAACAGCGCGGTGGCGGTGTCCTCGGACAGGCCGAGGCCGCCTTCGGCCTTGGTGGCCGAGGCGTAGAGGAAGAGGATCGCGGCCATCCCGTAGAAGCTGAAGCGCTCCCACATGTCCAGGCCGAAGAGCGTGGTGAACCAGCGGGGACGGCCCAGGAAAGTGCCGCCGAGGGGCCCGGCGGTCTCCTCTCCCGCAGTGGCCGTCGTGGTGGGAGCCGCCATGGGACCTCCTCCGGGGCAGGGCCGGGCGGGGGCGCGGCCAGTGTGTCCGGTGAGGTTGCCAGGGCGCGATCGGGGACGGCTCAAGAACGTTTCGGCCGTCCGGGATTCAGCCGGCGGGACGCTCCCGCTGGTCGGCGGCGGGCTTCCAGACGTACGGCGTCGTGGTGGTGACCGGCAGCAGGCCCAGCCGGGCCAGGATCGGGCGGCTGTCGTCGGTCGCGTCGACCTGGAGGTAGCGCACACCCCGGGCCACGGCGAGTCGGGCGCGGTGGGCGACGAGGGCGCGGTAGATGCCCCGGCCGCGCCAGGCGGCGAGGGTGGAGCCGCCCCACAGCGACGCGAACTCCGTACCGGGGTGCAGCCGCATCCAGGCGGCGGAGACGACCTCGTCCGCCGCCTCGGCGACCACCACGACACACGGGTCGCCCTCGCCGTTCAACTCCCGCTCCAGGACGTCCGGCAGCCAGCTGTGGTCGTAGCCCCAGACCGCTTCCTCCATGACCCGCATCCGCTCCAGATCCGCGCGGGAGGTGATCTCGCGCAGCGTCACGCCCTGCGGCGGCACCGGCTCTGCGGCCAGCTGGGCGGCCTCGCCCACCAGCACCGTCTCCCGTTCCCCGGCGGTGAACCCGGCCGCCGTCAGGCGCTCCGGGAGATCGGCGGGCAGGTCGTGGCCGTGGTACTTCCACTCCACTTCCTCGCCCAGCGCCGCGAAGTGGTCGCGCTGCGCGGCGATGAACGTGTCGAGCTCGCCGCCCTCCAGCCCGCCGAGGTCGCGGTAGGTGATGAGCCCGCCGTGCCCCGCCAGGAGCTGCCGGACCACGGGGCCGGACCGTTCCGCCGCCTCGCGCGCCACTCCGCGTGCCCGGAGCTGCTCGTTGTAGGTGTCGCGGTACGCGATGGCGCGTTCGTCGATCGTCATGGTCACAACCCCCGGTACATGATGTGGAGTCCGACATAGCCCTCGTCCGGATGCAGGAAGCCCTCCGGGACGGTGCCCAGCACCTCGAAGCCGAGCGACTCGTACAGCCCCACGGCCCGGACGTTCGACGCGACGACCGCGTTGAACTGCATCCCGCGGTACCCTGCGGCACGCGCCCAGCGGAGCGCCTCCTCGGCCAGCGCCCGGCCGGTGCCGTGCCCGGTGTGTTCGGGGGCGACCATGAAGCTCGCGCTGGAGATGTGGGCGGAGCCGCCCATGTGGTTGCGGTTCATCTTCGCCGTCCCGAGCACCGTCCCGTCCTCGCTGACGGCGACCACCGTGCGCGAGGGTGGCTGGAGCAGCCACATGTCGCGGGCGGTGGCCTCGTCCAGATCGCGGGGATAGGTGAAGGTGTCACCCCGGGCCACGATGGTCTGCAGGAACGGCCAGATCGCGGGCCAGTCGTCAGGAGTCACATCTCGGATGAGCATGACGGACATCATGCGACGGAAGGCGGCCGAAACGCCACTCGGTTTCGGCCGCCCCGTCGTCCCCTCCTGATGTCGCCCCGGCTGTCGCTTCCGAGGTCAGACGGGGTGCACCGTCCCCGCGTAACGCTGCGCGAAGCGGGTGCCGGTGCCTGCCGTGGCGGTGATGTCGTAGCGGCCGCCGCTGGTGGGCCAGAGGATCTCACCGCAGTGGCCCGGGTCCACCCAGGCGGTCCTGGCGGCGCCGCCGAAGTCGTTCGGGGCGACGGTGAACAGGACGGGCGCCTTGCCGGCGTTGGAGAGTTTCAGTGCGACGGAGGTCCCGCGCAGCGTGGCGCGTACGGCCGGGACCGCCACGTCGTCCTGGCCGGCCGGGACGACGGTGCCCGCGAAGCGGCGGACGAATCCGTCGGCGCCGTGCACGGTGAAGTCGTAGCGGCCGTCGGTCTGCGACGCGTCCCAGGTGTACGTGGCGGTGGCACCGGGCGCGACGGTGAACGGGGTACCGGAGAACGCCAGCTCGATGTTGGGGTAGACCGTGTAGTGGAAGCCCGTGGTGCCGGTGTTGGACAGGGTGCAGACGACCTTGCCGGTGGCGCGGTCGACCGTGGCGTCCGCCCAGGGGCGGTAGGGCAGCGGCCGGTGCGGGCGGGTGCCCGGTTCCTGGGACGGCATGCTCTGCGCGCCGGTGGCCGGCAGTCTCACCGCGGGCAGCGACTTGTTGGCGTCCGCCTTGGCCATCAGCGCGACGGTGTCCGGCAGCGCCGGTATCGAGTAGTCCGGGTGGGCGAAGTCGAAGCAGCTCGTCAGATCGCCGCAGACCGAGCGCCGCCAGGCGGAGATGTTCGGCTCCTGGACGCCGGTGACGACCTCGAGGAACCGCAGCACGGACGTGTGGTCGAAGACCTGCGAGTTGACGTAACCGCCGCGCGACCAGGGCGAGGCCGCCCACAGCGGCACCCGGTTGCCGAGGCCGATCGGGCGCCCCTGGGCGAACTCCTCGGCCGTGCCGGGCTCCGGGGTCGGCGGGACGACGTGGTCGAAGTAGCCGTCGTTCTCGTCGTACATCACGAGGAAGACGGTGTTCTTCCACACCGCGGGATTCGACATCAGCGACTGCAGCGCCGTGTTGACGTAGTGCGCGCCGTAGTCGGGGCTGGCGTCCGGGTGTTCGCAGAACAGGTAGGGCGCGACGAGCCAGGAGACGGTCGGCAGGGAGCCGTCCTTGCAGTGCTGGTCGAAGGCGGTCAGGTCCCACTTGGTCATGGCGTTGATGTAACGGGGGTCGTCCGCCGCGAACTTGTGGAACTGCGAGAAGTAGGCGAGCGCGTTGTCGTCGTAGTCGCCGTACCGCTCGTCGAGGCTCGGGTTGTGGTAGACGCGCCAGCTCACCGCGTGCGCGGAGAGCCGCTCGGCGTACGTCGTCCAGTCCGCGACCGGGTTCTCTGGCAGCGGGGTGTTGTCGATCCACGGGCCGGTGGTGCCGTCCTTGCCCGGGCCCGCCGTACCCGACCACAGGTAGAGGCGGTTGGGGTCGGTGGGCCCGGCCATGGAACAGAAGTACGCGTCGCAGAGGGTGAACGCGTCGGCGAGCGCGTACTGGTAGGGGAGGTCCTGGCGGGTGAAGTACCCCATTGAGCGCTCGCCCTTGGCGGCGACCCACTTGTTCATGGCGCCGGCGTTGATGGCCTGGTGGCTGGTGCTCCAGTCGTGTGCGAGACCGCCCGCGTTCTGGGCGTTGTACTTGGTGCTGTCCATCCGGAAGGGCAGCATCACGTTGCCGTCGGTGCGGCCCGGGTCCGGCTGGCGGAAGACGGAGTCGCCGCCCGGGAAGAGCAGCCCCTGCTTGTCGTCGAAGCCGCGCACTCCCTTCATCGCGCCGAAGTAGTGGTCGAAGCTGCGGTTCTCCTGCATGAGGATCACCACGTGTTTCACATCGGCCGGAGTGCCGGTGGCCGCGGCTCCGGCGGTACCGGTCACGGGCGCCGCGGCGGCGGCCGTCCCGGTGGCGCCGGGCAGCCCGACGGTGGCGGCGGCAGCGCCCGCGGCGGCGGTGGCTCCGACGAAGGAGCGGCGGCTCAGCGGGGTCATCGGTGTGCTCCCGGGGTCGGGGTGGCCAGGGTGAAGGTGGCGACGGCGGCGGCGCAGTCGGACGGCCAGCCGTTGGCGGCGGTGCCGGGTGCGGGCTGCGGCCAGCCGGTGACCAGGGTGTGTGCCTCGACGAGGGTCAGCGGGCCGGCGAACTGGACCTGGTCGATACGGTCCTGCGGCTCCTGGCCGCTGCCGCGCACCTTGCGCACCGGCGACCATGTGTTGCCGGGCGACGCCAGCGGATCGGGGTGCGCGGAGCGGAAGGCGTCGGTGAGGCCGGCCTTCTTGAGGGCCACGGTGACCGGCCAGTTGACCGGCCCCACTCCGCTGTGCGCCGCGCGGGTGGCGGCCGTCCAGTCCAGGTGCGAGGGCGAGGCGAGCCCCGCCGCCAGCACCACCGGGGTTCCGGAGGCCAGATCGGCCTTCATCGCGGCGGCCAGCGCCTGCGCCTGCTGGAAACGGACGCTCGTCTGTTCCGCGGCTTCGATCTGCGCGGCGGTCCTGCCGTCCTGCGCCGCGTAGGGGCCGTAGCCGTTCTCGTCGAGCTGCGCGGCCCACAGCCGTACGGTGCGGCCCGCGGCGAGTTGTATGGACATGCCGGCGGCCGGGAGGGCGGTGGTGGGAGCCGTCACGGTGCCCAGTGGGTAGCGGCTGACGACGCCGAGGCTGCCGGGGGACTGGTACGAGAACCAGCCCAGCGCGTCCGCGAGCGCCTTGGCGGCGGTGCCGCCGGTCTCCTGCAGGGCCACGACGTCCAGGCCCTGGGTGAGAACGGTGCGCAGCTGCTTCTCCAGCGCTCCGTCGATGTGTGTGCCCGCGTCCCACAGGTTCCAGGACGCCACCTTCAGCCGCTGGGCGGCCGCGGCGGCGCGCACCGGGACCTGCACGGTGAGGGTGTCGGAGCCGCCCGCGCTGTCCTTGACGGCGACGGTCAGCACGCCGGGCCGCGCGGGCGAGGTGGCCGGCGCGGTGCCGGTGACGACACCGGCGGCGCTGACGGACAGCCAGGAGTCCCCGCCCGTCCGGCTGAAGGCGGCGCTGCCGGCGGGGGTGCCCGCCGGCCGTGTCCACAGTCCTGCGAGCTGGACGGAGACGGCGCCGCCCGCGGTGACCGGCCCGGTGGTGAGCCCGTCGACGACGGCGTGCGGGCGCGGGGCGGCCGGCTTGGGGCGGAAGGAGAAGGCGGGGGTCTGCGCCAGGATGCCGTAGCCGTCCTTGGCCAGCAGATACGCGGTGTAGGGGCCGCCGGTCAGGGTCGAGGTGTCGAGCACGACATCACCGGAAGCATCGGGTGTGTACTTCCACACGATCGAGGAGCCGGTGCCGGGCTGACGGGCGCCGTCGTAGACGCCGACCCAGTTCTTGGCGTCCGGCGTGTCGGTGGCCCAGTGGAAGGTGAGGCGGTCGCCCTCGAAGGGGGCGGCGGGGGAAGTGAGGGCGAGAGTACTGGGTGGCACGGGGGAGGTTCCTCTCCGCCCGGGGGCACGCCAGCCTCACGGGCCGACCGGGCTGCACAAGTTGGCTGAACAACTTGAGCTATTCAGTCGGCCCGCGGCACACGCGTCAAGAACTCCGGATGTCCGGGGAAGGACGTCCCGCAGAACTCACGCCGTGACGTCAGGTCCAGTACGGAGGGGATTGCGGCAGGACGTCCGGAACCTCCGCGGGCGGAGCGGGAGCGGGCTTCGGGAAGCACTTGAACTCGAGCTTCTCCAGGGCGCGGACCATCTGGGCGGCACTGAAATCACGCGGGTCCTGCCGGGTGATAATCGCCCCCACCTGCTTGACGGGGTAGGTGCGATTTCCGATCTTCACAGACTCGCCGGTGATGGGTTCGGGCTTGATCCCGCTCATCTTCTGCTCCACCTCGCTTGCCTGCAGATAGAAGGAGACTCCAGCGATGGTGCAGCGGATCATCATGCCTCAGCAAGGGCAGAAGGGACGTAACAGGTACTCCCACGTTGTCACATACCGGCACGATGGCACAGCTCCCCCGGATAACGAAGCGGGCCCCGGCCCTGTGGACCGGGGCCCGCTCGGGCATCCGAGCAGGTGCGGGACGGGCGTCAGCCCAGCAGTTCGTAGGCCGGGAGGGTGAGGAAGTCGACGTACTCCTCGTCGAGCGCGGTCCGCAGCAGCAGGTCGTGCGCCTCGGTCCACTTGCCCGCGGCGAAGGCCTCGTCGCCGACCTCGGCACGGATCGCGGCCAGCTCCTGCGCGGCGACGCGCTGGACCAGGTCGTGGGTGGCCTTCTCGCCGTTCTCGAACACGACGCCCGCGTTGATCCACTGCCAGATCTGCGAGCGGGAGATCTCCGCGGTGGCGGCGTCCTCCATCAGGTTGAAGATGGCGACGGCGCCCAGGCCGCGCAGCCACGCCTCGATGTAGCGGGTGCCGACCTGGACCGCGCTCACCAGGCCGTCATACGTCGGCTTCGCGTCCAGCGAGTCGATGGCCAGCAGCTGGTCGGCGGTGACGTGGACGTCCTCGCGCAGCCGCTCCTTCTGGTTCGGCCGGTCGCCGAGGACCGCGTCGAAGGAGGCGCGGGCGATCGGCACCAGGTCCGGGTGGGCGACCCAGGAGCCGTCGAAGCCGTCGCCGGCCTCGCGGTCCTTGTCGGCCTTGACCTTCTCGAAGGCGACCTTGTTGACCTCGGCGTCGCGGCGCGAGGGGATGAACGCGGCCATGCCGCCGATCGCGTGCGCGCCGCGCTTGTGGCAGGTGCGCACCAGCAGCTCGGTGTACGCGCGCATGAAGGGCGCGGTCATGGTCACCGCGTTGCGGTCCGGCAGGACGAACTTCTCGCCGCCGTCGCGGAAGTTCTTCACGATGGAGAAGAGGTAGTCCCAGCGGCCGGCGTTCAGGCCCGCGGCGTGGTCGCGCAGCTCGTAGAGGATCTCCTCCATCTCGAACGCGGCGGTGATCGTCTCGATGAGGACGGTCGCGCGGACGGTGCCCTGCGGGATGCCCACGTAGTCCTGCGAGAAGACGAAGATCTCGTTCCACAGCCGCGCTTCGAGGTGCGACTCGGTCTTGGGCAGGTAGAAGTACGGACCCTTGCCCTTGGCGATCAGCCGCGTCGCGTTGTGGAAGAAGTACAGCCCGAAGTCGACGAAGGCGCCGGGGACGGCCTCGCCGTCGACGGTCAGGTGCCGCTCCGCCAGGTGCCAGCCGCGCGGGCGCATGACGACGGTGGCCAGCTCCGCCTCGTCCTTCAGCGCGTACGACTTGCCCTGCTCGGTGGAGAAGTCGATCCGGCGCTCATAGGCGTCGATCAGGTTGACCTGGCCGCCGACGACGTTCTCCCAGGTGGGAGCCGAGGCGTCCTCGAAGTCGGCGAGCCAGACCTTCGCGCCGGAGTTCAGCGCGTTGATCGTCATCTTGCGGTCGGTGGGACCGGTGATCTCGACGCGGCGGTCGTTGAGCGCGGCCGGGGCCGGGGCCACCTGCCAGTCTCCCGCGCGGACATGTGCGGTGTCCGCGAGGAAGTCCAGGGTGCCGGTACGGGCGATCTCGGTGCGGCGCTCCTTGCGAAGCGCGAGCAGCTCGGCTCGGCGCGGGGCGAAGCGGCGGTGCAGCTCGGCGATGAAGGTCAGGGCCTGCTGCGTCAGCACCTCCTCCGCGCGGGGGACGGGGGGTGCGTCGTCTGCGACGACGGCCGCCGAGGACGGCACTGCTGCGGACATGGCTGACTCCTCTAGGGGACAAAGGGTGCCGGGCGGCCGCCGGATCGTGGCCATGGCACGGGGTGCCGGGCCGTACCGGAATACGGGCGCTTCTGCGAGGTGGAGCATAGTATCCGCATTGCGGAAGATCAACGTTTTGTGGCACGCCGTGCAGCGGGCTCGCTCACGGGTTTCAGAAGGTGCAGGTCATCAGGGGTGTCGATATCGGCGGGGTCGGCGATGTCACCGCACTCGACGAGGGTGATCGCCTCCTGGTGCAGTTTCAGGTAGTCGCGGGCGCCCTGATCGCCGGTCGCCCGCTCCGCGATGTCCGCCCAGCGGTCCGCGCCGAACAGCACCGGATGGCCGCGCCGCCCCCCGTACGAGGCCGCCGCCAGGCTCGACGGGCCCCGGTACGCGTTGATCACCCGGGCGACCGCCCCCGCGCCGATCCCCGGCTGGTCCACCAATGCCACGACGACCGCCTGCGCCCCGGTGCCCGCCCGCTGTTCCGCCGTGTCCGCCAGCGACCGCAGGCCCGCGCGCAGCGACGAGCCCATCCCGCCGGCCCAGTCCGGGTTGTCGACCAGGACGCAGCCCGCCAGCTCGGCCCGCTCACGGACCTCGTCGGCCGCCGCACCGAGCACGATGTGCACCGGCCCGCAGCCCGCCTCGCGCAGCCCGCGCAGCGCGTGCTCGACCAGCGGGCGGCCGGCGTACTCCAGCAGCGCCTTCGGGCGGCCGCCCAGGCGCCGCCCGCCGCCGGCCGCGAGCAGCAGGCCGGCGATGGAGGGAAGGTGGGCGGAATCGCTCGGTGCGATGGGTTTCATGCCTCCTCCCTACAGGACGCGGCGGCCGGAGGCGAAGGGGGGCACATCGGGCGTTTGGCCTCACGGCGGCGGGCGGAGGACGGCCTTCGATAGGCTCGGCGCCGTAAGGGACGGGTATTCGCAGGCCAAGGGGCAGACGTGACGAATCATCAGCAGGGCCCGGTGCCCGCCACCGTGGCGGACACCTCGGCCCCGGATCCTGAGGTTTTCCAGCCGCTCACGGACGAGGACCCGAAGACCGTCGCCGGATACCTGCTCAGCGCCCGCCTCGGCGCCGGCGGGATGGGCAAGGTCTACCTCTCCTACACGCCCGGCGGCCGGCCGGTGGCGATCAAGGTGATCCGTCCCGAGTTCGCCGAGGACCCCGAATTCCGCCGCCGGTTCCGTCAGGAGGTGCTGGCCGCGCAGCGCGTGCAGGGCCTCTACACCGCACCGGTGATCGACAGCGACACCGAGGGCCCGCACCCGTGGCTGGCCACCGCCTATGTGGCGGGGCCCTCGCTGCACGCGGCGGTCGCCGATCACGGCGCGATGCCGGTGCCGACCGTTCTGCTGCTCATCGCCGGCATCGCCGAAGCGCTCCAGGTGATCCACCACGCGGGCATCGTGCACCGGGACCTCAAGCCGTCCAACGTGCTGCTCGCCGTCGACGGACCGCGGGTCATCGACTTCGGCATCGCGCGGGCCGCCGACACCACCGCGCTCACCGGCACCGGCGTCAGCGTCGGCACCCCGTCGTTCATGGCCCCGGAGCAGGCGGCCGGCACGAGCTGCACGCCGGCCACCGACATCTTCGCGCTGGGCCAGATCGCGGCCTTCGCCGCGATGGGCGGTGCCGCCTTCGGCGACGGGCCCTCGCACGCCGTCCTCTACCGGATCGTGCACGAGGAGCCGGACCTGTCCGAGCTGCCGGGCGAACTGCGCGAGATCGTCACCCGCTGCCTCATCAAGGACCCGACCCTCCGGCCGTCCACCGCCCAGATCATCGCGATGTGCGGCCAGGCGTCCAAGGACCCGGCGCTGCGCCGCCCGGACGGCTGGCTGCCGCAGTCCTACGCCGCCGACCTGACGCAGGCGGCGGCCCCTACGCCGCAGCCGGTCCAGCCCGCGGCCCCGCCGCAGGCACCGCCGTCGACCCCGCAGCCGGGTTATCAGCCCACCCAGGCGGTGCCGCCGACCGCGCCCCCGCTCCACCCGCCGACCCAGCCGGTGCATCACCAGCCGGTCCACCCGCAGCCCGGGCACCCGCAGCAGGCCCAGCCGCAGCCCGGCCTCCCGCAGCCCGGCCTCCCGCAGCCCGGTCAGCAGCAGTTCCCGCAGCAGGCGCAGCCGATGCAGCACCCGCAGCAGCCCCGGCCGCCGGTGGGCGGCTACGCGTATCCGCCCACCCACGGCCCCGGCAGGCCGGGCGGCTTTCTGCCGCTGCCGCCGAAAAAGAAGAAGACGGGCCTGGTCATCGCGGGGGTCGTCGTCGCGCTCGTGGTCGGCTCCGCCGTGTACTCGGCCGTCAACAAGGGGGACGACAAGAAGTCCTCGAGCGACCAGAGCACCAGGACGCCGTCCGCCAGCGGCGGCACGACCGGGAACCAGACCGGGCAGAGCTCGGTCCCGGCGGATCCCAAGCCCGCCTCGTACCCAGGCCTCAACATCCCGGTCGGCTACTCGGTCACCTTCGCCGACGAGCCGCCGAGTCCGGCGAAGAAGGACGTGTTCTACGAGGGGGACTTCGGCCTCGCGGGCGACATCGTCAACGGCACCGCCGTTGCCACCAGTCAGGGCAAGAACACCCTGGCCCTGCTGCAGTCCGGCGAGCCCGCCACGCTGGCCGGCTGCCGCGCCAACACGCGGTACACCACGTCCATCCTGGAGGAGAAGCTCGTCAAGGGGTCGCAGATCTGCGTGAAGACGGGGGTGGGGCACATGGGGCTGGTCACCGTGCGCGCCTTCTCGTCGAAGGGGTCGACGAGTGAGTTCATCAGCGTGGACCTCACCGTCTGGCGGAACGCGGTCACGCCATAGGGCTGACCGCCCGGAATTGTCGCCAAGTCGCTTGCCGCACAAGGAAGTTGGCGCGGATTTCGTCGTCCGTATGGCGTCCCGCGCATCGGTTCGCGTTAACTGAGCGCGCCCCGGACTCGCTCCGGGGCGCGCGCGGGGGCGCTGGGGGGCGCGCTCGCCGAGGTGTGGGAGGTGGGGGGGTGGGGTCTGTGAACGATGAGAGCTGTGGTGCGGCCGCACGTACGGCTGCGGAGGTCAGGGCGGCGGCCGCGTCCGGCGCGGACGATCCCCGGGTGACGGCGCTGCGCCTGTCCGTCGCCCGGGTGCGCCGGGAGCTGGCCGGCCTGCGGTCGGAGTTACCGGACCGAGTGATAGCCGAGGACGAACTGGGCGCGCTGGCCAATGCCGCGGACGCCGGGATCCTGGAGATCGACCGGATGCGGCACTCGCTGCTGCTGGTCGCCGCGGCGCTGGGTTCGGTGAGTGCGCTGGCCGTGGCCCTGGCCGAGTTGCGCAGGGCCGTCGACCTCTTCGGATCAGGCGCTGGTGCCGGCCCCGGCGCTGGCGAGGGCGTGTGACAGCTGCAGGGCGATGTCCTGCAGGATGGGGATGATCTTCTCCGTGGCGACCTCGGTGACCCGGCCCGCCGGCCCGGAGATCGAGATGGCAGCAGCGGTGGGGGAGTCGGGGACGGTGACCGCCAGGCAGCGGACCCCGATCTCCTGCTCGTTGTCGTCCACCGCGTAGCCGGCCTCGCGGATCTTCTCCAGCTCGCTTATGAAATCGTCCGCGTTGGTGATCGTCTTCTCGGTCGCGGCGGGCATCCCGGTACGGGCCAGCAGCGCGCGGACCTCGTCCGGCGGCACATGCGCCAGCAGCGCCTTGCCCACGCCGGTGGAGTGCGGCAGCACCCGGCGTCCGACCTCGGTGAACATCCGCATGGAGTGGCGGGACGGCACCTGGGCGACGTAGACGATCTCGTCCCCGTCGAGCAGTGCCATGTTCGCCGTCTCGCCGGTCGTCTCCACGAGCTCGGCGAGGAAGGGGCGGGCCCAGGTGCCGAGCAGCTTGGCGGAGCTCTCACCGAGCCGGATCAGCCGCGGGCCGAGCGCGTACCGGCGGTTCGGCTGCTGCCGTACGTAGCCGCAGTCGACCAGGGTGCGCATCAGCCGGTGGATGGTGGGCAGCGGGAGCCCGCTGCTGGCGGAGAGCTCGCTCAGGCCGACCTCGCCGCCCGCGTCGGCCATCCGCTCCAGCAGGTCGAAGGCACGTTCGAGCGACTGAACGCCTCCTGCGCGGTCTGACGACACGTGCGATCTCCTCTGAGCGGTTGGGCGAGCGGTAGATGATTGGCGAAGCCTACCGGCCGACCTCGGCTAATTGATCTCTTGCGGGCCTTCTCCTGTAGCTAGCTACGGAGGCTGTGGTGAAATGTGAATTCCGCTTTGTGGAATCTTACATGCCCTTGACGGTTCACCGCCCTGTCCTGCACATTCGTTCAACAGAACGTTGAAATTTGGAGGCCGCACGTGGTGGAAATGGTCCTGCGCTCGACTCGGGTCGTCACACCCGAAGGGGAGCGCCCGGCCGCGGTCGCGGTCAGCGGCGGCACGATCGCCGCCGTGTGGGCGTACGACGCCGACGTCCCGGAAGGGGCCCGGCTCGTCGACCTCGGTGACGACGCGCTGCTCCCTGGCCTGGTCGACACCCATGTGCACATCAACGACCCCGGACGCACCGAGTGGGAGGGCTTCGCCTCCGCCACCCGCGCCGCCGCGGCCGGCGGCATCACGACGCTCGTCGACATGCCGCTCAACAGCATCCCGCCGACCACGACCGTCGAGAACCTCGCCGTCAAGCAGGACACCGCGCGCGGCAAGGTGCACACCGACGTCGGCTTCTGGGGCGGTGCCGTCCCCGGCAACATCAAGGACCTCCAGCCGCTGCACGACGCCGGCGTCTTCGGCTTCAAGTGCTTCCTGCTGCACTCCGGCGTCGACGAGTTCCCGCAGCTCTCCCCGGAGGAACTGGCGGACGCGCTGACGGAGCTCTCCCGCTTCGACGGGCTGCTGATCGTCCACGCCGAGGACCCCCAGCTCATCGACGGCGCCCCGCAGCGCAGCGGCCCGCACTACGCGGACTTCCTCGCCTCCCGGCCCCGCGCCGCCGAGAACGCCGCCATCGAGGGGCTCATCACCCTCGCCAAGCGGCTGAACGCGCGGGTGCACGTTCTGCACCTGTCGTCCAGCGACGCGCTGCCGCTCATCGCCGCGGCGAAGCGGGAGGGCGTCAAGCTCACCGTCGAGACCTGCCCGCACTTCCTCACCCTCACGGCCGAGGAAGTCCCGGACGGCGCCACCGAGTTCAAATGCTGCCCGCCGATCCGTGAGGCAGCCAACCAGGACGCCCTCTGGGAGGGCCTGGCCGACGGCACGATCGACTGCATCGTCTCCGACCACTCGCCGTCCACGATCGAGCTCAAGGTCAAGGAGACCGGCGACTTCGCCGCCGCCTGGGGCGGCATCTCCTCCCTCCAGCTCGGCCTGCCCGCCATCTGGACCGAGGCCCGCCGCCGCGGCCACAGCGTCGCCGACGTCGCCCGCTGGATGTCCCAGGCGCCCGCCGCCCTCGTCGGGCTCTCCACCAAGGGCGCCATCGCCGCCGGCTACGACGCCGACTTCGCGGTCCTCGCCCCGGACGAGACCTTCACGGTCGACCCCGCCGAGCTCTACCACCGCAACCGCATCACCGCCTACGCCGGCAAAACCCTGCACGGCGTCGTCCGCAGCACCTGGCTGCGCGGCGAACTGATCGCCGAGAACGGCGTCACGAACGAGCCCACCGGCCGCCTGATCACCCGGGAGAACGCATGACCTCGACTTCTTTCACCGGTGATGCGCGGCCGTTCGGTGGGGGTGATCCGTATGGGGATTACCGTCGTGCGGAGTTGCCGTTCACGGATCTGGTGGATTTGGCGGATCGGCGGTTGGGTGCGGAGGTGATCGCGGCGAATGATGAGTTCTTCGCGGAGCGGGAGAATCTGCTGATCCCGGAGCCGGCGCATTTTGATCCGGAGCACTTCGGGCACAAGGGCAAGATCATGGACGGTTGGGAGACCCGCCGCCGCCGGGGCACCGGCACGGATGCCCCGCATCCGGTGGATGCGGATCATGACTGGGCGTTGATCCGGTTGGGTGCGCCGGGGGTGATCCGGGGGATCGTGGTGGACACCGCGCACTTCCGGGGCAACTACCCGCAGTCGGTGTCGATCGAGGCGACGGCGCACTCGTTGTCGGCGTCGCCGGAGGATCTGCTGGCGGACGGTGTGGAGTGGACGACGATCGTGCCGCGTACTGCGGTGGGTGGTCATGCGGCGAACGGGTTCACGGTGGAGGTGGATCGGCGGTTCACGCATCTGCGGTTGAACCAGCACCCGGACGGTGGTGTGGCTCGTCTGCGGGTGTATGGGGAGGTGGCGCCGGATCCGGGGTGGTTGGCGGAGCTGGGCACGTTCGACCTGGTGGCGCTGGAGAACGGCGGCACGGTGGAGGACGCCTCGGATCGTTTCTATTCCTCGCCGGTCAATACGATCCTGCCGGGGCGCTCAAGGAAGATGGATGACGGGTGGGAGACGCGTCGTCGCCGGGACAAGGGCAATGACTGGGTGCAGTACCGGCTCGTGGCGCAGGGTGTGGTGCGGGCGGTGGAGATCGACACGGCGTATCTGAAGGGGAACTCGGCGGGCTGGGCGGCGTTGTTCGTGCAGGACGACGGTTCGGACGAGTGGACGCAGTTGCTGCCGCGGACCAAGCTCCAGCCGGACACGGTGCACCGTTTCCTGGTCAATCCGGTCCCGGCCACCCGGGTGCGGATCGACATCTTCCCCGACGGCGGCATCTCCCGCCTGCGCCTGCACGGCTCCCTCACCGCGCGGGGTGCCGAACAGCTCACCACCCGCACCGAAGAAATCAGCTGACAGCTGGCTGTCCGTGCGCACGTTGACCGCCCCCGGCCGAGTAACGAGTAGTCGGCCGAGGGCGGTCGACGTCTTTGACGCGTATCCTCGCGGGACGCTTCGAGGGAACGAGGGAGACCACCGCATGCAGGAGTGGCCCGAAGGCCCGGCAGCCGAGCCGCAGGCGGCACGGGAGCGCTACGACACCGATGTGCAGCTGGCTCGCAAGCAGGCACGCGAGGCGCTACGCGCCGACTTCCCCGCCGCGCATGTGGGCCTGGGCGCTGTGCTGCTCGTGAGCGCGATCATGGGGCTTTTGACAGAGCCCGCCATGGGCGTTCTGGTCGCAGGGTCATTCGCGACGCTGTTCGCTGTGACGCTAGCGGTCATGGTCCTGCGGGGGGCCCGCGGCGCGAACGCACTCCGACGGACGTATCTGGTCACCTTCGGCTGGGGCAACTGGCTGTAGAACGAGCCTTTTTGACGACTCGGGAGTGAGGGGTGGCGGCGGGCGGGTGCTAGCTGGGGTCCGGGCATGCGGAGCGGCTCTTCTGCGGCGCTGCGCGCCTTGACCGGGCGGAGGGGGAGGCCCCGGCGTTGCGCCTGCCAGCGGATCGGCCCGCTGCGCGGCCCGGCGCGAAGCGATCCCGGTCCGCTGCGCTTCCCTTGGCGGGGCTGGAGCGGGTTGAGCGCGTGGTGCTCTGCGGGTGGCGGTTTGGTCCACCGTCCTCGGCCGGATGTGGTGCCGGTGTGCCGAGGGATCTCCTGCGGGTCCTACGAGGGCGTGTTTTGGATGGCCCGGATCACTCCGCTTGAGTTTAACCGCGCAGTCGTTGGGTGGCGCCTTGAGTTGTGGGTCTCGCGGTAGGTGAGGTGGTTGCCGAGATCGGAACTGGGATGATGCCCGTGTGACGGATGATGAGGTTGTCGCTGCTGTACGTGGCTTCGCTGGTGCTCGCGGCTTGCCTTTGCCTGCTACGTCGGTGGTGGTCGAGGAGGCGGAGTCGGTCATCGGCTTCCCTCTCCCGCCGCTGCTGAGGCGCCTCTATCTGGAGGTGGCGAATGGTGGCTTCGGCCCTGGTGAGGGCATCCTGGGCGTTCGGGGCGGGGCTTCCCAGGGCGACTGGAGCGAGTTGGCGGAGATCTATCGCGATGGGCCGGACCCTTCGGGCCGGATCCCTGCAGGTCTGGTCCCGGTCTACGACTGGGGCTGCACCGTCTGGTCTCTGGTGGACTTCCGCGATCCTGCCGGGCCGATGTGGTGCAACCACGAGAGCGAACACTGGCGGCAAGGCATGACCTTGGCGGACTGGCTGGGCGCGACCATGTCCGGTTCGATGACAGTCGACGAGCTACTCGGTAGCCAGCCGTCGCCCTGAGTGGGGTGCGATCCGGTGAGCTTGTCTCGTGGCTTCCGGCCTCAAACGGCGTTCCGTACTTGATCGCTCAGATGGGCATTCGCCGGACGTGGGCACGGCCTCCGGAGGTCAAAAGACAAGCTAAGGACGGTCAAACGCCGCTATAGCGGCAGTCCGGCCACGCAAGCTGATCCGAAGCACGCGCGGTGCGCCTTCCGGGCCCCCGACAAGCCGCGCCGCCTCACCGGCCATATGCCACCCCCACTCCGCCCGGGGAGCGCAGCGGACCGGATCGCTTGGCTCGGGCCGCGCAGCGGGCCGCTTCACTGGCAGGCGCGCAGCGCCGGGGCCTCCCCTCCGCCCGGTCAAGGTGCGCAGCGCCGCAGACGCACCCCTTCGCACTGTCGGAACCCCAGCCACGCAGCAGGCCGGACGGTCAGAGCTCCCCGGCGATGACGCCTTCCCGGAAGGCGGCCCACTCGGCCGCGTCGAAGCGGAGGGGCTCCCGGCCGGGGTTCTTGGAGTCGCGGACGGCGACGGCGCCGTTGGGGAGATCGGCGATCTCCACGCAGTTGTTCTCGGCTCCGCTGGCGGAGGACTTACGCCAGGCGGCGGCGGAGAGGTCGTGCGCGTACAGCTCCGCCTTGGGTCCGTTCACTGTCTGTGGCCTTCTTCCATCTGCGCGATACGGGCGAGTGAGTCTTCCACCGGCAGCGCTGTCGCGCGGATCCGCTCGAACGCTTTGGTGAAGGGCACAGCTTCATCGCCCTCAACGTATGCCGCTCCGCTCAGGTTTTCCAGCAGGACCACGTCAGGGATGGGGCCGGGGAACGAGACGATGGAGAATCCACCCACGACGCCCGGATGGGTGGTGCAGTCCAACGGCATCAACTGGATCGTCACGTTCGGCATCTCGGCTGTGTCGAGGAGCCGGCGCAGTTGCTCGCGCATGGTTGCTGGGCGCACCACGAACCGCTGATGCAGGGCCGCCTCGTGGATGATCACCCACAACTCCAGCGGACTTCCCGGCCGCGTGAGTACCGACTGGCGTGCCAGTCGGACCTCGGCCAGTGCTGCGATGTCGTCGGGGGTTCGCGATGTCGTGATGCCCGCGATGTTCTCGCGCGCGTAGGCCGCCGTCTGCAAGAGTCCCGGGACCACGAGGGGCGCCCACTCGCAGATCTGCTCGGCGTCGGACTCCAGCGAGATGTAATCGGCGTAAGCGGGCGCGACGATGCCGCTGTACGTCTGCCACCAGCCTTTCTTGCTCGCGTCCTTCGCCAGGTTCTCCAGTGCTGCGCGCACTTCGTGATCGCCGACGCCGTAGATCTGAAGCAGTGAGCCGACCTCCGCCGGTCGGATGGCCTGTGCGGCGTTCTCGATCTTCGACATCTTCGGGCCCTTCCACCCCATGGCGGTAGCGGCTTCGTCGAGCGTCAGTCCGGCGTCGTTGCGCAGCCGCCGCAGAGTTGCGCCGAGGCGACGGCGCCGGACGGTCGGGATCAGCGGAGAGTTGGGCATAACCGCAGTCCTACACCAGCAACCAGGTTGCGGAGAACGGTAAATGAGGAAGCGTCACTCATCTTGGGTAGAAAACTTGCGATGCAATCGGAAAAGAGCCACCATCAAAATGCCGTCACGCAGGGTCAGTGACCCGGCGCTCGGCGCGACCTCGTCCGACACTGCCAGTGGAGGTGCCATGTGCAACATGGCGGAAGCGCACGGTCCCCCAACCCCCGGCTTCTACCTCCGCACCAGACCCCACGGCTTCGTCGTCCATCTCGTCGCCTCTGGCGACAACCTCCGTGCCATCCGCGAGTTGACCGGGAAGACCCTCGCCTCCGCCGGGGTCGATGCCGGGACGGCGGAGAGTGCGCAGCTCGTCGTGTCCGAGCTGGTCGGGAACTCCGTGCGGGCCTGTGGGGAGTGGGTGCCGCTCGTCGTGGAGGTTTCGGTCGCGCGGGGCGCGGTGCTGCTGGGGGTGCACGATCCGGAGCCGGCCGGGGTGCCGCGCCGGCGGGCGGTGGCGATGGATGACGCCGACGCCGAGTCCGGGCGGGGGCTGGCGCTCGTGGACCTGCTCACGTCGGGGTGGCGGGTGGCGCGGTCGCCGGTGGGGAAGCAGGTCCGCTGCCGGCTGGGACCCGCGCTCGATTGAAGGCCCGGCATCCGTCCTCCCCGTGCGGGACGGATGCCGGGCACAGCTGCAAGCGAACCGTCAGGCCGCGCGGCGGGCGCGGCGGTGGTGGGCGGTGATGATGTCGGCGTAGCGGCGGCCGCTGCCCTTGATGGTGCGCTTCTGCGTCGGGTAGTCGACGTGGATCAGGCCGAAGCGCTTGTCGTAGCCGTAGGCCCACTCGAAGTTGTCCAGCAGCGACCACGCGAAGTAGCCGGCCAGCGGTGCGCCGCGGCGCACCGCCCTGGCGCAGGCCGCGAGGTGCTCCTCCAGGTAGGCCTGCCGCTCCGGGTCGTCGACCTGGCCGTCGGGGCCGACGGTGTCGGGGTAGGCGGAGCCGTTCTCGGTGACGAAGATCCGCTGGGCCCCGTACTCCTCGGAGACCCGGACGAGCAGCTGCTCCAGGCCGTCGCCGTAGACCTCCCAGTCCATCGCCGTGCGCCGGACGCCCGGCAGGTACACCTGCTTGGCACGTGGCGGCAGGCCGGTGGGGTCGTCGGCGATGACGTTGCGGAAGTAGTAGTTGACGCCGAGCCAGTCGAGCGGGGCCGCGATGGTGTCGAGGTCGCCGGTCCGGATCGGGAGGTCGACGCCGTACAGGTCGACCATGTCCTGCGGGTAGCCGCGGCCGTGGATCGGGTCGAGCCACCAGCGGTTGGTGTGGCCGTCGGCGCGGATCGCGGCGGCCTGGTCGGCCTCGCGGTCGGTGGCGGGCTCGCAGGGGCTGAGGTTGTTGACGATGCCGATCCGGGCGTTCGGGTTGGCGGCGCGGATCGCCTGGACGGCGAGGCCGTGGCCCAGGTGCAGGTGGTACGAGGCGCGGACCGCGGCGGTGATGTCGGTGAGTCCGGGGGCCATCTTGCCTTCGAGGTGGCCGATCCAGGACGAGCAGAGCGGCTCGTTGAGCGTCGCCCAGTCGTGGACGCGGTCGCCGAGGGCTTCGGCGACCACCGACGCGTACTCGCCGAACCGCTCCGCGGTCTCCCGCTCCGGCCAGCCGCCCCGGTCCTGCTGGGCCTGGGGCAGGTCCCAGTGGTAAAGGGTCGGGAAGGGGGTGATGCCCGCTTCGAGGAGGGAGTCGGTGAGCCGGTCGTAGAAGGCGAGTCCGGCCGCGTTGACCGGCCCGCCGCCCTGCGGCATGACACGGGGCCAGGCGATGGAGAACCGGTAGGCGTCCAGGCCGAGATCGCCCATCAGGGAGATGTCCTCGGGTACCCGGTGGTAGTGGTCGCAGGCCACGTCGCCGGTGTCACCGTCCGCCACCTTGCCCGGGGTGTGGGAGAAGGTGTCCCAGATCGAGGGGGACCGGCCGTCCTCGTCCACCGCTCCTTCTATCTGGTAGGCGGCGGTGGCCGCGCCCCAGATGAAGTCGGCGGGGAGAGCGCTGAGGTCGTTCACGAGCAGCCTTTCGGTGGTGGTCACTTGACGGCGCCGGCGGTGAGTCCGACGACCAAGTAGCGCTGGAGCAGCAGGAATCCGGCGACCACGGGCACGCTCACGACGAGTGAGGCGGCCATGACCTGGTTCCAGTACACGTCGGTCTGGGTGGCGTATCCCTGCAGGCCGACGGCGAGGGTGCGGGTGGTGTCGTTCGTCATCACCGACGCGAAGAGCACCTCGCCCCAGGCCGTCATGAAGGCGTACACCGACACCGCGACGATGCCGGGGACGGCGGCCGGGACGACGACGCGGAACAGCGCGCCGAGCGGGCCGCAGCCGTCCACCATCGCGGCCTCGTCGAGATCGCGCGGGATGGAGTCGAAGTAGCCGACGAGCATCCAGATGGAGAAGGGGAGCGAGAACGTCAGATAGGTGAGGATGAGGCCGCCGCGGCTGCCGTAGAGGGCGATCCCCGTCGAGTTCCCGATGTTGACGAAGATCAGGAAGAGCGGGAGGAGGAAGAGGATGCCCGGGAACATCTGGGTGGACAGCACCGTCACCGTGAAGAGCTTGCGGCCCTTGAAGCGGTACCGGCTGACGGCGTAGGCGGCGAAGATCGCCACGGCCACCGAGGCCACGGTCGCGCTGACCGAGACGATCACCGAGTTCACGAAGTACTTGGCGAGCGGGACCGTGTGCCAGATGTCGATGTACGGCCGGAACGTGAAGCCGCTCGGGATCCACCGGAAGGAGCCCTGCACGTCCTGCAGCGGTTTCAGCGAGGAGCTGAGCATCACGTACACCGGGGCGAGCGTGAAGACCGTGAGCAGGGTGAGGAAGATCCGCCGGGTCCAGATGAACGACTTCGGCTGCGCCATCGGGGACGGGGGAGGGGGTTTACGCATCGGCCGCATCCCTCCTGCGTGATGTGACCAGTAGATAGACGGCCGTGATGACCAGCAGGAACAGCAGCAGGAGGACGGACATGGCCGAGCCGGAGCCGAAGTTCCAGGTGATGAAGGACGACTGGTAGATGTGGATGGAGATCAGGTCGGCGGCCTCCGGCGCCGATCTGCCGAACAGCACGTAGGGCGTGTTGAAGTCGTTGAACGTCCACAGGAAGAGCACCAGCACCAGCACCTGGTTGACCGGCCGCAGCGACGGCAGCGTGATCCGGCGGATCTGCTGCCAGACGCCCGCGCCGTCCATCGACGCCGCCTCGTACAGCTCACGCGGGATGTTCTGCAGCCCTGCCATCAGGCACAGGAAGGCGAACGGCCACGAGCGCCATACGGAGACGGTGACGAGGGCGGTGAAGCTGTTGTCGCCGATCAGCCAGAACGACCGCTCGGAGGTGAGGTGCAGCTGGTCGTGGATCACATGGTTGATCAGGCCCGTGTCGCGCTGGAACATGAACGACCAGGTGATGACGGCCGCGTAGACCGGCAGCGCGTACGGGACCAGGAAGATCGCCCGCAGGAATCCCCGGCCGCGGAAGGCGTCCTGCATGAGGATCGCCGCCGCGGTGCCGAGGAGCCAGGACAGTCCCACGGCGAGGACGGTGAAGCAGAGGGTGACCCAGAACGAGTGCAGCAGCGCCTGGCCGACCGGGGCGTCGAAGTCCACCGCCACGCGGTAGTTGTCCAGGCCGGCCCAGGGCGCGGCGCCCCAGTCGCGGATGAAGAACTGGGTGAGCTGTTTGAAGCTCATCACGATGCCGACGATCATCGGGATGAGGTGGATCAGCAGTTCGAGCAGCAGCGCGGGAAGCAGGAGCAGGTAGGGCAGGCCGATCCGGCGCAGTCGCGCGATCACGAGGCCGGCATCTGCTGCTGGGCCTTGGTGAGGGCGTTCTTCACGGAATCGGTGGTGACGTCCTTGCCTGAGGCGGCCTGCGCGAAGAGCTCCTTCATCGCGGTGCCGACGAGCGTCTCGAACTGGCTCTCGTTGGGGACCTGCGGCAGCGGGGCGGCGCTCTTGGCGAGCACCTCGGCGAGCGTCTTCAGGTCGGGTGTGGAGAACGCCGGGTCGCTCTGCGCGTCCTTGACCGGCGGCAGCGAGCCGTAGGTGGCGTTGAGGGTCTTCTGCTCGGCGGGGCTGGTCATGAAGTTGACGAACTTCAGGGAGCCGTCGAGGTTCTTGGTGTTCTTGAAGACGGCGAGGTTGATGCCGGCGACCATCGAGTTGATGGCGGTCGCACCCGTGGCGCCCGCGGTCTGGAACGGAACCGGCGCCACGCCGTAGTCTTCGGGCTTCATGCCGTGGGACTTCAGCGAGGAGGCGGCGGCCTGCCACATCAGCATGCCGGCCTTGCCGGTCGCGAAGTCGGCGAGGGACTGGTTGGCGGAGTACTCGGCGTTGCCGGGGGCCGCGATCTTGTCCTTGCCGATGAAGTCGATGTACTGCTTGACGGCGGCGACGTTCTCCGGGGTGTCGAAGGTGGCCTTGCCGGAGGCGTCGAAGAAGTCCGAGCCGTGCTGCTTGGCGAGGACGAAGGCGTGGTGGATGTTCTCCGAGCCGTTGCCGCCCTCGACGGCGAGGCCGTACTTGCCGCCCTTGGTGAGCTTCTTGCCGTCGGCGACCAGTTCGTCCCAGGTCGTCGGCGGGGCGGCTATGCCCGCGTCGGCGAACATCTTCTTGTTGTAGTAGAGCCCGTAGGCCAGCGAGTACAGCGGCACGGCGGCCGGGTCCTTGCCCTGGGCGCCGGCGGCGGCGAGCGCGGCGCTGACGAAGCGGTCCTTGCCGCCGATCTTGGAGAAGGTGGCGGCGTCGAACGGGAGCAGCGCGCCGGTGGCCTGGAGGGACGCCGACCAGGTGTTGCCGATGTTCAGCACGTCGGGCCCCTGGCCCGACGTGGCCGCGGCCAGGATTCTGTTGAGCAGGTCGGACCAGGGGACGACCTCCAGCTTGACCTTGATCCCGGTCTGCTGCTCGAACTTCTTGAGCTCCGGCTCCAGTACCTGCTTGTCGTTCTCCAGGCTGGTGCCCTGGTTGCTCGCCCAGTACGTCAGTGTCTTGGGGCTGCTGTTGCCGCCGCTGTCGTTGCTGCTGGAGCCGCCGCCGCAGGCGGAAGCGGTGAGTGCCATCGCTGCGGCGATGGCGGTGGCCGCGACTGCCCGGTGGTAGGTACGCATGACGGTCCCCTCTCAGGGGTGGGATCGCTACGGAACGGGAACGGGTCTGGACTGGTGCGGAACCTGACAGGAACGGGTCCGGAAGACGTCAGGAACAGGTCGGGAACAGGTCTGGATCAGTTCAAGAAGTGAACAGGCGCCGTGTCTTATTTCAGGGCGTGATTTAACTTGTGAGAAAAGGTGGCGTCAAGACTTCGCGCACCGATAGATTTCAGCCGGGGAGCCAGGGGAGGAGGACCGGATGGCAGATCGAGGCAAACGAACCGTGCGTGACCTGCGGCGCGGCAACCGGTCGGCGCTGTTGCGCCACCTGTATTTCGAAGGACCACTCAGTCGCCAGGAGTTGGGACGGGACTCCGGGCTGAGCGCGGGATCGATCAGCAACGTCGTCGGCGATCTGATCGCCGACGGGCTGGTCGAGGAGGCAGGTTCCGTCGACTCCGACGGCGGACGGCCGCGGATCCTGCTGAGGGTCGCCGCCGGTTACGGCTGCGTCGTGGGGGTGGACGTCGGCGAGACCCGCGTCCGGGTCGAGCTGTTCGACCTCGCCCTCACCGAACTCGCCGCCGCGGACCTGCCGCTGTCGGACAGCGGCCATGACGTCGACCACGTCGTACGGCTGATTCTCGACGGTCTGTCGGCCGTCGTCCGCGACGCGGGCATCTCCGAGAGCGATGTGCTCGGGGTGGGCGTCGGGGTCCCCGGCATCGTCGAGCAGGGTGACGGCGCCAACGGGCCGGGCGGATCCGCCGGTTCGGGCGGCTCCGGCGGCGGTTCGGGCGGCTCGGGGGTCGACCTCGGCGGCGGTGAGGGCATCGTCGTGCACGGCCAGACCATCGGCTGGAACGCGGTCCCGTTCGGCCGTCTGCTGCGGGCCGGCACCGACCTGCCGCTCTACATCGACAACGGCGCGAAGACGCTCGGCCAGGCCGAGATGTGGTTCGGTGCAGGACGCGGCGCGAGCAGCGCCGTCATCGCGCTGCTCGGCTCGGGCGTCGGCGCCTGCGTGGTCGCCGACGGCAAGCCGTACCGGGGGGCCACCAGCAGCGCGGGGGAGTGGGGGCACACCACGCTCCAGGTGGGCGGCCGGCTCTGCCGCTGCGGCGCCCGCGGCTGCCTGGAGGCCTACGTCGGCGCCGAGGCGCTGCTGGAGCGCTGGGGCAGGGCCCCGGAGGGGCAGAGCGAGGAAGTGGGCCTCACGGCCCTGCTGGCCGCCGCCGACGAGGACCCGTCCGCGGCCGCGCTGCTGGCGGAGACCGCCGAGTACCTGGGCGCGGGCATCGCCGACCTGATCAACCTCTTCAACCCCGAGCGCATCGTGATCGGCGGCTGGGCCGGGCTCATGATCGGCCCCCGGCTGCTGCCGGCCGTCCGCGAGGCGGCGGTGGCCTACGCGCTGCACCACCCGTGCGCCCAGACCTCCATCGAGATGGGACGGCTCGGACCCGACGCGGTCACGGTCGGCGCGGCCACCCTGCCGCTCGCCAGACTGCTCGACTCCGGCGGCGCGCCCTGGAACCGGAACCCAACCGTCCGGGAGGCCCGCCTGGAGGTACGTTGACGAAGCGGGAGCAATCGGACGCTCCCGCCTCGTCGCACCTCGTCCCGCCAAGGAGCCCCGCTGTGACCCTGCAGCAGCAGATCGTCGGCACTGCCATGCAGATGACCGTATGCACCCTTCAGCCAGGTCAGACGGTGTACTGCGAGGCGGGGAAGTTCCTGTTCAAGACGTCGAACGTCACCATGGAGACCCGGCTGTCGGGCCCCGGCGGCGTCCAGCCGGGCGGCCTGCCGGGGGCCCCTCAGCCGGGCGGCGGCGCGGCCGGCGGCATGAGCGGCATGCTGCGCCAGGCGATGGGCACCGCCATGCAGGCGGGACAGCGGGCGCTCGCGGGCGAGAGCCTCGCCTTCCAGTACTTCTCCGCGTCCGGCGGCGAGGGCACCGTCGGCTTCGCCGGTGTGCTGCCCGGCGAGATGCGGGCCCTGGAGCTGGACGGGTCACGGGCCTGGTTCGCCGAGAAGGACGCCTTCGTGGCCGCCGAGTCGACCGTCCACTTCGGTATCGCCTTCCAGGGCGGACGGACCGGCCGCAGCGGCGGCGAGGGCTTCATCCTGGAGAAGTTCACCGGGCACGGCACGGTGATCATCGCGGGCGCGGGGAACTTCATCGACCTGAACCCCGCGGACTTCGGCGGCCGGATCGAGGTCGACACCGGCTGCATCGTGGCCTTCGAGGAAGGCATCGAGTACGGGGTGCAGCGGATCGGCGGCCTCGACCGGCAGGGGCTGATGAACGCGGTCTTCGGCGGTGAGGGGCTGTCGCTGGCCACCCTGGAGGGCGACGGCCGCGTCATCCTGCAGTCGATGACGATCGAGGGTCTGGCCAACGCGCTGAAGAAGGCCCAGGGCGGTGACAAGCAGGGTCCGACGGGCGGGCTGTTCTCCACCCACCAGGGCTGAGCGGCCGGTCACTCGGGCCGACCGCGCCGGGGCGGCGCCGGTGTGTTCACAACTCCGCCGCGACCGGTTAACTCCTGGAAAACAGTGTGTCATTGGGATTGACGGGGCCAGGTCTACGCGCGTCATGGTGGTGCCATGAGAACCCCACGTCTCACTCGTATCGGCGCGCTCGCCGTCCTCGCGGGCGCCCTCCTCGTCGGCGGCCCGGCGGTCGCCGCCTCGCCCGCCGCCCTCGCCCCCACCTCCGCCGCCGTCGGCTCGTCCGCCACGGTGACGGTCGATGCGGTGGGCAGCATCTGCTACTCGGCGCTGCCGTCGCAGGCCCACCACACCCTCGACCTCATCGACGAGGGCGGGCCGTTCCCGTACTCGCAGGACGGCGTCGTGTTCCGGAACCAGGAACAGCTGCTGCCCAGTCACACCAGCGGCTACTACCACGAGTACACCGTCGTCACCCCCGGGTCGCCGACCCGTGGTGCCCGCCGGATCATCACCGGCCAGGCGGTCGACGAGGACTACTACACCGCCGACCACTACGCGTCGTTCAAGCTGGTCAACTTCAGCTGCTGAGCACCCGTCCGAGCACCTTTCCGAGCACCTTTCCGGGCACCGGTCCCAGCGCCTGCTGAGCAGCCGCTGAGCCCCCTGCCCACCGCCTTCCGACCCCAGTGCGCGGGGCGTGCGCCGGACTTTCCTCCGGCGCCCGCCCCGCGCTTTCGCGTGTTACGGACCGGACACATCCCCGCGAACCGCGGGCCCCGGTGTCAGAGGCACCCGATAGCGTTCCAGGGAGACGATGATCCGCCCCCGTTCCACAGCACCGAGGAAGGACGGCGATCCGCCGTGTATCGCTGGGAGATCACCCGGGCCGCGCTGGCCCAGCGGGTTTTCGCCATCGTCCGCAGCGAGAGCTACGACCAGGCCGCCGCGGTGGCCGACACGTTGCTCTCGGCCGGGCTGACCACACTGGAGATCTCGCTCACCACGCCCTTCGCGCTCGAGGCGGTGACCACCCTCGTCCGTGAGGTCGGCGATGACGCGATCATCGGCGCGGGCACCGTACTGGACGCCACCTCCGCCCGGATGGCCGTCGACGCCGGAGCCCGCTTCCTGGTGTCGCCGAGTCTGGACGAGGGCGTCATCCGGACCGGTCACCGCTACGGCGTGCCGGTCTTCCCCGGCGTGGCGACGCCCACCGAGATGGTCCGCGCCATGGAACTCGGCGCGGACGCGCTCAAGCTCTTCCCCGCGTCCGGCTACGCCCCCGGCTGGATCAAGGACGTGCGCGCCGCGCTGCCGCAGGCTGCCCTGCTGCCCGCCGGCGGCATCACGGTCGACACCGCGCCGGACTGGATCGCCGCGGGCGCCGTCGCCTGCGGGATGGGACCTGAGCTCACCGAAGGAGACCGCGACACCGTCGCCAAGCGGCTGACGGAGCTGCTGGCCCGCCTGGCGGACGCCCGCTGACCCCCCTGGCCCGCTGACCCCCGCCCCCCGAACCGCTCGTCCCTGACCTCCTGCCCGCCGTACTCCTCCGTGAGGGGGAGGCGCGCTCCGCCGACGGCCGGTTACCGTGCGGAGCAAGGCAAACCGGCCTGACCAGGGGGAGGTTCCGGGCATGTCCGAGATCGTCGATCTGACCGTCTACGGCGAGGAGTTCACCGCCGACCCGTACCCGATCTACGCCAAGCTGCGGGAACAGGGCCCGGTCCACCGGGTCCGCACCGTCGACAACGGCGACCTGTGGCTCGTCGTCGGCCATGAGGCGGTGCGTTCGGCGCTCGCCGACCCCCGCTTCAGCAAGAGCTGGCGCAGCCTGGACCCGCTCGCCGAACCGGGCGCCATCAGCGCCAACATGCTGGAGGCCGACGCACCGCAGCACACCCGGCTCCGCAAGCTCGTGGCCAAGGAGTTCACCGCCCGCCGCGTCGAGTCACTGCGGCCCCGGGTCCAGCAGATCACCGATGAACTGCTGGACGAGATGCTGCCGCTGGGCCGCGCCGACCTCGTGGACGCGCTCGCCTTCCCGCTCCCGATGACCGTCATCTGCGAACTGCTCGGCGTCCCGTCGCTGGACCGCGAGGCGTTCCGGCACTGGTCCAACGTGATCGTCGGGCAGGCCGGCGCCGAGGCGGAGAACGCCGCGGTGGAGGCCATGGGCGCCTACCTGGTGGAGCTCATCGAGGACAAACGGTGCAGCGCCCCCGCCGACGACCTGATGAGCGCCCTGATCCGCACCCGGCACGAGGACGGCGACCAGCTGTCGGCCGAGGAACTCGTCGGAATGGCCTTCCTGCTCCTGGTCGCCGGACACGAGACGACCGTCAACCTGATCTCCAACGGGGTGCTGGCGCTGCTCCGGCACCCCGGCCAGCTCGCCGAGCTGCGCGCCGACCCCTCGCTGCTGGACGGCGCCATCGAGGAGATGCTGCGCTACGACGGGCCCGTCGAGACCTCCACCTGGCGGTTCACCACCCAGCCCGTCGACATCGGCGGCACGGTCATCCCGAGCGGTGAGCCGGTCCTGGTGGCGCTGGCCTCCGCGGACCGCGACCCGGAACGTTTCGAGGAGCCCGACACCTTCGACATCCACCGCTCCGCCCAGGGCCATCTGGCGTTCGGCCACGGGATCCACTACTGCCTCGGCGCCCCGCTGGCCCGTATCGAGGGCCGGACCGCGATCCGCACCCTGCTGGAACGCTGCCCGGACCTCGCGCTCGACGCGGACCCCGCCACCCTGACCTGGCGCCGCGGCATGCTGATCCGCGGTGTCCACCGGCTGCCGGTCCGCTACTAGGGCCTGACCGCGGCGAGCCGCCGCCTGGTGGACACCGGTCCGCCACGCGGCGGGCGCGGACCTAGAATCGGTCCCGATCAAGGCATCAGCAGCGCCGCTGACGCGCGTCCGAGCCGTATCGGGAGGCCCAGAAGTGTCCGTTGTCGCCGTGCCGGGTTCGAAGTCGGTCACCGCCAGAGCGCTGTTCCTGGCAGCCGCCGCCGAGGGCACCACCACTCTTCGCCGGCCACTGCTCTCCGACGACACGGACGGATTCGCCGAGGGGCTGACGAAGCTGGGCTACGCGGTCGAGCGGGAACCGGACCGGTGGCGGATCGAGGGCCGGCCCGCCGGCCCGGCCGTCGGGCAGGCGGACGTGTACTGCCGTGACGCGGCCACCGCCGCCCGTTTCCTGCCCGCGCTCGCCGCCGCCGGACACGGCACGTACCGCTTCGACGCCTCCGCCCAGATGCGCCGCCGCCCGGTCGCCCCGCTCACCGACGCCCTGCGGCGGCTCGGCGTCGACCTGCGGCACGAGGAGGCGGAGGGCCATCTGCCGCTCACCGTCACCGCGCGCGGCATCAAGGGCGGTGACCTCGAACTCGACGCGAGCCTGTCGTCCCAGTTCCTCACCGCGATGCTGCTGGTCGCCCCGCTCACGGCCGAGGGCCTGCGGATCCGCGTCACCGGGCTCGTCTCCGCCCCGTACGTCGAGATCACCCTGGCGATGATGCGGAGCTTCGGCGTCGAGGTGCTCCGGGAGGGCGACACCCTCACCGTCCCGCCCGGCGGCTACCGCGCCACCGACTACGACATCGAGCCCGACGCCTCCACCGCCAGCTACTTCTTCGCCGCCGCCGCGCTGTCCGGCGCCTCCGCCACCGTCCCCGGCCTGGGCGCGGACGCCCTCCAGGGCGATCTGCGCTTCGTCGACATCCTGCGGCGGATGGGCGCGGAGGTGCAGACCGGAGCGGACGCCACCACCGTCACCGGCACCGGGCGGCTGTCCGGGGTCACTGTCAACATGCGCGACATCTCCGACACCATGCCGACCCTCGCCGCCATCGCGCCGTTCGCCGACGGCCCGGTGCGGATCGAGGACGTCTACAACACCCGCGTCAAGGAGTGCGACCGGCTGGACGCGTGCGCGGAGAACCTCCGCCGGCAGGGCATCCGGGTCGAGACCGGACGCGACTGGATCGAGATCCACCCCGGCACGCCCGTCGCCACCGAGATCGCCTGCCGCGGCGACCACCGCATCGCCATGAGCTTCGCCGTCGCCGGCCTGCGCACCCCGGGCGTTACGTTCGACGACCCGGGATGCGTGAAGAAGACCTTCCCCGAGTTCCACGAGGCGTTCGCGGCGCAGCGCCGCGCCTGGGGCGTCTGAGCCCTCGTCCGGGACGAGGGCTCAGTCAGGACCCGCGCAGGACCCGCGGCTCAACGCGCGCTGTACTCGGTCAGCGCCAGCCGCAGCGTCTCGCGCATGAGTTTCACGCCGACGGCGATGCACTCCTCGTCGACGTCGAACCGGCCGCTGTGCAGGTCGTAGGCGGTCGCCCGGCCGCGGGGCCGGACCCCGAGCCGGGCCAGGCCGCCGGGCACGGATTCCAGGTACCAGGCGAAGTCCTCGCCGCCGAGGCTCTGCGGGGTCTCGTAGCGCGCACCGGGTTCGAGCGCCGACGTGACGGCCGCGTCGAACACCCGCATCGCGTCGGGGTCGTTGGTGACCGCGGGAGCGACCTGGTTGAAGTCGGCGTTGAAGGTCACCCCGTACGGGGAGACGATCGCGGTGGCCAGTCGCTCGAACAGTTCCGGAACCGCCGCCCATGCCTCGCGGCTCAGCGACCGCACCGTCCCCAGGGACGTGACGCGCTCCGGCCGGCCGTCGGGTCCCGGCACGCTGTTCACCGTCCCGAACACCGCCGAGGCCACCATGGCGGCGCCGGGGGGCAGCGCGTTCTGCAGGGCGGTCGGCAGGTCGGTGATGAGCTTGGCCATCACCATCACCAGGTCCGCGGGATGGGATCCGGGCGCGGTGCCGGCCGGCGGCTGGGTGATCTGGATGTCGAAGGCGGTCAGGCTGGAGGTGATCGGCCCGGTGCGGATCCCGACCCGGCCCACCTCGCCCGCGGGATCGCAGTGCAGGGCGTAGATGACCGCGACGTCCTTGAGCACCCCGGCCGCGATGGCGTCGTGGGCGCCGCTGGGTACGGCCTCCTCGGCGGGCTGGAAGATGAACCGGGCCCGCCCCTCGATCGTTTCGGGCGCCTGGGCGAGCTCCAGCGCCACCCCGAGCATGATCGTGGTGTGCACGTCGTGCCCGCAGGCGTGACAGGTCCCGGGCCGGGTGGACCGGTACGGAACCTCCTTCTCGTCCGCGACGGGCAGCGCGTCGATGTCGGCGCGCAGCGCCACGAGCGGGCCGCGGCCGTCACCGATGTCGCAGTACAGGCCGGTGCCGCCGGGAAAGACCTGCGGCGCGAGACCGGCGGCCGTGAGCTGCTCGGCGATGAAGGCGGTGGTGCCGAACTCCTTGCGCGCCGTTTCCGGGTGCGCGTGGATGTGGCGGCGGATCTGCACCAGGCGGTCGAACCTGTCGGGATTCATGACTATCCAGTTCCAGCGGTGAAGGAGTCTTCCAGCGGTGACGGGGGTCGTAGCGCGGACGGCCGCTGCTCGACGGCGTCATCGTATGCGAGCCGGCCGGGCCGCCGGGTGTGGTGCACCCACCCGGCAACTCCCCTGTGCGAAAGGTCCGTTGGGCCGCCGGATGGCTGTGGGGGCCGTGCGGGGGCCGGTGCGCCGGGTGAATCGGCCGGCGGATATCCCGCGAAGGTGTGACCGTCCATCCGTCAGTTCGATTCTTCCGGTGCGGCCGGCTGGACCGGGAGCCGGTCGAGGACGACGCCGAAGGAGTCGCGGTAGACGGCGAGCAGTTCGTCCCGCGCCACCTCCCGTTCCTGCCGCTCCTCGCCCTCCGTGGTGATGAGGGAGGTGCCGCTGAGGGTGAGCCGGCCGGTCGGGGTGAGCAGCGAGCAGACCAGCGACCGGGTGAAGTGCGACGCGGGGGAGGTGCGCTGCCACCAGCAGGTCGGTTCGAAGTCGGCGAGTTCGCGGGGGCGTTGCTCCAGCCGGTACTCGGGTACGCCGTCCTTGAGGATGTCGAGGTCGCCGCCCGGCGCGTCGACGACACGGAAGACACCGCTGGGGTCCGGCTGGTCCTCGCGGCGGTCCAGCCGGATCGGGTGCTGGGTGAACCGGCCGAAGCCGACGTCCACCAGCCAGGGGCCGGCGGCCTCGACGCGCAGCGCCAGATGGTCGAAGGGCGGCCCGGGGACGCCGTCCTTGCCGAAGACCCGGGCGGCGAACAGGCTCACCGGGTAGCCGAGCTCCGTCAGCAGCGCACCGAACAGACCGTTGAGTTCGTAGCAGAAACCGCCTCGCCGGGCCCCGACGACCTTGGCGAGGAGCGCCTCCTGCGTCAGCACGATCTCCTCGCCGAGGTGGATCGAGAGGTTCTCGAACGGCACGGCGAGGAGATGGCGAAACTGCAGTTCGCGCAGTGCGGCGGCGTCGGGGACCGCGGGGCGCTCGGCCCCGATGCGCGAGAGGTAGGCGTCGGCCCGTGAAGCGTCCATGACGCAGTTATGCCTCAGTGCTCCGCCGAGCGCCAAACGGAACCCGGACGGCCGGTCACAGGTGGTGCCGCTGGCCGCGCTTCGCCCGCTCGTACTCCGCGCGCGCCCGGCGGGCCGGCGGCCGGTCGGAGACCTCGGCGACGGCCACGTCCCACCAGGCGCCGGAGGCCGGTTCGCCGCCCGTGCCCGGCCCGGTCTCGACGTACACGGCCGTCGCGCGGTCCGAGGCGCGGGCCGTGGCCAGCGCCTCGCGCAGCTCCTTGACGGTGCGGGCGGTCAGTACGTCCAGGCCGAGGCTGGCGGCGTTGGCGGCCAGGTCGACGGGGAGCGGATCGCCGGTGAACGTGCCGTCCGGGGCCCGGAACCGGTAGGCGGTGCCGTAGCGCTCGGCGCCGACCGCGTCCGACAGTCCGCCGATGGAGGCGTAGCCGTGGTTCTGCACGATCACGAGGTTGATGTTGACGCCCTCCTGGACCGCGGTGACGATCTCGGTGGGCAGCATCAGATACGTGCCGTCCCCGACGAGGGCGAACACCTCGCGGTCGGGTGCGGCGAGCTTCACCCCGATCGCGGCGGGGATCTCGTAGCCCATGCAGGAGTAGCCGTATTCGACGTGGTACTGCTTCGGGTCCCGGGACCGCCAGAACTTGTGCAGGTCGCCGGGGAGCGAGCCGGCCGCGTTGATGACCACGTCGCGGTCCTGGAGCACCTCCTCCAGGGCGCCCAGCACCTGGGTCTGCGAGGGGAGGCTGTCGCCCGCGTCGCCGCCCGGCCGGAAGACGGCGTCGGTGGCGCGCTGCCACTCCGCGACGCCCCGGTCGTGCCGGGACAGGTCCGCCCGGTGGCCGGCGAGAGCGGCGGTGAGCGCCTCGATCCCGGACCGGGCGTCGGCGACCAGGGCGGTGCCCGCCATCTTGTGCGCGTCGAACGCGGTGATGTTGAGGTTGACGAAGCGTACGTCCGGGTGGGCGAACAGCGAGTTCGACGCGGTGGTGAAGTCCGTCCAGCGGGTGCCGATGCCGAGGACGACATCGGCTTCCCGGGCGGCCGCGTTGGCCGGCGCGGTGCCGGTGTGGCCGATCCCGCCGAGCGCCTGCGGGTGGTCGAAGCGCAGCGCGCCCTTCCCCGCCTGCGTCTCGGCCACCGGGATCCCGGTGGCGGCGGCGAACTCGCGCAGCGCGTCGGTGGCCTCGGAGCCGATCACACCGCCGCCCGCCACGATCAGCGGGCGTTCGGCGGAGCGCAGCAGCTCCGCGGCCTCCTGCAGCGCCGCCGCGTCGGGCTGCGGACGGCGTACGTGCCAGATCCGCTGCTCGAACAGCTCGGCCGGCCAGTCGTACGCCTCGGCCTGGACGTCCTGGGGCAGCGCCAGGGTGACCGCCCCGGTGTCCACCGGATCGGTCAGGACCCGCATCGCCTGCAGCAGGGAGGGTGCGAGCATCTCCGGGCGCCAGATCCGGTCGAAGTAGCGGGAGACCGGCCGCAGCGTGTCGTTGACGGACATGTCGTACGCCCACGGCACCTCCAGCTGCTGCAGCACCGGATCGGCGGGGCGGGTCGCGAACACGTCGCCCGGCAGCAGCAGCACCGGCACGCGGTTGATGGTGGCCAGTGCCGCGCCGGTGACGAGGTTGGTGGCGCCGGGCCCGATGGAGGTGGTGCAGGCCATCGTGGACAGCCGGTTGTTCATCCGGGCGAAGCCGACCGAGGCGTGCACCATCGCCTGCTCGTTGCGGCCCTGGTAGTACGGCATGACGTCGTGGCCGGTCTGCAGCAGGGCCTGGCCGACCCCGGCGACGTTGCCGTGGCCGAAGATGCCCCAGGTCCCGGCGATCAGCCGGCGGCGTACGCCGTCCCGCTCGGTGTGCTGGACGGTGAGGAAGCGGACGAGGGCCTGGGCGACGGTGAGCCTGACGGTGGTCGTCATGGGCGCGGTTCCTCCAGTGATGCGGTCTCCACATGCGCGGTGTACAGCGGCAGTCGCGGGTCCACGGACTGTGCGGCCCAGCTGCCGCGCACCCAGGCGTGCGCGGGGTCGTCACAGATCAGCCAGGCCCGGTCGGCGCCGGGCCCGGCCATCACGTTCAGGTAGTACATGTCGTAGCCGGGGACGGCCATGCTCGGGCCGTGCCAGCCGTCGGGGATCAGTACGGCGTCGCCGCCGCGCACTTCGGCGAGCACGTCGGTCCGCCCGGCGCCGGAGGGGTAGACCCGCTGGTAGCCCATCGCCTCCGGACCGCCCGCCAGCTCGAAGTAGTAGATCTCCTCCAGCTCGGACTCCGTGGCGCTCGCCTCGTCGTGCTTGTGCGGCGGGAAGGACGACCAGTTGCCGCCGGGCGTGAGCACCTCGACCGCGATGAGCCGGTCGCACGCGAAGACCCCGGCCGCCGCGAAGTTGTTGACCTGACGGCTCGCGCCGCCCGCGCCGCGCAGCTCCACCGGCACGCCGGAGGCGGGCCCGTAACGGGCCGCGAGCCGCCGCTCGCAGCGGGCCCCGGTGAGCGCGAAGCGGCCGCCGGCCCGGCTGGTGAGCACCGTGCGCGCGTCCCGCGGCACATACGCGAAGTCGCTGACGCCGCTGAACACATCGCGCCTGCCGCGCAGTTCGAAGACCTCGTCGTCGACGGCGACCGAGCAGCCGCCCGCCAGCGGCAGCACGATCCACTCGCTGTCACCGCTGTCCAGGGTGCGCGCTTCGCCGGGCGCCAGCGTCAGCACCCGCAGCGAGCTGTAGCCCCACCCGGCGCCCGCCGGGTCCACCCACAGGTCGTAGCCGTCGCGGGCGGCGCTCGCGGCCGGCACGTGCCCGGCCAGCCGCGCGGGGCCGCCGCCCGGCGTCATCGGGCGCTCTCCGGCGCGGACGGGCTGCGGTCGACCAGCGACACGGCGGTGTCGACGGCCGCCGCCACGTCGCCGTCGTCCGGGAACAGCATCGTGCGGCCGAGGATCAGACCGCGCACCTGCGGTATCCGCAGCGCCTTCTGCCAGGCCGCGTACCGCTCGTCCGGTCCGCCGGTGCCCTCGCCGCCGAGCAGCAGGGTGGGCAGGGTCGTCGAGGCCATCATGCGTTCCATCTCGTCGACGACCGGGACCTTCAGCCAGGTGTACGCGGACGTGCTGCCCAGGCCCTGGGCGATGTTGTTGACGTAGATCTGCGCGTCGGGCTCCAGGATGTTGACGACCCGCCCGGCCACCCGGTGGGTGCGGAACGGTTCGACGAGCGCCAGCAGCCGGCGCGCGGCGAGCGTGTGCACGGCGTGCGAGCAGCCGGCCAGCGTGTCGGCCGTGCCGGGGTCCTCCGGGTCGATGCGCAGCAGCACCTTGCCGCCGTCCAGGCCGGCCGCGGCGATACCGGGCGCGTCGTAGCCGGTGAAACGGTCGTCGAGCTCGAAGGAGGCGCCGGGCAGCCCGCCGCGGTTCATCGACCCCAGGACGAGCTTGCCGTCGAGGGCGCCGAGCAGCATCAGGTCCTCGACGAGGTCGGCGGTGCCGAGGAAGCCGTCCACCCCGGGGCGCGCCAGCGCCTCGACGCAGCGCGCCAGCAGCTCGTGCCGGTCGCCCATCGCCGTCGGGTCGCCGCCCGCCGCGACCGCGCCGCGCGCCGGGTGGTCGGCGGCCAGCACGAACAGCGGGCTGGCCAGCCGGGCCGAATCGAAGGGCGTGCGCTGCGCGCAGGCCAGCCGGATCGCGTCCGGCGCGGAGGCCCGCAGCCGGGTGATCTCGTCGACCGAGGACGCGAGCGGCGCGGGGCGCCGGGCGGCCGCGAGCGCCTGGGTCCCGGGAACGGGGGCGCAGGGCCGGACGGGGCGGGAGTTCGCGGTCATACGGGGGACCTCTTCGTTTCGGCATCGATGGCCGTGGGGGCCGCTCGCCGCGCCTGTCGCGCGAGCAGCTCCTCCACCTCGGAGAGGGTCGGCATGGCGTCGGCGCACGCGTGCCGCGAGGCGACCAGCGCGCCCGCCGCGTTGGCGGTGCTGATCACACGGGACAGCGGCCGGCCGGCCAGCAGGCCGGCGCACAGGGCGCCGCCGAAGGCGTCACCGGCGCCGAGGCCGTTGACCACCTCGACCGGCACCGGCGGGAAGGAGACGCTCTCGGCGGCGGTGCGGGCCAGCACCCCGTCCGGTCCCTGTTTGATGACGGCGAGGCGCACCCCGCGGTCCAGCAGCAGTTCCGCGGCCCGGTCCGGATCGCCGGTGCCCACCGCGACCTGCGCTTCCTCGCGGTTGCCGACCGCGACCGTCGCGTAGCGCAGGGCCCGTGCGTACAGCTCCGGCGCCTCGGCCGGATCGGCCCAGAAGCCGGGCCGCCAGTCGAGGTCGAAGTACACCTCGCGGCCCGCCCGTTCCTCGAGCGCCGCGAAGAGGGTGGAGCGGGTCGGTTCGACGGCGAGCGCCGAGCCGGTGATCCACAGCACCCGCGCGTCGCGGATCGCAGCGCGGTCCAGCAGCGCCGGCTCCAGGCACTGATCCGGGGCGACGGGCCGCCGGTAGAAGTAGAGCGGGAAGTCGTCGGGCGGGAAGATCTCGCAGAACACGACGGGGGTCTGCAGTCCCGGCACCGTCGTCACCAGTGCGTCGTCCACCCCGAAGCCGCGCAGCGCGCCGCGGACGTACCCGCCGAACGGATCGTCCCCGACGCCGGTGAGGACGGCGGTCCGCAGCCCGTAACGCGCCGCGGCCACCGCGACGTTGGTCGCGGTGCCGCCGAGGTACTTGGCGAAGGTGCGGACGTCGGCGAGGCCGACGCCGGTCTGCTCGGGGTACAGGTCAACGCCCACCCGGCCGACGGTGATCACGTCGTACGGAGCCCCCGACGCGTCCGGGGCGGTCACAGCGCGGCCAGCCAGTCCAGCGAGGCCCGTACGTCGTCGACGGGGCCGGCGCCGGGCGGCGGTTCCGCGGTGAGCACGGCGTCCTGCTCCATGACGTACCAGCCCTGGTACCCCGCGCCCTCCAGCGTGCCGATGAGGGCGGCCACGTCGATGTCGCCCTGGCCCAGCGGCTGGTAGAGGTCGCGGTCCACCGCCTCGGTGTAGCTCGTGCGCCCCTCGCGCACGGCCGCGGCGGCGCCCTCGTCCACGTCCTTGAGGTGGACGTGCACCACCCGGCCGGCCGCCCGGCGGGCGAGCGCCACCGGGTCGGTGCCGCCGACGAGCAGATGCCCGGTGTCCAGGCACAGCCCGGTCCAGCTGCCTTCCAGCACCCGGTCCACGTCGTCGGGGGTCTCGACCATGGTGCCGACGTGCGGATGCAGCGCGGCGGTGATCCCGGCGGCCGCGGCGAGGGCCGCGATCCGGTCGAGGTTGGCCAGCAGGGTCTTCCAGCCGAGCGCGTCCAGCTCGGGGCGGGCGTCGTAGCCGTCCTGGCCGGTCGCGGCGGCGAGCACCAGGGTCCCGGCGCCCGCCGCGGTGAAGGCGTCCAGCGCGGTGCGCACCGCCGGCAGCGGGTCGGTCGCCGGATCGTGCAGCACGACCGGGACGAAGCCGCCGACGGCCGTCATCCCGCGCGCCGCCAGCAGCGGGCCCGGCAGAAAGCCGTCGGGTCCGAACTCGGTCGCGGTCAGCCCGAGCGCCGCCATCTCGCCCAGTACCCGTTCGGGCGTCAACTGGTGTCCCCAGCCCGGCACTTCGCACACGCCCCAGGAGATCGGCGCCGCGGCCACCCGGTCCAGCCTCATGCGCTGACCTCCGCGGTGCGTGCCGTGGTGCCGGCGAGCAGTTCGGCGCGGGCCGCGATCTCGGCGACCGCGACCGGCCGCCGCTCGCGCCGCGACACCTCGCACGCCTCGGCGACGAGCAGGGCGCGCAGCGCCTCGCGTCCCGGGCAGGGGTTGGCGCTCTCGCCGCGGGCCACCCGGACGAAGGTGTCCAGCTCGGCGCGGTAGGCGGGGGCGAAGCGCTCCAGGAAGCCGGGCCACGGAGCGGGGACGCTGCTCGCGGCGCCGGGCTCGACGGAGGTGACGGGGGTGCGGGCGTCCACACCGACGGCGATCTGGTCGTCGGTGCCGGCCAGTTCCATCCGTACGTCGTAGCCGGCGCCGTTGTAGCGGGTCGCGGTGGCGGTGGCGAGCACTCCGCCCTCCAGGGTGAGCAGGGTCGCCGCGGTGTCGGCGTCGCCCGCGGCGCGGAAGAAGTCCGCACCGCCGTTGGCGCCGGCCGCGTACACCTCCAGGATCTCGCGGCCGGTGACCCAGCGCAGGATGTCGAAGTCGTGGATCAGGCAGTCGCGGTACAGGCCGCCGGAGAGCGGGATGTAGTCGGCGGGCGGCGGGGCCGGGTCGGAGGTGACGGCCCGCACGGTGTGCAGCCGTCCGAGCCGGCCGGACCGTACGGCCTCGCGTGCCGCCAGGTATCCGGCGTCGAAGCGCCGCTGGAAGCCCATCTGCAGCGTCGTGCCGGCCGCCTCGACCGAGCGCAGCGCGGCCACGGTGCCGGCCAGGTCCAGGGCGATCGGCTTCTCGCAGAAGACCGGCAGGCCCGCCCGTGCGGCCCGTTCGATGAGGGTGGCGTGCGCCGCGGTGGCGGAGGCGATCACCACCGCGTCGACCCCGGAACTGAAGACGGCGTCCACCGAGTCCGCGGCGGTGGCGCCGGTCCGGGCGGCGACCTCGGCGGCCCGGCCGGGGTCGGCGTCCGCGACGAGCAGTTCACCGACGTCCGGATGTGCCCGTAGCGCTACGGCGTGGAAGGCCCCGATCCGACCGGCCCCGAGAAGTCCCATTCGCATACCTGGCCCTGCCCCTTCCAGGAAGGTGATCTTCCGGAGGCCGCCGCCGAAACGGACTCGGCACCTCCGGCTGATACGGCTTGCGTGCCCTGCGGGACCAACCTCCCGCGAGCCGTCACCGCCTGTCAATAGTTTGTCCGGACATACGGACTTCCCGTCATGGCAACCTGCCGATACGCTCCCATCGTGCCCAGTCCCGACCCCGCTCCGCTCCGTCTCAGCGTCGACCGCTCGAGCCCGGTCCCGCTGTACTTCCAGCTTGCCCAGCAACTGGAGAGCGCCATCGAGACCGGTGGGCTGGCCCCCGGCAGCCTGCTGGGGAACGAGATCGAGCTGGCCGGCCGGCTCGGCCTGTCCCGGCCCACCGTGCGCCAGGCGATCCAGTCCCTCGTCGACAAGGGACTGATGGTGCGCCGCCGCGGGGTCGGCACCCAGGTGGTGCACAGCCAGGTCAAGCGCCCGCTGGAGCTGAGCAGCCTCTACGACGACCTGCTCGCCGCGGGCCAGCGTCCCGCCACCCGGGTGCTGCGCAACTCCGTCGCGCCCGCCTCCCCGCAGGCCGCGGCCGCGCTCGGGGTGCCGGAGGGCAGCGAGGTTGTGGTGGTGGAGCGGCTGCGGCTGGCCCACGGCGAGCCCATGGCACACCTGACCAACCACCTGCCGCCCGATCTGCTGCCGCTGAGCACCGCCGACCTGGAGGCCACCGGCCTGTACCGGCTGATGCGCGGCGCGGGCATCACCCTGCACAGCGCCCAGCAGACGGTCGGCGCGCGGGCCGCGACCGCCGAGGAGGGCCGGCTGCTGGCCGAGCCGGAGGGCGCTCCGCTGCTGACGATGCAACGCACCACGTACGACGCCAAGGGGCGGGCGGTGGAGTTCGGATCGCACATCTACCGGGCTTCGCGCTACGCGTTCGAGTTCCGGCTGCTGGTCCGTACCTAGCCGAGAACGTAAGAATGTCTGTACAAAGTCTTGACGCTGCACCCCGGCCCCGATTAGAAACCACCCCGTGCCGTACACCGGACCGGACCCGGGCGGCCGGAGGAAAAGGCGGACCCACGATGGCACGCAGGCGTACGGCTCTGTCCGCGGCGGCACTCGCCCTGGCGATATCGCTCGCCGCCGCCGGATGCAGCAGCTCCGGGGGCAAGAAGACCGAGGAGAAGGACGCCACGGGCGCGGTGAACGGGGCGGGCACCCCGCAACTCACCATCGCCATGGTCACCCATTCGGGTGAGGGCGACACGTTCTGGGACATCGTCCAGAAGGGCGCGAAGCAGGCCGCGGCGAAGGACAACGTGAAGTTCCTCTACTCCAACAACAAGGAGGGGAACGAGCAGGCCCAGCTCGTCCAGACCGCGATCGACCAGAAGGTCGACGGCATCATCGTGACGCTGGCCAAGCCCGACGCGCTCAAGGCGGTGCTGCAGAAGGCCGTCCAGGCCGGCATCCCCGTCATCAGCATCAACTCCGGCTCGCAGTTCTCCGCCGCCTACGGCGCGCTGAGCCACATCGGCCAGGACGAGGCGGTGGCCGGCGAGGCGGTCGGCGACGAGATGACCAAGCGGGGCCTGAAGAAGGCGCTCTGCGTCATCCACGAGCAGGGAAACGTTTCTCTTGAACAGCGCTGCGACGGCGCCGCGAAGACCTTCAAGGGCTCGATGCAGAAGCTCTACGTCACCGGCACGAACATGCCCGACGTGCTCTCCTCCGTCACCTCCAAGCTCCAGGCGGACAAGTCCATCGACGCCATCCTGACCCTGGGCGCGCCCTTCGCCGCCACCTCCGTGCAGGCCGTCCAGCAGACCAAGGCCAAGGTCGAGGTCGACACCTTCGACCTCAACGCGGCCGTGGTCAAGCAGCTCAAGAGCAAGGAGGTCGGCTTCGCCGTCGACCAGCAGCCCTACCTCCAGGGCTACCTCGCGGTGGACGAGCTGTGGCTCTACAAGACCAACGGCGACGTCATCGGCGGCGGCCGACCGGTGCTGACCGGCCCCGCCCTCGTCACCGACAAGGACGTGCCGCAGCTGGAGAAGTACACCCAGCGCGGTACCCGATGACAGCGGCCACGTTCCCCTTGACAGATACTTGGGCCGCCGGGGCTGATCATCGAGCCCCCGGCGGCACCGGGATCCGCAGGGAAGGGCAAGGCTTCGTGGCGATGGCTAAGACGGGGACGCGCGCGATCGGCGCACTGCTGGCGGCGGTGCTCGGAGCTTCGCTGGCGGGGTGCAGCAGCACCGGCGGCAAGCGCGCCGAGGAACGTGCCGCGCAGTCCGCGGGCGGCGGCTCGGGCGTCGACACGCCCAAATGGACGGTGGCCATGGTCACCCACTCGGGCGCCGGCGACACCTTCTGGGACATCGTCCAGAACGGCGCCAAGCAGGCCGCCCGCAAGGACAACATCAAGTTCGTCTACTCCAGCAGCAACCAGGCGAACGAGCAGGCGCAGCTCGTCCAGGCCGCCATCGACCAGCACGTCGACGGCCTGGTGGTCACCCTCGCCAAGCCCGACGCGATGAAGGACGTCGTCGCCAAGGCGGTGAAGGCCGGCATCCCCGTCATCACCATCAACTCCGGCTCCGACCAGTCCAAGGCCTTCGGGGCGATCGGCCACATCGGCCAGGACGAGAAGATCGCCGGCCAGGCCGTCGGCGACGAGCTGGACAAGCGCGGGAAGAAGCACGCCATCTGCGTGCTGCACGAGCAGGGCAACGTCGGCCACGAGGAGCGCTGCGCCGGGGCGAAGGAGACCTTCGCCGGGACGATGGACAACCTCTACGTCGACGGCACCAACATGCCCGACGTGCAGTCCACGATC
Source organism: Streptomyces sp. RKAG337 (assembly GCF_023701715.1). NCBI lineage: Bacteria > Bacillati > Actinomycetota > Actinomycetes > Kitasatosporales > Streptomycetaceae > Streptomyces > Streptomyces sp. RKAG337. Next base: position 1,378,993 of record NZ_JAJOZA010000001.1, on the reverse strand, counting down.
CAGGCCAAGCTCCAGGCCGACAAGTCCATCGACGCGGTCGTCACCCTCGGCGCGCCGTTCGCGGCCACCGCCGTCAAGGCCAAGCAGCAGGCGTCGAGCCCCGCCGAGGTCGACACCTTCGACCTCAACGCGCAGGTCGCCACGGCGCTGGCCGCCGGCACGATTGGCTTCGCCGTCGACCAGCAGCCCTATCTGCAGGGCTACGAGGCCGTGGACCTGATCTGGCTCTACCGCTACAACGCCGACGTCCTGGGCGGCGGGAAGCCGGTGCTCACCGGCCCGCAGATCCTGACCCAGAAGGACGCCGCCGCGCTGGCGAAGTACACCGAACGGGGGACGCGATGACACCGGCCACCACACTGGAGAAGCCCGCAGGCCAGGACGGTCCCGACCCCGGCGGCAAGGTCGCGGACACCCGGCTGGTGCACCGCTCGCTGGCGCGCCGGCTGATGGGCCGCCCCGAGCTGGGCTCGGTCGTCGGCGCCGTGGCCGTCTTCATCTTCTTCTCGGTCGCCGCCGACTCGTTCCTGCAGTGGTCCAGCTTCGGGACCGTGCTGTACGCCGCCTCGACCATCGGCATCATGGCGGTGCCCGTCGCCCTGCTGATGATCGGCGGCGAGTTCGACCTGTCCGCCGGTGTGATGGTCACCAGCTCCGCGCTGGTCGCCTCGATGTTCAGCTACCAGATGACGGCGAACGTCTGGGCGGGCGTCGCGGTGTCGCTGCTGGTCATGCTGGCCATCGGCTTCTTCAACGGGTTCCTGCTGACCCGCACCAAGCTGCCCAGCTTCATCATCACCCTCGGCACGTTTCTGATGCTCACCGGGCTGAACCTGGGCTTCACCAAGCTCATCAGCGGCACGGTCAGCACCAAGTCCATCGCCGACATGGAGGGGTTCGACTCGGCGCGGGTGCTCTTCGCCTCGCACCTCACCATCGGTGACATCGATCTGAAGGTCACCATCCTGTGGTGGGCGGCCCTGGTCGCCGTCGCCACCTGGGTGCTGCTGCGCACCCGGGCCGGCAACTGGATCTTCGCCGCCGGCGGCGGCGCGGACGCCGCCCGCGCGGTCGGCGTCCCGGTGGCCCGCACCAAGATCGGCCTGTACATGGCGGTCGCGTTCTGCGCCTGGATCTCCGGCCAGCACCTGCTCTTCTCGTTCGACGTGGTGCAGTCGGGCGAGGGCGTCGGCAACGAGTTCCTCTACATCATCGCGGCCGTCATCGGCGGCTGTCTGATGACCGGCGGCTACGGGTCGGCGATCGGCTCCGCGGTCGGCGCGTTCATCTTCGGCATGACGAGCAAGGGCATCGTGTACGCCCAGTGGAATCCTGACTGGTTCAAGTTCTTCCTCGGGGCCATGCTGCTGCTGGCCACGCTGCTGAACGCATGGGTCCGCAAGCGGGCGGAGGCGACCGCATGAGCGCGCTGGTGAAGCTCACCGACGTGAGCAAGTACTACGGCAACATCAAGGCCCTGGAAGGGGTCTCCCTCGAAGTGCACGCCGGTGAGATCACCTGCGTCCTGGGGGACAACGGGGCGGGCAAGTCCACCCTCATCAAGATCATCTCGGGTCTGCACCAGCACGACGCGGGCACCTACGAGGTCGACGGCGAGCCGGTGCGGCACAGCTCGCCGCGCGAGGCCCTCGACCACGGCATCGCGACCGTCTACCAGGACCTCGCGGTGGTGCCGCTGATGCCGGTGTGGCGGAACTTCTTCCTCGGCTCCGAGCCCACCAAGGGCCGCGGACCGCTCCGCCGGCTCGATGTGCGGACGATGCGCGAGACCACCCGCGGCGAGCTGCTGCGGATGGGCATCGACCTGCGCGACGTGGACCAGCCCATCGGTACCCTGTCCGGCGGTGAACGGCAGTGTGTCGCCATCGCCCGCGCGGTCTACTTCGGCGCGAAGGTGCTGGTCCTCGACGAGCCGACGGCGGCGCTCGGCGTCAAGCAGTCCGGCGTCGTCCTCAAGTACGTCGCCGCGGCGCGCGATGCCGGACTCGGTGTGGTCCTGATCACCCACAACCCGCACCACGCGTTCCTCGTCGGCGACCGGTTCGTCCTGCTGAAGCGCGGCGCGATGGCCGGGAGCTATCCCAAAACGGGCATTACGCTGGAAGAGCTGACCCGCCAGATGGCGGGCGGCAGCGAGCTGGAGCAGCTCAGCCACGAGCTCGCCCGCGAGGGCTGACCCAGCCCGTGCTGCACGGGGGACGTCCCCGGTGCGGCACAATCGGCACGACAGCCACCGATCCGGAGACGACCCTTGCCAGCAGCGTCACGCAGCGACCGATCAGCATTCCAGCGCAAGGGCGCCGCCCGTGCGACGGTGCTGCAGACCGTCGGCCGCCGGGAGCGCCGCTCCCATCTGACGGCACCGAGGGTGCCGACGGTCGGCATCGACATCGGCGGCACCAAGGTGGCGGCCGGGGTCGTGGACCCGGACGGCAACATCCTGGAGCAGCTCAGGACCGAGACACCGGACCGGAGCAAGAGCCCCAAGGTCGTCGAGGACACCATCGTCGAGCTGGTGCTGGACCTGTCGGAGCGGCACGACGTGCACGCGGTCGGCATCGGCGCCGCCGGCTGGGTCGACGCCGACCGCTCCCGGGTGCTCTTCGCCCCCCACCTGTCCTGGCGCGACGAACCGCTGCGCGACCGGCTGGAGGAACGGCTGCTGGTCCCGGTCATGGTCGACAACGACGCCAACACCGCGGCCTGGGCCGAATGGCGCTTCGGCGCCGGCCGCGGCCAGGACGACCTCGTCATGATCACCCTCGGCACCGGCATCGGCGGCGCCATCCTGGAGGACGGCCACGTCAAGCGCGGCCGGTACGGCGTGGCCGGCGAGTTCGGCCATATGCAGGTCGTCCCCGGCGGCCACCGCTGCCCCTGCGGCAACCGCGGCTGCTGGGAGCAGTACAGCTCGGGCAACGCCCTGGTCCGCGAGGCCCGCGAGATGGCGGCCGCCGAGTCGCCCGTCGCGTACGGGATCATCGACCGGGTCGGCGGCAACATCGGCGACATCACCGGTCCGCTGATCACGCAGCTGGCCCGGGAGGGCGACGCCATGTGTGTCGAGCTGCTCCAGGACATCGGCCAGTGGCTCGGTGTCGGCATCGCCAACCTCGCCGCCGCGCTCGACCCGTCCTGCTTCGTCATCGGCGGTGGCGTCAGCGCCGCCGACGACCTGCTCATCGGTCCGGCCCGGGACGCCTTCCGCCGCAACCTCACCGGGCGCGGCTACCGTCCCGAGGCCCGCATCGTGCAGGCCGAGCTGGGCAACGAGGCCGGGCTGGTCGGCGCCGCCGACCTCGCCCGGCTGGTCGCCCGGCGGTTCCGCCGCGCCAACCGGCGCCGTGTCGAGCGCTACGAGCGCTTCGTCCGGGCGGCGGGCCGATGAGCGTCGACCGCCCGCACAGCAGACCGCTGCGCCAGGTACCCCGCTGGGTCCAGTGGACCGTCGTCCCGCTGCTGATCCTGGTACCCGTCGGCTATGTGATCGTCTCCGCGGAACAGAGCCGCAACAGCGGCCAGGACAAGGCGGAGTCGGCGGCCGCCAAACACCTGACGTGGGACTGGCCCACCCAGGTGCAGCGCCGGATATACCAGGTACCGGTCCCGCTGGACTGGACCCGCAACATCGCCTACATGGAGACGAACGACTGGAGCACGAGCGTGCTCTACGTCCAGTTCACGTCCACCGCGGGCGGCCTCGACACCTTCCTCGCGCAGCTGGGCACCAGCCGCTCCGCGCTGAAGCCGGGCGACGTCACGATCACCCCCGACCAGGCGAAGGTGCCCGGCTGGCTCTTCCGGCCGGCCCACGACTGGGCCGGAGTGTCGACCACCCAGCACGGTGACAAGCCGGACCACGACATCACCGTCGACCTCAGCGATCCGGACCACCCCGTCGTGTACATCGTCTCCACGATCAACTTCTGACGGGGGCGGGCAGGGGCACTGACGGGGGCGCGAGTGGGAGCTCCCGCTGTGGGGCTCCCACTCACCTCCGCCGGCTGCGGCTGCGCCTGCGCGGCGGCGCGGGAACGAATTCGACATCATCGTCCCATTCGGGCTCCGCATAGCTGCTGGGGGCGAAGGTGCGCCGGCCGCTGTCGGTGATGATCGGCAGCTGGCTGGACGAGGGCCGGCGGCTGCGCCTGCGCTCCCGCTCCGGCTCGATGGGGCCGGCGCCGTAGGAGAAGCCGTCCCCCACGTCGACGGGGCGGCTGCCGGGCCCGCGGGAGGGCGCCCGGCTCGACTGGCGCCGACGCCCGCGCTCCCGCTCGGGTGCGGCTTCGATGGGGCCGGCGCCGTAGGAGAAGCCGTCCCCCATGTCGACAGGGCGGCTGCTGGACCTGCGGGAGGGTGCCTGGCTCGACTCGCGACGGCGCCCGCGCTCCCGCTCGGGTGCGGGCTGGGAGGGGCCGCCGGTCTCGTACGAGAAGGCGGGGCGGCGCGACCGGCTGCGGCTGCGGGACATCTGACTGGTGACGGGGTAGTCGTCCTCGTCGTCCACCGCGGCGTAGTTGACCGGGGCCGGGGCGGGCGGGCGCCCGGTCCTGCTCACCGGCGGCCGGCTCGACCTGCGCCGGCGGGTGGGGGCGGGCGTCTCGGCGACGCGGCTCCGGCTCTTGCTCCTGCTGCGGTGCGAACGCGGCGCGTCGTCCTCGGGGCTGTTGCTGCGCCGGTCCGAAGCGAACCGGTAGGTCTTCCGGCGTGCCGACACGGCGGCCCCTTCGTCCTTCCCGCTCTGCCGGTGACCGTACCCGTACTCCTCCTGGTCCGCATCGTCGTCGGAGTAGGCGCCGACGAGCCGCACACCCTCCGGCACGGCCGTTCCGTTCTCCACTCCGTAGAAGCCGTTGTGTGTCCCCGGCTTCTTGTACATGGTCGGATGCGGCACGGTATGACTGGTCGTCACATCCGCACGCCCGGCGAGCTGGGGCAGCTTGTTGGTGTCCCTGACGAGCCTCTTGGTGGAGTAGCCCTTCTCCCGTCCCGTGCGCGGCATCTGGAGGTGCAGGTTGGCGTTCGGCGCGACATTGCGGAAGAGACCGGCCGTCTCGGGCTGACGGACGTCGACGTTGTTGATGACGGGGACACCCATGCGCCGCAGATCTTCGCGGTTGGTTTCGTACTGCTGATACTGGGGTTGGTCCTCGTACGTGGTGGCCGCGTACCGGTCCGCGTCCTCGGGGCGTTGGCGTACCCGTGCCCGCACCCCGGACAAGTCGGCCTCGGACAAGCGGATCTGGTCGCGGCCGCGCAGGTTCTCCTCGGGCGGGCGGACCTGGCCCGGCGGGTGCAGGCCGCCCACAGAGGCCCGGACGGGACCGATCTGACTGGAGCGCACTCGGATGCGCCCGTGCGTGGTGGTGTCGAAGATGTGCTTCCTGCCGTCCGAGGAGGCCCCGACGTACTTGCCGATGATCGGATCGCCCTCGCCGAGGATCTCGAACAGCTGGTTCCTGTCACCCGGGTACATCTTCCTGCCCTCGCCGCCCGGCGCGCGGGCCACTGCGATACCGCCGCCGGTCTGCGCGGGCGCGGCGGTCTGCGCGGGGCCGCCGGAGCCGGGTCCCGACAGGTCGGGCAGGGATCCCTGGGCCATCCTGCGGCCGTTCGCCGAGGCAGAGCGCTCGAAGGGGTCGTCCTGGTGGGAGAGTTTCACTCCCGCCCCGTTGTCGGTCCCCGCGACGGAGCCCAGCGACTGCTGGCGGACGTGGTCGAGCTCGTGGAACATCGTCTCGTCGTCCGTGCCCTGCGGGCCGACGACGATGTCACTGCCCGTGGTGTAGGCGCGGGCGCCGAGCGCGGCCGCCGAGCGCTGCGCGACCGGGTCGCTGTGGACGCGCACATGGCGGAAGGACATGCCGTAGCCCTGTTCCGCCCGCTCCAGGAGACGTGAGTCCAGCGGACGCCCCGGGGAGCGCACGGCGTTGAGCACGGACGACGCCTGGACCGACGAGTGGTCGGTGACCGGCTGCTCGGCGTCGGGCCGCTCGTGACCGCATCCGGTGCCGTGCTCGTGCAGTTCCTCCTCGACGGCGCGGGCCACCACCGCGTTGCCCGCCGAGCGCTGGAGAGCCAGGACGCGCTGCGCCACCGTGCGCGGTCCCTCGGCGCGGCTGCTGCTCGCCGGGCCACCGGCCTGCTTGACCTGGGTCTTGTACGCGCGCACGGTACTCCTCGCCACTCAACGCCTGATCGGACATCGTCCCTCGGCCCGCACCGGCAGCGGGAGGGCCGCGAGGGCAGAATCCCGGCCGGAGCGGGTCGGTGGAAGGGCCGCGAGGGCAACGTGGCCGTCGCTCTGCGCGGGTCCACCGGTTCGGTCACGCGGGCTCGTCCGCAGCGCTGTTCAGCACGGCCGGAAGGTCCCCCCTCCGCCGGATGCCGAGCTTGCGGTAGGTGCTGGTCAGATGGGTCTCCACGGTACGCAGTGCCAGGTGCAGGAGCTCGGAGATCTCGGCGTTCGTCCGGCCGTCCGCGGCCAGTGCGGCGATCCGGCGTTCGCCGGCCGTCAGTGCACCCGGGCCCGTGAGAGTGGCGTTCCAGCGGCGGGTACCGCTGGCGCGCAGGGCCCGTTCCGCGGTGCCCGACAGCCGCACGGCGCCGAGCCGTTCGGCCGCCGCCGCGGCCTCCCTGAGCAGCGGACGGGCCTGGCGGGGCTGCCCGGACGCCGTGAGCTGGAGTCCGTGGGTGACGAGCGCGGAGATCAGCTCGGCGTCGAGCGAGGTGCCGCGCAGGACGTCGACGGCCTGGGCGGTGAGTTCGAGACCGCGTCGTCCGCCGGTGGCCGCGCCCAGGACGCGCAGCGCGCGGCCCTGGACCCGGGGCGTGCCCCATACGGCGGCGTACCGGCTCTCCTCCTCGGCCAGCGCGAGGGCCTGCGGTGCTTCCCCCAGAAGGAGATGACATTCGACGGCAGCCGAGCGCCACGGTGTCACGACGATGCCGACCACGTCCCGGCCGAGCTGGCGCCTGCCGCACTCCCGGAAGTCGGCCAGGGCCCCGGCCGGATCGCCGACGGACGCACGCAGGGCGCCACGCGCGTAGAGAAACCGGTTCGGCTCCCAACTGTCATGCGTCTCATCGACGTTGACACCGGCGATGAGCCGCTCGGCCTCGGCGGAGCGGTCGCACTCGACGAGTGCGAGGACCCGATGGGCCAGAAAGTTGCTCGCACCGGTACGGGCCGCGTCGTCCGGCGTCCGCAGCCGGTCGGCGGTCTCCTCCAGCACCCGCCGGTAGTGGCCGCGTGCGGCGGCGGTGTCCACCCACGTGTTGAGCAGCGACCGGTGGACGGGGTGCAGCGGTGTCAGCCGGTGCTCGGTCAGCCCGGTCCTGATCAGTCGTTCGGCCTCGTCCGGTACGTCGGCCCACTGGGTCACGGCGGCGGCCACCGCCAGCAGGTACGGCACCAGCAGCGGATCTTCCGGGGCCGTCAGCAGCCGCCGGATCTGCCGCACGGCCGACTCCGCGGACAGCAGCCCGGCCGTCACCCTGTACCGGATCAGGAGGGCGTGCTGGGCCGGGCTGATCCCTTCCGGGGAGTGCTCGGCGCGCTCGTGCAGGCGGGTGTAGACGGCCCGCCGGATCTCCGGGTCGTGGTCGGAGAAGAACGCCGACGCGGTCTGGACCGTACGCGCCAGGACGGGTTCCGCGTCCAGCGGGCCCAGCTCGCGCATGACGTCGAGCGCGGCGTGCGGCCTGCCCCGGTTGGCCAGGGCGTTGCCCAGGCTGACCGCGGCGAGCACCCGGTCCCTGGGCCGCTCCTGGAGGCGCAGCGCCTCGGCCAGCCGGGGTATCCCGCCGGTCCGCAGGGTGGCGAACTCCAGTTCGCCGAGCTCGGTGAGGACCGCGGACCGCCGCTCGCGCGGCAGCGGTTCGTCCAGCGCGCGGCGCAGATAGCTTGCGGCCGCGCCGGTCCTGCCGGCTCTGGACGCGTCGGCTGCCGCGGCCCGGAGCGCCTTGTCGACGGACGCCGCATCCCCCGCCGCACCGGCGGGGGCGGTCCGCAGCAGATGCCCGGCCACCGCCTCGGCTCCGTCGCCCCGGCGTTGGCGCAGGTCGGCCGCGCGGTGGTGCAGGGCCTGCCGCTGCGAGCGGGGCCAGCCGTCGAGGACTGCGCCGCGCAGCAGGGGATGCGCGAAGCGCGGGAGAGCGCTGCCGGGGACGTGGCGCAGCACCCCGAGCCGGATCATCGCGGTGACCCAGCCGCCGACGCGGTCGGGGTCGGCCCCGGTGAGTTCGGCGAGGAAGTCGGCGAAGTCCTGGCCCGGACCGGGTTCATGGTGCCCGGCGGGTCCTGGGGGGAGGCCGGGCAGTCCAGGTCCGCCGGGAGTCCAGCGTTCCGCCTTCTCCGTCCCTCCTTCGTTGTACCGCTCCGGTGCCGAGTGCTCGAGTTCCGCGAGGGCGCGAGCCACCCCGCTGCTTCCGGGGCCCGCGCTTTTCAGCCACCACGAGACCGCCGCCACGAACGCCCCCGGGTACAGGTCGGCGCAGCTCTCGGGCAGTCGTGGCTCCATGCCGTCACTGTCCGGCCCGCGGTACGGGAAGACCGCCCGCAGATCGTCGAGCAGCGCGCGCAGCAGCAGCGGATTGCCGGCACCGGCCCGTACGCAGCCGTCCACCCAGGTGTCGCTGGTGTCCGCGCCCAGGACGCCGCGTACCAGCTTCGCGGCGGCGGGACGGCTCAGCGGCGCCACCGCGTGCGTCCGGACCACCCCCGGGGCAGCGAGTACGCGAGGCCCGGTGCGGGCGGGGTGATGTCGTACTGCCCCCGTTCGGTGACCACCATCAGGACCGGCATTCCGGCCAGTCGTCGGGCGGCTTCGGTCAGCCAGTTCCGGGAGGCCTGGTCGGCGAGGTGCGCGTCGTCCACGGCGACCAGCAGGGGCGATGCGGCCGCGTGCTCGCACAGTAACCGCCACAGGTGGGACGCATAGGTCAAGTGGTCGGGAATCTCACGGGCGTTGTGGAGGCAGCCGGGATCGGACGGTGAGTTGAGAAGCTGCCGGACGAGGGCGAGCGGGATACTCGAGCACTCGGCGGAGGCATGGGCCCGCAGGACCCGCATGCCGAGTTTGGCGCCCCGCTCAGCGGCGGCCTCCAGCAGCGCGCTGCGGCCCGTACCAGTGGGCGCGCGGAACAGGACCAGCCGACCGGCTCCGCTCATCGCCCGGTCGGCCTCCGCCGCCAGCAGCTCCAGCGCGGACTCACGTTCCAACAGCCGGGCAGAGGCGGGTCCCAGGGCCGACGGCGGGGCCGGGAGCAGCCGACGGGGCCGTGGCTGATTCGAGCCCAGCGCCATCAGAACCTGCCGCCGATCTCGTGGTCGGTCTCGTGGTAAGCCACGGTGGTGGTCGTCCTATCGGCGAAGGAAGGATGGGAAGAGCAGGCATGGTCTGCTCCCTTGAGTAAGACGCGAGGACGTATGGCATGGTTCAAAGAAGCCCGAACAGAATCCCGGTCGAGGTGCACGCGTCCGACCCGCTGTCCCTCGACGGAGCGGTCAGCCAGCTTCGCCGGCACTCCGAAGTGGAGCTGGTGGAGGAAGGGACCAGCCGTCCGGGTACGGTCGCGGTCCTGCTCGCCGAGGCGCTGGACGAACCCACGCTGTCGCGGCTGAGACGGCTGACCCGCGCGGACGGCACCCGGGCCGTTCTCGTCACGAGCCTCATCCGCGAGGCGGAGCTGCTCCAGGTGATCGAGTACGGGGTCGGCGCGATCGTCTGGCGGCGCGAGGCCACCGGCCACCGCCTGCTCCAAGCGGTCCTCGCGGCCTCCCGGGGCGAAGGGGATCTGCCGTCGGACCTGCTGGGGCGGCTGATGGCCCAGGTCGGCTCGTTGCAGCGCGGTGCGACCAGCGTGTCGGGGGCGACGGCGTCCGGTCTGGCGCCCCGCGAGGTCGATGTGCTCCGACTGGTGTCGGAGGGGATGGACACCGGGGAGATCGCCGCCAAGCTCTCGTACTCCGAACGCACGGTCAAGAACGTCATGCACGGGCTGACGACCCGTCTGCATCTGCGCAACCGCGCCCATGCCGTGGCCTATGCCCTGCGCGAGGGCTATATCTGACGGACCGCGCGCCGTTTCACCCCTGCGCCGGTACAAGGGCCCTGAGGACAGGAGAAGGGCGACGCGGGGGCAACGGGGTTGCCCCGTGATCGTCCCCCGGGTGCCTCGCGGGGTGATGGTCCCGGCGGCCACGATGGACTGGGCAGCTCCCTGCCCGGGCGTCGACCGTGAAGGACTGTGCGACCGTGATCCACGAGGTGGACGACATCCTGCGAGGGCTGCTCATCCGCGGTTCCTTCGCGGGGTCCGACGTCGAGGTCACCTTCGACGCCCCGACGCGCGACTGGTCGGCGCGGCGCAACGCCCCGACGATCAACGCGTATCTCTACGACATCCGTGAGGACACCAAGCGGCGCCAGCGCGGCAGGATGGCGCTCCGCGACGAGCGGGGCATCGTCCTCAAGGAGCAGCAGCCGCCGCGCTGGTTCCGGCTCTCGTACCTCGTCACGGCCTGGACCAAGCGCCCGCAGGACGAACACCGGATGCTCTCCGCGGTCCTGCACACGTTGCTGCCCAAGGAGATCCTGCCGCCGGAGGACCTGACCGGCACCCTCGCCGGACTCGGCCTCTCCGTCCCGCTGACCGTCGCGGGGCTGCACACCGAGGCGCGCTCGCTCGCGGACATCTGGTCCGCGCTCGGCGGCGAACTCAAACCCTCGCTCGACGTGGTGATCACCGCACCCTTCCTGGCGTCCCCCGACTACCGGGTCGGTCCGCCGGTCACGGAGGGGCTCGGCGTTCGGGTGGAGGGGACGGACGGCGTGCCCGACGACAGCCCCACCCGCCACCACAGTGCGGAGAGCGTCAGCGCCGCCAAGGAGGACTTCGTGCGGAAGCACGGCACGACGGGAACGCCTCAGGAGCGGCTGACGTGAGCGACTCCTCCGCCCCCCTGCTCGCACGGCTCGCGGGCCTGCGCGAGCGGGTGGCCTTCCTCGTCGACCGGCGCAGCGCCGCGGACCCGACGGCCACCGACCCGATGCGCGGGCTGTACCTGACGGAGGACGGGATACGGCACCTGCTGTCCGGGCCCGCAGGTGCCGCGCCCCCCGCTGTCCCGGACGGCCCGGACGGCCCGGACGAGCCGGACCTGGCGGAGGCGACGGCGGAAGCAGCGGAACCGGACGAGTCCTGGCCGTCCGACGACGACCGCCTCCACTGGCTCGCCCACTGGCTGCGCCTCGGCCCCCTCGAAACCCAGATCCTGCTGATCGCGCTGGCGCCCGACCTGGACCGCTCCTTCGAGTCGCTGTACGGCTACCTCAACGACGACGTCACCCGTCGCCGGGCGACCGTCGCGCTCGCGCTCGACCTGTGCGGGTTGCCCACGCACTCCGCCGCCGGACGGTCCCGCTTCCATCCGGCCGCGCGGCTGCTCGCGCGGGGGCTGCTCGAAGTGGAGGACCCCGAGCGCCCCTTCCTCAGCCGCTCCTTGCGCGTGCCCGACCGGGTCGTGGCGCATCTGCTCGGTGACGACACCCCGGACCCGGCGCTGGAGGGGACCGTACGCCCGCTTCCGTACCGGCCCGTGGAAGAGGACCCACGGAATCCGGAGAGCGCGGAGAGCCCGGAGAACGCGGCGGCCGGCGGCACACCGGAGGGCACCGACCTGCTGGTACGGAGACTGGCCGGGCACCTCGCGGAGCGCCCGCTCACGGTCTACCTGCGGGAGCACCGCGACGGCGACGGGCTCGCCTGCGCCATCGCCGCCCTGGGCGCGGCCGGCATCCCGGCCCTGCACCTGGTGCCGGGAGGACGCTCGGAGGACCCCGGGCCCGAGGAGCACCCGCCGGTGGAACGCACTACGGGGGAGCGACTCCCGTACCGGGAGCTGCTCCGCGAGGCGCGGCTGACGGGACGCGCGATCGTGGTGGCCCCGTTGCCCGAGCGGCCGGCGGAGCTGATCCGGGCGCTCACGGTGAACGACGTTCCGGTCCTGTTCGCGGACCCGCGCCCGTACGACCCGCAGTGGTGCGACAGCGGGCGCGACCCGGTCGTGCTGGACGCGCCCCGGCAGCGTGCCGGCGATCTCGACGCCTGGCGGGCGGCGCTCGGCCCCGAGGAGCCGGAGTTCGACCTGGCGCCGGTCGTCGCCGCGTACCGGCTCGGGCCCGGCGGGATCGACCGAGCGTCCCGCGCGGCCCTGGACCTCGCCGCGTTCGACGGTACCGAACTGTCCGCCGCCCATCTGCGGTTCGCGGCCCGGCAGCAGTCCGCATCGGGCCTCGAGCGGCACGCCCGCCGCATCCGGCCCGACGTCGGCTGGAACGATCTCGTCCTGCCCGCGGGTCCGCTGGCGCAGCTGCACGAACTGGTGCTGCGCGCCCGACATCGCGACCGCGTGCTGGGCGACTGGCGGCTGAGCGCGGGCGGCGGGCGCGGGCGGGGCGTGGTGGGGCTGTTCGCGGGCGAATCCGGGACCGGGAAGACGCTCTCCGCCGAAGTGGTCGCGGGGGAACTCGGCCTTGACCTCTACGTCGTGCAGCTGCCGTCCGTCGTGGACAAGTACGTCGGTGAGACGGAGAAGAACCTGGAGCGGATCTTCACCGAGGCCGACCGTACGGACGCGGTGCTGCTCTTCGACGAGGCGGACGCCGTCTTCGGCAAGCGCTCCGAGGTCAGCAGTTCCAACGACCGCCACGCGAACATGGAGAGCGCCTATCTCCTCCAGCGTCTGGAGTCGTTCGACGGCATCGCCCTGCTGACCACCAACCTGCGCTCCAACATCGACGACGCCTTCACCCGCCGGCTGGACCTGGTGGTCGACTTCCCCTTCCCCGAAGCGGAGCAGCGCCTGGCGCTCTGGCGGCACAGCCTCGCCCACGTCCCGTGCGCCGACGACCTCGATCCGGTCGGCTGCGCAGGGGACTTCGAGCTGGCGGGCGGCTCGATCCGCAGTGCGGTCGTCACGGCCGCGTACGCGGCGGCGGGCCGGGGCAACAGCGTGACGACGGCGGATCTGCTGGAGGGCGCCCGGCGCGAGTACCGCAAGGCGGGCCGGCTGGTGCTGGACGACGCGTCCTGGTAGCCGCCCACCCACCCGCCGCGGGGCCGGCTACTTCATCGGTGCCGGGAGCCAGTCCTTGGCCGTCACCGTGCCCGCGGTGTCCTGTGTGTGGACCCAGCCCAGCTTCGTCTTCGTGAGCGTCGTCTCGTCCAGGACTCCGGTCTGCTCGGCTCCGAACTGGCCCTGGTACTCCTTGATCCGGTCCGTGTCGGCCTGCGTCGCCTTCTCCTGGAGCTGTATGTGCTTGCGCAGGTAGTCGATGTTCGCCCGGGTGTACTTGACCGTCGTGGCCAGGTCGCCGTCGTCGAACTCGCCCTGGGTGCCCCAGAGCAGGATGTTGCGCACCCACGGCACCTCCGGGCTGGCCTCGTTCATGTTCAGCGACAGCGACTTGGAGGCTACGAAGTGCGCTGCCAGGAGCGCGGTCATCGTGGTCCGGCCCAGATTGCCGAGCCCGTCGGTCTTCGCCAGCTGGCTGAACTGGCCGAAGCGCGAGTCGTTGGTCTGCTGGAAGCACTCCAGGGCCTGCGTGGTCGCCTCGTCCAGTTTGCCCACCGTGTAGGTACCCGTCAGCTTGCAGCCGGCCGCCCCCTCGGCCAGCCGTACCTGGGCGAACTGCACGAAGAGGTTCGGCTTGTCCTGCGACGTGATGGGCAGCGGGGCTCGCGGCGGCTTGGCCTCTGCCGGGGGCTTCTTCCCGCCTCCGCCACCGCCCGGCGCCTTGGGCTGCGCGGTGGGCGCGGCGTCCTGGGTGGGCTTGCCGGCCGGTTTCGCCGTCGGTTCCTCCGGCAGCGCGGTGGCCGCCGTCTGCTGGAGCTTCTCCTGCGCGAGCGTGCGGACCGGTGCCTTGTAGGTGAACCAGAGCACGAGCCCGGTGACCGTGAGGGCGAGCAGCAGGCTCAGCGTGGTCATCATCCACATCGGCAGCAGGGTGCGCTGTACGTACGTGCCGTTCACCACCAGGGGTTCGAACCCCGAGCGTCGCACCGACAGCTCGTACGGCCGCTGCTGTTTCTGCCCCACCCAGGTGATCTGCCGGGGCTTGAGGGTCGCGTTGACGAAGGCGGCGCGACCGGGTTCGATCTGGACGTTGGACGGGACGATCTCGTACGAGAGGTCGTCGCTGCTCTTGTCGCCACCGCCGATCGACGCGGTCAGCACGGTGTTGCCGAGGTTGTCGACGGCCAGCTTGGGCCGGCCCCTGAAGCGTCCCTTCACGGTCTGCGGGACCAGCTCGGCCCGCACCTCCATGAACGTGGTGAAGGTGATGTTCCCCTCGGCGACCGTGCTGGCTCCGGGGTGTTCGGTGGGCAGGACGCGGACGCCGTACGGGTGCGGCCCCGCGGTCGCGTCCGGGGTGCGGGGCGGCGCGAACGTCAGCTCCACGATGCCGGTGGTTCCCGGGAAGAGCCTGATGGACGGCGGTTCCACCGAGACGTACGGGGCGATGTCGCCGACCGCCTCGAAGCGGTACTCGTCGACGACGTCGCCGGTGTTGCGCAGACGCAGTCGTACGGTGGTGCTGCCACCCGGGTCGACCGTGGTCGAGGCGGGCTCCAGGAATGTCCAGGTCGTCACCCGATGGACGCTACTGCCCGGGGGAGAGCCCACGGCAGAGGAGGCCGGGTAGCGCCGCTGCCCGAAAGGTAGCGCTCGCTGCCCTCTAACACCCGCGCGCCGGCCGGCCGCCGGGGATGCGGAACCGCGCCCGCGGCCGGACTTCGCGGTGCGGCGCCCGGCACCGCTTCGGTACGCCCCCGCCGGAACTCCTGGTGGCGGCAGACCGTTCCGCGACCCTCGGCTGCCCCTGGGGGCACAGTCGGTGCCCCTGGTAAGGCACGGGAGGACGTATCCCCGGTCGCGCACGGGCCGCGAGGGTGAGTGTGGTCTTGTCTTGGTACCCCGAGGAGAGCAGAGCATGCCGTCTTACCTGTCGCCGGGCGTATACGTGGAAGAGGTGGCCAGCGGCTCTCGTCCGATCGAGGGAGTCGGCACCTCGGTGGCCGCATTCGTCGGGCTGGCGCCCGAGGGCCCGCTGAACGAGCCGACACTGGTCACCAACTGGACCCAGTACGTGGCCGCGTTCGGCGAATTCACCGACGGGTACTTCCTGGCGCACTCGGTCTACGGCTTCTTCAACAACGGCGGATCCGCCGCCTATGTGGTCCGGGTGGGCGGCACGCCCGGCGGAGTGACGGGGGCGCCCGGCGAAGGCGCCGAACCGGTCGGCGGACGGCGCGGCCGGTCGGCGGTCGCCGGCGCCGCGGCAGCGCCTGCCGCACTCACGGCCGGTGCGGCACAGGCACTGGGGACGTTCAAGGTGTCGGCCGTCGCGACCGGTGAGAGCGGCACGCTCAGCGTCGAGGTCACGGACGCCGAGGGCGAAGGCCCCGCCGAGCGGTTCCGGCTGGTCGTCAAGGACGGCCCGAAGCCGGTCGAGACCTTCGACGTCTCGGCGAAGAAGGGCGCCCGCAACTATGTGGTCACCCAGGTCAGGGAACAGTCCAAGCTGATCTCCGTGCAGGAGGCGGCCGCGGCCTCGCAACTCGCCCGCCCCGACAACCAGACGGTGGCGCTCGAGGCGCCCGTCGCCGCCGCGCGGCCCCCCGTGGTCCCGGACGCGGCGGAGAGCGAGCCGGTCGGCATCGCCGAGTACCTGGGCGACTCCTCGGACCGCACCGGCTTCGGCGGCCTCGAAGCCGTGGACGAGATCTCCATGGTCGCCGTCCCCGACCTGATGGCCGCCTACCAGCGCGGCGCGATCGACCTGGAGGCCGTGAAGGCCGTCCAGCTCGGGCTGATCGCCCACTGCGAACTGATGGGCGACCGGCTCGCGATCATCGACCCGCCGCCCGGCCTCAACGCCCGGCAGATCCGGGTGTGGCGCATGGAGACGTCCAACTACGACTCCAAGTACGCCGCGCTCTACTACCCGTGGATCAAGGTCTTCGACCCGGCCGGCGGCCAGACCCGGCTGATCCCGCCGAGCGGCCACATCGCCGGCATCTGGGCCCGCAACGACTCCGAGCGCGGCGTGCACAAGGCCCCCGCCAACGAGGTCGTACGCGGCGCCGTCGACCTGGAGATGCAGATCACCCGGGGTGAGCAGGACCTGCTCAACCCGATCGGCGTCAACTGCATCCGCACCTTCCCCGGCCGCGGCATCCGCGTCTGGGGCGCGCGCACCCTTTCCTCCGACCCGGCCTGGCGCTACCTCAACGTCCGCAGGTATTTCAACTACCTGGAGGAGTCGATCCTCAACGGCACCCAGTGGGTGGTGTTCGAGCCCAACGACCAGGCCCTGTGGGCCCGCATCCGGCGGAACATCTCCGCGTTCCTGGTGACGGAATGGCGCAGCGGCGCGCTGTTCGGCGCCACGCCGGAGGACGCCTACTACGTGAAGTGCGACGCCGAGACCAACCCGGTGGAGTCGGTGGACCTCGGCCGGGTCATCTGCCAGATCGGTGTCTCGCCGGTCAAGCCCGCCGAGTTCGTGATCTTCCGGCTGGCCCAGTTCTCCGGCGGCAGCGGCGAGCTGGAGGAGTAGCACGCCACGCGCCTCCGACGTACGGTTTCCGACCATCAGTAGAAGGAACGGCTTTCATGAGTCTCTCCCAGGGTGATGCCCTCACCACCCACAACTTCGGCCTCCAGATCGACGGCGTCATGGTCGAGTACCTGCACGCCGTGGGCGAGGTGGGGATGGAGCAGGACGTCATCGAGTACCAGCAGGTCTCGGCGAACGGCCAGCCGATCACCAAGAAGATGCCCGGTGTGAAGAAGGCCGGCGAGACCACCGTCACGCGCGGCATGGAGCAGTCCACCGCCTTCACCGAGTGGATCGCCGCCTCGCTGCGCGGCGACATGGGCTCGGCCCGCAAGAACGCGAGCATCATCTACATGGACTACCAGTTCAACCCGGTCCGGCGGCAGCACCTGCGCAACGCCTGGTGCAGCAAGGTGGTGGGCGCGGCCGCGACGGCCGGCGAAGCCTCCGTGATGACCGAGACCGTCACGATCGTCTACGAAGAGCTGGTCACCGAGTAATGCGTCGCGGACCTGCCAGGCCTGCCACCGACGCCGCTGCCGCCACGTCCGCTCCCGCGGACGTGGCGGCCCCGGCCGTCGTACCGGCGGAAGCACAGCCCGTACGGCAGCCGTTGCGAACCGAGTTCGCGTTCGAGCTGCCGCGCGGGTACGTGGACGACATGGGAACCGTGCATCGCGAGGGTGTGATGCGACTGGCGACCGCTCGGGACGAGCTGATCCCGCTGCGGGACATGCGGGTGCAGGAGAACCCCGCGTACCTCTCGGTGGTGCTGCTCGGCCGGGTCATCACCCAGTTGGGCACTGTGGCGCACATGCACGACGGCGTGGTGGAGAACATGTTCGCCTCCGACCTCGCCTTTCTCCAGGACTTCTACCGGCAGGTCAACGCCGAGGGCCACACCAGGGCCGGCGTCTCCTGCCCACACTGCGAGCAGCCGTTCGAGGTCGAGCTCGGCGGGAGCCGCCTGGGGGAATCGTGACGTACGCGACCGACCGGATCCATGAGGAGATCGCGTACATCGCCTACCACTTCCACTGGAACCTGGACGACATCCTGGACCTCGAACACCGTGAGCGGCGGCGATATGCCGAGCAGATCGCCACGTTGGTGACGCGTGCTGCAACGGAGCGGTGATGGGCATATTCGACCGGCTGAGGGGCCGGGAGCGGAGCGGGGGCGCTACGGTGCCGGGCCCCGTTCCCGAGGCGTCCGCCGGAGACCGAGCCGCCGCGGGCACCGGTGCCGCTGTCTCCGCGAAGGGGCGGGGCTGGGCCGGTCTGCCACCGATCCAGCGCGTGCTGACGGCTCCGGCGCGGGTGACGGTCGCGTCCGCGGACTTCGGCGGCTCGCTGACCGCCTGGCAGAACCACTCCTTCTCCGGGACGCTCTCGCATGCCGTCCTGGACGGTGCCCCGACCGGTCTCATCAAGGACACCCTGGCGTTCGCCGGGACGCCCCGGCCGGGTGACCGCGGCGCGGCCCGGCCCCTGCCGATCGCCGCTGCCGTTGATGACGCTGCCCGGGGGGACACCGGTGCGAGCGGTCCGGGCCAGCCGCAGTGGCCCTCGGTCCAGCGCGCCCTGGGTCCGCGGGTCGCTCCCGTAATGCCGCGGCTGAAGCCGGCGCCCTTGGCGCTGACCCGGGCTTCCGCCCCTGGAACGGTGCAGCGCAGGGTGCTTCCCGCGGTGGCGCCGCGCCGGGGGACGCCCGCCCCGGCGGCAGGCGAGGTGGCCGTGCGGACGTCTGTGTCCCCGTCCGCTCCGACACCGGTCCGGACGCCGACACCCGCGCCCGTACCCCCGGCTCCCCGACCTTCTTCCACCGCGACCGGGGCCGCCGCTGTGCGCGTCCAGCGCGCGGAGGGAGACCAGGACGGACCTCGCGGCGGCGGCTCGGCGCGGATCGTGCCGCCGGGCCCCCGCGGTCGGGTCCGGCGGGCGCGCCCTCGGCAGCGTCCTCAGCGGCCCACACCCCGCCGGCCCACACCCCGCCGGCCCACACCGCTGCACTTCCCGTGCAGCGGCGTGAGGCGAGCGCTCCCGGTCCGTCGGCTGGTCCGGCGGCCGCCGAGCCACGTCGGCGCTCGCTGCTCGGACCGCCGCTGACGGGACCGGTGGCTCCGCCGGCGGCACCTGCACCGCAGGCCGCACCGGTGCAGCGGCGCGGCCTCGTCGGTCCCGCCGTGCAACCGTCCTCGTCCTCGCCAGGACCGACACCGCCGGCAGCGCCGCTGCTCGGCGGCCCCGGGGCCGGTGTGCCGTCGGGCGGGGTGCGGGCGGCCGGCGGCGGGAACGGCGGTCCGCCGCCCGCACCGAGGACATCGGCAGCCAGGCCGGAAACCGTGGTGCGCCCGTCCGGCACGTCCGGGACCAGCACGGCCGGAGCCGGCACCCCCGCGGCGGCTCCGCCCGGGCCACGTCCGGTCGTCCGGCCCGGGTTGGGTGCTCCGCTGAGTGGACCTGCCGGCGGTCGGACGGTGAACCCGCCGGCCTCCCCGGCGGTGCCCCGGCAGACGGGTGCCCCGGTTCCCGGCAGGGCACCACTCGTGCAGCGTTCCCCGGCGGTCGGCGGGCCGCCGCGCACTCCCATGCCGCCCGCCGTACGGCCCACCGAGCGGACGGCTGCGGGCCCCGCGGCGTCCGCGACCGCTCCCGCACCGGCGTCGCCCGTGCAGCGGCACGGTCCTGCCGACCGCGCGTCGTCGAGCGGGCGCCCGCCCGCACCGACCGGGTCCGCTCCGGTTCCCGGACCCGGCTCATCGCCGACCACCGATGTCCCCGTCTCCTCCAGCCCTTCCGGCTCCTTTACGGGTGCGCGTGGCGCGGCCCTGCCGGGGCCCGGCGGCGTGGCCGGGCCACCCGTCGTTCCGACGCGCGGCCCGACCACGCTGACACCCGATGCGGCCGCCGGGAGGAGCGGCCGCCCACTACCGGTGCAGCGGCTCGCCACCCCGGGAAACTCCGGCAGCGCTGCTGCGCCGACACCGCTCGGTCCGAGGGGCGGATCCGGCCCTGCCGGGAAACCCCCGCTGGGGCGCATTCCCGCACCTGCAACAGCACTTACACCTGCACCCGCACCGGGCCCCCGGGCCGGCGCGCCGTCAGCGGTGACGCGTCCGGCGGCGGTTCACCGTTCCGTAGCGGCAACCACCGGTCCGGCAGCGGGCGGTGGCGCGCCCGCGCCCGGCGCTCCCGTTCGGCCGCCGCGCGGATCCGGCGAAGACGGCGCCAACAAGGCGACCCCGGAGCCGAATTCGACACCGCCTGTCGTAGCGGCCGAATCCGGAGCCGACCAACAGGCCGCTGCGCCTCCCTTGCCGCGGGCGGCAGTGCCCACCGTGCCGGTGCGGTGGTCGGTGACGGCCTCGACCGCCCGGCCGGTGCGTCACCCACGGCCGGTTCCTGGACGCAGTGCCCGTCCCGCTCCTGGTGCCACGCCCGGTCCGGCGGGGGAGAGGCGGTGCGCCCCACCGTGCACCACACCTCCGGATCCGGCCGTGCGAGCGGTACGCCGCGCGTGCAGCGGTCGCCCCTGACTCCCCCCTCGGCCCGGCCCCTGACCCCAGCCCGGCCCCCGATCTCGCTCCGGCCGGCTTCTGCCGTTGCCTCGGCCCTCCCGTCCGCTCCGGCCGCCCGCGCCCCGGCGACCGCCCTGCCCTCCGGGGGGCGGGCGCCCGCCGTATCCCGGACCCCCGCTGTCTCCCGAACGTCGGCCGGCCCGCCGTCGGCGTCGCGGCAGGGGTCCCTTCCGTACGCCCCGCTGCTGGGTTCCTCCCGGCCGGTCACGGCCGCCGGGTTCACGCCGGCGTCGGCGGGGCCACGGTCCGTGGCCCCGGTCGCGGCGGCGGGCAATGCTCCGGCAGCCGCCGCGCCGCGCCGCGGGGAGCCCCCGGTGGCCGGTGCCCAGCCGGTCGCTGCGCGGCGGCCCGCCGCTCCCGGGGCGTCCGCGCGCCCAGGGGTCCAGCGTGCCGTTTCACCGTCCGCCCACGCGCCGGCTCCCGCGCCGACGGCGCACAGGGCCCCGACCCCCGTGCGTCTGCACCGTGTTCGGCCCGCGACCGTCGGCAGCCGTCGGCCTGCCGTACAGCGCTCCGCCACCCCGCCCGCCGCCGTCCGTCCGATGCCGCTCACGGCCGCGACCCGGCCCCCGGCCGCTCCCACCCCGGCGTCCTCGCCCGTACGACCCGGTACCGAAGGGCGCGATCCCCACGGTGCTGCCCCGGCCCTCCCGGTCGTTCAGCGCGCCGCGTCCGCGTCGGTGCCACTCGTCCCGGGCGGGACCGGCCGTACGCCGGTACGGCAGGCTCCCGGTGGCTCCGGATCCTCCACTGCCCCCATGGCGTCCGCCCTCTCGACCGCCGCCGTGGCCCGGCCGGTTCGGAGCTCCGTCGTGTCCCTGGCGCCGGCCCGGCCCGCGCCGGCCGTCGCGCTCCCCGTGCAGCGTGCGGCGCCCGCGATCCCGGCCGCGCGTCCCGCTCCGCCTGCAGCCGCGGCGCCGCCGGTCCGTACGCCGACGCCCGCCCCGGTGCGGGTGTCCGCCCCGCGCCGTGCCACGTCCGTCGAAGTGCAGCGGAGCAGTGGTGGCGGCGGGGGAGCCGCGGAGCGGCCGGCGCCCTCCGTGACGAGCCGGTTCACCCCGCGTGAGTTGAAGGAGGACCAGGTGGCCGAGTTGGCCCACCGGCTGATCGAGCCGATGACCCGGCTGCTCCGCACCGAGCTGCGGCACGACCGGGAGCGGATCGGCAAGCTGCGCGACCCACGCCACTGACAGCCCCGCGCGCGAGCCGAGCCGCCTGATCCGTCACGTCGGTCCGCAGGCCCGACCCCCCCGCCCCATCGCCCGACCCCCGTGGAACCGCAGGAAGGCCCCACCTGATGCCCCAGGAACTCGACGCAGGCTCCACCATCTTCTTCAACCTCACCATCGACGGTGAGAGCCTGGGCAACTTCAACGGTTGTGAAGGGCTCTCCTCGCAGGTCGAGATCGAACAGCGGCAGGAGGGCGGCAACAACGGATTCGTCTGGCAACTGCCCTCCCGCGTCACCTTCTCCAACATCACGCTGACCCGCCCCCTCACCGAGGCCACCGCGAAGGTGGCGGAGTGGATCTCCTCCGTGACCACGGGGGTGACCCGGCCCACCGGACAGATCGCCGCGCTGCGCGCCGACGGCTCGGTGGTCGCCCAGTGGGGGCTGATCGACGTCCTTCCGGTGAGCTGGCGCGGTCCCTCCTTCGACCCGGCGAACCCCGCCGTGGCGACCGAGGTCCTGGAGATCGCCCATCACGGATTCACGGACGCGGGGGAGGTGTAGCCGATGAACCTCTCCGGTTTCGGCATCGGCGACAGCCTGGTGCGGGCGACACTCGCTATCCACCAGCCGCCGATCGGCAGCAGCACCAGCCCCGGCGCGCTCATGAAGACCTTCCATTTCGACTTCAACCCGTCCCAGCTGTCGCTCACCCGCCGGGCCCAGTGGAAGACCACGCCCACAGCGGCGGTGCGGGACGGCGCGGTACCGGAGTTCATGGGGCCCGAGCCGCGGGAGATGTCGGTGGAGATCTTCCTCGACCGCTCCGACGACCCGGACAGCAACGACGTGCGCAAGAAGGTCGAAGCGCTCTTCTCCTGCTGCGAGACGACGACCGCCAGCATCGCGGCGAAGCAGCCGTCGACGCCGTGGGTGGTCTTCGAGTGGGGTGCCTTCTCCACCGCCCGCTTCAACGCGTACGTCAGCTCCGTGGAGGCCCAGTACACCCTCTTCAACACCAACGGGATGCCGATCCGGGCCGTCTGCCAGGTCAGCCTGCACGAGATCCCGAGCAGCACGCTCGGCCAGAACCCCACCTCCGGCGCGCTCACCACCCGCCGGGTGCACCGGGTGGTGGCCGGCGACTCGCTCCAGCTCCTCGCCTGGCGCGAGTACGGCGACGCCACCGTGTGGCGCACGATCGCCGAGGCCAACGACATCGACGACCCGAAGGTGCTGACGCCCGGGGTCGAACTGATGCTGCCTGCCGCGGAAGAGGTCGGTGCCTGATGTCCGACATCGGCTTCTCCAACATCCTCACGGTGCAGATCGGCGGCGCCAAGCTGAAGTCCCCGGAGGACAAGAAACTGGTCGCGGGCCGGGTCGACTTCGGCGCGGGGGTGCCCGGCGCGTTCCAGCTCACCTTCCGTGACGACAAGAAGGACATCCTCGCCAAACTGAGCGTCGAGATCGGTGTGCCCGTGGTCATCGCGCCCCTTGCCGACGGCAAGGGCACCCCGATGATCACCGGCGAGGTCACCGCGCTGGAGACCGACTACGACCGCACCGGCACGTTCACCGTCATCCGGGGTTACGACAAGGGCCACCGCATGCTGCGGCAGCGCAGGGTCGCGGCGTACCGGAACAAGACCGCCACCGAGATCGCCGTCGAACTGGCGCGCAAGAGCGGCATTCCGGTGGGCCGCACCACCCGGACCAAGGGGCAGTACGAGTTCATCAGCCAGGCCAACGTCACCGACTGGGACTTCGTCCAGCGGCTCGCGGACGAGAACGAGATGGTGATGTCCATCAACTCCCAGGGCAGATTCCAGTTCGTCAAGCGGCAACAGGCCGCGTCGGCCCCTGCGGAGAGTCTGCCGGGCAAGCAGAGCGCGCTCCTGCTGACGGGCGGAGAGGACATCCTGCGCTGCCGCGCGGCGGTCACCTCGGCCGACCAGGTGACCGCGGTCGAGGCGCGGGGCTGGAACGTCACCACCAAGCAGCCGCTGGTCTCCAAGGCGCCCGCGCTGGACAACCCGGGCTTCGCCATCGGGATGCGGCCCTCCGCGGCGTCCAAGAAGTTCGGCAAGGCCGAACTCGTCGAGACCGGCACGCCCTACGACAAGCTCGACGAGGTCAAGCACGCCGCCGACGCCCTGGCGGACGACGTGACCTCCGCCTTCGCCGAGGTGGAGATCACGGCGCGCGGCAACACCGCACTGCGTCCGGGCGTGGCCGTCACCCTCAAGGACGTCGGCAAGCCCTTCCAGGGCAAGTACACGGTCACCGCCGCCCGCCACACCTTCGGCGACCAGGAGCACTACCAGACGTTCCTGCACGTCAGCGGGCGCCAGTGGCGTTCGCTGTACGGGCTCACCTCCGGAGGCGGCGGGGCGGGTCCGGCCAGGCTGCCGAGCGTCGCCAATGCCCTCGTCACCGACATCAAGGACCCGTTGCGGCAGGGCAGGGTCAAGCTGACGTTCCCGTGGCTGGACGACATGTACGTCAGCGACTGGACCCGGACCGTCCAGCTCGGCGGGGCCAAGGGCGGCAGCATGATCTCCCCGGACGTCGACGACGAGGTGCTGGTGGCGTTCGACCGCGGCGCGCTGGACCACCCGTACGTCATCGGCGGCCTGTACAACGGCGTCGACAAGCCGGACCCCGTCGACGTGCCCGTCTACGACCCGACGCGCGGCAAGGTCACCCGGCGCACTCTGTCCGACCGCAGCAACAACCGGATCGACCTGCTCGACCAGAGCGTCGGCCTCAAGCGCGGGGTACGCCTGTCCACCGGCGACGACCGGCTCACCATCAATCTGGACCGGACGAAGACCGAGATCGTCGTGGACAGCAAGGGAAAGGTCTCCATCAGAGGGTCCGCCGCCGTGGCCATCAACGCGGGCGGCAATCTCTCGCTGAACGCGGTGGGCTCCGTGACGATCCGCAGCGGCGGCCTGATGAACATCAACGCGGGGACCACCCTCTCCGTGA
This sequence comes from Streptomyces sp. RKAG337, assembly GCF_023701715.1. NCBI lineage: Bacteria > Bacillati > Actinomycetota > Actinomycetes > Kitasatosporales > Streptomycetaceae > Streptomyces > Streptomyces sp. RKAG337. The sequence continues at coordinate 1,354,599 of NZ_JAJOZA010000001.1, read as the reverse complement.
ACTCGGGCGGCGTCGCGTCCGTGGCCGCCGGTGGGGCGCTCACCATGAGGGCCGGTGCGGCCATGGCCTTGACGGCGGGGGTCTCCCTGCAGATGACCGCCGCCATCAACATCGGGCTGCAAGCGGCCACGATCAAGTCCACCGGCCTCCTCACCTCCAACTTGAAGCCGGTGCTGACAGTGGGAGGAGTCTGATGGCAGAACAGTTCGTCGGCTCCGGATGGGCGTTCCCGCTGCGCATCAGCCCCACCGGCGGTATCGCGCTGGTCAGCGGGGAACGCGAGGTCGAGGAGGCCATCAGGCTCGTCCTCTCCACCGCGCCCGGAGAACGGCCGATGCGCCCCGAGTTCGGCTGTGCCATCCACGACATGGTCTTCGCCCCCGTCAACGAGGCCACCGCGGGGCGGATCCAGCACGAGGTGCACAGTTGCCTGGACCGCTGGGAACCGCGCATCGAGGTGGATGACGTCGCGGTGACGGCCGGCGCGGAAGAGGGTGTGCTCTTCATCGACGTCCGCTACTCGATCACGGGCACCAACAACCCGCGCAGCCTGGTCTTCCCGTTCTACGTGATCCCCTCCCACGACGGGCCCGAGGGGTCCGGCACGCCCGACGAGCACCTTGGAAGCGACCGCTGATGGCCCTGCCCTCCCCGAACCTCGACGACCGGCGCTTCCAGCAGTTCGTCGACGATGCCAAGCGCTACATCCAGCAACGTGCCCCCGAGTGGACCGACCACAACGTCTCCGACCCGGGCGTGACCCTCGTCGAGACCGTCGCCCACATGGCCGATCAGATCGTGTACCGGCTCAATCGGGTGCCCGAGAAGAACCACCTCGCGTTCCTGGACCTCATCGGGATCACGCTCTTTCCCCCATCCGCGGCGCGCGCCGATGTCACGTTCTGGCTGTCGGCGCCGCAACAGCAGCCCGTCGTGCTGGCGACGGGCACCGAGGTCGCAACGGTCCGTACCCAGACCGAGGACGCGGTGGTGTTCGCCACCGAGCGCGAACTGACCGTGGTCCCCTGTGCGTTGTCGTACCTCGTGGTCCAGCGGGCCGAACAGGAACCGGCCGACCGGACCTCGGACCTCGCCGCGTCCAAGGACGTGCACTGCTTCACGGAGGCTCCGCGCCCCGGCGACCGCATGCTCTTCGGGCTCAGCGCCGCCGTACCCGACTGCGTGGTCGTCCTGGAACTCGACAGCCAGGTGGACGGTGTCGGGGTCGACCCCCGGCAGCCGCCGCTCGTCTGGGAGGCGTGGACCGCCGACGGCTGGGCCGGCTGTGACGTGGAGCGGGACACCACCGGCGGACTCAACCGCCCCGGCGAGGTGGTGCTGCACGTCCCCGGCGGCCACGCTCTCTCCCGCACCGGGCGGCGCGAGGCGGGCTGGTTGCGCTGCCGGGTCACGGAGCCGGACGAGGGCCAGCCTTTCTACACCACGTCGCCCACCATCCGCTCCGCCGAGGCGTTCAGCATCGGCGGCAGCACCGGCGTCGTGCACGCCGAGACGGTCCGGGACGAAGCGCTGGGGGAGGCCACCGGACTGCCCGGCCACCGGCTGCGGCTGGCCAACAGCCCCGTCGTCGGAGACGCGCAGCCGCTGCTGCTCCAGGTCGCCGAGCGTGACGGATGGGTCGACTGGGAGACCGTCGGCCACTTCGCCGCCTCGGGTCCCGACGACCGGCACATCACCCTGGACGCGACCACCGGTGAGATCGCCTTCGGTCCGTCCGTGCGCGAACCGGACGGCACCCTGCGCCAGTACGGGGCCGTAGCGCCCAAGGGGCGCCCATTCGGGCCCACCGCTACCGCACAGGTGGAGGGAAAGGAGGCAACGTCGCCCGGCGCGCCATCCAGGTGCTGCGTGACTCCATCCCGTACGTCTCCGACGTCGTCAACCGGGAGGCCGCGCGGGGCGGGGTCGACGGTGAGACCGTCGAGGAGGCGAAGGTCAGGGCGCCCATCACGCTGGGTGGGCAGGACCGCGCCGTGACCCTGCGGGACTACGAGGAACTGGCGCGCCGCGCGGCGCCCGAGACCGCGCGCATCACCTGCCTCGCGGCCGACCCGGACGAGCACGGTGCGAACGCCGTACGGGTGCTGGTCGTCCCGCAAGCCGTGTCCGACCCGGGCGGCCGGCTGCGCTTCGAACAACTCGTACCGGGCGACGCCCTGCTGGCGCGCATCACCCGGTACCTGGACGAGCGGCGCCTGATCGGCACCCGGCTGGCGGTCGGGCCGCCGTTCTACCAGGGGGTGACGGTCGTCGCGACGGTGCACGCCTTCCGCGGCACCGACACCGACCGGGTCAGACGGCAGGCGCATGACGCCCTGTACCGCCATCTCGACCCGCTGACCGGGGGAGCGCACGGCACGGGCTGGCCCTTCGGCCGCCCGGTCCAGGCGGGCGAGGTGTTCGCGGTGCTGCAACGGGTGCCCGGCGTCGAGCTGGTGGACGAGGTACTGCTGCACCCCGCCGACCCGCTCAGCGGCAAGCGCGGCGACCCCACGGACCGGATCGACCTCGAACCCTCCGCGCTCGCCTTCTCGTTCGACCACCGCGTCCGGGTGATAGGGGACGCGTCGTGAGCCCCGCCGGAAGCACGCGCGGCGCCGTCGACGGACTCGCCTCCTCGGCCCCGCTGGCGTTGATGCTGCCGGCGGTGTTCGCCGACGACGATCTCGCCCAGCGCTTCGTCGCGGGTCTCGACGAGACCCTCGCGCCGCTGCACAACGTGCTCGACTGCCTGGACGCCTACTTCACCCCGTCGCTCGCGCCCGCGGACTTCACCCGCTGGCTGGGCACGTGGGTGGGCGCGGAGACCGAAGGTACGGAGACGGCCGGTGCCGAGACGGCCGGTGTGGAGACGGCCGGCGTGGAGACGACGGTCGCGCTGCGCGCCGCGGTGACCGCCGCCGTGCGGCTGCACCGCATTCGCGGCACCCGGCGCGGACTGTCCGAGGCGATCCGGCTCGCCTTCGGCGTGGAGCCGGAGATCACCGAGAGCGGCGCCGCCGCCTGGGACGCCGGGCCCATGGGCCCGGTCCCCGGCGAGAGCCGCCCGTTTCTGCACGTCACCGTGCGACTGCCGGAGCCCGGCCCCGCGGTCGAGCACCGGCTGGAGCGCCTCGTAGCGGCAGCCTGCCCCGCCCATATGCCTTACACGGTCCAGGTGACCGCCGCCGAAAGGACTCCCGACAGGTGACCAGTCAGCAGGCTTCCCCGTCCACCCCGCCGTCTTCAGCGGCCGGTGGCGCCCCGGGGGACACGGCACGTCACTGTGCCGAATGCGGCACGCGGCCGACTCCGGGGCAGTCCTTCTGCGACGGCTGCGGCGCGGTACTGAGCTGGATCCCGGACCGCAAGGAACGGGACGCCGCGAGTGCGGCAGGCCGGCAGCGCGGCGCGGATACTCCGGGCGCCTCGGAGCCGGAGGAGGGGACGCCGCCCGACGCGGATACCGACGCGAATACCGGCGCGAATACCGACGCGGATACCGACGCGGACACCGGCGCCGACTCCGGTACCGGCCCCGATGCCGTCGCCAGGAGCACAGGTCCGGTGCGGGGACCCGTAGCGGTACGCGCAGGCACCGATGCGCCGGCGGTGGTGCCCGACGGGGACGACGGCCCGCCCACGATCCCGGCGGACCCCGTCGCGCCGGCCGCCTCCCCCGCGGCCGCGACCCCGGACCCGGCCCCGGACGCGAGCGCGCGGGCCAGGGCGCTGCTCGTTCCGGTCGCCGACCAGCGCGCCGCCGCCCCGGCACCGGACGTCGCGCCGGTCCTGCCCGGCGTGCCCGCCGCGGCCCGCCCCCGGGTCCAGGCCCCCAGCGCCGAGCCGGCCGACGAGACCGGCTCCCCGTGCCCCTGGTGCGAGGTCGGCAACCGCCCCGACCGGCACTTCTGCCGGCGCTGCGGCATGTCCCTCGCGGAGCGTCCCGGCGTCCCGGCAGCCCGGCGTCCCTGGTGGCGCCGGATGTGGGAGTTCGGCAACCGTCCGGCGCCGTGGGCGGGCGAGCGCCCGAGGCTGCGCCGGGGCATCGGCCGCGTCTTCCCCTGGATCGCGTACGGCCTGGCGCTCGGGCTGGTGATCTACGCGGCGCTCAACGTGGGTACGGCGTGGAACGCGACGCGCGACCACTTCGCGAAGCGGGTCCAGGTCACCCCGGATTCCGCCGCGGCGTCCCATACCTTCGCCGGCCACCCGCCGAAGGCGCTCTTCGACAAGATCAACAACAGTTGGTGGGGCCCCGGCGTCTCGCAGTCCGCCGAGGGCGAGTGGGTCGAGGCGCGCTTCCGGGAACCCACCCGGCTGCTGAACATCCTCATCACGGCCGGGATCTCCACCAAGGCTTCCGACCTCACCGAGGCCGCCCTTCCGCACGCTCTGGACGCGGTCGTCACCACGGCCGACGGGAAGCAGACCACGCGCCGCATCACCCTCGACCAGGTGAGCGGCCCACAGCAGCGGAAGTTCCGGGCGGACAACGTCGTCAGCGTGCGGTTCGTCATCCGCTCGGCGTTCAACGCGGGCCCCGACAAGCAGGTTTCGATCGCCGAGATCGAGTTCTTCACCCGCGCCACCAACAGCGGCACGTAGCGCCCTCAGACGATCAGGCCCCTGACGCGCAGCCAGGGGACGGGGGAGATGTCGGACCCGAACGCGGGGCCGGTGCGCATCTCGAAGTGCAGATGCGGCCCGGTGGCGTTGCCGGTCGCGCCGGACCAGCCGATGAGCGTGCCGCCCTGGACGCTCTGGCCGACGACGGCCTTCACCTCGGAGAGGTGGGCGTACTGGCTGTACATACCGTCCTGGTGGCGGATGACGACCTGGTTGCCGTAGTCGCCTTCGGCCCCGGCCGCGACGACCTCGCCGGGGCCGACGGCCTTGACCGGCGTTCCGGTGGGCACCACGAAGTCGATGCCCGTGTGCACGCCGGTGGACCAGGCAGAGCCCCGCTGGTGGTACGGGGTGCCGACCGGCCCCTCGACGGGCAGGGTCCAGCCGCCGGACACGTCGCCGCCGACCGGGACGACCATCTGGGAGGAGGACCGTATGACGGCCGCCACGTACGCATACGTCTCGCCGTCCATTCCACTGGCGCGCGGCACACCGCCGTACTCCTCCACGGCCTTCCACCCCAGGCGGTATCCGGCCAGGGCGAGTTCCAGCGGAGTGCCCCGGTAGCCGGGGTGCCGCTTCGCGGTCCGCAGGAGCGCGCACATCTTCCTGCCCTGGGACGGTATGGCGTCCGCCGGATCCAGGACGTCCTTGACGCCGTCGTGATCGCCGTCGATGCCCTCGGCCGCCCAGTCGGCGTCGGAGAACTGCGCTATGCCCCTGGTGAGGGGCCGTTGGGCCGTGGAGGGACTTGCCTCGGCCCGTTTCCCACCGGCCCTGCCGTCCGCCGCCCGTTGCTCGTCGGTCCGTGGGTCCGTCAGCGAGCCCTCGCCGTCGGCCGATCCGCTCGACTCGCCGACCGCGACCGAACCGGCCCTGGGATTGAAGTTGCTCTCCTGCTTCAACTGGGCGGCCAGCACCGGCGCGGTGAGCAGCTTCTCGCCGCAGCGGGCCGCGGAATCGCGCAGGAGCTTCGCGTAGCCGAGGGGAACACCCACGTCCCCCGCCTTCAGCTCGACGCCCGTCGGCGCGGGGGCGTCTCCGCCGGCTGCCTCGCTGTCGTCCGCGGTCCCCAGCAGCAACACCCCGAGCCCGATCGATAACGGCGTCACCACGGCGCCGACGACGACCGGCACCATCCAACGAGCGATCCTCACAGGCCCGGCTCTCCCCACTCGACCGTCGCGGTGCGGCTCACTATGCCATCCGCCGGAGGCCGGCCCGCCGCCCGCCCGCGCCGCCGGCCGGGTCCCGGCGCGGGCGCTCCAGGGACGTGTGGGAGCGTGGTCGGGTGAGCGAGACGACGGCCAAGACCCTGCAATACCGCGTTGACGGGCCAGAAGACGCACCGACCCTGATATTGGGCCCCGCCCTCGGCACCACCTGGCACATGTGGGACCGCCAGCTGCCCGACCTGACCCGCCAGTGGCGGGTCCTGCGCTACGACCTGCCCGGCCACGGGGGTGCGCCCGCCGACCCCGCGACCTCGGTCGCCGACCTGGCGGACCGGCTGCTCGCCACCCTCGACCTCCTCGGCATCGACCGGTTCGGCTACGCGGGCTGTTCCCTCGGCGCGGCCGTCGGCGTCCGGATCGCGCTGGCGCGCCCCGACCGGGTCGCGGCGCTGGCCCTCGTATCCGCCGCCGCCCGGCACGGCACCGCCGACGCCTGGCGGCAGCGCGGTGTCATCGTGCGGGCCAACGGCCTCGGGCAGTTCTCCCACACCGTCCCCGAGCGCTGGTTCACCGACGGCTACCGGGCCGCCCAGGGAGCCATCGTCGAATGGGCCGTGCAGATGGTGCGCACCACCGACGCGGAGTGCTACATCGCCGCCTGCGAGGCGCTGGCGGCGCACGACGTACGCGACGAGCTGGGCCGGATCACCGTCCCGACCCTCGTGGTGGCCGGCGCGGACGACCCCGCGACGCCGCCCGCCGACGCCCGCGTCCTGGTCGCCGGGATCCCCGACGCCCGACTCGCCGTGGTGCCCGCCGCCTCCCACCTCACCCCCGTGGAGCAGCCCGCGGCCGTCGGGGAGCTGCTGGTACGGCACTTCGGCGCCACCTGGACCGAGTCCGTCGTCGCCTCCACCACCGCCGTGCTCCAGGCCCCGCCCGCCCCGCCGGCCGCGGAACAGCCCACCGCGGTGCCCGCGGGCCGCGTCGACCCGTACGAAGAGGGTTCGCTGATCCGCAGGGAGGTCCTGGGCGACGCGCATGTCGACCGGGCCGCCGCGGGGGCGGACGCCTTCACCGGGGACTTCGAGGAGTTCATCACCCGCTACGCCTGGGGAGAGGTGTGGGCGCGCCCCGGCCTGGACCGGCGCACCCGCAGCATCATCACGCTGACGGCGCTGACCGCCCGCGGGCACCTCGACGAGCTCGCCTCCCACACCCGCGCGGCGCTGCGCAACGGCCTCACGCCCGCCGAGATCAAGGAGACGCTGCTGCACACGGGCGTCTACTGCGGACTGCCGGCGGCGAACGCCGCCTTCGCGGTCGCGCAGCGCGTGATCCAGGAGGAGACGTCCGTCGGCGGCCCCGCCGGTGATCGTCCGCGATGATGGTTCCCTGACGACCTGGTGACGACCCGGTGCACGTCGATATCGCTGATCACGTTCCGAGGAGCAGAGGAGCAACAGTGAAGCTGACCAAGAAGGGCCACGCCTGCGTCAGGCTGGAGAAGGACGGGCAGGTGCTCGTCATCGATCCCGGCGCCTTCACGGAGGAGGACGCCGCGGTCGGCGCCGAGGCGATCCTCATCACCCACGAGCACATCGACCACTTCAACGAGGACCGGCTGCGCCTCGCCCTGGACGCCAACCCGGCCGCCCAGGTCTGGACCCTCAAGAGCGTCGCCGACCAGGTGTCGGCGGCCTTCCCCGGCCGGGTGCACACCGTCGGCGAGGGCGACACCTTCACCGCGGCGGGCTTCGACATCGAGGTGCACGGCCAACTGCACGCCGTGATCCACCCGGACATCCCGCGGATCGCCAACCAGGGCTACGTGGTCGACGGCTCGGTCTTCCACCCCGGTGACGCCCTGACGGTCCCCGACCGTCCCGTCGACACCCTGCTGCTCCCGCTGCAGGCCCCCTGGAGCAAGCTCTCCGAGGTTGTCGACTATCTGCGCGAGGTGAAGCCGCAGCGCGCCTTCGACGTCCACGACGGGCTGCTCAACGACATCGCGTTCATGATCTACGGCCGGATGCTCGGCCCCGACGGCCCCGGCATCGGCGGCGGCGAACACCGCCGGCTGGTCCCGGGCGAATCCGTCGAACTGGGCTGACGGCACGACCTGCGCGCACCGCCCCGGGGCAGCCCCGGGCGGTGCGCGCGGGCACGTCCGGGGCGGGTCCGGGGCGGTTGTCGGTGCCGGGCGGTAGATTCGGATCCATGCGCATCGCCACCTGGAACGTCAACTCGATCACCGCCCGTCTGCCGCGCCTGCTCGCCTGGCTGGAGAGCACCGGCACGGATGTGCTGTGCCTCCAGGAGACCAAGTGCTCGCTGGAGCAGTTCCCCTTCGACGAGCTGCGCGAGCTCGGCTACGAGGCGGCCGTCAATGCCACCGGCCGGTGGAACGGCGTGGCGCTGCTGTCGAAGGCCGGCCTGGAGGACGTCGTGACCGGGCTGCCCGGCGGCCCCGAGTACGAGGGTGTGGAGGAGCCGCGCGCGGTCTCCGCCACCTGCGGCGGGGTCCGGGTCTGGTCGGTGTACGTGCCCAACGGCCGCGAGGTCGCGCACGAGCACTTCGCCTACAAGCTGCAGTGGTTCGAGGCGCTGCGCGCCGCCGTCGCCGAGGACGCCGCCGGCCCGCGGCCCTTCGCGGTGCTGGGTGACTACAACGTCGCGCCCACCGACGAGGACGTGTGGGACCTGTCCCAGTTCGAGGGCGCCACCCACGTCACCCCCGAGGAGCGCGCCGCCCTGGCGGCGCTGCGCGAGGCGGGTCTGACGGACGTGGTGCCGCGTCCGCTCAAGTACGACCGCCCGTACACCTACTGGGACTACCGCCAGCTGGGCTTCCCGAAGAACCGGGGCATGCGCATCGACCTGGTCTACGGCAACGAGGCCTTCGCCAAGGCGGTCACCGACTCGTACGTCGACCGCGAGGAGCGCAAGGGCAAGGGCGCCTCCGACCACGCCCCGGTCGTCGTCGACCTCACCGTCTGACCGCACAGCACCCGGCACCGCGCAGCACCCGGCACCGCACCGCACCGCACCGCACCTCACAGCACCCGGCACCGCACCGCACAGCACTACGAGGCGTAGGGCCGGGCCAGGGACCGCATACAACCTGTCGTTCCCGCGCCCGCCCGCCGCCCCGTACGCTCGGCGCTCATGAGCACCGTTGACCTGCCCTCCGCCAGCTTCGCCGTCCACGTTCCCGACGCCGAGCTGGAGCCCGAGCCGCTCGATCCGGACCAGATCGTGTCGGGCACGCCCGAGGTCACCGGCAAGGTGCTCTGGGAGTCGGCCGACGGGACCCGGTTGCGGGGGATTTGGCAGATCACCCCGGGCGTGGTGACCGACACCGAGGCCGACGAGATGTTCGTCGTGGTCAGCGGCCGGGCCACCGTCGAGGTGGCGGGCGGCGACACGCTCGAACTCGGCCCCGGCGTTGTCTGCGTCCTGCGCGAGGGGGACCGGACGACCTGGACGGTGCACGAGACGCTGCGCAAGGCCTACGCGATCGGCTGCTGACCCACCGCCCCGGAACACCCGCGGGGCAGGCGCGCCTGTAGAAGTCCGACCGCCCCGGGTGCGACGCTGAGCCGTATGGACATCCCCTTCCTGGACAAGTGGCGCAAGCGGAACGTGGTGGCGCACGGGGTCGCGGTCCGGGTCGGCGACCCGGACGCGGCGGGCGTGGCCGAATTGCTGGCGGAGTGCGATCTGCTGCGCGCCCAGGCACAGGACGCCGGGGTCGAACTCGACGACTCGCCCGGCTCGTTGACGGCTCTCGACCAGTTGGTGCCGCAGTGGCGCGACGACCCCGAGGTGCTGCCCTGGCTCGGCAACGACGCCGGTCTGTATCTCGGCACCGTCATCGTCCGCACGGTGCCGGGCGCGGTCTGGCAGGTGTGGCCGAACGGCCTGCCGGTGGTCAAGCTGGAGTCGGGCCGTGAGATCGACGTGGTCGCGATCGGCCACGAATGGGCCGAGAGCGGCACGCCCGAGCTGTCCCAGACACTCGCCGAGGCGTCCGAGAACTGACGGCCCGCCGTCACCCGAAGTGATGGACCGCGCCACCGGAATGCGACGGCAGGCAGGCGTGTCCGGCGCGCAATGACGCCTCCGCGCCCGGCCGTACGGTGCATGATGTCGGAAACGCACCAGTTGATCAGCTCGGTACCGGAGGCGCGACGTGGACTCCCTGCAGCAGATGCCGAATATCGGAGCGGTCCTTGCCGACCGCTTGCGCCGCGGCGGCGTCGAGGACGCCGGCGAACTGCGCCGGCTCGGCGCCGGCCGTGCCTTTGAGAAGATCCGCGAGGACCTTCCCGAGGACGCCTGCACGCACACCCTGCTCGCACTCGAAGGCGCGATCCGCGGCACCCGCTGGACCGCCATCCCGCAGACCGAACGCGACACCCTCGTCAACCGGGTCCTGGGCTGACCCGGGGCCGCACCCGACCGGCCCGATCCCGCGCCGACCGATCCAGCGCCGACCGACCCCGCCCCGGCCGGCCCGGCACACACCGCACCCGCGCCGACCGGACCCGCGCCGCTCAGCGGCGCGGGCCGTCGGCGACCGCGCGCGCCGCAAATCGGGTTATTGGCGGCGGTCTGCGTGTCGGCGCGATATGCGGATTTGAAGGGATAGGTTGCCCATTCGTTGACTGTCCGACGGGGTGAGAGTGAGCTGGGCTGCGCATGGATCCACTGATCGTGCTGAGCGGTGTCAACAAGCACTTCGGACAGTTGCATGTGCTGCGGGACATCGACCTGACCATCGGCCGCGGCGAGGTCGTGGTCGTCATCGGTCCTTCGGGGTCCGGCAAGTCCACGCTGTGCCGGGCGATCAACCGACTGGAGCCGGTCGAGTCGGGCACCATCACCATCGACGGGCAGCCGCTGCCCTCCGAGGGCAAGGAACTGGCGAAGCTGCGCGCCGACGTCGGCATGGTGTTCCAGTCCTTCAACCTCTTCGCGCACAAGACCGTGCTGCAGAACGTGGCGCTGGCGCCGGTCAAGGTGCGCGGCCACAGCCGCGCCGAGGCCGACCGACGGGCCAGGGAACTGCTCGACCGGGTGGGCCTGCTGGCGCACGCCGACAAATACCCCGCCCAGATGTCCGGCGGCCAGCAGCAGCGGGTGGCGATCGCCCGCGCGCTGGCGATGGACCCCAAGGCGCTGCTCTTCGACGAGCCGACCTCCGCGCTCGACCCGGAGATGATCAACGAGGTGCTGGAGGTCATGCAGCAGCTCGCCCGGGACGGCATGACGATGGTCGTCGTCACCCATGAGATGGGCTTCGCCCGCTCCGCCGCCAACCGGGTCGTGTTCATGGCCGACGGCCTGATCGTCGAGGACCGGGTCCCGGAGGAGTTCTTCACCGCGCCGCGCAGTGAGCGCGCCAAGGACTTCCTGTCCAAGATCCTCCACCACTGACGACCCGGGACCGCCATGCGACGCAAGAACAGGCACATCGCGCTGCTCGCCGTGGCCGCGGCCCTGCTGGCGGGCTGCGGCAAGCAGGGCAGTCCGCCCACGAAGGGCCCCAGCTCCGACGATCTGCCCACCTACAAGGTGGACACGAACTTCTCCCTCCCCGACTCGAAGACCTGGAGCTCCGCCCACCGGCGCGGCAAGATCGTCGTCGGGGTCAAGGACGACCAGCCGTACCTCGGCCAGCGCGACCCGGCCAACGGCACCTACGCCGGCTTCGACGTCGAGATCGCCCGGATGCTCGCCGCGTCGCTCGGCTTCGGCCTCGACCGCATCCAGTACAAGTCGGTGGCCTCCGCCAACCGCGAGACCGCGCTCAGCAACGGCCAGATCGACTACTACGTCGGCACGTACACGATCAACGACAAGCGCAAGCAGCAGGTCGGTTTCGCCGGCCCGTACTACGTCGCGGGCCAGGGCCTGCTGGTGCGCAAGGACGAGAACGACATCAAGGGCCCGCAGGACCTGAAGGGCAAGAAGGTCTGCTCGGCCGCCGGTTCCACCCCGATCCAGCGCATCGAGTCGGACTACCCCGACGCCATCCCCGTCACCTACGACACCTACTCCGTCTGCGTGGACAACCTGCTGACCTTCCAGGTCGACGCCGTCACCACCGACGACTCGATCCTGCTGGGCTACGCGGCCAAGGCGCCCGACGAGATGAAGCTCGTCGGCAAGGCGTTCTCCAAGGAGCCCTACGGGGTCGGGGTGGCCAGGAGCGACAACGCTCTGCGGCTCGCGCTCGACGACGCGATCGTGGCCCACGAGAAGAACGGCGACTGGAAGAAGGCGTACGACGCGACCCTCGGCCTGTCCGGGGTCCCGGCGCCCACCCCGCCCGCCGTCGACCGGTACTGAGAGGGCCGCCGCACATGAACGTACTGCTCGACAACTTCTCCCTCTACGGCAAGGGTTTCCTCGGCACCCTCGAACTGACCCTGTACGCGGGCGTGCTGGCGCTGGTCGGCGGCGTGGTCATCGCCGGCTTCCGGGTCTCGCCGGTCAAGGCGCTGCGCGTCTTCGGCACCACCTGGGTCACCGTGCTGCGCAACACCCCGCTGACCCTGCTCTTCTTCGCGGTCGTGCTGGGACTGCCGCGGTTCGGGGTGCGGCTGCCGTTCATGACCTTCGCGGTCCTCGCGCTGGCCTGCTACACCTCGGCGTTCATCTGCGAGGCGGTCAGGTCGGGCATCAACACCGTGCCGCTGGGCCAGGGCGAGGCCGCCCGCAGCCTCGGGATGACGTTCGGCCAGACCCTGAACCTGGTGGTGCTGCCGCAGGCGGGCCGCGCGGTCATCTCCCCGATCGGCTCGACACTCATCGCGCTCGCCAAGAACTCCGCGATCGCCGGCTCCTTCTCGGTCACCGAACTGCTCGGCACCTACAAGCCGCTGAACGAGCTGGGCTACAGCATCGTCTGGTCCTTCATCTGGATCGCGGTCGGCTACCTGATCATCACGCTGTCGATCAGCGTGCTCTTCAACGTGCTGGAGAAGAAGATGGGGGTCGCCCGATGAGTAGCGCGCTCTACGACATCCCTGGTCCGAAGGCGCTGGCGCGCCACCGGCTCTACGCGTGGATCACCACCGCCCTGCTGGCCGCGCTGGTCGGCTGGATCATCTACATGCTGATCCACACCGGCCAGTTCGAGTCGACCAAGTGGGTGCCGTTCGAGTACGAGGGCATCCAGCGGCTGCTGCTGACCGGGCTCGCCAACACCCTCAAGGCGTTCATCTGGGCGGCCGTTCTCTCCCTCGCCTTCGGCGCGCTCTTCGCCGCCGGCCGGCTCTCCGAGCACCGGGTGATCCGCTGGGTGAGCACCCTGGTGGTGGAGTTCTTCCGGGCGATGCCGCTGCTGGTGATGATCTTCTTCATCTTCATCGCGCTCAAGGTCGAGCCGATGTTGGCGCTGATCACCGGTCTGACGCTCTACAACGGCTCGGTGCTCGCGGAGGTCTTCCGTACCGGTGTGAACTCGGTGTCGCGCGGGCAGGGCGAGGCCGCCTACGCGCTCGGGATGCGCAAGACGCAGGTGATGACGTACATCCTGGTGCCGCAGGCGGCCCGCGCGATGCTGCCCGCGATCATCAGCCAGCTGGTGGTGGCGCTGAAGGACACCTCGCTCGGCTACCTCATCACCTATGAGGAGTTCCTCTACAACGGGAAACTCATCGCCACCAACCTCGACTACGACCTGCCGTTCATTCCGGTCGTGATGGTGATCGCACCGATCTACATCGGGATGTGCATGCTGCTGTCGTGGTTCGCGAACTGGCTGGGGCGCCGCGAACGGCACAACCCCAAGACGAAGGGCACACCGGTCGCGACGACGCCACCTCAGCAGATCTGACGGATGTGTCGGCGCGTTACTGGTCGTGCAGCGGGACCGACAGCCAGGACGGGTCGGACGCCGGCGACGAGACGGTGACCGTGGAGAAGAGCGGGTTCTGCGCGATGTAGAGCGGGTCGACGGTGTCGACGACCAGCGCCAGCCGGTGGCCGGCCGGGACGTCGTAAGCGGTGGAGAGCAGGTCGATGTCGGTGGTGAAGGCCTTGCCGGGGGTGCGCCCGACCCAGGTGTAGGGCGCGTGCGTGACCAGCTTGCCGATGCCCAGGGAGTCGACGTCGTAGAGGTACGCGATGACGGTTCCGTTCGCGGCCGACGGGGTCAGCGTGGTGTGCAGCGTCGAGGTGCCGCGGACGTGCTGGGCGGTGCCGTACGCGGCGGACTGCCAGACGGTGGCGAAGGCGCGCGGCAGCAGCGGGATCGACGCGACGGGCGGGGCCTGGGCGAACTGGTCGAGCAGGCTGGACAGGAAGATGATCCCGCCGTCGGCGCCCGAGTCGACATTGGTGCCGATGGTGGTGCGCCAGCCGGAACCGGCGTCGCCGCCGAGCTCGCCGGTGCGCAGCCCCTTGGCGCCGAGCTTGAGGGTGGTGGTCCGTGACGGGACCGCGGACCAGCTGTCGTAGCTCTCGTAGGCGCCGGTGGAACGGGACTTGAGCTGGACCGGCTGCTCGTGGTCGATGCCGTTGTCCACGCCCTTGAGGTAGTGGTCGAGCCACCGCCTGGAGCTGGCCCAGGTGTCGTTGGGCAGGCCGAGCAGGCCGGTCGCCTCGGCGGTGGCGTGGTCGCCGGGCCGGAACTCGAGGCGCTTGGGGCCGGTGAGCTTCTCGTAGAACTTCGCGTACTGGTTGGGCGGGAAGAGGCTGTCGCCCCAGGCGTTGGCGAGCATGACCGCCGTGCCGTTGGCGTTCAGCTGGTCCAGGTAGGTCACGGGGGAGCGGAGCTTGCCCCAGGCGATCATCTCGTCCTCGGCGGCGAGGTTCGCGGTGAGGAAGTTGCCCAGGATCTTCTGGAGTTCGGGGCTCGGCCGGCCGGTGAGGTAGCCCGCGCCGCCGAGCAGGGCGGCGGCCTGCAGATGCGGGGTACGGCCCTGGTAGATCGAGTCGATCAGATCGGCCCAGCCGCTGAGCGCGACGACGGCCTTGATGCGCGGGTCGTGCGCGGCGCCGAGCAGACCGATGCCGGCGCCGTACGAGACGCCCGCCATCCCGATGTGGGCCGGGTCGGCCGGGGTGTTGGCGAGCGTCCAGTCGATGACCTTGGACACGTCGGCGACATCGGGCGGTCCCGCGGTCTCGATCTGCCCGCCGGAGAGCCAGAAGCCGCGCGAGGTGTAGCTGACGACGACGTACCCGGAGTCGGCGAGCTGCTTGGCCTGGGCGAGGTACTCCAGGTCGTTGATGGCCCAGCTGCTCGGGAGCACGACGACGGGGTAGCGCTGTGAACCGTCGTAGCCGCCGGGGGTGAAGACGTTGCCCTTGAGCGTGATGCCGCCGGAGCCCGGGATGTCGACGAACCGGAAGGTGGACGCGGCCGCGGCCTGCGCGGTGGCGGCGGTGACCACGGTGGGTGCGGGCGCGGCCTGTGCCAGCGGGGCCAGACCGAATGCCGTGGAGGCGAGCAGTGCCGCGCCGACGACACCTGCTGTGGTTGCTCTCATGACTGCTCCTGTCTGGCCGGATGCAAAGTGACTGGAGAGTAACCTCGCGGCCTTACCGGCGGTAATAGGCGTGCATGTTACGCACGGGTAACGATCTGAGGGCGGCCGGACGCCCGCGGAGCGGCGGAAGGACGTCCGGGGCAGGTGGCGGCAGATGACGGCCCGTCGGGAGCAGCGATCGAACGCGGGTACGTCGGACGATCTTTCGTCAAGGTCATTGACACCCGGCGCGGTTCGCGCGGAATCTGATGCTCGTCACCGTCGACACTGGGGGTACCGATGGCCCGCACCACCGTCCTGGCAGCAGCCGCACTCGGCGGGGCCCTGGCCCTCACCGCGGGCATCGCCGTCCCGGCCTCGGCCCATTCGGGCCGGCCGGGCCACTCCGGTCACGGACACGGCGTCAGCTACGCGGCGCTCGGCGACTCGTACACCTCAGGGCCCGGCATCCCCGACCAGGTGGACGCCAACTGCGCGCGGTCCAGCCACAACTATCCGTCGCTGGTCGCCGCGGACCAGCGCTTCGCGGCCGTCAAGGACGTCAGCTGCGGCGGCGCCACCACCGCCGAGATGTGGAAGCCGCAGGGCACCAACGGACCGCAGCTCGACGCGCTGAACCGCGGCACCGACCTCGTCACGCTGCAGATCGGCGGCAACGACGTCGGCTTCAGCTCGATCATCGGCACCTGCGCCGTGCTCAGCGCCACCGACCCGACCGGCAACCCCTGCCAGAAGCACTACACCGCCACCGGCAGCGACCAGCTCGCCCTCAACATCCAGCAGACGGCGCCAAAGGTCGCGGCTGTGCTGCGCGCCATCCACGCCCGCGCCCCGCACGCCCGGGTGGTCGTCGTCGGCTACCCGGACCTGCTGCCGGACAACGGCGTCGGGTGCCGTCCCGCCGTCCCCTTCGCGGACAAGGACTTCGGGTACCTCAAGGACACCGAGAAGCGGCTCAACACGATGCTGCGCCGGCAGGCCGGGGCCGCGCACGCCGAGTACGTCGACACCTACCGGCCGACTGTCGGCCACGACATGTGCACGGCGCCCGCCAACCGCTGGATCGAGCCGCTGGTACCGGCTTCCCCGGCCGCGCCCGCGCACCCCAACGCCAAGGGCGAGAAGGCCATGGCCGTCGCCGTGCTCGACCGGATCGACCCGCGCTGCTGCCACCACTGACCGGGCAGCGACCGGCACCGACCTGGCCTGATCTGGCCTGACCTGCCATGGCCTGACCTGCTCTGACTCGCGCCGTCGGTCCGCTTCGCCGATCATGGGCGGAAGCGGGCGGGCCGGCGGCGGAGGCGGGTGAACGCGGATGGCGGTGCTGATAGCCCTCGGCGCGTTCGTGATGACCCTGATCGGCGGGCTGGTCGCCCAGCACATCGGTGACCGCCGCCATCTGGTGCTGGGACTCGCCGCCGGGCTGATGCTCGGCGTGGTGGGCTTCGACCTGCTGCCCGAGGCGCTGGACCTGCAGTCCGACGACGTCTTCGGCGTCCCCGCCGCGCTGCTGATGTTCGTGGCGGGCTTCCTCACCCTGCACATCGTCGAGCGGTCGGTGGCGATCCACCGCGCGCACGAGGGCGAGTACGCCGCGCACACCCACGCCCACGGCCCGGCGTTCACCGACCCCGGTGAACCCGTCAAGGGCATCGGGCTCACCGCCGCTTCGGCGCTCGTCGGCCACAGCGTCATGGACGGCTTCGCGATCGGCGCCGCGTTCCAGGCCGGCAGCACGGTCGGCCTGGTGGTCGCCATCGCCGTGGTCGCGCACGACTTCGCCGACGGCTTCAACACCTACACGATCACCCGGATGTACGGGAACGGCCGGCAGCGCGCGCTCGTGCTGCTCGGCTGCGACGCCATCGCCCCGGTGATCGGCGCCGCGATCACCCTCGCCTTCACCATCCCGGCGGGCGCGCTCGGCCTCTACCTCGGGTTCTTCGCCGGGTTCCTGCTCTACCTGGCGACCTCCGACATCCTCCCCGAGGCGCACAGCCCGCACCCGTCCCGCTCGACGCTGCTGTGCACGGTCGCGGGATGCGCCGTCATGTGGCTGGTGATCGGTCTGGCCGACTGACCGGAACCGTCTGCGCGGCCCGGGTCACATCGGCGACGAGCTCGACGACGTCGGGACCGTAGGCCTGCGAGTTGACGACCTTGAGCAGCAGGCAGAACGTGCCGTCGATGCCGTGCTTGCGCGACAACCGCACATGGTGCCGGGCCAGGTACCGCACGGCCGCCTGGTTGGCGACACCGCGCTGGCCGGAGGAGAGGAAGACCGGGCGGTCGTTGCCGGCGTCCCGCACGGCGGCCAGCCGGGCCAGCAGGACGTACTCGACGGCGCCCTTGTCCATCCGGTAGGTCTCGCCGTCGATGGTGAACGCCCCCTGGTCGGGCCCGGGGGAGGCGTCGGTGTTGATGTCGATGCCCGGCAGCATCGACCGCAGGTGCGCCCCGAGCCGGTGGTTGGCGACCGGGCCGCCCACGCAGAACTCGGTGCGGGCCCCGAAGCCCTGCCAGGCCGTGTCGTGCGGCAGGATCTCGGCGTGCGCCCCGCAGTCCTTGATCAGCGCGGCCAGTTCCAGCAGCGCGAACGCGTCATGGCGGGCGACGCTCCACACCCGGGCACCGGGGTCGCGCGGCACCACGAGAAGGCATTCGGAGCCGTTGGGCAGCCCGAAGAAACGCTGCTTGCGGTGCAGTTTCCGGCGCCACACATAAGTGCGGACAAACCAGCCCAGCGCTGCACTGATGGCGCTGGCCGCCAGGCCCAGCACGAGGTTGCGGACGTCATCGCTCATGGCCGGGCATCGTAGCGGTGTTCGACCGAACGCGCTCCTGACGGGATCGCCGTACCCAAGTTAGGCTGCGCGGACCCCTGTTGACTGGAGGAAACCGTATGCGTCTCCCCGCCGTCCGGAGTTTGTCGCTGCTGGCCGTCACGGCCGCCGTTGTCACGGTGGGAGCCGCGGCCCCGCCGGCGCGGTCGGCCCCGCAGGATGCGGGGGCCCGGCCGGCCAAGGTGCCGGTCGCGGTCGGCTACGGGGGCGCGGTCGCCAGCGTGGACGCGGACGCCTCGGCGGCCGGTATCGAGGTGCTCCGCCAGGGCGGCAACGCCGTGGACGCCGCGGTGGCCACCGCGGCCGCGCTCGGCGTCACCGAGCCGTACTCGGCGGGCGTCGGCGGCGGCGGGTACTTCGTCTACTACAACGCCCGGCTGCACAAGGTGTTCACCATCGACGGCCGGGAGACCGCGCCGCGCAGCGCCACCGAGACGCTCTTCCAGGAGAACGGCAAGCCGCTCCCGTTCGCCGACGCGGTCACCAGCGGTCTGAGCGTCGGCACCCCCGGCACCCCCGCCACCTGGGCCACCGCCCTCGACAGCTGGGGCAGCCGTCCGCTGGGGCAGGTGCTCAAGCCCGCCGAGCGGATCGCGCGCGACGGCTTCACCGTCGACGAGACCTTCCGCTCGCAGACCGCGGCGAACCAGGACCGCTTCAAGGACTTCCCGGCCACCGCGAAGATCTTCCTGCCGGGCGGCGCCCCGCCCGTGGTCGGCTCCACGCTCACCAACCCGGACCTGGCCCGCACCTACCAGGAACTGGGGAAGAAGGGCGTCGGAGCGATCTACCAGGGGGACATCGGCGCCGACATCGTCCGGACGGTCCGCAAGCCCCCGGTCGACCCCAACGCCACCCGCGTGGTGCGGGCCGGCGATCTGACCACCGCCGACCTGCGCGGCTACGCGGCCAAGCGGCAGGCCCCGACCCAGGTCTCCTACCGCGGCTACGACGTCTACTCGATCGCGCCGTCCTCGTCGGGCGGCACGACGGTCGGTGAGGCGCTCAACATCCTGGAGCGGACGAACCTCTCCCCGAAGAAGGCCACCGACGCCCAGTACCTGCACCGCTACATCGAGGCCAGCCGGATCGCCTTCGCCGACCGCGGGCGCTGGCTCGGCGACCCGGCCTTCGAGGACGTCCCGACCGGCGGACTGCTCTCGCAGCGTTACGCGGACTCGCGCGGCTGCCTCATCAAGGACACCGCGGTGCTCACCAGCCCGCTCGCACCGGGCGACCCGCGCCACCCCGCCGCCTGCGGCGGCACCGGCACGGCCGCGCCGACGACGTACGAGGGCGAGAACACCACGCACCTGACCGTTGCCGACAAGTGGGGCAACGTCGTCTCGTACACCCTCACCATCGAGCAGACCGGCGGCAGCGGCATCGTCGTCCCCGGCCGCGGCTTCCTGCTCAACAACGAGCTGACGGACTTCTCGTTCGCGCCCGCCAACCCGGCGGTCCACGACCCGAACCTGCCCGGCCCCGGTAAGCGCCCGCGCTCCTCGATCTCCCCGACGATCGTGCTGAAGGACGGCCGTCCGGCGTTCGCGCTCGGCTCGCCCGGCGGCTCCACCATCATCACCACCGTGCTGCAGGTCCTCACCGAGCACGTCGACCGCGGTCTGCCGCTCGTCGACGCGATCGCCGCACCGCGCGCCAGCCAGCGCAACGCGGCGGCCACCGAACTCGAACCGGCCCTGTTCACCAGCGCGACTAGGACACAGCTCGAAGCGCTCGGCCATGTCTTCACCCTGAACCCGGAGATCGGCGCGGCCACCGGCATCCAGCGGCTGCCCGACGGGCGCTGGCTCGCCGCGGCCGAGACGACCCGGCGCGGCGGCGGCTCGGCGATGGTGGTCAGCCCGAGCCACGCGGGCTGACCCCCGGCCTCCCGGTCCCTCCTGGGAGCTTCGGCTCCTAGGCCGTGTCTGACAAATAGCGGCGTCCGCCCGGAGGGCGGGGCCCGGGGCGTCTGGTGCGTGCGATCGCAAGGCGGAGGGTCGTCCTCGTACCGGGGTACGTGGATGAGCCCGACAACGCAGCGAGCGTGCGTGCCAGGCGCCCCGGGCCAGGCGGGATTTGTCAGACACGGCCTAGGAGGGGATCCGGGTGACGTCGGAGACGGTCAGCTCCACCGGAAGCGCGCCGGAGCTGATCTGGGCGGCCAGATCCTGGGCGGAGGTCCGGGTGAAGTTGCCGCTGATCTGCACCTCGCCGCCGGTGATCGACTGCGAGACGGAGGGCGCGGAGATCACCTGGCGGTCCAGCATGATGCCGATCTGGTTGGCGGGCGCGCTCTGCTGGGACAGCCGGCGGGTGAGCTCCGCGAACTTCGTACCGCCCGCCGAGGTGAGCACCAGGTTGATCGTCCAGCCGTTGCCGGTCTGTGCGTCGAGCGACGCCTTGGCGCTGGTCACGTCCCGGCCGCTGAGAGCGACGGGACCGAGTACGTACTTCGTGGGGCCCGTCCGGTCACAGGCGACCGTCGGGCTCGTGGGGGACAGCGCCGGCGCGCTGACCGGCACCGGCGCCATGCAGTCGAAGGCGGTGAACTGCCGCTGCAGTTCGGGCGGCACGGAGGCGTCGCCGCCCAGCACCGGCCGGAATCCCAGCTCGGCCGTGACGGCCAGCTGGCGCAGCCGGTCACCGCTGTCCCCGGGCGCCTCGGCGGTGATCGTGCCGCCGTGCACCTCGATCCGCGCGCCGTCCAGCCCGAACGCGTCGGCCCTGGCGCGCAGCAGATCCACGGTGTGCCGCAACGTCTCGTCTCCCTGCGCCGAACGCGGGGTGTAGGTGACGGTGGTCCGGCCCGAGGCCGGGGTGCCGGACGCGGTGGACGTGCGGGTCGGGCCGGGGATCAGCGGGGACCGGTCCTTGCCGTCCGACGAGTTCGAGGAGCCGGAACACCCGGTCAGGGCGGCGCTCATGACGAGCACGGCGGCGACGGCGGTCAGGGCGGTCGCGGTGGCGCTCGCCGAGGATGTCGCGCGGGGGATCGTGCGGAGAAGACGCATAGCGGCCAGTCTCGCGGACCGGCGGCCGGCCGCGCAGAGGAATCGCCGCGCCTCAGGCGTCCCGGTGGGGCGCCGGTGACCGGTGCGCCGGGTAAGGCGGTTGGGGCAGCTGCGGTGTGGACGAAAACTCCCCGTAGCCGCCCCGTAACACGAATGGTGTCGAATGCTGGGACGGGACTGCATGCCTCCGGGCGGGGGCGGAGAGGCAGCAGCGATGACACAGCGCGGCGCCGGACCTCAACTGGCCGACTCTGCTAGGGAGTTCACCGAATTCTTCCGGGAGCTGGTCGCCGGACTGGGGGCCGCGCCGGGCTGGTACGGCGCCTTGTCGCGACGTGACCCGGGCGGGGTGAACGCGTACGAGGCGGGTGTGGAGCTGGCGCCCTGGGACGTGGTGCACGCCGTCCTCCACGACCTGGCCGCCCTGCATGGCGCACCGGTCGACCCGGCCGACGTCGGCCGCGCCCAGCGGCTGTACCGCGCCGCCGCGGCCGGCCGGGACGCGGCCCCCGGCAGCGGGACGGCGCTGCGCTCCCGGCTGGACGCGATGCTCCGCGAACGCCACGACGCGGTGCTGCGCGAACGCGAGGCCGCGCACGCGGCGCACGAGTACGGAGCGACGGGCGGCGACCCCCACTCCGTGACGGCGGGGCGGCTGGCCAACGCCCTCGCCTGGGCCCGCGACGACCGGGAACGCGCGGGCGCGCGCTGCGCGGAGCTGCAGGCCCGGCTCGACGCGGTCGAGAAGCGGCTCGCCGGAGAGTTCTTCACGGACCGGTCCGCCGCCGACCGTTCCCCCGCGCCGGACGACTGGTTCCGGCCGCGCACGCCGGACCCGGTGGACCCGGCGGGCCCGTTGATGCGGCAGCAGAGCTCCGCCGCCGGACCGGCCGGGAGCACCGAACCCGTCGCACCGGCCGCTCCGGCCGGACGGGGCAAGCGCCGGCCCAAGGCGGCCGGGCGCGGTACCGGGTCGCGCCCGCGCGGCGCCCGGTTCGCGACGACGTTCGACGAGCCGTTCGACGAGGCGGACGACGCGGCGTCCGAGGCGCCCCGGCAGGAGGGCCCCGCCGCGACAGCCGCCCCCGGACCCGCGGCAGGGCCCGCGCCGCGCGGCGCGCGCTTCGCCGGTGTCGCCGCCGAGGAGGCACCGGCACGGGCCGCCGACGTACCGCCCGACGCCGGGCCGCGGCAGGCGGAGGCCCGCAGCGAGGCGGCCCGGCTGGGCGGCCTGCGCCGGGCCGGGCGCGGCGGGGAGGCGTACGTGGTGCTGTGCGAGGCGGCGGCCGGCCCGGCCGCCGCGCTGCCGGTGCTGGCCCGCGAGCTGGAACGGGCCGGTCTCGCGGCGGACGTCGCGACGCTCCTGTGGGAGGTCGCCGTCCTGCCGCCGGACCGGCTGGCCGCCGCCGCGGCCGCGCTGGCGCAGGCCGGCCGCACGGACGACTGCCGCACCCTGCTGCACCAGGCCGCGGCGCGCCCCGCCGCCGAGGTCGCGGTGCTGGCGGCCGCGCTGTACGGGGAGAACCGGGGCGAGGAGGCCGGAACACTCCTGGGCGCCGTGGTCAGGACCCGGCTGCCCGAGGAGGCCGCGGCCGTCGCCGGCGCCCACCCCGGCCTCACCGCACCGCTCCTGGACGTCGCCGCGCTGATCTCCAGGCCGCGCCGCCGGGACATCGTGGCCGCCCTGCGCCGCGCGGGCCTGCCGGACCGGTGAGCGCGCCGAAATCACCGGCGCCGGAGCACGCCGGACTGCCGGAGCGGCCGCCGGTTGCCCCGGTCGGGCAGGAAACGTGATCGTCCCGGTCAAGTAACGGTAGCGGTCTTGCCAGAGCGGGTAAGGCGCTTCTACGTTCTTCCACACGGCCGGAATCTACGTGCGTAGACCGGACGTGATGCCACGTCAGAGGAGCTGCTCATGAGCAACGTTGTGCGTGCCGCGCTCGTCCAGGCGACCTGGACCGGTGACACCGAGTCGATGATCGCCAAGCACGAGGAGTACGCCCGGGCCGCGGCCGCCCAGGGCGCCAAGGTCATCGGCTTCCAGGAGGTGTTCAACGCCCCCTACTTCTGCCAGGTCCAGGAGGCCGAGCACTACCGCTGGGCCGAACCGGTCCCCGACGGACCCACCGTCCAGCGGATGCAGGCGCTCGCCCGCGAGACCGGCATGGTGATCGTCGTGCCCGTCTACGAGGTCGAGCAGTCCGGCTTCTACTACAACACCGCCGCGGTCATCGATGCCGACGGAACCTTCCTCGGCAAGTACCGCAAGCACCACATTCCGCAGGTCAAGGGGTTCTGGGAGAAGTTCTACTTCAAGCCGGGCAACCTCGGCTGGCCGGTCTTCGACACCGCGGTCGGCCGGATCGGCGTCTACATCTGCTACGACCGGCACTTCCCCGAGGGCTGGCGCGCCCTGGGGCTGGCCGGCGCCCAGCTCGTCTACAACCCGTCGGCGACCTCACGCGGGCTGTCCGCCTACCTCTGGCAGCTGGAGCAGCCCGCCGCCGCCGTCGCCAACGAGTACTTCATCGCCGCCATCAACCGGGTGGGCCAGGAGGAGTACGGCGAGAACGACTTCTACGGCACCAGCTACTTCGTCGACCCGCGCGGCAAGTTCGTCGGCGAGGTCGGGTCCGACACCAAGGAGGAGCTGGTCGTCCGGGACCTGGACTTCGACCTGATCGACGAGGTGCGCCAGCAGTGGGCGTTCTACCGGGACCGCAGGCCGGACGCCTACGGCGACCTCACGGAGGCCTGATCGTTATGGCCACTGTGACCGAGAACCTGCACTCCGCCCTGCACGCCCGCCACCAGGCCGTCATGCCCGACTGGCTCGCCACGTACTACAGCGAGCCCATCGAGATCACCCACGGCCAGGGCCGCCATGTCTGGGACGCCGAGGGCAACCGCTACCTCGACTTCTTCGGCGGCATCCTGACCACGATGACCGCGCACGCCCTCCCCGAGGTCACCGCCGCCATCACCGAGCAGGCCGGGAAGATCCTGCACTCCTCGACGCTCTATCTGAGCCGGCAGACCGTCGACCTGGCCGAGCGCATCGCCCGGCTGTCCGGCATCCCGGACGCCCGGGTCTTCTTCACCACCTCCGGCACCGAGGCGAACGACACCGCGCTGCTGCTCGCCACCGCCTACCGGGGCTCGAACCAGGTCCTGGCGCTGCGCAACAGCTACCACGGCCGCTCCTTCACCTCGATCGGCATCACCGGCAACTCCGCCTGGTCGCCGACCAGCCTCTCCCCGCTCCAGACGCTGTACGTGCACGGCGGCGTCCGCTCCCGCGGCCCGTACGCGCATCTGGACGACGCCGCGTTCACCGCCGCGTGCGTCGAGGACCTGGAGGACATCCTCGGCCAGGCCAACGGCAGCGTCGCGGCGCTGATCGCGGAACCGATCCAGGGCGTCGGCGGCTTCACCTCGGGGCCGGACGGGCTGCTGGCCGCGTTCAAACGGGTCCTGGACCGGCACGGCATCCTGTGGATCACCGACGAGGTGCAGACCGGCTGGGGCCGGACGGGTGATCATTTCTGGGGCTGGCAGGCCCACGACCAGGCCGGCCCGCCGGACATCCTGACCTTCGCCAAGGGCATCGGCAACGGCATGTCCATGGGCGGTGTCGTGGCCCGCGCCGAGGTCATGAACTGCCTGACAGCGAACTCCATCTCGACCTTCGGCGGCAGCCCGATCACCACCGCGGGCGCGCTCGCCAACCTGACGTACCTCGTCGACCACGACCTGCAGGGCAACGCCCGCCGGGTCGGCGGGCTGCTCAAGTCCCGGCTGGAGGCGATCAGCGCCGCGCTGCCCATCGTCCGCGAGGTGCGCGGCCGGGGTTTGATGCTCGGCCTCGAACTCGTCGAACCCGACACCGGCGAACCGTCGGCGCAGGCCGCGAGCCTGGTGCTGGAGGCGGCCCGCGAGTACGGGCTGCTGATCGGCAAGGGCGGCCGGGCCGGCAACGCGCTGCGGATCGCACCGCCGCTGACGCTCAGCGTCGCCGAGGCGGAAGAAGGCGCGAGCGCCCTCGCGGACGCGCTCAGGCAGACCCAGGACAAGCTCGCCGGAGGCAGGTCATGAGCACCGAACGTACCGTCGTCCGCGGCGGACTCGTCATCACCGCGGCCGAGGAGATCCACGCCGATGTGCTGATCGAGGGCAGCCGGGTGGTGGCCCTCGCCGCCCACGAGTCGGCCGTCGCGGAGAGCTGGACCTCCGGCGACGCCCGGATCGTCGAGGCCGCCGGCAAGTACGTCATCCCGGGCGGTGTCGACGCGCACACCCACATGGAGCTGCCCTTCGGCGGCACCGCCGCGTCCGACACCTTCGAGACCGGCACCCGGGCCGCGGCCTGGGGCGGCACCACGACGATCGTGGACTTCGCCGTGCAGAGCGTCGGCCACTCGCTGCGCTCCGGCCTGGACGCCTGGCACGCCAAGGCCGACGCCCAGTGCGCCATCGACTACGCCTTCCACATGATCCTCTCCGACGTCAACGAGGACACGCTGAAGGAGATGGACATCCTGGTGGAGGAGGGTGTGACCAGCTTCAAGCTGTTCATGGCCTACCCCGGCGTCTTCTACAGCGACGACGGCCAGATCCTGCGCGCCATGCAGCGCTCCGCCGGCAACGGCGGCCTGATCATGATGCACGCCGAGAACGGCATCGCCATCGACGTCCTCGTCCAGCAGGCGCTGGCGGCCGGCCACACCGACCCCCGCTACCACGGCGAGGTCCGCAAGGCCCTGCTGGAGGCCGAGGCCACCCACCGGGCCATCCAGCTCGCGCGGGTGGCGGGCTCCCCGCTGTACGTCGTGCACGTCTCCGCCGAGGAGGCGCTCGCCGAGCTGGTGCAGGCGCGCGACAAGGGCCTCAACGTCTTCGGCGAGACCTGTCCGCAGTACCTCTTCCTGTCCACCGACAACCTCGCCGAGCCGGGCTTCGAGGGCGCCAAGTACGTCTGCTCCACACCGCTGCGCCCCAAGGAGCACCAGGAGGCGCTCTGGCGGGGGCTGCGCACCAACGATCTCCAGGTCGTCTCCACCGACCACTGCCCGTTCTGCTTCACCGGGCAGAAGGACCTCGGCCGGGGCGACTTCTCCAAGATCCCCAACGGGCTGCCGGGCGTGGAGAACCGGATGGACCTGCTGCACCAGGCGGTCGTGGACGGCCGCATCAGCCGGCGGCGCTGGATCGAGATCGCCTGCGCCACCCCGGCCAGGATGTTCGGCCTCTACCCGCGCAAGGGCACCATCGCGCCGGGCGCCGACGCCGACATCGTCATCTACGACCCGCACGCCGAGCAGGTCGTCTCCGCCGAGACCCATCACATGAACGTCGACTACTCGGCGTACGAGGGGAAGCGGCTCACCGGACGGGTCGAGAGCGTCCTGTCGCGCGGCGAGCCCGTGATCACCGACCGGACGTACGTGGGGCGGGCCGGTCACGGCCAGTACACCCCGCGCAGCACCTGCCAGTACCTCATCTAGGAGCAGCGCCATGGACTTCGGCCTCGTCCTGCAGACGGATCCGCCCGCTTCCGGTGTCGTCGGCCTCATGCGCCGCGCCGAGCGCAACGGGTTCACGCACGGCTGGACCTTCGACTCCGCCGTGCTCTGGCAGGAGCCCTTCGTCATCTACAGCCGCATCCTCGAACACACCCGCACACTGATCGTCGGCCCGATGGTCACCAACCCCGGCACCCGCACCTGGGAAGTGACCGCGTCCACCTTCGCCACCCTCAACTCCATGTACGGCAACCGCACGGTGTGCGGCATCGGGCGCGGCGACTCGGCGATGCGGGTCGCCGGGCGCAAGCCCAACACCCTCGCGCGCGTCGGCGAGGCGATGGGCGTCATCCGCGACCTCGCCGAGGGCCGCGAGGCGTCCGTCGACGGCACGCCCATGCGGCTGCCGTGGGTGGAGAACGGGAAGCTGCCCGTCTGGATGGCCGCCTACGGGCCCAAGGCGCTCGCCCTGGCCGGCGAGAAGGCCGACGGCTTCATCCTGCAGCTGGCCGACCCGTTCCTCACCGAGTGGATGATCCACGCCGTGCGGGAAGCGGCGTCGGCCGCCGGCCGCGACCCGTCCGCCATCACCATCTGCGTGGCCGCGCCCGCCTACGTCACGGACGGCAGCGACGAACAGCTCGCGCACGCCCGCGAACAGTGCCGCTGGTTCGGCGGCATGGTCGGCAACCACGTCGCCGACCTGGTCTCCCGCTACGGCGAGCACTCCGGCCTGGTGCCCGACGAGCTGACCGCGTACATCAAGCAGCGCCAGGGGTACGACTACGCCCACCACGGCCGCTCGGGCAACCCCGACACCGCCTTCGTGCCCGACGAGATCGTCGACCGCTTCTGTCTGCTCGGCCCGGTCGAGGCGCATCTCGCCAAGCTCGAACACCTCCGCGGGCTGGGCGTCGACCAGTTCGCGCTGTACGACATGCACGACGCCAAGGAGTCGACCATCGACGCCTACGGCGAGCACATCATCCCCGCCCTGAGATGACCCCGAGATGAGGTGCCGATGCCCATAACCGCAAGCCCGGGTGACCGCGTCGAACTGCCGGCCGGCGCGGCCCTGCCCGACACCCGGTTCGCCAACGACGACCTGCTGCCCGTCCCGGTCGCGCGCCGCACGTGGACGACGTACAACTTCACCGCGCTGTGGATCGGGATGGCGCACAACATCCCGTCCTGGACGCTCGCCTCGGGTCTCGTCGCGCTCGGCATGGACTGGAAGCAGGCGGTTCTCACGATCGCCCTGGCGAACGTGATCGTGCTCTTCCCGATGCTGCTCACCGGGCACGCGGGACCCCGGTACGGCATTCCGTTCCCGGTACTGGCCAGGGCCTCGTTCGGACTGCGCGGGGCGAACCTGCCGGCGCTGGTGCGAGCCGCGGTGGCCTGTGCCTGGTTCGGCATCCAGACCTGGATCGGCGGGCAGGGCATATTCATCCTGCTCGGCAAGATCTTCGGCGGCGGCTGGGCGGACGTGGGGAAGATCGGCGGCTATCCGTGGACCATGTGGCTGTGCTTCGTGGTCTTCTGGGTCCTCGAACTGGCCATCATCTACCGGGGCATGGACACCCTGCGGCGCTTCGAGAACTGGGCCGCGCCGTTCGTCCTGGTCGGCGCCGTCGTGCTGCTGATCTGGATCACGGTGAAGGCCGGCGGCCTGGGGCCGCTGCTCGACCAGCCCTCGAAGCTCGGCTGGGGCAGCGACTTCTGGCCGGTCTTCTTCCCGTCGCTGATGGGCATGATCGGCTTCTGGTCCACCCTGTCGCTGAACATCCCCGACTTCACCCGCTTCGGCGCCGGCCAGCGGGCCCAGATCTGGGGCCAGTCGCTGGGCCTGCCCACGACGATGACGTTCTTCGCGCTGCTGTCGGTCCTGGTCACCTCCGGATCGCAGGCCGTCTACGGAGCGGCCATCTGGAACCCGGTCGAGCTGGCCGCCAAGACCGACAACGTCTTCGGCCTGGTCTTCGCGCTGGTCACCGTGCTCATCGCCACCATCAGTGTGAACATCGCGGCCAATGTGGTGTCACCGGCCTACGACCTGTCCAACCTCGCGCCGAAGTACATCGACTTCCGCACCGGGGCGCTGATCACCGGAGTGGTGGGCGTGGTGATCTTCCCGTGGAAGCTCATCGAGACCCCCGAGTTCTACATCTTCACCTGGCTGGGCGTGGTCGGCGGGCTGCTGGGAACGGTCGCCGGCATCCTCATCGCCGACTACTGGATCATCCGCCGCACCGTCCTGGACCTGGTGGACCTCTACACTCCCGGCGGCCGCTACTGGTACACCGCAGGCTGGAACTGGCGGGCGGTCGCGGCCTTCGCCGTCGGCGGGGTGCTGGCGGTCGGCGGCTCCCACTCGGAGCCCGGCAAAGGCCCCTTCCCCGCCGACGGCATGATCCCGTTCCTCAAACCGCTCGCGGACTACGGCTGGGCCGTCGGCCTCGGCTCCGCGCTCGTCCTCTACACGGCCCTCATGCACCCCCTGCTCCGGCGAACCGTACGACAGGACGCGGCCCCGGTCTGATTTGATGGAGCCATGGTCAACGAGGTCAACGAGGAGCTGCTCGCCGCCGTCGAGCGGGTGGTGCGGACCGTGGTCGCCGAGGAGGTCACGCCACGCTGGCGGCGGCTCGCGGCCGAGGACGTGATCGAGAAGAACGGCCCCTACGACCTGGTGACCACCGCCGACCGCCGGGCGGAGGAACGGCTCACCGAGGAGCTGACCGCGCTGCTGCCGGGCTCCGTGGTCGTCGGCGAGGAAGCGGTCAGCGCCGACCCCGGCGTCCTCAAGCGGCTGGATGGCGACGACCCGGTGTGGGTCGTCGACCCGGTCGACGGCACCGCCAACTTCGTACGCGGCGAGGACGGTTACGCGACGCTCGTCACCCTCGTGCAGGGTGGCGAGCCGCTCGCGTCCTGGACCTACGTCCCCGAGCGGGGGCTGATGGCGACCGCGCGGCGCGGCGCCGGCGCGTATCTCAACGGGCAGCGGATGCGCACGGCCGCCGCACCGGACGGCACCCTGCGGGTCTCGACGTCGAACCCGGTCTTCCGCACCGACCAGGAGCGGGTGCTGCTCGGCCGGCTGGAGGCGGCCGGCGCGGCGACCCGCGCGTGCACCTGCGCCGGCATCGAGTACCTGGAGCTGGCCAGGGGCGGGGTCGACGGCGTCGCCTTCTTCTGGGAACTGCCCTGGGACCACGCCGCCGGGCTGCTCCTGGTGACCGAGGCCGGCGGCGCGAGCCTGACGGTGGCCGGTGAGCCGTTCCGTATCCCCGGTGGCAACGCGTTGCCGTTCTCCATCGCCCGCGACGCGGAGACCGCGCGGCGGATCATCGAGCTGATGGGCGTGTGATGAGCCGGACCGCAGTAGTGGACGTGGTGGTCGTCGGGGCCGGGCCGAACGGGCTGACGGCCGCGGCCGAGCTGGCCCGCGCGGGCCTGTCCGTGCAGATCTACGAGGCGGCCGACACGATCGGCGGCGGCGCCAGGACCCAGGAGCTGACGCTGCCGGGCTTCCGGCACGACCCGTGCTCCGCGGTGCACCCCATGGGCGCCGGCTCGCCCGCGTTCAAGGCGCTGCCGCTGCGCGCGCACGGCCTGGAGTGGCTGCATCCAGAACTGCCGATGGCGCACCCCTTCCCGGACGGCACGGCCGCGCTGCTGTCGCGTTCGGTGGGGGAGACCGCCGCGTCGTTCGGCGCCCATGACGCCGTCCGGTACCGGCGGCTGGTGGCCCCGTACATCGGCCACTGGAACACGATGGCCGCCGATCTGCTGCGGCCCCAGTGGCGCGGGGTGCCCATCGACCCCTACCGGTTCGCGCGGTTCGGTCTGACCGGGCTGCCGCCGGTCGCCCTGCTGGCCCGGCGCTTCCGCGACCCCAAGGCCCGTGGTCTGCTGGCCGGTCTGGCCGCGCACGCGATCACCCCGCTCACCGCACCGCTCACCGGCGCCACCGCCCTGATGTTCGCGCTCGCCGCACACGCCGTCGGCTGGCCGATCGCGCGCGGCGGCTCGCAGGCGATCTCGGACGCCCTCGCCTCGTACCTCACCGAGCAGGGCGGCGTCGTCCACACCGGGGTGACGGTGCGCAAGCTCGACGAGCTGCCGCCCGCGCGGGCCTACGTCTTCGACACCTCCCCGACCGCACTGGCCCGCATCGCCGGCCTCGGCGACGCCTACCGCAACTTCAGCTACGGCCCGTCCGTCTTCAAGATCGACTACGCACTGGACGGTCCCGTCCCCTGGAACGCGCCCGACGCCCGCCGCGCCGGCACGGTCCACATCGGCCCGACGTACACGGAGATCGGCGACGCGCTCAACCGGGCGGTCAGCGGCCGGCCGCCGCAGACCCCCTTCCTCATCACCTCGCAGCCGACGGTCGTCGACCCCTCCCGCGCCCCGCGGGGCAAGCACGTCTTCTGGGCCTACGGCCACGTCCCGCACGGCTGGCACGGCAATGCCACCGACGCCGTCGAGCGGCAGATCGAGCGCTTCGCGCCCGGCTTCCGCGACCTGGTCCTGGCCCGCGCCGTCGCGGGACCGGCCGAACTCGCCGCCCACAACGTCAACTACGTCGGCGGTGACATCGCCTGCGGCGCCTTCGCCGGGCTCCAGACCGTGCTGCGCCCGAAGATCGCCTGGAACCCCTACGCCACCGCCCGACCCAACGTCTTCCTGTGCTCCTCCGCGACCCCGCCGGGCCCCGGAGTACACGGCATGAGCGGGCACCACGCGGCCCGCTCCGTCCTCAGGTCCCTGGCGAAGCGAGCGCGCTGAGCAGCGCGGGCAGCGCTGTGCCGATCGGTTCCCGCACCACCTCGGCGGCCAACTCGTCGTAGGGCGTGGGCTCGGCGTTCACGATCACCAGCCGCGCCTCGTGCTCGGCCGCGATGCCCGCCAGTGACGCGGCGGGCTGCACCCGCAGCGTCGTGCCCACGGAGAAGAACACGTCGCACGCCTTGGCGATGGCCATCGCCTGCGCCAGCACCTCGGGGTCGAGCCGCTGCCCGAACATCACCGTCGCGGACTTCAGGATCCCTCCGCACACCAGGCACGGCGGGTCCTCCTCGCCGGCCGCCACCCGCTCCAGCGCGGTGTCCATGCCGCTGCGCGCATGGCACTTCGTGCAGACGACGGCGCGGGCCGTGCCGTGCAGCTCCAGCACCTTGCGGGCCGGCAGCCCCGCCAACTGGTGCAGCCCGTCGACGTTCTGGGTGATGACGCGGACCGGGACGCCGCACCGCTCCAGCTCCGCCACCGCGAGGTGCGCGGCGTTGGGGCGCGCGTGCCAGGTCTCGCTGTCGCGCCGCATGAGCCAGGCGCGGCGGCGGATGTCCGGGTCGGCCATGTACGTGTCGTAGGTGACGAGCTTCTCCGCACCGGGGTCGCGCCGCCACAGGCCGTTGGGGCCGCGGTAGTCCGGAATCCCCGAGTCCGTGGAGATGCCGGCCCCGCTCAGGATCGCCACGAGGAGCTTGCGGTTGCTCATCTCCGCAGCGTAGGGCCCAACACGGGTGCGGACGAGCGGGTTTCCGCCGCCTCGGACCCACCGCGTTGTCGTACCCG
Organism: Streptomyces sp. RKAG337; assembly: GCF_023701715.1. NCBI lineage: Bacteria > Bacillati > Actinomycetota > Actinomycetes > Kitasatosporales > Streptomycetaceae > Streptomyces > Streptomyces sp. RKAG337. Next base: position 1,322,315 of record NZ_JAJOZA010000001.1, on the reverse strand, counting down.
GCGGCTACGGTTTCGGGTATGACGGATCTTCGGGTATTGCATCGGCAGGCGCTGCGGACGGCGGAAGAGATCACCGGAAGGATCGGCGCGACCCGGCTGGATGTGGCCACGCCGTGCGGGGACTGGACGTTGCGGCAGTTGCTGGAGCACATGGTGGGGCAGAACCACGGCTTCGCCGCGGCGGCGCGGGGCGAGACGAAGGACCGGTCGGTGTTCGCCGACCGGCCGGTGGGGGACGACCCGGCCGGAGCGTTCGCGGCGTCGGCCGCCGATGTGGCGGCGGCCTTCAGCGAATCGGGGGTGCTGGACCGGAGGTGGTGGCTTCCGGAGATCCGTGACGGGCGGGCCTTCCCGGCGCCGGTGGCGATCGGATTCCACTTCGTGGACACGGTGGTGCACGGCTGGGATGTCGCGCGGGCGCTCGGCGTCGACGCGAAGTTCGACCCGGAGGTGCTGGAGGCGGCGCTGCCGGTGGCCGCTGCGGTACCGGCGGGGGAGAGTCGGCTGACCGCCGGCGCGGCGTTCGGGCCCGCGGTGGCCGACGGCGGTACGGGCGATCCGCTCGACCGGATCGTCGCGATACTGGGCCGCGCCCCGCAGTGGCCGCGGGACGCGTGACCTGCCCGTAGCGGCCGCGGGACGCCTGACGCCGTTCCGGCCCCACGGCCCGTTCCGCTGCTAGGAGTCGAGCAGGTCGCGGATGTCGGCGACGAGTGCGGCCGCCGCTTCGACGGCGGCCGCCGGATCGTCGAGCCGGGTCAGAACGTCCTCGGCGCGGGCACGGAAGTCCGGGGGCGTCCCGGGGAGCGCCGCGGCGGCCGCCAGCGCGCCCTTCTCGTTGAGGCACCAGGTGCGGTGGTGCGCGTGGAGGGACTGGGTGAGGACGCCGACCGCCCGGGACAGACAGAGCGCGACATGCAGTGTGTCGCCCGCGCGGGCGGACTTGCGGGCGGCGGCCACCGAGAACTCACCTTCCCAGGCGGCGGCGACGAGCGCCGCGCGCAACGGTTCGGGATAGTGCCGGGTCTGCTCCCGCAGGGCCGTCAACTCCCCGTCCCGATCGGCGAGTACGCGGCCCAGCGCGACCTCGCCCGGATAGGCGGGGGACCAGAAGCCGAGCGGGTGGCCGGGCTGTGTGCCGACCTCGTAGCGGCCGGCGCGGCAGTCGTCCCAGACGCGCTCGACGCGGTCGAGGTCGCGCAGGATCCAGTCGACCGGCAGCCCGTCGACCGTCAGCCAGGCGCCGCCGTTCACCCAGGGTCCCCAGCCGCCGGGGCCCGCGACCTCGACGGGTCCACCGGTGAACTCCGCCGCGAGGGCCGCCAGCGCCGCGGTGTCGGGCTCACCCCGGTAGTACAGGCCGAGGTCCCAGTCGGAGTCCGGGCGGTGGGTGCCGCGGGCCCGGCTGCCGCCGAGCAGCACACCCGCGATGCCCGGGAGACCGGCCAGCCGCTCGGCCATCGCGTGCACGGCAGGGCTCTCAGCGCCGGGGGAGGGGTGAGGGAGGAATCGTGGGACACGTTGCCAGCCTAGACGTGGCGGCTCTAGGCTTACCCACCAGTAAACTTACTCTGGAGTAAGGGTGGTGCCCGGCATGGCCGACATCGGCGATCTCGACCTCGACACGCTCGACTTCGGTACGGTCGAGCCGAAGGAATTCGCCCGCATCGTCAAGGAGCTGCCCGTCCGGCGGATCGCCGAGCTGATGAGCGGGCCGCAGCGCGAGCGCGTGCTCGACGAGGTGTTCAACCGGATGGAGACCCTCTTCAAGCCGGACGTCGCGGGGAAGCGTGATGCGCTCATCCGGTGGCGGATCACCAACGGCGACGACGCCCGCGACGTCTACGAGACGCATATCGCCGACGGCGCCTGCACGGTCTCCCGGCAGGACAGCGGCCGCGATCCGCAGCTCACCCTCACCATGGCCGCCCCGGAATTCCTCAAGCTCGTCTCGGGCAACGCCTCTGGCCCGGCGCTGTTCTTCACCCGTAAGCTCAAGATCCAGGGCGACATCCGCCTCGCCGGCGGACTGACGTACTTCTTCGACATACCGAAGGCGTGAGGGTGTAGATGCGGATACCCCGGCAGGCGGCGAGAGTCGCGGTGCTCGACCCGGCCGGAGCGATTTTCCTGCTCCGGTCGGACAACGAGGAAGTCGGCGTCCACTGGCTCATGCCCGGTGGCGGCCTCGACCCGGGGGAGACCCCCGTGCAGGGGGCGCTGCGGGAGGTGCTGGAGGAAACCGGCTGGTCGGATGTCGAACCCGGCGCTGTGCTGTGCACCTGGGAGCACGACTTCACCCGGGCCGGTGTGCCGGTCCGGCAGTTCGAGCACATCTTCCTCGGCAACGGCCCGCGCAGGCCGCCGACAGGTGATGTGAGCGGGGTTCACCAGGAGGACGGGATCCTGGAATGGCGCTGGTGGACCCCGGAGGAGCTCGCGGCGACCACGGAGGCGCTGTGGCCCCCGCAGTTGCCGGAGCTGCTCGCCCGGCTGCGCGACGAGGGCCCGCCGGAGCGTCCCGTCGAGCTCGGGTTCGTCGCCGGCACCGGCACCCGAGCCGGGTAGGCGCCCGGTGTTCACCACCCGGCCCACCCTCCAGGGCACCTTCGGCATGGTCTCCTCGACGCACTGGCTGGCGTCGCAGTCGGCGATGGCCGTGCTGGAGGACGGGGGCAACGCGTTCGACGCCGCGGTGGCCGCCGGCTTCGTCCTGCACGTCGTCGAACCGCATCTGAACGGGCCCGCGGGCGAGGTGCCGATCCTGCTCGCCCCGGCCGGCGGGCCGGTGCGGGTGCTGTGCGGGCAGGGGCCCGCCCCCGCCGGAGCGTCCGTCGGGCACTACCGGAGCCTCGGCCTGGACCTGGTGCCCGGCACCGGACCGCTGGCCGCAGCCGTGCCCGGCGCGTTCGACGCGTGGATGGTGCTGTTGCGCGACCACGGCACGAAGTCCCCCGCCGAGGTCCTGAAGTACGCCATCGGCTACGCCGAACACGGGCATCCGGCGGTCGCGGCGATCGGCGCGACCGTGGAGGCGGTGCGCACCCTCTTCGCGACCGAGTGGACCGCTTCCGCCGCGCTCTATCTGCCGGCCGGCCGGGCGCCGCGGCCCGGCGCCCTGCTGCGGAACCCCGCCCTCGCCGCCACCTGGCGGCGCCTGCTGCGCGAGGCCGACGCGCAGGTGGATTCGCGGGCGGCGGGCAGCGGGCGGGAGGAGCGGATCGAGGCCGCCCGGCGGATCTGGCGCTCGGGCTTCATCGGCGAGGCGCTGGCCGCCGCCGCGGCCCGCCCCGCGATGGACACCTCCGGCGAACGGCACGCCTCGACGCTCACCGGGGACGACCTGACCGGCTACGAGGCCCGCTACGAACCCCCGCTGACGTACGACCGGTTCGGCTGGACGGTCTGCAAGCCGGGGCCGTGGAGCCAGGGCCCGGTCTTCGCCCAGCAGCTCGCCCTGCTGCCCGACGGCTTCGGCTACGAGGAGCCCGGCTACGTCCACACCCTCGTCGAAGGCGCCAAGCTCGCGATGGCCGACCGAGAGGCCTGGTACGGCGACGCCGCGGAGGTCCCGGTCGGCGCGCTGCTGTCACCCGCGTACAACGCCGGGCGCCGGGCCCTGATCGGCACCGACGCGTCCTACGAGCTGCGCCCCGGCAGCCCGGACGGACGCGCGCCCCGGCTGCCGCGCTTCACCGTCGACAGCACGCCGCGGGCACCGGGCACGGGTGAACCGACCGTGGCGTCGGGCGAACCCGCCCCGGGATCAGCCGCCGCGCCCACCTCCGAACCGACCACCACCGTCGCCGCCGACGGCCGCACCCGCGGCGACACCTGCCATGTCGATGTCGTCGACCGCTGGGGCAACATGGTGGCCGCCACCCCGAGCGGCGGCTGGCTGCAGTCCAGCCCGCTGATCCCGGAACTCGGCTTCCCGCTCGGCACAAGGCTGCAGATGACCTGGCTGGAGGAGGGGCTGCCCAACTCCCTCACGCCCGGCCGCCGCCCACGCACCACGCTGTCGCCGTCGATGGCGCTGCGCGACGGTGAACCCGTCCTGGCGTTCGGCACTCCCGGCGGCGACCAGCAGGACCAGTGGTCACTGCACTTCTTCCTGGCCGTCGCGCTGGGCGGGCTCGGACTGCAGGAGGCGATCGACGCGCCCGGCTGGCACACCGACGGCTTCCCCGGCTCGTTCCATCCACGTGCCATGCGGCCCGGCAGCGTCACCGTCGAGTCCCGGCTCGGCGAGCGGGCGATCGGCGAGCTGCGGCGCCGCGGCCACCAGGTGACGGTCGGCGGCCCCTGGTCGGAGGGCCGGCTCTGCGCGGTCGCCCGCGACCCGGCGACGGGCGTGCTGTCCGCGGGCGCCAACCCGCGCGGCATGCAGGGCTACGCGGTCGGCCGCTGACCGGTCCTGCCGGTGTGATCCACCGCGGGCGCCGGGCCGACCCGGTGGCCGTTCTCCAGCTCCGCGGGTCCCGTGCCGGCCATCAGCGCGGTGAACCCGGCGCGGATCCGGCGTTCCATACCGGGCTGGACGAAGGTGCCGACCTGGTCGAGGGGGACCAGGTTCCAGGCGTCCAGCTCCTCCTTCTGCAGCTGGATCGCGCCGAGCTGGGTGCCGTCGAGCACCCCGCCGTCGTACAGGTACACCGCCAGCGGCGGTCGGCTGGGGCTGGTCACCCAGTCGATCGCGATGAGCGCGCCGGGGGCGATGTCCAGGCCGATCTCCTCGGCGGCCTCACGGCGCGCACCCTGCCGGGGCGATTCGTCCTGCCCCGACTCGATCGTCCCGCCGGGCAGAATCCACTTCTTCTCGCCCTCGCGGTAGTTGGGATCCACGAGCAGCACACGGCCTGCCCCGTCACGGAACAGCACCGCCGCTCCGGCGAGGATCTTCGGCAGACCGGCGATGTATGAGGCGTAGTCCTGGGTCACGGACCCAACTTACGCGGCTCGGACGTCGTCGAAAGGCGCGGCATACGCGAACGCGCCACGCAGTGCCGGATCGGCCGGATCGTAGCCGGACAGCGTCCGGACCTGGAAGTACGGCCGCCACTCGGGCACCGCGGGGGTGATCCCGTACTCCTCGGCGAGCCGGAAACCGAACCGTTCGTAGTAGCGGGGATCGCCGAGCAGGATCACCAGCGGCGCGCCCAGCGCGTCGCAGGCGCCGAGGGCGGTGTGCATCAGGGCCTTGCCGACGCCGGACCGCTGGTGGCCGGGGGCCACCGCCAGCGGGCCGATCGCGAGCACGGGCGTCTCCCCGACATGGCCGCGGGTGGCCAGCACATGCCCGGTCACCCGCCCTTCCCCGTCCGTCGCCACCAGCGACAGCTCGGGGAGCCACGCGTCGTCCGCCCGCAGCCGGTCGACCAGCAGCGCCTCGACGGTGCCGCTGCCCGCGGCCTGGCCGGGCTTGGTGAACGCGGCGGCGATGACCTCGCGGATCGCGTCGATGTCGGTGGCTCGTTCCCGTCGGATCAGCACCGGCGCACTGTGGCGCACCGCGCCGGGCCCGCGCAACGGAATTTCCGCCGCCGGTGCCGCGGTCCGTGCCTCGCCGGCACCGCTCAGGACATCCCGCTATGGTCGTGAATCTTCCGGTTTGCGGGGGTGGCGCGCTGGACCGGCCATGGGCAGGCGGCCGATGGCGGGATATGGTCCGAGCGGCGCGATGTTCCGTATCGGATGGGGAGTAAACGTGTCCGACGCTGCAAGACACACAACGGGGCGCGTGCTGATCGCCGCCGACAAGTTCAAGGGTTCGCTGACCGCGGTGCAAGTCGCCGAGCACGTCACGGCCGGCCTGCTGCACGTGGTGCCGGGGCTGACGGTCGAGTCGCTGCCGGTCGCCGACGGCGGTGACGGCACCGTCGACGCGGCGGTCGCGGCCGGCTTCGAGCGACGTGAGCTCCAGGTGACCGGGCCGCTGGGCGAGCCCGTGACCGCCACGTACGCCGTACGTGACACCACCGCCGTGGTCGAGATGGCCGAGGCCTCCGGCCTGCGGCACCTGCCGGAGGGCGTCTTCGCGCCGCTCACGGCCACCACCCACGGCACCGGTGAGCTGCTGCGCGCCGCGCTGGACGACGGTGCGCGCACCATCGTGCTCGGCGTCGGCGGCAGCGCCACCAACGACGGCGGGGCCGGCATGCTCGTCGCGCTCGGGGCCCGCCTGCTCGACGCGGACGGAGCGCCGGTCGGTCCCGGCGGCGGGGCGCTGGCCGCCCTCGCCACCGCGGACCTCTCCGGGCTCGACCCGCGGCTGGCCGACACCGAGGTGGTGCTCGCCAGCGACGTCGACAACCCGCTGCTCGGCCCGAAGGGCGCCGCGGCCGTCTACGGCCCGCAGAAGGGCGCCACCGAGCAGGACGTGGCCACTCTGGACGCCGCCCTCGGACGGTTCGTCGAGGTGCTCACCGAGGCCCGTGGCTCCGCCGCGGCGAATGCCGCGGAGGCGCCGGGAGCCGGTGCCGCGGGCGGTATCGGCTACGGAGCGCTCGTCGGGCTCGACGCGGCCTTCCGGCCCGGTATCGACGTCATGCTCGACGTTCTCGGCTTCGCCGAGGCGCTGGACCGCGCCGACCTGGTGATCACCGGTGAGGGCTCGCTCGACGAGCAGACCCTGCACGGCAAGGCCCCGGTCGGCGTCGCACAGGCCGCCCGCGCCCGCAACATCGACGTCGTCGCCGTCTGCGGCCGGCTCGCCCTGGCCCCCGGCGCTCTCGGCGGGGCCGGCATCCGCCGCGCCTACGCCCTGACCGACATCGAGCCGGACCCGGCCGTCTGCATGGCCCAGGCCGGCCCCCTCCTGGAGCGCGTCGCCCAGGCACTGGCCCGGGACTTCCTGGCGCCGTAGCGCAACGCGACACGGGCGGGCCGGAGATTCTCCGGCCCGCCCGTATCCATGCCGTGCCTCAGTCGACCAACCGGGCCGCCGCGAAGGCGAGCAGTTCGTCGAGGGCGATCTCCCGGGGCTCGCCGTCCTGGGTGTCCCACACCGCCACGTAGTACCTGTCGTGCCATTCGACGCGCCAGACATGGCGGTGCCGGTTCTCGAACTCGACGAAGCTGCCCGCAGAGCCGTCCAGCGCCCGCAGTTCCGACTCGAGGTTGCGCGGATCGGTGAAGCCGCGGCCTTTGTTCGTGCTGCGGCCCAGCGTCCTGGTGTTGGCGAAGCGCATCTTGAGGAACGGCAGCGGATCGCGGCCGAAGTCGTTCAGCCGCATCACCGAGAACCGGGTGAGCGCCTCGACCAGGGTCTCGTCGCCCGCGAACTCCGAGGCATAGGCCGGATAGGCGAGCCGGACGAATGGCGTGAGCTCGGGCCGGTCGTAGCCGTAGAACTCGTGCACCTCGGGAGCAATGAACACGACCGAGTCGAAGCGGAATCCGCCGGGCGCCGCGAATCCGTCCAGAGCGCCGAAGCGGGGATTGCGCGCGACGAGCTCCTCCTCGTGGGCGCGGGCGAAGGCCAGGGTCGCGACGGCGAGGTCCTGGTCGAACGAATCGCGTGCGTTCAGCTGCAGCAGCCGCTTGCCGTCCGCGGAGAGCGCCCCGGCGAAGTGCAGAGTCGGCGCGGGAGCCCACAGCCAAGCGTCGTCCAGGCCCGCCATTGGCGCCGCGTCGCGGAAGCCGGTGACCACTTCCCGGATGTCCATGAATCCTCCGTCGTCGGGTGTCCACGCCATGGGCGAGGAACGCGAAGGGCCCCGGGCGGATCGCCCGGGGCCCTTCTTCGCTGTACCGCGCACTCGGCGGCGGCGCCGTCACTGCTCGGCGCGCGCCTCACGGCGGTTGTTACGGAACGTGTTCACCCGTCGCGTCGTCGCGAAGAGCGGGATGACCGCCGCGGCGACGATCTGGAGTGCCGCACCGGTCTGGAGCAGCAGGTGCCCGCCCGGTACGTCCAGCGTCCAGGCCGCCAGGCAGCCCATGCTGATGAAGATCCAGGCCAGTGTGATCAGCGCGAGCCGGCCACGCGGCTTGGGGTACTCGACGCGGCTCATCATCAGCCACGCCACACCCACGATCGCCAGCAGCGTCGGGATGAACGGCAGCTCCAGCAGGACGACGGAGACGACCGTCATCGCGCCGAAGGGGCTCGGCATGCCCTGGAAGACCCCGTCCCGCACCGTGGTGCAGGAGAAGCGCGCGAGCCTGAGGACCACGGCGAGCAGGACCACGACGGCGGCCACCGCCGAGACCCGGCCGTGCGCATCGTCCGCGACCAGCCCCCACACCACCACGAAATACGCTGGCGCGAGTCCGAAGCTGATCAGGTCCGACAGGTTGTCGAGCTCCGCTCCCATCGCCGAGCTGCGGAGCTTGCGCGCCACCAGCCCGTCCAGGAGGTCGAAGACGGACGCCATCAGCATCAGGGTCACGGCAGTCGCGGCGTTGTGCCGCGCCATGCCGCCGTCGGCGGTGCCCATGAGGTGCGGCACCAGCACTCCGGTGGTCGTGAAGTACACGGCCATGAATCCGCAGATGGCGTTACCGAGAGTGAGGGTGTCCGCGATGGAGAGCCGGGTGGAGAGTGGGAGGTCGTCGACCTCTTCCTCCAGCTCGGTCACCCAGGGGGCCTGTGTGTCGGGATCAATCACGGTCAAGACGAGTCACCCCAGCCATGGTGGTCTGGCCGACCTCGACATCGGGCAGGACGCCCTCCGGGAGGTAGATGTCGACGCGGGAGCCGAAGCGGATCAGACCGATGCGCTCGCCCTGCTCGACCTTGCTGCCCGAAGGCACGTAAGGAACGATGCGGCGGGCCACTGCGCCGGCGATCTGCACCATCTCGATGTCGCCGAGTTCGGTGTCGAAGTGCCAGACAACGCGTTCGTTGTTCTCGCTCTCCTTGTTGAACGCCGGAACGAATCCGCCGGGGATGTGCTCCACGGAGGTGACGGTGCCCGCGAGCGGTGCGCGGTTCACATGGACGTTCAGTGGGCTCATGAAGATCGCGACGCGGGTGCGCCCGTCCTTCCACGGCATGATGCTCTGCACCACGCCGTCGGCCGGTGAGATCACCCGGCCCTGAGCGATCTCCCGCTCAGGGTCACGGAAGAACCACAGCATGCCCGCCGCCAGGGCGGTGGTGGGTACGGCCACGGTCGCCCAGCGCCCGGAGCGGCGGGCGCGGGTAAGGCTGACCGCCGCGGCGGCGACGGTCGGGAGGAGCCACGGCGACGCTCCGCGCGCGAGGCGGACCCGGCCGCGAGGTGCAGAGGAATGGCTGTGGGGCATGGAAGACCTTCGTAGCGGAGGGTGCCGCAAGATGGTTCTGGGGACGGCGGCTTTACCAAGATGGTATCGGTTGCCACCCACAACTCGGCAAGCGCGAGGGCGAGTCGATGGCCGGTAAGCGATGACTGGGTGTGACCTTCACCTCGGATATATCGCTTATATCAGGACATTTAACCCTGGATACGATACTCCTCAAGAAGCCTGCGGCCAATGATCATTTTCTGGATCTCAGCGGTTCCTTCACCGATGAGGAGCATCGGGGCCTCCCGGTAGAGCCGCTCGATCTCGTACTCCTTGGAGAAGCCGTACCCGCCGTGGATGCGGAAGGCGTCCTCCACGACCTCCTTGCAGTACTCCGAGGCCAGGTACTTCGCCATGCCGGCCTCGAGGTCGTTGCGGTGGCCCGAGTCCTTCTTGCGGGCCGCGTTGACCATCATCGCGTGCGCGGCCTCGACCTTGGTCGCCATCTCGGCGAGCTTGAAGGAGATCGCCTGGTGCTCGATGATCGGCTTGCCGAAGGTGTGGCGCTGTTGCGCGTAGGAGATCCCGAGCTCGAACGCGCGCTGTGCGACTCCGCAGCCGCGCGCCGCCACATTGACCCGCCCGACCTCGACGCCGTCCATCATCTGATAGAAGCCGCGACCGCTCTGACCTCCAAGAACGCGGTTCGACGGGATCCGGACGTCCTCCAGGATCATTTCCGTCGTGTCGACGCCCTTGTAGCCCATCTTCTCGATTTTGCCGGGGACCGTGAGGCCCGGCACCGACGGATTCGGACCGAAGCCCGGCTCCTTCTCGATGAGGAAGGTCGTCATCGACTTGTGCGGCTTGGCCGCCGCTTCCTCCGGGGACAGGCCCTCGTCGGTCTTGCAGAGCACGGCCACCAGGTTGGACGAACCGCCGTTCGTCAGCCACATCTTCTGGCCGTTGATGACGTAGTCGTCGCCGTCCCTGACGCCCTTGGTGCGGATCGCGGACACATCGGAACCCATGCCGGGCTCCGACATCGAGAACGCGCCACGCACCTCACCGGCCGCCATCCGGGGCAGGAAGTACTCCTTCTGCTCCTGCGTTCCGTGCTGCTTGAGCATGTAGGCGACGATGAAGTGAGTGTTGATAATTCCGGAAACACTCATCCATCCCCGGGCAATCTCCTCGACCGTGAGGGCGTATGTGAGAAGAGACTCACCAAGACCCCCGTACTCCTCGGGAATCATCAGCCCGAAGATGCCAAGTTCCTTGAGGCCCTCAACGATTTCGGTGGGGTACTCGTCGCGGTGTTCCAGCTCCGTCGCGACCGGCAGGATCTCCTTGTCCACGAAGCTGCGGACGGTGGAGAGGATCTCCCGCTGGATGTCGGTCAGCCCGTCGGTGTGCGCAAGACGCGTCATGTCACTTCTCCTGCAGCTCGGGGCGGCCGGGCTGCTCGCCGCCGCGTTCCTTGATGTACGTGGCCGTGGGAACCATGACCTTGCGGCGGAAGACGCACACCATGGTGCCGTCCTGCTTGTAGCCCTTGGTCTCGACGTGGACGATGCCGCGGTCGTCCTTCGACTTGGACGGCCACTTGTCCAGGACGGTGGTCTGCCCGTAGATGGTGTCGCCGTGGAACGTCGGCGCCACGTGCTTGAGCGACTCGACCTCCAGGTTGGCGATCGCCTTGCCCGACACGTCCGGCACGGACATGCCCAGCAGCAGGGAGTAGATGTAGTTCCCCACCACGACGTTCTTGCCGAAGTCGGTGGTGTTCTCGGCGTAGTTCGCGTCCATGTGGAGCGGGTGGTGGTTCATCGTGAGGAGGCAGAAGAGATGGTCGTCGTACTCGGTGACCGTCTTTCCGGGCCAGTGCTTGTAGACAGCACCGACCTCGAACTCTTCGTAAGTGCGACCGAACTGCACCGTCATACCTCCAACTTGTTCGCGAGCCGGATCTCGTCCACGATCCGCCCGATGATCTCAGTGATACCGAAGTCCTTCGGGGTGAACACCGCCGCCACCCCGGCGGCCCGCAGCGCCGCCGCGTCCGCCGGCGGGATGATCCCGCCGGCGATCACGGGTACGTCGTCCACCCCGGCCCTGCGCAGCCGGTCCAGCACGTCCGGCACGAGGGCCGCGTGCGAACCGGACAGGATCGACAGACCCACGCAGTGCACATCCTCGGCCACGGCCGCGGACACGATCTGCTCGGGGGTGAGCCGGATGCCCTGGTAGACCACCTCGAAGCCCGCGTCACGGGCCCGTACGGCGATCTGCTCGGCGCCGTTGGAGTGCCCGTCGAGACCCGGCTTGCCGACCAGCAGCCGGAGCTTGCCGCTGCCGAGTTCGGCGGCGGTCGCGGCGACCTTGCGGCGGACCTCGGCCAGCGGGGTGCCCGCCTCGGCGGTGACCGCCACCGGGGCGCTGCTGACGCCCGTGGGGGCGCGGAATTCGCCGAAGACGTCCCGCAGCGCCCAGGACCACTCGCCGGTCGTGACACCGGCGCGTACACAGGCCAGCGTGGGGGCCATCAGGTTCTCGCTGCCCGCCGCCGCGGCCTTCAGCGCCGCCACCGACTCCTGGGCGCGCTGCTCGTCGCGGTTGTCCCGCCAGGTGTGCAGCGCGCTCACGACACGGGCCTCGTTGGCCGGGTCGACGGTCATGATGGCGGTGTCGAGGTCGGCGGTGAGCGGGCTGGGCTCGGTGCCCTGGTACGAGTTGACGCCGACGATCTTCTCCTCGCCCGACTCGATGCGGGCGCGGCGCTCGGCGTGCGAGGAGACCAGCGCCGACTTCAGATAGCCGGACTCGACGGCGGCCATGGCGCCGCCCATCTTCTCGATGCGCTCCATCTCGGCCGTCACCAGGTCCATGAGCTCGGTGACCTTGGCCTCGATGACATGGCTGCCCTCGAAGATGTCCTCGTACTCCAGCAGGTCGCTCTCATGGGCCAGCACCTGCTGGATGCGCAGGCTCCACTGCTGGTCCCAGGGCCGGGGCAGGCCCAGCGCCTCGTTCCAGGCGGGCAGCTGCACGGCGCGGGCGCGGGCGTCCTTGGAGAGGGTGACGGCCAGCATCTCCAGGACGATGCGCTGGACGTTGTTCTCCGGCTGGGCCTCGGTCAGCCCCAGCGAGTTGACCTGCACGCCGTAGCGGAAACGGCGCTGCTTGGCGTCCTCGATCCCGTACCGCTCCCGGGTGACGGTGTCCCAGAGGCGGCCGAAGGCCCGCATCTTGCACATCTCCTCGATGAAGCGGACACCCGCGTTCACGAAGAAGGAGATCCGGGCGACCACCTCGCCGCGGCGGTCCTCCGGGATCTGCCCGGAGGCGAACACCGCGTCCAGGACGGCGATCGCGGTGGACATCGCGAAGGCGATCTCCTGGACCGGCGTGGCCCCGGCCTCCTGCAGGTGGTAGCTGCAGATGTTGATCGGGTTCCACTTGGGGATGTTGTTGACCGTGTACGTGATCATGTCGGTGGTCAGCCGCAGCGAGGGGCCGGGCGGGAAGACGTGCGTCCCGCGCGACAGGTACTCCTTGACGATGTCGTTCTGCGTCGTCCCCTGGAGCTTGGTGATGTCCGCGCCCTGCTCCTCGGCGACCACCTGATACATCGCCAGCAGCCACATGGCGGTGGCGTTGATGGTCATCGAGGTGTTCATCCCCTCCAGGGGGATGTCCTGGAAGAGCCGCCGCATGTCACCGATGTGCGAGACCGGGACGCCGACCCGGCCGACCTCGCCGCGGGCGAGGATGTGGTCGGGGTCGTAGCCGGTCTGGGTCGGCAGGTCGAACGCGACGGACAGGCCGGTCTGCCCCTTCGCGAGGTTGTTCTTGTACAACTCGTTGGACGCCTCGGCGGTGGAGTGACCGGCGTACGTCCGCATGAGCCACGGACGGTCCTTTTCGCGTCGCGGCATCAGATGTTCCGGAAGCGGTTGATCGCCGGGAGGTGCTTCGCGCGCATTTCGTGGTCGGTGACGCCGAGGCCTTCGCCCGGGGCGAGCGCCAGGACGCCGACCTTGCCCTGGTGGAGGTTGCGGTGCACGTCGTAGGCGGCCTGGCCGGTCTCCTCCAGGGTGTACGTCTTGGACAGGGTCGGGTGGATCTTGCCCTTGGCGACCAGCCGGTTGGCCTCCCATGCCTCGCGGTAGTTCGCGAAGTGCGAGCCGACGATCTTCTTGAGCGACATCCACAGGTACCGGTTGTCGTACTCGTGGGTGTAGCCCGAGGTCGAGGCGCAGGTGACGATGGTGCCGCCCTTGCGGGTGACGTACACGCTCGCGCCGAAGGTCTCACGGCCGGGGTGCTCGAAGACGATGTCGACGTCCTCGCCGCCGGTCAGTTCGCGGATCCGCTTGCCCAGCCGCTTCCACTCGCGCGGGTCCTGGGTGTGCTCGTCCCTCCAGAACTTGTAGTCCTCGGCGTTGCGGTCGATGATCGCCTCGGCGCCCATCGCCCGGCAGATGTCGGCCTTCTTGTCGCTGGAGACCACGCAGATCGGGTTGGCGCCGCCGGCCAGCGCGAACTGGGTGGCGTAGGAGCCGAGGCCGCCGGACGCGCCCCAGATCAGGACGTTGTCGCCCTGCTTCATACCGGCGCCGTTGCGGGACACCAGCTGGCGGTAGGCGGTGGAGTTGACCAGGCCGGGAGCGGCGGCCTCCTCCCAGCTGAGGTGCGCGGGCTTGGGCATCAGCTGGTTGGACTTCACCAGCGCGATCTCGGCGAGACCGCCGAAGTTGGTCTCGAAGCCCCAGATCCGCTGCTCGGGGTCGAGCATCGTGTCGTTGTGGCCGTCGGAGGACTCCAGCTCCACGGACAGACAGTGCGCCACGACCTTGTCGCCGGGCCGCCAGGCGTTGACGCCGGGGCCGGTGCGCAGCACGACGCCCGCGAGGTCGGAGCCGATCACGTGGTAGGGCAGGTCATGCCGCTTGGTCAGCGGCGACAGCTTCCCGTACCGCTCCAGGAAGCTGAACGTGGAGACCGGCTCGAAGATCGAGGTCCACACGGAGTTGTAGTTCACCGAACTGGCCATCACCGCGACGAGAGCCTCGCCGGGACCGAGTTCGGGGACCGGCACGTCGTCCAGGTGCAGCGACTTGCGCGGGTCCTTGTCACGGCTGTCGAGGCCGGTGAACATCTCGGCCTCGTCCTTGTGGACGGTGATGCCGCGGTACGACTCCGGCAGCGGCAGGGCCGCGAAGTCGGCGGCCGAACGGTCCGAGTTGTCCGAGCTGTCCGACGCGAGAATCGCGTCCAGAATTTCCTTCACGGGGTGCCTCCGGCGAAGCGCGACGTAGAAACGTTTGAGGGAACGTCGGCGAGGGCTGACGGGTGACTGGTGCCGTCGGTTCGGCGGGGGTGCTGCTCCCGTGACGGTCGCACGGGTGGAACCGGTGCGCGCGGTGGCGCGGTGGTTCCCCCGGACGGGATCCGGGGGTGCCTGTGACGCAGGCGTCCGGGCCTTTGGGGACAGACGGCGTGCGTGGGATCACCACACGCCGGCCGCCCGGACACGGCTTACGTTATGGCACGGGGTGCCACTCGTAAAGACACTGCGTGCCAACAATTTCTCTCAAGTGTCATCCCGTCGCCACAAACGAGCAACAGCGGCCGCCCGGATCGCCCGGACGGCCGCTGTTCCATACCTCTGAGGGGGCTCCGCGGGCGGTCAGTCGCCCCGCAGCGCCCGTTCGATGATCCGCATCACCTCGGCGGGCGAGGCGTCCGTACGCGCCACCGTGACCACGACCTCGCCGGTCTGCGAGACCGCCGCGGCGGGCGCCGGAGCGGGCCCCGCCGGCCGCCCGACCCCTATGCCGGTGCCGAAGGTCACCTTGATCACGTCGAAGGCGTGATCCAGCTGCGCCTCCACGTCGCCCTTGCCGCCGGCCCGCAGCCAGCGCCGCAGCACATGGTTGTGCGCCGCCACCACGGCCGACGCGGCGACCTCGGCCAGCAGCGGGTCGTCGTCGCCGTCATGGTGCGCCGACTCGTCGAAGTGGCCCAGCAGATAACGGGTGAAGAGCCGCTCGTAGCGGGCCACCGAAGCGATCTCGCGCTCCCGCAGCGTCGGTACCTCACGGGTCAGCCGGTACCGCTCCACGGAGACCTCGGGGGACTCCGCGTACATCCGCAGCACCTCGGTGATGCCGCGGCACACGGTGTCCAGTGGGTGCTCATGGGGTTCGGCGGAGTCCAGGACGGCCTGGACCCGCACCAGGGTGTCGTCGTGGTCGGGGAAGATCGCCTCTTCCTTGGACCGGAAGTGCCGGAAGAACGTCCTGCGGGCCACCCCGGCCGCCGCCGCGATGTCGTCGACGGTCGTGGCCTCGTACCCCCGGGACGCGAACAGGTGCATCGCGGACGCGGCGAGGTCCTGCCGCACCCGGTGGCGCTGGGCGGCGGCACGGCGGCCGTTCGCCGTCGCCGGCGCGGGGCCTTCTGCGGTGGTCTTCGTCGCGGACTTGAGGGGCTGGGCCATACGTGGAACGTACTCCATGGCCGGGCCCGCGCGGGACGTACGGGGCGGCCGGGACGGCCCTCGCGGGCCGAGCAGACCACCCCAGCCGCCCTCATGATCAGCGCCGGGCATACTCGCGGAAGCCGCGGCCCGTCTTGCGGCCCAGGCACCCCGCCGACACCAGGTGCTCCAGCAGCGGCGAGGGCGCCAGGCCCGGGTCGCGGAACTCCTTGTGCAGCACCTGCTCGATCGCCAGGGACACGTCCAGGCCGACGACGTCCAGCAGCTCGAACGGGCCCATCGGGTACCCGCCGCCGAGCTTCATGGCGGTGTCGATGTCCGCCACCGTCGCGTAGTTCTCCTGGACCATCTTCACGGCGTTGTTCAGGTACGGGAACAGCAGCGCGTTGACGATGAAGCCGGCCCGGTCCCCGCAGTCCACGGCGTGCTTGCGCACCTTCGTGCACACCTCGCGGACGGTGGCGTGCACATCGTCCGAGGTCAGGACGGTACGGACCACCTCGACGAGCTTCATCGCGGGCGCCGGGTTGAAGAAGTGCATCCCGATCACGTCCCGCGGGCGCGCGGTGGCGCGGGCGATGGCGATGACGGGCAGCGAGGACGTCGTGGTGGCCAGCACCGCACCGGGCTTGCACACCTCGTCCAGCGCGGCGAAGAGCGCCTGCTTGACGGCGACCGCCTCGGCGACCGCCTCGACGGCCAGATCGACGTCGCCGAAGGCGTCGTACGAGCCGGCCGGCGTCACCCGGGCGACGGCCGCGTCGCGCTGCTCCTGCGTCAGCCGCCCCTTGGCGACCGAGCGGTCCAGCGACTTGGCCAGCTTGGCGACGGCCTGGTCGGCCTTCTCCTGCGAGCGGGCGGCCAGCACGACGTCGTAGCCGGCCTTCGCGAAGACCTCGGCGATACCGGTCGCCATGGTGCCGGATCCGGCGACGCCCACACTGCGGACGTCGCGGCCCGCGACACCGGAGGACCCGGCGGTGCCCGGGGTCGAGGCGTCGGTGACGACGGTCTCGCTGCCGGGAGCCTCGTAGGTGTAGAAACCGCGGCCCGACTTGCGGCCCGACAGCCCGGCGGCGGCCAGCTGGCCGAGGATCGGGGCGGGCGCGTGCAGCCGGTCGTGGGACGCCTCGTACATCGCCTCCAGGACGGTCTGCGCGGTGTCGATGCCGATCAGGTCGAGCAGCGCCAGCGGGCCCATCGGCAGGCCGCAGCCGAGTCGCATCGCCGCGTCGATGTCCTCGCGGGTCGCGTACTTCGACTCGTACATCGCCGCGGCCTGGTTGAGATAGCCGAACAGCAGGCCGTCCGCGATGAAGCCGGGCCGGTCGCCGACCGGGACCGGCTCCTTGCCGAGCGCGCGCACCAGCGCGGTCACCGAGGCGGTCGCCTCCGGCGAGGTCAGGACGGTGGAGACCACCTCGACCAGCTTCATGGCGGGCGCCGGGGCGAAGAAGTGCAGCCCGAGGACGCGGTCCGGGCGCGAGGTGTGCGAGGCCAGCCGGGTCACCGACAGGGCGTTGGTGCCCGTCGCGATGATGGCGTCCGGCTTCACGATCACGTCGAGCGCCTCGAAGACCGCCTGCTTGGCCTCGAACTGCTCGTTCACGACCTCGATGACCAGGTCGGCCTCGGCGGCCGCCTGCAGGTCGGGGAAGGTGCGGAACCGCGCGAGGGTGTCGGCGCGCTCGGCCTCGGTGAGCCGGCCGCGCTCGACGGCACGCGCCGTGGACTGGTCCAGTGCCGTCACAGCCGTGCGGGCGGCGGTGTCGCTGATGTCGATGCCGATGACCTCATGGCCGGCGCGGGCCATGACCTCGGCGATTCCGGCGCCCATGGTGCCGAGGCCGATGACGGCGACGGTGGGCAGGGCGAGGGAGGGCAGGGGACTGCTGCTGGACGGACGGTCCATCGCGAAACTCCAGATGCTGAGGAGACCGCGGCTGCCGGGAGGCGCGCGCGGCTGAGGAGTTGGTGGAGTCGCGGGCCACGGAGAAGGGGTGGATGCCCGCATGAGGGTGAGGGGCGGGCCCTGTCCCGGGGCCGCGCCGCGATGGTGCCGAACCGACGTGAAGTGTTGCGTGCTGCTGAGCGGTGGTGCGTGCCAGGACCGCGTACGGGTGGTGCGTTCCGGGCTGTGCGCGGCGGCTGCGTCACCAGGCTGCCGTGCACGTTGGTCCGAGGGTAACCGGCCGGTAACCTACGCGCCAGACCACCGCCCATGTGATCTGTGCCGCGTACAGATGAGCGCGCCGTAGGCTGAGCGGGTGGATTCCGCAGCGCGCGACGAACTGGCCGGCGTACTCACCGCACCGGGACAGCCCCTGGAAGCCAGGGAGGCCGCCGCCGTGGCCCTGGCCGCCGCGGGCGACCGGAGGGCCTTCGAAACCCTCGCCCTCCTGCTCAACTACCGCGAGCCGGAACGGGCCGAGAACGCGGCCCGCGCACTGGCCCTTCTGGGGGACCCGCGCACCGCACGGGCCGCCGCCGCGCTCGCGACCAATCCGCTCCGGGTCGCCTACGCCGTACCGCCGATCCGGCTGCTCGTCCAACTGAGGGCGCCGGAATCCGTCCCCGCGCTCATCGAGACCCTGGACCGGCTGCTGGCCGAGCGGACCCTCGGCTGGGACGCCGTCCCCGCCTGCGTGGAGGGGCTC
This sequence comes from Streptomyces sp. RKAG337, assembly GCF_023701715.1. NCBI lineage: Bacteria > Bacillati > Actinomycetota > Actinomycetes > Kitasatosporales > Streptomycetaceae > Streptomyces > Streptomyces sp. RKAG337. The sequence goes on along the minus strand of NZ_JAJOZA010000001.1, from coordinate 1,303,940 downwards.
GGCGAGCTCGGCGACCCCCGGGCGGCGACCGTACTGCGGGCCGCGTGCGCGCATCCGCGACTGCGCCCGGCCGCCGTCGCGGCCCTCGAACGGATCGGCGGCTACGAGGCGGACGCGTCCGACACGCAGGTCGCTTCCGACGAGGCACCGCGCACGTAGCGCACCTCGCGCAGGAACACGTCGTCGTAGTCCTCCTGCTGTTCGGCGCCGTCGGCCACGAAGCCGGCCTTCTCGTAGAAGCGGCGGGCGCGCGCGTTGTCGGCCAGCACCCAGAGCCGCAGCCGCGGGAAGCCGCGGTCCGCCGCCCGGGCCAGCACCGCGCCGATGAGCGCCCGGCCCGTGCCGGTGCCGATCCGGTCCGGGCGGACGTAGATCGCGTACAGCTCGCCGTCGCCCGCCTCGGCGTCGTCGCCCCGGTACGGGCCGTGGGCGGCCCAGCCGGTGACCTCGGTCCCGTCGGCCGACACGAGGTTCTCCACCCGGCCGGTGTCGTGGGCGAACCACTCGCGGCGCCGGGCCGCGTCCTCCGGCGCCGACATCGTGTCGAGGTAGTCCTGCGGCACGATGCCGACGTACGCGCTCTGCCAGCCGTGCACCCGGATCGCGGAAACGGCGTCGATGTCGTCGCCGGTCATCACTCGAACGTCGGTCATGGGCAGGAGATTAGAGCAGCGACAACTGGGTCGGTCCCGCGGCCTGCACCGGGGCGGCGGCGGGCGGCGGGACGGCCCGCAGGGCGCCGGAACGGTTCGGGCCGATGCCGAACTCCGTGGCGAACTCGTGGACCTGGCGGGTGATGCGCCGCTGGTACCAGGTGGGGGCGTACGAACCCTCCGCGTAGAGCGACTTGTAGCGGCTGAGCAGCCGCGGATGGTGCACGGAGAGCCAGGCCAGGTACCACTCGCGGGCGCCCGGCCGCAGATGCAGCACGAGCGGGGTGACGGAGGTGGCCCCGGACCGCGCGATGGCGCGGACGGTGTCGCGCAGCTGCTCGGGGGAGTCGCTGAGGTACGGCAGGACGGGCGCCATCAGCACGCCGCAGCGGATGCCGTTGTCGTTCAGCGTCCGGCAGACCTCCAGCCGCTTGCCGGGGGACGGCGTACCGGGCTCGACGGTGCGCCACAGCTCGCGGTCGAGGAAGCCGACGGAGACCGCCGTGGAGACCTCGGTGACCCGGGCCGCCTGCCGCAGCAGGTCCAGATCGCGCAGGATCAGCGAGCCCTTGGTGAGGATCGAGAACGGATTGGCGTGGTCGCGCAGCGCGCCGATGATGCCGGGCATGAGCTGGTAGCGGCCCTCGGCGCGCTGGTAGCAGTCCACATTGGTGCCCATGGCGATGTGCTGGCCCTGCCAGCGCGGCCCGGCGAGCTCCTTGCGCAGCAGCTCGGGCGCGTTCACCTTGACGATGATCTGCGAGTCGAAGTCGAGCCCGGTGTCGAGGTCCAGATAGCTGTGCGTCTTGCGGGCGAAACAGTAGACGCAGGCGTGGCTGCATCCCCGGTACGGGTTGACCGTCCAGTCGAACGGCATCTGCGAGGCGCCCGGCACGCGGTTCACGATCGACCGGGCCCGTACCTCGTGGAAGGTGATGCCGCGGAATTCGGGGGTGTCGAAGGTCCGGGTGACCACGTCCGTCCCGAACAGTGCGGACGTGGTGGCGGTGGCGGCCTCGTCGCGGCCCAGGTTGTCCCAGCGCATGACGCCCTCCTCAGTAGCTCCTCCATAGAATAGAACACATATTCGGTTTGCGCGTGTGGTTGGCTTGCCCGGCACATGCGGGCACGGACCGGAGGAGAAGAAATGGCGCAGGTCGAGGCCACCACCCAGCGGGTCATCGAAGCGGAACCGGAGCGGGTGTACGACGCTCTCGCGGACTACGCGGGCACCAGGAAGACCCTGCTCCCCGAGCAGTTCAGCGAGTACGAGGTCCGCGAGGGCGGCAGCGGCGCCGGCACGCTGGTGCACTGGAAGCTGCAGGCGACCAGCAAGCGGATCCGCGACTGCCTCTTCGACGTCACCGCGCCGACCACCGGGCAGCTGGTCGAGGCCGACCGCAACTCGTCCATGGTCACCACGTGGACGGTGACCCCGGCCGGTGCCGGGCAGGCCAAGGTCGTCTCCACCACCACGTGGGACGGCGCCGGCGGCATCGGCGGCTTCTTCGAGCGGACGTTCGCGCCCAAGGGACTCGGGCGCATCTACGACGAGGTGCTCGCGAAGCTGGCCGCCGAGGTCGAAACGGCGGCGTAGTCGTCGCTGCGATGGAGCCCCCGTCCGGGTTCGATCGTTCACTGATACGGGTGGTTCTGCATCGCTTCGGAGAATCGTCGCGCTTGTTCGTCGTTGTCGCTTAATGCGGGAATTGGGTGACGAGGCAGGCGCGACGAGGGGAGCGGCACGTGGGCGGAACCACTCTGGCCGAACGGGCCGGAAGGTCCGGACGGGCCGAACCGGCGGACGGCGCGGCATCGGCCGGCCCTGAACCGGCCGATGCCCCGCCGCCCGGCGCGGACGGCCCGTCCGGTTCGGCCACCGGCATTCCGCCGGCCGACCTGACCCCGCGCCGAGTGCGGCTGGTCTTCCTCGGCCTGATGCTCACCCTGCTGCTCGCCGCCCTCGACCAGATGATCGTGGCGACCGCCCTCCCGAAGATCGTCGGGGAGCTGCACGGCCTGGAGAAGATGTCCTGGGCCGTCACCGCGTACCTGCTCGCGTCGACCATCGGCCTGCCGATCTACGGCAAGCTCGGCGACCTCTTCGGCCGCAAGCGGGTCTTCCAGTTCGCGATCATCGTCTTCGTCATCGGCTCCGCGCTGGCCGGCTGGTCACGCACCATGGACCAGCTGATCGCCTTCCGCGCGGTGCAGGGCGTCGGCGGCGGCGGGCTCATGATCGGTGTGCAGGCGATCATGGCGGACATCGTCCCGCCCCGCGAACGCGGCCGCTACATGGGCCTGATCGGCGCCGCCTACGGGGTGGCGTCGGTGGCCGGACCGCTGCTCGGCGGCTTCTTCACCGACCACGCCTCCTGGCGCTGGTGCTTCTACATCAATGTGCCGTTCGGCCTGTTCACCCTCGCCCTCATCACCGTCGTACTGCGGCTGCCGCGCCCCACGATCCGGCCCCGCCTCGACGTGCTGGGCGCGCTGCTGCTCGCGGCCGGCTCCACCTGTCTGGTGCTGCTGACCAGTTGGGGCGGCACCACCTACGCCTGGCGCTCGGAGATGATCGTCGGGCTCGGCGCGGGCGCCCTCGCCAGCGCCGTGCTCTTCGTCCTGACCGAGCACTTCGCGGCCGAACCCGTCATCCCGCTGCGGCTGTTCCGTGACGGCATCTTCAACGTCACCGCGATGGTCGGCGCGGTCGTCGGCGTCGCGCTCTTCGGCGCCGCCAGCTATCTGCCGACCTTCCTGCAGATGGTCGACGGCGCCAGCGCCACCGGCTCCGGGCTGCTGATGCTCCCGATGATGCTCGGCGTCGTCCTCGCCTCGGTCGCCTCCGGACAGCTGATCAGCAGGACCGGCCGTTACAAGATCTTCCCGCTGATCGGCGGCGCGCTCTCCGCGCTCGGCATGTGGCTGCTGTCCCTGCTGGACGCGAGCACCTCCCGGATCGAGTACAGCGCCTTCATGGCCGTGCTCGGACTCGGCATCGGGCTCATGCTGCCGGTCCTGGTGCTCGCCGTGCAGAACTCGGTACGGCCGGCCGACATCGGCGCCGCCACCAGCGCCAACAACTACTTCCGGCAGATCGGCGGCTCCGTCGGAGCGGCCGTCTTCGGCACGCTGTTCGCCAACCGGCTGGCCGACCAGCTCGCCGTCGAACTCCCACGCGGCGCCCATCTGCCGGACCCGCAGTCGATCACCCCGCAGCTGGTGCACACGCTGCCCGCCGCGCTGCGCGACGGCTACGTCCAGGCGTACGCCGTGGCCATGCCGCGGATCTTCCTGTACCTGGTGCCGGTGCTCGTCCTCGGCTTCCTGCTCGCATTCCTCCTGAAGGAGAAACCCCTGGTGACCCAGCATGGTCCCGTCTCCGACCCCGCCGTCCCCCGGCCAGGACGGCCGTCGGCCGCACCGCCGACGCCGGGGGAGTCCCGGTCTGCGGCACCGTCCAGCACTCCGACGGCACCTCGGTGGGCCGGGCCGCGCTCACCCTGATCGACGTCACCGGCCGGCAGATCGGCCGCGGGGCGACGGGCGAGGACGGGCGGTACGCGCTGAGCACCCCCGGCACCGGCAGCTATGTGCTGATCGCGGCCGCGGGCGGGCATCAGCCACAGGCCGTCAGCGTGACGGTCGGCGACCGGCCGGTCGAGCTGGACGTGGTGCTCGGCGGCGCCGGCCGGCTGGCCGGCACGGTGCACACCTCGGACGGCACCCCGGTCCGCGACGCCATCGTGACGCTCACCGACGTACGCGGCGACGTCGTCTCCAGCACCCGCAGCGCCCGCGAGGGCAGCTACGTGCTGACCGATCTGGTGGCGGGCGAGTACACGCTGGCCGCCAGCGCTCCCGCCTACCGCCCGGCCGCGCTGCCGGTCTCGGTGCAGGCCGCCCGGGAGACCCGGCAGGACGTCGAACTGGCCGGCGGCGCGGTGCTGCGCGGCACGGTGCGGGCGCCCGGCGGCCGGGTGGTCGAGGACGCCCGGGTCACCCTGCTCGACGCGGCGGGCAACGTGGTGGACTCGGTGACGACGGGGGCCGACGGCCTCTTCCGCTTCGTCGATCTGGCGGCCGGCGAGTACACCGTGATCGCCGCCGGGTACCCGCCGGTGGCCACCGTCCTTCAGGTCGCCGGCGGCGGGCGCACCGAACGCGATCTGCAGCTGGGGCACGAGGACTGACGCAGGGGCTGACAGGGCGCGCGGATGACGTGGAACTCCCTCGGCGCCCGGGTGCGGCGAGGGAGGCGTGCGCCGGGCGGCGCCGGGGTCAGTCCTTCTTGCAGGGCGTCCCGCGGGACAGGGCGTAGCGCCCGCCTATCCGGTACGTGCCCGGCGCCGGCGCGTACAGCCGGGTCCAGTCGCCGGCCTGCTCCAGACAGCCGTGCTCGGAGTCCGTGGCTCCCGCTATCGCGAGCCACGGCGACCACGGGATGCGCAGCAGCACCGGACCCGACTTCGGGACGTCGACGACCAGCTCGGCCGGTCCCGCCTGGCGGACGATCGACGGCGGGTCGGCCATCGGCTCGGCCCCGGTCACGCTGTACAGCCGCCAGTGGTCGTCCTGCCAGACCGGCTGCAGCCAGGCGTGCCCGGCCGCGACGATCTTCGCCTCGGCCACGGCCGCACCGTCCGGTTCGTCCGACGGCAGGACGACGTACCCGACGCCCCAGCGCTGCAGCCACGCCAGATAGGTGGCGGGGGTGAGGGTGCCGTCGTAGAAGAGCGGGTTGCGCTCGACGTCCGCCTGCCGGTTCCAGCCGCGGGCGAGGTTGACGTGCGGGGCTATCCCCGACGCCTCCCAGTGCGAGCGCAGCGGAACGACCTCGACCCGGCCCCGGTCGGCCCCGACCCGGGCCAGTTCGTCTATGAGCCCCTGGGCGTGCTCGATGGTCGCGGTCACCGGCGCGGTGTTGACCAGGTCGGTGACGGGCTTGGCGACCTGCCAGACCGCGACGGCCAGGAACGCCGCGAAGATGACGAGGGTCTTGCGGCCCCGGTCGGTCCGCCCCACCGCAGTGGCGAGCAGCGCGGTGCCGCCGAAGAGCAGTGAGAGCCGCTCGACATTGCTGCCGATCGGCGACGGTATCGCCCAGGTCAGCACTATGCCCGCGGAGTAGACCCACGATCCGGTGCGCAGGGTGCGCCAGGAGCGCGGCACCAGGAGCGCCACCAGCAGGGCGGCGGCCAGCGGCAGCGCGGCGAAGTACCAGGTGAACGGCTGCACCCCGTAGAAGGGGAACAGCAGCGAGGTGCCGCCGACGACGATCGGCGGGCTCGCGGCCAGGATGTACGCGTGCTTGCGCCGCCCGGAGAGGAACAGGGCGCCCGCCAGGACCTCGATGAAGAGCCCGGCCACCGGGCTGCACATGGTGGCCAGCCCGCCCAGCGCGGAGGCCCCCACGATGCGCGAGGTCCGCTGGTCGTCCTCGGGGAGGACCAGGGCGGTGGCGGCGAGTGCGAAGAGCATGCCGAGCGCGAAGGTCACCCGGCCCGACGCCACGTCGCACCAGAGCGCGAACGCCGTCCACAGCGCGGGCAGCATCGGCTTCCGGATCCGGAAGCGGACCAGCAGATACGCGGCGACGGTCGCGGAGAGCGTGCCCGCGATCACCGCGGTCGTGCGGACCCCGAGCCACGCCATGATGTAGGGCGACAGGATGCTGTACGAAGCGGGGTGCATCCCGCCGTACCAGGAGAGGTTGTACGCGGAGTCCGGGTGCTCGCGGATGAAGTCCGTCCACGCGAACTGGGCGGCCATGTCACCCGCGTCCTTGGCCAGGAACAGCGCCCACACGATGTGCAGCACCGCGGCGAACAGCGTCGCCGCCATCACCGGCCGGCGCGGATCAGCCAGTCGGAGAAAGGACTTGGGACGCTTTGCGGCGGCCCAGCCCGCGGTCTCCCAGGTGGTCACATTGTTCTCTTCCAGTCGCGGGTCCTACGTGCTCCGGCTTGGATCCCCACCCGGCCGGAGTCGAACTCGCACCACGGATCTGGAGTTCGAACAGAGATGAAGGACGCTAGCACGTGCTCAGGGGGGCGCTCACGCGCGGGCGTGCGCCTCGATTCGGGCATTGCCCTTCGCGGCACCCGTCCGCGGTCGTACGGTGGTACCGGTGCCGCAGATCTTGCACCGGGGCGGGAGATCCCGGCCGGTCCTGTGAAGCGGTTCCGAGGGAAGGAGCCCACCCAGCCATGGACCGCCGCATTCCTCCGGGGCTGTCCGGACGGATCCCGCTCGCGGTGATCGTCGTGGACGGCGCGGGACTCGTATCGCACTGGAGCACCGGTGCGCGCAAACTTTTCGGCTGCTCCAAGGAAGAGGCCGTCGGCCGTCCGGCGGTGGATCTGCTCCCGGTCTCCGGCGCTCTGAACAGCGCGGTCGGGGACGAGAGCGGGCTGGACGACTTCGGCCCGGAACTGGACGCCTCGCTCAGCGGCGCGACCTCGTACCCCACCGCGGGCCGGGCCCGGCTCTTCGACGACCGCCACGGCGGCGGCGCGGACCGGGAGGACGGGGCCGTGGACGTCCTGTGGTGGGCGTATCCGCTCGTCGGCCCGGGACCCGAGCGACTGCTCGTCCTCGCCGCCGACGCGACCCAGTTAGGGTCCTCGCCGGATTCCGGGCCGGAACAGGACGCGACGGCCGACTCGGATGCTCACGCGGCGGCCGGGGAATTCGAACGGATCGCGCCCGGCTTCGCGCTGCACACCGAGTTCTCCGGCGCCGACCAGCTCGCCAAGCGGCTGCCCGAGATCCTGCCGAGCATGAATCCGGCGGAGAGCGCCCGGATCGTGTCCCAGGTGCTGGAGCTCGGCTATCCGGTGCTGGAGTTCAGCCAGCACGACCGGGTGCCGGTCACCCCCGACTGGGGCGTGCCCAGGCGCGACGAGCGCCGGGCCAGGCAGCGCGCCGCCGCCGCGGCCGCCCAGCTGGACCCGCAGGTCGCGGCCCCGGCCGACCTGGCGCCCGACCTCGAATACGCCGCGGTGCGCGAGCACCTCGAATTCCTCAACGAGGTCAGCGCCCGTATCGGCACCTCACTGGACCTGGCGCGCACCATCCAGGAGGTGAGCGCGGCCGTGGTGCCGCGCTTCACCGACGTCGCCGGCTCGTATCTGCGCGAGCAGGTGCTCGCGGGCGAGGGGTTCCCGGACGGGCCGCCGGACGTCACCACCATGTGGTATCGGGTGGCCGTCGAGCACACCGACGAGCCGGGGCGCTGGGACGACGTGGTGCCGGTCGGCGAGTCGATGCCGTTCCCCGAGCACACCCCGTTCTTCCAGTGCATGACCAGCGGACAGCCGGTGCTCGTACCGCGGATCTCGGAGCAGATGGGCAACGCGATCGCCGCGCAGTTCGAGAAGCGCGACATCAGCCCGCTGATCAACAACCGGTCGATGCTCGTGGTGCCGCTCAAGGCCCGCAACGTGGTGCTCGGCTTCATGATCCTGCTGCGCCACCGGGAGCGTGCGGTCTTCAACGACATGGACAAGGCGACGGGCGCGGAGTTCGCCGCCCGCGCCGGCCTCGTGCTGGACAACGCCCGGATGTACACGTACCAGGAGAATGTCGCCGACACCCTCCAGGACAGCATGCTGCCGCACATCACCCCGCGGATGCCGGGCTGTGACGTGGCCACCCGCTATCTGCCCGGGACCCGGCTGGGCCGGGTCGGCGGCGACTGGTTCGACACGATCAAGCTGGCCGGCTCGCGGCTGGCGCTCGTCGTCGGCGACGTCATGGGGCACGGGCTGAACTCCGCCGCGATGATGGGCCAGCTGCGCACCGCCGTGCAGACCATGGCGGCGATGGGCATGCCGCCCGCCCAGCTGCTGCGCAATCTCGACGATCTGGCGCAGCGCCTCGGCGAGCACTATCTGGCCACCTGCCTGTACGCCGTGTACGACCCGATCGGGTCCGAGCTGGTGATCTCCAACGCCGGACACATCCCGCCGGTCCTGGTGCGGGCGGCCGACGGGCGCAGCGAGCTGCTCGACGTGCCGACCGGCGCCCCGATCGGGGTGGGCGGCGTCCCGTTCGAGACGGTCACGGTGCCGGTCGCGCAGGGTGACCGGCTGGTGCTGTGCACCGACGGGCTGGTCGAGGTGCGCGGGCAGGACATCGGCACCGGGCTGGCCGCGCTGTGCGAGAGCGCCGCGCACCCGGCGGCGTCGATGGACGACGCCTGCGACACGATCATCCGCGCGCTCAACCCGCGCGGCGGCCGCAAGGACGACGTCGCCCTGCTGATGGCGCGGCTGAACGGCATCCCGCGTTCGGACGTGGCGACGTGGCAGCTGGCCCGTCATCCGCGCGAGGCCGCGCACGCCCGCCGGCTGACCCGCGCGACGCTGCGCGACTGGGATCTGGAGGAGGTCTCCGAGACCGCGGAGCTGCTGGTCGGCGAGGTCGTCACCAACGCCATCCGGCATGCGGGGACCAGTGAGGTCGAGCTGCGCCTGGTGCGGGCCGACGCCCTGCTGTGCGAGGTCACGGACGACGACCACGCGGTTCCCGTCCTGCTGAACACCGGCCCCGAGGACGAGTACGGGCGGGGCATGCGGATCGTGAGCCGGCTGGCGCGGCAGTGGGGTACGAGCCGTACGGCGCAGGGCAAGACGGTCTGGTTCGAGCAGACGCTGCCGCGGTCGGCGTCGCGACGGCGGCGCTGAGGGGGCCGGCTGTTCGGCGGCTGGCCGCCGCGTCACCGCGTACCGAGTCACCGAGGTTTCGTCGGATCCTGGGGAGTCCCGAAATGAACGTGCCCGGCACCTACACGCAGGCCTGGGAGAGTTTCTGGCGCGACGCGCCCGCCACGTCCGGGGCGGTCTTCTGGGACGCGGACGCGTCCCTCACCGCCGCACTGCAGCTACCGCTCTTCGAGCCGTACTTCGACGCCGGCCTGCCGGTCGTCGACTTCGGCTGCGGCAACGGCACCCAGACCCGGTACCTCGCGGAGCGCTACGACCGGGTGGTCGGGGTGGACCTGTCCGAGGCGGCGGTCGGTCACGCGCGCCGCGCGGACCCGCACGGCGTCGCCGAATACCAGCAGCTCAACGGCGCCGACGCGGCCGCGACACGCCGGCTGCACGCGGAGATCGGCGACGCGAACGTCTATATGCGGGGTGTGCTGCACCAGTGCGAACCGGCGGACCGGGCGCCGCTGGTCGAGGGCATCGCGGCCCTGCTCGGCGAGCGGGGCCGGGTGTTCGCGGTCGAGCTGGCCGCGGCCGCGAAGGGCGTCCTGCTGGGCATCGCCCAGGGGCCCGGCGGCCCGCCGCCGAAGCTGGGGGCGGTGTTCGCGCACGGCCTCACCCCGGGTGAGGTGGCCGACGAGGCGGTCCCCGGCTACTTCCGGGCGGCGGGCCTCGAGCTGCTGGCCGGCGGTGAGCAGCCGCTGACGACGACGGAGTTCCGTACCGACGGCACGCGCATCGAGCTGCCGTCGAACTGGCTGGTGGCGGGCGGTGGACGCTAGCGTCCGTCCGGGTTTGTAGAGGTCTGGACCACTGCAGTTATCCACAGCTCTGGTATGCGCTGCCCAAAACCGCGTAGCGTTGCCTCGCATGAAGATCCTCATCTCGGCCGACATGGAGGGCGCCACCGGCGTCACCTGGCCTGCCGATGTGTTGCCGGGAAGCGAGCAGTGGCAGCGCTGCCGCCATATGTTCACGTCCGACGTGAATGCCGCGATCGCCGGGTTCTTCGACGGCGGAGCCGACCAGGTCCTGGTGAACGAGGCGCACTGGACCATGCGCAATCTGCTGCTGGAGAAACTCGACGAGCGGGCCGAGATGCTCACCGGCCGGCACAAGGACCTGTCGATGGTCGAGGGCGTGCAGCACGGGGACGTCGACGGCATCGCGTTCGTCGGCTATCACACGGGCGCCGGGACCGAGGGCGTGCTCGCGCACACCTATCTCGCCAACTCGATCACGGGCGTCTGGGCCAACGGCGAACCGGCGAGCGAGGGGCGGCTGAACGCGCTGGTCGTCGCCGAGTACGGTGTGCCGGTGATCCTGGTGACCGGCGACGACCGGACCGGCGCCGACGCGCGCGGCTACGCCCCGCGGGCCCGTACGGTCGCGGTCAAGGACTACGTGTCGCGGTACGCGGCGGTCTGCCGGCCCCCGGCCAGGACCGCGGCCGACATCCGGGCCGCGGCGAAGGAAGCGGTGGCCCTCGCGGTGCGCCATGAGCCCGCGCAGGACGGACCGTTCCACATCGAGCTCGAGTTCGATGCCGTACACCTTGCCGGGGCCGCCACGGTGGTGCCCGGCGTGGCGCGGACCGGCGAACGCCGAGTCGGCTACACATCACCGACCATGTACGAGGGCATCCGCGCTTTCAAGGCGGTCACCACGCTCGTGTCGGCAGCGGTGGAGGAACAGTATGGCTGAGCAAGCGGTCTTCGAATCGGTCGGCCTGGGGGTGGACCAGCAGGCGCTGGACGAGGTGGTGCGCTTCACCTCCGAGCTGATCCGGATCGACACGACCAACCGCGGCGGCGGCGACGGCAACGAGCGGCCCGCCGCCGAATACGTCGCCGCGCTGCTGTCCGACGCCGGGATCGAGCCGATGATCCTGGAGTCCGCCCCCGGCCGTACCAATGTGGTGGCCCGTATCGAGGGCAGCGACCCCGGGGCCGACGCGCTGCTGGTCCACGGCCATCTGGACGTCGTCCCGGCCGAGCCCGCGGACTGGAGCGTGCACCCCTTCTCCGGCGAGATCCGCGACGGAGTGGTCTGGGGCCGCGGCGCGGTCGACATGAAGAACATGGACGCGATGGTGCTGGCCACGGTGCGGGCCATGGCCCGCACCGGCCGCCGCCCGGCCCGGGACCTCGTGCTCGCCTTCACCGCGGACGAGGAGGACAGCGCCGTGTACGGCTCCGGCTTCCTCGCCGACCAGCACGCCGCGCTCTTCGAGGGCTGTACCGAGGGCATCAGCGAATCGGGCGCCTTCACCTTCCACGCGGGCGGCGGTATGCGGCTGTACCCGGTGGCCGCCGGCGAGCGCGGCACCGCCTGGCTCCGGCTGACCGCGCACGGCAAGGCCGGACACGGCTCCAAGGTCAATCCGGCGAACGCGGTCAGCAGGCTGGCCGCGGCCATCGCGCGGATCGGTGAGCACGACTGGCCGGTCCGGCTGACCGCCACCGTGCGCGCCTCGCTCACCGAACTCGCCGCGCTGCACGGCATCGAACCCGATCTGGACGATGTGGACGGGCTGCTCGGCAAGCTCGGCCCGGCCGCCGCGCTCGTCGAGCCGACGGTCCGCAACAGCGCCAACCCGACGATGCTGCAGGCCGGTTACAAGATCAACGTCATCCCCGGCACCTCGACCGCGTATGTGGACGGACGGATGCTGCCCGGCGGCGAGGCCGAGTTCACCGAGACCATGGACCGGCTCACCGGACCGGACGTCGAGTGGGAGTTCCACCACCGCGAGGTGCCGCTCCAGGCTCCGGTGGACTCGCCGACGTACGCCGCGATGCGCGAGGCGCTGGAGCACTTCGACCCGGAGGCGCACGTCGTCCCGTACTGCATGTCGGGTGGCACGGACGCCAAGCAGTTCTCCCGGCTCGGCATCACCGGCTACGGCTTCTCACCGCTCAAGCTGCCCCCGGGCTTCGACTACCAGGCGCTCTTCCACGGAGTGGACGAGCGCGTGCCGGTCGAGGCGCTGCACTTCGGCGTCCAGGTGCTCGACCGCTTTCTGACCTCCTCCTCAGGGAAGGCACCGGAATGACCCAGGACGTCCCGTACGGAGCCTGGCCGTCGCCGATCGGCGCGGCGACCGCCGCGTCGCACGACGGCGGCCCCGAATTCGTGGGCTTCGTCGGGGACGAGGTGTGGTGGACCGAGCCGCGCCCCGCCGAGGGCGGGCGCCGCGCGCTGGTCCGGCGGCTCGCGGACGGCAGCGAGCAGTGCCCGCTGCCCGCACCGTGGAACGTCCGCAGCCGCGTCATGGAGTACGGCGGCCGGCCGTGGGCCGGCACACCGGACGCGGACGGCCCGCTGATCGTCTTCGCGAACTTCGCCGACCAGCGCCTGTACGCGTACCGGCCGGGCGCGGAACCGGTGCCGCTGACACCCGTCTCGGCGGTGGGCGACGGTCTGCGGTGGGTGGACCCGCAGATCCACCAGGACCGCGACGAGGTCTGGTGCGTCCTCGAGGAGTTCACCGGCGACGGTCCCTCCGACGTGCGGCGCGTCATCGCCGCCGTGCCGCTGGACGGGTCGGCCGCCGCCGACCGCGGCGCGGTGCGTGAACTGACCGACGGCGCCGACCGGTTCGTCACCGGCCCCCGGCTCTCGCCGGACGGACGGCAGGTCGTCTGGATCGCCTGGAACCATCCGCTGATGCCCTGGGACGGCACCGAGCTCAAGCTCGCGCAGGTCGGGAAGGACGGCTCCTTCAGCGGCGCCCGCACCCTGATCGGCGGCTCCGAGGAGTCGGTCGCGCAGGCCGAATGGGCCGCGGACGGCACCCTGATCGCCGCCACGGACCGCACCGGCTGGTGGAACCTGCACCGTGTCGACCCCGGCACCGGCGAGGCCGTCAACCTCTGCCCGCGCCAGGAGGAGTTCGCCGGCCCGGTGTGGAAGCTCGGCTACCGCTGGTTCGCACCCGTCGGCGAGGGACTGCTCGCGGTTCTGCACGGCGTCGGGGCCCAGCGCCTCGCCATACTCGACCCGGCCACCGGCGAACTGGCCGACGTTCCTGGCCGCTGGACGGAATGGGCCGCCGGTCTCGCCACGTCCGGCACCCGGGTGCTGGACGTGGCCGCGAGCGCGCGCTCCTCGTCCGAGATCGTCGAACTCGACACCAGCACCGGGCACGCCCGCGTCATCGGCTGCGCGCACCAGGACGCCGTCGACCCCGCGTATCTGCCGGACCCCACCGCCCGGACCTTCACCGCACCCGGCGGGCGTGAGGTGCACGCGCAGGTGTACCCGCCGCGCAACCCGGCGGCCGGCGCACCGGCGGGCGAGCTGCCGCCCTATGTGATCTGGGTGCACGGCGGCCCCACCAGCAGGGTCCCGATGGTGCTCGATGTGGAGATCGCCTACTTCACCTCGCGGGGCATCGGCGTCGCGGAGGTCAACTACGGGGGCTCCACCGGCTACGGCCGCGCCTACCGCGAGCGGCTCCGTGAACAGTGGGGCGTCGTGGACGTCGAGGACTGCGCCGCCGTCGCCCAGGCTCTCGTCGACGAGGGCACCGCGGACGGGGCCCGGCTCGCGATCCGCGGCGGCAGCGCCGGCGGCTGGACCACCGGAGCCTCGCTCACCTCCACCGACCTGTACGCGTGCGGCGCCATCAGCTTCCCGATCCTGGACCTCACCGGCTGGTCGGCGAACGGTGAGACGCACGACTTCGAATCGCGGTACCTGGAGTCCCTCGTCGGCCCGCTCGCCGAGGTCCCCGACCGGTACCGCGACCGCTCGCCGGTCAACAGCGCCGACCGCGTCACCGCACCGTTCCTGCTGTTGCAGGGACTGGACGACGTGATCTGTCCGCCCGTCCAGTGCGAGCGCTTCCTGGAACGGATCGCCGGGCGCGGCATCCCGCACGCGTACCTCACCTTCGAGGGCGAGGGCCATGGATTCCGCCGCGAGGACACCATCGTCGCCTGCCTGGAGGCCGAACTCTCGCTCTACGGGCAGGTCTTCGGCTTCGTGCCGCCCGGTGTGCCGCAGCTGGGGCTCACCACATGACGGGGACCGTTCCCGAGCCGCTGCGCCGCGCTCGCCGGCTGGTGCCCGGCGACCGGGTAGCCGTCGTCGCCCCCAGCGGTCCCGTTCCGCAGGAGCGGCTCGACGCCGGGCTCGACATCCTGCGCGGCTGGGGCCTCGACCCGGTCGCCGCGCCGCATGTCCTGGACCGGCACCCGGGCCTCGGCTACCTGGCCGGCGCGGACCAGGACCGTGCCCGGGACCTCCAGCAGGCCTGGTGCGACCCCTCGGTGGCCGCGGTGCTCTGCGCCCGCGGCGGCTACGGCGTCCAGCGCATGGCCGACCTGCTGGACTGGAACGCGATGCGGGCCGCGGAACCGAAGGCGTTCATCGGCTACAGCGACATCACCGCGCTGCACGAGGCGTTCGCCACCCGGCTCGGGCTCGCCACGCTGCACGGCCCGATGGCCGCGGCCGCCACCTTCCTCAAGGACGACCCCACCCAGGACCATCTGCGCCGCACCCTGATGGAACCCGGGAGCGTCCAGGTTCTGAGCTCGCCCACCGCCAGGACCATGGTCCCCGGCCGGGCCCGCGGCCGTACCCTCGGCGGCACGCTCTGCCTGCTCGCCGCGGAGCTCGGCACCCCGGAGGCCCGGCCGGGCGCCGCCGGCGGGATCCTCCTCCTGGAGGACACCGGCGAGGAGCCGTACCGGCTGGACCGCTACCTCACCCAACTGCTGCGCTCCGGATGGCTGGACGGCGTCGCCGGGATCGTCCTCGGCTCCTGGGCCCAGTGCGGCCCCTACGAAACCCTGCGCCCGCTGCTGCTCGACCGGCTCGGTGATCTGGGGGTGCCGGTCGTGGAGGAGCTGGGGTTCGGGCACTGCGACTCCACCATCACCGTCCCGCTCGGCCTGCCCGCCGTCCTGGACGCCGACGCCCGCACCCTGACGATCGAGGTCCCGGCACTCCTTACGGACCGCTGACGTCCCGGCCGGGTCACGCCGTCAGGACCGGCCGGGACCGTAGCGTCGGAGCATGCTGACACTCGTCACCGGAGGCGCGGGCTTCATCGGCTCGCACATCGTGACCACCCTCCTCGAAGCCGGACACGACGTGCGCGTCCTGGACGCGCTGCTCCCCGCCGCCCACGGCGACCACGCCGAACCTCCCGACCTCCCGGCGGGAGTCGACTGGCGGCGGGCCGACGTCCGGGACCGCGGAGCCGTCGAGGACGCGCTGCGCGGAGTGGACGCGGTGTGCCATCAGGCCGCCATGGTCGGACTCGGCAAGGACTTCGCCGACGCGCCCGACTACGTCAGCTGCAACGACCACGGCACGGCCGTGCTGCTCGCCGCCATGGCCGCCACCGGAGTGCGGTCCCTGGTCCTGGCCGGCTCCATGGTGGTCTACGGCGAAGGCCGCTACGCGTGTACGCGGCACGGCGTCGTCCGGCCGGGACCGCGCCGGGTCGCCGATCTCGACGCGGGCCGCTTCGAACCGCCCTGCCCGCAGTGCGGCGATCCGCTCGCTCCCGGCCTCGTCACCGAGGACGCCCCCACCGACCCGCGCAATGTCTACGCCGCCACCAAGCTCGCCCAGGAACATCTCGCCGCCGCCTGGGCCCGAGCGGCCGACGGCCGCGCGGTGTCCCTGCGGTACCACAACGTCTACGGACCCGGGATGCCGCGCGACACCCCGTACGCGGGTGTCGCCGCGCTCTTCCGCTCCGCCCTGGCACGCGGCGAGGCCCCGCGCGTCTTCGAGGACGGGGCCCAGCGGCGGGACTTCGTGCACGTTCGGGATGTCGCGGCCGCCAACGCGGCCGCGCTCGGGGCGCTCACCGGCGGACCGTCCGGCGGGCTGCGGACGTACAACGTCGGCAGCGGCACCGTCCACTCCGTGGGCGACATGGCCGCCGCCCTCGCCGTGGCCACCGGCGGCCCCGCCCCCGTCACCACGGGCGAGTACCGGCTCGGCGACGTCCGGCACATCACGGCCTCGTCCGCGCGGATCCGCACCGAACTCGGCTGGGCGCCGGCCGTCGGCTTCACGGACGGCATGCGGGACTTCGCCCAGGCCGCGCTGCGCGGGACCGCCGCGCCTGCCCCGGCCTGACGTCAGACTGTCGGCGCGACCATGACGATGGGGTTCCCAGGGTGCGATTCCATCAGGTAGGTCCGGGTCAGCCCGAGGCGGCCGGCAGGACGACCTCGAAGCGGCAGCCGCCCGGAACGTTGCGGACGGCCGCGTGGCCGGCGTGGGCCTCGACGATGCCGCGGACGATGGCGAGGCCCAGTCCGGCCCCCGCGGGAGGCGTTCTGGCTCCGGTGCCGCGCCAGCCGGTGTCGAAGACCCGGGGGAGGTCGTCGGCGGGGATGCCGCCGCAGCCGTCGGTGACGGACAGGACCACGGAGTCGGCCTCTCGGTGCGCGGAGACGGCGACCGTTCCGTCGGCCGGGGTGCGGTGGATGGCGTTGGCGAGCAGGTTCGCGAGCACCCGCGTCATCTCGCGGCCGTCGACCTCCACCGGCACGGACTCGACGCCGTCGCCGATCAGCCGGACCCCGTGCTCGCGGGCCAGCGGATTGGCGCCGGCGATGGCGTCGCCCACGAGGTCGTAGACGGACATCCGGGACGGCACCAGGGCGAGCACTCCCGCCTGGATGCGGGAGAGTTCGAAGAGATCGCCGACCATGCCGCTGAGGCGTTCCACCTCGGTCCTGATCTGCGCGTGGTAGCGCGCGGGGTCCTCCGCTATGCCGTCCTCCAGCGCCTCGGCCATGGCGCGCAGCCCGGCGAGCGGGGTGCGCAGATCGTGCGAGATCCAGGCCACCAGCTCCCGGCGGGACGCCTCCAGTGCGCGTTCGCGCTCCCGCGACGCGGCGAGCTTCGCGCTGGTGGCGGCCAGTTCGCGGCCCAGGTCGGCGAGTTCGGCGGTCGGCGGGCCGGCGGGCGCGGCGAAGATGTCGCTGTCGCCGAAGTCGCGGGTGGCGCTCGCCAGCGCGCGGCTGCCCGCGACGACCCTGCGGCCGAGCAGCAGACTCACGCCCAGCGAGACGACGGCGGCCATCGCGCAGACCGTTATGACCACGCCGAGGTCGTGCGAGGACAGGAACATCGCCCAGGCGACCGAGAGCGTGCCGGCGAGCATCGCCGCCACGGTGACGGCGGCGACCACCGCGAGCGACAGCGCCACCGACCGGTTCCGCAGCAGCCGCAGCGCCAGCGCGCCGAGGAGTCCGGCGGCCGCGGCGCCGACCGCCGCGTAGGCCGCGATCAGCAGGACGTCATGCATCGGGATTCACCGTTTCCTGTACTGCCTCGTGTGCCGCCGATTCCGCTCCCGCGGGCACGGGATCCGCGGGCGGAGTGCCCGGGGGCGGGTCGAAGCGGTAGCCGACACCCCAGACCGTGCTGATCAGCAGCGGCCGGGCGGGATCGTCCTCGATCTTCTCGCGCAGCCGCCGCACGTGCACGGTGACGGTCGACAGATCGCCGAACTCCCAGCCCCACACCCGCCGCATCAGCTCCTCGCGCCCCAGCACCCGCCCGGGATGCCGGAGGAAGAACGCGAGCAGGTCGAACTCGCGGATGGTCAGGGCGAGTTCCGTGCCGCCGTGGATGGCCCGCCGGGCGGCCGGGTCCAGGGCGAGCGGCCCCGACCGCAGCCAGGGGCCGGCGGGCGGCGGTGTCCCGGCGCGGCGCAGTACGGACTCCACGCGCAGTACCAGCTCGCGCGGGCTGAACGGCTTCGTGACGTAGTCGTCCGCGCCGACCTCCAGGCCGAGGATCCGGTCGTCCTGGTCGCCGCGGGCGGTCAGCATCACGACCGGGACGGGGCCGCGCTCGCGTATCCGCCGGCACACCTCCAGGCCGTCCAGGCCGGGCAGCATCAGATCGAGGACGACGAGGTCCGGGCGGACGGCGGCGGCGCGGGCCACCGCGGTGGGTCCGTCGGCGGCCCGGTCCACGACGAAGCCGGCGCGCAGGAGGTACCCCGCGACGACTTCGGCGACGGTCGGATCGTCGTCCACGACGAGGATGCGGCGCTGTACGGGATCGGTGGTCACGCTTCGAGTCTGGCACCGAGCGGTGGGACCGGGCTCCCGGGCCGGGGCTCAGGAGGCCGACGTCCGCGTTTCGTAAGGATCCAAAGTCCGGAATGTCGGTTTCTGCTTCGTAGGGTGAGGAGCGTGACCAACCCAACGACACCGCCCGTCGACGTCGTACTGCCGTGCCTGGACGAGGCCGGTGCCCTGCCCTGGGTGCTGGAGCGCCTTCCGTCCGGCTGGCGCGCGATCGTCGTCGACAACGGCTCGACCGACGGTTCCGCCGACCTCGCCGCTTCCCTCGGAGCGACGGTGGTGTGCGAGCCGGTGCGGGGCTTCGGCGCCGCCTGCCACGCCGGACTGCTCGCCGCGACCGCCGACATCGTCTGCTTCTGCGACTGCGACGCCTCGCTCGACCCCGCCCTGCTGCCGTCCGTCGCGGACCCGGTGCTGCGGGGTGATCTCGACCTGGTGCTCGGCCGCCGCAGGCCGACCTCCCGTGGCGCCTGGCCGCCGCACGCCCGGGTCGCCAATCTCGAACTGGCCCGGCGGATCCGCCGCCGCACTGGCCTGCGGTTGCACGACCTCGGCCCGATGCGGGCCGCGCGGCGTACCGCGCTGCTCGGCCTGGAACTGGCCGACCGCCGGTCCGGCTATCCGCTCGAAATGCTGGTCCGGGCGGCCGACGCCGGCTGGCGGATCGCCGAGACCGACGTCCCGTACGCGCCCAGGACCGGCCGCTCCAAGGTGACCGGCACCTGGCGCGGGACCTGGCAGGCGGTCCAGGACATGAGCGCCGTACTGCGGCAGCCGGCGGTCGGCCCGGCGGAGGGCGGCACGGCGGCGGACGGCCGGACCGCCGAGGTCCCCGCGCCCGCGCAGCCCACCCGGGCCGTTCCCGCCGGTCAGGCCGCCCGATGACCGGCGCTCCCGGCGGGACGACGCTGCTGGTGATCGCCAAGGAGCCGGTACCGGGACGGGTCAAGACCCGGCTCACCCCGCCGTACTCGCCGCGGCAGGCGGCGGCGCTGGCCGAGGCGGCGCTCGCCGACACCCTCGACGCGGTACTGCGCGCCCCGGCCCGCCGCCGGGTGCTGGTGCTCGACGGCGGGCCCGGTCCCTGGCTGCCGCCGGGCTTCGACGTCGTTCCGCAGGCGTCCGGCGGCCTGGACGAACGGCTGGCGGCGGCCTTCGCCGGCTGCGCCGGGCCCACGCTGCTGGTCGGCATGGACACCCCGCAGCTCACCCCGGCCCTGCTGGAGCCGGCGCTGCGGCCGGACGCCTGGCTCGGCTGCGACGCGTGGTTCGGTCCGGCGGAGGACGGCGGCTTCTGGGCGATCGGCCTCGCCGAGCCGGATCCCTTGCTGTTCCCCGGGGTGCCGATGTCGACGGACCGGACGGGCGAGATCCAGCGCCGCCGTCTCACCGAGGCCGGGCTGCGGGTCCGTGATCTGCCGGTGCTGCGCGATGTGGACACCGCCGCCGATGCCGCCGAGGTCGCCGGCCTCGCACCCGGCTCACGTTTCGCCGCCGCACTGCGGGCGGCCGACCTCCCACCAGGGCCTCTGAGGATCCTGCCGATGCCGGCGCGGCACGCCGCTGCCGGCCGGGCGGAGGCCCGATGACGCCGGTGGACGGCGCGACCGCGACGATCGCGCAGCGGCCCGAAGTCCCCGCCCCCGCTCCCTGGATCGACGACCCGTACGCGCACGCGATCCGTTCGGGACAGGGCCCGCTGTTCCTGCGCAGGGCCGACGGCTGGCTGCTGCCGCTGGACGTGGAGCGGTGGTGCGCGGCGCCGGACGCCGCCGACACCGCGCTGCTGTTCCGGTGCCGGCGCGGCCCGGTGCTCGACATCGGCTGTGGACCCGGCCGGCTGGTGGCGGCGATCGCGGCCACCGGCGTACCGGCCCTCGGCGTGGACGTCAGCCCGGCGGCCGTGGCCCGCACCCGCGACATCGGGGGAGCGGTGCTGTGCCGGTCGGTCTTCGACCGGCTGCCCGCCGAAGGCCGCTGGGGCACGGCACTGCTGATCGACGGCAACGTCGGCATCGGCGGCGACCCGCGCGCACTGCTCGCCCGGGTCGGCGAACTGGTCGCCCCCGGCGGCCGGTTGCTCGTCGAGGCGGCGGCCTACGACGTCGACGAGCGGTTCACCGTACGGGTGGAGGACGGCCGGGGACGGTACGGCCGGGACTTCCCCTGGGCGCGGCTGGGCGCGGCCGCGCTGCGGTCGGCCGCCGACGGCGCGGGCTGGACGACGGTCGAGGAGTGGTCCGTGGCCGGCCGGCACTTCGTGGAGCTGTGGCGCTGCTGAGACCGGTGGCCGAGGACCGTCCCGGGCCGGCGCTCACGCCCACGTACGGTCCAGGAAGTCGGCGATCAGCGGTGCGATCTCCCCGACGCACTCCTCCAGCGCGAAGTGCCCGGTGTCGAACGAGTGCACCTCGGCGTCCGGCACATCACGCAGGAACGCGTGCGCTCCGGCCTCCACGAAGATGGCGTCGCGGTTCCCCCACAGCACCAGCGTCGGCGGCTGGTGCTTGCG
Source organism: Streptomyces sp. RKAG337 (assembly GCF_023701715.1). Classification (NCBI taxonomy): domain Bacteria; kingdom Bacillati; phylum Actinomycetota; class Actinomycetes; order Kitasatosporales; family Streptomycetaceae; genus Streptomyces; species Streptomyces sp. RKAG337. Next base: position 1,282,984 of record NZ_JAJOZA010000001.1, on the reverse strand, counting down.
CAGCCAGGCCTGCCACTGCGGGTACAGCTCGACGTTGCGGTGGTAGTCGTAGGCCAGCTGGAGCTGGATCACGTCGCGCCCCGGCAGATCGAGGAAGTGCTGGTCGAGGAGCCAGCTCTCGGGGGGCACGGTGGACGCGTCGGTCGTGCCGCCCTCGTACTGGCTACGGGTGAAGCCGGGGGTCAGCATCTGGCGCAGCCGCTCCTCGGAGCCCTCGGTCCCGGGGCGTTCGGCCACGAAGGCGCGGGCGATCGGGCTGAGCCCCTCCTCGTACGCGTTGCCGTTCTGCACCACGAGCCCCGCGATCCACTCCGGGTGGCGGGCGGCGAGGCGGAAGCCGACCGGGGAGCCGAAGTCGAAGGCGTAGAGCGTGAAGCGGTGCAGGCCGAGGGCCTCGCAGAAGCCCTCCACGACGTCGGCGAGCAGGTCGAAGGTGTAGGTGAGGGAGGCCGGCGCGTCGCTGTGCCCGAAGCCCGGGTAGTCGGGGGCGATCAGGTGGTAGCGGCCACCGAGCGCGTCGATGAGCCGCCGGTACTGGTGCGAGGCGGACGGGAAGCCGTGCAGCAGGAGCAGGGTCGGGGCGTCCGGGTCGCCGGCCTCGCGGTAGAAGACGCGTACGCCGTCCACGTCGGCGAACCGGTGTGCCACTCGGGGAAGTTCCAGAGCCGTCATCGCGCGTGCCTCCCATGTGTGCCGGCGGGACTGTTCCGCCGACACACACATGCTAATGCTTGAGAGGATCTCTATGCATTAGTTTTTGGGAAGAGAGCGAAATCGGCGCAGCGCCGCCCAGCCGGCCGCCAGAGCGGTGAGCACGGCCACCGCTCCCAGCACGATCAGCGTGTTGCGGGGATAGTCCAGCGGAAGCACCGACGGGTTGGAAGTCGCGGCCGGCCGCAGCAGGAACGGCAGCGCCACTGCGGTCAGGCACGCGGCGGTGATCAGCCCGGCGCGCACCGGCCGCCGGATGTGCGGCGGCAGCCACCGGGCCAGCACCGCGCCGACGGCCAGGACCACCGGCGTCAGCACCGCGTCGTGCAGCACGATGGCGCCCGCCAGCCAGAACAGCACCTCGACCGGCGCCTTCACCTCACGGTTCGTGAACAGCTGTACGGCGCCCAGCACCATCGCCGCCACACCCACCGCGCCGAGCGCGATACGCGCCTTCATGCCAGCACCTCCAGCCGGGAGACCCACTTCGTCTGCAGCACACCCGGCCGGTTCGGCGCGATGATCCGGGCCGGGAAGCCGTGGTCGGCGGAGAGCGGCGCGCCGTTCAGCGTCAGCGCCAGCAGCGTCAGCGGATCACGTGCGTACGTGGCGCCCATCTCCATCACCGAGTAGGCGCCGCCCTGTTGCAGGGACACCACCCTGAGCCGCGCCCCGCGCGGGGCGCCCGCCCGGTCCAGCAGATCGCGCACCCGCACACCCTCCCAGTGCGCGCTCTTGCTCCAGCCCTCGACGCAGGCGATCGGCAGCAGCGAGGCGTGCTGCTCCAGGGCGCGCAGTTCGGGCAGCGTCAGCTCGTACGGCCGCGGCCCGGCGACCCGCAGCCGCCAGTCCGCCAGCCGGGCGGCGGTGATCCCGGCCGCCGCCGCGGTCTTGTTGACGGGCAGTCCCTGCGGGCCGTGGTCCGGATGCCGTGGCGCGAGCAGGTCGAAGTCCTTCAGCGGGGTGAAGGACTGCCCGACGGTCGTCAGAGTGACCGCGCCCACCGCCGCGCCGACCCCCAGCACGAACGCCCGCCGGTCCGGCCCGTCCGCCGCGGGCAGTTCCACGGTGCCGCCCGACCGCCGCGACCAGTGCGCCGCGATGACGGGCGCCTTCACCGCCAGATGCAGCAGCAGCGCGCCGATCGCGACCCAGGCCAGTGCCCAGTGCACGGGCACGAAGTTCCACGGCCACGGGTACCACTGCAGGGTGTTCAGCAGCCCGGTGAGCAACTGCAGCAGCACCGTCCCGACCAGCACCGCGATCGACAGCCGCTCCAGCGCCTTGCCGACCGACCTGGCCGGCGGCCAGGCGAAGAGCCGCGGGTACACCGTCCACAACTTCGCGAACAGCAGCGGGATCGCCGCGATGCCGGTCGCCACGTGCAGCCCCTGGGTGAGCCGGTACCCCCACGACGGGCGGCTGGGCAGCCGGTCCGCCGCCCAGTCCGGCGGGTGCTGGAGATAGTGACTGACGAGGCCGGTCACGAAGCAGACCGCGATGGCCGCGCCCAGCGCGCGGCCGACGACCGTGGCCGTCCGCGCGTCGTGCAGCCGCCCGGTGAACGCCCCCTCGCGCAGCGGGCCGCGCCGCAGCCAGGCCGGCGGATCGGGGAGCGCGAGCCGCGCGCGGGGAGGAACGGGCGGACGGCTCGGCGGGGTACTCGGCACCGACGGGGTGCTGGGCGGCGGGGTACTCGGCACGGACGGAGTGCTGGGCGGCGGAGTGCTCGGCGCGCTGCCCCGGGAGCTCTTCGGCGGGTCGCTCGGCGGGTCGCTCGGCGGGTCGCTCCGGGGGCTCGGAGGCTTCGGGGGACGCTCCCCGTCTGATGGATTCTGCATGCCTCCATCACACCCCCGACCAGGGCTCCGGCAGGGGAGGCGACTCCTTACGGAATGCGGACGCGCCGCCGAGACCTTACGGAATGCGGACGCGGGGCCCGGCAGGAGCCCGCCGGGCGGCTCCACCTGCCACGGTGGGCGGTGTGGGAGTCCGCACCGTATGCACCTCAGTCCTCGTCGCCGCGCTGACCGCCGTCGTCGCCGTCACCATCCGGTCAGGAGGTTCCGAGGCACACCCGCGCCACCTTCTGTACTGGTACGCGGCGGCCTGGGTGCTGTTCGCCGGAGCCGTATGGGCGGTCCGCAAGGTGCCCGTGCGCGCCGCCGTGGTCCTGGTGCTCGCCGGCAGCGCCGCGCTGTCGCTCGCCGCGCTGAGCGGCCCGCCGCGCACCAGCAGCGACATGTACCGCTACGCCTGGGACGGCCGGGTGCAGGCCGCGGGCATCTCCCCGTACGCCCATCCGCCCGCCGCGCCGGAACTGGCCGGGCTGCGCGACAGCTGGCTCTTCCCGCCGGGCCCCGACTGCTCCTTCCCCGACCTGAGTACGGCGGGTGCGGACTGCACCCGCATCAACCGCCCGGCGGTGAACACCATCTACCCGCCGGTGGCGGAGGGCTGGTTCCTCGCCGTCCACGCGCTGTCGCCCGACGACGCCCGCCACAAGCCGACCCAGATCGCGGGCGCGCTGCTGGCCGTCGGGACCAGCGCCGCCCTGCTCCTCGTCCTGCGGCGGCGCGGCGATCCACGGCGCGCGGCGCTGTGGGCCTGGTGTCCCGCGGTGTCCTTCGCCGCCGTCAACGACGCGCACGTCGACACGCTCGGCGTGCTGCTGACCGTGCTCGCGCTCGGAACGTCCGTCCTGCCGCGCCGCGGCGCGCTGCTCGGCGCGGCCATCGCCGTCAAGCTGCTGCCCGCGGTCGTCCTGCCGGGCGCCCTCGCCCGCCGGGGCCCCCGCGACGCCGCGCGCGTCCTGCTGCCCGCCGTTCTGGTGATCGCGCTCGCCTATCTGCCGTACATCCTGACCTCCGGCTTCGGCGTCCTCGGCTATCTGCCCGGCTATCTGCAGGAGGAAGGGTACGAATCAGGCAGCGTCCGCCGGTTCGCGCTGCTGCGGCTGTTCCTGCCGGACGGCGTCGCCGCCCCGGTCGCGGTGGCCCTGATCGCGCTGACGGCCCTCTACGTCATGCGCCGCGGCGACCCCGACCGGCCGTGGAGCGGCGCACTGCTCGTCACCGGCACCGCGCTGCTCCTGACCTCGCCCTCCTACTACTGGTACGCCCTGCTCGTGATCGCGCTGGTCGCGCTCGACGGCCGCTGGGAGTGGCTCGCCGTCCCCCTCGCGGGCACCGTGCTCTACATCGGCAACGCCATGGGCGCGCACGGGAGTTGGCTGCAGTCCTGGTCCTACGGGACGGCGGCGGTGACGGTGCTGGCCGGGGCGGCACTGCGGGCCCGCGCGGCGGGGCGGGGGAGCGGGCGCCGGGCACCGGCCGTGCCGGAGCAGGCCGGGGCGGATGCGATCGGGCTGGAGTCGGCCTCGGCCGGCGCGGGCGCGGGGGTCACTCCCCGGTGACGCCGTCCGTCAGTTCGCGCAGGAGGTCGGCGTGGCCGTTGTGCCGCGCGTACTCCTCGATCATGTGGACGTAGACCCACCGCAGGTCGATCGGTTCACCGCGGCGCCGGTGGGCGAACGTCTCGTCGAGCGAGCGTCCCGCGGCGGCCCGGTCCGCGAGTTCGCACTCGGTGGCGAACACCGCGAAGTCGGCCTCGGCGGCGGCGCCGTCGGCGCGGTCGAAGTCACCGTCCGGATCGTCGTCGGGACAGTAGAGGTCGCCGAGGTCCGACCGGCCGTCGAGATGCATCCGGAACCACCAGCGTTCCACTTCCGCCATGTGCCGTACGAGCCCGAGCAGCGACAGCGTCGACGACTTCACCGGGCGCAGCGCCAGCTGCTCGCCGGTGAGCCCGGCGCACTTCGTGAGGAGGGTCGCGCGGTGATAGGTGAGCCAGCTCTCCAGCGAGGCGCGCTCGTCGGCGACCATGGGGGGATCGGTACGCGGTACTTCGGGTGCGGTCCAAGTCATCCGCACATGATGACGGCGGGAGGTGGCGATCGCACCCCGTTATCGCTCCTTGACCTGCTCGGAGGGGGTCGGACCCGGTTCTCGGCGTTATCCTCCGCGCGGAGGTAAAAGTGAACGATGAACTAAATCCGAGCCGTCCGCTGGCGGTCTTCGACCTGGACGGCACCCTCTGCGACACCAGGCACCGGCTGATCCACCTGGAGCGGCAGCCGAAGGACTGGGCCGCCTTCTTCGCGGCCGCGGTGGACGACCCGCCGCTGACGGAGGGCGTGGCACTGGCGCTGGCAACCGCCGTCGCATGCGACATCGAGTACGTCACCGGCCGGCCGGAACGCTGCCGCCGCGACACGGCGGCCTGGCTCGAACGCCATGGGCTGCCGCCGGGCCGGGTGTGGATGCGGACCGACAACGACCGCAGGCCGGCCCGCGTCACCAAGCTGGAACTCCTGCGGCGGCTGGCGCGCAAGGGCGAGATCCGCCTGGTCGTCGACGACGACAAGCAGGTCTGCGACGCGTACAAGGGCGCCGGATTCACCGTACGACGGGCCCGCTGGATGGAATCCGCGCCCCTGCTGGAGCAGGCCCAGGACGGCGAAGGTCGCACCTGAGGCGGCGCACCGGGCGCATGCACCTGAGGCGCAGCAGCGGGCGTACCCGACGCAGTCGGCCGCGGGGGGCCGGACCGGCGCCTCCCCCCACCCCCGCGGCCTTGCCTGCTCCTGACAGGGACAGGCTGCGAACGCGCGGGCGGGGGAGACTGATCGGTATGGACACTCCCGCGGAACTCGGCGAATTCCTGCGCACCCGCCGCGCCCGGCTGCGGCCGGAGGACGTCGGACTGATCTCCTACGGCGCCCGGCGCCGGGTGCCGGGCCTGCGCCGCGAAGAGCTGTCGCAGCTCGCCGGCGTGAGCGTCGCGTACTACACCCGGCTGGAACAGGGCCAGAGCAACAACGCCTCCGAAGGCGTGCTCGACGCCCTCGCCGCCGCGCTGCGCCTCACCGAGGACGAGCACACGCACCTGCGCAACCTGGCGCGCCCCGGCCGCACCAAGCGCCGCCCGGCCGAGCGTCCCGACAGCGCCAGGCCGGGGACCCGGCAGCTGATCGCGGCGATGAGTGACGTGCCCGTCGTCGTCGTGGACCGGCGCTTCGAGGTGCTGGCGTGGAATCCGCTGGGGCACGCGCTGACCGCGGGGCACCTCGACGCGCGGAGCCCCGAGCGCCCCGCCGACCGCCCCAACCTGCAGTGGCTGCTCTTCCTCGACCCGCACACCCGCGAGCTGTACCCGCGCTGGGACGAGGAGGCCCGGCGCGCGGTCGCCTCGCTGCGGCTGGCCGCGGGACAGTACTCCGAGGACCGGCGGCTGGCCGAGCTGATCGGCGAATTGTCGATGAAGAGCCCCGAGTTCGCCGCCCTGTGGTCGCGCCATCCGGTGAACGGCTGCACCTTCGGTGCGAAGGCGTTCCACCACCCGACGATCGGCCCGCTGGAGCTCTCCTTCGAGATGCTGCAGGTCCCGGACGACTCGGGGCACCGGATGCTGATGTACAGCGCCGAGCCGGGCTCCTCCTCCGAGGCGGCGCTGCGCCTGCTCGGCACCGTCACCCGAAGCGCCGTCACCCCGACCGCCGTCACGCCGACCGCCGTCACCCGAACGGAGCAGCCGACCGCCCCCCGGGACCCGAAGGCCGCGATGCTGAACCCAAGGGGTGACAGTCGACCGGAAAGCAGGTGACCCGCTGTGAGTCCCGACAAGTCGACGTCCAGCAGGAAGTCAGGCCGGGAGTGGCTCACGCCGGGCCGGATCGTGGTGGCCGTGCTGGCGGTGCTCGGCCTCGTGTTCATCTTCGAGAACACCCGGCAGGTCAAGATACGGCTGATCATTCCCGAGGTGACGATGCCGCTGTGGCTCGCCTTCCTCGCGGTGGCCGTCATCGGCGGAATCTGCGGCGCCTTCTTCTCCCGCCGCAAGAAGTGACGCGGGGGTCGGGGCCGGCGCAAGCTCACCCGGGACTGGATAGGACCAGGGACCGGCTCAGGCCCCGTCGGCCGGCGCGCGCCCCTGGAGCTCCCTGCCCAGGCACACGCTGAGCTCCTCGTACCGGTAGAGCCCGAACTTCGTCACCGGGGTGTAGCTGCACGACTCGTACAGCGCGATGGCCTCCGGCTGCTTCGTGCCGGTCTCCAGGACCATCCGGGACCGCCCGGCCGCCGCCGCGCTCGCCTCCAGCTCGGCGAGTATCCGCCGCGCCAGCCCCCGGCCCCGCGCCTCGTCCACCACGTACATCCGCTTGAGCTCGGCGTCGCCGTCCGAGTGCCCTTCCGGCGACTCGTCCTGCGCCCGCCAGCCGCCGCTGGCGACCGGCTCCCCGTCCACGTACCCCACCAGGTACAGGCCCCGGGGCGGGTCGAACTGGGCGGCGTCCATCGGGGTCAGATCGCCGTCGCCGTACCGCTCGACGTACTCCAGCTGCACCCGGTCGTTGAGCTTGACCGCGTCGGGGTGGTCGTAGCGCCTGATTCGAATCTCCACCACGGCATCGTACGTGCGTACGCCCGCGGGCCCGCCTCCGTGCCCCCCCGTGCCCGATCAGCGCACGTCACGGTCGCGTAGGCTGCCCTGCGCCGATATCCGCAATACGGGAGCATGCTGTGCTGACTGTGACGACCGTGAATGTCAACGGGCTCCGCGCCGCCGCCAAGAAGGGGTTTTTGCCCTGGCTGGCGGCCACCACCGCCGACGTGGTCTGTCTGCAGGAAGTACGTGCCGAGGCCGATCAGCTCCCGGACGAGGTCCGCGAGCCGGACGGCTGGTCCGCCTTCCACGCCCCGGCCGCCGCCAAGGGCCGCGCCGGCGTCTCGATCTACAGCCGCAGCGAGCCCACCCGCGTCCAGATCGGATTCGGCTCCGCCGAGTTCGACAGCTCCGGCCGCTACCTCGAGATCGATCTGCCGGGGATCACCGTCGCCAGCCTCTATCTGCCCTCCGGTGAGGTCGGCACCGAGCGCCAGACCGAGAAGGAGCGGTTCATGGCCGAGTTCTTCGTCCATCTCTCGGAACTCCGCACCCGCGCCGCCGCCGAAGGCCGGGAGGTGCTCGTCTGCGGCGACTGGAACATCGCCCACCGCGAGGCGGACCTCAAGAACTGGAAGACCAACCGGAAGAGCGCCGGCTTCCTCCCCGAGGAACGCGCCTGGCTCAGCAAGGTCTTCGAGCAGGGCGGCTACACCGACGTGGTCCGCCGGCTGCACCCCGAGGCGACCGGCCCCTACTCCTGGTGGTCCTACCGCGGCCGGGCCTTCGACAACGACGCGGGCTGGCGGATCGACTACCACGTCTCCACGGCAGGCCTCGCGGAGAAGGCCACGTCAGCCGTGGTGGAGCGGGCCGAATCGCACCCCGAGCGCTGGAGCGACCACGCGCCCGTGACGGTGGTCTTCGACCACTGAGCGGCTCACCGGGCCTACCGGTCTACCGGTCCTAACGGGCCTACCGGGTCAGCCGGTGGAGGCCAGGACGCTCGCGAGGTCGTAGCGGACGGGCTCGTCGAGCTGGGCGTACGTACAGCTGTCCGGGTCCCGGTCCGGGCGCCAGCGGCGGAACTGCGTCGTGTGCCGGAAGCGGTCGCCCTGCATGTGGTCGTAGGCGACCTCACACACCCGCTCGGGCCGCAGCGGCGTCCACTCCAGGTTCTTGGCTCCGCTCCACCGGCTGGGAGCCCCCGGCATCCGGTCGGTCGCGTGCGCCTCCTGGTCCTTCCACGCCGCCCAGGGGTGCTCGTCCGGTTCCGCCATCCGCAGCGGGGCCAGCTCCGCCATCAGCTCCTCGCGGCGGCGCATGGGGAAGGACGCGCACGCGCCCACGTGCTGCAGCCGGCCGTCCGCGTCGTACAGCCCGAGCAGGAGCGAGCCGATGACGGGGCCGCTCTTGTGCTCGCGGTACCCGGCCAGGACGCAGTCGGCGGTGCGCTCGTGCTTGATCTTCACCATCAGCCGCTGGTCGGGGCGGTAGAGCAGCTCCGGCGACTTGGCCACGATGCCGTCGAGACCGGCGCCCTCGAAGCGGCTGAACCACTCCTCGGCCACCGCCAGGTCCATCGTCACCGGGGCGACGTGCACGGGCGCGGTCACCTCCGCCAGGGCCCCTTCGAGGGCGGTACGGCGCTCCCGCAGCGGGGTGTCCAGCAGCGCGGCGTCGCCGAGGGCGAGCAGGTCGAAGGCGACGAAGGAGGCGGGCGTGCGCTCGGCGAGCAGCCGGATCCGCGATTCGGCGGGATGGATGCGCTCCTGCAGGGCGTCGAAGTCCAGCCGGTCGCCGGAGACGATGATGATCTCGCCGTCCACGACGCAGCGGTCCGGCAGCTGCTCCAGCAGCACGCTCGCCAGCTCGGGGAAGTACCGGGTGAGCGGCTTGCCGTTGCGGCTGCCGATCACGATCTCGGGGCCGTCGCGGTGCACGATCGCGCGGAATCCGTCCCACTTGGCCTCGTACTGCATCCCGGCCGGAATGCGCGCTGCCGCCTTGGCCAGCATCGGCTTGACCGGCGGCATCACGGGAAGCTCCATGGTCCGAGTGTGCGGCCGCCCGCGCCCCGCCGCCTCTCGCGGAGCGGCACGGCCCCGGAGGCGCGCGCCCGGAAGCGGTCCTAGCGTGGAGGCATGGCAGAAGCGCTGGAGCTGCGGATCGGCGAGCGGACGGTGCGGCTGACGCACCCGGACAAGGTGTACTTCCCCGAGCGGAACCTCACCAAGTTGGACCTGGCCAACTACTACCTGGCCGTCGGCGAGGGCGCCCTGCGGGCGCTGCGCGACCGCCCGACGACGCTGCAGCGCTTCCCCGAGGGCATCGCCGGGGAGTCGTTCTTCCAGAAGCGCGCCCCGAAGGACCTCCCGGACTGGACCCCGACCGCCCGTATCGCCTTCCCCAGCGGACGCTTCGCCGACGAGACCTGCCCGACCGAGGTCGGCGCACTGCTCTGGGCCGCCAACCGCGGCTGTCTGACCTTCCATCCGTGGCCCGTGCGCCGCGCGGACACCGACCACCCCGACGAACTGCGCATCGACCTCGACCCGCAGCCCGGCACCGACTACGCGGACGCGGTGCGCGCCGCGCACGAGCTCCGCGATGTGCTGGAGGGGCTGGGCCTGCGCGGCTGGCCCAAGACCTCCGGCGGGCGCGGCATGCACGTCTTCATCCCGATCGCGCCCCGGTGGACCTTCGTCGAGGTCCGCCGGGCGACCATCGCCATCGCGCGCGAGCTGGAGCGCCGGATGCCCGAGCAGGTCACCACCGCGTGGTGGAAGGAGGAGCGCGGCGAGAAGATCTTCGTCGACTACAACCAGATGGCCCGCGACCGCACGATCGCCTCCGCCTACTCCGTCCGCCCCTTCCCGCACGCACCGGTCTCCGCGCCACTGCTCTGGGACGAACTGGACAGCGCCGTGCCACGGGACTTCGACCTCGTCTCGATGCCGGCCCGCTACGCGGAGGTCGGTGACCTCCACGCGGACATGGACGACCACGCCTTCGACATCACCCCCGCCCTGGACCTCGCCGCCCGCGACGAACGCGACCACGGCGCGGGCGACCTCCCCTACCCGCCCGAACACCCGAAAATGGCCGGCGAACCGAAACGGGTACAGCCGAGCCGCGCCAAGCACTGAGCCGCGGGCGCCGAGCTGCGGATCACCGTAGGCGATGCCTCCGACAACGAGCCGGCCCGGCGTCCGGACGGGGGTCCGTCCGGGCGCCGGGCCGTCGTGCTCAGCTGTGGTGCTCCTTCGTGCGGGTCGGGGTCAGCGGTGGAGGTTGAGGCGGTGGACGCCGCCGTCGGTGGTGCCGACGTAGAGCGTGCGGCCGTCGGGGGTCGCGGCCAGGTGGGTGGTGTCGGTGTTCTGCAGGCCGGTGGAAATGTTGTGCCAGCTCAGACCGTGGTCGGTGCTGCGCAGCACGCCGCGGCCGCCCTGCAGGAGGCCACTGGCCCCGGAGCGGTTGGTGGCCGCGTAGAGGGTGTCGCCGACCCGGAGCAGGTCGGAGACATGGATCGCGAGGGCGCCGGTGTCCGCGGTGCGGAAGGTACGGCCGCCGTCGGTGCTGACGCGGACGTTCTCGCCGCCGATGACGAGCCGCTTGCCGTCGAGGTCGATCGCGGCCACCGGGCCGTCGGCGACCTTGGTGACGGTGACCCCGCCGTCGTCCGAGCGGTAGAGGCCGGCGGAGTTGCCGAGCCACAGCCGCAGCGGATCGGCGGGATCGCCCACGATGGTGTCGAAGGAGCGCTCGTGGAAGAGGTTCTTCCACGTCGCGCCGCCGTCAGTGGTGGCGAACAGCCCCTGGCCCAGCAGGCTCCGGAAGCTCACCATCACCCGCTTCGGGTCGGCGGGGTCGACCAGGAGCGCGGTCGGCACCTCCGACGACGTGCCGCGCACCTCCCAGGTGGCGCCCGCGTCGGCGCTGCGCTGGACGACGAACGTGCCGACCGCGGTGCGCCGCACCTTCCAGATCACGTTCGGCTCCTTGGCCGAGACCGCGAGCTGCGACACGGTGACGCCGACCCTGCCCTCACCGCCGGACTGGCCCCATTCGGGGCTCGCGACGGGAAGAGCGGTGCGGTAGATCGCGCTGTCGGTGGCGGCCAGCAGATGGCCGCCGGTGATCGCGAGATCGTTGACGGTCAGTCCCTGGACGCCGATCCGCCGGTATCCGGTGCCGTTCGCGGGACCCCGGTAGAGACCGTCCTGCTCCATGGAGACGGAGACGGAACCATCGCTCCAGCGGTCGTAGTCCATCGGTACCGCCGCGCGCGCCGGCGCCGCGACCGTGGTCCACGTCCGTCCGTGGTCGTGGCTGAGCCGGCCGCTGCCGGTCAGCGTGCTCAGGTACAGGTCACCGCCCGAGACGGTCAGGCCGAGGCCGCCGAGCGGCATGGGCAGCAGGGTGGCCCAGGTCTTCCCGCCGTCGTGGGAACCGACGACTCCGGTGCCGAGGACGTACACCGCGATGACCGAGGAGTCGGCGGCCAGCCCGCCGACGTTCTTGTCGACCGAGTCGAACAGCCGGCGTGCCTCGCCGGGGTTGCCCGAGCCGATGCCGGAACGGGTCCAGACGCCGCGGGGCGTCGTCATGTAGAGAGTGTCACCGGTGACGGTGGCGCTGGTGATGTCGCCGGTGACGCCGGTCGGATACGTGGTCCAGTGCTCGCCCGCGTCGGTGCTGACCAGCAGGGAGCCGGCGGCGACCGCGACCAGCGTGCGGGTCTGCTCATCGGCGGCGAACGCCGTGATGCGGGTGTCGGGGACGCCGAGCTTGCGCCAGGTCCGCCCGTTGTCGTCGGTGCGCAGGATGGCGCCCTGCCGGCTGAAGTCGTGAACGCTGTTCACGGCGTACCACCAGCGGTCCGGATTCTTCGCGTCGACCAGGAGCGGTCCGGTGCCGTCCGCGACCGGCAGCCGGCTCAACTGGCGCCAGGTGGCGCCGTTGTCGGTGGTCAGCCAGGGAGCGGCCTTCTGGTACTGGGTGAGCACGGCCTGCCCCGGCCGGTTCGGCGAGAGGGCGACCCAGCCGGATTCGCTGTTGGGACCGACCGGCTCCCAGCGGTCCTTGCGGCTGTCGACCGGCGTCACCTCGAAGGCACTGGAGCCGATGAGGCGCTGCCCGGAGCCGGCGGTGCCGCGCACCGAGACCCGGTAGGCGCCGGCCGCGCTGCCGGTCACCTCGGCCTGGTAGTAGCCGCTGGCGGGGTCGAGGTGGGAGGCGACGTCGAAGGCCTTGCCGCGCGGCGGGGTGACCGTGACGACCGGCGGTGCGGCCAGCCGGGTCGGCGCCGCGATGTGCACGGTCGAGTGACCGTCGCTCGGGTCGGGCGCGGCCTGGACGGCCAGGTACCGGACGGCGAGCAGATAGGGCACCCCGATCGCCGGTCCCCGGTCCGGAGTCGCCGTGAGACGGCCGCTGATCTCGGTGTTGCCGGCCGGGCGGTCGACGCGCAGCGAGACCGTGACGGTCGCGGTCCCTCCGGCGGGTACGGTGACCCGCTTCGGCGAGACCGTGGCCGGTCCTTCGGTCCTGAGGGTGGTCGTGACCGGCCGGTTGCCGGAGTTCCGCAGCGTCACCTTCGCGGTGTCGCCGACGTCCCGCCGGGACAGGTCGGCGAGTCCGAAGGACACGGACGCCGGTGAGGCGCTGACCGTGGCCGAGGCGGCAGCGGCCACATCGAGCCGGCCCGAGCCCTGTGCCGTGGCTCCGCTGTCGCGCAGCGGCTTCGCGGTGCCGACCAGCGCGGCCTTCACCTCGGCGGGCGCCTGGCCGGGGTGCAGCTGGCGCAGCAGGGCCGCCGCTCCGGCGACGTGCGGGGTCGCCATCGACGTGCCCGACATGCGGTACTGGCCGGGCCCGTACAGCGACTTGGGGATGGTGGAGCGGATCTCCACACCGGGCGCGACCAGATCGGGCTTGAGGCCGAAGCTCTGCGTGGGGCCACGCGAGGAGAACGAGGCGATCTGGTCGGTGGTGTCGGTGCCGCGCAGCGTCACCGAGACCTTCCCGGCGGCGAGCCGGGAGCTCAACTCCGTGTACTGGGTCGCGTCGATGCCCATGACCACCAGGTGGTCCATGCGCAACGAGTCGCCGGAGGCATCGATCCGCGCGGGCGAGGACGGCACCTGGGCCACGCCCGCTGCGGGCGTTCCGGCGGCGAACACCGGGCCGTCGTTGGTGGGCAGGCCGGCCAGCACGGCGAGCGCGCCGCGCTTCTCCGCTTCCTGCGCCCACTCCACGGCGCTGCCCGACAGGTCCCGGACCTCGGAGGCGACGAGGAACTGGGCCCGCACGATCTTCCCGCGGACGTCGCCGACCCGCTCCCAGTCCTCCGGGGTGCCCTCGCCGACGTCGACGAGCTGCGCGGTGACGGGGCGCTCCGGCGGGTTCGCGGACAGGATGCCGCGGTAGGTCTGGATCAACTCGGGCTTCTTGCCGGCCAGATACGCGCTGGGCAGCCGGAGGTTGCTGGTCGACGCGCCGACCGAGATCACCCCGTCGGCCGTGCCGGGACTGCTGACCGTACCCAGGCCGGGGCCGTCGTTGCCGGCCGCGGCCACCACGACCACACCGGCCCGTACGGCCGCGGTCGCGGCCAGGCCCAGCGGGTCGGTGCCGTCGCCGGGACCGCCGAGGCTCATGTTGATGACATCGGCACGGTGCGGGTTGGCCGGATCGGACGCCGCCTCGATCCCGGCGATGATGTCCGACGTGTAGCCGGCGCCTTCGGCGTCCATCACCTTGTAGGCCAGCAGGTTCGCGTCGGGCGCCACGCCGGTGATGCCGCCCTTCTCGGCGGCCTTCCCCGCGATGATGCCGGCGACGTGGGTGCCGTGGCCGTTGTCGTCCATCGGGTCCTCGTCACCGTTGACGAAGTCGTGCCCGCCGACGACCTTGTGGCCCTTGCCGAGTCCGCCGCCCAGATCGGGGTGGGTGTAGTCCACCCCGCTGTCCAGGATCGCGACGGTGGTCCCCTTGCCGGTGACGCGGCTGCCGGCGGCGTCCTTGCGCTGCCACACGTCGGGCGCGCCGATCAGCGGCACGCTCACATCCGTCTTCGCCAGCACCCGGGTGTCGGGCAGGACGGCGGTGACGCCCGGCAGCTTCGCCAGCCGCGCCACCTCGGACCCCGGCACCGTCATCGCGACGGCGTCGATGAGCAGACCGAGCTTGCGGGTCGAGGAGGGGTGCAGCCCGGCGTTCTTCGCCGAGCCGAGGAAGGTCTCCTGCCGGGCGTCCAGCGCGCGGCGGGCGGCACCGACGCCGGAAGCGGCCTCGGCGGACAGCAGCGATCCACCGGGCGCGGCGGTGACCGCGGCGTTCCCGGACAGTTCGACGATCACTCGTTGCGACGGGTCGGGCGTGGACGCGGTGGCGGCACCCGGTATCGCCGCCAACGTGCCGGCGAGGACGACGGCGGCGAGACCGGCATGACGCGATCTTCGTGAGTTCATTGCCATACGTAAAGGTCCTAGTGGTATGGGCACTTGCCGCACAATGAATCTTCGTGGCCCATTGCTGCCGCTGGCACAACTGGGCCACCATCCGTCCATGACTCCCGAGACGCCGGAACTCACGGCGGCAGGCATCGATCCGTTCGACGAGAGCGTCTACCGCGCCGTCCTGACCCGGCGTACGGCGGCGCCGGCCGAACTCGCCGCTGACCTCGGCTGTTCGGCCGAGCGGGTCGCCCGGGCGCTGGACCGGCTCCGCGACCACGGGCTGGTCGGCCGGCTCGCCGGCGCCCGCCGCCGGTACGCCGCGATCGAGCCGGGGGCCGCGGTCGAGGCGCTGGTGCGGGCCAGGAGCAACGACCTGGAACGGGTCCGCTCGGCCGCCGCCGAGCTGTCCCGGCTCTTCGCCGCCGCGCGCACCGGCGCGACCGACGAGGACGAGGTGGAGATCACCACCGGCAGCGAGGCCCTCGGCCGCTGGTTCGTCCGCCTCCAGCAGGAGGCCCGCGAGGACGTCATGACCCTGGACCGGCCGCCGTACGCCCTGACCACCTCCAACCCGGTGGAGGCCACGGCGCTCGGCCGCGGCGTCCGGTACCGCGCGGTCTACGCCCCCGAGGCGCTGGAGTGGCCGGGGGTCCTCGACGACATCCGTGAGCTGGTCCGGCACGGCGAACAGGCCAGGGTCCTGCCCGGTCTGCGCATCAAACTCGCCATCGCGGACCGCAGGCTCGCCCTGATGCCGCTCTCCCTCGACCTGAACGACGTCCGCGCCGCGGTGATCCGGCCGTCCACCCTGCTCGACGCCCTCACCGACTACTGGGAGATGTGCTGGAAGCAGGCGCTGCCGCTGAACGCCCCCGCCGACGACCCCCTCGACGAGGAGGACCGCCTGGTCCTCACCCTCCTGGTCAGCGGCCTCAAGGACGAGGCGATAGCCCGCCAGCTCGGCTGGTCCGTCCGCACCATGCGCCGCCGCATCAGCCGCCTCCACGACCTCCTGGGCGCCGCCAACCGCTTCCAGGCCGGCGCGATAGCCGCCCGCCGCGGCTGGCTGTGAGGGCGCGCCGCGCGTCCTACGCGGTCGGGCCGGCGAGTTTGCCGGTGAACCAGGTCAGGGCGCGGGGGATGAGCTTCTTGAAGTCGGAGGTGTAGTGCCGGCCGCCGGGGAGCTCGTAGTACTCGATCCTGACGGGGGCGACGGCCTTCTTCACCCAGTTCTTGACCAGGTTGGTCTCGTACGACTCGCCGCTGCCCGCCGTGGCGAGGATGCTGACATCGGCCCTGCCCTGCTTGATGAGGGTGTTGGGGCTGTTGGCGAGACGGTCGGCCTCGTGACCCCGCCAGAGGCGGGAGTCCGGGTCGAAGTAGGCGTCCATCGGGATGGCGGCCTTGAAGACGTCGGGGTACTGGAGGGCGAGCTTCGCGCTGCAGAATCCGCCGGTGGACGCGCCCATGACACCCCAGCCGTCGCGGCTGCGCAGGGTGCGGAAGTTCGCCTTCACGAAGTCGGGGACGTCCTTGGCCATCCAGGTGCCCATCTTGGGCTGGCCGGGGATGTCGCTGCAGTCCAGGGCCGCGTTCTCGTGGGAATTGAAGTTCTGGACGGGCATGATCATGATGAACGGATGGGCCTTGCCCTGCCGGCTCAGCTTGACGTCGGCCTCCTGGATCGGGAGCTGGGGGTCGGTCCAGGTGTTGTAGCCGTTGCTCTGGCCGCCCGCGTACATCATCACGACGGGGAAGCCGTAGGCCGCGTACTTCGGGTCGCTGTACTCCGGAGGCAGCCACACCCAGACCTTCCCGGTGACGCCGGACTTCGCCCCGCGCACCGAGGTGACCATGATCGGGCCGGCCTTCGTCGACCGCGCCAGCTTGAGCTCAGCCTTCGGTCCGGTCGGCAGCAGCACCTTCGACGGCGTCGGCGCGGCGGTCGGCGTCCGCGGCCCGCCCTTGCCGTCGCCTTTCCCGGCGTCGGTCGAGAGGTGGTCGTTCGCCGGGGCGGAGCCCCCGTCGCCGGAGGAGCCGCAGCCGGCGAGAGCGGCGAGCGCGAGCAGCGCGGCGGCTACGGGCAGGACCAGGGGGCGGTGACGCCGGGAACGCGGATCCATGGTGGGAAATGCTCCGAACGCGAGATCGAGGACGAAAGGCACCTTCTAGGAGAGCAGGTCGCACGCTTTGGTTCCCGCGCGACGCGCGCGCCGCGCGCGCGGTCTACGCGCGAGGCTTCCCGCGCCACTCCGGGAGACACCGGGGAAACCCCCATACGGGCAGCAGCCGTGCTACCTTGATCCCAGTTGCAGTTTTGGTACCCATGAACTTTGTGTGCGCCTGACGGGATGTAACCCTCAGGCGCACTCTTGTTTTTACCGGTCATCTCCGGATGGGCACAATGCGGCGACGAGGAATCTGCGCAGTGCAGATTTCCGGCTCTGCACCTATTGAGGAGATTGACATGGCTTCTGGCACCGTGAAGTGGTTCAACGCGGAAAAGGGTTTCGGCTTCATCGAGCAGGACGGTGGCGGCGCTGACGTCTTCGCCCACTACTCGAACATCGCCACCCAGGGCTTCCGTGAGCTCCAGGAAGGTCAGAAGGTGACCTTCGACGTCACGCAGGGCCAGAAGGGCCCGCAGGCCGAGAACATCGTTCCCGCCTGACGTTTGACGCGCACCACGTAGTTGGGGCCCGCACCTGAGGGTGCGGGCCCCAATTCGTTTTTTCCGGTATTGCTTTGGCTCGTTTTTGCGATTCTTCGCCCGGTTTTCATTTTGCGGAGTCTTCCCGGACACGTGCCGTTCCGAGGAAGGCCTTCTTTTGTACCGCTCCTCCGGCTCCGTTCCCGCGCGCAATCGCCCGTCGTATTCCCGCAGCCAGTCCGCGCCGCGCCGCCGCCCCATGGCGACGCCGGGTGAGTTCGCCCTCCCCGTCAGCACCACGCCGTCCCTTCCCCCGGTCGAGTCGTTCGCGGACCTGGACATGCCGTCCGAGCTGCTCGACACGCTCACCCGCGAAGGTGTGACGGTCCCGTTTCCCATCCAGGGCGCGACGCTGCCGAACTCGCTGGCCGGCCGGGACCTGCTGGGCCGTGGACGTACCGGCTCCGGCAAGACCCTCGCCTTCGGCCTGGCGCTGCTCGCCCGCACCGCGGGGAAGCGCGCGGAGCCGCGGCAGCCGCTCGCGCTGGTGCTGGTGCCGACCCGCGAGCTGGCCCAGCAGGTCACCGACGCGCTCACCCCGTACGCCCGCTCACTGCGGCTGCGGATGGCCACCGTCGTCGGCGGCATGTCGATCGGCCGCCAGGCCAGTGTGCTGCGCGGCGGCGCCGAGGTCGTCGTGGCGACGCCCGGACGGCTCAAGGACCTGATCGAACGCCGTGACTGCCGGCTCGACCACGTGGCCATCACCGTGCTGGACGAGGCCGACCAGATGGCGGACATGGGCTTCATGCCGCAGGTCACCGCCCTGCTGGCGCAGGTGCGCCCGGACGGTCAGCGGATGCTCTTCTCCGCCACGCTGGACCGCAACGTCGACCGGCTGGTGCGCCAGTTCCTCACCGATCCCGTCGTCCATTCGGTGGATCCCTCGGCCAACACGGTCACCACGATGGAGCACCATGTCCTGCACGTGGCCAGTGCGGACAAGCAGGCCACGACACGGCGCATCGCCGCCCGCGAGGGCCGGGTGCTGATGTTCCTGGACACCAAGCACGCCGTCGACCTGCTGACCCGGGACCTGCTGGCCAGCGGGGTCCGGGCCGCCGCGCTGCACGGCGGCAAGTCGCAGCCGCAGCGCAACCGCACCCTGGACCAGTTCAAGAGCGGCCATGTGACGGTCCTGGTCGCGACCAACGTCGCCGCCCGCGGCATCCACGTCGACAACCTGGACCTCGTCGTCAACGTGGATCCGCCCACCGACCACAAGGACTACCTGCACCGCGGCGGCCGTACCGCCCGTGCGGGTGAGTCCGGCAGTGTCGTCACGCTGGTGCTGCCCAACCAGCGCCGCGAGATGGCGCGCCTGATGTCGCACGCCGGCATCACCCCGCAGACGACCCAGGTCAGCGCGGACGACGACGAGCTCGCCCGGATCACCGGCGCGCAGGAGCCCTCCGGGGTGCCGGTCGTCATCGCGGCACCTCCGGCGGCCGAACGCGTGCGCCGCACCTCGTACGGCAGCCGCGGCCGCGGTGGCCGCCCCACGCAGCGCCGGCGGCCCGCCGCAGCGTAGGTCCGCGTCCTGATGACGGCAGCCGGCTGTTTAGGCTGCCTTCATGAAGGACTGGGATTTGAGGAAACTGCAGATCCTCCGGGCTCTGCAGGAGACCGGGACGGTCACCGCGGCGGCCGCCGCACTGCGGATGACGCCGTCGGCCGTCTCGCAGCAGCTGTCCGCGCTCTCCAAGCAGGCCGGCACCCCGGTGATCGAGGCACAGGGCCGGGGCGTCCGGCTGACCGGCGCCGCCCACGTCCTGCTGCGCCACGCCGACGTGGTCTTCGCCCAGCTGGAGCGCGCCGGAGCCGAGCTGGAGGGCTACACGCAGGGCGAGGCCGGCGAGGTCCGCGTCGGCGCCATCGCCACGGCCATCACCCGGCTGGTCGTCCCCGCGTCCCGGCTGCTGCGCCAGGACTTCCCCCGCATCACCCTGTCGGTCCGGCAGGCCGAGGCCGCCGAGGTCTACGAGCAACTGGCGGGCGGCGACGTGGATCTCGCCGTGACGCTGGCGGTGCACGCGCCCTCGGCGCGGGACCCGCGCTTCCACCGGATCGCGCTGCTCACCGATCCGCTCGACGTGGCCCTGCCCGCCGGCCACTCCTGGGCGGCACGGCCCGGCCTGCGGCTGGCGAACCTCGCCCAGGAACCGTGGATCTTCGGCAGCAGCGGCCCCTGGCGGGAGATCACCCTGGCGGCCTGCGCCGACGCGGGTTTCGTCCCGGAACAGGCGCACGCCGCGACCGACTGGTCGGCGATCCTCGCCATGGTCGCCGCGGACCTCGGGGTCGCGCTGGTGCCCCGGATGGCGACGGTGGGGGAGCGGCAGCACGTCGCGATCCGCCCGCTGGACGCCGACCGGCCGCGCCGCCATGTGGTGGGTGTGGTGCGGAGCGGATCCGAGGAGGGGCCGCTGCTGCGGCGGGTGATTCGGGTGCTGCGCCAGGTGGCGGAGGAGCCCGCGGTGCCGGTGGACGCCGACTGAAAACGTTCAGTTCAACTGAAACTATGGTTCAGAAACTTTCGATGGACGTGAACGGTGTCGTCGGCTCACAGTAGAGGCATGACGACATCAAAGACGCCTTCCGGCACCCCTTCCTCCGCCACGTCCTCGACTTCTTTCACCGGTGATGCGCGGCCGTTCGGTGGGGGTGATCCGTATGCGGATTACCGTCGTGCGGAGTTGCCGTTCACGGATCTGGTGGATCTTGCCGATCGGCGGTTGGGTGCGGGGGTCATCGCGGCGAATGATGAGTTCTTCGCGGAGCGGGAGAATCTGCTGATCCCGGAGCCGGCGCATTTTGATCCGGAGCACTTCGGGCACAAGGGCAAGATCATGGACGGTTGGGAGACCCGCCGCCGCCGCGGCACCGGCACCGACACCCCGCACCCGGTGGACGCGGATCATGACTGGGCGCTGATCCGGTTGGGTGCGCCCGGGGTGATCCGCGGGATCATCGTCGACACCGCGCACTTCCGCGGCAACTACCCGCAGTCGGTGTCGATCGAGGCGACCGCGCACTCGTTGTCGGCGTCGCCGGAGGATCTGCTGGCGGACGGTGTGGAGTGGACGACGATCGTGCCGCGCACTGCCGTGGGCGGTCATGCGGCGAACGGGTTCACGGTGGAGGTGGATCGGCGGTTCACGCATCTGCGGTTGAACCAGCACCCGGACGGCGGCGTGGCCCGCCTGCGGGTGTATGGGGAGGTGGCGCCGGATCCGGGGTGGCTGGCGGAGCTGGGCACGTTCGACCTGGTGGCGCTGGAGAACGGCGGCACGGTCGAGGACGCCTCCGACCGCTTCTACTCCTCACCCGTCAACACGATCCTGCCGGGGCGCTCAAGGAAGATGGATGACGGGTGGGAGACGCGTCGTCGCCGGGACAAGGGCAATGACTGGGTGCAGTACCGGCTCGTGGCGCAGGGTGTGGTGCGGGCGGTGGAGATCGACACGGCGTATCTGAAGGGGAACTCGGCGGGCTGGGCGGCGTTGTTCGTGCAGGACGACGGTTCGGACGAGTGGACGCAGTTGCTGCCGCGGACCAAGCTCCAGCCGGACACGGTGCACCGTTTCCTGGTCAACCCGGTCCCAGCCACCCGGGTGCGGATCGACATCTTCCCCGACGGCGGCATCTCCCGCCTGCGCCTGCACGGCTCCCTCACCGCACGCGGCGCCGAACAACTCACCACCCGCACCGAAGAAATCAGCTGAACGATGTAGCGATGCAGTGAGGCGGTGGCCGTCACGCACATGACGGCCACCGCCTCGTCAGGCCGGAATCCCCGTGGGGATCACTGCGCGCCGAAGAGCTTCAGCAGCTCGTCCTTGCCGAACATTCGGGCCGTGTCGATGGCGTTGGGCGTGCCGGCGGACGGATCGGCGCCACCCGCCACCAGCGCGTGGACGACCGCGTCCTCGCCCTTGAAGACCGCTCCGGCCAGCGGGGTCTGGCCCTTGTCGTTGGGCCGGTTGGGGTCGGCGCCGCGCTGCAGCAGGGCGGTGACCGCGTCGGCGTGCCCGTGGTAGGCGGCCAGCATGAGCAGCGTGTCGCCCCGGTCATTGGTGAGATTCGCGGGGACGCCCGCGTCCACATACGCGGCGAGGGTCGCCGTGCCGCCCTCACGGGCGAGGTCGAAGACCTGGCCGGCCAACTGCAGCACCTCGGGGTCGTGCGCGGGCTCGGTGTCGGGGTTCGCATCCGTCATGCGAACACCCTACGTGGCGATCACCGTGCACGGCCTGTCGTGGAACGCGCCGGTTTCCGGACGGTACGGGACGTCCGCCGGACCTTCCGGGACGGTCGCCGGGACGGTCGAGGACGGTCCCGGGCAGCCGATCTTCTGACCGATTGCGTGGGCTTTGCCCAACCCTGACCGAGGCAGGGCCTGTTCAGCGGCGCCGTAACCCTGTTCCATGGTCATCAGACGGCCGCCTGTTCCCCGGCGGCCCCGCGTGACTGGATGAGGTGGCCTTGGCTACGACCGTGCGACGTATCGCTGTGACCATCCCGGCTGCCCCGATCGGCCCCGAGAACCCGCTGCCCGCGCTGCGCGCCCTCGACGAGGTGCACCAGCTCGATCCGCGCGAACGCGCCGGACTCCCGGCCGACATGGCACGCCAGGTCGGTTACGCGCCGCTGCACTCCGTCCTGCCGGTACGGCTCCTCGACGGGTACGGCCGCGAGCGCGCCCCCGCCGGGTTCGAGGCCGTCGTCATCGAGAACGACCGGGTACGTGCCACCGTCCTGCCCGGCCTCGGCGGCCGGCTGCACTCGCTCGTGCAGAAGTCCACCGGCCGTGAGCTGCTCTACCGGAACCCCGTCGTCCAGCCGGCCGACTTCGGGCTGGCCGGAGCCTGGTTCTCCGGCGGCGTCGAGTGGAACCTCGGGGCGACCGGGCACACCACCCTCACCTGCGCGCCCCTGCACGCCGCCCGCGTACCCGCCCCCGACGGCGGCGAGATGCTGCGGCTGTGGGAGTGGGAGCGGCTGCGCGACCTGCCGTTCCAGATCGACATGTGGCTGCCGGCGGACTCCGACTTCCTGTACGTGGGCGTCCGGATCCGCAACCCGCACCACCGCACCGTGCCGGTCTACTGGTGGTCCAACATCGCCGTCCCGGAGACCGACGGCACCCGCGTACTGGCCCCCGCCGACGAGGCGTGGCACTTCGGCTATGCCCGCTCCCTGCGGCGCGTACCGGTCCCCGAATGGGACGGTACGGACGTCACGTACCCGACGCGGTCCGAGCACCCTGCCGACTACTTCTACGAAGTAGCGGACGGCAACCGCCGCTGGGTCACCGCCCTCGACGATGCCGGGCAGGGCCTCGTCCAGACCTCGACCGACCGGCTGCGCGGCCGCAAGCTCTTCCTCTGGGGCAACGGGCGCGGCGGCCGGCGCTGGCAGCAGTGGCTCACCGAGCCGGGCACCGGCGGCTACCTGGAGATCCAGGCGGGCCTGGCCCGTACCCAGCTGGAGCACATACCGATGGAGGCGGGCGCGGAGTTCTCCTGGCTGGAGGCCTACGGTCCGCTCGCCGCCGACCCGGCCGCCGTCCACGGCGACGACTGGAGCGCCGCCCGCGCCGCGGTCGAGGACCGGCTGGAGAGCGTCCTGCCGCGCGCGGACGTCGACGCCGCCTACGCCGCGTGGCTGCCGCACGCGGACACCGAGCCGAAGGACGTCATCGCCACCGGCTCGGGCTGGGGAGCGCTCGAGGTCGAGCGGGCCCGGTTCGCGCTGCCGGGCACGCCGTTCGATCCCGCGACGCTGGGCGCGCAGCAGAAGCCCTGGCTGGAGCTGCTGGTCGCCGGCATGTTCCCGCGGCCGGTGGCGGACGCGCCGCCCGGCCCCGCGCTCGTGGCGCCGGAGTGGCGCGAACTCCTGGAGGCCGCGGACACCTACGACGGGAACGAGTGGTACCGGGACTACTTCCTCGGCGTCGCCCAGTGGCACGCGGGCGACCGCGCCCAGGCCATCAGGAGCTGGGAACGCTCCGTCGCGCAGCACGAGACCTGGCCGGTGCTGCGCTGTCTCGCCGTCGCCGACCAGGAGGACGGCCACCTCGAACGGGCCGCGGACCGTTTCCTGGCCGCCTCCGACATCGCGCACCACGAGGTGCTCGACGACGACGCCTGGTGGGCGGCCTCGGCCGGCCTCGCCCGCGAGGCGGTCACCGCGCTCCTCGCGGTCGGCCGCGCCGACGACGCGGCGTTCGTCCTCGACGAGCACGTACCGGGCCACGCCGGGCGTGGCCGGTTCCGGCTGCTGGAGGCACAGGTGCTGCTCGCCCAGGGCGATGTGCCGGCCGCGCGGGCGATCTTCGACACGGGTTTCGTCGTCGACGACCTCCGCGAGGCGGAGGAGTCGCTCAGCGACACCTGGTACACCATCGCGGAGCGGCTGATCGCCGGCGACGGCCCGGTGACCGCCGACATCAGGCAGCGGGCGCGCGCCGAGCACCCGCTGCCGGAGGCGTACGACTACCGGATGCGTCCGGCGGCGGAGCTCTGACGGTGCGAACACACCGTCAGTCCCGTCGGGTCCGCTCGTAGGAGTCGATGAGGGCCGTCAGTTCGGGGATCGTGAACTCCCCGGGCCGGCGGCCCTCACGGGCGAACGCGTTGGCGATCTGCTGGAGCGCCGCGTTGACCGGGGTGTCGATGCCGGCCATCCGGCCGAGCAGCACGATCTCCCCGTTGAGGTAGTCCGCCTCGATGGAACCCGTGCCCCGCGTGAGGCTCTGCCACGACGAACCGCCGCCGCGCGTCACCCCGTTGAGGGGCTGGAGCTGGACGCGATCGCCCCGGACCGCCGTCTGCTCGGCGTCGCTCGCCCGGTCGATCCCGGCCGCGTCCAGCACCGCTTCGCCCTCCGCGACAGCGCGCCGCAACACGTCGTGGGCGTCGTCGCCGTCGAGCGGGCCGCAGGTGGCCTGCAGCGCGTTGCCGAGATTCTTGAGCAGCTTGCCGTACTTCCAGCGCATCACATCGGGCGGCGTGGGCGCGTCGAAGCCCGACTCCTTGAGATCCGTGGCGATGCGCTCCGCCAACGGGTCGGCCCCCGAGGTGCCCGCCGCTCCCGCCGGGAAGCGGCCGAGGTGCAGAATGCCGGTCAGCGGCGCGCACGACGCCTCGATCGACCCGGGCTCCAGATAGCTGGCCGGCAACCAGACACACATCCCGTACACCCGCTGGAACCTGCGCAGCGCGAGCCGCTCGCCCGCGACACCGTTCTGGGCGCACACCACCGCCAGCCGCCCGCCCGCCGTGCCCCCGCCCACGACCGGCCGCCCGGCCCACGCGTCCAGCGCCGCGACGCTGTCCTGCGTCTTCACGGCCAGCACGAGAACGTCGTCCGCCCGCAGTTCGAGGGCCTCCGGCCCGTCGACGACCGGAACCGGCAGCTTGAGCGACCCGCTCGGCAGCGTCAGCCGCAGCCCGCCGTCCCGCAGCGCCTCGTAATGCGCACCCCGCGCCACCAGGACGACCTCACGGCCGCTGTCGAAGAGCCTGCCGCCGATGGTTCCGCCGATCGCGCCGGCGCCGATGATGATGTATCGCACCGTCCGAGACTCGCACACACGTCAAGTCCTCCCGGAGGGTGGTCACCGGCCGGTTCCCGGTACCCCGGCGACCAGCGCACCCTCCGTCGATCCGGCCTGCGGACACCCGGTGCCCGTCGTGTAACGTTCGGCCGCCCGGCAGGGGGAAGTCCGGGGAGGGACCATGACCGACATCAGCGCGAGCACCAGTAAGAGAACGAACGCCGGGGACACGCCGCGCAAGCCCGACGATCCGTGCCCGGACTGCGGCGCCACGGTGCCGGTGGACCCGCGCTTCGCCACCTGGTGCGCCGCATGCGGCTGGAACGCCGACTCAGGTGAGCCGGACGCGCAGCCCGGCCGGATCGGCGCCTTCAGGATCGCTCTCGCCCGGCGCCACGGCGAGCAGTTGCACGAAGAGCTGGCCCGCGGCGGTGACCAGCTGCCGCGTCGCGATGCGCACAGCGTCCTTGCCTACGCGCTGGCAGGCGTGGTCCATCTCTTCACGGTCGCCCTCGCCGTCAGCGGCGTCCTGCTCGTCGTGCTCGGCTGGGAGACGGTGGTGCAGCCGGTCATCGGCCTGGTCCTGCTGGTGGTGGCGTTCGCGCTGCGCCCCCGCCTGGGCCGGCTCCCCGGGGACGGCGTCATCCTGCGCCGGGCCGACGCCCCGGCCCTGTTCACGCTCCTGGACGAGATCGCCGGCGGGGTCGGCACCCGTGCCGCGGACGCCGTCGTCATCGACGCCCGGTTCAACGCCTCCGTCAGCGCGTACGGATGGCGCCGCCACCGCAGGGTCGACATCGGACTCCCGCTGTGGGCAACGCTCACCCCGCAACAGCGCGTCGCCCTGCTCGGCCACGAATTCGGTCACTACGCCAACGGCGACACCCGGCACGGGCTCGTCATCCACACCGCGCTGCGCTCCCTGGTCACCTGGTACGAGGTCTTCACCCCGGCGCGGCGCAACAGCCGCATGGTCAGGGCCGACGGTCTCGGTGAGCTCGCGCAGCGCGCGGCCCGGCCGCCGGCCGAGGCCGGGCTGGTCCGGCTGGCGGAGGCACTGGCCGATGTACTGATGGTGCTGCCGCGCCTGGCGGTGCTGGGCGTCCTCAGACTCCTCGACCATCTCACCGTCCGGTCCGCCCAGCGGGCCGAGTACCTGGCGGACCGGATGGCGGCCGGCACCGGCTCCAGTGAGGCGGCCGTCGGCCTGTTCGACCGGCTGCTGACGGGAGAGTCCGTCAGCAACGACCTCCGTACGCAGGCGATCCGCGCCCGCACCCGCCTCCCCGGTGTCGACCCGAAGGCCGTCGAGGCCGGACTGTGGACCCATCTCGCCGCCCGCATCGCATCGATCCCCGACCGGGAGTACGACCGGCTGCGCCGCGTCAGCGTGCTGCGCGGACACACCGTCGACGCGACCCATCCGCCGACCCATCTGCGCCGTTCCCTCATCGCCGACGGTGGCCAACTCCCCGCCACGGTGATCCTGGACGCCGACGCGGCCGCCGCCATCGACGGGGAACTCGCCCCGGCCCGCACACGGCTGGCCCGCGAAGTGATCAGGGACCTGTAGCGGGCGCCGCCCCGGGAAATCCGCTGGCCGAGGCGGCGTTCCGGCAGCGAGAGTGGTGGCAGGAGCCCGCGTTCGCCGGTTCCTTGACGTATGACGGGGGAGGGTTACCGCATGTCCACGCTGCGTGTGAGCGCCGAGCGGCTCACGATCCACGAGCACCCGAACGCGGACGCGCTGGAGCTGGCGCAGGTCGGGCTCTATCGGGCGGTCGTCGCGAAGGGTGCTTACCGGACGGGTGAGTTCGCGGTGTACATACCCGAGCAGGCCGTGCTGCCCGAGGGGCTCATCGGGGAGCTGGGGCTGACCGGCCGGCTCGCGGGGTCGGCTGCCAACCGGGTGCGGGCGGTGCGGCTGCGCGGTGAGCTCTCGCAGGGCATCGTGTGCCGGCCGGAAGTGCTCGCGGGCACGGATCTGGAGCGGGCCGCCGCCGAAGGGGAGGACTTCGCGGAGCGGTTGGGCATCGTCAAGTGGGTGCCGCCGATCCCGGTGTCGATGAGCGGTGACGTCGAGGCCGCGCCGGATCTGCTGCCGTGGACCGACATCGAGAACCTCAAGCGCTATCCGGACATCTTCGCGTCCGGCGACCAGGTGGTGATCACCGAGAAGCTGCACGGCACCGCGTGCTGCTTCAGCTACTTCGCGGACACCGGCCGGATCCAGGTCACCTCCAAGGGGCTGGGCTCGCAGCGGCTGGCGCTCCAGGAGGCCGACGGCAATCTGTACTGGCGCGCCGTGCGCGGCCACGGCCTGCCCGCCGTCGCCGCCCGGCTCGCGGCGCGGCTCGGCGCGTCCCGGGTCGGCATCTTCGGCGAGGTCTACGGGGCCGGCGTGCAGGACCTCGGGTACGGGGAGGACGGCCGGCACGACGTGCCCGCCTTCGCGGCCTTCGACGTGTCGGCCGAGATCGACGGGCAGGTCCGCTGGCTCGATCCGCACGAGCTGCTGGCGGGCGAACTGCCGCTGGTGCCCGTCCTGTTCAGCGGCCCCTTCGACCTGGACACGGCGCTGAAGCTGGCCCAGGGCGCGGAGACGGTCTCCGGGCGCGGGCTGCACGTGCGCGAGGGCGTCGTGGTGCGGACCGCCGACGACCGCTACAGCCCGGTGGTCGGTGGCCGGGCCATCGCCAAGGTCGTCAGTGACGCCTATCTGACCCGCAAGGGCGGCACCGAGTACGAGTGAGAGCGTGCGACGCGTGAGACCGCGCCCGTCAGCACCGCTCCGCGCCCGTCAGCCGTCCAGGCGGGCGCGGAGCCGGCGCTTCGCGTCCGGCCATTCGTCCGCGAGGAGCGAGAAGAAGACGCTGTCACGCCAGGTGACACCGTCCGACCGCAGCCGGTGGCGGCGCCAGACGCCCTCGCGCTGCGCGCCCAGCCGCAGGATCGCCTCCTGGGAGCGGGTGTTGAGCAGGTCGGTCTTCCACATGATGCGGCCCATGCCCAGGTCGTCGTAGGCGTAGGTCATCAGGAGCAGCTTCGTCTCGGTGTTGACCGGGCTGCGCCAGTAGGCGCGGCCGTACCAGGTCCAGCCGATCTCCAGCCGCTCGTCGACGGTGCTCACCTCGTGGAACGTCGTCCAGCCGACCGCCCGGCCGCTGCCGAGCTCGATCACGGCGTAGGCGACACCGCCCGCCTCCCGGCTCTGTGCGCAGACCGTGATCGCGAGATCACGCAGCTCCTCCTCCGTGCGCGGCGGTTCCGCGGGCAGCCAGCGCCAGACCTCCTCGTCACCGCCTCCGGCGGCGAACAGATCCGGCACATGTTCCGGTCCGAGCGGTTCGAGCCGGACGAAGCGGCCGGTCAGGACGGTGGGCGAGGGCGACTTGGCAACCATGCACGCACCGTAACCACAGCGCCCTCGGTCCGGCCAGCCGGTTCTGGATCCTGGACGGCATGTTCCGGCCCTCGGTGGGGTACGCGGGAGGTTCAGCCGCCGAAAGGACTCGTAGCCATGACCGACATCCATTCCAATGGCGCCCTGCCCCCGGCGCAGCAAGCCCTCCACGAGATCGCCCAGGGCGGCGAGAACGTGATCGCACTGAGCACCCTCGCCCTCAGTGACGTGCTCCTTCCCGTTCCCGGCGGACCCGGCGACCCCGACCCCGACGCACCGGAGCAGGACCCGGCGGCGCCGCAGGGGATCCAGCTGCCGGTGTACGAGCAGGAGGACGGGGTCAAGCTGGTGCCGGTGTTCACCTCCGAGGAGCGGATGGCGCAGGCCCTGCCGGGTACGCAGCGCTACCGGCTGGTGCCGCTGTCCGCCCTCAGCGGCAGCTGGCCGTCCGACGAGCTCACGCTCTCCATCGACACCGGCTCCCCGGACGCGCTGAGCATCGCCGGTCCCGGGGTGCGGGCGCTGGCCGCCCTGTCGGGATCAGGGCCGGGCGCAGGCCCGGCCGCATGATCCGGATGCGGGCCGGGGCCGCGACGGCCCCGGCCCCGCCCGGCATCCCGTCGCCCGGCGTCCCGCAGGCTCACGGCCGGTAGACCACCAGGGCGCTGGGCAGTTTGTCCAGCAGCAGCTCCGAGGGCGCGGGGACCACCTCGCCGTCGTAGGCGAGATGGCTTCCCGCGGCCAGACCGCGGATCCGCAGCCGGCGCAGCTTGGCGGCGGAGTACACGGGGGAGCGGGTGAGGAAGCCGGTCACGGCGGCCCCGAGCAGCCGTGTGCGGGCGAACGGTCCGCCGTCCACGATGCGTACGTCCAGGATCCCGTCGTTCAGATCGCGGCGGCGCACCGGCGCGAGCCCGACACTGGAGTACTCGCAGTTCCCGGCGAAGATCAGCCAGACCGACCGGCGGCGCCCGTTGATCTCGACGTCGACCGGCTCGGACGTGCGCAGCACGTGCACCGCCGCCAGCACGCTCGCCGGCCAGCTGCCCACCCGCCGCGACCAGCGCTCGCGGATGCGCACCAGCTCCGGGTACGAGCCGATGCTGAACGTGTTCACGAAGGGGACGGCCTCGGCGCCGCCCGGCGTGTCGTACGAGGTGTACGTGGCGAGGTCGACGGCCGCCGCGGTGCCCGCCACGACCGCCGCGGCGGCGTCCTCGACCGTTTCGATGCCGAGGTCCAGCGCGAAGTGGTTGCGGGTTCCGCCCGGGAAGACCACCAGCGGAAGGCCGTGCCGCAGGGCGATCGACGCGGCCAGGGTGACCGTTCCGTCGCCGCCGCACACCCCGAGCGAACCGTCGTGCTCGACCGCCTGCTGGGCGGCCTTCTCCAGCAGCTCCGCCAGGTCGTCGTCCTCCGAGCGCTCCGCGACCCCGGCCTCCGGCAGCGCGGCGCGGATCCGGTCGGCGGGCGGGTTGAGCAGCGCGGGCGGTCCCGACGCCTCGTTGACCACGACGAACAGCCCGCGCCCGGCCGGCAGCGAAGGGGCGTTCACGGCCGGGCCCACGTCGGCGGCCGGCCCGTTCGAAGTGGGGATCAGCGCCCGCACCACGAGGGCGGCTCCCATGCCGAACGCCGCACCGGCGACCACGTCGCTCGGGTAGTGCACCCCCGTGTAGACCCGGGAGAACGCCACCGAGGCGGCGATCGGTGCCACCACCGTGCCCCAGCGGCCCGACTCCATGAGGACCCCGGTCGCGAAGGCGGCGGCCGAGGCCGCGTGCCCGGAGGGGAAGGAGGTGGTGAAGGGCTGGTGCCGCAGACGGCGTATCACCGGGACGGATTCCAGTATCGGACGGGCCCGGCGGACGGCCCGCTTGCCCACGGTGTTCACCGTCGCGGAGGCCAGCGCCAGCGACCCCACCCCGCGCAGCGCCGCCCGCCGGCCGGGCTTCCCGCCGACCGCGGCGATCCCGGCGGCCACCCCGAACCACAGCAGCCCGTGGTTGGCGCTGCGGCTCAGCCGGGGCAGCACGGGCTCGGCGCCCGGCCAGCGACGGCTGGCGACCTGGTGGAACAGCTGGTGGTCCCACATCTTCAAGGACTGGGCCCTGGCGCGTTGCTTCATGCGCTAGCGGCTACCCGGGCAACGGCCATCGATACCACCCCGCTCCCCTAGGATGCCCGGGTGGCTGATGATCGAATAGACCTGGTGATCTTCGACTGCGACGGCGTCCTGGTGGACAGCGAGCGCCTCGCCGTCCGCGTCGACGCGTTGATGCTGGCCGAACTCGGCTGGCCGCTGACCGAGGCCGAGATCGTCGAGCGCTTCGTCGGCCGCTCGCACCGCGACCTGACCGCCTCGATCGAGCAGCAGCTCGGCCGGCCGCTCCCCGAGGGCTGGTACGACCGCTACCGGCCCTGGTACCGGTCGGTGTTCGAGGCCGAACTGACCGCCGTGGACGGCATCACCGAGGCCCTCGGCCTGATCACCCTCCCCACCTGCGTCGCGTCCAGCAACACCCACCCGGGACTGCGGCACTCGCTCGGGCTCACCGGCCTCCACTCCCGCTTCGAGGGCCGGATCTTCAGCGCGTCCGAGGTCGAGCACGGCAAGCCGGCCCCCGACCTCTTCCTGCACGCTGCCCGCGCGATGGGCGCGGACCCGGCCCACTGCGTCGTGGTCGAGGACAGCCGCTTCGGCGTCGAAGCGGCCCGCGCGGCGGGCATGCGCGCCTTCGGCTACTACGGCGGGCTCACGCCGCGGGCCTGGCTCGAAGGCCCGGGGACGGTCGTCTTCGACGAGATGCGCGACCTGCCGGAACTCCTGCTCGGCGGGTTCTGAGCGAGTCGCGCGTGACTCTGAGGGAGCCGCGCGTGACTCTGAGGGAGCCGCGCGGGAGCGGGACCCGAGTCACACCCGAGCCGGACCGGGTCTCCCCCGAGCCGCTCACGGTCGGATCGACGCGAACCCGGCCCCGGCGCAAACGGGTGGGCGGCGCGGCGGGAGGGCATGGCACTCCTGTGGCGCGCGCGCCGACTGGGAAGGTGGCCGCAGCCACTGACCCACCGGAGGCACGGATGCAGGGGACGACCCCGTACGACCTCAGGCCCGATCCGGGGCTGCCCGTCCCCGCGTACTGGACCGCGCACCTCGTGGGCGGCGGCGGGCCGGAACCGGCCGGCGGCAGCCCGGCGGTGCGGCAGGCGGCGGCCGGGTACTGGGGACGCCGCGGGCTGTGGACCGATCCGGGGCGCATCGTGGCCGCACCCGGCGCCGAGCCGCTGCTGCTCGCGATCCTCGCCGCCACCGGCGGCGGTCTGGTGCTCGCCCGGCCCTCCGCCGCCTGGCAGGCGCCCGTCGCCCGGCTGCTCGGCCGCGAGGTGTTCGCCGTACCGACGCCGGCGGAGGGCGGCGGGGCACCGGACCCGTTCGCCCTGCTGGAGACCGTCCGCCGGGCGCGGACGGAGGGCGCGGACCCGCGGGTGCTCCTGCTGTCGCCGGCGGACGACCCGACCGGCACCGTCACCTCGCCCGAGCTGCTGCACGAGAGCTGTGAGGCGGCCGCCGAGGCGGGGCTGATCGTGGTCTCCGACGAGACGTACAGCGACACCCGACACGACCCCGGCACGGTGCTGCTCAGCCCCGCCGAGATGCTTCCCGAGCGGACCATCGTCCTCACCGACCTCGGCGGATCCCTCGCGCCCACCTGCTGTCCGGTCGCGCTGGCCAGGTTCCCGGACTCCGACGAGGGCACCGGACTGCGGGAGCGGGTGGCGCGGGGCTGCGCCGAGATGCGGGCCGTCCTGCTGGCGCCGGTCGCCTCGGCGGCGTCGTACGCCCTGACCGAACCGGACGACGTACGCGCCCACACCGCCGCCGCGAACCGGCTGCACGCGGCCGTCGGGGCCGGCGCGTACCGTGCCGTCACCGGCGCCGGCGCCCTGTGCCGCCCGCCCCAGGCTGGCTTCCAGCTCTACGCCGAACTGACCTCCCACGACACCCACGACCTCCCCGACGCGCCCGCCCTCGAACGCCACCTCTCCCTGCGGCTCGGCCGGCGGGTCCTCGGCGGCCACCGGTTCGGCGACGACCCGGCCGCGCTCCGGGTCAGGATCGACACCGGCCCGCTGCACGGCGGCACCGACCAGGAACGGCGGGGCGCACTCGACGCGATCGATCCGCTGGAAGTCCCACACGTCTCCCAAGCGTTGACAGAACTCGAGGCGGCCTTCACCGAACTGACGGCCGGCTGAACTACGGTCGGTGACCGGGGGCGCGTCCCACCGCGCCCGTCCGAGCCCGCGCCGCCAACGGATGGGAGACTCGATGACCGATCAGACCGAGCGCGCCCTCGCCGAGCCACGTCCGCCCGGTGAACGCCGCGTATGGCCGAGATCCTTCGCGGACCGGCTCACCGCCCCGCTCCCCGGGTTCCGCGAGATGGCCAGAACCCTGCGCGAGGGCGGCCTGCGCCCCACCGCCGAATCCCTCGCCACCGTTCCCGGGCTGCCCGTGGAACCCGGCCCGCTGCCGGAAGTCGACGCCGACACCGTGGCCGTCACCTGGGCCGGGCACGCCAGTTGGGTGCTGCGGATCGGCGGGCTCACCGTCCTCACCGACCCCGTCTGGTCGGAGAAGATCCTCGGCACCCCGGCCCGCGTCACCCCGGTGGGTGTCGCCTGGGAGGAACTGCCGCACATCGACGCGGTCGTCATCAGCCACAACCACTACGACCACCTCGACGCGCCCACCCTCAGACGGCTGCCGCGCGACACCCCGCTCTTCGTCCCCGCCGGACTCGCCCGCTGGTGCCGCCGCCGCGGCTTCACCCACGTCACGGAACTCGACTGGTGGGAGGCGGTGGAACTGCGCGGTGTGCGCCTCGACTTCGTGCCCGCGCACCACTGGAGCAAGCGGACCCTCACCGACACCTGCCGTTCGCTGTGGGGCGGCTGGGTGCTGTCCGACCGGAACGGGCAGCGCGTCTACTTCGCCGGTGACACCGGCTACGGCCACTGGTTCACCGAGATCGGCCGCGCCCATCCGGGCATCGACCTGGCGCTGCTGCCGATCGGCGCGTACGACCCCCGGGCGATGCTCAGCCCCGTCCACACCGACCCGGAGGAGGCCGTCCAGGCCTGCCTCGACCTGGGCGCCGCCGCCATGGCGCCCATGCACTGGGCCACGTTCCTGCTCTCGGCCGAGCCGCCGCTCGAACCGCTGGCGCGGGTGCGGGCGGCCTGGGCCGCCACCGGACGTCCCCGCGAGGGGCTCTGGGACCTGCCGGTCGGGGCCTCACGGGTACTGAGCCGCGAGCCGTAGCCGACTGTCGCTATTCGCTATTCGCTATTCGCCGGGCGGGCCGGCCTTCCGCCCCGCCCGGCGCCACACCTGCGGCACCAGCGCGACGAGGAAGGCGATGCCCACCGCGAGCGCCACGCCCTGCCAGGGCTCGGGAAAGAGCGAACCGCCGACGATCCCGATCAGCTGGTACGCGGCGGCCCACGCCAGACAGGCCGCGATGTCCCCGCGCACGAAACGGCGCAGCGGCAGCTCGCCGAGCAGACAGGCCACCATCACCGGGATCCGGCCGGCCGGGATCAGCCGGGACAGCACCAGGACCGCCACCCCGTGCTCGTCGAGCTGCCGCTGGGCCTTGGCCAGATGATCCGGATCCGCCCGGCTCTGCAGACGATGCAGCCAGCGCGAGCCGTTCCTGGAGCGGATCCCGCGCTGCCCGAGCCAGTACAGACCGACGTCGCCGAGGAACGCGGCGAGCGCCGCCACCCCGAAGACCAGCGCGAGCGCGAACGGCGACGTCTGGTGGAAGGCGACCACGGCCGCGCCGCTGACCAGCGCCCCGGTCGGGATCACCGGCACCAGCGAGCCGAGCACCACCAGCAGGAAGAGCGTCGGATAGCCGACCGCCTGCTGGGTGGTCTGCGAGGTGGGGGACGACGCCGTCTCCGCGAGAAAGCGGATCACCGTGCCGCCGCCAGCCGTACGCTCTCGCCGTGGTCCAGCCGGTGCACGGCCACCTCCGGCGCGAGCAGCGCGGCCTGCCGGACGAACTCGGTGCCCGGGGAGTGGAATTCATGCGGCCGGACCGCGTCCATGCCCACCGGCCAGTACGTTCCGTAGTGGATCGGGACCGCCGCTCCGGGCGCGAGCCGGGCCAGGGCCTGCGCGGCCCGTCCGGCGTCCAGATGCCCCGTGCCCAGGAACGGGCCCCAGCCGCCGACCGGCAGCAGCGCCGCGTCACAGGGTCCGACCTCGTCGGCCATCGCGTCGAACAGCCCGGTGTCCCCGGCGAAGTACGTCCGGGCCTCACCGTGCACGACGTACCCGAGCGCGGCGACGCGGTGCGGACCGTACGGCAGCCGCCGCCCGTCGTGTGCCGCGGGCACCGCGCGGATCGTCAGCGGGCCGACCCGTACCTCGTCGCCCGCCACCACCTCGACCAGGTCGAGCTCCCGCAGCCGCCGCAGCCCCGGCACGGCCTGCGGAGCGCCGCGCGGCACCAGTACCCGCGTGCCGGGTGAGAGCCGGGCCAGCGAGGCGGGATGCAGATGGTCGGCGTGCAGATGGGAGACGACGGCGACGTCCGCGACCGCCGCCTCGGGCGGTGGCACGGCCCCGCGCCGCCGTCGCAGATGCGCGAGCCGGCTCACGAACAGCGGATCCGTCAGCACCCGGACGCCCGAGTCCCGCACGGTCACCGTGGCATGCCCCCACCACGTGATCTCCACCGCCACCGGAACCGTCCTTCCGCCGCACCGTCGTCCGTCCGCCCCTGCCCGCTGTCCCCGACCCTATGCCGATCACCTGGCCGGTGCGGGAGCGCCTGCCGGGGGTGCCCGCCAGGGGTGGCCGCCGGGGGTGGCTTGACCGGCGGCCGGGGGACGTTGTGGCAGGGTGGACGGCGTGGAGCAGTTTCCCGGAGCCGGCGGTGCCGGTGACCGGGCCGCGGAACGGGACGTGAGGTGAGCTGGGCGTGCTGCGGCGGTGGCGGTGGCGGTCCATGGGGCGGGCCGCCGCGCGGGTGGTGATCGTCTGGGCGGTGTCGGCGGCGACGCTGGCCGTCCTGGCGGGGATCCTGCCCGATTTCAGCATCCAGTCGCCGAAGGGCGACGACCCCCCGCAGATGGCGGTCACGGCCGGGATCGGCGCGGGCGCCTTCGGTGTGCTCAGCGCCCTGGTCTGGCCGGTGCTGGTGCGCGCCCTGCTGATGGTCCCGGCGCTGGTGCTGGGCATGCTGGTCTTCTTCCTCAACGGGTCGCTGCTGCTGATCGCGCTGCGGCTCACCCCGCACGGCGAGGTCACCCCCGCGACCGCCGTCGTCATCGCCGCCGTGATGTCGGCGACCTCGTCGGCGACCAGCACCGCGCTCGCGGTGCGCGACGACGAGGCGTACGGACGCCGGCTCGCGCGGCTCGCGGGCCGCCGCAGGCCCGAGCGCGGCGCGGCGGAGCCGGCGCCTCCCGGCACGGTCTTCCTCCAGCTCGACGGCGTCGGCCACGACGTACTGCGCGAGGCCGTCCGCCCCTCGCAGCGCGGCGGCCGGACCAGACCGCCGGCGATGGAGACCGTCGCCGGGTGGCTGGACAGCAGCCACCGGCTGCTGCCGTGGCGCACCGACTGGAGCAGCCAGACCGGCGCCAGCCAGCTCGGCATCCTGCACGGCTCCAACCATGACGTGCCCGCCTTCCGCTGGTTCGAGAAGGACACCGGGCAGCTGATGGTCTGCAACCGGCCCTCCAGCGCCGCGGAACTGGAACGCCGGGCGGTCGAGCGCACCGGCTCGCGCGGTCTGCTCGCCGAGGACGGCGCGAGCCGCGGCAACCTCTTCAGCGGCGGCGCGGACCAGATGGCGCTGGTGATGTCGGCGGCGGCCCGGCGCGGCACCTTCCGCCGCTCCCGGTCCGGCTACTTCGCCTACTTCTCCGACCCCGCCAACGCCGTACGCACCGCCTGGTCCTTCGTCGCCGAAGTCGCCCGCGAGATCGTCGAGTCGACGGCCTCCCGGCTGCGCCGCGACCGGCCGCGCATCAAACGCGGCGGCCTGTACCCGCTGCTGCGCGCCTTCGCGACCGTCATCGAACGCGATGTCGCCGTCGCCGCCGTGATCGGCGACATGCTCGCCGGCCGCACCGCGGTCTACGCGGACCTCGTCGCGTACGACGAGGTGGCCCACCACTCCGGGCCCCGCAGCCGCGACGCCTTCAAGGTGCTCAACCGGCTGGACCGTTCGATCCGGCTCATCGCCGACGCCGCCCGCTACGCCCCGCGCCCGTACCGGATCGTGCTGCTCTCCGACCACGGCCAGAGCCACGGCCAGACCTTCGCCGACGCGTACGGACTGACGCTGAAGGAACTCGTCCGCGCCGGCTGCGACCTCCCCGTACCGCGCCGCGCCGGGCGCAGCGTGAGCGGCGCGGAGGCCAGGACGGCGGCCCGCACCGCGCTCCACCGGGACGAACGCGGCCGGCACCCCGAGGAGGAGAAGGAGTGCGCGGGCCCGCCCTCCGACCCGGTGGTCCTGGCCTCGGGCAACCTCGGCCTCGTCACCTTCCCCGACCTCCCCGGCCGCGTCACCCGCGAGGAGATCGACCAGCGCCACCCCACCCTGCTGAAGACCCTGGTGGACCACCCGGGCATCGGCTTCGTCCTCGTCCGCAGCGCCACCCGGGGCCCGCTCGCGCTGGGCGCGGGCGGCTCGGAACACGAACTCGACACCGGCCGCATCCGTGGCGCCGACCCTCTCGCCCCGTTCGGCAAGGGCGCCGCGGAAACGGTCCGCCGCACCGACGGCTTCCCGCACGTCGCCGACCTCATGGTCAACTCCTCCTACGACCCCGCCACCGGCGCCGTCCACGCCTTCGAGCAGCAAGCGGGCTCCCACGGCGGCCTCGGCGGCGACCAGAGCCGCCCCTTCCTCCTCTTCCCCGGCACCCTGACCGAACCCGAACACCCCCTGGCCGGCGCCGAAACCCTCCACGGCGTCCTGCGCGACTGGCTCGCCGAGCGCCCTGACCGGCCCCTCCCCGAAAACCCGTTTGCACCGGACCTGCCGGAGCCGGGAGAGTTGCCCCAACACCAGGGGGCGTAGCTCAGATGGCCAGAGCGCTGGTCTCCAAAACCAGATGTCGCAGGTTCAATTCCTGCCGCCCTTGCTCGTAGTTCACTGCACAGCGGAGTTCATTGCACAGCGGAGTTCCTTGCACAGCGGAGTTCCTTGCACAGCGGAAGGGCGGCACCCGGAGACCGGGTGCCGCCCTTCCGGCGTCGGTGGCCGGCGTCCGGTGGCCGGCCGCCGACGTCCCGGACAGCAGAGCGCCCCCTTCCGCCGGAGCGGAAGGGGGCGCCTGTTCGCGTAGGTGTCCAGAGATCTGAGTCGGCGACGGTGACAAACGCGCTCTATCCGTTGAGCTACCGGCGGCTGGGCCGCCGACCGGGAGTCGAACCCGGTACCACGTCCTCCTGAAGGGAAGTAACCGTTGCCTGCGCACCTGGACGACGTCAGCTTAGCCGGGTGATCGCTGGGTGTCGCCCGGATTTCTGTGGGTCAGGCGGTGAGGCCGCCGTCCAGGACGAGGTCGGCTCCGACGGTGAACCCGGCCTCGGGGGACGCGAGATGGAGCACCGCGGCGGCGATCTCGTCGAGGGAGCCGGCCCGGCCGGCGGGGACGTCGCGGCGCATGCGGGCCGCCTTGTCGGCGGGGGTCTCGCCGGGGCTGGTGGACATGGGGGTGTCGACCGGGCCGGGGCTGACCGCGTTGATGCGGATGCCGTCGGCGATGTGGTCGAGGGCGGCGTTGCGGGTGAGGGCGCTGACGGCGGCCTTGGCGGCGACGTACGCGCCCAGGTTCCGGCCGCGGCCGTGGGCGCCGAGGTTGGAGGAGACGTTGACGATGGCGCCGCCGCCGTGGGCGCGCATGTGGGCGATCTCGTACTTCATGGAGAGCCAGGTGCCGGTGAGGTTGGTGTCGAGGCTCGCCCGCCAGTCGTCCTCGGAGATGTCGGCGACGGGGGCCGGAGTCGTCAGGATGCCGACGTTGTTGACGGCGATGTCGAGTCCGCCGAAGTGCTCCACCGTGTCCTGGACCAGGCGCTGTACGTCCTGAGAGCGCGTGATGTCGGCGGTGACGACGGCGGCTTCGCCGCCTTCGGCCCCGATGAGCGCGGCGGTCTCCTTGAGCGGCTCCGCCGTGCGTCCGGCGACGGCGACCCTGGCCCCCTCCCGGGCGAAGGCGAGGGCGATGCCCCGGCCGATACCGGATCCGGCACCGGTGACGAGGACGGTCCTGCCGGTGAAGCGTGAGGTCATGACGACAACTCCTTGGTGGTGAGTGGTGGGAGGGGAGTGGTGGGTGGGGTCGCGAGGGTCGGCGGTACGGGGCGCGGGCGCAGGGCCAGCGCGGCGGCCACCGCGGTGAGTGCGTAGCCGATGCCGGCGGCGCCGAAAGCCGCCGCGTAGCCGGCGACGGGTGTGGAACGGGTGGCCGCGACCGACATCAGCGCGGCCAGGCCGATGGTCGGCCCGAGTTCCATGGCGGTGTTCATGACGCCGGCCGCCAGCCCCGTCCGCCGGCGCGGCACCCCGGCGGTGGCGAGCACGGTGGCGCCCGCGAACGCGGGGCCGGCTCCGGCGGGCAGCAGGAGGAGGCCGGGGAGCAGGCCCGTCGCGTACGGCGACCGCGCGTCGAGGCCGGCGAGCAGCAGGAGCCCGGCGGCGCCGAGTGCCAGTCCGCCGGCGGTGACCGCGCGGGCCCCGTACCGCCTGATGAGCGGACCGGCGGCGCGGCCCGAGCCGACGAGGGCGGCGGCGTACGGAACGAAGGCGGCGGAGGTCCGCAGCGGTGTCCAGCCGCGCACCTGCTGGAGGTAGAGGGCGAGCAGGAAGAAGGTGAGAGCGGTGCCCGCCGCCGTCATCATGATGGCGGCCAGCGCGGTGACGCGCCGGGTGTCGCGGAGGAAACCGGGCGGCAACAGCGGTTCACGGGCCCGGCGTTCGACGAGTACGAAGGCGATGAGCAGGAGCACGCCCGCGGCCAGCGGAACGAGTACGGCGGCCGACGCCCAGGAGCGCTCCCCGGCGGCGACCAGTCCGTAGCCGGCCGCGGTGATGCCCGCGGTCGCCGTCACGGCGCCGCGTACGTCGAGCGGTGGTGGTGCGTCGGCGCGGGGCGGGTCGGCGGGCAGCAGCCGGGGGGCGAGCGCGAGCCCGGCCAGCGCGACGAGCACCGGGACGAGGAACGTCAGCCGCCAGGAGACCCAGGTCGTCACGGCACCGGAGAACAGGCTCCCGGCGGTCGCGCCGAGGACGGAGAGCCCGCCCCATGTCGCCATGGCCCGGTCGTAGCCGGCGGCGGCCGGGAACAGGGCGCGTACCAGGGCCATCGCGGCCGGAGCGGTCAGTGCGGCGCCGAGCCCCTGCGCGAACCGGACGGCCGTCAGCACGGTGAAGCCGGGCGCCAGGGCGCCCGCCGCCGAGGCGGCGGCGAAGACCGACAGACCGACCACCAGCATCCGTCGCCCGCCGTGCCGGTCGGCCAGCCGGCCGCCGAGGAGCAGCAGTCCGCTGAAGGAGAGTCCGTACGCGGCGCTGAGCAGCAGGAGTTGTGACGGGTCGAGGCCGAACTCCCGCGCTATCCGGGGGAGCGGCACCATGAGGATCATGATGGTGAAGATGAGTGTGGCCTGGATGGTTCCGAGCAGCGCGAAGCCGTGCTTCGACGACATGTCCCCCTGCGCCCTTCTGGCCTGATATTGGATCGATCGTTCTCGAATGGAGGCGTGCAAGGATCCACTCCGGACCCGGACGGTCAGTCGAGGAGCGAGAGGGCCTGTGCCGCCGCGTCCCTGACGCGGGCCGGGTCCTGGCCGGCCTTGCCGACCACCCGCATGCCCTGCATGAGCACCAGCAACAGCCGCGCCAGCGCCCGGGGATCGCGCCCTTCGGGCAGCTCCCCCTGGGCTCCGGCGCGGGTGAGGGCCGAGGTGAGCGCCGTCTCCAGCCAGTCCCAGCTGGCCTCGACGCGCCGGGCCGCGACGCGGTCGTGCGGAGCCAGCTCGACGGCGGTGTTGGTGATGAAACAGCCGCGCCGCAGGTCGTCGGAGGCGGACTCCTCGGCAAAGCGCGTCACCACGGAACGGACCGCGGGAAGCGCGGGTCCCGGCTGGGACAGCTCTTCCATCAGGCCCGGGTCGCAGAGCTCGCCGTACCGCTCCAGCGCCCTGACGTACAGCCCGTGCTTGCTGCCGAACGTCCCGTAGATGCTGGCGCGGGCGATGCCGAGGTGCTCGACGAGGTCGGCCATCGACGTCGCCTCGTAGCCGCGCCGCCAGAACAGCTCAAGGGCCGACTGCAGCGCGGCGTCCGGATCGAATTCCTTGGTCCTGGCCACGAGAAGGACGCTACCTGTATCAAGAACGATCGGTCAAGAACGATCGATCAAAAACGAAGGACGGCCATCAGACCTCAAGGCGCAGCCGCAGCCGGCGCAGGCCGTCCCCGTTCGTCTCCACCGTTCCGTCCGGCCGCCACCCGAGCCGGGTGTAGAACGCCCGCGCCCGGTCGTTGTGCTCCCACACCCCGGCCAGCCCGGTGAGTACGCCCGTCTCGCGCAGGGACTGGACGTACGCCGCATGCAGCCGGCCGCCGATCCCGCGCCGCCACTGGCCGGGCCGTACATGGATCTGCGACAGCTCCAGCGCGGTGCCGGGCGCGTCCGACTCCATGGAGAGCACGCCCACCACCTCCCCGTCGGCCTCGGCGATCAGCGTCGTCTTCCCCGGCAACTGGATGGCCCGCGCCCACCCGTTGAACCGCGAGAGCAGCCCGCCCGCCGCGTCGGGCTCCGCTCCGGCCGCGGCGCCCTCCCGGTACGCCGCGGCGCACGCCGCCGTGTGGATGCTCACGACCGCGTCCAGGTCGTCCATCTCGGCAGGGCGTATGCGTACAGGAAGATCATTCATGCTGAATATGACGCAGAACGACGGCCATTGGTTCCCCGAATCGAGACCGGGCCGTTACCGGACCGAAGCCTACTTCCTGGGCCGGT
Organism: Streptomyces sp. RKAG337; assembly: GCF_023701715.1. Taxonomy (NCBI): domain Bacteria; kingdom Bacillati; phylum Actinomycetota; class Actinomycetes; order Kitasatosporales; family Streptomycetaceae; genus Streptomyces; species Streptomyces sp. RKAG337. The sequence goes on along the minus strand of NZ_JAJOZA010000001.1, from coordinate 1,241,624 downwards.
GCCACCAACCCGCATCAACCGGGCACCACGAAGCCGCATTCGTAGGCGGCGATGACGGCCTGGGTGCGGTCGCGGGCGCCGAGTTTGGCGAGGATCCGGGCGACGTGGGTCTTGGCGGTTTCGGGGCCGAGGCCGAGACGTTCGGCGATCTCCGCGTTCGACAGGCCCGACGCCATCAGGCGCAGTACCTCGGCCTCGCGCTCGGTGAGGCGGTCGCGGAGGGCCTGCGAGGGGTCGACGGGGGCGTAGCGGGCGGCGAGGGCGCGTACGGCCGCCGGGAAGAGCAGGGAATCGCCGCGGCTCACCAGCCGTACGGCTTGGACGAGTTGGTCCGCCCCCGCGCGCTTCAGCAGGAAGCCGGAGGCGCCGGCGCGCAGCGCCTCGTAGACGTACGCGTCGTTCTCGAAGGTCGTCACGACGACGATGCGCGGTGGATCCGTCATGGTGCGCACCAGCTGCTCGGTGGCGCGGATGCCGTCGATCTCCGGCATTCGGACGTCCATCAGGACGACGTCCGGACGCAGTTCGCGCACCAGGGGGATGGCCTCGGCGCCGGTGGCGGCCTCGCCGACGACCTCCATGTCCGGTTCGCTCTCCAGGATCGCGCGCAGCGCGGTGCGCACCATCCGCTCGTCGTCGGCGAGGACGATCCGCAGGTTCATCGGGTCCCCGCCCCCAGCGGCAGGGCGACGCGCAGCCGCCACTGTGAACCGTCGGTTCCCGCCTCGAAGCGGCCGCGCAGGACGGACGTGCGTTCCTCGACGCCCATCAGGCCGCGTCCGCCGCCTGTTCTGCGGGAGGGGGCCGCCGTCACCGGGTTCATCATCTCGATCTCCAACTCGTCGTCCGTCAGCGCGATCCGCAGCCGGACCGGGACCTGTCCCGCGTGCCGCAGCGCGTTGCTGAGGCCTTCCTGCACGATCCGGTACGCCTCGCGGGAGACCATCGGCGGCACCGTGCCGAGATCGCCCTCGACGGACGCGTCCAGCGGGACGCCCGCCGCCCGCGTCTGCCCGAGCAGGGCGTCGAGGCCGTCCAGGGTGGGCCCCGGGGGAGCGGTCGAGCCGTCGCCGTCCTCGCGCAACAGGCCGAGTACGTCGTCGAGTTCGGCGACCGCGCGCCGGGTGGTCTCCTCGATGGCGGCCAGGGCCTGCCGGGCGAACTCCGGATCGCGGTCGAGCACCTTGCGCGCGGCGCCGGCCTGCAGCGTCACCGCGCTCAGCGCGTGACCCACCGAGTCGTGCAACTCGCGGGCGAGCCGGTTGCGCAGGGCCAGCCGTACGGTGCGCTGTTCGGCGGCGGCCAGCCGGTCGACGGGGGTCGGCCCGAGCAGCTCGGGGGAGCAGCGCGCCAGGAGCGACGCCGCACCCTTGGCGGTGAGCGCGAGCGCGGCCAGCAGGAGCACGGCGGCGAATGGGGTCAGAACGTGATGGCCGAGGGTGAGCGGGCGGGACCAGGGGAGTTCGTTCTCGCGCAGCCGCGCGGAGAACGGCAGCGCCAGCAGCACCACGGCGCCCGGCGGAACGGCCAGGGTCATTCCGCTGACGATGCCGCCGAGCCCCACGTGCAGCACGAACCAGCAGGACGTCCGGGCCCGTGCCGCCCACGTCCGGTCCTCCGAGGGCGCGGGCCCGCCCTCGGGGCCGGCGCCGAGCGCCCGCGCGGCCGAGCCCTCCAGATCGCGTACGAGGGGGAAGGCCGCGGCGGCGGCCGCCGCGATGGGGAGGGCGAGTGCGAAGGCCCCGAACTGCTGCGCGACCCACGCGGCGCTGCCCTCGTCGGCGTGCGCAACGACGTTCAGCGCGGTGTTCGTCAGCAGGTAGAACGGCATCAACAGCGCGCCGCCGAGGATGAGATGGACCCAGCGCAGCCGGGCCCGCCGGCCGAACAGCGCGCCGGCCGCCCGGAACAGCGCGCCACGCGCCCGGGACACCGACCGCGTCGGATCGTTTGCCGTCCTGGGCGTCGGCCCCCGCATCGGCCGGTCCGTTCGGTCAGCCACGCCGGGAGGCGGCGGTCGTGCCGTGCGCCGCCGCGCGTTCCGCGAGCAGATGGGCGCCGGCGACGAGAACGAGCATCCCGAGGAGCATCTGCACAGCGTAGGTCAGGTCCATCGCGACGGTCAGGACGTTGACGGCGTAGAAGGCGCTGTCGTCCAGGCTGCCGCGCAGCGAACTGCCGGTCGGGATGCCGACGGTGCTGCCGGAGAGCCAGGCGACCTTGAGTGCGAGATACGGGAGGCAGGCGGCGATGGCCACGGCCCGCAGGGCGCGGCGGGCCGGCGTGGTCCGCCGTCCGAGGCGGTGGGCGGGGACTGCTGGCCGAGCACGGTGGTTTCCCTACCGTCCACGCTCCCGGCCGGGCGTGGCCGCCACGTCCGGCCGGAAGACGATCCGCATCCCCGGAACGGGGGACCTGTCGGCCACGGCAATCGTCAACCAAGGGTTGACGCCCTCCGATCGTCAACTTAAAGTTGACGCATGACGGGACATCCAGTACGACTCGACGACCTCATCTCCCACGTCAAGGAACGGCACCCGGACGGCGACCCGCTGCAGAACCTCTCCGACGCGGTGACCCTGGCGGAGCACGTCGGCGAAGTCGCCGACCATCTGATCGGCCACTTCGTGGACCAGGCCCGCAGGGCCGGCGCCTCCTGGACCGACATCGGCCAGAACATGGGCGTCAGCAAGCAGGCCGTACAGAAGCGCTTCGTACCGAGAACCCCCGACGACCTCGACCTGCCGCTCGACTCCCTCTTCGGCCGCTTCACCAACCGCGCCCGCAACACGGTCAAGAGCGCCCAGGAGGAGGCGCGCGCCGCGCTGCACACGAGCCTGGGCACCGAACACCTCGTCCTCGGCCTGCTCCATGAGCCGGAAGGGCTGGCCTGCCGCGCCATGGTCGAACTGGGCGCGCCGCCGGAGGCGGTCCGCGCCGCCGTCAGCACCCCCGGCGGGGAGACCGAACCGGTGCAGGGCCACATGCCGATCACCGCCGGCGGCAAGAAGGCGCTGCACCTCGTCCTGCGCGAGGCGCTGCGCCTCGGGCACAACTACATCGGCACGGAGCACATCCTGCTCGGCGTCCTCAGCGACGAACAGGACCCCGCCGCCCAGGCCCTGGTGGGCCTGGGGGTCACCAAGGGACTGACGGAGGAGTGGGTCGTCGCGACGCTCCACGAACTGTCGAAGTAGCCCCGCCGACCCGCCAACCGCCGGCCCACCGGCCCCACCGGCCGCGCGGACGAGGCCGTCAGGCGTCCTTGCCCAGGGTGAGCAGCCGGTAGACGGGGTCAGGGCGCGGGGTGTGCTGGCCCGGCAGCGCGCCCAGGCCCTCGATGACGCCCTGGGCCTGGCGCGGGCTGAACTCCAGGGCGGAGGCGAAGTATCCGGCGCGGATCTTCTCGACCGTCAGCGCCGGGGACCGGCCCTGGCCGTGGCCGGTGAAGGAGGTCTCCGCGCCGGGGCGCAGCCCGTGGCCCGCCGCCCAGCCGACGACGGCCGCGGCCTCGTCGTAGGCGTCGGGGATGAGGTGCGGGGCGAGCAGCACGTCGATGTCGCTGTCCACCCCGTGCGCCAAGTCCTTGTCGACGGTGGTGATGAACACCCCGCCGGGCCGCAGCACCCGCGCGCACTCGGCGACGACCTCCGCGGCGTCCGGCAGCAGATGCAGCAGCCAGACGGCACAGACCGCGTCCACGGACCCGGTGGCGACCGGCAGCCGCCGGCTGTCGCCGAGCACCACGGTGGGTCCGACCCGGCCGGCGGCCACCGACGCCATACCGGCCGACGCGTCGACGCCCAGGACCCGCAGCCCCGGCCGGGCGAGCCGCTCGGTCACCAGACCGGTTCCGCACCCCACGTCGAGCAGGGTGCGGGCCCGGTCCGGCACCAGTTGGAGTACGGCGCGGGCCGCGGCTTCCGCCCGGGGGACGCCTCCGCGGGTCGCGTCGTACCGTTCGGCTTCTGCGTCGTAGTTCAGCACACGGGCAGCCTACGGGGAGTCATCAGCCGGCGAGGAAATCGCGTACTCCCTGCGATACCCCGTCGTCCCCCAGCAGGTCATTGTGCTTCAGGCACCCGGCGTCCGTGTTGACGGCGCCACTGAGCGCGACGCTGCTGTCCGGGTTGATGACCTCGTCGCACTCCGACCAGAACGTCGCGTACTTGACGGCGCCCGGCGTCTCGTCCCCGGCCGCCAGCTGGTTCTGCACGTAGGAGCCCGGCGACATGTCACGGCACGCCTGGTCCCAGATCACGCAGGCCCACGAGGTGTAGGTGCCGTGGTTGGGGCCGCCGAGCGAGACCCAGTGGTCGACGGTGGCCGTGCCGCCGCGGAACTTGACGTACCAGCGGGTGGTCAGGCTGCCGAAGGAGTGCGCGACCACGTCGACCTTCGACGCGCCCGTGCTGCTCAGCACGCTGTTGACGTAGTCGGTGAACCGGCCGGCCAGCACCTCGTTGACCGACTGGTGGGTGTCATAGCCCCAGCTGAACAGTTCGTCGTCGGTGTACCCGGCGGCCTTGAAGTCGGCGATCATCCCGCCCCACACGCCGGGGTCGGCGTTGTAGCCGTGGACGAAGATCACCGGATGGTGCGCGGGCGGGCCGGCGGGCTGGGCGCCCATCGACGCGGGCGCCGCGCCGAACAGCAGGGCCAGGGCGCCGAGTACGGACAGGAGCACGGTCGATCGGCGACGCATGAGACGCATGAACTGCCTCCTACGGGTGGGGGGATGAACGGGCCGTGGTGCCGGCCGCGCCTGCGCAGGTGCCGGCCGCTCCTATGTGGTGGGGGAGTAGGAGTACACCGAGGTGGAGACCATGCAGATGCCCGGCTGGACGACCTCCGCGCGCAGGGTGCCGGTGCGCGGGTCGAAGTCGATGCCCTCGGACTCGAACGTGCCGGAGCAGATGCTGCGCTTCGGCAGCTGGAGCAGCGTCGTCACCTGGCCGGTGACCGCGGTGCCGTCCAGCGCGTGCGGGAGGTCGACCTGCACCAGGTCCTTGGCGTCGTCGTCGGAGACGCACACCAGACGGGTGCCGGAGACGAAGTCGCAGCCCTGGATGTTGTCGACCGCGCGGCTCAGGGTGATCTGCCCGGCCTGCGCGAGCGCGCCGCCGGTGCGCGGGGTGGCCGGGTTGAGCAGCGGTGCCGGGAAGACCTGGAGCCGGTTCTGCGTGCCCCATTCGCCGGAGACCAGCCACTGCGCGTCGGGGGAGACGGTGGCGAAGGAGTTGTTGAGCGCCTCGCCGGGGTCGAGTGGGTGGACGTACTCGTAGCGCTGTCCGCCGGGAGTGGTGACGGCGTACATCTTCGACGTCGCGCCGTCCCCGCCCTGGTAGGCGTCGAAGACATGGCCCTGGGCGATGTCCGGGTCGCCGACGTGGTTCCAGCCCTTGATGCGCAGGGCGATCGGTATCGAGCCGAGACCCCGGTAGAGCAGCGAGCCGTCGGCGCGGCTGGCCACGCCCTCGCCGCCGGTCAGGGAGCCGGTGTACGAGGTGCCGGACTCGGTCCAGCCGCCGGGTGAGGCGGCCGAGGCGGTGGAGCCGACGACGGTGAGGGCGATGGCACCGGCCAGTACGGCGGCGGCATGGAGCGGTTTGGCGGTCACTGATCCTCCGTCAGATTGACATCTGGGGGCAGATCGTAGACCGGATGTCCGCACGTATCTACCCTTCGGTAACCATGTCCGCCTAGGCTTCCGCTGCTTCTCCACCCACGTTCACCGGGAGTGTTCCGTGAGACTTGCCCGAGCCGCCACCGCCTGTGCCTTCGTGCTCCTGCTCGGTTCCGCCGCCACCACGCCCGCCGTCGCGTCCCCCGCCGGTACGGCGGACGCGGCGGGCACGGCGCAGAGCCCGCAGGTCCCCCAGATCAAGCTCGTGACCAGCAACGTGATGATGCTGTCGCGCAACCTGTACCCGAACTGGGGGCAGTTGCAGCGCGCCGACCTGATCGCGAACGCGGGCTACACGCAGAACGCCGATGTCGTCATATTCCAGGAGGCGTTCGACAACGCCGCCTCCGACCGGCTGCTCGGCAACGTCAAGGGCCGCTACCCGTACCAGACGCCCGTGCTCGGCCGCTCCACCAGCGGCTGGGACCGCACCGAGGGCGCGTACAGCTCCTGGACGCCGGAGGACGGCGGCGTCGCCGTCGTCAGCAAGTGGCCGATCCTGGAGAAGGTGCAGCACGTCTACGCGGACGGCTGCGGCGCCGACTACTACTCCAACAAGGGCTTCGTGTACGTCGTCCTGAACGTGAACGGCACCCGCGTGCACGTCGTCGGCACCCACACCCAGGCCGACGACTCCTCCTGCGGATCGGGCGAGGCCGCGAGCATCCGGCACGGTCAGGACCAGGAGATCGACGCCTTCCTCGACGCCCGTGACATCCCCGCCGCGGAACCCGTCATCATCGCCGGCGACCTCAACATCGACGCGCACGGCAGCGACTACCCGGGCCTGCTCGCGGACCTCGACGCGGCCGCTCCCGACGCCGGTCCGGGCCCCGCGAACAGCTTCGACCCCGTCACCAACTCCGTCGCCCGGGACCGCTACCCGAACGACCCGGCCCAGCGCCTGGACCACGCGCTGCTGCGCAACGGCCACGCCCGGCCGGCCCACTGGAACAACCGCGTCGTCGACGAGCACTCCCCGAAGTGGTCGGTCTCCAGCTGGGGCACCACGTACTCGTACACCGACTACTCCGACCACTACCCGCTGGTCGCGGGCGACGTGTAACCGGCGGCGCCCCCTCCGAAGGAGGAGTGGGTGCGGCGGGGGTGCGGCGGCGGTGCGGCGGCCGGAAAACCAGTTGTGCGGACCATCGTCGACCGTCACGCTGGGTAACCAGTCACCCCGCCGCTCCACTCACCCCGCCGCTCCACTCACCTCCCCGGAGAGCCCGCACCGTGCAGTCCGCCATCACCGTCACGCCCACCCGTATACCCGAGCTGCTGCTCGGGCTGGCCACCGTGCGTCCGGTGTTCCTCTGGGGCGCGCCCGGGATCGGCAAGTCCTCGCTGGTCAGGGCCTTCGCCGAATCGCTCGGCCTGGAGTGCGTCTCGCTGCTGGGCACCCAGCTGGCCCCGGAGGACCTGATCGGCGTGCCGCAGATCCACGACGGGCGGACGCGCTTCTGCCCGCCCGAGGCCATCGCGCGCGACGAGCCGTACTGCCTGTTCCTGGACGAGCTCAACGCGGCGACGCCCGACGTCCAGAAGGCGTTCTACTCGCTGATCCTGGACCGCCGGATCGGCTCCTACGAGCTGCCCGCGGGCTCCATCGTCATCGGCGCGGGCAACCGGTCCACCGACAACGCGCTCGCCCGCCCCATCGCGTCCGCGCTCATCAACCGCCTCACCCACGTGCACCTGCAGGCCTCCGCGAAGGACTGGCTGGTGTGGGCGGGCGAGAACGGCATCCACCCGTGGGTGACGGATTACCTCACCGACCGGCCCGACCACCTGTGGTCGAAGGCGCCGAAGACCGAGGAGGCGTTCTCCACCCCGCGCTCATGGCACATGCTCTCCGACGCGCTGCACTCCTTCGGCCCGACGCTCGACGAGGACACCCTCAAGGTCATCACGCACGGCACGCTCACCCCCGCGCACGCCGTCTCGTTCTGCGGCTACGCGAAGATCGTCCGCAACGCCTACGGCATCGACGCGATCATCAAGGGCGACGCCCCCTGGCCGCGCCGTATCGAGGACCGCGATCTGCTCTACTACCTCGCCGACGCGTTCCGCGGCCGGCTCGCCAAGGAGCTGCCGGACCGCAAGGAGCACACCTCCGAGTCCGTCCGGCAGACCGCCTACCGTTCCAAGGCGCTGCTCGTGCAGCTCGCGGAGATCTCCGTCGAGGTCGCCCAGACCGTCATCGCCGACGACATGGACGGCAATCCCGTGCTGCCCGCCTGGTTCCTCGTCGAGGCCGCCCGCGACATGCCGCGGCTGGTCGAGGCGCGCCGGTGAAGGCCCGCGCGAAGCGGCCCGACAAGCAGCGGGAACTGGCGGACGCGGCGTACCTGAAGGGGTGTGCGATCGTCTCCGCGCACCCCGCGCTGTCCGCCCTCGACGTCTCGTTCTGCCGGCTGCCCGCGTGTGAGCACCGTCCGGAGCGCGGCCTGGCCATGGTCACCTCCAACGGCACGGTCCACGCCCACCCGTACCGCCGTGCCGAGCCGGGCGCCTGGGCCTGGGCGCTCGCGCACTGCCTGCTGCACCTCGGCTTCGGCCATGTGCCCGCCGCTGCCGGGCCGCGCGAGCAGCCCGACGCCTTCGACCTCGCCGCGCGCTGCGTCGTCGTCAACCGCTTCCTGGCCGCGATGCCCGTCGGGGAAGCGCCCGAACACCTGCCGCGCAGCTGGCCGGACGGCGACGAGGACAAGCTCGCCGAACGCTTCCGCCGGGACGGCGTTCCGCCCGCCTACGCCGACTGCGGCACCGCCGGCCCCGGCGAGCCCGACCAGCTGCTCACCGAGTGGATCTCCTGGCGCGGCAGTCCGCCGGACTGGAGCAACGCCCTCGCGCACGCCCTGACCCGTACGGTGTCGGCCGCGATGGAAATGGCGGGCGGCCGGCGCGACACCCTCACCGGAGCCCGGGTGGAGCAGCGGCCCTGGGAGCGCGCGCTCAACTGGTTCGTGTCCTCGTACCCGCTGCTGGGCGGGATCGCCGCGGGCATGACGCTGGTCGCGGACGCCGAACTCGCCCGTGCGCACGGCATCTCCATCGCCGCGGTCAGCCCGGAAGCGGCCGAGATCTACATCAACCCGCTGCTCCACCACACGGACGAGGAATGGCGCTTCATCCTCGGCCACGAGATGCTGCACGCCGCCCTGCGGCACGGCGAGCGCTGCGGCGGCCGCGACCCGTACCTGTTCAACGTCGCCGCCGACTACGTCATCAACGCCTGGCTGATCGAGATGGACGTCGGGGAGATGCCCGCCGGACTGCTGCACGATCCCGAACTCCACGGCCTGTCCGCCGAGGAGGTCTACGACCGCATCGCCACCGACCTGCGCCGGATGCGGCGGCTGGCGACGCTGCGCGGCAAGGGCAAGGGCGACATCCTCGGCGAGCCGCTGCCCCGGCCCGCCCGGCCGGCGGAGTGGGTCGACCTCGACGAGTTCTACCGCCGCGGCCTGATGTCCGGCTTCGACCTGCACTCGACGCGCGAGCGCGGGCTGCTCCCGGCCGGGCTCGTGGAGGAGATCAACGCGCTCAGTCACCCGCCGCTGGCCTGGGACGCCCAACTCGCCCGCTGGTTCGACGAGTACGTCCCCCGTCCCGAACCGGTCCGCTCCTACGCCCGCCCCTCCCGCCGCCAGTCGTCCACCCCCGACATCCCGCGTGCGGGGCGGTACTTCCCGCCCGAGGAGGTGGCCCGCTGCACCTTCGGAGTCGTCCTCGACACCTCGGGATCGATGAGCACCACGCTGATCGGCAAGGCGCTGGGCGCCATCGCCTCCTACGCCGCGGCCCGCGACGTGCCCGCCGCCCGCGTCATCATGTGCGACGCGGCGGCGCACGACGCGGGGTACGTCCCGGTCGCGGACATCGCCGGCCGGGTCCGCATCCACGGGCGCGGCGGCACCGTGCTCCAGCCCGCCCTGGACCTCCTGCACCGCGCGGACGACTTCCCGCCGACCGCGCCCGTCCTGATCATCACCGACGCCGAGTGCGACGTGCTGCGCCCGCGCCGCGAGCACGCGTACCTCGTACCGCGCGGCGCGGTCCTCCCGTTCACCCCGAAGGGCCCGGTCTTCCGGATGGTGTGAAGCCCGCCGACAGGCCGTGCGGGCGGGCGGGCCGTGCGGGCCGTGAAATGTGGTGCGGTACGGCGGCCGGGGCGGCAGACTCGGCCGGATGGAGACGTATCTGATCGGCGGCGGCTGGGACGAAGCGGCCGCGCCCGCGGTGTACAGGCCGTTCCTCGCCGCGGCGGGCCACGACCCGGTCGTCGCGTGCCTGCTGATCGACGAGGGCTTCGGGGCGGCCGACTTCGGCCGGTACGAGGCGGTGCTGCGCGCCGTGGCGCCCTGCCGGCCCTACCCCGTCCTGGTGCCGCCCGGCGGCGAACTGGACCCCGCCGCGCTGGACGGGGCGGCCGCGGTGCTGGTCTGCGGCGGTCTGACCCCCGCCTACGGCGACGTCGTCGCCGCGCACGCGGGCCTGCTGCGCTCGGTCCCGTACGCGGGATTCTCGGCGGGCGCGGCCGTCGCCGCGGACCTCGCGCTGGTCGGCGGCTGGCTCGCGGACGGTATCCCGGTCTGCCCGGAGGAGACCGCAGAGGATCTCGACGAGATCACCCTGCGGCCGGGGCTCGGCCTCGTCCCGTGCACCGTCGAGGTCCACGCGGCCCAGTGGGGAACGCTGGCCCGGATCGTCGAGACGGTGGCCCGCGGCGCGGTCGCGGTGGGCGTCGCCATCGACGAGAACACGCTGCTCACGGTGGACGGCGCGCGCTGCGCGGTCTCCGGCCTCGGCCGCGTCCACCTGGTGCGCGCGGGGGAGGCGACGACCGTCAGGTCCTACCGGGCGGGAGAGACCTTCACGCTGTAGCCCCCGCCCCCGCCCCCGCCCCCGCCCCCGCCCCTGAACCGGACATGACGATGGCGGCACCCGAACGGGTGCCGCCATCGGATCATGCGGTCAGTTGACCGACTCGGGGTCCGGGCCGATGCGGTTGCCCGCGTCGAGACCGGCGAGAGCCGTCATGTCGGCGTCGGTCAGCTCGAAGTCGAACACGTCGATGTTCTCCTTGATCCGGGACGGCGTCACGGACTTGGGGATCACGACGTTGCCGATCTGGAGGTGCCAGCGCAGCACGACCTGGGCCGGGGTGCGGCCGAGCCGCTGCGCGATCGTGCCGATCACCGGTTCGTCCAGCAGGCCCTTGCCCTGGCCGAGCGGCGACCACGCCTCGGTGGCGATGCCGTGCTCGGCGTGGACGGCGCGCAGCGGGGCCTGGGCGAAGTCCGGGTGCAGCTCGACCTGGTTGACGGCCGGGACGATCGAACCCTCGTCCAGGACGCGGCGCAGCTGCGCGGGGCCGAAGTTGGAGACGCCGATGGTCCTGGCGCGGCCGTCCGCCTGGATCTTCTCCAGGGCGCGCCACGTGTCGGTGTACAGATCGCGGGCCGGCGTCGGCCAGTGGATCAGGTACAGGTCGACGTAGTCCAGGCCCAGCTTGGCCAGCGAGTCGTCGAAGGCCGCCAGGGCCTTGTCGAACCCGTGCGCGTTGTTCCACAGCTTCGTCGTGATGAAGAGTTCTTCGCGCGGCACACCGGAGGTGGCGATCGCCTTGCCGGTGCCCTCCTCGTTGCCGTAGATCGCGGCGGTGTCGATGCTGCGGTACCCGGCCTCCAGCGCGGTGGTGACAGCGGCCGTGGCCTCGTCGTCCGGCACCTGCCAGACACCGAAACCGAGCTGCGGCATCTGGACGCCGTTGTTGAGGGTGATGAAGGGGACCTTGCTGCTCACGAGCGGCGATCCTAACGTTGACGTTCATGGGGGTTTCTGGTCCAACGATGTCCTCAGGACCTCCATTCCCGTTCTCCTCCGGTTCTCCGTAAACGTTTCCGGGATTGCCGGAGCCGGCTGCGGACCCGCCGGTCAGGCCGTCGTCCCCAGGTAGGCGTCCCGTACCGCCGGATCGGCCCTCACCTGAGCCGGGCTGCCCTGCGCGAGCACGGTTCCGAGGTCCAGGACGACGACCCGGGCGCACAGCTCCATCACGAAGGCCACGTTGTGCTCGACGAGAAGCACCGCGCACCCCTCCTGCCCGGCGAGCCGCCGCACGACGCCGGCGAGCTGCTCGCGCTCCCCGCCCGACATCCCCGAGGCGGGTTCGTCCAGCAGCAGGACCCGGGGCGGGTCCGCCAGCGCGCGGGCGACCTCGACCATCCGGGCCTGGCCGACCGGGAGCGTTCCGGCGTACACCGACCGCAGGTCGTAGAGACCACACTGGCGCAGCACCTGCTCGGCCCGGGACCGGCGGGCCCGTTCCCGCGACCGCCGGGACGGCGCCGACACCAGATCGGCCGCGAGGCCGCCTCCTCCGCCGTCCCACTCCTGGGCGACGACGAGATTGTCGATGACCGTGAGCTGCCCGAACAGCTGCTGGCGCTGGAACGTGCGGCGCAGGCCGTGCCGGGCCCGCCAGACGGGGGAGCGGCCGGTGATGTCCCGGCCGTCGAGCAGCACCCGGCCCGCGTCGGGGCGGCGGATGCCGGAGACGGCGTCGAAGAACGTGGTCTTCCCCGCGCCGTTCGGGCCGATCAGCCCGCACACCTCGCCCGCGCGGACGCCGAGCCCGACCCCGTCCAGGGCGCGGACGCCGCCGAACCGCACGCCGATGCCGTCCGCCCGCAGCACCTCACCGGTCACGGCCGGCCACCTCTCCGTCGACGTCCACATCGGTGTTCGCGCCCGGGCCGGTGACCGCCGGGGCGGCGATGCCGAGGTATGCCTCGGTCAGCCGGTCCGTCTCGACCTCCGCGCGCGGGCCGCACCACGACACCCGGCCGGACGACAGATACGCGACGGTGTCGGCGAGGCCGAGCACTTCCGCCGCCTTCTCCTCGACGAACAGCAGCGCGGTGCCCGCCGCACGCAGTTCGGTGAGTACGGCGAAGACCTCGTCGACGACGCGCGGGGCGAGGCCCAGCGAGGGTTCGTCGGCGATCAGGACCTTCGGCGGCCGCTGCAGCAGCGGGGCCAGCGCCAGCATCTGCTGCTCGCCGCCGGACAGCGAACCGGCGAGGACCCCGCGCCGCGCCGCGAGCTGCGGGAAGCGTTCGTAGACCTGCCCGCGCGCGGTCCTGCCGGGCAGATACAGCGTCAGGTTCTCCTCGATGGTCAGCGCGGGGAAGATCCCGCGGCCCTCGGGGGCGAGCAGGATTCCGTCGCGGGAGCGCCGCACCGGACCCTCGCGGGTACCGTCCCTGCCGTGCGTCAGTACCGAGCCGTGCGCGGGTGCGAGGATGCCGGCGGCGACCCGGCAGATGGTGCTCTTGCCCGCCCCGTTGGGCCCCAGCAGCGCCAGGATCTCACCGGGCCGGACGGTCAGATCCACCCCGTGCAGGACGGTGGCGCCGTCGTATCCCGCGTGCACGCCGCGCAGTTCGAGCGCGGGCGGCCGGGAGGTGGCGGGGGCCGGGGCGAGCGGGCGTCCCGGTGCGGCCGGGGGAGGATCCTCCACGGTCCGCTCGATCCGTGCCGCCCCCTCCGCCCGCCGTCTGCGCAGCCGCACGGAGACCGCCGCGCAGTAGCCGTCGGGGTCGTTGGCGAGGGCGAGTCCGGCCAGGCCGAAGAGGATGACCGGCAGGTGCGCGGAGTCGGTGACGTAGGTCTGGAAGAGGTGCGGGACGACCGCGAAGACCAGCCCGGCGACCACCGCGAACTGCGGCCTCCGCAACCCGGCGGCGACGACCACCGCCAGCCAGACCAGACCGGTCAGCGCGGTGAAGTCCGTTGCGGTGATCCGGGTGTTGTAGGAGGCGTACATGACGCCGCCGAAGCCCGCGAGCCCCGCGGACAGCGCGAAGAGCACCAGCTTCGTGCGGACCACCGAGACCCCGGACGCCATGGCGGCGGCGGGCGCCGACCGCACCGCGAGGATCGCGCGGCCGGTCGCCGAGCCGCGCAGCGCGCTGAGCGCCGCGACGACCACGGACAGCAGCACGATCAGGGCGACGCCCATCGCCCGGTCGTCGGCGAGGTCGACCGGACCCAGGACGGGCCGCGGGATCGACCAGCCCGCGTCGCCGTTGCGCAGCCAGCCCAGTTGGAACAGCACCTGGTCGGCGAGGAAGGCCAGTGCGAGCGTGGCGAGGGCGAGGCTCCGGCCGCCCAGCCGCAGCGCGGGCAGCGCCACCAGCGCGCCGAGCACCGCCGCGACACAGGTCCCGACGGCCGCCGCCGCGACGAACGGCCAGCCGTGGCTCATCAGCAGCCCGGCCACCAGCGCGGCGCCGGTCACGAACGTCGCCTGCGCGAGGCTCACCATCGCGCCGAGCCCGGTGACCAGGGTGAACGAGACGAACACCAGGGAGATCGCCAGCCCCTGGGTGAGCAGACCGCTCCAGAACGGCGTGGTGACGGTGTAGAAGGCGAGGGCGAGCAGCGCGGCGGCCGCCGTCCAGGGCCCCCAGCGCCGCGCCCAGGACGCTCCCGCCAGATAGTCCGGGGTGGTGACGTCCGCCGCGGCCGTGCCCGCCGCGCGCTGCCGGCGGGCCATCAGCAGCAGTCCCGCGAAGAGCAGGAAGAACGGAACGGCGGTACGGAATCCGGTGATCCGGTCGGCGAAGGAGGCGTATCCGGCGGCCAGGTTCTGCAGGACGCCGAGCGCGAGGCCGCCCGCGAACGCGAGCGGGATCGACGCGAAGCGGCCGAGGACGGCGGCGGTCGCGGACACGAAGAGGAAGAGCGTGTAGTCGTGCGCGGACAGGCCGAGCAGTGGGGTGGCGAGCACCCCGGCGAGTCCGGCCAGCGCCGAGGACAGCATCCAGGCGATCGACGACAGCCGGTCCGCGCTGATCCCGCGCAGCTCGGTCAGCGAGCGGTTGTCGACGGCGGCGCGCAGCCGCAGGCCGAGGGTGGTGTGCCGGAGCAGCACCCACAGGCCCAACGCGACCACGGCCGTGGTGATCCAGGTGATCAGCTGGTCGGAGTCGACGCCCACTCCGTCCATGAGCTGCCAGGACCTCGCCGGGCTCGGCCCGACGCCCGGCAGCCCGAACTGGTTCTCGGCGGGCTGCACGGAGACCCCCGTGTCCCGCAGGAGTTCCACGGCCCACAGCCCGGCCGCCGGCAGCGCGACGAGCAGGCCGATCGTCGCCACGATCTGCGCGGTCTCCCCGGCCTTCGCCAGCTTCCGGAACATCGCCCGGTCCAGCGCCCAGCCGGTGGCCGGCGCGACGACCACGACGAGCAGCAGCGCCGCGGGGACGGCCGGCCAGCCGAAACCGGAGTGCAGTTCGTAGTAGCCCAGGGCGCACAGGTACGCGGTCGCGCCGTGCGCGAAGTTGAACAGGCCCGAGGCGGAGTACGACAGGACGAGTCCCGTCGCCAGCAGCGCGTAGAGCGCCCCCGACACCAGGCCGCTCAGTACGAAACCCAGCAGGTCTCCCATGGCCACTGCCTTCCGCGGTCGCTCATGACTACGTGACTACCTGAGGAGGAGGTGCAGGGCAGGCCCAGCACCTGTCGCCGCCCTACTTGAACGGGATCGCCGGGTAGCACTTGAAGGGCACGGCGACCTCGTACGTCCCGCCCTTCAGCCGCACCAGGCTGCCGCAGCCGAAGCCCTGGGTGTGTCCCTTGGGGAAGCTCCGCTCGCCCGCCGGGCTGCCGGTGTCCGAGAAGCTGTCGGCCGCCTTCTGGAAGGTGGCGGTGGTCAGGTCCCGGCCGGTCTTTTTCGCGATGGCCAGGAAGAGGTCGGCCGACAGATAGCCGGTCATCATATGGAGGTTGGGGCGGACATCCGCGCCGCCGATCTTCCTGACGTCCTTGAGGAACTGCGCGATGGCCGGGCTCGTCGACTCGAAGGGCTCGAACTGCACCAGGACGTAGACGCCGTCGAGCGCCTGCGCGGTGGTGGCCTTGGCGAGCAACCCCGGGTCGTAGTCGGTCGGGTCGGAGAGCGCGCCGTGGAACCCGGCCCGCTTGAGGGCGGTGAACAGGCCGATGTTCTGCGGGGTCTGCATCACGGAGACGACCGCGTCCGGCGCCTTGCCACCGTTGCTCTTCAGGATCTCGCCGGTGTACGCGGACCAGTCGCTCGGCGCGGCGGCGGCCGGGACCGAGGCCTTGGCGTACGTCACCTTGAAGCCGGCGGCCGTGAAGCCCTGGGTGTACGTCCTGATGCCGAACTTCCCCGCGTCGCTGTCGGCGGCGATCAGCGCCACGCTCCGGTCCTTCGCGCCGCCGAGCGCCTGGGCCAGGCCCTCGGGCCAGGACTGGGTGATGGTGCCGCCGGGGCTCGGGACCAGGCAGCCGTTGAAGCCGTAGGTGGTGGCGGGGCCGCAGAAGGCGGGCAGCGTGCCCCAGCCGAAGACCGGCACCTTCTGCTGCTGCAGGAAGTCGGCGCCGGAGAAGGTGACCGAGCTCATCGGCACGACCGAGAAGACCTTGTCCTGCTGGACGAGCTTGCGGGCGGCGGCCAGGTTGCGGCTGGGGTCCTGCCCGTCGTCCTCCGCCCCCAGATAGTCGATCTTCCGCCCGTTGACGCCGCCCTCGTCGTTGGCGCGCTGGAAGCGGGCCTTCGCCCCGAGGTCGGTGTCGGCCTTGCTGTACCCGCTCGACGAGGTCTTGGAGACGATGCCGCCGACGGTGATCGAGTCAGCGGTGACACCACGGGCGGACGCACCGGCCTTGTCCTGCGGGGAGGTGCTGGTGGAGGCGGAGTTGCAGGCGGTGGCGAGCAGCAGCGAGGCCGCGGCTGCGGCGAGGAAGCGGATCGGTCGCGACACGTCAGGGTCCCTCCGGGGCCGGATGAGTTCCTGCATTCTGCGGTCGACCTGACGGTCCGTCAATGAATAATCCAACATCATGTGACGATCCATCAGATGTGGATCCGCTCTCCGGACGGCTCCCGGACGGCTCCCGGTCGGCTCCCGGTCGGTTGCCGGTCCGGGAGGCGTCAGCCCCGGTAGAGCGCCTCGATCTCCTCCGGGAACGCCTTCTCGATCGCCTTGCGCTTCAGCTTCAGCGACGGCGTCAGCAGCCCGCGCTCCTCGGAGAACTGGGCGGCCAGGATCCGGAACGTACGGATCGACTCGGCCTGCGAGACCAGGGTGTTGGCGGCGACCACCGCCCGCCGGATCTCGGTCTCCAGTTCCGGGTCGTGGACCAGTTCCTCGTCCGGCAGCCGCGGCTTGCCGCGCATCGTCAGCCAGTGCCCGACGGCGTCCGGGTCGAGTGTCACCAGCGCGGCGATGAACGGCCGGTTGTTGCCGACCGCCACGCACTGCGCGATCAGCGGATGGGACCGCACCCGGTCCTCCAGACCGCTCGGCGAGACGCTCTTGCCACCGCTGGTGACCAGGATCTCCTTCTTGCGGCCGGTGATGGTCAGATAGCCCTCCTCGTCGAGCGCACCGATGTCGCCGGTCGCCAGCCAGCCGTCGCCGAGCACCTCGGAGGTGGCCCGCGGGTTGTTCAGATACCCCTGGAAGACCTGGCCGCCGCTCAGCCAGATCTCGCCGTCCTCCGCGATGTGCACGGTGGTGCCCGGCACGGGCTGCCCCACCGTGCCGAAGCGGGTCTGCTCGGGCGGGTTGGCGGTGGCGGCGGCGGTGGTCTCGGTGAGCCCGTAGCCCTCGTAGATCGTCACTCCCGCGCCGCTGAAGAACAGCCCGAGCCGGCGCTCCATCGCCGAGCCGCCGGAGATCGCGTGCCGCACCCGGCCGCCGAGCGCGTCCCGCACCTTGCTGAAGACGAGCTTGTCGTAGATCTGGTGCTGCATCCGCAGGGCCGCGCTCGGGCCGTGCCCGGTGCCGAACGCCTTGGCCTCGACCGCCTCCGCGTACCGCACGGCGATCTCCACCGACTTGTCGAACGGGCCGAGCTTTCTGCCCGCCTCCGCCTTGCGGCGCGCGGCCTGGAAGACCTTCTCGAAGACGTACGGAACGGCCAGCACGAACGTCGGCCGGAAGACGGCCAGGTCCGGCAGCAGGTCGGCGGCGGTCATGCTCGGCTGGTGCCCGAGCCGGATCCGGTGCCGGACGCACGCCACCTCCACCATCCGCCCGAAGACGTGCGCGAGCGGCAGGAAGAGCAGCGTGGACGGCTCCTCACCCGGCTTGTTCGCGAAGACCGTCTCCCAGCGGGCCACCACGTTGTCCGCCTCGGCCATGAAGTTGCCGTGGCTCAGCACACAGCCCTTCGGCCGGCCGGTGGTGCCCGAGGTGTAGATGATGGTGGCCGTCGCGTCCGGGGTGACCGCGAGCCGGTGCCGGTCGATCACCTCGTCGCCGATGTGGGTGCCGGCCGCGGCGAGCTCCTCGACACAGCCCGCGTCGAGCTGCCACAGCCGGCTCAGCTGCGGCAGCTCGTCGACGGCGGCACCGATCGTCATCGCGTGGTCCTCGTGCTCCACGACGCAGGCGACCGCGCCCGAGTCGTGCAGCATCCAGCGCACCTGGTCGAGGGAGGACGTCGGGTACACGGGGACCGGCTGGGCGCCGATGGTCCACAGCGCGAAGTCGAAGACGGTCCACTCGTAGCGGGTGCGGGACATGATCCCGACGCGGTCGCCGAAGCGCACCCCGTTGGCGAGCAGGCCCTTCGCGACGGCCACCACCTCGTCGCGGAACTCGAGCGCGGTCACGTCCTGCCAGTGCCCGTCCACCCGGCGGCCGAGCACCACCTGGTCCGGGTGGTCGGCAGCGTTGTTGAACACCGCGTCCGCCAGTCCTCCGACCTGGGGCGCCGTGGCCATCGGGGGAACGGTGAACTCGCGCAACTGGTGCTCCTCGAGCCGCTGGGCCTGTCCGGCGGGCGGGCCGTAAGCTACCTGATCCGCCGACCGGGCGGGAAGGCTTGGTCCGCACCAGTACCTTCGGACATCTGTGCTGGTAGGGCACTGGTTCCCGGTTGTGGCAAGGAGTTACGCCGGAGGGCCGGACCCCCGAAGGTTGTCCGGCCCCGCCGATCTCCACCAAATCTGCGCCAACCGGTTACCGCCGCTCTACAGCGGGGACGGCCGCGGGGACGGACCCCGATTCCGTCCCGGAAGCCGCTCCCGCGCCCGCCGGAGCGGGCACCACGGGCCGGGCCGCGGGAGTCTTCACGAGGAGCAGCACGGCGATGCCGGCCAGCACCCCGATGACACCGGCCACCATGGCCGCCGTGCTCAGCCCGGACGCGAAGGCCGAGTGCAGCGCATGGTCCACGGCCGCCCGCTGACCGGCCGGCGTCCGGCCCAGCACGCCCTGGGCGCCGCCGCCCGCCAGCGCCCGCGCCGTGCCGTGCGCGTCGGGCACCGCACCGCGCAGCGAGGTCTCCATCCGGGAGGCGACGATGGTGCCGAAGACCGCGACCCCGAGCGCGTACCCGAGCTGGCGGAAGGTGTTGACCGCGCCGCTGGCCATGCCCGCGCGGTGCGGCGGTACGGAGGCGAGCGCCGCGCCCGCCACCGCCGGATTGACGAGCCCGACGCCGACCCCGGCCACCAGCAGGCCAGCGGTGAGCGAGGCCCAGCCCGAACCGGCGTCCAGCAGGCTCTGGCCGAACGCGCCCAGCCCGATCAGCACCAGCCCGATCCCGATCACCAGCCGGTACGGGGCACCGTGCAGGAACTTGCCGCCCAGCGCGGCCGTGACGAACCCCGCCGCCGCCAGCGGGACCAGCACCAGGCCGCCGAGCACCGGGCTCAGCCCCAGCAGCGTCTGCAGCCAGAGGGAGGTGTACGGCAGGAACCCGAACGCGGCGGCGTTGAGCGCCAGCGCGCCGGCCATCACCCCGACGAACGAGGCGTTGCGGAACAGGCTCAGATCGAGCAGCGGATGCGCCGACCGGCGCTCCACCGCGATGAACAGCCCGAGCGCTGCGACCGCCGCGAGCAGCGTGGCGATGGTGCGCCCCGAACCCCAGCCGACCGCGTCGGCCCGGATCACCGCGTACGTGGCCAGGCCCGCGAAGAGCGTGAAGGTGGCGGTGCCCGCCCAGTCGATGCGGTGCCCGGCGCCCTCCCGCCGCGACTCGGGGACCACCTTGAGGGTCAGCCACACCGCGACCAGGCTGACCGGCAGATTGACGAAGAAGATCCAGCGCCAGTCGAACCCCTGGGTGAGCAGACCGCCGGCGATCGGGCCCAGCGCCGCCGCCCCGCCGCTGACCGCGCCCCACACCCCGAGCGCCACCGACCGGTCCCTGCCCTGGTAGACGGCGGCCAGCAGGGAGAGCGTCGTCGCGAACATCGCGGCCGCGCCGATCCCCTGGACCGCGCGCATCGCGACCAGCACCGTGGTGTTGGGCGCCAGACCGCAGGCGAGCGAGGCGGCCGCGAAGACGACCGTCCCCGCCACGTACATCTTCCGCCGGCCCACCACGTCCGCCGCGGATCCGGCGCCGATGAGCAGGGCGGCGAGCGCCAGCGCGTAGATGTCGATGACCCACTGCAGGTCCGACAGCGACGCGCCGAGCGAGCTGGTGATGTCGGGCAGCGCGACGATCACGATCGTGACGTCGAGCAGCAGCATGAACGTACCCAGACAGACCGCTACCAGCGGTCCCCACTTACGCATCGCGATTCCTCGTTCTCTTCGGTTCTCCCGGTCCGGCGCCCGTTGACCCCGCGACTCGCCCTACGATCGACAGCGGCGGACGCATCCACCAGCCACGGCGGACCAAGCGTCGCTTTCCGACATCAAGGAGGGCTTGAGCGGTGGATTCTCCGTCCTTCGACGAGCTGGACCTCAAGCTGATCCAGGCGCTGCAGCTCGACGGACGGGCGCCCTTCAGCCGGATCGCCGCGGTCCTCGGCGTCTCCGACCAGACGGTCGCCCGGCGCTTCCGCAGGCTGCACGCCGACGGCGGGCTGCGGGTGGTCGGCGTGGCCGACGCCGAACGGCTCGGCCGCACCAGCTGGCTGCTGCGGCTGCGCTGCGCGCCCGACGCCGCGGAGGCCATCGCCCAGGCACTCGCCCGCCGGCCCGACACCAAGTGGATCGGTCTGACCTCCGGCGGCACCGAACTGCTCTGCGTCGCGGAACCCCGCACCCGGGACGACCACGCGGCACTGATGCTCGGCAAGCTCCCGCGGACGCCCAGCATTCTGGAGATCAGCGCCCTGTGCCTGCTGCACACCTTCTACGGCGGGCCGCTGGGCTGGTTCGCCAAGGGCGAGGGGCTGACCCCCGCCGAGGTCGAGGCACTCACCCCGCCGCCGGCCGAACCGTTCACCGAAGTGATCACGCTCGACGCCGAGGACGAGCGGCTGATCGACGCGCTGGGCCGCGACGGCCGGGCCACCTACCCCGAACTCCAGCAGCTCACCGGGCTGTCGGAGTCGGCCGCCAAACGGCGGCTGGAGCAGCTGCGCCGGATCGGGGCGCTCTTCATGGACGTCCAGTTCGACGCGGACCAGCTCGGCTACCGGGCGCACGCCGTGCTCTGGCTCACCGTGCGGCCGTCCGCCCTGTCCGCCGTCGGCCAGGCGCTCTCCGAGCACAGCGAGGTCGCCTTCGCCTGCGCGACCACCGGATCGTCGAACCTCTTCGCCGCCGTCCTGTGCCGCGACACCGCGCACCTCTACCGCTACCTCAGCGAGAAGATCGGCGCGCTCGACGGCGTCCAGCACGTCGAGACCGCGCCCACGCTGCGCCGCGTCAAGCACCTGGCGTACGAGGAGCGGCGGCGCTGAGCCGGCCCGTCGTCCGGTCCGCCTTTCGGTCCGTCTTCCGGTCGGAAGGGCTCACACCGCCCGGTGCAGCCGGTCGCCCGCGGCCAGGATCGCGGCGGCGAGCGCGTACGCGGCATCGGCCGCGTCCGGGGCCGAGCCGCGGCGGCGGCCGTGCAGCAGGACGAAGTCGACGCCACCGAGCTCCGGCAGGCCCGCCCGGGGCGGGACGGGAGCCAGGCCGGGTGGGATGAGCCCCTGGGCGTGCACCATCACGCCGAGCCCCGCGAGGGCCGCGGCGGTCAGCCCGCTCAGGGAGCGGCTGGTGCAGGTGATCCGCCAGGCGCGGCCCTGCCGGCCGAGGACGTCCAGGGCGCGGGCCCGGGTGATGCCGGGCGGCGGATAGACGATCAGCGGCACCGGCCGGTCGGGATCCAGCCGCAGCCGCCGGCCCTCGGCGGCGATCCACACCAGCTTGTCGCGCCAGACGAGCTGCCCAGGCCCGCCCTCGCCGAGCCGCTTGGCGAGCACCAGGTCCAGATGGCCGGCCGCCAGCCGCTCGTGCAGGGTGCCGGAGAGCTCGACGGTCAGTTCGAGGTCCACCTCGGGGTGGTCGCCGCGGAAGCGCTCCAGGATCTCCGGCAGCCGTGGCGTCGCCAGATCCTCCGAGACGCCGAAGCGCAGCCGCCCGCGCAGCCGGGTGCCCGCGAACCAACCGGCGGCCCGTTCGTTCGCCTCCAGGATGGTGCGGGCGAAGCCCAGCATGGCCTCGCCGTCCTCGGTCAGACCGACGCTGTGGGTGTCGCGGGAGAAGAGCCGGCGCCCGGTGGCCTCCTCCAGCCGCCGCACCTGCTGGCTCACCGTGGACTGCCGCAGGCCCAGCCGCCGGGCGGCCTGCGTGAAGCTCAGGGTCTGCGCGACGGTCAGGAACGTCTTCAACTGCGCGGGGTCGTACACGGTGCCAGGTTATCGCGGAACGTGATAACAGTCAGAGCGGCCAGAGGGATTCCCGATCGCCATGATCAGGAGGAGGCTGGGGAGGCAACCCGCCCGCCCCCAGAGGCCGGGCCGCCCCACGAAGTAGGAGCAATGCGCCGCCCCACGTACCCCGCCTGGCTCCCGGTCGATCCGTTCATCGCGGGGCTCCTCGGCACCGTCCTGCTCGCAGCGCTGCTGCCCGCCACCGGAGGCGCCGCCACCGTCGCGGGCGGTGCGACCGACGCGGCGGTGGCGCTGCTCTTCTTCCTCTACGGCGCCCGGCTGTCGACCCGCGAGGCCCTCGACGGCCTCAAGCACTGGCGGCTGCACCTGACCGTGCTCACCTGCACCTTCGCGGTCTTCCCGCTGCTCGGACTGGCCGCCCGCGGCCTCGTTCCGTTCGCCCTCTCACCGCAGCTGTACACCGGACTGCTCTTCCTGTGCCTGCTCCCCTCCACCATCCAGTCGTCGATCGCCTTCACCTCGATCGCCCGCGGCAACGTGGCCGCCGCCATCTGCGCGGGCTCGTTCTCCAGCCTCATCGGCGTCTTCCTGACCCCACTGCTGGCCGCCCTGCTGCTCGGTGGCGGCGGCGGGGTCTCGGCGCACTCGGTGCTCGACCTCGTGCTGCGGCTCCTCGCGCCGTTCCTCGCCGGGCAGTTGCTGCGCCGCTGGACCACCGGCTTCCTGACCCGGCACAAGAAGGCCCTGGGCCACGTCGACCGGGGTTCGATCCTGCTGGTCGTCTACACCGCGTTCAGCGCGGGGATGGCCCAGGGCATCTGGCACCAGGTCACTCCCGTGCGGCTGCTGGAACTGCTCGTCGTGGAGGCCGTGCTCCTCGCGGTGATGCTCGCCCTGACGTCGTACGGCGCCCGCCGGCTCGGCTTCGACCGCGCGGACCGCGTCACCATCGTCTTCGCCGGATCGAAGAAGAGCCTCGCGTCGGGACTGCCGATGGCCACCGTGCTGTTCGGCGCGCAGGCGGGCCTGACGATCCTGCCGCTGATGCTCTTCCACCAGATGCAGCTGATGGTCTGCGCGGTGATCGCCAAACGCTGGGCGCGACGGGACGGCGGCCCGGACCCGGACCCGGTCTCCCCGCAGGGTCAGCGCAGGAGGTTCACGACCAGCACCGCCAGGGCCATCGCCAGGAAGAGCAGATACGCGCCCAGCGAGCGCCCCCGGTCGCCCGCCCGGAGCTGACGCGACAGCACCCAGCCGAAGATGACCGCTTCGACGGCGGCGCCCGCCACCCCGAGCGCCGGCACCCACAGGCCGACGATCACCGCGACCGTGGCGAACAGATGCAGCACACCCAGCAGGGACACGACCCACAGGAACTGCCCCTGGAGCAGGCCCAGCCGGGTCAGTTCATCGAGCCGGACGAGGCCGACTCTCGCACGGAACAGCGCGACGACCGCGGAGGGGACGACCTCACACAGCAGCAGGACCGTCAGCACCACGGTCAGTGTGAACACCGGATCTCCTAGCGCTGGGTGCGGACGCGGGCGAGTTGTCTGGACTGGGCGACCAACCGGCCCGAGGAGTCCCACACTTCGGCGTCCTCCTCCATGTAGCCGTCCGCGAAGTTGCGCGTCGAGTGGACGATGCGCAGCCAGCCCGGGGCGGGCTTCGCCCGTACGTGCACGGTCAGTTCCAGGGTCGGGGCCCAGCCGCCGATGCCCAGGTCGAAGCTGGTCGGGGGCAGCGCGTCCGCCGCCAGGAGCAGCAGCAGCGGGTCGGGCTCGCGCCCGTCGGGCATCCGCAGCCAGCCCTGGATGACGCCCCGGCCGGACGGTGCGCCCATCGCCCAGCCGACGGTGTCCGGGTCGAGCCGCAGATCGAGCCGGCTGAGCAGTTCCGCCTGCTCGACGAAGGACGGCGGCGCCAGTTCGGCGCCGACGCACTTCTCGGGCGGCGGAAGGTTCGGGGGAGTGGCGCTGGTACGGATGTCGCCGGCCGCGTGGCGGTCCAGATCGCCGTACGTGGCGATGGCCCGCAGCCGCTCCTCGCCGCCCTGCAGCATCGAGACGGTGCCCGTGGAGACGGTGCGGCCGCGCCGCAGGGTCTCGGTGCGCAGTTCCGCCGGGCCCGCGGTCGACGTGGACAGGTAGTAGGCGGTGATGGAGAACGGGTCGCTGTGCCCGTCCTCCCCGCCGCCGAGTTCGGCGGCCAGCGCGCGGGCCGCTAGCGCCAGCAGCAGACCCCCGTTGATGCCCTTGCCGATCCGCCAGCCGCCGTCGAGCTCGGCATCGAAGACGGACGGCTCCCCGGACCGCGCCAACACAGCGGTTCCGCGGTCGAATTCGTACCCCTGATCAGTCTCACGGTCTCTCACACCGCGCAGCGTACGACAGGACCTCCGGAGCGGCGGAGACCGGCCGGCGCAGGGGGCGCACCCCGCCGGCCGGTCCCCGCCCGTGTGCGCGGACGGCCTCAGTCTCCGTCGGCCGCGGTCCGCAGGATGATCCGGTGCTCACCCGCGTACACGTTCATGGAGGAGCCGCGCAGGAAGCCGACGAGGGTCAGCCCCGACTCGGCCGCCAGGTCCACCGCCAGCGACGACGGCGCGGAGACCGCGGCCAGCACCGGGATGCCGGCCATCACCGCCTTCTGGGCCAGCTCGAAGGAAGCGCGGCCGGAGACCAGCAGGATCGACTCCGAGAGCGGCAGCAGGTCCTGCTGCAGGGCCCGGCCGACGAGCTTGTCGACGGCGTTGTGCCGGCCGACGTCCTCCCGGACGTCCACCATCTCCCCGTCCGCCGTGAAGAGCGCCGCCGCGTGCAGCCCCCCGGTCCGCTCGAAGACCTGCTGGGCCGCCCTGAGCCGGTCGGGGAGGACGGCCAGCAGATCCGTGCCGATGCGGACCGGGGGAGTGTCGCCGATCTTCCAGAGGGCGTTGGTGCGCACGGCGTCCAGGCTGGCCTTGCCGCACAGGCCGCACGAGGACGTGGTGTACACGTTCCGCTCCAGCGTGATGTCGGGGACGGTCACGCCCTCGGCCAGCCGGACGTCGACGATGTTGTACGTGTTGGCGCCTCCCCCAGCTACCGCTGGGGGGACCCCCAGCGTCGCACCCGCGCAGTACACGATGTTCGCGATCTCGTCGGCCCGCCCGATCACGCCCTCACTCGCCAGGAACCCCACGGCGAGTGCGAAGTCGTCGCCCGGGGTGCGCATGGTGATGGCCAGCGCCTTGCCGTTCAGGCGGATCTCCAGTGGCTCCTCCGCCACCAGGGTGTCGGCGCGGTGTCCTGCCACGCCGTCCCTGATGCGGAGTACGCGGCGGCGCTCGGTGACCCGTCCCATAGCTGATCAGTCCCGGTTCTGTACGTGCTGGCTGCGTCCGACGAACCGATATCCGAATCGGCCCTTGATACAGAGGTTGCCATGGGTGACCGGGTTGTCGTGCGGCGAGGTCACCTTGACCGCCTGGTCAGACCGGTGCCAGGGTGATCGCGTCGGCGGCCTCGACGACGTATGTCGCAGGATGTACTCAGTAGACTGCGGACGAAACCGATTTCCCGGGCCCGAATGTCTGGCCGGGCTCGCCGCTCAGGTCGACCGGGCCGGCAGGGCCCGACCCGGAAACGCGAGAGACGACATGAGTGAGCAGCCGACCGCTTCGGGCACCTTCGTCGCGGACGACGACGTCAGAGCGCGACTGCTGTACCTGCGCGGCAGTATCGACAATCTGGACGCGGCCCTGGTGCACCTGCTCGCCGAGCGGTTCAAGTGCACCCAGCAGGTCGGCGAGTTGAAGGCCGCCCACGACCTGCCGCCGGCCGACCCGGCCCGCGAGGCAGCCCAGATCGCCCGGCTGCGTGAACTGGCCGAGGACGCCCGGCTGGACCCGGCCTTCGCCGAGAAGATGCTGAACTTCATCATCGGCGAGGTCGTTCGGCACCACAAAGTGATCGCCGGACGCTCCACCGAGGACGCGGGCTAGAGCGCGGGCACGGGCGAGGACGCGGGCTAGAGCGCGGGCACGGGCGAGGGCGAGGGCGAGGGCGACCGAGTCGCCTGGACCGGGGGTGTGGCGCTCACCGCACTTCCCCCGAAGTCGGAGCTTCCCGGAACCGGTGTCGCTATCGTCACCGGCAGCGACGCCCGACCGGGCGTCGGGACGATGTCCGGACTGCGGCCGGGCGACGCCCATGTCATCCGCAATGCGGGCGGATGCGTCAATGACGACACCCTCCACTCGCTGCGCTTGAGTCAGACTGTAGGCGGGACCAGTGAAATCCTGCTGGTGCACCACGAGGACTGTGCGGCTCTCGGTGATCCCGCCGATGATCTACGGGCGTGTCTGATCCGGCTCCGTGACAACCAAGAGCTGCCCCATACCGATGTGGTGCGCGGCTTCGTCTCCACGCGCGGTGGTGCTCCGCGCGAGATCCGCCCCGAACGAGCGGAGAACTGATGACCCTCATCCTCAAGCCCGGCACGGCCTGGTCCGACGCCTGGCGGCGTTGCGTCGAGGTCGCCCCCGAGGCGTTCCACGAAGACCGCGTACTCAACCACTGGAACGGCCGCTGGCAGGCGGACGGCCGGCTGCTGCCGACCACCTCGCCCGTCGACGGTTCACCCCTCGCCGCCCTCCCCCGATTGGACGCGGCCAGCGCCCATCTGGCCGTACGGGCGTCGCTCGATCAGCACCGGGCGTGGCGGGAGGTGCCGCTCGCCGACCGCAAGGCGCGGGTGAGCGCCACCCTGGACGCGCTCACCGAGCACCGTGAACTCCTCGCGCTGCTGCTCGTCTGGGAGATCGGCAAGCCCTGGCGGCTCGCCCAGGCGGACGTGGACCGGGCCATCGACGGCGTGCGCTGGTACGTCGGCGAGATCGACCGGATGGTCGAGGGCCGGACCCCGCTGCCCGGACCGGTCAGCAACATCGCCAGCTGGAACTACCCGATGAGCGTCCTGGTCCACGCCATGCTGGTGCAGGCGCTGGCCGGCAACGCCGTCATCGCCAAGACCCCCACCGACGGCGGTCTCGCCTGTCTCACCCTCGCCACCGCGCTGGCCGCCCGCGAGGGCCTGCCCGTCACGCTGGTCAGCGGCAGCGGCGGCGAGCTGTCCGAGGCGCTGGTCAGGGCTCCGGAGATCGGCTGCGTCTCCTTCGTCGGCGGCCGCGACGCGGGCGGCCGGGTCGCCGCCTCCGTCGCCGACCTCGGCAAGCGGCACATCCTGGAGCAGGAGGGCCTCAACGCCTGGGGTGTGTGGAACTACACCGACTGGCCCACCCTGACCGGGCACATCCGCAAGACCTTCGACTACGCCAAGCAGCGCTGCACCGCCTACCCGCGGTTCGTCGTGCAGCGCGAGACGTTCGACCAGTTCCTGACCGCGTACCTGCCGGGCGTCCAGGCCGTCACCTTCGGCCACCCGCTGGCCGTCGAGCACCCCGACGACGACCTGCCCGAGCTGGACTTCGGGCCGCTGATCAACGCCGCCAAGGCCAAGGAACTCGGCGACCTCGTCTCCGAGGCCATCAGCCGCGGCGCGGTCCCGCTGCACCACGGCTCGCTCGCCGAGGGACGCTTCCTGCCCGGCCAGGACACCTCCGCGTACCTGCCGCCGGTCACCCTGCTCAACCCGCCCTCGACCTCACCGCTGCACCACGCGGAACCGTTCGGCCCGGTCGACACCCTCGTCCTGGTCGACACCGAGGCCGAACTGCTGGCCGCGATGAACGCCAGCAACGGCGCGCTGGTGGCGACCCTCGCCACCGACGACCAGGGCGCCTTCGACCGGCTCGCTCCGCAGATCAGGGCCTTCAAGGTCGGTCACAGCAAGCCGCGTTCGCGCGGTGACCGCGAAGAGCTCTTCGGCGGCTTCGGCGCCTCCTGGCGCGGTGCCTTCGTCGGCGGCGAACTGCTGGTCCGCGCCGTCACCGAGGGGGCGGCCGACGAGCGGCTGCCCGGCAACTTCCCGGACTACCGGCTCCAGCCCAGCTGATCCCCGGCCGGCCCGGTGGTGACGGTGCGTGCCGTCACCCCCGGGCCGGTCAGCCGATCCCCTGATGGTCGGCGAGCAGCGCGAACTCACGGTCCGCCGCCTCCGGCACCGTACGTTCCACGGCCTGCTCCACCAGCGCGCGGTGCCGCTCCAGCGGCTCGCGGCGGTCCGGCGGCGCGAGCAGCAGCAGATCGTCGAGACCGGCCAGCAGCCGCCGGGTGACCTGCGGGCTGGTCGTCGCGCACAGCCGGATCTCGGTGAACCCCAGATCCACCAGATCACCCCAGGACGGCAGATCCTGCACCAGCCGCACCGTCCCCGAACGATCGGTGTGGTGCACCGCGCCCAGCGGCCGGTCCGCCACCGCCGCCAGGAACTGCACGATCCGGTCCAGGCACTGCACCGCCGTCGTCGGATCGTTGATGGCCGACGACAGCGCCCGCAGCCCGATGTCCGCCAGCTGCCGCAGCCCGAACCCCAGATCCTGGTGGAACGTCCGCTCCACCCCACCGACACCGTGGACCGCAGCAGCCGCACCGGCAGCCGGCCCTCGCTCGGGCCGTGCACCGTCAGCAGCGGCGTCCCCGGCACCACGAAGTCGCCGATCCGCGGCACCAGCCGCAGCACCGTCCCGCCCCGCCGCGCGATCCGCGACAGCCGCGCGATGTTCACGTCCCGCAGCACTCCCGCCCGCCCCCGGTGCGTGATCACCGAGACCTCCGCCGGCAGCGGCAGCGCCCCCTCGGGGGACCGCAGCGGATACGCCCCCAGCACCCGGAACGACTCCCGGGTGATCCGGTCGATCACATAGCTGACCCGCATCAGCCGGATCGTGGCGTTCACATACGCCACGAACAGCCCCAGGCTGATCAGCACCAGCAGCACCGCCGTCAGCAGCGTGAACACCGGCACGCTGGTGACGAGCTTCGGATCCTTCTCCCCGTCGTACGCCGACTGGCCCGCCAGCGAGAACAGGAACGTCGCGAGGAAGACCGCGAACGTGCCCTTGGTGATCCGGCTGCGCACATACAGCCGCACCACCCGCGGCGAGAACTGGCTGCTCGCCATCTGCAGCGCGACCAGCGAGATGCTGAAGACCACACCGATGAACGTCAGCATCGCCGAGCCCACCGTCGTGACGACCGACTTCGCGTCCTCCGCGATCTTGATCAACGACGTGACCGAGTCGTAGTCGCCCTCGTCCTGCAGCGACCCGATCAGCCAGGCGTCCAGCTCCCCGACCGCACCCGCCAGCAGCAGCGCCCCGACCAGCCCCACGGCCGGCGCGAACCAGAACGTGTCCCGCAGATGCTCCCGCAGCGGCGAAAGCGCCCGTGGCCTGCGGCTTTCACGGTGTGTAACCAAAGGTGACATATCGCTCACACCCGGACCCTACGTCCTCCCACCCCCCGAACCCGGGACCCCACCCACCCCCGCGCACGGCCCCCGGCACGGCGCCCAGCACGGCGTCTTATGCAGGTGAGAAGCACTCCGATTCCTTGGTATCGTTGTCCATGTCGCCGCGGGAAACCTCGGCACACACCCTGTCCGGGTGGCGGAATGGCAGACGCGCTAGCTTGAGGTGCTAGTGCCCTTTATCGGGCGTGGGGGTTCAAGTCCCCCCTCGGACACTTTTTGCAGTCCTCACAGTGTCGACCGGTCTCCGGTCGGCACTGTTTGCGTTTCACGGTCGTTGGCCGGCGTCAGACCGAGCAGCCGGTAGGCCTCGGCGACATCCTCGCGTAGTCGGACCGGTGCGGGGCGCCGGCCCGCTGTGGTGAGCAGGTGCGTCAGATCATCCAAGTGCTGGGTCTCCGTCGCGGCGAAGCGCATGACCCGCGTGCTCGAGCCGTGATCGTATCGAGTCCGACCGTCGTACAACCGTGCCAGGCATCACAGGTGCGAATGTCCGAAATGTTCAATTGAACATTATTCGCCCCGCGCAAGTCGCTTGGTCGGAGCTTTACTTGGCGACTAGCTTCACATTACTTATTTGATTCTTATTGAATCTTCAGATTGTGGGGCGGCATGGCACGGCGAATGCGTCGTTGGGGAGCGGCGCGCGGGGTGGCGTTCGGCGTGCTGGCAGCGGTACTTGCCAGCGGTACTACGGCGGTTCCGGCTGAAGCCGCGGCACCGGCCGCCCGGGCTTTCGACTCGGCGGTGACCGCCGCACAGGATGCGGGCGAGGCACCCTCCGAGGAGATTGCCCTGGCGGCCGCGAAGGCCGGCGGGGAGCCCGTGGAGGTCACTCGGCTGCGTCAGGAACGCCGGGAGGTGTTCGCCAATCCGCAGGGCACGTTCACCGCGCAGGAGTACACCCAGCCGGTGCGTACGCAGCGCGGTGGCACTTGGGTTCCGGTCGACGAGACGCTGGTGCGGCGTGCGGACGGCGGTTGGTCGCCGAGGGCGGCGACAGTGGAGATCGAGTTCTCCGGCGGTGGGACGGGCGCGTTCGCCCGGATGAACCGGGCCGGGCGCGAGTACGCGCTGACGTGGCCGGACGGCGCTCTTCCGCAGCCGAAGGTGGACGGCAACACCGCGCGCTATGCGGAGGTACTGCCCGGTGTGGACCTGGCGGTGCGCGCCGATGCCGAAGGCTTCGCCCACTATCTGATCATCAAGACGGCCGCGGCCGCGGCCAACCCGGCCCTGGACCAGATCGAGTTGGGTCTGTCGACCAAGGGGCTGAAGGTCGAGGAGAGCGCCGGCGGCTCACTGAAGGCCGTGGATGCGGCGGTGGGCGGCACGGTCTTCGAAGCGGGCCGGGCCGTCATGTGGGACACCTCCACGGGCGGCGGCGCGCCTGCGGCCCGCACCCTTGCGGCGGCAGGCCCGGCGACAGCGCCGAAGGCCGAGCTGGACCCCGCGGACGGGGGTCGTAAGGCGGCGGTGGGACTCGACGTGACCAGCAACAAGATCACCCTCACGCCGGATGCCGGCCTGCTGCGCGGGGCGAACACCGTCTATCCAGTGGTAGTGGACCCCATTCCGAAAACCACCAGCCGCACCGCCTGGACCTCGGTGATGTCCGGCATGCCCAACGAGCAGGACTGGGCCTACAGCGGCAGTGCGGGCATGGGTAAGTGCCCCACCAATTACAACCCCACCCAGTGCGCCAACATCGGGGTGCGGCGGCTGCTGTTCACCTTCCCCACGTCGTTCTACGCGGGCAAGCAGATCATCAGTTCCCAGTTCTCCGCCCGGGTGGAGAGCGTGTACTGGGCCGATGCCCGAGCGGAGCCGGTCGATCTGTACCGGATCGGTGACAAGAACTACACCGTCACCGCGGGCAGCAACTGGTCCAACACCAAGGACGACTGGTCCGACTACCTGATGACGACGGACACGGCGATCTCGCCGACGTCCTGCTCCAGCACCGGCACCAATTTGAACATGAAGAACGGTGAACTGCTGAGCGAGGTGCAGACGGCAGCCGCGGGTTCGTGGTCGAGCATGTCGCTGGGTCTGAAGGCGAAGGACGAGTCCAACTTCCCCGGCTGGAAGCGGATCTGCGGCAACACCTTCTTGCAGATCGAGTACAACACGCCGCCGCAGCAGGTTGACTTCCGGCTGATGTCGTCCAACCCCGGCGGCAAGTGCGTGCGCGATGCCGCATCCGCGCCCTATGCCGATGTGCTGCCGCAGCTGAGCGCGGAGGCGCGGGATCCGGACCACACCGCGTCCAACACCGACCAGGTCAAGATGCAGTTCCAGGTGTTCTACACCGACAAGGCGGGCGCGGAAAAGAACTACTTCGCGGAGACCGGCTACAAGTCGCCGAGTGCGGGGACGGCCTTCACCCACCAGGTGGTCCAGCCGGCCGCAGGGAACGGCGTGGGCATGTGGGCCCCCTCCTTGGGCACGGTTTACCAGCGCAACGCGGCCAATTCGGGTGGCAATGACGCAGAGTTCAAGTACGGGAGTTCGGGGATGACCCCGCTGTCGGGCGACTGGAACGGCGACGGTGTCGACTCCATCGGCATGTACGACCCGACAACAAGCACGTTCTACCTGCGCAACGACAACAGCGCGGGGGGCAACGACTATGAGATCAAGTTCGGCAACGCAGGCGACCTGCCGGTGGCCGGGGACTGGAACGGCGACGGCAAGGACACCATCGGTGTGTGGCGGCCGGGCAACCACTTCTTCTACCTGAACAACGAGTTGACCAACAGCGTCGCCGATTACTCCTTCAATTACGGTGGCACCGGCATGACGCCGATCGCCGGCGACTGGAACGGTAACGGCATCGATTCGATCGGCATGTTCCTTCCATCGACGTACAGGTTCTATGTACGTGACTCCAACAGCTCGGGCGGCAACAGCTACGAGATGTCCTTCGGGAGTGCCATCGACAAGCCGGTGGTGGGCGACTGGAACGGCGACAAGATCGACACGATCGGTGTGTGGCGGCCCAGCAACCACTTCTTCTACCTGAACAACGAGTCGACCAACAACGTCGCCGATCTGTCGTTCGTCTACGGCGGCACCGGCATGCTCCCCATCGTCGGCACCTGGCGCAGCGACGCCGCGATCCCGGCGACCTCGCTCATCTCCTGGCAGGCGCGGGCCTTCGACGGGGACGCGTGGGGGCCGTGGAGTGCCGCCAACGGTGGCCTGCGCTGCTTCGTCCGCCGCGATGCGGCCCGGCCCAAGGCTCCCGCGGTCAGCGCCGATCCGTACAAGGCGGATGAGACGGTGCGCGACGGGGTGGGCACGCCAGGCAAGTTCACCTTCGACGCCGAGGACAACGACGTACAGGGTTACCGCTACACCTTCGATGGCGAGGCGACGGCGACGAAGCCGACCACCAAGGGCGACGCGGTCACCGTCAACTGGACACCCCTGTGGTCCGGACGCCATTCGGTGACCGTCGAGGCATACGACGGAGCGGGCAACACCTCCAGCGTCCCGGCGTACTACGAATTCTTGGTGTCCGACGGCAAGGCACCCGCCGGTCAGTGGAACCTGGCGGACCAGGCTGGGAGTTCCGAGGCGCATGACGA
The DNA here is from genome assembly GCF_023701715.1 of Streptomyces sp. RKAG337. NCBI lineage: Bacteria > Bacillati > Actinomycetota > Actinomycetes > Kitasatosporales > Streptomycetaceae > Streptomyces > Streptomyces sp. RKAG337. The sequence continues at coordinate 1,208,314 of NZ_JAJOZA010000001.1, read as the reverse complement.
GACAGCAGACCATGCCGCCACGGCGGGCCCGGGAGCGACGTTCGGTGTATCCGGGCCGGGCGGTACCGCGGACTACGCGGCTCGCCTGGACGGTAGCGCCGGGGCGTACCTGGACACGGGCGGCAAGGTGTTGGACACGGACTCAAGTTTCAGTGTGAGCGCCTGGGTCAAACCGGCCGCCGTGGACCGCAACATGGCCGTGGTGAGCCAGGACGGCACCGATGAGTCCGGGTTCGTGCTGGGTTATGACGCCGGCTCCAAGGCCTTCGTGTTCTCCACCCCGGACGCGGACGGTGAGATGACCACCCGGTACCAGGCCACGGCCACCGGCTACGAGGTCAAGGCAAACCAGTGGTACCTGGTGACCGGTGTCTTCGATGCGACCGATCCGGCCAAGCCGCAGTTGAAGATCTACGTCAATGACCATGCAGCCTGGAGTGCTGCCCGCCCCGTCAAGTGGTCGGCGCAGGGCAACTTCCAGATCGGCCGCGCCATGTCTGCCGGTGGCTACCGGGATCCCTTCCAAGGCGATCTGGCCGAGGTACGCGCCTACGACCGGATCCTGCCGTCGGCGCAGGTCGCCGAGTTGATGACGGTCAAGCCCACCCGGAAGGCCTACTGGCAACTGGATCAGGCCACCGGCAACAGCGTCGCGAATGTGCAGGCGAACGGAGCGCCGCTGCTGGTGCACGGGGCGAGCATCTACCAGCAGGCGGACGATCTGTCCGATCCGGCCCTGACGGGGAGCGGTCATCTGCAGTTGGACGGCGTGGACGACTGGGCCGACACCGCCGCGCCGGTCGTGAGCGGGTCAGGCAGCTTCACCGTCGCGGTGCGGGCCCGCCTCACCTCGTTGGATCCGACCAGGTCCCAGACCGTGCTGTCCCTGCCGGGTCACAACGCCGATCGTCTCGTGGTGCGCTACCAGGCCGCCAGCCAGCGATGGGAACTGGCCGTGACCGACGCTGACAGCACCAGTCCGAAGGCGACCACGGTCACCGATGGCGACAGCCTGCCCACCGCAGATTTTCCGGGCAGTCACCTGGCGGTGACCTACGACGCCTTCACCCATCAAGTGCGGCTGTACGTCGACGGTAACCACACCGACACGGCGACCGGCGTCGACACCGCGCACTGGCCCTCCACAGGCGGCGTGCAGATCGGCCGTTCGGCGCAGGCCGGCGGCAGCGCGTACTTCGCCGGCGCGATCGACGAGGTCCGCATGTACGAAGGCGCTGTCGACCAGGTGGCCATCCAGCGGATGGCCGTCAACCTGCCTGTCTCGGACCTGTAACCGCTCGCTCTCCTGCCTGTCCGGGTCCGCCACCAACCGCGGCCCCGGACAGGCATGCCGGATCATCCCTTTGCTGCTCTTTTGATCTTTCCTTGCGGAGTTGTGTGATGTTTCTGAACGGTCGGCTGCTCGCCTCTCGCATGCCCCGGCGTGCGGTGGCCAGCACCGTTTTGAGTCTGGCCCTGGCGCTGTCGGCCGGCACCCTTCAAGCCGCGGCGTTCGCGCCGGAGACCGGGCGCCTGCCCGGCTTTGCCGACAACCCGGACCCGGTCGCGGGCAAGAACGCGAACGCCGCCAAGGCAAGGCCGGCGGATGCTGCGAAGAAGGCAGCGGTCAAGACCCTTGATCCGGCCGCATGGCCGGGAGCCGGAAGCATCGACATACCCCTGCCTGCCGCAACCGTAGCCAGGTCGGCGGCCGAGGGGGCGAAAGCCAGTGTGGGTGGCCTGCCCGTTGCGGTGCGTCCCGTCGCAGCCAAGGGGCGCGTTGCCGCGAAGCAGCCTGCCCACGTCAAGGTCACCTCACTGAGCCGACAGACGGCACAGCAATGGGGGAGCGCGGCCCTGCTCACCGTGGAGCGCGGTGACGCGGTGCCCGACGCGGCCCCGGTACAGCTTTCGCTGGACTACTCGAAGTTCACCGAGGCGGCCGGCGGTGGCTACGGTTCGCGTCTTCGGCTGATCCAGTTGCCTGCGTGTGCTGCCACCAAGGCTCCCGGCCGGGACTGCCCCGCCACGCCCACCGTCATCGCCTCGACCAATGACACCGCCGCGCTCACCGTGAGTGCAACAGTGGCCGCGGCGCCGACCGCCATGGCGGCGAACACCCGGACGGCGAAAGCCGCGCCGGCCGTGTACGCGCTGGCCGCCGGCAGTTCGTCCTCGAAGGGCGACTACAAGGCCACCTCGCTGTCCCCGTCGGCGAGCTGGTCGGTGGCCAACTCCTCCGGCGGATTCTCCTGGAACTATCCGCTGCGCGTGGTCCCGACCCCGGGCGGTCTGAGCCCCACGGTCGGCCTGGGCTACTCCTCGCAGTCCGCTGACGGCCGCACTTCGGCCACCAACAACCAGGGTTCCTGGGTCGGTGAGGGCTTCGGCTACGAGCCGGGCTACGTCGAGCGTTCCTACAAGCCTTGCTCGGACGACGGGCACCCTGCCTCCGGCGAGCAGTGCTGGGCGTTCGACAACGCCACCGTGATGCTCGACGGCTCATCCAGTGAGCTCATCAAGGACGACAAGACCGGCAAGTGGCACTTCGCCTCCGAGTCCGGCTCGAAGATCGAACAGCTCAGCAACGCCGACACCGTCACGGGCAACGGGGACAACGACGGCGAGCACTGGAAGATCACCACGACCGACGGTACCGAGTACTACTTCGGCCTCAACCGGCTGCCCGGCTGGAGTTCCGGCAAGGAAGAAACCGCATCGACCTGGACATCACCGGTCTTCGGCGATGACTCGGGCGAGCCCTGCTACAACGCCACCTTCGCCAACGCGCACTGCGACCAGGCATGGCGATGGAACCTCGACTTCGTCAAGGACACCCATGGCAATGCCATGTCCTACTTCTACGGGAAAGAGGCCAACGCCTACGCGCTGAACGGCAAGACGGACGTCAACGGCACCAGCTACACCCGCGGCGGCTACCTCAAGCACATCGACTACGGCCAGCGCGCCGACGCCGCCTACGCCAAGGCCCCGGCCCGCGTGGTCTTCGGCACCAAAGAGCGCTGCCTGCCGACCGACACCTTCGACTGCGCCGCCGCCAAGTTCACCACCGCGAACGCGGCCAACTGGCCGGACACCCCGGTCGATCAGTCCTGCACGGTGGGCACCAAGTGCACCCTCAGCCAGGCCAGCCCGACCTTCTGGACGACCAAGCGACTGACCGGCATCACCACCCAGATGAGTACCGGCCCCGCCGCAGATGCCTACGGTGATGTGGACGCCTGGACCTTCACCCACACCTTCACCGACAACGGCGATGCCACGAAGACCCTGTGGCTCGCCAAGATCGACCATGAGGGCAAGGCCGGTGGCAGCGAGAAGCTGCCCTCTCTGGAACTGGGCGGCGTGCACCTGAAGAACCGGGTGGACAGCGACACCGACAACACCGACGCCATTCACCGCTTCCGCCTGGCCACGGTCGTCAGTGAGACCGGGGCGCAACTGGACGTCACCTACGCGCCGACGGAGTGCACCGCCGCCGCGCTGCCCAAGCCGGGCGAGTCCACCAAGCGCTGTTACCCCGTGGTGTGGGCCCCGCCGGGCACCATCGAGCCCAAGACGGACTGGTTCCACAAGTACGTCGTCCAGGAGGTCCGGGAGACCGACCGCACCGGCGGTGGCGACGACCTGGTCACCCACTACGACTACGAGGGCAATGCCGGCTGGCGGCACGCCGAGCCGAACGGCATCATCGACGAGAAGTTCCTGACCTGGGGGCAGTGGCAGGGCTACGGCAAGGTCACCGTCACCAGCGGGAACGGCCAGACCCCTGCCACCCGGCTGAACTACACCTATCTGCAGGGACTGGACGGCGACAAACTCCCCGGCGGTGGCACCCGAAGCGAGAAGGTGAAGGACTCCACCGGCACCGAATACACCGGGGACAAGGAGTACACCGGCTTCGAGATCGAGGCCCAGACCTACGACAACGCCACCGGCGGCAAGGTCATCGCCAAGACGATCTCAGAGCCGTGGAAGTACGACACCGCCACCCAGACCAGGACCTGGGGCACCAACAAGGCCACGCTGGTCAAGACAGGTGTGTCGCGCGGTTACACCCAGAAGTCCGACAACAGCTGGCAGGCCACCAAGTCGACCTCGACGTACGACACCTCGGTGCCCAACGGCCGGCTCCAGTACACCGAGGACCTCGGCGACAGCGACCCCAAGGTCACCGCGGATGACCGGTGCACCCGACTGTGGTACGCCGACGACCCGGCCAGGAACATCTACGAACTGGCCTCCCGCAGCGAAGCCGTCTCCGTCACCTGCGCCGCCACCCCGGACCGTAAGACCCAGGTCCTGGCGGACGAACGGACCACGTACGACGGCCAGAGCAACGCCGTCAAGACCGAGCGGTTGACCGCTCACAACGGCACCACCGCCACCTACCAGGTCACCGGTGTCACCGGGTACGACAAGTTCGGCCGCCCGATCTCGCAGACGGATGCCGGGGACGCGACCACGACCACCGGGTACACCGATCTCAACGGCCTGATCACGCAGGCCAAGAACACCAATGCGCTGGGCCACGTCACCACCACGGACTACGCCCAGGCCTGGGGCGTTTCGGTGGGGCAGACCGATCCCAACGGCAAGCGCACCGACCTGGCGTACGACGCGCTGGGCCGCCTGACCTCGGTATGGCTGGCCGACCGGGCCAAGACCTCCACCCCGAGCATCAAGTACACCTACAACGTCCGCCGCGACAAGCCCACCGCGATCAAGACCGAGAAGATCGACAACGGCGGCAACTACGGCGTCGAATACCAGCTCTACGACAGCTTGCTGCGGCCACGCCAGAAGCAGACCGAAGGCCCCGGCGGCACCCGCATGGTCGGAGACGTCTTCTACAACGGCATCGGCAAGCCGAAGAAGACCAACGACACCTACAACGCCGCCGGCACCCCCTCCGACGAACTGCTGCTGGTCGCGAACGGTGCGGTCGGGGCTCAGAGCCTCGCCGAGTACGACGGCCTTGGACGTACCACCGCTGACATCTTCCAGGTGGCCGGTGTCGAGCAATGGCGCACCACCACCACCTACGACGGGGAACGCACCCACGTCGACCCGCCCACCGGCCAGATGCCGACCACCAGCATCGCCGACGCCCAGGGCCGCACCACCGAACTGCGCCACTACCACAGCGACGCACCGCTCCCAGGATCGCCCGGAGCGCAGTACGACAGCACCAAGTACACGTATACGCCGAGCGGACAGCCGGACACCGTCACCGACGCCCAGAACCACACCTGGAGCTTCCAGTACGACCAGCTCGGCCGTCAGATCAAGACCGTCGACCCGGACGCGGGCCCTTCGACCACCGCCTATGACGGACTCGACCGCCCGATCGTGTCCACCGACGCCCGCGGCAAGAAGACCTCAACGGTCTACGACAAGCTGGGACGCACCCTCACCACCTGGAACGGCGACCCGACCACCGGCACCAAACTCACCGAGAGCCGCTACGACAAGGCCGGCCGGCTCGGGCAGGCCTGGGCCAGCCTGCGCTACACCAGCGCCACCGAGTACTTCGCCACCGTCGTCCAGGGCACCGACGCCTTCTACCGCCCGCTGCGCACCGACTACATCGTGCCGGCGGCCCAGGGCGCCCTGAAGGGCACCTACTCCTTCACCAGCAGTTACAACCGTGACGGCACCGTCCAGGGTGCGGGCCTGCCCGCCGCCGGCGCCTTGCCCAGCGAGGCGATCGCCTACACCTACGACGAACTGCAGCGCCCGAGCACCATGACGAGCGCGTCCACCTACGTCACCCAGACCGTCTACACGCCCACCAGTCAGCTCAAGGGTCTGACGCTGTCCACCGGCGGCAGCGGCAAAGCCGTTCAGCAGACCTTCGCCTACGAGAAGGGCACCGACCGCCTCACCAGCTCCAAGGTCGACATCTCCGGTGTCACCGGCGCGGTGAAGGCCTCCCAGTACGCCTACGACCAGGCCGGCAACGTCCTGTCGATCTCCGACACCGCGGGTGCGTCCCCGGACGTCCAGTGCTTCGCCTACGACAGCGGTCAGCGCCTGGCCGAGGCGTGGACCCCGGCCGCCGCCGCAGCCACCGCAACCGGTTCCGGCACCGTCGGCGGAAAGGTGGGCGCCGACACCCCCGCCAGTACCCCGAGCGCCTGCGCCGCCGCCCCCGGCACCAGCGCACTGGGAGGGCCGGCCGCGTACTGGAAGTCCTACACCACCGACTCCATCGGCAACCGCACCAAGGACGTCGACCACGACACCTCCCTGGACGCCGCCAAGGACGTCTCGCGTACCTACACCTACGGCGAGAACGGCGACGGACCCCACGCGGCCACCACCCTCACCGAGAAGAAGCCCACCGGCGAGTCCAAGTCCACCTACGGCTACGACGACGCCGGCAACACCACCACCCGCACCACCGGCGGCAACACCCAGTCACTGCAGTGGAACGACCAGGGCGAACTGAACAAGACCGTCGAGGCCGACGGCACGGAAACCAGCTACCTCTACGACACGGACGGCAGCCGCGTCCTGCGCCGTGACGCGAGCGCCACCACCGTCTATCTGCCCGGCCTGGAACTGCGCCTGCCCACCGGTGGCAACACCGTGGAAGCAACCCGCTACTACTCCTTCGCCGGCGAATCCATCGCGGTGCGCCAGAACAACGGCGACCTGTCCTTCCTCGCCTCTGACCACCAGGGCACCAGCAGCCTCGCCATCAACTCAACCACCGGAGTCGTCAGCCAACGCCGCTTCGACCCCTATGGAGCGAACCGCGGGACACCGGCCGGCGCCTGGCCCGGCGAAAAGGGCTTCGTCGGCGGCACTCGTGACGCCCAGAGCGGACTGACCCACCTCGGGGCCCGGGAGTACGACGCCGATATCGGCAAATTCATGTCGGTCGATCCCATCATCGACTACACGCAGCCCGAGCAGATGAACGCGTATTCCTACTCGCACAACTCGCCGGTGACCTACTCCGACCCCACCGGAACCTGCACCTTCGCGCCCTTCTGCACGGGCTCATCGGATCCCTGTGCGGGCACCGTCGGCGTCTGCGCCCCGGCGAAGGACGCCGAGTCCAAGGCCCAGCAGGACGTAGACGTCGCTCAGACGAACCTCAGCAACAAGAAGCACCAGGTCAAGCAAGCCGCAAAGATCCTGATCAATATTGTCAAGGAGCTCATCGGTATTGATGCGGCCTTGGACTGCTTCTCCAGCGGAGACCTCGGGGCCTGCGGAGAGACACTCCTCAACGTCGCGGGCAGCTTCGCCGGCGGTATCGCAGGCAAGATCCTTGCCAAGTACGGCACCCCATGGAAATGGGCCAAGGGCATCAAGCTCGCGAAGAAGGTCGTCGGGCTGGTCGGCGACCTCATCAGCGGGATCCGCGACATCGGCAAGGCTTCCAAGACCCTCGGCAGGGCGAAGGACGCGCTCAAAATAGCCCGTGAGAAGGCCAAGGTCGCCGTAGCCAAGGGGAAGGAGCTGCTCAGTAAGGGACCGGAGTGCACCCATAGCTTCTTGCCTGGAACCTTGGTGCAGCTAAGTGACGGCACCTCCAAACCGATCGAGCAAGTAGCCCTCGGCGACAAGGTCACCACCACCGAACCCGACACCGGTGAAACGTCCACCCGCGAGGTCGTCGGCACCATCACAACCGAGGACGACAAGCACTTCGTCGACCTCACCGTCAAGACCGAGACCACCGACGCGGCGGCGATCGTCGCCACCACAACCCACCCCTTCTGGGTGGAGTCCGAAGCAAAGTGGATCAACGCCGGCGACCTCAAGCCCGGCATGAACCTCCACACCCCCAAGGGTGATCGAGTCACCGTCGAAGCGGTCCGCCACTTCGACAAGCGCCAGCGCACACATGACCTCACCGTCGCCGGCATCCACACGTACTATGTGCTGGCGGGGGCTACGCCGGTCCTGGTTCATAACTGTGGCGATGCGTCCGACGAACTACTCGATATTGCTGACGGGCATATCGGCAAGACTAATACGGCCAGCGAAATCGTCTCAGCGGACGGGAAGGTCGGGCACGGGGTCAGCGGTGCGCGAGCTCCTTCTGCGCTAACGCCCCAGGTGCGCACTGCAGCAGAGGCCACAGGGCACCACAGAGGGTGTTCTGAGATTGGGGCGCTGTGTGAATTGGAGCTGCAGGGTGCGGATCTAACAGGAACTAAGGCTACGACCGTCAAGGTGATGGGAGGAAGCCAAGAGTACGGGCCCGAGGCGCATGGTGAGCTCTATCCGAAATGCCCTTCGTGCAGAGCGCTCTTCGATTTCCTTGACGGAAAGAAATGAGCATCGTAAGTGGTAACTAAATTGACGCCAAAGGCTCACCGTTTTCTGGATGTCTGGGGAAAGAGGATTTCGCGGCCCGTTCCCATGATTCCATTCGACGCTCCTGGCTACGTGAGGGACGTAATTCTCTCGCATGAACAGGAATTCGGAGGCATTTCGTTTCCGGTACAGGGAGGCGAGTTGCAAGGTTGGATGCGGCTCGGTGTCAAATCTGGGAAGCCGTGGCAATCCGGGGCTGGTGAATGGATCTTCAACTTCGCGGAGCCGCAGTTCGTCCAGTGCGGACTCGTCTGCAGGGCGGATGGATACTTCGGGGTGTCCTGGTCGGGAGAATTTCTGCCATGGCATTCCGACGTTTTCCGTCTAGTCGAGTCAAGCGCTATTTGGGTTGATCTCGTCGGATGGCGAAGGCTGGCTCTGTGTGACGGTAATCCGGGCGATGTGCTAGATGCTCTGGGTGATCTGAGCGAACTCTCCGAAGTGGAGTGTGCTTCGTCACGCGAGACATCCTGGTGGCTGAGTGGTGATGTCGCGGTCCATATCGAGCCGCATCTCACATATTTGCCTGAGGGCTCTTCTCGGATCCATGTGATGACGTCCGATATGGAAGTCGGTCACCGGGTGAACCAGGTCCTTGAATCGGTGAGGAAATCCGGGAGCGATCTAATGGTGAGGTCACAGGGGGGCCTTGTCTCAGCTCCCGAAGAGTGCCCCTTCGGCTGACGAAGGATAGTCATTCGCCCTAGTGAACATGGTGCCCCGACCGGAAGCCCTTCCGGCCGGGGCACCTGGGGTGTTTGACGGAAACGTCAGCGGACTACGGCTGCGCGACGGATGGGTTGTAGGGGTCTTTTCGGTTGATCTGAGAACGACCCCGAGGGTGTCGATGGCCTGGCGTTGGAGGCGGCCCCGGTCCTCACAGTCTCGACCGGTCTTCGGTCGGCACTTTTTGCGTTGGGGCAGTACCTCGTCGCTCGCTGCCCGCAAATCCGCTGGTCAGGGCGGTGGTCGGCCCGGCATGATCGCTCTCATGGCCCGCATCCCGCACGATTCCGGATCCCTCGCCGACGCCCTGCTCACGGAGCTGGACCCGCTGCCCTATCCGGCGCGCATGCGTGAGCTCGCCCGGCGCGCACGGGACGCCGCCGCGCGCGGTGAACTGGCTGTGCTGCTGCGGGAGCTGTCGGGCCGTGGCACCTACGAACGGCGGCTGGCCGCCGCCGCGGCTGCCGTCGGACGTGACGTCGGTTATCTGCAGGTCAGGCTCGCGGACCCGGACGCGCTCGTGCGCGGGTATGCGGTCAAGGCCGTCGAGCGCGGGCACATCCCTGATGCCGCGGTCGTCGACGTCCTCGACGACGCCCCCGCCGCCGTGCGCCGCCAGGTGGTTCGCGCGGTGGTCGCCGGGCGGCGCTCCGTGCTCGCCGACCGGCTGATCGATCCCTACCGGACGTGCTGGGGCGACGAGGAGGCTGCCCGGCTGCTGGCCGCGTGCGGTACGGCGACCGTCGTACGGCTGCTGCCGGAACTGTCCCACGCCGTCAGGGGATGGGCGCTGCTGGGGCTGCGGCACCCCGTGGAGGTGCTGGACGAGGCGGGACGCCAGCTCGAAGCGCTGCCGGAGACGATGCGCGACGCCTGGTGGGAAGGACGGGCGGCGGGAGTGGCGGCGGCCGTGACGGCGGAGCCGGAGCGCGTGCTCGATCTGCTGGAGCGGCTGTGTCCCGGGCCGCCCCCGGCCCGGATCCTGGACCGGATCGACGATCTCGTGTCGGCGGCGCCCGGCCGTGCCCTGCGCTATCTGCTGGCCCCCGAACGGGCCGACGTGCTGCGGCGGCGGGGCCTGAACCGTTCCACCCTGAACCGCCTCGTACGCCTGGACCCGCCCGAACTGACCGATCTCGGCCGGGCTCTGAGCCACGACCACGCGGCTCTCGCCAAGCTGCTCAAGACGCAGCCGCCGTCCCGCCGCAACGCCCTGTTCGATGCCTTCACCAGCGGGCGGGACATGAGCCGGGCGGTTCTGGACCCGGTGCTGCTCGAGGTGCTTCCGCGTGCGCGCCGCGAGTCCGAGGCGCGCCGGATGGCCGCTCAGGCGCGCGAGCGCGGCGCGTTCTGGACGGCGGTGCTGACCGCGGTCTCCTACCTGCCGGTCGGGGAGGCGGTCGCGGAACTGACCGCCGCGACCCGCCGGTCCGAGGCGGAGGGCCGGGCTCAGGCGTGGCCGCTGCTGGTGCGCAACGCGGCCCGTTCCGGCGAGCCCGCGCGCGTCACCGCGGTGCTGGGCACGATGGAACGCCTGCGCAATGAGCAGGATCCTGTGCGGTCCGCCGCGCTCGCGGCGCTCGCGGAGACGCATGCCCGCCTCTTCACGGATGGCGATGCGGATGCCCTGGAGCGCATCACCACGGACGCGATCGAGGCCCGCGACTCGTCCTGGCAGACCCACCACGCCCTGCGCACGCTCGCCGTGAACCTTCTGCGCGAACATGCCGCCACGCGGGAACAGCGGCTGGTCGGCTGGGCCCTGAGCACCATGGAGCGGCTGCACGGGCACACCGGCGGCGTCGATCTGGGCCGGCTGGACCAGGAGCTGCGCCGCGGCCAGGAGCACGAGGTGTTCGAGGCACTGCGGCCGTGGCTGGAGGCGGGCGCCGCGAAAGCGGATCACAGCCTGACGTTCGCCCTCACCCGCTCGCTGGGCCGGCGCGCCCGCGCCATGCCACAGCTGCGCGAACTGCTGTGGCAGGCCATCCGGTTCGGTGACAACGCGACGGTGGAGCAAGCCATCGGGTACTGGCTGGAGGGTTCTCCGGACCGGGACACCGAGGTGGCCGTGATCCTCGAACTCGAACCGTCGGCGGCCGTGCTGCAGCCTGTCCTGACCGTACTGACCGAGCACCGCACCGATCTGCTCGACGCCGTTCTGGGGGACACCCCGCCCTACGGGCGCTTCCTGGTCGAGGGGGCCCGATGGATGCCGTGGATCGACAGGTCGGTGCATCACTGGCTGCCCCGCCACCAGGCCGCCGGAGCGCGGCTGCTGGCCCGGCGCGCGGCTGACGCCTCCCTGTCGATGCACGAGCGCACCGCGGCGATGGCCCAGGCCGCCGTCATCCCGGAACTCGGCGCCGGCCTGGTCCGCCGCTTCACCGGGTCTTCCAGCGTGCCGCTCGCCGAAGCCGCGCTCGGCGCGCTGGTGTGGACGGACCGGCCGGGGGAGGCACTGCCGGAGCTGCTCGCCCACGTCGGGGGCGACCGCGCCCGGGTGGCCGCCTACGCGGCGACCCGCGCGACGCTGTACGTCGAGCCGTCCCGGCTGCAGGCCCACCTGCGCGCCGTACTGCTGCCCGACGACGCCGCCCCCACGAAGGTGACGAGCCGCAAGGAGGCGGCCAGGCTGGCCGCCACCCGGCTTCCCCTGGCGGACGCGGCCGCCCTGCTCGCCGAGGCCTACCGGCGGGCCGGCCAGCACCATGACGTGCGGGCCGCGTGCGTGGCCTTCACGACAGGGCTGCTCGGCTGCGAACCGGCCTGGGAGCTGCTGGAGGCGGCGGCGACCGGAGGGCCGGAAGTCCGGCAGGCCGTGCTGCGCACCCAGCCGCTCGACATCGCGGACCGGTACCGCGGGCGCTACGCGCGGCTCGTCACCGCCGTGTGCGAGAGCGCTGATCCGGAAACCGCCCTGCGTGCGTTGGGGGCACTTCCGCAATGGGCCCTCTGGGCGCCCGAGGCGGCAGAGGTGGTGGTGTCCGCCGTCACCGATCTCGACAACCGGGAGACGTGGAGTGCCGCGGCCGGGGCGCTGATCGCCCTGACGATCTCCGGATCGGCCGTATCGGCCGGCTCGGGGCAGGGCGACCCGCTGGCCCGCGCCCTGGCCTCGCTGGTGGCCGCCGCGGCTCTGCCGGACGAGCCGGACGCGGCCCCCGACCGTGACCGCCCGGCGCGGCGGCGGGTCCGGGCCCTCGCCGAGCACCTCGCCGTCCACGCCCGGATGGCGGCGGGTGCCACCCGGCCCGCCGCCAAGGCGGCCGGCGAGCTCCTTGCCGGATTCGACGCGTTCGTACCCGACGCGGCCCACGTCCTGGTGAGCGCCGTGGATCTGGACGCCGAGCCGGCGGTGCTCACGGCCGCCCTCGTCCGGCTGGTGCCGCTGGTCGAGGGCCGGCCCGCGCTCGCCGTACGGACCGCCCAGATCCTGCGCGGACGGCTGAAGACCGCGGGGCAGCCGGGCACCCCGGACGGCCTGCTGCACGCCGCCCGTCGGCTGTCCACGGAGGACGGCTGTCTCGCGGGGCTGCTCGCCGTCGCCCTCACCGAGGTGGGCGGCAGGCGCACACAGTGGTCGGAGTCCTGGCGCGAGCAGCTGCGGCTGCTGCGCCGCCACCCGCGCCCGGACGTCCGGGACGAGGCGCTGCTGCTGGCGACGGCACCTGAATAGGGCCGGGGCCGGGCGCGACGAACGCGCCCGGCACGGGCTTGCTCAGGGCTGTGCGGGTGCCGTGGTCGCTACCACGGCGAAGGCGGCGCCCTGCGGGTCCACCACGACTGCCATCCGGCCGACCTTGTCCATGTCGAAGGGGGGCGCCATCACGGAGCCGCCGGCGCGGACCAGGGCGTCGACCGTGCTGTCGACGTCGTCGACGGCGAAGTTCACCAGCCAGTGCGGCGGGACGCCTTCCGGCATGTTCTCCATGCCCTGCACGCCGCCGATGGTGCGGCCCTTGACCTGGAAGCCGGTGAACTCCGGCATGTCCGGCATCGGGCCGGCCGCCAGTCCCAGCGCCGCCTCGTAGAAGGTGCCGGCCGCCTTCGGGTCGGGGGTGGCGAGCTGGTTCCAGACCAGGGCGCCGGGCTCGTTGACGATCTGCGCGCCGGGGAACTCCTTCGGCTGCCAGACGCCGAACACCGCGCCCTGCGGGTCCACGGCGACCAGCATCCGGCCCGTGTCGCCGACGTCCATCGCGGGGGCCATCACCGTGCCGCCGTTCTCGCTGATCGCGGCCTGTGTGGCGTCGGCGTCGGCGGTGGAGAAGTAGCTGGTCCAGTTGGGTGGCGGTGCGGGCTCGTCGCCCATCGACATCGCCTTCATGATCCCGGCGACCGGCTTGCCCTTCAGCGTGCAGATCGAGTAGCCGCCGAACTCCTCGGCGCCGACCTCGCCCTGCCAGCCGAAGAGGTCACGGTAGAAGTCCAGGGCGGCCTGCTGGTCCGGAACCATCAGGTCGATCCAGCACGGTGTTCCGGGTTCGTACGGAGCGGTGACTTCGGACATCTGGCGTCTCCCAGCGGTGGTCCGCCGCGGGCGGCGCCCGGGCGTGTGTGTATCCCCCGCTGACCACCTTCCTCGCGGTCCGCCGTTACCGCCATCGGGCGCGCGGCGGCCGCCCGGTGATTTTCCGCGACCCGTTGATGCTCCGGGCCGGCAGGGCGCCGCGGGTCAGTACCGGGTACCCGTGGCGGCCGGGAGGTCGTTCAGTTCTGTGAGGTCGGCGGGGGAGAGGGTGAGGCCGGCGGCGCCCGCGTTGTCCGTGAGGTACTTCGGGGTCTTGGTGCCGGGGATCGGGACGACGTAGCGGCCCTGCGCGAGGACCCAGGCGAGGGCGACCTGGGCGGGGGTGGAGCCGGTGCGCTCGGCGATGGCGCGGACCGTGCCGACCATGGCGAGGTTGGTGCGCAGCGCCTCCTGCTGGAAGCGGGGGAGGTTGCGGCGCATGTCGTCGGCGGGGAGGTCGTCGTACGAGCTGAAGCGGCCGGCGAGGAAGCCGCGGCCCAGCGGGGAGAACGGCAGGAAGGCGATGCCCTCGCGTTCGCAGTGGGGCAGGACGTCCGCCAGCGCGTCGCGGGTCCACAGCGACAGCTCGGACTGGACGGAGGCGACCGGGTGGACGGCGTGGGCCCGCTCGATCTCCTCGACCGAGGCCTCGGACAGGCCGATCCTGCGGGCCTTCCCCGCGGCCACCACCTCCGCGAGGGCGCCCCAGGTCTCCTCGACCGGGACCTCGGTGTCGATGCGGTGCAGCTGGTAGAGGTCGACGTGGTCGGTGCCCAGCCGGCGCAGGCTCGCGTCGATCGACGCCTTGATGTGCTCCGGGCGCCCGTTCCGGCCGTAGACCGGCCGTCCCTCGTCGGTGCCCGTCAGCACCAGGCCCACTTTGGTGGCCAGTACGGCCCGCTCCCGGTAGGGGCCCGCGAGCGCTCGGCCGACCAACTCCTCGTTGGTGCAGGGACCGTAGGCGTCGGCGGTGTCGATGAGCGTCACACCCAGGTCGAGGGCGCGCCGGACGACGTCGACGGACACGGTGTCGTCACGGCCGCTCGGGTCGTAGGCATGGGTCATGCCCATGCAGCCGAGTCCGACGACGCCCACGGCGGGGCCCTTGCTGCCGAGTGTGGTGGTGCGCATGGGTGCTGCTCCTTCGGACGGCGGCGGAGTCGGCCGGTCGCGGGATCGACGGCCCGCGGAACCGCCCCGCTGCGTGATCGGCGACGATCATCACCTTGCCGTATGACAGTGCGCCTGGTCTCATGAATATTCCGGCCGGCCGCCCACCGCGGCGACCGCCGCCGCGCCCGTACGGCAGCCCGCGGCCGCCGCTCCCGCCAGGTCCGCGCCGGTGAGCCGGGCCGCCAGGAAGCCGCCGGCGAAGGCGTCGCCGGCCCCCGTGGTGTCGACGGCGTCCGCCGCGACTCCGGGCACGCGGGCGGTGACCTTTCCCCGCTCGGCGACCAGCGCACCGGCGCCGCCGAGTTTGACCACCGCCACTCCATGGGCGGCGCTCAACTGCTCGGCGGCGCGCACGGGATCGGGGTCGCCGGTCAGCAACCGGGCCTCCGCGAGATTCGGCAGCAGCAGGTCGGCGCCCGCGACGGCGTCCAGGAAACGGCGGACGCCGAGCTGCTGGAGGAAACCGGTGGAGGCGGGATCCACGCTCACCGGGATGTGCCGGGCGCGGGCCGCGGCCATGGCCAGCGCGGCGAGTTCCCGGCCGGGCTCGTTGAAGAACAGATAGCCGGAAAGGTGCAGCCGGCCGGCGCCGTCGAGCAGCGCCGCGTCCCAGTCCGCCGGGCCGAGCCGCATGCTCGCGCCGCTGTCCGTGACCAGGGTGCGCTCCGCCGCCGCGTCGACCAGGGCGATCACGACGGCGGTCGGCAGCGACGGGTCGACGCGCACATGCGGCTGTACCCCGCAGCGCCGCAACACGTCCCGGTGCCAGTCGGCGGAATCCGCCCCGGCACGGGCCAGCAGCCGCACGTCGGCCCCCGAACGAGCGGCCCACGAAGCGGTGTTGGCGCCGGACCCACCGGGTCTGACCGCGATCCTGGCGGAGGTGTCGGTGTCGGGCGCGAGCGGCTTGTGGTGCCGCGCCACGATGTCGGTGACGACGTCACCGATGACCAGCAGGGACGTTCCTGCGGCCGTCGCCGTCATATGTGCCGCGACCAGTCCGCGGCGATCGCGGAGGCGAGCCGGACATTGCCCCGCACCGCCGCCAGATTCGCCTCCAGGGAGGCGCCGCCGGTGTGTTCGGCGAAGTACGCGAGCAGAAACGGCGTGATGGCCTGCCCGGTGACCCCCGCCGCGCGAGCCGCCTCATGGGCCTCGACCAGTACGCGGTCATGGAGCGCGGGATCGAGCTGCTCCGCCTCCGGTACGGGATTGGCCACGATCAGCGCGGCGCCCGGACCGCCCAGCGCGTCCTGGGCGCGCATCACGGCGGCGACCTCGGACGGTTCCTGCAGCGTCCAGTCGAGCGGCTCACCGGAACTCGTCAGGTAGAAGCCGGGGAAGGTGCCGGTGCGGAAGCCGAGGACGCCGACGCCGAGCGTCTCCAGCCGCTGCAGGGTGGCCGGCACGTCGAGTATCGACTTCACACCCGCGCAGACGACCGTGATGCGGGTGCGGGCGAGCAGCCTGAGGTCCGCGGACTCGTCCTGGTGGCTGACCCAGTCCCGGTGCACCCCGCCGAGACCGCCGGTGGCGAAGACCCGGATCCCGGCACGCGCGGCCAGGAACGCCGTGCCGGAGACCGTCGTCGCGCCACCGGCGCCGGTGGCGAGCGCCGGGGCCAGGTCACGGAAGCCGAGTTTGCGCAGGCCCTGGTCGCTCGCGACCCGCTCCAGCTGATCCTTGCCGAGTCCGATGTGCGCGGTCCCGTCGAGGACGGCGACGGTCGCCGGGACGGCGCCCGCGGCACGGACGATCTCCTCCAGTTCCACGGCCACCCGGAGGTTGCGGGGCCGGGGGAGACCGTGGGCGATGATCGTCGATTCGAGGGCCACCACCGGCGCGCGCCGGTCGAGGGCGTCCCGCACTTCGTCGGAGAGCGCAAGGGACAGCGAGGGGGGAACGACTGTACGAGGGTCCATCTCTCATTCCTGTCGGACCGCCGGCGTTCCCAAACCTCCAGCTCACACCTCCCTCCACGCCTCCCGCTCCGGCTCCCCGCCGGCGGTGGGCGGATCGATGCCCGTCAGCTCGCCGTCGAGCCGCAGCCAGCGGGTGATGCCGATGCCGTGCAGGAACGGAAGATCGTGGCCGGCCACGATCAGCGCTCCCTGGTACGAGGCCAGGGCCGCCGTGAGCCGGCGCACGCTGGCCAGGTCCAGATTGTTCGTCGGCTCGTCGAGCATCAGCAGCTGCGGAGCGGGATCGGCGAGCATCAGCGCGGCGAGCGACACGCGGAACCGTTCACCGCCCGAGAGGGTGCCGACCGGCTGGTCCGCGCGCCCGCCCCGGAAGAGGAAACGGGCCAGCCGCGCCCTGATCTGGTTGTCGGTCGCGCCGGGCGCGAAGCGGGCGACATTGCCCGCGACCGTCAGCCCGTCGTCGAGCAGGTCGAGCCGCTGCGGCAG
Source organism: Streptomyces sp. RKAG337 (assembly GCF_023701715.1). Classification (NCBI taxonomy): domain Bacteria; kingdom Bacillati; phylum Actinomycetota; class Actinomycetes; order Kitasatosporales; family Streptomycetaceae; genus Streptomyces; species Streptomyces sp. RKAG337. The sequence goes on along the minus strand of NZ_JAJOZA010000001.1, from coordinate 1,191,133 downwards.
GTACCGCATCGGTACGTGCGCCACCGCCTCGCCCGCCACCGGCTCGAGCTGCCCGGCGATCGTCCGCAGCAGGGTGGACTTGCCCGCCCCGTTGCGGCCGAGGAGCGCGATCCGCTCCGGGCCGTGCACGTCCAGGTCGGCGCGGGCGCCGTAGCGGACCTCCAGCCCGCGCAGGGTCAGTACGGTCCGGCCGGCGGGGACGGCGGTGTGCGGCAGGTCGATGCGGATCTCGTCGTCGTCCCTGACCGCCTCGACGGCCTCGTCGAACCGCTCCTTGGCCTCCTCCAGCTTCTCGGTGTGCAGGATGCGGTGCTTGCCTGCGGAGACCTGGGCGTCGCGCTTGCGCTGGTTCATCACGATCTTCGGCTCGCGCTTCTGGTCGGACATCTTCTGGCCGTAGCGGGCCCGGTGGGCCAGCTTGATCCGGGCCTCGGCCAGGTCGCGCTTCTGCCGGCGCATCTCGGTCCCGGCCACCCGCACCATCCGTTCCGCGGCCTCCTGCTCGACGGCGAGCGCCTCCTCGTACGCCGAGAAGTTCCCGCCGTACCAGTGCGTTTCGCCGCCGCGCAGATCGGCGATCCGGTCGACCAGCTCCAGCAGTTCCCGGTCGTGGCTGACCACGAGCAGCAGCCCGGACCAGGACGCGACGGCCTCATGGAGCCGGCGCCGGGCGTCCAGGTCCAGATTGTTGGTCGGCTCGTCGAGCAGCAGGACGTCCGGCCGGCGCAGCAGCAGCGCGGCCAGCCGCAGCAGCACCGACTCGCCGCCCGACACCTCGCCGATGGTGCGGTCGAGGGTGATGTGGCCGAGGCCGAGCTGGTCGAGGGTGGCGAGGGCGCGTTCTTCCACGTCCCAGTCGTCGCCGACCGCGGCGAAGTGCTCCTCGCTCGCGTCGCCGCCCTCGATCGCGTGCAGCGCGGCGCGGGTCACGTCGATGCCGAGCGCGGTGTCGACCCTGACGGACGTGTCGAGCGAGACGTTCTGCGGCAGGTAGCCGATCTCGCCGGAGACCCTCACCGTCCCCTCGGCCGGGCGCAGTTCACCGGCGATGAGCCGGAGCAGCGTCGACTTCCCCGAGCCGTTGAGTCCGATCAGGCCGGTGCGGCCGGGGCCGGCGGCGAAGTCGAAGTCGTCGAGCACGGGGGTGCCGTCCGGCCAGGAGAAGGAGAGACGGGAGCAGCTGATGGAAAGGGGGGTGAATGCCATGAGGGCCTCCTGGTTGCTGGATGAGAGGGCAACTGTGGAGACACCGGAACGCGACGCGGCTCAACCCCGGAGGGGAGATGACTGGGTGGTGACGCCCTGGCGGAACGGAAGGCGGGTCACACTGCCGAGGTCGCACTCGGGCACGCGGGAATCCCACGGGCACGGTGTCTCATGACCTCAGACGCGCAACGGCCTTCTCCAATCGACGACAACAGGGCCGACGACGACGTTACGCCGGGGGTGGTGGGCGGGCAACGCCTTTTCCACCCGCCGCCTGCCGCCCGCCGTCTGCCACCCGCCGCCTGCCGCCTGCCGCCTGCCGCCCGCCGCCCGGGTGGCAGGGGGTCGCGGGACCGCGGATGCCTTCTTCCGTGGCGGCGCGCGATGTGCTGAGGTGATGCCCATGGTTGACGACTCCGCATATCCCACGGTGCCGCTCCACCCCCACACGGTCCCCGCCCACGAGGCGGAGGCGCGCAGCCGCACCTTCCACGAGGTCATGGCGAGCCGGCGGACCGTGCGGGACTTCTCCTCCCGGCCGATCCCGCAGGGCGTCGTCGAATGGGCGATCCGCACCGCGGCCACCGCCCCGAGCGGGGCGAACGTGCAGCCCTGGCGTTTCGTCGTCCTCACCGACCCGGAGCGCAAACGCACCCTGCGCGAGGCGGCGGAGGCCGAGGAGCGCGAGTTCTACGAGCGCCGGGCCTCCGAGGAGTGGCTGACGGCCCTCGCCCCGATCGGCACCGACTGGCACAAGCCGTTCCTCGAGGACGCCCCGGCCGTCATCGTCGTCTTCGAGGTCCACAAGGGCCCGGAATCGCCCCGGCCCTACTACACCAAGGAGTCGGTGGGGATCGCCGTCGGCCTGCTGCTGGCCTCCCTCCACCAGGCGGGTCTGGCCACCCTCACCCACACCCCCAGCCCGATGCGCTTCCTGAACGACGTCTGCGACCGCCCGCCCGAGGAGCGTGCCTCGTACGTCATCCCGGTCGGGTACCCGGCGGAAGGCGCCCGGGTCCCGGACATCCACCGCAAGGATCTCGACCAGGTCGTGGTCCGGCTCTGACCGGCCGGGCCGGCTGTACCGGCTCCCGGGGAGCACCGCGCGGGTTGCGTGGCACCGCGCGGATAATGATTTGGTCCTGCGTCACCCAACGCGTAGAGTCAGGTTTACCGACGCGGGGTGGAGCAGCTCGGTAGCTCGCTGGGCTCATAACCCAGAGGTCACAGGTTCAAATCCTGTTCCCGCTACTTACACAGCGGGCCCGGTGCGCAAGCACCGGGCCTGCTGCTTTGTCATGTGCCGGTGCCGGGTGGGTGGCGACGCCGCAAAGCAGGTGATCGGGAAGATCCGTTGGGATATACCGGACCGATGTATGAGCAGAGCCCCGGTGCCGACCGATCGCCCGTCGTCCTCCATGTCCCGCACAGTTCACGGACGCTGACTCCCGCCGCACGAGGGAGCGTTCTGCTGGACGACGCCCAGCTGTCGCGGGAGCTGGACCACATGACGGACGCCCATACCGACCTCATCGCCGGCCGGGCCGCGGACGGCGCCGCCGTCACGCCCTGGACGCACGCCAATCTGCTCTCGCGCCTCGTCGTCGACCCCGAGCGATTCCCCGACGAGCGGGAGGAGATGCGGGCGGTGGGCATGGGCGCGGTCTACACCGGCACCTCGCAGCGCGGGCGGCTGCGCGACGAGGACCCCGACCACGAACGGGAGCTGCTCGCCGAGCACTTCGACCCGTACGCGGCCGCCTTCACCGAGCTGATCGACGGCCGCCTCGCCGCCGCCTGCCGCGCCGTCATCATCGACGTGCACTCGTACCCGTCCCGGCCGCTGCCCTACGAACTGCACGCGGCCGGCGCCCGCCCCGCCATCTGCCTGGGCACGGACGAGCACCACACCCCGCCCTGGCTGCTCGACGCCGCCCGCCGGGCCTTCGCGGACTGCGGTGAGCTGGGCCTCAACACCCCGTTCGCGGGCTGCTACGTCCCGCTCAAGCACTACGGCCACCGCACCGAGGTGTCGGCGCTCATGATCGAGATCCGCCGGGACCTCTATATGACCGAGCCGGGCGGAGCGCCCACCGACGGTCTGTCCGCGGTGGTGCGGGCGCTCACCGCGCTCGTCGACGCCGTCACGGGGCCGGCGGCCCGTCCAGCTCCTTGACGAGCCGCTTGGGGGCGATCACGCGATAGCTCTCCTCCGTCCAGTCCGACAACAGCTCCGCGGACGGGACGCCCTCGTCCAGCGGGATCCGGACCCAGCCCGCCTTGCCCAGGCCGTACCCGGCCGGTTCCGCGCCGGGAGCGGTCATCGCGTGGGCGTGCACGTCCTCGTCCTTGAGCTTCACGGTGATGGCCGGCGGATAGCTGCCGTCCTCGACGCCGAGGAAGACGAAGACCTTCTTGTTGACCTTGATGACGGACTCGCCCCAGGGGAACTCCTCGACCGCCTCCGGCAACCGCAGGGCGAACTCGCGGACCTTTCCGCGGACGGCGAGCGGGTCGTGGGCGCGGCGGGGCATGGCGACTCCAGGGGCTCGGCGGCGGACCGTGGCTGTCTGTGATCGATGGTAGGGCCGGGGTCCGACAGCCCGCCTGCCGTGCGCGCCCATGCCCGTGATCATCCGCCGAGCGCGGAACGCCGCCGTCACGACCCCGGCGGCTGCTCCGGACGGGTGCGGATGACGGTGTCCAGGATGCTGGACCACTGCCGGACGATGCCCGCGCGGCGTGCCGAGTCGTCGCTGAGCAGGTTGGCGAGGCCGAGGCCGCGGGCCATGTCCAGGGTCGCCTGGACGGATTCACGGACGCCCTCGACGGATTCGTCGGCGTCCAGGAACTCCACCGCGAGCCGGTGGGCCTCACGGCCTATCCGGGCCTCCAGGGCGTTGACCCGGGGCCGCAGCTGTTCCTCGTCCGCGGCCGCGACCCACAGGTGGAGCGCGGCGCGGAACAGCGGGCCGGTGTAGACGCCGACGAGCATGTCGACCACGGCGCGGGTACGGGACGCGCCGTCACGGGGCAGCGCGCGGGCCCGCTCCCGGACGGCGTCCAGCCACTCCTCCGCGACATGCTCGATCGCGGCGGTGAAGAGGTCCTCCCGGGTCGGGAAGTGGTGCTGGGCCGCGCCCCGGGTGACCCCGGCGCGTTCGGCGACGGCGGCGACGGTGCTGCCGCTCCAGCCGCGTTCCGCCAGGCAGGACACGGCCGCCTCCAGCAGCTTCCGCCGGGTGGCGCGGCTGCGGTCCTGTTTGGGGGCCCGGGTGGTCACCACGCCCATGACGGGCTCCGGCGTTCGGCGAAGGACCGTATCCCCTCCGCCGCCTCGGGCGAGGCGAAGAGGCGGGCGGACCGTTCGGCCAGCGCCGCCGTGTCCCGGTCGAAGGTGCGCAGCACCTCGGCGGTGGTGAGCCGTTTGGACTCGGCGAGACCCTGCGGCGAGGCGGCCCGCAGACCGTCGAGGATGCCGTCCAGCGCGTCGGCGGTCGCGCTCACCAGGCCGATCCTGACGGCCTCCGCCGCGTCGAAGACCTCGCCCGTCAGGTAGTAGCGGGCGGCGGCACGCGGGTCGGTGCGGGGCAGCACGGTCAGCGAGATGACGGCCGGGGCCAGGCCGAGCCGCGCCTCGGTGAAGGCGAAGGTCGCTCCCTCGCCGGCCACCGATATGTCGCACGCCGCGAGCAGTCCGAGACCGCCGGCCCGTGCGTGGCCGGTGACCTCGGCGACCACGGGCTTGGGCGACTCGACGATGCTCCGCAGCAGCTCCGCCAGGCCGAGCGGCCCGCCGGCGGCCGGGTCCTTGAGGTCGGCGCCCGCGCAGAACGTGCTCCCGGTGTGGGTGAGCAGGATCGCGCGGACGCCGGGGTCATTGACCGCCTCGTCGAGCCCCTCGCGCAGCTCGGTGACCAGACGGGCCGACAGGGCGTTGCGGTTGTGCGGCGAGTCCAGGGTGAGCAGGGCGATACCGCGCTGGTGGTCGCGGCGTACGAAGGGCGCGTCGGACACGATCGGTCTCCTCCATGCGGATCGGCAGGCCGCGGCGGGCCCGGCGGGACTCGTCGGGCCCGGAAGGACTCCGGGCCCCGGACTCGGTGCGAATCACCGTGAATGGGTGGATGTCAGTAGGACTTGGGCAGGCCCAGGGTGTGGTGCGAGACGAAGTTGAGGATCATCTCACGGCTGACCGGAGCGATCCGGCCCACACGGGACGCGGTGAGCAGGGCGGCCAGCCCGTACTCGGTGGTGAGCCCGTTGCCGCCGAGTGTGTGCACGGCCTGGTCGACGGCCTTGGCCCCGGCCTCGGCGGCCGCGTACTTCGCCATGTTGGCGGCCTCGCCCGCCCCCATGTCGTCGCCCGCGTCGTAGAGGTAGGCGGCCTTCTGCATCATCAGCCGGGCGAGTTCCAGCTCGATGTGGGCGACCGCGAGCGGGTGGGCTATCGCCTGGTGGGCGCCGATGGGGGACTGCCACACCTGGCGGGTGCGGGCGTACTCGACGGCCTTGTCCAGGGCGAACCGGCCCATGCCCAGCGAGAACGCGGCGGTCATGATCCGCTCCGGGTTGAGGCCCGCGAACAGCTGCAGCAGCCCGGCGTCCTCGTCGCCGACGAGGGCGTCGGCCGGCAGCCGTACATCGTCGAGGAAGAGCTGGAACTGCTTCTCGGGAGCGCCGAGTTCCATCTCTATCTGCCGGTACTCGAACCCCGGTGTCTCGCGGTCGACGATGAACAGACACGGCTTGAGCTTGCCGGTGCGCGCGTCCTCGGTGCGGCCGACGATGAGCGTGGCGTCCGCGATGTCCACGCCCGAGATGAAGACCTTGCGCCCGGTCAGCAGCCAGTCGTCGCCGTCGCGGCGGGCGGTGGTGGTGATGCGGTGCGAGTTGGAGCCGGCCTCGGGCTCGGTGATGCCGAAAGCCATCCGCAGCGACCCGTCCGACAGCCCCGGCAGCCAGCGGCGCTTCTGCTCCTCGGTGCCGAAGCGGGCGATGACGGTGCCGCAGATGGCGGGGGAGACAATGAGTAGCAGCAGCGGGCAGCCGGCCGCACCCAACTCCTCCAGGACTATGGAGAGTTCGGCCATGCCACCGCCTCCTCCGCCGTACTCCTCGGGGAGGTTCACCCCGAGATAGCCGAGCGCGCCGGCCTCCCGCCACAGCTCGTCGGTCTGCTTCCCCGCGCGAACGGCCGCGGTGAAGTAGTCGCGGCCGTAGCGGCGGCCGAGATCCCCGACGGCGGCACGCAGGGCGCGCCGCTCGTCGCTTTCCAGGAGTGCGCTGTCGAAGGTGCCTTGGCTGGTGGTCATGGGCGTGCTTCCTCCTTGACGACGGCGAGTACGGCGCCGACGTCGACCTGGCGGCCGACCTCGGCGTTCAGTGCGGTGAGCGTTCCCGAGGCGGGAGCGGTGATCCGGTGCTCCATCTTCATCGCTTCGAGCCAGAGCAGCGGGCGGCCCGCTTCGACGTGGTCGCCGACGGCGAATTCACCGATCCGGATGACGGTGCCGGGCATGGGAGCGAGCAGTGAGCCCGGCTCGGTGCCGCTGACCGGTTCCGGGAAGCGCGGCAGTGCGGTGAACGCGAACGCGCCGAGGGCGCAGTCGACATGGACCCGGTCGCCGTAGACCGCCACGTCGAACGCGCGGCGTACCCCGTCCGCCGCCAGGACGACGTGCCCGCGCTCCGCGTGCAGCAGCCGCACCCCCGGATGGTCCGGGGCGTCCAGGCCGGAGCGGGTGAGGCGGTACCGGACCTCGTACGGCTCGGCGCCGGGCACCGTCGCGTAACTCTTGGTCTGCGACTGGGAAGGGACGTTTCGCCAGCCGCCGAACGCGGAGCGGCCCGAGGCGTCGGACAGCGCGGCGGCGAGCGCCGCCAGCCGTACCTGACCGGTGTCCGCGCCGTCCCCGGCCAGGACCGAGCTGTGCTGTTCCAGGAACGCGGTGGAGTGCCGGCCCGCGGCGAACTCCGGGTGCCGCAGCACGCGCACCAGCAGCTCCCGGTTGGTGACCGGGCCGTGCAGCCGGGCCCGTTCCAGGGCGCGGGCGAGCAGCCGTACGGCCTCGTCCCGGGTGTCTGCCCAGGCGATGACCTTGGCGAGCATCGGGTCGTAGTGCACACCGATGGTGTCGCCGCTCTCCACTCCTGAGTCGAGCCGCAGTCCGGGGAGTTCGGGCAGTTCGATCCGGTGCAGGACGCCGGACTGCGGCTGCCAGCCGCGTGCCGGGTCCTCGGCGTACAGGCGGGCCTCGATCGCGTGGCCCTGCGGAGCGGGCGGCTCCGCCGGCAGCGCGGCGCCCTCGGCGATCCGCAACTGGAGCTGTACGAGGTCGAGTCCGGTCACACATTCGGTGACCGGGTGTTCGACCTGGAGGCGGGTGTTCACCTCCAGGAAGAACGGCCGACCGCCCGGCGCCACCAGGAACTCGACGGTCCCGGCGCCGGTGTAGCCGATCGCACGGGCGGCCGCCGCGGCCGCGTCGTGCAGCGTACGGCGCAGCTCGTCGCCGATGCCGGGGGCCGGGGTCTCCTCGATCACCTTCTGGTGCCGCCGCTGCACCGAACAGTCGCGTTCGCCGAGCGTCCACACCGTTCCATGGGTGTCCGCGAGGACCTGCACCTCGATGTGCCGGCCCGTCTCCACGAACGGTTCGACGAAGACCTCACCGTCTCCGAAGGCCGAGGCCGCCTCGGCACGCGCCGCGGCCAACTCCTCCTCCAGCAGCGCGAGATCACGCACGATCCGCATGCCGCGCCCGCCGCCGCCGGCCGCCGCCTTCACCAGCACCGGGAGGTCGTCCGGGCCGATCGACTCGGGCCGCAGACCGGTCAGCACCGGAACGGAGGCCGCCGACATGATGCTCTTGGCGCGGGTCTTGGACCCCATGGACTCGATCACGCCGGGGGTCGGGCCGATCCAGACCAGCCCCGCGTCGAGCACGGCCTGGGCGAAGCCGGCGTTCTCGGAGAGGAAGCCGTATCCGGGGTGGACGGCGTCCGCGCCCGCCGCCTTGGCGGCCGCGACGATCAGATCGCCGCGCAGATACGTGTCGGCGGGAGTGTTTCCCGGCAGGCGTACGGCGGTGTCGGCCTCCCGTACGTGCGGGGCGCCGGCGTCCGCGTCGGAGTACACCGCGACCGTGGCGATCCCCAGGTCACGGCAGGTGCGGAAGACCCGCCGGGCGATTTCGCCGCGGTTGGCCACCAGAACGGACTCGATCATCACTGCCCTCACATCCGGCATCACTGCCCTCACATCCGGAAGACGCCGAAGCCGCCACGCGCGCCCTCGACGGGCGCGCCGTGCACGGCGGACAGGCACAGGCCGAGTACGGTCCGCGTGTCGCGCGGGTCGATGACGCCGTCGTCGTAGAGCCGTCCGGACAGGAACATCGGGAGCGACTCGGACTCGATCTGCTGCTCGACCATGGCGCGCAGCGCGGCGTCCGCCTCGTCGTCGTACGGCATCCCCTTCGCCGCCGCCGACTGGCGGGCGACGATCGAGAGCACTCCGGCGAGCTGGGCGGGCCCCATCACGGCGGATTTGGCGCTGGGCCACGCGAAGAGGAAGCGCGGGTCGAAGGCCCGGCCGCACATGCCGTAGTGGCCGGCGCCGTAGCTCGCGCCCATCAGGACCGACAGATGCGGGACCCTGGAGTTGGCGACCGCGTTGATCATCATGGCGCCGTGCTTGATGATCCCGGCCTGCTCGTACTCCTTGCCGACCATGTAGCCGGTGGTGTTGTGCAGGAAGAGCAGCGGGATGTCCCGCTGGTTGGCGAGCTGGATGAACTGCGCCGCCTTCTGCGACTCGGCGCTGAACAGCACGCCCTGCGCGTTGGCGAGGATCCCGACGGGGTAGCCGTGCACCTCGGCCCAGCCGGTGGCCAGGCTCGGCCCGTACAGCGGCTTGAACTCGTCGAACCGCGAGCCGTCGACGACGCGGGTGATGACCTCGCGCGGGTCGAAGGGGGTCCGCAGATCGCCGGGGACGATGCCGAGCAGCTCGTCCTCGTCGTGCAGCGGCGGCTCGACGGACGCCCGTGGGGCCGGGCCCTGCTTGCGCCAGTTGAGCCGGGAGACGACGCGGCGCGCGGTCCGCAGGGCGTCGGGCTCGTCGAGGGCGTAGTAGTCGGCGAGGCCGGAGACCCGGGCGTGCATGTCGGCGCCACCCAGCGACTCGTCGTCGCTCTCCTCGCCGGTCGCCATCTTGACCAGCGGCGGCCCGCCGAGGAAGACCTTCGACCGGTCCTTGACCATGATCACGTGGTCCGACATGCCGGGGATGTACGCGCCGCCGGCGGTCGAGTTGCCGAAGACGACGGCGATGGTCGGGATGCCGGCGGCCGACAGCCGCGTCAGATCCCGGAACAGCGCGCCGCCGGGTATGAAGATCTCCTTCTGGCTGGGGAGATCGGCGCCGCCGGACTCGACGAGACTGATCACCGGCAACCGGTTGGCGAAGGCGATCTCGTTGGCGCGCAGCGCCTTCTTCAGCGTCCACGGGTTGCTGGCGCCGCCGCGCACGGTCGGGTCGCTGGCGGTGATCAGGCACTCGACGCCCTCCACGACGCCGATGCCCGTGACCAGCGAAGCGCCCACCGGGTAGTCGCTGCCCCAGGCGGCCAGCGGTGAGAGTTCGAGGAACGGGGTGTCCGGGTCGAGCAGCAGCTCGATGCGCTCGCGGGCGAGCAGCTTGCCGCGCTTGCGGTGCCGCTCCACGTACTTCGCTCCGCCGCCGCCGATCGCGGTGGTGTGCGCGGCGTCGACCTCCGCGAGCCGGGCGAGCATGGTCGCGCGGTTCGCCGTGTACTCCTCGTCCGCGGTGTCCAGGAGGGTCATGCGCCGGCCCCGTCCTCGGCCGCGGTGTCCGCCGACCCTGGCGCGTCCACGGATCCGGGCCGGTCCACGGGCCGCGGCCGCGTCGGGGACTCCGGCTGCCGCCCCGGTCCTGCCGGGCCCGCGAAGGCCTGAGCGATCTCCAGCCACCGGTCCGCGTCCTCGCCCTCGGCGCGTACGGCGAGGTCGTCGCGGTGCCTGCGCTGGGTGGCCAGCAGACAGAAGTCGATCAGGGGACCGGTCACCCGCTGCGCGGCGTCCTCCGGCCCGTACGTCCACAGCTCGCCGTCGGGCGCCGTCAGCTCGACCCGGAACTCCTCGGCGGGCGGCTTCAGTCCCCGTACGAAGTACGCGTAGTCGCGGGCCCGCACGCCGATCCGGGCCACGTGCCGCAGCCGGCCGGTCGGCTCGCGCCGGACGTCCAGGCCGTCGGCGACGTCCTGGCCGTGTGCCCAGGTCTCCATCAGCCGTCCGGTGGCCATCGAGGCGGCGCTCATCGGGGGCCCGTACCAGGGGAAACGGGTGCCGGGCGGCTGGGCGGTCAGGGCGTCGAGCAGGGCCTGGCGTCCGGTGCGCCAGCGGTTCAGCAGCTCGGCCGGCGGCAGCGACGCACCCTTGCGGGCCTCGTCGTCGACGAACGTCCCGAAGGTCGCGGCGGCCCGCTCGGTCTCCCGGGCGAACTCCTCGGGGTCGGTCACCGAGAGCAGCGCGACGCCGTCGGTCCAGGCGAGGTGGGCGATCTGGTGGGCGATCGTCCAGCCCTCGGCGGGGGTGGGCGCCGCCCAGCGGGCCGCCGGGAGCGGCGCCACCAGCCGGTCGAGGTCTTCGCTCTCGGCCCGCAGGTCGACGAGCACGGACAGTGGATCGGCCATGACCACCCCTTGTTGACACCCGGTCAGCAACGTTGTGCGTCAGAGACTGGCAGTGCCGCCAAGAACAATCAAGCGTGCATGCATGATTTTCTGACCGCGCACGAAAACCGCCCATCGCCCCCGCGCTGGTACGCAGGGGCGATGGGCGGTGCGAGCGGTGTCGCGTTCACGCGACGGTGGAGCGGTGTTGCGTTCACGCGGCGGTGCGAGCGGTGTCGCGTTCACGCGCTGATCCGAGGGGCAGTTGCCGCGCCGCCACCCGGCCGGGCGTCAGGAGGCGCGGGCCGCCCGGCGTGCCTCGAGCGCGAGCTTGCGCTCGTCGAACTTCACGGCCTGGTCGTTGAGGCCGCCCATGAACATGCCCAGCTCTTCCTGTGCCCGCAGTCCCTCCGGGCTCAGGCCGCTGACCTCGAGGACCTTGAGGTGGCGCAGCACCGGCTGCAGCACGTCGTCATGGTGGATGCGCAGGTTGTAGATGCCGCCGATGGCCATCCGGGCCGCCGCCCGCTCGAAGCCGGGCATGCCGTGACCGGGCATCCGGAACTGCACGACGACATCGCGGATGGCCTGCATCGTCAGGTCCGGAGCGAGCTGCAGCGCCGCCGCCAGCAGGTTGCGGTAGAAGACCATGTGCAGGTTCTCGTCGGTCGCGATCCGGGCCAGCATCCGGTCGCAGACCGGGTCCCCCGACTGGTGTCCGGTGTTGCGGTGCGAGACGCGGGTGGCCAGCTCCTGGAAGGCCACGTACGCCACCGAGTGCAGCATGCTGTGCCGGTTGTCGGACTCGAAGCCCTCCGACATGTGCATCATGCGGAAGCGCTCCAGCTCGACCGGGTCCACGGCACGGCTGGTCAGCAGGTAGTCGCGCATGACGATGCCGTGCCGGCCCTCTTCGGCGGTCCAGCGGTGCACCCAGGTGCCCCAGGCGCCGTCGCGGCCGAAGAGCGAGGCGATCTCGTGGTGGTAGCTCGGGAGGTTGTCCTCGGTGAGCAGGTTCACGACGAGCGCGATCCGGCCGATGTCGGTGACCTTGGACTGCTCCGGGGCCCAGGCGTCGCCGCCCATGATCCCGTCGAAGTTACGGCCGTCGCTCCACGGCACGTACTCGTGCGGCATCCATTCCTTGGCTACGGAGAGGTGGCGGTTGAGCTCGGTCTCCACGACCTCTTCCAGGGCGTACAGCAGCCGCGCGTCACTCCATGTGTCCGATCCGGGACGGTGGGATTCGGTGATGGTCACGGTGGCTCCTGATGGCTGGCAAGGCACCTACGGGGACGTAAGTTACGCAACCGTAGGTTATGAGTCGCCGAAAAGGCAACCGTCGCCCCGCTGGGTGTATGGAACAGCTACGGACAGATACGGAATGGCTAGCTCCGCGCGGACAGCTCGCGCAGCCGCACGGACAAGCACGTGACGCAGCCCTCCAGCTTCTCGAATTCGCTGATGTCGACCAGCGCCGGCCGGTATCCCAGGCCGCTCAGCAGCTCCGCGCTCCGGGGAGCGCTCGCGGCCATGAGCAGCGCGTTTCCGCCGAGGAGCACCACGTGTGACCCAGCCTCCTCCGGCATCGGTCGGAAGTGCGTAAAGATGGCCGAATCGTCGACCAATGGCGGATAGCCGATGATCGTTCCGTCCGGCAGGGCCGTCACCGCCGATTTCAGGTGCAGCACCTTCGCCACCGGGACGCCGACCACCCGGGCGCCCAGCGGCTCGAAGGCCGCACGCAGCTGCCGCAGGCCCTCGGCGTTGGTGCGCCCGCCCTGGCCGACGTAGATGGTCTCCCCGACCTTCAGGACGTCGCCGCCCTCCAGCGTTCCGGGCTCCTGGATCCGTTGCACCGAGCAGCCGAGCGCGACCGCGGCCGCCTCGGCGCCGGCCGTCTCGGGCCGCCGCGAGGGGGCACCGGGGCGTGAGATCAGCGCCACGTTCCGGAACACGACCATGGTGTCCTCGACGAACACCCCGTCCGGGCAGTCGTCCGCCGGGGCGGCCTCGGCGGTCTCCCAGCCGTGCTCGGCGAGGACGGCGGTGTAGCGCTCCCACTGCCGCAGCGCGAGGGCGGCATCGACCGGCGAGCGCTCGATGTGCGTGACCAGGCCCTCGGCCAGGCGCGGACTGGGACGGCGGACGATCGCCTTCTTGCTGGGCATATAGGATCTGCTCCCTGATGAGTGCCACTCTTGTTGCCAAGGATCTTGCCGCAGGACACGGGGACCGTGTCCTGTTCTCCGGCCTCGAACTCGTCGTCGCTCCCGGCGATGTCATCGGCCTGGTCGGTGCCAACGGCGCCGGCAAGTCGACGCTGCTGCGGCTGCTCGCCGGGCTCGACACCCCCGAGCAGGGGGTGCTGCGGCTGAGCCCGCCCAGCGCCGCCGTCGGCCATCTGCCGCAGGAGCCGGAGCGGCGTCCCGGGGAGACCGTACGGGACTTCCTGGCCCGCCGTACCGGCGTCGCCGCCGCGCAGAGCGCGCTCGACGCCGCCACCCAGGCCCTGGTCGACGAGGCGCCCGGCGCCGACGACGCGTACTCCACCGGCCTGGAGCGCTGGCTCGACCTCGGCGGCGCGGACCTGGAGGAGCGCTCCGAGGAGGTCGCCGCCTCGCTGGGGCTGTCCATCGGCCTCGACCAGCAGATGACCTCGCTCTCCGGCGGCCAGGCCGCCCGCGCCGGCCTCGCCTCGCTGCTGCTCAGCCGCTACGACGTGTTCCTGCTCGACGAGCCCACCAACGACCTGGACCTCGACGGCCTCGACCGGCTGGAGAAGTTCGTCAAGGGGCTGCGCGCCGGCACCGTCGTGGTCAGCCACGACCGCGAGTTCCTCACCCGCACCGTCACCAAGGTCGTCGAACTCGACCTCGCCCAGCAGCAGGTGAACATCTACGGCGGCGGTTACGAGGCGTACCTGGAGGAGCGGGAGGTCGCCCGCCGGCACGCCCGCGAGGAGTACGACGAGTTCGCCGACAAGAAGTCCTCCCTCGAAGCGCGCGGACAGATGCAGCGCTCGTGGATGGACCAGGGCGTCAAGAACGCCCGCCGCAAGGCGACGGACAACGACAAGATCGGCCGCAAGTTCCGCAGCGAGGCGTCCGAGAAGCAGGCCGCGAAGGCCCGCCAGACGCAGCGCATGATCGAACGTCTCGACGTCGTCGACGAGCCCCGCAAGGAGTGGGAGCTCAAGATGGAGATCGCCGCGGCGCCCCGGTCCGGGGCCGTGGTGGCGACGCTGCGCGGCGCCGAGGTCCGCCGCGGGGACTTCACGTTCGGCCCGGTGGACCTGCAGATCGACTGGGCGGACCGGGTCGCGATCACCGGCGCCAACGGCTCCGGCAAGTCCACGCTGCTCGCCGCGCTGCTCGGCCGGCTCCCACTGGACGCCGGCAACGCCGCGCTCGGCCCGGGCGTCGTCGTGGGCGAGGTGGACCAGGCCCGCGGACTGTTCTTCGGCGAGGAACCGCTGATGGACGCGTTCTCGCTGTCGGTCCCCGACCTGGAGCCCGCCGACGTGCGGACGCTGCTCGCCAAGTTCGGCCTCAAGGCCGCCCACGTGCTGCGCCCGGCGGCGACGCTGTCACCGGGGGAGCGGACCCGTGCCGCGCTGGCCCTGCTGCAGGCCCGCGGCGTCAATCTGCTGGTCCTCGACGAGCCGACCAACCACCTGGACCTGCCCGCGATCGAGCAACTGGAGTCGGCGCTCGCCTCGTACAACGGCACGCTGCTGCTGGTCACGCACGACCGGCGGATGCTGGACGCGGTGAGCACCACCCGGCGCATCGAGGTCGCGGACGGCAGGGTCTCCGAAGCCTGATCCGGGCCCGGTCCGGGCCTGGTCCAGGGGCCTGCTCCCGGCCGCGGCCAGCCGGGCGGAACCGGAATGCCGCGGGCCACGTCCAACCCGTGACCGTTCAGGAACCGGGAGACCGGGAGGCCGCCGGATGCGCGTATGGGCAGGGGCAGTTGCCGTGCTGGCGCTGCTGAGTGCGGTCGGCTGCGGTGCGGATCAACCACAGAAGGGGAAGGCCGACGCGCCCCGCTGCGGGTCCACCGTCGTGACCGAGTCGTCGGACGGCAACCACCTCTGTCTGGACGTGGGCAGCTCGGTCCGCGTCGCGCTGCCGGGTGCCGGGTGGGGCCCGGTGACCACGTCCGGCGCCGGCCTGACCGAGGTCTCCGCCGACTCCTTCCGCGCGTCCGCCCCCGGCTCGGTGAAGCTGGCCACCGCCCGGAAGGCCTGCCCCGCGCCCTCCGCACCCGGCATGGTCTCCTGCCACGCCCTGCAGGCATGGACCGTGACGGTCGACGTGCGGCAGCCATAGACACGGACCCGGACAGGCTGTGGGGGCCTGCCCGGGTCCGTCTGACTTCTTCGCGGGATGCGGGACTACCTCAACCAGCGTTGGTTCAGCTGATGTTGAGGGCCGTGTCGTCGAGCACGAAGCTCGTCTGCAGGCTGGAGTCCTCGGTACCGGTGAAGGTGACCTTCACCGACTGCCCGGCGAACGAGGAGAGGTCGAAGGACTTCTGCGCGTAGCCGGTGTTCTTGTTGAGGTTGGAGTACGTGGCCAGCGTGGTGGTGCCGGCCTTCACCGTCAGCTTGTCGTAGGCGGTCGAGGTGGTCGTCTCTGCGGTGTCGATGTGCACCCAGAACGTCAGGGTGGCGTGGCAGCCGCTGGGGACCGTCACCGTCTGGGCGAGCGAGTCGGTGTGGGTGGAGCCGTAGCCGTTGAGCCAGGCCTTCCAGGAACCGGAGTGGGCGGCCTCACTGGCGCTGTTGTCGACCACGCCCGCGGTGGCGGTCCAGGGAGTGGCGGTGCCGGTCTCGAAGCCCGGGTTGCCGAAGAGCTGCGAGGTGCTGCAGCCGCCGCCGACCGGGTTCACGACCCAGGTGAAGGACGCGCTGCCGGTGGCGTTGGTGCCGTCCTTGGCGGTCACCGTCACGTTGTAGGTCCCGGCGGTGGTGGGCGTGCCGCTGATCAGGCCGGTGGAGGGGTTGATCGTGACGCCCGGCGGGAGGCCGGTGGCGCTGTAGGTGAGGGTCTGTCCGCTGCCCGAGTCGGAGGCCTGGATCTGCAGCGAGACCGCGGTGTTGACGGTGCTCGACTGGCTGCCCGGGTTCGTCACGGTGACGGTGTTGCCGCCGGTCGAGCCGTTGGTGAAGGCGGCGGTGCCGTTGGGGGTGCCGAGACCGGTCGGGCCGTCGTAGCCGGACTTGGCGGTGCACAGGTAGCTGCTGCCGCAGGAGCCGTTGGTGCCCGTGGTCACGTCGTTGAGCGACGAGGTGTGGGCGTACGGGTACGAGGCCGGGCTGGTGCCCGCGGCCGGGGTGCCGGCGAGGGCGTAGACGGAGGCGATGATCGGCGCCGAGGCGCTGGTGCCGCCGTACACGTTCCAGCCGCTCGCCTGGTAGCTGTCGTAGACCGCGAGGCCGGTGGCCGGGTCGGCGACCGCCGAGACATCGGCGACGGTGCGCTTGGCGCAGCCGGTGTCGGTCTGCCAGGAGGGCTTGGGGTCGTAGGCGGAGCAGCCGGAGCCGGCGCCGTCGCCGCTGGTGGCGCCCCAGACCTTCTCGGTCCAGCCGCGCGGGGTGCTGGAACGGCTCAGCGAGGTGCCGCCGACCGAGGTGACGTACTGCGAGGCGGCCGGGTACTCGACGCCGTAGCCGCTGTCACCGGAGCTGACGGTGATCGCGACGCCGGGGTGGTTGAAGTACGCGGCGTCCGAACTGGGGTCGGTGGAGTCCTCGTCGCCGCCGTAGCTGTTGGAGACGTACTTGGCGCCCATCGTGACCGCGCGGTTCACCGCGGCGCCCAGGTCCTCCATGGACGCCGTGGCCGCCTCGACGAGCAGGATGTGGCACTGCGGGCAGACGGCGCTGACCATGTCGACGTCGAGCGAGATCTCGCCCGCCCAGCCGGCGTCGGCCGGCGGGTAGCTGGTGCCGCCGTTCTGGTCGACCTTCTTGAAGCACCCGTTGGCGGTGGTGCAGGCCGGCAGACCGTACGTGCTGCGGTACGAGCCGAGGTCCGCCTCGGCCTTGGGGTCGTCGTTGGCGTCGATGATCGCGACGGTCGCACCGGCACCGGCCGAGGGCAGGGCGTACGCGCTCTGCAGGTCAGTGGGGCCGTAGCCGGACGGGAGCGCGTTCGGGGCGAGGGTCAGGTGCTGGACCAGGTCGGTGCGGGCCAGCGCGTGACAGGCCATGTAGCCGGCCTGCGTGGGTTCCGAGCAGAGCCGCTCGGTGTGGGCGGTGGTGCTGCTCGCCGCGGCCGCTGCGGGGGCGGCCGACGCGGCTGCCGGGCCGGCGACGGCCAGCATGCCGGCGGAGGCCAGGGCCGCCGCCGACAGGACGGCGGTGACGCCGCGGCGGGTGAGGCGTCCGGCGCGGGTGGGGGTTCTCGATGGCAATGAACAGCCCTCCATGGGGGGATCGGTTCCCGGCGGCGGGCAACCGTCCAGGTCATGTCATGGTCATGACATGACCTGATGAAGGGAACGCCGCAGGGCTTCGAGTGGCGCACGTTCATTGGTGAGGAATGCGTGGCGAGGGTGACGCCGACGCTGGGGTAAGAACTGCCACCCCGTTCAGTGGTGGCCAACGCTGAACGTAGTGACACCTGCCCCCAAGGGACTACCGGGCAATGGCAAAGTCTTCCTTTCGGTAGGTGATCTCGGGCGTATAGCTTGAGCGCTCATGGAGTTCGAAGAGGGTCCGGTCAACGACCTTGTGGCGCTGGGGCTCGCGCGGTACGAGGCACGCGTCTACCTCGCGCTCGTCAGACGCGAGTCGTACACCGCCGCCGAGGTGGCCCGCGAGGCGGACGTCCCCCGGCAGCGGGTCTACGACGTCCTCGACGCGCTCGTGCGCCGACGGCTCGCCGTCGCCCGGCCCGGCCGGGTGGCGACGTTCTCCGCGATCGCGCCGGAACTGGCCATCGCCCGGCTGATGGCCCTCCAGCGGGAGTCGCTGGAACGGCTGGACCGGGTCTCGGCCGGGCTCGCCTCCACGCTGCTGCCGATCTGGACCGACGGGCGGACGCACACCGATCCGCTCGACTACATCGAGGTGCTGCGCGACCCGAAGGTGATCGCCGAGCGGTTCGCGGACATCCAGGAGCAGGCCGGGCACGAGCTGCTCAGCTTCTGCAAGCCGCCCTTCGTCGCCCCCGCCGCCAACACCGAGGGCATCAAGGTGGTCCGCAGGCTGCGCAAGGCCGGGGGAACGGTCCGGGCGATCTACACGCACGACGCGCTCGGCGACGCGGAAGTCCTGGAGAACGTCCGCCGGTTCGGCGAGGCGGGGGAGGAGGCGCGGTTCGCCGCCGAGCTGCCGATGAAGCTGATCATCGCGGACGCCTCGCTGGTGCTGTGCGACATGCCCGACCCGGTGGCCGGAACCGGCTCCACCACCGCGCTCTTCATCGAACACCCGGCCCTCGCGGGCTGTCTGCGCCTCGCCTTCCTGACCGTATGGGGGAGCGCCGAGACACGGCCCATGGATCCGCCGTCGTGAGCGGCGCCGGGCTCTGACCGGGCCGGGGTCGCCGGGCGGTCGCGACCGTCCCCCCGCCGGGGTGGCCGGGACGCGTTCGGTCGCGCGTCACTGGAGTTAAGGTGGCCGCGTGGCCGTGTTCCTGCTCGGAGTCGGTGCCGCCTGCTGCCTCGGACTGGGCTTCGTACTGCAGCAGCGCGCGGCGCAGCGTGCCCCGCTCGCGGACTTCCTCTCCTTCCGACTCCTCCTCGACCTGATCAAGATGCCCCAGTGGCTGCTGGGCATGGCCCTCATGATCGGCGGCCAGGTGCTCGGGGCGCTGGCCCTGGCGCGCGGCGAGGTCTCCCTCGTCGAACCGCTCCTCGCCACGAACCTGCTGTTCGCCCTGGCGCTGTCCAGATGGCTGTCGGGGCAGCCGCTGGGCCGGAGCGGCTGGGCGGGAGTGGCGCTGCTGGCCCTCGGTGTGACGGCCTTCATCGTCGCCGGGCAGCCGGCCGGCGGCGGCCCGGAGGCGGGAGCGCTGCGCCACTGGCTGGTGCTGGGGATCGTCGTCGGGCTCGCGCTGCTGCTGGTGGCCTGCGCCAAACGGCTGCCCGCCTCGTCCGAGGCGACCCTGCTGGCGCTGGCGGCCGGCCTGCTCTACGGGCTGCAGGACGCGCTGACGCGGATCTGCGGTGAGCTGGCCCGGGAGGACGGCGTCCAGATACTGGCGGTGCACTGGCAGCCGTACGTGGTCGCGGCGATCGGGCTCACCGGGCTCGTCCTCGTGCAGAGCGCCTTCGAGACCGCCCCGCTGCGGATGTCGCTGCCCGCGCTGACGGCCGCCCAGCCGCTGGCGGGCATCGCCTGCGGCATCGGCTTCCTCGGGGACCGGTTGCGGGTGACACCCGGGGCGCTGGCCTGGGAGGCGGCCGGGCTCGCGGCGATCACGGTGGGGGTGGTGCTGCTGGGACGGCACCCGGCGATGCCGTGTTCGCAGTCGGACGGCCAGCCGGAGAAGGAACCCACGGCGAGCGCGAGCTGAGGGTCGCGCCGCTGAGTGGAGTGCTGCTGCGGCCCTGCCTGGCGCTCAATCCCGGTCCCAGCCGGCGTCGACCCCGAGGAACCGCCCCAGATCGGCGACCTCGGCCTCGATACCGCGCGCTACAACGGCGTCGAGCGGCGGCCGGAACGGGTCGACGCGGACGGTGAGCCGGCCGCCGCTACCCCGCTCGTGCCGCCAGACGCCGACCACCTCACCGTCGACCAGCACGCACGGGGTGAGGAACCCGCCGCCGGTCGCGACCAGCCGGGCGAAGGACGGATCCAGCAGTAGATCCCGGTCGTGGTAGCCGAGCAGATACGGGTCGAAGTGCCCGATCAGCCGGATGGACGGGTTCGGTGGCCACGGCGCGTCCGTGCCGGCCGCCACCCGCAGCGGGCCGGCCGGTCCCGCGATCTCCGCCAGCTTCTCCCCGGCCGCCTGGAAGCCGCGCCGGGCCTGGCCGGCCGGCAGGCCCGACCACTTGGCGAAGTCCTTCTCGGTCGCGGGTCCGTAGGCGGAGACATACCGCTCGGCGAGCGCGGCCAGCGCCTCGGTCCCTGACAGGTCCGGCCCGGCGACCCCGTCGAGCCACTCCTCGCGCAGCACATAAGTCGACTTGTCGCCCTCGGCCTCGGGCCCCCGGCACACCAGACCCGCCGCCGCCGCGTACAGCAGCAGATGAGCCGGCGCCTGGCTGCGCGGATCCAGGACCAGGCCGAGCTCGCCGAGGCCGCGCACGATGTCGTCGCGGAGCATCGGCGGGCGCCCGGCCAGCACCTTCCCCAGCGCGGGAAGCGCGCGGGCGCAGGTCTCCTCGTCCAGGCCGAGCCGCAGTCGTCTGCCGCGCTGCGCGGCGGCGGCACGCGGGCCCAGCAGCGACGTCATCCAGCGCACGTCCGCCGCCGGGACGGCGTGCAGGGTGCCGCGCATCAGCCACGTACGGACCAGCGACCGGTCACCGGCGCCGCACGCCGCGTCGACGTCCCCGGCGGTGAGCCCCGAGGTCCTGGCGCGCACCTGCAACCGGCACGCCTTGGCGTCCTGCGCCTGCAGCGCGCCGGCCCGGCGCGCCGCGTCGACGACCCCGGCCCCGTCGCGCGGGCCGGCCAGCCCCTGCGCGTGGACGCGCCAGGCCCGCACCTGGGCGGGCGTCAGTTCCGGCATGGACCCCATCCTGCCGCACCCGCCGCCCAGCGCTTGTGCATCCGCTCACGAACGGCCCGTTGTCCTCCCGCTACCGAGCGACCGTGTCATCCCTTGCCGAAGTGCTCCAGCGGGAAGGCGCCGGACGCCAGGGCGGTCTGGGTGAAGGATCCGGCCAGTTCGGTGAGACGGGCGACGCCGGTGGCGCCGAGGTGCTCGTACGGGGCCCGGTCGACGCGGTCGGTGCCGGCTTCGATGTCCCGCCGCAGCTCGACGCCCGCGTCGGTCAGCTCGCCCGCCGCGTCGAGCAGCCCGCGCTCCCTCAGCCGGTCCTGGGCGGCGGCCCACTGCTCGGCCGTCCAGCCCCTGCTGGCCTGGACGAAGCGGGGGGTGAAGCCCTTGCCGGTCGCGGTGTGGCTGACGATGGCCTCCAGGCCGTCGAGCTCGGCCGCGACCAGCGCGGCGAGGTGTCCGTCGCCGCGGTGCTCGCGCAGCAGCGTGGCGGCGTGCCAGAGCGCGAGGTGCGGTTCCGTGGGCACCGGCAGGTCGGCGTTGGCGGCGTAGAGCGGGCGGGCGGCCCGGTCGCAGGCCTCGGTGGCGCGCAGCGCCAGGGCGGCGGCCTCCGCCATCTCCGGCGAGGCGACGGTCTCCGCGCCGAGCAGCCGGGTGAGCGCGGTGTCGACGGCGCGCAGCCGGGCGTCGATGACGGCCTCGGGGGTGGCGATCGTCCAGGCGCGCGGGATGTGCCGGGCCACCAGGTCGTGGTTGAAGTTGTAGAAGGTCGCGGTGACCGTACCGGCTCCGACGGCCCCCAGCGGCGCCGCCCGGCCCGCGAAGTACGTCATGCTGCCGGGCTCGAGGCCGAGCCGGGAGAGTTCGGCGGCGAACTCGGGCGAGAAGTACGTACTGGAGTGCAGCGGGTTGAGAGTGTTCTGACAGCGGCGCGACGCGCGGGGGTCCGAAGCGGTAGTAGTCATGAACCCAGGTTACCGACCGGTCAGCATGCTGCCGAGAGACGTGCGCACGTTCCGGCCATCGCGACGGAAAACGTTGTACGAGAAGTTCCAGAATCATGAATCAGTGGAAGGAACGGCAGCCAAGTGACGAGATCGATAGTATTGAGGTGTCCGCTGTACGTCCTACGGAGGCCCTGATGTCCACCGACATACCCGCGCGCATGCTCCCGGTCACGGATCGGACCCGTCATCGGCGGCTGCGGGAGCAGGGCAGTGTGTCCCGCGACGACCTGGACGCGGTGCTGGGCGCCGGCTTCGTCTGCCACCTCGCCGTGGTGGTGGACGGCTCGCCACTGGCGGTCCCCACCGTCTACGGATTCGACGCCGCCGCCGACACGCTCTATCTGCACGGCTCGGCCGCCAGCCGCAGCCTGGTGCAGTCGCCCGGGGCGTCCGTCTGCGTCACCGTCACCCACATCGACGGACTGGTGCTGGCCCGGTCCGTCTTCGAGCACAGCGTCAACTACCGCAGTGCGATGGTGCTCGGGGTGCCGCGCGCCGTCACCGATCCCGACGAGAAGCTGCACGGGCTGCGCGTCCTGGCCGAGCAGTCCGCGCCCGGCCGCTGGGACTACGCGCGCGGCCCGTCCCGCAAGGAGCTCGCCGCCACCACGCTGCTCGCGCTCGGGATCGACGAGGCCTCGGTGAAGACCAGCACCGGCCACACCGACGACGCCGACGGCCCCGACGGCGAACTGCCCGTATGGGCCGGGGTGCTGCCGCTGCTCCACACCTGGGGCGAGCCCGAGCCTGACCCGGCCCTGCGAGCCGGCATCCCGCTCCCGCCGCACGTCGCGGAGCGGGCGGGCACGCCGGCTGACCTGCCGGGCTGATCTCCGGGGCCGGCCTCCCGGGTCCGGCCTTCCGGGTCCGGCCTTCAGGACCGACCCTCCGGGCCGGGTCAGCCGGCCGTCGGCGACCAGGCGAACCGGGCCGGCCGGCCCTCCAGGAAGGCGGCGACGCCCTCGGCCGTGTCCTCGCTCGCGCGCGCCTGCCGCTCCCAGTGCTCGATCCGCGCCGGGTCCAGGCCGGGCGCCGCGAACTCCTTCGCCGCGGCCTGGGTGAGCTGCGAGCGCGAGGCCAGGACCGCGGTGAACTCCGCGACCCGCTTGTCGAGTTGCCCGTCGGGGAGCACCTCGTCGACGAGCCCGGTCCGCAGCGCCCGCTCATGGCCGATCAACTCGGCTGAGAACAGCAGGTACTTGGCGGTCGCGGGCCCGACCAGGCCGACCAGTCGCCGGGTGGACGAGGCGGCGTAGACGATGCCGAGCCGGGCCGGGGTGACGCCGAAGCGCGCCCCCTCGGCCGCGAACCGCAGATCGCAGGCGGCGGCGAGCTGGCAGCCGCCGCCCACGCAGAAACCGCGCACGGCCGCGATCGTCGGCTTCGGGAAGGCGGCCAGGGCCTCCTCGGCCCGGACCGCCGCGTCCTGCGTCCGGGCGGAGCCGCTGCCGGCCTCCCGCAGCCCCGAGATGTCCGCGCCCGCGCAGAAGGTGCCGTCCGCCCCGGTGAGCACCAGGACCCGGACGGCCGGATCGGAGGCGAGCCCGTCCAGCAGGCCGGGGAGCGCCTCCCACATCTGCGTGGTCATGGCGTTCCGCTTCGCCGGATTGCTGATCGTCACCGTGGCGGTGCCGTCCGCGATGTCCAGCAGCAGTCCGGGCTGTGGACCGGGCTTCGGGCCGGGCTCGGGCATCCGGGCTCCCCTTCCGTATGTTCCGCATGTCCCGCGCGGCGCGTGTGCTGTGCGCAGGTGGCCGATCATCGGATCCTATCCGCGACCGAATAGGGGTAAAAAGGCTATAGGGGACATCCATTCGATCGAGGCGAGGAGGCAGCCGTGGCCGCACTCAGGAAGCGGGACCCGCGACCGGAAGCCCGGATCAGCCGCAGTTTCGGATGGCTCACCGCACTCGGCGCCGTACTGGTGCTGTGCGGGCTGTTCGGTCTCGCCTACACGGCCTTCGCCACCCTCACCTCGGTGCTGCTCTTCGGCTGGCTGCTGCTGATCGGGGGCTTCGTCGGCCTGCTGCACGCCGTCCAGTCGCGCGACACGAACTTCTTCTGGCTCGCGCTGGTCGTCGCGGCGCTGAACCTGGCGGCCGGCGTCGTCGTCATCCGCAGGCCGGACGGCACCGCCGCGGCACTGACGATGTTCGCCGCCCTGCTCTTCCTGGCCGGCGGGGTGTTCCGGCTGTTCGGCGGACTGGTGGTGCGCGGCCCGCAGACGGTCTCGACCGTGCTGCAGGGCGCGGTCGGCATCCTGCTGGGCGTCCTGGTGCTGGCCAACTGGCCGGAGAGCAGCCGGTACGTCCTCGGCTTCTTCTTCTCCCTCATGCTGCTCTTCGACGGCCTGGGACTGATGGCCGGCGGTATCGGCGGCCGGCGCGTCGTCGGCATGGTCACGGACGCCCGCGCCGAGGCGGCGGCCCAGGGGGAAGCGCGGGGGGAGGGCGTGGTGGGGCCGGGCCCGGAAGCCGCGGCGCCGGCGGGACCGCCGAATGACCCGATGGTGGAACATTCCACGAAGCAGGAACAAGGCGATCGGAATCAATCGCCCGGGTGACAAAGTCTTTCGCCGATGGACATGAAGCGCCGAAAGGTGCGGACTTACGGGCACCCGCCCGGTGAACTGCCCCCACTCCGGAGACTCGATCCGTGAGGCGGATCTCGTCGTCGGCCCGACAGCGGGCAGTGGCGGGAACTGCGGGGACACGTCACACGAAGGCGATGGTGGATGCCGTCATGGAGGTCCGCGGGAGCGTCCCGCCCGATCCGGCGACGGCCGAGGTGCCGGTCGATCCGGATGATCCGGGTGGTCCTGGCGCTTCGGGCGGGCCGGGCGCTCCGTTCGCGGCGCCACCGCCGTACGCCGGGGCGTGGCGCTTCACCGCACCGGCGGTGGACTCCTCGGTACCCCAGGTCCGGCACGGTGTCCGGGATCTCATCACCGACCGGAGGGTGCCCGTCGGCGACGATCTGATGGCCGGCATCCTGCTGATCGTGTCGGAGCTGGTGACCAACGCGGTCCGGCACGCGGCGCTGCTGTCACCGCAGATCACCATCGAGATCGCGGTGGGCCCCGACTGGATCCGGGTCGGCGTCGAGGACAACCACCCGTACCGCCCCAAGGCGCTGGAAGCGGAGTACGGCGACACCGGCGGCCGTGGCCTGCTGCTGGTCAAGGCCATTACGGCGGAAGCCGGCGGGATGTGCGACGTGACGCACACCGACTCCGGCGGCAAGGTGATCTGGGCGCTGCTGCCACTGCCGATCACGAACCTTCAACGCTGACGATCACGAACCTTCAACGCTGACGATCACGAACCTCCAGCGCTGACGATCACGAACCTTCACCGCTGTGGAGCCGGTCCGCCGGTGCCGCTCCGTGGAGCCGCACCGGCGGATCAGCACGTTCCTACCAGCCGGCGTCGCCGGTCAGCTCGCGGATCGCGGGCAGCGACGCGTCCCACACCGTTCCGAACCAGGCGGAGAACGGGCCGCGCTCGCGGATCTCCTCCAGCTCCGGCGGCGTCACGAACGCGGTCTCGCCGATCTCCTCGGGGTCGGGCCGCAGCTGCGCCCGTACGAGGCCGACGAACAGGTGGTTGAACTCCTGCTCGACCAGCCCGGACTCCGGGTCCGGGTGGTTGTAGCGGACGGTGCCGGCCTCACGCAGCAGCGCGGGAGCCGTTCCCAGCTCCTCCGCGGTGCGGCGGGCGGCGGCCACGAACGGCGGCTCCGCCGGGTACGGGTGCCCGCAGCAGGTGTTCGACCAGACGCCGGGGGAGTGGTACTTGCCCATCGCCCGGCGCTGGAGCAGCAGCCGGCCCTCGTCGTCGAAGAGGAAGACGGAGAAGGCCCGGTGCAGCCGGCCGGGGGCCAGGTGCGCGGACAGCTTCTCGGCGGTGCCGATCGTCACACCGGCCTCGTCGACCAGCTCCAGCATGATCGGTTCCGCGACCCCGTTGCTGGAGGGATCCGTCGCGGGGGTGCCGGGCCGGCCGGTGGCGGGACTGGTTGGCATGTCCATCCTTCGCATTCGACGACAAGTCCTCAGTCTGCCTCACGCGCCGCTCACCGAAGTGGTTGCACCGCCTGCTCCATGTCACCCGGACGGGGTCGGTGGAACGCGCGTTCCACGTGTGCCGGCTGCCGGTGCGACGGCGTGACGCACAGTGCGCCGGCCGCTACCGATGACCCCCGTCGTCCGCGATGAGCTGCGGCGATGAAGCGTCCGGGAGCCGCTGCGGCGTCACCCGGACGGCCGAGTGCGGCCACCGCACGGCCGCTGTTTGTTGCTGGGGCCCGGATCGACCATGATGATCACGTGGTTCGCATGGCGGAGAGGGCTCCGGCAAGCGCACGGGCAAGCAAACGGGTGGTGAACGGCCGCTTCCGCGGATCCGATAGCCTCTGCCGACCGCCGTCCACACCGGCCCGCCGACCGCCATCCTCGCCGGCACCCCCACATGTCCAGGGAGTGAGTTCCTCTGCCGATCGCCATCCTCACCGGCCCGCCGGCTCCGGCGTCGCCGCTCGAGGGCGACCTGAGGTCGCTCGGATTCGACGTGATCGAAGCGCCGGAGTCCGGAAGCGGGTCCGAAGCGGCGGCCGGCGGTCTCGCGGCACGTATCGCCGCGGTCCCCGCCACCGACCGGGTGGCCATCGTCGACCGGCGCTTCGTCGGCCACACGCACGCACTGCGACTGGCACTCACGGACCCCCGCTTCGACGCCTCCGCCGTTCCCGGCGCGCTGGCCGTACAGGCCGCGGCGCGTCCCGCGCTGGTCAGGGCGCTCGCCGCCGGACCGGCCGGCGGCCGGCTGCCGGACGACCTCGCCACCGCCATCGAGGCCGAGGGCGTGCCTCCGCACCGTCCTGAGCTCGGTGTCCTGGTCGCCGCCGTACCCGCCTCGGACGCCGACCGTGCCGCAGCCGCCGCGGCCGTGGCCGCGGTCGACGGGGAGCAGGTCCGGCTGCGCAACGCCGTCAAGGCGCGCGACGGGTTCTTCACCACTTACTGCATCAGCCCGTACTCCCGGTACCTCGCGCGCTGGTGCGCCCGCCGCGGGCTGACCCCGAACCAGGTCACCACCGCGTCCCTGCTCGTCGCCCTGATCGCGGCCGGCTGCGCGGCCACCGGCACCCGGCCCGGCTTCGTCGCCGCCGGTGTCCTGCTGATCGCCTCGTTCGTCCTGGACTGCACCGACGGGCAGCTGGCCCGCTACTCGCTGCAGTACTCGACGCTCGGCGCCTGGCTGGACGCCACCTTCGACCGGGCCAAGGAATACGCGTACTACGCCGGCCTCGCGCTCGGCGCGGCCCGCGGCGGTGACGACGTGTGGGCGCTGGCGCTCGGCGCGATGGTGCTGCAGACCTGCCGGCACGTCGTCGACTTCTCGTTCACCGAGGCCAACCACGACGCGACGGCCAACACGAGCCCGACAGCTGCCCTCTCCGACAAGCTCGACAGCGTCGGCTGGACGGTCTGGGTGCGCCGGATGATCGTGCTGCCGATCGGTGAGCGCTGGGCGATGATCGCGGTCCTCACCGCCGTCACCACGCCGCGCACCACCCTGACCGTACTGATCATCGGCTGCGCGCTCGCCGCCTGCTACACCACCGCCGGCCGGGTGCTGCGCTCGCTGACCCGGAAGGCGAACCGCACCGACCGGGCCGCCCAGGCGCTCGCCGAGCTGGCCGACAGCGGTCCGCTCGCCGAAGCCGTCGCCCGCGCCACCGGGCCGCTCGCCCGCCGGCTGCCGTCCTTCACCGCCCCCGCCGTCGCCCTGCTCGGCTCCGCCGCACTGGTGGCCACCGCGGCACTGGCCCCGTGGGGCAGCTGGTGGCCGGTGCTGGCCGCCGGCGTATACGTCCTGACCTCGGGTCTGGCCGTCGCCCGGCCGCTGAAGGGCGCGCTCGACTGGCTGGTCCCGCCGTTCTTCCGGGCGGGCGAATACACCACGATCCTCGCGCTGGCGGCCGTCTCGGACGTGAACGGCGCATTGCCCGCCGCTTTCGGCCTGGTGGCCGCCGTCGCCTACCATCACTACGACACGGTGTACCGCATCCGCGGCGGCACCGGGGCGCCACCGAGGGCCCTGGTACGCGCGACGGGCGGACACGAGGGCAGGGCGCTGGCGGTCACCGCGGCGGCCGCCCTCGCGCACCACACAGGTTTTACCGTCACGCTGACGGTCATCGCCGGGGCGCTGACACTCGTGGTGCTCACCGAGAGCATCCGTTTCTGGGTGTCGTCAGCCGCACCCGCTGTACACGACGAATCAGGAGAACCCGCATGATCGGCCTCGTGCTGGCAGCCGGCGCCGGACGGCGTCTGCGTCCCTACACCGACACCCTGCCCAAGGCTCTGGTGCCGGTGGATCCCGAGGGGGCGGGCACCACCACCGTCCTGGACCTGACCCTGGGCAACTTCGCCGAGGTCGGCCTCACCGACGCGGCGATCGTGATCGGCTACCGCGGCGAAGCCGTCGTCGAGCGCAAGGCCGCCCTGGAGAAGAAGTACGGCGTCAAGCTGCACCTCGTCGACAACGACAAGGCGGAGACCTGGAACAACGCCTACTCGCTGTGGTGCGCCCGGGACATCCTCACGGAGGGTGTGATCCTCGCCAACGGCGACACCGTGCACCCGGTCTCCGTCGAGAAGACCCTGCTGGCCGCCCGCGGCCAGGACCGCCGGATCATCCTCGCCCTCGACACGGTGAAGAAGCTCGCCGACGAGGAGATGAAGGTCATCACCGACCCGGCCGCGGGTGTGCGCCGCATCACCAAGCTGATGGACCCGGCCACCGCGACCGGCGAGTACATCGGCGTCACGCTCATCGAGTCGTCGGCCGCCGCCGATCTGGCCGACGCGCTGAAGACGACCTTCGAGAAGGACCCCGACCTCTACTACGAGGACGGCTACCAGGAGCTCGTGAACCGCGGCTTCACCATCGACACCGCGCCGATCGGCGACGTGGCCTGGGTCGAGATCGACAACCACGACGACCTGAAGAAGGCACGGGGGATCGCGTGCCAGTACTGACCCGGCTGATCCCCTCGCCGGTCGTCGTCGACATCAACGGCGGGGCTCTCGCCGATCTGGCCGGCCTCCTGGCCGACCAGCGGATCTCCAGCTCGGGCAAGCTCGCCATCGCGGTCAGCGGCGGCTCCGGCCTCAAGCTGCGCGACCGGCTGGCTCCCGAGCTGCCCGGCGCCGACTGGTACCCGGTCGACGGCGGCACCATCGACGCCGCCGTCAAGCTCGCCGACGCCATGCGCGGCAAGCGGTACGACGCGGTCGTCGGCCTGGGCGGCGGCAAGATCATCGACGTCGCGAAGTACGCGGCCGCCCGGGTCGGGCTGCCGATGGTCGCCGTCGCGACCAACCTCTCGCACGACGGCATCTGCTCGCCGGTCTCCACGCTGGACAACGACAACGGGCGCGGCTCCTACGGGGTGCCCACCCCGATAGCGCTGGTGATCGACCTGGACGTGATCCGCGAGGCCCCGGTGCGCTACGTGCGCTCCGGGATCGGCGACGCGGTGTCGAACCTCTCCGCCATCGCGGACTGGGAACTGTCGCACCGTGAGACCGGTGAGCCGATAGACGGTCTGGCCGCCGCCATGGCCCGCTCCGCCGGCGAGTCCGTACTGCGGCACCCGGGCGGGGTGGGCGACGACGCGTTCCTCACCACGCTCGCCGAGGGCCTGGTGCTCTCCGGCATCGCCATGTCGATCAGCGGGGACACCCGCCCGTCGTCCGGCGCCTGCCACGAGATCAGCCACGCCTTCGACCTGCTGTACCCCAAGCGCGCCGCCGCGCACGGCGAGCAGGTCGGCCTGGGCGCCGCCTTCGCCATGTACCTGCGCGGGGCACACGAGGAGTCCGGCCTGATCGCCGAGGTGCTGCGACGCCACGGCCTGCCGGTCACACCCGGCGAGATCGGCTTCTCCGACGAGGAGTTCGTCAAGGCGGTCGAGTACGCACCGCAGACCCGCCCCGGGCGCTACACGATCCTGGAACACCTCGACCTGTCCGCAGACCAGATCAAGGACGCATACGCCGACTATGCCAAAACCATCAGTAGCTGAACTCCGCCCGGTCGTTCATCCCCCAGGGGTGAAGGACCGGCGGAGCGGCGAGCACTGGGCCGGCCGGCTCTACATGCGCGAGCTCTCGCTGCGCATCGACCGGCACCTGGTGAACACGCGGGTCACGCCCAACCAGGTGACCTACGTGATGACCGTCGCCGCCGTCCTCGCCGCCCCGGCTCTGCTGGTGCCGGGGATCGCCGGTGCCGTGCTCGGCGTGGTGATGGTCCAGCTGTATCTGCTGCTCGACTGTGTCGACGGCGAGCTCGCCCGCTGGAAGAAGCAGTACTCCCTGGGCGGGGTGTACCTGGACCGCGTCGCCGCCTATCTGTGCGACGCCGCGGTGCTGGTCGGGTTCGGTCTGCGCGGCGCCGACCTGTGGGGCTCCGGGCGGATCGACTGGCTGTGGGCCTTCCTCGGCACGCTGGCCGCCCTCGGCGCCGTGCTGATCAAGGCGGAGACCGACCTCGTCGGTGTCGCCCGCCACCAGCACGGGCTGCCGCCGGTCAAGGAGGCGGCGTCCGAGCCGCGTTCGTCCGGTATGGCGCTGGCCCGCAAGGCCGCCGCGGCGCTGAAGTTCCACCGGCTCGTCCTCGGCATCGAGGCGTCCCTGCTGATCCTGGTCCTGGCGATCCTGGACCAGGTCAGGGGCGATCTGTTCTTCTCGCGCCTCGGCATCGCCGTGCTGGCCGGCATCGCGCTGCTGCAGTCGCTCCTGCACCTGGTCAGCATCCTCGCGTCGAGCAGGCTGAAGTGAGTACGCCGCTGAAGCTCGGCGCGGTGATCATCACCATGGGCAACCGTCCCGTGGAGCTGCGCGACCTGCTGGACTCCGTCGCCAAGCAGGACGGCCCGCCGATCGAGGTCGCCCTGGTCGGCAACGGGTCCCCGCTGCCCGAGCTGGCAGGGTCCGCGCCGCGGCTGCGCACCGTCGAGCTGCCCGAGAACCTGGGCATTCCCGGCGGCCGCAACGTCGGCGTCGAGCTCTTCGGCCCGAACGGCTCCGACGTCGACGTGGTGCTGTTCCTCGACGACGACGGGCTGCTGCCCGGCACCGACACCGGGGAGCTGCTCCGCCAGGCCTTCGCGGCCGACCCGGAGCTCGGCATCGTCAGCTTCCGGATCGCGGACCCGGAGACCGGCACCACCCAGCGCCGCCACGTGCCGCGGCTGCGGGCGTCCGACCCCATGCACTCCTCGCGGGTGACCACCTTCCTGGGCGGCGCCAGCGCGGTCCGTACGAAGGTGCTGGCGCAGGTCGGCGGGCTGCCGGACGAGTTCTTCTACGCGCACGAGGAGACGGACCTGGCCTGGCGGGCGCTGGACGCCGGCTGGATGATCGACTACCGGTCGGACATGGTCCTGCACCACCCGCTCACCGAGCCCAGCCGGCACGCGGTCTACCACCGGATGGTGGCCCGCAACCGGGTGTGGCTGGCGCGCCGGAACCTGCCCTGGCCCCTGGTGCCCGCCTACCTCGGCACCTGGATCCTGCTGACCCTGGCCAGACGCCCCTCCGGTCCCGCCCTGCGGGCCTGGATCGGTGGATTCCGGGAAGGCTGGTCGACACCGTGCGGCCCCCGGCGTCCCATGAAGTGGCGCACGGTATGGCGGCTGACCCGACTGGGCCGACCCCCGATCATCTGACAAGCTCGAACCTGAGAGCATCGGTCGCAGTCCGGGACCCCCTACCCCGGACGCGCACCTTGAGGACGAAAGTGTCTACTGTGAGCGGAACAGCGCACGACGGCGCCGTCGCCGTGAGTGTCCCATCGGACTCCCCGGCCGACGGCGGGCTGTCGGCTTCCGAGCTGGCGGCGAAGTACGGGCTGTCGGTCAGTGGTGCCCGGCCGGGCCTGGCCGAGTACACCCGGCAGTTGTGGGGCCGGCGGCACTTCATCAACGAATTCGCGAAGGCGCGGACGCAGGCGCAGTACACCGATGCCCGGCTGGGTCAGCTGTGGCAGGTGATGACGCCGTTGCTGAACGCGGCGGTGTACTACCTGATCTTCGGGCTGTTGCTGGGTACCGACCGCGGTGTGGACAACTTCATCGCGTTCCTGGTGACCGGCATCTTCATCTTCACCTTCACCCAGTCGTCGATCATGAGCGGTGTGAAGGCGGTCGCGGGGAACCTGGGGCTGATCCGGGCGCTGCACTTCCCCCGGGCGTCGATGCCGCTGGCGTTCACGCTGATGCAGCTGCAGCAGCTGCTGATGTCGATGCTGGTGCTGTTCTCGATCGTGCTGATGACCGGTGAGGTGCCGACCTGGTCGTGGTTCCTGGCGATTCCGGCGTTGTTCATCCAGTCGGTGTTCAACGCCGGTGTGGCGCTGGCGGTGGCCCGGCTGGGCAGCAAGATGACGGACCTGGCGCAGCTGATGCCGTTCATCCTGCGGACGTGGATGTACACCTCCGGCGTGATGTACAGCATCGCCAATTTCACGAAGGACGCACCGTATTTCGTGAAGCTCCTGCTCGACATCAACCCGGTGGCCGTCTACATCGACTTGATGCGCTTCGCGTTGATCGACAGCGTGACGGCCGAGCAGATGCCGCCGCACGTGTGGGCGGTCGCGGTGGGCTGGGCGATCTTCGCGGGCGTCGGCGGGTATGTGTATTTCTGGAAGGCTGAGGAGAAGTACGGCCGTGGCTGAGCAGACCGAAACCCGTGTCCCCACCGTGATCGTGGACGATGTGCACATCGTCTACCGGGTGCACGGCGCGGGAAACAGCAAGGGCAGCGCGACGGCTGCCCTGGGACGCATAATCTCGCGCAAGTCGTCGCCCAACGTCCGGCTGGTCCATGCCGTGCGCGGGGTGAGTTTCACTACGTACCGGGGTGAGGCGGTCGGCCTGATCGGGTCGAACGGGTCGGGCAAGTCGACGATGCTGCGGGCCATCGCGGGTCTGCTGCCGCCGGAGAGCGGCCGGGTCTACACCGACGGCCAGCCCTCGCTGCTGGGCGTCAACGCGGCGCTGATGAACGACCTGACCGGCGAGCGGAACGTCATTCTCGGCGGTCTGGCGATGGGCATGTCGCAGGAGGAGATCCGCGAGCGGTACCAGGGAATCGTGGAGTTCTCCGGGATCAACGAGAAGGGCGACTTCATCTCGTTGCCGATGCGGACGTATTCCTCGGGCATGGCGGCCCGGCTGCGGTTCTCGATCGCGGCGGCCAAGAACCACGATGTGCTGATGATCGACGAGGCGCTGGCCACCGGCGACCGTTCTTTCCAGCGCCGCTCGGAGGAACGTATTCGCGAGCTGCGCAAGGAAGCCGGCACGGTCTTCCTGGTCAGCCACAACAACAAGTCGATCCGCGACACCTGTGACCGGGTGCTGTGGCTGGAGAAGGGCGAGCTCCTCATGGACGGCCCGACGGACGACGTGCTGAAGGCCTACGAAGAGGCCAGCAACAAGTAGCCGGCGGGCGGCCCGGACCAGCGGTCCGCGCCGCCGCACGGACGATCGGGCCCCCGCCGGGCAGAACCGGCGGGGGCCCGTCCGTTTCGCGCGTGATCCGCCGCCGGGGCCAAGGCACACCCCTGGAACGCCCCGTGCGCCCCTCTCCGGGGACGCCAACCGGCGCTGCCGGGAGCCCGATTGCCGGCGGACGGGGGGAATCCGAACGGAATCCCGCCTGTCGCTCGCGCCCCCGGCGTACGCCGGTGACCTGCCCGACGTAAGCTGTAGCGGTGCTCCGGGGTGGGCGCGGCGTGTCCGAAATGGGAAGATTCTTCCCAGCGGTGTAGAACGGGGAGTGTGGCGGCCATGAAGATCGGGACCATCCAGCTCCACAGCGCGCCGGCCGCGCGTGGGACGGGAAGCCCGCGGTGACCGCCGACGCGCAGTCGCGCGCCGTCCTCGACAAGGCCGCCCGCGAGAACTTCCCGGTCGCTCCGTTCTTCGTGCCGAAGGCGTGGCGCGGCGATCTGATGGCCGTCTACGGCTTCGCCCGGCTCGTCGACGACATCGGCGACGGCGATCTGGCCAACGGCGGCCGCGACGACGCCGCCCGGCTCGGCCTTCCGCAGGACGCCGCCGAGGACCGGATCGTCATGCTCGACGCGTTCGAGGACGATCTGCGGAAGGTGTTCGACGGAACCCCCCGCCATCCGCTGCTGCTGGCGCTGCAGCCCACCGTCCGCCGGCACGGGCTGACCCCCGGCCCCTTCGAGGGTCTGATCGAGGCCAACCGCCAGGACCAGCGGGTCCGGCGCTACGACACGTACGAGGACCTGCTCGCCTACTGCGAGCTGTCCGCCAACCCGGTGGGCCGGCTCGTTCTGGGGATCACGGGCACCTCGACACCCGAGCGGAACCGGCTCTCCGACGCCGTCTGCACCGCGCTGCAGATCGTCGAGCACTTGCAGGACGTGACCGAGGACCTCGGCCGCGACCGTATCTACCTGCCGGCACAGGACATGAAACGCTTCGGAGTCACCGAAGCGGACCTCGCCGCCCCCACCGCTGGCGCACAGGTGCGCGCACTGGTGGCATTCGAAGCGGAACGCGCCCGGGACCTTCTGAATGAAGGCACCCCATTGGTGGGTAGCGTCCGTGGCAGGCTCAGGCTTCTGCTCGCCGGCTTCGTCGGCGGCGGGCGTGCCGCGCTGAAGGCGGTCGAGAGTGCGGGCTACGACGTGCTCCCGGGACCGCCGAAAGCCACCAGACCAAGCCTGCTGCGCGAAGTGGGGTCGACATTGCGAAGAAAGGGGTGAGGCGGACCGTGAACGGTTCTGCCCACACGTCCGGGCCGGTTCTCGCCGCCTACCGTTACTGCGAGAGCGTGACCGGGCACGAGGCCCGCAACTTCGCCTACGGCATCCGCCTGCTGCCCCTCCCCAAGCGGCAGGCCATGTCGGCCCTCTATGCCTTCTCCCGCCGCGTCGACGACATCGGCGACGGCGACCTCGACCCCGCGGTCAAGCAGATCCGGCTCGACGAGACCCGGGCCCTGCTGGCCCGGATCCGCGCGGGTGAGATCCGCGAGGACGACACCGACCCGGTCGCGGTGGCGCTCACCGACGCGTCACGCCGTTTTCCGCTGCCGCTCGGCGGACTCGACGAACTGATCGACGGCGTCCTGATGGACGTGCACGGCGAGACGTACGAGACCTGGGACGACCTCGCGGCGTACTGCCGCTGCGTCGCGGGCGCCATCGGACGGCTCTCGCTGGGCGTCTTCGGCACCGTCGGTCCCGGCCGACGGGGCACCGGCGACATGGAGCGCGCCGCCGGGTACGCCGACACCCTCGGCCTCGCCCTGCAACTCACCAACATCCTGCGGGACGTCCGGGAGGACGCCGGCAACGGCCGGACCTATCTGCCCGCCCAGGACCTCGCCAAGTTCGGCTGCTCGGAGGGGTTCCACACCGACACCCCGCCGCCCGGCTCGGACTTCGCCGGCCTGATCGAGTACGAAGTACGCCGGGCCCGCGCCCTGTTCGCGACCGGCTACCAATTGCTACCTATGCTCGACCGCCGCAGTGGCGCCTGTGTGGCCGCGATGGCGGGTATCTACCGCAGACTGCTGGACCGGATCGCCGCGGATCCCGAGGCGGTGCTGCGCGGCCGGGTTTCGCTTCCGGGTCACCAGAAGGCGTACGTAGCCGTACGTGGTCTGGCCGGTCTTGACGCCCGCCGCTCGGCACGGGGGCGCGGGTGACGTTCCTAGCAACCAGTCAGGTCCCCAGCGCGTCAGTGCCGGTGACGGAGCGTCGCGTCGCGTCGGGCGCCGGCGAAAGGGGGAGTGCGGATGAGCGGATCCGAGGTGTTCGGACGTCCTCCGGAGACGGCCGCGGTGGTCGTGGGCGGCGGGCTGGCCGGCACCACGGCGGCGCTGGAGCTGGCCGACGCCGGGCTCCGGGTGACGCTGATCGAATCACGTCCCCGGCTGGGCGGACTGGCGTTCTCGTTCAAGCGCGGTGAGCTGACCGTGGACAACGGGCAGCATGTCTTCCTGCGCTGCTGCACCGCCTACCAGTGGTTCGTCGACCGGATCGCGGCCCGTGACCTGGTCACCCTCCAGGACCGGCTCGACGTGCCCGTCCTGGACGCGGCGACCATGCGGCTGGGCCGGCTGCGCCGCGCCGCGCTGCCCGTGCCGCTGCACCTGGCGGCGAGCCTCGCCACGTATCCGCACCTGTCGCTCCGGGAGCGGGCCACGGTCGGCCGCGCCGCGCTGGCGCTGCGCGCCCTGGACCTGGCGGACCCGGCACTGGACGACACCGACTTCGCGAGCTGGCTGCGGGACCGGGGCCAGTCCCCGCGCACCATCGAGGCGCTGTGGGACCTGGTGGGCGTCGCGACGCTCAACGCCACCGCGGCGAACGCCTCGCTGGGGCTGGCCGCCATGGTCTTCAAGACCGGGCTGCTGTCCGAGGCCGGCGCCGCCGACATCGGCTGGGCGGCGGCGCCGCTCGGCGAGCTGCACGACGACCGGGCCCGCAAGGCCCTGGACGCGGCGGGCGTCCGGATCATGCTGCGGTCCCGGGTGACCGGCATCAAGCCGGCCGCCGGGGGCGGCTGGCTGGTCGACGCCGAGACCGGGCCGGGGCGCGGCGAGCAGCTCGACGCCGGCACCGTCGTCATGGCCCTGCCGCAGCGCGAGACCCACGGGCTGCTGCCCGAGGGCGCGCTGGACGACCCGGACGCGCTGCTGGGGATCGGCACCGCGCCGATCCTGAACGTGCACGTCGTCTACGACCGCCAGGTGCTGCGCCAGCCGTTCTTCGCCGCGCTCGGCAGCCCCGTCCAGTGGGTCTTCGACCGGACCGGGAGCTCGGGGATGACCGGTCCCGGCCAGTACCTGGCCGTCTCGCAGTCCGCCGTCGAGGACGAGATCGATCTGCCGGTCGCGGAACTGCGCGAGCGCTATCTGCCGGAGCTGGAACGCCTGCTGCCCGCGGCCAGGGGAGCCGGTGTGACGGACTTCTTCGTCACCCGGGAGCGCACGGCGACCTTCGCCCCGGCTCCCGGTGTCGGCCGGCTGCGGCCGGGAGCGGCCACCCGCGCCCCCGGTCTGTACCTGGCCGGCGCGTGGACCGACACCGGCTGGCCCGCGACCATGGAGAGCGCCGTGCGCAGCGGACTGCACGCCTCCCGAGAAGCTTTGACCGCACTAGGCCTTCCGTTCGAGAACGATGTTGTGAGGGCCGTATGAGCACAGCCAGTGCAACCAGAGGAGTAAACGTGACCGCTGCCGGCGTCCTTGAGCTGCTGGAGCGCGGCCGCACCCTGTCCACACCGGTGCTCCGCTCGGCCGTGGAACGGCTCGCGCCACCGATGGACACCGTCGCCGCCTACCACTTCGGGTGGATCGACGCGGCCGGCCGGCCGGCCGACGGCGACGGCGGCAAGGCCGTGCGCCCCGCGCTGGCCCTGCTGTCCGCCGAGGCGGCGGGAGTGCCGCCCGAGGTCGGCATCCCCGGTGCGGTCGCCGTCGAGCTGGTGCACAACTTCTCACTGCTGCACGACGACCTGATGGACGGCGACGAGCAGCGCCGGCACCGCGACACCGTATGGAAGGTGCACGGTCCCGCCCAGGCGATCCTGGTCGGTGACGCACTGTTCGCGCTCGCCAACGAGGTGCTGCTGGAGCAGTGCACCGTGGACGCGGGCCGCGCCACCCGCCGGCTCACCGTCGCGACCCGCAAGCTGATCGACGGCCAGGCCCAGGACATCTCCTTCGAGCACCGCGAGCGGGTCACCGTCGAGGAGTGCCTGGAGATGGAGGGCAACAAGACCGGTGCCCTGCTGGCCTGCGCCTCCTCCATCGGCGCGGTGCTCGGCGGCGCGTCGGACTCCGACGCCGACGCGCTGGAGGAGTACGGCTACCACCTCGGGCTGGCCTTCCAGGCGATCGACGATCTGCTCGGCATCTGGGGCGACCCGGCCGCGACCGGCAAGCAGACCTGGAGCGATCTGCGGCAGCGCAAGAAGTCACTGCCCGTGGTCGCCGCGCTGGCGGCCGGCGGCAGCGCCTCGGAACAACTCGGGGAACTGCTGGCGGCAGATGCCAAGAATCCTGAAACAGGTGCGTTCAGTGAGGAAGAGTTCGCCCTGCGGGCGGCGTTGATCGAAGAGGCGGGAGGCCGGGAGTGGACATCCCAGGAAGCCCGCCGGCAATACGCCACTGCAATCGCCGCGCTGGATAAAATGGACATGCCGGACGAAATTCAACGTAAGCTCGTAGGCCTGGCGGATTTTGTGGTGGTTCGCGAGAAATAAAGATCTAACGTGGAGCGCAGCACGTCGCCGACCAAGCACGTGTAACGGTCGACGGCAGCCCCAACACCGCAGAAGTCTCAACTGCAAAGGGGAAGCCATGACAGCGACGACCGACGGCGGTCCGGGGGCCCCAGCCCCCCAGGCACCTTCGGCCAGCACCACCTCGGCACCGCACCCCGTACACGTCGGTGGTGCCGAGGCGGCGGCGCAGCGTGCCGCGCAACGCGCCGCCGCCCATCTCCTGGCGGCCCAGCATCCCGACGGGTGGTGGAAGGGCGACCTCGAGACCAACGTGACCATGGACTCCGAGGATCTGCTGCTCCGTCAGTTCCTCGGCATCCAGGACGAGCGGACCACCCAGGCCGCCGCCCGCTGGATCCGCTCGCTGCAGCGCGACGACGGGTCCTGGCCCACCTTCCACAGCGGGCCGGGGGACCTGTCCGCGACGATCGAGGCGTATGTCGCGCTGCGGCTGGCGGGCGACACGCCGGAGGCGCCGCACATGGCGAGCGCCTCGGCGTGGGTGCGCGAGGCCGGCGGTGTCGTCGGGGCCCGGGTCTTCACCAGGATCTGGCTGGCCCTGTTCGGCTGGTGGCGGTGGGAGGACCTCCCCGAGCTGCCGCCGGAGATCATCTACCTCCCCAAGTGGTTCCCGCTCAACATCTACGCCTTCGGCTGCTGGGCCCGGCAGACCATCGTCCCGCTCACCGTCGTCGCCGCCCACCGGCCGGTCCGGCCGGCGCACTTCGGGATCAGCGAACTGCACAAGGACCCGGCGCAGCCCAATCCGCCGCGCCCGCCCGCACCGCTCGCCAGTTGGGACGGGCTCTTCCAGCGGCTGGACCGGGCCCTGCACCTGTACCGCAGGGTCGGCGTCCGACCGCTGCGCCGTACCGCGCTCAAGGCCTGCGCGCGCTGGATCATCGATCGCCAGGAGGACGACGGCTGCTGGGGCGGGATCCAGCCGCCCGCCGTGTACTCGGTCATCGCCCTGCATCTGCTCGGCTATGAACTCGACCATCCGGTCGTGCGTGCCGGGCTCGACTCGCTGGATCGTTTCGCCGTGTGGCCGGACGAGGACACCCGGATGATCGAGGCCTGTCAGTCCCCGGTCTGGGACACCTGCCTCGCCACCATCGCGCTGGCCGACGCCGGGGTGGCGACCGACCACCCGGCGCTGGTCAAGGCGGTCGACTGGATGCTCGACGAGCAGATCACCAAGCCGGGCGACTGGTCGGTCCAGCGGCCGGGGCTGCAGCCGGGCGGCTGGGCGTTCGAGTTCCACAACGACAACTACCCGGACATCGACGACACCGCCGAGGTCGTGCTGGCCCTGCTGCGGGTCCAGCACCCCGATCCGGGACGGGTCGACGCCGCCGTGGAGAAGGCCGTCCGCTGGAACATCGGCATGCAGTCGAAGAACGGCGCGTGGGGTGCCTTCGACGCCGACAACACCAGCGCGTTCCCCAACCGGCTGCCGTTCTGCGACTTCGGTGAGGTCATCGACCCGCCGTCCGCCGATGTCACCGCGCACGTGGTGGAGATGCTCGCCTCGCTCGGCCTGGAGGACGACACCCACACCCGGCGCGGCATCGACTGGCTGCTGGCCGAACAGGAGGACAACGGGGCCTGGTTCGGCCGCTGGGGCGTCAACTACATCTACGGCACCGGCTCGGCGGTGCCCGCGCTGGTGGCCGCCGGTCTCCCGGTGACCCACCCCGCCGTCCGACGGGCCGTCAGCTGGCTGCAGAGCGTGCAGAACCAGGACGGCGGCTGGGGCGAGGACCTGCGCTCCTACTCCGACCAGGAGTGGATCGGCCGCGGTGTCTCGACCGCCTCGCAGACCGCCTGGGCGCTGCTCGCCCTGCTGTCGGCGGGCGAGCGCGACAGCGCGGCGGTGGAGCGCGGGGTGCGCTGGCTCGTCGACACCCAGAAGGCCGACGGCTCCTGGGACGAGCCGTACTTCACCGGGACCGGGTTCCCCCGGGACTTCTCGATCAACTACCACCTGTACCGGATGGTCTTCCCGCTCACGGCGCTCGGGCGCTACGCCCGCGATGAACCGCTGGGAGTCATCGGCAACGTGACGAAGGGGAAGGCGGCCGGATGACGGCTCTGCTGGTCGTCTGCGCCCTCGGCGTCGAACGGTTCGCCCTGCGGGGCGGGGACCGGACCGGCGCCGCGGGGCCCGTCGCCCTGCTGCGCACCGGCATGGGACCGCAGGCCGCCGGCCGGGCCGTCACCGAAGCGCTGCGCGCCCCGGAACTGCGGGACGCGGCGGTGCTCGCCACCGGATTCTGCGCCGGGCTCAGCCCCGGCATGCGCCCCGGCGACCTGGTGGTCTCGGACGAGACCCACGGGGCCGGACAACTGGCCGCCGCACTCGAAGCGGCGGGGCACACCGTTCACACCGGACGCCTGGCCGGGTCCGACCATGTCGTACGGGGCGCGGAACGCTCCGTTCTGCGGTCGACAGGAGCGATCGCGGTCGATATGGAATCCACCGCAATACTCCATGCCGCCCTGGCGCACGGACCACGGCCTGTCGCCGCCGTCCGCGTTGTTGTCGACACTCCCGAGCATGAATTGCTCCGTGTCGGCACGCTGCGCACCGGAATTACCGCATTCCGCGTGCTAAGGGCTATTCTTCCTGCCTTTTTCGAATGGCACCGTACTACCGCTGTGCTCTCCTGGAGGTGAGCTAGATGGCTATGCCGCTCCGCCAGTCCATCCGGGTCGGAACGTACCTCATGGAACAGAAGCTCCGACGCCGTGACAAGTTCCCCTTGATTGTGGAACTGGAGCCGCTGTTCGCCTGCAACCTGGCCTGCGAGGGCTGTGGAAAGATCCAGCACCCGGCGGGAGTCCTCAAGCAGCGCATGCCGGTCGCCCAGGCGGTCGGCGCGGTGCTCGAGTCCGGCGCCCCGATGGTGTCCATCGCCGGTGGCGAACCCTTGATGCACCCCCAGATCCACGAGATCGTGCGCCAGTTGGTGGCCAAGCGGAAGTATGTCTTCCTCTGCACCAACGCGCTGCTGATGCGCAAGAAGATGGACAACTTCAAGCCGTCCCCGTACTTCGCCTTCACCGTGCACATCGACGGGCTGAAGGAGCGGCACGACGAGTCGGTCGCCAAGGAGGGCGTCTTCGAGGAAGCGGTCGAGGCGATCAAGGAGGCCAAGAAGCGCGGCTTCCGGGTCACCACCAACTCGACCTTCTTCAACACCGACACCCCGCAGAGCATCATCGAGGTCCTCGACTACCTCAATGACGATCTGAAGGTCGACGAGATGATGATCTCGCCCGCCTACGCCTACGAGAAGGCACCCG
Source organism: Streptomyces sp. RKAG337 (assembly GCF_023701715.1). Lineage (NCBI taxonomy): Bacteria > Bacillati > Actinomycetota > Actinomycetes > Kitasatosporales > Streptomycetaceae > Streptomyces > Streptomyces sp. RKAG337. The sequence continues at coordinate 1,149,874 of NZ_JAJOZA010000001.1, read as the reverse complement.
ACCAGGAGCACTTCCTCGGCGTCGAGCAGACCAGGGAGCTGTTCAAGAAGTCCTTCGCGAACGGCAACCGCCGGAAGTGGCGGCTCAACCACAGCCCGCTCTTCCTGGACTTCCTGGAAGGCAAGGTGGACTTCCCGTGCACCGCCTGGGGCATCCCCAACTACTCGCTCTTCGGCTGGCAGCGCCCCTGCTACCTGATGGCGGACGGGTATGTGCCCACGTACCGGGAGCTCGTCGAGGAGACCGACTGGGACAAGTACGGCCGCGGCAAGGACCCGCGCTGCTCCAACTGCATGGCGCACTGCGGCTACGAGCCGACCGCCGTACTCGCCACGATGGGCTCCCTCAAGGAGTCGCTCCGCGCCGCCCGCGAGACGGTGGCCGGAAACCGCGGGAAGTGACGACCGCGATGTCGGGGATCGAGCCGGTAGCGCTCGGCCTGCCCGGGGTACCGGCCCGCCCGCTCCCGATGCGCCGCCCCTCGCGGCGCACCGGGAGCGGGCCGGTCGCGTTGGGTGGCAGCGCCCCGACGATCGCGAGGGCGGCGGCCGCGGCCGGCACGCCGGTCGAACCGGCGATGAAGATCGCCGAGCAGATGGAATCCGACGGCGCGTTCTCCGGGGTACCGGAAGTCACTGTCGGCTGACCGCAGCAATCCCGGTAGGGGGGAACGAGGTCCATCGTGTCGATACTGGAGAACATCCGGGGCCCGCGCGACCTGAAGGCACTGCCCGAATCCCGGCTCGACGAACTCGCCGCCGATATCCGCCACTTCCTCGTACAGGCGGTGGCCAGGACCGGCGGCCATCTCGGACCCAACCTGGGCGTGGTCGAGCTGACCATCGCCCTGCACCGGGTCTTCGACTCGCCCGCCGACCGCGTCCTGTGGGACACCGGTCACCAGTCCTACGTCCACAAGCTGCTCACCGGGCGGCAGGACTTCTCGAAGCTGCGTGGCAAGGGCGGCCTGTCCGGCTATCCGTCACGCGCCGAGTCCGAGCACGACGTCATCGAGAACAGCCACGCCTCGACGGTGCTCGGCTGGGCCGACGGCCTCGCCAAGGCCAACCAGGTGCTGGGCCGGCCCGACCATGTGGTCGCGGTCATCGGTGACGGCGCGCTGACCGGCGGGATGGCCTGGGAGGCGCTGAACAACATCGCCGCGGCCAAGGACCGGCCGCTGATCATCGTCGTCAACGACAACGAGCGCTCCTACGGGCCGACGATCGGCGGCCTCGCCAACCATCTGGCGACGCTGCGCACCACCGACGGCTACGAGCGCTTCCTCGCCTGGGGCAAGGACGTGCTGCAGCGGACCCCGGTGGTGGGCCAGCCGCTCTACGAGTCCCTGCACGGGGCGAAGAAGGGCTTCAAGGACGCCTTCGCCCCGCAGGGCATGTTCGAGGACCTGGGGCTGAAGTACGTCGGACCGATCGACGGGCACGACATCGCGGCCGTCGAGTCCGCGCTGCGCCGCGCCGCACGCTTCCACGGGCCGGTGCTCGTGCACTGCCTGACCCAGAAGGGCCGCGGCTACGCGGCGGCGGAGCAGGACGAGGCCGACCGCTTCCACACCGTCGGCGCCATGAACCCGCTCACCTGCGAGCCGCTCGCGCCGTCCAGCGGCCCCTCGTGGACGTCGGTCTTCGGCGCCGAGATGCTGCGGATCGGCGCGGAGCGCCCGGACGTCGTCGCCATCACCGCGGCCATGCTGCAACCCGTCGGGCTCGGCGCGTTCGCCGCCGCGTTCCCGCAGCGGGTCTACGACGTCGGCATCGCCGAGCAGCATGCCGCCGTCTCGGCGGCGGGCCTGGCCACCGGCGGGCTGCACCCGGTGGTCGCCGTGTACGCGACGTTCCTGAACCGGGCGTTCGACCAGGTGCTGATGGATGTGGCGCTGCACAAGTGCGGTGTGACGTTCGTGCTGGACCGGGCGGGCGTCACCGGCGTGGACGGGGCCTCGCACAACGGCATGTGGGACATGTCGATCCTCCAGGTCGTCCCCGGGCTGCGGATCGCCGCGCCGCGCGACGCCGACCAGCTGTGCGCCCAGCTGCGCGAGGCCGTGGACGTCGATGACGCGCCCACCGTCGTCCGGTTCCCCAAGGAGACGGTCGGTGCGGCGGTGCCGTCCCTGGAGCGGATCGGCGGCCTCGACGTCCTGTGCCGCGGCCTTCGCCAGGACGTGCTGCTGGTATCGGTCGGGGCGCTCGCCGGCACCTGCCTGGCGGTCGCGGACCTGCTGGACGAGCGCGGCCTCGGCGTCACGGTCGTCGACCCCCGCTGGGTCAAACCGGTCGACGCCGCGCTGCCGCCGCTCGCCGCCGGGTTCCGCATGGTGGCGGTCGTCGAGGACAACAGCCGTACCGGCGGCGTCGGTTCGGCCGTCGCGCAGGCGCTGCGGGACGCGGACGTCGATGTACCGCTGCGCGACTTCGGCATCCCGCAGGACTTCCTGGCCCATGCCAAGCGCGGCGAAGTGCTCGCCGACATCGGACTCACCCCGGCCGAGATCGCCGGCCGGATCAGCGCCACGCTCGCCCGCCGCAACGGGGCCGGCGACGTGGGCGACGCACTCAAGGAGCTGGCACCCGATGACACCGTCTGAGTCGCAGCCCGTAGAGCCACCACCCGTGGCCAAGGGCTTCGACCTCGCGACCCTCCTCGCCGAACGCGGCGGCGAGCGCTACGACCTGCACACCAGGCACCTCAACCATCAACTGCCGCGCATGCTGCACACCATCGGCTTCGACAAGGTCTACGAGCGGGCCGAGGGCGCGCACTTCTGGGACGCCGAGGGCCAGGACTACCTCGACATGCTCGCCGGCTTCGGGGTGATGGGCCTGGGCCGGCACCACCCCGTCGTCCGCAAGGCGCTGCACGACGTCCTGGACGCGGGGCTCGCCGACCTGACCCGCTTCGACTGCCAGCCGCTGCCAGGTCTGCTCGCCGAGAAGCTGCTCACCTACAGCCCGCACCTGGACCGGGTGTTCTTCGGCAACAGCGGCACCGAGGCCGTCGAGACCGCGCTGAAGTTCGCCCGATACGCCACCGGCAGGCCGCGGATCCTGTACTGCGCTCACGCCTTCCACGGGCTGACGACGGGGTCGCTGTCCGTCAACGGCGAGGACGGCTTCCGCGACGGCTTCGCCCCGCTGCTGCCCGACACCGCGATCCCGCTCGGCGATCTGGACGCGCTGGCACGGGAGTTGAAGCGCGGCGACGTGGCCGGACTGATCGTGGAGCCGATTCAGGGCAAGGGGGTCCACGAGGCCCCGCCCGGCTACCTCCGCGCGGCGCAAGAGCTGCTGCACCAGCACAAGGCGCTGCTGATCGCCGACGAGGTGCAGACCGGCCTCGGGCGGACCGGCGACTTCTACGCCTACCAGCACGAGGCCGGGGTCGAGCCCGACCTGCTGTGCGTCTCCAAGGCGCTGTCGGGCGGCTATGTGCCGGTCAGCGCAACACTCGGCAAGGACTGGATCTTCAAGAAGGTCTACTCGTCGATGGACCGGGTCCTGGTGCACTCCGCCAGCTTCGGTTCCAACGCCCAGGCGATGGCGGCCGGGCTCGCCACCCTGTCCGTCATGGACGACGAGGGCGTCGTCGCCAACGCCCGGCACACCGGCGACCTGTTGCGCACCCGGCTGGCCGCCCTCGTCGACCGCTACGAGCTGCTGCGCGAGGTGCGCGGGCGCGGCCTGATGATCGGGATCGAGTTCGGCAAGCCGACCTCACTCGGCCTGCGCAGCCGCTGGGCGATGCTGCAGGCCGCCCGCAAGGGCCTGTTCGCGCAGATGGTGGTGGTTCCGCTGCTGCAGCGGCACCGGATCCTCACGCAGGTCTCGGGCGACCACCTCGAAGTCATTAAGCTGATCCCTCCGCTGATCATCGACGAGTCGGACGTGGACCGCTTCGTCGAGGCGTTCACCGCCGTGATGGACGACGCGCACGGTGGCGGCGGGCTGATGTGGGACTTCGGGCGGACGCTGGTCAAGCAGGCGGTCGCCAATCGGTGAGAACGGGGTGGCGAGTGATGGACACGGCGACGGTGCGGGCGGTCAACGCGTTGACGGCGCGATGGGCGGGGGTGGCGGTCACGCCGGGGAACGGCACCGCGTTCAGCGCGGTCGGCGTCTGGCCGTTGCTGGCCTTCCTCGGCGGCGCGGCGGACGGCCCGGCCCGCGCCGAGCTCGAGCAGGCGCTCGGCGTGCCCGCGGACCAGGCCGTCGAGCACGGCCGCGCGCTGCTGGAGGCACTGGGCGCGGCCGACGGCATCGACACGGCGCTGGGCGTCTGGACGAAGCGGGAGGTGCCGCTGCGCGAGGAATGGGTGGAGCGGCTTCCGCTCGGCGTCGCCGGGCGGCTGACCGGCGACGCGGCCGTGGACCGCAAGGAACTCGACGCCTGGGCCGCCCGTAACACCCACGGCCTGATCGAGGAGATGCCCGTCGAGCTGGACGCCTCGACGCTGATGGTGCTCGCCAGCGCGCTGTGCGTACAGACCCAATGGCAGCAGCCGTTCACCCCGAGGACGTTGGAGCCGAAGCGCGGCCCCTGGGCGGAGCGCAAGGTCGCGGGGCTGTCCCGGTCCGGCTCCGATCTGGGTCTGCTGGGCGTCGCGGCGACGCCGGCGGGAGCGCTCACCGTCCTGGACGTCCAGGGTGCGAACGGCATCGACGTCCGGCTGCTGCTCGGCGAGGAGACCGCCGGGGCCGGGGACGTACTCCGGGCGGGTACCGAGGTGCTGGCCGGGGCGTACGAGGTGGTACCCGGCGGGCGGCTGGCCGAGGGACTCCCGGGGCCCGGAGTCGCGATCCAGAAGATCACCAGTTTCAGCTCCGACCCGCAGCTGTACACGACGACCGCCGCCTTCACCGTCAGCGACGACCACGACCTGCTGCAGCGTGCGGAGTTGTTCGGCCTCGGCGCGGCCCGAGACACGGGCCGCGGTCACTTCCCGGGGGTCAGCGAGGTGCCGCTGGCGGTGGCCGCCGCACGGCAGTCGATCACGGCCTCGTTCAGCGCGGAGGGTTTCGTGGCCGCGGCCGTGACCGCATTCTCCATGGTCGCGGGCGGGGCACCGCAGAAGAAGGCGAAGTTCGTGGCCGTGACCTTCGACCGCCCCTTCGGCTTCCTCGCCGTGCACCGCGCCAGCGGGCTGGTGCTGACCGCGGGCTGGGTCACCGACCCGCACGACGCGGTCATCGACGAGCGGTGGGGCGGGGGCGGCTGGTGACCCGGCGGCCGTGTCTCAGGCGTCCGTGAGGAGCAGCTCGCGCAGTCGCGCGCGCCGCTCCTCCGTACAGCCCAGGCCCTCCGACAGGTAGTGGTCGACGGAGCCCCAGCGCTCGTCGATGGTGTCGAAGGCGGCGGTGAGGTACTCCAGCCGGGCCTCGAAGAGCGGGCTGAGGAGCTTCATGATCTCCGGGTCGATGGCGGAGCCGGTGGCGCCGTCGCCGCGCTGGACCTTGTAGCGGCGGTGGGCGGCGTTGCTCTCCAGGTAGTCGGCCTCGATGTCGGCGCGCTCCACGCCGAGGGCGAGCAGGATGATCGCCATCGACGTGCCGGCCCGGTCCTTGCCCGCGGCGCAGTGCAGCAGGGCCGGGACGGCGGGCTCCTCGGCGAGCAGTTCCAGCATGCGGCTGTGCTGGGCGGTGCGGTCCAGGATGAGCTGCCGGTAGGCGGTGGTCATCCGCTCGGCGCCCTTGCCGTCGCCGAGGGCGTCGCGCAGCGCGTCCAGGTCGCCGTCACGGACGGTGTGCCAGAAGTCGGCGCCGTGAGCCGGGTCGCTGAGCGGCATGTTGACGTTGCGGACGCCCGGCAGATCGACGTCGGGGCCTTCCATCCTGATGTCGTCGGCGTTGCGGAAGTCGAAGACCGTGTGCAGGCCGAGGGTGGCCAGGAAGGCCGCGTCCTCGTCGGTGGTGTGCGCGAGGTGACCGCTGCGGAACAGCTTCCCCGGCCGGACCCGGCGACCGTCGGCGGCCCGGAGACCGCCCACGTCACGGAAGTTTCGGACACCGGTCAGTACCGGCTCGGCACCGGGCGTGGTGCCGGTCCCTGCTTCGGTGTCGGTGGCGGGGGTCTGCGGCAGCTGCTGGGTCACCGGCGCTCCTTCGGGTCACGGCTCAGAGCTCGGGGCTGAACCTCAGCCGACGATACGACACCGGGCCCGCTGACGTACCGGCCGGTATGTGTCCGCGGCGCCATTGCCTTCGGCTCCCGCGCGCGTGACGATGTTCGGACGTGATCGGAAAAGGGGAGTTCTGATGATTGAGACGAGCGGAACCGGGCGGCTGTGGCTGCTCTCCGGTCCCGGCAGCAGCTACGCCGTGCATCTGACCGAGCGCGACGAGCTGCTCCACCTGCACTGGGGCGCCCGGATCCAGCTCGCCGACGCCGAGGCGCTGGCCGCGGAACCGCTCCCTGGCGGGAGCTCCTTCGAGTCACCGCTCGACGGCCACGAGGAGTACCCCGTCGAAGGCGGCCCGCGCTTCGTCCGGCCCGCGCTGTCGGTCCGTGACGCCACGGCGCGCGGCACCGAATGGTGCTTCGAGGAGGCGGAGACCGAGGACGACGAGCTGCGGCTGCACTTCCACGACTCCGTCCACCATCTCGACCTGACCCTGCACTACCGGGTCCGCACAGGCTCCGACGTCGTGGAGCGCTGGACCACCGCCACCCACGTGGCCAACGGGCACGCCGGCCCCGTCGAGCTGCTGCGCGCCGATTCCGCCGCCTGGACCCTGCCGGAACGCGACGGGTGGCGGCTGTCGCACCTGCACGGCCGCTGGGCGGCCGAGACCCGGCTGGCCAGGACCGGGCTCACCGCGGGCGAGAAGGTGATCGGCAGCCGGCGCGGCCACACCGGCCACCACCACCTGCCGTGGATCGGCCTCGACGCGGGCGACGCCGGCGAGGAGCACGGCGAGGTGTGGACCGCCGCGCTCGCCTGGTCCGGCTCCTGGCGCATCGCCGTGCAGCAACTGCCCGACGGCCGGGTGCAGGCCACCGGCGGCGCCGGCCACGACGACGCGGGACTGCTGCGGCTGGAACCGGGGGAGTCCTTCACCACCCCGGTCTTCGCCGGGCTCTACACCGACGGCGGCTTCGGCGCCGCGAGCCGCGCCTGGCACGCCCACCAGCTGGCCCACGTGATCCCGGACGCCGAACAGCCACGGCCGGTGCTCTACAACTCGTGGGAGGCGACCCGCTTCGACGTCGGCGAGGAGCAGCAGCGCGAACTCGCCCGCCGGGCCGCGGCGATGGGCGTCGAGCTCTTCGTCGTCGACGACGGCTGGTTCGGCGCCAGGACCAGCGACCGCGCCGGACTGGGCGACTGGACCGCCAACCCCGACCGGTTCCCGAACGGACTCAAGCCGCTCGCCGACGAGGTGCACGCCCTCGGCATGCGGTTCGGCATCTGGGTGGAACCGGAGATGGTCAACGCCGACAGCGACCTGTACCGCGCGCACCCGGACTGGGTGCAGCACCACAGCGGACGGCGGCGTACCGAGTTCCGCAACCAGCTCGTCCTCAACCTCGCCCGCGAGGACGTGCGCGAGTACCTCTGGGAGCAGTTGGACGCGCTGCTGCACAGCGCCCCCGTCGACTACGTGAAGTGGGACTTCAACCGCTGCTTCACCGACGCCGGCTGGCCCGGTGAGCCCTACCCGCAGCGGCTGTGGGTCGACCATGTGCACGGCCTGTACGGGCTGCTCGACCGGCTGCGGGCCGCGCACCCCGGCGTCGCCTTCGAATCCTGCTCGGGCGGCGGCGGCCGGGTGGACCTCGGGATCCTGTCCCGTACCGACCAGGTGTGGACCTCGGACAACACCGACCCGCTGGACCGGCTGCCGATCCAGTACGGGTTCAGTCAGCTGCACCCCGCCCGGGTGATGGCCGCCTGGGTCACCGACAGCCCCAACCGCATACTCAACCACCGGGTCAGCAGCCTGCGCTTCCGCTTCGTGAGCGCCATGGCCGGGGTGCTCGGCGTCGGCGGCGACCTGACGGCGTGGAGCGAGCGGGAGCTGGCCGAGGCCGCGGACTGGGTCGAGCTCTACAAGGAGATCCGGCCCGTCGTGCAGTACGGCGACCTGTACCGGCTGCGCGCGCCCGGCGACGGCGGGCTCAGCGCCGTGCAGTACGTGCACGGCGACGAGATCGTCGTCCTCGCCTGGCTGCACTCCCAGTCCTTCGGCGAACCGCAGCCGCCGCTGCGGCTGCGCGGCCTCGACCCGGCGTCCGCGTACCGGGATCCCGCCACCGGAACCGTGCACCGCGGCGCCGTGCTGGCCACCCGCGGACTGCGGACCGGGCTGGCCGGCGACCTGGACGCGGCCGTATTCCGGCTGCGCGGAATATGACCTCGTGTTCTAAATCACCCCGCGTCAACCCCCGGTTACGATGGCGTAGGTCACTTCCGGAAGGGGAGTATGGGCTGCCGTGGCTGACGATTCGAAAACAAACAACAGTGGCGCGATCGGGTCGTACACCGCGGTGGGGGACAGCTTCACCGAGGGCGTCGGCGACCCTGGTCCTGACGGCGCCTTCGTCGGCTGGGCCGACCGCCTGGCCGTTCAACTCGGCGACCGGCGACCCGAACACGACTTCCGCTATGCCAACCTCGCCGTGCGCGGCCGGCTGCTCGACCAGATCGTGGCCGAGCAGGTACCACGCGCCAAGGAGCTCGCACCGGACCTGGTGACGTTCTGCGCGGGCGGCAACGACATCCTCCGGCCGGGCAGCGACCCGGACGATGTGGCCGAGCGGCTGGAGGCGGCCGTCGCCGACCTCAACTCCTCGGTCGGCACGGTGCTGATCTGCACCGGCTTCGACACCCGTGACGTCCCGGTGCTGCGCCATCTGCGCGGCAAGATCGCGACGTACACGGCGCACGTCCGGTCGATCGCGGACCGCCAGGACTGCCCGGTGCTCGACCTGTGGTCGCTGCGCTCGGTGCAGGACCGGCGGGCGTGGAGCGGCGACCGGCTCCATCTGTCCCCGGAGGGCCACACCCTGGTCGCGCTGCGCGCGGCGCAGGTGCTGGGCCTGCCCGTGTGCGCCGATCCCGAGCAGGTCTGGGAGCCGGAGCCGGTGCGCGCACCGGGCGAGGTACGGCGCGACAACATCCACTGGGCCCGCGAGCACCTGGTGCCGTGGATCGGCCGCCGGCTGCGCGGCGAATCCTCCGGCGACCACGTCGAGCCCAAGCGTCCCGACCTGCTGCCGCTGTAGGCAGCGGGCGGGAGTCGTCACGGGCCGTCGGCAGTGGGGCGGTCGTCGCCGACGGTTCGGGAACGGTCGGGCAGCGGCGTGGGGACGGTCAGGGGTGCCGGCGGGCGGGCGGGCAGGGCAGCTCGGCCCAGACCACGCGCCCCTCGCCGTCCTCGGCCGGGCCCACCCCCAGGACTGCGCCAGAACGCTGACGAGCAGCAGTCCGCGCCCGCACTCCTCGTCGACATCGGCGGTGCGGGTGCGCGGCTCGGTCCGCCCGTGCCCCTGGTCGGTGACCTCGACGCGCAGCACCCGGCCCAGGGCCAGCAGTGAGCAGGTGATCTTCTCGCTGTCGGTGTGGCGGACGGCGTTGGTGAACAGCTCCGTCACCACCAGCCCCGCGTCGTCGGTGACTTCGAGATCCACACCCCAGTCCCGCAGACGCGCGCGGACGCGTCCGCGCGCGTCCGCCACTGAGGCGTTCTGCGCGGGCAGCCGGAAGACGTCATGGCGGCCGGGAAGGACCGGGCCGTCATGACGTGCTACCCGGAGAGCGTCTTGGGAAGCAGCCACTCCGCAACTATGAGGGTCGCGCCGAACACATGGCAAGGTCCGATCTGTAAATTACACAATCGCCTGTACGGTCTGTTCGGTCCACTGACGGCATGGCACACTGCGTACCACCGAGGGAAGTTGGAGGAGGAGACTCGTGGCGGAAGCACGGCCGGGAGGCGCCCCGACCGTACTGCGGGTGGTGCTCGGCAAACGACTCCAGGACCTGCGGGAGAAGGCGGGCCTCTCCTACGAGCAGGCCGGTCTGGCTCTCGATGTCACTCATGCCACGATCCGCAGGATGGAGAAGGCCGAGGTCGGCCTCAAACTGCCCTACGTCGAGAAGCTGCTGCAGACCTACGGAGTCACGTCTCCCACCGAGGTCAGCGGCTTTCTCGCGCTCACGCGCGAGGCGAACCGGCCCGGCTGGTGGCACCGCTTCCGTGACGTCCTGCCGGAGTGGTTCAGCGCCTTCGTCAGCCTGGAGGGCGAGGCCAGCATCATCCGCGCCTACGAGCCGCACTACGTACCCGGGCTGCTGCAGACCGAGGAGTACACGCGTGCGGTGCTGTGGGCCGGCATGCCGCACGCCTCCGTCGACGAGATCGACCGCCTGGTGGCACTGCGCCTGGAGCGCCAGGCGCTGCTCACCCGGGAGAAGGCACCTCTGCTGTGGGTCGTGATGGACGAGACGGTGCTGCGCCGTCCCATTGGCGGCGTGGACGTCATGCGCGCCCAGATCGCGCACCTGGCCGAGCTCACCGAGCTGCCCAACGTCCGGCTGCAGGTGATGCCGTTCACGGCGGGCCCGCACTCCGCGATGTACGGGCCTTTCCACATCTTCCGGTTCGAGATCCAGGAACTCCCGGACATCGCCTACACCGAGAGCCTGATCGGCGGCGCGTACTTCGACGAACGCGACGACGTGTCGGCCTTTCTGGAGGCGCTGGACCGGATGTGCGCGCAGGCTGCGCCGGCACAGAGCACCAAGGCCATCCTCGGTGGCATTCGCAAGGAGATCTGACCCATGGGTCGCATATACAACGGCATGCCCGCGAAGGACCTCGGTCACGAGGGCTGGCGGAAGCCGTGGAGCGGCGGCAACGGCGGCAGCTGCGTCGAGGCCAAGAAACTGAACGACGGCCGGGTGGCGCTGCGCCAGTCCACCGACCCCGACGGCCCGGCGCTGATCTACACCGATCTTGAGATCTCCACGTTCATCCAGGGCGCGAAGGCCGGCGAAGCGGACTTCCTCCTGTGACGGTCGTGACCATCATGCGCACCGCCGTCGCTGCCGCGGCCGGGCGAACAGAACCGAACCGGAGGACGGCGTGACCGACCAGGGATTTCCCGTCGACGAGATAGACACCAGCATGCCGCACCCGGCCCGCATGTACGACTTCTACCTCGGCGGCTGGGACAACTACGAGGTCGACCGGATGGCCGCGCAGCGGGTCATCGACGTCCTCCCCGACATCATCCCGGGGGCGCGCGCCAACCGTCACTTCCTCCACCGGAGCGTGCGCTTCCTGGCGGAGCGGGGCATCCGCCAGATCATCGACATCGGCACCGGCATTCCCACCTCACCGAACACCCACGAGGTGGCGCAGGCCGTATCGCCCGATGTGCGGGTGGCCTACGTCGACAACGATCCGATCGTCGCCACGCACGCCGGAGCCAGGATGACCGGCAGCGGGAACACCGAGTTCTTCCTCGGTGACGTGCGCCGGCCGCGCACCATCCTGGACCACCCGACCATCGGCAAACTGATCGACTTCGACCAGCCGGTCGCCGTCCTGCTCATCGCCGTCCTGCACTTCGTCACCGACGAGGAGGACCCGGCCGGCATCGTGGCCACCCTGCGCGACGCACTGCCCGCGGGCAGCTACCTGGTGATGTCGCACGCCACGGCGGACTTCCACGGTGGCAGCTTCCCCGAGGTCAGCAAGATCTACGAAAAGGCCACCGCCACCCTGAACGTGCGCAAGCGCGTCGACATCGAGCCCTTCTTCGACGGATTCGACCTTCTCGAACCCGGCCTGGTACAGGTCCCGTTGTGGCGGCCCGACGGAGCGGGCCCGACGGCCGATGAGGTCAGCCGGGTCGGGTTCTACGGCGGAGTGGCCCGCAAGAGCTGAACGTGTGGCGCGGGGATCCGTTCCAGCACGCCGCCCGCGAACGTGTCGTACAGCGGTAGCGACTCCAGATGGACATAGCCGATGTGGCACTCGCAGACGGCGAGCGGGCACGCCCGCGGCCGCAGCGCCCGGCGGTACGAGCCGTCGTAGAGGTTGCCGAGCTCGGCGGGTACGAAGTGACAGCGGCGGACGGTGCCTTCGCCGTCCACCGAGATCACCGACTCGCCGGTGCGGCAGGGCAGTCCCGCGCTGCGGTGCGGGTGCCGGCTGTAGGGGAAGAGCGGGTCGATGGCCGTCCACCCGTCCGCTTCGGCGTCCGTGTACGTGTGCCCCTCGGCCGCGTTGATCCACAGATAGACATGGGCGGGAAGGTCGGCGCGCAGCCGCCGGGCCTCGGCGAGATGCTCCGGGAGGCCGACGACGCCCACACTGTGCCGGACCGAGCGGTCCGCCAGGTCCCGGCACTTGGCGAGGAACCGGTCGTACGGCGTCTGGCCGGGGTGGTACGTGCACCACAGTGCGAGGGTGTTGGGGTCGGCGTCCCCCAGCCAGTCGGTGCGGCAGCTGAGATTGGTCTGGATCGCCACCCGCCGGATGTGCGGCAGGTGGCTCAGCTCCGCGAGGGTGCGCCGGTACCAGGAGCGCACCAGGCCCTCGCCCCAGGGCGTGAAGAGCAGCGACAGCCGGTCGCCGCTCTGTGCCGTGGCCCAGCCGGCGAAGCGCTCCAGGGCGGCGCGGTCGGCGCGCAACTGCTCCCGGCTGTCGCGGCGCTTGGCGAACGGGCAGTAGGGGCAGTCGTAGTCGCAGCTCGCGAGTGGACCGCGGTAGAGGATCGACAGATCCATCGAGGCCGGTGCGTCGTTCGGGTCGGCCGTGGGAGTGCTCATTTCGCGTCGTACCCCGCCATGAGGGCGCGGACGGGGTCCGAGAAGAGGGCGGGGCCGACCGCGTCGGAGTGCGCCAGCCCTTCCGCGGACAGCCGCAGCCGCTCGGGGGCGGCCGTACCGTCGAGCCAGCCCGCGGTGGCGAACCGGCCGAGCTCGACGGGGAAGTCCTGCTCAGGGCCGGTGCCGAAGCGGGCCCGGTAGTCGTCCACCGGCATGCCCCCGGCCTGGAGCAGCGACTGCAGCAGATGGCGGCGGCGGGGCTCGTCCCCGTTCATCCGCCGGCCGAACTCGGCGACGGCGAACTGCTGGGCGGAGCGGGTGGTGTAGTCGTCGATGATCCCCCGGATCTCACTCATGCCGACCGCGTAGTCGAAGGAGTAGTGCAGCGCGGAGGTGTACGAGCGGGCGCCGCAGCCGAGGCCGATCATGCCGTCGGTCTGGCATGCGTAGTCCTCGCCGCCGGTGGCGGGCGCGCCCCGGCGGCGGAACATCCGCATCGACACCTGCTCGTAGCCCTGGGCCAGGAGGTGGTCACGGCCGAACCGGTACAGGCGCAGCCGCTGCTCGTCCCATGCCGTCTCCGCGTCGGCCGTGTCAGTACCCATGCCGGTGCTCAGGCGGCCGAGGCCGGTCAGCGGGCGTACGTAGAGCGGGTAGAGGTACAGCTCCTCGGGCTGCCAGGCGAGGGCGGCGTCCAGGGACCGCCGCCAGCTGCGCTCGGTCTGGCCGTCGATGCCGTAGATCAGGTCGATGTTGAGGACGGGGATGCGGGCGTCGCGGATCCGGGCCAGCGCCGCCTCGACGTCGGCGCGCCGCTGCGGGCGGACCGCGGCGCGCGACTCGGTGTCGTCGAAGCTCTGCACCCCGAGGCTGAGTCGGCTCGTGCCGCGGTCGGCGAGGACCGCCAGCCGGTCGGCGGTCGCCGTGGCCGGCGACGCCTCGACCGACAGCGGGATCGCCCGCAGGTCGGCGCCCATCCGCAGTTCGGCGATGTCGCAGAGCCGCTCCAGTTCTGCGGCGTCCAGGAACGTCGGTGTCCCGCCGCCGAAGGCCGCCGCCGCGAACCGCGGTTCGCCGCCGGACGCGTCGAGCGCTTCGCGGACCGCGCCCGCCTGGCGCTCCAGGGCGTCGAGATAGCGGGTGGTGAGCCCCTCGGGGGCGCCGATCCGGGTGAAGAGGTTGCAGAAGCCGCACCGCACCTCGCAGAACGGTATGTGGGCGTAGAGGGAGAGCGCGCCCACCGGTTCGCCCGCCCACAGGTCGCGCAGCGGCGGCCGGTCCCGCAGCTTCCGGTACGCGGTCTTGTGCGGGTAGGCGTAGACGTAGCTCTCGTACGGCCGGGTGCCGGTGTCGGTGGCAGTGGAGGTCGCGGGGTCGATCGTCGTGGTGCTCATCGCTGTGCCTCGGCCTCAAGGAAGAAGTGGGCGTAGGGGACGGTCCAGACGGCCTCATGGCCGAGCCGGTGGCCGGTGAAGCCGTCGTCGCCGTACGTGGTGCCATGGTCGGAGCAGACGATCGCGAAGCAGCGGCGGCGGCTGCTCGCCGCCGTGAACAGCCGGCCGATGTGCCGGTCCACGTACTCCAGCGCCGCGGCGTGCGTCGCGCGGGAGTCGCCCGCCTCGCGGGTGGCGCCGGGCAGATGGAACCAGTTGGGCTGGTGCAGTGCCGAGACGTTCACGAAGAGGAAGAGCCGCTGCTCGTCGGGCAGCCCGGCGACGACCTCCTCGGCACGGGTGATCTGCGCCTCGAAGGAGGTGGGGGAGGGCACGCCGAACTCCGGCTCCCAGTGGCTCTCCTGGAACATCCCGGGCAGCACGGACCCCAGGGGCGCCTGCTTGTTGAAGAAGCCGACGCCGCCGATGCACACCGTCCGGTACCCGGCCGCCGCCAGACCCGACACCAGGTCGGGTGTGTCGAACACATAGGTGCCGTCCGCTGTCGTCTCACTGCCGGCGAAACGGGCCGCGAAGAGCCGCGGATGCGGTCCCGGGGTGGCCGGAGTCGGCAGGAAACCGGCGAAGATGGCCTGGTGGGAGGCGTACGTGAAGCTGCCCGGCGCATGCCGCCGCTCCCAGCCACCGGGGGGCAGACGGGCGGCGAGATGCGGGATCCGGCCCGCCGCCGCCAGCTCCTGGGCCACGTCGAAGCGCAGCGTGTCCAGAGTGACGAGCAGCAGGTCGTGACGGCCCACGATCTCGTTCATCTCAAGCGGCGGCTGTGGCACGGTGGCGCTCCCTGCGTAGGACGGCGGCCACCTGGGCGGCGTAGGTGTCCTGCTCCTCGGCGCCGCTGCCGGGCAGGCCCGTCAGACGGGGCAGCAGGTCGCCGAAGGCGTTGACCTCGCCGACGGCGAAACGCCGCCAGCCGGTGCCGGGCAGTACGTCGACCCCGACGCAGAGCGTTCCGGGGAAGCAGGCCGCGGCCTGCTCGGCGATGCCCGTCACCGTCTCCCAGCCGAGTCCGGCCGCTTCGGTGGCGGCGCGCGCCGCATCGAGGTCCCCGCGGGCGCCGCCGAGATGGAGATTGGTCATCGGGGAGCGGCTGGTGCGCACCACCGCGTGGGTCGCCCTGCCGTCCACCACGACGACCCGCAGATCGGCGGCCCTGCCGTGCTGCGCCGCCTTGGGCAGCCAGCGCTCCACATGCAGCCCGTCCCCGGCCAACGCGTCCACCAGCGCGGCGACCTCGCGCTCGTCCTCGTAGCGCCGCACGCGCAGCGAGTTGAAGAGCCGTCCGTCGGTGGTCCGCTCCACCGACGTCGTCGCCCGGAGCCGGCCGGGCCCGCCGAACTCCAGGGCGAGCACGCCCGACGCGGACGAGCCGTGCGCGGGCTTGACGAAGGCGCGCGGCAGGCGCGCCGCGCGCAGCTGCTCCCTGAGGTCGTCCCAGCCGTGCACGGGCGCGGTGAGCGCGGGCGGTACGGGGACGCCGGCCGCCAGCAGCCGGGCGTGGCAGCGCCGTTTGTCGAACAGCACGGCGACGTCCTGCGGATCGTCGAGCAGCGTGGCGCCCGCCTCCACCGCGGCCCGCGCCACTGCCCGTACGGCGCCGGTGAACCGCCGGTACCAGACGGCACTGCCCTCGACACGGGTCGGATCGCCGCCGCCGCGCAGCGCCCGGTCGACCTCCGGGTCCTCGCCGGGGGAGTCCACCCGCACGATCTCGCCCGGCGTGAACCCGTACGCCCCGCGCAGCACATCGCGCCAGGCCACGATCCGGGGCGCGGGGAGTCCGGCGGCTCGCACGGCGTCGGCGAACATCGTCACCCGGCGGTTGCCGGGATTGCCGACGACGGCGAAGCGGACGTCGGAGCGGACAGTGGGGCTACTCGGAGACGGCGACATAGCGCCACTCCTCGTCCTCGTCCTCATCCTCCGCGCTCTCCTGCTCGGAGAGGTCCACCGCCACCCCGGCGGCGCCGAGTTCGGTGCTGACGCGCTCCATGACCGCGTCGCTCAGGTAGTGGTGACTCAGGTCGAGACGGGTCAGATGGGTGAGCGGCTGCCCGCCGAGCAGGGCGGCGGCGCCTTCGTCGCTGAGCACGCCCATCGAGAGGTCGAGCGAGGTGAGCTGGGCGACGACCGGGGCGGCGGCCACGGCCGCGGCGATCTCGTCCTGCAGTTCGCTGTTCTGCAGCCCGAGATGGCGCAGGGCCGGGAAACGGCCGCCGGCCAGCACCGGGGCGAGGTCGGCGACCGTGGAGTCCCCGCCGTACTCCTCGACGCCCAGCCACAACTCCAGGTGTTCCAGGGCGGGAAGCTCACTCGCGGCCACGGCACGCACGACGCTCCCCGGCAGACCGCCGGACTCGAACCGCAGCACGCGCAGCGCGGTGTGCCGCACGGGCGCCAGGACCAGGGCGTCGTCCCCGGTGTTACCGCCGCGCACGCCCAGTTCCTCCAGGAGCGGGAAGGCCTCCAGTACGGGGGTGATGTCGGCCATCAGCAGCCAGGAGATCTCGCAGGACTCGCCCTCCACATCGGCGAGGAACAGCGCGCGCAGACCGGGCAGCCGGGCCGCGTCGGCGGTGATCAGTTCCACCACCGGGCCCAGGCTCGTGTAGTCGCCGTCCCACCAGGAGCCGATCACCAGGGAGGTGACCTGCTCGGTGTCCACCGCGTCCAGGAAGCCGCGCCACAGTTCGGGGAACGCCGTGTCGGCGCCGTAGCCGCATTCCAGCCCCCAGGCGACGCTGTCCGCGGCCGGCAGGCCGTCCGCGGGGCCGGCCGGATTCGTCAGGGCGTGAACCGGCAGGCCGGCGAAGGTGTCCCTCATTCCGCCACCGCCGTGAAGCGGTGCACGACACCGTCGTTGTTCCAGCTGCGGCCCGGCTCCGACAGGTCGACCTCGACGCCGGCGGGCACCAGCGTGTCGCGCAGCCGCGCGGCGATCGGGTCGCTGAGGAAGTGGTGGTGCAGGTCGAGCCACTGCAGATGGGTGAGGGGCTGGCCCTCCAGCAGCGCGGCCGCGCCCTCGTCGGTGAGGACGCCCAGGGACAGGTCCAGGGAGCTGAGCCGGGCCACCACCGGGGCGGCGGCGACCGCGGCGGCGATCTCGTCCTGGATCTCACTGTTGCGCAGCCCCAGATGGTGCAGCGCGGGGAAGCCGCCGCCGGCCAGTATCGGGGCGAGATCGGCGACGGTGGCGGTGCCGCTGTACTCCTCGACGCCGAGCCACAGTTCCAGGTATTCCAGCGCGGGCAGCTCGCTCGCCGCGATGCCCCGGACGACCTCGGCGGGCAGACCGCCGGCCTCGAACGTCAGGGTGCGCAGGTGCTCGTGCCGCACCGCCGGGAACAGCAGACCGGTGCCGCCACGGGCGCCGAACTCCCGCAACTCCGGATAGGCCGCCAGGACGGGAGTGACGTCGGACTGCTCGATCCAGGAGATCTCGGCCTGCTCCTGCTCCAGGTCACCGATGAACACGGCCTCCAGCGCGGTCAGCTGGTCCTTGGCGTCGACGAGGTCCTCGACGATCCCGGTGGAGTCGTCCTCGTAGGCCTCGCCCCACTGGCCGATGATGATCGCCCGCACCCGGGAGGGATCCACCGTGTCCAGGAAGCGGTCCCAGACGTCCCCGAACTCCTCGTCCGAGTCGTCGTTGTAGGGATCCGCGGCGAGCCGCCAGGCGACGGTCTCCGGCGCGGGCAGCTCGTCCTTGCTGTCGGGCCCGGGGAAGTCGAAGGCAGGAAGGCCGTGCAACTCCTGCAGATGCTCTACGGCTGACATGACGCGGGTCTCCTGACACGGGCGGGACGGGTCTGACGACTGATCTGGGAAAAGTTCTACCAAGCCGCACTGACAACGCCGACGGCGGGCGTTGTCAGACCGGCGGCGTAGCTTCTGGACATCGGCGGCCGCAGGGTGCGGACGGCGGAGGGGAGCGTGCTGTGTACCGGCAGGGGGACGTGTTGATCATGCCGTTGGAGGCGGGGGAACCGCCGCGCGGAGCAGAGGCGTTGGCGCGCCAGCCACGGGACGGAAAGGGGCGGCTGGTGCTCGCGCTCGGCGAGGTGACCGGGCACGCGCACGCGGTCGTCGGGCCCGGCAGCCTGCTCCGCGAGCCCGGTCCGTTCGGCGACGCGTTCCTCCATCTCCCGGACGGCGGGCGGGTGGTGCACGAGGAGCACGCGGCGATACCGCTGCCCAAGGGCTGGTTCCGGGTGGTGCGGCAGCGCGAGTACGTGCCCGGCGCCGTACGCGTCGTGGCGGACTGACGGTGCGCGGCGGTGCCGCGCGACCGGCGGGGGGAGTGCAAGTGACCGAGGACGAGGGGCGGGGACGGACGGAATGACGACGGCACTGGAGACGGCGGCGCGGTGGCGGGCGATCGCGGCGGAGACCGGGGCGGCGGACCGCGCCGCGGCGGAGGCGGGGATACAGCTCGCGTACTGGCAGGCCGGACTCCCGGCACCCGAGCGCGTCGTGTGGACCGGCTCGCCGCTGGAGGCCGCCGCGACCGCGATGCGGCTGGTGGCGGAGGACGGTACGGGACGCTGCGTGCGGGACGCGGTGCGGACGCGCCCGTGGGCGGCGGAGCGGCAGCGCCGGCACGCGGCGCTCGGCCCCGCGGGCTGGGCCGAGCGGTGGGCGCTGACCGGCGGCCAGCTGTGGGACTCGACGGCTTCGCTCGCCGACCGGATCCGCGCCGGTGTGGTGGAGGCGCTCAGCGAGGAGCCGGCCGGCGCGGCCGCCGTCCGCCTGGTGCTGCTGGACGCGGTGCTCGGCCAGCAGGACGCGGCGTGGCTGGCCGCCTTCGACGAGGAGGCCGGGACGCTCGAAGGCGTCTCGGCGGTGGCCCGCGCCGCCGGCTGGTGGTGGCCGTACGAGCGGGTCGTGGTGATAGCGGAGCGGCCGGTGGAACTGCACCGGGACGAGGCGGGCCGGCTGGACCGGGGCGACGGGCCCGCGCTCGCCTTCCCCGACGGCTTCGCCCTGCACGCCTGGCGCGGTATGCCGGTGCCGGCCGCGTTCCTCGCCGGCCTCGCGGACCTCACCCCGGTCCGGATACGGACCGAGGAGAACGCCGAGCTGCGCCGCGTGATGCTGGAGTACTACGGCTACGACCGCTATCTCGCGGAGTCCGGTGCCAGGCCGGTGGCCCGGGACGAGACCGGGATCCTGTGGCGGATCGAGCTGGACGACGACGAGGCGGTGGTGATGGTCGAGGTGGTCAACTCCACCCCCGAGCCGGACGGCACCCACCGCACGTACTGGCTGCGGGTCCCGCCGCGCACCAGGACCGCCCGGGAGGGCGTCGCCTGGACCTTCGGGCTGGACGCGGACGGCTATCTGCCCGAGCGGCAGACCTGAGGGGGCTGAGGAGCGACCGGGGGTGATTTGCCTCTCGGGCAAAAGATTTGCCCGAGAGGCAAGGCATGCTGTTCCATCAAAGGCATGGACACCGACATCGCGTCCGCGGAGACGCTGGTCCTCGCCCCCCGGCTGAAGGAACAGCGCCGCCGCACCGGCCTCACCCTGGAGGCCGCCGCCCGGCGGCTCGAGCTCTCCGCCGCGCATCTGTCGCGGATGGAATCCGGGCTCCGGCAGCCGTCGCTTCCCGTACTGCTCGGGCTGGCCCGGCTGTACGGCACGACCGTCTCGGACCTGCTGGGGGAGACGACCGCCGAACCGTTCCCCATCGTACGGGGCGACAGCATGGCACCGGTGCCCGCCGGAGGCTGGACCTACTGGCGGGCCGGCGGCACCGGCCGGGCCATGCAGGCGCTGCGGGTCCATGTACCGCCCGAGGCGCAGGACCGGCTGGTCCGCGTGCACCCCGGTGAGGAGTGGCTCTACGTCACCGCCGGCCGGCTGCGGCTCTCCCTCGGGGAGAACACCCACCTGCTGGACGCCGGCGACGCGGCGCACTTCGACTCGCTGGTGCCGCACCGCCTCGCCGCCGCCTCCCCCGAAGGGGTCGACCTGCTCTTCCTGCACACCCTCATGCAGAGCGAGGCGGCCGGCCTGTGCATCACCCCGCAGGACACGCAGGACCCGAAGAGAGCGGACGCCCCGAAATGAACGACACCGCCCCCACCGAAACCACCCCCAGCGGCACCGACGGCCCCGGCGCCACCCCGGTCCGCGCCGCAGCCACCGACGCCACGACCAACACCGCCACCGGCCGCCCGCGCCACGAACCCCTCGCCCCGGAGCTGCGTACCAGCGAGGGCAGCGAGCGGCGCAAGGAACGGGCCGTGGTCCTGCGCGTCCTCGTCTACGTCGTCGTCGCGCACCTGCTGGCCGGGTTCATCTGGCTGCTGTTCGTACTCGGCGCGCACGGCAACTGAGCCGCACCCTCACCAGCCGCACCCTCACCAGCCGCGCTTGGCTCCCGACTCCGTGAGCGTGACGCCGCTGAACTCGGTGATGAAACCGGCGCCGAGGGCCCGGGACGGCGTCTGCGACCCGTGCGGCAGACCGGCCAGCCGGGGCATGATCCGCAGCACCGACTCGACGGTCAGCTCGTAGCTGTTCGGCATCGTCACCGTCGCCTGAGCGCTGCGCCCCTCCGGGTCGCTCGCCCGAGCCCAGGCCTCCGAACGCGTTCCGGCCAGCGCTTTCGCACTGGGTCCGCGCACCAGAGCACCGACGGCGGCGTGCGCCAGGACCCGCGCCGGGCGCAGCCGCATCACCTTGCTGAAGGCGGCGGCGCCGGGCGGCAGCGGCATGTAGGTGGTGATGTTGGGGATGTCCGTCGAGTGGAAGGCGGTACTGACGTCACCCCAGGGGATGGAGGTGACCATCCGCGGCCCGGAGGGGAACGCCGCCCTGGTCCGGCGCCAGCCCATCGGCACCGCGCTGATCGTGCCGTCGATCCGGGCCCGTCCACCGTCGGGCAGCCCCTCGATCGCGGTCCTGGCGGTGCCGGGACTGGCGGTCCCGCCGACCAGGATCGCCAGGTCGAGGCGGTTCGCGGTGGGCAGGGCCGCGGCGACGGTGGCGGCCAGGCAGTCGGTCGGCACGACATCGAAGCCCGCGCCCGGCAGCAGGACGACCTGGGCGGCGCGGGCCCGCCCGTCAAGGGCGTGCAGCTGCTCGAAGACATCGATCTCGCCGGTGATGTCCAGATAGTGCGTACCGGTCTCGATGCAGGCGAGCGCCATCGGCAGCGCCGTCGCCGAGAACGGACCCGCGCAGTGGGCGACCGACTCGACGCCCTCCAGTGCGCGCCGCAGCGCGACCGGGTCGGAAAGGCCGAAAATGCGGTGTTCGAGGCCGAGTTCCGCCGCCAGCGGCGCTACCTTGGCGATGCTGCGGCCGGCCAGTACCACCCGTTCACCACGGGCCGCGGCCCGCCGGGCGATCAGGCGTCCGGTATATCCGGTGGCGCCGTACAGCATCCAGGTCATGGAACACGTCCTTCCTGAGAGCGGTCCGGCGTCGCGCCGCCGGTATTGCAGTGTGTCGTACGCGGCCGGGCATGCGAGGCTTGGGCCGTAACCGAACGAAACCAGGAGGCCCCCATGACTGCCGAGGCATCAGACCAAGAGGCGACCGAGGCGACCGAGGTGCCCGACACTGCGGACGCGTCCGCCGCGGCCGAGGACGAGGTCAAGCGCAAGTTCCGTGAAGCCCTGGAGCGCAAGCGCGGCGGCAACAAGAGCGCCGCTGCCGCCGGCGGCGGGCCGGACAGCTCGAAGATCCACGGTGCCCACGGGCGAGCCGGCGGACAGCGCGAGTTCCGCCGCAAGAGCGGCGGCTGATCCGTACGACCCGCACCCCTCCTTGCCCACGGCCGTGGGGCGGGCTCGTTTTCCCGAGCCCGCCCCACGGCTGTCGGGGATCTGCCTGACAGGGGTGTCCGGACGATCCCCCTCGTCCTCCGGGGGAAGCAGGGCGGCGGCGTAGGGTCGGACGGGTGACGACGAATCCATTCTTCAGCCCGAGCCCGCTTCCGTACGAGCTGCCGCCGTTCGCCGAGATCCGCGACGAGCACTATCTCCCGGCGTTCGAGCGAGGTCTCGCGGAGCAGCTGGAAGAGGTCGCGGCGGTGTCGGGCAGCCAGGAGCCGCCCACCTTCGAGAACACCATCGTGGCGCTGGAGCGATCCGGGGCCCTGCTGCGGCGCGTCAGAAACGTGTTCTTCAACCAGTCCTCGGCCGACACCAACCCGGTCGTGCAGGAACTGGAAGCACAGCTCAACCCACGGCTCGCCGCGCACAGCGATGCGATCCACCTCGACGCCGGACTGTTCGCGCGGGTCGCGTCGCTCCACGACGACCGCGCCGAACTCGGTCTGGACGCGGAGTCGTTGCGGCTGCTGGAGCGGTATCACACCACCTTCCTGCGGGCCGGCGCCCAGCTCTCCCCCGAGGACCAGCAGCGGCTGCGTGAGCTGAACGGCGAACTCGCCACCGCCGCCACCTCCTTCCAGCAGAACGTCTTCGACGACACCCGCGACGCGGCCCTGGTGCTGGACGGCCCGGAGGAGCTCGCCGGGCTCTCGGACGACGCCGTCTCGGCCGCCGCCGAGAACGGCCGGGCCCGCGGACACGACGGCAAGTACGTCATCAGTCTGAAGAACTTCTCCAACCAGACGGAACTCGCCTCCCTCGACGACCGCGAGGTGCGCGAGCGGCTCCTGGAGCGCTCACTGGGCCGCGGCGCCAAGGGCAACGGCAAGCTCGCCGTCCGCATGGCGACGCTCCGCGCCGAGCGGGCCGCGCTGCTCGGCTACGACAGCCACGCCGCGTACGTCGTCGCCGACCAGACGGCGCTGACCACCGAGGCCGTCACCGGCATGCTGCACCGGCTCGTCCCGCCGGCCGTCGCCATGGCCGAGCGGGAGGCCGCCGCACTGGCCGCCGTCAGCGACACCGGCCCCATCCAGGCCTGGGACTGGGCGTACCGCTCGCAGCAGGTGCGCAAGGAGCGGTACGCCTTCGACGCCGCCGTCATGCGCCCGTACTTCGAGGCCGACAGGGTCCTGCACGACGGGGTGTTCTTCGCCGCGACGCAGGTCTACGGGCTGCGCTTCGCCGAGCGCACCGACCTCATCGGCTACCACCCCGACGTCCGGGTCTTCGAGGTGTCCGAGGAGGACGGGACGCCGCTGGGCCTCTACCTCGCCGACCTCTTCGCGCGCGGCTCCAAGCGCGGCGGGGCCTGGATGAACGCGCTGGTCGGCCAGTCGGGACTGTTCGGCACCCGCCCGGTCGTGGTGAACAACCTCAACATCGCCAAGCCCGCCCCCGGTGAGCCGGCGCTCCTGACCTTCGCCGAGGTCAACACGCTCTTCCACGAGTTCGGGCACGCGCTGCACGGGCTGTTCTCCGACGTCCGGTACCCGTTCTTCGCCGGGACCGCGGTCCCCAGGGACTTCGTCGAGTACCCGTCCCAGGTCAACGAGATGTGGGCGCTGCGGCCCGAGGTGCTCGCCAACTACGCCAAGCACCACGAGACCGGCGAGCCGCTGCCGGCCGAGCTCATCGAGCGGATGGCGGAGGCCGACGCGTTCGGCCAGGGCTTCAGGACCGTCGAGTACCTGGGCGCCGCCCTGCTCGACTGGGCCTGGCACACGATCGGGGCCGGCAGCGAACCGGGCGACGCCCAGGCGTTCGAGGCCGCGGCGCTCGAGGCGGCCGGGATCGCCGTCCCCGCGATCCCGCCGCGCTACCGCTCGACCTACTTCTCCCACGTCTTCTCGAACGGCTACAGCGCGGGCTACTACTCCTACATCTGGAGCGAGGTCCTGGACGCGGACACCGTCGACTGGTTCGAGGAGAACGGCGGCATGCGCCGGGCGAACGGTGACACCTTCCGGCGGGAACTGCTCTCCAAGGGCGGCAGCGTGGACTCCCTCACCACCTACCGCAACTTCCGCGGCCGCGAGCCGAGGATCGAGCCGCTGCTGGTGCGCCGGGGACTGCTGCCGGGCTAGGCCTCTCCGCAGACACCTTCAGACGGCCGCTCCCGTCGCCCGCCGGGCGTAGGCGCGTACGTCGGCGTCGGTGTCGTCCGCCGCGGCCGCCAGGGCCGCAAGGACCGGTCCCGGGCCGCCCCCGTGCGGGAGCAGCGCGAGGACGACGGCCTTGCGGACGTCGGCGTGCGGATCGCGGACGGCGGCCAGCAGGGCGGGCAGCGCGAGCGCGGGATCCGCGGCGCCCAGCGCGGCGGCGGCGCCCCTGCGGACCTGCCAGGCCGGGTCGTCGAGGGCGGCCGCCGCCGCGGAGTCCAGCGGCGGCGGGCAGCCCGCGCCCGCCAGCGCCTCCAGGGCGGCGGCCCGCACCAGCGGGTCCCCGTCCTGGATCAGCCCCTTCAGCGTGGGCAGCGCGCCGTCGGCCGTCCCCAGACCCTTGGCCACCGCGACCCGTACCTCGCGGGAGGGGTCGGCGGCGGCGCGCGCCAGGACGTCGACGGCGTCGACCGACAGCAGCGCGCGGACGGTCTCGATCCGCACCTCGATGTCCGGGTCGTCGAGCGTGCCGCCGAACAGCGCCGCCTCGCCGAGCCGCAGCGCCCGCAGTACGTACAGTGCGGCCGCCCTGACCCGCGGATCGTCCACACCCAGGGCGTCCACCAGCGGCGTTCGCAGTTGCTCATCCGCCGGAAGGACCTCGACCAGCTCCAGCAGCGACGCGGCCGCCGCCTCCCGGACCCCCGCGTCGGGGTCGGCCAGCGCCCGGGCCAGCGCCGGACCGGTGCCGTCCGGCGATGTCTCGGTCAACGTCGTGACGGCGGTACGCCGCACGGCCGGATCGGGGTCCGCCAGATACGGCTCGATGTCGGACAGCCCGGGCTGCCCGTCGGCCAGCGCGAGCAGGTCCAGGATCCGGGGCGATCCGCCGCCGGCCGCCGGAGCCGCGACGACCGGCCCGCCGGCGCGTACCGGAGCGGCCCCCGAGCCCACCGGTGCCACGTCCCGCGGCCCCGCCGTGGCCACCTGCTCCGGATGCACCTCGCCGATCACCCGCACCGCCCGCTCGCCGTCCGGCTCGAAGCCCTCCACCGGCACGAGGTACGGAGCGACCGGCCGGGTCAGGAACTCCATCTCGCCGCGCGCGCCCTTGCGCAGGTTGAGGTGGTGCAGCCAGTCCGCGTCGTCGCGCACGGGATGGTCCGTGCGCTCGTGGTACAGCCCCCAGCGGCTCTCGGTACGGGCCAGCGAGGAGCGGGCCGCCATCTCCGCGCAGTCGCGGATGAACGACACCTCCGCGCAGCGCATCAGCTCGTGCGGGGTCCTGGCCCCCATCGACTCGATGTCGCCGTGCATCCGCTGGAACGTCTCCACCGCGAGCGACAGCCGCGCGCCGCTCTTCGGCGGGGCGACGTAGTCGTTGACGAACCGGCGCAGCTTGTACTCGACCTGCGGCTGCGGCGGCCCGTCGGGGTGGCGCAGCGGACGGTAGACCAGCTCGTGCGCGGCCCGCAGCTGGTCGGCCGGCAGGTCGCCCTCGAAGACCTCGTGCGCGGTGGCCGCGTCCGCGCCGGCCAGATCGCCGTAGACGAACGCCCCGATCATGTAGTTGTGCGGTACGCAGGCCAGATCACCGGCCGCGTACAGCCCGGGGACGGTCGTGCGGGCGTGCTCGTCGACCCACACGCCGGAGGCGGAATGGCCGCCGCACAGCCCGATCTCGGAGATGTGCATCTCCACGTCATGGGTGCGGTAGTCGTGCCCGCGCCCGGCGTGGAACGTGCCGCGGGTCGGCCGTTCCGTGGTGTGCAGGATCGTCTCCAGCGCGGCCACCGACTCCTCGGGCAGATGGCTGAGCTTGAGATAGACGGGCCCGCGTTCCGAGGCGACCTCACGGGCGAACTCGGCCATCATCTGGCCCGACCAGTAGTCGGAGTCGACGAAGCGCTCACCGTGCCGGTTGACCTGGTAACCGCCGAACGGATTGGCGACATAGGCGCAGGCAGGACCGTTGTAGTCCTTGATGAGCGGGTTGATCTGGAAGCACTCGATCCCGCTGAGCTCGGCGCCCGCGTGGTACGCCATCGCATGGCCGTCACCCGCGTTCGTCGGGTTCTCGTAGGTGCCGTACAGATAGCCGCTGGCCGGCAGGCCGAGCCGGCCGCACGCGCCGGTCGCGAGGATCACCGCGCCGGCCCTGACCGTCACGAACCGCCCGGTCCGGGTGTTGAACCCGGCGGCCCCGACCGCCCGGCCACCGGACGTCAGCACCCGCACCGGCATGACGCGGTTCTCGATCCGGATCCGCTCCCGCATCTCGCGCCGCCGCAGCACCCGGTACAGGACCTTCTTGACGTCCTTGCCCTCGGGCATCGGCAGCACGTACTTCCCCGACCGGTGCACCTGCCGGACCGCGTACTCGCCGTGCTCGTCCTTCTCGAACTTCACGCCGTAGCGCTCCAGGCGCTGCACCATGGCGAAGCCGAGGGTGGCGGTCTGCCGGACGGTGACCTGGTTGACGATGCCGTCGTTGGCGCGGGTGATCTCGGCGACGTAGTCGTCGGGTTCCGCACTGCCCGGGATGACGGCGTTGTTGACGCCGTCCATGCCCATCGCCAGCGCGCCCGAGTGCCGGACGTGCGCCTTCTCCAGCAGCAGCACGGACGCGCCGTTCTCTGCGGCGGTCAGGGCCGCCATGGTGCCGGCCGTGCCACCGCCGATGACGAGAACGTCGCAGCGGAGTTCCTCGGCGTCGTGGAGTGCGGGGATGTCCATCGGGGGCCTTTCACATGCCGGTTCAGGGGCGGTTCAGGTACGGGGCGGGTGCTGTACGGGGGCGTTGCGGGCGGGGTTCACGTGCCGAGGGACTGCAGCACCTCACGCCGCAGCGCGACGGTCCCCGGCTCGCCGTGGGCGGCGCGTTCGCGCGGGTGCGGGACGTCCAGGAGCCGCACCGGACGGTCGGCGTCCGTTCCGAGCAGGGCGATCCGGTCGCCGAGGAACACCGCCTCGTCCACGTCGTGCGTGACGAAGACGACGGTGGCCTGCGACGACCGCAGCACCTCGACGAGCAACTGCTGCATCCCGGCCCGGGTCTGCGCGTCCAGCGCGCCGAACGGCTCGTCCATCAGCAGCGCCCGCGGCTCACCCGCCAGCGCGCGGGCCAGCTGGACGCGCTGCCGCTGCCCGCCGGAGAGCCGGTGCGGCAGCTCCTGCTCACGGCCGGTGAGCCCGACGCGCCCGAGCCAGCCGGCCGCCCGGGTGCGGCGTTCCGCGCGCCCCACCCGCCGTATGGCGAGCGGCAGTTCGACGTTCCGGCGAACGGTCCGCC
Organism: Streptomyces sp. RKAG337; assembly: GCF_023701715.1. Lineage (NCBI taxonomy): Bacteria > Bacillati > Actinomycetota > Actinomycetes > Kitasatosporales > Streptomycetaceae > Streptomyces > Streptomyces sp. RKAG337. The sequence continues at coordinate 1,122,383 of NZ_JAJOZA010000001.1, read as the reverse complement.
AGGGCAGCAGGCCGTCCTCCTGGAAGACCAGCGCCCGGTCGGCACCGGGCCGGCCGACCGGCACGCCGTCCTGCGTCACCCGCCCGGCCAGCACGGGCAGCAGGCCCGCGAGCGTGCGCAGCAGCGTGGACTTGCCGCAGCCGGACGGGCCGACGACCGTGAGCAGTTCGCCCGGCGCGACATCCAGCCCGAGCCCGGCCAGGACGGGCCTGCCGGAGCGGCCGATCGTGGCGTCGTCGAGCGTCAGCCGGACACCGGGCGGCGCCGGGCTGGGCAGGGAGTCCGGCGAGGTCGCACTGACACGGGTGTTGGTCACTGGTGCACCTTCCTGCTCTCACGTTCGGGCTCCGGCTCGGCCACTGATGGCTCGGACACGGCCGTCCGCCGCAGGGTGCCCGGAGCCCGGTAGCCGGTCCTGTATCCCGCCCGGTCGTGGTCGCCGGACTCGGTCCGCGGCAGCCAGCGCGTCACCCGTCGCCCGAGCAGTTCCACGGCGGCGGAGGTGATCCACCCCAGGACGCCGATGGTGGCCATGCCGACCAGCACGCCCGGGTAATCCACGACCGTGTAGTCCTGCCAGGTGCGGTAGCCGACCCCGTACTCACCGGAGATCATCTCGGCGGAGATCACACAGATCCACGACACCCCGATCCCCACCGACAGTCCGCCGAGAATGCCCGGCAGCGCCCCAGGCAGCACCACCTGGGCGAGCACCCGCCACCGGCCGCCGCCCATGGTGAGCACGGCCTCCTCCCACACCGGGGTCAGCGCCCGCACCGCGTGCCGGGTGCTGACCAGGATCGGGAAGAACGCGGCGGCGAAGGTGATGAAGACGATGCCCTGCTCATTGGTCGGGAACAGCAGGATCGCGACGGGCACCAGCGCGATCGCCGGGATCGGCCGCAGTACCTCCAGCACCGGGCCGAGGATGTCGCGGGCGACCCGTGACCGTGCGATCGCGGTACCGACGGTCACACCGAGCACGGCGGCGAGGGCGAAACCGGTGACGATCCGCACCAGGCTGTCGCCGAGGTCCTGCCAGTACGGTCCGCCCGTCAGACGGGTGCCGAACTCCCGCCCGACCTGGACCACCGTCGGCAACTGCTCGAAGTGCACCCACAGATGGACGCGCCGGACGGTCAGCAGCTGCCACAGTCCGAGGAACGCGACCAGCGAGGCCACACGGACGCAGTAGCGCCCCCACGGCAGCCGCCCGACCCGCGTTCGTCCCGACCTGTTCGGCTTCGTCGTGGCCGTCGTCCCGGATGCCGTCGCCGTCGTCATGGCGACTCCCGCAGCGCGGCGTCATAGCTGACGAGCCGGGTGCCGGGGTGGCCCGCGATCCAGTCATGGGCGTTGGCGGGCGTGGTGAACGGCTGGAAGCGGGCGTTGGGGGCGGCGGCCGGGTCCTCGGCCCATACCGACGAGTCGGCGAACCAGCGGGTGCCGGTCAGTGCGTCCGGAACGTAACCCGCCCGCACCTTCCCCGGGTGCTGCTTGACGTACCGCAGCAGGCAGCTCGGCGTGGTGAACGCCGTCGTGCGGTCCTCGCCCGACAGCCAGCTCTCGCTCGCCGTCACCGGATCGTTCGCCTGGCCCCCGCACACCGGGTCGGTGCCGCTGACCGGCGCCGGATTGGCCGCGGACGCCAGGGACTTGGCGTATCCGGCGCCGTAGACCCGCCGCAGATAGCGGTCGTCGGTGAAGCCGTCCACGTCGACGGAGTCGACGAGCTTGGCGGAGGCGAGCACCGGCACGTCCTGCTTGAGCGCGTTCAGCAGCTGCGGCTTCAGCGTCGGGTCGAAGGTGGCGATACCGCCGGCGCCGTTGTAGAGGTACACGACCTCGGGCGGCAGCCCGGTCGCCTTCGCCACCTGCTGCGCGGCCGCCAGCGGGTGTTCGTGCAGGTACTGGGTCGCCTGGAGCTGCGCGGTGAGGAACGCGTCGACGACGGCGGGCCGTTGGCCGGCGAAGGCCGCGCGGACCGTGACGCCGTGCAGGGTCGGCACGTTGAGCGCGGCACCGTCGTACAGCGGTTTCGCCTTGCCCTGGAAGACCAGCAGACCAGGCCAGGCGACGAACTGCGACAGTGCGTCGGCGCCGCCGGACTGCAGGGCGGACGCGCCCACCGCGGGCTGCTGGTTGAGCTTGTGCAGGTCCTTGTCCGCGTCGATGCCGGCCTTCTGCAGAGCCCGTACGAGCGTGCCGTCGGCGGCGGACCCCACGCTCGTCGAGACCTTCTTCCCGCGCAGGTCCGCCAGCGAGGACAGTGTCGAGTCCGGCTTGGTGACCACCATGTTGAGGCCGCCGCGCAGGTTGTACCCGGTGACGGAGACCAGCTTGGTCGGCGCCTTCATCTGCTTGCCGCGCGCCGCGTTGATCAGCAGCGGGTAGTCGCCCATCGAGCCGATGTCGACCTTCCCCGCCATCATCTGGGCGGTGATCGGCGCACCGGTCGCGTAGTCCTGCCAGTCGACCTTGTACGTCACGCCGTCGCGCTTGCCCAGCTCGCCCAGCGCACGCTCGAAGTACCCGAGCGAACGCAGCAGCGTGCCGGCGGTCACCGTGTTGATCGTCTTGGACTGGTAGCCGACGGAGACGGTGACGGTCCTGCCACCGTCCGCGCCCGCGTCCCCGCCGCAGCCGGCCAGCGGCAGCAGCAGCCCGGCGCCGGCCACGGCGGTCAGATACCTGCGGACCCGTCCGTTCATCGCGAAACCCCTCATCGCAGCAGGTACGGCATGTTGACGGTGACCGCGTCCGTGGGGCAGCGGGCGGCGCAGGGGCCGCAGTACCAGCACTCGTCCACGTGCATGAAGGCCTTGTTGGTGTCCGGATTGATGGCGAGCGAATCGAGCGGGCACATGTCGACGCAGAGCGTGCAGCCGTCGATGCACCTGGACTCGTCGATCGTCACCGGTACGTCGGCGCGCTGGGGTACGACAGGCATGGCTGTCTCCTCGGAGGACCTGAAGAACAGGAAGATGGACGAAGGATGAAAAGGATGAAAGGGCGCGGGCGGTCAGACGGAGCGGTGCAGCAGTCCGCGCATGGTGATGCGGTCGCCGCGGAACCGGATGAACTCCAGATCCACCGGGCGGCCGTCGGACAGATGGGTGAGCCGTTCCAGCATCAGCACGGCGGCGCCGCGCGGGGACTGGAGCACGGCGGCGGAGTGCGCGTCGGCGTTGACGGCCTCCAGGGTGATCTCGGCGGTGCCCAGCGGCTGTCCGGTGATCTCCTCGAGCAGCCGGAAGATGTCGGTGTTCTCCAGGTCGGCGCTGAGCAGCTCGATGCCGACGTCCATCGGGACGTAGGTCAGGTCCAGGGAGAGCGGCAGCCCGTCGAGCCGTCGCAGCCGTTCGATGTACAGCACGTCCGGGTCCTGACCCTCCAGGCGCAGCCGTTCGGCGACGGGCGCGGGCGCCGGGACCGGCGCCATCGTGCGGACCTCGTTGGTGACCCGCCCGTGCTCGTGCAGCGTCTCCGCGAGGCCCATCAGCCGGTCCAGACCGTGCGGGTACTTGGCGCCGACCACGACGGTGCCGACGCCCGGCACCCGCTCCACCAGCTGTTCGGCGCGCAGCAGGTCGAGTGCCTGGCGGACGGTGTTGCGGGAGACGCCGTAGTCGGCGCCGAGCGCGTCCTCGTGCGGCAGCAGCCCGGCCGGGAACCCCTGCAGGAGCACCTGCCGCCGCAGCAGGTCGGCGAGTTGCCGGGCCTGGTCCGCCCGCAACCGGCGGCGGCGCGCGGCGGCCACCGGTGCGGTGTGCTCACGGGTGCGCTCGGCGGGCATCGGGCTCTCCGGTCTGAGGTCTTGGTTCCGGGGTCTGCGGTCCGTGGACCGGGGGTCCGCGGTCTGCGGTCCGACGGCCGCGGTGTCGGTGTCGGTGTCGGCGGTGGTGGCGGCGGCGGTGTCGGTGCGCTGCGTTCCCAGGGACCATACCGAGGGTCGGGTCGAAGTGGTGTTGCCGTTGTGTTGCGCCACCAATCGGCCGGGGTGAACGCCTTTGACCTGCACCTTTGACAGGTGCGGCGGAAGATCTGCCACCGCGCGGCGCAACGAAAACGTGGTGCGGGGGTGGTGGCACGCGGGGCAGGATGCGGCATGAGCTGGCACACGACACACGATCTCGACGCGTTCCTGACGGCCGCGAGCAGCTTCCTGCGGGCGCGCGCGGTGGAGAACACCGTACTGATCACCGTCGCCGAAGGGCTGCGGCACCGCGGCCTCGACGCGTACGGGGAGAACCCGCCGCTGTTCGGCTGGTGGCGGGACACCGGCGGGACCGTCGCCGCAGCCTTCCTGCAGACCCCGCCGCTGCCGCCGCTCCTGACCCAGGGACCGCCGGAGGCCCTCGCGGAGCTGGCGGGCGTGTGGGACGGGACGGGGCGCGCGCTGACCGGCATCCGGGGGAACGGGACACGGCCGCGGCCTTCGCCGATGCCTGGCGGTCCCGTACCGGAGCGGCGGCCGAACTCGACAAGAACCTGCGGCTGTTCCGGCTCGGAGAGCTGGCGCCGCCGGAGCCCGCCCCGGCCGGCCGCGCCAGGACCGCGGGTACGGGCGACCGGGAGCTGTTGGTGGAGTGGTACGAGGCCTTCGCCGCCGAGATCGAGGAACAGGGCCTGAACGCCGCCACGTTCGTCGACGACCGCCTCAGCCATGGCGGCGTCACGGTGTGGGAGGTCGACGGCGCTCCCGTGGCGATGGCCGGAATCACCCGTCCGCTCGCGGGGATGGTCCGCGTCGTCGCCGTCTACACCCCGCCGGGGCACCGGGGCCGCGGCTACGCGGCCGGAGTGACCGCCGCGGTCAGCGGGGCGGCTCGCGACGCGGGAGTGGACGAGGTGCTGCTCTTCACCGACCTGGCCAACGCCACCAGCAACGCGCTCTACCGGCGACTGGGCTACCTGCCGGTGCAGGACCATGTCGGGCTGACCTACAGTCCGGTGGTGGAATGACACCTCCGAGACGGGGCGGCACGCTGTGAACCGGACCGACCGGCTGTACGCCCTGGTCGAGGAGTTGCGCGCGGTCGCGCCCCGCCCGCGCAGCGCCAGGTGGCTCGCGGAGCGCTTCGAGGTGAGCAGCCGCACCATCGAACGTGACCTGAGCGCGCTGCAGCAGTCCGGCGTGGCGATCTACGCGGAACCGGGCCGCACCGGCGGATACGTCCTGGACAAGGAGCAGACGCTCCCGCCGCTGACCATCACCCCCGCGGAGGCGACCGCCCTCGCGGTGGGTCTGCACGCGCTGGACGGCACGCCGTTCGCCGGAGCCGCGCGCAGCGCGCTGCAGAAGGTGCTGGCCGTCATGCCCGCCCGGGAGCGCGCCGCGACCGGCGAGTTCGCCGACCGCGTGCACGTACTGGCCCGCGACGAACGGCGCGCCACCGTTCCGCGCGTCCTGCAGGACGCGCTCGCCAGCCGCCGCGTGCTGCGGCTCTCGTACGAGGACCGGGAGGGCGTGGCCAGCGAGCGGCTGGTGGAGCCGCTCGGGTTCCTCGGCGGCGAGCAGTGGTACCTCATCGCCTGGTGCCGGCTGCGCGAGGCGGTGCGCGGGTTCCGGATGGACCGGATCCAGGCGGTGCGGGCGCTGGACGAGACGGCGCCGCCGCGCCGGATCGACCGCGCGGAGCTGGACGGTCCGGGCTGGGAGCTGATCGGTCTCGAAGGCTTCGCGGACCTGGTCGACGCTCTTCCGGGAAAGTCCGACGGCACGTTGTAAACACCGACAGGACGGTGTCGCCGGCCCCTTCGAAGATGGTGATCACACCGAGAAGGAAGGCACGGACATGACCGTCGACCTGAACACCAGCACCACTGGAAACACTGCGACCACCGGAAACACTGCGACCACTGGAAACACTGCGGCCACCGGAAACACTGCGACCAGTGGAACCACTGCGACCAATGGAACCACCGACACCACCGGCACCGATTTCCGCCGGCTCGGCATCGGACTGTTCGAGGACTGGACGGACCTGTGGAACGGCGACTTCCCCGTCGCCGACCGCATCCTCACCCCCGGCTTCCGTATCCACTTCGGCAACGCCATTCCGCAAGCGGACACCGACGCTCTGCGCGGTCCCGGCGGCCTGGTCCCGTTCGTCGCCGCCCACCGCGAGGCCAAGCCAGGACTGGTCTACCGCATGCACGGCGCGGCGCTCGTGGACTTCGCCGCCACCGCCGACGGCGGGCCGGCCGGCCAGGTCTGCTGCCGCTGGAGCGCCACCCGTCCCGACCCGGACGGCGCGGGAGTGATCTCGGTGAGCGGTATCGACATTCTGGCCGTTTCCGACGGCCTGATCACCGATGTGTGGTCGGTCGGCGGGAGCCGCCGCTTCGGGACGGACGCCTGACAAGGCAGAATTGGCAGGGTGACATCGACTGACCGCCCCCCTGCTGGAGGTGCCGTGACCGGTTCCCGCCTCACCGCACTGCGACCTGCTGCTTTCGGCGCCGATCCGGTCGGCGCGCGACTGGAGCGGATTCTCGCGTCACCCAACTACGCCGACGGCGTCTTCCAGAACCCGGTGGGTGCCCGCTCCACGCCCAGCGGGGGCCTGCTCAAGGCGCTGCCCGGCAACATGCGCAAGGAGGCGCGGGCGCTGCGCAGGCCCGCCGCCCCCGTGCCGGTCCATCCGACGACGCTCGCCGACCTGGCGGCGCCGCCGGCGTCGGGGCTGCGGCTGACGTGGATGGGCCACTCGACGGTGCTGGCCGAGATCGACGGCCGCCGGGTGCTCTTCGACCCGGTGTGGGGCGACCGCTGCTCGCCGTTCGCGTTCGCCGGTCCGAAGCGCGTGCACCCGGTGCCGGTCCCGTTGAAGTCGCTCGGCACGGTGGACGTGGTGGTCATTTCGCACGACCACTACGACCACCTCGACATGCCCACGATCCAGGCGCTGGTCGGCACGGACACGGTCTTCGCCGTGCCGCTCGGCGTCGGCGCCCACCTGGAGCACTGGGGCATCGACCCCAAGCGGTTGCACGAACTGGACTGGAACGAGTCGACCGAGGTGGACGGTCTGACGCTGACCGCGACCCCGGCCCGGCACTTCTGCGGCCGCGGCCTGCGCGGCCGCCAGCAGACCCTGTGGGCGTCCTGGGTGGTGGCCAGCGGTGACCACCGGATCTATCACAGCGGCGACACGGGGTACTTCCCCGGTTTCGCCGAGATCGGCGAGCAGCACGGCCCGTTCGACGCGACGATGATCCAGATCGGCGCCTACAGCGAGTTCTGGCCCGACATCCACATGACGCCCGCGGAAGGCATGCAGGCGCACGTGGACCTGTCCGGCGGCACGCCCCACGGAGCGATGCTGCCGATCCACTGGGGCACGTTCAACCTCGCCCCGCACCCGTGGGCCGACCCCGCCGAGGGCACGCTCGCGGCGGCCAGGGAGCGGGGCGCGAAGATCGCCACCCCGCGTCCCGGCGCGCCGTTCGAGCCTTCGGCCGATCTCCCGGACGACTGGTGGTGGCGCTCGATCGCGGTACCGCCGGCGGGCGGCTGGCCGCAGTACGCGGCTCCGGCCTCCGACGCGGCACGGGACGCCGCACCGGATGCCGCACCGGATGCCGTGTCCGAGGCACCCGCTGAAGGTGTAGGCGGTGCTAACGGTTCCGGCGGTACTGATGGTGCCGACGGTGCCGAGGACTACGAAGTGGCACGCCCCAGGTAGGTGAGCGGCCCCGGGTCCGGTACCGCGATCTCATGGAAGCCCATGCGGTCGTAGAAGTACCGGGCCCGGACGTTCGCCGTGGCCATCCCCAGATGCACCGACCCGACGCCCGCGGCCGCCAGCGCTCCGAGGAACGTCTCCATCAGCGCCCGCCCGTGGCCCGCCCCCTGGTGCTCGGGGAGCAGATCGATGTGCAGATGCGCCGGATACGGCGCCAGCTCGGGCACGAGCATCCGCTCCGGCCGGTGCAGCAGGTCGACCATCGTCTCGTGCGGGGTGGTCGGCACCGGACCGGTGAGTGCCGGGTAGCGGTCCGCCACCTCCGGCAGCCATTCGCCGCGGAACCGTTTCACGAAGGCGGCGGTGTCGGCCGTCCCCAGGATGTAGCCGACCGCGGTGCCCTGCCCGTCGTCCACCACGAAGGTCAGCTCCGGCTCCAGCCGCGCGTACGGGGCGGCGAAGATCGTCCCCAGCAGATCGTGGTCGGGATAGTACGGCCGCGCGTCCTCGCCCTCCTGGCCGGTGCGTACGCAGATGTCGTAGAGCGCGGGCAGGTCCGCGGGGCGGTAGGGACGGATCATGTGGTCTCCAGAGCGCCGAACGTGAAGGAGAAGGTCACCGGGGCAGCGGTGAGCCAGTGCTGCGGCAGGGCCCCCGGCCCGCAGGACCCGCTGCCGATGCCCTGCTGCCCATGGTCCAGATTGAGCCAGATCGTCTCGGACGGCGTGAGGTCGTAGGTGTGCTCCGCCGTGTCGAGCTGCTCCCCGGTCCAGCGCCGCGCGGTGAACCAGAACTCCGGGTCACCGGTGATCAGCAGCCCCTGCCCGTCCTCGCGGCGCAGCCGCGCCCAGCGGACATCGGCCCGGGCGCCGTTCTCCTGCGGCCTGACGTACGGCGTCTGCAGCGCGTCGACCGTGCTCGTGTACCGCCCGATCCGGGACGCGGCCCGCGTGTCGGGATACGCCTCGCCGGGACCGCCGCCGAACCATTCGACGCCGCCGAGGCTGCCGCAGACGCCCAGGCGCAGCCCGATCCGCGGCAGCGGGACGGTCCAGTCGCCCTCCGGGGTGACGTCCACCGCGAGCCGCAGCCGGTCGTCGGTCGCCGTCCAGGTGAAGACGGTGCGCAGGCCGAGGTCCCCGGCCGCCGGCGCGACCCGGGTGGTGACGGTCAGCGCGTCGGCGCCGATCGTGACCCCGTCGAGCCGGTGCCGCATCCGGTGCAGACCGGCCTCCCGCCACCGCCGGTCCAGCTGCAGGTCCGGATGCCGGCCGGAACCCGCGTCGTTGTCGGTCGGCGCACGCCACACGTCGAGCCGCGGCGCTCCGGCGATCTGGAAGTGGTCCAGGTACCTGAGCGCGCCGGTGGCGGCGTCGAACGTGCCGGGCCCGAGCAGCACGACACCGCCCTCGGCACGGCGCGGTGCCTTGGTGCGTGCGGCTTCGGTCGGTGCGGCTTCGGTCGGGGCCGCAGGGGCCGCGGGGGTCGCGGGGGTCGCGGGGGCCGCATGGGCCGCGGGGGTCGCGGGCGGCGCTGCGGCGAACTGGCCCCAGGCCACCTCGTGTCCGGCCGGTGCCCAGCCCGTGTCGTCGGCGAGCGCCGCCCGCACCGTCCACCAGGCCTCACCGTCACCTGCCGGGGTGCCGGATCCGCCGCCCGGCGCCCGGGGCAGCTTCAGCTCGACGGCCGCGCCGGGCGCCAGCGCCGGGACCTCCAGATCACCGGAGTCGACGGCCTTGCCCTCCACCTCGTACGTCCAGCGGAACGACAGCGACGACAGATCCGCGATGTCGTACCCGTTGGTGATCCGGACGATGCCGGCCGCGCCGTCCCCGTCGATCCTGACCGGCTCGATGACCTTCTTGTACTCGATCAGACCGGGCGACGGAGTGCGGTCGGGGAACACCAGCCCGTCGCAGACGAAGTTCCCGTCGTGCAGTTCCTCGCCGAAGTCGCCGCCGTAGGCGAAGAACTCCACCCCGGCGCGGGTGCGCTGCCGCAGCCCGTGGTCGATCCACTCCCAGACGAACCCGCCCTGGCAGCGCTCGTGCGTCTCGAAGAGCCGCTGGTACTCGCTCAGCCCGCCGGGGCCATTGCCCATGGCGTGGGCGTACTCGCACAGAAGGAACGGCAGGGCGCGTCGCTTCGCATCCAACTCCACATCAGGGAGCGGGAGTTCGGTGCGACTCCCGATGAGTGCGACCTCGGCGTGGCCGGCGTACATCCGCGAGTACACATCGGTGTCCGCGCAGGACGGATCGCCCTCGTAGTGGATCGGACGGTCCGGATCGCGGTCGCGGATCCACGACGCCATCGCCGACAGCCCCCGCCCGGTCCCGCATTCGTTGCCGAGCGACCACATCACGACGGACGGATGGTTCTTGTCGCGCTCGACCATGCGCCCGGCCCGGTCCAGCAGCGCGGGCGTCCAGCGCTCGTCGTCGACCGGGTTGCCGCGCCAGCCGATCACTTCGAAGCCGTGGGTCTCCAGATCGCACTCGTCGACGATCCACATCCCCAACTCGTCGCAGAGGTCGAGAAAGGCCGGATGCGGTGGGTAGTGGCTGGTGCGGACGGCGTTGATGTTGTGCCGTTTCATCAGCACCAGGTCCTGCCGCATCGTCTCCAGATCCAGCACCCGGCCGTGGTCGGGGTGGAACTCGTGCCGGTTGACGCCCCGCAGGAGGATCCGGCGGCCGTTGACCTGGAACACGCCGTCCTCGACGGTCACCGTCCGGAAGCCGATCCTGAGCGGGATCCGCTCGCCCTCCGTGGCCAGTTCCGCGTCGTACAGGCGCGGGATCTCGGCGGACCACGGCTCGACGGGCACGGTCGCGCTCTCCCCGGTCGCCAGGTCCAGGCCCAGCTCGGGGACGGTGACGCTGCCACCGGGCTCGCAGTCGACACGCAGCGTTCCGGTGCCGGTGGTGTGGTCGTAGTCGGCGTGCACGAAGAAGTCCGTGACCGAACCCTCCGGCCGCTCGATCAGCGTCACCTCCCGGAAGATCCCCGGGAGCCACCACATGTCCTGGTCCTCCAGATAACTGCCGGACGACCACTGGTGGACGCGCACCGCCAGCACGTTCCCCCGCGGCCGCAGCAGCTCCCCGACCTCGAACTCGACGGGCAGCCGGCTGCCCTTGAACGTGCCCAGCTCCGTACCGTTGAGCCACACCCGCGCGCACGACTCCACACCGTCGAAGCGCAGCAGCGCCGCCCCGCCCGGCCAGTCGTCCGGCAGGTCGAAGGAGCGCCGGTGGTCGCCCGTCGGGTTCTCGGTCGGAACGCGCGGCGGATCGACGGGAAACGGGTACACCACGTTCGTGTACGCGGGCGAGCCGTGCCCCTGCAGCGGCCAGTGCGCCGGCACCGGCAGCAGATCCCAGCGGGTGGCGTCGAACTCCGGCCGGGCGAAGTCGTCTCCGTGCGCGTCGGCGGTCTCCGACAGCCGGAACCGCCAGGCCCCGTTCAGGCTCACGTACCGCGCGTCCGACGTACTCCACCAGGCGCGCGGCGGCAACGCGCCGCTGCCGGGGGAGGGGTCCTCGTAGTAGGGGACAGCCGCGGGACGCAGCGCCTCGTGCATGGGAGTTGCTCCTCACCTGGACGACACCGGACTTCGACATCATCGACATCAATGACAACGGACATGCACGACGCGCACGACCCGGGGCATGGACCCCCGCGCCGCCCGCCGATCGAGGGCACAGGACCAGCCTGCCCCCTCGGTCGGCGGCAGCGGAACCCGATGGTGAAATCGGCGGGCCGGGCGGCCGAGCCGGACGGCGTGGGGTGGCTTGGGGTGGGGTGGGCGGGGTGCGGTGCGGTGCGGTGGACGGCGGGTCAGACGGTGAGCACCGTTCCGTCGGGGAACGAGACACGTACGCCGGTGCCGCCGTCACCATCGAGGACCGTCACGGTGACCGCCTCGCGCAGCGCCCGCGGATGGACCGAGTCGCCCGACAGCGCGACGAGGGTGGCGTGGACGCTGCTCCCGCCGGGGTGCGGCCCGGAGCTCAGGCACGGGGCGGCCGAGTGCGGACCGAACGCGTTCGCCTCCACCTCGCGGTGCACCGCGGCGGACCCGTCACCGTCCTCGTCCCAGCCGTACAGTCCGACGAGCGCGCTGGAGAGCCCGTCCGCGGTACGGGCGCACGCCCACCCCCGGCCGCTCTCGCCCCATGGCAGCTCCGTCCCCGCGACCGCGTAACCACCCTCCCGGACCGTCACCCCGGCCGGGGCTTCGACGCGGTGCACGCGGACCTCCCACGGTCCGTGCAGAACGCTCGCCGTCTCGATCCGGTACTCCGCGGTTCCGGGCTCGGTTTCGCTTCCGGACCCGCCGTCGGCCGGGACGCCTTCGTCCGCCGGGAAGGTGACGGTGTGCCAGGAGGACGCGGTCCGGCCCGCCGCCGTCAGCGGGTGGATCCGTCCCCGGTGGGAGGGCGTGCCGTCGGGGGAGACCAGCGCGAGGTGGCTGTCGACGCGGTGCCGCCAGGCGTGCGGGGCGGCGTTCGGCGCGGTGTGCGTGGTGTAGCCGAGCTGGGCGTAGTGCGGGTCGTCCGCGCCGCCGGACGGTTCGAAGCCGTAGTGGTCGCTGCCGTGGTTGACGAGCCGGACGATCCCGTCGTGCTTCGTACCGTGCAGCAGCCAGCCGGGAGCGGGGAGTGCCGTGTACTGGTCGGCCTCCTCGACCGGGAGCGCTAGCTCCCGCTCGGTCCACACGGGGTGATCGGCCGGCAGCAGCAGTCCGAGGAAGCCCTTGCTCGCCCAGTACGGGGACCCGGGACCCGAGTACCCCTGCGTGGTGGGAAGGAACGGCTGGTGCCAGCCGAGCGACAGCAGCCCGCGTTCGTCGGGTACTCCGCGCTCCACGAAGTGCCGCAGCACCCCGGAGGCGAGCCGCCGCGTCACCCCCGGCTCCAGCGGGGTCGCATCGGTGAGCGCCCCCATCCACACCGGGGCGACGGAGGCGAATCGGTACGTCAGCGAACGTCCCTGGTGGACCGGGGCGCCGTCGCCGCTGAAGAAGTGCGGGTAGATCGCCAGGAACTGGGACAGCCGCTCCTTGTAGACCTTGGCGCGCTCCCCGTCCGGTTCTCCCGCGATCCGCGCCCACAGCAGCGGGTACAGATGCATCGCCCAGCCGATGTAGTAGTCGAAGTTGCGGCCGTCCCCGTCGGTGTACCAGCCGTCGCCGACGTACCAGTCCTCGATGCGGTCCAGCCCGCCGTCGATGTCGGACTGGCTGAACGGCGCGCCGACGGAGGCCAGGAACTGCTCGGACACCACTTGGAAGAGCCGCCAGTTGTTGTCGTGGGTGCGGTGCCCGACGAAACCGGAGAACCAGTCGACGACCCGCGCCTGGACCCGTTCGTCGAGCCGGTCCCATATCCACGGGCGTGTCTCGTGCAGCGCGATCGCCACCGACGCCGCCTCGACCATCTGCTGCGAGCAGTCGGTCAGCGCGGGCCAGGCCTCACCGCTGTCCGGATCGGTACCGGCCGCGAGCCCGGCGGCATACCGCTCGATGAGCCGCGCGTCCACCTCGCCGCCGGCCCCCGCGATCCGGAACGCGGCCAGCAGGAAGGAGCGCGCGTAGCCCTCCAGCCCGTCGGACACCACCCCCGACCAGCTGTTGCGGCCGGGCAGCCGGTACTGCGCGAAGCCGGGGGAGGCGTACGGCACCAGCCCGTCGAGCATCCGGTCCGCCACCGCCTCCCAGTGCGCGCGGGTCCAGCCGGTGCGGGGCGAACGCACGCGGTCGGTGGGGGGCAGCGTGAGGAAGGGGGGCAAGGTCACATCAGCTCCGAGGTGAGGTGTTGACCGAGATAGTAAGCGGTTACTAGGTTGAGGCCAACCCTATGTGCCGACTGCGAATCGCGGCCGGACGGGGGTGGGCCGTCCCTCCTGTTCCCGCTCCTCCTGTTCCCTCTCCTCTCGTCTTCGCCGTTCTCGTCGTTCTCGTCGTCACTGCTCTCGTCGTTCCCGTTCCTGCCCGGCTCGCGCGGGGCTCTTCCGAAGGGACCGCCCATGACCAACTCCCAACCGCCGGGCGATCGAGCCTCCGCCGCGGATCCCGCCAACGCTCCGGCCCCGGCCGCGCATCCCGCCAACGCCCCGGCTCTGGTCGCGCATCCCGCCAACGCCCCCGGGTCCCGCCGGCCGGACGTGACTCCTGGGTCCCGCCGGCCGGACGACGACCTCCGCATCGGCGTCATCGGACTGGGCCTGCGCGGCAGCCTCGCCGCAACCGCGCACCGGCCGGGCGCGGGGGCTCGCGTGGCCGCCGTCGCCGACCTCGACCCCGCCGTCCGCGCCGAGGCGGCAGCCCGCTTCCCGGGCGCGGCCGTGACCGACGACCACCGTACGATTCTCGGCTCCGCCGACATCGACGCGGTCCTCGTCCTCACGCCCGACCACACCCACGCCGACCTCGCCTGCGAGGCGCTGCGCGCCGGCAAGCCCGTCCTCGTCGAGAAGCCGCTGGACATCACCGTCGAGCGCTGCGACGCGATCCTGCGCACGGCGTACGAGACCGGCACCCGCCTCTACGTCGGCCACAACATGCGCCACATGCCCGTCATCCGGCTCATGCGCGACCTCATCACCCGCGGGGACATCGGCGAGGTCAAGACCGTCTGGGTACGGCACTTCGTCGGTCACGGCGGCGACTTCTACTTCAAGGACTGGCACGCCGAACGCCGCTGCACCACCGGTCTGCTGCTGCAGAAAGCCGCACACGACCTCGACGTCCTGCACTGGCTCGCCGGCGGCTACACCCGCCAGGTCCAGGCGCTCGGCGACCTCATGGTCTACGGCGCGCCGGACGCCGACCGCCGCGCCCCCGGCGAGCCCAAGGCGGCCGGCTGGCTCGACGACGACAACTGGCCGCCGCGCTCCCAGCGGAATCTCAACCCCGTGATCGACGTCGAAGACGTCTCCCTCGTCAATCTGCGCCTCGACAACGGCGTCCTGGCCGCCTATCAGCAGTGCCACTTCACCCCCGACTACTGGCGCAACTACACCGTCATCGGCGATGCCGGCCGCCTGGAGAACTTCGGCGACGGGCCCGGAGCGGTGGTCAAGGTCTGGAACGCGCGCCGCTCCGGGCACCGCCCGGAGGCCGACGCCGTCCACCCCGTCCCCGATCTCCAGGACAACGCCTTCCACGGCGGCGCCGACCCGCTCCTCATCGACGAGTTCCTGCGCTTCGCGCGCGACGGCGGACCCACCGACACCTCACCCGTCGCGGCCCGTATGGCGGTCGCCGCCGGAGTCCAGGCCACCGCCTCGCTCCGGGACGGCGGCACCCCGCGCACCGTACCGCCGCTCGACGCCGACCTGGCCGCGTACTTCGCCGCGCACCAACCCCCTGCACGCCAGCACCCGCTCACCAACTCCCGTGGCGCGGTTGACGATTGATGTCGGCCGCTGGGATCATCCCCCACCGGGAACCAGGGGTACGGGTTCGATCACGGTGGGTATGGGGCGGGCATGGGTGCAACGGGTATGCGGATGAACGGACTTGCGGGCGCGGAATTCGCGGCCGCCGAACCGATCCCGGGCCTCAAGGGGCCATGGGCCTTCGTTCTCATCGCGGTCGTCGTCATCATCATCGCCGTGATCGCGGTGCTGCCCCTGATCATCGACGTCCGCCGGGCCACCGCCTGGCGCCAGCAGCTCACCGACGAGCTGATCGGCCAGGCGGCCACGAGCAGCGACGTCCGTGAGCTGCTGCGGGACCTGCGCGAACCGCGCGGTGTGCGCGGCCTGACCCGCAGCATCATCGCCGTACTGATCCTGGCCCTCGTCAGCTTCGCCCTGGCGGTCGCGATGCTCTCCTCGGGCGGCGACTCCGGCGACCTGCGCAAGACGATCGTCACGTCGCTGATGACGGTGCTCGCCACCGTCGCCGGCTTCTACTTCGGCTCGCTCGGCGCCCAGAACAGTGCCGACGACGCCGTCCGCCGCGCGAACCGCACGCGGGCCCGCCCCGCGGATCCGGCCGGCCCGCAGACCGGCGACGACATACGCCCGCCCGCCCCGGAGCCGCCGGGCGCGCCAGTTCCGCCTGGCGCACCCGACCCGAAGACGCTGCCGGAACCGGGAAGCACGCCGCTCCCGGCCCCACGGGAAACACCCTGAGCAGACGTCCCAGCCCCCGGCCCCCCGCCCCAGCCCCCGCCCCCGTCACCGCATCCACGGTGGGACGGCCGGGCAGGTGTTGGCGCAGGTGATGGTGCCGGGCATCAGCAGCCCGCCGTCAGGGCGGCGGCCACGGCCAGTGCGCGTCTCATCGGGAACTCCTCGGGTGCTTCAGCCGCCTCGACGGCGGCCACATGGCCCCGGGACATACCGACGCAAACAGGAAATCACTGCTCCCTACGGCGCGTCGGATCCCGCCTGCTTCGCCTTCACCCAATCGGCGTGGTCCTGCCAGGCATACAGATCGGTGCCCTTGAGCACCACGTTGTAGGCCCCGCACGCCGCGGTCCCCTCCTTGTCCGTCCCCTTCGGGAACCAGTCGGCCCGGAGGTGCGCCCGCCCGCTGCCCGCGCCCTGCTTGCATCCGGCCGGCAGCTTCCCGTCGGCGAGCGTCGCCCTCAGCAGCCGGTCGCCGCCCGTGGTCGACATCCGGTACTTCACGGCCGTCGCCTCGTCCGGCAGCCAGCGCGGAACCGAGTCCCGGGACTTCTTCGCCTCGCTGCCCGAGGAGTACTCCGCCTCCGCCAGGTGGCGTCCCTGGTACCAGTCCACAACCTGCGGCATGGTGAGCGCCGCCGCCACGAGGAGGCCGAGGCCGCCGACGGCGAGTCCGAGGACGACGGGCTTCTTGGTGGCCATGCGGAGAGGTCCTTCCCTGGGTGACGCCCTGGGTACCGGGCTCTTCCTGCCCATCCTGGCCGCCGCGAACCGCCACCGGATCGCCCGCGAGAACGGTTGGAACCCCCCTCTTGAGACTGAGGGCCGTCAGCCACGAGAGGTACTCGGCGGGCAGGCGGCGAACGCGGAAGCGATCCGGTGCGGAAGCCCGCACCGGATCGCAACGCTTGGCTAGAAGATGGATCACCGCAGCTCAGAGCCTCGCAAGAGGATGGCCGGAGGCTTGGAGGAGATGTCAGATCTTGCGCCACCGTGCCATGGCGAACGAGAACGCGCCGAAGAGGGCGAGCCCCACCGCGATGGCGACGAGGAGCCAGGGCCCGGCCGGCGTCTCCCGGAAGGAGCGCAGGGTGTCGTCGAGCCCCTTGGCCTGATCCGGGTCGTACTTCACGGCCGCCGCCACGGCGAACCCGCCGGCCGTCGCGAAGACGACACCGCGGCAGACCCCGCCGGCGACCCCCAGGAACTCGACCACCTGACGGGTCCGCCGGGACATCTCGCCCAGCTTCAGATGCTTACGGAACTTCCGCTGCGCGGCCCGGACCACGATCCACAGACCGGCCGCGGCGAGCGCCACCCCGGCGGCGCCCACGAGCCACTGGCCCAAGGGGAGGTCCAGCACCTTCGCCGTCCAGTCCTTGGACTGCTGGTCGCTCGATCCGCCCTGGCTGGCGCCTTCGGAGGCGCTCTTCGCCAGTGCGAAAGCGATCACCGAATACGCGGCCAGCCCATAGAACACGAACCGCCCGCCCGAGGCGAGCCGCTTCGACGTCTTGTGCCCGTCGGGACCGGCGGCCCCGAAGAGCGCCTCGGACAGCCGCCACAGCGCCATGCCCACCAGCCCGAGCCCGACCACCCACACCATGACCTTGCCGAACGGCTGCCCGGCGATCTGCTCGACGGCGCCGCCGCGGTCCGCCTGCTTCCCGTTCCCGCCCAGGGCGACCTGGATCGCGAGCGCGCCGATCAGTACATAGATCACGCCACGCGTGGCGATCCCCCACCGTGCCGCCCACTCGACCGCACTACCGCCTGCCGCGGCCCGGCCCGCAGTCCGGGCCCGCCGTATCGAAGCATCCACGCCCGACCTCCCTCGTCGAACGGGCGTCTGCCCCTGCCCCCACCCCGGAAACGCCCGCCCGCCCGCGGCGGCCCGGCCTCAGACCCCGTCCACCCGGAACGGATCATGCTCCGCGAGCAGCTTGTCCAGCCGCGCCTGATCCACCCGGCTGACCACCTGCCCCACCTCCTGCCGGTCCCGCACGCACTTCGCCAGCGTGAACGCCGAGGTCACCAAATACATCAGCCCCACCCCCAGAAACGCCCGCACCCAAGCCCCGACCGGCAGGTACGCCACCCCCAGCCCCATGCTCCCCAGCGCGATCCCGAACGAAATGGCCGCCTGCGCGAAGTACGCCGCCGTCGTCTGCTGCTGAATCGGATTCGTCATGCCACCAGCCTGAACAACTGTGGCCCACGCCACATGAGTACACCTACTCAAACTTCCCCCCACCCCCCTCTCCACCAAGATCGCCCCGCCGACCCCAAGGCGTGAGCAGACACCGCCCCAAGTGCGGTATTGTTCTCATGCGCGGTCAGCCCGGGGAAACAACCCCAGAACGACCGAGCACCGGGACGTGGCGCAGCTTGGTAGCGCACTTGACTGGGGGTCAAGGGGTCGCAGGTTCAAATCCTGTCGTCCCGACGGTGTTTACGCAGGTCAGAGGCCGTCTCCGCATTGCGGGGGCGGTCTCTGGTGTCTGTATTGTCCGATTCACAATGTGAGAACTTGTGAGAGGCGCGTCGAGCCGCCGCCTTTTCGCAGGTCAGGGCCCCTTCGGGTCGGGATCCACTTGATTCGATGCAGGTAACCATCGCGTGCGATCCAAGCCATTGGACGCTCTCAACGGCGCGCGCCAGGCGGCCCGTTGGCTTTGGGGACAGAGTTTCTCTACTAGATCAAGGCGACTCGCTGCGCTCGCCGCTGGCCCGTAGCTCCGGGCGTCTCAGGGTCTGCAAGCAGTCTTCTCTCAGAGAGAGGGCCGCGCACAGGGCGGCGGCGCCGGCCGTCGCCTGGCGCGGCCTCGCCTCCATTCCGGGCAGGGGGCAGGGCCGTTTGCGCGGATTGCCAGCCATCGAGGCGCAGACAGCCTCCGGCGGGGGCGCTCCGACTCTGGGATGGCGGAAACCCGGACGGCGACCGCGGGCAGTTCGTGGTCGAGGTAGGGGCTGCCATCCCGCCTGCCGTCGTCCCAGGCAGAGCCGAGCAGTCGCGGCCCAGGGCGTCAAGGTCGTTCGTACAGTGGCGCGCTCCACCTTGACGCCCTGAACCACGCCCGCTCCACAAAGTGTGGGACGACGGCAGACGGGATGGCAGCAAGGAACGTCGTGGCGCGGGGGCCGGCCAAGCCGCTCCACCAACCTCAGGGGGTCACGTCGGCCCAAGGCCCAGCGGTCTCCTGCTTCGAGATCCAGAGCAACGGCTGACTCGTCCGGCAGTAGTCCTCGACCCCGTCTTCCCACGGAAAACGCCCCGCCTTGTCAGGCCAGAAAAGCTGGGTCACCGGCAGAGGGGGCGCCTGGTAGAAGTCGATACCGGCGCCGAAGAAGTCCTGGTACCAGCTTGAATCCACCGGGCGAATCGCCACGTCGAGGTCATTGAGAATGTCGTCCCGCCGCTGATCAGGCGCCAGGGGGTGGCCGTCCCGTATCGCGGCTCCAGCCGTGTTCACGATGCGCATCATCGTCTCGACACGTAGCCCGAAGACGCAGACCTCGGGACTGCGGAGGGTGTGCCATAGGCCGATCGAGTACGCCCAGTCGGCGGGGGTTTCGTTCTGAGCGCCGACGCCCATCACATGCCAGCCGAAGTCGCTCACGCTGCTGGCTACCTGCCGATCCCGCTCATCCCGAGCAGGGCCGTCCTTGGGAGGCGAGCACAGCAGGCAGAAGCAAGGGGAGTCATCCATCCGAGGAGGTTAAGACACGACTGGGAAGCGTGATCACCCGGCCTGTCCCTCGGCCGTCCGACGCTACTCAGCAGTGGTCGACGGCGCCCAGCCAGGCCCAGTAGCGCCGTGCCCCTCCCGTGCCCGATCCGTCGGGAGCTCACGGGGACCACGGTCACCGGCAGGCAAGACCGAACAAGAGCGGCCCCCGACTGATATCCCTGGTCGGGGGCCGACTTGGTACCTCTGACTGCGGAGGATGCGCGATTCGAACTCACGGTGACATCGCTGCCACGACGGTTTACGGCACCGTCACCAAGGGTGTGAATGACCTCGGAGCGACGACGACAATGATCGATCCGGGCGCGGTCGTCGGGCAGTCGGGTAGAGTCCCGGCCGGGCGAAGCCGTAGCGCAGAGGTCGTCGCGCGCGGTCTCCAAAATCGCGAGGACGCCGGTTCGAATCCGGCCGACTTCGCCCGCCTCGTATTGATCTTGGCTCACCCAGCAAGGGGCCTCCGACCTCGCTGTAGCGACTCCATGGATGAACTTCGGATCCCCGTGCCCATCGCACGTGCCCGATCCGGCGGTAAGCAGCGGTCAACTCAGGTCGCTTGACCGTCTGACCCGAGCCACGATTATCCGACGCTTCAGCAGGTCAGCTGGCCATTCGCGGGATTCATACACGGCGATTCCCAAGCTCAGGGTGTAGCCAAGTTCGGTGGTCGGATATCGTGCGCGGCATGTCCTCACTCCCGCCGATCTGCCCCGACTGCGGCCAACGGCTGCAGGCAGGTGGCTTCGTACTCTGTGGCCGAGAGGACGACGGGAAGCGAACCTGCCGCATGGTGTGGGGATGTCGGCAAAAGCACGTGTGGTGGAAGTGGGCGGACCGGCCGGAGGACCCGTTGGAGCCCTGCCCATTCCCGAAGTTGTTCGCGCCATAGCGTGTACATCCGAGGTCGCCAGCGCCTTTGTGGGGGCACGGCGGGGTGCCCGTTGCGTGCCCGGTCCGGCGGGAAGCGGCGGGACTCACGGGGATCCACGGCGACGGTTCCGCTCCAGCCCAGTTCAGAGGACCGCCAGGTCAGCCAACATTCGCATCCCTGGTCTTCCAAACTAGGGCCCGTGGGTCAGTATGATCAGCACATGACGCCGCAAGGGGCAGATGCCTCGTAGATCCCCGCACGAGCTTCGGACTGCACGGCCCGATAGTCGAAGCCCGGGTTCGATCAGTACGCTGCTCATTGGCAGCTGTCCTGGGCCACCAGCGTGCACAGCGGTACACGCGTATCTTTTCGTCGATGGCCTCGACATGATCTCGCGTAGCGACAGCAGGGCGGTCGGCTTGCACCCGAGGAACCTTCTTCGGGCTGGCGGGCCCCTGTATCCGACGGACGCTGCTCGAAGTGTGAGCGTGGCATCACATGGGCAGTCCGAATCGGATCTGGGCGAACTTCGCATACGAGTGCGGCTACGGGGTGAGACGGTTGTCTGGACCGACTTGATGTACCCAGGCTTCGAGGACGAGGCTATCGTGGAAGTGCGCTTCCATCTGGGGCAGTACGCAGGCGAGATAGAGCGTGCGTACCGCCCGTGGAGAACCTTGCCGACTGAGTGAAGTCGACTGCGGTGGGACCACTTTGGGACCACACGCCATGCACGCTGCTGAACAACCCCAGCTCAGACGAGCGGGTGAATGTGAACGAGTGAGGGCTTGTGAGTGGCGCGTCGCGCCGCCGTCTTTCCGCAGGTCAAGGCCACTTTTTGGGGGCTTCACTTGATCCGTTGCGCATGACGAGCGTGTGTTTGGAGTGTTTGCTGCGGTATCCGGTGCGGAGTTGCCATCGGATCACCCAGTTCCGCATGCGGAACTCGTGCCAGTCCAGCCCAGAGAGACAGTCCCGCTGGGGCCCCGCTCGTAAGAGGCATTCTCAGTCCACCAGTCGCAGCGCCCGCCCGGCAACTGCTCCCCGCCGCGCGGGGGTGGACCTGTCTCACCCGGGCCCATCGCGACCGGAGGATGACTGCCTGGGCGTTGGTGCGTCGCACCTTCCGAGCGTGCGGTCAGCTTCCGTCGATGGGGACCTGTATTCATTCCGTGTGGTCCCGCTTGAGTGAGAGGCTGATGCGGCGGCGTTCGCGGTCAACGTCGAGGAGAGCGACGAGTACCTCAGCGCCGACCGAGATCACCCCTTCAGGAACGTCCACGTCGTGGCCGGACAGTTCGGTGATGTGGATCAGGCCTTCTACGCCGTCACTGAGGCGGATGAATGCACCAAACGGCAGCAGCCGGGTTACGGTGCCTGGGACGATGTCTCCGGTCCGGTGAGTGTCGGTGTACCGCTCCCAGGGGTCGGGTTGGAGTGCTTTGAGGGACAGACTCACCTGCTCCCATGCCCAGTCGATGTGCAGGACTTCGGCGCGGATCTTCCGGCCGATGGGGACGATGTCGTCCACCGAGTCGAAGTTGCTCCAGGACATTTCCGGTACGCGGAGGAAGCCGAGGTCGCGGCCGGCGTCGTTGTTCAGGTGTACGTGCACCCCGATGTCGTCCAGGCCGGTTGCGACGACGCCGGCGACGATGTCTCCTGCCCGCAGTGAACTCATGAAGGCTCGACGTTCGTCGGCTCGCGTGCGGTTGGTTCGCCACCGGGCGCGCAGGACGCCGTCGGAGTCGGGCAGGACAGCGGCGAGGAGAGGGTGGCGATCGGCCGGATCTATCGGGATCAGCGCGGCCCGGTGGCCAGGACTGGCCGTGAGATGGGGGTTGGGGACATCGGCGCGGCCCATGCCCGGTTCGGCGATTCGGGCAGCGTGGAAGCCTCCGCCGGGATACTGCTGGACGAGCAGTTCAAGGCGTTCCTGGCGGGTGATGGCGGCACGGACGGCCTCGATGTCGTCGGTCAGGTCGGGCCAGACCGCCAGGCGCGCACGCGGCGTCAACTGCTCGCGCACGGTTTCGATATCGGGCGCGGAGGTCAAGCGGTGCCAGCGGTAGGCGTTGCCGACGTAGCGCTCCTCCAGGAGGACACCGCCGCGCTCGGCGACGAGAGCGCCGAGTTCGGTCCAGAAGGCTTCATCGGCAGGCCGTTGGTGGCTAGTCTCATCGGAGACGGGGTCGTACGGGGACCTTTCGATCTGTTCGACGAACAGTCCCAGAGTGCGCGCATGGGCTACAGCGGTCTCCCGCGACTGGTTACTGCCGACGTAGATGTCGTCCTTGTCGCCGACATGGACAAAGAACCCGTCGTCCGATCCCAACCGACACCAGGCACCTTGGCGCAGCACCATGGCCCGCAGCAGCCCGAGCCCGGTGGCAAGTGGGACTCGCGCGCCGTCGTGATAGCTGGCGGTGCCCTTGGGGAACAGCCCGGCCAACCCACGCCCGCCTCGTCCCGTGCGAACGGAGAAAGGGTAGAACCCCTCCATCATGGGGTTGTCGAGCGTCATACGGCTGACACCGGCGTCGAGTGCGAATCCGGCTACTGCCGCCACGATGGCGCTGGCGATGCGTTCGCGGGAATCGAATGGGATGCGTGTGATGCTGCGGTCTACCGCCGTGTCCTGTTCCGCGGGATCGTACGGGGTGACGCGGTACACGAAGGGCGGCATGTCAGCGCCCCGGGTGGCTCGAAGTTGCCCCGAGGGCCGGTCGCGGGTGGGCAAGGGAAATGATCACTCGCGCAGCGTACAGATACCGACCGGGCTTCGGACAGGTCGCGAAGCAAGCGATCACGGAGGCGTCGTCGATGCTCTCCTACTGCTCCGGCTCCTGGCTGGACGATCACCAGCTGTGGAGCGGCGGATGAAATGAATGGCCGAGTTGTCACGGATCGGCTCCGCGCCGAACGAAGGGGGCACGCAGGACGTTTGCATCCGGGTGCGCAATGGAGGCACTCAAAGGTCGTCGAGCAAGGCGAGACCCATATGGCCTGAGGCAGAACGCTGCAGCTTCCTATTTCGGCAGAGCGCGTACCAGGTTGTGGTCCGTGACCTCATACACGTCGATCCGCAGTAACCGGCGGACATGTACGGGGACGCGTTCAGCGGCCTTGACGGACGAGGATGGAACGACCAGCGCGTACCTTACGTCCGGCGAGTCGCTCGTCATGCGGCGCAGGAGTTGCCCGTAGGCGATATCGGCGTCGATACCCTTCTCGCTGGTTCGCCCCTTGGCTTCGCAGATCAACCGCTCGTGGCCGCGTACGGCTTCGAGGTCGGTCCAGCGGTCCGCGGGGGTGACTGGTGTCCAGCCCTGGCCCAGCAGCCATGTGCGGAAGGCGTCAGTGACCCGGTCCTCGTCGCTGGTACGCGCCAAGATCTTCCTCAGCACGGGCAGATCCGTCTCCTGGTTGCGCCGCAGGCGTCCGCGGCTGTTCGCATCGAGATCGGCTGGACGGATCACCACCAGACGCAGTCCGTGAGCGGGAATCATGGTGTCGCGCCGGGCGTCATACAGGGCTCGTTGTTCGCCCCGGTGAACACCGCTGACGGTCAGCTTGTCCGGCTTGTCGAAGTGTGGCGTCGGCTGGTCATGTTGCCGCTCCCGGTACTCGACCACCAGCTGGTGGCCGGGCCAGTAGGCATCGACCGGCAACTTGGCCCGCCGCTCACCCGTCCCCGGATCCCCCACGAGCCAGTCGAACTTGTGCTGCGGCAGGGCCACCTCGCCCAACACCTGATTGCACAGAGCGATGACGTATGCCTCGTCGCTGTCGTCCCGCTTTCCCATGGCCGGGCATCATGCCACCCGCCACGGTGGGTGGTTGAGCAAACCCCAGTTCTGGAGGTGTCCGGATTCCCTGCGTCCGCGCTGCGCGCCCTTCGACATCCTCGGGCGAACGTGACTGACCGGAACGTGTGTCTGGCAGCAGCTCTCCTCGCAGCACGGCCGGGACTGGTCGCTGAGGCCCGCGCAGTTCTCGAGCCTGCTGTGAGGAGCTCTCAGGCATTCGTAGGAGCCGACTCCACGTCGGTCAACGGTGACCGAAACTTGGTGTGCGTCTGCCCGGGCTCTCATGATTTGGGGGCGTATCAGAGTCCGAGCCGGTGGTCGTGTATCCGATCGAGCGGTGTTTCGCGCCGGCGACTCGTCCACCCGATCCTGCCGACGAGTCCTTCGCTCTATGCGCACTCCGGTGGCATGGCCTGTCTTGGCCGGGACGTGCCGTGGCAACTCTGCGTTGCAGAATAGGGTGCAGCGTGGCTGGTCGAAGTATTCGGTCTGGGAATCTGGGGAGTGGCTTGTGGCCGAGTTGTTGCGGCGGGAACTGCTGGATGTTGAGGTCGCTTTCAGGGGTTTCGGTTTTCAGGAGTCGGACGACAGCGCGGTGCCTGTTCCGTTCGGGGACGGCTACGAGTGGGGTGTTTTCCTGAATCAGCACGTGCGCCGGTTCGATCTGTTCAGCGCAGGTCATACCCACACTGCCGCAGTGACGGTCCGTGTCTGGGATGCCGAGCCCGAGCCCGAGAAGACGGACTGGGATGAGCAGGGTGAGGTCGACTTTGAGACAACGACAGGGGACGTCGCGGTGTGGACCACGACCCTTGGCCGTTCGCACCACCTGATCCGCCTGGGTGCGGCGGGAGTCTGGCGGGTCCGTGTCGGGTGTACGGGACGGGCTGATGTCGAGCGGGTGACGCGGGTGGAAGGTGTCGCCCACGGAGTGGAGCGGTATGTGGTGGAGTTCTGGCCGAAGGGTTCCTGAGCCCGGCGGCGGGTGCGGCGTCGGCGTTCCGCACCCGCCGCCCTCCGTCGGTCAGTTGATCTTCACGATGAATCCGTCTTCCACGCCGTCGATGAGCCTGTTGGCATTGTAGAAGCCGCTCAGCAGGTTTCCTGCAGCGCCGTTCTGGGCTCCGTCCAAGGGCATGACGGAGTAGTTCATCCGCTCGGCGTGGACGTCGTACTCCTCGATGGCCGATCCCTCATAGGTGGTCGCGAAGGGAAACTCGTCGCATTCCTTTCCGCCGTCCGTGTAATGCGCTCCCCAGTAGCGGGTGCACTCGCGAACGGCGACCGCGCGGTTGCGGTCCCTTCGTTTCTGGTCGAGGAAGAGGCGGTGGAGCGGTTCCTGGACGGTGTCCCCAGGAACGCTCTTGAGGGCGTTCAGTGGTTTCGTTGCGGTGGGGTTGGTGAACGCCTGCTTGATGTGTTGCGCGACCGCCTGTTCAGGGGCGCCTTGCTGGGAGTTGTACTCGAGGGTGGCGATCATGCTGAAGGCCGCGCCGCCCTTGTTTGCGGGATTCCCAGCTCCAGTGGAGTTGCGCAAGTAGGAAGCAGCGTCCCAGCGCGGGGCGAACATGAACGGTTTGCCGGTCACAGGACTCTCACCCACCCATCCCACAGGCAGCGTTGAGGTGATCTCGGGCTGGTAGACTGCGTAGACGACGTCCCCTGCACCCGCGCCCGTTCCTTGCCCGGGCGCGTAGCGGAGGGTGTGAGTGTAGTGCGGGCTGGCCTGCATCTGCGGCCAAGTCTTGCTGACGGGCAGGGCGCTTCCGACGACAGGGGTCGCGGCGGCGGGCCAGTCCTGAGGGACAGTACCCTTCAAGCCGATCTTCAGACCTGCGGCCCCGGTGATGCCGGTCTGGGCGAAGTCAGTGATGTCGTAGTCGAAGAACATCGTGCGGTCGGCTTCCTTGGGAACGGATCCCCGCACGTACACCGTGTAGGAACTGGTGCCGATGGCACCGTTGTTCTTCGCCCAGACAGTGACCACCTTCTGCGCGGTGCAGACCGCGAATCGGGACTTGAGGTAGACCTGGGCCGTGCCCGCCATGTTCTGTTTGCACTCGGCCAGAGTCATGGTCCGGGCGGGTTCCGGATAGGTCACGGCCAGGGAAGAGGCGGGTGACATCAGCGACCGGGCCGATATTCGGTCGGGAACGGCGGCCGGTGTTGTCGTCTTCCTGCCGTAGCCGGCTGCGGGCCCGACGACCTCAAGCGGTGTGGTCGGAGCATTCACCGGCTGGATCGAACTGAGCAGCCGCTGGGCCGTGTCATCGCGTCGGAGCTCGGGCAGCGACGGGACGGGTGTGCTTGGGGCCAGCATCACCGTGTGGGCTGTTGCCGGTCCAGATCCGTCTGCTGCTGACGCCGGGGCTGCAACGGGTAACAGCAGGGTCGTTGCTGCAACGGCGAACAGCAATCTGCGGACATGTCGAAGTCGTGTTGCAGTGTTGATGGTTCCCCCAGGGCACATGATCAGGTTCGGCAGTGCGCCGACTGACAGAACCAAGATGTATCGAATGAATGATCGATTCAGCAGCCCGTGATGGCACATTGTCCTGATTCGACCAACGCCTGGCCGATCATCTCTGACGGCGTCCCAATGACATGGCGGTCGGGCGGCTGGAGGGCTCGGCTGCTCTGGATCGCGGCGACATCAAGCGGTGACGTTTTCGATGTCGAGCTCATCGCCACAACGTCACACCCGGTCAGGCTGGCCTGGGCTATGCCCTCTGCTGGCCAGTGGACTGATGTCACGTCACGTACCTGTCTCTCGCGGGCGTCTCACGGACGGGGTGTCACCAGGTGCGATAGGTCATCATGGCGGCGCCGGTGAAACAGGACTCGACCTGAGACCGTGTTTGAGATCTGCCGTGTCCCCTTGCTGGAGTGGTCGTTGGGCCTTGTGTGAGCGGTTCTGAGGGTGGGTATCCGTCGGATCTGACGGACGAACAGTGGGTGCTGGTGGAGCCGCTGCTCCCGCCGGCGCGGGTCGGGCCGAAGGGCGGACGTCGGGAGAAGCACCCGCGGCGGCGGATCGTGGACGCGATCTTCTACGTGGTGCGGACCGCGTGCGCCTGGCGCCAACTGCCGAAGGACTTCGCGCCGTGGCCCACGGTGTACTGGTACTTCACCTGGTGGCACGATGACGGCACGGTCGAGCGCCTCCACGACGCTCTGCGTGACAGGGTCCGCGAGGCCGACGGTCGGAGGGCCGAGCCGAGTGCTGGGCTGATCGACTCTCAGTCCGTTCGTACCGCTGACACCGTTCCGGCCGTCAGCAGGGGCTTTGACGCGGGCAAGAAAGTCAAGGGCCGCAAGCGGTTCATCGTCACCGACACGCTCGGCCTGCTTCTGGCCGTGCACGTCGTCGCGGCCAGCGTCCAGGACCGCGACGGCGCCCGCCGCCCATTGCTGTGGACCCGGCTCGACCACCCTGGCGTCCGGAAGGTCTGGGCGGACCAGGGCTTCGTAGGCCTGCTCGTCGACTGGACCACCCAGATCCTCGGCCGTGAACTGGAGATCGTGCGCAAGGACCCCGGGCAGCGCGGCTTCCAGGTCCAGCCCAAGCGTTGGGCGGTCGAGCGCACCCTTTCGTGGATCACAGCCCATCGGCGTCTGGCCCGGGACTACGAGACCAGCCCCGCCCGCTCCGAGACAATGATCCGCTGGGCGATGATCGGTACATGCTCCGCCGACTCGCCCGTGGTCGGTCGGCGTCACGGCCCGGCCCACGGCCTCTGGCGCGGATTTCGGTGTGAGGTACAGCCGCAGCCCGGCGTTTAGTCTTCGACGCCGTCGAATAGTGCGGCTTCCATGGCGAGCAGGTCTTGGCGACTGAGCTGCGGCACAGTCCAGTCTCGGCTCTGCGCGTGGGCGATGAACCGGGAGTCGAGGGCGACATGATGGTGTTCGACGTAGTGGGCGAGGTCGGAGTACCAGAGCCAGCGCCCGTCGGTCAGCAGGGAGAGCCCGCCGATTACGGTCCTGTCCGGGCTGAGGACATCGTGTGTGAGACCAGCTGTTGCGGCCAGTACCGCACCGCTGCGGAGGTACCGGATCAGCTCGCCTGCATGTGCTGGCCCCCGGGCGCCCACAGCAGCCCGAAGGGACGGGCTGTCTGGCCTGCCGTGCTCCAACTCTCTGAAGTCGCCGACCATAGGGAACTTTTCATCGCTCACCTGCCGAGCGTAGAGCACCCTTTGGGAGCCTGATCCACAGAGATCTCAAACGCGGTCTGAGTGATCTGGACCGACCGGAGCAGCTGGTACGGTCCGTCAAGCTTGGTCGACCGCTGGGGGTCAAGGGGTCGCAGGTTCACATCCTGTCGTCCCGACGGTGTTTACCCAGGTCAGAGGTCGTCTCCGCATTGCGGGGGCGGTCTTTGTCTATGGCTTTCATGGTCCCAAAGTGGTCCCTGAGACTCGTTGATCGTCGCGTTTTCGCAGGTCAGGGTGGTTAGTCCACCTTGACTCCGGCAAGGTGGGTTACGAGCTGGCGTGCGTTGCCGGGATCGTTCGGAAGGTATCCAGGCCGCGTGGTCGCGGCAGACATGTTCCGCGTGTTGGGCATCGCCCCCTTGGCGGAGAAATGCGCTCTCGGACGGACCGAGTGGTACCCGCCCCATGCGGGGTCGTTCGCGCTTTTGTCGCCCCGTGCGCGACCGCGGCCATCGTGGGGGACGGATGGCTCTGACGACCTTGTCCCTCCGAAGTCCCTGAGATAGCGGTGTCGGCTCCCGTTGGCGTTGGCCGAGCTGACGAACGGTCACCAGGGTCAAGACGCTGCTCGGCACTTGAAGGGGCGGAGCGTGTCCCGGTAGTCCTGGTCTCGGGACCCGCTCGCGGTACTACATGGCACAGGTCGTAGAGACCGTCTAAGGGCGTCCACTGGGTATAGGGAAGTGGCGTAGTGCCAGGTTGGGGCCTTGTGGTCCGGGGCGTTGCTGTTGTTGGTGAGACGCGTGTGAGAGGTGAGGGCCCCGCCGGATGCATGCGGCGGGGCTCCGCCGTCAGCGGAGGGGCGGGTGCGAGGTGGTGCACGGGGGTGAGGCGGCGTCGAAGAGGCCGTCCATGTCCTGGGCGGCCACGGCCAGGCTGGTGCAGCAGAGCACCATCAGGGTGGTGATGGCTGCGACCAGGTTGCGGCGTGCAGGTACTGGCGGTGCCAGCAGGGCGCGAACCCGTTGGGGCACGGGGCCTCCGGTGGCGGCGAGGGCCGCCACCGGAGCCCGTTTCGCGGCGAGGGCCGCTCGGGCGACCGCGCGGGCAACCAGTTGCCGGTCTCCGACGACGGATCCGGCCTGTTCGTCGGCCCAGCGTTCCAGGGTGAACGCGCCCGCGCGGGTGAGGGGCCGCAGCAGCGGATTGGCCGCCGCGGCGAGGTGGAGGACGAGGAGGAAGAGATGGTGACGGTGGGACAGATGGGCGCGCTCGTGTGCCAGCAGTGCGCGCCGCTCGTCGATACCGAGGGCGCGCAGCATGCCGGAGGAGACCACCACCTTGCCGGGGGCGCCGGGCAGAGCGAAGGCGGTGGGCACCGGGTCGTCGACCACGGCCAGGTCTCCGGCTGCGACCAGGTCGCGGCATTCGCGGCGTGCGTCGAGCAGCATGCGTGTCTGCCGCCAGGCGGTCACGGTCAGCGCCAGCGCGCAGCACAGGACGCCGATGGCGCAGGCGGCGGCCACCGGGCGGTCAACCGGGGCGTCGGTGGCCAGGATTCGCGCCGACCACCGGCCTTCGGCGGCTACTTGGGGGACCTGGCCGATCAGGGTGAAGCCCAGCATGGCCAGTGCCGTCACCCAGGCGCCCGCGGCGACGACCGCGGCTGAGGTCAGCGATCACGCGGCGGTTCGGGGAGGCAGCCGGCGTCCGGTCCAGGGTGCGGCCAGCGCCAGGATCGCGCTGAACAGCAGCGGCAGGCCGATCCACACTGTCTACGCCTCCGGGTGTCCGCGCAGCAGCTGCTCCAGCAACTTCTCGTCCTCGGCCGGTAGTTCGGAGACGAACCGGGCCAGGACCGCCGCCCGGTCCCCGCCGTGCTCCAGCAGGTCGCGCATCCCCGCCGCGGCGTGTCCGGCCTCGTCCCGCACGGGGGAGTACAGATACCCGCGGCCTGCCTTCTCACGGGTGACCAGTCCCTTGTCGTGCAGCCGGGACAGGATGGTCAGCACGGTGGTGTAGGCGGGATCGCCGGTCACGTGCTCGCGCACGATTCCCGCGGCAACCGGCTCCCCGACCGCCCACAGGGCAGCCAGGACTTCGCTCTCCAGCTCGCCCGGCGCGCGCCGCCCGGCTGCCGCGTCCTTCTGGTCGCCCACGCTGTCCGCTCCTTCGTCGCCGGCCCGTCGCCCACATCGCCGCCGCGGCCTGGAGTACCGGCGCAATCAGCGGCGTCCGTGACCGCAAGACCAAACTACTACAGCACGTAGAGGTACGGCAGGGCCGGTGCGAACGGGGCATGGACGGCACGGGGCGCCGGCAGCGGGCGGTGTCCCGTCAGCGGCCGCCCGCGCCGGACTGCCATCCGTGGTCGCGCAGCGGGCCGATGCTCAGACCGCGCTCCGCGCAGGTGTCCAGCAGCCCGGGGAGCGCAGCGAGGGTGGTGCGCCAGGAGCCGGTGGCCGAGGTGCAGTCGGAATCGTGCAGCAGCACCGT
The DNA here is from genome assembly GCF_023701715.1 of Streptomyces sp. RKAG337. Taxonomy (NCBI): domain Bacteria; kingdom Bacillati; phylum Actinomycetota; class Actinomycetes; order Kitasatosporales; family Streptomycetaceae; genus Streptomyces; species Streptomyces sp. RKAG337. The sequence continues at coordinate 1,091,468 of NZ_JAJOZA010000001.1, read as the reverse complement.
GCCGCCGCCGCGCAGATCCCGGGCGACGGTGTCGTGCACGGTGCGCGGCGTTGCGCGGGCCCGCCAGTCCTCTCCCCAGGCCGTCCACAGGACCGGGGTGAGCCCGAGGCGTCGGCAGGCCAGGTGGGTTCCGGTGGTCATGACGCCGTAGGGGGGTCGGAAGAGCCGCGGGGGCGCGCCGGTGATGTCGGCGAGCGTGTCACGGGCGCGGGCCAGGTCGTCGTACGTGGCGCGTGGCCCGCGCAGCAGCAGCGGTCGGTGCGCCCAGCCGTGGAGGGCGATCTCGTGTCCGGCGTCGGACATCTCCCTCGCGAGCTGGGGGGAGCGCACCGCCATGGAGCCGAGCAGGAAGAACGTCGCGCGGATCTTGCGGCTGTCCAGCAGCCGCAGAAAGTGCGGGGTGGACAGGTGGTCGGTCCCGTCGTCGAAGGTGAGGGCGATGTGGTCGGGCCTGCCCTGGCCGGACAGGGCAGGCATGAACCGGTTGCGCAGTGGGCCGAAGCAGGAGACGACCGGCGCGGCGTGGGCGATGGCGAGCGCGGGCAGCGCCAGGGCACCCGCTCGCAGGACGATGCGGGTCAGCCGTGGACGAGTCGTCACCGGTCCCCTTCCAGGACATGACTGAACGGCCTGAAGTGGGCGGGGGAGTCGCCGTAAGCCTCGGCGAGCGGAGCGCCGATGCCCAGCGCGACGGTGCCGGCCATGGCGGCCGCCACGGCCAGGGCCGGGATGCGGCGCCGGTCACGACCGCGGGGGAGCAGGGACCGTGATGCCCGCGGTGGCGAAGTCCAGGTGTCGGACGGCCGGCCCGCGGCGTCGGCGACGGCCTCGGCCGGACCGCGGTCGGTCCGGAACAAGGCCAGCCCCCGGGCCCGCTGCTCACGGCCCGCCGGTCCGTCGATCAGCTCCGCCAGTACGGCTGCCAGACGGGACGGTTCGCGGACCCAGGTGGCGAGTCCCGCATCCTGCAGGGCCTGGGCGTTGGTCTGCCCGTGACCGGGTATGCAGCGGTAGCTGGTGACCGGCAGACCGCTGGCGAACGCCTCCAGCGAGGTGAGGCCGCCCGCGTTCTCCACCAGGGCGTCGCAGGCCCGCATCAGCGTCGGTATGTCCGGGACCCACCCGTACGTGTGCTCGATGCCCTGGGCGCGCAGTCGCCCGACGAGCGCCGAATTGCGTCCGCAGACGACGACGGGCACGGCCACCCCGCTGTCGTGGATGTCGGCTGCGGCCTGCTCCACCGCCCCGACCCCCCACGACCCCGCGACCAGCAGTGCCAGCGGCGCGTGCCGAGGGAGTGCGAACTGTTCACGCGCGGCCTGGCGTTGCTGTGCGCTCGCCGGGGCGAATCGAGGATCGACCACTGGACCTGTCACCGTTACCCCGGACGCCCCCTGTACGCGGGCCTGCCCGGCGGGTATCGGATGGGCGGCGAGGTGGCGGTCGACGCCGGGTGCGATCCACAGTGCGTGGACGGAGAAGTCGGTGAGGTACGTGAGGACCGGGACCGTCAGCCGGCCGCCGGCGCGGAGCGCCCCCAGGACCTGGCTGGCGCCGGGATAGGTGGAGACAACGGCGACGGTGTCCGGGGTGACGGTCCCCAACATGTTGCGTTCCGCGCTCCGCAGCAGCGCCCGGACAGCTGGGCCGGGGCGCCCGGTGCGCTCGGTCACCGCGTAGATCCGCTGATAGCTGTCGGGAGCCCAGGTCAGCAGCTGGTGGTAACCGCCGGACAGGAGCTTCCCCAAGCCGGCGGGGAGGAGATCGAGGAAGTCATGCCTATCCACGTGGAATCCGTCGGACCGAAGGCGGCGGGCCAGTTGGTCGGCGGCGCCGTCGTGTCCCGCGCCCACACTCGCGGAGATGATGACGATCCGCCGGGCGGCCATTCGCGGCGGGGAACACGGTGGCGGCAACGCCCGTGCTTCCGACGGGTCTTCACGGTAAGGCACAGCCGATCAGCCTCCTTGCCGGGCAGCGGCATGACGGGGGATGGTTCGCACTCGGTGACGACGCGACGACGCCGACCCCCTGGTTGGCGGGCGCGCGAGGTCGATACCGCCCGGTCCGGCCAGAGATGAGGACCGGAGCCCGGGGGCTATGCGGCGAAGCTACTACATGATGTAGAACTAAGGGAATGCATCTTGTGTCCGCCGGGAGTCGACCGGGCGGAGACTTGGATACGGCGCGAGGCGCCGGGAGAGTGGCGGTACTCATGGAACAGTCCGGACACGGGTTCGCGATGAGGACCGGGTCGGGCGCGGGAGCTCCGTCCCGGCCTGCCGCATCCGGGCCGGGGCACCACCGGTACGCGGCCGCCTGGAGCAAGGTCCCTGAGGTGACGGCCCTGTTCTGGGTCACCAAGGTCCTCACCACGGGGATGGGCGAGACCACCTCGGACTTCCTGGCACGAGTGCTCGGCCCGATCATGGCCGGCGCGCTGGGATTGTTCGGGCTGGTGGCACTACTGGTGATTCAATTCCGCGCCACCCGGTACTCGCCCTGGCTCTACTGGTCGGCGATCGTCATGGTGAGTGTGTTCGGCACGATGGCCGCCGATGTCGCCCACGTGATGGTCGGTATCCCGTACACGGTCTCCACCGTCGTGTTCTCAGTGGCCCTCGCGGCGATTCTGACAGCCTGGTACGTGAGTGAGCGGACGCTGTCCATCCACAGCATCCGTACCCCGCGCCGCGAAGCGTTCTACTGGGCGACGGTGTTGGCGACCTTCGCGCTGGGCACGGCAACCGGCGACCTCACCGCTGGCACCCTCCACTTCGGCTACCTCTCCTCAGGCGTCCTGTTCACCGCCCTGATCGCCGTACCCGCCCTGGCCTGGCGCCTCCGGTGGCTCAACCCGGTCGCCGCCTTCTGGGCGGCCTACGTACTGACCCGCCCGCTCGGGGCGTCCTTCGCCGACTGGATGGGTGTCCCCGCCCGGCGCAGCGGGCTCGGCTGGGGCACCGGGCCGGTCAGCCTGGTCCTGGCCCTTCTCATCGCCGCACTCGTCGCGTACCAGGCCGTCGCGCATCAGCGCACCGCCGTGCCGGTCAAAGCACGGAGTTGAGGAGTGTCAGGTGGTGATGGCTGCCGGCGAGGCCCTTTGTGGGGTCGCTGAAGCCCATGTCGTGGGCGAAGGTGACGGCGCCACGCCACGTCGGAAGGCCGCACGGTGGCCTGATGCTTGTGGGCCGCACGGCATGCCATTGCGTGCGACGTTGCGCGGTCAGCACCGGCAGGCCCAGCAGGCCCGGTCACGGCTCGCGCGGCGGTCCGGACCGGACCCGCAGCTTCGGAGGAGCAACCAAGCGAAGAGCGGTGAGTGCGAAATGGGCGGGAGCGCTCAACACTCCCGGTGGGACCACGGCGTGGACGGACCTTGACCCGGAGCACAACCTTCCGTGGCCTGTTGGCCGCCCGCCCTTCAGACCGCGGATGCGAACGTGCCATGACCCGTACCCCCCGCCGACGGCAGGGGCTGGTTCGCTCGGCGGCGTCCGATCCACGAGGTACGGGAGACCACGATGAGACGTCGCATCACTGCCTCACTGACCGCTCTTGCCTGTGCCACCCCGCTGGCGATTGCCGCGGCAAGCCCCGTCCAAGCGGCCACCGGCCACCACGTACTGGTGATCAGCGTCGACGGACTGCACGCCGCCGACCTCCAGCGGTATGTCGCCACCCACCCCGGATCCGCGCTGGCCGCGTTGTCCCGGCGGGGCACCACGTACACCGACGCCCGCGGCTCCGAACCGTCCGACTCCTTCCCCGGGCTGCTCGCCCTGGTGACCGGCGGCACACCGCGCAGCACCGGCGTCTACTACGACGACTCCTACGACCGCAAGCTCTCCCCGCCCGGGTCCGGTTGTGCGACGGTCGGCACCGAGGTGGTGTTCGACGAGTCGATCGACCGCAACCCCGACGCCTTGGACGGCGGAGGCGGCATCGACCCGGCCAAGCTGCCGCTCGACCCGGCGAAGGGCTGCACGCCGGTCTACCCGCACCAGTTCCTCCGCACGAACACGGTCTTCGAGGTGGCCCGGCAGTCCGGACTCAGGACCGCCTGGTCCGACAAGCACCCCGCATACGACCTGGTCAACGGCCCATCGGGCAAGGGTGTCCAGGACGCCTACAACCCGGAGATCAACGCGGTGGCCGGAACGGCCGCCACCGAGGGATACGACGACCTCAAGGCCGCCGCCGTCCGCAACGAGATCGACGGCCGGGACCACACCGGCACTCACTCCGTAGGCGTCCCAGCGGTGTTCGGCCTCAACTTCCAAGCTGTCAGCGTCGCGCAGAAGGACGCCGCGGGCGGCTACACCGACGGTGGCCGTACTCCGAGCACCGAACTGGCCGACGCCCTGGAGCACACCGACCGCTCCATCGGCACACTGCTGGCCCGGCTCACGGCCCGCGGCCTGGACCGCAGCACCCAAGTGGTACTCACCGCCAAGCACGGCCAGTCGCCCACCGACCGGGCCCAGTTGAAGCCGGTCGACAAGAAGCTGCTGACGACCGTGGTCAACGGCGTCACCCCGGGCCTCGTCGCGCAGACCACCGCCGACGACGTCGCTCTGCTCTGGCTCACCGACCACAGCAAGGCCCAGGCCGCGGCCGCCGCGCTGCGCGCACACGCCGACGAGCTCAACATCGACCGGGTGCTGGTCGGCAAGGACATCACCCGCCGGTTCGGCAACCCGGCCAAGGACTCCAGGACCCCCGACGTGCTGGTGCTTCCGCGGCCCGGGACCGTCTACGCCAAGCCCGGCGCGACGAAGATCGCCGAACACGGTGGCTTCAGCGCGGACGACACCCATGTCGCCCTGCTGGTAGCGGGCCCTGGAGTACGGCGAGGTGAGGAGGTCGACGACCGGGTCACGACCACCCAGGTGGCCCCCACCATCGTCCGGTTCCTCGGCCTCGACCCGTACTCCCTCGACGCGGTCCGGGCCGAACACACCCAGGTACTGCCCAAGCGGTAGCGTCACCGGCCGCGCGGACGGCCGTTCGAGGGCCGCCCCGGCCCCGCGGGTTTCCCAGCGGGCCCAGTCAGGAGGACTTGGCCAGGTTGCCGCTCAGCCGGCCCAAGAAGGGCAGCAACAGCCGGATCCAGGTCGTGAGCAGTGGGGCGGCGCTCGTTGACGGTGCCGCTGCGGTGGCCGGCGCCAGGGGAGGAGGGGCGGGTCACCGCAGCGCCATGGTGCGGCCAGTTCGGTTGAGCTCCGGTGTCACCAGTGACCGGAGCCGGTGGTCCCCACGGACCTACTGTTGTCCGTCGCCACCATCCGCGCCGGTCGTGGCGCCGGTGGTGGAACCAGCACCCGCGTCAGTGCCGTTCGCGTCACCGGAACCAGCACCCGCATCAGTGCCGTTCACGTCACCGGAACCAGCACCCGCGTCAGTGCCGTTCGCGTCACCCGCACCAGCAGTTGAACCAGCACTTGAACCCGCACTCGCGTCGTTGCCGTTGGCGTCACCGCCACCAGTAGCGTTGCCGGAACCAGCACTCGCGCCGTTGCCGTTCGCGTCATCACCGCCGGCCGCGCCGGCGTTGTCACCGGCGTCGCCCGCTCCGATGACGGCTCCGGTGGCCGCGAGCGCGGCGGTGACCGGCTGGAAGAAGGTCTCGCCGCCCTGCGTGCAGTCACCGCTGCCGCCGGAGGTCAGCCCCACGGCCGCGTCGCCGGCGAACATCGGGCCTCCGCTGTCACCGGGCTCCGCGCACACGTCGGTCTGGATGAGTCCGTTGACGATGTCGCCGTTGCCGTAGTTGACCGTGGCGTCGAGACCGGTGACGGTGCCGTCCTTGAGACCCGTTCTGCTGCCGGATCGCTGCACCTTCATGCCCACGGCCGCGTCCGCGGCCTGGGTGATCTGCTGGGTGCTGCCGTTTTGGAGGTCGACCGTGCTGGACGGCTTCGTGGTCGGGTCGTCGTACTTCACCAGGGAGAAGTCGGTTTTGGGGAACCGGGAGTCCGCGACGGTGCCCAGCGGCTGACTACCTGCCTGGTCGGCCGCCCAGGTCTTCGATTCGTTGCCGCAGTGGCCTGCTGTGATGAAGGCGGGCGCTCCCTGCACGGTGACGTTGAATCCCAGTGAGCACTGCGCTCGGCCACCGAAGATGGCGGATCCGCCGATAGCTCCCGTCGTGGCGTTCGCGCCGCCCGTCTGGCCTCCCGTCCCTCCCGCCGCCGGGGAGCTGCCGCCGGCCGCGCCTTGGCGGCGGCCGCCTGAGTCGTTGGGTGTGAACTCGCCCGAGGTCCGTTTGACGCTCACCAGACCGGACAGCCGGTCCGTGGCTCGTGTCAGGGTGGCCATCTTCGTGCCGGTCACCGTCCGGTCGGCGAGGACCACGATCTGGTTGGTCTTCGGGTCGATGGACCAGGCGGTGCCGGGTATCGAGGCGGTGTCGCTCAAGGTGCGGACGCCGTCGCGCAGTGCGGGCATGGTGTTCCGCACGACCTTGGCGATGGCCCCCTGGGACTGGACCCGCCGGGCGTCGTCGTCGCTCAGTACGTTCACGACCAGGTGCCTGGCGGGAGCGTCCAGGTACCAGCCCGCTGTCTTGCCGCCGAGGTCCGCGTTCAGGGATGCCGCGAGCAGCGCGGCCGACTGCGAGGAGAACGTCTCGGGGGGTTGTGGCGTGTTGGTACTCGCGTTGGCGTGGGGGAGCAGGATCGCCACCCCCGCGACGACTGCCGCCACAGCGCCGGTGATGGCGCCGGTCCGCTTGTTCACATGTCGGTGGCTCAACTCAAGGACCTCCAGCTGGATCACGCAGGAAGCACACGGGCGTCCGCCCTGGCGTTTTCCTTCAACGCCTGTGCACGCTTGCCACCCCGTACTACGTAGCTGCGTGTGGGTCGGCCTCACGGCCACTCAAGCTGTGATGAATTCCGGCACATGCCGCAGTGAGCACCTACCCTCCGCCGATTCGTCTCGCGCGCAGGAGAGTTGACCGGCGTGCGTGATCGTTTCGCCGGGCCGCCCGGTCCCCGGAGCAGGGCGGGACGCCGCGACGATTCCGACGGTGTGGCGGGCGGCCACCGTCCACGGGAGCCACCGCGGACGCGCGCACTCCATTGCAGGGTGGTGGCGGCCCAGTGGGGCTGGGCCGGTGCGGGCATGTCCGTTGCCGGTATGTCGGCGATTGTCGTCAGGTGGGGCGGGGGGAGAGGGGCGGACGGAACTGTGGGCCGTAATTCCCCGGGGTGCCGGGGATACCGATCTCCATCAATTCGACGGCTGGGGCCTCCAGTCCCCGCATGGCGTGGACGGCCGCTCGCAGGGCGCTGGGGTCGCCGCCATCCCATGCGGTTTCGAGGGTGTCGAGTACGGCGTGGTAAGTGGTGTCGAACTGGTCGAGGAGCCGCCGGACCGGCACGGACGCCTGGGGCCAGCCGCCGGCAGGGACCCTGGCCATGGGGCGGGCGTCGGGGAAGGGTACGGGGGCGCCGGTGAACTGCGTGGTTCCGCCGACCTTGAGCAGCCGCCGTCCGTGGTAGATCTCACCGAAGGCGTAGTAGTGCGCCGGGTGGTCGTCGCCGAAGGACTCGTCCGGGGAGGTGATCGTGCCCTCGCCCTGCTCCTTGATGACTTCGAGGCAGCCTTCGACGTCATCGAGGTTGTCGACCGGCTTCAGCACGGCGGAGCCGATGTGTTCGGACAGTTGCCCCCGCGCCGACAGTTCCGGCGCCGTCTGTCGGAACGCCTGCTGCAGGGTGGTGTAGAAGTCAGCAACGCTCGGTGAGGTGGCCCTGCTGCGGGTGAGCGGAGCGTCGGGGGCCTCGATCGCCATCATCACGTCGTGGACGACGGACTTGGTCAGGCCCGACAGGTAGACGTTCACTCCGGGGCGCACGCCGCCGGGTAGCGGGCCGGGGTAGGTGGGGGCGGCGTTGCTGATCCGGGGCCGTCCGCCCACAGCCACCAGGAGGTTGCAGACCACTCCCAGGTGGTACATCTCGTCGCCGACGATGCGCCGGATCAGCTGCGCGGCCTCACTGCCGCGGTCCTTGACCGACCACCAGCCGCACAGATACGGCGGGATGGTGGAGAGTTCGAGTTCCACGGCAACCTGAAGTGCCTGCCTGAGCCAGCCGACGTCGCGGTCGATGGCGGGAACAGCCATCAGACGTGCGACCGACCCGAGCGCTGCGGCCTGCGGCGGCCCGGCCGCGCGCGCCGCTGCGGCGGGCCCGGCCAGCGAGACCGGCGCGGCCGCCAGGGCTGCCGCCGCCACGAAGCTCCTGCGCTTGAACGGGGAAGCCTCCGGCTTGGCCGGGTCGCTCGTTGTACCTGTCACCGTTGTCTCCGCTCGTCGCGGTGGGCCCCGCCTGCTCCCGGGGCTTCTCGGGTCTTCCGAAGGTTCGCGAAGCTAGCAGCGGTTGTCACCGTTCCCGAGGTGCGGGATCCGCGCGGCGCAATTGCCACCCGCTCGGCCCAGACGAGGCGAAGCGGCACCCTTGCGGGGGAGGTCCGAAGCAACTTCTCGCGAACCCGCGGGGCCGGGGGTGCGCGGGTCCTATCGTCGGACCTGCCCGGCCACACCACGGGCCATCTAGGTGACAACGCCGCCAACACGGCTCTCGCGGTTCTTCGGCCCATGGCCGACCAACTCGACCGCCGGGCGCATCTGCCGGCCGTGGGCCGGGGCCTGCCCCGAGTCGCCGTGTCGCCGTGTCGCAGCACGTGGCATGAGGTGGGCGCCGCAGCGGCTGGGTCGCGGGCGGGGTCGACAGCGGGTAGGGCATGTTCGACTACATCGTTGTAGACGGTTTGCCGATCGACCTCTATGGTTAGCCGAGCCTTGCCTAAGCGAAACGGCAGGTTCCTTCGCGTCCGCCCGTTGCCATGGAGTACGTATGTCCAGTTCCCAGATCGCTCTGCTCGGCGCGGTGGCGGGGTTCACGATCTACCTCGGCCTTCCGCTGGGCAGAATGCGCAACGCCGCACCGCGCTTGAGGGCAGGCTTGAATGCCGTCGCGATCGGTGTCCTGGTGTTTCTCGTCTGGGACATCCTGACCCATGCATGGGAGCCCACGGACGCGGCGCTGAGCGACAAGCACTGGGGCACCGCGCTCGTCGGGGGAACAGTGCTGGCCGCCGGGCTGGCGATCGGACTCGCCGGGTTGGTGCACTACGACCGCTGGGCGGCGGCACGGCGGGCCAAGTCCACCCTCCCGCACGGCCCCGGTGCCGCGGACACCGCCGAACTCGCCCCCGCCAAACGGTCGCAGGCCGGTGAGCTCGCTTTGATGATCGCTACCGGTATCGGGCTGCACAACTTCGCCGAGGGGCTGGCGATCGGCAACTCCGCCGCTCAGGGTGAGATTTCCCTGGCGGTGCTGCTGGTCATCGGTTTTGGTCTGCACAATGCCACCGAAGGGTTCGGCATCGTCGCCCCCCTGGCTGCCGAGGGTGAGCGTCCGACGTGGACGACGTTGCTCTGGCTCGGACTGATCGGCGGAGGGCCGACGTTCCTGGGCACCCTTCTGGGACAGCACCTGGTCAACGACACCTTGTCGATCGCGTTCCTCGGCCTGGCCGCCGGGTCCATCCTCTACGTCGTCATCGAACTTCTCGCGGTGGCCCGCCGCGCCTCCGCGTCGAAGGAACTGACGACCTGGTGCATCCTGCTCGGCCTGCTCCTCGGATTCGCGACCGACGCCGTAGTCACCGCTGCCGGGGTATGACCCTTTCGCTACGCCTCCGGGCCCGGTAGCAGCAGGGTGAAGGCCGTGGGGGCGGTGACGCCGACGGTGAGCCGTCCGCCCGCCGCCTCGGCCAGCTCCCGGGCGACCGCCAGCCGATGCCGCTCCCGGACCCGGTGGTGGTGCCCGCTCGAACTGACCGTTCTGCTCGCCCGGATCCGCGCCCACCTGCACCGTCGCCCCACGACCGCGCCGGAGGGCCCGGCGTCTCTCGTGATCGGTGCCCTGATGCTTTCACCGCGGCGGTCCCACCCGGCCGCTGGAGATCGCCACCCTCCGAGGCCACGGCTACCGGCTCGAAAGACCGGGGGAGCCGGTAGAGACTCCTGGCTCACTGTCAACGGCCGCCGCTCAGTGGAGCGCTCCGCCCCGCTGCAGGAGGTCCGGGCCTGGCTGGAAGCCGAGTCGCTCCGTTCGCGGTTCTGCACCCGGTCGGCGGCGGGCAGGACCACGTAGTCAGGTTGTGTTCAGGTGGGCCGTGGCAGCCTCGCGCCATGACGATCACGACGGAATGGTCCGGGGCCGCGCCCACGCGCCGCCAGATGTTGAACAAGGTCCCGGAAGTCACGATCTACTTCTGGATCATCAAAGTGCTCTGCACCACCGTGGGCGAGACGGCAGCGGATTTCCTGAACAGCAATCTCGACCTCGGCCTGACCAACACGACCTACATCATGGCCGGCCTGCTGATCATCACACTGTTCTTCCAATTCATGGTGAAGAAGTACGTACCCGCGATCTACTGGATGGCGGTCGTTCTGATCAGCGTGGTCGGCACGCTGGTCACCGACAATCTCACGGACAACTTCGGAGTTCCGCTCGCGACCACCGCCGTCCTGTTCGCCGTCGCGCTGGCCGCCACCTTCGCGATCTGGTTCGCGAGTGAGAAGACGCTGTCCATCCACAGCATCGTCACGGTGCGGCGCGAAGCCTTCTACTGGGCGGCCATTCTGTTCACCTTCGCCTTGGGCACTGCCGCGGGCGATCTCACCGCGGAGCAGCTCGGTCTGGGCTACTGGGTGTCGACGGTCGTCTTCGGGGCGCTGATCGCCCTTGTCGCGCTTGCGCACACCGGCATCAGGCTGAACGCGGTGGTGGCCTTCTGGATCGCCTACATCCTGACGCGCCCCCTCGGCGCCTCGCTGGGTGACTACCTTTCGCAGCCAGGTGACGAGGGCGGCCTCGGCCTGGGAACGGTCGGGACCAGCGCCCTGTTCCTCGTGACGATCTCCACTCTCGTCGCCTTCCTCTCCTTCACCCGCAAGGACCAGACGGACCCCGGAACCGCAGAACCCGTCGCGCGCGACCTCGTCCGGGGCACCTCGGAAACCGGGCAATACTGACCCCGTGGCCGTTCACACCCCTTCCCACCGCGACGCGCCGTCCGAACGCCGGGCCGAGCCGGCCGAAGAACCCGGCGCGCCGCCCGGCCCGGCCGCCCGCAGGACGCGGCCCCTGGTGCTGGTCGTCGAGGACGATCACGCGCTGAGGGACGTGCTGGCCCGAGGACTCCGCGAGGAGGACTTCGAGGTCGTGACCGCCGCCGACGGCCGCAGCGCGCTGCGAACCCTTGCCGCCACCGGCCACCCGGACGCCGTGGTGCTGGATGTCGGCCTGCCGGACTCCGACGGACGCGATGTGTGCCAGGCCATGCGGGCCCGCGGCCTGGTCGCACCGGTGCTGTTCCTGACCGCGCGCGACGGACTGACCGACCGCCTGTCGGGCTTCTCCGCGGGAGGCGACGACTACCTGTCCAAGCCGTTCCACATGAGCGAGCTCGCCGCGCGACTGCGGGCGGCCCTGCGGCGCACCGGAAGCGAACGCGTGGCGCACGGCGCCGGGATCCGACTCGACCCGGCGCGGCATCTGCTCGAGGTGCGCGACCGCACCGCATCCCTGACACCCACCGAGTTCCGGCTCCTGGCCTGCCTGATGGCCGAGCCCGGCGCGGTGGTGCGCCGGCGGACCCTGATCCGCACGGGGTGGCCCGACGGCGCCAGCGTCAGCGACAACACGCTCGACCAGTTCCTGGCGCGGCTGCGCCGCAAATTGCGGGAAGTGGACGCGGCCGAAGGCATCGACACCGTCCGCGGAGTCGGATACCGGTTCGCATGAGACGCCTCACGCTCCGCCCGGCCACCCTGCGGGGCCGGCTCGCACTGCTCGCTCTGGCCACCACCGCGATATGGGTGGCACTGCTCACAACCGCGTTCAACGTGGTGCTCGACGCCCGGCTGCGCGCGCAGGCCGATGATCTGCTCCGCACGCGTGCGGCCGCCGTCGCCGCCACCGTCGAAGTGCGGTCCAACGGCTCACTCACCGTCCATGAACCGTCCGACGACCATGTCCTGGACACCGGAATCTGGATCTACCAGGGCCGGCACGTCGTGGAAGGCCCGCCGCCGCCCGGCGGCCCGCAGGCATGGGCCGACCGGCTCGCCGGCGGGGAAGGGTTCGCGGACGAGTCGTCCGGCACCGCACCGTTCCGGCTGTACGCCCTGCCGATCCGGGACCGCGGCCGACAGGTGGGCACGGTCGTCGCCGCGGTGGAGGTCACTCCGTACCGCCACACGGCCCAGACCGCACTCATCGGGTCGATCGGACTGGCCGTACTGCTGCTCGGGGGCGTCTACCCGGTGACCCGCGCGGTCGTCGCCCGGGCACTGCGCCCGGTGTCCGTCATGAGCCGGCAAGCGGCACGCTGGAGCGGGGAGGACGCCGGTCACCGGTTCGGAGCGGAGCGACGCCCGGCGGAACTGGCCGACCTGGCAGGGACACTCGACGGACTCCTGGACCGGCTCGCCGCTGTGCTCCGGCACGAGCAGCAGCTGACCGGAGAGATGTCACACGAGCTGCGCACCCCCCTGGCCGCTCTCACCGCCGAGGTCGAATGGCTGCAGGCCAGGCCGCGCGGCACCGAGGAGCAGGAGACCGCGCACCAGGCCATCGCCTCCGGCGCCGCCCGCATGCACGACATCGTCGAAACGCTGCTCACCGAAGCGCGCACCCGCGGCTCCGAGACATCCGGACGATGTTCGCTGCATGAGGTGATCGTGGATATCGCGCGCCGCAGCGCTGAGGATCATCCCCAGGATCCTCCGGTTGTGCTGCGAACCGGCATCGACGGGGAGACCGCCACCGTAGGCGTCTCCGCTCCGCTTCTGGAGCGGATCCTGGCGCCGCTCCTGGACAATGGCCGCCGCTACGCGGTGCGGTGCGTGGTGATCGACTATGCGGCAGCTCCGGGACAGAACGTAGAGGTCAGGGTCTCCGACGACGGTCCCGGGATTCCGGCCGACCTGTGGGGAGATGTCTTCGAACCGGGATTCCGGGCCGCTCCCGCCAGCAGCCACGACGGAGCCGGCCTGGGCCTGCCACTCGCACGCCGCCTCGCGCGGGCGGCAGGGGGTGAGATCACGGTGTCTCCTGCCGATACCGGCGCCCGCTTCGTGGTCTCACTTCCCGCCGGATAGGGCATATTGTCCGGGGCAATGTGACCAGGAGCCGGTTGTGACGGGCCGCGTCACCGATTCGCGGACAAGAGGGTTCCAGCGTTCCAGCTGTCCCCGAGAGAATCCCTGAGCGGATAATCAAACACCGACCCTTTCACCGTCAATTCACCGGAAGGGATCCGCCACGATCCAGCCGGAGCAGGCGCTGATGTCGCCGGGGATTGCCGTCAGCTAGGGCAGTGGCAGGGATCCCACGTTACGGAGAGCTCTTCCGGCTCGGGTAAGCCGGTGCTCAAGCCCCTCATCAGCGGTCCGTCGATGACTCCGGGCCCGGTGACACCACCCCCCGGATCATCAACCGCGACAAGGGGGGAAGTCATGCCGGACCCGAAGGCCGGTAGCCCCGTTGCGGAGCCACGAAGACGGTAACGGGGGGGGTCAGCCGCGCGAGCGGGTCGCTGTCGCGCCGCAGGAGCAACTGGGCGACGACCTGCGGGTCCAGGGCCGTGCCCCCGTCCGCCACTCGCCGGACCGCCGCCACGAAGTCGGCGACATCGGCGACCCGCTGCTTGAGCAGGTAGCCCACAGCGCTGGTGTTCGCAGACAGCAGGTCAGCCGCGTACCGCTCCTCCACGTACTGCGAAAGCAGCACCACCGGCGTCCCCGGCCAGCGCCGACGGGTCTCCATCGCCGCCCGCACCCCCTCGTCGGTGAAGCCGGGCGGCATCCGGACGTCGATCAAGGCACGTTCGGGCCGGTGCTCCGCCACTGCCGCCAACCGCCCCTCCGCGTCGCCGGCTTCCGCGGCGACCTGGAACCCGCCCATCTCCAGCACCTTGATCAGGCCGACCCGCAACAACACCGAATCCTCGGCGATCACCGCGCGCACGGCAGCTCCGCGGTGATGGTGGTGGGCCCGCCAACGGGGCTGCTGACGTGGAAGGCCCCGTCGAGGGAGCCGACCCGCTTGGCCAGCCCGCTCAGCCCCGTGCCGGCGGCGGCGTCGGCACCGCCCAGCCCGTCGTCGGTGACGCGCACTCGCAGCACCCCGCCGACCTGACGGACTATCACCTCTGCACGCATCGCGTTGGCGTGCTTCGTTGCAGTGGTGGCAGCTCCAACGCCTACGACTACGCCAACCAGGATCCGCTGAACGGGCTCGATCTGGACGGGCGCACGGCCTGAGGCAACCAGCGCAGCAGCGAGTTCAAAGACTGGTCCGATACCGAACTTGAGCACTTCTATCGGCAACCGAGCACGCCCAAAGCGATGAAGCAGAAAATCAAGAAGGAACAGAAAGCCCGCGGCAGCAGGGGATCGCGTAGCAGCAACTCGAAGAAGTCGCAGGGGCGGAACAACCGACAGCACCGCCGTGCTCATCATCACCTACGCACCTACGCGAAGTGGGGGCTGGGCGCCCTGGGGGTCGCAGCAGCCGGTGCCGCGTGCTTCTTCGGAGGTTGCGAAATCGTCGGGGCGGGATTGGGATTGGGTGCGCTGGGATCCTGGCCTTCTCATGGTGACGTGACCCGCAGCCATTCGCGACAGATACGGAAATGAGCCAGTATGGCCAAATGCAGATGGCGAAGAAGAGCGAGAAGCCTCCTCCCCTCCGCATTCGGACGGCTCTTCCCGAAGGGCTCGAAGGCCTGCGGCGCGCATGAGTGGTACCGGCACGACGAGATCGAGTACCTGTGCTACCACTGCGCCGTGGGCGTCCGGCCAGCCACCGATGCTGACGGGCAAGCATCGATCACCGGTTCTCCGGACGGTCCGTGACATGCGAGAGAACCGCCTGCCCTCTGTCTTGGTGAGATGACGGGCAAACGCTAATCCCAATGTCGCAACCGGGGCGGCGGCCATCCACAAAGGCTGTCCGTCACCCCGGTTGCGACTCGTGGGCGTGCCAGCCGTAGCGGCTTAGAGGTCGTTTCTTTTGGTGCTTTGAGGGCGTTAGGGGTGTATGGAGAGACTGGTCGAACATCTGGTTCCGGACGAGTTGTGGGACCTCTTCCGGCGGGTGGTGCCACCGACAGTTGTGCAACGGCCGCAGGGTGGTGGTCGTCGCCGTACTGAAGACCGGGAGGTACTGGCCGCCATCGTGTTCGTCGCCACGTCCGGCTGTACATGGCGTCAGCTCCCACCGGTCTTCGGCGCCGGTTGGCAGACGGTCTACCGCCGATTTGCGCACTGGAGCCGAGATCGGGTGTGGGCCCGGTTGCACCGAGTCGTCCTGGACGAACTCGGTGCAACCGGTGAGCTGGACTGGTCGCGGTGCGCCATCGACTCTGTGAGCATCCGCGCCCTCAAAGGGGGCCACTGACGGGACCGAATCCGACCGACCGCGGCAAGAATGGATCGAAGATTCATCTCATCTGCGACCGTAACGGCCTGCCGATCTCGGTCGCCATCTCGGGAGCCAACCTGCACGACAGCCAAGCTCTGGAGTCCTTGGTACTGGGCATCCCGCCCATCCGGTCCCGGCGCGGACCGCGCCGCCGACGGCCTGCCGGACTGCACGGAGACAAGGGCTACGACTACGACCACCTGCGGAGATGGCTGCGGGCACGCGGCATCGTCCCACGCATCGCGCGCCGCGGAGTCGAGAGTTCAACCCGCCTCGGCCATCACCGCTGGGTGGTCGAGCGAACGATGTCGTGGTTGTCAGGATGCCGCCGACTGCACCGGCGCTACGAGCGGAAACCCGAGCACTTCATGGGCTTCACGGCGATCGCGGTGATGCTCATCTGCCTCCGGCGTCTGGGCGTCAGCGCCGGCCGGTAGCGTCTGCTGGGTGACCGATGACGTCGTTGTCTGGAACCGGCTCGCTGACTTGCTGCCGGAGGTTGAGGCCCAGGAAGTCAGGGACTGCTGGGACATTGGGGAGCAGGAGGCCGGACTCGGCCTGCTCGTCTCCGGGCTCCTCCTTCACCAGATGCCGCTCAGTGAAACCGTCAGAGCCGAGATCTCCGTACTCGCGGAGACATGGGGCGAGAGAGAGGCGCTCACGCCTCGGATCCTTCAATGCCGCGGGGATGACGCACCGACCCAGCTGAAGTTGATCGAGGACAGCGGCGGCACGGCCGAAGAGATGACGGGTGGGAGCGGCCAGGACCTGGCCGACCTCGTCCTCGTGCCGTGGATTGCCTGCACGAGGTGCGGCCAGGCCCTTATGCGAGCTCATGTTCGGGAACGCTGGGGAGAACTTTCCTACCTCGCGCGGCGCTACGTGATCACGTCGCCGGACCGCGCCACCGTCCTGCTGTTGTTTCCTGCCGAATCCGCCGGCGTGGCCTTCACAGCCCTCCGGAACGGGTGCGCATGCCCACAGCGGTCGCTGACTCTATAGACGCGCCACCATAAGAAACGACCTCTTAGGGTCCTGCGGCGGTCGTTACCGCAGGTATCGCTGGTAGCTGCACGCGGCATCAACACACTGCAGGGCTGTGGGCCCGGACGGCTGTCTCACCGTCCAGCGGGTGATGACAATGGCGGAATGGCCGCGTTCTGGGAAAACCCGGACGCCGTCGACCCAGAGAAACCACTGCAGATCACCGTGGACGATCGGCGGGACAACGGCGTTACAGACACGTGGGCCGTTCATCTCAGCGGGGCGCCCGTACGCAGAGGATCTCGGCTGGCACCGACCCGGGACGAGGCGCGGCTCAGGACGGAAGTCGGACCGCGGGTTCGGACGTACTTCCTTTCCCGGTCTGCGGATGAGCAGTTGCCCGCGATCGACTCAGCCCACTACCTTCCTGCTGCACCTCATCCGTGGGCTTCTGCTTGACGAAGGCGCCGGCGCCCAGTCCGCAGCGGCCACGCAGGCCAGAGCAGCGGCAGTACTTCGCATCCTTATGACCGGTACAACCACCCACGGGCCCGAGCAGTCACGCCGGACAGGCTGCTGAACACCTGTCAGGCGGCTCCTCCGTTCCTCCTCGGACCCCGATGCGCCCCAAGGACGCGATGCGCACAGCTCCCGGCCGTCGATGACGATCCCTTCCGCGTGCTCGTCGCTGATGGGGCGGTCGGCGCCTTCGCGGGCGCGGTACTGCGCCAGCGCCGTCAGCAGTGGGGGATCAGGCAGTTGAGGGTGTAGTCCACTTCATTGCCCGGGTGCGTGACTCCCATGGTGAACTGGCCGCCGGCCTGGGCGTCGTAGGAGGGTTGGCCGCCCGCGGTGGCGAACCAGTGGGTGTAGGCGTAGCCCTGGCCGCCGGTGTTGTCGATCGTGTAGGTGACGTAGCCGTCGATGTTGATGTCGCCGCAGGTCTCGACGAGCCAGGCCGTGTAGCCGCCCGGTGGAACCTGCTGAGTCGGATGGACGTAGGTGCAGCCGCGGGTATTGTGCTCGACCTTCAGCGTCAAACTGTGCCGGGTCTTGTTGTAGAGGAAGGCATGTACTTCGGCGTCGGTGGACTGGGTAGCCGTGGCGGCCGGCGCCGACAGCGTCACCCACGCGAGCGCCGTAGCCACGGCAACGCCCAGCAGTTGTCGTCTCATGCCCGGAGCCTTCCGCGCCCGACGGTCCTTCCAAACACTGTGCTCCGCCCGCCGCCGGCCATGGTGCGCCACCGGATGTGCTGGGCGATCAGCCTCTGAACTGCTGGTACGTGCTGGGTTCGATGGGTCTTTCCGTTCCATGTATCACCGGACCAACGGGCAACATCGCCCAAATGGGTGACGGCTGACGCGGAAGCGTCGTGCTCCCGTCGCGCTGTTCGGACATGGTGCCGTGCAGAAGATCTGTGCGCCCCGACTGCTGCGGCTGGCTGACCGGTTGCCCGGCCGACGTCCGCCTTACGCGGGTGTTCGACACCCATGCGACCAATTTCACGGGTACCGATTCCGCGTCCCTATCGACGGTGACCGTTTCGACGTGACCGCGGGGCACCGGCCGGTCGGCAGCGACCTACTCCGCCTCCCTGGATCTATGGCACCAGGGGCAGTCAAGCGGGAGCTAGGACGGCCGTCGCAGGGACGGGTGTGCCGACGGCCCCGGGATCCTGGCCTACTTCTGGAAGGACTTCGAATTGAACTTGCGATGACCACCGACCACCGGCCCGCGCGACAATTCGTCACGGGTGCCCTCTCCACGGACAAGCAGGTACGACCCGCCACGCGTGTTCACCTGGCGAGTGCCCTCGACTGGGCGACGTACAGGACTTTCGACAAGCCCTATCGTCCCAGTTCACCGGCACTCTCGATTGTTCTGCCACCCGTCGGACGGTCCGCTTCACCAAAGCGCGAGGTTGGTTCCCGTCCGGCCATGGCTAGTTCGATACTTCGCGACCGAACCGGACCAGCCGGCCGAAGTGCCTGTGTCACATGCCGACATGACAGTTTGGTCGGTCGGCCGCAGGTCAGCGGCTGAGTCTGGGGCGGGCCATTTGCACCAGATAGGTGAACTCCGGCAGTTGGTCACGAATGGCCCCGACAGGGCAGTACAGAATGCGCTCACTGAATCTGATCATGACAGGCTGCCGACTGGCAGAGGGCCCTGCGAGCTGGAGGCGCACCACCCGTGGCGGCGATCATCAATCCCACCCGTAGGACACACCATCTGGGAGCCGAGCCCCGCCGGCTCCGCAAGGCCAGTGGCCTGACCAGCACACAAGCGGCGGAGCGACTTCTGGTATCCCAGCCCTAGGTGAGTCGCCTGGAGCTCGGCCAGCGCGCCGCCAACCCCCGCGATGTGCGCGACCTGTGCGCGATCTATGGAGTGACGGAGCAGCAGGTCGTCGACGGGCTGATGCGGATGGCTGAGGAGTCGCGGTAGAGCCCACAAGCGTCTGTTCAGCGCCACAGACAAGGACACGCAGAAGCTGAAGCTCGTCGAGCACGAGGTGTACGCCAACGGCCTGCAGAAGAACGTCTTCGACGTAGTCCGCTGATAAGGCCCCCGCCATCGGCCGCCCTGGCAGCAGATGTCCGGCACTTCGTCCACCAGGAGCCTGAGGCCCATGGCTGACATGCGGGAAGGCGGACACCTGGATCCTATCTCTCACGAGCCAGATCCCGGTGCGGGGGCACATCAACCGAGATACCCGGTATCCCTCTGTCCAGCTGTCCCCGACAGAATTCCTGAGCGGATGATCAAACACCGACCCCTTCCCCGTCAAGTCACCGGAATGAATCCGCCACGATCGAGCCGGAGCAGGCGCTGATGTCGCCGGGATTCCCGTCAGCTAGGGCAGTGGGAGGGATCCTGGTGTGGGGCGACCGGCGGCCTTGTCGAAGCCGATGATCGGCAGGAGGCCGAGCGGGCCATCGAGCCGTCGAGATTCCCTGGCCGAGCCTCCGGTGCCCTCCTGTAGGGCAGGCCGACGGCGCTCAGCGCGAACTGGTGCCGCGCGCCCACGCGCCGCCTGCAGGCCGGTCAACTCCCTTCCTGGCAAAGGGGATATGCCCCGGGGCCCGCACTCACTAGGCTCCTCGCATGCATCTGCGACGTCTTGGTCCTGTGGTGTTACTCCTTGCCGTTGCTGGGCTGACGGGGGCCTGCAGCTCGGCTGCCCAGTCCGCGGCCCCGACCTCTTCCGCGACCCCTTCGGCGGACCCGGCGGAGCGCAGCGGTCCGGGCTCGTACGCGGCACCCGGTGATCCCCAGCACCTGTGCCGGCTGTTGACGTACAAGGCGTTCGCCGCAGGTCTGGGCACCCCGTCCGGCCCACTCAGCTCCGAGAACCGCGGCTCGGACCCGACTTCGGCCGTGGGGGCGAACTGCACACAGAGCCTGTCTCAGCAGTCCGGCGGGACGCCCGACAGCGCACTGGCCAACGGCGTGATCGACACCAAGATCACGTTCTGGCACGACGTGGATCTGGCGAAGCGGCAGTTCAACTACAGCAGGGAGACCGATGCCAAGGACTATGCCACGGACGGGAAGGCCCTTTCCCAGCCGGACACCGGCACCGAGGCTTACCGGTACCTGCGCAAGCAGTCCGGAGCGGGCATAGCCATTGTCGAGCTCGTCGCCCGGCACAGCAACCTGCAGGTCTCCGTCCGCGTGATCGCCAGCAGCCGTACCGCGTGGACCGACGCACAGATCACCGGCCTCTTCGAACAGACCACGGCCTACACCCAAGCTGTACTGACGGCGGTCCACGTCGCCGCCCCGGCCCCGGCCATCTCCACCGCAGCCACGCCGTCCGGCTGATTGAGCGTGCGTGCGGACCTCGAAGACGCCGGCCTGCGCTGCTGTCCGCTCGGCGTTTAGCCGCCACGCCTGCGGACGGCCCGTGATGGCCGGGAGGCGACCACGTCCCCCTGCCCATACTGGACCACGTCGCGCTGGCCCTGGTGACGCCGGGGGTCGCCTTGATCGCGAAGTGCTCGGTGGCAGGGGAATCAAGCCACGACACCATCGCCGTCACCCCCGAAACCAGGCCCCCGACAACACGACGATCGAGCACCCGGCCTTCGGTCGGCAACTGCGCACGTCAAAGCTCCCTACAGAAGAGACGCACCCATCTCCAAAGCCTTTCCACGGGGGTGTGTTCAGTTCTTGGACAGCACGAATGATGTCTGCGCCTTGCCGAAGCCCGGTGCTGTGACCTCCGCTAGATAGGTGCCGAAGCCTGCGTTCCCTTTCGGAGGCGTTCCACACTGCGGAGCACTTGGCTTGCGGTCCCACTTCACGGTGTACGTGATGTCGTTGTGGGCGGGCGCTAGGAAGAGCCGACTGCCAGAGCCCATGGGGCAGTCGGCAGAGGACCAATAGACGTCGGCGCTGTTGGCTGGCGTTAGGGTCACTACCGTCTTCTTAGGCCCGAGATCGACCTTGCAGTCGCTGCCGGTGATGTTCTTCGCGGTCAGCAGCAGGGTGGGGATGTCATCGGGTCCGTATGCGTTGTGAAGGCTGCGCACGGTCAACTCCGCAGCGCTCGGTGTGCAGTCGGGCAGTGGGGACATGCTGGATGTGCTGGTCTCCCCTGATCCTGAACTGTTCTTGTCGTTCTTGCTGTTCGTGCTGGAAGGCCGCGCCCCGGAGGAGTTGGGCGTGAGCGAGGTCTCCGATCCGGGCTTGTTCGACTTTGCGTCGCTTCCCTTGCCATCTCCGTTGTAGGTGGCCGCGGCCCAGGCCGCGACGCCGAGCAGGCCGAGCAGGGTCAGCGCGGAGAAGACCCGTCGGCCCAGCCGAACGCCGTGCTGCGGATGCGCCGGTCGGGGAGTGCCGGCCTCGACACCCATCCCGGCGCTCTCATACGCCGTCGTATCGGCGTTCCTTCCCGCTGTGGAGGGCTCACGGATCACGGCGGAGGGCTCACGGACACGCCCCGACCGCCCGCTCGGCGACGGCAGGAAGAGAAAGCCGTCGGACGGGATGTCGGTTATGACCCGCAGGGACTGTGGCTGCCCGCTCTTGCGGTACCCGTGGTGCAACTCGGCCATCCGGTCCTGGACGGCGTCCTGGAACCGCCCGAGGGGGAGTGTGGCGGCGCCGGGATGCGCGGCGATGACGTCGGACACCGACCGGGAGAAGATGCTGAACGAATCGCCGAGCCGGACCCCGGTGACAGGGTTGATGGGGGAGTCGTGCGGGCGTACGAACAGCGCGTACTGTCCCGGCGAGCAGGCGTACACGTACGCCACCTTGCGGCGCAGCGCGGCGCTGATCCTCTGCCGGCTCCACTGCTTGACACTCGCGACGCCCATCGAGTCCTGCTCGATGCCCTCCCGGCAGGCGTCGATCAGGAAGACGACGTGCTCGGCAGGCGTCTCGTCGAGGTGCTCACGCCAGTCGATCGCCACGCACCCCGACTCGAAGGGATGCGTGTCCTCGTCGATGTCCTCAGGTACGAGGTAGTCGCGACCCCTGGCATGCACGCCGTGCCCGCTCAGCAGGATGAGCAAGGTGTCGCCCGGGCGGGCGCGCCTGAGGAAGCCGACCACCCGGGCGTTCACGTAGTTTGCCGAAACCTGCTTGCCGCCTTCGCGCCCGGCCAGGACCTGCACGTCGTCGAAACCACGGTCCTCGAGCGCCGTTCCGAGCCGGGCGAGGTCGGCCGGAATGAAGGGAAGGGGCGGGACACCGCGCATCTCGTAGGCGCTGGCCCCGATGAGGAGGGCTCTGTGACGTACCATCACACGCCGGTCACTGCTTGAAGACCAGTGTGATGCCGTGGCTGCGCTGCATCTGCGCAGAACCGACGAACTGCACACCCCCGCTCGCCGTCACCTGGAAGGACAGGTGTGCCTCCCGCAGCGGTAGCGGTCCGCCTCGGGCGGCGGCCTCGGTGAACACCTGCTGCAACGCGTCAACGGCCTCGGCGAGGTTCTTGCGCAAGGCTCCCAGCGGTACGCTCCTCAGCCGAACCTCACCGTCCCCACCGCCGAACAGGCCCATGGAGTCGCCGTCGTCGTCGAGTTGACCATCTTGATCGTCGTACGAAACCCAGAAGGACAAGGCCGTTATTTCGGACTTATCGGCAGCTGAACTCACGAATCCCCCTTTGTCAGTGACGGCAAGTCAACTGTACGAAGACGGAGGGTGATTCATGGTCAGGAGCGAGAATCCGGTGCCGGTCAATGTCCAACAGCATCAATCGATCCCGCTCCAGCCACGACTCGAACGAAATGCTGACTGGTGATGGCAGCCCAGAACCAGCCCGGAACGTGACGTTCGCCCCGCCGGCAGGACACGCACTGATGGGCCCCGAGTTCGGATCCATGCGGGACCCACGGCCGTATGCAGGCCTAATGGGCCGATCCCGGCGGTGCCAGAATTGGAGGATGGAGAAGAGCCACGGACGCCTCAGATCCGCGACCGGACTGGCTGCAAAACCCCCTCAGCCCGGGGCCGACACCGATCCGGCCCCGGCGTACGATCTGGCGCGGATTCTCCTCAACCCCCGGTACACGCGGGGGAGGCGGAACAGGTGGTGCCCCAGCCTTCATCGCACGACGGCCCCGCCGGGGCGGGGGCCGGCACCGTAGCACCGGGCTTGCTGTTCATCGGCTGCCTCGACCTCACCCGGTACCCGGACTCGTGGCGCGTGCTGTGCGTGCCCGTTCCCGTGACAGCAGTCGTCCATCGGGTGAGTGCGGCTTGGGTGAGGACGAGAAATCCCGTCGTGCGGCGTAGCGGCCCGCAGTGCGGGACGAGGCAGGCGACGGCAGCGCGGGGATCGCGGCGAACCGCTCCTTGACGGGCTCGCCGGTCAGGACACAAGCGAGACCGAAACAGCGCGATACCGCAGTAGAGGAGCGTTTGCCAGCCGCAGCAGCCCGGACATCGCCCGCTCGGCCGGCACCCTGGTCAGTTGGCTGGGTTGTTGCGGAGTTTCTCGTTGAGTTGGAGGGCTTCTTCGAGTTGGTCTTCGAGGGCGACGATGCGGCAGGCGGTTTCGATGGCGGTGCCCTGGTCGACGAGTTCGCGGGCGCGGGCGGCGATGCGCAGTTGGTAGCGGGAGTAGCGGCGGTGGCCGCCCTCGGACCGCAGGGGGGTGATCAGGCGGGCTTCGCCGATCGCGCGGAGGAATGCTGCGTTGGTGCCGATCATTTCGGCGGCGCGGCCCATGGTGTAGGCGGGGTAGTCCTCGTCGTCGAACCGGTCGGCTGGGCTCGCGGGGTTCGCGGTGGGGTGGTCGGTCATTACGCCTCTTCGTGTCTGATGGTCATGCGGCCTCCTGGGGAAACGCGTGGAGGGGCCCCGGGAGCCGTACCTGGCTTCCGGGGCCCCATGGGGCGGATTCAAACACCATCTACTTCTGCTACCGGCGTGTGCGTGCCGGTCCTGCCGTATTCGCAAGTCCGCGTCGGGGGAACACGGAATGCGGGGATCTTGAATGCTTGACCGGGGACCACCTTCCAATCCGGGGCCTTGCGAGTGCCCACACACACCTGCCGTGCGGGCGATCCTGATGGTGTCGCTCCGAACCTTTCCTGCTCGTACCTGAACGACGAAGAACTACTGACCTGCTGGTACTTCAGATACTGCGGTCCTGCGATCACAACTGAAATGCTGCTACTTGCGTGGCGGCCCCTTCTGGGCCGCCCAGCCCGGCAATCAACCCCTGCGACCCTCCCGCATGAAGCGGCCGCCGGATTCCACTGCCGTGCCGTACCTACGCGAACAACCGAACTGCTGGTACTGCGACCTGCTGGTGGCCTTCACTGCACCACCGTCCGGCAGCCAGCCCCGTCGCCTGTCCCGCAACTGCTCTGGCTTGGAACCCCACTGCCGAACCTCCTGGCGCGCGCGCCCGCAGCCGGCGCCTTCACCAAGAGACCACTCATCCACTGCTGGTCCTGCTGGTCCTGCTGTCAGAACTGCACTTGCTGTACTGCGTTTGTGCCTACTGCGGTCCTGCACGGCGACCCCTGTGCGGGTCACCTGGCCCGGCAACCAACCCTGCGGCCACGTGCACTGAACGGCCGCCGGATTCCATCACCGTGCCACACACTCTGCGCGGCAGTTCGTGTCTGCCGCGCCCTGCTGTCTTCTTGGCTACGACAGGAACACTACCCACACCCCGACGTGAATGTCTACCGCAGTCAGGATAGATTTTCGTCCCGATGGAGGGCAGGCATACTGCGCCCCACCGACACGATCAGAACGTGCGTCAGGGCACGGAAGGGGCAGGAGAACGTGCATGCGAAGTGACCGCTCACCGGTTCCGGAGACGGACATCTGCGACCTGTGCGCCCGACGGCTCACCGAGGGGTGCCAGCTGGGCGTCGTCCCGGATTCCTCCGCGATCCACGCCCGTAGCCCGGCGCGCGACGGCCGGCGGCTGGTCGTGGCCTGCTCCCCCGAGCACTTGGCCATCCTCCAGCAGGAGTACCGCACCCGCCCGTACGTGGCTGAGGAGCTGTGGGCCGGGCAGATCGACCGCGCACTGGCACCTCAGCCCCAGGCGCTCACCCGGGATGAGCTGTCGGCGGCCACCGGCCTCAGCCACCTGGAAATCCAGCGCGCCCTGGCCTGGAAGAAGCACCGCGACCGGCAACCGTACGAGCAGGACTCGCAGACACCCGAAGTCGGTTGAAGGAGCCGACCGTCCATCTGATCCCTTGCTGCCGCTGCCGCTGCCGCTGCCGCTGGTGCGTGGCGGACGGCGCGGCGGCTTGTGGAGTGGGGGTGAACATCCTGCCGTCCGTCGATGGGGTCGGTCGGACCTCCGGAGGGTCCTGGTAGGCCCTGCTGTGGCCACTCCGGCTGCCTCAATGTGGAAGCAGGGACCGGTTCCCGCCGGGTCGTGTCGCCCCCTGATCCATCTGCCGAGAAGACGTGAGACCGTGCAGCACCGCACCGTACGAGATGTCATGACCCACCAGGTTGTGAGCGCCGGCGCAGACTGCTCCTTCAAGGAGCTTGTCGGCATGCTGGCCGACAACGACATCAGCGCTGTGCCGGTGGTCGATGGCCAGGGCAGGCCGGTCGGTGTCGTCTCCGAGGGGGATCTGCTGCGGAATCAGGCCTCCCGGCCGGACCCGTTGGGGCACGGGCAGCTCGCCGGCCCCTCGGACCGGACAGGTGTCCAGCCCGAGACCGCCGTCGGCCTGATGACCGGCCCTGCGCTCACCGCCCGGCCGGAATGGTCGGTCGTCGAGGCCGCCCGCGCGATGGAGCGTGACGCAGTGAAGCGCCTCGTGGTCGTCGACGAGATCGGGCGGCTGGCGGGCATCGTGAGCCGGAGCGACCTGCTGCGTGTCTTCCTGCGCACCGACCGCTTCATCCGGGAAGAGATCGTCAATGACGTCCTCGGCCGGACACTGCGGATCGCCGAGGGCGCGGTCCAGGTCCAGGTGCGGGAGGGCGTCGTCACCCTCCGCGGAACGCTCGGCCTGCGCAGCCTGGGTCTGCTCGTGGTCCGGCTGTCGCAGGGCGTCGACGGGGTGGTGAACGTCCACGATCTGATGGTCTTCGACGTCGACGACGCCCCGGCCCTCCCGGAACCGTCGGCCGCGCTGCCGGCGACCCCGTGACCGTTCTCGCACCCGCAGCGCAGGCCACCGGTTCCGGAATCACCACGGCGGCCGGCCGGCCCGTCGACGACGCCCTCCGGGCGGCGGGTACGACACGGGACGGTCTGTCAGCGCGCGAGGCCGCCGAGCGGCTGCGCACCTGGGGGCCGAACGCGGTCACCTCCCACCGGGCCAGGCTGCCGGCGGTGCTGTGGCGTCAACTGCGCTCTCCCTTGCTGGGGTTGCTGCTCGCGGCGGCGACGGCCTCGTACTTCGTCGGGCAACGCGGTGACGCCGTGATCATCGGCGCCATCGTCGCCCTGTCGGTGGGGCTCGGGTTCGTGAACGAGTACCGCGCGGAGAAGGCCGCCGAGGCGCTCCACGGCCAGATCCACCACGAAGCGGTGGCTGTTCGGGACGGCGGGCTCTGCAAGGTCGACGTCACCGAGTTGGTTCCGGGCGATGTCGTCGAGCTGAAACTCGGGGAGATCGTTCCGGCTGACATCCGGCTTCTCGACGTTGTGGGTCTGGAGTGTGACGAGTCGGTCCTGACGGGGGAGTCGCTGCCGCTGCCCAAGGGCACGTCCGCGGTGCCGTCCGGTACCCCGCTGGCCGAGTTGTCGGGCTGCGCCCTGATGGGCACCGTCGTGCATGCCGGCAGCGGCCGGGGAGTGGTGGTGACCACCGGCGCCGCGACGGAGTTCGGGAAGATCGCGGCGGGCCTGGGCACGCACCAGTTGGAGACCGAGTTCCAAGTCGGACTGCGCCGGTTCTCGATGCTGCTGGTCTACGTCGCGGGTGCGCTGACCACGTCGATCTTCGCCGTCAACGTCCTGCTGCACAAACCTCTGTTGGAAGCGCTGCTGTTCTCGCTGGCGATCGCCGTCGGGATCACGCCGCAGCTGTTGCCGGCCGTGGTGTCGACGAGTCTGGCCGCCGGGTCCCGGCGGATGAGCCGGCGGAAGGTGCTGGTCAAGCGGCTGGTGTGCATCGAGGACCTCGGGGACGTCGATGTGCTGTTCACCGACAAGACGGGCACGCTGACCGCCGGCCGTATCGACTTCATGCGGGCGCTGCCCGCCGACGGCTCCACCGCGGACGAGCTGCTGCGCTGGGGTCTGCTGTGCACGGAGAGCGGCGGCGCGGACGGTCCGGCGGTGGGAGGCAATGCGCTGGACGCGGCCCTGTGGGAGTCTGCCGCGTCGCAGCGCCTGCGCGGGACCCTGGCGGGCAGTACTCGGCTCGGGTTGCTGCCGTTCGACCATGACCGGCGCATGGTCTCCGCCGTGGTGCGTGACAGCGCGGGTGTGACGACGCTGGTCACCAAGGGCGCTCCGGAGAGCGTGCTGGAGCGCTGCGTCGAGGTACCCGACGCGGCCCGCGAAGCGCTGGCCGCCGAGTTCGCCGCAGGGAACCGCGTGGTCGCCGTGGCCACCCGTACCCCGGTGGGCGGGGAACGGCCCACCGCCGCGGATGAACGAGGCCTGCGTCTCGCCGGCCTGTTGGTCTTCCTCGACCCGCCCAAACCCGACGCGGCCGCGGCGCTGCTGAGGCTGGCCGGTCTCGGGATCACGGTCAAAGTCGTCACAGGGGACAACCCCGCGGTCGCGGTCAAGGTCTGTGACGACCTCGGACTGCCTGCCGGACGGGCACTGACCGGGGTGGATCTCGACGCGCTGGACGACGCCGAACTCGCCGCGGCGATCGTACGCACCACCGTCTTCGCCCGGGTCAGCCCCGAGCACAAGGCACGTATCGTCCGGATCCAGCGGACGACCGGCGGCGATGTCGCGTTCCTGGGCGACGGCGTCAACGACGCGCTGGCTCTGCACGCCGCCGACGTGGGCATCTCCGTCGAGTCCGGCACCGACGTGGCGAAGGACGCCGCGGACGTGATCCTGCTGGAGAAGGACCTGGACGTGCTCGCGGACGGCGTGGTGGAGGGGCGGCGGATCTTCGCCAACACCATCAAGTACGTCCTCATGGGCACGTCCAGCAACTTCGGCAACATGTTCAGCGCGGCCGGTGCGTCGTTGTTCCTGGGCTTCCTGCCGATGCTGCCGTCCCAGATCCTGCTCAACAACCTGCTCTACGACACCAGCCAGCTGGCGATCCCCACCGACCATGTCGACGAGGAGCAGCTGCGCAGGCCCTCGCACTGGGACATCGGGTTCATCCGCCGCTTCATGGTCTGCTTCGGTCCGATCAGCTCGGTGTTCGACTTCGCCACGTTCGGCGTCATGCTGTGGGTCTTCCACTCAGGACCGGTCCAGTTCCGCACCGGCTGGTTCGTGGAGTCCCTGGCCACCCAGGCGTTGGTGATCTTCGCGATCCGCACCCGCCGCAGCCCGTTCTGGCGCAGCCGACCCAGCCTGCCGCTGACACTGGCCGCCTTCGGGGTGGTCGCGGTGGGAGCGGTACTGCCGGCGACACCCCTGGCGCACACACTCGGCTTCGCGCCGCTCCCGCTGGGCTTCTTCGCCGCCCTGGCGGCCATGGTGGGTTGCTATCTGGGTCTCATCGAGATCGGGAAACGGCTCTTCTACCGGCAACAGTCCGCCGCTCCGACCGCTCCGGCCGATCCGATCCGCAGGCGGGACCCCTGGCGGCGTCTGCGGCGTCGTGGAGCCGGCTTCAGTGTTCCCGGCCGGTTGGGCCACCGCCGGCACCTCGTACGGGCCGGCTGAACAGGGAAGGCCGGATCTGTGCGGATGAGCCCCGGGGCTCATCCGCACAGGTTGACCGGCCGCACTTCTCAGGTCCGTGGAGTGCCTCTTCGTGGACCCGGATTCAGCGCAGTCGGCGCACGTACGGATCGCGGACCCGGATTCAGCGCAGCCGGCGTAGGTACGGATCGTGGACGCGGTGGGGCAGCAGGCGGATGCGGGCGTCGAGCGCGGTGACGCCGCTGGGCCCGGCGACGACCGTGTCGAGGGCGGCTTCCGCGAGTTGTGGCAGATCTTCGGCCATCCGGGACAATCGCAGCAGTAGCGTCTTCAGCCCCTCGATGTCCGCGCTACCGCCGTGGCGCCCGAGGAGCAGCGAGGAGCAGCGTGGGTCGGCGAGCAGTGCTCGCGCGTCACGCTCGGTGAGCGGGGCGAGCCGGGTGGCCGGTTCGGCGGGCGGATCGCAGGCGATACCACCGGGCCCGCACAGGATGAGGGGACCGAACACGTCGTCCTGTTTGACTCCGGCGGTCAGTTCGATTCCGCGTTCGACCATGGGGCGGACGAGGACACCGGTCATGGCGTCGCCGAAGCGGCTCTTGAGCTCTCGGTACGCGGCCCGCACTTCTGTCTCGCCCACCAGGCCGAGCAGGACACCGTCGTGGCCGCTCCCGGGCGGAAGACCGGGACCGTACGCCGTCAGTGCGACGTGTCCGCGGGGCCCGGTGAGCCGGACGGCCGCCTCGGCGGCCGACTGCTCGCCGTCCGCCCGGGCCTCGGGCGGACGCGGGATTCCGTAGCGGTCCAGCAGCTCCGAACAGGCCTCCGGATCGAGCAGGCCGCCTTGCGGGTTGACGGTCAGGAACGCGTCGACGAGGGCGTGCGCTCCGGCGGTGTCGATGTCCGGGAGCTCCGGCATCGTGCCGGGGGGTTGCGCGAGCCAGCGGCCGCGGGCCGCGGCGTGTGCCAGGGCTCGGGCGGCGGCGTGCGGGGCGGAGTACGCGGGCACCGCTCCGCCGGTCGCGTGCAACAGGCGGATGGGCTCCGGCTGGTCGAGGAGGACGGCGGTCACGGTCCGCGAGCGGCGGGTCGTCGTGGACTGTGTCAGGGCTCTGACGAGGTCGTCGCCGGTCGCCTCGGACAGCGCGGTGGGCACCAGGACCACCATGACGGCGTCCAGGGCGCCGTGTACGGCGAGCCGGTCGACGCACGCGCGCAGCGCGGCTTCGCTCACGGCGGCGGTCACGTTGACGGGATTGTCGGCCTGCGCGCCGCGCGGAAGCAGGTCGAGGAGCTCGGCGGCCAAGGTGGCGGGGAGATCGAGGACGGTCAGTCCGGCCGCTTGGCAGGCGTCGGCGGCCATGATGCCCGCGCCGCGTGAGTTCGACACCACGGCGACGTTGGTCCCGGGCGGCAGCGGCTGGGAGTGCAGGATGGCCGCGGCGTCGAGGAGTTCGCCAAGGGTGCGGGTGGCGATGACTCCGGCTTGGGTGAACAGCGCCTGCCGGGTCGTGGCCGGGACGTCATGGTCCGCACTGCCGGCGGCGGCCGAACTCCGGCCGGGGTGCGGGCCGCCGGTGTCGACGGTCAGGACCGGCATGCGGCGGGCGACCCTGCGCGCGGTACGGGAGAAGCCCCGCGGGTTGCCGAAGGATTCCAGGTGCAGCACGGCCAGATCGGTGCGGCCGTCCCCTTCCCACCACTGCAGCAAGTCGTTGCCGCTGACGTCGTACTTGTCGCCGAGGGAGGCGAAGGTGGACACGCCGATCCCGAGCCGGGACAGCCCGGCGAGCAGCGCGATCCCGATCCCGCCGGACTGCACGCCGACTCCGGCCGTCCCCGGCAGTGTCCGGTGCGCGGCGAACGTGGCGTCCATCCGGACCGGCTCCTCGGTGTTGGTGACGCCCATGCTGTTCGGGCCGGCCAGCCGGAGCCCATAGCGCCGGCAGACGGCCAGCAGCTCGGCGGACTGCTCGGCGTCGAGCCCGGTGGCCAGGACCACCAGAGCTCGTACGCCGGCCACTCCACACTGCTCGGCCGTCGCGGCGACGTCGGAGGCCGGCACGGCGAGGACCGCGAGGTCGACGGGGTGGGGGAGAGCGGCGACGGACGGGTAGCAGGGGATGCGCTCGACGGAGTGGGCGTGTGCGTCCACCGCGCGCAGCCGACCGCGGAATCCGGCACGGCGCAGGTTCTTCAGCACCGTTCGTCCCACGGACCCCGGCTCATGGTCCGTGCCGATCACGGCGATGGACCCCGGGCGCAGCAGTGCTCGCAGGCTGGCGGAGGCCGCGGTCCGGCCGCGGTTGTCGACCGCGGCCCGGTAGTACTCGTCCGGTTCGAGCCGGATGACGCAGTGCACAGCGGTGCCGTCGAAGTGGCGAACGGTGTTCAGCCCCAGATCGGCGAAGACCTTCAGCACGGGATGGTTGTCGGCCAGTGCTTCGGCGGTGAAGGTGGTGATTCCGTCCTGTCCGGCCCGGTCGACGAGATGCTCCAGGAGCAGGGTTCCCACCCCCTGGTGGTGGAGGTCGTCGGCGACTGTCAGGGCGATCTCCGCGGAGCAGGGGTCGGTCCCGGTCTCGTACTCGGCGAGGCCGACGACCTGTCCCGCGAGCAGGGCCAGCAGCGCCCGGTGGCCGGGAGTGTGGGAACCGCAGACGCGGTCGGCGGCCTGCCGGCCGGCCCGGCGGCTCGCTCCGAAGAACCGGAGCCGCAGATTCTCGGCCGACAACCGGTCGAACAACCACACCACGGCGGCATGGTCCTCCGGCCGGGTGGGCCGTATCTCGACGGTCCTGCCGTCGGCCAGCAGCGCGTGGGTCTCCTGCACGGGGTGTGCGGTGTCCGTCATCACGGTCCCTCTCCTCGGGTTCCGTTCCACGATCCTGCCGACGGCGGGCAGCGCGCAGGGGCTGGGCGGGGCAGCCGCGAGGGCCGTTCGGCCCTGATCGGTGCGGAGGTCCCGACAGCTGTGCGTCGGGCAGGGCCGAACGGCTGCTCCGCGGGGACCTGCGGGCCCTGGGCGGATTCTCGTCGGCAAACCAGCATGGAGACACCTGAACTGTGAAGGAGTGAGGCGACGATGACTGTGACAACGCCATCCACCAAGGGCGTGTCCGATGCCGCGTGGCGGGGGTTCTCCGGCCGGTCCTGGCGCGACCGCATCGACGTGCGCGACTTCATCCAGACCAACTACACGCCGTACGAAGGCGATGCCTCCTTCCTGGCGGGACCGACGACGCGCACCCTCGCGGTATGGCACAAGGTCTCCGCGCTGTTCCCCGAGGAACGCCGCCGGGGTGTCCTCGACATCGACGCACGGACGCCTTCGACCATCACCTCGCACCGTCCCGGATGGATCGACCGGGAGCGTGAGCTGATCGTCGGTCTGCAGACCGACGCCCCGCTGAAGCGGGCGATCATGCCCAACGGCGGCCTGCGGATGGTCGAGAACAGCCTGCGGGCCTACGGATACGAGCCCGACCCGTTCGTCACGAGGGTGTTCGGCACCTACCGGAAGACCCACAACGCCGGCGTCTTCGACGCCTACACCCCCGAGATGCTCCGCGCGCGCAAGGCCGGCCTCATCACCGGCCTGCCCGACGCGTACGGCCGGGGACGGATCATCGGCGACTACCGGCGAGTCGCCCTGTACGGCACGTCGCGGCTGATCGAGGTCAAGCGTTCCGAGCGGGCCCTGCTGGACGCCCGGCCCTCCACATCCGATGTCATCCGCGACCGTGAGGAGATCGCCGAACAGATCCGCGCACTGGGCGAACTGGAACAGATGGCGGCCTCGTACGGCTGCGACGTCACCCGCCCGGCAACCACCGCCCACGAGGCCGTGCAGTGGCTCTACCTCGGCTATCTGGCGGCGGTGAAGGAGCAGAACGGCGCCGCGATGTCGCTGGGCCGCACCTCCACGTTCCTGGACGTCTATCTGGCCCGGGATCTGGCCGAGGGCCGGATCGACGAGAGCCGCGCCCAGGAGCTGATCGACGACTTCGTCATCAAGCTGCGCATCGTCCGGTTCCTGCGCACCCCGGAGTACGACACCTTGTTCTCCGGCGACCCGACGTGGGTCACCGAGTCCATCGGCGGCATCGGCGACGACGGTCGGCCGCTGGTCACCCGTACCTCCTTCCGGTTCCTGCGGACCCTCGCCAACCTCGGGCCCGCCCCCGAACCCAATCTCACCGTCCTGTGGTCCCCGCGATTGCCCGAGGGCTTCAAGCGGTTCTGCGCCCAGGTGTCGATCGACACCAGCTCCATCCAGTACGAGTCCGATGAGCTGATGCGCCCGCGCACCGGTGACGACACCGCGATCGCCTGCTGTGTCTCGGCGATGGCGGTCGGCAAGCAGATGCAGTTCTTCGGCGCCCGGGTGAACCTCGCCAAGGCCCTGCTGTACGCGATCAACGGCGGCCGCGACGAGATGACCGGCGCGCAGGTCGCACCGGTGTCGACTCCGTTGACCGGCGAGTATCTCGACCATGACGAGCTGACCGCCGCGTACGACCGGATGCTCGACTGGCTCGCCGGCACGTACGTCAACGCTCTCAACGTCATCCACTACATGCACGACAAGTACGCGTACGAGCGGCTGGAGATGGCGCTGCACGACCATCCCGTGCAGCGCACCATGGCCTGCGGAATCGCCGGCCTATCGGTGGCCGCCGACAGCCTGTCGGCCGTCAAGTACGCCCGGGTGAAGGTGATCCGGGACGACTCCGGACTGGCCACGGACTACGAGGTCGAGGGCGAATACCCCGCCTACGGGAACCACGACGACCGGGCCGACAGCATCGCCGTCGACCTGGTGCACACCTTCATGGCCAAGCTGCGTCGGCATCCCACGTACCGGGGTGCGGAGCAGACCCAGTCGGTGCTCACCATCACCTCCAACGTGGTCTACGGCAAGCACACGGGCAACACCCCGGACGGCCGTCGCGCAGGGCTGCCCTTCGCGCCCGGTGCCAACCCCATGAACGGCCGCGATCGCCACGGGCTGGCGGCCTCCGCCCTGTCGGTGGCCAAGATCCCGTACGAGCAGGCCCGTGACGGCATCTCGCTGACCTCGACGATCACCCCGGAAGGGCTCGGGCACGACCCCGCGGAACGTGCCCGCAACCTGGTCGGCATCCTCGACGCCTACACGGCTTCCGGCGGCTTCCACATGAACGTCAACGTTCTGGACCGAGCCACCCTGGAGGACGCCATGGAGCATCCGGAAAAGTATCCCGAGCTGACCATCCGGGTCTCCGGGTACGCCGTCAACTTCGTCCGCCTGACGCGCGAGCAGCAGCTCGACGTGATCAGCCGCACCTTCCACGGTGCGATGTGAGCACCGGCCGGATCCATTCCTGGGACCTGTCCACGGGCGTGGACGGGCCCGGCACCCGGTTCGTGCTCTTCATGAACGGCTGCCCGCTGCGCTGCTCGTACTGCGCCAACCCCGACACCTGGAAACTGCGCGACGGGCGCAGCATGACCGTCGACGAGGTGATGGAGGAGATCGCAAAATACCGCTCCTTCATCGACACCGCCGGCGGGGGAGTCACACTCAGCGGAGGTGAGCCGCTCCTGCAGGCCGACTTCACCGCCGAAGTCCTCCACCGCTGCCACGAGATGGGTCTGCACACCGCCCTGGACACCTCCGGCGCTCTCGGCGCCCGAGCCGGTGACGCGCTGCTCGCCGACACCGACCTGGTCCTGCTCGACATCAAGTCCTTCGACATCGAGGCCTACCACCGGCTCACCGGCGGCCACCTGGCCCCCACCCTGAGCTTCGCCGGCCGACTCGACCGACTGGGAATCCCGGTCCGGATCCGCTACGTGCTGGTGCCGGGCCTGACCGACGACCGGGCCGCGGTGGACGGCCTGGCCGCCTTCGTCGCAGGCCTGGACAACGTCGAAGGGGTGGACGTCCTGCCCTTCCACACGATGGGCACCCACAAGTACGACGACCTCGGCATCCCCTTCGTGCTGCGCGACACCCCCGCACCGGGGCCCGCGCTCCTGGAACGGGTGCGAGGTCAGTTCCGGGAGCACGGCGTGCCGGCCGTGTAAGTCGCAGGCAGGGACGCTCGGCCCCCCGGAGGGACCTGCAGGGCCCCTCCGTATCGGCCCCTCCGCCTGTGAGGCTGGAAGCGAGCGGGAGACCGCACATCACTCCATGACATCGCGCGACATCCCATCGACCGCGGTCCGACGACTCTCCGGAGGGCTCCATGTCCGACACGAGCGCGAACACTCCCGACCGCCCCATCGTGGTGGGCACGGACGGCTCACCGCCCGCCCGCCACGCCGTGCTCGTCGCGTTGCGCGAGGCACAGCTGCGCGGCACCGGACTGCGGGCCGTCTGCGCCTACGACTACGGGCCCGACCGCTACGCCGGCTACGAGTGGCTGACCGCGTCGGACAACGCCGGCCTGTACGTACAGCTGCGTGACATCGCGGAACAGGCTGTGACCGACACCGTCGCCGAACTCCAGAAGGAGCTCGGCGGCACCCCGGTGGAAGTGGAGGTCGTGGTCGAACCGGGACGCCCCTCACAGGTGCTGCTCGAGGCCAGTGCCGACGCCAGTCTGCTGGTGGTCGGCACCCGGGGAGCGAGCTCCTGGGGGCGCCTCAGGCTCGGCTCGACCAGCACCGAGGTCGTGCACCACGCACACCTTCCGGTCCTGGTCGTCCCCGGCGACGACTCCGACGCCGCGTAACTCCGATCGCAACGACACCGGGTCCCGGACCCGGGGACAGGTTCCGCATCATGACCACCATCAGCTTGTTGCAGGCTCCGCACCCGGACCTGACCGCCACCCCCGAGGTCCGGATGCTGCTGAAACCGCAGTGTGCTGACCGGGGGATGGTCGACGGTGCCTGGTGGCCGCGCACGCGTGACCTGGTCCGTGAACTGCCGTCCCTGGTCGCGGTCCTGGACGAGCACTGGGGCCGGATCACCCGGGTCGCGGTGAATCCCCGCAGCTGGCCGGAGATCCCGAAGAAGGTGCCCGCGGGAATCCACACCGTGAGCGTCGGATGGTTCGACGCCGAGCAGGACCCCGACGATCTGCTGCTGCTCTCCTACACCGTCGGGCGCTGGGACCTGCTGATCGTGCCGCCGGAGTGCGACCCCGAGCGCGCCTCGTGGCTGATGTGCGCCGCGGCGGACGTGGACAACCGGCAGAGCGTCCGGGAGCTGATGGCCGACCCGGGGTCGGTTCGGCACACCACCACGCACGCGGCTCCGTGGGAAGCCTTCTGAGGGCTACAGCAGTCGACGACAGCCGGGGCCGGCCTGCGGGCCGGCCCCGGCTGTCGTGGTTCCAGGGCTATGTGCCGTTGTCCTCGGGCGAGTTCACGCGCAGTGCGGCGCGTCCGGACTCCAGGCGGGCGGCCGGCAGGCGGAACGGGGAGCAGGAGACGTAGTCGAGTCCCGTCCGCTCGAAGAAGTCGATCGAGTCGGGATCGCCGCCGTGCTCGCCGCAGACGCCGATCTTGAGGGCCGGCCGGGCCGCACGGCCTTCCCGTACCGCGATCTCCACCAGGCGGCCGACACCGTCCCGGTCGATCGTCTCGAACGGCGAGGCGGCGAAGATGCCCTGAGCGAGGTAGGTGGCGAAGAAGGACCCTTCCACGTCGTCGCGGGAGAATCCCCAGGTGGTCTGAGTGAGGTCGTTCGTGCCGAAGGAGAAGAAGTCGGCCTGCTCGGCGATCCGGTCGGCGGTCAGGGCGGCTCTCGGAAGCTCGATCATGGTGCCGATGGGGCACGTCACCGTCACTCCCGCGGAGAGGGAGACCTGTGCGAGGACGGCTTCCACCTCCCGGCGCACAATGCGCAGTTCCTCGACCGTACCGACCAGCGGAACCATGATCTCGGCCCGCGGGTCTCCGCCGTCGTTCAGCCGCTGTGCGACCGCCTCACCGACGGCCCGTACCTGCATCGCGACCAGGCCGGGAACGGCCAGGCCGAGACGGACGCCGCGCAGTCCGAGCATCGGGTTCTGTTCGTGCATGCGCTCGACGGCGGCGAGGAGGTCGACGTCGTGCGGATCCGGAGTCTGCCCGGTCGCGCGGACCGATGCGACCCGTACGGCCAGTTCGACGCGGTCGGGCAGGAACTCGTGGAGCGGCGGGTCCAGTAGCCGGATGGTGACGGGCAGCCCGTCCATCGCTGCCAGGATGGCGGTGAAATCCGAGCGTTGGAGGGGCAGCAGCGCGTCCAGGGCGTCCTTGCGGCCGGTGTCGCTGTCGGCCAGGATCATCGACTCGACCAGCCGACGGCGGTCGCCGAGGAACATGTGCTCGGTGCGGCACAGTCCGATGCCCTGGGCGCCGAAGCGCCGGGCGCGCGCGGCGTCCTCGGGGGTGTCGGCGTTGGCACGGGTCTCCATCCGGCTCACCTCGTCGGCATGAGCGAGGATGCGGGCCACCGCGTCCACCACACCGGGAGGCCGCTCTCCGGTCTCGAAGTAGTGCATCACCGGTGACTCGACCAGCGGCTGTGCGCCGAGATGGACGGTGCCGGCCGAGCCGTCGATGGACACCACCGTGCCCTCGGCGACCACGGTGCCGTCGCGCGTGGCGAAGTGCCGGGCCGTCTCGTCGACCGTGATCTCCTCGGCCCCGCAGACACAGACCTTTCCCATACCTCGCGCCACCACGGCCGCGTGGCTGGTCTTGCCGCCCCGGCTGGTGAGGACGGCTTGCGCGGCGATCATTCCCGGCAGGTCGTCGGGGGTGGTCTCCCGTCGGACGAGCACCGTCTTGGTGCCCGCGGCAGCCAGGCGTACCGCCTCCGCCGAGGTGAAGACCACGGCGCCGACGGCCGCACCCGGCGAGGCCGGGATACCGCGCGCCAGTGGTGTTCCCGCTGCCGCGTCGTCGAAGCGGGGGAACATCAGATGGGTGAGCTGCTCACCGGTCACCCGGCGCAGGGCCTCCGACGGGGAGATGACGTCCTCGTCGATCAGCTGGGCGGCGATACGGAACGCCGCTTCCGCCGTGCGCTTGCCGACGCGGGTCTGCAGCATCCACAGCCGGCCGCGCTCGATGGTGAACTCGATGTCGCACAGGTCCCGGTAGTGGTGTTCCAGGATTCCCAGGTAGTCGCGCAGCTGCGTGTACGAGAGCGGGTCGATGGCCTCCAGCTCCTGCAGCGGAACAGCATTGCGGATGCCGGCGACGACATCCTCGCCTTGGGCGTCGGACAGATAGTCGCCGTAGATGCCCCGGCGGCCGGTGGCCGGATCGCGGGTGAACGCCACGCCGGTGCCGGAGTCCGGGCCGAGGTTGCCGAAGACCATGGTCTGGATGTTGACGGCCGTGCCGAGGTCGTCGGGGATGTGCTCGCGCCTGCGGTACAGCCGGGCCCGCTCGCCGTTCCAGGACTCGAAGACGGCGAGGATCGCGCGGCTGAGCTGGTCGGCGGGGTCCTGCGGGAAGTCCTCCCCGGTCGCGGCACGGACGATCCGCTTGAACTCCTCCACGACGTCGGGCAGGTCGTCCGGGTCCCGGTGCTCCGCCAGAGCGTCGGCGAACAGGGAGCCGTCGACGCCCATCGCGGTGCTGCCGAACATCTGGATGAGTCGCCGGTAGGAATCCCAGGCGAAGTGCTCGCGGCCGGTGGCCTTCGCCAGACCGTGCACCGAGTCGTCGTTCAGACCGATGTCGAGGATCGTCTCCATCATGCCCGGCATGGAGAAACGTCCACCGGAGCGCACCGAGAGCAGAAGCGGGTCGTCCGGATGGCCGAGCTTGCGCCCGCCGGCGTGTTCCAGTGCGGCCAGCCGGGCGGCGACCTGCATGCCGAGGCCGTCCGGTTCGCCGCCGGTGGCCAGGAAGGCCCGGCAGGCCTCGGTGGTGACGGTGAAACCGGGTGGCACGGGCAGGCCGATACGGGTCATCTCGGCGAGATTGGCGCCCTTCCCACCGAGGAGGCCGGCCATCTCACGGCCACCCTCGGTGAAGTCGTACACGTACTGGACCATGGTGCGGCCGCCTCACTTCGAAGGATTGAATCGGGGGCCGGGAGCCGGCCCCTGCCGTCGATGCGCCGTTCAGTAGGCCTGGCTCAGCCGTGTGACGGGCCGGGGAACGAGCCTTGTGGTGTCTCGGGGACGAGCAGGACCGGGCAGTGGGAGTAGTGCAGCAGCGCGGTGGCGACCGGGCAGATCACGGGTGCCGACGACGGTGAGTGCGGCGTTCCGGCCACGGTTCACGATGGCCTCGACCGCGTCGCCGGCCACCGCCGCGGAGACCTACAACGATGTGTCCAGCGGTCATGGCCGGTCCTTCGCGGGTCCGCTGCTCAGGACGACCTTCAGAGCGCCGCTGTCGGCGGCCCGGGAGAAGACGTCGTACGCCTCCTCCATCCGGTGGAGCTCGAAGTCGTGCGTCACCAGGGACGACGTGGGCAGCCTTCCGGCAGCCATCATCCGCAGCAGGGCGGGGGTCGAGTGGGTGTCGACGAGTCCGGTGCGGATCGTCAGGTTCTTGCTCCACAGGGATTCCAGATGCAGTGTCGCGGACGTGCCGTGCACGCCGACGTTGGCCACGTGCCCTCCGGGGCGCACCATGCGGGTGCACATCTCGAAGCTTGCGGGCACGCCCACCGCTTCGATGACCACGTCGGCCCCCAGGCCGTCGGTCAGCTCCGAGACCAGTTCCTCAGGGCCCTCCGCGGCGTTGACCACCGTGTCGGCGCCCATGCGTTTGGCGGCCTCCAGACGGGTCGGCGCGAGGTCGACGGCGATGATCCTGCCCGGCGAGAACAGCTGAGCCGTGGTGATCGCGGCAAGTCCGATGGGGCCGGCGCCGACCACGACGACGGTGTCGCCGGGACCCACCCGCCCGTTCAGCACGCCGACCTCGTACGCCGTGGGATAGATGTCGGCCAGCAGAACGGCGTCCTGGCTGTCCACAGCGGCGGGCAGCAGGTGCACCGACAGGTCGGCGAATGGTACCCGGACATACTCGGCCTGCGTGCCGTCGATCGTGTGGCCGAGGATCCAGCCACCGCCGCCGAGGCACTGCCCGTAGACGCCCTCCCGGCAGAAGCGGCAGCGTCCGCAGGCGGAGATGCAGGAGACCAGGACCCGGTCGCCGGGCCGGACCGTACGTACCCCACTGCCAACCTCGACGACCTCCCCGACGGCCTCGTGGCCCAGGACCGTACCCGGCGGGACCTCCGGTACGTCGCCCTTGAGGATGTGCAGATCCGTACCACAGATGGTGACGGCATCGACGCGGACGATCACATCATCGGGGTCCTGGATCCCCGGGTCGGGAACGTCCTCCCATGCCGACTGTCCCGGGCCGTGGAAAACGAATGCCTTCATGGCCGTTCCCTTCATCGAATGCGTCCGGCGTCCTGCTGCGGCTTCCGCCGGGGGCCCTCGGCCGCGTGCCGCGGGAACGGGCCGGCGGGGCCGGTGCCCGCTCCGCGGTCCCTCAGGTACAGCCTGACCCGGCACCGGTGCCGGCCGCTTGGGCCACTCGGACCCGGTACCGGGGTCCAACCGGCCCGCATCGTGGAGAGAGGTCCGTGACGGCGGAGTGCCTGGCCGAACCGGCCGCGTCTCCTCAGCTGAAAGCGGTCTTCAGCGCCTCGAAGGCGGTCTTCGGGTCGGAGGGGACGTGGTGGATGCCCGGGATCTCCTTGTCGACCCAAGATCGTTCCATGTTGCTGACTCGTCTCGGGCGGCACCCCCGATGCCTGCCGGTGTCAGCAGATCCTGCCGGGCCGGGCCGCAGTGGCCTTGAGCAGATCCCGCACCAGGCCGAAGTCGATGCTCTCCGGCTTGCGGAACCGCAGGCAGCCCTTGCCCATGTCGTGTCCGGCCAGCCGTTCCTCGAACGCCTCACGGACGTCACTGCGCATGAGGTAGAAGGAGATGTACTGTTTCTGGCTGGCAAACGCGATCTCGCAAGCGCCGTCCCGCTCGTATGCGGGCATTCCGTATGCCATGACCTCGTTGAAGCCCACCAGCTCCTCCCAGCACAGCTGCCGCACCTTGGTCAGCGCGGCCTTGCGTTCCTCAGGAACCTCGGTCAGGTAGCCGTCGACGTCGCTTGCCTTGCTCTGCACCATTCCGTGAGGTTATGCCGGATTCAACGCCCTATCGACATTTCAAACACTTCTCAGCACTGGTGACCGCCACCGGCCCGGCCGGACGTCAGGAGACCGCCCGGCGGGGCTGCCGCCGGGCGGTCTCCTGATCGGGAACAGGGCGAAGACCCCGTTCAACAACACACCCCGGTTCAGGCGGGAACAACGACGACCGGGCATGGCGCGTGCTGAACACAGTGCTGACTGACCGAGCCGAGCAGGATCCCGGCGAAGGCCCCGTGCCCCCGGCTGCCCACGGTCAGCAGCTGCGCTCCGACCGCGGCCTCCAGAAGCACCTCTGCCGGATGTCCCTCCACCACTCGGGCGAGTACCTCGACGGGCCTGTCGAACTGTCCTGACACGTCGGCGACGGCCGCGTCGAGGTTCTTGCGAACGCTCGCGGCGATCTCACCGGTGTCGACGATCCCGGGTGTCCAGCCGTAGCTGGCGACGTAGGTGTCGGGGTTCTGCCAGGTAGCGATCGCCTCAACGGTGGCGTCGGTCAGCCGTGCGTACGTCATCGCCCATTTCAGCGCCGACTTGGAGCACTCCGATCCGTCGACTCCGACGACCACACGTCGTGCAAGTTCAGGGGTCTGCTGCGGCATTGTCGATCTCCTGAGAACGAGGGCCGCCGACCCGACGG
This sequence comes from Streptomyces sp. RKAG337, assembly GCF_023701715.1. Taxonomy (NCBI): domain Bacteria; kingdom Bacillati; phylum Actinomycetota; class Actinomycetes; order Kitasatosporales; family Streptomycetaceae; genus Streptomyces; species Streptomyces sp. RKAG337. The sequence continues at coordinate 1,049,961 of NZ_JAJOZA010000001.1, read as the reverse complement.
GCCGGCGGCGGTCTGCGAGCGGGACGAGCAAGGTCAGCGGCTCGGCCCTGACCGATCGGTTCCAGGCATCTTCGCTTCCTTCGTGAGCGCCGAACCGGCGTCGCTTCTACTGTGCGACGCGGTGCGGACCCCGCTCTTGGGCCGAAGAGGGACATCCATAGGGCCGAACGACCCTCGCCGTGTGTGACGCGACGGTCGGTGGCGCGGCCTTCAGGTCAGCGGACGTGAATCCGGCGTCCGGTGATGCGGTCCGGATGAATCCGCACCCACATGGCGCGGTCGCCGCCGGCCCATGGCCCGCTGTGGGTCTGTTCGATGAGGTGCCGGACGGTGTCCGGGTCCGTGACGTGTTCGGCGTTGCCGACCACGAGCACGCTCCATCCCTGGCTCAACGCCTCGTCGATGTGATCCACCTCGAAGGCGACCCGGGCCCCGATCGACAGAGCGGGCGCGGATCCCGGCGAGGTCCTGAACACCAGCGACCCGTCCGCCATCTGGTAGTTGACGGGGACGATGGCGGGACCTTCGTCGCCGGTAACGGCGATACGTCCCACCCCGTGCGTGGACAGCCGTGCTCGGCATTCTTCCGGCGTCATCTCCACCAGTTCCGGATGGCGGGCCGCCTTTCCGAGCCCGGGCGGCAGATCCGTGCCGCCCCCGCGCAGCTCGGACACCGTGGTCTGCAGTGCGTCGGCGAGGCTGAGGAGGAGGACCGCGCTGGGGACAGCGGTCGGCTGCTGCTCCAGGTACTCCAGATAAGGCGTGGCCATACCTGCCAGGTCGGCCACCTGTTCGCGGGTGAGGCCCAGTTGTTCGCGACGCAGCGTCAGCCGCCGTCCCATGTCGCCGACAGGCTGCGGCCGGACGGAAGCGGCGTCTGTTCTCGTCTGCTGGTTCATGGCCAATCGCTTCCCTGGTGATGTCGGTGGGTCCCGGGTTCGGTGTCAGCTGTCGTCCTCCGGGCCGCCCACCGATACGGAGGCGCCGTGGTTCACGCCGAACGGGCCGTACAGGTCGAGCAGCCGGGTGCGCGTGGCGGTGAGGCGGCCTCCGATGACCGCGGCGCAGAGCAGGACGAACTCATGCCCCAGTGCGGGGTCGGCGGAACACAGGTCGCGGACCGCCGCCGCTGGGAACTCGGTGGCCTGCACGGCGGTGTGCGCCTGGGCGCCGAGTTGCCACCGGAACGGCGGGAACAGCCAGGACCAGCCGAGGAGTTCGCCCGCCGAGACGGTCTGCACCGCGGCCGCCTGCCGCCCGGGGACGTGCAGGTCCAGGGCCACCTCGCTGCGGTCCAGGACCCAGAAGCGTTCAGCAGCCTGGTCGGCGTCGAAGATCCGTGCGCCCGCGGGAAAGGCGACCGGTGTGGACAACGCCATCAGCCGGTCACGGTGTGCGGTGGTCAGCGTGTCGAGAATGGAGTGTGTCGTGGACATCGCACTGTCCGTTTCCGCGGCTCCGCGGCCTTCGACGTGTGCAGACGTGGTCGCGCTTCGCCGCTTGGGTCGACCGTCGTTCCTGCCTGCCCTCCCATCCTCACCCCGGGGCGCGGACGCGGGCAGGGGCCGAACGTCCTCAGCCGGCGGCAGGGCGGCCCCGGGTACGATGCTGTTGCCGGCACGCCACAGAAAGTGACGATCCCGTCGCTCACGCGCACCCGCACCGCCCCTTCAATGTCCGATGGGCTCACAGGTGGTCTCACCGCCACCGCACCCCATCTATTCCGTGGGCAGCTGGAGGGTACGGGAGGTGCCCGGGGCGAGGGTGAGGGAGCGGCCCGCGAGCCGGATGCGGACGGGCGGCTGGTCGGAGGGCGGAACGCTGATGCTCAGGTTTCCGGCGTGCAGGGTCAGTCCGATACCCCGGTGACCGCGGTAGCGGATGGAGAGGCCGTACTCCGACAGCTCGGGAAGCGGCGCCGGGTCGAGTGACAGCTCGTCCCCGCGGACCTCCAGACCGGTCAGGCCGCGCTGGACGAGGTCGAGCGTGCCGGCCATGGCGCCCAGGTGGATGCCCTCGGCGGTGGTGCCGCCCTGAAGGTCGGCCACGTCTCCGGTGAGCGCCTCCTGGCAGTACTTCCAGGCTCCGGCGCGGCGGGCGCGGGCCAGTACCCATCCGTGGACCAGCCCGCTGAGTGTCGAACCGTGGCTCGTTCTGCGCAGGTAGTGGTCGACGGTCGTGCGCCACATCTCGTCGTCGAGGCCGTATCCGAGCCGTCGGAAGAGCGTGGTGAGTTCGGCCGGGGAGAAGAGGTAGCCGAGCATCAGCACGTCGGCCTGCTTCGACGCCTGGTACGCGTTGACGGTGTCGCCCTCGGCCTCCAGGATCCGGTCGAGGCGCCGGATGTCGCCGTGCCGGGCCCGGTAGGCGTCCCAGTCCAGTTCGGCGAGGTCGCCGTAGCCCTCGAACTGGCTGATGACCCCGCGGTGGAAAGGCACCCGCAGCCGGTGCGAGACGTCCTCCCAGAGTTTGAGTTCTCCCGCGTCCAGCCCGATGCGCTCGAACAGCGCCTGCCGGCGTGGGGCGGGCAGGCCCTCGGCGAGTTCCAGAGCGCGGGTCAGCACCCAGGCGGCCGTCACAATGGCGCCGGTCCGGCCGGCCGCGGTCGCCGTCCGGCACGCCTGGCCCAGGCGCCGGTATCGGTAGGAGAGCAGGGCCCGGGAGACCTCCGGAAGGTGCAGGTTCAGGAAGGGCAGGACGAACAGTTCGTCCCAGAAGACATGGCCGCGGTAGGCCTCGCCGTGCAACCCGCGGGCCGGCACGCCCACGTCGAGGTCGGCGGTGTGCGGGGAGAGGGTCTGCAGCACATGGAACAGATGCAGCCGCAGTACCCGTCCGGCCTCGCCCGGCACCTCCAGCTCCGCCCGCTGCCACAGGCGCTCCCACGCGGCTTCGTGGGACGCGAGCAACGCGGTGAAGTCACCGGCCTGCTGTACCCGGTCGATGGCCGCGTGCAGCGGATCGCTGATCGCCGGGTCGCGCGAGGTGTGCAGCGCGACGGTCTTCTCGACGACGACAGCGCTGTCGGGCTCGATCGGCAGCCTCAGCGCATGGGTGGCGGTGCGGTCCTCGGTGATGAGCCGTGCCGAGGTGGGGATGCTCCCGGCCACCTGGGTACGGGCGGCCATCGCGATGAGGATGTCGGAGGTGTTGGTGCGGCATTCCAGCCACACCGTGTTCGGCCCGGCGGCCCCGGTGTGCCAGCGGTCGAGGTGCCGGCCGTTCAGATCGCGGTAGCGGTCGACGCCCGAGTTGGTGATGTCTCCGTCGAGGGCGGATTCCACCTCCAGCTCGCCGGCCCAGCCTTCGGCGGTGAACTCGGTTCGCAGGGCGGCCAGATGCGGATCGCCCATGTGCACGAGTCGGGACTGCACCACGGTGATCCGGCGACCCTGCGCGTCACACAGCCGCATCCGTCGCGTCAGCGTGCCCTGGCGCAGATCCAGGACCTGTCGGTACTCCAGCAGCGAACCGTCGTCGGCGGAGAACCAGGGGCCGGGCGCGGCGCCGCCGTCGGAATCCGTGTCGGAGGTCGCGTCGCGGGCGCGAAAGCGCAGCGGCAACCAGTTCGGCAGGTTGACGATGTCCTCGTTCTCGACCGTCCGTCCCGCTACGGTCGACGTCAGCCGGTTGTAGCAGCCGGCCGCGTAGGTACCCGGATAGTGCGCGGTGCCCGCTGTCGCCTCGGGCACGGCGCCACGGGTGGCGAAGTAGCCGTTGCCGAGGGTGCACAAGGATTCGCGAAGCCGCTCCTGCGCCGGGTCGTGTCCCTCATAGTTCCAGGTCCGGTCCGGCATCGTCAGCTCCCTCCACCGGTCAGCAGCTCGGCCAGGTCGCGGACCACGATGCTCGCGCCGTGCTCGCGCAGGTCGGTGGCGCTGGTCGGTCCCGCGGTGCGGTCCACGCCGACCACCAGGCCGAAGCCGCCCCGGCGGCCCGCTTCCACACCCGCCAGAGCGTCCTCGATCACGGCCGCCTGCGCCGCGGGTACGCCCAGCCGCCGGGCGGCTTCCAGGAACAGTGCAGGGTCGGGTTTTCCCGCCAGCTTCAACCGGGCCGCCTCCTTGCCGTCCACCACGGTCCGGAACAACTCCCGTACGCCCGCGCCCGCGAGGAGTTCGGGCGCGTGGCGGGAGGCGGAGACGGCGGCGCACGGGACGCCGGCGGCGTGCAGCGCGTGCAGCACCCGTACGGTGCCCGGCCAGGCGGCGATGCCCCCCGCACGCAACTGCCGCGTGAACAGCTGCTCCTTGCGGGCGGCGACCGCCTGCACGGTGCCCGTTCCAGGCGGGTCGTCGGGGTCGCCCAGGGGAAGCCGCAGGTCGCGCGAGGCGAGGAAGGCGGCCGCGCCGTCGAGCCGGTTCCTGCCGTCGACATAGCGGCGATAGTCCTCCACCGGGTCGAACGGGCGGTCGTGTCCCGCTGCCCGCAGGCAGGCGTCGAAAGCGGTCCGCCAGGCGGCGGCGTGCACCCGGGCCGAATCGGTGATCACCCCGTCGGTGTCGAACACCACGGCCCGCACCGACCGGAGGACCGGCAGCAGCGCCGCCGCTGACGCTGCGCTGCTCTCTTCCTCCGGTGGGCGCGGCCGTCGCGCCGCGTCGCGGCCCGCCGTCGTCACAGCCGGGACGCGACGTAGGTGGTGAGGTCCAGCAGGCGGTTGCTGTAACCCCACTCGTTGTCGTACCAGCCGAAGACTTTCACCAGGTCACCCTGCGCCTGGGTGAGCCCCGCGTCAACGATGCACGACGCCGGGTCGCCGATGATGTCGCGCGAGACGATCGGCGCGTCGGTCACCCGCAGGACGCCTCGCAACGGCCCCTCGGCGGCCTCGGCGAACGCCGCGTTGACCTCCTCGGAAGTGACGTCCTGCCGGAGCAGCACCGTCAGGTCGGTCAGGGACCCGTCCTCCACCGGAACCCGTACCGCGATGCCCTCCAGGACCCCGGCCAGTTCGGGGAGCACGATGCCCACGGCGCGGGCGGCGCCGGTGCTGGTCGGGATGATGCTCACGGCGGCGGACCGGGCGCGCCGCAGGTCCTTGTGGGGGCCGTCGAGCAGTGCCTGGTCGTTGGTGTAGCCGTGGACGGTGGTCATCATGCCCTTGATGATCCCGAAGCGTTCGTGCAGAACGTGGACCATCGGTACGACGCAGTTGGTGGTGCAGGACGCGTTCGACACGATGTGGTGCCGGCCGTGGTCGTAGTCGGTCTCGTTGACGCCCATGACGACGGTGAGGTCCACGTCCTTGGCAGGCGAGGAGATCAGTACCTTGCGGGCTCCGGCCTTCAGATGCAGCGCTGCCTCGTCGCGGGTCCGGAAGCGGCCCGAGGACTCGATGACGATGTCCACCCCGTAGGTACCCCAGGACAGTTCCGACGGGTCGCGGACCGCGGTCACCACGATGCGCCTGCCGTCGACCGTGATCGACTCCTCGTCGTGACTGATCGCCCGTCCGAGGCGTCCGAAGGTCGAGTCGAACTCCAGAAGGTGGGCCAGCGTCGCGGCCGGGGCGATGTCGTTGATGGCCACCACCTCGACCGGGGCGGTGCCGCCGTCGGCCCGGTCCAGGACACAGCGCAGGTAGTTGCGCCCGATGCGGCCGAATCCATTGATGCCCACACGTATGGCCATGATGACGTCTCCTCGTTCGGTCGGTGATGGTCCGTCGTGTCCCGCCGGGTCGTGCGACGTGGCAGGACGCAACGGTGCTGGGCGGGTGCCGGGTGGGGGTTAGAGCAGCCAGCGGTGGTCGCGGACGACCGGCAGGCGGGCCCAGATCCGGCCGAGGCCCCAGACGGTGCCTGCGGAGGCGACGGCGAGCGCGATCATGACGGCCGCGTACAGCAGGTGGTAGTCGACGAGCGGGTTGCTGGACATGCTCAGCGAGCCGTCGGAGGCATGCCGGGCCGGCGGCCACTCCGCCATCCACATCAGCCCCATCATGGCCGTGCCCGCCACGGCGGCGAACCGCAGTGCGACCCCGGCCGTCAGGGCCACTCCGATGCTCAGCAGACCGAGCATGAACAGCCAGTTCGCCCAGCCGGCGCCCGCCCAGGAATGGAACGTGGACTCCATGGGGCCGGCGGAGACCCCGCTGAGGAAGCCCTTCGTCGGTGAGCCGCCGTCGACCCAGCCCTTGCCCGACGAGGTCGCGTAACCCCAGCCGAACGCCTTGTCGAGGAAGGCCCACAGGAAGATGAACCCGGTCAGGACCCGGATCCCGGCGAGGACGCGGGCGCTGGTCGACATCGCGGCCAGAGCCTGCGCCGTGCCGGACTCTGCCGAGGTCCCGACCCTGTGTCGTGCCGACAGGTGGAACCCGGTGCGCTGTTGCGGGTGCTCGTGGACTGCCATGGTGGCTATCCCTTCCGGGATCTGGAGGAGGGACGCGGCAACCGCGTCCGGTCCCAATGTGCCGTCGCCGGGAGCGGGAGCGCAGGGGCCCGCAGTCCCGACGACCGGGCCGAACGTCCCTACTCCGAGGGCCCGTTCAGTCGACCGGGTACGTCAAGTCCGACCTGCTCGGTGCTGGCGTCGAGGCGCGGTTCGTCGTCACACCGGACGCCGACCCCACTCAGGAGCGGTCAACGCCCACGCCCGTTCCCATTCCGCCATGCGCCGTCGATCGGCACCCCGGCGGACCAGCCCGCGCACCATGACGATCGCGAATGCCGAGCAGACGGCGCCCAGCGCACCACCGACCCACGTCAGCGACATGAGTTCCTCGCCCGCTACGGGCGCCGGAACCTGCCGCCCTGTCCGGTCCAGCCACACCGTGGCTCTCGAGCCGCGCAGACTTCCGGAATCCGCCTTCACCGTGCCGGTCCCCACGGTTCCTGCGACACCGGTCCAGCGCACCTTGACGTCATAGTGCACACTGCCGCCGCCCGCTCGCGGAACCGCCTCCGGCGCGTTCTCCAGCAGGACCGCTGCCACGGGATGCCGCGACGCCCGCTGCTCCCTCGACGCCTGGACACCGGCGGCGTGGGCCGCGCGCCCGGCGGTGAAAGCGGCCGCGGGCAGAAGGAGCAACAGCGCAAGCGCCGTTACCAGGTTCACCCAACTCTCGATCACGTCCGAGCGACGGCACAGCGGATTGCTCCGCCGCTGCCGCCACCACAGGTGCTTCTTCACGGTGTCGCGACCTCCTTGACCAGTTCGCGTGCGACACCGCGTGCCCACAGCCGGATCTGCTCCGGGTCGCGGAAGTCACCGCCCCGGCCGGACTTGACGATCATGCGGGCGATCCGGCCCTTGGAGCCGTCCTGCAGGCAGCCGCCGAACGTGACATGTCCGCGTGCCTTGAGACGGTCGACGAGGCGCTGGACACCGGGCACCGGAGGGATCAGGCCTTCACGGGCTGTGGCGTCGAGAGGCCCGCTGCTGAACAGCCAGACGGGCCGTTCGGCCAGATCCGCCTCGTGGTGCCAGGCGAAGCGGACCGCCTCCCGGCGCCACCGGCCCGCGTACAGGGCGCCGCCGAGGACAACAGCGTCGTAGGGGCCGACGCTCTCCACCTCACCGACAGCCCGGGCCTCCGCCGCCAGACCCTGCTCGCGCAGCGCCTCGGCGATCATCGTGGCGATGCCCGCGGTGGAGCCGTTCTTCGATGCATACGCGACGAGTACGCGTTCGGTCATCACAGGTCTCCTGACAGCTTTCACAGCCGGCGAATTCGGTGCGGCGCGGCATAGCGTTCCGTCCCCGAGGTCGCCGGGTGGCCGGCGGACCGGCTCCGTTCCAGCGTGAAGGCCGTGCCCCCGCCGGGGGAGGGGCCGCAGGGCCCTGCCAAGGGCCCGACCGGCCCCATGAACCCTGGCGGGCGGGCCGGGTGACCAGCAGGCCCGCCCGGCCGGCCCAACATGACTTATGCTTGAAGAGTTCTTCAATTTGGCATTTAACGGACTGCGTAATGGATGAGGATCGAGTGGCGAGGTGTGACGAGGCCATTCATCGACGTGAGGTGTGAACAGGTCGACTCGCGTGGCGTGAGGGCGGCGGCCGGAGGACGGGAACGCTGCCCAGCGTTCGTGGCGGAGCTCGGCGCAAGCGAACGCTGCAGAAGGTGGGAGACGAGACGTTGCTGAACGTGCAGATTCCGCTGTATCAGGCGAAAGCGGAGTTCTTTCGAATGCTGGGACATCCGGTACGCATCCGTGTGCTGGAGCTCCTCCAAGCTGGGCCTATGCCGGTTCGGGATCTCCTGGCCGCAATTGAGGTCGAGCCGTCGAACCTTTCGCAGCAGTTGGCTGTTCTGCGACGTTCGGGGATCGTGGTCGCCAGCCGTTCGGGGGCAACCGTGAACTATGAGTTGGCGGGCGCGGATGTGGCGGATCTGCTGCAAGCCGCACGGCGGACCCTGGGGCAGTTGCTGGCGGGCCAGGAGGGTCTGCTGGCAGAACTTCACGCGGACCAGGAAGCGGATGCCGCAGTCAACGGGGATCAGGTCATCCGTTGAAGCGTCGTAGCGGAGCGCCGGCAGGCCAGAGCAGGTCGTCGGTCAGCTGGTCTGCGAAGCCGTCCGCAATTGCGCAGCACGGTCGGCAGCCGTAGAGATCGCGCTCGCTGTCCATGTCGGTCATGTGCCACCAGTCCTGTGCGGGGCCGGGAAGTCGGTGTGTTTGCTGTGCGTGCTGCAGAGGCGGTATGCCCCGCGGATCCGCCCAGGCCCGCAGAAGCGAATGCCAACGCGCCCGACGGGGTTGACCTCGGACGCTCGTTCCCGCAGACGAATGGAGACCGGATATGACAGGCGAGACGACAGGTGGGCCCCAGGCCAGCACCGCGGGAAACGGAAGCGAAAAATACAAGGAGAAAGCAGTCGTTCTGCGAGTGATGGTCTACGTCGTCGCGGGGCATCTTTTTGCCGGATTCCTCTGGCTGCTCTTCTACCTGGGGGCCCACTCGCACTGATGAGTCAGTCAGGGCTGGGGCGTTGCCGTGACGGTTCGGTGCAGTGGCTCGGCCATGCTCCGTGTCATGGTCCGGTGACCAGGGTTACGTCGGTGTGCTGGGTGCGGCTCCTGCCCGGGTCGTGGCGATGCGGCCTCCGTGACCCCCGGTGTCGCGGATCCCGCGCCGCGGACTCATCCAGGCCCTTGCCCGTCAATCGATGGGGCGCCTTGCAAGTGGTGCAGCGGCCACCCCGCATTGCTGGAGCGGGGGTTCTCCTGCGGGGCGGCCGCCGTTCGTGGGTGTCAGGTTGAACCAGGTGCGGGAAGTCGGCCCTCTGGGGTGGTCCGTTGGTCACCTGAATCTACGAGACTCGTTAATTGCCAATGTTAGCAACTATAGGGCCTCTGGAGAGCGGGAACGCGCACGCTGTGCCTGCGGTGGGACCGAACTGCAAGGGCAGGCACCGCTAGGCGGCATGTTGCGGGCCGCAGGGCTCAATTCCCCGCCCGGGCCGCAGGTTGGCCACGGCATGGCAGGTGAGCGTTTCTTCGGAGGGGCCGCTTCCAGCTGCTGCGCCGGTGGCCGTCACGCCGCCGTCCTCGGGTTCGGACCGAGGGTGAGGACGCCGAGCGCAACGCCGTCGTCGTCCACGACGGGCCACACGGCCAGTGACCTCTCGCGCATGGTGGCCTCGGCCTCGCTGAGGGGCATGTCGGGGCGGGCGAAGGGACTGCAGTCGTGGGGGATGTCGCGCACGCGGGTGGCCTCGGTATACCAGGGCTGGGCGCTGTGGGCGGTGAGCTGATCGCGGGTGACGATGCCGGCGCAGTGACCCTCGTCGTCGCGGATGAGGACGTGGTCGGTGCGGGCGCCGTGGAGCACGGCGAGGGCTCGGTCGATGGTCGTGTGGTCGCTCACGTGCAGCTCGGGGAGCGCCATGGCGTCGGCGACGGTCGGGCGGGCGGCATCGGTCATGGTCGGCTCCGAAAGGTTCGGGCCCGCGGCCCGGTCAGGAGGGGCCGGGTGGCGAGGTCGTCAGGGTGGGATTGGTGGCACGGAGGTCCTGCAGGAGCTCGGCCTGGCCGGCCAGGACGCCGCTGAGGATGGTGCGGGCGACCGTCAGGAGCTCGGCCACCTGGGGGCTGGTGAGCCGGTAGTAGACGGTGGAGCCCTCCTTGCGGGTTGCCACGAGGTTCGCGCGGCGCAGTACGGCGAGTTGCTGGGAGAGGTGGGCGGCTTCGATTCCCACCTCGGGCAGCATTTCCGCCACCGCGTGTTCCCGCTGGCTGAGCAGTTCCAGCACGCGGATGCGGACCGGATGGCCGAGGGTTTTGAAGAAGTCGGCCTTGAGCTGGTACAGCGGGGCGCTCACGTGGGCCGCCTCCAGGGTTCCGGGGCCGGGTCCCGGCACATGGTCGGTGGATTCCGGGCAGCAACGGCGTGCGAGCACCCTGTCCCGACCCGGGCGAAGCAAGGAACTGATCTCTTGCCGACTTTAGCAATTCCATGATGCTCTCCTCGTTCAGGCGGCGCGCGAGGGCCCCGTCTGCCGTCGTCGGCCGGCGTCCGCGGGCTCCGGAGCCGGGGCAAGAGCCGCCAAAGCGGCATTCAGGTCGGGGAAGACTCGGACGCCGACCAGGGAATTCGAGGTCAGCAGCGGTGTGGGGCGACCTCGGAGCCCGCACAGCGCCAAGCCGGCGGGCGCGGCGGCGAGGATCGCGGCCTCTCCGGCCGGGCTCCAGCCCATCAGCCCGGACATGTCCAGTACCAGCGTTCCCGTGGTTCGTGCCCGGGCCCAGCCGACCGCTCCGGTGAACCGGTCGGTCACCCGCCGGCCCAGATGGCCGTACAGATGCAGCACGCCGGTGCCGTTGTAGTCTTCGAAATTCCACTCCATGGCTACTTTCGCCCCCGTCGCTCGCTGCTGGGGATCGCACCTGCACGGCGTGCGGTGGCGGAGAACGGGTGCAGCATGCGGTCGTTCCCGCACCGCGGGCAGTGGCTGCTCCCGTCGAGGGCGGCGGGCCTGCAGCGCAGGGTGCAGGCGGGGCAGAGCAGGACCGGAGCTTCGTCGCCACGGATGGGTGTGATCCGCATTCGCCTCTTCATTCCATTCTTCATAGTTGCCAATCTTAGCAAGTGCTAAGGTTGTCATCTAGTGGCCGCTCCGAGGCCCTGACATCCGGAGCGGCCACTTCACCGACTGCACAGGTGCGCCGATGGCTGTTGCCTGTCCGTCGTTCCCCGCTACCGGGTGTGGGCGGAAAACAAGGGGAGTTGCTGATGGGCGAGGGATTCAGGGCCGCTCTGCAGCGGCAGGCGGCCACGCTGTGTCAGGCGCTGGCTGATGCCGCCGAGGCGGGAGACGTCTGGATGGTCGCCGTGTACTCGGTCGACATGGAGGAACTGCAGCGGCTGGGACGGGCGCACGATGTCGAACTGCCGGTCCACGTCCAGCCTGCCGCAGTGAGGCAGAGGTGATCTTGACGTCGTGCCGTGGCCCGGGCTCCTCCTGCCGCACACCGCGGATACCCGTGCCGGGGCCCGGGGCGAGGGGGATCTGGCGCCGAGCCATGGCGTGGGCTCGTACGCGACGGCAGGCGCGGGTATTCGGCCCGGCCTGTTCCACCGCAGGCGATCCGGCTGTGGGAGCTCGCCCGCGCGTCTTGGCGCCCTCGGCCGGCCCATGCCCACAGAGCGCTTCCCACATTGGAGCCCACCGATGACGCAAGCTCTGCCCCGCCTGCTTCCCGTTTCTGCGGACATGGCCCGGTCCCTGCTGGCGTCCGACAGGGCCGGCCGGCTGACACGCTGCGATCCTGCCCTGGCGGCCATCCCTGTCCAGCATCACCTGCTCGACGACGGACAGCTCATCCTGCGCGCGCAACGGCCCGCCCCCGCATCCCGGTTCGCCTTCCCCCGGCAGCTCACGTATCAGGTCGACCAGATCAACATGCGGGACCACACCGGATGGACCGTCATCGTCACCGGTCTCGCCGACCAGATCACCGGCACCCGCCTGAGGCACTACCGGGCGCGACTGGGTGCAACGGCAACGGTGCACGCCGAGCACTTCCTGCTCATCCACCCCCGGAGCATCACGGGCTACCGCCTCACCCGCGACGCCTGGTGACGGGCGCACTCCGGGCGCTGCACCGGTCGGCGTCCAGCAACGGGAATGCCCGATGACCCAGCCCCCTGCCCGAACGCGACCCGAGTACGGGCTTGAGGTGACGTTCCGATGCCCGGCGTCCTCCATTGCGACCTGTTCACGGGTATCCGTGACCTGACCGTCGATTACCCGTAAGGCGATGCGCATGCAGGTGACCCAGTCCGCCAAGCTGGCGAATGTCTGTTACGACATTCGCGGACCGGTGCTCGACGAGGCGATGCGGCTGGAGGCCGCGGGGCACCCCGTCGTGAAACTCAACACCGGCAACCCGGCGGCCTTCGGCTTCGAGGCCCCGCCGGAGATCCTGAAGGAGATCCTCGGCAACCTCGCTGACGCCCACGGCTACGGGGACGCGAAGGGCCTGCCCGCCGCGCGCCGCGCGGTCGTGGACCACTACCGGGAGCGAGGAATCGAGGATCTGACGGCGGAGGACGTCTACCTCGGCAACGGCGTCTCCGAACTCATCCAGATGGCCCTGCAGGCCCTGCTCAACGATGGGGACCAGGTACTGGTCCCCGCCCCGGACTACCCGCTGTGGACCGCGGCGGTGTCACTGGCCGGCGGCACCGCCGTGCACTACCGCTGCGACGAACAAGCCGACTGGTTTCCTGACCTGGCCGACATCGAGGCCAAAGTCACCGACCGCACCCGCGCCCTCGTCGTCATCAACCCCAACAACCCCACCGGTGCGGTCTACAACGACGAACTCCTGCGCGGCCTGGTCGACATCGCCCGCCGCCACCACCTCATCGTGTATTCCGATGAGATCTACGACAAGATCCTCTACGACGACGCGACCCACACCTGCACCGCATCCCTCGCCCCGGACCTGCTCTGCCTGACGTTCAACGGGCTGTCCAAGGCGTACCGCGTGGCCGGCTTCCGCTCCGGCTGGATGGCGATCAGCGGCCCCAAAGCCCACGCCGCCAGCTACGTCGAGGGCCTCAACATCCTGGCCAACATGCGGTTGTGCGCCAATGTGCCCGCCCAGCACGCCATCGCCGCGGCCCTCGGCGGCCACCAGTCGATCGGCGGCCTTCTGCTGCCCGGCGGACGGCTGCGGCAGCAGCGCGACATCGCATGGAAACTCCTCAACGACATCCCCGGCGTCTCCTGCGTCAAGCCGCGCGGCGCCCTGTACGCCTTCCCCCGCCTGGACCCCAAGGTCTACAGGATCAAGGACGATGCCCTGATGGTTCTGGACCTGCTCAAGGCCCAGCACATCCTGGTGGTTCAGGGAACGGGCTTCAACTGGTCCGAGCCCGACCACTTCCGGCTCGTCACGCTGCCGCGCGCCGCTGATCTGGCCGACGCGGTGACCCGCATCGGCACCTTCCTGGACGGATACAGCCAGCCCTGACAAGCCGGCCCGTGGATCAGGCCGTGGCCGGCACTCCGTTGTTCGGCCAACCGGTGGTCCTCCACTCCTGCTGGCCGCTCGGGTCCTCCGCAGACACCTGATGCGCGGTCAGAGCCGCAGCCAGGTCGCAGTGGATGGTCACCGGCGGATGCGAATCGGCGGGGACGACCAGCCCGTCCGCAGGGATCGCCGCGAGTTCCAGCGGCCGGCCGACGGCAGCGAGGCGGCGGGCCGCTTCGGTCACGGCCTCCTGCCCCGCTGCTGACCATCCCTGCAGGAGAGCCAGGTCGAGAATCACGGGGCCGGCGCCTCGCGCCTGCACCCAGCCCACCGCTCCGCCGAAACGTGAGACGGAGTCGGCGCCCAGGAAGCCGGAGACGGACAGGAGCCCCAGACCATCGAGGGTGGTGTAGTGCCATTGGATCGTCATGTCAGTCTCGCGCTTTCTTCTGCGATGTGACCGCTGCGGGCGGGCTTCTACAGCGGAAGGGTGATCCACATGTTCTTCCCGCCTCCGTCGGCGTCGGGCCGCACCGTGCAGGTGCCCCCGAGTTCGGCGGTCAGCTCGGCGATCATCGCCAGGCCACCACCGGCGACGGCGAACTCGACCAGGTCCGGCTGATGGGGATGGCGGTCGTGAACCGCGAAGGCCAGAACATCCGCCCCGGCCGCGTACGTGACGGTGGCCTGCGGGGACGCCGTAGCGGCGTGCCGGACACTGTTCGCGACCAGCTCGCTCAGGATGAGCAGTGCGGGTCCCATGACCGGGTGGGCCCGGTTGATGCCCCAGGCGCGGTAGACGTCTTCGGCGGCCTCACGAGCCCGGGCCACCGCACCGGGCGCCATGGGAACGGTCATCACGTGCCGGTGATGCAAGTCAGCGATCCGGGTCACGAACCGTTCGACCTTCCTGAACCGGCAATCTCCGCAGCGGCGGCGGTAGCAGCGGCAAGCCGATAGCCGCGAACGGTCTGCGGGCTGATGTGGGCGAGCGTGTCATGCGGACCGAAGACCCAGCCGGGGAGCGTACGGCGGTAGTGCGCGGCCTCGTCGACGTCAACGATCAGTCCGACCGGTCCGGTGACGCTGATCGACCACCCGCTGCGCCGTGCCGCATCGATCTCCTCGGCGTTGTACGTCACAACGGCTGGTCCCGCGAGGGCGCCTTCGGGCGCCGGGACGCGGACGATGAGACGACCGTTCTCCAGGACATGGACCGCCGGCCGCACCTGGGTCAGCCCGCGTTGGACGAACACCAGACGGCCACCGGTGGTGCCTCTGAGCAGCCACAGGGCTTCGGGCCCCATCATTTCCGTCATTCTGCGGGTCGTGGAGGTCATCCGGCCGGCTCCTCGGTAGGGACTTTGGCGGCTTGCGCGGGAATCGCCAGAACTCCCGTGCGCTGCAGGTGGGTTCGGGCCGCGCGGATCGCCTCCGGCGTGGTGCTGAAGACTCTGCCGTCGGCGTACAAAAGATCCAGCACACCGAGCGCGTCCAGAGCCTGCCGCTGGCCGGGCTGGATGCCCGATGCCATCACGGTGATCCCGCGACGGCTCAGCTTGTGCACCGCGTCCTTGAGGACCAGTGCCCCTGTGGCGTCCAGAGCGGTGATCCGTGACAGTCGCAGGATCACCACCCGCACATCGGCGACATCGGTCAGCTCCAGCAGGAAGCGGTGCGCGGCGGCGAAGAACAGCGGTCCCTCGATCCGGTACGCCACGATGTGCTCGGCCAGCAGTTCATGCTCCTCGACGCTGTGATCGCCCGCCGGGTCGTGTTCCAACGGGACCCGGTCCAACCGGGCGTGCTGGGCGACCGCGCGCAGGGCGACCACCGCCGCGACCACCAGCCCCAGGACAACTGCGTACACGAGGTCGAGTGCCAGTGTCGCCAGCGCGGTGAGGATCAGGACGAGCGCATCACCCCGCGTGGCACGGACCATCGCCCGCAGCGAACCGACCTCGATCATCCGGATCGCGGTGGCCAGCAGCACCCCCGCCAGCGCGGCCAACGGGATCCGGGCCACCAGCGGCGCCGCCGCGAACACGATCGCCGCCAGGACCACGGCGTGGGTGAGCGCGGCCAGCCGGGAACCCGCCCCGGAACGCACGTTGACTGCGGTGCGCGCGATGGCCGCCGTCGCGGGGACTCCGCCGAACAGCGGCGCGGCCAGGTTGGCCAGCCCCTGCCCGAACAG
The DNA here is from genome assembly GCF_023701715.1 of Streptomyces sp. RKAG337. Classification (NCBI taxonomy): domain Bacteria; kingdom Bacillati; phylum Actinomycetota; class Actinomycetes; order Kitasatosporales; family Streptomycetaceae; genus Streptomyces; species Streptomyces sp. RKAG337. The sequence goes on along the minus strand of NZ_JAJOZA010000001.1, from coordinate 1,034,334 downwards.
TTCACGGTCCGGATCGTGTCTCTGCCCCACTGTCATGCCATCGGCCACGGTCGCCGACAACAGCGACTCCAGCGCGGCGAGCGCGGCCACCGCGATCGCGGGAGCCAGCAGCGAGGACACCGTGGACAGATCCAGGAATCCGAGCGAGGGCGCGGGAAGGCCGGCCGGCAGATGCCCGATCCGAGCCACGTCGAAGTGGGCGGCTTGTGCCGCGAGGGTCGCTGCGATGACCCCGACGATGGAGAACGGCACCGTCGGACGCCAACGGGCACCGGCCAGCATCAGCGCCGCGACACCGGCCGACAGGCCGATGGCCGTCCAGTTCGGATGCACCGCGAACTCCTCCACCGCGCGCCATGCCACGACGAGAACCTTCTCGCCCTTCGGCGTGGCCACACCCAGCGCCGCCGGCACCTGCTGCAGTCCGATCACGCAGGCGATGCCTAGTGTGAAGCCCTCGACGACCGGCGCCGGAACGTACTTCATGTACCGCCCGGCTTTCGCCACAGCCAGTGCGATCAGGATGAGCCCGGCCATCAGCCCGACGGTGAGCACCCCGCCCGGCCCGTACCGGGCCACGATCGGCACCAGCACCACGGTCATCGCCCCGGTCGGCCCGGACACCTGCAGATTCGACCCGCCGAAGACGGCCGCCACCGCGCCGGCCACCACAGCGGTGGCCAGCCCCGCCTCCGCGCCGAGCCCGGACGAGACCCCGAACCCCAAAGCCAGCGGCAACGCCACGATCGCCACCGTCAACCCGGCCAGCAGGTCCCGGCGCGGCTGCCGTCGCATCCCGGAGAAGTCCGCCCGGATCGGGAGCAGCGAGCGGATCGAACCCCAGAAATCGTGCAGCACCGTACTCACCGGGAGACGACCTCGTTCTGCCGCAGCTCGGCAAGAAGCTCGTTCTGACCGGTGAGGACCTGCGCGAGGATGGTGCGCGCCACGGACATCAACACCGCCACGTCCCCGCCGGCCAGCGCGTACACCACGGTCGAACCGTCCCGGGTGGACGTGACGATCCCGGACCGCCGCAGCACGGCGAGCTGCTGCGACAGACTCGACGGCTCCACCTCGATCGCCGTCAGCAGCTTCCGGACCGGTACGGGCCCGTCCTGCAGCAGCTCCAGTACCCGGATCCGCACCGGATGCGCGAGCATTCGGAAGAAGTCTGCCTTGGCCTGATACAGCGGAACCGCCACAGCGCGCCCTCCTCATCGCCGGCTCCCACCGGACTGGGCTTCGTCCTGTGCCATCGATGACTGCAGGCACAGCACTCACAGCATGTAATGAATTGCCATTTTTTGCAATTCTATCAAAGCGCATGAGGATGTCGGAGCTGGAGGGCGACCAGCCGCAGCGCACACCGGTTGTGAGCTCAACGGCCTGGGCCGTGGACGTACCGCCTTCGTTCGGAGCTGTGCTCCGCGGTGTCAGTCGTGGGCGATGACGGCGACCGGCGCCGTGGCGTGGTGCAGCACGGCGTGGGCGACCGGCCCGAGATGGGCGCCCAGGGGCGAGCGGCGCAGATGCCGGCCGACGATGACGAGGTCGGCGCCCACCGAAGCCTGGACCAGTCGGCTGCCGGCAGGTCCCATGAACACCTGGGAGTCGGCGCGAACGGAGGGGAACTTGTCACGCCACGGCTTCAGCATGTCCTCCAGCATCTGCGTGACACTCCGGCCGATGTCCCGTTCGTTGTCGGGGTCGAAGAAGGGGATGTACTCGTAGGCGGGAGGAAGCTTCCAACCATGCACGGCCCGCAGGGCGCAGTTGCGACGGGCGGCTTCCTCGAAGGCGAAGGAGAGGACTTTGTCGGCGGCCTCGTGGATGTCCACGCCCACGACGATCTCCCCGTAACCGGCGGGCTCCGTGTCCGCGGTTTCCCGCGGCGGCCGTACGAGGGCCACCGGGGTTTCCGTGGCCGCGAGCGTCGACATGCCCACCGAACCGACGAAGAAGCCGACCAGGCCGCCCAGGCCACGGGAGCCGAGGACGAGCAGCCCTGCGTCGGTGGCCTCGGCTGCCAGGGCTGCGGCCGGCCTGCCGGAGAGACAGCGGATGGTGATCTCCAGGCCCGGGTACCGGCGGCGCACGGCCTCCGAAGCCTCGGTGAGGGCCTCGTCGGCCCAACGGTCGGCGCTCTCCCGGCCCAACCGCGGAATGGCAGGGCTCATGGGCCATTCGACCGCGTGGACGAGTCGCAACGGGACCCCCCGCAAGGACGCCTCCCTGGCGCCCCACATGGCTGCTGCCCGGCTCTCGAGTGACCCGTCGATGCCGACGGTCACATGGTGTTTCATGGCGGGAACCTCCTGGGGGCACGTTCCCGCGGTAGCTGGTGGAGCCGCGGGTCTGCGGTCTTTCAGAGTGGCCCGGGAAACGGAAGCGGAGGAGGGGCCAAACGGCCCCTGGCCGGACCGACCAGCCCCCCGCCCACCAGGGACGCGAGATCCACGCACTCCGCACGCAGCAGCCCGCTGTTGAGGAGGGTGTACACGGGGAATCTTGGCCCACGTCTGAGACCTGAACGGCCCTCCGCGTGGAGAGTCCGCTGTGGCAGCGTGAGAGCTGGACCCTTGGTGGTTCTCGGTGAGGAGGAACCATGGAAAGCACCACGAGCGGCTCCGAAGTCGGCTCCGTCATCGTCGGCGTCGATGGTTCGGAGTCGGCCCGTCACGCAGCGCTGTGGGCAGCGGTCGAGGCCGTGCACCGTGAGCGCGCCCTGCACATCGTGTACGCCGCCGACACGGACGGCCGAGAGGCCTACGTTTCGGAAGCGGGCATCGAGCGCGAGTGCAAAGCAGGCCGCGAACTACTGGACGACATCGCCGCCGTGGTCCGGGAACAGCATCCCGGCCTGGACATCAGCACCGAGCTCAGCCGCGGTGCACCCGCCCCGAGTCTGCACCGGTTCGCCGGACCGCACGGCACGATTGTGGTCGGCAACCGCGGGCTGGGCGGGTTCACTTCCCTCCTGCTGGGCTCCGTCGGCCTGAAGGTCATGGCGGGTGCCACGTCGCCCGTCATCGTGTTCAGAGGGATCGACAACGGGGCCGAGAAGGCAACGGTGCTTGCCGCGGTCCGCGACGAGAACGACCTTGATGTCGCCCGATACGCGGCGCGCGAGGCTGTCCTTCGCAAAGCCTCGCTGCGCATGCTGCAGGTGTGGAACGTCCTGCAGTCCGTCGGGAACGTCGTGACCATGGTCGACGGCTTGGGGGAAATGGCCGGCGAGCAGGTTCATCACTTGGCCGCGGTGGCGGATCGGATCCGTCAGGAGTTCCCTTGCCTGACCGTTCAGCTGGACGCGGAGAAGAGCGTTTCCGTGGCCGGCGTTCTGGTCGAGGCCTCGCAACACGCGGACCTGCTGGTGATGGGTGGCCGGCGGTCGCCCGGCGACATCGGACCCACTCTCGGGCGGGTGACGCACAGCCTGGTGCACCACGCCCACTGTCCCGTGCAGCTCATTCCGCGGCAGGACCGTGAGCAAAGGAGCACGTCATGACCGGCGTCGGCGAACGACACCGCGGCACGACACGCAGCACGTTGACGACACCTCCCGCAGCATCACGCTGCACCAGACCGCATCGGAAGTCCTCAGAGCGTCCGCCGCCTGGAGCCGGGAGCGCTACCCCGGGATCGATCCGGCCGTGGATCTGGTCGATGGGTTCCCCACCCCGGTGATCGGGTGAATGTCCGGGCAGGCTCGCATGATCGTGCTGGGCTCGCGTCGCCTGAGTCGTACCTCGGAGTTCTTCAGCGCAGGCTCCCAGGAGGACGCACTGCAGGCTCAGCGACGGATGCTGTCCGAGATGACGGCCGGCTTTTCGCAGCAGTACCCGGACGTCGCGCTGAAGCACGAGGTACCGACCGGCCACCCGGTGGAGGAACTCGCAGGCGCCGCCGAACACGCACTGGCCGTGGTCGTGGGCCGCCGAGGCCGGGGCGGCTACACCGGCATGCGGCTCGGCTCCGTCGTGCACGGACTGCTCCACCGGGCACACTGCCCAGTGATCGCAGTTCCCCTCGGCTGAGGATCGCGAAGGCGATGGCCCAGCCGCACAGGAAGCACTCGGTGTTCTGCACAGCGGTGATCTGCAGGGGATTTGGAGAGGGAGGCGATCAGGATGTACCAGGGGATCACCCCGAGCACGCCGACGGCCGATCGCACCGCAATCGGGCCGCGGCGTACGGCGATGCTCGAACCCGACGAAGCCCTGAGACTGCTCGGCACGGTCTCCCTCGGCCGCATTGTCTTCACCAGCCACGCACTGCCGGCAGTACGCCCGGTCAACCACATCATCGACGCCGGGGACATCGTCCTCCGGGTGTTCGACGGCGGGGACATCGCCGCGCTCACGGCACCCGACGACTGCCCCGGCATTGTCGTGGCCTACGAGGCCGATGCCATCGACCCGAAGACGGACCTCGGTTGGAGCGTGGTCGTCACCGGCTACGCGCTGCCCGTAACGGATGGCCGCGACGGCCAGCGGTACGGAGAACTGCGGCGTCCGTTGGTCGGCGGCCCGATGGGCTGTGTGCTGAGCATTCGGCCCGGCCTCATCACCGGTTTCCGCCTGGAGAAGGCCTGATCACCAGGTGGGTGGTGCCAGGTCACGGTGAGTGTGTCGTCCACCCGGTGCACTTCGAAGCGCCAGTGAGCCGGCCGACGGGGGACCCGTCGGCCGGCTCTGTCGAGCCCGGATGTCTCCTAGCGTCGAGGGCAGCGGCGAGCCGTGGTCTCGGCCTGCCGGGTGCTCACCGGGTGCTGAGTACTGATCGCGCGTGATCGCCGTGCGACGCCATGACCAGTACTTGATAGCGACTGGGAATGACGGCGCTTCTGGACGTGAAATCCCGGCGTCCCGCGGTCATCGCGAACTGGAACAGCGCGAAGATCCCGCCGAACAGCACGCCCCAGCTCAGCCCCCAGACCATGGCCTTCCAGAAGGCTGTCGTGCTCAGGATGCTCAGCAGCAGGCCGACGAAGACTCCGAACCATGCGCCGCTCGTGGCTCCGTAGAGCAGGGCGCGCCCCCAGTTCAGCCGCCCGGTGATCTGCTCCACCATCCGGAGATCGCTTCCGACGATCTGGGTGGTCTCCACTTCGAATTCGTGGTCGGCGAGGTAGTCGACGACGCTCTGCGCCTCGTCGTAGGTCGCGAAGGAGCCGAGTGATACCTGCTCGCCCGGATGCCGTTCGACGGGTCCCCGTCCTGCTTTCACTGCTGTCGTGTTCATCATGGCTGCCTCCCGGCATGATCGATGGTGTACGGATCCGATGGCGCCGGTGTGGCGATGGGTTGGGGCCGACCAGGCTCTCTTTCGCGGGGCGGTACGGAGGAGCCGGCCGGCAGGTCCTCATTCAGGAACGACGACGACCGGGCACGGTGCGTGCTGGACGCAGTGCTGGCTGACCGAGCCGAGGAGGATCCCGGCGAAGGTGCCGTGTCCCCTGGTGCCCACGGTCAGCAACTGGGCTCCCGCTGCTGCGGCCAGCAGGACCTCTGCGGGATGGCCTTCCACCACACGGGCCAGTACTTCGACCGGCCGGTCGAGGCGCCCCGACTCGTTGGCGACGACCTCGTCGAGGTTCTTCTGGATGCTTGCGGCGATGTCACCGAGGTCGATGACGCCGGGGACCCACCCGTAGCTGTACGCGTACATGTCGGGGTTCTGCCATGTGGTGATGGCTTCGACTGTGGCGTCGGTCAGCTGTGCGTAGGCCATCGCCCAGCGCAGTGCTGAGGTGGAACACTCCGACCCGTCCACCCCGACGACCACACGTCGGGCGGGTCCCTGGGTCTGCTTCGGCATGTCGATCTCCTGAGGTTGGTTCGCCGCCTGCTTTTCGTGCCGACCGCGCTCTACGGGGACGGGCTGAGGGACTGCCGCCGTGATGGGACCACCGCGGGTGTTCGGGGGACGGACGGCATCGACGGGGTCTGCGTGCGTGCGGCGACGGGCGCCGCGTCTGCGTCTCGGCCCAACTCAACGATGTGTAGTGGCTGTTGTTCTGCATCCAGCGTGCTCTGTCGTCCCCGGATGTGTGAGGGGCCGAAGGTCCCGCTGAACGCCGAATGGTCCTCGTGGATCAGTCTGGTCGGGCCCTCCAAAGGCGACGACAACCGTGCGTGCAAGGAGCAGAACCTGCGATGCACCGGGCGGTATCGCGGCCGCAGCGTGGTGTGCGCCCCCTTAGCGGCCGTCCCCGGTGCAAGGCGACCGCCTCCGGCGGCGGTCAGCGAGCGGGCACGATCGCCACCGGGCAGGGGGCATGGTGCAGCATGGCGTGGTTCACCGAGCCGAGCTGGAGGCCCGGATGCTCGTGCCGGCGGCGTGCGCCGAGTACCAGGAGGTCTGCTCCGGCGGCTGCACGCAGCAAGTTGGAGGCAGACCTGCCCTGCACGGCATTGCGCCGTACTCGCAGACCGCTGACTCCCGTCTCGGGAAGGGGCACGGCGCCCAGCAGGTTCTGGGCTCGGTCGGCCGCCGCACCGGCGTCCATCACCACTGACACCCCCGACATGTCGATCTCGGGGCGCCAGGCGTGCACGAGCTCCAGATCGGCATGTCCCGCCGCCGCCTCCTCGACCGCGAACTCCGCCGCCGCTGAAACATCGTGCGACCCCACACCCAGCACCACACGGCCGCGCCCGACCTCCGCGGGTTCACGTTCACCGCGAACCACCACGACGGGGTACGCGGCCCTCGCGGCGACCCGCAGGCTCACCGAGCCGAGCAGCAACCCGGGGAATCCGCCGCGGCCACGGGTTCCCAGCACCAGCAGCGGGGAGTAGCGCTGCAGGCCGAGCAGCGCGGACAGGGCGTCTTCGGCGAGCAGTTCGGTGTCCACCGCTACGCCGGGCCGGCGCGCGGACGCCCGCTCGGCCGCGGAGTCCAGGACTTCCTCGATGGCCTTACGCTCGGGCGCGAGTTCCATGTCGTCCACGGTTTGCTGTTCGAACAGCTCCCAGACAGACGCGTGAACGAGCCGCAGCCCCACTCCGCGGCGGAAGGCGTCGTCGACCGCCCAGTCCACGGCTCGCAGACTCTCCGGCGAGCTGTCAACGGCCGCCACCACGCAAGCAATGCTCATGATCTTCTCCACACCTCGACAGGCCGATTCCGGCCATGCGTGCGACGACTGCCGACTGGTCGCTCGACTCGATCCGTCGGCGGGTGCGAAACGGCACCTTTGGTCAGTTCACACGCGGTGTGCCGCACGCGGTAGGGCCGGTCGGCCCCGCTCGCCCGCGCAGTGGGCCCCTTGCATGGGCCGGTGCCCGACCCCGGGACGAGCGGTCAGTGTGCGCGGGTCACCGCCGGTTGCCGGTGTCGTGATGTCCTTCGTGGTTCAGCCGGTCCTGGGCCTGGGTCGCGATCACGGCGGCCTGGACGCGTCGCTCGACTCCCAGCTTGGCGAGGAGGCGTGAGATGTGGTTCTTGACGGTCTTCTCCGCGAGGTAGAGCCGCTGTCCGATCTGCCGGTTGGTCAGTCCTTCGCCGACCAGCGCCAGGATCTCCCGCTCCCGTTCGGTCAGGCTGGGCAGCGCGACCAGTTCCGGTGCCGGCTCTTCCGCGCCGCGCAGCTTGGCCATCAGCCTGGCCGCCGCGCTGGGGTCGAGCGTCGACTGTCCGGAGGCGACCGTGCGGACGGCCGAGACCAGGTCGGAGCCGCGGATCTGCTTGAGCACGAACCCTGCGGCGCCGGCCATGATCGCGTCGAGGAGCGCCTCTTCGTCGTCGAAGGACGTGAGCATCAGGCAGGCGAGTTCGGGCATCTTGGAGCGGAGCTCCCGGCAGACCGTCACTCCGTCTCCGTCCGGCAGTCGCACGTCCAGCACGGCGACCTGCGGGCGGAGCGCGGGGATGCGGATGAGGGCGTGTTCGACGGTGCCGGCCTCGCCGATCACCGTGATGTCCGGTTCGTCGTTCAGCAGGTCCCGTACTCCGCGCCGCACCACTTCGTGGTCGTCGAGGAGGAAGACCGTGATCCCGGCCGCGGGGGAGGGAGGGTCGCTGTCGGACATCAAGAGCTCCTGAATCCTGCGCCGGGCTCACTGTCCAGCGGACAGCACCCGAACCGCGCTCACCGAGCGGTCTGCGGCTCACCACAGATTGTGACCGGGGCCAAGTGGCCCCGGCTCCATGGTGTCACCATCTCCTCGGCCTCCCACGCTTCGCGCCGAAAGCATCATGATCACCTACCGAGGCCCTTGCCGGGCCCTTCCTGTTCCCCCGGAGCTTCCAGGAAGGGACGAAGGGCTCCTTGCGGTGATTAAGGGGCGAGTACGGTGGAAGGAGCTGAGAGACCGACTCCATCCCGTCACGTGCACCTGGAGGCATATCGGTGGGTAACGGCGACGAGGGCACCGGGCAGTCTCCTCAACTGCGGCTCGATGAGCTTCTCGAGGAGTTGCAGAGCCGGCTGGACGTGGCGCGCGGCACCCGGGACCAGGTCCGCGGCCTGCTGGAGGCGGTGCTCTCCGTCGGGCGTGAGCTGGATCTGGAGCAGGTGCTGCGCAATATCGTCGAGGCGGCGGCCGTGCTGGTGAAGGCCGAGTACGCGGCGCTGGGGGTGATCGGGCCGGACGGCGAGCGGCTGGGCGAGTTCCTGACGGTCGGTTTCACGCCGGAGCAGATCACGGCGATCGGCGCGTACCCGTCGGGGCACGGAATCCTGGGTGTCCTGATCCGTGATCCGCACCCGTTGCGGCTGCCGCGGATCTCCGATCACCCCTCCTCGTACGGTTTTCCGCCGAACCACCCGCCGATGGACTCCTTCCTGGGGGTACCGATCCGGGTGCGCGACCACGTCTTCGGCAACCTGTATCTGACGGAGAAGCGCGGCGGTGGGCAGTTCGACGCCGAGGACGAGTCCGTCCTGGCCACGCTGGCTGTGGCCGCCGGGGTGGCGATCGACAACGCGCGGCTGTACGAGGAGTCCAGGCGGCGCGAGCGGTGGCTCCAGGCCAACGCGGAGATCACCCACACGCTCATGGCAGGCAGTCCGCGCAGCGCGGTCATCAGCCTCATCGCAGAGCGGGCCAAAGAGATCACCGGCGCGGAACTCGCCCTCATCGCGCTACCGGTCCCGGACCCGTTGATGCTCTCGGTCGAGTTGGCCATCGGACGCGACGCGGAAGTGATTCGCGGTCTGATGGTGCCGATCGAGGGCAGTCTGGTGGGTGCGGCCTACGCTGCAGGAAAGCCTCTGACCAGCGCAGACATCAACACTGACGAGCGGATTACCGTGGATTTGCCCCGCATCGCCGGGCTGGAGGCCGCGGTGGCGGTTCCCATCGGCATCGGGGACGGGCTGCGCGGTGTGCTGCTGTTGGCCCGCGGGGCCACACGAACAGCTTTTGTCGAGGAGGAGATCGAGCCCCTGCAGGGCTTCGCCGGGCAGGCGGCGGTGGCGATGGAGCTGGCCGAACGGCGTGCCGGCGCCGAGCAGATCGCGCTGCTGGAGGACCGGGACCGGATCGCCCGCGATCTGCACGACCTCGCGATCCAGCGCCTCTTCGCCACCGGGATGACGCTGCAGAGCGCGGGCCGCTTCATCGAGCACCCCGAGGCCTCGGAACGGGTCCGGCGCGCTGTCGACGATCTGGACGAGACCATCAAGATCATCCGATCGACCATCTTCGGTCTGCGGTCCCGTGAGACCGGCGCCGAACACACCCTCCGGGCCCGTACGGTGCGTGCCGCATCCGACGCCTCCGCGGTCCTCGGCTTCACGCCGAGCGTGCGGATGGAGGGGCTGCTGGACACCCAGGTGCCGCGGGAGGTCGCCGACCATGTGCTGGCGGTGCTGGCGGAGTCACTGAGCAACGTCGCGAAACACGCACACGCCACCCGCGTGCAGGTGGCCCTGGAGACCGACGGCCGGCACGTCGTCCTCACGACCACCGACAACGGCGTCGGACTCCCGGCGGAACGCGACGGCGACGGCAACGGCCTGCGGAACCTGCGGGAGCGCGCCCTGCAACTGGGCGGCGACATGGAGCTGATCTGCCCGCCGGACGGCGGGACCACCCTCGTCTGGCACACGCCAGTACCGAGGGGATAGCCGGTTCGGGCCGGATGCATTCCCGATCCGTTGTCAGGGCATGTCGGCGGCGGACAGTTTCACCTGCTCTGCCGGCACGTATCCGTTCCGGTCGACGACGCGCCCTGCCACGAGTTCGGGTTCGACATGGATGAAGATCCCGTCGCCGGTCTCCAGCCACGGACGCGGACCGCTCGACCTCAACCGCGCGTCCTTCACCGGGTTCGTGACGACGGAAGCCCGGCCGGTGACCACCACACTCCATCCGGTGTGGCCCGCCTCGTCGAAGTGGTCCGCCTCGAACGCGACCACCGCACCCTGGACCGCGCGGGCCATGTGCGATGCGGCGGACGCCTGGAACAGCACGGCACCGTCCGGGTCCAGGAGGAAGTGCACCGGCAGAACGGTGGGCAGGGCATCCTCGGTGTAGATGACCCGGCCGATCGTCACCAGAGACAGCAGACGCAGACTCTCCCGGCGATCCAGCTCTCGGAAACCGTTGTGTCGGTGCATCGCTCACTCCTCAGTAGCGTCGGTGGAAGAGATGATGGGCCCCTCGGACCTCTGCTGTCGATCGTGATCGACTCCTTTCAGCACCGGAGCGCCGGGGTCGGCGGACCTGCTCCATTCCAGCGTGAAGGCCGTGAACCCGCGGGGGAGGGGCCGCAGGGCCCTGTCAAGGGCCCGACCGGCCCCGCGTGATCCCGTGATCACGCGCCGGAAGGCGGCGGATAAGGCCGATCGGCCCCGGAGCGGGCCGTGCGGCCCCTGTACCGGGCGTGTGGAGAGCCGGAGGCTGCTGTCGAACGAGTTCACCGGAACTCTCTTCTGGAGGTGGCTCTCGTGTCCGCTCCCATTGCCGTCGGCCTGGACGGCTCCCCTGAAAGCATGGCCGGCGCTCGCTGGGCAGCCCGGGACGCGCTGCGCAGGAACCTGCCAGTGCGGCTCGTCCACGTCTGGAACTGGCATCCCCATCCCGGCGAGACATCTGACGGCTTGGAAGCACAACGCCACTGGGCCCAGCGGATACCGCGCGAGGCCGCCGCTGAGCTCACCCGGCAGTACCCCGCGCTGGAAATCGTCATCGACCAGGTGGGAGGGCAACCCGCGGCGGTTCTCCCGGTCGTCGCGGAAGAGGCCGCACTCCTGGCCCTCGGGTCCCCCCGGATCAAGGGCATTTCGGGCTTCCTCATCGGATCAGCATCGCTGGCAACGGTCGCCTGCGCCGAGCGGCCGGTGGTTCTCGTACGAGCCGGTGAGACCGCAGAGGACGAACATCAACCCGACAAAGCCGGGCTGCCGTCGACCGACACTCCGTACCGCGATGTGGTTCTCGGCCTCGATCTCGCGCGGCCATGCGACGAACTGCTGGAGTTCGCCTTCGATGCCGCGCTGCAACGCTCCGCGAGGCTGCACGTCATCCATTGCTGGAAGATGCCGTCGGCCTACAAGTACCGCGACGCAACGGTCGGCAGCACTCCGGAATCCGCTCTCGCAGCTCAACAGACGCATGCTCTGACCGAGATGCTGCGTCCCTGGCGGGACAAGTATCCCGCCGTCGAGGTGATGGCGGAGTCCGTGCCGGGAAGGCCTGCGGAGCACCTGCTGACAGCCTCCGCGGACACGTCACTTCTGGTCGTCGGACGGCGCACCAGCCACTCACCGATCGGCCGGCACATCGGCCCCATCACACTGGCCGTCCTCCACCACTGCTCGGCACCGGTCGCGGTGGTACCGCACGCCTGAGCGCCCTGGCGCGAGCGGGCTCGGCCCCGGGCCCTGCAGCCCGATCTCCTGAACACCGTTGGGCCGGTCGGACGGGCCGGGGTCACCAATAGGCCCTGGCCGCAGCATTGATCACCGCGAAGAGTGGTGATCCCGGGGGGACGAGCCGCCGGCGGCCCACAGCAGATGGCGTTTCGGCCGGTGACAGCTGCGGGCGCACTGACGATGAAGAGGAGCATGTTATGGCCAAGGCATATCTTGTGGGGAGCGGTATCGCTGCACTGTCAGCCGCCGCTTTCCTGATCCGCGACGGCGGATTCGCGGGCCGTGACATCCACCTGCTGGAGGAGCAGGAGGATATCGGTGGCAGCCTGGATGCGGGCGGCACCGCGGAGACCGGGTACTCGATGCGGGGCGGCCGAATGTTCGAGGGCCAGTTCCGTTGTACCTACGATCTGCTGTCGTCGATCCCCTCCGTCGACGACCCGTCGAAGTCGGTCACCGAGGACACCTTCGCTGCTCACGACGCCTTTCCCTGGGACGACGCTGCCCGCCTGGTCGACAGCGACGGGAAGATCATCGATGTCCGCTCCATGGGCTTCTCCGAACGCGACCGCCTAGAACTGGTCGCCTGCATGGCCACACCTGAGCGCCTCTTGAACCGAAAGCGGATCTCCGACTGCTTCGGCGAAGAGTTCTTCACCACCAACTTCTGGTACATGTGGTGCACGACCTTCGCGTTCGAGCCGTGGCACAGTGCCATCGAGTTCCGGCGCTACCTCAACCGCTTCGTCCACCTGTTCCCGACTTTCGGCACCATGTCAGGGATCTACCGGACCCGGTACAACCAGTACGACTCCATCGTGCGCCCGCTCCAGGAGTGGCTGAACGACCAAGGGGTGACCATCCGCACGGGGTGCCTGGTCACCGACCTGGCGTTCGCACCGGGTGACGCGACCACCGTCGAGCGGATCCTGTACACCCGCGGTGACCTCAGAGAAGACATCGACGTGGCACCCGAAGACCTCGTCCTCGTCACCAACGGATCCATGACCGCCAATTCCAGCCTGGGATCCGACACCGCGGCCCCGATACCGGTCACTGCCGCCTCCGAGCAGCCTGGGTCCTGGCGGCTGTGGCAGTGGCTGGCCCGAGGACGCGACGACTTCGGTAACCCTCACGTCTTCGACCGGAGCGTGAAGGACTCCACTTGGGAGTCCTTCACGGTCACCTGCAAGGACCCACTGTTCATCGAGCTGATGGAGGCGCTGAGCGGGCGCGAGGCCGGCGAGGGCGGTCTGATGACCTTCCCGTCCTCCAGTTGGCTGCTCACCATCGTGCTGAACCACCAGCCGGTGTACCGCGAGCAGCCCGACGGCGTCACGGTCTGGTGGGGCTACGGTCTCTTCCCGGATCGCCCCGGTGACTACGTCGGCAAGCCGATGACCGACTGCACAGGGCAGGAGATCCTGCGCGAGGTCCTGCACCACCTGAAGTTCGAAGCGAACCTGGACCGCATCGCGGAGACCTCGACCGTCATCCCGTGCCTGATGCCCTACATCACGAGCCAGTTCCTGGTCCGCGAGCACGGCGACCGGCCGCAGGTGGTGCCGAAGGGTTCCACCAACCTGGCCTTCATCGGCCAGTTCGCCGAAGTTCCCGACGACGTGGTGTTCACGGTGGAGTACTCGGTACGCACCGCCTGGACCGCCGTCAACACACTTCTCCAGCTCGGCAAGGAGCCGCCGCCAGTGTACAAGGGGCGGCACGATCCGCGGGTGCTCATGAACGCGCTGACCGTGATGCATCAGCGGCAACGCCCGGAACGGCTCCCCGCTCTGCCGCCGACGGGGCTGACCCTCAGTTCCCGAGATACTCATACGGGATGACCTGCCGCCATGGGTTTGCCGCTGAGGTCGGAGTGGAACCAGCCGCAGAGCTGGCGGCAGTACGAATTCCCGGAGCCCTGCGTTGTTGTGTGCCACCGAACCGATGCACAGCGGGACCGGGCCACGTGCCCGACTGGCTTGCGCATCTCCGAGGTGAATCGAGTGCGTCCCGCCGCCCGCATCACAGGTTGCTTGAGTGGCCCTCTCACCTGCCGATCCCGAAGTACGGCTGTACCGGAAGTGTCAGGCGGGTCCGGGTTTCCGGCTCCACCGCGGCCCTGGCCGGCCGGTCCGTGGAACCGAGGCACCATGCCCGTCCCGCCCCTGCTCGATGTTCATCGTCACGAGTACGGCAACCGGACACGTATCACGGTGGTCGGCGACATCGACCTGGACTCTGCGCCCCTGCTGCGCGCGTCCTTGGAGCAGTGCTTGCTCGACGGTATCCGTTCAATCGACGTCGATCTGAGCGCCGTCACGTTCTGCGACTGCACCGGGCTGAACCTCCTCCTGTCCGCCCGCCGGCGCACCGCAGCCGCCGGCGGGGCCCTGCGCCTGCGCCACCTCAGTAAGTCCGTGGCCCGGCTCTTCGCCCTGACCGGCTTCACCTCTCTTCTCGTGACCCCGCGGGTCGGTCTCGTTCCGCTCCCTGTTCCGGTCCGGCACCGTCGGTCCTCCCGGTCCTTGCGTCCGGCCATGTTGTACGAGGCGACATGTCAGCTTGCTGACGTAGCGCCTGTTGCCCTGCACGGTGTGCTGTGAGGCAGGAGCCAGTACAGGCGCGATCGCGCCATTGATTCCACCGGTCAGCACAATGAGAGTAAAATTCGTCTTCGACGTCCCGGACCCCGGCGTGTTCACCGTTCAGCAGCACACTGGACGCGTCCGCATCCGGGAGCGATACGTGAACGCAATAACCGAACCACCCATTGGCCCCCGGCAGCTGCCGGTCAACCCGCAGGCTCGTGGTGCGTCCTCGGCGGTGGGCAAGAGCCCGCCGACCGTTCCCCGGCTGAAGTCCCCGAGAGATCCTGCCCGTAGACGGGACGAGGGCCTCATCGCGCGCAGACGCGCGGTCTTCAAATGGTGCGACTGCCACTTGATGGCTCTGTGTGGCCTCGTACCGCCTTCGGTGGACCACCGAGGTGTCATCGCCTCGGCCTGGGCCGACCTGCTCGCGGATGCTCCAGACAGGGTCATTCGGCGGCTGCAGCAGGATCAGGGTCATGATGCCGGGTCAATATCCCACCGCAGCTGTCCTCAGGACGCGTCCCCCGTGGACCGGATTGAACTCGCCCTGGAGATCTTGGGGGACCGATCCTGCGCCCGGACCTCCACCATCCTGGGACAGGCTGAGCACACTGTCTCCGCCCGGCTGTCCTCGGGGCTATGGGTCTTGCTTGCGCCCTGCGACTGCCTGGCTACCGGCGGCGGGTAAGGGGGTGCTCGCCGGCCCACGCCATTTCAGGGCACCGGTCGAGCCGGCGGAAGGTGAGCTGCACGGCCCGCACGCCGCATCCGGAGCCGATTGGTGATCTTTTGGAATAGCGCCAAGTAGGCGTCGGCCCGGGGACTGTGCTGGTTGCACGTCCCGGACCCTGGCATGACCTGTGCTGACGCCCATGTGCGAGAGGTGATTGGACGCTTCCGTCTGGTCACCTCGGCACTCTTTTCGATCCGAAGTTGTTGATCGTGCGGTCCTGGGAGTGGGGGTCGCCTGGCCAACGCTTCGGCTGCCGGTCCCGGTCGCCAAGACGGCCTCCTGATCTGCCTGCCACGCGGAGCCACGTGCCTGTCCGCCCCAGCAGTGCACCAGGCGGTCAACAAGAACCGAGGCGCCATACCAGTGCTGTACAGCCGGTACTTCAATCGACACGACCATGGAAACCGCGACGGGGTCCGGCCGGCCGGTCGGGTCGTGATGCGCGGTGATTGCTGTGATCAGTGATCGTATGGCGGAGGCGCTGCGTCTGCTGCAGCCCGGGGCTCGTCCGAGGCCGGTACTGATGTCGCCGTGGCGGCCGCCGAGGCCCTGGGGGTGGACGGGTTGTCGGTGTCACTGGTGACCAAAGGTGATCAGACCGAGCTGATGTGGTGCTCCGACGACACCGCCCGGTGTCTCGAGGACATGCATACACCCTGGGGGAGGGCCCGGGGCCCGATGCGGTGCGCACGGGGGCGATTGGGTGGGTTCCGGACCTGGCCCAGGTACGGGTCGAGCGATGGCCGGCGCTCAGCATGGAGGCGCCGGACCTACAGGCCCGAGCGGTCTACTGCTTTCCGCTCGGCATCGGTGCGATCCGCGTCGGAGTGCTGACCGCTGTCCGTCGCACCGCAGGACCCATGAGCGCTCAGCAGGCCGACGACGCCATCACGCTGGCCGCGGTCCTGACCATTCACTGCTTGAACGGCAAGGGACTATCAGTACCCGAGATCGGTGCCGATGAAGGTGCCAGTGGCAGCACCGGACCCGTCTTTCAGCCGGACTGCCTGCCGCAGATGCTGAACGCCGTCGTCTATCAGGCTACCGGCATGGTCAGCGCACAACTCCTACTGCCCTTGCCGCAGGCCTCTGACGAGCACACCCGGCTGCTGGAGCTGTTCGCCCAGGAGCACGATCAGGGGCCGTGTGTGGACTGTTACAACAGCGGCACCGCCCGCACCAACATCAACCTGACCGACTGGACGATTGCTGCGAAGTGGCCGCAGTTCGCCGTCCAGGCCCAGGACACCGGCTTCGTGGCCGCCAACGCCCTGCCGCTGCGACTGCGCGGGCGGACCATCGGCTCGATGGGCCTGTTCCAGACCGACCCCGAACCCCTCACCGCCTCCGACCTCACGCTCGCCCAGGCACTCGCGGACATCGCGACCATCGCGATCCTGCAGCAGCGCACCCTGGCCCACAGCGAGCTCGAACGCGGCCAACTCCAGTACGCCCTCACCAGCACGATCCAGCGCGGGATGACCAGTACTCCCACTTCACCAGCCGCCGCCAGCGGGACAGCTGTGGCCATCGGTTCAAGCCTGGGTGATGACAGTGGTCAGTTCGGATGCGATGTCTCGGGCCCAGGCGCGGATCTGCTCGCGATCGCGGAAGTCACCGACCTTGCCTTGCTTTCGGAGCCGGCGGGCGATGAATCCACGGGTCCCATCGGTGAGCCGGCCGCCGAAGGTGACGTGACCGTGGGCATCCAGTTTGGCGGCGATGCGAGCGACCGAAGGTACTGCGGGGATGGTGCGCTCGGTGGCGGAACCGTCGAGCGGTCCGCTGCTGAACAGCCAGACTTCCTGCTCGGTCAGCGCCTGGCGGTGGTGGCGGACGAAGCGGATCGCTTCCCCCGGCCAGTGGCCCGCGTACAGGCCCGCTCCGAGGATTACCGTGTCGTAGGCCGCGATGCTGGGGACGTCCGAGACAGGCGCGACCTCGACATCGATGTGCTGTTCGTGCAACGTCTCGCCGATCAGCCGGGCGATCTCGGCTGTGGACCCGTTCTTGCTGCTGTAGGCGACGAGCGTGCGCTGGGACTTCGTTGGGGTCATCGGGGGTTCCTCCTCGGGGGGTACACCGTGTGGTGGAGCAGTGCTCACGGGTGGTGCGGGTCGGCTGGTCCTCAGAGATGTGGGACCACTGCGACGGGGCACCCGGCGTGGTGCAGTACCCCGTGTGCGACCGGCCCGAGCTTCGGACCCGCCGCATGATGCCGGGAACGCCGCCCGACCACGACCAGTGAGGCGTCGGCCGCCGCCCGCACGATGTGCGAGACGGCCTCCCCGCACCCGGTCTGTTCCGTTATTGCGACCTGCGGGAACTTGTTCCGCCACGGCTGGACGAGATCGGAGAGCGTGCGCCGAGCGGCCGCCTCGGTCTCCTGGAGCAGGGTGTCGGTCATGAATGCGGGGGAGTAGCCGTAGGTGTAGGGCCGGTCCCAGTCGTGGACGATCAGGAGCGAGGTCGCGCGCCGGGAGGCGGCGTCGAAAGCGAATTCCAGCACCGTGTCGCAGGGGTGGTCCAGGCCCACGCCGAGCACGACGGGGCGCTGTGGAGTGCTGGTGGTGGGCGCCCCGTCCGGACCGGGGCGATGCTCCGCCGCGGCATGGTGCCCGGAGCGGACGAGCACGACGGGGCACTCGGCGCGGGCGACGGTCGACTGGCCGGTGGAGCCGAGGAGGAACCCGGCGAGCGGACCCATGCCCCGGGATCCCACCACAAGGATTTCCGACTCCTGGGCGACGGCCAGCAATCCGTGCAGCGGGGTGTCGTCCAGGTACTCGGTGCTGATCTCCAGACCGGGGTATTCGGCGCCGAGTTCGGCCTCGGCTTCGCTCAAGACACGCTGCAGCCAGTGGAGTGCAGCGTGGTCCGGGGAAGTGGAGGCCGTGCCGGCTGTGTCGGACGGCCAGGCGTGCACCAGGCGCAGCGGAAGTCCTCGCAGGAGCGCCTCGCGGGCTGCCCAGTCCGCGGCAACGGCACTGGCCATGGTGCCGTCGAGGCCGGCGGTGACGGTTCGGGACATGGAATACCTCCGGATCGGATGACTGGTCTTCAGCTTCGGCGTCATCGAGCCGTGCGAGCAGGGGCCGCTGGACCCGCGTCAGGGACCGAATGGCCCATGTGGAAGCGCGCATGACGAGCCGAAGGTGGTTATCCGGAGGTGAGCTCCATGGGGGAGCGTTGTGTGGTCGCTGGTGTGGACGGTTCCGTTCAGGGTCTGGAGACCGCTGAATGGGCGGCGGTGGAGGCGCAACGGCGTGGCTCCGCGTTACGGCTGATGGGCTCGGGGATGCCAGGTGGTCTCGACGGGGCACTGGCCGCTGTGCGGCTGCGGCATCCCGAGCTGTCGCTGACCACTTGGCGAGATGACTGCCCGCACTCCGCGCTCCTCTCAGCTTCGGCCGGTGCCGGCCTGCTCGCGATCAGTGCGATGAACCGCGATGCGAGGGAGATCGCTGCCAGCGCACAGTGCCCCGTCGTCTTGGTGCGAGGAACCACGGCCGGCGAGGTCGTCCTCGGTCTCGATGCGCGCCATCCGGTGGAGACCGCGACCGGCTTCGCCTTCGACGCCGCGCATCGGCAGGGCCGTCGGCTGCGTGTGGTCCACGCCTGGCGGCTGCCGGCGCCGGCGAGGGGCCGCGCGCGGTACACGCTCTTGGAGGAGGACCGGGCCGAGTGGGAGGACGAGGAAGTGCTGATCCTCCATGACGCGCTGCGCGGCTGGCGGGAGAAATACGCCGAGGTGGATGTTCTTCCGGATGTGCGGCTGTTCACCGCGTCGTGGGCTCTGGTGAACGCTTCCGCGAGAGCGGGCCTGGTGGTCTTGGGGCGCGGTCCGGCCGGCCTCGGCCGGGTGGGGCACGCGGTCGCCGAATTCGCGGAGAGCCCGGTGGCGTTCGTTCCGGCCTGACGCATGTCGACGGTGGCAGATCCGGCTCGATACCCGCTCTGCCACCGAAGCTGCGCGTCCCGACCTGAGGGTTGGGGGACGACCGCCACCGGGCAGGCCGCGTTGTGCAGCAGGGCGTGGTTGACCAGGCCGAGCTGGAGGCCCAGGGAGTGGCCCTGACGCTGCTGGGCCCCAACCACCAGGAGTCCGCTGTGCCGGCGGCGTCCAGCAGAGCCTTTCTGGCCAGTCCCTCGACCGGTACGCGATCCACGGTGACCTTGGGACAAGGGCCGCCGCGTCCCGTACCGCGTCAGCGATAGCCGCCTCCGCCCGGCGCAAGTGCTCGCGTGCGGTATCGGGACGGGATGGATCCCGCTGCGGCGGGGTGGTCGCTGACGAGTGGACCGTACGGCCCATGCCACAGGGCCGGGCGGCCTCTGGGTAGGCGGCTCGCACGGGTGGACGCTGAAGTCGTCGTCGCAGGAGGGCGTTCACACCGAGATGGGGAATCAGTAATGAGGCACAACAGGATCACAGACGTGATGACAGGCAATGTCGTCAAGGCCGTTTACGGCACGCCGTTCAAAGTGGTTGCCGAACGGTTGTCCCGGCACAACATCAGCGGTCTGCCCGTTGTCGACGCCGACGACAAGGTCATCGGCGTCATCTCCGAGACAGACCTGATGATGCGCCAGGTCGCGAGCGTCGCTGATACCGTTTCGTGGTGGGGCCGACTCTCCCGAGCCCACCGCCGGGAGCAAATCAAGGTCCGGGCCCGGACCGCGGGGCAACTGATGTCCCAGCCCGCGGTCACGGCGCACGCCGAGGACTCCATCGCCGAGGCCGCCCGCATCATGATGGAGCACAAGGTGGAACGGCTGCCCGTCGTCGACGAGCAGGACCGCCTGATCGGCATCGTCACCCGCCGCGACCTGCTCCAGGTCTTCCTGCGGCCGGACCCTGATATACGCCGCGATGTGATCGACGAGGTGCTGGTCCGCACCCTGTGGATTGTCCCGCAGGCCATCGGCGTCACCGTCGTCGGCGGGGTGGTGACGCTGGAGGGGCGACTGGAACGCCGCAGCGAGATCGACATCGCACTGCGCCTCACCCCGCTGATCGACGGAGTGGTCGCCGTGGTCGACAAGCTCACGTACCGGCTCGACGACTCCCACCTGAAGATCGCCGAACCGGCACTGCACGGTGTGGCCGACGACTGGGTCCGGAGGCTCTGAGGAACCGCGGAGCGGGCTGAGAGGCGACGAGACCGTGAACGGAACCCGGCGATGGTGGCGTTGGCGGTCCAATCCGCTGCGCCGCCGGTCGGACAGGATCGAAGGATGGGTGAACCTGGTGACGGCGGTGGCCCTGTTCCTCGGGTGCCGGCAGCCGCGGTGACCGCTGCCGCCGTCGTCCATACGATTGCCGCGAAGGCG
Source organism: Streptomyces sp. RKAG337 (assembly GCF_023701715.1). NCBI lineage: Bacteria > Bacillati > Actinomycetota > Actinomycetes > Kitasatosporales > Streptomycetaceae > Streptomyces > Streptomyces sp. RKAG337. The sequence continues at coordinate 1,013,843 of NZ_JAJOZA010000001.1, read as the reverse complement.
GTCAAAGGTCAGCAGGAGACGCGCCACGCCGTTTCGGCCGTGCTGCTCGAGAACGCCCCCGTTTCCGTGCCCCGAGTGAGCGGCTCTGGTGACCGGTTTCCCGTGAAGGTTCGCTGGAGCACGCCCAGCGGACCTGCCCGGACCGGATCGGCCAAGGTTGCCGCCGACAGCCCCCGCGGCTCTACCACCACGGCGTGGCTGGGTCGTTCCGGACAGCAGACATCCCCTCCCATGTCCCGCGGGCAGGTGGCATCACTCACCGCGGTCGCTGCGACCACAGGGGGCGTATTGGCAGTCGTATTCCTGGTCACCGTTCGAGGTCTGATCCGCCGCGCTGCGGACCGGGGCCGGATGGCGGAATGGGAACAGGCTTGGTCGCAGGTCGGACCCAGATGGGGACGCCGCCCGGCGTAGCCCATAGGGCGAAGGAGACGGATATGTCCAGATCGCCGGTCCACGACCGCATCGTTGTCGGAGTCGACGGCAGTGACTCCTCCTACACGGTTCTGCGCTGGGCTGCCGCTGAGGCGGTAACCCGACGGGCAGAGCTCGTGGCCGTGCATGCCTGGGAGCCGAGCGGCGCTCACCTCGCTCCATACGCCCCGCGGCCCGTCGGTCACACCCCGGCGGAGGAACGGGCGCGAGCGGGGGAAGTACTTCGAGCGTCGGTACGGCAGGCTCTTGGCCCCAGGCCCGAGGTCGGGGTGACACTGGTACTCGTGGAGGGCCGCGCGAGCCCGGTGCTGCTCGCCCAGGCGCAGCATGCACTCCTGCTGGCGCTGGGGCACCATGTGCGCGCGTCGCGCCTGCTGCCGGGGCTGGGCCCGGTCGCCCGCGACTGTGTTTGCCAGTCTCCGTGTCCTGTGGTCACGGTGCCGGCCGGCACTGGTCCGGCCCCGGCCACCGGGGATGGCCCGGCAGGTCCTCCGGGGAGGGCCGCATGGCCCCTTTCCGGACAGCACGCGCCGTCCGACGCTGGTGGTGCGGGCGATGCGGGTGGACGCGAGCGATGAACGGCGCCAGCCGGCTGACCGCTGGCTCAGGCACGATGGAGCGGGTGATGCGCAGACCGGGTGCTGTCACCGGGTACTCCCAACCAGCAGGGTGCAAAGAGGGCTCGTCAGGTGGCTGCCCCCGCTGGGCCCGTTCCATCCCTGCCCGGCTTCTCGCTGCCGGGCCGTCCGCTGACGTCCGGTGGGGCGGGCAATGGAACGGGTCCCACCGGCGAGGGGTGGGCGACGCTCCGCTCTTTGATTCCCGGCTGTTTAGGCGGATGTGGTCAGGTGGGTGCGCAGGTGGCTGAGGGTGCGGTTCAGCAGGCGGGAGACATGCATCTGGCTCACGCCGAGTTCGGCGCCGATCTGGGATTGGGTCATTTCCTGGCCGAACCGCATGTTCAGGATCTGGCGGTCGCGTTCGGGCAGGGCCGCGATCAGCGGCTTCAGTGCGAGGAGGTTCTCCACCCCCTCCAGAGCGGGGTCGATGTCGCCGATCCGATCGGCCAGGGCCCGGTCGTGGTCGCCGCTGTCGTCGCCGCCGAGGGGCAGGTCCAGGGTGCCCGCGGTGTAGCCGTTGGACGCGACCAGGCCCTCGGTGACCTCCTCCGGCGTGATCTCCAGGAACGCCGCGAGCTCCGGGACGGTCGGGTCCCGCTCCAGCCGCTCCGACAGCGTTTCCGCGGCCTTGGCGAGCTCGAGGCGCAGTTCCTGCAGGCGCGCCGGGGGACGTGGACGGCCCAGCTGGTGTCGCGGAAGAACCGCTTGATCTCGCCGGAGATGTAGGGGATGGCGAAGGTCGTGAACTCGACCTCACGGCTCAGTTCGAACCGGTCGATGGCCTTGATCAGGCCGATCATGCCGACCTGGATGATCTCCTCACGCGGCTCGGGGCGATTGCGGAAGCGCCGCGCGACGAACGTGACCACGGCGATGTTCAGCTCGATGAGGGTGTTGCGGGCGTACTGGTACTCCCGCGTGCCCTCCTCAAGTGACTGCAGGCGGTCGAAGAACAACCTCGACAACTCCCGGGCATCGGCCGGAGCGACCTTGCCCGCATCCTCAATCCACGGCAGCGCATCGAGGGACGATGCCGGAGCGGTAGTGGCGGCCTGCGCCCCCATGGCGATCGTCATAACTGCTCCACATCTCGTCGGCCGGTTCAGCAACTGGGCGCCACATACCCCCAACGCTGGACCGCACACCCATCTCCTTATCTTCCTGCGCCCGCCGTCCGCGAGGACCCGATGACCGACCCACCGGTAGTGCCACCAGCCCGCCCACGCCTCGTGCGTCTGCACGCCGCAACGACTAAGATTCATCCCACGATGCACAAAAAACTGTTGCGGACACAATAGACAATATCGCACGCTGTGGTTATTATTCTGTTCGCAGATCGGGGCGGGAGGCGGAGGGTCGCCCTGCCGACTGGATGGTCGCGATCCGGAAGCTACGGATTCGTGGTAACCAGTCAGGGATCGTCGCGCAGCAGCCAGCAACGTCGCCTTGGTCACCCGCCCGCAGCCGAGTCAGGCATCTGATGAGCGAACAATCCGGCGCTGAAGGAGACACCGTCATGCTGATGCCTCACCCCGCCACGCTGCAGCAGCTGATCGACCGCTACGAGCAACTGCAGGCGCGGGAAGCAGCCGGGGCCGCGACGCCCGAAGAGCGCCGTCGGCTGGATGACACGACCTACACGCTGTGCGTCTCCACCGGCACCCGGAACATCACCGACACGCTGCGCATCGCGCGCCGCCATTGCGGTACCTGCGCGGACCAGATGACGACCGCGGCCTGACGCCGGCCCCGGCGCGGTGCTGGAGAGGACAGGTATTGCCTGCGATGGCCTGGGTAGGCGGGCGGTGCACCACTCGCACCGGTCGTGGAGGGCCTCATGGGAACCGAAAACAAGGCCGAGAACACCGCGGACAAGGCCAAGGGCAAGGTCAAGGAAGTCGTGGGCAAGGCCGTCGGCAACGAGGGTCTCGAAGCCGAGGGCAAGGCCGAGCAGGCCAAGGGCGATGTGGAGCAGGCCGGCGAACACATCAAGGAAGCCTTCAAACATTGACCGCTGTCGCGCACCCACGCCCCGGGGCCGCAGCCGATTACCGCTGCGGCCCCGGGGCGTAGTCAGCCCGAAGGCGCCGGCGCCCCTGTGCAAGGATCGTCGAATCCCACCCGGGGAACGATCGCCATAGACCCCGGCCACACCCGTGGTACCCGTCGAACGTGGGCACCGCGGCGATGCCGGGGGAGCCGCTGCCGATGGCATCTGGCGTGTGCACAACAGCCTGACCCAGCTCCAGAACACCCTGACCGCGTCCAGGCCTCGCATAAATTCGTGCCCCTGTCAGGGCCGGCGACTACTGTGCGGACAGCACCTCAGCACGGGAACGGGGCACCCATGAACCAGTCGGCCGAACAGCACCGGGACGACCCCTGGGACCAGATGGCCGTCCCGGTCCCCGTGGCAGCCTCCCTGCTGGGCGTCAGCTCGGATGCCATTCAGCGACTTATCGATACCGGTCACCTGCAGAGCTGCCTCCAAGGGCAGCATCGCTTCGTCCCCTTGGTCAGCGTGTTCGCCTACCGCAACCAGCATCCATTGCCCGGCCGCCCCGCCACCTACAGTCAGGCCGTTGACGATCAGGCAGCACTGGACCGTGCTGCCGACCGACTCGCCGGATGACCGGCTCCTGACCCTTCACTCCGTTGACGCCGCAAAGGACAGCCCGCTCAGATCGACGTCGATCGGGCGCTCTCTTACCGCGATGGCGAAGGACGTCGTGGACCGGCGCACCCTGGCCCACAGTGAACGCGAACGCGGGCAGCTCCAGTACGCCCTCACCAGCCGCATCGTCATCGAACAGGTCAAAGGCATCCTCGCGGAGCGCTGGAACACGAGCGTCGACGACGCCTTCACCGCGCTGCGAACCTACGCCCGCAGCCACAGCTACCAGCTCACCAGCCTCGCCCGGGAGATCGCCGCCTCCCGAAGGTTTGCGGCCGTACGCACTGACCACGGTCTGGGGGCGGTGCCTGCGCACCACTCTCGGGAATAGATCATGCGTACGTATATTGAGGGTGTGTCGATCCACCAGCGTCTGGGCAGAGACCGGGCTGGTGGTGCGTTGGGTGCCCTCTCACCTTTCATAGAGAGGGAGAAGGAGACGAGAGTGGGTCCGATGGAGCCGTTGCAGGTGAGCGCGGTGGGGCAGGCGCAGGATGGTGTGGCCGTGCTGTCGGTGGCCGGCGAGCTGGATTATGGAACGGAGCGTGTCCTGGGTGACGCCGCGCAGCGCCTCCTGGATCAGGGGTGCCGCCGGCTGATCGTGGATTGCGCGGGCCTGGCGTTCTGCGATTCCCAGGGCCTGAACCGTTTCCTGCAGCTGCGTCTGGACCTGGAGAGCCGGGACGGTCTGCTGGTCCTGGCCGCCATCAGCTCGCCGCTGCGGCATGTGCTGGAGTTGACCGATGCCCTCCAGATCTTCGTGCTCGCGGATAGCGTCGAGGCCGCGCTGCGGTCGGCCGGGCCGGGCGGGGCCTGCGTGCGCGGGCCTGCAGCCTAGAGGCCAGCCGGCAGGCAGAGGGTGGCGCGGATGCGTTTGCCGACCGGCACGCGTTCCACGCGGACCTCGGCGCAGATGCGGTTGATGATCTCCATGCCGTGGCCGCCGATCCGGGTGGGGTCTCGCGGGAAAAGGCGGGGCAGCGCGGTGCTGCTGTCCCAGAGCGTCACGGTGACCCCGCTGCGGCGCCCTTCCAGCTCCAGCAGGCACGGGCCGGGTGCATACCGGTTGGCGTTGGTGAGCAGTTCCGTCACCACCAACGCCACGTCGTAGGCGAACGGCTCGGACACCGGGACGCCCAGCAGGTCGACGAGCTCCTTCACGAACACGTCCGCCATCTGCCGCGCCTCACCCGCAGCCCTGTGCTCCACCCCGTAGTGCGCCGCCCGGTACAGCACCCCCACTGACACCGGAGCCCCGGCCGGCTTCGCCGGATCCTGCACCATCTCGTCCCCCTGGCATGTAGCCGTGCACTGCGACTCTCCCCGATCCGCGCACTTAGTCCTGTCGCAACCCCAAACCACGTCCCCTCACCATAAAAGACAGCGAGAGGGACAACCCAGGTTCGCCAACCGACGGCCCGGCGTACTGGCTACCACCGCTGCGCCCGACCCTGAGACGATCAACAAACCGTACGCGGCCCCTGCCCTTGGCGATGACGGCACGGATGCGCTTACCGACTGGCGCCCGCTCGACGATCAGTTTCTGGCAGATCAGTTGGAGGATTTCGATGCCGTGGCTCCCGATCCGCCGTGGGTCGGGGGGAAATTCGCGTGGAAGCGACGTGCTGCTGTCCGAAACGGTGCCTGTGATGGCGCCGCGATCACCCTCATGACCCCCGCCGTATCACCCGCAAGCCAGCCCGCCGGGCCGAACCGTCGGCGCCCCGGCGGGACCAACTCGCGGCGGCCGCCTGATCACAGCGGATCCTCTTGGGCTGGCATACCAGAAGTCGCTCTGCCGCTTGTGTGCTGGTCAGGCCACTGGCCTTGCGGAGCCGGCGGAGCTCGGCTCCCAGATCGTGTCTCCTGCGGGTGGGATTGATGATCGCCGCCACGGGGGGTGCGCCTGCGGCTCACAGGGCCCTCTGCCAGCCGGCAGCCTGCCATGATCAGATTCAGTGAGCGCATTCTGCACTGCCCTGTCGGGGCCGCTCGTGACCATCTGCCGGAGTTCACCTATCTGGCGCATATGGCCCGCCCCAGACTCAGCCGCTGACCTGCGATGCCGAGCAAACTGTCATGTCCCGCCCACCCGTTTACTCGGCCCGCGACGCGAGCGGTCCGCACCGATGCGGGGCTGCGGTCAGGCTTGGGTGAGCAGACCGGCGCGCAGACGGTCCAGGGTGCGGGTCAGGAGGCGGGAGACGTGCATCTGGGAGACGCCGAGGACGGCTCCGATCTGGGACTGGGTCATCTCCTGGCCGAAGCGCATCTGCAGCATGCGCTGGTCGCGGTCGCCCAGTTCGGCGAGCAGCGGCTTGAGGACCTGGAGGTTCTCCACCGCGGCCATGCCGGGATCGTCCGAGCCGAGCCGGTCGGTCCGCGCGGCTCCGGCTCCGTCCTCGGTTCCGTCACCGACGGGGACGTCGAGGGAGTCTGCGGTGTAGCCGTTGCTGGCCATCATCGCCTCCGACACCTCCTCGCGGGTGAGGTCCATGTACTGCGCAAGGTCCGTGGTGGTGGGTTCACGGTTGAGGCGTTCGGTCAGCGTCTCGCGGGCCTTGGCCAGGACGATGCGCCGTTCCTGCAGGCTGCGCGGCACGTGGACCGCCCAGCTGGTGTCGCGGAAGAAACGCTTGATCTCCCCGACGATGTACGGGATGGCGAAGGTGGTGAACTCCACCTCGCGCGAGAGGTCGAAGCGGTCGATGGCCTTGATCAGGCCCATCGTTCCGACCTGGATGATCTCTTCCATGTCCTCGGGCCGGTTACGGAAGCGCCCGGCGGTGAACCGCACCATCGACAGGCTCATCGCGATCAGTGTGTTCCGCGCGTACTGGTGCTCCCGGCTTCCTTCCTCCAGGGCCTGCAACTGGTCGAAGAACAGTCTCGACAGGGCTCGCGCGTCCTTCGGAGCGACCTTGCGCCCGTCCTCGATCCACGGCAGCGCCCCCGCCGTGGCCGGGCAGCCCCGCATCGTAGGAAACTCCACCAGCTGGCCCACTATGTCCGTTTGTGCGGTCATCTAGTCCACCCTCTAAGGCGCCCGACCATCAGGCTCCCATCTCCCGGACCTACCCCCCTCTGCCGCTCCGATGTCCCCAAGGCGGCAGGGACTTCGCGGAACCGGGGCAAAGCATCTCTGGCTCGGATGGTGGGGATCGGGTTCCCTCCAGGGCGCGGTGAGTGCCCGTCAGGCTCGGGACACGAGGACTTGACCCCGGTGGATCAACTGCGAGAGGTCAAGATCACGCAGCCAACCGGATGCGACCACCGTGAGGCGCCCTGCCCTCATCGCACACGCCAACGCCCCGCCTCCAGAAGGGGAACTTCTGGAGGCGGGGCGTCCTGGTGCGGCGGTGCTGCGCGCTCAGTCGCGGCTGCCGTAGTAGCCCTCGACCTGCTGGTGATAGCCCGCGTCACCGGTGTGCTTGTCCTTGTCGAACTCCGGGGAGTCCTTGATCTCGTCCTTGGTGAGGGCGACGTAGATCTTCCGGTCCGCGGCGTCGATGGACTGGATCGTGCCCGCCGGGAGCAGGACGTGCTTGCCGAAGATCCACACTCCGGTGTCGACAACGATGTACGCGGACCCGACCTCGTCGGAGTGCTTGTCGACCTTGCCGATGCTGCCGTCGGTCGCCTCGACCTTGAACCCGGTCAGATCCGTTCCGGCCTGGTAACCCGACGCTGCCTGGTGTCCCCACATGCTGTCCGTCACAAGAAAACCTTCCGTTGCCGTGCAGGTAGTGCGAGAGATCCCGTCCGGCAATTCGGTGGGTAACTCTCAAAAGGCGCCTGCCCCGCAACCTCCGGCACACACCAGCCTCTCCAATTTGCGCCAAAGCGGGCCGAAAGCGTGTCCTCGAAGGCGGGATACCGGAGCGGCAGATCGGTCGGCCGACGAAGCCTCGCGGCGGCCCTGCGAGCCGTCAGGGCAACCGACTCGCGCTCCCAGTTGCCGTCCGCGCGGCACTGGCCTAATGCGCCATGTTGACAGGGTGCATAAATAGGGCCTAGATGGTAAAGAAGGGCGAAATCCCAAATATGGGCCGAACGGCCCCGCGATGAGATGGAACGGGCCGCTTCCATGCGCCTGACCTGCCCTTCGTCGAGGAGGCGCGCGTGACCGCGCCCGACGGCGTCGAAGGTGGCTCGGCTGCAATTCTGGTTCATGCGCTCGAGTCCACAATGAGGAAGTGGATGTGATGGCTAGATCACCGGATGAGGTTTCCAAGGAGGAGCTGCAGGAGGAGCGGGGTCGGAAAGGGTCACGCGATACGGGCTCGAGCGAGCCGTCCGGGGGAGTAGTCGATCGGCCTTCAGGTACCGCGGATGCAGATTCCGACACGGGCATCAATCCCCAGCTGCCCTCTGATCCAGACGCGCCGAACCTGCAGTCCGGCGGCGGATGACGGGGACCGACCAGGGCACTCCACATGAGCGGAGCATGATGAGCGAGCCGAAGCAACCCGATGAGATCGACACCGAAGGCAGAACTCTGCCGCCCTACGAAGGCCGCAAGAAGAGCGCCAACGTCAGCAGTGACAAGGCGCAGTCGGTCAAGAGCGGCGTGAAGACAGCCGGCGCGGCCGGCCCCGTCGAGGACGACGACATGAAGGCGCCCGACCCCAGGGACACCCCCGGCGGTGCGACCAGCTCACCTGCGCACGAGAGGTCCGTCAGCCGCTCCTCCAAGGCAGACGACGACGGGACCGGCCCGGCCCACCAGCGCGGCACCCCACGTGCCGAAGACCAGCCCTGAGGCGTGCTCGAAGCCCTGACTCCCGGGGTCCGTGGCGCGGTGCGATGGTTACCGTGCATCTGAACGTCGCGTCGGCGTGGCGTCCAGTGCCAGGCGCACCAGCAGCCGTGACCCGGTCGTCGGCACGCCGGGGTGGGCGCAGCGAAGATCGCCGCGCCGAATTTCGACCCGAGCGTGCTGACCAAGGCGTCGTATATGCCCAGGGGTTGCAAGGAGTTCGGAGTCAGGGTCGGGTTCCGGGGCTTGCAGTCTTCGATGAGTTGACAGAAGGCATCTTCGGTCCTGCTGGCGAGCATGGCGCAGCTGTTCGCGGGTCAGCTGCGTGGGCAGGATGCCGGTTGAGTCCGTTGCTCCAAGCGGAAACCGAGGACGATCATGGATGACCGCACCAGCCAGGCTGAGGATCTTGGCCGCACCTTGAGCGACACCGCCTCGGTCGCTGTGGAGGTCACCTGGATCGACGGCCATGAATGGACCGTCAGCTGGTCGGACGGCCCCGGTGAGCAGCAGATGCGCGACAGCGTGGTCCGGGCGCTGGCCGACCCCCGCTACGCCGAGCTGCGCGGCCGGCACTTCACCTATCTCCGCAACGAAACCGGCGGCGGCTCGCGGCTGCGGTGACCGAGGGCGTGCGTGGCGCACTATGGTGCTGGCCGCAGGGGGGTGCGCCCGGCGTGTACCGACGCCTGCTCTGGGCGTGCGATGCGGTGTACACGTAGATCTTGCGGGCGTTTCGGTCGGGCGGGCTGCATCGGGACTAGGCTGCGGGTAGCGTCCCGGCCCCCGGCGTGACCCATCCGATGGTGAAGCAGATGCCCGCAGGAACGGAAGACGGTGATCCGCGCCGGTGTTGCACCGTGGAGGGAACGCACTCATGTCGCAGCCTTTGTCAGGGCGGCGGAGCGAACGGTTCAGCTAACCGATCCATGAGCTTTGGCCCCCACCAGGTGCCAGGCGCAGCGGTAACCCCCGCTCGCCGGCACTGGACCGGGAGGCCGTAGAGACTGAGGCGTTATGCCTGTTCTGCAGGCGCTGGAGTTGTCTCACATCATTCGACATGGCCAGGCGTTGATCACCGTGGCCGGTGTGCTCGACCTGGACACCGCGCCCGCCGTCAACGCGGCAATGGAGCACTGTCTTCACGAGGGTGTCCGTTCGATCGACGTCGATCTGAGCGAGCTGTCCTTCTGCGACGTCAGCGGACTGAACGCCTTCCTGACCGCCGCCCGGCAGGCCCGAGCAGTTGGAAGCACGTTCCAGCTGCACCACCCCTCTCCCTTCGTGACCCGGGTGTTCGAACTGGCCGGCACGTGCTTCCTGTTGCTGTGCTCGCCCGCGGTGCGCGTGCCTGGCCCGTGCTGCCCCATAACGGCCGATCCGCTGGGCGCGGCGGCCTGGTGATCAGTGACCGCATGGCGGCGATCTTGCGTCGGCTGGAGCCGGAGCAAACAGTCAAGAGCAGCACCGATATCGGCCCGATCATCTCGGCGGCCACCGACGTCCTGGGCGCCGACGGGCTGTCGGTGTCCCTGCTGACCGAGGACGAGAAGAATGAGTTGCTGTGGTGCTCAGGGGACATCGCCCGGTGCTTCGAGGAAATGCAGCTCACCCTCGGGGAGGGCCCGGGGCCCGACGCGGTACGGACAGGTGCGATGGTGTGGGTGCCGGACCTGGCCCGCACCCGTGCCGAGCGCTGGCCCGTCCTGAGCATGGAGGCCCCCGATCTTGAGGCGCGGGCGGTGTACTGCTTCCCGTTGGGGATCGGCGCGATCCGGGTCGGGGTGCTGACCGCCGTGCGGCGGATGCCGGGCCCGATGTCCGCGCAGCAGGCCGACGACGCCATCGCCATGGCCTCGGTGCTGACCGCCCACTGCCTGAACCACCACGCACTGCCCGGCACCGAGGCCGGCGGTGGGCCGGACGGCCCGCCGCAGGTGCTGAACGCCGTCATCCACCAGGCCACCGGCATGGCCAGCGCCCAGCTGTCCGTCCCCCTGCCGCAGGCGCTGGCGCGCCTACAAGGCCATGCTTACGGCAGCGGTCGCTCCCTTACCGAGGTGGCGAAGGACGTCGTGGACCGGCGCCTTCGCCTGACCGACCAGGGCAACGGTTCGCCGACGCCGCCATCCGTCGTAGACAAGGACTGAATCCCATGATCCGAGAGCAACGCCTGACCGAGGTCTTCGTCGAGGTCGCCGACTCCCTGACCGACGACTTCGACGTCATCGACTTCCTCCAACAACTGTCGGTGCGCTGCATGGAACTGCTGAACGTCGCGGCGGTCGGCATCATGCTGGCCGACAGCCACGACACCCTGCAAACCATCGCCGCCTCCGACGAGCACACCCGGCTGCTGGAGCTGTTCGCCCAGGAGCACGATCAGGGGCCGTGCGTGGACTGCTACAACAGCGGCGCCGCCCGCACCAACATCAACCTGACCGACTGGACGATTGCTGCGAAGTGGCCGCAGTTCGCCGTCCAGGCCCAGGACACCGGCTTCGTGGCCGCCAACGCCCTGCCGCTGCGACTGCGCGGGCGGACCATCGGCGCGATGGGCCTGTTCCAGACCGACCCCGAACCCCTCACCGCCTCCGACCTCACGCTCGCCCAGGCACTCGCGGACATCGCGACCATCGCGATCCTGCAGCAGCGCACCCTGGCCCACAGCGAACTCGAACGTGGCCAACTCCAGTACGCCCTCACCAGCCGCATCGTCCTCGAACAAGTCAAAGGCATCCTTGCCGAACGCTGGAACACCAGCGTCGACGACGCCTTCACCGCGCTGCGTACCTACGCCCGCAGCCACAGCTACCAACTCACCAGCCTCGCCCGCGAGATCGCCGACGGCACCTTCGACACCAACCAGATGTCCCGCCCGGCCACCACTCTCCGGCCCTGAAACGGACCCCTACGGCTCGGCCAGCCCACGCCCGCGAAGGGCAAGGCCCGGTACGGGGGAGAGGTCGCGGCCCAGGCGGCCCGCTGTTTCGTGCGTGCGACGGTGTGGTGGTGCTGGTGGTGGTCGGTGAGTTGGGATCCTCGCCGTCTGGAGCGTGATCGGCGCTTTGTGGGAAGAGGGCCCGCTGCCCCTTGCGGCTGTCCTGGGCACGTACTGGCCGCATGTGGCCGGGCGCCCGCTGGGGGGTGTCACCGTCCGTCAGCTGCTGACCCACTCCGCCGAACTGCCGTTGCGCGCAGCCCTCAAGGCGTCCTACGGCACCGACCCGCAAACCATTCGTTCCGGGTCCCTGCACGAGGCCCTGTACCGCCCGCACAGGCAGGCAGTACACCGACCGGGCTTCCCTCATCCTGGGATACCTCGCCGAAGACCTGTCCGGTCAGAGCCTCGACGAGCTGGCTCGCACGCGGGTCTGGGAACCGCTGGGCATGGACGGCACCCGCTTCGGTCCGCTCCCGCAGGAGGTGGCGGCTCGGTGCGCGCCCACCACAGCGGTGCCGGACCCGCCGCCGTCACCTACCGCGACAAGAACGGCACCAAGAACCAGGTCCTGGTCATCTACCGCGGCTGCGGCGACCACGTCGCCGGAACCGCCGAAGCCCACCTCGCCGCCGAGGAAACCGCCGCCGCACCGGACGGGCAGTGACCCCCAGGAGCCGCCCGTGGTCAGCTGCACCGCGAAGCCCGCACCCAACTCCTTTCGCCATACGCCGCCCCTCTGCCTGCCGCCGGTCTGCCACCCACCCCACGGCTGGCCCGATCATCGGCCGCGGCACCATCCTCATCCATCCAACTGGAACCGGACAAATGGCTGTGCTGACGTACCGGCTTAGCCTGTGCGACGACCGCCTGAAACCCGCCATCCGTCCAGGCCAGCGAGTTGTGGAACAACCCACCCTGGTGATCCCCGACACCCTGGCCGATCTGGTGGCCTGCGCCAACCCGCTGGTCGCGGGCGCCCTGCAGCTCCGCTTCTACGCAGCCGCCCCGATCATCACGGCCGACGGCCACCGGCTGGGCACCGTCAATATCCTCGACACCCGCCCCCGCCTGATGACCGAGGCCGATACCGCTGCCTTGGCCGACCTGGCCGCCATCGTCCGCGACAGCCTGGAACTGCGGCTGTCCGCCCTGCGCCTGCTGCGCGAGGAGCAGGCGCGGCACAAGGAACAGCAGGAGACGCGGGAGCGGGCCGAGCGGGACATGGCGGGCATCACCGCCTTCGCCACCGCACTGCAGCGCACCCTGCTGCCGCCCGCACTGCCGACGATCGCTGGACTGGAACTGGCCTGCCACTACCAGACCGACTCCCCGCGGGACGTCGGCGGAGACTTCTACGACGTCTTCCCGCTGGGCGCCGATCGGTGGGCGTTCTTCCTGGGCGACGTGTGCGGCAAGGGCGCAGAAGCCGCCGCCGTCACCTCTCTGACCCGCTACACCCTCCGCGAGGCCGCCCAACACCACACCGACCCGCAGACGGTGCTGTCCGCGCTCAACAGCGCCCTGCTGGCGGACCCCTCGGTCGGCAGCCGCTTCTGCACCTGCGTCTTCGGTGTCCTGAACCGTGCCGCTGAAGGGGGCTTCACCATCACCGTGGCCACCGGCGGTCACCCCCCGCTCTTCCACCTGATGCAGACAACACCCAACGGCGCCGTGCAGGTCCAGGCCGTCCACCCCGAGGGCGGCATGCTGGTGGGCGCCTTCCCCGACGCACAGTTCGCTTCCCAGACCCTCCACCTGGCTCCCGGTCACACCCTGCGGCTGTCCACCGACGGCTTGACCGAGGCCCGCATCACCGACCGGACCATGCTCGGCGAGGACGGCCCGACCACCTTCTTGTCCGGGCGCACCGGCACCATCAGCGCCACCACGCTCGTGAACGACACCATCGACCTCCTCCACGACCTGCCACGCGGCGCGGGTGACGACGTGGCGCTGCTGGCTCTGTCCGTCCCCCGCAACCCGACCACTCCCGGACCGGCCGCCCCCACCACTGCCACCCTCACACCCCACCCGCACCGAAAACCGGCCAGGAGTCCTGAACCCGCTGGCCCGCCTCGTACCACCAGCAACGCTCGGCATCTCGCCGAATGAAACGCAGCCCGCGGGGAAGGACTGTGCGGCCGTCGGGAGGGAAGCCAGCACGTAGGATCTTCTGCAACACAGGGCTGGGGACCAATGACGTATCACCTGCCCGACCCCGTTCAGCCGCCGACAGCCCCGCCCGTCCATGTGGCGCCGCTGTACTGTGCCGCTGACTGCTCCGGTGAGGCCGGCAGCATCGCCGATGCGCGGCACTGCGCGGGCACCTTCATGGATCGCCTCGCGGCAGCCCTGGGCGTACCTGTGAGCGACCGGCTCCGTTACGACGTGCAGCTGGTGGTGACGGAACTGGTGACCAACGCCAACCGGTACACGCACGGCCCGTGTCTGCTGGAGCTTGAAGGCGCGGTCGGCTCCGTCATCATCACCGTGTCGGACAGCAGCACCGCGCTTCCACGCGCGTTTCCCCCCGACCCGCAGCGGGTCGGCGGCCACGGCATCGAAATCCTCCAACGGATCTGCCAGGAACTGATCGTCGAGCGGGTGCCGGTAGGCAAACGGATCCGTGCCGTCATCGCCATATCCTGACAGCCCGCGCGGTTGCGCCATTTGTGACCGAGGGGTGAGAAGAGCGGCCTCTGCGCGGCCATTGCAGCCGAGGGAGGGCTATTCTGGCGTATGGACGTCCCGGACCCCGGCGTTGTCGTGCCGCCGAACCGATGCTTGTGGGGACCGGATGCACTCCGTTTGTCACTGCATCACCGAGGGGAAACGGCTACGTCCCATGGCCTGGAGATCGGGCTGTTGGGCCGGCCTTTCGCCCGCTGACCCGAAGCGTGACCGTCCCGGGAGTGTCAGGCGGAGCCGGGGATCAGGCACCGCCGCACAACACAGCACCGGCCGGTCTTTGGAACCGAGGCATCATGCCCATCCCGCTGCACCTCACGGCCCATCGTCGCGACCGCCAGGCGCGGACGCTGATCACCCTGTCCGGTGACATCGATCTGGATTCGGTGCCCTTGCTGAACGCCGCTCTGGAACAGTGCCTGCGCGACGGCAGCCGCACCATCGACGTCGACCTCAGCGCTGTCACCTTCTGCGACTGCACGGGCCTCAACACCTTCCTGTTCTTCCTGCAGCACGCCACCGCTGCCGGAGGAACCCTGCGCCTGCACCGTCCACCCGTTACGGTGGCCCGGCTGTTCTCCCTCACCGACACCAGTTCGCTGCTTCTGGCTCCCTCCGCCGGCCACACCCTGCCCCCTCCAGTTCCGCTCCGCAAGGTGCCTCGGCGGCTCGCATCCGTGATGTCCGCGGCGCGTGATGCGGCATGAGGTACGGGCCGGGACAGGCGCAGAAGGTAGAGGGTCACCAGCCCGCAGCGGGCGGCGAGATGTATCTGCGCGGGCTCAACCGCTGGCAGGCGGAGGATCAGTGTGAGGACATGGCGGATCTGTACGTCGAATCGTCCGTCACCGCGCCTGGTCAGGAGTACCGAAGCCGTGAACGTTTCCTGCAACGGCTGACCGAGGACATACGTCGGCCCGGTTTCGACATGATGGTCGCGGAGGCCACCGTGGCGGCCGAGGCACCCGCCCTGGTGGGTTGCATCTTCGGCTACCCCGTAGGGCGTGACGGTTCGTGGTGGCAGGGCCTCGACGGTGAGTTTCCGCAGGACATCGAACAACTCACCGCGTCCGGACACGTCTTCGCCATCACCGAGATCGTGGTCCATCCGCACGAACAGCACCGGGGCCTCGCCGGCCGCCTGCAGGAACGGCTGCTCGCCGAGCACCAGGCATCCCTCGGTGTCACCCGGGTCGACCAAACCGATGATGCCGGGCAGGCGGCCTTCCGATCATGGGGCTGGCAGGACATCGGTCAGATCCGTGACTCACTCGGCTCAGCGGTCCAGCGGGTGCTGATGCTTCCCCTCGGGGAGCGCTCGGCGGCGGTACCCGACGGCCTGGCCCACAACGCGGACACCGAGCCCCCTCGCGAAGCCGACGCCCCGGACCCGGGCATGAGGCGCTAGAACTCCACGGAGTTCGACACACCCGCAACGGTGACGGGGGCCACCCCGCCGTCCACTCCTCAGTGCAGGATGCTGACCGCGCGCGCGATGACCAGGAGTGAGGTCATCAGGGCGGCAATGCACTGCACACTCATCATGAGTTTCGCGCGAGTGGACAGCGGCATGGTGTCCGTCGGGCTGAACGCAGTCGAATTGGTCACCGACACGTACAGGTAGTCCATCAACGTGGGCACCCAGTCGGACGTGACGCTGGAGCCGTCCGCGACCTCCTCGACCGCGTCGTCGTTCTCGTCCTGGGAGAAGCGGAAGTCCGCCAGCGGCAGTTCCTCTCGGGGCACCTGCGTACGACTGACCGGGCCGCCCCGGTCCAGCTCCCAGTAGGCCAGACCGAAGACGATGATGTTGGTCAGCCACACCTGAAACGCCGCCGTCAACAGGGAGCCCCCATCCTTCACTCCGGTGGAGATCAGGTCATGGATCAGGATCCCCAGGGAAACCAGATTGCTTGCCGCGATGACCAGGACGAGCGTGAGCGAAAGAATCCGGGAGAACCTGGTCTGACGGGTCAGCCGTTTGGGATTGATCGCGATCAACGGCACGAGGAGCAGCAGTTCCAGGGCCAGCAACACATAGCGCGGTGCGATCAGCAACTGCTGCGGCAGGACCTGGTAGAGCCCGATCGCCACGAGCGTCGCGATCACAGCGGGCAGCCGGGCCTCCCCACGCCGTTCATGCCGGGGATGCCTGACCCGGGCATCGGCACGGCTCCGCGTCATCTGTACGCCCTCTTCATCGCCTGAGAACCAGCTGGTGATCGAATGGAATCGGAGTTCAATTAAACTCGAAGGGCGCCTCGCGCCCTGGACCGACGCTCATGGTTCAGGGTCACCGCATTTCGGGCTCATTCCCTCCGACAGTGGCCGACGTCGCCGCTCAGAGGCGGCGCCAGCGCGCTGAGGCGAAGGAGAAGACGCCGAAGAGGATCAATCCGACCGCGATGAGGGCCAGGAGCCAGGGGCCCGCCGGGGTATCGGTGAAGCTGCGAAGCGTCGCGTCCATGCCCTTGGCCTGATGCGGGTCGAAGCGGACGGCCGCTACCAGGACGAAGATCCCGGCCGTGGCGAACACGGTTCCGCGCGCAATGCCTCCGGCTACACCCAGCCCGGTGACGACCTCCCGGGTGCGGTGACTCATCACGCCGGTGTTCAACTGTTTGAGGAATCGACGCTGTGCCGCCCGTACGGCGAGCACCGTTCCGACTCCGATCAGGACGAGGCCCGCGAGCCCCACCAGGATCCGGCCGCCCGACATCTTCAGAGCCGACGCAGTCCAGTCCTGCGACTGCGCGTTACCACCGGACGACTCGCCACTGCCGGCGGCATAGGTGGCGATACCCCAGCAGACCGAGGCGTAGAACACCGCTCGCCCACCGTCCAACAGCCGGGACCCCACCTTTCGATGAGGGCCTCTGGCCAGCAAAGCCCGGGCGGCCCGCCAGATCGCCATACAGGCGAACCCGACCACCAGCGCCCACAGCATCACGGTCCCGAAGGGCTGTGCCGCTATCTGGTGCAGTGCCCCCTGGCGGTCGGCCTGCTCCCCGCCGCCGTGCCCGAAGGCGATCCGCACCGCCAGCACGCCGATGAGGACGTACACGATGCCCCGTGCGACAAAGCCCGCACGTCCCGCGGTGGTCAACGTGTCCTTCTCCACGGAGCGCCGGGTTGAAGGCCGCGAGGCTCGGCTCCGACCGTGTGCGTGCGACGACATCACAAGGGTCTCCCTGACGAGTGGTCGCGTTGCCCGCGCCCTGCTGTCTCGTCTGCCCCCCGCCCGGCGTCCGATGCGCGAGGCCGGGCCTGTTGAGTGGGGGCACATCCCACCCTGAACACCGTTGAACGTCAGTCCGGTCGGCCGGTCTTGGCTTCGGCCGCAGAGGTGTGGATGGGGAAGACCTGTCCAGGCCGGTGAGACGGAAGATCTTGGCCACGTTGAGGATCAGGCGGACCAGAGCCAAGGTGGCGCCGGCCGCAGCTGCGACGCGGTGGGCGGTCAGCAGTGTGGTGATACCGCTGGAGTCGCAAAAGCCCAGGCCGGAGCGATCGATGACGAGTGGCAGGACGAGTGGCAGGTCCCGGGTCGGTGTGTGGGGGCGAGCGCACCGAAGATGGCGGTGTGGTAGCAGGGGTCGGGGCTGGGGTATTCCGTTTGATGGCGGCCCGGGGGGTAGTCGGTAGATGGGAAGCGCGATCGAGCGCGTCGCCGCCGAAGTTACGGCCTCCGGGTACAACTTCAAGGGCAGTTTCGACCACGCACTTTCCTACGTCGTCGAGAGGGATCCGGTGCAACGGCTGGGGCGGCACACGCCGCTCCACCCCGCAGGAACAGGGAACTGGAAGAGGAACCTCAGATGTACATAGGCATCGGAACCGTCGTGCTCATCGTGATCGTTGTACTTGTCGTCATGTTCATACGACGCTGATCCCGCATCATTCGGAAGACCCCGGCCACCGGGGTGAACCCTCGTGTCGGCCGCCCACTCCACGGACGCGAAAGGCACTGTCATGAGCATCGGAACGAAGTTCAAGCACAAGCTGCAGGCATTCACCGGCGGAATCAAGGAACGCTACGGCCACACCACCGGAAACGGGCGGCTGAAGCGTGAAGGCAGGTCGGACCGAGTCAAGGGAAACCTGAAACAGTCCGGCGATAAGGCCAGGGACGCCTTCAAGCACTGACGCCCTTCGGACCACCACATACGTCCAAACGGCCGCGCAGGGTGCTGTCCGCCCGGCTGCGTCAGTCGTCGCTCGGCAGGAGGCCGATGGGAACCCGGCCGCAGTAGTCGTCGCGCCGGTGTCGAGGAGTGCTCGCCACCCGCTACCTGAGCCCGAAGGCCAGACATAGCCGGCGTCGCCGGCCCTGTGTCGCCGGGGTCTGGATCGAGCCGCAGACCGGAGATCGGCGTGGTCGGCGCGCTCCTGCTGCTCGCCGGACTGATCCAGCGGCGCTGGAAACCGCGCGGACCAGTCACCTGGACGGGCCCTCACGTCGGTCCGACGACCGCCCAACGACATGGCAGTCATGCGCCTGGAGGTCCCAGCTGCCCGGGATAGCAGCGACACCAAGCGGTGATGTTGTCGATACCGAGCCCGTGGACACCGCGCCACACCGGCCGGCACGCTCACGGATTGAAGGTTGGGTTCGGCAGCGCCGTTGGGCACGCTGCCGGACAGGCCGGCCGTGGAGGTGCCCAGGCCCACGCCGGCGGCGCCCCCGGCGCCGCCCGCGGTGGTGGTGCCGACCAGCCCGGCGCGGTGAACCGCTGGCGCCATCGGTGACGCGGTGGGCTGAGAAGCAGGGGCGATCGCACGGGGATCTCTCCTTCCGGTTCCGCACCGTCAGGGCGGGAACCGAAGGGCCCCAGGAACCGGCGGCGGTGCGGTCACACAGGACAGGCCGCACCACCGACGGCCCTCAGGCCGCAGACCCACGAGCCGCCCCTCGCACACCGCCGCAGCAGGAACCGGGCCACGGCAGCCTCACCCCACCGCGTCCCTGACGGGCAGCACCCGGAAGGGCCACCTGAAGTGTTCCAGCCAGACCCGACCCTGTACGCACAACCCACACATGTGTCCGGAACAGATCAATCACCCGCCCGACCAGCCACTCGACGCACAGCACCCGCAGCATCCGGCGGCCGAAAAGCCGCCAAGGTGGAGGCGGCACACTGCCGTCAAGAACCGACCGATACATGAACAAGCTCATATGATGGTCAGTCAGAGACGCCGACCCGCGACCTCCGGAACGCAAGTGTCCGAGGGGACGGTGTCAAAGAGTCTGCGTGCTCAACAATCCGAGGCCCAGGTAGCAGCAGCTGTCGGCTGGACGTTCAGACCGCGTCGGCGCGATCCACCTCGAAGGGCTGCTCGACGGGGATAGCGCCGCAGTCCGCGATCACGATGTCCTTCTCGGGGCGGTTGCGGCTGTCGGTCTTGGCAGCCCCGATCGTGCGGACCACGCTCATGCCCTCCAGGACCTTCCCGAAGACCACGCTCTTGCCGTCCAACCACGGGGTCCTGGCCAGGGTGATGCGGAACTGGGAGCCGTTGGTGTTCTTGCCGTCCCGGTTGACCATGGACAGCCATCCGGCCCCGTAGTGACCGAGCTTGAAGTTCTCGTCGGCGAACGTCTCGCCGTAGATGCTCCGGCCACCGGTGCCGTCGCCGCGGGTGAAATCCCCGCCCTGCACATCGACGTCCGCGGTGACGCGGTGGAGCTTGGAGCCCTTGTAACCCTCGCCGGCGGGCTGTTGCGCGAGTTGCGCGAAGTTCTTGGTCGTCTTGGCCACGGTGAGCCCGAACAAGCCGACGACGATCCGGCCAGCCGGCTCACCGCCGATGGTCATGTCCAGGTAGACCTTCTCCGTGACCTTGGGACCCTTGGGCTTGTCGGACGGCTCCAGATCAGCCCGCGCGGCGGACGGCAGCAGGGCGGTGACGGCCAGGGCTGCAACAGCAGCCAGGACAGCGGTACGGCGAAACACAGGGACACTCATCTCCGTCGGGGCACCCGCCCGCATGTGAAGCAGACGCGATCGGTTCCCAGCCTGGCGGCCCCAGGGCGCCAGCGGTGTGGAGCGCGCCGCACACTCCACCGAACGAGTGGCCGGACGCTGCCCGTGGGGGAGATCGCGACGTTCCTCGGTGAGGACGGCACACCGCCGCTCGCGCCCGTCGGTCGCCGTGGGAGCCGCACAGCCCAAACCGAGGGGTTGGATCAGCAGGGTCAGACGCTCGCCCAGCATGGCGAGATCCTGCGGAACTCGAACCCCGACCGTCGACGGCGGCCGGCGCCACGAAGCCCGAGGCGTTCGGCGTCGGCCGTATGCCTTCCGGTGAGGCGTATCGTGCGGCAGGAAAGCGGATCCCGGCATTGAGACTGCCGGGGTCCGCTTCTCGCGTGCGGGAGGTCAGTGGAACCAGACGATGAGGGGGATCCGGATCTCCCGGTGCTACGGGTAGACCGTGTATTTGACGATGATCGGCTCGCCCTCGATCTGGAGGCTGTAGTCGACTCCAAGAATCGTCCAGCGGGTCACCGGGCGGCCGTTTGCCCGCGTCGATCGCTTCGCCCGCTTGACGGGCGAGGGCGATGATGACGTCGGTGAGGCGTGCGGACAGCTCGGGCGGCATGTTGAGCATGGACTCGGCCGGGGCCTGCTCCACGAACGCGGTCCAGCCGCGGCGCGGCTCGCTCACCCGGCTGCTGCCTGGAGCCGCTGGGCGAGGTCATCGGTCGCGACGAGCTGACGGCAGGCGGAGGCGTTTGGTCTCGGCGCCGGGGGCCTGGTCAAGTATGGCGGCCTTCACCAGCGGCGCATGACCGCGTTGTTGGGCTCACCTTCTTCGGCGGCCAGGACCTCGGAGTAGAAGCGGGCACGCTTCTCCCCGGTGAGAGCTTCGCCGATGGCGTTGATCGTGTGAGGGATCGCGGTCACCGGGCGGTCCGCCGGATGCTCGGGCTGTCCGCTGATCCGCAGGCTCCCTGGATTCGGCAGCCTGCGTGCCGCCGTCGCCGATCAGATCGCCATCGTCAACGACGTGTTCTCCTGCCACAAGGAGGAACCGACCGGCGGACACCACAACTTCGTGCTCCTCGCCGAGCGCCACAACTCCACCCCCGCCCCGAGGCCATCAGCAGGGCGCAGGAACTGGCGGACACCTACCTCGCCCGTGCCCTCACAGCCCGCACCGAGCTCGAAGACCAGCTGGCCTCGCTCTCCACACAGCCCGGGGAGCAACAGGGGTACCTGCGGGTCGCCGACGCCCACATCGCCACGATGCGGGGGAACTACGACGACCACCTCCACTGTCGGCGGCCACCAGAAAATCCCCACGGACGGCCAGTTTCGCTCCCCACTTGGAGGTAACTTTCTGTAGTGGACCTTCGGCGGTGGCTGGGGCGGGGAAAGGGACCTGAACGTGGCGCGTACGTGGTTGTCGATCCGTGTAGAGCTGGTGTCCGGCCGGGGCGCGGATTTCTGGCCGCGTCCTGGGCGTGTGCTCGCTGCTTCGCGTTCGCACTCCTTTGCACAGCTCGCGGAGTCAGTCGATGTCGCCTTCGGTCGCTGGGACTTGGCTCACTTGCACATGTTCACGCTGGGAGACGGTACCGGCGTCAGCCCGCTGGACTGGTGGGACGGGGAAGCGCCCGATGGCACGGTCGACGGTCGGTCGACCAAGCTGAGCAGGCTGAAAGCTGGCGAGCAATTCGCCTACGTCTTCGATATGGGTGACAGCTGGGCTCACCTGTGCACCGTGGCGGAGAAGCGGATCAATCCCCTGGACGAGCTGGGCATGGAGCCCGGCCGGCCGGCTCCGTACTGGGGCTGGGGAAGTCTGCCGGATCAGTACGCCCGCCGCTGGGATGGGGACGACGGTGAGTCCAGTATGCCGAAGCGGCCTTCCCGCGGCGGCCTCGCAGACCTCCCGCCGCTCCTGCCGTGGTGGGGTGACCAGGGACGCGGATAGGTCACGCTGCGTGCCTGATCTGGCCACGAGTGGGGAATCGACGTGGCCATGGCGGGGAGCCCACATGGCCGCCAGCGGGGAATTTCAACTGGCCGCTTTCACTCCACCCCACCGTCCGCAGATACATGCACCCCGCCCCGAGCCCGCACCCACAATCCACCCACCCCGCACCGCGCACGCGTCTCGGCCGGGCCACGGCGGGATTCAGCGGCGCCTCCGTCCACTCAAACTGACCGTCGGCCTTCGTCCCGACCTCGGCGTTCTGGAAGGACCGCCTGTCGCGGTCGCCGACATCCTCCATGTTGTCGGCCAGCTCCGCGCCCACCTCAACAGCGACCCCGCCGGCGTGACGCTCAACGCGGCTGCCGATCTCCTGGAACACATCGCTGGGACCTGGGACCAGCAGGACGACCAGACGCGCCAGCGCGCCTACGTCCTGGCGCTATCCCTGTAGGAGGGATCTCACCGATGCCCCCCTCCACGACGACCCGGCGCGCGTGCCGTGAGGTGACAACCCGCCGGCTCCTCGCCAGTCAGCACCCTCTGGTTCTGCGGCGAGACGCGACAGCCCACCGTCGCCGGTCCACCTGCCAGACCCGCCCAGCACAGATGTCACGCAAGAGGACCCCGCCCTGTGAGGTCCATGAGCCTCACACCCCGTTTCCCCAGGTTGAAGCGCTGAACTGTGAGCCTGTGAGACAGGCTCGCGCCCGTGCTTCCGCAATCTTGAACGATTGCCAGGCGATCTTGACTTGTCCCAGGTTTCTGCCACTTGATCTTGACGGACGTGGTGAGCCAACGGCGGTTGTTGCTTCTGCGGCGGATTCTGACGAACGGCTGCGACCTTTTCCATGAGCGGCCAGTCCACTCGAAGGTGGTGCGTGTCTGGGTGCCCGGCCACCCTCGCTGACATGCATGGTGTTCACGACCTCTCAACAGAGATAGGAGAAGCGCATGGGCGTCTTCGACAACTTCCACGACCAGGCGAAGACCAAGGGAAGGGATATCTCGGACAATCTTGAGGAAGAGGTCAACGAGGAGACCGGCAACAAGTACGCCGAGCAGCTCGACAAGGCGCAGCAGCAGACGGAGCAGCGGCTGGGCATCGACGACGACCCCAACCAGTAGCCCGGCTCGGCATGGCCGCTTGGTCCCGGACGCCGCGCCGACCGATGAGCCAGGTCCAGCGGGTTGCGTCACCCGTAGCGCGGCGGGCGGTCATGGACAGTGCTGTGCGGGGAAGTGTCTACCCCCGGGTGCCGATGGCCGGGTCCTTAACGGCCTGCCGATGCGAACAGCCGGCCGCCGCTGAGACCGCCGCCCGGCAGCTGGAGCCCGCGGCCGCTGAAGCGGTGCGCGCGTATGCGGCCAAGACCCGGGCCGACGCTGACCGGTTCGCCGCCGTCCTGGAGGACATTGCCACCAATGGCGTGCCCGACCCCGAGCAGTGCACCCCGTGGGAGGAGCTGCGCGAGGCCCATCTCACCCGCCTCGCCGCTCAGCGCCCGGCCGTCGCCTGATGCCCAGGCCAGGGCCCGCGCCGTGCCCGGATCACGTTCTCCGACTCCGTCGCGAAGCAGCTGGAGAACATCACCAGCGAGGCGGACATCCGCGCCCTGGACCGCGCCCTGGTTGTCGTCTCCGTCGACCCCGAGGTCGGCGAGCCGATCCCCGGCAGCACCGCCGGCCCCCAGCTGCGTGAGTACGCCGACGACGTCGAGCGGGTCCGCTTGTTGTACTGGGTTTCGATTTTGCGGACCGTGGTCGTTGTCGGTATTTCGAGGTCTGACCCGCGACATCTTGGACTAGGCCGACCGCGTGCTGCTCGCCCGGATCGAAGAACCCGGCGCCGAAGGCTGGGACGGTCCGCTGCAGAACCGCATGTTCGTTGTTTGGCGAGGGATCGGGTCCGTCGTTTGGTGAGGGATCGCTCGCGTATGAGGAATACCTATGACTGACCGACCAGATGACGAGCGCGCTCTTCCTCACCCGCCGTAGGCGAGGGACCAGTAGTAGATGTCCGGTGCCACTTCGACGGGCATCTACCGCCAGGCGGTGACCAGGACGGCCCGAACAGCCGCATGCACACCTGAATGGTCCAACCGGTGTGACTCGTGGCCGCCGCAGGCGTTGGGAGTGTCGAAGCGTCCGCTTCTCGGCTGGTTTTTGCTGATTATCATGCGCCATAGGTGGTGCCGCTAGGTTGCTTCACCCCCCGTGGTCGGCCAACCGCCTTGGAGAACAGCCCCTTTCTATCAGTGGAGGACCAGATCATGGCAAGCACCCGCAGCATCCGTGTGATGGCGGCTCTCGCGTCGCTCCCCCTCGCTGCTGCCTTCTTCACCGGCGTGGCCCAGGCCGACAACGGAGCAGCCGCGGTGGGCACTGCGTCGAACGCTGCCCTCGGGAACATCTTCGGCGGCGGGGTGGACGGCAGCAATCTCGGCAACTCCTCCACCGCCGAGCAGGTTGCTTCCAGCTCCGGCGCCTCGAACCAGAGCAACAGCGCGCAGTCCAACAGCTCCGGCTTCACCGCCATCGGGCAGTCCGACTCCCACGAGTCCCTGGTGTGGAACCCGCTCCCGTAGCGACCGGCCCCCGCAGCGCCAGCACACGCGGCGAGCCCGCCCTCTACACGGAAGGCGGGCTCACCGCGTTCACGGGGGCGTCGGCCGGCTGCCTGAATTTATTCACGGCGGTGCCTGCCCTTGCGGCTTGACAAAAGGCATTAGGAATCAGTTGCACCGGACACCCTGTTCGGGTCCGTCGACGCGGAGGACGATGGAGTCATGTGCGAGGACAACGTGGACCAGGACGACGTCGCCGAACCGGCGCGGACGTCGCTGACCACGGCGCATGCCCGGGAGGTGACGGCCGGGCTGCGCGAGGCGATGGACGACGTCCGGCGCTCCGTGGCGGTGCTCGCCGCCCGCGTCCGCGACGCCCATGCCGCCCGGTCTGGCTCCCGCTCGGGCACAGCAGCTGGGAGTCGTACTGCGGTGCGGAGTTCGGCATCAGCCGTGCCCAGACGTACCGGCTCCTCGACGTCGCCCGCGCCTTGGCCGCGATCCACGACGCCGTCGTCGCCGGCCCAGAGACATCTCGCACGCGAGACAGCGCCCCGGCCGCCGCGGCCGCGCTCGACTACGGCCTGTCCCAGCGCGCCCTGATCGCCGTCTCCGGCCGTATGAGCGACGTCGCGGAGCTGACACCCGCCGCCTCGCCACGCTCGCCCACAGCGGCTTGACGGCCCTCGATGAGCCCACCGTGCGCACCGTGGTCCGCCAGGCCGTCCGCACCGCCATCGCTACCCGCCGGTCCGCCGGCGGATCCCGCACTCACTGACCTGCGCCGCGTCGTCGACGACCTCGCCGCCATCACCCATCAGCTCGGGGAGCTGATGCTCGAAATTGCCCCGGCCTACCTGCCCGACACTGACGCGGCCGACGTCTTGGCCCCGCTGTGTGAGCAGATCGGCGAGACCCTGGAGAACGGACTCGCCGCCCGCAGCTACGCGATGTCCGCCGACCGCCGCGCCCTCCACGGCACCGTCCTGTAGCCCGACGATCGCGGCTGCTCCTCTGTGGCACACAGCCTATTTCCCCAGGTGGGCGAGCCGCGCTGTGAGGGTGAGAGGTGTGAGGCGAGGGCCTGCGGCAACGGGATGCCGCCACTCCTGGCCGTGCTGCTCGCCATGGTGTGCAGCGGTTGCTGCTCGATGGGTAGCGGGGTGTAGTCGTCTGGTTTCAGCAGGATGGCATCGCGGGTGCAGCACAGCATTTGCCTGGGCTGGGCGGGACAAGGTTGCTGCTGGGCCTTGCGGTGGGAGCGAGCCTGGGAGGCCCGCTGGCGACGGGGTGGGGGTGTGTCCCACTGTCTGGTCGCCGATGCCGCTTGGCGTTCTAGAAGTAGCCGGGGTCCGGGGCCCTGGGGGTGATGATGATCTGGGCTACGGCAGGTGGCGGCCCTGCCGTGTAGGCGGCAACGGGGATACCGGCAGCGTCGACGACAGTGATGGTTGCGGGCATGACTGTCCCTGCCGTGACGACCAGTACGGGCGCCCCGTCCACGTAGCGCACACTCAGCGTGCCGACGGCTTCAGGCTTGGCCTCGGACGAGGGGATCAGTCCCAGGTCGGTCATCTCGGGTTCGGGCGTGATGTCAGAC
Organism: Streptomyces sp. RKAG337; assembly: GCF_023701715.1. NCBI lineage: Bacteria > Bacillati > Actinomycetota > Actinomycetes > Kitasatosporales > Streptomycetaceae > Streptomyces > Streptomyces sp. RKAG337. Next base: position 987,615 of record NZ_JAJOZA010000001.1, on the reverse strand, counting down.
ATGGCTGTCCTCCTCTTCGGGCCGGCTCGCTACCGACGCGCGTTGATCTTTCCATGACCTACCCTCGGCACGCATAGCTTCCGCACGATCGTCCTCGTCCTTGCCGAGCAGCGGACCCACGGCTGGAGCGGTCACGACCGGACCGCCCGGCTGTCGACCTGTTCCTTGGTGGGACCAGCTGCTGCGACGCAAGGGGTGTGGTTCAGAGCTGCGGGAGTGTCACCTTGAAGGTGACGACCTGGGTGAGGAAGTTGTAGCCCACATCGGTTACGACGGTGGAGAACGGTTGGATCGTCGTGGTGGTGGGTCCGTAGGTGTCCGTGATGGGCTGCAGGGTGGCGTTGGTGATGCGCTCGCGGGTGGCGCCTGGGCAGATCGGGTCGGTGACCGATGCCTGGTCGAGGAGGTTGGCGACAAGGTAGTCGTGGATGCAGACGGTCTGGCCGTTCGCGTCGAGCTGCCGGATCAGGACGTCGCCGACGTCGGCCTGAGCGGTGCCGGAGGACAGACCGCACAGCAGCAGGGCCGTCGCGGTGGTGCCGATCGCGGCGGTGAGGGTGGGGGAGCGCATGGTGACCTCTCGTGGGCGGAAGGTGATTCAGGCACGACAAGATCACAGGTGTACTTGGGCAGCAAGAGCCCCGCGTGATGCCGACCTGCGTGCAGGGCAGGGTTTCTGAGGGATCTTCAGCGACGGATGCCGCAACCCCGTCGACACTTCCTCGGACAGGGTCGATGATCCACATTCGGAGCTGCCGAAGAACGCCCTACGCCACCGGATGGAGTCAAATCCCACCTACACAAAAAGGCGCCCAAGGCAGCAAGTGGAGCCAGAACTGACTGATAAGTGGTCTCTGACTTCGGATCAGGCACACATTCCGTGAGGGCGATCACCGGGCTTTCCGTGCGGTGACGTACCGTCATCTGGGATTGTGGTGAGGTGTGATGACCTCGTAGATGTGCTGTTTCCGTACCTCGGCTGCGTCGAGGTGAAGCGGGTGTTCCTGGCGAATGGAGCGGTTCGTATCCAGGCCCGCACGCGGGACCGCAGCGAGACATGTCCGGACTGCGTCGTGCCATCGGGACGGGTGCACAGCACCTACGAGAGATGCCTCGCGGACAGCTCGGTGGGCGGTCAGCCCGTGTTCATCGAGCTGACAGTACGGCGTCTGTACTGCGAGAACGCTGCGTGCACGCGCCGCACGTTCGCTGAGCAGGTCGGCGGGCTAACGGTGCGATACGGCCGGCGGACCCCTTTGTTCCGCGGGGTGCTTGAGGCGGTGGCAGTCGCGCTCGCCGGTCGGTGCGGGACCCGCTTCGCGGAGGTCCTGCACGGGTTCGTCAGCAGGACGACGCTGCTCAGGATGGTCATGGACCTGCCCGATCCAGACTGGACGATGCCGAAGGTCCTGGGCGTGGACGACTTCGCCACCCGCCGCGGCCAGCACTACGGCACCGTGCTCATCGACTGCGAGACCGGCCAGCCCCTTGACCTGCTGCCCGGCCGGGACGCCGAGACCCTGGCCTCCTGGCTGCGAGACCATCCCGGAGCCGAGATCATATGCCGGGACCGGGCGGGCTCCTATGCCGATGGTGCTCGCACCGGTGCACCCCATGCCGTCCAGGTCGCCGACGCCTTTCACCTATGGCAGAACCTCGGCACCGCTGTGGAACGCTGTGTGCGCCGGCACAACTCCTGTCTCCAGCCGACCGAGGCCGAATCGGACGGCGCCACGAGCCTCTCGTTCGCCGGCACGGCGAGCGCGGCGAAGGAGATGTCACCGATCGAAGTCCGCTTCCGGGACCGGCATGCAGCCGTTCACTCGCTCCTCGACCAGGGCCACGGCATACGCGAGATCGCCCGGGAACTACATCTGGGCGGCAACACCGTCCGGCGGGCCGCCCGCGCACGGACGCCCGAGCAGATGCTCAACGGGCGACATCAGCCCCGGATCAGTCAGCTCGATCCTTTCAAGTCTCACCTGGACAAACGCTGGGATCAGGGCTTCACGAACGCCATCCGCCTGCATGCCGAACTCCAAAAACTCGGCTATCAAGGCAACTACCAGACCATCAGTGACTACCTCCGGCCCCGGCGACGACAACGCATACGTGTCGTCGGGCCAGCACCGCCGGGCGTCCGTCAGGCCACCGGCTGGCTCATGCGCCACCCCGACCGCCTCCGGGACAAAGAGCGCGTCCAGCTCGTCGAGATCCTCGCCCGCTGCCCAGAACTGACTGCCGCCGACCGGCTCGTGCGATCCTTCGCCGAGATCCTCACCAACCGCTCCGGACAGCACCTCAAGGACTGGGTCATCGCCGCTCATGCCGCGGACCTCCCCGGACTGCACAGCTTCGCGAACGGCCTGGAGAAGGACTGGGACGCCGTCGTCCAGGGTCTGACCACCCGCTGGAACTCCGGCCCCGTCGAAGGCCGCGTCAACCACATCAAGATGATCAAACGGCAGATGTTCGGCCGCGCGCAGCTCCCCCTGCTCCGAAAGCGCGTCCTCCTCACCGCTCTCCACCGACCGACACGCTCAGTGACCGAGAACGGGCCCGGTGATCGCCCTCACGGAATGTGTGCCTGATCCCTGACTTCACATACGAAGCCACCCCGCAGGCCCTTCCCGCCGGCCCCGCCGATTCCCCTACCGGCACCCCCTGACACCCGGTCAGCATTCCCGCAGGTCAGACCCATTTTCCGGTGGTTGCAAGATGCCTCGACAACCTTCTTTCTCTCCCTTGTGTGTCTGTGGGTGGTGGTAGGACAGGGGAGGAGTGAGGAGTTCATCAGGTTCCCGGCCGGGAGCGCTGCGCGCGGCTTCTCAACGGCGCCACCGGCTCGGGACCGGCGGCAGGGGCTGAGGGCGCGGCGGCGTGCGGGACAGGGTGGGGGAGGGGTGTGGGTGGTTCGCAGACGTATCCGTACGGTTCGACGTCGACGAGGCGCGACGAGGTCCTGGCGGCGCTGGGCGTGCTGAAGGTCGCGACGGCCGATCACATCTGGCAGTTGATGTGTCCGGGCACGAAGGACAACAAGCCGGTGCGCAACGCGTGCCTGGACTTGCAGAAGCACAAGCTAGTGCTGTCCGAGGGCAGCACCAGCGACGGCCACAAGCTGTGGGGCCTGACCCCGGCCGGCCTGGAGGCGGCGGCCGAAGCGCTGGAGCGGCCGCTGACGGAGATGGGCTCCATCGCCCGAGGCGCCGCCCGCTCGGGCGCCAAGCACGCCATCCGCGTCAATGAGGCCATCATCGGCTTCACCCAGACCCCGCCCCAGCCGACCCGCCCGGTCATCCCCGCCGCCCGCCGCACGGGCGACCAGGACCTGGCCGCCGGTGCGGCGGCGTCCCGGCCGCGGGGTATCGGCACCATTGGCTCCTGGGCGACGGAGGTGCAGCACAACTTGCCCAGTGCTGGGCGCAACCGCACCGGCGCGCAGGCCGACGCGGTACTGCAGGCGTCGGACGACGGGGTGCCGGTGCTGATCGTGGAGGTCGACAACGGGACCGAGTCCCCCCGGGGTGCTGGTGGCGAAGTTCGCGAAGTACCAGCGGTTCTTCCAACTGCAGACCAAAGACGCGGCCGGCATCGATTACCCGGTGTGGCGCACGATGTACGCGGCGACCGGCCGCGAGGGCTACCCGCCGATCGCCGTGGTCTTCAACGGCCGGATGAGCACCGACGCCCTGTACCACCGGATGCGGCAGGTGAAGGAACTGAGCCAGGAGTACTGGCAAGGGCGCTACCACGCGCCCTACGACCTCTACGGGAAAGCGGCCACCGATGGCTACTGGGACCACCGCACCGCCATCCCCGTCATCGTGACCACCCTGGAGCAACTCGCCCAGCGCGGGCCGCACGCGCCGATCTGGTGGCGCTACGGCCACGAAGCGTGGGAGCCGATCCTCACCGCCCTGGCCAACCCCGACAACGAGGACGCCTACCGGGTGCGGGAGCAGGAGCGCCGCCGGCAGGAGGAGGAACGCGACCGCCTGCGCCAAGCCGAATGCGACCGGCAGATCGAGCAGGACGCCGTGCGCGAGCGGCGCCGTAAGAAGGAGAAGAAGCGGATGAGGGCGCTGATCGCCCTGTGGAACGAGGCGGCCGGCGCTCTTCAGGTGGATTAAGGCGACCGCCAGGACCGTGACGACCTCGAGTATCAATGACCCCCCGATATCGGACGCCGCGCCAGCGCAAACTGCACAAGGGGCCGACACACCAACGAAGGGGGCGCGGGTGGACTGGCGGGGCGGGGACTGGGCGGCGCAGGCGCGCTACTCCACCGGGCCGGCCGTCCTCGGGGCCAGGCGCTCACCGCGGTTTTGAACCGGGTGGATGTTGGGCAGGTCCGTTCCGGTCGGCAGGGAGCCGGCCGAGGAGGGGACGCAGGTATGCCTGAGAACGAAGCAACGCCCGAGGTGTCGGACCTGGGAGCAATCCCGGCGCAGCTTGCCGTGACCGAGTCGCCCACTGTCGCCGTTGCCCGCGAACGGCTCGTAGAGGCTATCGGCAGGGAGGCTGTGTTCCTCGCCGACCAGCGAGCCGGCCAGGCTTCCGAAGGTCTCGAAACCCTCGCCCGGGCCTTCGCCCTGGTGGCTGGCACGTCCCCGATCGGCTCTGCCGAGGTAGGCGCCTCCGCGGGGAACGCAGGGTTGATCATCAAGTCCCGGGGTTCCCTCCTGCCCGTGGATCAAAATGAAATCGTGCAGCGCGAAACGGTCCAGCTCCCCGGGCGCTAGAACGTGCCTACCACCGCCCCAGCACCGCCAGAGTGGCGGTGCCGGGGCCGCTGGTGCGTTACCGCCGCCATGTCAATGACCCGGCCACGCCCAGCGCCGCTGCCCTCGGCCGGCCTGTGGGCCGGCGGAGGGCAGCGGTTTTTCGGGCGCGGGGTTCACGCTCTCGCGCGGGGCTGGAGGTCAGGGAGTTAGGGGCAGGTGGCCAGGATGATGGAGACGACGGTGCAGGTGGCGCTCGCGCTGTCGTTGGCGGGATTGGGGTCGGAGGGTGCGGAGGTGGTGCGTACTCCGGTGACCGTCACATGGCCCAGGGACAGTAGCGACAGTGGGACACGGAAGGTCTTGTCGGTGCTGGCGCCATTGGCGATGGTCCCGTAGGTGCAGGTCACGGTCCCGGTCGTGGTGGTGCAGCCGGCGGACAGGTTCGTGGCGCTCGCACCGGCGGGCAGTGTGGCGGTGAGGGTGGCCGAGGTGACCGCGTTCGGGCCGGTGTTGTGGGCTTTGAGCGTGTACGTGAGGTAAGGGACCAGGATCCCCAGGTGCGGTTGCGCGGTGACGTCGACGTCGATGTCGGCTTTCGGGTCCACGTAGGTGTACTGGCCGGCGCTGACGACGGCACTGGTGCCGCCGGGGGTGGTGACCTGCACGTCCACCGTGCCCGCGGTGTGGGCCGGTGCGGTGGCGGTGCACGAGGTCGCGGTGCAGGTGACGGCGGTGGCGGGGTTACCGGGGCCGAAGGTGACGGCGGTGGCGCCGGCCAGGCCGGTGCCGGTGACGGTCACGGCGGTGCCGCCGCCGGTCGGACCGCTGGCCGGACTGAGCGCGGTTACCGCGGGGACCGGGATATAGGTGTACTGATCGGCGGCAGAGGTGGCGCTGGTGCCGCCCGGAGTGGTGACCTGGACGTCCACGGTCCCTGTGCCGGCGGGGGCGGTGGCGGTGCAGGAGGTGTCGGTGCACGACACGGCCGTGGCCGGGTTCCCGGCCCCGAAGGTGATCGCCGTGACGCCTGTCAGGTTGGTGCCGGTGACGGTGACCGCGGTGCCGCCGGCGGCCGGGCCGCTGGCCGGGCTGACGGCGGTGACGGTGGGGGCGTCCTGGGTGAAGGTGAATACGATCTGCCCGTTGCCGGCGTTGGCGCCGTCGACCAGCGTGGTCGTCGAACCGGGGACGGTCCCCGACACGAAGTCGGACCCGCCGCCGCCAGCACCGCCGGCACCGCCGACCGTGCCGTTGGCCGCGCCGGACCCTCCGCGGCCTCCGCCGCCGTAGCCGGGGCCCCGCGCCCGCCCGCGGCCGCGGGTTTCGGGACTAACTGGCCGGTGCTGCCGCCCATGGCATTGGGGAAGCCGCCTGAGGCACCGGTCACGCCTGTGGACGAGCCGACTCCTCCGGCACCTCCGGCACCGCCGGCGGTGCCGGTGCCCGCGCCGCCGCCTTGCCCGCCGCCCGCCACGCCGGGCGATCCCGCACCGGCGGTGCCCGGGCTGCCGCTGTCGGCGCCCGGGGTGCCGGGGTAGGACGGGGTGCCGTAACCCGCGCCGCCGGCCCCGCCTCCTCCGCCGGCCGTCAGCAGCGGCGCGCCGGTGGAGGTCTCCACGGCAGTGACGAACGCGCTGGTGAGACCGGCATTGCCGTTGGCGGCACCGTTGGCGCCCCGGGCGCCGACCGAGACCTGGAAGGTCTGACCTGCGGTGGCCGGAATGGTTGCCACGATGTGGGCGCCCTTGCCGCCCGCGGTGCCGTCGAAGGCGTTGCCGCCGCCGGGCCCGTCCAGGGTCACCAGGGCGCTGGAGACATCGGCGGGAACGGTGATGCTGCCGGTTCCGTCGCCCGAGCAGGTGATCGTGGTGGTGGCGCCCGCGACCACCGGCGCGGCGCATACCCCGGCGGCGAACGCGGGAGAGGCCAGGACGACCAGGCCGCCGGCGGCCAATGCGGACGTCGCGGTCAGGGCGGTGAACCGGCGGCGCCAACGCGCGCGCGGTGGATGTAGCTGGGTGGCTTTCGAAAGCACAGAGGTATTCCCCTCGCTCGGTTCCACACCGCCGCGGCGGGAGACGAGGGACTCCACAGGAACCGTCAGCGGTGCGGCCGCACGCACACGGGCCCGGCCACGAGTAGTCGATCACCACCGGGACGCAGCCCGTGCATCACTCACCGCCGCGGCCCGCTTGGGACCGCCACAGCCATCGGCTCCGCCGAACACCGCGCTGAGCGGCGCCTCGATGCAAGCCGCTCAGAGCATCCCAGCAGCATGACCAATCCACCGCACAACCTTCACAGTTGTCTATATACGGTCAAAACCTGGCCCGCCGACGACTTGACCTGCCGCCCGAGGCGCTCCAGCGGATCCCGGCCACTCGAAACCCAGGAACTAGTCACGCTACGTCACGAGATCCTGTGAACTTGCTGTTGGCCACCGGCCTGGGTTTTCCAATGGCCACCAACATGCCCGGCCGCCCCGGCCCTAGGGGCTCCTCCTGCCGCTGTGGTTCAACATGTGAGGCGCACACCGTGCGGCACCACGTTGACCGTCGGCGTCGGCACCTGCGGTTGAACGGTGCGGGTCCTGTCCGTCGGCGGGCCCAGTTTCAGGAGAAGGTGAGGACGACGCAGCCGCTCATGCCGGACATTCCGGGCTTGCCCGCAGCCGGAGTGAGGCCGTTACGGATGACGCCGTTCCCGCCTGCCCCGCCATTGCCAGCGCCGGGGCGGCAATGCTTCCTGATCACATCGTTGGCGGCTCCGAGGCCGCCCTCGCTTCCAGCGGAGCCGGCCGTCGGTGAGGTCGCCTTGCTGCTCCCTCCGTCGGCGAGAGCGCTTTTCGTGCTCCAGTCGGGGTAGCACTTGCTGCCCTTTCCGCCCTCCCCGCCCGAGAAGTTGCGGGCCGGCGATCCTCCGCTGGCAATCGCGACCCACGCCGGCCCCTGGCGCCCCTCGGCATACCCGGGGAGATCCACCGAGGACTGCCCTCCGTCACCACCGGTAGTAACGGCCAACCTCTCCACATCCTGGCCACGCCCCCCCAGCCCACCCCGGCCCACCGCGACCGACAGCTTTTCGCCCGCCTGCAGCGCCCGCCCATCCACATTGACGATGCACTGGGCCATCCCTCCGCCGCCACCACCCGGACCGCCGCGACCTACACGATCGGCATCCACGTCCGCGTTCCCGCCCCGACCCCCCGCTCCTGCACCGAGCACCGTGACGAGGACAGACTTCACATCCTTCGGAATGGCGTAGCCGCCCGACGATGTGAACACCACGGGGGCCGGGGGAGCGGCCTTGGGGGGTGCTGCCTGGGCCGGGCTGAGGACCGTCCCGGTCAAAGCCGCCACGGTGGCCGAGGCAAGAACGAGCAGACGAGTGCGAGACCCCGTCACGCCAGCGAACGTCATGAAGCAGTCCTCCAGGTTGATCACAAGTTCGGGTCCACGCAGTTCCTCCATGAACGGCGCCGTGGAGGAACTGAACGCATGGATCAACTTGGAGGCCGGGAAAAGGTCACCACTGACGGTTCGGACACGAGGCGCCGATGGCCGTCGGCAAGGGAACTGATGCACGAGCACGTCCTGCCGAGCTGGAGCATGCAACGGCCGATGGCAGCTCCTTCCGCCCCACCGGCCGGGTCGGAATGGTGGTGGGCGTGCAGAGCACATACCTGGACGGGATCGGTCCCGTCACCGCCGTCATCAGCTCCATCGGCGTCCGCCACGACGGCGCCCACGAACTCGTCACCGACGGCCTCTACCTCGACCTTCGCCGGGCGCTGCGTAACCCGGCCAAGGACCCCGCGATGCGCTACCGCACCGGATGGGACGCCGACGTGTACGCCCATGTCCTGGCCACGCCCGGGGCCCGGGAGTTGATCGACCGGACCGCCGTCCAGCTCCGCGCCCTGGCCGATGAAGTCCCCTGTGGCCGTCTGGTGCGCCTGACGGTGGCGTGCCAGGGAGGTAGGCATCGTTCCGTGGCGGTCGCTGAAGCGGTCGCCCACCGTGTCTGGGAAGACTGGGGCGGTGCGTACGGGGTGGAGGTGGAGCATCACCACATCGACCGTCCGGTCCTGTCGGCCGCCAACTGAACTGCCAGCCGGCCTCCGACACTTCCACCACGGCTTATACCGTTCCTGCACCCGCGAGTGCTACCGACAGCCGTGCGTCCAGGTCTGGTGTTTTCGCAGTTCAGGCCCCTTGTCCTGATGTCACTGGAAACCCTGACAACCCTTTTGCCTCCCACCCCCTGCTGTACCCGTGGAGAAGAGACGGGTACGGCTGGGTGATGGGCGGGACGCGAGGGTTCGAAAGCCGTTCCCTTGGCCTGCGGCGGGCCCTGTGCGGGCCGCGTGGCCGCCGCTGTGGCGTCGGCCGAAGGGGGAAGGGGCCGAGGGCTGGTTGTCATACCGGCAGGCGACCATGGACAGCTTCCGCGAGCAGCCGCACGGGGAGGCAGCAAATGGCGAAGCCGAGATCGACGGTCCGGGACCAGGCGGACGCGTTGAAGGTGCTGGGGGTGCTGAAGGTCGCGAACGCCACGCAGATCCTGCACCTGGTGCGCCCGCACCTGACGGACAACAAGACGATCCGCAACGCCCTGCTGGTCCTTCAGGTGGCCGGTGTGGTGGTCTCGGAGGGGAACACGGCGGGTCCGGCGGGGAGGTTCGGTGCGCCGGACCGGACGGGGGAGCCGTCGCAGAAGCTGTGGGGTCTGACCCCGGCCGGTCTGGACGCGGCCGGGAAGCTGCTGGGGCGCGCACCGGAGGATATGGGCGGCCGGGCGAGGGGTGCGGGACGCGGCGGGGCCCCGCATGCGATGGGCGCGAACGCCGCGATCATCGCGTTCACCAAGGGCGGTATCGGCGACATCACCGCGTGGCGGACCGAGGTCCCGCACGTGCTCGCCGCCACGGGCAAGCAGAACGTGCGGGCGGATGCGGTGCTGCGCGCGAAGGAGGCCGGGGTGCCGCTGCCGATGGTGGAAGTGGACAGGCACACCGAACCGGTGGAGCGCGTCGCGGACAAGCTGGCCGCGTACGCCGCGTGCTACCGCCGCCAGGTAGCTGATCCGGGCGTGCCGTGGACGTCGCGGCGGGCGGGGGAGGAGGGGGTGCCGTACTGGCAGACGCTCTACCGCGACACCGGCCTGCCGGGTTGGCCGCCGTTGGTGTTCGTGTTCACCGGGGCCGGTCCCAAGGCGTTGACGAACCGGATGCAGACTCTGGCTGAGCTCACCCGCGAGCACTGAGCGGCGAAGAAGTACTGGTTCAGCGAGGAAGACGACGGTTTCCTCGACTTCACCGGCACGGTCCCGCTGGTGCTCACGACGTTGGAGCGGTTGCAGCAGCACGGCCTGCACGGGCCGTCCTTCCGGCGCGTCGTGCAGTGCCGCGGTGAGTTCGAGCCGCTGCTGCAGGCGCTGACCGACACCCACACCCAGGCCGCCTACTGGCAGCGCGAACGGCCGCGTCGTGCAGCAGCCGAGGCCCGCCGGGAAGCCGAGCAGGCAGCACAACGCGCCGCACTGCAGCAGCGCTGGGACGAGGACGACCAGGACGACGCTGCCACCGCACAGGAGGAGGAAGTGCGCTGCGCGACACCGCACTGCAGCATCCCGGTCGACGAGCCGGCCGACCCCTAAGCTGAGGAGACCGGCATCGCGGTCCCGCCCGAGGACGGCGTCCACTGCTGGTCGTGCCGCCAGAACCAGGCAGCACGCAACCGCGGACTCCGCAGTGCGCTGCGCCGGATGCGCAACGATCTGTAGCCGTCTCAGCTGCTTGAGGTGTGACAGGGCGACCTGGACGGTTGCCACCGGAGTTGGGAAGTGCGCCGGGCGTGAGAGCGAACATGAGACGGTCGGGGGCAGTCCCGTTCGCTTCCTGTGCTCGTTTTCGCGTCAAAAATGGCTGACGCGCGGAGAGCCCATTGGATCGTCAGGGGTTTGGTTGGAGAGACTGCCAGCATGCGCGAAGACGGACAGATCAAGGTGTTCCTGCTGGGTGGCCACGAGGTCGTAGGGCGGGGTGTTCGCGAGATGCTCTCAGTTGACGACGACATCGAGGTCGTTGGAGAGGCGGGCACCGCCGCAGACGCTCTGGTCATGATTCCCGACACCGATCCCGACGTGGTCTTGATCGACGTGCGTCTCCCGGACCGCAGCGGTGTCGAGGTCTGTCGCGTAGTTCGCTCACAGAACGAGGACGTCAAAGCCCTGATCCTCACCTCGTTCGCGGATGACGCGGCCCAGCTGGACGCCCTCATGGCCGGTGCTGCGGGCTATGTGCTCAAGGCGATCCGCGGCGCGGAGTTGCTTACGGCAGTCCGCGACGTGGCAGCCGGCAAATCGCTGCTCGATCCGGTAGCCGTCGCTCGCATGCTGGAGCGTCTTCGTGACGGGAAGAACGCCGGGGGCGATGACCGCCTGGCTGCTCTTACGGAGCAGGAGCGCAGGATCCTGGACCTGATCGGTGAGGGCCTGACCAACCGGGCAATTGGTGAGCGTGTGTCTCTCGCAGAGACGACGATCGAGAACGATGTCTCCGGTCTGTTCTCCAAGCTCGGCATGGAGCGTCGTTCACAGGAAGCCGCATCCGTGGGCCGGGTGCAAGCCGAAAGGCGCTGAGGTTCAGGATCTGTCCTCTGACACCGAACCTGGACTGTTTGTCACCGTAGGTGGATCGGTCGTGCGTGACGGTTCGTGGTGGGCGGCGTTGATCATGCCGTGAAGAAACTGATCGCCGTCGCTGCCCTCAGCCTGACCGCCCTCGTTGGAACCGTCGCTCCCGCTCAGGCTGGAACCTTCTCCCCAGGGAGCGCCACGAGCAGGACCGGTGGCGCTCCCTGGGGAGGCCCGGTGACGGTGTCCCACTTCGACTGCTCCGATAACGAGGACGGGAACTACCCGGACCCTAACGACAGCAGCGGGTATATCGCGTGTGTCGCCCATGAGCACGCCTACGCCATGCCCTGCGCGATGGGCCCCGGAGGTAAGCGTCTGTACTACGTGGCCGACAGCGGCCCTAACCCGCAGACGTCCCGGTGCGACTACCCCGAGGTCGCCTCCGTTGAGCCCGCCCTGACTGCGGGCACCCTCCGCAGGCAGGGCACCCCGGGCGCGGTGAAGGCGCTGACCGCCACCCTGACCAACGACGGCCGGCCCGTGGAGGCGGCCCGGATCGTCTTCGCCGACAGCGAAGACCGCGTGCTCTGCGAGGAGTACACCGACAACCGGGGTGTCGCCACCTGCCATACCGTTCCCGCCAACTCTGGCAACAGCTTCACCGCCACGTTCCCCGGCGGAACCGCGAACCCGGAAGAGAGCGGCGGCTGGCAAGCCGCAGAAGCCGTCGGCATCCTCGGCTAAAACCCGCCAGCCGATGATGTGAAGGTTCTCAGCCTGAAGCCTCTGGAGCCCCCTGGGCCCCGCTGGTTTGCCAGCACGCGGCCAGCACCCGGTTCACCCCGAGGGCAGGGAGCCGCACGTCACCCGCTCCGGCCAGCTGCCGTCCCGCGTGCCGGGCCAACGGCCCGGGTTCTTCGCCTGCGCCGGCAACACCAGCTACTCCCGATCCCAGCCGTGGGCCGCCAGCTCCGCCCGCACCCCGAACGCCACCAGCACGTCCGACGTGTCGGCCAGCTCTCCGGCCTCGCGTAGGTGCGCCCGGTACATCGCCCACTGCGCCCGCTTCGCCGCGGCCTCCCGGCCGGGCAGCCTGTCCCAGTCCCAGTGCGACGTCCTCGACAGGACCCGCGCCCGTTCCCGCTCGGCCTTGAACAGCGGCCGCATGCCGGCGAGCAGCTGCTTGGTGCCGTACGCGACGCGGGCGGTGACGCTGGTGGTGCCTCGGAAGGATCGTCGGCGTCGGAGATCGGCGGCGGTCTGATCATCGCAGAATGCCGGGCGATGCCGCGTTCCGGTGCCGGGTTCAAGGAGTGTGGTGGGCCTGCCGGGACTGACGGGCGATCACGTTCACCGACGACGCTCTCGCCCGCATGCGGGCTGGATGGGTCATGAGGCGGTAGCCCACTCCACTGGTGGGGCGGGCCACCGCGTCACTCGTCCAGTGCTTTGGTCAAGAAGGGGTTCGGCGGGGCGCAAGAGTAGCCATCGACGTGCTGCGCCCCGCCGGTTCCGTCCGGGACACCAGTCTCCTAGGACTGGGTGCAGTTCGTCCCGCGCAGCTGCATGCTGAAATCCAGGTCCTGCCCTGGGCCACCCTTGACCGTGTCGGTGAGGGAATGACCCATGGAGTCCTTCGGGCTGAAGTCCCTGTCGCCCCGGAACTCGACGTTTGCGCAGGTGTAGGTCTTGCCGCCGCCCTTGGCCGTGGCCGGCCCCGAGTACGTGGACTCAACCGGTGCATCACAGCGCCGGCCGGAGACGGTGAACACGGTGGGCGAATCGAAGCCGGGTACGGCCGCGAGCTCGTCGCAGGCGAAGGTCTTGGACTCGGCCGCGTGGGCCGTTGACACGGCCCCGCTGACGGCAAGGGCTGCTGCCGCCACGACAAGAGCGGGCCGGATGAGCGCGGGAAGACGGGTCATGGTGCTCCTTCTCGAAGGCGCCGGGAGGGCCCGGACGCAGTGACGGACACCCCAGAGTTCTCCTGCCCCCGAGGCCCACCCGGGATTGTCGCTCCAACGGTGGCGTGTCGCGGTCAGCGCAGCGGTCGATGCCTCAGCTTCACCCTGGACCAACGCGTCCGGCGGTTCGGGTGGGGGCCCCGGGTGGGGCAGCTGGACGACGACGTGGCGCGGTGTACCGGCTGTTCATAGCTGACGCGCCTCGGGAAGTTGCGCTGCCACTTCTGGAACGGGGAAGCTCCGCGATGCTCGAACACCGGGCGCTGAGCGACGTGCTCCTAGCGGTCCAGCCGTCGGTCTTCCCCGTCGTCGGGCCGGCTCGACCAAGCCATCAGGTAGGCCCTTCAGGTCTCTGTTCGGCTCAGTTCATGTAGCTCCTGTCGCAGAATGCGCAGGAGAGGGGTGCGCTGTGTGCGGAGGAAGAAGTGTCCGCCGGGCAGCATGTGGCTGCGGAACCGGCCGGTGGTGAGCCGTTCCCATGCGGCGAGGTCCTCGGCGTCGGCCTCGAAGTCGTCCTGGCCGCCGAGGGCGGTGACGGGGCATGTCAGGGGCGGCTCGGGAGTGACCGTGTACGCCTCACCGATGCGGTAGGAGGCCCGCACGTCGCGCAGCAGCCAGTTGGCGAACCAGGCCTCGTCGAGCAGTTCGGAGGGGGTTCCGCCGAGGTGGCGCAGCCAGTGGAGCAGGTCGGTGTCATCGAGGCGGCTGATCTGCTGGTGCCGGGCGGGCCGGCCGGGTGCGGCCTGGCCCGAAACGATGAGTCCTTGGAGGCGGTGCGGCCAGCGGGCGCTGATGCTGCGGGCGAGTTCGTACATGACGAGTGCGCCGAAGCTGTGACCGAAGAGGATCAGGGGCAGTGGCGTGGCGGCGTCGGTTCTCTCCAGGGCTGCGGTCAGTCCTGTCAGGAGGGCGGTCAGGTCCGTGTACGGTTTCTCGCGCAGGCGCCTCTCGCGGCCGGGCAGTTGGACGGGCCACAGTTCGGTGTCCGGGGGCAGCGCTTCGCTCCAGGTCACGAACTCGGAGGGGCCGCTTGCGGCGCCGCCCAGGCACAGCAGGCGCCGGCGGGGTTCAGGCTGTGTGACGACGTAGTTGAACCAGGACTCCTGGTCGTTGACGGCGCTGCGGCCGGTGGACGGGCTCATGTGTGTGCCGCGGTGTGGCGGTCCACGACGGCAGCCAGTTCCGCGAGGGTCGGGTTCTCGAAGACGTCGACCGGGCTGATGTCCGCCCTGCGGTCATCGATCAGGCGGCGTAGCAACCGCGCCATGGTCATGGAGGTCATGCCGATCAGGAACAGGTCGTCGCGGGGGGAGACGGCGGGTACGCCCAGCAGTTCCGCTGCGACCTGTGTGAGCCAGGACTCGGTTGCACTCTGCGCGAGGGGTGTGCGGTCCTGTGGGGCGGCCGCTTCCGCATCGGGAGCCGGCAGGGCGTTGACGTCCAGTTTGCCCCACGACGTCATCGGCAGGCTCGCCATGGTGACGTACAGGCTGGGAACCATCTGGACGGGCAGCCGTTGTCGCAGCCATTGGGTCAGGGCGGGCGGGTCGATCGCGGTGTCTGGGTTGGGGACGACGTAGGCCACCAGGCGGGGGCCGTCGGGGCGTACCGCGCAGTCGTGGACGGTGGGGTGGCGGATCAGGGTGTGGCGTACTTCGCCGGGTTCGATCCTGGTCCCGCCGATTTTGACCTGTTCGTCGTCGCGGCCGGTGAACGTGAGGCGGCCCGCGCCGTCGTGGACGGCGATGTCTCCGGTACGCAACAGGCGGCCCGCGGCGGCGGCGGGCGCGGTCCATGAGGGCCGCGTAGTTGAGTCTGCCGTCGGCGGCGTCGACGGCCGGGGCTGTCGGGGTGCGGCGGGCGTGTTCCTCAATCATGTCGGCCACGCAGGTGCTGCGGGCTTCGGCGGGGGGCGTGGCCGGGCGGTCCTTGGCCGACGTCATGGGGTGCTTTCTTCGAGGCGGGGGCGTCCAGTGAGAGCGGCACGTGCAGCGGGCACGGCAGGTTCACGTTGTCCGACCACGGCACGGTGGGTCGGGACAGGGTCGGATGCCGTCCGGTTCCGAAGAGGTGGTCCAGCACGAGTTTCCCTTCGAGGCGAGCCAAGCGGGCGCCGGGGCAGCGGTGTCTGCCGTGGCCGAACGCACTGTGCCGGGCGGGGCCCGCGGAGTTGGCGTTGGCGCGGTCGGTGAGCGCACTCCAGTTCGCGGCGGCGAGCAGCACCACGACGGACTGCCCCGCCCGCAGCCGCTGCCCGCCGAGCTCGGTGTCTTTGGTGACCGTCCGCCCCACGAACCGGGACGGGGAGACGCGGGTGAGAAGTTCTTCCACCTCGTCCTCCCTCGACAGGTCCTCGCGGAGCGGACCCCAGGAGGGGCGGACGCGTTCGAGGACCGCTCCTGCGAGGAAGCCGGTGGTGGTCTGGTGTCCGGCGGCGATGAGCATGAGGAGGTTGGCGGCGATGTCGGTGTCATCGGCGGCCACGGTGGCGTCCGTGCCGGCGATCAGCGCGCTCAGGCTGTCGGGGCCGGGCGCCGCCCGGCGGTGCCTGATCAGGTCGCGCGCGTAGTCCGTGAATTCGGCGAGCTGGTCGTACACGCCGGGGTCCGTCTCCGGCGCGATCCCGGTGACGATACGGGTGTAGGCGTCCGACCATGCCCGCAGCGCCGGAAGATCGGCCCCCGGCAGGCCGAACAACCGGGCGATCACCTCCAGCGGCAGCGGCCGGGCGAGATCGGTGGCGACGTCCAGGTGCCGGTGCCCACCGGCGCCCGCCAGCTCCCCGACCCGGTGCAGGATCCACGGAGCGAGAGCGTCGATCCTCGCGGGAGCGAGAGCACGCCGGATGACACGCGCCCACGCGGTGTGCGCCGCACCGTCCAGAAAGAGCGCCTGGCGGGCCAGCATGTCGCCGACCTGCTCACGCACGCCCACCGCGGCGCCCGGCGCCGCGGTGCGGCCCAGCGCCGACAACCGAACCGCGCTGTACTCCTCACCGCTGCACACCCGCGCCACCTCGGCGCGCCCTGAGACCAGCCACGTCCCCGCGTACGGGTCCCAGTGGACGGGGGCTTGCCCGCTCAGCCGGGCGAACAGACCGCGGGCATCCTGCCGCCCCTCTCGCGCCGACAACCCGTACAGACTCAACGACCTCACGTCGTCCCGTGTTCGAGGCGAGGGGGTCATACGCCGCACCCCACCCGTGCCAGGGCCGGGCTCGGCCCTGGACAAGCAGTGGCCCGCCACGGCGAGCGTCGACGCCTTGAGAACCGCCGTTCAGGGCCCGCACACATCCGCCCGCAGGCCGCGCCCAAGAGGTAGAGCATCAGTGTCGATCTCCGTCTCGGCGGGCTCGTCCCGCAGATGCCACCTCGGACAACGTCAGTCACCCGGCCCCTCCCAACTGCCCGGGTTCCGCAACATCTCGTCGATGACGTCCGCCACCGGAAGCCAGCTGGTCGCGCCGACCATCTCCTCCAGGCGGCTGAGATCGGGCACTCGCCCGGTGACATCGGTACGCCCCGGGAAGACCTGCCGGTAGGGGATGTGCTCGATACCGGCCGTGCTGCCGGTGGCGGCGAGGACCAGTGCGGCCAGGTCGGCGATGCTGGTCTCGTTGGTCGACCCGATGTTGTAGGGACCCCCGTCGCTGCGCCACGCCTGTGGAACGGCGATCAGGCGCCGTAGCACCCGCACGAACTCGGTGACACCGGTGAAGCAGCGCCGCTGGGTTCCGTCGTCGTGGACGGTCAGTGGTAGGCCGCTCGCCGCCTGGCGCAGAAATGTCGGGATCACCATTCCGTAGCGGGAGCGCTGACCGGGGCCGACCACGTTGAAGGGACGCACCACCAGGACCGGCCGGCTGCCCGCCGCGGCAGCCCCGGCCTGCTCCAGCTCCCATTTGCCGCTCGCGTAGCCGTCCTTGCCCCCGTCATAGGCGAACGGCAGGGCACGGTCCAGTGCAACGTCCTCAGAAAGAGGCATGCTGCCGTCGGAGAGCCCGTACACGGCCGAACTGGACACGAGCACCACGGGCACATCCCCGCTGTGCCGCAGCACGTTCACCGCCCCGGCCCGGCCAACCTCGAAAGCGTAGGCGGCCCTGTCGGCCGCCAGACGCATCCCGACCACCCCGGCCAAGTGGATGACCATCCCGACGCCGTCCGAGGCGGACGCCACCGCGTCCGGGTCGAGGACATCGCCGCGGACCAGTTCGATCCCGGCCTGCGGTACCAGTGCTCCGTGGCGCCCGGTCGAGAAGTCGTCGAACACCCGGATCTGACACCCGCCCGCGGCCATCGCGCGTGCCAGGTGCCCCCCGATGAATCCCGCGCCACCGGTCACCAGAACCGGCCGGCCGTGTTGAACGATGTCCTGCATCCATGTCTCCTGGGGACTCGACCTCTCGTGGGCCCCGACGAGCCGGTCCGCCCGCTGCGGAGCGAGCAGGCGATGCCTCACGCCTGCGAGCGCGGGTCTGCCACCACCAAGCGGCACACCGATACCCTCCGCGTGTCAACCACAACTGTTCTGCCATACCCGCGAACGCAGGGTTCCCCAACACGCGGCCCGAACCCGTCGATTCACCCATGCTGCTGCACCCGTCAACCGCGTTCGCGACCTCCAGTGGGAACTCACCTACTACGGGCTGCGGGCCGCCGCGACCAAGGGCAACGGGGGCGGGCGCCGCCCGGCTGCGCCGCATCACGACGAGGCGGACGACTGGGAGCGTGGGCCTGATCGTCAGCGTGTTGACCGGCCTGCACCTCCTCGGTCTGCTTGCGGCCGATCACCAGTCCCTCCCGCCGAATCCCACAGTCGTGGTGGTCTGCCCAGGCCCCTTCTAGCGGAAGGGTTGCCCTCAGCGGTGGGGCGTGCGGCGGCGACGGCGGGGGTGGCCGGGGCGAGGACGATCGCCGAGAGGAGTACGGCCGCCGTGCGCGGGCAACGGGAGCGGATGGAGAGGGGGAGCGCCGTGGGGGAGTGAGGGTGGCCGTGGCCTGCCGAGAGACGGAGCAGGGGGAAAATCCTTCCAGCGAGGCGCCGTCCGTGTCGCCGGAGATCGACCGGACCCACGGCCCCTACGACCTGTCTGATCGGGGAGTTGTTTGGGCGGACCGGTTGTGTGGAGGCGGGTTTCCGGGGCGTGGGCATGCTGTCGTCTGAGCTGTGGAAGAACGAAGATCAAGCCCGGTGGGCCGGGTGGGGGTGAAGTCGGCACGGTCCTGGTGGAGGGTGAGGGTTCCGGGGGCGGTGCCGTCCCAGGCCAGGCCGCCGGGCTCGTAGCGGTTGCTGACGGTGGCCCACCACAGGTTGGACGTCATGATGTGCCCGATGTCGTCGAGATAGGCACCCAGCTGCGGTTCCTCCCGACCGGTCCCGTTGGTGATCTTGTCCCGCAGCAGTACGAAGGCGGCCTCGTTCTCGTCGATCAGCGCGCACAGCCGGTTCATGGCGTCACCGGTGCCCAGTGCCTCATGGACCTTCAGGTGGTGCACAAGGTTCATGTCATCGCCCGTCGCCGCTTCACGGCGGTAGGACACGAGGTCGTTGATAAGGGTGTAGCCGTCGACGGCCAGGTCGTGCAGCGCCGCGAATCCGGGCTGGTCGAAGGCGTTCTCCGGCAGGCTCAGCCGAGGTTGGGCCGCTTCGGCGAAGCCGAACAGCCAGCGCACCCCCAGACTGCTGCGCCGTTGTCGCAGGTAGTCCTGGTAGCCGGTGTAGGACGAGCCCCGCCACTGCTCCAGTTCCATGGTGAAGCCGTACGCGAAGTCCTCCATGTAGGCGACCAGGCGCTCCCACGCCGGGCGCGGCATGCCTCGGCGCAGGCGCCGGAACTCGGCGGTGAGCGGGGTGGCGCCGTCCTGCCAGCCCAGGAGATCGGCCATGGTGCGGGAGAAGACTCCGCGGGTGGCGAACGAGCTGCCGCCCAGGGCTCCTTGGTCGACGAGACTGTTCTCGATGCCGATGAGGTAGTTCATGACCTTGCAGCAGGTCAGGGTCAGGTCGTAGTCGGCGTGCGGGAGGCTGAAGGCGACCAGCAGGGCCCCGTCGGCGTTGTGGGCGATCTTGTCGTGGTCGTCGTCGTATGCGAAGGCGAGGTGCTCGTGGGCCCAGGCGGTGGTCTCGGCCAGCAGCCGGTCGCTGTCGGGGTGCAGGGCGCGGGGCAGGGCGTGGGCGAGCGCGGGCAGGTGCACCGTCTGAGGGAACGTTTCGGTGGCGGCGTTGTGCCCGGCGCGGGGCCTGGCGTACAGGTGGGCGGGCCGTTCGGGACCGCGCGGCGCGCTGCGGACCTGCGCGCCGGACCCGTCGGGGGACGGAACTGGCCGGTGCCCTCGCCCGGCCACAGGGCTGCCGGTCCCCGCCCGGTCCACCTTCGGTTGGAGGGCCGGGTGGGAGAGGTGTCCCAGGGCGCGCAGGACGCAGATGTCGGTCAACAGGGGGACGTGGTAGGTGAAGGGCCGCGGGCCGACCATGTCGGGCGGGGAGTCGAAGCCGCCGTCCGCGCGCTGGCGTTCCAGCAGGTAAACGGCCGCGCCCTGTACGGGCCGCGGATCACGGTGCCGGTCGAGGGCGAGGAGCGCGTACGAGGTGCTGATGGGGTCGCTGGCCTGCCCGGACTCACGCCCCCACCCGCCATCGGCGTTCTGGGTGCTCCGTACCACCTGGTCGATACGGGCGGCCATCTCCAGGCCCGCCGGGCCCGCTCCGGCCGCCGCTCGCGCCCGGTAGAGCACATGCAGCCGGCTGTTGCTCCACCCCGGCTCGAAATACCCGTCCTCGCGCTGGCTGGCGACGAGGAACCGGCGGGCGTCGTCCAGCAGCCCGGCGTGCTGCGGACTTCGGTGGGCGAACGCGTTGATGACGGCCGCCGTCATGCACGCCTCCGACGGTCCGCCCGCCACGTAGGTGGGGAAACCCCCGTCGGTTCCGCGCAGACGCCGCAGGTGCTCCAGCCCCGCGTCGACCGCAACGGTGTGACGTCCTGGACCCAGCAGTTGCAAAAATTCCAGGACCACGGACGTGTCGTCGGTGTCGGCCAGGTCGGTGGCGTCAGCGATGGACCAGCCGCCGCACGGCTTCTGGACACGTTCGAGGTGGGCGGCGACACGGTGCAAGACCGGCCGCGGGGCGCCGGCGGCGGCCAGCGCGAGACCGCCCGTGGCCGTGGCCCAGGTGTCGATGTCACAGACGAACGGGAACCCGCCGTCGTGCCGTTGCAGGGGCAGCAGCCCGCGCAGCCCCTCCCGCACCAGGCGGTCATGACCCGGAACACGCGCCAATGCGTGCAGTACCAGCAGGTGCGCCAGCAGATGCTGCTCCCACACCCCGCCCCGGGCCTCGTACTGAGTAGCCGTCAGTACCGCGATGTCGTCCCTGCTGGCTTCCCCGGCACGCCCCTGCGCGGCGGCCACGATCACCTCGGCGGCCACCGTCTGAACCCGGGCCCAGGAGTGCAGACCTGCCCGCCGCGCGGCCCCCGTGGGCGGCGTGCCGTCGCCCGGTCCGTCACCGCAGCCGAGCACCACGGCGAGCGCGTCCAGGACGAGCCGGCGGCGCGGGGCCACGTAGGACGGCACCTGGGCCAGGATGAGTTCCCTGAAGTCCTCACCGGCCGGAGCCGGGCCCCTGCCGCTGGCCACCCGGGCCAGGGACCGGTCCAGCGGATCGGAGGCGGAACACTGGCGGCCCAGGTAGCCGGTGACCCGCTGCCTGCTGCCGCAGAAGTGCGCCAGCCGCCGCATCAACGCCAGTACCAGGGCCGACTCCAACACCCTGCTGCGGCATGGCTCGTGCAGGCCTCCGTCCGCCCCCACCCGTTCCTCCACCCGGCGGCGCAACCGGTCGGTCGCGGCACCGAGCTGTGCCAGCGGTTCACCCAGGACCACAGCTCCAGCGGAGGCGGCGCGCGTGAAGGCGGGGGCGAAGGCACTCGTCATCCCCCCAGCCTGCACTGTCGCCCGGCTCCACGGGCGACGCGGGCGCGAGAACCCCCGATCAGGTGAATCGGCAAGGCGGCGGACGGGCATGGAAAAGACCCGCCCTTCGCATCCAAGATCATTCACGGTGTCCACGGACACCACGGAAGCCGCCCCAAGATTGGCCGGTTCCAGGGCTGGCGTGAAACATCCGCTTCCCGGCGCCGACCCCGCGCCGCCCTTGTCATAACTCCGCATCAAGCAGGTCGGCCCCACTGCTCGGACTGAGATGGCCACCGCCTGGACAGGCCAACCACCCCACCCGACGGCTCCGCTCTCCCCATCGGCACCGCCGCCACGTCACTCCCGAAACACAGTGCGCCTTCAACAGCAGGCACGCAAAGATCGAGGGTGTTCTTCAGGGTGCAGCCGGCGCCGTAGACGGCGTCGACGTTGTCGTGCGCCGGCCGGGATCGGCCTACGGGACCGGTGGCGAACGCGAGGAGCAGATTCTTCGTGGTGGTGCGTGCGAACGCGCCTGCGGCGGCGTTCATGCCGTGGTTTCCTCTGCCGCCTGGTCCCTTGGCATCCAGCGCTTCGACCCAGCGCATGGTGCCGGATGCGAAGACGCCGGCGCCGCCGGGTGCGGAGTAGTACGCCGTATCGGAGAAGCTGGGTCGGCCTTCGCAGGTGACGGGGGAGTGGGCGAGGATCTCCAGGGGGCGCGGGGTGGGCCAGATGGTGTTCACCCGGTCGAATTCGGCCCCGACCAGGTGGGGGAAGCTGTCGCCGTAGGTGACATCAGTGCCGGTGAAGAGCCAGTGGCCGGGGTTGGTCACCACGTAGGCGGCGTCCACCGGGTAGTCGTCGTAGATCACGCCCAGCAGCGAACTCTCCGGGTTCGCACCTGGTGCGGCGCGGAATTTCTGGGTTGCGGCGCCGCCGGCCAGGAAACCCGGGTCCGTCCGGTAGTCGGCTTTGTAGCACGCGATGTCCCGATCGGGGCCGTACGCGGAGGCTCCGAATCTGATGCGGCGGAAGCAGCAGTTCGCTCCCAGGATCGCCAGGTTTGTTCCCGCGTCACGGGCTGCGGTGACGTGCTGGCGCTGGGAATCGGACCAGTACTCGTCGTGGCCCAGGGAGAGCAGGGCGGCAGCTCCGCGCAACAGATCCGGGTCGCGGGCGAGATCGACGCCCGTGGTGTACGCCAGCGGGATGCCGAGCTGTTCGGCGAGAGCGATCAGCGGGGCCTCATACACCAGGAACTGCCCGGCGCCGTGGCCGTACTGGTAGGGGCGGTCGAAGGTGACTTCCAGCGAACGGTTCTTCCGGCCCCCGGTGGGGCCGTCGTAGAGGTTGTGGCCGCCCCACAGGTTGTACGCCTGCCAGGTGGCGACCGCGTTGACCACGACGGTCCTGCCGGTGGTGGACGGTGAGCGAACGGTGATCGGGACGTAGCGCTGGCCCGCTCCGCCCTGCGCGTCCAGCCGGAGCAGGTAGCTGCCGTCGGGCCAGTCCGTGGTGTCGACGGTGGTGGTGCGTGCCCAGCCGGTGCGCACGGTACGGGTCTTGGCGTCGACGGTGGCAGCGGGCTGGCGGTGGCCGGGCAGCACGGCCGAGCGCCACACCAGGCGGGCGCGGGCTCCGCCGTACCAACCCATCCGGTAGGCCGAGACGGTGAAGCCGGACGCGACGGTGGACACATGGAGGCCGAAATGTTCGCCTGCCAGGACACTGACCCGGTCGGCAAAGCCCTCGATGGCCTGCGTTGTCCCGGCCCGGGTGATGGCCCAGTCAGGATCGCCTCGAAGGGCGTTTTCCGCCACCACGTCCAACGGGTCGGCGGATTCGGATGCGGTCCGGGTGCGTGCGGCGTCTCGTGCTTCGGCCGGAACGCCCGCGGACCCGAGGCCCGCCAACGCACCCGCGGTCAGGGCCAGGAACCGGCGCCGTCCGGCGCCGCCCCTCATTCCAGCGGCCGGATCGATCCCTCGCGCCACCACGCGTGCCCTCCAACGGTCGTCCCCTCGGGTGGCCCCATCGTCGCTTCCCAGTCCTGCATCTTCCTTCCGGCACCCGAGGGGCAGGCAGGAGAGTAGCCCGATAGGTGATGGCGGATCGATTCAGCCATGGCATTCGAGTGGCATCGCAGATTTCCGTCGTGACGACGGCAGACATGAGGGGAGGAACTGGCCGACTGACCGGTTTCACCGGGCCAGTTCGTCCGGGATGCCGGCCCCCGGCCGCCGTCCTCATGGGTCAGACGTAGTCCTCCAGGCGCGCCACGGTGAAGCCCTGGTGGGAGATCTCGCGCAGCAGGTTCGCCGTCATCTCCGTCATCGAGGTGCCCTTGAGCTCCGACGGGCCGCGGAAGTGGGCCAGGATGATGTCGCCGGGGTGCAGCTTCTTGTCGGCGCGCTGGTACTGCATGCCCTTGATCTGCATCGACTCGCGCCACAGGATCAGCGCCTGGAGTCCGCAGGACTTCGCGGCGGTCTTGGTGGCCTCGTTGAGGTTGCCGTAGGGCGGCCGGAAGAGGCGGGGTGTGGTGCCGTATTCGGCCTTCAGCTTCGTCTGCTGGGTGCAGATCTCGTGCCGCTGGGCGGATTCCGACTCGGTGCGCAGGTTCGGGTGCGTCAGCGTGTGGTTCATGATCGGGTTGCCGAGCTCCTGGAGGGGCTTGAAGTAGTCGTAGTCGCTCCGGATGCTGACGTCGGTCAGGAACATGGTGAAGGGGATCTTCAGTTCGCCCATCATGGTGACGAACTTCGGGTCCTTCTCCGCGCCGTCGTCGAAGGTGACGAAGACGATCTTCTCCTTGGTGGGGATGTCGCTGACCACCGGCGGCGTCCCGGTGCCGGTCTTCACCGGCTTCACCTTCGGCGCGGCCGGGGGCGCCGCCAGCGGCTTGATCTTCCACTTGTGCAGCGCGGCGGCCGTAGCAGCCGTGGAGCGGATATCTCCAACTGGCTTATCAATCTGTGTAGTTGATTGGGCCGACAAGGTGGTAAGCGGGAGCTGTTCTGCGGTGGGGGCAGTGAGTGGGGACGTGATCACTGAGCGCCCCACGACGACAACAAGAGCCGAGAGGAGCAGTCCTGTCGCTTTTCTTAGCATTCGCAGACTCTATGACGTTTGCTCCGTCCGGCATCGTCTTCCGCGGGCGGCTGGATGCGCTTTCGCCAGATGTTCCAGGTAGCCCCTCGCAGGGCGGCCATGACCCAGCCAACAGACCGCATCGGGCCTGGAACTGGCTGGGCCGAATCATCCCCAGGAGCTGGTGAGTTCGAGGCGGTGAGCGTGGCGAACGGGTGAAGGTCGGGTTGCCCGCCAGTTGTGTGGCGTGGAACGCGGAAGCCTTGCACGGCGACCTGCAAGGGTGGTCGGGTGCCCATTCCCACACCCCTGACGAGCGGGAAACCGAACTCGCGAATGCCCTTGCCTCCCCAACTGCCAGTGGTACCGACCGGCAGCAATCCGGCGGTAGTGCTCCGCCGTCGCGCTGCCCGACGACTGACGGCCGCCCTCGGGGTGACGCTGGCGGTTCTTCCGCTCACAGCCCTGAGCAGTACCGCGCGAGCGGCGCCGCGCGCAGACCCTTCCGGCTCGGGCATCTGCCAGTCCTCCCTGTACCCGCACCTGGCGGCTGTGCTCTCGGCTGATATCGCCCGCGCACATGCGGGCCGCAAGAGCACCATCGCCTTCACGCTGTGGGACGCCGAAAAGCAGTTGTCCTGTGCGGACAACGCCAACCGTCGATTCGACTCCGCGAGCGTCGTCAAAGTGACGATCATGGGTGCATTGCTGCGCCGTGCCGAAGAGGGGCACCGTCTCCTGACCGCCGTGGAGACGAAGAACCTCAGGCTGATGATCATCAAGTCGGACAACGCTGCCGCTACCACTTTGTGGAACAGCCTGGGGCCCGCCTGCTTGGGTAGATTCCTGCAACTCGCCGGAATGCGCGACACCGTATTGTCCCCAGGGAAGACCTGGGGTCTGACCCAGATCACCGCGATCGACGAGATGAAACAGCTCGACGTGTTCGCCTCGGAATCCACCGTCCTGTCTCCGTCGGACCGGGGATACGGACTGAAGCTGATGAGCCAAGTCCAGGCCGACCAGCGTTGGGGCGCCCCGCACGGCGTGCCTGCCGGCATCCGCGTTCAGGTGAAGAACGGCTGGGCGCCGCGTGCCACTCGCGGCTGGCGGATCCACAGCCTGGGGGTCTTCACCGGGACCGGCCGGAACTACCGGATGGCGGTCCTGACCGACAACAACGCCACGAAGGCATACGGCGTCGACACCATCCAGCGGATCGCCGCCATCGTCCACCACGACCTCAATGTGCGGTAGCACTGACGCAGACTCCTAGCCCCGTTCGGCGGCAGGGATCGAAAAGCGGATCGCCTGGCGCTTTCGACACCCGATACCTGTGTTCCGCCGTCGTCGAGCCCCTATGAGAACGGATCCGATGAACGAGTCTTTGCCCGGCAAGCCGTTGGCCAAGAGGGTTCCTTGCGGCCGGCCCGCGACGTCCGGGCTCGGGGTGCACGCTCCCATGACCCCTCACCTTCCGGGGCTGCTCGGCGCGGCGGCATTGGCGCTGGCGCTCCTGCTGGCACCTCCGCCCGCACCAGCGCACGCTGTGCCGCTGACTTGTACCGATCATCTGGCAGTCACGGAATCGGATCCTGACGTCCCGGGCACCCCCGGCGGCGGAGGCGGCAACGAGTCCGCCAAGATCACGGAGGCCGCACGCGGTCGCGCGGTGGTGGCCGCGGCGCGGTCCTGCCTCGGGGTGCCGTATTCGTGGGGCGGCGGCACCGTTCACGGCCCGACCCTCGGATCGTGCGACAAGGTCAACGGATACCTCAAGGGTATGTGCCAGGCCGATCACACCATCGGCTTCGACTGCAGCGGCCTGACCCTGTACGCCTGGTACCAAGCCAGCGGTGGCACCATCAACCTTCCGCATCGCAGCCCCAAGCAACGGGACCGCGGCCGGCATCTGAAACAGAACGAACTGCTCCCCGGCGACCTGCTGTTCTTCGCCGAGCCCAAGGGCCCGATCCACCATGTCGGGATCTACCTGGGTGGTGGAGCGATGATTCACGCGGAACACACGGGCACCCTGGTGCATACCCTCAATGACGTCTTCCACGATCCGAAGTGGGGACCGCGCTACGTCGGCGCCTCCCGGCCCACCGCGCCATGACGGAGGCAACCGACACCGTGCCGTCAGCACAGCGCACGGTGCGGCGAAGCGGCGCCAAGGCCCTTCCCCGGACGCGAGCGCAGGGTGCCAGCCACGGCGCGGCGGGTGGCCGTTGTCATTGCCGGATCACCCGGCAATGACAAACAGCGATGCCCATCAGACTTCCCGTCCGTCACCCTCGGGAACAGAGCGGACCACGAAATCGCGGGTTCAGGAGGCGCCACGCAAGGGAAGAAGGGGACTCAGCTGCGAGTGGCGGTGAAGTTCACCAGTCCCTTGACGCCCGTGATTTCAAGATGGCCAAGGATCTTGGTCACCCGGGTCGTCCCCGCCAAGCAGAACACGTCCTTGCTGGACCCGGCTCCGTCGAGGGGAGTGGGGAAGACGAGAGTCCCCTTGCCGAAAGGGTTCTCCAGCACGCGAATGTTCCCGTATACAGAGCGGGAGTCACCGTCCGGGATATTGACGTCAACCCGGATCTGGGTGCTATTGGGAGCCACCGGGGCGATGGTGATCGTGCGGACGGGGTTGGTCCCGCTGATGGTGCCGATGAACGGAGCGTCCGGCAGGAGGGCCAGCGTGGTGGTGTAGTCGTTCGGCGTCCCTCCGCAGGTGTTGGTCGGCGGGGTAGCGCCCTGGGCGCCCGGTGCGGCGCACAGGGAAATCGACAGTGCGGACACCACGCTGAGGGCCATCGCGGTAGCGACGGCGGTCCGACGTGACATGAGAGCTCCGTTCTTCAGGCTGCCGCGGCGGCAGCTACATGGCGAACAGAGACATACATTCGATGATCATCTCTTACGAGAACATTATTTCGCCCACCTTCACACGTATGGCCCCACTGGATCCGCGGGTTCATGCCTCAAATGGGCGCGCAGTGATTGCGTGGCGTCGCGTGCATCTTGGCGTGACGGGATGGCAGGGTTGAACTGCTGTCCATGCGCGGCGAACGGGGAAACTGGATGCGCGTCGGTGCAGCGATACCTGGGGCGCCTGCGACGAATGACGCACTACCCTGCAAACAGTCCCGCCGGGCCGGGTTGTCGGCTTATCCGGCGACGATGGTGTCGAGTTGATTCTGGTCGATGGTCAAGCTGATGCCGCCGTGGCTCTCCTTGATCTTCCCGTGGTACTGGTGGGCCCGTCGGTGTCCGCTCCATTCGTTGTCGCGGAGCAAGCCGTCGCCGTCCGTGGCCGCTTTGTCGTTCCACCGGGCGTACCAGAGCGCGTCCGGCATCGGAGCGGCTCCCGCGCGGCGGGCGGCCAGCAGGTCGGTGACACCCGAAAGGGTGCTGGAGTAGAAGCCGGACAAGTAGCCCGCGCTGTGCAGGCCCTGGGTCCAACCGAGGGTGAAGTCGATCACCGCTTGCGCGCAGCCGGCGCTGCCCAGCGGGTACGCCTCCAGATCGAGATAGACCGGGGTGCCCCGCCCCAATCCGAGGTTCCGCGCGGCGGTAAAGGCCTCGGCGGCCTCTTCACGGCCCTGCTGCGTCGCGTGGGCGGGATCGATCGTCTGCTGACTGTCAGCGCGCTCGCTGCAGGGGGGCTGTCGGCCGACGTGCGTCGGCATCAGACGCCAGCCGAGCTCGCGCACCTGGCTGATCCAGTCGGCGGTCAGGTGTGTTTGCTCGCAGCCGCGCTGCCGGCCGCTGATATAGATCCCCACCGCACCGTAGGGCGAGGCCCCGTGGGCCCACGCACGCATGGCCTTCAGCGAGGGCGCGGAGCAGGCGTCGAATCCACGGCCCATGAAAACCGTCGGCTCGACGGCCGCCGGCCGGGACTGCTCCAGAGGAGAAGACGCGGCCTGGGCAGGGCTGTTGGCGGCCATGAGCAGGGCAACGGCGAAAGTGATGAGCGCTGTGGATCGCGATCGAAGGACCATACGCCATCGTGAGACGCCAGCGACGCGAGGGTCCGGAGGGCGCGCCGCCGACCTTCGGCAACTCACTTCACCGGCCGCATACCTTTCCTGAGCAGGTGGTCATCCGCGTGCGTCGAGGTCAGCGCAGGGCGGCCCGTAGCGCGAGGACGCGCTCAACGGCGTCGGCGAACGTGGTGCGGTCGAGTCGCCCGGACGTCAGAGCAGTGGTGAGGGCGGCGGCAGCAGCTGTGCCCTGAGAGGTGTCCTGAGCGGAACAGAGCAGCAGATCCATACCCGCGGCGGCGGCAGCGACGGCACGGTCGCCGACAGTCCCGACGCCTTTGAGCGCCCCGGCCTCCAGGGCGTCCGTAACGGTGACGCCTCGGTACCCGAGCCGGCCGCGCAACTCACCCTCCACCACCTTGCGCGACAGGCCGGCGGGATGACGGCCGTCGAGTGCCGGGTAGACGGCCCAGGACAGCATGACGAGGTCCACCCCGGCGTTGATGGCAGCGGGGTAGGGCGCCTCGTCGACGGCCCGCAGTCGGGAGAGCGGGACGCTCAGCGTGACCGCCCTCTCATCGGTGTTCTGCCCCGCGGGCGCTGAGCCCAGACCGGGAAAGTGCTTGGCCGTCGCCGCCACGCCCGCACGCTGCTGGGCGACGATGAACGCTCGGCTCGCGGCGGCGACCACCGCAGGGTTCTGACTGTAGGAGCGTTGCGGCTTGTCGATGAAGTTGTCTGCGGTGCCGTAGGCGTCCAGGACGGGTGCGAGGTTGACATTCAGGCCGAGGCCCGAGAGGTTCTTCCCCGCTCCGGTCCCTGCCTGGGCCGCCGCAGCCGCTGGATCGGCCGCCTGCCCGATCTGTCGCTCGGACAGCACTGGTGCGCCGGGCAGCCGTCGCACCAGGCCGCCCTCCTGATCAACCATCAGCAGCAGCGGCACGTGCACGGGACTTTGCTGTTGGGCCTGTTTCAGGCGCTCGATCACCGAACGCAGTTGGGCCGCCCCTGTGATGTTCGAGCGGAAGAAGACGACGCCACCCGCGCGACCCGCACGGATCGCTTGGAACAGCTCTTTCGGCGGAGTGAGACCCCGATAGGAGAAGATGATCCGTTGACCCGCCAACTGCTGGGAGGACAGTCCGGCCGCCGTGGCCACCCGCACCGTCGCGGGCAGTGAGCCGTTGGCGGTCGGCGCCGATGAACGCCGTTCTACCGTGGGCCAAGCCGGCGCCTGCCACGCGGCGGGGACGGCAACCGCCGGCGGTGCCGGAGGGGCCTGGTCCGGTGATGGCCGCGCGGCCGCGCACGTGGCCAGCAGCAACACCGTGCAGGCGCTCGTCCAGCGAGCGGGCGAAACCACGATTGCTCTCCTTCGAGCTGCATCCGTTCTACCGGCTGGCTCAGGCTAGGTGCTGCTCGTCTCCATCGGCGGAGTCTCGATCGAACGGCGTGGTCCTCGCCGAGAGTGTTGCGCCGAGGTTCGGAGCGTCGGGACAGGAAAATGGAGCCGCCCCATTCATCGACACCCAACCACGATGCGTTGAAAACGATTGGCCGGGCGGACACGTGCCGGCGCACCACAACGAGGCGGAAGGCGCGAAGGCACCGTATGGGTGGGATCTCGCGAAGGAACATTCTTGCCGGTGGGGCTGCGGCAACGGCGGCTGCTCTTGGCGTGCCCACATCGTTTGGCCGGCCGGCCGCCGCCACTGAACTGCTGATCGGCGACGGCTCGACCAGCTACACCGGCCACCAGCCGCACCAACCCGTACCGAAGCGACTGGAACCGGGTGAACCGCCACCCCAATTCGTGGTGATCTCCTGGGACGGCGCGGGCGAGCGGGGCAAGAACCTGTTCGCCCACTTCCGGAAGGTCGCCCAGGAGACCAGCGCCACCATGACCTTCTTCCTCTCCGGCATCTACACCCTGCCCGAGAGGAAGAAGAACCTCTACCGCCCCCGGGCCACGCGCCAGGCGCCTCCGACATCGCCTACCTCAAGGACGACGAGATCAGAGCGACCCTCCAACAGGTGCGCGGGGCGTGGCTGGAAGGCCATGAGATCGGAACCCACTACAACGGGCACTTCTGCGGGCCGAAGGACGGCGTGGGGAGGTGGACGGCTGAGCAGTGGCACAGCGAGATCGAGCAGGCCGTCCGGTTCGTACAGACCTGGAGGACCAACACCGGTTTCACCGACCTCGCCCCCTTGCCCTTCGACTACCGCAGAGAACTCATCGGCAGCCGCACCCCCTGCCTGCTGGGACGTGATCGACTGCGGCCCGTGGCAGCATCGCTGGGCTGGAAATACGACGCAAGCTCGCCGGGCCGACAGATCTGGCCCGGCAGGCGGGACGGCCTGTGGGATCTTCCCCTGCAGGCCATCCCGTTCTCCGGCCACACTTTCGAGGTCCTGTCGATGGACTACAACATGCTCGCCAACCAGTCCCCGGGAGCCAATGTCAACGGTGACCCGGCGATGCGCCCGGTCTGGCAACGTCAGGCGTTCGAGACCTACATGGCAGGCTTCCACCGCGCCTACACCAGCAACCGGGCTCCCTTGTTCATCGGAAACCACTTCGAGACGTGGAACGGCGGCATCTACATGAAGGCCGTCGAGCAGGCCCTGCGCGCCATCGCGGCCGAGCCGGACGTCCGGCTCGTCTCCTTCCGCCAGATGGTGCTCTGGCTGGAAGCCCAGGATCAGGGAGTGCTGGCGAGGCTGCGAACCCTGGGCGTAGGAGAGAAACCCGCCGATTGGCGCGACTACACAACCCCCAGTCGGGCTGAGGGTCGCCCTTCATCCTGATCCACAACATCGCGCTGATGTCCGATCCTGTTGGTCACAGCCCCGCGCATCGCGATGCCGGTCCCCGGGCACGACCGCGACAGCCGTGCCTACTCGACGGAGATGCTCCGCTCTACGCGGACGGAGGCTTCTCCTGCCGGCTCGACGGTCGGCACCTGGGCGTTCCCGCCGTTGCGGGCGTCGCAGTCGAAGCTTGCCCACACAATGATCCTTGACCGTTTGCCGCTGAACTTTGACTGAACGACCGGATGGGCTGCAACGCAGTCGCTCGGTTGGCGTCAGTCCCCGACGGACGTCTTCCCTCCATCAGCCCCGGCTTCGCCCTGGCCGCCTGGCAAAGTTGGCCGATTCAGGATTGGAGGGCGAGACGGAAAATGTCGTGTTGGACATAGAAGCTCTCTCCGGAGGGCTTGAGTACGAAGGTCTGGTTGAAGGTCTGGGGCGGATCGTCGTCGGTCTTGACCTGGCCGAGGACAACCACGAGGACGCCTCCCTCCTGCGTGGGCTGTGTGTCGATTTCGGTGAGGGTGTGCTGGCTTTTGAGGTCGAGCGTTTCGAACCTCTCGGTGATTTTTCGCTGACCCACGAGCTGCTGGCCTTCGAATGTCATGAGTGACGTGTCGGCCGTGTAGAAGTTGGCCAGGCTCCTGCGAGCGTGCGCATCCCCGTCGAGCAGGGTGTAGTACTGCTGGACGAACGACCGGCCAATGTCGTGGTATTTCGGGTTTGTTGCCATGGCACGGAACCTAACAGTGTGATCACCGTTTGCGCACACGCTCTGTGAAGATTCAGCCACCTCAGGTGCGCATCTCGCCGATGCCGCTGGATGGCGAGGACTGATCCGCTGTAGGGCTGGAAGCGAGGCCTTGGGGGTCAAGGGGTCGCAGGTTCAAATCCTGTCGTCCCGACCAGCGTTTTAGCATGTCGGAGGCCGTTTTCGCAGAAATGCGAAGGCGGCCTTTTCCGCGTTTCGAGGTCTGGTGGTCGCGTGGTGGTCGCAGTGCGGCGTGCCCTTTCGACCGGCTCGCACCCCATAGGTTCAATCGGCTCTGGGCGGTGCGGTCTTCACGATGCTCATGCCGTTGTGGGCTTGAGGAGTGTGGTCGGGTTGTGGTCGCGGCCGGGGGTGCGGCGGTGCCGGTTGGTGGTTCGGTCGCTTGCGGTGAGGGTGTGGTCGATGCTGTCGACGGCGTCGTAGGCGGCTTGTGCGGTGAGGTGGCTGTAGATGTTCGCGGTGGTGGAGAGCATGGAGTGACGCAGCGTTTTGGACACGACGGTCAGCGGGACGCCGGCGGTGATGGAGATCGTCGCGGCGAGGTGGCGCAGGTCGTGGATGGTGGTGCGGGGGACATCGGCTTGTCGGCTGAGGTCGTGGAAGTGATTGAGGACGTACCCGGGGTGCAGGGGCAGGCCGTCCGGTTGGTGGAAGACCAGGCCGCCACGGAACCCGTCCCCCGATGAAGCCGGTTTGTCGTGGGCGCGGCGTTGGAGGGCACTGGCGACCCGTGGGGAGACCGCGACCCAGGTTTTGCTGGTGCGGGTCTTGGGCGTGGTGAGGACGAGCTGGTTGTTGTCGACGGCGGAGAGCGTGTAGCGGATGTAGAGGACGCCTTGGGAGGGGTGTACGTCGTTCCAATGCAGGCCGAGGGCTTCGCCTTTGCGGATGCCGGTGCCGATGAGGACTTCGACGAGGTCGGCCATGAGCAGGTCGGCGTTGCGGTAGAAGTCCAGGAAGCGGATGGCCTGGGGGACGGTCCAGATGGTGCGTTCCGCGGCGGCCGGGCGGGGGATGAGCGTGGGCCTGGCCGCCCTGGAGGCCAGGCCGACGCCTTCCTCCTCCTCGTCGGTGAAGCAGGTGATGTTGAAGCCCTTGAACGGTGACTCGCCGTGGATTCTGGTGGCCAGTATCGCGGCGGGGGCGTGACAGACGATGAACAGCGGGTTGCCCGAGGTCAGCTGCTGCGTCAGCAGCCGTCCGGCATCGGCGTCCCAGGCCAGGTCCGACATCGGACCGTGACCGCCCGGCAGTTACACCGCGGCGTAGTCCTCGAGGCGGACGTCCGACAGCTGCAGCGGCCGACGCATCACCTCCGCGGAACGGATGATGGCCTCCAACTCGAGGGCGCTGTCGTTTCCGCCGACCATCTCGGGGCGCAGGCTCATCATGTCGACGGTGGGGGTCACGCCGTTCGGCGTCGCGACGACGACCTCGTGGCCGGCATCCGTCAAGATCTTGTACGGGTTCGCGAACTCCTCGGCCCAGTAGCCCGTCGGGTACCTCGTGCCGTCCTTCAACACCCAGTAGGTGGCCCCGCTCACGATGAAAAGCACCTTGGCCATGGCAAAGATCTCCTCTCGGCCGCGTACCAGGGTTCGGTGGGATGACCCATGAAACCGACTCGCCCGCCGGATATCCCCCTTGTGTCACTCTAGGCACGCCCGCGACCATGCGCACCCGGATGCTCTCTCCGCTGCAGCTGACCGTCTGGTGGGCGGCGTCGTATTCGCCACTCAGTAGCGTTGTGCGCTCGCGAGGAGCCTCGGCTGCCTCGCATGCGTGTCGCTGTCGGCGGTGGTGCCGCCGAGCTGCGGTACGCGCCGGCTGGGCGTTGGAACGAGGTGCGACCATGGCACTGCCGGCGTGGGGGCAGCCCGCGGGTCGGATCTGATACGAGCACGGTGCCACGCCGGGAACGGATACTTGCGCAGCAGCGTGACGCCCTTGGCCGCGGACGCGCACACAAGCCGGTCACATGTCCAGGACCAGGTCGGCAGGCGGTGTCGAACAGCAGATGAGGGCGCTTCCCTCGGCGGGGAGGTCTACGGGTTCGGGGGAGTAGTCGACGTGGCCCGAGAGCAGCCCCGTCTCGCAGGTGTGACAGACCCCGGTGCGGCAGGACCAGCGTACGGGCACGTCGCATGCCTCGGCGAGTTCGAGCAGAGTCCCGTAGTCACGGTGCCAGGGGACGGTCAGCCCGCTACGGGCGAAGGACACGGACGGCCCCGGCTGTCCGCCGGGAAGATGAGCCGGCTGGTGCGGTGCCCGGGCCGATCCCGCCACCACACCGGGGGTGACGGCGGACGCGGCTCCGAAGATCTCGGTGTGGATCCGCGAGGACGACAGGCCGCAGGCCTCCAGGGCTTCTGACACGTCCTGCATGAACGCGCCCGGACCGCAAATGTAGGCGTCCGCGTCCGGAGGCGGTTCGAGGGCACGGATCCGCTCGACGCCGAGCCGCCCCTCTATCGTGTAGTCGATACCGGGGCGGTCAACGCTGCGCGGACGGCTGTAGGAGACGAATGACCGGCCCGCGGGCAGCCGGGAGAGCAGTGCGTGCACTTCGTCGGCGAAAGGGTGGTTCTCGCCGTCTCGAGCCGCCTGCAGCCACCACACCGGGCGCCGTGAGGGCTTCGCCGCCAGAGCGTGCAGCATGGCCAGGACCGGAGTGGCGCCGACACCGGCGGACAGCAGCAGAACAGGACTGTCCGCGTCCGCCAGCAGGAACGTACCGCGCGGGGCGGCGACATCGAGAACATCGTCCGCTTTCACGTGCTGGGAAAGGTAGGTGCTGGCGAGACCGTGCGGTTCCTGCTTGACACTGATGCGGTATGTCTCGGCGCCCGGTCGGCCGGACAGCGAGTAGTTCCGGATGACTGGGGAGGCTTGTGGGTCCGGCCGCAAACGGACTCCGAGGAACTGCCCTGGCAGTGCGGCTGGGAGCGGTTCACCGTCGACTGACGCCAGGGTGAGCGAGAAAATACTCGCGCTCTCCGGTTCGATGCGGACGACTTTGAGCGGGCGGAACCCGGGCCATGCCGGAGGCGGGCTGGTGGCGGTGAGCCCGCTGTTGCCGCCCACGGCGGCAGAACCGCGATCCGCGTCGTCGAGCAAGGCTCGCAGCGACGTCTTCCACCCAGGGCTCAGTGCTGGGATGCGCAAGGCGCGTTCGAGCTGCGGCCGGGCGTGACCGGGTAGGTAGAGCAGCGCGTCCATCTCCGCGACCGTCATCTCCTCGGGGCCGGAGACGACTTTTACGATCTCGTCGCCGGCCTGCACCTGCCCTTCTGCCAGCACGCGCAGGTAGAAGCCCGGGCGGCGGTGGGACACGAGCAGGGCGGGCATCTGAGGTTCTCCCAGCCGCAACCCCACTCGGTAGCACGTCACCCGGGGTTGCGTGACCTCGAAGAGCGCACCGCCGATCCTGTAGCGGTCGCCGATGCACACCTCGTCGTCGGCGAGTCCCTCCACGGTGAAGTTCTCGCCGAACTGGCCGTAAGTGAAGTCGTCCCGCTTCATGTGCTCCTGCCAGTGGCGGTAGGAGTTTAGCTGGTAGACCAGCACGGCACGCTGCTCGCCGCCATGCCCGGACAGGTCGCCTTGCCCGTCGCCGTCCAGATTGAGCCGCCGCGCCATCAGGGGCCCGGCGACAGGGTGCTTCCAGATGCCGGTATGCGTGGTCCTGCCATGCCAGGCAACGTCTTTCGGCATGCCGACGTTCACGGCGATCAGAGTGGCCATACGACATCCATTCTCCTTGAGCGCGGCCGCCGTACGAGCGCGAAACCGACATTACGCCCGCTGGGCGTATACATGCGCGGGTCTCGACCGGCCCGGCCGGCGTCGATGACCTCCAGCGGGCCCTGCTCTCTGGAGTGCGGCTCGAAATCGCCCTGAGCCGAGCGGGGCGTGTGCCAGCGCGCGGCCATTCTCCGGTCGGCGCGCCCCTGCGGCGTCACGGGCAACTGCCCGCGGCGATGGTGGTGCGCCATCAAGGAAACCTCCTCGCACGGGTTCAGCCTGCTGCCGGCCTCAGCGGGGCCCAGGCAGTGACGAGGAGGGCCATCCGTATGCCGCACGGAATCCAGAAGGCATGGCGCACCGGTCCCTACACACCAGCGAACGCCAGCACGTGCGTGACCACGACCGCGGATGGGCCGGACGGGTGACTTTTGAGGTAGTACTCGAGGGCAGTGACGGAGGGGCATCCACGGGCGCAGGGGCAGGGTGTCCAGGACCTTCTCGTCGAGCTCACCCTGTAGGCCCCCTGCCGCAGCAGATCAAGGCGCTCGAACGCGCTCTCGGCGTGCGGCTGGCGCCGAACCCACACCGCCCGACGCTGCCGACCCGGCCGGCGCTCGGCGGGCTGCGATCGCGACGCCGTCCGGTCCCCCTCACCGCGGCCGGCTCGCCTTCCCTGGCCCACATCGCTCCATGCGATTCCCTGGGGGTGCCCCGGCTATCGGGCCGTGCGAGTCTCGCCTTGTCGGCAGTTTCGGACGAGCGCAGGAGGCGCGGGTCATGGACATGAAACTCGAAGTCGTCGTGGTGCCGGTGGCCGATGTCGACCGGGCCAAGGACTTCTACACAGGGCTGGGTTGGCGGCTCGACGCCGACGTCGCCACCGACGAGAACTTCCGGGTGGTGCAGGTGACACTGCCCGGCTCGCCGGCGTCGGTCATCTTCGGCACCTCGGTCACGTCCCAGGCACCTGGCTCGGCTCAGGGACTCCACCTGATCGTCAACGCGATCGACGCCGCCCACGACCATCTCAAGCAACTCGGCGCCGACCCGAGCGAGGTGTTCCACGACGCAGGCGGCGTCTTCCACCACGCCGGAACCGACGCCCGGGTACCAGGCCCGGATCCGCGACGCAGCAGCTACGGCTCGTTCCTGTCATTCAGCGACCCGGACGGCAACGGCTGGATCCTGCAGGAGATCACCACCCGGCTCCCGGGACGAATGGACCCCTCGGTCACCACCTTCTCTTCCTCACCGGACCTCGCGGCCGCGCTGCGCCGCGCCGCGGCCGCACACGGCGAGCATGAGGCGCGCACCGGTGCGCAGGACCCGAACTGGCCGGACTGGTACGCGGACTACATGGTGCGCGAGCAGGCCGGAACCGAACTGCCTTCGTGAGCGCCTGCAGCGAGAAGTTCCCGATGACTGGGGAGTCCAAGCGACGGCAAAGGCACCGCACGTCACGGCCGCGAAAGCGCAGGAGACAGACGGATGAGCAGTGACTCCGACCCCATCGCGATCGGCGGCGGATCGCCTGGGCACGGCGTCCGCCGGACAACAGGGATGCGGAGTGATCGAGCGCAGAGCGTGCCCCCATCGCGGGCAGTGCACCTGCCTGGAGAGCGTCAACCGGTGCAGTGGCAGTCTCACCCGCTGCCGGAGGCAGTCGAAAGCACGCAGGACGAAGTGACGAACGTTCCCAGCGGACAAGGATGTGCGCGATGAGCGACGCGGCCGTGGTAGATGCCGCCGCCCTCCATCACCCGCGTGACGTGGCCCTGGACATGGCTGCCCTGCTCCGCGAGCGTCTGGCCCGGGGCACCCGCCGGGACCGCCGTTCGCCGGGCTGCTTCAAGCAGGCTGTACTGGCTCTACGCTGGTTCCTCGACCGCACCCGGATCTCCCAACTCGACCGTGACAGCGCCGTACCCGTCCCGGCAACGTACTGCCTGCTCGAAGCCGTCGACCTCGCCGCCCAGGCCTCCGACATCCACACCGCGATCGAATGCGCCAGGCGGCGGGCCTCACCCATCTCCTGCTCGACTGAACCCTGGTCCGGACCGACCGCGTAGCCGCCAGAACGCTGCACACCAATGGGAGGGAGATCGACCTGCGGTTCTCCGGCAAGCACAAAGGGGGTGAGGGGTGGCCGGTCAGCTGTAGGCGGGTGTACCCAGCATCGCTGCCGCGGCCTGGAGTGGCCTGAGAACAGCGGTGGCAGTCACTGCGGCGACCGTGGGCGCGGGGCGGCAGGTGAAGCCGAGTCGGGTCATGGCCCGGGTGATCTGCTCGGCGGTGAAGTCACGCCGGTCCTGTCGGGTGAGGATCTGGCCGACCTGCTTCACGGGGTAGGTGCGGCGGCTGATGATCACGGATTCTCCGGTGACCGCTTCCGGCTTGATGCCCCGCATTCTGTCCTGGACTTCACCCTTGACCAGGTCGAACGGGAAGCCGGCGATGATGCAACGCATAGGACCTCAGCAGAGAGAGGGGATGGCGGATCCCCCAGAGTCCCACATCCGGACCTCCGGCGGGAAGATCAACCCGCCGATGGGAAATCCGGCCCGAGGGCCAGCATTCGTGCTACGTTGTTGCCAGTTGCAGTTGTGGTACCCATGAACTTTGTGTGCACTCGACGGGCGTGACCCGCGGGTGCATTTTTTGTTTTGCCGGTCATCTCCGGATGGGCTCATTGCGGCGACGCGGACTCCGCACAGTGCGGTTTTCGGTTCTGCCCCCTGTCTTAAGGAGACACACATGGCTACTGGCACCGTGAAGTGGTTCAACGCGGAAAAGGGCTTCGGCTTCATCGAGCAGGACGGCGGCGGCGCTGACGTCTTCGCCCACTACTCGAACATCGCCGCTCAGGGCTTCCGTGAGCTGCAGGAAGGCCAGAAGGTCTCCTTCGACGTCACGCAGGGCCAGAAGGGCCCGCAGGCGGAGAACATCGTTCCCGCCTAAGCACTGACGCGCATCACACGGTCAGGGCCCGCACCGCAAGGTCGCGGGCCCTGACCGTCGCTCGCAAGTCCCCCCGCTCCGCTCATCGCGGGGCGGGGCGGCTGCGGACATCAGTACCCATGCCGCACGGCAGGCGGCTCCGCGGTCCACGACCGCGCTCTGCTCACTGCCCCGGACCCGCCCTGTGCGGGTCCCGCTCCCGGCCTGCATCTTTGGCAGTGCCGCTCGTGGCGAAGTGTGTTCGCGCGGTTTTCCGCGCCGCTTCGGTCCCGCCTCGTTCTTCTCATTCTTTCGGTTCGTTCTTGCGATGCCTTCGCGCGGCGTGTTCGCTGCTGGGGCCTCCTGAGCGCGTCCCGTGTTCAGGAAGGTTCCCCTTGAACCCCGTTCGTTCCAACCGTTCGTATTCCAGTTCCAGCTCGGGTTCCAGCGGTCGCGGTGGTGCTTCGAGCGCCGGCGGCTACGGCCGTTCGGCCCCGAGCCGTTCCGGTGCGCCGAGCCGTTCCGGCGGTTACGCGGGCTCCGGCGGCTCCGGCCGCTCCGGTGGCTACGCGGGATCGGGCCGGTCCGGCGGTTCGAGCCGACGCCCGTCCGTCCAGGGCGAGTTCGCCCTGCCGGTCACCCTCACTCCGGCGCTGCCCGCGGTGGAGACCTTCGCCGCGCTCGACATGCCGGCCGCCCTGCTGCAGACGCTGGCCCATGAGGGCATGGCGGTGCCGTTCCCCATTCAGGGCGCGACACTGCCCAACGCCCTGGCCGGCCGCAACGTCCTGGGCCGCGGCCGTACCGGTTCCGGCAAGACGCTCGCCTTCGGCCTGGCGCTGCTCGCCAGGACCGCCGGACAGCGCGCCGAACCGCTGCAGCCGCTCGCCCTGGTCCTGGTCCCGACCCGTGAGCTGGCCCAGCAGGTCACCGACGCCCTGACCCCGTACGCCCGCTCACTGCGGCTGCGGATGGCCACCGTGGTCGGCGGTATGTCCATCGGACGGCAGATCCACCTGCTGCGCGGTGGCGCCGAAGTCGTCGTCGCCACGCCGGGCCGGCTGAAGGACCTCATCGACCGTGGCTCCTGCCGTCTGGACCAGGTCGGCATCACGGTGCTCGACGAGGCCGACCAGATGGCCGACATGGGCTTCATGCCGCAGGTCACCGCGCTGCTGGACCAGGTGCGCACCGACGGACAGCGCATGCTGTTCTCCGCGACCTTGGACCGCAACGTCGACCTGCTCGTGCGCCGCTACCTGCACGACCCGGTCGTCCACTCCGTCGACCCGTCGGCCGGCGCGGTCACCACGATGGAGCACCACGTGCTGCACGTGCACGGTGCGGACAAGAACGCCGTGACGACGCAGATCGCCGCCCGTGACGGCCGGGTCATCATGTTCCTCGACACCAAGCACGCCGTGGACAAGCTCACCGACCACCTGCTGAACAGCGGAGTGCGGGCCGCGGCACTGCACGGGGGCAAGTCCCAGCCGCAGCGGACCCGCACCCTGGAGCAGTTCAAGACCGGACACGTCACCGTGCTGGTCGCCACGAACGTCGCCGCCCGCGGCATCCACGTCGACAACCTCGACCTGGTCGTCAACATCGACCCGCCGAGCGACCACAAGGACTACCTGCACCGCGGCGGCCGCACCGCGCGCGCCGGCGAGTCGGGCAGTGTCGTCACCCTGGTCCTGCCCAACCAGCGCCGCGACATGATCCGCTTGATGCGGGACGCCGGCATCACCCCGCAGACCGCACAGGTCCGCCCCGACGAGGCCGAGCTGACCCGGATCACCGGCGCCCAGGTCCCCAGCGGCGTCCCCTGCGTCATCGCCGCACCGGTCGTGGAACGCGCCAAGCGCAGCGCCTCCGCCACCCGCGGCCGCCGCAGCCGCTTCGCCCAAGCCCGCCGCTCCGGATCAGGCGAGCGCCCCGCGCCGCGCGTGACCCTCGCTGCGTGACACCACGGCCGACGACGCCGCCGAGAGCCGTCCCATCACCGATGCCGGGGGTGGGACGGCTCTCGGCGTTGGTCGTGGTCCATACACCTAGGCTGTGGGGGAGGTATGGGCTTCGGTGTGGGTGCTGGGGGAGGCTTCGGTGAGGTCGGCGCCGTGGTCGGCGTGGCGTCGGGTGTCTTCGGTGCCGTACCAGTCCAGGCACATCACGGTGGCGTCGTCCTGCAGTTGCCCGTCGTGGGCTTGGACGACGTGCTCGATCAGGACGCGGGCGGCCTCGCGCGGGTGCAGGTGGTGGGTGCTGGCGATGAGCGCGGGCAGGTCGAGGTTCTCGGCGCTGCGTTCCAGCATGCCGTCGGTGAGCATGACGAGCCGGTCCCCGGCCCGCAGGTCCAGGTGCTGGACGGCGTAGGTGTGTGGGGCCAGGAAGCCGAAGGGCATGTCGATGGCCGGCACGAGTTGCTCGACCTTCCCTGCGCGCAGGCGCAGGGGCCAGGGGTGGCCGGCGTTGATGAACTCGGTTCGGCCGTCGTGCAGGCTGATGCGCAGGAGTTGGCCGGTGACGTAGCGGCCGCCGCTGTGCTCGGCCATGGCCTGGTCGGCCTGACGGGCTTGTTCGGCGAGGTCGGCGCCTTGTCTGCGGGCGCGGCGCAGGGCGCCGACCAGGAGGGTCGCCAGCAGGGCGGCGTCCACGTCGTGGCCCATGGCATCGGTGACGGACAGCTGGACATAGTCGCGGTCTATGACGTAGTCGAAGGTGTCGCCGCCGACGAACTCAGCCGGCTCCAGCGCGCCGGCAACGGCGAACTGCGCCGCCTCGCACGCCAGGGACGCCGGGAGTAGTCGATGCTGGATTTCGGCGGCCAGGCTGAGCGGTGCGGTGCGCCGGCCCCACTGGTACAGGTCGGTGAAGGGCCGGTTCGCGATGACGATGTACCCCAGCGCGTGGGCGCTACGGCGGATCTTCTCCAAGGTATTGGGGCCTGGGTGGTGGGGCAGGTAGAGCTCCAGCAGCCCGATGGCGTCCCCACGGTTGGTCACCGGTGCGATCACCCGCGTCCACGCACCGTCCCCGATCCCCTCCACATGCGGTCGTTGGGTACGGATCACCTCGTCGTACACGGTGCCAGACACCGGGATCGGATCAGCGGAATGGTCCAGGTCGATGTCGTCAACGGCTCCCAGGCGCACGACGGCGCCGCCGGTGAAGTCGGTGATCAGGAACGACACCGAACGGGCCCCGAACTGTCTTCGCAGCGCCGCGGCGATGACGTCGACGGACTCCACCGGCGGCGCGGCCTCCGCCGCAGCCAGCGCCTCACCTAGACCGTCGGTTCCGCTGTCCCGCATAAGAGCTCTCTCCCCGCTGCCGCACCCGCCCCAGTACAGACCCGGCCGAGCGACACTCCGGGCAGGCACAAAGACGCAAGCTACCCCACTGCAGGAGCGGGTTCTCACCCGGCCGAGCGATACCACCCCGGGCCCGATCTTGTGGATAGGTGGAGGTACGCACTGTGGCCCGCACTTCCCACCACCATCCGCTGTCATCGGGGAGAGCATTGAGGGGATCGTGGACGCTGTCCGCGCCGCGGACAGCCCCCGCGTGCGGGACCTGCTCGAGGACCTTGCGCAGGTCGCCGATCCGACCGCCCTGCTCTGGCTGCGCAGCCGCCTTCACGATGACCTTGGCCCGCAGGCGGCGGAGCCTGGGCGAGCGGCCCTGGCAAGGCGCTGGTTTCAGTAGCGCCAGACCGGGCGCCTCGTGGTCCGCCGACCGGAGTTGTAACGCGGGTGGGGGCTACCAGCGGTGTCCGTAGGGTTCCGGGTCGCCGCGCAGATGCGCCAAGCCTCCGAGCAGTATCCCTCCGGCGGAAGCGGCATCCATGAGACGGCGCTGCTCGTGGGAGCCCTTCTCACCCTCAAGGGTGGCGGCGGGCCAGGTCCCGGGCCCGACGAGCGCGAGGGCGACCAGACCCCGGTCGGCGGCCTCCTGCCAGATGGGTGACACGGGGCGCTGCTGCGGGCACAGCAGCCGGGAGCGACCGGTGTGCAGTTGGGTGAGTCTCCCGTCCTGAACCGTCACCGAACACCTGGTCACCGGCCACAACCCCGCGCTCCACGCACGAGCCGTCATCCGCGCCAGTCCGGCCGCCTGCACGCGCACCGCCAGCTCCCCGTACGC
Source organism: Streptomyces sp. RKAG337 (assembly GCF_023701715.1). Lineage (NCBI taxonomy): Bacteria > Bacillati > Actinomycetota > Actinomycetes > Kitasatosporales > Streptomycetaceae > Streptomyces > Streptomyces sp. RKAG337. The sequence goes on along the minus strand of NZ_JAJOZA010000001.1, from coordinate 944,868 downwards.
CGCCTGATCGGGAGGCTGCACGGTCACCACCGACCACCAATCGCCCGCACCCAGCGCTATTACCGCCCGACCCCAGCCCACCGCCGTCGACTCCACCCCCGTACAACGACCCGGCAGGGCTGCGGAATCGGCCGGTAGGCCGTGCGGTTGAGCGACCCCGAACGCCGGCGCTCGTATCCCCGGTGCGGTGGCTCTGGTCCGGGAATCGAGGTGGCCTCCAGTGCGAGCCCTGTGCGCGGGCGGGGGGAATTGGGAGTCTGTGCTGCATCAGACTGGAGCGGGAACTGCTGTGCGGATGGCAGTGGTTGTGGTGGAGCGGTGGCCGGGGTTACGCCGGGTGTGTCAGGCGGCGGCGGGTGATATCGCGGGTCTTCCGGGACGTCTGTGCCATGCGTTATGCGGGGTGTTGAAGGCGGACTGGGCGGTGATGTCCCTGCGCTGTGACACGCCCGGTCGCCAGTTGCTGGCGGTGAGCGGCATGCCGGGGTTGCGGCTGGAGGAATTGGAGTTTTCGGTGGGGGAGGGGCCGTGTCAAGCGCCAGCCCCACCGGACATCCGATGATCATCGGAGACCTCCGCCACCAGGTCACCCCGTGGCCCTTCTTCGGGACCGTCGCGCGCGAGGTGCTGCCTCGGGTCGGCGCGATCCACGCCTTTCCGCTGCGCGGGGCCGACGAGCGGCTCGGGGCGGCCGCCGTGCTTTACGCCCAACCCCGCGCCACCCCATGCGCACAGATCCGGCAGGTCGCTGCCGCTGTGGACACCGCAGCCGCCGCTCTCCTGGACAGCTACCGGACGGCGTCTCCCCAAGGCGCGGATCTGCCGTGGGAGCCGGCCCGCCTCCTGGACGCCTACTGGGGCGCCACCCACCGGGCCACGGGCGCCCTGGCTTTGCGGCTGGGGATCCCCTTCGATGAAGCCCTCGCCGCTCATGCGCGCCCTGGCCTTCCGCACCGGACACTCCCTGCGCGACATCACCGCCCAGTTGCCCTGACCGGCCGCCCCTCGGCGGCCGAGGCCGTCAGCCGGTCTCGGGGAAGTGCAGGCGATGCTCGCAGGACCCCTCTGGGTGCCGTGCCCGGTGCTGTTCCCATTCCATGGCGCGTTGGATCTGCAGGTCGTCCAGTCCTGTCGCCTCGGACAACGCGTGGGGGGTGAGTCCGTGGTGCTGTTGCGCCAGGGCACGCAGGATCTTCCCGGCCCACAGCTCCTAGGGCACGAACGGGCGCATGCTGTTCACCTGCCCCTTCCGTGCCGTGTCGCGCCCCCGGTGCCTGCTGGGCGGGGGTCAGGATTCCTGTTGGCAGTTGCTCCAAAAATCTATTGTTTGTGAAGTAGACATTCGCTTCTGGGTGTGGGTAGTGTTCCTCTCGTAGCCAAGAAGGAAGCAGGGCGCGGCAGACATGAACTGCCGCGCAGAGTAGGTGGCACGGTGATGGAATCCGGCGGCCAGTGCAGTGTTGGTGGGTCGCAAGGTTGATTGCCGGGCCGGGCCGCCCCGGGAGGGGCCGCCGCGCAAAACCGCAGTACGGAATGTGCAGGTCTGACACGCAGTAACCGCAGTTCAGCAGTACCGCATCACGCAGGACAGCAGTACCGGATGCGGTTGCAGTACCAGCAGTGAGTTCAGTGGTCTCTTGGTGAAGGCGTCGGGCTGCGGGCGCGCGTGCCGAGAGGTTCGGCAGTGGGGTTCTAAGCCAGAGCAGGTGCACAACGGGCGACGGGGCTGGCTGCCGGACGGTGGTGCGGTGAAGGCCACCAGCAGTTCGCAGTACTCGTAGTGAGAGCAGCACCAGTAGTTCGCAGTTCCGGTTTGGTCAGTGATTCGGTTCAGAGGGAACGGAGGGGTTGAGCGCCATCAGGATCGCCCGGGCGGAAGACTTTGGGCCCGGGTACCGCAGGACATCGATAGTGAGGTGGTCTCCGGTCACGCATTCGCGATCCCCGCACCCCCGACCACGGTCGGCAGTGCGGACACAGTAGGCCGGCGCAGTACTAGGGCCGGCCGGTGGTGTTTTCCGTCCTTCGGGGCCCTGGCGCTACAGCGCCAGGGCCCCTCCACGCGTTCGTTACTCGTCCTTCGCGTGTTTCCCAGTGAGGTGAGATGACAGCAGACGACTCCTTCGCCCGCCTTGATGATGACGACTACCCCGCCTACACCATCGGCCGCGCCGCCGAAATGATCGGCGCCAGCCCTGCCTTCCTCCGCGCGATCGGCGAAGCGCGCCTGATCACCCCGCTGCGCTCCGAGGGCGGACACCGCCGCTACTCCCGCTACCAACTGCGCATCGCGGCCCGAGTCCGCGAACTCGTCGACCAGGACACCGCCATCGAGGACGCGTGCCGCATCGTCGCCCTGCAGGACCAGCTCGAAGAAGCCCTCGCACTCAACGAACAACTCCGCACCGCCGCCGCCCACCCCGCCGCCTGAGCACAGCGACCGCACACAGTCGCCTGCTGCGCACCGCATCACATCCCCGGTGCGCAAGCCGGCCGACGGTGTTCGCCGATCTGCTCTCCGTCGCGGTTACGGGCCGCGGTGATGCCGTCGGATCAGTGCTTCACGGACGGCCTGCTGCAAGCCGAGCGGAGCCGCGGGGGAGAAGCGGTTGAGCTTCTTCCTGCCGAGCTTCGGTTCGATGGAGATCGGACCATGACCTCATAGCTCATCAGCGTGACGGCTTGAGCCGGATAGCTGCGACAGCGGCCAGCCAGTAGGTGAGGTAGTCCGTCAGAGGCATGGCCGACGTGGCGGCGGGGATGCCGTGCCGGGTCTGTTCCTGCATCGCGGTGAGATTCTCCGCGCCGGGTCTTGCCGTCCAACCCACGGGCCAGGTGCGACATCGCCGCGAAGCGGCAACCATTTCGCCTTCTGCGGCAACTGAGTGCTGCAACGTTGACTCGATCTACCGATTGGATGGTCATGAGGGCTCTGAAGCACGCCGCTCCGCGGTCCCCGCGCAGGCGCGGGCTGACAGTGGGCATTCCGCTGGTGCTGGTCGCTGTCGTAGTTCTTTCCTGTCTGGCCCTCGCGTTCCTCCCCGAGAGCGAAGCCGACGCCGGGCGCCCCGCTGCCGCGTCCGCCGGCGCCACTTCGGCCGACGTCCCGTCTGCGGCCGGATCCCCGTCTGCGTCGGCAGCTGCCACGACCACAGCGGCACAGCCGTCGGTAACGGGCACCCCGAAGCCGTCAGCCGGCGGTACTCCGCAGCCTTCGGCCACCAGCGCCCCACGCACGACGTCCGCCGTGGCGTCGTTGGCGGGGCGGATCAAGCCCGCGGTCGCCTACCACGGTGTCGCGACCGCATATGACGCGGGTGACGGCTCAGGCGCCTGCCTGTACAACCCTTCCAGCGATCACATGATCGCGGCGATGAACCACACCGACTACGAGTCGTCCAAGGCATGCGGGGCCTATGTGCGCGTCCGCGCCGCCAACGGGGCCTCCATCACGGTACGGATCGTCAACGAATGCCCGTTGCCCTGTGCACCTGGGCAACTCGATCTCAGTCACCAGGCCTTCGGCAAGCTGGCGGATCTCTCACTCGGCCGGCTCCCGATCACGTGGACGCTGTTGAGCCCTGGTTCGTTGGGCACGATCTCCCTCCGGTACAAGGCTGGGTCCACCCGTTGGTGGTGCGGTATCCAGGTGATCGGTCACCGGAACCCGGTAGCGGTACTGGAGGTCCGCACCACCGCCGGCTGGCGGAAGTTGTCGCGGACCGACTACAACTTCTTCCTCTCCACCGACGGCAGCGGGTGCGGTGGGGCGATCAGGGTCACCGACATCTATGGAGAACAACTGACCATCGAAGGGATCGCGCTGAAGGCGGACGTCGTGCAATCCACACGCGTCCAGTTCGCCCGGCATTGACCGTGGCACCCACCCGCCGTCACGGCCCGGCCCCGGGGTGCCCGCAGACCGGATTCGTGATGCCCGCTGATACGCTGCGGCATCCTGTTAACGCTCACATCGCAACGAGAGGGCGACCGAGGGAGATGTTCCTCGATGACGCGTCCACGGAGTTCCACGACTTCTTTGAACGCCACTACGCCGAACTGGCCCGTTTCGCCCACCTCCTGACCGGCGAGACGGACGCGGCCGACGACCTTGCTGCGGACGCCCTGATTGCCTTGTGGCAGCGCTGGGACCGGCTTCGCGAGGCTGACCACCCCCTCGCCTACAGCCGCGGCGTGGTGGCCAACATGGCGCGCCAACGGATCCGGAGCGCGGTTCGCGAGCGACGCAGGACCGCGCTGTTCTGGTCCCGCAGCCCGGAGCAGGTGCCGGGGCCGGACGTGGCGGCCGTGCTCGACGTACGCGCGGCGCTCGCCCGGCTGCCGTTCCGCAAGCGGGCATGCGTGGTCCTGCGCCACGCCTTCGACCTGTCGGAGAAGGACACCGCGGCGGCTCTGGGGATATCGGTCGGTACGGTGAAGAGCCAGACGTCCAAGGGAATGGCGGAGCTGGAACGGGTACTGGGCGCGGAAACGACCGGGGCACTGTCGACCGGGAGGGGAATACGGTGAACGAGGAGACCACCCGGCGCCTGCGCGAGGCCGCCGAGGCCCACCAGCCCGACCGTGCGAGGATCCTGGCCCGCGTGGAACGCGGCGCAACGGGCACTGTCGCCCCTCACCGCAGACGGTCGATCGCGAGGTCGTGGCCCAAGGCCGGGCTCGCCGGGCTCGCTGCCGCCGCGATCCTGGCAACCGGCGGCCTCGCCGTCGCCGACATCGTCCGAACCCCCTCGCCGTCGCACCCCCCCACCGCTCCCGCCGCCCCGTCCCCGACCGCCACCCCCAGTCCCACGCCCTCTGCTCGTACCACCACCGCTCCCGCTCCGAGCACCGCTCCGAGCAGCTCGCGCCCGACTCCGTGGGCCGGCACCCGGGTCGAGAGCGGGCCGCTGTGGTCGGAAGGCTCGGTGGATCCGGCCAGCAGCGTTTACTGGGCCCAGAACAACCTCACCCTGAGGGCCAGTCAGCAGCTCACCTCGCTCACCGTCGAACTGCGCGTCGCGCAGACCGGTGGTGTGCGGAGCACCGGCGCCTGGCGGACCCTGCCCAGTGACGACTTCACCGTCACCGTCCAGCAGGTCGGCGGTGCGCTGGTCTACCGCTGGGTGCTCAAGCCGGGCCGTACCGTGCCGCCCGGGCAGCACGAATTCGCCGGCCAGTACAACCACGCCACCGGCATGCGCAATGCCACGCGCGACAGCTACCGCGTTGACGCACGGGCTTCGGCAGGCCCCAGCGCGGTCTGGGGAGGTTTCACCACGACACGTTGAATCGCTCCGGGTACCTGGGAGCAGCCCGCCGCTCCCGCCCGCCCAGGCGCTCCGAAGAGCTGGGGAGCGGCCGTTGACCTCTTCGGCCAGATCATCCTTTGCGGTGCTTGGCCAGGGCGGAGACGTACGCCGGAACGTGATCAAGAAATAGTGCGGAACACGAGGGCAGCGTCGCCGCAGCTCCCGCTGCACGGTGCAGTTCTCCCCTGAGGGAGTGGGAATGAGGGTCACGGATGTGGACCACACGGGGCTGGTTGCCGCGGCGCAGGCCGGTGACGATCGGGCGCGCGAAAACCTGATCGCCGCGTACCTGCCGTTGCTCTACAACATCGTCGGGCGAGCGCTGAGCGGACATGCCGACGTCGACGACGTCGTCCAGGAAACCCTGCTGCGCGTGGTGCGCGACCTGCCTGCCCTGCGTGCCCCGGAGAGTTTCCGGTCCTGGCTGGTGTCGATCACGCTCCGCCAGATCAGTACCCACCGGCACCGGCAACGCGCCTTCGCCGGCCGGACCGCGGTCATCGACGAGGCACGCCAGCTACCGGACGCCGGCGCCGAGACTGAGGACGTGACGATCCTGCGTCTGCAGATGTCGGACGAGCGCCGTCAGGTTGTGGAAGCCGGCCGGTGGCTCGACCCGGACCACCGGGTGCTGCTGTCGCTGTGGTGGCAGGAAGGCGCCGGCTCGCTGAGCCGTGACGACATCGCCGCCGCGACGCGGCTCACGGTCGCCCACGTCGGAGTGCGCCTGCAAAGAATGCGCGAGCAGCTGGAACTGAGCCGGACGATCGTCGCCGCGCTGGAGGCCGACCCGCGGTGTCCGCAGTTGGACGAGACCGTCGTCGGCTGGGACGGTCTCCGTACATCGGTGTGGCGCAAGCGGATCGGGCGGCACACCCGCGGATGCCTGGTCTGCGCGGCGACGACGACAGAACGGGTTCCGGTCGAACGACTGCTCCTCGGCCTCGCGCCGCTGGCGGTCCCGGCCGGGCTCATCGCCGCGCTGGCCGCCAAGGGCCTGCTGTCGGGTACGGCCGCGAGCGCCGCCGGGCCGGCCACGGCCCACGTCGCCGTCGGCACGGCGACGGGGGGAGGCAGTCTGCCCAGCTCGCTGATCGGCAAACTCCACGCGGTGACCGCTCATCCGCTGGCGGGCCTCGCCACTGGCGCGGTGCTCATCGCCGGGACCGCCACCTACGCGACCTGGCCCGAACCGGCGCACCGGGTGCCCGGCGTCATCGCCGCTCCCACAGTCGGCGATCCCACGCCGATCCCATCGCGCACCACCACGTCGGCCGGACCGTCCCCAGTGAGTCCGTCCGCCGTCGCGGGCACTGTTCCGCTGGGCGCACAGTCACTGGAGTCCGTGGACGAGCCCGCCCTGTACCTCACGTATGCCGGCGACTTCGCGACGCTCGGCCCCGTCTCCGCGTCCAGCAGCGCGCGGACACGGCAGCGGGTCACCTTCTCGGTCTTCCGGGGGCTGGCCGACACACGGTGCGTCACCTTCCGCGCCGCCGACGGCCGCTATCTGCGCCATCGTGACCTGCGGCTACGGCTGAGCACCAACGACGGCAGCGAACTGTTCCGTGAAGACGCCACCTTCTGTCCGCACCCCGGGGCGGTCACCGGGTCGATAACCCTGCACGCGCACAACTATCCCGGATCGGTCCTTCGCCACCGCGACGACGGCATCTGGCTCGATGGCTCCGACGGCACTCGGGCCTTCGCCGGCCAGGCTTCCTTCATCATGCGCCCGAGGCCGTCGACACCGAGGGCACCAGCGTCACCCGGACGCTGATCGACGCCTACCGCACCCCGAGGTGACCCGAAGCCCTTCCATGCCGAGGATCTGGTCGTGGCCTCCGGCCGTGACCTGACCCTCGAGCGGCTTGACCGGGCCAAAAGCTGATCGCACTGCGCCAGATGAGATCCAGGCCGCTGCGGTGGGGTACCCGGGAGCGGAGGAGGAACGGTCCGGGAAACGGGTGTTGCTGTGAGTAGTTTTGGCAGGCGGAGATCGGACTCGTGTCAGCTGCGGCAAGTGCCTGCGTTCAAAGTTCCGGTGCGCGTTTGCCCAGCGCAGAATTCGAACGGAAGTGATTCGATGGCCATGCCAGGTGGGCGACGGCGGTGAGCCAGCCTTGGCGGAGCAATCGTCAAGACTTGTGGATCTGGTTTCAGGAATTGCTGTCGGAATGTTCTGTCGCGAGACTGGCGCCTCCTATAGTGATCGTCATGTCCGATGCTGATCTCGAACGTAACAAGGCGACGGCCAAGGCGTTTTACGACCTGATGTTCAATCAGTGTCGTCCCGCGGAGGCCCTCGAGATGTACGCGGGCGCCACGTACATCCAGCACAACCCGGAGGTAGCCGACGGCAAGCAGGCTTTCATCGATTACTTCGAGCGGATGGCCGCTGAGTACCCTGGCAAGCGGGTGGAGTTCAAGCGCGTGATCGCCGAGAGCGACCACGTCGTCCTGCACTGCCATCAGGTCTGGCCGGAGGAGGAATATGCTGGCATCGACATCTTCCGCTTCGACCCTGATGGCAAGATTGTCGAGCACTGGGATGTGCTTCAGGTCATTCCACCCAGTTCCAAGAACGGCAACACGATGTTCTGACGGCCGGTAGTCCAGGGTGGTCCGGCTGGCATGAGGGGTTTCCGGGTGGGGTTGGTGACCGCCGACGCCAAGATGATCAGTCACGTTGTGCCTCGCGGGCGGCCAGCGCTCCGGCCGCCCGGCGGGCCCGCTCGTACGGCGCAGCGGATCGGCCGTAGACAGTGACGGCGAGGCTGACCAGGGGCTACAGCCCAACCAGTCAGCCTCGCTGGCACCGCCGCGACGGATCATCGCGTCCCGCAAGCCCCAACACCCACTCGAACACGGGCACGTCGGCCGGTGACGAGGAGGACGAACCCGGCCTCCTCGAAGAGAGGGCCGACCGGCTTCGTACCTCCGCCTACTTGAGCGCTGTACCACCCGAGTTGTGGTAGGCGATCGTCTTGTTGATCAGGTTTCCGCCGTCGGTCTCGACCGATGTCTGTTCCCCATGTCCTGCACCGAACAGCAGGCCGGCGATATGCGCGTTCGCCACCTGGTCCATGTGCGCGAAGAACCAATCCACCTTGTCGTCCTTGTAGTGGTTGAGGGTGTTGTTCTGCGCCATGTTGCCGACGGGGATCTGCCACAGGACCACCGGCTTGCCCACGGACTCGGCCATCGTCTTGTAGAAGCCCAGCTGGGCGGTGGCCTTCTGGTCGGTCCAGAAGTTGTTGTAACCGCCGTGCTCCGGCTTCGCGTACCAGCCCGCATCGCGGTCCGACACATCGGCGACCAGGAAGTCGGCGTCCTTCGCGCCGAGGTTGGCGTAGTCCTTGACGCATCCCTGCATGTTGCTCTGCCAGTCCCAGCAGGAAAGGTGGAATCCCACGGTGGTCTTCGGCGCGTACTTGTGCGCCATCGCGATCATGCAGCGGGAGAGTCCGGCGGCGCTGTTCTCCTGCGATCCACAGTCCGTCGGATTGGCGGCCGAGACCTTCGCGGCAACCTTGTGCGGATCGCCGAGCGACCGGACGTAGCCCCAGAAGTCAGGCTCGAGGTCGATCATATTGTCAGCGTTGCCGATCTTCTGGAGGAAGAAGCGGTAGTCGTTCATGTACCGGGTGAGCAGGTCGGTCCTGTTGATGGCCTCGACTTCGCCCGGACCGTCGCCATGGCCTGCCAGATCCCCGAGGTCGCGCAATGAGTACCAGGTCCAGAAGAACTTCTGCGGGCGCGAGCTGCCCTGGTAGGTCGCCTTGGACACTTGGCTGTTCCACCAGGTCACGTAATTGCCGGGCGGCGTGGTGCTGCCCTGCCAGCAGCCCCACCAGCTCTTCCACTCATCCTTGCATTTGGACGCCGAGTAGTAGTCCGACGAGGGCGCGGGCTGGCTGTGCACATAGGCGTATCGCACATCGAACGGCGCGGCGTTCGACGACTCGTCGGACATCGAACCGCCGATGAGCACCCTGTCACTACCCATGAAACGTGTCGTCGAGCTGCCACCACCGGCCCCAGCAGACGTCGCCGACGTCGACGGGCGCGTGCCACCCGGAGTCTGGCTTGGTGGAACACTGCCGCCCGTCGCCGTGGGCGTGCCGGCGCTGTCGACGCTCCCGACCGGGACGAGTTGCCACTGCTGATTGGCGCCGCCCCAGTCGGGGTACTGGACGACATCGCCCCCGTCAGCCTTGGAGGCGTTGTGGACCTCGACGGCCATGCCGCTGAAGCGATTGATCAAACGAACGTAGCCGTTCGGCGACTTCGCCAGTTGGAACTGCTGGTTGGTGCCGTTCCGGTCGCTCCACTGCACGATGCCGGAGCCGGCGGTCTTCGACCAGTTGTAGTCGTCCAGTACCTTGCCGGAGTTCCGGTTCTGCACCCGGTAGTACCCATCACCCGCGTCGAAGAACCGCCACTGCTGGTTGGCCCCGCCATGACGGCTCCACTGCGTCACCGCCGCACCGTCGTTCGTGGCGAAGCCGCGGCCGTCCATCACCTTGCCGCTGTCGCGGTTGACCAGGACGTACCAGGACTTCGGATCCACGGTTCCCGCTGAGGCCGTGTTGATCACGACAACGGAACCGGCCACTACAGCCATGACGATGGCCGCCCAGACACTCCGACGCGCGAACAACCGACGACTACGATGCATCACTTTTCGTTTACCCGTGACGGCTGGGCGGGGCGCTCGGCGACTGCCGCGGGCGCGGCTGCCCGGCATGACGGCCGCCAGCGCGGTACGCCACCGAGAACGCGGGTGGGCGAGGGACATGTCTGTGCTCTCTTTCAGCCGTTGCATCTGACCGGACCACCTGGCCGGACCACACTGAGTGGTCGCGGGAGGCCGGAAGGTTGCCGCGCACGCGAAGATTCACAGATTTTCTTTGCCTTGATCACTTCCCGTTCGCCGTGGAGCGCGGCACGGTACCGGCCGGCACGTTCCGTGCGACTTCGGAATCATTCACGCGGCGGCGACGGCATGGCCCGACCGAGCCTGTGCGGCGCAAGCGGCGGATGTAGGCGCCTGCGCCTGGCGGCCTCAACGGCGGCTCCACCGGCGCCCAGGGCCCGAACCGACACGCCCGCCCTGGCTGGCGGGCGCATCCGTGGTGCACAGTTGCTTGTTCGACGGTGTCGGCGAGCTGAAAGACTTCAAGTGTTTCGGTGAGTTCCAGAAGGTGGCGCAGCGGGGTGCTGATCGTGGCCAGCACCAGGTGCACGCCGTGGCGCTGCGCCGCCAGGCACAGTCGCAGGAAGCGGTTGAGGCCCTGAGAGTCGCAGAAGGCCGCCCGGAACATTCCAGAATCAGCCACCGGCATCCGTCATTGAGGGCTTGGCCCGTAACGGCAGCGAGGGTCTGCGCTGACCAGCACCGACCCGAGATCATCAAACTCTGCCATCGCCCTGGACCAGACCGCGGGGCTTGGCATAACGCCTTTTGCCTGCGAGATGCATCACTGAGCAATCGTCCGGACGGCGCGACTTTTCTGTTACGGGACCGAGGGTTCGGAGGCCTCCACTTCGTGGAGGTGCCTTTCCCGCCGCTCACCATGTCGTGCCGGCGTGGCAGGCCTCCTGGCTTCTCCCGTTGACGTATCCCCAGAAGAAAGCCGCTCCCATGACGCGACACACCCACGAACCCCGGGCGACCGGTACGCAGGAACGGGCCCACGTCCTGCACCGCACCCGACCCGCGACGGATCAGGCCGTACCGGCCGGTGCGCGCACGATCACGGCACCCAGGGCGACCCGCGGCCCCCGAGGAGAATCATGAAGGGCCTGCACCGGCTCGGCCGGCGTCGCCGGACAGTGACGGTAGGACTGTCGGCCGCGGCGGTGGTGGCCGGTGTCGTGACGCTCCTCCCCTCCGCGGGAGCCGCAACGCTGGGTACGCAGGCGGCCCCCTCGGGCAGGTACTTCGGCACTGCTGTGGCCGCCGGCAGGCTCGGCGACTCGACGTACAGCGCGATCTTGGACCGGGAGTTCAACATGATCACCCCGGAGAACGAGATGAAGTGGGACGCCATCGAACCGTCCCGCGGCAATTTCAACTTCGGCCCCGCCGACCAGATCGTCAACCATGCCATGGCACACGGCCAGCGCATGCGCGGCCACACCACCGTCTGGCACTCGCAGCTCCCGTCCTGGGTCAGCTCCATCGGCGACGCGAACACCCTGCGCAGCGTGATGAACAACCACATCACCACCGAGATGACCCACTACAAGGGCAAGATCTACGCCTGGGACGTGGTCAACGAGGCGTTCGCCGACGGCTCCACCCAGCACCGCAGCTCGGTGTTCCAGAACGTGCTGGGCAACGGCTTCATCGAGGAAGCGTTCCGCACCGCCCGGGCGGCCGACTCCTCGGCCAAGCTCTGCTACAACGACTACAACATCGAGAACTGGTCGGACGCGAAGACCCAGGGCGTCTACAGCATGGTCAAGGACTTCAGGTCCCGCGGCGTGCCGATCGACTGTGTCGGGTTCCAGAGCCACTTCGGCACCGGCGGCCCCCCGTCCAGCTTCCGGACGACCTTGTCCAACTTCGCGGCCCTGGGCGTTGACGTTCAGATCACCGAGCTGGACATCGCCCAGGCGTCGCCCACCCACTACGCCAACACGGTCAACGCCTGCCTGTCCGTGGCCCGGTGCACCGGCATCACGGTTTGGGGCATCCGGGACAGCGACTCCTGGCGCAGCGGCGAGAGCCCCCTGCTGTTCGACAACAACGGCAACCCCAAGGCCGCCTACACCGCCGTCATGAACGCCCTCAATGCCGCCCCCGATCCCACCCCGGGCGGAACCGGTACGGGGGAGATCAAGGGCATCACCTCCGGTCGTTGTATCGACATCAACGGCTCCACCACCGTCAACGGCACCCAGGCGCAGCTGTGGGACTGCAGCGGACAGACCAACCAGCGCTGGACCTACACCTCCGGCAAGCAACTGATGATCTACGGCAACAAGTGCCTGGACGCCATGGCCAAGGGCACCAGCAACGGCACCGCGGTGGTCATCTGGGACTGCAACGGCGGCGTCGACCAGCAGTGGAACATCAACACCGATGGCACGATCGCCGGCGTCCAGTCCGGGCTGTGCCTCGACGCCGTCGGCGCGGCCACCACCAATGGCACCAAAATCCAGCTGTACTCCTGCTGGTCCGGCAGCAACCAGAAGTGGACCGGCCCGTCCGGGACGTCGACCCCTCCGCTGACGGGCAGCACGTGTGCTCTACCGTCAACGTACCGGTGGACGTCAACGGGTGCGTTGGCACAGCCCGCGAACGGGTGGGCCTCACTGAAGGACTTCACCAACGTGGTGTACAACGGCAAGCACCTGGTCTACGCGTCGAACGTGTCCGGATCGTCGTACGGCTCGATGGCGTTCAGTCCCTTCACGAACTGGTCGGACATGGCGTCGGCCGGCCAGAACGGGATGAGTCAGTCCACGGTGGCGCCCACGCTGTTCTACTTCGCGCCCAAGAACATCTGGGTGCTGGCGTACCAGTGGGGTGCGTGGCCCTTCATCTACCGCACGTCGAGCGATCCCACCAACCCCAACGGCTGGTCCGCGCCGCAGCCGCTGTTCACCGGCGGCATCCCCAACGCCGCCCCGATCGACCAGACACTGATCGCCGACGGCCAGAACATGTACCTGTTCTTCGCCGGTGACAACGGCAGCATTTACCGGGCGAGCATGCCGATCGGGAACTTCCCCGGCAACTTCGGCTCGTCGTACACGACGGTCATGAGCGACACGGTGAAGAACCTGTTCGAGGCGCCGCAGGTCTACAAGGTCCAGGGCCAGAACCAGTACCTCATGATCGTTGAGGCTCGGGGTGCCGGTGAGCAGCGCTACTTCCGCTCGTTCACGGCCGCCGGCCTGAGCGGTTCGTGGACCCCGCAGGCCGCCACCGAGAGCAACCCCTTCGCGGGCAAGGCCAACAGCGGTGCCACCTGGACCAACGACATCAGCCACGGTGACCTCGTCCGCAACAACCCCGACCAGACCATGACCATCGACCCCTGCAACCTGCAGTTCCTCTACCAGGGCAAGTCCCCCACCGCGAGCGGCCCCTACGACCAACTGCCGTACCGGCCCGGTGTCCTTACCCTGCAGCGCTGACCCCCCTGATCCACGGTGATCGCGATGTGATGCGCTCTACCGGCGCGTAGACGAGCGGTTTGAGGCGTCGGTAACTCCACCTGCTGATACTCCGGTCCGACATCGCGATCTCGCGTCGGACCGGGCAGGAACGGAACGGCCACCGCGTGATCGAAGGGGGTTGTGTGGACTCCCGAAGATCGTGCGGTGGCCGCGGGCCGCAGCGCCCCGGCCGCCTGGCGCCCCACAGCAGCGAGGGTCCACCCGTGGGTCCATGGTCCACCGCCCTCGGGGCGCCGGCTGAGAAGCGGCCGACCAGGGGTGAGATGGCGGAGGCCGCCGTCAGCCAGGTGCGGACACCTCCCGCTGCCCGTCCATCTCCGCCGGTGTGTTGTGCGAGTTCGGCACATGCCGCTTAGTTGTCCCGCCCACCGCGTCAGGATCCGCCCCAGCGCCTGGCCAGTGGACTCGCCGGCCGCCAGTTCAGCTCCTCCGGTGGACAGCCGGTGGACGGACGCCTTTGGACCGTGCGTCACGGGGTGGTACGAGTCAATCGGCTAAACATGCTCTGATCAGGAAAAACGTCACTGCGCAGCACGACGCGGCACCCCCCAGCGTGATCGCTTAGAGCTCGTAACACGATCATGATCGGGCCTTCTTGAAGCGTCCCCAGCAGATCAGGCTGCAGGTCAGAGAGACAAAGGCATCGTGGAGTTCGGTGCGGCGTTCCCAGCGGACGGCCAGGCGCTTGAACTGGTGGAGCAGGGCGAAGGTCTGCTCCACGACATGGCGGAGCTTGCCCAGACCCTGGATGGTCGGGGCACCTTTGCGGGAAATGACCGACAGGATCCGGCGTCTGCGGAGCTCTTCGCGGTTCGGGTTGGAGTTGTATGCCTTGTCTCCGAGCAGGGCTTCAGGGCGCCTGCGCGGTCGGCCGGGGCGACCGGCGACGGGTGGGTTTCCGTCGACCAGGGCGAGGGTCTGGGTGACGTCGTTGACGTTGGCCGCAGTGGTGATGACCTTGAGCGGGGTGCCGCGGCCGTCGCAGATCAGGTGGTGTTTGCTGCCCGTCTTACGCCGGTCGACCGGCGACGGACCGGTGTCGGCTCCCCCTTTTTCGCGCGGATGTGGGATCCGTCCACGCACGCACGAGACCAGTCGAGTTCGCGCGCCGCGTTCAGTTCGGCCAGCAGGATGCGGTGCAGCCGGTCGAAGACGCCCGCCTGCTGCCAGCGGTCCAGTCGCCGCCAGCAGGTCTGCCCGGAGCCGAACCCCAACTCCAGGGGCAGCAGTTGCCAGGCTATGTCGTTGTGGAGGACATACAGGATGCCCTGCAGACACAGCCGGTCTGCCACCGGCCGCGGCCCCGGCGACCGCCCGGGCCAGGGCGGCAGCAGCTTCTGCGGGTCGTCCTCGATCTGCTGCACGTTCTCGGCCGTGTACTGCCTGCGCCAGTAGCGCAGTCTCGACACCCTCTGCTCGCCAGCGTTCTCGGGGCCTGCTCACCCAGCAAGCCCGCCAGGTGCGCCCCTTCGTCCACGGCATCGGCGTCCTGTGGTGGATCGAAGTATCAGCATCCGCACGCGGCCAAGGGCTGGGGCACGCCCTGCTGGGCTCCGCCCTGGACGTGTTGACCGGGCTGGATACCACCGAGGTGATCCTGTACGTCGACGACGACGCTCCTGCCGGAGACGACAGGGACCGCGCCGCAGCGAACCGCCTCTACGAATCGGCGGGATTCATCGAGATCGACCGCCTCCACTCCTACACGCGCGCACCGTAGGCGTCCTTGATCGAGCAAGGGGGGGAAGGGCCCGAACGGGTACTTCCCTCTGGCGCGTCCTCCGCGGACTCCGGACCGGCTCCGCAGCAGTGACCCTGGCTAGTGGCTCGGCTCGGATCCTGGACCTGACGAAACTTGGGTACCGGAGGGCCAAGGCTGTTCGCCGACCTCACAGTGGTAGCACCGGGCGGTGAGTTCCTGGTTGTACCAGTCGTGCGCCCCGCAGTCCCGCTTCCCTTTGGCTGCAAGACCGCACTTCAGCAGGAACCATGGCAGGTGCCTCCGCATGCGCGTACGCCACCGGTACCTGCCCGTCCGAATCATGAGCAGGAGGATAGCGCGTGAGGCGCAGGCCGCCGAGTGAATCACCTGGTCAACGATCTGTGAGGTGCCACCCGTTGAGCCGGCCTCATCCTTGTCGAACGTGTCCATGAGGAGCAGCACCCGGACCTGGTGTGCTGGATCCGCGCCCCAGCGCAGACCCAGCACACCCGTCGCATCCAGGCGAATGCCCCCCGCCGGAGAAGGTCAGCGGTACAGACCGGCGAGAGTCTCCCGAAGCCTCGGGATGTCCGCAGGATTGGTCCGGAGCAGCACCAGGCCCACGATCGCGTCAATCGCGAGCCGGGTGAGCCCGGTCTGCACGATGGCGGGGACGTCCGCCGGCCGTGCCGTGATCACCGCGACGAGCAGCACCGACACCAACGCGATGAGCACGACAAAAACAGGAATGGTCACGACGGACCCTTCGATACGGCCGAGCATCAATTTTTCGGAATCAGACCTTCGCGGGGCTCGAGAGCCCGAGGAGAGGAAGAAACCTGTACGGGTCGTCCCACAGCACCGCGAGGCACGGTCACGGAAGCGCCAAGACGCCTCGTCCGTGGGGGTTGCCGCACGGTCGGCGGTACTGCCTGGCCCAGCAATCGGGGCCCTGCTCGCAGCGTAGAACGAAATCACCTAAAGCGTGCCTTACTGCAAGTGAAGCCGGGCCGCGCGTGAGCTGGCCACCTCGCTGACCCCGCCGGCAGACCTCCCGCCCGGGCAGCCTCGTCCTCGGCGTTCCTTGGGAACATTTCCATCGCGGTCGCCACGGCGCAATCCATTCGGCAGGGGACGGCGGCCCAGTACGGCTGCCATGCCGGAGCGGTCCCAGATCGGGCTTTGGTCATCACCTCACCAGGGCGGAAGTCGCCCAGTACTGGTCGCGGCTGACTCCGCTGAAAGGCGCGGCCGAGCTGCTGCGCGCCTGCGCGGAACGAGGCTGGGCTGTGGTCCTGGCCAGCTCCGCCTCGGGCAGGGAGTTCGACGTCATGAAGAAGGCCCTGGACGCGGACGACGCGATCGACGCGAGTACCAAGGCCGGTGACGTGGACGCCAGCAAGCCGTCGCCCGATCTCGTGCAGGTGGCCTTGAAGCGCGCCGGTGTGGCGGCCGACCGGGCCGTCTTCGTGGGCGACGCGGTCTGGGACGCCCAGGCCGCACAGCGGGCGGGGGTCCGCTGCCTCGGGGTCCTCTCCGGCGGGATCTCCCGTCAGGAACTCCTGGACGCGGGAGCCGAGCAGGTCTACGACGGCCCGGACGACTTGTTGACCCGGCTCGACGACAGCGCGCTGGGCGACCCGAACCGGCTGTAGCCGCACCGGCGCGCCGGCGAGCCCCCGGCGTCGGCAATCCGCACGGGCGCACGGCTCAACTGCCGTGCGCCCGCTGGGCTGGATCGGTCCGGAGGGGGAACCTGACCCGGTGACCGCTGTGCCTCTCCGGCGGTCGCCGCCGAGCCGCCGGGATCCCCGCGCGGTGACGGCATGCCGTGCGGGGGCGCAGAAAGCGGAGGAACACATCGTGTCGTCGACCATCGGGCCCGCGGAAGACCCCGCCGGGATACCGGCGGACGTGGTTCGCACGGGGCGCGCTTCGCTGAGCGTGCGCGGGATGCGCCGCCGGTCGTGGTTCGTGGCCGGGTTCACCTTCACGCTGGGGGCGTTCCTGGCCTGGCAGGTCCCGCAGGCGGTGCTCCGGGCCAGTCAGGTGCTGCTCCTGGTACTTCTGGCGTTCCTGATCGCCGTCAGCTTGGAGCCGTTGGTGGGATGGCTGGTGGGACGGGGGACTCGCCGGGGTCGCGCGGTCCTGATCGTGATCGCCGGGTTCTTCGTCCTGGTCGCGGGGCTCCTCGCGGTGGTGATCCCGCCGGTGGTCACCGAAGCCAACGCCCTGGTACACGCGGTACCGGGCTGGTTGCAGCAACTGCACGACCACCACTCGACGCTGGGACGCCTCGAGGACCGGTACCACCTCACCGACAAGGCCAAGACGCAGATCGGATCGGGTGGCTCCAGCGTGTTCGGCGGACTGCTGGGCGCGGGGCTGTACGTCGTGAGCGCGATCACGGCCACGGTCGTCGTGGTGACGCTGACCGTGTACTTCATGGTGAGCATGCCCGCCATCAAACGCTTCGCCTACCAGCTGGTCCCCGGCAGCCGCCGGGCCCGAACACAGCAGATCACCGAGGAGATCCTGGTGCGCATCGGCAGGTTCATGCTCGGGAACGTGGTCACGTCCGCGATCGCGGGAGTGGCGACGTTCGCGTGGTGCGCACCGATGGGCGTGCCCTACGCGGCGGCGCTGGGCATCTTCACCGCGCTGATGGACATGATCCCGATGGTGGGTTCGACGATCGCCGGAGTCGTGGTGAGCCTGGTCGCGCTGTCGGTCTCCTGGCCGGTCGCGGCGGCGACCGCGGGCTTCTACATCGCCTTCCGCCTGTTGGAGGACTACCTGATCATGCCGCGCGCGATGCGCTTCGCGGTCGACGTCCACCCGGTCGTCACGGTGGTGGCCGTGCTGGCCGGGGGCGCGCTGCTCGGGATCATCGGCGCGCTGGTGGCGGTTCCGGTGGCGGTGGCGATCAACCTGGTGCTCGACGAGGTCGCCTTCCCCAAACTCGACGCGGCCTGACCCACCGGCCCATCGGCTGCGTGGCGGGTCAGCCGGCCGTTCCGGCTTCCGCCTCCGCTTCCGCCGATCTCGTGAGCCCGATCAGATAGTCCCCGAAGCCGCCCCTGGCCCGGGCGCGCAGGCGGGCCGACGTCACCACCGCGCAGTCCGCCGTGCGCAGTACCCGGTGGGCACCGCGTTCGAGAGCCGCGAGGAGGCCCCGGTCCTCGCCCACGGTCAGCGGCGGGAATCCCCCGATGCTCAGATAGGTCCCGCGGCGACGCCCAGGTTGGCGCCGTGGACGTGCGGATGTTCCCAGTGCAGCCCGGCTGCCGGTCGGGAGACCTCGTACAACTCCTCGAACCGGGCGGCGACCCCGGCGGCGTGCGGCGGCCAGTTCTCCACCCGTACGGTGCCGACCACCGCCTCCCAACCGGCGCCCGCGTACTCGGCCTGCCGCGCCAGCCAGTCGGGCGGAACGGCGCTGTCCGCGTCGGTCGTCGCGATCCACGTCTCTGCGGCAGACGTCCTGAGCACGGCCAGCGCGTGGGCGACCCCCGCGGCACGGGCCGCGCCGGGGTTGCGGCCGCTGAGCTCGACGACTTCCGCACCCGCCCGGCGGGCCAGCGCCGCCGTGTCGTCCCGGCAGCTGTCGGCCGCCACCACGGTCACGATCCGCACACCGGCGAGAGCCGGGTGGCGGCGGGCCACCTCCAGCGCGTTGAGGGCGCGGGGCAACAGCACCTGCTCGTTGTGCGCCGGGACGACGACGCCGATCGCGGTGACCTTCACACCAGGCCCTCCCGTGCGGCGGGTGAGGCCGGACGGGAGCCATCGGCCTGTGCGCGGCAGAAGACCTGCAGGACGAAGTCGTCCTCCCGGTGGTCGGCCAGGAGCGCCAACTCCGGGATGCCGGACAGGATCAGGGCCAGGTCGGCACCGGTCCGCAGGTGTTCCTCCACCGGATGGTTCCAGTGGACCGTGACCAGTGTTCCGCCCGGCTCCAGCGACTCCACCGCCCGGTCCAGCAGCCGCGTCAGGTCAGGGGTGTCGAAGTAGTAGAGGAGTTCCGACAGCACGATCAGGTCGAAGGTTCCGTCGGGCCACTGGTCGGGGAGGGTCAGCTGCCGGACGGCCACCTGGGGCAGGTGCGCCGTCCGCCGTGCGGCGGAGGCCACCGCGCTCCCGACCCGGTCGCACGCCGGCAGCGCGTCGCACCGCTCGGCCAACCGGGCCGTCAACTCACCGACGGAGCAGGCGGGTTCGAAGGCCGATCGGTACCGGGGCTCCGGGAGAGCGGCCACGGTGAGGTCGTACTTGCGCTGCTCGTACCAGCGGCTCGCCAGACCTCACGGGTCGCGAGAGTCGCGGTACATGTCATCGAAGTAGGAAGCGGCGGTACTCAACGGAAGACGACCTCCAGGTCGCGCAGATGGTGGGCTGTCTCCGCCGGCGGCAGGATGGCCGCGTCCTCGGGGCGGGTCCCAGGGGGCGGATCTGGCTGGCGAACCGCTCGACGGCGGCCGTCTTGCGGGCCAGCGCCGCCGGGGGCAGGCCGATGCGGGCGCCGCTCTCCCACGGCACCCGCGGATCGTCCGGCCGGGCCCAGTGCCACATCCACACCGGATACAGCAGACACGGCACACCCGCCGCGTCAGCCGCCCGCAGGGCCGCCCGCCCGGCCGCCTCGTGGTCGGCGTGCCGACCCGGGTAGCGGTCACGCCCCCGCCCGGCGGCTCCGCGGCCCACACGCCCCACCGCTCGGCCAGCCGTGCCAGGCACAGTCCCGCTCGGCGACGGAGCGCAGGGCGGCGAAGCGGTCACCGGTACGTCCCGACCCGGGCAGCGGAAATTCGAGATCCCCGGGTCGCGAGCGACTCGACGAGCCGCGAGAAGCCCTGCGCCGTCTCCTGCCGGGCGGCTTGGGGCGTGAACCCGGCAGCGGGCGCACCGTCCGCCGGCGAGCCCTCGGTCGGCGTCCCGGCCGCTGGGTAGGTCGTGTCCGGCATCAGTACTCCTCGACGTCGGGGGCCCTGCGCCACGCACAGCCGGCGATCGCTGTGTGGGTCGTAGGGCGCTGGGGATCGCGTGCGCCGTGGTGGACGCTCGGCACACGCGGATGCGGCAGCGGCGGGGACACAGTGCACTTCAGGGCTCCGGACCACTGTCCGGCAGGAACCGGCGCACCCTACTCTGACCCGGCCACCGGGCGGCTGCATCCGGGGGGAAGGATGCTGGTCATTCGCCGACTACCCGCGACGTCGAGGGGGACGCCGTGCGCTCCTTTGCACCGCGGCAGCGCTCAGGCCGTGGACGTCAGGTGGGTGCGCAGGTGGCTGAGGGTGCGGTTCAGCAGGCGGGAGACATGCATCTGGCTCACGCCGAGTTCGGCGCCGATCTGGGATTGGGTCATCTCCTGGCCGAAGCGCATGTTCAAGATCCTGCGGTCGCGTTCGGGCAGGGCCGCGATCAGCGGCTTCAGTGCGAGGAGGTTCTCCACCCCCTCCAGAGCGGGGTCGACGTCGCCGATCCGGTCGGCCAGGGCCCGGTCGTGGTCGCCGCTGTCCTCGCCGCCGAGGGGCAGGTCCAGCGTTCCGGCGGTGTAGCCGTTGGACGCGACCAGGCCCTCGGTGACCTCCTGCGGAGTGATCTCCAGGAAAGCTGCGAGTTCCGGGACGGTCGGGTCCCGCTCCAGCTGCTCCGACAGCGTTTCCGCGGCCTTGGCGAGTTCGAGGCGCAGTTCCTGCAGGCGGCGGGGGACGTGGACGGCCCAGCTGGTGTCGCGGAAGA
The DNA here is from genome assembly GCF_023701715.1 of Streptomyces sp. RKAG337. Classification (NCBI taxonomy): domain Bacteria; kingdom Bacillati; phylum Actinomycetota; class Actinomycetes; order Kitasatosporales; family Streptomycetaceae; genus Streptomyces; species Streptomyces sp. RKAG337. The sequence continues at coordinate 923,913 of NZ_JAJOZA010000001.1, read as the reverse complement.
ACCGCTTGATTTCGCCGGAGATGTAGGGGATGGCGAAGGTCGTGAACTCGACCTCACGGCTCAGTTCGAACCGGTCGATGGCTTTGATCAGGCCGATCGTGCCGACCTGGATGATGTCCTCGCGCGGCTCGGGGCGATTGCGGAAGCGCCGCGCGACGAACGTGACCACGGCGATGTTCAGCTCGATGAGGGTGTTGCGGGCGTACTGGTACTCCCGGGTGCCCTCCTCAAGTGACTGCAGGCGGTCGAAGAACAGCTTCGACAGCTCGCGTGCATCGGCAGGGGCGACCTTGCCCGCGTCCTCGATCCACGGCAGCGGTTCAGGGGTCGTGGTCGGAGCGGTGATGGTGGTCTGTGCTGCTGTGGTGATCGTCATGACTGCTCCTCATCCTCATCGGTCGGTCCAGCAACTGAGCGCCACATACCCGGAGCACTGGACCGCACACCCGCCTCTTTTGTTTTCTGGGCCGTCGTCTGCGGGGCTGCTCGGCTTCGGTCCGGCGGGCAGGTCATCAGCCCTCACGGCTGCTCCCGCGTCCTGCACGATGCACCGGCCGAGACGGTTCCATGATGCGCAAAAAAGTGTTGTGGCCGCAATAGATAATCTGGAATCCCTTGACTACCGTTCGACGCACGGACTGCTGCCTGGGCTGCATGTCGCCCGGCCTGCGGGGTACCCGGCATGCGGGATGTATGCACTCGTGGGAACCACCAGCCCCGGTGGCCGCGCGTGCGGGTAACCCTCTCTGCCCCCGCCCCGGTCGACGTCCTGGCCGGGGCAGCTGGAAAACGAAAAACTCGGCGCTGAAGGAGACACCCTCATGCTGCTGCCTCACCCCGCCACGCTGCAGCAACTGATCGACCGCTACGAGGAACTGCAGGCAAGGGAAGCCACAAAGAGCGCGACGCCCGAAGAGCGCCGCCGGCTGGAAGACACCACCTACACACTGTGCGTCTCCACCGGCACCCGGAACATCATCGACGCGCTGCGCATCGCACGCTGCTACTGCGGTACATCCGCAGGTCAGATGACTACCGCAGCCTGACGTCGGTCGTCGGGGACCCGGCGCTACTGCCGAGGACGGGCACCGGCGCGTGACTTCTCAGCCATCCGCATCAGCGCGTCGACGACTTGCTGGTCCGTCACTCCATAGATCGCGCACAGGTCGCGCACATCGCGGGGGTTGACGGCGCGTCGGCCAGGCTCCAGGCGAATCATCTTGGGTTGGGATACCAGAAGTCGCTCTGCCGCTTGTGTGCTGGTCAGGCCACTGGCCTTGCGGAGCCGGCGCAGCTCGGCTCCCAGGTGGTCTCTCCTGCGGGTGGGATTGATGATCGCCGCCACGGGGGGTGCGCCTGCGGCTCACAGGGCCCCTGCCAGTCGGCAGCCTGCCATGATCGGGTTCAGTGAGCGCATTCTGTACTGCCCTGTCGGGGTCGCTCGTGATCATCTGCCGGAGTTCACCTATCTGGTGCAAATGGGCCGCCCCAAGCTCAGCCGCCGACCTGCTATGCCGACCGACCAAGCTGGTCATGTCGGCATCACAATCAGGCACTCACTTAGGGGCTGCGGAGGGCGGCTTTCCCGCGCTCCGGGACCCGTGGTTCCGGTCAGTCGGTGGACAGCGCTCGCAGGAGTTCGGCGACCTGCGGGTCGTCCAGGGCGTGCGCGACGTCGGCGAGGGCGACCACTCCGACCAGGTCATGGCCGACGATGACGGGCAGGCGTCGCACTTGGTGGGAGGTCATCGTCCGGATGATCTCGGCGGCGTCGTCATCGGCACCGATCGTGACGGGCTCGTCCTGGGCGAGGTCGCCGGCCCTGACGGTGGCGGGATCCTTGCTCGCACCCAGGACCTTCACCACGATGTCCCGGTCGGTGAGCATGCCCATCACCCGGTTGTGGGTCCCGCAGATCGGCAGCGCGCCGACACCCAGCTCCGTCATCTTCTGTGCGGCCCGCAGGACCGTCTCATCCGCGCGGATGAACGCGGCACCGGGCGTCATGATGTCGCGTGCGGTCGTCATGGCACGGTCTCCTTGAAACGCGGGGCCGAAGGGGACCCGACCGAGACTTCGCCGCCCCCGGCCGGCCCCGCTTCTTCCTACGCCCGCACGGACCGCCGCACGGGGCACCACGACGCGCGAGACCCCCTGGGTCATCCCGATGCCTCAGCCAGGGGCTGGATCCGCCGGGTCTACGAAGCGGCGGCCCACCCGGCACAGGAACCCGACCACATCCCATTCCCTGTAGGCGACCGCGAGGGATCTGCTCCACCTCCCCGGCCCGAGGCGTGACCTGGCACTCATCGGCGCCGGTGCACAACGATCGGTGCACTCCTCAGACCCCCGGCCTGCGATGCCGCTCGGCAACCTGCACGTCGCGAAGGCCACCACAGGGCGGCACAGCAGCGCGTGCCCCGGTCAACTCCCCGCAGCGGCGCCCCCGTCGGCAGCCGGGACGGTGCGGACTGTTCTCATCCCGGCGCCGTGCTGATCAGGCCCGGCGTGGGTCCGAACAGGGCGGGTGGTGCATCCGGCCGCCTACCCAGCCCACCCAGGTCGATACCTGCCCTTTGCGCCCCTTTTCGGGGGCGGCGCGCCCACAGGCCGGGGTGCGGGCGCCTGCTGCAGCGACCGGCGGAAAATCGCGTGAATGAGCGATGCAACCTGGGGTATCCGCTGGTCAGGAGGTTGATAACCATGGGTCCGTTGCTTTTGGTTCTACTGCTCGCGCTGATTCTGTTCGGCGCCGGCTTCGCGTTGAAGATCCTTTGGTGGGTCGCCGTCGTCGTGCTGGTGGTCTGGCTGCTGGGCTTCGTCATGCGCGGCACGCACTCCGGCGGCGGCCGCAGCCGCTGGTACCGCTGGTAGCGGCCGCACCGCAGCACAGCGCACCCCGTCCGGCCCCCGGCACCCATTCGCCGCCGGGGGCCTGACCCACGTCCGCCCACCCCGGATCGCTCGGGCCCGCAAGGTGGAGCCCGATCGGACACGAGTCGCGGCGGTGCTCCGGGGGTAGGCGGCAGACGTCGGGGGCGGGACGTCGCGGACCTGATCCGTGGGCAACCTCCACCCGCCCCCGCGTTCGTCCGCCGGTTCTCAATGAGCAATCCACCTTCTGGAGCGACTTCCCGAACCTTGCTGCCGGCGGTCCTGCTGCTCAGCTGCCGCCATGACGGCCTCGGCCCAACCGGGGCCCGCGGGCCCCTGCTTCCGGTGGGGGTGGAAAGCTGGTGGGTATGGATATCCGTCGCAGGAACAACATCACTGTCACCGGCTGTGCGGACGGGCCGGTGATCCTGCTGGCGCACGGGTTCGGCTGTGACCAGAACATGTGGCGCCTGGTGCTTCCGAGGCTGGCCGAGAACTTCCGGGTGGTGCTCTTCGACTACGTGGGCTCCGGACGGTCGGACCCTTCTGCGTGGAACGAGCAGCGCTACAGCTCACTGGACGGCTACGCCGGCGACGTCCTGGAGGTCTGCGAGGAGCTGGATCTGCGGGACGTGACCTTTGTAGGACACTCGGTCAGTGCCATGGTCGGGGTGCTCGCGGCGGCCAGGACGCCGCAGCGGTTCTCGCGCCTGGTGATGGTGGCTCCCTCGCCTTGCTACATCGACGAGGAGGGATACCAGGGCGGGTTCAGCGCGGACGATATCGATGAGCTGCTGGAGTCGCTGGAGTCGAATTACCTGGGTTGGTCGGCGGCGATGGCTCCGGTGATCATGGGCAACGCGGACCGGCCGGAACTCGGCGAGGAGCTGACGACGTCGTTCTGTGCGACCGATCCGGACATGGCGCGGGTCTTCGCCCGTGCGACGTTCCTGTCCGACAGCCGCGAGGACCTCAAGACGGTGACGGTGCCGACGCTGGTGCTGGAGTGCAAGCAGGACGTGATTGCCCCTCGCGAGGTCGGTGCCTACGTCAACGAGGCGATCCCCGGGAGCCGGTTGGTCACGCTGGAGGCGACAGGGCACTGCCCGCAGCTGAGCGCACCGCAGGCCACCGCGGGGGCGATCGTCGACTTCATCAAAATGGCCCCATGATGTGCCGCACAGGCCAGGACCCGGATGGGGAGGAGGATCTGGACGCTACGGACGCGGTGTTCAGCTCGCTGCTGGAGGACAGTGCGGAGGAGCTGTACGAGCAGGCACCGTGCGGCTACCTGTCGACGCTGATGGACGGCACCATCGCGAAGATCAACACCACGTTGCTGGGCTGGCTGGGCCTGTCCCGGCGGCAGGTGGTGGGCCGGATGCGGTTCACCGATCTGCTCACCGTGGGCGGCAAGCTCTACCACGAGACGCATTTCGCCCCCATGTTGCAGATGCAGGGCGAGGTCAGCGGTATCGCCCTGGAGCTCAAGGCCGCCGGGAAACAGCGGATGCCGGTACTGGTCACCTCGAAGGTGAAGACCAGCGACGACGGCGAGCCGCTGCTGATCCGCACCACCGTCTTCGACGCCCGCGACCGCCGCGCCTACGAAAAGGAGCTGCTGCGCGGCCGCCAGGCGGCCGAGGAGGCCCGCCGGCAGGCGGAAGACGCCCGCCGACAGGCAGAGGAGGCGCGCCGGCAGGCGGAGGCCGACCGCGAACGGCTCCAGGAAGCCCTCGCCGTCCTGCAGCAGAACCTGCTGCCCGCCGCGCTGCCCACGGTTCCGGGCCTGGAAGCCGCCTCGTACTACCACACGGCCTCCCCGGACCTGCTCGGCGGCGACTTCTACGACCTGTTCCCCCTCGACACCGACCGCTGGGCGTTCTTCCTCGGCGATGTATGCGGCAAGGGCCCCCAAGCCGCAGCCGTCACCTCCCTGACCCGCTACACCCTGCGGGCCGCAGCCCTGCACGACCCGGACCCCGTCACCGTCCTGACCACGTTGAACACCGTGCTGCACGAGCGGTACACCAGTGGCGACACCCGCTACTGCACCGCCATCTTCGGCATCCTGCAACCCGGCGACCGCCAGGTCGGCCTGGACCTGGCCTCCGGAGGCCACCCCTCCGCGCTGATCCAGCGCGCGGACGGCACCGCCGACTACCTGCCCACCCCCGGCGGCATGCTCGTCGGCGTCCTGCCCCAGGCCCAGTTCACCCCCGCCCGCACCCAACTGTTCCCCGGTGACACGCTGCTGCTCTACACCGACGGCCTGACTGAGGCCCGCACCGGACCCGACCGCGAGCTCTACGGCGAGGACGCCCTGCGCGACTTCACCGCCGCCCGGCCCCCAGCGGGCCCGCAGGACCTGATCACCGCCTTGACCGGGCTCCTCGCCGGCTTCGGCGACGGACTCGACGACGACACCGCGCTGCTCGCCCTCGGCGTGCCCACCATCCTTCCGACCCCCGATCCCACCTCCGCGAGTGAACATCTGACATGAGTGCGCTGACGATCAGCTTCCGAGACGCCGCGACCGGTCCCGTACTGGAGATCACCGGTGACCTCGACTACGCGACGGCACCCGAACTCCGCACAGCACTGGGCAACCTCAGCCTGAAAGCCGGGGAGCTGCTGGTCCTGGACCTGGCCGGGCTGGAATTCTGCGACTCCAGCGGCATCACGACTCTGCTGGCCGCCCGCAACCTGGCCATGGAACAGAGCAGCGGGATCGCCCTGGCCGCGGTCCCCGCCAACACCGCCCGCATCCTGCGCATCGTCGGCCTCGACCGGGTCTTCACCATCCACCCGGACACCGCAACGGCCACCGCCCCCAGCCCGGGACTGTCTCCTTGAGCGTGGGGCGAAAAGGGGGCCGGCCGCAGCTTCGCCGACCTCGGCCGGCCCCGCTTCTTCCTATGCCCGCACGGGCAGCCGCTCGGGGCGCCACGACGAGGGGAGAGAGCCCCCAGCGTCATCCCATTTCCGCAGCCGGCGGCGGGGCAGGATCCGCCGGGCGGACGAAGCGGTGGCCCACTGAGCGCCTTCCCCGCCATTTCACGAAAGCCCGGATTCTCCAAGATCGCCTCACCGTCCTCGATACCCACCGAGGGCCGGCGCAGAAACTCGACCACCTCCCACCTCCACCCGCCCCCGCGCGCGCTCAGCCGCCGCCGGGTGCGGTCCGCGCTACGCGACCGATGGACTACCAGCCCGTTCGGTTGCCAGCTTTTCCTGGTCATCTAGAGAACATGCGCTGGCGCCTGCGAGGGTGGGTCGTGAAGGCCGTTCGTTCGATTCCCAGTGCCTGAAGTCGGGAGATGAGGTGGAGTTCTTGCTGTGGTGTGACGGCGATCCACAGAGCGGTTCCCGTGTCGCTGGCGCTGAAGATCTGCCGGCCTTGGCACCAGGCTTCGGCATGGATCGTGTAGGGGGCCAGGGCAAGGAGCACATCGAACTGGGAGTCGTCGCGGACGTCGACAGATATCCCCATGCCGGTGTCGGATGTCCTTGAACGGACATCGTCCGTGGTCTCGGTCAGCGACAATGCCCGGTGATACGAGGGCACCACGTGCTGCGGCCAGGGGGCATCGCTGTAGGCATCGAGGTGCGCGGAGTCGATGCTCTCCCGCAGGACCTGCAGCGCCACGTGGTGGGCCCGTACGACCGACGAATCCTCCAGACCGTCTCGGAGGAACAGGTCCTGCCACGCTTCCTTGCACTCGCTCCCGGGCGTTTGCGCCGTGTTCGCACGCGAGCTGCCACACCATCGCCCGGGTGGTGAAAGGTCGTTACCCCCGAGCTCGGCTGCCCGGCGTGATGCGGTGCGAACGCTCCAGTACCAGCAGCCCACGAGCACCAGTGACGTCGCGCCGGTGGGCATCCAGCCCGTGTAGATGTCCGCGAGCTGGGTGATGACGCTCATGGCGACGGTGGTCGCAGCCCAGATCGCGAGCCATCCGGCTGCCTTGCTCACTCGTCGGTGTCGTCGCATGGCGTCAAGGTACGCGGGTCGGAAGGCTGATCCGAACCGGCTAGGGCTCAGCAGCTGGGTCAGGTGATGCGTGGCGGTGCGGGGTGTCAGCCGGGCGGGGTGCGGGGAGCTTTGAGGGCGAAGTGGTTCAGCACGGTGGAGGCGATCATGAGGATCACTGAGAGGACCAGGACGGCCATCACCGGGATGTTCACTCCCAGGCCGAAGTGCAGGGGGTAGATGCTGAGCATGGCGGCTCCCAGGAGTTGTGCCCATCCCCACGGTTTGGGCCGCAGGACTCGGTGCCGGGCCCAGGGCACCCATATGCGGCCGGTGGCGAGAGCGGCGATGCCGCAGCTGTACTCCAGGAGTGCCAACACGCTGAGGAGAACCCATAGAGCGCCGCGCATAGCGATCCTTCCCCTGCGTTGAACCGACGTGCATGTCGGGGCGTGATCATGCCAGGTTCCCGGGTGCTGAGGGTGCCCGGTCCTGTGGTCGGAGACAGCGGGGCTGCCCGGGGGTGGATGATGTGCGTCGTGACGTCAGGGATAGTTCGTCCGCGGTGGTGGTTGGCTTTTCGAAGCGGTGGGTTCTTCTTCGTGGGGGGTGGTCTGGGCATGGTGGCGTATGGGTTGTTCGCGCACCGGCCTGTGGGGGGATTGTCCTGGGGTGGGTTGCTGTTCGGGGCGCTGGTGGCGGCGACTTTCACCGCACTGCTCCCCGCCCGGGGTCGGGGCCGGCAGTGAGCCGAGTGCCTGGGTGGGTGCGCCGGGCCGGTTTGGTGCTGTGGTGGTGCGGTGCGTTGGTGTGGTTCGGCGTGCACGCGCTGCGCAGTGGCGGCGCGGGGCGGGTGGGTTCGATCGTGGTGTTCGTCCTGATCGTGGTTCAGGCGGGCCTTGCGCTGGTGGGGTATACCCGTCCCAGGACGAAGCGTCGGCGAGCACGTGAGGCGGACCGTACTGACCCCGGAACAGCCGAAGAGTGAGCTTCGGCGTTCAGCTGGCAAGGGGGTGCGGCGCCCTCCTGGGGCGATACTGCCCGGGGGCGCGATACCGGGGACCTCTGGCAGCGCGTGCCCGGTATCGTTCCAGAACTCCGATGGACAGCGCGGACGCGGCCATCACCCCGAAGACGGTGACACTCCAATCGCCGAGTTGGTCGCGGTCCCAGACACGGAGCCCGGCCAGCACGACCACGACAGCGAGCAGTACGAGCTGTACCCACCGGAGGGCTGCAGCCTGCTGGCCACGTCCTGCGTTGCTGTTTCTTCTGCGCACCGTCGTCGGTCCTGCTCGTGCCGGATCAGCTCGGCCTGCTTGGCTGCGCCCTTGCGTGGGTCTGAGATCCAAGGATCCCTTGGCCGGATGGTATCTGCAGGCCGCGGGGAAGGGCGGCGTGGTGTCGAGGTGTGCGTCGGATGTCGGTGGCTGCCGAGCAGTGGATGTATGGACAGCTGTCAGTCGAAGACACAACTGCTGATGCCGGCGGGCAGGCTCCGGTAGGAACTCACCTTGTTCTTCCACGAGACGGGGAGGTTCACCCGGCCGTTGGGGGCAATGCGCACGTAGTTCCCTCCCAGATTCTTGTCCCAGAAGACGCAGACGTACCTGGTGCTCATGTTCGCGACGGAGTTGGCACGGTCGTTCCAGCCGTAGCCCGGGGCCGCCAGATTCGGGTTGTACTTCACCGCGTTCTGGTCGTCGTAGATGTCCCCGCCAGCGTTGTCGTTGTCCCACATGCACAAGTCGCCGGACTCGCACTGGGCCCAGCTGTCCGCACCGGCGGGAGCCTGCTGACCGGCTGAGGCGGCCGAGGCGGCGCCGATGGTGAAGGTACTGGCCAGGACGATCGCCGTGAGCGTCCGCGAAATTTTGATCATCGGGTTGCCTTCCAGAGCGCAGGCATGTCCGGGCGAGATGCCCCCGCACCCGGCCGAACGCGCGCGGATCCAAGCCTGAGCCAGAATCCTTACCTGCGGACTGCTGCGTCAAGACAGCGATTCCCCCCACAGCCCGCCCGTGCACCGTAGACGTGGTCTTCACGAGGAAGCGGGATCGCTGATGGCAGGTCACGAGCCGTCCAGGTCCGATCGTGAGGCGAGAGCGCGGTGCAGCGCGGATCGAGCACCGGCACCGTCGCCCCCGCCCGCTACGATCTTGGCCATGACGGGGATCGGTCAGGTTGTGGTGGATGGGTTCTGGGCTGTGGACCGCGCCCTGGGTGGTGATCAGCCGCCGGCATGCAGCCAGAGGTTCGCAGCCGCGCATCCGCTGGGTCTGGCGCTTTTCACGGGCATTTCCTGGGCGGTCTTCTTCCTCTTGCTGCCGAATACCCAGCCTCTCGACGTCGTGATCGGCCTTGCCGGGGGCGTGTTCCTCGGCGGGCTTTTCGGCCTGACCGGCCTGTACGAGCGATGCCGTCAGCGCCGGCTTGTACGCCTCGGACTGTGGGAAGGCTCCAAAGGGCGCTAAGAGCTCGTAACAAGATCTTGTTGAGATGCCCTGCTCGGGTGTGACCGATGTGATGATTCGACCGTTCGCGTCGTGTGACGAATCGACCGCGGATCGTGGACGACGACTTGTGGGCACGGATTGAACCGCTGCTGCCGCCCTGGCCTGATCGAGCACCAGGGCCGAACCCGGTGCCGGACCGGCGGTGCCTGCAAGGCATCTTGTACGTCCTACACCAGGACTTCGCCTGGCAACTCCTGCCTCCGGAAATGGGGTTTGGCTCCGGACAGACCTGTTGGCGGCGCATGGACCGCTGGCAACAGGCCGGTGTGTTCGACCAGTTGCATCGCCTCCTGCTTGTCGAGCTGAACGCCGCCGGCGAGCTCGACTGGTCCCGGGCGTGCGTGGACGGCTCTCACCTGCGCGCAAAAATGGGGGGTGCCGCGACCGGTCCGTCGCCGGTCGACCGGCGCAAGACGGGCAGCAAGCACCATCTGATCTGCGACGGCAAGGGCACCCCGCTTCACATCATTACGACAGCGGCCAACGTCAACGACATCACGCAGACCCTCCGCCTGGTCGACGGCATCCCGCCGGTGGCCGGACGGCCCGGCCGACCACGACGGCGCCCCGAATCCGTCCTCGGAGACAAGGCGTACGACTCGCGAACCGTGCGGCGTGAATTGCGACACCGGCGAATCCTGCCGGTCATCTCCCGCAAGGGTTCCCCGAACATCAAGGGCCTGGGCAAGCTCCGCTACGTCGTCGAGCAGACCTTCGCCCTGCTCCGCCAGTTCAAACGCCTGGCCGTGCGCTGGGAACGGCGAGTTGAGCTCCACGACGCCTTTCTCGCGTTGGCCTGCAGCATTATCTGTTGGAGGCGACTCAAGAAGGCCAGATCGGATCGCGTCACGAACTCTCCGGGCTGATACGCGTTGGCCTTGCCCTCAGATCGGTCATCGTGTCGCTGTCCTTCTCCGGTCGCCACCCGTCACGTTGGCCAGGCGCTGGTCGTGGCCCAGGTTGCCCTTTCCGCGTTCCCCCGTGATCTTCCTCGAGGTCGAGCATGCCGCTCAGCGACTCCTTGACTCGGGAGGTTTTCGACGATGTCGCTGCTGGCTTCCCCGGAACAGCGGAAGCCGAGTCTGCAGCCCCGCCCGACTTCCCGTCACCTGGTAGACACCGGAGGGATCGGCGTTGGGGCATGCGGCGCTGGAGGCAGCGGTGGAGTTGGCCGATCATGTTGAAGAGGTCCCTCTGTGCTGCGGCGTGCCCCCTGTGGATCCGCACCCCAGCGGGGTGAGGCGCGGTTCGGGGGTGCTGCGCATACTCGGTGTCATGAACAAGCACGGGCAGCTCGCCGAGTTCCTCCAGGCACGCCGGGGCCTTCTGCACCCCGAGGATGCCGGGTTGCAGACCTACGGCGAGCGGCGCCGGGTGCCGGGTTTGCGGCGGGAGGAGTTGGCGATGCTCGCCGGCATCAGCGCGCCCTATTACGCCCGGCTGGAGCAGGGTCAGTCGCGCAACGCCTCGCGCGAGGTGCTCGACGCGATTGCGACTGCACTGCGCCTGGATGAGACCGAGCGGGCTCACCTGCACGAACTCGCCCGTGCGCCGAAGCGGGGAAGAGCTGCGCCCCGTCCCCGTCCCGAGCGCGTCCCCCCGGCCACCAGCGCGTTGCTGTTGGCTCTCGCGGGCACACCCGCACTCGTCATGGGCCGCCGTAGTGACGTTCTGGCCTGGAACCCGCAGGGGCACGCGTTGTTTGCCGGTCATGTCGACCCGGACAGCCCCGCTGAACCGGGTCGTCGGCCGAACATGGCGAAGTTGGTATTCCTCGACGCGCACACCCGGGAGCTGTATGCCGATTGGCCCGCCAAGGCCAGGGCCGTGGTCGGCAACCTGCGCCTGACGGCCGGCCGGTATCCGCAGGACTCCTTGCTGGCCGGACTCGTCGGCGAACTGACCATGCGCAGCGCGGAGTTTGCGGCCATGTGGGCCGACCACCGGATCGTCGTCTGCGATGTCGCCGATTACGAGATGCGCCACCCCTCGGTCGGGACCCTGACCGTCACCCAGCAGACACTGCAGAGTCCGCAAGGAGACGGGCCGGCCGTGGTGATCGCCACGGCCACGGCAGGATCCCCTTCCGCAACAGCCCTCAGCCTCCTTGCCCACGCCAGCGGGGCGAGCGAGACAGCCCAGACCCGCACCGGCGCGCGATCCCGTCCCTCCTGACCGGACAAGCCCCTCCTCAAGCCCTGTGAACGGGCAAGCGCGCCCTGAGCGCACGTCACTGGTGCCGCATCCCGACTCGGTCTGTCGGGCGCCGCCTGCCTGCCGACCCACCCCTGGCTGCGGCATGCCCGCATGCCGGAAAACAGAGAAGGAACCCATGCGCAAGCGCACCACTCTCCTCGCAACCGCTGCGGCGACGGCCGCAGCGGCCCTCGCAATGGCCGTCCCGGCCGGCGCCGTCCCGGCCGCCCCGCAGCCCCTGAGTCACGTGCAGATCGCCAACCACTTCGACCTGGCCGCGGGCCAGATGCCCGAGAACATCGCCCTGCTGCCCGACGGCAGGGCCAACGTGACCTTCGCCGGCAGCCGCCAGGTCGCTCAGATCACCCCCGGGGGCGGCACCCGCATCCTGGCGACCCTGCCCGCACCCGCCGATGGCGGAGTCAGGACCCCCGCCCTCGGATTTCCTCTTACCACCGGCATCGTCCAGGCTCCGGACGGAAGTACGTACGTGCTGTACGCGACCGGCACCGCCGACCTGACGGGCCTGTGGCGGCTGAGTCCCGGCAAGGCGCCGCAGCGCCTTGCCGCGCTGCCCGCGAACGGCCTGCCCAACGGTCTGGCGTTCGACCCGCAGAGCAAGCAGCTCTACATCACCGACTCGGTGCTCGGCACCGTGTGGACCGTCCCTCTATCCGGGGGCCGGCCCACCGCCTGGTCCACCGCGCCCGAGCTCGCCGCGGCCGGCTTCCTCGGAGCCAACGGCGCGAAGGTGCACGACGGCGCGCTGTGGGTGAGCAACCTCGACAAGGGCACCCTCGTGCGCATCCCGATCTGTCACGGAAACCGGGCGGGCGCCCCGCAGGTGAAGGCATCCGGCCTGGCCGGTATCGACGACTTCGCCTTCACCGGTCGCGGCAACGAGGTACTCGCCACCCTCGACGCCCCCAACAAGGTCGTCCTCATCCGGCCCGACGGCACCCACACCACCGTTCTGGACACCGACGGCGGACTGCAGAACCCCACCTCCGTCGCACTGCGCGGCAACGAGGTGTACGTCCTCAACGCCGCCTACACCACCGCCAAGGACCCCAACCTCCTGCTCGCCCGCCTGGATGGCTACCGCTAGTTCCACATCGGTTCCGAGCCGTCTGGCACGACTGCACGACGGCACGACTGCACGACGGCACGACGGCACGACTGCACGACTGCACGTAAAGACTGACAGATACAGGAGCGGCATCATGAGTGACATCACTCTCGGCGACGTCGAGGTGACACGAGTTGAGGAAATGCACGGACCCGTCGGGATGACCCCGGACGTGTTCTTTCCCGATTCGCCGAAGGATCAGTGGGACGCACACCGTTCCGTCATCGTCCCGGATTTCCTCGATGAAGAGACCGATATCTGCAACGTTGCCGTGCAGACCTGGGTGCTGCGCAGCGAAGGCAGGACCATCCTCGTCGACACCGGCGTCGGCAACCACAAGGAACGCCCGTACGTACCGTCCTGGGGACACCTGGAGCTGGACTTCCTCGGCAATCTGGAGCGGGCGGGCGTCCACCCCGACGACGTCGACATCGTCGTCAACACGCACCTGCACGTCGATCACGTCGGCTGGAACACCCGCCTGGAGGGCCAGTCCTGGGTTCCCACGTTCCGCAACGCCTCATATCTGATGCCCAAGGCCGACTTCGAGTTCTGGAACCCGGCCAACAACCCGAAGATCGCCGGCGGGGTCAACCAGAACGTCTTCGAAGACAGCGTCGCCCCGGTGCACGCCGCCGGCCAGGTCACGCTCTGGGAGACGAGCCACACCATCGACGCCAGTCTGCGCCTGCAGGCCGCGCCCGGTCATACCCCGGGATCAAGCGTCGTCATGCTGGCGTCCGGCACCGAGCGCGCGGTCTTCTCGGGCGATCTGCTGCATTCCCCCTTTCAGATCATGCATCCGGAGCACAACAGCTGCTTCTGCGAGGACGGTCATGCCGCGCGCGAGACCCGCCGGGACATCCTCGGCTGGGCCGCGGACGCCAATGCGCTGGTCCTGCCCGCCCACTTCGCCGGGCACGGCGCCCTGGAAGTGGAACGCAGCGGCAGTGCGTTCGGCATCAAGCGGTGGGCCTCGCTCGACCGCCTCTGACCCACAGGCCACAGGCACGGCCGCAACCCCGCCCGCAACCCCGACCGCAATCCCGGCCGCAATCCCGGCCGCAATCCCGGCCGCAACCCCGACCGCCACTGCGGGGCCGGGGTTGCGGGCCGACTCCATCCCATTTCCGACGCCCACCGGGGCCACGGAGAGGAACCATTGTGAGATACGACGCCGATCCCATCCTCGCCACTGATCAGGGGGCGGTCCGAGGGCTGCGTCAGGACAACACCGTCACCTTCCTGAACATCCCCTACGCCGCCGCGCCCGTCGGCGCTGGCCGCTTCGCCCCGCCGCAGCCGCAGCCGCACGAACCGTGGGACGGTGTACGGGACGCCACGGTGCCGGGTCCCAACGCCCCGCAGTCCGAACGCACGCTCGGCACGGTAGACATGTCCCCCTACTTCGGCGCCGGATGGAGTCGCGGGGAGGACTACCTCACCGTCAACGTCTGCAAGCCTGCCGCGCCGGGCAAAGACCTGCCCGTCATGGTCTTCGTCCACGGTGGCGGGTTCGTCGCCGGATCGACACGGTCCGCGCTGTACGACGGCTCAGCCTTCGCTCGCCACGGCGTCGTACTCGTCACCCTCAACTACCGGCTTGGCATTTCGGGATTCCTCGACCTCCCCGGAGCACCGGCCAACCGCGGCTTGCTCGACGTGGTGGCTGCGCTGCGCTGGGTGCGGGAGAACATCGCCGCCTTCGGTGGTGATGCCCGTAACGTCACTCTCTTCGGCCAGTCGGCGGGCGCCACCATCGTCGGTGGTGTCCTGGCCATGCCGCAGGCCGCCGGCCTCCTGCGCCGGGCGATCGTTCAAAGCGGCAGCGGCACGGGGGCGTTCACCCGGCAGCAGGCCGGCCGCGTCACCCGGGCAGCAGCCCAGGCGCTGGGGGTCGAGCCGCACGCCGACGCCTTCGCGGACATCGCCGACGAGCACCTGGTCGAGGCGGCCGGCCACCTTGCCGGGATCGACCTGCGGACCCCGACCCACTTCGACCCCCTGGTCGGGCTCAGCCCCTTCAGCCTGGTCCTGGACCGGCAGCCTGCAACATCCGTCGCCGCAGGCCTGGGAGCCGACGTCGACCTGCTCATCGGAACCACCTCGGAGGAGGGCAACCTCTATCTCGTCCCCACGGGCGCCCACACCACCGCAACGGCGGCCGACGTCGACGCCGCGGCGATCCGCTCCCACCCCCAACCGATGCGGCTCATCGAGGCCTATCGCACAGCACGGCCCTGCGCCTCCTTCGGCGAGCTGCGAGCCGCCATCCTGGGCGATGCCGCGTTCGGCGCGGGCAGCCGGGCCCTGGCCGACGCGCACGCCGCCCACCCCCGGTCCCGCACTTACCGCTACGAGTTCGCGTGGCGCTCCCAGGCTGTGGGAGGAGATCTCGGCGCCGCCCACACGATGGAACTCCCCTTCGTCTTCGACCGCACCCATCTCTCCGCACTGCACGGCCCGTACGGCCTGCTCGGACCGAAGCGGCCTCCCGCGGATCTCGCTTCTCGCGTGCACGGGGCCTGGGTCCGGTTCGCCCGGACCGGCGACCCCGGCTGGGAGGCGTACACCAGCGAGCGCCGGACCACCATGCGCATCGACGACACGTGGAACCAGATCGACGACCCCCGCTGCCAGGAACGACAAGCCTGGAACTGAGAACGAAGTGGCGAGGCCCCAACCCCCGGTGCGGAGCGGCCTGACCGCAGCGCTCGAGCGGGGCTTGACTCCAAAGCTAAAGCTGATAGCTTTTAGCTAACGCAATTAGCCGCCGATGGGCGGGCCAAATGGAGGTAGTCGTGACCGAGTTCCTGAACGTCGACGGTGGGACCCTCGCGTACGAGGTGAGCGGTGCCGTCGGGCCGCTGGTCGTGGTGGCCCACGGCATGGGCGACAGTCGCGAGGCCTACCGGTTCTTCACCCCCACCCTGGTCGAAGCCGGCTACCGGGTCGCCGCGGTGGACCTGCGCGGCCACGGTGAGTCCAGCGTGGGATGGGCGTCCTACACCCGCACCGCCCTCGCGGATGACCTGATCGCCCTGGTCAAGCACCTGGGCGGGCCGGCGGTGCTGGTCGGCCACTCCATCGCCGGCGGTGCGGTCACGATCGCCGCGGCGAAGGCCCCGTGGCTCATCACCGCGCTGGTCGAGCTCGCCCCCTTCACCCGCAAGCAGCAGGTCCGCCTCGGTGACCTGCGGGTGGCCGGCTACCGCCGCGGGCTGACCCATCTCATGGGCACCACCATCCTGGGCAGTACCCGGCAATGGGCCAAGTACCTCGACGTGGCCTACCCTGGCTCCAAGCCCGTGGACTTCGACGCGCGTCTGGGGCAGATCACCGCGATGCTTCAGGAGCCCGGCCGGATGAAGGTTTTGCAGGCGATGGGCAAGATCTCCCCCGCCGACGCCGCTGAGCAGTTGGGCAACGTCACCTGCCCGGTGCTCGTCGTGCAGGGCACCTTGGACCCCGACTGGGCCGCGCCGCAGGCCGAGGGCGAGGCGATCGTCGCCGACCTGCCGACCGGTCTGGGCCGGCTGGAGATGATCGAGGGGGCCGGTCATTACCCGCATGTGCAGTTCCCCGAGCAGACTGTGGCCGCGGTCGTGAAGTTCCTGGCCGGTGTCAGTGCCTAGGGCAGGTTTGGACGCGGCCACGATCGTGGCCGCCGGCGCCGCGCTTGCCGACGAGATCGGTTTCACCGAGCTGACCATGGGCCGGCTGGCCGAGCGGGTGGGGGTGCGCGCCCCGTCGCTCTACAAGCACATCGCCAGCCAGGACGACCTCCACCGGCGCATCGCGGCGCTCGCCTTCGACGAGGCCGGCGTCGCGATCGGCACAGCCATCCAGGGCCTCGCCGGGCGCGACGCCCTGGCCGCCGCCGCCGGTGCGCTCCGCGACTTCGTGGTCACCCACCCCGGCCGCTACGCGGCCACCCTGGGCCTGACACCGACCGGTCCCGACGACCCGATCGCGCTCGCCGCCGGACGGGGAATCAGCCCTTTCGCGGCGGTACTGCGGGGGTACGACATCCCTCCGCAGGAGATGACCCACGCGCTGCGGGCGGTGCGCAGCGTCTTTCACGGCTTCGCACACCTGCAGGCATCCGGCGGATTCCAGTGGTCCGCCGACATCGGCGAGAGCTTCGAGTACCTCATCGACCTCATCGACCGTGGGCTGCGCTCCGCCGTCGCCGACCCCGCCGCGGTCCCTGACCCTGGCGACGCCACGGCCCCTGCCGAGCAGGGTATGGGCCAGTGACATCGTCCACGAACTGCGGACACCGTTCAGCACCATCCGCAGTTGGCTGGAGCACCCAGGACGGGGTGCTCACCTCTGACCACGACGTGGCCTCTGTGCTACCGGAGGAGACCCTGCTGCTCCACCACGCTGTCGACGCCCTTCGGGACCTGGCGGCGGCTCGGCATCCAGTGGGAGCGGGTGCATGTGAGAGCTCGGTTTCGGGTCTGGGGTGCCCTGCTGGCGCGACCAGTCCAGCCTCTTCGCGGCCCGCAGCTTCTTCAGCAGCACCACGTGCAGTTCGTCTCACACGCCCGCATCGTTCTGCGCGGCCAGGCGCCGCCAGCACGTCATCACCGAGCCGAAGCCCAGTTCCTGCGGCAGGTACGCCCACCGAGTGCCCGTAGGTGGCACCAACAGGATCCCGCACAGAGCCTGCCGGTATGGGACCCGCGGGCTGCCCTTCACCAACGTCGGTCCCGGTTCGGGCAGCAACGGTTCGATGAGCGTGCACAGTTCATCGCACACGACCGCGAGGCCGGGGAAAATTCGCGCAGCCATTGGCGCTAGCGTGGATCTCGCTTCGGGGCGGCGGCTTCCGTCCAGCCGACCGGCCGGTGGGCCGGTTCGGACTGAAGGCGGCAGTGCTGGGTCGGCTCCCAGGCGGGTGGGATTCCATCGAAATCCCTGGTGAGCGCGTTCTCCGAGTGGCGGCCTGACCAGCTTTCAGAGATCGTCCCCGGGGCCGGACAGCGAAGGTGTGCGGAACTATGCTGCGGTCCGTGACTGACCTGGATACTGCGTACGAACCTGACGATGAAAAGGTCGAGCGGCATGCGAGCTGGGCCGAGTTGTTCTTCGACCTGGTGGCGGTGGCGGGCGTGGCAGCCCTGACACATGTGCTCGGGCTCGAACTGGACGCCGCGGGGCTTGGTGTCTACACGCTGCTGTACCTCACGTTCTGGTTGTCGTGGACGACGTTCATGCTGTACGGCAACATATCGGCCGGGCGGACCAGGGTGGTGCGGCTGATGATCGGGATGATCGGTCTCGGGGTGATGGCCGCGTCCGTGCCGGGGGTGGCGCACACCGTACTCGGGCACGGGAACGACCAGCGCCCGGTGACCGTCTTTGTGATCGCGTACCTCGCCACACGAATATACGGGGCCCACTCCTGGCGCCGGGGCGAAATCCTGCTGGACTTCCCGGTAGTGCAGTACTCGGCAGGACTGCTGCCCTGGTTCATATCGATCTGGATCCAGGAGCGGTGGAAGCCCACGCTCTGGGCGGTCGGGGTGGGCCTGGACCTGCTGCTGATCCTGGCCGTCTCCGGGGACAAGCTCCTCAAGCAGGTCCAGGCGAAATTCACCGCCGGGGCCGCAACCCGGCGTCGGCGGCGCCCCGGTGCTGGTCCCGGCGGGACGGGCCCGGTCATCCAAGGGGTGTCGGTCGATCCGGCTCACCTCTCCGAGCGGCTGGGACTCTTCGTGATCATCGTGCTCGGCGAGTCGGTGGTGCAGGTCGTCGACGCCGCGGCCGGTGCGCGGTACGGCATCGGGCTGTTGGCCACCGGGATCGCGGCATTCGTGTTGCTGGCCGGGATGTTCGGCCTGTCGGTCGTGTTCGGGTACGCCGGGTTGCCGCACCTGCGCGCCGGCCGCATCTCCACCCGCGCCGCCCTTGGTCTGCACTGCCTGGTGACCGGAGTCGTCGCCACCCTGGGCGTGTCGCTCTCATCGGTGGTCGGCCACGGCGCCGATGCCCTGCCCGACTCAGGCCGCTGGCTTCTGTGCGGCGCGATGGCCGCCTATTTCGCCCTCGGGGTGGCCACCGGCGTCGCCAGCCGCAGCTCGGACCCGCAGAGGACGATCTCCCGGGTCATCACCGGCATCGTAGTCCCGCTCCTGCTCGGCCTGTTCGCCACCGACGTCAGCGGCCGGGCCCTCGTGGTCTGCCTGGCCCTGGTCGTACTCGCCCACCTCTGGTTCGAACGGCGGTCGGTACCGGTCCAAGGCCAAGTGTGACCGGGAGACCTTCGACTGCAGCCCTACATACCGATCATGCCCAGCGGATCATGGTCTCGGAGCAGGCGGGCTGCTGCTCGCAGTCGCGGGCGAGGCGTCGGTTGGCGGTGACCCACGAGAAGGTGCGCTCGACGGCCCACCGCTTGGGCCGGACCTGGAATCCGCGCTGGTCCGGGGTCTTCCGCACGATCTCCAGCTCACGGCCGAGGATCGTGTGTGACCACTCTACGAGGCGGTCGGCGAAGCCCTGGTCGGCCCAGATCTTCCCCAACCGCTCGGCCAGGGCGGCGTCGTCCACCTCATCGCTGGGGTCCTCCGGCCAGCGGGTCGCCTGGTACAGCGTTTTCACGACGTTGACATCAGCCAGGCCCAGGCTCTGCCGTAGAGCGCGCGAACCCGGCGGGGGCAGGACCAGCGCGACCTCTTCGGCCATCGGCCGTGGATGCTGGGCCAGGGCGCCGCCCGGCCAGTGCCCGATGTACTCGCCGAGCGTGGGGCTCCCGAAGTCGTCATCATCGATGGTGGTGAAGTCCCGGTTGATCAGTTCCCACCGGTCCTCGTCGCCCTCACCCAGCAACTCGGTCTGGTGGTAGACATGCTCGGCGAGGAACTTCCATACCGCTTGCGTGATGGGGACGTCGTCCTGGCACAGCCTCTCGTCGAGGAAGAGCCGACGTGGCTCGGCGGATCTCCGGAACATCCCGATCGGCAGCACGAGTTTGCACCGAAAACACACAAGGGCCGCCGAATCAGACATGGCTGGCCTCCAGAAGTTGTCGCTTCACCGGCCCCCGACCGGCCCGCCGTATTCAACCAGCGCCGGAGCGAACCGGCCAGCGCGTTACGAGGTGGATGGCCCGGCCGGGCACTCGCTGCTGATCGTCGGGTGCCGTGCAGGCTCTCACGTTGCCCTGTCGGGCGGGGTGGCTTTCTTGGGGGGTGAGGGTGCTTCGCAGGAGATCGCCTCGACCTCGGCGGGTTCCTGTTGGCCCGCCCGCGCAGGATGATGCCGTGCGCGGCGACTGCTCTCCCGTTCCACGGCCGTGCTGATCTCAGGCAGGAGGTGATGGAGTGCTGGGTGCTTCGAGAGCGAAGTGGTTCAGCACGGTGGAGGTGATCATGAGGCCGCCGCCAAAGCCGGCACCCTGCAACGCACCACCACCTGGGACTCCAACAACGCCCTCCCGCAGATCGCCAGTGAAACCAACGCACATGGTGCCCAGATCGTGGACCACACCTACAATCCGCTCGAGCAGATCCAGACCCCCAAAAACGTCACTCACTGCGCTGACGAGCACGCTCCAACACCAGGCGCTATCCCAAGACGGACATCACAGGACTTTGCCGAGGCCCTGCCCTGACGTGATGGGCTTGGTCGGGGAGCAGACCAGTGACCAGACGCTGCTCCTGTTCACCGGGGCAGTGGACTTGACCGAGTTGGGCGCCATCCTGCTGTGCAAGCTGGATGAGACGATGACCTCGGACTGGGCCGATTCCCCACGCCGTCCCGGCTACCTCCTGCCACAGTTACGGCTCGTACTGCACGCAGGATTCGGTGAATACGATGGTCTGTCCATCGCTAGTCCTTCACTGGTCAGGACGGTGAAGGCGCATGCCAGGTCGACCGCACTGAACGACGCATACGCGGGCGACGCAGCGGGCGTGGTGGTCCTTGCAACGAATGAGGCGTACGACGCTGATGTCTACGCCCGTCACTGCCCAACCGGTCGTCAGTGGATTCCCTTCTCCCAATTCGTGGACGGAGCAAGCCCCCTGAGCTTTTGGTCGCGTGCGGCACTGGGTGCAGGAGGCTGAGCTGTGCAGCGTGGCCGTACCAGGTACCGGCGGACAGCCCCTGGGCACCAGGTTCGCTAAGTATCCAGTGGCCGTGTCGAGTGTTGAGCGACGTTCTGTATGAGCAGGAACGAGCGGCTTCGCGACAGTCACGGTGGAGACATCCGTGTGAGAGGCCGGATGCCTTGGGTGCACTTGGTGTGCGACGACACGGTGAGCACAAAGAGCCGTACTGAGTCCGAGGCTAATCCGCTTGGGTCCATCGCTTGACGATGTGCGGTGCGGAGAACGGAGCGGGCCAGGTCTGCAGCCGGACCTCCTCGGTCGCCTCGGGCTCCTCGTCTGACTCGAGCCAGCGGACGGCAGCGGCGAGGTTCCGCCGAGAGGCCCGGGTTCGGGTCCAGCCTGCGGGCACTTCGAATCGTGTCGCCTCGTCGAGGTAGTCGGTGCAGCCCATCACGATGAGCCGTCCCGAGGGCGCGTGGAGGCTCGCCTCGACGACGTGGTCGAAGTCGTCGCTGTCGTCGTGCGGCTGATCTGCGAGGACATGGACACTGACCGCCACGGTGTCGTTGACGGCGGTGCTGATGGCCAGGGCATCTTCAATGACGCCGAGCCCGTCCACGACGGTCTGTTCGGTCCACACGCCGCTGAAATCACCTTCGGATCCCTCGTCCAGGACGTGGATCTGGAAGTAGTCCGCGAAGAGCTCAAGGTTGGTCGCCACGGAGGCATCATCCCTGCTGCCCAGCAAGGACAGCACGGCGGGTGAGGCTGATTTCGGACGAGACCGCTGAATGGGTGATCCGGGCATGATCACCCGTCTGTTTGGAGAGGTTCCGGCTGATCGTTGCAGGTCAGTCGGAGGTGTCGGTGCTGGTTGTCGACTCGGACGGGCTGTTCGTGGAGCGTCAGCTTCGGCAGGGTCGGCTGACTTGTCCGGAGTGTGGGGCGGTTCTGGCGCCGTGGGGGCATGGCCGGCCGCGGTCGATCCGGGGTGATCCTGGGGCCCGTTTGTTTCTGCGGCCGCGCCGTACGTAGACCTCTCGAACAGCGCGGCGGCAGCTCACACGGCCCTGGAGGACCTATACAACGGCGTGATGCTCCTCCACCGGAAGAAGCGTCCGGAGTTGTTGCTGTATGCGGCAGTACGCAATGGCAATGAGACAGCGCGACGAGTCGTCCAAGAGGCGGCGCAGCGTGCTGAGGGCGCGACCTTGGCGGCCGGCACCCTCCAGGAGCTGAAGGACAGCGGCCTTCTCTCTGAGGAGGAGCTTCGCGTTTTTCTTGACCGCCTGCGGAACGGCCTCGGCAGCTTCTCGCTTCTGAATGACCACTACTCAGGGTCTCTCGTCCAGGTAGAGCGCGCGGTTGACGCCTTCATCGAGGTAGCACAGGCCTGTGTCAGTGGCCGGTAGGCGCACCCGGTAGCCCGGGTTTCTGGCTCTGGCCCTCGCGGTCCAACACGCGCACCTCCGCGGAAGCGCCCGCACCTGACCGGCTTCCACTACGCCTCGGCCGGGCAACTCCCGCGGCGCGAGGAGCTGCCGGGGTTCCGGATGCTTGCCCTGTAAATCGGGTTGGCCCGGGATGACGGGGCTCGTACGGTCTTGGGTGTGATGAACAGGGACGGTGAGCCGGGCGTGCGGTTTCTGGAGGCGACGGCTGAGGTCGAGTCGCTGGTGTGGGACGGTGACGAGCTGCTCGATGTGGTGGGTGGCGGGCGTCGGTGGGGGGCCGACGGTGTGGAGCGTCCCTCCTCATTCATCCATGACTTCCCGTTCGACCGGGGTCTCGTCTCCCCGTCGGGCCGCTTCACCGTCGTCTACGCAGAGCGCGGCATCGAGGCGCTGGTGCTCGAAGGCGATCAGCTGATCCGCGAGCTGGAGCGCGATGACGACAACGCCGGGGAATTCGACTATCCCGTGGCGGTCGGGGTGTTGCGGGACGGCCGCGAGGTCCTGGTGCACTGCCCGGAGCAGTACGGCGTCCTGGAGATCGAGGACCTGGAGACGGGCGAGCGGCTCACCCGCGGTGAGCGCCACCCCCGGGACGTCTTCCACTCCCGGTTGGCGGTGAGTCCGGATGGGAGGCACCTGCTGTCGGCCGGCTGGTTGTGGCATCCGTACGGGATCGTCGAAGTGTTCGACCTGGACGACGCGCTGACGGACTCCGCCGTGCTCGACGGCCGCGGCGTGCTGCCCGCCGACGGGGGCATCGAGGACGAGGTGGTCTCCGCCTGTTGGCTCGACGGGGACCGGCTGGCCATCGCGACAGCGGTGTTCGGGGCCTACGACGGCAAGGAACGCCGGCAGTTGGGTGTGTGGTCGCTGGCGGAAGGCCGGTGGCTCGGTCGAAGCGCCGTCGACTTCACCCTCGGCACGCTGATCGCCCGGGGCGACACGGTCGTCGCCCTCCACGGGCACCCCCGGCTGGTCGACCTCGCGACGGGCGCCGTGGTGGATGAGTGGCCCGACGTGGAGGTCTCCCAGAGGGAGGGCAGCTACGGAGCCACTCATGTCCCGACGCCCGTCGCGGCCCTGCGCTCGGACGGAACGCGCCTGGCCCTCGCGCAGCCGGACGGCATCGCGATCATCGAGCTTCCGGCCCGCTGAGCGCATGCACGCGTGAGGTCCCGGGGGAGGGAGATCCACGGGGACCTCTGTACTGCAGGGGTCAGGTGGGCGTTGGGGCCATTCGCCGCCAACTCCGAGTGCGCGTAGTCGGCGTACAGGGAATCCCGGTAGGAATGATCATGGCCGGCTAGCACACTTCCCGGAGGCTCCGGGGTCCGCCGGGAATGCTGCGGGATTCGTGGATCGTCCGTGTGCGGGGTTTTGGTCCTCCCGGTGCCAGCCACTGATGCCGTCCCCGGGTGACGCCCACCCCAGGGGCACACGTCACCCGGGGCGGGACTGGGGCCGGTGTGGGCCCGCAGGCGGGGCCGGCGCCGTGCTGTCAGCCGCTGACCGCCGGGGTGGTGATCATGTCTGTGTCACGCGGATAGGTCTGGCCGTCCCAGAGCCTGCTGGCCCACACATTGGGGGTGGCGTAGTTGCTGTCGCCGCCGCAGGCCAGGCCGATCTCGTTGAACCGATGGATCACATCGCGCACCGTGTCCTCGTCGGCCTGCACCAGCTGGGCGATTGCCGGCACGCGGTTCCCGCCGGCTGGAGTCAAGGGATCGCAGGTTCGAATCCTGTCGTCCCGACCAGGGTTTTCGCAGGTCGGAGGCCGTTTTCGCAGAAATGCGAAGGCGGCCTCTTCCGCGTTCTGGGGTCCGGTAGGGCGGGGTGATATCGGGTGGTGAGTGTCGGCCTCCGGGGTCGCCGGCCTCACGGGGCTCTCCGCTCGTGCGGCCCGTATGTATCAGCAGGAGAACTCTGCTCCCCATCAAGGGCCGAGGTGCGAGCGGTAGAGGCTGATCGGCAGACGGGCGATCAGCCGACGCCAACCGGTCGGCGAAGGGGTTGCCCGGACCTCTCTGGGCACGGTGGTGCTCCTTTCGCCGGCTGAGTGGTGACTTCGGCACGCGTTGAGTGATCTCCGATCAGAGGGAGTCGCAGCTGCCCCTGGGACACCGTGGCCCTGCGGCCGCGCCGAGTGCCCACATCGACAAGTCTTGCATGATGCAATATTCTACGCGTTGTCCCAGCGTTCGGGATGGCCGCCTTTTCGCCAACGGCGGGGGTGTCCGGGCGCGTTACACCGAGAGGCCCTGCCCGGCCAGGGCCGAGCGCCACCGGTCAACAGAAGTGATGGCCATGACAGCACTGCTCGTTCATGCGTCCGAAGCGCAGCGGTACCCGGGATGCCGAATATGAGGTGGCGGCGTTGCCCGACTGCGACGGCAGGTCGCGCGTCCACGGGCACGTCAACCGCAACCGCTCAACGTGAATCACACGGGGCGATGAGCGCCTTCTCAGGTCGCGCGCAGGTCCGACGGCTGTTCCACGTCCGCAGATCCGAGTAGCGGCCCGGAACAAGCGGCTTGCCTGCCGCCCCGGCTGCGAGCGCTCGCCCGGACAAGGACCCACCCATGACGAACACCGCGCTCAGCCCCATTTCCGCCTCTCACACATCGGAGGGCTGCACCGAACCGCGCGACGGTGATCGCGCTTCGGGCCGGCTGCTCGTGCTCACCGGAGCACTCGGCCTGCTCGCTTCTCTGGTCATCACCCTGGACGAGTTCAAGCTCTACGAGGCTCGGGCCGCCGGGGAGACCTTCACGCCAGGATGCAGTCTCAACCCGGTGGTCTCCTGTGGCAGCGTCATGGAAAGCAGCCAGGCGCATGTCTTCGGTTTTCCCAATCCCGTCATCGGCCTGGTGGCCTTCGCCATGGTCATCGCCGTCGGGGCGAGCCTGCTGGCAGGCATCCGCCAGCACCGCTGGTATTGGCTCGGTCTTCAAGCCTGCACGCTGTTCGGCGTCGGTTTCTGTACCTGGCTCCAGTTCCAGTCCCTCTACCGCATCAACGCCCTGTGTCTGTGGTGCTGCTTGGTCTGGACCGTGACGATCACGCTGTTCAGCCACGTCACCACCCGCAATATCACGCATCGCGTAGTTCCGGCCCCGGCCGGTCTGCGTAACGCCCTCGCTGAATTCCCCTGGACGCTTCCGGTCCTGTGGACCGGCACGATCGGAATGCTGATCCTCGCCCGCTGGTGGGACTTCTGGACCAGCTGAAGCGGAACAGCGCGGCCCGCGCAGCCCCGAGGCGAAGCACCACTCACGAATCCCGGCGGCCCACCTTCCCAGGAGCCAAGATTGTCCGCGCAGGAGACCTCCCAGGTACTCATGGCCCTCGATGCGTGCATCGCCGCAGCGCACGAGGAGCAACGCGGCGCGCTATGGCGGCTGACGCAAGGGAACCGGCAGCTCGACGCCAACCTGGTGCGGCTGCCTGCGGGCACCTCCGTGGCCAGTCACGTCGAATCCGAGCTGGATGTGCTGCTGGTCGTGGTCGAGGGTGACGGGTGGCTCGGCAACGGCGTCGGCAGTCAGACCCTGGAGGCCGGGTGCGTGGCGTGGCTGCCGAGGTCGGCACGCCGTGCGCCATGGAGCGGGTCTGTCCGGCCTGCGGGCGGCTGAGGGCGGAAGCCGGAGCACCCTTCTGCAGCTGGTGCGGCAAGGAACTGCCGGATGCCGTCGGCCTTTGAGTGTCATGGCGCTCCAAGGCCCCTGGTCTCCGCACAGACAACGGGCGGTGGCGGAGAGCGCTGCTTCGGCCGTCTCCAGCGTCGTTTCAGGCTCCGGAGTCACCTTCGAGCACTCCGGATCGCGCACTTCGGGAGATACCGACCCCTGGCTCGTCCGCGACCGCCATCAGGGCCCGCAGCCCGACGACAAGTCCCGTACGTACTTCGGCGGGTAGGCGGCTCACCAGGGCCGTGATCTCCCGCTGTCGGTGTTCCAGGACGGTCCGCACCAGGTCGGCGCCGGGCGCGGTGAGCTGGAGTACGACCTCACGGCGATTGTCCGGGTTGGCCCGCCGATCGACGAGCCCTCCGGTCTCCAGCCTCTCCACCATCCGCAGCGCCGTCGACGGATTGACGGCCAGCGTCGCAGCCAGAGCCGCGAGCTTGACCGGGCCGCATCCTTCGAGGACCACCAGCGCCCGCAGCTGCGGCAACGTCAGGGTGCTGCTGACGTCGGCGAGCGCGCGCGCCGACAGGCCGACAAGAAGACGTGAAGCTGCCATGACGGCCTCGGTGACCTCTTCGGTCTCCTGGGCCAGGCCCGGCGCCACCGGGGCCGGCTCGACCGCCTTGCGTGCCGCCTTGCGTGCCGCCTTGCGTGGCGACGGGTTGGGTGCGACGTCTCGGCCCATCCGTGTATCCACCGTTCTGTAATCCAGGGCACATCCATCATTGCACTATGCAATGTTAGCCTTGAGGCATCAATCCGGTTCTGCGCGGGCGCGACAGGGCCGGTCGAGGGATGTGACAACCATGGGTGATGAGCTGGTCCACCGAGCATATTCATTTGTCTGCCTCAGTTGCGGGCGCGGATGGGAGGCCGAGTACGACATTCGCCTCACCACCGACCAGGACAACCACTTTCACGCCGACTGCCGCGTAGCGGACCGGACGGTACCCTCCCCGCTCACCCGGCCCCGGTGTCCGGCCTGTGAGGGAGACCGGATACGGATAGTGCGACCCGGACGCGTGGACTCCGCCCGCCCCCACCCCGGCTGACAACGGCACCGAAGCCATTGCCGCTGATCACCATCAGTGAGCAGTCCGATCGGCACCGCGCGCCGGCGGGCGACCGCCGCACCCTCCCTTCTCTTCGGGCAACGACGCCCGACCCTGCCACCGTGCGAACCCGTACCGGGCCGTTGGCATCCGCATCCCGCGGACGCCGCCGGCCTGACTCGTATGCCCTGGACGCCGGTGCTCCCTCTCCCCGCCTGGCCCGAGACGACACGAAGCGGAGGCACACCGTGCCCCTATCTGACGCTGCCCAGAACACGAACAGCCCGAGGGAAAGAGCTTCCCCGAAGCCCGGTGGACGCACCAGCACGAGGGACCGGCATCTGGGAGACTTCAACGTCCTGCCCCGGGTCGCGGTCATCGCCGCCCTGGCCGCGCCCGTCGGCGCGGTTGCCGCGCTGGTCGCGGTGGCACTGCTCAAGCTCATAGCGCTGTTCACCAACCTCTGCTTCCACGGCCGCCTCTCCTTCGGCCAGGCCACACCGGGCAGCACCACCCATTGGTGGCTGACCCTGTTGATGCCGGTACTCGGCGGCCTCGTCATCGGGGTCATGGCCAGATACGGCTCCGAGAAGATCCGCGGCCACGGCATGCCGGAGGCGATCGAATCGATCCTGGTCGGGGGCAGCAAGGTCCAACCCCGTATCGCCGTCCTCAAGCCGCTCTCCTCCGCCATATCGATCGGCAGCGGCGGCCCGTTCGGCGCCGAAGGGCCGATCATCATGACCGGCGGCGCGATCGGCTCGATCCTCGCCCAGTTCCTGCGCGTCACCACCGACGAACGCAAGACCCTCCTGGTCGCCGGGTCCGCCGCCGGTATGGCCGCCACCTTCAACGCGCCACTCGCCGCGATCCTGCTCGCCGTCGAGCTGCTGCTCTTCGAATGGCGGCCCCGCTCCTACCTCCCCGTCGCCGTCGGCGCGGTCACCGCCACCCTCGTACGCGGGCCGGTCCTCGGCACCGCCCCCCTCTTCGGCGGTGCACACGTCCCCGCCCAACTACCCCTCTCCACATACGCGCTGTGCATCGTCGCCGGCCTCGGCGCGGGCCTGCTCGCCCTGCTGGCCACCTGGCTGGTGTATGTCTCCGAGGACCTTTTCGCCAAACTGCCGGTGCACTGGATGTGGTGGCCGGCCATCGGCGGCGCCGTCATCGGTATCGGTGGTCTGATCGAACCCCGCGCTCTGGGCGTCGGGTACGACGTCATCGACCAACTCCTCACCGGCCGGGCCACCGTCGGGCTGATCCTCGGCATCCTCATCGTCAAGACGCTCATCTGGGGACTTTCCCTCGGCTCCGGCACCTCCGGCGGTGTACTGGCCCCCATGTTCATGATCGGCGGGGCGCTCGGGGCAGCCGAGGGTCTGGTGTTTCCTTCCATCAGTCCCGGCTTCTGGGCCTTGGTGTCCCTTGCGGGTGTCCTGGGCGGGGTCATGCGCTCGCCCCTGACCGGCATCGTCTTCTGCCTCGAACTGACCCACGAGATGAATGCCCTCATTCCCATGATCATCACGGCGTCATCGGCGTATCTGCTCTCGGTCATCGTCCTCAAGCGGTCCGTCCTCACCGAGAAGATCGCCCGCCGCGGCCTGCACCTGACCCGCGAGTACTCCGTAGACCCCCTCGAAGTGCACCTTGTGCGCCAGCTCGAAACCCCCGCCGCCGTCACCTTCCGCGCGGACCAGAGCGCCGCCGAGGCGACCGGTCTCCTGTGCGAAGCCCACCGCACCGGCGACCCCGACGGCCTGCTCAGGCAACGGCTCTATCCGGTCCTCGATGATCGTGAGCAGCTGGCAGGTGTCGTCATCCGGGCCGAACTCCTCCACGGCGCCCCGGACAACCCGCGCCTCCTGCGCGACGTCGCCCGCCCGGCGGTCACCGCCCACCCCGACGAGACGCTCCGTACGATCGCCAACCGCATGGCCACCCACCGCATCACCCGCATCGTCATCACGCCACGCAGCACACCAGATCTCGTTGAGGGGATCCTCAGCCTGCGCCAGCTGCTCGAAGCCCGCCGTATCGACGTGCACGAGGAGCAGCACCTCGAACGGGTCCTCACACCGTTCCGGCGATCGCGCCGACGGCCGGAGGCGGCACTCACCGCCCCGACAACCTGATCAGCGGCGGGTCCGCCGGGCGGCCGGCCGGCGGACCACGGAGGCGCCGCCGGTGCCGGTGGCCTGTCGGGCCCCGGACTTCCGCCTCTCGCGCGGAAGTCCGGTCACTTGGGGATGCTCGCGGCGACGTTGTCGAGGGTGGCGTCCGTCACGAGACCCGTGTCCTCCAGTACATCCATGTGGTCCTGGACGGTGTCGTTGGCCTGCGTGGCCAGTCGTCGAATCAAGGCGTTCTTGGTGGCAGCGCGGACCTCACCGATGGTGATGAACACCTTGCCGTGGGACGCCCGGAGCAGGTCCACGAAGAGCTGGTCGAAAGCACGGCCACGAACGTTCTCCAACTGGTCGATCCAGCCTTGTTGTTCGGCGGTGGGCTGGTCGGGGATCGGCACGTTGAGAGCCGCTGAGTCCTCGCGAACCAGCTGATCGAGCTTGCTGTGCCCGTCGAGCACGTGCATACCCGCGCGTTTGATGGCTTCGCTCGACGCATGCGTCTGGGCGAGCCGTGCTGCCGGCATCTCCCAGAGTCCGGCCTGCCGGACCTTGGTGAGAAACGTCTTGTCGAACTCGGTCACGGAGCCGGGGTTACCCGCCCGGGGGGCGGCCTGGCCGGCCTGGGACACCGGTAGGTTTGCGGAGGCCGACTCGTCCGCGGAGCTGTTTTTTTGGGAGAGCCACACGGAGACGGTGGCGATGACCACTACGAGAGCGACGGCAACGGCTATCAGGCGGCCGCCACGCGATGCGAGCCGCGGATTACGGGCGTGAGATTTCATCATGCCTCCTGAAGTGCACAACGTTGCGTAGAGCGGACGCCGTTACGCCTGGCGGTGCGGGGCACGAGCCACGCTAACTCTTGCATTGAGCAATGGAACTGTTTCAGCGATGATGCTCAAAGGCGTGCAGGACGCGACCACCGTCGCGTATGCTCCCGCCTTCGTGCGTCAGCGCTCACCGGTCATCGACGGTCATCGCCCGGTCGGCATGGCGGCGCCGGCTGACGTCGGCCCGCCGCGGATCCACCGGACCTGCGGCTCGCCGAACGCGCGCCGCCGGCGCAGGGTCATGTGGTCCGGCCAACGATCCGCGCGGTCGGGCCGTGGCGGCCTCAACGAACGGTTGAGTTCTCCACGTAGAGGGCGCCGTCGAGGGGACCCCCTCGCCGGGTTCGCCTGGTGAGGGCCGGATGGCCCTTTCTGGGGGGCCGTAGGGCCTTTGGCGCCGGGGCCTGTTCGGACCATGGTCCCGAGCTGGTGGGACAAGGGTCCTCAGACTGGCCTGGATGTCCAGTTCAACCCTAAAAGTCATGACCTTTGCTTGCTATACACGGGACTGTTGCTCCCCGGGCCCGGCTCGTTGCCGTGCCCCAACGACCTCAGGAGGTCACGGTGCTCTCTGCCGAGTCCGCAGTACTGGTACGTGCCACCCTGCCCGCGGTCGGCGGTGCGTTGGACGAGATCACCACCCGCTTCTACAGCGCCATGTTCAGCGAGCGGCCGGAACTTCTGGACGGGATGTTCAACCGGGGCAACCAGGCCAGCGGAGCCCAGCGCCGGGCCCTTGCCGGATCGATAGCGGCTTTCGCCGGCGCGCTGCTCGCCGATCCGGACGCCCGGCCGGATGTTCTGCTGAATCGCATCGCGCACAAGCACGCCGCGGTGGGTGTCACGGACGACCAGTACACGATCGTCCACAAGTACCTGTTCGCCGCGATCGCGGAGGTGTTGGGCGAGGCCGTGACCCCGCAGGTGGTCGCGGCCTGGGACGAGGTGTACTGGTTGATGGCAGGTGCTCTGATCGTCCGTGAGACGCGGCTGTACCAGGGCGCGGGGGTCGAACCCGGCGGCAGCTGGCGGCGGTGGCTCGTCGTGGAGCGGCGCGAGGAGACCCCGGACACCGTGTCGTTCCTGATACGTCCCGCCGACGGCGCCGCCGCCCCGAAGGCCCTGCCCGGTCAGTACGTCAGCGTGCGGATGACGATGCCCGACGGTGTGCGCCAACTGCGCCAGTACAGCCTGTCCGGTGCTCCTGGCGGCGAGTCGCGCCGGATCACCGTGAAGCGGGTTCAGGAGCCGGACGCCCCGGACGGGGAGATGTCCGACCTCCTGCACTCCACTGTCGTCGCCGGCGATGAACTGACCTGCTCGGCGCCCTTCGGGGAGGTGGTGCTGGAGGAGTCCGACCGTCCGGTCGTACTGGTCTCCGCGGGTATCGGCACCACGCCCCTGGTGAGCATGCTCGAGCACCTCTCCGCTACCGGTGCGACCCGTTCCGTCCTGGTCCTGCATGCCGACCGCTCGCCGGCCGACCATCCGCTGCGGGACGATCTCCACCGTTGCGTCGCCTGCCTGCCGCACGCCCGCGCACTGGTCTGGTACGAGCGCCCGGATGCGGTGCGGGCCCCCGGGGCCCGGGCCGGTCTGATGGATCTGGACGGCGTGGACGTCCCGTCCGACGCGAGTGTCTACCTGTGCGGCCCGCTGCCGTTCATGCGCGCGATACGCGGCCAGCTGCTCCGCGCCGGTGTGGCCGCCCGGAACATCCACTACGAGGTCTTCGGCCCCGACCTGTGGCTGGCCGACGGCGATTTCTGATCACTTGATGGTCCGCACGGACGTCGCCGCAACCCGGCCGGAGGGCCCGATGAGCCCGGCGCAAGGGACCAACTGCCCCTGTCTGCCCGTCACCGCGGCGGAGATCATGGCTGTGGAACGTCATTGCGGACGATAGACCGCTCGGGCGGTAGCGATACCGGGTGACTCGGGCGGTAGCGATACCGGGTGACCTGGATCGCGCTGATCCTCCGCAACTCGATCTCGCCCGCGCTGATCGGCCGCCACCGCCCGGTGGGGGTGGTGAGCCGTCTGCGGACGTCCGTCCGGTTCAGTGATGCCGCTCATGCAGCAGCCGGATGACTCGCCACCGGACGAGGTTGTCCAGGTTGCTGAAGGTGCGCTTCGCGACGGCATGCCTGCAGTAGTTGGCTCATCCGTGGGTGACCTGGTTGAGGTTCACCAGGACCACGGCCAGGTCCTGCTGCGACGTTCTGTGGGTGAGGGTACGGATCTTCGCCTTCACCGACCGGACGGGCCGGTCGGCGATGCCAGGCTGCGCGCGGTGCCCCACTGTGGTGGGGCACCGCCCTGGCGTCGGATCCGCTGTCGGTCCCGAGCGTCAGACGCGGCGCATGTGCGGCCGCTTGATGAACTCGATGACCTCGCCGTTCAGGCCGTATACGAAGCCGACCTGGAGGGTCATGGGGATGGCTCCCGTGGTCTCGATCTGCGCTGGGGCCATCAGCGGACGGGCGCCGGCGTCGATGGCTCGCTGAAAGAGCGCTGCCGGGTCTTCGGTGCGGATGGCGAAGTGCACGAGCGTGGCAGCCGAGGCTCGCTCTTCGTCGCTCGGACGGTGCTCCGCGTCGATTGTCCGGGCCGAACCGCCGGGCGGGGTGGAGCCGGCGTCGAAGAGCTCGATGACCCGGTCGTCGCCGGCGTCGAGGAAGATGCACCGCTTCACGCCGGCCTCGGGTGCGCTCCACTCGTGGAGGAACTGGAAGCCAAGGGCTTCGGTGTAGAACCGGGCGGTGGCGTCGATGTCGTAGGTGCGCAGGGCGACGTGGTCGAGGCCCAGGTTGAGAGCGGGGGCGGTCATTGTTGTCTCCTTGATGGGTGGGTCTGCCGCTCGTCGTAGATGCGAAGGGCGGCGGGCTGGCGTGCGGATTTGTGGTCCCGGTCAGGGGGTGGCGTCCGCTGTCCGGCGCAGATATCGGTCGGCGGCGTCCAGCGGGGTCAGTCCGTCGACGTTGATGAGTTTGTCGATGCTTTCCACTCCCTCGTTGCCGAGGTGGAGGCCCTGCAGACGCTCCAGCGCCTCCGGAGCGATGACGGCCATCGCCCGGTCGGTAATGATCGGGCTGGCCGCATCCACGCCTCCGAGCAGCCCCTTTGGTTCGGCGATAGGGCGCAGGCCGTGCAGCAGGTTGAGGTACTGAGGCCGCCAGATCGGAATCACAAACCATTCGCGTTCGGCTATTCCGCGTTCCACCCGGTTGACGAAGGTGTGCTCGGTTCCCGGTTGGAACGTATATCTGTGCCGGTCGAGTCCGTACTCCTTGACCATTGCGGCAGAGAATCGGCTGATACCGGCACCCGGATTGATGCCGTCGATGGTTCTGGTCATGCGAGTGGCCACATCGGACCGTGCCAGGTCGGCGACCTCGCTCACCGCGTCGACCGGGACGTAGGACGGCACCGCCCAGATGCAGTAGGGCTCATAGTGAGGGCCTAGCACGTGCACATCGTCACGGTAGCCGGCCAGGTACTCTCCGTGGCTGGAGGGCAGCCAGGCCGAGACAAGTACGTCTATCTCTCCCAAGGCTTGGAGTGCGAAGAGTTGCTGGTGCGGCGCTTCAATGGTGCGCACCTCGTGTCCGGCGTCCTCAAGGATGCGTTGGGTGACCGCGGCGGCTGCCCGGTGAAACGACAGCGAGATATTTCCCACCGTGAGCGCTGGTCGGCGAATGTGCGTGACCATGTGAATTCGATGTCCGTCCGAGTGTGTGATGGACCGCTATGCCCCGGCTTCCGGGTGTCGAACCGGTCCTTCGGGCGGTGTGAACTCAGTCTGCGCAGACCGAGAGCCATAAGTCCAAGGACAGAATCTTCTCAATCCCATAAACTGACCGCATGGCTACTTTGCGTCAACTCGAGTACTTCGTGGCGATCGTCGACGAAGGCTCTTTCACCAGCGCCGCCGCCGCTTTGAAGATCACCCAGCCTGGACTGTCCCACCAGTTCCAGGCACTGGAGAAGGACGTGGGAGGGCGCCTGCTGGATCGCCTGCCCCGCAGCATTCGGCTGACCGCCGCGGGACGCGCCATGCTGCCCTCCGCACGAGCGACCCTGGCGGACGCAACACGCGCCGTCACTGCCGCCAGGCGCGCTACCGGCGTCGCCTCGGGGGAACTTCAGTTGGCGACCCTGTACTCGATCAGCTACGGCATCCTGCCCACGGCGCTGTCCATCTGGCGCTCCCGCCACCCTGACGTGCGCATCACCCTGTTCGAACACCGGCACACCACAGAACTTGCGGCCGCTATGGCGGCCGGGCAGGCGGACCTCGCCATCGGACCACCTCCGCCCAACTGGGAAGGCACCATCCGGCACTTGGGCACGGAGGAATTCATCCTGGTCACCCATCCCGGCGATCCTGTGGCACCTGTCTCAGGCACGTCGGTGCGCTTCGTCGACCTCGCCGATCAGGAATGGGTGCATTTCACTTCCAACAGTGGTCTCGCAAACGTCCTGGACCAGGCGTGTGCCGACGCCGGCTTCCATCCCCGTGTCGCTGTGCGCACCCAACAGGCCCCCTTCGCGGCCAATTTCGCAGCCGCCGGGCTCGGCCTCACACTCGTGCCCGGCAACATCATCCCTCCTCACTTCGATGGTCTGCTGTTGCGCCCGGAACCCCCGGTGACGCGCCCTCTCACCGCCTACACGCGCAGCAGCCCTGACCCCATTGCCCACGCTTTCCTCGACATGCTCTCCGAAGAGATCCCGCTCACCCCCCGCCATATTCGCGAGCGCTTCGCCGACCCACATGCTCTTTGAGTGCATCAGGAAGACTGACAAACATCCGGAGCACGCTGTGCGTTGAGGCGGCTGGCGCTCTCGGCACCGCCGTCGTCCTGCCCGCCACTGGTGGTCAGGTGCGGTTCGAAGGACGGGTTCTCGGCGATCCCTCTCCGATGACGAGATCAGCACGCTCCGCCGGGACCGCTTCGGATTCGCCTTCCAGAGTGCGACGGGCCGAGTTCTGTCAGGACCAGCTGTGACGGCAGCTGACACGTTCCCGCGATAGAGCAACTGGCGCTGAACTGGCGGCCGGTCAGCGGTCTGACACGTTCCAGCGTCCACCGCTGGGCTTCCCGGCCATGCACGGCCGGCCCGTGGCCGGCCTTCCTCCAGCAGGGTGAACCGTTCGTCCGACGGCATCGGCAGTTGCGCGGTCGCTTCGGCGGGCCCGAAGGCCGGTGGTGTCCAGATCTGGCGGCCGCAAGCGCAAGTGAGCACGAGAAATGCACACTTGACCCCCTCGGGTGAGCGTCCCCGGTGCGCCGGACACACCTGGCGGGCGTCAGCGTGACCCCGTCTGACCTGCACCGCGGGCTGTCCTGTCGATGGAGTCAGGACGACACTCGGGAGGTCCCCGCTTTTCCTTCACCGGGTGATTCTGCTTGGTCAAAAGGTCTGCCCGGATTACGTTGACCTGCTCCACGGGCCAGGCCGCCCATGTGTCGCACAAACGGCTGTACGGGCGACGGCGCAGGCACCAAGTCGTCTGCAGGTGAGACCCGTGGACTACAGGAAAGGACCACGCGAGCCATGACTCGTTACCACTTACTCCGACCACGCGCCGCGTCCGCAGCGCTGGCGCTTGCCTTGACCGTCGGACTCGCCGTTGCCGCAGCCCCCACCCCGGCCGGGGCCACGGTGCCCACCAGGACGGCCGCCGCGGCCCCGGCCCCGCCGGCGGTGGACCCCTGGGCCCTGAATCTGCAGCAGTGGATGTGGCAGATCCGCAACGTGATCGGGGACCGGCCACTCAACAAGATCGTGATGCCGGGCAGCCACGATGCCGGCTCCTGGGGCATCACGGACAAGACCGGGGTATGCGACACGGCCAGCCAGGCCAAGATGGCAAGGAAGAATCCTCAGGTCGCCGCCGCCATCTCGATCACGCAAATCTCTCCCATCACCGAGCAGCTCAACAGCGGTTCGCGCTACCTCGACCTGCGCCTGTGTAAGCAGGGCGGCAAATGGTATACGTACCACGGCGGCCCGCTGGGCGCTCTGTTCTTCGACGACCCCGCCACCGGCCGGAAGGGAGAGGTCGCTGACATTGCCCAATGGATACGCAACCACCCCGACGAGGTCGTGACGATCGAGCTGAACACCTCGGTCCCCGCGGATCCTGACCCCTTGGACACTCGTGACACCCAGGCCGAGGACAACGCTGAGGCTGTTGAACTCCTCGGCAAGGCGATCGGCACGGCACACATGGCGGACCGGGGCAGGCTGTCCCCGACGTCGACCTACAACCAGTTCATGGCCGACGGCGCGAATGTCGTCCTGCTCGACCACAAAAGCGCCACATCACACGGCTGGGACTGGCCGGTCAGCAACATGGAGAGCCGCGACAGCTACGTCGAGAACGAGGACTGGGGTGATCTCTTCAAGCAGGTCTTCAAGAACCTCGGTGACCAGAACGCCGTGATCGACTTGATCAGCGGTAAGGCAATTGACCGTGACGAACACGTACTGACCACGGACACCGGCGACCCGAGCAAGTTCTTCGTGCTCTCCGGCAACGTCGACTCCACCCTCGCGATCCCGGACGCGGCGTACGACGTCGTCAGCAACGGCATGAACTACAAGCCCGACGGCCTGCCCTACATGCTCTATCTCGCACGTGCGCACAACATCAAGCTGCTCGAGAAGATCGAGGGTGAATGGCGGTACTCCGGCATCGCCAAGAACACGAACGTCGTACAGATCGACTTCATCAACATGGGCGGTCACCGAGCCGACGGCTCGCTCATCGGCTCCGGCGACATGAGCGCAGCGATCATCGCCAACAACACCCCTGTAACGGCTCCCGGCACGATGGTGGGAACCGAGCGTCTGGCCGACGGAAGCTGGACCGCGGCTCAGGCACTGCCCGGGGCGTACGGCGCCCTGGAGTTCGCGGGCGGTGAGCGCGCCGTGACCGCGATGCCCAACGGCGACGTCCAGTTCCTCGCCTACGGCGTCGACAAGCACCTCTACCACAACATCCTTCGCGCAAACGGCTCATGGCAGGGCTGGAACCGAGTCGTCTCCGATGTACTCGACAGACAGCTCAACGGCGGCCGACTGGCGATGGCCAGCACCCCCGACGGCACCATGCAGGCCCTCGTCGTCGACAAGGACGGCAACCTGCTCCACGCTCTGCGTCGACCGGATGGCACGTGGGCGGAGACCGGCTGGGCCGGCGTCAGGGACAACGACCACCATGTGATGCAGGCCAAGAACGTGTCCGTCACAGGGCTGTCGAACAACTCCGTCAAGGTCCTCGTCTACGGCAAGGACGGCGCCATGCGCCTCACCGAGCGGCACATGGACGGAACGTGGGATCAGGCAGGGTGGCAGATGCTGCCTGGCACAGGCGATGCCAAGGCGTTCTTCGGCCGTGATCTCTCGATCACGGCGACGCCGGACGACACGCTCCAGATCGCCGCCATCGGAGTGGACGGCAACGTCTGGCACATGAGTCGGAACCGGCAGGGCACCAACTCGACATGGGGCATGCCGCGCGTGGCCAATGATCAGCCGATGCGTGCCTCATCGGTGTCGATCGCTGCCCTGATGGATGGTTCCGCCCAACTACTCGCCGTCGGCGCGGACGGCAACACCTACCACGCAACTCGTGCGGCCAACGGCGACTGGTCCCCCTTCGGCGCGGTAACCGGCCCCTGGGGCCGACCGCTGGCGGCCACCGATGTGAAGATGGCCGGACTGCCGGGCGGAAAGACCTACACCCTGGTCGACGCCCGCTGACACCGGAGACAGGCCTGCCGGGACC
This sequence comes from Streptomyces sp. RKAG337, assembly GCF_023701715.1. Taxonomy (NCBI): domain Bacteria; kingdom Bacillati; phylum Actinomycetota; class Actinomycetes; order Kitasatosporales; family Streptomycetaceae; genus Streptomyces; species Streptomyces sp. RKAG337. The sequence goes on along the minus strand of NZ_JAJOZA010000001.1, from coordinate 886,207 downwards.
GGAACGTTCCCGGCAGGCCACCTTTCCGCCCATGAGCGGCTGAAGCGAGCGCCCGCACTCGGGCAGAACCGGAATCGGAACCGGAAAGCAGAACCGGAAAGCAGAACCGGAAGCAGAACCACACTCGGAGCCGCGCGGAACGGCCCCGCAGCGACCCGGCAGGCGATGGGCCACCCGTCACGCGGCGGAACACGGCCGGCTCCCACCGGAGCCGACCACGAGCTCACCTCATCCGCACCCTGGAGCAGGCCGGACAAGGCCGGTTCGGCGCGGTTTTCGGCCAGCTCGGGAAGCACGGAGCACCATTGGTCGAGTGCGGAAAACGCTCAGCCGACGTGCGCACTTCGCGTCCCGCACCTTGACCCCGTCGTGTGCCGAGGAGCTAGATCTGATCCACCCCACATCGTCCGACGTGTGGGAGCGATCCGGTTCTCACGCCGCCGCATCTTCGTGCGGTCAGCCGTGTGCGCGATTGCAAGCTCAGCACGTGAAAGCGGAGGAACATTCGCCATGAGAAGAACAGCGCAAACCGGCCGGGGCAGAGATCGCGCGTGGCGGCGGCTGGGCGCCGTCGCCGGAGGTGTCGCCCTGGCCGCAGGTGTCTTCGCCGCGATACCTACCGGTCAGGCGTCCGCGGCCGGTGCGTCCATCAAGCAGAGTGTCGCGGTGCCCGCGTACTTCGGGCCGGGCAGTGCGTGGACTCAGCTGTCGAGTGCGGCGTCCCGCGCCGGGCTTGCCGTAGCCAACCCCTCGAACGGTGCGGGCGGCAGCAAGGACAGCGGCTACGCCAGTGCCATCCAGACGACGCACGGTGCCGGTACGAAGGTGCTGGGCTACGTCGACACGGGTTACCTGGGCACCTCACCGAACAACCGCAAGGTGCCGGGAACCGGCAGCACGAACCTGAACGACTGGATCACGTACGCCGAGCAGAGCGTCGACGCCTGGTACAGCTTCTACGGCGGCTCCGGGCTGGACGGCATCTTCTTCGACGACGTACTCGGGGACTGCGGACCCTCCGCCAGCTCCACCACCTGGGTCGACGCCTACAAAACCCTGCAGTCCTACGTGAAGACCAAGCACACCGGCGCCATGGTGGTGGACAACCCGGGTGGATGGGTCGCCCAGTGCTACACGCAGGCCGCCGACACGCTGATCACCTATGAGGGCAGCTACAGCGACTACGCGAGTGCGACTCTCCCGGACTGGGAGGCCACCGCGGACCCGAAGAAGGTCTGGCACCTCGTCTACGGCACGAGCCAGTCGCAGATGCAGGCCGCCATCACCCTGTCCAAGCAGCGCAACGCCGGTTACGTCTACGTCACCAACGACGTGCTGGACAACCCGTGGGACACCCTGCCTTCCTACTGGTCCGCAGAGGTGACCGCCGCCTCCGCCGGCACCAGCACCGCCACCGGCAAGGTGGGACCCGTGAAGTCGGGCATCGCCGGCTACTGCCTCGATGTGCCCGGCAACTCCGGCAGCAACAGCGCCAAAGTCTCGGTCGCCGTGTGCAACACCTCGGCCGAGCAGCAGTGGACCACCGGCACCGACGGCACTTTGAAGATCAACAACAAGTGCCTGGACGTCCGGTACAACGCCACCGCCAACGGCAGCATGATCGATATCTACGACTGCAACGGCCAGTCGAACCAGAAGTGGAACGTCGTCGGCAGCACCCTGGTCGGTGCCGGATCCGGCCGCTGCCTGGATGACCCGCAGTTCTTCACCGACGGCCACCAGCTCGAGATCTACGACTGCAACGGCGGCAACAACCAGAAGTGGACCCTGCCGTAACACCCTCCAGCGACACCTCCCGGCGGCCGCCACCCGTGGGTGGCCGCCGGGAGCGGCAAAAGGAACCGGCAGCACACCTACCGGAACCCGAGCAGGCCGGTCACAGCTCATGGACCCCCACCTGCGACTCCTCCAACGATCGGAGCGTTCGATGAAGCTCACCCTCGCGCCACCGCGCACCGTGACCCTTGTGCTGGTGGGACTGGTCTCCCTGATGTGGCCGCTGGTGTCGCCCGTGGATCAGCCGGCGTCGGCCGACGCCGGATCCTACGAGCTGCTGTACGACCCGGGCCCCTCGCACGACTGCTGGGGCAGAGTCGTCGAAGGCGCCACTGACACGAGCGATGCCCCGCACCGCAACACGTCCGGCTGCGGCGCCTTCGCCGCGAACAAGGAGTTCCAACGGGACGGGAGCAACCCGCAGACCACTCCCACCTGGGACATGGGCAGTCTGGGCTGGAACAACTCGGCCTGGGGAGCCACCCCTGGGTTCTCGCTCTCGGCGCAGACCGGGTCCAAGACGGTGAACATGACGAACAACGCCGCGGGAGCAGCCGGCTGCGCTCTCCATGAGACCAACGTCAGCTACTCCTACCAGAACTCGCAGCTGCGGTACGGAAGCGACCGCAAGAAGCTCACGCTGGCGGACGGGCACGTGAACGTCTCCTACAACGCCTCCGTGCACCAGACGGGGGACTGGGACTCCGCCTGCTCGGCGAAGCGGGCGCTCCTCACCACCGACTTCATCTTCGACGACGTGAAGCACGGCAAGACGGCCTTGATCTCGGTCGTCCACTACGACGGCGGGAACGCCTACACGGGCTCCAAGCCCACCATCGTTTGGGAGACCCTGGACGAGAAGACCAAGACGTGCGACCCGGCATTCGGCTGCCGGGTCATGGTGAAGAGCCCGGCACCCATGCTGACCGACGCGCAGAAGGCCCCCGTCAGCGATGACATCAGCGCGCTGTTCGACCAGTACGCCACCTACGTCAATCCCGAGGGACTGCCGAAATCCAACTTCGTCTTCCGCGCCCTGCAGGTCGTCAGCAGCAACGTCGGAGGCTCCACGACATCGTCGGTGAGCAACATCGACGCGACCCTCAAGCCGAACGGCGACGTCCACGCCAAACTGGCCTACAGCGACAAGCACGGGACCCTGTGCCTGGACGACGCGGGCAACAACCGGACGTCCCCCGCCGACGTCGAGATCTACAACTGCAACACGTCGACCGCCCAGGACTGGACCATCGGCCTGGACAACGCCCTGAAGGTGGACGGCCTCTGCTTGGACGCCCAGGGCGGCGGAACGGCCAACGGCACCAACGTGCTGCTCTTCACCTGCAACGGGGGGCCGAACCAGAAATGGGTACTCGGCCGCTCCGGGCAGGTGTACAACCCCTCGTCAGGCCGCTGCCTCGAGGTCAAGGGCGCAGCGGCTCAGAGCGGCTACTCGAACCTGGAACTCTTCGACTGCTGGGGCGGTGCGAACGAGAAGTGGTGGACCCAGTACGGCGACTTCCACGATCAGTGAGCAGCTGACCCCGCCGAGAACCGGGAACCTCCCGTGGGCAGCGGCCCACGGGAGGTTCCCCGGACGTCCGACACCATCAACAGAGAGGAACCGACATGCGTGTGCGACACAGGATCAGCCGTGGGTGGGGCGGGTTAGTCGCGGGGCTGGTCGCCGCAGGGCTCGCAGCCGCCGCCGGAGTACCCGCGGCGGCCGAGCCGGCCGCAGCGGCCGGCCTTCCGGCGGCGACAGACGTTCAACTGGGCTCCTGGATGCAGGGGCTCCGGAGCACCATCGGTGACCGGCCGTTGAACCAGATCGTCATGCCCGGCAGCCATGACGCGGGGACCTGGAGCATCACCAAGAACAGCGGTGTGTGCAGCTACGGGGACCAGGCGAGCCTGGCGCGGAAGTTCCCGTCGATCGCCACGAGCATCTCCAAGAGCCAGAGCGGCAACCTGGTGCAGCAGCTCGACGGCGGTTCCCGGTATCTGGACCTGCGGTTGTGCAAGCAGGGCGACAAGTGGTTCACCTACCACGGCGGACCGATGGGATCCCTTCAGTTCTTCGACACCCAGGGTCCGAACGGCATCGTCAAGGGCGAGGTCGACCAGCTCGCGGACTGGGTCGACCGGCATCCGCAGGAGATCGTCATCATCCGGCTGTCGACGGCCGTGTCGCCGGCCACGGCCGCGGCCGACAACCATGAAGCCGTCGCCCAGCTCGGGGACGCGCTCGGTGGCGGCGCGATCGGGAACCCGGCGATAGCCGACGGATCACTGAGCCCGACCTCCACGTACGACCAGTACGTCGACGCCGGAAAGCACGTCGTCCTGATGGACACCACGGACAGCTCGACGTATCCGTGGGCCTGGGATCCCGCGGCGATGACCTACCGCGGAAGCTATGTCCAGGCGGACACCGCGTGGACGGACTTCGTCAAGGCGCTCTTCGACCCGAAACTCCTGGACAAGACGTTCGACGCCGTGCTGAAGCGGAGTGACCGGGTGCTGGACAAGGCGCCGGGTGCCGACGCCGGCAAGTTCTTCGTCCTGCAGGACATCATCGACCCGACCCTGTCGATCCCGGACCTGGTCTTCATCCAGGCCCTGGGCACCACGGCCCAGTCGTCCGCGTACCTGCTGTTCCTGGAGGACCAGCTCAACGCCCGTGTCCTGGCGCGGATGCAGGGCGACTGGAGTTACTCCGGTATCGCGGAGAACATGAACATCGTCATGACCGACGACGTCAACCAGAACGACTCCCGGGTGCACGCGGGCGAGCTGCAGCGGGCGATCATCGCGCTGAACGCTCCGCGGCCGACCCCGCACATGTTCTACAACGCGGCGCGCAACGCCGACGGTTCATGGACCGCCGAGACGCCGCTGTCCGGTGTCGGTGACGCGTTCCGCTTCGCGGGTGCGCGGGAGTCCGTGGCCGCGATGCCCGACGGCGGTGTTCAGCTGATCGGCACGGGCCTCGACGGCAACATCTACCACAACATCCACCGGGCCGACGGGACGTGGCAGGGCTGGGTCGGGATGGGAGGAGTCGGCAAGCCGAACTTCGGCAGCCCCGACGCCGCCATCACCGGTATGCCGAACGGCGAGGCGCAGACGGTGGCCGTGGGTCTGGACGGCAACGTCTACCACAACATCCGCCGTACGGACGGCTCGTGGCAGGGCTGGCGCGTACTGGCGGGCGACGGTGGCACCGGTCAGCTCAAGGCCATCCGGGTCGCGGCAGCGGGTATGCCGGACGGGTCCACTCAGGTCCTGGTCTTCGGCAAGGACGGCAGGATGCGGCTGAGCACGCGCGCCGCGAGCGGTTCCTGGACCGACTGGTCCATCGTGCAGGGCGTCAACGCACCGGACTTCTCCGGCTCGGCGCTCACGATCGCGGCCCTGCCGAACGGGGACAGCCAGATCGCCGCGATCGGCAATGACGGCAACGTCTGGCACACCATCCACCGGGCCGACGGTGCCTGGCAGGGCTGGGGTGCCCCGCGCGGTGTCACCACCCCGACGATGGGCGCGCGCTCGATCGCCCTGACGGGTATGCCCAACGGCGACAGCCAGCTCCTGGCGGTCGGACTCGACGGGAACGTCTACCACACGATCCGCGGCGCCAGCGGTGACTGGACGGCCTTCCAACCGGTGAGCGGCCTCAAGGGAGCCGGAACGTTCCCCGGGGACCAGGTCGGCATCGCCGGTCTGCCCAACGGTTCCAGCCAGGTGGTCCTGACCACCCGCTGAGCGGAAACCGGGACGGCCGGTGACGGCCGGCCCGCACGGTGAACGTCCGGCGGGCGGGGGGTTTCCGGGGACTCCGGAGCCACCCGCCCGCCGGCGTGGGGGAGAGGAACCCGGTGATGTCAGTGGGCCGGCAGGTCGGCGATGGTGACGGTGATGTCCTGGGCGCGCATGGCGGCGAGTTCCGGCGCCGCCGCGCTGGAGTCGGTGATCAGTTCGTCGACCGCGGAGGCCGGGGCGACGTGCGCGAGCAGATCGCGGCCGATCTTGGTGCCGTCGGCGACGACCACCACCCGGCGGGAGCGTTCGATCATGATCGCGTTGATACGCGCCTCGACCTCGTCATGGGTGGACACCCCGTTCCGCGCGCTGATGCCGTCCACGCCGATGAAGGCCGTGTCGATGTTGATGCTTCCCAGCGTGCGTTCGGCCCAGGGGCCGACGAGTTCACAGGACCGGTTGCGGGCGCGGCCGCCGGTGACGACCAGCCGCACCCGTGGCTGCAACGCGAGTTCCATCGCGATGTCCAGTGCGTTCGTCACCACGGTCAGCTGACTGCGGCTCGCCAGCAGCCGCGCCACCTCATGCGTCGTGGTCCCGCCGTTCAAGGCGACCACGCAGGGGCCGGACGGCAGTGCGCGCATCGCGGCCCGCGCGATGGCCTGCTTCTGCCCGCGATCCCGGTCGGCGCGGTAGCGCACGGGCAGCTCCACCGAGCCCCCCCGGGCTACGGCTCCGCCGTGCGTACGGGTCAGCAGGCCCTGTTCCTCCAGCGCGGCCAGGTCACGCCGGATCGTCGCCCTGGACACCCCCAGTTCCACGGCGATTCCCGCGATGCTGAAGGAACCCGTGGCCGCCAGGCGCTCCAGGAGAGTACCGACCCGGTGGGATTGCCGCACAGCGGTGGGCCACGGCGGTCCACTCGTCATCCGTTCCTCCAACAGTTACTTCTGAACGAGCATATGTGCGCATTCACTGTGGAAGAACTAGGGAAAATCCCCAGTCTTGGGCCGGAGGCCAACCGGTCAGTCATTCTCCCAGGGGGCGTCCTGAACCAGGTCGCGCAATTCCCTGCGGTTATTCACGCGCGTTTTCGCGAATACGTTTCGCAGATGGTATTCGATCGTCTTCGCACTGAGGAAAAGGGCGGCGGCTATTTCGCGATTGGTGTGTCCGCGTCCGACGAGCCGTGCCACCTCGCGCTCGCGGGCGCTGAGATCGTCCAGTGCCGTGCCGTCCTCGCGCGCGGTACCGCCGAGTGCGGCGAGGTCGGCCCGGCACCGGTCGAGGAAGGGGGCGGCACCCAGCGCGGCGAGGATCCGTTCGGCCGAGCGCAGTTGCGCGACCGCCTGTTCCGTCTCGCCGGCGGCCGCCAGGCAGGAGCCGTGGCTCTGCCGCAACAGGGCCGTGTACAGCGGAGCGTCCTGCCGGTCACCGGCCGGGGGCGGGACGGCGGAGTAGCACGCCAGGGCGCCCGGCAGGTCGCCCTCCGCCTGCTGGATCCGCCCGCCCAGCCAGGCCCGCGCGACGGTCAGCGCACCGTTCCGGGGATCGACCGACGCGGGATCCGGGATCAGCAGCGCCAATGCCCGCCGTGCCTCCGCCGGCCGTCCGCAGTTGACGAGAGCCTCCACGTGGAGGGGCTGCCACCAGGCGGAGAACAGCCGGGAGCGTTCGGCGTACGCGGATCCGGTCGTGATGCGGCGCAGCGCGTCGAGCGCGCCGTCGTGGTCACCCCGGCAGCGGGCCAGTGCGGCGCGCGCCACGGAGAGGTGGAAGTACGGCCCCTCGTAGTCCAGGCCCCGGGCCTCCTCGACCCCGCGGTCGAGATCCCGCTCGGCGTTCCGCCATTCCCCCTGGGCGGCCGCCACGTTGGAGGCCAGCGAGTAGAGCAGCGCCCGGTCGTAGCTGCGCCCACGGGCCTCCACCATGGTCAGGCCGATCTCCGCGTCGCGTGCCGCCCGCGCCCAGTTTCCCGACAGGAAATGGCAGATGCACAGGTGGATACGGCTGCTGAGCCCGAGGATCCGCACGCTGTCCGGCCGCGCGCGGGCGATCGCGGTGGTCAGGTCGGCCTCGCACTCGGCGAACCGCCCCGCGGCACCCCGCAGAATCCCGCGGTACACCAGTCCGGGCAACTCCTCCTCGGGTACCTCGTCAGGTCGTTCGGGAAGGAACGCGAGCGTGGTGAGACCGGCTGCCGCGCCCGACGTCAGGGCCCGCCCGTAGGCAGCGAACCCGCCGGCCGTTCCCGTCAGACCAGGCGGCATGCCGGTGCCGTACGCGTCGGGCCGCGGCCGGCCGGGTGCAAGGGCGGGCAGGGCGGCCGCCGCGTCGAGGGCCGCCCGCGCCGTGCGCTCGGTCTCGGCCCCGTCGCCGATCAGTGCGCCGACCGCCGCGAGTTCGGTGTCGATCGCGACCCGGTCCCCGGCCCGCGCGTCCGGCGGCAGGCCGTTCCGCGCCCGGATCAGCAGCGGGCGGGCTCGCACCGGACGGCCCAGGGCGAACTCCAGCAGCGCCCGGGACTCGTCCCGGAGCGGCGACGGGCGGCTCTCCAGCACCTCGGCGCGGTGGCGGAGGAGCTCGGCGTCCATGCCGGCCCAGAAGAGGAGCCGCACCGCGCGGAACAGGAACTCCTCGCCCTCCTGGTCCGCACCCGCCACCTGGGCCGCCCACAGGAGGTGCGTGGCAGCCGCCACCAGCCGGCTCTCGCCGGCCTCCCGGACGCTCAGCTCCCGCAGGCGTTCGGCCAGCGCCGGGTCGGGGCTGTCCGCCGCCGCGACCTGGTGCACCAGGGCCGCCTGCGGGTCCAGTACACCGGCCGCGGCGAGGTGCAGTCGCCGTCGGAGGGCCGGAGCGAGGGAGAGGCGTACCGCCTCCCTCTGCAGGGCGTGCCGGAACGCGACCGGGCCGGCCGGGTCGACCGGGTCCGCCGGCCGGTCGAGGAGGCCCGCTCGGACCGGGCCGTCCAACGCGGTCGCGGCGTCCCGCACCCCGGCGACCGAGGCCAGCAGGCGCAGCGGCGTGGCGCCGTCCAGGACGGAGAGCGCCTCGACGAGCTGCCGGCCCGTGGGCGGGAGGGCCGTCACCTGGCGCAGCACCGCCGCCGACAGGTCCGCGGGCATCGGGAAGGCGTCGACGGGACCGTCCTCCCAGCTCGGGGGAAGCTCCGCCAGCAGGGTCCGTACGTAGAGGGGGTGCCCCTGGGTGCGGGTGAGCAGGCGTTCGCACGCGTCGGGTGACAGGGGACGGCCCCGGACGGCGACCGCCATCCGCGCGATGTCGGCTCCGGAGAACCCTCCCAGGGTCAGACGGCTGAAGGGCTGTACCCCCTCCAGCGCCTGCACCGCCGACTCGTCCCAGTCCGGCGGCCAGTTGCGCACCGCGATGAGGGTGAGCACCCGGTCCCGCCACAGGCGCCGCAGGGCGAAGGCCAGGGACCGCACCGACATCGGATCGGCCCAGTCCGCGTCGTCGACGATCACCGCGAGGGGTCCGTGACGGCGTTCGTCGTCGATCAGCCGCAGGATGTCGGCCCCGGCGGTCAGCGGGGTGCGGTCCGCCGGAGCGCGGTCCGCCGGGGCCCGGGAGGGGGGTCCGGGGGAGCGGGAGACACCGGCGCTCTGGTCGACCCTGGCGGTGAGCCGGTCCAGCAGGGCGAAGGGCTGGTTCCGCTCCTCCGCGACCGCTGAGGCCGTCATCGAGGAGAAATCGGTGGACTCCGCGAGAAAGTGGCGGAGCAGAGTGGTCTTGCCGACGCCCGGCATCCCCTGAAGGACGAGCAGGGAGGGCGCACCCTCCCGCGCGTCGGCCGCGGCGGCCCGCAGACGGCGGAGCGCCGTGCGACGCCCGAGGAATTCGGACTGGCTCGCGGACGGAGCGGGGGGCCCGGCGCTGGATTGCGGGACACCCATAGTGCGGACCTTTCGTGTGGCCGCGCCCCTGTCACCCTTGAAGAATACGCCCGCCACGATCATCACCGCCGCTCGAGAGTGCTCGGGCACCGTCGCGTTCAGCGCACCGGGGTGTCGGCGATGGTGACGGTGACGTTCCGCGCCCGGATGGCGGCGAGTTCGGTGGCGTCCGCGCCGGAGTCGGTGATCAGTTCGTCGACGGCGGAGACCGGAACGACGTGCGCGAGGAGGTTGCGGCCGATCTTGGTGCCGTCGGCGACGACCACCACCCGGCGGGAGCGTTCGATCATGATCGCGTTGATACGCGCCTCGACCTCGTCATGGGTGGACACCCCGTTCCGTGCGCTGATGCCGTCCACGCCGATGAAGGCCGTGCCGATGTTGATGCTCCCGAGCGTGCGTTCGGCCCAGGGGCCGACGAGTTCGCAGGAACGGTTGCGGGCGCGGCCGCCGGTGACGACCAGTCGCACCCGCGGACGCATCGCGAGTTCCATGGCGATGTTCAGCGCGTTCGTGACCACCGTCAGCTCGGTGCGGCTCGCCAGCAGCCGCGCGACCTCGCGCGTCGTGGTCCCGCCGTTCACCGCGACCACGTAGGGGCCGGCCGGCAGTCCGCGCATCGCGGCCCGCGCGATCGCCTGCTTCTGCTGCTGCCCCTGGCCGGCGCGGTAGCGCACCGGAAGTTCCGCCGCGCCCTCCCTGGCGACGGCTCCACCGTGGGTGCGCGTGAGCAGGTTCTGTTCCTCCAGCGCGGTCAGATCGCGCCTGATCGTCGCGCTGGACACCCCCAGTTCGGTAGCGATCGCCCCGATGCTGACCGAACCCGCCGATGCCAGGCGCGCCAGGATCGCACTCACCCGGCGGGACTGCTGCGCGGCGGTGGGCCAGGGGGAGACGGCCGCCATCCACTCCTCCAACCATTGCTCAGTGACTTCTGAAATGAACGCAAGGCGCATTTGCCTTCGGCTGCCCGAACGGATTCCGTACGCGGACGCCGGTGCACAAAAATAGCCACCGAAATTGCCCCGGCACGTCGCCGTCCCGGGGCAAATTGGATATATCGAATGGATCGGCCGCATAGTGTGCAGCGATTTTGTTCATTTGGAAGGTTCGGCAGTCCGAATGCGCGGTGCGCCTTGACCACCGGCGAGCTGCTGCCCCGGCTGACGGACCTCGCGCCGGCCAGGTGGCCGGATTTAGGGTAATTCCCTGGGGTTTGCTACGGCGTATCGGTGTAGACCGGAAGGTGGAAGGACTTCAGGGTCACCCCCGTGCTGTTCGGATGGGATTCGCCATATGCGTCACCGTCGACCGACTCGCCGTGCCGGCGGCCGACCCACACGCCTGCTCGCCGACCATGGAACGTGGCAGCTCGACCACCGCCCCGAGTCCGCGGGTGACGCCCGGCGGATCAGCGGCCGGTTCCTTCGCGACCTGCACCTCGGCGAGGAGACCGTTCACGTGGCGCTGCTGGCCATCTCCGAATTGGTGACCAACGCGATCGAACACGCGCTGCCGCCTCTGACGCTGCACCTGCGCCACGATCCCGCCGCGCACCGGATCTGGATCGAGGCCACCGACGGCGGACCGGCTCCCCGCGCGGGCTTGCCGGCCGCGCCCCGCGATGACGACGAACACGGGCGAGGGCTGTCCCTCATCGCCGCCGTGAGCGAAGCCCACGGCACCCGGGGCACCACCCGCTGGGCGTGCCTGACCACCGGATGATGACTCATGACCCCGGGGACCCCGCGGACCGCCGGCCGCGGGCATCGGCCTTGTCAGGGGGTAAGCCCCGGGCCGCCGTTGATGCCCGGCCCGGGGGCTCCGCGGCACGGCTCAGTGCCCGCGGGCGATCCATTCCGGCAGGTGCGGTGTCTCGTCGCCGATGGTGGTGCTGCCTCCGTGGCCGGTCCGGACCGTGGTCGACGGCGGCAGGGTGAGCAGCTTGTCCCGGACCGACTCGATGATCGTCGGGAAGTCGGAGAACGACCGGCCGGTCGCCCCGGGGCCGCCCCGGAAGAGGGTGTCTCCCGTGAAGACCGTTTCCAGGTCCGGTGCGTACAGGCACACGGCGCCGGGTGCGTGCCCGGGTGTGTGGAGCACCGTCAGACCGGTACCGGCGACGTGCAGGACCTGCCCGTCGGTCAGTTCACCGTCCGGCTTCCGGTCGGGGTGAGTCATGTGCCAGAGCGCCCGGTCGTCCGGGTGCAGCAGGATCGGCGCCCCGGTCCGCTCGGCCAGGGCGGGAGCGGCGTTGCAGTGGTCGTCGTGGGCGTGGGTGCACACGATGGCGGTCACCCTGCGGCCGCCCACCGCCTCGGCGATCGCGTCGGCGTCGTGCGCCGCGTCGATGACGACGACCTCGTGGTCGTCGCCCACGATCCACACGTTGTTGTCGACGTCCCAGGTGCCGCCGTCCAGCGAGAAGGTCCCGGAGGTGATCAGATGGTCGATGCGGATCCCGGTCACAGCAGCACCACCGATCGGAGCACGTCGCCTCCGCGCATCCGCGCGAACGCCTCCTCGACCCCGTCCAGCTCGATGGTCTCGGTGACGAACGCGTCCAGGTCCAGGCGTCCCTGCTGGTACAGGTCGATCAGCATCGGGAAGTCGCGGGACGGCAGGCAGTCGCCGTACCAGGAGGACTTCAGCGCTCCGCCGCGCCCGAACACGTCCTGCAGCGGCAGGTCGATGCGCATCTCGGGGGTCGGAACTCCGACGAGGACCACGGTCCCGGCCAGGTCACGGGCGTAGAACGCCTGCTTGTACGTCTCCGGCCTGCCGACGGCCTCGATGACGACGTCGGCGCCGTGTCCCCCGGTGAGCGCGCGGATCGCCTCCACGGGTTCCCGCGAACGGGAGTTGACGGTGTGGGTGGCGCCGAGCCGGCGCGCGGTCTGCAACTTGCGGTCGTCGATGTCGACGGCGATGACGACTGCCGCGCCGGCCAGCGCCGACCCGGCGACGGCCGCCATGCCGACGCCGCCGCAGCCGATCACGGCGACCGAGTCGCCGCGGCCGACCCCGCCGGTGTTGATGGCGGCACCGATGCCCGCCATCACGCCGCAGCCGAGCAGACCGGCTGCGGCCGGGGAGGCGGCCGGGTCGACCTTGGTGCACTGGCCGGCCGCGACCAGTGTCTTCTCGGCGAAGGCGCCGATGCCGAGGGCCGGAGACAGCTCGGTGCCGTCCGTCAGCGTCATGCGCTGCTTCGCGTTGTGGGTGTCGAAGCAGTACCAGGGACGGCCGCGCCGACAGGCGCGGCACCGGCCGCAGACGGCCCGCCAGTTGAGCACCACGAAGTCACCGGGGGCCACCTCCGTCACGCCCTCGCCCACGGACTCGACGGTGCCGGCCGCCTCGTGCCCGAGGAGGAACGGGAACGCGTCGTTGATCCCGCCCTCGCGGTAGTGCAGGTCGGTGTGGCAGACCCCGCAGGACCGGATCTTCACCACGGCTTCACCGGGGCCCGGGTCCGGCACCACGATCGTCTCCAACTCGACGGGCGCGCCCTTCGTCCGGGCGATCACGCCGCGTACCTCTTGTGCCATGTGCGGGGCCTTTCTCATGGTGCGGTTCTTGTGCCGTTCCTTGCGCGGGTTCACCATCCCCCGCTGCGAGTGCTCAGCGGCGTCAGGGGAGGTGACGCGAGATCACCAGGCGCATGATGTCCGACGTTCCTTCTTCGATCTCCTCGAGTTTGGCGTCCCGCATCCACTGTTCCACCGGGAACTCGCGGGAGTAGCCCCAACCGCCGAGGGTCTGGACGGCGGCCCAGGCGCAGAACATCGCGGTCGACGAGGCGGTCAGCTTGGCCATGGCGGCCAGGCCGGTCACGTCCGCTCCGCTGTCCACGGCCCGTGCGGCGCGCAGCACCAGCAGCCGCGACCCCTCGATCCGGTTCGCCATGTCGGCCAGCCGGAACGCGACGGCCTGGTGCTCGATGACGGGCTTGTCGAACTGGCTGCGGGTCCGGGCGTAGTCCCGGGCGTATTCGTACGCGGCCCGCGCCGCGCCCACGGAGGCCGCGCCCAGCACGATGCGGGAGATGTCGAAGGTCCGCATCAGGCCGTGGAAGCCCTGGCCCTCGTCGCCGAGCCGGTTCGCCTCGGGCACGAAGACGTCGGAGAAGTACAGCTCCCGGCAGACGATCGCGCGCTGCCCCATCTTCCGCATCGGCTCGCCGGTGCTGAACCCCTCGGTGCCGGCCTCCACGAGAAAGGCGGTGACGCCCCGGGACCGCTGGGACGGGTCGGTCTTGGCGAAGACGACGTAGAACCGGGCCGCTCCGGCGTTGGAGATCCACGCCTTCTGGCCGTTCAGGACGTATCCGCCGTCGACGCGCCGGGCGGTGGTCCTGATGGACGCGGCGTCGGAGCCCGAGCCGGGCTCGGTGACGGCGAGCGCCGTCATCGGCGCGTCCGGGCCGGTGAGCGGGCCGAGCCAGCGCTGCTTCTGCTCCTCGGTGCCCAGCTCCAGGACGGGGTCCGCGAAGAAGCCGTTGGAACACATCAGGTTGCCGATGCCGGGATCGCCGAAGCAGAGCTCTTCCTGCACGAGGCACTGGGTGAACACGTCGGTGAACCCGCCGCCGCCGAGCTCCGCGGGCAGCATGAAGTCGGTGATCCCGACCTCGGCGGCCTTGCGCCAGATGTCGACGGGGGTGACGACGTCGGCCTCGTCGACCTCGCGGCCCCGCGGGCGGATCTCGTTGCGGGCGAAGTCACGGCACAACCGGACGACGGCCCGCTGTTCGTCGGTGAGCGGCCACGGTTCGTCGAGGGTGTTCATGGTCTTCCTCCGGTGCTGGGGTGGGGCCGTGGGCCGGCGGTCGGCGGGCTCGGGGTGCCGTTGAGCCCGCCGGGTCTCATCGGGCGGCGTCTTCGGGCAGGTGGATGAGGGTGGGGCGGTCGGCGGCGAGCGCGGACTCCAGGGACCGGGCGAGCGCGGCGGATCCGTCGACCCGTACCCCGTGGCAGCCCATGGCCCGCGCGATGGCGGGGAAGTCGGGGCCGGGCAGGTCGACGGCGTGGACGGGGTCCTCGCGGGCGGTCATCTCGTTGCGGATCTCGCCGTAGCCGCCGTTGTCCACGACCACCACGGGCAGCGGGATGCGCAACTGGGCCGCCGAGGCGAGTTCCTGGATGGTGAACATGACCCCGCCGTCCCCGTGCAGCGCGACCACCGGTGCGTCGGGGCGGGCGAGCTTGGCCCCGATGGCGGCCGGCAGCGCGTAGCCGAGGGTGCCCAGGCCGGTCGGGTAGAGGAACGACCGGGGGTGGTGGGCGGGCAGGTTCGACAGTGCGCCGTAGTAGCAGGCCATGGCGGAGTCCCCGACGAGGAATCCGTCGTGCCCGAGCGCCTGGGCGAGGGCCGCGGTGAGTCCGAGGTAGTCCGCTCCCTCGGCGCGCGCCTGGGCGGCGAACGCGGTACGGGCGGCGGCGGCACGGTCGTGCCCCGGCCCGGGTTGCGCCGCGGGCCGCAGCCGGTCGGCGATCGCCCGCAGGGCGAGGGCGGCGTCGGCGACGAGGGCGACGTCCGGCCGGGCGTTGGTGATGACGGACCGCACGTCGATGTCGATGCGCACCAGCGGCCCGTTGAGGTCGAGGGGCCGTTCCACAGGTCGGCGGGGGCGAGTTCGGTGCCGACGGCGAGGACCGCGTCGCTGTCGGCGACGAGGGCGCGCACCGCCTCGTGATGCAGCCCGGCACCCATGGCGAGCGGGTGTCCGTCGCCGAAAACGCCCTTGCCGTTCGCGGTGGTGACGACGGGAGCGCCGAGCCGTTCGGCCACTTCGAGGAGTTCGGCGGCCGCTCCGCTGCACCCACCGCCCGCGATGATCACGGGCCGCAGGGCCGCGCCGAGCACCCGTGCGGCCGCCGCCGCCTGTTCGGCGGCCGGGGCGGCCGGCGGCACCGGGACCGGCGCGACGAGCTGGAGCGGACCTTGTTCGTCGAGCAGGTCGAGCGGGATCTCCAGATGTACCGGCCGCGGCCGGCCGGTCGTCATCGCGGCGTACGCCTGAGCCACGGCCAGCGGGATCTCCGCCACGCTGGTGACACGGTGGCTGTACGCGACGACGGCGTCCATCGCGGCGCGCTGGTCCTTGACCTCGTGCAGGTAACCGTTGCCGCGGCCGGGGTGGCGCAGCGGCAGGCCGGGGGAGACGAGGAGCACGGGTACCGAGTCGGAGTACGCCTGGGCGGCCGCCGTCGCGGCGTTGAGCAGGGCCGGGCCGGTCGTGGTGAGGCAGACGCCGGGCTGCCCGCCGGCACGGGCCCAGCCGTCCGCGGCGAAGGCGCCGCCCTGTTCGTGGCGGGGCGAGACATGCCGGATGCCGTGCCGGGCGAGAGCGGCGTAGACCGGCAGGTTGTGAGTCCCGGGGATACCGAAGACCGTCTCGGCGCCATGGACCTCCAGGGCGGCGACGAGCGCTTCGCCACCGGTCACGGTGGCGGTCATGCGCTGGACTCTTCGCTAGTGTAGACGGACTTGCCGAGCCACTGGCCGCCGTCGACGACGAGCACGTCGCCCGTGATGTAGGCGGCGCGGTCGCCGATGAGGAACGCCGCGGACTCGGCCACCTCCTCCGGGGTGGCGAACCGGGCGGCCGGGACGCTGCCGAGCACGCGTTCCCGGGCGGCCGCGGTCGGCCACAGCGCGGCCGCGGCGCCCTCGGTCTCGGTGGGGCCGGGGGCGATGCAGTTGAGGCGGACGCCGCGCGGCGCCCACTCCACCGCCAGCGTCCGCGTCATGGCGAGCACGCCCGCCTTGGCGGCGGCGCTGTGCACGGTGCCCGGGTGTCCGTGCCAGGCATAGCTGGCGATGACGTTGAGGATCGCGCCGCTGCCCTGCGGCAGCATGTGCCGGGCGGCGGCCCGGGTGCAGTGGAAGGTTCCGTTGAGGACGATGTCGATGACCGCCTTCCAGCCGTTCGGCGACAGGTGCTCGCCCGGCAGGACGAAGTTGCCCGCGGCGTTGTTCACCAGAGCGTCGAGGCGGCCGTGCCGTGCGGCCACTTCGTCCACGGCGGCGTCCACGGCGGCAGCGTCGCGTACGTCGCACGACACCGCGTCGGCCGTTCCACCGGCCGCCTCGATGAGCTCGACGGTGCCCAGCAGCGCGTCCTCGCGCCGGCCGAGGACCGTCACCTGCCCGCCGCCGGCCGCCCAACGCCGGGCCACGGCCCGGCCGATGCCCGATCCGCCCCCGGTGACCAGGGCCACCCGGCCGCTGAACTCGTCGGGCTGTACGTGGTAGGTCATGACTCTCCCTGGGTGTCGGGGTCGGTGTCGGGGGCGTGGTCGTCCCGGCGCGTGACGAGCAGCGCGTCGACGGCGATCGCACCGTCGGCACCGGCGCGCAGGGGATTGATCTCCAGTTCGGTGCCGTCGCCGGACAGCCGTGCGACCAGGCGGGACACCGCGACCACGGCGGCGGCCAGGGATTCGGTGTCCACCGCCGGCCGCCCGCGCCACCCGGCGAGGAGTGGCGCGCAGCGCAGGGCGCGGAGCATCGCGTGCGCCTGTTCCCGGTCCACGGGCGCGCATTCGGTGACGGTGTCGCGGTGCAGTTCGGCCTCGGTGCCACCGGCGCCGAGAGTGACCATCGCCCCGAGGTGGGCGTCGCGCCGTCCGCCGACGATCACCTCGATCACGCCGGGCCGCACGTCCTGTTCCTCCAGTACGTACGGTCCGTCGCCGAGCCGGGCGTGCATATCGGTGAAGGCCAGGACCGCGCCCGGCCCGTCCGTGAGGCCGGTGCGCACGCCGCCGGCCTCGCTCTTGTGCTCCAGCCAGCCGGCCTTGA
This sequence comes from Streptomyces sp. RKAG337, assembly GCF_023701715.1. Classification (NCBI taxonomy): domain Bacteria; kingdom Bacillati; phylum Actinomycetota; class Actinomycetes; order Kitasatosporales; family Streptomycetaceae; genus Streptomyces; species Streptomyces sp. RKAG337. The sequence goes on along the minus strand of NZ_JAJOZA010000001.1, from coordinate 868,922 downwards.
GGACGTAGGGCGCACGGAGTTCCCGCGCGGCGTCGGCGACCTGCCGGGCGTCGGCGACCTGGCGTGCCGCCGGGAAGGCGATGCCCGCGCCGCGCAGCAGGGCGCGGGCCGGCCAGTATCCGGCGCCCGCCGGCGGTGCGACGGACTCCTCGGCGGCGGCGAGGGGCCGGCCGGGGTGTGCCCGCAGCGCGACCGCGCCGGCGAGCGCGTCGGTGGCGGCGTCGACGGTGGGGAAGACGGGAACCCCGGCGTCGCGCAGGACGCGGGTCGTGTCGCCGTCGGCGCCCATGGAGTGCAGCAGCAGCGGCCGGCCACTCGCGCGGGCGGCTTCGGCCAGTTCGGCGGCGACGCGCTGCTCGGCCTCGGCGAGCGCCGGGCTGTCGAGGCCGTACCGGCCGAAATACCCGGACAGCAGGACGCTGTCGACCTCTCCCGACCGGAGCAGCCCGACGGTCGCCTCGCGGTACGTGCCGAGGTCCCGTTCGCCCGCGCCCGCCAGGTCGACGGGGTTGGCGGTGGCGGCTCCTGCGGGCAGGAAGGCGGCGAGCTCGGCGGCCAGCGGTGCGCTCAGCTCCGGTACCCGGATGCCACGGCGGCTCGCGCGGTCCGCCGCGAGCGCGCCCTGTCCACCGCTGTCGCTGACGATCCCGACCCGGGGCCCGGCCGGCAGGCCGCCCCCCAGCAGACAGGCGGCAACGTCGACCAGGGCGGACGGGGTTCCCACCCGCAGCGCGCCGGCGGCCCGGCAGGCGGCGTCGACGAGTTCCATCGGGGAGGTGAGGGCGCTGGTGTGGGAGCGGGCGGCGCGGGCGCCGGCGTCGCTGCTGCCGACGGCGAGCAGGATGACGGGCTTGCCCGCGGCGCGCAGGGCCCCTATCGCGTCGAAGATCCGCCGGCCGTGCTGGAAGCTTTCGAGGTAGACGCCGACGGCGCGGGTCACGGGGTGGTCGACGAGGTCCTCCAGCAGGTCGGCCGTGCTGACGTCGAGCTGACTGCCCACGGAGACGAAGCGGGAGATGCCGAGGCCGGCCCGTTGGGCGAGCAGGGCGATCTCGCTGCCCACCTGACCGCTCTGGGAGACCACGGCCAGCTGGCCGGGCGGGAAGTCGCCCCAGGCGATCTGGAGGGAGGACTCGGCGTCGTACAGCCCGAGGCTGCCGGGCCCGATCATCCGGGCGCCGGCGGCGGCGACCCGGGCGGCGAGCGCGGGCTCGTCGGGCACTCCGGTGGTGATGCCCAGCAGCCCGCGCACCCCGAGGGCGAGGGCCTGGCCGACCACGCCGGGCACCTCGGAGGCGGGAACGCAGAAGGCGACGAGTTCGGGTACGCCGGGCAGGTCGTCCAGTGAGGCGGCGGTGGGGTGTCCGAGGATCTCGCCGCCGCCGCGGGTGACCAGGTGCACGACACGCCGGTCGCGGCCCGTGAGGGCGCCGCGGGCCAGCCAGTACCCCCACTTGGCCGGGTTGGCCGAAGCCCCGACGACGGCCACGGAGGCCGGGTCGCGGAAGACGGCGAGGCCGCTGTCCCGGGTTCCGGGGGAGCGGGGGATCTCAGACATCGTGGTGGCATCTCCTCTGGGTGAAGAGGGCGGGTGGGGGTCCCGACCGGCCGCGTGCCGGCGAGGCGGGTGTCCGGTGGGGTGGGTCTCCGGCGGGGTGCGGCGGCCGCGGATCGGGCCGGTGCGGTCCGTGGGCCGGCCCGGATGCCGTACCCGGGGCGACGAGTGCGGTCCTGGTGTCCGGGCCGACCGGTCACGGGCTTGCCGACCGGCTCTTACTGACCAGCCGTACAGTTGAATACTCGGTAGCCTGCGTCGGCCAACGAGGCTTTGTCAATGCCTTCCGTGCGATTTTACTGACTGATGCGTCAGTACATGACGGCGATGGCGGAGCCGGCGGGACGGTGCTGCCGGGGGCCCTCCGGGCCGGCCGGGGTGGCCTACGCTCGGGGGGTGACCCGAAACCGTAAGGACGCAGGCCTGCGGCGCGGGGAGATCCTCCGCGCCACCGTCGCCCAGATCGAGAAGCAGGGCATCCACCCGCTGCGGATCTCCGACGTGGCCGGTGACCTCGCCGTCAGCCCGGCGCTGGTGATCTACCACTTCCGCACCAAGGAGGCGCTCATCGGCGCGGCCTTCACCTGGGCGGTGCAGCGGGACCTGGACCGCCTCGCCCAGCTGACCGCCGGCTCCGCCACCGCACTGGACCGCCTGACCACAGCGCTCGACTGGTACGCGCCGACCAAGGGCGCCAAGGGGTGGACGCTGTGGATCGAGGGCTGGGCCGCGGCGCTGCGCGAACCCGCCATGCGCACCGTCGGCAGGGAGCTGGACCTGCGCTGGAAGGAGGCGCTGACCGCGATCATCCAGGAGGGGGTGGACCTGGGGGAGTTCACGGCGGACGACCCGAGCGGCGCCGCGTGGCGGATCACCGCCCTGCTGGACGGGGTCGCGGTGCAGACCGTGGTCCACCGCGAGACCCGTGACCGCGAGCAGACCGCCGCCTGGGCACGCCAGATCATCGCCCGCGAGCTGGGGCTGCGGGCGGCCGCGCTGGAGCGCGGCTGACCGGCCGGATGCCGCGGAGTCCGTGCTCCCGCGGCCGTGTCCGTGCGGTCCGCGGTCCCGCGCCGGCAGCGGGTGAACCGACTCCGGCCCTTGACAGGCGCGAAGCCGCTACTGCATCGTCGTTCAGTATCGACCCCTTCTCCGGGCCGCCGCACGCGGTCCGCCGGGCGCTGATCCGACCACCGAGAGTGGTTCCCGAGCTCTTCCGTCGTCGCCTCCCCTCCGGCCACCTGCCGGACGCGCGACGCCGAGCTCCGCGTCGAGAGGCTCATTCCATGAACGTGAACACAGGGACCGAGACGTTCGACGTCATCGTCGTCGGTCTGGGAGGACTCGGCTCCGCCACCGCGTGGCGGCTCGCCGCCGCCGGACAGCGGGTGCTCGGACTGGAGCAGTTCGAGTTCGGCCACGACCGCGGGGCGTCCCACGACACCTCACGCATCCTGCGGCACAGCTACCACCGTCCCGACTACGTACGGCTGACCAAGGACGCGTACGAGGACTGGGCCCACCTGGAACAGGAAGCCGGCCGGCAGTTCGTCACGCGAACCGGCGGCATCGACCTGTGCCCCCCGGACTCGTCACTGCCGCTGGACGACTACTGGCGCAGTCTGTCCGCCGAAGGGATCTCCTACGAGCTCCTGGACGCGGACGAGGTGCGCGGCCGCTGGTCCCAGCTCTCCGTCCCCGACGGCACGACGGCGCTGTACCAGGAACGCACCTCCATCGTCCCCGCGGCGCGGTCCACGGCGGCCATGCAGCAACTGGCCGTCGCGGCCGGCGCCCAGCTGCGCGACAACACCCCCGTCACCGGTGTCCGGCACGGCGCGAACGGGGTGGAGGTCGTCACGGAGCAGGCGCGCTACTCCGCCGGGAAGGTCGTCCTGTGCACCGACGCGTGGGCCAACACCCTGCTGCGGCCGCTGGGATGGGACATTCCCCTCACGACGCTGGAGGAGCAGGTCACCTACTTCGAACCCGCGGACCCCTCCCGCTTCGCACCGGAGGTCTTCCCCGTCTGGATCTGGCTGGACGACCCCTGCTTCTACGGCTTCCCGACCTACGGCGAGGCCACGGTGAAGGCCGGGCAGGACTGCGGAGGCCCCGAGGTCGGCCCTGACCGGCGCTCCGGGGTCACCGACCCGGCCCTGCTCGACCGGCTGTCCCGCTTCATGGGCGAGCGGTTCCCGCAGAGCGGCCGGGCGATCCGTTCCAAGCGCTGCCTGTACACCCTGACACCCGACCGCGACTTCGTCCTCGGACCGGTGCCGGGCGCGGAACGGGTGCTGGTCGGCCTCGGCGCGGCCCACGCCTTCAAGTTCGCGCCGACCCTCGGCCGGATGCTCTCCGCACTCGTGCAGGACGCCTCGCTCGCCACGACCGGGCCCTACACCACGTTCCGGCTCGACCGTCCCGCGCTGACCGACCGCGACCACCCGGTCAACTGGATGACCTGACGGCCGCCCCGCCGTCCCGCTCCCGAACGGCCGCCACGCCGACCGCAGGACGGCGGCACCGGCCGTCCCGTAAACCCCCGAGAACGCACCGTCGGTGACGCGTGCCCGCATTGGACGGAAGCCATGACAGCGAGCCCCCTGAGCGTCCCCCGCCCTTCCTCCTCCACCACAGCCCCAGCGCCCCATCTCCAGGTCATCTGGACCGATCCCGTCACCGGGCGCGAAGGGTACGTCGTCATCGACCGGCTGGTCAGAGGCGTCTCCAGCGGCGGCCTGCGCATGCGCGAGGGGTGCACCCTCGACGAGGTCCGCGGACTGGCCGCCGGAATGAGCCGCAAGGAGGCACTCCACTACGACCCGGCCAACCGCTACATCCCGCTCGGCGGCGCGAAGGGCGGCATCGACTGCAGCCCGCACGATCCGCAGGCCCGCGCCGTTCTCAGTCGCTTCCTCGACGCCGTCCGGTCCCTGCTCAAGCACCACTGGACCACCGGAGAGGACCTCGGGCTGCGCCAGGACACCATCGACGAGGTGCTCGCCGAACTCGGCATGGACAGCTCCATCGAGGCCATCTACCCGCTGCTGGACGATGCCGCCGAGGCCCGGTCGCGGCTGGCGGACGCGTTCGCCGTCGAGGTGGACGGCGTCCTGCTCGCCGAACTCGTCGGCGGCCTCGGCGTCGCGGAATCAGCGCTCACCGCACTCGACCACCTCGGCATCAGCCGTACGTCGGCACGTGCCGTCGTCCAGGGATTCGGATCGATGGGCGGCGCCACCGCCCGCTATCTCGCCCGCGCCGGCGTGAGCGTGGTCGGACTGGCCGACGCCCGTGGCGTGATCGTCAATCCGGACGGCCTGGACGTGGAACGGTTTCTCCGCACCCGCGACGGCCTGGGCGGCATCGACCGTTCTCAACTGCGTCCCGGCGACACCGAGGCGGACCGGGACGCGTGGCTCGACATCGACTGCGAGATCCTCGTCCCGGCGGCCGTCTCCTACTGCATCGGGGTGCCCGAGCAGGCGCGGATCACGGCCCGGATCATCGCCGAGGCCGCCAACATGCCCACGCTCCCCGCAGCGGAGGCCGCGCTGCACGCCCGCGGCACGCTCGTCCTGCCGGACTTCGTGGCCAACTCGGCGACCAACGCCTGGTGGTGGTGGACGCTCTTCGGCGACATCGGGGCCGACGCGGAACAGGCGCACCGCAAGGTCCGGGAGGCCATGGGCCGGCTGACCGCCGACATGCTCACCGACGCCGCGCGGTACGGCAGCACCCCGCGGGAGGCCGCCCTGGGCGTGGTCGACCGCAAGATCGGCGACATCGAGGCCCGGTTCGGCCGGCCCGGCGAACCCGCCGCGGCGCGCACGGACGGGGGCCGCCATGGCGACCCGCGCTGAACTCGTCGTGATCGGCGGCGGTCTGATGGGCACCGCCACCGCCTGGGCCGCCTCCCGCCGCGGCCTGTCGGTCCTCCTGCTGGAGCAGTTCGCCCCCGGCCACGCCCTGGGCAGTTCGCACGGCAGCTCCCGCATCGTGCGGCGCGGTTACGAGGACCCGTTGTACACGCAGCTGACCGGGCGGTCGTTCGAGCTGTGGCGCGAGCTGGAGTCGGACTCCGGCACCTCACTGCTGCGGATGCTGGGCAGCGTGGACTTCGGGACGCGCCAGTACGCCGGGTCGGTCGCCGCCCAGCTCGCCGCCGCGGGCGTGGCACACGAGGTGCTCCGCCCGGACGAGGCCGAACGCCGCTGGCCCGGCATGCGCTTCGAGGGCCCGGTCGTCCACCACGCGCAGGGCGGTACCGTCGACGCCGCCTCGGCGGTGACCGCGTTCACCGGCGCCGCGGTGCGGCGGGGCGCGGTCGTCCGTTACGGGGCCGCCGTGGCAGCGCTGGAGGCGACGAAGGACGGCGCCCGGGTCCACCTGGCCGACGGCGACACGGTCCTCGCCGATCACGTCGTCGTCGCGGCCGGCGGCTGGACCGCGGGGCTGCTCGCCGGACACGTCGAGCTGCCGCCGCTGACCGTCACCCAGCAGGACACCTTCCACTTCCCGCGGCTGGACCCGGCGGCGCCCGCGTGGCCCAGCGTGCTCCATGAGCAGGGCGCCGGGATCTACCACCTGGCGGGCGGCCGGGACGGCGGCCCGGCCGACGACCGCAAGGTCGGCGAGCACTACGCGGGCCGGGAGACGACGGCCGCCGGCCGGGACGGCGTGATCACCGCGGAGTCGCGGGCGAGGGTCGTCGCCTATGTGAAGCGGTGGCTGCCGGGACTGGACCCCACACCCCGCACCGAGACCAGCTGCCTGTTCACCTTCACCCCGAGCGAGGACTTCCTGCTCGACCGGGCCGGGCCGTTCGTCGTCTGCTCGCCCTGCTCGGGACACGGGGCGAAGTTCGCTCCGCTCATCGGGGAACTCGCCACCGGTCTGGTCACCGGGGACGCGACGGTGCCCGAGCCCTTCCGGCTCACCGCTCATGTCCCGCGCGCGTCCGGCACACACTGACCGGGCGGCCGCTCGCGGCGCGCGGACCACTGGGCTTGCTGACACGCCGGTCAGGAACACGGGTAAGGTGTCCCTCGTGGTTCGCAAACAAGTAGTCCTGCGGCGAGAGGAAATCCTCGACGCGACGGTGGAGCAGATCAAGCAGCGCGGCATCGCGACGACGCGCGTCGCCGATGTCGCGGAAGCGCTCGGCGTGAGCAGCGGCCTGCTCCACTACCACTTCGCGACGAAGGAACTGCTGGTCGAGGAAGCCTTCTCCTACGCGGCGCAGCGGGAGATGGAAGTCCTGCGGGCCACCGTCGCCCGGTCCTCACCCGCGCTGACGCGCATGAAGGCGCTGCTGCGGCTGTACGCGCCGACGGGACAGGCCGCCGGCTGGCGGCTGTGGATCGACGGCTGGTCGGCCGGCATGCGGGACACGGGACTCCACGATGTCATGCGCACCATGGACGAGGAGTGGAAGTCCGCCATGGTCCAGCTGATCCAGGAGGGAACGGACAGCGGCGAGTTCCGCTGCGCCGACCCGAGGGAGGCGGCCTGGCGGATCACCCTCTTCCTGGACGGGCTCGCGGTCCAGCTCGTCGCCCGGCGCGGCGCCCTGCAGAAGGCGGAGGCCGCGCGCTGGGTGCGCGAGCACGTCGCCGCGCAGCTCGGCATCGACCCGGCGGACCTGGCAGCGCGCCGCGCCGCGCCGCCGCAGCCCGTCACCTCCTGAGACGCGTCCCACCCCGGCTGTCCCACCCCGGCCCTGAGGCGCGGCCCGGCCCCGTCCTGACCTCGGAGAAGCCTGCCCCCGCGGCACCGAACCGGCCGGCCCGGCGGCCGCGTATTGACTGACGTGTCAGTCAATACGTACGCTTCCGTGAGCCGGCCCTTCGACGCCCGGACAGCCGTCGGACTCAGCAGAGGGGGCAACCGTGACCACCACCCAGCGCGCAGTGCGGCTCAACGGCCGTGCGGGTTCGGGGCGGCGCATCGCCATCGCGGCCCTGACCTGTGCCACCGCCGTCTGGGGCTGGAGCTACATGGCGACGGTCTGGCTGCTGCCCGAGATGGGCACGGCGAGCCTGGTCGCGGTCCGCTTCGTGCTCGCCGGACTCCTCATGGTGGCGGTACGGCCCCGCGCGATCCTCTCGCTCGGCCGCCGCCACACCCTCGCCGGGCTGGGCCTCGCGTTCTTCCTGGGCTCCGGCACACTCCTCCAGGTCCAGGGCCAGCACTACATCCCGGCGTCCCAGTCCGGATTCCTCGTCTCGCTCTTCGTGGTCCTGACGCCGCTGGTGGCACGGATCCTGTTCAGGACCAAGGTGACCAGGGGAGTCTGGGGCGGCGTGGTCGCCGCGACAGCGGGCCTGGCCGTGATCTCCTTCAGCGGGGTCGCGCTGAGCATTGGCAGCTGGCTGACCCTGGCCGCCGCGCTCTCGTACTCGATCCAGGTGTCGCTGCTGTCGGAGTACTCCTCGCCCGACAAGGTGTACGGCCTGGCCACCCTGCAGATCCTCGGCACCGGTCTGATCGCCGCCTGCTGGGCAATACCTGCCGGGATCGACCTTCCGGACACCCCGGCCGGATGGGGCTGGCTCACCTACTCCACCCTCCTGGCGACACTCGGCATGTACGCGGTGCAGACCTGGGCGCAGTCCCGTGTCAGCGCCGCCAGCGCGGCGGTCGTGCTGGCCTGCGAACCGCTGTTCGTGGCCGTCTTCAGCCTGCTCACCGGGTCCTCCCTGGCGGGCCGGACGATCATCGGCGGCGCGCTGATCCTGGTGGCGATGTACCTCGTGGTCTCCGCCGACCGCGCCGTCCCGCCGCCGCTCGCCGACCCGCTCGCGATTCCCGAGCCATCCGCGGCCCCCGGCCACCCGGACCAGGTGGGCCACGCGGACGTGCCCGGACCCCGCGCGCCGTAGGCCCCCGGCAGGTACCGGCGCGCACGCGGACATGGGCCGGCCCGCCGCGGTCGCTCCGCGGCGGGCCGGCCCACCGGGTTCAGCGCCCTGCCGTCAGCTCGTTCCTGACGACCTGCCCACCCTTCATGACGAAGCGGACGTCCGTGAACGCGGCCATGTCGCCGGAGGTCCCGGGCACGGCGATGAGGTCGGCGTACTTGCCCGGCGCGATCGAGCCGATCCGGTCCTCCCAGCCCATGCACTCCGCGCTGGTGAGCGTGGCCGCGCGCAGCGCCCCCAGCGGAGTCATCCCGTAGGCGCACAGGGTGGCGAGCTGACGGGTCTGCAGACCGTGCGGGAAGGCGCCGGCGTCGCTACCGAAGCCGATCTTCACCCCGGCGCGCACCGCCTTGGTGAACGCCTCGCGCTGCGCTTCGGTGGCGTGGTCGTTCTTGGCCTGGGTCTCCTTGTCGAACCCCGCGGCGTCCGCGTTCTCGGCGAGCCAGTCGCTCCACCAGATGTCGGCCGAGAGGTACGTGCCGTGCCGGAGCATGAGCTCGATGCCCTCGTCGTCGAGGTAGCAGCCGTGCTCGATGGAGCGGACGCCGGCCCGGACCGCCCTGTTGATGCCCTCGGTGCCGTGCGCGTGGACGGCGACGTATGCACCGTAGTACGAGGCCTCCTCCACCGCGGCCCGCATCTGTGCCTCCGTGAGCTCCGGGGCGCCGGGGACGGTGCCCGCGGCCATGACGGCACCGGTGCCGATCAGCTTGATCACATCGGCGCCGCCGTGCAGGATCTCCCGGACCCGTTCCCGCGTGTCGTCCACCCCGCGCACGGAGCCGAAGCGGAACTCCCTGGGCAGTTGGACGTCGTGCGCGAGTCCAGTGATCATTCCGCCGCCCGTGGAGGCGGTGACATAGGCGCCGGCGACCGCCATGCGGGGTCCGATGACGGTGCCGTTGTCGATGGCGTCGCGCAGGGCGGTGTCGATGAACGCCCGGTAGGTGCCGAGGTCCCGGACGGTGGTGAAGCCGGCCAGCAGGGTGTCGCGCGCATGGCCGATCGACTCGAACGCCTGCTGCGCGGCACTCTGCTTGATCTCCTGCGCGGGATCGCCGCAGGCGGCGATGCCGATCAGGTGGGTGTGCAGATCGACCAGGCCGGGGCTGAGCGTGGCATCCCCCAGATCGATGACCTCCACTCCTTCGGGAAACCCCGCCGCGGCGGGCCGCACCGCGGTGATCCGCTCCCCTTCCACCAGGACGATCCGGTCGGTGAGCACCTCACCTGCTTCGACATCGAACATGCGGGCGCATCGCAGTGCGAGGGCCATCAGTCCTCCTCGACGGGTCGGTCTCGCGGCCGGGACGGTCCGGGCCGCGCGGGGCACGGTCCGGGCCGCCCCGGCCGGGCTTCCTCAAGTCGCCACGGACCCGCGGCGGTTCACTGTTCCAGCACGGCCATGGCCGCGTTGTGGCCGGGGATCCCGCTCACCCCGCCGCCCCGCACCGCGCCGGCGCCGCAGAGCAGCACGTTCTGGTGCGCGGTCTCGACTCCCCAGCGGCCGGTGCTCCTGGACTCGTCGATGAACGGAAAGGCCAGCGACCGGTGGAAGATGTTCCCCCGGGGCAGCCGCAACTCGCGCTCCAGGTCCAGCGGGGTCTTGGCCTCGACACACGGCCGGCCGTCACCGTCGAGCGCCAGGCAGTCGGCGATCGGCTCGTCCAGCACCGCGTCGAGTTCCGCGAGCGCCGCCTTGAGCAGGGCCTCGCGCTTCGCGTCGTTGCCCTCGGCGAACAGCCGCGCAGGGGTGTGGAGCGCGAACATCGTCAGCGTCTGGTAGCCGCGCTCGACCAGTTCCGGGGCGAGGATGGTCGGGTCGGTGAGCGAGTGACAGTAGATCTCCGAGGGCGGCGCGGACGGCAGCGCGCCCCCGGCGGCCTCCCGGTAGGCCGTCTCCAGCTGACCGTAGCCCTCAGCGATGTGGAAGGTGCCGGAGAACGCCTCGCGCGGGTCGATGGAGGTGTCGCGCAGCCGCGGCAGCCGGCGCAGCAGCATGTTCACCTTGAGCTGGGCGCCCTCGGCCCGTTCGCCGGCCGGCTCGTCGCCGATGAGTTCGGCGAGGACCTCGGGGGAGGCGTTCACCAGGACCTTGCGGGCCGCGACGCTGCCCTCGCCGGCCTCGGTCCGGTAGGCGACCACGGAGTGCGGTTCGCCGGGCTCGATGCGCAGTGCCTCGTGGCCGGTGACGATCTCGGCCCCGGCGGCGCGGGCGGCCAGGGCCAACGCGTCGGTGAACGCCCCCATGCCGCCGATCGGGACGTCCCAGTCTCCCGTGCCTCCGCCGATGACGTGGTAGAGGAAGCAGATGTTCTGCGCGAGCGACTCGTCGTGCGCGGTGCTGAACGTGCCGATGAGGGCGTCCGTCAGCACCACACCGCGCACCAGGTCGTCGCGGAAGCGCTCCTCGATCGTCACGCCCAGCGGCTGTTCGAAGAGCATGTTCCAGGTGGCGTCGTCACCGATCCGGGCGCGCAGCGCGGCACGGGTGGGCAGCGGCTCGGTGAGGGTGGGGAAGATGCTGCCGGCGACGTTCCTGGTCGTCGCGTAGAAGTCCTCCCACGCCGCGTAGTCGGCGTCGGATCCCGTGAGGGCGCGGAAGGAGGCGCGCGTGCGTTCCCTGCCTCCGCCGACGAACAGTCCGGTGGCCCGGCCGTCGCGCACCGTGGGGGTGTACGAGGAGACCGAACGCTTCCGCACGGCGAAATTCAGCCCGAGGTCGTCGACGATCTTCGACGGCAGGAGCGAGACGAGGTAGGAGTAGCGGGACAGGCGCGCGTCCACACCGGGAAACGCCCGGGTCGAGACGGCTGCGCCGCCCGTGACGTCAAGGCGTTCCAGGACGAGTACGGAGCGTCCGGCCCGTGCGAGGTAGGTGGCGGCGACGAGCCCGTTGTGACCACCACCGACGATGACGACGTCGTAGACGTCTCTGGAGACTTCGGCTTGTACTGGCATGACTCTTGGTAACACGTTCCCTTCGCATACTGCAATGGATTCTTCTCCATCCTGACTCGTGGAGCAGGATGGAGTTTGTCGCGATGAATGCGCGAGTGCTCGATAATGCCAGTTCAAAGGCCATCGAAGCGCTCGGTTGTTGAGCGTGAATATCTTCGTTGGATGAGAAGATGTCACATGATATTGACTGACTCAGCAGTCAAGAACAGTGGATTCCTTCCTCGTGGTGCGCCTTTGGTACCCGCCGCGCGTCACGCCGAGGTGTGCTCCGTGCTCTCCCTGCTCTCCGGTTCGGCCGGGGCGTCGGAGAGCAGGGGCGCCCCGATGCGCCGCTGCCGGGGCGAGATGGCCGGCACCGCGCCCAGCAGGCGCCGGGTGTACTCGTGCTGGGGACGGCTGGTGACCTGTTCCGCGGTGCCCCGTTCCACGACGGTGCCGCGCAGCAGCACGTCGACCTCGTCGCTGATCCGGCGGACCACCTCGAGGTCGTGTGTGATGAACAGGTACGACAGCCCGCGCCGCCGTTGCAGGTCCAGCAGCAGGTTGAGGATCTGTGCCTGGACGGACACGTCGAGCGCGGAGGTGGGCTCGTCGCAGATGACCAGTTCCGGGTCGGTGGCCACGGCGCGTGCGATGCAGACGCGCTGCCGCTGGCCGCCGGAGAACCGGTGCGGGTAGGCGTCGGGATCGACTCCCTCCATGCCGACGGAGTCCAGCAGTTCGCGCACCCGCGCGGCGCCGTCCCGCCGGTAGAGCCCGTGGGCGCGCAGCGGCTCCGCGACGACCTCACCGATCGTCAGCCGGGGATCGATCGACTCGTAGGGGTCCTGGAAGACCATCCCGACGCTGTGGCGGAACGCGCGCCGGGCCCGGCGGCCCCGGACCGGCTCGCCGCGGAAGCGCACGGAGCCGCTGTCCGGGCGTTCCAGGCCGATGATGACCCGCGCCAGCGTGGATTTCCCCGAGCCTGATTCCCCCACGACGCTCACCGTGCGGCCCGCCTCGATCCGCAGGTCCACCGCGTCGAGGGCGGTGTACTGGCCGTACCGTTTGGTGATGCCCGTCGCCTCCAGCAAAGGCGCGCCCACCGCCGGTGCGGCTCCCTCCAGCGGTTCGGTTCCCGTCATCGGACGACCTCCAGCCGGTGGCAGGCGGCGACATGGTCCGCGGCCAGTCGGCGCGGCTCGGGGAGGTCGGTGCCGCAGCGGCTGTCGGCCAGCGGGCAGCGGGTGTGGAAGGGGCAGCCCGGCGGAGCGCCGCCGACCGGCGGACTGCCCGAGATCGTGGTGAAGGGCTCCTTCGGCCCGGCATCGCGACCGCTGCGGAAACACTGGAGCAACGCCTCGGTGTACGGGTGGCGGGCGCCCTCGAAGAGGGTGAGCACATCGGTGTGCTCGACCAGCCGGCCGCCGTAGAGCACGGCGACGTGGTCGGCGATCTCCGCGACGACCGACATGTCGTGGGTGATCCACAGGACCGTGAGTCCGTACTCCTGCTGGAGTCGGCTCACCAGACCGAGGATCTCGGCCTGCACCGTCACGTCCAGCGCGGTCGTCGGCTCGTCGGCGATCAGCAGTTGCGGGTGGAAGGCGAGGGCCATCGCGATGATCACGCGCTGGCGCATGCCCCCGGAGAGCGCGTGGGGGTAGAGCCGGGCCACCCGGTCGGGGTCGGGGATACCGACGTCCTCCAGGCCCCGGCGGGCCAGCACAGCGGCTTCGGCGCGCCCCGCCCCGTTGCGGACCTGGTGGACCTCCGCGATCTGCCGGCCCACGCGCATCACGGGGTTGAGGGCTGCGGAGGCGTCCTGGGCCAGATAGGCCGCGGTGCGGCCCCTCGCCTCGCGCAGGGCCTTGCCGCCGAGGGCCGTCAGCTCGACGTCCCCGACCCGGACGGAACCCCCGGTGATCCGCGCGCCCGCCGGCAGGATGCGCCCTGCGGCCAGGGCCAGCGTGGACTTGCCGGACCCGGACTCGCCGACCAGGGCGGTGGTGGTACCGGCCGGCACCTGGAGCGAGACGTCCCGCAGGGCGTGGAAGTCCCCGTAGGCGACGCTGAGGCCGTCGATCGTGACCTCGCTGCCGAGACTGCGGACGGCGGTTGCCTCCGAGGTGGTGGTCATGGCGTCTCCGATGCGGCGCGGGGATCGATGGCGGTCCTGATGAGGTCGACCAGCAGGTTCGCCGTCACGACCAGAGTCGCGGCGACGATCACCGTGCCGGTGAGCAGCGGACGGTCGAGGGCGGCGAACGCCTCGGTCTGCATCTGGCCGATGCCGGGCCAGCCGAAGATCGTCTCGACGAAGACGACACCGGAGAGGAAGACCGCCACATCCATGCCGAGCAGGGTCAGCACCGGCGACGCGGTGTTGCGCAGCACATGGCGGACGACGATGCGCCGGCGGCTGAGTCCCTTGGCCACGGCCGTGCGGACATAGGCGGAGGAGAGGGCCTCGCGGGTGCTGTCGCGGACGACGTTCGCGTAGTAGGGGGCGCCCAGGATTCCGAGCGTCAGCGCCGGGAGCACGATCTGTGGCACGCCGGTGCCGCCGTCGATCGGGAAGATCGGCACCTGGTAACCGAAGAGGAGCAGCAGCAGGAAGCCCAGCGAGAACACCGGCATCGACAGCAGGCCGACGTTGACGGTCACCAGCAGCCAGCTGCGCCGGGGCCGCAGGGCCTCCCACAGTCCCCACAGGCCGCCCAGGACGAGCTCGACCAGGAGCGCGGCGGCGGCGAGGACCGCGGTGGCGGGGAGCCGTTCGAGGATCAGGGAGAGGACCGGCCGCTTGTTGGAGTAGGAGGTGCCCAGGTCGCCGGTGGCCACCGAACTGAGGTAGTGGCCGAGTTGGGACCAGAGCGGGGTGTCGAGGCGGAGCCGGTCGCGGATCTCGGCGAGGACCTCCGGGCTGGCCTTCGGCCCGGCGATGCTGCGGGCGGGGTCGCCGGGGACGACGTACTGCAGGACGAAGGTGAGCAGGACCACCGCCGTGACGGTGAGCAGGCCCAGCAGGATGCGTATGCCTATGCGTCGAGCCATGAGCGTCGCTCCGAGAGTGGGTTGCGGCGGTTGAGCCCCTCGGCGATCAGAACGAACGTCAGGACCGTCGCGATGACGAGGACGAGGGGGACGAACAGGGTGTGCGGGGCGTAGGTCATGCTGTCGGAGCCGTCGGCGAGCATGTTGCCGAGCTCCGGGGTCGGCGGCTGGATGCCGGCACCCAGGTACGACAGTCCCGCTCCGACGACCACGACGGCCGCCCCGTTGAGTGCCGCGACGTTGAGCAGGATGGTGGACAGGTGCGGCAGCACGTGGCGGCGCAGTGTGGTGTGCCGGCTCACCCCGTGGGCGAGAGCTGCCTCGACGTACCCGCGGCTGCGCAGCCGCACCGTCTCGCCGTGGACCAGTCGCGCGGTCCAGGCCCAGTACAGGGCGGTGACGACGATGATGATGCCGGTGGTGCCGCGACCGACGATGCTCGCCAGCGCCAGGCCGGACAGCACGGTGGGAATGGACAGGAAGACGTCGACGAGGCGCATCAGGCCCTGCTCGATCCACCCCCGGTAGAAGCCGGCGACGAGTCCGACCAGGGCGCCCAGGCCGACGGAGGTGATGTTGGCGATCAGGGCGATCGTCAAAGTGGCCCGCAGCCCGTACAGCGTCCGGGCGAGCATGTCGCGGCCGATCGCGTCGGTGCCCAGTGGGTGACCGGGCGCACCGAGGCCGCTGGGCAGGCCGTTGGCGGTGAGGCTGTCGGTGTGGATCGTGTAGGGCGATCCGGCCAGCGGGGCGAGCAGTGCCAGCAGGCACAGCGCACCGAGCAGGCACAGGCCGGTGAGCCACAGCCGGCTCCCCTTCACCCGGGTGGTGCGGGGCGCGGCGGACGTGGCCCCTGGAGCGCCGCCGTGTCCGGGAGGGAGTGCCCCGGTGCGGGCGGGCGGCTGCGTGCGGATCGGAAGAGTGCTCATCGTTTCACCCACAGCCGGTCGTAGTAGGTGCCGGTCTCACCGCGCATCTGGTAATTGCGGATCTCCGGCGCGCGTGCGGCGAGGAAGTTCATGCTCCCGACGAAGACTCCGGACGCGTCGCGGACGAGTTCGTCCTCGACCTCGGCGAGGAGCGAGTTGGCGGCCTCCACGGAGCGCGCCTTCCGCGCTTTGACGGTGAGCGCGTCCACGCGGGGGTTCGCGTACCCGCCGTAGTTGTAGGCGGCGTCCGAGGTGAAGTTGGAGGAGACGAGTTCGAGGGCGCTGTTCAGGGTGATGTACAGGTGCGAACCGTAGAGATCGCCCTCACCCTTGGAGGTGGCCAGCTCGAAGGCGGGCTGGCTCATGGCGTTCAGGCCGATCTCCACGCCCACCGCCTCGAACTGCTGCTGGAGGACCTGCCCGAGCAGCGGCCAGGGATCCTGGGTGCCGTGCAGGAAATTCAGCCGGAGCTTGCCGATCCCCGCCTGCCGGAGCAGGGCGCGGGCCCGTTCCGGATCGTGGGTGTACGGCTTCGCCGTGCGCCGGTAGCGGTCCAGCTTCTTCGGGAAGGGCGAGCCCCACGGGTCCGACAGGCCGAAGGTGAGCCGCATGAGCTGCTCCCTGTCGACCGCCCAGTTCAGGGCCTGCCGGACGCGCGGGTCGCGCAGTTCCCTGCGCTTGAGGTTGACCGAGAGCCACTGCGTTCCGTTGACCGGGACGGGTTGCACGAAACGCTCGCGCATGGTCGCGTCGGCGGTGAATCTGGCCGCCTGGCTGGCCACCAGCCCCTCTCCGAGCACGTCGACCCTGCCCCCGATGATCTGCAGCGTCTGCAGGGGGTAGCCGATGCCCCACCGGTACTCCAGGGTGTCGATGATCGGGGTGCCGGGCCAGAAGTACCGGTCGAAGGGCTCGAAGACCGCTCGCCGGGCCTTGCTGTCGTAGCGGGTGATGCGCATCGGGCCGCTGCCGACCGGGGTGCGGCCGAACTCGGCGCCGAGGCGGCGGACCTCCTCACCCGGGAGGGCGGCGGTGTACGGCATGCACAGCAGCGCGGGAAAGAGCACGTCGGGCTCGGTGAGCTGGACCCGCAGGGTGTGGGGGTCCGGGGCGCTGAGCCCGCGGATCTGCTGGGCCTTCTTGCCGTTGACCGCCTCGGCGCCCTCGATCCCGAAGAGGTAGCTCGACGCCCAGGAGGCGAGCTCGGGGTCCATCAGCCGCGTCCAGGTGTAGATGTAGTCCGCGGCGACCACCGGACGGCCGTTGTGGAAGCGCACGTCCGCTCGCAGCGGGATGGTGTACACCCTGCCGTCGGCGGACACCTCCGGCGGTCCGGCCGCGGCGTGCGGGGCGGGGCCGTCGTACTGGCCGGCGAACTGGTAGAGCGGGGCGTACAGCACCGTCGAGATGGCCTCCCAGCTGTGCAGGTCCCAGCCGACCGCCGGATCGTAGGACTGCGCCTCGTCCGACCAGGCCGTGATCACCTTGCCGCCGCGCCGCGCTCCGGCCGGATCGCCCGGCCCCGGGGCCCACCGCCGCACGTCGGCCGGGATCCTCGCGGAGGCGGGCGGGGGCGGATCGCCGCCGCAGCCGCTCAGCAGTACGGTGGCGGCTCCTGCGGCTCCGGCGGCCAGGACCAGCCGCCGGGTCGGTTCGTCGTGTGGTCCGGCCATGGGTGTCCTCTCGTGGAACCGAGCCGATTCCGTCACCATTGGATGGTCTTCGTCTCCGTGAATTCGTGCAGGCCCGCCGTACCCAGTTCGCGGCCGATCCCGGACTGCTTGTAGCCGCCGGTGGGGGCGAGCACGTTGAACTGCCCGGAATTCACGGTCACCAGTCCGGCCCGGATCTGCCGGGCGAACCGCTCCGCGCGGAGCCGGTCCGTGCACCACACGGCTCCCGCGAGTCCGTAGATCGAGTCGTTGGCGATCCGGACGGCCTCCTGTTCGTCCCGGTAGCGCAGGAAGCACACCACCGGGCCGAAGATCTCCTCACGGGCGATCACCATGTCGTTGGTGACGTCGGCGAAGACCGTGGGGAGGATCCAGTGGCCCGCGCCCAGGCCGGCGGGCGTACGGTCCGGCGGCGCCTTTCCGCCGATCACCAGGCGGGCCCCTTCCGCCACCCCCTGCTCGATGTGGGCCAGTACACCGGCGTACTGCCGGGGGGTGGCGACCGGGCCGAGATGGTCACCGGCGACAGCCGGGTCGCCGAGTTCCCAGCGCCCGGCCTCCTCGGCGGCGAGGGCGACCGCCCGGTCGTACACCGCGTCGGGAACCAGCACGCGGCTGCAGGCGGTGCAGGTCTGCCCCGAGTTGTAGAAGGCGTCGGAGAGCGCCATCCGTACCGCGCCCTCGAGGTCCTGGACCGTCGTGCCGTCCGGTTCGTCGACGAGGATCACCCGGGCGGACTTCCCGCCGAGCTCCAGACCGACGCGCTTGACGGTGCCCGCCGCGGAAGCGGCGACCGAACGGCCCGCCCCGGTGGACCCGGTGAACGACACCGCGTCGACGTCGGAGTGGGAGGAGAGCGCCGCTCCCACCACCGCCCCGGACCCGGTGACGAGGTTGAACACCCCGCCGGGAACACCGAGCGCGGGACAGACCTCGGCGAAGATCCCGGCGAGCAGAAAGGCGTTCAGCGGAGCGTCGCAGCTCGGCTTGAGGACGACCGTGCAACCGGCGGCCAGCGCCGCGGCGACCTTGGCCGCGATGAGGTAGAGCGGATAGTTCCACGGGGTGATGGCGGCGACGACGCCCACCGGCTCCTGGACGATCTGGGACGTTCCGATGCGCTGTTCCCACGCGTGGTCGGCGAGGAGGTCGGCGTAGGAACGGAACACCTCGGCCGCCAGACGCGTCTGCACGTGCAGGGCGTTGTCGACCGGAGCACCCATCTCGGCGCTGATCACCGCGGCGAACTCCGCCTCGCGGTCCAGAATCCCCCTGGCCACCGCTGCGAGCAGCTCCCGCCGGGTACCGGCGTCCGCCGCGGACCACGCCGGGAACGCCGCACGGGCGGCGGCCACCGCCGCGGACACGTCCTCCGGCGTACCCTGCGGTACGCGGCCCACCGCCTCGCGGCCGGTCGGGTCGGCCACCACCGTGTGCGGCCCGCCGGGCCCGCAGGCGGGGGGCTGCCACGCACCGCCGATCCAGAAGTGCCGGCGCTCGGTGTCGAGGCGGCTTCTGATGTGGTGGGTGACCGGATGACCCATGGTCGTGCTCCTCAAAGGCGACTGGGGTTCGGTGGGCAACCGCGCGCGGGGACCGAAAGGACGGCATGCGCCTGGCTGGTTTCGAACGGTAGGCCGCTACTGATTCGAGAGTCAATAGAGAGAGGCCAATTACTGACTCTGGAATCAGCATCTGAGGGCGCCGCGTGGCGGGTGCCGACCGGCGGTCGAGGTGGTCGGCAGTGACGCGCCGGGCGGTTCCATCCGAACGGCGCGGGCGACCCTCAGGCCCTTCCACCGTCAGTTCTACGCCCCTGCGCCGACGTAAACCCTAGGGAATCACCCTAAAACCTGCCACGGGGTGGCGGCAGCGCACCGCGCACGCGTACATCAATCGCGATCATTGACTCGTCGCCGTCACGGCCCTTGACTTCAGCGGCGAGCCAGAGGCTCAGCCCCTCCGAGCTGAAGAGGTGTGCCCAGCCGGTAGCGGGTGTTCCTGTCCGAAGCCCGGCCCGAGCCGCCAGGATCCTTGACGGGTATTCCGAGGCGGGGACTCACTCACGATCTCCCGGAGATCGCGTATGTCCGTCGACCACGCCAATCCCATTCTGCGCAGATGCCTTTCGCTGGTCACCCTCGTGGCCATGGCATGCACGCTGCCCCTGTTCGCCGACTCGGGAGGACCCCGGCCGGCCGGGAGAGTACATGCTCGACATACGCACCCCGGCCAATCGTGCGGCGATCCTCGAGAAGGTCAAGGTGTGGATCACTGCAGAGCATCCGACGCCGTTCCGTCCCGGGAGCGAGGACCGTTCGGTGAAGTGAGCGATCGTCAAATGCCGACCGGCACAGCCGGCGTTGAGCACCACCACGGTTGCCCGCACCCCCGATGCGAGCATCCGGCGTGCACACTTCCGAGCGGGCTTCAACGGGCTCGATCGGGGTCGTCACGGGCTGTGACGCGACAGCGCGGCGCCACGAACGGTCGCGTCGGCACAGCGCGGACCCTCGCCATCCGGGGCGGTGACAGGCGACGTTCCTACAGGCCACGGCTCTGTGATGCGGCCGGGTCGCTCGCCGGCCACGGCGGCGGACCGGTGCGAATCGCCGTCTTCCGATGGCCGGCAGGCCGTGCGCGTCACCGGGGTGGCGGACCTGGGAGCCGGCCGGGTGTCGCGCTCAGTAGCGAAGAGGAGAGGGGAGGACGCCACTTCGGCACACACTGCCTTGGCGGAGCGGAAGGCGACTCCTACGATGTGCGGGATCGCTCCCACCCCCCGCGGTGGGAGATCGCCACAGCCTGTGCGGACTCCCCCCACTGCGTCCCCGGGCCGGTGTCGATGGAGTGGCGGCCGTTCCCCGAAGCGGTTCCCCCGGTTGCTCGGGCCCCGGCCGCCCTCCCGGACCCTCTCAGCAGGCCGCGATTCACTCCCGTCACTTCCGAACGACTGGAAGAGAAATGAGCCTCACCATGCGAGCCGCCGTCCTCGGTTGACCCGGCCGGCCGGGCGGGTCACCCGAACAGCGCTCCCTCCCCATCCCGACCCCACCCCGGATCAGCCCCCCATTCGTGCCGTCGAGCGCCTGCTCACGGCGCCCGGGGCGCGGGACAGGAGCCGGTCGTCGTCAATGGACGACCGCGTGCACCTGAGCCGCCGCACCGGACCCCGTCCACCCCTCACCCATCGTCAAGTCCCCAATGGAGATCATTGATGCGTTCCCACCGTCGTTCCAGAACCACTGCGATCGTCGCCGGCCTCGCGGTGGCAACCGCCCTCGGAGCCACCGCCGTCAGTCTCGGCTCCATTCGGGCCCAGGCCACCCCGACCGTCGCGCTTCCCCCGGTGCACGCACCCTTCGACTACCAGATCGGCGGGGCGTACACCCCGCCCGCCGGTGTGAAGGTCGTCAGCCGCGACGTGAAGGACTCCCCGGCGAAGGGGCTCTACAACATCTGTTACGTCAACGCCTTCCAGACCCAGGAGAAGGGTGACGCCGACGGCCCGCAGGACTGGGCGCCCGACCTCCTGCTGTCCAATTCCAAGGGTCCGGTCATCGACCCGGACTGGAACGAGGCCATCCTCGACATCACCACCGGCGCCAAGCGTCAGCGGATCGCCGCCAAAATCAACGGATTCATCGACCAGTGCGCCTCGAAGGGCTTCAACGCCGTCGAGCTCGACAACTACGACACCTTCACCCGCGACGTGGTCGGCGGCAAGATCACGGCCAGCCACGCCCAGTCGTACATCCGACTGCTGTCGCAGCACGGCCATTCCAAGGGGCTGGCCGTCGCCCAGAAGAACACCGTCGAACTGGCGGCCAACCACGCCGCCAACGGACTCGACTTCGCCATCGCCGAAGAGTGCGGTGACCCGAAGTGGAAGGAGTGCGGCAAGTACATCTCCGCCTTCGGGAACAACGCCATCTTCATCGAGTACACGAGCGCCGGCCTGAAGAACGCCTGCGTCTACGGTGCCCAGGCGAGCGTGGTCCGACGGGACGTTGAAGTCGTTCCCGCGCATAGCAGCGGGTACGTGCGCAAGACCTGCTGACCGGGGACTTCCGGCCGGTCGGGAGACGGATGGGCCGTGCGGGCGCGTGAACCGGAGACGGTCACGCGCCCGCACGGCCCGACCACCCGGCGCGCGACCGGTGGACCGCGCGGCCCGGCCTTGACCAGGCCCTGGCCGCCGTATCGGAGGGGCCCCGGCGGTCCTGGTGGACAGCGGACGCCGAATTCGTCGCCCGCGCGGTCCAGTTGGAGGAACTCCGGACCAGTAAGGTCACCGCGCTGACGGCCCTGTGCGGCCCGCTACTGGCCCGGCAACTGGGGATCAGCGGAGCGGCCTCAGGCGGATCCGACGAGCACACGAGCGGCGAGTCGGCGGGAGACGAGCAGGACGGCCAGTCCGAGAACGAAGCCGTAGGCGGAGACCAGGCCGTGGCCGTTGTCCTGCCCGAACCACATCGCGAGGCCCAGGGCCGGGACAGCGAGCGCGAGCAACCGCTGATTGCGATCCGCGGCGTGCTGCAGCAGGGCGGCGGCAAGGGTCGAGCCGAGGAAGTAGGTCGCGCCTGAGCTGCCGGCGAAGTTCCTCGGGTCGGTGCCGCGTTCTTCGCCGAAGAGCCCGTCGATCCAGGACGGCAGCAGGATGCCCGCGAAGAACAGCGCGGTCGCGATCGGCCACTTCCAGTACCACTGCGCGAAGGCCGCGATGACGGCGAGGGTGGCGAGGTTCCAGGCCGTTCCGCCGATGCCGCCGTTCTGCATGAACACCGACGTCACGACGCGCCACCACCCGCTCTTGGCAGGATCGGCGTCGAGGGCATCCATTGCCCCGCTCCAAACCTGCTGCAGTATCACTGCTCCGACGGCCACCGTGGTCACCGTGACGGCCGCCCATGGCACCGGCCGGCCCTCCCACGGCCGTTCGCCGAGCAGCGCCAGCCCGCAGCGGAACATGAGCACCATCAGTGCCGCGGTGGTGAGATTGAAAATGATGACGTCCACTTGTCCCCCGATCTTGAAAAACATCTGATTCTTGCATCAGCCAGGGCCGAAAGGAACCGCGGGCCGGGGCTCACGGGCGGAGTCCTTGGAGGGCGGCACGATCGGAGATCGAAAGGCTCGAGACCGGGCTGTTTCCGGTGTGTGGCGAAGCCGTCGGTGGCGCCTGGTCGCACCCCCGGTAACCCTGAGAGCTCCTCAGGCCTGGCGAGTCGGCAGGACGACGATCTGGCGGAGGTTGACCGTGCGGGGGCGGCTGGCGACGTAGGCGACGAGGTCGGCGATCTGTTCGGCGGTGAGCGGGCCGATGAGGTCGAAGAGCTCGCCGAGCTGGCCGTCCGAGCCGAGCCCGGGGTTGTCGATGTGGTTTCCGAGTTCGGTGTCGGTGAGGCCGGGCTCGATGTTCGTGACACGGACGTCACGGGGGCCGAACTCGGTTCTCAGCGAGGCCGACAGCTGAGTGAGGGCGGCCTTGGTCGCACCGTAGACCGCGTAGCCGGGGAAGGCCACATGGGCCCCGATCGAGGAGATATTGATCAGGTCAGCGGTGTGCCCGTCCGCCGCTGCCGAGATCAGGTCGGCGGTGAAGGCCTCGATGACGTTCAGGACACCGGTCACATTGGTGTCGATCATTCGGGCCCACTCGTCGGCCCTGCCGTGCTCGATCGGGTTGGGCAGCATCACCCCGGCCGCGTTGACCACCAGATCGACCCGTCCCAGCTCCGCTCTGGCCCGTCGGGCCACGCCGGTGACGGCGTCCCGATCGGTGACGTCGACGGGCAACGCGAGCGCGCGGCCGCCTGCGGCATCGATCCGGTCCGCGAGTTCCTTGAGGCGTTCCTCGCGGCGGGCCAGGAGAGCCACGCTCGCGCCGTGCTCGGCGAGGAGCAGCGCCGCGGCGGCGCCCATGCCGCTCGCCGCGCCGGTGATGACGGCCGTCCTGCCGGACAGGGTGGTACAGCTCATGGTGAAGTCCCCTTTTCAGTCGGTCCGATTCTTCGGTCAGCGGCGTTACCCGGTCCAAGACCTGTGGGCTACCGGTCGATGCCTCAGGAGTCTCTCGTCGACGGGACATTTGTACTGGCGAGAGCAGGACCGGTCGGCTCTGCCGCAGGCCTCCGTTCTGACTTGATACTTGCCGCATGTCGATCTTCGAGCGCTTTCCGACGCTGACCACAGCGGTGTTCCTGAGTACTCTCGGGGTCGATCTCGTGCAGTCCTCGGGGCACGGAGTCCTCGAGGATCTCCAGCGGACCCCGGCCGGCCTGCACGGCGGCTGGTGGCGTACGGGCACCGCGCTCTTTGCCGTGGCCGCGGTCGGGTTGACCGCCGCCGAGAACATCCACGGTCCGGCGCTTCTCCTCGGTGGTATTTTCGCCGTGCTCCTGTCGGTCAAGGTGCACCAGCCGGGTGACGTCTGATGTGGGTCGCACTGCTGGGCCCGGTCAGGGTCCTGCGCGCCGACGGAACGCCGGTCAACGTCGGAGGTCCGCTGGTCCGAACGTTGCTGACCCTCCTCGCCGTGGAACCGGGAAGGACGGTCCCCGCCGACCAATTGGTCGACGCACTCTGGGGTGAACGGACTCCGGCGAACGCGGCCAACGCGCTGCAGACGCTGGTGAAACGGCTGCGCGCCGCCCTCGGCCCGGAGCTTCCGATCGTGGCGGGCTCTTTCGGGTACGCCCTGGCGATCGAGCCGGAGGACGTCGACGTCCAGCGCTTCACCCGGCTCGCCGCCCAGGGCCGAGTGGCCCTGCGGCGTGGCGACGCCAACTCTGCGGCGGCCCTGCTCGACGAGGCGCTCGAACTCTGGCGCGGCCCCGCCCCCTCGGAGCTCCGGTTCCTCGAGGACCAGCGGCTCGACTCCGTGGAGGCCAGGGCGGACGCCTACCTGGCTCTCGGCCGGGCCGCTGAGCTCGTCCGGGAACTCGCGGCAGCCGCCGCCGCGCAGCCACTGCGCGAGTCCCTCGCGGCCCGGCTGATCCGGGCCCAGGCGGCGGCAGGGCTGCGATCCGAGGCGACAGAGACCTTCGAACGGACCCGCGACCTGCTCGCCGGGGAGCTGGGAGTCGATCCGTCGCCCGCTCTGGCCGAGGCCCTTCGCAGCACGATGCTCCCCGTCGGTCCGCCGACCAATCTGCGGAGCAGGCTGACCAGCTTCGTCGGGATGGACGCCGAGGTCGTCCGGACCGGTGCGCTGCTCGACGTCACCCGGTTGGTCACCTTGGTGGGCCCTGGCGGAGTTGGAAAGACCCGGCTGGCCTGCGAGGCGGCGATCCGGCTGGCCGACCGCTGGCCCAGCGGGAGTTGGCTGGTCGAGCTCGCCCCGGTGACTGACGGCGCGTCGGTGGGCAGCGCGATACTGTCGGCCCTCGGTGTCCGCGACATCCTCGAAGGCGACCCGTCCGACCAGCTCGTGGCGGTACTGACGGGCAAGCGGTTGCTGCTCATCGTCGACAACTGCGAGCATCTGCTGCAGGCGGTGGCCCCGCTGATCGACGGGATCCTCGCCCGCTGTCCTGAGTTGACGGTGCTCTGCACGAGCAGGGAACCCCTCGGGGTGGACGGCGAGATGCTCTGTCCGGTGCCGCCGCTGGCGCTTCCGCCGGCCGACGCCACCGTGGCCGAGGCGGCCGGGTTCCCGGCCGTACGGCTGCTCACCGACCGGGCCGTGGCCGTCCGGCCCGGCTTCGTCCTCGACAAGGACAACTGCGCGGACGTCTGCGCGATCTGCCGTCGGCTGGACGGTCTGCCGCTCGCCATCGAACTCGCCGCCGCCCGGCTGCGGGCGCTGAGCCCGGCTCGGATCGCGGCCCGGCTCGATGACCGGTTCCGGTTGCTGACCGGCGGCAGCCGGGCGGTGCTGCCCCGGCACCAGACTCTCCGCGCCGTCGTCGCCTGGCGCTGGGAGTCACTCACCGGCCCTGAGCGCGAGCTCGCCCGCAGGCTCTCGGTCTTCTCCGGAACCGCGACCATGGACAGCGCCGAGCGGGTCTGCGGCGGCGACGTGCTCGAATCGCTCACCTCGCTGGTGGACAAGTCCCTGGTGGAGACCGACGGTGAGCGCTACTGGATGCTGGAGACGATCAGGGCGTACGCCGCCGAGGAACTGGAGGCGGCGGGGGAGAGCACCGCGGTGGCGAGGACTCACGCCGACTACTTCCTGGACCTGGTGGAGCGAGCCGAACCCATGCTGCGCACCTCGGAACAGGCCGACTGGATCGCCCGGCTGACCGTCGAGAACGACAACTGCGTGGCGGCCCTCGACTGGGCGATCTCGGCCGGTGACGTCGAACGGGCCCTGAGGCTCTGCGGAGCGCTCGTCTGGTACTGGCTGCTCCGAGGGTGCCGTGCCGAGGCGGACCTGTGGCTCCACCGGGTCCTGGACCTGGTGGACGAAGATCCTCCGCCTGCCCCGGCCGGGGTCTGCCCGAGCCGTTCGGCCCTGGCCCGGTTCCGCCAGGCCCAGGCCGAACTCGCCCGCGGCCAGGGCGACCTGAATGGCTGACATGCGCTACCAGCGGTTTGCCAGGCGTCTCCACGACCCTCTCCACCGGGGTGGGACCCGCGGGACGGTCCTTCTCCATTGATCGAGGGGATGAAGTATGCAGGTGGATCTGAGGGTGCTCCGGTACGTGATCGCGGTGGCGGACGAGGGAGGGTTTCAGCGGGCGGCCGCACGGCTGCATCTCGCGCAGCCGTCGTTGAGTCGGCAGATCCGGGATCTGGAACGTGCCATAGGGGTACGGTTGTTCGACCGACGGCCGACAAGGCCGACGGTGCCGGGAGAGGTCTTCGTGGAGTCGGCCCGGCTGCTGCTGGCCGAGGCCGACGGGCTGGTGGAACGCACGTTGAGGGCAGCCGGCACCCGGCATGCCCGGCTCGGCTACGTCGGGGTCGCGGGCTATGACACCGTGCCGAGGCTGCTGGCGGCCGTCCACGACAGCCATCCAGGCATCCAGGTGGACGCACGCGAGGCCTGGACGCCCGATCTGGAGTTGGCGCTGCGAGATCGCAGACTGGACCTGGCTCTGTCGTACGGCATGGTCCAGCGTGACGGCCTGCTCAGGGCCGTCCTGCGTCGTGAGCCGCTGGTGGCGATCGTGGACGTCGGGCATCGGCTGGCCGCTGTTCCCGCCATCTCGCTCGACGACCTGCACGGCGAGACGTTCTGTTTCTTCGCGCGGCATCTCGCTCCGGGCTACTACGACCAGGTGGTGGAGGCGCTCGGCGCCGCCGAGGCGGACTTCCCGCTCTGGGAGCATCCACTGCCAGGATTGCGGCGGACCCCGCTCCGAGGCCGTGAGGGGTTCACCCTCGTTCCGAGATCGGTGGCTCCGCATCTGCCGGGGCATCTCGTCTCGGTGCCGCTCCACGAGGATCTGCCACCGATCGACCTTGACATCTTCTGGCGTCCCGACGACCTGTGTCCGGCCGGGCTGGCCCTGCTCCAGACGGTCCTGGCGACCGCGAGCGCCCAGTCCTGGCTGATCCCGACAGAGCCTTCGGGCATCAGTCGATAGCTGATGCGTATTGGACCCGGCGATCGGCCGAAATCCACACTGGATCCTGTTCCCCTCAAGCCTGGCAAAGGACGAGCCCATGCCCCCACCCGTATCGATACGTGACCTCGAAGGGAAAGTCGCTCTCGTGGTCGGCGGCTCGCGCAACCAGGGAGCGGCGTTCGCCGAGAACCTCGCCTCCCGCGGCGCCACCACCGTGATCAGCTATCTCGGCAACGAGCAGGCTGCTCTCGACACCGTCACCGTCCTGGAAAAGCACGGCGTGACGGCCGAGGCGGTCCGTTCCGACGCCACATCCTCGGCCGACGTCGACAAACTGTTCTTCGACGTTGCGGCCCGCCATGGCCGGATCGACATCGTCGTCCACACGCCGGGCGCGGTCATCAAGAAGCCGCTCGCCGACTTCACCGACGAGGACTTCGACCATCTGATCAATCTGAACACCCGGAGCGCGTTCAACACGCTGCGGGCCGCAGCCAACGCTCTCTCCGACGGCGGGCGCTACGTGGTGCTCTCCACCACGCTGACATCGATCATGACCGGCCCGTACGGGCTGTACTCGGGTTCGAAGGCCGCCGTCGAGCGCATGGTGCTCGCCGCAGCCAAGGAACTCGGGGTGCGCGGCATCACGGTCAACGCGGTCGCTCCCGGCCCGATCGACGACTCGTTCTACCGGGGCGCGGAGACGCCCGAGTCGATCGAGGCCGCCACCCATCACAGCCCCCGCAACCGCCTCGGCCTGCCCGAGGACGTCGCGCCCGTCGTCGGCTGGCTGGTCGGCGCCGAGGCCGGCTGGGTCTCCGGCCAGACCGTGCGCGCCAACGGCGCGATGTTCTGACCACCTGCTTCCAGGAGCGCACGTTCATGTCCGGATCAGGGGTCACCGCCCAGGTCACCACCCGACCCAAGCCCGGATGTGAGGCCGACTACGAGCAGGTCGTCACGACGATGCTCGCTGCGGCCGCAGGCTTCCCCGGCCATCAGAAGCCCGGTCGTGGTCCTGGCCGTCCTCGTCGGCTCGGTGATCCCGGCGGACCGGTTCCTGCTCCGGGGGAATCCGGCCGTCACCAGCCTCCGCACCCTCGCGATGACCTGCACCGTAATGCCCGCCCCCACCCGGCTCCTCGGCTCCTGGCTGAGGAACCCATGAAGGAGGACCGTTCCATGCGCGCCCTGATCGTTGATCCGGCCGGTCACTCGAAGATCCGGTTCGGCGAGGCACCGGCCCCGGCGCAGGGCCCCGGACAGGTCCTGATCGAGGTCCTGAACTCCTCGCTGAACGCTGCCGAACTGCGGTTCGCCGGGCTGTCGGAACCGGGGGCGGTTCCCGGGTTCGATGCTGCGGGCATCGTGGTCGCGGCGGCCGCCGACGGCAGCGGACCCGCGGTCGGCAGCCGGGTTGTCTCCTTCGCTGAAGGCGGCGGCTGGGCTGAGCTCCGCGCGGTCGACAGTGCCGATGTGGCGGTGGTGCCGGAGTCGGTGGACCTGGCGGTCGCGGCGACCCTACCGGTGGCGGCAGGTACGGCGCTGCGCGCGGTCTGGCAGGCCGGCCCGATCGCCGGACGGCGGGTCCTGGTGACCGGGGCGTCCGGGGGAGTCGGCTCGTTCGCAGTGCAACTCGCCGCGATCGGCGGCGCGCATGTGATCGCCTCGGTCGGCTCCCGCACCTCCGGCACGGGCCTGCCAGAGCTGGGCGCGGCCGAAGTCGTTCTCGGCCTGGACGCGGTGGCGGAGCCGGTCGACGTGATCATCGACATGGTGGGCGGGCCTCAACTGGTCGAGGCGTACGCGCTGCTGGCCTCGGGAGGGAACGCGCAGAGCGTCGGCTGGGCCTCCGGGCAGGCCGCGCTCTTCCCTGCCGGGTCGACGCTGGGCCGTAAGGATCCGACCTCGATCACCTCGGTCTTCAACGGCGGCGGAATCACCGACCGGCAGCAGCAGCTCAAGGTCCTGCTGAAGCTGGTCGCGGAAGGGCGGCTCCGGGCAGCCATCGGCTGGCACGGCTTGTGGGAGCGGTTTGCCGAGGCCGCAGACGCGCTGACCGGCCGTACGTTGCGGGGCAAGGCCGTCTTCGACGTGCCGGCCCGATGAGCGACGACAATCAGGCCGCGTTCATGTCGGCCCTGGTGACCGAGCATTTCGTCCTGCAGTCGGCGGCTTCCACCACGGTCAGCGAGTCCACCGGCCGGGCTTCGCTCTATCTGGCGGCGCTCTCCAGTTCGCTGGTAGCGACCGGTTTCGCCGCCCAGTCTCCGCACATGTTCGTGCCGTTCGTGGCGACGGTGATCCCGGCACTGCTGATCCTCGGCTTCTTCACTTCGGTACGGCTGGTCGACACGGGTGTACAGAACCTCCGGTACCTCGCGGGGATCGCCCGGATCCGCGAGTACTACCGTGAACTGGATCCCCGGGCGCCGTACTTCTTCACCGAGTGGGGCGGCGGGACCCGCCACGACGAGCGCGCCGAGGCGCTCGCCTCGCTCGGCACCCGGCGGAGCCGGCTGCTGGGACTGTCCACCACCGCGAGCATGGTCGCCTCCATCAACAGCATCGTCGCCGGGGCGGGCGCGGTCCTTGTCGCGGTGTCGATCTCGGGGCGGGAGCACACCGCGTTCATGGTGCCGCTGGGCGTCCCCGCGGCCGTGGTCTGCATGACCCTCTTCTGCCGGTACCAGGACTCCCGCTATCTGGCCCTGGACTTCGAGAACAACGGAAAGGCTGAGAAATGATCCTGGTGACGGGGGCTTCCGGCAATGTCGGCGGGGAGCTGGTCGGCGTGCTCGCCGCGGCGGGACGGCCGGTGCGTGCGCTGATCCGCGACACGGAGGCGTTCGAGGCCCGGCCGGGCGTGGAGGTCGTGACCGGGGACCTGAACCGCGCCGAGACCCTGACCGGTGCGCTCGACGGAGTGGAGAGCGTCTTCCTCCTCGGCGGGTTCGCCGACATGCGCGGCGTTCTGGCCCGGATCCGCTCGGCCGGGGCCGGACACGTCGTCCTGCTGTCGTCCCGGTCGGTGGCAGGCGGCGACCCGGCGAACGCTGTCGTCGCGATGCACCAGGACTCCGAGGCGGCAGTCCGCGGGTCCGGAGTCGGCTGGACGATCCTCCGTTCCAGCGGCTTCATGTCGAACACCTTCGAGTGGGTCCCGCAACTCCGCGACGGCGACGAGGTCCATGCGCCCTTCGCCGAGGTCGGGATCGCCGTCATCGACCCGTACGACATCGCCTCGGTCGCGGCGGCGGTGCTGACCGACCCGGAGTACCACGGCAGGCACCTCCAGATCAGCGGCCCCGAGGCCCTGCGCCCGGCCGACCGCCTGGCGACCCTCGCCAGGGTCCTCGGCCGCCCGTTGACGTTCCGTGCCCAGCCCGACGCCGAGGCACGGGCCGAGATGAGCCGTACGGTCCCGGAACGGTACGTCGACGCCTTCTTCCGGTTCTTCTCCGACGGAGACTTCGACGACGCCCCGGTCCTGCCGACGGTCGAGGTCGTCACCGGCCGCCCCGCGCGCACCTTCGAGGACTGGGCGACCGCCCACGCCGGAGCGTTCTCCTGAGTGCGCGGCTGCTGGTCCCGGCGACGTTCGTCACCTCGCTCGGGAACAACATCCAGCTGATCGCCTCCACGCTGCTGCTCGTCCGGGCGAACGGGACGATGCTCGCGGTCGGCTGGCTGTTCATCGCGGTCGCGCTTCCCCAGGCGGTGCTCTCCCCGTGGTTCGGCCGGCTCGCCGACCGGTTCGACCGGCGCAGGCTCTGGCTCGGCTGCGACCTGACCAGCGCTGTGGCCGCCCTCGCACTTCCGCTGGGCGGCCACAGCAGCCACATCGTGTACGGCTCGAACTTCGCACTCGCCGTGGTCAGCGCGCTGTTCATGCCGACGAGCGCGGCTCTGATCAAGGAACGAGTGCCATCCGGTGAACTCCGCCGGTTCAACGCCCGGTATGAGATCGCGCTCCAGGCCGGCTCGCTCCTCTCGGCCTCGGTCGGGGGATGGGCCGTGCAAGGCCTCGGACCCGACCTGTTGTTCACTTTCAACGCGGCTACCTTCGCGGTCTCCGGGCTCTTCGTCCACCAAGTCGGCAGGCGGCCCGCAAAGCCGCTGTCCACCGCGTCCGGCGAGCCGGTGGGCGGCGATGGCTCGCGCATGCCGGTCGGGCCGCTCATCCTGCTGTACGCCCAGGGCAACATCGTCGTGACTGTCTTCAACGCGCTGCTGCCGATCCTCGTGCTCAAGGAACTGGCCGACGGGCCGGGTCTGCTGGGGATCGTCGATGCCGTCGGCGGTACCGGGTTCCTGCTCGCCGCCGTCGCCTACGGCCGGATCAATCGTTTTCCCGACCTGCGCATCGCGCTGGTCGGCTACCTGGTCAATGACACGATGCTGGCGCTGCAGCCCCACTTCGGCCCGGCTGTGCTCACCGTGACGGTCTTCCTCGGTGCCTGGAGCTTTGGCCAGGCCCGGATAGCCAGCCGGGCCCTGTTGCTGGAGGCGGCCCCGTACGACCAGGTGGGCCGGGCCTTCGGCCGGGCGAACGCGATCGGACTCACCTCGACCATCCTGGTCATGCTCGCCGTCGCGACGCTCACCGACCACAGCGATACCCGCTTCGGCTTCGCCGCCCTCGCAGCGATCACCGGCCTGACCGCGCTGTACGCCGCCCTGACCACCTGGCGAACACGCCGCAACCCACAGCTCCAGGATGGACTGATCCGCCTACGGGACTAGGCCGTGTTTTAGATCTGGGGTCCGCATCTCGCCTCGCTCCGTGATGATCTCGGTGTGGGGCGAGGGGATCTTTCTGATGATCAGTGGGCGGCGCTTGGGCCGTTGTTGCCGGTCGCCGTGTTGGGTAGGCCGTCGGTGTGTCGGAGGCGGTTGATTGACGGAATCCGCTGGCGGGTGCGGACCGGCGCCCCGTGGCGGGATCTGCCGGCGGGATACGGTCCGTGGCAGACGGTCTACGGACTCTTCCGCCGTTGGCAACGTGACGGGACATGGGCCATGGTGCTGACCGGGCTGCAGGCTCGGGCGGACGCTTCCGGGCTGATCACATGGGAGGTCAGCGTCGACTCCACGATCTGTCGGGCCCATCAACACGCGGCCGGTGCCCGGCGCGATGGGCAGGCTCAGAAGGAGCCGCCGGGCGGCAGCCAGGCCGAACTGGACGACCACGGCCTGGGCCGTTCGCGCGGAGGGTGGACCACGAAGATTCACCTGGCCTGCGAACAAGGGCAGAGACCGTTATCGCTGCTGGTGACAGCCGGACAGCGCGGAGACAGTCCGCAGTTCAGGGCCGTGTTGGAAGCCATTCGTGTTCCTCGCCTCGGACTGGGCCGGCCCCGGGTCCGTCCGCTGCGAGTGCGGGGAGACAAGGCCTATTCGTCACGCGCGAACCGTGCGTATCTGCGTCGGCGCGGGATCCGCTGCACGATCCCGGAACCAGCCGACCAGACCGGTCACCGCAAGCGCCGCGGGACGGCCGGCGGTCGGCCTCCGGCCTTCGATCGCGAGGATTACAAAGCCCGGCACGCAGTCGAGTGCGGCATCAACCGGCTCAAACGAAATCGGGCGGTGGCCACTCGGTTCGACAAGCTAGCGGTCCGCTTCGAAGCAACTGTCCTCATCGCCGCGATCAACGAATGGCTGTGACCCGTCAGAGGTGTCAGTCCTGCATGTCATTCTGGCCGCGGTCAGGTCAGCGGATTGAGGGGAGACAGTGGCGATGGGGGCTGCGTATTACCGCGCCGACAGTGAGAGCGGCGACCACATCGACGACCCGTCCGAGGACGCCCTGTTCATGCTGATCGACGACCTCAACGGCTCGAACAACACCTTCATCGTCATCCAACCCGACGAAGACGACCCCGCCTGGTTCACCTCCGTCGCGGTCCTCGACGAAGGTGGCTATGAAGTCGTCCGCCGCGACATCACCCGCCGCGAACATGACGTCATCACGGAGACCAGCATCGACCGAATCGCCTACGACCTCACCATCTGGATCGCCGCCCGACGCTTTCCCACAAGCCCCACCCATCACGCCGACAACTTCTAAAACACGGCCTAGGCCGTGTCTGACAAATCCCGCCAGGCGCCCCGGGCTGGGGGCATCTCCCAGCGGTAGCTGGGGGAGGGATTTGTCAGACACGGCCTAGTAGTCACGCCAGGGCAGCGAGCGGACTGCACCCAGTTCAAGCCGGTGCGAGGGGCGGCGGAACACCCTGACGCCGACGCCGTGCGGGCGTACGTGCACCGCACCAGCGATGGCCTGCGCTGGCCCCGCCGATGGTGTCTTCCGGCTCGTCAGGGCTTGCGGCCGATGAACGCGAGCAAGCGAGTGCGGACATCGGCTCCCTCTGGCACCTCTACCCGCGGCCCGTACTGCCCGCTCGCTCGGAGCACGTCGTCGAGCGGCAGCATCCCGTCGAGCAACTGGGCGCATTTGGCGGGATCGAGGTGTTCGTCCTGGCCGGTGGCCCGGGCCAGGTCCCAGGTGTGCATGAAGACATCAGAGGTGTAGAACTGGTCGACCGCCTGGGCCAGTGGGATCTCTCCGATGTGCGGGTTCGACAGCAGCTTGTGTGCGGTGGCCGGATCGTCGAGGAGGGCCTGCACTCCATCGCGGTGCATCGCCCAGGCGGCCACCGGGTCGTCGTCCACCGAGGGCCCTTTCGGCAGTTCGACTCCGGCGCCGGCTTTCAGGAAGGCGGGGAACCACTCGACGAGGTGACGGACGACGTCCCTCGCAGCCCACCCCTCGCACGGCGCCGGGTTGTCCCATGCCTCGGGATCCGTGCCGCGTACGCGGTCGGTGAATACGCGTGCCACGGTGCGGTGCTCATCGGCTGCTGTTCTCGTCATGATCAAGATCCCGTCTCGGTGTCTCGGTCGACGCCGTTGCTCGGTTGGCCGCCGAGCAGCTCGTCAAGTCGCTCGTGGCCTTCGCGGACGCCGTGATCCATGCCGCTCTTGAGCATCGAATCGCGGGCTTCGATGGAGTCCATGAGCGATTTGCCGGTGACCAGGGTGCGGCCACCGAGGTCCTCGAAGACGGCCGTCTCCAGGCTGACGCCGTCCGGGAAGCCCTCGTAGGTGAAGGTCTGCACGATGCGTTCGTTGGGGCGCACCTCGTGGAACACACCGTGGAAGCCGTACTCGGTTCCGTCGTCGGCGCGATGCACATAGCGATAGGAGCCACCGCTGCGCGCGTCGTACTGGTCGATCCGCATCGTGAGCCGGCGAGGGCCGAGCCACTGGACGACCAGATCGGGGTCGGTGTACGCCCGGAACACACGATCCGGCGGCGCGTCGAACTCTCGGATGATCAGGATGGTGGGCAGATCCGGGTCGGCCACGATCCGCGTCTCGTTGCCGTGGTGCGTGTCGGTGGTGCTCATGATGCCGCCTCTTTCGTCGGGGTGCCCGTCGCCGGCTGCTCGCCCATCTGTTCGAGAAGGGCGTCGAGTCGGCGGAAACGGTCCTCCGCCTCGCGCCGATAGCGCTCGATCCACTTCGTCATCAGGTCGAAGACCTTTGTCTCGAGGTGGCAGGGGCGCCGCTGGGCGTCTCTGCTGCGACTGACCAGACCTGCGTCCTCCAGAACCTTGATGTGCTTGGACACGGCCTGCACCGTGACGTCGTACGGCTCGGCCAGCTCGTTGACCGTGGCGTCCCCGGCGGCGAGCCGGGCCACGATGTCGCGCCGCGTGGGGTCGGCCAGTGCGGAGAACACCAGCGACAGCCGGTCGTCGGTCACCTAGCACCCCTTGTACTCAACCAATTGGTTAAATAACCATAGAGCCGGAGTCCGGGCTCGTCAACCAATCGGTTGAATAGCGGCGTGCCGTCCGAGCGCGGCGAGGGCGGGGGAGGGGGCGGGATTGCCGAATGGTCTCGGACCGAGGGGCGGTCGCGGCTGTGTGCGAAGAGTAATAGAGTGTATACGCATTGTAGTTTTGCCATTGTGGCTTGGTGTCTGGGAAAGAGGAAATCATGGCCAGCAAGGCGAGCATCGTCTTCGCCCACGGACTCTGGGCCGACGGGTCGTGCTTCACCAAGCTCATTCCCACGCTCCAGGCGGAAGGGCACGAGGTCTTCAGCTCGCAGCACGGCCTCGATTCACTTGAGGGCGACGTCGCGTGTGTGACCCGCGCCATCAACCACGTGCACGGCCCGGTCGTGCTCGTCGGTCACTCCTACGGCGGCACCCTGATCACCAAGGCCGGCATTCACGACCGCGTGGGCGCTCTGGTCTACATCGCCGCGCTCGCCCCCGACGAGGACGAGACCTCGCAGGACCAACAGGACAAGTTCGCCAGCACGCCCGTCTTCGAGCACATCGACATCGCCGACGGCCGCATCTGGCTCCTCGAGTCGGGTGTCGGCGACTTCTGCGGCGATCTGCCGGCGGCCGAGCAGAAGCTCGTCCTCGCGACGGGCGCCGTGCCCGTCCCGGATCTGTTCAACCAGCAGGTTCCCGGCACCGCCTGGCGTACGAAGCCGAGTTGGTACATCGTCGCGAACAACGATCGCACCGTGAACCCGGACCTGGAGCGGGCCGCCGCCGAGCGCATCGGCGCGAAGACCTACGCCGTCGACAGCAGCCACGTGCCCATGCTCTCGCACCCCGATTTCGTCCTCGACGTCATCCGCGACGCCGCGAAGACCCTCGAGGCATAGAGCCGGCGCCGAAGCGGCGTGATGTTCCCCGCGCGGTATGCGGTCGGGGACCCGGTGAATCCGCTGTCCTCGGCTTCTTTCTGATCGCCGATCAGCCGGGTGGTGACCACGATCTGCGGGAGGCCGACGTCGTCCAGCGCTTGGTGGAGTTCAGCGACGGCGAGCCGCGTAGATGCCCGCCTGGGTGGCCGTGACGAAGTTGTCCTGCCGGGCGTTGCTCCAGAACTGGTACGGCGGCAAGGTGCCGCTCGCCCGGTACGGGCAGATGTATGTCGAGATCCCGGCGTAGCTGTAACCGGCGAGACGCGCGCTCTGCTCTTCGGCGTAGTTGCCGGTGGTGAAGTTGTCGCCGCGCGCCGCATTCCACCACAGGATACCGACGGTTGCGCCAGGGCCGTGCGGCGGGCGGGGGCGGCGCCAGGGCCGGACCTCCCAGGGGAGGCCCGGCCCCGGCTGGGCGGTGTGCGCCTACGGCTGGAGCGTGATCGAGTTGATCGGCGAGAGGTTCCAGTTCGCGGCCCAGTCCTGGGAGATCGTCAAGGCGTTCGTTCCGGTGCCGTTATAGCCCGTCATGAGGTGCGCGGTCCAGCCTTCCGTCTGGTTGTTGAACACGTAGTGGTAGCCCTCCTGGCCGGAGAGGTTGTGGGCCCCGCGGCTCGCGAACTGGTAGGACGGCTGGTCGTTGTTCCAGCCTGCGTCCTGCGGGTAGATGCACACGTTGCCGGACGCGCAGCCGTGGACCGTGGAGCCGGACGCCTGGGCGGAGGTCGCACCCATGCCGACCGTGACCAGACCGGCCAGCAGAGTGGTCGCGGCGACCTGGGCGGCGAGCTTCTTGCGCATGTTCATGGTGAACTCCTATGTGATGTCAGGTGCTTGATGATCGGAGCCGTGAGTGACGGCCCGGGTCAGGGGCAGGTGGGCACACCGGGCAGCCAGGCCGGGCCCTTGATGTAGATATTGGTGATCCACGCCTCGTAGTCGGGCAGGTAGGACCAGGCGTCGTTGGTGGTGCCCTCAGCGGTCACCGGCTGGGCGTGCTTCTGGCAGCCGATGCGGACCGAGGTCGGGCCGGCGAACTGGTGAACCCGGGGGCTGGTCGTGGACGGTTGGGTGTGGGTCCACACCCCTGTGCTCCAGGTGGAGAAGTCGCCGCCCTGGGCCGGGCCGCCGTCGATGCGCACCGCACCGTGGTATTCGCCGTTGAGCCGTACGTCGCTGACCATGATGCGGGTGTCGGACTGCTGCGCCTCGACCATCTTTCCGGCGCCCAGGTAGATCGCTATGTGGTGGATGCTGTTCTCGCCGCCCCAGACCAGCAGGTCTCCGGGGAGCAGCGGTCCCGTGCCCTGGTCGGCGGTGAACCGTGCTGAAGCGTGCGAGGTGTGGTACTGGGTGTTGGCGCTGCCGCTCAGGATGTCCTGCCCGGTCGCCTTGGCGTACGCGTACCGGACGAGCCCTGAGCAGTCGAACCCCAGCCGCTCGGGGTCGTGTGCGCTGCGCTCCGGATCGGAGGGGTCGACCTGCCCGTAGGTGGCTCCCGGCTGGGGACCGTGGCCCCCGGCCCAGGTGTACCAGACGCCGATCTGCCCGCAGGCCGCCTGTATCGCGCTCTGGGCGACCGCGGAGGCGCCCTGTGCGAGCACGCCGCAGGCGGGGCCGGCGGACGGTGCGGCTTGAGCGGCCTGTGTCAGCGGACCGACCGCGCATGCCGTCAGAGCGACGACGGCGACGGTGGC
Source organism: Streptomyces sp. RKAG337 (assembly GCF_023701715.1). Classification (NCBI taxonomy): domain Bacteria; kingdom Bacillati; phylum Actinomycetota; class Actinomycetes; order Kitasatosporales; family Streptomycetaceae; genus Streptomyces; species Streptomyces sp. RKAG337. The sequence goes on along the minus strand of NZ_JAJOZA010000001.1, from coordinate 831,882 downwards.
CGTTCTCAGGGCCGAGCCGGCCCGTCGCAAGGCCCTTGCTCCGGAGTTGGTCAGTCTCCGGGCGAGCGGTTGCGCGGCGGGCGGTCCCGAGGGTGGTCCTGCCCCGGATGGTCGTGAGGTGGTGCGTGGCATCGACAGTCCCCGTTCGGTGTGCGTCGTACGGTCGATGGGATTCCGCGTGGGCACTGGGTGCCGGTCGCGGTGATCCGAGACTGTGGTGCGCAACGGGGCGTTGTCGAGGGTCCAGGTGTTTCCTGTGGCGTGGGAAACGGGAAACGGGCAGGGAAACAGTGAGGTGGGCGGGCGAGTCAGGTCGGGTCGCAGACCCTCCGGTAGGGCAGGTCGGGAAGGAGCTTCGCCCAGCGCTCGCCGCCGATGTCCCCGGTCATCCGGCACACTTCGTCATTCCGCTTCCGGGTGTCCGTCACCCACAGCCGCACGGTTCCGTCGAGGCTGCTGCTCACGAGCGATCCCGGGTCGCGGGGGTCGAAGGCGACGCTCCACACGGCGCCGGTGTGCCCGCTCAAGGTGGCGTACGGCTGTCCGGTAGCGGGATCCCACAGGCGTACGGTCTGGTCGCTGCCACTGCTGGCGAGGAGTTCTCCGTCGGGGGAGAATGCGACGGAACGTACCGAACCGGTGTGTCCGCGAAGGGAGTTGCGGAGCGCCCCGCGCACCGGATCCCACAGGCGTACGGTGCCGTCGTTGCCGCAGCTGGCCAGCGTCCGGCCGTCCGGGGCGAAGGCGACACCGCGAACCGAGCCGGTGTGCCCGGTGAGGACGGCGCGGCTCCGCCCCTCGACGGCGTCCCACAGCCGCACCGTCAGGTCGTCGCTCCCGGTCGCCAGGGTGCGGCCGTCCGGGCTGAAGGCGACGGCGTTCACGAAGTCGGTATGGCCGGTGAGGGTGGTCCGCAGAGCGCGGCGGGGGACGTCCCACAACTTCACGGTGTGGTCGGCGCCTGCCGATGCCAGCAGTCGTCCGTCCGGTGAGAAGGCGACGCCGAATACTGCTCCGTCGTGTCCGTTGAGGGTGGCTTCGAGTGTGCGGTGGGCGACGTCCCACAGTCGTACGGTGTGGTCGGCGCCTGCCGATGCCAGTAGTCGTCCGTCCGGTGAGAAGGCGACGCCGAATACTGCTCCGTCGTGTCCGTTGAGGGTGGCTTCGAGTGTGCGGTGGGCGACGTCCCACAGTCGTACGGTGTGGTCCGCGCCCGCCGATGCCAGCAACCGCCCGTCCGGGGAGAACGCGGACTGCCAGGTCTCGGCGAACGGGCGGCTGGCGAGCACGGACCGGTGCAGGTCCCACAGCACGATTGACTGGTCGAATCCTGCGGTGGCCAGTCGGCCGTCCGGTCCGGCGGCGACCGCCTGGACGTAGTCGGTGTGGCCCGACAGCGTGGTGGTCAGGCGGCGGCTCGCGGTGTCCCACAGTTTGGCCGTGCCGTCCCCGCTGGTGCTGATGAGGGTGTTGCCCTCTCGGGTGAACCCCACCGCGTTCACATCGTCGCTGTGGCCGGTGAGCACGGCTTGTTGGCTACCGCCCGGCAGGTCCCAGAGCCTGACGGTACGGTCCGCACCGCCCGACGCGAGGATGTGCCCGTCCGGCCTGAACGCCACTGCGAGCACGGCATCGGTGTGGCCGGTGAGGGTGGCGCGTGGGGTGCCGTCGGACGACTCCCACAGGCGCACCGTGTGGTCGGCGCCTGCGGAGGCGACGGCCGTCCCGTCGGGGCTGAACGCGACGCCCTTCACCTCGTCGCTGTGGCCGGTGAGCACGGCCCGCGGGCTGCCACCCGGCAGGTCCCAGAGCCTGACGGTGCGGTCAGCGCCGCCCGAGGCGAGCGTGTGTCCGTCCGGGCTGAAGGCGACCGACCGCACCGGACCGCTGTGCCCGGTCAGCGTGTTGAGCGCGCGGTGGCGCACCGCGTCCCACAGCCGTACCGTGCCGTCCGAACTCGCGGAGGCGAGGGTGTGCCCATCGGGGGCGAAGGCCACCGACACAACCGGACGGGTGTGCCCGGACAGTGTGGCGATCTCCCGGCGCCGGGCCACGTCCCACAGGCGTACCGTGCCGTCCGAACTCGCTGAGGCGAGGGTGTGCCCATCGGGGCTGAACGCCACTGCGTTGACCGGGCCCGAGTGCCCCGAGAGCCGCCCGTCGAAGTACTGGGCCTGGGTGCTCAGCAGGGCGCCCCGCGCCTCGGTGGTCGGCGCGGTCCGGTACGCCTCGGCAGCAAGGAGCATGGATGCCTCCGGCTGCCCGCTCGCGAGCGAGGCGGACCGCACGGCCATGGCCTGCGACTGCGCCACCTGGCGCTGCGCGACCGCCTGTGAACGTTGCTGGAAGGCGAGTGCACCCGCCACGAGCGCCACCGCGAGGAGTGCTGCGAGGGTGACCAGCAGGGCGCGCCGGACGCGGATCTGCCGCAGCGCGATCAGCTTCCTGCGCCGTTCCTCGGTTTGGCTCGCGGCCAGGAACGAGGCCTCGTCCGGGCCCGGTTCGGCCCGTCCGGCCGACTGCTCCACCCAATCGACTGCGGCGGCGAGCCTGGCCCCCCGGTACAGCAGGCTCGGGTCGTGCGCGGCACCGGCCCACTCGGCGGCTGCCACGCCGAGTTGCTGCCGCATCACCAGGCCCGCCCGGTCGGCGTCGATCCAGCCGCGCAGCCTGGGCCAGGCGTGCAGCAGGGCCTCGTGGGTGATCTCGACGGTGGCGCTGTGCGCGGTGACCAGCCGCGCGCGTATGAGCGCGTCGAGTGCCAGAGCGCCGGAGGCAGGATCGGGCAACTGCGGTATCAGGAGCTTGCGTTCAGCTGGACGGCGAGTCTCGGCACCGGCGTCGCCGACCTGCACGAGGCGCAGCAGGAGGTGTCGGGCCATGACCTGTTCCGTTGAGCCGAGCCGCGTGAACACGGACTCGGCGGTGCGAGCGACCGCCCCGTGGATACCGCCGGTCGCCAGGTAGCCGGCGACGGTCAGGGTACGGCTGGTCCGCTCACGCCACGTGACGTACAAGGCGTGGGCGAGCAGCGGCAGCGACCCGGCACCCATCCCGGACCGGGTGCCGAGGTCGCTCAGCAGCAGTTCCACAAGGCCTGGCTCGACGGTCAGACCGGCCCGTTCGGCAGGCCGGACGATCGACTCGCGGAGCTCGGCAGCGGTCATCGTGCCGAGTGCGAACAGGCCGTGCGTGAAGACCTCCACCAGCTCCGGATGGTCGAGGCAGTGGCCGCAGAAGTCGGCGCGCATGCCGAGGACGACGACCACGGGAAGCTCCGCGGCCCTGGACAGCCCGCTCAGCACGGAGATGTAGTCCCGTCGCTCCGCGTCGTCCGAGCACAGGGTGAACACCTCCTCGAACTGGTCGATCAGCAGCACCAGTCCGGGGCGGTCGGGCGCTCCCCGCACCGCGTCGAGGAGCATCCGTGGCAGGGCGGCCACTTCCTCGGGAGCGATTTCGGCGGCGGTGGTCCCCAACGCGGCGTCCACACACCGCAGAAGTTCCTTCAGCGGATGCTCCGTAGGTGTGCACACCACCACCGGCCAGGAGTCCGATCCGACGGTCGGCAGCGCACCGTGCCGCAGTGCGGGCAGGAGACCTGCCCGCAGGAGCGAGGACTTCCCCGCGCCGGAGGGTGCGACCACAGCGAGGGGGCCGTCGCCGATCCGTTCGGCCAACTGCCCGACCAGCTCGGCCGTCGCCGCCTCGCGGCCGAAGAACCACTCGGCGTCCTGCGGTCCGAACGCGGCGAGCCCCCGATAGGGGCAGGCCTCGTCCGTGTCACTGTCCTGAGCGGTGGGTGCGTGTTCGTGCGACTGGACCAGCCGCACGAGCGCGCCGTCCGCCTTCAGCACGTCGTCGCAGCGTCGGGCGATGTCGAGGGTGGGTGGCTTGCCGCCGGTCTCGATCTTGCTGAGGTAGCCCTTGCTGTAGTGGATCGACCGCGCCAGCCCTGTCAGCGACATGCCCTGCAGTCCCCGCAGGCGCCGCAGTTCGGCGGCGAACCCGCCCGCCGTCTCATCTTCCGTAGCCACGGGGCGCACCATTCCGCATCGGCCGCCCGGGGAGCCAGGGCTGAGCGCATCCTGCCATTCTCAGTACCGGGGAGCAAGCCGGTCGGAGCCCCACTGGCATCCCGCGACGCAAGGCCCCCTCGGCGCGGCGCGGCCTCGGGTGCACCCGGTTTCTCCGGGCAGCCGGCAGACACTGCGCACCCCGGACCGCCAGCAGACCCGCTTGGTGATGACCGCCCCTGCCGGCAGCCACAGCCTCGAAGTCCTACGCCGGCCGCACCACTCGCAGGAATGGACAACTCTGAGAGCTCCGCGAGCCTGGAAACGACTCGCTTCCCCGGATGGTCGCTCGCACAAGTCACCCGGCTGGTTGGGATTTGGTTGCGGAGCGTCATGGGATCGCCTCCTGGTGCAGCCCGGGACCTTGGTCGTCGTCCCGGCCGAGACCGGTGCAACGCCCGCGTCTTCAGGGCATTTTGTGCGATCGGGGTGGCCGGAAAATCGGAATTGGACTACGTAGGGAGTTCAGCTGGCTACTTTCGGCTGTGGGTCTTCGGCGCCCCGGGGTCCTCTTGGCCAACAAGGCAGGGAGAAGTGATGTCTGCGAGTGCGGCTACGCAGAACCAACTGTGGAAGGCTGCCGGTCCCTATCTGTCGGCTGCGACAGTCGAGTGCATTTCCGGGCCCGGGGGTGCCTCCACGGTTCTGGTCTCCTCTCCCGCCACGGTGGGCGGTTTCTGGAGTGAGGACGGCGGGAGCACCTGGCAGGCCGTCAAGCCGCCCACCCGCTACCCGGTGGCGAGCTGCCTCGCCGGCAGCCACGCGGAGCCGGGACGGTGGTGGCTGTCCACCGAAGCCCTGTCCGGGGCACACGAGAGCAGCGTCTTCCGTACCGATGACAAGGGCTCGTCCTGGGAGTTGCTGAAGACCGGACTGCCGGCGGGCGAGTCCTTCCAGTCGATCTCCGCACATCGCAACGGGAAGTTCCTCGTGGCGGTCACGCACGGCGGTGCTGCTTGGGTCAGCCGGGACGGCGGTGACACCTGGCGCTCCGAAGACCTCGCCGGCGACCGTGACATCGCCAAGCTCGCCTTCGTGGGGGACGACCTCATCTTCCAGCCTCAGCAGGAAGGGGTTCTCTGCGCCGTCCGCGATGCGGTCGGTGAGCCGCAGCCTCCGAAGGTCGTCTTCGCCCCGGAAGCTGGACTCCTTGTCTCCTGGGATGCGGCCGGTGACACGATCGCGGCGGTTGTTCTGGACAACGTGAGCAGACTGGTCATCAGCACAGACGCCGGCGACACCTGGGGCGATCCGATCCAGGACCTCTCCGGGGGAACCGTCGCGGTCAGCGAATCCGGGACAGGCCCTGCTGAGGTTCTGCACCAGGCGATCGGCGGCGCACGGCTGTACACCGGCAACGGGCGGTTCCGGGAGGTCCGCCCGCCGGCGGACACGGTATCCGCGTTCTGCCGGCTGCCCGAGGGCCGGTGGCTTGCCGCGGACCGTGTCCATGGCCTCTACCGCACGAGCGACTGGTCCAGCTATACCCGGGTGGGCGTCCCCGCGGCCGCGGTCACCACGCTGGCTGTTTCCGACGAGGCGATCCTGGCCGGCACCGAGACGGGCATCCTCCGCACGCCCCTGCCCATCACCAGCCCCAACTGGGAAGCACCGGACGGGCTGTTCATCAGCGGGAACCATATCGTCGACATCCGCACGTGGGGAGCAGATCCGTCGCTGGTGTGGAGGACCCGAAGGGTCAACCTGAGCTGCGCCACCGACCGCAGCCGGGACGCGGGCAAAACGTGGCAGGAGCAGGGCTCGTGGCCGGACGCCATCTTCGCCGTCCACATCGACCCCCAGAACCCGGACCGCGTCCTGCACGCCTTCGGCCGGCTGGATTCCGGCAGCGGCCAAGAGGTCCTCGGGGTGCGTACGACGTCCGATGCCGGTGACTCCTGGACGGAGCACGATCACGGCCGCTTCTACCTCGACTTCGCAGCGGACCCGGCCAACGGCGACCGCATCTGGATGGCCTCCCACACCAACGGCCTCTACCGCTCCAGCGATTTCGGCGAGACCGCTGAACTCGCGACCCCGCACGAAGCCACCACGGTCCTCGTCGCCGGCAGCCGCCTGCTCATCGGGGGCGACACCATCCGCCACAGCGACGACGACGGCGCCACCTTCACCCCCTCCGTCATCGAGGGCGACGGACGCCCCATCCGCGTTGTCGCGCTCGCCCAGCACAACGAGACCCTGTTCGCGGCCACCGCCAGCGTCTGGTACCCGGGAACGGAGATCGCAGCAGGTCGAGGCGTCCTGCGCTCCCTGGACAACGGCAGCACCTGGCACAGCGTCACCGGCAACCTGCCGAACCTGGACGTACGCGCCCTCGCAGTCGACCCCCAGGAGCCCTCCCTGTACGCCGGCCTCCACGGCGGTAGCGTCTACCGCCTGCCCCTGTAACAGCGGAAGCTGCTGCCACGTCGGGTTTCCGTGCTCAAGCCCGGAGGACGGAAACCCGACTCCCGCACCGTGGACGACCGTCCGGCACGTGCCCTGAAGCCCCGAATACCGCCCTTGCTCCCCCAAGCGGTACCGAACCCTCTGACGGTTCGTTCGGTCAGGGAGGTCCGGTGGTCAGCCGAGGAAGTCGACGTGGTCGATCAGGCCGTCGCGGACCCGGTAGGCGACCAGCACGCGGAGCGGGTCGTCCGTGATGCCGTGGGCGATCTCGTGGTCCACCACCCAGTCGCCCTCGGTGAGTCGGCCGACGATCTCGGCCCGGCAGCGGCCCTTGGCGAACATGTCGGCGTACGCCTCCCGCACGGCGTCGCGCCCGAGCAGGTGGTCGCCGCTGCGGCGGTTGATGCGGACGTCGGGGGCGTACGTCGCCGCGAAGGCTTCGAGGTCATGGCTGTTGTAGGCGGTGAGCTGGCGTTCGACGATGGTCTCTGGGGTGGTCATCAGTTGATCATGCAGAGTGTTCCCTCGCTCGTCCAGGGAAGACCGGGACCACCTGCCGATCGGCTCATTCCCACCTCGCACGACCTCCCGTCCGGCATCTGCCCGCAGCCACCGTGCGGTCTGCACCGCTTCGCCACCCGCCCACTCGACCTGACCACACAGACACCCCCGGAGGGCTTCCCAAGCCGACCACTTGGGCTCCGTGACCTGATCCGGCTGGCGTTCCTCTGCAACGAGCGCCGGGGGCGGCGACCGCCGCGATCCGGGCGGCGTCCACTTCGGTGCGGGAGGTCAGGAACGTCACGGCGTTCTTGAACGGAGGACTCCTCCTGGCGGTCGCCAGAAGTGGGCTCCCACTCTTCCCGCTCCGGTGGATGGCGACGTAGGTCAGTAGAGGTGACTGACCTGCGGCCAGTCGATGTCGACAGCGGCTGCCTTGTTGAAGTAGTTGGTGAGGATGTTGAGAGCCACGTGCGCGATGACCTCGGCGATATCGCCGTCGCTCAGACCGGCTTCGCGGGCGGTCTTGAGGTCGGTGTCGGTCACATCCCCGCGGGTTCGCACGAGGGTGGTGGCGAGCTTGAGGGCGGCGTCGCACCTGGGGTCGGCGGACTGTGCTCTGCGCGCTGATTCCGCCTGCTCCGTGGTGAGCCCCGCGAGGTTGGTGGCGATGTAGGTGTGGGCCGAGAGGCAGTAGTCGCAGGCGTTCTCCTGGGCCACGGCGAGCGCGATGCTCTCGCGGACCGTTGCGGGGAGTTCGCCGGTGGCGAGGGCGCCCGAGAACTCCAGGTAGCCCTTGAGGACGGCGGGGCTGTTGGCCATGGCCTTGGTCATGTTCGGCGTGACGCCGAGCGTCTTCTGGACCGTGGCCAGCAGGTCGGCGGCTGCGCCCTGGGCGTGGGCGGGCTCGATGATCGGGAGTCGGGACATGGTTTCCTCCAGCGGAACGGCAACAGTTCTCACGGTTGATGCTTCGATCAACCGTGAGAACAGTAGTCATACATTTCTCACGGATACAAGCCAGTGTTACCGTGAGGTTATGAAGATTGAGGACTTGGCTGGAGGCGGTGCGCCCGCGCTGGGGGAGCCGCTGCCCATCGAGCTGGCCAATGCCACCTATGCGGTCAGGGGGCGCCTGGTCGACGGGCTGCAGACCGTCGAGCACGTCGCGGCATGGTTCCGGGACAACCGGGGACGGTTCGCGGAGCAGTGCGCGGACGCGGACCTGCTGGCCGCCGGCTCCGAAGAGCTGCGCGCCACGCGGGCCCTGCGCGACGCGATCCGTGTTCTCGCGGAGGCGGCGGTCCGCGGCGGGACACCCCCGCGCCAAGCGGTGGAGGTGATCAACCGGCAGGTCCGTGCGGCTGCTCGATGGCGGGAACTCTCATGGGCCGATGGCCCGTCCGTTCGTGCCCGCAGTGCGACGACGTCCGTTGTGGCCGGGCTGGCTGAGATCGCGCAGCGAGCAGTGGATCTCTTCGGCGGTGACCGGATCGGCGACCTGCGGGCGTGCCAGGCGCCCGGATGTGTCCTGTATTTCGTCAAGGACCACCCCCGTCGCGAGTGGTGTTCAGCCGGATGCGGGACCAGGGCCCGCGCGGCCCGCCACTACGAGCGGACGAAGGCGGCCCGATGAGCCGCAGGCGATCCGCCCGCAGATACGGGTTCTCTCACGCGTCCGGCCTATCCGTGCTTGGCGTAGGAGGGTTCTGCCTGGTGGAGTGGTTCTGAACGCTGCCCATCCGAGAGCGGAAGGCACACGTATGCCGGACACTGCGCCGTCCTACTCCGATCTGCGAGCCCTGGTCATCAACTGCACGCTCAAGCGCTCCCCCGAGCGCAGCAACACCGAGGGTCTGATCGACGTCAGCCGCGGCATCCTGGAGCGACAGGGCGTCGCGGTCGACGTCGTCCGCGCTGTCGACCACGACATCGCCACCGGTGTCTGGCCCGATATGACCGAACACGGCTGGGAGAGCGACGAGTGGCCGGTCCTGTACAGCCAGGTGATGGCCGCGGACATCCTCGTGCTGGCCGGGCCGATCTGGCTGGGGGACAACTCCTCGGTGATGAAGCAGGTCATCGAGCGGCTGTACGCCTGCTCGTCGCTGCTGAACGAGGTGGGACAGTACGCGTACTACGGCCGGGTGGGCGGCTGTCTGATCACCGGCAATGAGGACGGCGTCAAGCACTGTGCGATGAACGTCCTCTACAGCCTGCAGCACCTCGGTTACACGATCCCGCCGCAGGCGGACGCCGGGTGGATCGGCGAGGCCGGCCCCGGCCCGTCCTACCTGGACGAGGGATCGGGCGGCCCGGCCAACGAGTTCACCAACCGCAACACCACGTTCATGACGTGGAACCTCCTGCACCTGGCGCGGATGCTCAAGGACGCGGGCGGTATTCCCACACACGGAAACCAGCGCTCCGAGTGGGACGCGGGCTGCCGCTTCGACTTCGAGAACCCCGAACACCGCTGACCGAAGCGGGATGTGAGATCAGCCTCCGGGGAGAAGCGGTCACTTCCGGGCCTGCGCACTTCGCGGCCCACCGGGCGCGGACGTGGATGACCTGAGCGATTCGGAAGGGGCGGCGATGGACGATGAGCCGGAAGCGCAGCTTCCTCAGGGTCCACAGATGCCGGGGAGCGGATCAAGCACATCTGGAGACGGTGCTTCTGAGCAGTCGGCTGCTGAACCCACCTCATCCGAGCCTGTCAGCCGGCACGATGGCGAAGCCCTCGCCCCTACTCCCGCCGACGCCCCGGAGCCGACGCCCGAGCAGCCCGGCCGATTGCGGGCGCTGCTCGCGGCCGGCCCGCCGCCGGGTCCTGCCCGGCCGGGGTTCTGGCGCAGCCCGTTGCGCGGTCCGTGGCTGACATCGGTGTTCGGGCTGATTCTGCTCGTGGGTATCTCGGTGTTGTTCGTGACCGGGCTGCTGTCCTACGCCGCGTACAACCCGGACTTGTCTCCGGTCAATGACCAGACCCCGGACAAGGGCATCCTGGGGTTCTACCTGTTCTCCTGGCCCACCCACCCGTACTGGCTCTACCGCCTCCTGCAAGGCGTGCACGTCACGCTGGGGGTGGTGCTGATCCCGATCCTGCTGGCCAAGTTGTGGTCGGTGATCCCGAAGCTGTTCTCCTGGCCGCCGGTGCGCTCGGTCAGTCATGCGCTGGAGCGATTGTCGCTGCTGCTCCTGGTGGGCGGCGCGCTGTTCGAGTTCATCACGGGCGTTCTCAACATCCAGCTGCACTACATCTTCCCGGGCTCCTTCTACACCCTGCACTTCTACGGAGCATGGGTGTTCATCGGCGCGTTCGTCGTCCACATCGCCTTCCGCCTTCCGACCATGGTCCGCGCCCTGCGCAGCCGTCGGCTGCGCACCGAGTTGCGCACCCCGCTGGAGCGGACCGAGCCCGAACCCGCGGACGAGACGGGTCTGGTCTCACCGCGGCCGGCCCCGCCGACGATGTCGCGACGCGGCGCGCTGGGCATGGTGGGTCTGGGATCCGCGGCCCTGCTGGTCGTCACGGCCGGGCAGAGCATCGGCGGACCCTGGCGCCGCACCGCACTGCTCGCCCCACACGGCGGCCCCAACCCCGGCTGGGGCCCTGGCGGGTTCCAGATCAACAAGACGGCGGCCTACGTCGGCATCCGGGCCCGTGACATCGGGCCGGAGTGGCGACTGACCGTGCGCGCCGGCACCCGTCAGATCGTCCTCACCCGGGCCCAGGTCCTGGCGTTGCCGCAGCACGGAGCCTCGCTGCCGATCGCGTGTGTGGAGGGATGGTCCACCGACGACCAGGACTGGTCCGGCGTGCGGCTTGCCGACCTGGCCGCCCTTGTAGGCCTGCACACGAGCCCGCCGGGCGTCGCGGTGGAATCCGTGCAGCGCGGCGGCGCGTTCCGCTCGACGGTGCTGCGGGACAACCAGGTCCGCGACTCCCGCTCGCTGCTGGCACTGCGGGTCAACGGAGCGGACCTCACCCCGGACCACGGCTACCCCGCCCGCATCATCGTCCCCGCCAACCCCGGTGTGCACAACACCAAATGGGTCACCCGACTCACTTTCGGAGGCACGCTGTGAAAAGCCTCCGCGCCCGCTACGGCGCCTCCCCCCTGCACCTGCTGCTCGTCCTGTGCTCCTTCGCCCTCACCGCGTACGCCGGGACCCGGCTCCTCAAAGGCGACACGCTCCGCATCGCGATCTGGTTCGTGGGCGCGGCCCTCATCCATGACCTGGTGCTGCTCCCGCTCTACACCCTCACCGACCGCGCAGCCCAAGCCCTCGTCGGCTCCCGCGGCGGTGCCGGGAAACACGACCGGCCCCCGACGACGTGGATCAACTACCTGCGCGTGCCGACCTTCGTCGCTCTGCTCCTGCTGATCACCTGGTACCCCCTGATCCTCAACAAGGTCCCCGGCTACCACGCGGCAACGAGCCTGCCCTCCGACGTGTTCCTCGGCCGCTGGCTGCTCATCACCGCCGCCCTCTTCGCCGCCTCCGCCCTCTGCCTGATCACCTCCATGCGGCGCCACCGTACCCCCCGCCCCCAGCCGCGTACGCGAACGAAGGGAACAGGTGGACCGTCAGATCCTGCCCCCTCCGCAGGGCCTGGCCACCAGGCCCCGCCTGAACAGCAGGCACCGGACAATGACGCCTGAGAAGCCGCTGCTCCACTGATCTTGGTGGGCATCGGCCCGAGCGGCGTTTCCCGGTCGGCCGATGTTGGGTCGGGGTGCGGCTTGGCGGAGGTCGGGGTGCGTCTGTGGTCATGGCGATAGGGTCGCTGCAGCTGCAGTTGTGGCACCGGAGAGGCAGGGGACGATGGCGCCCGTCGCAGAGGACTTCGACCAGCGGATCAACGTGTACCGGTCGGAGCTGCTGGCGCACTGCTATCGGATGCTGGGATCGGTCCATGATGCCGAGGATCTGGTCCAGGAGACGTACCTGCGGGCGTGGCGGGCGAGGGACCGGTACGACCGGGATCGGGCGTCGGTCCGCACGTGGTTGTACCGGATCGCGACGAATGTGTGCCTGACCGCGCTCGAGGGTCGGGGCCGGCGTCCCCTGCCGTCGGGGCTGGTGGCCCGCAGTGAGGATCCGTCCGCGCCGTTGGTGCGTGGTGAGGTGACGTGGCTGCAGCCCCTTCCGGACGCGCTGTTCGGGGCGGACCCGGTGAAGGCCGCGGTGGACCGCGGTTCGCTGCGGCTGGCGTTCGTCGCGGCGGTCCAGCACCTTTCGGCGCGGCAGCGGGCCGCGCTGATCCTGCGCGATGTCCTGGACTTCTCCGCGGCGGAGTCGGCCGAGATCCTGGGTATGTCGACGGCGGCGGTCAACAGCGCTCTGCAGCGCGCCCGGGGGCAACTGCGCGCGGCCGGTGTCCCTGAGGACGGGGTCGCCGAACCGCCGGAGCAGGAGGTGCGCGCGCGGATCGACCGGTTCGTCGAGGCGTTCGAGCGTGCCGACGTGGCAGCGATCAAGCAACTGCTGACGCACGACGTGCTGCTGGAGATGCCGCCGATGGTCAACTGGTTCATCGGTCGTGAGCACTACGGCACGTTCATGGACTGGGTCTTCTCGATGTGCAGGGACTGGCGGATGGTGCGGACCGCAGCCAACGGCCAGCCCGCGCTGGCGGCGTACTGGCGGGTCGAGGGCGGTGGCTACCACCTGCACACCCTGCAGGTGTTCACCGTCACGTCGGCCGGGATCAGCCGCAACACGGTGTTCCAGGACGCCGAGGTGTTCGCTGCCTTCGGGCTGGCGGAGGAGCTGGCCGACCCGGAGTCTCCGGCGGGGGACCGCACCCCGTCCTGACTGGACGGGGCGCGGTGTGCTCAGCGCGAACCCGCGGGGGTCATGCGTCAGTTCGGCACGACGGCCGGACTGTTGTGGTAGGCCACGACCAGCCAGGCGCCTGCCGCGAGCGCGGTTGGCGATGCGCCCCGCCTCCCGCTCCGGCCCGATGGCGAGGAGGAAGGATGTCTGTGGCAGAGCTGGACGCGGTGAAGCAGGAGGCGTTCGCGGGCCGCATGATCCAGGTGGTGAATGACGCCTGTCTGGGGTTGATGGCGGGCCTGGGGCACGAGAGTGGTCTGTTCGACACCATGGCCGGGATGCCGGCGGCCACGAGTGAGGAGATCGCTCGGGCGGCCGGGCTGAACGAGCGCTATGTGCGGGAGTGGCTGGGCGCGATGGTGGTCGGCCGCGTGGTCGACTACGTGCCGGAGCACGGCACCTACGTCCTGCCGCCGGAGCACGCCGCTTCCCTCACGCGGGCGGCCGGGCCCGACAATCTGGCCCGCATCGCGCAGGACTTCGGCATGATGGGCGAGGTCGAGCAGCAGGTGCTGGAGGCCTTCCGCACCGGGGGCGGCGTCCCTTACTCGGCCTACCCCCGGTTCCAGGCTCTCCAGGCCGAGGAGTCCGGGGAGGTCTACGACCTGGCGTTGGTGAACGGGATCATCCCGCTCGTGCCGGGCCTGCCCGAGCGCCTGCGCGCGGGCATCGACGCGCTGGACATCGGCTGCGGCCAGGGCCACGCGGTCAACGTGCTGGCCACCGCGTTCCCCGCGAGCCGCTTCCACGGGCTGGACATGTCCAGACGACGGCATCACCGCCGCACGCGCCGAGGCCGCCGAGCTGGGCCTGGCCAATGCGGAGTTCCAGGTCGGTGACTGCGCCGCGCTGACCGGCTCCTACGACCTGATCACGGCATTCGACGTCATCCACGACCTCGCCCGGCCCACCCGGACGCTCGCCGCGATCGCCGGCGCACTGAACGACGACGGGGTGTTCCTGATGGGCGACATCGCCGCGTCCAGCCGACTGGAGGAGAACACCGACCACCCGCTGGGCCCGGCGCTCTACACCTTCTCGACGTTCTACTGCATGAGCGTCTCGCTCAGCGAAGGCGGCGAGGGCCTGGGAACCGTGTGGGGCGAGGAGACCGCGCGGCGGATGCTCACCGAAGCCGGGTTCAACCAGGTCGACACGCAGCGGGTCGAGGGCGACATCCTCAACATCTACTACCTGGCACGCCGCTGACGGCCAGGGCACACGCGACGCGAATCGGCGTTGCGCTGACCGGCCGGGTGACGGAAGCCGATGTCGTCGCCGTGATCCATCGTGCGCCCCGGGCCGGGTGTGGGAGAGCCGCGACTCCCCGCAGCACGGGGTGGTCGCGGCTTCCCACTGGGTACGGCAGGGTCAGAGTGCGACGATGCCCTCGCCGCCGGCCGCTCCGGGAACGGTCTCGGAGCCCAGCGCGGTCAGTGAGCCGTCGGTGGTGACCCGGAATGCGTCGAGGATGCCGTTGGCACCGGTCTGGACGTAGAGGAAGCGGCCGTCCTCGGTGGCGGCGGCGTCGACGGTGCCCGGGTTGGTCGCGGTCGTCCCCAGTGAGGTCAGCCGGCTGTTCTTGCCGACGTGGTAGCCGCTGAGGTTGGAGCTGCCCGCGTTGGAGGCGTAGAGGAAGCGGCCGGCGGCGGCGATCCAGCAGGTGGCCGACTGGCCGGTGGCCGACGACGCGGTCTTCGTCGCGGTGCCGTTGGCGTTGATGGTGAACGTCGCCACGGCGTTGGGCCCGGCTTCCGTGACGAACAGGCCGTGCCGGCCGTTCTGGACGAACCCGAAGGGTACGGCGCCGGGGTCGGTGGTGACCACCGGCTTGGCCGCCGGTGCGCCGGTGCGGTCGAGGTTGAAGACGTCGATGCTGTTGCCGTTGGCCTTGGTCGTGACGACCAGTTGGTTGCCGGCGCCGGTGAAGCCGACCTGGGCGGGGGTGTGGGTGAACTGCGGGGTGGCGTTGGGGTCCAGCCCGAGGTGGCGGTTCCAGCGCGGCTGCTTGGACAGTTGTCCGTCGACGACGGTGTAGCCCTGGACGGAGCCGCCGTCGAGCGCGTTGAGCACGTAGACGACGTTCTCGTGGACCGCGACGCTGACCGGGAACCGGCCGCCGGAGGCGATGACCTGGCAGAGGCGGATGTGCTCGCCGTGGACGGAGAAGACGGAGACGGTGTTGCTGCCGGCGTTGACGGCGTAGAGCAGGCCGTGCTTCCGGTCGTACGTCAGCGATCCCTGTGAGGCCAGGTGGTCGACGACCGAGCCGTCCAGGATGCCGCCGAGACCCTCGGTGTCGTAGACGGCCGCCTGGGTCAGCCGGCCGTCGTCGCCGCGGTGGTAGGCGACGATCTGGTTGCCCGCCGGGTTGTCGGTCTGGACGAAGACGGCGTGGTCCGCGTGGTGCTCGGGCCGGTCGCCGGCGGCTGCGGCAGCGGAGGGGACGGACGGTGCGAACAGGGCGGTGGCGGCGAGCGCGGTGGCGACTGCGGCGCCGAGACGGGTGATTCTCTGCACGGGTGGTTGCCTCTCGGGGAACGGGGGCACCTGGGCCGACGTGCGGGGACGGGACCGTTGCGGTCGCGTCCGGAAGCCTGGTGTCGTGAGGGGCCCCGGGTCGTTGCGTGGAGAGAGCACCGACGGTGGTGCGGGCTCTCCGTGGAGGGGAGACGCCTGCGTCGATGCTCTTGGAAGTGACCTTATATGACGGTATGTCGGAAATCCCGGAGGCTCTTCGCGTATACCCGTAACGGCCGCCGACGGGCCGCCCGACGCGTACCGGCCGGGTCGGGTCGATCTGCGCGGGTGCGCACCTGCTGGCCGCGGCGGGGCTGCTCGACGGCAGGCCCGCCACGACGCACTGGCTCACCGCCGCCCGACTGGCCGCCGAGCACCCGCGGGTCGCGGTCGACCCCGATCCGCTCTTCATCCGATCGGGGTCGACCGCGGGAACGGCTCCGGGAGCAACCTGCCGCTGATTCGGATGGCTCCGCCGGGTGGACATGCGTCAGGCCCCGGCGGGGCCGGGGCCTGACGATGACGTGCGACGCAGCCGCCTACCAGCGGTACCAGCGACCGCGGCTGCCGGAGGCACCCGTGCCGCGCATGACGAAGCCCAGCAGCCAGACCACCAGTACGACGACGGCGACCCACCACAGGATCTTCAGTGCGAAACCAGCGCCGAACAGAATCAGAGCGAGCAGTAGAACCAGAAGCAACGGACCCATGGTTATCAACCTCCTGACCAGCGGATACCCCGGGACTGACTGCTCAGTCATACAATTTTCCGCCGATTGCGCGGCACCCTTCGTCGCCGGGCGGACCACCGGGTGACTCCTGATGAGTCCGGTATCGCCTGGTATTGACGTGGCCTGCCTGGGTAGGCGGCCAGATGCACCATCCGCACCGATCTTGGAGGAAACCTCATGGGCACCGAAGACAAGGCCGAGAACACTGCGGACAAGGCCAAGGGCAAGGTCAAGGAAGCTGCCGGTAAGACCGTCGGCAACGAGCGCCTCGAAGCCGAAGGCAAGGCCGACCAGGCCAAGGGCGATGTGAAGCAGGCCGGCGAGCACATCAAGGACGCCTTCAAGCACTGACTGGGGCGCCTTCAAGCACTAACTGGTTGTTCTGCGCTCCCGGGCCGCAGCCATCCATGGCTGCGGCCCTCGCGCGGCCGGAAGAGCTTCAGCGTCTGGTAGCACCTTCTGTTCCGGCCAGTACGTTCTCCAAGGCCTGGAGAGTCCGGGCGCCACGGCACGGGCCCTCCCGCCTCCAAGGACTCCGTTGACGGACCGCGTGACTTCGGGTGTCACTGCCGTCCAATGGGAGCGATTCACGCCATATTGTCCATGTATGGAGCAAGCGAGTGTCTGCCGGAGGGTGCAGGGCAGGCACCTTTTGAGGGATTCCCGCTGAATTGCCGGAAGGGATCTCTCGTAACACCGCACGACGACGGAAGGGTTTCTTGTGACTGGCAACATGTGGGGATACCCGGCAGCGTCCGGCTATCAGGCCGGTACGGATCTGACCGGGTTCAAGGTCGAGGCGACCAACGGCAGCATCGGCAAGGTCGACAAGCATTCCGATGAAGTCGGCTCCGCGTACATCGTGGTCGACACCGGTGTGTGGATCTTCGGCAAGCACGTTCTTCTCCCGGCGGGGACGATTCAGTCCATCGACATCGCCGAGCGGAAGATCTACGTTGCCCGCGACAAGGACGAGATCAAGAACTCTCCGGAGTTCGACAAGGACAAGCACGCCGGCGACGCGGGCTATCACCAGCAGGTTGAGGGCTACTACGGTGCCCACCGGGCCTGAGCGTAGGTAGCAGCGCACGAGCGCGCCCCGCCTCCCAAGATTTCAGACCTTGGGAGGCGGGGCGCGCTCGTGGGAGGCGTCAGCCGGCCGATTCGGCCTCGGTCGCCTCCGACATCGAAAGGCCGATCAGGTGGTCGCCGAAGCCGCCCCTGGCCCGGGCGCGCAGGCGGGCCGATGTCACCACGCTGCAGTCTGCGGTACGCAGTACCCGGTGCGCGCCGTCTTCGAGAGCGGCGACGAGACCTCGGTCCTCGCCCACGGTCAGGGGCGGGAATCCCCCGACCTGCCGGTATGCGCCGGCGGCGACGCCCAGGTTGGCGCCGTGGACGTGTGGATGTTCCCAGGGCAGTCCGTCTGTGGGCCGGGAGGCCTCGTACAGCTCCCCGAACCGGCCGGCGACGGCTGCGGTGTGCGGCGGCCAGCTCTCCACCCGAACGGTGCCGACCACTGCCTCCCAGCCCTCGCCCGCATGCGCGGCCTGCCGGGCGAGCCAGTCGGGTGGAACGGCGCTGTCGGCGTCGGTCGTCGCGATCCAGGTCTCCGCGAGCGGAGCGCCGAGCAGGGTCAGCGCGTGCGCGACCCCTGCCGCACGTGCCGCACCGGGGTTCCGGCCAGTCAGCTCCACGACCTCCGCTCCCGCCCGGCGGGCCAGCGCCGCTGTACTGTCGCGGCAGCTGTCGGCCGCCACTACGGTCACGAGCCGCACTCCGGCGAGGGCGGGGTGGCGGCGGGCCACCTCCAGCGCGTTGAGGGCGCGGGGGAGCAGCACCTGTTCGTTGTGCGCCGGAATGACGACGGCGATCGCGGTGACGTTCACACCAGGCCCTCGCGCGCGGCGGGCGACGCAGGACGGCGGCCGTCGGTGTGCACCCGGCCGAAGACCTGCAGGATGAAGTCGTCCTCCCGGTGATCGGTCACGAGTGCCAACTCCGGGATACCGGCAAGGATCAGGGCCAGGTCATCGCCGGTCCGCAAGTGCTCCGCCACCGGGTGGTTCCAGTGGACGGTGACGAGCGTTCCGCCCGGCTCCAGAGTCCTGACGGTCCGGTCCAGCAGCCGGGTCAGGTCATCGGCGTCGAAGTAGTAGAGGAGTTCCGACAGCACGATGAGGTCGAAGGTTCCGTCGGGCCACTGGTCGGGAAGGGTCAGGTGCCGGACGGACACCTGAGGCAGGTGCGCCGTCCGCCGCACAGCGGACGCGACCGCGCTCTCCACCCGGTCACAGGCCAGGAGCTCGTCGCACCGCTCCGCCAACCGGGCCGTCAACTCTCCGACGGAACAGGCGGGTTCGAAGGCCGACCGGTACCGGGGCTGAGGGAGCGCGGCCACGGTGAGGGCATACTTGCGCTGCTCGTACCAGCGGCTCGCCAGACTCCACGGGTCCTGCGAGCCGCGGTACATGTCATCGAAGTAGGACGCCGCGGTACTCAACGGAAAACAACCTCCAAGTCGCGCAGATGGTGGGCCGTCTCGTCGGGCGGCAGAATGGCCGCGTCCCCCGGACCGGGTCCCAGAGGGCGGATCTGGCTGGCGAACCGCTCCACCGCGGCCGCCTTGCGGGCCACGGTCGCCGGCGGCAGGCCGATGCGGGCGGCGCTGTCCCACGGCACGCGCGGATCGTCCGGCCGGGCCCAGTGCCACATCCATACGGGATACAGCAGACAGGGCACACCCGCCGCACCGGCCGCCCGGAGAGCTGCCCGCCCGGCCGCCTCATGATCGGCGTGCAGGTCGCCGGTCCAGGGCGCCACGCACAGTGCCGCACCACTCAAAATGTCAGTCAGTTCGGCGGCCAGTAGGACCTCATGGCCGGCCACGTCAGTGTCGGGTATCCCGAGCCGGATCACTCGGGCTCGGTCCGCTCCCAGCTCATCCAGCGCTTCCCGGGTCTCGACGGCACGGATCGCGGCCAGCGCGGCCCCGCTGACGACGCGGCTGTCCGGATGCGACCGCTCCCCATCGGTGACGGACACCACCGTCAACTCCACCCCGGCGGAGGCCAACAGACTGATCGATCCGCCAAAGCCCAGCACCTCGTCGTCCGGATGAGCGGCCACGATCACGACACGGCCCCGCGCCGGCAGGTCCAGGGTCGGCAAGGAGCGCAGAACCGGCCAGGTCCGCCAGAGAGCTTCATCGGTCCCCGGCGCGTCGATCGCGTGCACGGCGGCCTGGCCGCCAGGTGCCGTCACGAGGACGTCTCCGGACGTGCGATGAGCGCACCGAGTTCGGCCAGGTTTCGCTCGGCATGGTGCTGGCGGATGTACACGGTGAGGTCGGAGACGTTCCGGGCATGGCGTACGTCGTGGCAGAGCGGCCCGGCTCCGGTGGCCCGGCCCACCCGGGTCAGTACCTCGGTGCAGACCGCCTCGACCAAGGCCCGTACCCGCAGACTGCGCACCCTGGCTCCGCCCGCGAGATCCAGCGGATCCTGGTCGATCTCGGCCGCGGCCGAGTCCAGCACCGTCCGGGCGGCGTGCAGCTGCATGTCGATGTGTCCGAGGTGCGCGTCGGTGTGTGGATCCGGCCCGCGCCGGGCCGCTGCTTGGCGCAGTGTCGCGGCCACCGCGCGGGCACCGCCGTACCAGCAGGCGGCCACGCCGATGCCGCCGTGCTGGAAGCCCGGCCGCGTCAGATACTCATCGGCCTTGCCGACCGCCACCGCGGGGACCGCGTGGAAGCTCACGTCAGGGGTGTCGCTGCCGGCCATGCCGATGGCCGGCCACGAGTCCTCGACCGGACTGCAGCCGGGAGCCCGTACTTCCACCGCGAAGAGCCGGCGGCCGTCCCCGGCCGTGGCGGTTACCAGGGCGTGCGTGCAGCTGTGCGCCCCGGAGCAGTACTGCTTGAGGCCGTTGAGCTCCCAGCCCTCGCCGACCCGGGCAGCCGTCACGCCCCCGCCCGGCGGCTCCGCGGCCCAGACCCCCCACCGTTCCCCCGGACCGACCACCGGGCCGGCCAGCTCGGCGAGGATGGCCAGCGCGTCCGCGTGCCCTTCGGCCAGTCGTGCCAGGCACAGGTCCTGCTCGGCGACGGAGCGCAGGGCGGCGAAGCGCTCACCGGTACGTCCCGAGCCGGGCAACGGAAACTCAAGATCTCCCGCCGCGAGTGATTCGACCAGCCGGGAGAAGCCCCGTGCCGCCTCCTGCCGCGCCGCTTGGGGCGTGAACCCGGACGGGGCCGCACCGTGCGACGGCGGGCCGGCGGCTGGCGCCGCAGCCGCTGGGTAGGTCGTTTCCGGCATCAGTACTCCTCGACGTCGGGGCCGTACGCCACCGACGGCCGGTAGCTGGCGAGTGGTCGTAGGGCGCATGGCGAATTGCGTGTGGCGCGGCGGACAGGCGGCACGCTCCGGCGGCAGCCGGGGCGGCACAACGCTTTCTGGGCCCGGATCGCTGTCCGGCAGGATCCGGGGCACCATCCCACTCTGACCCGGCCGCCGGACGGTTGCATTCCGGGGTGGTGAGTGGTCATTCGCCGACTACCCGCGACGCTGATGTGTAAGCGGTGTGTCTCCTTCGTGTCGCGGCGGCCCTCGCAGCACCGCCTGACGCCCTCCCTGCCACATGCGACATAGAATATCTGTTGCGAGCTCACACGAAAATATGTTGCGTGTGTGGTAGTAACGTACGGGAGCCTTCGCCGTCCCAGTCCGACGCCGTCTGGGCCCATGCCTCAGCCGGCACGTCGCCGCTGCGGAGCGTCCTCGGCCATGAGATCGCCGGCGAGGTCTTCGAAGGGCCCCGGAACGCGGGTCCGACCGGGGACCGGGTGCTGGCCCTCTACTACGGCGGCTGCGGCCAATGCCCTGCGTGCCAGGCCGGGATGGACACCCTGTGCCCCGCTCACGCGGCCGAGCACGGCTTCGACAGTGACAGCGGACCGGCTCCGTACTTCCCGGCCGAGGCTCGCTGCCCGTCCCGATCGCCCCGTCCGTCTCCTTCGCCGAAGCCGCGGTGCTCGGCTGCTCCGGCACCACCGCGCGCACGCTGGCCATCATCGATGCCAGCCGATCCGCGGTGACGACCACCAGCAGACCTACGCACAGCCGCACGAACGAGGACCGCGTATGAACACCACCGGGCCGCTGACGATCACGGTCCAGCAGAGCACCCCAGGACGCATCGTCCTCGCCCTCACCGACCTGTGCCAGGACAACGTGGAAGACCCCACCGCGGCCACCGCCACCTAGGCACCCTCACGCGATCCGCCTGCCTGGCCCACGCCCTGTTCCTCCGGGACGCACCGCACGAGAACGCGCTCGCGCGCACCATCACCGATGTCGCTGACGACGGGGCGGCGGCCGCGGGGCAACTACGCGACGCCTCCGCAGGGGGTCTGGCCGTCTCGTATGAAGAAGACTTTCACGATCAGTCCCTTGCGTTCCCTGTGAGTGGGCAGGAGGTAGACGGCAGGTGCTCTCGGTGGACGTCATGACGGTCGCACGGGCAGCGGTGTTCCACCTTCACGGGGGAACTGGACTTTGAGAGTGTGGTGCAGGTGCACGAGGCCACTACCCCGCAACGGCCGGGCATCTCGTCGCAGATCGACGCCACACGGCCCACCGCAGAGGAGGACCTGCGGGCGCTTTTCGGTGAGTCGACAGCCTTGTTCGCCTCGACGGCCGGACCCGCGCACCTGCTGGAGGCGGCGAACCCGGCGTTCTTCACCGCCGTCGGCCGGTCCGCGCGCTCCCGTACCGGGCTGCCCATCGGGGAGTTGATGCCTGAACTGGCTGAGCAGGGCTTCATCACGTTGCTCGACCGTGTCTACCGCACCGGCCGACCCCACATCGGCCGGGACGCGCGGGTGCTGTTGGGGGGTGACCGGCCGGTGCGGGAGGCGTTCTTCGACTTCACCTATGAGCCGCGCCGTGACACGGGTGGCAACGTCATGGGGGTGCGGATGATCGGGGTGGAGACCACCCAGGTCAAGCACGCCCAGCGCCTGACAGCCGAGCATCGTGCCCTGCTGGAGCAGATTGCCCGCCAGGCCCCGCTGGGAGATGTTCTGGAGGGCATGGCGAAGGTTCTCGAGGACCTGTCTCCAGGGGTGCTGGTCTCCGTGCTGCTCGCTGATGCCGATGGCCGACACCTGCGGCACGGTACCGCTCCGAGCCTGCCGGACTTCTACAACCGGGCCATCGACGGCATCGCCACCGGCGACGGTGTCGGCTCCTGCGGTACGGCCGCTCACCGCCGGCAGAGTGTCATCGTCTCCGACATCGCCACCGATCCGTTCTGGGACGACTTCCGCGACCTGGCCGATCGCGCTCAGCTCGCCGCCTGCTGGTCCACCCCCATCCTTGCTCGTGACGGACAGCTGCTGGGCACCTTCGCGATGTACCACCGCACCCCCCGCGCCCCCGATGAAGCGGATCTCGCGCTCGCCGGTGTCTTTGCCGGTACCGCGGCACTGGCCATCGAGCGCCACCACGCCGAGCAGGCCCGTCTGGCCGCCGAAGCCCGGGAGAAGGCGGCCCGGGACGACCTGGCGTTCCTGCTTCACGCCAGCGCGGAGCTGAGCGCCGACTTGGATCACGCGCAGACGTTTCAGCGCCTGGCGGCCCTGTGCGCGCCGAACCTGGCTCCGCTGTGTGCCGTCGACATCGTCGACGGCGGGCGGGTGCGCCGTATCGCTACCGCCGCCCCCACCGAGGACGAGCGACAACTGCTCGCCTCGCATATCCCGGTCTACCACGACGACGACGCCGTCGCCCGTGTCCTGACCTCCGCGTTGACCGAGGTCGCTCGCCGCACCCCCACCGGCCCCGGCCCGTGGGAGGAACTGGACGTCACCGGCTACGTGTGCGTGCCCCTGACCGACCGCGGACAGACCCTCGGCGCCCTGACTCTGCTGAACACCGGAAGCCACGTCTTCGACGGGCATGCCGTGGCCCTGGCCGAAGAACTCGCCCGCCGCGCCGCCACCGCCGCTCACAACGCCCGCCAATACACCCAGCGCGTCGCCCTCGCCCGCGACCTGCAGGCGGGCCTTCTCCTGCCGGACCTGCCAGGGCTACCCGGCGCGGAACTGGCCACCTACTACCATCCCGCCGGCGAAGGGCTGGAGATCGGCGGAGACTTCTACGACGTCTTCCCCCTCGACGACGGCCGCTGGGCCTTCATGCTCGGCGACGTCTGCGGCCGTGGCGCCCTGGCCGCCACCACCACCGCCCTGGTCCGCCACACCGCCCGCGCTGTCGCCCCCTTCCTGCCCGACCCGCAGGCCGTCGTCCAAGCCGTCAACCGCGCGCTGACCAACCGGCACGGCAGCCACGGCACCGGTTTCGTCACTCTCACCTACGGCCAGTTCACCCCCACGGATGGCGGACTGGACATCGACCTCGTCCGCGCCGGCCACACCCTCCCTGTGCACCTCACCGCGGCCGGCGCCCGCCCCGTCGAGAGCAGCGGCTCTCTCCTGGGCGTCGTGAACAGCCCAGAGCTGTCCACCCGCCGTATCCGCCTCACCCCCGGCGAAAGTCTGGTCCTCTACACCGACGGCATCACCGAAGCCCGTGACATCGCCGGCGAGCAATTCGGCGAAGACCGCCTCGCCAAGGCCCTCACACCGTCCCTGGACCGTGCTCCCGCAGTCCTTGAAGCCCTCACCCGCGCCGTCCATGCCTTCACCGGCGGCCGCGACATCGAGGACGATCAGGCCGTCCTCATCCTGACCGCAAGACGGTGCTGCGCTCAGTCGCGGGTGCCGTAGCAGCCCTCGGCCCTTGCCCCTGCCGAGAACCTCATCCGCCCTGGTGAGAGCAGGTGGGGAAGGTAGCCCAGGAGCGGGGTCCGCTGGCGTTCGGACGAATGCTCTCGCGCGGTTGGGGAGCGCCCCGGCATGATGATCAATTGCGCTGCTGCGGCTGGCTCACGTGGCCGTGACGAACGCGTTCGCGATGCTGCGTCTGCTGCCGATGGCCGATCGGGACCAGGACGCGGAGATCCTGCGGCACCGATGCGGCGAATTGCGCGATGCCCACGGCGGCGGTGGCCCCGGGTATTCGAGGATCGGGCCGTTGCGGGTGGCGGCGTACCCCGGAGGACGTGGCCCGGCTCATCCGGGATGGTATGTCGCCCAGGGAGCCGACCTGGCCGTGACCACCGAGGCGCCCAGCCTGAGTTACGCCTCAGTCCCGCATGGACAGACCGAGGTCGCGGATGATTTCGTCCAGGGTCCCCGTGGCGCAATGGGAGACCCTCTCCCCGTGCTTCCCCTTCGGCACCACAAGTTCTACCTCTACCAAGTCGTCCAGTGCCTCAGCCAACTGTGCACGCGGCATGTCGCTAACGCAGAACTGAAGCACCACCGCGCGGTCGAGATATGTCTCCTGGTTTTCGCGGAGCCGCGGCCTGCCCTTCACCAAATCGCTGCCACATCCCCAGCCCGCGAGTTCGCCGGTGTCGGAGTACTCCACGAGGTAGCACGAGTGACCTTCCCCGCAGTCCAATGTCCAGTGACTGGTCTCGCATGCGGACATGTTGAACCTCTCTCCCATAATCAGTTGCGTGTTATCGCCGGGAGTGCATAGAAAAACTATGGTCACGATCCCCGGGGCCACGCAACTTGTGCCCGATCGCGCCAGGTGCGGGGCGGGGAGTCGGCTCGCATTCCACACTGATCCCAGGAGGTTTGGGCTACCTCGCGGGGGGTGAGATCAGGGGTCCGCGTCGCCGACGGGAGCCGTGTTGGCAGGGCCTTGTCGGTCGCGGGCTGCGGGTGATCTACGTGTCGTGGAGGGAGCCCTGACACCACAGCACCGAGCGGCCGGCCCAGGCTCCGTGGTGGCGTTCAGGCGGCGCGACGAGCAGATCGCCGAACTCCTCGCGCACGGTGCCGCAATGCCGGCATCGCGCAGATTCTGTTCTGTCCCACGCGCCGTCGAGCATCATGTCGCGGGTGTCCTGAAACGGCTCCGCACAGCCCAGGACGAGATCAGGAGAACCGGCTTGTGACACCACGCCCCTCCGTCCAACCTCCAGAGCGCCCAAGGTCAAACGCCATGCAATCGCTCCCCCTTGCGTCACGACAGACTGTCGCCCACCCGGCTGGTGACCGACAAGACGTCGGACGGTCGCGTTGTAGGGCATCGCTCCCGTGCTGTTCCATCGTTTGCCTCTCACGGGCCTCTCACGGACGGGATGTCACGGAGCCGGAGCGGTCGTCATGGTGGTGCTCGTGGAACAGGTACGCCCCGGTGTGACCTGGATGGCATGAGACGTGGTCTCTGCCGGGACGGATCACTCATGGGGATCAAGGACGAGCGCCCCCACGAGAGCGCGAACATCCAACGAACGGGGCGGAGTTGGTGAGAGCGGCCCAGCTGGGCCGGGTCCGGGATCAATCCGAGTTCGAGGACGTCTGGGGTACCAAACGCCCGGCCCTGGTGGCAGTTCGGCGCCGCAGCTGGGAACACTTCGTGATGTTGCTGCGCTTCCCACCCGAGCTCCGCAAGATCGTCTGCACCACCAAGATGATCGAGAGCCCAACTCCCGCTTCCGCCGGGCCACCCGCCGGCTACTGCGGCGACGGCGTCACCGACCACCAGGAACAGTAGCCAACACCGCGCTTGCGCAAAGAAAAAGACGCTCCTCTCCATCGTTGCCTTTCGCATGCCGGTGCGTTTCCATCGATTCAGGTCGGAGGCCGGAAGACGCGAACCCTGGGAGCGAACGGCGTGAGTGCTGAGATGTGGGAGCAGAAGTGGGCCGAGGACAAGCGGCGGGTCGCGGCCGAGGAGGATGCGGTGATGGCGGCCTCGGGCCTGACCTTCACCGACGAGCGAATGACCGCCAGTACGGCGGCGGGGTCGTTCGTCGGCACCTACGCGCAGGCGCAGGAGAACGGCATGAAGGTGGGGGAGATCAGCGAGGTCATGCCGGGTCGACGGTTCCTGGTCCTGTCTGTGGTCTTCCATTACTACGATCGGTTCGACGGCCTGCCCCCAGGTGTTTCCTCGGATGAACGGGCAGAATGGAACTTCACGGTGAGGTTGGCGGAAATCGCGCAGGCCGTCGAGTCACCGGCCGAATGATCCCGCTGGCCGGCCCGAGGCTGTGCGAGGCCGAGAGTCGGGCCAGGCCGATCTCGTCGGGGGACAGGTCCGGTCGGGACCGCAGCGGGCGGCCGATTCATGAAGGTTCGACGTTCGTCGGCTCGCGTGCGAACAGTGCGCGCGGGCCGGTGGGAGCGATATGTCGGTCGTCACGCCGGATCATATGCGTGCTGTTTCCCGATTTCTGGAGAAAGGCCCGCACCGCCGCCAATCTCCTTACATCGCGACCCCGAACCCCTACGCCGCCCTGATGGCCCACATCGGCCGCCGGAACCTCGTCGAACGCACCACCGCCGACGTCGAGGCCGACATCGAGGCCGACGTCCGTGCCGCCGCGTCACCGGGACCGTCGCCGGACCGGACAGCACCGCCGATGCCACTGGCCTGACGCCGTCCGCGACGGTGCGGCGGCACGGACGACCCGCCCACCACGCACACCGCCATCCTCCCGCACGAATGATCACGAAACACGGGCAGTAGCCCATTGCTGGGACACGCTCCTAGCCGGCGGGCATTCCCGCCGAGGCGTCCTCCAGCGTCCTGCGCAGCAGGGCGAGGGTGGATGCCAACTGCTTCAGCGAGCCGGCCGCCAGCGGCTCGGCGAGCCAGGAGCGCAGCCCGTCCTCGAAGGTGGGCGTGGCGGCGGCCAGCAGCTTGCCGCCGTCGGGGGTCAGTTCCAGCAGGGAGGAACGGCGGTTGCTGGGATTGGGTCGCCGGACCACCCAGCCGGCGGCCTCCAAGCGGTCCACCGCCTTGCTGGTTGCCCCGACGGTGATGGCGGCCTCCTCGGCCAGGTCGTTGACCCGGCAGGCGTCCCGACTGTCGATGATGCGCAGGAACTCGAACTGGCCCATCGTCAGACCGTGCTCGGCGCGCAGGCGTTCGCCCAGTGCGTTGTAGAGCCTGGTTTCGCAGCGGACGAGGTCCATGAACACCTGCGTGAGGTCGGTCACACTCTGCTCCAGATTCGCGAGAAGGATATTCCTAGGAATATAGTTCCTAGTGAAGAACAGCACTTCATCAGGAGGATCGCATGAGCAAGGCCCAGCGCGCGACAGTCGACGCCCTGATGCGGCAGGCACCGTTCGACGGCAGCCTCCCGCCGGAGCAACTGCGCAAGGACTTCGAAACCCAGATGACCTCGGGCCCGGCCCCGGCCGGGGTGACCGTCACCCCCTCCGTCCTCGGCGGGCGTCCCGCCCTGACCGTCGAGCCCGAGGGCAGCCCCGCCACCGGGACGATCCTCTACTTCCACGGCGGATGCTGGGTCCTCGGCTCACCCGCCACGGCCCTGCAACTCACCGCAGCGCTGGTGCGCCGCACTGGCGTCCGCGCCGTCTCGGTCGACTACCGGCTCGCCCCCGAGCACCCCTTCCCCGCCGCCGTCGAGGACGGCCTCGCCGCCTACCGCGACCTGCTGGACCAAGGCGTTCCGGCCGAGCAGATCGTCCTGGCCGGGGAGTCGGCCGGCGGCGGTCTCAGCATCACCACCCTGCTCACCGCCCGCGACGCCGGACTGCCGATGCCGGCCGCCGCGGTCGCCTTCTCCCCGGGCCTGGACGCCACTCGCTCGGGCGAGAGCATGACCACCAAGCACGACGCCGACCCGCTCTTCACCCGCGCGGACCTGACCACCGTCTTCGCCCACTACCTGGCCGGACAGGACCCCGACCAGCCCCTGCTGAGCCCGGCCCTCCACGCCGACCTGACCGGACTGCCACCGCTGCTGCTCCAGGCCGGCTCCAACGAGGTCCTGCTGGACGACTCCACCCGGTTCGCCGTCCGGGCGGCCGCGGCCGGGGTCGACGTCCAGCTCGACATCACCGCCGACGTCCCCCACGTCTTCCAGGCCTTCGAGGGCATGCTGGACGAGGCCGACGCGGCCCTGGACCGCGCCGCCCACTTCATCACCACCGCACTGGCCCGCACCTGAACCGTTCCTCAACACTGCGCCATAGCAGTCGCTCGCACGTTAGTGACTCACGCTCCCAGCACGGCCAGGGCCCGTCCCACGGCTCGTGACCGTGGCAGCTGAATGACGACGGCGGCGTCATCTGTTGGAGCACCTGTTCAGACCTTCGCGCCTCCGGTCGATGCCTCAAAATCCGGCCTGCTGCGAATCAGTCCACGGCTTGCGGTCGCGTTCGGCCTGCCGTGCGGAGGTGCTGACGGGTGGTACACACCTGGCGCTCATCGCCCCGAGCGGGGGTGCGGATACGGTCGTCGGCGTTGGCGCCCAGGGGTAGCCGCAGGGGAGGCGTTCTCATGGCCGGCTCGCCTGGTCGGGACTGGCGGATGACGCTGAGGAGTTGGGACTGTCCGCCGCCTGACTGAAGTTCGGCTCGAAGCCTGTCACGAGCATCGAGCCGTCGGTGAGGACCGGTGTGGTGTACCCGGGGCGGCGTCAGGTGACGGTGGCGCGAGCGGTGGTGGGGACCGTCCGGGCACCAGGGGAGGCCGCGGCTCCGGACGCCTGCTCGGTCGAACGATGGGCTGCCGCCGCCTCGAGGAGGGTGGGCAGTACGCGTACTGCGTGCTCGGCATAGCCGAGGGGCGAGGGATGGACCCTGTCCGGGCCGAGGAGCTCGGCGGCCCGGATGCGGAAGTCGTCGACCGAAGACGCGGCGGTGAGCGCGCCGTGGCGCTCGGCGGTGCGGCACTGCATGCGCGCAAGCCTGCGAGCGCGGTGTGACGCTGCCCAGCGGACCGGCGCGCGGAAACCCGGGGCGTTGCCGGGGTCGGGGCAGGGCATGACGACGACCTGACGGCCGGCTGCCCGCAACCGTTCGACTGCTCGCTCGAAATGACGGGCGGCGCGGCCGATGGGGGTGGGGATCAGGGTGTCGTTGCTGCCGATGATCAGTACGGCGATGCCGCGCTCGACGGTGCCGATGCGGTCGAGCTGGTGGTGCAGGCCGGCGGTGGTGCTGCCGGGCCTGGCCACGACGCGCAGGAGCACCGGGGAGCCGGTGGTTTCGCTCAGGGCGTGGGCCAGTCGGGCGCCGAGGGTTTCCTCGGCGGCCCGGGCTCCCACTCCGCGGGCCAGGGAGTCGCCGAGCAGCAGCAGGGGCAGCGGCTCGCCGTGGTCGGGCCCGTACCGTCCGTCGGGCGACGGGGTGACGTGGCGTTGGGGCGGATGCTTCATCAGCAGCCGGGTGTAGAGGCGGGCGGCGTTGGCGGCGACGCGCCGCCGGACGCCCGGGGCGGGCCTGGGGGTGGAGACAGCGGGCATGGCTATGGACGTCCCTCGGTCGTATGGATGCTCGTGCGGTTACGGGTGGTGGACGGTTTTGGGCGCCAGGCCGTGGACCGGCTGCGGGTCCGGGACCGAGGCGGATCCCGCCGAGGTTTTCCAGGCGGCGTCCTCGGCGGCCCGGCCCGGCGCGCCGTCGGCCCCCGGCAGGCGGAACCATGCGAGGCCTGCGCCTGCCAGGGTCACCGCCGCCGCGGTCCAGGCCGCCGCCGTCATGCCTCGCACGAACGCGTCGCCGGTGGCGGTGACGGGCGCGGAGTGCCCCGTCGACACGGTGACCAGGACTGAGCCGAGGACAGCCACGCCCAGCGTGGAACCGACTTGCCGGGAAGCATCGTTGAGGGCTGAGCCGAGGCCGGAGGACTCCTCCGGAACCGAGGCCATCAGGGTCTCCGTGGCGCTGGGTGCCACCAGTCCCGCACCGAACCCGGCGAACCCCTCGAAGGCCAGCACCTGGGTGTCGCCGGCCAGGACGGCGCACCCCGCCGCGATCAGCACGAGGCCCGCGGTGACGGCTGTGCGGGGGCCGTACCGTTTGGACACCAGGGCCGCCGCACCCGCACCGATGGCCAGACCGACGGACAGGGGAGTGATGCGGAGCCCTGCCTGCCACGGGCCCAGCCCCCGCACCTGCTGGAGGTACAGCGTGAGGATGAACATCGCGCCGAACACCGCGAACGACATCAACGCGAGAGCCACCGCGGCCGCCCGCACCGCGCCGTTCCGTGCCACGCTGAGCGGCAGCATGGGCGTCGGGCAGCGCCGCTGCCACCAGGCGAACAACACCAGCAGCACGGCTGCCGTTACGAACGCGGCCAGTACAGGCCGGCTGAGCCAGCCCCGCCCGGGCGCCTCGATGATGCCCCACACCAGTGCCAGCAGCGCGCCCGAGGACAGCAGGGCTCCCGCCCGGTCGAGCGGCCGCGGCTGCGGACCGGTTGATTCGGGAACGAACACCACCGCCGCCGCGAACACGGCGAGGGCCACCGGCACGTTGAGCCAGAAGGCCGCCCGCCACGAGGCGTCCTCCACCAGCCAGCCGCCGGCCACCGGTCCGGTGAGCGTGCCGATCCCGGCCACGGCGGCCCACAGCGACATCGCCCGGCGGCGGTCGGCGGCGGCCCCCCGGAACACATGCGCGATGGTGGCCAGCGTCGCGGGCATGAACAGTGCCGCGCCCAGACCCATCCCGCACCGGGCCGCCACCACCTGCGCTGCGCTGTCGGCCAGCGCCCCGCCCGCGGAGGCGACGGCGCAGAGGGCCAGCCCGGTGAGGAAGGCCCGCCTCCTGCCGTACGAGTCGCTCAGCGTGCCGGCGGCCAGCACACAGGCGCCGAGGGTGAGGGCGTACCCATCGACGAGCCACTGGGTCTCGGCCATCGACGGGCCGAGGTCCCGCTGGAGCCCGGGGATCGCCACGTTCAGTACGGTGAAGTCCAGGCCGATCAGGAACAGCGCCGAGCAGACGACCGCCGTCGCCGCCCACGCCCCGCGCCGGGTCACGCGGGCCTCGGCAGCGGCTCGTCACGCCGCCGGAACCCGATCCGGTACAGCGTGGCAGCGCGCCGCAGGAACGTGCTCTCCGACGCCCTCAGATAGAGCCGGTACCGCCTGAAGCCCTCCGGCCCCACCAGCTCCTCCGCCTGACTGCGCGCCCGCAGGAGCCGCGCCGACCAACTGTTCAGCGTCCGCGCGTAGTCGTCAGGTGAGGCGGTCAACACGGTGACCGAGAAGTACCGGTCGCAGGCCGCGGTGATCTCGGCCAGCCGGGGCAGCGTCATTCCGGGAAAGATGTTCGCGGCCACGAACCGGCCTACCGGCCCGTCCGGCCCGGTCTCGTCGTCGTACGCGATGGTCTGCAGGGACATCTGCCCCGCGGGCTTCAGCCAGCCGTGGCACTTCTCGAAATACGCGCCGTAGACGGCGAGGCGCTGCTGCGCGCTCATCCCGTCGGTGGCGAAGTGCTCGAAGGCCCCCACCGAAACGATTCCGTCGTACGGCCGCTCGGTGCTGTGTGCGTCCCAGCTCTCGAGAAGGGGCACGACGCCCGGCATACGCAACTCGGTCATGTGGGCGTGCTGAGCGGGTGAGAGCGTGAGCCCGGTGGCCTGCTGTACCCGCCCCGATCCGACAGCGTGGGCCGTCATACCGCCCCAGCCACAGCCGACGTCGAGCAGCTGGAATCCCCCGCTGCCGTCCGTCGCGCCTGCCAGGTCCAGGTGGTGGTCGAGCTTGGCGCGTTGGGCGCGGGCCAGGGTGTCCGCGTCGGCAGGGTCACCGTCGACGCCGTCCCACAGGCCAGCCGAGTAACTCATCGTACGGTCGAGCCAGAGGGCGTAGAACTCGTTGCTGACGTCGTAGTGGAATGCGATGTCCGCGGCGCTCGTGCCGGACCGGGCAGCGGGCGCGTGGGTGGTGGTGGTCATGCCGCTCCTGAATGCATCGGGTCGATGTCCCGGGGAAGGGAGGACCCGGTACCCGCACCGGCATCGCGATGAGCTGATGACTCTCCACCCTGCCGGAGGGGGACCGGAGTTCGAGGTGCCAAGAGGGGCCGGCCCCGGAATCGATCTTCACGAAGCGTGATCATTGCCCGACGTAAAGTGATCATGCAAATCGGTCCACTCGAAAGAGTGGCGACGCGGACCGGGCAGACGAGTTGGCGGGGAGGTCGCGCAGGATCCAGGCCAGCCGAGTGACGTTGTAGCCGGCATCGGATTGTCCGGTTGTTCACCGGAGTCGGCCTGCGCGCCGGCCGACCGGGTGCGGGCCATGGCCGAGCTGACCCGTGAGCACTAGGGCCTGTCCGGCCGATCACGAACGACCTCTTCGCCGCCTGGCACGGCCCCTCGCGGCGTTGCCGAAACGCCCGAATACAACCGGTATGCGGGCGCTCCGGCGCCTTGCGAGGCACCGCACCAGACGACGCCTGGGCCGCCCATGATCGACCGGACAGGCCCTAGGCAGCGGAGGAACGTCGGTACGTAGGCGACGACGGCTCACCGGCAGGGTGCCGTTGGTGCTCACCACGGTGGGGCTCCTGCAGCAGCATGGCCCGCTCTGCGCGTTCAGGCAGGGGCGGTGAGGTGGTTGCGCAGGTGGGTGAGGGTGCGGTTGAGGAGCCGGGAGACGTGCATCTGGCTGACGCCGAGTTCGGCGCCGATCTGGGCTTGGGTCATTTCCTGGCCGAAGCGCATGTTGAGGATCTGGCGGTCGCGTTCGGGCAGGGCGGCGATGAGCGGTTTGAGGGTGAGGAGGTTCTCCACGCCCTCCATCGCGGGGTCGATGTCGCCGATCCGGTCGGCCAGGGCCCGGTCGTCGTCGCCGCTGTCGTCGCCGCTGAGGGGCAGGTCCAGGGTGCCCGCGGTGTAGCCGTTGGACGCGACCAGGCCCTCGGTGACCTCCTCCGGCGTGATCTCCAGGAACGCCGCGAGCTCCGCGGTGGTGGGGTCCCGCTCCAGCCGCTCCGACAGCGTCTCGGCGGCCTTGGCGAGCTCGAGGCGCAGTTCCTGCAGGCGCCGGGGGACGTGGACGGCCCAGCTGGTGTCGCGGAAGAACCGCTTGATCTCGCCGGAGATGTAGGGGATGGCGAAGGTCGTGAACTCGACCTCGCGGGAGAGTTCGAACCGGTCGATGGCCTTGATCAGGCCGATCATGCCGACCTGGATGATCTCCTCACGCGGCTCCGAGCGGTTGCGGAAACGCCGCGCGACGAACGCGACCACGGCCATGTTCAGCTCGATGAGGGTGTTGCGGGCGTACTGGTACTCCCGGGTGCCCTCCTCCAACGACTGCAGGCGGTCGAAGAACAGCTTCGACAGCTCCCGGGCGTCGGCGGGGGCGACCTTGCCCGCGTCCTCGATCCACGGCAGCGGCTCGAGGGACGACGCCGGAGCGGTAACGGCGGCCTGCGCCCCCATGGCGATCGTCATGACTGCTCCTCATCATCTGGTTGGTCGGTTCAGCAACTGGGCGCCACATACCCCCAACGCCGGACCGCACACCTATCCCTTTGTCTTCCTGCGCCCGCCGTCCGCGAGGACCCGGCGACGGGCCCACAGGTAGGGCCCCGTGACTCCTGCGTCGCACGACGTAACGACTAAGTGATCCCATGATGCATGAAAAACTGCTGTGGAGACAATAGACAATCTCGCATGCTGTGGTTATCGTTCTGTGCGCAGATCGGAGGGCGGAGGGTCACCCTGCCGGCTGGATGGTCGCGAACCGGAAGCTATGCGTTCACGACAGCCATCCCGCCAGGGATCGTCACGCGGCAGCCACGCAACGACGCGTTGGCCCCCGCCCGCACCCGAGCCAGGCACCCACCTGATGAGCGAACAACCCGGCGCTGAAGGAGACACCGTCATGCTGATGCCTCACCCCGCCACGCTGCAGCAGCTGATCGACCGCTACGAGCAACTGCAGACACGGGAAGCCGCCGGCGCCGCGACGCCCGAAGAGCGCCGCCGGCTGGACGACACGACCTACACGCTGTGTGTCTCCACCGGCACCCGGAACATCACGGACGCGCTGCGCATCGCGCGCCGCCACTGCGGTACCTCTGCGGACCAGATGACGACCGCGGCCTGACTGCGGCCCCCACCCAGCTCCGCGGAGGACAGGTATTGCCTGCGGCGGCCTGGGTAGGCGGGCGAGTGCACCACTCGCACCGATCGTGGAGGGCCTCATGGGAACCGAAGACAAGGCTGAGAACACCGCGGACAAGGCCAAGGGCAAGATCAAGGAAGTTGTCGGCAAGGCCGTCGGCAACGAACGCCTCGAAGCCGAGGGCAAGGCCGATCAGGCCAAGGGTGATGTGAAGCAGGCCGGCGAGCACATCAAGGACGCCTTCAAGCACTGACCGCCGCCACGCACCCACGCCCCGGGCCGCAGCCGATTCGGCTGCGGCCCCGCGCTGTCCTCTTGCCGCTGGTAGCGGACGTCCAGAAGGGACGACGGTCCCCGGGCAGACACGGGGATCGTGCGCCCTCGGAGACTTCCTCTACCGGCGGTAGCGTCTTCTTATGGCGGACGACACGAGCATCAAGGTCTCCAAAGCCGCCCGGGAACGGGTGCGCGCCGTCGGCGGCGATGACGGCACCGAGTTCGGCGGGCCCGGTGAAGCCGAGGGACATTCCCGCGACGCGCAGGTGGCGGCAGGACAGGGCGTCGAGGTCGGTGGTGGATTCGGCCGTGCCGAGGCGACCGATGTTGACCACGGCGCCGTCGACGCGGGTGGCGGGAAGACATGCGGCGAAGGTGGAGCCGCCGACGTGGTCGAGGACCACGGCGGCTCCGCGCGCGGGGGTCAGTGCGCGCGGGTGCGCGGGGCGTTGTACTGCTCGTCGGTGATGTGTTCGAGCCAGGTGGTCTCGGGCCGTTCGTCGTCGGGTGCGGTGCCGTCCCACAGGGCGAGGTGCTGCATGAAGCGGTCCTCGGTGGCCCCGTGCCAGTGCTCCTCGCCGGGCGGGCAGGTCACCGTCTCGCCGGGGTGGGTCTCGAGGACGACCCCGTCGCGGGTGCCGACCAGGGCGACGCCGGACACAACGTGCAGGGTCTGCCCCACCGCGTGGTGGTGCCAGGCGGTGCGGGCGCCGGGAGCGAAGCGCACCATGTTGGCGCGCAGGCGGGAGGGTTCCTTGCCGGCGTGGATGACGTCGAACCAGACATCTCCGTTGAACCAGTTCTCCGGCCCTTTGCCGGTGGGCTGCGGTTTGACGAACTCCACGGGATGCTCCTTGCTTTCGTGTGGGCGGGGGTGCGGCAGAAGCTGGGTCAGCGTTCCAGCATGGCCAGGCCGGACTCGGTGTGGGTGTCGCCGGCGGCCGGGGGGAGGCTGGAGAGCTCAGCCAGGACCTCGGGGCGGAGCTGGAGGCTGTCGGCGGCGGTGTTCTCCTCGACGCGGGTGACGCGCTTGGTGCCGGGGATGGGGGCGATGTCGTGGCCCTGGGCGAGGAGCCAGGCGATGGCGACCTGCGCTGATGTCGCGCCGACCTCGGCGGCGATGGCCTGGACTTCGTCGGCGAGCGCCAGGTTGCGCTGGAAGTTCTCGCCGGTGAAGCGCGGGTTGCCGCGCCGGAAGTCGCCCTCTGCGAAGTCCGTCTCGTCTCGGACGGTACCGGTGAGGAAGCCGTGTCCGAGCGGGGAGAACGGCACCAAGCCAATGCCCAGTTCCCGGAGGACGGGCAGGACATGATCCTCGACGCCGCGGGTCCACAGCGAGTACTCGGACTGCACGGCGGTGACGGGGTGGACGGCGTGGGCTCGGCGGATGGTGGCCGGGCCGGCCTCGGACAGGCCGAAGTGGCGGACCTTGCCCTGCTGGACCAGCTCGGCGACGGCGCCGGCGGTTTCTTCGATGGGCGTGTCCGGGTCGACGCGATGCTGGTAGTACAGATCGATGTGATCGGTCCCCAGTCGCTTGAGGGATCCCTCGACGGAACTGCGGATGTTGGCGGGGCTGGAGTTGAGGTTCCAGGCGCCGGCCCCGCCATGGTCGATCATCCCGAACTTGGTGGCGAGCACGACCTGGTCACGGCGGCCCTTGAGGGCCTGTCCGACGAGGTCTTCGTTGATGTAGGGGCCGTAGATCTCGGCAGTGTCGATGAGGGTGACGCCGAGGTCGATGGCGCGGTGGATCGTGCGGATGGATTCCGCGTCGTCGCTTCCGGCACCGGTCAGGCCGTGGGACATGCCCATCGCGCCCAGACCGATCCGGGAGACCTCCAGGTCACCCAGCTTGATGTGTTTCATGGTTGCGTGATTCTCCTGTCGGGGTGAACTCGCGGTGGCCGCCGCGACGGTGACCCCAGTAGCTCCTGCAGCGTCTGGCGCTCAGCTGTCCAGGCGGCGCTTGCTGAGCCAGGCGACCATCTCGGGGTCGTGGTGGTCGAAGAACAGCGTGGTGCCGGTGTCGAGGGTGGCGATCTGCGCCATCTGCTCGTCGGTGAGTGCGAAGTCGAAGACGTTGAAGTTCTGCGCCATGCGGTCGGGGTCGACCGACTTGGGGATCGTGACGATGCTCCGCTGGATCAACCAGCGAAGGACGACCTGGGCTGCGGACTCGTCGTGCGCCGTGCCGATCTCGCTGAGCACGGGGTGGGTGAACAGGCCGTTCCTGCCTTCGGCGAAGCCGCCCCAGGACTGGTGCTGGACGCCGTGCTCACGCATCAGGTCGTGGTCGGTGGTGCGCTGGAAGAAGGGGTGGGTCTCGATCTGGTTGACCGCCGGGGCGACCTCGTTGTTGAGGATGAGGTCCAGGAGCCGATCGGGGTAGAAGTTGGCGACGCCGATCGCCTCGGCCAGTCCCTCGCTGTTGGCGGCCTCCATCGCGCGCCACTGGCCGTAGACGTCGGGCGTCGGCGACAGCCTGCTCGGTCTGCTCTGCCGGGATCTGGTAGACGCCGAACCCGAGGATCGGCATCTCGATGCCATTGTTCAGGGTGACAGTCTGCACGGGGTCTTCCTTGCTGTTCGGGTGCGTGGACGCGGTCGGAAGGGGTGTTCGCGGTGGCCGAGCGCGTTTGGTCTGCTTCCGCTTGAGTCCCTCGGAGTGGTCATTCGCCGGCGGGGAAATCCGTGGACGCTGCCAGGTCGCGCTGGGCCTCGAAGCCGTCGATCCGCTTGCGCAGCACCCCGAGCGTGGAGTCCAGCGCCTGGGAGCCGAGCACCATCCGCAGCGGTGCGGGATCGGTGTCGGCGGACTCGATGATGCGCGCGGCCATGCGCTGCGGGTCCCCGGGGGCCGGGGCGGCCGCGGGGTCGAGCATGGCCTGGAAGGCGTGGGCGGGGTTGCCGTCATAGGCGCCCATGGGGTCGGCGATCTGGGCGCTGCCGGTCCGGAACTCGGTGCGGGCACCGCCCGGTTCGACGATCGTGACGCCGATCCCGAACGGGGCGACCTCCTGTGCCACGGACTCGGCGAACCCTTCGATGCCCCACTTGGTGGCGTGGTACATGGAGTTACCGGGGAAAGCGACCTGCCCGCCGTAGGTGGACATCTGCACGATCCGGCCGCCGCCCTGCGCACGCAGGTGCGGCAGTGCCGCCCGGATGAAGGTGATGGAGCCGGTGAGGTTGGTGGCGATGATGTGGTCGACCTGGGCGTCGGTGATTTCCTCGGCGGCCCCGAACAGGCCGTATCCGGCGTTGGAGACGATCACGTCGACGCGGCCGGCTGCGAACGCCCCGTCCACTACCGCGCGTACGGCGGCGGTGTCGGTGACATCGAGGATCTCGGCCCGGAAATGGTCTGGGTACTGCGTGACCAGGTCGGCCACTTTTCCCGTGTCGCGGACGGTGCCGATGACGCGGTCGCCACGCTCCAGGAGCTGAGTGGTCAGGGCGTGGCCGAAGCCGCTGCTGACGCCGGTGATGAGCCAGGTGCGGGCGGTCATGCGCGATCTTCCTTCGTAGTGGTGGCTTCAGCGGCCGGTGCCGCGGTGTCCACGGCGGCCAGGGCGTTGAGGGTGCGGGGATAGCCGATGAACGGCAGCAGGCCGGTCAGAACGGCGATCAGGGTGGCCCGGCTGTTGCCGACATTGAGGTTGGCGGTGACGTGGCCCTTGACCTGGGCGTCCGCTCCGCCGAGTGCGGCGAGCATCGCGAAGGTGAGCAATTCTCGGTCGGGCACGTCGATGCCGGTGCGGGTGTAGTGGTCGCCGAAGCAGTTGCCGCTCAGGAACTGCTGGATGTGCTGCTCATCCGCAGGAGCGTTCGCGTACATGCCGTCCACGGCCTTTTCGCCGACGATCTGCTTCTGCATCGCCAGCCCTTGCTCCATTCGGGTGTCCGGACCGGTGGTGGACCGGCCTTCCAGGGGCAGCTCGATGCCACGATCGGTGAGGACGCCGTTGGTGGCGTGCAAGAAGTCGAAGACGCGGGCCATCCCTACGTACGGCACCGCCTGGTACACGATCTCCTTGGCCTCCACCGGCGTGACACCGATGGTGAGGGCGGCGCCGAGCATCACCCGGTACTCGGCCACCGCACCGACGGAGATCATCGCGGCGAGCTGCGTCATCAGCCGGGTCCGCTCGTCGACCTCACCGGTGTGCCGCACGACCTCGTCGAAGGCGAAGTTGTCGAAGTACTCGATCAGCTGCGGGTCGGTGACGGCGAGCGTGGAGACATGGCCGGGGAAGAGCCGCTCGTGCGCGGCGGTGGCGGCAGGGTTGGGCTGGTGAGCGGTCACGGGCGCACCAGTACCTTCAGGCGGCTGCGGTCGTTCATGGCCTGGTAGGCGTCGGCGACCTGGTCGAGGCCGACCTCGGCGTCGAAGACTCGGCCCGGGTCGATGCGGCCTTCCAGGACGTCGGGGATGGTCTGCTCGATGTAGGCGCGCACCGGGGCGGGGCCGCCGGTCAGGCCGGCGTTCTTGCCGAACAGGGAGCCGAAGCCGACGGGCGCGTCCTCGTACTGCGGCACGCCGACGCGGGAGATGATCCCGCCGGGCCGGACTATCCCGTACGCCTGCTCGTAGGCGGGCATCAGGCCGACCGCCTCCAGCACCACGTGGGAACCCTCGCCGCCGGTCAGCTCCATCACCTTGGCGATGCCCTCCTCGCCGCGCTCGGCGACCACATCGGTGGCGCCCCACTCCTTACCGAGGTCGGTGCGGGAGGTGTGCCGACCCATGAGGATGATCTTCTCGGCGCCCATGCGGCGGGAGGCCAGCACGGCGGACAGGCCCACCGCGCCGTCGCCGATGACGGTGACGGTCCTACCGCGCTCGACCTTGCCCATGTGCGCGGCGTGGTAACCGGTGAGGTAGACGTCGCTCAGGGCGAGCAGTGAGGGCAGCAGCGCCTTGTCCACGTCCGCGGGGATCTTCACCAGGGTGCCGTCGGCCTGCGGCACGCGAATGGCCTCGGCCTGCGCGCCTCCGACGCCGCCGGCGCCGAACCAGCCGCCGTGCGGGCAGGCGGTGTGGAAGCCGTCGCGGCAGATCGGGCAGGTGTTGTCGGCGAAGGCGAAGGGGGAGACGACGGAGTCGCCGGGCTTGAGACCGGTGACCTGGGAGCCGGTCTCCTCGACGATGCCGAGGAATTCGTGCCCCATCGGCACACCCTCGTCGGTCTTGTCCATGGAGCGATAGGGGTGCAGGTCGGAGCCGCAGACGCAGGCCAGGGTGATCCTGACGATCGCGTCCGTGGGTTCGACGATCCCCGGGTCGGGGACGTTCTCGAACCGGACGTCGCCAGGTCCGTACATGAAGGTGGCACGCATGGAGGATTTTGCCTTTCGTCGATGCAGAAGTTCCGTGAGCTGGAGTTGCCGCCGCAATGCCCCGGGCGACCGACGGCATCAGCGCGGTTCGAGCCGGAGGGTCGAGGTGCGTGCCTGGTCGGTCAGGACGTGCTCGACGATGCTCGTGTAGTTCCCGTACTTCTTCCGGTAGGCGGCGTCCACACTCGCGTACTCACCGGGGCCGGACTGGTGGAAGGTGACGTCCACCCGCACGCCGCCGGCCTCGATACGGCCCTGGTGGCGGGACTGCACCCCCCGGTACCAGGGGCCGTCGGAGCCTTTGACCGAGCGGACGTACAGCCGGTCGCCGGAGCGGACCACCCACATCGTCACCGGATCGCGCAGGGTGCCGTTGGACCGTTCGGATGCCAGGTCCAGCTCCTCAGCCGCGGCGATCCTCTCCAGATCCGCGTCGTTCCAGTTCGCCATGGTCCTTCCCTTCCGCTGTCCAAAACCGGGAGCCAGGGATCCGCCCGGCCGAGTCGCCGTCCACCACGTCCACCGTTGCCCGCCCGTAAGCGGCCCGCCATCGGGAAGCCCGCCGCCCGGGCAGCCCCGTAGGCGAACGGACGTGTGCTCGCGCTCTTGAACATGAAGCGACATGCTCAACCGTGCCCCTTCACGTCGGCTCCAGGCAGACCGAGGTATGCCAGGGGGTAACCAGCGGGGGTATGACAGGGCCCCCCTCGACGGGCACGTCGCGCCGACGGCAGAGGGACACTGGCGATATGGCACCCGAGCAGCACAGCAGCGGCGAGGAACTGGCACGCTTCCTGCGCGCTCGCCGCACCCAGACCAGCCCTCGGTCCGCCGGCCTCACCCCCGGGCCGGGCGTGCGCCGCACGCCCGGGTTGCGCCGCGAGGAACTGGCCACGCTCGCCGGGATCAGCATCGACTACTACACCCGCATGGAACGCGGCAAGGAAACCCGCCCCAG
Organism: Streptomyces sp. RKAG337; assembly: GCF_023701715.1. Classification (NCBI taxonomy): domain Bacteria; kingdom Bacillati; phylum Actinomycetota; class Actinomycetes; order Kitasatosporales; family Streptomycetaceae; genus Streptomyces; species Streptomyces sp. RKAG337. The sequence continues at coordinate 791,230 of NZ_JAJOZA010000001.1, read as the reverse complement.
CCCCGCCGTGATCGATGCCCTCGCCCGCGCCCTGCAGCTCGACGACGCCGAGCACCAGCACCTGCGCGACCTCGCCGTACGCGCCGCCCGCTACGCACCGCAGGCCGCCCCCGCTCCCAGCCGCACCGTGCGCCCGCACCTGCGACTGCTACTGGAGGCCGTGCGCCCGAGCCCGGCCTACGTCGTCAGCCGCAGCATGGACGTTCTCGCGCACAACCCCGGCGGGCTGGCCCTGTACCCGGGCCTGGAGGACTGGCCCGCCACCCAGCGCAACCTCGGCCGCTACCTCTTCCTCCACCCGGCCGCTCGCGAGGTCTTTCCCGACTGGGACAACCAGATCCGGCACTGCGTCTCCCGCCTGCGGGCCTTGGCCGGCACCGACCCCGACGCCCCCGACCTCACCCAGCTCGTCGGCGAGCTGCTCCTGAAGAGCCCGGACTTCGCCGGGCTGTGGGAGCGCTACGACGTCACGGGCCGCAAGATCACCACCAAGACCTTCCAGCACCCCCAGGTCGGCAAGATCACCCTCAACTTCCAGGGCATGGCCCTGGAAGGCACCCCCGGCCACCGTCTCGGCGTCTACACCGCCGAACCCGGCACACCCGACCACGACGCCATGCTCCTGCTCGACATGACCGCCCCCCACACCGCCGAGCCGGCGCCGCCCCAGCAGGAGAGGTGACCCAGCGGGACACGCCCCTCGGCCAGGGCTTCATCAGGGCAGCTGGGCGGTCCCGGGTAGGCGGCGGTGACGTAGCGCATGGCGGTCTGTTCAGCGCGTGAACCGTGGCGAGGGGCCCAGGCGGACGCCGATGAGGATCTGAACCGGGCGGTCTCGGTGGACTCCACGCTCGTGCGGGCACATGAGCACGCGGCCGGCGCGATCGGCCCGGCGCCGACGGTTACCGGCCGGCCCGCGCGCGGAAGGCGAGTACCGCCCTTGTTCGCACCCCACCGCCACGACAAGATCCGATCTGCACCGAGGCTCCACAGATCCTCGAAGTCGGGGACGGATCCTCGACGTCGTGGCTCCTCGGACGAGGAACCACCCTCCCCAGAAGGGCCTCATCCATGACCGTCCTCAAGCGCGCACTCGGAACCACCCTTGCCGCCGGCGCCCTCCTGCTGACCGTCGGCGCCCTGCCGGCCGGCGCCCAGACCGCCGTCACCAGCCAGGTCTTCGTCGGAACCGCTTACAGCGGCAGCCCCTTCGCCTCGAACCTCGCCGCCTACAACAGCACCCGCGCCCAGGCCACGGCAGCGGGCTACACCACCGCCCAGTGCTCGCTGACCCTTGCTCCGGTCGCCTTCCGGATCAGCCCGACCCTCTGGAAGTCCACCGCGGCACTCACCTGCAACGCCTGACGAACGACGCCCGTCCTCCAGCAGGGCTCTCGCCACGCGTCGAGGTTCCGGTGCTTGAGCATCGAGGTGAGGCGGAGCCGGCGGGCGGTCGGGCAGAACTGGGCCGTCGGCACGGCGTACTCGGCGTACTCGGCGTGGAAGACCGCCATGCCCGCGTAGCTGAAGTCGCGGGTCGGCCGCAGGTCGCCGAGCGTGATGGTCCGTTCCCCCGCGGCCACCTGCGCGATCACCGTCGGGATCACCGCGCGCATGGACTGCCGCGGCCCGAAGGTGTTGAACGGCCGCAGTGTCGTGTGCACCAGCCGGGGGATCACCACCATCACTACGCACCCGCACCCGCCAGTGCGGGTGGCGCGGAGGTCACGCCGTGGCCGGGGCCGGATTCCGTCCGCATCGCCCTGGCCGACCGGGCCCCGCAGATCCTGCGCGATCGCCGGACCATCCGCGCCGACCTGATCGGGGCAGGCGCAGGCAGGCTCCGAGCTCCTGCGGTTCCTCGTCCCGCACGCCACTGCCCTCCTGCACCGAACCGGACAGGCCACGACGTCCACGACCGTGCAGCTGGCTTTACGCACCGCCCGGCACATCCACGAGGTGGGCGACTACGCCGCCGCGTTGGCCCTGGCCACCTTGGCAGGGGATATCTCCCAGCGTATGCACGGCGAGGACCATCCCGAGACTCTGGCCGCCCGGCACCAACAGGGCGACACCTTGCAGCGCTTGGGTCAGCTGCGCGAGGCCGAGCGGCTGTTACGCCATGTACACCGCCAGAGGGCTTTGGTTCTGGGCGACGACGACCCCCGTACGCTGCAGAGTGCGGTGGCTCTCAGCATCCCGCTGTATCTCCTGGGGCAGGACGACGAATGCCTTCTCCGGCTGGAGCAGGCCATCGCCGACCAAGGTCGGATCCTGGGCGACGAACACATGGAGACGCTGAACAGCCGGGCGCGCATCATGGAGTTCTATATCGACAGCGGTCATCTCGCCCGGTTCAGCGAACAGGGGCCGGCCACCGTCACCGACTGTGAGAGGCATCTGGGCACCGGCCATCCACTGTCCGTCAAAGGCCGCCTGTCCCTGGCAGAGCGTCTGGCCGCCGCCGGCCAACACCCCGAAGCCCTGAAGCTGTTGCAGGACAACCTCACCGCCGCCGAGCACATCTTCGGCACCCACGACGCGGACCTGGCCCGGGCCCGCTCCACCATCCCGCAATGAGAAGGACACCGGCATCGCAGCACCGCCACCAACAGGCGACTCCGTCTCGATCGGCATCACCAACGCCGATGGGGAGCCGGGCGGACGAGCCCGGGGGCGGGGATGCGGACTTGGTGGACCAGCGGCTGATCGGCCGGCTGGTCGATCAGGCTCAAGCCCGTGGCCTGTAGCTGGTGGACGAGGGCGGGCTGCTGCAGCACGATGGTCTAGAATCCCGACCGGGCGAAGCCGTAGCGCAGAGGTCGTCGCGCGCGGTCTCCAAAACCGCGAGGACGCCGGTTCGAATCCGGCCGACTTCGCCCGCCTCGTAGTGATATTGGCTCACCCAGCAAGGGTCCACCGACCTTGCTGTAACGACTCCGTTGATGCAGATGGCGTCCGCCGGCCTCCAGTGAGCAGGAGCCCATTGGTCCTGCGCGTAGAGGGGTAGCGCGTTGCGAGTTCGCACATCGTGGCTTGTGACTCATGGCGAAGCGACCGTTGTCATGGGTGGGAACTAGCCTGTCGGCGTGCCATCCAACGACGATCGACAGCTTCCCGCCGGGCTTGCCGCTGCCCTTGCGCTTCCCTTCGAATACAACGACGGCGAAGGGATCGACTTCGAGCCCTTTCCGGGCCTCTTGACCGCTGAGGACACCACCGACTGGTTCCGGGCCTGGACCGGCAACCCGGAGCTCACTGGCGAGGCCTTCCGCGTCTTCGGCCAGGACGGTTCGGGCGGGTATGCGGCGTTCTGGCTGGTACGCCCTGACCGGCCGCTCGTGGACCAGCCCGTCGTGTTCCTCGGCTCCGAGGGCGAGACCGGCGTCGTGGCCCGCAGCCTGGGTGACTTCCTGTGGCTGCTCGCCGGGGGCTTCGGCCCCTGGGAGGCTGCCACCGACTACGAGCCCGACTGGACTCCGCAGCCCAACGAGGCATTTGCGGCTCTCGCCAAGCGATTCGCTCCGGAACGAGAGCAGTCGGCTGCGGTCGTGATCGAGCAGGCGGCCCAGGAGTTCCCGGATTTCGACGACTCGATGATGAAGCTCTGCCGCTGAGCGAGGTCGAGCCTCGAACCCAGTTGGCGACAGGGATCCCGCACGGGCCTCTGGGAGGCACATCTTCGGTTGGACTGCTCAAATTCGCCTAGAGGACGTGGTCGAGGAGCTCGCGCTCCATCGTCGGCATGACGGTCGTCCCGGTGGTTCGACGAGGTCCAAAGGTGAGCTGTGCTGCAAGATGCTGTGATTTTCCGGAAAGAGCACGGAGAAGCGGCTCTGTCTCGTAGCATCCTCGTTGCCGGAACTGTCCATGGATGCGGCCAATGACATCGGGGCAACACCGTATCCTGCGCGCGGGCCGAGAGCGGGGGGACTGCTATGCGGCACTGCAAGCCGAAGAAGCGCACACGAGAAACGGGATCAAGGCGGTGGGCTTCCGTCGGTGCAGCCGCTCTCGTAACGCTGTCCGCGGCCGCCTGTAGTACACCAACGACTGTTCCCCAAGGCACCGCAACGTCATCGGCTCCCGCGAGTCAGACGTCCTCGCAGTCGCGGCAGACGCCATCCGCCCCGGCCGGCAATCGCCATGGGACGCCTTGGACCCTGGCCCTGAACACCACTGTTCCCGCCGCCGGCACAGCCGACCCGCCAATCGCCTACGCCACGGTTCGGGGTGCCACGGTCTATGCGGTCGACTACATCGACAGCCGCGTCTATGCCCTCGATGCTGCCACCGGAGCACAGAGGTGGAGGAGCGCGTCGGTCGCCCTGGACACGGAAGCTGCTGCTCCTGCCGCACTGGACGGCAATGCGGTCTACCTGCAAGGACTGACGCAGGTCATAGCGCTGAACGCGGCCGATGGCACGGTCGAGTGGACCGCGTCCGCCGGCCCGCCGCCGCTCACAGCTCCCGTCGCGGCGGACGGAGTGGTGTATGTAGGCGGGGAGCAGTCCGGGCAGGTGCTTGCTCTCGACGGCGCCACCGGGAAGCGCAAATGGCAGTTCAATGACGCCGCATCAGCCGCCGGGCCCGTCACCGCAGCCGATGGCACGTTGTTCCTGCCCGATCAGTCGGGCAAGGTCTATGCGCTCAACGCCGCCACCGGGTCGCAGAAGTGGGTGTTTGACTCTCGTGGCGCTGATACAGCCGAGCCGACCGGTCAGAGCCAGATCGACTCACAGCCGACCGTCGTCGGCGGAGTCGTCTATGCGGCCTCATATGCGGGAATGGTCTTCGCGATCGACGAAAGCACCGGAAAGCTGAAGTGGTCCTTCCACACCCCCGGACCGATCGACTCCCATCCTGCCGTCGCGAACGGGACGGTGTTCATCGGGGCCGGGGACAGCAAGGTCTATGCGTTGAACTCCGCCACAGGAAAGCAGGAGTGGACGTTCCAGACAGGCAGTGGCGGTGTCTACTCATCCCCGCTGGCCGTGAACGGTGTGGTGTACGTGGGCAGCAATGACGGCCGCATCTACGCCCTTGATGCCGCCTCCGGCCAACGGAAATGGGCGTTCGCCACCGGGGGCGACATCTACGAGTCCTCGCCGGTCCTCGCCGGTGGTCTGCTCGTCATCGGCAGCCAGGACGGAAAACTCTACGCATTGGACGCCGCCACAGGCACCGCCGCCTCGCGCTGACCTCATACCGATCCATCGAAGGAGCAGTGGTGAGCGGGAAAGGTGTTGTGACGACGATCGCCGTCATGGGCATGGCCTACTGGATGGCCATGGGCTTGGCCATGATCCTGGCGATGGCCCTGGTGGGCTTCCTGGCGCTCATCGTTGTCCTGTTCGCCGCGGTGATCGCCTGGAAACGCAAGCTCAGAGAAGCAAGACTGTCAGGTGACGATGCCTGGTACACCGATCTGATCGCGGCACCCTCGCTGGCGCTCGTAGCGGCCTTCATCACCGTGTGGAAGGCCAACCCGAACTGGCAGTGGATCAACGACCACCAGACGATCGCGTCCTCGGACAACCCCAGCGTGCTTTTCTGGCTGATGCCTCTCGCCTTCATACTGTTCGTCTTCGCCCTCTACGGCACGTTCGTCGCCCTGGCAACCCCGCGATCCTCCACCGGCGCGTGGATCCGATTCTCCTCCTACAGCGGCTTCCTCTTCTATGCCGTCTATTTCAGCATCGGAGCAGTGCTGGCAGCTCACAACATGGAGAATCCCGTTCAGCCATGAGAGCCGGAGCAATGGTCAAGGGGTCTGCATGGGCCCTCCGACTTGGCGAGCCATGGTCAAGAGGTGGGGTTGGGGCTCTCCGGCTCGGCTTCGGTGATCTCGGCTGCCGCACGCCGGGCCTCTTCGCGCATCTCGTCGGCATGCCCGCGGTCAGTGGTTCGACGAGGTCCAGGGGCCGGCTGTGGTGGTCAATTGCCTCGCTGATCGACTTCAGTGCGGAGTCGCGGACCTTGCTCACGGAGCCTCTTCCAGCCTCAGGCTGACGTGGCGAGGTGCAGGGTCAGGATTGCCTGGACGATGCCGGTGATGCCGGTGATGCCGGTGATGCGGGTGGTGCTGCAGCGGAGTTTGCGGAGAAGTCGCCAGGTCCGCCGTGAACTCGGCGGGACAGTGTGCTCACTGCCGATTGCTGCCTTCCGATTGCGGTCGCCTGGGTGGCGGGAGCTATCCGGTGGTGAGGGCGGTGGGGTGGGGTGGGGCCGGGTTTTGGCGAGGTGGGGGCGCAGGAAGGGAGTGATGGCCTGGGCTATGGCGCCGGAGAGGAACCAGAGGAGTTGGACCCATGGGGTCCACCAGGCGAGGAGGAGCGTCAGGCCCCAGTAGGCGGTGACCAGCCAGGAGATGGCGCTGTCGAGCCGTTGGGCCGGTTCCTGGGCGGGTGAGGACAGGACGCCGTGGCGGTTCGCCTGGCTCTGGATGCCTGAGCGGCAGAGCATGAGGAGGAGGACGACCAGGCCGAAGAGCAGGGCGGCCAGGGGGTTGTCCGGGTAGTGGCCCACGATCGTGGTGGCGAACGGCAGGAAGCCGGTCAGCAGCAGCAGGGGGAAGTGGAGCACCATCATCGGGCCGGGGACGTGGCTGATCCGGTCGAGCATGGTGTGGTGCTGGCGCCAGATGATCCACAGGACGAGGAAGGCCAGCAGGTAGGAGTAGAAGGAGCCCGCCTCGTGGACGAGGAAGTGCCACAGGTGGGCGGCGGCCTGGGACTTGGAGTTGCCGTCGGTGGTGTCGAAATCCTTTCCCTCGGGGCGGGGGATCTCGATGACCAGCAGGGTCATGGCGATGGCGAAGACCGCGTCGGTGAAGAAGCCGAGCCGTTCTGGCGTTTGTCCTGGTCGTGCTGCGTGGTCCATGTCGTTGTGTCCCCCGTGGTCGGCGCTGTCGGTCAGTTGGTGGACAGGGTGGTGTCGAGCCAGTCGAAGGTGATCTGCTGGAAGCGGGACATCGCTCCCATGTGGCAGTGCTCGCCGGCGCCTTCGGCCTCGGGGAGGGTGATCAGGGTGTACGGGCAGGTCAGGGCGGCCGCGACGCGCTGGGGCTGGCCGCGGAAGAACTGGTCGTTCTCGGCGTCCAGGATGAGGGTGGGGCAGTCGATGAGGTGGGCGACGCCGTCGAGCGTGTAGTCGGTCGTGCGGCGGATGTAGTCCGCCACCGAGGTGGCGCCGAAGGTCCACACCCCGTTGCGCAGCGCCCAGCGGGCCTGGGTGCTGCTCGCCATGAGCAGGCCGGCCACGGGGTTGGCGAGGTCGTCGCGCCCGGTCTCGACCCACTCGCGCAGGAAGGGGGGCATGATCTGGGTGTTGGCGTCGTGGTAGCTGTAGAGGCCGTCGTCCAGGACCAGGGCGGCCAGGCGGTGTTCGTGGGCGGCGGCGCGGGCGGTGAGGTAGCCGCCGAGGCTGTAGCCCATCAGGACGATCCGGTCGGGAGCGATCTCGGGGCGGGTCAGGGCGTAGTCGACCACCGGGGTCACCACGGCCTCCCAGTCGGGGCGGAAGACCAGTGCCTGTTGGCGCAGTGCCGCGCCCTGGCCGGGGCCGTCGTAGGCCAGCACGTTGTAACCGCGGCGCAGCGCGGCGGCGGCGACGACGAAGTAGATCTCCTCCAGGGTGGAGTCGAAGCCGCTGGTGAAGATGACGGTGGGGCGGGGGGTGCCCGAGTCGTCGACGAGGAAGAGGTAGCCGGGCAGGCTGGTGTCCTGGTAGGGGATGCGCACGGCCTCGACGGGGGTGTCCATGAGGGCGGCGGCTTGGGCGAAGGTCTCGCGGGAGAGGCCTGACAGGAGCTTGACCTCGGGGTCGTTGGCGGGGTCGTCGCGGCGGTAGAACTCGGCGGTGCGGTAGTAGTTCGAGGCGCGCAGCAGGGCCTCGCGGGCACTGACCCGGTTCCCGGCCGCCAGGGCGCTGCTGCCGATGGCGTGGACGCGCTGCGCGGTGTTCTTCCACTCCCGCAGCCAGGCATCCTCGTCGCCCTCGGCGATGTTGCGGGCGGTGGCCAGGATCTCGCCCAGGTCGGAGCCGCCGTCGTTGGCGAAGCCCGCCGCTCGCAGCGTCTCGAAGGAGAACGACTCGTCGTCGAACAGGAACTTCATGGTGCACTCCCGGAACCTTGGCGAGACGGAACGGATGCGTCTCGGCTATGGGAGAGACACTAGCGGGCGCTCAGTCGAGACGCAACCGTTCCGTCTCGTGATAGTTTCGGAGCATGTCGAGCCCACCCGCACCGCAGACCCCCGAACGCAGGCTCCCTGGAGGACCGGTCCTCCAGGACTCGGTGACCGAGGCGATCGCGGCCGCCTTCTTCGAGGAGCTGGCCCAGGTCGGTTACGCCAAGCTCTCCCTGGAGGCTGTCGCCAAGCGCGCCGGAGCGGGCAAGGCCGCCATCTACCGGCGCTGGCCGTCCAAACTGGCGATGACCATCGCCCTGATCTCGCAGGTCGTGTCGAGCGCGGTGGGGATCAGCGACAGTGGCACCCTGCGCGGGGACGTACTCGCGTTCGTCACCGACGCCGCCGCGGCGCTGCGCCACCGGCTCCCCGCGAGGATCGCCCCCGACCTGCTCGCGGAGAGCACCCGCAACCCCGAACTGGCACAGGCCCTCCTCGCCGCGGTGCGCGATCCCCGCCGGGCCAGGGCGGTCGGCATGCTGGAACGGGCGATCGAGCGCGGCGAGTTGCCCGCCGACGTCGATCGCGAGCTCGCACTGGACCTGCTGGCCGGCCCGCTCTACTGGCGGCTGGCGGTGGTGCACGCACCGACCGCGCCCGACTACCTGGACAGGCTGACCGACAAGATCCTTGCCGCCATCATCGCCTGAGGGCTGTCCCGTAAATGGTCTTCGGTTGATTGCGGGCGTGGTCGGTGGCCGGTGGTCGAAGCACCCCGTAGAAAGCTGATTCCGGGATGAGACATCGGGAGAGAACGACCCTTTGGCCTACTGGTGCGGGGGCGGGTCGGGCGGGGCGGCGATCTGCCCGGTCGCCGTCAGGGCCAGGCGAGAGAACAAGGTTCCTGAGAAACCGAAGAGCAGGGCGGTCGCCATGGCGACCGGCTGATCGGGCGAGTTCCACGAGCTGTCCAGGAAGACCGTGCCGAGGACACTGAGCCGGGGGTCGGCCAGCATTCTGACCAGAAGCAGACCGCCGGTGGCGGCCAGCGCCCCGCCGACGGGCGCGAGGACCAGGACGCCCCAGGACGAGTGCCGCTGTGAGCGCAGCACACCGATGACGGGGGAGAGGAAGCCGCCGAGCGCACCGAAGAGCATGGTGGTCGTGTGTCCCAGCACCAGACCGACCAGCAGCAGCGCACCGAGGCCCGTCATCGCCAGCCACAGGGCGATGCGTTGCTGTTCGTACTCGAGTTCCGCCGCACTGTCCTCGCGCTGGTGCAGAAGTTCGTTGACGGCCAGCAGGAGAGCCTCGGCCTGCGGAGAGTCCGGTGGGTGTGCCGCGAGTTGGGCGGCGAGATCGGTGTCTCCCGCACGCTGGGAGTCGAGCAGGACCAGGCGCGTGAACTGAAGTGAGGAGGCGCGTTCCGCAGGCGTCTCCAGCCGGAGCAGCCGTCGTTCAGCACTGTGCAGGACCCGCCAGGCCGCCGCCAGTTTGGAAAGCGGAATGGCGACCACCCAGGAGCTCTGGGCCAGCCTCCAGACCACCGCCCTTCCCAGTTCCAGATCGTCCAGTCGGCTGCTCAGGGCCGCCAGTGACGCGGACCTCTCGGAGTCTCCGGCCGCCGGGCCGGCCAGAACGGAGGCTCGGGCGCGGCAGTCCCGTATACGTGCTTCGAGGAGTCGATAGCGCGGAGCCGCGATCAGGCCCCTGCTCGTGATGTACACAATCGTCAGATAGCAGACGCAGACCAGCGCCAGCATCCAGCGGTCATCGCGGATCATGGCACTCCCCACGCTGTCGCCCCCGTTCGCCCGCCGTCAGGCTAGCGTCTGGAGGAAGCGCCCGGAGGGTTGATGCGTGCCGAAGATGTCCAACAACTCCCTTGCGGAGGTGCGCCTTGCATATAGTCGGCGCATGAAGTCGCTCGGCGGCATCGGTTCATCGCGCGCACGCTCCGATGCCACGCACGATGCCGTTCTTGTCATCCCGGGAATCATGGGAACCAGGCTGGTGGAGGCCGCCACCGGCAAAGTGCTCTGGGGAATGGGCAAAGCCGCCGAGTACGCCGGCCGGTGGGATCTCGAGGGCGGGATGGACGCACTCGCCCTCAGCCCGGCGGAACGCGAGGGCGAGTTCGGGCGGGTAGTGCCCCGGGGCATCATCAGAACGCCTTCCTGGGCACCGCTTCTGGGCGGTGTGGAGCCCTACGACCGGCTGTTGAAGAGACTGCGGAACGTGGTCGTCCACCCTGATGCGATCGCAGAGTTCGGGTACGACTGGCGTCTGCCGACGGAATACAACGCCCAACGATTGGCCCAGGCCGTGGAATGCCACCTCGCCGCCTGGCGCGAGCATCCGCAGTCCAGGGCGGCGCGGGCGTTCGTGCCAGATGGAAGGCCCGCGGGAGTGGTTCTCATCGCCCATTCCATGGGCGGGCTGGTGGCCGCCGCGGCTTCGCTCATACCCGGGGCGATGGCGGACGTGCGTGCCGTCCTCACTCTTGGTTCCCCGTTTCACGGTGCGGTCAAGGCGGTTCAGGTCCTCAGCGAGGGGCGAGGACTGCCCGGTCTGCCGAAGGAGAACCTCCGGCGGCTCGCCCGGACCCTGCCGGGAATTCACGACCTGTTGCCGAGTTACCGCTGCCTGGTCGTGGACGACGACGTGGTCGCCCTTGACGCGGCTGCCGTGGAGTCGGTCGGCGGGGACCGCGAGTTGGCGCAGCGTTCGTTCGATCTGCACGCCCGGTTGCGGACAGCAGTGCTTCCAGGCCACCGGATCATCCAGGGAACCACCCAGCAGACCCTGCAGTCCCTGCGGATCAGTGCGGGGGTGGCCGAGTTCCTTTCCGTGGGCTTCAGCCGGCACAGCGACGACACTCTGGTCCGCCACCCGGGGACCGGGGTGCCGGTCATGAAGGATCACAAGGGGGACGGCACGGTCTTCCGCTACGCCACCTCCCACGGGAAGGTGCCGACGATCGCGGTGGCACAGCAGCACACGGCGCTGCCGAGAACGGGCTCGGTCATCGACATCGCCTGCGGAATGCTCACCGGCGCGGCTCACGACGGGTCCCATCTGGCCGGGGACGAGCTCGGGTTGGAGGTCCCCGACCAGGTCGATGTCGGCGTCCCCTTCGACATTCTGGCCCAGACCCGGCGGCACAGGAATGTCACCTTCACGGTCGAGGACCCTTATGCCATCAGCCCGTCGCGCGCGAGGATGATGGGGTCCTCCATGGCACGGGTTCGAGGCCAGGAGGACCAGTGGAGCGCCCGGATAACGCTCACGTCACCGGGCCTCTACCGGGTCGGGGCCAGCAGCGGCAGCGACCCCGTCACCCGACTGGTCATGGCGGTGTGACCGGCCCGAGCCAGGGCTTCGACATCGTCGGGCTGCCGATGGACACCTACGCCGACTGCGCAGACCTCGAAGCGACCGCCGAAATCGAGGCCATCGCGGAATTACTGAAACCCTGGGGAGGGGAGCCGGTCCCCTGGCAGACGCCGCGGCGGACGCAATCGGCGGTCAGCGCACGGCTGGGCTCATGGTCCCGGGAGGAGAACCCGCGCAACTCTGTGCTGCTGTGGGTGGGACACGGCAACGGCAACGACCAGGAGGCGAACCTGGTGGTGGCGGGGGACGAGTCCAGCGACCACGACGACGAGTACACTCCGGCAGCCATGGCGAGGCACCTGATCGACCGTTACCGCCAGGACGACCCCTACTGGGTCGTGGTCATGGTGGAGGCCTGTGGGGCCGCCCTGTTCGTCGACCACCTCCAGGCGGAGCTGTTGCGCCGGGGCGCTGCGGACCGCATCCTGCTCATCGGCTCCGGGGCGAAGCACGGCAAGGGATATCTCGCGGCGTTCCGTGCGGTCCTGGCCAGGGTATTCCGCGACGTGAACGGCAATGACTCGTACATCAGCCTGCGGGATCTGGGCCAGCGCATCGAAGACCTGCTGGTTCCGGGAAGTGTCCTCTCGAAGAGGATCGGAGGCGGGCGGTTGGTGCGCGCGTCGCCGCCGGTCCCGCCGGTGACCATGACCTTGGACGACCTGTCCCGACCGGCAGCCGCTGTCGAAACCGCTCTCACCGGTCCGCCGGCGGGGGTGTCATCCTCCGGGCTGAGCGCACCCGGCGGGGAATTCTCTCCCTTCTTCGTCGGCCGGGCGGGGAGCCGCGGAGTGGTGATCCGGTGGCTGGAGGAGAGCGAACAGGGTCTGTTGGTGGTCACCGGGCCGCCCGGCTGCGGGAAGTCGGCGTTCCTCGCCGACCTCCTCCGCCGCGCTTCCGTGAGGGCGCCTCGTGCCGACGTGGCCCTGAACCTCACCGGAGCCTCGATGTCCCAGGTCGTCGACAGTCTGGCCGGGCAGTTCGGCGTCGACGCCCCGGCCTGGTCGGTAAGCGACGACCCCCGCGTCGAAGACCTCCTGGACCGCATCGACCGTGCTCCGGAACGCAAGGCGACCGTGGTCGCCGACGCACTGGACGCGGCCGTGGACCCAGGGCGCATGGCGCATCTGCTGCGGGCACTGGGGGCTCGACCGGGCATCCGAGTCGTCGTCGGTACCCGGCCCTCCACCACGGACGGACTCGATCGCCCGCCCTCACCGGCCGAGGACCTGCTGGACGCCCTGGGCCGAGGGAAGGACGAGGTGACGGTGCATCGCCTGGCACGGGATCCGCAGGACCTGGCCGAGTTCGTGCGCCACCGCCTCCTGTTCGAGCGGGCAAGGTTCTCCACGGCCGAGGTGGAGCTCGATGAGGCGGTGCCCCGGACGGTCGCCTTGATCGGCGCGACCCCGGCGTCCGGGAGCGAACGGGACTTCCTGCACACCGTCCTGGTCGTCCACGAGATCATCGCCCAACCGGAGCTGCTGGCGGACGAGAACCGACAGGACCTCGCCGAACTGGTCGGCCGGGACCACCGCTCACTGTTCGGCGGAGTGGTCGACCGGCTGGAAGGCGTGCTTCCCGGAAGCCGCGCGGCGCTGCGAGCCCTCGCCTTCACCCAGGGACGCGGGCTTCCGCGAGCGGAGCGGATCTGGGCGACGGCGGCCTCCGCCCTGGGCGGGTCACGGGTGGATGCCCGGCTCCTTGCGGAGGTGGCCGTCGCCGCGGCCCCGTACATCATGCTGGACGCCGAGGACGGCCAGGCCGTGTACCGGATGGCGCACGGCGCCTTTCGGGAGATCCTTCTCGGTGACAGCGCTCCGCACGCGATCGAGGCCGCGCACGCCGAAGTCACGGCGGCACTCGTGGAACTGACGATCGGGGCGGCAGGGGACGAAGTCGCGTCCTGGCGGCCGCATCCCTACCTCATTCGTCATCTCGCCGACCACGCCGCCGCCGGCGGCGCCCAGGGCTGGCAGACGCTCGCCGCGAGCCCTGACGTCCTCGACCTCCTCGATCCGGCGGCCGTCGCGGGAGCGGTCCTGCGGTTCGGGGTGCGGTTGGGTGCACTTCCGCTCCCGGTGGCGGGAACCCTGGCCACGGCCCACCTTGCGCTGCCCGGCGAAAACGCCGACCGGCGCGGCCTACGGGAACTCGGCATGGGCGGAACCCTCGCCGGCGGCCCGCCTTCCGAGACTCCCGACGCCTGTGCGGCCCTCGAGCCCCGCAGAGTTCCCGTTCGTCCGACGGACACCTGGTCCGTGCGGTGGGCGGCAGTTCCCTCGCACGTCCCCCACGTCATCCTCACGCGTCTGAGCCACCCGATGCGCTCGCTCATTCCGCTGTTCGGGGCCGCCGGACGTCGGCTGGTCGTCGCCGCGGGTGACGCGGGCCTCGTCTGTGCGTGGGACCTCGCCACCGGACGGGAGGCGCTTCCCCCGCTCAGGATGGGGGGGAACTCCGCGGGCCAGTCGGCGCTGGCCGCCCTCGGGTCGGCGGAGCGGGAAAGCATCCTCGCCGCCGCGGGGGAGGACAGCGTCCTGCACCAGTGGGACCTGGGGATCGGCGAGCGGCCCGTGGGTCCGGTCCAGCTCGCCACCGACACCGTCAGCGCCATGGTCCCGGTCGGCGGGGTGCTGGCGATCGGTGACCGGCAGGGCCGGATCGAGTGGGTCGACCCGGGCACCGGCGAGGCGATCGGTCGCACAGGCGTGGGGCACGGGGGACCGGTCCAGGGCATGGCGGTTTACCGCACGGGCCGGGGCGTGGGCGTGGCCGGTGAACGGCTGGTCTCCGTGGACGCCGGGGGGTCGGTGATGGTCTGGCGGCCGGGGCGGCGGAATTCGGTGCGGGCTTGGCGTGCCGACCAGGTCGCGCTCAACGCAGTCGCGGCCCTGGTCGGTCCGGGCGGCGAGCCGCTGGTGGCCACCGCGGGCGAGGACGGGAGCGTGCGGCTGTGGAACCCCGACTCCGGCACCCCTGTCGGCGAGCCGCTCACCGGCCACGATGGTGCGGTGAACGCGGTCGCCGCCGTCACGCGACCGGGCGCGGCCACCCTCCTCGCCAGCGGCGGGAAGGACGGCACGCTGAGGATCTGGGACCCCTTCGGCGAGCGGCCGGAACTACATCGACTCACCGGCCACCGGGGCCCGGTGAACGCGGTGACCGGTGTCGTAGGACCGGATGACGCAGTGCTGCTCGCCACGGCGGGCCAGGACGGCAGCGTCAGGCTCTGGGACGCGAGGGGACCGTATGTCCCGCGTGCCGGCGACTTCGGACCGGGGGAGGTCAGGGCAATGGCCCGGGTGACGGAGCCGGGCGGGCAAGCGGTCCTGGGGATCGGCGCCGGGGACGGGGTCGAGTGGCGAGACGCGTACGACGGACGTCTCCGGTCCGGGTTCCGGAGCGTCCCGGGCGGCGGTGGAGTCTCCATGACGGCGGTCGGGGGCGGTCGTGACGAGGAGTTCCTCGCCGATGTGGGGGCTGACGGTCGCATCCGGGTGTACAGCCCCATCGGAAGCGAAGCCCCCCGTGACGTGTGCCTGCCCGCCTCGCTTCGCCGGGCGGGTTCGGGATTCCGGCTGGTGGCGGCGGTTCCGGGGCCGACCGGGACAAGCGTCCTCGCCGCTCTGACGGCGTACGGGGAGCTCTGCTCGTTCGATGCCCGTACCGGTGCACTGCTGTCACGGTCCGACACCGGACTTCCGGGCCCCTTCACCGCGTTGGCGGCCCTGCCGCGCCGGGCCCGAAGTGCCGAGTTCGCCATCGCCTGCCGGAACGGTACCGACCTTCGCGTGTTCGACCCGGTAACCGGCCACGGCCGGTTACCGGCACGAGGGGGAGGGGCCGGACAGGTCCGGGCGCTCGCCGTGATCGGGGGCGCCGGCGGCGCGCCGGGGATCCTCATCGCCGGTGGCTCGGGCGGCGGACTGGACCTGTGGGGCCTGGGGGCGCTGCGGCTGCTGCACACCATCCGGCTGGGGGTGCGGACCCAGGCCCTGGCCGACCTCGGGGGCGGCGATCTGGCGGTGGGGACCGCGGAGGGCGCCCTCGTCCTCACGCTCAACCGGGAGCTCCTTTCCGGCGGTTGAACTGACAAGCCTTCCGGCCTCTGGCCAGAATGGACCGGTGACCACGGCCAGTCTTGACGAGCACAGGAATCTCATCGACCGGCTCTTCTGCCGGGACGGTGCTCCGTTCGGCGGCTACAGCTGCGTCGGTGACCCCGTGGTCGTGGTCACCGACCGGCTGGTGCGAGCGACGCTGCAGCCCAACGGCGACGACGACACACGCTACGACCTCTTCCAACTGACCATCTTCTGCGACATCCACAAGTTCGCCGGAGAACTCTGGGAGCACGCGGCCCGCAATCTGCTCCGGGTGGGCGCCCTCAACCACCCCGCGCTCCCGCGGATCGTCCTGGGCAAGTTCGTCCCCGCCGAGCGGGTGGCCTTCACCCTCACGCGGGAGCGGGGGATGCCGATCACCATGGACGACAGCATCAGCATGTTCCAGGGCGCGCCGCTGAAGGCGCTCGACCACTTCAGCCTGCTGCTTGATGCTCTCAGCGAGTTGCACGGTGCGGGGATCATGCACCGGAACCTCACCGCCGCCGCTCTCAACGTCCAACAGTTGGACCCCGACGACCCCTACGACGTGGCCATCACCCTCTCGCGTTTCGAGATGAGCACCCTGATCGGCAACGTGATCCGGAATGTGGGTGCGAGAGAAACCGGGGACGCGGCGGACAGCGCTCGTCAGTTCTACACGACACCGCCGCCAGGGGTTACGCAGGCGCGGCATCACGCCTATCTGGCACCGGAGTTGCACGCATACCTGTTCGAGGAGCGGGCCGGCATCCGTCGCGACTGGGTGAGCACGGACGTCTTCGGTCTCGGCGTGATCGCCTGGGAGTGGTTCTGCGGACCGATCGACGCGGTGCTGCCTGGCCCGTATGCCGGCCTGGAGGCGGCACAGGGGCCGCAGCGTGCCGCGGCTCTGCACGATCTGCACGTGGCGATGGCCGGGTACCTCGGCACGTCGGGCCTGCCCGACGCTCTCGTTCATACGCTGCGGCGGATGCTCGACCCCTTTCCGCGGACGCGGTTCACCTCCTTCGAGGCGACGAAGCATCTGGAGACGCACTGGGAGACGATCCGGGCGCACTGGATCGCCGAGACGGCGACGGTGCCGCGCCTCGTGGCGTTCATGCCCGAGGAGAGCGAGATGCTCCACCAGGAGAGGCAGTGGATCCAGCACAGTCCGACCGGCAAGGCGGGCCGGGAGGAGTTGCAGGCCTTCCTGGAGAAGGAGCTCACCTCCGCCGAGCTGGTCCACGCCCCGAACGGTGCGCTGGGTTACGCGAGCGGCCCGGTGGACCGCCTGCGGGAGGCCGAGTGGGTGCTGGTGGGCGAACGGGCCGTGTGGTTCTGCGCCGTCCTGCACGACTACCAGGCGATGACCGGGAAGCGAAGGCTCTACCACGAGGTCCTGGTGATCAAGTACCTGCGGGAGAAGGACATCACCAAGGAGCTCGTCTACGCCAAGCGACGGCGCAAGGTGGAGAGCATTCAGCTGGTGCCCTTCCGGCCGGGGCAGGACCTGACCGGAGTGCTCGTCGGTCGCCCCAAGTGGACCCACCTGGAGGAGGCGGTCCGGGACCACCTGGGATCCGATGGCCCGAACGCCATGTATCTCCGCTCGCTCCAGTTCCTCCTCGACTACCAGCGGGCCGAGGTCGACTCCCGCTGCTACGCCTTCCGGCGGGTCGGGCCCAACGCGCGCGGGCAGGTGGTCCTCGAACTCGACAGCGAGGCGGACGACTACCGCAGGCACAGCGACTGGCTGCTGACCGCCTACTGCGGGGACCCCCGCCGACGGCCTCCGCTCGGCGACTTCGTCCACGCCCTCGACAGCGAGAAGGGCTTCACCCAGGTGGACCTCGTCCCCAGATCCGGCCGGCATCCGTACTTCAGCCGGAGCTCGACGGTGACGGCCGGCTTCTTGCGGTGGGTGAACGAGAGCGCGATCCGAGTGCAGGCTCCGCCCGGTGCGGAGATCCCTGAGACAGGGTGGATTCGCCCCCACGGCGATGGTGGCACCACGCCGCAGCTCAACCGCCAGGAGCGTGCGCTCACCCTGCTCAAGGCCCAGCCGATGCTGGTCGAGGCGCTGCGCGCTCCGCGGTCCTTCGACCTGGGGAGGGGACGGTGGCTCGAGCCGACCATCCCTGAGGAGCGCAAGCTCAGCCTGGAGTCCCGGAAGACCATGGCGACCATGCTGGGAACGCATCCCTTCTACGCCCTGCAGGGGCCGCCGGGCGCGGGCAAGTCAACGCTGACGGTAGCGGCCATCAAGAAGAACCTGGAGGCGGAGAAGGGCGCGCGCATCCTGGTCAGCTCCCAGTCGAACCAAACCCTCGACGGGTTGGCCCGAAAGCTCATCGACGGTCAGGGGCCCCATTCGCTGATCCTCCGGGAGACCTCGTTGGGGGACGCTCAGAAGGTGACCGACGAAGTGGTCAAGAGGCACACCCTGCCGAACCTCACGGCAGATGTCGCCAACACGGTCACAGCGGTCCTGGGCGCGAGGCTGGAACGAGGGAGTGAGGAGGAGCCGCCATACCAGGACCGGCCCTACGACGCGGGGACGCTGCGACTGGCCCGCAAGCGCGGCATCGCCCTCGACGACCTGCCACCGCTGACCGGGGAACTGCGGAAACTCGCCGGGGAGTGGCTGGGCCACGTCGGCTCCGACCTGATGGAACTCACCGAGCGCGTACGGGCGGGGGCGAGCGTGGTCCTGGCCACCTGCAACATCGCGGCGACCATCAACGAGGGCCGGTGGAACCCCAAGGACCTGTTCGACTGGGTGATCGTCGAGGAGGCGGCCAAGGCCTGGCCCACGGAGATCGTCGTTCCGCTCGTCCTCGGCGTGCGCTGGACGCTGATCGGCGACCATCGGCAGCTCGGCCCACACCGCCAGGACGCGTTCGACACCTTCCTCACCTCCCTCGACAAGCACCAGGACAGCCCGGCGAAGACGGAGTTCGAGAATCAGGAGTTCCACCGCAGGGCGCTGCGCATGTTCGAGCACTTCTTCGATGGGAAGACCGCCTCCGACTACACGGCCGCCGACTCGGCGGTAGGACGGCTCGAGAAGCAGTTCCGCATGGTCAAGACCATCGCCGAACCTGTCAGCCGCACCTTCTACCCGGCGGTCCCCCGTAAGGTCGACGCCGATGGCCTGCCGTTGAGCTTCCTCACGACCACCAAGGTGATGCCGCACGGCGTGGTCTACCCCGAGTTCCTGATGGCGCGACCCCTGGTGTGGATCGACACGGCCGACTGCGAAGGCTTCGAAGAGCAGCCGCGGTGGTTCAATACCGGCGAGGTCGATCTGGTGGAGCGGCTGGCACTGTCCCTCACCCCGGTGTCGGCGCCGCCCGAAGACCTCAAGGCCGACAACAGCCTTGTGGTCCTCACCCCCTACGCGGCCCAGGTCGCGCTGCTCGCCGAGCGGCCTGCTCTGGCGGGCCGCGAGCACACGGTCCACTCCTTCCAGGGAGCGGAGGCAGACCGGGTGATCGTGTCCCTGGTGCGGAGCGGACCGCGCTCCGCACCAGGGCCGGAGGCTCTGGTCACACAGCCGAGCACGGTCAACAGGGTCGGCCACGTCAGCCAACCCGAACTGATCAACGTGCTGCTGTCCCGTGCCAAACGGCTCCTGGTCATCGTGGGAGACCGGCAGCACTTCACCGCGCACGGTGGCGAGGACTGGCGCCAGATCGCTGACGTCATCGACAGGTACGGCGTCGTGGTGCCGGCGAGCGAGGTGATGGAATGAGCAGGAACCTGGTCCAGATAGCCCTGCCCTGCCGGAGATTGACCCTCAAGGTGGTGGTCTGTCCGGAGGACGGCAGGAGCGTCCTGGAGGACCTGGTGATGAAGGCCGTCGCAGCTGAGGTCACCACGGTCGAGGGCCTCGCCGAGTTGTTCGTCCTTCCGTACCGGGTGGCCCTGGACGTGGTCGCCTCTCTCTGGGGGAGAGGCTTGCTCTCGGTCGACCTGGTGAGCGGTCGGTTCGATCTCGGCGACTCGGTGATGGAAACCATGAATGCCGCTTCGGGCTCTCCCCTCAAGGAGGCAAGCGCCGTCACCGAGACACGCGACTACCTGTACGAGCCCGTCTCCGGGAGCTTCTTCCCGGACAAGGACGGCACTCACTCGCCGCCCTACGGCACGCTGCGCGCCCCGGTCAACGAGAGCATCAGGGCGCACGACCTGCCCCCCGGGGAACTGCTCGCCGCGGTGCAGGTGGCGACGGCCCGGGACCGGAACGCGGGCTACCGGCGCCGCATCCTCAGTGTCGGGTTCGGGAATCCCCTCCTGCGCCCCGCGGACGACATCCGCTGGCTCACCGTCAGCGCGCGCATCCAGATCGACGAGGACACCGACCGTCTGAACGTGCTTCTCGACGAGACCGAGATCCGCACCTGGAGCGTGCTGGCGGGCGAGCGCATCCATGAGTACTTTGCGGCACTCGGCGACGAACGGCCGGACTTCCCCCTGGTCCAGGAACTGCGTGGCGCGGCGGAGCGGGTGCTGGTGGCGCAGGACGGAATGTCCAAACTCTTCCGCAGACTTGACGACGCGATCGGCCGGCTCGCCGGTACCGACTCGCTCCAGAGCGACGGTGGCGAGGAGGATCTGCCGAGGGAGATGGAGTTCACCGCACGCCAGATCCAGGACAGGACGGAGGCACTGCGGCAGGCCCGGGCCCGGCTCACCCCCGTCCAGGACGCCCAGGGACACCTGTGGGCCCTCCGCGATCTACTCGCCCAAGCCCGCTCTCAAGTGGTCATCGTCACCCCCACCATCCACTATGCGGCGCTGAATCCGCTGCTCGGGGAGTTGCGTTCGGCACTGGACCGGGGAATCCGGCTGGTCATCAGCTGGGGGCGGACACCCAGCGACTCACTCCCTCCCGAGGTGCGCACCGCCTTCAGCGAGCTGGCGTTCCGCTACAAGTCCCAGGTCCTTCTGTCCCAGCGGAGCGCCCGGACCAGCGGCTGCGTCGTGGTCCAGGACAACCTCCGCGCACTGGTCTCCTCCCACAGCCTGCTGGAGGTCTCGGTCAGGTCGGAGGACCGGAGCCTCGGCATCCTGGTCGAGCCGTCCGAACATGGCACAGCGGTACCCCAGTGCATCGCCGCGCTGTTGCGGCGGCTCCAGCGGTCCTGGTACCCCGGGCAGGAGGCGATGCAGATCCATTCGAGGAGCCAGGACTTCAACGCTCTCGCCGAGGACCCGCCGGCACCCGTGTCGGGGTTCGTGCCGGTGCCGGCCCCACCCCAACCGGCCGACGACAGCCCGGAGATGCGGCGGATCTGGCTGGAGAGCTGGCGCGAACACCACGAGGCGCTGCTCGCGGTGGTTCGGGCGGTCGTCCAGGAGGATCCGAGTGTGACGCTGGTGGAGGACGGGGCACATGACGACTTCCTGTGGCAGGCGCTGCACGGGGCCTCCACGCGGCTCGTCCTGGCCGACGACCGGATCAGCCCCCAGGCGGCCACCGAGCGGGTCGCCACCGCGCTGCGGGAACGGGCTGCCGAAGGCGCCGACGTCCACGTGGTCCATCCCCCCATCCACGACACCGACGCCGTGAAGTCCTTCGCCACCCTCGCGGGTTCGAACCGATCGAACCTCGTTGTCCGGCGTACCGCCGCCGCGGCTCGGGTCGTCATCGCCGATGACACGGTCCAGATCGGAAGCTTCGCGCCTCTCGGCCATGCCAGGGTGCACGTTGAGGGGCGGCCGGAAAGCAGCGGGGAGCTGGGAATCCGGGTGCAGAGTGGAGCGTTCGCCGCCGATATCGCGTCCATCCTCGGCATGGCGCGGTCCCGCTCCCCTCGGTCAGAAGGTATCGGATCCGGCCTGGAACGGACTGGGACCGGAACAGGCGCCGTCGCCGCGGCCTGTGGGGCGCTGGTGAGGGTCAGACAGGCACCGAGGAACCGGTACGGCGAGGTCCTCACCGAGGTGATGTCCGGGCTGGCCGAGCCGTGGACCCTCCTGGAGGTCTGGCAGGACCAGGGGATTCCCGCGAGCGACCTGCGGCGCGGCGCCGCGACCCTTCTCCGGCTGCGGGACCGTATCCCCGACACGCAAAGGGACCGCTGGGCCGGCTGGCTGGTCGGCGACGCCTGGGGGCGCCACCACTTTGTGGAGGCGTCCCTGATCGGTCGTCTCCTGCCCGAAGTGGGCAGCGGGCTGACGTCGCCCCTTTGTACCGCCGCCGTTCCTGTCGAGCTGGGTCCGCTGGGCGCCCAGCTGGGGGAGGCGGTGGTCGCCCTGGAGAGCGACATTGCCAACGCGGTGGGCGCGGTTGGCGGTCTGGCAGAAGCCCTGTTCTGGGGCGGACAGGACGGGGAGGCGGTGGTGGCCGCGGTCGGCGACGCTCTTCCCCGGGTTTGGCGGGAGTTCGCCGAGAACGCCGTGGCCCACGCGCGGGGGACCGCACGGGCCCTGCCTCTGGACCTCTTCAGAGCCCAGCTGAGCAGTGCGCCGTCAGCCGCGGAGGTGGAGGCACAGTGGGGAGACATCGCCGAGCTCTTGGACCAGATCCGGCGCAGGCGGCAGCGGTTCACCTTCACCTCGGGATTTGTCATCCACGACGGCCTGTTCAGTTCCGACGGTTTGCTCACGCACGTGGAGAGGGCCGCACGGGGGGATGTTCTGACCCGGACCGAACTCGCCCCGTGGCTCCACCTCGACCTGCAGGAGCACATGGACCGACTGGTCTCGGACGCAGGTGGGCAGCCGGTTGAATGGCGCAAGCAGCGCCCCTACTTCCGGCGCATCGAGAATCTCGTTCTGGACGCGAAAAGGCTTACGTACCATGGAGAAGCCCGCGGCGGTGGCGTTCCTGAGATCGAGCGCGGCTGGCGGGACTTCGCCGCGGACGTCGCGCTCCATTGGAACGCGCTCTCCAGCGAGGCGGATGCCTTCCCCGACCCGTACCGCCACCCCTTGTCCGCGGTCCTGCACCGACTGAGCCCGGCCGCCCAGTGGTCGAAGGAGCATCGGTGAGCGACGCGATGGACGAGATCCTCCGCGTATGGCCGGAGCGCTTCCGGTTCCGCCGACTGGTCACCGCCCTGCACGACGAGGAGAGTCCGCAGGAGGTCGACGCCATCGACGCCGTGCTGGGCGGACTGGCGAACGACGATGACGAACAGACCGTCTTCCTGAGCCTGTTGGAGGCGGGCGACTTCGGCATGGCCGTCCATCTGCTGGAGGAATGCCCCGCGTCGCGCAGACTCCGGAACTTGCGGCGCAAGCTTCTCAAGGCGCGCTGGTCAGAGGCGCTCCAGGACGTCCAGCGCAAGGCGAGCGAACTGTCGCAGCAGGCGAACGACGCGGGTCTACCGATTCCGACAGGCCTCGAGAAGTCCCCGCTGCTGGAGCTGAGCCGACATTCCCTGCCCGAGGCGCTCGGACGGCTACGCGAGGTGGAGCAGAACCTGGACCGTGCGGTGGCCGAGGGCGGGGAGGAACTGAAGGCCAGAGTCCCGACGGAGCGGCACGGAACGCCCTGGGGCGATCGGTTCGACGCCTTGGTCCAAGCCGGATTTCTCCGTGCCGCCGCCAGGATGATCGAACAGGGGGCGGAGGACGAGGGCCCGGAGGCGGTTCCACCGTTGCCCTACTGGGCCTGGGGAGACACCAGCCCTTCCGAGGTCCTGGACTGGCACCTCGACCCCGGTAAGCGTTGCCCGAATGCCTTCAGAGCCTGGTTGGACATCGACGAGGCTTCGAAGGCTCTGATCCGTGCCTTCTCCGGTCTCCCCACCAGGGGGCACGACATCGCCGTGGAGTTCGTGCAGGCCCTGGACGAATTCCTGCACGCCGAGTCGCTGTGGAGCGGGCGGCTCGACCCGGTCGGTGACGAATTCCTGACGCTCCTCCCCTCGGTCTTCGCTTCCCGGGAACTCCAGCGGTTTCGCCCCCAAGGCTCGGTCGACCTGTTCGTCGGAGGCCCCGGCACCCGGCACCCCGAGGAACTCGCAGGACTTCGTCCGTTCGCCGCAGTGGGTCCCGACATGGCGCGGCGGTCCGGTCGTGGCCAGGGTGCCGTGCTCGATCTGCGGTCGCTGCTGCAACTCGTCAACCTTCGAACCGGACGGGCCGCCGCGCTGCTACGCATCCTCGGACCGCAGTGGCCACTATCGACCTTCGTGGGCGAGACTCCCGAGCAACTGGACGAGTACCTCGGGGTGGGCGACGCGACACGCTGGACGATGCTGCGCTGGATCGTCGACCTCACCGGTCTCGGTGGTGCGACCGTTGCCGACGGGTTGGCCTACGAGACGGGTTCCGACCCGGAACTGCTCCAGCTCTTCCTCAGGGCTCTCGCCGAGCGGCAGGAGCGCCCGCAGGCCGGCTCCCGGCCATGGCTCACGAGCTGGCGACACGACCGTGAGTTCGTCGCGTCGATCGAGCGTGCGGTGCTGCGCCCGTTGGAAGCGGTGCCGGTCGCCCGCATCGCCTTCTGGGCCGCGCTCGCGGCAGCGGCGGCCTCCGGGGAGTCCTCCAGGCAGGAGACGGAGGAACCCGGGAACGAGGTGACCGCGTCCGGCGTGCTGTCCACCGTCCACCAGGCCTCGGCCGAGGCCGAGCCGGACGACCAGGAGCAGACGCATGGGGAGATCCCGCAGGAGGAGGAGCTGAGGGGTGGTCTGGCGCAGCTCGCACGACTGCGACTGGCCGTCGATGCCTCCACGGAGCGCGTGCGGTTTCGCTCGTGCGGGGTCCTGCTGGTGCTCGGCTCGTTCGCGGAGGAGCGACTCGTCGAGACTCTCGCCGAGTGGCGGACCCGTCCCGAGGAGGGCGGGTCCAGCGCCGAGCGCACCCGCCGGTCCTGGGAGTGGCAGCTGCGGCGACACGCGCTCAGTCCCGACTACGAGGACGTCCTCGCCCTGCTGGAGAAGAACGGGGAGATCGATCCGGTCGATCCACGGTGGATCCGGCTCACAGCGCAGACGAACGACCTCTCGGCGAGCGCTTCGCAGATCGACGGACAGACCGACCGGACTCCGCTGCTCCACTCCTTGGGAGCGAAATGGGAGAGTGCCTATCCGGGCTGGACGGTGGCCATCCGCACACCGCCGACCGCGGTGGCCCGGGTCAGCGCCCGCGCCGCCCAGGTCCTGCTGTACGAACTGCTCGCAAACTCGGCGGACGCGCTGGCCGGGTCCGGTACCGGCGCCGTGTCCGTCTCGGTCGAGCCGCAGGGGGAGGACGACTGGCTTGTCGACGTGTTGGACAGCGGCCCCGGTATCGGCTTCCCCGAAGGGCGTGAGCATCTGGTCTTCCGTGACCTGAAGTCGACCCGCGGGGAGGGCCGCGGGCGGGGACTGTACCGCGCTCGGCAGGTTGCTCTGGAAGCTGAGGGCGATCTCACCCTGCACGCCCGTGCCAACAGTCACCCGGTTCTGCGGGGCGCACACTTCCGCCTGGTCCTGCCGATGGCCTGACGCCTGGCGGCCGCTCGCTCCACCGCGCCCCGGCCGACAACCGGGCCGCGCTCGCCATCGCCGACCTCGACTCCACCGACCCGGACATCGGCATTGCGGTTCGCTACGCCCGCCCCCGGCGCAGGCTCGCCCGCGCAGGCCGCTACGCCGACCAGCGTGCCGGCGGGACCCAGGAGGCACCGTCGCACCGCGTTCTGACCGGCGGCGGGGAGTTCCCGGCTCGAGCCGTTCCCGCCGGTGAGCAGCGGTCGTTCCGGGGCCGGACCTGGAGCGCCGGGACGTCGGGCGCCGCGTCGCTGTCACTGCTGAAACGGGCTCGGCTCCCAGGCTTGTCCGCCGATCGGGTGGACGTACAGCGGCCGGCCCTTCACCGCGCTGGTGCGGAACGGCGTGCCGTGGCCGAGGTCGACGGGGAGCGTCCCCGTCCGGTCGCCGCTGGACCACTCCAGCTCCAGGTACCAGGACACGTCGTGGGAGGTGGTCCGGGCGGTGATCTCGATGACCTCCGGGTCGCCCTCGCTCACCTTCAGCGGCAGGCCGGTGCTGCCCTCGATCACGACCGGCCGCGGGCGGGCCGCGTCGAGATCGAGGTCGTAGGAATGGACGTCGACTCCACCGCCGCAGCCCTCGCCCATGGAATAGGCGTTCCAGGCGAGGGGAGCCGCGATCCGGGCGACCCGGACGTTGAGGCCCGACAGCACCACGGTGTCCCTGCCGGTGCCCTGCACGACGATCTCGATCGACAGGTAGCGGCCGGGAACCCCGCCGAGCCGGGAGACCCAGCCCGCCACGTCCGGCACCTGGGGCGGGCGAGGGACTTCGGACGGCGGGCGGTCGACCAGATACTGATCGCACGGGGTGTCCCACCCGGAAGGCTTGACCGAAACCTTGATCGGAGCGCTCGTGTCCGTCCCGCCGGTCGGCCCCGGCGAGCCCGCGCCCGTGCCGGCGGATGCGAGCGCGGGGGAGGACGGCGAGTCGGGGCCGCCCGGGGCCGGAGATCCGGCGGACGACTCCAGCCCCGTGGCGACGGCCCCGATGGTGGCCAGCACCACGGCGACCGCAGCCGCGGCCAGGATCCCTCGATGCCGGACCCGCCACCGCCGCGGCGCCGCCCCGGGGACAGGGTCGGGTTCGGCGCGGGCGGCGAGGACCGGTCCGGCCTCGTCACCTCTCCCATCCGGTGTCGCCTCCGCCTCCGCCCCCGCCTGCGCCTCGGCCCCCACCTGCGCCTCCGTCGGACCGGTCGCCTCCGTCGGACCCGTCGGACCGGTCGGACTTGACGGTTCGGGCCCGGCTGATGTCTTGCTTCCCCGCGCCGCGTGGGCGACGACCCACAGCCGGTACAGCTCGACGAGCTCTTCCGGAGTCGCCCTGCACAGCCGCGCGAGGTGGTCCAGCGGGGCGAACTCCGTCGGCACCACGTCGCCGGTGCAGTAGCGGTGGAGCGTCGAGGTGCTCAGATGCAGCCTCTTCGCCAGCGCGCCGTAACTGAGCCCCGACCGGCTCTTCAGCTCCCCGAGCAGCCGCGCGATCCCGTCCCGCTCCCTCAACTCCCCGAACCCCTCTGACACCGTTCCTCCACCCCGCTCTTGCGCCCCGCAATGATCGCGCCCCGCCGTCTCCGGCCGCCGTCGGCGGTCGGGTTCGGCACGCCGCTCCCGCTCCCGCGGTTCCCCGCCGCCGGCCACACGTTCCTCCGTCCCATGGACGCGTCCCAGGAAGGTTACGTCTTCCCAGCTCAAAGCCGGTAGAGGCGTCCCTGCGTCCCAGATCGGACGCCGGCCCTTGCTGCTGGGACGAAGCGGCCGACAGGCTCTCGGTGATCACCGAGAAGGAGCAATAGTGAGCACTGTTCAGGCGGCCCGGAGCGCGATACGTACCGGCGACCGATTCCACCGCGGCGCTGTGGCGCTGACGATGGGCGGCATCCTGCTGATGACCGCGGCCTGCGGCGGGCACCACGGCGAGGGCGCCGAGGCCTCCCGCGCGACGGACCCTGCCGCCACGACCAGGGCCGGGGCCGTGCCGAAGACGTCGGCCGCGGTGCTGGACGTCGAGCCGAAGGACGGCGCCCAGGGCGTCGCCCCGAACGCGCTTCAGGTGTCCGTCTCCCACGGGAGGCTCACCACCGTGGACGTGACCGACAAGAACGGCAAGCGCGTGCCCGGCTCGCTCACCCCGGACGGCACCGGCTGGAAGCCCGCCGCCGCGCTCGCACCCGGCACGGCGTACACGGTGAATGCTCAGGCGACGGACGCCGACGGCCTCGCGGCCGCCGCCACCACGGCGTTCACCACACGCGCGCCCGACAAGCAGGTCTCCACCAACGACAACATCGGCGACGGCCGGACCTACGGCGTGGGCATGATCGTCACGGTGGAGTTCAGCAGGAAGATCGTGAACAAGGACGCCGTCGCCAAGGGCATCACCTTCGCGACCGACAACGGCACCGAGGTGAAGGGCCACTGGTTCGGTAACGACCGGCTGGACTTCCGCCCGGCCGAGTACTGGAAGCCGGGCACCAAGGTCACCATCCACTACCGGCTGAAGAACGTCGAGGTCTCGCCGGGCGTCTACGGCGACGTGGACAGGGACGAGCCGTTCACCATCGGCCGGTCGCAGGTGTCCACCGCGAACGCCGCCACGCACCAGCTCACGATCGTCCGGAACGGCAAGGCCACCACCGTGCCCGCCACGCTCGGCGACGAGAAGCACCCGACGTGGGGCGGCACCATGGTGATCATGTCCAAGGAGAAGGTCACCCACATGAACTCCCGGACTGTCGGACTCGGCGACGAGTACGACATCCCCGCCGTCCCGCACGCGATGCGGCTGACCAGCAGCGGCACCTACCTCCACGGCAACTACTGGTACAAGGGCGA
Organism: Streptomyces sp. RKAG337; assembly: GCF_023701715.1. NCBI lineage: Bacteria > Bacillati > Actinomycetota > Actinomycetes > Kitasatosporales > Streptomycetaceae > Streptomyces > Streptomyces sp. RKAG337. Next base: position 763,280 of record NZ_JAJOZA010000001.1, on the reverse strand, counting down.
CCCGTTCGGCAAGGCCAACACCAGCCACGGCTGCGTCTCGCTCAAGGACGTGGAGGGCGGCGGCGACAACTCCGTCGCGGGCGCGTTCTTCAACAGCTCGCTCATCGGCGACGTGGTCAAGGTCGTGAACTCGAAGGAGAAGGCGGTCGCCCCCGACAACGGGCTCGGCGGCTGGAACCTCCCCTGGGCGAGGTGGTAGGCCCGCCCGCACCGACCGCACCGACCGAACCACCCGCACCGACCGCATCGACCGAACCACCCGTGACGAACAGGACGGGCGGTCGCCGAACCGGTGCCCGTGGGCAGGAGAGGCCTCACCGCGAACCGTGCCCGCCGGGCCCTCGCCCGCCGGGCCCGTGACGGTCAGTCGTGGTCGGTGGCGAAGGGTCCCTCTTCGACGAAGCGGCGCAGGAGGCGGGCGAAGGTGCGGGCGTCGTCCTGCGGCCAGCTGGCGAGTGAGTCCTCGATGGCGTCCGCGAGTCGCCGCCGGGTGACGGCCACGATGGCGTGGCCGTCGTCGGTGAGGCTGAGCAGGGTGGCGCGGCTGTCGTCCGGGTCCGGGTGCCGCTCGAGGAGGCCGGACCGCTCCAGTCGGTCGGCGCGCCGGCTGACGGTGGTGCGGTCCAGTCCGACCTCGCGGCCGAGGTCGGCGGCGCTGCACGGGCCGGTGCGGGCCAGGCCGCTGAGGACCGGGTAGGTGAGGTCGTCAAGCGCCTCCTCCAGGCCGTCGGTGAGGCGGGTGTGGAGACGGGTGCGGGTGCTGCGCCGCAGGAGCAGCCCGAGGGTGTGGGCGATGTCGTCGCCGGTCGTGTTCGTCACCGCCCCAGATTAGCGTGCGCAACGCACGCTTTTCCTGCTATAGTCATAAGCGTGCTTGAGGCACGCATCTCCTGTACTCGCCGTACTCGCCGTACTTGTCCTACGGGCCGCCACCACCACACCGGAGGAAATCCCATGAACCGCACCGACATGCGCACCGAGATCCGCACCGACATCCGCACCGCCCTCACCGACCTGCTCCTCACCCCGGGCCTGGACCTGGACGAGGCCGCCGAGCGGCACTTCGCCCCCGACTACCGCCAGCGCACCGACGGCAGCTGGGCGGACCGCACCGAGTTCCTCGCCCACATCGCCCACCTGCGCACGGTCGTGGCCGGCGGCTCGGTCGAGGTCCACGACGAACTCGCGGACGGCGACCGGTACGCCGACCGCCACACCATGGAGGTCATCAAGACGGACGGCTCCACGGTCCGCATGGAGGTCTACGTGTTCGCCGAGTTCGCGCCCGACGGCCGCTTCCGCCGGATCGAGGAGACCACCTTGCTGCTCGAAGGCTCCGAGGCGGACCGCGACCTCGGCAGCGCCCGCTGAACCCCCTCGTGCCGATCCCCGGCGTCGGACGGCTCCGAGGCCGACCGCAACCCAGCCGCCGCCCCCGTCCGGCCGCGCTCATTCCCACACCTCCGAGGAGCCCGTGATGAAGCAGTTGCTGTTCCCGAGCAACCCGCAGTTCTGGTACGAGACCCTGCGTTCGATGAGCCATATCGCCTATGGTGGCGCTGATTTCGGGGAGGTCGTCTCTACGGGTGAGCGCATCGTCGAGGGTGATTACGACAGCTGGCACACCGAGTGGCTCGCGACGGCCGACCGGGTGGCCGGCGAGGCGCGGAAGGCGCTGGATGCCGGTCACCGGGTCAGTGCCCGGGACGGGTTCCTGCGGGCGTCGAACTATTACCGTTCGGCGGAGTTCTTCCTGCACGGTCACCCGTGCGACCCGCGTCACGACCACGCCTACGACCGCAGCGTGGCCTGCTTCCAGGCGGCCGCCGCCCTGTACACCCCGCGCATCGAGCCGGTCCGTATCCCGTACGAGGGCACGACGCTGCCGGGCTACCTCTACCGGGCCGACACCACCGGCGCACCCCGGCCGACCCTGATCATGCACTCCGGCTTCGACGGCACCGCCGAGGAACTCCACTTCAGCGGCGCGCTGGCGGCCGTGGAGCGCGGCTACACCGTCCTGACCTTCGACGGCCCCGGACAGCCCGGACCCCGCCACCACCAGGGCATGGTGTTCCGTCCCGACTGGGAGAACGTCATCACCCCCGTCGTCGACTTCGCCGAGTCCCTCCCCGAGGTCGACAACAGCCGTATCGCGCTGCTGGGTTCCAGCATGGGTGGCGTGCTCGCCCCCAGGGCGGCGGCGTTCGAACACCGGCTGGCCGCGGTGATCGCCGTCGACGGCGTCTACGACCTCGGCCAGATATCCGTCCGCAACATCCCCGGCGACCGTAACGCCGCCGAACAACTCCTGCGCGCGGACGGCGCCCCTGAACTCGACGCCGTCTTCGAGCAGATCATGGTCCAGGATGCCACCGCCCGTTGGGCGATCAACCACGGCATGTACGTCATGGGTGTCGACACGCCCCGGGCTTTCAGTGCCTCCTATCTCGACTACACCCTCGACCACGGCATCGCCGAGCAGATCCAGTGCCCCACCCTGGTCTGCGACGCCGCCGAGGACGAGTTCTTCAAGGGCCAGCCCGAGCAGCTCTACGACCACCTGACCTGCCCCAAAACCCTCATGGTCTTCACCGCCGAGGAAGGCGCCGGCGCACACTGCCACCCCGGCGCCATGCGCCTGTCCCTCGCCCGCATCTACGACTGGCTCGACGACACCCTCACGACGTGAGTGGTGGTCGCCGGATGGCCCTCCCGGTCGGCCTCGACCGCCCGGTGGGCCGCCGCCGGACCCGTTACGGGCGGGCTTCGGCAACTGCGACGTGCTCCTCGCCCTGCCGCAACTCGGCCTGCGGAGTGGGCGACGGGCCGGCCGGGCTGCTGCCGGTGCCGGGCTGGATGCGCGGCCGGGGCGGGCAGCCGGAGACGTACTGCCACCGGCTGCCACGGGGCGATACTGAACGCGATCCGCTACCTCGTCGACAACGGCATCAAGTGGCGGGCGATGCCCGCCGACTTCGCACCGTGGGACCGGGGGTCCATGCGTTCTTCCGCCGATGGTGCGCCACCCGACGCGACTGACGGATCGTCAAACTGCCCACCGCAGCTGGACCAAGCGAATCGACCCGCTGGACACAACGACGGACCGCTACGAAGGATTGAGGCTAGTAGACCTCGTACGAGGCCAGGTCCGCCGGGTCCTCCGTGGCGAGTGCCACATACCCGTCGGGCCGGACGAGAAAGAGTCCCCGGGCCGCGTACGCCTTGTGTGCGTGCCCGTCCACGTCGATGACGTCGCCCTGCTCGCCGGGCCGGCCGACCCGGACCAGTTTGTAGCGTTCGGAGGCCGGGGCGTCGGTCCCGCCGAAGGCGAGGAGAGTGGCGTGCGGGCCGCGGAAGAGGTCGAAGAGACGGATGGGCCCACAGGGGGCGTCGGGGGCGCGGTCTCCGGCGCGCATGGCGTCGTCGGCCAGGCCCTCGCGGCACTCGCGGGTCAGGGGGCCCTCGCGGTAGCCGAGGCCCAGTTGGAAGGTTTCGCCGCCGCGCTGGGAGAAGCCACGGTCCTTGTCCACACGGTCCTGCTCGAAGACCTGGGTGGTGAGGGCGAGCACATGCTGCGCGACCGGCCGCCGCTCGGCCTCGTAGCTGTCGAGGAGCGCGTCGGACGCGCCGCGCAGCGCAGCGCCGAGCTTCCAGCCGAGGTTGTACGCGTCCTGGATGCTGGTGTTGAGGCCCTGGCCGCCCGTCGGGGAGTGAATGTGCGCGGCATCGCCCGCGAGCAGGACGCGGCCGATGCGGAAGCGGTCGGCGACCCCGGCCTTGATGCGCAGCACCGAGGACCACCCCACCTCGTGCACCCGCACTTCCGCGTGGCCGGTGCGCTCCACGAGCAGCTGCTGGAGGGCCTCGGGCGTGGCGTCGGGCGTGAAGTCCGGTCCCGCGCCGCCGAAGTGGGCGAGCAGTTGGAAGGAGTCCGACCCTTCGAGCGGGCGGAGCGCGACGCGTCCGCCCGGCGCGGTGGGCCACACGTGCCAGTGCGCGCGGTCGACTCCGCCGATGAGGACGTCCGCGATCAGCGTCGGGTCGGTGACGAGGTCGGTGACGGGGAAGCCCACCCCGAGGGCCTTGCGGACCGTGCTGCGCCCGCCATCGGCCGCGACCAGAAAGGCGGCCCGTACGGCCGACCCGGTGCCGTCCGGCCCGCGCAGCCGCGCCGTCACCCCGTCCGCGTCCTGCTCGAAGCCGGACAGCTCGCAGCCGAACTCGACGCTGCCGCCCAGCTCTTCGAGGCGCGCATGGAGGATCTCGACGGTGCGCCACTGTGGGAGCATCCAGATCTCGCCGTACGGGACGTGGGGCGAGGGCTCGGCGCGCTCGAACGTGTCCCACTCGGCGACACGTGTGGTGCCGGCCCAGCTCTGAAGGCGCTGAATGGGGCCTCCTGCGACGCGAATCGCGTCGATGACGCCCAGGTCGTCGAAGACCTCCAGAGAGCGCGGCTGGAGGCCGGAGCCGCGCGAGCCGGGAAAGCCGCGGCTCTCCCGCTCCACGACGCGGCAGGCGATCCCGCGCCGGGCGAGGTCGCAGGCGAGCACCAGGCCGGTGGGCCCGGCTCCGGCGATCAGAACTTCGGTGGTGGGTGTAGTAGTTGCGGGCAGGCTCATCTCATACTCCTTGACGTCTTTCCTCCGCCGAACCGGAGCCGGCCGACGGGTGGTGCCCGGCACGCGAAAGAAGCGGGTTCTGTCGCGCTTCAACAGGGGGATGGGAATCCGCGCCGACCTCTCCACGCAGCGTGTGGACCCATCACCCGGGTGATGGTCTACGGACCGCTGATCAGCCACAAAATGAGGACAGCGTCAAGATCCCGGCTGTACCGGCAGGCCACCGGGATGCCGCGCCCTCGCCGGTGCCGTGCTGCCGCGGGCTCTGAGGGTCGGCGGCGGAGACGTTCAGGCCGGTCATGGGGCTGGCGTTTCTGTGGGCGGGTCATTTCCAGGCGCGATTCCAGGCCAGCGACTTCCGCGGCCGGGCCGGCGGGTCGAGCGTCCGGGCCGGAATCCGTGCGGTGACAGCGGGCTGTGGCACATCCGTTGACCTGGTCCGACACCGTGAGGCACGGAGTGGACCCGACGAGGACCCCAACCCTGCGCGTCGTAAGCGGAATCAAGCCAACTGTTTGCCGCGGCCATGACAGATGGCTGTAGGTGCTGACACGCTCGCCCCACAGGCACCAAGCGATGACTCGTTACCCACGTGCACCGCTTGTCCCGCCTATTACGCCTTGTTCGGCCGTGCTCCGCACGACGGCTACCCCCACACAAGGAGCATCAATGAGTCGCCCCCGCATACTCTCGAAGAGCTCGCTGACCACAGCAGCGGCTCTCGCCGCGCTGATCGGCGTCGGCTTCCAGACCGGTTCCGCCACCGCACAGACCGAAGACAACGGCCGGTCTGCCCAGGCGAAGACCTTTGCGACTCCATCCGCCGCCGCCCAGCCCGTGACAGTCTCCGCCGCGCAGCGCGGCGCGCTGCTCGCGGCGGCTTCCGGCAACAGCGCCGCCACCGCGCGGTCGCTGCACCTGGGTGCGCAGGAGAAGCTGATCGCGTCCGATGTCACCAAGGACGCCAACGGCACTGTCCACACCCGCTACCAGCGTACTTACGCCGGACTGCCGGTACTCGGCGGCGACCTCGTCGTACACGCCGACGCGAGCGGTGCCACCATCGGCGTCGACAAGGCGAACAACGCGGCCATCGCGGTCGCCACGACCACCGCTGCCCGGCTCGCACCGGCGGCCGGCGCGCGCCAGGTCGTCTGGGCGGGCAAGGGCACGCCCGCACTCGCCTGGGAGACCGTCACCAAGGGCCTGCAGCACGACGGCACCCCGAGTGAGCTGCATGTCATCACGGACGCCAGGACCGGGGCGAAGCTCTTCCAGTACCAGGGCATCGAGACCGGCACCGGCACCAGCGAGTACAGCGGCACGGTCACCATCGGCACCACGGCGGCCGGTGCGACGTTCACGATGGCCGACGCCACGCGTGGCGGCCACAAGACCTACGACCTCAAGCACGGCACCTCGGGCACCGGGACGCTGTTCACCAAGTCCACGGATGCCTGGGGCGACGGCACCGTCGCCAACGCGGAGACCGCGGGCGTCGACGCGGCCTACGGAGCCCAGGAGACCTGGGACTTCTACAAGACCGTGATGGGCCGCAACGGCATCCGTAACGACGGTGTCGGCGCGTACTCCCGTACGCACTACGGCAGCTCGTACTCCAACGCCTTCTGGGACGACGGCTGCTTCTGCATGACGTACGGCGACGGTGCCGGCGACAAGAAGCCGCTGACCGCGCTCGACGTCGCCGGGCACGAGATGAGTCACGGCGTCACCGCGGCCACCGCGAAGCTCGAATACAGCGGCGAGTCCGGTGGCCTCAACGAGGCCACCTCGGACATCATGGGCACCTCCGTCGAGTTCTACGCCAACAACGCCAAGAACCCCGGCAACTACCTCATCGGCGAGCAACTCGACCTGAACGGCGACGGCACCCCGCTGCGCTACCAGGACAAGCCCTCGCGCGACGGCACCTCGCCCGACGCCTGGTCCGCCGACGTCGGTGGCCTGGACGTCCACTACTCCTCCGGTCCCGCCAACCACTTCTTCTACCTGCTCTCCGAGGGCAGCGGCGCCAAGACCATCAACGGCGTCACGTACGACAGCCCGACCTCCGACAACAAGCCCGTCGCCGGAATCGGCCGGGACAACGCCTCGAAGGTCTGGTACAAGGCACTGAGCACCTACATGACCTCGAGTACCGACTACGCGGGTGCCCGCGTGGCCACCCTCAAGGCCGCGACCGACCTGTTCGGTGCCGGCAGCGCGTCGTACAACACGGTCGCCAACGCGTGGGCGGCCGTCAACGTCGGCGCCCGCGTGAGCTGACGCATCATCACGTTTCCTTCGGCGCCCCGTTGCCCTCCTTCACCGGTCGGCAGCGGGGCGCCGCCATTCCTCCGTCGTCCCGGCGCCGATGGACTGGCAGGTGCCGTTGAGGGCGTCGTCGGGGTGTGCCGGTGAACGCGCCTCGGCACCAGGCATCCCTGGGCCACCGTCATGTCAGCGTGGAGGTGGCCGGCGACCGTTGGCCTCCTGTCGGGATTCCGGGTCCTGGCTGATCGCTTCGAGGAGGCGGAATACCAGCGGCACCTGCGTGGTTGTCCGCCGTTGTCGATCAAGAAGGAGGCCCTATGCCTACGGTCCGTCGTCCGCGTGCGCTGAGTTCCGGCGATCTCGTGGTCGTCGCCGCGCCCTCAGGTCAGCTCGAGCCCGGTGAGGAGCCGCTGCTCGCTCGCGGTGTGGCGATATTGGAGCGGATGGGTTTCCGCGTGCGGGTCAGCCCGATGGTCGACCCCTCGCGGAGCCGCTGGTGGGCGGCGGGCGCTCCGGCGGAGCAGGCCGCCGAGCTCAATGCGCTGCTCCGGGACCCGGAGGTGCGGGCCATCGTCGCGCACACCGGTGGACAGGCGACCATCGGCTATCTCGATTTGATCGATCTGGATGCGGTCCGGGCCGACCCGAAGCCGATCCTCGGCTACAGCGACATCTCGCTGCTGCACATGGCGTTGTACGCCAGGACCGGCCTCGTCGGCTTCCACGCCGACATCGCCACCCACGGTTTCGGCAGCGATTGGTACACGCTGGGCGACGAGGCCCGTCGGTCCGAACTCGTCGACCTCTACGCCTGTGTGCTGACCAAGGCCGAGGCACCCGGCCTGCTGCCGGCAGGGGGACCTGGGAAACCTGGCACCCGGGCCGCGCGCAGGGACCACTGGTCGGCGGCTTGCTGAACCGCCTGGTCCAGTTGCAGGCGACCCCCTTCGCGCTGGCCCCCGAACGGTTCGACGGCGCCGTCCTGTTCTGGGAAGAGGTGCAGCGGCCCGTCACGCGGATCTGGTGCGACCTGCATACCTTGCGGCTGTCCGGGGTGCTGGACCGGATCGCGGGCATGGTGGTCGGCATCCCGAGTGAGGTCACGCCCTACGAGGGCGTTGGCGGAGACCAGGTCGGTCTGCGCGAGGTTGTGCTCGACGTCCTGGCGGAGCGTGACATCCCTGTCCTCGCCCAGGTCGACTTCGGCCACACCTCGCCGAACCTGCCGCTGCCCCTCGGCGTCCGCGCAGACGTGGACGCCGACAACCGGACCCTGTCCTTGCTCGAGTCGGCGGTCGCGGAACGCTGAGACGGCCCCACCACCCGTCGACCGTCACGGATCCACGATCAGATACGGCTACTCCGAGAGCCCCCCGGGGCGGACACGGGGTCACGCATGGGCGAGGAGACCTCCCGCAGGTGGCGGACTCTCACGCAGGAAGCCCGGACGGTGACGCATTCATTTCCGATGGTCGGTGAACCTAGCCTGGCTCCGCGGGCGGCGGAACCTGACCACGGGCCGCTGGAGTGCCCGCTCGCCCGCAACCACCGTGCCGGAGCCTTCGATCCGTCGCGGGAACGCGCACCCCCAAGGACGAGAACGTGACAACGGACGCCCCCGCATACCTGCCGCCCCGTACGGTCGCCACCGTTCCGGGGTGTCTGCCCCTGGTGGGGCACTCGCTGGCCCTGCTGCGCGACCCGATCGGCGTACTGCAGTCGATCCGCCCCCTGGGCGACCTGGTGGAGATCCGGCTCGGCACCCTGTCCGTGTACGCGGTGAACTCACCCGCACTGCTGCGGGAGATGCTCGTCACCGACGCGGTCTCCTACGAGAAGGGCCGCTACTTCCAGAAGTCCCGCCCCTTCCTCGGCAACGGACTGCCCAACTCCGAGGGGGACTTCCACCGCCGTCAGCGCCGCCTGATGATCCCGGCGTTCCACCGCGAGAAGCTCAACGCCTACACCGGCGTCATGCGCCTGAGCGCCACCACCTACTCCGAAGCCTGGACACCGCACAGCACGATCGACGTGGCCTCCGAGATGTACGCGATCGGCAGCGAAGCCGTCGCGAAGGCCCTCTTCGGCAGCGCCCTGGGCAACGAGGAGGTGCACCTCATCCGGCGCTGGCTGCCCACGTACGTCCACGAGTTGATGCGCCGTGTCGTCTCACCGGTCGACTGGCTGGACCGGCTCCCCACCGCGGGCAACCGCCGCTTCCGGGAATCGGGCACCCAGTTGCGCAAGGTCGTCGACCGGCTGATCCGCGAACGCCTCGACGACGACCGGCCCCGCGCCGACCTCCTCGGCATGCTGATGGCCGCCCGCGACGCCGACACGGGCGAGCCCATGAGTCCGGACCAGCTCCACGACGAGGTCATGACCGTCATGGCCGCCGGGATCGAAACCGCCTCGACCAGCCTGACCTGGCTCTTCCACGAGGTCGGTGCACGTCCCGAGATCGAGCGCAGGCTCCACGCCGAACTCGACGACGTCCTCGGATCGCGACCGGTCACCTTCGAGGACCTGCCGAAGCTCGTCTTCACCCAGAACCTGGTCCGGGAGACGCTCCGGCTGCGCAGTCCGGCCTGGATCCTGATGCGCCGGCCCGCCCGCCCCGGTGTCGTCCTCAGTGGAGTGGAGATCCCGGAGGGGACCGAGCTCCTGTTCAGCCCGCTCACCCTCCACCGTGACCCCGGCCTGTACCCGAACCCGATGGAGTTCGACCCGGACCGGTGGCTGACCGCCGACCCGCGCGGCTGGGCCTTCCTGCCGTTCGGCGCCGGTCCGCGCAAGTGCATCGGCGACCACTTCGCCCTCACGGAGATGGCCACGGTCGTCGCCACCGTCGCCGCCCGCTGGCGACTGGTCCCGCTCTCCGAGCGGCCGCCGCGCGAGGTGCCCGGCGCCGTACTGGTCCCGAGCCTTCTGCTGATGTCGCCTCGGCCCCGCGCCACGCAGACCCGCGGCGCCGGCCCACGGGGAGACGCCGGCGTCCGCTTCCCCTTCCCCGCGCGGATCAGCCCGGACGCCGCACGCGCGGCCGCCGAACACCTGCAGTGGCCCCGGTCCTTCGGCCTGCTCCCCACCGACCGCGCCGCCGAGCGCCACGCCCGCGGCCACTACGCCGAACTCGCGGCCCGCTTCCACCCGGCCGCGACCGGGCCGGATCTGGCCCTGGGGGTCGACCAGATGAGCTGGTTCTTCTGCTTCGACGACGCCTTCGACGGCCCGGCAGGCGACGAACCCGGGCAGGCCCGTGCCCTGGTCGACGCGGTCGCCGACGCCCTGGACGCGCCGCCCGCCCCCGACGCCCCGCCCCTCGTCCGCGCCTTCCACGACCTCTGGCTGCGCAGCTGTGAGGGCATGTCACCGTCCTGGCGCGAGCGGGCCGCCGCACACTGGCGGGCGTACCTGTACGGGCACGTCGAGGAAGCCGCCAACCGGCACTCGGGAACCCCGCTGACCGTGGACGAGTACCTGCGGCTGCGCCGCGACACCATCGGCGTGCAGCCCACACTCGACCTCGCCGAGCGGATCGGCCACTACGAACTGTCCGCCGACCTGTTCGCCTCGGACACCCTTGCCGTTCTGCGCACCCTGGCCGCCGAGATCGACTCCCTCCACAACGACCTCTACTCGCTGGCCAAGGAAGACGCCGGCTCGGACCCGCACAACCTCCTGCTGATCCTCCGGCGCGCGGACGGGGCGGATCACGACGACGCCTGCGCCGGCGTGCTCGGCATGCTGCACACGCGCATCGCCCGCTTCCGCGACCTCGAAGGCGAACTGCCCACCCTCGACGGCACGGCCCGCCTCGGCGCCCAGGACCGTACGGCCCTGGACCGCTACCTCCGGGACGCCCTGCACACGGTCATGCGCGGCCCCTACGACTGGGCCCCGCGATCCGGCCGCTACAGCACCGGCCCGCAGTGACCACAGGGGTCGGTCCCGGACACCGCTCGCTCGGATCGTGTGACGGGGAGGCGCGGAACCATGCCGGTCGTTCACTTGAAGGCATTGCTCAAGGCACCCGGTAGAACTCCGGACGGTTGGCGGCCAGCTGAGCCTGCATGTCGTCGAAGGCGCTCTTCGGCAGTCCGCCGGGATTGGCGTCGGTCTGCACCATCAGCGGGGGCACCGCGCTGATCAGCACCGCTTTGGCGACCCGGCTCTCGCCGTGCCGGGCGATGTCGTGCGCGACCTCGCCGCCACCGGTGGAGTGCCCGACGGGCACGGCGCCGTGCAGATCGAGATGTGCGGTCACGGCGGCGAGGTCGTCGGCGTAGTGGTCCATGTCGTGGCCGTTGCCGGTCTGGGTGGAGCGTCCGTGCCCACGACGGTCATGGGCTATGACCCGATAGCCGTGCTGCAGAAAGAACAGCATCTGGGCGTCCCAGTCGTCCGATGACAGCGGCCAACCGTGACTGAAGACGATCGGCTGTCCAGAGCCCCAGCACGGGTTTCGCGGATCAACAGTCCCAGAAGCTGTTGTCGATCCAGGCCCGGCGTCCTTTGGGGCCCAAGCGGTGGCGGGTGCAGGCCCGGCCGATATCGAGGCCGGCGGAGACCGCCTCGGCGGACCAGCCGAGCGTGTTCGTTTCAGGAACCAGGACCAAGTGGTCGAGAAGGATCTGTGCGAGCGGGGCGACCTCGATGGCGAATGCGTTCGCCTCGGACACGTCGTGGTGCGGCCGCTCGCTCACTCCGGAGTCGATGTTCCAGTACAGGACTTTGGGGACGCCGCCGCTGTGATCAGGAGCGAACAGGGTTCCCGGGTAGTAGCCGTCCTCCTGGCTGCTGCGGCGGTGGTCCGCGCAATGGAAGGAGAGCTCACCGCTCACCGTGTTGAGCACGATGTGCTGGTAGTGCCCGGCCTCGATGCTGAACGGGCGGGGGCCGCGACCGTCATCCTCGAGCGGGGTCCTGGTGCTTTGGCTCCCGGGGACGGGGGGCATGCCAGCGGAGGTCACCTCGCGGACAGTCACGGTCGGGATCTTGCGCGTCCTCACGCTTACCAGGCTGATGTTCCCGGGCATCGACGTCAACTGGTTATGGCGGCGGCACTGCGGGTTTCTCCAGGCCGGCCGCACTGATCATGACGGCTGATGGTCCGCCGCTCTTTCGCACCCATCCGGTAGCCGGGTCTGCTCCGAATCAAGGGTGTGAGTTGATCCCGGCGGCCTTGGTAAAGCCCCTTCGGTCGCTGTTCCTCCCAATGGCACAGGAGCCCCTCCTGCCATACGGCACCGGACTGCCGCGGGGCTCCGTTTGGAGCAAGCCATGAACAAGACTCTCCTGCCCCTGGTCGGTATAGCCGCGTTCGCCGTACCGCTGGCGCTGCCCGCGATGGCGTCCGCACAGGACTCCAGCGGCGGTGCGAACTATCAGGCCACCCTCGACCCGGTCGCCACCAACATGGTCGACGGATCCGGCACCGCCACCGTCACCCTGTCGGGCAACCAGGCCACCGTCTCGGTGACCGCCAACCAGCTGCTCGACGCCTCCCCGCACGCCCAGCACATCCACATCAAGGGCTCGGGCGAATGCCCGAAGGCAGACGCGGCCCATGACCACAACGGGCACAAGGCGATCAGTACCACCGACGGTCTGCCCGCCTACGGCAAGATCGGCACGTCCCTGACCACCAAGGGCGACACCAGCCCGAACAGCGCGCTGGCCATCGACCGCTTCCCGTCCACCGGCTCGTTCCACTACACCCGCACGATCACCGTGACACCGGACGTGGCGGCCGCAGTGCGGGCCAACAACGCCGTGATCGTGGTGCACGGCATCGACTACAACCACAACGGCAAGTACGACAACGTCCTGGGCGCCAGCGAGCTGGACCCGAAGCTCCCCCAGGAAGCCACCGCGCCCGCCATCTGCGGCGCCCTGAACTCCATGCCCACCGGCGGAGCGGGAACCGGTGACGGAGCCACCCAGGCATCTCAGGCGTCCAACGGCAGCAACAGCGCCGATCTGATCGCCACCGGCCTGGGCGCCGCAGCGGTCGCGGCACTGGCCGGCACTCTGATCCTGCGGCGCAGGAACGCCGCAGCCCAGCGATGACCGACGGGACCGGGCCCGGCACCACGCCCGAGCCGCACCCCGAAGCAGCCGCCCCCCGTCCGGCGGGGGCGGCACCCGCCGCCGCACCATCATCGGACTCACCGCGGCACTGGCCCTGGCCGCAGCCGGTGCCGCCGTCGCCCTTACCGGCGCACCCAGCAGCAGCGCCCCGCCACCCCAGCCCCCAGCCGTGGCGGCCCCGGCCACCACGGCGCACCCCACACCACCCCAGCCCCCCGGCACACCGGTGCCGCACTCCTCAGCCGGACACGTCCTCCCGGCTTCCGTGCCGGTGTCCCTGGACATCCCCGCCATCGGCGTCCACACCACGCTGCTGGCCCTGGGCCGCAACACCGACGGAACCGTCCAGGTCCCCTGGAAGCCGCTGAAGGCCGGCTGGTACAAGGACTCACCCACCCCCGGACAGCTCGGCGCATCCGTCATTCTCGGCCACGTCGACTCCAAGGAGACCGGGCCCGCCGTCTTCTACCGGCTCGGCGCCCTCACCGCAGGCACCCGCATCAGCGTCACCCGGAGCGACGGCACCACCGCCGCCTTCACCACCGACTCCGTGCGGGCCTTCCCCAAGGACGATTTCCCCACCCTGGACATCTACTCCAGCACCGCGGACCGTCCGCAGATCCGCCTCATCACCTGCGGCAACTGGGATCCCAAGACCCGCACCTACCTCGGCAACATCGTCGCGTTCGGCACCCTCACCGACACCGCCGGGTAACACGGCCACGGTCACGGCCACCGGACAGCGAAACGTCGGGCCACCAAGCCGGTCTTGAGTGGGCAACGAATACCTATTGAGGGGGCGCACCGGAGACAGGATTCCGGTCCCCCGCGCGGGCCATCCCGCCGGAGCAACCGGTCGGTCCCTTTGCCGGTATCCGCAGAAAGGCTGAGTGTCATGACCAGAGACGAGTTCGACAAGGTCATAGCCGAGGCCGCCGCACGCATCCGCCGCACGGCGTTCCCCACCCCCACGTGTCCGGAGGAGCGAGAGCACGCGGTTCATCCCCAGCACGCGGAATACGGCGGATCCGCCCATTAACCGGTCGGTCGGGTCCGGTCCGGTCCAGAACCGCACCGAACCGAACCGTTCCTCTGGACGACGGCGAATCCACTGACGCCTGACGGTCAAAGAGCGTCGATCACTTGCGGCATCCGGCGGCTCACCTCATCGCCGAGCCGTTCGAATTCACCACGCAGGAAGGGATCGGCCAGCTTGGCGAGCCCGTGGAACGTGATGTGTGCGTGGTAGGTGATGGCGGTACCTTCCGGTACTGCCCGGAAGGTGAGGTCGTCGGTCGAGGTCGCTGTCTTGTTCTCGCCGACGAACGTGAGGCGGGCCGGCTCCAGGCGGACGAGGCGGTAGGCCAGTTCCGTCTCGCGGTTCTTGAAAACCGACACGTTGCGCCACCGCGACCCTTCACGCACCGGACCGTCGTCCAGGCGCAGGCAGAAGCGGGTGCCCGGATCCCACGCTTCGGCCCTCGAAAAGTCCTTGAGGTAGTCCACCACCACCTCAAGCTGCTGTGCGACGGTGAATGTGCGCTCCACGGTGACCATGAGAAACCCAACTTCGCGAGTAGCAACTCGGCACAGCCGACGGAGGTCGGCCGTGCCATGAATAGTGGTTGCAGATGCAGATGCCCCGGAGCAACCAAGCTATTCGTGTGTGAACGCGTGGTCCGATCGTCCGCCGGGTGATGGAGGCGTGCCGGCCCTCATGGAAGCGGCTGGTCGCTACCCGCGCAGTCCGATCAGCGGATTCTTGGCGGCCTGGCCTGAATGGCTGGAAAGGTAGCCCATTCGGGTTGCGTTGCCGCGTCAGGCCAATCCGCGGCGCTGTGTGGATTCGAAGAGGGTCCGGAGGCCCAGTCCTCCACGACCATCCCTTCATCCGCAGAGAAAAGATCCTCATGACCTCAAGAAAATCACTGGCCGCAAGCGGTCGGTGGAAGTCGGCAGCGATGCTGCTGGCCCTCGGTTCGGCAGTCGCCGGTGCCGCACTGGCGGGCCCGGGTTCCGGTGTCGGTCAGGCGTCCAGCCACCGGGAAGCACCGCTGATCGCGGCCGACCCGCAGGTCGACAACACCGACCTGTACGCGTTCACCAGCCCGGACAAGGGCAAGTCCGACACGGTGACGCTCACGGCGAACTGGATCCCGTTCCAGGAGCCGAACGGCGGACCGAACTTCTATCCGTTCGCTGAGGACGCGCACTACGACATCAACATCGACAGCCAGGGCACCGGCAAGCCGGACCTGACCTACCGGTGGACGTTCCGCAACGAGGACCGGCGCGGCGAGAAGACGTTCCTGTACAACAACGGCGTCGTGAACAACCTCAACGACAAGACGCTGCTGTTCCGCCAGCACTACAGCCTGCAGGAGATCCGCGCGGGCAAGAAGCCGGTCACGCTCGTCGCGGACGGCATCGCCACGCCGTCCAACGTCGGCAAGGCGTCCATGCCGAACTACGGCAGGCTCCGCAACCAGGCGACGCAAAAGCTGCCCGGCGGCGGTCAGACCGTCGCCACACAGGCCGCGGACCCGTTCTTCCTGGATCTGCGGGTCTTCGACCTGCTCTACGGCGGCGATCTCTCCGAGACCGGGCACAACACCCTGAACGGCTACAACGTCAACACGTTGTCCATTCAGGTGCCCAAGTCCAAGCTCGCCTTCAAGGGCAACGCCAAGCGCAACCCGGTCATCGGCGTGTGGAGCTCCACCGAGCGGCGCACGATGCAGCTCAGCCCCGGCAAGCAGACCCCCACGGGTAAGTACGTGCAGGTCTCACGTCTGGGCAACCCGCTGGTCAACGAGGCGGTGGTGCCGGCCGGGCTGAAGAACGCCTTCAACGCGCTGCCGCCGTCGGAGGACCACAACCAGCCGAAGGTCGTCGCGAAGGTCCTCGACCCGGAGCTGCCCAAGCTCATCCAGGGCATCTACGGCATCCCGGCGCCCGCCACCCCGCGCAAGGACCTGCAGGAGATCTTCCTGACGGGCATCGCGAAGGCGGCCAACGGACCGCTGGCCGTGGACCTGAACTCGCAGTTGATGAACCTTGACATCAACAAGAAGCGGTTCGTTCCCGCCGAGGAACTGCGGCTGAACATGTCGACGCCGGTGACGGCCAACCCGGACCGGCTCGGCGTGCTCAACGGTGACTTCCAGGGCTTCCCCAACGGCCGCCGCATGGGTGACGACGTCATCGACATCGCCATCCAGGCGCTCGAAGGAGCCACTCCCGGTCACCTGATCCAGGCGCTGGCCGCCGGTGACGGCGTCAACGGGCCGGGCGTTCCGTTCGGGACCACGTTCCCGTACGTCGCTCTGCCGTACACCGGTTCGGTCAACCAGGCCGGCTAACCCCGGCCAGCCCCACAGGCCGGTGCGGGCCGACACCATCTGCCCGCACCGGTCCACCGGACCCCGTCGTTGACGAACGCGTACGCCCATCGGTTCGTCCACGGCTCAGCACGCCCGTCCTCCATCGTCCATCGTCCAGAGAGGGATGTCGTTCATGCGCCGCCTCGCCCTGATCGCCACCGCCGCCGCGCTGTGTGCCGGCCTGACCGGATTCGCGGCGCTGGAACACAACTCCAACCCCCCTCCTCCCGCAGCGGCGCCCGCCCCGGCGGCCGGCTCGGCCCATACCGCGCTGTCGATCGGCGCGGTGGTGAGCAAGCTCCAGGACAAGCTGCGCCGGCAGCCGGCCGACGCCGCATCCTGGGCGCAACTGGGCTCCGCATACGTCGAGCAGGCCCGGCTCACGGTCGACCCGACGCTGTACCCCAAGGCGGAAGCGGCGCTGCGGCGCTCGCTGACGTTGCAGCCGGTCGTCAACACGGCCGCGCAGACCGGCATGGCCGGACTCGCGAACGCCCGGCACCAGTTCACCCAGGCTCGCACGTGGGCCGATCAGGCCGTCGCCGGGGACCCGTACGCATGGGCCGCCTACGGGGCACTGGCCGATGCCCTGACCCAACTCGGCGACGACGCCGGAGCCCAGGCCGCCGTTCAGCGGATGCTGGATCTGCACCCCTCGACCGCGTCCTTCACCCGCGCCTCCTACACGCTGGAACTGCACGGCCGGACCGATGAGGCAGCGCAAGCCCTCCAGCGTGGACTGGAGGACGCCTCCAACCCGGCCGACCAGGCCTTCTGCCAGCACTACCTGGGCGAATTGGCCTTCAACACCGGTGCCACCACAGTGGCGTTGGAGCACTACCGCAAGGCGCTGGCCCTGGACCCGACCTACACCGCCGCCCTCGCGGGAGTAGCCCGCGCCGAAGCCGCGCTGGGCCAAACGGCCAAAGCCGTCACCGACTACCAGGCGGCGATCGCCCGCGTTCCCCAACCTCAGTACGTGCTCGAACTCGGCGAACTGCTCGAGTCCCTGGGCCGTACCGCGGAGGCTCGTGCGCAGTACAGCGTCCTGGAAGCCGAGCAGAAGCTGTTCGCCGCCAACGGTGTCGTCGACGACCTGAACCTCGGCCAGTACCAGGCCGACCACGGCAACCCGGAACTCGCCGTCACCTTGCTCACCGCCGAATGGGGCCGCCGGCACAGTGTGCTGGTCGCCGACGCACTGAGCTGGGCCCTGCACCGGGCCGGCCGCGACGAAGAAGCGCTGCCCCTGGCCCGGGAAGCCAACCGGCTCGGCTGGCGCGACGCCACCCTGCGCTACCACCGCGGCGTCATCGAGCAGACGGTCGGCGACGACCAGGCCGCACGCACCGACCTGACGGCTGCCCTGGCAGCCAACCCCGCCTTCTCACCCCTGCGCGCACGCGACGCACGAGCGCGCCTGGCCCGCCTCCAAGGACAACGATGATCCGCCTCTTCGCGCGCACGCGACAAGTCGCCCTGCTCCTCGTCGGCATCCCGATGCTGCTGTCCCTGGCCGCACCCGCCGCGTCCGCGCATCCGCTGGGGAACTTCACGGTCAACCGCTACGACGGGCTGACGCTTCACCCCGACCACGTGGACGACCTGGCCGTGGTGGACACCGCCGAGATCCCCACCCTCCAGGCCATGCCCGGTCTGGACACCGACCATGACGGCCGACTCGGCGCCGGGGAGGCCGCATCCCATGCCCGGACAGCCTGTGCCCTGCTTGCCCACGGCATCACCGCCACCACGAGCCCGCAGGGCAACAGCGCGGCACGGGCAGACACGCTGCACTTCCAGGTCCGATCGTCCAACTACCGGCTCGTACGGGGACAGGCCGGTCTCGACACCGGCCGGCTCGAATGCCGGCTGACGGCGCCGGCGGACCTGGGGACGTCAGGGCTCGTAGACCTCTCCACCGGGGTGGACTCCGCTCGGATCGGCTGGCACGAGATCACCGCAAGGGGCGAGGGAGCGCAGATCGGCTCCTCTGACGTACCGGCGACCTCTATTTCGAACGAGCTGCGGAAGTACCCCGCTGATCTGCTGTCCAATCCGCCCGACACCCGCCACACCCGCATCACCCTCGGCAACGGTCCCGGGGCGGCGGCAGCCACCGCACCCGGCACGGGCCTGCTGGGAAGCTGGTACGCGGCCCTCGACGCCCATCTGGGCTCCCTCACCGACAGAGACCGACTCACCCTTCCCGTCGGGCTGCTCGCCGTGCTGCTGGCTCTCGTACTGGGTGCGGGGCACGCGGCACTGCCCGGACACGGCAAGACCATCATGGCCGCCTACCTCGCGGGCCGGCAGGGCCGCCCGCGCGACGCGGTCACGGTCGCCACGACCGTGACCCTCACCCACACCGCGTCCGTCCTGGTCCTGGGTACCGCCTTGAGCGTGTCCTCCGCACTCGTCGGCGAACAAGCACTCGCCTGGCTCGGCACCATCAGCGGACTGGTCATCATCGCCGCCGGCATCTGGCTCGTCCCCGCCGCCCTGCGCAACCTGCGCAACCGCGAGGAGACGGAAACCGCGCACCAGGAGCACACACACCACAGCCACTCACACGGCGATCACGATCACGTTCATGCGCATACCCCCAGCGCATCGGCCGTCGTCGCCATGCCCCTCGCGGTTGATCAACTTGCCGCAGTCACTGTTGCAAGCGGAACCGTCGTTGCGGCCGACACCATGACGGAGGCGCCGCACTCCACGGGCGCCAACTCCCTTGCCCAGCATGGCCATTCCGCCTCGCCCACCACCCCTGACCAGCACCAGCACCAGCACCATGTCATGGCGCAGAGCCGCCATCACAGCCACGGTGACGCACACGGGCACAGCCATGAGAAACATGCACATGGACACGGGCACGGGCACAGCCATGGGCTGTTCGGCCACCATCATCACGGGAAGTCGACCACCCGCAAGAAGGGCGGCCTGATCGGTATCGGTATCGCCGGTGGGCTCGTCCCCAGCCCATCCGCCCTGGTCGTTCTGCTGGGCTCCATCGCCCTGGGCAGAACGGCTTTCGGCGTTGCCCTCGTCATCTGCTACGGCCTGGGCATGGCCGTCACCCTGGCCGCAGCCGGTCTGTTCCTGCTCAAACTGCGCGACCGGATCCCGGCCCTGAACGGCGGAACTGCGGGCCGGTTCGCGACGTGGGGCGCGCGGATCACCCCACTGGGCACCGCACTGCTCATCCTGGCCGTCGGGGTGGGCACCGCACTGCGAGCCATGCCGCTGTGAACGGCCACCATTGCTTCCCCATCACTCCGGAAGGCAGGAAGACGACCATGGCATCACGTGTCCGCACCCGCTGGGCCACCCTGTTCGTGCTCGGCGCGCTCGCGCTCACCGCCTGTGGTTCCTCCGCGGCGCGCACCGGCGCACTCGACACCACCTCCGACAGCAAGAAACCTGCCTGCCGTGCCCACCAGGGCGTGCTGCCCAGCCAGGACTACACCGGGGGAAGCGATGCCAAGACCTTGGCCGTCCTCGCCATGATGAAGTACTACACCGCCAAGGGAACGCTGCCCTTCTGCGACGCCAAGCCCGCCACCGAGCAGGACACCGCCTGGGCTCAGCTCTACACCGATCTCACCAAGCCCTGACCCGTGAGCGGTTCCGGCTCCGCGGTCTCCAGGAAGGGCGAAAGCACCTGCAGGCTGACCGGGATAGTCTCCTGGCCGCCGGTGCGGCTAGGGCGGCGAGGCATCGGCTCGGGGCCCGCCTCAGCCGTGCGGACTGTTCCAGCGTGCCGGACACTCTGCCATCGGGTACATGGCGGCGGAGTGGGTCTCAGGTTCCGACGGGCGAGCTACCAGTTTCGGCAGGACGCGTACGCCGCGTGATGAGAAGTGCGGTGGTGGCGATGACGGCGAGAACTTGCGCAGCAGCACTGAGCTTCTTGTCGTCGGACCAGATGGGTTCGTACATGTCGGGCAGCGGGCCCAGAGCACCGACGTCGACATAGCGGTAGAGCACGAGCGCGGCGAGGCCGCCCGCCGCGACGAGCCAGGCGAAGGCGTCACCCAGTGGGCGGCGCCAGGCGAGGACCAGCAGGGCTGCCAGGGATGCCAGGCCCGCTTCGACGCGGAACAGGGTGCCCTGGCTGATGGTCGCACTGACCGCGTCGTACTGGTCAGCAAGCTTGGCGTGGACGTACGCGTCGACGGCCAAGCCCACCGCGGCTGCGACCCGGCACGCCCCGCGCGCGGTCCGGAGGGCGCTGAGGGACGTTGTGGCAGGTGTCATGGCCGGTTCCTTCGTTGTCTGCGGCGACGGCCGACGGGGTTGGGATACCTCAGCGGACGGTGAGAGTGCCCTTCATGTACTGGTGGATGTTGCAGATGTAGCTGTAGCTCCCCGCCGTCGCGGGGGCTTTGAACGTTGCGGACTTGCCGCCGGCGATGGTGCCGGTGTCGAAGGCCTTGGAGTCGGTGGCCGTGGCGGTGTGCGGGGTCTTGTCCTCGTTGAGGACGGTGACCACCGTGCCCGGTGCGACGGTCAGCGAGGCCGGGTTGAACAGGAAGTCCTTGATGACGATGCGTGCCGCTGCTCCGGACGCGGTGCCCGCCGGTGACGAGGCCGGCGTGGTGGAGGAGGACGAGCCGCCGGAGCTGGAACTGGAACAGCCCGTCAGAGCGAGCAGCGCGCAGATGGCACTCGCGGCGGCCAGGCGTCCGCGACGGGGACGTACTCGGTTGGCGTTGACGTTCATCTGCGGGCCCAATCCATCGACGGCAATGACTGACATGGGATAGCGATACCAAGGAGTGGTGCGCCCCGGACTCCGACACGCTGGGAGCCCGGGGCGCACCATGCATCATCAGACCGTCAGCAGGGTGGTGCTGGCGGCCTTGTCCACGGGCAGGAAGTCGTCCGGGACGGGGTACTGACCGAGCACGTAGTGCAGGATCGCGGCGTGCATCGCCTCGACGGGGGCGATGGTGGCCGCGGTGCTGATCCCGGCAGGGCTGATGACGTTGTAGGTCGCGAACAGGTACGTCTGCGCGGCCTGGTCCTCCAGTTGCAGAGCCAGCTTGGCGACGGAGCCGACATCCGTCGCCTTGCCGAGCGCGGCGGTGACGTCGGCCTGGTTGGACAGCGGCACATTGGTGATGGCGGGCTTGCCGGCGCCGGTCAGGACCGCGTTCCAGGCCTTCGCGTGGTCGGCGTGCTGGGCCATCGCGGTGGTGACGAAGGTCGCCACCGCGGGCGGTACGGTGCCGAGCTTGCCCGCCTTGGCCGCGGCCAGGGTCGCTTGGTAGGCGCCCACGGCCTGGTTCTCCAGTGCGGTGGCCAGTGCGACGACCTTCAGGTCCCCGGTGTACTGGCCGCTGCCCGACGCCGCTCCGGAGGACGACGGCGACGCCGACGCGTCCGACGTCTTGTCGCTGCTGGAGCAGGCGGCCAGGGCCATCGCCGCCGCGACACCTCCGGCTCCGAGCAGGAAGCGGCGCCGCCCCAGATTCGTTCGCTCCGCCGTGCGGATCTCCTCCGCCAGATCGACGGCGCCGGCCCGCATCGCGGGCAGCGTCTCCCGATGAGCCTGGTCCATGTCGTGGGTCAGACGGGCGAGTTGCTGCTCGCTGATCTGCAGTTCCCAGCCGTTGCGTGCAGTGCTCACTTCACGGCTCCTTCGGAGATCGGCGAGGCGTCCTTGGTCGGGTAGAAGGCGTCGGGGAACCCGACGCTGCCCGCGGCGGCGGGCAGCTTGGCCGCGTCCGTCGGGATGGCGATGAGGTCGGGAAGATTCCCGGCCAGCAGCGCCTGAACGGCCAGCAGCGTCGCGCGGTGCTGGGCCTCGACCGGGGCGACCGAGGCGAAGAGCTTGCGCAGTTGTGCGTCGCTGACCTGGCCGACGTTCTTGGTGTAGGTCTGGGCGGCGACGTTCTCCAGCGTGATCGCCAGCGCGACCACGTCGGCCGGAGTCTTGATGGTGGGCAGGGCTTCCTTGACCACGGCCGCGTACTTGGGGTCCGGGCCGGTCTGGGCCTTGCCGCCCGCCTGGGTGGCGGCGGCGTTGAACGCCTTGGCGTGGGCCTGGTGCTGGGTGGTGGTCTTGGCGATGAAGGCCGCGACGGTCTTGTTCCCGTCCTTGATGAACGGCAGCCCCGCAGCGGTCTGGTAGACGCTGATGGCCAGGTTCTCCAGGGAGGCCGCGGTCTGCAGCGCCATGATGTCGTCCGCGGTGGTTGCCGCCGCGGCCCGCACGGACGACAGCACTGCCGCTGCCCCCGCCACACCGGCCAGCGTCCCCGACCGCTGCCACCAGTGGCGCGACCGGGGCGCGGTGGCCTCGGTGAAGTCGTCCAACGCGCTGCCGGTGATGCGCAGTGCGTCGCTGTTGAGGTCTTCGGATTGCTCGGTGAGCTCTTCCAGCAGTCGGGTGTCGATGCGCTGTACGCCCATCACGCCCCATCTCTCTCGGCGCCCACTCCGTCGCAGGCACGTCCACTGCCCCTTCGGTGCCGTGGCCCCGGCGGATTGCTCGGATCATCCGTACAGCGGCTCGGTTCACCCCCAAGGGTGAACGGCGGGCTCCCTGGGAACCCGAACGGACCCAGTCGTGGCAGCCCCGACGAGCTACACCAGGCGCGGCCGGTGTGGGAGGTCGTCAACCGCATGAGCGCACGTAACCCGTGTCATCCGCCTGGCTGTGGGCAAGAGATGCACGCCCGTGCTGCCCTGGCATTTCGACCGGCGCCCTTGCCCTCGGACGATCTCCGCCCGTCAGGCGGTCGCCGAAGGCCCCACTACTCTGCCGGGATGCATCAACCTGTCGTCGGCTGTACAGACTCCGATCCGCGGGTCCGCCTGGTCCAGCTCGTGGAGCGAGGGGATGGGCTGTTGCGGGAACTGGAACGCAGTGCGCAGCCCCTCGCGACGCACAACGGCCTTCCGTTCGCCGGCCCCTTCCCCGGGGTGCTGACCACCATCAGGGAGGTCATTACGATCTACCAGCAGATCGCGTACCGGTACGTGAACGCGGACCTCGATGACGCTCGGACGCTGCGGCACCTGGCCGACGCGCTCGACGAGACGGCCCGCTGCGTACGGCTGCTGACTCCCCCCGACGTGCCGACTTCCTAGTACGTCAGAGGTACACGCAAACACATACTCCTCGGCCGGGAGGGATCCCGTTTCGGCCGGCTGGATTCCGGCAGCGGCCTCGCGACTCCGCACGAAGCCACCGGGGTCCTGGTCGCCGGCAGCGTCCACCGCCTGTCCCTGTAACAGCAGAACCCGTTACGACGTCGGGTTCCGAGCTCCGGATTCGGAGCGGGCGGTAGTGGGACGCCTGCCGCGTCGGTCGGCGAGGAGAGCGAGGGCGACACCGATGCCGACCCAGACGGCCAGGGTGAGGGCCGGCAGTCCGGCGCCTGAGCCTGTCACCAGGGAGAACAGCAGGGCTCCCGCGATGCGGGTGCGCAGTCCGCGGTGTCCGGGGAAGACGCTGAGCGCCCCGATCCCGCCACCGGCGAAGTCGCCAGGCGCCGCTACGCCGACGAGCTCGGCGACATGGCGATCGCCTACCTGCTCACTCCCGACCGGCGCCGCTCCACCCACGCCTGAGTCGAGCACATTGCCGGACGGCCTCCCTGGGTGTCTACCGGGGCTGGGGCAAGGCGGTCAGAAGCGTTGGCGGTACTGGGCGGGGGAGATGCTGAGGGCGCGGTGGAAGGCGCGGCGCATGGCCTCGGTGCTGGGGTAGCCGCTGACCCGGGCGATGTGTTCGACGCTGTCCTGGGTGTCCTCCAGCAGGCGCCGGGCGGTCTCCAGCCGGGTCTGGTCCACGTAGCGGCCCGGGGAGGTGCCGGTCTCGGCGGTGAAGGCGCGGGCGAACTGGCGGGGGGAGAGGTTGGCGCGCTGCGCGAGCGTTTCCACCGAGAGGTCCGCGTCCGGGTGGACGGCGATCCAGTCCTGGACATCGCGCAGGGACTGTCGGTCGGAGAGTTGCGCCTGCAGGTGGGTACTGAACTGTCGCTGGGTGCCGGGTCGGCGGAGGAAGACGACCAGGTGGCGGGCGAGGGTCAGGGCGGCGTCCCGTCCGAGGTCCTCCTCGATGAGGGCGAGCATGAGGTCCATCCCGCTGGTGCCGCCGGCGGAGGTGGAGATCCGGCCGTCCCGGATGAAGATCGGGTCGGCGTCCACCTCGGTCCCGGGATAGGCCTGGGCCAGCTCGTCGGCCTGGCTCCAGTGGGTGGTGACCCTCTTGCCGGTGAGGAGTCCCGCCTCGGCCAGCAGGAAGGCTCCGGTGCAGATGGAGACGATCCGCTGGGAGCGTTTCGCGTTCTGCCGAAGCCAGCTCACCACCTCCGGGTCGACGGTGGTGGTGCCGTCGCCGCTGTGGGGCCCGGGCACGATGAGCGTGTGCGGTGTGGTGGCGGTGTGCAGATCGGTGTCCGGCACGAGCGTCAGGCCGCTGGGACTGTGGACCGGGGTGCCACCCAGGCTCGCGGTCCGGACGCGGTACGCGACACTGCCGGCCCTCGTCCGGTCGGCGAAGAGGTTGGCAGCGGAGAGGATTTCGATGGGGCTGACCACGTCGAGTGCGTCCATGCCCTCGAAGAGCACGATGAGTACGGTGCGCGTTCTCATACAGCCAGCCTGACAACTTCCGCGGATGTCCGCAACGTCACATATCCCACCTTTCGTGCCATGGGGATGGTCGAGCCGTCGCTCCATCGCGGCGCGGTGGGGCGACGGTGGCCCGGCCCGCCGTCACCGGCTTCGTCACCGGCTTCGTCACCGACACAGGTAATGAACTCCCACCCCGCGCTACTGCGGCAGGGAATGCCGAGTCACCGGGGTGAGCCGAGGCCGCTTGGCACCGACCCCGTCACCGGAGGAACCACCGGTCAACCGCCTCCGGAGCCACGGTCCGAGGTGGGACTGCGCCCACCGGGCGTCGTCCCGCCGCCGTCGCCGCGCAACGGTCCCGGCACGGACCGACTCCGGCACGGGAGCGACGCCCAAGGTGGCCAGGATCTGATCAGCGACCCTGCGGTGACCTGATGGACTCAGGTGGAGCCGGTCCTGGCACCAGAGGCCGGGAAGGCCGAACGCCGCGTCCCCGAACAGGTCCACGACATGAGCACCGTGCCGGCCGGCCAAGCCGGATACCGCGTCGTTCATGGCGATGATCCGAGGCCGCAACAGCCCCGGTAGCGGCAGCCGCACGCTCTGGTCGGGGAACCGGAACAGCACCACCTCGGCTCCCGCCTCCGTCAACGTGCCGACCGCCCGGTCGAACCTGGCCATCAGGTCGTCCACGTCGAACCCCGGGCGCAGCGCGTCGTTGCCGCCCGCGGAGAAGCAGATCAGATCCGGCCGCATCCCGGTCGCCGCCGGGATCTGCTCGGCCACGATCTGGTCGAGCCTGCGGCCCCGCACGGCCAGGTTGGCGTAACGGAACCCCGGCGCACGGGTGGCGAGTCCGATGGCGGTCAGATCGGACCAGCCACGGACCGTGCCGTCGGGCAGCGGATCACCGACGCCCTCGGCGAAGCTGTCGCCCACCACGACGAGACTCTCCCAACGGCTCATCGCCGGTCCCACCGGGGATCGCGGCCGGTGAAGGCGAGAAACCGATCGGCCACCGAGGCTTCGCCGGACACCGCGAACTCTTCGCCGAAGGCCTGGCCGGGCCCGCGCGTCAACGGGAACTTCAGCAGCATCTCCAACGCGGCCCCGACGAGATCGTCGTCGAGTTCCCACACCTGTCCGAGCGCGCTGGCCACATCCCAGCTGTGCGCCACGGTGTCGATCACATGCATCATCACCGCGACCTTCCCGGGAAGGACGCCGAACTCCCGCACCTCGACCGTCCGGCCCAGCACGTTGTCGGCCGCGAACGCCTCGGTGACCAGGGCCGCGGACGCCGCGAAAGCCTGGATCGGGTCGGGGTCGAGGGTTCCGCCGGTCCATACGGCCCGGTCGGTGCCGCCCTGCACCGCTGACGCGAATCCCTGGTTCTCGCTCACCAGATGGACGAGAAGTTCCCGCAGTGTCCAGTCCGCGCACGGCGTCGGGCGGTCCAGATCGGCCGCCGTCACAGGGGACAGGATCCACCGCGCGGCGTCGAGCGCCCGCCGGTCCAGTTCGATGAGTTGCATGATCGCGATCCTAGGAACAGCCGCGCCCGCCCTGAAGGGCCAAAACCCGACCATCCGGAGGGAGCCAATTACGATGGGCCCGGTGGAACTGCACATCAGCCTCGCCGGCCGGCACGACCTGATCGGGCAGATCTACCGGCAGGTCAGAGCCGCTGTCCTCGACGGACGGCTGCGTCCGGGCGACCCCGTGCCGCCGACCCGGGAGCTCGCCGCCCGCCTCCGGGTGTCCCGCAACACCGTCAGTGGCGCCTATGACCGGCTCACCGCCGAGGGATTCGTCCAGGCCCGGAAGGGAGCCGGAACGTTCGTCTCGCCGGGGATCACCACCGCCGCCTCGCCGACCACCCCGAGCCCGCTGCGGCCCCTGCCGGTCTGGGACGAGCTGCCCGAACCACCCGACCTGACGCGCACCCGGTACGCCTTCGACTTCCGGCCGGGGCACCCCGACGTCCGGCTGTTCCCGTACGAGAGCTGGCGGCGACTGCTCAGCCGCGAACTCCGCGCCAACCGGTCGGGCAACGCGATATACGGAGACCCGGCAGGACACAGCGGTCTGCGCACCCAGATCGCCCGGCACATCGGCCTGTCCCGCGCCGTCCGCACCGAACCCGCCGACATCGCCGTCACCGCGGGCGCCCAGCAGGCCTTCGACCTGATCGCCCGCGTCCTGGTCGCGCCCGGCCGGACCGTCGCCCTGGAAGATCCCGGCTACCCGCCGGCCCGGCACATGTTCGCCTCCCACGGTGCTCGCATCGCCCGCACGCCGGTGGACGGCGAAGGGCTGATCATCGACGCCCTCCCGCCCGAGACCGCGCTGGTGTACGTGACCCCGTCCCACCAGTTCCCGCTCGGCATGCCGATGTCGCTCGCCAGGAAACTGGAGCTTCTCGCCTGGGCCGACGAGCACGACGCGGTCATCGTGGAGGACGACTACGACAGCGAGTTCTGTTTCGGCGGCACCCCGACGGAGCCGCTGCGCAGCCTCGACACCCACGGCCGTGTCCTGTACGTCGGTACGTTCTCCAAGGTGATGCTCCCCACCCTGCGCCTCGGGTTCCTGGTCGCTCCGCCCTCGCTGCGCAGGGCGTTCCGCACCGCCAAGTACGTGACCGACTGGAACACCTCCTGGCCCCAGCAGGCGGCCCTCGCGGCCTTTCTCGAAGAGGGGCTGCTGGCCGCGCACATACGCCGGATGCGCCACGCCTACCGGGCCCGCCACGCCCGCGTCGGCGCCGTCCTGGCCCGGGACTTCACCGATCTCCTGGACATCGTCCCCTCCGCCGCGGGCCTGCACCTGAGCGCACTGCTACCGCTGGACACCGACGACCGGACGATCGCCCGCCGGGCCGCCGCCCGGGGAGTGGGAGTCCTGGGCCTGTCCGGCTTCGGGAGCGCCGGCGGCCGGTCCGGTCTGGTCCTCGGATACGGCGCGATCCCACTCGAGGCCATCGACGACGGCCTCCGTCAGTTGGCACTCGCCATCCGCGACAGTGATGCCTCCTTCTGAAGCATCCCGGGGGCCGGCTCAGGCTCGTTCCAGTTGGTGGGTGGCGTCGAGGATGGCGAGTTCGCTCTCGGTGGCTTGGCGTTTCCATTCGGGGGCGACCGTGGCATAGGTGGTGACGTCGTGCCAGATGCCCTGCCGGCGGACGAAATATCGTCAGAGAGCGGACGGCCTGCCGGCAACCAGTCGCAGTGACCCGTCCACGACGGCGGCTCTCAGATGTCGAGCACGGACACGGTGTTGGACTGGATGTTGCCTACGTAGCAGCGTCGGCCGTCGGGGGAGATCACGATGGGCGACGGCAGGATCCCGACAGGGATGGTGGCGACCACTTCGCCGAGCTCGGTGTCGAGCACGGAAACCGTGTTGTCCGTCTGGCTGGTCACGTAGACACGTCGGCTGTCGGGAGACACCGCGGCGCACAGCGGGACCCCTCCGATCGGGATTCTCGCGATCGTCCGATCCGTGCTGGTGTCGATCACCATCAGTATGTCGGATGCGGCGTTGGTGATGTAGGCGCGCCTGCCGTCGGGCGCGATCGCGATTCCGTAGAGACTGCCGGGGGCGTACAACGTGCCGGTGATCTGGTTGGTGTGGGTGTCGATCACCACCGGGGGCTCGTTGTTGTTGACGACGTACACCCGGTCGCCGTCGGGGTGCACCGCCACGCCCAACGGGAAGCCTTCGGAGAACAGTTGCGTGGCCGCTGTGTTGGCGTTGACGTCGATCACGTTCACCGACTCCCCGTTGTAGTTGGTGACATAGGCCTGGCGGCCGTCAGGGGTGATCGCGATCCCGGTGGGTGTGTTACTGACAGGTGGGGCAGGGGCTATGGGTATTGTCGCGAACACCGTATTGCTGTTCGTGTCGATGACGGAGACCGTGTCGTCGCCGCTGTTGGCCACGTAGACCCGTCGGCCGTTGGGCGTTATCGCCACGCCGAGTGGTTCGCGCCCGACGTACGGGGTGGCGATTATTTGATGGGTGACGGTGTCGATGACGGAGACCGTGTACCCACTGGTGACGTAGAGATGACCGCCGTCCGGAGTGATGGCGGCGCCGGTCGGGGACCCCGCCAGGGTGATGGTGTCGATCACCGTGTTCGGGCTTGTTTCCAGGACCGTCACGGTGTTCGCGCCGGTGTTGGTCGCGTAGACGCGGCGGCCGTCGGAGGACTGGGCGATCGCGAAGGGGCCGGTGCCGGCCGGGATGGTGCGGGTCGGCTGTGCGGTGACCATGTCGACGACCGTGACGGTGTCCGAGCCGCTGTCGGCGAGATAGGCGGTGCGGCCGTCGGGGGACACGACCACCCCGCGCGGACCGGCTCCTGCCGGGATCGGCCCGGTCACGTGGGCGGTGGCCGTGTCGAGGACCGAGACGGTGTCGGAACTGCTGCTGGTGACGCACATGTGCCGACCGTCGGGGGAGACCGCGACTCCGAAGGGCGCGGGACCCACGTGAGGTGTGGCGGTCACCTGACTGGTGGCCGTGTCGATGACGGACACGAAATCGTCACCCGTGTTGGCCACGTACACGTGGCCGCCATCGGGGGAGACCGCTATTCCGAACGGTGCCGAACCCACCTGCGGAGTCGCGGTCACCTGACCGGTGGCCGTGTCGATGACCGACACGGAATCGTCACCGGTGTTGGTCACGTAGGCGTGCAGGCCGTCGGGAGCCACCGCGACTCCCACCGGAGCGGCGCCCACGGCGATGGTGGCGGTGACCCTGCCGCTGGTGGTGTCGATGACGGATACCGACCCGTCGCCGGCGTTGGCGACATAGGCGTGGTTGCCGTCCGCGGAGACCGCCACCCCGCGGGGAACGTCTCCCACGGTGATCTCGGAGGTCACCTGCCGCGTCTTCGTGTCGACGACCGACACCTTGCCGTTGCCGCTGTCCGCCACGTACGCGTGGCTGTTGTCAGGGGACAGCGCGATTCCGTAGGGCGCCGCACCCACCGGAATCGATCCGGCGACAGAGGCGGCGGCAGCGGACAGTGATGTAGCCACGGCACGCACCTGCTCTGTTGGTATTCCCCGATCGGCCGGGCGCTGTGACGCGGCACCCCGGATGGCCGGGCGCCGGCCAACGGGGCGGGTGCCCGAGTCCACTTCCAGCATCCTCTGGCCAGGACTTCCCCGCAATTGGACGAGGCGCGGAGCCCAGGAGACGATGGGAACCGAGGAAGGTGCGCCATGACCAGTACCCCCGTTTCGCTGCCGTTCGACTACGAGTTCCGGCACCCCACCTGGGTCGACACGGTTGATCGGGTCGCCGCCGGGGGGCCGAATGGTTTCAACGCCCTGTTCGAGGCGCTCCAGAAGGACCTGACGGCCATCGATCAGCTGTTCGCGACGGCAGCCGGTGCCGTCAACGCGCTGCAGGCGAAGGTCGATGCGCTGGGTCAGCCGCAGGCGGTCAACCGCTCCGTCACCGTCATCCCGATGCTGGCGAGCATCGCCGGCCAGCAGGCCTGGGACGTCACGTCGACCCCCGGATCGGCGGCCAAACCGGCGGGCGCGGCGACCGCCCAGGGCCTGGTGACCGTGGCGCTCCCGGCCGGCAGCGTCATCACCGGCTTCAAGGCGGGGGCAGCAACATCGGATCGGGCCTGCTGGCATTGGAAGTGCACTGCCAGCGCCTCGACGGGTCGAATCCGCGGGTCGTGGCCAAGATCACCGTCTCGGGGCTGCCGACCGGCGGCGTTTTCCCGGCCAATCCGGTGACTCCGACCGGAGACGCCGTGGTCGACCCGGGGACGGTCTGCTACATCACCGCCAAGCTCAGCGGCGCTCAGGGCGGCGACACCGTCACCCTCTCCGGTTTTCAGGTGCTCTACAGCGGTTCCTGACGGTGCGCCAGGAACTCCGGGGTGATCGGCGTTTCTCCGCGGCCTTCGGAACCGGACCGCTCCTACGACGAGTGCAGACGGCGTGACGAGTCGGCCAGCAGGGTGTTTCCGTACGGGTCCGTCGCGGAATCGCCTGCCCGCAGGACGCGTTGACCGTTCGCCACCAGGCCGGGCGCCGTCGCCGAGAGCGTGACCGTCGCCGTGCCCGTCACCGGGGTCGGGGACGGCGGGGAGGAACCGGCGAAGGAGAACGTGCAGGTGGCCGTGTGGAGGACGAAGGCGTCGTCGACCTTCAGGCTGGTCGCGGCCGTCTCCTCCACCGTTCCCGCAGTCCACTTTCCGACCGTCGCCCCGGCGAAGGGGAGCGCGCCCGCGGCCGCGGTGACATCGCCCGAGCAGGCGACCGGGAGCGTCGTCACCGCCGGCCGTCCAGGTCGCTCGTCGCACGCGCGGTGCGATCGGTATCCGTGCCGCCGACAGTGCGCCGGCGCCGGTAACGGTGGTAGGTACGGGACGCGTCCGCGGCCGGCAGCGGAGCGACCGGCGTACCGTCCGCCGCGGCGAGGTGGTTGCGGCGCAGCTCGGAGGTGTTGATCTCGATGCCCAGCGGGCACAGGCTGTCGAGCAGGTTCATGACGTAGCCGTACTGCTCGGGGTCGAGACGTTCGCCGTCCGGCAGCTCGACCCGGACTTCGTAGGGGTCGGCAAGGCCCCGCCGGGCGTATCCCAGGCAGACGACGAGGGTCAGGCCGTCCCGCTCGGCCCGGGCCCGTACCCGTCCGTTGCTGTCGTTGCTCAGCGTGAGCGGAGGAAGCCGCGGCGGATCGTCCGGTGCGGCAGGTGCGAGCGGTGCCGGCACCTCCGCCGTGTGCCAGCGGAACTCCGCGGGCGGGGGTTCCCCGGCTCTGCGGGGACGTCGGGCAGGGCGCAGACCGCCGCCAGCACCACCAACCGCCGGCCCGCATCGTCCCAGATGCCGCGCACCGCGTAGAAGCCGCTGTCGGTCATGGCCGTCATCCGCGCGGCGACGGCGTCCCGCAGCGCGGTCCCGCCGCCCGGGCCGCCGATATCGGCCGGAGCGAACGGGTACGCGACCACCTGGTCGAGGTCGGCCACCTCCAGGACGGCTCCGGCGAAAGCGGCGCTGTCGTCCGCGAGCAGCTTGCCCTCGATCAGCGGGGCCAGCAGCGACGGCGGGTTGCTGCCGGTCCGACCGGCCACGGTCTGCAGGACGGCGTACACGCCGTCGGCGACCAGCGCCTGCACGGTGCCGAGGTGGCGCTCCTCGAAGCGGCGCCCGGTGAGCTCGACCGCCTCGGCTGCCAGCACATGCAGGCCGCCGGCCGTGCCGCTGGCGACATAGCGCGCCTGGAAGGTCACCGGGGAGCCGACGGTCACGCTCGGCGGGGCCTCGACGGCCAGTCCTGCGGTCGGCAGGGCGGAGAGATACACGGTGGTCGCGTCGAGCGGGTGCACGGTACGCAGCCCGCACGGTTCGATCAGCCACCGTCCGAGCGGGTCGGCGTCGGACATCCGCGGTTCCAGACTGCGGGCCAGGGCGGCGAGCTCCCCGGTCCCGCTCGCCAGCCCCGGGACGGCAGCGGCCAACGCGTCCAGCCGGGACTTCCCGAACCGGTCGAGGGTCACCCCGAGGCCCAGTTCGTGCAGCGGGTCGGGTTCCTCGACATGGGCTCGGTGCAGCGTCAGCGGGCCGCTGTCGCCGAGGGCGCGTACGAGCTGCACCAGCCGGGACAGGTCGGCGGCGAGTGTGGGAGCCAGGTAGCGGGGCCGGCGTGCTCCGGCCGGGCGGGTGAGTTCGGCGCTCAGCACGTCGAGGATCCGCCGCAGCTCCTCGAAGCGGCCCGACGGGAGCCCCAGGGGCACGGGCCCGTCCAGGTCGAGCAGATACCTAGCGCGCAGGACTCTGTGGAAGCGGTCGCGCAACGCCGGTCCGCCGGTGCCGCTGTCGACCAGACACGTGGACAGCGACAGGGTGTTCTGCTCCTCGACCAGCCGGAAGCGAGCGGTCACGCCGACGAGGGACGGCAGGCCCTTGTTGGGTGCGGTGTCCGCGCCGGGTCCGTTCAGCGCGTCGGTGAGGCCGCCCCTGGTGGGCAGCCGCCACGAGGTGAACATCGCCAGCCTGCTGCGGTAGAACGCGTCGTCCTCCGACGGCCGCCGTGGCACGGCGAGGTCCCTGCCCAAGGCGTCGAGGGCTCCGCCGAAGGCGAGGTCGACGTGCCGGCAGGCGGCGATCTCACGGGCCTGGCGGATCATCCGCTGCTTCTCCATCGTGGACAGGTAGGCGAGACGGGCGAGCAGCCCTTCCAGCAGGACACCTTCCACGAGCGCTGCGGCGTCGTCCTCGCCCAGCGCGGGGCCGAGCGCGGTGCCGGCCGGGATGTCCGTGTGGCATTCCGGGGCTGCCACGACGTGTACGTCGACCGTGACCGTCAGGTCGCCGGCGGCCCCTGCTCCGTTCGCACCGGACGGCGGCAGACAGCCGGGCAGCAGGGTGCCGGCCCCTGAGAACGGGGCGAACACCACCGTCCATGCGACCTCCCCCGTTCGGTCCGGGGGCGGGCGGACGACCACGGCACGGTCGGCCAGGGGGACCCGCAGCCGCAGCAGCAGCACCGGTTCGCGGCACGGCCCGGCCACGGTGAAGGCGCCCGCGGCCAGCGGCAGGGTCCGCATGCGCGCCGCGGCGGCGTAGACGGGCGGCAGGGCGGCGAGGGCCGCTTCGAGGCCCGAAGCGGTCAGCGGCGCGGGCTCCGTGCCGAGGGCGGTCATGGGTGTGTCCTCATCCGATGGTGATCTCGATGTCGGCCAGCGAGTCGACGAGCAGGGCGATCTCGGCGGGTCCCACCGCCGCGTCCTCCTCGGCGCCGTACTCGTGGGGACCGGACTCCGTGCCGTCCCCAGGACCGGTCAGCGACACGGCCGGCAGCGGCGGCGGGTACCGGCGCAGCCGCAGCGCGCGGGCGTCGGTGACGCCCTGCTCCTCCATGACCGCCCACAGCACCTCGCTGTACCTGACGGGTTCGCCGACCGCGAGGGTCTGCAGGCGCCTGCGCACCCGGTCCAGAATGCGCGCCTTGAGGGCCACCGCCTCCGGTGCGGCGTTCATCGCGGCCGGGTCGCCGACCGGGACCGGCAGGCCGTCCACACTGATCCGGCAGCGGAAGCCGATCCCGACCTGTCCGACCTTCTCGATGTGGGGCGAGATGCCGATCGGACGCACCTGTTCGACCGCTGCCGCCACCTGCTCCCGGAGCTGGCCGGGCCCTTCCCAGAACGCGCCCTCCTCGGGGGCGACGAGCACGGTGAAGAAGTACGGGTCGCCCAGGCTGCGCTCCTGCGAGAACAGCCGCTCCAGGAAGGAGAAGCTGCCGAACACCGCCTGGTTGATGTCCAGACCGCCGTACGGGTCCTTGATCAGGACCTGCCGCACACCGGGCACGAGGGACACCGCGATCCGCACGGCATCGGGCGTCCACAGGCTGCGCGGGTAGGCGAGCAGCAGGTCGCGGTAACGGGCGTCGCTCCAGAAGAGCTCACCGCCGGTGGTCGGGAAGCGGTGGTCGATCCCCAGGACGTCGTGTCCTGCCGCCGCGGCGAGCTCGGCCGCCAGGGCGGCTGCCGGATCGAGGGGGTTGAAGCGGTCGAGCTTGCCAGGGAAGGTGTCGCCGGTCGCGTCCGGTACCTGCGGATCGATGTTGAGACCGGGACCCGGCTCGAAGGCCGTGACCGCGACATCGGCCTGCTTGGCGGCGCCGGTCAGCGTCACGTCCTCGCTCGTGAAGTAGTCGTGGCCGCCGGGACTGAGCAGCCGGGTGCCCCGCGGGAGAGACACCTCGGTGGTCCCGGCGGGCAGCGGCACCGAGATGCTGAAGGCGACCCGGCCGGTGGCGCGCAGGTGCGGTCTCGGTACGCCGATCTCGGCGCCCAGCCGGGACAGGGCGTCACCGACCGCCGTACTCAGCCGGCTGTCGTCGTAGGCCAGCCCCAGGTGCACCCAGGCCCGCGCCTCTTCCAGGGCGATGATTTCCAGCACCTTGCGCAGGGCGCTGCCGGCCGTCAGGTCGACGTCCGTGCCGAACAGGACGCGGGCGGCGGCCTGCTTCTCTTCGAGCAGCCGGGCCAGCGGTTTGGGCACGAAGCCCTCCGCGGTGATCCCGAAGGGCTTGCCCGAGCCGCTGGTCCTGGCCAGCTCCTCGAGACCGGCGGTCCCGTCCAGGTCAGTCATCAGCCACCACCTCTCCGATCGTCGTGTCCAGGACGCTGCCGAGTACCGTCCGCACGCTGGCGTCCACCTGCCAGCGGCGACTGCCGGGGGCGGTCTCGGTCAGGGTGAGATCCACGACGTCGGCCACGCGGCTGTCGGCCGTCACCGTGCGCAGTACGGACAGCCGGAGCATTTCCTGCACCATCGGCGGCGTCAGGTCCTGGGTGAGAACGCTCAGTCCGTCGAAGCCGAAGCCGACGTTGAACGGGTCGGAGCCGGGAGCGGTCAGCAGGGCGACGGCGAGATTCTGCGCCAGGTTGTCGGCGCCGGACACCAGGGCCAGATCACGGCCGGCACCGTTGTCCACGAACGTCAGGTCGTGGCCGATGCTGTCGGGACCGGTGGGCTGGAGGGCGAGGCCGTAGCCCAGGACGGTCCGCTCCGGCGGGACGGCATGCGGAGCGGAGGCCGGGGCGGGAGCAGGGGCGGGAGCAGGAGCGGGGTTCTGCGGCATCAGGGCACCTCCACCGTGGTGTTCGATTGGAGAGTGATCTTGTCGCCCTTCAGGAGAAGGTTCCCGGGGGTCGAGATCTCGATGTCGCCGCCCGAACCGATGGTGATCCTCGCGGCGGTGGCGTCGGAGCCGGAGGCGATCTCGATGGTGCCGGACGCGTCGATGCCGATCCGCGCGCCGGCCTTGGCGTGCTCGATGACGACCCGGTCGTCCGCGGCATCCTGCGGACGCGTGCCGACCGGCGTCATCAGATCGGCGCCCACGCTGATCCGCAGGCCGCGCACCTCGATCACCCGGCCGCCGTCACCGCTGATGAGATCGTGGCTCGCGGGTCCGCTCGGGGGCCCGGCGGCCCCAGCCCCCGCCCCCGCCCCCGCCCCCGCCCCGGCGAGATTCGCCGGCAGGCACAGCCACCAGTCGCCGACGTGCGATTCCGGCGCCTGGCCGTCTTCCCACAGAC
The DNA here is from genome assembly GCF_023701715.1 of Streptomyces sp. RKAG337. NCBI lineage: Bacteria > Bacillati > Actinomycetota > Actinomycetes > Kitasatosporales > Streptomycetaceae > Streptomyces > Streptomyces sp. RKAG337. The sequence continues at coordinate 727,218 of NZ_JAJOZA010000001.1, read as the reverse complement.
ATCCCGTGACGACGGCGTTCTGCTGTTCCTCGCGGTAGTGCAGGCTGACCACCCGCATGCCGGGGTAGTGCGGCACCACGAGCCCCGTCCCGCCGAAGGCGAACGGGGTGAGGTAGGGCTTGCCGATCAGCCGGGTCGGGTCCGCCGCCGCGCCCGCGGTGGTGGGCACGTTCGGTGACGGTGCGTCGGCGAGGCCCTCGTCGACGCACAGGGTCTGGGCGGCAGTCCCGTGCCCGTCCGCCGAGGCGGGGGTGACGTCCTGACGGCGTACCAGCCCGACCTCGTGGGTGCGCCGTTCCAGGGCGGTCCGCCGGTGCTGCTCGGCCAGGGCAGCCGCGAGCCGGGTCGCCTCGTCGGTACTGCCCGACTCCGGCGCTGCGGTGGTCCGGTCGTCCTCGGCCGGGAGCGCCACGGTGAGCCGGGTGACGAAGCCCTCGGCGGGTCCGAGCTGGTGGCGTACGCCGACGACCCCGTAGTCGGTGAGCGCCGTGTCCATGCCGGCGCGGAACACCGCGGCGACGCCTGCCGCCAGGTCGCCCGCGGGGCCGATCGCCGAACCGCTCACCGTGCCGGCGGCGCCGGCCGACGCCGGATCGGGCAGCGCCGCGCTCACCTTGTCACCGACGGCGATGTCGGGACGGCCCAGCAGGGTGAGGTCGAAGCGCCGCACCTTCGGAGCGGCGAACGGAGCCTCGGGCAGCGCGGCACCGGGACCCGTCTCCGCCACCGGCCGGCCGTCGACCAGCCCGGTGGCCGGGCTCAGCTCCCAGCTGCCCCCCTTGAGCACCGGTGCCTTCCAACGCCCCACGTGCAGCACCCCGTCGCGCAGGAACATGGGGACCACGAACCGGCGGTCGTCGCCGTGCGCCAGCTGCGCGACCTTCTGCAGCGCCGTCACGACCGAGCGGTCGGCGCTGGTGTCCAGCTTCCCGTCGATCGCGGTGGCGGTGCCCTCCTGAACCACGGTCACCGCGACCGCCGTGTCCTGGCACAGCTGCCGGGCGTAGTCGAAGGCCGTGCTGCCCGCCGGGACGGCGGCGTCGCGCGGGGCCTGGCGCTGCATCCGGAAGAAGGCGGCGTCGATGCCCTGCAGCCGTGTGCGGTAGCGGAACTCGCCGTGGCTGCGCTCCACCGACAGCAGCCGCCCGGCCAGCACCTCGTGCAGGCCGTCGTCGTCCCGGCCGCCGATGCCGAACGGCGCGACGGCGCCCGCCAAGGCCGCTCCGAAGCCCTTGCCCAGGTCCTGCCAGCCGAGCCGGATCACCACATGCACATGCGACTCCGCGGCGATCGCGGCGTAGACCTTGTCGAGCAGGCCGTCCAGGGTGATGTCGAAGGTCGCGGCGCGCAGTTGGTCGTCGGCGTCGACCTTGATCTCCGCGTCGCAGTCGGCGTGGGACACCAGCACCGGGTCGGCGTCCGGGTCGGGGAGCCCGTGACCGTCGTCCTTGCGGAACTCCAGCGCCCAGCCGGCGAGGAAGCCGACGACGGGTGCGCCGTTCGAGGCGGCGCTCACGGCGCCCGAGGTCACGCTAGACAAGGAGGTCATAGGGATTCCCTTTCGGCGGCGCCGGGTGCAGATGGCGAAGACCGCCGGCGCTGCTGTCGCGGATGCCGGCCACGATCCGGGCGCCGACGTCGGCAGGCCCGATCAGCGAACCGGCGGCGAGCCTCAGTTCGGCGACCAGCACCTCGACCCGGAGCCCTGAACTCTCCGTGCTGCCGAACGGCATCGGGCGGCCGACGATGACCGGAGCCGAACCGATCAGCCGCCCGGAGTCGGCCACGATCAGGTACGGCCGCACCGCGGCGGTGTCGAGTGCGCCCGGTGGGCCGGCGGTGAAGCCCGCCCGCGGATCGGCGCCCACGGACGTGGCACGCGGCGCGCTGTCCGCGGCCCCGTCCACCAGGACCTGGGTGCGGGCGGTGTACAGCAGACCGACGAGGTCGGCCGTCATCGCGACGAGGATCACGGTGAGCGCCCGGCCCGCCACCTGCACCTGGAGCCGCTGCGGCACCCCGCGGGCCGGGGCGAACGGCAGCGGCTGGTACGCGGCGGGGAGCACGGCGGTCACAGGAACTCCGTACAGGTCATGGCCGCCATGGCGGCCGTGTCGACCAGCAGATCGAGTGGGCCGGGGCGCGGCACGTGCTGGAGCGAGAGCGAGACCTCCACGGTGTCGATGCGCTGCGCGGATGCGGTGAAGGACAACTCGGTGACCTGCATGTTCATCTTCACCACCATGCGGGTGACGAGGATGAGGCCGGACAGCCTGCCACCGGAGTACGAACCGAGCGCCCCGCCGCGCTTGGAGAAGTTCGCCAACAGCTCCAGGCCCTGCTTCCAGGCGAACCGCTGGGGGCCGATGAGCAGCGCCGAGAGAGAGACGTTCTCGGTGGCGTTGCCGACCGCGGCGCGGAACGCCTGGGTGCCGATCGGCGGCAGCGTGTACCGCTCGGACAGCGTCAGCCGGGACACCGCGAACAGCGGGACGGGCAGCAGCCCGTCGGTGAGGATGGCGGAGGGCAGCCGCTGGAACTCGTCCAGTACCGACCCGGCCATCACTCACCCACCACGAGGAAGGTCGCGGACACACCCGGCACCTCGGGCCGGACCTGCGTGATCCAGATCAGCTCGTACACCCGGGCGAGGTCCCGGGAGTTGACGACCCACTCCACCCCACGCAGACCGTTCTCCCGGGCGAACTCCAGCTGGCGCGTCAGCTCGACGGTGAGTTCGATGCCGATCCGCTCCTCGAAGACGATGATCTGCTCGCGCAGGGTCACGGGTTCCGACGTGCGCATCGCGGTGATCAGATCTGGCGTGGTGAGCTCCTCCCAGGGCCGGTGGCGCAGCGGCAGCCCGCCCTGCACCTCGTCGGACACCTTCCGGGGATTCTTCCGGGGCTTCGCCGCACCCCGGCCCTTCCCGGGCTGTACCGCCCGGAGGTCACCGGGCTCCGGTTCCACCTTCGGAGCCGCCACCCGGCCCCGGATGCTCCCCGCCTCCGTCACCGGCACATTGGTGTGCTTGGCATCGCGCACCCGGCCCGCCACCAGGCCGTCGACACCGATGGTGGTGAATCCGCGGACCGGTTTCCGCAAGTGCCCGGTCCACTCGTACGACGCCCCGGTCACCGTCTCCTGGAAGATGCCGGCATCGACGTGGGGGCCGGTCGACGGCACCCTGGCGTTGGGTGTCAGCCGGCCATGGGCGACCAGGACCGCGATGACCATCCTGTTGCGCTCCGCCGGGTTGTCGGCACCGGCCAGGAGCAGGCGTACGGCGTCGGCGATACCGTCGCCCTCCCCGCCTCCGTACAGGCCGACCAGGCGCTCGGCCGCCCGGTTCACCCGCTCCGACTGGGTCCCGGCGAGTTCGTGGGCGCTGAGCGGCTCCTCCCGCCACGGAGCCCCGGGGTGCCGCGGCGCCACGGGCAGCGGCCGGGCCTCGTCGAGCGCGGTGAACAACTCCTCGACCGCGGCGGCGACCTGGGGGCGCGTTCCGGACCGGAGCCGCGGCGGCCCCGCGGGCGCCGGCGCCGTCCCGCGGTCGGCCACCGGAGCGGCCGACCGGGTCAGCCCCAGTTCGGCCTCCATCTGGTTGCGCAGCGAAGTCTGCATGGAGTGCCCGTCACTGTCGATGATCTCCCGCACGTTCTCCTCGAACCGCTTCAGCCCGCCCAACTGCCGCTCCAGCGTGCGCAGATCGGCCAGCCGCTGTTCCGCGGACCGGAGCGCGCCACCGCTGCTCAGTGCCTCCCGGTCGTCGAGGAGCCTGTTCACCGCCTCTTCGAGGAGCGTGCAGCCCGCCACCAACCGCTGGTCGTGGACCTCGAGCACGCGCATCAACGCCCGTTCGACCAGTGCCGCCGAGATCCTCGTGGCCTCCTCGGGCCCGTACATCAGTCCCAGGGCGCGGGTGACCCTGCGCATGTCCGGACGGTCCTGGCCCCACACGCGCAGTTCGCCGAGCCAGCGCCCCGCCGGCGGCCGGGTGTTCTGGATTCTCACGGTGCCTCCAGCGCCGCGAGGGCCGCTTCGAGCTGCGCCCCGGTGCCGTGCAGCCGCGCGGACTCGCGCATCAGCGACTCGGCCACCGGCCTGATCAGAAGGGGCACCAGGGTCTCCATGACCAGCACCACGGCGGCCTGCGTGACGGCCTGCTGCACGGCGTGTCTGAGCAATTCCTCGCTCAGGTTCTCCAGGATGGACTTGCGGGTGCTGCGCAGAGCGGACTGCGCGGCGACCCGTACCCCCTGCTGTCCTGCCTGCCGCAGCTCCTTCAGCGCCCCGCCGGCGATCGCCTTGGCGCCGCCGGCCGCATGGCCGATGTCGAAGACCGAGAACGCGATCCCGATCCAGGCCATCAGCTCCGCCATCTCGACGTCCTGCCAGTGCACCAGGGCCTCGGGATCGAGCACCGAACGGTAGGTCCGCTTCTGGTCCTGGGCGCTGATGAGCTCCTCGACGGCGAAGGAGGCGCCGACGACACCGGTGACGAGACCGGCGACGGCCGCCCCCAGCGGGGCGCACAGCAGGCCGAGCACCACGACCCCCGCAGTGGCGAAGAGGTGCTCGAGCTGGTCGACCCCGGCTTTGCGCAGGATCGCCCGGTTCACCCCGTCCGAGTAGACCGCGAGATGACCCGCGTACTCCCGCAGCTGGTCGTCGGCGAGGGCGTGGATGCCGTGCAGCTCGAACCACAGGCCGCGTTCGTCCCTGCCGCCCTTCCGCTCGACCCACTGCGACACCTCCAAGGCGAAGAACGCGCCGTCCTTCGGCTCGGAGGCCCGTGTGAGCATCTCCTCGTTGGCCTTCGCCATCTCGGCGAGCAGCCCGATGAGATAGGCGCCGGCGCGACCAGGGTCGGTGGTGCTCTCGCGGAACAGCCTTTCGAGGTCGCCGACCTGGAGGAACAGCGGGTCGATCTGGTTGAGCACCGCCCGCCGTGCGTCGATGCCCGTCTCGATCTGGCGCACCGTCCAGTGCCGGCCGGCATGGAAGGCCCAGTACTCGGTACCGATCCGCTCGATCCGGGCGTCGTCCAGTTCGGCCAGAGTACGGGCGCTCACCGAGTCGATCGGAGCAGGCTCCTGATGGTCGTACTCGGCGTAGCCGGCACCGTGCACGGTCACCTGGCGGGACAGCACCTCGCGCAATGTCCCGGTCACCCCGAGCTTCTCGGCGTGCCGGACGGCCCGCCGCAGCACGATCAACTGGACGGCGCTCCCGCCGAGTACGTTCAGGACCTGCTCGAAGTGCTCCTGGGTCTCCTTCGCCCGGGGACCGGCGTACTGCGTGATGGCCGCGCGCGACGACCGCAACTGCTGGAGCAGCAGGACCCGGCAGGTCTCCGCGTACAGATGCATGCACGCGGTCGACAGCGCTTCCGACATCTCCTCGAGAAACCGGAGTGCCCAGGACGCCGCCTGCCGCCCGGCCTGTCCGGCGTCGGGCGCGATCAGCGCGGCGTTGTCGTGGTGCAGATAGGCCGCCACCACACTGTGGGCCAAGTCATCGATGAGGGACACGAGTTGGGCGAGCTGGTGCAGATAGTCCAGTTCGGGAGCCGGGCCGGGACGCACATCGAGGAGGCCGTTGTTGCCGCCCCGGTCGGCGCGCACCGTGACCTGGGTGGTGACGGTGCTGTGCACCGAGGCCAGGCCGACGTCGCGGGCGCTGGAGGAGATGACCCGGGCGCAGTTCAGCGCGAACATGCCGGCGTGTGCACACTGGGGCACGTCGAGCAGCCGGGCGATCCTGAGCATGTCGGCGGCCAGTGCCTCGCCTCCCTGGCGCAGCGAGAGCAGTGCGGGTTCGCCGTTGTGGGAGCCGCACCGCAGCGGCTCGTCGGCGAGCGTGATGACCGGCCACACACCACTGCTGTCCGCCTCCAGCGGGCGGCCGAGCGGACCCCCGGGCGGCTGGTCGTCACCTTTGCCCGGTTCGGTCGCCGCGCCCTTCACGCCGTGGTGCGCAGGATCGCCCGGCGGTCCGCCCGGCTTCGCCCCGGCCTTCGGCTTGCCCTGGGCCTTGGCCCTGACCTTGGGCTTCGGCTTCGACTTGGGCTTCGGCCTGGGCTTCGATCCGGCCCCGGGCCGCCCCGCCCCCGCGCCCGCCGGCTGCGGGCCGCCGGACTGCCCGGCCTGTGCCGTCACGAACCGGATCGGCGAATCGATGTCGCCGGGCATCAGCGCGAACTGCCGCCTCACCCCGACGACGGAGCAGATGACGTACGAGGACGGCAGTCCGGTCGCCAGCTGCTCGGCGTAGCGGCGCCGGTTCGCGCCGTCCCGCAGCGGGTGGTTCGACGGAGCCCGCTCCAGGTCCAGCAGTTCCGCGATCGTCTGCTCGATGACGGCGATCGTCGGCGTACGGTCGGTGCGGATCAACTCACCGGCCGCCAGGCCGAAGGCCGGGGTGCCCAGCCGGAAGGTCGGGCGGCGCTGATCGGCGCCGCCCAGCTGCAGGAGCCGGAAGTCCCGCCAGCGGAATCCGTAGTCCTTCGGCAGCACCGTCCCGTCCGGCTGCAACCGGTCGACCTCGTTGATCCACACGAGGACGCGGCGCTCCACACCGTCGATGACGACGGGACCGGCATAACCCGGGTAGCCATGGGCGCCCGGCGGCCACACCGGCCCGGCACGGTCGAGGTGCGCGTCCCAGGCGATGTGCAGGGCGCCGGCCAGCGTGACCGCACCCCCGGTCGCGGGCCGCCGGACGCTTCGCGCCGGGGCCGGGCGCGGGGCGGCGAGCGGGACCGGCACCGGGGCACCGCCCTTGTCGTAGAACGGCAGCAGGTAGGTGCCGGCCTGCGCCTCCCCGTCCGTGCCGGGGCCCAGGGTCTCGCCGTCGGGCTCGGCGACCGGGTGCGCGGTCCGGGCGCGCGCGGCATCGAAGGGCTCGGTCGCGCCGGACCCGGTGCGGGCCCGGGCGGGTGCTGCCGGCCGCGACAGCCCGGCAGCCGCGATGCCCGCGGTCAGACCGCGCTCGACGGTCTCACGGACGCGCTCGCGCAGCCCCAGGTCGAGGGGCGGTCCGACGAAGTCCGCGGCCGGCCGGTCCAGGACGAGCCGCCGTCCGGTGCCGCGGGCGTCGAGCACCTCGCGGCGGGCGGTCAGCAGCGCCGTCTCCGTCGCGTCGCCGACGGCCCGTTCCAGCAGCGCGAGTTCACGCGGGGTGATCCGGCCGGTGAGCCGCACCCGGATCGGGAGGTGCACATGCAGAGCCATCCGCTCACCCCGACGCCGAATGGGCGTCCATCGCGTGCCGGACCCGCCGCAGCGCCTCGTCGACCGCGGCGTGCATCTCGCGCGGGTCGGGCCCCCCGGCGATCTCGACGGTCACCGGCAGATGGACGTGGATGTCGCGCCTGCTGTCCTGTTCCGCCAGCACGATCTCCGCCTCGGAACCCTCGAACGGCACCACCATCTCGTCCCGCCGCACCAGGGCGATTCCGCTGCGGCGCACCCAGCCGCCCAGGGGGCGGTCGGTGTCACCGTCCTCCGTGCCGCCGCTGCCCGCCGACGCGCCGTCAGGGTGTTCGGGAATGCCGGTCATGCCGTCTCCGCCTCCGCCCCGGTCACGTGGTGAACTTCGGCTGCTGCAACACGGGAACGGCACCGTCGTTGACCTCGGCGGCGCGTGCCACACCGCTGAACGTGGCCGCGGGCGCGCCGTTGATCACGGCGTTGGAGGGATTGGCCGTGGTGATGCGGCACTTCCGGAACAGCACATGCTGGAAGTCCCACTCACCGGCGCCGCCGGTTGCCTGGTACAGGCCGATCGAGAAGTCGGTGCCGTCCATCGCGAGCCGGGTCAGCTTGGCGGCCGCGCCGCCGATCGCCTTGACCGTCAGGGTGAAGGTGAAGTTCGCCGGGTTGGCGATGTAGCCGATGTGAGTGGCCTCGATCGAGTGCACCACCTCGGTGTTGAGGTTGAACGTGGGGGTGAAGGAGTCGATGGGGGTCAGCGGGTGGGCGGTGTCCTCGTCGACAACCACGGCCAGGCGAGTGTTCGTCCAGTTGGGCACGGCGTCCTCCGTCGGGGATCGGATCAGGCCTTGAGCGCGAGTTGGATGTCGAGGAAGTGGATGGAGCCGGCGTAGGTGACCGACAGGAGCACCTCGACGACGCGCTCGGTACGGGCTGCCGTCAGCGTCGACGCCTGTCCCGGCGAGCGGGTCGCCTCCTCGGTCTCCAGGATGGGCAGCAACGGGATGTCGATCCCGTACGCGGCGATGACTCCGGAGGTGACCAGCGGACCGAGGATGCCGTCGATCCGCGAGCGGAGCCCCTGCAGGCCGAGGCGGTCGATGCGGGTCTCGCCGATCGAACCGATCAGCCCGGCCTTCAGCATGAAGTCGATCTGATCGACGACCCGGACGGTGTCGACGTACAGCGGCGCGGAACCTCCGGTGTTGAAGGTGCGCCCGGAACCGAAGTAGAGCCCCTCGCCGGGGATCAGCTCGGGGTCGATCAGCGGGATGATGTACGCCTCGGCCAGCTGCTTGATCTCCGAGCCGCCGAACTGCTGGGCCAGCGGGATCCGTACGCCGCTGACCTGCTTCATCAGCACGCTGGACTCCGGAGGGTATCCGGCGATGGCGCCGGTGGCCGCCGCGGCGACGTCCACGGGCGGTTCGCCGTCCGCCCCCTTCCGTACTCGCGCGGCGACCAGGATCATCCGGCCGGAGTCGCTCTTGAGCGTTCCGTAAGCGGTCTGGGCGGCTGAGGCGAAGGTATGTTCCGCGCTCGTGGTGAGCATCGGGTCGACCATGGCCACGCCCATCCGCGCGTCACCCGCCTTGCTCACCGTCTCCACGTGGTCCTTGAGCTTCGCCAGCTGCGTTGCGCTGGTCTCGCCCGCCAGGCAGACGAACTGCACCGACAGCGCCTCGGCCGCGGTGAGCGCGGCGCTGTAGTCCGGTGTGGTGGTGTCCGCCGCGCCGCCCTCCACGGGGGTGTCCGCGGTGGGGACGGCGTACACCCGGGTCGGCGCGGGGTTCTGCAGCAGGGCCGCCAGGACGGCGCGGTAGAGCGGACCCACGTCCTTGCCGCCGTTGGTGATCGCTCCGGTGCCGTCGGTCTTGGCCAGCATGTCGCGGGCCTCTGCCGCGCTGCCGATCTGCACGGGGACGTTGGCCTCGGCCGATCCGAAGCCGCCCTTCGAGCCGACGATGGCGATGTTGCCCACCGCGCGTCTGGCCAGCGGCTGCAGGCCACGCGTATCGATGGTGACCTTGATGTAGGGATACTCCGCGGTGACGGTGGTGACGGTCATGGCGCCTCTCCTGGCAGTGGGGACAACGGGACGGGCACGACCCCGACCTCGCGCAGCCGGGCGGTGAGCTCGGTGAGGCGGGCCTCCCGCAGGGCGTCGGCGCCGGTCGGCGGGGCCGGGCCGGCCGGCAGGGGCAGGCCGGAGTCGTCCAGCGCGGCCTCCGGGAAGAGCAGGAGCGCCGGCAGCGCGGCGCGCACGGTCATCCCGGCCGGCGGCCGCGGCATGTCGGCGTTGTCGGCGCCCCGCGCCCTGGCGAGCTGCACGTCGGCGAGTCGGCCCGCCAGATCGTCGAACGGCTGGGCGTGGACGTACACGAGGCAGATCAGTTTGAAGGCCGCGTCGGGTACGGGCGGCGCCGCCTCCTCGACCACCGCCAGCCGCAGCCGCTGCGCGGCGTTCGGCGGGCTCAGATACGCCTGAAGACTCTCGAAGGTCGTCAGCCCGCGCTGATCGAGGAGCGCTTCGAGGGGAGCCGCGTCGGCGGTCTCGAACCGGGCACCGAGCAGGGCCCGTAACACGGTCAGCCGCCGGGCCTGTCGCGCGTTCCCCTCGGGCGGCAGTGACCCGTCCTGGCGGACGATCTCGGCGTCGACGGCGGTGACGTCCGCGATCCCGTCCAGAGGCTCCGCCTCCACGCCGGTGACGGAGGTCGCCACGCCCTGCAGACCGGCCACGAGCGTGAGGTCCAGCCGGGCGTCCGCCCCGGGGGAGGGGGGTCCGAGGGGGACCGTGGCCGACATCCGCCACTGGCGGCTGGACTGGACGTCGTGCACCTGCGCGTCCACCTGGTGCGGGTTCCAGTCGGAGGGCAGCAGCGTCACCTGGCGGGCGACGACAGCGCTCACCGGACCGGCCGTGGCGTCCGACGGGACGAACGCCGCGGCCAGCAGCCGGTCGCCGAGTCGAGGGGTCAGCACGGCGGCGCGCTCGACGGGATCGAGGAGGCGCAAAAGAGTGCGGTCGCGGAACTGCATGCCTCTCCCTCGTCAACGGCAGGGCTCCGCGCTCCTGCGGACCGGAGACCGCTCATCGCGCCGGGACCAACACATCAGGGATTACCTGGAGCACCCGCGTTTGATGCGCAGGGTGCGAGCAGTTCACACCGTTGGGGGTAGGACCTCGCCGACCGGGCTCGGTGTTCCGGAGCCCCGCGGGGGACCCGGAGTCCGGTCCGTGTTCCCGCGGCGCGGACGGCAGGATCATGCGATGGGCGCTCGATCCGGCGCGGCCACGACCCGCGTCTGCACCGTGGTCGGACGCGGCCTGAACCGCGATGAATGGGCGGCCTACCTTCCGTCCCTTCCGTACCGGCCGACCTTCGACCGGGTCGGCGGCGCGACATCGCGCTGACCTCGGCCATGGGCCGTAGTTGGCGCGTTCGGTGCGGTTGGCGCGGTTGGCGCGGGGCGAGGATCCCTGCCGTGTCAGAGGCGGGTGGCAGAGTGCTTCCGTGGACATGGATGCTTTCTGGGCGCTCATAGAGGAGTGCCGACGGCGGTTTCGGGACCGCGACGAGCGGCTCGCCTGGCTCCGTGGCGCGTTGGCGCGCAAGTCACTTGAGGAGATCGTGCGCTTCCAGGTGTGTCTGGACCAGGTGACCCAGGACGCCTCCACAGAGGATCTGTGGGCTGCGGCCGCGCGCATCCTCGGTGGCCGGTGCTCCGACGACGGCTTCTGTTACTTCGGTCTGTGGATGGTCGGCCTGGGGCGGGAAACGTTCGAACGGGCGCTGGTCGATCCCGACGCCCTCGCCGACGCACCCGAGGTCCAGCGTCTGGCCGCCCGCCCGCGCGCCGACTGGAACGATGACTGGCCGGACTGGGAGTTGCTCGACTACGTCGCGCTGGAGGCCTATGAGCGGGCAGCAGGCGGCGCCGAAGGTGGGGAGGGTTGTGAGGACGCGTTTGATGACGCGGTGGAGACCCAGCGGCTGAACGACCAGGGCGATCGGGATCCGGCCGATGGGCGCGAGGACGTCCGTGGAGGCGAGGAGACGGCGCTCGGGTTGCCGCGGCTGGGCCGTTTGTTTGCGGTCGGTACCGGCTGAACGGGTGGGTCCCGCCCTGGTGACCCTCCGATCCCGACCGGTTCGGCCGGTCGACGAACAACCAGCCCCCGATCACTGGCTGTAAACATCCTGTCGCTACCCGTGGTCGTTGCGGAAGGATCGCAGGCACGGCCTCGCTCGCCGTCCAGGCCGTGATCGCCGAGTCAGGGGAGACGCTCGTGGAGTCGTTCGAGTTCGGAACCACGCAGGCAGAGCGGTTGGAGCGGCTGCGGGGGCAGTTGCAGGGCAGCCCGGTGGGCACACGCGCCGCCCAGCGCACCCAGCCGTCCCAGGGATCGAACCTGTTGTTAGGGGTGATGCTGCACGCGGCGGCCCGGCTGGAGGCCGGGCTGGAGCTGACGGACCTGGAGGCGCGGATGGTCGCACCGCTGCGGCTGCTGCTGTCGGAGGAGGAGGTCCACGACTTCGGGCGGGTGTACCGGGAGGAGAACACCGCGCGCAGCACGGCCGCGGTGCTGCCGCAGGTGCTCACCGTCCGTACCGTGGCTGACGGCTACTCGATGGAAGATCTGGTCAAGGACCTTCCCGCGCTGCGGGAGGAGATCCTGGGCCAGGCCAACGTCAGCGTCATCGACCTGAACACCTCCCCGCAGGAGGGCGACACGTTCGACACCGCGGAGTTCAACGCCGGCCAGGCCGCCTATGGCTACGGGGCGACGCTGGTGACCGCGTCCGCGCCCCCGGAGCAGGAGCCGGGCGTCAACGCCTCGTTCGTCGCCCGGGTCGACATGTACTCGTTCCTGTGCGAGGACGAGTCCAACGAATGGTCCGCGTCCGACGAGATCTACTGGGGGGCGAGCTCGGTGGGCGCGTTCAGCGCCCGGCAGGAACTCCTCAGCCGGGTGTTCACGAACGTCGACAAGGGCGAATGGCACGACTTCGGCGCCAACACCACGCTCTACAACGGCCGCGTGGACACCACGCTGGTGTGCAACATCTCCTGTTGGGAGGAGGACGACGGCGGCGAGCCGTGGAGGAACCAGCTGAGGGACAAGCTGCGGGCCATCAGCGCCGAACTGCAGAAGTTCGTCGACACCATGGAGATCTACGGCTACCTGGCACCGCAGTACGGCGACTTCCTCGACTACGCCCAGATCACCGCGATCGTCGCCCGGATCATCGCCTGGCTGATCGACCTGTTCCGCAACAACGACGACCTCATCCAGGAACGCACCCTGGTCTTCACGCAGTCCGCGCTGCGCCAGTTGGTGACCTCCGGCGGCGCCGGCTCGACCGGCTGGGTCTTCAACGGCGGTGACGCCGAGGGCCGCCACCGCCTCCAGCTCAAGTGGATCGGCACCCCGCCCCCCGCCGACGCCCCCGGTGACATCAAACTGATCTCCCCCGCGAACAACCAGTGGGGCACCACCATCCGGCTTCCCGGGCACACCGACTGGGGCCCCTCCCTCGCCGTCCACAACGGCGACCTGCACGTCGCGTCGCGCGGACTCAACGGCGGCGTCCACATCGGCCGGGTCAGCGGCGGCGCCTGGCAGGGTTACGGGTTCGTGCCCGGCCTGACGAGCTGGACCCCGCCGGTCCTGGCGGTGAACGCGGGCACCCTGTTCGTGTCCAGCGGAGGAGAAAAGGGCGAGATCTACGTCTCGCGACTCAACGGCTCCACCTGGGGCGCACCCGCCAAACTCACCGGGGCCAGCTCGGCGGCCGCAGCCCTGGCCAGCCGCAACGGCACCATGCACTGCGCGGTCCGCGGCTGGGCCGGCGACGCCTACGTCTACCTCGCCTGGCTCGGCAGCAACTCCCAATGGGGCGGCTTCGGACGGGTCGCGAACCTGCAGACCTTCCACGCCCCGGCCCTGACCACCCTGGGCGACAAGCTCTACCTGGCCTGCGCCGGCTTCGGCGGCGAGACCTGGGTCCTGAGCCACGACGGCACCAGCTGGTCCGCGGCGACGAACCTCGGCGGCACCACCGACAGCGCCCCCGCACTGACCGTCCGCAACGGAGTCCTGTACTGCGCGGTCCGCGGCCTGAACTCCGCGATCTACCTCAACTCCCTCAACGGCACGACGTGGACCGGGTTCACCCAGTACGTCCCCGACGCGTCCACCATGTCGGAACCCGCCCTCGCCGGCGGCACCGGCAACACCCTCCACATCGCCTACCGCACCACCTGACCGTCACACCGGAGGCCCGCACCGCCGGCGCGGGCCTCCGGCACCGAGCGCCACGCCCGCCGGCCCGGGCCGGTGAGCGGGCCGACGCCGAGCGGGCGGGGCCCCATGGCGGCCACCGACGAGTGCGCCCGACCGGTCGCCGATCAGGCTCCGGCGGAGATGGTGGTCCCGCCCCAGTCGGCGGACGTGAGCGACTGCGATGGAGACCCGCACGCGGCCAGGAAGTCATCGCGGTGCGGGCAGCGGTTTCAGCGCAACCGTATCGGCGCACTCCTCACGCGTCGCGGTCCGCCGGATGCTGCGAATCGGAGCCAGGCGGCCGCGCCGGGAACATCCGGGCCGGTCAGCACGGTTGCATGACCGAGGGACCGGTGCCGCACGGGCGGGGAACACGGAGACCGCAAGGTCAGCCGCTCCACCCGCATCCGGGCCCTCGGTTCGCGGTAGGCCTGCCGCGCGCTCTCTTTCTGCAGAAGGACTGTTTGATGACCGACCGGCCGTTGACGCTGATGGCAGTACACGCCCACCCCGACGACGAGGCCACCGGAACCGGAGGTGTCCTCGCGCGGTACGCGGCGGAAGGCATCCGCACGGTTCTTGTGACCTGTACCGACGGCGGTTGTGGTGATGGACCGGGGGGTGGCAAGCCGGGTGAGGACGGGCACGATCCGGCGGCCGTCGTCGCGATGCGCCGTCAGGAACTCGAGGCGAGCTGTGACGTCCTGAAGGTCAGCGATCTGGAGATGCTGGACTATGCCGACTCCGGGATGATGGGCTGGCCGAGCAACAAGGCCCCGGGATCCTTCTGGCAGACCCCCGTGGAGGAAGGCGCCGCCCGGCTCGCGGAACTCATGCGGCACTATCGACCTGATGTGGTCGTCACCTACGACGAGAACGGCTTCTACGGCCACCCCGACCACATCCAGGCCCACCGCATCACGATGGCGGCGCTGGAGATGACCGGGCTGACACCGAAGGTGTACTGGACGACGATGCCCCGCTCGATGATGCAGCGCTTCGGGGAGCTCGTGCGCGAGTTCGATGAGGACATGTCGGAGCCGGATCCCGCTGAGGCCGCCGCGATGGCCGAGATCGGCCTGCCCGACGATGAGATCTCCACGTGGGTGGACACCACCGCGTTCAGCGGTCAGAAGTTCGATGCGCTGGCCGCGCACGCCAGTCAGGGCGAGAACATCTTCTTCCTCAAGATGGGCAAGGAGAGGTTCGGCGAGTTGCTGGGCATCGAGACCTTCGTACGGGTCAAGGGCGCCACCGGCACGGCCGTACCCGAGAACGATCTCTTCGCCGGTTTGCGCTGATCCGCCCGTCCGGCCGGGACCCGGCCGGTACGTCGTTCGGTGAGCGGCTGGTCACATGAGTCCGCCGGCCAGGGCAATCACCCGGGGGGTTGGGGATGGTACGGATCGCGAAGAGACGGCTGCGGCAGGTGCGGCCCGCCTGGCGGGTACCGGGGGTTTCCGGCGCGTCGGGCAGTCAGAACGCCGTGGGGAGCTGGTGCACGGCCGGTCTGGTGGTGCGCGGGCAGGCGGACGGGTTGCACGCTTACGACGTGGGCACCGGGGAGGCCGTCTGGTCGTGGATCGCTCCCGGCCGCACGGCGCTGCTGGCCATGAGCAGGACGGCTGTGAGCGGGGTGGGCCTGGCCGTCCACGCGGACGGCAGCGCGGACGGCAGCTCGGACGCCGGCTCGGGTGACGAGGCCGTCGACTGCACTGTCACCGCCGTCGGCGTCGAGGACGGCACGGCCCTGTGGTCCGTTCCCTTCGACCTCAGCGGCGGATCCTGGAGCCGGAGCCCGCTCGAGTACCATCTCCGCGGAGCCGTCGCGGTCGCCCCGAACCGCGCCGTCCTCCTGACGGACGGGCTCCAGGCCTACGCGCTGAACAGCGGACGTCCCGTCTGGCCCCCGACCGCAGTGTCAGCAGCGGGCGACGTCCAGCTCTCCGTCTGCCGGGACGGCATCATCCAGATCGGGCTGGACGACGGCCACCTCACCGTCCGGTGTCTCGACGCCGCCGAAGGCACCATCCGTTGGGAGACCGCTCCGTCCACGCGCGGACCCGTGGACACGGTCCACGTCCTGCAGGAAGATCCGCTCGCCGTCCTGTGCCGAGGCCGGGGCAGCGGCGGGCTGGAGGAGGTGCTGGTCCTCGACGCCGAGGACGGGCGCACGGCCGGGCGGATACCGGTCTCCGAGCACGGCGAGCTGCGTATCACCGCGTACGGACCGGTGGATGGACTGCACGTGGGGGAGCGGGTGGCCTCGGTGGGCGAACTGCTGGTTGCCGTGGTGCGTCCGGCGGAGCTCTGCGGCGATGATCTGACCGCGTTCGCCTTGGACGGCGGGGCGCCCCACTGGACCCGGCGGTCGCAGGGGCTGGTCGTCAATGTCTTCGCCGTCGACGGTGACGTCGTGGTGGTGAGCCGACCGAACGGTCTCGTCCGTGTGCACCTGCTCGACGGCGCGACGGGAGCGGTCCTGGCGGTGCGACGGCTGGCCGGGTACGAGGCGGGAATGCGTGGCCGGTACTACCTCGACGCCCATCACCGTCTGGTCCACGTGTCGCCATGGGGGGACGGGAAATGGCATCCGCTACAGATGTTCCCCTTGCGCTGACAGCCGCAGGACGCGCAGGCGAGCGGGGGAGAGCTCGTACACGCTCGCCGTTGCCGGGGGGCCGCAGCGACCCCGCAGCCGTCCGCCCGATCGGACCGTTGCGCCCACGCGCCTTCGGCTTTGCCGACAACCAATCGGATTCCGCCATGGTTCGGGGATGAGCGACACACTGATCCAAGCCGCGCCCGCCGACCCCACGGCGCGTGCTCATCTCCTCGACCTCCTCACCCGCCACCGCGCCCGCTTCCGGCAGATAGAGCACGCGCCGGAAGGCAGAACGGACGTGGTGAGCGCCCTGCGCGGGCACCCGATAGGGCAGGCGGCGAAGTGCATCGTCGTGCGAGTGAAGGTGACCAAGAAGAGTTCTCACTACGTCCTGGCCGTGGTGCCCGGTGACCGCCGGGTCGACCTGGACAGGATCCAGCAGCTGTGGGCGGCGCGGCAGGCGTCCTTCGCCGACCGCGCCACCGCTGAGCGCCTCTCCGGTTGTGTCAGCGGCGCCATCGTGCCTTTCACCTTCGATCCGGCGCTGGAACTCGTCGTCGACCCGGCCCTGCTGGAACACGAAGAGATCTTCTTCAACGCAGCCGATCTGAACCTGTCCGTGGCGCTGGACGTGCGCGACTACCTGCGGATCGCAGTGCCCCGCACCGAGTCCATCGCGGAGAACGCTGTTGCCCTCGCCGACTGAGCCCCGGCCTGCCGTTGTGTCCCGCCCCATGGGGGCGCAGCGGCAGGCGCCGCACCGGCCGCCAGGACGTGCGGATGCCCGCCGGGTCGGCATCCGTCCGAAAGGACCACCGCCTGCCGCGATGGCGGCGCCGTGGGTACGAGTACCGGACGCCTGAACACCGCTTCTCCGGCCGGTGCGGCGACCGTGCTGAACTCGCCGGCCGGATGGTCCACTTCTTACAGCCGTCGGGGCCCGACGCCATCGTCGGCGAGCGTGTCACCGGGGTTCAGCAGGGCGCATGCCTTCATCGAGAGACATCCGCAGCCGATGCACCCGGTGAGTTCGGCCTCGAGTCGCTCGATCGTCTGCCGGCGCTCCTCCAACCGGCGTTTCCAGCCACGCGAGGCGCGTTGCCACTCCTGGTGGCTCGGCGGCCGGTCGAGCGGCACGTCGGCGAATGCCTCCAGGAGGTCCTGCAACGGGATGCCGATCCGTTTTGCGACCGAGATCAGGGCGACACGGCGAAGCATGTGGCGCGGGTAGCGGCGCTGGTTGCGACCGTCGCGTTCGGACGCGATCAGGCCGAGTTCTTCGTAGAACCGCAGGGCGGAGACAGCGGCCCCGGTCCTGGCGCTCACTTCGCCGATGCTCAGCCAGTCGTCCGGGCTGGGCCGGGCCTCGCTGGAACGGTGACTCTGCATGCACAGCCTCCTCTTGACCTCAAGATTACTTGAGGTCATACGGTCGGCTGCGTCAGAACGGCAAGCAGAAACGACCAGAGGATGGCAGTTCGATGACGTTTGTGATCGCTTTGCCCTGTGCGGATGTCAAGGACAGAGCATGCATCGATGAGTGCCCTCTCGACTGCATCTACGAGGGGGATCGCATGCTCTACATCCAGCCGGACGAGTGCATCGACTGCGGCGCCTGCGAGCCGGTGTGCCCCGTCGAGGCGATCTTCTCCGAGGACGACATCCCGCGGGAATGGCAGCACTTCGCCACCGTGAACGCCGAGTTCTTCTCCGACCTCGGCACCCCCGGCGGCAGCGCGAAGCTCGGCCCGATCGGGCGGGACCATCCGATCGTGGCGGCGCTGCCGCCTCAGGGTGCCCCCGGCCCGGTGCGGATGTCGGGGGTTCGTCACAACGGTCCGCCGTTGGACCCGGCTTCGTGACATCACGCTGTGCGGTGCCGCGGTCGCGGTACGTTCTCGCCAGGCACCAACACCTGGGGGGACCATGCGTAAGATCCTGCTCGCGACGGCGGCCACCGCCTGCCTCGCACTGACGGCGTGCAACGGCACGACCGGCGGCGATGCGGACCCGAAGCCGACGCCGACGGCCACGCCGTCCGCCGGGCAGCCGGCCACTCCGTTGCCGTCAGCCACCGTCAGTCCCAGTACCCCCACCGACAACGGCAGCGCCGCGCAGGCGCTCGGAACGTCGGCACGGACGGTGGGGGCCAAGTTCGTCGGCATCGTGGAGATCACGCCGACGAATGTCGTCCATGCCAGGGCAGGTGACGGGCAGACCTCGCGGTACGGCACCTTCGTCGTCATCACGACCCTGGACGCGTCGCTCTCCGCGAACGCGGCCGACGAGGAGACCACGGACGGCACGGTCGGCGGCTGGCAGTGGATCGGCTCGAACGGGCAGACCGTCTCCGAGGGCAAGGGCAACGCCTTCAAGGTCAGCATCGCTGGGTACGACAGCCTCGGCCGGATCGAGCCGGGGGCTCGCCAGAACCGTGCCGAGATCTTCGATCTCACCCCGGAACAGGCCAAGGGCGGCACACTCGTCTACACCGACTCCACCAAGGCCTCGTACCGCTGGAAGATCCCGGCGGCCGACGCCGGGCCCGACGTGGCGGCGGTGAAGCAGCGCCTGGGCTGAGGGTCTCCGGGAAACTGCGGACACCCGCCGTCCACGCCGAAGCTCGGCCGCGGGAGGGCGGGGCGGGTGTCCACAGACCCGGTCGGCCGGGTCAGAAGGGAGCTGTGCCGATTTCCTTGCCCTGGGCGTCACGCAGTTTGATCTGGGAGGAGTGGTCGGTGCCGGGGGAGCCCGGCAGCCCCAGGGCGAAGTAGGTCTGGGTCAGGCCCGGGAGCTGGAAGGCCGGGGAGCTGTAGGACACGCCCTTCCAGACACAGTCCACCGACTTCACATTCGTACTGACCTGCCCGATGATCACCCATCCCACGGAGCCGTGCCCTGACGGCGCGTCGATCGTGTAGTCGGTGGTGCTGACGCCGCCGCCCGAACCGACCGGCTGCTGGTCGCAGCCGAACATGCCGGCTGTGCCGGAATCCGAGCCGGTCGCTGCCACGACCGCGGTGCAGGAGGTGCCACCGCCGGCGTGCACCAACCCCAGCTTCCAGGGGACGCCCGCGATCTTGCCGGAATGCTCGGGGAAGGTGCGGAAGATCGGGAAGGGCGGATCGTTCGGCGTGCGCGGGGGCTTCGTCGTCGTGACGCCCGGTCGGGGGGCCGCCGGATCCTTCGAGGTCGCGGCCGGTGGGGACATCGGTGTGGCCGTGGTGCCCGCGGAGTTCGGCTGCGCCGCCAGCCAACTGCCTCCGCCGAGCACCGTCGCGACAGCCACCGCGGTGAGCCCCAGCAGTGCCCGCCGCGTCCGACGTTGCCGCCGGCCGGACGTCACGATGGCGCCCAACGGTACCCGGCCCACGTCACTCTCCTGCGACAGCCGCTCGAACACCGCCTTCAGACCGGACTCGTCCAGACTCGTACGGTCGTTCATGACTGTCCTTCCGAAAGGTCGGGCCGCAGTGCGGGATCGAGCCGGAGCTTGGCCAGCGCCTTGGAGGTCTGGCTCTTCACGGTGCCCACCGAGCAGCCCATCGCCGCGGCGACCTGGGCTTCGGTCAAGTCCGACCAGAAACGCAGCACCAGAACCGCGCGCTGCCGCGGCGGAAGCGCCGCCAGCGCCTGGTTGACCGTCACCCGCCACGCGGCGGCGGGTGCGAAGTCCACCGAGGCGGCCGCACTCGCCTCGGCGCGGCGGTCCCACGCCACTTCCCGCACCCGACGCCGACGCATCCGGGTGCGATGCGCATTGACCAGCACACGATGCAGATAGGCGTCCACGTCCCGCGCCCGCGACACCTTGCCCCAATGGGCGTAGCAGGACGCCAGAGCGGTCTGTGCCAGATCCTGCCCCGCGTTGACATCGCCGGTCAGCAGATAGCCGGCCCGGACGAGCGATGGCCACCGCCGCGCCGCCAGCATCTCGAACTCCGGTATCCCCTCGACCCCCTCGACCGGGTCCGCAGCGGCTTCGGGGGGTGCCGTGCCACGCGCTCTCACGTTGAAGATGCTCATGACCCCCTTAGAGTCCCCCGACGCCGCAAAAGGTTGCCCGGTCGCCGCAGATCGCACAGGAAGGCCTCGGTCTCGTCGTACGTCACCCCGGAGCGCGTCCTCGGCGGCCAGTGAGCTCGGGCCGGTGAGGGAGGTGTTCTTCACCCGCACCACGACCAGCGGCACATAGGGATCTGGCCCGCACCGGCGCGCGGGGGGTCACCGCCGGCGATCGGCGGGCTGTCAAACCGATGGAGTGGTCACCGGCTGGGGACTGGTCGACGGGCGTACCGTCTTCACCTTCGCCCATGACTTCCGGATCTTCGGAGGGGCGCTGGGGGAGGCCCACGCCCAGAAGATCCACAAGATCATGGACCTGGCGCTGGCCGCCGGGGCGCCCCTGGTGTCGCTGAACGACGGCGCGGGGGCCAGGATCCAGGAGGGCGTCTCGGCTCTCGCGGGTTACGGCGGCATCTTCGAGCGCAACACCCGTGCCTCGGGGGTGATCCCGCAGATCAGCGTGATGCTGGGCCCCTGTGCGGGCGGCGCCGCCTATTCCCCGGCGCTGACCGACTTCGTCTTCATGGTCCGGGAGACCTCCCAGATGTTCATCACCGGGCCCGACGTGGTGCGTGCGGTCACCGGCGAGGAGGTCACCCAGAACGGCCTCGGCGGTGCCGATGTCCACGCCGAGACGTCCGGCGTCGCACACTTCGCGTACGACGACGAGCAGACCTGTCTCAGGGAAGTCCGCTATCTGCTCTCCCTCCTCCCCGCCAACAACCGTGAGATGCCGCCCTTCGCGGCCGGTGACGACTCCGCGGACCGGCGGTGCGAGGAGCTCCTCGACCTGGTGCCGCTCGACGGCAGCCGTCCGTACGACATGCGCCGGGTCATCGAGGAGATCGTCGACGACGGCGAGCTCATGGAGATCCACGCCCGCTGGGCCACGAGCATCATCTGCACCTTCGCCCGCCTGGGCGGCCAGGTCGTCGGCATCGTCGCCAACCAGCCGCAGTCCTTCGCCGGGGTACTGGACATCCACTCCTCCGAAAAGGCCGCCCGGTTCGTCCAGATGTGCGACGCGTTCAACGTCCCGCTGGTGACCCTGGTGGACGTGCCGGGCTTTCTGCCCGGCGTGAGCCAGGAACACGGCGGAATCATCCGGCACGGTGCCAAACTGCTCTACGCCTATTGCAACGCCACGGTCCCGCGCATTCAGTTGATCCTGCGAAAGGCCTACGGCGGCGCTTACATCGTCATGGATTCGCGTTCCATCGGCTCCGATCTCTCCTATGCGTGGCCCGCGAACGAAATCGCGGTCATGGGGGCGGAGGGGCGCGGCCAATGTCGTGTTCCGGCGCCGCATCGCCGCCGCCGACGATCCCGCGGAGATGCGCGGGCGACTGGTCAAGGAATACAAGGCCGAACTGATGCACCCTACTACGCGGCGGAACGCGGCCTGGTCGACGATGTGATCGATCCCGCCGAAACCCGCACCGTGCTCATCCGCTCACTCGCCATGCTGAACCGGAAACACGCCACCCTGCCCACCCGCAAACACGGAAACCCCCCGCTGTGACGCCGGCCATGGCGCCCCCCTTCGACGGTCCGCTGGGCCCTGCCCTGCTGAGGGTCATCAAGGGGCAGCCCACCACCGAGGAGATCGCCGCGGTCGCCGCAGTCCTGGCCGCCTGTCGACCCGTGCCCCCACCACCCCGGCCAACCCACACGCCCACGACGCCGCGGCCCGCTGGGCACGTGCCGACGCGACGCGTTTCCCACCGGGCTCCTGGATGTCCGGACGATAGAACCATCCCGGACGACAGAACCGTCCCGATGTTAGAACCTGGCGACCCCGGCGCCGCGTGTGGTCAGGCGGCGGGTTTGCCTGGCTGGTCGTGCGTTGAGCAGTGGATGCCGCCGCCACCTGAGGCGATCGTGTCGATCGCGACCGGGCATCCGGCCAGGACAGGCGCGACAGAGAGCCGGCGCAGGTCGACACATCGGGCCCTACGGACAAGAGTGCGCGCTCTGCGCCGTGAACGGCCGCTCCGCACGGAGAGTGATGCGGCCGCGTGTCGCCAACTGTGGCACTGACTGGAAATTCAGTCAATTCACCGTGGAAAGGGAACCCAAGCGCCCGATTTCCACTCCGATCGCCCCGCGCAGCAGGCTGCGGGCGTGTTCGAGGGGGAGCAGGCCGCTGAGCCAGCGGACGCTCAGTCCCTCCAGCAGGGCGGTCAGCCGCTCCGCCGCGGCCGTGACGGCGCCGGGCGCCGCGGCCGGGCAGAGTGCGGCGAGGTGGCCCGCGACCTCCGCCACCCAGGCCGCGCCCGCCGCGGCGAGGTCGTCGCGCAGCTCCGGATCGAAGACCGCGTGGGCCCGCAGCTCGCCCCAGGCCGTACTGTTCTCGCGGACCTCGGGCAGCTCCTGGAACTCCAACAGGAGTGTCTGCTGCAGGAGTTGCCGCGGGTCGGACGGCGGGGCGGGAGCCTGGACGCCGCCCGTCGCGCTGGAGGCGGTGTATGCGGTGTATGCGGTGTAGCGGTCCGCACGGTCCCCGATGAAGGCCAGGGCGTGTCGCAGGATGCCGGGCCGGTCCTTGAAGTGGTAGTAGATCAGGGCGGTGGACACGCCGGCCTCGGCCGCCAGATCCGCCACCCGCAGCCCCCGGACACCCTGCCGTGCGATGACGCGCGCGGCTCCCGCGAGGATTGCTCGTCTGCGGTCGGTCACTCTGTGATCCCTCCTGGTCGTGGCAATACCGACCCAAGGGTTGACTGAATTTTCAGTTAACGCAAGGATGCCGTCTCATTCCGCTCCATCCCCTTAGGGAGGCCTCATGGAAGCGCACCTGTCCGCCGTGCCGCCGACGCGACCGCGAACGAGCCCGCAGGAAGCCCCGTCCGCCGCGGATGCGGCACCGGCACCGGACCGCACGCCCGGTGACGGACCGTGTGCGGCTGCCCGGGAAGGCCCCGGTAAAGTGCGGGTCATGGCCTCTCGCAGCACTCAGATCCTCGAAGCGGCCGCCCGGGTGATCGCCCGGCGCGGTGTCCGCGGGCTCCGCGTGGAGGAACTCGCGGCAGAGGCCGGCATCTCCACCGCTCTGATCTATTACCACTTCAAGGACCGTACGGGGGTCCTGCGCGCGACGCTCGAGTTCATCAACGACCGCGCCGAGCGCTACACCACCGACCGCGCCCCGGAAGACCCGCCGCTCGCCCCTCGGGAGGAGCTGGAGCAGACCCTGCTGCTGGAACTCCAGGACACCGCGGAGGTGCGGGAGAACAGCTCGGCCTGGGGTGAACTGCGGGCGAGCGCCGTCTTCGACGAGGTCCTGCGCGAAGATCTCGCGAGGGCCACCCTGGTGTGGGTCCAGGAGGTCGCCGCGATGCTGGGTCAGGTGCAGCCGATGGCGCCGGCCTCGTCGCTGGCGGCCGCCGCCGAACGGATCACCGCGCTCCTCGAGGGGCTCAGCATGCGCTGGCTCAGCGGCGGCACCCCGATCGGTCACGCGCAGGAACTCATGCGCGGCGCGATCGACGCCGAACTGGCCGGGCTCCGGCAGAACTGACGCAGGTCCGCGCGGGTCCCACCGGTCCGTGCGGGCCCCACCGGATCCCAGCACTACGTTCCGGCCCCGTCCTTGCGTGGGACAGGACGTTGCGCCGCCCCATCTATTGACTGAACTTTCAGTCAATGCCAGAGTGAGAATCGAGCCACCGACGGCCCGACAAGGCCCCACCTCGGTCGGCTCGCTCTCCCCGCGGGCCCCGGGCTACCTCTGGGCCGCACCCCGGCTCTTGCCCGTCACCGCGTCGCCGAGGTCCCCTCCGTGCCCCCGCTCCCGCTCCGTGCACCCGTGCTCCCGGCGCCTGTGCATCCGGACGGCGGGCCCGGCCCACCTCGTCCGCTCGTCCGCCTTCCGGAGGAAGTCATGATCATGAAGGTTTCGACCGGCCCGGGCGTCCGCCCGGCCGTCCGGGCGGACGCCCGGTGGGCGTCATGCCCCTGACGCCCACCGAACGTGACCGGCTGCTGCTGTTCACCGCCGCCCAACTCGCCCGGGCCCGCCACGCGCGTGGCCTGCGGCTCAACGTCCCGGAGGCGACCGCCGTGATCGCCGACACGGTGTGCGAGGCGGCGCGCGACGGCGTCCGTCTTGCCGACGCCCTCGCCCGCGGGCGTGGTGTCCTCGGCCCGGACGACGTCCTGCCGGGCGTCGTCGACATCGTGACCGAGGTGATGGTCGAGGCGGTCTTCGAGGACGGCACCCGGCTCGCGGCGATCAGCGACCCCTTCGGGGAGCACCCTCGCGACGACAGTGCGCCGGGCGCCGTACTGCCCGCAGCGGACACCGTCGAGGCCCTCGCGCCGGTCCGGATCCTCGCCGTGCACAACACCGCGACGGTCCCGGTCAGCGTGACCTCGCACTTCCACTTCTTCGAGGCCAACCCGCGGCTGGACTTCGACCGGGCCGCCGCGTACGGCATGCACCTGGCCGTCGCCGCAGGATCCTCCGTCCGTCTCGACGCCGGCTCCACCGTCGAGGTGGGTCTCGTTCCCATGGGCGGCGCCCGGGTCGCGATCGGCTTCGCCGGCCTGGTCGACGGGCCGCTCGACGCCCCTGGCGCGAAGGAAGAAGCCCTGCGCCGGGCCGCGGCCTGCGGCTACCTCGGTGCAGCCATCCCGGGAGGAACCCGGGAAGCTACCCCGGATCGAACCCCGGAAGAAAGCCCGGAAGGAACCCCGGTATGAGCAGACCGACCCGGCACAGCGACCACTGCGCCCCCGGCAGCCGGCACATCGACCCGCACGAGTACGCCGCGGTGCACGGTCCCCGTGCCGGGGACCGGGTGCGGCTGGGCGATTCGGGGCTCGTCGTCCGTGTCGAGTCCGACGCGCAGTTGCCCGGTGACGAGTTCCTGGCCGGTTTCGGTAAGACCGCCCGTGACGGTATGCACCTCAAGGCGGCGGCCGTCCGCGACACCTGTGACGTCGTGATCAGCAACGTCGTCGTGATCGACGCGGTACTCGGCATCCGCAAGGTGTCCATCGGCATCCGCGAAGGCCGGATCTGCTCGATCGGCCGGGCCGGCAACCCCGACACCCTCGACGGGGTCGATGTCGTCGTCGGCACCGGAACCAGCATCGTCTCCGGCGAAGGCCTGATCGCGACCGCCGGTTCCGTGGACACCCATGTCCATCTGCTCTCGCCGCGCATCATGGAGGCCTCACTCGCCTCCGGCGTCACCACGATCATCGGCCAGGAGATCGGCCCGAGTTGGGGCGTGGGGGTGAATTCGCCCTGGGCCCTCAAGCACGGGTTCAATGCGTTCGACGCGTGGCCGGTCAACATCGGCTTCCTGGCCCGCGGTTCGTCCTCCGATCCGGCTCCGCTGGTCGAGGCGCTCGCCGAGGGCGGTGCGTGCGGCTTCAAGGTTCATGAGGACATGGGCGCGCACACCCGAGCCCTGGACACCGCGCTGCGCGTCGCCGAGGAGCACGACGTCCAGGTGGCGCTGCACAGCGACGGCCTGAACGAGTGCCTGTCCGTGGAGGACACCCTCTCCGTGCTGGACGGCCGCACGATCCACGCCTTCCACATCGAGGGCTGTGGCGGCGGGCATGTGCCCAACGTGCTGAAGATGGCGGGCGTGCGGAACGTCATCGGCTCGTCCACCAACCCCACGCTGCCGTTCGGGCGGGACGCGGTCGCCGAGCACTACGGCATGATCGTCTCCGTCCACGACCTCAAGACCGACCTGCCCGGCGACGCGGCCATGGCCCGTGACCGGATCCGCGCCGGGACGATGGGCGCCGAGGACGTGCTGCACGACCTGGGCGTCATCGGCATCACCTCATCCGACGCGCAGGGCATGGGCCGCGCGGGCGAGACCGTCCGCCGCACCTTCCAGATGGCCGCCAAGATGAAGGCGGAGCTCGGCCCCCTGGACGGCGACGGCGAGGCCGACGACAACGCGCGCGTGTTGCGTTACATCGCCAAGCTCACCATCAACCCCGCCATCGCCCACGGCCTGGCCCACGAGATCGGCTCCCTCGAGGTCGGCAAGCTCGCCGACATCGTGCTGTGGCGCCCGCAGTTCTTCGGTGCCAAGCCGCAGATGGTCCTCAAGTCCGGCTTCCCCGCCTACGGCGTCACCGGCGACCCGAACGCGGCCACCGACAACTGCGAGCCGCTCGTACTGGGTCCCCTGTTCGGCGCCCACGGCGCCGCCCCCGCGGACCTCTCGGTGGCGTTCGTCAGCCGCGCCGCGGCCGAATCGGGCTCGTTCGGCGCCCCGTACGACACCTTGGGCACCCGGCGCCGCCGGGTCGCCGTACGGGGCACCCGCGGCATCGGTCCGCGGGACATGGTGGGCAATGCCCGCCTGGGGGACGTCGATGTGAACCCCCGGACCGGTCTCGTCACGCTCGACGGCGAGCCGCTGCGCTCGGAACCGGCACAGCAGGTCCCACTCAACCGCCTCTATTTCCTCTGAGGGCGCCTCCAGCCCCCTCCTCCACCGACCCAGGTCGACCCAGGTCTCCACTCTTGACTGAATTTTCAGTCGGGGGGAGACTCTGCAAACGAAAGAATCGAGACGTCTGATGGCTGAATACCGTATGCCCGCCGAGTGGTCCGAGCACGAGGGCTGCCTGATGGCCTGGCCCACGCGCGAGGAGCTGTGGGGAAGCGTGCTGGACGAGGCGAAGGAGGAGTACGCCAATGTCGCCCGCGCCATCGCCGCCTTCGAGCCGGTGACGATGGTCGCTCCGCCCGGCCACGGTGACGAGGCCCGCGCCCGCTGCGGGGACAGCGCCACCGGTGCCACGGGTACCACCGGTGCCACGGGTACCACCGAAGCCACGGGTGCCACCGGCATCACGGTGATCGAGCTGCCGCTCGACGACTCCTGGTTCCGCGACTCCGCTCCGCTGTTCGTCCTCGACGCGGACGGCAACCGCGCCGGCGTGGACTTCCGCTTCAACGCCTGGGGCGGCAAGCACCACCCGTTCGACGCCGACGACCGCGTCAGCGCCCTCCTGCTGGAGCACCTGGGGGTCGACCGGATCGCCTCCGACATGATCCTCGAAGGCGGAGCGATCACCGTGGACGGCGAGGGCACGCTGATCACGACGGAGCAGTGTCTGCTGCACCCCAACCGCAACCCCGGTCTGAGCCGTGACGAGATCGAGGCGGAGCTGACGTCCCGGCTCGGTGTCACCAAGGTCATCTGGCTGCCGTACGGCGGTCTGCTGGACACCGAGACCGACGGCCACGTCGACGGCTCCTGCGCCTTCGCCGCGCCCGGCAAGGTCGTTGTCTCCCTGCCGTCCGACCCCGACCACCCCGACTACGCCCGGATGCGTGCCAACCGTGCGGTGCTCGAGGCCGTCACGGACGCCCGGGGCCGCCGACTGGAGATCGTCGACGTGCCGCAGACGGCCTTCGCCGACCTGGCCGAGGGCGAGGTCGAGGTGTCGTACCTGAACTACTACGTGGCCAACAGCGGTGTCGTCGTCCCGGTGGCCGGGCTGCCCCAGGACGAGGACGCCCTCGCCGTCATCGCCTCGGCCTACCCCGGCCGCAAGGTCGTCGGGGTGCGGACGCCCGTCATCGCGTTCGGCGGTGGCGGGGTCCACTGCATCACCCAGCAGATCCCCGTCGTCCGCTCCTCCCCGAACACCGCCGGCTGACCCGGGCACCGACCGTTCCCGGCGGGCCGCTACGGGCACCGACCGTTCCCGACGGTCCGCCCCGGCGGTCCGCCCGCTCCTCCCCGGCCTTTCCCCCGGCATTCCTCACGGAAAAGAGAGCGCGACGATGACCACCTCCCCACCCCGCACCAGCAGACGCCCGCACCGCCGGCCCGGCCGCGGCACCGCGGCGCTCACCATCGCCGTCCTGACGTCCCTCGCCCTGCTCGCGGCCTGCGCGGGCCCTCCCAAGGGCAACGGCGGCGACGCAGCGGCCCTCAAACTCTCCGCGACCACGCCCCCGGCCCGCGGTGACATCGACTCCTTCAGCTGGGCCGTCTACGCCGAACCGCCCACCCTCGACTACACGGTGGCCTTCGACTACCCGCAGAACACCATCCTGTCCAACGTCTGCGAGAGCCTGATGCGCTGGACCCCGGCGCTCACCACCGCGCCGGGCCTCGCGCAGAACGCGTCCAACCCCGATCCCACCACCTGGGTCTACGACCTGCGCCCCGGGGTGCGCTTCCACGACGGCAAGGTGATGACCGCCGACGACGTGGTCTTCAGCCTCGGCCGGCAGATGGACCCCGACAACGCCGCGGCCTGGGCCCAGGTCTTCCAGAACGTCTCCGCCATCACCAAGAGCGGCCCGCTCCAGGTCACCGTCAAGCTCAAGAAGCCCGACTCCCAGTTCCCGCAGTACATGGCGACCGCCGCCGGAGTCGTGGCCTCCAAGGCCGGCGTCGAGGCGGCGGGCAAGAACTACGGCACCACCGGCGGGCTCGCCTGCACGGGCCCCTTCCGACTCGGCACGTGGAACAAGGGCCAGTCGATCGAACTCGACCGCTTCGACGGCTACTGGGGCACCAAGGCCAAGGCGAAGAAGGCCGTCTTCCGCGTCCTGACCGACCCGTCCGCCCGCACCAACGCCATGCTCAGCGGGGAGGTCGACGGCGGCTACCTGATCCCCACCGAGAGCTACGCCCGGCTGCGGGAGAGCGGCACGGGCACCCTCTACTTCGGCGAGGGCCTGAGCACCGTCAACGTCAACGTCACCAACATGAAGGGCCCCCTCGGCGACCTCCGCGTCCGCCGGGCGCTCTCCCTGGCGATCGACCGCACCGGATTCGTCAAGGCCGGACTCGCTGGCGCCGGAACGGTCACCAACTCCCTCACCACCCGGGCCGCCTGGGCCGCCGCCCCCGAGGCCACCCGGAAGGCGGCCTTCGACGGGCTGCCGCCCACCGGCCAGGACATCGAACAGGCCAAGGCCCTGATCAAGGAGGCCGGAGCCACCGGAAAGTCCCTCACGATGGCCACCAGCGCCATAGGCCAGGACGTCTCCCTGCTCGCCACCGCGGTGCAGGCGGCCGGCACCCGCATCGGACTGGACATCCGGCTCAAGACCATCGCCCCCAACGCCTTCACCGCGCTGTTCACCGACCCCGAGGCGCGCAAGGGCATCGACATGTTCCCGCTCACCTACTACGACTCCATCACCGACCCCCTCGACCTGCTGTCGAACTTCAAGACCGGCGCCTACATGAACTTCGCCGGCTACAGCGACCCCCAGTACGACCGGCTCGTCGACCAGGCCGCCGCCGTCTACCCGGTCCCGGAGCGGCTGGACATCGAGGCGAAACTCCAGCACCTGGCCTCCGAGCAGCTCCTGTGGATCCCCGTCGCGGAGTGGCCGACCGCGATGTTCCTGAACAAGCGGATCACCGGAGCGCCCACCACGATCTCGTACATGTACTACCCGTGGGCCGCCGACGTGGGGGCCGCACAGTGAGCTTCGTCCGCTTCGCCGCACGACGGGTGGCGGAGATGGCCGCCACCCTCCTCGTCGCCTCGTTCGTGGTCTTCGGCGCCATGTACCTGGCGCCTGGCAGTCCGGCGAGCTTCCTGCTCGCCGGCCGGTCGGCCTCTCCTGAGGCGCTCGCCTCGATCAACGCCCAGTACCACCTGAACGACCCCTTCCTCGTCCGGTACTTCCGCTGGCTCGGGGACATGCTGCAGGGCGACTTCGGGCGGTCGATCACCTACCGCACGGATGTCTCGCGGCTCCTGGCGGACCGGCTTCCGGTGACACTGCTGCTGGTTGCCATGTCTCTCGTCGTGGTCGTGGCCGTCGGTCTGCTGCTGGGCCGGATCGCCGCCGTCCGGGGCGGGGCCACGGACTCCACCGTCCTGGTCACCACGACGTTCGCCGTCGGCACTCCGTCCTTCGTCGCCGCGGTCCTGCTCCAGGGGCTGTTCGCCGTCCAGCTCGGCTGGTTCCCCAGCAGCGGCGCCGGCGACGGGCTGGGGGACATGCTCTGGCACCTCACGCTCCCCGCGATCGCCCTGGCGCTCTACCTGATCGGCATGCTCGCCCGGGTCACCCGCTCAGCCATGCTCGAAGCCCTCGAGAGCGAGCACGTCACCGTGGCCCGCAGCCGCGGTGTCCCCGAGCGCCAGGTCATCCGCCGCCATGTCTTCCACAACTCGCTCGGGACGATCCTGACCACCGGCGGACTGATCGTCTCCACCTTGCTGGTGTGCACCATCCTGGTCGAGACCGCCTTCAGCATCGGCGGGATCGGCCAGCTCCTCGAACTGTCCACCACCACCAAGGACTTCCCGACCGTCCAGGCGATCTCCCTGATCATCGTCGCTCTCTTCATGGTCGTGAACCTGATCGTGGACCTGCTGCTGCCCCTGGTCGACCCCCGGATCACCCTCGGAACGAGAGGGGCCGCCGCATGACCGCCGTCCTGACGCGCCGCCCCGGCCTGGCACGGATCCGCGCCACCGGTTCCCCGCTCCACGTCATCTGTCTGGGGCTCGTCGCCCTCGTCGTCCTCGCCGCGCTGCTCGCGCCGTGGGTGGCGCCGTACGACCCAAACGCCGTCGACCTGGGCAACGCGCTCGCCGGACCCTCGGCCGCGCATCCGCTCGGCGTGGACGCCGCCGGCCGTGACACCCTCTCCCGGCTGCTGCTCGGCGCGAGCACCTCCCTGCTCGGCCCGCTGGGCGTCGTCGTCTTCTCCACCGTCGCCGGCATCGCCGTCGGCATGGCCGCCGCCTGGCGGGGCGGCTGGCTGGACTCCGTCCTCTCCCGGAGCACGGAGCTGGTCTTCGCCTTTCCCGGCATGCTGCTGGCCATCCTGATCATCTCTATGTACGGCGAAGGGCTGCTCGCCCCCGTCATCGCGCTCGCCGTCGCCTACCTGCCCTACGTCAGCCGCCTCACCCGTTCACTGGTGCTGGCCGAGCGCGCCCGCCCCTATGTGAGCGCCTACCGGGTCCAGGGGCACTCGGCGGTACAGATCTGCCTGCGCCACATCCTGCCCAACATCGCCCCCGTCGTCCTCGCCCAGTCCACCATCAACTTCGGCTACGCCCTGATGGACCTCGCGGGGCTGTCGTTCCTCGGGCTAGGCGTGCCCGCACTCACCCCCGACTGGGGCCGCATGGTCTTCGACGGGCAGACCGCCATCCAGTACGGCTATCCGCTGTCCGCGATCCTGCCCTGCGTCTTCATCGTGCTGACCGTGGTCGCCTTCAACGTGGTGGGCGAGCGCTGGGCCGACCGCGTAGCCAGGAGAGACCGATGAGATCGACGCGACCTACGCAATCGACGCGACCGACGCGACCGACGGGATCCACGCCCACGCTCGACATCCAGGGGCTGAGGGTCACTCTGCCCGGCGCCGCCCGGCCCGTTCTCGACGGCGTCGACCTCACCGTCGCCGCCGGTGAGACCGTCGCCCTGGTCGGCGAGTCCGGTTCCGGCAAGACGCTCACCACCCGCAGCGCGCTGCGCCTGCTGCCACCCGGCGCGGTCACGGAGGGCGCGGTACGGGTCGATGGCGAGGACGTGCTCACCATGGACGCCGACCGGCTGCGCGACGTGCGCTCCGGCATGGTCTCCATGGTCTTCCAGGACCCCCGCGCCACCGTCAACCCGCTGCGCCGCATCGGCGACTTCCTCACCGAGAGCGTCACCCTCACCGGGGCCATGAACCGGACGCAGGCAGCCGACCGGGCGGTCGAACTCCTGCGGGCCGTGGGCCTGGACGAGTCCGTCCTGCGCAAGTACCCCGGCCAGGTCTCCGGCGGCATGCTCCAGCGTGTCGTGATCGCGGCGGCCCTGATGGGGGACCCCGCGCTCCTGCTGGCCGACGAGCCCACCACGGCACTGGACGTCACCAGCCAGGCCGAGGTGATCGCCCTCCTGACCGCGCTCCGCGAACGCTTCGGCACCGGCCTGCTGTTCGTCACCCACGATCTGGAACTCGCCGCCGCCATCAGCGACCGCGTCTACGTCATGTATGCCGGCCGGATCGCCGAGAGCGGTCCGGCCGAAGCCCTCTTCGCCCGCCCGCGGCACCCCTACACGGCGGCTCTCCTCGCCTCCACCCCGCGGATGGAAGGCCCCCGGGGCAGGCTCGCCGCCATCGAGGGTCAGCCGCCGGACCTGCGGGAGCCGCTGCGGGGCTGCGCCTTCGCGGCCCGATGTCCGCTCGCGACGGAAGTCTGCGACCAGCGCGCCCCGCTGCCCACGGCAGCCCCGGACCGACCGGACCACCGCGCCGCCTGCCACCACAGCGACCTGCTCGAAGGGAGCGCCGTCGATGCCTGAGAACGCACTTGGGAAGGCGCCCGGGAACGCACCGGCGAACGTGCCTGGAACCGTATCCCGGAACGTACTGGAGGTCGCCGGGCTGCGCCGCTGCTTCGGAGCCGTCCGCGCGGTGGACGACGTGTCCTTCGCGCTGCCCGAGGGCGGATCGCTGGGCATCGTGGGGGAGTCCGGGTCCGGCAAGACGACCATCGCCCGCATCGTCGTCGGCCTGGAGCACGCCGACGAAGGCGACGTCCGCATCCGCGGGCGGTCGCGCAGCGGGGGTACCCGGGGCCGGGCCGCGCGGCTGGCCCGCGCCCGCGAGGTCCAGATGGTCTTCCAGGACCCCTATCTCTCCCTCGACCCGCGCATCAGTGTCGAAGGGGTGCTGCGCGAAACCCTGAGTCTGCACTTCCCCGGCCGCGACCATGCGAAGCGCGTGCGGGAACTGCTCGACCAGGTGGGCCTGGGCACCCGGGCCGCCGACGCCCTGCCGCGGCGTCTGTCGGGCGGCCAGCGCCAGCGTGTCGCCATCGCCCGGGCCCTGGCCGTGGAACCGGCCGTCCTCATCCTGGACGAGGCCGTCGCCGCGCTCGACGTCTCCGTACAGGCGCAGATCCTCAACCTGCTGGCGGACATCAGGGAGCAGACCGGGATCGGCTACCTCTTCATCACCCACGACCTCGGGGTCGTCCGCTGCGTCACGGACGAGATCGTCGTCATGCGCCACGGGGTCGTGGTCGAACAGGGCCGTACGGAGGAGGTGCTCGCCGCACCTGAACATCCGTACACCCGGCTGCTGCTGGAGTCCGTGCCCCGACCGGGCTGGGACCCGAAGGCGATCGCCGCGGCCCGGCGGGCGCTGGAGCCGATGCTGTAGCGGGCGCCGGGCGTCCCGGGTCAGGTTCAAGGGCTGTAGTCGGCGCCGGGCGTCCGGGGAGGATCCGGGGGGTGTGGCCGGTGCCGGGCGGCGTGAGTCAGGTCCGGGGGCCGGCTCCGGCGGCGAGCGTGCTGATCAGGGTGCGCAGCACCGGACCCGAGTCGACATCGGAGCCCAGCGACTCCGCGGCGGCCAGGCCGTCCACCGCGGCGGCCACGGCCTCGCCCAGCAGGAGCGCATCGAGGTCGGCGGCCCGTTCCTCGGCCAGGACCTCGAACAGCGCGACGAAGCAGGCGCGCCAGCGCCGGTACTCACCTTCCAAGCGCTCCCGGACCCGAGGGTCGTTCAGGGCGTGCCAGTGCAACGCCGAGTGGAGGTGGGAGAGTTCCGTACCCTCGGACCGCGCGAGCAGCTCGACCACCCGCTCGGCCCGTTCCGCGAACGAGCCGGGTCCGGAGACGGCCTCCTCGAGGGGGAGGATCCACTCCGGGCGGATGTCCGTGACGACCGCCAGGACGAGATCGGTCCTGTCCTGGAAGTGGTAGTGGCACATCCCGTGCGTGACGCCGCTCAGCGCCGCCACGTTGCGGGTGGTGAACCGCTCGCTCATCTCGCCCGCCAGCAGGGTCCGCGCGGCGGAGATCAGCCGTGCCCGGGTCTGCTCGCCCTTGGCCGAGACCCGCGGCCGTCGCGCGGGGGCGAGGGGAGCGGACAGGTCCGGGGAGTCCTTCGCGGAATCTGCCATGGCGTCACTCTAACGAGCCTGGGGGCACGGCCACCTGCGGCTTCCCTGATCCACCCGGTGATCCCTCCTCTGGCCCGCTCCCTGAACGACCGGAGATCCATCGGAGATCCATGGGAGATCCATGGGAGATCCACCGGAAGATCCACCGGAATGACCTCGTCCAAACTATTGACCGAGCGCTTGGTCAGTTTTAGCTTTCCAGTCAACCCCGGAGTCGGCGCGGGGAGTTGACCCACCGAAGGAGACCCCTCATGAACGACCACGCAGCGAACCCACCCGGCGCGGGCGACGATCACGCAGCCAACCCACCCGGCGGGATGGGCAGGCGCACCTTCCTCGCGGCGGCCGGCCTCACCGCCGCTGCCGCCGCCCTCACGGCGGTCGAGGGACGGGCGGGGGCGGCGGCCCGCCCCGCCGCGGCCGCGTTCCGGGTACCGGGTGAGGACGTCCGTCACACCCGCACCTGGATGGCCTGGCCGGACAGCACCTCCATCTGGGGCAGCACGCTCAACGGCGTCCAGACGGACATCGCGCTCATCGCCCGCACCATCGCCAAGTACGAGCCGGTCTACCTCTGTGCCAACTCCGCCAGTGCCGCCAAGGCCCGCTCCCTGTGCGGCTCGACCGTCACCGTCGTCACCACCATCCCCGTCGACGACTGCTGGATGCGCGACACCGGCCCGATCTTCCGCTCCGACGGGGCCGGCGGCCTGGACGCGGTCGGCCTGAACTTCAACGGCTGGGGCAACAAGCAGACCCATTCCAAGGACGCTCTGGTCGCCGGCCGGATCGCCGCGTACGTCGGCACCCCGTTCACCGCGGCCGGCCTGGTGGCCGAGGGCGGCGCGGTCGAACAGGACGGCGCGGGCACCCTGATGGCCACCCGCAGCAGTCTGGTGAACCGCAACCGCAACCCCAACATGTCGCAGTCACAGGTCGAGACGGCGCTGCGCACCGCCTACGGCGCCTCCAAGGTCATCTGGTTCGACGGCGTCACCGGCAAGGACATCACCGACGACCACGTCGACGCGACCTCCCGCTTCCTCGCCCCCGGGAGGGCCGTCGTCCAGATGCCGCTGGCCTCGGACAACGACGCGTACGCCAAGGACGCGCGCCAGCAGTACCAGGTCCTGTCCGCGGCCACGACCGCGGGCGGCGCCCCCATGACCGTCGAGAAGCTGCAGGGTCCCGACTACAACAAGATCCGCTCCACCAACCCGGAGTTCCTCGCCTCCTTCGCCAACTACTACGTCTGCAACGGAGCCGTCATCAGCGGTCAGTTCGGCGACACCCGGGCGGACACCGCGGCCAAGGCCACCCTGGCCCGCCTGTTCCCCGGCCGTGTCATCGAACAGCTCAACATCGACCGCCTCGGCACCGGCGGCGGCGGTATCCACTGCGTCACCCAGCAGCAGCCGGTGCCGTAACCGGCCCGCGGTACACCGAACGGCCCGGCATCGGCAGCCCGACGCCCGTCATCCTCCCCATCCCGGCGTGACCCGCCCTCCACCCACCGGCCCGGCTCCCGACAGGAGCCGGGCCGAACGGCTGTGTACCGTCCGACCTCCGGAGGAGAGCTCGCGGGGCTGGGGGCAGTGTGGCCGGCCTCGACCCGGAGGGCGCGCTGTGGGTGCGCGATCTCCTCCTCGGGTCAGAACCTGTTCAATCGCTGCTCACTTGGGTTCGCGACCACCCGGACGGGGCCGCGGTGGTGTTTGACTGCGGAGGTGTCGAGCGAGAGGGGCGGACCCCGCCATGGCTGACCAGCCTTCTGTGAGCGTCGGCGGTGTGACCTACAGGGTGACACCGGAATACCTGGCCAACGCCTCCAGTAACACCTCGTCCACGGCGGGCGAGATCTCCGGGCAGTTGAGCGAACTGAAGTCGTACGTGACCAGTCTGGAGGCGAGTTGGCAGGGCATCGCCCACAACCAGTTCCAGACGCTGATGGCCGAGTACGACATCTACGCGCGGATGCTCCACGACGCCCTGGAGGGGATCTCCAAGGGGCTGCAGGGCAACTACGTCAACTACAAGGACTCCGAGCAGCAGAACGTGAACAACCTGATCGCGCTCGGCGACGACGTGCCGAAGTCGGCGACCGGCACCAACTTCTCCTGACCGTCACGTGTTCCGCCGCCCATCCCGGCGCACTCACTAGGAGCCATTCATGCCCGATGTCGACGGCACTCCGATCTACGTGGGCGAAGGCCTCGCCGCGGCAGGCGGCTGGCTGAACGCCAGAGCCGGCGAGGTCTCCGGCGAACTCCAGGCCCTCAAGTCCCAGTTGGCACCGCTGGCGGACGCCTGGCGGGAGAGTCAGGCCGCCACGTACTACCAGGACATGCAGAACGAGTGGGACCTGGCGGCCGACGGCCTGTTCGGACCCGACGGGGTGCTCGGCCGGATCGCCCAGGCCATGCACGTGAACTGGAACAACTACAGCGACGCCGAGTGGTCGAACATCTCCACCTGGCGGCACTGACCTCCCCTGCGGCATGCGGATCCCGGCACGGCCCCCACGGCCCCGCCGTCCCGAAGCCCTGAAGCCCTGACTCCACCGATACCACCGACACCACCGAAGGAATCGTCCGTGCCCGATGAACGCTGCCGGGTCACCGTGGTCGGTGAACGCAGGCGCGTCGACCTCGCCCTCCCGGCGCAGGCCCCGATCGCCGAGTACGCCCCTCGGCTCGCCGCGCTGTGCGGTCAGCCCGAGTCCGAAGCGATGCCTCCCGTCTGGTCGCTGGCCGAGTCCGGGGGTTCCCCGCTGGCCCCCGGCGACTCGCTGGCGGCCGCGGGCATCGTGGACGGTGCCACGCTCTACCTGCGCGACCACCGGGACGGCGAGTGGGGCGAGCTGACCGTCACCGACCTGGACGAACAGGTCACCGCGGCGCGTGAGCAGGGCGGTGTGTGGAGCGCCCGGCTTCGCGCCCAGGCGGTGCTGGGGGCAGGCCTGCTGGTGACCGTCGTCGCCGCGGGATGGCTGGGGGCGCGCCGGTCGGCCGGTCCCGCCGTGCCGCTCTTCGTCTTCGCCGCGCTGGCGTCGGCGCTGCTCGCCTGGTACGCGACCCGCAAGAACTGGCCGCTGCCGGGCGCGGTACGCCAGCTCCTGGCGCTGGCGGCCTGCCCGCTGCTGGCCTGCGCCGGACTGGGCGCGCCCCTGCACGGGCCGGTGGCCACCCCGGTGCTGGTCGCGGCCGGCGCCGGGCTCGGCGCGCTCGCCGGGCTGGTGGCGCTGCCGGCGCCGTCCACCGTCGTCCTCCAACTGGTCACGGCCATCACCGCGTTGTGCGTGGTGCCGCTGACCGCGCTGCACGCGGGCCGCACCGGCTCGGCCGCCGTGCTGGCCCTGACGCTGTACCTGGTGGCCGGTCTGCTGCCCCGGGTGACCAGCCAGATCGCGGTACTCGTTCCCACCGGACCGGACACCGGCAGGCCGGCCATGGCCAGTGCGGACGTGGCCGCCGTCGTGCGCCGCGGCAACGCGCTGCTGATTCTGCTCAGCGTGCTGACCGCGACGGTGCTCACCACCGCGCTGCTGGTCCTGAGCGCCTCCCGGGGTGTGTACGCGCTCGCCCTGGTCGCCGTGGTGAGCGTCGGGCTGCTGCTCCAGGCAGGCTCGGTGCGGCTGCCGGCCGCCGTGCTGCCCCAACTGGGAGCCGGAGTCGCCGGGTTGCTGGCGCTGGCGATCCGGCTGCCCGAGTACCTCTTCGACTCCCGCGCCGCCGGGCCGCTCGCCGCGTTCGCCGCCGGTCTGGTGCTGGTCGGCTGCGGTCTGTTCCTCGCCTTCGGTGCCGCGCTGCGCCCCGTCGAGCAGGAGCGCCCCACATGGCCGTCGGCGGTGGCCACCTTCCTCGCGGTAGCCGGTCTGCCGCTGGCCGTCGGCGTCTTCGGCCTCTACGGCTGGCTGGCCAACCTGGGGAGCGGTCTGTGACCGGCCGCCGCGTGCGGGCCCGGGGCACGGCGGGAGGCCCGCGGTGAAGGCGGCCGCACAGCGGGTGGCGCCCGGCAGTTGGGGCGC
Source organism: Streptomyces sp. RKAG337 (assembly GCF_023701715.1). Taxonomy (NCBI): domain Bacteria; kingdom Bacillati; phylum Actinomycetota; class Actinomycetes; order Kitasatosporales; family Streptomycetaceae; genus Streptomyces; species Streptomyces sp. RKAG337. The sequence goes on along the minus strand of NZ_JAJOZA010000001.1, from coordinate 689,128 downwards.
GCACCGCACCATCGGTGCGGCGGTGCGGGGAGCCCGGCCGGGCGCCCTGATCACCGTCCAGGCCGGCACGTACATCGAGAGCGTCGTGCTCGACAAGGACGTCAGCCTGGTCGCCAAGGGCGAGGTGCGGCTGGTCGCCGCCCGGGGCCCGGCCGTGACCGTGCACGCCGGCCGCGCCGAACTGCGCGGCTTCGTCCTGTCCGGCACCGCGCCCCGCGAGGCGGCCGTGCTGCTGCGCGGCGGCGAACCGGTGCTGCGGGACTGCGAGATCACCGGCGGCCGCGTCGAGGTCACCGGAGCGGCGGCACCGCTGCTGACCGGCTGCTCGGTGCTGCGGACCGAGGGCGCGGCCCTCTGGCTCACCGGCACCAGCCGCACGACGCTGGAGGGCCTGACCGTCGGTGGCTGCGACGGGGACGGTCTGGTGGCCGGCGACGAGGCGCGGGCCGAGCTGACCGACGCGGTGCTGGACGGAGTGACCGGGCGCGGCGTCGTGCTGACCGCCGGCGCCCACGTGACCCTGACCCGCTGCGAGATACGCGGCAGCGGTGGCGCCGCCGTCTTCGCGGAGGGACACGCGGGCGCCACGCTCCGCGAGTGCCGGCTGCACGGGACGGGCGGCCCGGGCGTCTGGCTGCGCGGCACGGCGGGCCGCGGTACGGCCGACGACAACCCGGTGCGGGAGAGCGACCCGCACCCCCAGAGCAGGGGCTCGGCCCTCCCCCGTGGGGTCGAGCCCCGCACCACCCGCGGTACCCAGGGTGTGCGGCTGCGCGGTTGCGAGATCTTCCGCACCGCCGGGGCCGGAGTGCTGGCGGACGGCGGCAGCGCCGTCCTGCTGGACGCGTGCCATGTGCACCACACCTCGGGCGCCGCGGTGCTGGTCACCGCCCAGGCCGCCGCGGAGCTGACGGCGGTGCGGGCGGTGGACTGCGAGGACACCGCGCTCGTCGTCAGCGGCTCGGGCACGGTCACCGCGCACGACTCCACCTTCGCCCGCACCGCGGCCAACGGGCTGTACGCGGTCGACGAGGCCGACGTGTCGCTCACCGGCTGCACCGTGCGCGACACCGCCTACAGCGCCCTGCACCTGGGCGGCGGAGCCCGCGCCCGGGTGCGCGGCTGCACCGTCACCGACAGCGCCGAGTACGGGATGCGGGTGACCGAGCGGGCCGAACTGCTCGCGGACGACTGCGAGGTGACCGGCGCCGAGCTGGCCGGGGTGTCCGTGGAGGGCGGCGACGCCGCGCTGCGCGGCTGCCGGATCAGCGGCACCAGGGAAGGGGTGCGGCTGCGCACCTCGCACCGTCCGCTGCTGGCCGACTGCGAGATCACCGGCACCGCGGAGACCGGGGTGCGGATCGGCCGGGACACCGGAGCCCGGCTGGAGAACGTGACGATCACCGCCAGCGGCACCGCCGGTCTGCTGCTGGAGGAGGGCAGCACGGCCGTGGTGGACGGCGGCGCGATCCGCGACACGGCGGGCAGCGGCATCGTCGTCCGGGCCGGAGCCCGGCCCCGGATGCACGGCACGACGGTCGCATCGGCCGCCAAGAACGGGCTGTTCGTCGAAGAGGGCGGCGAAGGCCGCTACGAGGACTGCCGCTTCACCGGCAGCCGCTTCCCCGCCGTCTACGCGGGAGCCCGCTCCCGCGTCCTGCTGCGCCGCTGCACCGTCGACGGGACGGAACAGGACCTGCTGCGGGACGAGGAGGCGGAGGTGACGGCCGAGGACTGCCGGGTGGAGGGCGTCTCCGAGCCGGTACTGCCCACGCTGGCGCCCGCGGGGGAGCGGGAGCGGCGCACCGCTGTGCCCGCCGTCGCGCACGCCGCGGGTCCGGCCGGCGGGGCGGCCGGTGGCGGTGCGCGTGACCAGGACGCGTCCGGCGACGACGCCGGACAGGCCGGGGAGAAACTCGCCGCCCTGCACGTGGAGTTGGACCGGCTCGTCGGTCTCGACGGGGTCAAGCGCGACGTGGTGACCCTCACGAAGCTGATGCAGATGGTCACCATCCGGCAGGCCGCGGGGCTCTCGGCGCCGCCGCTCAACCGCCACCTGGTCTTCGCCGGCAACCCCGGTACCGGCAAGACCACCGTCGCCCGGCTCTACGGCGGCTTCCTGGCCGCCCTCGGACTGCTCAGCCGCGGCCACCTGGTGGAGGCGGACCGGGGCGACCTGGTCGGCGAGTACGTCGGACACACCGCGCCCAGAACCACCGCCGTCTTCCGGCGGGCGCTGGGCGGGGTGCTCTTCATCGACGAGGCGTACTCACTGGTGCCGCAGGGAAACCAGATGGACTTCGGCGCGGAGGCCGTCTCGACGCTGGTGAAGCTGATGGAGGACCACCGTGACGAGGTGGTCGTCATCGTGGCGGGCTACCCGGGTGGGATGAACCGGCTGCTGGAGTCCAACGCGGGCCTGGCCTCCCGCTTCACCCGCACCCTCCGCTTCGAGGACTACTCCTCCGCGGAACTGGTGCGGATCGTGGAGCACCAGGCCGACAGCCACGAGTACACCGTCGTGCCCGAGACCACCGAGGCACTGCACGGCTACTTCGAGACCCTGCCGCGCGGGGAGCAGTTCGGCAACGGGCGCAGCGCCCGGCAGGTCTTCCAGCTGATGACCGAACGGCACGCACAGCGGGTGGCCGAGCTGTGCCTGAGCACCGCCGACCTGGCCGCGGCGGGCCCGGAGCTGCTCACCGCGCTGCTGCCCGCGGACCTCCCGCCGGGGGAGGCGTCGTGACCGCCGGCGGCGCGGAACGGGACGACCGTACCGACCGTACGGCGGGACCGGACCGCGGACGTGCGGCGTGATGGGACTTCGGACGTGGTGAAAGGCAGGTGCCCCGCAGATGGCGGAACAACCGACTCCAGAGCAGTGGCAGGCCGACCTCGCGGCACTGCATGACGCGATCGGCGCGGTCAAACGCGAGGCCGCGGCCATCTCCACGACCATGGCCTCGGTCGACTCCAGGATGAAGGAGGTCGGCACCGACTGGTCCAGCCCGTCCTACGCCACGTTCGACGAGATCACGTCCTGGTTCCACACGGCGCAGCACGACCTGGAGCACCTGCTGGCGGACATCGTCTCCCGGATGACCACCAGCTACTGGAACTACCACAAGGCGGAGACCGCCAACTACGCGAACCTCAGCGACGGGCAGCGGAGTGCCTGAGCCGAGGTCCGCGGCGGCCGTCTCAGTGTGTCGCGGGCGGGTCCGGGAAGCGGCACTCCCGGTCGGTGTGCGCGTAGACCTGACCGGAGTGGTTGATGAGGGCGATGTACTCGCCCAGCTTCTCCAGCGCCATGCCCGCCTGCAGCAGCGCCCGCTCCATCGCCGGGTTCATGTCGGCGGCGAACTGCTCGCCGGCCGGCGCGAACGGGTTGTCCTTGCCGTTGACATAGATGTAGCCGTCATGGTTCAGCCGGTTCGAGTAGTACCCCTGCGACTTCGCGCCCTGGCCGAAGACGGTGTCCTTCTTCGCCAGGACCTTGGCGCGGACCTCCTCGTACGTGGCCACCGCGGCGCGGCTCTCGGTGAGCAGCGACCGCTCCGTGGTGCGCATGGCGCTCAGGTCGATCCTCAGGTCCCCGGACGGGTCCCCGGGGGTGGGGCCCTCGGTGCCGGAGTCGGACGGGATCTTCTGCGGGTCGTCGTTGAAGGACGGCGGCTCGCCCCAGGCGACCTTGTCGTTCGGCACCAGACCGCTGAGGTCCTTGCCGTGGTCCGCCCCCGGCTCACTCTGGTCGTCGCCCCCTTCCGCGGCGGGCAGTGGCGTCGTGTCGTACTGCGAGTTGATCGGGTCGGTCACGGTGTCTCCCTCGGCAGCGTCGCGCCGGCTTCGCGGTCCGTCGGCCGGGCGGCGCGGTGTACGGGGCGGCAGTGGCCCCATGGAACCTCCGCCAGGTTTACCACTTATATGAGGAATTGTCAGCATCGCGGCGGGACCGCGCCGTTCACCACAACACCCCGCGCCCTCGCGGGACTTCAGAGGAAGGTGACCCATGGCTGACCACGGCCAGGCCGACTACGACGTCTCCGTCATCGACGTCTCCCCGAGCGGCATGCACACCACCGCCACCCAGCTGAAGAACCTCGCGCAGGACGTCGCCGACAGCCTCACCCGGGTCAAGGCGACGCTCGACGGGCTCCGGCTCACCTGGGAGGGCCGGTCCGCCAGGGACGCCGACGAGGTCGCCCAGGACTGGGTGCGGGTGACCACCGAACTGTTCGGTACCAAGGACGACCCGAAGAAGGGCGTCCTGACCACCCTCGCCGACGGCGTCGGCATGGCCTCAGGCAACTTCAGCACGGCCGAGGACGCCATCGCCAAGGCGTTCTCGGAGTTCCGCCAGGCCCTGGCGCCCGGTGACGGCAAGAGCGATCCGCCCAAGGACACCCCGCCCGAGCCGGTCACCGACACCAACAAGACGGCGATCACCATGACCTTCGGCTGACCGCCGCCCCGCCCCCCTTCGCCCGCCGGCCCCCTCAGCCCCGTCAGTAGGCAGCCCCCGTGAGTCGCATACCCTTCCACCGCCCCGTCCGCATGACGCCCCCGCCGATGCCGGACGGCAGGACGACACTGGCCACCCCGCCCCAACGCCCGCAGCAGCAAGGGGCGGCGGGCTGGCTGATGATCCTGCTGCCGCTGCTGTCCAGCATCAGCATGGCCGCCTACATGGTCGCCTACGGCAAGGCGTGGATGATCCTGCTCGGCATCGCCTTCGTCGTGGTGTCGGTCGGCATCACCATCGGCGTGCGCATGCAGCTGCGCGGCAGCCGGCGACGCAACCAGTACCGGCAGCGCGAGCGCTACTCGGAGTACCTGGCGGGCGTCCGCAAGCAGGCGATGCACGACGGCGCCGCCCAGCGCGCGGCGGACGCCTGGCTCCACCCGCACCCCGACCGCTTGTGGGCCATCGCCACCCGCCGCCGCCGGGTGTGGGAACGCCGGCCCGGCGACGCGGACTTCCTGCGGCTGCGGGTGGGCGTCGGCGCGGCACCCGCCGCGCACGGGCTGCACATGCCGGCCCAGAACGACCCCACCGTCGAAGTGGACACCCGCTCCCAGCACGCCGCCGCCGAACTCGTCCGCACCCATGGCACCGTCGAGGACCAGGCCGCCTGGCTGGACCTGCGCGGCGCCGGCGTCGTCAGCCTGCTCGGCCCGCGCCCGCGCACCCGCGAGCTCGCCCAGTCGCTGCTGCTCCAGCTGTCGGTGCTGCACGCCCCCGACGACGTGCGCGTCGCCGTCGTCACCGGCGGCGACTCCGCCTGGGACTGGGTGAAATGGCTGCCGCACGCCCAGCAGCCGGACCAGGACGCGCGGTTGCGCGAGCAGGAGCTCGTCCCGCTGCTGGCCGATGACCTGGCCGGGCTCCAGGACCACCTGCAGAGCACGCTGGACCAGGCCGTCGCCGCGCGTGCCGAGCGGAGCAGCCGCATCGTCACCCAGCGGGACACCGGCGCCCGCCGCCACCTCGTCGTCTTCCTCGACGACTACGACCCCCAGGCGCCCTGGACCCGTGCGGCGCTGCTGTCCGACCTGCTCACCGAGGCCGGGCCCGAACTGGGCCTGCACGTGGTGTGCCTGGTCGAGGAGGAGGGCTCGGAACCGGGCCGGGTGGACGTACGCGCCCGCACCGACGCGCGCGGCGGCCTCGTCCTGGAAGGCCGCGCCCCCGGCCTGCACGCGCCGGTCGAGAAGGCCGTGGCCGACGAGACCGTGCCCGCCGTCCGGGAGGCGACCGCCCGCTCGCTGGCCCCGCTCCGGCTGTCCGGCGAGCGCGACCAGGTGCTCTCCGAGCACGTCTCCCTCTCCGGCATGCTCGGCTTCCCCGACATCGCGGCCTTCGACCCGGCCACCTCCCGGCGCGCCCCGGACCGCAAGGACCTGCTCAGCATCCCGATCGGGGTGACCGGCACCGGCGAACCCCTCTCCCTGGACCTCAAGGAGTCCGCACAGGGCGGCATCGGCCCGCACGGCCTGGTCGTCGGCGCCACCGGGTCCGGCAAGAGCGAACTGCTGCGCACCCTGGTCACCGGCATGGCCATGGTGCACGCGCCCGAGCACCTGGCCTTCGTCCTGGTCGACTTCAAGGGCGGCGCCACCTTCGCGGGCGTCACCGAACTGCCGCACGTCTCCGGCCTGATCACCAACCTCGCGGACGATCTCGCACTGGTCGACCGGATGCGGCAGGCCCTGCAGGGCGAACAGCAGCGCCGCCAGCGGATGCTGCGCGAGGCCGGCAACGTCGACTCGGTGCGCGAGTACCAGCTCCGCCAGGCCGCCGGCGGCACCGATGTGCACGGCAAACCGCTGGAGCCGCTGCCGTACCTGCTGATCGTCGTGGACGAGTTCGGCGAACTCCTCTCCCAGCGCCCTGACTTCATCGACCTGTTCGTGCAGATCGGCCGCGTCGGCCGCTCCCTGGGCATGCACCTGCTGCTGGCCACCCAGCGGCTGGAGGAAGGCCGGCTGCGCGGCCTGGAGTCGCATCTGTCGTACCGGATCTGCCTGCGCACCTTCAGCGCCGCCGAGTCCCGCGCCGTCATCGGCACCTCCGACGCCTACACGCTGCCCGCCATCCCCGGCTCCGCCTACCTCAAGGTGGACGAGTCCGTCTACGAGCGCTTCCGCGTCGCCCACGTCTCCGCGCCCTACCGCGAACACGACTCCGAGGCGCCGGGCCCCGCCGTGGAACCGGTGCCCTACGCGGTGCTCGGCGACCTCGCCCCGCTCACCGCCGAGGAGAGCGAGCCGGCCGCCTGGGAGTGGGACCCGGACGCGGGCGACACCGAACTCCAGATCGCCGTCGAACGCCTGCTGAACAAGGACACCCCGGGACACCAGGTGTGGCTGCCGCCACTGCCGGCGCACTTCCCCCTCGACCCGCTGCTCGGCGAGCCCGAGGCGGACCCGGACCTCGGCCTGCGCTGCGCCCAGTGGCCCTTCGCGGGAGAGCTGAAGGTCCCCGTCGGCGTCCTCGACGTGCCCGCCCGCCAGGAACAGCGCCCCCTGGTGCTGGACCTGACCGGACGGCAGGGGCACCTGGCCCTGGTCGGGGCACCGCAGAGCGGCAAGTCCACCTTCCTGCGCACCGCGATGCTCAGCGCCATGCTCACCCACACCCCCGACGAGCTGCAGTTCTACGCCGTCGACATGGGCGGTGGCGCGCTGCACGGGCTGGCCGACGCACCCCACGTGGCCGGCGTCGCCGGGCGCCGCGACGAGGAACGGGTGGGCCGGGTGCTGGCCGAGGTCGGCCGCCTGGTCACCGCACGCGAGCAGATGTTCCGCGACCTGCGCATCCAGTCCGCCGCCGACCTGCGCACCCGGCGCGTCCGGGGCGAGCTGCCCGAGGGCGTGCGCGCCGCGGACATCGTGCTCGTCGTCGACAACTGGGCCGCCCTGCACGCCGCGGACGAGAGCGCCGTGGAGACCCTCACCGAGATCGCCACCCGCGGCCTCGGCGTCGGCGTCCACCTGTGGCTGACCGCCAACCGCTGGGCGGAGATCCGCGTCAACCTGCGCGACAACATCCCCGGCCGTCTCGAACTGCGCCTCAACGACCCGTCCGAGTCCGAGATCAGCCGCCCCGCCGCCCGCGGACTGGGACAGAGCATCCCCGGGCGCGGACTCGCCTCGCCCGGCCTCACCTACCACGTCGCGCTGCCCCGGCTCGACGGCGCGGACGGCATGGACGGGCTCGCCGACGCCGAGCAGGCGCTGGTCCGCCGGATCGCCGAGCGCTGGCGGAAGTCGGCGGCCCCGGCGCTGCGCGTGCTGCCGGAGCGGATCACCGTCCGCGAACTGGCGACCGCCGCCCAGCCGTCACCCGCCGAGCGCTGGGAGAGCCACGGGGCCGGCCTCGGCGAGCACGAGGTCCCCATCGGGCTGCGCGAGTCCGACCTGCGCACCGTCGGCCTCGACCTGACCTCCGGCGCCCCGCACTTCACCGTCTTCGGCGACTCCGGCTCCGGCAAGACCGCCTTCCTGCGCAGCTGGATGCGCGGCATGGCCGCCCGGTACTCCGCGCGCGAGGTGCGCTTCATGGTCGTCGACCACCGGCACAGCCTGCTGGACCTGGTGCCCGAGGAATACATCGGCGCCCGCGGCGGCAACGCCGACCTGGTCACCGCGCAGGCGCAGGCCCTCGCCGAGATGCTGCGCTCGCGTATCCCCCCGGCCGATCTCACCACCGCCCAGCTCGCCGAGCGCGACTGGTGGCAGGGACCGGAGCTCTACGTCGTGGCCGACGACTACGACCTCGCCTCCGGCAGCATGGGCCGCGGACCGCTCGCCGCCCTGGCCGAGTTCATCCCGCAGGCCGACGAACTGGGCTTCCACCTGGTGCTGGCCCGCCGCGTCGGCGGCGCCGGCCGCGCCCTCATGTCGGACCCGCTGCTCAGCAAGCTCAAGGAGATCGGCACCGACGGCCTGCTGCTCTCCGGCGACCACCGCGAAGGCGCACTCATCGGCGACCAGCGAGCCCGCCCCCGTAAGCCCGGCCGGGGTCTGCTGGTGCGGCGCAGCGCCGAACCGATGCTCGTGCAGATCGCGCTGGACGAACGCGACGCGCCCCCGGCCGCCTCCGGCGGCTCCGTACCGGCCGTTGCCGGTCCCGTACCGGCCGTCCCCGGTTCCGAAACGGCCCGGACCGTCAACACCCGAGCCTAGACAGCAGCACAGCGCCCAGGGAGGGCGGCCCACATCATGGCAAGCGCGGATTCCGTACTCGACACCATCAGCATCGACGACATGATCGAGCTGGCCAACGCGTGGATCCGGCTCGGCGACGAGCTCCACGAGCGCAGGGTCGCCGTCGGCGGCCACCTGGGCGGCCTCGGCATGACCGGCGCCGCCGGCGACCAGGCGCACCGGGCATGGGACGAGGCTCTCGGCAAGACCATCGACGAAGCCGCCGAGACCGCCTGGACGATCGGCCAGACCATCCAGCGCTACGCGGACGAGCTGCACAAGGCCGCCGACGAGTACGCGAAGAAGATCAACGCCTCCATGTGGGCCAACCTCATCGGCGCCCTCCTCGGCCTGGCCTTCCTGTTCGTCGGGCCGCTGCTCAGTGGCCTGTTGACGATGATCAGCTCACTGCTGAGCCGGCTGATCCCGGTGCTCGCCCAGCTGGCCGCCCGCCTGGGCACCGTCGGCACCGCGATCGCCGGCGGCCTCGGCGGCGCCGCGACCGGCGCCGCCCTCAACCTCGGCATCGACGTCGCCGTAGGGGAGGCGGGCGCCGCCATCGCGGGCACCGACTATGACGTCGACTGGGGCGCCGAAGCGTGGAGCATGGGCCTGGGCGCGATCCTGGGCGGCGGCTTCGGCGCCTTCTCCGGCTTCCGCTACAAGCCGAGCCCGACCACCCCCGCCCGGGCCCCCGAGGGCGGCGTCCCGACGCCCACTCCCCGAGGAGAGGCGACCCCCGGGCTCGGCTCCAACCCCGCGATGATCGGCGGCGGCCCGCACGTCACCCCGCCGCCGCGGCTGTCCGGCGGCGACCACGCGGCCCCCAGCCCCGGCGCCCTGGGCAAGGGGGACGGCGCCCTCGCCCCCGGCCCGCTCGACCTGAAGGGCGGCGGCGTGTCCGCCAACCCGTCGCATCCCACCAACAGCGGACCCGGCGCGGGCCACACCGATGGCGTCACCGCGCCCAACCCCGGTGCGCGGAGCGAGAGCCCCGCCACCAGCACACCGCCGCCGGTCGGCGGGCGCTCCAACGCCGGCGGGACCGGCGGCTCCCCGGCTCCCCACAGCCCGGAGCTGGGCGCAGCCACCCCGCAGCATTCCGGCGGTTCCCCGGCGAGCCCGGAGTCCCGTCCGGGCAACCCGGCCGGTTCCGAGGTGTTCGCGGGGCCGGGTCAGCGGTTGGGTGGTCCGCAGGCGAACCCGCACGGGACAGCGGAGCCGAGTGGTGGCGGGCAGCCGCCGGTCACGGGCAAGCCGGCGAACCCGGCCGGCTCTGAGGTGTTCGCGGGGCCGGGTCAGCGGTTGGGCGGTGCGCCGAGGAATCCGCACGGAACGCCGGAGCCGAGTGGTGGTGGGCAGGCGCCGACCGCGGTGAAGCCGGCCAATCCGGCCGGCTCTGACGTGTTCGCCGGCCCGGGCCAGCGGTTGGGCGGTCCGCAGGCGAATCCGCACGGGACGCCGGAGCCGAAGCCGGCGCCTGAGGAGGGAAGCCCGAAGCCGAGTGGTTCCGGTGGGACGGATCCGTTCGCGGGGGCGGGTCAGCGGTTGGGTGGTCCGCAGGCGAACCCGCACGGGACTCCGGAGCCCAGTGGTGGGGGGCAGCCGCCCGCCGCGGTGAAGCCGGCCAACCCGGCCGGTTCCGACGTGTTCGCCGGCCCAGGACAGCGGTTGGGCGGTCCGCAGGGGAACCCGCACGGCACCCCCGAACCGCAGCCCGCCAAGGGCTCGTCGTCCGGCGGCCCTGGGGCGGCGGACACGTCCGCCGGCGGCCGGGGCTACGACTACCCCGCGACGGACACCAATCGCCCGCCCGCTGAGGCCGCTGGCAGCACGCAGCAGTCCGGTGCCCCGACGCCCGCGGACCCGTTCGAGGGCCGCGGGCAGAACCTCGGCACACCACCGGCCGACCCGCACGGCACCGCGCAGCCGCGCCCGAGCGGCGGGAACCGTCCCGGGGAGGGGATCCCCGACAGCGGTGGCGCCAAGCCCCCGACGCGTTCGGGACCCGGCTACGACCGCCCGGCCACCCTCGGCGACACCTCCGGCGGCACGCCCGGCGGTAGCCGCGGAACCGGGGAGGGCGGCGGGAACCTCCGCGCCAACGAGGGCAGCAGCACCTACGTCGAGACGCAGCCGCCCGGCTCCCGGCCCGGCCCCGGGGCAGGCGACAGAACCACTGGGGACGGCGGACCTTCGTCCTCATCCTCGTCCGCTGCCGCGGGGCCCGCGGAGACCTCCGCGCCGAAGGCCGCCCAGGGCACACCCGATCCGGGCCCGTCCGGGGCCACGTCCTCCGGCCCGGCCCGGACCGAGGGCGCTTCCGAGGGGAACGGCGGAGCGCGCCCGACTCCGACGCAGCCCGGCCTGCCGGAGCCGTCGGCACCGGCCGGCGGCGCGCGCGGGGGCGACACGGAAGGTGCCCCCGTCCCACAGAGCGGCCTGCCGGTTCCGGGCGGACGTCCGGCCGAGCAGCCGGGCGCCGACACGGGCCGCCCTGCCTCCGTGACGCGGCCCGGGGACGACGGGACCACTTCGGTGTCCCCGTCCGGGACCGCGCCGTTGGGATCGTCTGCACCGACCGAATCCGGTGGTACCACGCAGCGCGGAGCGCAGTCCTCGGCGACCCCTCCCGCCGCCAACACCGCGAGCGGCCCGGACAGCAGCGAGGGCACAGTTCCGCCGGTCGCCCCGGTCGCCCCGGTCACTCCCGTGTCTCCGGTCGCCCCGGTGTCTCCGGCGGCGTCCGTGCCGGTCACGACCGCTCCGGCCGGTGCCGTCGCACCTAGCGCACCTACCGCACCCATCGCACCCACCGCAGCCACGGCCCCCACCATCCCCACCGTACCGACCGCAGGAACTGGTGGGGCGCCCACCGTGGCAGGTGCGCGGCCCGCCAACCCCATTGCGGCACCGTCCGGTTCGGGGGCCACGGCCACCTCGGGCAGTACTTCGGGCAGTACCTCGTCCGGACCCGTGGAGCCGTCGGCACCGGCGACGGACGGCACCTCGTCCGGGGGCACCTCGGCCTCCCGTCACCCGGGCGCGGCGCGGTTCGACATCGACACGGCGCGGGCGCGGCTCGACGACTCCTCAGTGCCTGAGGAGCGGCGGGAAACCTCCCTCCAATGGGCCGCGGACGCGGTGCTGGACCGGATCGGTCACGTGGCGCCGGGCGACAACCCGCTGGGTGTGGTGCCACGGGTGGAGGAGGTCATCGAGCTGGTCGCGGCCGAGCACCTGCGGGGCGGACATCTGCCCGCGACAGCCCTGTTGGGCTCCCTCGTCCCGCCCCCCGTCGAGCAGGCATCGGTGCAGCTCCCGCAGGGCACCCACCTGGCACCGCCGTCCGGTCGGGCGAGCGTGGACCCGGTCCGGGACTGGGAGCAGATCTCGGCCGTTTCCGGGCAGCGGCGCTCCGGCGCGCTGCGCGGTATCGACGAAGCGGTGCGGCGGCTGGGCCCGGCCGCCGGCCGGCGTGATCTGGAGCAGGTGCTCGCCGCTGTCCGGACGTGGCAGAACGAGAAGTCGCCGGCGAGCAGTCGTTGGGCGGCGGTCGGGCAGCTCGAGGCCGCAGTGCGCGGTCGGCTGGATGCGGTGAACCCGCCGCGCCCCGGCGCGCAGGCCGGTCCCAGCGCACCGGCCGGATCCTCCGTGCAGGCCGGGTCGTCCGCGCAGGGGCACGCGGGCCCGGCACCGGCGGTGGTCCCTGCGGGGCCGCGTCCGGTCGAGGTGGAGGGTTTTGCGCCTGCGAGTGGTTTCGAGGCGGAGCTGCATCGGTTCCGGGTGGGGGTGCCCGCGGGGGAGGACCTGTTGTCCTACGGCGATGTCGTGGTGCTTCCCGGGCTGCTGAAGATCACCTTGGACCGGGTAGGAGACACGGCCGTCCTGGAGGTGGTGTCCGATCCGGCGCGTGGACTCGTTCGGGGACATTCCGACGGTCGGGCCGAGCGGTCGGAGGTGTTGGCTGCGTTCCGTAGGGTGCGGGTGCTGCTGGATGCAGCGGTGCCGGGTGCGACGCTGGGGCGGATCTTCTCGGCGTCGGAGGGTTTCCAGGTCGCGGTGGATGCGGAGGATCTGCCGGTGCGGGGTGGCCGGGCCAACGCTGGGGAGACGATTCTGGTCCATCACACCGCGACGACTCCGCTGAGCGGGGTGATCCGGTTCCTCGAGCATGTCGGCGTTCGCATGCGGCGTGAGTCCGAGCCGGTGCAGATCGCCCACCAGGATCTGCAGGGGGCGCTGCGCTTCGGGCGTGCTGTCGTTCCCCGCTTCCAGCAGTGGCTGGCCGGGCGGCCGGATCTGGCGGGGCAGGTGAATGCGTGGGACGCCGATGAGGTGTCCGGCGCACTGGTCCTCGGGTACACGCAGGTCGCTGCGGCGGTTCGGGACACCGAGCCGGGGCGTGCCCGGGCGAAGGACTTCACGGCGGGCGCTTCCCGGGAGTCCTTGCAGGCGGTCCGGGCCGGGCTGGGCGTGGTGCCGAGGGTGTTCCTGGAGAGCGACGCCGGTTGGCTCGCGGGCGAGTTCGAGCGCACTCTTCGCGCCGACATAGGAACGACCGAGGGTTTGCTGAACCGGCCGCTGCACTTCTACAACGAGGCGACGATCGGGAACTACCTCGACAACCTGCTCCGCGCGGTTCCGGAGCGGCTCGTCGACCAGTATCAGGCGCTGAGGATCCGTTCCCACTTCGGTGTGCTGGACAGCAACCCGGAGGACGGGAGCGGGACTCCGCGTATCGTGCCGTCGGTCGTCCGGGTGGAGACCCGGCCCTATGCGTCGGCCCAGTCGACCGAGGACACCATCGAGCAGGAGCACAACACTCTGGCGGAGCTGTCCCTCGAGCTCTACAACGACGCCCGCCGGCAACACGGACTCCCTCCGGTCGGCGGCCCGCTGGCACAACCGGCCCCCGCCGCGGGCACGTCGTCAGGAACGGCGCGACCGGCGCCCCCGACGACCACGACCGTGCTGGAACAGCCCGCCACCCACGTGCCGCCCACGACGGAGACATCCGCCCGCGCGCTCCCGGCTCCCCTCTCCGACCTCGCCACCCGGCTGCCCGGGATGACGGCCGAGGAACGGTCCCGGGAACTAACGCTGCTGCCAGCGGCCCAGCTGGACGTGCTGGCCGCCGACGAAGGACTGGTCACCGGCCTGCGGGACCACCTGCCGCCCGCCGCCTTCGCGGACACGGCCGCCCAGCTCCTGGTACGGGTGCCCGAGGGGGTCGAACAGCCGGTCTCCGCCCGGCAGGAGGCGCAGGACCGGATCGCCGGCATGCTCGCCGACCCCAAGGTGGCCGCGCGCCTGCTGACCGGAGGCACCCGGATCATCGTCGTCCCCCGGGACGTCCCGATGACCGCGCTCGGCCCGTTCGCCGCACTGCGCGGCACCCGCATCGAGGGACGGCCCCTCGAATCCCTGCGCGGCATCCTCCACAACGGCCAGGTCGCGGCCACCGAGGAGAACCTGCTGGGCGAGACCACCGGGGTGCCGGGCGACGGTGTCTACCCGGACGGCTACTCCACGACCACCCACGAGTTCGCGCACGCGATCCATGAGCGTGGTCTGAGCGCGGCGGACCGTGCGATCATCGCGGGCGCCTACCGGGCCACGGTGGACCAGGGCACGGCCGCGCACTGGCCGGACGGTCCGCTGCGCGACCCCTCCGGCGTCCGCGCCGGTGCCAATTACTCCTCCCGCGACGAGCACGAGTACTTCGCCCAGCTCAGCAACGCCTACCTGGGCACGAACACCGGCACCGACCCGTACACCGGGGCACTCCGTAACAACGGCGCGGACTGGGTGCGGACGTACGAGCCCGGCCTGCTGCCCCTGCTGGAGCGGCTCTACGGTCCGCCGCAGGAGAAGAGGGCCCGGGCGAACCCCGTCACCGCGGTGCAGGCCGAGAACGAGACCTGGGCCGGCTTCCGGGCGCTGTGGGACCGGGCCGAGCAGGAACTGCGGCCTCAGCCCCATACCCCGATGCCGCCGGTCACGGACACACAGGAGAGCTCCGTCCCGGACCAGGGGTCCTCCGCGCCCCTCGCCCCGGAAGAGGTCCGTCCGGCGCCGGGGACCGGGACCGGGGACCCGATCCGGGACTGGGAGCAGATGTCGGCGGTACCCAACCAGATCCGGTCCGGCCCCCTGCGGGCCATCGACAAGGCGGTACGGCAACTGCAGCACGACCCCGGCGCCCCGGCCCTGAACCGGGTGCTCGCCGCTGTCCAGACGTGGCAGGCGGGCAAGTCGCCGGCGAGCAGCCGCTGGCCGGCGGTCGCGCAGCTGCAGGCCGCCGTCCAGGGCCGGCTCGACGCGTCCCGTCGGCCCGCGGCGCACGGTGAGAGCTCCGCGCAGGGCGCGGCACGGGAAGCCGCCTCGGCGCGGGGTGCCGCAGTGTCGGCCGGGCAGTCGGCGACCGCGTCCGCGTCCGTTGCCGGCGCGACCGCTTCGGTCGAGGTGGAGGGTTTTGCGCCCGCGAGTGGTTTCGAGGCGGAGCTGCACCGGTTCCGGGTGGGGGTGCCCGCGGGGGAGGACCTGTTGTCCTACGGCGATGTCGTGGTGCTTCCCGGGCGGTTGGCCATCACCTTGGACCGGGTGGGCGCCATGGCTGTTCTGGAGGTGGTGTCCAGGCCGGCGCGTGGGCTGGTGCGGGGGCACTTCGACGGGCGGGCTGAGCGGTCGGAGGTGTTGGCCGCGTTCCGCAGGGTGCGGGTGCTGCTCGCGTCGGCACCTTCGGGTGCCACTCTGGGGCGGATCTTCCCGGCGTCGGAGGGCTTCCAGGTCGCGGTGGATGCGGAGGATCTGCCGGTGCGGGGTGAGGGGGCCAACGCCGGGGAGACGATCCTCGTGCACCACACCGCGACGACTCCGCTGAGCGGGGTGATCCGGTTCCTCGAGCACGTCGGCGCTCGCATGCGGCGTGAGTCCGAGCCGGTGCAGATCGCCCACCAGGATCTGCAGGGGGCGCTGCGCTTCGGGCGTGCTGTCGTTCCCCGCTTCCAGCAGTGGCTGGCCGCGCGCCCCGATCTGGCGGGTCAGGTGGATGGGTGGGACGCCGATGAGGCCGTGGGTGCCCTTGTCCTTGCGTACACACAGGTCGCAGCGGCGGTTCGGGACACCGAACCGGGGCGTCCCCGGGCGAAGGACTTCACGGCGGCCGCCTCCAGGGAGTCCCTGCAGGCGGTCCGGGCCGGGCTGGGTGAGGTGCCGCGCGCGTTCCTGGAGAGCGACGCCGGTTGGCTCGCGGGCGAGTTCGAGGGAACCCTCCGCGCCGACATGGGAACGACCGAAGGTCTGCTGAACCGGCCGCTGCGCTTCCACAAGGAGGCGACGATCCAGCACTACCTCGACAACCTGCTCCTCGCGGCCCCTGCTCAGGTCATCAGTCAGTATCAGGCGCTGAGGATCCGTTCCCATTTCGGTGTGCTGGACAGTAACCCGGAGGACGGGAGCGGGAATCCGCGTATCGTGCCGTCGGTCGTCCGGGTGGAGACCCGGCCCTACGCGTCGGCCCAGTCGACCGAGGACACCATCGAGGAGGAGCACAACACTCTGGCGGAGCTGTCCCTCGAGCTCTACAACGACGCCCGCCGGCAACGCGGACTCCCTCCGGTCGGCGGCCCGGTGGCACAGCCGGCCCCCGCCGCCGCAGGCACGTCGTCCGCAACGGCGCGCCCGGCGCCCCCGACGACCGCGACCATGCTGGAAGAGCCGGCCACCCAGACCCCGGCCACCCAGACACCGGTCACTCACGTGCCCCCCACGACGGAGACACCCGCCGCCTCGGAGCACCAACCGGCAGGCGTGGAGGCCCAACTCGCCGAGCACGGACTCTTCCCGGTGTACATCCCCGCCGACGGAGACGCGCTGGCGAACGCGCTGATCGCCGTAGCGCCGAAGGAGAGCGGGCAGGTCGTCGGTCAGAGCCGCCCCGCCGCTCCGGCGGAGCTGCGCGCCCAACTCGCCGACGCGCTCGCGGCCGACCTGGGCAGGGAGCCCGCCGCGCGCGGGCTGTTGTCCCCGGGGACGGTGCCGAACGGGCCGGACGGCGCACCGCTGCTGCCCGGAACGGCTGCCGGGGGCAGTGCGGACGAGATCGTCCGCGGGGTGCGGACCGGGAGCGGCCCGGCCTCCTCGGACTGGCTGACCCTCGCGGTCGCGGCGCCCGGGCTGCGGCTGCGGATCACCGTACTGTCGCCGTCCGGCGCCCCCTGGACGGTCGGACCCGCCGACGGACGCCCTGTCGTCCTCCTCCAGCAGGAGCGGCCCGGGCCCTACACCGCCCGCTGGGTGGCGACCGAACCCGTAACCGCGGCCGAGCAGGCCCGGCGCCCCCGCCAGGAGAGCGCGGACGAGACCTCAGGGTCCACCCGGGGCGGTACGTCCTCCGCCGCGCCATCGACCGTGACCCCGGGAACGGCCCGGAGCGCCGTCGGGTCGCCCCCGGCCACCCCCGTGGCCAGTCAGGCCGCAGCCTCCAGCCCGGCGCGGCCCGCGGTCTTCTTCGGCCCCGACCCCCGGCCGGTGACGCCCACTCCGGCCGCCGCCGCGACGGAGAACCCGCCTCCCGTACCGGAGACCTCGCCGGCCCCCACCACCACGACAACCGCCGCGCCCGCCCCCGAGAACGCCCTCGTCCCCGCCGCCCACGATCCCGGCGAAGACAGCTCCCGCGAAGCCACAGCAGTCGGCAGCGGTAGCAGCAGCGGCAGCGGTGGCGGGTCGGGCTCCGGGTCCGGCTCCGGGTCGGGCTCCGGGTCCGGGTCCGGGTCGGGCTCCGGGTCCGGGTCCGGGTCCGGAAGAGCCCCCGTGGCCCCAGAGAGCGCCGCCGCCGCGCCCCGCGCCCTGTCGCCCTACGTCCGCGACTACGGCGCCCGGCACGACGGCCTCGTCGGGCTGGTGCCCCACGAGCCCGTTCCCGAGGACGTACTCGCCGCGCTCCACCAGCAGGTGCTGACCGCCCTGGGCGTGGCGCCCGGCGCCGCCGAGGCAGCGGTGCGAGGGCAGCTCGCCGAGCAGCTCAGCTCTCCCGAGATCGCCATGCATCTGGCTTATGTGCGGAGCTCGCGCGGGCATCGCGTCACGGTCACCGTGGACGGCACGGAGCACACCGTCGACGTCCGGCTGCGCCTGACCGATCCGCGGCATGCCACGCGCCAGGGAACCCTGGGCGAGGTACCGCGCACGACGAAGTCGGAGCGACAGGGCGACGGCGGACAGGCCTCCTCCGCGGGCGAGAGCTCCGGCACGCTGCGGACGGTCCCGATCCCGTGGACCGGGATCTACAACGGACCCGCCGGGCCACTGCGCTGGTTCGACGGGGCGCTCACCCTGAACCTGACGCACCATCAACTCACGCAGTCCACCACGGTCAGCGAGGGCGTCACCACCACGACCATGGAGCGCGCCAACGACCCCGAGCACGCCGTCGACTTCACCGGCCGGTGGCAGGTACGGGTGGACACCGACCGGAACGCGCCGGGGGACACCTGGGGCGCCGAGCGGGGCCACGGGCCGCTGACCGTCTGGTTCTCCGAGCACCGGGCCTTCGACCACGGCGGCGCCGGCGGCCCGCTGCCGGAGCCCGCCGGGCTGGACGACCTCCCCCTGTGGGGCGTGGACGCCGTCGCCGAACCGGGCAGGCTGCTGGACCAGGTGCTCGACGACGACGCCTTCGCCGCCCTGCACAACCTGGGCGCGGACTCCCGGCGCGAGCTGGAGGAGTTCCTCGCCGAAAGGATGCTGCGCGCCTCCCTCCCGATGCAGCGGGACCGCGGCGTGTACTCGCCCGTGCTGCTGGACGACAGCGGCAACGCGCTCGGCGTGCTCCGGCTCGCCGCCACCGTGCGGCCGGGGGACGCGAGTGCCCAGACCCCGGACGGCCAGTTCCGGCTGGAGTCCTGGCTCACCTACTCCTCCGGCGTGGACCGCTCGGCGCGGCTCACCAACGGCATCGGGCTCGACGGCAGCGGCGGGCCGTCGTTCACGTCCGACCACGCGCCCGGCCACCCGTCCGCCGCCACCCGCACGGGCGGTGGCGTCTACGCCAAGGCCGGCGTCTCCTGGCAGTCCAACGACGCGCTGAACACCAGCAACAAGGCATCGTTGATGCACGGCCTCTACACGGACAGCAACCATCTGCTGATCCCGGGGGACGTCACGTACCGGATCACGCTCGTCCGCCCGGGCGGCGGCGAGATCACCCGCTCCTACGGTCCGTGGCGGGAGGGCGTCCAGCTGCGGCTGCTGCCGCGCGGTGTCGCCAACGGCCGGGCTCCCGGGCCGAACGAGCTGCGCGGGCTCCCCGGCCACCTGGAACACCTCGAAAGCATCGGCTTCTCCGCCGTGCCCGTCGCCGTCAACGGCACGGAGCAGATGTTCCGGAGGGCGGAGGAATGGCTGCGACAGGAGGGATTCCTGCCGCCGCGGGAACACGGCTACACGGTGAACGAGCCGCGGGTGCAGTCCCAGCTGGCCAATCTGCGGCGGTTCGAGCAACTGCGCTCCAGGCTGGGCCAGGCCGCCGCTCTGCCGGACGCCGTCGAGGGCGGCCGGCCCGTCTGGTTCGAGCTGCCGGGCCACCTGAGCGGCAGCCGCCGCGTCCAACTGCGCTTCACCGCCGCCCGGGACCGGACCCCACGCCCCGGTGAGGTGGGCACACCGCCCGCCGTGCACACCCGGCATCTGCCGGACGTCCGGATCACGGGATTCAGCTCCCACGAGGCGCGCGGCACCCGGCAGAGCGGCACCCAGGTCGGCGGCACGGTGGGTGGCGGGGGCGGTCCCCGCTGGGCACTGGCGGACGGCGGTTGGGCGCTGGACTCCACCGGCGAGTACGTCCGGGGCGCGCAGCGCTCGAGTTCCGCGACCGCCGGATCCGCGGTGACGGACCAGCTCACCAGCACGGTCAGCGGCAGCACCGAACTCTTCGCCGTCCCGGCCCGGTTCGCGCTGAACCTCTACGAGGGCGCCGCCGAGGACCCGCTGGTGCGCTTCGCCGATCCCGCTTCCGATCCGGCTTCGCCTGCCGCGCCCGGCGAGGCCCGGCCCGCGCCGACCGGGCCGCTGGGCCTCCCGGCCGCCCCGGCGAGGCAGCCGACCGTCGCAGGCCACGTCACGCTGGCCGTGCCGCAGCACCGCACGCTCCCGGCGCAGGGCCGGATCGTGCCGCCGCCCACCCTGGACGTCATCCGCACGCCGCGCACCGACGGCGGACCGCAGGACGACACCGTGCGGTCCGGCCTCACGGACGCCGCAGGACAGCCGCAGCCGGGGCTGATCCGGCTCCCCGACGATGCGCTCGTGGACACCTTCCGCGGCAGCGCCGCCCTGCGGGAGGCGTTCCGGCAGCTCGTCACCGGTACCTACCCTGGCCACCCGCCCGCCGGCGCGTTGGGCCGCCGACTCCACACGTTCAGCGGCCGGATGCCCGACCTGGTGACGGCACCCGGCACCTGGCTGGGCGAGTACCTGGCCGGCCCCGCCGCCGGGAACCAGGGCGCTTTCGCCGGCGAGGTCCTGAACCAGCACGTGCGGGTCGCCAACCTGCTCGCCCGCGCGCAGCAGATCTTCAACGGCTCCTATCTCATCGAGGGCCTGGTCCTGCCCGGACTCGGCGCCGACCAGGAACTGTCCCTGGAGATCACCGGCTACCTGCACCACGCCACGCACGGCGGCTCCTTCCGCAGCCAGGGCAAGACCGACCTGACCGTGAGCGACGCGTCCGCCCAGCAGCGCTCCGTCGCCACGTCCCATCAGTTCGGGGGAGGACTCACCGCGCTCCAGGCGGTGCCCACCCCGCCCGTCGGCGGCCCGCCGCCGCGGGCCTCGCAGGCCAACCCGGGCCTGCGGGTCGCGGGCAGCAGCCGTACCGAGGCCGTGAGCGAGCGCTCCGCGGGCACCTCGGTCGTGCGGGTGCCGGTGGAGTCCGGCGACCAGCATCTGATCACCGCCGACGCCACCCTGCTGGTGACGCTGCGGCACGGCACCCGGAACTTCTTCGGCAACTTCGTGGGTCTGGGCAGCCGGGACGGCATCACGGTCGCCATCGACCTGCCCCGTGCCGTGCAGTTCACCCTGGCCACCAGCCAACTGGGCCGTTTCGCACGCTGGTTCGCGCACGTGCCCGGCCTGCCCCGGCCGGTGCTGCCGGCCCCCACGGTGCCGCTGCCTGACCACTTCGCCCGCACCCGCGAGCTCGGAGCCGGCAGCGTGCTGTCCGTCACCCAGCTCGACGACCCGGTGCGGCGCAACGAGAGCCGCGACCGGCTGCACCGCGAGCTGCTGGCGCTGGTGGAGCGGGAAGCGCCCGGCGTGACCCGTCCGGGAAACGCCGCGTACCTGCCGGGGGTGGCCACTCGCATCGCCGACCTGACCGCGCCGGCCGCGGTGCGCGCGCTGCCCGCGCGGGGCACGGTCCGGCTGTGGTTCCGGTACGCCACGATGGGCGGCACCCGGCTGGTGGAGGTCACCCTGAACGCCCGCCCCGAAGCCCAGACCCCGGCCCTGCGCCGGATGCTCGGGCGCCCCGCGGGCGGCGGGGCCGGCGTGGAGGTGGTGGGCATCCACGCGCCGGACAACAGCGCGGAGTCCCAGGGGATCAGCCGGACGCTCCAGGTGACGGCCACCCCGATCTCCCGGTACGCCCGCCCGGGCGCGAGTGCGGGCCGCACCGACCGGACCGGCCCGGTGCTGTCCGCCTCCGTGACCCGCGGCCGCACCTCGCGCACCGACTCCTCCGCCGACGACCGGCACTGGACGCGGACCGGCAACTCCGCCGACTTCGACGACATCGGGTACACCTTCACCGGCTCCGTCCGCTCCGAACTGATCTGGGACTGGCCGCCGGACATGGTCGGCGGCTTCCTGGAGAACGGCTGGGTGTCCCTGACCGCACGGGACGGCAGCGGGCTCGCGCAGCGGCTGGCCCGGATGGTGCGCGGCCGGCCCGCCCGCGAGGTCCGGGTCCCGGCGGCGGTGGCCCTCCGGTTCATCGCCGCTGAAGCCGTCGCACCGCGCCCGCACGATCCGCCGGTGCGGCCCCGCATCACGCACACCGATCCCCGGGCGGCCGTGCCGCACGGACCGCTGCCGGTCGACGGGCGGCCCTTCACCGCCGGGCCCGCACTGCTGCCCACCGGTCCGACACCGGTGCTCGGATTCAACGGCCTGCCGCAGCTCGCCGAGGCCTTGCGGACGGTGGCGCCGGGTATCGCGGGCGCCCTGGACTGGTCGGCGGACACACCGCCGGATGCCGCGGCGGCCCGGTTCGGGGAACTCGTGCAGGCCGGGCGGATCAGCGTCGACCTGTCCGCCACGGCCGGACCGGCCTCCACGATGCCCGGGGCCTGGCCCACCGGGAGCGATCCCGAGGAGACCCCCGTACTCCACGTGACGCTGCACAACCCGCGGCCGGTCACCGACGCCGAGGACGTCGCCGTGGACCGGCTGCGGCGCCCCGCGAGCTCCTCCAGCAGCTCCTCGGCCGTGGGCTCGGCGGCAGGCATCGGCTACCAGTTCACCCAGAGCGGCAACCGGTCGAACCGGCACGTGGTCGGCTTCACCACCCCGCTGCTGACCCGGCAGCCGGTCACCCGCACCAGTGGTTCCTCGGTCTCGGCCGCGCAGCGGGACCGGTTCAAGACCGGTAACCCCGCCCGCTCCGCGACGGGAGCCAACACCCGCAGTTACGAGACGATGGTGGACGCGGTGGTCACGGTCACCGGACCGGAAGGCACCCGGTACGTCACCGGCAGCGCCGTCGTCCGGCTCTTCGAGCGGGACCTGCTCGGCCACGGGGTGATCGGGCCGCGCACCGCCTCACGGGTCTACGACCTTCCGTCGATGCTCGCCCGGCAGCCGGACGCCGTGCTGCGGGACTGGACGAGGCACCCGGTCACCGAACTGCCCGCGGTGCTGGCCGGGGAGCTGTCGGGCGGGGAGAGCGGAGCCCAGCTCTGGCTCGACCTCGGTGCCGACCCGGCCGGCCGCCGGCTGTCCCGCGCCCTGTACGTGGGCTCGCGGACCGCCCAGGCGGCGGGCCGTCCGGTGGAACTGGTGCTGCGCGGCAGAACGGGACTGAGGTTCTGGCCGTTCACCGCCGACGGAAGGCTCGCCGACCTCACCCCGGCCACCACCGACACCTGGAACCGGCTGCGTACGGCGGTGGTCACCGCCACCGACGCGGCCGCCGCGGAAGCGGACGCGGCCGGCCACGAGGCCGAGCTGCGTCCGCGCGAATCCCATGCCGCCGAGGAACTGGCCACGACGCAAGCGGCGTTGACCGCCGCGACCGCCGCGCACACCACCGCGGCCGGGGCGCTCACCGCGGCACGGACCGCCTGGCAGTCCCTCGCCGACCGGATGGCCGAGGCCGAGCGGTTCCGGGCCGAGGCCCAACGGGCGGCGGACCGGCGGGACGAGGCCGTCACGCGGGCCGAGGAGCGGCTCGCGGAGGCGGAACAGGCGCTGCACCGGGCCCGGGAGGCGGCGGAGCAGGCGGCGCGTCGGGCCCGCGAGGAGGCCGGGAGGAGCCGGCCGGCGGCCTCCGGCGCGGACGGGACGGCGGGGCCGCAGGCCGGTCCCGGCCCGGAGGCCGTGTCCGCCGCGGAGGCCGCGCGGGACACGGCCCGGGTGGAACGGGACATCGCGCGCGGGGTGGCCGAGGCGGCGCGGGAGACCGCCGAGCACGCGGCCGGCACGGTCGCGGAGCTCCAGGAGCGGCTGACCGCCGCCGGGGAACGGTTGAGCGCGGCCCTCGACGAGGAGCAGACCGCTGCCGCCGCGGTCACCTGGGCCGCCGCTGCCCGGGACGAGTGGCAGCAGACGCACCGGCGGCTCGGGGAAGAGCTGCGGAACACGCGTCAGGAGCAGGTCGACCAGCAGCGGCTGCAGCAGGGCGCGTGGGCGCAACTGCCCGGTCTGGCCGGGGCGCTGGCCGCCGACCGGTGCCGGGAGGGGACCGGCGGCGCCCGGTTCCCGCTCGACTCGCTCTCCTCGCCGCCCGGTGGTGCGGGCAGCTGAGACGTACGACGGCCCCGGCGGAGGATTCCGCCGGGGCCGTCGCGCATGGTCCGGTGCCTGCCTGCCTGCCTGCTCGGGCAGGTCAGATCAGCCGCCAGAGGCTGTCGCGGTCCGCGTCGCACCGGTCCATCCACACCCAACTCGCGGTCTTCGGGCTGTCGCCCCAGATCGCGAGACACAGCTGGTTGCTCATGTAGTTGCGGATCCTGACGGTGCCGTCACCGACCGGGTCGAGCCACCACAACTCGTTGTCCTCCACGGTGGAATGGCAGTTCGCCTCCTGGATCTGGGTGCGCGCAGGCTTCGGCACGCGCTCCGGCACGTCTATGCACAGGCCGTCCTTGGCGTTGACGAAGAGGACGAGCGAGGCGCCGCCAGGACCCGTGTCGCCGCGGTGGACCTGCATGTTCCACTGCTGATTGTCCGCGCCGGTGCCGTCGCAGTGGCTCTGGATGAGCATCATTTGGTACTGCCCGGGGCCGGTGCCCGGAAGGTCGGCGCACATGCCGGTGGCCGCGTTGCTCAGCAGCACCCCTGACCGGTCGGAGAGCACCATGGGGCGGGGCGCTGCCTTCTTCTCGGCCTGGGGCTTGCCCTCCTTCGAAGGCTTCGCAGGAGGGGCGGCCGGAACGGCATAGGGGGCCGGGGCCTCCGCACGGCCGGTGGGCTGCGCCGGCTCTGCCGGCTTCGTGGGCTTTGGAGTGGCCGGCCGGGCCGGGGACTGCGGGATCTTCTTGAGCGCCGCCGCCTGTTCGAAGGCCAGCTTCTGCTCCTTGGCGTCGGCGTCCGCCTGATAGCTGCGCCAGGCACCCATTCCCAGCGTGCCGCCCGCCACCAGCGCCAGCACCGCGGTGGCACCGGCGACCCGGATGCCCAGCCGGGAGCGCTCGCCCGGCTGTTGGGCGGTGCTCGTCAGCGCGTCGACGAACCGCGCCCGCTGCCGCCGTTTCGCGTCGTCCTGCTCGGTCTCACTCAACGCCCGTCCCCAACTCGCGAGAAATCGTTCATATGCATCCGTCCGGCCCTGCCCCGGGCCTGCCAGTCAACCACCGGGGGTCCGGTGACGGCCGTTCCCCGAGCGGGGTGAGCACGGGATGAGCACGAGGTGAGCAGTGCTCGGACCGCCTCACCGCGGCACCGGCCCGTACAGCTCGCGCTCCCGCAGCAGTTCCGCCGCCTTCGTCAGCGCCGTGGAGAGCCGGCGCCGGTAGGTGCTGAAGGACAGCGCGGCCCTGCTGGCCGCGGCCTGCTGGCTGCGCGGCCCGCCCAGATAGGTGATCTCCAGCACATCGCCCAACTGCCGCTGCCCTGGATACGCGCGCAGTTGGGCCACCGTCTCGGTCAGCACCTCGCGCAGCGCTGTCGTGTCCGCGCCGGGCGCCACCAGCCGGGTGCCGAGCAGCGCGCTCTCCGCGAGCAGCCGGGGGTCCCGCACACTACGGTAGGCGTGCTTGACGGCGTCGACGAACTCCGGCCACGGCATGGTGGATTCCACCAGCGCGGCGGTCGGCGCCAGCGCGCACGCGGGCTCATCGCTCAGCAGCCGGAAGCGGAGCGTCGCGGCCCAGCGGTCGAACGGTGCGCCGCGCCAGTCCTGTACGAAGGGGAGCACCCGCTCGCCGTCGGGTCCGTCGGCGGGCGCCGTCCGCTGCTGCCCGTACAGGGCGAGCAGCGACGCGAGCGCCGACTGCTCCCCGCCCGTACAGGTCCAGCTCACGGCCAGGCCGGGCGTGGTCGCCCACAGCGTGGTCAGCGCCGAACAGACGGCCGCCGCGCTGCCGGTGCTCCAGCGGGCCAGCAGCAGCCGCTCGGTACGCCGCAGCGGCGACCGGCCGTCCGCACGCTCCAGGGCGGCACGCGCCACCGGGTCGTCCGGCAGCCGCGTGGCGCCCGGCTCGAGAAGGGGTGCGACGAGCACGCCGACGAGCCGGCGGCCGTCCTCGGCGACGGTGAAGGCGGCCGGCTGGTACTCCCACCACCGCAGGGCCAGCGCGCCGGCCGCGACACCGTGCTCCTTCCCGATCGCGGCCACCGCCCCGTCCAGGTCCTCCCGGCGGGCGGCGCGCCACCGGATCCGGTCCGCGCCCCGCCAGTCCACCGCCTCCCGCGCCACCCGGTTCGTCCGGCCCAGATAGGCCAGCCCCGCACCGGACGCCCAGCGGTCGCCGGCCCGTTGTCCGAGCCGCTCGGTCAACTGGCCGTGCAGCCGGCCGAACAGCGACTCGTACTTCTCCGGTCCGCGCCACCGCAGATCGGCCAGCAGCGCCTCCCGCATCAACTCGTGCGGCACCAGTCCCTCCGCGGTGCTGTGCACGAACGACAGGCCGCACAGCCAGGTGTACAGCTCGTGCGCCGTGGCCGGCGGCACCTCCAGCGCGTGCCGTACCGACTCCTCGGTGGTGACCCGGGCCAGCGCCAGCACGTGCAGGGCGTCGATCCGGGACAGCGACAGGCTCTCGCGCAGCATCAGACGCAGGAGTTCGGCCACCAGGTCGGGGGAGTCGCGCAGTTCCCAGAAGCAGCGCTGTTCCAGGGCACCCATGGACTGTCCCCGCGCGTCGGCGAACAGCGCCAGCGCGAGCGGCAGTCCGTGCGCGGCACGCACGATGCCCGGGACCTCGGCCTCGTCGACGTCCCGGTTGCGCAGCAGCAGCGCGGCCTCCGCATCGTTCATCCCGGTCAGCCGCACGCTGCGCAGCGCGTGCCACCACTGCGGATCGGTGCGCCACTCGGCGGACGGCGGCAGCCGGCTGCCGACGACGAGCAGCGGGCGCGACGGCAGGCCGGGCAGGAACACGTCGCGCAGCCACCGCTCCAGCGGGCCCAGCGACTCCGCGGAGTCGATCAGCAGCACCTGCGCGCCCGCCGGCCCGCCCTGCGCCTCCAGCGCGGCCAGGAACGCCTCCGGCGTCGGGTCCGAGTGCCGCAGATCGACACTGCGGGTGACCCGGCCGTGCGCCTCGGCCTCCTCGGCGAACCGGCGCAGCAGGGTGCTCTTCCCGACGCCCGCCATGCCGTGCAGCCACACGACGAAGCAGCCGCGCCCATCGCTGAGCATCAGCTCCCCCAGCAGCCGCAGTTCGGCCACCCGGCCGGTGAAGACCTTGCTCCAGGACACTGCCGGCACGTCCCCGTGCGATTCCACCGGCAGGGCTGTGGGAGACATCTGCATGGTGTGTACCTGCAGTCCTTTCCTGTGTGACGACGGCTCCGTCCCGGTGGTCGGCCGGGTCGGTCTCCGCGTCATCGATACGTCCAGCGAGGGTGTGGGTGCACGGCCTGTCGGTCCGGCACATCCGGTGCCCGGTGTGCGTGTGGATCACGCACACCGTACGTATGGTCGAAGATGGTACGTAGTGCCGGTGACCGCGGCGCCGGCATCGCCCGCGCCCGATGGGCTGCCAAGCGCCGGAACGGGCACGATCGGCCCGTCACGCGCCCGTTTCCGCGCACCCGGGCTGTGTTGCGGTGCCACCGCCCCACCATTGCCCCAACCCCGCCTGAACTGAGGTTTCTTCACTCCGGCCGGCAGCTGCGCCGCCGCGGAGGAATGGATTCCGCGGGTGATCCGTAGCGCGGAAACGGGCAGGAATCCGTCAGGATTGCGTAAGTAATGTTCACGGCTTCCCGTCGTGGCGAAGCGCTCGCCGCCTGGTTCGGCACCCCGTCTGACGACCCCGATGGGGGAAGCGCCGTGCGGTCGCGTCAACCGCCCGTGGAACCGTGGAAGGAACCGGCGGCGCGCCGGCACGTCGTCCGCTGGATCGGCGGGCGCACCGACCCGCGGGAACTCAGGATTCCCGCCCTCCGTCGGGGGCCGGGTTCCGCGGCGGACCCGGTTCGCCCGCCGGGCGCAGCGCCTGATGGACCGACCAGAGGACGGACACCAGCGGTACGGCCACCACGGCGCCCATGACGCCGGCCGCGACGGCGCCGCCGATGACCGAGAACGCGACCACCACCGGATGCAGCCGGACGGCCCAGCTCATCACGATCGGGTGCAGCAGATGGCCCTCGATCTGCCCGATGATCACGATGAGGGCGACGACCATGGCCGCGATCAACGGGCCCTTGGCCGCCAGGGCCACCACGGCGGCGACGGCGAGCGCGATGGGGGAGCCGATCAGCGGAATGAACGCGGCGAAGAACTCCAGCAGGGCCAGCGGGAGCGCGAGCGGCACGCCGAGGACGAAAAGGGCCACGCCGACCAGGATCGCGTTGATCGCGGCCACCAGCACGATGCCGTGGGTGTAGCCGGTAAAGGTCCGCCAGGCCGCGCGGCCCCCGGTCATCACCCGTTCCCGGGCAGCCGGCGGAAGCTGATCGCAGAACCACCCCCACTGCCGGTCACCGGAGTGGATGAAGAAGACCGAGGAGAACAGGGCCAGCGCGAACACGGTGAGGACCTCGACCAGCCGGCCGGCGCCACTGACCGCGGTACTGATGAGGGTGGACCGGTGGCTGGACAGGAACTGGCCGATCCGGGACTGGACATCGGTGAGTGCCGCCGGGTTGAGCCGGAACGGCGGCCGCTGGAGCCAGAGCTCGATCCTGTCGACGCCCGCCCGGAACTCCCGGTCCAGCCCGGCGCGCTCTCCCGCCACCGCCCCGCCGACCAGGGCCAGGACGCCGAGGGCGAGGACGATACTGCCGAGCAGGGTCACGGCGACGGCGAGCGGTCGTGGCAGGAAGCGCTCCAGGAGGTCGGTCACCGGCCGGAGCATCGCCGTGATGACCAGGCCGAGGAAGACCGCCACGGTGATCTCGTGGAACCGCCCGAGCACGGAGAAGACCGCGTACACGAGGGCGCCCACCACGAGGATCCGCCAGGCGTACGCGGCAGCCGTCAGCAGAGCGGGGAACACTCGCGGCTCACCACCAGGCCCGGAGCCTGACGCCGGGCGCCGGCCGACCGGGTTGCCGGCCGGAGGAGGGGCGAAGCCGCGCAGCGCTTGGCGCGACGCCTTACGGATCCGGTGCCCGCGCCCGGCGGACGGCGCGACGGGGTCCGGACTGCCGGACTGCGGATGCGATGGCCTGGACATCTCCAGGCTCGTACCACCGGAGCCCCGCCCTGCCACGCCAACGGCCCGACATTCGCCCGAAGGCGCGCCGACCGTGTGGCGTAGGCCGACGGGGAAGGCGTCACGGGAACAGTCATTCGGCCCGCAGGCTCTGCCGTGTGGTTCAAAGTGTGCAAATCTGTCTGATAACAGAGGAAAGGGACCGAGGGCTGAGCTCGGGCACCTTACGGCGTGCGGGAGGACCGGGCATGCGTCGGTGGGCCGAATTCGTGCTGCGGCATCGCAGGGCGGTCGTGGCGTTCTGGGGTCTCGTGCTGGTCGCCGGCGTGCTGCTGGCGGGCCGGACGACGGATCGGCTGACGATCGACTTCTCGCTGCCGGGTCAGCCCGGCACCGTGACGGCGCACAAGATCGAGCACGCCTTCGGCAGCGGCGGCGACACGAGTCCGTATCTGGTCTCGGTCACGCTCCCGGCAGGGCAGACGATCACCGGCCACGAGGCCGAGGTCGGCCGCGCCTTCGCGGCGGCGGGCACCGCGGTCCCGAACGTGCGGGTGATCGACGAGGCGAACACCGGCGACAAGGCGTTCAGGACGAAGGACGACCGGACCGCCTATGCGATGGTCTTCTACCGGTTCAACCCGTCGCCGAGTCAGAAGCTGCTGACCGATCCGATCCAAGCGGCGGTACAGAAGGCCCTGCCGTCCGGCGCCACGGTCGGGGTGACGGGCCAGGACGTGCTGGCCTCCGGGGGCAATGACGGCGGCGGGCCGGGGGTGCTCGGGGAGACGCTCCTCGGTGCCGTCGGAGCCCTCGCCGTGCTCGCCTTCGTCTTCGCCTCGTTCCTCGCCTTCCTGCCGCTGCTGGTGGCCGCGGTGTCGATCCTCGCGACCTTCGTGATGCTGCTGCCGCTCACCTACGCCACCGATGTGTCCTTCATCGTGCAGTTCCTGGTCGCCCTCATCGGCCTGGGCGTGGCGATCGACTACTCGCTGCTGTTCGTCACCCGCTGGCGCGAGGAACGCGACCGCGGCCGGGACAATCACGAGGCCGTCGTGGTCGCGATGGAACGGGCCGGTCATGCGGTGGTGTTCAGCGGTGTGACGGTGGCCATCGGCCTGCTCGCCCTCGTCGTCCTGCCGGTCCCGTTCCTCCGCAGCATGGGCTACGGCGGGGCGCTCATCCCGCTCGCGAGCGTGATGACGACGCTCACCCTGACCCCCGCGATCCTGGGCGGCATCGGGCCGAAGGTCGACTGGCCGAAGATCCGGCACGAGAACCGGGCGAGCCGGTTCTGGAGCCGCTGGACCGCCGCCGTGGTACGGCGCCGCTGGATCGCCGCCGGCGCCGCGTTGGCCGCGCTCGGGGTCCTGGTCGGCGTCTTCTTCGGCATCAAGATCGGCCTGGCCTCCTCGGAATCGCTGGCCAAGAACGGCTCGGCCTACGACACCCTGCAGACCCTGGAGCGCGGCGGCGTCCCGACCGGCGCGCTGACCCCGATGGAGGTCCTGGTCCGCACCGACCAGGCGAAACCGGTCGCCGCCGAGCTGGCCAAGATCGACGGGGTGAGCAGTGTCCTCGTGCCGGCCGGGCCCGCCGGCAACCGGGACGGACAGAGCATCGTCGTCGTCATCCCGGACCACGAGACGGTGAACTCGAAGAGCGTCGACGTCGTCAAACGGGTCAAGAGCACCGCGGCGAACTTCCCCGGCGTCAGCGGTGTCGCCGGCATCGGGGCAGCCCAGATCGACTTCCTGCACGCCGTCTACGGCAACTTCCCCCTGATGCTCACCATCATCGCGCTGCTCACGTACATCCTGCTCGTGCGCGCCTTCCGCTCCCTGCTGCTGCCGCTGAAGGCGGTGCTGCTCAATCTGATCTCCCTGGCGGCGACCCTGGGCCTGATGGTGCTCTTCTGGCAGAACGGTCACGGTTCCAACGCGATCTTCGGCATCGCCGCCACCGGAGCCGTCACGTTCTGGATCCCGATCATGATCTTCGCGTTCCTGTTCGGACTGTCCATGGACTACGAGGTGTTCATCCTCTCCCGCATCCGCGAGGAGTACGACGCCGGCCACTCGACCGACGAAGCGGTCATCGAGGGCATCGGCCGCACCGGCCGGCTCGTCACCAGCGCCGCACTCATCCTCTTCCTCGCCTTCGCCGCGCTCGCCTCCGGCCCCGGCACCGATCTCAAAACCCTGGCGACCGGCCTCGGCCTGGGCATCCTGATCGACGCGACCATCGTGCGGATGCTGCTCGTTCCGTCCCTCGTCTCCCTCTTCGGCAAATGGAACTGGTACCTGCCCAAATGGGCAGCCCGCCCCCTCCGCGTACAACCGTCCTACCCCCACCCCGAACAGCCCGCCCCCGGGCCCCAGCCCGAGCCGCAACCACCCAGGGGCTGAACCGCCAGCCCATGCGTCCTCCGTTTGCAGCAGCCGTTACCGGACAAAGTTGCCCGACTAGCCTCAGATGTGGTCGGACAGTTGTAGAACTCGTGAGTCGGCCGGGGGCGAGGTGGTCGCGTACGGGGTGGGCGGGGGAAGGCGACGGGTGCTGTCGGACGAGGCATGGCATGAGCTACGGGGGCAGGGAGCGACCCGCACCTTTCGTGAGCGCAGCGTCATGCTGAGGCAGGGGTCAGCGGGAACGCACCTGCTCGCCCTCACTGCCGGCCTCGCCAAGGTCGTGCGCCGGGAACCGGACGGAGTCGTGAGCTGGCTGGCCTTCCGGGGACCGGGGGACCTGCTGGGCGAGGTGTCGGTCTTTGACGGCACCCCGCGCACGGCGGAGGTGGTCGCTCTCACCCCGTGCACGGCCGTCGTCCTGGAAGCAGAGCGGTTCCTGCGATTCATCGAAGAGCGTGGACTCGTCATGGACTTGATGCGCCAGGCACTGTCCCGGTTGCGAGAATCCGACACACACCGCACCGAATTGCTGACCCTTCCGCTGGTCGTCCGGTTGGCGCGGGCGCTCCTGCGACTGGCGGAACTCAAGGCGCTCGGAACCGAATCGGGCGACGTACGGCTGACCGGCCTGAGCCAGGAGGAGATCGCCCAGGCAACCGGAGTGACCCGCAACGCGGTCATCACCGGACTGCAGCGACTGCGGGAGTCCGGCGCGGTGGAGACGGCCCGCAAGGTGATCGTCATCAAGGACATGCAGGCACTGCGGGACTGGGCGATGACCGCGCTGTAGGTCCCGCTCGCGCCGCCCTTGTTGCCGACCCGCTGAACGTACCCATCCGTGCGGTGAGCGGGAATCGCCGTTTGAACCTGCCCGCGCTGTGACGTGGGACACCCCCTCAGTGCCCTGCGCTGTGCACTTGGACGGACCCACCCGGCGGAACCTCGAATCAAGCCGGAAGCCGGCTTCGTCACCGCCCCACCGTCCACGAGGAGATCACGCATGTCCACGCCCGTTCCCGCACCGTACGCCGAGAGCCGACCGCTTCCTCCCTACCGGGCGCTGTTCGCCGTCGACGCAAAGGATTTCACCGGCCTTCCCGCCGTGCAGCACGGTCCGGTGAGCCAGCTGATCCCGGAACTCGTCGACCAGGCACTGGAACGTGCCGGGCTCCACGAGCTGCGCGACTCCAAGCGGTTTCCGGCCAATACCGGGGACGGAGTGGTTTTCGGCTTCGACCCGGCGTTGCTGCCCTTCGTCCTCTGGCCGTTCCTGGGAGTGTTGGACGACATCCTCGGCGCGTACAACAAGCAGTGCGTAGGCCCCCGTATCCGGCTCCGGGCCAGCGTCCACGTCGGGCCGCTGCCGGACGCGGACAACCCCGGCGACGGCAACGGTACGGCCCGCAACGACACGCACCGCCTTCTGGACTCCCGACCGGTCAAGGCCATCCTGGCGGCGGCCAGCGAAGAGGTCACGCACCTGGTGGCGATCATCTCCCAGCGCGTGTACGAGGATGCCGTGCTCGGCGCGTACACCGGACTGCACCCCGACCGGTGTGTGGAGGTCCCGGCCACGGTGGAGGGGAAGAACTTCTCGCAGCGGGCATGGCTGTACGTCCCGTCGCCCTCCGGGAACCTCATCCAGGCCGGTGTGCGACCGCGCGAGGAATTCGCAGAGCAGGCCGACGCGTCTGCCGACCAGGCACAGGACCCGGCGACTCGACCCGAAACGCACTACAGCGGCAACACGCAGCGCGTGGGCGAGGGCGCAGCCGTGATGGGGAACGTCGGACGAGATATCAAATACACCGGCTCCTCGACCTCGTACCGCGGCACCAACCAGCACTGGGGCGGCGGCGACAACGTGGCGGGCGACAAGCATGTCGGCGAGCGCGGGGAGCAGCGGTGAGCGCCGACGCCGACACGGCTCCCGACCCACCCGGCCAGCGCGCTGACGCCCGCGACCCGGGGAACTCCTACCGCGACAACCAACAGCGGCTGGACCGGGGACTGGCGGTGATGGGCGGAATCACGGGTGACGTCATCGTGATCACGGGTGCTCCGCCCGATGAGGACGCCACGGACAGCATCGTCAAACCCCGTCTGCGCGAGGGCCCCTACCCTGCGGCCGACGTTCAAGCGCGCTTGCGCGGATTCGTCGAACCACTGGCTTACGCGCAGTGCCGGAAGATTCTGGACAGCCACATCCTCGTGCTGAGGGCCGGCGGCGGCGCAGGCGCGAGCACCACCGCATTCGCACTGCTGGCAGAACGGCACGGAGTCGACGGGATCACTGGCTTGGACTCTCCGGACGACCTCAGGCGCTGGAGCCCCAAGGAAGGGCGCGGCTATCTGCTGCAGAGTCTGTCCCCGGCGGCCGCCACCTCGCTCAGCGAAGTCTTGCTCATGGAGCTGGCCGCTGCGCTGCGCCGCCTGGGTGCTCATCTGGTCATTACGGTACGGGCAGAGACGGCGCTTCAAGGCGGTACGACGCCCTGGCAGGTCGTGCATCGTCCGCCGAAGCCGGCCGATGTAGTCACCAAGCGCCTGAACATCATGGTCAAGGACGGTGAACTCACCCCGGACCAGAGCACCGAGGCGCTGAGACACCTCGCCTCCGCAAGCTTCGCCAGCCACCTGCACGCCCACCCGCTGCCACAGGACGGTGTCGACACAGCGCAGGGGCTCCGCGATCTCGTGGCGAATGGGAAACCCGCCGCATCCGTACTCCACGACCTGCAGACCGGCAGTCCCGCGGCGGCTCGCAGAGCCCTGGCGGAATCATGTCACCAGGCCGGCAATCTCTCCCTCATGGCGTCGATCTCGTTGCTGGCCGAACAGGATCGCACGGTCATCGAGGAGTTCAGCGCGATCCTGCGCCCCCACATCGACGAACGCGACGGCCCGATGCCCGCCACGGATCGACCGCAGAGCCGCAACGTCCTCGGGCCGGCCTTCGAGGACCGACTGGAAGCCGTCGGCGCCTGTCTCCTACCGTCTCGTTTTGGAGCTGCGCAGCGTTACCCGGTCCAGCCGGTCGTCTTCTCCGGCCGGCATCGTTCGGACGCCCTGCTCCGTTGCCTGTGGCTGGACTACGAGGGTATGGCGCGCCTGCTGTGGAGAGCCCTGGAAGAGACTCCTCACCACCCCGGCATCGAGTTGGCGGCGGGTCAGGCCATCGGAAGGGTCTTGGCTCATGCGACCGGCCCGAACACCCTGCGCCAACTGCGGCCCTTCGCCGAGTCGGACATGCGCTGGCGGCGCCGTCTGGTGGCTTACGCGCTCGGGGAGATGGTTCAGGACCCAGCCCTCACCGGAGCCGTACGGGAGCAACTACGGCAGTGGAGCCGTGTACGTCTCGTACCCCTCCGCTGCACCGTGGCCGAGACCTGTGCGGGCAGTTTTGGGCTGGCCCGTCCCAGCACCGCCCTCAAACTCCTGGATGCCGTACTCGACGAACCGGACAAGGACCTGGCGGACAGATTGCGCACTGCGGTGTCCTTCGCTCTGAGCACCCTTCTCTCCGAGGATGTCAATCACACCCTCGTCCTTGATTGCCTGCGGGAGTGGCAGGAGGCCGATCCGGGCACACAACGCCACGCCATGGCGGTGCACGTCATCGAATCCATGTGTCTGACGACCTTCCCCCGCCCCAGCGCGCCGGGCGTACGGCGCCTGCGTCTCGCCGACCTGCTCGCGAACCACCGCGAGGCGGCTTTCGCCCTCGTCGTCACGGCTCTGGACGACCCCGTCACCCACGACACGATGGCGGCGGGCCTGTCATTGATCGAGAGGAATCCGGAGCAACGGCAGCGGTCCGCTCTTCCGCAATTCCTCGTCGCACTCTCCGCCGCGGCACGGAGCCACCGCGGCGTCCTGCGATTCGTCCTGCGTCGCCATCGCGCTCGTACATCCCCACCAGCAGAAGGGTTCACCCCATGACCGCTCCGGTCATCACGCCCCTGGACTCCTCGCCCACCTGGCAGCTGCTTCGCCACCATCTCGGTTCCTCGGCAGACCGAGCCCTGGTGTTCCTCGCGCACGACGGGGACGACGCCTTGCTGCCGCCCGGCGGCGTCGACAACTGGGGCTACCCGCGCCCGACAGCGCGCGCAGTGCGGCAGGGGGACTTCTCCGACATCGTGTGGGTCTCGGTCGCGGAGCGGCGGATCCAGGTCGATATCCCACGCCGACCGCCGAGGCCTCCTGCCCGCTACGGGGTGGTGTGGAGGATCAGCGATCCGGTCGTCGCCGCACGAAGCCAGATCACCGAGGAACGGGCCCGGCACCTGGTGGTCGGTCACATCAGCGAGAACGCCACCCTGCCCGGCAGCGCCGACCCCTGGCGAAAGCCACCGCCGCACATCGGCACGACCGAGGTCACACCGCCCGGGCTGGCACAGGCGATCGACGGCTTCGGCCTCATCTACTGGTTCCTTGACCCACCAGCCGCGCTCCTCCCCACGCCCGGCACCGGTGCGGAACCCCTCCTGCCGGCAGGGTTCGGCGAAGCACACCGCGAGGCGTACCGCTTCTACCGGGAGGTTGTCGCAGGTGGCCCCGTGGGCTTGGCGGCCCTCTGGTTGCTGCATCAGCCGGAACAGGCGAGAGAGGTACTCGACTGGACGGTGACCCACCGCAATCTGCTCTCCGACCGCGACAGTTGGGAACGCGTCCTCGCCACGACGCTTCAGTCACTGACACCGGAGGACCGGAGTTTCGTCGGCGTCAATCTGGCACGCGTTCTCAGCGACGTGGGAGTACCGCAGGGGGACGAGATTCTGCACCGGATCACCGACACACGTGGTGCGGGGAACGAGAACGGCCTTTACGAGGACTTCCAGTGACGGGAGGACGGTACGCGCTCCGGAATCGGCCAGCAGGGTGCGGTGCTGTCTGTCGCGACGTATGCGTAGCGTCCTACGATCGTCACTCCGCGTGCGAGGGGGCAGGTATGGCAGCGGGTGGATCGGCGTCGCGCAGGGCCCAGGAGGCCCGGCGGCACGAGCGCGAGTTGCGCGAGCAATGGCAGGCCGCGCGGCGGCAGGCCCGTCGTTGGGAGGCGGGGAGCGAAGGCGAGCGCCGGGTCGCCGCTCAGTTGCTGGTGCTCACCGAACGCGGTTGGCGCCTGCTGGTGGATCGGCGCTGGCCCGGGACCCGGTCCGGCAACGTCGACATGCTGCTGGTCGGCCCCGGTGGTGTCTTCGTCATCGACGTCAAGAACTGGCGCTCCGCGCCCGACGTCACTGACGGCCGCCTGAGTGCCGGCGGCGAATCCCGGGACAGCGATGTGGGCAAGCTGTTGGCCGTAACGAGGACAACCGAGCACGCCGTGGCGTCGCTCGGTCTGTCACCGGTCGCGGTGCAGCCCCTGATGGTCTTTGCGGGTCGGCGGGTGAACAGCGCGCTGGGTCGGATCCGGCTACTGGGGGAGTACGAGGTAGGGCCGGCGCTGCTGTCCGAAAAACACAGGCTGCGTTCCGCGATGATCCGCGCCATCGCTGATCACCTCGAACACGTCTTTCCCGCCTACGAGGGATCCGCCGTCGACGCGGACGCCCGATCCGGAACGGACGCTGCGGCGATTCCCCGGCAGCCCATGGCGCCGGCCCCAGTTGCCGACGGGCTATTCGATGCGGATGGATTGCGTGAGGCTGCCATGGAGGCTGCGCGGCGGGCTCCGATCGAGCAGTGGATGACGTTCCTGCACCCCGACCAGATCGCGCTCGTACGTCGCAGGTGGGCCGGGCCCGCCCGGATCAGCGGCCCTGCCGGCACCGGCAAGACGGTGGTCGCGCTGCACCGTGCCGCCTACCTCGCGCAGCGGACCACCGGACAGATCCTGTACGTCACCTTCGCCAACAACCTGCCCCGGGTGCAGAGCACATTCCTACAGACCATGGCTCCAGCGGTGGCCGACCGCGTCCACTTCCACAGTCTGCACGCCTGGGCACAGGAATTCCTCCACGAGCGTGGTATCCCGACCCGCCTGCACGGCGACAAGGCCGAGACGGCCTTCAGCCATGCGTGGAAGAACGTCGGCCGCGACAGCTGCCTCACAGAAATCGACCCCGCGCACCGGTATTGGCAGGAAGAGATCGACTACGTCATCAAAGGCCGTGGCATCACCGACTTCAACGAATACGCGGTATTACCGAGACGCCGCCGCCTGGCCGGGCTGCGGCGCACCCACCGCGAAGCGGTGTGGGCCCTGTTCGAGGCCTACGAGCACAACCGCACCGAGCGCGGGGTACATGACTTCAACGACATCCTCACCCTCGCCCACGCAGAGGCCCGCGCCCACCCGGACCGCTCACCGTACGGAGCAGTCATCGTGGACGAGGTCCAGGATCTCACCCTCGTCGGCGTGCAACTCCTGCACGCCCTGGTCGGCGACGCCCCCAACGGTCTGCTCCTTGTCGGCGATGGTCAGCAAGCCGTCTACCCCGGCGGATTCCGGCTGTCCGACGCCGGCGTCGACATCCGCGGCGACCGTGGGCAGGTCCTGCGAACCAACTACCGGAACGCCAAGGAGATTCTGGACGCAGCCCTGAACATCGTCGCCGAGGATGCCTTCGAAGACATTGACGGCACGCACATCCCAGGACGCCGGGATGTCGACCTGACCTACCACGACGGCCGGGTGATCCGCATCGTGAAGCACACGATCACCGACCACGATCGAGCCCTTCTCGACGCCCTCCGTCCCGGTGACACCCCGCGGGATGCTGCAACGTCCAACCCGAATCAGCTGCAGGGAACTCGTGAAGACTGGGGTGATATGGCGGTGCTCTGTCCGTCCTTGCGCGCTGTCTCCCACTACCAGCGGCTCCTCGGACAGGCGGGAATTCCGGTTTGCCTCCTGGAGCGCTACGACGGACACACGGTCGAGGCCGTGAAACTCGGAAGCTATCGGCGCGCCAAGGGTCTGGAGTTCAAGCACGTGTATCTCCCCCAGCACGACGCCGCTCTCCGTGAACTCGAGGAGAAGGAGGAGACCGCTCGCGAGCGCGGAGAACTCGCCCGCAGACAACTCTTCGTCGCCATGACCCGCGCCCGTGACACCCTCTGGATAGGCAGCGTCCGCCCGGAGAAACCGGAGTAGGCCTCACTCCGGCGGTGCGATCCACTGGCCCTTCGCCGCACTCCGAGTGGTGAGACCACCGTTCGGAGTGCGGCGAGGAACTGGGTGACCGTCCGGCGCGGGCGCCGGACGGTCACTTCTGGCAAGGCGGTGGCTCTCAGTCGGTGCAGATCGTGCCGGGGGCGGGGAGGGTGCGGGTGGTCAGGTAGTGGTTGGTGGCTTCCAGGACGCACTTGGAGACCAGGAACATGCTGTAGTCGTCGCCTTCATGGCCCAGGACGACGCTGCCCGGGAGTTGGGCGGCCATGGCCGCGCCCGCACGGAAGGGGGCGAGGGCCTGGTGGGTGGACTGGAGGATCAGTGCGGGCGGTGCGCCGTGGACCGGGGCGCCCGCCTTGACGGGCTGGGCCGGAGTGGGCCAGCCGAGGCAGCCGGCGATGGCCTTGTAGGAGCGCACGGCGCCGCCGAGGTGCGGGGACACCCGGGCGAGTTCCTTCCCCAGCTGGGCGAGCTGGGCGAGGGTGTGCACCGGGCGGGTGTCGTCGAGGCAGGCCGGCACCTGCACCTGGACCGGGTCGAGGGTGTCGTCCGGGTCGTGGGTGAAGTCCATCGGGTCGCCCGCCTGGGCCTTGACGATGGCCTTCGCGAAGTCCGGCCAGGCCTGACCGGACAGGGTCAGGTAGTCCTGGCTGGCCTCGCGGATGTCCTCACCGGTCAGCGGCTGATGGGACGCGCCCCCGGTCGGGATCGGGGTGCGGTCGGCGCGGGCGACGAGGGCGTCGTACTCGGCCGCGACGTCCTTGCCGTGCAGGGCGCAGTCCTTCGACGTGGCGCACCAGGTGGTGAAGCGG
Source organism: Streptomyces sp. RKAG337 (assembly GCF_023701715.1). Classification (NCBI taxonomy): domain Bacteria; kingdom Bacillati; phylum Actinomycetota; class Actinomycetes; order Kitasatosporales; family Streptomycetaceae; genus Streptomyces; species Streptomyces sp. RKAG337. The sequence continues at coordinate 650,016 of NZ_JAJOZA010000001.1, read as the reverse complement.
TTGAAGGCCGTCTCGGCGGTGGCCGCCTCCTGGGTGACCCGGGTGAGCGGCGAGCCGGTGTCGTCCAGGGCGGTGTCGAGGACCATGGTGCGCAGCCGGCCGGGGAAGAGCTTGGCGTAGGTGCGTCCGAGGAGCGTGCTGTAGTGGATGCCGTACCAGTTCAGCTGCTTCTCGCCCAGCCCGATCCGGACCGCCTCGAAGTCCCGCGCGGTGCTGGTCTGGTCGACGTGCTCGATGAGCTGGCCGTTGCGGCGTTGGCAGTCCTCGGCGAAGGCCCGGTTATGGGACACGAGCGCGTTGAACGCGGCCTGGTTCTGCGGGAAGTGGCTGACCCCGGCGGGCTTGAGGGGTTCCGCGCAGAGGATCGGCGTACTGTGCCCCACACCTCGCGGGTCCACGGCGACCAGGTCGAAGTTCTGGGTCATGGCGCCGGCGAAGGCCGGGAGGTGGATGTGCATCGCCAGCCGCAGCTGCTCGATGGAGGAGCCGCCGGCTCCGTCGTTCAGGAGCAGGGTGCCCTGGCGGTGCGCCTGGTCGTCCGCCGCGCGGCGGACCAGGGCGAGGGTGGTGCTGCCGGCGCCGGGGTGCGACCAGTCCACCGGAACCTGCATCGACCCGCACTGCATGTGCGCGAAGTCGGTGTCGGCGCAGGCGTGCCAGTCGATGCTGTTGGCGGGGGTGCGGTAGCCGGCGTCCTCGGTCTGCGCGAGCGCCGGTACGGCGATGGTGGCCACGAGCGCGGAGAGGGCCGCGGCGATCCAGCCTGCGTTCTTCCGGATTCTTGTCATGTCGACTTTCCTTGGTCGTGGGTCTCGGCCTGTGCGGGTCCGAGGCCTTGTTCGAGACGTGGCTTGAGACGTTGCTCGAGACGGTGATGGAGACGTGGTTCGGGGTGTTCCGGGGGGAAGCGGGGTCAGCTTTCGCTTCCGTCCAGGGCGCTGTCGGGGATCCAGGAGCCGTGGATGCCGGCGGTCACGCGGCGCGGCAGATGGACGGTGGCGATCCGGTCGAGGCCGGAGGCGTCCAGGACCAGCAGCTGTGAGGCGTCCTGCTTCAGGTCGGAGACGACGGTGAGCAGATAGCCGTCGTCCTCGTTGGTGGCGCCGGTCGCGGGGACGAACACCGCCTCGCTCGGCAGCCGGGCGTCGCCGATCTGGTGGATGCGGCGGGCGCCGGTGGTGCGGTCGTACTTGACGACGCCGTAGCCGCCGAAGCCTTCCTGGTCCGGGAAGGACACCGCGTACTGGTAGCGGTTCTCGGCGCCCAGGTAGTCCTCGTTGAGGGTCGGGAACTCCACCGCGAGATCGTCGATGATCTGCTCGTCGACGGTGCCGGCCGCCAGGTCGATCACCCAGCGGCGGGTGTAGGAGCGGGCGTTGGGCTCGGTGCCGCGGCCGGGCGCGCCGACCCACCAGTTCCACGAGAGCCGGAAGCCCTCGCGGTCCACGGTGGGGCCTTCCAGCACGATGCGCCCCTGGCCGTCCTCGTACGCGTTGCTCGCGTGCAGCATGTTGCCGGGCTCGATGGAGAACCAGCGGATCTGCCGGTCGCCCTCGCCTCCGCGGGGCATGACGCCGATCCGGGCGGGCTGCTGGTCGCTCCAGCCGTAGGGGATGCCGGAGTGCTCGGCGGGGTCGAACGTGACGTTGCCCTCGATGAAGACCACGTGGCGGCGCGTGATGGCGAAGTCGTGCTTGAGGGAGGCGGTCGCTCCCGGGATCTCGGCGCTGTGGACGATCTCGCCCTTGGCGTCGGCGACGTAGTACGTCAGGAACGGCGGGAAGGGCGAGGAGGCGAAGAAGTGGAGTTCTCCGGTCACCGGATCGACCTTGGGGTGCGCGGTCATGGCGGTCTTCAGCCGGCCGTTGAAGTCATGGGCGCCGACCGTCTCCAGGTCCCGGGTGAGCTCGAAGGGGAGGTTGGCCTCGCAGAGGGCCAGCAGCCGGCCGCCGTGCTCGATGACATGGGTGCCGGCGGTGCTCGCGGTCAGGTCGGGCCCCTTGTCGGTCATGTAGGGGGCGCCGTCGAGGGCCGGGGTGTGCACCCACCGGTTGCGATACCACTCGGCGCGGCCCTCGCGGAGCCGGATGCCGTGCACCATGCCGCTGCCCTTGAACCAGTGGGTCGGAGTGATGCCGGGCTTGGGGTTGTGGCCGTTACGGATCAGCCGGCCGGTCAGCTCGGGGGGCAGGTGGCCCTCGACGGTGAGCTCGGTGGCGGTGATCTCGTCGGCGACGGGGGCGTAGTGGCCGGTCAGGTAGGGCTTCGCAGCAGTCATGGCAGGAACCTCTTTCCGTGGACGTGAGACGTGAGACGTGAGACGTGAGATGTGGGGTGCTGAGGGTTGGGTGGCGCGGCTCAGGCGGGTCGCGGGTCGGTGGCCGGGCCGGCCGCGGTGGCGGTCGCGGTGCCCGCTGTGGTGCCGGTTGTGGTGCTGGGGGTCGTGCTCCGCGGGCTGATGCAGCGGGTGAGGAGCACCGCGAGGAGGGCCGTTGCGGCGAGGACCGCGGCGGCGACGGTGAAGACAGCGCGGTAGCCGGCGGTGAGGGCTTCCAGGTGGGGTTGGTGCGTGGCCGCGTGGGCGGTGACGGAACCGGCCAGGGTGGTCAGGGCGGCGAGGCCGATCGCACCGCCGACCTGGCGGGTGGTGTTCACGAGTCCGCCGGCCAGGCCCGCGTCCTGTCGCGGGACGCCGTCCACGGCGAACGCGGTGAGCTGGACGAAGGCGATGCTCAGACCGAGGCCGATCAGGATGCTCGGACCGAGGACGTCGCCGAGGTAGCTCCCGTCGGCGCTGATCCGTGACAGCCACAGCAGTCCGGCGGCCTCGGTGAGCAGGGCCGCGGTCACGGTCGCGGTGCCGCCGATGCGCCGGGAGATGCGGGGCGCCATGGCGGCGCCGAGCATGTTGGCGCCGGCGAGCGGGAGTTGGCCCGCACCGGTGACCAAGGGGCTCGATCCGAGCACCAGTTGCTGGTAGAGCGGCAGGAAGAAGAACAGGGCGATCCACACGGATCCCAGCAGCGCCATCAGCAGGTTGCCCGACGCGACGCGGCCGGTGGTGAACAGCCGCGGTGGGATCAGCGCGTTCGGTCGGCGAAGCTCGATCACGGCGAAGGCCGCGAGCAACACGGCGGCGCCGAGGAGGGTGCCGAGCACCCGGCCGTCCGTCCAGCCGGCGCCGCGTGCGGTGGTCAGCCCCCAGACCAGGCAGGTCAGGGCGAGTGTGACGGTGGCGGTCCCCAACAGGTCGAACCGCCCGGCCTTCTGGCCGGCCTTGTGCCCGGCCGCCTCCCGCGGCACGAGGGCCGCCACGGCGACCAGGACCAGCGCCGCCCCGAGGGCGACGGCGTAGAAGATCCAGGGCCAGCCCCAGGCCTGGGTGAGCACACCGCCCAGCAGGACGCCGCCCGCCCCTCCCGCACCGGAGACCGCGCCCCACACCCCCAACGCCCGGCCACGCCCGGGGCCGGACGGGAACAGGTCCATCGTCAGAGCGAGCGCGGCCGGGGCGATGGCGGCGGCGCCGAGGCCCTGAACGGCGCGGGCGGTGATCAGGACGCCGGGGGAGGCGGCCACTCCTGCCGCCAGCGAGGACACCGCGAACAGCGTGAGGCCGGCGATCAGCACCCGGCGGCGCCCGAGCAGGTCGGCCGCCCGCCCGCCCGCCAGGAGCAGCGCCCCGAACGCCAGGCCGTAGGAGTTGACCACCCACGTGGTGCCGCCGTCCGACAGGCCCACCCCCGCGCGGATCTGGGGCAGCGCCACGTTCACGATCGACGTGGCGAGCATGACGGTGAACTGGGCCGCGGCGAGCGCCGCGAGCACGGCCGCCGGCCGAGGACGGGACCGAGGGGTTGGGGGCGTCCGGCCCTTTTGTGTGCGTCGGAGGTTCATGACGCAGAGCTTCGTGCCGGGCGCTGTCCACATTCCAGGCCCGGCAGGGGCGGGCACTGTCCACTCCTGTCCGCACCTGTCCACCCGTTCCCGCCGGTGAACGGTCGGCTGATCAGCCCATCGTCAGGGGCCTGACCTGCCGCGATCCCAGAGCCTCACGTCCCGGCGGATCTCCGGGTTATAGTCCACCCAACAATTTCCATGGGTGGGTCGGCGTCGAGTCATCCCGACGGTAGACCTCATCGACCGTCCCGACGTAGGGGCCGACAGCGTTGTCCAGAGTGCGAGTTGCCTGCCCGGCCGTGGGTCGGCAGGCGGTGCTCCGCCGTCCGCGCATGACGTACGCGTCTGCGGACGACCACTCCGGTCCCGGTCCCCGTTCCGCTCCCCGTCGCCAGCGTCGGCGCATCACGTGGCGCTTACCGACGGCCTGAGAACTCGGTCAGCGGATCTTCATCGGCCGGATTCACTTCCCGGCGAATCCCACATCTCGATCAGAGTTGTTGACCGCCATCGCCACCACCGCCACCACCGAAGCGCCTGCCACCACCGAATCGCCTGCCGCTGCCGCAGCGTTCCCTCCGCGCCCGTTCCCCTTGAAAGGCCGCCGTGCCCATGGTTGATCCTCGCTTCAGCGTCTTGTCCGAGGACTTCGCCGCCGATCCCTACCGGTACTTCGCCGGGCTGAGGGACCGGTCACCGGTGCACTACGAGCCGGCCATCGACAGCTACTTCCTCTCCCGCCATCGGGACGTGAAGCGGGTGCTGACCGATCACGAGGCGTTCACCACCGAGACACTTCAGGTGCGCGCCGAGCCGGTGATGCGCGGACCGGTCCTCGCCCAGATGACCGGGGCCGAGCACACCGCCAAGCGGAAGATCGTCGTCAGGGGCTTCACCGGACAGGCGCTGCAGGAGCAGACCCGCGCCATCCACGCCGACGCCGCCGAGCTCGTCGCGCCCTTTCTTCCCCGGGGACGGATGGACCTCGTCAACGATTTCGGCAAGCCCTTCGCCGTCTATGTGACACTCGATGTCCTCGGCCTGGACAAACAGGACTGGCAGCAGGTCTCCGGCTGGCTCAACGGGGTCGGCGAGTTCATCACCAGCATGGGCCTCACTCCCGAACGCCGTCGGCACTGCCTGGACTGTGCCGAGCAGTTGGAGGCCTACCTCGCCCCCGTCATCGAACAGCGGCGCCGCCTCCCCGGCGAGGACCTGATATCGAAGCTGTGCACGGCCGGGTTCGACGGCATCGCCATGAGCGACCGCGACGTCACCGCGCTGATCATCAACGTCCTGGTCGCCGCCGTCGAGCCCGCCGACAAAACCCTCGGGCTCCTCTTCAAGCATCTGGTCGACCACCCCGAGCAGCTGGCGCAGGTCCGCCAGGACCCGGCCCTGCTGTCGGCCGCGATCGCCGAGACGCTGCGGTACACCCCGCCCGTCCAGCTCGTTCCCCGCCAAGCGGAGAAGGACGCGGTGTTCGCCGGCACCGTCGTCCCGGCAGGGGCCACCGTCTTCTGCATGATCGGCGCGGCGAACCGCGACCCCGACGCCTTCAGTGCCCCGGACACCTTCGACATCCACCGCCAGGACCTGGGCACCGATCGCTCCTTCACCGCCGCCGCCCAGCACCTGGCCTTCGGCACCGGACTCCACCAGTGCGTCGGCGCGGCCTTCGCCCGCGCCGAAATCGAGACGGTGGCCGCGCTACTGCTCCCCCTGCTCGACCAGGTCCGCTACAGCCCCGGCTTCCGCTACCGCGAGACCGGCCTGTACACCCGCGGTCCCGCCGCCCTGTCGCTGGACTTCACACCGGTCCACGAAGGTGCACCGGCCAGGGCGGAACCCGGCCCCTCGTCCTGCCCTCTACCAGGTCGGCCGGCGCCCTATCCTCCCTTGCTCCAGGAGTCAGGGCCTGCCGTGCGCACGACCACCACCCCCACCGGGAGAGAACAGCGATGACTCCGACCGACATCACCCGAGCCATCAACGACCTGCTGTTCACCCCGGGCCTCGACCTCGACGAAGCCATCGACCGGCACTTCACGCCCGACTACCGCCAGCGCACCAACGGCGAGTGGAGCGACCGGGCCGGCTTCACCCAGCACATGACCCGTCTCCGTTCCGTGGTGCTCAGCGGGCACATCGAGGTCCACGACGAATTCCGCGACGGTCCGCGCTACGCGGACCGCCATTCCGTCACCGTCACCAGGAACAACGGCCGCACCTCACGCACCGAGGTGTACCTCTTCGCCCGGTTCGCCCCCGACGGGCGATTCCAGTGCGTCGAGGAGACCACCCTTCTGGTCACGGGCCACGACGACGACCAAAACCTGGGAACCATCAAGTGACGGGCGGGCCGGACCGCCGCCACACATGCCTCGCGCCGGTGGCGGAGGCAGTGCCGGTGCCGGTCACCGCGAGGTTCGGAGGGAACTTCCGGGCTGCGTTGTCCGGAGCTGAGACGAGCGGAGGGGAGCCGCCATGGTCTCCATCGGAGAGAGACTGAGCAGCGCGCGAGTACAGGCCTTCATCGGCCGGGACGATGAACTCGCTCGCTTCGCGGCGGCTTTGGCCTGCGATCCGCAGGCGCCGTTCGCGTTCTACGTGTCCGGGCCGGGTGGCATCGGGAAGTCGACGCTGCTGCGGCGCCTGGCGGACCACGCCCGTAAGGCGGGCCGGCCGCTCGTCGAACTGGACGGCCGTTTCGTCGGCCGGGATCCGGCCGACTTCGAGCGCGCGGCCGCCCCGTTCCTGGACGTCGCCGGAACGGTCCTGTTCGTGGACTCCTTCGAGAAGTGCCAGTGGCTGGAGAGCTGGCTGTGGCACCACTTCCTGCCGCGCGCCGCGGACGGCGCCCTGGTCGTCCTGGGCGGTCGGCTCGCACCGCAGCCGCAGTGGAGCTCCGACCCCGCCTGGGCCGGGCTCCTGCACGTGACCGAACTGCAGCCGTTCTCCGCGGAGCAGGCCCGGAGCCTGCTGGTCGCGGCGCGGATCCGGCCCGAACTGCGGGACCTGGTGCTCCGCTTCGCCGGAGGCAACCCGCTGGCCCTGTCCCTCGCCGCGGCAGCGGATTCGACGGGTTGGAACAGGGAGGAGACGTGGGCGCCCTCGGCCGACGTCCTGCGCACCCTGCTGGCGGGGCTGATCGGAGAGGTGCCGACGGCAGCGCACCGCCGCGCCCTGGAGGTGGTGGCGCAGGCACATTCGACGTCCGAGGAGCTGCTGTCCGCGGTACTGCCCGAGGAGGACGCCCATCTGCTCTTCGGCTGGCTGCGGGAGCTGCCCTTCATGGAGTCCACGCACCGGGGGCTCCACCCGCACGACGCCGCCCGCGAGACCCTCGCCGCCGACCTGCGCTGGCGGGCACCCAACGCCTACGTGACGATGCGCCTGCGGCTGGCGGAGGAGTACATGCGCCTGCTGCGCGAGGCACCCGAGGAGCGGGTCTGGACGGTCACCGACGAACTCTTCTACCTCTTCCGTGAGGTGGAGATCCTCGCGCGACTGCGCACGTGGTCCCGTGAGGACGAGGTGCACGACCGTCCGCTGCACCCGGACGACCTCGACGCCGTACTGCGCATGGCCGAGGAGACCGAGGGCCCGGAATCCGCGGATCTGGTCCGCTACTGGGCGCGGCGCCAGCCGCAGGCCTTCAGCGTCTACCGTCTGGTGAGCACGGGCCGGATCGTGGCGTTCACGGCCCGACTCGCCCTGCCGGCCCCTCCCGACCCCCAGGACCTGGCCACCGATCCCGTGATCGCGGCCGCCTGGGCGTACACCGACGCCACGGCGCCGGTGAGCCCCGGCGATCACATCGGCGTGAGCCGCTTCTCGGTCTACCCCGAGCGGTACCAGGTCCCCTCGCGCGTCATCGACCTGAGCAGTTCCCGCGCCCAGGCGGAGGCCGCCCGCGCCCGCGGCCGCGCATACGGCTTCGCCGTCTGGCGCGACGCCGACGCCTGGGCCGAGCGCGTCAGGGGCAGCCTCGCCGACACCGGTGCGCGACCGCTGGTCGGTGAGCACACCTACGGGCTGTTCGGCGTCGACTGGCGACAGGTGCCCGTCGAGGCCTGGATCGGCCGCTTCATATCGGCTCCCGACGCGCCCGCCGAGTCCGGACCACCGCACGGCTCGCGCAGCGCGTTCGACCAGGCCGTGCGCGAAGCCCTGTCGCACTGGCGCGACCCAGGCGCCTTCGCGGCCTGCGCCCTGATGCGCGCCCGCCTGGCGGCCGACTTCACGGACCCCGTCGAGGAATTGCGCGCCCTGCTGCGCCAGGCCGTTGACGACCTCGCCCGCGACCCGCGCGGAGTGCGGGCCCGCGACGCACTGACGGCGAGTTACTTCTCCGGCGCCCCCACCCAGGAGGCCGCCGCCCGCCGCCTGAGCCTGCCGTACGGCACCTACCGGCGCCACCTGCGCCAGGGCCTGGACCTGCTGTGCGAGGCCCTGTGGGAATGGGAGCTGCACGGCTCCCGCCCCTAGTGACCTGAAAGCGCTGAGGAACCCGGTTCACCTGTCCGTGTGCGACACACCTGGCGCGGTGCAGCGGTGTCGACGGCCGCGCCAGGACCGAGGTCGTCCCGCGGCCGGGAACCTGGCGCTCACACCTGCGCGGAGTGCCCTGTGCGATCCGGTTAACCCCCTGTACCCACGCGCCGTGACCACCCGGTAATGCCGCCTTCCTAGGGTGGCGACCGTGGGAACGTCCCACCGCCCGCCGCTCCACACCCGCCGCTCCACGCCCGGCGGGCACGGGGCGAGGGCTGCGAGCCCCGGGGAGGGAGTGACGGTGACGGCGCCAGGGTCGGAGGCGGACAGTGTGCGGGCGGTCTGCTCGTACTGCGGGGTCGGCTGCGGCGTCGTGCTCGACATCGGGCGGGACGCCTCCACCGGCCGGCGGACCGTCGCCAAGGTCTCCGGTGACAGGAAGCACCCGGCGAACTTCGGGCGGCTCTGCACGAAGGGCTCGACGAGCGCGGACATGATGGCCGCCACCGGGCGGGCCGGCACGGCGCTGATCCGGGCCGAGCGCGGTGCCGAGCCCGTGCGGACGGACGTGGACGCGGCGATCACGGCGGTCGCCGGGCGGCTGCGCGCGATTCTGGACGAGCACGGGCCGGACGCGCTGTCGTTCTACGTATCCGGGCAGATGTCGTTGGAGGCGCAGTACCTGGCGAACAAGCTGGCCAAGGGCTTCGTGCGGACGAACCGGATCGAGTCCAACTCCCGGCTGTGCATGGCCAGTGCAGGCTCCGGCTACAAGCTGTCGCTGGGTGCGGACGGCCCGCCCGGCTCGTACCAGGACTTCGACCACGCGGACGCGTTCTTCGTGATCGGCGCGAACATGGCCGACTGCCATCCGATCCTGTTCCTGCGGATGATGGACCGGGTCAAGTCGGCCGGGGCGAAGCTCATCGTCGTCGATCCACGGCGCACCGCCACCGCCGCCAAGGCCGACCTGTTCCTGCAGATCAAGCCGGGCACGGACCTGGCCCTGCTGAACGGACTGCTGCACCTGCTGGTGGCGAACGGCCACACGGACGAGGCGTTCATCGCGGAGTTCACCGACGGCTGGGCGGAGCTGCCCTCCTTCCTGGCCGACCACCCGCCCGCGAAGGTCGCCGAGATCACCGGGATACCGGAGGCGGACATCCGGCGGGCCGCGCGGTGGATCGGCGAGGCGGGGGAGTGGATGAGCTGCTGGACGATGGGGCTCAACCAGTCCACGCACGGCACCTGGAACACCAACGCCCTGGTCAACCTGCACCTCGCCACCGGGGCGATCTGCCGCCCCGGCAGCGGGCCGTTCTCCCTCACCGGCCAGCCCAACGCGATGGGCGGCCGCGAGATGGGCTACATGGGACCGGGCCTGCCCGGCCAGCGCTCCGTCCTCGTGGACGAGGAGCGTGCCTTCATCGAGGACCTGTGGGGCGTCGAGGCGGGCACGCTGCGGACCGCGGTCGGGCGGGGCACGGTGGAGATGTTCGAGCGGATGGCCGCCGGGGACATCAAGGCGTGCTGGATCATCTGCACCAACCCGGTCGCCTCCGTCGCCAACCGCAGGACCGTCATCGCCGGTCTGGAGGCCGCCGAACTGGTCATCACGCAGGACGTGTTCGCGGAGACCGAGACCAACGCGTACGCCGACGTCCTGCTGCCCGCCACGCTGTGGGCCGAGTCCGACGGCATCATGATCAACTCGGAGCGGAACCTCACCCTCGTCCAGGGCGTCGTCGACCCGCCAGGGCAGGCGCTGCCCGACTGGCAGCTCATCGCCCGCGTCGCCTGCGAGATGGGTTTCGCCGACGCCTTCACCTACGCGGGCGCCGAGGACGTCTTCGAGGAGCTCAAGCGGGCCTGGAACCCGAAGACCGGCTGGGATCTGCGCGGCGTCAGCTACCGGCGGCTGCGCGAGACGCCGGTGCAGTGGCCGGCCCCGTCCCCGGACGGCGGCGACCGCAACCCGATCCGCTATCTCAACGACGGCGTCAGCCAGAGCCTGCTGGAACGCACGGACGGCACCCGGCCCCGGCTGGCGTTCCCCACCCCCACCGGCCGCGCGCAGTTCTTCGCCCGCCCGCACCTGCCGGCGGCCGAACTCCCCGACGACGACTACCCGTTCGTCCTCAACACCGGGCGGCTCCAGCACCAGTGGCACACCCTCACCAAGACCGGAAGGGTCGCCAGACTCAACCGGCTCAACCCCGGTCCGTTCGTCGAACTGCACCCCGACGACGCCGCCGCCATGGACGCCCGGGACGGCGACCACATCGAGGTCGCCTCCCGCCGTGGTCGTGCCGTCCTGCCCGCCGTCGTCACCGACCGGGTACGCCCGGGGAACTGCTTCGCGCCGTTCCACTGGAACGACCTCTTCGGCGAATACCTCGGCATCAACGCCGTCACGAACGACGCCGTCGACCCGATCTCGTTCCAGCCCGAGTTCAAGGCCTGTGCCGTGGCGCTGCGCGTGGTGGCGGCCCCGGCACCCAGGAAGACCGACCCAGGGGTCGGCCTCGGAGTCGGCCGCGGGGTCCAGGAGCAGCAGTCGCACGCGGTGCCCGCCGCACCGCCGACCCGCGACGAGTCGCCCGAGTCGCCCGAGCCGGCCGCGGCCGTCCCCGCGCTGACCGCGCTGACCACACTGTTCGGTCTGACCGACCTCCCCGCGCCGGTACTGGGCGAACAGGAGCGCCGCTACCTGTCCGGATTCCTCTCCGGTGTCGCCCTGGCGCCGTCCGGTGGTGTCCCGGTGCTGCCCGCGGACGCGCCCTTCGACCCCGGGACGGCTCTGTGGGTGGACGGCGTGCTGGCCGGCATGTTCTCCCGAACCGCCGCCCCTGCCACCTCTACCACCTCCACCGCCCCCGCCTCCCCTGCCGCTCCCGTGCTCCCCGCCACCGGCGTGGCCCCCGAAGCCGCGCCGCCCCGGGAACTGCTCGTGCTGTGGGCCTCGCAGACCGGAAACGCCGAGGAGTTCGCCGCCACCGCGGTCGGCCACCTCACCGGGGCCGGACGCGTATCGACCCTGCTCCCGATGGCCGACGCGGCCCCCGAGCGGCTCACGCCCGGCACCGACCTGCTGATCGTCACCAGCACCTTCGGCGACGGCGACGCCCCCGACAACGGCGCCGCCTTCTGGCAGGGTCTCACCGCTCCCGATGCCGCCCGGCTGGACGGTGTGCGGTACGCCGTCCTGGCGTTCGGCGACTCCAGCTACGACGACTTCTGCGGCCACGGCCGCCGCCTGGACGATCGTCTCGCGGAACTCGGCGCCACCCGCCTGCACCCGCGTACCGACTGCGAACCCGACTACGACGAAGCCGCCGCGCAGTGGCTCGACCGGATCACCACCACCCTGGCCACCACCCCCGCCACCGCCGTCGCACCCTCCGCCACGGCCCGGCCGGCCGCGCCCGCGGCCTTCTCCAAGGCGTCCCCGTTCGCGACCCTGCTCATCGGGAACCGCCTGCTCAGTCTGCCCGGATCGCAGAAGGAGGTACGGCAGTTCGCCTTCGACACACGCGGCGCCGAACTCGCCTACGAGGCGGGCGACGCCCTCGGTGTGTGGCCGGTGAACGGCTCCGCACTCGTCGCCGAGTGGCTCGCCCTCACCGGCCTCGACCCCGACGAGAGTGTGGACGTCCCCGACAGCGGTGCCATCCCTCTCGGCGAAGCTCTGCGGACCCGCTTCGACATCACCCGCATCACCCCCGCCCTCCTCAAGTTCGTCACCGCGCGCACCGGCGACCGCGACCTCCAGCGGCTCCTGCGCCCCGACAACACGGGCGAGTTGGCGAAATGGAGCTGGGGCCGGCAGGCCGCCGACGTCGTCGGCGCCTTCCCCGTCCGGGCCTCCGCCGCCGAGTGGGCCGCGGTTCTCAAACGACTGCAGCCCCGTCTGTACTCCATCTCCTCCAGCCCACTGGCACATCCCAGTGAGGTCCGCCTCACGGTGTCCGTCGTCCGCTACACCAACGACCGCGGCCGGGACCGGACGGGCGTCTGTTCCACGTATCTGGCGGACAGCGCCGACGACGGTCCGGTGCAGGTGTTCGTCCAGCGCTCGCCGGACTTCCGACCGCCCGCCGGATCCGCCACACCCATGATCATGGTGGGTCCCGGCACCGGCGTCGCACCGTTCATCGGCTTCCTGGAGGACCGGCAGGCCCGTGGTCACACCGGACCCAACTGGCTGTTCTTCGGCGAGCAGCGTGCGGCCACCGACTTCTACTACCAGCAGGAGCTGGAGGCCTTTCGCGCCTCCGGCCGGCTGGACCGCCTCGACGTCGCCTTCTCACGCGACCAGCGCAACAAGATCTACGTTCAAGACCGGATGCGCGAGCACGGTCCGCGGCTGTGGCGGTGGCTCCAGGACGGCGCCCACTTCTACGTCTGCGGCGACGCGGGCCGCATGGCCAAGGACGTCGACCGGACGCTGCGGGAGATCGTCGCGGTACACGGCGGCCTGGACGAGGAGTCGGCCGCCGCGTACGTCCGGCGGTTGGCGTCCGACAAGCGGTACGTCCGCGACGTCTACTGATGGCGTGGGCGGTGGGCGGTGGGCGGCGGGCGTTGGGGTGGGCGTCCGGCGTCCGGCCGCCGCCCCCTTGCGGACACCGCCCCGCGATCAGTACGCCACGGGATCGAGCTCCCGCAGGACGGCCTGCCCCGCCGCGCGGTGCTCGGCGGCCGCGGTCGGATCCGTTGCGTCGAGCACGATCGCGATCCCCTCGTGGGCCAGCGCCTCCTCGGACCGGAATCCCAGTTTCGGGGCCAGCTCCAGCGCCTGCCGGTGCAGCCGCAGGGCCTCGTCGGGGAGGCCCGCGAGCCGGCAGGTCTCGGCGTAGCCGTTGAGGAAATGGATCTTCCAGTGGTCCTCGAACAGCTCGTCCAACAGCGCGAACGCCTCCCGATGGCTGGCCAGCGCCTCCTCGTACCGGCCCATCTGCCGCAGCGCGACGCCCAGGCAGTTGAGGCACCAGGCCTCGTTGTTCATGTGCCCGTCCTCGCGGGCCAGTGCCAGCGCCTGGTGCAGGTGTTCCGCCGCCTCGTCAGGCGAATCGACGGCGATGGCCACGCCGAGGGTGATCCGCGCCGTCAGGGTGGGCGGCCAGGACGGGTCCGCGTGGGGAATGTCGAGCACCTCGCGGGCCCGTTGCGCCGCCTGGTCGCGGTGTCCCAGCTGCAGCATCGCCCAGGCCTCCGACGCGGCCGCGTGGGCCGAACCCGTCGGGCAGCCGGCCTCCTCGTACAACTTCCCCGCCAGCCGGAAGAGTTCGAGCGGCTCGTCGACATGCCCCTCGTCCGATCTCAGATAGCCGCGGCGCATGGCCAGTTCGGCCTCCGAACGGACGTCCCCCGCCCGGGACAGCCCCAGTTCGGCCGCCTCGTACGCGGCGCCCGCCTCCGCCATCCGGCCCGCGTTGTAGCGCGCGAAGCCCAGGTCGCTGTGCGCCTCGGCCAGTTGCAGCGGATCACCCAGGCGTTCCGCGGCGGCCAGTGACCGCTCGAAGAGGAAGTTGAGGTGTGTCGTGCCGCAGCGCCGCGCGAAGTACGCCCGCAGGAAGCGCGGCAGCTCGCGCACGTGCACATCGGCCCCGATGGCGACCGCCGTTTCGAAGACGGCGATCAGCGTTTCGTACTCCGAGACGAGCCAGCCGAGAGCCGCGTTCTTGTCGGGGAACCGCGGCAGTGCGGCCGGGGGCCGGCCCGCGGAGGCCGGCCGGCCGGGCGACAGGACCGGCAGCGCGGCGTCGGCGGCGGCCGCCGCGTGCACGTAGTAGTCGAGGAAGCGGCCCAGCGCCCGTTCCCGATCGGCCGGTGAGTCCTGCTCTTCGCAGGCCCGTCGGGCGTGCTGGTGCACCAGGTCGTGCAGCCGGTACCGGCCCGTCGCGGGCTGCTGGACCAGGTGTGCGTCGAGCAGGTCCTCCAGCATCTCCCGGGCGCTGTTCAGCGGCACGTCCGCCAGGGCCGCCGCCACGTACTCGTCGAAGGCGGTTCCCGGCAGCAGGCCCAGCAGCCGGAACAGACGTGCCTTGGAGCGGTCCAACTGCCGTACGGACATGGCGAACGCGGTGTCGAACTCGGTCGCGCCCTCCGACAGCCGTTCGACGAGGACGCCGACGGTCCAGCCCGGCCGGTGCCGCAGCCGGGCCGCCGCCAGCCGCAGGGCCAGCGGCAGATGGCCGCACAGCCGCAGCACCTCGGCGGCGGACCGCGGATCGCGGGCCAGCCGGCCGTCGGGGCCGCTGGGGTCGCCGCTGGCCCGGGCCAGCAGCTCCGCGCTCTCCTGCGGGCTCAGCACGTCCAGTGAGACCGGGGGCACCTCGTCCAGGCCCAGCAGCCGGTTGCGGCTCGTGATCAGGGCGACGGAGGGGCCGGCGCCGGGCAGCAGCGGGCGGACCTGGTCGGCGTCGGCGGCGTTGTCGAGGACCACGACGGCCCGCCGGCCGGCGAGTTCCGACCGCCAGCAGGCGGCCAGCTGTTCCACGCCCTCCTGCGGGACCCTCTCGGACGGGACGCCGAGCGCGCCGAGCAGCATCCGCAGTACCGAACCGGGATCGAACGGCTCCCGGCCCTCGGTGAATCCGTGCAGGTCCACATAGAGCTGGGCGTCCGGGTACCGGTCGGTGAGCCGGTGCGCGGCGTGCACCGCCAGACAGGTCTTGCCGATGCCCGCCATGCCGTCGACGGCGACCACCTGGTGACTGTCCACCGCGGCGAGCAAGGCCGCGAGTTGGGTCTCACGGCCGGTGAAGTCCGGTACGTCACGCGGTAGATCGTTGCGGGGTTTCGGCTGGGCCAGCCGGCTGGCCTTCGGAGGCGCGGGCAACGGGTTCGAGGACCGTTCCCACAGGGGTCGCAGCGGGCGGGGGTCGCGCTTGACGAGCCGGCAAAGGGCGATCACCGCAGGCCAGGGTGGCACGGTCTGTCCGCTGAGGTAGCGCGACAGCGATGACGAGCTGAGTCCGGCGTCCTTCGCGAGAGCCCGGACGCCGAGCCCGGACAGCTCCTGCAGCATGCGCAGTCGGGCGGACAGTTCGTCCTGTGGGTCGGCCTTGGCTGTTCGCTGTTCCATGTCCACCATTCCCCCGTCTCCCTGTCCCGCTCCGGCCGAAGTATTCCGGGCCGTTTCTCCGCTGGTCAAGGCTGTTCCAGCTGTCCCAGGGCGTCCCATCGCCGTCGTCGTGGCGGGCGGGAACGGCTGTTATGGAGTCACACCCCGGGGAGAACGGGGTACCGAACGACACGAGGAGCAGACCGAGATGCAGTCCCGTATGCAGAACCCCGCCGCCGTACTGTCCGACGCGATGCAGCCCATCCAGCAGCTCTTCAAGGCGGTGCACTCCGGAGGGGTGGACGGCCAGACGCTGGAGCTGGTGCATCTGCGGGTCAGCCAGATCAACGGCTGCAGCGCCTGCGTCGACGGCGGCGCCAAGTCGGCCCGCAAGGCCGGAGTGAGCGACGAGCGGCTGGCCACGGTCGTCGCCTGGAGGGAAGCCCCGTACTTCACCGACGAGGAGCGGGCGGCCCTCGCGCTGGCCGAGGCCGCGACGCGGCTGGCCGACACCTCCGACCCGGTGAGCGACGAGGTCTGGGACACGGCCGCCACCTACTTCGACGAGAAGCAGCTGGCCGCGATCGTCCTGATGATCGGCGTCACCAACATGTTCAACCGCCTCAACGCCACGACCCGCCAGATCGCCGGCGCCTGGGGCTGACGGGCACCCGCCCCGGCCGGCGGGCAAGGACCCGCCGGCCGGCCGATCCGGGGCCACCAGGGGCGCATCGCCCCGTGAACGCCAATTTCGGAGGAGCTGCCGCCGCGGCAGCTCCCCAGCACGACGATGCCATCCATCACGTTACGTACCAGGAGGAATTCCGCCATGACGGACATCCAGCAGCCCGCCAAGAAGAACACCCCGGCCGCCTCGACCTTCGAGGGATTCACGGACGAGGAGCGCGCCGCGATGAAGGAGCACGCCAAGGAGCTCAAGGCCGCCGCCCGCCGCGGATCGCGCGCCGAAAAGGCCGCGGAGGAGGAAGCCGCCGTGGTCGCGAAGATCGCCGAAATGGTGGACTCGGACCGGGTGATGGCCGAACGGATGCACGCGGTCGTCAAGGCGAGTGCGCCGGACCTCGCACCGAAGCTCTGGTACGGGATGCCCGCGTACGCCAGGGACGGCAAGGTCGTCTGCTTCTTCCAGAGCGCGCAGAAGTTCAACTCGCGGTACGCGACCTTCGGCTTCAGCGACCAGGCGCACCTCGACGACGGCGCCATGTGGCCGACTTCCTACGCCCTGAGGGAGCTGAGCGCCACCGACGAGGCGCGGATCGGCGAGATCGTGAAGCAGGCGGCCGGCTGAGGGAGGCCCGCAGGTCTGGTTCTGGCCCTTCTGGAATAAGGGCAGGAGCCCGTACGGAGTAACCACGCCGGGCACCGCCGAGCGGCACGGCGCCCCTCGCGAGAGCCTGCCCTTGCGCGCGGCGTCAGCTACTCCACGTCGTCCCAGGCCATCGAGCTCATTCGCCAGCCGGCAGGTGTCCGGACGAACTGTGTGGTCTTGTGGCCGGAGCCCTCGAACCACTCACCCTTGAGGAAACCGGACTTGCGGTAGTCGCTGAACCGGTGCGCGATCGACCCGAAGATCTCGGTCCGCTCGGCGACCTCCCACTCGGAGAACTCCGTCAGCGTCCCATCGGTGAGGATCTTCTCCCGGGGCTCGATGAACGCGTCGAGGTCGTAGATCACGGGCTCGGCCCCGACATTCTTGATGATCATCCCCTGGGGGATGAACACCTCGCGGACGACGTCGACGTTCGGCCGGTTGCCGGCGGTGTTGGTGAACGCGCCGAGGAAGGCGCGCATCAACTGGTCGAGCTCGGCCTTGACGTCGGACACGGGTACCCCTCCCACGGTGAAACGCTTGGCGCCTGATCGTCGCCCACCGCCCACGTGGCGGCAACCCTCCTGGCAGCCGGGGCGATCCTCGGAACGGCCGGATGCGCGCTCAGAACGGCCGGGCTCAGAACGGCCGCGCTCAGAACGGCCGGGTGCGCGTCCGGGGCACTCGTGGGCCGCGGAACGACAGTGTGCTGCTGAGGACGAGGTTGGTGGTCGTGCTGCCGAACTGGGCCAGCGCGTCGACGATCTCCTCCAGGCCGGCCATCGATGTGGTCGCCACCTTCAGGACGTAGCAGTCGTCGCCGGTGGTGCGCAGACACTCCAGGATCTCGGAGCGCTCCTCGATCAGCCGGTGCAACGGCTCGTGCCGGGTCCCCGGATATTTCAGCCGGATCACCGCCAGCACCCCGTACCCGGTCCGCTCCAGGTTCACCTCGGCCCGGAACCCCGTGATCACCTCGGCCGCCTCCAGCCGCCGCACCCGCTCCGTCGTCGCCGACGCGCTCAGGTTCACCCGCCGGGCCAGTTCGGTGAAGGCGATCCGGCCGTCCTTCTGGAGCTCCGCCAGGATCGCCCAGTCCGTCTCGTCAAGACTCTCCGTCATCCGCCCAGATTACCGGCGAATCCACGGGCGAACCGCCGCTGAACAGGGAGGAATCCCTTCTGGCGACCCGGGCTCCCTGACTAGGCTCAGGTCTGTGAAGATCGGCGTCAACATCCTCAATTTCGGCCCCGGCACCGACCCGGGACTCCTGCGGAGCTGGGCACAGACCGTGGAGGGCCTGGGCTTCGACCTGCTGATGCTCTCGGACCACGTGGCGATCACGCCCGACGTCGCCGAGCGCTACCCGGCACCCTTCTACGAGCCCTTCACCACCCTGTCCTGGCTGGCCGGCCTCACCACCCGGATCCGGCTCGGCACGACGGTCCTCATCGTTCCGTACCGGCACCCGCTGCTCACCGCCCGGATGGCGGCCAACCTGAACGAGCTCAGCGACGGCCGGCTGGTTCTCGGGGTGGGGGTGGGCTGGGCGCGGCAGGAGTTCGCCGCCCTCGGGATCCCGTTCGAACAACGTGGCCGCATCACCGACGACCATCTGCGCGACATCCGGACGGCCTGGGCGGACACCGCCTCCTACGGAACCCGGAAGATCCCGGTGTGGGTCGGCGGCAACAGCGACGCGGGCCTGCGCCGGGCCGTGCGGCTGGGCGACGCGTGGCATCCGCTGCGCTGCACCATGCCGTGGCTGCGCGAAGCCGCCGGCAGGCTGCAGGCGGCCGCGGCCGGGCAACAGCTCCCCGTACCCGCCTTCGCCCCCGCATCGCTCTGAAGATCACCCCCGAACCGGCCGTCGGACCGGAACGCCTCGCCGGCGAGGGGACGATCGACCAGATCGTGGACGACCTGGAACAACTACGGCTGCTGGGAGCCGACTCCGTCGTCCTCGACACCTACGGCGGCGACCCTGGCGAGACCTGCCAACCGCAGGGGAGTTGGCAGGCACTCGCCAGGGTCGCCGCGCACGTCCACCCGCCCCGCACCAGAACGGAGCCGTCATGACCACACCCGACGACCACGCCCTCCTCCGGCGGGCCATCGCGCTCGCGGCCAAGGCACGCGCCGACGGCAACCCGCCGTTCGGGTCGCTGCTGGCGGCGCCGGACGGGACGGTGCTGGCCGAGGAGCACAACACCACGCTCACCGACCAGGACATCACCGCGCACCCGGAGCTGAAACTGGCGCGGTGGGCCGCGAAGGAGCTGGACGCGGCCACCGCGGCGGAGACCACGATGTACACCAGCTGCCAGCCGTGCGAGATGTGCGCGGCGGTCATCCAGCGGGCGGGGCTGCGGCGGGTGGTGTTCGCGCTGTCCAACGAACAGCTCCTGGACATCCGGCCGGGCAGCGGCCAGCCGCCCGTCCCGCAGGACGGCCCGGCGCTGCTCGACGAGGTGCGGGAGGTCGTCGAGCCGTACTACCGCTGACCGCGAGCGTCCGGCAGCGCGGCCTGCCGGCCCGTCAGGCGTTCACCAGGGTCGAGGAGAACTGGTTGGCGGGCCGGGGCAGGCCGTAGTGCTCGCGCAGGGTGCGGCCGGTGTACTCGGTGCGGAACAGACCGCGCTCCCGCAGGATCGGCAGCACCCGCTGCACGAACACCTCAAGTCCTGAGGGCAGGACGGCCGGCATGATGTTGAACCCGTCGGCCGCCCCGTTCCTGAACCAGTGCTCGATGGTGTCCGCCACCTGCACGGGCGTGCCGGCGAAGGTCCGGTGGCCGCGCCCGCCGCCGAGCCGGCCGATGAGCTGCCGTACCGTCAGCCGCTCCCGGCGCGCGAGCTCCACGACCAGCGTGTAGCGGCTCTTGGAGCCCTCGATCTCGTCCTCGTCGGGCAGGTCGGCCGGCAGTTCCTCGTCGAGGGCGAACCGGTCCGGGTCGAGCCCCAGCAGGGTGGCGAGCTGGAGTTTGGCGTACTCCGGCTGGATCAGCCGGCCCAGTTCCGCGTCCAGCTCCAGCGCCTCGGCCTCGGTGTCGCCGATGACCGGCACGATGCCCGGCAGGATCTTCACACCGTCCGGGTCCCGGCCGGCCGCCGCGGCCCGCCGCTTGACGTCCGCGTAGAACGCCTGGCCCTCCTCGAAGGTCGGCTGGGCGGTGAACACCGCCTCGGCATAGCGTGCCGCGAAGTCCTTGCCGTCCTCGCTGGATCCG
Source organism: Streptomyces sp. RKAG337 (assembly GCF_023701715.1). NCBI lineage: Bacteria > Bacillati > Actinomycetota > Actinomycetes > Kitasatosporales > Streptomycetaceae > Streptomyces > Streptomyces sp. RKAG337. Next base: position 629,991 of record NZ_JAJOZA010000001.1, on the reverse strand, counting down.
GCCTGCACCAGCAGCGGATGAGCCTGCGGTGAGCGCGGCACGTTCAGCGGACCGTCCACCTGGAAGTACTTGCCGGCATGGCCGAACCGGTGCACCCGGTCCGACTCGGCGTGCACCCCGCGGTCCTTGTCGGCCACGACCGCGTCGTCCTCCCAGCTGTCCCAGAGCTTGGTGGAGACCTCGATGAACTCGGCCGCCCGCTCGTAGCGGTCGGCGTGCGCGGGCTGGGCTTCGAGGCCGAAGTTGCGCGCCGCCGCGTCGCCCGCGGTGGTGACGATGTTCCAGCCGGCCCGGCCGCCCGAGATGTGGTCCAGCGAGGAGAACCGCCGCGCCAGGTTGTACGGCTCGTTGTAGCTGGTCGACGCGGTGGCGATCAGCCCGATCCGGCTGGTCACGGCGGCCAGTGCGGTCAGCAGCACCGTCGGCTCCAGCCGGCCGCTCGGCCGCCGGCCCGGGTCGCCCCACAGCGCGGGACTGTCCGCCAGGAACAACGAGTCGAACGCGGCGTCCTCGGCGATCCGGGCGAGCCGCTGGTGGTAGGCGACGTCGATGTGTGCCAGCGGCTCGGACTCGGGCAGCCGCCAGGACGCCTCGTGATGGCCGGTGTCATGGATGAACAGATTGAAGTGCAGGCTGCGGTCGGTGCTGCTCATGATGCGTCGACTCCAAGGAGAAGGTCCGGGTGCGGGGCGGAGGGCAGGGAGTGGTAGCGGCCGTCGTGGTGGACGAGCGGCCGGTGGAGGTCGGCGAGCCAGGACGATTCGACGCGGGCGATGACGATGCGGTGGTCGCCCGCCGTCACGATGTCCGCGATCCGGACCTGCAACCACCCGGGCGCCTCGTCGAGCACCGGTGCACCACCGGGCAGTCGGCTCCAGCGGGTCGGCCCGCCGAAGCGGTCGATCCCACTGGTGGCGAACCGCTGCGCGACGGCCTCCTGTTCGGCGCCGAGGAAGTTCACCACGGCGGTGTCGGCGTCCCGCACGTGCGGCCAGCTCGACGCGGTCGACGCGATGCCGAAGGACACCAGTGCGGGCTCCAGGGAGAGCGACGTGAGTGAGGTCGCGGTGAATCCGGCGGGACCGCGGCCGGCATCCGTGGTGATCACGACGACGCCCGCCGGGTGCCTCCGGAACACCTGCCGGAACCGGTCCGGCGTGACCGGACCCGCCTCGGTGGACGTGACCGGTCCCGTCTCGGTGGTCGTGACCGGTCCCGTCTCGGTCGAAAGGATGTCGGTCATCATGTCTCCTTCACCCCGCCGTTCTCCTCGACTCCCAGCGCGGCCAGGAGCCGCTCGCGGTACTCGCCCAGGTGCGGGTCGCGGTACGAGCGCGGATGCGGCAGGTCGATGGTCAGATCGAGGCCGAAGCGCCCCTGGTCGAGCACCAGGACCCGGTCGGCGAGCACGATCGCCTCGTCCACGTCATGGGTCACCAGGAGCACGGAGGGCCGGTGGCGTTCCCACAGTTCGCGCAGCAGGGTGTGCATCCTGATCCGGGTGAGCGCGTCGAGGGCCCCGAACGGCTCGTCGGCGAGAAGCAGTTCGGGCTCCCAGACCAGCGAACGGGCGAGCGCCGCGCGCTGCTGCTCCCCGCCGGAGAGCTGACTGGGCCAGGCCCGTTCGCGTCCGGCCAGACCGACCTCGGCCAGCGCGCCGCGGCCGCGTTCTGCGGGGTCCTTGCCCCGCGAGTCCTTGCCCCGCGCGCCGAGGAGGACGTTGTCCAGGACCCGGCGCCAGGGCAGCAGCCGGGAGTCCTGGAAGACGACCGAGAGCCGCTCGGGCGCCCGGAGTTCGCCGGTGCCGGTGACGTCGTGGTCGAGGTCGGCGATGGCCCGCAGCAGGGTGCTCTTGCCCGAGCCGCTGTGCCCGAGCAGGGCGACGAACTGGCCCGGCGGGATGTCCAGGTCGATGCCGTCCAGGACCACGCGCTCGCCGAAGCCACGGGTCAGCCCGCTGATGTGGACGGCGGGCGGGGTCAGGTGTTCAACGAGCGCCGCCATGACAGCACCCTCCGTTCCAGGATGCGGACGACGGAGTCGGAGGCGAAGCCGAAGACGCCGTAGATGAGCAGACCGAGGACGATCACGTCGGTCTGGCCGTAGTTCTGCGCCTGGAACATCATGTAGCCCAGGCCGTTGGTGGCGTTGATCTGCTCCAGCACGACCAGCGAGAGCCAGGAGCCGGTCACCCCGAGCCGCAGCCCGACGAAGAAGCCGGGCAGGGCGCCGGGGATGACGATCTGCCGGATGAACTGCCACCGGCTCAGCCGGAGCACCTCGCCGAGTTCGACGAACCGGTGGTCGATGCCCGACAGCGCCGAGTACAGGTTGAGGTAGATCGGGATGTAGACCACGATCGCGATGATCGCGACCTTGAAGGTCTCCCCGATGCCGAGCCACAGGATGAACAGGGGAATCAGCCCGAGCGTCGGCACGGACCGGTTGATCTGGACCGTGCCGTCGATGACGGCCTCGCCGATCCGGCTGAGCCCGGCGAGCAGGGCCAGCACCACGCCCGCGGTCAGGCCGATGGCGAAGCCCTGGGCGGCGCGCCACAAGGACTCGGTGATGTCGGTACCGAGCGTGCCGGACGACCACAGATGGGCGCCGGTGCGCACGACCGTCCAGGGTGCCGGCAGGGTGCGCGGGTCGAGTGAGCCGGTCACGTTGGCGACCGACCAGATCACCAGAAGCAGCGCCGGTCCGAGGAGACGGGCGTAGGGCAGCCGCTTGCCGGGAGCCAGCCGGCGCACCCGGCGGCGCACAGGCGTGGCGGTGGTCGGTGCGCCGGTGGTCGGCGGATCGGCGGCGACCGCGTCCGCGGTGCCGGGCGGGGCGAGCTGTTCGGAGACGGTGTCCGTCACGGGAATCAACTCCGGTACTGCGCGGCGACGGCGTTGGACGCGATGGGCTCGAACCGGCGGTCGAAGAGCACATCGGCCTTGAAGGACTTGACGAAGCCGCCTTCCGCGAGCAGATCGATCGTCTCCTGCTCCCAGGCGATCGCCTCGTCCCAGGTCGGGGGCAGCAGCGGCTTGTTGCTCAGGGAGGTGATCCCCTTGGCCTGATCCAGGGTGATGTGCTGGGTCTTGACGTAGTAGTCCTCGTTCCAGGTGCCCGGGTTCTCGTACACCCAGACGAGACCCTTGGCCCAGAGCGGGACATAGGCGGCGATGGCGGCCGCCTTCGCGGAGTCCGCCAGGACCGAGGCGGGCGCCCACAGGATGTTGAGCAGGTCCACGACGTCGGTGGTGACGGTGTGCGCGCCGTCCGATCCGTACCGGGTCAGATAGGCGGGCACCTGGGAGATCGCGAGCGGGGCGATGTCGACCTGCCCGGCCTGCAGCGCGGTGAGGAACTGGTTGCTGGTCAGGGGGACGAGCGTGACGTCGGCCGCCTTGATGCCCGCCTTCTTCAGGGCGCGCAGCAGCACCACGCCCTGGGCCTGCCCCTGGGAGAACGCCAGCTTCTTACCCGCGAAGTCGGCGACGGACCGGATGTCGCTGTGCGGCTTGGTGGCGAACACGTAGGTGGGCTTACGGGTCAGGTCCACGGCGACGATCCGGGCGTCGAAGCCCTGGAAGTGGGCCTGGATCGGCGGGATGCCGGCGTTGTTGCCCACCTCCAGGGAGTGCGCCCGGAACGCGTTGATCACATCCGGTCCGGCCCCGATGCTGGGCCACGAGGACACGTCGAAGGGCAGGTTCTTCAGCAGCCCGGCGAGCTTGAGCTGCAGTTCCTGCTGTCCGGTGTACGAAGCGATGCTCAGCGCGGTGCCGGCCGGCACCGCGCTCGGCAGCGGCGCGGTCGACGAGAGGGTGGGTCCCTTGGCCGCGGCGGTGGTGCAGGCGCTGAGCCCGAGGGCGGCGCCCGTGCCGAGCAGGGCTTGCAGGAAGAGTCGCCGGTCGAGGCCGGGGACAAGGTCCGAAGGACGGGTTCTGCTGCGCACGGGGGAATCCTTATGGTCGGCCACAGGTGAACACCGCGCGGCGGCACACGGCGGCGAGACGATGAAAGGGAGGTGAACGCGGCGCGGCGCTGCGCCGTCGTCACCGAGGTGGTCGCCCGGTGGGGCACCCGTGCCCTGGAGCGGAGACCACGGCATCGAGCCGGCGGGCGGCCGGCGGAAGGGGTCTCAGGATCCGGGCGAGAGCGCCGCACCAGCCTGCTGACGGCATGGCGAAATATTGCAGCTCATGGCTATATGCCGGAAATGCGACTGGTGGAACCAGTTCAGCAGGAAATGAGCCGACAGCGGCGACTACATCGCATCGCACCGAGGCAGGCGCATCGCGCCTGCTCTCCGAGGTGCCGAATCGATCTCATGTCCCGACCCTAACCAGGCCCGGTCAGGGGCGACAAGGTTTCTTCTCGTCCTGGAATTAACTCCCGACGGAGCTTCGAGCCCCGCGCTCCGGCGCCGCCGCAGTCTTGGCCACGCGTTGCCTCTCCGTCTCAGTTGGCGCCCAACACGCCGACTATGGGAGGCTGTTGGAGCTCTCGGGGGCGTGGGAGGGTCGGACCGGCGAGATAAACGATCTTGTGGGCCGGAAGTACCGACTTCCCCCACGAATGTGGCGAGTTGTTACTAGTGTGATGGTTGTTGACAACCGGTCACCCTCCTTGTGCTGAGGACGTTGATGTCTGAACTCCCTTCATCCAGCGTGCGGTCCGATCATCGGGACAGCGGACGCCACGGCAGATCCCAGGCTCGCAGCCGCCGTTCCCCGGAACGCGTGGTCCCCGGACTGCGGTGGATAGCGGTGCTGCCCGCCCTGTTCATGGCCCTGCTCGGCGGAGGTGTCGCGGCCTGGCTGCTGGTCGTGGAACCGTCCAGATCCCTGGCCGCGGTGGTGCTCGCCGGAGCCGTCGTGCTCGCCGTGGTGATCCTCGCGGTGGGATCGGCCGCGGCGCTCTCCGCCGACCGCGCGGTGGACCGGCGGGTGCAGGAGGTCCGCGCGGTCAACTCGCGCGGCTGGGAAGAGCTGCAGAACGTGCTCGCCCAGGTGCGGCGGGGCGAATCCCCGGTGTCCCACGGCCCGGCGCCGGCGAACACGGCGGGCCGGGACCGCTTCACGGCTCTCACGGACGAACTGCGCCAGGCCCAGTACGCCGCGTGCGCCGCGCTGGTCCAGGCGGCGGCCCTGCCGGTCGCTCCGGCCAGCGCCGCGGACCAGCAGGTCGTGGTGTTCGTCAACCTGGCCCGGCGGCTGCAGTCGCTGGTCCACCGGGGCATCCAGCTGCTCGACGAACTGGAACACCAGGTCGAGGACCCGGACCTGCTGCGCGGACTCTTCCAGGTCGATCACCTCGCCACCCGTATCCGCCGGCACGCGGAGAACGTCGCCGTCCTCGGCGGCGCGGTGTCGCGCCGCCAGTGGAGCAAGCCGGTGCCGCTGACGCAGGTCCTCAGGTCGGCCGTCGCGGAGGTGGAGCACTACGCCCGGGTCAAGCTGGTCCCGCCGATCGACGGCAATCTCGACGGCCGGGCCGTGGCCGACGTGGTGCACCTGATCGCGGAGCTCATCGAGAACGCCACCACGTTCTCCCCTCCGGAGACGCAGGTACTGCTGCGGGCGCAGAAGGTCACGGCCGGTCTGGTCATCGAGGTCGAGGACCGCGGCCTGGGCCTGGACCTGGCCGCCCAGGAGGGCAACAACGCGCTCCTGGCCGACCCGGAGCGCATCGACCTGGACACACTGCTCAAGGACGGCCGGATCGGGCTCTACGTCGTCGCCGTCCTGGCCCGCCGCCACGGCGTCACGGTCCAGCTGCGCAGCAACGTCTTCGGCGGGATCCAGGCCTTCGTGATCCTGCCGCACGCCCTGGTGGGAACGGAGCCCGCGCAGCAGGAGCCGCCGGCACGGGTCCAGGCGCGGCCCGCGACGCCGGTGCAGCCGGCGCTCCCGCAGCGGCAACCCGCCGCCTCGGCACACACCGCGGGCATCGGGGCCAGGACCGGAGCGCACGCCGCCGTGCCGATCGACGCGGCGCCCGTGGACCACAGCCGCCCGCCGGTGTCCGCCCGCTCCATGGAAAGCCGCCGGCCGGTGCATCCCCAGCAGCCGGCCGAGGTACGGGCCGCCGTGCCGGAGCCCGCCCGGGCACCCGCGGCGTACCCCGCCTCCGGCGGATTCGCTGGAGACCCGGCCCGCCCCGCCTCGACCGTGCCCGCCTCAACCGCGTCCGCGCCGACCGGTGCCGTCCCGACCGGTCGTCCCCCGGCCACGGAAGGGCGGCCCTCGTTGCCGCAGCGCCGCGGCCAGTCCCACCTCGCACCCCAGTTGCGGAACGGCCCGGCGCCCCGCAGCGACGACGAGGGCGGCGAGCCCGACCCGAACCTGATGGCGGCATTCCGCATCGGGGTACGTGAGTCCGAGGCCGGCGCCGAGCAGCCCGACCGGCTGCCGCGCCGACCGGACACCAACCCCTGATCCTGCGTCACCTTCCCCGCTAGGAGTCCTTTCACCATGGTGAGCGACGTCCCCCCCGGCCGCGATCTCGCATGGCTGCTGACCGACCTGGTCAGCCGCGTCCCTCATACCCGCAGCGCAGTGCTGCTCTCCTCCGACGGGCTCAAGAAGGCCGTCCACGGCCTCGACGGCGACAGCGCGGACCATCTGGCCGCCGTCGCCTCCGGGTTGCGGTCGCTGGCCGGCAGCGCGGGAGCCCGCCTCGGCGGCGGACCGCACGTACGCCAGGTGGTGGCCGAGCTGGAGGACGCCCTGCTGTTCGTGTCCGCGGCCGGCTCCGGCAGCGCCCTGGCCGTCATGGCCGGCCGGGACGCCGACCCCGGCGTCCTCGGGTACGAGATGAACCGGCTGATCCAGCAGGTCCGGCCGAACCTCGAGACGCCTGCCCGCGCCGCGTCGGCCGTTACGGGTGACGTTGTACGGTGACGGCGGCGGAAGAGCAGGACGAGCCCTGGATCGACGACGATGCCGGCCGCTTAGTTCGCCCCTACACCGTCAGCAACGGCCGCACCCGCCCGAGCGCGGCGCTGGACATGCTGTCCATGGTCCGCGCCACCGGAAGCGTCCCCTCGGCGCACCTGGAGCCCGACCACGCCCGGGCGCTGGATCTGAGCCGGAGCCCGGTCACGGTAGCGGAAGTGGGGGCGCAGCTGCGGCTGCCCGTCGCCATCACCAAGATCGTGCTGTCCGACCTCATCGACTGGGGCGCCCTGACCGCGCGGCCTCCGCTGCCACCCGCCGATCTCACCGACCGAGCCGTTCTGGAGGAAGTGCTCGATGGCCTACGCCGACGACAGCAGTGACCTGTTTCCCACCGCGCTGAAGATCCTGGTCGCGGGCGGCTTCGGCGTCGGCAAGACCACGTTCGTGGGCGCGGTCAGCGAGATCGAGCCGCTCAGCACCGAGGAGATCCTGACCTCGGCCAGTGTCGCCACCGACAGCCTCGCCGGAGTGGAGAACAAGACGACCACCACGGTCGCCATGGACTTCGGACGCATCACCCTGGACCCGGCGCACATCCTGTACCTGTTCGGCACCCCCGGCCAGGACCGCTTCTGGTTCATGTGGGACGAGCTGTCCGACGGCGCGCTCGGCGCCGTCGTGCTGGCGGACACCCGGCGGCTCGCGGACTGCTTCGCGGCCGTCGACTTCTTCGAACGCCGCGGCATCCGCTTCCTCGTGGCCGTCAACGAGTTCGCCAGCGCCTACAGCTACGAACCCGACGAGGTCCGGGCCGCGCTCGACCTGAGCCCGCACGTGCCGGTCGTCATGTGCGACGCCCGCGAGAGCCGGTCGTCGACCGGGGTGCTCATCGACCTCATCAGCCACCTGCTGAACACCGCGTCATCCCGACACCAGCCCGCCCACTAGACATGCCCGACCAGGGAGGCCCGTCATGATCTACGACCCCGCAGAGCGGCACCTGCTGATCCCCGAGGACACCGAGGCGGTGCAGCGCGACGAGCGGCTGCGCGCGATGGGCCTGACCGACCGCCCCGACGCACAGCTCGACGAGTTCGCCGCCCGCCTCGCGGCGACCACCGGCGCCTCGTACGCCATGGTCAACCTCTTCATGGACGGACGGCAGTACTTCGCCGGACTGCACACCCCCTCCGGGCCGCAGAACGCCCCCGCCCCGGAAGCGGCCGCGGAACCGGGCCGGGAGATGACGTACGACCAGGGCTTCTGCCCGCACGTCGTCAACCGGCGCAAGTCGCTGGTGCTCGAGGACGTCTGCGACTACCCCCGGTTCGCCGGGAACCGGGTCGTGGACGAGCTGGGCATCCGCACCTACCTGGGTGCCCCGCTGATCGACCAGACGGGCACCACCCTCGGCACGATCTGCGTCGTCGACATCGAGCCCCGGCCCTGGGGCCAGAGCGGTCTGGAGACGATCAAGGCCCTGGCGGCCGAGGCCGTGGAACTCCTCCAGCAGCGCGAAGCGGGCCTCGCGTAGCCGGACGGTGAGGGCGGTGAGGCAGGCGCGGGCGGTGAGGCCGGCGAGCGGTCGGCCCGGTCAGCCGGTCAGCTGCTCGTCGTACGCCATGGGGGACCGCACCAGGTCGGCGAACCGCTGCGACCACTGGCCCTTGCCCAGCCCCAGCGCCACTTCGCCCAGCCGCAGCAGCTGCACGTCGGAGGTGCCGGCCGGGGCGAAGATGTGGTGCGCGTCGCGTATGTACCGCTCCACCGGCCGGTCGGTGAACAGCCCGCTGGCGGCGTGCACCTCCATCGCGGCGCGCGCCGAGTCCAGCGCGTACTCGACGTTGATCAGCTTGGCGTTCATCAGTTCCGCGTCGCAGGGCAGTCCCAGGTCCAGCAGATACGCCGCGTGATAGGCCGCCAGCCGCGCCGTCATCATCCGCGACTGCATCTGGCCCAATTTCAGCTTGACCGGCCCCACATCGTGGAGCGGCTTTCCGTAGCGATGTCGCTCGGTGCAGAACGCGGCGGTCTCCTCCAGCAGCGCGCGGTGGATCCCGAGCGAGACCGCGGTCAGGTTGGGCCGTCCGTACAGCACGCTGGAGGAGTACGCCACCGCCAGTCCGTCGCCCTCGGAGCCGAGCAGATTCTCCGCGGGGACACGGCAGTTGTCGAAGGTCAGCTCGCCGAAGCTGAAGCCGTGCAGCCCCATCGCCTCTTGGTGCAGGCCCAGCGTGAGGCCCGGGTGGCCGGCCTCCACCAGGAACGCCGAGAGCCCGCCGGAGCCGCTGCCGGTGCGGGCGACCACGCCGTGCAGATCACCGACGTGGCTGTTGCCGACGAAGACCTTGCGGCCGTTGAGCACGTAGGAGTCCCCGTCACGCTCCGCGCTCGCCGTCATCCCCAGGACGTGTCCGCCGGACCCGGGCTCGGTCACCGCGATGGTCGGCAGGCACTCCCCGGCGGCGATCGCGGGCAGCCAGCGCTTCTTCTGCTCCTCGCTGCCGAAGTGAACGATCTTCGCCACGCCGAGCTGGGAGGCCTGCACCATCGCTCCCATGGCGCCGTTGACCCGCGACAGCTCTTCGATGATGACGGTCTTCGCCAGGTGTCCCAGCCCCATCCCGCCGTACTGGGCCCCGATCGTGACCCCGATCCAGCCCTGTGCGGCGATGAGCCGGGACAGCCCGTGCTGGACGGCCCGGGAGGACTCCATCTGCGGTATCCGGGGTCGTACTTCCGTCTCGGCGAACATCCGGACTTCGTCTCGTAGGCGCTCGTGCAGCTCCGTGGTGAAGTAGCCGTGCAACTGAGCCTCCGTCATGTGTCGCCTGCCAGCCGCGGGTTCGGCGCACAGGTCATCTACATAGGCCCACGCTGCCCCTGAACAGGTCGACAGGTTCATGGTGAATATCCCAGGCGCACCATTCAAGATCGTTTGTTGGATTGGCTGGATCTCGACCTCTTGCTGTCCGCCGGAAGATGTGCGTTCTCGCGCGATTTTGGTTGCCGTCAGTCGTCAACGATGAGTTCGTTTCGATCCGGCGATCGGCGATGGGCAATTTGGGCGAGCGCTCACGAAACGCCGGCGGATCTGCTGGGTGCCGGGGTGATGCGGCCGAGGTCGGCGTCGAGGCCCTGCAGCCAGGCTCCCGTGTCGAAGAGCAGGGGGAGCGCGGCGGGCGGTGTGTCGGAACGGGCGTCGGCGAAGACGGTCCGCTCCGCCGGCCGCCGGGCCGGCGGAGCGGGCGGGCCGGCCGGGGCACCCGCTCCGATGTCGTCCAGCTCGTCGGCGAGCAGCAGATAGCGGGCGGCGACGTCCTCGGCGAAGCCCGTGGTCCGTGTGCTCGCGACGGGCCCCAGGCGGGTACCGGGCGGGCCCCGGTGGTCCAGCAGCCGCTCCGCGCCGCGCACGGCGTGATGACCGGCGATGATCGCGGCCTGCCAGTCCAGGTGATCCGCCCACGGGACGGCCGGCTCGTTCTGGGCCTGTGCGTAGGACGACTCCATCAGGACCAGTGCGTGCCGGATCGGCTGATCGCGGCGTGCCCGGCGGGCCGGTCCGTCCCGCTCACCGCTGAGGGCCGTGACGGTGGAGGTCAGGGTCTCGGCGACGGTCCGCAGCAGCGAACCGGTGTCACGGCGCAGCTCGTCCAGGCCCCCGCGGGGCCACGCGAACAGCCCGCAGAGCAGGCCGATCAGACTGCCCGTGAAGACGTCGAGGAAGCGGGCCTCGGCCAGATGCCAGCCGGCCGGGGCGAGTTGGGCGAACACCGTGGAGACCGTCAGCGTGAACAGGGCCTGGGCCCAGCCGACGCCCAGGGTCGGCCCGAGACAGAAGGTGGCCAGCATGATCACCGGCAGTGCGACGGCATACACCCCGGAGTCCCGGCCGACAAGGACGAGAAACCCCGCGGCCGCCATCGCGCCCAGCAGCGTGCCGGTGAGCGCCTGGCGGACGGTGGTACGGGTCTGCAGGGCGGTGGTGCGCGTCAGGGTCAGGGCGGCGAGCATCGCCCAGAAGCCGTGCGGAAGGGACATGACGCCGGCGACCGTCCGGGCGAGGGCCAGGCCCAGGCTCGTGCGCACGGCGTTCTGGAAGTAGACGGAGCGGCGTCCGAGGTGGCCGGCCAGCCGGTGCCGCAGCAGCGCCGGAAGGCTCATCCGCGCGTACCAGAAGGTGCTGTCGGGGAGTGCCCGTTCACCGTCCGCGGCGGGCCGCTCCGGGTGGGCCGGTCGGCCGGCGGTCCGGTGCCGGTCCGGTGGCGCGGCCGCTCGCGACGCGACGTCGACTGCGCGCAGCGTGGTCAGGGCCGCCTCGGCCGCGTCGATCAGCTCCGCCTGACGTCGCAGCACCGCGGGCGAGGTCCCGTCGCCGCCCGCCTCGCAGCGGGCGGCCCGTTCGTTCCGGAAGGCCCGCAACGACTCCTTGAGCGCGGCCGGGGACGGCGGGGCCACACCGCTGCGCAGCGCGGAGGCCGCCGCGGCGGCCTCCGCCCGCACGTCCTCCAGCAGCTGCTGCCCGAGGGCGCCCGGGTGCAGGGTCGGCCCCGGCACGGTCGAGGTGCCCAGCGCGACCGGCTGTTCGCGCAGCACGGCCAGGTCCTGCAGCCGCGCCAGCAGTTCACGGGAGGCCGCGCCCGCGTGGGCCAGGCCGCGCTGGCGCGCGCTGGGACCGGCCGGGCGGTCCGCCTCCGGTATCCGGGCCGGACGCAGCGCCTCGGCGGCCGCCCGGGCCTGCCGGCGCGCCGCCCCGCTCAGCGTCCAGGGAGCCTGGGCCAGCTCACCGGCGCAGCGGCCGGCCGCGTCGGCGGCGGTCGCCAGCAGCTGCGGAAAGGACGGGCGGCCGGGGTCGGGCAGCAGGAAGTGCTCGGCCGTGACCAGCGCGGCGATGCCCAGGGTCGTACCGGCCAGGCGTTCGTCCAGGATCTGCGGTGCGAAGGGTGGGAAGCACGGCAGGATGTAGAGGAGTTGGAGCCCCGGTACCGCTCCGCCGAGTCGCGGACCTGTCACCGCGGAGAAGGCCAGCGCGAAGCCGATGACCGCCATCCCGGCCACGGCGGCCCAGGTCCGGACGGCCAGCAGCGTGCCGGCCGTCACCAGCAGCCAGGCGAGCGGCAGGGTGGTCACGATGGTGGCGGCGCGCTGCCGGCCGGAGCCCGGAATCCGGGAGAGCCCGGCCATCGCGACGACGGAGAAGAGCGCATAGGTCGCGGCCACGGGCTGGTGGAAGCCGTACAGGCAGGTGTAGAAGCCCGCGCAGGCGGCGAGAGTGATCCGTACGGCACGGCGGATCGTGGTCGGCACCGGATCCCCGCTGGTGCGCCAGCCGGCGAGGGCCAGGCGCAGCGCCCGCGGACGCGAGACCCGGCCGGGAGCGGGAGGGGCCGGCCCGCCGTCCTCCGGTTCAGCGTCCATGGAGCCTCGTCCGTCGGTCCGCGTGCTCCTCTCCAGCATCGCATCGGCCCGGGGGCGCCGCATTCGCTGAACCGCCGCCTTCCCTGAACCCCACGCGGCGGCGTCAGGCCGGGCGGCGGCCCCAGGTGGTGATCATGCCGGGGGAGAGGTCGGCCAGCTCCGGGGACGCCAGATACGCCAGCGCCTCGTCCACCGTCGACGCGTCCACCAGCCCGCTGGATTCCAGGCCGGGACGCATCCGTTCCCAGGTGGCCCGCCAGAAGGCGGTCACCGGTGCGTCCGGGGTCAGCGGCGGCACGTAGATCTCCGCTCCGACGTCGGACAGTCCATGGGACCGCAGCAGCTCCGGATAGCCGGTGACCCAGCTGATGTCGGTGCCGATCGTGTCGCTCAGCGCGTGCCACATGGCGGCCATCGTGCGGCGGTACGCCGCGTGCGCGGAACGGGCCGTCGTCAGGTCGACGGCGTCGCTGACGACGAGCCAGCCTCCGGGGGCCACCCAGTCGGCGAGCCGCGCCAGTACCGCATCGTGCCGGGGCAGGTGCATGAGGACGAACCGGCAGTGCACCAGGTCGAACCGGCCCGGTGCCAGGTTCGGATCGGCCAGCTCCGGGTCGGCGAGGTCGGCGATGACCGTGTGCACGCGGCCTCCCGGCTGCACCGCCAGAAAGCGCGTGTCGCGATCGACGGCGACCACACTCTCGACGCCCGCCGTCCCGGCCAGCCAGCGGGTGATGGTCCCCGTTCCGGCGCCCGCGTCCAGGCAGGCCCACCCGGGCCCGGCCCCGAGGGCTTCCAGCCGCCGGAACGTCACGTCGTCGTAGGCCAGCGCGCCGTAGTCGATCCGGGTCGCCTCGCCGTGCACCTCGGGCGGGAAGAGGTCCCTGCCGTAGCTGCCGGTGGCGGGCGGTCCGGCCGGGTGGCCGTTGCCGCCCGCGGAGGGGGACGGGGAGTGCGACATCGGATCCTCGTTAGATCGCGTGCGGCAGGCCCGGGGTGCGGCCCACGACGTGGACGGTCTCCTGGCTCACATCATCCCGCGCGGCACCGGCCCCGGCGAGCGCAGCGCCGACGTGCCGGGGGCCGGCGCGTGATCCGTGTCTCAACCCGGCCGGGCCTCATTGCCTATGCAACTCGTTGCATAGCAGGATGACGGCATGGCCCTAGAGCACGCGATCCTCGTCTCCCTGCTGGAGCAGCCCGGCTCCGGGTACGAGCTGGCGCGCCGCTTCGACCGCTCCATCGGCCGCTTCTGGACCGCCACCCACCAGCAGATCTACCGGGTGCTGCGGCGGATGGAGACGGACGGCTGGATCGCCGTCGAGGAGGTCGCCCAGGACGGCCGCCCCGACAAGAAGGTGTACTCCGCCGCCGCGCCGGGCCGGGCCGCCCTGGCGTCCTGGCTCCGCGAGCCCGTCGAACCGGAGACCGTCCGGCACGAGCTCGCCGTCAAGATCCGCGCCGCCGCCTTCGACGACCCGGCCGCACTGACCTCACTCATCTCCGAGGTCGAGCGGCACCGCGAGAGCCATGCCGCGCTGCTGGCCCGCTACCTCACCGGCGAGCGGCGCGACTTTCCCGACCAGGCCTCGCCCTCCGCCCAGCAGGAGCTGCAGCACGTGGTGCTGCGCGGCGGCATCGAGTACGAGCGGATGACCCTCGCCTGGCTGGACGACGTGCTCGCCACGCTCCACCGCATCGCCAACTGACCCTCATTCCCCTGGAGTCGACATGCTCTTCAACCCGCGTACCTACGACCCCGTACAGTTCGACGAGCGCACCCGACAGCTGCTCCGCGCCACCGTCGACTGGTTCGAGTCGCGCGGCAAGAAGGCACTCATCGACACCTACGTCGACCGCGCCTGGTACGGCGACTTCCTGGAGTTCGCCGCGAAGGAAGGGCTCTTCGCCGAATTCCTCACCCCGTCCTCCGCGGACGACTCGAAGCGCTGGGACACCGCGCGGATCGCCGAGCTGAACGAGATCCTGGGCTTCTACGGTCTGGGCTACTGGTACACCTGGCAGGTCACCATCCTGGGCCTGGGACCGGTCTGGCAGAGCGGGAACGAGGCCGCCCGGGCCCGCGCCGCGAAGCTGCTGAGCGAGGGCCATGTCATGGCCTTCGGCCTCTCCGAGCGGACGCACGGCGCGGACATCTACTCGACCGACATGATCCTCACCCCGGACGGTGAGGGCGGCTTCACCGCGAGCGGCTCCAAGTACTACATCGGCAACGGCAACGTCGCCGGCCTGGTCTCGGTCTTCGGCCGCCGCTCGGACGTCGAAGGCCCCGAGGGCTATGTCTTCTTCGCCGCCGACAGCCGGCACGAGGCGTACCACCTCGTGAAGAACGTGGTGAACTCGCAGATGTACGTGAGTGAGTTCCGCCTCGACAGCTACCCGGTGCGCGCCGAGGACGTGCTGCACACCGGCAAGGCCGCGTTCGACGCCGCGCTGAACACCGTCAACGTCGGCAAGTTCAACCTCTGCACCGCGTCCATCGGCATCTGCGAGCACGCGATGTACGAGGCCGTCACGCACGCGGACAACCGGGTGCTGTACGGCCGGAAGGTCACCGACTTCCCGCACGTGCGGCGCGAGCTGACCGACGCGTACACCCGCCTCACCGCGATGAAGCTCTTCAGCGACCGCGCCGTCGACTACTTCCGCTCCGCCTCGCCCGACGACCGCCGCTACCTGCTCTTCAACCCGATGACCAAGATGAAGGTCACCACCGAGGGCGAGAAGGTCATCGACCTGATGTGGGACGTCATCGCGGCCAAGGGCTTCGAGACGGACACCTACTTCGACAAGGCCGCGCGCGACATCCGCGGTCTGCCGAAGCTGGAGGGGACGGTGCACGTCAACCTCGCCCTGATCCTCAAGTTCATGGCGAACTACCTGTTCGCGCCGGCCGAGTACCCCGCCGTGCCGAGCCGTCTCGACCCGGCCGACGACACCTTCCTGTTCCAGCAGGGCCCGGCCCGCGGCCTGGGCGCGATCCGCTTCCACGACTGGCGCACCGCGTACGACACGCACGCGCACCTGCCCAACGTGGCCCGCTTCCGCGAGCAGGCGGACGGCCTCTGCACCCTGCTCCGCACCCACGCGCCGAGCGAGGCCCAGCAGCAGGACCTGGACTTCCTGCTGGAGATCGGCCAGCTCTTCGCCCTGGTCGTCTACGGCCAGCTGGTGCTCGAGCAGGCCGAGCTGACCGGCCTGGACGCCGATCTGCTGGACGAGATCTTCGACGTCCTGGTGCGCGACTTCTCCACCCACGCCACCGACCTGCACGGCAAGAGCTCGACCACCGACGAGCAGGCCGCCTGGGCGCTGGCCCACATCCGCCGCCCGGTCTCGGACGCCGGCCGTGCGGCCCGGGTCTGGACCCAGGTGGAGGCACTGTCCGGCGCGTACGAGATGCAGCCGTAGGACCGATCGTCGAAGGGGTGCCGCCGGTGCGGCACCCCTTCGGCGTCGCCCGGAGCCGACGGGCTCCGGTGTATTTTTCCGCCGGTGCGGCAGACTGGCCGTCGTGACCTCGACACCTTCGCTCGGTAAGGGCGCCAACGTCCCCGTCGCCGCCACCGCCGTCCGGGCCGTGCTGACCTGGGGCGCGGGCCCGGGCGTGCCGGACGTCGACGCTTCCGCGCTGCTGCTCACGGAGGCGGGGCGAGTGCGGTCCGACGCCGACTTCGTCTTCTACAACCAGCCGGAACACCCCATGGGCGCGGTGCGCCACGTGGGCTCGGCGGCGTCCGGCGAGGACGTGATCGACGTGGACCTGGGCCGGATCGAGCCCGGCATCGAACGCGTCCTGCTGGGCGCGTCCGCCGACGGTGGCACGTTCGGCCAGGTCCCGGGGCTGCGACTGCGGCTCCTCGACCTGGCGACCGACGCCGAGCTGGCGCGGTTCGACATGACGGCCACGACCGAGACGGCCTTCCTGGGCGGGGAGCTGTACCGGCGCGGGGACGGCTGGAAGTTCCGCGCGGTGGGACAGGGGTACGCGTCGGGGCTCGCGGGCCTCGCGCAGGACTTCGGGATCAGCGTGGACGAGGAGCCGCCGGCCGCGACGCCGGCACCCGTGCCCGTCGTGCAGCCGCCGCCCTCGCCGTCACCGGCGGGCCCCGCCCCGGCCATGCCCGCCCGGCTCACCAAGGGCGAGGAGAACCTGCCCGTCGACATGCGCAAGCGGCTCTCGCTGCGCAAGCAGCAGGTCGCCGTCAGCCTGCGCAAGCACGGCGCGGAAGGCGTGGTCGCCCGGGTCGTCCTGGTCCTCGACGCCTCGGGATCGATGGCCGGCCTCTACTCGCGCGGCACCGTCCACAGCGTCGTGGAGCGGATGGCCGCGGTCGCCGCCCAGGTCGACGACGACGGCGAGATGCAGGCCTGGACGTTCGCCTCGCAGCCGGCCCGGCTGCCCGACCTGACCGTCGGCGGTCTGCCCGACTGGCTCGAACTCCATGTGCGGGTCGGCCAGATCAGCCTGTTCGGCCGCAAGAAGCCGCCGAAGGGGCAGCGGCCGGGACAGGTCGACATGCGCGTGGTCGGCATCCAGAACGAGGAGCAGAAGGTCATCGCCGAGGTCCGCGGATTCGTGCGCGACAACCCGGCGCAGGCGCCGACGCTGGTGCTGTTCTTCTCGGACGGCGGGGTGTACCGCAACGCCGAGATCGAGCAGGAGCTGCGCGCCGCCGTGGAGGAGCCGGTGTTCTGGCAGTTCGTCGGGCTCGGCCGGGCCAACTTCGGGGTGCTGGAGAAGTTCGACACCATGCCCGGCCGCAGGGTCGACAACGTCGGGTTCTTCGCCGTGGACGACATCGACAAGGTCTCGGACGAGGAGCTGTACGACCGTCTGCTGCAGGAGTTCCCGTCCTGGCTGAAGGCGGCCTGCTCCGCCGGCATCCTGCGCTAGGCCCTGTCTTCAAACTGGCGCCTGCCCGGCGGGCGGACGCCGCCAGTTTGAAGACAGGGCCTAAAGCGTGTTGCAGATCTCCGCGTATGGGCAGGTCAGGGCCTTGTTTGCGGAGGCTTTGGTCATGCGGCGAGGGCCAGGTTGTGCATGTGGGCTACGGCTTGGACAGCGTGGTGGAGGCCGTCGCCGTGCTGTCGGCAGTCGCGGAGGATCTTGTAGTTCTTCATACGGGCGAAGGTGTGCTCGACGCGGGCGCGGACTTTGCGGTGCTCGGCATTGTCCGTTTCCTCGCCCGGCAGTAGCGCCCGGCCCGGGCGTTTGCGGTGCGGGACGACGAGTCCGGTGTTGATGTACGCGCCGTCGCCGAGCACCGTCACACCCGTGCAGTGGGCGGACAGACCTGACTCCCGCCAGACCCGGGCATCGGCCCGGTTGCCGGGAACCGGACGGGCCGCGGCCACCACCAGCCTCGTGTCCGCATCGATGATGACCTGCACGTTCGCCGAGAACCGATAGTTTCGCGATGAGGCGGCCACTGTTCGGTCGCGGACCGGGATCAGGGTGCCGTCCACGATCCACAACCGGTCCACGGCCTCGTCCCGGCGGGCTATCGGCTCCAGCGCGAGCTGCGGGCCCAGCCGCTGGATGACTCGGCACACGGTGGCCGGCGAGACCCCGAACAGCGGCGCCAACTGCCGCATCGTGAGGTTCGTCCGGTAGTACACCGCGACCAGCAGCACCCGCTCGCCCAGGGGCAGACACCACGGCCGACCGATCCGCGGCCCATCGCCGCCCCGCTCCCGCACCACCCGCAACAGACCATCAAACTGCCGCATCCGCAGCCCCGTGAACGTCTCCACCCACACCCGCTCGACCCTCAACACCCCAGCCATACACCGGATATTCCCAGATCACAGCCTTCTGCAACACGCTTTAGGCCGTGTCTGACAAATCCCGCCTGGCCCGGGGCGCCTGGCACGCACGCTCGCTGCGTTGTCGGGCTCATCCACGTACCCCGGTACGAGGACGACCCTCCGCCTTGCGATCGCACGCACCAGACGCCCCGGGCCCCGCCCTCCGGGCGGACGCCGCTATTTGTCAGACACGGCCTAGGCCCGGAAGCCGGCAGAACGGGAACGTCCGGGCCGGCCCGTGCGGGCCGACCCGGACGCGGTGATCACCCGTGGTGATCGGTGGCCGTGATCAGACGAGGTCGAACCGGTCGAGGTTCATGACCTTGACCCACGCGGCGACGAAGTCCTTCACGAACTTCTCCTTCGCGTCATCGCTCGCGTAGACCTCCGCGAGCGCGCGCAGCTCGGAGTTCGACCCGAAGACGAGGTCGGCCCGGCTGCCGGTCCACTTGACCTCGCCCGTGGTGGCGTCGCGGCCCTCGAACGTGTTCGCGTCCCCGGACGTCGGCTGCCACGTCGTGCCCAGGTCGAGCAGGTTGACGAAGAAGTCGTTCGTCAGGGTCCCGGGGGTCGTGGTGAGGACACCGAGCGCCGACTGCTGGTGGTTCGCGCCCAGGACGCGGAGACCACCGACGAGGGCCGTCATCTCGGGGGCGCTCACCGTCAGCAGGTTCGCCCGGTCGATCAGCAGGTACTCGGCCGGCAGCCGGTTGCCCTTCCCGAGGTAGTTGCGGAACCCGTCGGCGGCCGGCTCGAGCGCGGCGAACGACTCCACGTCGGTCTGCTCCTGCGACGCGTCGGCGCGGCCCGCCGTGAACGGGACCTCGACGGCGAAGCCCGCGTCCTTGGCGGCCTTCTCGACGGCCGCACCGCCCGCGAGCACGATCAGGTCGGCGAACGAGATCGCCTTGCCGCCGCTCAGGGTGGCGTTGAAGGCCTGCTGGACGCCTTCGAGCGTGCGCAGCACCTGCGCCAGCTCGTCGGGGTCGTTGGCCTCCCAGCCGCTCTGCGGCTGGAGACGGACGCGCCCGCCGTTGGCGCCGCCGCGCTTGTCACTGCCGCGGAAGGACGCGGCCGACGCCCAGGCGGCGGACACGAGCTGGGCCACCGACAGGCCGGAGGCGAGGATCTGCCCCTTGAGGGAGGCGACGTCCCCGGCGTCGACGAGCTCGTGCGTCACCGCGGGAAGCGGGTCCTGCCACAGCAGCGTCTCGGTGGGGACCTCCGGGCCGAGGTAGCGCACGACCGGGCCCATGTCGCGGTGGGTCAGCTTGAACCACGCGCGGGCGAAGGCGTCCGCGAACTCGGCGGGGTTCTCCAGGAAGCGCCGCGAGATCTGCTCGTAGGCCGGGTCGATGCGGAGCGCGAGGTCCGTCGTCAGCATCGTCGGGGCGTGGCTCTTCGACGGGTCGTGCGCGTCGGGGACGGTACCCGCTCCCGCGCCGTTCTTCGGCTTCCACTGGTGGGCGCCCGCAGGGCTCTTGGACAGCTCCCACTCGTTGCCGAACAGGATCTCGAAGAAGCTGTTGTCCCAGCTCACCGGGGTGTTGGTCCAGGCGCCCTCAAGACCGCTGGTGATCGCGTCGCCACCCTTGCCGGTGCCGAAGGAGCTCTTCCAGCCGAGGCCCTGCTGCTCGAGCGGAGCGGCCTCGGGGTCGTCGCCGACGCTGTCCGCCGGGCCGGCGCCGTGGGTCTTGCCGAAGGTGTGACCGCCCGCGATCAGGGCGACCGTCTCCTCGTCGTTCATCGCCATCCGCAGGAACGTCTCACGGATGTCGCGGGCCGCGGCGAGCGGGTCCGGGTTACCGTTGGGGCCTTCCGGGTTGACGTAGATGAGGCCCATCTGGACCGCGCCGAGGGGGTTCTCCAGCTCACGGTCGCCGGTGTAGCGCTCGTCGTCGAGCCAGGTGGTCTCGGGACCCCAGTAGACGTCCTCGTCGGGCTCCCAGACGTCCGCACGCCCGCCGCCGAAGCCGAAGGTCTCGAAGCCCATCGTCTCCAGGGCGACGTTGCCGGTGAGGACGATGAGGTCGGCCCACGAGAGGTTCTTGCCGTACTTCTTCTTGACCGGCCACAGCAGGCGGCGGGCCTTGTCGAGGTTCGCGTTGTCCGGCCAGCTGTTCAGCGGGGCGAACCGCTGCTGACCGGCCCCGGCGCCGCCGCGGCCGTCACTGATGCGGTAGGTGCCCGCGCTGTGCCACGCCATACGGATCATGAACGGTCCGTAGTTGCCGTAGTCGGCCGGCCACCAGTCCTGCGAGGTGGTCAGCACCTCCCCGATGTCCCGCTTCACGGCCGCGAGGTCGAGCGTCCTGAACGCCGCCGAGTAGTCGAAGTCCTCGCCCAGCGGGTTGGCCACGGCGGGGTTCTTGGCGAGGATCTTCAGGTTGAGCCGTTCCGGCCACCACTGGCGGTTGCCGCCGCCCTGCGTCGGGTGCGGGGCGCGCTCGTGCGCGACCGGGCAGCCACCCCCGCCCTCCGCCTTCGCGTCTGTGACGATCGCGTCATGGTTCTCAGTCATGGGAATCCTTCCGGACCTGGGTGATCACGGTGCTCTGTAACTGTGGGCGGGGGGAACAGCCGGGGCGCGGGCCCCGGTGGACGGCTGGTTCGCCGCGGCGGACGGGTCCTGCCGCGGAGAGTGCCTGGAGACCCGCACCAGCGAGGCGCGGGGAGACAGGGCGCACGCGATCACGCACCCCGGAGGCGATCGCCTCGACGCCGTGGTGGTCACCGTCCCGGACGGTCCCGGGCAGCGCGACGTGGGCGGCCGTCACCCGCAGGCCGGCACCGCGCAGCTCCTCGGCGGTGGTCCCGTACGTCTCTGTCTCCTGCCGTACTGGAGGCTTCCTGTCTCTTGGCTATTGCCGGAACCGATCCTACGATGGACAGATTCCAAGTCAAGAAGCACGCCAGGCCCACATCCAATCGGAACCCGGACATCCATCGGTAAACTTCGGGCATCCCACCGAACCTGAATAGGTGAACCGATATGAGTGACCTGCTGGAACGACTGCGTGGCCGTGGCTGGCGGATGACGTCCCAGCGACGTGTCGTTGCGGAGGTCCTCGACGGCGACCACGTGCATCTCACGGCCGACGAGGTGCACGCCCGCGCGGCCCAGCGGCTGCCCGAGATCTCCCGGGCGACCGTCTACAACACCCTCGGCGAGATGGTGTCCCTCGGCGAGGTCATAGAGGTCGCCACCGACGGCCGCGCCAAGCGCTACGACCCCAACGCCCACCACCCGCACCAGCACCTGGTGTGCTCCACCTGCGGCACCATCCGCGACGTCCACCCGACCGGCGATCCGCTGGCCGCCCTCCCGGCGGAGGAACGCTTCGGATTCGCCGTGTCCCAGGTCGAGGTCACCTACCGCGGACTGTGCCCCTCCTGCGTCTAGGGCCTGTCCGGCTGACGGACCACACCGACTGGGCCGGATTAGGCCGTGACAGGGTGCCGCCGGCCGAGGCACGCTTCTCGCGGCGGTCCGGTATCAGGGGGCGCGGGATCCACCGCGGCCGGACGCAGGCCCATCGTTTCCCGTGGCCTCCCGTCCGTTCGAGGAGGGTGCCATGGTGTCGGCGGCCGGCGGCGGAACGAACGGTCGAGCGGCGGGGCCGCACCATGACGCAGCCGCCTACCGCCGGGACCCCCTGGCGTTTCTGGAAGCGGAGTTCGACGCCAACGACGATGTGTGGCACTCCTCCGCATCGGGCCGGTTCTGCGTGGCCGGACCTGAGGCCGCCCGCGAGGTGATGGGCAACCGCCGGGGCCTGTTCGTGGAGACGTCCGATTTCTTCCACACCCGCGACGGGGTCTTCGGGCCCAGAGCCGCGCAGATCGAGATCGGCCGGGCGGCCCGCGCGCTGGTGCGCAGCCGGCTCGACGCCCACCGGGACCGGCTGCCGCTCCTGGTCGAAGAACGGCTGGCGCCCTCCAGCGACTGGCCGGACGCCGGCAATCTCCTGGTCCGCGAACACCTGCGGGACGTCCTGCTGTGCCCGGAGGCACCTGCGGAGCTGCACGAAGCCGTCGACGCCGTCATCACCCGCGCGGTGCTGTCCGGGGCACGGCTGCGCCATTCCGCGCTGTCGCGGCTCGTGTTCCGCCGCCGCGCGATGCGCGTCCTGATCCGGGAGGTCCAGGCCCGGCGGAGCGCGGGCCCTCGCGACGGCGAGCCGCGCGACCTCCTCGACGTGACCATCGCCGGAGCCGGACCGGTGGCGGATCCCGGCCAACTCGCCGAGGTCTATCTGTCGTTCCTGTTCGCCACGGTCGGCTCGATCGGCTTCGCCCTCGGCTGGGCGGTCCTCCTCGTCGGCACACACCCCGGCACCGAGAGCGACGAGCCGGACTGGATCGTCCGGGAGGCGATGCGGCTCCGTCCGGTCGCGTGGCTGTTCGCCCGTAAGCCGAACCGCGTGCAGGAGCTGGCCGGGGTCACGGTCGGCCCGCGGGACGAGGTGGACGTGTGCTCCTACCTCGTGCACCGCCACCCGCGGCACTGGGCCCGCCCCGACGAGTTCACGCCACGCCGCTGGGCGCGGTCCGTACCGGACCCGGCCTACCTGCCGTTCGGATTCGGGCCGCACACCTGTGCCGGCGCGACCGTCACGATGACGCTGCTCGTGGACCTGATCCGCATCATCACCCGCGACTGGCGGCTGTCGGTCACAGCCGGCGGCGACAGGCCCCGCCCGGGCCCCGCGCTGGCTCCTCCGCGTTTCACCGCGGAACTCCACGCCCGCGTCGATTCCCCAGGGAGGAGGTGAACACGATGAGGAAGCTCTACCGCTCGGCCCTGTCGGCTCTCAACGTCCGGCGCGGCTACGCCTCGTACATGCACTGGTACGTCTACCACCACATCTGATCGGCAGGGCGTGCGGGGCGCCGCCGGCCGGCGGCGCCCCGCACGCCGCGAGAGGTGAAGCCATGACGACTCCGCACCATGCCACCGACTTCCTGCACGACCTGCGCCTGCGCAGCGCTGCCGAAGGCGGCGTCTTCCGTTTGGAGGACGATCTGCTCGCCGTCTTCGAGCCGAACGCGGCCCGTCAGGTGAGCGGTGCGAACTGGCACCGTCTCGTCATGCCGGACCGCCTCGTCGATCAGATCCGGCGGCGCCACAGCCCGCAGATGCGGTGGACCCGGGTACGCGGCGCGTGGCTCGCCCAGCTGCACAAGCTCACCACCGCCGAGCACAACGCCGACCTGATCACGCGGATGGAACGGATCGTCGACGCGCGGCTCGGCGACGACGTGGACCTCGTCATGCTCGCGCAGGAAGTCGCCGTGCAGTCCATGCTGCCGGTCGCCCTGTCGGGCCTCACCCCCCGCGAGGCCGCCCGCATCAGCGAGGACCTCAACCAGAAGCTGCTCCGCCTGATCGCCCGGCAACCGGGCGCCGGACCATGGCACCACCTGCGTTTCGTCGCCGTGCAGGTCCGGGCCGGCAGCGTCGTACGGCGGGTGCTGCGCGAGCGGGCCGACGGCCGCCGCCCCCGGGAGCTGGACCTCGCCGATCCGATCGTCGACCTGCTTCCGGAGCTCGGCATGGATCGCGCGCTGGACGTGGTCACCGCCGTGCTCACCGCGATCGGCGGTCCGCCCGGTGCGGCGGCCGCGAGCGTGCTGTACGAGCTGGCCAGGAATCCGGAGTGGGCGCGGCGGCTGGCCACCGAACTGCGGGCCGTCGACCCGGCCGGGTTCTGTGCCGCACCGACGAAGGCCGCACCGGTCACCCACCGGTTCGTCAAGGAGGTGCTGCGCATGTGGAGCCCGCCGCTGCTCCTCATGCGGCGCTCCCGGTTCTCGTTCGATCTCGGTACCACCCGGCTGGAGAAGGACCAGGGCTACCTGCTGAGCCCGCACATGATCCACCGGGACCCCCGGTACTGGCAGCAGGCCGACACATTCGACCCGGACCGCTTCCTGCCCGGCGCGCCGCACGGACCGGTCGACAAGGGCCACTACGTACCGTTCGGCTGGGCGCCGAAGAACTGCGTCGGCGCCGACATCGGCATGATCCAGCTGATGGCGCTGTGCTATCTGATGTGCACCCGCTACCGCCTCACCGTGCCGAACCCCGAGTCGATCACCATGGCGTACCGCTTCGCCCCCGTGCCTCAGGAGTTCCGCGGCCACCTGGCGTCCGAACGATCGGTGGTTTGACCCGCCTGTGCCTGGACCGCTTGGATCGCACTGGTCAACGCGAGGTGCGTTCGGGCGGTACGGCGGGGGGCGGGCTCGGGATGCTGGGCAGGAGATCACTGGGGCGGCAGTTCGAGTGGCTCTGGGCGTCGTACGCGGTCAGCACGTTCGGCAGCTGGATCGCGCTCGACGCGTTCCCGTTGATCGCGATCCTCGCGCTGCACGCCGGACCGGCCGCGGTGTCGGGGCTGGCGGCCGCGGGGCTGGCGGTGGGGGCGGCGGTCGCGGTGCCGCTCGGCCCCTGGGTGGAGTTCCGCCGCAAACGACCGGTGATGATGTCGATGGACCTGACCCGGTTCGCGGCGCTGATGAGCATCCCGGCCGCGTACGCGCTCGGCGGGCTCACCTTCGTCCAGCTGCTGGCCGTGTCGGTCGTCGTCGCCGCGGCCAACATCACCTTCAGATCGGCCGCCGGCGCATGCCTGAAGGCTCTCGTGCCGCCGGAGGACCTGCTCGTCGCCAACGGCCGGTTCGAGTCCACGGCCTGGACCGCCACCGCGCTCGGACCGCCGCTCGGCGGGGCGGCGATCGGGCTCTTCGGCCCGGTGACGACCGTGGTGGCCGACGCGGTCAGCTATCTGCTCTCGGCGGCCGGGATCCGCGCGATCGGCGGGAAGGAGCCGCACCCCACGCGAACCGCGGCATCCCGCTTCCGGACCGGCGACCTGCTCGAAGGGTGGCGGTACATCCTGGGCCACCCGGCGCTGCGGCCCTTGTTCTTCAACACGATCCTGGTCAGCGGCCTGATCATGGCGACTTCGCCGGTGCTCGCCGTCCTGATGCTCAGTCATCTGGGGTTCGCGCCGTGGCAGTACGGCCTCGCGTTCGGAGCACCGTGCGTCGGCGGTCTCATCGGCTCACGGCTGGCCCGCCCGCTCGTCACGCGGTTCGGTCAGCACAAGGTCATGCTGACCGCCGGTACGCTGCGCGCCTGCTGGCTGCCCGGGCTGGTCTTCATCCGCCCCGGCGTCACCGGGCTGGTGCTCGTCATCGCCGTCGAACTCGGGCTGATCACCTGTATGGGCGTGTTCAACCCGGTGTTCGCCACCTACCGGCTCGAACAGACCCCGACGGACCGGGTCGCCCGCACGCTCTCCGCGTGGTCGGTCACCAGCAACGCCACCATCGCCGTGCTGACCGCCCTGTGGGGCCTGCTCGCCGCCGTCACCGGCCCGCGCACCGCGATCGGGGTCGCCGGACTCCTGATGCTGGCGACGCCGCTCCTGCTCCCGCGAGGTGACCGTACGCCGCACGAGGACGACGCCGAGATCGGCCGGCGGGCCGTGACGGGCGTCTGATCCGGCCCCGCCGTGCCGGGTGCTCCCCGGCCGGTGGCCGCGCGCCCTCGCCGGGTCGCACGGCCACCGGCCGGAACGTGCTCAGCGCCGGGCGACGTTCGGCGCGATGTCCTCGTAGAACGGGGCCTTCGGGGTGGCGGCCGCCGACCGCTTCGCGGACGGGCCCTGGGCGGCCGGAGTCTTCGGGGCGGCGGGCTTGCCGCAGAAGGCCGCTTCGAGGGTGTCGCCGAGGATGGTGTTGACGTTGCCGTTGTTGGAGGTGTTGGCCATCGAGCTGACGCTGCGGCGGCCGTCGCGGGTGGTGAAGGCGTAGGAGTAGAAGCCCTGGACGGTGCCGGTGTGACCGTAGACCGAGATCCCGCAGGACAGGTCGCGCTGGCGCAGGCCGAGCCCGTAGAAGCGGGTTCCGGTGTCGTCGCTCGGGGTCATCCGGAGCATCTCGGTGAGCATGCCCGCGCTCAGCAGACGGCCGCCCAGCAGGGACGAGAAGAAGCGGTTGAGGTCCCGCGGGTTCGAGACCATCGCACCGGCGGACTGGGCCCAGGACACCGTCTGGTCGGTCGAGTCGACCAGCGGCGCGCCCGCCTCGTCGGGGGTCAGATAGCCCTTGATGTGGCGGCCGGGGATGGTGGCGCTCGGGTGCACGTAGACGGTGTCGTTCAGCTGCAGCGGAGTGATGATGCGCCGCTGGTACTCGGTGCCCACCGGGTTGCCGGTGACCTTCTCGATCAGGGCGCCGACGATCACGAAGTTGGTGTTGGAGTACTGGTAGGCCGCGCCCGGCTCGGCCGTCCTCGGGTGGGCGAGCGAGAGCTTCACCAGCTCCTGGTAGGTGAACACCTTGTTCCGGACCGCCTCGAACCCGGGGACGGTGTTGGCGAACATGTCGTTCGTGTAGTCCCACAGACCGCTGCGGTGGGTCAGCAGGTGCCGCACCGTGATCGTCGGGTCGGGCAGCAGACCCGGCAGGTACTGGTCGACCGGCGCGTCCAGCGCGACCTTGCCCTCCTGGACGAGCTGCAGCAGCACCACCGTCGAGAAGGACTTGGTGATGCTGCCGATGCGGAAGCGCGCATCGGTGTTCATGGCCTGCCCGTTGGAGCGGTCGGCCACCCCGGCGGTCTCCTGGTAGACGGTGGTCCCGCTGTCGATACGGGTCATCACGCCCGGCGCGCCGCCGGCCATCACCCGCTCGAAGACCTTGTGCAGGGCATCGAGGTCCGGCTTCGCGAGTCCGTCGTCCGGCGCCTGCCGAGTGGCGCTGCCCGCTCCGGTCCCCGCCAGGGTCCGGGCCTCGGACCGGGCCGCGAGGGCCGGGACCGAGGCGACGACGAGAGCCAGCACCGAAGCGCTCATCGCCGCGCGCCTGCCGAACTTGCCTTGCACCATGACACTCCTTGTTCCGACGCGGATGATCCGGTGATCATCGCAGCCGCGGATTCGCTTCCCGCGTATGCCGCGCACCTTCTCGCCGTCGAAGAGAGGCCGGCGCCGCGTTTGGTTCCCCTGGTTCCACTGCGGATGATCTTGTGTGGATTCCGGCCGGTAAGTCGGCTGGTTTACGACGTTCCTCCTTCGCGGACGTCCTGGAGACTGTGACGGTCCGACAGCCCGCCACCCGCCGCTCTGGCTGCGCGCTCTCCGGCGCGGCGGGACGGCATGGACGGCGTGGACGCCCGTGAAGTCGCTCGGTTCGTGAGATGAAATGCCCGCTCTTTCGCGAAAGGATCGATATGAGCCCTGTGGAACTGGACATCCGTGACGCCGGTCCGCTGGATGTGGAAGCGGAGGGGATCGCGTTCGAGGACGAGCTGGATCCCGGCCGCGGTGCCGAAGCGTGCCTGGCCGATCCCTGGGTCACCGCGACCACGCGTTTCGCATGTGACTAGCCCGGCCGGTCCACCGTCGGCGGAACCGATCCATTGAGGCCGGTCCCGGGGCCGGTGTCGGTGCCGGGCCCTGGACTGATGCCGGGGCCCGGACTGATGCCGGGGTCGGTCCCGGTGGCGGTCCCGGGCGGGTCCGCGCCGGACTTGGGGGAGCGCCTCGCCGCACTCGTGGCCGGCCACGAGCGTCGGTGCGGCGCGGACGAGGTCTGGCGCTATCTGTTCGATCCGCGCATGCCGGCGATGGAACACGGCTGGAAGCTGCACGTCTCCGCCCGGTCCGACGACTTCGCCGGGACCATGGAGCTCCTCGTCCCGGTGCTGCTGCGCTACACCTGCGAAGCCAAGTTCGCGCGGAGCGCGGCGGTGCTGGGGGAGTTGAACGCCGGGGTGCGGGACCAGGCCCTCATCGGGAAGGCGGTCACCGTCTATCCCCGAGGGCAGGACGTGGCGGCGCTCGGACGGGAACTGGCCGAGGTCCTGGTCGGCCGGGGCGGACCACGGGTGCTCAGCGACCGCCGGGTGCGGCCGGACGCTCCGGTCTACTACCGTTACGGCCCCTTCCGGGCGGCAGGGGCGGGCGAGTCGGCGCTCGTCATGACCGGTCCTGACGGACAGAGCTTCGCCGGTCGCGCGAGCACCCGGTACCGCCAACCACCCTGGACGCAGGATCCGTTCGGGGCGGCGGCGCCCGGCACGGGGCGACCGGCCGCACGCCTTGTCGGTGGCAGATACCGGCTCACCGGAGGCATCGCGCGGTCCCCGCACGGGGACGTCTACCGCGCCCTGGACACGGTGACCGGCGGCCGGGTGGTGGTCAAGCAGGCCAGAGCGTATACCGGTGAGGACGAGCACGGAGTGGACGCCCGCGGCCGGCTGCGCAACGAACGTGCCGTGTTGGCGGCGCTGGACGGCCTCGACGGCGTACCTCGCTTCGTCGACCACGTGCGGCACGGCGAGGACGAGTACCTGGTCACCGCGGACTGCGGTCCCCGTGACCTGCGTCGCGACGTGCTGGAGCACGGGCCCTACGGTGCCGACGCCCATCGCACGGGGCGTCAGATATCGATGCTGGCACGTCAGTTGCTGGCCGTGCTCGACGCGGTGCATGCCAGAGGGGTGGTGGTGTGCGATCTGAAACCGGGCAACGTGGTCATCGCCTCGGACGGCACCTGTCGTTTTGTCGACTTCGGTATCAGCGCCCTGGGATCGCAGCGCCCGGCCGGTGCGACACCCGGCTACACCCTCCCCGTCTACCGCGCCGGAGCCCCGCCCCACCCCGCGGACGACCTCTACGCACTCGGCGCGACCCTGCACTACGCGCTGACCGGCATGGACCCGGTGGTCGTCGACCCCGACCACGCCGTCAACCGTGACCGAACACTGGCCTGTCTGGACGGCGCGCTGCCCGGCGCCGCCCACCGTCAAGTCCGCGCGCTGGTCGCCGGGCTGCTCAGCCTCGATCCCGCGGAACGAGTGGCCTGCGCGGGACGGTTACGGGCCGGCCTGCCGGAACCGGTCGGCGGGCGCCGTCCGCCCGGCCCGCCCCGCATCACCGCCGGGCTGCTGGACGACGTGATCGCGCACACCGTCGACGGCTGTGTGCGCGCCTCCCGGTCGCCCGCCGGGCCGGGCGGCCGCCATACGGGGTCGACCGTGACGCTCTACGCGGGCTCGTCCGGAGTGGGCCTGGAACTCCTGCACCACACCGACCACCCGGGCGTACCGCAGGCCGTCGCCGACCTGGCCCGCCGAACGGCGGAACACCCCGAGGTGGCTGCGCTGACCGCCGCTCTGTACACCGGCCGCACCGGAGTCGAGCTGTTCCTGGCATCGGCCGCCGACGCATTCCCGTCCTCTCACGGCGGCCCGGCGCCGGCGGATCCGTCCGGTCTGCCGCACTACGACGGCAGCGGCGACCAGATCGGTGGCGCGGCAGGCACCGGAACGGGACTCCTGCTCCTGGCGCACCTGGCCCGCGCCGCGGGACATCAGGAGGAGGCGGCCGCGCACCTGGCCGCGGCGGGCCGGTGCGCACGGGAGTTGTCGAACTGGACCGGACCGTCCGGGGAAGGAGGATCGGAGCAGCCGCAGGCCCCCTCGCTCGCGGCCTACGACCACGGCTTCGCTCACGGCAGGGCGGGCGTCGTCCACTTCCTGTACGCCTACCACCGCGCCACCGCCGACCGGGCCGCCGGCGCCGCGGCCAGGGCCGGCCTCGCTCAACTCGCCGCGGACACCACCGGCCTGCTCGCCGCCGCCGCACGCCCCGGCGCCTCCCGGCGCTACGGATCGTGGTGCCGCGGAATGGCGGGAACAGGCACCGTCCTGATCACAGCGGGCAGCCGGGACGAGGACAGGGAGCTTCTCGAACTCGGCCTGCGCTGTGCCCGGGTGTGCCGCGCGCTCGCGCCGCGGATGAGCCTGGTCTCCCAGTGCTGCGGCCTGGCCGGCGTCGGCGAACTGCTCGTTGACGCGGCCCTCGCCACGGGCGACGACGGCTTCTGGCGGGACGCGGAGGACGTGGCGGGGCTGATCCTGGCCCGCAGCGGCGGAACCGCCCGCCGGCCGCTGCTGCCCGACAACACCCTCGTCGGCTCGGACTCCGCCTGGGCGACGGGCGGTGCGGGAGTGCTGTCCTTCCTGCGCCGGCTGCGCGACCGCGGTGGGCAGCGTGTCTGCGGCGGTTGAGACGGTCATGGATGCGTCGCATGCGCCTGTGCGGTCATGCGCTCATGCGCCCATGCGCCCATGCGCTCGTGCCGGGAGCACCTCGTGTTCGTGCTCCCGGCCGTGCTGGAGTGTGGAGCGTCGAGTGGTGAGTGAGGTCAGTTGTCGAGGACGGCGAGGTCGACCTGGCGGAGGCCGTCCGGGTCGGCGATGACGTCGATCTCGGTGATCCGGTCGTCGGTGATCGTGAAGTCGAGCACCAGGAACAGCCGTCCGAGCGGTGCCATGGCGAGCCCGACCGTTCCGTTGACCAGTGCCGTCACGGTGGACTGCGCACGTTCCATGGCGGCCATCGCGCCCTTGGCCACGGTCTGCGCGCCGCTGAAGACGATGGGCTCGGGGGTCGGGACGACGGACCGGTCGGCCCGCAGTACGACGTCCGGGTGGAGCAGGGCGACGAGTGCGTCGAAATCGCCGCCGCGGGTGGCGGCCAGGAAGGCGTCGACGACCC
This sequence comes from Streptomyces sp. RKAG337, assembly GCF_023701715.1. Taxonomy (NCBI): domain Bacteria; kingdom Bacillati; phylum Actinomycetota; class Actinomycetes; order Kitasatosporales; family Streptomycetaceae; genus Streptomyces; species Streptomyces sp. RKAG337. Next base: position 599,264 of record NZ_JAJOZA010000001.1, on the reverse strand, counting down.
GGCGTTGACGGGTCAGGTCGGCGTCGGGGACTGCCACGCCACCCTTGACCCGGCGGCGGGCCCGGCTCGCGAGCTGCCGCGTCGCGGCAGGGGAGCGTTCGATCAGCGGGGCGATCTCGTCGAAGGGCACGGTGAACATGTCGTGCAGCACGAAGGCGAGGCGCTCGGGCGGCGTCAGCGTGTCGAGCACCACCAGCAGGGCCAGACCGACGGAGTCGGCCATCAATGCCTCCTGCTCGGGGTCGATCCCCGCCGGCCGGCCGAGGGCCGGGTCGGGCTCGTGGAATTCGAGGGGTTCCTCGCGGCGGTGGTCGCGCGAGCGCAGCAGGTTCAGACACACGCGTGACACGACGGTCGTCAGCCAGGCGCCGAGGTTCTGCACGCTGTCGGCGTCGGTGCGACTGAGCCGCAGCCAGGTCTCCTGCACGGCGTCGTCGGCCTCGCTCACCGAGCCGAGCATCCGGTAGGCCACCGCCCGAAGACGAACCCGGTCCTCCTCGAATCGCTCGATCAGCGATGCGTTCTCGTCCATCGGTCACATTCCTTCGTCGCGGGGGGTCAAGGCAGTAGATCCACGAAACCGAGTTGAAGGTACCGGGAGGCCGACTCCCGGACCGAACGAATGGGGAGCAGCCATGACGTCGACGATCCTGGTCACCGGTGGTACGGGAACTCTGGGGGGCCACGTCGTCCCATTGCTGCGGGCGGCCGGGCGCGAGGTTCGCGTCCTCAGCCGGCAGCGCCGTGAGTCCGTGGACGGCGTCGCGTATGTGAGCGGCGACCTCCTCAAGGGCGAGGGAATCGAGGCCGCGGTGGACGGCGTGGACGTGGTCCTGCACCTCGCGGGCGGGCCCAAGGGCGATGACGAGGCGACGCGGAATCTGATGCGGGCCGCGTCGCGGGCCGGGGTGCGACACGTGGTGTACGTCTCCGTGATCGGCACGGACACGATGCCGTTGGCCTGGTTCCAGGCCAAGTTGGGCGCGGAGCGGGCCGTCGCCGAATCCGGCGTCCCGTGGACGACGCTGCGCGCGGCCCAGTTCCACGACCTGGTCCTGACGGTGGTGGAGAAGATGGGGAAGCTGCCGGTGATCCCGGTCCCTGGCGGACTGCGGTTCCAGCCGGTCGACTCGCGTGATGTCGCGGCCCGGCTGGTGGAGCTGACCCTCGGCGAACCGGCCGGGCTGGTGCCCGACCTGGCGGGGCCGAAGGTGTACGGGATGGCCGACCTGAGCCGCGGCTATCTGCGGGCACGCGGCAAGCACCGCCTGATGATGCCCGTGCGGATGCCAGGAAAGGCCGGCCGCGCCTACCGGGCCGCCGAGAACCTGTCGCTCGACGGGGCCGCCGTGGGCGAGCGGACCTGGGAGGACTTCCTGGCGGAGCGGGTCGGCTGACCCCCCGGTCTCACGCGGTCAGTACACCGGCCATGGCGGCGAGCACCGCGGGGACCACGCGGTAGTAGACCCAGGTGCCACGCCGCTCGGAGGTGAGCAGCCCGGCCTCGCGCAGCTTCTTCAGATGGTGGCTGACCGTGGGCTGCGAGACGCCGACGTCCGAGATGTCGCAGACGCAGGCCTCCCCGCCGTCGTGCGAGGCGACCAGGGAGAACAGCCGCAGCCGGACGGGATCGCCGAGAGCCTTGAACATCGCCGCGGTCAGTTCGGCCTCGAGGACGGTCAGCGGCCGCTGCGTCAGCGGCGGGCAGCACGGCACGGCCGGCCGCAGGACCGGCAACTCGACAACCTCTGAATTCGACATGCGTCTATGTTGACACCCATCGAAGCCGGTGACAAGCTTCACTGTATCGATGGATGTCAAAGCAAAGGGCGTCGGGTCGCTGCCGCCGCATGGCTTTCCGGCCATGTCCTCTCCTGCCCAGCGCCCTCCCGCCCCCTCCTGCCGCCCCGAAAGGCTCAACCACCATGAGTACGACCACCGCTCTTCCCGTCGTCGTCATCGGAGCCGGTCCCATCGGGCTGGCAGCCGCCGCCCAGCTGCTGGAGCGCGGGCTGGAGCCGTTGGTGCTGGAAGCCGGGGCCGGCTCGGGCAGCGCGGTGCGCGAGTGGGGGCATGTCCGGCTCTTCTCCACCTGGAGCGAGGTCGTCGACCCGGCCGCGGAGAAGCTGCTGACCCCGACCGGCTGGATCCGCCCCGACGGGGCCGGCTACCCCTCGGGCGCCGACTGGGTGGAGAGCTACCTGCGGCCGCTGGCCGACGCTCTGGGCGATCGGGTCCGGTACGGCGCCCGGGTGACCGGCGTGTCCCGGGCCGGACGGGATCGCGTCGTGGACGCCGACCGTGCCGAGCAGCCCTTCACCGTCCACATCACCCGTTCCGGCGGGGCCGAGGAGCGGATCACCGCCCGCGCCGTCCTCGACGCCTCCGGCACCTGGTCGACCCCCGCCCCGCTGGGCGGCGACGGCCTGCCGGCGCTCGGCGAGCGCGCCGCCGCGGACCGCATCGCCTACCGCGTGCCGGACCTCGCCGACCCGGCCGTCCGCGCCCGGTACGCCGGCAGACGCACCGCCGTGATCGGCTCCGGTGCCTCCGCCTTCACCGCCCTGGCCTATCTGGCGGACCTCGCCGAGCAGGTCCCCGGTACCCACGCGGTCTGGATTCTGCGCCGTGGCCTCAGCGGCAGCACCTTCGGCGGCGGCGAAGCCGATCAGCTCCCCGCCCGCGGCGCCCTCGGTCTGCGCGCGAAGGCCGCCGTCGAGGCCGGCCACGCGGGGGCCGTCACCGGATTCCGTACGGCCGCTGTGGAGCGTGACGGCGAGCGGCTCGTGCTGGTCGGGGAGGACGGCACCCGTCTGGACCCGGTCGACGAGATCATCGGCCTGACCGGTCTGCGCCCGGACCTGTCGTTCGTCGGCGAACTGCGCCTCGGCCTGGACGAGCGCCTCCAGGCGCCCGCCGCACTGGCACCGCTGATCGACCCCAACGTCCACTCGTGCGGCACCGTCTACCCGCATGGCGTCAAGGAGCTCTCCCACCCCGAGGCCGGCGTCTACCTGGTCGGTATGAAGTCCTACGGCCGCGCGCCGACGTTCCTGGCCATGACCGGGTACGAGCAGGTCCGCTCCATCGCCGCATCGCTCGCCGGTGATCACGAGTCCGCCGAACGCGTCGAGTTGACGCTGCCCGAGACCGGAGTGTGCGGCGGAGCGGGTCTCTTCGACGAAGCCGAGGCCGCCACCGACGGCGGAGGCTGCTGCTCGGCCCCGGCCACCCTCCGGATCGGCACCGTCACCCCCATACGCACCGCGTCGGGCGGCTGCTGACGGGTGCGGCCCGGCGGCCGTACCCCGCCGGCCCTGGTGGGTGGCGCCGGGCTCATCGTTGCGCCATTCGGGTGTACCGGAGGGTGGGGCGGACCCGGCCGGCGCCCGACGGGGGAGTCCGGGGCGTGGCAGAGCGGTTGTGGCGCCAGGGCTCCGGGCCCACCATGAGGTAGTGGATTAAGGCGGAACTGTGCGATGGACGGAGCTGACGGGGTGGACTCCCGTGGACCCCTCGACGTCACGAGAGCAGCCACAGCGGTTCTCGACGCCCGAGGACGGGTCATCGGGTGGAGCCCGGCGGCGGCGGAGCTGCTCGGCTACGAGGCGCACGACGTGCTCGGGCGCCCCGCTGACGACCTGCTGGCGCGCCGTGCGGGCACCGGCGGGCGCGCCGGCCCGCCGGGGGCGGAGCAGAGCACCCGCAGCGCGGTTCTCCATCTGCGCCACCGGGACGGCCGCTCGCTGCGGATCGCCACGACGATGGTCCCGGTGTCCTCCGAAGGGTCCGGGCCGGCCTGGCTCTTCGTCGCCGCCGATTCGGAGGAGCTGGACCAGTGGGAGGCCCAGCAGGCGATGCTGCAGGGACTCGTCACCCGCTCCTCCGTCGGCCTCGCCATCTACAGCGCCGACATGCGGGTGGTGTGGATCAACGCCGAGCTGAAGCGCGAAATGGGCTCCACGCAGTACGTCGGCATGTCCCCGGACGAGATGCTCCTGGACGGCGAGGTTCTGTCCGAGGGGTATCCGCCCACGCTGGAACAGGTCATGAGGACGGTGTTCGCCACCGGCGAGCCCGTCATCGATCTGCACTACGGCGGCCGCGCGCCCGTCGATCCGGAGCACGACCGCGTCTGGTCGTGCTCCTACTACCGGCTTCAGGACACCCAGGGGAAATCCCTGGGCATGTGCGAGGAGTCGGTGGACATCACCGACCGTTACCGGGCCCAGCAGCGGCTGGCCCTCCTGGTGCGCGCCGGAGCACGCATCGGTACGACCCTGGACATGAGCCGCACGGCGCGGGAACTCGCCGAGGTCGCCGTCCCGCAGTTCGCGGACGCGATCACCGTGGACCTGCTGGAGGCGGTACTGGAGGGGGACCAGACCACGCCGGGGACCACCGCCGGACGGCGGCTGGTCCGGATGTGGGGAGACACCGGACGGGCCGGCGGGACGACGGGCGCGGGAGCCCCGCGACATTCGACACGCCGGCTGGTCGACTACCCACCGGCATCGGCCCAGGCCCGCAGCCTGGCCCTGGGCCGGAAGATTCTGGAGACCGGCCCGAACCCGCAGCACACGGCGCACGACGTGAAGGAGACTCCGGACGCGAAGGCAGCGCAGGAACCGCTGCTCCGCTCGTGTCTCGCCGTGCCGCTACGGGCCGGGCGCAGCCCGATCGGACTCGTCACGTTCTTCCGGAACCGGTACACCGACCCGTTCGACGACGGTGAGCTGGACCTCGCCGACGAGCTCGTCGCGCGCACCGCGGTCTGTATCGACAACGCCCGCCGGTTCACCCGTGAGCACACGGCCGCCCTCCGGCTGCAACGCAGCCTGCTCCCGCAGAGCCTGCCACCGCAGACGGCCGTCGAGCTGGCGTACCGCTATCTGCCCGCCGACAGCCGGGCCGGGGTCGGCGGCGACTGGTTCGACGTCATTCCGCTGTCGGGCACACGGGTCGGCCTGGTGGTCGGGGATGTGGTCGGGCACGGCCTGGGAGCCGCCGCCACCATGGGGCGCCTGCGCACCAGCGTCCGGGTCCTCGCCCAGCTCGACCTCGCCCCGGACGAACTCCTGACCCGGCTGGACAACCTGGTCGGCCAGTCCGCCAAGGAGTGGGCCGCGGTCAGGGGCGTGCGGGGTGGCGGGCCGGAGGACGACGAAGCCCTCGGCGCGACCTGCCTGTACGCGGTGTACGACCCGGTGACCGGACAGTGCAGCATGGCGCGCGCGGGCCACCCGCTGCCGGCCGTGGTCGACGCGGAGACCGGCCTCGTCAGCTATCCGGAGCTCCCCGCGGGCCCGCCCCTGGGACTCGGCGGCCTGCCCTTCGAGAGCACGGACCTGCAGCTGCCCGCAGGCAGCCTCATCGCACTCTTCACCAATGGTCTGGTCCAGTCCTCCGACCGCGACATCGACGCCGGGCTCGACCGGCTCGACGAAATCCTCGCCGAGCACCGGCGCCCCCTGGAGGAGCTCGCCGACCGGACCGTCTCGACGCTGCTCCCCGGTCCGTCGGACGACGACGCGGCCCTGCTCCTCGTCCGCACGCGAAGGCTCGACAAGTACCGGGTGGCCGTGTGGGAGCTGGCCGCCGACCCGGTCATGGTCGGCCGCGCCCGCGCCGCGGCCACCGGGCAGCTCGGCGAATGGGGCCTGGACGACGTCTCGTTCACCACCGAACTGATCGTCAGCGAGCTGGTCACCAACGCCATCCGCTACGCCGAGGGCCCCATCCTGCTGAGGCTCATCCGCGATCAGACCCTCATCTGCGAGGTCTCCGACTCCGGGCACACCTCACCCCATATGCGCCATGCGGCGAGCGATGACGAAGGCGGCCGCGGCCTCTTCCTCATCGCCCAGATGACCGAGCACTGGGGAACGCGCTACACGCCCACGGGCAAGACCATCTGGGCCGAACAGGATCTGCCGCCCGCGGACAGCGCGGAGCGGGCCGATCCGTAGTCCGCGGTGCGAACGCCGTCACGCCCTGCGTCAGCGGGCGATCGACTTCATCGGCGCGGGCCGGCGCAGCAGCCACTGCAGGAAACCGCGGCGGGGCGGCCTGGGCGGTCGCACCGTGATGCTGCCGCTGCGCACCTTCCCCGTCACATGGATACGCAGCCGGATCGGCGTCCCGGCGGAGACGTGTGCCCGATGGCGCACGCTGCCGCTGCTCACCGAGACCTCGTCGACGTCCACGAAAACGTCCGGCGGCACTATCAGGGTCACCGACCCGCTGCGCACCGACGCTTCGATCTCCAGGGTGGGCGACCCGATGACGGCACTGGTGAAGTCGAGAACGACGGAGCCGCTGTTGGACTCGATCTCCATCTGCCGGGGCACCGCCCACGTGCCCTCGCGCTTCGCGCTCGCGCTGTCGACCGCGATCCGCGACCTGTCCTTCGGGGCGGGGGAGGGGACACCGCCCGCCCACGACGGTCCGGTCGCCGGCAGATCCGTGAGCACCGCTTCGAGTTCTCGGTAAGTACGCGCCGTCAACGCCACTTCGAGCCGTTCGTCCAGCTCTTCGGCGGTCAACCGGCCGTCTCCCGCGGCGACGCGCAGCCGCTCCACGACCTGGTCCCGGTCTTCGTGAGACGCGCGCAGCTCGCCGTGATCGGGCACCAATTCACCGGACATGCCCACACTGTAGTGGGTGTCAGCCGAGGGGGCACGGGAGCCGGTCGGAGGGGCGGCGGTTCACTCGGTGGCGTTCAGAGCGTTCGCTGGACCCGGTAGCCGGCGAGGGCGGGATACGGCGAGGGAGAGAGGTCCCGGTGATGCGGAAGCTCGACGACCTCAGCGCCGCACCCCCGGACGAAGTCCATGACGGAGTCCGCCGTGCGGTCGTCGAGCGAGAACACCCAGCGACCGGGTATCAACACCGTGTCGATGGTCCCCACCGCGACCCGGGCGAGCAGCAGGCTCAGCTCCGGCCGCACCGCCCGGCAGGAGACGCCGTTGTCGAGGAAGATCTCCGGGGCGTGGTGGCCGAGCCGGTCGGCGTGCTCTTCGAGGGCGTGCAGATGGACTGCCATCCGCCACTGGTCGTACGGGTAGCAGCGCAGATAGGCAGCGGCCCGCGCCCGACCCCGATAGGTGTCCGCCGTGGACATGACCGCCTCCTCGTTCACCCGGGCGCCGGATTCACCGGAATCGCCGGAGCGGCCGGGTCCAGCGCTGGGACCTGTCCCACGACCCGCTACATACCGCCCATACTGGACGGCAAAAGTAGTTGTTGTCTATACCATTGGCGGTAAATCTTTTGTATAGGGGGGTCCTCGGGCGATGCGATCGCATCCAGGCCCCGGGCACGGACCGCCCGCACGGCCTGGATGCGGTCGGCCGCCCCCGGCCGGTGCTGTGGCAGGCTGCGAGGAGAAACCCGGCTCCCCGGACCGCCGTCTTCCGGGGCCGGACACATCACGGAGGTACGCCACGGTGAGCACAACGTCGGATCATTCGGGACACACAGTGACCTCGGCCGATCACCGCGTCGCCGTCGCGACCGAGACCGATCGGTTCGTGGCGGCGGTCAAGGGCGCCGACCTGGCGACCCCGGTGCCGAGCTGTCCTGGCTGGACGCTCGCCGACCTGGTCAAGCACACCGGGAGCGTGCAGCGCTGGTTCTCCGTCCTGCTGCGCCAGCAGGTCCAGGAACGACCGCGAAGCCGTGACGTCGAACTGCGGCTGCCCCCGACCGATGACGGCTACCCCGACTGGCTGACGGCGAGCGCGGCCGAGGCCGCGAACGCCTTCGCGGCCACCGACCCCGATGCCCCGATGTGGGTGTGGGGCGCCGACCACCACGCCCGATTCTGGGTGCGGCGGATGCTCTTCGAAACGCTGGTGCACCGCACCGACGCGGAACGCGCGCTGGACCTGCGGCCGGTGATCGACCGCGACCTGGCGGCCGACGGCGTCGACGAGTTCCTGACCAATCTGCCGTTCGCCGCGTCCTTCGCGCCCAAGGTGTCCAACCTGCGCGGCGACGGGAAGACCATCCGGTTCCAGTGCACGGACGTCAGCGGCAGCGGCAGTGGCGCCGGCAATGGCAACGTCAGCGGCAACGGTGACTGGCTGGTCCGCCTGCGGCCCGACGGCTTCGGGATCGATCCGCACCCCGCCGGGCCGGCGACGCCCACCGCCGACGCCACCGTGCGGGGCGCCGCAGCGGATCTGCTGCTGCTCCTCTACGGCCGGCTCGACCGTGCCGCGGACCTCTTCGGGATCGAGGGCGACGAGGAACTGCTCGCGCACTGGTTCGCCAACTCGGAGTTCTGAGACACCCGGACCCGGAACGTCAGGCGTTGCGGTCGGCCTCGGCCTCGGCCTCGCCCGATGCCAGTCGGCGGTGGATCTCCGTGGTCATGGCGTGGATGGCCCGCGTCAGCTCGGTGTTGGTCTTGAGCTCCAGCTCCTGCTCGACGAAGTCATGATCCGCCTTGGCCTGCTGGAACACGGCCTGCCGGTTCTGTCCGATCATGACGAACGTCGACAGGAAGATCGCCTCGAGCGATACGACGAGCGTCAACGTGGGCCAGGGGTTGGTCTCGACGACCAGCATCCAGACCACGAACGCGACGCCGTGGAGATAGACGAACATCATCGAGCCGGCGAACTTGGTGATCGCATCGGCGATGCGCAGCTGAAGGTCCGAAGAACGGCTGGCGCGGTGCGCGACGACAACCGGATGGTGCCGCGCCTGGTCGTCGGGCCTGCTCATCGGGATCTACCGCCTTCTGGGGGTCGTCGACCGGCGCCATGGCACCGGGTGAACTCGCTGCATGGTGTCAGACCCGCATCTCACGGCTGCCCGCCGAGCCGGGCGTGGAGCGGTCACCGAGGGTGACCGGCGCGCACTGAACGTTCGCTCCACCCTGCCGGCAACTGAGGACGTTCGGGACCCTGCGCGTCAGCGCCGCCTGGGCGAGGATGGGAGGGCAGGCAGGATCGATGGACAACCGAAGCACGACAACCGAAGCACGGACAACCAAAGCGGCGAAGCGCGACCACGTCTGCACACGTCGAAGACCGCGGAGCCGCGGAAACGGACAGTGCGATGTCCACCACACACTCCATTCTCGACCGGCTCACCACCGCACACCGTGACCGACTGCTGGCGTTGTCCACAGCGGTCGCCTTTCCCTCGGGCACCCGGATCTTCGACGCCGACCGGTCCGCCGAACGGTTCTGGATCCTGGACCGCGGCGAGGTGGCCCTGGACCTGCACGTCCCCGGGCGGCAGGCGGTCGTCGTGCAGACCGTCCCGGCGGGCGAACTCCTCGGCTGGTCCTGGCTGTTCCCGCCGTTCCGGTGGCAGCTCGGCGCACAGGCGCACACCGCCGTGCGGGCCAGGGAGTTCCCGGCGCCGGAAGTCCGTGAACTCTGCGCGGCCGATCCCGGACTGGGACACGAATTCGTCCTGCTCTGCGCCGAGGTCATCGGGGGCCGGCTGCACTCCACGCGCACCCGGCTGCTCGACCTGTACGGCCCGTTCGGCGAGTATCGCGACAGCTCCGTATCGGTGGGCGGTCTGGAAGACGACGGCTGACACCGCGCTGACACCGCTGGAAGTGGGGGCCGTTCGGCCCCCCGGATGTCCCCTATCGGCCCAAGAGGCGGGGTCGCACCGCGTCGCAGGGTAGGAGCGACGCCGGTTCGGCGCTTGCGGAGGAGATGGATATGCCTGGCATCAGCTCATCGACGCACCAGGACAGTTACCTTGACGATGCCGAAGTGGCGGCGCTGGACGCGCATTGGCGGGCGGCGAACTATCTGGCCGTTGGCCAGATCTACCTGATGGCCAACCCGCTGCTCACTGAACCGCTGCTCCCGGAGCACATCAAGCCCCGGTTGCTGGGCCACTGGGGCACTTCGCCCGGTCTCAACCTCGTCCACACCCATCTCAACCGGGTGATCAAGGCGCGCGACCAGGACACGCTGTGTGTGTGGGGGCCGGGGCACGGGGGGCCGGCGGTGCTGGCGAACACCTGGCTGGAGGGGACCTACAGCCGGACGTACCCGGACATCGGCCGGGACGCGGCGGGCATGGGGAAGCTGTTCCGGCAGTTCTCGTTCCCCGGCGGGGTCCCCAGCCATGTGGCGCCGGAGACCCCCGGATCGATCCACGAGGGCGGGGAGCTGGGCTACTCGCTCGCGCACGCCTACGGTGCCGCGCTGGACAATCCCGGTCTGCTCGTCGCCTGTGTCATCGGTGACGGGGAGGCCGAGACGGGACCGCTGGCCGCCTCGTGGCACTCCAACAAGTTCCTCGACCCGGTGAACGACGGAGCGGTCCTGCCGATCCTGCATCTGAACGGCTACAAGATCGCCAACCCGACCGTCCTGGCGCGGATCCCCGAGTCCGAACTCGACGACCTGATGCGCGGACTGGGCCATGAACCGATCCACGTCACCGGGGACGACCCGCTGCTCGTGCACCAGGCCATGGCCCGCGCCATGGACACCGCGCTGGACCGTATCGCGCTCATCCAGCGCACCGCCCGCGAGGAGGGCGGTGCGGAGCGCGCCCGCTGGCCGATGATCGTCCTGCGCACCCCCAAGGGCTGGACCGGTCCCGCGGAGGTCGACGGGCTTCCCGTCGAAGGCACCTGGCGCGCCCACCAGGTCCCGCTGTCCAACGTGCGTGACAATCCGGAGCACCTGCGCCAGCTGGAGGCCTGGCTGCGGTCCTACCGGCCGGCCGAGCTGTTCGACGAGCACGGCCGCCCGCGTGATCAGGTGCTGGAATGCCTGCCGGTCGACGAGCGAAGGCTCGGTGCGAGCGCGCACGCCAACGGCGGTCTGCTGCTGCGGGACCTGCCGATCCCGGCGCTCGAGCGGTACGCCGTCCCCGTCGACAAACCCGGCGCGACCCTCCACGAGCCCACCCGCGTCCTGGGCGACCTGGTGGAGACGATCATGGAGGACACCGCGGAGCGCCGTGACTTCCGGCTGGTCGGCCCGGACGAGACCGCGTCCAACCGCCTGCAGAGCGTCTACCGGGCCACCGGCAAGGCATGGCAGGGCGAGACCCTGGAGGTCGACGAGGACCTGGACCGGCACGGCAGGGTCATGGAGATCCTGTCGGAACACACCTGCCAGGGCTGGCTGGAGGGCTATCTCCTGACCGGCAGACACGGTCTGTTCTCCTGCTACGAGGCGTTCGTCCACATCGTCGACTCGATGGTCAACCAGCACATCAAATGGCTGCGCGTCTCGCGGCGGCTGCCCTGGCGCCGCCCCATCGCGTCGCTGAACTACCTGCTCACCTCGCACGTGTGGCGGCAGGACAACAACGGCTTCTCCCACCAGGACCCCGGCTTCATCGACCACGTCCTGAACAAGAGCCCCGAGGTCGTACGGGTCTATCTGCCCCCGGACACCAACACGCTGCTGGCGGTGGCCGACCACGTGCTGCGCAGCCGGGACTACGTCAACGTCGTCGTCGCAGGCAAGCAGCCCTGTTTCGACTGGCTCACCCTGGACCAGGCCCGCGCGCACTGCGCCCGCGGCGCCGGCGTCTGGGAATGGGCCGGCACCGAGGACGGCGCCGGCGAGCCCGACGTGGTGCTGGCCTGCGCCGGCGACGTGCCCACGATGGAAGTCCTGGCCGCCGCGCAGCTGCTGCGCACGCACCTGCCGGAGCTGAGGGTGCGGGTCGTGAACGTGGTCGACCTGGCCCGGCTGCTGCCGAAGGAGGAGCACCCGCACGGGATGCACGACGCCGAGTACGACGCCCTGTTCACCCGCGACCGGCCGGTCGTCTTCGCGTACCACGGCTACCCGTGGCTCATCCACCGGCTGGCCTACCGCCGCGCCGGGCACGCGAACCTGCATGTGCGCGGCTACAAGGAGGAGGGCACCACCACCACGCCCTTCGACATGGTGGTCCGCAACGACCTCGACCGCTACCGCCTGGTCATGGACGTCATCGACCGCGTCCCCGGCCTCGCCGTCCGCGCCGCCACCGTCCGCCAGGACATGGAGGACGTCCGACTGCGCCACCACGCCTGGATCCGCGAACACGGGGTGGACCTGCCCGAGGTCGCGGACTGGACCTGGAACGGCTGAAACCGGCCACACGGAACGCCCACCCGGAACGCGCACACGGAACGGCCACACGGAACACCCACACGGAACGTCCGCGCGGTGCCATCTGCAGAACCGGCCGCGCGGGCGGGGTGTTTTGGCGGAACGTCATACTTTCGTGTGAGACGACGCGGTACTCCGTATGGCCACCGGCCACTTGGGCATGACTGGGCCTGACCAACTGGCGCGCAAAATTGGAGGGGCGGCCCAGTGACTCAGCCGTTTGACCTGCCCGAGTTCTACATGCCGTACCCGGCCCGGCTCAACCCGCATCTGGAAGCGGCCCGTGAGCAGTCCAGGGTGTGGGCCCGGGGAATGGGCATGTTGGAGGGTTCAGGGATCTGGGAGCAGAAGGACCTCGACGCCCACGACTACGCCCTGCTGTGCTCGTACACCCACCCGGACTGTGACGCCGATGTGTTGTCGCTGGTCACCGACTGGTACGTGTGGGTGTTCTTCTTCGACGACCACTTCCTGGAGCTCTACAAACGGACACCGGACCGGGAGGGCGGCAAGGAGTATCTCGACCGGCTGCCGGCGTTCATGCCGATGGATCTGGCGGACGGCTTCCCGGAGCCGCAGAACCCGGTGGAGGCCGGGCTCGCCGATCTGTGGGCGCGCACCGTGCCGAGCATGTCGTACGCCTGGCGCGAGCGCTTCGCGGAGTCGACGCGCAACCTCCTCAACGAGTCCCTGTGGGAACTCGCCAACATCGACACGGGGCGGATCGCCAACCCCGTCGAGTACATCGAGATGCGGCGGAAGGTGGGCGGGGCGCCCTGGTCCGCGGGGATCATCGAGTTCGCGGCGAACGCCGAGCTCCCGGTCCCGGTCGCGGGGACCCGTCCGCTGCGCGTCCTCACCGACGCCTTCTCGGACGGCGTCCACCTGCGGAACGACCTCTTCTCGTACCAGCGGGAGGTGGAGGAGGAGGGCGAACTCAGCAACGGCGTCCTGGTGTTGGAGACGTTCCTGGGCTGCACGACCCAGGAGGCGGCCGAGGCCGTCAACGACCTGCTCACCTCACGGCTGCAGCAGTTCGAGAACACCGCGCTGACCGAAGTCCCCGCGCTCTGCGTCGAGAAGGGCCTGGATCCGGCGCAGTGCGCGGCCGTCGCCGCGTACGTGAAGGGGCTGCAGGACTGGCAGTCCGGCGGCCACGAGTGGCATCTGCGCTCCAGTCGCTATATGAACGAAGGCGCGGTCACCACCCCGAACGCCCTGTTCGGGGGAGCCGTCGGCCTGTCGGTCCTGGACATCAAGACGCTTTTCGGCCGGCCTGCCAAGGCCCGGCTGCGGAGCCACAGCAACGTGCCGCGCCGGCATGTCGGCCCTTCTCAACTGCCGGACTTCGACCTGCCGTTCACGTTGGCGGTCAGTCCCCACCTCGATCACGCGCGGAAGGAATCCATCGCCTGGGCCGGGCGGATGGGCCTGCTCGCCGACATCTGGGACGAGGACAAGCTCGCCGGCTACGACTTCGCCCTCTGCTCGGCCGGCCTCGATCCGGACGCCACGCGGGAGGAGCTGGAGCTCAGCGCGGAGTGGCTGACGTGGGGGACCTACGGCGACGACCTGTATCCGCTCGCCTTCGGCCGCACCCACGACCTCGCCGGCGCGAAGCTGTGCACCGACCGTCTCAAGGCCTGTATGACCGTTGAGGAACCGGCCGTCGGAGCCGCCCTGGCGGTCACCCCGATGGAACGCGGCCTCGCGGACCTGTGGGGCCGCACCGTCGTGCCCATGGACATGGACCAGCGCCGGGCCTTCCAGCGCACCATCGAGGTCATGCTGGACAGCTGGCTGTGGGAACTCCACAACCAGCACCAGAACCGCATCCCCGACCCCATCGACTATCTGGAGATGCGCCGGTTCACCTTCGGCTCCGACCTCACCATGAGTCTGAGCCGGATGCGGCACGGCAAGAAGCTGCCGCCGGGCATCTATGAGAGCGGCACGCTGCGCGCGATCGAGAACGCCGTCTCCGACTACGGATTCCTGATCAACGACGTCTTCTCGTACCAGAAGGAGATCCAGTACGAGGGAGAGATCCACAACCTCATCCTCGTCGTCGAGAACTTCTTCGACTGCGACTATCCGACCGCACTGAAGATCGTCGCGGATCTGATGTCGTCCCGGCTCGCCCAGTTCCAGCACGCGATGGAGCACGAACTTCCCGTGCTGTACGACGACTTCGACCTGGACGCCGAGGGCCGGGCGACGATGGACGAGTACATGAAGGAACTGCAGGACTGGCTCGTCGGCATCCTCAACTGGCACCGGGGCGCGCGCCGCTACTACGACGCCGACCTGCCGACCACCCTGCCCTACGGCGGCGTTCCGCACACACCCACGCCCCGGACCACCCTCCCGTCCGAGCCCTTGGCACTCCCGTCCCTGCCCTCTCCGGAAGGGCACGTCTGGGCCGCCCCGGGTGGCCTGGGCACCTCAGCCGCCCGGGTCTTCTTCCCGTCGCCCGCGGAGCAGGCCCACGACCGCGGCGCCCGACGCGGCGCCGTCTGAGACGCAGTCCGAGGCGCCGCACGGTTTCAGGGCCGCTTCTCGGCAGTGTCGACACTGCCGAGAAGCGGCCCTGCGCGGTAGAGCGTCATGCCAGGCGCCGTCCCCGGCGGCAGCGTGCTGTCGTTGGCCATCCCAACTCTCAACCCGGATCCCCGGCCGCGGATTCCCGTTCCGGATGTGATGATCACCGCACCTCTCCCGGCTTCCCGGCACGCTGACCGGGACCTCATAATCCGATCTCCGCAGTGCTGCCGGGACCGCCGGACGAAGACCGATGGAGAGGACCGCCCTTGCCCGCACGGACGATCACCGCCGAGGCCGCAGGTACTTGGAAGCTCGGTGACCTGACGGTCAACCGGATCGGACTCGGCGCGATGCGTCTGACCGGGAGTGCCGCGTTCGACCTCGGGACGCCGAGCGACCGGGACCGGTCGATCACGGTGCTGCGCCGGGCGATCGAGCTCGGTGTGAACCACATCGACACCGCCGCGTTCTACTTCTCGTCGCTGCGCTCCGCCAATGAGCTGATCAATCGGGCGCTCGCCCCGTACCCGGACGATCTGGTCATCGTCACGAAGGTCGGTCCGAGCCGGGACGCGTCGGGCGCGTGGCTGCCCTGGCCGACGCCGGAGCAGTTGCGCGGCCAGGTGGAGGAGAATCTGCGTCAGCTCGGACGGGACCACCTCGACGTGGTGAATCTGCGGATGAACGCACCCGGCCCGATCGCCGAGCACTTCGGGGCGCTGGCCGAGCTCCGCGACGCCGGTCTCATCCGTCATCTGGGCCTGTCGAACGTCCGCGCCGAACATCTCGCCGAGGCCCAGGCCGTCGCACCCGTCGTCTGCGTCCAGAACCGCTACGGCATCGACGCGCGGCGCCCGGGCGCCGACGAATTCCTGAACCTCTGCGGAGAGCAGGGGATCGCGTTCGTGCCGTTCTTCGCCATCGCCGGTGAAGGGCGCGATTCGGGAGCGACCGGTGCGGAGAACGCCCAGGTGCGCGCCGTCGCGGATGTGCACGGCGGGTCGTCCGCGCAGGTCCGGCTGGCCTGGACGCTCCAGCAGGGTTCGCATGTGCTGGCCATTCCCGGTACCGGCAATCCGGACCACCTCACCGCCAATGTGGCCGCCGGCGCGCTGCGTCTCACGGAGCAGGAGATGACGCTCCTCAACGCGCCCGACGCCGAGGCGTAACGGGTCCCGGTCCCGCGTGCCGGCCCCGCTCGCGTGCGCGAGCGGGGCCGACCCTGAGCCACCTGCTCAGCGGGTGGCCACCGAGGCCGAGGCCGTGACCGAAGCCGGGGCCGGGGCGTAGCCGGTGGGCCGGGTGGTGAACGTCCCCCGGCCCTGGGTCCGGCTGCGCAGTCGGGTCGCGTAGCCGAACAGCTCGGCCAGCGGCACGGCCGCGGTGATCACCGCCGTGCCCGCCCGAGTGGTCGAGCCCGAGACCCGGCCGCGCCGTGCGGCCAGATCACCGAGTACCCCGCCCACGGGGTCGTCGGGCACGGTGACCGTGACCTCGACCACCGGCTCCAGCAGCACCATCGCGCTGGCGCGCAGTGCCTCCCGGAGCGCGAGCCGGCCGGCCGTACGGAACGCCATCTCCGAGGAGTCCTTGGGATGGGTGGCTCCGTCGGTCAGCGTGACCCGCACTCCGGTGACCGGGTGACCGCCGAGGGGACCCTCGATCAGAGCGTCCCGGCAACCCGCCTCCACCGCCCGGACGTACTCCTGCGGAACCCGTCCACCGACCACGGCCGACCGGAACACGAACTCCACCGCGCTGCCGCCGCCTTCCTCGCCGACGGCATCAGCGGCTTCCAGCGGGTCCACGTCGAGGACGACATGGGCGAACTGGCCCGCGCCGCCGTCCTGCTTGACGTGCCGGTACAGCAGTCCGGTGACGCCGCGGGAGACCGTCTCCCGGTACGCCACCTGCGGACGGCCGACGCCGACCTCCAGACCGTGGGCGCGGCGGATCTTCTCCACCGCGACCTCCAGATGCAGCTCGCCCATGCCCGACAGCACCGTCTGACCCGTCTCGGTGTCGGTCCTGACCACCAGCGAGGGATCCTCCTCGACCAGCCGCACCAACGCCGACACCAACCGGTCCGTATCGGTGCTCCTCCGCGCCTCGACCGCTACGGAGACGACCGGGTCGGCCGTCGTCGGCGGTTCGAGGACCAGCGGAGCCTCGGGTACGCACAGGGTGGCTCCCGCACGGGCGGCCTTCGGCCCGATCACCGCGACGATGTCCCCGGCCACCGCCTGGTCCAGCTCCGCGTGCCGGTCGGCCTGCACCCGGAGGATCCGGCTGATCCGCTCGGAGCGCCGCGCGCCCACGTCCATCACCGTGTCTCCCTTCCGGATCGTTCCCGAGTACACCCGCAGACAGGTCAGCCGCCCGGTGGACGTCGACGTCACCTTGAACACCAGCGCCGCGAACGGCGCCGAAGGATCGGCGGCCCGCTCCTCCTCCGTGCCGCGCAGGGTGCCGCGCACCGCCGGGACGTCCAGCGGCGACGGCAGATAGGCCCCGACGGCGTCGAGCAGCGGCTCGATACCGCGGTTGCGGTAGGCCGCACCGCACAGCACCACAACGCCCTCACCGGTACGGGTCAGGTCGCGCAGTGCCGCGGCCAGCGTCGGCGCGGAGATCGTCGACTCGGTACAGAACTCCTCCAACGCGAGCGGGTGGAGTTCCGCCACCGCCTCCTCGAGCAACCGGCGGCGCCGGCGCGCCTCTTCGAGCAGGGCCTCGGGTACCGGGCCCTCCTCGAACGTGTCACCGTCGCCGGCCCAGACCAGCGCGCGCATGCGGAGCAGATCCACCACCCCGGTGAACCCGTCCTCCTTACCGATCGGCAGCTGGACCACCAGCGGAGCCGGATGCAGCCGCTCCCGGATCGACTCGACGGCCGCGTCGAGATCGGCGCCGACACGGTCCAGCTTGTTGACGAACGCGATCCGCGGTACGCCGTGCCGGTCGGCCTGCCGCCACACCGACTCGCTCTGCGGCTCGACCCCGGCGACGGCGTCGAACACGGCGACCGCGCCGTCGAGGACGCGGAGCGAACGCTCGACCTCGTCGGAGAAGTCCACATGGCCGGGCGTGTCGATCAGGTTGATCCGGTGTCCGTCCCACGCGCAACTCACCGCGGCGGCGAAGATGGTGATGCCACGGTCGCGCTCCTGGGAGTCGAAGTCGGTGACGGTCGTCCCGTCGTGCACCTCGCCCCGCTTGTGGGTGGCACCGGTGAAGTACAGGATCCGTTCGGTGACGGTGGTCTTTCCAGCGTCGACGTGGGCCAGGATGCCCAGATTACGGACGGCGGTCAGCGGATTGACGGGTTGACGATGCAGGTCGGTACGCACGGCCCATGGCCTTTCGGGGTGATCCTTGGAACGGGTCGGCGCGATTCCGGACGAAGACGGCCTGCGGCTGCGGCCAGGTCAGGCCGCAGGGAACCCCCTGACGCGGCACACCGCATCGGGACGTACCCGCCCGGCGGTTCACCACAGGGCGGGACGAGTGCGGGGTCGGCGCAGGGGTCAGGCGTTCGTCACGGACATCCAGTGGCAGCCGCGCAGCCGGCACTGGGGGCACGAAGACACCAGGATCACCTCGTACCGTGACTGGGGAACAACGACAGCGGTGCGGTAACGCACGACCGGTCTCCCCTCACGTGTCACGGTGCGCGCCGCGATGACGAAGACGTGGCGGCGCGCGATTCGTTGCGAGTGTAGTGAACCGGGGTGCGGATGGGGAACCGGATTTCGGAAGTGAGCAGCCCGGAAGCCGGGACCTGCCGGGACGAGGACGAGGACTAGGCCGTCCGTCCGATGGCGTCGAGGACCTGCTCCGCCACCTCGGGGCGGTGCTCGCGCAGGTCAAGAGTGCCGCTGGGGTTGCTGACGGCGTTGGTCACGAGCAGCTTCATCACGGCCCAGAGCGGATCGGCCTGTCCCGTCAGGGTGAACCGCTGCCCGTCGGGACCGATCACCACGGCCGGGCTGACCCCGGCGAGGAGGTTGGTGCGCTCCCAGTCGATGTCGTGCGACCTCCCGTTCGGGCTGACGCGGACGACGACGTCCTTCGTACGGTGCAGCAGGGCCAGATAGTTCATCGGCACCGTCAGCTTGCGCCGGACGTCGAAGGGGGCGCCGCCGTCCTCAGGGCGGATGCGCAGGATCGTCTTCACCACCGGGCCGTCGCTCTGGAAGGTCGTCGTGCCCCGGATCTCGAGGAACCGGGCACGGGCCAGCTGCCCTCCTCTGCGCGCCCAGCCCCTGCCGACCTGGCCGAACGCTCCCTTCTCACCGGGGAGTTCGTCGACCACCCAGGTCGGCCCCTCGCCCGGCGGGGCCGGGCGGACCCGGTCCGCCACGGTGGCGCATGCCCGCTCGGCCAGCCCCGCTATGCGTGCCGCCACCGCGGGTTCGAGCCGCTGGAGAACGACCGTGTCGACGACCAGAGCGATCCCGCCGGCAGCGCGCGAGATCTGCATCTGTTCCATCAGGAGGTCGGGACGGCCGGTCAGATCGACGCTCCGGCCGTCGAGACCGAGCACCTTGCAGGTTCTGGCACCGGACAGCAGGGCGCTGCGCGGCCAGTCGACGCCCCGCACCGTGCAGCTGTCCGGATCGACGTAGACGGCGAGGCGTCCCGCGGTGACGGCGGCCAGACACAGCGGTTGTACCCGTACGTCGTCGGTGGTCTCGAAGGAGTCGATCCCGTCACCGCGCACCAGGAGCTTCAGCCGGATCAGGGGCTTGACCTCGGTGGGGTCGACGTCGCCGGCGTAGTGCACGAAGCTCGCCTCCGTGTCGGGGGTGTACGACACGAACGTCGCTTCCAGCACATCGGCCCTGGCCAACCGGCCTTGCCGGATGCTGTCGTCGGCGCGCGGCGCCCACAGGGCGAACGCATCGTCCTCGTGGTGGCCCGCGTCCTTGAGGAGGTCCCCGCGGGTGATCCGTGGGAAGTCCGCCCGCGCGAGACGCTTCGCCGAGAAGGGTACGGACAGGGCACCGAGCAGCCCCAGGCCGAGGGAAGCGGCCGACAACCTCCCGTCGACTCCGGGGCCGGCTGCGGCCACGGCGATGAGGAGGGCCACCGGCACCGAGAGATTGATGAAGAGGGCGAGCACGAAGTTTCCGACGTACCGACGGGCGTAACCCGGCATGGCCCCTCCTCCGTTGAACGTCTGCCCCTTGATACCACTGACGGGCGGACCTGCCACGGGGAAGTCCCGTCGAACTGTGCCTAGGAGCGTGCCAGTTCACGCAGCGCCATGCGCGCCGCCGGCGCCCGACCGGTATGTGCCTCCCAGTACGGATGCGTGGACACCTGGACGGACAGCCGGTGCAGACGGCGGCGCAGCGCCGTGGTCTGTGCGGCGGTGCTGCTACTGGTGCGGTCGGCGAGCTGGCCGTACACGGCGTACCACTCGCGCTGTGCTTGCAGGAGGTCGTGGGGGAAGGAGTACATCACCCGGTAATTCAAGCACGTGTTCGAATTAGAGCGCAGCGGCGACTCCGGTGATTTTTTCCGGACCGGCCCGGCCGGCGCCCCGCCGCCCGTGCTCCCGCCCACCCCGCCGGGCGGCGTGCACAATCGGAAGGGTCGGAACGTTGCCACTTTCTGAGGAGTCACGGATGAACAGCGCGGAGCTACTGGCCGATGCCTTCGGCCGAGTCCAGGAAACCGTCCACGGCGCCGTCGAAGGACTCAGCGCGGACGAGCTGTCCGTGCGGCTCGACGGGGAGGCCAACTCGATCGCCTGGCTGGTGTGGCATCTGACGCGCATTCAGGACGATCATGTCGCCGACCTGGCGGGCACCGAGGAGATCTGGACCGCCGAGGGCTGGTTCGACCGCTTCCAGCTGCCGTTCTCCACCGGAGCCACCGGTTACGGCCAGCGCGCCGACGACGTGGCCGCCGTCCGTGTGGACACCCCGGCGCTGCTTCTGGGCTACTACGACGCCGTTCACGAGCACACCGTCGGCTACGTGCGAGGGCTCGGTGACGCCGACCTCGACCGCGTCGTGGACGAGGCCTGGACCCCGGCGGTGACGCAGGGAGTACGCCTCGTGAGCGTCATCTCCGACGACCTGCAGCACGCGGGCCAGGCGGCCTTCATCCGTGGCGTGCTGCGGCGGCGCTGACCTTCCGGGCCACCGTGTCCGCCCGGTCCGTCCCCCAGAGGTGAGTCAGCTTTTGGCGTCGGCGATCTTGGCGAACCAGCTCTCGGTCTCCGCCGCGTCCAGCACGCCTTCCAGCACGAGCTCGCCGGGCATGCCGGGGAAGAAGCGGCCGGCGGGCCACCCCCGTGAGTACGGCGGCGGGTCGAGCACCAGGAGCCGCACGCCGTCCACGACCGGGACGTCGGACGGCGTGCCCTCGTTCCAGATCCATGTCCCGTCAGGTGCGGCCAGGTTGAACGCACCGGTCGTGGGCACCTGGCCCGGGGCGTTCCGGCACACGGCGACGGCCTCGGGGGTGGGCGCCTCGCCGGGGACGTACCCGGCGCCGACCAGTTCGGCGGCCAGCAGGGTGTGGAGCTGGAAGTTGTCGCCGAGCCCGCTCATCCGCATCCGGTAGCCGGACCGGCTCTCCCGGTGCAGGACCACCAGCGGCTCGTCGTCGAGGACGAGCAGCGCGTAGCTGAGGCACTTCAGCTCGTCGCCGCTCGCCTCGGCGAGGCGGCGGGCGGCCGCGACCAACTCCTGACGTCCGTTCACCTGGGCCCGTACCGCCCGGTGGTTGAGCATGGCGACCGTGGCCATCTCCCACTGCGGCAGCGACCACCACGCCTGGGCGGCGTCCGCACCGACCCGGTCGACCACCGCGGCGTCCGGGCCGCTCCCGTCGGCGTGCGGCAGGTCGCCGCCGCCGGTGGCGTCCCACCGCTCGACGAACTCCGCCGCGCCGGCGAGTGCCTTCCCCAGCTCCGTGAGGACCGCCGGAGCGCACCCGGCGGGATCGGCGCCGCGCTCCACACAGGCACCCACGACGACCGCGATCACCGAACGGGGACCGGCCGGCACGTCGGGCAGGAGCGCGGCGAGCCGCGGTGCGGCCGCGGCGAGTTCGGCGTCGTCCGCCCGCTGGAAGGACTGCTGCAGCTTCCCGAAGGACTTCTCCGACGCCCGGGAGTCCTGTGCGCGCACCGCGGCCTCGAAGGCGGCGACGGCGGCGGTGAAAGTGGCTCGTGCGAATATCACTCGCGCACCCTACCGGCCCGGTCGGACCGTACGACCGGGCCGGTAGGGGAGCGGGGACGGAGCTCGGCGGGGGCTCAGCAGTGGTAGGCGGGGCCCTTCTGCTTGGTGAGGTTGTCGTTGGACATCCAGCCCGCGGTCTTGGTGCCGTCGATCCGCACGTACGTCCAGGTGTGGCCGTACGCGTTGAGGATGAAGCAGTGGTAGAAGACCTTCGCTCCCGACGTGACCGCCGCGACGTCCGGGCATACCGCGTACGGGCCGGTCGTGAGGTGGAAGCTGCCGGTCATGTAGCCGTAGGTGCCGGGATGCGGGTCCTGGTGGGTCCATCCGGTGCAGCTCTTCGACACCGCGCTCGCCGACGTGGTGGGGGCCGCCGGCGACGACGGTGCGCCGCCGGCCTTGCTGCCGGAGGCGGACGGGCTGCCGGCGTCACCCGGGCTCGCGCCGCCGGACTGCTTCGCGGGCTTTCCGGACGTGCGAGGGGAGGACGCGGACGCTCCCGGGGACTTCGAGCCGGCCTTCTTGCCGGTCTTCCCACCGGCCTTCTCGCCCGCGATGTTGGCCTCGCCCTGGGGGGTTCCGCTGGAGCCGGCGGCGTGGTTCTTCGACCCGCCACCACCGCCCGAATCACCCGTTCCCACCAGGGCGTACGCCAGTCCGCCGCCGGCCAGGACGACGGCGGCGGCCGCCGCCGCGACGGTGACCCGGCCGCGGTTGCGACGGCGCGAGGGGAGCGGCTCGGTGCGCCGTTCCCTGCCACCGGCGGGGGAGACGAGAGGACCGCCCGAGCCGCCCAGGCCGGCGGACGGCCGATAACCGGCGACTCCGGGCTGCGGCGCCGCCTCCGCGGGAGAGGCGGCGGGCGCGACCGGCCGGCCGGCGGACGCGTTACCTGCTCCCGCGCCCGCCGGAGGCACCGGCCGGCGCAGCGGAGCAACTCCGGCCACGGACGCGGGCGGCACACTCGTGCCGCTCCCGGCGGCGACCGCCTCCAGCATCCGGCGCGCCTGATCGGCGGACGGGCGGTCCGCCGGTTCCTTGGCCATCAGGGCGAGGAGCACCGGCGCCAGCGGACCGGACTGCCGGGGTTCCGGCAGTGGCTCCCCGACGATCGCGTTGAGCGTGGACCAGACGGAGGTCCGGCGGAACGCCGACCCGCCCTCCACCGCCGCGTAGAGCGTCATGCCGAGCGCCCAGATGTCCGAGGCGGGGCCGGGCTCCTGGCCCTTGGCGCGCTCCGGCGCCAGGAAGTCGAGCGAACCGACGATGACCCCGTCCTGGGTCAGCTTGGTCAGCGCGCCCTCGTCGGGGGCTTCCACGCTGGCGATGCCGAAGTCGGTGAGCACCACCCGCCCGCTGCGGTCGAGGAGCACATTGCCGGGCTTGACGTCCCGGTGCAGCACCCCGGCCCGGTGCGCCGCGTCGAGCGCGTGCATCACCTTGGCGCCGATCGCGGCGGCCTCGCGGGGATCCATCGCGCCGTTCTCCATCAGCACGCCGTCGAGCGAGGGACCCTCGATCAACTCCATGACGATGACCGGCAGGCCCTGCTCCTCGGTCACGTCGTGCACGGTGATGACACCGCTGTGACGGATACGGGCGGCGGCCCGCGCCTCGCGCTGCATCCGGGCCCGGAGATCGGCCAGTTCGGGTCCTGACGCGTCGTTGTACGCGCGCAGGACCTTGACCGCGACCTCCCGGCCCAGCACCTCGTCCACCGCGCGGCAGACGACGCCCATGCCGCCCCGGCCCAACTGCGCCGTCACCCGGTAACGCCCGGCTATGACCGTACCGACCAGCTCGCCGCCGCTCGTGTCCCCCGTCGTCACCCTTGCTCCGTCCCATCCTGGTTCAATTCCGTCGCGCGTCGTCCGGCGGTCTCCCGGCTGTTTTCCGGCGGTCTTCCGCATCCGCGACGTGGCGGGCTCCAGGGTAGGGGGTGAGGTCAGGGGCGGTGGCCGCCGGGTCGTCGTCAGCCCATCCGGCCTGCATCCGCCCTCAGGTCCGCTGGTGCCGGCACCGTCGACGGTGCGTCAGGGATAATAACAAGCCCTGTGGCTCTCTGTTGTCGTCGAGGAAAAGACAGAACAGGCGGCGGGGAGAGGGGGACTCACGGTCGCGCCCAGGAGGATCCTCAGCGCGGAGCCACTGCGTAGAACTGCAGCGCAGAGCCGCGGCGCGGAACTACAGCTGTGATGCGACGTGTTGGTCCTCGGCGGCCCGGCGCAGCTGTTCCATCTTCGGGGGCAGGAGCCGTCCCAGCTCCTCGTACCGGGACCGCCCCGCACGGTAGGAGGTGACCAGTCCGTTCTCCTCCAGCGGCATCCCGGCCGGCCGCAGGGTGGCCCGGCCGTCGTCGTCCAGGGTGCCCGCGTGGTTCATGCGGAGGCTGACCCACAGGCGAGTGGTGCCGTGCGCGTGGCTCATCAGATCGGCGCGCAGTGGCAGCCACCGGTCGAGTGCCGCCCGGCTCAGGTCCGACAGCGGCAGCCACTCGCTCTCGGTCGCGACGCCGGTGCCGTGCTGCGGTTGCCGCCGCGAGTGGATTCCGGTGTGCGGGCGGGTCTGGTCGGCGGTGAGATGCGTGACGCGCTGCCCGGCCAGTTCGCCGGACCGCGAGCGGGTGTCGAGCAGCAGGGCGAGTACGGCGGTCAGCCGGATCCGGCCGGGGGAGAGGTGGCCGGCGAGGTCGCGGTCGAGCTGCCGCCGCAGCGCGGCCAGCTGACCTGACTCGGGGGTGGGCCGCAGGATGGGGGTGCCGCCGCCGAGCGGCAGCCGTGGCAGGCCCAGCGCCTGCCGGGCGAGGTTCAGACAGTCGTAGCGGGCCTGGTTGGTGGGCGGGGAGGTCGGCGGGCGCCGTCCGCCCACGAGCCGGTGGCGCAGCGCGCCGGACTCGGCGAGGCGCAGGTAGCTGTCGAGCGTCCCGGTCTCCAGCAGCCGTCGCAGGCTGCGCCGGGCCGCAACCGGCAGCGCGTCCCGGGCCAGTGCCGCGGCGAGTTCCCGCCGCACCATGCCCAGTTGGCGCCGGCGGGCTTCTCCTATGCCGGGCAGTGCGGCGAGCAGCGTGTCGAGTGCGGTGAGGGAGGGGTAGCCGGGCACCCGTCGATTGTCGCGCACCGATGCCGGGGGCGGATCCCGTCCGGGTCCGCCTTCCGCTGTCGTGTGCGCGTGAGTATGGGTCCTCGACCGTCCTGGGTGCACCTCCCGGGCACACGTCCTGGACGCAGACGTCCGGGCCGACGAGGCGCCGGAATGGGGCCACGACGCCGGCCCGGGTGGTTCACCACTGGGTGATGGCACCGCTTGGCGCCACCCGGCGACAACCTGGCGCCATAAGCTCTCGCTGCCTCTTTTGCGCCCTTGACCTGCAACGACGTACCCGTCTGTCGCTTCTGGGTCATGCCCCGCGCTACAGGTGACGCCAATGCGCTTGCCAATGGCGCCATAGTGGTGCCACTATTGCGTCATGGACCTCACGCCGTACGTCGAAACGCTCCGCAGGGAACTGGCGGTGGCCGCCGAAGCCGGGGGTGACGAAGCCCGCGAGCTTGCCGAGCGGCTGACCGCGCCGCTGGAGTCGGCCACCCGTCTGACCATGCTCAATGTGCTGTCCGCCGCCATGGCCGAGGTCACCCGTGAACTCGCCCCCGGCTCGGTCGACGTACGACTGCGCGGTCTCGACCCCGACTTCGTGGTGGTGCTGCCGCAGCACGAGGACCGGAGCGAACCCCTCGGCGCACCGGCGCCCGCACCGGCCCCGGTCCCGGCCGACACGGACGAGGGCGGCACGGCGCGCGTCAATCTGCGCCTGCCCGCCCACCTCAAGAACCGCGCCGAGGACGCCGCGGCACGGGAGGGCCTCTCGGTCAACGCATGGCTCGTACGTGTCGTGTCGGCCGCGGTCGACTCGGGCGACGCCGCCACCCCCCGTACCCCCGGGAAGACCAGGACCGTCGGACAGAGCTTCACGGGCTGGGTGCACTGACCGAACCCGCACGCCTACCCGCACGAGTATCCGCACGCATACCCGCACGAAAACCCAAGACGACCCAAGAGGACGGGACAGTCATGCCTGCTTTCGACACTCCCCAGCCGATCTCGGTCAACGCCCGCGTGGACGCGGGATCCATCCAGTTCGCCGCGGCCGACCGCGCCGACACCGTCGTGGACGTGACTCCCCGCGACCCGAAGAAGGACAAGGACGTACGGGCCGCCGAGCAGACCGAGGTCACCTACTCGGGCGGCGTCCTGACCATCAGGACACCCAAGACGCGCTATCTCGTCGGGGCCACCGGCGCGGTCGACGTGACGGTCGAACTGCCCACCGGCTCGCGCGTCGACATGACCGGCTCCTGGACCCAGGTGCTGGGCGAGGGCCGGCTCGGCGAGGTCCGTGTGAAGACCTCGTCCGGTGATGTCCGCCTCGACACGACCGGGCCGCTGCACCTGACCGCGTCCCACGGGTCCATCACCGTGGACCACGTCGAGGGCTCCGCCGAGGTCACCACCAGTTCCGGCAGCCTGCGCGTCGGCACCGTCAACGGCACGGCCGTCCTGAAGAACTCGCACGGCACCACGACCGTCGGCACCGCGACCGGCGACCTGCGGGTCAGCGGCTCCAACGGTGACATCACCATCGAGCGCGCCGAGGGCTCGGTCGCCGCCACCACCGCGAACGGCACCCTGCGCGTCGCCGAAGTCGCGCGCGGGAACGTCCAGTTGGAGACCAACTACGGCGCCATCGACATCGGCATCCGTGAGGGCACCGCCGCCTGGCTCGACGTCAGCTCCGGCCGCGGGCAGGTACGGAACGCGCTCGACGCCTCCGAGCCTCCGGAGAAGACCGAGGACACCGTCGAGGTCCGCGCCCGGACCCGCTGGGGCAACATCGACGTCCGTCGCGCCCGCGTCTGAGAGCCCGGCCCGCACTCCCTTTCAGCCGCTCCCTTCCAGTCACTCCATTGCAGTCGCCCCATCCAGTTGCTCCGTTCCAGCCTTCGATCGGGAGAGGCCCATGCCTTCATCTGTCATGCCCATGCCCAGTAGTGGTGACGGTCAGGAGCCGTCCGCCGCCGTCTCCGCCGTCGGCCTGCGCAAGTCCTACGGCGACAAGCTCGTCCTCGACGGGATCGACCTGCGCATTCCGGCCGGCACCGTCTTCGCGCTGCTCGGCCCGAACGGAGCCGGCAAGACCACCGCCGTCAAGATCCTCTCCACGCTCATCACCGCCGGCGGCGGGCAGGCCCAGGTCGCGGGCCACGACCTGGCCGCCGACCCGCAGGCGGTGCGTGCCGCGATCGGTGTCACCGGGCAGTTCTCCGCGGTCGACGGCCTGATCACCGGCGAGGAGAACATGCTCCTCATGGCCGACCTGCACCACCTGCCGAAGCAGGAGGGACGGAAGGTCGCCGCCGAACTCCTGCAGCGCTTCGATCTCGTCGAGGCCGCGAAGAAGCCCGCCTCCACCTACTCGGGCGGCATGAAGCGGCGCCTCGACATCGCCATGACGCTGGTCGGCAATCCGCGGATCATCTTCCTCGACGAGCCGACCACCGGCCTCGACCCGCGGAGCCGCCACAACATGTGGGGGATCATCCGCGAGCTGGTCTCCGACGGCGTCACCGTCTTCCTCACCACCCAGTACCTGGACGAGGCCGACGAACTCGCCGACCGCATCGCCGTGCTCAACGACGGGAAGATCGCCGCCGAAGGCACCGCGGAGGAGCTGAAGCGGCTCATCCCCGGCGGCCATGTGCGGCTGCGCTTCACCGACCCGGCCGCGTACCGGGCCGCCGCCGTCGCGCTGCGCGAGGTCACCCGGGACGACGAGGCACTGGCGCTGCAGATCCTCTGCGACGGCAGCCAGCGCGAGCTGCGCGCCATCCTCGACTGGCTCGACGCCGCCGAGATCGAGGCGGACGAGCTGACGGTGCACACCCCCGACCTCGACGACGTCTTCTTCGCCCTGACCGGCGGAAGCACCGTCCCCAACCAGCCCAACCAGCCCAACCAGCCCAAGGAGACCGTCCGATGAGCGCCTTCGCCCTCGCCGTCCGCGACTCGAACACGATGCTGCGCCGCAATCTCCTGCACGCCCGGCGCTACCCGTCCCTCACCCTGAACCTGCTGCTCACGCCGATCATGTTGCTGCTGCTCTTCGTCTACATCTTCGGCGACGTGATGAGTGCTGGGATCGGTGGCGGCGGTGCCGACCGCTCCGACTACATCGCCTATATCGTTCCGGGCATCCTGCTGATGACGATCGGCGGCACCGTGGTCGGGACCGCGGTGTCGGTCTCCAACGACATGACCGAGGGCATCATCGCCCGCTTCCGCACGATGGCGATCCACCGCGGCTCGGTGCTCGTCGGGCATGTCGTCGGCAGCGTGTTGCAGTCGGTGATGAGCGTGGTGCTCGTCGGCGCGGTCGCCGTGGCCATCGGTTTCCGGTCCACGGACGCCACCGTCCTGGAGTGGCTGGCGGCGTTCGGGCTGCTCGTGCTCTTCGCCATGGCACTCACCTGGATCGCGGTCGGCATGGGTCTGATCAGTCCGAACGCCGAGGCAGCCAGCAACAACGCGCTGCCGATGATCCTGCTGCCCCTCTTCTCCAGCGCCTTCATCCCGATCGACACCATGCCGGGCTGGTTCCGGCCGATCGCCGAGTACCAGCCCTTCACCCCGGCCATCGAGACCCTGCGCGGACTGCTGCTCGGCACCGGGATCGGCAACAACGGATGGCTCAGCGTCGCCTGGAGCCTGGGCCTGACCGTGCTCGGATACTTCTGGTCGACCTCGAAGTTCAACCAGGACCCGAAGTAACCGCCATGACAGTGCGGGCCACCTCCCGCAACTCCTTCCGCCCCTGGGCGGCGTACTCCGACCCCGCGTCGGCGTGCGCCGCCCGGTCGTTTCTACGCTCCGCTGTCCGTCGTCGCGTCGAGGAGATCGTGGAGGGCCCGCAGTACGGCGTCAGGGTGCGTGACATGGGCGTACTGGTGTGACGCGCCGTCGATGACGCGGTGTTCGCCGCGCGGAACGGATCCCGCCAGCGCCGCATGGAGGGCGTGCACGCCGTCGTGTGCCTCGCGCTGGAGCTCGTCGGACATGAAGCGGGCCCAGTACGGGTTGCTGCCCGTGGTGGTGAGTACGGTCAGCGGAACGTCGGGCAGCGGTCCGCCGCTCCGCAGCTCGTCGTAGACCTCGTCCTCGAAGTTGAGCGTCTCGCGGATGCCGGTCCGCCAGGTGGTGAGGTGGTGCTCGATGAGCGCCTCGCGCAGCGGATCCGGCCATTGCGCGTAGAGCTGCGTGTACTGGCCGCGGGCGGACCGGATCTGTTCATCCGTCAGTTCCGGCAGCTGCTCCAGGTCGGGCTTCATCCGGTCGTTCATCTCGGCCACCTGCCGCGGCAGATAGGAGAGCATGTCCTCGTGGCCGGGGTCGAGCAGGAGCAGGCCGGCCACCTCGTCGGGGAAGCGCTGGGCGTAGCGGCGTGCGTACATCGCTCCCAGGGAGTGGCCGGCCAGCAGGTAGGGCGCGGGGATGCCGGCGGCGCGCAGGAGGTGCCGGAGTTCGTCGGTCACGTCGGTGGGGGTCCGGGGGAGCTCGGCGTCCTCGCTCCAGCCGGTTCCGGCGCGGTCGTAGAGCACGCTCGTGGTGCGTTCCGCCGCGCCCTGCTGGATGTTCAGGAAGTCCAGGCCCACCAGTCCGGCGCCGGGCAGGAGCACCACGCTCGGGCCGCCCGTGCCCGAGTGGTGCAGCGCCAGCCGCCGTCCGTCCACGTCATGGAAGCGTCCCAGTGGCGGCCCGGACGGCGCCGCGTCGGCGGTGGTCCCGGGGTGAACTTCGGGTGAGGGACGGTGCATCGCTGCTCCTTCGGCGTCTGGGCATACCGGACCGTCCCGGGTCGACAGAGGCCGACGGAGGCCGACGGAGGCAGGCAGGAGCCGACCCGGGTCCGTCCTACGTTCTCAACATTGCGAACGGTATCGCATATGAGATCATGCCACCGTGGACACGTTGGAACTCCTCGTACATCCGGTGCGGCTGCGCATCGTGCATGCCCTGTCCGGCGGACAGGCCCTCACCACCAGCCAGTTGTGCGCCCGCCTGACCGACGTCTCGAAGGCCACCGTGTACCGGCACGTCGCCCTGCTCGCCGACGGCGGAGTGCTGGAGGTGGACGGTGAGCAGCGGGTGCGCGGCGCTGTGGAACGCACGTACCGGTTGCACCGGGAGCGGGCGGTGATCGGCGCCGAGGCGGCCGCGTCGGTCTCGGTGGACGACCACCGCCGGGCGTTCGCCGTTGCGATGGCCACCCTGATCGCCGAGTTCAACGCCTACCTCGACCGGGACCACGCCGACCCCGCCGCCGACTCGGTGGGCTACCGGCAGCACGCGCTGTGGCTCAGCCAGGACGAACTCGCCGAGATGATCGGTGGAATGCGCGCCGCGATCGTGGCCCAGCTGGGCAACGAGCCGTCACCGGACCGCACCCAGCACCTGCTCTCCCCGGTCCTGTTCCCGATCGGGGAGCCGCCCGCACCGGAACACTAGGTGTCAGCTGACGAGCGGCAGGTTTGTCGGCAGGTCGTGCCGGGGCGCCGCCGAGGCCGTGCCGAGGCGCTCCAGCAGGAGTCCCTCCCGGGTGGACCAGGGGCAGATGTCAACGCTCTCGGCCTCGCACGCGGAGAGCAGAGCCTCGGCGATCAGGGCGCCGGCCAGGGACTGTCCGGCGCGGTGCCGGGAAATGCCCGGCAGGTGGGTGCGCTGGGCGGGGTCCGCTGCGGCCAGCACGGGGATCCATTGGCGCAACTGGGGCAGTGTCAGCTGCTGTCCGGCATGGGGGTCGATGTCCTGGGCGGGGGCGCCGGCCAGTTCGGCGAGCTGCTCGAAGGTCTTGGAGCAGGCGACGACGCGCCCGTTCCGTGCGGCCACCGGCAGGTCGGGCACCGCACCCAGGGCATGGCTGAGGTACTCCCGGATCTCCTGCAGACGTCCCGCCGACGAGGGGGTGCCGGCCGGGAACCAGTCCCGGGTGATCCGGCGGGCGCCCAGCGGCAGCGAAAGCGTGCTGCGGGGCTGCTCTCGCCGGCCCGAGGCGATCTCCACGGTGCCACCGCCGATGTCCAGCATCAGCAGCGGGCCGGTCTTGGCGCCCGCCCACTGCCGGGCCGCCACATAGGCCAGCCGCGCTTCCTCCTCGCCGGGCAGCACCCGCAGTCGGGTCCCGGTGGCACGGGCCACCCGCGCGATCACCTCTTCCCGGTTGGGCGCGTCCCGGATGACCGAGGTCGCGAAGGGGAACACCGCCGACGGGCAGCCGAACCGGGCGGCGGCCGTCGCCTCGGCCACCGCGCACTCCACGCTGGTGATCCCCGTCTCGCGTATGCGGCCTTTCCGGTCGAGCGCCTCGTGCAACCGCAGCCGCGTCTTGTACGAGAAGACCGGCTTCAACCCCCCGCCGGGCCGCCGCCTGACCACCGCCAACAACGCGCTGTGGCACCCGACATCCAGTACGGCGGCCACTTCCGGGCGTCCCCCTTCCATCCGACTGATTCCCCCGTTTCTCAGTTCGATTGCGTTCGATCCTAGGGGGCGGGATGTCCGTGCGGGGTCGCTCCTGACACAACGTTGATCTCCGACCAGGGGCGTGGAGCTCTCCGGAGGGAGTACCCGGTAGCGGCCGGGCGGCACTTCACGCCGCGATCCGGGGCAGCGGGAAGACGGTGATGAGGCGAAGCCCGCGAGCCTGCGGCGCCGCCTGGCGGCCGCGCCGCGCTTCCGCTTCCGGCGTTCGACGCCGCCCGTTACTCCAGCCCGGATGCGCGGAAGGTGGCCCGCGCCGCGGCCCCGTCGATCTGTTCCGCCGCCCGCAGCAGATCACCGGCCCCGCTCCGCAGGGTTCCGGTGCCGAGGGAGTGGCGGACGCCGGCGTCCAGTGCGATCCACAGCAGCGGATTGTCGACGAGCACCCGTGCGTTCAGCTCGACGACGCCACCGAGTGTGTCCCGCAGGACGAGCCGGGGAGCGGTGCCGTCGTGCCATCGGACCCTCGCCAGGCGGTCGGTGCGGACCCGGCGGCGGCGCAGCAGTCCGCGCGAGACCAGCCACTCCTGGTCCACCGACACCCTCGCCGGTGCGAGCACGGCGAACAGCAGGACGGCCAGCGCCGCCCAGATCCCGGCGCGCGGCGCGGTGAGCTGCCCTTTCCAGGCGTCGGTCAGCGTCAGCACGGCGAAGAGCGCGGCGGCGCAGCCCGCCGCCGACCGGAGCTCTCCGGCCCAGAAGCGGTCGCGGGCGCTCGTCCAACCCGAGTCCGCGGAGTAGGCCCCGCCCAGCGGAGCGGTGCGTGCGGTTCGCCGTCCCATACGGCCGACGCTAGTCATGCCGCACGTCGAAACACGGTGCATTGACGGATCGCTGATGCATTTTTGACGCCGATCGCCCGGACGGAAGCACCTCGGTCACGTCACCGGCCCGGCCGGGTCTCACACACTCAGCGAAGGGCCGATCCCGTACCGCGCCGCCTGGCCTCCACCTCGGCGGGGCGAAGGCGCCGACAGGAAGGCGTCAAGATGCCGCCGTCCGGCGTCAGGACCGC
Organism: Streptomyces sp. RKAG337; assembly: GCF_023701715.1. Taxonomy (NCBI): domain Bacteria; kingdom Bacillati; phylum Actinomycetota; class Actinomycetes; order Kitasatosporales; family Streptomycetaceae; genus Streptomyces; species Streptomyces sp. RKAG337. The sequence goes on along the minus strand of NZ_JAJOZA010000001.1, from coordinate 566,811 downwards.
GTACGGACGGCGCATCCGCCCCGGGAGCCGCCGCCACGCTGGGTATCCACACCAGGGAGGTACGACCACGATGTCCGTTCTGACCAGCGAGCCGACTCTTGAGGCGTCCGACGGGCAACCCCCGGACCCGGCTCAGGAGCAGCACAAGCTGACCGCGCTGCAAGGGCTGGCCGCGCTGTCGCTGGACGCGATGGCGTCGGTGGCGTACGGCCCCGAGGCGATCGTTCTGGTGCTGGCCGCGGCGGGCGGGTACGGGCTCGGGTTCACCCTTCCCGTCACCCTCGCGATAGCCGGCCTGCTGGCCGTCCTCGTCGCCTCCTACCGCCAGGTGATCGCGGCCTTCCCGGACGGCGGCGGCTCGTACGCGGTCGCCAAGCGGCACCTGGGACGGCGCACCAGCCTGGTGACGGCGGCCTCCCTGATCCTGGACTACGTCCTGAACGTGGCCGTGTCGGTGACCGCCGGTGTGGCCGCGCTCACCTCGGCGTTCCCCGCCCTGTACGGCGACCGGGTGTGGATCTGCCTGGCGGTCCTCGCCCTCGTCACCGCCGTCAACCTGCGCGGCATCGTCGACTCGGCCAGGGCGTTCATCGTCCCCACCGCGGTCTTCGTCGGCTCCATCCTCACGATCATCGTCGTCGGGCTGTTCCGTGACGCCCCCGCCAGTACCGAGGCCGCGGCCGGCCACGCCTCCGCGCTGGGCGCCAACGCGACCACGGTCGGCGCGCTGCTCCTGATGAAGGCGTTCGCGACGGGCTGCTCCGCCCTGACCGGTGTCGAGGCCGTCGCCAACGCCGTCCCGTCCTTCCGCGCCCCGGCGCGCAGGCGCGCCCAGCGCACCGAGGTGGCGCTGGGCGGGCTGCTCGGCGTCATGCTGATCGGCCTGTCGGTCCTCATCGGCCGTTTCCACCTCCAGCCGGTCGAGGGCGTGACCGTACTCGCCCAGCTGGCCGACGCCTCGCTCGGCCACAACTGGGCTTTCTACGTCGTCCAGTTCGCGACCGTCGTGCTGCTGGCGCTCGCCGCGAACACCTCCTTCGGCGGGCTGCCCGTACTGATGGGCCTGCTGGCCCGGGACAACTTCCTCCCGCACGTCTTCGGCCTCAAGGCCGACCGCCAGGTCCACCGCCACGGCGTGCTGGCGCTCGCCGCCGTCTCCGCGCTGCTGCTGGTGTTCTCGGGCGGCGACACCAACACGCTCGTGCCGCTCTTCGCGATCGGGGTGTTCGTCGGCTTCACCATCTGTCAGACCGGCATGGTGCGCCACTGGCGCGCGGAGCGATCGCCGGGGTGGCGGGCGAAGGCGGCGCTGAACGGGTTCGGGGCCGTGCTGACCGGTGTCGCCGCGGTGATCACCACGTCGGTCAAGTTCACCGAGGGCGCCTGGATGATCGTGCTGGCACTGCCGCTCCTCGTCCTGCTCTTCGAGGCGGTCCACCGCGCCTACGTCCGGATCGCCGACCGGCTGGCCCTGGGCTCCATCCCCGACGCCCCGCACCGCGACCGGTCGGTGATCATCGTCCCGGTGGCGTCGCTGTCCCGTCTCACCAGCGAGGCGCTGACCGCCGCCGTCTCCCTGGGCGACGAGGTCATCGCGGTCACCGTCACCGACCCCGACGACCGCGAGCGCACCGAGGCCCTGCACCGCGACTGGGCGCTGTGGTCGCCCGGCGTCGAACTGCGCGACCTGCCGTCGCCCACGCGTTCCGTCGGCCGCCCTGTCGCCGCCCTCGTCCGTCGGATGGCCGCCGATCAGCCCGGCACCCGGATCACCGTCCTCATCCCGGAGGTGGAGCCCGCCCACCTGTGGCAGCGCCTTCTGCAGAACCAGCGCGGCGCGGTCGTCGCCCACGCCGTGCGCCGGGACACCGACGCCGTCATCTGCCGGCTCCGCTTCCGCCTGGCGGCCCCGTCCGACCGGTGAGCCACCGGGCCCGGATCGGAGCCCATCGGACCCACCCTCGCCGCCCGGCCGCACGAGCTCCCCCTCGTGCGGCCGGGCGGAGCCGTGCCCGCCCACCGCGGACGGCCGGAACACGACGGGCCACCGGGTCCTGAACCTGTCCCCGACAACCGGGGACACCCGCTTTTCCGCAGGTCGGACGGTGTGCGTATGGGACGCGTTAAAAGCCTGCCAGTGGCCGTAAGGGACGCATCAACGAACGACGCGGCGGGCTGTTCAGGAGGTTTGCTCAAGGGGTCAGAGATTCCGACTCTTCTAGGAGCACACGATGGCCGACATGGCCTTCGTCGTCACCACGATCGCGGTGTTCGCGTTGGTGGCTCTCATCGCCAAGGGGGTGGCAAAGCTGTGACCGCCGAAAACATCGTCGGCCTCGTCGTGGCCGTCGCCCTCCTGGGCTACCTCGTCCTCGCCCTTCTGTACCCGGAGAGGTTCTGAGTCCAGATATGAGCCCCGTCCTCGCCGGTGTGCTCCAGATGCTCGCGCTGATAGCCGCGCTGGCACTGGCATACCGTCCGCTCGGCGACTTCATGGCCGGCGTCTACTCCTCCGACAAGCACCTGCGCGTCGAGAAGTGGATCTACAAGGCCATCGGCGCCAACCCGTCCACCGAGATGCGCTGGCCCGCGTACCTGCGCGGCGTCCTCGCCTTCTCCGCGGCGAGCGTCCTCTTCCTCTACCTGATGCAGCGGATCCAGGGCAGTCTGCCCGGGTCGCTCGGCTTCTCCTCGATCGACCCGGACCAGGCGTTCAACACCGCCGCGTCCTTCGTGTCGAACACCAACTGGCAGTCGTACTACGGCGAGCAGGCCATGGGCCACGTCGTACAGACCGGCGGCCTCGCGGTGCAGAACTTCGTGTCGGCGGCCGTCGGCCTTGCCGTGGCGGTGGCGCTGGTACGCGGCTTCGCCCGCTCCCGCACCGGCGAGCTCGGCAACTTCTGGGCCGACCTGGTGCGCGGCACCGTACGCATCCTGATCCCGATCGCGGTGATCGGCGCGGTCGTGCTGGTCGCCTGCGGCGCAATCCAGAACTTCTCCGGCATCCACGGTGTCGGCCAGTTCCTGGGCGGCTCGCAGCAGTGGAACGGCGGCGCGGTCGCCTCCCAGGAGGCCATCAAGGAGCTGGGCACCAACGGTGGCGGCTACTTCAACGCCAACTCGGCGCACCCCTTCGAGAACCCGAACGGCATCTCGAACCTCTTCGAGATCTTCCTGATCCTCGTCATCCCGTTCGCCCTCACCCGCACCTTCGGCAAGATGGTCGGCAGCGTCAAGCAGGGCTACGCGATCCTCGCCACGATGGTGACGATCTGGATCGGCTTCACCGCACTGATGATGTGGACCGAGTTCCACCACGGCGGCCCGGCCTTCGACATCGCCGGTGGGGCGATGGAGGGCAAGGAGACCCGGTTCGGCGTCGGCGGCTCGTCGATCTTCGCGGTGGCGACCACGCTCACCTCGACCGGCGCCGTGAACTCGTTCCACTCCTCGTTCACCGGCTTCGGCGGCGGCATCACCCTGCTGGGCATGCAGCTCGGCGAGATCGCTCCCGGCGGTGTCGGCTCCGGTCTCTACGGCATGCTGATCATGGCCATCATCGCGGTGTTCATCGCGGGACTGATGGTGGGGCGCACCCCCGAGTACCTGGGCAAGAAGATCGGCACCCGCGAGATCAAGTTCGCGGCCTGCTACATCCTCATCACCCCGGCACTGGCGCTGTGCTTCACCGCCGCCGCCATGGCGCTGCCGACCCCGGCCCACTCGATGACCAACTCGGGCGCGCACGGCTTCTCCGAGATCCTGTACGCGTACACCTCGGGCGCCAACAACAACGGCTCGGCCTTCGCCGGGCTCAACGCCGACACCCAGTGGTTCAACACCACGATCGGGCTCGCGATGCTGCTCGGCCGCTTCCTGCCGATGGTGTTCGTGCTGGCACTGGCCGGCTCGCTCGCCGAGCAGAAGCCGGTCCCGGCCACCGCGGGCACCCTGGGCACCCACAAGCCGCTCTTCACCGGGCTGCTGGTCGGCACGATCATCATCGTCACTGGCCTGACCTACTTCCCGGCGCTGGCGCTGGGGCCGCTCGCCGAGGGGCTGGGGTCATGACCACTCGTCTGAAGCAAGAGGACTCGATGTCCACTGTCACTCCGACCCGTGCCCCGCACCAGGACGTGCCCACCGGTCACCAGACCGACAGCGCACGCGTCGGCGGGGGCCTGTTCGACCCCAAGCAGCTGATCCGGTCCTTCCCGGACGCGGTCCGCAAGCTCGACCCGCGGGTGATGGTCAAGTCCCCCGTGATGTTCGTGGTCGAGATCGGCTCCGTGCTGAGCACGATCTTCGCGTTCACCGATCCGGGCGACTGGTTCGGCTGGGCCATCGCCGGCTGGCTCTGGCTCACCACGATCTTCGCCAACCTGGCGGAGGCGGTGGCCGAGGGCCGCGGCAAGGCGCAGGCCGACACCCTGCGCAAGGCGAAGACCGACACCGTCGCGCGGCGGCTCGACGGCGGCGTGGAGGAGAGCGTTCCCGGTGCCGAACTGCGCATCGGTGACCTGGTGGTCTGCGAGGCCGGCGACGTCATCCCCGGTGACGGGGACGTCGTCGAGGGTGTCGCGAGCGTCGACGAGTCGGCCATCACCGGCGAGTCGGCCCCGGTCATCCGGGAGTCCGGCGGTGACCGCTGCGCGGTGACCGGTGGCACGAAGGTGCTCTCCGACCGCGTCGTCATCAAGATCACGACGAAGCCGGGTGAGACGTTCATCGACCGGATGATCGCCCTGGTGGAAGGTGCCTCGCGGCAGAAGACGCCGAACGAGATCGCGCTGAACATCCTGCTCGCGTCGCTCACCATCGTCTTCCTGCTGGCGGTCGTCACGCTCCAGCCGTTCGCGATCTACGCCGGCCAGAAGCAGTCGATGATCGTGCTGGTCGCGCTCCTGGTCTGCCTCATCCCGACCACCATCGGCGCACTGCTGTCGGCCATCGGCATCGCCGGTATGGACCGGCTCGTGCAGCGCAACGTGCTCGCGATGTCCGGGCGGGCCGTCGAGGCCGCGGGCGACGTCTCCACGCTGCTGCTCGACAAGACCGGCACCATCACCCTCGGCAACCGCCAGGCGTCGGAGTTCGTACCCGTCCAGGGCACCACGGACGCCGAGCTCGCCGACGCCGCTCAGCTCTCCTCGCTCTCCGACGAGACGCCGGAAGGCCGTTCCATCGTCGTCCTGGCGAAGGAGAAGTACGGGCTGCGCGAGCGGCAGCAGGGCGAGCTGAAGGGCGCCGACTGGATCGCGTTCACCGCCCAGACCCGCATGTCGGGTGTGGACGTGGACGGCCGCAAGGTCCGCAAGGGCGCGGCCGGTTCGGTCATCGCCTGGGTCGCCGAGCGCGGCGGAGTCGTCGCCGAGGACGCCAGGACGCTCACCGACGCGATCTCCCAGGCCGGCGGTACACCGCTGCTCGTCGCCGTCGAGGACGCCGAGGGCGCCCGCGTGCTGGGCGTCGTCCACCTCAAGGACGTCGTCAAGGACGGCATGCGGGAGCGGTTCGACGAACTGCGCCGGATGGGCATCAAGACCATCATGATCACCGGCGACAACCCGCTGACCGCCAAGGCGATCGCCGAGGAGGCGGGTGTCGACGACTTCCTCGCGGAGGCGACTCCCGAGGACAAGATGGCGCTGATCAAGCGGGAGCAGGCGGGCGGCAAGCTCGTCGCGATGACCGGTGACGGCACCAACGACGCTCCCGCGCTCGCCCAGGCGGACGTGGGCGTGGCCATGAACACCGGTACCTCGGCCGCCAAGGAGGCCGGGAACATGGTGGACCTGGACTCCAACCCCACCAAGCTCATCGAGATTGTGGAGATCGGCAAGCAGTTGCTGATCACCCGTGGCGCGCTGACGACGTTCTCCATCGCCAACGACGTCGCGAAGTACTTCGCGATCATCCCCGCCATGTTCGCGGTCGCGTACCCGGGCCTGGACAAGCTCAACATCATGAGCCTGCACAGCCCGCAGTCCGCGATCCTGTCGGCCGTCATCTTCAACGCGCTGATCATCATCGCGCTGGTGCCGCTGGCCCTGCGGGGCGTGCGGTACAAGCCGATGGGCGCCGACCGGATGCTCCGCCGCAACCTCGCGGTCTACGGACTCGGCGGCCTGATCGCCCCGTTCATCGGCATCAAGATCATTGACCTGCTCATCTCCCTCATCCCTGGCATCGGGTGACGTCATGAACAACTCCTTTGGAAACACCGTGCGGTTGTTCGGAGCCGGGGTGCGCGCGCTGCTCGTCCTGACCCTGGTCTGCGGCGTGCTCTACCCGCTTCTGATCACCGGGATCGCCCAGGGCCTGTTCAACAACAAGGCCAACGGCTCGGAGATCAAGGACGGCGGCAAGGTCGTCGGGTCCAGCCTCATCGGGCAGACCTACAACCTGCCGCTGAAGAACGGCGAGGAGACTCCCGCGCCCGACCTGAAGTGGTTCCAGCCGCGGCCGTCCAACGGCCTGGGCACCAACTCCGTCAACACCCAGTACTCGCTGATCCTCTCCGGAGCCACCAACCGCTCCGGCGACAACGCGGATCTGATCAAGTGGGTGACGGAGGCCAAGGCCGCCGTCGTCAAGGACAACTCCACGGCGGACTTCAAGGTCAAGCCCTCGGACGTGCCGGCCGACGCCGTCACCTCCTCCGGCTCCGGCCTCGACCCGCAGATCTCGCCCGAGTACGCCGAGCTCCAGGTCCACCGGGTCGCCGCGCTCAACAAGCTCGACGCCCAGCAGGTCGAGAAGCTGGTGCAGGACCACACCGACGGCCGGATCCTCGGCTTCATCGGTGAGCCGCGGGTGAACGTCCTGCAGCTCAACATCGCCCTCAAAGCGCTCATCGCGCATTGATCGCGTTACCGCGGACACGCCGGGTACGGCCGGCGCGGTCGGAGGTCTGCGGCCCGAGAAGTTCCTCTCGGGCCGCAGACCCGGCCGCGTTCCGGCGGACGCGCCCCCGCTCCCTCACGCACGACAGGAAGGCGGCACACCGATGACCCGGGTGCTGGTGGTGGAGGACGAACCACAGCTCGTGCGGGCCCTCGAGATGAATCTGACGGCACGCAGGTACGAGGTCGACACGGCAGCCGACGGGGGAACCGCCCTCCATCTCGCCGGCGCACGGCCACCCGACGCCGTCCTGCTGGATCTCGGCCTGCCCGACATGAACGGCATCGACGTGATCAGGGAACTGCGCGGCTCGTTCCGGGCACCGATTCTCGTGGTCTCGGCCCGCAGCACCTCCGACGAGAAGGTCGAGGCCCTCGACGCGGGCGCGGACGATTTCATCACCAAGCCGTTCAGCATGGACGAGCTGATGGCGCGGCTGCGGGCAGCGATCCGTTCGAAGCAGACCGTGGCACGCTACGACGGTCCGGCACTCGTCGAGACCGCCGACTTCACCGTCGACCTGCTCGCCAAGAAGATCCGGCGCGCCGGGCGGGACCTGCGTCTCACCCCCACGGAATGGCACCTGCTGGAGATCCTGATCCAGGCGCGGGGACGGCTCGTCAGCCAGCGGCAACTGCTCCAGGAGGTGTGGGGCCCCGGCCACATCACCCGCACCAACTACCTCCGCGTCTACATGGCCCAGCTCAGACGCAAACTCGAAGCGGATCCGGCGCACCCCCGCCACCTCATCACGCTGCCCGGCATGGGTTACCGCTTCGAGACCGCATCGGGGTCAAGGGGGTGGGAGGAACGGTGACGATCTCCCGACGGGGCCGCGTCGTCGGGGGCGGGTTCGCCGCGGCGGACGGAGCCAGGGGCGCGGCGGGTCGGGCGCTGCGGCCGGTGCTCGGACGAGCTCAGCTGCCAGGGCACGCTGATGACCATGACCCCCGGGGTGAACAGCAGCCGGCTCTTGAGCCACAGCGCGGACTGGTTGTGCAGCAGGTTCTCCCACCAGCGCCCGACGACGTACTCGGGGATGAAGACGCTGATCACATCGCGCGGGCTGGTGCGGTTCAGCGACCGTACATACTCCACGACCGGCCGGGTCACCTCCCGGTAGGGCGACGCCAGCGTCTTCAGCGGCACCTCGATCCCGTAGGTGTCCCACTGGTCCTGGAGGACCTTGGCCTCGTCGCGGTCGACGTCGACGGTGAGGGCTTCGAGGGTGTCGGGGCGGCAGGCGCGGGCGTAGGCCAGGGCTCGCAGCGTCGGTTTGTGGATCTTGGAGACCAGCACGACTGCGTGCACGCGAGCGGGCAGCACCGTCTCGTCCGCCGGGTCGGTGACCGCCAGTTCCGCGGCGGTTCCGTCGTAGTGCCGCCGGATGCCGCGCATCATCAGCCACAACGCCACGGCGGCGATCACCGCCAGATAGGCGCCCTGCAGGAACTTCGTCAGCAGCACGATGACCAGCACCAACCCGGTGACGAACGCCCCGAGCCCGTTGATCAGCCGGGCGGTCCGGTGCCGGCGGCGCTGGGCCGGATCGGTCTCGTCGCGCAGGGCACGGTTCCAGTGCCGGACCATGCCGGTCTGCGACAGCGTGAAGGAGGTGAAGACGCCCAGGATGTACAGGTGGATGAGGTTGGTGACCGACGCGTCGAACACCCAGAGGAGGCCACCGGCGACGACGGCCAGCGCGACGATGCCGTTGGAGAACGCGAGCCGGTCGCCGCGGGTGTGGAGCTGACGGGGCAGGTAGCGGTGCTGCGCCAGGATCGACGCCAGCAACGGGAAGCCGTTGAACGCGGTGTTGGCGGCCAGGACCAGAACGAGCGCGGTCGCGGCCTGGATGAAGAAGAAGCCGAAGCTGTGGTCACCGCCGAAGATCGCGGCGGCCAGCTGGGCGATGACGGTGCGCTGCGGGGTGGTCGCGCAGTCCCCGGCGAAGCCCGTGAGGCGGCAGGTGTCCTCGGTGATGTGTACCTTGGCGATCATCGCGAGGGCGGTGATGCCGGAGAACATCACGACGGCGATCAGGCCCATCGTGGTCATCGTGGAGGCCGCGTTGCGGGACTTGGGCTTGCGGAACGCCGGCACTCCGTTCGAGATCGCCTCGACACCGGTGAGGGCGGTGCAGCCGCTGGAGAACGCCCGCAGCCCCAGCATCAGCAGCGCCAGACCGGTCAGATTGCTGTCACCGGGAGCCGCGGTGACACCGTAGGCGGCGGACTCCGCCACCGGGGCGTCGCCCACCAGCCAGCGGAACAGCCCCGTGGCGCACATGATCAGCACGCCCGCGACGAACAGATACGTGGGGGCGGCGAACGCCCGGCCGGACTCGCGCACGCCGCGCAGGTTCACGGCGGCCAGCAGGGCCACGAACCCCACGGCCATGGCGGTGCGGTAGTCGTTGAGCGAGGGCACCGCGGAGATGATGTTGTCGACGCCGGAGGCGACGGACACCGCGACGGTCATCACGTAGTCGACGAGCAGTGACGCGGCGACGACCAGCCCCGCGGAGGGGCCGAGGTTGGTGGCGACCACCTCGTACGATCCGCCACCGGAGGGGTAGGCGTGCACGACCTGCCGGTAGGAGAGGACCACGACGGCCATCAGTCCCACCACGGCTATCGCCACCCAGGTCGTCAGGTGGAGAAAGGCCAGCCCGCCCAGGGTGAGCACCAGCAGGATCTCCTGCGTGGCGTACGCGACGGACGACAGCGGGTCCGACGCGAAGATCGGCAGCGCCAGCCGCTTCGGCAGCAGCGTCTCCTGCAACCCCTCGCTCGGCAACGCCCGCCCGATGACTACCCGCTTGATTCCATCCACGATTCTCGCCACGCGGGGGAGCGTAAAGGCCGCCAGGCCGCCCGGATCGCGCTGGAGAGGGCGTCACGAGGCTCTCGATCCGGCCCGTTCTGCCGCCAACTGCCTTGCGGAGCAAGGGAATACGCGTCTCGGCGTGTTGTCGGCCGTTCGGGACGGCCCCGGCCGCCGGGCACCAGTCTTAACGAAATCCATACGGCGGCGGCCGCTATTTCAGCAGCCGGGACATCCGCCGGTCCGCGAGGGGTTTGCCGCCGGTCTGGCAGGTGGGGCAGTACTGCAGCGCGGAATCGCTGAAGGACACCTCGCGGATGGTGTCGCCGCAGACCGGGCAGGGTTCGCCCTTCCGCCCATGGACCCGGAGCCCGCTCTTCTTCTCGCTCTTGAGATCGCGCAGGGCGAGTCCGCCGGACCGTTCGATCGCGTCGGCGAGGGTCGAGCCGATCGCCGCGTAGATCCGGGCCACCTCGTCCTCGGAGAGGTTGGCCGCGAGTTTGAACGGCGACATCTTGGCGGTGTGCAGGATCTCGTCGGAGTAGGCGTTGCCGATCCCGGCGATCGTGCTCTGGTCGCGGAGGAGCCCCTTGATCTGGCGGCGGTCGTCCTTCAGCAGCCCGGCGAAGGCCTCCGGGGTGAAGGCCGCCGAGAGGGGGTCGGGCCCCAGCCGCGCGATACCCGGTACGTCCTGCGGATCCCGTACGACGTGGACCGCGAGGTGCTTCTTGGTGCCGGCCTCGGTGACGTCGAACCCCGCGCCGTCGGGTTCGGTGAGCCGCACCCGCAGCGCGAGCGGGCCCTTGCCGGGGCGCGGCGGCTCCGCCGGCAGGGCGTCGTTCCAGCGCACCCAGCCGGCGCGGGCGAGATGGATGACCAGATGCAGGTCCCCGGCCTGGAGGTCGAGGAACTTCCCGTGCCGGGTCACGCTCTCGAAGACGAGGCCTTCGAGCGCGTTCGGCGGCGGGTCGTAGGTCTTGAGCGCGTGGACGGCGAGCGGGTACACCCGCGCGACGGAACGGCCGACGACGTGTTCGGCCAGGAAGCGGGTGAGGGACTCGACCTCCGGCAGTTCTGGCATGTCCTCAGTCTGCCCCGGCGCGGGCCGATCGGCCGGATAGGGCGAGCCGCACCCCAGGCGGCCCCGGCGAGCCGGGCCGGGGAACGCAGGTGCCGCCCGCGCGTGGCTTCGCGCGGGCGGCGGACCGTACGTGGGGGGATGCTCAGAGGCCGGCGGCGGCGCTCTGGATTGCGGAGGCGAAGGTGCTCACCTCGGTGTAGACGCCCGGGTACCCGGCTCGCGCGCAGCCTTCGCCCCAGCTGACGATGCCGACCTGGATCCACTGGTTGTTGTTGTCCTTGCGGAACATCGGACCGCCGGAGTCGCCCTGGCAGGTGTCGACGCCGCCCTGGGAGAGGCCGGCGCAGATCTCCTCGCCGGGTATCAGGTCGCCGCCGTAGGAGCTGCTGCAGGACGCGTCGCTGACGAACGGGACCTTGGCCTTGTAGAGGTAGCGCTGCTGGCCGCCGCCCTCACTTCTGGCGCCCCAGCCCGCGATGTCGAACGTGCCGGAGTTGTACGCGGTCGTGCCGGCGATGTTCAGGGTCGGCAGGTTGATGGGCTTGGCGAGTTTGATCAGCGCCCAGTCCTTCCCGCTGCCGTTGTAGCCGGGGGCCTGCAGCACCCGGGTGGACTTCACCTTGAGGGCGCTGCCGCTCTGCAGGTCGACGACGCCCGCCGTGGCGGTGATGGACGTGTTGGCGCCGCTGCCGTTCACGCAGTGCGCGGCGGTGAGGACGATCTGCTGGGTGTACAGCGCGCCGCCGCAGCCCATGGACAGCCGGACCATCCAGGGGAACTCGCCCTGCGCCGCGCGGGTGCCACCGACGACGGACGGCCCGGGCTCCGGGCTGGGGGCGGTCGCCTGGGCGCTGAGGGGCTGCAGGCTGAAGACGGCGAGGGTGATCGCGCCGAGCGCCGCGTACCTTTTGAGGGGCTTCAGGCCGAGCTGCGGGCCGAGTGGCTTCAGGAAGTTCTTCACCGTTCTTCCTCTCGTGTGGGGGAAGGCACGTAGCGACAGGTGCATGACAACTTTGAATCCGGAAGGCACCGCAGGACTTCCGGTTCGGGTGGGGGATGCCGCAAGAGTGCCGGTGTGAGTGTGCTGGCGGAGCGAACCCTGCGGCAAGTGCGCCTTTTCGGCCACGGATGTCCGGTCCCGGAAGTCGCCACGGCGGGCGCGCCGCCGCCCGACGCCGGGGGTCGGTTTCAGGTAGCGGCGCTCACGAGATATCTTGATGTCGAGACGTTTGTCGACGTGAAGCGGAGTACTGGTGACTGACTCGACCATTATCTATACGCACACTGACGAGGCCCCGGCCTTGGCGACGTATTCGCTCCTGCCGGTGATCCAGGCTTATGCCTCGACCGCGGGCGTCCGCGTCGAGACCCGCGACATCTCGCTCAGCGGCCGCATCATCGCCAGCTTCCCCGAGCGTCTCGCGGAGAACCAGCGTGTCGACGACGCGCTCGCCGAGCTCGGCAAGCTGGCCAAGACCCCCGAAGCCAACATCGTCAAGCTGCCGAACATCTCGGCCTCGATCCCGCAGCTCAAGGCGGCCATCGCCGAGCTGCAGTCGATCGGCTACGCGCTGCCGGACTACCCGGACGACCCGAAGACCGACGAGGACCGGGACGTCCGCGCCCGCTACGACAAGGTCAAGGGCAGCGCCGTCAACCCGGTGCTCCGCGAGGGCAACTCCGACCGCCGCGCACCCGCGTCCGTCAAGAACTACGCCAAGGCGCACCCGCACCGCATGGGCGCGTGGACGGCCGACTCGAAGACGAACGTCGCGCACATGACCGCCGACGACTTCCGCTCCACCGAGAAGTCCACGGTCATCGCCGCGGACGGTTCGCTGCGCATCGAGCTCGTGGGCGACGACGGCAGCACCACGGTGCTGCGCGAGTCGGTACCCGTGCTCGCCGGCGAGGTCGTGGACGCTTCCGTCATGCGGGTCGCCGCGCTGCGTGAGTTCTTCACCGCGCAGGTCGCCCGGGCCAAGGCCGAGGGCGTGCTGTTCTCGGTGCACCTGAAGGCCACGATGATGAAGGTCTCCGACCCGATCATCTTCGGCCACGTCGTGCGGGCCTTCTTCCCGAAGACGTTCGCCGAGTACGGCCAGACCCTGGCCGCGGCCGGTCTGAGCCCGAACGACGGGCTCGGCGGCATCCTCAAGGGCCTGGAGTCGCTGCCCGAGGGCGCGAAGATCAAGGCGTCCTTCGAGGCCGAGATCGCCGAGGGCCCCGAGCTGGCCATGGTGGACTCCGACCGGGGCATCACCAACCTGCACGTCCCGAGCGATGTCATCGTCGACGCCTCGATGCCGGCCATGATCCGCACCTCCGGCCACATGTGGGGCCCGGACGGCTCGGAGGCCGACACCCTCGCCGTCATCCCCGACAGCAGCTACGCCGGCATCTACCAGGTCGTCATCGACGACTGCCGCGCGCACGGCGCCTACGACCCGGCGACCATGGGCTCCGTCCCGAACGTCGGTCTGATGGCGCAGGCGGCCGAGGAGTACGGCAGCCACGACAAGACCTTCGAGATCCCGGCCACCGGCACCGTCCGGGTCGTCGACACCGACGGCAACGCCGTACTCGAGCAGACGGTCGGCGCGGGCGACGTGTTCCGCATGTGCCAGACCAAGGACGTGCCGATCCGCGACTGGGTGAAGCTCGCCGTGACGCGGGCCCGCGCCACCGGCAACCCGACCGTGTTCTGGCTCGACGAGGGCCGCGCGCACGACGCCAACCTGATCGCCAAGGTCAAGGCGTACCTGCCCGAGCACGACACCGACGGGCTGCAGATCGAGATCAAGACCCCGGAGCAGGCGACCGCGTTCTCGCTGGAGCGCATCCGCCGCGGCGAGGACACCATCTCGGTCACCGGCAACGTGCTGCGCGACTACCTGACGGACCTCTTCCCGATCCTGGAGCTCGGCACGAGCGCCAAGATGCTCTCCGTCGTCCCGCTGATCAACGGCGGCGGCCTGTTCGAGACGGGCGCCGGCGGCTCCGCCCCCAAGCACGTCCAGCAGCTGCTCAAGGAGAACTACCTCCGCTGGGACAGCCTGGGTGAGTTCCTCGCCCTCGCGGTCAGCTTCGAGCACCTGGCGCAGACCACGGGCAACGCGCGCGCCCAGGTCCTCGCCGACACCCTCGACCGGGCGACCGGCACGTTCCTCAACGAGGACAAGTCGCCGAGCCGCAAGCTGGGTGGCATCGACAACCGCGGCAGCCACTTCTACCTGGCGCTGTACTGGGCGCAGGAGCTGGCGAAGCAGACCGACGACGCGCAGCTGGCCGGCGCGTTCGCGGGTCTGGCCACGACGCTGGCCGAGCAGGAGCGGACCATCGTCGACGAGCTCATCGCCGTCCAGGGCTCGCCGACCGACATCGGCAGCTACTACCGTCCCGACGACGCCAAGGCCTCGGCCGTGATGCGTCCGTCGAAGACGTTCAACGACGCCATCGCGACCCTCGGCTGACGAGCGACGCACGGCGGGGCCCGCCGGCCCGGGAGCGATCCCGGGCCGGCGGGCCTTCGTGTTTCCCGGGCCTCAGCGGGCGGCGGGCGTGCTGGTGGAGTAGGAGTGGGCGCCCGTTCCGGCCGGCGCTCCCTTGTCGACGATGAGGTACTCGTCGCGGATGGGCGCACCGGTGAACCAGGACTCGAGGATCTCGCGGGTCCCCGCGGCGTACCGGGCCTGGGCGGAGAGCGTGGAGCCGGAGATGTGCGGGGTCATGCCGTGGTGGGGCATGGTGCGCCAGGGGTGCTCGGGCCCCGCGGGCTGCGGGTACCGGACGTCACCGGCGTACCCCGCGAGCTGTCCGCCGCGCAGCGCGCGGTCGACCGCGTCCCGGTCGCAGATCTTCGCGCGGCGTCCAGGTCCACATGGTCGGAGCCGATGCCCGCGGTGATCGCCAGCTTCAGGTTCTTCGCCCGCGCGATGCGGTCGGCGGTCAGATACGAGCTCCGCCAGCGGGCCGTCCTTCGGGGTGAGCAGCAGATACCGCTCCTCGTACAGCGGGACCGCAGACTGTCGTCGTCCAGATAGGTCAGCGCGATGTCGAGGTCGAACTCCTCCAGCCGGCGGCCGATGCTGCGCGAGGACAGGGACTCCAGGGAGATCCGGGCCCGCGGGTGCTGTTCGCAGAACGGCGTCGTCAGCAGGGACGCCACCGTCATCGCGGTGGGGATGGCGCCCAGCCGCAGCGTCCCGGTGAGGCCGCCGCGCATCGCCGACAGCTCCTGCCGCAGCGCGTCCCGTTCGGCCAGGATCCGGTGCGCCCACAGCAGCACCCGTTCCCCCTCGGGTGTCAGGCCCTCGAAGCGCTGACCACGCCGCACGATGGGCACGTCCAGCTCATGCTCCAGCCGGCGTATCCCGGCGGACAACGACGGCTGGGACACGTAGCAGGCCGCCGCCGCGCGGGCGAAGTGCCGCTCCCGGGCCAGCGCGACGAGTACTCCAGTTGACGCAGCAGCATGGCCTCATGGTGCCCTGGCGGGACTTCAAGGACACGACCTACGAGGGCCGGCCCGCGGCGAGGTCCTTCAGCAGGTTCTCGATCGCCGTCAGGCGGGCCTGCAGCGCCTCGACGTCACCGCGGGTGGCGTTCTGCTCGGCGGGCTTGAGGGTGATGATCAGATGGCCGTCCGGTTCCAGCCGGCCCGAGGCCACATCCGCGATGGCCTCGCCGTTCTGCATCCGGACCGCGTGCTCGATCTCGGCGGACCTCAGCGCCAGATCGCGCATGGCCTGCGGCACGAGCTCGCCGTCCTCGATGACGGTGGTCGGGGTTCCTTCCAGCAGCCGTTCCGCGCGGGGGTCGCCGGCCAGCCAGCGGTTCACCGCGGAGTTGACGGCGATCAGGGTGAACGCGCCGATCACCCCGCCGAGCAGGCTGTTGTCCGCCCCGATGATCGCGTTTTGCACGACGTTGGACAGCAGGAAGATCACGACGAAGTCGAAGGTGTTCAGGTTCGCCAGGCCCCGTTTTCCGGCCAGCCGGAACAGGATCAGGATCAGGGCGTAGACCAGGACGGTGCGGACGATCTTCTCCGCGATCGGCACCTGAACGGACATCAGGTCATGCCACACGACAACTCCTCAGGGACGGTGACGCTCGCCAGGACCCGCCGGCCCGGCAACGCAGAGGGTCACGCTACGCGCCGGCGGTCCGGCGCACGGGTCACCCCCGTGCGCCGCGCCGCCGCTCACACGGCCGTCCGCCGCCACTGCTGGCTCGTGCTGCCGGTGTCGGTCTGCTGCACGACGGCGGCCAGATCGGCGGTGGAGTCCCCGGCCACCCCGAGGAGCTTGCCGCTGCGCAGGCTCACGATCTTGACGTAGCCGCCGCCCGCGTCGGCCAGCGTCCACTGCTGGTTGGTGCTGCCCGACGGGGTCCACTGGATGATGGTGGCGCCGTCGGCCGTCGACCCGCCGTTGACGTCCATCGCCAGTCCGGAGTGGACATTGGTGATCCGGAACCGCTCACTGCCGGTGGCGCCCGTTCCGGTGAACGTCCACTGCTGGTTCGTTCCGCCGTGCGCGCCGTACTGGATGAGCGCCGTACCGGTGGAGGTGGAGCCGCCGGGCACGTCGATGGCCTTGCCACTGCGGCGGTTGACCAGGGTGAAGACGGTCGGCGCGGGGGTGGGGACCAGGGTGGTGGTGCCACCGGGGGAGAGCGTGACGTCCTGGCTCCAGGCGCCGGCCCGGACCGTCGTACGGGTGCCGCCCACGCTGTGCAGCGTGATCGACGTGACCTGGCCCGTGCTCCAGGCGAACCCGACGGTGAAGCCGCCGCGGACGCCGATGCCGGTGACGCTGCCCGCCGCCGCCCAGGCGCCGGGCAGCGCGGGAAGCAGCTCGACGGTGCCGGGCCGGGACTGGACCAGCATCTCGATCATGGCGCTCGGCGTACCGAAGTTGGCGTCGATCTGGAAGGTGGACCGGGAGCCCATGCTGTACATGTCGAACATGTTGGCCGCCGCACCGTTGCTGTGGCCGACCGACGGCTTCAGCACGGTGAGCACCAGCTGGTAGGCCTTGTCGGCGTTGCGCAGCCGCGCCCAGCACAGCGCCCGCCAGGCGCAGGCCCAGCCGAAGCTCTCCATGCCGCGGGCCGTGAGCAGGTCGGTGACGCCGGTGAGCAGCGCGGCCGGGCTGGTGGCGGGATTGACGCGGTCGCCGGGGAACAGGCCGATCAGCGGGGAGAGATGGCGATGGGTCGTCTCCCCGAGGTTGTCGTTGCTCATCCACTCCTCCAGCCAGCCCGTGGTGGCGCTGACCTGCGGCAGATACAGCCGGCTCTGCAGCCCCGCGACGGTGGCGGCGTACGCGCCGTCCCGGCCCAGGGCGGCGCAGGCGGTGCGGTAGTTCTCGAAGAGCTGCCAGACCAGTTCCTGCGCGTAGGTGATCCCCTTCGCGTTGGTCGGCCCCTGCTCGGGTGACCAGTCGCTGTCGTCGATGAGCACCTGGCGGGAGGCCCCGGTGGCCGGGTCGGTGACGGTGGTGGTGATCAGCCGCGCCTCCCAGAACTCGCAGGCGCCCTTGAGCAGCGGGTAGATCCTGGCCAGATAGCCGGCGTCCTGGGTGTACTCGTAGTGCTCGAACAGCGAGTTGCCGATCCAGGCGTTGCCGGCCGGATGCCACCACCATCCGAGGCCGCCCCAGACGTTGGTGGAGATGGCGGTGGTCCAGCCGGCGATCCTGCCGTTGCTGTTGCGGAAGCCGTTGCGGGAGTCGTTGAACAGCGTCCGGGTACGGTCCTGCCAGTACGGCAGCTGCCCGAGGCAGTACTCCGCGAACGCCTCGAAGCAGCCGGCGAGGCCCGCCCGGTCGGCCAGCCAGTAGTTCATCTGGACGTTGATATCGGTGTGGTAGTCGCCCATCCAGTCCGGATCGTTGCGGTCCAGCCACAGGCCCTGGAGGTTCAGCGGAACGCTGCCGCGCGAACCGGTGATCATCAGATAGCGGCCGAACTGCAGGTAGGAGGCCTCCAGCTCCGGGTCGGGGGCGGCGCCGGAAGCCGCGCGGGCGGTGAGCCGGGCGCCGGTGTCCAGCGCCCGCTGCGCGGCCGAGGACGTGCCGAGGCTGACCGTCATCGAGGTGAACAACGTCTGGTAGTCGGTCGTGTGGGTGGCCAGCAGCGCGGCGCCGCCGAGCCCGGCGGCGGTGGCGGCACGGGTGGCCGCGATGGCCTTCGGATCGGCGGACGGGTCCTTGAACCCGGCGGCGGTGGGAGAGTAGTTGGTGCCGCCACTGATGACGAGCAGCACCTCGGTACACCCGGAGAACGTGACGTCGGAGCCGGCCGCGGAGAGCGTTCCACCGGTTCCGGTGGCCCGTACGGCGGTGGCGTACTTCAGGCCATTGGCGAGCGTGCCGGCGAACGACGCGGTGGCCGCCGCGCTGTCGGCGGTGACGGCCTCGCCGCGGGTCCCGTTCAGCGTCAGACCACCGGTGTACGAGCCGCCGCCGCTCTGCGTCAGCCGCACCACGATCACCTCGTCGGGGTGGCTGGAGTACACCTCACGGCGGTACGTGACACCGCCGAGCCGGTAGGTGGTGGTGACGAGCCCGTTGCTGAGGTCGAGCCGGCGCCGGTAGTCGGTCACCGCGGCGGGGGTGTGCGCCGGGAGGTTCAGGAACGCCTTGGCCAGCAGCCCGAAGGTGCCGAAATCGCCGGCGCCGTAGGGGAACTGTCCGTCGGAGCCCAGGGACGCGTTCGGGCCGCCCGTCCACAGGGTGGCGTCGGAGAGGTAGAGGAAGTCCCGCGAGGGATGGCCGCCGACCATCGCGCCGAGCCGGCCGTTGCCGATGGGCAGGCCCTGTTCCATGATCGTGGCCTCGCTCGCCGGAGCCGGGTACCACAACGCCACGGCATCGGCCTCGGGCACCAGCGACGCCGCGGACGGGCGGACGATGGCCGGATCCGCGTGCGCGGTGAACCGCGGCAGCCCGGCGAGGGCCAGAATCGCACCGGCCGAGCCGCCGAGGAACGCGCGGCGGGACGGCGACGAACCTCCCGCGGTGCGTTCAGGACCTTCGGGGCCTTCGGGACGTTCGGAGTGTTCGGAGCGGTGCTGAGGGTCGAGAGATCGGGACATTGAGGTTCCCTTCCTGGGACACACCGGACAGGTTCAGTCCCCGCCCATCAAGTCATCGGAGGTTTGACGCCGTAGTCTCCCGTTCCGGCGCTCGGGCATGTCAAGACCCGTGACGTCGGCAACCCGGGAGTCCAGCAGCTCCGTCGAAGAGTCCAAGCCACCGTTCCGGCGTCGGCGGCGGCCCTGGCCGGATCCGGTCCCGAATGCGGTCCCGAAGGCGATTCCGTGAACAGTCCGTTGACTGACGGGGGCTGATCTCTTCACAGCCCCTATGCTCGACCTGCACAACTTGTGCACCCTCGCCCGCCGTTAGGGGACAGCGCCGTGAGTGTCAGGATTCAACCCACCTCCCAGGTCGACGACACGGCCGAACTCGGCGACGGGACCACCGTCTGGGATCTGGCGCAGATCCGTGAGCAGGCCCGGCTCGGTCGCAGTTGCATCGTGGGCCGGGGTGCCTACGTCGGTCCGGGAGTCCGGATCGGCGACAACGTGAAGCTGCAGAACTACGCACTGGTCTACGAGCCGGCAGTGCTCGGCGACGGCGTCTTCGTCGGCCCGGCCGTCGTGCTCACCAACGACTTCTATCCGCGTTCGGTGGATCCGGAGGGCAAGCAGAAGCGCGGCGGGGACTGGGAGCCCGTCGGTGTGGAGGTCTCGGAAGGCGCCTCGCTGGGCGCCCGTTCGGTGTGTGTGGCACCGGTGCGGGTCGGCCGCTGGGCACTGGTCGCGGCGGGGGCCGTGGTCACCCGGGACGTACCGGACTTCGCCCTGGTGGCGGGGGTGCCGGCGCGACGGATCGGCTGGGTCGGCCGGGCCGGGGTCAAGCTGCTGGAGCGCGACGGCGAGCCGGGCGTCTGGGAGTGTCCCAGCACCGGCGTGCTGCACGACGAGAAGGACGGCGCGCTCTTCGAGCGTGGCTGACGAGGCACACAGAGGTTGAGCGGCGCCATTTCCTCAAAACGCCGATCAGCGAACATCCGTAGGCATACCGTGTGTATGTACGCGCGAGCTGAGCACGCAACAAGCGGTGCGCAGTGGGGGTTTGTACGCGGTGGGGGCACCTGTGGCAGTTGGGTCGAAGTGAGAACCGCTTCGACGGATGCTGCCTGTTCAGGCGTGGCTGATTCCGACACGTGGTCGGAAGGGCACGCAGGTAGTGCGACGTTCGAGCGGCGCACGGCATCGGGGGGCGATGCCGTGAGGCCGAACCGGGCGGCGTCACGCACGGCCCTCTCCGCGGAGCGAGAACCGCAAGTCTGAACCAGGAGAGACCAGAGGGGGGGTAGGTGTGCCAGAGCCGCACCGCTCGGACATACGTGGTCCGCGCAGACGTCTCGCCGACGCACCCGATTCGCCGGGTGTGCACAGCGGGCGCCGTCGGGAGGACCGACGGCCTGATCAACGGCATGAACGTTTCATCCGCACCGAACCGATCATCCGCACCGAACCGACCGTGCAACACCCCGCCATGTGTGTGATCGGGGTGAGGGTTCGATGACCACGGATCGACTGGGAGCACTGGCGGCCGCGGACCAGCCGCTGCACGCCCTCGCCGAACGCCTCCTCGCGGTGGCCGAGGCGGGACTGCCCGGGATGTACCTCCCCGGCAGCGACACCTTCGTCTTCACCAGGGCGGGAACCGCCGCTCCCGACGGCTCCTGGCACCTGGAGCAGCGCGGGACGAGCACCCGGTACGCGGCGATCACCGCGCTGGGCGCCAGGTTCCTGCC
This sequence comes from Streptomyces sp. RKAG337, assembly GCF_023701715.1. Classification (NCBI taxonomy): domain Bacteria; kingdom Bacillati; phylum Actinomycetota; class Actinomycetes; order Kitasatosporales; family Streptomycetaceae; genus Streptomyces; species Streptomyces sp. RKAG337. The sequence continues at coordinate 546,158 of NZ_JAJOZA010000001.1, read as the reverse complement.
CGAGGACCGGCAGCGCGCCGTCCTCGGCGGGCACACCGCCGAGGAGTTCACCGGACTGCTGGTCCAGCGGCTGCCCGCGGTGCGCAACCTCGGGGACGCGGCGCTCATCGCCTGGGCCGCCGCCGAGACCGGCCACCCGAAACTGTCGGACGCGCTCGAACGGGTCGCCGCACTCGACGAGCCCGGCCGGCCCCAGTACACGGTCGAGGCGGCCTGGGTGCTGTCCGCCCTGGCGGCCGCCCGCGGCACGGTGGACGTCGAAGGCCGGCTCACCGCCGCCCGTGACCGGCTGCTGCGCGCCAGGATCGGCAACAGCCCGCTGTTCCCGCACGCCACCGGACCCGGCCTCGTGCCCTGGTACCGGTCGCATGTGGCGTGCTTCGCCGACCAGACCTACCCGTTGCAGGCGCTGGCCCGCGCCCATGCGAGCGGTGACGACCCGGAGGCGCTCGCCGCGTCCGACGCGTGCGCCACCCGCATCTGCGCACTGCAGGGCGACGGCGGCCAGTGGTGGTGGCACTACGACGCGCGCCGGGCGGGTGTCGTGGAGGGCTATCCCGTCTACAGCGTCCACCAGCACGCGATGGCCCCGACCGCGCTGTTCGACCTCGCCGACGCGGGAGGCACCGATTTCGCCGCGTCGATCCGCAGCGGGCTGCGCTGGATGACGGAGGTACCGGAGCTGACCCGGTCCGCCGGCGCCGAGCCGTTGATCCTCGACGAGCTCGGCGTCACCTGGCGCAAGGTCTACCGCGGCGACCCGAAGAAGGCCGTCCGCGCCGCCCGCGGGCTCACCACCCGCGTCGCTCCGGCGGCACGGCTCACACCGCTCGACCGGGTGTTCCGCCCGGCCTCGGTGGACCGCGAGTGCCGGCCGTACGAGTTCGGCTGGATGCTGTTCGCATGGCTCGGGGGAGCGCAGAGATGAAGCGGCAGATCTTGTTCGGCGTCGCACTGGACGCCATGACGATGGATGAGACCGTTCAGCGCTGCCTCGAAGCGGTGCGGAACAGCGAACAGCTCGAAATAGGGATGGTCAACGCCGCGAAGCTGGTGAACATGCGGCGCGATCCCCAACTCGCCCACGCGGTGGCCGGCTGCGACCTCGTCCTCGCCGACGGACAGGCGGTGGTCTGGGCCGGCAAGGTGCTGCGGGCACCGCTGCCGGAGCGGGTGGCGGGCATCGACCTGTTCATGCGCCTGCTCGCGGCGGCCGAGAAGGCGGACATGTCCGTCTACTTCCTCGGCGCCAAGGAGGAGGTGCTGCAGATGATGCTGCGGCAGGTCGGTCTGCGCTTCCCCGCCCTGCGGGTGGCCGGCAGCCGCAACGGCTACTTCGCCGACTCCGAGCAGGAGGCCGTCGCCGACGCGATCGCCGACAGCGGCGCACAGCTGCTGTTCCTCGGGATGACGTCGCCCAAGAAGGAGATCTTCACCGCCGGCTACGGCAAGCGGACCGACGCCCATGTCGTGCACGGCGTCGGCGGCTCCTTCGACATCCTGGCCGGCATCACCAAGCGAGCGCCCGAGGTCTGGCAGCGGATGGGCCTCGAGTGGTTCTACCGGACGCTGCAGGAACCGCGGCGGCTCGGCAAGCGCTACTTCACCACCAACGCTCTCTTCCTCGCCATGACGGCGCGGGAGCTCATCCACCGCACACCGGCAACCGGTTTCGCGAACAGGAGATACTGATGCGCGTCGTCGTGGTGGGACAGGGATATGTCGGGCTGCCACTGGCCGTTCGGGCCGCGGAGGTCGGTCACGAGGTGATCGGCTACGACGTGGCCACCCAGCGGGTCAAGAGCCTGGCGGCGGGGGAGTCCTACGTCGAGGACGTCTCCTCCGAGCGGCTGCGCGCCGTCACGGCGAGCGGTGCGTACCGGGCGAGCGAGTCGGCCCGGGACTGCGGCGGCTTCGACGTCGCCGTGGTGACCGTGCCGACCCCGTTGCACGAAGGTGTGCCGGACCTGCGCTACATCGAGGAGTCGGCGCGCACGCTGGCCCGCTATCTGCGCCCCGGGGCGACGGTCGTCCTGGAGTCGACCACCTATCCGGGCACCACCCAGGAGCTGTTCGGACCGCTCCTGGAGGACGGTTCGGGACTGACCGCCGGAGCCGACTTCCATCTCGGCTACAGCCCGGAGCGCATCGACCCCGGAAACCCCGTCTGGGGCTTCCAGCAGACGCCGAAGGTGGTCTCGGGAGTCGACGCGGCGTCCCTGAAGGCCGTGCAGAGCTTCTACGACGACCTGGTCGACACGACGGTGCCGGTCGGCTCGCCGAAGGAGGCCGAACTGGCCAAGCTGCTCGAGAACACCTTCCGGCATGTGAACATCGCGCTGGTCAACGAGATAGCGATGTTCGCGCGCCACCTCGACATCGACGTCTGGCAGGCCATCGAAGCGGCGTCCAGCAAGCCGTTCGGCTTCATGAAGTTCACCCCGGGACCCGGCGTCGGCGGCCACTGCCTGCCGATCGACCCCTCGTACCTGTCCTGGCGGGTACAGCGTGAGCTCGGCCAGAGCTTCCGCTTCGTCGAGCTGGCGAACGACATCAACAGCCACATGCCCGACTACGTGACGCGCCGGATCATCGACGTGCTCAACACCAAGCGCCGCTCGGTGAACGGCTCGCGCGTCCTGCTGCTCGGACTGGCCTACAAGAAGAACACCGGCGACGCCCGTGAGTCGCCGGCGCTGCGGATCTCCCAGCTGCTGCTCAACATGGGCGCCAAGGTCAGGGCGGCGGACCCGCACGTGGTGGAGAGCATGGCGGTCGACACCCGGCTCGTCCGGGTCGAGCCGACCCAGAAGGAGCTGGCGGCGGCCGATGTGGTCGTCCTGCTCACCGACCACGACTCCTTCGACTACGACCTCGTCACGGAGCACGCCTCCTTCGTCCTGGACTGCCGTCGCAAGCTGTCCGCCGGACCCACGATCGAGGTGCTCTGACCCGATGAGGATCATCTGCGTCGCCGGAGCGCGACCCAACTACATGAAGATCAAACCGGTGATGGACGCCCTGGAACGCAGGGGCGCCGAGGTGGTTCTCGTCCACACCGGACAGCACTACGACGAGTCCATGAACGAGGTGTTCTTCCGCGACCTCGGCATCCGTCCCCCCGACCGCTTCCTCGGCGTCGGCTCGGGCACGCACGCCGAGCAGACCGGACGGGTGATGGCGGCCTTCGAGCCGCTGCTCGACGAGGTGGCACCGGACGCGGTGGTGGTGGTCGGGGACATCAACTCCACCCTCGCCTGCGCCCTGGTGACGGCGAAGGCCGGCCCGCTGCTGGCCCATGTCGAGGCCGGGCTGCGCAGCCGCGACTGGAGCATGCCGGAGGAGGTCAACCGCGTCGCCACCGACCGGGTCAGCGACTATCTGCTGGCCCCGTCGCCCGACGCCGCGGTGAACCTGCGCGCCGAGGGGTACCGGGACGACCAGATCCATGTCGTCGGCAACGTCATGATCGACACCCTGCTCGCCAACCTGGAACGGGCCAGGAAGTCGGACGTCCTGGAGCGGTACGGGCTCACCCGGGGCGAGTACGGGCTGGTCACCCTGCACCGGCCGGCCAACGTGGACGACCCGGAGTCGCTCACCGCGCTGCTGAAGGCGCTCGGCGAGATCGCCGGCCGCTGTCCGCTGCTGCTGCCCGTGCACCCGCGGGCGGCCGGGCGGCTGGCCGAACTGGGCGTGCCCGGCGGGATCCGGCTGGTGCCGGCGGCCGGGTACCTCGACTTCATCGCCCTGCAGGACTCCGCCCGTGTCGTCCTGACCGATTCGGGCGGCATCCAGGAGGAGACCACCGCGCTGGGCGTGCCGTGCGTGACCCTGCGGGACAACACGGAACGCCCGATCACCGTCGAGCAGGGCACCAACGTGCTGGCGGGCCGGGATCCCGAGCGGATCGTCGCCACGGTGAACCGGGTGCTCGACAACCCGCCCGCGGCCCGCTGCCCGGAGCTGTGGGACGGTCACGCCAGCGACCGCATCGCCGAGGTCCTGCTGGGAGGGGGCGGCGCGAGCGGCCGGCTGAGACCCACCGACCTGCGGGTGCAGGACGACCCGGGCAACTAGGTACGGTCCGGACGGGAGTCGGGCGGCCGGTGGGACGGCCGCCCGAAGTGGGGCCGGAACAGGCCGCACCCGGTCCGGATGCACCATATGCTCGATCACAGTCGGCACGGGGGCGGGCCGGCGACCGGAACAGATACGACAGTGCCGCGGCCGCCGCGGCGCGCGATACCCACGAACGTGGGCCGCGAGGGGGAACACCATGGATCTCGCAGAGATCTGCCGGGTCATGCGCAGGCGTTGGTACGTGCTGCTGCCCGGACTGCTGCTCACCGCAGCTCTGACGGCCGGTGTGTATCTGATGGTGCCGGTCACGTACCAGTCGCAGAGCACGGTGGCGCTCCTCAACTCGCAGAAGGCCACCGTCGCCTTCGACGGCAACCCCTTCCTGAGCACGCAGACCTCGCTCACGGGGATGGCGGACAGCCTCGCCCGCAACCTGAACTCCGATGCCTCGATCGTGGACCTCAGGGCGCAGGGCCTCACCGGGGTCTACCAGGCGAAGATCGCCGACAACGCGCAGGGCCCGCTCATGTGGCTCACGGTGACGGGTACCGACCCGGCGAGCGTTCTGGAGTCGGACAAGATCCTGACGACGTACGCCGAGGCCCGGTTGAAGCAGTTCCAGACAGAGCAGTCGGTGGCTCCGAACGCCATGATCCGAATGACGACGGTCGTGCCCCCGCAGAACCCGGTGGCCGAGACCAAGAAGCGGCTGCAATACCTGATCATGGCCGGCCTGCTGGGGTTCGTGTCCAGCATGGTGGCCGCGTTCTACGTCGAGGCCCGGCGGCGGCCGCGGCCCGCCTCGCAGCCGGTGGTCGCGAGCGTGCTGGCCGTCGAGGACGGGACGGACGAGCAGCCGGCGGCACCGCCGGTCGCAGGTCCCGTTCCGCCGGCCGCCGTTCAGCCGGCGGCGCCGCAACCGGCCGCGGTCCAGAAGACGGCGGCGGGGGAGCCGGCCGGACAGCCCGCGGCACCATCCACGGCAACACCGACGGTCCGGCCGGCGCCCCGGTGGTCGAAGCCCGTCGAGGAGTCCGACTCCGAAGCAACCGAGACAGAAGCGCATCGGTTTGTGTGACCCGCGCATCCTGCGAGCCGCTCGACAAGGAGTCGTCTCATGGAGAGGGCACGCGTAACGGCCGCCACGGCCGGCGAAACGCCCGGTACGACCGGCGTATCCGTCCCCCCGGTGCTCGACGGGGCCGGGCCCGGCACGGAATCCGCCCTCGGGCCGGCAGCCGACCTGGAAACGGCCCCGGCCCCGCCGTCGCTGGGCCAGAAGGTCAGGTCGGCCGCCCGGTGGAGCCTGATCAACACCGTCGTCATGCGACTGGGCAACTTCGCGACGGGGATCATCCTGGCGCGCTTCGTCCTGGGGCCGGCGGCGTGGGGCGTGTACGGCATCGCCCAGACGGTGCTGCTGGTCCTGCTGTCCGCGAACGAACTCGGCGTCGGGCTGGCCATCGTGCGCTGGGAGGGCGACGCCCGCCGGTTCGCGCCGACCGTGCTGACCCTGAGCGCGATCTCCAGCTGTGTGCTGTACGTGGCGCTGTTCACCGCGGCTCCGACCGTGGCGCGGCTGCTGGGCTCGCCCGAAGCCTCGGGCGTGCTGCGGGTGATGTGCATCTGTGTGGTGCTCGACGGGCTGTCGCAGGTGCCCGCCGGCTTCCTCACCCGTGAGTTCGCGCAGGGCAAACGGATGGTCATCGACGCCCTCAACTTCGTGCTGAGCACGGCGGTGACCCTGCTGCTGGCCTTCGAGGGCTGGGGCGCGATGAGCTTCGCCTGGGGAGCGGTGGTGGGGAACGTCGCGGCTCTGATCGGCTGCTGTCTGGCGGCCCCGGGGACGCTGAGGTTCGGCTGGGACCCGGAGCAGGCGCGGGCGCTGCTCCGGTTCGGGCTGCCGCTCGCCGGGGCCAGCATGCTGGCCCTCGGCGTGGTCAACGTGGACACGATGGTGGTCGGCTCGACCACCGGCAAGGTGGCGCTGGGCTTTTACGTGCTCGCGTTCAACATGTCGGGCTGGCCCGTGCGGATCATCTCCGAGGCGGCGCGCCGGGTCTCCTTCGCCGGGTTCTCCCGGCTGGCCGACTCGCCACAGGCGCTCGCCCAGGGGTTCAGCCGAGCGCTGGGCGTCCTGATCACCGGCACGGTCCCGCTGTGCGTGCTGCTGGGGGTCCTCGCGGGCCCGATCGTCGGACTCGTCTACGGGGACCAGTGGCTTCCCGCCGCGAAGGCACTGCCCTGGCTGATGGTGCTCGGACTGGTGCGCATCGGCTGCGAGCTCGCGTACGACTGCCTGGTCGCCATCGGACAGCGCCGTTCGCTGATCATGGTGCAGGGCCTGTGGCTGGTCGCCCTCATCCCGGTGCTGATCTTCGCCGGCCGCGCCGAGGGCATCGTCGGGGTCGCGCAGGGCCATGTCCTGGTCGCGGGCGGCCTCGTGGTGCCGGTGTTCCTCTTCGCGCTCAGCCGGGGAGGCATCAGCCTGCGGTCGATCGGCCGGGCCTGCGCCTGGCCCTTCCTCGGCGGGGCCGTGATGGCCGCGGTCATCCTCGGCCTGGAGCGGGGCATCGGCGACAGCAAGCCCGCCCTCTTCGCCATCGGCACCGCCGCGCTGCTCAGCTACATCGTGTGCGTACTGCCCAGCCGCGACTTCCTGCGTGGCACCCGGCCCAGCGGCGGCCGGCACCGGAAGATCGCGTGAACCCATGAACCACCCGACGACATGCACCAGGGCAACTGGCCCGGCACCGTGTACCGACGAGAGACCACGAGGTGGGCCACATGCTCCGAAGACGAAGCCGCATAGTGCTCCTTTTACTGGCGGGGGTCCTGCTGGCAGGCGTACTGACCGTGTTTCTGGCGACCCGCTCCAGCACCGGTGAGCACTCGGTCGCGGACTGCCCGGACAGTGCGTTGACGTGTCCAGGAGGGTCGCCTCCCCCCGATGACGCCGCCCCGCCCACGCCCACGCCCGGCAGCAGCACGACCGTGCCCGGAGCCGGCAGCGGCACGCCCGTACCCCTCCCGACGGTGCATCCCCCCACCACCGGCGGCGCGAGCACCGGCACCGGGAAGTTCCCGGCATCAGGGCCGTGCGCGTCGCCCACCGCCTGTGGCTTCCCCGACGCGACCACCACCGGGCCGCGCATCGCCCTCAAGCCGCACAACACCGGCGCGCTGAGCATCACCAAGGACGGCACGGTGATCCGCGGCTGGGACATCACCGGCTCGCTCGACATCTACGCCAACAACGTCACGATCATCGACAGCCGGATCACCTCCACCAACTGGTGGGGTGTGAACCTCCGCCCGAAGTTCAGTGGTCTGCGGGTGCTGCACTCGACCATCACCGGGATCCCCGGCAAGGGACCGGACAACGGCGGCGAGGACTACGGGGTCTCCAACATGGGCGGCAGCTCCATCGAGGTGGGATGGTGCGACATCTCGGTGTTCAGCAACTCGCTGTCCATGGGGCAGGGGAACCTGCACGACAACTACGTGCACGGCCTCGTCCCGTTCATCAACTCGTCCGGCCAGTGGGCCCACACCGATGCCGTGATCAGCGACGGTGCCGGCTCCGCCCCGCTGATCATCCGGCACAACACCCTGCTGAACCCGGTCGGCGTCGAGAAGGGCGGGACCGCGAGCATCGGTCTGTACGACGACACCGGCGCGGTCCTGAGCACCGTCGTGGACAACAACTGGCTGGCCGGCGGCTCCTACGCGCTGTACGGCGGGGGCGCCGGCGCGAAGGGGATCCAGGTCGTCAACAACGTCTTCTCGTCGGAGTACCACCCCGGCAGCGGCCACTACGGTGCGGTCGCGCACTGGAACACCGGCGGGTCGGGGAACGTCTGGAGCGGGAACCGGATGTCGGACGGCACTCCGGTCGTGCCCGCAGCAGGACCTACTGGGGGATGACATGACCGAGGCCGTGCCTGACGCCGGCCGGCTGACGCCGCGGTCCATCGCGGTGGCGCCGACCACGGAACCGACCGCGGCGCCGACCGCGGAAACCCCGGAGCGGGGGCGGCTGCCCTCGCTCACCGGGTTGCGGTTCGCCGCGGCGTTCCTGGTGTTCGGGTTCCATCTGCAGGTCGCCCACCTCTTCCCGGCCGGGTCCAGCGGCGACCTGCTGCTGGGCCGGGTGTTCGGGCACGGCGCGATCGGCGTGTCCTTCTTCTTCATCCTCAGCGGCTTCGTGCTGACCTGGTCCGCCAGGCCGGGGGAGCGAGCCCGCCGGAGCTGGCGCAAACGCGCCGCGAAGGTCTACCCGAACCATCTGATCACCGCGCTCGCCGCGCTGGTCGCCGTGGCCGGGGGAGCGGCATCGGCCACCGGCGGCGGCTCGCCGGGCGTCGTCGTCCCGAACCTGCTGCTCGTCCAGTCCTGGAGCCGTGACCCGGACGTCTACTTCGGGCTGAACACCGTCTCCTGGTCGCTCTCCTGCGAGGCCTTCTTCTACCTGCTCTTCCCCTGGCTGCTGCGCGGCCTGACCCGGCTCGGCCCGCGGGCGCTGTGGCCGCTGGCGGCCGGGTTGACCGTGCTGACCTGCTGCCTCCCGCTGGTCACGGCGGGCTGGTCGGAGCCGACCGCGTACTGGTTCCTCTACGTCCTGCCGGCCACCCGGATCAGCGAGTTCTGCCTCGGCATGGTGCTCGCCCGGATCGTCCGCACCGGGCAGTGGATCCGCTTCCCGATCTGGGCCGCCGGCCTGCTCCTGGTCGCCGCGTATGTGTCGGTCGGCTATCTTCCGGTGCGCTTCGGCTACGTCGCGGCCACCGTCGTACCGTTGGCGCTGCTGATCCCGGCGCTCGCCACCGCCGACCTCGCGGGGCGGCGCACGCTGTGGTCGACCCGCCGGGCGGTCTGGCTGGGCGAGGTCTCCTTCGCCTTCTACATGGTGCACCAACTCGTCATCCGCTTCGCGAGCAAGGCACTGCACGTCCCGGCGGCGGGCGCCCCCGACTGGGGGGCGGCGCAGGTGATCGCGGTGGAACTGGCCATGCTGGCCGGCTCCCTGTGTGCTGCCGCGCTGCTGTGGCGGATCGTCGAACGGCCGCTCCACCTGCTGCTGAGCGGCGGCTCCGGGCGACGCCGCGGACACCACGCACGTCCCGGAACGGCGACATGAGAGAGGACACGATGCGTCGTATCGCCCGCGCCCCCTGGGAACTGCTCAAGTGGGCCTTCGGCTGGCTGGTGCTCTTCGAGACCAGGAACAAGCTCGTGCTGGCGCCCTCCGCCCTGCGGCTGCGCCGCTTGGAGACCGCCGAGACGGCCCGGCTTTCGGCTGTCCTGGGGCAGGCTCCCGAAGCGCTGGTCGCGACCGTGATCGCCACCCACCGGCGCCCGGAGGCACTGCTCGAAGCGGTACGTTCCGCGCTGGACCAGACCGTACGGGACCACGTCGTCATCGTCGTGGACGACTGCGCGGGGCTGCCCGAACTGCCCGACGACCCGCGGCTGTTCGCGGTGTCGCTGTCCCGGAACACGGCCACCGCGGGCATCGTCCGCAATGTCGGGATCCGGCTGACCCGCTCGCGGTACGTCGCCTTCCTGGACGACGACAACCTGTGGGAGCCGGACCACCTGGAACAGGCGCTGGCGGTGCTGGAGGCGCCCGGCGGACCCGACGGCGTCTACACCGCGCTGCGCCGCGTCCTGCCCGACGGGACGGAGATGGACATCCTGTCGGTGCCCTTCGACCGCCGCAGGTCGGCCCGGGAATCCTTCCTGGACACCAACGCCTTCGTGGCCCGCCGCAACGGCTCGTTGCACTTCAGCCGGCTGCGCCGGACGCCCGAGGTGCTGCCGCGGGAGGACTGGGAGCTCATCCGCCGCTACAGCAGACGGCACGAGGTGCGGCATGTGCCGTGCCCCACCGTCCGGTACCTGGTGAACCCGGCGAGCTTCTACACGGCGTGGGAGGGCTCGGCGCCGCCCGTCTAGGGCCTGTCCGGCCTCAGGGTCCGGGAGTCGCGCGCAGTGCGGACGAACTGAGCAGGGCGGCCGCGGCGGCCCTGCTCGCGGGCCGGCCGAGCGCTGCCCGCGAGGTCTCCCGCAGCAGGACCGCCGCCCGGAAGGCGGTGGTCGCCACCGGGCCGTGCCGGCGCCCGTAGAGCCGGACGCGGTTGAGCGTCAGCAGGGTCCACAGGCGCGGCGAGACCTGGGAGTCGCCGCCGAGGTGCATCGCACTGGCCGTGGGTTCCAGCCGGGTCGCATAGCCGTGGTCCCCGGCCCGCAGGCAGTACTCGGTCTCCTCGGAGTAGAGGAAGAACGACTCGTCCCACGCACCGCAGGTGTCCAGGCAGTCCTTCGACAGCGCCATCAGGGCCCCGGTCGCCCAGTCGGCCCGGGTCGGGCCCTCGTACGCGGCGGGGTCGGTGACCATTTCGCTCCATCGCGGGAAGCGGCCGGCCCTGCGGTTGCCCACCACCGCCTCGCCGAGCGCCCGGGTCACGCTCGACTCGCGGCGCAGCGACTGCAGGGGCGCACCGTCCTCCTCCTCGTACAGCAGGGGCACGCTGATGCCGACGCGGTCGCCGTCGGGCAGCTCGCTGCCGAGCGCGTCGACCAGCACCTTGGCGCAGCCCGGCCGCATGCGGATGTCGGGGTTGCACACCAGCGCGGCACGGAAGCCGCCGTCCCACCGCGCGGCGGCGCCCAGCGCCGCGTTCACACCCGCCGCGTACCCGGCGTTGCGGCCGGTCTGGACGACGGTGGCGTCGGGGGCGAGGGCGCTCAGCACGGCCACCGTGTCGTCGGCCGAGTCGTTGTCGGCGACGACGAGCCGCCAGTCCAGCCCGGCCATGCCTGCCGGGAGCGAGGCGATGAACTCCGGGAGCACCGCGGCGCTGTTCCAGGTGACGACAAGGACGGCGACAGGGCCGGTGCCCTCGGCCGCGTTCTTGGGGGGCATCAGGACTCCACGAGTTGGGATTCGGCTTCGCGCCGGACGGGCGCGGCGGTCCTCGGTTCGATTGTGGGCGGGGTCACGGGCGGGGCGGCGGTCGTGGCGGGCACGTCGGCCGCCCGGGCTTCCGCGTCGCGCCGGATGAAGCCCAGGTAGCTGCCGCCGGCGCCGAGGGTCAGGAAGAAGATTCCCGCGAACATGGGGAAGCCGAGGGCGTCGAACGTCGCACTGATGACGAGGGCGACCACGGCCGAGGCGAAGAACGCCTGCCCCAGCTCGCGGTCGGACTCGTTCCGGGCGAGGCGGCGGATGGCGCCCCCGTTGTGGATCCCGGCGATGAACAGGGTCAGGAGCGCGACCAGCCCCAGGGCGCCCATCTCGGCCAGGGTCATCATGTACTGGTTGTCCGTGAAGAAGTAGAGGTCGGGCATGAACGTCCCGAAGCCGCGTCCGAACAGCGGACGTTCGGTGAGATAGGGAACGATCGCGCTGTACTTCACGGTGCGGGCCTGGGTGCTGCTGTCGGAGTTGTTCAGGAACGTCGCGAACAGGGTGGTGATGGTCCCGATCAGCCCGGGGATGATCACCTTGAAGCAGGCGACCGAGCCGATCAGCAGGCCGATCGCGCTCCAGCGCCGTTGCGGGGTCCAGCGGGGCATCATGATGAGGGCGACCAGCAGGGCGCCGATGATGGACGTCCTCGACACCGTCAGCGGCAGGGCGCCGCCCATGATCGCGACGGGCCCCCAGCGGCGGAACACGCTGAGGTGCTTGCGCACCGGATCGAAAGCCTGATGGATGGCGAACGGGACCAGGATGGCCAGCATCCCGCCGAACTCCAGCGGCTGCGCGGTGGTGGAGCGCGGCCGGGTGAAGGAGCCGCGGTCCATGGCGGTGATCTGGGCGACGCTCGTGTTCAGACCGGGGACGTTGATGTGGTCGGCGATGTTGGTCGCGGTGAAGAAGTCGTAGTAGCCGATCGCGGCCACCACGGTTCCCATCACGATGACCCGGCGCATCAGGACGTCGAGGCGGTCGCGGGTCTGGATTCCGGCGGAGACCAGGACCACCAGGGACACCCACACCAGGAGCCCGATGAGTCCCCGGTCGGCGGCCAGGATCTCCTTGTGCGAACTGCTGCGGCCCGCGTTCGCGAGGTAGGACATCAACACCGCGACGGTGAGCAGGCACATCGCCACCCGCGGCAGCCGGGTGCCCGGGGCCGGGCGGATCCGGCCGGTGAGCCAGGCCGCCAGGTACCAGAAGAGCCCGAGCAGGGCGAAGACGTTGGCGGGGGTGCCGACGCCGCCGAGCGCGGGCAGCGCGAGGTCCGAGGGGATGAAGAGGGCCAGCGCCATGTACCCGGTGAGGATTGCGGTGGCGTCCAGCCGCCGGCCCCAAAGGCCCCTGGGAACCCGCTTGGCGGGCCAGGGGTCGATGTCCGACCCCGCGATCCTGCGGCGGCGGGTCAACGCGATGCTCTCGGTCACGAAGGACAGCGCGAACGCGGCGGCGACGCCGAGGATGATGACGCCCATGACCTGCTGATACCGGCTCTTGAGCTGCGAGACCGGTACCTGCGGCAGTACGACGGGCGTGGTCTGGACGAAGTACGCCGGCGACACCTTGGCCTCGGTCTGGAGGGCCTTGAGCGCTTCGCCGGCGAAGTCCGTGATGGTGGTGGTCTCGTTGAGCACCTTCGCCCGGTCGGTGCCCGTGACGGTCAGGGTGATGAGCGGCCCTGAGGTGTTCGCCGCGAAGGCGACCGTGTACGGGTCCGTGACACCGCGGGTGCTCAGGTCGCGCGCCGAGTCGGACGAGGCCAGGGTGCGGATCAGGACGTCCGCCGTGACGATCAGCGAACCGCCGGCGTTCGATATGGGGTTGCCGAAGGTCGGCGCCAGTTTGGCGACTCCCCTGGAGTCGAGCAGGGCGACGGAACTCTGCGACTGGTAGGCCACCGGGACCGTCCGGTTCAGGTACAGGCCCGCGAAGAGACTGAGCAGGGTGATCGGCACCATGAAGTACCAGCGCCTGCGCAGCACGGCACAGATCTCACTGAGGCTCATGAACCCACCCCCGGTACCCCTGCGCGGCGCCGGCCGGTCCGGGGCCCCGGCCAGCATAGGTCGTACCGGCGCGGGCGCCGTGCCGTCCGCGGGGTGCCCGATTCGGTGGCGGCTTCCCCGGTGAACTGCGAGTATCGGTCCTGACGGAAGGAAGTCCCGTGTCGCCTGGCGAGCTCGTCCGTGCGCTGCTCCGCCGCTGGTACGTACTCGTACTGGCGGTGCTGCTGACCGCTGCCGGCGCCTATCAGGTGCTCCGGCCCGCCCAGTCGTATCTGAGCTCGGCGGTCGTCGTGCTCAAGCCGCCGGTGACCGACAACCAGCCGAACCAGCTCGCGAATCTGCAGCCGCCGCTCGCCGCCGTCTCCTACGCGATCATCCAGCAGATGGAATCGTCCGCGGGCGAGGCCGAACTGGCTGCCGCCGGCGTGCACGGCACGTACAAACTGATTCCGCGCAACAGCGGCACGAGTGCCACTCCGCGTTATCTGATCCCCTCGTTGCAGGTCCAGGCGGAACAGCCGGAGCTGATCGCCGCGGACGCGGCGGTGCGGCAGATCATCGAGGTCTACACCAAGCACCTGCAGGACATGCAGACGGCGCAGGGGATCCCGTCCGCGTCGCGGATGAGCGTGGACCTCCTGGTGCCGCCCAGCGCCGCCGCGGAACTCGGCACCAAGAGCCGGGGGCTCGCCGGGGTGGCGCTGCTGGGCGCCGTCGGCGGGGTGCTGGCCGCCCTGTGGACCGACCAGTTCCTGAACCGCAGGCGGCTGCGCCGCGGCGCGGACACCGCCCGGCCGCGTCCGGCCGAGGACCGGATCCAGGCGGTTCCGCTGCCCCGCTGAGGCAGCCGGGAACCGGCGTCGGCGGACCATCAGGACCATCAGATGCCCCGGCGCTTCCAGGACTGCCACCAGAGCCACTCACGGCCGCGGTCGGCCACCGCCGACAGCACCAGAGGCTGCAGATACGGCATCGTCCGCGCGCCGATCCGCTGCCGCCGGCGCAGCGCCCGGTACTCGGGCAGCTTCTCGTAACCCGGCAGGCACTCACCGGCGAACGCCACGAGTTCATCGACGGGGACCACATCGGTACGCCCGCGGTCGTAGGCCCGGTAGGCGCGGCGCAGCGCGAAGCGGGCGAGCCGGGTGTGCACCGCGGCCGACAGCCGGTCGGCCCGTGGCAGCAGGTCGGCGCACTTGTCGAGCACCGCGTCGAACGCGACCAGACGCTGGCGGAGGTCGTCGAGCTGTCCGCCGAAGTCCGTGGTGGACATGTTGTTGCCGTGCACCCGGTAGAAGGCCTGGTCGGCTCCCTGGATGTAGCCGACGTCGGCGTGCGCCGCGAGCCGCATCCACATCTCGATGTCGCCCGCGTGCGGGAGCGCCGGATCGTAGCCGCCCACCTTGCGCTGCAGGCTGGTCCTGACGACCACCTCGGGCGAGGTGATGCAGCCGGTGGCCTCCTGGAAGCGCCGCTCCAGCCACCACTGCCCGGGGTAGACGACGGAACCGGTGCTCCGGGTGCGGGCCGCGGGCAGCGGGCCGCCGTGCTGGAAGCGCAGCGGTCTGCCGTAGCAGAACCCCGCCTCCGGATGGGCGTCCAGCAGCGCCGCCGCGCGCACCAGCGCCCCGGGCACCAGCCGGTCGTCCGCCGAGAGCAGGACGACGTAGTCGCCGTCGGCCCACTCCAGCAGGCCCTCGTTGTAGGTGGCGATGTGCCCCTTGTTCTTCTCGTGGACCCGGACCTCGATCCGCGGGTCGGCGGCCGCCAGCGCGTGCGCGGCCTGCGCGGAGTCGTCGGGTGAGGCATCGTCGATGATCAGCACCCGGACATCGAGGCCCTCCTGCTCGTCCAGCACGCTGCGCACGCAGTCGGCCAGGAAATGGCCGTACTTGTAGCAGGGGATCACGACGCTGACGGTGCTCATCGTTAGGAAGCCAATCCCCGGTCGGCCTCGGGGGAGGCGGCCCGGACCCACCGGGCCGCCTCCCCCGACCCGGACCGGTGGGTACGGGTGGAAACGTCGGTCGAACGGACCGGTCCGGGGCGCCGCCCCGGACCGGCTCGGGACTACTTGGCGGGTACCACCTCCGTGGAACTGTCCGTCTGGGCCAGGGCCGGCGGCGTCGTGGTGAAGATCGGGCCGACCCAGTAGTTCGCGGACCCGTAGGAGCCGTTCGGGAACGACGAGGTGGTCCCGTAGGCGTAGAGCCCGTTGGAGCCACCGCTGCCGTCGGCCGGTGCGACCAGCGGATAGGACTGGTGCGCCCCGCTGAAGTAGCCGCCGTCGACCGCGTAGTTGCCGTTCGGTGCGTGGTAGGAGGCCACGTAGCCGGTACCCGCGGTGATGGGCACCGGGGTGGCGAAGAGCAGCTGCTGCCACCCGGACGTGGTCTCACTGCCGAAGGTTCCGGTCGCGAGCAGCGTGCCGGTGGAGGACCACAGGGTGCCGGTGTGCGTGCCGGTGTTTCCCGGACCCTTGTAGAAGGTGATGCCGGTGATGTAGCCGTTCACCGCCGACTGGAACCGGGTCCCCAGTTCGAGGGAGTTGGTGTCTCCGGTCGTGTTGGCCGTGGTCGGTACGGCGCTGCCGGGCCACAGGGTGCAGGGGCAGTTGACGACCGGTGGTGTCGGACTGGTGGTGAAGTTCCACGTCGTCGGCGCCGCCATCGCGTTGCCCCACAGGTCCTCGGCCTGCACGGACGCCGTGTACGTGGTGTTCAGCGCCAGTTCGGTGGAGGGGGTGAACGTCGCGCTGTTCGCGGCGGTCAGCACCTTGGTCCCGGGGACGGAGGCGCCGCCCGCGTCCTTCAGCGTGAACGTCAGGGTGTCGCCGTCGATACCCTCGCTGAAGATGGCCTTCACCGGTGAGGTGATCGGCACGCCGGTCGCCGCGGACTGCGGTGTGGTCGTGCTGACCGCGGGCGGGACGGTGCTCGCGCCGGAGGTGTCCAGGACCGCGTCCACCCAGTAGTTGCTGCCCGTCGAGGCCGTCGACGGGAAGGCGCTCGTCGCACCGTAGTGGTACACGCCGTTGCCGCCGTCGGTGCCGTTCTGCAGCGCCGTGAGCGGTGCCAGCCCCGCGGAGTTCCCGGTGAAGGTGCTGTCGTAGGAGTATCCGCCGTTCGGCGCGAAGTACGACGCGACGTACGTGGTGTTCGCCTTCACGGGCACCGGTGAGGCGAAGTTCAGCTGCTGCCAGCCGGACGCCGTCTCGTTGGTGAAGGTGCCGGTTGCCAGCCGCTGGCCGGTGGCGCTCCACAGGCTGCCGGTGTGGGTCCCGGTGTTGGCCGGGGACTTGTAGAACCGGACACCGGTGATCGATCCGGTCACCGAGGAACGGATCTTCACACCGAGCTCCAGCGAGCTCCCGTCACCGGCGTTGACGGTGCCGGGAACGGCCGCCGCCGGCCACACGGTGCAGGGGCACTGCTGCGGGCCGACCGTCAGCGGAACCGTGGTGGTGGCGCCGATGTTGACGCTGTCGTCCACGGCCCGCACCTTGATCTGCGCCGCGCCCGGGCTCGTCGGGGTCCAGCTGTAGCTCCAGGACGTCAGTCCCGTGGTCGGGTTCCAGGTGGTTCCACCGTCGGTGGAGACCTCCACCCGGGCCACCACACCGCCGGAGTCGGCCGCGGTCCCGGTGATGGTGAGCGGCTTGAGCGCGGGCACGGTGACATTGGCCGCCGGGCTGGTCACGCTGATGGTCGGACCGACGGTGTCGGTGGAGGCCGACGCCAGGACCAGACCGCTCTGCAGGGTCTTCGGCTGCAGACCCATGTCGGCCAGGATGTTCACGGTGGCCTGCTGCATCCGCTTGTCCGCGGTCACCACCGCGTCGTCCGGGTTGCTCGTCGGGATGTTGGTCAGGCCCCACGACCACTGCACGGTGCCGGCCCCGAACACCAGGGCGTGCGACGTCTGGTCACGGAAGGCGACGAGGTTGTGCGTCGCGGTGCCGTTGCCGTACGTGTTGCCGTAGTCGAGGCGGAGCTTGCCGTCATTGATGTCCACCGTGGTGGACGACATGGCGATCTGACCGGCGGGTCTGGTGCTGTTGGACAGATCGCTGTCCCACTCGTAGCCGAGCGTTCCGGTCGGGAAGGTGGCGGTCTGGGACGGGGTCAGGTTCGCGACCGTGGTGTTGCGCCAGAGCCGCTGCTTGCTGTAGGTGCCCGGCACGGTGATCGCGTCACTGCGGTAGCCGTTCACGGTGAACATCGAGCCGGTGAGGATGTTCTCCGGCTGGAACGGCTGCCCGTTGGCGGTGCTGTTGGGGTCCATCCAGGTCCCGGTCCAGATGCCGCTGGGGTCGGGGATGCCGTCGGGCTGCGCCAGGAACCGCTTGGTCTCCTTGTAGCAGACCAGCGTGCGGTTGGCGACGTTGGCCCCGTCGATGCTCGGTGCGAACCGGGTCTTCCAGAACACCTCGTTGCCGCTGAAGTACGTCTGGTGGACCCCGGCGTGCCGCGCGTTCAGCACATTCGTGAACTGGTCCTGGGTCCAGTACTCGTCATGGCCCGACGACATGAACATCTTGTGGTTCAGCAGCTGGGAGCCCCTGGTCGACACATCCAGGCCGCTCATGTAGCTGACGTCGTAGCCGTTCTGCTCCAGCCACGAGATCATCTCGTACTCGGATCCGTAGATCCCGTTGTCACCGCCGACGCTCAGCGGCCGGTTGTAACTGACCTCGTACGCACGCCCGTCCGGGGCGGGACCGCCGCCGTCGTAGAGGCTCTGGCCGCCCCACGTGTTGTACGCCTGCCAGGTCTCGTCATCGGTCTGCACGACGATGTCGGAGTGGCTGGAGTCGTTGCGCACGATGAACGGGTACGGCATCACGCCTTCGCCGTCGGCCTGGTCGAAGTTGGCGATGTACAGACCGGAGACGGCGTCACTCGGCACCGTCCAGCTCGCCGTGACGGGCCAGTTGCCGCAGTCCACCAGGCCGGTGGTCGGCTTCTTGGTGCAGTTGCGCGGCTTGCCGTCCGGCACTCCGTCGACCACCGTGGTGTCGATCGGGGTGTTGGCGGTGCCGTCCTTGGTGAAGTTGGCGGGATAGGTCACCGCGGCCTGGGCCGCGGTCGACAACGTGCGGGCGCCGTCGCCCCCGTAGTAGCCGAGCCGGAGAACCGAGACATGGTAGGGCGTCGGCGACTGGATCTTGAACTGGACGGTCTCACCGGCCTGGACGCTCTGGCTGGTGGAGAACCCCTGGACGTTGCCGTACGCGTTGGGTGAGAACCAGTCGGACATCGGAGTGCCCGGCTTCGAGTTCTCGCACGCGACGGGGTTGCCACCCGATCCGCAGGGATCAGCCGCGCTGGCGACCACGGCCAGCGGCAGTACGGCTGTTATCAAGGCTGTGGCCAGGGCGAAAAGTCCGCCCCGGAGCAATCTGCTCCTTCTGTACATCTGTACCTCTCAGCGGCAGTGCAGTGACCCGGCTCGGTGAGGCGGGACGAGGCTAGAGCGGGTGAGACGGGAAACGGTGTCTGATCACACGGCGGTGACAGGCGACAGCGAACTGCGAGTGCGGAAGAACGTCAGCGCAGGGCGTCGGTGAGAGTGTCCACGACCCGTTGCTGTTGATCGGCGGTGATCTGCGGGAAGAGCGGCAGCGAGAGGATCCGGTCCGCCGCCTCCTCGGCGTTCGGGAAGTCGCCGCGGCGGTGGCCGAGATGACCGAAGGCCGGGGTGAGATGGACCGCGGCCGGGTAGTGCACCCCCGCGCCGATGCCCTCCGCGTTGAGCTTGCCCACGACGTCGTCGCGGTCCGCTCCGGCGACCCGTACGACGTACAGGTGCCACACGTGCACATTGCCGTCGACCGTCGTCGGCAGCACCACGCGCCCGGCGGCCGCCAGGTCGCCGAGCAGCGCGTCGTACCGGGCCGCCGCGGCCCGCCGGGCCGCGTTCCCGTCGGCGAGCCGGGCCAGTTTGGCCCGCAGGACGACGGCCTGCAGCCCGTCCAGCCGGCTGTTGAAACCGGCCACGTCATGGCGATACTTGGCGACACCGCCGTGGTTCGCGAGCGCCCGCACCAGGTCGGCCCGCTCCGCGTCGTCGGTCAGCACC
This sequence comes from Streptomyces sp. RKAG337, assembly GCF_023701715.1. Lineage (NCBI taxonomy): Bacteria > Bacillati > Actinomycetota > Actinomycetes > Kitasatosporales > Streptomycetaceae > Streptomyces > Streptomyces sp. RKAG337. The sequence goes on along the minus strand of NZ_JAJOZA010000001.1, from coordinate 527,003 downwards.
GCGCCCGCGTCACCGTAGGCGCCGAGGTTCTTGCCCGGGTAGAAGCTGGTGGCGGCGATGCCACCGCTGCCCGGGGCCCTGCCGTCCCGGGTGGCGCCCTGGCTCTGCGCCGCGTCCTCGACGATCCGGACGTGCGCCGGTACGGCTGCGGCCAGTTCGGCCACCTCGGCGGACTGCCCGTACAGATGGACCGGGACCACCGCGCGGGTGGCCGCGCCGACCGCGTCCAGGGCGGCTTGGCCGTCCATCAGGAAGCTCTCGGGAAGGCAGTCCACCAGCACCGGCTTCGCACCGATCCTGGCGATCGCGCCGGCCGTGGCGATGAAGGTGTTCGCGGGCAGCACCACCTCGTCACCGACGCCGACCCCGCTCGCGCGCAGGGCCAGTTCGAGGGCGTCGGTGCCGTTGGCGACACCGATGCAGTGCGCGACGCCGGCGAATTCGGCGTACTCGCGCTCGAACTCCCTGACCTCGTCACCGCCGATGAAGGCGGTGTTGGCCAGGACCCGGTCGAATCCCTGGCGCACTTCGTCGGCGACTTCGGCATGCGCCGCCTTGAGGTCGACAAGCGGTATCTGGTTCATGTGACTGGACTCCCCATCCGTGGCGCCGGCCCCGAGCCGGCGTCCTTACCCTCGGCACCCTCGGCCCGTAGCTCGTCGAGCGCCGGGACCACCGCCTCGCGCAGCCGGCGTGCCGGGCTGCCGATCCAGACCTCGCCCGGCGGTACATCGCCGAGCACCGTGCTTCCCATCCCGATCAGCGACCACGCGCCGACCGTCGTGTACTCGCGGACCAGGGCCCCCGAGCCCACATAGGCCCCCGCTCCAGCCGCGTACCCCCGCCGAGCCGGACCCCTGAGGCGATCGTCACGAAGTCCCCCACGACGTCGTCATGGGTGAGGACCGCGTGCGGCATCACCGCCACATGCGCGCCGACCAGCACGGCGGCCGTCAGGACGCTGTGCGCCAGGAGGACCGAGCCCGGTCCGACGACCGAGGAGCCCGACACCGCCGCGGTGGGGTGCACCACGGTGGCGTAGCGGTCCGCGGGCAGCCCGAGCCGCCGCACCAGGCGCGCCCGTACGGCGTAGTCCCGCGGACTGCCGACGCAGATCACCACCAGCGCGCCGGGCAGTTCGTGCACCAGCTCGCACCCGCCCAGCACCGGCACACCGTCGACGTCCCGGCCGTGCAGCGCGGGATCGTCGTCCAGGTGGCCGGTCAGCCGCCAGCGCGGGGCGCGGCCCCGGGCCACGTCGTCCGCGATGACGTCCCGTACCGCCTGCGCCGTCTCACGGGCGAAGCCGCCCGCGCCGACGATCACGAGATCCGAGGTGCCGGACCCGGATCTGACGGGGCCCGGTCTCGCGGGGCCGCTCATCCGCCCGCCTGCTCACGGAGCACGGCCACCACCCGGTCCTGCTGGGCCTCGGTCATGGTGTGGAACAGCGGCAGGATGAGCGAGTCACGGCTGATCCGCTCGGTGACCGGCAGCGGCGCCGACGGATGCCCCTCGTACGCGGGTTCCAGATGCGAGGCCATGATGCCGCGCCGGGCCGAGACACCCGCGTCGGAGAGCGCGGCGAGCAACGCGTCCCGGCCCACCGGGAAGTCCTCGGCCGGCAGTACCCAGTAGGACTGGAAGTTGCCCTGCCCGTACGCGGGGTCGCGCACCGCGGACAGCCCGGGAACGTCCTGCAGCAGCGCCTCGTAGCGGGCCGCCAGGGCGCGCCGACGGGCGACGATCTCGTCCAGTTTGCCGAGCTGGACCAGGCCGACCGCGGCCTGGATGTCGGTCATCCGGTAGTTGTAGCCGACCTCGAGATAGCTCTCCAGGATCGGTTTGCTGCTCGCGTGCCGCTGCGCGGCCGACGCGTTCATCCCGTGCTCGCGCAGCCGGCGCAGCCGCTCGGCCCACTGGGCGTCGTCCGTGGTCAGCATGCCGCCCTCGCCGGTGGTGATCACCTTGCGGGGGTGGAAGGACCAGGCCGCGAGCAGCGCGCCGTCGCCGACGGACTTGCCGCCCACGGTCGAGCCGATGGCGCAGGCCGCGTCCTCGACCAGTGCGACGTCCCAGCCGGCGCAGGCGGACCGCAGGGCGTGCACATCCGCCGGCACGCCGCCCTGGTGCACGGCGAGGACCGCCTTGGTGCGCGGGGTCCTGACCGCGTCGACGGTGGCCGCCGTCAGATTGCCGGTGGCCTCCTCGACATCCGCGAAGACCGGCTCGGCACCGACGTAGCGCACGGCGTTGGCCGTGGCGATGAAGGACAGCGAGGGAACGACGACCTCGTCACCGGGGCCCAGGCCGAGCGCGACCAGCGCCAGGTGCAGGGCGGCGGTGCAGGAGCTCACCGCGATGGCGTGCCCGGCGCCCACCCGCTCCGCGAAGGCGCGCTCGAACTCCGCGACCCGGGGTCCCTGGGCGACCCAGCCGGACAGGACCGCGTCGGCGGCCGCCTTGGCCTCCTCCTCGCCCAGCCACGGCATCATCACCGGGATACGGGCGAGTGCGGGATCCACCGGCGCGGCATCCACCGGGGCGGCACCCACCGGGGCGCTCATCGTGCGACCTGGGCGGCGGCAGCGGTGCCGGCGGCCGCGGCCCTGGCGTCGGCGGCGCGCTCCGACTGCCACCAGTCCACCAGGTCCCGCAGTCCCGAGCGCAGATCGATCTGCGCCGTGAAGCCGAGCCGCTCCGCGGCCTGGCTGGTGTCCGCGAGGCGGCGGGTGACCCCGTTCACCGAGCGGGCGGGACCGTGTTCGGGTTCCAGATCGGCGCCCATCGCGTCGAGCAGGGCCAGCGCGAGGTCGCGCAGGCTCGTCTCGGTACCGCTCGCGACGTTGAACACCTCGTCGGTGATGTCCGACTCGGCGGCCAGCAGGTTGGCCCTGGCGATGTCCCGGACGTGGACGAAGTCCATGGTCTGGGTGCCGTCGCCGAGGATCAGCGGCGGCTCGCCGCCGACGATCCGCTCCATCCAGCGGATGAGCACCTCGGTGTACAGGCCGTGGATGTCCATCCGGGGCCCGTACACGTTGAAGTAGCGCAGCGCGACGTAGTCCAGCCCGTACATCGCGTGGAAGCTGCGCAGCACGCCCTCGTTGAAGGCCTTCGCCGCGCCGTAGAACGTGTCGTTGTTGTACGCGTGGTGGCGCTCGGTGGTCGGGAAGGCCTCGGCCAGGCCGTAGACCGAGGCCGAGGAGGAGGCGATCACCTTGCCCACCCCCGCCGCGGCCGCCGACTCCAGGACGTTGAACGTGCCGTCGACCATGACCTCGTTCGCCAGCCGGGGTTCCTCCGCGCACTGGGTGATGCGGATCGCCGCCAGATGGAACACCAGATCGGCGCCCTCGGTGACCTTGCGTACGGTCGCCACGTCGCGGATGTCGCCCTCGACGACCTGCACGACACCGCTCGGCAGGGCCTGGGCCAGGTTGGCCATCCGCCCGCGCACGAAGTTGTCGAGCACCACGATCTCGCGTGCCCCGTTGTCGACCAGCAGGTCGACCAGGTTGGAACCGATGGTCCCCGCCCCACCGGTGACCAGAATCTTCTTGCCTCGTACGGTGCTCAACGCTCTTCCCCCACTGAATCGGTCATCGTGTGCCGTGGAACTGCCCGAACTCTCACCGGCCGGCGCGCAGCCCGACGACCGCACCGCGGAACTCCAGGCTCCGGGAGGCCGCCTCGAGGATGTCCAGCACGCGGAGGCCGGCCCGGCCGTCGGTCAGCGGGGCCCGGCGCTCGCGGATCGACGCGGCGAACTCGTCGACCATGCTGCGCAGCGCCTCCTTCTCACCGATCGCGGGCGCCACCATGTCGCCGGACCGGTAGGAGATCAGCATGTCCCGGCGCTCGTCCGCGCCGATCTCCTGGGGAGTGGACAGCTCGACACCGCGGTCGAAGATCGCCACGCGCTGCGCGGGGTTGAGGTCGTCCCAGATCAGGGTGCGCTTCGAGCCGCCGACCATGGTGGTCCGCACCTTGGTGGGGGAGAGCCAGTTGACGTGCACGTGCGCGATGGCGCCCGTGTTGAGCTGCAGCGTCAGATAGGCGACACAGGCCTGGCCGGCGCCTATCGGGTCGGCTCCGTGCGCGGCGACCGCGACCGGCTCGACATGGTCGGGGAGGATGAAGTCGAGGATCGACAGGTCGTGGGGAGCGAGGTCCCACATCACGTCGATGTCCTTCTGGACGAGCCCGAGGTTGATCCGGACCGAGTCGACGAAGTGGATCTCGCCGAGCTCCCCGGAGCGGACCTGGTCCCGTATGTGACCCACCGCGGGCGTGTAGCAGTAGGTGTGGTCGCACATCAGGGTCAGACCGCGTTCCTCGGCCTCGTTCACCAGCCGCAGGCCGTCCGCGTACGTGGCGGCCAGCGGCTTCTCGACGAGCACGTGCTTGCCCGCCCGCAGCGCCGCCAGCGCGACGTCCAGGTGCGTGCCGGCGGGCGTGGCCACGGCGACGGCGTCCACGGCCGGGTCGGCGAGGACCGCCGCGTAGTCCGCGGTCGCCTGGACCGTGGAGTACCCGCCGAGCACCCGCTGGGCCCGCTCCACGTCGAGGTCGCAGAGCCAGCGCAGCCGGAACTGCGGGCTGGACTGGAAGTTGCGGACCAGGTTGGGCCCCCAGTAGCCGGCACCGACCACGGCGACACCCAGTGGTTCGGCCGGTCCCCGCCCCGGAGCGCCGGTGTCCTTCACAGCGCCCTTCACAGTGTCCGTCACAGTGTTCGTCGTCCCTTCGTGCACGTTGGCTGACGCATCGACAGTTCGAGGGTGTGGGTGGGGTGCGTGGGATCCGCGGACACATCGCCGGCGCCGGGCGGCGGTCCGGCGCGGAGCGGTCTGCTCCCGGCGCGGCCCGGTGCCCGGCGTGCTGTCAGCCGATGGCGGGGCATACGCCCGCCCGGCGCGGCGACCGCGGCGGCGAGGCCGTCCGCGACCAGCGGGATGTCCCGGTGCTTCCGTTCCGAACAGCGTCGGCGGATTTCCGGACTCCCGCGTTCCACAACCTGCGACTCATGCGTGACCTGCTCAACGGTCATGCTCCCCCCACCACGGTGCTCTACGTACTCCGCCCGACCGCCCGCACGCCGCGGCCGTCCCCGCCACGAACCCGAGTGGCGGGAGAGCGGTGCGGGCACCGGTGGTCGAGCATGAGTACGTGGGTCCTACACCTGACCGGACGATGACGGACGGCCCGCTGCAATGTGTCCCCCGCAGCCGGAGTCCGTGCTGATCTGTTGTGACGAGCGCCGCCGTGTCGTCCCCACGACGAAACCCTGACGCGCGTGCGGTACTGACGGGACCGGTGATGCACATCCGAGCCCGGTGGAGCCTCTGCTGCACCCAATCTCCCCCAAGTTTCCCTGGATTGGCCACAGCCTTGCCGGAACCTGTCCGTCCGGGGTCACTTTCCCCGCCCAAACCGGTCCGCCGACGCTCAATCTAGACCACCGGACTCAGCCGGGGGGACAGTTGGACGAAACACTCAGCAACGGTCTCGTTATGGGGGTCATACTGCCCGGGTGACGAGCATCGTGATCCCGGCCCACAACGAGAGCCGGGTCATCGGCCGGCTCCTCGACTCCCTTCTCGCGGAGTCCTCCGCCGACGAGATCGACATCGTGGTGGTCTGCAACGGCTGTACGGACGACACCGCGCAGGTCGCGGGCCGCAGGGGCGCCGGCGTCCGGGTGGTCGAGATACCCGAGCCCTCCAAACACGAGGCGCTGCGGGTCGGCGACGAGCACGCCCGCGGCTTCCCCCGGCTCTATGTGGACGCCGATGTGGTGATCGCGACCTCGGACGTCCGGGCGCTGACCCACCCGCTGGACGGCTCCTCGGCGATCCTGGCCACCGCTCCCGAGCGCGAGGTGCCGCTGGCCGGCTGCGCGTGGCGGGTCCGGGCGTACTACCAGGTGTGGCAGCGGCTGCCCGCGGTGCGCGAGGGGCTGTTCGGCCGGGGCGTCATCGCGGTGTCCGAGGCGGGGCACGCCCGGATCGCGGCGCTGCCGCCGCTGATGGCCGACGATCTGGCCGCCTCGCTCGCCTTCGCCCCGGACGAACGGCTCGTGGTCGGCACCGCCCGGGTCGTCGTCCATCCGCCGCGTACCTGGTCCGACCTGATCAAGCGGCGGATCCGGGCGGCGACTTCGTCCGCCCAGTTGGAGCACTACCAGCGGCAGGAGCGGAACGGGCCGGAGCCGGGCGGCCAGGACCATCCCGGTCAGGACCGGGAGACGGCGGCCGGGACGGCGGGCCAACCGTCGGCGCGGACGAGCAAGGCGGATCTGCGGGCGATCCTCCGGGCCGAGCCGAAGCTGGTCCTCGGCGTCGTGGTCTTCGTCGCGGCCGCCGTCGTGGCCCGTCGGGGATCACGGAAGGCCATCAGGTCGCAGGACTTCGGAACCTGGCTGCGGGACGAGAGCAGCCGGCAGGGCTGACCTGCCGTTAACGCCGGTTCAATACCTCGTTCTCCGGGAAGCACCTCCGCCATCACATACAGCCATTAAGGTGTCATTCGCACGTTCGAGTCCATGGACGGCCTCGGCTGTGCCGGCAACTCCTCCGCCGATTCCGCCACCACCGGCAACTGGAGCTCCTGAGCATGTATCTCGCGGACCGCGCAGCCCCCAGCGAGGGAACCACCGCGCCGGGTCGGACGCGTGGACGCCGGTTCCCGGGGGTCTCCTCGGTGGTGTTCGCGCTGGGCGCGGTCAGCCTCATCACCGACATCTCCTCGGAGATGGTCACCGCCGTCCTGCCGCTGTACCTCGTCGTGGGGCTCGGCCTCAGCCCGCTGGGATTCGGCACGCTCGACGGCGTCTACAACGGTGTCAGCGCGCTGGTCCAGCTGGCCGGCGGCCACCTCGCCGACCGGGTGCGCAACCACAAACTCATAGCCGGGCTCGGCTACGGACTGTCCGCGGTGTGCAAACCGCTGCTGCTCCTGGTCCACAGCCTGGGGCCGCTGGGCATCGTGCTCGCGCTGGAACGCACCGGCAAGGGACTGCGCACCGCACCGCGCGACGCAATGATCTCCCTGTCCACGCCGGCGGAGTTCCAGGGCCGGGCCTTCGGGGTGCACCGGGCGATGGACACCACCGGCGCGGTACTCGGACCCGTCGCCGCGTTCCTGATCCTGCGCGCGGCGACCGACGGGTACGACGCGGTCTTCGGCGTCAGCGCCTGTGTGGCCGTACTCGGCGTGCTGGTGCTGGTGCTGTTCGTTCCGGGGAAGGTGCGCGCCGGGCGGGCCGCGCCCGGCGCACCGGAGGAGGCCGCGAGCGGGGACTCCGGGGCCGAGGTCCCGGAGAAGCGGCCCGTCGACCTGCGTGAGGCGCTGCGACTCCTGCGCCTGCCGCGGCTGCGCGGGCTCGCCGCCTGCGCGGCCCTGCTCGGACTCACCACCGTCAGCGACGCCTTCGTCTATCTGCTGCTGCAGCGCCGTACCGGCATCAGCGAGCAGTGGTTCCCGCTGATGCCGCTCGGCACCGCGGCGGTGTTCCTCCTGCTGGCGGTGCCCGTCGGCACCCTGGCCGACCGGGTCGGGCGGCGTGTCGTGTTCCTCGTGGGGCACGCGCTGCTGCTCGTCGCGTACACGCTGCTGCTCTGGGCCCCCGACCTGCCGGCGCTGCCCTATCTCGTGCTCGCGCTGCACGGCATGTTCTACGCCGCGACCGACGGTGTGCTGCCTGCCGCGGTCTCCGCCATCGTCCCCGAGCAACTGCGGGCCAGCGGCCTCGCGCTGGTCGGCACCGGCCAGGCACTGGCCCGGTTCTGCTGCTCGATCGTCTTCGGCGCGGCCTGGACCGTCTGGGGGGACGGTCCTGCGCTGGCCGGATCCGCGGTGGGCCTGCTGTGCTGCGCCGCCGTCGCGGGTGTGGTGCTGCGGCCGTCCGGTGGCCGATCATGACCTCGGAGCCCGTACCGGCGCCGTCCGCCGCCGCGAGCCCCGCTGTTGCTCCGCCGCCCCTCCTGTCCCGACACCCGCAAGGATCCCGATGACGCCGAAGCGCCGCCTGCTCATACTCGTCACGGCGGTGCTGCTCCTCGCGGGCCTCGGAATCGGGTTCGTGCTGCACGCCGCCTCCCGGGCGGACGAGAAGAACAAACCCCAGGCGGGCGGCCCGTCGGTCAGTGCGGGGAAGGTGGCGCTGACGCAGTCGGGGAAGCTCGCGTTCCTCAACGGTGCCCGGGGTCCGCACCTCACCGATCTCGCCACGGTGCCGGCCACCGATCCCGCGGCGGGACGGACCGCCTCCGGCGTCAAGTGCCAGCGCTTCTACGCCGCCGCGGGCACCGGCGTCTGCCTCCAGTCCACTCCCGGCGCGCTCGCGCAGAACAACCGGGCGCTGATCCTGGACGCGGACCTGAAGACGGTGCGCAGCTTCCCGCTCGCGGGCACTCCCAGCCGCGCGCGGGTCTCGCCCAGCGGTCATCTGGCCGCCTGGACCGTCTTCGTCGGCGGTGAGTCCTACGGCGCCGCGTTCTTCTCCACCCGCACCGCGATCCTGGACACCCGGACCTGGCAGCTCACGCCCAACCTGGAGGAGTTCACCATCCTGCTGGACGGCAGGAACTACCACGCCGTGGACGTGAACTTCTGGGGAGTCACCTTCGCGGCGGACGACGAGACGTTCTACGCCACGCTCGGTACCGGCGGCCGCACCTATCTCGTCAAGGGATCCGTTTCCCGGCGCACGGTCACCACCGTGACGCAGAACGTCGAGTGCCCTTCGCTCTCCCCGGACGGCACCCGCGTCGCCTACAAGAAGCGCGCGCTGCGCGGTGCCGCGCTCTGGCGCGAGTACGTCCTCGATCTGAAGACGCTCCGCGAGACGCCGCTCGCCGAGCACCACAGCGTGGACGACCAGGCGACCTGGCTCGACGACAGGACGGTCGCCTACGCCCTTCCCACCGATGGCGCGGTCGGCAGCACCGACCTGTGGAGCGTTCCCGCCGACGGCACCGGGAAGCCCCGCCTGCTGATCCCCGGCGCTTCCTCCCCGGCACCTCTGTAACCACGGCGGAGCACCGCGGCGCCCCTCACGATATGCAGGATGGTTGACGACCGTCGAAATGGCGGCATAGCCTCAGGGGAGCAGATCGGCCGGGTGTGCGGCGCCTTCGCAGCGTAGAGTGACACGTGTCTCTTCGCGTCCCGGGCCACGGCTGCGGAGCCTCGGCCGGTGATCGCCGGCCGCCAGGGAAGGAAGCCTCTGATGGTTGGTGCCGGAGACCAGGATTCGCCCGTGGTGGAGCTGCCCGCGGGCACGCTGCGCGGCCGTACGGAGGGCGCGGTCGCGGTGTTCAAGGGGGTGCCGTACGCCGAGCCGCCCGTCGGCGACCTGCGGTGGCGCCCGGCACGGCCGCACCCGGGCTGGAGCGGGACGCGGGACGCCACGGCGCACGGTCCCAGCGCCCCGCAGATGTTCCTGGAGGGCGGCGACCCGGTCCTCGGCGGCCATGGCTTCCCGCCCTTCGACGAGGACTGTCTGACGCTCAACGTCTGGACCCCGTCCGCCGACACGGCGGGCCGGCCGGTGCTGGTCTGGATCCACGGCGGCGGCTTCGTCTCGGGATCCGGCTCGATGCCCCACTACTCCGGTGAGACGTTCGCGCGCAACGGCGACCTCGTCGTGGTGACCATCAACTACCGGATCGGCCCGCTGGGCTACCTCGCCTTCGGCGCGGACGCCGACGCGGAGCCCGCCAACTTCTGGCTCACCGACCAGGTCGCCGCGCTGCGCTGGGTCCACGAGAACATCGCCGGGTTCGGCGGCGACCCCGGCAACATCACCGTCGCGGGCCAGTCCGGCGGCGCCGTCTCCACGGCGGCGCTCGCCGGCCACCCGGAGGCCCGGACCCTGTTCCAGCGCGCCATCCTGCAGAGTCCGCCGTTCGGGCTGCACATCCCCACCCGCGCGGAATCCGCCGAGCGCACCGCCGTCTACCAGGAGATCCTCGGCGCCAAGGAGATCGATGAGCTGCGGGCCGTGCCCTGGCAGCGGCTCATCGAGGCGGGCGGGGAACTGTTCGGGCGCACCATGCGCTGGGGCTACTGGCCCACACCGTTCCTGCCCGTCATCGACGAGGCGACGCTGGCCCGGCATCCGGTCGAGACGCTGCTCGAGGGCGCCGGGTCCGACATCGACGTGCTGATCGGCTGGACCAGGGAAGAGGCCAACTTCGGGTTCGGGCTCGACGAGCGGTACGCCGCCGCCACCCGGGACCAGGTCGTCGAAAGGGCCGCGGACACTTTCGGTGACCGGGCGGCGGAGGCGTACGCGGCCTACGAGTCGGTACGGCCGGGCGCACGTCCCGTGGACGTGCTGATGGATCTGATCTCCGACGAGCTGTTCCGCGTACCGAGTGTGGAACTCGCCGAGCGCCGGGCCGCCCAGGGCCGTCCGGTCTGGGTCTACCAGTTCGACTTCCCGACGCCCGCGCACGACGGCCGGCTCGGCGCCGCCCACTGCCTGGAACTGCCCTTCACGTTCAACAACTTCGACCAGTGGTCGCACGCGCCCTTCCTGGAGGGGATCCGGCCGGGGGTCCGGGACGGCCTCGCCTCGGCCATGCACCAGGCGTGGATCTCCTTCATCCGCACCGGCGACCCGAACCACCCGGCACTGCCGGCCTGGGAGCGCTACGACGGGCAGTCCCGTACGACCATGCGGTTCGACTCGGTGACCAAGGCCACCGAAGACCTCGCGGGGGACTCGCGCAGATTGCACAGCTCGGCGCGCGACTGATAACGCGTGTAACCTGATCTCTGAACCAGTGTGCTCATGGGCCGGTGTGCCCATGAGCGCCCCACCGGTGAATTGATCAAGGAAGTCATGGCCAAGGACGCTCCCGCTCAGCCGCCACGGACGATCACCAGCGCGGATGTGGCGCGCCTTGCCGGGGTGTCCCGGGCCACGGTGTCCTTCGTGCTCAACGACACCCAGGCGCACCGGGTCAGCGAGAGCACCCGGGCCCGGGTGCTGACGGCCGCCGATCAGCTGGGCTACGTCCCGCACGCCGCCGCGCGTTCGCTGCGTGCCGGACGCAGCAACCTGGTGCTGATGCCGTCATCGGTCTCCGCGATCGGCCGGCTGGTCAGCGACTGGGTGGACGATCTGCACAGCGAACTCGACCGGCGCGGCTACACCGTCGTGCTCCACGCCGGCCGGTTCCCCGACGCCGTCACCGCCGCCCGTGCCTGGGCCGAGCTGCGGCCGGCGGCGGTCTTCGCGCTCTCCGAGGACTCCTTCACCCCGGAAGCGGCCGATCTTCTGCAACGGGCCGGAATCCGCGGGCTGCTGGCGTTCGCCGCCCGCCCGCTGGCCGGCGCGCACACCATCACGTTCGACCACGCGGACATCGGCGCCGCCGCCGCCGAACACCTCGTCGCGCGGGGGCGGCGCAGGATCGCCGTGCTGATGCCGCAGGAGCGCGGGCTCAGCGCCTTCTCCGAACCCAGGCTGGCCGGAGCGCAGCGGATCGCGGCGTCGAGCACGGCGACGGTGACCGCGGTGGAGGTGGCGTACACCCAGGACTCCGTAGCGCAGCTGGCGGAACGCTGGCCGGGGCTGGGTCTGGACGCGGTCTTCACGTACAACGACGAGTACGCGGCGCTGCTGATGCACGCCTTCCAGAACGCGGGCATCAGCGTCCCGGAGGACGTGGCGGTGGTCGGTGCCGACGATCTGGTGCTGGCCTCGCTGCAGCGCCCGCCGCTCACTTCCATCCGCCTCAACCTGCCGGGGCCGGGCGTCATCGCCGAGACGCTCCAGCAGCTGATCGAGCACGGAACGGCGGAGCCCGTCGACCCGGTGGACGTCACCCTCATCCACCGGGCGTCCTCGTAGCGTCACGCCCGGTTCAGCTGTCGCGCCGCTCCCGGGCGAGCAGCGGGGCGAAGGCCCACCAGAGCAGCAGCGACGTACCCGCACCGGCCAGCGCGCCCGCGACCGTGTCGCTGAGCCAGTGCGCGTGCAGCCAGGTGCGGCTCCACATCATCAGCGCGACGAACAGCCCGCCGGCCAGCCACCAGGCCCGGCGCCGGGCGAGCGGGATCAGCACGACGCCGACGATCACCACCAGGGTCGCGGCGCCTGCGGCGTGGCCGGACGGGAACGAGCCGTGGTCGACCCTGACGAGCGGGTGGGCGGGCCGCGGCCGGTCCACCACGTGCTTGAGGACCTGGACGACGAGCATGTTCGCCGCGAGGTAGGTGGTGAGCAGATACAGCACGGACCACCAGCGCCTCAGGACGAGCAGCGCCACCAGGAGCGCCAGCGGAACCACCACGCCGAGCGGTCCGCCGAACCAGTTCAGAACCGTGGCGACCGCCTCGTAGAGACCTCGGTGCGGTCCTCCCATCCAGCCCAGCCACCGCTCGTCCAGCCCCTGGAAGAAGGGGTGCCGGACGTCGGCGCGGGTCGCGAAACCGATCAGCGCGGTGGCCAGCACGCAGACCAGCGCGAGGGGCAGCACGCGTGGTCGCGGGGGAGCGGCGGGAAGCTGGCGGTCCCCGGCGGCGGTCGGGAGCTCGGGAACGGCGGTCGATGTGTCGGTCACGTGGTGCCTCTCGCGGCCCGGTCCGCGGGGGCGGACGGACGGGGAAACGGATGAACGGGGAAACGGATGAACGGATACGGATGCGCTGCGGACGAAGGACCGGGGTGGCGTGCCGCGAGCGGCGGCCGGGGGTCCGGCCGCCGCTCGCGGAAGCGTCCCGCCCGGGTCAGGGCTGGAACGGGCCGTTCAACCGGCCGGCGATGAAGGCGACGCTGTCGCCGACGATCGAGACGATGTCCGGGGAGCCCAGGAAGATGTGGTCGGCGCCGTCCACCGGCGTGAGGGTGACCTCGCAGCCCGCGGTGCGCAGTTCCGCGGCGAGGAGCTCGCTCTGGCTGTAGGGCACCAGGCCGTCCTTGGTCCCGTGGATCAGCAGGAAGGGCGGGGCGCCCGCGCCGACATAGGTGACGGGGCTGGCGGCCCGCGCCAGGTCGGTCCGCTCGTCCTCGGTGCCGCCGAGCAGCGCCGCGAACGGGTTGGGGTACTCGGCCGCGCCGGGCGGTGACGGCGGCATCGGGTGGGCGAGCAGCGAGGCGATCTCGTGGACCCCGTACCAGTCGACGACGGCCTGTACCGCCGTCGGCTCACCGAGGACGCCCTCGGTGCCCTCCATCGCGGCGCCACCGGGCCCGTCGGCGGTGGTGAGCCCGGCCAGTGCCGCCAGATGACCGCCGGCCGACTCGCCCCACACGGCGATCCGGTCGGTGTCGATGCCGAAGCTGCCGGCGAAGCGGCGGATGTAGCGGATCGCCGCCTTGACGTCGTGCAGCTGCGCCGGGAACGGCGCCTCCAGGCTGTGCCGGTAGTCGATGGAGACGAGGGCGAAGCCGGCGCCGAGGACCGAGCCGTGCAGCAGCTCGACGGGCACGGTGGGCGGCGGGTAGCGCCGGTCGCCCTCCATCCAGCCTCCGCCGTGGATCCAGAGGACGACCGGCGGGGGCGTCGCGCTCGCGGGCACCTGGACGTCGAGCAGCCGCGGCCGGTACCCCGGCGAGGTCGCGTAGGTGACGCCCTCGAACCGGGTCACGCCGTCGTCGCCCACCACGGGCGGAACGGGGGCCAGGAAGGGCGGCGGGGGCCACCCCAGGTCGAGTTGGGCTGGCGGTGACTGCGTCATTCCGGTCCCTTTCCATCCAGGTCGATCGACATGTGTCCGCGGCGGCGCACGGCCGTGTGCTCGGCGGAGACCACCGCGGACGGCCGCGCACGGCGGTGAGGTCCACGACGTCCACGAAGTCCACGAGGTCCACGAGGTCCATGAGGGCGCGGCGCACGGGAGTGCGCGGCGGTTCACGGCGCCGGTGAAATACAACATCCTGCAACTTTTGCCCGAAATGCCTTGCGCTCGGCGCGGAGGGCTGCCTAGCATGTTACACGTGTAACAACGATCCGTACCGGCACTGACCCCAGAATTTCGGTCCAGTTGAATCCGAGAGGCGGCGCAGGAGCCGGAGGACGTTGCACGAGCGACACAGGCGTCCGTCCCCCCTCGCCTCGCATCCCGCCCCGGGAGTCCCGCGATGCTCACCGTCACCGCGTTCACCGTCTCCGCTCCGTCCATCCCGCCGACGGAGCCCACTCCGCCGATGCGGTCCACTTCGTCGGCGCTGCCCACGCCGTCGGCGCTGCCCACGCCGTCGGCGCCGTCCACGTCGTCCGCGCCGCCGGTCCTGCCGGCGCCCGCCGGCGCCGGGCCGTCGCGGCGCCGGCCGTCCGCGCCGCCTCCTTCGGGCCGCGCGCTCGTCCACTGGGTGCTGGCACCCGAGGTGGCGGCCGTCCCGCGGATCCGCCGGCGGCTGCACCGTGTCCTGCTGGACTGGCGCATCCATTCCGACGTCGTCGACGCCCTTCTGCTGGTCGTCACCGAACTGGCCGCCAACTCCGTGCAGCACGCCGGGCCGTCCACCGAGCGGCTGCGCGTCACCGCGGCCGTCGGCGGTGGTCAGCTGTGGCTGGACGTGAGTGACGGGGAACCGTGCCCGCCCCGCGTCGGGGCGGACGTCGATCCGGACGCGGAGTGCGGGCGCGGTCTGCTGATGGTGAACCTGCTGGTCGACGAGGCGTGCGGCTCGGTGGAGGTGCTCCCGTACGGCGGGCGGGGCGCGGGCGGTGGCGCCGGGAAGACCGTCCGGGTGCGGGTGCCCGTCGCGCGGTGACGGTCACCCCGGCCGCTCCGGGTGGCCGCCCTGGCCCGTCGCGAGGTACCGCTTCCGTCACCGTCCGTGACGAAACCTGTTCTTAACGAGAACCTTTATAGCGAATCATTGACTGTCGTCATTTTGGCGAGATACTGGCTCCACTCTCCCCGCTGCCCCGAGATTGAGGTGCCGCCCCATGGAGCTCTCTCCGTCCGCGCATGCCGATACCTTCTGTCGCGACCGGCTGCCACCGTTCGCCCAGTGGCCCGAACTCAGCTTCGACCTACCGGAGTTGGCGTACCCGACCCGGCTCAACTGCGCGCAGTCGCTGCTCGACGACGCCGTCGCCCGCTGGGGTCCCGACCGGCCGTGCCTGCTCACTCCGACCGGGCGATGGACGTACGGGGACCTCCTGCGGCGCGCCAACCAGGTGGCGCAGGTGCTCACCGAAGACCTGGGCCTCCAGCCCGGGAACCGCGTGCTGCTGCGCGGCCCGAACAATCCGTGGCTGGTCGCGTCCTGGTTCGGCGTCCTGAAGGCCGGCGGCGTCGCTGTCACCACCATGCCGCTGCTGCGCGCCGCGGAACTCGCCGAACTGCACGACATCAGCCGTCCGGTCGCCGCCCTGTGCGATCACCGCTATCTCGAAGAGCTCGACGCGGCCGCCGCCGCAGGCCTGACCGTCGTCCCCTACGGCGGCACCGGGCCGGACGACCTGGCGGCCCGCAGCGAGACGAAGAGCGGCTCGTTCGTGAACGTCGACACCGCCGCGGACGATGTGGCGCTGATCGCCTTCACCTCCGGCACGACGGGACGACCCAAGGCGACCATGCACTTCCACCGGGACGTGCTGGCCAACGCCGACACGTTCTCCCGGCATGTCCTCCAGCCCCGGCAGGACGACGTGTTCACCGGAACGCCCCCGCTGGCGTTCACCTTCGGGCTGGGCGGGCTGGTGGTGTTCCCGCTGCACGTCGGCGCGGCGACCCTGCTGATCGAGCAGGCCACGCCGACCCAACTGGCCGACCTGGTGGCCGAACACGGCGTCACGGTGCTCTTCACCGCACCCACCGCCTACCGCGCGATCATGGCGGCAGGCGTCGCGGACCGGCTGGCCGGCGTCCGCAGATGCGTCTCCGCGGGCGAGGCGCTGCCCGCGAGCGTCTGGGAGGAGTTCCGCGCCACCACCGGACTGCACATCATCGACGGCATCGGCGCGACCGAGATGCTGCACGTGTTCATCTCCGCCGCCGACGGCGACATACGCCCCGGCGCGACGGGCAAGCCGGTTCCGGGCTACCGGGCGGCCGTCGTCGACGAGACGGGGGCGGCGGTCCCCGACGGGCAGCCCGGTCTGCTCGCCGTCAAGGGCCCCACCGGCTGCCGTTACCTGTCGGACCCACGGCAGTCGGAGTACGTCAGGGACGGCTGGAACATCACCGGCGACACCTACATCCGGGACGCCGACGGGTACTTCTGGTACGTGGCCCGCAGCGACGACATGATCGTCTCGTCCGGCTACAACATCGCGGGTCCCGAGGTGGAGAAGGCGCTCGTCGTCCATCCCGACGTCGAGGAGTGCGGCGTGGTGGGCGCCCCGGACGGCAGACGGGGCATGGTCGTCACGGCCTATGTCGTCCTGCGGCCCGGGGTCGAGGCCGGCGCGGACACCGTCAAGGCGCTGCAGGACCACGTCAAGCGGACCATCGCGCCCTACAAGTACCCCCGCGCCATCGAGTTCGTCACCGCGCTGCCGCGCACCAGCAACGGGAAGCTGCGCCGCGGTGAACTGCGCAGGATGGCGGTGGACGGTGCGGCGGGCGGCGAGCCGGCCCTGCCCAGCGTGACCGTCGAACGGCGGGTCGAGTGGCCGGACACGGACGCGGCCGGGCACTACCACCACTCCACGGTGGTGCGCTGGGTCGAGGCGGCCGAAGCGGTCCTGCTGCGCAGGCTCGGCCTCGGCCATCTCTTCGGCAGCATCCCCCGGGTGCACTTCGAGGCGGACTACCGGGAGCGGCTGTGGTTCGGCCAGGCCGTCCGCACCGAGCTGCGGATCACCAAGGTGGGTACCAGTTCGCTGCATTACGCCTTCACCGTCCGCGGTGAGAGCGAGGACGGGACGGCGGACGGGGACGGGGTCGCCGCCACCGGGCGTATGACGATCGTCCACTCCGCCGCGCGCGCCAAGGGATCCGAGCCCTGGCCCGACGACGTCCGCCGGCTGCTGTCGACGGCGGGCGCACAGGCTCCCGAGCTGTTCGCCTGACCGGCGCGAGCGGGGCGGGACCGCACCGGTCACGGCCCTGGCGGCGTCCCCGCCATGTTGCAATATTGACGATCGCAGAAAATGCGGCATATCTTATGTCGCAGAACCACGAGGAGGACCCGTGCGCGTAGCAGTCATCGGAGGAGGGCCCGGCGGGCTGTACTTCGCAGCCCTGGCCAAGCAGCTCTCTCCGCGATGGGACGTCACCGTCTGGGAGCGCAACGCCGCTGACGACACGTTCGGCTTCGGGGTGGTGTTCTCGGACGAGACGCTCGACGGCATCGCGCAGGCCGACCCCGAGATCTTCGCCGCCATGTCGGAGGAGTTCGCCCGCTGGAGCGACATCGACGTCTGTTACGGCGGCCAGGTCCTCACCTCCGGCGGGCACGGCTTCGCCGCCCTGGGACGCAAGCGCCTGCTGCAGATCCTGCAGCAGCGCTGCGCCGCACTCGGCGTCGACGTCCGCTACAGCACCCAGGCGCCGCCGGCGGCCGAACTCGCCGCGGAGTACGACCTCGTGGTGGCCTCCGACGGGGTGCGGTCGGCGACCCGGGAGCACTTCGCCGACCGCTTCGGGCCGGATCTCGACGAGCGCGGGTCCCGCTACATGTGGCTGGGCACCGACCGGGTCTTCGAGGCGTTCACCTTCATCGTCGCCGAGGCGGACTTCGGCACCCTGCAGGTCCATGCCTATCCGTTCGACGGGAAGCGCAGCACCTTCATCGTCGAGATCGACGAGGCGGCCTGGCGGCGCGCGGGCTTCGACACGTTCGCGGCCCGTGACCTGCCGCCCGGCACCAGCGACGAGGAGAGCATCCGGCTCTGCGAGGAACTCCTCGCGGACCACCTCGACGGGCACCGGCTCCTGCCCAACAACTCGAAGTGGCTGCGGTTCACGACCGTGCGCAACCGCTCCTGGCAGCACGGCAACGTCGTCCTGCTGGGCGACGCGGCGCACACCGCGCACTTCTCGATCGGCTCCGGCACCAAGCTGGCGATGGAGGACGCGCTCGCCCTCGCCGCCTGTCTGCATGAGCACCCGGACGTCCCCGCGGCGCTGAGCGCCTACGAGGCGGAGCGCCGGCCGGTGGTCGAATCCACCCAGCGCGCGGCCCAGGCCAGCCTGGAGTGGTTCGAGAACGTCGGCCGGTACACCGGCCAGGACCCGCACCAGTTCGCGTTCAACCTGCTCACCCGCAGCCGCCGCGTCACCTACGACAACCTCCGGGTGCGCGACGGGGAGTTCACCGCGGCGGTCGACTCCTGGCTCGCCGAGGCGGAGGAACCGCTGACCGCGGCGGTGCGGCCGGGGGCGGTGTCCGTGCCGCCGATGTTCCGGCCGTTCCAGCTCGGTGGACTGCACCTGCGCAACCGGGTGGTCGTGCCGCCCACGGCGCTGTACACCGCACGCGACGGTGTGCCGGGGGACTTCGACCTCGTGCACCTGAGCACCCGGGCACTCGGCGGCTCGGCCCTGGTCTTCGCGGGGATGACGGCCGTCAGCCCGCAGGGGCGCGCCACTCCCGGCTGCCCGGGGCTGTACACCGACGGGCAGGAGGCCGCCTGGCGGCGGATCACCGACTTCGTCCACCAGCAGTCGGACACCTGCCTGGGCATCCAGCTCACCCACGCGGGACGCCGTGCCGCGACCACCACGCCCCGCCCCGACGGCGGTTCGGGACCCCTCGGCGACGACGGCTGGCCGACCATCGCCGCCTCGGCGCTGCCCTGGAACGAGGCGGACCCGGTGCCGCGCGAGGCCACCCGCACGGACATGGACGAGATCGCCCGGGACTTCACCGCCGCCGCGGAACGCGCCCACCGGGCCGGATTCGACGTCCTGGAGCTGCAGTACGGCCACGGCCATCTGATGTCCGGCTTCCTCTCCCCGCTGACCAACCTCCGCACCGACGCCTACGGCGGCACGCTGGAAGGACGGCTGCGCTTCCCCCTGGAGGTGCTGCGGGCGGTGCGCGCCGTATGGCCCGCGGGGAAGGCGCTGGTCATCAGGATCTCCGCGGCGGACTGGGCCGAGGGCGGCACCAGCGAAGCCGACGTGGTGGAGATCTGCCGCGCTCTCGCGGACGCCGGGGCGGACGCGCTCGACGTCTCCACCGGTGAGGTCGTCGCCCATGAGCGGCCGCGCTACGGGCGCAGCTACCAGACGCCGTTCGCCGACCTGGTGCGCAACGCCACCGGGATCCCGACCATCGCCGTGGGCGCCATCTCCACCTACGACGACGTCAACTCGATCATCCTGGCGGGCCGCGCCGACCTGTGCGCCGTCGGCCGGGCCCAGCTCCACGACCCGCTGTGGACCCTGCACGCCGCCGCGGCCCAGGACTACACCGGGCCGGGAGCGACGTGGCCGCACTCGTGGAAGGCGGGCAGCGGCAAGCCGCCCGGCGCCCGCACCGACCGGGTGCCGCCCCGGCTCCAGCTGCTGCGTGAAGCGCCCGTGCCCGTGCACCAGCGCTGGCTGCCGCGCCCGGGGGCCGGGCTGCCGGACGCGGACCTGTCCGGCGCGACGAGCGGCCGCTGACCGTGCCGACCACCAACCGGGCGCCGCTGACCGGGCCCACCACCGCAGAAGCAAGGAGGACCGGATGCTGAACCTGCCCCGTTTCACCGCCGCCGCGGTCCAGGCGTCCCCGGTGTACCTGGACGCCGGCGCGACCGTCGACAAAGCGATCGCCCTCATCGGGGAGGCGGCCGGCAACGGCGCCACGCTGATCGTCTTCCCCGAGGTCTTCCTCCCCGGATACCCGTACTGGAACTGGACGATGAACCCGGTCCAGGGCTCCCCGTGGTTCGAGCGCCTGTACCGTTCGTCGGTCGACATCCCGGGACCGGAGGTGGACGCGCTGCGCGCGGCGGCCCGCCAGTACGGCATCGTCCTCGTCATCGGCGTCAACGAGCGCGGGGCGCACAGCCTCGGCGTCCTCTACAACACGATGCTGACCATCGGCACCGAGGGCGAACTGCTCGGCGTGCACCGCAAGCTGGTGCCGACCTGGGCGGAGAAGCTGACCTGGACCGGCGGCGACGGCAGTTCCCTGCAGGTGCACCGGACCCCGATCGGCCCGCTCGGCGTCCTGGCCTGCGGCGAGAACACCAACACGCTGGCCCGCTTCACGCTGCTGGCGCAGGGCGAACTCGTCCACGCCTCCAGCTACATCGCCCTGCCGGTGGCACCCGAGGACTACGACATGGCGGACGCCATCGCGGTCCGCACCGCCGCGCACTCCTTCGAGGGCAAGGTGTTCTCCGTCGTGGCCTGCTCCACGATCTCCCCGGAGATCGTGGACACCATCGCCGGCGACGACCAGGAGGTGCGCCGGATGCTCGCCCGCCCGCGCAGCGCGCTGTCCGGGATCTTCGGCCCCGACGGCCGCCCGGTCACCGAACCGCTGATCGACGACGAGGGCATCGTCTACGCCGAGATCGACCTCGGCAAGTGCATCCAGCCCAAGCAGATGCACGACATCACCGGCCACTACAACCGCTTCGACGTCTTCCAGCTCCACGTCGACAACCGTCCACGCCGGCCGGTGACCTTCGCGACCGACCCCGCACCGGCGGCTCCCGGCCCGGACGCCAAGGACATCGCGGAACTCAAGGCACTCAAGGACCTCAAGGCACTCAAGGACCTCAAGGAGGAGATATGACCGCCGAGAACGACGACACCATGCTGGGACGCGCCCGCGTGTCCGACACCCCCGAGCTGACGGCGTACTACGGCGAGCTCGCCGGCCTCGAGGCCGGCGCCCTGTGGACCGTCGCCAACGAGATCGAGCCGTGGTTCCCGCAGCCGAAGTCCGTGCCCGTGCTGTGGCGTTACGAGGAACTGCGGCCGCTGGTCCACAAGGCGCTCGACCTCGT
This sequence comes from Streptomyces sp. RKAG337, assembly GCF_023701715.1. Taxonomy (NCBI): domain Bacteria; kingdom Bacillati; phylum Actinomycetota; class Actinomycetes; order Kitasatosporales; family Streptomycetaceae; genus Streptomyces; species Streptomyces sp. RKAG337. The sequence continues at coordinate 506,133 of NZ_JAJOZA010000001.1, read as the reverse complement.
CAAGGCCGACGACGCCGGGCGGCGGGTCGTCATGCTCGTCAACCCCGGCCGCAGGGACGTCAGCGCCGCCGCGGGACTGCTCTACACCGGGCTGCAGATCATGGGCCCCGGCGAGGCGATGACCGCCCACCGGCACCAGGCCGCCGCGCTGCGCTTCGTCCAGGAGGGCACCGGCGCCTGGACGATCGTGGACGGGCAGAAGCTGAAGGTCGGCGCACGCGACTTCGCCATCACCCCCAACGGCACCTGGCACGAGCACGGCAACGACTCCGACGACGCGCCCGTCATCTGGCAGGACGGCCTGGACATCCCCCTGGTCAACGCCCTGGACGCGGGCTTCTACGAGGTCCACCCCGACCTCTACCAGACGCCGGGAAAGGTGATCAACTCCTCCGTTCTCACCTACGGCGGCAACCTCCTGCCCTACGGCGTGGAGAAGTGGACGAGGCCGTACTCGCCGCTGCTGGCCTACCCCTGGGAGCCGACCTACGCGGCGCTGCGCGACCTGGCGAAGGCCACGGCGGGCTCCCCGTACGACGGCGTGATCATGGAGTACACCAACCCGCTCACCGGCGGATCCGTGATGCCCACCATGAGCGCCCATATGCAGCTGCTGCGCCCCGGCCAGGCGACCCGGGCCCACCGGCACACCGGATCCGTCATCTACACGGCCGCCAAGGGCCACGGAGTCTCGGTGATCGCCGGGCAGCGGTTCGCGTGGAAGCAGGGCGACATCTTCTGTGTGCCGTCCTGGGCCTGGCACGAGCACGAGAACCTCGATCAGTCCGAGGACGCCTGCCTGTTCTCGTTCAACGACTTCCCGGTGATGCGCTCGCTCGGGTTCCACCGCGAAGAGGCGTACACCGCGAACGACGGCCACCAGCCCGTCACTTAGGCCTACTCGGCACTCAGGCCCGCCCGTCACCCGACGGGCCCGCCACCCAGGACGGCCCGCGCCGCCGGATCCGCCGGCCCTGACACCGGCTCCGGCGCCGGAGCCTCCGGGGACACTCCTGTCGCGCCGACACCGTCCCCGGCCAGGACCGGCGGTGTCCTCCTGATGGGGACACCGCCGGTTCACCCCCCGCCCGCCCGACCCCGACGCACCCCGTCCCACCCTCGCAAGGAGCAGCCATGCGCCTGATCACGTACACCCACAACGACGCGCCCGACCGGCTGGGCGCCCAGCTCGACGACCGGGTGGTCGACCTCGCCGCACTGGCCGGGCACGCCGGGACCGAGCTCCCCGCCGACCTGCTCTCCTTCATCCGGTCGGGATCCACCGCCCTGGACGCGGCCCGGGAGCTGCTGAGCGGCGACCCGGCCGGCTGGCCGGCCGGCGCGGTGCACCCCCTCGCCGACGTCGAACTCCGCGCCCCGCTGCGGCCGGGCAAGGTCGTCGGCGTCGGACTGAACTACGTCGAGCACGTCGCGGAGTCCAGCCGCACGCTGGACACCGCGAAGGAACTGCCCGACCGGCCCGTGCTGTTCGGGAAGCCCGCCACCGCGATCACCGGCCCCGGCCGGCCGATCCTGCACAACGCGGACCTGACGACACAGCTGGACTGGGAGTGCGAACTCGCCGTCGTCATCGGCCGCACCGCCTTCCGCGTCTCGGAGGCGGACGCCTGGGACCACATCTTCGGCTACAGCATCATCAACGACATCAGCGCCCGCGACCAGCGCCGCTCCGGCCAGTGGTTCTTCTCCAAGGGCCAGGACTCCTACGCGCCGTTCGGCCCGGCCGTGGTCACCGCCGACGCGGTGGGGGACCCGATGGCGCTGGACCTGTCGCTGCGGGTCAACGACGTGATCAAGCAGAAGTCGAACACCCGGCACATGCTCTTCCCGATCGCCCGGCTCATCGCGGACATCACCTCGGGCATGACCCTGGAACCCGGCGACGTCATCGCGACCGGCTCCCCGTCGGGCGTCGGCGCCGGCATGGTCCCGCCGGAGTTCCTCCAGCCCGGTGACCTGGTCGAGGCCACGATCGAGGGCATCGGCACGCTCTCGAACCCGGTGATCGACGCCCGTTGACCCACCGTCATCAGCCAACCCCCGCACCGAAGGAGCGCACCGCCTTGTCCCACCGCAGCTACCGGATCGGCCAGATCGTGCCGAGTTCGAACGTCACGATGGAAACCGAAGTGCCCGCCATCCTGCGCGCCCGGGAGACCATCGCACCGGAACGGTTCACCTTCCATTCCAGCCGGATGCGGATGACCCACGTCACGCCGGAACAGCTCAGGGCCATGGACGCCGACTCCGACCGGTGCGCCCTGGAGCTCTCCGACGCCCGGGTGGACGTGCTCGGTTACGCCTGTCTGGTGGCCATCATGAGCATGGGCCTGGGCTACCACCGCGTCTCCGAGAGCCGGCTGCACGAACGCACCGCCGAGAACGGCGGAGCGGCCCCGGTGGTCACCAGCGCCGGCGCCCTCGTGCACGGGCTGCGCACCCTCGGCGCCAAGAAGATCGCGCTCGTCGCCCCCTATATGCGCCCGCTCACGCAGACCGTCGTCGAGTACCTGACCCACGAGGGCTTCGAGGTGCTCGACTACGAGGCGCTGGAGATCCCCGACAACCTCGACGTCGCGGCCCACGACCCGGCCCTGCTGCCGGACATCGCGCGGGCGCTGGACTACGAGGAGGCCGACGCCGTCGTGCTCTCCGCGTGCGTGCAGATGCCCTCGCTGGGCGCCATCGACCAGGCCGAGCAGCTGCTCGGCAAGCCCGTGGTGTCCGCGGCGGTGTGCACCGCCCACCAGCTGCTCCGCGCGCTGGACCTGCCGGCGGTCGCACCCGGAGCGGGACACCTGCTGTCGGGCGGCTACGCCGAGGTGCCGATCCTCGGGCAGGAGGTGGCCGCCGGGTGACCGCCGGGGACGCCGCCGGGTGCCCGTGGGCCCGCTGTCCGGTCCGGCCGGACCGGCCGGACGTGCCCTGGGGACGGGCCGAGGGCGTACGGCTCGGTAGGATCGCCTCCGCACACGACGGAAGGCGATCATGTCGGACAGCTCGACCCGGCCCAGCTCCCTGATCAACACGGTCTACGGGGCCTTCGTCCGGCATCTCGGCGGATGGATCTCCATTGCCGACCTGATCGTCCTGATGGCGGAACTGGACGTGGACGGCCCCGCGGTGCGGTCGGCGATCTCCCGGCTCAAGAAGCGGGGCATTCTCGAACCCGAGCGGCAGGGAGCGACCGGGTACCGGCTCAGCCCCGCCGTGCACGCGATCTTCGACGAGGGCGACCGGCGGATCTTCGGCAGCCTGGAACCGGCGAACCTCAGCGACGGCTGGGTGATGGCCGTCTTCTCCGTGCCCGAGTCCGAGCGCGCCCACCGCTACCAGCTGCGCACCCGGCTGACCTGGCTGGGCTTCGGGAACACCGCGGCCGGCGTGTGGCTGGCGCCCGGCCGGCTGCTGGAGGACGCGCGCAACACGCTCGAACGCCTCGGGCTGAGCGACTACGTCCATCTCTTCACGGCCGACTACGCCGCGTTCAGCGATCTGCGGACCGCCGTCAGCTCCTGGTGGGACTTCCCGGCCATCGAGGCGCAGTACGAGGCGTTCACCGGCACGTACGCGCCCATCGCGGCCCGGCTGGCGGAGCAGTCCGCCATCGATTCCACCGAGGCCTTCCGCGCCTATGTGCCGATGCTGACGCAGTGGCGCCGGCTTCCGTATCTCGACCCCGGCCTGCCCGCCGAGCTGCTTCCCGGTGACTGGAACGCGGTCGAGGCCCGCCGGGTCTTCCAGCAACTGCACGAGCTGCTCGCCGAACCGAGCCTGCGCCATGTGCGCAAGGTGACGGGTTCCGAAGCGCCGTAGACCGGGCTTCCCGCGGGGCGAAATCCCCGTTAATCCACCCTGTGGTATCACGTGTAACCCGCCATCTTCAGTAGTGCGGTGCAGTCTATTGACACGTGTAAATTTCGTATGTTCTTCTTCTGGCTGTAGCTAAATCAGCTCGATAATCTTCGCTGGAGCCGCGCAAGCGGCCATGCCCGCCGCGTAGTCGCACCGCCTGTGGCGGTGGCCCGGCCGGGGGATTCGGCGCAACCCGCCACCGCCCTCCGTTCCGCGACCCGGCATTCAGGATCTCTCTCGCCATCGCCGCCGAGGCGCCCTCAGCGCTCCCCAGATCCTCCCTTCGTACAACTTCCGATGAGGTGAGCATGGCAATATTCCGGCTGGTGATCCGGCGGCTGCTGTCGTCGACTCCGCTGCTGTTCATGGTCTCGGCCCTGACGTTCGTGCTGGTGTCACTGGTGCCGGGGGACCCGGCGCGGACGATCGTCGGGCAGCACGCGACCGAGGAGCAGTACCGGACCGTCCGCGGCCAACTGGGCCTGGACGAACCGCTGCCGGTGCAGTACTGGCACTGGCTGGTGCGGGTGTTCCACGGCGACCTCGGCTCCTCGCTGTTCAGCGGCGAGCCGGTCACGTCGGTGCTGAACAACCGGCTGCCGGTATCGCTCTCCCTGATCGTCGCGGGCACCGTGGTGTCCGGGATCCTTGGCGTGGCGCTGGGCCTGCTGAGCGCGCGGCGCGGCGGCTTCCTGGTCAGGATCGTGGACGGGCTGTCGCTCATCGGCCTGGCCGTCCCGGCGTTCTGGCTCGCGCTGGTCCTGATCGCGGTGCTGGCGGTGCAGTTGCGCTGGTTCCCGGTGACGGGCTACGTACCGTTCGCCGACGACCCGGCGCAGTGGGCGCGCTCGCTGGTACTTCCGGTCATGTCGCTGTCGGTGGGCGCGGTGGCGATCATCGCCAAGCAGACCCGTGACTCGGTGCTGGACACTTCCACCCGCGACTTCATCCGGGTGATGCAGGCCAACGGCTTCTCACCGCGCTCGATCCTCTACCGGCACGTGCTGCGCAACGCGGCGCTGCCGGTGGTGACCGTCCTGGGCGTGGTGCTGGTCAGCCTGCTCTCCGCCGCCGTCTTCGTCGAGACGGTGTTCGCCATGCCGGGCCTCGGCAGCCTGACGCAACAGGCCACCATCCAGCACGACATCCCCCTCATCCAAGGAGCCGTCTTGTACATCACGGTGCTGGTGGTCCTGGTCAACCTGCTGGTGGACCTGGCCTACGGCCGCCTCGACCCGCGGGTGCGTGCCGCATGAACACCGCCGCGAAGAGACCGGGCCTGCTGGCCCGGGTCGTGCGCCGCCCGTCGGGCGCGGCCGCCATCGGCTGGCTGGTGCTGCTGACCGCGGCCACCGCCGGGGCCTCGTTCACCGCCCCGCGCGGGCCGCTGGACCAGGATCTCGGTCATGTACTGGCCGGCCCGTCGGGCGGCCATCTGCTCGGCACCGACAACCTGGGCCGGGACCTGCTGAGCCGGCTGTTGTTCGGCGGCCGCTCCACGCTGCTGGCGGTGGCCGAGTCGCTGCTGGTCTACCTGGTGATCGGCACCGTCCTGGGGCTGGCCTCGGGGTATCTCGGCGGCTGGGTGGACTGGCTGGTCACCCGTACCGCGGACCTGATGTTCGCGCTCCCGGGCATCATCATCGTGCTGGTCGTCCTGTCGGTGTTCCCCGGCAACCTGCACGCCGCGATGATCACCTTCGGGGTGCTCGGCAGTCCGGGCCTGATCCGGATCCTCCGCTCGCAGACCCTCGGCATTCGCGAGGAGTTGTACGTCGCCGCCGCGAAGGTCGCGGGGCTGACGCGCTCCCAGATCCTGCGCCGGCACGTGCTGCCGCGGATGACCAGCATGGTCATCGTCCAGGCGGCGCTGTTCTCCGCGATCGTCGTCACCATCCAGGCGGGGCTGGGCTTTCTGGGCCTCGGGGCGCAGCCGCCCAACCCGTCCTGGGGCGGCCTCGTCGCCGACGCCTCCCAGGCCATCGACCGTGATCCCTGGATGCTGGTCCCCGCGGGCATTCCGCTGGTCATCACCGTGATCGCGCTGGGTCTGCTGGGGGACGCGATCCGCGACGCGGCCATCGAGGGCTGGTCGGTCTCCAAGATGGCGGCTCCACAGGGCCGCACGGTGCCGGCGGCGAGGGCCCCCGAGGCCACCGGGTCCCCGGTGGAGGGCGGCGGCGAACCGGACGCGCGGGCGCTGCTGTCGGTCCGGAACCTGTCCGTCGAGATCGGCGGCATCCCCGTCGTCCAGGGAGTGTCCTTCGACGTCATGGCGGGGGAGACGCTGGGCGTCGTCGGCGAGTCCGGGTGCGGCAAGTCGGTGACGGCGCTGGGCGTCCTGGGCCTGGTGCCCGGGGGCGGCCGGGTCGCCGGCGGCCAGGTGGTGTTCGACGGGGTCGACCTGGCCGGATCCCCGGCCGAGCTGGCCCGGGTCCGTGGCTCCGGGATCGCCTATGTGTCCCAGGAACCGATGGTGGCCCTCGACCCGACCTTCCCGGTCGGCCGTCAACTCGCCGAGGCCGTACGGCGGCACAGCCGCACGGACCGGCGGACGACCCGCGCCGCGGCCCACCGCCGGGTGATCGAGCTGCTCACCATGGTGAACATCCCCGACCCGGCGGCGGTGGCCGGCCGCTATCCGCACCAGCTGTCCGGCGGGATGGCCCAGCGCGTCGCCATCGCGCTCGCCCTGGCGGGCGACCCGAAGCTGCTGATCGCCGACGAGCCGACCACCGCGCTGGACGTGACCGTCCAGGCCGAGATCCTGACGCTGCTGCGCGGGCTGCAGGCCGGGACGGGGATGGCCGTGCTCATCGTCACCCACGACTGGGGAGTGGTGGCGGACCTCTGCCACCGGTCGGTCGTGATGTACGCGGGGCAGGTCGTGGAGCAGGCGGACGTCGAGTCGATGTTCGCCCTGCCGCTCCATCCGTACACCGCGGGCCTGCTGGCGGCCAACCCGCACCTGGCCGGCGGCGGAGAGCCGCTGCCGACGATCCCCGGCACGGTGCCGGCCCCCCGCGACTGGCCGCAGGGCTGCCGGTTCGCCGCCCGGTGCTCGCTCGTCACCGACGCGTGCGCGGCGGCGCCGGTCGCCCTCACCCGGCCCGTACCCGACCGCCTCACGCGGTGCGTCCATTCCCAGCAGCTCCTCGTGGAGGGCACCCCCAGATGACTCCGCAGACCATCCTCGACATCCAGGATCTGACCGTCGAGTTCCGCCAGGGCCGGCGTACCCCGCCGTTCCGTGCCGTGGACTCGGTGTCCCTGAGCATCGCGGCGGGGGAGACCGTCGGCCTGGTCGGCGAGTCCGGCTCGGGCAAGTCGACCATCGGCCGGGCCGTGCTCGGGCTCAACCCGGTCCGCTCGGGCCGGATCCACTTCGAGGGCACCGACATCACCAGCGCCCGGCCGGGCGTCCGGCGGGAGCTCAGCGCCCGGCTGCAAGTGGTCTTCCAGGACCCGTACTCGTCGCTCAATCCGGCCCGCACCATCGGCCGGACACTCGCCGAACCGCTGCTGGTGCACCGGAAGGTCGGCGCGGCGGAGACCGCGGAGCGGGTCACGGAGATGCTGGCGCGGGTCGGGATGCCCGCCGACACCGCGAGCCGGTACCCCGGGCAGTTCTCCGGCGGGCAGCGGCAGCGGATCGCCATCGCCCGCGCGCTGATGCTCTCGCCACGCCTGGTGATCTGCGACGAACCGGTCAGCGCACTCGACCTGTCCATCCAGGCCCAGGTGATGAACCTGCTGGCCGATCTGCAGAGCGAACTCTCCCTCAGTTACCTGTTCATCGCCCACGACCTCCCCGTCGTCCGGCACCTCTCACACCGCATCGTCGTCCTCTACCGCGGCCAGGTCATGGAGTCCGGGCCCGCCGACGCCGTCTACGCCGATCCCGTGCACCCCTACACCCAGGCGCTGCTCGCGGCGGTCCCCGAGCCCGATCCCCGGGTGCAACGGGCCCGCAGGGCCGACAAGGAGGCGGCCGGCGCCACCGTCCTGTCCACCCAGCCGCCCGCGGCCACCGGCTGTGCCTTCGCGCACCGCTGCCCGCACGCGATCGACATCTGCCACAGCCTGCGCCCCGAGCTGCTGCCCGTCCCCGGCGGCGAAGCGCCGGGCGGGGGCGGACCGCCGCCTGCCATCGCGCCGCGGACCTGCATCCGCTGACCGTTCCAGCACATTCAGGAATCACAGGAGAGGAAGTGCCGTGTTCAGGCAACGAATGATCAGCGGGCTGGCGACCTTGGTGGTGCTCGCCGCCGCGGCCACCGCGTGCGGCGGGTCGTCGAAGGACTCCGGCGGCCAGGGCGACACCCTGACCGTCATCTCCCCGAGCGCCCCGGCGAGCCTCGACCCGGCGAAGGCCAACGTCGGTTCCGACAACTGGTTCGTCAACCTGGCCTACGACACCGTGCTGCGGCAGGGGCAGGACGGGAAGACCGGTCCCGCGCTCGCCACCAAGTGGGGGTATGTCGGCACCGGCAACCGGGAGTTCGACTTCACCCTGCGCGACGGGGTGAAGTTCGCCGACGGCACGGCCATGACCGCCCAGACCGTCGCGGCATCACTGAACTACACCCGTAAGAACGGGCTCAACGTCTCCTGGACCTCGGCGATCGACTCCGTCACCGCCACCGGCCCGTTCACCGTGCGGATCCACTGCTCCAGCCCGCACCCCAACGTGCCCCAGCTGCTCAACCAGATCCTGCTCGTCGGCTCGGTGATCAGCCCCGCGGGCCTGGCGAACGCCGGGAAGATGGGCACCCAGTCCTTCGGCGCGGGCCCGTACGTCCTGGACACCGCCCACACGGCCACCGGCGACCACTACACGTACACCCCCAACCCCAACTACTGGGACAAGACGAAGATCCACTGGAAGAAGGTGATCATCAAGATCGTCGCCAACCCCAACTCGGCCCTCCAGGCCGTGAAGACCGGGCAGGCCGACGTCCTGGGCATCACCGCCAACCAGGTCGACACCGCCACCTCGGGTGGCCTCAGCGTGATCCGTTCGCCCAACGCCTTCCTCGGCATCGACCTCGTCGACCGTGACGGAGCCCTCTCCAAGCCCCTCAAGGACGTCCGGGTCCGGCAGGCCCTCAACTACGCGGTGGACCGCGAGAGCATCACCAAGGCCCTCTTCCAGCAGTACGGCCACGCCACCGACCAGATATCCCTCCCCGGCCTGGACGGTTTCGCCGCCGACTACGACAACCACTACTCCTACGACCCGGCGAAGGCCAAGCAGCTGCTCGCCGCCGCGGGATACCCGAACGGGTTCCCGCTGCACATGGAGACCCAGAATTTCTTCGGCATCGACCTGGTCACCCAGGCCGTCGTCCAGCAGTGGAAGCAGATCGGCGTCACCGCCACCGTCACCACGGACACCAGCATCGGCCAGTGGCTGGGCAACGCCACCTCCAAGAAGTTCCCCGCGCTCGGGTTCGGCTACGGCGGCGCCTCCACCTACACGCTGTCGCTGGACTGGATGCTGCCGCACCCCACCGCGTTCAACCCGTTCGCCTCGCAGGACCCCGCACTGACCGCCATGCTGGCCACCGCCGCGGCCGCCCCCCAGGAGCAGCAGCCGGCGCTCTACCAGAACGTCATGCGCAGGGTCGTCGACCAGGCGTGGTTCGTCTCGGTGCTGCGGATCGACGGGATCTACGCCTTCAACAGCAAGAAGCTGAAGGGATTCGCGGTGGCGCCCAGCTACCTTCCCGACCTCGCCTGGGCCACCGCGCCGAAGTAGTACCCGCCCCGGCCTCCTCGCCCTTTCCGCCTCGCGCCTCCCGTCTCCCGCCTGCCCGTTCCGGCCGGCGGGAGACGGGAGGCGCGCTTCGCCGTGGGGCCCGGCGGGCGGCGCACACCTGATCGTCTCTGATCAGTTCGTGCTCCCGTGCGCAGGTCGGCGCAGCGTGGCGGTCCGGTGACCGAGAGGTGGGCGGCAACCCTTGCCAGCAACGGCCAACTGTGCTGATATTCGAACCTGCTTGCAGTGACAGCAGGTGCCCTCCCGAACACGCCGGGGCGAACGGGCGGCGCACGTACGGCGCCCAACGGAACAGCCGTCGGATCAGCTCTGCGGTAGCCAGCCCGGCCGCCCTCCCTCAAACGAGTGCCATGCCACAGGACTTCTTCGAACCGCGTCGGCCGGCCGGGCGGGCGCGGCCACCGGGCACGGCTCCGGGGTCCGAACCGGCACGCCGTGACAACGGCGCCTCCGCGTGGCCCGACGAAGTGATCCTGGCGGCCCCGCCGCCCGCCTCGCCCACACCGGTACGGATGCCCGGCGAGGACGAAGGGCGGTGGGGTCGGGCCCGCCGGCCGGGGCTCCGATCCGCCCTGCGGAAACGATTATGGCTGCCGGGGCCACGTCCCTTCCCCCCGGATTCCGGGGACAGTTCGGCGGGCCGCCGGTTCCTCGTCGGGGCCGCGATGACGACCGCCGTCGCGCTGATCGCCGCGGGCGTCGTGCTCGCCACGGTGAACCGCCAGCCGGACCATGCGCGGCCGCTCTCGGTACCCGTCGCGGGCAAGCCGTCCGGCCCCGCTGACACCGGACCGTCGTCCGGCGTCCGGGCCGAGACGGCCCGGTGGATCATCCGGAACGTCGGCCCCGGCCATGTGGTCGCCTGCGACGCCGCCATGTGCGGATCGCTCGCCGCGCTCGGCTTCCCCGCCTCCTCGACGGTGTGGGTGAAGGACAGCGCGCTGGAGCTGCAGAGCGCGGACGTCGCGGTCCTCACCTCGACACTGCGGACCCGGCTGGGTCCCGCCGTCGGCGCGCTGACCGCCGCTCAGCCGCTCGCCGCGTTCGGCTCCGGCACCCAGACGGTCACGATCCAGCCGGTGGCCCACGCCGGACGGGCCTCCTACGAACGGGCGATGGCCGCCGATCTCACCGACCGCGGACTCGCGGGCCGGGCGCTCGCGGCGAACAGCCGCATCACCTTCGTCGCCGCGGCCCGCGTCCCGCTGGAGCAGGGGCTGGTGGACATGCGGATCTGCGCGCTGCTCGCGACGCTGAGCAGCGGACACACCCTGACCGTCGAGTCCTTCGGGCCGGCCGCGCCCGGAGCGGGCGCCGGCGTCCCCCGCAACGGGGTGGAGATCTCCACCATCGACACGGTCTCCGCCATGGGGTCCGCCGAACCGGCGACCACCCTGCGGGCCCTCGTCGCGGCCCAACAGCCGCCGTACCGCCCGCTGCGGACCGCGAGCCGCGCGGCGCAGGCGGGGTCCCCGGCGGTGCTCACCCTGCTCTACTCCCAGCCGGCGCCGGTCAACCCGCCGAACGGCGCGGCTCCGTGAACCTCATCCGGCGACGCGTACTCGACGACTCGCCTCCGAAGACCCGCCTCCGGCTACGCGTATTCGACGAAGCGCGTCCGACCACCACATCCGACCGTCCATATGCCAGAAAGGCCCCCTCGTATGACGCTTCCCGTCCGCAGACCCGCGGCCGTCCTGCTCTCGGCCGCACTGTGCACCGCCGTGCTGGCCGGTCCCGCCGCCGCGACCGCGAACGCGGCCCCCGCCCAGCCGGGCGGCTGGCTGCGGCTCGCCCACTTCTCGCCGGGCGCTCCGGCCGTGGACGTCTATCTGTATCCGTTCGGCGGCTCGAAGGCCGCGCTGGTGCTGAAGAACGTCGTGTACGGTGACGCCTCGCCGTACGAGACCGTGGCCGGCGGGCAGTACACGGTCGCGATGCGGGTGGCGGGTGCGGCGGCGTCCGTCGCTCCGGTCATCTCCACCACCGTGCGGGTCGAACAGGGGAAGGCCTACACGGTGGCCGGCCTCGGCCCGGGTAGCGCGCTCGAACTGCGGACTCTCGACGACCAGCTCTCCGCGCCGCAGGACCGGGCCGGGATACGGGTGATCCAGGCGTCGCTGAGCCAGCCCTCCGTCGCCGTCCAGGTCGCGGACAACGGACCGAGCCGGCTGCGCTTCCCCACCTCGACCCCGTACAGCACGGTGCGCGCCGGAGCCACCGCAGTGAAGGTCACCGCGGGTTCGGCCAGCACCAGCCGTACGCTGCAGCTCGCGGGCCGCAGCACCCACACCCTGGTGGTGCTCTCCTCGTCGGGCGCCGCACCGAAGCTGCTCGACCTGACCGACTCCAGCGGGCCCGCCACCCAGCCGGGCGGCGGCGTCGAAGCGGGACTCGGCGGTCTCAGCAAGCCCGCCGCCACGGCGACGGGCGCGGGCGGTTCGTCCTCCGGCCTGCCCGCGGTGGCCGGCTGGGCCGCCGCCCTGGTCCTGGGCCTCGGCGCGTTCCTCTTCGCCGCGCGGCGCCTGCGGCGGTCCTGAGCCCCGATGGGACGCCATGCCAGGCCCCGCCCGCCGCACCGGATCGCGCTCGGTTCGCTGGCGCTGCTCGGAGCGGCGTCGGCGGTCGGCGGCGCGGTGGGCCTCGGCCCGCACCTGATGCGCGCCGACGCGCCGGCCGGCGGTGACCGGGCGGTCCGGATGGCTGTCCCGGCGCCCGGTCCCGACCCGGTCGGCACGACGCCGCAGGGACCGCCGCCGGGACCGTCGCCGGCCGTCGCGCCGCGCCCCAGCTCGCTGTCCATCCCGGCCATCCAGGTGCGCACCGCCCTGGAGACCCTCGGACTGTCGCCCACCGGAGCGCTGCAGGTGCCGGTGCGGCCGGAGCGGGCGGGCTGGTTCGACGGCGGCCCCGTCCCCGGACAGGTGGGCCCCGCGGTCGTGGTGGGCCATGTCGACTCCGTCGACGGGCCCGCCGTGTTCGCCCGGCTGTCGTCGCTGCGGCCGGGCGACGTGATCACCGTGGGTCTCGGCGACGGCGGCAGCGTCCGCTTCCGGGTGACCGCGGTCCGCCGGTTCGCGAAGGACCGGTTCCCCACCGCCGAGGTGTACGGGCCGCAGCCGGATGCGCAGCTCCGGCTCATCACCTGTGGCGGAGCCTTCGACGGCCATCACTATCCCGACGACATCGTGGTCTTCGCCCGCCTCGCCGGCACCCCGTAGCCACGCCCTCTGGAAAATAGCTCTGACTACGAGCTAAAATTGCGCTATGACCGCAGCGGAGTTCCCCGACGCCCTCGCGGACGCGCTGGCCGGTGTGCAGCGGCTGATCCGGCGGCGGCTGCGCGGCGGGCTGACCGTCCCACGGCTGCGCGGCGCGCAGGTCGAACTCCTGCAACTGGTCGCGGCCCGTCCCGGCATCCGGGTGTCGGCCGCGGCCAAGGAGCTCTATCTCGCGGGCAATTCGGTCTCCACGCTCGTCAACCAGCTGGTCCGGGACGGCTATCTGCTCCGCGAGACCGACCCGGACGACCGCCGCTCGGCACTGCTGCAGATCACTCCCGCGGCCAGAACGCGGCTGCGCGACTGGAAGTCCCGGCGCGACGCGCTGGTGCGCGAGCAGGTGGCGCAGCTCGACGCGGCCGACCGGGCGGCACTGGAGGCGGCGCTGCCGGCGCTGCGCAGACTCGCCCAGAACCTGCACGAGGAAGCGGAGGGGACATGACCGTCGATTCCGGAACCGCCGGCCAGGAGGCCGTGGATCGGGAGACAGCGGATCAGGAGGCCGTGGATCGGGCGGCCGTGGATCGGGCGGCCGTGGATCGGGCGGCCGTGGATCGGGCGGCGCCCGCTCCCGGTCCCGCCGAACCCGACGCCGTCACCTGCAGCGGGCTGGAGTACGCCTTCGGCGAGACGAAGGCCGTCGACGGCCTCGACCTGTCGGTCCGCGCAGGAGAAGTCTTCGGGCTGCTCGGTCCGAACGGCGCCGGCAAGACCACCGCCATCCGCTGCATCACCACCCTGCTGCCGGTACCGGGCGGCATGGTGCGGGTCTTCGGGCACGACGTCGCCAAGGAGCGGATGGCGGTGCGCCGGCTGCTGGGCTACGTTCCCCAACAGCTGTCCGCCGACTCCGGGCTGACGGGCCGTGAGAACGTGGCGCTCTTCGCCCGGGTCTTCGACGTGTCCCGCCGCGAACGGGCCGCCCGCGTCGGGCAGGCGCTGGCGGCGGTCGACCTCACCGACGCGGCCGACCGACTGGCCAAGACGTACTCCGGTGGCATGATCCGCCGCCTCGAACTCGCCCAGGCCCTGGTCAGCGCGCCGCGGCTGCTGATGCTTGACGAGCCGACGATCGGCCTCGACCCGATCGCCCGCACCAGCGTGTGGGAGCACATCAACGCGGTACGGGCCGCCACGGGCATGACCGTCCTGGTGACCACGCACTACATGGACGAGGCCGACCAGTACTGCGACCGCGTCGCTCTCATGCACCGCGGCCGGATCCGCGCGCTCGGCACGGCCGACGAGCTCAGGTCCGATCTGCGGGACCGCCGCCGGGCATCCGGCGGCGGCGACGCGGCGCCGACGCTGGAGGACGTCTTCCGGGACGTCGCCGGCAGCGGCCTCGACGAGCAGGGAGGAGACTTCCGCGATGTCCGCAGCACCCGCCGCACCGCGTCCCGTGTCGGCTGAGAGCGCGCTCCCCGGCCGGCTGGACCTGCTGCTGGTCCCACCGCGCGCCCGCACCGGCTGGCGGGTGCTGCCCGCCAGGGTCGGCGCGATGTGCGTGGTCGAACTGCAGAAGCTGCGTCACGACCGCACCGAGCTGTACACCCGGGCCATCCAGCCCGCCCTGTGGCTGCTGATCTTCGGTGAGACGTTCACCCGGATCAAGGCCATCCCGACCGGCGGCATCCCCTACATCGACTACCTGGCGCCCGGCATCATCGCCCAGTCCGCGATGTTCATCGCGATCTTCTACGGGATCATGATCATCTGGGAACGCGACGCCGGGATCCTCACCAAACTGCTCGTCACCCCGACCCCGCGATCCGCCCTCATCACCGGCAAGGCGTTCGCGGCCGGGGTGAAGGCGCTGATCCAGGCGGTCGTGGTGATCGTCATCGCCGCCCTGCTCGGGGTGGCGATGACCTGGAACCCGCTGCGCCTGCTCGGGGTGGCCGTGGCGGTGGTCCTCGGCTCGGCCTTCTTCTCCTGCCTGTCGATGACCATCGCGGGCATCGTGCTCACCCGCGACCGGCTGATGGGCATCGGCCAGGCCATCACGATGCCGCTCTTCTTCGGCTCCAGCGCCCTCTACCCGGTGGCGATCATGCCGGGCTGGCTCCAGGTGATCAGCAAGGTCAACCCCCTCAGCTACCAGGTCGACGCGCTCCGCGGGCTCCTCCTCGGCACCCCGTCCCACCTGCTCCTCGACTACGGCGTCCTGATCGTCGCCGCGGCCCTGGGCATCGCGGCGGCCTCGTCCCTCCTGGGCCGCCTCGCCCGCTGACCGCGACGGCTGACGCGGCGCGTTCATCGCCCGGGCGGCAGCGAGGGGTCAGGAGCCCACGGGGTTCACGAAGGTGCCCGGGTGGGTGGCGCCGTCCTGGCGGACGATCGAGCCGCCCCAGGGCCACTTCAGCGCGAACTGGGTCTTCTCGTCCGGTGGCGTGATGCGGACCAGGGCCGGCTGGAAGGACTCGGCGGCGGGGGCGGTCGTGGGGAGGATGGTGATGGAGAAGTTCGTGGTGTCCGAGGGCTTGAGCAGGATCTTGGTGGGCGTCGTCGAGGAGCGGATCAGTGACCAGGTGCCGTCGGTCGCGCGGTCGCCGACGATGTCGACACCGGGGAAGCCGATGAGCGAACAGGTGTGGCGGCTGATGTTGGTGAAATAGACCGAGGCCCGGGTCTGGCCCGTCGAGCTCATGTCCGGGGCCGCGCCGCCGCCGGCGGCGAAGCCCGCCTTGAGGTCGCCGGTGTGGCAGCGGGCGATGGACGCGAGATCGACGACCGTGGACGTACCGGAGGTGGACGTATCGGCGTTCGGCAGGCCGCCGTCGGACGACGGGGGTCCGCCGGTCGCATCGTTGCCGCTGCTCTTGGCGCCGTCGGTGGCGCTGCCGCTCCCGGCGGAGGGGGTCGCCTTCGGAGCGCCCGTGGTCGGGACGGGGGCCGGGGTGCTCGGGGCGTGGTTGGGGCGTCCGCTGGATCGCGCGCCGTCCGCCGAGGTCTGGCACGCGACGGCGCCGGTGCTCAGTGCGGCGATGGCGAGTATCGCGGCCCCGTGGCGGGGCAGGCGATTCAGCATGGCGGTCATGGGTACCCGACTCTCTGCGTGCGGTGGCGCGACGATCTCTGTGCGTTCACGC
Source organism: Streptomyces sp. RKAG337 (assembly GCF_023701715.1). Lineage (NCBI taxonomy): Bacteria > Bacillati > Actinomycetota > Actinomycetes > Kitasatosporales > Streptomycetaceae > Streptomyces > Streptomyces sp. RKAG337. Next base: position 490,102 of record NZ_JAJOZA010000001.1, on the reverse strand, counting down.
GCGGAACCCGGGCCACGGTTCCAGCGGACCGCCACCGGCCGCGGGATCGCCGTACCGGTCAGGGCGCGGGTCGGCCGGAAGCGGCTGTTCCGTACCGGGCCGGCAACGCGGAACGCTCAGCGCAACTGCTGGACGCGCAGGGCCAGTTCCATCTCGAAGCGGGCGTCGGGGTCCTGGAGCCGGTCGCCGAACAGTTCGTCGAGCTGGCGCAGCCGGTAGCGGACGGTCTGCGGGTGGATGCCGAGCCGGGCGGCCACCTCGTTGGCGTTGCGGCTGCACTGCAGCCAGCAGAGCAGGGTGTCGGCGAGGCGGGCCCGGTACGGCGGGCGCATCCGTTCCAGCGGGCCGAGATGGCGTTCGGCGAGGGCGTCCACCAGGGCCTCGTCCTGGAAGAGCAGCATGGTGGCGAGGTTCTCGGAGCAGCGCACGACCTCGTCGCCCGGCAGGACGTCGCGCCGTGCCAGGGTCAGCGCGTCCATCGCCCAGCGCAGCGACCGGGCGCCCTCGGTCAGTTGGACGGTGGGGCCGAGTGCGGCGCGGTGGCCGTGCAGCGCCGAGTCGACGGCGCGGGTGCGCCCGGGACCGCCCGGGTCGGGGACGACGATGCAGCCGGGCCGCTGGTCGAAGCGGGCCAGGAAGTCCGGCGGCAGGATCGGGTAGAGGGTGTCGCGTTCCCAGTGGTGGTCCACGACGACCACGGCGAGGGAGGTGGGGACCGGCCAGTGAGCGGCGTGGGCGAGATCGCGGATGGCCTCCTCGGTGGGGGGCTGTTCGGCGATCAGCATGTCGAACAGCCGCAGCCGGCGGCGTTGCAGCTCACCCGCCAGATGTAACTGGGCCTCGGCGTACCCGGCGGAGGTGGCCGTGGCGATCTCGTCGATATGGACCAGCGCGGCCTCGCCCAGCAGGCCGAGGACCTCACGCGGCAGGACGTCGGCGTCGGCGAGGCTGACGATGCGGCGCCAGGAGATCCGGGCGCCGATGCGGAGCGCGCCCTGGAAGGAGTCGAGGCTGCGGCCCTCCCTGGCCTCGCCGCGGCCGATGCCGCGGTAGATGTTGATGACTTCCTGCGCGCTGATGCCCGGGGTGGAGAGGCGGTCCAGCAGGAGGTTCAGACCTAATTCCACGCCGGTGTGGATGGTTTTCGTGTAGGTGTCGTTCGTCGGGCGGTCGTACTCGGGAATCTCGGCCTGGATGGCTGCGACCACCTCCTTCCGGATCGCGTCGAGGAAGGGCCGGAGATGGTGGGCGAGCTCCGGGGGGATCCGGCTGAACGGCTCATCTGCCAGTTCTTGGGTCTGTCGCACCGTGGCGGAGTTCCTTCCGCTTATTGGTTCGATTGCTTGCGACGGTACTCCCCGGACGTCGCTGCCCGCCACGGTGCCTGACGGAGCATCAGATTCTGATGTCTTGTCACTTGAGTGACAACGAGTCCCCGACGAGGTGGCCTTCCGGCACAGCCGGTGTCCGCCGGCGGAGGGCGAGGAACGTTACCAGGGCGCCGCACAGCACACAGCCGGCCGCGAGTCGCAGGCCGGACGCGTAGCCGTGGAGGAACGCGGTACGCGGATCGGAACCGGCGGCGAGTTCCGCGCTCCGGGTGTGCGTCAGGACAACGCCGACCAGGGCGATGCCGAAGACCCCGGAGATCTCCCGGGCCGCGCTGACCACCCCGGACGCCATGCCGTTGTGGGAGGCCGGCACCGACGCGAGGGAGCGGACCGTCAGCGGTGTGGTGAGGGCGGAGCCCGCGCCGATCAGCAACAGCCCCGGCTGCAGGCCGAGCCAGCTCGTCCGCAGACCGGTCGCGGACACCTGCACCAGCCCCCACGCCACCAGCACCAGTCCGGCCGCGATCACCCGGTGCGCGCCCCAGGCCGCGCAGAGCCGTTCCGCGAACGGCGTCAGCGCCAGCAGCGCGAGCGCCAGCGGCAGGAAGGCTAGACCGGCCCTGGTCGCGGAGAACCCGAGCACCTGCTGCAGATACAGCGTGGTGAAGAAGAACACGCCGTTGACGCCGATGCCCCAGAGCACCTGCGCGGCCGTGCCGCCGCTGAGGAGACGGTCCCGGAAGAGGCCCAGTTCGAGCAGCGGCGCCGCCCTGCGGATCTCCAGGGCCACGAACAACCGGCCCGTCAGCGCCGCCGCGAACAGACACTGGGGCACCGGCCAGCGGGTGAACCCGTGTGCCCCGCCCTCCAGCAGTCCGTAGGCCAGCAGATACAGCGCCGCACTCGACAACACGACCCCGGGCCCGTCGAGTCGGCGCAGCGCGGACGGGCCCGGGCGGCGTACGCCCGCCGGTACCGCGCCGGCCAGCAGCAGCCCCAGGACGCCGAAGGGCACGTTCAGGAAGAACACCCACCGCCAGCCCCAGCGCTCGGTGATGAAACCGCCGAGCACCGGCCCCAGGGCCAGGGCGACCGCCAGCGCCCCGGTCCACAGCCCGACCGCGAGCGAACGGCGCGCCGCGGGCAGGTGGCCGGTGATCACCGCCAGCGTCGCGGGGATCACCAGCGCGGCCCCGGCGCCCTGCACGGTCCTGGCCGCGATCAGTGTCGGGCCGTTCGCCGCGAGGCCGCCCGCCACCGAGGCGGCCGTGAAGACCGTCAGCCCCGCGATCAGCACCGGGCGGCAGGACAGCAGGTCGGCGAGCCGGCCGCCGGCCAGCAGCAGCGCGCCGAAGCTCAGTACGTAACTGGTGCCCACCCACTCCAGATCCGGCAGATCGAGGCCCAACGCCCGTTGCACGGAGGGCAGTGCGACGTTGACGACGGTGTTGTCCAGCGTCGTGATGAACCCGGTCACCGCGATCCCCAGCATGATCGGCAGCGTCCTGACCCGGTCCACCGGCGGCTCCTCTCCCGGGGTCAGGGGCAACCGGACCTGGCGGGTCCTGTGCTCGGGGCCGTCCGACCCTAACCACCGCACCCGCCGTTCGGCTTGTCATCGGAGTGACAGAAGGCGGACGGGTGGCTGTCACCCCCCGCTCTAGTGGCCCGGCACCCGGAAGCGGAACCTGTTGCCCCCATGACGCTCCAGAATTCCGGATCCCCCCTCCGGGAAGGAGAGCCGCGCATGACCCGTTTCGCCGAGTTCGAGTCCCGTCGCGCCCAGGTTCTGCGAGGAGGCTCACCAGCGGCCGTGGAGCGCCAGCACAGCCGCGGCCGGCTCACCGCACGGGAGCGCATCGACCTGCTGCTCGACCCCGGCTCCTTCACCGAGACCGACGCCTTCGTCCGGCACCGCTGCACCGCCTACGGCATGGACGCCTCCCGCCCCGACGGCGACGGGGTCGTCACCGGCCACGGCACCGTCGACGACCGCCCGGTCGCGGTGTTCGCGCAGGACGCCACCGTGTTCGGCGGAAGCATGGGGGAGGCCTTCGGCGAGAAGGTCCTCAAGATCATGGACCACGCGCTGAAGGTCGGCTGCCCCGTGATCGGCCTCAACGACTCGGGCGGCGCGCGCATCCAGGAGGGGGTCGTCGCCCTCGCCCACTACGCGGAACTCGTCCACCGCAACGTCATGGTCTCCGGGGTGATCCCCCAACTGTCCATGATCCTCGGCCCGTGCGCGGGCGGCGCCGCGTACTCGCCGGCGCTCACCGACTTCACCGTCATGGTGCAGGACATCTCCCACATGTTCGTCACCGGCCCCGACGTCATCCACTCGGTGACGGGGGAGGAGACCACGGCCGAGGAACTGGGCGGCGCCCGCACCAGCTCCGCCGTCAACGGCACCGCCCACTACCTCGCCCACGACGAGGCGGACGCCTTCGACTTCGTGCGCGGGCTGCTCTCCTACCTGCCCGCCAACAACCGTGAGGCACCACCGCGCTACCGGCAGCACTCCGACCCCGGCATCACCGCGACGGACCGGGAGCTCGACGAGATCGTCCCCGCCAACCTCGGGCACGCCTACGACATGCGGGAGATCCTGCGGCGCGTCGTGGACGACGGCGAACTGCTGGAGATCCAGGAACTGTTCGCGCCGAACATCATCTGCGCCTTCGGCCGGGTCGAGGGCTCGTCGGTGGGCATCGTCGCCAACCAGCCGCTGCACTCCGCCGGCGCCCTGGACATCAACGCCTCCGAGAAGGCCGCCAGGTTCGTGCGGTTCTGCGACGCCTTCGGCATCCCGATCCTCTCGTTCGTGGACGTGCCCGGCTACCTCTCCGGCGTGCGGCTGGAGCACGAGGGCATCGTCCGCCGGGGCGCCAAGCTGCTGTACGCGTACGCCGAGGCCACCGTGCCCGCCATCACCGTCGTCGTCCGCAAGGCCTACGGCGGCGGCTACGCCGTCATGGGGTCCAAGCACCTCGGCGCCGATCTCAACCTGGCCTGGCCGACCGCGCAGATCGCCGTCATGGGAGCGCAGGGCGCGGTCGCCGTCCTGCACCGCAAGGAACTGCGCGACGCCGAGGACCCGGAGCTGCTGCGCAAACAGCTCACCGCCGAGTACGAGAACGAGTACGCCACCCCGTACCTGGCCGCGGAGCGCGGCTACCTCGACGCCGTCATCCTCCCGCACGAGACCCGCGGCCGGATCGTCCGCGGACTGCGGTCGCTGCACGGAAAATACCGGCCCGCACCGCAGCGCCAGCACGGCAACATCCCCCTCTGAACGACCCGTCCCCCGGTACCGCGGATCCCCCCACCGGTCCCACGGAACCATCTCCTCCGAGAGCGGCCCCCCTCGCGCCCCCACCCCTCTGGAGTCCCATGCCCCCCGCCCGCCCTCTCCCGCCGACCGAGTCCCCGCTGACCGAGTCCCTGCGCCGCTGGTCCACCGAGCGCGGCGCCCAGCGGGCCTTCACCTTCGTCGACTTCCCCACCCCGGACTCACCGGGCCGGCACCGCAGCCTGACCTGGAAACGGCTCGACCAGCAGGCCCGCACGATCGCCTGGCGGCTGCGGGCCGACGTGGGCCCCGGCGAGCGGGCCGCGCTGATGCTGCCCCAGGGCCTGGGCTACGTGGCGGCCTTCCTCGGCTGCCTCTACGCGGGAGTGATCGCCGTCCCGCTGTTCAGCCCGGACCTGCCGGGGCACGCGGGCCGGCTCGCCGCCGTGCTCGACGACTGCGAACCGTCCTGCATCGTGACCGACACCCCGACCGCCCCCGCCATCGCGGCGTTCGCCGCCGAGCACGGGATCCCGCACCTCCCGGTCGTCCGCATCGACCGGCCGGCCGGTGCGGGCCCGCTCACCGACGCGTCCCCCGATCCGGACCGGCCGTTGCCGGTACCCGAGCTGGACGACATCGCCTACCTCCAGTACACCTCGGGCTCCACCCGGGTCCCCGCAGGCGTGATGATCAGCCACGGCAACGTCGTCGCCAACGCCCGGCAGGCCGTCGTCGCGTTCGGCGTGACGGCGGACGGCAGCACCAGCGTCGGCTGGCTGCCGCTCTTCCACGACATGGGCCTGGTGCTGAGCATCGCCGCGCCCGTACTGGCCGGCATGTCCTCGGTCCTGATGGACCCGGCCTCCTTCCTGGAACAGCCAGTGCGCTGGCTGCGGCTGCTCGGCGCGTACCCGGGCACCATCAGCGCCGCCCCCAACTTCGCCTACGACTACTGCGCCACCCGCATCGACGAGGAACAGGCGGCGCCCCTGCGGCTCGACCGCGTCCGCGTCATGATCAACGGCAGTGAACCCGTACGGCAGGGCACGGTGGAACGCTTCCAGCGCGCCTTCGCCCACACCGGACTGGCGCCGGAGGCGCACTGCCCCTCGTACGGTTTGGCCGAGGCCACCGTCTTCGTCACCACGGAACCACCGGCGGACCTGCCCCGGACGCTGGTCTGCGACCGCGAGTCACTCGCGGCGGGGCACATCCGGCCGTGCGCGGACGACGACGCCCTGGCGACCGTACTCGTCGGCTGCGGAACCCCGGTGGGACAGGAGCTGCGCATCACGGACCCGGTGACGGGCCTGGTGCTGCCCGAGGACCGGATCGGTGAGATCCGGTTGCGCGGCCCCAACATCGGCCTGGGCTACTGGAAGCGGACCGGCCGCTCGCAGGCGTCCTTCGCCTCCCGGATCCCCGGTGAACGGGGCGACTGGCTGCGTACCGGCGACCTCGGGGCGCTGTACGAGGGCCGGCTCCAGGTCACCGGGCGGCTGAAGGACCTGCTGATCGTGGACGGCCGCAACCATTACCCGCAGGACCTGGAGGAGACCGTCCAGTCCTCGCTGGACTGCGTACGGCGCGACCGGCTCGCCCTGTTCACCGTGACCGGCGACGGCCGGCCCGACGAGGTGGTCGCCGTCGCCGAGCACGCCCGAGACCTCGACGTCACCGCCGAGTTGTGCGCGGCGGCGGAGCGCGCCGCCCGCGCCCGGGTCTCCGCCCGGCACGGGGTACGGCTGGCCCGGCTGCTCCTCGTACCGCCCGGCGCGGTGCCGCGCACCTCCAGCGGGAAGGTCTCCCGCTCCGCCTGCCGCGAGCGCTATCTGGCGGGCGAGTACGAGGGGGAGGCGGCGGCAGGTGAGTGACGGCGCCGGTGGCGCGGGGGAGTCCGGCATCGCCGGGGAACTCCGCCGCGCGATCGTCTCGCGGCTCTCCGAGTGGTACGGGCTCGACCCGGCCGGCATCGACGACGACCGGCCGTTCGCGGAACTCGGCATCACTTCACGGGACGCCATCGCCCTCACCGCCGAACTGCGCGCGCTCACCGCCGTTCACCTGCCCGCGACCCTGCTGTGGGAGGCGCCGACGCTGGGTCGGCTGCTGTCGGTGGTCGAAGCCGCGGTCGGGGACTCGGTCGGAGACTCGGTCGGAGACGAGGAGAAGGCCGGCCTCCCGGCGCCGAGTCCGCGTGCCGCCCCGGCACAGCCGACGGGCGGCGCGTCGAGTGCGGTCGCCGTCGCCGTCGCCGTCGCCGTCGCCGTCGTCGGCATCGGCTGCCGGCTCCCGGGCGGCATCACCTCCCCGGCCGGCTTCTGGGAGCTGCTCAGCGGCGGCGGCAACGCCGTGGGCACGCTTCCCGACGGGCGGTGGGCCCCGTTCCTCCCCGACGGCGCGCCGCCCGAGGGCATCAGCCGGCATGGCGCGTTCCTGTCCGATGTCGCGGGGTTCGACGCCGAGTTCTTCGGCATCTCGCCGCACGAGGCCACCCTCATGGACCCGCAGCAGCGGCTGCTGCTGGAAGTGGCCCGGGAGAGCCTCGACCACGCCGCCGTCCCCGCGCCCGGCCTGGCCGGGACCCGCACCGGCGTGTTCATCGGGATCAGCGGCAACGAGTACGCCCAGCTCACCACCGCCGATCTGGACGCGGTCGACGCGTGGACCCCGCCGGGCGCCGCCCTGAGCATCGCCGCGAACCGCCTCTCGTACGCGCTGGACCTGCGCGGTCCCAGCCTCGCCCTGGACACCGCCTGCTCCTCGTCGCTGGTCGCCGTGCACCACGCCGTCCGCAGCCTGGTGTCCGGTGAGACCGACACGGCCCTCGCCGGCGGTGTGAACCTGCTGCTGTCGCCCGCGCTGACCCTGGCCTTCCAGCGCGCGGGGGCGCTCGCGCCCGACGGACGGTGCAAGACCTTCGACGCCGCGGCCGACGGCATGGTGCGCGGCGAGGGCTGCGCGGTCGTCGTCCTCCGGCGGCTGGCGGACGCCGAGCGGGACGGGAACCGCGTCCTCGCCGTCATCCGGTCGACCGCCGTCAACTCCGACGGCCGCTCCAACGGGCTGCTGGCCCCCAACCCCGAGGCCCAGCGCGCCCTGCTGGAGCAGGCTCACGCCGGTGCGGGCACCGAACTCGACTACGTCGAGGCGCACGGTACCGGCACCGCGCTCGGCGACCCGATCGAGGCACACGCCCTGGGGGCGGTGCTGGGCCGGGGCCGCGAACCCGACCAACCGCTGCTCATCGGCTCGGCGAAGACCAACGTCGGCCATCTGGAGGCCGCGGCCGGCATCACCGGGCTGGTCAAGACGGTGCTGGCGCTGCACCACGACGAACTCCCGGCGCACCTCAACTTCGGCACCCCCAACCCGCTCATCGACTTCGACGCGCTGGGTCTGCGGGTCGTCGACTCCCCGGAGCCCTGGCCGCGTTACTCGGGCCGGGCCACCGCGGGCGTCTCCGCCTTCGGGTTCGGCGGCACCAACGCGCATGTCGTGCTGGAGGAGTACCGGCCCGCGCCGAGGAAGGCGCCGACGCCCGGGGGAGCGCCGGCCATCACCGTCCTGGACGCCCTCTCCGCCGCTCGGCTGCGCGAGGACGCGGCGGGGCTGAGCCGCTGGCTCGCGTCGCCCGCGGCCCGTGGGGTCAGGATCGAGGACGTCGCCCGAACGCTGCACGGCCGCACCGGCCGCGGCCGGTACCGCGCGGCCGTGGTCGCGGGCAGCATCGAGGCCGCCGCGGCGGCGTTCGCCTGCCTCGCCGAGGGCCGGCCCCATCCGGCGGTCGTCACCGGCGGCCCGGCCACCGAAACCGCCAGCCCCGTCTGGGTGTTCTCCGGCTACGGCTCCCAGTGGCCGGGCATGGCCCGCCGACTGCTCGCGGCGGAACCCGCGTTCGCCGAGGCGGTGGACCGGCTGGAACCCCTGCTGCTCGAGCACGCGGGCCTCTCGCTGCGCGCGCGACTGGCACCGGACGCGGAGCTGTCGTCCCCGTCGGTCGTCCAACCGGTGCTGTACGGGCTCCAGGTCGCCCTGGCCGGGCTCTGGCGCGCGTACGGGATCGAACCGGCGGCCGTCATCGGCCACTCGATGGGCGAGGTCGCCGCCGCCGTGGTCGCCGGTGCGCTCGACGCCGGGACCGGGGCCCGCGTCATCGCGACCCGCTCCCGACTGCTGGACGGGCTGTCGGGCGGGGCGATGGCCGTGGTGGAACTCTCCGCCGCGCAGGTACGGGCGCACACCGGAACGTGGCCCAGTCTGCTGGTCGCCGTGCACTCCTCGCCCGGCCAGAGCGTCGTCACCGGCACGGCGGACGACATCGGCGGGCTGATCCGACGGGTGGAGCGGGACGGCGGGCTCGCCCGATCGCTGGGGGTCGCCGCTGCCGGTCACTCCCCGCAGGTCGACCCGCTGCTCGGCCCGCTGGCCGGAGAACTCGGCGAGGTGACGCACCTGCCGCCCGGCGTTCCCTTCTACAGCACCGTCCTGGACTCGCCCCGCGAACTGCCGGTCTTCGACACGGGGTACTGGGTGGCCGGGCTGCGCCGACCCGTGCGCTTCGCGCAGGCGGTCGCCGCCGCGGCGGCGGACGGGCACCGGCTGTTCGTCGAGGTCTCCCCGCACCCCACGCAACTGCATCCGCTCGCCGAGACGCTGAGCGCCGCGGATGCCGCTCCGGATGCCGCCTCGGGTGCCGTTTCGGGTGCCGGGGACGCCGCGCTGTTCCCGACCCTGCGCCGGAACACCGACGACGCCTTCTCGTTCCGGCACAGCCTGGCGGCGCAGCTGGTCCGCGGCGTGGCCGTCGACCCCGGGGCGCTGCACGGGGGCGGCCGGATCGTCGACGTACCGAGCGCGGGCTGGCGGCACCGTCCCTACTGGGTGAAGGGGCGGCTGGCGGCACAGCGGCAGGAGCCCGATCCGGTACCGCTGCCGACGCCCGGCACCGCCCAGCCGGCGGACCGGCCCCGGACCGTCATCGACCGGCTGCGGGAGCATGTCGCCCAGGTCATGGGATACGCGCCGGAACACATCGACCCCGGCACGCCGCTCACCGAACTCGGCCTCGACTCCCTCATGGCCACCCGCATCCTGGCCGCCGTCCAGCGCGACTTCGGCACGGTCGTCGAGCCGCGCGTGCTGCTGCGCAACGGCACCGTCGCCGCGCTCGCCGCGTGGCTGACGGAGTCGGTCGACGACAGTACGACCCCCACCTTCACGGGTGTGCTTCCCCGGGACGCCGCCGAGCGGCTGGTCTCCCGGGCCTGGCAGAGCGTCGCCGGCGGCCGGCCGCCCGGCGCCGAGGACGACCTCGGCCTGCGGGAGCTGCCCCGGGAGCGGTTGGCGGAGCTGGCCCGGGAGCTGTCGGAGCGCGCCGGTTGGGAGGTGCCGGCGAGTGACCTGCTGACCGGGCCCTCCACCGTCGCCGCCGTCGCCGGTCTGCTGCGCCCGCGTCTGGAGGCACCGGTCAGCGGTCCGCTCCGCGTCCTGCGGGCCGGCGGGAGCCGGCCGCCGCTCTTCCTGATCCATCCCGCGGGCGGCTCCACCGCCGTCTACCGCGCCCTCGCCCAGCGACTCGGCGACGATCAACCCTGCTACGGACTGGAGCGGCTGCCCGGACCCGACACCGTGCACGAGCGGGCGGCGGCGTACGCGCGGGTCGTCCGCGAGACCTGCCCGCGCGGGCCGTGGCTGCTCGGCGGCTGGTCCTACGGCGGGGTGGTGGCCCAGGAGACGGCACGGCTGCTGGTCGGCGACGGCGACGGAACCGTGCCCGCGCTGATCCTGATCGACAGCGTGCTGCCGCTGCCTGCCCCCGAGCTGTCGCCTCCGGAGAAGGCCCGCCGCCGCTTCGCGGACTTCGCCGCGTACGTCGAGCGCACCTACGGCAGCCCGCTGCCGCTGCCCTACGACGAACTCGCGACGCTCGACGACGCCGGACAGATCGAGCTGGTCGTCAAGGCCCTGGAGCAGGCGGCGGATCTGCCAGCGGCCGTGCTGGAACACCAGCGGACCTCGTATCTGGACCTGCGCAGCGGGGAACGGCACACACCGCGCCCGTACGCCGGCCGGACGCTGCTCTACCGCGCCACACGGAGTGCGCCGCACACCGTCCAGGACGCGCGCTACACCCGTACCGACGAGGCGCTCGGCTGGGACGGGACCTGCACCGACCTCTCCGTCGCGCCGATCGAGGGAGACCACCTCTCCCTGCTCGATCCGCCCGCGGTCGACGACCTCGCCGCGCTGCTCACCCGCGATCTCAACCCACCCACGACAAGAGGGATCTGATGCACACACAGCGCCGTCGCCGTACGTCCCGCGCCGCCGTCACCGGAGCGGCCATGCTCGCGGCGACCGCCGCGCTGACCCTCGGCCCCACCGCTCTCGCCCCCGCCGCCGCTGCCTCCACGACGGTGGCCGCTCCGGCCCGCACCGCCCTGGACGGGGCCGGCATCGTCTCCGAGAACTGGATCGACGGCCGCACCGTCGATCTGCAGATCAACTCCCCGGCGATCCGCGGCACCGTCGCGACCCGGCTGCTGCTGCCCGCCGACTGGTCCGCCCAGGCCACCCGCACCTGGCCGGTGCTCTATCTGCTCCAGGGCGCGCACGACGACTACACCTCGTGGACCCGCGAGACCGACATCGAGCAGTTCACCGCGGACAAGGAGGTCATCGTCGCCATGCCGTCGTCGGGGCCCACCGGTATCCCCAGCAGCTGGTGGAACTTCGGCTCGGGTGCTCCGGACTACGAGACCTTCCAGGTCACGGAGTTGATGCAGCTGCTGCAGCAGAACTACCGGGCCGGGACGACACGGGCCATCGGCGGGGTGTCCACCGGGGGTTGGGGCGCGATCGCGTTCGCCGCCCGGCACCCCGGAACGTTCAAGGCGGCGGCCTCGTACAGCGGTGTCCTGCACACGACGATGCCGGGCATGCCGATCATCGTCGAGGCGATCGTAGGCCGTGAAGGGCTTCTCCCGTGGGCGCTGTGGGGCTCCCCGATCTTCCAGAGCCCGCTGTGGAACGCCCAGAACCCCTACGCCCTGGCATCGAAGCTGACCGGCACCAGCCTCTACCTGTCCTCCGGCACCGGTGTCGTCGGCGGGAACGGGGAGCTGAGCGCCGAGGCCCTGGAGACCACCCTGTGGCCCGCCTCCCAGAGCTTCGCCGCCCGGCTGCAGCAGCTCGGCATCCCCGCCCAGACCCACTTCTACCTCGGCGGCACCCACAGCTGGACCTACTGGCGCAACGAGTACAAGACGTCCTGGCCGCTCCTCTCGCAGGCCCTGGGGCTGTGAACGGCTGACCGCCCGACCCGGATCCCGGCGCGCGGTGACCCGGGTCAGGCGCGCCGGGGCTCCCAGCGGAAGAGGCGCCGGGCGGCCAGCAGCACGCCGGCCGTCCACAGAGCGGTGATCAGCAGCGCGGGGACGGCGGACTGCCAGGTGTGCAGGAAGGAGAGATCGGCCAGCGGGCCGCCGTTCCAGCTCTCCTGACCGAAGCTCTTGCCGAACCAGGCGGTCCGCAGAGCCTGCACGACCGGGGTGAGCGGCAGGGCGTGCGCCGGCCCCTGCAGCCAGGAGGGGAGCGACGACAGCGGTGTGGCGACGCCCGCGCCGAACATGCACAGCATGAGGACCGGCGTGGCGACCAGCGGGGACGTCTCGGCGCTCGGCGTCAGCCCGGACAGCGCCACGGCGAGCAGGGCGAACAGCAGATAGCCCGCGCCCAGGGTGAGCAGCAGCAGCGCCGGGTCGGCGGGCAGCGGCGCGTGGAACAGACCCACCGAGATGGTGCCCAGCACCACGGCCTGCAGCAGGACGACGATGCCGCTCGCACCGATCTGCCCGGCGAACACGGCGCTGGGGGGCACCTCCGTACCGCGCAGCCGCTTGAGCACCAGATCGTCGCGGCGGGCGACGACCGCGTTGAGGAGATTGACGAAGGACGTGACGAGCGCCAGCCCGATGAAGCCGACGGTGACGTAACCGGCCGCGCTCACCCCGCCGATCTCCTTGTCGCGCAAGGGCGCCGCGACGAACAGATCCAGCAGGACGGGGAGCAGGAACCCGATGAAGGTGGAGCGGCGGTTGCGCCAGAAGACCTTCCAGGACAGCAGGAGTTGGCCGTGGGCGTAGCGGGTCCAGGTCATCGGGCGGCCGCCTTGCTGTGGAGGTCGGGCCGGACGGTGCGCTGGTCGTCCGGCGCCGTCCGCTGGTCGCCCGCCAGGGCGAGGAACACGTCCTCCAGCGAGGCGTGCCGTACCTCGATGCCGTCGAGTTCGACGCCGCGCGCGCCGGCCCACTCGTGCAGGACGGCCAGCGCGGGCGCCGTCCGGGCGACGGCGTAGGACACCGCGTCACCCCGTACGGCCAGCTCCGCGCCGGGAAGGCGCGGCAGGTCCGAGGCGGTGGTGGCGAACGGCAGCGGGAAGGTGATCCGGCTGCGCTGCCCCGAGAGGACCTCGGCGACGGTGCCGGTGGCGGTGATGCGGCCGGCGTCCATGATGGCGACCCGGTCCGCGAGTTGCTGGGCCTCCTCCAGGTAGTGCGTGGTCAGCACCACGGTGGTGCCGGCCGCCCGCAGTTCTCTGACGAGCTGCCAGGTGTTGCGGCGGGCCTCGGGATCCATGCCCGTGGTGGGTTCGTCGAGGAAGAGCAGCTCGGGGTCGTTGAGCACGGCGAGCGCGAGGTCCAGCCGGCGGCGCTCACCCCCTGAGAGCTGGCCGACGCGGGTGCCCGCCTTGGTGTCCAGCCGTACCTGGCCGAGGACGTCGGCGGTGGCGCGGGCCCGCCCGGTGAAGCGGCGCCAGGCGTCCACCGTCTCCCGGACGGTCAACTCCTTGAAGAACCCGCCCTCCTGGAGCATCACCCCGGTCCTGCGGCGGAGCGCGGGCCCGTCCGCGTAGGGATCCAGCCCCAGCACCCGCACGGAACCCGCGGTGGGCCGCCGGTAGCCCTCGACGACCTCGAGGGTCGTGGTCTTGCCGGCGCCGTTCGTTCCCAGCAGCGCGAACAGCTCGCCGCGGCGGACGGTGAAAGACGCTCCGCGTACTGCCTCGTAGTCCCCGTAGGACTGCCGCAATTCCACTACTTCTATGACTTCAGGAATCTCTTTCATGCGCACATGGTGCGCGGTATCAGAGAGGGTCTGCAAGAGGGAACGAATTCATTTTACCTTCCTGAGCTGCGAGTTCATCGAACATGCAAAACGTCATAAGAAAGCGGTATGACATTTTGCAGGCGGTGTTTCTGACATTTCCCACTGATGTGCGGACGGCCCTCGGGTGCATATTTCTCTCATCGCCGGAAGCGGCCGGGAAAACCGGAAGCCGAAGGGGATGAGGGAATCGGCAGACCGGCCCACCAGGGTCCGGCGCCGTGAAACGAGAGGAGTCGGCCATGGCTGACAACAAGGACATCACCGAGACCGCCGCTGTCGCCGAGACCGAGCAGTTCGACATCGAGGTCGAGGAGCTGGACACCGTCTCCGGCGGCATCAGCGTCAGCTCGCTGCTCTCCGCGGCCTGCCCGGTCTCGTCCTTCAGCTCGGTCTCCAACTGACCTCACGGTCCGGTTGGCAAGGCCTCCGAGTCTGACGCAGTAGCGGCCGACTGAGGCCGGGCCGGCGGGCGTCATCGCTCCGCCGGCCCGCCACGGCCGCGGGAATCCGCGCCTCGGTGGGACCTGAACGGTCCCACCGGGGCGCCCCTCGTCCGGCACCCGGCTCCATCCCTGACGACACAACGACACATCGATACATCGACCAACCCACGGACCGACAAGGAGAACCGGGCATGGAAAGCCTCCGCCACCAGCTCACGCGGTTCATCCAGGACCCGGCCGCGCGACGCGACCCCGCCGGGCTCTACCGGCGGCTGCTGACCGAGGCCCCGGTACTGGACCTGGGACGCGTCCACGTCATCTCCGGCTACGAGGAGATCGTCACCGTCCTGATGCACCCCGGAACCGCGGTGGACCCCGCCGCGATCGGGCTCGACCGCCCCGGTTCCTCCGCACTCGCCCAGGTGCTCGCCCGTACCCTGCCGATGCGGGACGGCGCCGACCACACCCGGCTGAAGCGCCTCGCGACCGCCGCGTTCAGCGCCCGCCGGCTCGCCGAGATCCGCGCCAGGATCGAGACCACCACCGAGGAACTGCTCGCGCCCCTGCTGGCCGGCGGCTCCTTCGACCTGGTCGCCGACCTCGCCGTGCCGTTGCCGGTCGCGGTGTCGTGCGCGATCCTCGACGTACCGCCCGAAGAGCGCGAGCGGGTGACCGGCTGGGCCGGACTGGTCGCCAGGTCACTCCTGGACCCGTTCGCCGACGCCGAACAGACCGCCGCCCTGGACGCCGAGTTCGAGGGCTTCCGCGACTGGGTCGAAGAGCTGTGCGCCGCCCGCGCGGCGCGCCCCGGCGGCGACCTCATCAGCCGTCTCGTCCTGGCCAGGGACGCGGGACAGCTCGACGACGAGGACCTGCTCGCCTTCGTCGTCATGCTGTTCGCCAACGGGCTGGAAACCCTCACCTCCGGACTCGCGGTCGCCGCCTGGCAGTTGCTGCGGAACCCCGCGCTGGCCGCCGGCATCCGCGCCGAACCGCACACCGCCGAGGCCGTCTTCGACGAATGCCAGCGGCTGGGCAGCCCGGTACGGGCCAGCGCCCGCGGGCTGGGCGGCGACGTACAGGTCGGGGACACACTGCTGCCCGCCGGACGGGTGGTGCTGCTGCTGTACGCGGCCGCCAACCGCGATCCGCGCCGGTTCCCCGATCCCGACCGATTCGACCCGGCCCGGGCGGAGCGCCGACACCTGGCCTTCGGACACGGGCCGCACCACTGCCTGGGCGCTCCGCTGTCGCTGATGGCCGGCGGAACGGTCCTGGCCCTGCTCGCGGCGGCCGGCGCCGAGCGGGAGTTGAGCACCCCGCTCGACGAGAGCACCGCCCGCTGGAGCGAGCAGTTCGTCTTCGGCGGGCTGCGGGAACTGCCCGTCGAGGTCAGGCAGCTCACCGCCCTCGGCGCGGGGGTGTGACGGCGATGACGACAACGATCCCAAGCAGGACCGTCCCGGCCGTCCCCGACGGAGAACCGCCCGCGTCAGCGGAGCGAACGGGCCCGTCCGCCCATGCGGTGACGATCGCCGCCGCGGCGGCCGCCGCACAGCTCGAACCGGGCCTCGACCGCCCGGTCCGGGTCATCGGCAGCCGCCTCGGCTCCGCGCTCGTCGCGCTGGTACTGGCCCTGGGGGCGGGCGGCGCCTGGGTGGGCTGGGGGTCACTTCCGAACACCCTCTCCCTGCACGGCGTGCTGGCCCACGGCCCCGCGCCGGTCCTCGCCCGCGCCGACGTCGCCGGTACGGTGCTCGACCTGCGGGTCCGCCCGGGGGACCGGGTCATCCGCGGGCAGCTCCTCGCGCTGCTGCGCACCACGGCACCCGGCCCGGGCGGCACCGCCGAGCTCCGCTCTCCCGCGGACGGCACGGTCGCCGGGGTGCTGACAGCGCCCGGCGGCACCCTGACGGCCGGGGCCGCGCTGCTCGCGCTCGACCCGGCCGGCGAACCGGCCACTTTGCGGCTCTACACCGGTTCCGCCCGGGACCTGGCACACCTGCGACCCGGCCAGTCCGTACTGCTGCCGCTGCCGTCCGGCGCGGTGCGCGCCCGCATCACGGCCGTGGACCCGTATCCCGCCCGCGCCGACTCGCTCGACGGCGTACTGCCGCTCGGCGGGAGCGACCTGGGAACGGGGGCCGACCCGGTCTGGACGATCACCGCCGTACCGGACGCCGCGTCCAGCGCGCTGCCCGCGACGTACGGCCCGGTATCCGTGGACGTCTCCGTCGATCTCGGCTCCCGCCGTCCCTACCAGGTCATCCTGGGTACGGGGGCCGGGCGATGAGCCTCGACACCCGGACCGCCGAGGAGCGGAAGAACCAGGAGCCGGCGGCTGCCGCCCCGGGGCCGCCACCAAAGGGCAGCACTGTCCGCGCGGCCCGCAGGCGCCGCCACATACGGACGCCCGTCGTCCCGCAGATGGAGGAGCAGGACTGCGGCGCCGCCTGTCTCGCGATCGTCCTCGGCGCGTTCGGCCGCCGGACGACCCTGCACGAGGCATCACGCTCCTGCGGAGTCTCCCGCGACGGGGTGAGCGCCGCCGCGGTGGCCCGCGCCGCCGGCCGCTACGGCCTGGTGGCGCGGGGCCGCCGGGTGGTGCGCGGCGACGACCGGCTGCTGGGCCTGGACGCCGTGCCGGTGCCGTCGATGGTGCTCGTCACCGGACCGCACTTCGCGGTCTTCGAAGGCATCAAGCGGGGCCGCGTCCGCGTCAACGATCCCTCGCTGGGCAGCCATTCGGCGACTCCGGCGGAGTTCTGGGACTCCTTCGCGGGCATCGCGGTCGGCTTCGAACCGGGGCCCGACTTCGAACGCGGCGGCGCCCGGTTCCCGTTCCTGCGGGGGCTGTTGACGAGAGTCCGGCCGTACGGGTTCGCCCTGCTTGTCGCCGTGCTGGTCGCGGTGCTGCTCACCGTTCCCGCGATGGCCGCGGCGTTCCTGCTGCGGGCCTACCTCACCTCGGCGACGCTCGGCGGAACCGGCGCCTGGGCACTCCCGCTCGTCCTGGCCACCGGCGGTTCGGCCGCCGCGGTGCTGCTCGGCACCTGGCTGCAGCAGAGCGTCGTCAACCGGGTGCTGGCCTCGATGGCGGCCCGCACCTCCACCGGATTCCTGTGGCGCATGCTGCGGCTGCCCGGTTCGTTCTTCCACCGCAGGCAGCTCGGCGGTCTGGTGACCAGGGTCCAGATCAACGACGGGCTCTCGGCGCTGCTCTCCTACCGCGCCGCCGGCGCCGCCGCCTCGGCCGCCACCGCCGCCGCGCACCTCGCCGCCCTGATCTGGCTCCAGCCCCGGCTGGCACTCGTGCCGGTGGTGGTCGCGGTCATCGACGTCGCGGCCCTGAAACTCGCCGACCGGCGGCGCGGCGGCATGCTGCACCAGCTCCACTCCGAGCAGCACAAGCGCGACGGGGTGGCCTTCGCCGGCATCTCCGCCATCGAGACACTGAAGGCGGAGGGGGCCGAGGACTCGTTCTTCCGCTCCTGGTCGGGCTGGCAGGCGCGGGCCATGGACACCGCGCAGAACGTCGCCACCGCCGTCCTCGTACCGCTCTCGCTGCCGACCGCGCTCACCACCGCGGGCACCGCGGCCGTCGTGGTGGCCGGGACCGCGCTGCTGATCGGCGGCAGCGTGACCGTCGGAACCCTGCTCGCCTTCCTGCTGCTGCTCAACGGGTTCCTGCTGCCGGTCACCCAGCTCGTCGGCACGGGATCCGAGCTGACGATGGCGCGAGCCCAGTCCGCGCTCCTCGACGACGTCGAGCTCTCCGAGCCCGACCCCTATCTGACGGCCGTCCTGGACCCGGTGGACGGCTCGGCCGGACCCGTCGCGCTCAGCGGCCTGCTGGAGCTGCGGGACGTGTCCTTCGGGTACGACCCCAACCGGCCCGCCACGCTGGACGGCATCTCGCTGACGGTGCGGCCGGGGGAGTGGGTCGCGGTCGTCGGATCGAGCGGCAGCGGCAAGTCCACGCTGGCCCGGCTCGCCGCCGGAGTGCTCCGGCCCTGGACCGGCGACGTGCTGCTGGACGGTGTGCCGCGCGAATCGCTGCCGCGTGCCGTCGTGACCAGCCAGGTCGCCTATGTGGAGCAGCGGTTGCGGCTCTTCGAGGGCACCATCCGCGACAACCTCACGCTGTGGAACCCGGCGGCCGACGAGACGGCCCTGCACCGGGCGCTCGCCGACGCGGAGGCCGCCGACCTGGTCCGCGGCCGCGGCGGCCTGGACGCCGGCCGGATCGAGGAGGACGCGCGGAACCTCTCCGGCGGAGAGCGGCAGCGGCTGGAGCTGGCCCGAGCGCTGGCCCTCGACCCTCCGCTGCTGGTGCTGGACGAGGCGACCTCCGCGCTGGACGCCCGCACCGAGGCCCTGGTCAACACGCACCTCCGGCGGCGCGGTACCAGCTGCCTGGTGCTCGCCCACCGGCTGAGCACCGTCCGCTCCGCCGACCGGGTGGTCGTCCTGGAGGGCGGCCGGATCGTCCAGCAGGGCACCCCGGCGGAACTGGCCGCAATGCCCGGCCGCTACCGGACGCTGCTGTCCGAGGCCGGTGGCCAGGACTCCACGGACGCCACCGCCCCCGTCGCCCCGACCCCGAACCGTCCTGTTCAGGAGCAGTCATGACGCCCACTCAGCAGGCGGAGCGCACCCGGACCGCCGACGCGACGGCCGCACTGAACGCGACGGCGGCGGCCAACCGCGCGACCCTCGCGGCCGCGCTCGACGGGCTCGGCCCGGCGGCCCGCCGTCCGGGCCGGGAGGCCCGCGCGGTGGCCGTCCCGCCGCCGGACCCGGCCGCCCACGCGCTCGCCGTGCTCGCGGCCCTCGGCCCCGCCCTGGGGATCGAGGCGCCCGCCGAACTGCCCGCCGCGGTGCGCACCGCCCGCGACCCGCTGATCGCACTCCTGCGGCGGCTGGGCGTGCGCTGGCGGCAGGTCACCCTCCCGGCCGCCAAGGCGCCCAAGGGCACGAAGAGTTCGGAGGGCGGCGACGTTCACGGTGATCCCGGCGGCACCGCCGGTGCGATGATCGCGTTCGCCTCCGACGACGGCCGCCCGCTCGCCCTCGTGCCGCGCGGCCGGGGCCATCTGGTGTACGACCCGGCGGCCCCGGACACCGGCCGTGCGCGGCGCCGGCCGGCGGGACCCGCCTACTCGCGCCAGGCACTGCTGCTCTACCGGCCGCTGCCGCCCGGCACCCCGACCCCCGGTTCACTGCTGCGCTTCGCGCTCGGCGCCCCCGGCACCCGTCGCGACCTGGTGGTCCTCGCGGGCGCCGGGCTGCTCACCGCCGTTCTGACGCTGCTCGTACCGCTGAGCGCCGGGCTGCTCATGCCGCGGCTGCTGGCCGCCGACCGGCACCCGCTGCGCTGGCTGGCGCTGCTGCTCGGCGCGGCCTCGGCAGCGGGACTGCTGCTCCTGCTGGTCCGCAACACCGCCGCCGTCCGGCTGACCGGACGCATCCAGGCGGCGCTGGAACCGGCCGTGTGGGACCGGCTGCTCACCCATGACGCCCGGTTCTTCCGGGACTTCTCCACCGGCGACCTCGTGCACCGGGCCAACGCGGTCGCCGAGGCCCGGCAGGCGCTGTCGGAAGTGCTGGTCTCCGCGGTGCTGGGAGCGTTCTTCTCGCTGTCGGGACTCCTGCTGCTGCTCACCGTGGATCTGCGGCTCGGCGGTGTGCTGCTGCTCGCCGCGGTCGCCGCCGTCACCGTCCTGCTCCTGCTGGGACGGCGCAGGCAGCGGTACGAGTCCGAGGTGTACGCGCTGCACGGCCGGCTGCACGGCGTGCTGTACGGGCTGCTGCTGGGCATCGACAAGCTGCAGACGGCGGGGCGCGAGATCCAGGCCTTCGCCCGCTGGGCCGGCCCCTTCGCCCGGCAGAAGCGCGCCGACGCCGCCGCGATGCGCGCCGACGCCGCCTCGGGCGCCGTCACCGCCGCCCTGCAACCCCTGCTGCTCGCCGTGCTGCTGGCGGCGGCCGCCGCCGGGGGCGCCGGGAGCGTCTCCGCCGGGCATCTGATGGCGGCGGGTATCGCGGCCGGACAGGTGGCGCTGGCACTCGGCCAGCTGACCCACGCGGCGGCCACCGCGTACGGCATCGCACCTGTGCTGGACCGGCTCCGGCCGGTGCTCGCGGCGCCCGCCGTCCCCGCCTCGGGCCCGCACCGCCGCGACCCCGGCGTGCTCGGTGGCGCGGTCGCCCTCGAAGAGGTGACCTTCCGCTACCCGGGAGCGGCGGTACCGGCCCTGGACCGGGTCAGCCTGCGGGCCGAGGAGGGCGAGTTCGTCGCCGTCGTCGGACCGTCGGGCGCCGGCAAGTCGACCCTGATCCGGCTGATCCTGGGCTTCGACGTCCCCGAGTCCGGAACCGTGCGGTACGACGGACAGGACCTCGCCGCCCTCGATCTGCGCCTGGTGCGCGGCCAGTTGGGCACCGTCCTGCAGAACGGGCGGACGCTGCGCGGCAACCTGCTGGAGAACCTGGCCGGCACCGACCCCGACGTCAGCGAGGACGACGTCTGGGCCGCCGCGGAACAGGCCGGCATCGCCGCCGAACTCCGGGCACTGCCGCTGGGCCTGGGCACCCGCATCGGTGAGGACGCCCAGGGCTTCTCGGGCGGTCAGATCCAGCGCATCCTGCTCGCCCGCGCGCTGGTCAGGCGCCCCGCCGTGCTGCTGCTCGACGAGGCGACGTCCGCCCTCGACAACGCCACCCAGGCCCACGTCGCCGACGCCGTGGCCGCCCTCGACCGCACCCGCATCGTCATCGCCCACCGGCTCAGCACCATCCGCCGGGCCGACCGTATCCACGTCCTGGACGCCGGGCGGGTCACCGCCTCGGGGACCTACGACGAACTGCTCGACCACGACCCCCTGTTCACCCGCCTCGTCCGACCCCAGGAGATCTGAGATGACGCTCGACCTGCAGGCCTGGCTCACCACCCCCGCCGTGCCGGGAACGGCCGCCGGGTCCCCGGCGGGCGACGGCACGCTCCTGCCCGGCGTCCCGCGCGGCGACGACCGGCTGCGTGCCGTGATCGCCCTGGCCGCCTCCTTCCCGGAGCGCGCGGCGGCCTCGACCACCGCCGACGGGACGCCGGACGGCGCCAGACCACCCGTCTTCGCCGCCGCCGAGGACGAACAGCACAGCCGCTCCACGGCCGTCGCGGGCTGGCTGCGTCGGGCGGCGGGCGACCCGGCGTCGGCCGGGGTGCTGCTCGACCACCTGGCGGCCACCGGCCGTGAACTCGGCGACGGGCTGCGGCCGGTCGCGCTGCGCGACCCGTCCGTCGTCCCGGACTGGGCGCACGCCCTCATCGGCTTCCTGCGCGCCCAGCCCGCCGCCCCCACCAGCGAGACCGTCGCCCCGGGCGCCGTCACCGAGTCCTTCCGTACCGCTGCCGGCGCGCTGTTGCCCTACGACCTCACAGGGACCGCGGACACCGCGTCCGTGCTCGGCGTCCAGGTGCTCGACTCCGCGCGGGCCGACCTGGCGGAGACCCTGGTGCGGCGGCTGACCGAGGCGCTGGACCTGCCGATGCGCTACGAGGTCCAGTCGTCGTCCGCACACCCCGGCGGCGGTGACTGGGACGCGCAGGGCGGCCCCGACGCCTCGCAGGAGGGCTGGCTGGCCCGGCTGGAGCGGCTGCCCGCGCTCGCCTTCCTCGTCGGCACCGCCTGCCGCCACTGGCAGCACGTCTACACCGAGATGTTCGCCCGGCTCGCCTCCGACCGGGAACTGCTGCGCACCCGCCTCTGGGACGGGGCGGACCCGGGCGCGCTGGCCGCGGTGCACGGTGACGCGGGCGACCGCCACGCGGGCGGCCGGTCCGTCGCGCTGCTGCACTTCGCGGACGGCCATGGCGTCGTCTACAAGCCGAAGGACCTGCGGCACGCCACCGCCTACATGGATCTGGTGCGCGACCTCAACGCCGCGGGCCTGTCACCCGAACTCCACGTCCGCACCGTGCTGGTGCGCAGCGACCACAGCGCACCGGACGACGGCGCCGCGACCGGTCCCGCCGCCGACCCGGTGACCGAGCACGAGCCCGACCACGGCGACGCGTACGGCTGGGAGGAGCTCGTTCCCGCGCTGCCTTGCACCGACCGCGAAGGCTTCGCCCGCTTCTACCGCCGGCTCGGGATGACCGTCCGGCTGGTGCAGCTGCTCGAAGGCCGCGACCTGTGGTCCGACAACCTGCTGGCCAGCGGTGAGTACCCGGTCATCACGGATCTGGAGTGCCTGCTCTACCCGCGGGTCCAGACCCCGCCGGCGCTGCCGGCCGGCCAGGGCGGGCTGCTGGACGTCCTGGAGTCGACCGTCGTGCGGACGGCCATGGCCGTACAGCCGTGGGTGCCGTCCAAGGACCGCCCGGTGGTGGACATCGGCTGCCTGTCGCGCGCCGACGACCTGGAGATCGAACCCGGCAAGCCCGCCCTGCCGCTGCCGCCGTACCGGCCGGTGCACGACGGCGAGAAGGCCGACCCGTGGGAGTACGCGGACGAGGTCGTCGCGGGCTACCGCGACATGCACCGCACCCTCGCCGGGATGCGTGACCGGCTGGCGTCCCCCGACGGCCCGCTGGCCGGCTTCAAGGGCGTCTGGGTGCGCTACATCTGGCGGCACACCTGGGACGGCTACAAGATCCTGCGGACCTCGACCAGCCCGCTCGCCCTGTCCGACGGCGCCACCCGCGAGACCGTGATCGCCGGCGCCCTGCGCGGCGCCGTGGCCGCCCGCGCCGGCGACAGCGCACGCGGCGACCTGCTGGAGGTGGTGCTCAGCGAACTCGACTCCTACCGCGTCCTGGACATCCCCTTCTTCCGCTCGCTGACCACGTCGTCCTCGGTGTTCACCGCCCAGGGCCACGAGATCCCCGGCCACTTCCAGAGCACCGCCTGGGACCGGCTGCACGCCCGCATCACCGAACTCAACCGCTTCGACCTGGATCTGCACACCGCCGTGCTCTCCGGCTGCATCGACGCGGCACGGTCCGGGACGCAGCTCCCGCCGGCCACCACCGCCTCCCCGAGGACCGCCCCGCTCTCCGTACCGACCTCCGGTGAACTCCTCGACCACGCCGTGCGGCTGGGAGACCGGATGCTCGCCGACCGGCAGCGCACCGCCGCGGGCGGCGGCTGGATCGGGCTCAGCTGGTACCCCGCGACCGGGCTGCGGCAGGTCGAGGTGCTCAGCGGCGTCGACCTCGTCACCAGCGGTGTCGGCGTGGCGCTCTTCCTCGCCGAACTGTGGTCGGCGACCGGGTCGCCGCGCTTCCGGCAGGCGGCGCACGAGACGCTCTGGGCCGCGGCCGCCCTCATCAACCCGCGCCACCCGGCCTCCTTCGGCTTCGCCCGCGACACCCGGCTGGCCTCCGGGGTCCCGGTGCCCGGCGGTCTCGCCGGGCCCGGCTCCCTCATCCACGCACTGGCCCGCGGCGCCGAAACCCTCGCCGAGCCCGCCTTCCTCGACGTGGCGCGGGCGCTGGTCCCGGGAGCCGCGGCCCTCGCGGCGGCGCCCGCAGGCCGGTCCTCGGCCCGCGACGCCGACCGGCTCCCGTACCAGGACAGCCCGTTGGGCGCGGCCGGACTGCTGCTGAACCTGCTGCGGCTGCGCCGCTCCATGGGCGCCGGCACGACGGGCGCGGCCACCGACGCCGACGCGGCGATCCGCGACCTCGCCGAGGCCGCCCGGCGAGCCCTCGCGGGCGACGCCCCGGCCGGCCGCTTCACCACCCCGGCGACCTTCCTCGACCTGGTGCCGACCGGCGCCGACAGCATCGCCGCGGCCCTCGCCCGCACCGTCGCGGAAGCGCCCGGCCTGCTGGCCGATCCCGACGCCGCCCGTGCGCTGCTGCGCGCGCACCGGTTCACGACGACCGCCCGCGGCGGGCGGCTGGCCTGCCTGGACACCGCCGTCTCGCTGGGCACCGGCGCCGTCCACCCCGGCGACCTCGCCGGGCTCACCCCGCCCGTCACCGCCGCCGAGATCGCGGCGCTCGGTACCCGCGAACTGGTCGCCGCCGCGGGCGAGGCACTGACCTCGGCCGAGGCCGGACTGCTGCACACCCTGGACGACGACCGCGCCGGCAGCACCGCCGAGACGCTGGTGCCGGGACCGTTCTTCGACGGCCGGGAAGCGGCCGGCGTCCTCGTCGCCGAACTGCTGCGCCGGCACCACGCCACCGGCAGCTGGTTCGGGGACCGCGCCGCCGACGACCGCGTCAACCTCGGCGCGCTGGACGGCGGCGCCGCCGTCGGCCTCCTCCTGCTGCGGCTGATCGACCCGGCCACCGCCCCGCTCGCCACCCTTCGCTAACGACGTGGACTACGGAGTCACCATGACCAGTACCCGGCCGACGCCCGGCATCGGCTTCAAGCGGCACTACACCCCCTACGTCGTCGACGGTGAAGCCGTCTACCTGGTGTCCGAACGCGGCGTCTGCGTCGTCAACGGCTCGCTGGCCGAACGGCTGGCGCCGCTTCTGGACGGCACCAGGAGCGCCCACGAGATCGGTGCGGAGCTGGCGCCCGCGGTGCCCGCCGACCGGGTCACCACCGCTCTGGACCAACTGGTCGCCGGGGGCTGGGCCGCCGCCTCCGACCCGGCCACCGACCCGGCCGCCGCCGGATTCTTCGAGATGGCCGGTCTCGACGGCGACACGGCCGTCGCCGCGCTGCGGGACGCCCGGGTGCGGGTGGAGGTCTACGGGAAGGTGGCACCGGAGCCGTTCGTCGCCGCACTGCTCGCGGCCGGCGCCGCGCACGTGGCGCTCGCACCGGCGGACGCGCCGCCCGCCGACACCGAGGGCGCCGACCTCGTCGTCGCGCTGACCGACGACTACCTCAACCCCGGCCTTGCGGGCCGGAACGCGGCCGCCCTCGCCTCCGGCACCCCGTGGATGCTCGCCCGGCCGGTCGGTTCGATCGTCTGGGCGGGACCGGTCTTCGTCCCGGACAAACCGGTGACCGCCGGCGCCCCGGCCGGAGCACCCGGCACGGGGACCGGCTGCTGGGAGTGCCTCGCGCACCGGCTCTCCGCCAACCGGCAGTCGCTCAGCTACCTCCAGCACCGGCTGGGCAGGGACCAGCCGGTACCCACCGTCGGGGCGCACCTGGCGCCCACGGCCGCCCTCGGGGTGCAGCTCGCCGCGCTGGAAGCGGCCAAGTGGGCCGCGGGCGTCCGCCCGGAGAAGGCCCAGGTGCTGACGTTCGACACCGTGCTCGCCGAGGCCGAACGCCATGAGCTGGTCCGCCGGCCGCAGTGCCCGTCCTGCGGCGACGCCGCGACGATGGAGCGCCGCCAGCTGGCACCGGTGCGGTTCGAGAGCCGGGCCAAGGCGTTCACCGCCGACGGCGGCCACCGGTCCGCCTCGCCCGAGGACATGCTGCTGAAGTACCGGCCGCAGCTCAGCCCGGTCACCGGTGTGGTGACGACCCTGGTGCCGGCGGAACGGACGCCCGGCGGTCTGCGGGTCTACGTCGCGGGGCAGAACCTCGCCCGCCAGGTCGGCGACCTGCGCCAGCTCCGTACCGGCTTGCGCAGCATCAGCTGCGGCAAGGGGCGGACGGACTCGCAGGCGCGGGCGAGCGCGATGGGCGAGGCGATGGAGCGCTACTCCGGGGTCTTCCAGGGCGACGAGGCCCGCCGCACCGCGAGCTACGAGCAGCTCGGCGAGCAGGCCGTGCACCCGTCCACCAGCCTGCTCTTCAGCGACCGGCAGTTCGGCGAGCGGGAGGTGTGGAACGCCAAGAAGTCGATGTTCAACACCGTGCCCGAGCGGTTCCGCGACGACGCGGTCATCGAGTGGTCGCCCGCCTGGTCGCTGACGTCGGAGCGCACCCGCTGGCTGCCCACCATGTCGCTGTACTACGGCTACCGGCACAACGGCCCGTTCTTCGCCATGGGCGACTCCAACGGGGCCGCCGCGGGCACCTCGTTCGAGGACGCGACGCTGCAGGGCTTCCTGGAGCTGGTGGAACGCGACGCCGTCGCCCTGTGGTGGTACAACCGCGTCCAGCGCCCGGCCGTCGACCTGGACTCCTTCGGCGACCCGTACATCGACCGGATGCGCGAGGTCTACGCCGGCCTGAACCGTGAGATGTGGGCCCTGGACCTGACGGCCGACTTCGGGATCCCGGTGGTCGGCGCGTTCTCCCGGCGGACCGACAAGCCCGCCGAAGACATCCTGATCGCCTTCGGCGCCCACCTCGACCCGCACATCGCACTGACCCGGGCCCTCACCGAGATGAACCAGTTCCTGTCACCGGTGGCCGACGCCGGCCCCGGCGAGACGGCGTACTCGGGCGCCGACCACGAGCAGAAGGCCTGGTGGAAGAGTGCGACGCTGGCCAACCAGCCGTACCTCCGGCCCCTCGACGGCCACGCTCCCGCCGCTGCCGGCCGCTGGGACCCGCTGGCCGCCGACGATCTGCGCACGGACCTCGAGACGGTGCAGCGCCTGGTGGCGGACCACGGCATGGAGATGCTCGTCCTGGACCAGACCCGCCCCGACGTGGGCCTGCCCGTCGCCAAGGTGATCGTCCCCGGGATGCGGCACTTCTGGGCCCGGTTCGCGCCCGGCCGGCTCTACGACGTTCCCGTGCGGCTGGGTTGGAAGGCCGCGCCCACCGCGGAAGCCGACCTCAACCCGACCGCAATCTTCATCTGACCGCAGGACGGAAGGCGCGCCATGACCATCACAGAACAGCCGCTGACCACCGCTGACGCCGAACTGTCCCGGGTACGGCGGTTGCTGACGCTCCGCCAGGACGTGAAAGTGGCGGCGGAGGGCGACGACGTCGAACTCACCCACCCCTGGGGCCGCCAGCGCGTCCACGCGCTCGGCGCGCCGACCGTGCGCCGGCTGCTGGCGCTGGGCGCCGGCCCGGTCGACGCCGACGCGCTGGCCGTGGACCGCGAGGCCGGCCGGCTGCTGAGCCTGCTGGGCCGGTTCCCCTATCTGGTGACCAGCATCCTCGACGACCCGCTGACCGGACCGCTGGCCACCGCCGTGCCGATCGCCCGCTCGGCGGCCACGCCCGGCGCACCGGACCTCGGCAGCACCGCCGTAGTGCTGTCCCGGTTCGCGTATCTGCGCAGACTGCCCGACGGACCGGCCGACGGCGGCGGGGGCACGATCGGCCAGGGCTGCGTCATGGAATCACCGCTGGCGCCCTACCGGGTGACGCTCCATCAGCCCGCCGCGGCGGCGTTCGTCGCGGCGCTGACCACGCCGCGCACCGTGGCCGAGGCCGCCGCGCTGGCCGGGCTGCCCGAACAGTCGGGGGCCGCGCTGGCCGCCCTGCTGGCGGGGACCGGTTTCATGGAGCCCGCCGCGGGCGCATCGGTGGGCGCGGCGCCCGCGCTCCCGGCCGCGGACCCGCCGCTGTGGGACTTCCACGACCTGCTCTTCCACTCCCGCAGCCGGGCCGGCCGGCACGACTACACCAGCGGCGGCGTCTTCGCCCACCAGGACGTACCGCACCCGCCGGCCCTGCCGGGCGCCGGGAGCAACGAGGACGAGCCGGGCATCGACCTGCCGGTGCCGGACTGGGACGAGGTGACGGCCCGGGACCCGCGGCTCACCGAGGTGCTGGAAGGGCGCCGGTCGATCCGCACCTACGCGGAGACCCCGGTGACGCTGGAGCAGATCGCGGAACTGCTCTACCGGGCGGCCCGGGTCCGGCAGGTGATCCCGCGCGACCCGTCCTCCCCGAACTCGTACGACGCGATCGACCGCCCCTACCCGGCCGGCGGCGCCACCGGCGAGCTGGAGATCTATCTGTCGGTCGCCGCCTGCGAGGGGCTGCCCACCGGGGTCTACCGCTACGACGCCGCCGCACACCGACTGCAGCCGCGCCGTTGGCACGGCGCGGCTGACGAGGCGGCGTTCAGGGAACTGCTGACGGCGGCCTGGCGGGCGACCAACTGCACGGTGGACCCGCAGGTGCTGCTGACGGTGACCTCGCGGTTCGGCCGGCTGTCGTGGAAGTACAGCCAGATCGCGTACGCGCTGACGCTCAAGCACGTGGGAGTGCTCTACCAGACGCTGTACCTGGTGGCGACGGCGATGGGCCTGGCACCGTGCGGGCTCGGTTCGGGTGACACCGACGCGGCGGCGCGCGCCCTGGGTCTGGACTGGACGTCGGAGTCCTCGGTGGGGGAGTTCCTGATCGGCAGCCGCCCGGCATCGGGTTCCGGCAGTCTGCCCCAGGGCTTCTGCGACATCGTCGACACGATGCGGGAGCAGGGCTGAGCGCGGGACCGCGGCGACGCGACCTACAGCCAGTCGTTCTCGCGGGCGATCCGTATGGCGTCGCAGCGGTTCCTGGCGCCGGTCCTGGCGATGGCCGACGAGACGTAGTTGCGCACCGTCCCCGGGGACAGCGACAGCTGGTCGGCGACCTCGCCGATGGTGCTGCCGGCGGCGACCAGCCGCAGGACCGCCAGTTCCCGGCGGGTCGGCGTGTCCGGCCCCGGCCGGATCGCCACCAGCACCAGCTCCGGGTCGAAGACCCGTCGTCCCGCGGCGAGTTCGCGGACGGTGCTGATGAGCCGCTCGGGCCGTACGTCCTTGCGGAGCATGCCGTGCACACCGTCGGCGTAGGCGCGCTGCACCTCCTCGGCCCGGGGCGCCGCACCGAGCAGCAGGACGGCCGTTCGCGGGGAGAGCGACCGGATCAGTTCGGCCGTCCGCAGTCCGCCGGCTCCCGGCACCTCGAGATCGACGACCGCGATGTCGGGCCGGTCCCCGGTGGCCTGGGCCACGGCGCTCTCCGCGTCGCACGCCTCGGAGCGGACGGTGAGGTCCGGTTCGCGGTCGAGCAGGGCGCTCAGACCCGAACGGAAGAGGTGGTGCCCGTCGGCGAGCAGGATGCTGGTGGTCGTGGTCACCGCGGTCGTCGCGGCCGCCATGGTCAGGGTGGGCGGGAGGTCCTGCGGTCGGTCGAGTGCCGTGGTCATGTTCCCCGTACTCCCTTCGTCCCCGGATACGAACCGCTGCTCAGCCCCAGCCCCAGGTGTCCGGGTGCGTCGGGTCGGGCTCGACCGGCGGGTGGGTGGGCGCCGGGGTGGGCGTCGGAGCCGGCGTGGGGCCGTCGGCGACGACGCTGACGGAGTGGGCGGGAGCGGTGGCGGGGGACGCGGCGCCCAGTGAGCTCCCCACGGAGACGGACGCACCGAGGATGACAGCGACAGAGGCGATGGATACCGCGAGCTTGCGCATAGGAATGCCCGAGCCTTCCGTTCGTGGGGATCCCGGACTCCCGCCGGGGTCATGGCAGAACCGGTGTGAAACCGGTGGGTGGTGCTGGTGTTCCGCGCTTCGGAAGGTCCGGCTGCCGTGCCGTTCTTCCGACACCATGAGAGTGGCCCCCGGCTGCCCCGGCTGTCAGTAGCCGGAGCTGTCACCAAGCTGCACTGGCACCCTCGGGCCAGCTCCGGCCACCGGCCGGGCCGTTCGAACAGCCGTGACGCCTCAACCATCCCTGGCATCACTGGCACCCCATGAACATCATCTGTCACACACGCCCGCGCCAACCTGCGTACAGCAGGCCGTCAATGGCGCATGGCAGGAAGGTGACACCGGCGGTGGGCAGGGGTTGCGGGACCGGTAGAAAGGGTTCCCTTTACAACGTTCTGAACTGCGTCTTTACCGCGCGCCCGCGGGCCGTTCGCGATCGATATGTCCGCGCACCCCGCCCGGCCACGCGTTTTCCGCAGAATCGGAGCTTCCGAAGCCCTCACCTAAGGTTGCTGCACCGCTACGCTGACGCCCTGAGTCGATCGTCGAACACCTTCAGCGGGGTGTTCCTCGACGGCGTTTTTGTCACGGGCGGGTGCGTCGCAGTCTGACCACCCAGGGGAGCTCGGGGGGTACCAGGTGGGAGAACGGCTAGTTCTTGACGCGGTGGCCGAGGGGGTCTATCGGACGATGCTCATGCATCCCGAGTTGGACATCCCCGACGTGGCCGACCTGTTGGAGCAGTCGGTGGAAGCCATACGCGGTTCGCTGGACCAGCTCGCCGACCTCGCGCTGGTCCGCCCGGCAGGACCGACCGGGCGCTGGCGTGCCGTCAATCCGGAGCTGGGGCTCGCCGCCATGCTCGCACGGCAGGAAGCGGAGGCACAGCGCAGGCAGAACGAGATGGACCGCAGTCGCAACGCGATGGCCAGTCTGATCACCGAGTTCGCGACGACGCGGCCGGCCAGCAGCTCCTCCGGTGTCGAGATCCTCTGCGACCTGAGTGAAGTGCGGGTCCGGCTGGAGGAGTTGGCGGCGGACGCGGCGGGGGAGGTGCTCTCCTTCGCTCCCGGCGGACCGCAGCCGGCCCATGTCATGGAGGCCAGCCGCGACCTGGACCAGGAGACGCTGGACCGCGGCGTACGGATGCGGACCGTCTACCTCGACAGCGTGCGCAACGACCCGGCGACGGTGCAGTACGCGCGCTGGCTCAGCGAACTGGGCGGCAGCGTCCGCACCACGCCGACCCTGCCACTGCGCATGATCATCGTCGACGGCCGGACGGCCGTCGTCCCCGTCGATCCCGAGGACCCGCGCAAGGGCGCGGTGCTGCTGCACAGCCCCGGTGTCATCGCGGCGCTGCGGGCCCTGTTCGAGCAGGTGTGGGACCAGGCGCGGGCGCTCGGCGAGACACCGACCCGTGATCCCGCCGGACTCACCGTCCAGGAACGGCAGTTGCTGCGGCTGCTCGCGTGCGGTCTCACCGACGAACGTGCCGCGCAGCGGCTGGGCGTCTCGCTGCGCACGATCCGTCGCATGATGGCGGACCTCATGACCCGTGTGGATGCCCGCAGCCGCTTCCAGGCCGGGGTGCAGATCGCGGCGATGGGCTGGCTCGGCGCCCGCACGCCCGCCCCGCTCGGGGTCGACATCAACGCGGTGCCCGTCGAGTGACCGCGGCGGGGTGACCGCGGCGGGGTGGACGTGAGAGCGGGGTGACCGCGGCCGGCGCCGCTCACTGTCCGGGTTCCGGCCCCGCCGGTTCGTTGATGATGCGCTCGGCGAGTTCGGCCAGCCGCAGCTGATGGCTGCGCGCGTGCCCGCGCAGGAGGGCGAAGGCGTCGTCGGGGCTGCAGTGGTGGCGTTCGGCGAGGATGCCCTTCGCCTGCTCGATCACGATGCGGCTGTCGAGCGCGTTGTGCAGCTGGCCGATCCGCGCCTGCTGTTCGGCCAGGGCGCTGCGGTGCCGGAGCGTGATGGCGGCCGCTTCGGCGAGCGACTGGCCGAGGTCCAGGACGGCGGGCGTCAGCGTGCCGGCCCGCCGGTGGAACAGTGCCACGGCGCCCTGGGTGCGGTCCGCGCGGCGCAGCGGGATCACCGCGAGTGTGGTGAACCCGCAGGCCAGCGCCTGCCCGGTGAAGTGCGGCCAGCGGATGCGGTGCACGGGCCGGCTCAGCGGTGTCTCGGCCAGCCGTGTCCCGGACCGCAGGACGTCGTGGCCGGGCCCCTGGCCCTTGTCGAGCTGGATCCGTGCCAGCCGGCCCACCGCCTCGGCGCCGGCCGGGTCGGCGGCGGACGCCGCGGTGTGCAGGGAGTGGTCACCGGCCGGGCCCTGGCCCTGCGCGAGGACGGTGGCGGCGTCGAGGTCCAACAGGTCCACGGTGTGGTCGGCCAGTCGCTGCAGGAGCCCGACGCAGTCCTGACGGTCGTCGAGGTCCTGGGAGAGAGCGAGGAAGGCATCGGCCAGCCGGACCTCCCGCAGCGTGGAGGACATGATGCGTGCCGCCTTCCTCGCGGTGCTCAGGGCCCCGGATCCGCACGCCCCCGGCCAGCGTCCCAGCTCGGAGGCCCGCACGCCACGGCATTCACCGGGCGGCTGCCCGCGGCCCGGCACGGCATGCGGACGGCCGCCGCCGTACCCGGAGGTACGACGGCGGCCGGAAAGTGCCGTTCGGTCAGTGGTGCAGCCAGCTCTGCAGTGCCAGAGCCGGGACGAAGCGGGCCGCGTCGAGGGTGCCGACGCCGGTTGCCATGTCGTAGCCCTTCACCGCGGTGTAGCCGGTGACACCGTCATACGTGTTGTTCGTACCGTCCGCGACGTCCACGACGCCGGTGAACGGGCTGTGCGGGGCCTGCTTCGACAGCGTGTACAGCGCGCTGTGGATGTCGCCCACCCGGTGGCCGGCGAGCTGGTCGGCCAGCGCCACGATGCCCGCGAAGAGCGGACTCGCCTCGCTCGTACCGCCGTTGACTCCCCAGCCGACCGACGTCGGGTCGTAGCTGGAGTACACCCAGGCGCCCCCGTCGACCGCCGCGGCCATCGAGATGTCCGGCGTGCCGCGGTGGTCGCCGACGATGCCCTTCACCCCGTTCTGGTACGCGGGGCGGCCGAAGACGTGGGACTGGCCGCCGCCGCTGGCGCCGTAGTCGTTGTAGACACTGTCCGGCGCGGTGCGGTTGCCCGCGTCGTTCAGGTGCAGCTGGGTGCCGCCGATCGAGGTGACCAGCGGGTCCGACGACGGCCAGGAGTTGACCTGGTAGGGGTAGTCGGCGCTGCCGTCCTCGATGTAGTCCGTGGCACCGCTGTCACCGGAGGACCCCAGCACGGTCACCCCGTGCCTGGCCGCGGCCTTGAACGCGTACCGCAGCTTCTCGATGCTCGAGAAGTTGCCCTGCTCGAAGCCGGGGAAGGTGTTCTCGGTCGCCCCGAAGCTCTGCGAGATGACATCGCCGATGCCGCGGTCGATCAGTGACTTCTCGGCGTCCATCATCTCCGGCAGGCCGACGACGCCCTCGGTCTCGGCGACCGCCGTCTCCACGAGGATGATCTTCGCGTCCGGCGCCACGGCGTGCGCCATCTCCACGTCCAGCGTGGACTCGCCCGCCCAGCCGGTCATGTCCGGGTTGGTGGCGTCCCACGGCGGGACGTTGCCCCACTTGACCACCTGCACCGGAGCGCTCTTGATGCCGAACTGGTGGCTGTACACGTCCAGGTCGTGCTGGATCGTCGGCGAACCGAAGGAGTCCACGATGACGATCGTGCGGCCCTTGCCGGTGATGCCGGCCCGGTACAGCGGGTTCAGGTCGTACGCCTGCCGGTACTGGGTCGGGGTGTAGCAGTTGATCCCCCACTTGGCCTGGCACTGCTCGATGCTGAGCGGGCCGTCGGCGGCGCGGACCAGCTGGTGCCCTTCAACGGCCGGCACCACCCTGGCCACCGGGGCCTTGGCGGCCGGCGCCGCGGTGGCGGCCCCTGACAGCGGGGCGGATATGAGCGCTGCGGCCGTGAGGGCGGTGGCCCCGGCCGCTGCGACCACGGCACGCTGCCGCGGACGAACTCTGGGCATGGATCCTCCTTGTGTGGAGTCGGGCCGCGCTGGGCGGCTGCCGTGATCACATCCGTACATCATGAGCAGGACAAGCGTGTTGGCGGATTACTGCCGACGGCTTTACCTGGGAGCCGATAACTTTGCGGAGCCATTACCCGGGCGGCCTCCGCTGCCCCTGGCGTCTCAGCGCTCCCCGTCGTCCGCCACCGGATCGAAGCGCACGGGCGCCTCGAAGTTGGCCCGCCGGGCGGTGCGCCGGAACGTGGTGAGGACGGCGGGTCCCGCGACCAGGATGCAGAGGAAGTTGGTGACGGCCCGGCCGGTGTCCCAGCCCAGCGACGTGGCGAGGTCGAAGGCCAGGTAGCGGTGCCACTGCTCGGTGAACGGCAGTCCCGGCAGATAGGCGATCGAGCTGTTGGGGTCGACCGAGAAGGGCCAGAACGACAGGTTCAGCAGGAAGCCGAAGAGATAGCCCGACAGCGCCCCGTACCCGGCGAGCAGCAGGACCTCGACGCGCCGGCCGGCCTTCGGCAGCAGCCCGGCGAGCATGCCCACGAAGGCGCAGCCGAACATCTGGTACGGCATCCACGGCCCGACACCACCGGTGATCAGGGCCGACGCGAACAGCGAGGTGCAGCCGAGGGTGAAACCGAAACCGGGGCCGAAGACCCGCCCGGCCAGCACCAGGACGAAGAAGACGGTCTCGACGCCGGCCGTACCGGCGCCCAGCGGGCGCAGGGCGGCATTGACGGCCGACAGGACCCCGAGCATCGCCAGCGCCTTGGAGTTGATGCCGCCGTCGGCGATCTCGGAGAGCACCACGGCCAGCACCAGCACCAGCAGCACACCGAAGATCAGCGGCGGGGCGTAGGAGGAGCCGAACTTCCCCGGCGCGACGACGAACGGCCACAGGAACGCGACCAGGCCGACGAAGGCGGCCAGCGTGACGACCACGACGGCCCGCGCGGGCATCCGGACCGCGACCCGGCGGCGGCCCGCCCGCGGGCCCGCGGTCAGCGGGCCGGCCGTCACGAGGTCACCGCGGGACCGGCGAGGGCCGCGTCGACCTGGCCCACGGTGAGGTACTCCAGCGGGGCGAGGATCTTCGCCGTCTGCGGCGCGAAGGCCGGGGACGCGACGATCACCTCGGTGGTCGGACCGTCCGCGACGATCTCGCCCTCCGCGAGCACCACGACCCGGTCGGCGGCGGCCGCCACGAACTCCACGTCGTGCGTGGAGATGACGACGCTGCGCCCCTCGGCCGCCAGCGCGTCCACGATTCCGGTCAGCGCCTTCTTGGCCTGGTAGTCGAGGCCCCGGGTGGGCTCGTCCAGGAGCACGATCCGGGGCGCGGCCGTCAGCTGGATCGCCAGCACGAGGGAGAGCTTCTGCCCCTCCGACAGGTCGCGGGGGTGCGTGTCGTCCGCGATGCCCGGCGCGAGCCGGTCCAGCAGCTCACGGGCGGACAGCACGGACGCGCCCGCCGACTCACGGTCGGCCTGGGCCAGTTCACCGGCCACCGACTCCAGATAGAGCAGATCCGTCGGCGTCTGCGGGACCAGCCCCACCAGCCGCCGTGCGGCCGCCGCGGACAGGTGCTTGGGGTCGCGTCCCCGCTTGCCGGACCCGGTGCGCCGGCCGGGCGGGGTGTCCCGGCCGGCCGGGGCCTCCGCGACGTCCACGGTGCCGACCTGCCGGGGACCCGAGCCCTGCAGCGCCCACAGCAGGGACGACTTGCCGGAGCCGTTGCGTCCCATCAGAGCGGTGACCTGGCCGCTCAGCAGGTCCAGATCGACCTCGTGGACGGCCACCACGTCGCCGTACCGCACCACGACGCCGCGCGCGGTGAGCGCGGGACGTTCCCCCACCCCGCGGGCACGGACGATCTCGCCGGCGGGACCGTGATCCCGTCCAAGCGCTCGCGCAGCGGCCCGGCGGCCCGGCGGGCGTCGCGTACCGACAGCGGCAGCGGCCGCCAGTCGACCAGCCGGCCCAGCTCCACGACGGGCGGCGCCACGGTGGTGGTGCGGAACATCGCGGCGGGCAGCCCGTCGGAGACGGTGCCGTCGCCCGCCAGGTGCAGGACCCGGTCCGCGTACTGCACCACGCGCTCCAGCCGGTGTTCGGCCAGCACGACGGTGACGCCCAGATCGTGCACCAGCCGGGTGATCGCGGCCAGCACCTCCTCCGCCGCGGTGGGGTCGAGCGCGGACGTGGGCTCGTCCAGCACCAGGATGCGGGGGTGTGCGGTCAGCACCGATCCGATCGCGACACGCTGCTGCTGGCCGCCGGACAGCTCGTGCAGGGACCGGTGCCGCAGCTCGGCGAGCCCCAGCAGATCCAGGGTCTCCTCGACCCGCTTGCGCATCACGTTCGCCGGAACCGCCAACTGCTCCATCGCGTAGGCGAGTTCCTCCTCGACGGTGTCGGTGACGAACCCGGCCAGCGGATCCTGCCCGACGACGCCGACGACGTCCGCCAGTTCACGCGGCGGAAAGTGCGCGGTGTCCCGGCCGCCGACGGTCACCCGGCCGGCCAGGGTGCCGCCGGTGAAGTGCGGCACGAGACCGTTGACGGTGCCGAGCAGCGTGGACTTGCCCGCGCCCGTCCGCCCGACGACGAGGCAGAGTTCACCCTCCTCGATCCGCAGGTCCACCTCCCGCAGGACAGGGGCGGGCGCGCCGTCGTACGTGACGCTGACCTGGTCGAAGCGGATCACAGGGTCACCTCGGTAGGAGTGGCACGGCCGGTCCGCCGGGACGGCTCCGTGGCGGCGGCGGTCGTCCGGGGGCCGGCCGGGGCGCGGCCGGGCGGTGGCGCCGCGACCCCGGCGACGCCGGCGATCAGGACCGCGACCGCGGGGACGGCCGGCAGCGTAGGCCAGCTCAACGGGTAGAGGGACGGGTTGAGTTCGGCCGCGCTGTAGCCGGCGGTGGTGAACAGCAGGACGGCGGAGGCCAGACCGCAGCCCGCGACGATCCATTCCGCGAGCCGCCAGGGGTCGGGCCGGTAGCTCGTCCGCCGCACCCGCCGGCCGCCCAGTGCCAGGCCCGCGCAGCACAGCAGGGAGCCGACGAGCAGGGCGGGCAGCCCCAGCGCCTTCGGCGCGGTCCCGTCGAGCAGCCCGTAGACGCCCGCGCACAGCCCGCACATGCCCAGCAGCATCAGCGCCCCGGTGGCCCGGCGCGAAGCGCGGGTCGCCGTGCCGGCGCGGCCGTAGCCCCGGGAGTCCATGGCCGCCGCCAGGTGCAGCGAACGTTCCAGGGCGTCCTCCAGCACCGGAATGGCGATACCGCGCAGCGCCCGGAACCCCTTGGCCCGGCCGGCCCGCAGCCGCCGGGCCCGGCTCACCCGCTGGACGCTGTCGACGAGTTGGGGGGCGACGCTGATCGACACGGTCACCGCCACCCCGAGCTCGTACAGTGCGCCCGGCAGCACCCGCAGCGCCCGTTTCGGGTTGGCCAGGGTGTTCGCGGCCCCGATGCAGCACAGCAGACACGCGAGCCGCAGGCCGTCCGTGGCCGCGGACAGCGTGGCCTCCAGCGAGACCGGGCCGCCGATCTGGATTCCGGCATACCAGGCGGGGGTCGGGATGTGGGGGAGCGAGAACAGCAGGTGGTCGGCGGGGGTGATGCCGCTCGCGAAGACACAGCGGAACACCACCCGGATCGCGACCACCGTCAGCGCCAGCCACAGGTAGTACTGGAAGCCCCGTGCCCAGGGCGCTTCGGTGCGCCGGGCGGTGACCACGAAACCCAGCACCGCCAGCACCAGCAGGAGCAGCAGCGGATTGGTGGTCCTGCTGACCGCGGTGGCCAGTCCGATCGCCCAGATCCACCACGCCACCGGGTGCAGCATGCGCGGCAGCCGCCGGCCGGCCCCGCCCGGCGCGCGGCGCGGGGCGGAGCCGGAGGACGGTTCCACGGAGGACGGTTCCACGGAGGACGGTTCCACGGAGGACGGTTCCACGGAGAGCGGGACCCCGCTCATCGCGCTCGTCGGCGACGCCGGGCGACGATCACCGTCGTCCCGCCGAGCAGCACCACGAGTGCCCCCGTGATGACGCCCGGCACCACCGAACCGGTCGAGTGCCCGGCCGCCGCCGTCGGTTCGGCGTCTACCATCCGCGGGGCCCTGCCCGACGGGGTCGCACCGGGGGAGGGCGGACCGGTGGGAGCGGCGGTCCCGGCGGACGTGGCCGGGTCCGTCGGCGTGCCGGCGGCCGGGGATCCGGGCGCGCCGCTCGCGGGGGCGCCGCTCGGCGCGCCGCCGGGGGCGGTCGTCGTACCGCCGCCACCGCCGTTGGACGGCCGGCCTGCCGGCTGGGTGGCCGGCGGCGCCTGGCCGCCGGACGGTGCCGGCGGCTTGGTCGCGGTGCCGGCCGGGGAAGTGTTGTGGGCCCGGACGGAGTCCGGCGAGAACGTCGGACGGCCCTGGGTGCCGCCGATGTCCGTGCCACCGAAGATCCACAGATCCACGCTGCCGGCCACCGGGTGGTAGCTCATCGCGCCGAGCTGGCTGTACGACCAGGTGTTCCGGCCGGGGTCGGCGTGCCAGTAGGACCAGTAGGCGCTGGCCGGCGGGGTGAGCACGCAGGAGTCCTGCGACGGCGTCGGGTAGCGGGTGCCGCCCTGGTAACCGCTGTACCCGATCCGGCAGATGAACGCGGGACCGTCGTGTCCGGTGCCGGTCGTCTGCCAGCCGCCCTGGTTCAGCAGGGTGTAACCGGTGGTGGGCGTCGTTCCGCAGGAGCGCAGCAGCGGCCCGCCCCAGTGGCTGAAGTCGACGGCGAGGATCACGCCGGAGGACGTGGTGCACTGCCCGATCGGCAGCGCGGTCGCCGCCGCCGGGGCCGCGGACACCCCGACCCCGGCGAGCGCGACGGCGAGGGTCAGGCCCACGGCGCCCAGCAGACGGCCGAGGCGGCCCGGTCGGTCCGTCCGGTGGAACCGGATGACGTGGCGCATCAGCGGTGACTCCCCTCGGCCGCGGACCGGCGGCGGCGGGCCACGACGACGGCTCCGCTCCCGGCCAGCAGCAGCATCAGTGTCAGCAGCGTGAGCCGCTGTGCGTCGAGCCCGGTCGAGGCCAGCCCGCCCTGTCCCGGCGACCGGTCACCCGAACCGCCCGCGTCGGAACCGCCGTTGCCCCCGGCGGTACCGGTGGCCGGAGCGCTGGTGGACGGGGTGGGGCTCGTGGTGGGGACCTTGCTCAGATCCCGCAGCAGGCTGCCGAAGGAGATACCGGTGGCGCCGCCGACCGCCTGCGTCGAGGCCCGCAGATCCGAGCCCTTCTGGCCCTCCGCGGCGACGTCGAAGCCGCCGTCCTTGTTCTGCCGCTTCGAAAGGAAGGTGAGCGCGTCGGCGGCCGGAGTCGTGGAGGAGCCCTTGCCCAGCCGCAGCGCCTGGATCGCCAGGGCCGCCGAGTTGGTGGAGTCGCCGGCCGCTCCGGGGAACCCGCCGTCCGCCTTCTGCTGGGTGGCGATCCAGGAGATGCCCTTGGCGACCGCGTCCGCGGCGGCGTCACCGGGGACCATCGACAGGGCCATGACCGCCATCGCGGTGCTGTCCACATCGGAGTCGCCGGTGGCCGGGATCAGGCTCGGCCAGGCGCCCTTGGCGTTCTGCAGGCTCTCCAGGTACGTGATCGGCGTGGCCGCGTTCACCTTGTCGCCGGCCCGCAGCTGCGCGATGATCCCGAGCGACTGCGAGAAGACCGACGTGGCGTAGGTGTAGTTGCCCGCTGCCGCGCAGCTGCGGTCCGTGCCGCCGGAGGCCTTCGCGCAGACGGCCTTGTCCAGCGCGGCGATCAGGTCGTGGCCGCCGAACGTCCGCGGGTCACGGCCGGTCACCTCGGCCAGCAGGGCCTCCTTGCCGAGGGAGCCGCCGCCGGCGTACTCCGTCCCGATACCGGTCCAGTCGTTGACGGTCCGGCCCGAGCCGTCCTTGCCCTGCCGGTCGATGAAGTCCACGACCTTGAGGAGCGCGGCGTCGTTGCCGCCGGCCGCCGCCAGCGCGTAGGCGCCGTCGATGGTGAGTCCGAAGTCGGCGAATCCGGAACCGGCGAACGCCTCGTAGTAGTGGCCGTCGATCAGCCGCGCCGGTGCGACCAGGTACGCCACGCCCTTGACCAGGTCGGGGGAGGTGCCCGGCGGAGCCGTGGTCGGCGTGGTCGGCGGGGTGGTGCCCGCCGGGTCGTGGTGCAGGGTGCCGAGGTTCGCGCCGGACAGGGCGATGACGGCCTGCGTCGTCGCGAACAGATCCGCCTCGGTGGCGGTCGCGTCGGTGCTGAAGCCGCCGTCGGCGGTGTGCCGGCCGGAGATCCAGTTCCGCGCCGCGGCGGCCCGGTCCTTCGGGCCGAGGACGGTCAGCGCCTGCGTGTCGAACGCGGTGCTGATGGTCTCGGCGCCGGGAGCGCCCTCGTACGGGATCCAGCCGCCGTCGGCCTGCTGTGCGCCGAGCAGGTACGCACCCGCCTTGGTGACCGCCGGCGCGTCCGCGCCCGACGCCCTGGCGAGTGCCACGATCACGCTGCCGGTGGTGCCGGGCTCCGCGTCGCAGCGCTCGCCGGGGAGGATCATGGAGCCGGCGAAGCCGCCGTTGGTGCACTGCATCTGCTCCACCCGGGCCACGGAGACGGCCGGGGGTGTGACCCCGCCGCGCGCCAGCGCCAGGACGGCGAGGGCGTCGGTGGTCGGGGAGTACGCCCCGTAGAAGTCGCCCGCGGCCGAGCAGTTGCCGAGGCTCCCGGCGGCGGTGCAGACGTTGTCGGTCAGCGCGGTGAGGAGGTTGTGCCCGCCGAAGGCCTGCGGATCGGCGCCGGTGATCTCGGCGATGAGCGCGAGACCGGCTATCGCGCCGGGGCGCGGTGGGACCGCCGGGCCGTCGGCGTACGCGTACTCGCTGACGTGCGCGGACAGGAAGGCGACGATGCGGGTCAGTGCGGGATCCTGGCCGCCCGCCGCGGCCAGCGCGATCGCGGTGTCCACGGTCCGTGCGTAGTCGATCTCGCCGGCGGCCTCGTTCTGGACGTGGTCGCCGTCGGTGAGGTGCTCGACGAGCCACTGCGCTCCGGCGGCCGCACCCTCGGCGGCCGGCGGGTTCGAGCCCGACGGCGAGGTGGTGGGAGTGGTGGTGGGGGGCGTGGTGGTCGGGGTGCCGCCGCCGGGGTTCTTCGCGCGGACGGAGTCCGGGGTGAACGCGGGCTGTCCGCTGGTGCCGCCGACGTCGGTGGCGCCGAACACCCAGGCCTCGACCTCGCCGTCCTTCGGCACATCGCCGAGCGCGCCCAGCGGGCTGTACGTCCAGGTGTCCTGGCCCGGAGGGGCGATCCAGTACGACCAGTAGGCGGAGGGCAGCGGAGTCGTCCGGCAGCCCTCCTCCGCGGCCGTCGGGTACTGGTCCCCACCGTGGAAGCCGGCCGTGCCGATGCGGCAGATGAAGCCGGGTCCGTCGTGGACGGTGCCCGTGGTGCTGAACCCGGCGTTGTGCAGCAGGTTCATCCCGGTGGTGGGGTGGGCGTCGCAGCCGCGGACGACGGAGCCGCCCCAGTGGCCGAAGTCCACCGCGACGATGGCGCCGCTCGTCGCCGTACAGTCGCCGACCGGATCGGCACTGGCCGGCGAACCGGACGACACGAGCGTGACGCCGGCGGTGGCCAGTACCAGGAAGGCGGACACGATCAGGGACACGAGGCCCCGTCGTCCGCGTCCGCGCGGATCCGCGTGGGTGTTCATCGGTGGCTCCCCTGTCGGCCGACGGGAAGCCTGAGCACGGAGGCCGGGCACTCCCCGGGCGACCAGGGGGCACCGCGATATCCGCGCCGTAGACCTCGACGGCGCTCGTGATGATGCGGCTTCAGTGCAGGTAGTCCGACTCATCCGCCTTTCGGCGGATCTACGGTTGCGGGTCAGTGCCGGAATTCGACCGGGCTTCCCCTGGCTTCTGAAGCGTCTGAAGTTGTAAAGCGGTTTATCAGACCATGATGGCGCACGGCCGGTCAACGCCCGCTCGTGTCCGGTGAATCACGTACGGCGACAGGCCGCCGGCGCGTTTCCGGTGCGCTACCGTCACGGTGATACCGCGTGGGGGAACCTGGTGCGACTCCAGGGCTGACGCGCAACGGTGTGGGCGGTGATCACCGCTCCGAGCCCGAGTACCCGCCGGTGTCGCAGAACAGCGGAAGCCTGTCCACGCGATCGGGCGGCGGCCGCCCCGGCGGCGGTGGGTGCAGACACCTCGGTGCGGGGCGCGTTCGGCGCTCTCCACCCAAGGAGTCCACACATGTCCGGCCCTCTCTCGTCCGGCACCTTCTCGTCCCGCACCTTCTCGTCCGGCCCGCTCTCCCGCTTCGGCAGACGGTCACGCCGTACCGTCGCCCTCGGCCTGCCGCTGGCGGTCGGGGCGCTCCTGCTCGCCTCGACGCCCTCCGAGGCGACCTCCACCCCGGCGCAGATCACCACCTCGAAGACCAACGGGGTCAACTACCTCAAGTCGCTGCAGGCCGCCGACGGCAGCTACGTCACGCCGGGCGGTCTCTCCAACGAGTGGGCGTTCAGCGCGCTGGCCGCCGCCGGCACCGCCGCGGTCGACGTCACGCCCGGCGGCGACCTCACCAAGAACGCGCGCACCGTCTACCGCAACCAGCTCTCGGCCCCGTCCTGGCCCAGCGCCTCACCGGTCGCCACCGACTACCAGCGCGCCGCCCTCAACGCCAACGCGGCGGGCATCGACCCGGCCCGGGTCGCGGTCGGACGCAACCTGATAGCCGACGTCGTCTCCTACTGGCAGACCGCCTCACCCGGCTCCTACGGTCCGCCCGCCAACTTCAACGGCACGGTGTTCGGGCTGCTCGCCCTCGGCGGCGCCAGGACGCAGGCCGGCGTCCAGCGTGTGCCGCAGAGCCTGCTCAACGCGTCGATCACCGTGGTGCGCGCCAACGAACACAACGACGGTGGCTGGAACTTCAGCCAGGCCGCAGGCAACCCGACCCAGCTCGCGGCGGCCAGCGACATCGACATGACCGGCGCCGTGATCGCGTCGCTGTGCGTCAGCGGCGTCGCGAACACCGACGCGGCCGTCGTGGCGGGCAAGAACTTCCTCAAGAGCAAGCTGGTCAACGCCACCGGCGCGTTCAACGCCATGTTCGGCGCCAACACCGACTCCAACGGCTGGGCCGTCTCGGGCCTCAACGCCTGCGGATTCAACGCCCAGGGCTCCGACTTCACCACGGCGGCGGGCAAGACGCCCATCGACTTCCTCCTCGCCAACCAGTTCAACCCCGGCGGCGGCTTCAAGTACCAGCCGGCCGACACCTCCCCGACCGCCTACTCCTCCATCGACGCCCTGCGTGCCGTCGGCGGGGCCGGCTTCACGGCCGTGCCGCCGACCCCGGTCACGGTGGGCGCCCCGAAGTGGGTCGGCACCACGACCTTCACCAGCGGAACGGCCAGCAAGCTCGCGCTGATCGTCGACACCGGCGCCGGCGCGCTCAAGGTCTGCTCGGTGACCATCACGCCCACCGGGACCACCTCGACCCTCGGCGCGGTCCTCGACGCCGCGCTCGCGTCCTCCACCCCCGGCGGCTGCGTGACCAGCAGGACGCCGACCTCCGGCACCGGGACCGTCACCGAGGTCAACGGTGTGACGAACGCCAGCGCCAACACCTGGAAGGTCAGCATCGACGGCGCAGCGGCGGCCACCGCGACCCGGGCCACCGTCGTGAACGTCGGTGACACGATCTCGCTGCGCTACGGCAGCTGATCAGGCCCTGACGACTCAAGGACGACTCAACCCCTGACGACCGCGACCCGCGGTGCGTGCGCGCCGGTCACCCCGCCAACGGCCGCCCGCACCGCAGGTTCCACCGTCCGGCGCGGCCGACGAGCTCGGTGACCGTCAGCGGCAGGACGTCCAGGCGCCAGAACGCCTGCGGCGGCAGGCCGAGGGCGTGCACGACCGCGGCCCGCACGACCGCGGGCTCCACGACCGCGAGCACCCGCCCGCCGTCCGGCGCCCCGCCGTCCAGCCAGCCGCCGACCCGCTCGCAGAGCTCCGCCAGCGATTCGCCGTCGTGCGGGGCCGCGGCGGGGTCCGACAGCCAGTCGGCCACCGCCGCCGGCTCCGCGGCCGAGACCTCGTCCAGCCGGAGCCCCCGCCAGCGGCCCATGTCCCAGTCCCGCAAGGGCGGCTGCTCCCCCGCGGTGACGCCGAGGAGCTCCGCGGTCCGCCGGCAGCGTTCCGACGCGGCGGTCAAGTACGCGGTCGCGCCCGGCAGTTCGGCCGCGCCCGCGCGCGCCCGGCGTGCTCC
Organism: Streptomyces sp. RKAG337; assembly: GCF_023701715.1. Lineage (NCBI taxonomy): Bacteria > Bacillati > Actinomycetota > Actinomycetes > Kitasatosporales > Streptomycetaceae > Streptomyces > Streptomyces sp. RKAG337. The sequence continues at coordinate 446,249 of NZ_JAJOZA010000001.1, read as the reverse complement.
GGCGTCGGTCAGCGGGCTGGTTCCGTCGTCGAACCGCGCCTCCCCGAAGGCCTCGCTCTCCGCCGACGAGACCAAGAACACACGCACCGTCATCCCCGCTACCCCTCCCTTGTCACACCGGCCCCGCAGTGGAACACATCGTCGCAGGTTGGCGCGTATCGCCTTCGTGCACGCCCTTGGCCGCGGGTGTCGCTTCACGGTACGGTTCAGCCCGACCCGACGACGGTGTGACGGAAGCACGGTGAAAATCCGGCACGGTCGCGCCACTGTGAAACCGGCTCACCCCGGTAAGTCAGACCCGGCACCTTCGTCAACAGCACCACCAAGTGGGACGCGTGTTCCCGAGGAGGCACTGCCATGGCCCAGTCCGCTGCACCCGCGGCCGCCAGTCCGGCTCTACCCATCACCCCGCTGCCGCTGAAGGCGATCCTGCCCTGGGCGGTCTTCTTCGGCATGCTCGCGCTCGTTCTGCTGTACTTCGTCGGTGCGGAGCAGGGCGCCACGTCCCTGGTCGCCGGATCGGACGTTCACGAGTGGGTCCACGACGGACGCCACCTGCTCGGCTTCCCCTGCCACTGATCGGAAGCCGCTCCAATGAACTCCACCACTGTGCGCTCCCTGCTGGTCCGGGGGATGCTCGCCGGGCTCGTCGCCGGTCTGCTCGCCCTCGTCGTCGCCTATCTCATGGGCGAACCGAGGGTCGACGCGGCGATCGCCTTCGAGGACTCCCACTCCCACGAACACGAGATGGAGATCGTCAGCCGCTCCCTGCAGTCCACCGCGGGACTGGCGACCGGCGTTCTGATCTTCGGCGTCTCGCTGGGCGGGATCGCGGCCCTCGCGTTCTGCTTCGCCCTGGGCCGCGTCGGCCGCTTCACCCCGCGGGCGACCGCCGCGCTCATCTCGGGCGCGGCGCTGCTCACCGTCTACGTGGTGCCGTTCCTGAAGTATCCGGCCAACCCGCCGTCGATCGGCGACCCGGAGACCATCGGTAAACGCACCACCCTGTACTTCCTCATGATCGCGCTGAGCGTGCTGCTCGCGGTGGCCGCCGTCATCCTCGGCAAGCGCCTGGCACCGCGACTGACCGCCTGGTACGCCAGTGTCGTGGCCGGTGTCGCGTATCTCGTCGCCATCGGGCTGGCCTACGCCTTCCTGCCCGCGATCAACGAAGTGCCCGCGGACTTCTCCGCCACGCTCCTGTGGCAGTTCCGCCTTGCGGCCGTGGCCATCCAACTCACCCTGTGGACCGCCTTCGCCCTGACGTTCGGCTACCTCGCCGAGCGCGTACTCACCCCCCGGCCCGCCAAGAGCGAGGCCGCGGAGGCGAACAGCGAGAGCAAGACGGCGGCACGGACGGCCGCCTCCGCCGGCTGACACCGACCGACGCCCACCCGACACGACCGACAGCCCGCCGGGGTCCGCCCCGGCGGGCTGTCGGTCGCGCCGCGCTGTGCCGGGACCCGGCACGGAGCCGAAGGAGTCCGCGTGACCGCCCCCTTTCCCACGCCGTACGCGGCACGGCCCTGCACCCTGGTGGTGTGCCGTGGGTGTTGCTGCGGCAATGCGAGCAAGCACCCGGGCACCGACCACCAGCGGCAGTTGGACCGGCTGAGCGCCGCGGCCGCGGACTCCGGCGGCCGGCTCGCGCTGCGCACCACCGACTGTCTGGGCCCGTGCGACCAGGCGAACATCGTGGTCGTCCAGCCGTCCGCCGAAGGACGCCGCAAGGGCGGCCGGGCCGTATGGATCGGCTTCGCCACCGACGACGGCTCCACCGACGACATCCTCGCCTGGGTGGCCTCGGGCGGCCCCGGCGAGACCGAACCGCCCGCCTCCCTCGCCCTCCAGATCGTGAGCCCGCGGCGCGCGACCCCGCTGCGCCGGCGGCGCTGACCTTGCGTCGCGAGCCGGGCGCGCCGCGGTGCGGCGGGCACTGGGCCGCCCGGACCACGGGGGCCGGAGCCGCCGCGCGGCGCTGATCCAGACTCCTGGCCTGCCCTTACGCTCACCCGCGTGGCGAGAATCGTGGATGCGGTCAAACGGTTGGTGATCGGCCCGGCGTTGCCGAGCGAGGGGTTGCAGGAGACGCTGCTGCCGAAGCGGCTGGCGCTGCCGATCTTCGCGTCGGACCCGTTGTCGTCCGTCGCGTACGCCACGCAGGAGATCCTGCTGGTGCTCACCCTCGGCGGGCTGGCGTATCTGCACCTGACGACGTGGGTGGGGATGGCGGTCGTCGGCCTCATGGCCGTCGTGGTGCTGTCCTACCGGCAGGTCGTGCACGCCTACCCGTCCGGTGGCGGGTCGTACGAGGTGGTCGCGACCAACCTGGGCCCGTCCGCCGGGCTCGTGGTGGCCGCGTCGCTGCTCGTCGACTATGTGATGACGGTCGCGGTGTCCGTCGCCTCCGGCGTCGACAACATCATCTCCGCGATCCCGTCCGTCAACGAGTACCGGACCGTGATGGCGGTCGCCTTCGTCGCGCTGCTGGCGGCGATCAACCTGCGGGGGACTCGGGAGTCGGGGCGGGCGTTCGCCGCTCCCACCTATCTGTTCATCGCGGGCGTGCTGATCATGTGCGCCACGGGGCTGTTCCGCTGGCTGGTGGGCGACGCCCCGGTGGCGGAGTCCGCCGCGTACGGCATCACCCCGGAGCCGGGCGACACCAATCTCGCGGGGTTCGCGCTGCTGATGCTGGGGCTGCGCGCGTTCTCCAGCGGCTGCACCGCCCTCACCGGTGTCGAGGCGATCTCGAACGGCGTGCCGGCGTTCCGCAAGCCCAAGTCCCGTAACGCGGCCTCCACGATGACCGCGATGGGAGTGATCGCGGTGGTGATGTTCTCCGGCATCACCGCCCTCGCGATGATCTCGGACGTCCACATCACCGACGACACCTGCCGGCTGACCGGCATCACGGGCGACTGCGCGACCACTCCGCAGCGCACCGTCATCGCCCAGCTGGCTTCCGCGATCTTCGGCGGTGACCACAGCTTCGGCTTCTTCTTCATCCAGGCCGTGACCGCGCTCGTTCTGGTCCTGGCCGCCAACACCGCGTTCAACGGCTTCCCGTTGCTGGCGTCGATCCTGGCGCAGCACCGCTACCTGCCCCGTCAGCTGCACACCCGCGGCGACCGGCTCGCGTTCTCCAACGGCATCGTCGCGCTGGCCGTCGTCGCCGGCGCTCTGCTGTGGGCGTTCCACGCGTCGGTCACCAACCTGATCCACCTGTACATCCTGGGCGTGTTCACTTCGTTCACGCTGTCGCAGACCGGGATGGTCCGGCACTGGAACCGTGCCCTGCGCACCGAGACCGATCCGGCCCAGCGCCGCCGGCACCGGACGGCACGGGTGATCAACGGCGTCGGGTCGTTCGTCACCGGTCTGGTGCTGGTGATCGTGCTGATCACCAAGTTCACCGAGGGCGCGTATCTGGCGGTGATCGCCGCGGTGGTCCTGTGGGTGAACATGCGCGCCATCCGGCGGCACTACGACAGAACCGCCGCCGAGCTCGCGGTCACCGAACCGGCGGAGGAACTGGCGCTGCCGGCCCGGGTGCACGCCATCGTACTGGTCTCCAAGATCCACAAACCGACGCTGCGGGCCCTGGCCTACGCCCGCGCCTGCCGCCCCGACACCCTCGAAGCCCTCACCGTCGACGTCGACCGCGACGAGACGAAGGCGCTGCAGACCGCGTGGGACACCTTCGACATGCAGGTGCCGCTCAAGACCCTGGCGTCGCCCTACCGGGAGATCACCCGGCCGGTCGTGGGATACGTACGGTCGCTGAACCGCGCCAGCCCGCGCGACATCGTCAGCGTGTTCATCCCCGAGTACGTCGTCGGGCACTGGTGGGAGAACGGGCTGCACAACCAGTCCGCGCTGTGGCTGAAGAGCCGGCTGCTCTTCACCCCCGGCGTCATGGTCATCAGCGTTCCCTGGCAGCTCAGTTCAACCGAGCTCAGGCCGCACCGCCCGACCCGCCGCGCCCCCGGCTCCGTCCGCCGCGGCGAACCCGACCCGGTTCTCCGGGCCGGTGTCGGCGCCGCCGCGGGCAAACCGGAGAGCGGACGGGAGGAGCCGCCGCGCCCCGGCGACCCGCGCTGAACGGCGGGTCCCGGGGAGTCCCTCAGCCCGGGGGTCGCCGCGGTCCGGGGAGCCGTCTCGGTCCAGGGGAGTCCCCTCAGTCCGGGGGCATGGACACACCCCGGTCCTGTAACGCCGCGCGGGCCGTCACCGGGCCGCCGGTGGCCGGGAATCCGTCGACCGCGCGGCCGTCGACCAGGCCGGCCCTGACCCGGCAGCGGACCCGTTCGACGGCGGGGGAGCCGATGAAGGCGTCCGAGACCTGCATGAGCCAGGCCGTCTCGGCCTCGACGCTCGCCCGGACCTTCGGCGGTACGTACCCCTCACAACCGCCCGGGGTGGATATGCGTCCCGAGCGGGCGGCCTCCAGAGCCGCGGCGATGGTCGCCGCCTCCACGATGGGCGCCAGCCGTTCCGAGGCCGCGTCGAGGCCAGAGCCCTCCGCCTCGGCGGTCCAGGCCGCGACCTCCGGATGGAAGTACGGGCGCAGCGCCAGATGCCCGTCCCGGATCTCGATGATGCGGCGGTACAGCGCGAACTGGGCGCCGAGCGGCAGGATGCGGCCGAGCCGCAGAGCGGGCCCGGCCAGTGCGATCTCCGGCAGCGCGGTGTGCATCGCGGTCCACAGCGGACCGATCCGCCGGTAGCCGTGCCAGGCCCGCAGCCAGCCGGCCGGGGTGGGCAGCGCCCGCCCGTTCGGCAGCCGGTCCCGTAACTCGGCGGCCGCGTCGTGCGCCGCGCTCCAGGGCGGGCCGATCCAGCGGTAGCCGTGCCAGGCCCGCAGCCGGACCAGTCCCCGCCGGACGCGGGCCGCCAGGGGCGGCCCCCACGCGGAGGACATCGTCCCGCCCAGCCCCAGTGCCAGACAGACCATGCCGGCCAGCGCCGAGACCGTGCTCTCGCAGCCGTCCTCACGGCCGGATCCCAGCGCGGAGAGCACATCGCCCAGACTCCACACCGTCCACAGCAGCCCCAGGGCCGCGCTCGCGGTGATCAGCCCGAGCCCGCCGCGCAGCAGCCGCGACCGGACGTACCGGGTGCAGCGATGGATCAGCACGACGAACACCGCCAGGCACCAGGCGGTGTGCAGGGTGAGCAGGGTGTTGTACGCCGCCAGGAACCCCTCGCGCCCGGTGGCCGCGACCAGGTCCCGGCCGTCGCGGGTCACCCCGGCACACAGATACGTGACCAGGCTGGCGACCATGACCACCGACGTGCCGGTGAGCTGCCGGCGGACCGCCGTGCGGCTGTGCGGCCCGGTCCCCGCCGAGCGCGCGACCAGCGCGAGGAACGCCATCGCCGCCAGATTGCAGCACTGCCCCGCGGGCGCGGTCCACAGCGCGAACGGCCCCGCCCGGCCCGCCAGCCGGGTCGTCGCCGGGGCGAGGACGGCGAGCGCGCTCCCCATGGACACCGCGCAGCCGAACAGATGGCGTACGGGAGTGCCGGCCGGAGCGCCCCGGGTGGTGAGGAGCTTCCAGCAGACGCCCGCCAGGACGATCACGCAGCCGGTCAAGGCGACCGCGTCGGTCACCTAACGGTCCCCGGACCGGGAAACGTCCGACCGGGAAGGGTGCGCAAGGGGCCGACGACCGCGGTGGTCCGGATCGGGGCGGCGCCGGCCAGTCCGACGATCGGCCCGAGCCGGGCGAACGCCTCGGCGATGTCGAGGCTGCCCTCCGCGGGGAACCAGGCGTCGCGTGAGCGCCTGACCTTGCGGGCCGGCCGGTGCAGGGCGAGCGAGGCGATGAGTTCGGCCTCCTGCTCCTGGGCGTCGGAGTAGACGCTGCGCCCCAGGACCCGCCGGACCAGTTCGCCCGACAGATGCGGCAGCAGCACCCGGGACGCGGAAGAGCCCAGGTGCGCGACGCCGGTGTGGCCGCAGACGAGGTGTCCCACCTCGTGCAGCAGTATGTGCTGTTGATGCAGGGCGCTGGTGCTGGTCGGATAGCCGATGTAGTCGGCCCGGTCGGTGGTCACCAGCATGCCGCAGGGTGTGCACGCGTGTGGAGGTAAGGGCACCAGCACCAGGGGCCGGCCCCGCTGTTCCGCCAGTGCGTCGGTGAAGCGGGTGGCGTCGAACGGCCGTGGCAGTGGCAGTGCCGCCACGGTTCGCCGACATCGCCGCCACAACAATTTGTTCTGCTGTTCCGCGTAGTCCCCCATAAGACCCTCCCCGGGCAAGGCACCGCACAACGATCAGCAACCGCTCATGAGCGATATGAGCGATGAGCGATGAGCGATCCTATGCCCAGGGGTGGACCAGTGGATATCAGTCGGCGCGGCGCAATCCCGCCTCTCTGCGGGCAATGACTTCGATCATGTCGCTGATGGTGCCGAGGCCCTCGGGCGACAGGTTGACCGCGCGCAACGCCACCTCGCGTACTCCTGCGTCCCGCAGCGCCCCGAGGAGCTGGAGCTCCTGCGCGATCTGAGCGCTCTGTTGGTCGTCGAAGAAATACATCGGCGGCACCTGGAAGAATTGAGCCAGTGCTTCAAGGTGACGTTTGGTCGGATTGTCCCTTCGGCCCGTGCGCAGTTGCCACAAATAAGTGGCTGAAAAGCTCTCCCCGGTGGCCTCGCGGCACGCCCGCGCCACTTCCTCGTGGGTGTACGGCGTGTGGTCCGGGCCGCGGACGACGTCGAACAGCCGGTCGATCTTGTCCGCGAGCGTCGGGGTGCCGGACATCGGATCAGGCACCGCATACCTCCCTTGGTCGAGTGCCCTGCGTATCGCCTGTGGTAAGCGCGGGTGGGGTCCGCTCTGCGTCTCACGCATCTTAGTTGGTGACCCGCCGGTTCTGACCGCCTTGGCTGTGGAGACCGGGTGCATGTTCGCCGGGTCTCACGGGCGTCCCCAACTGGCTTGAAACCAGCGATTGTTGGCCTGACATCCGATCTGTCGTCCTGTCAGATGTACGCCGTGTCCGACTGTTGACGGCCGGGGGGACGCGTGCCAGCCTGTCAGCGGAGATGAATGAGGGAGCAAAACTCATTCACATCAGTCTCTGTTCCTTTGCGCCACACAGACCCTCCCGGCTGCCGGGAGCGCCGGACGCGACCGCGTCCGACGATGCGTCACATCACCGAAAAGGAGCACAACATGAAGAAGATCGTTGTCCGCAAGGCCGGCACCGTCCGTCTGACCTCCGCCGCGACGTCCTGCTACTGCGGTGGCACGCCCGTCCTCGCCTGACCCATCACTTCCGAGCCGCGGCGAGCCGGTCGAGACCGGTCCGCCGCGGCTCGCGGAGCTCCAGCCGGTCCGGGCCACGGTGTCCGCGGCCCGGACCGGCACTTCTGCGGACCAGCGACAGTGAGGTAGTGATGGACGCCGCGGCAGTGGACCTCGACCGACCCCTGAGGCTGTACCCGCTGACCTTCCTCGAGGAAGGCGACGAGGTCACCGTGGGACGGGCCGACATCGATTCCTACGGCCTCTTCCCCGCCGACGGCGCCGCGCTGCTGCGCCGCCTGGAGACCGGGGAGACCCCGAACGACGCCGCCCGCTGGTACAACACCCAGTACGGCGAGACCGTCGACATGGTGGAATTCCTCGAAGTCCTCGAGGCCTTCGAACTGCTCGTGCCGGACGGCGAGGAGGTCGCCGAGGCGGGCGCGGTGCGCTGGCAGCGGCTCGGCCGGGCGCTCTTCTCTCCCGTGGCCTGGGTGCTGTACGGACTGCTGTTCATCGCCGGCATCGTCGCCATGTTCCGTGAACCGGCCGTGGTCCCGACCTACCACAACATCTTCTTCACCAGCTCGTCCCTGGTGGCGCTCGCCCTCGGCAACGTCCTCGGCCAGGCGCCGTGGATCCTGCTGCACGAGTCCTACCACGCACTGGCCGGACGCAGACTGGGCCTCAACTCCTCCCTCAGCATCGGCCGGCGCTTCTACTACGTCGTCTTCCTGACCAAGCTGGACGGACTCGTCGCCGTACCCCGGCGCAAGCGCTACCTGCCGATGCTCGCGGGCATGCTCGTCGACGTCCTGGTCGTCACCGGGCTGACGCTCGCCGCGGTGCCCCTGGCCGGCTCCGACGGCTTCGCCGGATTCCTGGGCCGCTTCCTGCTCGCGATGGCCTTCGGCACCCTGCTCCGGTTCGCCTGGCAGTTCTACTTCTTCCTGCGCACCGATCTGTACTACCTCGCCACCACGGTGCTGGGCTGCAACGATCTGCAGACCGTCGCCAAGGGCATGCTGCAGAACCGGCTCTACGGTTTGATCGGGCGGCGCGACAAGATCGTGGACGCGGAGACCTGGACCCCGCGCGACCGTGAGGTCGCCCGCTGGTACGTCTGGCTGATGGTCACCGGCTACGCGGTCCTCACCGGACTGCTCGTCACCGCCGTCGTCCCCGCCGCGATCCGGATCACCGAGATGGCCGTCAGGAAGCTCTTCTCCGACATCTCGCCGCTCAACGTCCTGGACGTGACGGTCTTCCTGATCCTCAACTTCGGCGAGCTGATCCTCGCGGGCATCCTCGCCGTCCGCGGCTACCGCCGCCGCACCCCCGCCACCGCCGGCTGAACCGCGGCCCGAACCAGGGGCGGCCCGACCGGACCGCGCCCGAACCAACCGCGGCCGGAACCCGGCCGCAGCCCACCGGAACGCCGTACGACGCGACGCAGAGGAGCAGTCCGCATGAACGAGGTTGTCCCCACTCACCACTGGGTTCGCGGCGGGCTGGTCCGGGACCGCGAGGCCGCCATGGGACGGCTCGGCCTGCCGGCCGGACCGGTCATGGTCGTGAACGCGCACCGCGGACTGCGCGGACCGTACACCGCGGCCGGGACCCTCGTACGCGCCATGGTGCCCGACGTCCTGCTCCGCGACCGGAAGCTGGTCGAGCGCTACGACATCGAACTGCTCTCCGCCGCGCCGGACCTCCGCTCCGTCGTCCCCAACTCCCGCGAGACGCTGACCTCCATGGCGCTCCCGGCCGAGCGCACCCGCTACTACGCCCGGCTGCGCACCACGCGCATCTCCAACGGCCTGGTGGAGTTCGTCCGCGACGGTCTGGCCGCCGACGGGCCGCGCGTCCTCGTCGTGGAGAACGCCGACCGGGCCGAGGCCACCGACCTGGAGTTCCTCACCGCACTGGTCCGCCGGATCGACCCCGCGCACCTGACCGTCGTCGTCCGCAGCGGCGGCACCGGACCCGCCGACGAGGCCCTGCTCGCCGTCCTCGCCGCCCGCGCCCAGGTCACCGAAGTCCACCCGTCCGCCGCGGCGGACGGGCCCGCCGACGCCTGGGCCTATGTCGCCTCGGACTGCACCACCGACGAGCCGGCGCCGCTCGCGGCCTACGAGGCGCTCGACCCCGCGGCGCGGGCGCTGCTGCACGACCGGCGCGCCGCCGAACTCGCCGAACGGGACGAGGAGTCGCTCCGGCTCGGCGCCATCGCCCACCACCTGGAGCACGGCTCCGACCCCGGCGGCGCGGGAGTGCCCGCGGTCTTCCACGCCATGGACCACAGCCTGTGCAACGGTTTCTACGAGGCGTGCGTCGACTACGGCCGGCGCGGACTGGCGCTCGTCGACCCCAGGACGGAACACGACCGCTGGTGGGCCTTCACCAAGGGCGTGACGCTCTCCCTCTCCATCCTCGGCCGCACCTACGAGGCCGAGAAGCTGGACGACCAGGCCCGGCTGAACTCCGTCAAGCCCGCCGTCCACATGGCCGCCGCCTACAACACGGCCATGCTCTACACCCGGCACAACGACCCCGAGGACCGCGACGAGTTCAAGGCCAAGGCCTGGCTGAACTCCGCCATCGCCACCGCGTCACTCATCGAGAACCGCGGCGACCGGGCCTTCCAGAGCGCCTTCTACAAGAACGGCCTGGCCCTGGTGGAGGTCAACCTCGGTGAGCCGACCGAGGCGCTGCGGCTGGTCGACGAGGCGATCAGCAGCCTCGACGAGCTGCTCGGCCCGGACGAGCACGTCCTGCACCGCTCGGTGCTCAAGAACAACAGGGCCCGGGTCTACCTCAGCCTCGGCCGCATCCAGGAGGCCCTCGCGGACTACGCGATCGTCATCCGGGAGGACCCCAACCACGCCGAGCACTACCTGGAACGCGGCAACATCCTGCGCCGGCTGGGCCGGCCCGAGGAGGCGTTCGAGGACTACGCGAGGGCCATGCGGCTCTCCCCGCCGTTCCCGGAGATCTACTACAACCGCGGCGACCTCCGGCTCAACGAGGGCGACACCGAGGGCGCACTCGCCGACTTCAGCTATGTCATCGAACTCGTCCCGGAATTCGTCGACGCGTACGTCAACCGGGCCGGTCTGCTGCTGGAGGCGGGCGAGCTGGACGCGGCCGAGCAGGACGCGAACACCGGCCTCGGCCACGAGCCCGACAACCCCTATCTGCACGCGGTCCTGGGCCAGGTGCACGCGGAGCGCGAGGAGTTCGAGGAGTCCCGGGCGGCCTTCGACCGTGCGCTCGCCGCCGACCCGGACATGATCACGGCACTGTCGGGACGCGCCGCCCTCGCCTACGACATGGGCGAACTGGACACCGCGGCCCTCGACCTCGGCCACGCCGTGGAACTGCAGCCGGACGACCCCGCGCTGCGCTACAACCGCGCCTTCGTCCACCAGGACACCGGCCACTGGGAAGAGGCCCTCGCCGACCTGGAGATCGCCGCCGGGCTGGCACCGGACGACTCCGACATCACGGAGGCGCTGGACACCTGCCGGCGCAAGGCGGCAGCCGCGCGATGAGCGCGGACGGAGCGGTGACGACGGACGGAGCGGTGACGGCGGACGAGGCGGTACGCGAGCGGCAGCGGCCGCTGCGGTCGGTGCTCGGCCGCTTCGCCACCGGCGTGGCGGTCGTCACCACCGTCCGCCGAGGGCGCCCGGCCGGACTGACGGTCAACTCCTTCACCTCCCTGTCACTCGACCCGCCGCTGGTCCTGTGGTGCCTCAACCGCGCGTCCAACCACCGGGCCGCCTTCACCGCCGCCCCGCACTTCGCCGTGCACCTGCTCGCCGCCGACCAGCGCGAACTGGCGGCCCGCTTCGCCGGCCCCGGCGACCGCTTCGAACGCCTCGCCACCCGGCCGGGACCCTACGGGGTACCGCTCCTCGACGGCACGATCGGCACCCTGATCTGCCGCCGCGACCGCATCGTCCCCGCCGGGGACCATCTCGTCCTCATCGGAGAGGTGCTCGACCACCACGCGGAACCCGGCGCGCCGCTGCTCTTCCTCGACGGCCGATTCCATCGCGGTCCCGACCCGGAAACGACCTGAACAGGTATCAACCGGCCGGACGCCGACTAGAGTCGGATCACCGCGAAATGCCGTACTGCTGGTGGGTGTGCCAGTGCACAGTTCCGGGTCCGTGAAGCGACCCGGGGGGAGGGCGTGTGCCCGGATGAGTAGTCGCTCCAACCGGTCGATGGGCGTGTGGGCCGAGGCGCAGCGTCAGCGGCAGCGCCAGTTGGAAGCGCACCAGCGGGAACAGCGCTACGCCGAACGGGAACTCGCCCGCAGCAACCGGGAACAGCAGGCCGCGTACCGGCAGCGCCGCGAGGCGGACGCCAGACGGCGCACCGAGGAACTCGACACGCGGGTCGAGTCGTTGACCCGGCTGCTCGCGACGGGCTGCCGGGCCCCGGCGTTCCGCACCTCGGCACTGCTGCGGTCCGAGCAGCTGGAGCCGTTCGCCCCCGGCCGGCTCGCCGTCCCCGTCCCGGTGCCGCAGCAGAGCGCCTACCGCCCGCAGTCCGGCTGGGGTTTCGGCTCCGGCCGGCGGGCGCAGGAAGAGGCGCAGGCCCGGTACGAGCACGACCTGGCGGCCGCGCGGACCGCCGAGGCACAGCGGCAGCAGCAACTCACCTCGCACGGGCGGCAGTACGACGCCTGGCGGGCCGCCCAGCTCGCGGAGATCCGCCGTCACAACGCCGGTATCGCGGAGAACGTCAGCGGTATGCGCCGGGGGGACCCGGAGACGGTGGTGGAGTACTTCTCCGCGGCGCTGTACGCCTCCACGGCCTGGCCGGAGGGCTTCCCGCGCCAGGTGTCGTGCGCCTACGACGCGCCCGCCCGCCGCCTCGTGCTGAACTGGGAACTCCCGGGCTACGACATCGTTCCGGAGGCCAAGCTGGTGCGGTACATGCCCGGTGCGGACCAGGACAAGGAGACGGCCAGGCCGGTGGGGCAGCGCCGGGCCGTCTACCGGGACGTGGTGGCGCAGTGCGTGCTGCTGGCGCTGCGCGAACTGTTCGCGGCGGACGAGTTCGGTACCCTGGACTCGGTCACGCTGAACGGCTTCGTGGACGACCACGACCCCTCGACCGGACTGCGGGCCCAGCTCTTCCTCGCCACGGTCGCGGCGGACCGCCAGGTCTTCGAGCGGCTGAACCTCGTCCAGGTCAGTGCGGTGGACTGTCTCGTCGACGGCCTGGGCGGCAAGCTGTCCGCACGCCCCGACCAGCGCACCGTGGTGCGGCCCGGTGCGGTGCCGGGCGACCTGGGCCGGGGCACGGTCTCGCACGGGGGAGGCGAGGACCCGGACCTGTTCGAGATGGACCCGATCGAGTTCGAGTCGCTGGTGGCCGAGCTGTTCCGGGCCCGCGGCATGCAGGCGGTCATGACGCAGCGCTCCAACGACGGGGGCGTCGACGTCGAGGCGCTGGACCCCGACCCCATCAGCGGCGGCACGATCATCGTGCAGGTGAAGCGCTACCGCCACACCGTGCCGCCCACCGCCGTACGCGATCTGTTCGGAACGGTGCAGGGAGCGGGCGCGATCAAGGGCGTCCTGGTGACGACCTCGGGCTACGGCCCCGGCTCCTACACCTTCGCCAGCGGCAAACCGCTGACGCTGATCTCCGGCCCCGAACTCGTCGACCTGCTGGGCCGCCACGGGCTGCGCGGGCGGCTCGGCGGCGGCCCGGCGGTGCCGGCCCAGCGGACCACTCCACCGGCCGCGGCGGCCGTCCCCGACACCGAGTACAACCTGCTGGGGATGTCCTGGTCGGGGGGTGTCGCGCTGGACGTGTGCGCGCTCGTCTGCCGGGGGAACCGAGCACTGAGCGACGACCACTTCGTCTTCTTCAACAACGCGCAGACGCCCGACGGAGCGGTGCGTGCGGTGTCCCGGCCCGCCCGGGACAAGGCCGCCGTCCGGGTCGCCTTCGACGCCCTTCCCCCGAGCGCGGACCGGCTCGTGCTGGCGGTGTCGATCGACCCCGAGATCAATCCGCACGCCGACCTCGCCGGCTTCACCGACTCCTTCATCCGGCTGTCGGACGGATCGGGAGCCGAACTCGACCGGCTGGAGGTCTCCGACGGCCGGGCCGGCGAGACCGCGCTGATCCTCGGCTCCTTCCGCCGCCGGGCCAGCGGCGACTGGGAGTTCGTCATCGGCGGCAAGGGATACGAGGGCGGGCTGGAAGCACTGGTCCGGGACTACGGCATCGACGTCGGTTAGGGAATCCCACCCGGACACCGACAAGGCTTTCGGCGCGGAATTCCCCCACTGTCGCAGGAATGCGAACTCATGTACGTGGGACGGAAATTCGAAGAGGGAATTCCGGGCGAAAGGTCAGGTATTCGGCACGCGCAGCTTCGCCCAGGAAACCGGGCCGGGCCAGCCGTCGGCGTCCGAACCCCGATAACCGATCTTCAGCTGGAACTTCGCGTACGAACGCCGGTCGGTATCGGTCCACCGCGGGCCCGGCCCCTGGCTGTACAGCGCCACTCCTTCGGCCACCAGCCGGCGGCCCATCGCCGTGATGATCGGGCTGTGCGGCGCGGTGTGGAACCACTGCGTGCCGGGGAACGGCTCCAGGGCGGGCGGGTGCGGGGTGGGCGCCGGACGGGGCCAGGCCGGATCGGCGGAATCGATGCCGCCCGGGTACTTCGGGTAGCCGTAGCCGTACACCCGGGGCGAGGCGCGTTCGCGCACCCGCCGGTAGACCCCGTCGCCCTCGGCCGAGCCGTTCACGTTGGTGTTGCCCTCGATCGTGTAGATGCGCGTGGCATCGAACCGCTCCACCACGCCCGTGTGCTCGGCACCGCCGGCACCGTAGAAGACCTGGGCTCCCACCGCCGGATACTCGGAGAACCGCCGGCGCTCCCTGAACCACGCGACGCCCGTGGCGCACGCCGCGGTACGCGGGAACAGGGCGGCCGCGCCGGCGCGCAGCGCCACCCAGGAGACGAAGGTCGCGCACCAGGGCTGCCCCTGCGACCACTCCAGGCCGGGGACCTCGTCGCTGTACCGCTGGATGTTGTTCCAGTCGCCGTGATCACGGCCCTCGTGGACGCCGACCTGCCCGGCCGCGGTCCGCATGACCGCGTCCGGATCTCCTTGTACCGTTTGCGCCGTCAATGGATCTGCGGACATGTGCATCACCCCCGTCGGCTCCACCGTGGAGCCGGTAAAGACACAGTCCTCGGGCGACCTTGCAGAATTCGTGCAACCTGCGTGCAAAGTGCGTAGCAGGCCTACTTCTCATCCATGAGATGCGCGTGTTAAACAATGACCGTGAAAGACGCACCATCGGTCTGGGGGGAGACCATGGAGTTCCGCTTACTCGGACCTGTCACCATCGCCGACGAAAACCGTTCGATCAGCCCGGGCGGGCGTAGACAACAGGCTGTCGTGGCAGCTTTGTTGATGCACCGCAACACGTTCGTTCCGGTGCCCCGGCTCATCGACTGTGTATGGGGGGACGAGGCGCCGCCCAGCGCCGTCAACAGTCTTCAGAGCTATGTCTCGCGGTTCAGGAAACTCCTGGAACCAGGGCCGCCCGACGGATCGGTGCGCCTGGTGCGCAGCGTTCCCGGCGGGTACTCCCTGCACGCTCCCGACGAACAGGTCGACGGAGTCCGGTTCGCGCGGCTCGTGTCGGAGGGCCGGTCGCTGCTGGAGGTGGGTCGCGCCATGGAGGCGTACCGCTGTCTGACCAGGGCGCTGCGGCTGTGGCGCGGCCCCGCGATGGCCGGTCTCGCCGAACACGAACCGCTCGCCGCGGAGATCGCGAGGCTGGAGGAGCTGCGGACGTCCGCGACCGAGTACCAGGCGACGGCCGCCCTGGCGCTCGGCCGGAACGAGGAGGCCGTCGCCCTGCTGAAGGGCGTCATCCGCGAATGCCCGCTCCGGGAGGGGCCGCGCGCCGGCCTCATGCTGGCGCTCTACCGCTCGGGCCGGCAGGCCGAGGCGCTCGCCCTGTTCAGAACGACCCGGGAGATGCTCGTCGACGAACTGGGAGTGGAGCCGGGCCATGAACTGGCCCGGCTCCAGCAGTCGATCCTCCGCCAGGACCCGGCGCTCGTCAGGCCGCCCCTGACCGTCTAGCGGAGGAGGAACGGCCGGACGGCGGCTCAGCGAGTGGCGATCGCCGGGTCGCTCATACCGGGCTTGCCGGTCTCGACATGGCCGGCCAGCCGGCGCAGGAAGGCGCCGTCCTGGTCGGAGCGGACCGTCAGGTCGTACCAGTCGTGGCTGTGCCGCGGGTGCGCGATGTGGACGGCGCGCGCGCCGGGCCGCAGCCGGTACGTGGCCGGGCGCTCGTGCCCGTACCCGTCCTTGACGGTGAGCTTGACGGTCGTGGTGCCCGGATTGCTGAGCACCAGCCGCACCTGGCCGCTGCTCCGGTCATGGGCCGCGGTGACCTCAGGGCCCCGGCTGCCGGCGTGGCCCGCGAACTGCCGCAGGAAGCCGTTGGGGCCGTGCACGGTGACGTCGTAGGCGCTGTGCCCCGCAGGAGCGATGGCCAGGCTGTCGGACAGCCGCCGTCCCGCCTCGACGGTGTACGTCCACGGGCCGTCCGTGGCGGTGGCGGAGGTGACGTACAGGTTCGCGCCGGCCTTGCCGTGGTTGGCGAAGTCGATCTTCAGCCGGTGGCCCTTGACGTCGACCCCGGCGTCGGCGGCCAGGTCGTACGGCAGCGCGCGGGCCGGGCGCAGACCGGGTTCCTGCTTCGGCAGCACCGGGTTGGCCGGGGGCACCGGCACGTAGTCGGGGTGCCGGTCGCGGTCCGGCGGGACGTAGCCGGCGGTGTCGGGGAGCGACGGGACCCTGGTGTCGGTCCTGCCGAACTGGAACGCGGTGGTGAGGTCGCCGCAGACCGCCCGGCGCCAGGGCGAGATGTTCGGCTCGTGGACGCCGAAGCGCTGCTCGATGAACCGGATGATCGAGGTGTGGTCGAAGACCTGGGAGTTGACCCAGCCGCCCTTGCTCCACGGGGACACCACGAACATCGGGACCCGCTGCCCCAGGCCGTAGGCGCCGGGCACGCTGTGGTCGGTTCCGGTGGGCGTGAACAGCTCGCCCGTGATGTCCACGGTCGACTTCCCCTGCGCCGGGGAGGACGGCGGGTACGGCGGCACGGCGTGGTCGAAGAAGCCGTCGTTCTCGTCGTAGGTGATGAAGACCGCGGTCTTGCTCCACACCTCGGGGTTGGAGGTCAGCGCGTCGAGCACCTGGGAGATGTACCAGGCGCCGTAGTTGACCGGCCAGTTCGGGTGCTCGGTGAAGGCCTCGGGCGCCGCGATCCAGGAGACCGCGGGCAGCCGGTCGGCCGCCACGTCGGCCTTGAGGATGTCGAAGAAGCCCTCGCCCGCCTTGGCGTCGGTGCCGGTGCGGGCCTTGTCGTAGAGCGGGTCGCCCGGCTTCGCGTTGCGGTACTGGTCGAAGTAGAGCAGCGAGTTGTCGCCGTAGTTGCCCCGGTAGGCGTCCTCGATCCAGCCCCAGCCGCCGGCCGCGTCGAGGCCGTCGCCCACGTCCTGGTAGATCTTCCAGGAGACCCCGGCCTTCTCCAGGCGCTCGGGGTACGTCGTCCAGGAGTAGCCGGCCTCGGCGTTGGTGATGACGGGTCCGCCGCCGGTGCCGTCGTTGCCGACGAAGCCGGTCCACATGTAGTAGCGGTTGGGGTCCGTGGGGCCGAGCAGCGAGCAGTGGTACGCGTCGCAGATGGTGAACGTGTCGGCCAGCGCGTAGTGGAAGGGGATGTCCTCGCGCGTCAGGTAGGCCATCGTCGTCGCGGTCTTGGCCGGCACCCAGCGGTCGTACTTGCCCTGGTTGAAGGCGGCGTGGCCGCCGTTCCAGTCGTGGTTGAGGTCCTGGAGGAACTGCAGGCCGAGATTGTCCGCCTCCGGGTGGAAGGGCAGGACGTCCTTCGTGCCGTCGGACTGGTGGAAGACCGTCTTGCCGCTGGGCAGCACCACCGGCCGGGGGTCACCGAACCCGCGGGTGCCGCGCAGCGTACCGAAGTAGTGATCGAAGGATCGGTTCTCCTGCATCAGGACGACGATGTGCTCGACGTCGCGCAGCGAGCCGGTGCGGCGGTTCGCCGGGATCTCCGCGGCTCGGGCGATGCTGTTCGACAGCATGGAGGCGGCGGCGGTGCCACCGGCCAGCTGCATGAATCGTCGGCGGTCGATGGCGGTCATGAGAGGCCGGCCTCCAGGGTCGTCCGTGGCAGTGCGGATGCGCTGACAGTCTCCTCAGGTGGTGGAGAACCCTCCGTGACCGATGGATGGAACCACGGTGAACACTCCGCCAACCGCGATCACTCGCGGGCGAGCGACATGCTCGCACTCACCGGCACCGAAACCAAGAGGACGCCCCGGCCCCGCACCACCCGGGCCGGAGACCGCCGAACCCGCCGGATTCTCATCACCTACATCACAAACGGTCAGGTCCGGGGCCATATCGCTCCCATCGGGCGGGCCGGGGTGGCACGATGGCCGCATGACCACCGGGCCGGCGTCCCGCACCGCACGAGCCGCGATGTTCGCGGCCGTCTGCGTGCTGATGGCAGCGCTCGGGCACTCCTGGGCCTCCGGCGTCCCCGTTCCGTGGTGGTCGCTCTGCGCGGCCTTCTCCGGTACGGCCTCGGCCGCCTGGTGGCTGGCCGGGCGGGAACGCGGCGTTCTGGTCGTCACCGGATCCACCGTCCTGGCCCAACTCGGCCTGCACACCCTGTTCGGGCTCACCCAGCCACTCGGCCGGGGAACGGCCGGCCTCATGTCCCACGACATGCCGGGCATGCACAGCGGCTCCGCCGCGATGTCCGCGGTCATGCGCATCGGCGACATGGACATGAGCATGAACATGGGCATGGGTATGTCCGGTTCCGCCGGTCACCCGATCGCCGACTCCGACCTCATGGGCATGTCGTCCGGCGGCCACGACTCCACCACGATGTTCCTCGCCCACCTGCTCGCCGCCGTGGTCTGCGGACTGTGGCTGTGGCGCGGTGAGGCGGGCGCCTTCCGTCTCGGACGGGCCCTGTCGGCCCTGGTGGCCGCCCCGTTGCGACGCGTCTGGCGCGTGCTGTGCCGCTTCTTCCGCACCGCTCAGGACGACGGCCGGCCGTGCCCGCGCCGTACCGCCGACGACGCTCCCGCGCACGCGCTGCGCGGCGTTCTGCTGCACCACGTCCTGTCCCGCAGGGGCCCACCAGCAGCCGTCCGGCACTGCTGACACCGCTCGTCCCCGGCGCGCCCGGCCGACCAATGCCGCGCGCCCGGGTGACGGGCGGAGCACCCGCCTGCCCGTACGCCGCCGCGCCCACGGCCGGCGCCGTCGCGCAGGCCGGTCCCTGACCACACGGATCTCTCCCACCGCCCGCCGACCGCGGCCGGGGGACACGGACCGGGCCCGTCCGGACGGACACCGCCGGTCCTGAGATGCCGTTCGCCGACGGCCGCTTCACGCCGTGGTGCGGCCGTGCAGCACGAGAAGGACCTTTTGTGATGACTCATGCCCTGGTGAGGGGCGCCCCGAGGGCGTCGGCTCGCAAGGACGACGAACAGGTCACCGAGTGGGCGCTCGCCGCGCGCGGCGGTGATCCAGTGGCGGTCGAGCGATTCGTACAGGCGACGTACAGCGACGTCTGGCGGTTCACCGCCCATCTGAGCGGCGATGTGCACGGCGCCGACGACCTGACCCAGGACACGTTCCTGCGGGCGCTGGGCGGCCTGCCGCGGTTCGCCGGCCGTTCGGGCGCGCGGACCTGGCTGCTGTCGATCGCCCGCCGGGCCGTCATCGACCGCTACCGGCACGCCGCCGCCCGGCCCCGAATCTCCGACGCCGTCGACTGGCGCAGCGCCGCCGAGGGAACCCAGCCCGTCGGGGTGCCGGGCTTCGAGGAGGGCGTGGCGATGCTCGAACTGCTCGACACCCTGCAGGCGCCACGCCGGGAGGCGTTCGTCCTCACCCAGCTGCTCGGCCTGTCCTACGCCGAGGCCGCCTCCACGGCCGGCTGCCCGATCGGCACCGTACGGTCCCGCGTCGCCCGCGCCCGCGACGACCTGGTCGTCCTGCTGAAGGCGGCGGAGACGGCGCCGCGCCCGGGAGCCGCACACCGGCAGCACGCCACGGAGCAGCACCACGCCACGGATCGCCCCTTCACGGAGCACCCCGACCGTGGGCACGAGACCGCCGAGTACCCCATCCGTCCACGCCACATCACACCGCAGCACGTCTGGAGCCACGCATGACCCCCGAGATGGAGAAGGCCTTCGCCGCACTGCGGGAGCAGTACGGGGCGGGGGCCATCGAGCGCGTCGAGCAGATGCTGGAGCCGGGGCGGCAGGACCGGCACCCGCTGCAGAAGGGCGCCAAGTGGATCATGCCCGGGATCTCGCAGCGCCCGTGGCACGACCCGTACGAACACCAGGAGCTGGCCCCCGTGGTGCACGCTCTCGAAGCCGCGCACTCCGCCATAAGAAGCGAGCTGGCGGAGGCCTGGTCCGAGCGCCGGGCCGCGTTCTCCGACTACGAGCACTACCTGACGCGCCAGGAGGACTGGCAGGCGCTGTATCTGTACCGCAAGGGAGACCTGGTTCGGGAGTCGGCGGACGTCGTGCCGACGGCGTTCGGGGTGCTCGAGGAGTACGCGGTCGACACCGGGAAGATCTGCCCGCTCCTGGAGAGCCACTTCTCCACGCTGTTGCCAGGCGCGTCGATTGCCCCGCACCACGACCTGTGGAACTTCAGCATCAATCTGCACCTCGCCGTGGACATCCCGGAGGGCTGCGGCATCACGGTCGCCGGTGAGACCAGGAGCTGGGAGGAGGGCAAGTGCCTGCTGTTCGACTACTCCTTCGAGCACGACGCGTGGAACCGCGGCAACCGGCCGCGCACCGCCCTGCTGATCGACCTCTGGCACCCCGACACCACGGTCCCGGAGCGGGCGGCGCTCGTCGCCCTCATCACCGAGATCCGGAAGCTGATGGGGGAGGGATGACCGGGGGCTGACGGGCCGTCGTCCGTCCGGGGTCAGGCTCCCGGACGGACGACCACGGCCTCGACGCGTATGACCCCGCTGTCCCGGAAGCGCAGGACGAACGGCACCCGCTCGCCCAGCGGCAGCCGCGGCGGGCGCTGGATCATGACGTCGAGCCCGGCCGGATCCATGGTCACGACGCGGTGCGCGGGCACCGCGACCGGGCCGGCGGGTGTCATCCGGCCGGCTCCGTCGCGGACGACCGTGCGGGTGAGCATCGCCGGCCCCAGGACCGGGGAGTCCACCGACAGCAGGATGTCGTCGGTGCCGCCGGAGTTGCGGAGGGTGAAGAAGGCCGCGGTCGCCTCGGTGTTGGTGGGCCGGAAGAGCCGGGCGTCGGTGACGGTGATGCGGGCCGGGGGTTCACCGGCCGCGCCCGTCGTCGTATAGGCGGTGAGCAGCGCCAGCACGGCCACGCAGGTGGCCACCGGGACCAGCGCGGCGCGCACCGCACCCGGCACCTCCAGGACGATGCCGTCCGTGCCGGAGGCGGGCCGGTCGTCGTCGCGGATCGGCGTACTCATCGCGCACCCGCCAGGGACCGTTCGCCGCCCTGCCGCCGGCCCGGCGTACGCCCGGACCGCCCGCCGCCTCCCGGCCCGGAACCCGGGCCGGGTCCGCCGCCGGCCGAAGGAGCGAGCAGCCGCAGGCTGTTGCCGACGACGAGCACCGAGCTGGCCGACATCGCCAGCGCCGCGAACATCGGGTCGAGCCAGCCGGTGGCCGCGAGCGGCACGGTGAGGAGGTTGTACCCGAACGCCCAGCCGAGGTTGGCGCGGATCGTGCGCAGGGTGCGGCGGGTGAGCCGGACCGCTTCCACGACCGCCTCCATGTCCTCGCGGACGAGCGTGATGTCGGCCGCGCCGATCGCCACGTCGGTCCCCGCGCCCATCGCCATCCCGAGGTCGGCGACGGCCAGCGCCGCGGCGTCGTTGACGCCGTCACCGACCATCGCCACCCGCCGCCCGGCGGCCTGCAGTCCGGTGATGATCTCCGCCTTGCCCTGCGGGAGGACACCCGCGTGCACCTGGGTGATGCCGGCCTGCTCGGCGACCGCCTTGGCCGCTGCGGGGCCGTCGCCGGTCAGCAGGACGGATTCGATGCCGAGCTCCCGCAGATGGCGCACGGCGCGATAGCTGGAAGGGCGGACGGTGTCGCCGACGGCCAGCACGGCGACCGCCCGGCCGTCCAGCTCCACGACGACGGCGGTGTGCGCGGCGTGCTCCGCCCGGTCGAGCGCCTGCCGCAGGACACCGGGGAGAGCGGATCGGCCGCGGGGGCCGATCACCCGGACCTCCCGTCCCTCGACCCGGCCGGACACACCGACGCCGGGCAGCGCCCGGAAGTCCTCGGCCCCGGGGAGAGCGGTGCCCTCTCCGGCGCGGCGGCGCGCGGCGGCGGCCACCGCCCGCCCGATGGGGTGCTCAGAGCCGTGCTCCACCGCGCCCGCCAGCCGCAGCACCTCGGCCGCGGCCGGCCCTCCGGGAACGGTCGTGGTCTCGACGAGGGCCATCCGGCCGGTGGTGAGCGTGCCGGTCTTGTCGAACACGACGGTGTCCACCTGGCGCAGCCGCTCCAGTGCCTCGGGCTCGCGGACCAGGATGCCCAGTTGGGCGCCGCGACCGGTGGCGGCGAGAAAGGCGGTGGGGGTGGCGAGGCCGAGCGCGCACGGGCAGGCCACGACCAGTACGGCGACGGCGGCGGTCACGGCGGCCTCCGCGCCGGCCCCCGCTCCCAGCCAGAAGCTGAGCACGGTGGCGGCGACCGTCACGATGGCGGGGACGAACACGCCCGCGACGGAGTCCGCGAGCCGCTGGATACGGGCCTTGCCCGCCTGGGCGTCGGTCACCAGACGGGTGATCCGGTCGAGTTGGGTGTCGGCGCCGACGGCTGTCGCCCGCACCACCAGCAGCCCGCCGGAGTTGACCGCAGCGCCCACCACCGTGGTGCCCGGCCCGACCTCCACCGGTGTGCTCTCACCGGTGACCAGGGAGAGATCGAGCGCGGAACTGCCCTCCACCACGACACCGTCGGTGGCGACCTTCTCCCCGGGCCGGACGAGGAACTCCTGGCCCACCCGCAGCTCGGCGATCGGTATCCGTGGGCCGCCGTGTCCGTTGCGGTCCCGCAACTCGACGTCCTTGGCGCCGAGTTCGGCCAGCGCGCGGAGCGCCGAGCCGGTGCCGCGCCGCGCGTGTGCCTCCAGATAGCGCCCGGTCAGTACGAACAGCGGAACGCCGACCGCCGCCTCCAGGTACACATGGGCGACCCCGTCGCCCGCCGTCGGCAGCCAGTTGAACGGCATCCGCATGTTCTGTTCGCCGGCCCCGCCGAGGAACAGCGCGTACACGGACCAGAGGAAGGACGCGGCCACCCCCACGGACACCAGTGTGTCCATGGTGGCCGCCGAGTGCCGCAGCCCCCGCAGGGCCAGCCGGTGGAAGGGCCAGGCCCCCCATACGGCGACGGGTGCGGCGAGGGTGAAGCACAGCCACTGCCAGTGGTTGAACTGCCAGGCCGGGACCATGGACAGCAGCATGACGGGGAGCGCGAGCGCCGCGGTGCCGAGCAACCGGTCCCGGTCGGCGTCACGGGCCGTGGCGCCATCGGGCCGGGCGCAGTCGGCCGCCGCGGTGGTTCCGGTGCCGGCCGGTGCGGGCGGCCGTGGCAGTTCGGCGGTGTAGCCGGCCTGCTCGACGGCTGAAATCAGCTGCTCGGCGGGCATCTCCGGCGGGTGGGTGACCCGGGCCCGGCCGGTGGCCAGATTCACGCTGGCGGTCACGTCCGGGAGCCTCGCGAGCTTCTTCTCCACCCGGCCGACGCAGGCCGCGCACGTCATACCGCCGACGACCAGGTCCGTGGTGACCGGACCGGTGGCCGTCATCGTCCGGCCGCCGGGAGCTCGGGCCCCTGCGACCCCATGCCGCCCATGCCCGGCATCCCACCGCCGTCGCTGTCCGGTTCCGACGGTGCTCCCGGCTCGGAACCGGGCCCGGATCCCGGCCCGGATCCCGGCCCGGAATCCGGCGCCGGATCGCCCGGAACACCCGGTGCGTCATTGCCTGTCCGGTGGATTCCGGGGGAGACGGGACCGGCCGCCCGGCCGACCGCGAACGAGCCCGCCATCAACACGGCCAACAACACCAGGAATCCGAGCAGGGCCGGTGGTGGCGCGGCCCTGGATATACGCCAGGAGCTGGCGGAACGCGAGGGAGTGCGGGTTTCTGCCACGGGAGTCAATGCCACTCCCTAATGTTTGCATGCTGTTCGGGGCTGGTAGCCCGATCGGCAACTCAGTAAGGTGTGATGAAAAATATCGAAGGGGCCGGGAACTGAACGGCTCCGTCATCCGACTACTGTAAAACACCTGTTGAAGGCCGGTGTGGTGAGAACGACACGGTGTCGCGGGAGTTACGGTCGGAATTCGCCATCTCCTGTGCGGTGCAGGGTCCCAGGAATGGCCAAAAATAGCAGGTTTGGTCAGTGGCCCGGGTTGACATCGTCTTCCGGAGTGCCCATTATTTTGGCCAGATATCGGCGGCACATCCCCTTGCTCCGAAACGGCGGATCCTCCGGATCATAAGGAAGCCGCATTCGCAACAGGACGTCAGGACAGTCCAAAACGAATGCACGGCGTTTGCCGCCTTCCGGCACCTCGGTCAGGATCCAGGACGGGCCGCCGCTCCCGGCGTATGACGGGCATACGACCAGGGGCGGATTCCAAGGGGGAACGTCCGAGCATGTCTGCACTGAAGGCACCACCCGCTCCATCGCGCCAACGTCTCGGACTGTCCTTGTTCGTCCTGGCCACCGCCCAGCTCGTCATCGCTCTCGACTTCAACGTCGTCTACGTCGCGCTCCCGAGCATCGGCAGCGGTCTCGGCTTCTCGGCCCAGGACCTCCAGTGGGTGGTCAGCGCCTACGTCGTCGCCACCGCCGGATTCCTGCTGCTGGGCGGCCGCACCACGGACCTGGTCGGCCGCCGCCGGGTCTTCGTCGTCGCCGCGCTGCTGTACGCCGGCTCCTCGCTCGTCGGCGGACTGGCCGGATCCGCCACCGTCCTGGTGGCCGTCCGCGCCGTCCAGGGCATCGGCGGGGCCCTGCTGTTTCCCGCCACTCTCTCTTTGATCAATACGCTGTTCAGCGAAGGACCGGCCCGCAACCGGGCGCTCGCCGTCTGGGGCGCCGCGGGCGCGGGCGGACTCTGCTTCGGCTCCCTGCTCGGCGGAGTGCTCGTCGACGCGTTCGGCTGGCCGTCGGTCTTCTACGTCAACGTGCCGCTGGCCGGGGCGATCGCCGTGGCGGGCTGGATGCTGTTCCCGGTCGACGAAGTGCGGGGTCAGCGGCGGGAGTTCGACGTGGCTGGCGCGCTCGCGGCGACCGGCGGCATCACCCTGCTGGTCTTCGTCCTGGTGCACGCGCCCGAGGCCGGCTGGACCAGCCTCTCCGTCCTCGGCTGCTCGGTGGCCTCCGTCGCCCTGCTCGCGGCCTTCGCGGTCATCGAGACCCGCACCCGCGATCCGCTCACCCCGGCCCGGCTGTTCGCCCACCGGAGCCTGGTCGCCGCCATGGGGCTGACCGCGGTGTTCAGCGCCACCTTCAGCTCACTGCCGTACTTCCTGACGCTGTACTTCCAGACGGTCCGCGGCTACAGCGCCCTCGAGACCGGACTCGCCTTCCTCGTACCGGCGCTCGTGGTCGCGGCCGGCACCAAGGCGGGTGAGCTGGCGGTCGGCGCGATCGGGATGACGAAGACCCTGCTGGGAGCACTGCTGCTGGGCGCCGCCGGTGCCGCGCTGCTCGCGCTGGGGCTGACCGCCGACGGCTCGTACGCGCGGGTGCTGCCGGGGATCGTGCTGCTGAGCGCCGGGCAGGGCGCCGGCTGGACCGCGATGTGGATCGCGGCGGCC
The DNA here is from genome assembly GCF_023701715.1 of Streptomyces sp. RKAG337. Taxonomy (NCBI): domain Bacteria; kingdom Bacillati; phylum Actinomycetota; class Actinomycetes; order Kitasatosporales; family Streptomycetaceae; genus Streptomyces; species Streptomyces sp. RKAG337. The sequence goes on along the minus strand of NZ_JAJOZA010000001.1, from coordinate 420,998 downwards.
ACCGGGGTCGCGCCCGGGGACCAGGGGGTCGCGTCCGGTCTCGCGTCCACGACCCTCCAGGTCGGTGGTGCGGTCGGTCTCGCGGTGCTGGTGGCCGTCGCCGACACCGGCCGGCACGGCGGGCTCACCGGCGACGCGCTGCGGCTCGCCCTGCTGGGCGACATCCGCACGGCCGTGTACGTGATCGCGGCCGGCATCTGTCTGGGCACCGTGGTGCTGCTGGCCTTCCGCAGAGTGCCGCGCCCCTTAACCCCGGCCCCTCCGGCCCCTGCGGCTCCCTGACCCTGGTCACGCGTGGCGTTGCCGACTGCCGCCCCCGCCCTGCTGCCTCCGATTTCCTCCCGGCCCCCCGTGGCCGCGCAAGTGCACGCATACCGAGGAGAACCGTCGTGCTCAGCCCGAACGCTCCGACCCTGCCGAACACCGTCACCGATCCCACCGATCCGACCCACCCGGCCCACCGGCCCGACGGGTCCCGGCCCGTCGCCGTCGTCTGCGGACTCGCCGGGTGGCTGCCGCCCCGGGTCGTCACCAACGAAGAACTGTCGCAGCGGCTGGACACCACCGACGCCTGGATCAGAACCCGTACCGGCATCGGCCGGCGGCACTTCGCGGACCCCGGGCAGGCCACCTCCGACCTGGCGGTCGAGGCGGGCCGCCGTGCGCTGGAGTCGGCCGGCATCGAGTCGGTGGACGCGGTGATCGTCGCCACCACCACACCGGACCGCTCCTGCCCGGCCACCGCGCCCGTCGTCGCCGACCGGCTCGGTCTGAACGGTGTCGCCGCGTTCGACGTCAGCGCGGTGTGCACCGGTTTCGTCTACGGGCTGGCGTCCGCGGCCGGGCTCATCGCGGCCGGCGTCGCACGCCGGGTGCTGCTGATCGGCGCGGACACGTACTCCGCCATCGTGGACCCCGACGACCGGGCGAACGCGATCATCTTCGGCGACGGTGCGGGGGCGGTGGTGCTGCGCGCCGGGCACGCGGACGAGCTCGGCGCCGTGACCCACTTCGACCTCGGCAGTGACGGCGCCGGCGAGGACCTCATCATCGTCGCGGCCGGCGGCTCCCGGCAGCGCGCAGGCGACGCCACTCGCGCGGACCAGCACTTCGCGATGCGTGGACGGGAGGTCTACCGGCACGCCGTGACCCGTATGGCCGGTTCGGCGCGCGCGGTGCTGGAGCGCGCCGACTGGAAGGTCGAGGACGTCGACCACTTCGTGCCCCACCAGGCCAATCTGCGGATCCTGCACTCGGTGGCCGATGAGCTCGGCCTCGCCAGGACCGCCTGTGTGTCCAACATCGAGTCCGTCGGCAACACCGGCGCCGCCTCGATACCGCTCGCCCTCGCCGACGCCGCCGACCGGCAGGCCGTCCAGCCGGGCCAGCGCATCCTGCTCACCGCGTTCGGAGGCGGCCTCACCTGGGGCTCCTGCGTGCTGCGGTGGCCCGACCTCACCGCTTCCGGTACCCGAAGGACAACGGAGGAGACAGCCCACATGAGCACCACCTACGAGCAGTTGGTCGCGATCATCGCGAAGCTGCACGACGCGGACCCGGAACGGGTCCGCCCCGAGGCGTCGTTCGCCGAACTCGACGTCGACTCGCTGACGATGGTCGAGATCAGCATGCGCCTGGAGCGTGACCTCGGCATCGAGGTGGCGGACAACGAACTCCGCGGCGACCTCACCCTCGACGAGGCCGTACGGCTGATCGACGCCAAGCTCGACGGCCCGATCGGCACCTCGACCACCCACCACCCGAAGGGCTGACCCCATGAAGATCACTCCGCAGGCCGGCAAGACGCTCGGTGCGAGCATCGAGGGCTTCGACCACGCCGCCGCCTCCGACGAGGACATCGCGACGCTCAAGCAGACCGTCTACACCCGCAAGATCGCGGTGCTGAAGGGCCAGGACCTGTCGCCCAAACAGTTCCTCGAACTCGGCAAGCGGCTGGGCCGTCCCGAGACGTACTACGAGCCCATGTACCAGCACCCCGAGGTCGAGGAGATATTCGTCTCCTCGAACGTCCCCAAGGACGGAAAGCAGATCGGGGTACCGAAGACCGGCAAGTTCTGGCACGCCGACTACATGTTCATGCCGGACCCGTTCGGACTCACCCTCATCTACCCGCAGGTGATTCCGCAGAAGAGCCGCGGAACCTATTTCATCGACATGGGCCGGGCGTACGAGGCACTGCCCGAGGATCTGAAGCAGGACATCGAGGGCACCTACGCACGGCATTCCGTACGGAAGTACTTCAAGATCCGGCCGCACGACGTGTACCGGCCCATCTCCGAAATCCTGGAGGAGGTCGAGACCAAGACCCCGCCGGTGGTGAAGCCCACCACCTTCACCCACCCGTTCACCGGCGAGACGGTGCTGTACCTCAGCGAGGGATTCACCGTCGGCCTGGAGGACGCGAACGGCGTGCCGCTCGACGAGACGCTGCTGCGCCGGCTGTTCGAGGCCACCGGGCAGCTCGACGACGAGTTCACCCATCCCGGTATCCACCTGCAGAGTTTCGAGCAGGGCGACCTGCTGGTGTGGGACAACCGCAGCCTGATCCACCGTGCCCTGCACACCGCCACTCCGGAGCCGACCGTCTCCTTCCGCGTCACGGTGCACGACGAGCGCAAGCTCTACGACACCGAGTCCCCGGCGGCGTAGCGCGATGACCGTCTACGTCACCGACACCGAACTCCTGTCGCAGGTGCTGCGGCCTTACAAGGCGAATTGCTGCTATCTCCGGTCCGCAGAGGTCACCGCGGAGAACGGCCGGGTGTCGGCCGTGTGTGAATTCTCCATCGACGAGTCCTGCTACATCGACGACACCGGGCACCTCAACGCGGTCGAGGTGAACATCAGTTACAACCAGATGATGTATTACGTGGTCGCCAAGTCGGTCAAGGAGGGGCTGCTGGCGGAATTCAGCTCCTGGACGCTGGAGGACTACTGGCGGCATCAGCTGCCCGACATCCTCATCGCCCGGTTCGGCGGGAGTTTCCGCCGTCCCATCAACGCCCGTGCCTTCTCGGGGGAGTTCGAGTTCCTCGCGGTGGACCGGCGCTCACCCGGCGGCGGCGCTCCGCTGATCATCGCGGACACCTCCTACCGGTACTGGGACGCGGCGGGCGGCCGCTGCGACGGCGAGGTGAAGCTCGCCTTCGTCAACGCCTTCGACGAAGCCGCCGTCGGCGCGTCCTGAAGGCCCCCTGAAACCGCCGCGCGCCGCCGTCCTGTCCAGCGGCGGCGCGCGGCCCCAGAAAGGACAGTGGCTGTGAGCACCGTGGGTCGTCCGCAGGACGACGAACGCCCGTACTACCCGTTCCTGCGGACGCTGTGGGACACCGCGGCCTTCCACGCCGCCGTACGGCCGGAGACCCCGGCCGTACGCTGCGAGGACCGTACGCTCACCTACGGCGAGCTGCACCGGGAGAGCAACCGCGTCGCCCACGCGATCCGGTCCGCGGGACTCGCGCCGGGAGCGCGGGTCGCGCACCTCGGCCGGGAGTCCGAGCACTACTACGTGATCCTCTTCGCGTGCGCCAAGAGCGAGACGGTACTGGTGCCGGTCAACTGGCGGCTCACCGCTCCCGAGGTGAGTCACATCCTCCAGGACTCGGCGAGTGAACTGCTCTTTCTGGAGAGTGAGTTCACCCCGGTCGTCGACCGCATGCCGACCGAGCCGCCGGGAACCGTGGTCCTGCTCGGCGGTGCTCCCGACGGTGACCGGCCGGAGTACCGGTCCTGGAAGGACGCGCGGCCGGACACCGATCTGCACCCCGGATCGGGCCCTGACGACGCGATCGCCCAGCTCTACACCAGCGGAACCACCGGACTGCCCAAGGGAGTCGTCCTCGCGCACCGCAGCTTCTTCGCCGTCCGGGACGCGCTGGCCGGCGAGGGTCTGGACTGGATCGACTGGCGGACCGGCGACATCGCCCTGGTCGGCATACCGGGATTCCACGTCGGCGGCCTGTGGTGGGCCACCCAGAACTTCAACGCCGGGGTCACGGTGGTGGTGATGCGCGCCTTCTCCGCACCCGACGCCGTCGCCCTCATCCGCGACCTCGGGATCACCACCGCCTGCGTGGTGCCCGCGATGCTGCGCATGATCCTCGCGGAACCCGGAGTGGCACCGGGGGACTTCGGCACCCTCCGGAAGATCGTCTACGGCGGTTCGCCGATCTCCGAGGCGCTGCTGGAGGAGAGCCTGACGATGTTCGGCAGCGACTTCGCCCAGATCTACGGTCTGACCGAGACCGGCAACACGGCCGTGTGTCTGCCGCCCGCCGCCCATGTGCCCGGCGGGGCACGGATGAAGGCCGCCGGACGGCCGTACCCGGGCATCGGCTGCAAGGTGATCGACGACAAGGGCGAACCGCTGCCGCCCGGCGTCGTCGGCGAGGTGTGCCTGGCCACTCCGGCCCGGATGCTGGAGTACTGGGGCCTGCCCGACAAGACCCGCGAGACGCTCGTCGACGGCTGGGTGCACACCGGGGACGCCGGTTACCTGGACGACGAGGGCTATGTCTTCATCAGCGACCGCATCAAGGACGCCGTCATCGTGGCCGGCGAGAACGTCTACCCGGCCGAGATCGAGTCGGCGCTGGAAGCACACCCGGGTGTCGCGGAAGCGGTGATCGTCGGAGCGCCGGACGAGCGCTGGGGCGAGAGCGTCCGGGCCTTCGTCGTCGCCGTCCCGGGCCAGGAGCCGCCGAAACCCCGGGATCTGCACCGCTTCCTGGTGGAACGGCTGGCCGCGTTCAAGCTGCCCGCCACCTACGAGTTCATCGACCACGTGCCCCGCAATCCGAGCGGCAAGATCCTGCGCCGGGAGCTGCGTGACCGCTTCTGGGACGACGCCGGGCGCAAGGTCAACTGACCCCGCCGCCCGCGACACCCCGCGTGACTTCGAGAGAGACCACATGACTGTGCCTGAGCCCCTGACGCCCTCAACGCCCCTGACACTCGCGGACTTCCGTGCCGATCTGGCCGAGTTCCTCCACCAGCAGCCCGACGAGGTCGACCTGGAGGAGAACCCGCTCTACGCCGGCCTGGACTCGCTGCGCATCGTCACCCTCGCCGAGCGCTGGCGCGCGGCCGGGGCCGAGGTCAGCTTCGTCGAACTGGCGGAGCGCACCTCGTTCGCCCAGTGGTGGCAGCTGCTGTCGGACCGGCAGTCCGGAGGCGCACGTGCCGACGCCTGACCACCGCACCGCGCCCGCGGGCCGCCGGGCCCTGCTCACCGCGCAGGAGGGCATCTGGACCGGCCATCAGCTCGACGTGGAGAGCCCCGCGTACAACACCGCCGAATACGTACAGATCCATGGGCCGGTGGACGTGGCGGCGTTCGACAAGGCCCTGCACCATGTCGTCGGCGAGGTCGAGGCGCTCAACGTTCGGTTCGTCGAGGTGGACGGCCGGCCGTGGGAGATCGCGGTGCCGGCCGTGGACTGGCGCCTGCACACCGCGGACCTGACCGCCGAGCCGGACCCGCGGGCCGCCGCCACCGCCTGGATGGAGCGCGATCTGGCCCGCCCGGTGGATCTCGCCCACGACCCCGTCTTCGGGCACGCGCTGCTGCAGACCGGACCGGCGGAATTCCTCTGGTACCACCGCGTGCACCACATCGCGCTCGACGGGTTCGGCCTGTCGCTCGTCGCCCGCCGGGTCGCGGACGTCTACACGGCGCTGGCCCAGGGCACACCGCTGGGGGAGAGCGGCTTCGGCACCCTGGAGTCGGTCTTCGAGGAGGACCGGACCTATCTGGCGTCGAAGCGGCGCGCGACCGACGGGGCCTACTGGACCCGGCGGTTCGCGGACCGCCCGCCGGTACCCAGCCTCGCCGACCGTTCCGCACTGCCCGCCCGCACCTTCCGGCGCCGGGTGACCGACCTCGGCGCGGCGGAGACCGAAACGCTGCGCGCGGTCGCCCGTGAGCTCTCCGTCACCTGGTCCGACGTGGTGCTCGCGGTCACCGCCGGGTACCTCGGCCAGGTGTCGGGCGAGCCCGAAGTGGTGCTGAGCCTGCCCGCGATGGGCCGGCTCGGCTCGGTGTCGCTGCGGGTGCCGTGCATGGTCCGCAACGTCCTGCCGCTGCGGATCGCGGTCGGCGACGGCGACACGCTGCGCGACCTGGCCGGCCGCGTCTCGGCGGAGCTGCGCGCCGGGCTGCCGCACCAGCGCTACCGGTACGAGCACCTGCGCAGGGAACTCAAGCTGGTCGGCGGAAAGCGCCGTCTGTCGGGTCCCGGCGTCAACATCATGCCGTTCGAGTACGACCTGCGCTTCGCCGGGCACCGCAGCACCGTCCACAACGTGTCGGCGGGACCGGTCGACGACCTGTCCGTCAACGTCTACGACCGGGCCGAGGGCGCGGGCCTGCGGTTCGCCTTCGACGCGCACCCGGAGCTGTACAGCGAGCCCGAACTCGCCCGGCACCAGTACGCGGTGCTGGCCCTGCTGAACGACGCGACGGCCGCACCGGACCGCCCGCTGGGCGAACCGGGCTCCCGCCGGACCACCCGGCCCGCCAGGACCGCGGTGACCCTCGACGGGGGGCCGCTGCCCCGCCCCGCGCGTCCCGTCCTCGACCTGATGGCCGAGCACGCCGCCACCCACGGGGACGCGACCGCCGTCGAGTTCGACGGCGCCACCCTCAGCTACGCCGGACTGCTGGCCGCCGCGCACGGTGTGGCCGGGCGGCTGGCCGGTTCGGGCACCGCTCCCGGAGACCTGGTGATCGTCGCGCTGCCCCGCGGCATCGAGGCGATCACCGCCATCCTCGGAGTCCTCCTCGCGGGCGCCGCGTACTGCCCGGTGGACCCCGGCGCCCCGGCCGCGCGGATCGAGACGCTGTGCGCCGAATCCGGGGCGCGGGCCGTCATCACGACGGCGCGGTACGCCGACCGGTTCACGGGCGGCGGTCTGCCGCAGCTGCTGCTGGACGGAGTGGACACCGGGGGTTCCACCGCTGCCGCGCCGAACCCCGACCCGCACCGGCTCGCCTACGTCATCCACACCTCCGGCTCCACCGGCCGGCCCAAGGGCGTGGAGATCAGCCATGCCGCGCTGGCCCACTTCGTGGCGGGGGCGACCGACCGGTACGGGATCGGCGCGGACGACCGCGTCCTGCAGTTCGCGCCGCTGCACTTCGACGCCAGCGTGGAGGAGATCTTCCTGACGCTCTGCGCCGGCGCCGCGCTCGTGGTGCGCACCGACGCGATGACCGAGTCCGTTCCGGTGCTGACCCGGTCGTGCGAACGGCTGGGGATCACCGTTCTCGACCTGCCGACGGCGTACTGGCACGAGCTGGCGTACGCGGTCTCGACCGGGGCCGCGGACCTGCCGCCCGGGTTGCGCACCGTCATCATCGGCGGCGAGACGGCGCTGCCGGAGCGGGTGGACCGCTGGCGCGACGCGGTCGGGTCCTCGGTGCGGCTGTTCAACACCTACGGGCCGACGGAGACGACCGTCGTGGCCACCGTGGCGGAGCTGCACGCGCCGGAACTGGCGCGCGGGGACGTCCCGATCGGACGCCCGCTGGCCGGCACGAGAGCCGTCGTCGTCACGTCGCCGGCGAACGACGGAAGCACGGATTCCACCGGCGAGCTGTATCTCGTCGGCGACGCGCTCGCCCGGGGATACCGGGGAGGTGCGGGCGCCGACGACTCCCGGTTCCAGCCGCTGCCGGAGCTGCCCGACCGACCGCGTGCGTACCGGACCGGCGACCTCGTACGGCTCGGAGCGGACGGCCAGCTCCGGTTCGTGGGGCGGGCCGACGGCGAGTTCAAGATCAGTGGGCACCGGGTGCAGCCCGCCGAGGTGGAGACCGTCCTGCTCACGCATCAGGGGATACGGGAGGCGGCGGTCGTCGGGCAGGTGCTGCCGGACGGTACGCGCCGACTGGTCGCGCATGTCGTCGCCGACCGGCCGGTACCGGCCGCCGCCGAGGTCCGTGAGCATCTGCGGGCGACCCTGCCCGCCGCGATGATCCCGTCCGCCGTCGTCTTCACCGACCGGCTGCCCCGCACCGGCGCGGGCAAGATCGACCGCAACGCGCTCGCGGCACCGGCCGTCGCAGAGCCCGCCCGGCCGGCCGCCGACGTGGTCGCCGACGCGACCGCCAACGGTACGGAACAGGTCATCATCGCCGCCTGGGCGCGGATCCTCGGCACCGCGGACATCGCCCCGCAGGACGACTTCTTCGACCTCGGCGCCCAGTCCCTGCAGGCGATCCAGGTCGCCAACCGGCTCGGTGTGGAGCTGGAGACCGATGTGCGCGTCGCCTGGCTCTTCACGTACCCCACGGCCGCCGAACTCGCCCGTCATCTGGACGACCAGCGCGGTCCGGGCGAAACCGGTGCTGCTTCGAGCGGATCGCTACCGGACGCCGTGCTCGCCGACTCCGTCCTCGATGACGACATCACCGTCCGTCCCGCCGACGGGCCCACCGCGGGGCCTGCCGCCGTGGCCGTGACGCCGCCGCGCCGGGTGCTGCTCACCGGGGCGACCGGCTTCGTCGGTGCCCAGCTGCTCACCGAACTGCTGACGGCCACCGACGCGGACGTCGTCTGCCTGGTGCGTGCCGGGGACCGGGCGGCGGCCGAGGACCGGATCCACCGGGCGCTCGCGGAGCAGGAACTGACCCTCCCGCCCGGATCCGAGGGCCGCGTCATCGCCGAGCCGGGCGATCTCGCCCGCCCGCTCCTCGGCCTCACCGAGGCGCGGTTCGCGGAGCTGGCGGCCGGCTGCGACGCGATCTACCACAACGCCGCGACCGTCAGCATCATGCGCGAGTACGGCAGCCTGCGCGGGCCCAACGTGGAGTCCACCCGGCAGCTGTTGCGGATGGCGGCGGCCCGTTCGACACCGTTCCATCTCGTCTCCACGCTGTCCGTCGCGCCGCCCGCCGGAGCGAGCCCCGAGGTCGCGGAGACGTTCCTGCCCCCGCATCCAGGCCTCGTCCACGGCTACCAGCAGTCCAAGTGGGCCTCGGAGCGGCTGGTCGAACAGGCCGCGGAACGCGGGCTGCCCGTCACCGTGCACCGGCTCGGCCGGGTCGTCGGCGCGGCCGGCACCGGCTACGTCAACGAGCGCGACTTCCTGTGGAGCGTGCTGCGCGCCGGGATCCCGGCCGGCATCGTGCCCGACCTGTTCGAGGCCGAGGTCTGGACGCCGGTCGACTACGTGGCCCAGGCCGTCGTACGGCTGTCCTCCGCTGTGACGGCGACCGCTCCGGCCGGGCGGCCGGTGTACAACTACGCGCCGGTGCCGACCGTCCGGCTGGCCGACGTCTACTCCTGGACACGGGAGTTCGGCTATCCGGTGGAACGCATGCCGCTCGCGAGGTGGCGGGCGGAACTGCCCCGCGCCGCCGATGTCGCCGCCACCACCCTGGCGTTCTTCGACTCCTGGAACGGTGACGACGACACGGTGGCCGAGAGCGCGGAACCCGAGCTGGGGCTCGGCCGGATCGTCGCCGACAACCTGATGCGCGGGCTCGACGGCAGCGGGATCTCCTGCCCGCCCATCGACCGGGCGCTGGTCTTCAAATACCTGGAGCGCTGCGTCGCGACAGGGGCGCTGCCGCCGCCCGTTCACTGGCGGAACCGCATCCCCCGACAAACCCGCCGCTGATCCGGAAGATCTCATTCCCGGCATCCGGGAACCCGGGCGGACTCCGCTCCGACTACTGAAGCGGAGTCCGCACCACCCTGAGGAGCCCGCATGTCATGGAAACGGCAAACCGCCGCATTCGCGGTCGGAGCACTCTGTCTGGCCACCGCCGCCTGTGGCACCTCGGCAGGGACGGCGGCGACCGCGGGGAAAGCGGAACCACCGGGGCCCGGCTATCCCGTCACCGTCACCGACTGCGGGCAGACCACCACGTACACCAAGGCGCCGAGCCGCGTCGTCGTCATGAACGGCGCGTCCGTCGCCGAGGTGTCCTCGATGCTCGCGCTCGGGCTCGGTGACCGCATCGTCGCCAACGCCCAGTCCTACGGCATGTCGGAGGTGCCAGGGCGGGTCCAGGCGATCGCGAAGCTGCCCACCGGGGGAGTGAAGCTCAACGACATCCAGGACATCCCGCGCGAGGCGATGCTCAACCTCCGTCCGGACTTCGTGCTGTCCACCACCGGGTTCGGCTTCGACCCCAAGAACGGCTACGCCACCCGCAAGGACCTCGCGTCGATCGGCGCGCACACCTACATGCCGGTCAAGGGCTGCGACGACGCCAGCTCCGTCAAGGGCCCGCCGTCCATCGACGACAGCTACTCGATGCTGCGCGACCTCGGCAGGATCTTCGGCGTCAGCGCCCGCGCCGAGAAGCTGATCGCGGACTCCCGCGCGCGCATCGCCGCCATCAGCGCCAAGGTCACCACCAAGCTCAAGGCGTCGGCCGGCACCGCGCAGCCGTCGAAGGTGATGGTGATCTTCTCCAACATGTCGATGGGCGCGAACGAGTTCAGCTCGATCGCGGGCGTCGGCATCTGGAACGACATCCTCGCCAAGGCCGCGGGATCCAACGCGTTCGCCTCCGTCACCAGCAACTCCTTCGCCGACCTGAGCAAGGAGAAGGTCGCCGCCGCGCAGGTGGACGCACTCGTCGTCGTCAGCTATCACGACCCGGATCCCGACGCCTACGCGCGCAAGCTGTTCGCGCAGTTCCCGCAGTGGAACGCCGCCCGGGACAAGAGATACACCGTCCTGTCGGACTCCATCTATCTCGGGCCCAGCAACGACCTCGCCGTCGAGCGCATCGCCCGGATGCTGCACCCCGACGCCCTCTGACGCGCCGCAGATGACCCCACGCGCACTCAGCCCCCGCTCCCCGCTGTCCGTCCTGGTGCTCCTGCCCGTCCTCCTCGCGCTGCTCGTCCTGGTGATGATGGTGGCCGTCGGCATCGGAGCCGTGAACGTGCCCCTCGGGGACATCTGGCACATCGTCCTCGCCCACCTGGGCGGCGGCACCTACGCCGGCGATCCCGTCCAGGACCAGATCGTCTGGAACTTCCGCATCCCCCGGGTGGTGCTCGCCGCGCTCGCGGGCGGCGGCCTCGCCGTCGCCGGAGTCGTGCTGCAGGCGGTCGTCGCCAACCCGCTGGCCGACCCCTATGTCCTGGGGGTCTCCTCCGGGGCCTCGCTGGGCGCCGTACTGGTCATGACACTGACCACCGGCGCCCTCGGCGGCCTCGGCGTCTCCTCGGCGGCGTTCGCCGGGGCCGTCGCGGCCGTCGCGCTCGTCTTCCTCCTCGGACAGCGCGGCGGCCGGCTGGCGCCCACCCGGCTGGTGCTGTCCGGTGTCGCCATCGGCTATCTGTTCCTCGCGGCCACCAGCTATCTGCAGCTGCGGGCCACCCCCAACGAGCTGCGCTCGGTGATGTTCTGGATGCTCGGCAGCGTCGCCGGGGCGCAGTGGAGCCAACTGCCGCTGGTGAGCGGCGCGGTGCTCGGGACGACCGTGGTCCTCGCGCTGTACGGGAGGCAGCTGAACGCGCTGCTGGCCGGGGACGAGTCAGCGACCGCGCTCGGGGTGGAGGTGCACCGGCTGCGGGCCGCGCTGCTGGTGCTGTCCTCGCTGCTGACCGGCACCATCATCGCGGTCGCGGGCGGCATCGGCTTCGTCGGCCTGATGATCCCGCACCTGGTGCGGCTCGCCGTCGGCGCCGACCACCGCAGACTGCTCCCGCTCGCCGCGGTGACCGGTGCGATCTACCTCGTCGTCGTCGATCTCCTGTCCCGCACCCTGGACCGGCCCAACGAACTGCCGCTCGGCATCCTCACCGCCCTCTTCGGCGCACCGTTCTTCCTGTGGCTGCTGCGCCGGAACAAGAGCTTGGATTCCGTATGAGACTCAGCGTCGACCAGCTCGACATCACCCTGGACCGCCGGCCCATCCTGCGGGACGTGTGCCTGGAGGTGGGCCCGGGCGAGATCGTCGGACTCGTCGGGCCCAACGGCAGCGGCAAGTCCACGCTGCTCCGCGCCGTCTACCGCTCACTGCGGCCGGAGGGCGGGGCGGTACGGGTCGACGGGGACGACATCTGGACGCTCCCCGCCCGCGCCGCCGCCCGCCGCACCGCCGCGGTCCTCCAGGACGTCGGTCATGCGACGGGGCTGTGCGTCCGGGAGATCGTGGCGCTCGGCCGCACACCGCACCACGGACTGCTCGGCCGGGACGGCCCCGAGGACCACGAGGCGGTCGACCGTGCGCTGGACCAGTGCGGCGCGCGCCCGCTGGCCGACCGTGACTTCGCCTCGCTCTCCGGCGGCGAACGGCAACGGGTGCTGCTGGCCCGCGCGCTGGCCCAGCGCCCGCACCTGCTCGTCCTCGACGAACTCACCAACCACCTCGACATCCGCGCCCGCTTCGAACTGCTCTCCCTGATCCGCGCCATCGGCACCACCACGCTGGCCGTCCTGCACGACCTGGACCTCGCCGTCCGGCTCTGCGACCACCTCGTCGTCCTCCAGCAGGGCGCCGTGGTCGCGGCCGGCCCCGTACTGGACGTGCTCACCCCGGCGGTGCTGCGCGACGTCTTCGGCGTAGCCGCGAGCGCGGACCGGCACGCCGACGGCGTCGTGCGGATCGTCTACGCCGCCGACCCGCTCGCGCTGCAACTCGTCGAACGGGCCGCCGCCGGGTGATCCGCTCTCCCGCGGGCCTCTCCGAGGGAGCGGGCGTTGTTGCGGCGGGGAAACCTTCCGGAAACCCCGCGCGCGGCGGGCGTTCCTAGGCTCGGTGCAGGTGCGGTACGCCCGGTCGGCACGCACATGAGCGCACGGTGAACAGGAGGCGGGCCCATGAGCGGAACCCCCAGGCCGAGTCCCCGAGAGGGCAGACTCCGCCCGGTGTCCCTCCCGGACGTCGAACTGCGCCACCACGTAGTGCACGGCTACCGCAGGGCCTACCGGATCGCCGGGGAGGGCCCGGCGATCCTGCTCATCCACGGCATCGGCGACTCCTCCGCCACCTGGGCGGACCTCATCCCCGGCCTGGCCCGCCACAACACGGTCATCGCCCCGGACCTGCTCGGCCACGGCGCCTCGGACAAACCCCGCGCCGACTACTCGGTGGCCGCCTACGCGAACGGCATGCGGGATCTGCTCGGCGTCCTCGGCATCGAGCGGGCCACCCTGATCGGCCACTCCCTCGGCGGCGGGGTGGCGATGCAGTTCGCGTACCAGTTCCCCGAGCGCACGGAGCGGCTGGTGCTGGTCAGTACCGGTGGGGTGGGCAGGGAGGTCAACCCCGTCCTGCGCGCGGTCTCGCTGCCGGGAGCGGACCTGATGCTCTCGTTGCTCAAGCTGCCCACCATGGGCCTGCAGACCCGCGCCTTCGTCCAGTTGATGAAGTTCCTGGACACCGATCTGGGCCAGGACGCGCCCGATCTGCTCAACCTGGTCGACGCCCTGCCCGATGCGACGTCCCGCAGCGCCTTCATCAGGACCCTGCGGGCGGTGGTCGACTGGCGGGGCCAGGTGGTCACCATGCTCGACCGCTGTTATCTGGTGCGGGGCATGCCCACCATGCTGCTGTGGGGATCGCGGGACAGCGTGCTGCCGGTACGGCACGCCCATGACGCGCACAGCGCGATGCCCGGCAGCCGGCTGGAGGTCTTCGAAGGGGCGGGCCACTTCCCCTTCCACACCGATCCCATCCGCTTCCTGGCGCTCGTCGAGAACTTCATCGCGACGACCGAGCCGGGCAGTCTGAGCAGTGAGCAGTGGCGCGACCTGCTGCGAGCCGGCCGCCGCGGGGAAGCGAAGGCCGGTCCGGCGGGGAACACGGCCGACCGCCTCACCGGGCGGGAGATCAGGGAAGCGAGCGAACGCAGCGCGACCTGAAACGGTTGCCCGGTCCCGACCTTTCCGGCCGCCGCCCGCCGCCGGTACCGTTCATTCGCGCAGTTCCGCCTCGATGGCGGACGCCATGAGCTCGCGCGCGTGCGCCAGCGGGAGCGAGCCGCTCAGCCAGCGGACGCTGAGGCCCTCCAGGAGTGCGGTCAGCCGCTCGGCGGACGCGGCGTAGCCGGTGGCGGTGCCGGAAGGGCGGGCGCGGCCGAGCAGCTCGGCGATCTCCTGCACCCACTCCAGCGTGGCCTTGGCGAGGTCCTCGCGCAGCTCGGGGTCGAAGACGGCGCTGGCCCGCAACTCACCCCAGGCGGTGCTGTTCTCCCGTACGGCGGGGGTGTCCTGGAACTCCAGCAGCAGGGTCTGCCGCAACTCCTCGCGCGGATCGAGGGGTTGGGCGTCGGCCGGCCGGTCGGTGGTGTAGCGCTCGGCGCGCTCGCTGATGAACTCCAGCGTCCGGCGGAGGACCCCGGCGCGGTCGGTGAAGTGGTAGTAGATCAGCGAGGTCGACACCCCCGCCTCGGTCGCGAGTTCTTCCACGCGCAGGCCACGCACGCCACGCCGCGCGATGACGCGTGTGGCGGCTTCCAGGATTGCTGTTCGACGGTCTGCCACAGGCCAGACCCTACCGGTCCCGGCCCGTGACCCGGCTCCCTTTCCTGACCGGAACTTCAGCGACCTCGGGCTGCCTCGTACGGACCGGCCATGCCGCGAGCACCGCCGATTCTCGCGTTGCAGCGAGGTCCGGACGTCGCTCGTGGACCCTGCGTCGAACGGGCTGGAGGGTGCGACCCGGGGACCATGACTGAAGTTTCCATCAGGATGGGGACACGCCAGAGGCCCCGTCGCTCCCCGGGAATGATCAGGGGTCGGGCGGGCAGCAGTCAGGGGGAGAGTGCGGGTTGGGCAGGAGGGCCCGCGGCCCCACCATGGAACTGCGCGGCCCGTACCGACATCCCGGCGGTCTTCCCCCGTCCGCCGTGGACACCGGCCGGGCCGCGCGCGGACCAGCACCGCCCGACTGGTTCCCGGGCGTGCCCCCGCCGGGCAGCGTTTGTGAGGGCGCTGACCCGGCTCCGTCGGCCCCGCGCCCATCCCCCTCGGGCGCGGGGCCGACGCATGTCCCGAGCGGGCCCGGCAGAAGGCCCGACCCTGGATTCACACCGCTACCGGTGCCTGCTGCGGTCGGCGTCGGGCAGGTTGCACCACAGGTCGATCGTCGCGGACAGCTCCCGGGCCTGGGTGTCCGTACGGCGCTCGGCCTGCTCCGACGCCTCGGCGGCGGCATCGAGCGAGCCGAAGCCCCGCACGAGGTCGATCAGGTCCTCGACCAGGCCCGGATCCTCGTCCTCGGCACGGGCGTGCGCGTGCAGGGCTTGCAGGATGGCGAGTTCGTCGTCTTCGGCGTCCATGTGCACAGTCTGCCGTGTGGGTCTGACACTCCGTAGGTTCCGCGGGCGCGCCGGACACCGTGCCGACCGGTCCCCGGCTCCGAGCGGCCGGCGGACCACCGGTTCTTCGAGCGGACTACCGCCTGGCGGCGGCCCTGGGCGTACGCCGGGGCCGGGCCTGGGCCGGCGGCGCCGGGGGAGCGGTCTCTTCCTCGTCCTCGTCCAGATCGTCGGGCTCGTCACCCAGGTCGGCCTGCTGGAAGGGGTCGGTCGACGGGATCGGCGAGGTGTGGGCCGCGACCGGCATCGAGGGATCAGGGTTGGAGAACAGCGTGGTCATGGCACCTTCGTCGGGTTTCGCAAAACGGGGCCACCCGGAATGGACCAGACGGTGGCGATCGCGGCCTGAAAGGGCGGCCGTCTCCCACCAGCATCCCACGTGGAGCGTTCCGCGTGGGTATCCGCCGGGGCACGGGCCCGTCACCCGGTGTGTGCCACGGCTCACCGGTTCGAATGAAACCGCAGGCCAAGCGGGGGACGCGGGCCGCTTCCCGGTGATCGGCGGACCGAATGCGGATAGGACCCGTGTCCAGGAGGTCCGATCCATGGGTGCCGTTTTCCCGTGCCGCCGCGCTCAGCGCCGCAGCGGGCCCGACGCTGCCCTGGACGCCCTGCTGGCGCTCCTCACACTGGTCCTGCTGCTGGGCGGGGCGCTGTCACCGGAGCTGATGGCCGACCGGGGAGCCCGATCCACGACAGCGGTCTCGGAGCCGCTGTCCACCGCGGGCGACGAGCACCCGGACGAGGCGGCCACCACCGTACGGGCGGCCCGGGCCCAGCGGGCCGCTGAGTCGTCGCGTGCGGTACGGGACGCGACCCGCGGCGGTATCCGTCCGGCCCCGGCCGCGCTGCCGCGCCGTGACCCCGTGCCGGGCGACGGGCGCCCGGGAGCCGGCCTCCTGGGGCTGAGCTGTGTGGTTCTGCGCTGCTGACCGGTCCAGGGGCCCCTTCCCGGCCCCGCTCCGCTCCGCACGCACACCCCACTTCTCGTCCTGGAGGACCCCCATGCCCATCGACCCTTTCGCGGCCCTGAACGCCATGCTGCGCGCCGAAGTCACCCGCGCCGAAGTGACCCGCGCCGAAGTCCCGCGCTCCGAAGTCACCCGTGCCGCCGCGCCGGAGTCCGAGCCCCGGCAGCCCGCCGTCCCTGACGCGCACGACACGTACGACGCCCCCGAGCGCCCTTCCGTCGCACCCACCCCGAGTGACGGCGCCTGACCTGGGCCGTTCGATCGGGGACGGATGACCGGCGGTGACCGGGCGGCTTCGGAGGCCGGCCGGGCACCGCCGGGCGTGGCTCACCAGCCGATGCCGAGTGTCAGGGCGGTCGGCGGGTTCGCGTTGTTGAGGATCTGGACGGACGACTGGTCGTTGATGTCGTCGTACGGGAACCCGTAGGCCCGCCCTGCGCGTCCTGCGCGCGCGGGGGCGCTCGGTGCCGCGCGATGTGGCCGTCGTCGGCTTCGACGACACGGCGCGGGTGGGCGAGTACGCCGACCCGCCGCTGACGACCGTGCGGCAGGACGTCGAGGAGATGGGACGCCTGATGGCGCGGCTGCTCCTCCGCGGCCTCGCCCCCTCGCCCCCCGGCAGCGGAACGCCGGCGGAACCGTCCCCGGTCATCACCACGACCCGCCTCATCCGCCGCGTCTCGGCCTGACACCGAGCGCCTACGCCGCGTCTCCGCCTGACGCCGAGCGCTTACGCGCGTCTCGGCCTGACGCCGACCGTCTCCGGCGCGTCTCGGGACGCCTGATGGCGCGGATCTCCGCGGCCGACCGCGGGAAGCCGCTCCGACGGGCGCGTCCGTCGCCGGTTGTGACGGTTCCGCGTGGCCCTCCGGGGCCCGCGGCCCACGCCCCGGCGCTGCCGACCGCCCCGTCGGAACGCCTCGGGCAGGCGATTCGGACCGCCGTTCTGGCGGGCCGTCAGGAATTCCCGCCGCGCCGCCGCGAGGCATTTCCGCTTCAACTCTTGACGCCGACCCGATGTCCGGGCACTCTCCTGGCCATTGCTTGAGAGCGCTCTCAAGACATCACGTCCGTCCTGAAGCCATGGGAGGCTTCCATGCCCGTTGCCCGAGCCGCCAGACACGTCGCCATTCGATTCGGGGCGGTCGCACTGGCCGGGGCACTGCTCGCCGCCTGTGGATCCAGCTCTTCGGGGAGCAGTTCCGCGGACAGCGCCGACGGGGGCAAGGTCACGCTCACCGTCGACCTCTTCGGCACCTTCGGCTACAAGGAGGCCGGCCTCTACGCCGAGTACCAGAAGCTCCACCCGAATGTGACGATCAAGGAGAGCGACACCGAGAACGAGGCCGACTACTGGAAGGCGCTGCAGACCCGTCTCGCCGGCGGTGGCGGCCTCGCCGACGTGCAGGGGGTCGAGGTCGGCAGGATCGCCTCGGTGACCCGGCAGCAGGCCGACAAGTTCGAGGATCTGGGCGCTCTCGGCGCCAAGGACCTGCAGGCGCAGTTCTCGCAGTCCAAGTGGTCGGCCGCGACCGCGCCCGACGGGCGGGTGCTGGGTCTCGGTACCGACACCGGACCCGAGGCGCTCTGCTACCGCTCCGACCTGTTCAAGGCCGCCGGGCTGCCCACCGACCGGGTCGAGCTCGCGAAGCAGTGGGCGACCTGGGACGGCTATCTCGCGCTGGGCAAGCAGTACGCCGCCAAGGCACCGGCCAAGAGCCACTGGATGGACAGCATCGCCAGCCTCTACTCGGTGATGGTCGGACAGCAGAAGGAGCGCTACTACGACGCGTCCGGCAAGCTGATCTACGACTCCAACCCCGCCGTGAAGGCGGCCTGGAACGCCTCGGTGAAGGCAGCCCAGGACGGTCTGAGCGCCAAGCTCGCCCAGTGGGCCCCCGAGTGGAACCAGGCCTTCAGTAGCGGCTCCTTCGCCACCATCGCCTGCCCCGCCTGGATGCTGGGCTACATCAAGGGCCAGGCCGCCGACGCCGGCAAGGGCAAGTGGGACGTCGCGGCCCTGCCGGGCGGCGCGGGCAACTGGGGCGGCTCGTACCTGTCGATCCCCAAGGGTGCCAAGCACACCAAGGAGGCCTTCGTCTTCATCAAGTGGATCACCGCCAAGGAGCAGCAGGCCAAGCTCTTCACCAAACAGGGCAGCTTTCCCTCCAACCTCGGTGCGATCGACCTGGTGAAGGACGTGAAGGACCCCTACTTCAGCGACGCGCCCATCGGCACGGTCTTCGGCACGGCGGCCGAGCAGGCGCCGGTCCAGGTGCCGGGGCTGCGCGACAACGATGTGAACACCCAGATCACCAACGCCCTGGGTGAGGTCGAGCGCAAGGGCACCTCGTCCGACGAGGCCTGGAGCCACGCGCAGAAGGGCGTGAAGAACGCCCTCGGCTGACCCGGACGGCCTGACGTGCCGGGTCCGGACGCATCCACCTCCCGACGCCCGCGCCCGGACCCGGCGCACCACCACCCCGTCGCCGTCACCCGCTCCCCGGTACGACAGCACCGTCCCCGGTACGACAGCACCGTTCCCCGATACGAAGGCCTGGCACATGACCGTGTCCGTCGATACGCCGCCCGCCCGGACGGCACCCCCGCCACGGCCCCGCGCCGAGCGTCGCACCCGGCTGCTGCGCGGGGTGTCGCCGTATGTCTACATAGCCCCGTTCTTCACCCTCTTCGCCGCCTTCGGGCTCTTCCCGCTGATCTACACCGCGTATGTCTCGCTGTACCGGGTCGAGCTGCAGACCCCGGACCAGATGGAGTGGCGCGGCCTCGACAACTACACCGCGCTGCTGAGCGACAGCTACTTCTGGACCGCGCTGCGCAACACCTTCAGCATCGGCGTCCTCTCCACCGTGCCGCAGCTGCTGATGGCCCTGGGGCTGGCCCATCTCCTCAACTACAAGCTGCGCGGCCGGACGTTCCTGCGGGTCGCGGTGCTGCTGCCGTACGCGACGTCCGTCGCGGCGGCGACCCTGGTCTTCGCCCAGCTCTTCGGCCGCGACTTCGGTCTGATCAACTGGGCTCTCGGACTGGTCGGCTTCTCGCCGGTCGACTGGCAGTCCGGCACGGTGGCCTCGCAGATCGCCGTGTCCACCATCGTCACCTGGCGCTGGACCGGCTACAACGCGCTCATCTATCTCGCGGGCATGCAGTCCATCCCCTGCGAACTGTACGAGGCCGCGCAGATCGACGGGGCGTCGCGCTGGCGGCAGTTCCTGCATGTGACGCTGCCCGGGCTGCGTCCGACCATCCTGTTCACCGTCGTCGTCTCGACGATCGGCGCGACGCAGCTGTTCGGCGAGCCGCTGCTGTTCGAGGGCAGCATCTCCGGCGGTATCTCGCACCAGTACCAGACGCTGGGCCTCTACATGTACGAGCAGGGCTGGGGCTACTTCCACCTCGGCCGCGCCGCGGCCATCGCCTGGATCATGTTCGTCCTCATCCTGCTGCTGGTCAGCGTCAACGCCGCCGTCGCCCGCCGGCGCACCCGTAAGGAGGCCGGCCGATGACCTCACTCACCGCACCCGCGCGCCGCCCAGGTTCCGAGGACGACCAGGACCGCCCGGCCGCCGGACGGCGCGGGCTCGCACGGCGCCACCGGTCCACCGGCGCCGGCCGCCAGCACCACGCGGGCCGGCTCGCCTACGCGATCCTCATCGTCGCCGCGCTGCTCTCCGCCTTCCCGTTCTACTGGACCATCGTCGCGGCGACCCGGTCCAACGCCGAACTGGCCCAGAGCCCGCCCTCGTTGCTGCCGGGGCCGAACCTGATGCACAACTTCCAGCAGGTGCTGGACCAGGCGGACATCGGCAAGGCGCTGCTCAACTCCTTCATCGTGTCGGGCTCGGTGACCGTCGGAACCGTGCTGTGCTCGACGCTCGCCGGTTTCGCCTTCGCCAAGCTGCGCTTCCGGGGCCGCAACCCGCTGCTCGCGATCACCGTCGGCACGATGATGATCCCGCCGCAGCTGGGCGTCATCCCGCTGTTCATGCTGATCGCCAAGTTGCACTGGATCAATCAGCTGCAGGCGGTGATCCTGCCCGGCCTCGTCTCGGCGTTCGGGGTGTTCTTCATGCGGCAGTACCTGGTGCAGGCGCTGCCGGACGAGCTCATCGAGGCCGGCCGGGTGGACGGCGCGTCCACCGCGCGGATCTTCTGGAGCATCGTCGTGCCCATCGCCCGGCCCGGGATGGCGGTGCTCGGCATGCTGACCTTCATGGCCTCCTGGAACGAGTTCTTCTGGCCGGTCATCGCCCTCACCTCCCAGGAGCCCACCGTGCAGGTCGCGCTGCGCCAGCTGGGCGGCGGATACGTGCACGACCAGTCGGTGATCATGGCCGGCACGCTGCTCGGCACCCTCCCCGTACTGCTGGTCTTCGGGCTGCTGGGACGGCAGATCGTCGGCGGCATCATGCACGGCGCCGTCAAGGGGTGAGCCGCCCACCGCCGCTGCCCCCTGCTCCGCTCCGTGCCACCACCCCGAATCCTCACGACCGTGTTGGGAGATTTTCCTGATGACCGCCATCGACGCGCGCCCGGAAGCCGCCACCGCCCTCACCTTCCCTCCGGGTTTCCGATGGGGCGCGGCCACCGCCGCCTACCAGATCGAAGGCGCGGCCCGGGAGGACGGCCGCACCCCGTCCATCTGGGACACCTTCAGCCACACCCCTGGCAGGGTCCGCAACGGCGACACCGGTGACATCGCCGCCGACCACTTCCACCGGATGCCGGAGGACGTCGCCCTGATGTCCGGCCTCGGCCTGACCGACTACCGGCTGTCGGTGTCGTGGCCGCGCGTCCAGCCCACCGGGCGCGGCCCCGCCCTGCAGAAGGGCCTGGACTTCTACCGCTCCCTCGTCGACGAGTTGCTGGGCAAGGGCATCCGGCCCGTCCTGACGCTGTACCACTGGGACCTGCCGCAGGAGCTGGAGGACGCGGGCGGCTGGCCGGTCCGCGAGACCGCCGAGCGGTTCGCCGACTACACGGCGATCGTCGCCGGCGCCCTCGGCGACCGGGTGCCGACCTGGACGACCCTCAACGAGCCCTGGTGCAGTGCCTTCCTGGGGTACGCGGAGGGCGTGCACGCGCCGGGCCGCGCCGAGCCCACCGCCGCGCTGCGCGCCGCGCACCATCTGAACCTCGCGCACGGCCGGGCCGTCGGAGTACTGCGGGACCTGCTGCCGCCGACGGCGGAGGTCTCCCTCACGCTCAACCTCGCCGCGGTCCGGCCGCTGACCCGGTCGGCGGCAGACCTGGACGCGGCACGCCGTATCGACGCGCTCGCCAACCGGGTCTTCCTCGACCCGGTGTTCCACGGCAGCTACCCCCAGGACCTGCTCGACGACACCGCCGCGCTCACCGACTGGCACTTCGTACGCGACGGTGACCTCGCCGCGATCTCCCGGCCGCTCGACTCGCTCGGCCTGAACTACTACACCCCCACCGTCGTCGCCGCAGGCACCAGCGCCATCCCGTCGGCCTGGCCGGGGGCCGAGAAGCACGCCCGCTTCGTGGCCGCCCCGGGCCCGCGTACCGCCATGGACTGGCCGGTGGACGCGAGCGGGCTGCACGAGATCCTCACCCGGCTGCGCGCGGAACTGCCCGACGTGCCCGTCCTCATCACGGAGAACGGCGCCGCGTACGACGACTACCGGGACCCGTCGGGCGACGTCCACGACCCCGAGCGCATCTCCTATCTGAGCGCCCACCTCGCCGCCGTCCACCGGGCCATCGCGGAAGGCGCGGACATCCGCGGCTTCTTCCTCTGGTCGCTGCTGGACAACTTCGAGTGGGCGTACGGATACAGCAAGCGTTTCGGCATTGTGCACGTCGACTTCGCCAGCCAGCAGCGCACCCTGAAGGACAGCGCGCGATGGTATGCCGAGGTCATCCGCGCCGGCGGGCTGCCGGCCGACGGGGACGAGGAGGCATCGGCAGCCCGCTGACGCGGGGCCGCGCGGGGCAGAACGGCGTGAACTACCTGCCGTAGACGGCCACGAAGTCACGCGTCGCCTTGACGTAGTAGCGGTCCGCCGGGTTTTCGAAGTCGAGGAGATTGGTGGGGATGGGGTTGGCCGGGTCGCGGCTGCCGTTGTAGGCCATGAAGGAGGGCCAGGCGCGGTTCATGTCCAGCGGCATGGCGCGGACCGCGCCGGCCCGCTGCATCAGATCCGCCAGCGTGCGGGCGGTCAGCGCCTGTCCGACGACCATGATGATGTCGCCCGAGGAGGTGACCCCGACACCGGACCGCTCCACGTACATCCTGCTCTGGTCGGTGACGCCCCACTTGGCGTCGTTGCCGATGTCCGGTACGACCTGGCCGCTGTCGACCATCAGCTCCAGGCACTGCCGGACGCCGACGACGTCCGGAGTCATGGAGACGTCGCGGCCCCACACTCCGATCCTGATGGAGCCGTCGCGGTAGAAGACCTCGGAGGCGGCGCCGTCCCGCAGCTCACCGGCGGTCCTGCCGTTGAGGTAGAAGCCGCCGTTGGACCCGCCGTCGGTGACCCGGAAGCCACCGTTCCAGGTCGCGACGAGTCCGGTCCGCTGGCCAGGGGGAATGGTCGGCGGAACGGAGAAGGTGCCGCCAGGCTCGCGGAAGCCCGGGTGGAGCTGGAAGCGCGCGTGCTTCGCGCTGATCCAGGCGATCGCCGCCTGGTACGAGGTGTGCGCGTCGTCGGGGCGCACATAGGTCGCCTGCACGATCGGCAGCCCGTGGGAGCTGGCGACCGCGCGCCAGACGCCCTCGCCCGGCAGCCCCGGGCTGACGACGGGCTCCATCGGCTCGCGCAGCGGCAGCCCGGGCTGATGGACGGTCGCGGGAGTGGTCGCCTTCATGCGGGCCAGCGCGTCGGGCGGCAGGGTGCCGCCGACCTCCGGCGGGTCGAGCTGGTACTGGAGGTCCTCCAGCTTGTCGACGACCACGCCCATCCGGTGGTCGCGGCTCCATTCGGCGAGCCGCGCCATCACGCTGTCCTTGCCCGGGTAGGTGAGGGCCTGCCCCACCGACCAGCCCACCGTGCCGACGCACACCAGCCCGACGGCGAGGCCGCCCCGGGTGACGGCCTGTCTCCGGCGCAGCTGGGCGGGCGTCAGATCCCGCCGGTGCTTCCACGGCAGCAGACGCCGTCGCCTGCCACCGTTCTCGGCCACGTCGTCACCGGCGATGCCACCGTGCTCCGCCGTTTCGTGGAGGTCCGTGATCTGTCCGCCCGCCCCTTGCGTCATGACGCTCCTTCTCCCGGCCGTTCCGTGCGGATTGCGTCACGCCGGAACAGTCACGTTATGAGTAATTTAATACGCTTTAACCCTTCGCCGGTCGGCCTAACCGCAACGGCGGGGAGAAACACCCGCCCGCCCGCGACGGGCCACGATCGGCCCAGTCACGAAGTGCCCTGACCCGGCGTCATCCGATGGGCGCCGCGGGCTCTGACCACGACCTTCTCCGGGGCCGGCACGAACATCGCACAACCACTGGCACAGAGTGTGTACGGACCACTACTCTGAGCGCCTGAACGGCAGGGACGTGATCATCAAGAGGGCCACATGACCTACCCGGAACCCACCATGCCGCGAGACGACTTCAACGACCGGACCCCGTCCGACCACCTCGACGGGTTACTTGCCCGCGCGGGGCGGCCGGCACCGGTCACCGCGGCACTGCTCGCGCGGCTGCGCACCGCCATCGTGCACCGCACCGAGCTGGTCTCGAACCGCTACAGCAGGGAGCCCGGCCGGCTGCTCAGCCGCCGCACCCTGCGGCATGACTTCCTGCTGCCGGACGGCACGACACCCGTCCTCTGGGAACTGGAGCACGACACCGGCCCCCGCGAACACCTGGTCCACGAGGTGTTCGCGGACGAGCCGGCGCTGCTCTCGGCCGAGCTGGCGGTGGACATCCGGTTCGGCGACCTGGAGCACAGCCGCGCACTCGGGGACCCGCAGGAAAGCCGGCCCGATCTGCACTTCGCCCCGTCCGTCACGCGCCGCCGGCGGAGGTACGAGGCGGCCAACTCCGCCGACCACGCGGTACGGCTGCTGCGCCGGGCGGTCAACCCCGACCTCCCCGGCGAAACGGTCCGCCTGCGGGTGCTCTCCGCCGTTGGCCACGACATAGCGTTCGCGGGCAACAACAGCAGGATGATCGAGGAGCGCTGCGCCGGCTGGACCCTGTACGAGCACGCGTTCCTGCTCCCGGGCGGCGAGGAGATCAGCCTCTGGGAGGTGGACCACTCGATGACGCCGGACCGGCACCCGGTCTGCGAGGTCTACGACCGCAGGGACACGGCCCGCGACTCGGCGGAGCGGCGCCTCGAATCCCTCTGACCCCGGAGCCGGACGGGACTTGAAGACACGACCTAGCGGGCGGGCTCCTCCTCCTGGTCGACGAAGAAACTGTCGTGCCGGACCAGGAAGTCCGCGAACTCCTGGCCGCCGCGCCGCGCCATCTCCGCGACCCGCTCGAAGTACTCCTCGCGCGGAGCGCCGGGGGCGAAGAGCAGCAGCATGGACGAGGGCTCGTCGGAGTCGTTCTTGAAGGCGTGCAGCCCGCCGACCGGGACGTACAGGAAGTCTCCGGCGCCCGCGGTGATCCACTTCTCACCGTTGTACAGGCCCACTTCGCCGGAGAGCACGAAGAAGGACTCCGAGATCGACTTGTGGAAGTGGGTGCTCGGCCCGGGCGACTTCGGCCCCATGTCGACCTTGTAGAGCCCGAACTCACCCCCGGTGGTGGCGTGGGTCGCGAGGTAGTGGGTGCGGTTCCCCGAGGGGGAGGTCAGGTCCGCCTCGGTGTCCGAGGGCCGGAACACCGCGTTGATCTCACCCTTGTCCCCGAGGTAGCGGGGCTCCGGGTACGACATGGTCAGCTCCTTCGAGAGTGGATCACAGCATTGTCACCCCGGAGTCCGCGGCTCCGCGGCCGGATCGCCGCATCCTCCCCACCCGGAAACGCGAGTGCCGCCGGGAGCGTCAGGACTCCCGGCGGCACTCGCGTCCAGCTGACCGGCTCTCTGCTCCTTACGGGTTCTGGACGATGGTGAAGGTCGAGGTGGTGTTCTTGATGTTCTGGAAGTTGTCGCTCATCCGGAGGTTGTTGAAGGTGACGGTGCCGACGGCCGGGCCCTGGCCGGGCTCGGGCAGTTCATTGGCCCAGATGCCGTAGCCGGACTTGGCGTCGAACGCGTCGCCGCTCTTGTGGGCTCCGGTGATGGAGATGTTGGTGAAGATGGTGTCCTTCACCGGGAACTGCGGCTGTCCGCCGACATAGTTCGTCTGGAACATGATGCCGCTGTACGTCGGATCCACGATGTCCACATCACTGACGCGGATGCCCTGGAAGATCTTCGAGGCCGAGAAGACCCAGATGGCCGGGAAGACCTGACTGCCCCAGAAGTGCCCGCCGGCCCGCACGATCGAGATGTTCTGCAGGTTGGTCGGGTCGGTGCCGAAGCCGTTCATCGGGTAGCCGAAGTCCAGCGAGCTGATCGTGATGCCCGAGTAGACCAGGGTGTCGGCGATGTAGATGTTCCGGAAGGTGTTGGCGAAGCCGCCGTAGACCGCGACACCTGCGGCGCGCCAGGTCAGGATCGACGTCAGGTTCTCGAAGACGTTGTTCTTCTCGTCCGCCCCGCCGGCGTCGATGGCGGAGAAGAGCGCGAAGCTGTCGTCGCCCGTCGACCTGGCCTCGATGTTGTTGAGGTGGTTGTCCGTGCTGCCGTTCGTCATGTTGATGCCGTCGGCGAACGTGTCACGGATACGGCTGTTCGTGATGGAGATGTTGTCGGTGTTGGCGCCCCAGTACAGGCACACCGTGTGCTCGTTCCAGACGTTGTCGATGGAGATGTTGGCGACGTTGGAGAAGTCGAACACCTTGCCCGGACCGTCGATCCGCGAGGTGTAGTTCCCGAAGTAGGCGAAGCCGGAGAACGAGGAGCCGTTCGCGGTGGCCTCCGCGCGGAAACCGATGTCGGTGTTGGCCTGGGTCGAGGGCGCGTTGAAGCGGGTGAACCAGGGACCGGCGCCGACCACCTTCACGGCCTTGCCGTACACCTGGAACTTGCTGGCCGTCTGGTACTCGCCCGGAGGCAGGTAGACGCCGACCAGGGTGCCCGTGGTGTCCATCCGGACCTTGTCGAGCGCGTTCTGGACGTCCTGGTGGGTGACGCCCGCCGGCACCGTGTACTTGGCGGGGTCGGGGTTGGCGATCGCCGTGGCCTGCTCGAGGTTGATGAAGTCGATCGCGTAGGTGGTGGTGTTGGCGGCGTCCTTCTGGAGCTTGATCTTCGCTCCGGCCGGGACGGTCGTCCCGAGCATGATGTTCGCCTCGTCGTAGATGTGCCGCGGGCCGCCGGCGCCGGGCGAGTTGCCGGGACCGGTCTCGTTCCCGTACAGCCAGGCGTACTTGGACGTCAGGTCGATGGCCTTGAGGAAGCTGCCGTTGACGTAGATGTCCAGGGTGGAGTTGATGCCGTCGCCGCCCGCGGCGTCCGGGATGGAGAAGCGGGTGACCAAGGTGTTGGTGCTGGCCTTGGTGGTGAACTCGACGGACGAACCGGTCGAGTTGAGGGTGACGGCCTTACGGCCCGACGCCTCGCCCGCGACGTCGCCCACGGTCCGGTTCGGTCCGACGACGGCCGCGCCACCGCCGAGGACGCCGTCCTCGGCCTCGTACATGTCGTACGGCATGTTGGCGCCGCGTCCGACGAAGAGCGACTGGGTGCTGGTGTTGTTGGCCTGCTTGACCGGCAGCTCGTTGGCGTCGTTGGCCAGGACGGTCTTGACGCTGTACTTGCCGTTGCCGGCCGTCCAGGTGCCCAGATTGACCGGGCTCGCCGTGGCGCCGGCCGCGATCGTCCCGTTGTAGGCGCCGGTCAGGGTCTTGACGACCGATCCGGACGTGGTGTCGGTGACCGTCAGGGTGATGCCGTGGGCGCCGCTCGCGGAGGCCACGGTGCCCTGGTTCTTGATGGCCACCGAGAAGGTCACCGTGTTGCCGGCCGCCGGGTTGCCCGGGGTCCAGCTGACGGGCGACGCGATCAGGTCCGAGCTGGCCACCGGCGTGACGACCAGCGGGCTCGGGCTGCTGAAGCTGTTGTTCGCCTCGTTCTGCTCGATGACGGTGTTGGCCTCGTCGACCTTGGCGCTCAGCGGGTACGAGCCCGCGTTGCGTACGCCGATGGTGGCGGAGACGGTGGCGGACGACCCGGCCGCGAGTGCGGCGACCGGCGCGGTGCCGGCGAGCGTGGTGCCGAGGTAGAGGTTGACGTTGGTCGCGCCGGCGGCCGCGGGACCGATGTTCCTGACCGTCGCGGAGAGCGTGATCGGGTCCGTCTCGACCGGCGAGGCGGGCGTGGCGGTGAGCGCCGACACCGTCAGGTCCGGGTTCGGAGCCGGCGTGCCGATCACCTGGAACTCGGCGACCTGGCCGCCGCCCGCTCCGGAGTTGGACGTGATCTTGAGCTGGACGTCGGCGACCCGTCCGCTGACCGGGATCGTCACCGTGTTGCCCGAGGCCGGGTTGAACGTGTAGACGGTCGGTGAGGTCAGGCTGGTGAAGGACGAGGAGCTCTGCTCACGTCCGAGGACCTGGATGGTCTGGGTACGCGTCGACCAGGCTCCGTCGGGGTTGAGCTTCACCACGACCGAGTTGACGTCGGCGTTGGAGCCCAGCGCGACGGTCAGCGTGTTCGGGTAGCTGCCGCCGTTCGCCTCCCAGTAGGTCGCCACGTTGTTGTCGTTCGCGTTCGTGGCGACGAAGTTCTGGATGGTGGACGAGGCGGTGATGTCCTTGCCGACCGCCAGGTTCGAGCCGCCGCCGCCGGTCCCCGTGCGGGTGACGGTGTTGCTGTTGCCCGACTCGTTGCCGGCTGCGTCCTTGGCCTTGACGTAGTAGGCCACGGTCGCGGAGTCGGGCTGGCTGTCGGTGTAGGTGAGTACGTTTCCGGCCACGCTGGTGCGCAGCACGTTGTTGGCGTACACGTCGTAGCCGGTGACGCCGACGTTGTCCGTCGAGGCGTTCCAGGTCAGCTTGATCTGGCCGGACGCCGGCTGTGTGTAGGCCAGGCTGGCCGGCGCGGTCGGCGCCTGTGTGTCACCCGTCGTCGGTCCGTAGAGCTCGAACTCGGACAGCTGGGCAGCGGGCCAGGCGGTGTTGGCGGTGATGTTCAGCCGTACGTACCGGGTGTTGATCGTGTTGAAGTCGACCGTCACCGTGTTGCCGGCGGAGGGATTGAAGACATAGCCCTTGGAAGCGGCGATGTCGGTGAAGGACGAGCCGTTGGTGCTGCCCTGTACCGACAGCGTCTGGGTCCTGGTCTCCCACCCGGCCGGCAGTTTCAGCACCAGCTGGTTCACGCCGACGGTGGCGCCCAGGTCGGCCTGGATCCACTGCGGGAAGGAGTTGTTGTTGCTCTCCCAGTAGCTGGCCTGGTTGCTGTCGTTGGCGTTGCCCGCCACGTAGGGGGAGTTGGAGCTGCTCGCCGTGATGGTCTTGGAGATGGCGAGGTTGACGGTCGAGGCCGCCGCCTCGGAGACCTGCAGTTCGGAGATCTGAGCGGCCGGTTTGGCGGTGTTCGCCGTGACGGCGACCCGGACGAAGCGGGTGTTGGCCGCCGGGAACCTGATCTTCACGGCGTTGCCCGAGCCGGGAGCGAAGACGTACTTGGCGGAGCCGACGATCGTCTCGTAACTGGTGCCGTCCGCGCTGCCCTGCACGGCGAGCGTCTGGGTGCGGCTCGACCAGCCCGCCGGGACCTTCAGGGTGACCTGGTCGATGGTCCTGCTGCGCCCGAGGTCGACCTGCGCCCACTGCGGGAGGGCGCTGCCGCTGCCCTCCCAGTACGTGGACTGGTCACCGTCGTTGAGGTTTGCGGCTGTGCCGCCACCGCTGGAGGCGCTGGCCGAGGCCGTCTTCCCCGCCACGGCGTCGGGGGCGGCCTCGGCCGCCGCGGCCCGGAGCACCGGCCCGCCGAGAAGCATCAGACTGGCCGCGAGCGAGCCCGCGACCAGCTTGGGTATCCGCTTCGATCTCACTGCGTTCCTCTATCTCTCGTCCGGAGTGTCAGGAGTGGGGGGCGAGTGAGGCCACGGCCACGCTCTCGCCGTCGAAGTTGCGGAGAACGGTGAGGAATGAACATCACCCTGCGATTAATTTGCGTTGAGTTAGCAGAGTGTTACAGACGTGCTACAGCCACGTCTACGCCCCCGCAAGATCGGCTTGTGGGTGTCCGGAACCAACTGGTCCGGCAGGGAACTGTGGGACGGTCGGGGGATGTTCGACGGATGGAATGCCGGACTCCACCCGTTGCGAGCTGCAAGTGGGCCTAATTTGCAGATCTCTTCACATATATTGCTCATCGAGCACGCTCTATTGCGTTGGTGTTTCGCCGTGGCTACGATCTGCCGCTGACCGGTCAACGGCGCGCAACCGTGCACAACGGGAGGAGTCCACATGGGGATCTCACGCCGGGTGTTCATCGGATCGGTGACGGCGGGAGTCGCCCTCGGCGCCCTGCCGGCCACCGGGACGCTCGGGGCGGCGGCCGTTGCCGCGAGCCCTCCAGGAGATGTGGTCGGGAAGATCACCGTCGGCTATCAGGGCTGGTTCGCCGCCCCCGGCGACGGAGCGCCCATCAACGGCTGGTGGCACTGGAGCCAGAACTGGTCCCAGCCGCCGTCCCCGTCCAACAACGCGATCAGGGCATGGCCCGACATGCGGGACTACACGGGCGCCTACCGGACCGCCTACGGCAACCTCGGCAACGGGCAGCCCGCGACACTCTTCTCCTCCTATGACCAGCAGACGGTCGACGCCCACTTCCTGTCGATGCGGCAGAACGGCTGCGACACCGCCGCCCTGCAGCGGTTCAACCCGAACGGCGGCGAGGGCGCGACCCGCGACGCGATGGCCGGGAAGGTCAGAACCGCGGCGGAGGCCAACGACCGCAAGTTCTACGTCATGTACGACGTCAGCGGCTGGGCGAACATGCAGCCCGAGATCAAGGCCGACTGGACCGCCAAGATGTCGGCGCTCACGTCGTCCGCCGCGTACGCGCGGCAGAACGGCAAGCCGGTCGTGGGCATCTGGGGCTTCGGCTTCGCCGACGACAACCACCCCTGGTCCCCGGCGGCCTGCCTCGACGTCGTCAACTGGTTCAAGGGCCAGGGCTGTTACGTGATGGGCGGAGTGCCGACGTACTGGCGCACCGGCGTCAACGACTCAAAACCCGGGTACCTCGACGTCTACCACGCCTTCCACATGCTCTCCCCGTGGATGGTGGGCCGCATCGGCAACGCGGGCGACTCCGACCACTTCTACGACCTGTGCACGGTGCCCGACCAGGCCGACTGCAACGCCCACGGCATCGACTACCAGCCGTGCGTGCTCCCCGGAGACGTCGGCGGACGCCAGCGGGCGCACGGCGACTTCATGTGGCGGCAGTTCTACAACGTGGTCCGGGCGGGCGCCCAGGGCATCTACATCTCGATGTTCGACGAGTACAACGAGGGCAACCAGATCGCCAAGACGGCCGAGACGTCGGCGACCGTCCCGGTCGGCTCCGGCCTGCTGGGGCTGGACGAGGACGGGACGGCCTGCTCGGCGGACTACTATCTGCGGCTCACGGCCGACGGCGGCAGGATGCTCAAGGGGCAGCTCGCGCTGACCCCGGTCCGTCCGACCGCCCCGGTCGCCGGCGGCGGGCCCCCTCCCGCCGACCCGAACCTCGCGCTGCACCGGCCGACGTCGGAGAGCAGTCACACACAGGGCTACGGCTCGGGCAACGCCGTCGACGGTGACGCCAACAGCT
Source organism: Streptomyces sp. RKAG337 (assembly GCF_023701715.1). Lineage (NCBI taxonomy): Bacteria > Bacillati > Actinomycetota > Actinomycetes > Kitasatosporales > Streptomycetaceae > Streptomyces > Streptomyces sp. RKAG337. Next base: position 389,885 of record NZ_JAJOZA010000001.1, on the reverse strand, counting down.
ACTGGGAGAGCGCCAACAACGCGTTCCCGCAGTGGCTCCAGGTCGATCTCGGGGCCGCGACCGGCACCAAGCGGGTCGTCCTGTCCGTGCCGCCCGCCACCGCCTGGGGGGCCAGGACCCAGACGCTCTCCGTCCTGGGCAGCACCGACGGCTCGAACTTCGCCACGGTGGCCGGCCCGGCCGGCCACACCTTCGACCCGGCCACCGGCAACAAGGCCACCATCACCTTCCCGGCCACCGCGACCGTCCGGTACCTGCGGCTCAGCTTCACCGCCAACACGGGGTGGCCGGCCGGACAGGTCGCTGAGTTCCAGGTCTACGGGTCCTGAGAGGGGTCCTGAGGGCCGGCTGACGGCGCACTCCAGCGCGTTCACCGCGGACCGTCAGGCGAACACTCCGTCGATCCAGTTCTGCCAGGCGGCCTCGGTCCTCTTCACGCCCGGTTCGGCGTCGGCGTCCTGGCCGGTGCCGAACCGGTGCACCACGACACCGACCGTTCCGCCGAAGGCGTTCCTGCCGAAGAAGCGGTACAGCGAGTCGGCGGTGCGCAGCCCGATGAAGTACTGGTTGCGGTAGTCGAGCACGGCGTCGACCGCGTCCGGGCCGGGCAGCCCGACCCGTACCGCGGTGCCCGCCGCCGCGTCGTCGGGCAGCCCCAGCGCCCGCCCGAGCACGGTGAACGCATCGGGCGCGCCGGACGCCGCCGGGCCCTCGACGGCGGCGTAGACCGGGGTCAGCCCGGGGAAGTGCTCCAGGTACTGCCGCAGCGTGTGCAGATAGAAGTCGGTGTGCTTGTCGGCGCCGTCGTACTGGTTGTCCCAGTCGTCCACGAAGATGCCGCTGTGCACATAACGCACCCAGGCGCGGCCGCCCTCGCGCGGTTCGATGACGTGGTCCAGCTGATTGAACGTCTGGTTCTCCGCGCCCTCCGGGGTCTCCACCCGGCCGGTGAGCCGGTGCGGCGGATCCCAGGCGGTCACGGTGCCGCCGAACGGGGCCGCGCCGCCCTCGCGGTGCTCGTACTCCATCGGCCACAGCCAGCCGGCCGTCCCCTCGGTGAGCGCTTCCCAGACCTGCTCGGGGGTCGCCTGGACCTCGAACTCCCGGACGATCTCGAATTCCTTGGACATGGTGACTCCTTATACGGGCTTGTCAGTGGGTGATACGTCCGCGGCGGGCAGCGGCTCGGCCGGGCCGGCCGGCGGCATCTTGACGGTGGGGTGGACGGCGACGACCACGCGGTGGTCGCGGCCGCCCTCCGCCGACGCGTCGTGGTACTTGAGGACCAGCGCGCCGACGCCGGCCGCCAGTTCCTCGATGAACGCCGCCCGGTCGGCGGCGGAGGCGAAGCGCACCTCGCCGTCCAGTGCGAACGTCGCGAGCGGCCGGCGGGCCTTGGCCGCGCCGGTGAGCAGCGTGCCGACGTCGCGCACCAGGCGCGCGGCGACCGCGAGCAGCCAGCGGGCGGAGAGCTGGTCACGGGAGCGGGCCGGATCGGGTTGCACCGCGGCCAGCGCGAGCGGGGAGATGACGTACGACGCGGCCGTCGCGCGCATCAGCCGCTCCGTCACGTTGCCCTTCCTGCGCTCATCGACCAGCTCGATCAGGCCGTGCCGCTCCAGCGCCTTGAGGTGATAGTTCACCTTCTGACGGGGCAGCCCGACCCGGGCGGCCAGCATGGTCGCCGAGGCGGGCTCCATCAGTTCGGCGAGCAGCCGGGCCCTTATCGGCGCAAGCGAGACCTCGGCTGCCGCCGGGTCCTCGATCACTGTCACGTCCAACATGGCTCCACACTCTCACCGACAATTATTTTTGTCCAGACGTATCTTCTTGTCGGTGGAGACCATAAGCCATAGGACTGGAAGGCGTGACTGCTAGCGTTCCGCGTTATGGAACTGCGCCAGCTGGAATACCTCGTGACGGTCACCGAAGAGGCGAGTTTCACCAAGGCCGCGGCCAAGCTCCATGTGGCGCAGCCCGGGGTGAGCGCCCAGATCCGGCAGCTGGAACGCGAGCTGGGCCAGGACCTGCTGGACCGCTCGGGCCGCACGGTCCGGCCGACCGAGGTGGGCGCCGCGGTGCTGCCTTACGCGCGGGCGGCGCTCGCCGCGGTCGCCGGCGCCCGGCAGGCCGTCGAGGAGCTGACCGGGCTGGTCCGCGGGCATGTCGCGGTCGGCACCGTGACGTCGCTCGGGCAGGGCGTCGACGTGGCCGGGCTGCTGGCCGACTTCCATCACAGCCACCCGGCGGTGGAGATCGGCCTCATCGAGGACACCTCGGACAATCTGCTCCAGGCGCTGCTCACCGGGCGACTGGACGTGGCGGTCGTCAGCCTGGCGGGCGAGCTCCCGCCGGGGATCGGGGTGCAGGTCGTCGTCGACGAGCCGTTCGTCGTCGCCGTGGCCCCCGGCGATCCGCTGGCGGCCCGGACCTCGATCGCCCTCGACGCCCTCGCCGGCCGTCCCCTGATGTGCCTGCCGCGCGGCACCGGGCTGCGCACCGTGGTCGACCACGCCTGCGCCGCGGCGGGCTTCCGGCCGCGGATCGCGTTCGAGGCGGGGGATCCCACCGTCCTCGCGCAGTTCGCCATCCGGGGGCTGGGCGTGGCGATCCTGCCCGAGTCCCTCGCCCGTTCCTACCCCGGTGAACTGCACGCCGTGAACCTGAGCCGGCCGAAGCTTCGCGGACGCCTCGCGCTCGCCTGGCGCACGGAGGGGCCGGCCGGCCCGGCGGCCCGCGCCCTGGTCCGGCAGGCCCGCGCCGCACTGCCGGAGCGGACGGAGCGGACGGAGCGGACGGAGGGCGCTCCCGCCTAGACCTCGTGGCCCGCGTGGTGGCCACCCCTGTCTATGCAACTTGTTGCATAATCGGCTCGACTCGTCTAGAACTTGCGCTACGAGTTCGCGCGAGGAGGCCCCCTGATGAGCGACTACCCCCACCTGCTGAGCCCGCTGGACCTGGGCTTCACCACCCTGCCCAACCGGGTGCTGATGGGTTCGATGCACGTCGGTCTGGAGGAGGCTCCCCGCGGCTTCGAGCGGATGGCCGAGTTCTACGCCACCCGCGCCCGGGGCGGTGTCGGGCTCATGGTCACCGGCGGAATCGCCCCCAACGACGCGGGGCGCCCGTACGAGGGCGGCGCCAAGCTGACGACGGAGGCCGAGGCGGAGCAGCACACCGCGGTCACCGCGGCCGTGCACCGCGAGGGCGCGAAGATCGCGATGCAGATCCTGCACTTCGGCCGGTACGCGCACCACGCCGATCTCGTCGCGCCGAGCGCCCTCCAAGCGCCCATCAGCGGTTTCACCCCGCACGCGCTGACCGATGACGAGGTCGAGCAGACCGTCGAGGACTTCGTACGGGCGGCCGGGCTCGCGCAGCTCGCCGGCTACGACGGCGTCGAGATCATGGGGTCCGAGGGATACCTGCTCAACGAGTTCATCGCGGCGCCCACCAACCAGCGGCAGGACCGCTGGGGCGGCGAGTACCGGAACCGGATCCGTTTCCCCGTCGAGATCGTGCGCCGGGTCCGCGAGCGGGTCGGCCCGGACTTCATCCTCATCTACCGGCTCTCGATGCTCGACCTCATACCGGGCGGATCCACCCTCGCGGAAGTCATCACCCTCGCCCAGGAGATCGAGGCGGCCGGCGCGACCATCATCAACACCGGCATCGGCTGGCACGAAGCGCGGATCCCGACCATCGCGACCTCCGTACCGCGCGGCGCCTTCACCTGGGTGACGAAGAAGGTCATGGGCTCCGTGGGCATCCCCCTGGTGACCAGCAACCGCATCAACACCCCGGAGCTGGCGGAGCAGTTGCTCGCCGAGGGCTGCGCGGACATGGTCTCGCTGGCCCGCCCGCTGCTGGCCGACCCCGACTTCGTGGCCAAGGCCCGGCGCGGGCGGTCCGCCACCATCAACACCTGCATCGGGTGCAACCAGGCCTGCCTGGACCACACGTTCAGCGGGAAGATCACGTCCTGCCTGGTGAACCCCCGCGCCTGCAACGAGACCGAGCTGATCCTGCGGCCGACCAGGCTCCGCAAGAGCGTCGGAGTGGTCGGGGCCGGGCCGGCCGGACTCGCCTTCGCGGTCTCGGCGGCCGAACGCGGTCACGCGGTCACCCTCTTCGACGGCGCGACCGAGATCGGCGGACAGCTCAACATCGCCCGCAAGGTCCCGGGCAAGGAGGAGTTCAACGAGACGCTGCGCTACTACCGCGAGCAGCTGGAGCTCCACGGCGTCGACGTCCGGCTGAAGACCGCCGTCACCGTCGACACCCTCACCGCCGAGGGGTTCGACGAGATCGTGCTCGCCACCGGTGTCGTCCCCCGCACCCCGGACATCGAGGGAGTCGGCCACCCCAGCGTCCTCAGCTACCTGGACGTGCTGCGCGACGGGGCCCACGTCGGGCAGTCCGTCGCCATCCTCGGCGCCGGCGGCATCGGGTTCGACGTGGCGGAGTTCCTCAGCGACGGGGGCGACTCGGCGAGCCTCGACCCCGAGGCGTTCTTCCGCCAGTGGGGGATCGACCCCGGCTACGGGACGCGGGGCGGAGTGCGGAAGCCCGAGCGGGCCACCTCGCCGCGCAGCCTGCACCTGCTGCAGCGCAAGGAGAGCAAGGTCGGCGCGGGACTGGGCAAGACGACCGGCTGGATCCACCGCACCGAACTGCGGCACCGCGGCGTCACGATGGTCGCCGGCGCCACCTACCACCGCATCGACGACGCCGGCCTCCATGTGACGGTCGACGGCCGGAGCGAGGTCCTCGCCGTCGACACCGTCGTGCTCTGCACCGGCCAGGAGCCGCGCCGCGACCTGTACGAGGCGCTGCGCGAGGCAGGGCACTCGGCGCACCTCATCGGCGGCGCCGACGTCGCCGCCGAACTCGACGCGAAGCGCGCCATCCGCCAGGGCACCGAGCTGGCGGCGGCGCTCTGACGCCGATCCTAGGATGCCTCCCAGTACGTCCATCGTCCGGCCGGGACGCCCCGGCCGGACGACCGGGTCCCAGAGAGGTGTCGTAAGACCATGTCGCTGCCGCACGCCATCCTCACCGCCCTGCTGGAGAAGCCGTCCTCGGGGCTGGAGCTGACGCGTCGGTTCGACCGCTCGATCGGCTTCTTCTGGTCCGCCACCCACCAGCAGATCTACCGCGAGCTGGGAAAGCTGGAGCAGGGCGGCCTCATCCACGCGCTCGCCCAGTCGCCGTCCCGGGGCCAGAGGCGCGAGTACGAGGTGCTGCCCGCGGGCCGTGCGGAACTGACCACCTGGGTGGCCACCAGTCAGGACCCCAAGCCGATCCGCGACGCCCTGCTGCTGCGCCTGCGCGCGGCGGCGGTCGTCGGCCGGGACGGCCTCGAACCCGAGCTGGAACGGCATCTCGCGGACCACCGGCGGCAGTTGGCCGAGTACACGGCGATCGAGGAGCGCGACTTCGCCGCCGGGAACCCGAGTGGTGAGGACCGGCTGCGGCATCTGGTGCTGCGCGCCGGGATCGGGCTGGAGACGTTCTGGATCGAGTGGCTCACCGAAGCCCTGGCGGAGTTCCGCCGGCCGGGCGCCGTGGACGAGGTCGACGCGGGCTGACGTTACGACGCGCTGATGTCGCGACGGGCTGACGTTACGACGCGCCGATCCCGCCTCCGATGATCCACGTTGATGTCGCGACGGGACGGGTGCCCGACCCGCTACTCCTTCGGCCGGCCGGCCGTCTGCGGGTTCAAGTGCCGGGCCAGTACGTCCAGGGCATCGGTGACCTCCTGAACGCGGCGCGGGTCGTCGGCGCCGAGCATCGCGATGAGCGCGCTCTCGATCGTCGTGGCCCGGACCTGCTCCACCCGGGCCGAGATCTCGGGCGCCTGGCGGACGAGCAGGCGGCGGCGGTCGGCCGGGTCGGCCGAGGTGACCACCGAGCCCGCCTCCTTCAGCCTTGCCACGGCGTTGGAGACCTGGCTCTGCGGCAGACCGGTGCGCGCGGAGATCTCGCCGATGGCGCTGTCCGGATGGGTGGCGATGTCGCTCGCCACGACGAGCACCGAGCGGACGCTGCCGGCGTGGGTGCCGCCGCCCGCCGGTTCCGGCATGGCCTCCTCGCCGATCTTCATCAGGGTGCGTCCCAGCAGGAACAGCTCGACTCCGTTCATGCGACCAAGATACATCGCCATCGATACATCTTTCTTGATGCATTGGTCTTGATGCATCGAAAAAGATGGAATATCGTCGGGGCAGGGCGCGGGAGACACCGGGCCGTGGACGGACGGAAGGCCTTCGATCATGCGCAAGTGGCACGGGAACCCCTGGGCGGTCCTCCTGACGCTCTCCCTCGGTTTCTTCATGACACTGCTGGACCTGACGATCGTGAACATCGCCATCCCGGAGATGATCGACGGGCTCGGCGCCTCCCTCGACCAGACGCTCTGGGTGGTCAGCGGCTACGCCCTGGTCCTGGCGGTCCTCCTGATCACCGCAGGCCGGCTCGGCGACCTGCGCGGGCCGCGCAATCTGTTCGCGGCGGGACTCGCGGTCTTCACCCTGGCCAGCATCGCTTGCGGGCTGGCGCCGAACGCCGGGGCGCTGATCGCGGCCCGAGCCGTCCAGGGGCTGGGCGCGGCCCTGCTGATACCTCAGACGATGACCCTGATCGTCTCGGTCTTCCCCGCCGCACGGCGCGGTACCGCGATGGGGATCTGGGGCACCGTCGCCGGTCTGGGCACCCTGTCGGGACCCACACTGGGCGGAGTCCTGGTCTCCACCGTCGGCTGGCGCTGGATCTTCCTGGTCAACGTGCCCATCGGGGTGGCCGCCCTCGCGCTGACCTTCCTCGTCGTGCCCGACATCCGCTCCGGGCGGGGGCATCGCTTCGACCTGACAGGTGTTCTGATCGCCACCGCGGCGCTGTTCTCGCTGGCGTTCGGCCTCCAGGAGGGCGAGCACTACCACTGGGGTACGGGTATCCGGGCGCTGCTGGCCGCCGGAGTCGCACTGACCGTGGCCTTTCTGCTGCACCAGCGCCGCCACCAGGACCGTGAGCCGCTGGTGCCGTTCGCCCTCTTCCGCGACCGCAACTTCACCGTGCTGACCGTGCTGGTCGGACTGGTGTCGATGGCGATGATCGGCCTGGTGCTGCCCTTCAACCTCTATCTGCAGTCGGTGCTGCACCTGAGCGCCGTCAAGGCGGGTCTGGTGCTGGCCCCCTCCTCGGCGGTGTCGATGGTGGTGGGGCCGTTCGCGGGGCGGCTCTCGGACCGGATCGGCGGCAAATACCTGCTGATGTCGGGTCTGGTGATGTACGCGGCGGGGATGCTCTCGATCGTGCTGATCGCCGGTCCCGCCACCCCCTGGTACGCGTTCGTCCCGGCGACGATCGGCACGGGCCTCGGCGTCGGCTGCGTGATCGCCCCGATGTCCACCGAGGCGATGCGCAATGTCGATCCCCGGCTCGCCGGAGCGGCTTCCGGCGTCAACAACACGATCCGTCAGATCGGCTCCGTCATCGGGGCGGCGACCGTCGGCGGCCTGCTCCAGAGCCGGCTCGCCGCGGAGCTCCACGCGGGCAGGACGTACGCCGACGCCTTCATCGCCACCCTGCACGTCACCGCGGTCCTGCCGATCACGGCGGTGCTGGCGGGTGCCCTCGCCTGCCTGCTGGTGCGGAACCACAGCGGGGCCGCTGTTCCGGCGCCCGTGGTGCCGGTCCCGGCGGTCGGCCGATGATCCGGGGCGGGGGCGAGGGCCTCAGGCAGGGAGCTCGGACAGTGATCTCAGGCGGGGCGGATGTCGTCGAGCTTCCAGCTGTGGTCGAAGTACGGCTCCAGGGGGCCGTAGAGGCGGAAGTAGCAGAACCAGTGGCGGCCGGGGACGGTCTGCACCCAGTTGGATTCCCTGCCGGCCGGGGCCTCCGGTCCGAAGTGCAGGTCGACCGATCCGTCCTCGTTGTACTCGAGCTCGGGGTCGCGCGATCCGCGGTCGCCGCGCTCCTGCGGGTTGTCGATCAAACAGCGGGTGTCGGCGGAGTAGACCGTCGCGGACCAGAACAGCTTCGCGGGCGGGTCGGCGGGCACGCGGAGGGTGTACCGGCGGGCGCCGTCGAGCCAGCGGCCGTCCATGTCGGTGTAGGTGCCCAGATAGGCCTGTCCGAGCCCGGGGGTCCGGCTCTTCATGGCCGCGGAGAAGCTGACCGCCTCGTAGAACCAGGCCGTCCGCTCCAGCAGCTGGTCGTAGCCGGCGGCGCGTTGGTCGGAGCGGTCGAGCATGAGGACCAGGTCCCACTGCCGGTCGGGCCAGTAGCGGGAGCCGGGGAACCGCTTGGCGAACGCGTTCGCCTGCGCCATCAGCTCGCCGGCCGCCGCGGCCTCGGTGAGAATGCGCGTCATGCGCTCGTCCGGGGTGAAGAGCTTGTCCTGCTCGATGCCCAGCTGCCGGAGCATGGCGAGGAAGAAGCGGTCGCGTTCGTCGACGACCTCGGACTGGTAGATCTCGTGCAGCCGCTCCCAGTACTCCAGCCCCTTCGGCTGGACGCCGGACCACGTCCGGCCGGCCGGCGAGAGCACCTTGGTCGGCGGGGGCGCGTCGCGGTGCGCGTAGGGGTAGAGCCCTACGGCGTCCACCAGCCGCTGGGCCTGCGCCGCGTCGGTTCCCAGGGTGCGGAAGCCGAACATCACGTTCATGCCGGTCGCGGTGAGGACGTGGTAGCCGTCGGCGTCGTCGGGCACGTCCTGGCCTGGCGGGACGATGAGATAGCGCCCGCCCTCGCCTTGGTCGGGGCCCATCTCACCCATCGCACCGATCTCGCGCTGCCAGAAGTCGGACACACCGCCCGCCGTGGGCCCGGCCGGCAGGTCCACCACGAGCGGTCCGGTGATGCCGAGGTCGATGAAGCCGAGGACGTAGGGAGTGGTGGTGTTGGCGGTGATCAGGCCCAGCCGGTCGCGATAGCTCTCGTAGTGGACCAGATCGCTGGGGCCCGCCCCGAACTCGTCGGTGTGCACCCGCTGCCACTGCGCGTACGAGACCAGGGGCAGCGCCCACAGATACGCCTGGGTGGCCATCTGGTGGTCGAGCTCGTCGAAGACGATGCCGAGGTCTTCGCGGCGCGGGAGCTCGCCGTCCATGACCACGGAGCCGAGCCGTCCTGGGTGGGCCGCAGGCGTGTCCATGGACCGAGCGTAGGGGCGGAATCCGCAGGTCGCAGCCGGAGCCCGCACCCGCCCCGACCCGCCGGAACGGCCCCGGCCCCGGTCCCGCCCTCGCATGGCGGTGACCGGACCGGGACCAGGACCGGCGGTGCGGTCAGAAGCCCGTGGTCCGTGCCACGGTGGTCCGGAACGCGCCGGCGGGTGCTGCTGTGGTCGGGGATGCGGTGTCGTGGGCGGGAGAGGACGGGCAGAACTCCGCCACCACGGGAGAGACCGGGCTCTCGACCCAGTCGGCGTTGATGTTGGAGGAGAGACTGTGCCGGCCGTCGCGGGTGGTGGTGGCGGACGAGGAGGAACCGAAGATCCCGCCGTCATGGCCCCAGACGGTCACCCCGCAGGGCAGCCGCACGGACATCATGGCCAGACCGTACCGGAGGTCGGGGGTGTCCGGGCCGGTCGACACGGTGGTCAGCATCTCGTCGAGCTGCTGGGCCGGGAGCAGCCGGCCGCGCAGAAGAGCGCTGAAGAAGCGGTTCAGATCCGCGGTGGTGGAGATCATCTCGCCCGCCGAGCCGGCCAGCGAAGGGTTGAACTCGGTGACGTCGTAGAGCCGGTCGGGAGTCTGGGGGAAGAGCACCGAGTAGGCGCGGCCGTGGCGGCCGGGAATCGTGGGCGAGGTGCCGGGCACGCTCGTCGAGCGCAGACCCAGCGGCCGCAGGATGCGCCGTTCGATCTCCTGGGCGTAGGAATGGCCGGTCACTTTCCGCACCACCATGCCGGCGACTATGTAATTGGTGTTGGAGTAGCTCCAGGACGTGCCCGGTGCGAAGTTCGGCGGGTGGGAGACGGCGATCGCGACGATCTGCTGCGGCCGGTATGTCTCGTAGCGGTGGTCGAGGAATCCCTGACCGCCCATTCGGGTCCGGATCGCGGGGTCTTCCGTGTAGTTGAAGAGCCCGCTGGTGTGGTTGAGCACCTGACGGAGCGTGATGTGCCGGCCGTCGTTGCCGTTCCCCTGGATCACGCCCGGCAGCAGCCGGTCCATCGTGTCGTCCAGGCTCAGCTTCTTCTCGGCCTCCAGTTGCAGTAGCACCGTCGCGACGAACGACTTGGTGATGCTGCCGATCCGGAACTCGTCACCGGGCCGGAACGGACGTCCTGACGCCGGATCCGCGGTGCCGGCCGCACCGAACCAGGTGTCCCCGCCCACCTGCGCCTGGGCCTGTACACCGGGAGCGCCCGCGGTGACGGTGCCGTCGAGGGCGGACTGGGTGGCGGCGTGCCCGGTAGGGAGTCCCGGCGCCGAGTGCGGTGCGGGGGAGGGGGCGGTCGTGGCGGCGGTGGCGGGCCCGGCCAAGAGGGTCGCGCCGGCCGCGAGCGCGGCCGTCAGGCCCAGTACGCCCCGGCCGAAGTGGAGTTTCGACATGGAGTTCCTCTCCATCGGTACGGAATCCCTTGCTGTGCGCGGCTTGTGTGCCGCGTGGGGCAGGACGCCGTCGATGGCTCCACTCGTTGACAGACCCCGAATGTCACCGGCAGGATTCGGCCAACCGGTTGGCGAGGACATTTCGGCGCGCGACCGGCGGGATTAATGCGTGCCTGCGCCGTGTCGTGTATCCGCAGCACGGGTTACGGGCCAGACGTCGAATTTTCTCTGGTGTCCTCGCTACCGTTGTTCCACAGGCCCGGCAGGCCGCCACCCCCGTGCGAACCTGCCGGGCCTGCTGCTGTCTGCTGCCTGCTGTCCCGCGGGGTACCGCCCTCAGCGCCTCAGCGCCGGATGCCGGGAATCAGACCAGGTGCAGATCGACGAAGCACCAGCTCCAGCTCTCGCCCGGCTCGAAGCTCCGCATCACCGGATGCCCGGTCTCCTCGAAATGCCCCGTGGCATGCCGGTACGGCGACGAGTCGCAGCAGCCGACATGGCCACAGACGAGACATAGCCTGAGCTGCACCGGATGGCTGCCCACGGCCAGGCACTCCAGGCAGGTGTCGCTCAGCGGAGCCGGCTCGAGGCGCGGCAGGTCGGGAACATGCGGGCACTCGCTCATGATTGCCAGGTTAGAGCGAGTGACGAGCATTCGAAGAACGAGAACGAGATGGGAACGGGCCGAAGCTGATGGATGCCATGCCACTGCTGATGTTGATCGCGTGCAGTGCGGTGATCGCGGCCGCGGCTCGCCGCACGCCCGTGCCCGCGCCGCTGCTGCTGGTCGCCGCCGGGCTGCTCGCGTCGTATGTGCCGGGCATCCCCGACTACACCCTCGACCCGGAGATCGTGCTGCCGCTGCTGCTGCCGCCGCTCCTGCACACGGCCGCCCTCGACAGCTCCTACCTCGATCTGCGGGCCAACGCGCGGCCGGTCGCGCTGCTCTCCGTCGGCTATGTGCTGTTCGCGACGATCGCCGTCGGATACGTCGCCTACCTGGTGGTGCCCGACCTGCCGCTGACCGCCGCCCTGGTGCTGGGCGCCGTGATCGCCCCGCCCGACGCGGTCGCCGCCACCGCCATCGCGCGGCGCCTCAAGCTGCCCAACCGGATCACCACGATCCTGCAGGGCGAGTCACTGGTGAACGACGCGACCGCGATCACCGCCTACAAGGTCGCCCTGGCCGCCGTCGTGGGAGAGGGAGCCACCTGGGGCGAGGGCATCAGGGAATTCGCCGTCGCTGCGGCGGGCGGTGTCGTCGTCGGCCTCATCCTCATGGTGCCGCTGCACTGGCTGCGCACCCATCTGAAGGAACCGCTGCTCCAGAACACCCTGTCGCTGCTCATCCCGTTCGTGGCCTACGCCGCGGCCGAGCGCGTCGGGGCGTCGGGCGTGCTCGCCGTCGTGGTCGTCGGGCTCTACCTGGGACACCGCTCCTGGCAGGTCGACTTCGCGACCAGGCTCCAGGAGGCGGCGGTGTGGAAGATGGTCGGCTTCATCCTGGAGTCGACGGTCTTCGCCCTCATCGGGCTGCAGTTGCGCGTGGTGCTCGGCGGGCTCGGCGAATACGGGGTGGGGGAGTCCATCTGGTACGCGTTCGCGGTCTTCATCGTCGTGGTGGCCGCCCGCTTCGCCTGGGTCTTCCCCGCGACGTTCCTGCCCCGCAAGCTCTCGTCCCGCATCCGGGAGCGCGAACCCGACACGAACTGGACCGGGCCCGTCATCGTCGGCTGGGCCGGGATGCGCGGCGTCGTCTCGCTCGCCATCGCGTTCTCGATCCCGCTGACGATGGACGACGGCGAGGCCTTCCCCGCCCGTAACCTGGTGCTCTTCCTGACGTTCACCACCGTGATCGCCACCCTGGTGGTCCAGGGCCTCACCCTGCCGCCGCTGATCCGCTGGCTGAAGATCCCGTCCCCCGACGTCCGCGCCGAGACGCTCGCCGAGGCACAGGCCCAGAGCGAGGCCTCGGCCGCCGCGGAACGCCTGCTCACCGAACTGCTCGCCGAGGAGTGGAACGACCTGCCGCAGCCGCTCGCCGACCGGCTGCGCACCGTCATGGACCGGCGGCGCAACGCCGTGTGGGAGCGGCTGGGCGCGGTCAACGAGGCCACCGGGGAGTCCGCGGACGGCACGTACCGGCGGCTCGCCCGACGGATGATCGGGGCCGAACGCGAGGTGTTCGTGGAACTGCGCGACGCCCGGCGCATCGATGACGAGATGCTCCGGACGCTGCTGCGCCGACTGGATCTGGAAGAGGCCGCCGCCTACCGCGAGGAGACGGGCTGACGGCGGCCGGCCGCTGCTGCGGGTGCTGCGCGGGTCAGCGCCGCACGGTCAGCGGCGTGCGCGCGAGTCGCCGAAGAATATCCGGTAGAGGATCAGCAGGACCAGCGAGCCGCCGATGGCCGCACCCCACGTGGCCAGGTCGAAGAAATGGTCCCCGACGGGCTTGTCGAGGAGACGGGCGGAGAGCCAGCCACCGACGAACGCGCCCGCGATACCGATCAGCGTGGTGATGATGATGCCGCCGGGATCACGTCCGGGCAGCAGAACCTTGGCGATGACCCCGGCGATGAGTCCGAGGACGATCCAGGCGATAATGCCCATGGTGCGTGCCTTCCTTTCGACGTACCACTTCCGCGGGGCGAACCCGCGTTCCCTCCGCACCGAAAGGGACGCAGCCCAGGTGCGAGGGGTTCCCGGGTGCCACTTCGGACAACGGTCTTCCCTGATGCGTTCCGTCTGCCCCGATCGCGGGGCAACATGTTCGCGTGTTGATACGCAGACGGACTCCCGCCCCGCCACCGGCCCCCGACGACCCCGTACTGGCCTATGCCCTCACGGACTTGGACTGGTACGCGCGCACTCGCGACGGCGCCCGCAGATGGCACTGGACCACCGAACTGGGCGCGCTGTCGGCGGGCTCCGCCACGGTGGTCGCGGCCGGAATCCAGGCGCCCGCCGCCGTCACGGCGACCGTGGCGGGCATCGCCGTGTTCATCGGCGGGTTCCGCCAGGTCTTCAACCACACCGAGCGCTACGTGCTGGCCGCCGAGTCCTGGTCGCGGCTGCGCCCGGCCGTCGAGCGGTACCGGCTGCTGCCGGAGGACGAACGGGACGCCGACGCCCGCCGGGTGCTGGTGGAGGCGATCGAGGCGGTCTCGGCCGCGGAGATCCAGAGCTGGGCCGTCCACCGGCGCGGAGCGCGGTCGGGTTCGGACGCCGGCCCGGGCATCGTGTAAGACCCGGCGGCATCATCCCGGCCCGCCGGAAGGGTGGTTGACGTGCGCGGTAGCCCCTGAACGCCACGGGAACGGCCCTCGCGGGACGGCCCGTAGCCGGTGTTAGAGTCGGCCCCGGCCGATGGGGGCGCAGTGGCGGAGGAAGCCGGCGAAGGCCGTGCGGGGGAGCGGGATCCGGCCGCGTTGGCCCGGCTGGTGGCGGGTGCGCAGCGCGGCGACCGGCTGGCGATGGACGAACTGCTCACCGTCCTCACCCCGTACGTCGGCCGGATCTGCGGCCCGGTGGCCCTCGAGGACGGGGACGACGCGGCCCAGGAGACACTGATCGCGGTCTTCCGCCACATCCGGAAGCTGAAGGAGCCCGCGGCGCTCTTCGGCTGGGTGCGGGTGATCGCCGTCCGCGAGGCCGTGCGCCTCGCGAAGCAGCGGCAGCGAACGGTCCCGGCGGAGCTGTCAGAACTGCCCGTGCCCGGCGATCCGGAACTCGCCCAGGACATCGGCGACGTGCTGCGGAGACTGTCGCCCGAACACCGCGCCGTTCTGATGCTCCGCCATGTCGAAGGGCTGGACGAACAGGAAGTGGCGCGGGTGCTCGCGGTCCCGCTGGGAACCGTCAGATCCCGGCTGTTCCGGGCCAGGAGGTCATTCCGCGGCGCCTGGGGCGGCGCCGGGAAGTGACCGTGCGTCGATCCGCCGCTGCAGCGCGGCCATCAGGGCGGCGCCGCGCGCCCGCGCCCCGGGCCGGCGCAGCCACTGGAGGGCGGCGCCGGCGGGGGAGCGGTAGGCGCTGAAGAAGGCGAACCGGGTGCCCGACCCGTCGGGCACCGCGGCCATGCCACCGGCCAGCAGCCGGCTCTGCATCAGACACCAGCCCGGCCGCAGCACGACCTCGAACCGCTCCCGGTGGCCGAGAACACTCACCGCCCGGAAGGACAGCCGCTCGTCGGACAGCCGGTCGTCGTCCGCCCGCCGATCCGCGGACCGTTCGGCGGTGAACGAGCGCAGGCCGGGGATGAGGTGCGGCAGTTCGCCCTCGAGGTCGGCGGCCACCGCCCACACCTGGTCCGGGGCGGCGTCGAAGTGGTGCTCGACGAACACGGCGTGTTTCGAGGCCCCCGCGACCACCCGCAGACGCCGCAGCGGATCGAGACCGGCCTGCGGCCAGTCGGCGTCGCCGTTCACCGGGCGTCGTTCATCGGGCATCGTTCATCGCGTTTCGTTCATCGGATCGGCTCCCCTTCGCACTGTCTGCGGGAGAGCGTCGCATCAACTCAGCTCGCGAACAAACGCCTGGCCGCCGCCACGACCAACTCCGGCCGCTCGTGCTGCGGGCAGTGCCCGCAGCCCGGGAGCACCTCGACGGCCAGCGCGTCGGCGAAGGGCTCACCGCATGCCAGCAGCCCTGGCGGGATGACCACATCGCGCTCGCCCGCCAGGAGCACGGTCGGGACGGTCAGCCGCAGGGAGTGGAACTCCTTGCGGCGCAGGGCCGCGATGTCGTGCGCCACGAACGCGCGGTGGATCCCCTCACCGGCTCGCGCGCTCCGCGGCTGCCGGGCCGCGGTGGCGAACTCCTCGACCTCGCCCGCGCGCCAGGCCGCGCGATCGGCCACCCCGCGCCGCAGCAGGTAGCGGGTGAACGCCGGCCAGCGCCGCAGGACCTGGCGGCCGAGCGGCGGCCACTCCAGCAGCACGGTGTACCAGAAGCGCCAGGCGTGCCGGAGGGTGTTCCGGCGGGTGGGCCAGGGGTGGACCATGTTCAGCGCGAGGAAGTGGCTGAAGCGTTCCGGAGACCGGGCGCAGGCGAGGAACCCCGCCCAGGCACCCCAGTCATGGGCGAGCAGCCGCACCCGCTCCAGCCCGAGCGCGTCCAGCACCGCGACGAGGTCCGCCGCCCGCCGGTCCGTGCCGTAGCCGCCGGGTGACGCCTCCGACCAGCCGAAGCCGGGCATGTCCAGGCAGATCAGCCGGTACTCACCGGCCAGCCCCGGCAGCAGGTGCCGCCAGGTGTACCAGTGCTGGGGGAAGCCGTGGACGAGCAGCACCGGCGGTGCGCCCGGGTCGCCGGCCTCGGCGTAGTGCAGCCGGACGCCGTCGGCCAGGACGTGGTGGTGGCGCACTCCCGGAACGGGAGGGTAGGGCCGGGAGGACGTCGTCTCCCCGGCCGTTGTCTCCCCGGTCGTCGCCTTCGGTGTCGCTGTTCCCGCCGTCCGCGGTGTGCGGGCTCCGGGTGTCCTCTGGACCGGCATGGGACCGCCTTCCGTGTGTTGTCCCTGTCCCTGTGCCGGTGGAGAGGGCGGCGGCGGTCGGTGCAATCCCCGGGCGGCCCGGATTTCCGTGTGCGGTGGGTCACACGCGGGGCGCCGGGTGGCGGCTGGAGGGGCGAGGAGGGAGGCGGAACCCCGTCCAGCCGCCGGTCAGGGCGTCCCGTGGGCCGGCGTCGTGGTCAGTTCACGGCGCCCACGGTGAATCGACGGACCAGGTGGTGTCCTCGGTGAAGGTGGCCGGGTTGTCCCAGGTGTGACCGCCGCCCGGAGTGGCCAGCCAGACCTCGGCGTTGATGTGCCGGATGTAGCTCCCCGGGTAGTTGGCGGCCGAGAACCGTACGCCGCCGTTGCCCTGGACGGCGCAGAAGGTGGCGTCGGCCTTGAAGAGCGCCGATCCGTCGTCGGGATCCCGCCGGACCCGGAAGTTCTGGTGGCGGAGGAACTCGCCGGGGAAGTTGCGGGACTCGAAGGAGTAGCAGGCGCTGTTGGCGAGGCCGGTGACGATCTTCCAGGTCGCGTCGCTCTTCAGCACCGCGCCGCTGTTGCCGTCGACGACCTCCGTGTACGCCAGCGCGTCGGAGTGGCGCAGATACCGGTTGGTGAAGCCCGGGGTGGTGACCCGCAGGGACTTGTACTGGCCGACGGGGAGGACGACCGGTGGCGGCGGGTTGAGGGAGGCGTTGATCAGCGCCCGGTTGGCGGCCTTCACCCGGGCCGCGTCGACCTTCATGACCTGACGGTCATAGGTGAGCAGGCCGTTGACCTCGTTCTCGACGTCGGTGATCTCGGTGTAGACCGACGCGGAGAGACCGGCGGGCAACTGGTTGAGGCGGATGGCGTCGAGCAGTCCGGTGAACCGGTTGTTGAGGGCCGCCAGACTCGGCTGGTCCTCGTAGCTGAACCCGCCGCCCGGATACCACTCGTGGCCCGCCACCTTGAAGCCTAGCCCGCCGTACTCACCCAGCACGGCGGCGCGGGTGGGGCTCGGAGCGGTGTTGCCAGGACCGACGTAGTTGTGGTTGTCGACGACGTCCCCGTTGCCGCCGTCGACGGAGCCGCAGCAGTTGACACCGCTCATGTTGTCGACGAGCCGGGACGGGTCGTAGGCCTTGACGTCGTTGGCGATACGGGCCTGGTCGTACTGGCCCCAGCCCTCGTTCTGGTCCACCCACTGGATCAGCGCGGGGGAGCTGCGGTGCTGGTCGATGACCGCGTGGAACTCGGTCTCCCACTGGGCGCGGGCCGCGCTGTCCGGTGACTTGCCCGTGTCCATGGCGGGCATGTCCTGCCACACCAGCAGCCCGAGCCGGTCGGCCCAGTAGAACCAGCGCTGCGGTTCGACCTTGATGTGCTTGCGGACCATGTTGAAGCCCAGGTCCTTGTGCGCCTGCAGATCGGACCTGAGCGCGGCGTCGGTCGGCGCGGTGTAGATGCCGTCCGGCCAGAAGCCCTGGTCGAGCGTGCCGCTCTGGAAGACGAACGTGCCGTTCAGGACGGGCCGCATGATGTTGCCGACCTTGGCGACCGCGATCGACCGCATCCCGGTGTAGCTGCCGACCGAGTCGACGGTCGCGCCGCCGCTGGTGAGATCGGCGCGCACGTCGTACAGGAACGGGTCGTCCGGGCTCCACCGATGCGCGTTGGGCACGCCGACGGAGAACTCCGTGCCGACGGGCCCGGTCGCGGTGCCGACCGTGGTGCCTCCGGTGGAGACGGTGACCCTGGCGCTCTGGCCGCTGATGCCGTCACCCCTGACGGTGACGCGCAGCGTGTTGTTCGCCAGGTTCGGGTTCATGTCCACGCGGGTGATGTGCGCGGCGGCGACGGGCTCCAGCCAGACGGTCTGCCAGATCCCGGAGGCGGCGGTGTAGAAGATCCCGCCGCCCGGGTGCGGGGCGACTTCGTTGATCCGTTGCTTGCCGACGGCCTGGCCGCCGGTCTGGGTCGGGTCGTAGACCGAGACCACGACGGTGTTGGAACCGCCGGTCAGCAGCGAGGTGATGTCGTAGCCGAAGGCGTCGTAGCCGCCCTTGTGCGCCGTCCCGGCCTGGCGGCCGTTGACCCACACCGTCGTCTGCCAGTCGGAGGCGCCGAAGTTGAGCTGTACGCGGCGGCCGTTCCAGGTGCCGGGGACGGTGAACGTGCGCTTGTACCAGAGCTTGTCGTTCTGGGTGATCTTGCGCTGGATGCCCGACAGCGCGGACTCGGCGACGAACGGGACGCGGATCTGCTCGGTGAACGCCGCGGGCTGGGCGGCGTCGCGGCCGGTGACGGCGAAGTCCCAGATGCCGTTGAGATTGGCCCAGTCGGGCCGGGTGAGCTGGGGGCGGGGGTACTCGGGCAGCGGGTTGTCGACCGGAACCTGGTTCGTCCAGGGGGTGGTCATGGGGGAGGGCTTCGGCGACCAGGCGGCGGCACTGGCCGGCGCCGGACCGAGGGCGGCGAGCGCGCCGGCGGCGAGCGCCAGCACCGCGAACGCGGAGACGAGCCGGCGCCGCCAGGGCGGGTGCCCGGTGCCGGGTGGACGTTTCATCAGAGCGGCTCCTTCGTGGGGGTGGGCCGTGCCGGGTCCGTCGTCGTGCCGTGCAAGTCCTGCCGGATCAAGGGGTGTTGGCAGCAACTCTTCTAACGTTGGAAATGCCATGCCCAGCGGAATGACAGCACGCCGCCCAGTCACTGTCCAGACCTCCGGCAGCAATCAGCCACTGCGGTACTGGGGTTGTTGTGCCCACGGCAGGGGCGCGGCACCGGCGCTGCCTGGAGCTTTACCGTCGGCGCGGGGGTGGAGAGGCCCATCGTTGTCATTTAACGATGTAAAGCGCAGCACCACCCCGGTCGGACGAGGTGGCGCGTGTGGTGGCCGGGTGTGGGGAGGTACGCGGTGCGGTCCGGTCAGGTGTGCCGCACCGCGTACCGGCTTACGGCCGGCCCAGGTTCCACGTCAGTGCCGGGCGGGCGCGATCGGCGAGCCCGTGGGCCTGGTCCGCCCACCAGACGCCGGCGGCCGGGTCGGTGATGCCGTACTCCGGATCGGTCGGTCCCGAAGTGCCGCGCGTGCAACTGCCGTCGGACTCCCCGGGGACTTTGATCCACAGAAACGCGTCGAGCAGCGGGACTCCGGTGGCGGCGGTGGGCCGGGTGCCCAGCCCGCGTCCCGGAGGGTTGCACCAGGTCTGCGGATCGCTGTAATCGGCGGCCGGGGTCCACGGACCCTGGCCGTTGCGGCTGCTGTCGATCACGAAGTGCGGGAGCACGGCATCCGCGGGCACATGGCTCGCGTACCAGGCGTCCGCGTCGGCGGCCGGCCAGTACTGGTTCGCGCAGTCGCCGGCTGCCGCACCGGGGACGTTGCGCAGGTACCAGGTGCACTGCGCGACCTGGGTGCCGTAACGGATCAGGTCCGCGTCGGTCCGGTAGTTGGAGACGTTCAGGAAGAAGCCCTGCGCCTGGGCGATGCCGCCCTCGACCAGCAACCCGGCCATCACGCCCACGTTCTGCCAGGCGCTGTGCCCGGCGTCGAGGTAGACGACCGCGCCGGGCTGTCGCTCCAGCCGTTGCACGGCGCCACGGATCTCGGCGATCCGGTCCGCCTGCTGAGCGGCGGTGCCGCCGCAGTACGCCGGGCTCAGTGCCAGACCGTCCGGCTCCAGGACGACGACGGTGCGATGGCCGCCGATGCCGCGGGCGAGGGCGTCGATCCACGCTGCGTACTCGGCGGAGTTCGACGCGCCGCCCGCTGAGTACTGGGAGCAGTCACGGCCCGGCACGTTGTAGGCCACCGCCACCGGCACCTGGTGCTGCAGCGCCGCTCTGGCCTGCAGCTTCGTCATGTCGGCGGTGGTCTGTTGAGGCGTGCTCGTGCCGTTGAACCACTGTGCCACCGGCCAGGAGGCCAGCTTCGCCATCGACAGGGCGCCGGTGTAGTCGTGCGCCCTGAGGTCGGCCACCGCCTGGTGCGCCGCCTTGCTGTCGAGGTCGGTGTAGAAGCGGGTGGCGGCCGGGAGCGAGTGGTCGGTGGTCGTGGTGGTGGCGCCTGCGGCCGGGGTGGGCAGGACGCAGAACGCGGTCGCGGTGGCGGCCGCTGTGGCGGTCAGAAACGTGGCCCAGCGACGGAGATGTGGGAGCGCTCCCATGGATGTTCGGTTCATTGTGCCCACTTCCTCTTCGATTCGCATCAGGAATGTTCGTTCAAGAGATGAACGCTGCTCGGCATCTTGACGCCGCCTGCGGGCGTCGCTTCTATGGCGCGGGGCCGTGGTGGTCATTCGTGGCTATGAAAACTGAAGGAATCGTGCCGCAGATCCCTGCTTCTGGCCAGTCCCTCGACGGGTATTGCGGAGGTGATGTTCCGAGAAGAGTGGAAGCGCTCCCACGCGCGAATGATCAGAGCCGCACCACCAGAGCCGCACCATCCGAGCTGAACCGTCAGAGAGGAACAGGGACGTGCTCCATCTCTTGCGCCGACTGCGCACGGCCGGCACCACCGTCGCGGTCATGGCCGCGCTGCTCATCCCGCTCGCCGGAACCCAGGGCGCGCAGGCCGCCGACACCGCCTTACCCGCCCGTACCGAGCCCGCCGCAGCCGTGGCCAACGCATCCGCCGTCGGAGCGGGCTACTGGCACACCAGCGGACGGCAGATCCTGGACGCGGCCAACCAGCCGGTCCGGATCGCCGGAGTGAACTGGTTCGGATTCGAGACCGCCAACTACGTGCCGCACGGCCTCTGGTCGCGCGACTGCAAGAGCATGATCGACCAGATGAAGTCGCTGGGCTACAACACGATCCGGCTGCCGTACAGCGACGACATCTTCAAAGGCACCGTCCCGAACGGCATCAACACCTCCGGCGGGATGAACGCCGATCTCCCGGGCCTGACGTCGCTCCAGGTGATGGACAAGATCGTCAACTATGCCGGGACGATCGGCCTCAAGGTCATCCTGGACCGGCACCGTCCCGACTCCAGCGCCCAGTCCGCGCTCTGGTACACCGCAGCGGTCCCCGAGTCGACCTGGATCGGCGACCTCACCGCGCTGGCGACCCGCTACCGGGGCAACCCCGCCGTCATCGGCATCGATCTGCACAACGAACCCCACGACCCGGCCTGCTGGGGCTGCGGCGACACCTCCGTCGACTGGCGGCTGGCGGCCGAGCGCGGCGGGAACGCGGTGCTCGCGGCCAACCCGTCCCTCCTCGTCTTCGTCGAGGGCATCCAGACCTACAACGGCGACTCGTACTGGTGGGGCGGCAACCTGCAGGGCGCCGGCCAGAACCCGGTCCGGCTGAACATCGCCAACCGGCTCGTGTACTCCGCACACGACTACGCGACCAGCGTCTTCGCCCAGACCTGGTTCAGCGACCCCACCTTCCCCAACAACATGGCGGGCATCTGGAACAAGAACTGGGGCTATCTCTTCCAGCAGAACACCGCCCCGGTCTGGCTGGGGGAGTTCGGCACCACCCTGCAGTCCTCCGTGGACCAGACCTGGCTCAGGACACTCGTGCAGTATCTGCGCCCCACGGCCCAGTACGGAGGCGACGCCTTCCAGTGGACCTTCTGGTCATGGAACCCCAACTCCGGTGACACCGGCGGGATCCTCAACGACGACTGGACCACCGTCAACACCGCCAAGGACGCCTATCTGAGCAGCATCAAGGCGCCCTCCTTCGGCTCCGGCGGCGGAGGCGGCGACACCCAGCCGCCGGGCGCGCCCCCGAACCTCGCGGTCACCGGAACCACCGGCACCACCGCTTCCCTGTCCTGGGGCGCGGCCACCGACAACGTGGGCGTCACCGGCTACGACGTCTACCGTGGCGGCGCACTGGCCGGCAGCAGCACCGGGACCACCTACACCGACACGGGTCTGACCCCGTCGACCGCGTACGTCTACACCGTCAAGGCCCATGACGCGGCCGGGAACGCCTCGCCCGCGTCCGGTGCCGTCACCGCCACCACGGCCCCCGGCGGGGGTGGTGGCTCCGGGTGCGTGGCGGGCTGGCATGTCGACAGCCAGTGGACACCGGGCTTCAACGCCACTGTCACCGTCACCAATTCGGGGACAGCTCCCAGTAAGTCCTGGACGGTCAACTGGACCTGGCCCGATGGGCAGCACGTGTCGAGCTTCTGGAACGCGGCCGTCCAGCAGTCCGGTACGGGGGTGAGCGCCGCGAACCTCGCGTACAACGGCGTGATCGCTCCCGGCGCGTCGACCTCCTTCGGAATCCAGGGCACCTGGAGCGGCACCAACACGGCTCCCACGCTGACCTGTACCGCGTCCTGACCGGATCGGCATTCCTGACCGGTCCCGTGGGGCGGCGCACCCGCCGCCCCACGGGACCACCCACCAAGACTCAGCGCAGGTGCGGGAAGCGGAACTCGGTGCGGCTGCGGAAAGCGGTGCCGGGTCGTAGCACGGTCGTGGGGTAGGACGGCCGGTTGGGCGAGTCGGGGAAGTGCTGGGTCTCCAGGCAGACGGCGCCGTGCCGTTCATGGCGATTGCCTTCGGCGTCGCTGAGCGAGCCGTCGAGGTGGTTGGACGTATAGACCTGGAGGCCGGGCTCGGTCGTCCAGACCTGGAGCTCCCGTCCTGACCCGGGATCCCGCAGCAGGGCGGCGGACCGCAGACCGTCAGGGCCCTCCGGCGGGCGCAGGACCCAGCAGTGGTCGTATCCGTCGGCGTCCTTCAGCTGCGGATCGTCGCTCGCCAGGCCGTCGCCCAGCCGGCGCGGTGCGGTGAAGTCGAAGGGCGTGCCGGTCACTTCCCGGGCCGGCCCGAGCGGGATCGCGTCCGCCGACACCGGGAGATAGCGGTCCGCGCCGACGCTCAGCCAGTGGTCCAGCACAGCGCCCGCTGCTGCCCCGGCCCCCACGCCCACTCCCGCCCCAGTCCTCACACCCGCTCCCGCTCCCGCCAGATTGAAGTAGGCGTGATGGGTGAGGTTGATGACGGTCGGCCGGTCGGTGACGGCTTCGAAGGTGACGGAGAGCGTGCCCCGGTCGTCGAGCGCGTACGTCGCCGTCACCGTCAGCTCACCGGGGAACCCCATGTCGCCGTCGGGGCTGCACAGCGTCAGCCGTACGTCGGCGCCGTCTCCGACCGGTTCCGCCTGCCACACCCGGCTGTTGAAACCCTCGGGGCCGCCGTGCAGGGCGTGCCCGTGGTCGTTGGCCGGTATGTGGTGTTCCTGCCCGTCGAGGGTGAACCGGCCGCCCGCGATGCGGTTGGCGTAGCGCCCGACCAGGGCGCCGACATACGGGTTCGGCGCGGCGTAGCCGGCCAGGTCCGGCAGTAGTGCCAGGACGACGGAACGGCTGTGGCCCGCGCGGTCCGGGACCGTGAGGGCGTGCAGGATGCCCCCGTAGGTGAGGACCTCGGCGGTGACTCCGGTCGTCGACCGCAGCGTCCAGCGGTCGACGGCCCGGCCGTCCGGGGTGACGCCGAACGGTTCACGGTGCGCTGCGGGTCGGGGCATGGTGAGTCCTCGGGAAGAGTGTGGTGCCAGGACGGTTACGCGGCAGGCGGTGCCCGGGAAGGGCGACCGCGGTCAGCAGGGGCGGCGGGCGGTGGACTCCCTGGCCACCAGCGTGTAGCCGGGCTGGATCCGCTCCGGCACCAGGTCGGGGGCGCCCGCGAGCCGGGCCACCACCCGTTCGACCGCCAGCCGGGCGATGGCCTGCTTGTCGGGGGAGACCGTGGTGAGGGCGATGGTCGAGAACCGCCCCTCCTCGATGTCGTCGAAGCCGACCACGGCGACATCGTCCGGTACCCGCAGCCCGCGGTCGGTCAGCGCGCGCATCGCGCCGATCGCGATCAGGTCGTTGTACGCGAAGACGGCGTCGGGCCGCTCCCCGCGGTCCAGCAGGGCGTTCATGGCGGCGGCGCCGTCGACCCGGCCGTAGCCGTCGGTGGCGGCCACCAGCGAGTCGTCGCAGGGCAGTCCGGCGGCGGTCAGCTCCTCCCGCCAGCCGCGCAGCCGCAGGTGGGCGGGCTGCCTGGCGCTCTCCCTGCGGGCGCCGAGGAACGCGATCCGCCGGTGCCCGAGCCCGGTGAGATGGCGTACGGCGGTGCGCGCGGCGGAGACGTTGTCGATGGCGATCTGGTCGTAGGGGGCGTCGTACTCGCGCTCGCCGAGCAGCACCAGCGGGGCGTCGTCGGTCCGGCCCAGCAGGTCGGCGGCCTCCAGCTCGATGGGGCTGAGGATCAGGCCGTCGATGACATGGGCGCGGAAGCCCTGCGAGACCAGGATCTCCTTCTGCCGTTCCCCCGCCGTGTGGTCGAGCAGGACGGTGTAGTCGTGCCGGGCGGCGGCGTCGACGACGGCGCCCGCGAGTTCCGCGAAGTACGGGTTGCCCAGCTCGGGGACGGCGAGCGCGATGATTCCGGTGCGGCCCTTGCGCAGATGCCGGGCGGTGAGGTTGGGGCGGTAGCCGAGCTCGTCGATGGCCCGTTGCACCTTCGCGCGCATTCCGGGGGTGACGTGCGGATAGTTGTTGACCACGTTCGAGACGGTCTTGATGGAAACGCCCGCCAGCTGCGCGACGTCCTTGAGGCTGGCGCCCACGAATGTCCTTCCTTCGGCCGAGCTGTCGAGATCCGGGCTGTCGGGCCCGGCGGTTGAGACCCGGCGGTTTCCGGCCCCAGTGTGCTGGTTCCGGCTCCGCCCGGTCCACGACCTGCGGCGGAGCCGGACGGTTCAGGTACTGCGGCGGGCCGCGGACAGATAGCGCTGGGCGACCACCACGAGGATCAGGAAGCCGCCGCTGACCACCGACTGGTAGGAGGAGTTCAGCGAGCCGATCTGGTTGATCAGATTCTGGATCACCGCCAGCAGCAGGACGCCCCACAGGGTGCCGGAGACCGAGCCCGCGCCGCCGACCAGCAGCGTGCCGCCGATCACGACGGCGGCGATGGCGTCGAGTTCCATCCCCACGCCGATGATGGTGACGCCCGAGGAGAGCCGGGCGGCGTTGAGCGCGCCCGCGAGCCCGGCCAGCAGCCCGCTCAGCACGTACACCAGGACCTTCGTCCTGGCCACCGGCAGACCCATCAACGTGGCGGCGTCGCTGCTGCCGCCGACCGCGAACAGGGTCTGGCCGAACGAGGTGCGCTGCAGCACCAGACCGCCGGCCGCGAACAGCGCCAGCGCGATGAACACCGGGTATCCGAAGCCTCCGAGGCTGCCGCCGCCCAGTTCGGCGAAGGCCGAGCCGCGCGGCACCAGATAGGTGGTGGCGCCTTCGTGCGTGAGGGCGAGCAGCAGTCCGCGCGCGCCGAGCAGCGAGGCCAGCGTCACGATGAACGGTGCCATGCCGGCCCGCGCGACGAGCAGGCCGTTCACCGCCCCGATCGCCCCGCAGACGGCGAGCGGCACCAGGAGCGCGGGCAGCACGCCCCACTGCGAGGCCCAGGCAGCGAGCACCCCGCCGAGCGCGAAGACGGAACCGACGGACAGGTCGATGCCGCCGGAGACGATCACCAGCGTCATCCCGAGGGCGACGATCGACAGGAAGGACGCCTGGACCGTCACCCCGCGCGCGTTGTCCAGGCTCGCGAAGGACGGGAAGACGAACGAGGAGACGAGGACCACCAGCAGCAGGACCGCGAGGACGCCCTGCCGCTGCAGCAGTTCGGCCGCGCGCTGCCGGCCGGTGGGGCGGGCGGTCGGGCCGGCGGTGTACGCCGGGACCGCCTGACGGGGAACGGTGGGTGCGGAGGTGGCTTTGGCGAGGGACTTCATCGGGATCGACGCTCCCGGGCGACATAGACGGCGACGAGGATGATGGCCGCCTGGGCCATCTGGGCGGTGGAGTCGTGCAGATTGTGGGTGACCAGGGTGGCGTGCAGCAGCTGCATCAGCAGGGCGCCCGTCACCGTGCCCAGGACCCGCACCGAACCACCGGTCAGCGGGGTGCCGCCGACGACCACGGCGGTGATGGCGGACAGCTCCATCAGGTTGCCGAGCGCGGAGGGATCGCTGGCGGTCAGCCGCGCGGTGGCGAGGACGCCGGCCAGCGCCGCCAGGACACCGCACAGCACGTACACGCCGATCAGCACGCGTTTGACGGGCAGACCGGCCAGCGCGGCGGCGGCCCGGTTGCCGCCGACCGCGACGAGCTGCCGCCCGAAGGTGGTGCGCTGGACGAGGAACGCGATGACGACGGCGAGCACCCCGGCGATCAGGACGACCAGCGGGATGCCGAGCAGGCTGTCGGTTCCCAGGCCCAACAGGTCGCGGTTCTGGATCTGTTTGAGCTGTCCGTCCGCGATGACCAGCGCCAGACCGCGGCCGCCGACGAAGAGCGCGAGGGTGGCGACGATGGGCTGCAGTCCCACGAGCGCGACCAGCGAGCCGTTCACCAGGCCGACCACGACGCCGGCGAACAGCGCGAGCAGCAGCGCCGGGGCCAGACCGTAGCCGAGGTAGAGCGGCAGCAGCGCGCTGGCCAGCGCCATCGTGGAGCCGACCGACAGATCGACGCCCTCGGTGCCGATGACCAGCGCCATGCCGAGCGCGACGATGACGACGGGGGAGACCTGGACGAGCTGGGTGCGCAGATTGTCGACGGTCAGGAAGTGGTCGGTGAAGACCGCGTTGAAGAGCAGGAGCGCGGCGACGGCGCCGTAGACGCCGTACCGCTGGAGCAGCCCGGTGACCCGGGACCTGTCGAACCCGCGGGCGGCGAGGGTGATCGGGACGTCGGTCATCGCCGGTCCTCCTTGGGGGCCGCGAGTTCTTCGGGGGCCACGGATTCCTTCGTCCCGCCGGCCGTCTCATCAGCTGTCTCATCGGCCAGGACGGCGAGGAGTTCGCTCTCCTCGACCCGGTCGCCGGTCAGTTCACCGGCCACCGAGCCGCCGCGCAGGACGAGGATGCGGTCGGAGCCCTCGATGAGCTCCTCGATGTCGGAGGAGATCAGCAGTACGGCCAGTCCCTCCTGCGCGAGGTCGTCGATCAGCGCCTGCACCTCGGCCTTGGCGCCCACGTCGATGCCCCGGGTGGGCTCGTCGAGCAGCAGGACCTTGGGCTCCAGGCAGAGCCAGCGGGCCAGCAGCACCTTCTGCTGGTTGCCGCCGGACAGTTCGCCGACCTTCTGCTCCGGGCTGGACGCCTTGATCCGCAGCCGCTTCATGAACACCTCGACGATGCGGTCCTGCCGCCCGCGCGAGACGATCCCGGCGCGCGAGAGCCGGGGCAGCGCGGCGAGCACGATGTTCTCCCGTACCGACAGACCGGGGACGATGCCCTCCGCCTTGCGGTCCTCGGGCAGCAGGCTGATCCCGGCCCTGATCGCCGCGGCGGGGGTGAGCCGGCGCAGGGTGCGGCCGCCGACGCTGATCGTGCCGCCGTCCAGCGCCAGCGCCCCGGCGACGGCCTTGGCGGTCTCGCTGCGGCCGGAGCCCAGCAGTCCGCCCAGGCCGAGGACCTCGCCCGGATGCAGTTCCAGGCCGACGTCCCGCAGTACCTGCCCACTGGTCAGTCCGGTCGCGGTGAGCACGGGGCGGCGCTCGGCCCGGTGCCCTTCGCCGAAACCGGTGGTGCCGTGCCGCCGGACCTCCGCGATCTCGCGGCCGAGCATCATCGACACCAGCCGCATCCGGTCGAGGTCGCGCAGCTCGCCGGTGTGCACGTGTCTGCCGTCCCGCAGGACCGTGACGCGGTCGCAGATCCGGTACAGCTCGTCCAGCCGGTGGCTGACGTAGACGATGGCGATGCCCCGGTCGTGCAGCTCGCCGATCACCCGGAAGAGCGTCTCGACCTCGCGGGGTTCGAGCGAGGACGTGGGCTCGTCCATCACGACCACCCGGGCCCGCACGGACACCGCCCGCGCCAGGGCCACCATCTGCTGGGTACCGACGCCGAGCGTGTGCAGCGGCCGGCGCGGATCGGCGCTGACCCCGAAGCCGGTCAGCAGCCCGGCGGCCTCGCGGTGCATCCGGGGGAAGTCGATCAGGCCGAACCGGTTCTTCGGCTCGCGGCCGAGGAAGATGTTGCGGGCCACACTCAGCAGCGGGACGAGGTTGACCTCCTGGTAGATGGTCGAGATCCCCGCCTGCTGCGCCTCGTAGGGGCGGTGGAACGAGACCGGGGCGTCGGCGAGCCGCAACTCTCCGCCGTCCGGGCGGTGGACCCCGGTGAGCAGCTTGATCAGCGTCGACTTGCCGGCGCCGTTCTCGCCGACCAGCGCGTGGATCTCACCGGCTCGCAGGGCGAAGGACACCTTGTCGAGCGCCACCACGCCGGGGAAGCGTTTGCTGACGCCGACGGCCTCCAACACGGCCGGGGCGCCGGGTGGTTCCGCGGTGCCGGCCGGCACGGACGCCGCCTCGACGGCTTCGGATGGTGCCATGGTCGTGGCCTTCCGGGGGGGGAGCTGGTGGGGTCAGGGCCGCCCGCGCCGGTGCGGGGGCGGCCCGATGCACGGCCGGGGCCCGGTCAGTAGGCCCCGCCCAGCGACGCCTTGGCGTTGCTGTCGTCGTACGCCCGGTCGGAGATGATCACGTTCTCCGGGATGCCCTCGCCGCCGAAGAACTTCTGGGCGGTGGCGAACGCCAGCGGCCCGAAGCGCGGGTTGGACTCGATGACGGCGTTGTACTCGCCGTTGACCAGCGCCTGGACGGCGTTGCGGGTGCCGTCCACCGACACGATCTTGATGTCCTTGCCCGGCTTCTTGTTCGCGCCCTTGAGCGCGGTGACCGCGCCGAGGCCCATCTCGTCGTTCTCGGCGTAGACGGCGGTGATGTCCGGCTTGGACTGGATGAGTTGCTCCATCACCTGCTGGCCCTTGTCGCGGGCGAACTCGCCGGTCTGCTGGGCGACGATCTCCAGGCCGGGCGCCTGCGCCTTGAGCTGGTCGACGAAGCCCTTGGTGCGGTCGGTGGTGACGTTGTTCCCCGACGCGCCGAGCAGGATCGCCACCTTGCCCTTGCCACCGGTCGCCTTGATCATCGCGTCGGCCGCGCGCTTGCCCTGCTCGACGAAGTTGGAGCCGAGGAAGGCCACATAGTCCTTGCAGGCGGTGGCGTTGAGCTTGCGGTCGATGGTGATGACCGGGACGTGCTTGGCCGCCGCGGCCTGCAGCGCCGGCTCCAGCCCGTCGGAGTTGAGCGGCGCGACGATGAGCAGCTGGGCGCCCTGGGAGAGCATGTCCTGGATGTCGCTGATCTGCTTGGGCAGCTGGGACTGGGCGTTGGTGGTGAGCAGCTTCTTGACGCCGAGCTTGGCGGCCTCCTCCTTGATCGACTGGGTCTCCGCGATCCGGAAGGGGTTGGCCTCCTTCTCGGACTGGGAGAAGCCGACCACCGCGTTCTTGAGGTCCAGCTTGGTGGCGCCGTAGCTCTGCAGCGTGCAGCCCGTGCCCGCGGCGGCGGTGGTCGGCGCGACGGTCTGCGCTCCCGCGCCGGTGTCGCCGGTGGCCTGGTCGGTCGTCTCCTGCTTCGAGCAGCCGGCGGTCGCCAGGCCGGCCATCACGACGAGTACACAGGCGGCGGCGAGGGTGCGGGATCTCTGGGTGGTCATGCTCACGACACTCCTTGGGTACGACGGCGGTGCCGCCGAGCAGTACGTGGTCCGGTCCTGGAGTTCTGCGGGGCGCGCACGCCGACGGACCGCCGCGCGAGGGGAACGGGGTGCCCGGACAGCGAGGTGACGTGCGCCGATACCGGTGATCCGGCGGCTGAGGAGGCTCTCCCGCCACTCGGCTTTACAACGTTATATACGCGCTGCGCGGCGCCGACAAGCGTTCGGTTCCCGCATTTCCAAAATGTGTCCGGCCTGGAACTCGCCATCCGGCACCCATCGTTGCTGTCCTGCGGGGACCTTCTTTCCAACGATGCATGCCGAACTGCCGGTAGGGCCCCGTCCAGCCGCGGACGGGGCCCTACCGACAGCCGGCGCCCGCGCGGGCGTACCGGTGGCCGACTACTGGGAGACGCGCACGTAGTCGATCTGCATCTTCTGCGGGAGGACGGTCGTGGCGTCGGGAGCCCCGGGCCAGTCACCGCCGACCGCGTTGTTGAGGATGATGTAGAAGGGGTGGTCGTACACCCACGGACCCCTCGTCGACTCCACCACCGCCTTGTCCGCGGTGAAGAAGGCGTGGCCGTCCACCGAGAACGTCATGTGGGTGGAGTCCCAGTCCACGGCGTAGGTGTGGAAGGCCGAGGCGAAGTCGCTGCCCACGAGGGTGTACGGCGAGCCGTAGCCGTTTCCGCCGTTGTAGGCCGGGGCGTGCAGGGTGGAGTAGACCGAGTCCGCGACCTTGCCGACATGCTCCATGATGTCGATCTCACCGGAGTTCGGCCACGGCGTGCCGGTCTTGAAGTTGGACCCGAGCATCCAGAACGCGGGCCACAGGCCCTGCGTGCCGCTCACCTTGATCCGCGCCTCGACATGGCCGTAGGTGAAGTCGAAGTGGTCCGAGGTGTTGATCCGGCCTGAGGTGTACTGGCCGTTGGCCTCCTTGCGCGCTTCGATGACGAGGTTGCCCGCGCCGTCCATGGCGGTGTTGTCACCGTTGGTGTAGTACTCCAGCTCGCCGTTCTGCCCGTTGCCGACGTCCTGGGTCCACTTGCCGGTGTCCGGCCGGGTGCCCGCGGCGCCGTTGAACTCGTCGCTCCACACCAGGTGTTCGGGGTTGCCGGGGTTCGGCGGCAGGGCGGGCGGCGCCGTGGGGCTGCCGCCGGTGCCGTAGACGTCGAAGGTCCACAGCGAGTAGCCGTAGCTGCTGCTGCGCGCGGTGCCGTACATCCGCACATAACGGCCGTTGCCGTCGACGGTCAGGGTCTCCTTGAAGCCCTTGCCGGTGGTGGTGGAGTAGATGCTCGTCCAGTTGGCGCCGTCAGGCGAGACCTGGATCTGGTAGGCGGTGGCGTAGGCCGGGTCCCACTGGAGCACGACCTTGGTGATGTGTGCGGTCGCGCCCAGGTCGACGGCGATCCAGCCGGGGTCGACCCAGCCGTCGGTGTCGCTGGTCGCCCACCGGGTGGCCGGGTCCTCGTCGAGGGCCCTGGCCGGGGTGCAGCCGGTGCAGCTGTTGGCGTTCTGGTAGGTCGAGGCGGTGGCCGGCTTGTTGTACGAGAGCAGCACCGCGCCGTCCTGGGGCGGCTGCGTGCCGCCGCCGGTGGTGAAGACCTGGAACTCCCAGAGCGAGTACCCGTACGCGGTGGCGCGCTGGGTGCCGTACACGCGGATGTAGCGGCCGGTTCCCGACAGCGTGATCAGTTCGGTCGCGCCGGGTCCCATGGTGCTGGAGTGGATCGTGGTCCAGTTGGTGCCGTCCGCCGAGGTCTGGATCTGGTACGCCTTGGCGTAGGCGGCCTCCCAGCTCAGCTGCACTCCGCAGATGCTCTGGCTGGTGCCGAGGTCGACCCGGAGCCACTGGGGGTCGGCGGCTGCGCTGGACCAGCGGGTCCCGGCGTTGCCGTCCACCGCGGCGGTGGCGGGGGTGCCGGCGTTCTCGGTGGAGGACGCGGTCGCCGG
This sequence comes from Streptomyces sp. RKAG337, assembly GCF_023701715.1. Taxonomy (NCBI): domain Bacteria; kingdom Bacillati; phylum Actinomycetota; class Actinomycetes; order Kitasatosporales; family Streptomycetaceae; genus Streptomyces; species Streptomyces sp. RKAG337. The sequence goes on along the minus strand of NZ_JAJOZA010000001.1, from coordinate 358,327 downwards.
CTGGTTCAGCGCGGCGTTGGCGGTGCCGCAGGTGGGGGTGGTGGGGCCGGTGGTGCCGTAGACCTGGAACTCCCACAGGGAGTAGCCGTACTGGGTGTGCCGGGCGGTCCCGTTGATGCGCACGTACCGGCCGCTGCCGGTGACGTTCAGGGTCTCGGTGCCGCCCGCGCCGGTGGTGGTCGAGTACACCGTGGTCCAGTCGGTGCCGTCCGGCGACGTCTGGATCTGGTACGCGGAGCCGTACGCGGTCTCCCAGTTGAGCACGACCTTGCTGATCGTGGCGGTCGCGCCGAGATCGACCCGCAGCCACTGCGGATCGGCGGCGGCGCTGGACCAGCGGGTCCCGGCGTTGCCGTCGACGGCCGCGGAAGCGGGGGTGCCGGCGTTCTCCGTGGACGACGCCGTCACCGGCTTTCCCTGCGACAGCAGCGCGTCAGCCGCTTGCGCGGGCGCTCCGGCCGCGGTCAGGGAAAGGGCCGCGACCAGCGCGGCGACCAGGGGCAGGACGAGGGACCGCCAGGGGTGTCGATGGGGCCTCCGGCGGGGCCGGGTGGTGCCGGGACTGTCGGTCATGGCATCTCCAATCGGTGAGAGCGCTCTCTGCATGGGGGTGGATGCGGCGGTGCCGTCATCATGTGAGAAGGGGGGAGAGCGCTCCATCGCGGTGAGCGCGAACCGGCCTGGCCGGGTGAATTGAAGAATTCTTCACTTCCGTACATCATGTCCTCATCAAGGGGGGCGGCATGCGGGAGGTGCGATGACGGAGATGACACCCGAGGCGGTCCGTGGGCAGGTGGCAGAAGCGCGCGCCGCCCTGGCGGCAGCGGTGGACGCCGGCGAGTACGGGGCGATCTCCGGGGCCCTCGACGCGCTGGAGGAATCGCTGGGGCTGGCCAGGCTCCACGGTGTGGAGCTCCCCGCGGCCGACGGGGGCGAGAGGACGTGAGGGCCGTGCCGGTTCCGCTGTACCAGGCGAAGGCGGAGCTCTTCCGGATGCTGGGGCACCCGGTCCGCATCCGGGTCCTGGAGCTGCTGCAGGACGGGCCGATGCCGGTCCGCGAGCTGCTGGCCGCGATCGAGGTGGAGCGCTCCAACCTCTCGCAGCAGCTGGCGATCCTGCGCCGGTCGGGGATCGTCACCTCGACCCGTGAGAAGGACACCGTCGTCTACTCCCTGTCTGCAGGGGATGTCGCCGATCTGATGCGGGCGTCACGCCGCGTCCTGACCGGACTGGTCGGTGAAGTGGCCGCGGGCCACGTTCCAGGCCCTAGGCTCAGCCCGTGACCACAACCGGCGATGAAGAACTCGACAGCCAGCAGCTCGGCCCGCGATGGCAGGACGCGACACCGCGGGAGCGGCTCGCCCTGATCCGCGACTTCCGCCATCGGCCGCTGACTCCCCGGCAGGCGCGCCGGATCCGCATCGTCGTCGCCGCGTTCTTCATGGCCGTCGCGGCGGCCGTGCTGGTGGTGCGGCTCGGTGACCAGCCCTCGGTCCTGGTCGTGGGCGTGTACGGGGCGGCGCTGATCGTGTGCGGTGTGGTCATCGAACTGAGCCGCAAGGGCCGGACCCGGGTGGCCATGTGGCTGCTGGGCGCCGGTCTCCTCGCGGTCGCCGGCGCAGAACAACTTCTGCGGACCCTCTGAGCGCCTGCTGGGGCGCATAGGGGGAGAGCGCTCTCCTTCTGCTGTGACACGGGGCGGCCCACTCTCGGGCCGCCCCGTGCCCCGTTCTCCCGCCGTCAGCGGGTTCCGGGTACTCGGCGGGTTACGGGACTCACCCGGTTACGGGTCCTCGGCGGGTTGTGGGACTCAGCGGGTTACGGGTACGACGTCACCGTGGACGGCACCGTCGAGGTGCCCGACGTCGGCGACCCGACGTCGTTGATGACGTGGGCGTACTGGCCCATACCGCCGAGCGACACCACCAGCAGGTCGTGGAACTTCACGCCCGGCTTGTTCGGTGCCTCGAAACCGTGCTCCTGCACGATCGTCGGATCCGCCGTGAAGTTGCAGTAACTGCCCAGGCCCCAGCCCTCATGCGTGGTGACGTTGTCGTCGACCTTGTAGGCGGCGAAGCCCCTGACGCTGCCGTTCTGGATGGCGGCCTGGTTCGGCGGGTCGTAGGCGATCTCGTTCTGGAAGAAGATCGTCCTGCCGTTCTCGCCGCTCCACTCCACGTCGTACTTCTTGAAGTGCTCGACGAAGAGTCCGGTCGCCAGCACATTGGCGCCGTTGACCTTCAGCCCGTAGTCGGACGGGTTGGTGTTCCAGCCGACGCCCGCGCCGTGGTCGGCGCGCCACAGCCAGGTGTGGTCGATGATCGTGTCGTTGCTGTTCACCTCGACCGCGGTGGTCGCCTGGCCGGGGCCCGCGCCACCGATCCGCACGAACACGTCCTGCATGGACGTGGGGTCGGCGGCGTGTCCTGCGGAGGATCCGGCCGGGCCGATCTGCAGCAGCACCGGAGAGTTGACCGTACCGGCGTCGATCAGGAAGCCGGCCAGCTTGACGCCGTCGACGTCGGCGACCTTGACCGCCGCCACGCCGTTGTCCGGAACGATGGTGGCCAGGCCGAGACCGAGCACGACGGTGTCCGCGCGGGTCACGTTGATCGCCTGGTCGACGTGGTAGATGCCAGGGGTGAAGAGCAGGTTGAGGCCCTGGGCGAGGGCCGCGTTGATGGTCACCGCGGAGACCCCCGGCTTCGCCACGTAGAACCGGCTCAGCGGAAGCGAGGTGCCCGGCGTGTTCGGCCAGGACGTACCGACGGCGTTGACGCGCTTGGACGGGACGAAGACCTTGTAGTCGTTGCCGTCCAGGTACATGTACGGCTTCTCACGCGACACCGGGGTGGTGGCGAGCGTCGTGTACACGGGGTTCGGGAAGCCCTGCGCCGGAGCGCCCTGGACACCCGAGAACACCATGTTCCAGACGCCGTTGGTCCAGCCGCCGACCGAGCTGTCGCGGGTGTACCACTGCTGCTGCGAGTACGGGCCGACGGTGCCGTCGATCTTGCTGTCGGCGATGTAGCCGCCGCTCGCCCAGCCGTAACTCGCGGGCGCCAGGTTCAGTCCGCCCTTGACGTGGATCCGGCGGAAGGGCGCGGCCTGCGCGACCGCCCACCGGTCGGTGCCGTTGGACGGCGTGATCGCCAGGTTCTCCGCGGAACGCCAGAAGTTCTGGGTGGCGTTGCCCGCCATCCAGCCGGCGTCGACGGTGATGTCACCGTTGATCTGGGTGTCGTCGGGGTTGAGGCCGAGACCCGAGATCGAGGTGTAGAAGCCGATCTGCGCGTTCAGGCCGCTGTACGTGCCCGGCTTGAAGAACAGCTGGTAGCGGCCGCTGCCGAACTGCGCCGACTCCTGCTGCGTGAAGATCTGGTCCAGGGTGCCCTGGATGTTCGGGGTGGACGGGTCGAAGACCTTCACGTTGGGACCGAGGTCGCCGCCGCCCTCGATCGGACCACCGGGGTCGGTGCCGCCCGGAGTGCCGTAGACCTGGAACTCCCAGAGCGAGTAGCCGTATACGGTCGCGCGGGCGGTGCCGTACATGCGGACGTAGCGCCCGGTGCCGGTCACATTGAGCGTCTGGTTGCCGCCGGGGCCCGTCGTGGTGGAGTAGACATCGGTCCACGTCGACGCGTTGTCGGACGTCTGGACCTTGAAGGCCTTGGCGTACGCCGCTTCCCAGTTGAGGGTGACGGAGCTGATGGTCGCGGCGGCGCCGAGGTCGACCTGGAGCCACTGGGGGTCGGTTGCGGCACTGGACCAGCGGGTGCCGGTGTTGCCGTCGACGGCGGAAGCGGCGGGCGTGCCCGCGTTCTCGGTGGACGACGCCGTAGCGGCCTTGCCCTGCGAGAGCAGGGTGCCGCCGGTCGGCGGCGTGGTGCCACCCGTGGTGCCGTAGACCTGGAACTCCCAGAGCGAGTAGCCGTAGCCGGTGGCGCGGACGGTGCCGTACATGCGGACGTAGCGCCCGGAGGCGTTGACGTCCAGCGTCTGACTACCGCCGGGGCCCGTCGTGGTGGAGTACGCGTCGGTCCAGGTCGTGCCGTTGTCGGAGACCTGGATCTTGAAGGCCTTGGCCGACGCCGTCTCCCAGTTGAGGGCTATCTGGCTGATGGTGGCGGTGGCGCCGAGGTCGACCTGGAGCCACTGCGGGTCGGCGGCGGCGCTGGACCAGCGGGTGCCGGTGTTGCCGTCGACCGCGGCCGCGGCGGGGGTGCCGCCGTTCTCGGTGGAGGACGCTGTCGCGGTCTTCCCCTGCGACAGGAGGGTGCCGGCCGCGTGCGCGGAGTGCGAGGGGATGAAGAGGAGCAGCGAGGCGATGAGCGCCGTGATGACCGCCACGGCCGTGTTGCGCAGGTTCACCGGCGCCGTCGGTCTCGGCGCCGGCGGACCGGTGGGGGGTGCGAGCATGAGCAACTCTCCTGTTTCCACGTGCGGGGGCAGGACTCGGTGGCCGTCCGGCCGTGCGGTGGCCGGACGACGCGATGCGGGCAGCGACATGCGGGTGCGTCCTCACGGGTGAGCCATCACGCGTGAGAGAGCGCTCTCCCGTTACACCGCGATGGTTCTCCCTGTGTTTCCTGCATGTCAAGAGTTGTGCACGCAGTGCGAACGGGGACCGGGAGAAGCTCGGCGAATAACGATAAATGGCTCAGAATTTTCGACAGATGTTGAAGCGGAGCGATGACCAGCGGGTATCCCGGAAAGTCGCTGTCTTCGGGTTGTGAACGCGGCAGGGCCGTCGAGGCGAGGGCGTGGATCAGCTCGGAATCGTGGCGCCGGCGCCCAACTGCCGTTCGATCTCCGCGGCCGGGAACGGCGTCTGCTTGCTCTCGGTGAGCAGACGGCGGAAGAAGGAGTCCACGAGGACGGTGGGGCGTGCGTGCCGGTCGATGATGGCCGTGAGCTCAGGCGTTCTCCGGGCGCAATTCGGTGTCCGTCAAAGGGATCCGCTTGATGAAGACGCGCGTTCCGTTGATGTCCAGCTCTGCCGACCTGCCGCCGATGCCCGACCCGAGCGGGGTAGCGGCTGCCACGACCTCCCCGAGCCGGTGGTCGCTCAGCAAGGAGAGCTGAGTGCTCACGGTCCCGTAGCCGGCGAGGCGCGCGGAGCGCAGCACATCCTGGTCCAGCATCGACGGCTCCTCGGTGCCCGAACCAGGGCGTCGGCAATCCCGCGCACGGCACCGACCTTACGTTGAGAGGGTCAGCCACTCCGGGAAGTGTTGGTGACGGCGTCCAGGGTCATGACGGAACCTCGGACCGCACTCACGTCCGAAGCGGACGACGTCGAGCGCCACCCCTGCCCACGCGGTAACGCTCAGCCAGGCTCACCCTGCCGCTCGCGCTGCCGCTCGCGCTGCCGCTCGCGCTGCCACTCACCCCGCCGCTCGCGCTCCGGCGCGGTTGCCGGGACCTACCACACCGGCCGCTTCACCGAGGTGCCCTGGCTCGCGAAACTCCTGCGCGTGCCCACCCCCGCCGACAGCGGCCCGGCCGGCCGTGACGACCAGGCATCCTGGCGCCTGCGCCCGTCGACTGGTCGGGTTCTTCGCCGCGATGGCGGAGACCGGAGGACATCGGTATCCCACCCGTCGGACCGGCCAACGACGGCCGGAAGGTCGGCGTCGTCGCCCCCAGGGAGCTGGTCGCGGCACAGTCCATGCTCGCGGCGTGACCCCGAATGGCGTCACTCAGGATGCCGGGCTCATCCACGGACGCGACGATCGGCGGGGACCGCCGGACAGAACCGAGCGGCACCGACCACACGCGATATTCAGGAGGCAGACATGCCGCAGGGTTCCACCGCCAAGGGGAAACGGCAGAACGAGCGCATCAAGGCCGGCTCGGCCAAGCGCGGCGCGAGCGCACCGCGCGCCAAGAAGGTCACCACCCGCGCGGTCAGCAAGAATCGCGCTCCGGTAGCGGCGGCGCGCACGATCTCCCGCGCCACGCACAAGAACACCCCCGCGGCGCGGCGCAGCGGCCTGAGCTCCCGCACCGGGCCGGCCAGCCGCACCTACGACCAGCTGTACGCGGAAGCCCGGCGTCGCCGCATCGAGGGTCGTTCCTCCATGCGCAAGGCCGAACTCATAAAGGCCCTCGGCCGCTGATCGCAGCGTCATCCAGAGCACGTCGCTCCTGACGGTCATCGCGGGGTGCTCCGAGGTGGTGGGCGGGTCCGGGCTTCGCCACCCGGGCCCGCCCACCTCACCTCACCTCATTATCAGCACGTGACGATCCATCGGGGGACCCCGTGCGCCCGCCCCGCCGCTGTCACCCAGTCGTCGTCCGCGGCCCGACCTGCTCAGGGCGGCAGAGAGCCCTCCCGCCCCGCCCGGCCAATGGTCCGGGCATGCCGGTGACCTCCTCGCCCAGCGCATCCGCTGTCAGCGCCGACTGATCCACGCCGCCCTTCATCAGGCAAGGCCTGACAGGGGTGAACTCGGCCGGCTCGGAAGCAGCCCCACAGGAACCGCTTGATCTGCGCGATCGGGGTAGGCGCGTGGTGTGCTGAGGATGCTGTGGGTCGCGTTGCTGGGTTGTGTCGCTGTCGCCGGTGCCGCTTTGGCGCTGGTGGTCTCGCCGTGGTGGTGGTGTGCCGGGGGACCGCTGACGGCTCTGCTGGTGCTTGCGGTGTGGGATCTGGTGCAGCGGCGGCATTCGGTGCTGCGGAACTATCCGGTGCTGGGTCATCTGCGGTTCGCCCTGGAGGGCATCCGCCCTGAGCTGCAGCAGTACTTCGTGGAACGCAACGTGGACGGCCGGCCCTTCGACCGCGACACCCGCAGCATCGTCTACGAGCGTGCCAAGGGCACCGACGCCGAGGAGCCCTTCGGCACGGAGCAGGACCTGTACGCCACGGGAAGCGAGTTCCTGGTCCCGTCGATGGCCCCGCACCCGGTGCGTACGGATGTGCCGCGGGTGCGGGTCGGCGGCCCGGACTGCGGTCAGCCCTATGAGATGGCGTTGCTGAACGTCTCCGCGATGAGCTTCGGCTCACTGTCGTCGAACGCGATCCTCGCGTTGAACACCGGCGCCGCGCTGGGCGGCTTCGCCCACGACACCGGTGAGGGCGGCCTGTCGGAGTACCACCTGCGGCCGGGCGGAGACCTGGTCTGGGAGATCGGTACCGGGTACTTCGGCTGCCGCACCGAGCAGGGCGGTTTCGACCCGGCGATGTTCGCCGACAAGGCCGCGCACGAGCAGGTGCGGTGCGTGTCCCTGAAGCTGAGCCAGGGGGCCAAGCCCGGAATCGGCGGGGTGCTGCCCGGCGCCAAGGTCAACGCGGAGATAGCCCAGGTCCGCGGTGTTCCGCAGGGGAAGACCGTGATCTCCCCGCCCTACCACCAGGTCTTCTCCACCCCGCGTGAACTGGTGGCCTTCGTGGCGAGGATGCGGGAGCTCTCCGGCGGCAAGCCGACCGGCTTCAAGCTGTGCGTCGGCTCCCGAAGCCAGTTCCTGGCGGTGTGCAAGGCGATGCTGGACGAGGGCGTCACCCCGGACTTCATCATCGTCGACGGTGCCGAGGGCGGGACCGGGGCCGCACCCCTGGAGTTCGCCGACAACCTGGGTATGCCCCTGACGGACGGTCTGACCACCGTGCACCAGGCCCTGCTGGGTACGGGCCTGCGGGACCGGATCAAGATCGGGGCCAGTGGAAAGGTCGCCACCGGCAGTGACCTGGTCAAGCGCCTCCTTCAGGGGGCCGACTACACCAACGCCGCCCGGGCGATGATGTTCGCGGTGGGCTGCATCCAGGCCCAGCGGTGCCACACCAACACCTGCCCCGTCGGGGTGACCACCCAGGATCCGCGCCGGGCCCGGGCCCTGGATGTCGGCGACAAGTCGCGGCGGGTCCAGCGCTTCCAGGAAGCCACCGTCAAGAGCGCCCTGCAGATCATGGCCTCGATGGGCGTGGACGAACCCTCCGACCTGGCGCCGCACATGCTGCGCCGCCGCATCGACCCCGTCACCATCCGCTCGTACACCGAGCTGTACCCGCCCCTGGCACCGGGCGAGTTGATCCACCAGGCGCCGGAGTCCTGGGCGGCGGACTGGAAAGCCGCGGACCCTGACCGCTTCACCGTCTGAACCGGCCGGCCTTGCCCGCCCGCTTCCCTGCTCGCCCGCTTCCTTGCCCGCTCCCTTCCCTGCTCGACCGTTTGACGAACCGGAGGACCCTCCCGTGGCACGCACTGTGGCCCGTGTGATCATCGACGCCTTGCAGGAGCTGGAGGTCGGTCACGTCTTCGGCGTGGTCGGCGACGCGCTGAATCCGCTGACGGACGCCATCCGCACCACTGATGGTCTGGAGTGGGTGGGGTGCCGCCACGAGGAGGCCGCCGCGTTCGCTGCGAGCGCCCAGTCCCAGCTTTCCGGGAACCTGGGGGTGTGCATGGGAACCGTCGGCCCTGGCGCGATCCACCTGCTCAACGGCCTCTACGACGCGGCGAAGAGCCGCACTCCCGTGCTGGCCATCGCCGGACAGGTACCGCTGGCCGAGATGGGCAGCGACTACTTCCAGGAGGTCGACAACGACCTGCTGTTCCGCGACGTCGCCGTCTACCGTGCCACTGTCACCTCACCCGACCAGATGCCCCGCCTGCTCGAGGCCGCCGTACGCGCCGCGATCGGCCACGGCGGGGTAGCGGTCCTGACAGTGCCCGGCGACCTGGGCGATCAGGAGCTGACGCAGGACCGTCCCGCCCGCTTCCCCCGGACCCGCCAGCTCACCCGCCCCGACGAGCCCGGCATCCTGCAGGCGGCCGAGATCATCAACGCGGCGTCCAAGGTGACCCTGCTGGTGGGACGCGGCGCCCGCGACGCCCGCGAGGAAGTCCTGGCCCTGGCGGAGCACCTCGGCGCGCCGATGGTGCTCACCCTCAAGGCCAAGGAGGGCTTCGAGGGCGACAACCCCTACCAGGTCGGCCAGACGGGCCTGATCGGCAACCCGGCTGCCGCCGGCGCTCTGGACGAGTGCGACACCCTGCTCATGCTCGGCACCGACTTCCCCTACCGCGACTGGTACCCCACCGGCTGCCGCGTCGTCCAGATCGACACCCAGGAACAGAACCTCGGGCGGCGGGTGCCCATCGACGCAGGACTGGCCGGCGACACCGGAGCCACCCTGCGCGCCCTCCTGCCCCACCTGGACGCCAAACCCGACCGTGCGCACCTCGACACCGCACGCGAGCACTTCGCCGGCTGGCGCACCGGCCAGCAGCGCCTGGCCGAACCCGCCCACGACACCAAGCACTGGACCGGACGACTGCGCAGCGCCCTGGACAACCCCGACCACGACATCCGGCCCGAAGCCCTGGCGGCCGCGATTGACGCCTGCGCCGACGACGACGCGATCTTCACCTCCGACACCGGTATGGCCACCGTGTGGCTCTCCCGCTTCGTGACCATGCACGGTGACCGCCGGCTGATCGGCTCCTACAACCTCGGCTCCATGGCCAACGCCATGCCCCAGGCGATGGGCGCACAGCTGTGGGCACCGGGCCGTCAGGTCGTGGCGTTCTGCGGCGACGGCGGACTGAGCATGCTGCTCGGTGACCTCATGACCATCAAGACCTACCAGTTGCCGGTGAAGCTCGTCGTCTTCGACAACCGCCGCTTGGGCATGGTCAAGCTCGAACAGGAACAGGCCGGCCTCGCCGAGTTCGGCACCGAACTCGACAACCCCGATTTCGCCGCGGTGGCCACCGCCCTCGGACTGACCGGCATTCGCGTCACCGACCCCGACACCCTCACCGAAAGCGTCCGCCGAGCCTTCGCCACCCCGGGGCCGGTCCTCCTCGATGTACTGACCAACCCCCAGGAAGTCGCCGTCCCCGGAAAGCCGACCGTCCAGCAGGGCTGGGGGTTCGCCATCGCGAAGGTCAAAGAACTCCTGCAGAGCCACGAAGGCTGACCGTCGGGCCGGCCGCACCCCGCCGTCCCTTCAGCCATGGGCAGTCGCCTTCACAATGGCGCAGTACGGCCGTTGGCGTCCGTGCGCGCCACGTGCCGCAATGCATATCGGAACAGATGTTCGGCGTGCGACAGGAATGGCTAGGGCGGTATCGGGTATCCGCAGCCTCAGCACGTCAGGCAGCCACCGAACCCCGGGAGTCAACTCATGGCCACCGCATCCGCAGCGATAGTCTCCGCGACCACTCACGTCGCGACGGTGGCAGACCTGCCCTGGGTGGAGGATGCCGGGAAGGTCGCTCCGAAGGACGCCCGGGATCTGTCGAAGATCTTCTTCGACCGGCTGCAGGAACTGGAGGAGGGTACGCGCGACTATCAGTACGCGCGGAACACCCTCATCGAGTTGAACATGTCGTTGGTGAAGTTCGCCGCCCGCCGCTTCCGCAACCGGCCCGAGCCGTCCGAGGACATCCTGCAGGTCGGCACGATCGGGTTGATCAAGGCGATCGACCGGTTCGACCTGTCGCGTGAGGTGGAGTTCACCACCTTCGCGATCCCGTACATCACCGGGGAGATCAAGCGCTTCTTCCGGGACACCAGCTGGGCCGTGCATGTGCCGCGCCGCCTGCAGGAACTGCGTCTGGAGCTGGCCAAGGCGACCGAGGAACTCGCGACCCGCCTGGACCGCGCCCCGACCGCTGCGGAGCTCGCCGAGCTCCTGGGTCTGACAACCGAGGAAGTCATCGAGGGCCTGGTGGCCAGCAACGGCTACACCGCCGGATCCCTGGAGATGACCACCACCGAGGACGACGACCACAGCGGTGGTCTGGTCGACCGGCTCGGGGACCTCGACCCCGCCCTGCAAGGGGTTGAGGACCTGCACGTTCTCAAGCCGTTGATGGCCCAGCTCGGCGAGCGCGACCTGCGCATCCTGCAGATGCGTTTCGGTGACGAGATGACCCAGGCGCAGATCGGCGTCGAGCTCGGCATCTCCCAGATGCACGTCAGCAGACTCCTGACCAAGGTCCTGGACCGCTTGCGGCAAGGAATGCTCGCGGAGGCCACCACCTGATTCCGCTCCCGTAGCCGCGAGATCACGCAGGCCCGCCCCTCCGAGATCACACAGGCCCGCCCCGCATCGCGCGAGGCGGGCCTTTCGCCGCACGTCTGGAAGGGTGCCGAGGGGGAAGTCGACCGGTTGGCCGTGATGTCTTCGCGGTGGGTGTGTGGCAGACCGCCGGGGACCGCCCTGCGGTGATGACGATGCCCCGCGGGTTGCAGAAAGCAGAGGGCAGATCATGTCGTCGATATCCGGGCCCGCACAGGACCCAGTCGAAATACCACCAGCACCAGGACTTTCGGGGCCGGCGGCCCCGAAAGTGCGGGGCATGCGGCGCAGGTCCTGGTTCGTCGCCGGATTCACCTTCACGCTGGGGGCGTTCCTGGCGTGGCAGGTCGCGCAGGCGGTGCTCCGGGCCAGTCAGGTGCTGCTGCTGGTGGTGCTGGCGTTCCTGCTGGCGGTCAGCCTGGAACCCTTGGTCGGGTGGCTGGTGGCGCGCGGGCACCGGCGCGGGCGGGCGGTGCTGATCGTGTGCGCCGTGTTGCTCCTGATCGTGGCGGGCCTGCTCGCCGTGGTCGTCCCCCCGGTGGTCACCGAAGTGGAAGCGCTCATCCATGCGGTGCCGGGCTGGCTGCAGCAGTTGCACGACCACCAATCGACCCTGGGCCGCTTGGAGGACCGCTACCACCTCACGGACAAGGCCAAGACCCAGATCGGCTCCGGCGGCGGATCCAGCATCTTCGGTGGCTTGTTGGGCGCCGGCCTGTACGTCGTCAGCGCCCTCACCGCGACCGCCGTCGTCGTGACCCTGACGGTGTACTTCATGGCCAGCATGCCTGCCATCAAAGGCTTCTTCTACCAGTTGGTCCCCGGCAGCCGCCGCGCCCGCACCCAGGAGATCACCGAGGAGATCCTGGTGCGCATCGGCCGGTTCATGCTCGGCAACGTGGCCACCTCCGCGATTGCCGGAGTGGCCACGTTCGCGTGGTGCGCACCGATGAGCGTCCCGTACGCGGCGGCACTGGGAGTGTTCACCGCGGTGATGGACATGATCCCGATGGTCGGCTCAACGATCGCGGGCGTGGTCGTGAGCCTGGTGGCGCTCTCGGTGTCCTGGCCGGTCGCGGTCGCCACCGCGGGTTTCTACATCGCCTTCCGCCTGCTGGAGGACTACCTGATCATGCCCCGGGCGATGCGCTACGCGGTCGACGTCCACCCCCTCGTCACCGTGGTCGCGGTCCTCGCCGGCGGAGCACTGCTCGGGATCATCGGAGCACTCGTCGCCGTCCCGGTCGCCGTGGCCGTCAACCTGGTCCTCGACGAAGTCGTCTTCCCCGAACTCGACGCCGCCTGACCGCGGCAACCCCGCCCTGCCATGGCGATAGGGTCGCTGCAGTTGTGGCACCGGAGAGGCGGGGGACGATGGCGCCCGTCGCAGAGGATTTTGACCAGCGGATCAACGCGTACCGGTCGGAGCTGCTGGCGCACTGCTATCGGATGCTGGGATCGGTCCATGATGCCGAGGATCTGGTCCAGGAGACGTACCTGCGGGCGTGGCGGGCGAGGGACCGGTACGACCAGGATCGGGCGTCGGTCCGCACGTGGTTGTACCGGATCGCGACGAATGTGTGCCTGACCGCGCTCGAGGGTCGGGGCCGGCGTCCCCTGCCGTCGGGGCTGGTGGCCCGCAGTGAGGATCCGTCCGCGCCGTTGGTGCGTGGTGAGGTGACGTGGCTGCAGCCCCTTCCGGACGCGCTGCTCGGGGCGGACCCGGTGAAGGCCGCGGTGGACCGCGGTTCGCTGCGGCTGGCGTTCGTCGCGGCGGTCCAGCACCTTTCGGCGCGGCAGCGGGCCGCGCTGATCCTGCGCGATGTCCTGGACTTCTCCGCGGCGGAGTCGGCCGAGATCCTGGGTGCGGGTGTTCACCGTCACGTCGGCTGGGATCAGCCGCAACACGGTGTTCCAGGACGCCGAGGTGTTCGCTGCCTTCGGGCTGGCGGAGGAGTTGACCGGGGCAGATTCGTCGTAGCGGCCCCGCCCGTAGCTCGCGGCTGCTGCCGAACGCCTCATTCCTCCTGATGGCAGACTGCGCCCCGTCCCGACCGGACGGAGCGCAGTCCCCTCAGCGCGAAACCGCGGGGGTCATGCGTCAGCTCGGTACGACGGCCGGACTGTTGTGGTAGGCCACGACCAGCCAGGCGCCGTCACGCTTCTCGAGCACCCAGGTCGCGTACACGATGCGCTCGGCGGGGACCTCACTCTCGCCCGGGAACTTGATGCCGGTCTCGCTCACCACGACCGCGGCACTCTCGCCCAGGAAGCGGATGCTGTCCAGCTTGTCGATGCTCGTGCTGCCCTTGAGATAGGACGCGAAGCCGACGGCCATGTTCTCGCGGACGACCTCCTTGGACCTGCGGTAGGAGCCGGGCAGGATCGCGGTGGCGTCGTCCCTGTAGTCCGCGACGAAGGCATCGGCGTCGCCGGCGTCCCATGCCTGGTAGACGCCCTCCAGCACGCCCTTGATTGCGGCTTCGTCGTGCGATCGGGTCACGGTCATGGTTCGCTCCTGGTGTTGGGATTCCTCCTGGCCTGCGACAGGCCCACCAGTACATACCGGCGGGGGTCCTGAAACTCATCGCTCGCGTCAGACACCGGTCGTGCGGGATCTCGTGATGATGACGCCGACGTAGGTGCTCCCCGCAGCTGACCTGCGGTCTACCACTGTGCTCGAAAGGCGTTGTTGCCGTCGACGGCACGAGCGATTCTGGCAACAGGCGGTAACGGGTGAGGACTTCGTGGGTGCCGGTCCGGGATGTCCCGGGACGACATCACCCGGGGGCGGACCCGTTCACATCGCGGCCCGTCGGACATCCCGCCAACCCCGAACACCACGAGACAAGGGCACTGTATGTCGTTGCGCACGAAGGTACTCCTGGCCACGGTTTCCACCGTCCTGCTCGGCGGAGCGCTGGCTTCTCCGGCCGGTGCGGCTGCTCCGGAGGGTTCCCTCCAGGTCACTGCGGCTCACCGGACGACGATGTCGCCACAAGCTGTGATCTGCCGGTTCACGGGGGACGGTGTCCGCATCCACACGCAGCCGAGTACGGGTTCCACGACCGTGGGACTCGCGTACAAGGGCCAGAGCTTCATGATGCAGGACGGGGCCGGCGATCCCCCCAACTGGATGCGGGGGACGGACCTGGAAACGGGAGTGACGGGGTGGGTGACCATGGCCTACCTGACGCATTGCTTTGAATAGGACCCGCTCGGCTGAGCGTTGGTAGCCCGGTAGCCCGGTAGCCCGGTAGCCCGGTGGCCCGGTGGCCCGGTGGCCCGGTGGCCCGGTCGCCTGAGTGGCCAGAACATAGCCGACCCGAGGTACCCACGCCCCCGACCTCACACACCCGCACGTACTTCAGCGACCCCAAACGCCTACGCATTCAGATCTGCATTCATATGCGTCGGCTCCACAAACGAAGGGCCTATCTTGTCCATGCAAAAGCGCACGAAGCTTTCCCTCGTGCTGATGTCCGCACTCCTGCTGGGCGGCGGGCTGGCCGCACCCGCGTCGGCGAGCGCATCCAGCCCGTTCAGTCCGCGCGCCGCCAACGACGCAGTCGAGCACTACGGAAATATGGCGACGGGATCGTGCCTGGACGACAGCGAGTTCGGACTGCGCGGGTACAGCTGCAACGGCTCCAACTTCCAGAACTGGAGGGTGCACGTGTGGAATGACGCCACGGTGCAGCTGCGGAACGTTGCCACGGGTCGATGCCTGTACGACGACGGCGGCACGCTCACCACCCGCGGGTGCGACTCCTCACCGCAACAGAGCTGGACAGCGACCCATCACCGCGCCAGCTCGATCTCGCTGCAGAGCCAGGCCACGCAGGAATGCCTGGACGACAGCGAGTTCGGACTGCGCACCTTGGGCTGTGCCGGTGGAAAGAACGACCACCAGCTCTGGCGCTGAGGCAGCCCCGTAAAGCCGGACCCGCCAGGCCCCACCGGGACCGCGGCTGCCCGCCGCACTTCTGCGGCGGGCAGGCAGCCGCCCGTACCAGGCCGGATCGCCCCCATCCTCCTCAGAGAAGGACGACGATGCACGTCGAGCACAGAAGCGTCGAACATCGAGAATCGGTCATACGCCGGTGGGCTGTCATGATCACGGCCCTGCTCACGGCGGCCTTCTGCCTCACCGCTCCGGCGCCACGAGCTGAAGCAGCACCTCAGCCTCAAGCGCAAGCTCGGCCGGCCTTCCCCGTCGACAAGATCGCCAACATCGCCAGGAGCCAGCTCACCGTCAATGGCGGCGGACCGGGCACGGCGTGCAGTCCGGGATACAACACCAGCTGCACCGGCAACGGGCACCGTGGCGAGTACTGGTGCGCAGATTTCGCCAGTTGGGTGTGGGGACAGGCCGGTTTTCACACCCAGGGGCTGAACGCCGCCGCACGCAGCTTCCAGCAGGTCGCGAGCAAGTACGGAGGCGAGAAATTTACGCCGACACTCGGTGACGCGGTCCTTTTTCATGACACGTCCGGCGGTCAAAGGGGCGTCGTGCACCACGTCGCCCTCGTCGTCGGTGTCTCCGGGAGTCAGATAACCATTGTCAGCGGAGATGTCGGCGGCGAGGAGAACACCAAGGGACCGGAGGGTGACGAACAGGCCCACTACGCCCACACTTCGAAGGTCCGTCTCGATACCCTCAATTCTTCATCGGGTACCGCGTTCGGGAATTCCGAGGCTCTTGACGGATACGTCAACGCCATCCCCAACAATGTCCCGCTGGGCGCCCCTGATGTCGGCGACGGCAGTACGAGCAAGAGCTGGGTCAAGACCTTCGCGTCCGCACCCGGCCGTGACCATGGCGGGAGGCTGAACGCCGGCCGCAATTACGTGTTCTGCAAGGCGTGGGGCGCGCAGGTCGGCACGGGCAGCAGCTACAACCACTGGTGGCTCTACACCGACATGGACACCGGTGGACAGGACTTCACGTCCGCCTACTATCTCAGCGGCCAGGGCAACGACTCCGCCCAGGACGAGAACGGCGAGGACCTACCCACCTGCGACGGCACCACCAGCGGAAGCGGCCGCAGCGGCGGCCGGTACTGGGTCCGTACGTTTCAGGCCGCCGGCGGTCTCGACAACGGCGGCACTCTGAACGCCGGCCGCAACTATGTGTTCTGCAAGGTGTGGGGCGCGCAGGTGGGCTCCGGCAGTAGTTACAACCACTGGTGGCTCTACACGGACATGGACACCGGCGGCAAGGACTACGTCTCCGCGTACTACCTCAGCGGCCAGGGCAACGACGTGGCACTGGACGAGACGGGAACCCCCGTTCCGGAGTGCGGGGCCGGGGACGACAGTGGCGGCAAGTCCTGGGTCGACACTTTCCAGAGCGCCACAGGCCGGGACCACAACGGCACCCTCTACACGGGGCGCAACTATGTGTTCTGCAAGGTGTGGGGCGCGCAGGTCGGCACGGGTAGCAGTTACAACCACTGGTGGCTCTACACGGACATGGACACCGGCGGCAAGGACTACGTTTCCGCGTACTACCTCAGCGGCCAGGGCAATGACGTTGCCCGCGACGTCAACGGCAACGACATCCATACCTGCTGACTCTGTGAGCGCGTTGGCCAGTGTTATCTGACCGGGGGGCGGGGGCCGGTGGTCGGCTATCGACCACTGGCCTCCGCCTGCGGGCCAGCGACCGGAGACTTCAGGCAGTCGACATCCGCTCGTTGAGAACAGCGTGGCCCAGCGGAGTCAGCGTATGCAGCACGGCGCTGCCGATGCGGCGGGTCGTCAACAGGCCGGAATTGCGCAGGACTCCGGCGTGATAGCTCGCAGTCCCGGCGCTCACCCCGACGCCGCGCGCGAGTTCCGTCGTCGTGCTGCCGCCCGCCGCCAGGCCCAGAATCAGCGCCCGGGTGCGTCCGAGCAGCGATTCGAGCGCCATGTCTCCGGCCTCGGCGAACGTCGGCTCGCCCGTTGTCACACCGTCTTGGCTCATGGGGAAGACGACGACCGGTGGCAGTCCCGGGTCCTTGAGCACCGTGGGCGCGCGCCGGCAGAAGTACGACGGGAGTAGGAGCAGCCCGCGTCCATCGAGATGCACGTCACGGTCGACCCCGATACCCGCGACGGAAAGGACGGGATCCTGCCACGACAAGCAGGGGTGCAGCGCCGCGAGTGCGCGGCCCGGGTCCAGGTCGGTGAGGAGCCGTACATGAGCTGCCCTCTCGGCGGCGAACCGGGACTGGATCCGTATCCAGAACGGCGCCACGGCAGTCTGGAAATATTCCTGAATGCACAGCGCCAGGTGCTCGATGGCTGCGCTGTCGCCGTCCGCCAGCGGCCGCAGCGACTCGGGCAGCGGGACGGAACCAGCGGCCAGTTCGGCCGTATCCCGGCGCAGTTGCCGGCAGGGCGTCGAAAGGAGCGCACCGATACCCATGTCGATGCTCGCTTCACCGGCGGTCGGAGTCAGGAAGTCGGGCGAATAACCGACCGGAGGGGCGAGGTACAGCAGTTCTCGCACCCGGGGACTTAAGCGCTGCCGCACTCCGTGCCGCCAGCGGACAACGCCTGAAGAAGCGTCGGCCGTTTGGAGCAGATGCATGCTCAACAGCGATTCCCACAACGCGTCCGGGGTTTGTGCCAGGCGGATCCGGGCGAAATCCTCATCCCCGAAGTGCAGACGTACGGTCATGGAATATTCCTCCAAATGCGGCACCTGTAGCCGGTGGTGTCTTCCTCCACGGCTCACCCAATGGAAAACGTAGGACGGTTGTGGCGGTGTATGCGTTTTGCGATACGCCCGCGATACAGCCGGTCTGCTCGCCTTGTCATGTAGGCATGGGACGATGTCGCGGGCGGAGAGCGCCTCGCCGGGGCAGAGCCCCTTGCCCCGCGCGCCGGGCCGAGAGCCATGTGCGGCGACTCCCACGGGCGCGGTCAACATCCCGCCCCAATGCCGGTTTCACCAGCCGGGGAGGTACTGCTGTATTCTCGCGCCGCACGGCTATTCGGCGGCTGCGTTGTCTCGCCGGAAAATCGAGAGAGACGGCGTCGCTGGCGCACAGGAAGTGCGCATTTCAGCCCGAGCTGCGCCTGTCCTGGGCCGGGGGCATGGTCAGGGAGCGGTGGCCTCGATCGGGTCCCCGATGGGGGTTGCGTAAGCTTGTCCCGTCGTGGCGGGACGGATGACGGTCATCTGCGGATGATCTTTGACTCGCCTGATGAACCACTCGTTGTACCGTAGGGAAACTGCCCTTGACCTGCATAAACGCAGGCAGGGAGCCTAGCTCCAGGAGTGCCTCGATGTTGCGTACCATGTTCAAGTCCAAGATCCACCGTGCCCGGGTGACCGAGGCCGATCTGCACTACGTCGGTTCGGTGACGATCGACGCCGACCTCATGGAGGCGGCCGACCTTCTGCCGGGTGAGCTGGTTCACATCGTCGACATCGACAACGGCGCCCGGCTGGAGACGTACGTCATCGAGGGCGAGCGCGGGTCGGGTGTGATCGGGATCAACGGTGCCGCGGCGCATCTGGTGCACCCCGGTGATCTGGTCATCCTGATCAGCTACGCCCAGGTCGACGACGCCGAGGCGCGCGCCCTGGAGCCGAAGATCGTGCATGTCAGCGAGGGCAACAGGATCGTGGCGCTGGGCGCGGATCCGTCCGAGCCGGTTCCCGGCAGTGCGACCGTGCGCGGCCCGCACGCCCTGAGCTCGACCGCGCAGGCCATCGCGCTGCCCACCGCGTAGCCGGGCGGCGGGCAGCAAGGGCTCCCGCGCGGGCCCGTAAGTGGTGTCGGTGTGGGGGCGGCCCTACACGTCACGCTACGTATCAGCTGTGTGACATACCCGCATTCCGGGGGATCCGCGAGCCGACTCCGGCTAGTGTGCCCGATCATGACCGAACGTCCGTTTGAGGCCCTGGGGTTGAGCGCCGATGCGGACCGGGCCTACCGGTTACTGGTGGCCACGCGCGGTGTGGCGGCGGCCGGGCTGGCCCGGGACCTCGGGGTGCCGGTGACGCGGGCCGAGGCGGTCTGCGCGGAGCTCGGGGCGCGCGGTCTGGCCCGGTCCGGCGGTGACGGGCGCTGGTATCCGGCGCCACCGCGGGTCGGACTGCTGCCGCTCGTGGCCCGGACCCAGGAACAGCTGCGGCAGGGTCGCGAGTTACTGGACCGGCTGGCGGTGGAGTACCAGCGGGTGCACGAGGGGTATCGCTCCGAGGAGATCGTCCAGGTCGTGGAGGGCTACGGCGCCGCGGGGCTGTGGGCCGAGCAACTGCGGCGCTCCGCGCGGACCGAGGTCGCCTCCTTCGTCCGCGGGCCTTTTCCCGCGGACGGGGAGTGGCACGACCCGCTGGACGCGGCGGAGCGGCTCGACGAGGGCGTCCGCCACCGGGTGGTGCGCGACCGGACGGCGCTGGAGACCCCCGGGGCCCTGGGCGGCGTGGGCGGCAGGCGGACGGACTGCGAGGAGGTCCGGGTGGCGCAGAGCCTGCCGATGCGGCTCTGCATAGCCGACCGGTCGCTGGCCCTGCTGCCGCTGGCTCCGGAGGTCGAAGTGCCCGGCCCGGCGATGCTGTTGGTGCGCCCCAGCGGTCTGCTGGACGCTCTCCTCGCGCTCTTCGAGGCGGTGTGGGCGTCGAGTACGCCGTTGCGGGAGCGGGGCTCCGGCGGGCGCAGCGCCGTCCAGTTGCGGATTCTGGCGATGCTGGTGAACGGCAGCACCGACCAGGCGATGGCCCGCGCTCTCGGGGTCGCCGTCCGTACGGTCCAGCGTCATCTCGCGGTGATGGAGCGTGCGGCGGGCGTGGAGAACCGCGTCCAACTCGTCTGGCACGCGGCCCGGCACGGCTGGCTCGACGAGCCGGGCGGCGCGGCGAAGGGCGCCGGGGTGGGCGGTACCGCCGGCGTACGGGCGAACGGATCCGCAGACAGATCCGCAGACAGATCCGCAGACGGAGTCGTAGAAGGATCCGCAGACGGAGCCGCGGCGTCCGATTGACAGGAACGTGACGCCGAATGCCGGGTCAATGACTGTCAGGTATCCGACAACCTTGTCACGTTCCGCTGATACGGCTGAGGCGTAGGTATACGCAAGCGGTCCATTGGATCCGCCGTCGGCCGGTCGACCCCTGTACCGGCCGGCTCCGGTCAGATTCCAGGAGTCCTGCTTTGCGTATACCCATACAGCGGCGGCCCGGAAGACGCAGAGGCGTGGCGTCGGTCATCGCCGCCGCCGCCTCTGCCACCGTCGCCCTGCTCGGCCTCCAACTGCCCGCCGCCGCAACGGCGTCGGCCGCGCCCTCCGCCGCCCGGCCCGATGTCACGGCCCAGTGCGGCGCCGCCAAGCCCGGTCAGTTCAGCTGCTTCGCGCTGCGCCGCACCGACCTGCGCGGCACCGTCGGGATCAACGCGGCGACCCCGAACGGCTTCGGCCCCGGGGACCTGCAGAGCGCCTACGCGCTCCCCGCCGACGGTGGAGCCGGCCAGACCGTGGCCATCGTCGACGCCTACGACAACCCCACCGCGGAGGCCGACCTCACGGTCTACCGGGCGCAGTACGGACTCCCGGCCTGCACGACCGCCAACGGCTGCTTCAAGAAGGTCAGCCAGCGCGGTGGCACCGACTACCCGGCCCCCGACCCCGGCTGGGCGGGTGAGATCTCGCTGGACGTCGACATGGTGTCGGCGGCCGCCCCCAACGCCCACATCCTGCTGGTCGAGGCCGACGACCCCAGCTTCGAGAACCTCGGCGCGGCGGTGGACCAGGCGGTCGCACTCGGCGCCAAGTACGTCTCCAACTCGTACGGCACGGGCTACGACTCCACGCCCGGCAGTGGCGAGGACCCGTCGGAGACCACGGCGATGGACCCGTACTACAACCACCCGGGTGTGGCCATCGTGGCCTCGTCGGGTGACAGCGACTACGGCGTCAGCTACCCGGCGGCCTCCCAGTACGTGACCTCCGTCGGCGGAACCGCGCTGGCCAGGGACGCGGGCAGCGGCCGTGGCTGGACCGAGTCGGTCTGGCACAACTCGTACGGCGGCCCCGGTTCCGGATGCTCACTCTACGAGCCCAAGCCGGCCTTCCAGACGGACACGCCCTGCGCCAAGCGCGCGGTGGCGGACGTCTCCGCGGTCTCCGACCCGCTGACCGGTGTCGCGGTCTACCAGACCTACGGAGCCTCCGGCTGGTCGGTGTACGGCGGAACCAGCGCCGCCTCGCCGATCATCGCGGGCGTGTACGCCGCGGCCGGCACCCCCGGCGCCGGCACCTACCCGAACGCGTACCCGTACGCGAAGCCCGGTTCGCTCAACGACGTGACCACGGGCATCAACGGCACCTGCACGCCGGCCTACCTGTGCACCGCGGGCACCGGCTACGACGGCCCGACCGGCCTCGGCACCCCGAAGGGCCTCGACGCCTTCCGCAGCGGACCGCACGGCGTGATCTCCGGTACGGTCACCGACCACGCCACCGGCGCGCCACTGGCCGGAGCGCAGGTCAAGGCAGGTGACCACAGCGCGGTCAGCGACGCCGCCGGCGCCTACCAGCTCGACATCCCGCCGGGCAGCTACGACGTGTCGGCGAGCGCCTACGGCTACGCCACGAAGACCGTCGCCTCGGTCGTGCTGGCCGACGGCGGTACGGTCACCCAGTCGTTCGCGCTGGACTCCGTGCCGCGCCAGACCGTCTCCGGCAAGGTCGCCGACGGATCCGGGCACGGCTGGCCGCTCTACGCGAAGATCACCGTGGACGGAGTACCGGGTGGCCCGGTGTTCACCGACCCGGCCACCGGCGCCTACCACCTGACGCTCCCGCAGGGCGTCTCCTACACCCTGCACGTCACCGCGGCCTACACCGGTTACCAGGCGGTGGACAAGGTCGTCGCGGTCGGCACCGCCGACCAGAACGTGAACGTCGCCGTCCCGGTCGACGCGATCGCCGCGCAGGCTCCCGGCTATGCCGTCCACCTGAACGGCGCGACCGAGCCGTTCGACTCCTCCACCACCACGCCCGCGGGCTGGAGCGTCACCAACGCCGACGGCACCACCGGCGGCTGGGGCTTCGACGACGCCGGCAAGCGCACCAACAAGACCGGTGGCACCGGGGGCTTCGCCATCATCGACAGCGACCACATCGGCAGCGGCAAGCACCAGGACAGCCAGCTGCTCTCCCCGTCGTTCGACCTGACAGGGAAGACCACCCCGGTGGTCGGCTTCGACACCGAGTACAAGGGCTACTCCAACTCGACCGCCGACGTGGACGTCAGCGCCGACGGCGGGACCAACTGGACCACGCTGTGGCACCAGACGACCACCTCGCTCCTCGGTCCCCAGCACGTGGACCTGCCGCTGACCGCCTACGCGGGCAAGAGCGACGTCCGGCTGCGCTTCCACTACTCCGGCACCTGGGCCTACTGGTGGGAGCTGGACAACGTCTTCGTCGGCCAGCGGTCCTACGACCCGGTCCCCGGCGGCCTGGTGGTCGGCAACGTGACGGACGCCAACACCCACACCGGCGTCAACGGTGCGACGGTCACCAGCGCCGACGCCCCCGCGGAGAAGACCACGACCGCGGCGACCCCGGACGACGCGGCACTCGGTGACGGCTTCTACTGGGTGTTCTCGCACCTGACCGGCAAGCACCCGTTCGCGGCCGCGGCCGCCGGCTACTCCAAGGCCAATGCCACCGCGAACGTGCCGCCGGACGGCACCGTCCGCGCCGACCTCGCCCTCAAGGCGGGCCGGCTCCAGGTCACTCCCGGCGCCATCACCAAGACGGCCGCCTGGGGCGGCACCGCCACCCAGAAGGTGACGGTGAAGAACACCGGCACCGCTCCCGCCACCCTGAACGTCGGCGAGACCGCGGGCGACTTCGTCATCGCGAAGACCGGCGGAGCCCCGCTGAACCTCGTGAAGACCAGCACCTCCAAGCTGGCCCTCAAGTCCGACAAGGCGCCCCGGGTCACCCCGGCGGCGCAGGGTGCGGCCGGCACCGCCTGGCAGACGATCGCCGATCTGCCGGTGACCACGGGCGACAACGCCGTCGGCGTCGCCAACGGCACCGTCTACTCGGGCTTCGGCTTCACCGGGGCCGCGGACACCAGCGACCTGTACGCCTACGACACGACCGCGGGCACCTGGACCAAGAAGGCCTCCGCGGCCGACACCCGTGAGGCACCCGCCCACGGGGTCATCGGCGGCAAGTTCTACGTCGCGGGCGGCTGGGGAGCCTCCGGCGCTCCGGACGCCAAGCTGGAGATCTACGACACAGCGGCCAACACCTGGTCCACCGGCGCGGCGACCCCCAAGCCGTACGCCGGCTCGGGCAGCGCCGTCGTCAACGACAAGCTGTACGTCGTCGGCGGCTGCACCGCGACCGCCTGCGGCACCACCGACGTGTCGGTCTACAACGCGGCGTCCAACAGCTGGTCCGCCGCGGCCGCCTACCCGGAGGCCATCGCCTGGGAGGCGTGCGGCGCCATCAGCGGCAAGCTGTACTGCTCCGGCGGGACCACCGACGCGGGCACCGTCAAGCACGGCTACGTCTACGACCCGGCCACCGACGCCTGGTCGCCGATCGCCGACCAGCCCACCGACCAGTGGGGCACGTCCTACACCTCGGCCAACGGCCTGCTGCTGATCGCGGGCGGCGCCATCAACAGCGGTGCGGCCATCACCAACCAGGCGTGGGCCTACAACCCGGCCGACAACACCTGGACCGCACTGCCCAACGCCAACGCGTCGGTCTACCGCGGCGGCGCGGGACCGGGCTTCTACGCGATCGGCGGCCTGGCGGGCCAGACGCCCGTCAAGACGGCCGAGCTGCTGCCCGGCTACGACCAGTCGGACAGCGCCGACGTCAGCTGGCTGAGCGAGAGCACGGACAAGCTGACCGTGGCGGCCGGCGCGACGGTCTCGTTCACCGTCACGCTGGACGCGTCGGTCCCGGAGGTCACCCAGCCCGGCACGTTCCACGCCTCGCTGGCACTGACCAGCGACACGCCCTACCGGCTGGACCCGATAGGCGTCACGTTCACCGTCAAGCCCCCGGCCACCTGGGGCAAGATCACCGGTACGGTGACCGGCGCCGGCACACCGCTGGCGGGCGCCACCGTCCAGATCAACACCTGGGCGACGCACTACACGCTCAAGACGGGCACGGACGGTACGTACGCCCTGTGGCTCGACGTCCGCAACAACCCGCTCACCCTGATCATCGCCAAGGACGGCTACCAGCCGACCACCACCACCGTGAAGATCAAGAAGGGAGCGGTCACCACCAGTAACTTCAATCTCCTGAAGGATTGACGAAAGGTGAGCTGACCCGCTGAGATCCGTGGAGGGGACCGGGCGAACCGGTCCCCTCCACGCGGGTGGCGGCAGCGCCACCCCAAGGGAAGGCCGCTTCATGAACACCGCCTGGTCCGGACTGATCGACGACGCCGCACTGTTCCCGCCCGGGGACGTACCCCTGCCGCGGGCGCTGCCCGCGCACCTCGGCTACCGGACGGCCTGGTTCGCGGACCTCGTCGGCCCCTTCGTCTTCCCGGCCCCCCGGCTCGGCGAACTCGCGGCCGCCATCGCGGCGCTCCCCGGCGACGACGTCATCGGCATCGGCCTGACCGTGCCCGGCGGCACCCCGGCCCTGCTGCCCGCGCTGGACCTGCTCGCTAAGGTGTCCACCGCCCGTCTCGCGGCCGTGGAGATCGCGCTGCCCGACGGCGCCGCGATCGGTGCGGCGCTCACCGTCCTGGACCGCGAGCTGCCCGCGGACGTCACCGCCCATGTGGAGGTACCGCGCGGCGCCCTCGGCCCCGATGTGGCCGACGCCCTCGCGGCCGGCCGGCACCACGCCAAACTGCGCACCGGCGGCACCGCCGCCGCGGCGTTCCCCGGCGAGGCGGAACTGGCCGGGGCGATCCTCACCTGCGCGAGCCGCGGACTGGCCTTCAAGTGCACCGCGGGACTGCACCACGCCCTGCGGCACACCGACCCCGCGACCGGCTTCGAGCACCACGGGTTCCTCAACGTCCTGCTGGCCACCGATGCGGCCCTGGACGGGGCCGGCAGCGACGCGGTGGCGGCGCTGCTCGCCGAGCGGGCGGCCGGCACGGTCCGTGACCGCGTCGAACGGCTCGGCGCCGAGGGCGTCGCGCGGGTGCGCTCCGCCTTCACGTCCGTCGGCTCCTGCAGCGTCCACGAACCCGTCGACGACCTGATCGCCCTGGGACTGCTGACCGCACCGGCCGAGCAGGGCTGAGACGGGGGCCGCTACCCCGGCGGGGAGGACAGCAGCCGCCCGCCCTGCGGGGTGCGCAGATACAGCACCTCCCGGCCCGACCGCGTGCTGCTGACCAGCCCGGCCCGGCGCAGCACGCCCAGGTGGTACGAGACCGTCGCGGGACTGAGGAAGCGGGTGGAGGCCAGCGCCGTGGTGGTCGCCGGCCGGTCGAGCGAGGCGAGCAGGTCGGCGCGGGTCGGGCCCAGCAGCCGGGCCAGATCGGCGCTGGGCGGCGCCGTGTCCGCCGTCGGCGGCCGCGCCGGGTAGATCAGTGCCGGCGGCCGGAGCGGCACCCCCCGGACCGGGTCGATGGAGACGCCGATCGCGTAGGCCACCAGGGACGGCACGAGCAGCACCATCGGCACGGGCAGCGCCACGTCGAGGTGGCTGTCGACGCGGAGGGCTCCGCCGTCCCAGCGGATCGACGGGTGCAGCGAGTCGAAGAGCCGGGCGGCGCCGTAGCGGGCCAGGGTCAGGGCCCGCCGGTCGACCTCGGCCTCCAGCACCGCCCGGGCCTGTGGCCAGTGCGCCGCGAAGCCGCTCTCCCAGTAGCGGCCCAGCTCGTCCGCGGCGCGCTCGGCCAGATACCGGCCGCCCCGGTCCAGTGTCTCGCGCACCACGTCCGGCAGTTCCCGTCCCGCCAGCCCGTTCGCGGGGCGGCCGACCCGCACCGCCTCCATTTCGGCGACGACCCGCTCCGGCGGCGTGGTGCGCACCTGCTCCAACTCGTCGGCGACCTCGGGGAGGGGACGCTCGGGTACGGGGTCAGGAAGTCCGGCAGATAACCGGCCCGGTCCACCGCGAGCGCGGTCAGCAGCGGCAGGTCCTCCCGGCGCAGCAGCCGCCGGGCCCGGTACACCCAGGGATCCGCGCTCAGCTCTCCCCGCACCCCCCACGGCATCAGGGTGCCGGCCGCCTCGATCAGCGGTGAGACGGCGAACCGGGACCTGGCCAGCCCGGTGGAGTCCACTGCCAGTCGGATCATGCTCTCCCCCGGGGCCCCTGCGGCCCGCTCACCCTTTGAACCTGATCGAATCCTGGCACAAACGCTCGCGCTACGGCGGGGCACGTAGCAGCCTGTGCGGTGCGGGGGCGCACCGTCGGACGGACGGGGGAGTCCGGGCGGCGCGCCCCCGTTCGCCCAGGAAACGCGAGGCCCCCGCCGGCCCTTCCCCGGGCACCGGCAGGGGCCTCGTCGTCCGTGCGGTGTCCGCGGTCAGATGCCGCCGTCGACGTTGAGCGTCTCCCCGGTGAGGTACGAGGAGAGATCGCTGAGCAGGAAGAGCACCGGGCCCGCGAGTTCCGGGACGGTGCCCAACCGGCCGAGCGCGGTCTTCTTCGAGTACATCTGCCGCATCCCGTCGGCCCGTTCCTGCGGCATCGCCGCGAAGGCCTCGGTCTCGATGATGCCGGGCGCCACGACGTTGACGCGGATGCCGCGCGGACCCAGCTCCACCGCCAGCGAACGGGACAGCCCGATCATCGCGGCCTTCGCCGCCGTGTAGTGCGCCCGCAGCGGGATGCCCGCCGCCGCCCCGCGTGCGCCGATGTTGACCACGGAGGCGCCCTCGCCGAAGAGCGGCAGTGACTGCTGGATCACCCGGTAGGCCGCCGTCACATGCGAGTTGAGGACCCGGGACCACTCCTCGGCGGGGAGTTCGCCGAAGGGGACATGACTGATGACACCGGCGTTGTTGACGACGCCGTCGAGCCGGCCGAAGCGGTCCTTGGCCTCGCCCACCAGCCGGTCGATCTCGGCGATCTCGCCGACGTCGGCCCGCAGCACATGGTGGTCGCCACCGGTCTCGGCCAGTGCCTTGACGAGGGACTCGACCGCCTCCCCCTCCTGCCGGTAGCAGGTGATCACATCGGCCCCGGCGGCCGCGGCCGCCAGCACGATGCCGCGGCCGATGCCCCGGCTGCCACCGGTGACCAGGACTTTTCTGCCTGTCAGCGCGATTCCCACGTTCCCTGTCCCTCCGCAGTGCCGACGGGGCTCACACGCAGCCGTCGACGTGGATGTTCTGACCCGTGATGTACGTCGAGTGATCGCTCAGCAGGAACAGCACCGACCCGGCGATCTCCTCGACGCGGCCGAGCCGGCCCAGCGCGGTGAAGGAGGAGAACATCTTCCGCTGGAACGCGGCGACCTGCGGGGGGAGGTCGTCCATCGCCTCGGTGTCGATCCGGCCGGGCGACAGGGTGTTGACCCGGATGCCCCGGGGCCCGAGCTCGCGGGCCAGGGAGCGGGTCATACCGACCAGGGCCGCCTTGACGGCGGTGTAGTGCACTCCGCCGTCGATGCCGATGAACGCCACCGTGGACCCGATGTTGACGATCGAGGAGCCGGGGGCCAGCAGGTCGAGCGAGCGGTGGATGACGAGATGTGCCGCGGTGAGGTTGCCGTCCACCGTGGCGGCCCACTGGGCCGCGTCCAGATCCGCGTACGGGGTCGGGACGTAGGTGCCGGCGTTGTTCACCACCGCGTCGAGACCGCCGAAGCGGGCCTCGCAGGCGTCGGCGATCTCCTCGATGTCCGACGCCTGGGTGGCGTCGGCGCGCAGCACGAGGTGCTTTCCGCCGGTGGCCGCGAGTTCCGTCTCCAGTGTGGTGACCGCGTCACCGGGCTGCCGGTAGCAGGTGATGACCTGCGCTCCGGCCCGCGCCGCGGCGAGCACGATGCCGCGCCCGATGCCGCGCGATCCGCCGGTGACGAGAATGCGCTTGCCCTGCAGATCCCAGCTGCTGGGACTCCGCGAGGTCGTGCTCGGGTCGGCCGTGTGGTCGTTGTCCAGGGTCATCTCAGCTCCCGATGCTCTGCGAATGCCGGAAGAAGTCGTCCGGGTCGTACTGCCGCTTGATGTCGAGCAGCCGGGGGTGGTTCTCGCCGTAGTACGCGGCGCCCCAGTCGGCCGGTGTCCGGGAACTGGGGAAGTTGATGTACGAGCCGCTGGAGATGGGAGCGAGCGCCGCCGAGGCGTTGTCCGCCCAGGCGGTGATGTCCGTGACCGTCTCCGGCGCCGGCACGTCCTCGCGGACCGCCATCTGATAGCCGGTCAGGAACCGGGCGTCGCGGTGCACATACGCGGTGTCGGTCCTGCCGACCTCGTTGGCCACCCCGCCGAGGGCGATGCACAGCAGATACCGCTCGTTGTCCCGCCGGGGGTCCCAGGCGTCCAGCAGCCGGGCGGCCTCGTCCCTGGTCACCGGCCGGTCGGTGAGCGCGTAGCTCTGCCGGGTGAAGGGGTGCCGGTGGCCGATCGCCAGCGGGTTGTGGCCGGTGCGGTGGCACTGGGCGACGGACTTGTCGTCGCACAGCCGCTCGTGCATGACCTCGCTGTACGGCAGGGGTTCGCCCACGGTCCGCTTCACCGGCCGGACGCCCACCCGCTCGGCCAGCTCGTCGAGCAGGGTCTCCAGTTCGTCCTTCGGGCCGTGATAGGCGCCCCAGACGTTGATGATCGGAGCGTCGTGCGGGCTGAACATCTGCGGCAGCACGACGAGCGACGAGCCCAGGTCGTTCGGGGCGCTCGCGCACCACTCCTGCCAGGAGGTCAGGACGTCCGCGGCCTGGCCGAAGTCCCACATGGTGTCGTAGCCGACCAGCAGCGGTGCGTCGATCGGGCGGACGTCGAAGTCCACCACGATCCCGAAGTTGCCGCCCCCGCCGCCGCGCACCGCCCAGTACAGGTCCGGGTCATGGGTGTCGGAGCAGCGGATCACCCGGCCGTCGGCCAGCAGCACCCGTGCCGAGACGACCCGGTCGCTGCCGACGCCGAACTTGCGGGTCTGCCAGCCGAGCCCGCCGCCGGACAGGAAACCGCCCGCGCTCACCGTGGGGAAGGTGCCGGTGATGAGCTGGGTGCCCGTCGACTTCAGCGTGTCGAGCGCGTCCACCGACTGGGTGCCGGCGCCCAGCCGCACCGAGCCGTTGCAGACCAGCACATGGTTGATCCGGGACAGGTCGACGACCAGACCGGGGCCCGTGGACCAGCCGTTGAAGCTGTGACCGCCGCTGCGGGTGTGCAGCGGCAGGTCGTGCTCCTGGGCGAAGCGCACACAGGCGCGCAGATCGTACGGCGATTCGCAGTAGGCGACGGCCTGCGGACCGATGACGTCGTACTCCTTGTTCTGCAACTGCCGCGCGAGGTCGTAGCCCGTGTCGGAGGGAAGGACGACGTCGCCGCGCAGCAGGGAGCGCAGTCCTTCCCATACGGCGGAGCCGGGGGCGGCGCGGAGCAGAGTCTGTTCGGTGGCCAAAGTTCGTTCCTCCCGGGAACGGTGCAGGGAGACAGCGGACCGCTCGGCGCCGCGCGCGCCGGTGCTCGCACGGGACAGGGGCTGAGCTCGGTTCCGTTCCGGCTACTTGTCGATGCCGAACTTCACAGCGACGACCTTCGAACCGCCGTGGCCGCGCTGCCGGTTGCCCTGCGGGTCGTAGAACGACGCGCCGCCGAGCCCCTCCCAGCGCGTGTCGGAGACGAACTCGCCCTCGACGTTGATGTGCGCCTCGCCGACGAGCTTGCCCGCCTCGTCGGTCGCGAGGATGTGGAAGTTGTACTCGAAGGTGTCCTCACCGGTGACGGCCCAGTTGCCCAGGCCGATGTTCTTGGTGTTGGTCTGGGTCGAGGTGACACCGCCGTCGGCGGAGAAGGAGACCAGCCCGAAGGTGGGCTCGCCGTCGTTGTCGAGTTCGGTGGTCCAGGTGCCGACCAGTCGTCCGCTCGCTTCGCTCATCGCAGCTCTCCTCCATCTGTCCGGGCGCCCGCTCAGGGCTCCGCTCCACCCCCGCGGGCGGTCGGACAGGACGCTGACAGGGCGGTCTTGAGGAGCGGTCGAACCGTCGTGCAGCCCGCCGGGCGCCGTCCCCCCGCCCGCAGTTGACCGTGATTCGAGGCGCAGGCCCGATGCTCGGGCTCGAGCGCCACTCGCGGGACGCGCTGCAGTACCACCGCCGTTGACCTGACCACGAAAGCGGGTTGTCCCGGATGAAGACGGATCTGCGCGACAAGGTAGTGCTGGTGACCGGGGCCTCCTCGGGGATCGGACGCGCGACGGCGCGGGCCTTCGGCGCGGAGGGCGCCCGGGTCGCGATCACCTACTACTCGAACCTGGCCGGCGCCGAGGAGACGGCGGCCCAGGTCACCGCCGAGGGCGGCACCCCGATGATCGTCCGCTACGACCTCAACGAGGAGCGGGTGATCCGGGAGGCCGTCGACCACGTCGTGTCCGCCTGGGGCGGCATCGACGTGCTGGTGAACAACGCCGTCGTGTGGGGGGACGCCATTCCCCGCCCCGGCCGGCCGATGCCCGCCTTCGAGGACGTCCCGGTCAAGCAGTGGCAGGAAGTGCTGCGGACCTCCGTCGACGCCGTCTACCACACGCTGCAGGCCGCGCTTCCCGCGATGCGCGGCCGCGACTGGGGCCGGGTGGTGATGCTCGGCGCGGGGCTGGCCGACGCCGGCATGGTCGGCGGCGGGGCGTACGGCGCGGCCAAGTCCGGTCTGTACGGGCTGCTCCGCAGCCTGGCCTGGGACCTGGGGCCGGAGAACATCCTGGTGAACATGGTCGTCCCCGGCCAGACCCTCACCGAGAACGTCCTGCGCAACGCCCCCGCTCCGATGCTGGAGGCGAAGGCCAAGACCCTCGCCTCCCAGCACCTCTCCACGCCGGAGGACGTCGCCAACGCGATCGTGTTCCTCGGCTCGGCCGCCAACGGGAACATCAACGGCCAGGCCGTCAGGGTCACCGGCGGATCCTGAGCCGCCTCGGGGCACCTGCCGCCTTTCAGTCCGCAATTCGGCCACCAGGCCCCACACACAGGAGGTAGACCATGGCGGAAGCCGATACCCGGCAGATCGAGCCGGAGGCCCCCGCTTACCCGATGCAGCGCACCTGCCCCTACCAGCCGCCGGAGGGCTACGAGCAGTTGCGGGAGCAGGGGCCGCTGGCCCGCGTGACGCTGTTCGACGGGCGGACGGCCTGGGTCGTGGCGGGGAACACCGAGGGCCGGGCTCTGCTGCCCGACCCCCGGCTGTCCGTCGATGTCCGCAATCCCGACTTCCCGCTCATGGCGCCGCGCATCGAGGCGCAGCGCCAGCGGGCGACCCCGCTGATCGGCGTGGACGACCCGGAGCACGCCCGGCAGCGGCGGATGTCCATCCCGGGCTTCGGCATCCGGCGGATCAACGCGCTGCGGCCGGAGATCGAGAAGATCGCGGACACGCTGATCGACAACATGACGGCGAAGGGCTCGTCCGCGAACCTGGTGACGGATTTCGCGCTGCCGCTGCCGTCGAAGGCGATCTGCCTGCTGCTGGGCATCCCGTACGAGGACCACGACTACTTCGCGGAACGCTCGCGGCATGTGCTCTCCTCGTCGGGCGACGAGCAGGCCGCGCAGGCCCAGCAGGCCTTCGGGGACATCCTGAAGTACCTGTACGACCTGATCGGTGAGCGGGAGGCCGACCCGCGGGACGGGCTGCTGGACGAGCTGATCACCCAGCGGCTGCTCGAAGGCGCGGTGGACCGCAACGAGTTGGCGATGATCGCCACGGTGCTGCTGGTGTCGGGCCATGAGACGACCGCGAACATGATCGGCATCAGCGTGCTCACGCTGCTCGAACACCCCGACCAGCTGGCCGCGTTGCGTGCCGACCCGGCGCTGATGCCGGGCGCGGTCGACGAGCTGTTCCGGTTCACGTCCATCGGCGACACCCTGCCGCGGGTGGCGACGGAGGACATCGAGGTGGGCGGGCAGCTCATCAAGGCGGGCGACGGCGTCATCGTCTCCAACATGCTGATGAACCGCGACCCGTCGGCGTTCGAGAACGCCGACCAGCTGGACATCCGGCGGGCGGCCGGCCGGCATGTCGCGTTCGGCTTCGGCATCCACCAGTGCATCGGGCAGAACCTGGCGCGGGCCGAGATGGAGATCGCGCTGAACCGGCTGTTCTCCCGGCTGCCGAACCTGCGGCTGGCGATCCCCGCGAGCGAGGTGCAGGTCAAGCCCGCCTTCGTCCTGCAAGGGGTGGAAGATCTTCCGGTGACCTGGTGAGGGAGGCCTGCCATGCGTGTCAGTGTCGACAGTGAGCGGTGTGTGGGGGCCGCGTTGTGCACCATGACCGCCCCCGGCGTCTTCGAGCAGGACGACGAAGGGGTCAGCGGAGTCATCCCGGGCAGCGAGGACGGGGCCGGGGACCCGAAGGTGCACGAGGCGGTACGGGTCTGCCCGGTGCAGGCCATCTCCGTCGCCGTGGAGTGACCGCGGCCGGCGGGACGCAGTGAACGAGTGGGGTCCGGAGGTCCGGGCCCCACTTCGCGTTCGAGTGGGACTCGATTAAAACAATGGCAGTGCCTGGGTAAATAATTGGTATGGAAATCCGCAGCCTGGACGGGGACGACCCGGCCACCATCACCGCTCTCCTCCCCGGTTTCCGGGAGACGATGAGCCTCGAACTTCCTGAAGACCCGCCGGTCACCGAGGCGTTGCTGGCCCGGCTTCTGCAGCGCAGACACGGCACCGACCGACTGGTGCTGGCCGTCTTCGACGGCGGGACGGCCGCCGGCTCCCTCAAACTCGGCCTGGATCTGGCGGAGTCCGCCGACGCCGGCCACGGGTCCCTGTGGGTCTTCCCGGGATTCCGGCGCCGCGGCGCCGGCCGGCTGCTCATCGAGGCCGCCCGGAGCGAACTCGCCGACCGCGGCCGCTCCCGGCTGCTGCTGGACGCCCCGCACACCGACGCGTCGGAGAGCTTCGCCGGCGCGGTCGGTGCCCGGCGCACCGTCACCAATCTGCGCAACCGGCTGCGGCTCGACGACGCGGTCCGGGCGCGGCTGGACGGATACGCCGACGGGAAGGTGCCCGGCTACCACCTCGCGTACTGGCTCGGCGGCTGCCCCGACAACCTCGTGGACTCCTACGCGCGGGCCTGGGGCGAACTCGACGTCCAGGTCAACGGGCAGGCCAGGATCACGGCGCCGACCGCGGCCGATGTGCGCGCCCGCGAGGAGGAGGCGGTCCGCACCGGCCACCGCCAGTACACCGCGGCGGCTGTCGAGAACGGCACCGGAGCGGTCGTCGGCTACAGCACCCTCTACGTCCGCGACAGTCCGATGGCCGACGCCGGTGAGGTGCTGGTCCTGCCGGACCACCGCCGCCGCGGCATCGGCACGCTGACCAAGGCCTTCGCGACCGCCTGGGCGGCACGCGAGAACCAGCGGCTCTTCCTGGTCCAGGCATGGAACGAGACGGAGAACGCGGCGATCGTCGCGCTCAACGGGAAGCTCGGCTTCGCGGCCGACTCGTCCTGGTCCACCTACGAGCTGAAGACCTGAGCACCACCACTGGGTTCAACCGGTCACGGGGGAGACAGGGAAGCCATGACAGTCGGATACATAGTCGGCGCGACGCCGGCAAGGGTGGGGAACGCCGAGGTGGTCCGGGAACTCTTCGAGGAGATCCTGGCCGGGCACCGGTTCGACGAGGCCGCGGAGCGGATCCGTCCCGGCTACGTCGAGCACGATCCGCTGATCGGGGCACTGCCCGGAGGCCTGGTCGGCTTCTGGCAGGCGATCGCGGCCGAGTTCGACGGCCTGGAGGTGGCGGTCGAGAACCTGGTGCCGGACAACGACCGGGTCATGCTCTTCGTGACCTGGCGGGGCCGCACCCGGACCGGGGCCACGGGGACCCTGCACACCGCGGAACTCCTCCGCCTCGACGGCGGAAAGGTGGCCGAGCACTGGGCCGTGGTGGACCAGTCGGTGCTGGTGCCGCTGGGGATCGGGCCCGGGGAGGGCGGCCAGCCGGCCGGCCCCGGCCTGGTGGGACCGCACAGCGATCTGGAGGTGGCCAACGCGGAGCTGGTGCTGGGGGCGTACCGCGTCGTGTTCAGCGAGCACCGGCTGGACCTCGCCGAGACGTACTACCACCAGAACTACGCGCACCACAATCTCAAGACGGACCAGGTCCCGGCCGGACTCGACGCTTTCAAGGCGTACTTCGCGGACAACATCGCCGCGTTCCCGGACCTGACGACCACGGTCGAGCACATCGTGGCCGACGGCGACCGGGTGATGGTCTTCGTGGTGTGGCGCGGAACGCTGACCGGCGCCTGGAGCGGCGGCGGCCCCTCGGACCGGGAACTGGTCATGCGCACCTGCGACCAGTTCCGTATCGCGGGCGGCAAGGTGGCGGAGCACTGGGAGGTCGTCGACTATCTGGCGCTGGAACAGGCCGGGCTGCCGACCCCGTGACAAGGCGCGCCCGCCGGCTGTCCGGCGGGCCGTTACCGGGTGGGCGGGCGCAGATCGGCGACGGCGTCCACGTACTTGATGAGCAGACGGGCGAAGTCCAGCCGCTCGTGCTCGCTCCACTCGCGGGTGATGTGTTCGAACGCCTCACGCTGGTGCCGGCGGAACCGCGCGAGCATCTCGATGCCCTCGGGGGTGAGCTGCAGGATCGTGCGCCGGCCGTCGAGCTGCGAGGCGGCACGGATCAGATACCCCGTCGCGATGCAGTCGGACACCATCCGGCTCGCGACCGACGGGTCCACCGCGAGGCGTTCGGCGACCACCCCGACGGTGGTCTCCTGGCCGGGGACGTCGGCCGGGTCCTCGACGATGGCGAGCACCAGGGTCCTGGTCATGTCCTTGCGGGAGACCGGGTTCTCGACATCCAGCAGTGCGGTGCGCCGCAACCGGGAGAAGGCCGGACCCACGGCGTCCAGCAGCGCGCCGGCCTGCGCCTTCTTGGTTCCGCTCTCGGAGGTCATCCCTCCATGCTAGGCGCTGGTGAAGGTTGCGGACAGCACGTGCCTGCGCGAAAACACGTGTGTGCCGTCACGTATGCCGGGTGCGTTCCTGCGCCGTTCCGGTCCAGGCCCGGTCCAGGTGAATTCAAGGCCCGGATGGGACCGTTGGGTGCACATGACCCGTGCGCCGCGACGGCGTGGAACGGCTCCGGGACAAGGGCGCCGTACGACTCCGCGCAGCCGCGGATATCTTGTGGACACGCATACATGTGCGTGAGAGCATGTAATTGCAGTCGCTTTCCTGGGCGGAGTCGCCGGCAGACGCCCGTGACTCGTCAAGACTTCCTAGTTGGGAGAACACCATGCGAATCGTCCGCCACTACGAACACGGAGCCCCCAAGGTTCTGCGTGTCGAAGAGGCCGATAAGCCGCAGCCCGGCCCGGGAGAGGTGCTCATCCGCGCCGAGGCCATCGGCGTCACCTTCGCCGAGGTCCAGCGCCGGCAGGGCGTCCCGATCGGCGGCCACGCCGAACTGCCCGGTGCACCCGGCGGCGACGTCGCCGGCACCGTCGAGGCGCTCGGCGAGGGCGTCACGAACGTGAAGATCGGCGACCGGGTGGTCGGCGACGTCGACACCGGTGCCTACGCCGACTTCTGCACCACCCGGGCCGACTGGCTCATCAAGATCCCGGACAGCCTGGACGCCGCCGAGGCGACCGCCCTGCCGAGCCCCGCCCAGACCGCGTACCACGCGCTCAAGGAGGCCGGCCAGCTCAAGCCCGGTGAGACCGTCCTGATCGACGCCGCCGCCGGCGGCGTCGGCCACCTCGCGGTGCAGATCGCCAAGGCGATGGGCGCCGGCAAGGTGATCGCCACCGCCAGCAGCCAGGCCAAG
Source organism: Streptomyces sp. RKAG337 (assembly GCF_023701715.1). Taxonomy (NCBI): domain Bacteria; kingdom Bacillati; phylum Actinomycetota; class Actinomycetes; order Kitasatosporales; family Streptomycetaceae; genus Streptomyces; species Streptomyces sp. RKAG337. Next base: position 322,372 of record NZ_JAJOZA010000001.1, on the reverse strand, counting down.
CTGGACTTCGTCCGCGGCCTGGGCGCCGACGTCACGATCAACTACACGGACGACGACTGGGAGGAGCAGGTCAAGGCCGCCACCGACGGCAAGGGCGCCGACGTCGTCATGGAGACGGTCGGCGGCGACATCCTCCTCAAGAGCGTCCGGCTGACCGCCACCTTCGGCCGGCTGGTCTTCTACGGATCGGCCGCGGGCAACGTCCCGGAGATCAACGTCCTGGCGCTGAGCCGGATGAAGACCATCGCGGGCTTCGCCCTGTACGCGCTGCTCTACTACAAGCCCGAGGTCATCGCCGCGGGCCAGCGGGACCTGCTCGACATGATCAGCACCGGCAAGGTCAAGCCCGTCATCCACGAGCGGCTCCCGCTGGAGGACGCCGTTCGCGCGCACGAGCTCATGGAGGCCCGCTCCCAGTTGGGCAAGGTCGTCCTCATCCCGTAACCCTCGTCCCGCGACACTCTTGAAGCTCCCCGACCGGTGCCCCGCGGCAGCCCACGGCCGCCGCGGGGCACCGGGCCGGGAGTCCGGCGGCCGGCCCGACCTCCCCCGTGGAAGGGCCGGCCACCGGGGCCACGCCCCAGGAAAGGGCACACCCGTGAACGACACCGAGAACGAGTCCGGCCCCCCGCCGGCCGGTACTTCCGGTCCGCCACCCCGCACCGGTCTCATCATGTTCGGCTGCCTGACCGCGGTCTTCCTGGCCCTGCTGGACGCCCAGATCATGGCCACGGCGCTGCCCCGCGTCGTCGGGGACCTCGGCGGTCTCAACGTCTTCGCCTGGGTGGCGACGGCGTACATCATCGCCAGCAGCGTCACGACCCCCCTCTACGGCAAACTCGGCGACCTGTTCGGCCGCAAAGGCGTGTTCCTCGTCGCGATCGGCATCTTCCTCGTGGGCTCCGCGGCCTGCGGCTGGGCCCAGTCGATCGAGCAACTGCTCGCCTTCCGGGTGGTGCAGGGCATCGGCGCCGGCGGTCTGTTCGTCTCCGTGCTCTCCGTCATCGGCGAGCTCTTCAGCCCGCGCGAAGGAGCCCGCTACTACGGCTACTTCTCCATCGCGTTCGCCGGCGCCGCGCTCGCCGGCCCGCCCATCGGCGGTGTGCTGACCGACGCGCTCGGCTGGCGCTGGGTCTTCTACATCAACCTGCCCGTCGGCGCCCTCGCCTTCGCCCTGGTGGCCGCCTTCCTCCGGCTGCCCGTCCGGCCGCGCCGCCCGCAGATCGACTACACCGGCTTCCTGCTGCTCAGCGCGGCCATCGTCGCCCTCACCCTGCTCACCAGCTGGGCCGGCGTGCGCTACGCCTGGGCCTCGACGACGATCCTCGGCCTGGCCGTGGTGATCGTGGTCGCGGTGGCGCTCTTCGTCCTCGTCGAGAAACGCGCGGCGGAACCCGTCATCCCGCTCCATCTGTTCCGGGACTCGACGTTCAGCATCTCCGCGGTCGTCAGCGTCGTCGCGGGCTTCGTCTTCGTCGGCTCGGTGAACTTCCTCGCGCTCTTCCTGCAAGTGGTCACCGGCGCCAGCGCGACCATGTCCGGGGTGATCCTGCTGCCCATGATGCTGGGACTGGTCGCCTCCTCGATGATCAGCGCGCGGATCATCCACCGCACCGGCAACTACAAGTGGTACCCGGCGGCGAGCATGGCCATCGGCATCGTCTCCGCCCTGCTGCTCGCCACCATGGACGCGGACACCTCGCGCGTCATGGCCACCGGCTACATGCTGCTGCTCGGCATCGCCGCGGGCCTCAACATGTCGGTGCTCACCATGGCCGCCCAGAACACCGCCCCGCGCGACGACATCGGAGCGGTCTCGGCGACCGTCTCGTTCAGCCGGATGCTCGGCGCCTCGCTCGGCATCTCCGTCTTCGCGGCGATCTTCTACAACCGGCTCACCGACGAACTCGCCCAACGCGTCCCGGCCGGCGCGCTCGGCGGCACCGACAACAACTCGCTGTCGGACGCGGACGTCCTCAAGAAGCTCGGCGCCCCGGTACGGCGGGCCGTGGAACAGGCGTACGCCGCCTCCCTCACCCCGGTCTTCGTCACCGCGGCCGCGGTGCTCGCGCTCGGACTGTTGCTCTCCGTGCTCCTCAAGAACATCCCCCTGCGCACCTGGAACAACGAAGCGCCCGCCGAACAGAAGGAAGGCGCCGACCACCACTGAACCACCGGTCCCCACCTACCGAGTGCCCTGCCACCCGCGGCCACGGGAGGCAGGGCACTCGCGCGTCGCCGGAGGCACGGCCGCGCTACAGCCCGGCGCGAGCGGCGCTCGAAACCGACCCCTGATGGTGGAGCCAGGCCGATGAGCCCATGCCGGGCCGCTACGCCCACGCCAGGAACGCCGAAGAGCCGAAGAGGGGAACCGCGTCGTGGATCGGACGGAATCACCGACCAGCGTGATCGAACTGTTCACGCCGGACTTCTTCCAGGAGCCGCACACCGCGCTCGCCGATCTGCGCGGGCAGGCCCCGGCCCAGCCCGTCGCCACCCCCAACGGACTGCGGACGTGGCTGGTCACCCGCTACGAGGACGCCAGGGCGCTGCTCGCCGACCCCCGGCTGAGCAAGGACATGCGCAAGGGCCAGGAACTCATACCGCGCAACTTCATCGACGAGGAGAAGCGCCAGGAGTTCCTCAAGGAGGCCGGCTCACGCCGGCAGTTCGCCCATGAACTCAGCGAGCACATGCTCGACAGCGATCAGCCCGACCACACCAGGTTGCGCCGCCTGGTGGGTCGGGCGTTCACCACCCGCCGCGTCGAGGCGCTGACCCCGCGGATCGTGGAACTCGTCGACGAACTCCTGGACGCCATCGCGCTCCAGGACCGCACCGACCTCATGGACGCGCTCGCCTTCCCCGTCCCGTTCACGGTGATCTGCTGGCTGCTGGGAGTGCCGCCGGACGACCGCGCGGAGTTCCGGCGCTGGTCCAACCTGCTGGTCTCCGGCGTCGGCACCGACGAGGTGCGCGACGCCAGCGTGGCGATGGTCGACTACCTGCGGGCACTGATCGCCGAGAAGCGCGCCAACCCGGCGGACGACATGATCACCGACCTGGTGAACGCCGGCGAGGACGGCGACCAGCTCAACGAGAACGAACTGATGGCCATGGCGTTCCTGCTGCTGGTCGCCGGCCACGAGACCACCGTCAACCTCATCGGCAACGGCACGTACGCGCTGCTCACCCACCCGGACCAGCGCGCGAAGCTCGCCGCCGACAGCTCCCTGTGGCCGAACGCAGTCGAGGAGCTGCTGCGTTTCGAGGGACCGGTCACCAACGCGACCTGGCGCTACACCACAGAACCGGTGGACGTCGGCGGAGTCCTCATCCCCGAAGGGGAGTTCGTCACGATCTCGATCGGCGCCGCCGGCCGCGACCCCTCGCACTACGAGGAGCCCGACGAGCTCGACATCACCCGCCGCGCCACCGCGGGCCTCGCCTTCGGCCACGGGATCCACCACTGCCTGGGCGCCCCGCTGGCCCGGCTCGAAGGGCAGATCGTACTGAGCCGGCTCTTCGCCCGCTTCCCCGGGCTGAGCCTCGCCGTCCCGCCCGGCGAACTGCGCTGGCGCTTCAGCCTGATGATGCGCGGTCTCGAGGAACTGCCCGTGCTGCACGGCTGACCCCCGCGCCGACCGATCCAACGCCTCACCCGACATACGCCCCCGACACAACGGAAAGAGGAAGCGACGTGGAGCGACCGAGCTGGGCACCGGCCGACGTGGACATCGAGACACCGAGCATCGCGCGGGTCTACGACTACTGGGTCGGCGGCACCCACAACTTCGAGGTCGACCGCGCTGTCGCCCGGCAGGTGGAGGAGGCCAATCCCGCGCTTCCCAAGACCTTCCGGGCCAACAGGGCGTTCCTCCGCAGGGCGGGCCGGGAGCTGGCCGGGCTCGGCATCCGGCAGTTCCTGGACGTCGGATCCGGCATCCCCGCCGAGCACAACGTGCACGACGCCGTCTTCGCGGCCGCGCCCGACAGCAAGGTGGTCTACACCGACATCGACCCCGTCGCCGTCGCACACGGCCGGGCGATCCTCGCCGATGAGCCGCGCGCCGCCATCTTCCAGGGCGACCTGTACAAGCCGAAGGACATCTTCGAGGCGCCCGACACCGCGCGGCTCATCGACTTCGACCAGCCGGTGGGGCTGATCCTCGGCGCCGTACTGCACTTCGTGCCCGAGGAGAACGACCCGCTCGCGCTCATCCGGCAGTTCACCGACCGTCTGGTGCCCGGCAGCTACCTGGTGCTCTCGCACGCGGGCGCCGACGAGGTGCCGCAGGCCGCGCCGAACGTCGCCAAATCCTACGGCGGCGCCGTCAGCGAGGTCATCTGGCGCAGCACCGAGCAGTTCACCGCGCTCTTCGAGGGCTTCCAGCTGATCGATCCCGGTGTCACCCCGGTGACCGTGTGGCGGCCCGACGCGGACGCGGACGTCGACGGGCTGGGCGCGGGCGCCCCCATGCTGGCGGGCGCCGCCCTCAAGCCCGTCGTCTGACAGCGCCGGCTCCGGGACCCGTGGCCAGTTCCGGGTCCCGGAGCCGACGTCCAAGGCGGACGTCCACACCAGTGCGCTGACGTCCACACCGGTGCGCTCTAGTCCGCGGCCGCTACGGCCTGTTCGTAGAGGGACCCGATCGCACTGTCGAACGCCGGGCTGTACGAGACGTCCGGGGTGTCGCCGCCCTCCTCGTAGCCGCCGATCACCCCGATGACGGTCCCCGTACCGGTGTCCGGGTCCAGGCCGGTGACCCAGGGGCTCCCGCTGGTCCCGCCGCTGTAGTCGGTGCAGGCGATCCGCAGTTGGTCGGCGGTGTACGCCGTGGCGTCGTTGTAGCAGGTGAGCGGTGCGTCCGCGGTGGACGGGTAGCCGGTGATCCGTACGGTGGTGGCCGTCGTCCCGTCGTTCTCACCGCTCCCGCTGGTGCCGATCGTGTAGCCGCCGACCACGTCCTGGACCTCACGCCCGTTCAGCGGCGCCACCTCGGCGAACGCCACGTCGAGATCCTGGTCCGCGCCGCTCGTCCAGCCCGGGGCGAGCGTCACGCTCTCCAGCGGCCAGACGCCGTACGGCGCCTCGCCGTCGTGGTAGCCGGGGACGAAGACCGTGCCGCCGGTACCGCCGCTGAGACAGTGCGCCGCGGTCACCACGACGTTCTTCCCGGCGCTCTGCACCACGCTCGCCGTGCAGTAGTGGCCGCCGGACAGCCCGCCGTCGAAGAGCGCGCCGACCTGCTTGACACTCGCTGTCGCGTGCACGGTGTTCGAAACCCCGGGAATCCCGGCGAAAACACCGGGCCCGCTCACCGCTTCGGAGGCCGCGAACTGCGACTCGCCCGTCGCGACGACCACTCCGGTCCCCGCGACCGTGACGGTCAGCCAGGCCACGATCAGGACACCGGTCCTGCCCAGCAGACGGGACAGGGTACGGCCGGCTGCTCCGTACATGGGCTGCGGACGCTTTTTCATACGGCGGGCCCTCTCTCGTCGCCCCGGTCGTCCTGATCATTCCGAGCCAGTGTGAGAGTCCTGTGAGAGCGCTGTGTGAGCGTTCTGAGAAGTGCCGGCGGCACGGCGGGATGGCGGTATCGAATGCTCTGCTTGCACGGACGACTCCTTGAACAGATGAGCGATGCCTTACATCTGTACTTGGGCCGGGCGCTCAAACGCGTTACGCGCCTCCTTCCGCCACCAGCCGAGGAGCCGGGGCGCCCTGCGCGGCACCGGGACGGTCCGCCAGCTCGCGGGCCCAGCCGGCGAGGCCCGCGATGTCGATCCCGTAGGGCGCGGCGTCCCGGTAGGGGGCGATGCCGTCGGCGCCCCTGCGCAGCAGGGTCGCCGCGCCCGACGCGTTGCCGCGCAGCGCGTGCGTGAGCCCCACGGCGAGCTGGGCCAGGGCGCGCCACAGCGCGCGCTGCGGCTCGTCGGCGGCCTTCCAGGCGTCCTCCAGCACCCCATGGGCGTGGAACGGCAGCCCGGCGTCGAAGAGTCGCTGGGCCTCGGCCAGCGACTGCCCGGGGGAGCGCGGCACCCCCTCGGGCTGCCGCTCCACGCCGGGCGCCCCGTACGGCAGGGGCCGGCCGAGTCCGTCGCGCGGCCGTGCGTTGCGGGCCCGCCCCGACGGGTCCCGGTCGCGTTCGTCGGGCAGGGCGCTGTCGTGCTGCGGGGACTCGTCCATCCTTCGATTGTTCATCAGTTTCCGGCCCGGCGGGGTGCGGGACGGGTCGGGACATCTGGGACGGATGTCGGCCCGGAGGCCCCCAGCGGCCCCGGACTTTGCGAGTATCGCTGCCCATGAGGCCCGTCACAGTGCCCGAAACGCGATCCAGCCATGGCCGCCACCGCGCGCGGCACCGGTCCCGGCGTCGCGCTTCCGGCCGGACGGCCGCCCTGGCGGGAGTGACGGCGGTGTTGTCGCTGGCCACCGCGGCGGCCTGGTTCGGGATCGGTTCCATCGGGCCGATCGGCCCGGTCATCGGCCCACGGTCGCAGGACCGGGCGGCCGCGGTCCCCGCCGTCGTCAGGACCGGCGCCGGGCCCCCGTCGGCGACCGTGGCGGACGCCGCCCAGGACAACGCGCCCGCCGGCCGGGAGACCGACCGGATCCCCGGTCTGGGCCCCGCCACCCTCGCGGCGATCCCCGCCGCCTCCCACCAGGTACTGCTCGCCTCGGGCCGGGCGAAGGACTCCTCCGACTCCACCGTCACCCTGTGGACCCGGGCCGCCGACGGCCGCTGGCGGGCGGGAGCCGTCTGGCCCGCGCACAACGCCCTGCGCGGCTGGACCGGCACCCACCACGAGGGCGATCTGCACAGCCCCGTGGGGATCTTCACGCTCAGCGACGCCGGCGGCTTCAAGCCCGACCCGGGCAGCAGACTGCCGTACCACCGCTCCCAGGGCTTCACCGCGGGCGGTACCGGATTCCGCGGCGAAGCGCTGGGTGGGTCCTTCGACTACGTCATCGCCATCGACTACAACCGCGTGCCGGGCGCGTCCCCGCTGGACAGCAGGCAGCCACTGGGCAAGGGCCGCGGCGGCGGCATCTGGATCCACGTCGACCACGGCGGCCCGACGCACGGCTGCGTCAGCCTCTCCGCAGCACACATGGTCGACCTGCTGCGCGCACTCGACCCGCGGAGCCACCCGGTGATCGCCATGGGCGACGGCGCCGCACTGGCGCGCTGAACCGACCCCACGGACGGCGGAAGTCCTGAGATTCGTGCCGGAGCCGGGGAACTTCACAGGCCTGGAACACGTCTGAACGGTGGGGAGTTGGAGCATGAAGAGATGGTGCGGCGGCCCGGTGGACCGGAGCCGGGATACTGGCCGGCGTCTCGCGCCGGGCGCGGGCATGCCGGAGTTCGAGCCGGCCCTGAGGTCCCTTGGGCTCAGGGCGGCGGGCGGGGAGAATCCTGGCCGCGTCCTTGTGGGGGCGCGGCCAGGAACCTCAGAGCTTCGTTACCTTCGAGTACGGCTTGATGATCCGTACCTGGCGGGATCCGAAGTCGGCAAGCACGGCGACCTCGTCCTCGACACCGATGATTCGGCCGAGTCCATAGACGTCATGCGTTACCCGGTCACCCACCTCGAAGTTCTCGACGGGAGGGGCGACCGGAATCCGGAAGGGGCTGGCGGGCAGGTGGCGGCGGGTCACGGCTGATTTCGTCATTACCCCCAGTATGGCCCCTCGCAGGCCCCTACGGTCCTCCCAGCCGGTTCGCTTTCTTCCGGACGGCCGTCGCGGAGTACCGCCCGGTAGGCGGCTGATGATGCCCGGCGGGGCCATCTGCTGAGTTCATCGCGGCAGCGGTCACTGAGTGTTGATCACCGGTGACGCCCTTCGGCGCCTCCGCCGGATCTTCTGATTTCCGCCGGTGCGACATCTGTCCACGCCGGAACGCTCCTGTACAGCGCCGCATTGGCTACCATCTGTAGGGAACTATCACCCTCGGTGTCCGGTATGACCGTGCCCTACACAAGCCGCTGCAGATAGCCGTTGGCCACCAGCCACATGACGTTGAGAGCGGTGGGGGAGCCGGGTACGAGGGTCGCGTCCAGCTGGTACTGCAGGCCGTAGCCGGGCTGTGCGAACCAGGGGGCGATCGGTCCCGCGTCGACGGTGAAGGGCTTGAGGACACGGTAGTCGTGGTAGTTGCAACCGGCCGCGGGAGTGCCGTCCAGGCTCTGCGGCGGGATGGAGCGGTTGGCGTACGGCAGGCCCTCGGGCGCGAGGAAGGAGCCGTACTCGCTGCCGAACCGGTCGATGTCCTGGCCGGGGAGCAGGATCTGGTGCCATTCGACGGGCCGGCCGTCGGGGCCGATGACATAGCCGTTCTGGGGCGGGTAGATCCAACTGGTGCCGGTGTTGTACGTCGACAGGAACGCCTGCTCGGACAGCCCGCCGGTGCGCTGGTACAGGAACAGCTCGTTCCCCACGGCGCCCCTGGTGGGCAGCACCTCCGGGCCGAGCCGCGGGTCTCCTTCGAAGAAGGTCGCCGAGCACTCGGTCCGTGCGGTGCCGGCGTTCGCCGGCTCGGTGGTGGCAGCGGCGGCGCCGGCGGTGGTGGCGAGCAACGCTCCCGCCACCAGTGAAACGAACAGCTGACGCAGTCTCATGTAGCCCCCTGGTGAGTGCGATCGGTCGCTGAGCGCGACGGGACGATCACAGCAGAAGCGGGGGCGGGCGGGCAATGGTGCCTGTCGGCGGTCAGGCGCGGCGAGGCGCCGGGCTCTCCGGCGTGGGGGTCCGAAATCGACTATTTACGGGCCTGGCGGCCCACAAATAGCTCGGCAGCATTTCGGACCCCCACGCCTGCGATCCCGTCCCCTCGCCTACGGTGTCGCTCTGGTTGCGCCGCGGGATCGGCCGTCTCCAGGACCCGCGCCCGGCACTCCGACGGTGTGCCCCACGCAGTGCGAAGCGCCGTCGCCTTGCCGATCCACAACGAAAGGTCGTATTCGGCGGTGTAGCCGATCGCCCCGTGCAGCTGCAGTGCGGTGCGGGCCGCCGCATACGCCGCTTCGCCGCAGGCGACCTTGGCGGCGGCGATGTCGCGGCCCGCGCCCGGCGAGCCGCCGGCCAGCGCCACAGCCGCGCCGTAAAGGAGCGGGCGGGCGAACTCCAGACCGAGGAGGGCGTTCGCGAGCTGGTGCTTGACGGCCTGGAAGCCGCCGATGGCGGTGCCGAACTGGGTGCGCTGCTTTACGTAGGCCACCGTCCGTTCCATCAGGGCGAGGCCGGTGCCCAGGGACTGGGCGGCGGTCGCGAAGGAGGCCCAGTCGGCCGCCTGGCGCACAGCGTCCCGTACCGCGGGGCCGGTGACGAGCGGTTCGCCCCCCGTGGGGCGGGCGAGCCGGCGGGCGGGGTCGAGCGAGGCGCGGACCGGCCCGTGGCCGGCCGCGACCGCGACGGCGAGGCCGTCCGCCACGACATGAAAGACCGCGTCAGCGGCATCCGCGTCCAGGGCGTACGAGCCGGCCGGCGCCGGCGCCAGCGTCACGAGCACCTCGCCGGAGGCGATGCGCGGCAGCCACTCCTTCGCCGGACCGCGGTCCCCGAGCCCCCGCAGGAGAGCGCAGACGGCGACGGTCTCCGCCAGCGGCCCCGGTACCGCGTGCCGGCCCAGCTCCACGAAAGCGGCGGCGATTTCGACGGGGAGCGGTCCGAGGCCGTCGTACTCCTCGGGTACCGCCAGGGCGAAGACGCCGGTCCCGGCGAGACGTTCCCACAGGGCGCGGCCCGGGCCGTGGTCGCCCGCCGACCAGGCGCGGACGGCGGCCGGGGGGTCCGCCGCGGCCAGCAGCTGGTCCAGGGTGCGGACGAAGGCGGTCTGTTCGGCGTCGAGCAGGAACCGCATCACCGGCGTCCCTTCGGGAGGCCGAGCAGCCGCTCGGCGATGATGTCGCGCTGGATCTCGTTGGTGCCGGCGTAGATGGGTCCGGCGAGGGCGAAGACGTATCCCTCCGCCCACCCGCCGTCGCCGCCGTCCCCGTCGGTGAGCTCGCCGTCGGCGCCGAGCAGGTCGAGGGCGGTCTCGTGCAGCCGGATGTCGAGTTCGGACCAGAAGACCTTGTTGAGGCTGGACTCGGCGCCGATGTCCCCGCCCTCCGCGAGCCGGGAGGCGTTGCCGAAGGTGAAGAGCTGGTAGGCGCGGGCGCCGATCACCGCGTCGGCGACCCGGTCGCGCAGCGCCGTGTCCCGGGGGTCCGCCCGCTCCCGCCACAGGGCGGTCAGCCGGTCGGCGGCGGCCAGGAAGCGGCCGGGGCTGCGCAGGGTGAGGCCGCGCTCGTTGCCCGCGGTGCTCATCGCGACGCGCCAGCCCTGGCCGGGCGCGCCGATGACGTCCTGGTCGGGGACGAAGACGTCGTCCAGGAAGAGCTCGGCGAAGGCGGGCTTGCCGTCGAGCCGTCCGATGGGCCGTACCGTCATGCCCGGCGCGTCCAGGGCGAACATCAGGTACGTCAGTCCGCGGTGCGGCCGGTCCGCCGCCGGGTCGCTGCGGAAGAGGCCGAACGCGCGGTCGGCGAAGGCGGCGCGGGACGACCAGGTCTTCTGGCCGTTCAGCAGCCAGCCGCCGTCGGCGCGGGTGGCGGTGGAGCGCAGTGAGGCCAGGTCGCTGCCCGCTTCCGGTTCCGACCAGGCCTGTGCCCAGATCGTCGCGCCGCTCGCCATGGCGGGCAGGATGCGGGCGCGCTGCTCGTCGGTGCCGTGCTCGAAGAGGGTCGGGGCGAGCAGATTGATGCCGTTCTGGCTGACGCGGCCGGGCGCGTTCGCCGCGTAGTACTCCTCCTCGAAGACCAGCCAGCGCAGGATCGAGGCGCCCCGGCCGCCGTACTCCTCGGGCCAGGACACCACCGACCAGCGGGCGTCCGACAGCTCGCGCTCCCATGCGCGGTGGGCCGCGAAGCCCTCGGCGGTCTCCAGTGAGGGCAGCGCGGTGGCGGGAACGTGCGCGGCGAGCCAGGCGCGGGCCTCGGCCCGGAACGCGTCCTCCCCGGGCGTGAAGTCGAGGTCCATCGGATTCCGTCCTCCCCTGACGAGCCTTCCCTAACAAGTGTTTGGTAGATTAACGTACGCCCCGTCAGCCGTCGAGGAGGAGTTCCGCGTATGACCGCGAACCTGGGTACCCCGCCCCCCTATCCGCAGGGGCACGACCTCCTGGCCGGGCGCAGCGCCGTCGTCACCGCGGCGGCGGGCGCCGGCATCGGCGGCGCCACCGCGCGCCGGCTGCTGGAGGAGGGGGCGAGCATCGTCATCGGCGACGCGCACCCCCGCCGGATCAAGGAGTCCGCCGAGGCGCTGGCAGCGGAGTTCGGCGCGGACCGGGTGGCCGGCCTCGCCTGCGACGTGACCAGCGAGGACGACGTCAGCGCGCTGTTCGACCTCGCAGAGGAGCGGCACGGACGGCTCGACATCCTCGTCAACAACGCGGGCCTCGGCGGGACCACCGAGCTCGTCGACATGACGGACGAGCAGTGGTCCAAGGTCCTCGACGTCACCCTCGGCGGCACGTTCCGCTGCACCCGCGCCGCACTGCGCCGGATGCGGCGGGCCGGCAGCGGCGGCGTCATCGTCAACAACGCCTCCGTGGTGGGCTGGCGCGCCCAGGCCGGGCAGGCGCACTACGCCGCCGCCAAGGCGGGCGTCATGGCGCTCACCCGCTGCGCCGCCGTCGAGGCGGCCGCGTACGGGGTCAGGGTCAACGCGGTCTCGCCCAGCCTGGCCATGCACCCGCATCTCGCGAAGGTCACCACCCCCGAACTGCTCGCCGAACTGACCGAGCGGGAGGCCTACGGGCGGTACGCCGAACCGTGGGAGATCGCCAACGTGATCGTCTTCCTCGCCAGCGGCTACTCCTCGTACCTGACCGGCGAGACCGTGTCGGCCAGCAGCCAGCACGCGTGAGGCGAGAATGATCCGGTGCCGAAAAGCAGCCAGAGCAGCAAGAGCAGCAAGAAGACGACGATGACCGCCGCCCCCGAGCGCCGCGGCGAACTCCTGGCGACCGCGGCCGAGGTGTTCGCCGCGCAGGGCTACAACGCGACGACCGTCCGGCGGATCGCGGACGAGGCGGGCATGCTCGCGGGCAGCCTCTACTACCACTTCGACTCCAAGGAATCGATGGTCGACGAGATCCTCTCGACCTTCCTCAACGAACTGTGGGCCGGGTACGACGAGGTGCTGGCCGCCGGCCTCGGGCCCAGGGAGACCATCGAGGCCCTGGTCACGCAGTCCTTCAAGGAGATCGACCGGCACCGGGCGGCGGTGGCGATCTACCAGAAGGAAGCCAGACACCTGGCCGCCCAGCCGCGCTTCGGCTATCTCGCCGACTCGCAGGTGAAGTTCGAACGGGCCTGGCTGGGGACGCTGGAGCGCGGGGTGGCCGCCGGAGTCTTCCGCGCCGACCTCGACGTACGGCTCACCTACCGGTTCGTCCGCGACACCGTCTGGGTCGCGGCCTCCTGGTACCGGCCGGGCGGACAGCACAGCCCGGAGGAGATCGCCCGGCAGTACCTGTCGATGGTGCTGGACGGTGTGGCCGTCCGGAGCTGACGGGGACGGCCGACCGGGACGACCGATCTGGACAACCGGCATGGACAAAGCGACATTCGAGAAGGACACCGAGGAGTAGTCATGGCCGAGGCCTACATCGTCGAAGCGGTCCGCACCCCGATCGGCAGGCGCAAGGGCGGACTGTCCGCCGTGCACCCCGCCGACCTCGGCGCGCATGTCCTCAAGGCGCTCATGGAGCGTTCGGGAGCCGACCCGGCGGCGGTCGAGGACGTGGTGTTCGGCTGCCTGGACACCGTCGGCCCGCAGGCCGGCGACATCGCCAGGACGGCCTGGCTGGCGGCGGGCCTTCCCGAGGAGGTGCCGGGGGTGACCGTCGACCGGCAGTGCGGCTCCTCCCAGCAGGCCGTGCACTTCGCCGCCCAGGCGGTGCTCTCCGGCACCAGCGACCTGGTGGTCGCGGGCGGTACCCAGAACATGTCGATGATCCCGATCGCCTTCGCCAGCCGGCAGGCCGCCGACCCGCTCGGTCTCACCGAGGGCCCGTTCGCCGGCTCCGAGGGCTGGCGGGCCCGCTACGGCGACCAGCCCGTCAACCAGTTCCACGGCGCCGAGCTGATCGCCGACAAGTGGGGCATCACCCGCGAGGCGATGGAGGAGCTGGCACTGCGCTCCCACCAGCGGGCGCTGCGCGCCATCGACGAGGGCCGGTTCGACCGTGAACTCGTCGCGTACGGCGAGGTGACCACCGACGAGGGACCGCGCCGGGACACCAGCCTGGAGAAGATGGCGGCCCTCAAACCGGTGGTCGAGGGCGGCAGGATCACCGCCGCCGTCTCCTCGCAGGTCTCCGACGGCGCCTCGGCGCTGCTGATCGCCTCCGAGCGCGCGGTCGCCGAGCACGGGCTGACGCCGCGGGCCCGGATCCACCATCTGTCCTGCCGCGGCGAGGACCCGATCCGGATGCTGTCCGCGCCCATCCCCGCGACCGCGTACGCGCTGAAGAAGACCGGGCTGTCCATGGACGACATCGACCTGGTGGAGATCAACGAGGCCTTCGCCCCCGTCGTCCTCGCCTGGCTCAAGGAGACCGGCACCGACCCCGGGAAGGTCAACGTCAACGGCGGCGCCATCGCCCTGGGCCACCCGCTCGGTGCCACCGGCACCAAGCTGATGACGACTTTGCTGCACGAGCTGGAGCGCACCGGCGGCCGGTACGGCCTGCAGACCATGTGCGAGGGCGGCGGCCAGGCGAACGTCACCATCATCGAGCGGCTGTAGCGCCCGTTCCGGGGTAGCCCCGGGGCCGGGCAATTCGTTCGACGGCTTCCGGCCCCGGTGGCAGGCTTCCCGGTATGACGTCGACCTCCGCCGCGCCGCGTGACCTGCGCGCGCTCCCCAAGGCCCATCTGCACGTCCATCTGGAAAGCACCGTGCGGTGGCCGACCCTGGCGGAGATCGGCGCCGCGAACGGTGTGGAGATCCCCGCTCACCTGGTGGACGGCGGACACGCCTTCGAGAGCTTCGCGGACTTCTTCGCGCAGAACGACCTGGTCCGGTCGTGCCTCCGCCGGCCGGCGGACTTCCACCGGATCGCCTACGAGTTCTGCGAGGACGAGGCGGCCAACGGCACCCGCTACGCGGAGGTGTCCTTCACCGCGGCGGGCCACGGGGAACGGCTCGGCGATCTCGACATGCCGCTGGTGAGTGTGCTGGCAGGGCTGGCCGCGGGACAGGAAGCGTTCGGCATCGAGTGCCGGGTGCTGCTCGACCACTCCCGCCGCCGTTCGGTGGAGCGCGCCTGGCGCACCCTGGAACTCGCCGAACGCCACACCGGGGCCGGCGTGGTGGGCATCGGGGTCGCGGGTGACGAGGCGCACCCCGTCGAACCGTTCGCGGAGGTCTTCGTCGCCGCCCGTAAAGCCGGACTGCACATCGTGCACCACGCGGGCGAGGCCTGCGGTCCGGAGAGCATCCGCGCCGCCCTGGACATCGGGGGAGCCGAGCGGATCGGACACGGCATCCGGATCCTGGACGACGAGGCACTCGTCGCCGAGGTGCGGGAGCGGCGGATCCCGCTCGAGGTGTGCCCGTCGTCGAACGTCGCCCTCGGCTTCGCGGCGTCGCTGCGCGCGCACCCGCTGGAGCGGATGCGCGCGGCCGGGCTGTTCGTCACGCTCAGCACCGACATCCCGTCGATGATCAACGTGTCACTGGCCCGCGAGTACGAACTCGTCCGCGACGCCTTCGGCTACGACGACGAGGTGCTGGCCGAACTGGCCCGCGCCGGAGTGGACGCCTCGTTCGCGCCGGACGGCACCAAGGCGCGGCTGCGGGCGGAGATCGACGACTGGCTGACCCAGGACGCCTGACGGTCCCTGGGGATCGTGGCCTTACCGCACCGGCTCCCGGGGGAGCGCGCCGAGCGCCGCCCAGGCCTCCGCCATGATCCTGCCGACGAGTTCCGCGCACGACGGCAGGTCCTCGATCAGACCCGCGACCTGGCCCGAGGCCATCACCCCGAGGTCGGTACGGCCCTCGACCATCGACGCCTTGAGCATCATCGGGGTGTTGGCCGCCAGCAGCACCTGGCTCCAGGTCAGCTCCTTGCCGTGCTTCATCGCGAGACCGTCGCGGACCATCTGCCGCCAGCCGAGCCCGGAATCGTGCTTGAACGCCGCCGCGTGCCGCAGGGCGCGCAGCAGGGCGGCGGGCCGGCCCGAGCGCTCCAGGGCGTCGACCAGTTCCGAGCGCAGCATCCGGTGCGGCAGGCCGTCGACCTTGGTGGTGACGGTGACGTCCTTGACCGACGCCGCCAGGTAGCGGGCCTTCACCGCGTCCGGGACCGTGCTGTCCGAGGTGAGCAGGAAGCGGGTGCCCATCGCGATCCCGGCCGCCCCGTACGCCAGCGCGGCGACGAGCCCGCGGCCGTCGAAGAAACCGCCCGCCGCGATCACGGGGATGCCGACGGCATCGACCACCTGCGGGAGCAGCACCGTCGTCGCGACGTTCCCGGTGTGGCCGCCGCCCTCGCCGCCCTGCACCAGAACGGCGTCGGCGCCCCACGCCTCGACCTTCTCCGCGTGGCGGCGGGCCCCGATGGACGGGATGACGACCACGCCCGCGTCCTTGAGGCGGGCGATCAGGTCCCGGGACGGCGCGAGGGCGAAGGACGCGACCCGCACCCCCTCCTCGATCAGGATCCCGACCCGCTCCGGTGCGTCGCCCGCGTCCGCCCGCAGATTGACGCCGAACGGGGCGTCGGTCCGCGACCGGACCTCCCGTACGGCGGACCGGAGTTGCTCCGTCGTCATGGTGGCGGAGGCGAGTATGCCCAGCGCCCCGGCGTTCGCGGTGGCGGACACCAGCCGGGGGCCGGCCACCCAGCCCATACCGGTCTGCACGATCGGGTACCGCACACCGACCAGCTTGGTCAGCGGGGTCTCGAACGAGGCCGGGGTGTCGAACGAGGCCCGGGTGTCGAACGACGCGGGGGTCTCGAACGACGCGGGGGTCTCGTCGGGCGGCTCGCTCATGCCCGTACCTCGCGGTCCCGCAGGCCACGGGGGTCGATCACCTCGCGGATCAGCCGCAGTTCGGCGTCCGCCGGCTCGCGGGTGAACGGGACATCGGCGGGGATCACGAGCGGGAAGCCGGTGGCGTCCTGCACCTGTTCCGCCGATACCCCCGGGTGCAGGGAGCGGATCCGCATCGACCGGTCCGGGGTGTCGAAATCGAAGACGGCGAGGTCGGAGATGACCCGGCGGATCTCGTGGAACCGGGTCGCGGTCTTCCCGGCCGCCGCCGCGCGGTCGTAGCCGACGCCGCTGACCATGTCGACACGCGCGACGAAGACCCGGGACGAATGCCTCGGCACCCAGTAACTGGTCGGATTGTTGAGGGTGTTGACGGGTGCGCCCCGGGACCCCAGCAGCTGGCGCTTGGGCTGTTCCCAGTCGCCGATGCAGGAGATGTTCTGATTGCCGAACCGGTCCACCTGGCTGGCGCCCATCATCACGTGCCGCTTGCCACCGGTGACCATCGCCAGGTGCTGGCGGTACGGCAGCCAGCCCTCGATCAGCTCCGACGCGCCCCCGATCGCCGGGACGTCGCCGATCAGCATCGCCTCGCCGTCGGTGAGCAGCAGATCGGGCGAGAAGGTGAGCTTCGCCAGCCGGGCGCCGATCGCCGGCACGGTGCCCATCGGG
Organism: Streptomyces sp. RKAG337; assembly: GCF_023701715.1. NCBI lineage: Bacteria > Bacillati > Actinomycetota > Actinomycetes > Kitasatosporales > Streptomycetaceae > Streptomyces > Streptomyces sp. RKAG337. The sequence goes on along the minus strand of NZ_JAJOZA010000001.1, from coordinate 305,638 downwards.
CTGGCGAGGATCTCGCCGTCCCCGCGCCAGGCCTCGGCACACGCCACCACGCAGTACTCGGCGCGGGTCACACCCGATGTGTCCTTCGCGGTCATGCGCCCTCCTTCGCGAACGCCGCCACTGCGGCCTGGTAGGTGTCCTCGTCGCCGGACAGGAAGCGTTCGGTGAACTCCCGCCAGGCCGCGGGGTCGGCGGCGGCCTTGGCGTACGCGCTCTGGAACGCCTCGTCCCGGTCGTAGTCCGGGGCGCAGGAGGTGAAGTGCGCGCCGTTCGGGGTCTCGACGACGCCGGTGACCGAATGCCGCTTCACCAGCAGTGTCTGCGGCGCGCCCGCCTCCAGCAGCTCGGAGCTGCCGACGATGCGTTCGCAGCTGACGTACGCGGCGTCGGCCGCCTCGCAGAACAGGTCGTCGAAGTACGGGTCGGGGCCCAGGTACTGACCGTTGCCGAAGGCGTCGGCCCGGTTCAGGTGCACGAGCGCCGCGTCGAGCCGGAGGGCGGGCACAGCCACCAGCTCCTCGCCGTCCTCGTACGGGGAGACGACCGTCCGCAGGCCGGGGTTGACCCGCATGATGTCCGAGCCGAGCCCGGCCCGGATCGGCATGAAGGGCAGCCGGTGGACGGCGGCGGTCAGCCCCCACATGAACATCGCCTCGTCCAGCTCCGTCAGCTCGAAGGCGGCGCTCTCGCGGGCGGCCCGGAAGTGCGGTTCCAGCGGGATCGAGTCCAGGGTGGTGAAGGCGGCGACCAGTTTGCGGATCTTCCCGGCCGCGGCCAGCAGCCCGACGTCGGGGCCGCCGTAGGAGACCACGGTCAGGTCCGTGACGTCCGAGCGGAGCAGCGCCCGGATCAGCGCCATCGGCTTGCGGCGCGACCCCCAGCCGCCGATGCCGAGGGTCATCCCGCTCTCCAGCCGGCCGACGACCTGCTCGGCGGTCATGGTCTTGTCGGTACTCACCGCTCCTCCTTCACCGGTTGCCCGGGGGTGGTGGTCTTCTCCTGCTGCTCCGGTTGCTCCTGCTGCTCCGAGTTCGCCGAGTTCGCCGAGTTCGTCGACACGAACGCGTCCCGGTGCCGGTCGGCGAGCCCGCTGAGGTTGGCCTCGAAGGTGAAGCCCTGCTCGAAGCGGTAGCTGCGGCGGACGTCCACCGGGTCGATGCCGTTGATCGCGGCCTTGGCCAGCCGCAGCAACTCGCCGTCCTTGGCCGCCATTTCGCGGGCCAGCGCGAGCGCCGCGTCCAGCACCTTCTCGCGCGGCACGACCTCCCACACCGAGCCGTGCCGGTACAGCTCCTGGGCGGTCGCGGTGCGGGAGGTGAAGTACAGGGCGCGCATGAGGTGCTGCGGGACGAGCCGGGACAGGTGGGTGGCGGCTCCGAGCGCCCCGCGGTCCAGTTCCGGCAGTCCGAACGTCGCGTCGTCGCTGGCCACGATGGCGTCGGCGTTGCCCACCAGGCCGATGCCGCCGCCCAGGCAGAAGCCGTGCACGGCGGCGATGACCGGTACCTCGCAGTCGTAGACGGCGCCGAACGCCTCGGCACAGCCGCGGTTGGCGCCGATCAGCGCCTGGTGTCCGGGCGTGCGCTGCATCTCCTTGATGTCGACGCCCGCGTTGAAGCCGCGGCCCGCGGCGGTGAGCACGACACAGCGGACGGCCGGATCGGCGCCGGCCGCGCGCAGCGCGTCGGCCAGGTCGAACCACCCCTGTACGGGGAGGGCGTTGACGGGCGGGAAGTCGACGGTGATGACGGCGATTCCGTCTTGCGGGGCCGAGGTGGAGACACCCATGATGAGGATCAGCTACCTTTCCACCAAACATTTGTTAGGTAGAAGGTAGCAGCGGAACGAGCGCTGCGGGAGGTGCCAGTTGACGGTCACCGTCGATCTGTCCGGACGCGTCGCCGTCGTCACCGGCGGCACGAGAGGCGTCGGCGCGGGGATCGCCCGCGCCTTCCTGGAGGCGGGCGCGGAGGTGGTGGTCTGCGCGCGCCGCCCCCCTGACGAACCCGTCACGGCGGACGGCCGCACGGCCCGGTTCGTTCCCCTCGACCTGCGGGACCCCGGCTCCGTCGACGCGTTCTTCGCGCAGGTGAAGGACGACTGCGGGCGGCTCGACACCCTGGTCAACAACGTCGGCGGGACGCCGTTCCGGCTGCTCGCCGACGGCGGCGCCGCCCGGCACGCCCGGGTCCTCGAACTCAACCTCACCACTCCGCTGACCGCGTCACTGGCCGCTTACGAGGTGATGCGCGGTCAGCGGACCGGCGGCTCGATCCTCATGATCGGCAGCGTCAGCGGCGGCCGGCCGTCACCCGGGACCGCCGCCTACGGCGCCGCCAAGGCGGGCCTGGAGAGCCTCGCGCGGTCCATGGCCGTCGAATGGGCCCCGGCCGTACGCGTCAACACCCTGGTCCTCGGCATGGTCCGCACGGAGCTGTCCCATCTGCACTACGGGGACGACGCCGGTATCGCGGCCGTCGGCCGGACCGTGCCCGCCGGGCGGCTGGCCGAGCCCGGCGAGGTGGGGGACGCCTGTGTCTTCCTCGCCTCGGACCGCGCCGCGTACATCACCGGGGCGAGCCTGCTCGTGCACGGCGGTGGCGAGCGCCCGGCCTTCCTCGACGCCGCCACCGCCAACCGCGATCCGGACACTGCCTCGCCGTCGCCGTCGCCGTCGCCGGCACCTTCACCAGCACCTTCAACGTCCCCGTCCCCGTCCCCGTCCCCGTCAACCGCGAACAAGGAGAGCTGACATGACCGAAGCCGGAATCTGCGAGGGCCGGGTCGCCGTCGTCACCGGTGCGGGCCGCGGTCTCGGGCGCGCCCATGCGCTCGCCTTCGCCGCCGAGGGCGCGCGAGTCGTCGTGAACGACCTCGGGGTCGGTCTCGACGGCGCCGGGGGCTCGGCGGGTCCTGCCCAGCAGGTCGTCGACGAGATCCGCGCGCTGGGCGGCGAAGCGGTCGCCAACGGCGACGACATCGCCACCACGGCCGGGGCCGCGGCCCTGGTCGCCACCGCGATCGACACGTTCGGCCGGCTCGACACCCTCGTCAACAACGCCGGGTTCCTGCGCGACCGGATGCTCGTCAACCTCGACGAGGACGACTGGGACGCGGTGATGCGCGTCCATCTCAAGGGACATTTCCTGCCGCTGAAGCATGCCGCCGCGCACTGGCGTGCCGAGGCCAAGGCGGGCCGTACGCCGGATGCCCGGGTGGTCAACACCAGTTCCGGGGCAGGGCTGCTGGGCAGCGTCGGGCAGGGCAACTACTCGGCGGCGAAGGCCGGGATCATCGGCCTGACGCTCGTCGCCTCGGCCGAGATGGCCCGTTACGGCGTCCGCGTCAACGCCATCGCGCCCGCCGCCCGCACCCGGATGACCGAGCGGACCTTCGCCGGGACCATGGCCGCGCCAGAGGGCGACGCCTTCGACGCCATGGCGCCGGAGAACGTCTCCCCGCTGGTCGTCTGGCTCGGTTCCGGGGCCTCCGCCGCCGTCACCGGACGGGTCTTCGAGACCGAGGCGGGCCGGATCACCGTCATGGAGGGCTGGCGGCCGGGACCGACGGCGGACAAGGGCGCCCGCTGGACCCCGGCGGAGGCCGGCGAGACCGCCCTGAAGCTGCTGGCCGACTCCGAGCCCCCGCAGCCCGTCTACGGGGCGTGAAGATCCCGTCCGCTCCATGAAACGGTTCTGCGACAACGAGGGGCCGGTGATCCAACTCCGTCGGGAAAACGGCATAGTGGAGGCCGCCCCGGATGGGGGCATGACAAGAAACGTGCAAAAGCACGTACATGCACGTACATGGGGGAACAACTCAATGCCATTCATACGACGGTCCGCCCGAGCCGCGGCGGCGGTGACCGCGCTGCTCGCGCTCACCGCCACCGCGTGCGGCCCGGACGACAGCGACGCGGCGGCGAAGCCGACCGCGGCTGCCAGTACCTCGGCCAAGGCCGACACCGGTTCCGACGCCAAACTTCCGAACGGTCTGCCCACCAGCATCAAGGACCTGCAGAAGTGGCAGCAGGGCGACTGGAAGAACTGGGACAAGTGGGCGCGTGAGGCAGCCGACTTCGCCAACCCGGTCATCAAGGACCTCTGGAAGCCGTCCCGGATGTCCGGGGCGAAGGAGAACCAGAACACCGTCCAGTCGAACTTCGGCTCGGACCAGGGGACCACCGACCCCGCTCCGCGCCCGGTGGCGGCCAAGGAGGTCGCCCGCCCGTACCACCAGCACGCGGCACCGGTCGGCAAGATCTTCTTCGACAGCCCCGACGGCCCCAAGGTCTGCTCCGGCACCGTCGTCGACGACCCGGCGCACCCGGGCAAGTCGAACCTCGTCTGGACCGCCGGCCACTGCGTTCACAGCGGCTCCAGGGGCGGCTGGTACCGCAACATCATCTTCGTCCCGTCGTACAACGACAACGGGCTGTCCGCCTCCCGCGTCGACAGCTCCCCGCAGCGCAACATCACCCCGTACGGCGCTTGGTGGGCCGACTGGGTGCAGACGTCCTCGCAGTGGATCGCCACCGGCACCCACTCGGGCGGCGGCGGTTCGCCCTACGACTTCGCGGTGCTGCACGTCAAGCCGGAGAACGGCGGCGGCAAGTCCCTGCAGGAGACCGTCGGTGCTTCGCTGCCGGTGTGGTTCGGTGCCCCGTCGCCGACGCTCTTCAGCGGCATCGGCGCCTGGGGCTACCCGCAGGCGCCGCCGTACGACGGTGCGCGGATGTTCGACTGCATCGGCAAGCCTGGCCGGCTGTCGATGGGCGCGAGCATGCCGACCGAGTACCGGGTCGGCTGCACGATGACCGGTGGTTCCTCGGGCGGCGGCTGGTTCGCCACCATGCCGAACGGCAAGACGGCGCTGGTGTCGAACACGTCGATCGGCCCGTCCAACGACACCTGGCTGGCCGGCCCGCATCTGGGCCCCGAGGCACAGGGCGTCTACAACGCGATCAGCCGGAAGTTCGCCCGATAGCCCGATAGCCCGTTAGCAGCAGGCAGGACGGCTGCGGCGAGCACGGCGATCACGGCGGCAACGCGGTGAAGTGAAGTGAGTGAAGACGAGGCCCGCCCCCGGATTCCAGGGGGCGGGCCTCCGTGCGTCAGGTCCGGGTTCAGCTCTGACTCAGGTCGACGCCCGGGTAGAGCGGGAACCCGGCCAGCAGGTCGGCGGAGCGCCTGGCGACCTGGTCGGCCACGGCGGCGTCGAGCACATGGCTCGCCTTGGACGGAGCGCCGTTGGCGGTCGTGCCGGGGCGGGTGTTGGCCAGCACCGTGTCGATCAGGCCCGCGATCTCGTCCATCTCCTGCACACCGAGCCCGCGCGTGGTGAGCGCCGGGGTGCCGATGCGGACCCCGGACGTGTACCAGGCGCCGTTCGGGTCCTGCGGGACCGAGTTGCGGTTGGTGACGATGCCGGCGTCCAGCAGTGCGGCCTCGGCCTGGCGGCCGGTGAGCCCGTACCCGGAGACGTCGGCGAGCACCAGGTGGTTGTCGGTGCCGCCGGTGACGAGGGAGACGCCGCGCCGCAGCAGCCCCTCGGCCAGCGCGGACGCGTTGTCGACGATGCGCTGCGCGTAGTCGCGGAAGTCGGGCCTGCGCGCCTCGGCGAGTGCCACGGCCTTGGCGGCCATCACGTGCGGCAGCGGGCCGCCGAGCACCATGGGGCAGCCGCGGTCGACGTGCTCGGCCAGTTCGGCGTCGCACAGGACCATGCCGCCGCGCGGCCCGCGCAGCGACTTGTGGGTGGTGGTCGTGACGATGTTGGCGTGCGGCACCGGGTCGAAGTCGCCGGTGAGCACCTTGCCCGCGACCAGGCCGGCGAAGTGCGCCATGTCGACCATCAGCGTCGCGCCGACCTCATCGGCGATCTCCCGCATGATGCGGAAGTTGACCAGCCGCGGATAGGCGGAGTAGCCGGCGACCAGGATGAGCGGGCGGAACTCGCGCGCGGTCTCGCGCAGCGCGGCGTAGTCCAGCAGGCCGGTCGCCGGATCGGTGCCGTAGCTGCGCTGGTCGAACATCTTGCCCGAGATGTTGGGGCGGAAGCCGTGGGTGAGGTGGCCGCCCGCGTCGAGTGCCATGCCGAGCATCCGCTGGTCCCCGAGCTCGCGGCGCAGCGCCGCCCAGTCCTGCTCGGTCAGGTCGTTGACGTGCCGGACCTTGGCCCGCTCCAGCGCCGGGCTCTCCACCCGCTGGGCGAGCACGGACCAGAAGGCGACCAGGTTGGCGTCGATGCCGGAGTGCGGCTGGACGTAGGCGTGTGCCGCGCCGAACAGCTCGCGGGCGTGCTCGGCGGCGAGCGCCTCGACGGTGTCGACATTGCGGCAGCCCGCGTAGAAGCGGCGGCCGACCGTGCCCTCGGCGTACTTGTCGCTGAACCAGTTGCCCATGGTCAGCAGGACGGCGGGGGAGGCGTAGTTCTCGCTGGCGATGAGCTTGAGCTGGGCGCGCTGGTCCTCGATCTCGGCGCCGATGGCGTCCGCGACGCGCGGCTCGACGGCCCGGATGACGTCCAGCGCGCTGCGGAAGGCGGTGGATTCGGTCGATTCGCCGGGCTTGATGCTGAAGGACGACGGTTCTGCGGCCATGCGGGGCCTCCGGGACGAGAAGGGAAGGGCCCAGGCGCGCGGCAGCACATCGTCAGGAGACGGAGCCGCTCCCCGATGGTCGGTCCCATCCAAGCGCCAGTCACGGCTCACGCCGACCCTAGCAGCGCGGCCTGCGACGTGCCCGGTGCGGACTCAATCCGTCCGACTGCCGAGATAGCGGCGCAGCACCCGCTTGCACTCGGCGATCAGCGCCGGGTCGCCGTCCGGGTCGGTGCGGAAGGCCAGCCGCAGTACGGCGTCGGCGCACTCCAGGGCGACGCGGCCGGCCAGCCGGGAGGCGGCGGGGTCCAGCAGCCCGCCGGTGAGGGCCCACAGCCGGTCGGCGACCGCGGTGTTGTTGTCGATCTCGGTGTCGAGCAGATGCCGGGCGGTGGGGTCCTCGCGGCCCACGGCGCCGAAGTCGACGACCCCGAATCCCGGCACCGCCCGCCGCATCGCGACGAACTCCTCGACGGCCAGATCCACCAGGGTGCCGATGTCACGGGGGGACTCGGCCGCGATCCGCCGGGACAGCCGGTCGGTGTAGCGCTCCAGATTGCGGGTGGCGAGCGCGCCGAGCAGCCCGTCCTTGCCGGGAAAGAACTGGTAGAGGGTGCCGATCGGCACCTCCGCCCGGCGGGCCACCTCCTTGGTCGTGAGCGCGGTGTAGCCGACCTCGTCGAGCAGGACGGCGCAGGCGCTGAGGATGCGCTCGACGCGCTCGGCGCTGCGCCGCTGCACCGGATTGCGGCGGACGGCGGTGGACGCGGGGCCGGGGCCGGTAGTGGTTGCGGTGGTGGGGGCTGCGGCTGGTCCGGCGAGGGGGGCGGCGTCCTGCGTCTGTTCCTGCATGGGGGCCACTCTGCCGGATCCCGTTCGCGATCGGCGATCGGCAACCGGTTGGGGTCGTGTATTGCGTACCCGGGTCCGCTGAGTGGAACAGACGTCGACAGACCGTTCCTGGCGTTTGACGCTGTTACCCGCGGTCCGGCACCACCCGGGGAACGGGAGGAGGTCTGGCTGCTGGTGTTCCGCGGCACAGGGCGGCGGAACGTGGTCCCGGGCTCGCCCGGGGACGGGGGAAATGACATGCGTAAGCGATTCCTGTTCGCGGTGCTGGCGGCCTCGGCCGCCACCGGACTGGTGACGTCCGGCGCCGCGTCGGCCGGCACCGACACCGCCTCGGCCGGACCGCGTGTGGTCGATGTGACGTCGGTGGCGCAGATCCCGACAGTGCGGAGCGGCTCTGCTGTCGTGGTGCAGCCTCATCAGGTCTTCCGGCTGACCATGACCAACAACAAGGGCGGCCAGTGCCTGGACGGGGACGCCACCCAGGTCCCGGCCAACGGGGCCAGGGTGCAATTGTGGGCCTGTAACGGCCGGAGCAATCAGACCTGGCTCTGGACGCCCGCTGTCGGGCGGCCGACTGGCTTCTACACCATCCAGAACGCCGATGGCAACGAGTGTCTGGACGGGGACGTCACCCAGATCCCGGCCAACGGGGCCAGAGTGCAGCTCTGGGCGTGCAACGGCTTCACCAACCAGACCTGGGCCTGGCACGGCTCCACGCTGACCAACGTCAACGGTGGCCAGTGTCTGGACGGGGACGCCACGCAGATCCCGGCCAACGGGGCCAGGGTGCAGCTCTGGGCCTGCAACGGCTTCACCAACCAGGCTTGGACGACTCACTAGAGCCTGTGCGATGTCGTGATCGGTCGGCTGTCTGCAGGACGATGTTGTCGGGGGTGCCTGCGGGAACGTCGGGCCAGCTGAATGCGGTGCCCCTGACAGTCGGGATGGAGCCGGGGGTGCGGCCGGCTGCGGCGAGCTGCTCGGCGGAGAAGCTGTCGTTGGCCAGACCGGAGACGGACGTCTCGAATCCGGCGCCGGCGTTCAGGGCCGGCCCCTCGGGCCAGGTTGTCCTCGACGGTCGCGAGGCTCGCGCCACCGGGCAGGAAGCCGCTCGTCCGTGACTGCCTTCATTTCGTGACACCTCCGATGGGACGCCTGAAGTGGCGCTGCAAGGTGGCGGTGAGGCAGGTGCGGCGGCGCCGCGAGGGCGGCAGGGCGCCGAGACTCCACGGGACGGGAGGGTCACGCCTCGCGGAGCAGATGCACCATCCGGCTCGCGTAGTCCTCAGGTGGGAGCGCCAGGGGGAGCCCGTGGGTCAGCAGGACGGCGCCGTGGTGCGACTCCCCGCTGGCCGCGTCGCGGTACCGGGCCGCCGGGTCCAGTCCGCGCAGCGGCAGCGGTCGGTCCGGTTGTGCCAGGTGGGCGGAGCAGCGGAAGGCCAGCACGGCGGTGGCACTTCCGCCCGCGTCGACGTACTGGATGCCGCAGAGGTCCCCGCCCGGCGGGCGCAGGCGGAACTGCAGTCCGTGCTGCACCAGTGGCCGGATCTCCTGGTAGTCGCGGACCAGTTCGCCTGCCCGGGTGAGTTCGGCCTCGCTCCACCGCGCGAGGTCGCCGCCGATGGCCAGTACGCCCGCCATCGCGACGTGGAACCGGAAGTCCAGCGGTATCCGGCGCTTGGTCAGCGGGTTGGGGCTGTCGGTGACCCAGGTGCCCATGACCCGTGCGGGGTAGAGCTGGGAGAAGCCGTGCTGGATGGTGAGGCGGTCTCGCGCGTCGGTGTTGTCGGAGGTCCACACCTGGTCGGCGCGGGCCAGGATGCCGAGGTCCAGGCGGCCGCCGCCACCGCTGCAGGCCTCGAACCGGACGTCCGGGTGGTCGGCCCGCAGCCGGTCCAGGACGGCGTACAGGTTGCGGGTGTGGTCCAGCCAGAGCCGTTCCGGATCGGGACCCGCGTCGGGCCAGCCGGCCTCGGTGACGGGCCGGTTCATGTCCCACTTGACGAAGTCGACGGCGTTCTCGGCCAGCAACCGGTTCATCCGGTCGTGCAGCCAGTGGGCCACGTCGGGGCGGGCCAGGTTGAGTACCAGTTGGTTGCGGTGCTCGGTCCGGCGCCGGTGCGGTTGGTGCAGTACCCAGTCCGGGTGCGCCCGGTAGAGGTCGCTGTCGGGGTTGACCATCTCCGGTTCCACCCAGATGCCGAAGCGCATGCCGAGGCTGTGCACCTTCGCGATGAGCGGTTTGAGGCCATCGGGGAAGCGGTCCGGGTTGGGGTCCCAGTCACCCAGTCCGGCCGCGTCATGGGTGCGGGCACCGAACCACCCGTCGTCCATGACGAACAACTCCACACCGAGTGCCGCGGCCCGCTCCGCGAGCATCGACTGGCCCGCCATGCTGAGGTCGAACTCGGTGGCCTCCCACGAGTTGTACAGAACCGGCCGGACCTCCTCGGGGTGCGGCAGTACGTGCGCCAGCTGGTAGTGGTGCCACACCCGGCTGGCGGCGCCGAACCCGCCCTCGGTGTAGGCGGCCGCACAGTACGGGGTCACCAGCTCCGCTCCCGGGTCCAGCCGGCGGACGGTCGGCGCATGCCCGGCGCCCGCCGACAGGGTGACGCGCTCGGTGGGCAGCCGTTGCACCGTCAGCTCCCAGCTGCCGCTCCAGGCCAGCGCGCAGCTGTAGACCGCACCGTGTTCCTCGGCGGCGGTTCCGTCGTCGATCATCACCCAGGGGTTGGCCTGGTGGCTCGTGATGCCCCGGCGGCTGCTCAGCAGCGTCTCGCCGTAGGCGAGTGCGGTCCGGTGCAGCTGGGTCTCGGCGGCCCACCGGCCGTGCACATGGCTGAGCCGGTAGTCGTCGAGCCGGGGCAGTACCCAGGTCGCCGAGTGGGCGCGGACGACCTCGATCGGATCGTCGCCAGCGGTCCCGGTGTGGCGCAGCACCAGTCGGCGCTCCATCACCTCGGTGTCGGAGCGGACCCGGAAGCGGACTTCGACCGTGAGCGGGTAGTGCCGGTCGGTGAAGCTCAGCGCCAGCTCCGCGCCGTCCTCGCGGTCGGTCACCCGGTGGTCCGCAAAGCGCAGTTCGAGATCGCGGGTGCCGTCGGCGAACCGGATCTGAAGCCCGGCGTGGCCGAAGAGCATGGCGCCGGCGTCGCTCAGGTCGAGCGTTCCGTCGGCGGGGTCCTCGAACGCCCGGTATCCGGGCGGCGGGCGGTCCAGCAGGGTGGCGGCCTGCTCCAGGGTGAGCTGCGACCCCCAGTGCGGGCTGCGCAGGCGGTCCTCCTCGTCCAGGTGCAGGACGTAGCAGGACGAGGCCCCGGACAGGACCCACAGTCGGCGCGAGGAGTCGTGGGCGACGAGGGACGGCATGAGAACCCTTCCGTTCGGGCATGGGGTGGCTGCACCGCGGCCGCGCCCGCGCAGGCGGAGCGGACCTGTGCGGCGCCGGTACGTGACAACCGGGGGAATGGTGCGGCGGCGTGCCTCAGAGCTCGACGACGGTCCCGGTGGTCCTGGAGCGTTCCGCGGCGAAGACGACGCGGTGGCTGGCGAGGCTGGCGTCGATGCCGGACACGATCAGTTCGCCGCGGCCGCTGTGCAGGGCATCGAGGTAGGCGTTGAACATCGCCTCGTCACCGCCGGCGTGTCCCTCGGCGGCGGAGGAGCCGTCCAGGGAGGCGTCGATGACGGTGGTGCGTTCGGTGCGGAAGTCATAGATCTCGATGAAGCGGCCGTCGCCGGTGATCTGGCCGCGGGTTCCGAAGATTTTCGTATGGCGGTTCTGCACCGGGGTGAAGGCGGTGAGGGTGAAGGACGCCGTGACGCCGCCCTGGTATTCGAGGTTGACCACCTGGTGGTCGACCACGTCGTTGTCCGAGTGGTAGACACAGCGCCCGTAGGGCCCGTCGGCGAGCGCGGCGTTCACGGCGTCCTCGGTGGGTTCGCCGGTGCTGATGATCCGGGTGAAGTACCTCTTGGTCCCGCCGTGGCGCAGTCCGTCCTGGTAGAGGCGCTTGGCCGAGTAGGCGCAGGCCTGCTCGACCGGGCAGCTGACGCAGCGTTCGGTTGCGCCCGGCGGTGCCTGTTCTGGGCGGAAGTGGGTGAGGCTGCCGAACGAGGAGACCCGGCGCACGGGGAGCCCGATGATGTCGCTGAGCCAGTCGATGTCGTGGCATGACTTGGCCATGAGCAGGAACGTCGACCCGTCCTGGCGGCGCCAGTTGCCGCGCACGAAGGAGTGGGCGAAGTGGTAGTAGCCGATCGGCTCCAGGTGCTGGACGGAGACGATGTCACCGATGGCTCCCTCCCGCAGGGCCTGCTTGAGGGCTACGGTGTACGGCGTGTAGCGCATCACGTGAGTGACGGCCATCGCGGTGTCGTTGCGGCGGGCGGCCTCGGCGATGGCCTCGCAGTCGGCCTCGTTGGTGGCCATGGGCTTTTCCAGCAGGAGCTGGTAGCCGAGGTCGGCCAGCGCGGTGGTGGCCGCTACGTGGTCGGCGTCCAGCAGCGAGACGACTGCGATGTCGGCCATTCTCGGCCGCTCGGCGAACTCCTGCCAGGTCGCGAAACGGCCCTGCCGGGGGATCCGGTGCCGGGCGGAGAACGCCTCGCGTACCGTTTCCCGGGGTTCGGCCACCGCCACGATCCGGGCCTTGGCCGGTCGTTCGGCGGCGAGGTCCGCGTAGGCGCTGCCGCGGGCGCCGGCGCCCAGGACCGCGATGGTGAGCGGGCGTCCGGCGGGTTCGGTGAGCGTGCCGCTGATGAAGCCGCTGGAGAGTCGCGCGGGGTGCACGGGCGTTCCTGTCTGCTGGGTGGGGCGGGCAGCGGCGGTCATCCCTTGGTCGCTCCCCCCGTGAGGCCCTTGACGAAGTGCTTCTGGAAGGCCAGGTACATGACCAGAACCGGCAGGGTGGCCAGGAACATCAGCGCGAAGACGGCACCGAAGTCGCTCTGGTGCTCCCCGATCGCCCGGTAGATGCCGACGGTGACGGTCGTGCCGTTGGCGGGGCCCAGGATGATCAGCGGGTTGAGGAAGTCGTTCCACACCCAGACCCCGAGGAAGATCATGACGCTGGCGGAGGCCGGGCGCAGCAGGGGGAAGACGATCTGCCAGAACGTCCGCAGGCGGCCGGCGCCGTCCAGCTGGGCGGCCTCCTCCAGCTCCAGGGGGATGGTTTTGACGAAGCCCATGAAGACGAAGACGCCGAACGGCACGTAGTAGCCGATGTTGACCAGGATGAGTCCGAGAACGGTGGTCATCAGGCCCAGCGCGTTCAGTACCTGGGTGATGGGGGTGAGGATGACGGCGGAGGGGATCATCAGCCCGCAGAGCATGCCGACCAGGGTGGCCTTGGCCCAGGGGCTGCGGGAGCGGGCCAGGTAGTGGCCGAGCATGGCGGAGATCGCGGTGGTGGCGGTGACCGAGATGGCGGTGATCTCCGCGCTGTTGATCAGCCCGTACCAGAAGAGGTGGTCCGGCCGGGAGAGGACCGCGGAGATGTTCGTGAGGGTCGGCGGCGCCGGGAGCCCGGCCGGGTGCGGGACGATGTCCGGCCCGCGCTTGAAGACATTGACCAGGATGAGGTAGAGCGGCAGGAAGAAGGCGGCTCCGGTGAACACGGCGACCAGCGGCCGGAGCCAGCTGCCCGAGGTCCCGGCCGCTTCGCCGCGGGGGCGGTGGGCGGGCTGCCGCGGGGGGCGTCGCGCGATGGTGCGTCGCGCGGTGGTGCGTTGCTGCACGGCCTGGTTCACATCGACACCTCTCTGCGTTGGAGCAGCCGCAGGACGACGACCGACACTCCGCAGACCAGCAGGAGCATCACCGTGGCCATGGCCGAGGCGTAGCCGATGTGGTTGCCGGTGAACGCGGTCTGCACGACGTTGAAGGCGATGGTGGTCGTGGTGCCGTTGCCGGGGCCGCCGTTGGTGATGACCTGGACCTGGTCGTAGACCTTGAAGCCGGTGATCAGCAGCATCACGGTGTTGATGGTGACGGCGGGGGCGAGCATGGGCCAGGTCACGTGGCGGAAGCGGGCGATCCCGTCAGCGCCGTCGATGGAGGCGGCCTCGTGGAGTTCGGTGGGCACGCCCTGCAGGCCGGCGAGGTAGACCACGACGCAGAAGCCGAGCATCTGCCAGGTGATGATCCAGGCCAGGGTGTACAGGGCCAGGCCTGGATCGGAGAACCAGCCGGGCGGGTGGGCCACCCCGAGACCGCGCAGTGTGGAGTTGAGCAGGCCGTCGTCGGACAGGATGGACTGCCAGATCACGCTGACCACGACCGAGCTGAGGATGACGGGGGTGAAGAAGACCCCGCGCAGGGCGTTGTAGAGCCAGCCGCGGCGGTCGAGGAGTTGGGCGATCAGCAGGCCCCCGGCGTTGGCCGCGAAGGTGACGATGACGGTGACCAGTGCCGTGTTCCGCAGCGCCCGCAGGAAGTCGTCGTCCCTGGCGAGCTGGACGTAGTTCTGCAGGCCGACGAATCGGGTGGGCGGGTTGAACGGGTTGTTGTTGGTGAGGCTGTAGTAGACGGTCATCGCTGCCGGCACCAGGACGAACACGGTGTACAGGATGATGCCGGGCGCTCCGAAGAGAGTGAAGGTGCCGATGCCGCGCAGGACGGCGGCCGGGCGGATTCTGCGGGCACCCGGCGGTTCTGGGTGGGGCTTCACAGCGACCCCCTTTCCGATGGTTGTGTCGCGGGCCCGGAACCGCACCGGAGGCGGGATGCGGCTCCGGACCCGCGGTCCGGGGGTTACTGCTTGGCCTTGGCCCATTGCTGGTCCAGGAAGGACGAGAACTGGGCGGCCGTCTTCTTGCCGGTCATCAGGTCCTGCACGCCGATGGCGGCCTTGTCGGCGACCCCCGGCGGCAGGGCGATGTCGCCGCCCTCGATCGAGAAGGCGTCGACCACGGCGCCCGCGGCCACGGCCTGCTGGTACAGCGCGTACGTCGCGTTGTAGACGGGCCCCATGTTGGAGGGCGGGGTGTAGCCCTTGAGCGCGATGATCGAGCCGTCGGCTCGCACCGAGGCGTCGAGGTTCTGCTTGTCCTCCATGAACGCCAGCGCCCACTTCTTGGCCAGCGCCACATCGGGGGCCTTGGACGAGACGGACAGGCCGCCGCCGGTGTAGGCGGGGAGGACGAGCTTGCCCGAGTCGCTGGGCCAGGCGAAGACTCCGACGTCGAAGCCCGGCTTCTTGGCGTCGGCGGAGGCCGCGAACCACGAGCCCATGGGGTACATCGCGCCCTTGTGGTCGCGGAACGCCTGTTCGTCGTCGGCGTAGGAGCGCGACAGACCGACCGGATCGACATAGCCGGCCTGGCTCAGCGCGGCGACCTTCGCCACCGCGTTGGTGAAGACCGGATCGGTGAACTTGGCCGAGCCGTCCACCCGCTTGCCGAGCCACTTCGGGTTGTCGGCGTAGACGTCGGTGCCCACCGCGGCGATCAGCGGGAACATGTCGGCCCAGGTGTCCGCCCCGCCTCCGCCCACCACGAACGGGTTGATCCCCTTGGCCTTGAGCGCCTTGGCGTCGGCGAGCAGATCGGCGTAGGTCTTGGGCGGAGCGGCGATGCCTGCGGCGGCGAAGTCGGCCTTGTTGTAGTAGACCAACGGTTCGGGCTGCGTGTTGTACGGCAGTTGGTAGACCTTGCCGTTGATCGCGTTGGAGTCGGGGGAGACGAAGTCCTGCAGCTCGCCCGCGGTGAACGGCGCGAACTTGCCGGCCTGGGCGAACCCCTGGGGATTGACCGCGATCATGATGTCCGGGAGCTGGCCGGAGGCGTCGAGCTGCTTGGCGTATCCGGTGCGGTCCGTGTTCGGGGACACCACCATCTTGATCGTCACGCCCGGCACCTTGGCCGAGGCCCGGGCGATGGCCGCCTTCCAGTAGGCGGCGTTGAGGTTCGGGGTCTCGAAGGTGAGGAAGGTGAGAGTGACCTTCCCCTTCCCGGAGGCCTGGCCGCCGGAGCTGCTGCTTCCGCCTGCCGCACAGCCGACAAGGGCTGTCGCCGCAGCCAGTGCGACGGCGCCGCGCACCACAGTTCTTCGCACAGTGGGTTCCTCCCTGGCCTGGCCGCGCCAGGCGGTTCGTTTAGATAGGCAGACTCGCTTAATAATCGGCTGACGGGGGAAGTAACCCATGCGGAACAGGCGGTGTCAACGGCTGCAACAAGGGGAATTTTGGGATATCAGGCCCATTCTCGGCGAGCCGCTTGCCCTTGTTACGCAGCCACTCATAATATTGACCCAGGCTCGGTCGGGGCCGGCGAATGACTGGGGCTGCAGCTGTGAAGAACATGCGAGGGGATTCGTCCTACCTGCGCAGGGTCAACTCCGTCGCGGTCCTGCGGGCACTGCATGCCGGAAGCTCGTTCACCATCTCCGCCCTCGCCAAGGCCGCCGGTGTCTCCCGCCCCACCTGCGAGGAAGCCATCAACGAACTGCTCGCCCAAGGCTGGGCCGCCGAGGCGCACATCGATCAGACCGGCCCCCGCCGGCCCGGCCGCCCGGCCCGGCGCGTGCGCTTCCGCGCCGAAGCCGCCTATGTGGCGGGCCTCGACATCGGGGCACACAAGGTGCTGACGCTCCTCACGGACCTCTCCGGCACCGTCGTCGCCAGCTGCCGGGCGACGGTCCAACCCGACTTCAGCGCCGAGGAGCGCCTTGCTGTGGCACGCAAGACGGTCACCGGCGCCCTGGCGGCCGCTCCGGGGGAAAGCCACCCCAGCCTGCTCGCCGTCGTGGTCGGCACTCCGGGGGTGGTCGATGCCGAGGGGAAGGCGTTCGCCCCCACGGTCATGCCGGAGTGGAACGGCCTGCCCCTCGGCGACCGGGCCCGGCGGTTCTTCGGCACCCTCGCCCGCGACGGAACCAGGACCTGGACCGGGGTGGAGAACGACATGAACCTGGCCGCGCTGGCCGAGCACTGGTGGGGCGCGGCCCGGGGCGTCGACGACGTGGTCTACCTGCACGCCGGCTACCGCATGGGCGCAGCCGTACTGATCGGCGGACGACCGCACCGCGGTCGGCACGGGGCCGCGGGTGAGATCGGCACGCTGTCAGTCCTCAACTGGGTCGACGCCTACCGGCAACTGCTGTCCTACGACCCGCCCAACGGCGGCACGGCGGAACAGGTCGAGCGGATCTTCGCCGCCGCCTCCGGCAAGGACCGGCGGGCGAGCGCGCTGGTCGAAAACTTCGCCCGGGGCATGGCGGACGGCCTGGCGGCCATGGTCCTCTCCGTCGACCCCGAACTCGTCGTTCTCGGCGGCGGAATCTCCCAGGCCGGCGCGGCACTCCTCGACCCGGTCCGCGGACACCTGGAGCCGCAGTGCCCCTTCCCCCGCGGGTGGTCACCTCGACGCTGGGCGACGAGGCCGTCGCACTCGGCGCGGTACGCCTGTGCCTGGACCACGTGGAGAAGGAACTGTTCGACGCCGATTCCCACCTGGCAGACGCGCCTCGTAGGGAAGCTGACGTCGCCCCGCTCTGAAGCCGCCGTCCAGGCGCGCGGACGCGGAACGCCGGCCCGGCGCCCGGTGCCCCTCCCCGATTGGACGGGTCGCCGACATCCTGGAGCGCGGTCGTACCGAACTCGGCAGGATGCCCCGCGGTTTGAAGGTGCGGCCTGCGCACCGTCAGTCCTCGACACCAACCGGGTGAGCGGGGCGAGTGGGACCAGGAGGCAGCGGTGATGGCGCTGCCGGCCGGGCCCTACTCGCCGCACCGCGATTGCTAACATGAGCAAGGCTCATATTGGGAAATGGGAGGGGACTGGACATGGCGAATCGTCTTGACCTGCACGAAGACTTCCGTTGGGGTGTCTCCACCGCCGCCTATCAGATCGAGGGGGCTGTCGAGGAGGACGGGCGCGGGCCCTCCATCTGGGACGTCTTCGCCGCCCGTTCCGGCGCTGTCAAGAACGGCGATACCGGACGAATCGCCTGTGACCACTACCACCGCCATGCTGAGGACATCGCGTTGATGCGCGGCCTCGGCCTGGACGGATACCGCTTCTCGATCGCGTGGCCCCGGGTGCAGCCGACAGGGGCCGGCTCGGTCAATCCGGCCGGGCTCGACTTCTACGACCGGTTGGTGGACGACCTGCTCGCCGCCGGGATCGCTCCGCTGCCCACTCTCTTCCACTGGGACCTTCCGCAGGCCCTCGAGGAAGCGGGCGGCTGGCTCGCCCGCGACACCGCCTACCGCTTCGCCGAGTACGCGGGCCTGGTCGCCGACCGCCTCGGCGACCGTGTTCCGGCCTGGATCACGCTCAACGAGCCCTTCATCCATATGGTGTTCGGCTACGCACTGGGCATCCATGCCCCCGGCCGCACACTGATGCTCGACGCGCTGCCGGCCGCTCATCACCAGTTGCTCGGACACGGCCTCGCCGCGACGGCGCTGCGCGAGCGGGGCGGGCAGGTGATGATCGCGAACAATCTCACCCCGGTCCGGCCGGCGAGTGACGGCGACGCCGACACGGCGGCTGCTGCCGCGTACGACGCACTGCACAACCGCCTCTTCCTCGACCCGCTGCTGCTCGGCCGCTACCCCGACCTCGGCGCATTCGGTGTTGCACCTGACCTCGGGGGCAGCGTCCGGGACGGCGACCTCGAGCTGATCGCCGCAACGCCGCTGGACGGCCTTGGCGTCAACTACTACAACCCGACCCGGATCGGCGCCCCCACGGGCCCCGATCTCCCCTTCACCGAAGCTGAGATCGAAGGGGTTCCCCGCACGGCCTTCGGCTGGCCGGTCGTCCCCGACGGCCTCCGCGAACTCCTGGTCGGCCTGCGCCAGAGGTATGGGACGGCGCTGCCGCCGATCACGATCACCGAGAACGGCTGCTCGGTCGAGGACTCCCCGGCGCCGGACGGCACCGTCGTCGACCAGCCCCGCATCGACTACCTCGCCGGCCACCTCGACGCACTCGCCGCCGCCGTCGCGGAGGGAGTGGACGTCCGCGGCTACTTCACCTGGTCCTTGCTTGACAATTATGAATGGGCGGAAGGATTCAGCCAGCGCTTCGGCCTGGTTCACGTCGACTTCGAGACGCAGCGCCGCACGCCGAAGGCTTCGTACGCCTGGTACCGCGACACGATCGCCGCCCATCGAGCGAACCGGGCTGGGTAGTCGGGCCCTGCTGCGACCACAGCGCTCGTCGGGATCGACCCAGGCCGATGAGCGCCGTGGGAACAGGGTGCCCATGGCTGTGCGGGCAGTCGGGCGTGGAGACGGGGTGTTCGACCGTTGCCGAGGCCATCGGCAGCGGTTCGGCACGTCTCGTTGCTGTGCTGTACCGGTGGTTGGGCGGTCGGCTGAGGTGTTGCTGCGGGCCGGTATTCCTGAAGTTTCGGGTTATCAACCGGTCTCGAGTGGAACGCTGGGATGCACGTCGCAGGGTGAGGGGGTCCGGATGTTGCGTTCGGTGCGGTGGGTGTCAGCCGTGGCTGCTGTGGTGGTTACCTTCGGGTTGTGCCTGTGGCTGGGCCGGACGGTTTCGTTCGGGTGGATGCCGGCTGGGGAGGCCGATCGGTGGGTGGTGGCGACGGCCTTCGCCACGGTGGGGGCCGGTGCGGTCGGGGTGGCTACCAGCTGGTGGGCGGGACGGGAGGGGCCGGCGGCGCCGGAGCCGCCGGGCAGGCGGGTCGCGCAGCGGGCGAGAGTGTCCGATCGCGCACGAGCCGCCCAGGTCGGCGGCAACCAGAACGCGCCCACCGGTGCCACCAGCGGCAACACCACTCCCGACCACATCGAGCAGGACGCTGAGGCGTCCGGCGATGCACAGGTCACGCAGGTCGCCGGGGACCAGAACACGATGGGGCAGGGGAGTTGACGGCCGACGGTGAAGGCGGCCCTGGCCACGTCGAGCAGCACGCGGAGGCGTTCGACCACGCAGTGATCACCCAGGTTGCCGGAGACCAGAACGTCTACCTGCCGGTGCATGGTCCGGCTCCGAGGGCGTTGCACTCACTGCCTGCGGTACATGGCACGCTGATCGGTCGCGACGACGAGATCCAGGAGCTGCTCGACCTGCTCGACCCGGGCAATGAGGGCGGGTTGGCGGTCGTGGTGTCGGCGATCGCGGGGCTGCCCGGGGTGGGGAAGACCACCCTGGCCCTGCACGCTGCGAACCGGGCCGTTGAGCTCGGTTGGTTCCCGGGCGGTCATCTCTTCCTGGACCTACGCGGCTACGATCCCGTCGGGAAGGTCACGGCCGGGCAGGCGCTGGGCGCCCTGTTGCGTGCCCTGTGCGGGGCTGACGCGGACTTGCCGGTCGATCCGGAGGAACAGGCCGCGGTGTACCGGTCGCAGCTGGCCGCCCGTGTCGCCGACCGCGGGCCGGTCCTGCTGGTACTGGACAGTGCCTCCAGCGCCGCACAGGTGGAGCCCTTGTTGCCGGGCGGGCACCGGCATCGCGTCCTGGTCACCAGCCGGCACACGCTGGCCTCGCTGCCCGCCTCGTTGATCGACCTCACGGTGCTGAAAGCCGCCGACGCCGCCAATATGATCAAGAGCTCGCTCATTGCGGCGAACCGCGGCGATCCGCGCCCCGCGCGGGAGCCTGAGGCGTTGGCGCAGCTGGCCGAGCGCTGCGGGTTCCTGCCCCTGGCCCTGCAGATCACCGCTGCGAACCTGATGGTGGAATCGGAGCGTTCCCTGGCCGATCTGGCCGGCGAGCTGAAGGACGAACAAGCCCGGCTTGCCCTGTCCTACAGCGACGATGAACAGACGCTGGCCGTACGGGCCTCGTTCGAACTGTCCTACCGCCGGCTGCCGCCGGAACAGGCACAGCTGTTCCGGTTGCTGTCGCTGAACCCGACCGCACAGGTCTCCCTCGAAGCCGCGGCAGCCCTGACGGCGGTATCGGTGGGGCAGAGCCGGTCGCTGCTGGTCAAGCTCGCCCAAGCCCACCTGATCGAACCGGTGGGGGAGCAGCGGTGGCGCATGCACGACCTGCTGCGCCTGTATGCGAGAGAACTCGCCGACCGGCACATCGGCGTCAATGACCAGGAGGAGGCCTTCGACCGTCTCTTGGAGTACTACCGGACGACCGCAGGCGCCGCGGACGATCATCTGTGCGCACTGCCCGGCGATTCGCTGCCCGAGCGGTTCCCGGGCCGAATGGCCGCGCTGGCCTGGCTGGACGGCGAGCGGCTCAATCTCGTCGCCGCCGTCACCCTCGCCGTCGCCACCGCACGCCCCCGCATCGCCATGTCCCTGACCGAACACCTGGCCGTCTTCCTGAACCAGGGCCGGCACTCCGACGATGCGATCACCACCGGACAGCACGCCGTCACCGCCGCACGCGAGCTCGGTGACCGGGACAGTGAGGGCCGGGCGTTGAACAACCTCGGTAGTGGTCTGATGCAGGCGCGGCGGTTCGAGGAGGCCATCGACGCCCACACCCGGGCCGCCGG
This sequence comes from Streptomyces sp. RKAG337, assembly GCF_023701715.1. NCBI lineage: Bacteria > Bacillati > Actinomycetota > Actinomycetes > Kitasatosporales > Streptomycetaceae > Streptomyces > Streptomyces sp. RKAG337. The sequence continues at coordinate 284,754 of NZ_JAJOZA010000001.1, read as the reverse complement.
CATCCACCGGGAACTCGGTAACCAGCAGCGCGAGGGCGCGGCGTTGAACAACCTCGGCCTCGTTCTGCGGGAGGTGCGGCGGTTCGAGGAGGCACTCGAAGCCGATACCCGGGACCTGGCCATCTGCCGGGAACTCGGTGACCGGCACGGCGAGGGCCGGGCGTTGAACAACCTCGGTTGCGGTCTGCTGCAGGCGCGCCGGTTCGAGGAGGCCGTCGACGCCCACACCCGGGCCGCCGGCATCCACCGGGAACTCGGCGACCGGCACAGCGAGGGCATGGCGTTGAACAACCTCGGCCTCGTCCTACGGGAGGCGGGGCGGTTCGAGGAGGCAATCGAGGCCCACACCCAGGACCTGGCCATCTGCCGGGAACTCGGCGAAGGGGACAGCGAGGGCACGGCGTTGAACAACCTCGGCCTCGTCCTGCGGGAGGTGCGGCGGTTCGAGGAGGCCATCGGCGCCCACACCCGGGCCGCCGCCATCTGCCGGGAACTCGGCGACCGGCAGGGCGAGGGTATGGCGTTGAACAACCTCGGCCTCGTCCTGCGGGAGGTGCGGCAGCTCGAGGAGGCCGTCGACGCCCTCACCCGGGCCGCCGCCATCTTCCGGGAACTCGGCGACCAGGGCAGCCAGGGCACGGCGTTCGAGGGCATGGTGGTGAACAACCTTGCCGTCGTCCTGCGGGAGGCGCGGCGGTTCAGGCGGATGCGACGCCTGTGGCGCGCGGTCATGGGCAGGGGCAGGTCTATCGGAAACGGTCGTCCGCGATAGACCCCAGGCCAACGGCCGCGGCCATCGAGCCCGCTCCGCCGCCCGGCTGGCTCGCCCACGAGCTCACGCGTACCGGCCATCCGGAAACCACACCGACCCGGTCCCCGGCTACCCGTGTCGTGCCTCAACTCGTGCCTCAACGCGGGCGGCAAGCCGTTGCAGCTTCCGGCAGCGGCTGCGACATGGCCACCCGCGCCCACGGCGCCCTGATCGCCGCCCATCGAGACGCCGGAGCCTGGGCCCGACCTGGCGCTGGCGCTGGAACCGGAGCCGGCGGCGGGCGAGAAGTCTTGGCGGCGCGGGGTGGCGTGGCTACACTCGCGCCAACATGAGCAGTCCTCATGTTCTGCTGAACTGAGGAGAGCCCATGCGCGCCGTGACCGCACGTCCGCCGGCCGCGCTCGAGGAACCCACCGCCCGGGTGCGGCCCGGCTGGACCGCCGCGTTGAGCCTGGCCAGCCTCGCGGTGTTCATGGCGTTCTTCACCCCGATCCAGATCCTGCTGCCCCTGCAACTGGAACACCTCGACGAGGCGCACAAGGCGGCGAACCTCGCGTGGGTGACCGGTGCCGGCGCGCTCGTCGCCGTCGTCGTCAATCCGCTGGCCGGCGCGCTGTCGGACCGTACGACCGGACGCTGGGGCCGCCGTCGGCCCTGGATCGTCGGCGGCGCCCTCGCGGGCGCCGCCGGGCTGCTGGTCACCTCGGCGCAGCACACGCTGCCCGGCATCGTCGCCGGCTGGTGCCTGGCGCAGAGCGGTCTGAACGCGATGCTCGCCGGGGTCACGGCGCCGGTGGCCGACCAGGTGCCGGTCGGGCAGCGTGCCGCGGTCTCCGGCTGGACGGGGATCATGCAGTCGCTCGGCCTGGTGCTGGGCGCGCTGCTGGTGACCACGGCCGTCTCCGGCGTCGGACCCGGGTATCTGCTGACGGCGCTGCTGGCCGTCGCGCTGGCCCTGCCGTACGCGCTCTGCTTCCGGGAGCCCGTCCTGCCGCGCGCGCTGCGCCCCGCCTTCCGTCCGCGCGCGCTGCTGAGCGGCCTGTGGGTCGATCCGCGCGCCCACCCGGACTTCGGCTGGGCGTGGCTCACCCGGTTCCTGATCAACCTCGGCAACGCGCTGGGCACGCTCTATCTGCTCTTCTACCTCACCGACGAGGTGCACCACCCGGACCCGGACACCGGAGTGCTGGTCCTGACGGTCATCTACACCGTCTCCGCGACCCTCACCGCGATCCCCGCGGGCATCGCGTCGGACCGCATCGGCAGACGCAAGGTGTTCGTGGTCGTGTGCAGCGTGATCATGGCGGTGGCCGCCCTGCTGCTGGCGGTCGCCCACACCTGGACGGCCGTGATGATCGCCGCCGCGGTCCTGGGCGCCGGGTTCGGCATCTACCTCGCCGTCGACCAGGCGCTGATCACCCAGGTGCTGCCGTCCGCCGCCGACCGGGCGAAGGACCTCGGCGTCATCAACATCGCCAACTCGGGCCCGCAGGTGCTGGCCCCCGCCGTTGCCGCGCCGATCGTCGCCCACCTCGGCGGCTATCCGGGCCTGTACGTGGCCACCGCCCTGGTGACCCTGCTCGGCGGTGCGCTGGTGCTGCGTATTGTCGGGGTGGACTGAGGATCACCGAAGAACAGCAGAAGCGGACGCGGCGACGCGGTCGCGGAGAACCCACGGAGCACCGGCACCATGTACCTCCCCGTGCAGACGCACGTCGCCAACGGCACCGGCGTCATCGCCCTGGACCGGCCCGAGGCGCTCAACGCGCTCGATCTGACCATGGTCCGGGCGATGACCGAGGCCCTCGAGACCTGGCGGGACGACGACGGCGTCCGGTCGGTCGTCGTCCGCAGCACCTCGCCGAAGGCGTTCTGCGCGGGCGGCGACATCCGTACGATCCGGGCGGCGAGCCTGCGCGGCGATCACGCGGCCGTGCGGGAGTACTTCGCCGCGGAGTACGGGCTCAACGCGCTGATCGCGGCCTTTCCCAAGCCGTACACCGCGCTCATCGACGGCTTCGCGCTCGGCGGCGGCCTCGGGATCTCCGTGCACGGCACGGCGCGGGTGGTGACCGAGCGGGCGGCGCTGGCCATGCCCGAGACCGCCATCGGGTTCTTCCCCGACATCGGGGCGAGTCACTTCCTGCCCCGGCTGCCCGGCTCCGTCGGCCGGTACCTGGGGCTGACGGGCGCCCGGATCGCGGGCGCGGCGGCGGTCGGCTGCTCACTCGCCACGCACTACGTGCACTCCAGTGAGCTGCCCGCGCTGGAGGAGGCGCTGACCGGCGGCGGGGAGCCGGCCGCGGTACTCGACCGGTTCGCGGTGACGGCGCCGGCCTCCGAGATCGGCGCGCACCTCGACGCAATCGACCGCTGCTTCTCGGCCCCCGAACTGCCGGAGGTCTTCGAACGGCTGGCGGCGGAGGGCGGCGACTGGGCGGCCGAGACGCTGGCCGTCCTGCGGCGCATGTCGCCGACGAGCTTGTTCGTCACCTTCGAGCTGCTGCGGCGCGGCGCCGGTTCCGACCTCGGCGCGTGTCTGGACCGGGAGCTGCGGCTGGCCTGTCGTACCGCCCGTGCCCATGACTTCCTTGAGGGCGTGCGGGCCGCGCTGGTCGACAAGGACCGGAACCCGCGGTGGTCGCCCGACCCGCTCACGGCCGCGGACCACGCCGAACTGCTGAGCTGGTTCGACGCGTAGCGCCAGGCGGGCCGGTCACGAGCGGCCCCGGACGGCCGGTCACGAGTGCGCCCGGACCGGTCTCGAGCGCGCCCGGCCGCCGGTCACGAGTGCCCGGCGGCCGCTCCCCGGATCCCAGGTCCGGGGAGCGGCGTTCTTTTTCGGGGCTGCCTCAGATCACGGCTTGGGCAGGGTGCATCCCGGCAGACTGAGGTTGATCTTGTTGCCCGCGCCGACGCACTGGGTGATCAGATACGTCTCCTCGGCGTAGTTGATGCCCTGGTGCACGGTGATGTTGCCGTTCTGGTCGACCTCGCACGGGTTGTCGAGGGTGCAGCGTCCGCCGTCCTCGTTGCCCGTGTTGTTGATGGCGACGACCTTGCCGGTCGCGACGTCGACCACCGGGGAGCCCGAGGTGCCGCCGATGGTGTTGCACGACGGGGTGTAGCGGACCGAGTCCTTCCAGATCCAGTTGTCCTCGTGCAGCCGGTAGACGAAGGTGTCGATGTTGCAGCTGTAGATCCGCTTCCAGTAGCCCGACACCACCTTGATCGCGGTCCCGGCGACGGGGTGGGTGGCCGAGAGCTCGAGCGCCGCGATGCCGTAGCTCGACTGGATCTGCGCGTACGTGGTGTTCAGCTGGTAGAGCGAGATGTCGGTGTCCGTCATGGTCGCGTAGGCGACCTTGGTGGCCCGCAGCGTGGCGACCTTGGTCCCGGCCGAGTTGAGCAGGCTGAACGTACGGCTGGACGCCACGTCGACGATGGACTCGCCCGGATCCAGGAAGCCGCCGGACAGGCAGTGCCCGTTCGACATGACGATCGCGGGGTCGGTCGGCACCGAGGTCGGCATCTTCACGACCGAACCCGAACAGTTGCTGAGCGCCACGGTGCCTGCGAAGTTGACCGTGACGGCCGCCTTCGCGGTGTGTGCGGGCGCCGCATTCCGGCTTGTGGCCGATGCGGACGCCGCACCGGTGCCTGTGAGAGCCGCGCCGCCGAGCAGCAGGGCAGCCAGGACACCGACGAGAGGTCGTTTCATGTGGGGGGTCCTCTCCAGACCGAAGTTCTTTCGGCATTGTCATGAGCATTGTCGGGATTGGCCGGTGCCCCGGCAATAGGGCCTCATGTCCGGTCGGTTCGCGGTGCGGCGGGTACGTCATGATCGGTTCATGGACAGGACGCTGCGGGATGTCGCGGAAGTGGGGCCGTTCTTCGCCGTCAGGACCGGGCTCGGGGAGACCGGTGGGGACGGCGGAAGCAGTACGGACGACGGCCCCCGCGCGCACGGCTACCGGCCGCTCGCCGACCTCTACGCCTCGGTCGGGGTAGGAGGAACCGACACCGCACCCGCGCCGCATCCCCTCCGTGAGCGGGCGGCGGACGTCGCCGGGCGGCTGGGCACTCCGGAGCTCCGGGTGGGCGCCTCCCTCGCCTTCCAGGGGCTGGCCGCCCGGCTGTGGTCGGTGGCCCTGGGCGCGGCCGTCCTGGCGGGCCGGGTCCCCGACCTGGCCGCCGACCGGCTGTGGTGGAACCCGGCGCTCAGTGCCCCGAACGACCTCTGGCTGCCGCACCCGTCGGCCCTTCCCGACTCAGGCGACCTCGCCGCTCAGCTGGCCGGAACGGTGCTGGCAGGCCACCTGGTCCCGCTGTACCGTGCGACCCGCGAGGCCTGCCCCGTCTCCGGCGGGCTGCTCTGGGGGAACGCCGGCTCCGCGCTGGCCGGTTCCCTGCGGGTGCTGCACACCTGGTGCGTCGCACGGGGCCGGACAGCGGAGGCGCGCAGCGCCCTGGACCTCACCGCGCGGCTCTTCCGGGAGCCGCCACTGAACGGAACCGGAACGCTGGACACCGCGGACGTCAGCTTCGTACGCCGCAGTTGCTGCCTCTACTACCGGGTCCCGGGCGGCGGACTGTGCGGGGACTGCGTCCTGCGCTGACCGGGCACGGCCCGCCACGGCCCGCCACGGCCGGGCGCCGGCAGGTCAGCCGCAGGCAGTGCAGCCGTGAGGATTTCAGCCGCAGCACGCCCGCCGCCGACACGTCAGCCACCGGCCGGTCAGCGGCCGCCGGATGAGCCGTCGGAGATCAGCCGCCGTGCGCGCGCAGCCGCTCGTGGACGGTGTACGCGGCGCCGGCGCCGGTGCGCGCGCCGCGGACGCGGGTGCCGCCGTCGATCACCAGATCCGTTCCGGTGACCCAGCCGGCGTCGTCGGAGACCAGCCACAGGACGGCGCGCGCGACGTCGTCCGGTTCGCCGATCCGGCCCATGGGCAGCCCGGCGGCGAGCTGCGGCTCGGCGCCCTCCCAGACGAAACGGGCCATCTCCGTGCGGACCAGGCCGGGGGAGACCGCGTTGACCCGGACGGTCGGGGCGAGTTCGCCGGCGAGCTGGCGGGTGAGGTGGAGCAGGGCGGCCTTGCTGGTGCCGTAGGCGCCGATGTTGGGGCCGACGCCGTGGGCGCCCTCGGTGCAGATGTTGACCACCGTGCCGCCGTGCTCGCGCATCCAGGCCCGCCACGCGTACTGGACCAGCCGCAGGGGCCCGTCCACATTGACGGCGAAGGCGTGCCGCCAGGCGTCCGGGTCGACGTCGACGAGCGGGCCGAACGGGGTGTTGGTGCCGGCGTTGTTGACCAGGATGTCCACCCCGCCGAGCTCCTCGACCGCGAGATCGACACACGCCTCCAGGTGCGCGGGGTCGCCCACCGATCCGGCCAGGCCGGTGGCCCGGCCGCCGAGCGCGTGTATCTCCAGGACGGCGGCGCGCAGCCCTTCCGGGTCGCGGGCGGTGAGGAGGACCGCGGCGCCCGCCCCGGCCAGGGCGTGCGCGACGGCCAGGCCGATGCCCCGGGAAGCGCCGGTGACGAGAGCGGTCCTGCCGTGCAGCGGGGAAATCGTCGTCGATGTGGTCATGGGGCACCGTCTCATGACGGTACGTCAGTTCGAAAGCGCCGGCTTCGTCTCTTCGTGGCGTCCGCTCTTCGTGGCGGCCGCGCGCGGTCCTCGTGCCGTCCGCGCCACGGAAGCGGCCGTTCCTGCGCGAAGTCTTGACGTGCCCAAAGCGCACGAGTTAACTCACGCCTCGAACTAAGCAGTAAATCAAGGTCTGAATTAAGTCACGCACCAGGGCAAGTGCCGTAGAAAGGCAACCGGACCCATGCGCTCACTCACCCGTCCCCACACGGGCAGTACCAGCCTTCACCGCACCGGACTTCACCGCACCGGACTCCGCCGCGCCGTCACCGGACTGCTGGCAGCGGCCGTCGCCGTCGTCACCCCGATGCTGGCCACCCCGCTCACCGCGCACGCGGCGGGCGAGAGCGTCCAGGTGTGGCTGACCACCACTTCCGACGCTGGCGGCCGCAACGTCGTCAAGGGGCTCGAACAGCAGGCGCCGATCGCCTTCACCGCAGGCAGCGGTTCCGGCCAGTCCGTCACCGTCGACGAGAACACCCGCTACCAGCAGTTCGAGGGCGCGGGCGCGTCGTTCACCGACACCGCCGCCTGGCTGATGAACTCCAGCGGAGCACTCAGCGCCGCCACCCGCGACGCGGTGATGAAGAAGCTCTTCGACCCGGTCAACGGCATCGGCATCGACTTCCTGCGCAACCCGATGGGCGCCTCCGACCTGGCGCGCAGCAACTACACCTTCGACGACATGCCCAGCGGGCAGACCGACGCGAGCCTCGCGCACTTCTCCATAGCCCACGACCTGGCCGACGTCCTGCCGCTGACCAAGCAGGCCCGCCAGCTCAACCCCGCCGTCAAGGTGATGGGCGTGCCCTGGAGCGCGCCGGCCTGGATGAAGGACAACGGCAGCATGAGCCTGGGCTGGCTGCAGGCGCAGTACTACGGCGCCTACGCCCAGTACTTCGCGAAGTACCTGCAGGCCTACCAGGCGGCCGGTGTACCCGTGGACTACATCTCGGCGCAGAACGAGCCCACCTGCTGCGGGGGCTATCCGTCCATGCAGTGGAACGGCTCCGGTCTGGCGTCCTTCACCAAGAACAACCTGCTGCCCGCCCTGCACACCGCCGGGCTCTCCACCAAGGTGCTGGCCCTGGACTGGAACTGGGACCAGTACGACGCCTTCGCGGCGCCGACCCTCGACGACGCGGCGATCCGCAACGACCCGAACTTCGGCGGCATGGCCTGGCACGGCTACGGCGGCGACGTCGCCCAGCAGACCACCGTCCACAACAGGTACCCCACCGTGAAGGCCTTCGACACCGAGCACTCCGGCGGCACCTGGATCGCCGACCAGCAGAAGGAGGACATGCACAACCTGATCGACTACACCCGCAACTGGGGCCAGAGCTGGGTCAAGTGGAGCCTGGCCGTCGACCAGAACATGGGACCGCACAACGGCGGCTGCGGCACCTGCACCGGCCTGGTCACCGTGCACAACGGCGACAGCCGCAGCGGACAGGTCGACTACACCGTCGAGTACTACACGATGGGCCACCTCACCAAGTTCGTGAAGCCCGGGGCCTACCGGATCGCCTCGACCGCCAACACATCGGTGCCCAACGTCGCCTGGCGCAACCCGGACGGCTCGAAGGCGCTCATCGCGTACAACGACACCGGCAGCGCCCAGCCCGTCCGCGTCAACTGGGGCAACCAGTCCTTCGCGTACACCCTGCCCGCCGGCGCCTCGGCGACCTTCACCTGGACCGGGACCCCCGGCAACGGCGGCGGCGGTTCCACCGGACCGATCACCGGCTTCGGCGGCAAGTGCGCGGACGTCGCCGCGGGCAGCAGCGCCAACGGCACCGCCGTCCAACTCTACGACTGCAACGGCAGCACCGCCCAGCAGTGGACCGCCTCCGCCGGCACCTACAAGGCGCTCGGCAAGTGCCTGGACCTGGCCGCCGGCGGCACCGCCAACGGCACCAAGGCCCAGCTGTACGACTGCAACGGCACTGGCGCCCAGCAATGGCAGCCCGGCAGCGGCGGAACACTGGTCAATCCGGTGTCCGGCAGATGCCTGGACGCCACCGGGATGAGCTCCGCCAACGGGACCCGGCTGCAGATCTGGGACTGCGCCGGCGGCGCCAACCAGCAGTGGACCGTTCCCACCGGCTGACCTGCACGTAGGCTTCCGGGTGTCAGCACACGCCCAGCAGGAAGAGGCCGCACCGTGTTCGCTCTGCACGCACTGTGGAGAGCGGATCAGCGGCTCGCCCTGTGGGCCGAGGACTCCCGGCAGCCGCCCGTCCCCGCGCCGGGCCACCCGTACGCCGTCCCCGGATCCGCCGTCGCCGAGCTGCTCGGCGACGGCGGGCCCGCGCTCGGCTGGCTCGCCGGCCGGGCCCATGAAGGCCCGACCGGTCTGCTGCTGCCCACCCGCGACGGCGCACCGCAGGCCTCGCCGGAGCTCGGCGGTCCCACCGCCGTCAGGGGCGTGCCCGTCGCACCGTGGACCGTCCCCTCGCTGCTCTTCGAGCCCGCGGAGGCCGCACTGCTGCTGGGCGAGCTGTCCGCCGCGGGCCTGCCCGAGGCGCCCTACGGTGGGGCGCTGCGCTGGCTGATCGCCGCCCACGACCTGGCCTGGCGCACGGTCGGACGGGGCAGGCTGCTGCCCGTGCTGGTCAGCGAGGCCGGCACGCCGTACGCCCGGTGGCGCCCGGTCCGCGACGACGCCGGCTGGCAGGAGGCCGGCGAGCTCGCCGCCGCCGCGCCGCAGGAGTGCCGCGCCGAGCACCACGACGGCCGGCCCGACGGCCGCGCCGCCGCCACGATCCTCACCGACCTGCTCGACGTCCTCACCGACCGTGAGGCCCGCGCGGTCCTCGACGACGAACCCGAGCTGCTGAGCACCGCGCGCGGCCGGCGCCCCGCCACGACCGCCACCGAGCTGTGGCTGCGGGCCCTCACCTCGCCGACCGGCCGCGTGGAGGGCGCCGACCCCGACGAGCTGGCGGAACTGGAGGAGCGGCTCACGGCCTGGCACCGGTCGGAGCCGCCCGTCCACGGCCCGCTGCGCGTCTGCTTCCGGCTGGTGGAACCGGTGGGCCCGGACCCCGCCGACCCGCGCGGCCACCCCTCCGACGACAACTGGCGGCTGGACTTCCTGCTGCAGGCCACCGACGAGCCGTCGCTCATGGTCCACGCCGACGACGTCTGGAGCGAGGGACCCGCGCTCAGCGCCCTGGAACGCAAGACCGCCCGCCCCCAGGAGGCGCTGCTGTCCGGTCTCGACCGGGCCGGCCGCGCCTACCCCGAGGTGCGGCGCGCGCTGCGCGGCAACCGGCCCGCCGGGCTGGCACTGGACCGGGCCGGCGCCCTCGGCTTCCTCCGGGACGCCGCTCCCGCACTGGCCGACGCGGGTTTCGGCGTACTGCTCCCCACCTGGTGGCAGCGCCCCCAGAAACTCGGCATGACCCTCACCGCGCGCACCCCGCAGCCCGGCGCCGTGGACATCGGCAGCCTGGCCGACCAGGACGCCATCGTCGCGTTCCGCTGGCAGGCCGCGCTCGGCGACCAGCCGCTGACCCCCGCGGAGCTCGCCGAGCTGGCGGCCGCCAAGCAGCCGCTGATCCGGATCCGGGGCCAGTGGACCGAGGTCGACCCGGACACGATCGCCGCCGCCCTCGCCTTCCTGGAACGCGACGGCAGCGGCGCCACGGACTCCGGGCGGATCCTGCGGATCGCGCTCGACCCGGACGCCACGGCGGGCGGCCTGCCCGTCGCCGCCGTCAGCGCCGACGGCCGGCTCGGTGACCTGCTCTCCGGCCGCGCCGACCAGCGGCTGCGCCCGGTCGCGGTGCCCGCCGGATTCGGCGCGACGCTGCGCCCGTACCAGGAACGGGGGCTGGCCTGGCTCAAGTTCCTGTCGGAGCTGGGGCTCGGCGCCGTCCTCGCCGACGACATGGGGCTCGGCAAGACCGCCCAGGCACTGGCGCTGCTCGCGGTCGAGCACGCGGAGCAGGCGGAGCACGCGGATCGGGCGGATCAACCGGCCGGGATCCGGCCGACGCTGCTGGTCTGCCCGATGTCGCTGGTCGGCAACTGGCGGCGCGAGACCGCCAGGTTCGCCCCGATGCTGCGGGTCTACGTCCACCACGGGGCCGGCCGGCTGTCCGGCGCCGAGCTGCGGGAAGCGGTCGCCGGCGCCGATCTGGTGATCACCACGTACGGGCTGGTGCAGCGCGACACCGAGGCGCTCACACAGACCGCCTGGCGGCGCGTCATCATCGACGAGGCGCAGCACGTCAAGAACTCCGCCACCCGTCAGTACCGGGCGGTCCGCGAACTGACCGCCGACCACCGCATCGCCCTCACCGGCACCCCGGTGGAGAACCGGCTGGCCGAACTGCACGCCATCCTGGACTTCGCCAACCCCGGCCTGTTCGGTTCCGCGATCCGCTTCAAGGAGCGGTACGCCGTCCCCATCGAGCGCGACGGCAGCGAGGCCGCCGCGCAGGCGCTGCAGCAGCGCACCCGGCCGTTCGTCCTGCGGCGGCTGAAGAGCGATCCGGCCATCGCACGGGACCTGCCCGCCAAGCAGGAGATGACGGTGCTGTGCAATCTCACCGCGGAACAGGCGGCGCTGTACCAGGCGGTCGTCACCGATCTGCTGGAGCAGATCAAGGAGAGCCGCGGCATCGAGCGCAAGGGCCTGGTGCTGGCGTCGCTCGGCAAGCTCAAGCAGGTCTGCAACCACCCCGCGCAGTTCGCGCACGACGGCTCACCACTGGCGGGGCGCTCGGGGAAAGTCGCCCGGCTGGAGGAGACGCTGGAGGAGGCACTCTCCGAGGGCGACAAGACGCTGTGCTTCACGCAGTTCGCCGAGTTCGGTTCCCTGCTGCAGGGGCACCTGGCCGAGCGGCTGGACACCGACGTCCTGTTCCTGCACGGCGGGGTACCCCAGCGGGCCCGCGACGAGATGGTCGAGCGCTTCCAGGACCCGGACGGTCCCTCGGTGTTCCTGCTCTCCCTCAAGGCCGGCGGCACCGGACTCAATCTGACCGCCGCCAACCAGGTCATCCATGTCGACCGGTGGTGGAACCCGGCGGTAGAGGAGCAGGCCACCGACCGGGCGTTCCGGATCGGACAGCGCCGTGACGTCCAGGTCCGCAAGTTCGTGTGCGTGGGCACCGTGGAGGAACGCATCGACGCGATGATCGAGGCGAAGCGGACCGTGGCCAGGGCCGCCGTCGGCTCCGGCGAGAACTGGCTGACGGAGCTGTCGACCGACGCGCTGTACGACCTGGTCGGTCTCGGCGCCGACGCGGTGAGCGAATGACGGCGCGGCCGGGGCTGCCCGGCAGGGCACGTTCCTGGTCCCAGCGGTTCGCCGACCGGCTGGAGTCCATCGGTGCGACCGTGCCGCCGGGCCCGCCCGCCGCCGGGGTGACCGGGCTGGAGGTGGCGGCCGGCGCCGTGACGGCCCGGGTCAGGGAGGGGCAGGCGCGCTACGACGTGCGGATCGGGCTGACGGAGTTCACTCCGGCGCAGTGGACCCGCGCGGCGCGGGCCGTCGGCGCCGACCCCGACTGCCGGGCGCGGCTGCTCGACAACGAACTGGCTCCCGACGCGGAGGACCTGTTCGCCAGGGCCGGCCTCCGGCTCTTCCCGGCGCGGACCCCGGATCTCGCGATGGAGTGCTCGTGCCCCGACTGGGCGCTGCCCTGCGCCCATCTCAGCGCGGTGCTGCGGAGCCTGGCCGACGCGTTCGACGCCGATCCGTATCTCGTCCTGACCTGGCGCGGGCGCACCCGCGAGGAACTGCTGAAGGAGCTGCCCCCCGCCGTACCGCGGCGTGAGCCGGCGGACTCGGCGTTGCTGCTGCTCGGCCGGCCGGCGATCACCGTCCGCGGCCGCAGTCTGACCGAGGTGCTGGGGCCGGCCTACGAGGCGTTCACCGGCTGGTGACCCGGCCCTGAGGTGGCGCTGAGGTGGCGCCGAGGTGGCCTTGAGGTGCGGCGAGCAGGCGGGCCGTCGCGAACGGCCCCGCCGGGATCGGATATCCGATGTCCCGCTGCGACTGCGGCTATTGGTCGGGATCCGAGTGCCCGTTCTAGGCTTCGATCATGGCATTCGAGATCGTCAAGGAAAACATCACCATCCCGTCCGGCGACGGCTCCATGGCCGCCCACCTGGTCCGGCCGCAGGCCCCCGGCAGCTATCCGGGCGTGGTCGTCGCCTTCGAGATCTTCGGGCTCACCGCGCACATCCGTGACGTCGCGGAGCGGATCGCCCGTCTCGGCTACACCGTCATCGTTCCGGACTTCTACCACCGGGCCGGCACGGGCATCGACTTCACCGACGACCCGGACGGCCGCCGCAAGGGGCTCGAACTCAGCGGCGGGCTCACCCGCGAGGAGGCCGTCGAGGACATCCGCGCGGCCGTGGACCATCTGCGGGGCGCGGAACCCGGTGCCCCGTCCGTCGGGATGATCGGCTTCAGCTTCGGCGGCCATCTCGCCTATCTGGCCGCCACGCAGTTCGATCTCGCCGCGACCGCGGTCTTCTACGCCGGCTGGCTCGCCAGTTCGGACATCGGACTCGGCCGCCCGGAGCCGACCCTCGGGCTCACCGAGGGCATCGCCGAGCACGGCGGCCGGCTGGCCTTCTTCGTCGGCGACGAGGACCACGCCGTGCCCGCCGCGGACCGCGCCGCCATCGCCGCCCGGCTGGCGGAGGCCGGCGTCCGGCACGAGATGACCGTCTACCCCGGGATCGCGCACGGGTTCTTCTGCGACGTCCGGGACTCGTACCGCAAGGAGGCCGCGGACGACGCCTGGATCCGTGTCCAGGAGCTCTTCGCGGCGGAACTCCCGCGGCCCGCCTAGGTCGTGTCTTCAAAGCCCGTCCAGCCGGCCGGCCCAAGCGGCCGGCTGGGGGAGCGCTCTCCCGGAAGGTCCGATGTGTCATCGGGGCTGTCCGTACACGTAACGAACTCCCCTCGGTTCATCGAACAATCGGGCTCAACTGGTCCGATCTATTGACGCAATTGGAAGGTTTCTTTACCGTCCTGTGCGGTAGAGGTTCGGCCCATCCGCCGCAGTTCGACTGTGACTTGTCATGTCATGATCAAGTACTGGGCCGAGCACGGATTCCGTAGGAGGACGCGCAATGCCGAGGCCCCCCACCCCTCGCCGATTCACCCCGAGAGCCCTGATCGCCACCGGAGCGGTCACGGCCACCGCCGCAGGACTGCTCGTGGCCGTCGCCGGAACAGGCAGTGCCGCTCCCGTGCTGCTCAGCCAGGGCAAGCCCGCCACCTCGTCGTCCGACGGCGGCACCGGATACGCCGCGAAGCTCGCGTTCGACGGCGACACCGCGACCCGCTGGGCGAGCGTCAAGAATGTCGACCCCCAGTGGATCAAGGTCGATCTGGGCACGGCGGCCGCCATCAGCTCGGTCAAGCTGGTCTGGGACCTGTCCTGCGCCACGTCGTACAAGGTCGAGTTCTCGACGGACGGCACCACCTGGAAGAGCGTCTACTCCGCCACCACGGGCGACGGCGGCACCGACGACCTCGCGGTCAGCGGAACCGCCCGCTACGTCCGCACCACCGGCTCCGTGCGCTGCCGGCCCACCATGGGCTACTCGCTGCAGGAGTTCCAGGTCTTCGGCGGCGGCAGCGCCGACACCCAGCCCCCCACCACCCCGGGCAGCCTGCACTCCACCGGCTCGACGCCGACCAGCGCCGCGCTCGCCTGGAACGCCTCGACGGACGACACGGGCGTCACCGCGTACGACATCTACAACGACGGCAACAAGATCGCGGAGGCGGCCGGCACCGCCACCACCAAGAACGTCACCGGGCTGACCCCCAACACCGCCTACCGCTTCACCGTCTTCGCACGGGACGCGGCGGGCAACGTCTCCCCGGCCAGCAACCTGGCCACCGTCACCACGCCGCCCAGCTCGGACACCACGCCGCCCACCGCGCCCGGCGGGCTGGCCGTCACCGGGACGACGTCCGGCAGCGCCTCGCTCAAGTGGACGGCCGCCACCGACGACACGGGCGTGACCGGGTACGACGTCTACAACGGCACGGACGTCATCCTCCCCGACGTCACCGGCACCACCGCCACGGTCACCGGACTCGCCGCGGACACCTCGTACACCTTCACCGTCAAGGCCAAGGACGCGGCGGGCAACGTCTCGCCGGCCAGCAACCAGGTCACGGCGAAGACCCTGCCCGACAGCGGCAGCGACAAGACCCCCTCCAGCATCAAGACCGTCTCCACCGGCTGGACGATCCCCTGGGGCATGAGCTGGCTGCCCGACGGCTCCGCGCTCATCACCGAACGTGACTCGTTCAAGGTCTTCAAGCTCACCCAGGCCGGGGCGCGGACCCAGATCGGCACCGTGCCGAACGCGGTCACCACCGACGGCGAGGGCGGCCTGCTCGGCATCGCGGTCTCGCCCAACTGGAGCAGCGACCACTACGTCTACATCATGCACACCGCCTCGGAGGGCAACCGGATCGTCCGGATGACCTACGACGGCTCGACGCTGAGCGGCTACACCCAGCTCGTCGGCGGCATCAAGAAGAGCAAGTACCACAACGGCGGGCGCCTGAAGTTCGGCCCCGACGGCTACCTCTACGCCACCACGGGCGAGGCCCAGACCCCGGACCTCGCGCAGGACAAGAACTCCCTCAACGGCAAGATCCTGCGGATGACCACCGCGGGCAAGGCCGCCCCGGGCAACCCGTTCGGGACGCTCATCTACTCCTACGGCCACCGCAACCCGCAGGGCATCACCTGGGACCCGCAGGGCCGGCTGTGGGAGGCCGAGTTCGGCAACTCCCAGTACGACGAACTGAACCTGATCACCCCGGGCGCCAACTACGGCTGGCCCACCTGTGAGGGCAAGTGCTCCACCTCCGGCATGACCAACCCGAAGGCCCAGTGGCCGGTCGCCCAGGCGTCGCCCAGTGACATCGCCTACTCCGACGGCGCCATCTACATGGCGGCGCTGAAGGGCCAGCGGCTGTGGCGCATCCCGGTCAGCGGGACCACCGCGGGCACCCCGGCCGCGTACTACGTCAACCAGTACGGCCGGCTGCGGACCGTCGAGAAGATCCCCGGCAAGAGCGCGCTGTGGCTCTCCACGACCAACTGCGACAACAACGGCAACGCCGCCGACGGCGCGGACAAGGTCTTCCAGATCGAGCTGAAGTAGCAGAGCCGGAACCAGAACCAGAACCGGGACCAGAACCGGGACCGGGGCCGCGAGGCCACCGGTCGCAGACCGCCGGGCGGGGAGCAGGGGGCCCCGCCCGGCTTTGCGTTTCCGCAGGTGCGTCACCCCTTTGGCGGTGGGAGCGGGAGCACTCCTTCACGGAGTGTTCGACCCGCGGACCCCCGCTCTTTCCGTGTGCGGGGCATGAATTGACCCAGTGGCGGGAACGCGCACAGCCCGCCCGGCAGCCGGTCGTGCGGGAGACCGGGTGCCGGGACACGCTTACGCTGGGCGGATCGCCGCATCGCCGTAACCGCATTGTCGCTGTATCGAGACCACCTGTACCGAGGAGGGGCCATGACGCTTGCCCAGGCTGAACGGGTCAAGTGGCAGGGCGGGTGGCAGCGGACCTCGGTGCGCTCCATGGCCGTCCTGATCCCCGTACTCGCCCTCGCGGTGCTCGCGGGCCGCCGTTGGTCGCTGATCGACTCCAGCGCCGACCAGCTCGGCGCCGCCGACCGCCAGTGGCTGGCCGTCGCGGCCGCCGCCGCCGTCATGACCTGGATCTGCTCGGCCACCGCCCAGCAGGGCGCGGTGGTGGAGTCGCTGCCGCCGGGGCGGTTGCTCGCCACCCAGTTCGCCGCGTCCGCCGCCAACCACCTGCTGCCCGCCGGAGTCGGCGGCAACGCCGTCAACCTGAGGTTCCTGCTGCGCCGCGGGCTGCCGCCAGGCCGCTCGGCCGCCGCGCTCGGGGTGCGCGCGGTCGCCGCCGCGGTGGTACGGGTGGGCATGCTGCTGATACTGCTCGCCGTCTTCCCGCACGCCCTCAAGGTCGACCGGGTCACTCCGGCCGGCCCCGCCCATCCCGTCGTCATCGTGTCGGTGGTGGCGGGCTGCGCCGTGGCCGGCGCGCTGCTGCTGCTCCTCGCCGGCCGGGTCAGGGACCGGGTGCGCACCTTCTTCGGCACGATGGTGGTCGATGTGCGGGCCCTGCACTGCAAGTCGGCACGGGTCGCGGCTCTGTGGGGCGGATCGCTCGCCTTCCCGGTGATGCACGCCACCGTGCTCGTGGCGGTGATCCAGGCGCTGAACGCGCCCGTGCCGGTCAGCGGAGTCGTCCTCGCGTACCTCTTCGCGAGCACCGCCGCGGCCTGGCTGCCCGCCCCCGGCGGCCTCGGCTCGCTCGACGCCGCCCTCGCCTTCACCCTGGTGACCGCCGGCGCCTCGGCCGTCGTGGCCACGTCGGCTGTCCTCGGCTACCGGCTCGTGACGGTCTGGCTGCCGCTGATCCCCGGCGTCCTGGTGCTGGCCGCCCTCATGCGGCGCCGCGTGCTCTGAGCCCCTGCTCCGGCCGCGTGCTCTGAGCCCCTGCTCCGAACCGGCCCCAGCCGCGGCCGAGGGTCACAGGGGCCGGGAGTATGGTGCGGTCCCATGGTGGAACCACGGGTCGATCCAGCAGGTCGGGGGCGGGTCCTCGTCGTCGACGACGATGCGGCGATCCGCCGCTCGCTGGGCCGCGGGCTGCGCCTGGACGGCTTCCGCGTCACCGAGGCGGACGGCGGGCGGGCGGCGCTCGCCGGGCTGCGCGACGACCCGCCGGACGTGGTGGTGCTGGACATCTCCATGCCCGACATCAGCGGGATCGAGGTGTGCCGGACACTGCGCGAGGACGGCAACGACATACCGGTGCTGATGCTCTCGGCGCTGGACGAGGTCGCCGACCGGGTCGCCGGGCTGCAGGCGGGCGGCGACGACTACCTCGTCAAGCCGTTCGCCCTCGACGAGCTGGTGCTGCGGCTGCACGCGCTGCTGCGCCGCCGCCCACCGCGGCGGACGGACACCGTGCGCGCCGGCGGCCTGCTGCTCGACCCGGCGGCCCGCACCGCACACCTGGACGGCGCCGAGCTGCACCTCACCCGCCGTGAGTTCGAGCTGCTGGAGACCCTGGCCCGCAACGCGGGGATCGTGCTCACCCGCGACCAGCTGCTCGACCGGGTCTGGGGCTACGACTTCGAGGTGCGGACCGACGCCGTCGACACCTTCGTCAGCTATCTTCGCCGCAAACTGGAGGCCGGCGGCCGGCCGAGGATCGTGCACACGGTGCGCGGTGTCGGCTTCGTGCTGCGCGACAGCCCGGCCGAGGGCGCGCGATGAGCATGCGGCTGTCGACGCGGATCGCGATCGCCGTCGGCGTGCTCGTTCCGCTCCTCGTGCTCGCGTCCGGCTGGCTGCTGGTGCGGCTGGTCGCGAACGATCTGCACGCCCAGGCCGACGCCCATCTGCGGGAACGCGCCGCGGCGATGGCGCAGGACGCCCGCAACCTGCTGCGGGTCACCGCGGCGGACCGGTCGGCCGCCGCCGAGCAGGCCAAGGAGAAGCGGCTGTTCACCTCGGCGCTGGACGTCGGCATCCGGCTCATCGGCCCGGACGGCACCGTGACCGGCGGGCCGCAGCCCGGCGCGTCCTTCACGCTGCCCGCCGACGCCCGCCGGCCGGTCACCGTCCGCGACGGGCAGCGGAGCTGGCGGGTGCTGTCGGTGCCGGTGGTCTCCAAGCGCCCGGCGGCGACCGGCACGCTGTGGATCTTCTCGCCGGACACCGCGAGCCAGTCACAGATCCAGCTCGTACGGCGGCGGGTGGTGATGGTGGCGCTGCTGGGCGCGCCGCTGGCCGCGGCCGTCACCTGGCTCGCCGCCACCGCCGCCGTACGCCCGCTGCGCCGGCTCCAGCGGCGGGCCGCCGGCCTCGACCCGGGGACCAGCGCGGCCCGGCTCGACCACGAACCGTCCCGGATCGCGGAGGTCGACGACCTGGCGCTGACGCTGCGGACGGTGCTGTCCCGCTACGACGAACAGGCCGCGCGCACCGCCGAGGCGCTCGCCACGGCCCGCTCCTTCTCCGCCGCGGCCTCGCACGAACTGCGGACCCCGCTGATGAGCATGCGGATCAACCTGGACGTGCTGGGCGGCCACCCCGGTCTCGACCCCGCGGAACGGGCCGAGATCGTGGCGGACCTGAGCCGGGAGCACGCCCGGCTGCTCGGCCTGCTGGTGATGCTGCGGGCGCTGGCGCAGGGCGATCTCGTGGAGGCCGACGCCTTCGGGCCCGTCGATCTCGCCGAGGTGGTGGAGTCGTCCGCCGCCGCGCTGCACGGCAGCCGGCCGGGCACGGCGCTGACCGTGCGGAGCGGGCCCGGGCTCCTGGTCCACGGGTGGGAACCGGGGCTGCGCTCGGCGGTCGACAACCTGATCGTGAACGCCCTGACGCACGGAGGCGGCGCCGTCGACGTGACGGTGCGCTCCGGGGAGGAGGGGCGCGGGCCGGGTGACGTCGCCGGTCCGTTCGTCGTGCTCACCGTGGACGACGACGGGCCCGGTGTGCCGCCGGAGTTCCGGCAGCGGGTCTTCGAACGCTTCCAGCGCGGTCCGGACAGTCCCGGTTCCGGCCTCGGTCTGACGCTCGTCGCGCAGCAGATCGCCCTGCACCGGGGCACGATCAGGATTCTGGACCGGCCGGCCGGAGACGGCCGTGCCGCCCGGGGAGCCCGGTTCGAGGTACGGCTCCCGCTGGCCGTGACCGGCCGGCCGGACTCCGGACTCCCGTCTCGCAGGGACTGGTTGACCGCGGAAACGGCCATGGGAACAGCCACGGGAACGGCGACGGGAACGAGACCAGGGACGGGACCAGGGGCCGGAACGGTGCCCGGTCAGACCCCACAAGGTTTCCACAAAGACCCCTCCTAGCGTCGTCCCGCGGCCGGGCACCCTGCCCGGTCCGTCGAGGAGGACACCATGCGCACCACTCGCACCACCCGGACGGCGATCGCCGCGTGCGCGGCCGTCGCCGCGCTGCTCGGCGCGGCGGGAAGCGCGGCCGCCACGCCGTCCGCGCCCCCGACCGGGGACGGCGCCAAGGCGGTCTGCAAGCGCGCCCCCAAGGCCGACGCGCGGATCGACAAGGCGCTCGCCCGGCTCAACGGGAACGCCGGTACGAAGGGATCCGTCGCCCGGCTCACCCAGCGCGTCGCGAACGCCAAGTCCGCGGGCCACACCGAGATCGAGACCCTTCTCAACGACCGGCTGACCTTCCGCAAGTCGCTCGTGCCGACGCTGCAGCAGCGGCAGAAGGACCTGAAGGCCGTCCTCGTCTGGTGCCAGGCCAACAACAACGGAACGTCCAAGTGACCATGAGATACCGGGCGGTCGCGGTCACCGCGACCATGCTGCTCTGCGCCGCGCTTGCCACCGGCTGCGGTGGCAAGGGCGGCGCCGACGACGGCTCGGCCACCACGCCGACGCCGTCCGGGTCGCAGCTCTCGCACCTCGACAAGGTCGTCGGCGACGCGGAGTCCGCGGCGAACGCGGCGGAATCCGACGCCGCATCCGACAACTGACGGACGGCTCACGTAACCTGTGCGGCCATGGAGTCGATGGCACGGACTTTGTGGCTGCGCACGGAACCACTGCACGCGGTGGTCTACTTCGACGCGCAGTGCCGCGAGATGGGGCGCTCGCTGGGTCTCAAGGGCTACTGGATGGGGTACTTCGCCACCCGGTCCGCCCCGCTGGGCCGTGCACAGCCGTCGGTGGTGACCGCCGCGTTCGGTGTGTTCGCCCCAGGACCGGTCGCCCGCGCGCTGCCCGCGTCCTGGGACATCACCACCCCGAGCGGGCACTCGACCTGCGGGCCGAACGCTCGGCCGCCGCCCTGCGGGCGCTCGATCCGGAACTGGAGCGACGGGCGGAGCGGCTGACCGGTCCGCTGCGCGCGATGGTGGCGGACGCACCCGCACTCGCCCGGCCGGTGTTCGCCGCCAACCGGGACCTCCCCGACCGGGCCGACCCCGTGCAGCAGGTGTGGCAACTGACCACCTCACTCCGTGAGTTCCGCGGTGACGCGCATCTGGCCGTACTCGCCGACCACGGCCTCGACGGCTGCGAGGCACTGCTCCTCGCGGCCGCCGACGGCCGGGTGCCCGCCGACTCGATCCGGCAGGACCGCGGTTGGACGGCGGAGGAATGGGCCGGCGCCGGTGCCCGGCTGCGCGAACGCGGACTGCTCGCGTCGGACGGTGCCCTCACCGACCGCGGACGCGACGAGCGCCGGTCCATCGAGGACGACACCGACCGGCTGGCCGGCCGCCTGCTGCGCCCGCTGTCCGGCGACCGCGTGCAGGCGCTGTTCCGTGATCTGGCCCCGGTGGTGGACCGCGTCCTGGCCGGCCGGGTGCTCCCGTTCCCGAACCCGATCGGCCTGCCCCGGCCGGTGCGGCCGCTGTAACCGCGTAGGCGATCGGAACGAGCCGAGTCGTCGTGTCGCGAAGCTACTTGGCGTCGGCGTAGCACTCCACGACGTTCGTCTCCAGCGGGAAGCGGACCGGGGTATCGCCGAAGACCAGGCGGCGGGCCTCCTCGGCCGCCGCGGCGACGGCGGCCTCGACGGCGCCCGCGAGGTCGGTGGGGGTGTGCACGATGATCTCGTCGTGCTGGAAGAAGACCAGCTGCGGCTCCGGGCCGATCGCGGCGAGCCGGCGCCGGGTGGCGGCGAGCATGGCCAGGGCCCAGTCGGAGGCGCTGGCCTGGATGATGAAGTTGCGGGTGAAACGCCCCCAGGAACGGGCGGCCCGCCGGTCCGGTGAGGAGCCGTCGTCGGAACCCGATCCCGCGCCGGATCCGGAACCCAGGTCGGCGTCGTCCGTGTCCAGCCAGCCGGAGGACGGCGTCGGGGAGGTCCGGCCCAGCCGGGAGCGGACCACGCCGCCGCCTTCACCGATGCGGGCGGCGGACTCGACGAGGCCCATCGCGTCGGGGAAACGGCGGCGGAGAATCGCGAGCAGTTGCCCCGCCTCACCGCTGGTCTGCCCGTACATGGCGGCCAGCAGCCCGATCTTGGCGCGGCTGCGGTCGCCGCCGAACGCGGTGCGCGCGATGCCCGCGTAGAGATCGCCCTCCGCCGCCGCGGCGGCGAGGCCGGTGTCGGCCGACATCGCCGCGAGCACCCGGGGCTCCAGCTGGCCGGCGTCGGCGACGACCAGTCGGTGGCCGGGGTCGGCGACGACCGCGGACCGCAACAGCCGGGGGATCTGCAGGGCGCCGCCGCCACGGGTCGCCCAGCGGCCGGAGACCACGCCGCCGACGACGTACTCGGCGCGGAACCGGCCGCCGCGCACCCAGGCCTCGCGCCAGGCCCAGCCGTGGGCGGCGTGGATCCTGGACAGTTCCTTGTAGCGCAGCAGCAGGGCCGCCGCCGGGTGCTCGACCTCGCGCAGCACATGCGAGCGGGTCGACGGCAGCTGGACGCCGACCCGGGCGAAGGCGGGCAGCACCTGGGCGGGGGAGTCCGGGTTGACGGGGCTGCCGAGTGCTTCCTGGACCTGGACGGCGAGCTCGCCCAGCAGTTTGGGCCGGGCGCCGCCCGCCGGGCGGGGGCCCAGCAGACCGGTCAGCAGCTCGTCGTGCACGGCGGCGCTCCACGGCAGTCCGCCGCGGCCCATCTCGGCGGCGGCCAGCGATCCGGCGGACTCGGCGGCGCACAGCAGCCGCATCCGGCCCGGGTGTTCACCCTCCTGGAGCCGGCGCTGCTGCTCGGCGTGCACGGCGACGACGGCCGTCAGCGGATCGGCGTCCTGCGGCAGGTGGTGCCGGTCGGCCGCGAAGAGCACCGGCTGGTCGTCGGCCGCGCCCTCCCGGGCGTCCTCGGGGACCGGCAGATCCTTCAGCCGCGCCCAGGCGGCGCCGAGCGAGCGCGGCTGTCCGTGCCGGCCGTCCCGGCCGAGCAGCAGCGTTTCGACGAGCTTCAGGTCATGGCAGCGGGCCGGCCGTACCGGCAGCCGGTCGAGCAGCCGGGGGTACAGGTCCTCGGTCGCCGCCCACACCCAGCGCGGCCCGCCGGACGCCTCGCGGGCGGCGATGGCCGCGGCGAGATCGGCCACGCGCTCGGCGGACCCGGCCGCTGCGCCCTCCTCGTCCAGCGCCAGCAGCCGCCCACCGTGCCCCACGGGGTCGGGTGCGACGGCGACGCGTGGCGCGGAGGGGAGAGGAGTGGTCACGGGTCGAGCGTAGAGCGGGGCACTGACAACGGGCCGTGCGCAAGGCCGCCGGTCAGCGGTCCAGGAGCGCGTCGCGGTGCTGGGCGCGGTACCGGTCGAGCAGCGCCCGCAGGTCCGCCGCGGTGAAGGGCCGGTATACCGCGCCGCAGGGGCCCGCCTCCGGCGGCGACCACCAGACCGGATCCGCGCACCGGAAGCCCGTACGGCGCAGGCCGACCCGGTGGACCTTGTTGGTGGCGGTGACCGGCATGCGCTCGGTGACGCGCACGAAGCGCGGCGGCATCTTCGTCCCCAGATCCGGCTGGGCGGCGAGGAAGGCGGCGAACGCGGCAGGGTCGAAGGCCGCGCCCTCGTGCAGGGCGAGGGTCGCCATGACCTGGTCGCCCGCCACCGGGTCCGGGACGGCGTAGACGGCCGCCGAGGCCGCGTCGGGGAAGCGGGCCAGGATGTTCTCGATGACCGCGGCGGCCAGGTTCTCGCTGTCGACGCGCAGCCGGTCGTCGCTGCGCCCGGCGAAGTGGAAGAAGCCCTCGGTGTCGCGGAAGAACAGATCGCCGGTCCAGTACCAGTCGCCGCGCAGCCGGTCGGCGACGGCCTGCTCGTTCTTCCAGTAGCCCTCGAACGTGCTCCGGCCGCGGTTGACCAGCTCGCCGATCGCCTCGTCGCCGTTGAGCAGCCGGCCGTCGGCGTCGAAGCGGGCGGGCGGGCGTTCCCGGCCGGTGTCCGGGTCCACGACGGCGAGGTCCGCGCCGGGGGCGGCGCGGCCGATGGCGCCGGGCGGTGTGCCGGGGGAGCGCTGGATGGCGGCGCCGCCCTCGGAGGAGCCGTACCCCTCGATGAGCGGGGCGCCGAAGCGGGCCGCGAAGCGGGTGGCGTCGACGGCCCCGGCCTCGGTGCCGAAGCCGTGCCGCAGCGGGTGGTCGCGGTCGTCGGGGCGTTCGGGGGTCGCGAGCAGGAACTGCACGGCGCGGCCCACGTAGGTGAAGTACGTGGCCCCGTAGGCCCGTATGTCGGGCAGGAAACCGGAGGCGGAGAACTTCCGGCGCAGGGCGACGGCGGCGCCGCCGGTCAGCGCCGGGGCCCAGTTGGCCATGACGGCGTTGCCGTGGAACAGCGGCATGCAGATGTAATGGACGTCCTCGGGCACCACGTCCAGGGAGTCGACCAGCGCCCGCCCGGCGTGGGCGAGGCGGCCCTGGGAGCAGATCACCGCTTTGGGGGCGCCGGTCGAGCCGGAGGTGAAGTACAGCAGCATCCGGGTCCCGGGCGTGACCTCCGGCGCGGGTTCCGGCTCGGCGCCCGCGTAGGGGGCGAGCAGCGCGTCGTAAGCGGGGTCGTCGACGACGAGGACGCGGTCGCGGGAGAGCGACGGCCCCAGGTCGAGGCCGTCGAGCAGCGGGAGGTGGGCGCGTTCGGTGACCAGCAGGGCGCACTCGGTGTGGGCGATGTCGCGGGCCAGCTCCGGGCCGCGCCGGGTCGGGTTGACGCCGACCACGGTGGCGCCGGCGAGCGCGGCGGCGCCCAGCCACAGCGGGTACTCCGGGACGTTGTCCAGCAGGACGCCGACATGCGGCTGCGCTCCGGGCGGCAGCAGATCACGCAGCAGCGCGGCGCGCGCCGCCGACGCGGCGGTGGTCTCGTGATGGGTGAGGACCAGATCCCGGTACTTCAGGCCCGGCCGGTGGTCCTTCCACCGCGCGCGCACCAGCTCCGCGACCGTGGTGCCGGCCGCGGAGCCGGTGTCCGGGGTGTCTGCGGCCCCCGCCGTGTGCGTGCTCCCCATCGCCGCCTCCCGTCCGTTGGACAGCAAGCCGCACCATAACTGACTAGTCGTCAGATGTGGAGGGGGCGCTCAGCGGCGGAGGCCGGGGCGAGCGGTCGGGGGCGCTGGGTCAGGAACCCTGCTGGGCCTGCTCGACGGACTTGCGGACCTCGTCCATGTCCAGCGCACGCGCCTGGCCGATCACGTCCTCCAGAGCCGCGGCCGGCAGCGCGCCCGGCTGGGCGAAGACGGCGACGCGGTCGCGGACGATCATCAGCGTCGGGATCGACTGGATGTCGAACGAGGCGGCCAGCTCCGGCTGCGCCTCGGTGTCCACCTTCGCGAAGACCAGGTCCGGATTGGCCTCGGCGGCCTTCTCGTAGACCGGGGCGAACATCCGGCACGGGCCGCACCAAGCGGCCCAGAAGTCGATGAGGACGAAATCGTTCTTGGTCACGACCTCGTCGAAGTTGTCCTTGGTCAGCTCGACAGTGCTCATGGTGCGCATAACGGGGTGTGCCGATCGGATATTCCGGCGACTTCACTCATCCGGGTGATGGGGTGACCGGGTGCAGTGGCGATCAGCGGGTGGGCCTCGTTGGTCCTGTCATGGGAACGACGGAATGGACCCGGGACAGCGGCGGCGCGAACGACGGAGCCGCCTGGCGCGTCACCCGGGGTGGAACGATTCCGCACGGCTCGGACGTCCCGGTGTACGCCGCCCTGGCCGACCAGTGGCGGTCGGCCGGGCGGATGGTACCGGGGCAGATCGACGCGGAGTGGGCCGAGCTGGTCGGACGGATTCCACGGTTGACGGGGGTGTGACGGCCGGAAGCGGGATGTGACGGCCGTACCGGGATGCGGCGGGGGACCGGCCCGGACAGGCCCCCGCCGCGGAGCGGGACGCCTCAGCCCTCGTCGAAGACCAGGTCCTCGGGCGGACGGTTCATCCGCACCGTCCGGCCGGAGACCTCCACCACCGTCTCGAAGCCGGTGTACTGGCCGCGGGACACGATCAGCACCCGATCGCCCCGCTGGTCCAGGAACGCGGCGAAACCGGCCAGCGACGGGTCTCCCGCGCCCAGCGCCAGATAGTCCGCCAGCCGCCGGAACAGCTTCGGCATGATCACGGCCTCCGCCGTGATCGACTCCAGGCCGTCGATCCGCGCCCCCGACTGGGTGACGTCCAGCGACCACAGCCCGACGCCCTTGGACCGGGCCGCGTCCACCGCCGCGGTCAGCGCCCGGCGCAGATCCACGTACAGGTTCCGGTAGTACGTCGGATAGGCCAGGCCCTCCGCGAGCTGGTGGAAGTTGGCCGTCTCCTCCAGCAGCGGGGCCTCCACCCGGATCCGCTCCCCGCTGGTGCCCGGCGCCGCGCCCTTGCCGACCAGGGCGACGCACCGCCCGTACAGGTCGGCGCCGCGGGTGAGGAGATAGCCGGGCAGCTGCGCCGGCTCCGCCGCGCTCACGGTGCCGCGGCCGTCGCGGGTGACCCCGGTGAAGCCCAGCCAGGACAGCAGCTCCCCGGCGGCCTGGTCGGCGTACGGCGCCGGCTGGTGCAGCTCATGGCCGTGCGCCGGTATGTAGTGCGTCTCCAGCCCGTCGATCGCGTCCAGCCGCAGCTGCGCGCCGCCCGTCGCGTTGCGCTGCACCCGGTGCTTGCCCTCGACCAGGTCCCAGTGGGCCGGATCGGTGGGATGGAAGCGGATGGAGTCCCCGTCGGGACGGGCTCCGGTGATCCGGTACGTGCCCTCGATGACGAGCATGGGCATGGCGACGCCTCCTCAGCGTGTCCACGTATCCGCCCGGTCGGCGCGGCCGGCTGTCCGCCGCGGGCCGCCCGCGGATCCTCGGTGGACGTCCCGCGCGGTTCCCTTCCCTCCAGCGTGCCGCAGAAGTCCCGGCGGCACCGGCGACCGGCCGGTAACGGCGGGCTGAATTCTTCTCATCAACCCACAGCGTGGACGCCCCCTTGAGCTGGATTCGAGGGCCGGTACACATCCTCGGACGCATCGCCCGGAGTGACCCGAAAGGAACCTGCTGTGAACGTACGCGCGACGTTCCACAAGCCGGGACGGCGGCCATGGTGACGGTCCTGCGGCGCGCCGGTGCCGGGGAAGGCGCCCCGGCGGTCCCGCAACTGCGCCATTCGTCCTGGGAGCTGGCGGCCCGCTTCGACCGGGAGCTGGGGGACCCGGGCGACCCGGCCACCGTCTTCTCCTACCAGGAGGCCGTCCGGCTGGACGACGCCGAGGAGTTCCCCGACGAGGCGTGTGCCGCCCTCGACGCCTGGGGCCTCGCCGACTACTACGTGCCCGCCGACTACGGCGGGGTCCTCACCGGCTTCGAGGACCTGCAGCAGCTCATCCGGATGCTGGCCCGGCGCGATCTGACGGTCGCCGTCGGACACGGCAAGACCTTCCTCGGCTCGGTGTCGGTGTGGGTCTCCGGCGACCACGCGGCGGCGGTCCGGCTCGGTGCGCTGGTCAAGGCCGGTGCCCGGGTCTCGCTCGGGCTGACGGAGCGCACCCACGGCAGCGACATCATGGCGGGCGAGCTCACCGCGGAACCGGTCGGCCCCGGCTACCGCGTCAACGGCGAGAAGTGGCTGATCAACAACGCCACCCGCGGCCGGCTGCTCAGCCTGCTCGCCCGTACGTCACCGGTCGGCGGCCCGCGCGGCTTCACCCTGCTCCTCCTCGACAAGGAGGAACTGCCCGAGGAGACCTACCGTTGCCTGCCCAAGGTGCCCACCCACGGCATCCGCGGCGCGGACATCAGCGGCGTCGTCATCCAGGACGCCGTGGTGGGACCGGAGGCGGTGGTCGGCGGGGCCGGCGGCGGTGCGGAACTGCTCCTCAAGTCGCTCCAGCTCACCCGTACGCTCTGCCCGTCGCTGTCACTCGGCGCGGCCGACCACGCGCTGCGGCTGGCCATGGAGTTCGCCAGTGAGCGGGTGCTCTACGGCCGACGGCTGACCGAACTCCCGCTCACCCGGCGCACCCTGGCCGAGGCCTACGCCGACCTGCTGGTCTGCGAGGCGCTGAGCACGGTCGCGACCCGCAGCATCCACGCCCTGCCGAGCGAGCTGAGCGTCACCTCCGCCGTCGCCAAGTACCTGGTGCCGACCATCATCGACGGACAGGTCGCCTCGCTGGGATCCCTGCTGGGCGCACGGTCGTTCCTGTCGGGCGAGTTCGCGCACGGCAGCTTCCAGAAGGTGGCCCGCGACCACCGCATCGTCGGCATCTTCGACGGCAACACCCTCGTCAACCAGTACTCGCTGGTGGCGCAGTTCCGTTCCCTGGCCCGCAACTACCTCGGACCGCTGGACCACCGCCCGCGGCTGGGCACCCTGTTCAACCTGAGCCGGCCGCTGCCGCCGTTCGACCCCGAGCGGCTCACCCTGCTCTCCCGCTACGGCAGCAGCGTCCTGGGCACCCTGCCCGCCTCCGTGACACGGCTGGCGGACGCGGCGCTGCTCGACCCCGCGCTCGGCGGCGCCGCCCGGTGCGCCGCGGAACTGCGGGTGGCGGCCGACGCGCTGCACCGCAGGATCGCCCGCCGGATGGAAACGGTGGCGGCCGCGTCACCCGAGAGCTTCACCGACGCACGCAAGTACGGGCTCTGCTTCGCCGGGGCCGCCTGCCTGGGCCTGTGGCTGCACAGCCACCGTGAGGCCGAGGCGGGCGGGACCGGCGGGCTCTGGCAGGACGGCCTGTGGCTCGAAGCCGTACTGAACCGGCTGCTGGCCCGCCTGGAGGCGCGTCCGGCCGCGGGCGCCGCGGAGGACCCGCTGTTCGAGCGGCTCTACACACAGCTGACCCAGCAGTACCAGGACGGCAGTCTCTTCTCGTTGCTGCCCTGCCCGATAGCCGAGGGACCGCCATCATGCTGAAGGACAACAGCTCCCGCCCGCAGCCGGGTCCCGTCCCGGACGCCGCGCCGGCGCAGCCGGCCGGGCTCCGGTCGGTGGACCCGGCGGAAGTCGCCATCCAGGCCAGGGTCGCCGAACTGGAGCAACTGCTCGGCGACCCCCGCGACCCGGACAACCCCTTCGGGCACGACGCGCTGCTCGCCGCCGACGACCGCAGCGAACTCCTCCCCTCCGCGGAGGACGCGCTCACCGGCTTCGGCCTCAACCACGAGTTCGTGCCGGTGGAACTCGGCGGGCGGCTCGCCCGGGTGGACACCCTCGCCCGGGTGCTGCGCCCGGTCTTCCGCCGCGACGCCTCACTGGCGCTGGGCTACGGCGTGACCTCCTTCCTCGCCGCGGTCGCGGTGTGGGCGGCCGGCACGCCGGAGCAGCGCCGCTGGACCGCCGACCTGCTGATGGGCGGCGGCCGGCTGGCCATCGCCTACCACGAGCTGGCCCACGGCAACGACTTCGTCCGCAACGAGTTCACCGCACTCCCCGACGGCACCGGCTTCCGGCTGGACGGCCGCAAGGAAGTGATCAACAACGCCGGGCGCGCCGAGGCCCTCGTGCTGTTCAGCCGCACCGCGAAGGAGGCCGGCGCCCGCAGCCACTCCGTGCTGCTCGTCGACAAGGGCGTGCTGCCCGCCGACCGGTTCGAGCACCTGCCGCGCTACCGCACGGTCGGGGTGAAGGGCTGCGAGATCGGCGGCTTCCACTTCCGCGACTGCCCGCTGCCCGGCGACGCGCTCGTCGGCGGCCTCGGCGAAGGCGTGGAGATCGCCCTGCGGTCCTTCCAGATCACCCGCAGCGCCATCCCCGCGATGGTGCTGGCCGGTGCCGACACGGCGCTGCGCACCGTCGTCGGCTTCGCCGTGGACCGGCAGCTGTACGGCCGTTCCGTACTGGAGATCCCGCACGCCCGGTCCACCGTGGCCGGCGCCTTCACCGACCTGCTGATCTGCGACTCCCTCGCGCTGGCCGCCACCCGGGCGGTCCATCTGCTGCCCGGCCAGACCAGCGTGTACGCGGCGGTGGTGAAGTACCTGGTGCCCAAGTTCCTGCAGGATGCCACCTACGACCTCTCGATCGTGCTGGGCGCCAACTTCTACGTACGCAACGGCGAGTACGGCATCTTCCAGAAGCACGTACGCGACCTGCCGATGACCAGCCTCGGACACGCCGGGACCGCCGCCTGCCAGGCCACGATCATCCCGCAACTGCCGCGGCTGGCCCGCAAGTCGTGGTTCGCCGGCGAACCCGCCCCCGCCTCGCTGTTCCGCAGCTGGGAGGGGCTGCCGCCGCTCGACACGAGCCGGCTGTCGCTCGCGGCGGACGGCGACGCGCTCGCCGCCTCCCTGGTGACCGGGTACGACTGGCTGCGGGCCACCGGCAGCGGGGGAACGGACGCGGCCGCACTGATCGAACTCGTCCGCTCGCTCGTCGAGGAACTGCGTGAACTGCAGGGCGAGTGCACGGAGATGCCGCCAGAGGACCGCACCGTACTGGCCAGCCCGCACGCCTACGCGCTCGCCGACCGGTACGCCCTGGTGCTCGCGGGATCCGCCGTCCTGAACGTGTGGCGCGAACAACTGGGGGGCGGCTCGCCGTTCCTGGCCGACCCGGCCTGGCCGACGGCCGCGCTCGCCCGGATCGCCCGGCGGCTGGGGCTGCCCGTCCCGGAACGCACCCGGGACGAGGTGGACTGGCTGCTCGGCGAGGTCCTGGACCGCTACCACGGCGAACGCAGCTACGACCTCTACGACAGCCCCCTGGCCGGTTGAGCGGCACCGAGACACAAGAGGAGTCGGACATGGTGGTTCCCGGCAGCGCCGTCGAGGAGCGGGAGTTCCGCGGGTGGCTCCTGGAGAAGCTCGGCCAGTACCTGCGGCGCCCCCCGGCGGACATCGACATCAGCGTGCCCTTCGCGGAGTACGGCATCGACTCGGTCGCCGCGCTGAGCATCTTCGGTGACATCGAGGACGCCTTCGGGCTCTACCTGGAGCCGACGGTGGCCTGGGACCACCCCACGGTGCAGTCCCTCGCCCGCTATCTGGCCTCCGAGTCCGCCCGCAGCGCCACCGGCCCGCTGACGCAGGCCCCCTACGGTGAACCGATCGGCGGGAACCAGGCGGGCGGCGACCCGAGCGACCCCCGCGACACCCCCGGGACGGCGGGCTGGACGCGGAACACCCCGGGAGGTGGACCGCGGTGAACCCGATCGCCGTTCTCGGCCTGGACTGCCGCTTCCCAGGGGCCCCCGACCCGGGGGCGTACTGGGACCTGCTCGCCGCCGGAGCCGACGGGGTCGGGCCGAGACCCGCCTCCCGCCGGGTCGGGGACACCCGGCGGGCGAGCGGGCCCGCGGCCCGGCCCGACGGCGGATTCATCGACGACGCCGACGCGTTCGACCACGCCTTCTTCGGCATCGGCCGTGCCGAGGCCGCCGCCATGGACCCGCAGCAGCGACTGCTGCTGCAGACCGCCTGGCGCGCCCTGGAGGACGCCGGCGTCAACCCCAGGGACCTGGCCGGCAGCGGCACCGGCATCTACGTGGGCGCGATGGCCGACGACTGGTCCCGGCTGCGGCTGGCCGACGACGCGGCGATCACCCCGCGCACCGGCACCGGCGCCGGCCGGGCGATCCTCGCCAACCGGCTCTCGTACCAGCTGGACCTGCGCGGCCCCAGCCTCACCGTCGACTCCGCCTGCTCCTCCGCGCTGATCGCCGTGCACCTCGCGATGGGCGCGCTGCTGTCCGGCGAATGCGACATCGCCCTGGCCTGCGGGGTCAACCTGGTGATGTCCGACGTCCTGGACGAGATCTACGGGCAGTCCGGGCTCGCCGCCCCGGACGGCCGCTGCAAGCCCTTCGGCGCGCAGGCCAACGGCATCGGCCGGGCCGAGGGCGTCGGCGCGGTGGTCCTGCAGCGGCTGGCGGGCGCCCGCGAAGCGGGCCGGCCGGTCCGTGCGCTGCTGCTGGGCAGCGCCGTCAACCAGGACGGCCGCAGCAACGGCATCATGGCCCCGTCCCGGCGCGCCCAGCGCGAGGTCATCCAGGCCGCCTGCCGGCGGGCCGGGGTCGAGCCGCAGCGGATCGGCTGGGTCGAGGCGCACGGCACCGGCACCCCCGTCGGCGACCTCATCGAGGCCCGCGCGCTCGGCGACGTGTACGGCGGACTGCGGCCGGAACCGTGCGCGATCAGCTCGGTGAAGGGCAACATCGGCCACGCCGAGGGCGCGGCGGGCATCGCGGGCCTGATCAAGGCCGTGCTGGCGCTGGAGCACCGGCTGGTCCCGCCGGTCAGGACCGCGGGCGGCGAGCACCCGGGACTCGACCTGGCGGCGCACGGCCTGCGGCTGCTGACCGAACCGCTGCCGCTGCCCGAGGGCGAGATGCTCGCCGCCGTCTCCAGCTTCGGCATGGGCGGCAGCAACGCCCATGTGGTGCTGTCCTCCGCACCCCGCCCGACGGCTCCTCCCGTCCCGGAGGACCGGGACGCCGAAGACGGCGAGCATCCAGGGGTCTTCACCCTGACCGCGCCCAACGCCGAGGCGCTGCGCCGCAACCTCGTCGTCCAGGCCCGCTCGCTCGCGGCGCGCGCCCAGGAGCCGGTCACCCCGCTGTGCTGGACCAGCAACCTGACCCGTACCGGCATGGCGTACCGGATCGCGATCCCCGCCGAGGACACCGCCGGGCTCGCCGCCGCGCTCGACGCCGCCGCGGAGGCGGGGGAGGGCGTGCCGGAACCGCCGGAACCCCCGGTCGTGGCGTTCCTCTACACCGGCCAGGGCGCCCAGTACCCGGGGATGACCAGCCGGCTGTACCGCGAGTCGCCGCTCTACCGGCGCCACCTCGACGAGGCTTCCCTGGCCCTGGAACCGCACCTCGGCGGATCGATCACCGAACTGCTGCTCGGCCGCGACGAACGGGTGCACCGCACCGGCTGGACCCAGCCCGCCGTCTTCGCCGTGCAGTACGCGCTGGCCGGCTACCTGGAGGAGCTGGGAGTGCGGCCCGGCGCCGTACTGGGCCACAGCATCGGCGAGTTCGCGGCGGCCGTCACCGCGGGCGCGCTCGGCCTGGAGGACGCCGCGGCGCTCGTCGCGGCCCGCGGCACCGCCATGGAGGCGCTGCCGGAGGGCGGCGGGATGCTCGCGGTACGGGCGCACCCCGACGACCTGCGCGAAGTCCTCGCGGGCGAACCGCTGGTGGGCCTGGGCGCCGCCAACGGCGCCGCCGCGTCCGTGCTGTCGGGTGATCTGACGGCCATCGGCAGGATCCGCGAACAGCTCGGCGCGCGCGGCGTCGGCTGCACCCCGCTGAAGGTCTCGCACGCCTTCCACTCGGTCCTGATGGACCCGGTGCTGCCCGGCTTCCGCACGACGGCCGACCGGATCACCGCGGGCGAGCCGCGACTGCCGTTCTTCTCCACCGTCCGCGGCGGACTGCTCGCCGGCCGGCCGCTCGACGCCGACTACTGGTGCGAGCACATCACCGGCACCGTCCGGTTCGCCGACGCCGCCGCCGCGCTGCTCGGCTCCGGCGTCACGCACCTCGTCGAACTCGGCCCCAAGCCCGTCCTGCTGCCGCTCGCCCGGCGGCTGCCCGGTGGCAGCGCGCTGCCCGGGATCTCGGTGGTCCGCGACGCCCAGAGCGGCGCGCTGACCGCGGCCGAGGCGGCCGCCGCGCTCTACACCGCCGGCGTCGACATCCGCTGGGAGCGGCTCTACCGCCCCGAGGACCAGGTCCACGCCCGGCTCGCACCGCAGAGCTTCGACACCACGGCCCGGTTCTGGCACGAGCCCCCCAGGCCCGCGGCGGCGCCGGCCGGCGAACCGGGGAGCCCGGTCCTGTCGCTGGTGCGCGCCGACTCCGGCCCACGGGCACCCGAGCACGACGGCGGCGGCCTCGCCGAGGCGGTGCGCGAGACGGTCGCCGGGATCACCGGCGCCGAGGAGGGCACCCTGCGCGACGACGACCGGTTCTACGACGACCTGGGCTTCGACTCGGTGATGTTCATGGAGCTCAAGTACCGGCTGGAGGAGGCGGTACCGGCGCTGGGCGAGCTGTCGATCCCGGAGATGATGTCGAGCCTGGTCTCGGTCACGACCCTCATCGGCTATCTGCGTGAGCAGCTCGCCCGGGTCCCCGCCTGATGACCGGGCGCCCGCCCTCGGAGCCCGGCATGCACCTGCTCTCGGCGGCCACCGCGCTGCCCGGCCCGGCGATCGGCAACGACGCGCTGGCCGGGCGGCTCGGACTGTCCGCCGAGTGGGTGGAGATGTTCATCGGCACCCGGACCCGGCACTTCGCCGTGGACCTCGCGGGCGGCGTCGGCTGTCTGCTGGCCGACCTGTGCGAACAGGCCGCCGTCCGCGGTCTGGAGCGGGCCGGACTGACCGTGCGCGACCTCTCCTTCGTGGTGCTGGCCACCGCGACCCCGGACTCCCTGATGCCCACCACGGCCGCCGTCGTCGCGGACCGGCTGGGCGCCGCCGGCATCCCCGCCTATCAGCTGCAGTCGGGCTGCTCCGGCGCCGTCCAGGCGTTCACCCTCGCCGAGGCGCTGCTCGCCCAGGAACCCGCCGGGTCCGGCGGCGGGCCGTACGGACTGGTGCTCGGCGGGGACGTCTGCGCCAAACACCTGGATCTGGAGCAGGACTTCCGCCGGATGCCACCCGCCCAGCTCGTCAACTACGTGATCTTCGGCGACGGCGCGGGCGCCGCCGTGGTGAGCGCCGCCCCGGCCCCCGGCAGCGCCGCCTTCCACGGGCTCGGGAACCGGCTCGCTCTGCCCGGCCAGCCGCCGGGCCAGCACGTCGAGTGGTACGGGGCGGCCGACCGCGACAGCGCGCTGCCGCCGGTCTCCGAGGACTACAAGGCCGTCGAGTGCCTGGTCCCGGAACTGGCGCAGCGGGTCTGCGCCGATCTGCTGGACACCCTCGGCTGGTCCGCGTCCGAACTCGGCTATCTGCTGCCGCCGCAGCTCGGCGGTCTGATGACCCGGCGGATCACCGCGGCGCTCCGCGAGCGGCTCGGGGTCGAGAAGGCCGTCGAGATCTCCTGCGTCGCCGACACCGGGAACACCGGGAACGCCCTCGTCATGAGCCAGCTGGAACAACTGCTGCCGCTGCTGACCCCGGGCGCGCGGGCGCTGTGCGCCTGCGTCGAGTCCAGCCGGTGGATATCGGCCGGCTTCGCCCTGGAGGCGTCATGAGGACCGTGCGGCACAACCGAATGAAGGAGGAGGCACAGTGACAGGAGTCGAGGACATGATCACCCTGCTCAACCGGGAACTGGGCCTGTTCCTGCGCCCGGAGGACGCCGGGGCACCGCTGGACGCGCTCCCGGGCTGGGACTCGCTGCTGCTGTTCCGGCTCGTCGCGGTACTGGAGGAGGAGGCCGGGAGGCCGCTGCCGGTCGCCGAGCTCGTCACGGCCGGCAGCCTCGCCGAGATCCACGCGCTGGCGGTGGGGCTGTGACGCCCCAGGCCGCCTCGGGTCAGGCCGGGACCGGCCGGGCCGCGACCCGCCAGGACACCGCGCGATCCGACCGGGCCCGCCGCCACACCCGGTACTTCCTGCGGTGGGCCCGCGCCGCCGCCCCCGTACACCTGGGCGCCGACATCGACATGACCGGCGTCCAGGCACACCGGGCCGCGGCCCGTGCCGAGGGCCGCCGGTACTCCGTCGTGAGCTATCTGCTGTACGCCGCCGGCCGGGTACTGGCCGACCACCCGGAGGCCAACGCGACGACGGCCGGCGGGATCGTGCCGCGCACCCTGCGCTACGAACGGGTGCACGCGAAGCTGGCCCTCGACAGCGGAACCGCCGACGAGGGCCGGCGCGCGGTGCGGGTGGCGGTGCTGCCCGACGTGGACCGGCTGGACCTGGCCGGAATCCAGCAACTCGTCGACCGCTACCGGAACGGAGCCGCCGAGGACCTGCCCGGAGCGGAGGGGGTGCGCCGGCTCGGCCGGCTGCCACCGCCGCTCGGGCACCTCGCCTTCCGGACGGCCGTGAGCAGCCGGGCCCGCCGGGCCGAGCTGCTCGGGACCGTGGCGGTCAGCTCTCTCGGCCACCGCAGGGTGGACACCTTCCACTCCTACGGTGGTACCGCGGTCACCCTGACCGCGGGCCGGATCGCCGAGGTTCCGGTGGCCCGTGCGACGCGAGTCGCCGTGGCGCCGGTGCTGCGCCTGGGTCTGACCTTCGACCACCGCGTGCTCGACGGCGCGGCGGCCGCCGACGTACTGGACGACCTGGCACTACTCCTGGAGGCATGCGATGCCGCTCTTCCCGGGGGGTGGGACGCCCCCCAACGCCGTTCCGGTGATCGGCCGGCCCATCAGGGTGACCAGTCCGGAAGGCCCGTGGCACCGCGTGGTTGAGGCGCTGAACGAGCGCGGCAGCGTCATGGTCCACGCCCTGCTGTCGGACTGGGTGCCCGAGAACCTCGACGACCCGGAGCTGCGCCCGGTGCTCGGCCGGGACTGGCACCGCTACCAGGCGATGCGCCACCACCATGTGCGGGAGCGCTTCGCCGCCTCCCGGCTGCTGCTCAAACACGTGGCGGCACAGGCGATCCAGGCCCCGCCCGCCACCGTGGAGCTGGCCTACAAGCCCGGCGGCCGCCCCTATCTGCGCGGCTGCGACCAGATCGACATCAGCCTCAGCCACACCGAGGAACTGCTGCTGGTCGGCATCACCCGGCGCGGCTGGATCGGAGTCGACGCCGAGCTGGAGGACCGCTCCATGCTGGTCTCCGGCATCGAACGGCAGGTGTGCACCCCGTACGAGCGCACCATGCTGTCCCAGGTCAGGGAGAGCGACCGCAACCAGGAGATGGTGCGGCTGTGGACGCTGAAGGAGGCGTACAGCAAGGCCATCGGCCAGGGCATGCGGTTCCGGTTCAACGAGTTCGGCTTCGGCCCCAGCGGGCATCCGGTCCAAGTGCTCAGACCGGACGGCTCGCCCGGCACCGGTGAGGAGTGGGCGTTCGGCACCTGCCGCGTCGAAGGCCGCTACACCGCCAGCTGGGCGCTGTACGACGCGGGATTCGGCGACACCGACGACACCCGGGCCGGCACCATGCTCGACGAGGGCCTGGTCACCGCGCTGCTGCACCAGCCGGCCGAGGCGCCGCAGCCGGCCGCCGAGGCCACCGCCGCGACGGACGTGCCGCTGACCGGAGCCGGAGTGGCGGCATGACCGCCCCGCCGCCCGCCGGGACCGACGTGGTCGTGGTCGGCGGCGGGCCGGCCGGACTCGCGCTGGCCCTCGCACTGGTCCGGCTCGGGGTGCGCACGACCGTGCTGGAACGCTCCGCCGGCGGCCGCCGCGACTTCCGCGGCGAGTCGCTGTCCCCGGACGGCGTCCGGCTGCTGGACCGCTGCGGCGTCCTGGAACCGCTGCGCGCCATCGCCCTGCCGGTGCGCCGGCTGGAGGTCGCCGACGGCGGCAGGACCGTACTCGACGTCGGCTTCGAGTCCTTCCCCTATCCGTACCGCTTCCCGCTGGAGATCCCGCAGTCCCTGCTGCTCGCCGAGATCGAGGCCGCGGCGGAGCGCCAGGACGGCTTCCGGATGCTGCGCGGCTGGACCGCCAAGGGCCTGCTGTCCACGGACGGCAGGACCGCCGGCGTGCGGGCCGCCGGGCCCGGCGGGGCGGAGTGCGAGATCCGCGCCCGGCTCACCGTCGGCGCGGACGGCCGCTACGGAAGGATCCGCAAACTCGCCGAACTCGACGCCCACGTGCGGCCGCTGGACCGGGACGTGATCTGGATGCGGCTGCCGCGCCCCGCCGAGTGGACGGACGCGGCCTACCGGATCCGGATCCGCGGCGACCGGCACGCCCTGCTGCTCCCCGACTCCGGCGGCACCGTCCGGGTCGGCCTCAACATCCCCAAGGGCGGGCTGCGCGAACTGCGCAGGTCAGGACTGGACGCGCTGCACGAGCGGCTCGGCGAGCTCGCCCCCGAACTGGCGGCGCCCGCCCGGCAGACGCTGCGGGACTGGTCCGACACCGCGCTGCTGGACATCTTCAGCACCACCGTGCCGCACTGGTCGGCGCCGGGCGCCGTACTGATCGGCGACGCCGCGCACACCCTGTCGCCCGTCCTCGGGCAGGGCGTCAACCACGCCCTCGCCGACGCGGCGGCCCTCGCGCCGCTGGCCGCCGCCGCGCTCCACAGCGGGGAACCAGCCGGACTCGACCGCGCCACGGCACAGTTCCAGCGACAGCGGTCCCGCGAGGTGGCCCGCTCCCGGCGGCTGCAACTGCGCCAGGAGCGGATCTTCACCTGGTCGGCCCCGGCCGCCGTGGCGGTGCGCCGCGGCGTCTACCGGGCGCTCGACGGCTCCGCCCGGCTGCGCGCCCGGATGCTGGAGCCGGCGTACTTCGCCGACCAGCGGGCCGAACGGGCCCGCGGCGCACGGCGCGAGGACCACGACGAGCACGAGCAGGAGGCACGGACATGACCACACGGCTCGGTGCCGACGACGCCATCGGCCTGGAGGAACTGCGCGGGCTGTCCCTGCTGCACGCACAGGCCCAGGGCATCGAACCCGGCGCCGCCCAGGAGCTGCTGGCCCGGATCACCGAGCCGTGGGGCGACCGTGCGCGCTCCTGGGGACGCGTCTGGTGCGCGGAGGGCGACCGGCTGGCCGGCCAGGGACTGCACCTGGAGGCCTCCCGCCACTACGCGATGGCCCGCTTCCCCTACCCCGGGGACGCGCCCCGCCAGGAGGCCCAGCGCCGCTGTGTCGCGGCGTTCGACACCTGGCGCGCGGAACAGAACGCCGGCATCGAGCGGCTGGAGGTCCCTCTCGAGGACGGCACCGCCGTCTGCTGGACCGCCGGGCTGTCGGCCACCGACCCGAAACCGCTGATCGTCGTCATGGGCGGCATCGTCAGCGTCAAGGAGCAGTGGGCGCCGCTGCTGGTGCACGCCGAGGCGTTCGGCGTCGCGCTCGCCGTCACCGAACTGCCCGGCGTGGGCGAGAACACCGTGCCGTACGGGCCGCGCTCCCCGCGCATGCTCTCCGCGATCCTCGACGCGCTGTCCGGCCGCGCCGATGTCGGCCGCACCGCCGCCATCGCGCTCAGCTTCGGTGGCCATCTCGCGCTGCGCTGCGCCCTGGTGGACTCCCGGCTGGCCTGTGTGGCCACCGTCGGTGCCCCGCTGCGGCTGTTCTTCGAGGACGAGGCCTGGCAGCGCCAGGTGCCCCGCACCACCCTCGCCGCGCTGGCCCACACCACCGGCGTCCCGCCGTCCCTCGTCTTCGGGTACACCCGTGGCTGGGGCCTCACCGACCAGGAGCTCGGTGCGCTGCGGATCCCCGTCCACTACATCGCCGCCCTGCGCGACGAGATCGTGCCGCTGGGCGAGGCCGCCGTGCTCCGCAGGGCGGCCGTCCCGGGCGAGGTGACGGTCCTCGACGACGTGCACGGTGCGCCCGCCCACCTCGACCACACCCGCGGACTGCTGCTGGGGGCCGCGCTCGCCGCCGCCGCACCGGCGGCGCCCGGCGCGGTACCGGAAGCCGCCTGATGCCCCCGAACCCCGGCAGCGGAACCGTCCCGCCGGTCGCGCCCACCGCCTCGCGGGGCCGCGTCCCGGACCGGGCACCCGCCCCCGCCACAGCCCGCTGGAGCGGCGCTCCCGCCACCTGGGCGCACCGCCACCCGGCCGGGCGGGCGGTCAGCCTGGCGGTGGGCCTGAGCGCGCTGGGCGGGGCGGTGGCGCTGGGCGGGACACGCGACAAGGTGCTGTGGTTCTGCGCGGTGGCGCCGGACACCGCCCTGCTGATCGGCATCGCCGGCGCGCCCACCTGGCACCGGATGCCGTCCTACGCGGTGCGCCCGTACAACCTGCTGCACTCGCCCGCGGTCCCGGCCGTCCTGCTGACGGCGGCGGCGCTCACCGGGCGCCGCCGCCTCGCGGTCGCGGGTCTGGCCTGGCTCGGGCACATCGGCTGGGACCGCGCCTGCGGTTACGGACCGCGGGACGCGGCCGGCCACGTCACCAGGTGACCGGCAGCGCCGTCAGCCGGTTCACCAGCAGTCCGGTGTGCATCGTGATGTCCTGCTCGGGAACGGCCAGCCGCAGCTTCGGCAGCGCGCGCGCCAGCGTCGTCAGCGCGATCTCCAGTTCGGCGCGGGCCAGCGGCGCACCCAGGCAGTGGTGGACGCCGTGACCGAACGCCAGATGCGACGGGCCGGGCCGGCCGGGGTGGAAGGTGTCCGCGTCCGGGAAGACCCGCTCGTCGCGGTTGGCGGAGCAGATCGAGGCGATGACGGCGCTGTTGGCGGGGATCGGCACGCCCGCGACCTCGGTGTCGCGCAGGGTCACCCGCAGCGGGCCGCCGTCGCCCATCGGGTTGTGGCGCAGCAGCTCCTCCACCACGGAGGCGGGCCGGCGCAGCAGCGTCGCGAGGCCGTCCGGCTCGCGCAGCAGGGTGAACACGCAGGTGCCGATCATTCCGGCGGTCGTCTCGTGCCCGGCGACCAGCAGCGTCATCGCCATCGTCAGCAGTTCCAGATGGCTGAGGCTGCCGTGCTCGTCGTGCGCCTGCACCAGCGCGCTGAGCAGATCGTCGCCGGGCTCGCGGCGCTTGGCGCCGACCAGGTCCGCGAGATACCCCACCAGTTCGTCGCGGTTGGCCCGCATCACCTCGGGTGAGTGCGCGGTGAGCGACAGCAGCGCGTCGGACCAGCCGCGGAAGCGGTCCCGGTCCTCGTAGGGCACGCCCAGCAGCTCGCAGATGACGAAGGCAGGCAGCGGGAACGCGTAGGCGCCGATGAGGTCGACGCCCTCGCCCTCGGTGATCATCCCGTCGACGAGCCGCTCGGCGGCCTGCTCGATCCGCGGCCGCAGCGCGCGCACCCGGCCCGCGGTGAACTCGGCGGTGACCAGAGCCCGCAGCCGGGTGTGCTCGGGCGGGTCCAGGGTGAACAGACCACCGGCGTCGAACGGCATCGCGGTCAGTTTCGGGGCCTGCGGGAGGACGGTGGCCGCACGGCTGAAGTCGGCGCCGCCGAGCACTTCACGGACGTCCTCGTAACGGCTCACCAGGTACCCCGGGTCGCCGCTGGGCAGGGTGACCCGGGCGACCGGGCAGCCCGCGCGGAGTTCCTGGTAGGCCGGTGGCACCTGCGTCGCGGACGGCCGGGGCGGCGGGTAGGTGGTCACAGTGACACTCCTCGGGGCGGTGGAGCGCCGGAGCGCGCCCCGGCCGAGCGTCCGCCGGGGGGCTCGTGATCCGGTCGACGTCCCGTCAAGGAAATCCGGTGGCAGCGGATCAGAACTTCCATGACTCGTGCTGGAGTCGTCCTTGAGCGGTCGCGGACACCATGGACGCAGCGCCGGACAGAGGCGCGGAATCCCACGGAGGCCTTAGATGAGCCAGCTCGCCAAGTGGTCTGTCACCTACTTCCTGGGCCCGGTCTACCGGGCGTTGGTGACCTACGGGACGTTCTACGTGCCCATCACCCCGTACCTCTACCCGTCGGGCCGCACCGCGGGGCTGGGACGGCAACAGCAGCGCCAGCCCGTGCCGAGTTTCGGCGGTCCCGTCGCCGGGCACCCGGAGGCCCTCCGTCCGGATGTCCCGCTGAGCTCCTTCGAACGCGAGGCGGCCCGCCAGCTGGGCCTTGTGCACGGGTTCGAACGCTCCTGACCACTCAGGTTCGAGGCGAGTTTGAGGCGACGCGCCCATTCTGACCCCGTACGGCGACGCCAACGGGGGAGCAGCCTTGTCTGGACAAGCGGACTTCGCAGAGTTAGTGCGGCAGCAGGCCGAGGCGCGGACCGGCCAAGAGGCCTTCGCCTTCATCGGGGAGGCCAGGGACGGGGCCGCGACGGTCGACCGGATCTCCTACGGCCGGCTCGACCGGGAGGCCCGGCGGTTGGGCGCCTGGCTGCAGGACCACAACGCGGCCGGCAAGCGGGTGTTGATACTGCAGGACCAGGGTCCGCTGTTCATCGCCTGCTTCCTCGGTTGTCTGTACGCCGGAGCGGTCGCGGTGCCCGCCCCGCCGCCCGGCGGCACCCGCCGGCACATCGAACGCGTCGTCGGCATCGTCAAGGACTCCGCCGCGTCGTTCGCGCTCACCGACTCCCGGCACGCGCCGGTCATCTCCCAGCTGCTGGCCGAGGCCGGCCACGGCGACGTGGTGTGCCTGGCGACCGACGCGCTGCCCGCCGACGCCATCGCGCCGGCCGACCCGGACGACTGGCGGCGCCCGGACCTCTCGCTGGACGACCTGGCCTTCCTGCAGTACACCTCGGGCTCCACCAGCGAGCCCAAGGGCGTGATGATCTCGCACCGCAATCTGCTCGCCAACCAGCGGGCGATCCAGCGGGCGATGGGCACCGGCGCCCGGTCCCGGATCGGCGGCTGGCTGCCCTTCCACCACGACATGGGCCTGGTCGGCCATCTGCTGCACCCGCTGTGGCTGGGCGCACAGGGCGTGATCATGCCGGCGATGAGCTTCGTACGGCGTCCGGTGCGCTGGCTGCAGATGGTCTCCGAGTACGGGATCACCACCGGCGGCGGCCCCAACTTCGCCTACGAGCTGTGCGTGCAGCGCGTCACCGACGAGCAGGTCGCCGAACTGGACCTCTCCCGCTGGGAGAACGCCGTCAACGGGGCCGAGCCGGTGCGGGCCGAGACGCTCTGCGCCTTCGCCGAGAAGTTCAGGCCCGCCGGTCTCGACCCCTCGGCGCTCTACCCCTGCTACGGGATGGCGGAGGCGACGCTGCTGGTGTCCGGCGGCATCCCCGGCAGCCGGGCGCCCCAACTCCCGGTGGACGCCGCCGCGCTGGAGCGCCACCGGCTGGAGGACCCCACGCCCGGCCGGCCCGTCCGCACCCTCGTCGGCTCCGGTCTGGTCCGGGACTTCGACCTGCGGATCGTCGACCCGGAGAGCGGCCGGGTGAAGATGCCCGGCGCCATAGGCGAGATCTGGATCCGTGGCGACAGCGTCGCGCAGGGGTACTGGAACCGGCCCGCCGAGACCTCGTACGCCTTCCAGGCGGTCACCGCGAGCGGGGAGAGCGGCTTCCTGCGCACCGGGGACCTCGGAGTGGTGCGGGACGGCGAGCTGTTCGTCACCGGGCGGCTGAAGGACGTCATGATCGTCGCCGGGCGCAATCTGTACCCGCAGGACGTGGAGCGCACCGTGCAGCGGGTGAGCGCCCTGTTCAGCTCGACGGTGGTCTTCGCCGTCGACTCCGACCGCGAGCACGTGGTGGTGGTCCAGGAGGTACGGTCCGGGCGCACCTTCGACGCCGACCTGGCCGGCCTGGTGTCGCAGGTGCAGCAGATGGTGTCGCGGGAGTTCGCGATGCCGGTGCGCAACGTGGTGCTGGTCAGGCCCGGGACCGTACGCAGAACCACCAGCGGCAAGCTGCAGCGCGCCGCCATGCGGCAGTTGTTCCTCGCCGACCG
This sequence comes from Streptomyces sp. RKAG337, assembly GCF_023701715.1. Taxonomy (NCBI): domain Bacteria; kingdom Bacillati; phylum Actinomycetota; class Actinomycetes; order Kitasatosporales; family Streptomycetaceae; genus Streptomyces; species Streptomyces sp. RKAG337. The sequence goes on along the minus strand of NZ_JAJOZA010000001.1, from coordinate 241,971 downwards.
GCTGCGGCCGCTGCACGAGGTGGTCGACCCGGACCTGAAGCGTCTGGTGCGGCACGGCTGAGCCGGTTCCCGGCCGGTCCCGGCCACGTCCTCGTCATGGTCCGGACGTCATATCCTGCGCTCTTGGGCACCTGCCCTCCACGTAATCTGCTCATCCGTGTGCTGAACGTGGCCAAATCTGCGATCCTGTCACCCGGAAGTGGGCAGTTGGGAGCCGGGAGGCGCGACGCATGATTCACGTTCTCCTCGCGGAGGACATGCACATGGTCCGCGGTGCGCTGGTCGCCCTGCTGAACCTCGAGGTCGACATCAAGGTCATCGCCGAGGTGGAGTCCGGGGACGAGATCGTGCCGACGTCCGTCCGGATGCGCCCCGATGTAGCGGTGATCGACATCGATCTGCCGGGCATCGACGGTCTGACCGCCGCCGCGGAACTGCATCAGCAGATGCCGTCCTGCCGGACGTTGATCCTCACGAGCCTCGGCAGACCCGGCAACCTCCGCCGGGCCCTGGACGCGCATGTCTCCGGATTCATCCTCAAGGACGCGCCGCCGGCCAAACTGGCCCAGGCGATCCGCAGTGTGCGCGCGGGGGAGCGGGTGATCGACTCCCATCTCGCCCTGGCGGCCTGGGACACCGGCGAGAACCCGCTCACCCGGCGCGAGGTCGAGGTCCTGCGGCTGACCGCCAACGGCGCGGAGGCGGTGGAGATAGCCGCCCGGCTGTTCCTGTCGGTCGGCACCGTGCGCAACTATCTGACGACCATCCTCGCCAAGCTCAACGCGCGTAACAAGGTCGACGCCATCAGGATCGCCCGCGACGCGGGCTGGCTGTAACGACCGGACGCGGGGCGGTGGGTGGACCGCCCCGCCGGCCGCCGCGCGCACCGGACCGTCGGTCTGCTACGCCGCCGCGCCGGCCAGCGGTACCAGCGCGACCAGCCGGAACCAGCCGTCCTCGGCCGCCGCGGCGTTGAGCGTGCCGCCCAGTTCACCGAGTCTCGTACAGAGGTTGTCGAGCCCTCGGCCGTCCCGCCGGGTCGCGACCGGAGGCGAGCTGTTGAGCCCGTCGTTCTCCAGCCGCAGGCGCACCACGCCCTTGTCCAGAACCACTTCGATGACGCAGTGCTGCGCCTTGCTGTGCCGCAGCAGGTTCGACACGCCCTCCCGCAGCACGGTGGACAGCACCGTGTTGACCCGGTCCTCCAGCGGCCCGCAGTCGACCGTCACCACGGTGGCGATGTCGGCCGAGACCAGCACGGCCCGGGTGGCGGCTATCTCGGCGGCCAGCGACATGTCGCGGTATCTGCTGGCGACCATGCGCACATCGGACAGCGCCTGACGGGAGATGGCCAGCATCGTGGAGATCTCCTCGCAGGCCCGCTCCGGCTGGCTGTTCACGAGCCGGTAGACGAGCTCTCCCTTGAGGGTGATCGCGGAGAGGCTGTAGCCGAGCAGATCGTGCAGATCCCTGGCGACCCGGTCGCGCTCCTGCGCCACCGCCAGCCGGGCGAGTTCGGCGCGGGCCCGCTGCACCTCGACGAGCAGGTCCACGAGCCGGGTCAGCCCGAAGATCGACAGGCCGATGATCGCGGCGCCGCAGCCGTAGTAGAAGGAGGTGAACGAATCGGCGCCGAGCTGTTTCTCGATCAGGAACAGCGTGACCGACACCGTTCCCGCACTGATCCAACCGGCGGCGCCGGGTATCCAGAGCAGCAGGGACCCGGAGAAGAAGCCGGGCATCCCCACCCAGCTCTCCTTGAAGATCAGGAAGGGGATGTAGGTGAGCAGGCCCTGCGCGGACAGCGTCCAGATCCAGTAACGAGGTCTGGCTCCACCGCGATTGGGCAGCGAGTGCAGATTCTGCAGCAGGAACAGCAGGATCAGTATCGGGATCCCCAACGCGATGTCACGCGTCGCGACATGCCGTCCCAACATGCTCGATATCGCCAGCGCCAGATAACCGAACGTCGTCAGCGCGACGATGACCCGGCCGAGCCGGGGCACAGGAATGTCGCCACCTGACAGATCGTGTTCTACCTGCCCCCGTGCACCGACCATTACTTGTCTCCCCTGCAGCAATGGATCAGCGGTCATCGTGCTGAGCACCAGGCCGTGCCGGAAGACTACTCGCTACGGGATGAACTTGAATTGCTGTTGCCGCGCATCTGTCGCCCCAATCGCTGTCATTGACCGGGTAGCCCATGGCACTTTCTGCCGCGGCGGTGGTGTCGTCCGGTGCCAGCGGGCCGAGCAGCAGCTCGCCGATACTCGATTCCTCGCGCCAGTCAAGACCGAACGCCTGGGCGGACGTTTCGATGTCGCCGCTGCCCAGCGGCAGCGGAGCGAGCCGCATCGCGGTGGCCACCAGGCACATCGTCTGCTGGACCACGCCCACGTGCTTGAGCGCGAGGGCGTACCACATACCGCTGTATTTCCAGGACAGCCTGCGGAAGCGGGCGGTGATGGTGATGAGGACCTGGGGTGTCGTGGTCATACCCGCGGCGGCGCTCGCATGCGCCAGGAGTTCGGCGGCCGAGTTCGACGGGTCGTCCAGCTGTACGAGACAGTGGCCGTAGGGGTCGTAGTAGTAATTGCCGGGCGCCAGTCCCGCGCAGCGGCTGAGCGTGATGTAGCACTCCAGCTCATAGGCCGATCCGCCGCTTGGATAGGGCCGGCTACTGGCGGGATAGGAGGCGGGCTCCAGACCGATACTGCTGTACAGCGAACGGATCCGCGCTATCCGGTAGAGGAACTCGCCCAACTGTCGTTCATTGAGCGGCTCCTCCGCGTAGGTACGGGTGGACCGGCGGGTCTCCAGCACCGCGGTCAGCGGCGGGTCGGCCGCCAGCACCGCGTCGAGATCGGGCCGGAACAGCGGGATACGCTCCCCGTCCGGAGCGCTCTTGACGGCCGGTTCCGGGGACAACTGGCCGAGGTAGGGGAACGTGGCCCCGAAGTCGCCGTCGTGCCGGCCGAGCCGGGTACGGGTGTGGAAGAGCAGCTCGTTCGGGGTCCAGGTGATGAGTGAGGGATCGTGGTCCTCGGCGAAGACCACCGCGCCGTTCTCGTCGTGCTCGCCGAGTGTGACCATGCCGGCGGCGGTGAGATAGGCGACGATGTCCGCGACGACGCCGTCCGCGACCGGCAGCGCGGCCGTCGCGGCCTTCAGAGTGGTGGCCTTGCCGAGCACCCCGACCACCCAGGCGGCCTCGGGCCGGTGGAACTGCGCCCGGTGCAGGGACAGCGCGGACTCCAGGACCAGCAGTTCGTCCCTGGTCTGCAGTACCGCGAACCGGGAGAGCCGCAGCGGCTGGTCGGGCGGCACCGACCGGATGTCCAGCCGGGCGCCGCGCGCGATCGGGACCATGTCCAGCAGCTGCGGTTCTGTGTCGTCCAGACCCAGCGAGCGGACGACGAGGTAGGAGATGCTGTCCAGTAACGCCAGCAGCCGGGCCCGGTCGCTCGCCGTGATCTCGGCGTACGGCCGGGGGGTGGCGCGCAGGATGTTCTCCAGATCGACAGGTCCGAAGCTCATCCTGCGCAGTGACTCGTAGACCAGTTCGTCGGAGCCGGCCACCATCACATCACCCCACCGGCTGTGCAGCACCGCCCCGCCGGCGGAGGACGCCCGTTCCAGATGGACGTCCTCCCGTAGCGACCACAAGGAGACCCTGCGCAGGTCGGTGCCTACGTCGGGGCGTGGTTCTGGGTGCACAGGGGGTCTCCTTCAGCTGCGGTGGTACGGACGCGATGTCAGAGGAAGAGAGGAACCGGATTCAGTTTCTCGTACCCCAGTGGCGTCGTGCGACGGCCCAGCAGAACCGGGACGTCGTACAGGCGGCCCGGTGCGAAACGGGCCCAGAAGTGGCGCAGTCCCGGCACGATGACCTTGACGACCGGCAGGCCGATGTCGGGCCTCGTCTGGTCCAGGACCAGTAGTTCCATGCCCTTGGCCTCCACCATGCGCTGGATGGCCATGACGTCGTCGAGCAGATCCGGGCGGGCGGCGTACGCGTAGTCGCCCGGAGTGCGCAGCGGAGCCCCCGGATCGGGCAGCAGATACGGCTGATTGGCGACGGTGGCCGTATGGCACCACTCCAGGATGTCGTCGCCGGTGCAGTCGTAACCCTGGCCGTCCGGGCGGGCGTTCATGACGTAGGGCAGCATCTGGTCGAGTTCGGTGAGCGCCCGGCGCAGCGCGACCCGCATGTCGAAGTGCGCGCCGAGCCCGATCACGATGTCCTCGTCCTCCTTGTCCGTGCGCCGGGACAGGGCCGCCACCGTGGGGATGCCGAAGTCGGCGGTCAGATCCAGGGCCCACACCTCGCGGTTGCGGCCCGCGTACAGCGCGCGCCGCTCCGCGATCCAGGGCTCCTCGAACGCGCTGAGACTGAGCCCCGGCTGGCAGGTGCGGTTGTACCACCACAGCGCCGTCGAGTCGCGCTCCACGAGTTCCAGGAACCCCTGGACGATGGCGTCCTCCAGACTGCTGCCGGCCGCACAGCCGTTGGAGTCGGCCGAGCAGAAGCCGCGGCCGGACGCCCCGGGGGTGTTGTAGTACATGAGGCTGGTCGGCAGCAGCCGCTGCCGGCGCTCGGTGAGGGACCAGACGGGAGTCCAGTCCACCTCCGCGTCGGCGTCGAACACCTGGTTCACCTGGTGGAAGTCGCCGTGCGTCGCGTTCCAGCCGTCCCGGTCCGCGTACTGCCGCTCGTCGAAGAGCTGGCAGCGGTTCGGGTGGATGGCCCGGTCGCCGAGGTTCCGCAGTGAATCGCGGACCCGCAGCTCCTCGCCGGTGAAGACACCGGAGAATCTCTCGAGCGCCTCGCACAGCGCCCCGACCTCGGCCTCCACCGACGTGACGCCTTTGCCGGCGCTCATGCCGCGGAAGCCCTGCCGCAACGAGCGCAGACCGGGCGTCCCCAGCGCCATGTTGTGCCCCGCCCGGTACACCTGGAGTCCGGGTGGCGCGGCCGGGTCGGGGCCGAGCTGACTCACCACCCCGGTCACCGGGCTGACGTGCGACCGGTAACGGGCCAGCACGTTCTCCGGGGAGGCGGACCGGTCGCCGCTGCCGTTCGCGTACGCCTTGGTGCGCGAACGCAGTGGCAGCGGACGACCGATCCGTTCGGTGCTGCGTGCCGGATCACCGCAGTGGGTGCACTGCGGACGGCGCTGTACCGCGTGATGACGGGCCGTCATCGTGAAGTTGTCCAGGGTGAGGACGGACTGCTGCCCGTGATAGCGGTGTCCCGCCATCCATTTCGCCGCTTCGAGCGCCACCATGTGCAGTCCCACCCCCTGGCTCGGGGGTATCGAGGCCTGCGGAATCAGCAGCGGACCGGAACGGCCCAGAGTGCGCTGAACGTGGTTCTCCACTTCCCGGTGACCGCGCAGCCGGTGGGCGAGGCAGTTCCAGCACGGGCCCTCACCCGGCTGGAATACGGGGCCGAGCCAGATGTCGGCCCCGTGCGGCTTCGCGAGCAGCCACGGCCGGCCGGCCGCGCGGTGTGCGGTGTCGACGGCGGCCAGTTCACTGGCCAGGTAGTCGTCACAGACCACGACGGAGAGGTCGGTGCGCGGAATCTCGCAGCTCGACCCGGCGACCGCCGAGGTGGTGTCGACCGACAGCCCGGTGGCCTGCAGAGCGGCCCGCACCGCACTGCCGTCGACCGCGCCGACCGTGAGGATGCGGACGGATCCGTCCGCGAGCCGGGCAGCGGTCCGAGCACCGTCGAGTCCGGCCAGTTCCCAGAACGCGAGGCCTGTCCTGGCCGGGTTCTCCAGCGTGCGTGCGGTACGCCGGAAGTCGACCAGTGCGGCATTGGCGAGTTGCGCCAACACGTATCCGATCTGTTCAGGAGCGAGTTCCCGTGAGGCGTCCCGGATTATCTCGTTCAATCCCCGGCGGCCGTCCATGAGCGGAGCAACCAGCTCCAACTGAGGACAGTCGATCATCTTCACGTCCCGTTCCGAGAAGAGATAAGTACCCTCACCCGGAATCACTTCAGCGCGCAAATGAGCCTTGAACTCGGTCACAGCAGCATCCCCCTCATGCCTGTCCGGTTTTATTGGCTCAGTTGGCGGCTATTTTGCAGCCCACGCAGCCGGTGCACGCCTTTGCCGTCGATGCGGCGGCGAAGTCCTCGATGACGAGTGCCAGTTCCGGCGCCGGCGGCAGGTCAGGGGTACTGCCGTCGCCGTCGACGTGCAGGCCGAACTCGGCCAGCACCTGGGAGGGGTTCTGGGCGTACCGGATGCTTAAGTCCGGCTCGATCCAACTGAGCGCCACCAGCTCCGCGAAGCGCCAGTCCTGCTCTATTGCGTCCATTCTCGTTCTCCAGTTCTGAGGCGTGTCGACGGCCTGTGGATGCGTTCCTGGCCGTACACCGAGGAGTGTGCGGCTGAAAATTGGGCAGCGAACAGTGGGTCGGTCACGGAACTCATGTGAAGATTTCATGATCTCGGATTCCGGTGCTCCCCCTGAAACCCGTGAAGATCTCACTGTTCAGTCCGATCCCCTAGGTGGGAACCTTTGCTCGTGCTCCTATGTGCGCAGCGATCGCCGGGTCGAGACGACACAACGGCGGCGTGGAACGGGGAGAGGACGGCACCTGTGGAGATCAACGTCTTGGGACCATTGACGGCGAGTGAAGCCGGCACTTCGATTGTGCCCAGCGCCGCCAAGCCGCGGCAGATCCTGGCCGTTCTCGCTCTCAACGCCAACCACGTGGTGACTGTCGCCCGGTTGATGGAGGAGCTGTGGGGATCCGATCTGCCGCGCAGTGCGCCGACGACGCTGCAGACCTACATCCTGCAGCTGCGCCGGAAACTGAGCGCGGCACTCGGGTCGGTGACGGGGGCGAAGGACGTACTGGCCACCCGGCACAGCGGCTACCAGCTGAGCATGGACGCATCCGCCGTCGATGCCTGGCAGTTCGACCAGCTGACGGTGGCCGGGTACGCGGCATACGAGGCCGGGGACGCCGCTCGGGCGTCCCGCCGGCTGAGCGAGGCACTGAACCTGTGGCGGGGACCTGCACTGGTCGACCTGCAGCACGGGACGCTGCTCGAGGTCGAGGTGATGCGGCTGCGGGAAAGCCGCCTCGCGGCGCTGGAGCGCCGGCTCGACGCTGATCTGGCCATGCGCCGGCACCATGAACTCCTGGGCGAACTGGCCGGTCTCACCGCAGAATTCCCGTTGCACGAGAATCTGCACGCGCAATTCATGCTCGCTTTATACCGGTGCGGCCGGCCCTCGCAGGCTTTGGAGGCCTTTCGCCGGCTGCGGTCGGGCCTGGTGGACGAGTTGGGCCTGGAGCCCTCCGCCCGGGTACAGCGGTTGCAGCGGGCGATTCTCTCGGCGGACCCGGTACTCGACGGGGTTCCTTCGGGCGCGGTCGTCGGGGTGTCGAGTATCGGCTGAGAGCCGGCGCCACCGCCTCCAGCCTGCGTCAAGTCGCTTTCCAGGCGGCCTGTGGACGATCGCGGCATCCGTCCGGATGTGGGCGGGACAAGTCCAGGAGGCGGTCAGCTGTGGGTGGATATCTGGCGGTGAGGCCTAAATCGGCCGCCAGGCTGCGGCTATTCTGTTTCCATCATGCGGGGGGCGGCGCCTTGTCGTTCGCGCGATGGCAGAATCGTTTCGGCTCTGACATTTCCGTCATCCCGGTACGACTTCCCGGACGCGAGACGCGATTGCGTGAAGAACGCGTCGTCGACGGGGAGCAACTGTCGCGGGAGCTGGAAGCAGAACTGGGTCCGTTGCTCGACCGGCCGTATGCCTTCTACGGGCACAGTCTCGGCGCTCTCGTGGCGTACTCCTTCGCGCTCCATCACCACCGGGCGGGCGGACGCCCGCCGGAGGTGCTGGCCGTCGGAGCCTGCTCCGCACCGCATCTGGGGATGCCGGTGCTCGAGGGCGCGGACGTCTCCGAGGAAGGAGTGCTCTCGGTGATGAAGGCCTCCGGCGGTATCTCCAGCCAGCTGCTCGACCGGCCGCAGTGGCTGCGGCTGACCATGACGATCATGCGCGACGATCTGCTGCTCGCCCGCAGCCTGCGGGCCGCGGCGGGCGATCCGCTCCCGTGCCCCGTACTGGCCGTGTCCGGCCAGGACGACCTGCTGGTATCGCCCGGTGCGGTACACGCCTGGTCCCGCTACGCGCCCGAGGGATTCCGGACGGGCTCGGTGCCCGGGGACCACTTGTTCGTGAGGGACGCCGACCTGGCCGGACTGCTGCGCGACGTGCTCGATGAGCGCCGCCCGCTGGAACCGGCCGTCTGACGCTCGAGAGGAGCCGAGAAGATGGACATTGGTGTACTTGGCCCCTGCCGGGTGACGCAGGCGGGACTCTCCGTCGTCCCGACCGCGATCAAGCCCCGCAAGGTGCTCGCCCTGCTCGCCCTCCAGCCGGACCGGGTGGTCTCGGTGAGCTCGCTGATCGAGGAGTTGTGGGGCGGCAATCCGCCACGCAGTGTGCAGACCACCCTGCAGACCTACATCCTGCAGATACGGAACCTGATCACGAGAGCGCTCGCCGGGGAGGACCAGCCCGACCTTCCGCTCGGCGCCAAGAGCGTCCTGGTCACCGAGGCCGGGGGCTATCTGCTCGACACCCAGGGCGGCGTCGTGGACTCGGTGGAGTACGAGCGGCTGGCGGGCGCCGGCCACCGTGCTCTGGAGACCGGTGACCACGCGGGAGCGGCGGTGCTGTTCCAGCAGGCGCTCGCCCTGTGGCGCGGCCCGGCGCTCGTGGACGTACAGGTCGGCCCGCTGCTGGAGGCGGAGGTGACCCGGCTGGAGGAATCGCGGATGAGCATCCTCAGCCAGCGCATCGAGGCCGATCTGCGGCTCGGCCGGCACCACGAGATCCTGGGCGAACTGGCCGGGCTGGCCGCCCAGCACCCCACGCACGAGCGGTTGCAGGGCCAGTTGATGCTCGCCCTGTACCGGGCCGGCCGCCGGGGCGGCGCTCTGGAGGCCTACCACCGGATGCGGGTCGTGCTGGGCAGGGAACTGGGCCTCGACCCGTCCTCGGCGCTGCAGGAACTGCAGCAGGCGATGCTGGCGTCGGACCCGGGACTCGAATGCGATTCCGTCGGGTCGCTGCCCGGCGGGGGACCACTGCGGGTGGTGCGGGCCGGCTGACGGCCGGAGGGGTACGACGACCGGCGTGCTGACAGGGCGGCGGCCCCGGGAAACCGGGGCCGCCGCCCTGTCAGCACGCCGCAGGCGCGGCCTGATGGATCAGGTCGCGTCGCGCGCCGAGATCTGGGTCAGGCAGGTGAGCAGACTCCGGTTGAAGGTGGCGATGAAGCCCTCCGGAGTACCGGTGTCGCGCGGCCGGGTGAGGTACGGGGCGAGCTTGCGCTCGACCTCCTGGACGCCGGGCTGAGAGGCCATGAAGCGGGCGACGTCCTGCAGGTCGCCCTCGTACTCGATGACGCGGACCATCGTGGCGTCCCTGATGAAGACGGCGGTGGCGAGGATCCGGGTGGTCTCCTCACCCTCGCTCTTCACGACCGGCGATCCGACCCGGCGGAAGCCGCCGAAGATCTCCCCGATCTCCTTCTCGTACCCGGCCTTGATGTCGTAGGTGATGGCGGCGAACGGCATGGGCGGCCTCCGAGGCGGTGAGGGGAGCCGGCGGACCGGGCGGGCCCGCCGCTGCGGGCCGGGAACGGCCCCGGCATCAATGGTCACCTTCGCGCTCTCGCGGCACTGGAGCGCGGCTCGGCCCCCGCACGAGAGGTTCGCGCGGGGGCCGGGGACGGTCCGGGGTGCTGAGGACAGGTCAGGCGGAGGGCCGTCCGAACCAGGTCGACAGGGCCAGGTACAGCCCGTCCCCCAGTTCACCGGGGGTGGCGTCACGGTCCGCGGCCCAGGCGATGTAGCCGTCGGGGCGGATCAGCAGCGCGGCCAGGCCGGGGGCCGCCTCGGCGGTCCCGGCGTAGGACCGCACCCGGTCGCCGGCGCCCGCCGCGGCCGCCCAGCGGGCGAGCGTCGCACCGGTCTCCGGCTGTCCGGCCAGGTCGACCAGGAGGGGCTTCCCGTCGTGCAGCAGATGCGCCAGCTGTACCTCCCCGTCGGCGCCCTTCAGCACCATGTCGCGGGCGAAGTCGCCGACCAGCTGGTGGTGCGTCCCGCCCTGCGGCGGGTACCGCACGTCGACGCCGGCGATCATGCCGGCCAGGAACCGGTTGACGTCGGGCAGTTGCATCAGCTGGTTGAACATGTCCCGCAGCGGGGTGACGATCGGGTCCGGGTTCATCAGCGCGATCTGCGCCAGGGTGTTGCCGATGACGCCCTCGGCCGGGGGCCGGCGCTCGGCGTTGTAGGTGTCGAGCAGGCCCTCCGGTGCCCAGCCGTTGATCTCGGCGGCGAGCTTCCACCCCAGGTTGAAGGCGTCCTGCAGACCGAGGTTGAGGCCCTGCCCGCCGACCGGGAAGTGGGTGTGCGCGGCGTCGCCGGCCAGCAGGATACGGCCGTGCCGGTAGGTCTCCGCCTGCCGTGCCGAATCCGTGAACCAGGAGAGCCAGCGGGCGTCGTGGGCCCCGAGGTCGGTGCCCCAGACCTTGCGCATGCTGTCCTGGAACTCCTCCAGCGTCAGCGTCTCGTCCGGGCTCTTGCGGCCCTCCTCGGTGTAGTCGAAGGTCGCGACCCGGTGCACCCCCTCTTCGAGGGAGACACAGAACAGCAGGCCGTTCTCGGTGCGCTCCATGCCCATCGGCGCGTTCTCGCCGTCGGCCAGGACCACGTCCGCGAGCCGGGCGGTGACCCGCCCGCCCTGGCCGGGGAACGGAATGCCGGCCGCCTTGCGGACCAGACTGCGGCCGCCGTCACAGCCGATCAGATACCGGCCGCGCAGCGCGTAGTCCGCGCCGCCGCCGGTGACCTGGACCGTCACACCGTCCTCGTCCTGGTCGACGCCGGTGATCTCGTGGGAGCGCCGGATCTCCACCCCGGACCGCAGCGCGTGCTCCTCGAGCAGCTCCTCGGTCCTGGTCTGCTGGACCAGCAGGGCGTAGGCGTGGCTGCTGTCGAGCACGCTGAAGTCGATCCAGACGTCCTGGCCGGCGAAGTGCCCGTTGCTCCAGGACCGCGCTCCGTCGGTGAACCGGTCGATGAGGCCCCGCCGGTCCAGCACCTCCATCGAGCGGGAGTGCAGACCGAACGCCTTCGAGTGGGGGCTCCGTTCGGCGAGGCGTTCCACCACCACACTGCGGATGCCCGCCAGTTGAAGTTCCGCGCTCAGGAAGACACCCACCGGCCCCCCACCGGCGATGATCACGTCGACATCATGGGGCGTTGCCATAGTCAGTCCTTGTCCGATTCGTTGGCGTGGGCCAGCTGGGGCTCGGGCTTGGCAGCGGCGGGCGCGCCGCGTTCCGCCTTCTGCAGCGGGACGTTCTTGAGGAACAGGGCGATGACGAGACCGGTCGCCAGCAGCGGGATGGTCGCGATGAACACCGGTGTCAGAGCGTCGGCGTAGGCGCTGGAGACGGCGTGCGCCAGTGCGGGCGACAGACCGTGGGTGGAGGCCAGCGAGGAGGCGCCGCCCTTGCCGGCCAGTTCGGCCTCCAGGGCGGGCGTCAGGTGCTTGGGCAGCTGGTGTCCCAGCCGGGTGTAGAAGATGGTCGCGAACACCGAGAGCCCCAGGGCGGTACCGGCCTGACGGGCCAGCGTCACCGTCCCGGTGATGGCGCCGATGTCGCGCATCGGGGCGGAGTTCTGGGCGGCGAGGGTGAGGACCTGCTGGGACAGCCCGGAGCCGATCCCCAGCAGGATCATGAAGAGGCAGGCCACCACCCGGCTGGTGTCGGCGGTCATGGTGGCCAGCAGGGACACGCCCACCAGCCCGACGGCCATGCTCGCCACCGGGAACCACTTGTACCGGCCGGTCCGGGAGATCACCTGGCCGGTGATCATCGTGCTGGCGACCAGGCCGAACATCATCGGCAGCAGCACCAGGCCGGAGACGGTGGCGCTCGCGCCGGTCACCCCCTGGGCGAACAGCGCCAGGAAGTTGACCGAGCCGAGGAAGACGGCGCCGCCGATGATGCCGAGGGCGGCGCAGAGGGAGAACGTCGAGTCCTGGAAGAGCCGCAGCGGGATCACCGGCTCGACGGCCTTGCGCTCCACGGCGATGAACAGCGCCGCGATCAGCACGGTCCCGGCGCCCAGCCCGATGATGACCGGGGAGCTCCACGCGTACCGCGAGCCGCCCCAGCTCGCGAACAGGATCAGCGTGACGATCGCCCCGCTGAGCAGCGCGATCCCCGGGTAGTCCACGACCGGGTTGCGCTTGATGACCGGCAGCTTGAGCAGCAGGCCCAGCATCAGCAGGGCGGCGATCCCGATCGGCAGGTTGATGAAGAACACCCAGCGCCAGCCGAGGTGGTCGGAGAGGATGCCGCCGACGGCCGGCCCGGCCAGCGCGGCCACGGCGAAGTTCGCGGCGAAGTAGCTCTGGTACTTCGCCCGGTCCCGGGGGCTGAACAGCGCGCCGAGGATGGCGAAGACACCGGTGACCAGACCGCCGGCGCCCAGCCCCTGCAGCACCCGGAAGGCGATGAGCTGGTGCATCGAGCCGGCCAGCCCTGAGGCCAGCGAGCCGGTCATGAACACCCCGATGGAGCCCATGACCACCCGCTTGTGGCCGAACAGGTCACCGAGCTTGCCGGACAGCGGCGTGATCACACTGGCGGCGATGATGTACCCGGTGGTCACCCAGGCGAACAGATTGAGTCCGCCCAGGTCGGTGACGACCTTGGGCAGGGAGGTCGCGACGATCTGGCCGTCGAGCATGCCCATGAAGACCGAGAGCATGAGACCGGCCAGGATGAGCTTGATGTGACGGGGGATCGGAGTGGCGGCCACGGCCGTTCCTTTCGGGGGTCTTCGGTATCGGTCGGTCAGCTGTCTCGGGCGAGCAGCCGGCGCAGTACGGTGCCGAGCTCGTCGGCGGGCCCGGCCGCGGCGCCGTGGCTGCGCCACGCGACGAATCCGTCGGGGCGCACCAGCACCGCCCCCTGCGGGCCGATCCCGTACGCCTCGGTGAAGTCGCCGGTGACCGGGTGCAGCACCTGCCCGCGCGAACCGCCGGTCCGGTGGACCGTGAGACGTGTCCCCAGCTCCTCGGCGGCGGTTCCGGCCGACTCGCACCACGGGTCCGCGTCCTCCCCGGCCAGCAGCGTGAAGCCGCCGCCGAACAGGTCGAGCGTGGAGATCTCCTTGCCCTGGCTCTCCACGAGCAGATGCGGCGCGCGGGTGCCGGGCCGGCCGCCGGTGGTCCGCGGGTCGATGACCGCGGGCGGGTCCGCCGCCTCGTCGCCGGCGCCGTTCAGCACCGCGCCGGAGACGTACCGGTACCCCATCGTCACGGAAAGCGGATCCGCGATCCGCGCGCGCTGCTCGTCGGTGGCGGTGTTGGAGCGGACCGCGAGTTCCAGGGCTCCCTGGTCGGCGACGAAGTCGCCCAGCGGCCGGCGCTCCGCGTCATAGCTGTCGAGCAGTCCCGCGCCCGCCGTGCCCCGGATCACCGAGGCGAGTTTCCAGGCCAGGTTGTGGGCGTCGGCGATACCGGTGTTGGAGCCGTAGCCGCCGGTCGGCGGGATCACATGGGCGGCGTCGCCGGCCAGGAAGATCCGGCCGCGGCGGTACTCCTCGGACGCGAACTCGGCCATCTCCCACGGGAAACGGGACCGGATGCGCACTTCGAGGTCCGGGACGCCGATCGCGGCGCGCACCAGATGCACGCATCGCTCGTCGGTGAAGTCGTCCAGGCTGTCGCCCTCGGCCGGGTCGTACGCGACGACGAGGGTGCCCTCGGTGAGGGTGTCGTCGTGCACGAGGATCCCGGTCACCTCCTCGTTCTGGACGTGCGCCACGCTGAACCGGCGGCCGTCCAGGGCCTCGCGCATATGGGCGGTGAACGCCATGCTCAGCTGGTGCGAGATGACGCCGCGCCCATGCCGCGGCACGCCCAGCGTCTCGCGCACCAGGCTGCGCGGGCCGTCGGCCCCCACCAGGTAGTCGCTGCGCACGGTCCGCTCGCTGCCGTCCGCGCGGTCGCGCAGCACCGAGGTGACACCGGACGCGTCGGCCTCGAAGGAGACCAGCTCGGTGCCGTACGAGGTACGGGCCCCGAGCAGCTCGGCGCGGCTGCGCAGCAGCGGCTCCAGCCGGTCCTGGGGCAGCAGCACCATCCGGCTCGGCGTCAGGTCGTCGAGTTCGTCACCGCCGGCGAGCTCGTCGCGGCTCCAGAACACCTGCCCGGTCAGTGACTCCAGGCCGGCGCGCAGCGTGTGGTCCTTGAAGCCGGCGGCCGCCTGGAGAACGGTCTCCTCCAGGCCGGCGGCGCGCAGGATCTCCAGGGTGCGCGGGTAGTACCCGACCGCGCGCGGATGGACGGAGGTGCCGGGGTGACGCTCGACCAGCAGGCAGGGGATCTTCTCCCCGGCCAGGAAGAGCGCCGTGGACAGGCCAACGAGGCTGCCGCCGACGATCAGGACCGGGACCCGGTCATCGCTCATAGGACTTCTCCCTCTCGGGGCCTCTTCAGTACCTCTGTGGGCCTTTTGTGAACCGCTGTGGAGCTCTCGCGGGTGATCGTGACAGCGGTGCCTAGAAGGTGGGTCGAGCCCAGCTGACCTCGCACTCCAGTACGCGTCGATTCGAATTCCAGTAGCCCCTGAGAGCTTGCCGGGACCCGGAACATCACATTTCAGCCACCCTGGGGGATCTGGACATGACGGACGCGATAGCCCGAAGAGACATCGTCAGAAAGGCCGGCGCGGCGGGGACGCTCGGCCTCGGAATGGCCGCGGTGGGCATGCTGGCCGCCCCGGCGGCCTCGGCGCACACGGGTACGGCGCCGGCCCGGCCGGGCAACGCGGCGGAACGCCGGCTGCCCGGCGCCTGGACCATCCAGTTGCAGCACTTCGACACCTTCCGGCCGGGGCTGACCGCCTTCACCTCCGACGGACTGGTCCTGGTCATGCATGTCGCCGCCGCGAACATCGGGATGGGCAACTGGTCGTCCACCGGACGGAACACCTTCGTCTTCAACTTCCACATCCTGAACACCGACCCGGCCACCGGGGATTACACCGGGCAGATGCACATGTGGGGGAACGGCACCTTCAGTTCCGACACCTACTGGGCGGGCACCGCGAACGTGGCGATCTACGATCCGGCCGGCACGCAGGTGTACAGCCACACCGGTGACGCGATCAACGGCACCCGGGTCGGCGTCGACACCTGAGTCACCTGAGCACCCGAGGGGGGACCTGAGGGACCTGAGTCGTCCGAGTCATCTGAGAGCGGGAACGCGAAGGGCCGGCCACCGGGGAGTTCCCGGGGCCGGCCCTTCGTCCTGCCGTACCTGAGCTGCTAGAGCTTGAGCTGGACCCCGTACTCGGTGAGCCAGGTGTCGAGCTGCAGCACCATCTCCAGGTTGGCCCGCTCGACCCAGGCGAACGCGCCCTCGGGCGTGGTGTCCTGGGCCAGCACCGCCTTGGTCGCCGCCTGGTCCAGCAGCGGCTGGACGGCGGCCGAGGAGTCGGCCGCCAGCTCGACGAAGCGCGAGTGGACGAACCGGCCGTACTCGATGTCCTGCGTCGTCGGGTAGGCGCTCTTGCGGCGGTTGAGCACCGGCTCCGGCAGCAGATCGGAGACGGCCGCCCGCAGCAGGCTCTTCTCCTGCCCGTTCACCCGCTTCATCTCGGCCGGCACGTTGAACACGTACTCCACCAGCCGGTGGTCGCAGAACGGTGCGCGCAGCTGGACGCCCGCCGCCATGCTCATCCGGTCCGCCCGGTCCAGGTGGGTGGGCGCCCAGCGGGTGAGCGTGAGATACGTGATCTCGCGCGCCCGGCGCTCGGCCGGCGAGTCGCCCGCCAGCCGCGGGGCCTCGGCGACCGCCTCGCGGTAGTGCCCGTCCGCGTAGCCGATGAAGTCCAGCCGCTCGCGCAGCCCCCGGTCCAGCAGGGCGGTGCCGAGGCCGCCGACCGCGGTGTCGTGACCGCGCTCGAAGTTCACCCAGGGGAACGTCTGGGAGTTGGCGTGCTTGGGGTCGTACGCCCAGAAGTAGCCGTTGAAGACCTCGTCCGCGGTCTCCCCGGAGAGCACCACCTTGGCCTGGTCGCGCAGTGCCCGGAAGAACAGATAGAGCGAGACGTCCATGTCGCCCAGCGGCGAGGGGGTGTCCTGGCTGCGCATGACCTGGGCGTGCACCTTGGGGTCGGACAGCGCGGCCGTGTCGAGCAGGATCTCGGTGTGGTCGCTGTGCACGTGCTCGGCGACCATCGTCGCGAAGGGGGAGTCCGGGGTGGCCCGCATCGTCGGGTGGACCTCGAAGTTCTCCGTGTAGCCGGCGAAGTTCATCGAGAACGTGCGGATCGCGCCGCGGCCCTCCGCCTTCAGCGCGCCGGCGGCCAGCGCGGTCAGCGCGCTGGAGTCGATACCGCCGGACAGCAGCGCCGCCACCGGCACATCGGCGACCAGGTGCCGCCCGACCGACTCCGACAGCAGTCCGCGGACGGTGTCCACGGTGGTCGCCAGCGAGTCGGTGTGCGGCTCCGCGGTCAGCCCCCAGTAACGCTCCTCGGTCACCCCGCCGGAGTGCACCCGCACCAGGTGCCCGGGGCGTACCTCGGTGATGTCGCGGAAGACCGTCGTCCCCGGCTTCTTGCCGTGGGCGGTGACCTCGCGCAACCCGTCGGCGGTGACGACGGGTTCGACCTTTGGGTGGGCGAGCAGTGCTTTGGGCTCGGAGCCGAAGACGAATCCCGAGGTGGAGTCAGGGCCGGTCCGCGCGAAGCACACCGGCTTGATGCCCAGGCGGTCGCGCACCACCAGCAGTTCCTGCCGCAGCACGTCCCACACGGCCACCGCGAAGGCGCCCTCCAGGCGCTCGGCGAAGGACTTGCCCCACTCCAGATAAGCCCTGGCCACCACTTCGGCGTCGCCGCCGGAGCGGAAGGTGTGCCCGCGCCCCTCCAACTCGGTTCGCAGCGTCCGGAAGTTGAAGATCGACCCGTCCAGCAGGGCCACCGCGAGCGGCTCGCCGTGGTGGTCCGCGATCACCGGCTGCCGGCTGTCCGCGGGGGAGAGCACCGCGAACCTGCGGTGCGCGAGACCGGCGTGCTGGGAGAGCCACTGCCCCTCGCCGTCGCCGCCGCGATGGTTGAGCGTGTCCGCCATCGCGCGCAGCACCGGCGCCTCGCCGGACAGATTGCGCTGGTAGTCGACCCAGCCGACGATTCCACTCATGCCCTGGTCCTCTCCGGTGCTGCGGCTTCTGCGGGAGCGGACGGCCCGGGGGTGAGCAGCCGCACGTCGATGAGGCTGAGCCCGTACCGCTCGACGGCGTCCCGCAGGTCCGCGGTCGTCGGCGGGCCGTCACTGTTGATCGTGAGGTCGAGCCTGCGCTGCGCGGCGGGCCCGTAGAGGCGGATCAGCCGCAGATAGCTGTTGGCGACCCGGACCGGCTCCGTCACCAGCTCCAGCCGGGCGGCCCGGCGCTCCCCCAGCCAGGTGATCTCGGCGTCGGCGCCGCCGGCGAAGTTGTGCCGCCAGGTGCCGGACGTGGCCAGCACCAGGTTGTCGTCGAGGCTGTGGGCGCCCACCGGAATGGTGAACGCGCGGCCGGTGCGCCGGCCGGTGAAGTGCAGCAGCAGCAACCGCTGCGCCATGGGGCCGGGGGTGGGCGCCGACAGCGCGGCGATCACCGCCTCGTTGTCGGGCAGCCCCTCGTCACCCGGCCGCCCCAGCTCGATCACGGGCCGCTCGGCGGGGCTCATCGGAGCACCGCCACGGCCGCCGCGGTCAGGACCAGTGCCACGATCGCGAACGTGGTGCGCACCGCGTGCCAGTTGCGCCACTGCAGCCGCGGATCCTGCCAGTCCGGGCTGAGGTTGTTCTCGTCCTGGCTCTTCACCCGGTTGTTGATCGGCACGTTCCGGGTCTGGGACACCACGGCGACCCCCACCATGAACACCGCCGCGAGGGCGAACAGCGGGCGGCTCCCGGCCGAGTCGGTCCGGAAGGCCGCGAAGACGTCGACGACCACCGAGCTCGTGACGATGTACGGCATGATGTGGTCGTAGCGGCGGCCGAGCAGTCTGTGCGTTGTGATGTATCGGTCCGCCGGCATCGCGATCAACGCGGGCATGACACTGATCGCCACGGCGAACAGCACCCCGGCGACTATGCCGGTGCCCAGGATCACGGCGACGCTCAGCACTTGCAGCAACACCATGCTCATCCCTCTCTCGACTGTGGGACCACGGTCAGGTCCCGGGAACGTCCCAGGGGCTTCTCGGCGGGTACTGGAAGACCGGTCGAATCCGGGCCGTGGCAGGGATCAGGTCGCGAGCGGTGCTCCACCGCGCACCGAGCCCCGAGCCGTTCAGTGGACCCCACCCGATCACCTGTCAAGGGGGCTGTGCATGGCCGAGGAACGGACACCTGTGCTGGTCGTGGGCGGAAGCATGGTGGGCCTGTCGGCCGCTCTCTTCCTCTCCCACCAGGGATTCCCACCGCTGGTGGTGGAGCGCCACCGCACCGTCTCGGTGCAGCCGCGCGCCCAGGCCGCCAGCCCGCGCACCATGGAGATCCTGCGGGCGCTGCAACTGGAGGCGGACGTCAGGGCCGCCGAGACGCCCAACGCCCAATACGGCAACATCATGCAGGTCGAGTCGCTGGCCGGGCCCGAACTCGGCTGGTTCGACGGCCCGTTCCCGGCCGATCCGCAGGGCGTCAGCGCCACCGGCTGGACGCTGATCGGCCAGGACCGGCTGGAGCCGGTGATCAAGCGCCGGGCGGAGGAGCTGGGCGCCGACATCCGGTTCGGTACCGAGATGGTGAGTTACACCCAGGACGAGGACGGGGTCACCGCCCGGATCCGCTCGGTGGAGACCGGCGAGGAGCACGACGTCCGCGCCGACTACCTGTTCGCGGCGGACGGCAACCGCAGTCCGATCCGGGACGGGCTCGGCATCAAGGCGGAGGGCCCCGGCGCCTTCGGCCGCCAGCTCATCATGATCTTCCACGCGGATCTGACCGCACTGGTCGCCGGCCGTGAGTTCTTCCTGTGCTTCGTCAAGAACGCCGAGGTGCACGGCGTGCTGGGGCAGCTCGACCCGTACACCCACCGGTGGTGCCTGGCGGTCAGCCTGCAGCCCGACGAGTCCGCCGCCGACTACACGACGGAGCGCTGCCTGGCGCTGATCCGCGCCGCGGTCGGCGTACCGGACCTCGACGTCGAGGTGGAGTCGGGGCAGGACTGGGAGATCGCCGCCAAGGTGGCGCAGCGGTTCCGCCACGACCGGGTGTTCCTGGCCGGCGACGCCGCGCATGTGATGCCGCCGACCGGCGGGTTCGGCGGCAACATGGGCATCCAGGACGCGCACAACCTGTCCTGGAAACTCGCCCTGGTGCTGCGCGGACTGGCCCGGCCCTCACTGCTGGACAGCTACGAGCCGGAACGGCTGCCGGTCGCGGAGTTCACCGTCGAACAGGGCGTCATCCGCTATCTGCAGCGCAACGGGCTCGACGAGGAGATCGCCGCACGGCACCGGCCCGAGCCGACCGTGCTGTTCGGTCAGCGCTACCGCTCCGGCGCGGTGCTGGCCGACCCGGACGGTGCCGACGACGGAGCGGTCTTCGAGGACCCGCACCTGGCCACCGGAACACCCGGCACCCGGGCACCGCACTTCATGATCGAGCGGCCCGGCGGCAGCCCGGTACCGCTGCACGACCTGATCGCCCGGGACTTCGTGCTGCTGGCCGACGACACCACCGACGACGGCCGTGCCTGGCTGGCCGCGGCGCCGCCGCTGGCCGCCCGGTCCGGTATCGGGGTACTGGCCCAGCCGGCCGGTGCGGGCTTCACCACGGCGTACGGGGTCGGTGAGGGCGGCGCGGTGCTGATCCGTCCCGACGGGTTCATCGCCTGGCGCAGCCGCGGCCCGGTGGCCGACCCGGCCGCGATCCTGGCCGACGCCCTCTCCCGGGCGGCGCACTCCCGCACCTTGTAAAGGGCAAGAGCCGCCTTGTAAAGAACAAGAGCACACAGGAGAGCCGCGCCACCGCCTGTCCCGGGCGGTGGCGCGGCTCCCGTCTGTGATGCCGCACCTGGTCGCGGCTCAGGCCGCCCCGAGGTCCAGGAGCTGGCGCAGCGCCCGCTCCAGATCCGCGGTGCCGGGCACCGCGCCCGCGGCACGCCAGCCGACGAATCCGTCGGGGCGCACCAGCACCACCCCGTCGTCGCCCACCTTGTAGCGGGCCGCCCACTCGCCCTTCGGGTCGGTGAGTTCGCCGTCGGGTCCCACCCGGTAGGCGACCAGGTCCACCCCGAGCCGGCCCGCGGTCTGGGCCGCGGCGGCGGCCAGGCTGTCGGCCGCGCCCGTGGTGAACAGGACGAAGCCGCGGCCGAAGAGGTCCACGACGGACATCTCCGGGCCGTCCTTCGCCTGGACGATCACATGCGGCGCCCGTGCCCCGGGCTGCGCGGACGGGTGGTCCGGGTCCTCCAGGAGCGGTCCCGCCGGTTCGGCGAACTGCGGGGAGAAGGCGCCCGACCGGTAGCGGTAGCCGAACGTCATGGTCGTCTCGTCGACGAGTTCGTCCGCGACGTCCTCCAGCCGCTTGCCCTCCCGGACGGCGAAGCGCAGGCCCGCCTGCTTGGCCGTCTCCAGGGCCACCGGGCGGCGTTCGGTGCCGTACGTGTCCAGCAGACCGGGGCCCGCGGCCCGGGCCAGCACCAGTGACAGCTTCCAGGAGAGGTTGTAGACGTCCTGGATGCCGGTGCTCGCCCCGAACGCGCCGGTCGGCGGGATGACGTGCGCGGCGTCACCGGCGATGAACACCCGGCCCGCGCGGAACTGCTCCGCGATCCGCATGGAGATCTCCCACGGCAGCATCCTGCCGTCCTCGATCTCCGCCGGCAGGTCGTCGACGCCGATCGCGCTGCGCAGCAGTTCCAGGCAGCGCCGCTCGGTGAAGTCCTCCGGCCCCTCGCCCTGTTCGGGGTAGAAGGAGACGTTGAACACCCAGCGCTTCTCGTTGTCGATGGGGATCAGCGTGCCGCGCACCACCGGGTTGTTGACGTACGCGGCGATGACCTTGCGGCCGGCCAGTGCCGGGCTCAGATCGGCGTGGAAGAAGAAGCTCACCAGGTTGGTGATGGTTCCCCTGCCCCGGTCGGGCACCCGCAGCATCCGGCGCACCGGGCTGCGGCTGCCGTCCGCGGCGATCACGTAGTTCGCGTGGATGGTGCTGGTGACGCCGGTAGACCGGTCGTGCACCGTGGCCAGCACCCCGTCGAGGTCCTCCTCCAGGGACACCAGCTGGGTGCTGAACCGCACCTCCGCGCCGGTCGCCACCGCCTGCTTGCGCAGCAGCGGCTCCAGCTGGTTCTGGTCGATCATCGCCCAGCGCGCCGGACTGATCCGGCTGAGGTCCTCGGGCGCCGCACTGGGCATCCGGACCCGCTCGGGGCCGGCGAGGGTCTCCACGTGCACCAGGACGTCGTTGCCCGCGATCGGCGACTCCTCGGCGCGGATGGCGTCCTCCATGCCCACCGCGCGGAAGATCTCCATGGTGCGGGGGTTGATGGCCCGCGCCTTGGGGTGACCGGAGGTGTCCGGGTGCCGCTCCACCAGCAGGGAACGCACCCCGAAGTGGGTGAGGAAGACACTCGCCGAAAGCCCGGTCAGGCCGCCGCCGATGACGAGCACCGGCACGTTCTCGTCAGCCACTGCGATCTCCCTTCCGTCCGATCACCAGGGTGTGGGTGCTGAGCAGCGGCTGTGCGGAGGCCTCGGCGAAGCCTGCCTCGTGCAGCCACTGCACACAGTCGCCGACCCGGTACTCCTGGCCGTTCTGGCTGACCAGCTTCATGTGCAGACTGCTCAGCAGCCGGTCGGAGTCCCGCCGGTCGTCGTCGATCATGCGGTCGTAGATGAGCACCTGGCCACCGGGCCGCAGGCTGTCGTGGATCCGCTTGAGCAGCGCCAGACTGTGCTCGCTGTCGAAGCCGTGCAGGATGTGGCCGAGTACGACGACATCGGTGCTCGGCAGCGTGTCGGCGAAGAAGTCCCCGCCCTGGAACGTCACCCGGTCGGTGAGTCCGAGCCGGCCCATGTGCTCCTCGAAGAGCGGCTGGGTGCGGGGCAGGTCGAAGCAGACCCCCGTCAGGTGCCGGTGGGTGCGGGCCAGTACCGAGGACAGGTTGCCGCGCGAACCGCCGAGGTCCGTGAAAGTGGCGATCCCGCTCCAGTCGATGCACGCGGCCAGCTCGGTGCCCATGCGGTCGCTGAACGCGTCCAGGCCCTTGAGGAACCGCTTCATCTTGTCCGGGTTCTCATGGCGGTCGCCGAAGAAACCGCCCTTGTCCGGGTCGAGGGTCTGCGGCTCTCCGCTGATCAGCGCGTCGGGCAGCCGCCCCCAGGTGTCGTAGAGGGTCTCATTGGTGAGCTCGATGAAACCGCCCAGATAGCTTTCGGTCTCCTCCACCAGATAGGCCGTGGACAGCGGGGAGTTGCGGTAGGCGCCGTCCTCCCGGTCCAGCAGGCCCAGGCCGACCAGGGCGTCGAGGAAGTCCGCGGAGAACCGGGGGTGCAGACCGGTGCGCTCCCGGATCTCGGACTCCGTGGCGGGCCCGGACGCCAGGGCGGTGAAAACCCCCACGCGCACCGCGCCCTGCAGCACCTTGGCCCCGCAGTCCGCGATGGAGAGCCGGATCAGCGGCCCAGGGCTTACTTCCGCGGTGGCGGGCAGGTCTCCGGTCGTCGTCACATGATCCTCCTTGGAGTGACCGGACATTGGATCGCCCGACCATCGCCGGGCCGCGTCGAACCCGGCTAGAAGGCCGGTCGCGCAGCACTCGGCTCCGACAGCCGCGTCCCACTCCGGCTCAAGTCCTTCTGGAGGAGCGGTGGGCACGCTGCCGTCCGGGTCCTTCAGCGGGGCTCACGACAGTGAGGAGAGGAAACCGGATGAGTGACTTCACTCTGCAGGAGCTGACCGCGAAGCTGCGCGAATGCGCGGGTGAGCCCGACGGTGTCGACCTCGACGGAGACGTCCAGGACACCCCCTTCATGGAACTCGGCTACGACTCGCTCGCGCTGCTCCAGGTGACCGGCGTGATCAAGCGGGAACGCAGTATCGACCTTTCGGACGACGCGGTGGTCGAGGCGGAGACCCCGCGGATCCTGCTGAAGATGATCAACACCAGCCCGGCGCAGAGCCGCTGACCGCCGCCGGCGGTCACCACCGGCGTAGGGCCTGACCGATCCGTACAGCGCCACCGGCCGGCTGGGGCGACCGGCCGCTATCGAGTTCGAATCTGTGGGAGGAATCGCATGCCGTACGCAGCGATCGTCTACCGGGTCAAGCCCGGCAACGAGGACGAGATCGCCAAGATCTTCGAGAACTTCAACCGGGTGGACACCGCCGACCTGCGCACCGACGAGGGTACGGACGCCGGTCGCATTCTCGGTACCGGGCTCTTCATCAAGGACGATGTGATGGTCCGCTGCATCCACTACGAGGGCGACCTCGCGGCGGTGGGCAAGCACATGGCCATGCAGCCCGGTGTGCACGCGGCGGAGAGCCGGCTGGCCCCGTACCTGCTGGAGGAGCGGGACACCTCGTCGCCGCAGGCGTTCGGCGCCTTCTTCCGCAACGCCTCCATGCGCAGCATCCTCCAGCTGAGCGTGGACACCCTGGAGACGAAGTCCTGACCGTGCTCTGACGGCCCGACGGATTCTCCCCCAGCCGCTCCGTGCGTCCCCGCCCCTTCCGGCGGGACGCGCGGAGCGCTGTCGCGTTCCCGGCCGTTCGGCCGGAGTTCGCGCGCAGGTCCCCAGCTGCAGTCCGATTCGAGCAGGTCTTTAGAGCCTGCTGTGACGGTTCCGGCTGTTGGTCCGAGCAACTCGTATCGAAGGAGGTCGACGGTGCACCGGACTTTGATCGTGGCGAAGATGCGGCCGGGTAAGGCCGATGACATCGCGAAGATCTTCGCGGAGTCTGACGCGTCGGATCTGCCGCACATGATTGGCGTGTCGCGACGGACCCTCTTCGCCTTCCATGACTTGTACTTCCATCTGGTCGAGGCGGACGAGGACATCACCGACGGCCTCTACCGGGCGCGCAGCCACCCGCTCTACGACGACATCAACCGCAAGCTCGCGGAGTGCGTGTCGCCGTTCGACCCGAACTGGAAAGAGCCCAAGGACGCCATGGCCGTGCCCTTCTACGTGTGGACGCCCGAGCAGGGGAGGATCCAATGACCGCGCAGCCTGTGCGGATCTCGGCGGACGAGGTGTCGCCCAACCGCAAGCGCGGTGGCGACATCCGGGTCACGCTCAGCCCCGTGACGGCCGGCTCGACCTCGGGCTTCGGCGGAGTGATGTACCTGGACCCCGCCGAGTTCGTGACCGAGCACTACCACCCGTACTCCGAGGAGTTCATCCACGTCATCGACGGGGAACTCGAGATGACGCTGGACGGCGAGCCGCTCAAGCTGGGCCCGGGGGACTCCCTGCTGGTGCCCATCGGCGTCCGCCACCGGCTGGTCAACATCGGCGAGGTCAAGGCGCACTGCGCCTTCCACCTCTCCCCGCTGGCCCCCCGCCCGGATCTCGGGCACGTGGACACCGAGCTGCCGACGAACCCGCAGGCGCCCAACCCGAACGTGGGTGGCGCCCCGTGAGCCGTCGTGCGGTGGTCACCGGGATCGGCGTCCTGGCACCGGGAAGCGTGGGCCGGGAGGGATTCTGGGACCAGCTCTCCGCCGGACGCACCGCGACCCGGCGGATCACGCTCTTCGATCCCGCGCCGTTCCGTTCCCAGGTGGCCGCGGAAGTGGACTTCGACCCGGTCGCATCGGGTCTGACACCCCAGCAGATCCGCCGGATGGACCGGGCCGCGCAGTTCGCGGTGGTCTGCGCGCGGGAGGCACTGGAGGACAGCGGCGCCGAGCTGTCCGCGCTCCCGCCGGAGCGGATCGCGGTCTCCATCGGCAGCGCGGTCGGCTGCACGATGGGCCTGGAGGAGGAGTACGTCACCCTCAGCGACGGCGGCAAGCACTGGCTCGTCGACAGCACCTACGGAGTTCCGCACCTGTACGGCTACATGGTGCCCAGCACCCTGGCCGTGGAGGTCGCCCACGCGGTGGGCGCCGAGGGCCCGGTGGCGCTGGTCTCCACCGGCTGCACCTCGGGGCTGGACTCGATCGGGCACGGTGTGCAGCTGATCGAGGAGGGCTCGGCCGACGTCGTACTGGCCGGGGCCACCGACGCACCGCTCTCACCGATCACCGCCGCCTGCTTCGACGCGATCCGGGCGACCACATCGAACAACGCCGACCCGGAGCACGCCTCCCGGCCGTTCGACCGGGACCGGGACGGCTTCGTGCTGGCGGAGGGCTCCGCGGTCCTCGTCCTGGAGGAGAAGTCGGCCGCGGAGGCGCGCGGCGCCAAGATCTACGGCGAGTTCGTCGGCTTCGCCGGCCGCAGCAACGCCTTCCACATGACCGGACTCAAGGCCGAGGGCCGTGAGATGGCCGAGGCCATCCGGGTCGCCCTGGACCAGGCGAAGCTCGACCCGACCGCCGTCGGCTACATCAACGCCCACGGCTCCGGCACCAAGCAGAACGACCGTCATGAGACCGCCGCGTTCAAGCGGAGCCTCGGCGATCACGCCTACCACGTGCCCGTCAGCTCCATCAAGTCCATGGTCGGACACTCGCTGGGAGCCATCGGCTCCATCGAGGTCGCGGCCTGCGCGCTGGCTCTCGACCGGCAGGTCGTCCCGCCCACCGCCAACCTGAAGAACCCCGACGCCGAGTGCGACCTGGACTACGTGCCGGTCACCGCCCGGGACCACGCCATGGACGTGGTGCTCAGCGTGGGCAGCGGATTCGGCGGCTTCCAGAGCGCGATGGTGCTGGCCAGGCCCGGCGCCGTCCCGTACGAGAGGAGCTGACGGTGAGCAGCGCGACGCAAGCCGCCCCGGTGATCACCGGGCTGGGGGTCACCGCGCCGACCGGACTGACGGTGGACGAGCACTGGGCCGCGGTCCTGGCCGGAAAACCGGCGATCGGGCGGATCACCCGCTTCGACCCCAGCAGCTACCCCGTCCAACTGGCCGGTGAGGTGGCGGACTTCGACACCAAGGCACAGGTCCCCAGCCGGCTGGTCACCCAGACCGACCGCTGGACCCACCTGGGCCTGGCCGCCGCCGCCGAGGCACTGGCCGACGCGAAGGTCGTGCCGGCCGAACTGCCGGAGTTCGAGATGGCCGTGGTCACCGCGGCCTCCTCGGGGGGCACCGAGTTCGGCCAGCACGAGATGGAGAACCTGTACAAGAACGACCCGACATGGGTCGGCGCCTACCAGTCGATCGCCTGGTTCTACGCGGCGACCACCGGCCAGGTCTCCATCCGGCACGGCATGCGCGGACCCTGCGGTGTGCTCTGCTGCGAACAGGCCGGCGGCCTGGACGCGATCGGGCAGAGCCGGCGGCTGCTGCGCGGCACCTCCCGGCTGGTCGTGACCGGCGGTACGGACGCCTCACTGTGCCCGTACGGCCTGACCGCCCAGCTGAGCACCGGAAACCTGTCGACCGTCAGCGACCCGGGCCGGGCCTATCTGCCGTTCGACGCCGCGGCCAGCGGTTACGTGCCCGGTGAGGGCGGCGCGATGCTGATCCTCGAACGCGCCGCCGACGCGGAGGCGCGCGGCGCGGGCGGCGGCTACGCCCAGGTGCTCGGCTACGCGGCGGGCTTCGACCCGGCGCCCGGCTCCGAGCGGCCGCCGGCGCTGCGCCGCACCCTGGAGGCGGCCCTCGCGGACGCCGGAGTGACACCGGCCGGCGTGGACGTGGTCTTCGCGGACGCGTCCGGCGTGCCGGCGCAGGACGCGGCCGAGGCCGCCGCGATCCGGGCCGTGTTCGGGCCCGGCGGGGTGCCGGTCACGGCTCCCAAGACGCTGACCGGACGCCTGTACGGCGGCGGCGCGGCGCTGGACGTGGCGACCGCCGCACTGGCCCTGCGCGACCAGGTCATCCCGCACACCGTCGGACCGGACGCACCGGTCCCCGGGTACGGCCTGGACCTGGTCCTCGGCGAACCCCGGGCCGCCGCACTGCGCACCGTACTGGTCCTCGCCCGGGGACACGGCGGCTTCAACGCGGCCCTGGTACTGGGACGTTCCGCCTCCTGACGGCGGAATCGGGACGAAGGCGAGAGACAAGGGAGAGTGGCGATGGCCGGGCACACGGACAACGAGATAGTGATCAACGCGCCGATCGACGAGGTCTGGGACACCACCAACGACGTCGTCAACTGGCCGGACCTGTTCAGCGAGTACGCCAAGGCCGAGATCCTGGAGCAGTCCGGGGAGACCGTGACGTTCCGGCTGACGATGCACCCGGACGACGACGGCCAGGTGTGGAGCTGGGTCTCGGAGCGCACCCCCGACCGGGCCACCCGCACGGTGCGGGCGCACCGGGTGGAGACCGGCCCGTTCGAGTTCATGAACATCTTCTGGGAGTACACCGAGACGCCCGACGGCGTGCGGATGCGCTGGGTCCAGGACTTCCACATGAAGCCGCAGGCCCCCGTGGACGATGCCGGCATGACCGCGCACCTGAACCGGAACACAGCCATCCAGATGTCCCTGATCAAGGACAAGGTCGAGGCCGCCTCCACCCGGAAGTAGCCGCGGACGCACCCCCGGAGGTCACCGGTGCCCGCTCTCCTCATCCCACTCGTGCTGCTGATGAACGGGCTCGCGGCCGGATGCATGCTCGGCACGCTGCTCGGCGGCTGGCCGCTGCTCGCGGGGCTGCCCGACGAGGGCTACGTCCGGACGCACGCGTTCTTCTCCGGCCGCTACGACCCGTACATGCCCATCTGCACCCTGGGCACCCTGCTGGGCGACACCGTGCTCGCCGCCACCGTCGGTGACGGCTGGGCACGGTCCTGCTTCACCGCCGCGGCACTGCTCGCGCTGTGCACCGTGGTCATCTCGTTCGCCAAGAACGTCCCCGTCAACCGGTGGATCCGCACCGTCGACCCGGACAACCTGCCCGCCGGCTTCGACGCGACACAGCGCCGCGGCCAGTGGGGCCTGTGGAACAAGCGGCGCAGCGTGATCACCATGCTCGCCCTGCTGTCCAACTGCGCGGCGCTGGCCACGCTTCTTTGAGGAGGATTTATATGGATCTCGGTCTGAGAGGGAAGAAGGCGCTGGTCACCGGTGGTACCCGCGGTGTCGGGCGCGGCATCGTGCTGGCGCTGGCGCGGGCCGGCGTCGATGTCATCACCTGCTATCTGCAGGAGGGCGAGCGGGTCTCCACCCTGGAGCGCGAGCTCAAGGAGATCGGCGGCGACCACCATGTGCTGCGCGCCGACGTCGGCGACCCGGCCCAGGTCGCGGACCTGCTGGAGCAGGCCGGCACCCTGTACGGCCACCTCGACCTGGTGGTCAACAACGCCGGCACCATCAGCCACATCCCGTACGCGAAGCTGCCCTTCGAGGAGTGGCAGCGGATCGTCACCACCAACCTCACCTCCACCCACCTGGTGACGCAGGGCGCGCTGCCGCTGCTGGGCGAGGGCTCCTCCATCGTGAGCATCGGCTCCAAGGGCGCCGAGGCGGGCATACCGCTGCGGGCGCACTACACGGCGACGAAGTCGGCCCTGATCGGGCTCACCCGGTCGCTCGCCAAGGAACTCGGCTCCCAGGGCATCCGGATCAACGTGGTCTCCCTCGGCGTCATCGAGACCGAGGCGCTGTACGCCCTGCCGCAGGAACAGCAGGACCTGATGGTCGAGCGGTACAGCAACAAGACCGCGCTGGGCCGGCTCGGACTGCCCGACGAGGTCGCCGGCGCCATCCTCTGGCTCGCCAGCGATCTGTCGCGCTATGTCACCGGCGCCACGATCTCGGTCGACGGGGGGATCTCCTGATGGCCGGCGGAGCGTTCCGGGTGATGCTGGAAATGACCATCAAGCCGGGCCTGGCGGCCGAGTTCGAGCAGGAGTGGCGCAGCGGCACCGACGCGGTGACCGGCCACCCCGCCAACATCGGCCAGTGGCTGGCCCGCAGCACCGCCGACGAGGACACGTACTACATCGTCAGCGACTGGACCGACGAGACCGGCTTCCGCGCCTTCGAGGACGGCAAGGCCCACGTCGCCCACCGCGAGCGGCTGCACGCCTACCGGGCGTCCGCCACGTTCGACACGATGCGGGTGGTGGAGCACATCGAGGGTGCCGCCCATGCCCGGTGAAGTGCTGGTGATGATCCATCACCAGGTGCGCGACGAGGCCGAACAGGCCGCGCTGCGGGAGGCGTACCACCTGGTCAGCAAGCGGCTGGCGGAGGTGCCGGGCATGCTCGGCAACGAACTGCTGCAGTCCGCCGTCGATCCCACCGCCGTGGTCGTGATGAGCCGCTGGGCGGACCTGGCCGCCTTCCGCGTCTGGGAGGAGGGGGCCGGGCACCGCGGCGACACCGCACCGCTGCGGCCGTACCGCGACACCCGGCTCGCCATGCCCTTCGGCATCTACGAGGTCGACGCCGCGTACTGAGGACTCACAGAAGGAGCAGGAGATGGAGCAGGGACTGGCCGGCAAGCGCGTACTGATCACCGGTGGAACCCGGGGGATCGGCCGCGCCTCGGCGCTGGCCTTCGCACGTGCCGGAGCGAGCGTCGTGGTGGTCTCACGGGGCGCGGGGGAGGACAGCGCATCGCTCACCCGGGAGCTGAAGGAGCTCGGCGACGGCCATCTGCTGCTCCAGGCGGACGTCACCGACGCGGCCGACGTCCGGCAGCTCGCCGAACGGGTCCGGGAGACGTTCGGCACGCTGGACGTCCTGGTGAACAACGTGGGCGTGGACGGCCAGGTCTGGTTCGGCGAGCTGCCGGAGACCGAGTGGCACCGCGTCTTCGACCACAACGTCACCTCGGCGTACCTGGTGACGCAGGCCGTGCTCGACCTGCTGGCGGACGGCGCCTCGGTGATCAACATCGGTTCGTCCGTCGCCCTGCGCGGCCGGGTGCGCGGGGTGCACTACACCGCGTCCAAGGCGGCGCTGATCGGACTGACCCGTGCGCTGTGCAAGGAGCTCGGGCCGCGTTCCATCCGCGTCAACACCATCGCCCCCGGCCTCACCGAGACCGAACCGGGCGCCGGGCTGCCGCCGGAGGCGGTGGAGCGCATCGTCGGGATGACGGCGCTGGGCCGGATCTGCCGGCCGGACGACGTCGCCGGCGCGGTGCTCTTCCTGGCCGGTGACACCTCCCGCTACATCTCCGGCGCCACGCTCAACGTCGACGGCGGTGTCTGACGTGGACATCGGACTGGGCCTGCCCACCACCGTCCCCGACAAGTCAGGGACGGAACTGCCCTCCTGGGCGCGCGAGGCCGAGCAGGCCGGCTTCGCCAGCCTCGGCGTGCTGGACCGGCTGGTGTACGACAACTTCGAGTCGCTCGTCTCGCTGGCCGCCGCCGCGGCGGTGACCGAACGGATCCGGCTCGCCAGCACCATCCTCATCGCGGGCTACCGCGGCGGGGCGGCGCTGCTCGCCAAACAGGCGGCGACCGTCGACGCGATCTCCGGCGGCCGGCTGACCCTCGGGGTCGCGGCCGGCGGCCGGGAGGACGACTACAACGCCACCGGCGCGGACTACCCCGGCCGGGGGCCGCGGCTCGACACCCTGCTGGACGAGCTGCGCGCCACCTGGGACGGCGCGGGACCGGTGCCCGGCATCGGCCCCCGGCCGGACCGCCCGGGCGGGATCCCGCTGCTCGTCGGCGGCCACTCGCGGACCGCGATGCGCCGCTCGGCGAAGTACGGCACCGGCTGGATCGCCGGCGGCAGTTCGGCCACGGACTACGGCGAGCTGGTGCGCCGCGCGAAGGAGGAGTGGACCGCGGCGGGCCGTACCGACCGGCCGCGCATGTTCTCGCTCGTGTACGCCTGCCTCGGCCCGGACGCCGGACCGACGGCGGGCCGCTATCTGCGCGACTACTACTCCTTCGTGAACGTGAAGGCCGAGCGGGCCGCCACCGGGGTGCTCGTGGACCCGGAGCAGATCCGGGAGGCCGTCGGCGCCTATGAGCAGGCCGGCTGCGACGAGCTGATCCTGCTGCCGTGCACCGCGGACCTCAAGCAGGTCGGCCTGCTGGCCGAAGCCGCGCTCTGACGTTCCGCTCTGCCGAACAGCCACGGCCCGGACTCGACTTCGAGTCCGGGCCGTGGCGTTTTCTGTGCCCGCTGCCGGGGGCCGTACGAGTGCCGGGGGCGGTCCGTCGTGTCAGGTACGACGGACCGCCCCCGGCGGTTTCAGTGCGCTGCCGGTGCGGCGACCGGGTCCAGGCCCGCCGCGCGGGCGAGGACCTCGCCGAGCACGGTGTCGGGGTCCTGGGCCGAGCCGTCCGACCGCCAGGTGACGAACGCGTCCGGCCGGACCAGTACGGCGCCGCCGGGGGAGATCCCGTAGACGCTGTGGAAGTCGCGGTCGGTGGTCCGCAACTCGCTGTCCGGACCCACCACATGAGCCTTCAGCGGCACTCCCAGCGCCGCCGCCGCGTTCTCCGCGGCCTTGGCCCAGGCGGCCCCTGCGGGGTCGGTGAGCAGGACGTAGGAGTCCCAGAAGAGGTCGATGGTGGAGAGGGTGACGCCGTCCCGCTCCAGCCACAGGTGCGGCGCCCGGGTGCCGGGCTCACCGGTGAGTTCCAGGTGCGGGGTGAGGACCGGTCCCGGCTTCTCACTGCTGATCGCCGTGGACACGTACCGGTAGCCGAGGGTGATGATGATGTCGTCCACCATCGTCGCCCGGTCCTCGTCGGAGGCGTAGCCGTGCCGGATGCGGTTGCGGACCATCGCCTGCTCGGCCATGGCCGAGCCGACGGCGTGCCGCTCGTCGTGGTAGGTGTCGAGCAGGGTGTCGCCGGCCCAGCCCTTGATGACCGCGGCCAGTTTCCACGAAAGGTTGTGGGCGTCGTGGATACCGGTGTTGGCCCCGAAACCGCCGGCCGGCGGGTGCAGGTGCGCGGCGTCGCCGGCGAGGAAGACCCGGCCGGTGCGGAAGCGCTCGGCGACCAGCTGAGCGCCCTGCCACGGCACCTTGGCGACGATCTCCACGTCCATCTCCGGCCGCCCGGAGGCCGCCCGGACGATCTCGACGCAGCGTTCGTCGGTGAAGTCCTCGGGCTTCTCGCCCTTGTCGGGGTGGTAGATCGGGGCGGCCAGGAACGGGTTGCAGCCGTGCAGCCTGGACAGGCCCATCAGCGTCCCGTTGACGTTGGCGTAGCACAGGATGAACGGGCGGTCCTTGAGCATGACCTCCAGTTCCGGCGCGGTGAAGTAGATGCTCAGGGCGTCGAACACGGTGCCCCGGCCGGTGCGTTCCACTCCGAGCTGCTGCCGGACCGCGCTGTTGGCGCCGTCCCCGCCGACCAGGTAGCCGGCCCGGATGGTGAAGCGCTTGCCGGTGGCCAGCTCCTCGGCGACGGCGGTGACGCCCTCGTCGTCCTGGGTGAACTCCACCAGCCGGGTACCGAAGCGGATGTCGGAGCCGAACTCCCGGGCCTTGTCGACCAGGACCTTCTCGTAACGGTCCTGGCCACAGCCCATCACCCGCTCGGGGCTGACGGTGGGGCCGTCCAGTGAGGGCGACTCCAGGACGACGGCCTTGTCGATCTCGGCGAAGGTGTCGACCTGGATGATCCCGCCCTCGAAGAACGGATGTGAGTCACCCATCTCCAGGGCCCGGATCTCCTCGCGGATCCCGGCGGCCCGGAACAGCTCCAGGGTCCTGGCCTGCAGGCCAGGCGCGCGGGGCAGGGTCGAGGTGGCTGAGCGCTTCTCCAGCAGCATCGTGCTGATCCCGTGGCGGCCGCTGAAAAGGGCGGTGGACAGGCCGACCGGCCCGGCTCCCACGATGAGAACAGGGATGTTCACGTCATACATGTGTATCCCCTCAGGAACACTGCCATGCGGACTGTCCGCGGCACAGGGTCAGGGGTACTGACCTGGGCTCAAGGATCCCTGGCATCCCGGTCGGGCCCGTGCTCCCGCCTGCGGTTCGAGGCCCCTTCGAGGACAGCTCCACGCGGGACTGCGAAGTTCACGCGATGGCACCGGCGCCTGGTGGCCAGGCGTCCAGGAAGGAGTCCGCCCGATGACGACCAATCCCCCGGACGTCAGCACGGCCGCCGGGATCCTCCGGCTCGGCAACGCGTTCTGCGATGCCAAGGCCCTGCTCACCGCCGTGGAACTCGATCTGTTCACGCAGCTGGCGCAGGCGCCGGGCGGCAAGGCGACCGCCGACGAGGTCAAGGAGCTGCTGTCCCTGCACGGCCGGGGACTGAGTGACTTCCTCGACCTGCTGGTGGCCCTGGAGGTCCTGGAACGCGCCGACGGCGCGTACCGCAACTCCTCCGGCACCGCCCGGCACCTGGTCCGCGGAGGGGACGCCTACATCGGCGGCTTCCTGCTGCGGTCCAGCCGCAATCTGTACCCGGCCTGGGGCCGGCTCGAGGAAGCCCTGCGGACCGGCAAGCAGCAGTCCGGCAGCGACTTCGAGGAGGTCACCAAGAACCAGGCGATCCTCCGTCAGTTCGTCGGCAGCATGGATGCCTTCACCAACGTCCTGGGCGCCGAACTGGTCAAAGCCTTCGACTGGTCCGGCTTCTCCTCGGTCCTGGACGTCGGTGGCGCGCGCGGCAACCTCTGCTCGCAGATCGTCCGGGCCCAGCCACACCTGGCCGGGCACGTCTTCGACCTGCCGGCCATGGCACCGCTCGCCGCGGAGCTCGCCACCGAACTGGGACTCACCGGCAAGGTCGAGTTCCACGGCGGCAGCTTCTTCGACGACCCGCTGCCGCAGGCCGAAGTGGTGGTCCTGGGCCATGTGCTGCACGACTGGGACCCCAGCCAGCGCAGCTACCTGGTCCACAAGGCCTTCGACGCGGTACTGCCCGGCGGTGCGCTGCTGGTCTACGACCGGATGCTCGACGACGAGCCGGAGCACGCCGAGAACCTGGTCATCAGCCTCGACATGCTGCTGGTGACCGACGGGGGATCGGAGTACCCCGCGGCCGAGATCACCGGCTACGCGGAGCACGCCGGCTTCACCGGCATCGAGGTCACCCCGCTGAGCGACTACGACACCCTGATAGTCGCCCGCAAGGCCGGCTGACACCGCGGCCGCCCGGTACGACGGAGAGCCCCCGGTCCTGGATCCAGGACCGGGGGCTCTCCGCTGTACGATCGGGCCGCGCGGGCCGGTCAGCCCGTGGGCTGCGGCTCCCGCTCGGTCTCCGCCTGCCCGGCGCGGGACGCCGGGACCGGAGCGCCGAAGACGGCCTTCGACGGCCACCACGCACGGTCGCCGAGTTCCAGCGTCAGAGCCGGCACCAGCAGCGACCGGACGACGATGGTGTCCAGCAGCACACCGAACGCGACGATGAACGCCTGCTCGGCCATGGCCACCATCGGCACGACCGCCAGCGCCGCGAACGTCGCCGCCAGCACCACACCGGCCGAGGTGATGACCCCGCCGGTACGCCGGAGCGCGAAGAGCGTTCCGTTGCGCGTGCCGTGCAGCAGCGCTTCCTCCCTGACCCGGTGCATCAGGAAGATGTTGTAGTCCACGCCGAACGCCACCAGGAAGACGAAGCCCATCAGCGGCACCGAGGGATCCGCGTTGGCGAAGTGGAAGACGTGGTTGAACATCAGTGCCGCCACACCCATGCTGGCCGCGTACGACAGCACGACGGTGGCGATCAGCAGCAGCGGCGCGACCAGCGACCGCAGCAGCAGGGCGAGGACGATCAGGATCGCGATCAGCACCAGCGGGACGACGACCTTGAAGTCGCGGACCCCGCCCACCCGGGTGTCGATCGAGGTGGCGGTGAAGCCGCCGACCTTGGAGTCGGAGCCCGGCACCGCGTGGACGACGTCACGCAGCCGCTTGACCGCGTCGACGGCCGCCGGCGCGTCGGGTGTGGTGGCCAGCACAGCGTCGATCTCCGTGTAGCCGCCGACCTCCTTGGGCAGCCGCGTCACCGAGGTGATGCCGGGGACGCCGCGCGCCGCGGTCGCCACCTGCTCCGCCGCCGCGGCCTTGGTGATGATGGTCACCGGGACGCCCGAGCCGCCCGGGAAGTGGGCGTTGAGCACCTGCTGACCGTGCACCGAGTCGGGCTTCTTGGTGAAGTTGTCCGACACCGAGACCCCGTCGGCCCGGAACTGGGTGGTGAAGGCCGCGGCCAGCACCAGCAGCAGACCCGCGGCGATCCAGATGCCGCGCGGCCGGCGGCCGACCAGCCCGGCGACCTTGCCCCACAGGCCCTCGCCCGTGCGCTCGGCGGTGCCGAAGGCGGGACGGAACGGCCAGAACGCGCCGCGGCCCATCAGGGCGAGCACCGCGGGGACGAAGGTGAGTGCGGCCAGCAGCGAGGCGGCGATGCCGATCGCGGCGACCGGGCCCATGCTCCGGTTGCTGTTGAGATTGCTGAACAGCAGGCACAGGGTGCCCAGGATGACGGTGCCGCCGGAGGCGAGCACCGGCTTGAGCACCGCGCGCCAGGCGGTGGCCAGCGCGTCGTACTTGTTCTGGGTCTTGCGCAGCTCCTCCTGATAGCGGCTGACGAGCAGCAGTGAGTAGTCCGTCGTCGCGCCGACGACGAGCACCGACAGCACACCCTGGCTCTGTCCCGTGAGGGTCAGACCGCTGTGCTTGGCCAGCCCGTAGACCACGGCTGCGGCCACCCCGGACGCGAAGGCGATGCCCAGCAGAACGAGGACGGGCAGCGTGGGACTGCGGTAGACGAGCAGCAGGACCAGGATCACCAGTCCGACGGCCACCACGAGCAGCTGGCCGTCGATGCTGCTGAAGGCCCCGCCGAAGTCGGAGTACATGCCACCGAGGCCGGTGACATGGCCGGTCAGTCCCGGATGGGTGTCGGCCGTGGCGCGCAGTGCCTTCACCGCGTCCGTGACCGGGTCCATCTGGTTGACCAGCGGGACGGTGAACTGCAGCGCCCGTCCGTCCTTGGACAGCGTGACGGGGCTGATCTGCCCGCGCACACCGGCCAGTTCGGCCGCCGCGGCGGCGTCCGACGCGACCGCCTGGCGGTCGGCGGGGGTGATCCCGGACGCGCGTTCGTAGACGACGACCGCGGGATAGGTCTTGTTGTCGGAGAACTGGGCCTGGAGTTTGTCGGCGTGCACCGACTCGGCCTTGGCGGGCAGATAGGCCGCGCCGTCATTGGTGACCACGTCGCCGAGCTTGCCCTCGAACGATCCGGTCGCACCGCTCACCAGAAGCCATCCGAGGACGAGCAGCAGCGGCACCAGCCACCGCAGCCGGCGACCGGACGCCTCTGTGCGTCTACGGGTCATGGTGGGGCACCTCCGTACATCAGCGGCAGTTCGTATCGAACCGGGGCGGCCATGGTCCCGGTAGGGGCTTGAGCGCAGCTCGAGCGACCACCGCAAGGATCCGGCCAGTCAGTGGCTCGAATGGGGGTTGGAAATGACCAGAATCAAGCCGGTGCGGACACTCACCGGCGCCTGTTTTGCCGCAGTCCTGCTCTTCGCGATGGCGGTACCCGCGTCCGCGGGCACCACCGGGACCACGCGATACGTGGACTGCGCGGCCGGCAGCGACAGCGCTGCCGGAACCAGTACCACCACTGCCTGGCGCAGCCTCACCAAGGTCAACGCCACGGTGCTGCACCCCGGGGACACCCTCCGCTTCAAGGCCGGTACCAGCTGCGGGGGCACGCTCACCCCGCGCGGCTCGGGAACGGCACAACATCCCGTCACGGTCAACACCTACGGATCAGGTTCGGCCGCCCGGATCGACGGCCAGGGCGCTACAGCGGCCGTCTTCCTGCACAACGTCGAGGGATATGTCCTGCGGCATCTCGACATCACGAACACCGGTCCCGCGCCCGCGGCGACCCAGCAGCGCGTCGGGGTCTACGTGCTGCTGGAGGACTACGGGACGGGCCGGCACTACACGGTCGACGATCTGACCGTGCACGACGTCAACGGCTGCGACTGCCGTGACAACGACACCAGCGGCGGCATCGTGTTCACCGCGGGCGGCGCGTCGGTCCCCACCGGATTCGACGACATCCGGGTGACCGGCAACCACGTCACCCATGTGGACCGGGCGGGCATCGGCATCGCCTCGTCCTGGCAGCGCCGGGCGTCCAACCCGACGGGACCCGGCACGCAGTTCGTGCCGAACACCCACGTCCTCATCGAGGAGAACCGGGTCGGCGACACCGGGGGCGACGGGATCATGGTCGTCAACGGGGTGGAACCCCTCGTCCAGCGCAACACCGTCGCGGGCTACAACACCCGCTCCACCGACTACAACGTCGGTGCCTACGCGTGGAACTCCGACCGGGCGGTGTTCCAGTACAACGAGGTCTCCGGCGGGGTGGCCCCCGGGATGGCCTTCGACCTGGAAGGCGGCAGCAGCGACACGCTCTACCAGTACAACTTCAGCCACGACAACGGCGCGGGCTTCCTGTTCATCTGCCCGTCCGGCATCACCGCCAGCGGCGGCACCGTCCGCTACAACATCAGCCAGAACGACCGCGGTGACGGCTTCTTCGGCGTCATCACCAGCCCGTGCGGTGATGAACCCGGCACCAGGATCTACAACAACACCGTTTACGCGCCGACCGCCGCGAACCTGATCCAGGTCTACGGGACCTCGACGATGCAGCTGACCGACAACATCTTCGTCGGCAGCCCCGCCGGATCCGTGATCAGCGACGCGACCAGCACCTACAGCCACAACGTGTACCAGAACGTGGCCGCCGGATCGCCGCTCGGCGCCCACCCGTTCACGGGCGATCCGCTGCTGACCGCCCCCGGCACCGCGCACTCGCGCACCGACACCGCCGGCTACCGGCTGCGCTCCGGCTCGCCGGCGCTGCACACCGGAACGCCGGTCGCGGGCAACGGCGGCCGGGACTACTTCGGCAACCCGGTCCCGTCCGCATCCCCGAACATCGGGGCGTACCAGGGCTGCGCCGTCTCCTAGAGCCGGCACGTCAGGTCAGTGGGGCCCGGAGACGGCCGAGGCCAAGTAGGCCGGGAAGTCCGGCCGCTCCGGGACCACCACATGCCGGACCCAGGCGTCCCGCTCGTGCGCCATCGCGGCCATCTCCCAGATGCACGCGGTGGCGTACGCGGGCGCCTCGACGGGCCTGGACAGCGCGTCCCAGTCGGCCAGCCAGGTGCGGGTGTGCAGGATCACGCGGTTGCGGCTCCACCAGCCCACCACCACGTAGCAGGCGTCCTCGTCCTCGTGCACGACGCTGAACGCGTGCGAGGGAAGACCGGGATACGGATCCGGCAGCGACAGCCGCACGCCGCGCCGCGCGAACTCCAGGACGTCCGGCGCCGGTACGTCGCGGAACGACGAGACGGTGTACCGCTTGACGGTCCAGCCGTGCTCCGACTCCGGGGCTAGTGTGCTCAGGGCGCGCGGCCGGTACTCCACCGGGCGCTCGCCGACCTGCGTCTGAGGGGTCGTCATGGCGGTGATGGTGACATGCCGTGCGGCGGCCGCCAACCTCCCCTTGAGGGCCCTTCGAGCCCCGCGCGTGACGATGGCGCCGAGAGATCCACGCCCGCGCGTAGGGAGAACTCCAGTGCAGAAGTTCAGCATCGACGACTCGCCCCTGACGAGCGAGTACGGCATCCACATCGGGCGCTGGGAGCAGTACGCGGCCGCCTCAGGGCTGCCGTTCAGCGCCATGTGGTGCCAGGTCCCGGCCAACTCCCAGAGCGTGCTGGACAATCACCCCGAGGTCGAACTCGCCGTGGTCGTCGGCGGCGACGCCGTCTTCACGGTGAACGGCGAGGACACCGCGGCCCCGGCCGGCAGCGCGATCCTGCTCACCCCGGGCGACCGCCATGTGATCACGGCGGGCGACGAGCCCGTCCGGATCCTCAGCATCTACTGGCTGCCGGGCGACGCCGCACCCGCCGGGGCGGAGCCGGAGGGGGCGGAGCCGGCCGATGCCCACTGACCGCGCGCCCGGCACCACCGTCGTCCTGTCGCCGCCGCCCACCCCGAACGGCCCGCTGCACCTGGGCCATCTCGCCGGCCCGTACCTGGCCGCAGACATCGCGGTGCGCGCCGCCCGCCGCCGCGGTGAGCGGGTGTTCGCGCTGTGCGGACTCGACGACCACCAGAACTACGTCCTGGCCAAGGCCCGCCAGGAAGGCACCGGTGTCCGCGAACTGCGGGACCGCTACGCCGGGCTGATCCGCGGGGTGTTCGACTGCGTCGGCGTCGGCCACGACGGCTTCACCGAACCCCTGGACGACCCCGGCTACCGTTCGGCGGTCGCGGGGTTCCTCGGCGAGCTGGTGGAGGCCGGCACGCTGCCCGTCGAGGAGTGGCGGACCCCGGTCTGCGCGAACTGCCCCGGCATCGCCCACCACGCCTACGTCAGCGGGCGCTGCGCGCACTGCGACGGCCCGTCCGGCGGCGGCACCTGCGAGGGCTGCGGAAGCTACACACCCGCGGCCGCGCTGGTCGACCCGCGATGCACCCGCTGTGGATCACCCGCCACCGGGACGAGGACGGTGACCGGACCCGTCATCCGCCTGGAGGAGTACCGGTCGGTGCTGCAGAACGTCTGGTATCGGGCGGCCCTGCCGCCCCGGGCACGGGAACTGGCCTGGCGGCTGCTGCTCAGTGACGAGCTGCCGACCGTTCCGCTGAGCTACCCCACCGACTGGGGCATCGAGGCGGAAGGCTTCCCCGGCCAGCGCATCGATGTGTGGGCCGAGATGGGCCTCGGCTATCTGCACACCATCGGACGGCGGCTGGAGCCGGGCGCCACCGGACTCGCCGAGCACGTGAAGGCCTGGGACGGCGTCGACTCCGTCTGGACCTTCCTCGGCCTGGACAACGCCTTCTACTACCTGGCCCTGTTCCCGGCGCTGTTCGCCGCCGCCGGGGTACCGCAGAGCGTGCACGGCGGGCTCGTCGTCAACGAGTTCTACCGGCTCGACGGGGCGAAGTTCTCCACCAGCCGCGGCCACGCCGTCTGGGCCCACGAGCTGCTGGAGCAGGAGGACCCGCGCGCGGTGCGCGCCTTCCTCAGCTGGGACCGGCCCGCGCCGCACGCCACGAACTTCACCTGGGAACGGTACCGGGCCGCCACCGCCGGCTGGAACCTCACCGACGGCTCCGGCAGCCCCGACCCCGCGGAACTGGCCCGCGCCGAACAGGCGCTGGCCCTGGCGACCTTCGACAGCGCCCTCGCCGCGCGCTGCCTGCTCGGCGGCACCGGCGGCACCGCGGACGGTCTGCTCGACGTCCTCACCGGCGGCGGAACGGTGGCCGGGCCATGAGGATCTGCGTCGTCGGCGGCGGACTCGCCGGAATGCTGCTCGCCTGGCGCCTGGTGCGCCATCCAGGACTACGGGTCACCCTGGTCACCGGAGCGCCCGGCACCCGGGACTCCACCGGTGTCTCCGGCGGGCTCGTCCGCGGCTTCGAGACCGACCCCCGGGCGGCCGAACTCGCCGCGCGCAGCCTGCAGGAGCTGCGCTCCAGCGCGCTGCTGCGCGAATGGTCGGAGTACCAGGAGGCCGGATCGCTGTACATCCTGCACTCCGCGCCGCCGCTGCGCCGGCTGATCGACGTGGACCGCAGCCTGCCCGGCTCGGTGCTGATCCTCGACCGCCGTGAGCTGGCCGTCCGCTACGGCTTCAGCGGACTGCCCGAGGAGTCGGCCGCGGTACTGGAACGGCACGCCGGACACTTCTCACCCGACGCGCTGCGGCGCGGCGCGCGCGCCGACTTCGCCGCCCGCGGCGGGGTGCTGGACACCACCGACCTGTGCGAGCTCGAGCGGCCGGACGGCGGCGAGGTCAGCTACCGCACCGGCGCCGCCCGCGGCACGGCCGACCTGATGGTGGTCGCCGCCGGCGCCTGGACCCGACGGCTGCTCACCGGCCTCGGGCTGCCCGCCCCCGACCTGCGCACCAAGGTCATCCAGTGCGCCGTGTACGCCACGTCCGGCGACCGCCCGCCGCCCTTCGTCGACGAGACCAGCGGGCTGTACGGGCGCCCGGCCGGACCCGGCCGGATGCTGCTCGGCCTGCCCACCGACCGCTGGGACACCGACCCCGGCCAGCGGGTGTTCCTCGACCGCGAGGAGCGCACCGTCCGGCGGACCGCCGCCCTGCGGCTGCCCGGCCTGACCCTGAACGCGCCGCACCGCTTCATCGCCATGTCCGAGGCCTACGCCCCCGAGGGCCGGCTCGCCCTGCGGGCGGCACTGCCCTACCCGAGCGGCCTGTTCACCTTCACCGGAGGCAGTGGCGGCGCCGCCAAGACCGCGCTCGCCGCCGCGTCCGTGGCGGCGGCCGAACTGCTGGCACCGATCCCGATCACCGAGGGGGAGCGTTCATGACCGACGACGCGCGCAGCGCCCTGGAGGCCGTCTGCCCGGACCGGGTGATCACCCCCGGCCATCCGGCGTACGACCGTGTGCGGCTGCTGTTCAACGGGATGCACGACCACCGCCCGCGGCTGATCTGCCTGCCGGCCGACACCGCCGAGGTCCAGGGTGCGGTCCGGGCCGCTCGCGACGCGGGTCTGCCGACCACCATCCGCGGCGGCGGCCACAACATCGCCGGGTCCGGATCGCTCGACGGCGGCCTCGTCATCGACCTGCGGCTGCTGAACAGGACCGCCGTCGACCCCGTCGAACGCCTCGCCCGCACCGGCGGCGGCTCCAC
Source organism: Streptomyces sp. RKAG337 (assembly GCF_023701715.1). NCBI lineage: Bacteria > Bacillati > Actinomycetota > Actinomycetes > Kitasatosporales > Streptomycetaceae > Streptomyces > Streptomyces sp. RKAG337. Next base: position 200,144 of record NZ_JAJOZA010000001.1, on the reverse strand, counting down.
CTGGGCCGACTTCGACCTGGCGACCACCAGCTACGGGCTGGCCAGCACCGGGGGCACCTTCGACGACACCGGCGTCGGCGGCCTCACCCTCGGCGGCGGCATCGGCCACCTCATGGGCCGGCACGGACTGGCCTGCGACAACGTCGAGTCGTACGTCCTGGTCACCGCGGACGGCGAACGGCTGCACGTCAGCCCGCACACCGACCCGGAGCTGGACTGGGCGCTGCGCGGCGCCGGCCACAACTTCGGCGCCGTCACCGAGTTCACCTTCCGGCTGCATCCGGTCGAGCGGGTCTACGGCGGCTACGTCGCCTACCCCGGCGACGATCCGGCGGCGGCCGTCCGGCTCTTCCGCGACCTCATGCTGGAAGCGCCCGACGACCTCACCTGCACGATGCTGCTCGAGCGCTACGGCCCCGGCCAAGGCCCCGCCGCCGTGATGAGCGTCTGCTACGCGGGCGACGACGAGGAGTACCGCGCCACCCTCGACAAGACGCTGCGCCGGATCGACGTCCTGGACTGGCGGATCGAGCACCGCAGCTACGTCTCCATGCAACTGTGCCTGGGACGCCTGCCGTTCGGGCTGCGCCACTACTGGAGCGCCCGGCTGGTGGACGGACTGCCCGACGAACTGGTGGACACCGTCGCCGCGCGCTTCCAGGAGGCCCGGATCACCGACCCGTTCAACGACACGGTGCTGCTGGAACCCATCAACGGCGCGGTCCGCAGGGCCGGTTCCGCCGGGAGCGCGGTGCCCTTCCGCGACGCGGCCTTCAACGTCACCGGCATGGCGATCTGGGACCCCGCCCACCCGGAGGCGGACGAGCAGCAGACCGCGTGGGCCAAGTCCGTCGCGGCCGCCGCGGAACCGCACGGCCGCTGGGGCGACGGCTACATCAACTACGTGGGCGACAGCGGCGCGCCCGGCGCCGACCGGGCGCTGCGCACCTTCGGCCCCGAGGCGTACGGCCGGCTCGCGGCGCTGAAGCGGCGGCTGGACCCGGACAACTTCTTCCGCTCCAACTACAACGTCGCCCCCGGGGCCGGGCGGTGAGCTACGACGGACGGGTCTTCCGCTCGCACGCGGCGGAGACCGCCGCCGGGGACGCCACGCCGACCGGTCACTACCACCAGAGCGGTGACCTGGTGTGGGCGGAGTTCTCCGGCGGCGCCGTACGGCTGGGCCGGCTCGTCGGCACGGCCGGTCCCGACGGCGTCCTCACCGCCGCCTACAGCCAGGTGCTGGCCGACGGCCAGGTGGTGTGCGGGACCTGCCTGAGCACCCCCGAGCCGCTGCCCGACGGGCGCGTGCGGCTGCGGGAGGACTGGGAGCGGACGGACGGATCCCGCGGGACCTCCTGGATCGAGGAGGTCCCGCGGGACTGAGCCGTGCCGTCAGCTCTGCAGGTAGCGGCGCAGCTCCCAGTCCGTGACCTCGCGGTGATAGCGGGCGAACTCGGTCCGCTTCACCTCGGCGTAGTAGTCCGCGTACGAACCGTCCGGCACCTTGCCGAGCCCCTCGCGCAGCACCCCGTCGGCGACCAGTTCGTCCACCGCGTGCAGCAGGGTGGGCGGCAGCGGGCGCAGCCCGGCGGGCACCGCGGCCGCCTCCAGGTCGCGGGCGACCGGGTCGCCCGGGTCGGCGCCGCGCGCGATCCCGTCGGCGCCCGCCGCGGCGATGCCGGCGATGGCGAGGTACGGGTTGGCCGCGCCGTCCACGCAGCGCACCTCGATCCGCCCGGTGTCGGGGATCCGGACCAGGTGGGTGCGGTTGTTGCCGCCGTAGCTGGCGTATCCGGGCGCCCAGCTGGACCGGGACAGCGTGTCGGAGCCGGCGCCGAGCCGCTTGTAGGAGTTGACCGTGGGGCAGGTCAGCGCCATCAGACCGGGCGCGTGGTCCAGCAGCCCGGCGATGAAGCCGTAGCCCAGCGGTGAGGTGTTCAGCCCGCGCGGGTCGTCGGTGTCGTCGAACAGCGACGTTTCGCCCTCCCACAGCGACACGTGCAGATGCAGTCCGCTGCCGGTGAGGTCGGTGAACGGCTTCGGCATGAAGGTGGCGATCAGACCCGACCGGTGCGCCGCCATCTTCGCCAGATGACGGAAGATGATCACGCGGTCGGCGGTGCGCAGCGCGTCCGCGTAGCCGAAGTTGTGCTCGAACTGCCCGTTGGCGTCCTCGTGGTCGTTGGAGTAGTTCTCCCACCCCAGCTCGTCCAGCGACCGGCTGATGGTGGACAGATGGCCGAAGGCGCGGGTGGCGGCGTTGGCGTCGTAGCAGGGCGAGTCGGCGTCATCCAGCTCGTCGGCGACGCTGATCGAACCGTCCTCGGCGCGCCGCACCAGGAAGTACTCGGGCTCCGCGCCGACCTTCAGCTGCCGGCCCTGCTCGGCGAGCAGCCGCAGCTGGTTGCGCAGGATGTGCCGCGGGGCGTACGGCCAGGGCTCGCCCTCGACGTACAGATCGCACTGGATGATGCCCAGGCCGTCCTGCAGCGGCGCCTTGACGTACGAGGTGACGTCGGGGATCGCGACGACGTCGGGGTCGGCCGACGACTGGCCCAGACCGTCCGCGGCATTGCCGGCGAAACCCAGCCCGTCGCTCAGCAGCTGGTCCAGGGTCCGCACCGGGGCCAGCTTGGCGCAGGGCTTTCCGTACAGGTTGACGAACATGACCAGCAGGAACTCAACGCCGTCCCGGGCGACCGCCCGGGCCAGCTCCTCGGCGTCCCTCGGTGGTGCGGGTGACAACGCCGTCATCGCGGCCTCCAGGGTGGGAATTCAAAGGTGACTCGACGGTCCACGGTGTCCGCCACGGCTCGTGCCGGGCTTGAGACGGACCGGTCAGCATCCGCGCCAGGAGAGCCGGCGGACGCGGGCGATGCCAGGAGGACACAGTGACCATTCAGCGGACAGCGTTGATCACCGGAGCCAACCGAGGGCTCGGCCGCGCGGTCGCCGCCGAACTGCTCGGCCGCGGACTGCGGGTGGTGCTCACCGCGCGGGACGGCGACGCGGCGCTCGCGGCGGCCGCCGAACTCGGTCCCGGCGCGAGCGCGCACGCGCTGGACGTGACCGACACCGAGAGCGTCAAGCGGGCGGCCGAAGGCATCGGCCCGGTCGATGTGCTGGTCTCCAACGCCGGGGTGCTGCTGGACGCCGGCAGCGATCCGCTCGGTGTCTCCCTCGACCTGGTGCAGCGGACCTTCGCGGTGAACCTGCTCGGCAGCTGGCGGGTCGCGCAGGCCTTCGTCCCGGACATGGTGCGACGGGGCTGGGGCCGGGTGGTGTTCATCTCCAGCGGCACCGGCTCCTTCAGCCACGGCCTGTTCACCGCCAGCCCCGGCTACTCGGTGTCGAAGACCGCGGTCAACGGGCTGACCCAGATGCTCGCCGCCCAGACCAAGGACTCCGGGGTGCTGGTCAACTCCGTCAACCCCGGCCCGGTCAGGACCCGCATGATGCCGCAGGCGCAGCGCACCGCGGAGGAGGCCGCCGTGGACATCGCGGACGCCGCCACCCTGCCGGACGGCGGCCCCACCGGTACCTTCCGGCGCGGTGAGCAGACCTTCCCCTGGTGACGTCCCACCGCAGCACGAACGGTCCGGGCCGGTGTGAACCGGCCCGGACCGTACGCGTCGCGCACCCGGCTCAGACGGCGACGGCCTCCAGGCCGTAGTAGAGGAACGGGCAGGGCAGCGCGGTCAGCGAGTCCAGCTGCAGACCGGCCCGGGTGAACAGCTCCTCGAACTCGGTGAGGGTGCGCTCCCGGCCCGTCGTCACGACCATCATCTCGATGTCGAAGATGGAGGCGCCCAGCGCCTCGACCGGGTCCTCGTTGCGGCGCCCCTCGGACAGCACCGAGGTGAAGACCACGACACGGCCGCCCGGCGCGAGCCCCTTGCGGCAGTTCTCCAGGATGCGCACGCATTCGTCGTCGTTCCAGTCGTGCAGGATGTTCTTCAGCAGATACGCGTCAGGGCCGGCCGGCACCGAGTCGAAGAACGATCCGGTGGCGATCTCACAGCGGTCCGCGACCCCGGCCACCTCGATGACGGACGGCGCCTCCAGCACCCCGTTGGCGGTGTCGAAGACGCTGCCGATGAGGTTGGGGTTGGCGGCGAGGATGGCCGCCAGGTGGGTGCCGTTGCCGCCGCCGACGTCCATCACGTACTTGAAGCGGCTGAAGTCGAACCCGCCGGTGATGGCGGGCAGCTGGACCGCGCTGCCGGCCGCCATCGCGGCGTGGAAGTGCCCGGCGAGCTCGTCGTCCGTCTTCAGGTGGTCGAACAGCCCCTTGCCGTGCACCAGGTCGAACGCGGGCCGGCCGGTCCGCACGGACTCCTCCAGCGCGCCCCACGCCTGCCAGACCGGGGCCGCGGCGTGCATGGCGTCCAACGGGGCGCCCTGCACCGGGGACTCGCTGCGGTACATGGAGCCGAGCCGGGTCAGCGTGAAGCCGCCCTCCTCGTCCGAGGTGAGCAGGCCCGCCGAGACGGCGGCGCGCAGCAGCCGCTCCAGGAACGGGGCGTGGGTGCCGGTGGCCTCCGCGAGTTCCGCGGCGGTCCGCGTCCCGTCGCCGAGGGCGTCGGGCACTCCGAGCCGGGCGGTGACCCCGGCGATCTGGTAGACGGCGAATCCGAAGAGCAGCGGCAGATACTCCGCCGGAGTCGGCTGGTCGGTGGTCGGACCGGTCATGGCAATCCCCTCAGCCTTTGCGGCAGATCACGAGAGTGTCGAAGTCGGCGAGCGGGCGGTCGGTGACCGAGGCGAACCCGGCGCGGCGCGCCTGCTCGCCGACGTCCTCGGCGCTGTACTCGCCGCCGCCCTCGGTGACCAGCAGCATGTTGAGGCTGGCCACCAGGTTCTCGGTGTCGTCGGCGCGGCGGCCGAGCATGCGGTCGTAGACCAGGACGGTCCCGCCGGGGTTCACCGCCGCGAACGCCTTGTCGAGCAGCAGCCGGCGCTGCGCGGCGTCCCAGTCGTGCAGGATGTGGCCGAGCACGATCACGTCGGCCGGCGGCAGCGGGTCCTGGAAGAAGTCGCCGGGGTGGAAGGACGTCCGTCCGTCCAGGCCGAGTTCGGCCATGTAGGCGTGGAAGAACGGCTCCATCTGCGGCAGGTCGAAGACCTGACCGGTGAGATCCGCGCGGTCCGCGAGCAGCTGGCCCAGCAGATGGCCGCGGCAGCCGCCCGCGTCGAGCACCGAGCGGTACTCGGTGCCCTCCAGGGCCGCCGACAGCTCGACGCCCAGGCCCTGGGTGAGGCCGTCCATCATGCGGACGAACCCGCCGAGCGCCTCCGGGTCGTCGAGCATCCCGGTGAAGTCACCGTCGGCCTGCGGCTTCCCGGTGCGCAGCGCGTCGGCCAGCCGCCCGTACACCGGGTAGAGGTTGACATCGGCGCCGGTCAGGAAGCCCGCCACACAGCCGGGCCGGCCCGGTACGAGATAGCGGTCGGCGCCCTCGGCGTTGCGGAACCGCCCGTCGGTGTCGCGGCGCAGCAGTCCGAGCGCGGCCAGCAGGCCGAGGAAGTCGGACAGGCCGCGGCCGTGCAGCCCCAGTCGTTCGCCCAGTTCCCCGGCGGTGGCCGGGCCGTCCGCGAGCGTGCCGAACACATCGAGCCGGACGGCGGTGAGCAGTGCTTTGGCGTCGCAGAACCGGTTGCCGAGCCGGAGGATGCCCGCGGCCGTTCCGGTGTCCGCAGCGGTGGATGACATATCGGCGTCTCCCGTTCCTGGCCGCTTCCGCGGCGCGCTCGTGGGCCCGCACTGTCCGGCCGCACTCCTGACCGCGCTGTCGGCCGCGAATCTCCCAGCGCGGGATGGAGGATGACTCGACCCGCCCTGGTACCGGCCGCGTTCGAGCGGCCGTTGAGCCCGCCCCCAGCGCGGCTGCCGACACTGAGGGCTGTCGGAGCCCTGTCACGGAGACGAGAGAGGTGCCAGGTGAGCTCGAGCCCGTCATGCCCGGTCAGTTATCCCTTCCCATGGGCCCCAGCGCCGGACATCCCGCAGGACTGGCGGACGATGCGGGACGCACCGCTGCTGCACGTCGCCCTCCCCAGCGGTGACCCGGCCGTGCTGGTGACCCGGTACAAGGACGTCAGGCGGCTGTTCGCCGACGAGCGGCTGAGCCGCAACACGTCGCGCCACCCCGCCTCCCGCATCTCCGCGGACAACGACCTGTTCGGGGACCCGGAGATCGACAACGACCCGCCGCGCTATCTGGTGGAACGCGCCGTCGTCATGCGGGCGTTCAGCGCCCGCCGGATCGAGGCGCTGCGGCCCGTCGTCCGCGAGATCACCGCGGAGCTGATGGACGCCATGGAGGCCGGGCCGCGCCCGGCCGACCTCATGGAGGCGTTCGCGTACCCGCTGCCCATCCTGGTCATCTGTCACATGCTGGGCGTACCGCCGAAGGACCGGGCGAAGTTCCGCCGGCTCATCGACGGCTACCTCTCGGTGACGGCCCTGCCGGCCGACGAGGTGGAACGCTGCCGCGTCGACTACTGGAACTACCTCAGCGAGCTGATCGCCGACAAGCGGGCCAACCCCGGCGACGACCTGATCAGCGAGCTGATCCGGGTCAGCGAGGAGGACCCGGAGAAGCTGACCGACTACCAGCTCCAGCACTGGGTCAAGACCCTGCTGATCGCCGGCTATGTCACCACCGCCTCGCAGATCGGCACCGGCACCGCCGTCCTGCTGCACCGCCCGGAGGCCGCCGCGGATCTGAAGGCGGACCTGTCGCTGGTGCCGTCCGCGGTCGAGGAACTGCTCCGCTACCAGATGATGGGCACCTCCCTCGGTTCGCTGCGCTACGCGCTGGAGGACATCGAGGTGAGCGACGGCGCGGTCATCCCCAAGGGGTCGACGGTGATGTTGTCGGTCGAGTCCAACATGGACGAGGAGACCTTCCCCGACGCCTGCGCCCTCGACATCCGGCGGCAGGACAACCACCACATGACGTTCGGCGCCGGCATCCACTTCTGCGCCGGGGCCGCGCTCGCCCGGATGGAGCTGCAGGAGGCCACCGACGGTCTGCTGCGCCGCTTCCCCGGACTGCAGCTCGCGATCCCCGGCGAGAAGCTGGTGCGCCCGGTCGGTGGATTCCTCGCCGGGTACGCCGAGATCCCGGTCGTGTGGTGACGGCGGTGGGTGCGATGCGCGTGACCGCCGACAACACGACCTGTGTGACCAGCAGCCTGTGCGTCTACCGGGTCCCGGACGTCTTCGACCAGGACGCGGAGGGCCGGGTCGTGGTCCTCGACGCCGAACCGCCGGCCGAGCTCCAGCACGAGGTGCTGCGGGCCCGGCGCGGCTGTCCGACGCGGTCCATCCAGGTGGAGCTGAACGGGGTGGTGGTCGAGGACCCGGCCCCGGCCCCCGAGGCGCCGGCTAGTTGAGGGGAACGTCCACGCGGGGCCCGGCCGGATTCTCCGGCCGGGCCCCGCTGCCGTCCGCCGCGACGACTCCGCCGTCCGCGTCACCGGCGTCCGCCGTACCGCTCCCGCGCGGCAGCAGCGGAGCCAGCGCCACAGCGGCGAGGAACGCGCCGGCCGGGTACCAGAGGCTGTTGGCGGCCGAGTCCGCGAAGTTCCGCCGCAGTGCCTCGGTGGTGGCCGCGGCCACCACCGGGTCCGCGGCCCGGGAGGTGCGGCAGCTCGCCGGGATCCGGTACGGGTCGGCCGCGGCCGACCGGTCGTGCACACAGGCCCGCAGCGCGTCGGCCGCGCCGGGCCCGGCGTCGGCGACCCGGTACTCCTGGGCCCGGGCGTGCGCGTCGCCGCCCGAAGCCACCTGGCCGAAGAAGACCAGACCGCTCAGCCCGATGCCGACCGCCGAGGCGAAGTAGATCACCGCGTTCGCCACTCCGGAGCCGCCGCCCGCGTCCCGCTTCGGGACACCGGCGAGCACCAGGTCGACGAGGATCGGGACGACCAGCCCCAGCCCACAGCCCAGCGCCGTCATACAGCCGAAGAGCCGCCAGAAGCTGAGCGCGTCATGCGAGATGACCTCACTCAGCACCGCGATGGAGGCCGCGACGAGGAGGCAGCCGGAGACCAGCAGGGCCCGCCCGATGCGCGGGGCGAGGGTGACGGCGAAGCCGCCGAGCAGGAACAGCCCGAGCACCCAGCCGGCGCCGGCCGCACCGGTCCGCAGCGGTGACCAGCCCAGCCCGATCTGGGTGTGCCAGATGACGACCATCTGCTGGGCCAGCAGCGCCGTGTACACCAGCAGCAACAGCACGATGCCGGCGACGAAGGAGCGGCGGCGGAACAGCGCGACGGGCACCAGGGCCGCCTGCGGTCCGCGGCGCCGCTGGTGCCAGGCGAAGAGCAGACCGGCCGGCAGCGCGGCGGCCAGGGCCGCGAGCATCCACGGTGGCCAGCCCGCCGCCCGCCCCTGCTGCAGCGGATAGCTGACCAGCCCGGCCAGCAGCGCCACCAGCACGATGCCGGTGACGTCCAGCCGCAGCGGCCGGTCGGAGCGGGACTCGGGCAGCAGCACCGCCGTGCCGACCAGCACCAGGGCGCCGATCGGCACGTTCACCAGGAAGATCGCCCGCCAGCCCAGTCCCAGCAGATCGTCGGTGGCCATGATCCCGCCGAGGATCGGGCCGCTGAGCTGCGCCAGGTTCATCACGGTGCCGTAGGCCGCCAGCGCCAAGCCGCGGCGGGTGGCGGGGAAGAGGATCTGGAGCACCGCGAGCACCTGGGGCACCATCAGCGCCCCGAAGCCGCCCTGGACGAACCGGGCGGCGATCAGCACCCCGGCCGTCGGCGCGAGCGCGCAGACCACCGAGACGACGGTGAACCCGGCGACCCCGGTCATGAAGACCCGCTTGCGCCCGTAGATGTCGCCGAGCCGCCCTCCCGGGATCAGGAGGACGGCGAAGGCGAGCGCGTACGAGGCCATGAACCACTGCGCCGAGGCGTAGTCGCTGTGCAGATCACGCTGGATGGACGGGGCCGCGACGCTCACGATCCCCAGGTCCATCATGTCCATGAACGCGGCGAACAGGACGACCAGCAGGCAGGGCCAGGGGCGCCGGACGGTTTCCGTCACGGCTGTCAGACGTCGATCTGTACGCCGTAGGTCCGCAGCCAGAAGTCGAAGCCGAGGGCCATCTCGATGTTCGACCGGCTGTGCCACTCGTGGGCGACACCTGACGGGTCCTTGATGGCCTGCCGGGCGGCGTCCACGTCCAGGTACGGCAGGACCGGCGAGTTCGAGTCGTCGAGCACGGCGCCGAACTCCCGGTGCAGGGCCTGGGTGTACGTCGGGTCCTGGGTGACGGGGTACGGGCTCTTCGGACGCTCGATGACCGACTTGGGCAGCAGGTCACGGGTGGCCGCGCGCAGCAGGCTCTTCTCCCGCCCGTCGAAGATCTTGAACTCCCACGGGGTGTTGTAGACGTACTCGACGAGCCGGTGGTCGCAGAACGGCACGCGGGTCTCCAGGCTGGAGGCCATCGCGAGGCGGTCGCCCCGGTCGAGCAGCATCGGCAGCCAGCGGGCCAGGTGCGCGTAGCTCAGCTCGCGCATCCGGTGCTCGCGGACGCTCTCGCCCTCGTGGTGCGGGGTCTCGGCCTGCGTCGTCCGGTAGTTGTCGGCGTAGTAGCCGTACATGTCGAGCTTGCCCAGCAGGCCGGCGGAGAACAGCCCGCGGCCCTGGCCGTTGCTGCTGCCCTGCTGCCGCTTCTCGGCGGCGACCCAGGGGAAGGTCTCCATGCCGACCAGTTCCTCGTCGTGCAGCCACTTGAAGCCGCCGAAGATCTCGTCGGCGGTCTCGCCGGTCAGCGCGACCGTGGAGTGCTCACGGGTGGCCCGCAGCATCAGGTACAGCGAGGTGTCCATGTCGCCGAGCATCGTCGGCATGTCCTGCGCGATGATCGCCGCCTGCCGGGCCGCCGGGTCGATCAGGTCGGCGGTCCCGAGCACGATGTCGGTGTGGTCGGCGCCGACGTGCCGGGCGAGTTCCGCCGCGTACGGGGCGTCCGGGGTGTCGCGCTGGTCGTCCGGGGTGAAGTTCTCGCTGTAGCCGACGAAGGTGGCGGTGATGGTGCGCACCGCGTCGTCCCCGGCCTGGGCGCGGGCGATCGCGGCCAGCGCGGTGATGGCGCTGGAGTCGATGCCGCCGGACAGGGCGGTGCAGAGCGGGACGTCGGCCACCAGCTCGCGGGTGACGATCTCCTCCAGCATCGACCGGACGGTCGCGATGGTGGTGTCGAGGTCGTCGGTGTGCGGCTTCGCCTCCAGCGCCCAGTACCGGTGGAGCACGGCGCCGCGGCGGCTGACGGTCAGGGTGTGGCCGGGCGGCAGTTCGCGCAGCTCCTTGAAGACGCTCTGCCCGGGGACCTTCGCCGTCGAGAACAGCTCGCGCAGCCCGTCGGCGTCCACGGTGGGGCGTACCAGCGGGTTGGCGAACAGCGCCTTCGGCTCGGAGCCGAACAGCAGGCCCTCGGGCAGTGTCTTGTAGAACAGCGGCTTGATGCCCATCCGGTCGCGGATCAGCACCAGTTCCTCGCGCCGCACGTCCCACACCGCGAAGGCGAACATGCCCTCCAGGTGGTTGGCACAGCCGGTGCCCCACTCCACGTAGGAGCGCAGCACCACCTCGGTGTCGCTGCGGGTGCGGAAGCGGTGGCCGCGGCCCTCCAGTTCGGTGCGCAGCTGCTTGAAGTTGTAGACCTCGCCGGTGTAGGCGAGGACGGCGAGCTCCCGCCCGTCCTCCTCGGCCGACATCGGCTGTACGCCGCCGGCCAGGTCGATGATCGAGTTGCGGGTGTGGCCGAGCGCCGCGTGCGGCGCGATCCACACGCCCCGGGCGTCAGGACCGCGCTTCCCGAGCGTGTCGGTCATCGCGTCAACGGTCGGCCGCTCCTCGGTGAGGTCGCGCCCGAAATCCACCCAGCCGGCAATACCGCACATGCGGAAACTCCCTTGCTCTTCTCGGTTTCGGGGCATCCCGGCAGCCATCGTCTTCCGACTGCCTGGACGGGTGCTCAAGTCCGGCCGGAACCCGGCCGGGACAGGGGGTCAGAACGGCCATGACTCCAGCCGCCAGGCGGCGTCGACGAACGCCCACTCGTACCGCACCGCGTGCCCGGCCCGGCGCACCAGTTCCCGGCGGTCCGCGGAGGAGGACTCGGCCGCGATCTCGTCGGCCAGGTCGAGGAACTCGTCGAGCATGCCCCGGTAGAAGTCCCCGGGGTGGGCCTTGCGGACCTCGGGCGCATACCGCGAGGCGGGGTCGTGGTGGTCCAGCAGCTCGTCCGTGACCAGCAGGTACAGCCACGCCGACGGGATCAGCGCGCCGATCCCGGCCGCGAGCGAGGCCGCGCAGGAGTCGCCCAGGAAGCTCGCGTAGCTCAGCGTCGCCGGGGCGGCCGGCGGCGGACCGGCGTCCGCCGCGTACGGCAGTCCCAGCCGCTCGGCGGTCTCGCCGAAGCCGGTCAGCCGCGCCGTGCAGTCCTCCAGCGACCCGGCCGCCATCCGGCTCAGCAGCGCCGCCCGGCGGCTGTCCCGGGCCAGCGCCGCGCACCGCGCGTGCGCCCTGCCGTAGGAGGGGAGCAGATGACAGGAGTCCTGCAGGGTGAAGTGGACCAGCGCGGCCCCCGGCAGCGTGCCGTCCCGCAGACCCCGGTAGTAGGGGTGCTCACTGATCCGCCGGGCGCCGTCGGTGACGGTGCCGGTGAGTTCGGCCCTGACTGAGGTTCGCGTCGCCATGAGGGCAGCCTGCGCACCCCGGCTCAATCGCCGCTCGAGCGGCTCACGGGGCCATGGCGACAAGGTGTGCGACAGCGCGCGCCGGTGCGGGCGCCGGCCGTCCGTCACGAGTCATATATCGGTGAAGGGTTGGGACGAGACATGCGGGTGCTGTTCACCACCTGGGCCTGGCCGTCACATCTGTACGCACTCGTACCGATGGCGTGGGCCTTCCGCTCGGCGGGCCACGAAGTGCTGGTGGCGACCCAGCCGGGGCTGCGCGAGGAAGTACTGCGGACCGGGCTGCAGGGAACCGCCGTGGGGTACGACGTCGACGGAGTGGGGATGGTGCGCGGCTACATCCTCCCGTCCGAGACCGACGGTCCGCCGGTCAGCAGCGCGCCGCACGCCGCGCGCGGCCCGCGGGCCCTGCAGATGTTCCTCGCGCACGCCGAGTCGATGACCGAGGACCTGGTCGGGCTCGCCAAGGAGTGGCGCCCCGACCTGGTGGTCTTCGAGCCGACGGCGCTGGCCGGACCGATCGCCGCGGCCTCCGTCGGCGTACCGGCCGTCCGGCTGCTGTACGGCACCGACCTGATGCTGCGCGCCCAGCAGATGCTGCCGGACGCCATCGCGCCGCTCGCCGCCCGCTTCGGGGTGGCCGGGCCCGACCCGTTCGGCGCCGTCACCGTCGACCCGACGCCGGCCGGGCTCCAGGTGCCGGGGGAGTACCGCCGGCTGCCGCTGCGCTACGTGCCGTTCAACGGCCCCGGCGAGCGGCCGGAACCGCTGCCGGAGCGCCGGGACCGGCCGCGGGTGCTGGTGACCTGGGGCCACACGATGGCCCGGCTGGACCCCCGGCGGTTCCTGGCCGGCGAGGTGGCCAGGGCGATCGCCGGCCTGGACGTGGAAGTGGTCCTCGCGGTCGCGGGGGAGCAGCGGACGCTGCTCGGCCCGCTGGCACCCGGCGTCCGCATCGAGGTCGACGCACCGCTGCACCAACTGCTCCCGGAGTGCGACCTGGTGGTCGCGCACGGCGGCGCCGGCACCGTCCTCACCTCGCTGCTGCACGGGGTGCCGATGCTGCTGATCCCACAACTGCCCGACCACGCGGGACACGCCGCGCGGGTCCTGGCGGCCGGCGCGGGCGAGGTACTCACCCGGGACGAGGCGACCGCGGAGCGGATCAGGGCCGAGGTGAGCCGGCTGGTCGCCGACGGACCCGAGCGGGCCGCGGCCGCCGCGCTGCGCACGGAGATGCTCGCGCAGCCCACCCCCAGCGAGGTGGCCGCGGAACTGGAGACGCTGGCCGCCGGGAGCTGAACCTGTCGTCGTTCGAGCCGTTGTCGAGGGCGTCCCGCCAGCGTGGGGCCCCGACGCGACCGGGAAGAGGTCCTGCGAGATGCCCACACCGACCGAACCTGTGGCCTTCCCCTTCAGCGACCCGGCGGGCCTGGACGTGGAGCCGGAACTCGGCCGGCTGCGCGCCGGCGCCGGCCTCTGCCCGGTCCAGCTGCCCTACGGCGGCCCCGGGTATCTGGCGGTGCGCCACCAGGACGTCAAGTCCCTGCTGTCCGACCGGCGGTTCAGCCGGGCCGCCTCCGTGGGGCCCGACGAACCCCGGCTGCTGCCGATCGTGCAGCGCGCCAATCTGCTGATCGCCTCGGACGGCCCGGTGCACGACCGGCTGCGCCGGCTGCTCGCGGCGGCCTTCACCGTCCGGGGTGTGGAACGGCTCCGGCCGCGCGCCCGGGAGATCATCTCGGACCTGCTGGACACCGTCGGGAAGCAGGACGGCCCCGCCGACCTGATGGAGCTGTTCGCGCTGCCGGTGCCGATCCTGATGATCTGTGAGCTGCTCGGCGTGCCCGAGCCCGACCGCGCCCGGTTCCGCGCGCTCGCCGAGTCCTTCCTCGCCGCCAAGCTGCACCAGCTGACGGCCGAGCAGATCGGGGCGGCGGGGCAGGAGCTGCGGCGCTATCTGACGGACCTGGTGGCCGGCCGGCACGACGAGCCCAGCGACGACCTCCTCGGGTCGCTGGTCGCCGAGGGCGATCTGAGCGACGGGGAACTGGTCGGGATCGCGGTCACCATCCTGATCGCCGGACATGAGGTGCTCGCCGACCAGCTCGCCAACTTCACCTACTTCCTGCTGACCCACCCCGGCCATCACCGGCAGCTGCTGGACGACCCGGAGCTGATCCCCGCCGCGGTCGAGGAGATGCTGCGCTACACGCCGCTGGGCGTGAGCACCGGCTCCCCGCGGCGGGCGACCGAGGACGTCGAACTCGGCGGCACCCTGGTGCGGTCGGGGGAGTACGTGCTGCCCGTCATGACCGCCGCCAACCGGGACGACACGGTGTTCGCCGCGGCCGACGTGGTCGACTTCGAGCGTCCGCACAACCAGCACCTCGGCTTCGGCTTCGGCGTGCACCGCTGCCTCGGCTCCGCGCTCGCCCGGCTGGAGCTGCAGGAGGCCATGCAGGCGCTGCTGAGCCGTTTTCCCGGGCTGCGGCTGGCGGTCCCGCCCGAGGAGCTCACCTGGTGCACGGGCGGCCTGGTGCGCGGCCCGCACACCCTGCCCGTCACCTGGGACGCCTGAACACCTGGACACCTGAAGACCTGAAGACCTGTGCGTCCGCGCCGCCGGACGTCCGGAAAGACCGAACGTCCGTACGCCTGAATTCCTATGTGTGAGGAGTCGTCATGGATCTGCAGCTGAAGGGAAAGCGGGCCGTCGTCACCGGTGCCAGCCGGGGCATCGGTCTCGCCATCGTCCGCGCCCTGGCCGCCGAGGGCGTGGAGGTGCTCGGAGGCGCGCGGACCATCGGACCGGCGCTGTCCGAGGCCGCCGCGCACACCCTGGAGGTCGACCTGACCACCACGGACGGTCCGGCCCGGCTGGTCGGGCACGCGGTGGAGACGTTCGGCGGCCTGGACATCCTGGTGAACAACGTCGGCGGCCGCACCGTGTCGGCGCAGGGCTTCCTTGACCTGGACGACGAGGGCTGGGCCAAGGGGTTCGACCTGAACTTCTTCAGCGCCATCCGGACCATCCGCGCCGCCCTGCCCAGCCTGATCGAGTCCAGGGGCGCGATCGTCAACATCGGGTCGGTCAACGGCCGGCTCGCCGCGCCGCGCCTGGTGGAGTACTCGGCCGCCAAGGCGGCGCTGACCAACCTCACCAAGTCCCTGTCGGAGGAGTTCGGACCGCAGGGCGTACGGGTCAACACCGTGTCCCCCGGGCCGGTCCGCACCGACACCTGGGACAGCCCGGAGCGCGCCAAGCGGATGGGGATGGCCACGGCCGAGGAACTGGTGGCCGCGGTGCCGAAGTGGATGGGACTCACCACCGGGAAGATCATCGAGCCGGAGGAGGTGGCCGCGATCGTCGCCCTGCTGGCCTCGGACCGGCTGCCCGGCGCCACCGGCGGTGACTGGCTGATCGACGCGGGCATGCTCAAGTCCGTCTGATCCGCCCGCGTACTCTCCCGGTCACTTCCGATCCCTCCCGGATCAATTCCGGACCCCTCCCGATCCTCGCCATTCCACAGACAAACGTGATCGAGGCGCTCGCCGCCCTGGGCGGGCGGACTGCGCGCGGCACGGTCAAGCGCCGCTCAAGGCCTGCTCCAAGGGGTGCGATCACCATCGGTCGTGATGGGAGATGCCATGCGGACCTCAGATCGTCGGGAAGACGTCGTGCCGCACCACCATGTGGCGGGCCTTGGAGCGGGACCCGCCAACCTCAGCCTCGCAGCATTGGGGGAGGACGTGGTGCCCGGCGGCGTTGTTCTCTTCGAACGTCGGGAGGGGCCCGCATGGCACCCCGGACTGCTCGGCTCCGGCACCCAGCTGCAGACGTCCTGGATCAAGGACCTGGTCTCGCTGGCCGACCCGCGCAACCGGCTGTCGTTCCTCAACTACATGGTCACCACCGGCCGGATCTACGCGTTCCTCAACGCCCAGTACGAATCGATCCCGCGTCTGGAGTACGCCCGCTACCTGGCCTGGGCCTCCGGCCGGCTGGGCTCGGTGCGCTACGGCTCGGAGATCACCGAGGTCGACTTCGCCGACGGCAGGTTCGTCCTGCGGGGCCCGGAAGGGCCGGTGGCCACCGCCACCCACGTCGTCTTCGGCCTCGGCACCCGCGCCGACGTACCGGCCTGCTTCGCCGGCCAGCAGATCGACGGCGTGGTGCAGGCCGAGCAGCTGGAGTCCCATCTGGCCACCGTCCCGAGCGTGCCGTACGAGCAGGCCATCGTCATCGGCGGCGGGCAGACCGGCGCCGAATGCGTGCTCAACCTCGTGCAGCGCGGCTTCCGGGACATCCGCTGGATCGGGCGCCGGCAGTGGTTCGCACCCATGGACGAATCGCCCTCGGCGAACGACTTCTACCGCCCGACGTATCTGCGCTTCTTCCAGGGGCTGCCGGAGTCCGTCCGGGAGCGGTACGTCGCAGAACAGACCCTCACCAGCGACGGCGTCTCGATGACCACGCTGCAGGTGCTCTACCAGGCCAACTACGAGGCGTTCCTGCGCGAGGGCCGGTCACCGGTGATGATGCTGCCCGGCCGCAGCGTCGTCGAGGCCTCGCAGCGGCACGGCACCATCGCACTGTGGTGCGAACGCGACTGGGGCGGCCGGGAACGGCACTCCGCCCGAACCGTCGTGCTCGCCACCGGGCGCAAGGCCTCACCGCTGCCCATCTCCCCCCACTTGCTCGGACTGCTCGAGACGGACTCGAGCGGAGAGCCGGTGGTGGACGCCGACTACTCGATACGGTGGAAGTTCTCGGAACACTGCCGGATGTACGTGCAGAACCGCAGCCGGGTCGGTCATGGACTCGCCGACCCCAATCTGAGCCTGCTCGCCGTCCGGTCCGCCGTCATCGTCAACTCCCTTCTGGAACGGCAGGTGTTCGCGATCCGGGACGAGCAGATGAACACGGTCTGGGCCTGACGCACGGAGTATCGAAAGGATGCACCAGGAATGACGACACAACCGTTCCACGTGATTATCATCGGCGGCGGCACCGGTGGGATGGCGTTGGCCCACGGTCTGAAACGGGCCGGGATCAGCGTGGCGGTGTACGAGCGCGACCGCACCAGGACCAGCGGTCTGCACGGCTACCGGGTCGGCATCGACCCGGACGGCAGCCGGGCACTCAAGCGGCTGCTGCCGCCCGAGCTGTTCGAGGTCTTCGTCAGCACCTGCGCCCGCTCGCCGAAGTACTTCAGCTTCCTCCGCGAGGACATGAAGCCGAACATCGTCCTGCCGCTGGTCGTCGACGAGGACCCGGTCAACAGCGAGAAGTCCGTCAGCCGTATGACGCTGCGGCAGGTCCTGTTCACCGGCGTCGAGGACCTCGTGCACTTCGACAAGAAGTACACGCACTACGAGAAGAACGAGGACGGCAGGGTCACCGCGTTCTTCGCCGACGGCACCGAGGCCACCTGCGATCTGCTGGTCGCCGCGGACGGCGCCAACTCCGCCGTGCGCGAGCAGTACCTGCCACAGTCCAAGGTCGAGGACGCGAAGATCATCTCGATCTCGTCGAAGGTCCCGCTCACCGAGGAGAGCAAGGCCCTGCTCCCGAAGGAGGTCTTCGAGGGCATCGGGCTGGTGGTCGCGCCCAAGGGCTACAGCTGCATCCTGCACACGATGGAGTTCAAGTGGGACCGCGAGGGCAAGGTCAAGAACGGCATCGGCGGCAATGACGCCGAGCTGCTCGACCAGTGGCCCGGCATGCTGTTCGACAACACCCGGGACTACATCAACTGGGGCTTCTGGGCCTCCACCGACAAGTTCCCGGCCGATGTCCTCAAGCGCAGCCGCGAGGACCTCATCCAGCTGACCCTGGACATGACGAAGGACTGGAACCCCGACCTGCGCAAGCTGTTCCGCATGGGGGAGCCCAGCACCACCTTCGTCATCAACATCCGTACCTCGGTGCCGATCGAGCAGTGGAAGTCCAGCAACATCACCCTGATCGGTGACGCCATCCACACCATGACCCCCGGCCAGGGCGTCGGCGCCAACACCGCGCTGCGCGACGCGGCCCTGCTGTGCCACCAGATCACCGAGTTCACCGAGGGCCGCAGCACTCTGGTCGACGCCGTGCACGCGTACGAGTCCCGGATGGTCAAGTACGGCTTCGAGGCCGTCATCGCGTCGAAGAAGCAGACCGGCGGCGACCAGCCGATCCACAAGCCCTTCACCGGCCGGCTGGTGCTGGCGAGCATGCGCGGCTACTTCTGGCTGGCGGCGAGGGTGCCGTCGATGAAGCAGAAGATGGCCCAGGAGCTCTACACCTACCGCGGCGGCGACCGGGACGACTTCTGACCGACCGCCGTAAGGATCACCGGACCTCAAGAAGCCTCAAGATCAAGAAGACGGAGCAGGCGTGGATCTCGGACTCAGGGACAAACGTGTCCTCATCACCGGTGCCACCCGGGGTATCGGCCGGGCCACGGCACGGGTGTTCGCCGAGGAGGGCGCCCGCGTCGCGATCACCTACCACTCGGCCGCCGACGAGGCGGAAGAGGTCGTCAAGGAACTGGGCGGCCCGGACCGCGCCCGCGCCGCCCACTGCGCCCTCGGTGACCCGGCGTCCATCGAGGCGGCGGTCCGCGGGGTGGAGGAGGCGTGGGGCGGTGTCGACATCGTGGTCGCCAACGCCCAGTCGTTCCTCTGGGTCGACCCCGACCAGCTGCCGCGCTTCGAGGAACTGCCCACCGAGGACTGGTTCCCGCTGCTGCGCGACAACGTGGAGGGCCACATGCTCGTGGTCCGGCACGCGCTGCGCGGGATGCGGGAGCGGCGCTGGGGACGGGTCGTCCTGCTGTCCTCCGTCACGGCGGAGCACGGCAGCCCGGGGTCGGAGATCTACGGGGCCGCGAAGGCGGCGCTGCACGGGTTCGCGCGCGGCCTGATGTGGACCAGGGACGGCATCCTGGTCAACGTCGTCTCCCCGGGCGGCACCCTCACCGAGAGCCTGCAGAACGTCGACCCGGCCATCGTCGCGCACAGCGGCTCGGAGACGCCCAGCGGCCGGCTGAGCACCCCCGAGGACGTGGCGCGGGTCATCGTCTTCCTCTGCTCCGAGGCCAACGGCAACGTCAACGGTGAAATCGTGCACACCGCGGGCGGCCGCTGACCCCGGACCCGTACTCCCCCCAGTGAGCAGCCCCCGGACGGATCGTCCGGGGGCTGACCGCTGTGCGTCCTCCGCTACGCGTCCTGCACCTTCTTGATCGACCACTGGGCGATCTTCAGCGACATCTGAACACCTTCGGTCGCGTACTCGACCATCGCCTTCTGGTACTCCGCGAAGGCCTCGGTCCGCTCCCGCTCGCCGCGTTCGACGGCCACCAGCGCCCGGGTGAGCGCGGCGGCGTCCCGCACCGCCGTGTTGGCCCCCACACCGCCCGAGGGCGGCATCGTGTGCACGGCGTCCCCCAGCGGTACCACCGGGCCGTCCTCCCACGCCTCGACCGGATCCGTGGCCCGCAGCGCCACCGCGAAGGTGACCGCCGGCTCGGCGTGCCGGAAGATCCCGCGCAGGTCCGGGTGCCAGGCGCTGGTCCGCTCGACGACGAGCGCGCACAATTCCTCACCGCTCAGCGCGAAGAACGCCTCGTCCGTCATGCCCAGGTCCTCACCGTGCACATTGAAGACCGACATGTAGTAGTCGTCGAGGTCGACCAGCTCCGCGTCCGGCCACAGCCGGGCCGCGGCCTCGGTGGGCCGGTTGCGGAACGTCATCGGCATCAGTCCGATGTGGTGGCCGTCGCTCCCGATCACATAGCTGAACCGGTCGCGCAGCACCTCCGGCATGCCGCCGTCGACGGCCGAGGCCCGCGGGATCCGGGAGAAGACCGTCCGCACTCCCAGATCCCTGGGCACGTCCCAGGGCCTGGCCTGGGCGCGGATCCGGGAGTTGGTGCCGTCCGCCGCCACCAGCACGTCGCCCTCGGCGGTGGAACCGTCCTCGAAGTGCGCGACGACCCGGCCGTCGGCCGTCCGCTCATAGCGTTCGAAGGTCTTGCCGAAGCGGACCACGTCGCCCAGGCCCGCTAGCAGGATCCGCCGCAGGGTCACCCGGTCGACGGCGTCGATCTTGTCCGGCGCGTTCCCGCGCGGATCCTCGAAGGCCGGCGCCCACTGCTGGACGAGGTGCTCGTCGTACGCCACCAGGCCGGCGTCGTCCCGCTCGTTGGACGTGGCGACCAGCAGCTCCACCAGCGCCGGCGGCAGGCACTCGCGCAGCGCGTACTCGCCCTCCGGGCTGATCCGCAGCCGGTAGCCCTGCCGCCGGCCCTCCGCCGACTCGTCGCGTTCGTACACCGTGACGGCGATCCCGGCCCGGTGCAGCCCCTGGGCGAGGCAGAGGCCGCCGATGCCGCCGCCGATGACAAGGACGTGCATGGGTGAGCGAGTTGTCCGCATGGCTTCCGGCACCTTCCCCTGCTGGCGGCACTGACCCCGGCAGGGTCGGGCCGGGCGCTCGTGCACCGCTGGAGGAACTTCTTGAGCTGTCCTCGATCGGGCCCTGCCAGCGTTCCGCCGACCGCCGGACGGGATTCGGCGGCTGGCATCGGGACTAGGCGGTGACATGAACGGCAGCAACGGCAGGGGATCCCACAGCGCCCCGCCCTTCAGGGTGATCCTCCGGATGGAGATCCACCCCGGCTCGCACGTCAGCTTCGAGCACACCTGGCTGGAGGTGGGCCGGCTCATCGCGCTGGAGCCCACCAACCTCGGCCAGGTGCTCGTACGCAGCGTCGAGGAGGAGAGCGTCTACTACGTGATCACCGACTGGCGCGACGAACCCAGCTTCCGCGAGTTCGAGCGGAGCGAAGCGCATGTCGAGCACCGGCGGCGGCTGAAGCCCTTCCGCACCGGAGGCCAGATGATCCTCACCCAGATCGTGTACGACCTCGGCGGTGTGGGCGCCGCCGCAGCGACCGCCTGACCCGTCGAACGAGGAGTGGCATGGACGCGAAGGAGCTCACCTTCATCGGACTGGGCAACATGGGCAGAGGGATGGCACACACCCTGCTCAAGGCCGGGTACGCGCTCACCGTGTACAACCGCACCGCGCAGAAGGCCGAGGCGCTGGTGGCACAGGGCGCCTGGAACGCCCCGACCCCCCAGGAGGCGGCTGCCGGGCAGCGCGTCGTCCTGCTCAGCCTCAGCGACGAGCACGCCGTCGAACAGATCCTCTTCGACCAGGTGGCGCCGGTTCTGGACCGCGGCAGCATCGTGATCGACACCTCCACCGTCTCCCCCCGGTACGCCAGGGACTCCGCGGAACGCCTCGCGGAACTGGGCCTGCGCCGGGTGGAGGCGTGTGTGGTCGGCAACCCGTTCCAGGCTCACAAGGGTGAGCTGCGGGTGTTCGTCTCGGGGGCGGAGGAGGACATCGCCGAGGTACGCGACGTCCTGGACGTCATCAGCTCGGAAGTGATCATGGCCGGGGACCCGGGCATGGCGAGCACCATCAAACTGATCTTCAACCTGCTGCTCGGCGCGCAGATCGCGGCACTCGCCGAAGGCGTCTCCTACGGGGTGGCCGCCGGCCTCGACCGTGACCTGCTGATCCAGTCCATCGCGGGCAGCGGGTTCAGCTCGATGGTGATGCGCTTCCGGGCCGAACTCATGCTCAAGGGCAACTACGAACCGGCCTTCTTCCGTGCCTCGCTCATGGAGAAGGACCTGCGGCTCGCCAACAAGGCGGCCCAGGAGGCCGGCATCCTGCTCCCCGTCCTCGACATGGTCCGCGCCCGGTTCGCCGAGGTCATCGAGGCGGGCGACGGGGACAAGGACGCCGCCATCCTCATCGAGCACACCAGGACCTGACGCACCGACCGCGTCGACCCCGTCTTGAGCCGCCTTGCAGGCACAGCTCGCAGCATGGGCCGAGGTCGCCGACCAACTGGAGGAACCGTGTCCCGCCGACTGTTCACCTCGGAGTCCGTGACCGAGGGCCACCCCGACAAGATCGCCGACCGGATCAGCGACTCCATCCTGGACGCGCTGCTGCGACAGGACCCGACATCCCGGGTCGCTGTCGAAACCCTGATCACGACCGGCCAGGTGCACATCGCCGGCGAGGTCACCACGTCCGCGTACGCCGATATTCCGGCGATCGTGCGGCAGACGGTGCTGGACATCGGGTACGACTCGTCCGCGAAGGGGTTCGACGGCGCGTCGTGCGGTGTGTCGGTCTCGATCGGCGCGCAGTCCCCGGACATCGCGCAGGGCGTCGACGCGGCGTACGAGTCGCGGGTGGAGGGCGGCGAGGACGACCTCGACCGTCAGGGCGCCGGCGACCAGGGCCTGATGTTCGGGTACGCGTGCGATGACACGCCCGAGCTGATGCCGCTGCCGATCGCCCTGGCCCACCGCCTCGCCCACCGGCTGACGCAGGTCCGCAAGGACGGCTCCCTCGCCTATCTGCGCCCGGACGGCAAGACCCAGGTAACCGTCGAGTACGAGGGCGACCAGGCGGTGCGGCTCGACACCCTGGTGGTCTCCTCCCAGCACGCCTCCGACATCGACCTGGACTCCCTGCTCGCCCCGGACATCCGCGAGTTCGTCGTGGAGCCCGAGCTGGCGGCCCTCGCCGACGCCGGCATCGAACTCTCCACGGAGGGCTACCGGTTGCTCGTCAACCCGACCGGGCGGTTCGAGGTGGGCGGTCCGATGGGTGACGCCGGGCTGACCGGCCGGAAGATCATCGTCGACACGTACGGCGGGATGGCCCGGCACGGTGGCGGTGCGTTCTCCGGCAAGGACCCGTCCAAGGTGGACCGTTCGGCCGCCTACGCGATGCGCTGGGTCGCCAAGAACGTCGTCGCCGCAGGGCTCGCCCGCCGCTGCGAGGTCCAGGTCGCGTACGCCATCGGCAAGGCCGCCCCGGTCGGGCTGTTCGTCGAGACCTTCGGCACCGAGTCCGTCCCGGTCGAACAGATCCAGGACGCCGTCCGGAGCGTCTTCGACCTCCGCCCGGCCGCCATCATCCGCGACCTCGACCTGCTGCGGCCCATCTACGCGCAGACCGCCGCCTACGGCCACTTCGGCCGCGAGCTGCCGGACCTCACCTGGGAGCGCACCGACCGGGTCGAAAAGCTGCTCGCCACCGTGCGGGGCTGACCGAAGGAGAGAGCGCTGTGCAGATCGCCGTCACCGGTTCGATCGCGACCGACCATCTCATGAACTTCCCGGGCCGCTTCAGCGAGCAGCTGCTCGCCGACCGGCTCGACAAGGTCTCCCTCTCCTTCCTCGCCGACGACCTGGTGGTCCGGCGCGGCGGGGTGGCGGCCAACATCGCCATCGGGCTGGGGCGGCTCGGCATCCGGCCGCTGCTCGTCGGGGCGGCCGGTACCGACTTCGCCGAGTACGGGCAGTGGCTGGAGAAGAACGGCGTCGACACGTCCCCGGTGCGGGTCAGCGAAACCCGGCACACCGCGCGCTTCGTCTGCACCACCGACGCCGACCAGAACCAGATCGCCACGTTCTACCCGGGCGCCATGTCCGAGGCCCGGGAGATCGAACTCGGCCCCATCGTGGCCCGCACCGGCAGCATCGACCTGGTCGTCGTCGGGGCCAACGACCCCGACGCGATGCTCCGGCACACCCAGGAGTGCCGCTGCCTGGGGATCCCGTTCGCCGCGGACCCCTCGCAGCAGCTCGCCACCCTGGACGGACCGTCGGTGCGGCAACTCGTGACCGGCGCCCAGTACCTGTTCACCAACGAGTACGAGGCCTCGCTCCTCCAGGAGCACAGCGGCTGGACGGCCGCCCAGGTGCTCGACCGGGTCGGCACCTGGGTGACCACCCTCGGCGCTGACGGCGTCCGCATCGAGCGCACCGGCGAGCCCGTCATCCGGGTCCCCGCCGTGCTCACCGACACGCCGGCCGACCCCACCGGGGTCGGTGACGGGTTCCGCGCCGGATTCCTGGCCGGCGCCGCCTGGAAGTGGACCGCCGAACGGTCCGCCCAGCTCGGCTGCACCCTCGCCACCGTCGTCCTCGAGTCCGTCGGCCCCCAGGAGTACGTGCTCTCGGCCGCCGACCTGCTCGGCCGGATCGACAGCGCCCACGGCGGAGTCGTCGCCGCCGAGATCGAACCGAATCTGGCGGCCGTGTCATGAGCGGGACCTCCCGGGCCGACGCCCTCCGGGCGGCGTTCGCGACGCGGGTGGTGGTCGCGGACGGTGCGATGGGCACGATGCTGCAGGCGCAGGATCCGTCGCTGGACGACTTCGAGAACCTGGAAGGGTGCAACGAGGTTCTGAACGTCACCCGGCCGGACATCGTCCGGTCGGTGCACGAGGAGTACTTCGCTGCGGGTGTGGACTGCGTCGAGACCAACACCTTCGGGGCGAACCTGGCGGCGCTGGGGGAGTACGACATCCCTGAGCGGATCCACGAACTGTCCCTGACGGGAGCCCGGTTGGCCCGTGAGGTGGCGGACGGTTTCGCCACGCCGGACCGGCCGCGCTGGGTGCTCGGCTCCGTCGGCCCCGGCACCAAACTGCCCACGCTCGGCCACGCGCCGTACGTGGCGCTGCGGGACGGCTACCAGGCGAACGTCGCCGGCCTCATCGAGGGCGGCGCCGACGCGATCCTGGTGGAGACCACCCAGGATCTCCTCCAGACCAAGGCCGCCATCCTCGGCGCGCACCGCGCGATGCGGGAACTGGGCAGCAACCTCCCCATCATCACGCACGTGACCGTCGAGACGACGGGCACGATGCTGCTGGGGTCCGAGATCGGTGCGGCGCTGACGGCGCTGGAGCCGCTCGGTATCGACATGATCGGCCTGAACTGCGCGACGGGTCCTGCCGAGATGGGCGAGCACCTGCGCTATCTGGCGCAGCACGCCCGTATCGCCGTCTCGTGCATGCCGAACGCCGGGCTGCCGGTGCTGGGCAAGGACGGCGCGCACTACCCGCTGTCGCCCGAGGAGCTGGCGGACGCGCACGAGACGTTCGTGCGTGAGTACGGGCTGTCCCTGGTGGGCGGTTGCTGCGGCACCACCCCCGAGCACCTGCGACAGGTCGTGGAGCGGGTGCGGGGCCTGGATCTGGTCCCGCGCAGCCCGCGCCCGGAGCCGGGTGCGGCGTCGCTCTACCAGACGGTGTCGTTCAAGCAGGATGCGTCGTATCTCGCGATCGGTGAGCGGACGAACGCCAATGGGTCGAAGAAGTTCCGTGAGGCGATGCTGGAGGGCCGCTGGGACGACTGCGTGGAGATGGCCCGCGATCAGATCCGCGAGGGCGCGCATCTGCTGGACCTGTGCGTGGACTACGTCGGCCGCGACGGGGCCCTCGACATGAGTGAGATCGCGGGCCGTTTCGCGACGGCTTCCACCCTCCCCATCGTGCTGGACTCGACCGAGGTCCCGGTGTTGCGGGCGGGGTTGGAGAAGCTGGGTGGCCGGGCGGTCATCAACTCCGTGAACTATGAGGACGGTGACGGACCTGAGTCACGTTTCGCGCAAGTCACGGCGCTGGCCTCGGAGCACGGTGCCGCGCTGATCGCGCTGACGATCGACGAGGAGGGCCAGGCCCGTACCCCGGAGCACAAGGTCGCCATCGCCGAGCGGCTGATCGAGGACCTGACGGGGAACTGGGGCATTCAGGAGTCCGACATCCTGGTGGACTGCTTGACCTTCACTATTGCGACCGGTCAGGAGGAGTCCCGGAAGGACGGCATCGCCACGATCGAGGCGATCAGGGAGCTGAAGCGCCGCCATCCCCTGGTGCAGACGACCCTCGGGCTGTCGAACATCTCCTTCGGCCTCAACCCCGCCGCCCGCGTGGTGCTGAACTCCGTGTTCCTCAACGAGTGCGTGGCGGCGGGGCTGGACTCCGCGATCGTGCACGCCGCGAAGATCGTGCCGATCGCCCGCATTCCCGAGGAGCAGCGGGAGATCGCCCTGGATCTGGTCTACGACCGGCGTCGTGAGGGCTATGACCCGTTGCAGGCGTTCCTGGCGGCGTTCGAGGGCGTCGACATGAAGTCGGTGAAGGCCGGCCGCGCCGAAGAGCTGGCCGCGCTGCCGCTCGATGAGCGGCTGCAGCGCCGCATCATCGACGGTGAGAAGAACGGCCTGGACCGGGACCTGGACGAGGCGCTCACGACCCGCCCCGCGCTGGCGATCGTCAACGACACGCTGCTGGAAGGCATGAAGGTCGTCGGTGAGCTGTTCGGCTCCGGACAGATGCAGCTGCCGTTCGTGCTGCAGTCCGCCGAG
This sequence comes from Streptomyces sp. RKAG337, assembly GCF_023701715.1. Taxonomy (NCBI): domain Bacteria; kingdom Bacillati; phylum Actinomycetota; class Actinomycetes; order Kitasatosporales; family Streptomycetaceae; genus Streptomyces; species Streptomyces sp. RKAG337. Next base: position 174,166 of record NZ_JAJOZA010000001.1, on the reverse strand, counting down.
GTCATGAAGACCGCGGTGGCGTATCTGGAACCGCATATGGAGAAGTCCGACGCGGAGGGCAAGGGCACGATCGTGCTGGCCACGGTTCGCGGGGACGTCCATGACATCGGTAAGAACCTCGTCGACATCATCCTGTCGAACAACGGCTACAACGTCGTGAACCTGGGGATCAAGCAGCCGGTGGCGGCGATCCTGGACGCGGCCACCGAGCACAAGGCCGACGTGATCGGGATGTCGGGTCTCCTGGTGAAATCCACCGTGATCATGAAGGAGAACCTGCAGGAGCTCAACCAGCGCAAGATGGCCGCCGACTATCCGGTGATTCTGGGTGGAGCGGCGCTGACCCGCGCCTATGTCGAGCAGGACCTGCACGAGATCTACGAAGGCGAGGTCCGCTACGCCCGCGACGCGTTCGAGGGCCTGCGGCTGATGGACGCGCTGATCGCCGTCAAGCGCGGCGTCCCCGGCGCCGTCCTTCCCGAGCTCAAGCAGCGCCGCGTCGCGGCCCGGCCGGCCATCGTCGTCGACGAGCCGGACGAGGAACGCGGTTCGGTCCGGTCGAACGTGGTCACCGACAACCCGGTCCCCACCCCGCCGTTCTGGGGCAGTCGCATCATCAAGGGGACCCCGCTCAAGGACTACGCGGCCTGGGTCGACGAGGCGGCGCTCTTCAAGGGGCAGTGGGGTCTGAAGTCGGCCCGCGGCAGCGGCCCTTCGTACGAGGAACTCGTCGAGACCGAGGGCCGGCCGCGGCTGCGGATGTGGCTGGACCGGCTGCACACCGAGAACATGCTCGAAGCGGCCATCGTCTACGGCTACTTCCCCTGCGTGTCCAAGGGCGACGACCTGATCATCCTGGGCGAGGACGGCGGCGAGCGCACCCGCTTCACCTTCCCCCGGCAGCGGCGCGGGCGCCGGCTGTGCCTGGCGGACTTCTTCCGTCCGGAGGACTCCGGCGAGATCGACGTCATCGAGATGCAGGTCGTCACCGTCGGCAACCGGGTCTCGGTCGCGGCGAACGAGATCTTTGCCGCGAACGCCTACCGCGACTACATGGAACTGCACGGGCTGTCGGTGCAGCTGACCGAGGCGCTGGCGGAGTACTGGCACGGACGGGTCAGGTCCGAGCTGGGCATCGCCTCAGCCGACCCGGACAACCTGGACGCGATGTTCCGCACCGAGTACCAGGGCTGCCGCTACTCCCTCGGTTACCCGGCCTGCCCGAACCTGGAGGACCGCGCCAAGATCATGGACCTGCTCAAGCCGGAACGCATCGGGGTCAACCTCTCCGAGGAGTTCCAGCTGCACCCCGAGCAGTCCACCGACGCGATCGTCATCCACCATCCGGAGGCCAGCTACTTCAACGCACATGGGGGCCCCTCATGAGCACCCTGCGGGAGATCCTGGCCTCGGGAACCCGGTCCTTCTCCTTCGAGTTCTTCCCGCCGAAGACGGACGCGGGCGAGCGCTCGCTGTGGGAGACCATCCGCCGGATCGAGGCCGTCGCCCCCACCTTCGTCTCGGTCACCTACGGCGCGGGCGGCTCGTCCCGCACCCGCACCATCGCGGTCACCCAGCGGATCGCCGCGCAGACCAGTCTGCGCCCGGTGGCCCATCTGACCGCGGTCGGGCACTCGGTCGGTGAACTGCGGCGCATCATCGGGCAGTACGCCGACGCGGGTGTCCGGGACGTCCTGGTGCTGCGCGGCGACCCGCCGGGCGACCCGCGCGGCGCCTGGGTGCCGCACCCGGACGGGCTGAACTACGCCCGGGAACTGGTCGCGCTGGTCAAGGGGTCGGGGAACTTCAGCATCGGCGTCGCGGCCTTCCCCGAACTGCACCCCCGCTCACCCAACTGGGAGTCCGAGGTCCGGTACTTCGTCGCCAAGGCGCGGGCCGGGGCCGACTACGCCATCACCCAGATGTTCTTCCGGGCCGAGGACTACTTCAGGCTCCGGGACCGGGTGGCGGCCGCGGGATGCGATCTGCCGATCATCCCGGAGATCATGCCCGCCACCGACGTCCGGCAGATCCGGCGCTTCGCCGAACTGAGCAACGCGACGTTCCCCGACGACCTGGCCGCGCAGCTGGCCGCGGTCGAGCACGACCCGGACGTCGCCCACCGGATCGGGGTGGACCACGCGACGCGGCTGGCCCAGCGCCTGCTGGACGCCGGCGCCCCGGGACTTCACTACATCACTCTGAATCGGTCCACGGCCGCCTTGGAGATCCACCGGAACATTAGGAGCGCAGATGCCGTCCCTCACCGCCGCTGACTTCAAGGTCGCGGACCTCTCCCTCGCCGTGTTCGGCCGCAAGGAGATCATCATGGCCGAGCACGAGATGCCCGGCCTGATGTCGATCCGTGCCGAGTACGCTGCCGCGCAGCCGCTGACCGGCGCGCGGATCACCGGCTCGCTGCACATGACGATCCAGACCGCCGTCCTCATCGAGACCCTGGTCGCGCTCGGCGCGGACGTCCGCTGGGCGTCGTGCAACATCTTCTCGACCCAGGACCACGCGGCGGCCGCCATCGCGGTCGGCCCGAACGGCACCCCCGAGAACCCGCAGGGTGTGCCGGTCTTCGCCTGGAAGGGCGAGTCCCTCGAAGAGTACTGGTGGTGCACGGAGCAGGCGCTGACCTGGCCGAACACCCCCACCGGCGGCCCGAACATGATCCTGGACGACGGCGGCGACGCCACGCTCCTCGTACACAAGGGCGTCGAGTTCGAGAAGGCCGGCGCTGTTCCGGAGCCGGTCGCCGCGGACAGCGAGGAGTACGGCTACATCCTGAGGCTCCTCAAGCGCACCCTCGGCGAGGACGCCCAGAAGTGGACCCAGGTCGCCTCGGAGATCCGCGGCGTCACCGAGGAGACCACCACCGGCGTCCACCGCCTCTACGAGATGCACCAGGCCGGGGCGCTGCTGTTCCCCGCCATCAACGTCAACGACGCGGTGACGAAGTCCAAGTTCGACAACAAGTACGGCTGCCGGCACTCGCTCATCGACGGCATCAACCGCGCCACCGACGTCCTCATCGGCGGCAAGGTCGCCGTCGTTCTGGGGTACGGCGACGTCGGCAAGGGCTGTGCGGAGTCGCTGCGCGGCCAGGGCGCCCGGGTCGTCATCACCGAGATCGACCCGATCTGCGCCCTGCAGGCGGCGATGGACGGCTACCAGGTCGCCACGCTGGAGGACGTGGTCGCCGAGGGCGACATCTTCATCACCACCACCGGGAACAAGGACATCATCCTGTCCCAGGACATGGCGAAGATGAAGCACCAGGCGATCGTCGGCAACATCGGCCACTTCGACAACGAGATCGACATCGCGGGCCTGGCGAACATCCCGGGCATCGTCAAGGACGAGGTCAAGCCGCAGGTCCACACCTGGACGTTCCCCGACGGCAAGGTCCTCATCATGCTGTCCGAGGGCCGGCTGCTGAACCTCGGCAACGCCACCGGTCACCCCTCGTTCGTCATGTCCAACTCCTTCGCGGACCAGACCCTGGCCCAGATCGAGCTGTTCACCAAGCAGAGCGAGTACCCCACCGGCGTCTACGTGCTTCCCAAGCACCTGGACGAGAAGGTCGCCCGCCTCCACCTCGACGCCCTCGGCGTCAGACTCACCACGCTGCGCCCGGAGCAGGCCGCCTACATCGGCGTCCCGGTCGAGGGTCCGTACAAGGCGGACCACTACCGCTACTGAACCATCGGCACAGTCCGGCGAACCGACAAGGAAACCATGAGCATCTTCGAGCTGGAACGACAGATCACCGGTGCTCCACCGGTCACCATGCCGCCCTCGTCACCGAACCCGGACCCGGCCCCCGTCGTCCGTCCCGCCGTGCCCGCGGACATGCTCGGCCGGATCGCCGAACTGGAGAGCCGCAAGGCGCAGGCCGAGGCGGGACCGAGTGAGCAGGCCACCCGCAACCAGCACGACCGCGGGAAGCTCACCGCCCGCGAGCGGCTGGAACTGCTCTTCGACGAGGGCTCGTTCAACGAGGTGGAGCCGTTCCGCCGGCACCGGGCGACGGGCTTCGGCCTGGAGGCGCGCAAGCCCTACACCGACGGAGTGGTGACGGGCTGGGGAAAGGTGCACGGCCGCACCGTCTTCGCGTACGCGCACGACTTCCGGATCTTCGGCGGGGCGCTCGGCGAGGCCCACGCCGAGAAGATCCACAAGCTGATGGACCTCGCCGAGTCGTCGGGCGCCCCGCTGGTCAGTCTCAACGACGGCGCGGGCGCCCGGATCCAGGAGGGCGTCACCGCGCTGGCCGGCTACGGCGGGATCTTCTCCCGCAACACCCGGGCCTCCGGGGTGATCCCGCAGATCAGCGTGATGCTCGGCCCGTGCGCGGGCGGTGCGGCGTACTCGCCGGCGCTCACCGACTTCGTCTTCATGGTGCGCGGGACCTCGCAGATGTTCATCACGGGTCCCGACGTGGTGCACGCGGTCACCGGTGAGCAGGTCACCCAGGAGGTGCTCGGCGGCGCCGACACCCACGCGGCGACCTCGGGCGTCGCGGCGTTCGCCTACGACAACGAGGACGAGTGCCTGGAGGAGGTCAGGTTCCTGCTCTCACTGCTGCCGTCGAACAACCGTGAGCTGCCGCCGGTCTGGCCCTGCGACGACCCGGTCGACCGGCCCAACGACGCCCTGGTGGACCTCGTCCCGGCGGACCCGACCCAGGCGTACGACATGCGGGCCGTCATCGAGGAGATCGTCGACGAGGGCGATCTGTTCGAGGTGCACGAGCGGTGGGCGACCAACGTGGTGTGCGCGCTGGCCCGGATCGGCGGCAACGTCGTCGGCATCGTCGCCAACCAGCCGGCCTCGATGGCCGGCGTGCTGGACATCCACGCCTCGGAAAAGGCGGCCAGGTTCGTACAGACCTGCGACGCGTTCAACATCCCGCTGATCACCCTGGTCGACGTGCCGGGCTTCCTGCCCGGCAAGGACCAGGAGCACAACGGCATCATCCGGCACGGCGCGAAGCTGCTGTACGCGTACTGCAACGCGACCGTGCCGCGCATCCAGGTGATCGTGCGCAAGGCGTACGGCGGCGCGTACATCGTCATGGACTCGCGGTCCATCGGCGCCGACCTCTCCTACGCCTGGCCGATCAACGAGATCGCGGTGATGGGGGCGGAGGGCGCCGCGAACGTTGTGTTCCGCCGGCAGATCGCGGCGTCGCCGGACCCCGAGGGCACCCGGCGCGAACTGGTCGAGGAGTACCGGGAGGAACTGATGCACCCCTACTACGCGGCGGAGCGCGGGCTGGTCGACGATGTCATCGACCCGCGCTGGACCCGGCGCACCCTGGCCCGCTCGCTGGAGATGCTGCGCTCGAAGCAGCAGGTCCTGCCGGCCCGCAAGCACGGGAACCCGCCGGTATGAGCGGGGGATGGGCGGTCGAGCGCGGTGACGTCGGCCAGGAGGAACTGGCGGCCCTGGCCGTGGTCCTGGCGAGCCTGTCGACCCGGGCCCAGGTGCCCGAGCCCGCGGCGGGGCCGTTCCGTGCCGAGTGGCGGCAGGGCTACGGCTACCAGAGCGCGGGCTCCTGGCGGGCGGCCGGGAGATGACCCCGGGGGCGGCCGGGACGCCGTCGAGGGCGGCACGCGAAGTGACGACGGCCGGCGCGTCCTGGCAGCTCTGAGAGAGCGGATCCGAGACCTGACGACCCGCACGCGAAACGCGCCCCGCCGGTGACACGGGCCCGGCGGGGCGTGCGCGTGCGGTGGGCGCGGGGGCCGCACGGCCGTCGTCACGCGACTCGGCGGCCGCGTCCTGGACGTCCTGGTCGCACAGGTCGCCGAGGGGGTGACGGACGCCGAGGCGAGGACGGCGGACGCGGCGACAGCGCGAAACGCGCAGGTGGGTCACGGCAGTGGCTGGGGCGGCGTGGGTCCGGTGTAGTGGCCGCTGGGGCGCAGTCGCAGGGGGCGCTCCTGGTACTCCTCCAGCGCGTGCGCGATCCAGCCGGCGGTGCGGGCCACCGCGAACACCGTCTCGCCCGCCTCGGCGGGCATGCCGGCGGAGACCGACAGCACGGCGAGCGCGAGGTCGACGTTGGCGTGCAGCGGGGTGTACCGGGCGGTCGTCTCCACCACCTCGCGAGCCGCCGCGAGTGCGGGTGCCGCCCGCGGCAGCTCCTCGAGGAGTCCGAACAGCATCCGCGCGCGCGGGTCCTCGCCCGGGTACAGCCGGTGGCCGAGCCCCGGGATCCGCCGTCCCTCGCGCAGTTGGTCGGCGACGACCGCCGCCGCGCTGCCGCGGTCCAGCACGTCCGTCAGCAGCCGGTGCGCGAGGCCGCTGGCGGCGCCGTGCAGCGGTCCGTCCACGGCGCCGAGGCCGGCGGAGACCACTGCGTACGGGTTGGCGCGTGCGGAGGCCGCGACCCGGGCGGCGAGGGTGGAGGCGGCCAGGTCGTGGTCGATGAGCAGGGTGAGGGCGGCGTCCAGGACGCATACCGACGCCTGGTCGGCGGGGTGCCGGGTGAGCCGGGGCCAGAGCCGCTCGGCCAGCGCGGTCCCCGGCTCGTCCGCCGCGTCCGTCTCCCGTACGGGCAGGGCGCCGACCAGCGTGGCGATGAGGGCGGGGGCGGCGGCGAGCACGGTGGGCGCCGACAGGTCGAACCGCAGCGGATCGGTGACGGCCGCCGCGATCGTCGCCGCCCTGAGCCGGTCCACCAGCCCGCTGTGGGCCGGCAGCGCCTCGACGGCCCGGCGCGCGGCGGCGAGGCTCTCGGGCGGCGCGGTGAAACGGATCCCCGGCGTCAGTTCACCCGTCCACAGCCACGCGGCGGTCTCCTCGTAGCCGTAACGGGCGGCGAGGGCGCAGGCGTCGACGCCCCGGAAGTAGTAGCGGTCGGTGTCGATGAGGGTGATGCCGGTCCTGGCGGTCAGGGTTCCGTCCGACAGCCCGTCACCGCCGGAGGCCGCCGCCCGGTCCGCCGGCGTACCGTCGCCGCCCGGCCGTCCGCGTCCTGACCGGCGGGCGAGTGCGTCGACCTCGTCGGGGTCGAAGGTGCTGCCGCGCCCGCCGGGCGCGCGGCGGCTCGTGAGCAGCCCGCGGCTGACGTACGCGTAGACCGTCTCGGACTTCACCCCGAGCCGGTCGGCGGTCTCCCGGGTACTCAGCCGCTGTCCGCTCCCGCTCGTTCCGCCCGCCGCGTCGTCCGTCATGGGCCACACCGTATCCAGTCGTATCCATATTGATTCAATCAACGTTGACAAGCATTGAATCAATCATAGACAGTCGAATCAACATCCAGGGAGGAAAACCATGCCCACCACCGAGCGGAACGCTCCGATCGAGGTACCCCGCGGACTGAAGGGAGTGGTCGTCACCGACACCGCACTCGGCGACGTCCGGGGCCTTGAGGGCTTCTACCACTACCGCGAGTACTCGGCCGTGGAGCTGGCGGAGACCCGCACCTTCGAGGACGTCTGGCATCTGATGTTCCACGGCACGCTGCCCGACGCGGCGGGGCGCGCCGCCTTCACCGCGCGGACCGCCGCGCTGCGCCGGCTGCCCGACGACGTCCGCGACGCGCTGCCCGCCATAGCCCGCTCGTGCGCGCTCGCCGGACCCCTCGCCGGACTGCGCACCGCCCTGTCGCTGGCCGGCGCCTCGGCCGGCTTCCGGCCGCTGTACGACATCGACGCCGACCGGCGCCGCGCGGACGCGCTCGCGGCGAGTGCCATCGTGCCGACGCTGCTGACCGCGCTGCACCGGCTCGGCCAGGGACTGGCCCCCGTCGAGCCGCGCGCGGACCTGCCGTACGCGGCCAACTACCTGTACATGCTGACCGGGCGGGAGCCCGAGCCCGCCCGTGCCCGGGCGATCGAGCGGTATCTGATCTCCACCATCGACCACGGGTTCAACGCGTCCACCTTCACCGCCCGGGTCATCACCTCCACCGGCGCGGACCTGGCCGCCTGTCTGGTCGGCGCGATCGGCGCGCTCTCCGGGCCGCTGCACGGCGGCGCGCCGAGCCGCGCGCTGGACACCCTCGACGCCATCGGCACACCCGAGCGCATCGACCCGTGGATCCGCGAACGCGTCCTGGCGGGCGACCGGATCATGGGCTTCGGGCATCCGGTCTACCGCACGGAGGACCCGCGCTCGCGGATGCTGAAGGAGATCGCCCGGGGCTTCGGCGGGCCGCTGGTGGACTTCGCCGTCCAGGTCGAGGAGCGGGTCGAGGCGATCCTCGCCGAGCTGAAGCCCGGCCGGGAACTGCACACCAACGTCGAGTTCTACGCGGGGGTGGTCATGGAGCTGTGCGGGCTGCCCCGCGAGATGTTCACCCCGACCTTCGCCTCGGCCCGGGTCGTCGGCTGGTGCGCCAACGTCCTGGAGCAGGCCGAGGACAGCAAGATCATCCGTCCGGCGGCGCGCTACACCGGCCCCCCGCCGCCGCGGCCGGTCCCGGCGGTCTGACCGGCGCTCCGCGACCCGGACGGGCGCCGGCGGGAGCCCGCGCGGCCCGTGGGGTTCGTCCGGCCCGTGGGGTTCGTCCGGCCCGTGCGGCGGGTCAGCCGACGGGCCGGCGGTCCACCGGCGTCACCGGATTGCGGATGGTCACCGAGGTGCGGCGCGGACCCGACCACGGAGCCGGAACGGCGTCGATGTCCCGCGCCAGCCGATAGGCCAGCGCCTCGTAGTTCACCCGCCACCCCCTGAAGTGCGGCCAGGCCTCTTCCGGGGTCCGCTCCATCGGATAGCCCTGGTCCGCCATGCGCCGCACGCCGCGCAGGTACTCCGCGTACTCCAGGATCAACGGGTCCTCCGGCAGCGGATCGTGGTTGTACGCGACACCGCGCATGTCGGCGATGTCGCGCAGGCAGACGAAGCCGCCGCGCAGCGCCATCCGCACCTCGGCCTGCGGCCGGGAGGGGTTGAGCGCCAGCCGCAGGGCGGCCGCGTCCATCACCGACAGCAGGCTGATCAGCCAGTTCCGGGTGGCCCGGGGAGAGCGGAACATGATGAGCACCGGGTAGGTCGTATGGCTCTCGCTCACCTCGGCCGCCCACCGCTCCCAGTTGCGGAACAGCTCGGTGAGGCTGTCGAGCAGCTCCACCTGGGCGTACCGCGCCAGGATCTCCGGCCCCCACGGCGGGTTCCCGGCGCGGGCCTGCAGCATCGTCACCTCGGTCTCGCGGCGCGCGTACGCCCCGTAGAGCGTCGGCAGATAGCCGATCTGCAGACCGATGACGATCGGGCCGGTGGCCGCCGCGCAGAAGTCGATGGCCGTCAGCGTCGGGCGGCTGCTGCTGGCGAAGCCGAGCGTGAACAGCGAGGAGCCGGCCTCGAACAGCGACGCCTGGGGGCCGAGCCCGCTGACCGCGGCCTCCAGCAGGGCGTAGCCGCCCATGAAACACGCCAGCCAGCTCATCAGCGTGATCACGATCGCCAGCGGGGCGGCGGGCGCGAGCACCCGGTCCTTGCTCTCGATGCTGTCGCACCGGTCCGCCACCAGTTGGAAGGGCGCGTGCACCAGTCGTTGGACGATCTGAGTGAATCCCGAACGGCTCGCCCGCGGTATCACCAGCGTCCGCAGCACGGAGGAGTAGATGCCGAGCACGATGGCGGTGCCCACAACGCCCAGCAGTGCGCGCAACGCGGTGTCCTTCCAGGTCGGAGCGGGCCGGAAGATCGACTCGCTTCGCGGGAAAGCGTAAGCGCGGCGGTACCGGAACCGGCCGGGGCACGCGCGGCACAGATCACATACCGACTGGTCGGTCACCCATTCCCCTGGCGCCGCGCACGCTCTACCGTGAAACCTGCGGGACACGGCCCATGACGGACCGGGAACCACCAGGAACGACGAGGAACAGCGGAAGGAGTCGCGTTGCGCGCGATCCAGATCACGGAGTTCGGCGGACCCGAGGTACTGCGGCAGGTGGAACTGCCGGCACCCGAGGCGCAGCCGGGACACCTGCTCGTGGAGGTGTCGTCCGCGGGGATCAACTTCGCCGACACCCACACCGTCGAGGACAGCTACCTCTCGCGCTCCACCCTGCCGATGGTCCCCGGCGCCGAGGTCGTCGGCCGTACCTCCGACGGCCGCCGCGTCGTCGCCCTCGCCGACAACGGCGGGTACGCGGAGGTCGCCGCCGTCCGCGAGTACCTGGCGCACGACGTCCCCGAAGGCGTCAGCGACGGCCAGGCCCTCGCCCTCATCGTCCAGGGGCTGACCGCCTGGCACCTGCTGCGCACCTCCGCGCGGATCGCCGCGGGCGAGAGCGTCGTGGTGCACGCGGCCGCGGGCGGCACCGGGTCGCTGGCCGTACAGCTCGCCAAGTCCTTCGGCGCGGGCCGGATCATCGCCACCGCCTCCACCAAGGAGAAGCGGGACCTCGCGCTGGAACTGGGCGCCGACATCGCGGTCGACGCCGACGCCGAGGGGATGAAGGAGCGGCTCGTCGAGGCCAACGACGGCAAGAAGGTCGACATCGTCCTGGAGATGACCGGCGGACCGGTCTTCGACGCGTCACTCGCCGCCCTCGCGCCCTTCGGCCGGCTCGTGACGTACGGCATGGCCTCCCGCGTCCCCCCGACGCCGGTCCAGGCCGCCCAGTTGATGGGCCGCTCCCGCGCGGTCGTCGGCTTCTGGCTGATGCACTGCCTCGGCCGCCCCGGCATGTACCGCGAGCCGATGGCCGAGCTCCTGGCGATGACGGCCGACGGACGCCTCAAGCCCCAGGTCGGCGGCGTGTACCCGCTCGCCGACGCCGCCCGCGCCCATGAGGACATCCGCGCGCGGCGCACCCACGGCAAGCTGATCCTGGACGTGACGCGCTGAGCCGCGCTGCCGGCGGCCGGGAGTCGCCGGCCCCCGTCGGGCGCCGAGTGACCCGCTGATCAGGAAACCCGCGGCCCGTCGTGTCCGTTGTCCACGATGCATGGTGGACAACGTCGTACGACGGGCCGCGGCCTGCGATCCGCCTGTGTCCGGCCTGCGATCCGCCTGCGCCCGGCCCGCGATCCGCCTGCGTCCGGGCTGTGAGCTGACGCGCCGTGAAGCGCGGAACGGAATCCATGACTCCCGGCCGGTTTTGATCCCTTTGTTCCGCTCCGACCGGCCTAGGGTGGGGACCACATCCGAGAACGATCTGGAGGCAGTGGCGTGACGGCGTACGACGTGAAGGAAGTACAGATCAGCCCGACGGAGTGGGTGGCCACGCAGGCGCGGACCTACGAGGAGTCCGGTGGCACCGAGGGCACCGACATGAACGGCTCGCCCTGCCTGCTCCTGGACTACCTGGGCCGGCGCAGCGGCAAGTGGCACCGGACGGTGCTCATCTACGGCCGGGACGGCGCCGATTACCTGATCGTCGCCTCGAAGGGCGGCGACGACAACCACCCGCTCTGGTACCTGAGCCTGCAGGACAACCCCGAGGTCCATCTGCGGGTGAACACCGAGCGGTTCACCGCCACCGCCGAGACCCTGTCGCCCGACGAGAAGGCCCGCGTCTGGCCCCACCTCGTCGACGTCTACGGCCCGTACGCCGATTACCAGAAGAAGACCGACCGGGACATCCCTGTCGTGCGGCTGCGCCGCGTCTGAGGTGACCCCGGCCGGGGGAGGCGGAGACGGTGGTGGCCCGCGCCACCACTCCTTCGCCGCCCCGGAGGCGGGGGTCCGCGGGCGGGCCGGTTCGCAGGCGGGCGCCGGTTCGCGGGAGGGTCCTGCGGCCGAGTGTCCGGCCCGTCGTGCGACATGCGGAGGATCTGCGGCCCGCGGCCGTCAGCCGAGCGGGGTAGTGACGTCAACCCGCAGGTTGATCCCCGTCAGGGGCGGCCCCGCAACACTGAGGGCATGTCAACCACCACGTTAGGCACGGCAGTTGAGAGCGGCGGGACGGAGCGCCCGGTCCCGCCGTGGGCGGAACGGGTCGCCCACCTCATCCCGCTGGTGGGGCTGCCGGTGTGTCTCTGGCGGCTGCCCATCGGCTTCGGCTACCCGATGGGCGGGGAGAGCACCCCGTCGGCGTGGTGGCACATCCCCTACGTCTTCGGACTCAGTCTCCTGACGGAGGCGTTCGCGCTGCTCGGGTTCGGGCTGGTGCGCCGATGGGGAGAGGTGGTGCCCGGCTGGGTCCCCCGGCTGGGCGGCCGGCGCATCCCGCCCTTCGCGGTCATCGTTCCCGCCACCGCCGGTGGACTCCTCCTCCTGGGGCTGATGGCCAACTGGTTCTTCACGGCCTTCCACATCGGCGGTTCGCCCGGTTTCCCGTACGCCCCGGGCTGGGACGCGCTGGCGATGACGGTCAGCGCGCTGCTGACCCTGTGGGGCCCCCTGCTGCTGGCCCTGACCTACGGCTACCACCGCCGCCGCTGCCGCCCGGCCGGCTGAGTCCGGGCGGCGGCGGACGCGAGCTACGCGCGCGGCCGCGGCTCCCGTTCGTCGATGACGCGCTTGATCTTCCCGACCGAGCGCTCCAGGGTCTCCGGATCGACGACGGCCACCTCGACCGTCACGCCCACGCCGTCCTTGACCCCCTGGGCGATGGCGGCCGCCGCCGCGGCCCGCTGCTCGGGGCTCGCGCCGGGGCGGGCCTCGGCGCGTACGGTGAGCCGGTCGAGACGGCCCTCACGGGTGAGCCGCAGCTGGAAGTGCGGTGCCACGCCGGGGGTGCGGAGCACGATCTCCTCGATCGCGGTGGGGAAGAGGTTCACGCCGCGCAGGATGATCATGTCGTCGCAGCGGCCGGTCACCTTCTCCATCCGGCGGAACGGGCGGCGCGCCGTGCCGGGCAGCAGCCGGGTCAGATCGCGGGTGCGGTAGCGGATGACCGGCATCGCCTCCTTGGTGAGCGAGGTGAAGACCAGCTCACCGCTCTCGCCCTGCGCCATCACCTGGTCGGTGAGCGGGTCGACGACCTCGGGGAAGAAGTGGTCCTCCCAGATGTGCAGCCCGTCCTTGGTCTCGACGCACTCCTGCGCCACCCCGGGGCCGATGACCTCGCTGAGCCCGTAGATGTCCACCGCGTCGATGTCCATCCGCTCCTCGATCTCCCGCCGCATCTCCTCGGTCCACGGCTCGGCCCCGAAGATGCCGGTCCGCAGGGACGTGGAGCGCGGGTCGACGCCCTGCCGCTGGAACTCGTCCAGCAGCGTGAGCATGTACGAGGGGGTGACCATGATGATCTCGGGCTTGAAGTCCTGGATGATCCGGACCTGGCGCGCCGTCATACCGCCCGAGGCCGGGATGACCGTGCAGCCCAGCCGCTCGGCGCCGTAGTGGGCGCCCAGGCCGCCGGTGAACAGGCCGTACCCGTACGCGATATGGATCTTCTGACCGGGCCGGCCGCCCGCCGCACGGATGGACCGGGCGACCATGTCCGCCCACATGTCCAGGTCGTTGCGCGTGTAGCCCACGACGGTCGGGGCACCGGTGGTGCCGCTGGACGCGTGGATGCGCCGGATGTCCGCCTCGGGCACCGCGAACATGCCGAACGGGTAGTTGTCGCGCAGATCGGCCTTGGTGGTGAAGGGGAACCGGGCGAGATCGTCGAGAGTGCGGCAGTCCTCCGGCGCCACCCCGGCCGCGTCGAACGAGTTCCGGTAGAAGGCGACGTTGTCGTACGCGTGCCGCAGGGTGGCCCGCAATCGCCGCAGCTGAAGATCCCGCAGCTCCGCACCGCTCAGCTGCTCACCGGCGTCGAGGAGGGCGCCGTCCGCTCCCGACCGATCGTTCGGTACTGTCGTCACGGGCTCAAGTAATCAGGATCCGCACCGCAGGTCAAGAGACGCGCGGTGATCCACAGACTTCCTTGCGGCAGGACCGGCGCACCGTGCGGTAGTGCTTGACCCGGGCCCCCGTGCCGTCCGAAGGTGGCCCGGGGCAGGTCCGGCAGCGGGGAGGCGTCATGGTCGCGGTGCACGGCAATACGGTCGACGGAGTGCTGCGGCGCAGCGCCCGGCGGGTACCCGACCGGGTGGCGGTGCGGTTCGGGGACCGGACGTGGACCTACCGGGAACTCGACGAGGCGGTGTCCGCGGCGGCGACCGTACTCCTGGAGCGCGGGCCGCGGCCGGGCGAGCGGGTCGCGGCGTACGGGCACAACTCCGACGCCTATCTGATCGGCTTCCTCGGCTGCGCGCGCGCCGGCCTGGTGCACGTGCCCGTCAACCACCATCTGGAGGGCGAGGACCTCGCCTACCAGCTCGGGCAGTCCGGCAGCGTGCTGGTGCTCAGCGACCCGCAGCTGCGGGGCCGGCTCCCCGCCGGCGTCCCCGTCCTGGCGCTCCGGGACGACGACGCGTCGCTGCTCGCCCTGCTGCCCGCCGCCGGACCGGCGACCGGGGCGTACGAGCCCGGGGCCGAGGACCTCGCGCAGCTGCTGTACACCTCGGGGACCACCGCGCTGCCCAAGGGCGCGATGATGACGCACCGCGCGCTCGTCCACGAGTACGTCAGCGCCGTCACCGCGCTCGGTCTGCGCGAGGGCGACCGGCCGGTGCACTCGCTGCCGCTGTACCACTCGGCGCAGATGCATGTCTTCCTGCTGCCGTACCTGATGGTCGGCGCGGAGAACACGATCATCGCGGGACCGGATCCGCAGACGATCTTCGACCTCGTCGAGGAGGGCCGGGCGGACAGCCTCTTCGCGCCGCCCACCGTCTGGATCGCCCTCGCCAACCACCCGCAGTTCGCCGAACGCGACCTGAGCGGGCTGCGCAAGGCCTTCTACGGCGCCTCGATCATGCCCGTTCCGGTCCTGGAGCGGCTGCGCGCCCGGCTGCCGCACCTCGCCTTCTACAACTGCTTCGGGCAGAGCGAGATCGGCCCGCTCGCCACCGTCCTCGGCCCGGACGAGCACGAGGGCCGGATGGACTCCTGCGGCCGCCCGGTGCTGTTCGTCGAGGCCCGGGTGGTCGACGAGGCGGGCAAGGACGTACCGGACGGCACACCGGGCGAGGTCGTGTACCGCTCACCGCAGCTCTGCGAGGGCTACTGGGACAAGCCGCAGGAGACGGCGGAGGCCTTCCGCGACGGCTGGTTCCACTCCGGCGACCTCGCCGTACGCGACGCCGAGGGGTATCTCACCGTCGTCGACCGGGTGAAGGACGTCATCAACTCCGGTGGCGTGCTGGTCGCTTCCCGGCAGGTCGAGGACGCGCTCTACGGTCATCCGGCGGTCGCCGAGGTCGCCGTCGTGGGGCTGCCCGACGAACGCTGGATCGAGGCCGTCACCGCGGTGGTCGTGGCGCGCGGCGACGTCACCGAGGACGAACTGCTGGAGTACGCCCGCGGACAGCTCGTCCACTTCAAGGCGCCCAAGCGGATCCTGCTCGTCGACGAACTGCCGCGCAACGCGAGCGGCAAGATCCTCAAGCGCGAGCTGCGCGACCGCTTCGCACCGGGGCCCGGGAGCGCCTGACACCGGGCGCGTGCGGAGCGGGCCGGCGTCGCGGCAGTCCGTCGCGCGGGCGCTCAAGGTCCCGGATTTCGCCGTGGAGTTGGCGGTCACTAAGCTCCCCGGATGATCACCAAAAGACGGCTGGCGGCCGGCCTGTGCGGCCTTGCCGCAACTCTCGCCGCCGGACTGTTCCCGGCGTCCGCCGCCGCGGACGAGCCCACAGCGCAGGAACCACCCAAGATCGACCTGGTCCTGGACGTCAGCGGGTCGATGAGCGCGCGGGACGTGGACGGGAAGTCGCGGATGTCCGCGGCGCAGCAGGCTTTCAACGACGTGCTGGACGCCGTGCCGGACGATGTCCGGCTCGGCATAAGGACGTTGGGGGCCACCTATCCCGGCAAGGACATGAAGACCGGCTGCCTGGACAGCAAGCAGCTGTACCCGGTGGGCCCGGTCAACAGGACCGAGGCGAAAGCGGCCGTCGCGACGCTGCGCCCCACCGGCTGGACCCCCATCGGGCTGGCGCTGCGCGGCGCCGCCCAGGACCTGGCGGGCGGTGACGCCACCCGCAGGATCGTGCTCATCACCGACGGCGAGGACTCCTGCGGTCAGCCGGACCCGTGCGACGTCGCCCGTGAACTCGCCGCGCAGGGCACCCATCTGGTGGTGGACACCCTCGGCCTGGTGGCGAACGACAAGATCCGCAAGCAGCTGAGCTGCATCGCCGAGGCCACCGGCGGCACCTACACCTCCGTACAGCACACCGACCAGCTCTCGTCGCGCATCAAGCAGCTGGTACGGCGCTCGGCGCAGACCCCGCCGGTCGTTCCGAAGGCGGTCCAGGGCTCGGCACAGTGCGGGAACGCGGCCGGCATCACCCCGGGTGTGTACACCGACCGTGAGGAGTTCGGGCAGCACCGCTACTACAAGGTCGCGGTGACCGACGGCCAGGAACTGCGGGCCACGGTCAGCGTCGGCGCCGACCGGGCGGTGAACGCGGACTACGGCGTACTGCTGCGCGCGGTGAGCGGCGAGGGCCAGGAACTGGTCCGCGGCTCGGACGCCGGCAGCGGCCGGACCGATGTGATGTCCTCCGGACTGCGCTACGTCTACCCGGACAAGGACACCGACTCGGACGACGCCCCGCCGCCGCACACGGTGTGCCTGGAGGTCAGCAACTCCTTCTCGGCACCGGACGCCGTCAAGCGCACCCCGGGCCTGCCCGTCGAGCTGACGCTCGACCTGGTCGACGCCCCCGACGAAGCCGCTGATGTCGCCGCGTTCGGCCTCGGCCGCGGCTGGGTGCTGCTCGGCGCCCTGGCGGTCACGGGACTGTTCGCCGGACTGATCTGGGGCTGGCTGGCCCGCTGGCGCGTCGCCGTATGGAGGAGCAACTGATGCGTACGACACGTCTGGTGACCGCCGCACTGCTCACCGGGGCGGCCCTGCTCGGGCCCGCCGCGACCGCGCTGGCCGACACCCCCAGCGCCAGTCCGAGCACGGACCCCGCCGCGAGCCCCAGCGGGAGCTCCGGCACCGAGGAGGAGGCCGCGCCCACCGAGGCCGGCACCGCCTTCCGCACCGCCACCGCGATCCGGCAGGGACAGGCCGCCACGGCCGCCGCCTCGACCGGCGACTACCTGTACTGGATGTTCCCGGCCGGCGCGGGGCAGACCGCCACCGCCAAGGCGACGGTGACACTGCCCGACCAGGCCGGCCGGCACGGTGCGCAGACCTGGCAGATCGACGTCTACGACGGGCTGCGCCGCCGTCAGCCGTGCGTCTCGGGCGACCGGACGGTGCGGAGCCCGGACTCGGGTCCGTCCGTCACCCTCACCTGCACCCTGCGCACGGTGCGGCCGATCGCCGACACCAGGTCCAACGACCCGCTGCCGGGCGCGTACTACGTACGGCTGACCGTCATCGATCTGCCCGCCGACGATCTCGGGCAGCCGTTCAAGGCGGAGATTCTCGCGACCACCAAGGACGCCGGGGGAGCGCACTCCGAGGGCGGCGAGCTGGCCGCCCCGCTGACCCCCGCGGGCCAGCCGGACGCGCTCGCCGCCCCGGAGGACGGCTGGACCTCCGGCTGGTGGTCCGACCGCTGGCTGTGGACCGCGGGCGGAGGGGTGCTGGGCGCGCTCGCCGCGATCGGCGGCTACACCCTCACCCGGGGACCGCGCCGGTCGGCCCGGGTGCCTGCCCAAGCGTACGCGGGGCCGCCCAGCGGTTCACGGGACGCCGAGGCGTACTCGAGGCGCTGAGCGGCCGGGAGAAGGCGGTCGGAAGCTCGACCGCCTTCTCCCCACCGTCAGGGTGCGCGACCATCAGGGCGAGAGCGTCAGGGCGAGACGGTCAGGGTGAGACGGGCGATCCGGCCCTTCTCACCCGCCGCCCAGCAGCTGAGGTCGGGCGCGCAGTCGACCGTGTCGAAGGACCCGGAGTCGAACTGCCGCCAGCCGCGCCCCGAGTCGAGCGACAGATCGCTGCCGGTGGGCCCGACCGCGATCGCGGCGAAGCCCAGATAGGGGAGCCAGGCGACCCCGGACCGGTACGCCTGCGGCGGCGTCGCGGACACCGTCCACGTGGCGCCGCCGTCCTGGCTGACCGCTCCGGCGCTGGGCGAGGCCTGGTCGGCGCGGTAGTCGCCGCCGACGGCCAGGCCGTGCCGGGCGTCACGGAAGGCGAGGGCGAAGACGCCCCTGGCGGGGTCGCCGGCCGGGATCACGGTCGGCGCCGCCGTCCACGTCAGACCCCGGTCACCGGAGTGCAGCACGCGGGAAGCCGCACCGCCGCCGGTGGCCAGCCACACGTCACGGCTGCCGGCCGTGACCAGGCACTGGCCGCTCGCCGCGAAGGACGCCTCGCCGTCCTGAGCGGCGGGCATGCCGGCGGAGGGCAGTACCCGCCAGCTGCGGCCGCCGTCACCCGTGGACAGGATCCGGTACTTGCCGTCCACCGGATCGCTGACGGCCAGTCCGTTCTTCGCGTCGAAGAACGTCAGACAGTCGTAGAACGCCTTCGGGTCGGGGTTGCGGAAGGTCTCGGTCCAGCTGGCGCCGCCGTCCTGCGTCCGGTAGACGCGGGAGGCGTCGCCCTCGCCGATCGCCAGGGCCACCGCGTGCCGCGCGTCGAACGCCTCGATGTCGCGGAACTCCAGCTCCGCCGCGCCCGGCGGGGACACATTTCCCCAGCTGGCGCCGCCGTCGGTGGTCCGCAGGACGGTGCCGGCGGAGCCCGCCGCCCAGGCGGTCCTGCTGTTCACCGCCGACAGTCCGCGGAACCGGGACGTGGTCCCGGTCGCCTTGAGCTCCCAGCCGAGCTTCGGCAGGCTCACCTTCGCCCCGTTCGCCTGTGGCGCGGCCGGCTTCGTCCCGCCCGGCTCCGGGCCGGCCTGCGCGGGAAGCGCGGCCACCGCGACAAGTGCCGCCCCGCACAACCCGATCGTCACCGTACGTCTCAGTATCCCCATGGCACTCATGCCGCGGAACGTAGCCGACCCCCTCGGTGCCGTCCAGACGGCACCGACGGGGTCGGCGGATGTTGCCCGGGTGGATTCATCCCGTGGTGGCCGCCTTGCGGGGCAGCAGCAGGACGAGTGCGGCGAGCGCGACTTCGACGGCCATGAGGAAGACGAGGCTGAGGCCGAAGGCGTGCGGGAAGGACTCCGGCAGTCCGCTGCCGACCGCGTCGTAGAAGATGATGCCGATCAGCGCGACGCCCAGCGCTCCGCCGATCTGCTGGACGGTGGCCACGGCGCCTGAGGCGGAGCCGACCCGTTGGGGCGTGACGCCCTGGAGCACGGTGGTGGTGAGCGGTGCGATGACCATGCCCATCCCCAGGCCGTCGAGGAACAGTCCGGGAGCCAGCCAGCCGATGGCGCCGGTGGTGCCGATGCGGTGCGAGGCCTCCCAGAGCAGTGCCAGGCCGAGGACCATGCCGAGGGCGCCGACCGAGATGGTGTGCCGGCCGAGCCGTGCGGCCAGGTGGTGGGCGGTGGTCGACGTGATCATGTAGCCGGCGCCGATCGCGGTGAAGACCACTCCGGAGGCGAGGGCGTCCAGACCGCGGCCCTGCTGCAGATAGAGGGCGAGCACCAGGAAGAACGACGCCTGGCCGATCCAGAACACCAGCTGGGCGAGGGCGCCGACGGTGAACGTCCGCTCCCGGAACAGCGCGGTGTCGAGCAGCGGGTCGCCGCCACGCCGGCCCAGCCGGTGCTGGTGCACGGCGAACTCCGCGAACAGCAGGGCGGACAGCGCCAGGCACAGCCAGGTCCACAGCGGCCAGCCCTGCTCACGGCCCTGGATCAGCGGCAGTACGAGGGCGACGACGGCGAGGGTCGACAGGACGACTCCGGTCACGTCGAGGCGGGGGCGCTGCGGGGCGCGGGACTCGGTCAGGGCGCGCGGGACGAGCAGCAGCGTCACGGCACCGACCGGCAGGTTGATGAGGAAGCACATGCGCCAGTCGAGTCCGAGGACGTCGGCCTTGATGAGCAGGCCGCCGATCAGCTGGCCGAACACCGCGCCGATGCCCATGGTCAGCCCGTACATGCTGAACGCGCGGGCCTGGGCCTTGCCGGCGTAGTCGGTCTGGATGATGGAGAGCACCTGCGGGCCCATCAGCGCGGCCGCCAGGCCCTGCAGTACGCGGGAGGCCACGAGTATCCCGGCGGTTGGGGCGATTCCGCAGGCCACGGAGGTCAGGGTGAACAGCGCCAGTCCGACGGCGAAGATCCGTCTGCGGCCGAACATGTCCCCCAGCCGTCCGGCGGTGATCAGCCCGGTGGCCAGGGCGAGTCCGAAGCCGGCGACCACCCACTGGATCGACGCGGTGCCGGCGTGCAGGTCCACCTGCATGGACGGGATCGCGACATTGACGATGAAGAAGTCGAGGGCGGTCATGAAGGTCGCGATCAGGAGCACCAGCAGGCCGAGCCCCGACCGGCGGCTGGGCGGCCGCTGACGGTCGGCGGCGGAGGGAACGGTGCGTTCGTCGGTCAGAGGCGATGCCATGGCGGAACTCCTGTGGGCACGAGGGCGATACGCGGTCGGTAATAGGGGAGGGGCGCGCGGGGGCGGGCCGGACGGGCCCGCCCCCGGGACGCGGCTCAGGCGGCCGGGACCTTGTCGAGGAAGCCGAGGACGCTGCGCAGCCGGCCGTCCTCCGTCAGCACCGCGACGTCGAACCCGATCACCAGCGACTCACCGCCGGCCGGGCCCAGTTCCCAGGTGAACCGGGCGATGTTGTGGTGGGCGTCGACCGGGCCGCCCAGGGTGAAGACCAGCCCGGGGAACTGGGCCTGCACGGCGCCGATGGTCGCGTCGATCGCGTCGCGCCCCTCGGCGACCACCAGCGGGTCGGTGTACTGGGCGTCGTCGGCCCACAGTTCGTCGATCGCGGCCCGGCGGGCGGCGGGGTCGGTCTCGTTCCAGGTGGCGAGGTAGCGCTCGACGAGGTACTGGGTGTCGCTCATGTCCGGTTCTCCCTGCGGTCGGTGCGCGGAGTGCGCTGTCGTGTTCTGTGTTGTGCTGCGTTCCTGCAGGTCAAGACGTTACGGAGATCGGACGGACGCGGAATCAGTCATCGTTAGGTACTTTCCGGGCCCGGCATCATGAAGGGGCGGGCCGCCGCTCCCCGGCCGGAAACCCGTAGGGGACTACAGGGAGACAACAGGCATGGTCTTGAAGCGGACCTGTGCCTACCGGTTGGCTGTGGACGATCACTGTTCGTAACCCGCCCGTGGAGGCAGCCCGCGGATGAGCCCACCTCCGCCCCCCTTCGGCTTCTCCCGGGCCAAGGACGACTTCGGCTTCGATCCGGCCCTCGACGACGTCGAGCTGGTCGCGGCTCGCACTGCCCTGGGACAGGGCCACTGGTCCGAGGTACGCGCCCTGCTGGCCGCGACCGGCGACCAGTGGGACCGCCGTGGTCACCGGCTGGTCGTGCTCGCCGAGGGCCCGGCCACCGCCGCCTGGACGCGCGAATGGCAGCTCGCGGAACCGGACAGCCTGGACGCGGCGATGCTGCTCGCCTGCTCCACGGTGTTCCGCGCCGTGGCCGGCAAGGCGAGCCCGGAGGTCGCGCGGGAGGCCTGTCTCGCCGTGGCCCGGCTGGCGCCGGCGGACCCCTCGCCGTGGCTGGCCCTGCTGATCCTGGCCCGCCGCACCGGCACCGACGAGGACCAGGTGCGCGCGTTCGACCAGGTACGCGGCCGGCACCGCAGCCACCACCACGCGCACCATCTGATGACCGCGTGTCTGGCCGAGCGTCAGAAGACGGACCGGAACGACCCGTTCCATGAGGTGTACGAGTTCGCCGAGTGGGCCGCGGGGGAGGCGCCCGAGGGATCGCCGCTCGCCGGACTGCCGCTGCTCGCCCATGTCGAGCGGTACCGGGTGCTCGCCGGAACCGGCGCCGAGCCGAAGGATCCCACCGGCCTGCCGCACTGGACCAGCGGCCGCGGCCGGCAGAGCCTGCGCGCGGCGTTCGACTGGTGGCTCGAATGGCACGGCGGCGACCATCCCCGGCTGGAGCTGGATCTCAACCTGCTCGCCTTCGCCATGGTGCACAGCGGCCGTCCGGTGGAGGCCGCCGCGCTGTTCAACCGGATCGGCCCGCACGCCACCCGGCGCCCCTGGTCGTACTTCGGCCGCGATCCGAAGAAGGCATTCCGCACCGCGCGCAGCTCCGCGCTCGGTTTCGGTTCTCCGTAGGACCCGACGCTCACCTCACCGGAAGGACACCGCAGCCATGCTGACGGGCAGTAAGACCGAGATCAGCACCTTCAAGGGGCAGGAAAGGGCGCTGCGCGCCGACCGGATCGGTACGACCGGGCTCCTGCTCTCGGTGCTGGCGGCCAGCGCGCCGCTCATGGTCGTCGCGGGCGTCATGCCCACGACGTACGGTGCGACCGGCATCGTCGGGCAGCCGCTGCTGTTCGTGATCCTCGGTGTGGTGATGGCGCTCTTCAGCGTCGGCTACGCGGAGATGAGCCGGCATGTGCACAACGCCGGTGCCTTCTACGCGTACATCGCCCGCGGCCTCGGCGCGACGGCCGGTGTCGGCGCGTCCTTCGTCGCCCTCGTCTCGTACAGCCTCATGCAGGTCGGCATCTACGGCATCTTCGGCTTCGAGGTCGTCGGCCAGCTCGACCAGCACTTCGACATATCCGTCGACTGGTGGATACCGGCGCTCCTCGCGGTGCTGCTCACCGGTGCGCTGGGCGCGCTGAAGATCGACCTGAACGCCAAGGTGCTCGGCGTGCTGCTGGTCGTCGAGTGCGCCCTGGTCATCGTCTGCGACATCGCGTTCGTCGCGGATCCGGACAAGAGACAGGGCCTGTCGCTGACCGGCTTCGACCCCAGCACGCTGACGGGCGCCGGCCTCGGTATCGCGCTCTGCTTCGCCGTCGTCGGCTTCGTCGGATTCGAACAGGCTCCCGTGTACGCGGAGGAGACCAGCAAGCCGGGGCGAGCCGTGGCGCGCGCGATGTTCCTCGCCGTCGCCTTCGCGAGTGTCTTCTTCGCCCTCACCTCGTGGCTGATGGGCGTGGCCGCCGGTCCCTCGCAGGTCGTGGGCGCCGCGCAGGAGCAGAGCGCGGGCCTGCTGTTCGGCCTCACCGAGTCCCGGCTCGGCGGCACCTTCACCGACCTGCTGCACGTGTTCTTCCTGACCGGCATCTTCGCCTCGATGCTCAGCTTCCACAACGTCGTCGCCCGCTACGCCTTCGCGATGGGCCGCGAGGGCCTGCTGCCCTCCGCCGTGGGCCGCACCTCCAAGTCGAGCGGCGCTCCCGCCATCGGCTCGATGCTGCAGACCGTGATCTCCCTCCTCGTCGTGGTCGCCTTCGCGGTCACCGATGACAAGCCGGCCGGTGACCCGACGGTGCCGGTGCTGCGGCTGTTCACCTGGGGCGGCAACGTCGGCGCGGTCGGCGTCATCCTGCTCATGGCGGTCGCCTCGGCCTCCGTTATCGCGTTCTTCGTCCGCCGCGGGGCCGGCCGGGCCCAGATCTGGCGGCTGCTGAGCGCCGGTGTGGCCGGGGCCGCCCTGCTCTTCGTACTCGTCTACGCGGTCAAGGACTTCGACGTGCTGATCGGTCCCGACCAGGACGCGGCGCTGGCCTGGATCCTGCCGGGCATCGTGGGGATCTCCGGCGTCGTCGGGATCGTGCTGGGCCTGGTGCTGAAGGCACGGAAGCCCGAGGTGCACGCCCGCGTCGGCCTGGGCAACGAGGCGTTCCAGCTGGAGAAGGCCGCGGTCTCCGAGACCTCCGCCTGACCGCTCGCACCGGCCCGCCACGCCCTGGAGGCGCGGCGGGCCGGTGTCGTTTCCGGGACCCGCCCGTCCGGCCCTTGCCAGGACTGGAACACGTTCCTAACATCACTGATGTGACATCACTACTGTCAAAGTGATCGGGGAGCCGATGGACGTGCAGGCAGGTCCCGGCCCACTGGCCGGCGTCAGGGTCGTGGAGCTGGCCGGCATCGGCCCCGGGCCGTTCGCCGCGATGGTGCTGGCCGACCTGGGGGCCGATGTCGTACGGGTCGACCGGCCCGGCGGTTCCGGGCTGGCCATCAACCCGACGTACGACATCACCAACCGCAACAAGCGGTCGGTGCTGCTGGACCTGAAGTCCCCGCAGGGCCCCGCCGCCGTCCTGGACCTGGTCGAACGCGCCGACATCCTGATCGAGGGCTACCGGCCGGGCGTCGCGGAACGGCTGGGCGTCGGCCCCGGGCAGGCGCTGGCCCGCAACCCCCGGCTGGTGTACGGGCGGATGACCGGATGGGGCCAGGAGGGCCCGCTCGCGCACACCGCCGGCCATGACATCGGCTACATCGCCATCACCGGCACGCTCGGCATGATCGGCCCGGCCGACGGCCCGCCGGCCATCCCCGCCAACCTCGTCGGCGACTACGCGGGCGGCTCGCTCTACCTCGTCATCGGCGTCCTCGCGGCCCTGCAGCACGCCCGCACCACCGGCACCGGACAGGTCGTCGACGCCGCGATCGTGGACGGCACCGCGCATCTGACCTCGATGATCCACGGCATGGTCGCGGCCGGCGGCTGGCAGGACCGGCGCGGCGCCAACCTGCTCGACGGCGGCTGCCCGTTCTACGGCGTCTACGAGACCGCGGACGGCGGCTACATGGCGGTCGGAGCCCTGGAGAAGCGCTTCTACGCCGAGTTCACCGCGCTGCTGGAGCTCGGCGAGGACGCCCCGGACCGGGGTGACCTCGCCCGCTGGGGCGATCTGCGCGCCGCCGTCGCCGCCCGCTTCAAGACCCGCACCCGCGACGAGTGGACGGCCGTCTTCGAGCAGTCCGACGCCTGCGTCGCCCCGGTCCTCTCGCTGCGCGAGGCTCCCGGCCACCCGCACCTCGCCGCCCGCGGCACCTTCACCGAGGACGCCGGGATCGTCCAGCCCGCCCCCGCGCCCCGCTTCTCCGTCACCCCCGGCGCCGTACGCCTCCCGCCCGCCCAGCCGGGCGCGCACACGGCGGAGGTCGCCCGGGACTGGCGGGTTCCCGCGCTCGACCAGGGCGCCGAGCCCGGCCAGGGCCCCGCGCCCGACGCGTCCGAAAGCCCCCGAGGAGACCAGTCCGTATGAAGCGCGAGATCTTCACCTCCGACCACGACGCCTTCCGTGAGACCGTGCGGACGTTCCTCGCGAAGGAGGCGCTGCCGCACCACGAGCGCTGGGAGAAGGCGGGCATCGTCGACCGGGAGGCCTGGCTGGCCGCCGGCCGCCAGGGACTGCTCGGCGTCGCCGTGCCCGAGGAGTTCGGCGGCGGGGGAGAGCCGGACTTCCGCTACGGGGTGGTGCTGGGCGAGGAGTTCACCAGGGCGGGCGTCTCGGGGCTGGCCATCGGCCTGCACAACGACATCATCGGCCCGTACCTCACCTCGCTGGCCACCGACGAGCAGAAGCGCCGCTGGCTGCCCGGCTTCTGCTCCGGCGAGATCATCACCGCGATCGCCATGACGGAGCCGGGCGCCGGCTCGGACCTGCAGGGCATCCGCACCACCGCCGCCGACCACGGCGACCACTGGATCCTGAACGGCTCCAAGACCTTCATCTCCAACGGCATCCTCGCCGACCTCGTCATCGTCGTGGCCCGCACCGGCCACGAGCCGGGCCAGGAGGGCGCCAAGGGCCTGAGCCTGCTGGTCGTCGAACGCGGTATGCCGGGCTTCGAGCGCGGCCGCAACCTGGACAAGATCGGCCAGCACGCGCAGGACACCGCGGAACTGTCGTTCAGCGATGTGCGGGTGCCGAAGAGCAATCTGCTGGGCGGCGAGAACCAGGCGTTCCTCCATCTGATGACCAATCTCGCGCAGGAGCGGCTGGCCATCGCCGTCTCCGGGATCGCCGCCGCCGAATCCGTCCTGGAGCTGACCACCGAGTACGTCAAGCAGCGCGAGGCGTTCGGCCGTCCGCTGGCCAAGCTCCAGCACATCCGCTTCGAGATCGCGGAGATGGCCACCGAATGCGCCGTCACCCGCTCCTTCATCGACCGTTGCATCACCGAGCACAGCACCGGAGGGCTCGACGCCGTCCATGCCTCGATGGCCAAGTGGTGGGCGACGGAACTGCAGAAGCGCGTCGCCGACCGCTGTCTGCAACTGCACGGCGGATACGGCTACATGGCCGAATACCGGGTCGCGAGGGCGTTCACCGACGGCCGTATCCAGACCATCTACGGCGGCACCACGGAGATCATGAAGGAGATCATCGGCCGTTCCCTGCTCTCCTGATCCCCCGACCGTTCTCCGGACCCCTCATTCCCGAAAGGCACCCGACGTGAGTCCCGAAGCGTACGTATTCGACGCCATCCGCACCCCGCGCGGCCGCGGCAAGGCCAATGGCGCACTGCACGGCACCAAGCCGATCGACCTGGTGGTCGGCCTCATCCACGAGATCCGCCGCCGGTTCCCCGGGCTGGACCCGGCCGCCATCGACGACATCGTGCTGGGCGTCGTCGGCCCGATCGGTGACCAGGGCTCCGACATCGCCAAGATCGCCGCGATCGCCGCCGGGCTGCCCGACACCGTCGCCGGCCTCCAGGAGAACCGCTTCTGTGCCTCGGGCCTGGAAGCGGTCAACCTGGCTGCGGCGAAGGTGCGCTCCGGCTGGGAGGACCTGGTGCTGGCCGGCGGTGTGGAGTCCATGTCCCGCGTTCCGCTCGGCACCGACGGCGGCGCCTGGGCGATGGACCCGATGACCAACTTCGAGACCGGCTTCGTCCCGCAGGGCGTCGGCGCCGACCTCATCGCCACCATCGAGGGCTTCTCCCGCCATGACGTCGACTCCTTCGCGGCCCTGTCGCAGGAGCGGGCGGCCGAGGCGTGGAAGGACGGCCGCTTCGCCCGGTCCGTCGTCCCGGTCCTGGACCGCAACGGACTGACCGTCCTGGACCACGACGAGTTCATCCGCCCCGGCACCACCGCCGAGACCCTCGCCAAGCTCAAGCCGTCGTTCGCGACGGTCGGCGAGGCGGGCGGCTTCGACGCCGTGGCGCTGCAGAAGTACCACTGGGTCGAGAAGATCGACCACGTCCACCACGCGGGCAACTCCTCGGGCATCGTGGACGGCGCGGCGCTCGTCGCCATCGGCAACCGCGAGACCGGTGAGCGCTACGGCCTCACCCCGCGCGCCCGCATCGTCTCGGCCGCCGTCTCCGGCGCCGACCCCACGATCATGCTGACCGGCCCCGCGCCCGCCGCCCGCAAGGCGCTCGCCAAGGCGGGCCTCACCATCGGTGACATCGACCTGGTGGAGATCAACGAGGCGTTCGCCGCCGTCGTGCTGCGCTTCGTCCGCGAGATGGGCCTGAGCCTGGACAAGGTCAACGTCAACGGCGGCGCCATCGCCATGGGCCACCCGCTCGGCGCGACCGGCGCGATGATCCTCGGCACCCTCATCGACGAACTGGAACGGCGCGATCTGCGCTACGGCCTGCTGACGCTGTGCGTCGGCGGCGGCATGGGCATCGCCACCGTCATCGAGCGCGTCTGATCCCGTCCAACCCCCTTACGGAGACCTTGAGATGAGCGAGTCCACCACCATCCGCTGGGAGCAGGACGGGAACGGCGACGGAATCGTCACCCTGATCCTCGATGACCCCAACCAGTCCGCCAACACCATGAACGCGGCCTTCGCCGACTCCCTGGACGCCGTCCTGGAGCGGCTGGAGGCCGAGGCCGACTCCGTACGCGGCGTCATCATCACCTCCGCGAAGAAGACCTTCTTCGCCGGCGGGGACCTGCGCGACCTGATCCGCGCCACGCCCGAGAACGCCGCCGACGTCTTCGCGGGCTCGATGCGCATCAAGGGCCGGCTGCGCCGCCTGGAGACCCTCGGCAAGCCGGTCGTCGCCGCCATCAACGGCGCCGCGCTCGGCGGCGGGTACGAGATCGCGCTGGCCTGCCACCACCGGATCGCCCTGGACGCCCCCGGCTCCAAGATCGGTCTGCCCGAGGTCACCCTCGGGCTGCTGCCCGGCGGTGGCGGAGTGGTGCGCACCGTCCGGCTGCTCGGCATCGCCGACGCGCTGCTCAAGGTGCTGCTGCAGGGCCGGCAGTACGCCCCGCGGCAGGCGCTGGAGGCCGGCCTGATCCATGAGGTCGCCACCGACCGAGAGGAGATGCTGGCCAGGGCCCGCGCGTTCATCGACGCGAACCCGCAGGTGCAGCAGCCCTGGGACGTCAAGGGCTACAGGATCCCCGGCGGTACCCCCAAGAGCCCGGCGTTCGCGGCGAACCTGCCGGCCTTCCCGTCCAACCTCCGCAAGCAGCTGGCCGGCGCCCCGTACCCGGCGCCGCGCAACATCCTCGCGGCGGCCGTCGAGGGCTCCCAGGTCGACATCGACACCGCGCTCGCGATCGAGGGCCGGTACTTCACCGAACTGGCCTGCGGCCCCATCTCGAAGAACATGATCCAGGCGTTCTTCTTCGACCTGCAGGCCGTCAACTCCGGTGCCAACCGTCCGCAGGGCATCGACCCGCGCCCGGTCACCAAGGTCGCCGTCCTCGGCGCCGGGATGATGGGCGCCGGTATCGCCTACTCCTGCGCAAAGGCGGGCATCCAGGTCGTCCTGAAGGACGTGTCCGCGGAGGCCGCCGAGCGCGGCAAGGCGTACTCGGCCGCCATCCTGGACAAGGCGCTCGCCCGCGGCCGCACCACCCAGGCCAAGCGGGACGAGCTGCTGGGCCGCATCACGGCGACCGGCGACCCGCGGGACCTCGCGGGCTGTGACGCCGTCATCGAGGCGGTCTTCGAGGACCCGTCGCTCAAGCACAAGGTCTTCCAGGAGATCGAGGACGTCATCGCCCCCGACGCCCTGCTCTGCTCCAACACCTCGACGCTGCCGATCTCACTGCTGGCGGAAGGCGTCAAGCGCCGCCAGGACTTCATCGGTCTGCACTTCTTCTCGCCCGTCGACAAGATGCCGCTGGTGGAGATCATCAAGGGCGAGCACACCAGTGCGGAGGCGCTGGCCCGCGCCTTCGACCTGGTGCGGCAGATCCGCAAGACCCCGATCGTCGTCAACGACTCGCGCGGCTTCTTCACCTCGCGCGTCATCGGGCACTTCATCAACGAGGGCGTCGCGATGGTCGGCGAGGGACTGGACCCGTCCTCTGTCGAGCAGGCCGCCGCGCAGGCCGGTTACCCGGCCAAGGTGCTCTCGCTGCTGGACGAGCTGACGCTCACCCTGCCGCGCAAGATCCGCGCGGAGTCGCAGCGCGCCATCGAGGCCGAGGGCGGCAGCTGGCGGGCCCATCCCGCCGATCTGGTCCTGGACCGGCTGATCGACGAGTTCGGCCGCACCGGCCGCAGCGGTGGGGCCGGGTTCTACGACTACGAGGACGGCAGGCGGACCCGGCTGTGGCCCGGTCTGCGCGAGCACTTCAGCAAGCCCGACGCGCGGATCCCGTTCCGGGACATGCAGGAGCGGATGCTGTTCTCCGAGGCGCTGGACACCGTGCGGCTCCTCGAGGAGGGCGTGCTGACCTCCGTCGCCGACGCCAACATCGGCTCGATCATGGGCATCGGCTTCCCCGCCTGGACCGGTGGCGTCCTGCAGTACATCAACGGCTACGAGGGCGGACTGCCCGGCTTCGTGGCCCGCGCCGGAGAGCTGACGGCCGCGTACGGCGAGCGCTTCACCCCGCCCGCGCTGCTGGTCGCGAAGGCGGAGAAGGGCGAGACCTTCACGGACGGCTGACGGGTCACCGCAGCTGTCGGTGTGCGGGCTTCGGTCTCAGTCCCTCCCGGACGAGGCCGAAGCCCGCAGCTCCTCCGCCAGCGACCGCTGGAAGGCCGTCACCAGGGCCTGGACCAGGGCCGGCTGGATGTACTCGGTGAGCGAGCGCATCCGGGCGGTCTCCTCCGGGCTCGGGTCACCGTCCAGATACGGCTGCCAGACCTGCTCGCGGAAGAGCTTCTGCAGCTCATGGGCGACGGCCCGGGTGTGCTTCAGCACGATCTCGCGGGTGGCGAGCACCGTCTCCAGCGGGATCGGCACGTCCAGCAGCCGCACCCCCAGGTGCAGCATCGCCGGATTGACCAGGAAGACCTCGGGACGGTCGGTGCGGTCCAGCACGCCCATCGCCGACAGCCGGTCCACGTCGTGGTCGGTCAGCGCCCGGCCCGCCCGCCGCTCCAGCTGCGCGCGCGGCGTCTCCTCGGCGGAGTCCGGCACCCAGGCGGCGACCAGCGCCCGGTGCATCGCCAGATCCTCCGCGGTGATGTCGGCCGGCAGCTGGAGGAGGTAGCGCTCGATCGCCGCCAACGTCAGCCCCTGGTGCTGCAGTTCCTCGATCAGCGACAGCCGCGCCAGGTGCTCGGGCCCGTAGAGCCCCACCCGCCGCGGACCCAGCACGGGCGGCGGGAGCAAGCCCTTGCTGCTGTAGAAACGAAGCGTACGGACGGTGACTCCGGCCCGCGCCGCCAGCTCGTCGACGGTGAGGCCGGCCGGCTGGATCAGGGACTGCGTCATGCGCTGCGCCTCGCTTCCGTCGGTACCCCGGTGCCGCCCCGGTCGATGCGGCGGATCGTGCTCAACAGTATTGCTGTCTCAGCGATGGTGTGAAAGCTTGCGGTTCCCGTACTCCACCAGGTTCCAGGAGACCGGCCGCCAGGCCGGCCAGGAGGCCGTCATGCCCACGATCCTGCGACTCCCCGCCGAACCGTCCGAGCTCACCCTCCCCGCGCTGCTGCTGCGCAACGCCGAGGACCACGGGGACCTCCCCGCGCTGTCCTGGCGCACCGCCGACGGGACCGGCTGGACCACCCTCACGTGGTCGGATGTCCGCCGCAAGGTGGCCGTCCTCGCCTCCGGCTACGCCGCGATCGGCGTGGAGCGCGGCGAGCACGTCCTGCTGATGATGGGCAACCGCCCCGAGCACTGGCTCTCCGACCTCGCCCTCGTCCACCTGGGCGCCGTGCCGGTCTCCGTCTACGGCACCGCCGCGCCCGAACAGATCGGCCATATCGCCCGCCACAGCAGGGCCCGGCTCGTGGTCGTGGAATCGGCGCGCGAGGGGGCCCGCTGGGAGCCGCTGCTCGACGACCCGCAGACGCGGCTGCGGCGGATCGTCGTGGTGGAACCGGGCGAGGCGGGGCCGCACGTCGCGTACTCCTCGATCGCCGCGCAGGGCGTCCGGCTGTACGACGCCGACGCCTTCGAGAAGGGCTGGCGCGCGGTGGGCGCGGCCGACCCGCTCACCGTCGTCTACACCTCAGGGACCACCGGCGACCCCAAAGGCGTGGTGCTCTCGCACCGCAATGTGCTGCTCAACGGCATCGCGCTGGACCGCGTCGCGGACTTCCCCGGCCATGCCGCGAGCATCTGCTATCTGCCCTTCGCCCACATAGCCGAGCGCATGCTCGGAATCTATCTGCCGGTCTTCCGGGCCGGGCACGTCCACCTCTGCGCCGATCCGCAGGCCGTCGCCGCGACCGCCAGGGAACTGCGCCCCGTGCAGTTCTTCGGTGTGCCCCGGGTCTGGGAGAAGCTCACCTCCTCGGTACGGGCCGCTCTCGGCCTGCTGCCCGAGGAGCGGCGGGCGGCCGTCGAGGCGGCCGCCGAGACCGCGCGCGCCGTGGTGAAGTGCCGCGAGCGCGGCGAGGAGCCCGCACCGGCCCTGGCCGCGGCCTACGCCGAGGCGAAGGCCCGGGTGCTCGACCCGGTGCTCGCCCTGGCCGGCTTCGAGCGGCTGACCTGGACGGCGAGCGCCGCCGCGCCGATGCCCGTCGACATCCTGGAGTTCTGGGCCGGCTTCGGGCTCGTCATCGTCGACGCCTGGGGCCTGACGGAGACGACCGGTGTGGCCACCACCAACAGCCCCGGCGGCTTCCGCTTCGGCTCCGTCGGACGGCCGCTGGACGGGGTGGAGATCCGGACCGCGGAGGACGGCGAGATCCTCGTGCGCGGACCGATCGTCTGCGCCGGCTATCTGCGGCCGGACGGCACGGCGCTCCCCGCCACCGACGCCGACGGGTGGTTCCCCACCGGGGACGTCGGCCGGATCGACGAGGACGGCTATCTGTGGATCACCGACCGCAAGAAGGAGATCATCGTGCTCTCCTCGGGCAAGAACGTGGCCCCCGCAGCGGTCGAGAACGCCCTCAAGGAGCACCCGCTGATCGGCCAGGCCCTGGTGCACGGCGACGGCCGCCCCTACCTCGTCGCGCTCCTCGTCCTCGACCCCGAGCTGGCTCCCGCCTGGGCGGACCGGGAGGGCCCGGAGGCGCTGCGCGCCGAGATCGCCCGCGCGGTCGCCACCGCCAACGCGCGGCTGAGCCGGCCCGAGCAGATCAAGCGCTACCACCTGCTCACCGACGAGTGGGGACCGGCCACCGGAGAGCTCACCCCGTCGCTCAAGTTGAAGCGCCGGGTGATCCGCAGTACGTACGCTGAGGAGATCGATTTCCTGTACGAGGGGTAGGACCTGTGCACCACCGACTCCTGCGCGCGGCGCTCTCCGGGCTGCTCCTCGTGACCGCGTGCACCGCGGGGCGCCCCTCCGCGTCACCGCCGTCCGCGAACGGCTCCTCCGGAGTCGGCGACCCGCTGTTCCCGCTGGCGGGCAACGGCGGGTACGACGTCTCGCACTACGGCCTCGAACTGGACTACGACCCCGCGACACGGCTGCTGCGCGGCACCGCGCGGATCACCGCGCGGGCCACCCGCGGTCTGCCGGCCTTCAACCTCGACCTGTCGGGCCTGGACGTCGGCAAGGTGACCGTCGACGGGGCCGCCGCCGGGAGCTCCCGTGCCGGGACCGAACTGACCGTGCGGCCGGCCCACGCCGTCGGTTCCGGCGCGGAGTTCACCACCGTCGTCGAGTACTCCGGGGTCCCCGGCACCATCAAGGACGCCGACGGCTCGCACGAGGGGTGGGTCCGCACCGACGACGGCGCCGTCGGCCTGGGCGAACCGGTCGGCTCGATGGCCTGGTTCCCTGGCAACAACCACCCCTCGGACAAGGCCGCCTACGACATCACGGTGACCGTGCCCGAAGGCCTGACCGCGGTGTCCAACGGGGAGTTGACCGATACCCGCACCACGGGCGGCCGGTCCACGTTCCGATGGCACAGCGCCGAGCCCATGGCGAGCTATCTGGCGACCGTCGCCATCGGGAAGTTCCAGGTGACCCGGTCGGCCACGGCCTCGGGACTGCCTGTCTACGTCGCCGTCGACCCCCGCGAGGCGGGCGAGGACCGGTCCGGTGTGCTGCGCAAGATCCCGCAGATCGTGGACTGGGAGAGCGGGCTCTTCGGCCCGTACCCCTTCTCGTCCACCGGCGCCATCGTGGACCGAGTCGACGGCGACACCGTCAACTACGCCCTGGAGACCCAGACCAAACCGGTGTTCCCCGGCGACCGGAAGGGCACCACCCTGGACGAGCCGACCCTGGTGCACGAACTGGCGCACCAGTGGTTCGGCGACTCCGTCACGCCGCGCACCTGGCAGGACATGTGGCTCAACGAGGGCTTCGCCACCTACACCGAGTGGCTGTGGGACGAACAGCACGGCGGTGAGAGCGTTCAGAAGCACTTCGACGAGACCTACCGGGACGACGCCCAGTGGGCGTTCCCGCCGGCCGACCCCGGCAAGCCGGAGAACGTCTCCGACGCCCCGGTCTACGGACGCGGCGCGATGGTCCTGCACAAGGTGCGGCAGGCCGTCGGGGACGCGCCGTTCTTCGCCATCCTGCGCGGCTGGGCCATCGGGCACCGGGGCGGGAACGTCGACTCCGCCGAGTTCACGGCCTGGTGCGAGAAGCAGTCCGGCAAGGACCTCAGCGGCCTGTTCGCCGCCTGGCTGTACGGCGACGGCCGCCCCGAAGCTCCTTAGGGGCAGGGGGCGTTCGCGTCAGACAAGGCCTAGGAGGCGGGGGCCGGGTCGCGCAGCGGGGCGCCGACCTCGTGCATGTGGCTGAGCGCCTGGGCGTACGAGTCGAGCAGCCCGGTCTCGGTGTAGCGGACGCCCAGCCGGGCGCAGTGCTCGCGGACCAGCGGCTGGGAGAGGCGCAGGTGCGGGCGGGGCATGTTCGGGAAGAGGTGGTGCTCTATCTGGTAGTTGAGCCCGCCGAGGAACCAGTCGGTGACCAGCCCGCCGCGTACGTTGCGCGAGGTGAGGACCTGACGGCGCAGGTGGCCCCAGCGCGATCCCGGCTCCGGCATCTCCATGCCCTTGTGGTTCGGGGCGAAGGCGGAGCCCAGGTGCAGACCGAACAGCGCGTGGTGCAGCAGCGCGAAGGCGATGGCCTGGCCGACCGGCATCGCGATCAGCAACAGGGAGATGTAGCCGAGGAGATGGGCGGTGAGCAGGGCGCCCTCGACGCCGCGCTCGCGTGCGGTGCGGGACTTGAGGCTCTGGAAGCTGGACACCTTCAGCGCGATGCCCTCCAGCAGCAGCATCGGGAAGAACAGCCGCGCCTGGTGCCGGGTGAGGAAGCGTGCGAAGCCCTGCCGTTCGACGGCCTGGGCCCGCGTCCAGACCAGTGCGCCCACCTCGACGTCCGGGTCCTTCTCGATGTGGTTGGGGTTGGCGTGGTGCCGGTTGTGCTTGTCGTTCCACCAGCCGTAGCTCATACCGAGCAGCAGATTCGCGTGCACCAGGCCGATGAGCCGGTTGCGGTCCCGGCTGCGGGCGATCTGCTGATGTCCGGCGTCATGGCCGAAGAAGGCCGTACGGGCACCGAAGACCGCGGCCGGCAGGGCGAGGAGCAGCACCAGCCAGGAGCCGCCGAGCAGCAGCACCCCGCTCCATATGGCGCCCAGCGCGGCCAGGTTCAGGGCGATCGCGGCGGCGTAGTACCCAGGCCTCCGCTTGAAGAGCCCGTGCTCCTTGACTTCCCGCAGCAAGGGGGCGAAGTCGCTGCCCGCTGGACAGTCGGCGCCGTCGGAGGCGTCGATGACAGGGGCTGCGAGAATGCTGACGGGGGGCATGGGTGCTCCTCGATGCTGGCGTGCGGAATCCGTAGGTCGAACTTACGGATCAGCGGCCCGGAGCAGCCATGACGGCATCACCCCAACCGCTGGGGTGCCAAGCCCCCGGATATTCGGGGGCTAACCCCCGCACGGTCCTGTAAGTATGGGCCGCGTGATGGCAACAACAGACCACGCTGCCCGGTGGGAGACCGTCCCCCTGGCACCGGGGCATTCCGAGGCATCCGCGCTGCTGCGGCAGTACTACGTCGAACTGGTCGCCCGGTACCACGACCGGCCGGCGACCGACGCGGAAGTGGACCAGGTCCTGCTGGACGAGCCCAGCGATGACCTGGCCGTCCCCACCGGTCACTTTCTGGTCGTACGCCGTGACGGAGTGCCGATGGGATGCCTGGGCGTCCGGGTACTGGACCGGGACACCGGTGAACTGACCCGGATGTTCGTGCGCGCCGAAGCCCGGGGCCAGGGCGTCGCGAGCCGGCTGATCGCCGCCGCGGAACACGCCGCGCGCGACGTCCTCGGGGTGGCCGTGCTGCGGCTCGACACCCGCAAGGACCTGGTGGAGGCCCGGGCGCTGTACGCCAAGCACGGATACCGCGAGATCCCCGCCTACAACGACAGCCAGTACGCCGACCACTGGTTCGAGAAGAAGCTGGTCTGACTCCGCCGGGGGCGCGGTACGGCCGCGGGCCGTCCGCGCGGTCCCGGCCCGCGCGGGCATAATGCACGCAGAAGTCCAGCGGAGAGAGCAGGTTCAGCATCGTGACGATGTCTGTTGCAGGGTCGGTCGGGCCGTCGGTCGAGCGCAGGATCGCCGAGGAACTCGGGGTACGGCAGGCACAGGTGCAGGCGGCCGTCGATCTGCTCGACGGCGGCGCCACCGTGCCGTTCATCGCCCGCTACCGCAAGGAAGCCACCGGCACTCTGGACGACGCGCAGCTGCGCACCCTGGAGGAGCGGCTGCGCTACCTGCGGGAGCTGGACGAGCGGCGGGCCGCGATCCTGGAGTCCGTCGAGTCGCAGGGCAAGCTGGACGACGCCCTGAAGGCCCAGATCCTGGCCGCCGACTCCAAGGCGCGGCTGGAGGACATCTACCTGCCCTTCAAGTCCAAGCGGCGCACCAAGGCGCAGATCGCCCGTGAGGCCGGCCTGGAGCCGCTGGCGGACGCGCTGCTGGCCGACCCCGGCCTCGACCCGCAGACGGTGGCCGCCGGTTACGCCGACGCGGACAAGGGCGTCGAGGACGCGGCAGCCGCGCTGGAAGGGGCCCGCTCCATCCTCACCGAGCGGTTCTCCGAGGAAGCCGACCTGGTCGGCGAACTGCGCACCCGGATGTGGTCCAGGGGCCGCCTGGTGGCGAAGGTGCGCGAGGGGCGGGAGGAGGCGGGCGCCAAGTTCGCCGACTACTTCGACTTCACCGAGCCGTTCGCCAAGCTCCCCTCGCACCGCGTGCTGGCCATGCTGCGCGGTGAGAAGGAGGACGTCCTCGACCTCACCCTGGAGCCCGAGGAGCCCAGCGAGGGCCCCAGCAGCTACGAGCGCAGCATCTCGCACCACTTCGGCATCGCCGACCGGGGACGGCCCGCCGACCGCTGGCTGGCGGACACCGTGCGCTGGGCCTGGCGCACCCGCTTCCTGGTCCGGCTCGGCATCGACCTGCGCGGACAGCTGCGCCAGGGCGCCGAGGACGAGGCGGTCCGGGTCTTCGCCTCCAACCTGCGCGACCTGCTGCTCGCCGCACCGGCCGGCACCCGCGCCACCATGGGCCTCGACCCCGGTTTCCGTACCGGGGTGAAGGTCGCCGTCGTGGACGCCACCGGCAAGGTCACCGCCTTCGAGACGATCTACCCGCATGTGCCGCGCAACAAGTGGGACGAGTCGGTCGCCACCCTGGCCGCACTCGCCCGCGAGCACTCCGTGGACCTGATCGCGATCGGCAACGGCACGGCGTCGCGCGAGACCGACAAGCTCGCCGCCGATCTGATCCGGCTGCACCCGGACCTGAACCTGACCAAGGCCGTGGTCTCCGAGGCCGGCGCCTCGGTCTACTCCGCGTCGGCCTACGCCTCCGCGGAACTGCCGGAGCTGGACGTCTCCATCCGCGGCGCCGTCTCCATCGCCCGGCGGCTGCAGGACCCGCTGGCCGAACTCGTCAAGATCGATCCCAAGTCCATCGGCGTCGGCCAGTACCAGCACGACCTGTCCGAGCTGAAGTTGTCGCGCTCGCTGGACGCGGTCGTCGAGGACTGTGTGAACGGCGTCGGCGTCGACGTCAACACCGCCTCCGCGCCGCTGCTGCGCCGGGTCTCGGGGATCACCGAGGGGCTGGCGGGCAACATCGTCGCCCACCGCGACGCCAACGGGCCCTTCCGGTCCCGCAAGGCGCTCAAGGACGTCGCCCGGCTCGGCCCGAAGGCCTACGAGCAGTGCGCGGGCTTCCTGCGGATCCCCGGCGGCGACGACCCGCTGGACTCCTCCAGCGTGCACCCCGAGGCGTACCCGGTGGTGCGCCGGATCAGCGCCACGGCCAAGACGGACATCCCGTCGCTGATCGGCAACGGCACCGTGCTGCGGGCCCTGAAGCCGCAGGACTTCGTCGACGACTCCTTCGGGCTGCCGACGGTCACCGACATCCTCGCCGAGCTGGAGAAGCCCGGCCGCGACCCTCGACCCGCCTTCAAGACCGCCACCTTCAAGGACGGCGTCGAGGAGATGAAGGACCTGCAGCCCGGCATGCTGCTGGAGGGCGTGGTCACCAACGTCGCCGCCTTCGGTGCCTTCGTCGACGTCGGCGTCCACCAGGACGGCCTGGTGCACGTCTCGGCGATGTCCCAGAAGTTCGTCTCGGACCCGCGCGAGGTCGTCAAGCCCGGTGACATCGTGCGGGTGAAGGTCCTGGAGGTCGACATCCCCCGCAAGCGCATCTCGCTGACGCTGCGGCTGGAGGACGAGGCCACCCCGCGCGGTCCGCGGGACGACCAGCGTCCGGGCGGCGGCGGTGGCGGCGAGCGCCGGGGCGGCCCGCCGCGCCAGGCCCGGGGCGGGCAGGGCGGCCAGGGCGGCGGCCGGGGCGCCCGCGACGACCGCGGTGACCGCCGCGGCGGCGGCTCCGCGGCTCCGGCCCCCGGCGGCGCCATGGCCGACGCGCTGCGCCGCGCGGGCCTGGACAAGGGCAAGGGCGGCCGCTGACCCGTCGTCACTTTCTACGGCCGGCGCGCCCGCGCCGGCCGTGGAGTGGGTTCCCGCCGGGTGCCGGGAACCAGGGGGTATGCCGTGGGACGCTACGACCACTTACGCGAGATCCGCCGCTCGATCCGGAGCGGGACTTCCTGCGGATCTACCGGATCAGCGCGACCCTCGAGTTCCCCTGGGACTTCGCCCGGGCCTTGGAACTCGCCCTCTACCGCACCTACGCCGTCCCCAGCATCGGGCGGCTGCTCGCGGAGACCGCGGAGCTGACCGACCGTTCGCAGAAGCGCTACGACGACACCGCGCTGCTGCTCGACGCCGTCGTCGGGCACGGCTTCGCGAGCGCGAACGGCCGCACCGCGATCCGCCGCATCAACCAGATGCACGGGCGCCACGACATCAGCAACGACGATCTGCGGTACGTGCTGTGCACCTTCGTCGTCATGCCGAAGCGCTGGCTCGACGCCTACGGCTGGCGGCGGCTGTCGCCGCACGAGCTGCGCGCCGCGGCCGTGTACTACCGCACCCTCGGCGCCCATATGGGGATCACGGAACTCCCGCGGACCTTCGAGGAGTTCGAGTCGCACCTCGACGCCTACGAGGTGGCGCACTTCGGCTGGGACGAGGGCGGCCGCAGGGTCTCCGACGCGACCCTGGACCTGATGGCGTCACTGGGCACCTTCGGTCCTGGCGGCTGCCCGGTGCCGCACGACAGGGGCGGGCACAACCGCCCCGGCTGAACCAGAAGTTGTCTCGTATCCCCCTTCTGTCATGGCAGGTACAACCGCTACGGTCCGCCCGTGCTCATACATGCGCGGGGAACCCGCACCCAATGGATATCCGCCGTGGTGGCAGTACTCGCCGCCCTGGCCGCCGTACTCACCGCACCGACCGCCGCACACGCGAACACCCGGGACGCGGGGACGGTACGGCAAGGACTGAGCCAACCCGACTACTCCTACGCCGACGCCATCCGCGAATCGGTCTGGGTGGACACCGGACTCGACGGCGACGCGGACGGCAAGGCCGACCGCGTCGCCGTCGACATCGTCCGGCCCAGTGAACCCGCCAAGGCCGGCCGGAAGATACCGGTGATCATGGACGCCAGTCCCTACTACTCCTGCTGCGGCCGCGGCAACGAGAGCCAGCTGAAGACGTACGACGCCAACGGCGACATCGTGCAGGCGC
Source organism: Streptomyces sp. RKAG337 (assembly GCF_023701715.1). NCBI lineage: Bacteria > Bacillati > Actinomycetota > Actinomycetes > Kitasatosporales > Streptomycetaceae > Streptomyces > Streptomyces sp. RKAG337. Next base: position 134,938 of record NZ_JAJOZA010000001.1, on the reverse strand, counting down.
CGCTCTTCTACGACAACTACTTCGTGCCGCGCGGCTACGCCGCCGTCCTGGTCGACCTGGCGGGCACCAACCGCTCCGACGGCTGTGTCGACGTCGGCGGCCGGTCCGACGTCCGGTCCGCCAAGGCCGTCGTCGACTGGCTGAACGGCCGCGCCAGGGGCTACAGCGCCCGCGCCGGCGGCCGGTCCGTCAGGGCGAGCTGGACCACCGGCGCCGTCGGGATGATCGGCAAGAGCTGGGACGGCACCATCGCCAACGGTGTCGCCGCCACCGGAGTGGCCGGTCTGAAGACCATCGTGCCGATCAGCGCGATCAGCTCCTGGTACGACTACTACTTCCACCAGGGCGCTCCGCTCCAGGACGGCCCCGAGTGGCTGTCGGACCTGGTCGAGAGCCCGAACGCCAAGGCCCACTGCGCCGCACAGCAGCAGAAGATCATCGCCGGCTCGCCGCGCACCGGTGACTGGACCCCGTTCTGGACCGAGCGCGACTACGTCAAGGACGCGGACAACGTGCGCGCCAGCGTCTTCGCCGTCCAGGGCATGCAGGACCTCAACGTCCGCACGAAAAACTTCGGTCAGTGGTGGGACGCCATCGCCGCCAACGGCGTCGAGCGCAAGGTCTGGCTCTCGCAGACCGGACACGTCGACCCGTTCGACGCCCGCCGCACCGCCTGGGTGCCCACCCTGCAGCGCTGGTTCGACCACTACCTGCTGGGCGTGCGCAACGGCATCGAGCGCGAGCCGATGGCCGACATCGAGCGCACCCCCGACCACTGGACCACCGACCGCGTCTGGCCGCCGGCCGCGACCGGCGACACGCGGCTGAACCTGCGCGCCGGCACCACGCCCGGCGTCGGCACCCTCGGCACGAAGCCCGCCGACCACGGCAGCACCGCGTCGTTCACCGACGACCCGGCACTGTGGGAGGAGGACTGGGCCGCCCAGCCCGACGCCGCCGGCCCCGCCAGGACGGCCTTCACCACCGGAGTCCTCACCAAGGACCTGCGGCTGTCCGGCAACGGCACGGTCACCGTCACCGCGACCTCCTCCACCACCAGCGCGCACCTGTCGGCGGTCCTGGTCGACCTCGGCCCGGCCACCATCAGGAACTATCTGGGGGACGGCGAGGGCATCAAGACGCTGGCCACCCGTTCCTGCTTCGGGGACAGCACCGCCGGTGACAGCGCCTGCTTCCTCGACACGGCGGCGGACACCACCACCGTGGACCACACCGTGTTCAGCCGGGGCTGGGCCGACCTCGGCCACTACGCGTCCCTGAACCACGGTGTGCCGCTGGTCCCGGGCAAGCCGTACACGATGACCCTGAAGCTGGCCGCCACCGACCATGTGATCCCGGCCGGCCACCGGCTCGCCGTCATCATCGCGGGTACCGACGGCGGGCTGATCCAGCCCGCCGACACCACCCCGAAGATCACTGTCGACCTGGCCCGTTCGGGGGTGGACCTGCCGCTCGTCGGTGGCTACGGCGCTCTGCACACCTCCACCGCCGCGGTGGCCCCGCAGGCCCGCGGGCTGCGCGCCCCGGCCGCCCCGCGCCCGGCCTTCGACGGCCTCCCGGCGGCGGCGCGGCTGCGCTGACACCGGACGGTCCCCGTCCCGGCCGAACCCGGCCGGGACGGGGAATCGTGTCATGGCGGGCACCGGGCTCCTCGTAGACTGCCCGGATGACTGCTGCTGCCCTCGACGAGACGTCCGAGACGAGCGACGCGCTGCGCGTCCTGCACCGTGTGTTCGGCTACGGGTCGTTCAGAGGGGCGCAGCAGGAGATCATCGATCATGTGGTCGCCGGCGGTGACGCCCTCGTCCTCATGCCGACCGGTGGCGGCAAATCGCTCTGCTACCAGATCCCCGCGCTGGTCCGGGACGGTGTCGGTGTCGTCATCTCGCCGCTGATCGCCCTCATGCAGGACCAGGTCGACGCGCTCACCGCGCTCGGTGTGCGGGCCGGGTTCCTGAACTCCACGCAGGACCTGGACGAGCGCCGGTCGGTCGAGGCGGCCTTCCTCTCCGGCGAGCTGGACCTGCTCTACCTGGCGCCCGAGCGGCTGCGCTCCGAGGCGACGCTGCGACTGCTGGACCGCGGCACGATCTCGCTGTTCGCGATCGACGAGGCGCACTGCGTCGCCCAGTGGGGCCACGACTTCCGGCCCGACTACCTCATGCTGTCGGCGCTGCACGAGCGCTGGCCGAAGGTGCCCCGCATCGCGCTGACCGCGACGGCCACCGAGGCGACCCACGGCGAGATCGCGTCCCGGCTGAACCTCAAGGACGCCCGGCACTTCGTGGCGAGCTTCGACCGCCCGAACATCCAGTACCGGATCGCCCCGAAGGACGAACCGAAGAAGCAGCTGCTGGAACTGCTGCGCACCGAGCACCCCGGCGACGCGGGCGTCGTGTACTGCCTGTCGCGCGCCTCGGTGGAGAAGACCGCCGAGTTCCTGGTGGGCAAGGGCATCGACGCGGTGCCGTACCACGCGGGTCTCGACTCGCGGGTCCGGGCGGCGAACCAGTCGCGGTTCCTGCGCGAGGACGGGGTGGTGGTCGTCGCGACCATCGCGTTCGGCATGGGCATCGACAAGCCGGACGTGCGCTTCGTCGCCCACCTGGACCTGCCCAAGTCCGTCGAGGGCTACTACCAGGAGACCGGCAGGGCCGGGCGCGACGGCCTGCCGTCCACCGCCTGGCTCGCGTACGGCCTCCAGGACGTCGTGCAGCAGCGCAAGATGATCGAGACGTCCGAGGGCGACGAGGCCCACCGCCGCCGGCTGGGCACCCACCTCGAAGCCATGCTGGCGCTGTGCGAGACGGTCGAGTGCCGCCGGGTGCGGCTGCTGGCCTACTTCGGCCAGCAGAGCACCGCGTGCGGGAACTGCGACACCTGCCTGACCCCGCCGGAGTCGTGGGACGGCACCATCCCCGCGCAGAAGCTGCTCTCGACCGTGCTGCGGCTGGAGCGTGAGCGCCACCAGAAGTTCGGCGCCGGCCAGATCATCGACATCCTGCTCGGCAAGAAGACGGCCAAGGTCATCCAGTTCGACCACGACACGCTGTCGGTGTTCGGCATCGGCACCGAGCTCGGTGTGTCCGGCTGGCGCGGGGTGGTCCGCCAGCTGCTGGCCCAGGGGCTGCTCGCCGTCGAGGGCGACTACGGCACGCTGGTGCTCACCGACGCCAGCGCCGAGGTGCTGGGCCGCAAGCGTGAGGTGCTGCTGCGGCGCGAGCCGGAGAAGGCCGCCGGTGCGGAGAAGTCGGCCAAGTCCCGCCGGGCCGCTCCCGTCGACCTGCCCGAGGCACTGCTGCCGGTGTTCGAGAAGCTGCGCGCCTGGCGTGCCGCCAGTGCGAAGGAGCAGGGCGTCCCCGCATACGTGATCTTCCACGACGCGACCCTGCGTGAGATCGCCACGGCCGCTCCCACGGACCTGGCGGCGCTCGGCACCATCAGCGGCGTCGGCGAGAACAAGCTGGCGAAGTACGGGCAGCAGATCCTGGACACGCTCTCCGGCACGGAGCGCGAGCCGGAAGCGGCGGAAGCGGCGGAAATGCCGGACGCGGCGGACGAGCCGGAGGGGTTCGGCGACATGCCGGAGCCCGAGGACGCGGAGGACCCGGCGGGGGAGCCCGACCCGGAGTTCTAGGCCGGCGGCTCCCGGCCGGCCAGCGCCGAGCGGACCGTCCCCACGAAGACGACCACCCACAGCACGAGGGACGGCCACAGCAGGACGCGTCCCGCGGTCTCCGCCACCGGGACGTCCGCCGCGGTGGCGACGGCGAGGCACGCCACCGCCGTCATCCCGATCGGGAAGACCGTCGACCAGCGGCGGACGTCGTAGCGCGGACGTGGCCACCGGACCTCGCAGACCAGCAGGACGGCGAACCAGCACAGGTCCAGCACCAGCAGCACGATGGTGAGCACGCGCAGCGTTCCGTGCGCCGAAGGGGCCCAGTGCAGGGGGCCGTTCGCGGCGGACGCGGTGACGAGTCTGGAGCCGGCGAGCGCGGAGATGGCCAGCGCGCCGCCGGCCACCCACTGGTCGCCGCTGCCCGTCCGCAGCTGGCCGGCGTCGAAGCGCGGCAGCACCGCGGCGTAGAGCAGCAGGCCCAGCACGAAACACCCCAGTGCCGCCCACATCAGCCAGGCCTGCCGCTGGGCGAGCGCGAGGGACCCGGCCAGGACGGCCAGGCCCTCGGTGGCGACGCAGACGAGGAAGCCGGCCCCCGGCAGCCGGGGCTTCCAGTGCCGGACGACGGACGGCAGCAGCACCGGCCACAGCACCGTGGCCACGATCAGCAGGGCCGCCGCCGTCTCCTGCCGGCCCTGGAGCGACAGCCGGGTGCCCAGTACGGTCGTCGCGGCGATCGAGGTGAGCGCGGCCGGGGTCTCGGCCTGCGCCTTCCAGGTGCCGCGGTCCAGCAGCAGCCGGTCGGCGAAGAGTGCCGCGAGCAGCAGCCACGCCACGACCGCCGGCACGAGGAAGACCGCCGAGGCCACGTCGTACCCGGTCAGCCGCAGGCCGACCGAGATGATCGCGGCCGCCATCGAGGCCCCTCCGGCGGCGGGAGGACGACCGGCCCACCAGCGCCGTGCCGTCACCCGTTCGGGCACCGGACGGTCAGTAGCGCAGGACGAGGGCGACCCGGCCGTCGTCGCTGAGCGAGTCGTCCGGGACGAAGCGGACCTCGGTCTCCTTGTCCAGGGCCGCCTCGATGAGCTGGTCGACGACGTCCTCCTCGACGCCGTCGGCGGCGGTGCCGCCCTCGACCGGCACCAGATGGCCGTCCTGGATGCGGGCCGCGGCCTGGAAGTGCTCCTCGACCAGCAGCAGCGATCCACGGCCCTCGGTGACCGCCCGCCAGGCCTCGTCGAGGCCGCCGGCGAAGCGGCGCCGGCCGCGCGCGGAGTCGAGCTCCTCCAGTCCGTCGGCGTTCCGCTTGGCCGTGTACTCCTCGAACACCGGGCGCAGCCGTTCCGAGAGCTCGTGCGCGGGCGCCTTGTCGAGCCCGGCGCGGTCGAGCCGGCCCACCAGATCCTGCGGGTGCTGGGACAGCTCCGCCAGGAGGGTGACGGTGCTGGCCGTACCGACCAGGAAGACCGGCCGGCGCTCCTGGTCCAGCGCCTTGTCCAGCGCCGCGTCGACGGATCGCAGGTACTGGCGCATCCGCTCTTCGCGCTGGTGGCCGGGGACGGAGCCGATGTTCGCCCCGGGGACGGCGTCCTCCGGGTCCGGGATGCCCGGCTTCAGCGGGAAGCCGTGGCGCTCGACGGGTACCAGCCGGTCGCCGGATCCCTCCCAGAGCAGCGTCGTCTCCTCGGACACCACGAGCACCCAGTACGGGCGGGCGTACAGCCGCGCGGCGACGAGGTTGCGGGTGAGGAAGGTGTTGGCGAAGACGACGCGCTCCTGGATCTCCACGGGGGAGGACAGCTGCCAGATGTGCCGTTCGCCGGGGGCGAGCAGGACCAGCAGCCCGTCCTCCGCGTGCAGGAAGTCCACGTCCTGGGCCACCAGGTCCAGCTGCCCCTCCAGGTCGATCCGGTCCGCGCGCGAGACCTGCGGGTCGTCCGTGAGGCGCTTGCGGGCGTCCTCGAGCAGGTTGCGCAGCCGGATGGGGTCCTGGGCGTTCTCCGGCCGGTGCCGGTGGGTGGGCATCAGCAGCGAGACGGCCGGATAGGGCCGCGGCCGGCGCAGCCCTTCGAGGACCGCGGGGGTCAGTTCACTGGTGTGCATGCTCGCCCTCTCCACATGCCCGCCGCGGGAGCGGGCGGATCCGTCCTACCAGGGGAACAGGCTTACGGGCGGAGCGCGACTCGCGGAGCGCCGGGCGGGCCTCGGGGCCCGGGTTCCCTCTTCTGAACGCCGTCCCGCAGGCCAAAGGGAATCCTTCGTCCGAAACCCGGCCAATCGACGGCCGGGTCGACGCGAATCCTTGACGTGTTCACGGGCTTCTTCTAACTTCGCCTCTCATCACGATGGTTCATACCAATGCACAGTGTTCACAGGTGTGAATCTCGGGAGTTGACGCCACCCCCCACCGGAAGGCACCACCCCATGCGCACCGGAACCACTCCGCGCCCCCCACGCAGGCGGAGAACCCTGGTCCTCGCCTTCGCCGCCGTCGCCGGCCTGCTCTCGGCGGGCCTGGTCGCGGGCCCCGCCCTCGCCGCCAGGACGGCACCCGCCGCACCGCGGAGCCAAACCGTCGCCGGCGCACCGAAGAGCCCGGCCGTCGCCGCCGCCCCCGCCGCGTTCACCCACCCCGGCGTGCTGGTGAGCCGGGGCCAGCTCGACTTCGTCCGTGCCCAGGTCCGGGCGGGTGCCCAGCCCTGGAAGGCCGCCTACGACAAGATGCTCGCGAGCCCGTACGCGTCCCTGTCGCGCACCCCGAAGCCGCGCTCCGTCGTCGAATGCGGCTCGTACTCCAACCCCGACAACGGCTGTACGGACGAGCGCGAGGACGCCATCGCCGCGTACACCGACGCGCTGGCCTGGTACATCGGCCAGGACCACCGCTACGCCGACAAGGCCGTCCAGCTGATGGACGCCTGGTCCGCGGTCATCACCAACCACACCAACAGCAACGCACCGCTGCAGACCGGCTGGGCCGGCTCGTCCTGGCCGCGCGCCGCCGAGATCATCCGCTACACCGGGGCCGGCTGGTCCCCGACCGGTGTCACCCGCTTCGCGACCATGCTGCGCACCGTCTACCTTCCGAAGGTCATCAACGGCTCCCAGAGCAACGGGAACTGGGAACTGAGCATGATGGAGGCGGCCGTCGGCATCTCGGTCTTCCTGGAGGACCGCACCAGCTACGACAAGGCCATAGCCAGGTTCCGCGGCCGGGTGCCCGCGTACATCTACCTGCCCTCCGACGGCGCCCTCCCCAAGGCCCCGCCCGGCGGCAGCATCGACACCAGCGCGGAGATCATCAGCTACTGGCAGGGCCAGCGCACGTTCACCGCGGGTCTGACCCAGGAGACCTGCCGCGACTTCACCCACACCGGTTACGGCATCTCGGCCATCTCCCACATCGCGGAGACCACCCGTATCCAGGGCCAGGACCTCTACCCCGAGGTCGGTGAGCGCCTGCGCCAGGCGCTGGGCTTCCAGGCCAAGTACCAGCTCGGCGCGGCCGTACCGGCCTCGCTGTGCGGCGGACACCTCAAGCTGGGCCTCGGCCCGGTCACCGAGGTCGGCTTCAACGCGCTGCACCACCGGCTCGGCATCGCGATGGCCAACACCCAGCAGCTCACCGAGCAGCAGCGTCCCGCGGGCTCCGACAACCTCTTCGTGGCCTGGGAGACCCTGACCCACGCCGACAACGCCGGCTGACCACCGGGCGACCGGTACGGGGCCGGGCCGGTAGGGCGCGGACGCTCTCCTACGCTGGGGGTTCGATCACCCCTCCAGGAAGCAGCGCGCGATGCACCAGACCGGCCCGGTACCCGATTCCACCGCTGTCCCGCCGTTCCCGGCCACCGGCCGCCGCGTGCTGGTCAGCGGCGCCTCGCGCGGCCTCGGCAGGGCGCTCGCCCAGGCCTTCGCGGCCAACGGAGACCGGGTGGCGGTGCACTACGGATCGCGCCGCGAGGAGGCGGAGGAGACCCTGGCGGAGCTGCCGGGCACGGGCCATGTCCTGCTGGGCGCCGATCTCGCCGACCCGGCGGCGACGGCCCGGCTGGCGGCCGACGCGGCCGCCGCACTGGGCGGCATCGACGTGCTGGTGAACAACGCGGCCGTCAACACCCCGCACCCGCCCGCGACCACCGGCTACGAGGAGTGGACCGACGCCTGGCAGCGGCATGTCGCCGTCAACCTGCTCGGCACGGCCAACCTCAGTCATCTCGCCGCGCACCGGATGATCGCCTCGGGCACCGGCGGCCGCATCGTCAACATCGGCTCGCGCGGTGCCTTCCGCGGTGAGCCGGACCATCCCGCCTACGGCGCGACGAAGGCGGCGGTCCACGCGCTGGGCCAGTCCCTGGCCGTCGCGCTGGCGCCGCACGGCATCGCGGTGGCGTCCGTCGCGCCCGGCTTCATCGAGACCGACCGGGTCGCCCACCGGCTGGCCGGAGCCGGCGGCGAGGCGATCCGTGCGCAGAGCCCGTTCGGCCGGGTCGCCGCGCCCGCCGAGATCGCGGCCGCCGCCCTGTGGCTGGCGTCGCCCGCGGCCCTGTGGGCCTCCGGAACCGTCCTGGACGTCAACGGCGCCTCCTACCTGCGGACCTGACGGACCGGGAGCCGTCCGCTTGCCGGTCGCCCCGGCCGGCAATCCTCCGCAGGGGCGCTTCACTCGAACGTGTGAAATGCGCGGCGTCTGCGCGGGGCGAGCCGTCGGCGACGGTGTCGGCGTGCATGCCCGCTACGGACAGCCGGACGCGCCTCCGCCCGCTGTCCGCCCGTGGTGAACGCTTCCGGCGCGCCCGGATCCGAGGTGTCCCCACTCGGCGCATTCCAGCGGGCGATCACCGGGGGCCGCCCTCATGGTGAAGGGAAGGCCGCCGCACGAGCGGCCGGATTCACCGTTCGAGAGGCACCACCGTGACCGACAGCTTGCACGATCTGCGCCGCTGTACCTTGGCGATCGATCTGGGGGCTGCACGGACTCGCGTCTATGCCAAGCGCGCCGGACTGATCGTCGACGAACCGAGTCTGGTGGCCGTCGACATCCGCAACGGGCGCCTTGTCGCGGTAGGCGGCCTGGCCGAGCGCATGGCCGGCCGTACCGCCGAATACGTGCGCGTGGTCCGTCCGTTCTCCGGCGGAACCGTCGTCGATGTGGACATGGGCATCCTGATGCTGCGCCAGCTCCTCGGCGACAAGGCGCGCAGGGCCTGGCTCCGTCAGTCCAAGCCGCGGATAGCGGCCGCCGTCCCGTTCGGCGCCGGACCACAGGCGCGCCGGATCCTGTCCGAGACGCTGACGGAACTCGGCGCCCGGCAGGTGGAACTCGTCTACGCCCCGCTCGCCGCCGCGGTGGGCTCCTCGATCCCGGTCGGACAGCCCGAAGGCAGCATGATCGTGATCTGCGGTGCGTCCGAGACCCAGGTCGCGGTGCTCTCCTTCGGCGGGATCATCGCCGGCGAGGTCCTCCCGGTCGGGGGGAACGCCATGGACGACGCGGTGCTCGAACACCTGCGGATCCACCACGATCTGATACTCCCGCACCAGGGGCTGCTGCCCCTGCACCAGGTGCTGTCCGAAGCGGTGGCGGAGCCGCAGTCGAACACCGAGGTGCACGGCAAGGACGTGTCCAGCGGACTCGCCCGCTCGCTGAACCTGGAGACCGGCGGGGTGCGGGACGCGATGCGCGATCCGCTGTCCGCGCTGGTGAGCGGCATCGGCCGGGTGCTGCGGCGCTGCCCGCCGGACCTGGTGGTCGACATCGCCGACCGCGGCATCATCCTCACCGGCGGCAGCGCCGTGCTGCCCGGCCTCGACACCATGCTGGGTGCCGCGACCGGTATGCCGGTGCACATCACGAAGGACCCCGCGCTCTCCACGGTGCTGGGTCTGGGCATGATGATCGAATCTGCCGAGGCCACCGAACCCGCCGCGGAGGAAGTGGCCGAGATCCGGCCGGAGAGCGCTGTGCGGGCGGCGAGCCAGGAGCTCGCATGACCGCCCGGTCGTACGGGCCGGCCACATCCATGTCTTCCGGGGACCTCCCCGGGGTCGGGAGCGCGTGATGACCCTGGCGCCGGTTCTGGAGCGCTTGCGACGGTGCACCGTCGCCGTGGACCTGGGAGCCGACAGGACCCGGGTCTACCTGCGGGGCCACGGCCTGATCGCCGACGAGCCCAGTGTCGTCGCGTTCGACACCGAACGCGGCGAGGTGGTCGCCATCGGCACCACCGCCGAACAGCTGACCGGCCGTGCGCCGGAGCACGTGCTCGTCATCAAGCCGGTGGCGGGCGGCATGGTGGTCGACGTCGAGATGGCGCGGCGCCTGCTCCGGCACGTGGCCGGGTCGAGACTGCGCCGGGCCCGGCTGCGCACCCCGGTGCTCAGGGCCGCCCTGAGCCTTCCCTACGACGCTCCGCCGGTCGCGCGCCGCACCGCGTTCGAGACGCTGGCGGGGCTCGGACTGCGCCGTGTCGAGCTGGTCGACTCGCTGCTCGCGGCGGCCGTCGGCTGCGGACTGCCCGTGGAGTACCCGGAAGCGGCCATGATCGTGCTGGCGAACGCCGACAGTACGCAGGTGGCGGTGCTCTCCATGGGCACGGTGGTGGCCGCCGAGACCGTCCCGGTGGGAAGCGACACCATCGACCGGGCCGTCGTGGAGTACTTCCGGGGCCACCATGAACTGGCGCCCTCCGTCCAGACCGTGCAGTCGCTGCGCGAGGCCATCGGCGGTACCGCGCCCGCGGCCGAGCCCGGCATCGAGCTGAACGGCCGGGACATCGTCAGCGGCCTGGCCCGCTCGGTGACGGCCGACGCCCAGGCGGCGCGGGACGCCATGCGCGGCCCGCTGCGCCCGATCCTCGACGGGGTCAGCATGGTCCTGCGGCGCTGCCCGCCGGACCTGGTGGTCGACATCGCGGACAGCGGACTCACGCTCGGCGGCTCCATCTCCCGGATGCCGGGTCTGGACTCGCTGCTCCGGTCGGCCACCGGGCTGCGGGTGCAGATCGCGGAACATCCGGACGGGTGTGTGGCGCGGGGGATGGGCGCGATGATGGAGGGCCGGATCCTTCCGGCGCGCCAGAGCGTGGCGGTGAGGTAACCGGTACGCCGGATTCCCCCCGGAGCAGGGGTGTTGCTGGCCCCACCCCCGCCGGGTGTGTGGGGCCATGGAGCGGCAGGGCACGGAACGGAAGGCTGAGGGGAGCAGAAACCCAGTGCTCACCGCACCTTTCACACCAGGAGAAACCATGTCCCGCTCCGCTCGCACCGCCCAAGGCAACCGCACCGCCCAAGGCAACCGCACCGCCCGCGGCAACCGCACCGCCCGCGGCAACCGCACCGCCCGGGCCGCGGCCACCGCGCTCGTCATCGCCCTCGTCGCCGGCGTGCCGGCCGCCGCACTGGCCGCTGACGGCCGCCCCGCGGCGGCCACCTCGGCCGCTCGACACGCGGACGGCCGCGGCACGTTGCTCTCCGCCGTGCCCGTCGCCCTGCTGAACCGTACGCAGACGGACTCCTATGTCGCGAGCCAGGGGTTCGAGGTGCCCGGCGCGCGGTACGCGACCGCCTCGTACCGCATCACGTACCGCACGATCGGCGCCGACGGCCGGCCGACCACCGCCAGCGGCCTCGTCGCCCTGCCGGTGGGAGGTCCCCGCGAGCTGCGGACCGTCTCCTACGAACACGGCACGCGCGCCGAGAAGAAGGGCGTGGCCTCCACGGACCCGGACACCGCGGACCGCGCGGTCGCGGTGATGTTCGCGGGCGCCGGGTTCGCCGCCGTCGCCCCCGACTACCTCGGGCTGGGCACCGGCCCCGGACACCACCCGTACATGGACATCGGCACGGAGACCAGCGCCTCGCTGGACATGCTGCGCGCGGCCCGCACGTTCGCCGCCGGCCACGGCCGGACGCTGGAGCGGCAGGTGCTGGTCACCGGATTCTCCCAGGGCGGGGTGGCCACGATGGGGCTCGGCCGGGCGCTGCAGGGCGGAGCCGACCCGTACTTCAGGCTGCAGGCGCTCGCCCCGGTCAGCGGCCCGTTCGACGCGCGCGGCGCGGAGCTTCCTGCCGCGTTCGACGGCCGGCTCGACCCGGCCATCGCGGCCTACTACCTCGGCTACTTCACGACGTCCTGGAACCGGCTGCACCCGCTCTACGGTTCGACCTCCGAGGCGTTCCTGCCGCCCTACGACCGGACCGTGGAGCAGCTCTTCGACGGCAGCCACAGCGACGCGGAGATCCTCGGGGCACTGCCGGGCGACCCGCGCAAGCTGTTCACCCCGGCCTTCATCGACACACTGCGGCACCCCACGGGGGCCTTCGCCGAGGCGCTGCGCGTCGGGGACTCCACCTGCTCGGACTGGACGCCGCGGGTGCCGGTGCGGATCTTCGCCTCCGGCACCGACCGGGACGTGGCGGTCGCCAACAGCGAGCACTGCCAGGCGCAGCTGCGGGCGAACGGGGTGCACGCGCCCCTCCTCCCCGCAGGCGATGCGGGGCACTTGTCGACGCCGTTCGTGGCCTATCCGCAGATCCTGAGCTGGTTCGAGGAACTGCGCAGGAGCTGAACCGGAGTCGGCCCCGATCGTATTCGGGGCCGATCCGGAGCCGATTTCGGGCCGAACCCGAACGGATCCGGAATTGATCATTGAACTGCCTCTTGGCGTTCCTTCGTTGCGGTGCTTGAATACACCCGCCCGGTTAGGAAAGTTTCCTAACTAAGGCGTGAGTAACCTCCCGAGCCCCGAAGTGGCCGCCCCCCGGCCGGAAGCGGAGAGCACGTGAACGACCACCGCGCAGGACGATCCCGTAAGCGCCTGACCTTTCTCATAGCCACCGGACTGCTGGCAGCCGGCGCCACCCCTCTGGTGATCGCGGCCAACGGCAACGCCGCGACGCCGGTGGCCGCGCACAGCGCCGGTGTCAAGGCCGCGGCGGGCGTCGGTCTCGACGACGCCCACAAGAAGGACATAGCGATGCAGCTGGTCTCCAGCGCCGAGAACTCCTCGCTGGACTGGAAGTCGCAGTACAAGTACATCGAGGACATCGGCGACGGCCGCGGCTACACCGCCGGCATCATCGGCTTCTGTTCCGGCACCGGCGACATGCTGGACCTCGTCCAGCTGTACACGGACCGCAAGCCCGGCAACGCCCTCGCCAAGTACCTCCCCGCGCTGCGCAAGGTCAACGGCACCGAATCGCACTCGGGCCTCGGCTCCGCCTTCGAGAGCGCCTGGAAGACCGCCGCCAAGGACGCCGCGTTCCAGACCGCGCAGAACGACGAGCGCGACCGGGTGTACTTCAACCCGGCCGTCAACCAGGCCAAGGCCGACGGCCTGCGCGCGCTCGGCCAGTTCGCCTACTACGACGCGATCGTGATGCACGGCCCGGGCGACGACAGCACCAGCTTCGGCGGTATCCGCAAGACCGCCATGAAGAAGGCCAAGACCCCCGCCCAGGGCGGAAACGAGACAACGTACCTCAATGCCTTCCTCGACGCCCGCAAGGCCGCGATGAAGACCGAGGAGGCGCACAGCGACACCAGCCGTGTCGACACCGAGCAGCGCGTCTTCCTCCAGAAGGGCAACTTCGACCTCAACCCGCCGCTGAGCTGGAAGGTCTACGGAGACAGCTACAACATCGCCAACTGATCGACGGCGGGGCGGGCCGCACCGGAGGCCATCCGGTGCGGCCCGCCCCAACAGCCGCTCCACGTGCGCCCCTTGTGGTGGCCAAATCGTTGCGTCTACCCTGTGGGGCGCCAGTCCGGCCCCCGGTCGTGGAAGAGGACGAGGTCTATGCCCTTACGTGGTCGTCACCGCCGCTACCGGCCCAGCCGGGTCTCGCAGGCCTCCCTGACCGTCACCGCCGGCGGAGCGGGTCTCGCCCTGCCGCTGATCAGCGTCAGCGGCGCGGCGGCCGCGCCGCTCAGCACCTGGGACAAGGTCGCGCAGTGCGAGAGTACCCAGGACTGGAGCATCAACACCGGTAACGGCTACTACGGCGGGCTGCAGTTCGCGTCGAGCACCTGGAAGGCCTACGGCGGCACCGCGTACGCCTCCCGCGCCGACCTCGCGTCGAAGTCCGAGCAGATCGCCGTCGCGGAGAAGGTGCTGCGCGGCCAGGGACCGGGAGCATGGCCGGTGTGCGGCCCCCGGGCCGGGCTCACCCGCGACAGCGCGGCCCCGCAACAGGCCCCGGCGCACCCGAAGAAGACCACCCCCGTGAAGACACCGGTGAAGGTCTCCACCAAGGCCGCGCCCGCCAAGCCGGCGCCGGCCGCCAAGCCCTCCTCGCCCGCGACGCCCGGCAGGACCACGGCCGACGCGTATGTGGTCGTCAGCGGCGACACGCTGTCCGGTATCGCCGCGGACCATCACACCAAGGGCGGCTGGCCCCAGCTGTACTCCGCCAACCGGCAGGTCGTCGGCGGCGACCCGGACCTGATCCTCCCCGGCCAGCACCTCAGCCTCACCGGTACCAAGGGACCGGTGGCCAGGACCCAGGCGCCCGCCGCGAAGCCGCAGCAGCACGCGAAGGCGGCACCCGCCCAGGCCCCCGCCAAGCCGGTGGCGACCCACAAGGCGGCGCAGAAGCCGGCCCAGAAGCCGGCGCAGTCCGGATCGCAGACCTTCATGGCACCGGTCAGCGGGGTCAGCCCGAGCACCCCGTACCACGCCTCCGGCGCCAGCTGGTCGAGCGGCTACCACACCGGCGTCGACTTCCCGGTCTCCACGGGCACCTCGGTGAAGGCCGTCGGCAACGGGACGGTCGTCTCCGCCGGCTGGGGCGGCGCGTACGGCTACCAGGTCGTCATCCGGCACCCCGACGGCAGGTACAGCCAGTACGGGCACCTGTCGCAACTGTCCGTACGGGCCGGGCAGCCCGTCAACCGCGGTCAGCAGATCGGCCGTTCCGGTTCCACCGGCAACGCCACAGGACCGCATCTGCACTTCGAGATCCGCACCGGGCCCGAGTACGGCTCGGACATCAACCCCCTCACCTACCTGCGGGCACACGGCGTCAGCATCTGACGCCGGCCGGACCGCGGGCACCCGGCGCCGGGCCGTTCGGCACGGCCATCGGCCGCCGGGGCGACGGGATTCACTCTTTCGAGGGACAACACGCAACGGGCACCACCGCGCGCGTGAAGGCGGGCATGCCTTCATGACGACAGGTCAGGCCCGTCCCAGGTATCCCTCCGAGGAGTCACCATGACGCTCCCTCAGCTGCTGAACGTCTTCACCAGCCGGCAGCAGACCGACTCGCCCGTCCCGCACGGGGCCTCCGGCACCCTCGACCTGGTGGTGGACCTGGGAACGGCGACCACCCGGGTGCACAGCAGGAACGGCCCGGTGAGCGAGGGCGCCTCGGTGGTGGCCGTACGCACCGGGACCAACAAGGTGCTGGCCATCGGCGAGGACGCCCGGAAGATGCTCGGCCGCACCCCGCCCGGCATCGTGGCCACCTCCCCGCTGCGCCACGGGGCGATCACCGAGTTCGAGGCGGCGTCGCGGCTGCTGTGGCACGTGCTGGGACGCAGACGGCAGTGGACGGCGTGGGCGCCGCCCCGGGTGATGGTCACGGTCCCGGTCCTGGCCACTTCGGTGGAGCGCCGGGCGCTGCAGGACGCGCTGCACGCGGCCGGCGCCCGGCAGGTGCGGATGCTGCCCAAGCCGATGGCCGCCGCGCTCGGCGCCGGGCTGCCGGTGTGGGACGGCGACGGGTGCATGGTCGTCGATGTGGGGGCGGGCACCACCGACGTGGCCGGGTTCGCCTTCGGCAGCATGGTCGCGTCGTCGTCCACCGCAGCGGCCGGAGACACCTTCGACGAGGTGATCGCCGCGCACCTGGAGAGCCGGCACGGGCTGGCGCTCGGCGTCCGCTGGGCGCAGGGCATCAAGACCGAACTGAGCGGCACCGCCGGCGCCCCGGGCCCGGCCTCGCTGTCGGTGACCGGCCGCGACGGCGAGACCGGGCGGCCCCGTACGGTGCAGGTGGCCAGGGCCGAGCTGACCGAGGTCGTCGCGCCCTACGTCCGGATGATCGCCGAGACGGTCGGCGCGGTACTCGAGCAGAGTCCCGCCAGCGTCGCCGACGACATCGCGCGCCAGGGTCTGGTGCTGACCGGCGGCGGCTCGCTCATGGGCGGCCTGCGCGAACTGCTCGCCGAACTGGTCGGCATGCCGGTCCTCCCGGCGGCCGATCCGATGTCCTCGGCGATCCTCGGTGCCCGCAAGTACCTCACCGAGGCGAAGTTCCTGCCCCAGCAGATGCTCCCGGTCTGATCCGGCGGGCCGTGCGGCCCATGGCTCAAAGCGCCGCTTCGGTGCCCGGGTCGCCCAGGACGTACAGCCCCGGGAGGTTGACGACGACCGCCTCCTGGGTGCTGCGGGCGATCACGACGACGGCCTCCTCGTCGTCGCTCGGGTTCTCCTCGCGGTGCGGGACGAAGGGCGGCACGAAGATGTAGTCGCCGGGGGAGGTGCGCAGCCTGACCTCTTCCCTGACGCCGTTCGACTCGTCCAGGAAGACGAACTCGGGGTGGCCGCTGACGACATGGATCGCCGTCTCGGACGCGCCGTGGTGGTGGTCGGAGGACGCGGTGGCGGGGGCGACGTGCGTCTGCCCCATCCAGATGCGTTCTGAACCGACCGTGCGCCCGCTGATGGCGGCGAAGCGGCGCATGCCGCCGGTCTGCGCGGTGTCGCCGTCGAGGGAGCCGGCGCGGATGTGGTGCAGCCGGGCGTGCAGCGGCAGCGAGCTGTCGGCTCCCGCCGCGGGACCGGGGTCGGGCAGATCCGGGTGGAAGCCGTCGAGCGCGGTGGCCGACGCGGATCCGGAGCCGGTTTCCGGGCCGGTTTCCGTCGTCCGTTCCGTGGTCCGTTCCGGCGTGCGTGCCGGATCCGGCTGCGGAGGGTGGTGCGCGTGCGAGGTCATCGTGGTTCCTGCCCGGGGTTCGACAGCTCGGATGCGGACGGCGCCGCGCGGTCGGGCCGCCGTCCAGGAATGCGGGCGCGGCGGCCGGCGTTGCCGACATTCCACGAGGCGGCAGCGGTGGGCGAACGGCGGGGCCCGGCGGCCCTGGCCCCCGACCGTAGAGAGCGGGTTGAATGGATGTCAAGATGTGTCCATTAGCGCCGGCCTGGCGGTACGCCGTTTGCCGGGGCCCCTTGCCGCTCAGGGACGCACCCTCACGAGGAAGACGGTACCCATGCACATCTCGGCCAAGACGGACTACGCGGTGCGGGCGCTCGTGGAGCTCGCCGCCGATGGCGGGAGGCCGCTGACCTGTGAGGGCATCGCCTCCTCGCAGGAGATTCCGTTCCGTTTCCTGAAGTCCGTCTTCGGCGATCTGCGCCGGGCGGGACTGGTCCGCAGCCAGCGCGGCTGCGAGGGCGGTTACTGGCTCGGCCGTGACGCCGGGCTGATCACCCTGGCCGAGGTGATGGTCGCGGTCGACGGCGACTTCATGACCCTGCGCGGCGAGCGCCTGGACGCACTGGACTATCCGGGCGCGGCCCGGCAGCTGCCCTCGGTGTGGCGCGCGGTCCAGGCGGCGGCGGAGGACCTGCTCGGGCGGATCACCGTCGCCGAGCTGCTGGACGGGGGAGCGGCGGCCGGGCCGGGGCCGGTGGACCTGTTCGCGCCGCGCGCGGGTGCGGTGGCACCGGCGTGACGCGGGGCACCGGAACGACCCTGGAGATCGTGGAGTTCACCGATCCGGCCTGCCCCTGGGCCTGGGGTTCGGAACCCACGTTCCGCAGGCTGCGGCACGCGCTGAGCGGCGCGGAGGAGGCCGGGCACGTCTCCTGGCGCCGGGTCTGCGGAATCCTCTTCGACGAGGGCGACGACCCCGCTCCCGACCCCGAGGCGGAGGCGCGCTGGTACCGGGAGTTCGTCGCGGGGATCGCCGAGCACACCGCCGCGCCGTTCGCGCACCGGCTGGAGCGCGTGGCCGTCAGCAGCTGGCCGGCGTCGCTCGCGGCGAAGTCCGCCGAGGCGCAGGGCGCACTGGTCGCGGAGCGGGTGCTGCGACGGCTGCGCGAGTCCACGTTCGTCGTCGGGACGCCCGCGGACAGCGAACGCGGTGTGCGGGAGACCGTCACCGGGGTGCCCGAACTCGATCCGGAGCGGCTGCTGCGGGACATGCGGGATCCGGCCACCCTACTGGCGGTGCGCCGCGACTGGCGGGAGACCCGCGCCCCGGCGCGCTGTGTGCTGGAGACCGACGGGCCGGGACCGCACGGCGGCCGGGCGAAGTTCGTCAACGGCCGGCACCGCTACGCCCTGCCGACCCTGCGGCTGACCGGACCCGGCGGCACCGTCCATGTGCCCGGCTGGCGGCCCTACGAGGAGTACGCGGACGCGGTCCTGCGGGCCGCGCCCGGGATCACGCTGTCCGCGGACCTGATGCCCGCGGACGAGGCGCTGGAGCGCTACCGCACCCTGACCGAGGCGGAACTGCGCCTGCTCACCGGGGATGGCCGGGCGCCCGGGGGCGCGGTGCGGATCGTGACGGGGAACGGGCCGCTGTGGCTGCACCCGGACGAGGCGCGTACCCACCCGGCGGTGTCGGGGGTGGCGTGATCTGCCTGGTTGGCGAGATCTCGGCCCATGAGACACCAGAAGGTGTCCATTGACAGCGCGTTGGACCCGCCGCCAGTATGTGCGCATGAACCCGACGCACCCCGGTGTGGTGTGCCGATACGTGGACTACCGGCGTACCTCCAGCGCACTCTGTCGCTGACCCCGCCCTCTCCACCCGGCCCCCAGCCCCGGCGAAGCCCGACCGGCATCTGACCCGCTGACGCGGGCCGGCCGCCCACCGGTCGCACGGACGGCCGTCCGTGCGAGTCCTGTGGCGTCCCCGTTCCCCTGTTGACGGCGCCGCCGCTGCCGCCTGCTCCAGGCCCCTCCTCGTCGCCGTACCGCTGCACGTGCACCCGCGCATTCGTCCGCCGATTCCGCACGTTCCGCACACCCTCACTCCGAATCCTTCCGCGCCCTCGGTACCCGACGAGGCGCCGTACGGCCCTGCCCCCATGCCCCCGCCCGGCATGTCCGGCACGGCCGAGAAAGGTGGCGCACGCCCATGCAGATCTTCCGCACCCCCTCCACCACCGCAGACGCCGACCGGCCCGGCACGCTCCCCGCGGGCCTCGGCAGACGTTCGTTCCTCGGGCTCGCCCTCGGCGCGGGCGCCGTCCTCACCCTGGCCGCCTGCGGCTCGGACGCCACCCCGGCCACCGCCGGCGGCACCGGTGGAACCCTCAAGTGGGGCTGGGCGCTGCCCACTTCATGGGACCCGGTGACGTCCTCGGCGGGCTGGGACGTGCACGTCCTGTCGCTGGTCTACGCCGGACTCACCAAGGAGAACGAGAAGGGCGACCCCGTTCCCGCCCTCGCCGAGTCCTGGAAGTACAACGCCGACGGCACCTCGGTCACCTTCACACTGCGCAAGGGGACGACGTTCAGCGACGGCACCCCGCTCGACGCCACCGCCGTCAAGAAGAGCATCGAACGCGGCCGGGACAACCCGAAGTCACTCATCGCCGCACAGCTGGCGAACATCAAGACGGTCACCGCACCCGACGCCGGCACCGTCACCATCAGCCTCGCGCGGCCCGACTTCCAACTCCCGGCCCTGTTCGCGGGCAAGACCGGCATGGTGGTCAACCCGAAGGCCTTCGAGGCCGGAGCCGACGCCGCCGCACTCGCCACCAAGCCGGCCGGCGCCGGACCGTTCACCCTGACCTCGTACGTGCAGAACTCCCGCGCCGTACTGCGCCGCAACCCGACCTACTGGGACGCCGCCCGGATCAAGACCGAGAACTTCGAGGTCTATCCGCTGCCCGAACCCTCCACCGTCGTGGCGGCCCTGCAGTCGGGGCAGTACAACGTCGCGCAGATCCCCGGCAGTCAGGTCGAGGCGGCGAAGGCCGCCGGGCTCCAGGTGCAGGTGATTCCGTCGCTGGTGGTGGCGACACTCGACGTCAACATCAAGAAGGCGCCCTTCACCGACCCGGATGTCGCGCTGGCGCTGAAGTACGCCATCGACCGGCAGGAACTCCTGAAGGCGACCGCGTTCGGTCACGGGGAGGTCAGCTACCAGCCCTTCCCGAAGGGCTACGTCGGCCACAACGACGAACTGGACGACCTCTACCCGTACAACCCGCAGAAGGCCAGGGAGCTGCTCGCGAAGGCGGGGCACGCCGACAGCGTCGAACTCACCATCACGACCTCGGCCGCGCAGGGTGTGCCCGAACTCGTCCAGGCGCAGCTGAAGAAGGTCGGCATCACCGCGAAGATCGAGGTGATACCGGCGGCCCAGGCCACCCAGATCATCTACATCCAGCACTCGCGGGCGCTGTTCACCGACCAGTTCGCCGGACGTGACTCCGCCGTGCAGGCCTTCCAGGTGCTCTTCGGCGAGCAGGGGCTGATGAACCCGGGCCGCACCGTCGACCCCGAACTCACCGCGGCGCTCGACGTCGTACGGCGCACGCCGCTGGAGTCCCCGGACTATCCCGGGCTGCTGCAGAAGGCCACCTCGATCGCCGTCCGGTCGATGCCCAACGTCTTCCTCTACACCGTTCCGCGCATCCTGGCCCGCAGCCCGAAGGTCTCCGAGATCCCCGCCTTCACCGTGGTGCAGCGCTTCGAGGGGGTCACCGCGTCATGAGCGCCTCAGCGCCTGCCTTCCGGGCATCGCTGCCGCGGCTCGCGCGCCGGGCCGCCGCGGCCCCGCGGCCGCTCGGCCGGCTGCTGGCCGTCAGCGGCACCGTCTTCCTGCTCTCCTCGTTCCTCACCTTCGGCCTGGGCGCGCTGTCCGGCGCCAACCCGGCGGCCGCCGTCCTGGGGGAGACGGCGACCCCCGCCGACATCAGCCGCATGCAGCACCAGTTCGGTCTCGACCGCCCGCTGATCGTCCAGTACTTCAGCTGGCTGGGCCATGCGCTCACCGGTGACCTGGGGCGCTCCTGGTTCACCACCCTCCCGGTGTCCGACAGCATCGGTCAGGCGCTGCCGGTGGACCTGTCGATCGCCGGACTCGCCCTGCTGATCGCGGTGCTGCTCGGCGGCGCCGCCGGAATCACCGCCGCGCTGCACGCCGGCGGCCGGATCGACCGCTGGGTCACCCTGGTCTGCTCGGTCCTGGGCACGCTGCCCGCGTTCGTGGTGGCGATCGCCCTGATCGTCGTGTTCTCCGTCCAACTGGGCGCCCTGCCCAGCGGCGGCTACGTCGCCTTCTCCGCCGACCCGGCCGGCTGGCTGCGGTACGCGATCCTGCCCGCCTTCGCGCTGAGCGTCGACGCCGCCGCGTCCATCGCCCGCCAGCTGCGGACCTCACTCGTCGGCGCACTCGACGAGAACTACGTGACCGGCGCGGTGATGCGCGGATTCTCCGCACGGCGGGTGCTGTTCGGGCACGTACTGCGCAACGCGGCGGGACCGGCGCTCACCGTCCTGGGGATGAGCGTGCCGGTGATCCTCGGCGGCGCGGTGGTCACCGAGCGGATCTTCAATCTGCCGGGGATCGCACAACTCTCCCTGCAGTCCGCCCAGCAGCACGACATCCCCGTCATCCAGGGCACCCTGCTCGTCACCGTCACCGTCGTGCTCATCGCCAACGTCGCGGTGAACGCGGCACTGACCGCCCTCAACCCGGCGGCCCGGCGGGCCGCACCGGCTGTCGAAGGGAACGGATCATGAGGTCACTGCGCCGGGCGTGGCGGCTGCGTGCGGCGCGCCTGGCCCTGCTCGTGCTGGCCGGTGTCGCCGTGCTGGCCGTCGCGGGCGGGGCGCTGAGCCCCTACGACCCGCTGGCCCAGGACACCGCGAACATGCTGCACGGTCCCGGCGCCGCGCACTGGCTCGGCACCGACTACCTGGGGCGCGACGTGCTGAGCCGGCTGCTGTCGGGCACCGGCCTGTCGGTGGCGGGGGCGCTGGAGGCGGTCGCCGCCGCGATGGCGCTCGGCATCCTGCCCGGCCTGGCGTCGGTCTGGCTCGGCCGCGGGGTCGAGTGGACCGCGCTGCGGGCGGTCGACGCCCTGATGACGCTGCCGTTCACGGTCTTCGCCATCGCGGTGGTCGGGGCGCTCGGCAACGGGATGCACCAGGCGATGCTGGCGCTGGGCGTGCTGTTCGCCCCGCTGTTCTTCCGGGTCACCCGGGCCGCCGCACTCGGCCTGAAGCAGGCCCAGTACGTCGAGGCGGCCGAACTCGTGGGCGCCTCCCCCTGGTGGATCCTGCGCGTCCACATCTGGGGCAAGATCCTGCCGACGGTCGCCGTCACCACCGCCCAGGCCGTCGGCCAGGCCCTCCTCGTCGTCGCCTCCCTCACCTTCCTCGGCCTCGGGGTCCAGCCGCCCGCCCCGACCTGGGGCGGCATGCTCGCCGCCGACCTGGGCTTCCTCGCCCAGCAGCCCTGGGCCCCGCTGCTCCCCGCCGCGGTGATCATGATCACCGTCGGTGCGCTCAACGTGCTCGCCGACGCGATCCGCGACAGCGGCGCCGCCACCGAGCCGCCGCGGGACGTACCGGCCGCCGCACCCGCCGCACCCGCCGGACCCACCGGCCGGGACGAGCCGGTGCCGGACCTCCGCACCGCCGTTCAGGAGCCCCGCACCAGCAGGAAGGAGCAGGCCGATGCCGCAGTCCCCGTCGCCTGAGCGCGTCACCGAACGAGGCACCGCGAGCGCTGTCGAGCGCGGCGCGACGGCGCTGTCCGTCGAGGGGCTCACCGTCACGGTCGGCGGCGGACGTTCGCGGGCCGTCCGCGAGGTGTCCTTCTCCGTGGCGCGCGGCGAATCCGTCGGGCTGGTGGGGGAGTCCGGCAGCGGCAAGAGCCTCACCTGCCGCTCCGTGCTGGGCGTGCTGCCGCCCGGCTGCGAGGTCGCCGGAGGACGGGTCGTCCTCACCGGGACCGCGGCCGACGGCTCCGCCGAAGGCGCTGGAGGCACCGAAGGAGGCATCGAACTCACCGCGCTGACCCGCCGTCAGTGGGACGGCGTCCGCGGCAGCCGCCTCGGAGCGGTCTTCCAGGACCCGGCGTCCTACCTCAACCCGTCCCTCACCGTCGGCCGCCAGCTCGCCGAACAACTGCGGGTCACCCTGCGGCTGTCCCGCGCCGCCGCGCACGCCCGGGCCGTCGAGCTCCTCACCGACGTCGGGCTGCACCACCCCGAGGACGTCTACCACCAGTACCCGCACGAACTCTCCGGCGGCATGCTGCAACGCGTCCTCATCGCCATCGCGATCTCCTGCGACCCCGAACTGCTCATCGCGGACGAGGCCACCACCGCACTCGACGTCGTGGTCCAGGCGGAGATCCTGGAACTCCTGCACCGGCTGCGCACCGAGCACGGACTCGCCCTGCTGCTGGTCACCCACGACCTCGCCGTCGTCGCCGAGGTCTGCGACCGGATTCTGGTGATGTACGCGGGCGAGATCGTCGAGGACGGACCCACCGCGGACGTGCTCGCCGCACCCTCGCACCCGTACACGGAGGCGCTGCTGCGCGTCGCCTCGCTCGGCACCTGGGGACGCCGCGAACTGGACGTCATCCCCGGCCGCCCGCCCGAGGCCGGCGCGGAACTGCCCGGCTGCCGCTTCGCCGACCGCTGCGCCTACGCCACCGCCGCCTGCACCGCGGCACCCGTTCCCCTGCACACCGCGGGCGACGGCCATCGGTCCCGCTGCCTGCGCGTGGCCGAGGCGGGGTCCGGATCCGGGTCAGGGTCAGGGTCCGGAGCTGGGTCCGGGTCCGGATCCGCTGAGACGTCGCGGGCCGCGGCGTACAAGGAAGGAGCCACCGTATGAGCACCGCCACGGACAGCGCCCCCGCCGTCGCACCCGGCACCACTGCCGCGCCGCTGCTCGACATCCGCGGGCTGAGCGTGTCGTACGGCCGCCGCGGCGCCAACACCCGTGTCCTGAACGGCGTCGACCTCGCGGCCCGGTCCGGCGAGATCCTCGGCATCATCGGTGAGACCGGCTCCGGGAAGACCACACTGGCCCGTGCCACCGTCGGCCTGGTGCGGCCCGAGGCCGGCCGGATCGGCTTCGACGGCCAGGACCTCGCGGCCCTGCGCGGCGGCGCGCTGCGCGCCTTCCGCCGCACCGGGCAGGTCCAGTTCACCTTCCAGGACTCGCTGCGCTCGCTCGACCCGGAGCTGACCGTCGACCGCATCGTCGGGGAACCGCTCGCGGTGGCCGGCATCCCGCGCGACCGGCGCGCCGCCCGTGTGGCGGAGGCCCTGAGCCGCGTCGGGCTCGACCCCGCCGCCCTGGGACCACGCACCCCCGGCCAGCTCTCCGGCGGTCAGCGGCAGCGGGTCTGCGTCGCGCGCGCCATCGTCACCCGTCCGCGGCTGCTCATCACCGACGAACCGGTCAGCGCGCTGGACGCCTCCAACCGCAACCTCGTCCTGCACCTGCTGGACCGGCTGCGCCGGGAACTCGACCTCGCGGTCATCGTCATCTCGCACGACCTCAGCTCACTCGCCGGGATCGCCGACCGGGTCGCGGTCCTCTACCGGGGCCAACTCGTCGAACAGGGGCCGATCAGCGAGGTGCTGGAGGACCCGCGCCACCCGTACACGGCGCTGCTCACCGCGTCCGCCCCAGCGTCCGGCGTGAACACCGGCTGCTGCCGGCGCAGTTGCGCGCCACCGGCGACCGGGAGCGCTGGCCGGACGGTGTGGGCTGCGCGTTCGCGCCGCGCTGCCGCTTCGCCGGACCGGAGTGCCGTGAACGGCCCGCCACCGTCCGGTCCGACGGGCCCGGCACCGCCCTGTCCGACGACCTCGGCACCGCCCTGTCCGACGACTTCGGCACCGTCGACTCCGACGGGCCCGGGGCGCGCTCGGTCGCCTGCCATCACGCCACGACCTGGCGCAGCGAGCTCGTCTGATCCCGTCCCACGTCGCCTCCCGCCTCCCCATCCGCCGTATGTCCACCACCCGCCCCGACCGGAAGGAGACACCGTGCCCACCACCGCCGCACCGACCGCCCTGCCGCCCCTGGACCTCGACCGGCTTCCCGGCATCCGCGCCCGGCTCGCCCTGCGGGCCGCCGAACACGACCGGGACGCCTCCTTCCCCACCGAAGGCTTCGCGCTCGCCCATGGTGCGGGCCTGCTCACCGCCACCGTGGCCACCCGGCACGGCGGCCCCGGCGCGGGACTGGCCGACACCGTACGTATCCTGCGCGCGCTGGGCGGCGGCGATCCGGCCGTCGCCCTGGTCACCGCCATGACGCTGTTCACCCACGCCGCCGAGGCGCGCTCCGCGAACTGGCCCCGGGCCGGGTACGCGGAGCTGCTGGCCGAGGCCGCCGCCGCTCCGGCCCTCGTCAACGCGCTGCGGGTCGAGCCGGAACTGGGAAGCCCGGTGCGCGGCGGACTGCCCGCCACCACCGCCCGCCGGGACGGGGACGACTGGCTGCTCACCGGACACAAGATCTACTCCACGGGGGCGGTGGGGCTCAGCCGGCTGCTGGTCTGGGCGCGCACCGACGAGGACCCGGTACGCGTCGGCTCCTTCATCGTCCGCGCGGGAAGCCCCGGCCTGACCGTCGAGCGCACCTGGAACCACCTCGGGCTGCGCGCCAGCCGCAGTGACGACGTGCTCCTCGACTCCGTCCGCGTCCCGCTCGGCGACGTCGTCGTGCTCGCGGAACCGGGGCCCGCCGCCCCGGACCCGGTGGCCGGCGCCTGGGGCGCGCTCGGACTCACCGCCCTCTACCTCGGCGTCGCCGGAGCCGCCCGCGACTGGCTCACCGGCTTCCTCCATGAACGGGTGCCCACCGCGCTCGGCGCGCCGCTGGCGACCCTGCCGCGCTTCCAGAGCGCGGTCGGCGAGATCGAAGCCGCTCTCGTCGGGGCCGACACGCTGGTCGACGCGCTCGCCGCGCGGATCGACACGGGCGACACCGAAGCCGTCGGACAGGCGGGGATCGCCAAACTCCTCGGCGTCCGCGCCGCGATCACCGCGGTGGAACAGGCCGTCGCCCTGATCGGCAATCACGGCCTCACCCTCGACAACCCCCTGCAACGTCATCTCCGCGACGTCCTCTGCGGCCGGGTGCACACCCCGCAGGACGACTCGGTCCTGCTGGCCGCCGGCCGGACCGCACTCGCCCGCCACCGCCCGGAACCCGGACCCTCCGACTCCCCCTCATCCTCCGCAGCTTCCGCACCCTCCGCCGCACCGAAAGGCAACTGATCCCCATGTCCGTCGAATTCATCGGCATGATCGGCACCCAGGACGTCTCCGAGACCCGGCCCGCCCACGGCCCGGCCATCGACACGGACTACACCGTCCGCTTCGCCCGCGCCCACGAGGACGCGGGGTTCGACCGCATCCTCATCGGCTACAGCTCCGGCAGCCCCGACGGTGTTCAGGTCGCCGCGCACGTCGCCGCCCGCACCGACCGCCTCGGCCTGCTCATCGCGCACCGCCCGGGCTTCATCGCGCCGACCCTGGCGGCCCGCAGCTTCGCGACGCTGGACCACTTCTCCGGCGGCCGGGTCGCCGTCCACACCATCACCGGCGGACACGACACCGAGCAGCGCCGCGACGGCGACTACCTGGGCAAGGAGGACCGCTACGCGCGCACCGACGAATATCTCGGGATCCTGCGCCGCGCCTGGACCTCCGGCGAGGCCTTCAGCCACGAGGGCGAGCACTACCGGTTCGAGGACTACCGCAGCGACGTCCTGCCGGTCCGCGCCTCCGGCATTCCGCTGTTCTTCGGGGGTTCCTCCGAAGCTGCGTACCGGGTGGGCGGCCGGCACGCCGACACGTTCGCGCTGTGGGGCGAGCCGCTGGCCGAGACCGCCGAGCAGATCGCGTCCGTCCGGGCGGCGGCCGTCGAGGCGGGCCGCACCGACATCCCCGGCATCAGCGTCTCGTTCCGTCCGATCCTCGGCCCGACCGAGGAACTCGCCTGGGACCGCGCGCACCGCATCCTCGACACCATCAAGGGCGGCAACGGCGGCTCGTTCGTGGGCAAGCTCCGGCGCTTCACCGGCGACGAGGGACCGCAGAACGTCGGCTCCCAGCGGCTGCTGGCGGCCGCCGCCAAGGCGGACCGCCACGACCGGGCGCTGTGGACGGCTCCGGCCAAGGCCACCGGCGCGGGCGGCAACTCCACCGCTCTGGTCGGCACCCCCGAGACCGTCGCGCAGGCCCTGCTCGACTACATCGACATCGGCGTCACGACCATCCTCATCCGCGGCTACGACCCGCTCGACGACGCCATCGACTACGGACGCCACCTCATCCCGCTGGTCCGCCAGGAACTCGCCCGCCGCGAGGCCGCCAACGACTCGGCCGACACCGTTCCGGCCGGTACGGAGCCGGCCGCGCTCGCGACCGCGGGCAGCGCGCGATGACCGACGTCCTGACCACCACCGCGACCTCGGTCACGCACAGCTGGCACCCACCGGGGGCGTCACCACCCGCGGCACCCTCCTGGTGCTGCCCGGACGCGGCGAACACGGCGGCGTCTACGAACGCTTCGGCCGCCGTCTCGCGGCCGACGGGTACGCCGTCCACACGACGGGCCCTGGTCTGGAGGACACACCGGACGGCGTCGGCGGGGCGCTGCTGGACGCGGCGGGGCCCGATCCCGTCGCTCCGCTGGTCCTGGTCGGCGCGGACACCGGGGCGCTGCTGGCGCTGCGGGCCGCCGGGGACCCGCGGCTGCCGGTGGACGGACTGGTCCTCGCGGGAATCGCCTCCGCCGAACCGGCCGTGGCCGTCCCCGGCCGGACCGCCGAGCCCGCCGTGTCCGGCATCGTGTCCAGCGGGGACTCCGCCGGTTACCGGCCCGGCGACGGGCCCGGCTGGCAGGACGAACTCGGTGCCCGTACCGCCTGCCCGGTGCACCGCCAGCGCCTCTGCTCGGACCCGGAGTTCGTCAGGGGAGCGCTGTCCGCGCCTGTCGGCGCGGAGCTGCTCGAACCGACGTCGCTGACGGCGCGCGCACTCCCCGCGCTCGTCCTGCACGGCGACGCCGACCCGCTCACCCCCGCCGACGAGGCGAGGCGGCGGGCCGAGGGGTTCCCGCGGGCGGTCGTCGGGATCGTCCACGGGGGACTGCACGACGTACTGAACGACGCGTCGCACCGCACCGTGGCCGCAGCCGTCGTCCAGTGGCTCGAACGCCTGCGCGGGGGAGCGGAGTTGAGCCCCGTTCTCACCGTCGAGACCGACCCGCACCACGTCCTCGGAAGGATCCCGGAATGACCGTCACCACTGAACGCGCGGTCCCGTCCGCCCCCACCGCCGGCGCGGCCGACGCCGCCGCGCTGTTGCGCCGCACGCTGCGGCGGCATGCCGCGGGAGTCACGGTGATCACCGTCCCCGGTCCCGCCGGATTCACCGCGACGTCCTTCACCTCGGTCTCGCTGGATCCGGCACTGGTCACCTTCTACCTCGGCCTCACCGCCTCCACCGCCCGCGCCGTTCAGGAGGCCGGACACTTCGCGGTACATGTGCTCGGCCCGGGGAACGTCGCGCTGGCGCAGCAGTTCGCCCGCAGCGGCACGGACCGGTTCGCGGGGGTCCCCTGGACGCAGTCCCCCCAAGGGGTCCCGATCCTCGGCGGTGTTCCGGCCTGGCTCACCGCGCGGGTGACGCTGCGGCAGCGGATCGGCGACCATCTGCAGGTCGTCGGCGAGGTCGAGACCTGCGGCGGCCCGGCCACCGGCCCCGGGCTGGTGCACCACGACGGGGTCTTCGGGACGACCGCGTCGTTGTAGCCGACCCGGGCCCCCGTCGCTCGGGCGCGCGACATCGGGGGCCCGGTCCGGCGCCGACCCGATCCCGGTCCGGCGGCGCCGGGCCCGCGGGGCGGCGGTCCGCCGCCCGCCGCCCCTCACGCCGCATAAGGTCTCCGGCATGAACGACTCCTGGAGACGCGGCGGACCACTGTCGACCCGGCTGCTCGCGGCCGGCGCCGCCGTTCTCACGGTCGCGGTGGCCCTGGGCATCAGGGCGGGCGCCACGGGTGCCACGGGCGCGTCGGGCGTGTCGGGTGCGGTCGGCAAGTACGCCGGAGACGCGCTGTACACCGTGCTGCTCCACGCACTGGTCGTCCTCGCCGTGCCCCGGGTGAGGCCGCTGGTGGCCGC
Organism: Streptomyces sp. RKAG337; assembly: GCF_023701715.1. Taxonomy (NCBI): domain Bacteria; kingdom Bacillati; phylum Actinomycetota; class Actinomycetes; order Kitasatosporales; family Streptomycetaceae; genus Streptomyces; species Streptomyces sp. RKAG337. The sequence continues at coordinate 106,142 of NZ_JAJOZA010000001.1, read as the reverse complement.
CGCGGTCGCGCTCGGCGTCAGCTGGGCCGTCGAGTTCTCGCAGCTCAGCACGGTGCCCGGCGAACTGTCCGCGCGCAGCACGCTCGCGCGGCTTGTCCTCGGCTCCACCTTCAACGCGCCCGACCTGTTCTGGTACGCCGTCGGAGCGGTGTCGGGGTGGTTCGTCCATGCCATGTTGAACGCGTTCAGTTCGCGGCGTACAGTCGGCGTCGTACGGGAGAATTGAACGCGTTCAATGTAGGGGTGGGGCGCCGTGACGGCTCTGGTGAACCTGATCGTCATGCTGGGCATGCTCGTCGTGGTCCCGTGCGGACTCACGCTGATCCACGGGCCGGGCATCACCACGGTCCGTACGTTCTGGCTGATCGGCGCCGTGCCGGGGAGTGTGGCGCTGTGGCTGCCGCGCGGCGGTCCGGCGACCGGGCTCGCCGCCGTCTACGCGGCCGCCACCGTGGTCCTCGCTGTCACCGCCCCGCTGCGGCTGGCCCGCACCCGGTCGCTCGCACCCCGTGAGATCGCGGTCCTCACCGCGCTCGTGACCCCGTCGGTGGCGGGACTGGCGCTGGTCGCCGAGCGCTCGGGCCACCGGCTCCTCGGCTTCGATCTGAAGATCCTCGAGCTCACCGTGCCGCACTTCCACTTCGCCGGCTTCACCGCCGCTCTGATGGCCGGGCTGGTCTGCCGCGCCACCCCGGACCGGACCACGGGCCGGCTCGCCGCGCTGAGCGTGCCGGTGGGAACGCTGCTCGTCCTGGCCGGCTACTTCATCGACGACTGGGCGGAGCTCGCCGGAGCGGTCGTCCTCACCACCGGCATGTGGCTCGTTGGCCTTCTCACCTGGCGCGAGATCCGCACCGGCGCCCCCGACCGGCTCACCCGCGGTCTGCTCGGCACGTCGGCGGCCGTCCTCCTGGTGACGATGCTGCTCGCGCTGAGCTGGGCCCTGGGAGAGGCCACCGGCATTCCGCACCCCACGCTGACCTGGATGGCGGCGACCCACGGCCTCGGCAACGCCCTCGGCTTCGCGCTGTGCTCGGTGCTCGCCTGGCGCCGCCTGCGCCGGCCGGAAGAACAGCCGGACGAGCAGCGGGACGAATGGCGGGACGAACTGCCGGCCGAGCGGACGGCCGGCAAGCCGGACGTCCGGCGGGAACCCGGTGGACGACCGGAGCCGGACGACGGGCCGGAACCGGCCCGCGGCGGTGCCGTGCGGTGCGTTCCGACGGCGGGTACCCCCGCATGACGCGGAACCCCGGGCGGAAGCCCGTCGCGAACGCCGGTCCCGGCCGGGACCCGGTCCCGAACTATCCCGAGTTCGGCGCCACTCGGCACGAGGAACTGCCCGACGGATACCACCACCTGCGTCACCAGGTCGTGATCGGACGGGGCCGGGACGTCTTCGAGAGGGCGGGCGCCGCCGTCACCAGCTGGCGGATGCACCGCGCGGCCGGTGTCCGGATCCGGGCCGGTGCGCTGCGCGCGGAGCCCGGGATCGCGGTGGAATGCGCGATCGGCGTCGGGCCGTTCCGGGTCGCCGCTCCCTGCCGCGTGGTGTGGACCGCTTACGAGGCCCAGCGGATCGGCTTCGCCTACGGAACGCTGACCGGGCATCCGGAGTGCGGTGAGGAGTCCTTCGTCGTGGAGCTCCTTGCCGACGACTCCGTACGGTTCAGCGTCACCGCGTTCAGCCGTCCGGGCCGCTGGTACACCCGCCTGGCCGGGCCGCTCATACCGCCCTGCCAGCGTCTCTACGCCCGCCACTGCGGCCGGACCCTGCGGCGGCTGGCCGCCGCGCCGCCGGAGGGCACGGCTCCGATCGGGTAGCCCGAACCCTGGAAGGGGCCCGGACGGGAGCCGGGGACAGCGGGGCCGGGAACGGGCGCTGTCGCAATGATGTGTTCACTTCTTGAACACACAGTCGTGCATCACGGATCCATTGCTTCGTGAACCGACCTCTTACATTGCTGACACGTGTCATCTACGCTCACCGACAACGCCCCCGCCGCGGCTTCCGGAGCCGGTCGGTTCGACTACTGGCGCGCGTTCTCCTCGCTCTGCCCCCGTTCCGCTGTCTCTTCCGTTGAAGGGTCCACCGATGAGCACACTGCTTCCCGAAGAAGGGTCTTCGGTCCTCATGACCGGAGGTCCAGACGAGGTCATGCGCCCCGTCAACCGCTACCGCCTGGGCCCGCTGTACGTCACGCTGCCGCTCGCGAACGTCGCCCTGTACCTGCTGTGGCTGGGCGTGGGCAGCTTCCTGCTGCCGATCCAGGTCGCGCAGATCACCGGCACGAACGACACGGGGGCGCTGTCCACGGCGAGCACCACGGGCGCCATCCTGGCGACCGTCGGCAACCCGATATTCGGCCAGCTCTCGGACCGCACCCGATCGCGCTTCGGCCGCCGCGCCCCGTGGATCCTGCTCTGCGCGGGGATGGGCGCGCTGGCGCTGATCGGCCAGGCGCACGCGAACTCGATCGCCATGCTCGGACTGAGCTGGGGCGTCGTGCAGTTCATCATGAACGGTTACCAGGCGGCGCTCACCGCCTGTATGCCGGACCGGGTCCCGCAGTCCAAGTACGGCACGTTCTCCGCCCTCGTCGGACTCGGCGTGCCGCTCGGCACCATCGTCGCGGCGCTGGTCATCGGCGGTGTGCCGGGCAGCAAGTTCGGACTCGACGGGGTCATCGGCGGCTTCGGCGGCCGGTTCGCGGGGGAGAAGGGCTACTACCTGATCGCGGCCTGTGTCGTCGTGGCCGCGCTGATCTTCACCGTCGTGTCGCCCGACGCCTCCGCCCGGGACCTCCCGCGGCAGAAGTTCGACCTGCGGGCGTTCCTGTCCAACTTCTGGGTCAACCCGAAGGAACACCCCGACTTCATCTGGGCCTTCCTTTCCCGGCTGGGGGTCATGCTCGGCTACTTCGTCGTCCTGACCTACAACATGTACCTGCTGGCCGACTACATCAAGATCCCGCCGCAGGACCTGCTCCCGACGGTCGGGTTCCTGATGATCGTCAACGCGGTCTGCACGATCGCCGCGGTGGTGCTGATCGGGCCGCTCGTCGACCGCGTCGGCCGGATGAAGCCGTTCGTGCTGGCCTCCGGCATCGGGGCGGCGCTGGCGCTGACCATTCCGATGATCTCGCCGACCGAGGGCGGCATGGTCGCCTACAACGTCGCGGGCGGCGTCGCCTTCGGCGTCTACATGGCCGTCGACATGGCCCTGATCACCAAGGTCCTGCCGGCCACCGCGGACGCGGGCAAGGACATGGGCCTGATCAACATCGCCAACGCCGGCCCGCAGATCCTCGCCCCGACCGTCGCCGGCTGGATCGTCAGCGCCGCCGGGTACGAGGCGCTGTTCCCGGTGGCCGCCGTCGTCTCCCTCGCGGGAGCCGTCCTCGTGCTGCGCGTGCGGGGTGTGCGATGAGACTCCGTGACCACCGCGGCACCGTCACGACGCTGCTCGCCGCCGGAACGCTCGTCCTGCCGCTGAGCGGCAGCGCGAACGCCGGAACCGGCGACCACCACGACAGCAGGCCGCTCGCCGGGATGCGGATCCTGATGAGCAACGACGACTCCATGCAGATGGCCCGCCCCAACGCCTCCGACGGCAAGGGCCTCTACGAGGTGCGCCGCGCGCTGTGCTCCGCCGGAGCCGACGTCGTCGTCATGGCCCCCTGGGCCAACCAGAGCGGCGCCGGTACGGGCGCCGCCGGCAGCGGCGCGCTCACCGTGCAGCGGCGTACGGTCCTGCCCGCTGCATACGGCCAGGACTGCGCGGGCGCGCCCGCCGCCGGCGCCGTCTTCGGGGTGTGCAAGGGCGCCACCGCCTGCGACGCCACCAGCGTCGGCGCCACCCCGGTCGACACCGTCCGGCTCGCGCTGAACGGCGGCCTCGCCGCCAAGGCGGGCTGGACGAAGGCTCCCGACCTCGTGGTCACGGGCAGCAACTTCGGTCCCAACGTCGCCTCGGTGGTGAACGATTCCGGCACCGTCAGCGCCGCTCTCGCCGCGATCGAGGAGGGCACGCCCGCCGTCGCCCTCAACAGCTCCTACGACCCGACGGTCACCACCTCCCTGGAGGTAGCCGACCGCACCTACCGGCAGACGGCCGATTTCGGTGCCGCCTTCATCGCCTCCCTCCGCCATCGCGGGCTGCTGACCACCGACTTCGTCGTCAACGTCAACTACCCGTACCTCGCCGAGGGACAGCGGCCCCGGAGCACCGTCTGGTCGTCGGTGGGCAGCCAGAAGCTGATCCAGCCCAGCTACGCCCAGACCGCCCCGAACGGCGACACGTTCACCGTCGGCGGCGCCCTCTGCGCCGCCGACAACCCCAAGTGCCGTCCCGAGACCAAGCGCGACGCCGACTACCGGCTGCTGCAGCAGGGCGACGTCACCGTCACCCCCATCACTCCTGACCGGACGTTCGAGGGCCGCGAGGCCGGGCGGCTCGAACACTTCGTCAGGACCGGCCGCTGACCTGACCTCAGCGGCCGGACGAGGACACCGGCCCCGGCACTCCGGAGGGGAAGTGCCGGTGCCGGTGCCCTCGGACCGCACCACCGTCATGCGCGGGCCGGAAGGCGGCGCGCCCACTGCCGACCCGACGGGCCTTCCGCACGGCGGGCGGCGCTCGTGCTCGGCGTGCGAAGCGACAGAGCCGACCGAGCTGACAGAACGGAACGAACCCTGTGTCCCAGCACCCGACGACCCGCCCGCCGACCCGAGCACCCCTGCTCCAGGCACCCGACGGCACACCCTTCCGGGACCTGAACGGCAACGGCGTCATGGAACCGTACGAGGACCCCCGGCTGCCGGCCGGCGAACGGGCGGCCGACCTCGTCGGACGCATGACGCTGGAGGAGAAGGCGGGGCTGCTCTTCCAGACGATGGTCGGGATCAACCCCGACGGCACCCTCGTCGAGCCCGAGAGCGGCGCCGCCGACGACGACCCGATGCGCGCCTCCACCTCCCGCATGGTGACCGGCAAGCTGATGAACCACTTCAACCTGTTCGGCGCCGCCGCCCCGCGCCGGATGGCCGAGTGGAACAACCGCCTGCAGGCACTCGCCGCGACCACCCGGCTCGGCATTCCGGTGACGATCTCCACCGACCCGCGCAACGGGTTCATGGACAACCCGGCCGCCAGCGTGCACACCGAAGGCTTCTCGCTGTGGCCGGAGCCGCCGGGCCTCGCCGCGATCGGTGACGAGGAACTGGTGCGGCGGCACGCGGACATCGTCCGCCGTGAGTACCTCGCCGTCGGCATCCGGCTCGCCCTGCACCCCATGGCCGACCTGGCGACCGAACCGCGCTGGGCGCGCGTCGTCGGCACCTTCGGATCCGACGCGGGACTGGCCGCCCGTATGGTCGCCGCCTACATCCGCGGGCTGCAGGGCGACACCCTCGGCACCACCAGCGTCGCGGCGATGACCAAGCACTTCCCCGGCGCCGGACCACAGCTCAACGGAGAGGACGCGCACTTCGCGTACGGCCGTGAGCAGGTCTACCCCGGCGACAACTTCAAGCACCACCTGATCCCCTTCGAGGCCGCGTTCGAGGCGGGGACCTCACAGATCATGCCGTACTACGCGATGCCCGTCGGCACCGAGTACGAGGAGATCGGCTTCGGCTTCAACAAGGGCGTCATCACCGGGCTGTTGCGCGGCACCTACGGGTTCGACGGCATCGTCTGCACCGACTGGGGACTGGTCACCGACTCCGAGATCTTCGGCGCGCCCTTCCCCGCCCGGGCCTGGGGCGCCGAGCACCTGGACCGGCTGACCCGCGTCGAGCGCATCCTGGACGCCGGCGCCGACCAGCTCGGCGGCGAGGCCTGCCCGGAACTCGTGATCGAGCTGGTGCGCGGCGGCAGGATCAGCGAGGAGCGCATCGACGAGTCGGTGGTCCGGCTGCTGCGCGAGAAGTTCGTCCTGGGCCTGTTCGACGATCCGTTCGTGGACCCGGACGAGGCCGCCCGGATCTGCGGCAGCCAGGAGTTCAGCGACGCGGGCACCGCGGCGCAGAGCCGCTCGGTCACCGTACTGACCGACCGCCCGGCCGCGTCCGCCGCACCGCTGCTGCCGCTCACCACCGGGCTGCGGCTCTACACCGAGGGCGTCGCCCCCGAGGTCGCGGCGCGCTACGGCACCGTGGTCGCCACACCGCAGGAGGCGGATGTCGCGGTGCTGCGCATGGCCACCCCGTTCGACCGGCGCACCGAAGGCTTCGAATCCTTCTTCCGCGCCGGGCGGCTGGACTTCACCGAGGACGAACTCCGTCCGATCCTCGACGTCGCCGCGGCGGTGCCCACGGTCGTCGACATCTTCCTCGACCGGCCGGCGGTGATCCCCGGCATCGCGGAGCAGGCGGCGGCCCTGGTGGGCAACTTCGGGGCCTCCGACGCCGCTGTGCTGGACGTGCTCTTCGGCAGGGCCGCGCCCGAGGGGCGGCTGCCCTTCGAACTGCCCCGGTCCATGGCCCAGGTCGAAGCGGGCCACGAGGACATGCCCAACGACTCCGGCGACCCGCTCTTCCCCTTCGGGCACGGTCTCACCATCGGCTGACGCCCCGCCCACCGGAGTTCCGGCCTCCGCCGTCCGCCGCCCGTCCGCCCGTACCGCGGGCGGGCGGCGGATCACCCTCCACCGGTGGGTCCGACACCAGGAGGCATCGCGGTCAGGTGCTGTCCGCGATGCCGGCCGCGGCGGCGGTCGGGTTACGGCGTCGGGGCGCCGCGCACGGTCAGCTCGGCGAGGAGCTGCCGGGTGGCCTCGGCCACCGCGTCCACCGCTTGGTCGAAGACCTCGCGGTTGTGGGCGGCCGGGGCGCGGAATCCGGAGATCTTGCGGACGTACTGCAACGCCGCCGCCCTGATGTCGTCGTCATCGACGTCGGGGGTCATCGGGGGTCGGAGAGTCTTGATGCTTCGGCACATGACTCCAGTGTGCTCCGCCCCTCGGACAGTCGGCCGGGACAGGCGTCCGGCCGGCCGGTCGGTACTGTCATCGCACGGGACAGCGGGCCGCAGCACCGGCGCGCGTCCCGCCGCACGACCGACTCCGGACGGGGGTGGACATGACCAAGCAGCCGACCGTGGCCCAGCGCCGCCTGATCACCGCCGCCGACCCGAACACCGGGCTGCTCCGCGGCTCGAAGGCGCTGCTCGACGCGCTCTGCGGCCAGGGGCTCGCCGTGAAGCACACGCGCGCGCCCCATCGCTGCTATCTGACCCCGGCCGGACTCGCACTGCGCACCGAATTGCTCGCGCCCCCGCCGGAGCACCCCGCCGACCCGCCGCCCGAGGTGGAGACCTTCGCGGCGCGCACCGGCGACGAGCCGGCGACGGCCGACGATCCGCGCCGGGCCCGGGAGGTCGCCGTCGCCTGGGAAGGCCTCCTGGAGCTGCGGCGCGTCACCAACCGAGGGATCACCGACCAGCCCTGCCCGTGGGAACGCGCCCACCTCGTCTCCGGCGCCGCCCTGGCACTGGAGGCGGCCGGCTGCTCCCCGGCGGTGGCGGGCGAGGCCGGTTATCGGGTCGGCCCCGCGCAGCAGCCCGAGGCCGTGCGCGTGGAGTGGACCGGCGGCGACGCCGAGTCCGCCGCGCTCGGAACGGCCACCTGCGCGACCGCCCTGGAGCAGGCCGGCTGGCAGGTCACCGAGCATCCGGACGGCGCGGCCGGCCGCTTCCTGCTGGCCTCGCCGCGTCGCGCGTGACGATCCCCTCGCGGTGTACAGCACTATCGCTGTACGCTGGTGCAATGTCGAAGCATGTGACGATCCGCCTTGACGAGGAATTCCTCGAGCGACTCAAGGTCCGCGCCGCTGAGCAGGGCACCACGGTCACCGCTCTGATCACCGAGGCCGCCAGGCGCGAGCTGGACGAGAACCGTGACCGGTTCCTGGCCGCGGCGGCGGACTTCAACAACGAGGAGAACTGGGCGTACGTCCAGGAGAGGTTCGGCCCCAAGTCTTGACTCCTCCCTCTCCTAATGGAGGGGGATTGCTGGCTCACGTTGCCTGTGGACCGGCGGTCCGTCAGGTCTTGCACGATCAGCACCAGCCGGGTTGAGGCCAGCCCGGAGCAGCATCACGCGGGCGGAGTTCTTATCCCTGGGGGATACGGTTCCGCAGGCGGTGCAGGTGTAGGTACGTTCCGAAAGAGGTAGTGCGTGCTTGGTTCTCGCTCCGCACTGCGCGCAGTCCATGCTGGTGTGAGCGGGGTGCACCAGGTGGACGATGCGGCCGTGTTTGCGGGCCATGTTGATCAGCTCGCGCTTCGTCGAGGAGATAGCCGCGTCGGCCGCTTTGCGGGCCATGGTTGATTTGGCGAGGAACTTCGGTTTGAAGTCCTCCACGGCGATCTGGTCGTGGTCGCGGGTCACTGACTTGGCCCACTTGCGGGCAGTATCCTGGCGCTGACGAGTGACCTTCTTGTGCAGCTTTGCGGTTTGCCGGGCAGCCCTCCGGTAGCCCTTCGATGCCGCCTTGCCCTTCGACGGTTTACGGCGGGCCATCTTTCGTTGATAGCGCGCGAGAGTCTTGGCGGCCCTCTTCCCATGCCCGGCATAGGGGAGGTCGTGCAGGTCGCTGGTCGTGGTCGCGGTCTCCTTCACTCCCCAGTCGATGCCGAGCATGTTGCCTGTGGCGGGAAGCCGCTGCACTTGGACAGGGACGACGAATGAGGCGTACCAGTGATCGAGCCTGTCCCGGTAGATCCGCACGCTCGTAGGATCTGCGGGCAGATCCCGCGACCAGACCACGGTCAGGGTGATGCCGCCCGCAAGACACAGCTTCCCGCTCTTGAGGCGGAAACCGCGCCGCGTGTAGTTCAGGCTCGGATCCGCCGTGTTCTTCTTTTTGTACTTCGGCATCCCGGCCCGCCGGCGCATCGGTAGCCGCGCCTTGATGTCCTTCAAGGCCTTGGCGCGGGACTTCCCGAAGTCGCGGATGAGTTGCTGCTGCGGAACGCTGCTGCCCTCACGAAGCCATTCCAAGCCCTTGCGCGCTTCGGTCAGCATGGTGTCAAGCCGGGCCGGACCGCACTTCTCGCCCTCCCGGTGGGCCTTCCGGGAGCGGGCGCAGCATTCGTTCCAGACCCATCGGCAGCGCTCCCATTCCCCTGACAAGGCGGCAAGCGCGGTGGACGACACGCGTAGGCGGTAGGTGTACCGGGCGTACCCGGCACCCGCCTCCTCCGGTGGTGTCGCCATGACACCAAACTACTACTACGATCGGGTGCGTGGATGACGAAGTGCGTATCACGCTCAGGCTCCCCGCAGCCCTCCACGCATGGCTGGCCGCGGAGGCAAAGAAGGCCCGACGGTCCCTCAACTCCGAAATCCTTCATCGCCTGGAGGTTCAGCGTGGCAACCCCAGGCAGATGATGAATCGCCCTGACGGCGATGTACCCGTCTCCTGACCTGCTCCGCAGGAGTCCGATCCCTCCCCGGTCTCAATGCCGGGGCATCCTCGGAGGAATTCGGTGAAGATCGACCTGACTTGGGCCTGGAACGTCCTGGCCCATCACCTGCCGTCCGACCCCACGGTCTGGGACCCTTCGGGCATCGAGGCCGCCATAGCGCGTCATGCCTCCGACCTCGTCATGGCGCCCGACAGCCCCGGCCACGACACGGCCTGGCGGGCCGCCGCGCTGCTGCACACCCTGACGGTGTGCCCGCCGCTCGAATCGCCGATGAATGAGTTCTACGCGATGGCCATGACCCGTTCGTACTGCGCCGCGGCGGGCTGGAAGACGCTGCCGGACACCGTCGCCCTCGGCGATCTGGTGGACCGGGTCAAGACCCACAGGACCGGGATCCAGCAGGTCGCCGAGGTGCTGCGGCCGCTCAGCTGAGTGCGTACGAGTTCGTCAGTGCCGGGAGCGGGTTCGCCGGGCAGCTGGTGTCGTGGGCCGGCGCGGCGCCGGTGAGCAGATAGCCGGTGACGATGGCGTCGACGCACGCGTTGCCGTTCAGGTACTGGCCGTGGTCACCGCCGCCGGTGACCGTCACCAGGCGTGAGCCCCGCAGCTGCCGGTGTGCCGCGACCGCGCCCTCGTAGGACGTCGCGGGGTCGTGCACGGAGTTGACCATCAGGATCGTCGGCAGTCCCGCGCCGGTGACCTTCACCTCGGGCGCCGGGGGCGACGGCCAGGCCGCGCAGGTGGCGGCGAAGGCGAGTTCCCTGGCACCGGCGAGCGGGTGGTCCGCGGCGTCCTTCGCACTGCGCTTGACCCAGGCGGCCATGTCCCGGGACCACGGGGTGTCGTTGCAGGTCACCGAGAAGAACTCCGCGACGAACCCCGGACTGAGGTAGGAGCCGAAGCGGTCCGCGACGCGCTGCCGGTCCGCCGGGGTCGCGGTGTCCCAGCGGTCCAGGGTGGTGAGCGCGGTGGCCAGCCCCTCGAACTCGTCGGCCGCGTTGTACATCCCCTGGATCGTGGCGTTGTCGAACTGGTTGGGGCCCAGGACCAGACTGCCGATGGTCAGCGGGTGGTCGTGGAGGGCGAGCCGGCGCGTCTCCCAATGGGCCTTCGCCGCGGCGGCGGTGGCGCCGTACTGGTAGACGGAGTCGTGGAGCGCGAGCCAGGGCAGGAAGTCCTGCTCGAAGCGGCGCTGGAAGCTCATCGGCTGGCCTGTCATGAACGCCTCCCAGCTGCCGGTGAACGCGATGTTGCTGTCCAGCACGACCCGCTCGACGCGCCGGGGGAACTCCGTCGCGTAGTAGGCGCCGATCATCGTCGCGTACGAGGGCCCGTAGTACGTGATCTTCCGGACGCCGAGCAGCGAACGGAACAGGTCCATGTCGCGGACCGTCTGGTCGGTGGTGATGTAGCGCGCCAGGTCGCCGCTGCGCCGCCGGCAGTCCGCGGCCAACCGGCGTGAGCGGGCGACGACCTGGCCAACGGCGGCGGGGGAGCGGTCGCGGAAGTCCCCGGCGAAGAACGCCTGGAACTCCTCGTCCGTCTGGCACCGCACCTGAGTGCTGCGGCCGAGGCCGCGCTGGTCGAAGCCCACGACGTCGTAGACGGCGGCCACCGACGGCAGCTTCTCCGCGAAGCCTTCCGGCCGCCCCAGGCCTGACGCGCCGGGGCCTCCGGCGGCCATCATCAGCACCCCGCGCCGCCGTGCCGGGTCCCCGGCACGGTGCCGGGACACCTCCACAGTGAGGTCCTGGCCGGCGCCCGGGTGGTGCCAGTCGCGCGGGACGGTCATGGCCGCACACTCCAGCGCCGAGCCGGGATCGCAGGGCTCCCAGCCGAGCCGCTGGTCCGCGTAGCGGGCGGGCACCGTGGGCCGCTGCCCCGCGGGCTGTACCGCCGCCGCGGGCAGCGCCGCGGCCGCCATGGCCGCCACCACCGCGCCGGACACCGCGGAGATCCTCCACCGTGACATGCCGAACCTGAACATCGTTCCTCCTGGAGGGTGTTGCTGTCGCACCCCCAATGTTCCGGCGTACGGGGACGAAGATCGATCCCGCTGGTGCCACTCCGGCGGTGGCGCCAGTGCCACCCCGTCCGCGGATCCGGTCGCCGGGCGCCGGTCGTGGTGATCACCCGGCTCGGTATCCTGCACCCGACGCCGGCGAAGAACTCTCCGCGCCGCGCCCCGAAGGCCGCAGGAAGGGACCGGTGACCCATATGGCGAGCGTGCCGAACGTGCCGAACACCCGTGACGTCTACATCGTCGACGCCGTCCGCACCCCCGTCGGGAAGTACGGTGGCGCGCTGTCCGGCGTCCGCCCCGACGACCTGGCCGCACACGTCCTCAGGTCGCTGGTGGACCGCACGCCGGAACTGGACCCGGCCAGGATCGGCGATGTCTTCTTCGGGAACGCCAACGGCGCGGGCGAGGAGAACCGCGATGTCGCGCGGATGGCCGTGCTGCTCGCGGGCCTGCCGGTCTCGGTGCCGGGCGTGACCGTCAACCGGCTGTGCGCGTCCGGGCTGGAGGCGGTGGTCCAGGCGTACCGGGCGGTCGCCCTCGGGGACGTGTCGATCGCCGTCGCCGGTGGCGTCGAGTCGATGAGCCGCGCTCCCTGGGTGCTGCCCAAGCCCGACCGTGCCTTCCCGGCCGGCCATCAGGAGATGTACTCCACGACCATCGGCTGGCGCATGGTCAACCGGCGCCATGAACCCGCGTGGACGATTCCGCTCGGCGAGGGCGCGGAACTGATCGCCGACAAGCACGTCATCACCCGCGAGCAGCAGGACGCCTTCGCCGTCGCGAGTCATGAGAAGGCGGCGCGCGCCTGGAAGGACGGGCTGTACGACGCCGAGGTCGTCCCCGTCGACGGCACGACCCTCGTACGGGACGAGACGATCCGCGACAACACCTCGGTGGAATCGCTGGCCAAGCTCAAGACGGTCTTCCGCGAGGGCGGCACCGTCACCGCGGGCAACGCCTCCCCGCTCAACGACGGCGCCGCCGCCCTGCTGATCACCGACGAGGAGGGGCTGGCGGCCACCGGCCGCGAGCCGTTGGCCCGCATCCGGGCGAGCGCCGTGTCCGGCATCGAACCGCAGTACTTCGGGCTCGGCCCGGTGGAGGCCGTCAACCGCGCGCTGGCGCGGGCCGGCCGTGGCTTCGGCGACCTGCGCACCTTCGAGCTCAACGAGGCGTTCGCCGCCCAGGCCCTCGGCTGCTTCGCGGAGTGGCCCGGCCTCGATCCGGCGGTCGTCAACCCGCGCGGCGGCGCCATCGCCATCGGCCACCCGCTCGGCGCGTCCGGCGCGCGTATCGCCGGTGCCGTCGCCCACCAGCTGAAGGCCGCGGGCAGCGGTACCGGGCTCGCGGCCCTGTGCATCGGGGTGGGGCAGGGGCTCGCCCTGGTCCTGGAGCGCTGATGCGCACCACGGTCGGGATCATCGGCGGCGGTCCCGCCGGACTGCTGCTGGCGCGGCTGCTCCAGCTGGCAGGCGTCGACAGCGTCGTCCTGGAGGCCCGCGACCGTGCCTACGTCGAGCAGCGGCAGCGCGCGGGAATCCTGGAGCAGGCCACCGTGGACGCGCTGCGCGCGTGTGGGGCGGGGGAGCGGATGGACCGGCAGGGGCTGGTCCACGACGGTGTCGAGCTGCGGTTCGACCGCCGGGCGCACCGTATCGACTTTCCGTCCCTCACCGGCGGGCGCCGGGTGATGGTCTACGCCCAGACCGAGGTGGTCAAGGACCTCATAGCCCTGCAACTGGACGGTGGCGGGCCGCTGTTGTTCGAGGCGCGGGCCACCGCTGTCGAGGGCGCGGACACCGGAACGCCCGTCATCCGTTTCACGCACCAGGGCCGTGAGCGGACCCTGGAGTGCGACTACGTGGTGGGCTGCGACGGTTTCCACGGTGTCGCCCGCGACGCGATCCCCGAAGGCGTACGGCAGACGTTCGAGCGGGTGTACCCGTACTCGTGGCTCGGGATCCTGGCCGACGTGGCGCCGTCGTGCGACGAGCTGATCTACGCCCACTCACCGCGCGGGTTCGCGCTGCACAGCATGCGCTCGCCCCTGGTGAGCCGGCTGTATCTGCAGGTGCCCAACGGCGAGGACCCCGCCGACTGGCCGGACGTGCGGATCTGGGACGAGCTCGACGCCCGCTTCGCGATCGACGGCGACTGGAAGCTGGATCGGGGGCCGATCACCGCCAAGTCCGTGCTGCCGATGCGCAGTTCGGTCACCGAGCCGATGCGCTACGGGCGGGTGCTGCTGGCCGGGGACGCCGCGCACATCGTGCCCCCGGCCGGTGCGAAGGGCCTGAACCTGGCCGCCGCCGATGTGATCGTCCTGGCGCGGGCGCTGGCGGCGCTGCGGGACACCGGATCGTCGGAGCTGCTCGACGCTTACTCCCGGACGTGTCTGCGCCGGGTGTGGCGCGCGGAGCACTTCTCGTACTTCTTGACGACGACACTGCACAACGAGCCCGGACAATCGCCGTTCACCACCCGGCTGCAGACCGCCCAGCTCGACCGGATCGCCGGGTCCACGGCCGCCGCCACCGATTTCGCCGAGAACTACACGGGCCTGCCGATCGGCTGACGGGACAGAGACGGCTGACGGGACCGGCACGGCTTATGCGAACGGCACGGCTGATGCGAACGGTACCCGGGCACGTGACCGCATGGCCCGCGACGCGAACGCTCACCGGAACCCCCTCCCCCCGTGGGAGCGGGTGCCGGTGAGCGTTCGCGTCGCAGGACGGCCGTCGGTGGGTGCGGTCAGCCGGCGTCCGGCGCCTCGCCGGTGAGCAGGGCGAACTGGGCGCCCGCCGGGTCCAGGAGCATGGCCAGCCGGCCGACCCCGGGCGCGTCGTCCGGCGGCATGATGGCGGTGGCCCCGTGCGCGACGGCCGTGGCGAAGGTCGCGTCGCAGTCGGCGGTCCCGAAGTACGGGTGCCAGTTCGGGGTGCTGCCGGGCCCGCTGCCGCCCGGGGGCAGCTCCATGAGGCCGCCGTGCTCCGCCTCGGCGTCGGTGCCCGCCGGGCGGATGAGGGTGTAGGTCATGCCGGGCATCGGGGCGTCGTTGTAGTCCCAGCCGAGGACCTGGTGGTAGAAGGCCTTCGCGGCGGCCGCGTCGGTGGTGTGCAGTTCGACCCAGCACAGCGCGTTGTCGGCGGTCACCAGGTCCAGGCCCTTGTTGTCACCGGGCTGCCAGACGTTGAACGCGGCGCCGGCCGGGTCGGTGAAGACGGCCATCCGGCCCATCGTGAAGACGTCCATCGCCGGGAACGGCACGGTGCCGCCCGCCTGCTCCACGGTCTTGGCGGTGGCGTCCGCGTCGGGCGACATGAAGTACGGCGTCCAGCGCGGTTCCACGCCCTCGGCCATGATCGGTCCGACGCCGGCGACGGTCTTCCCGTCGAGTACGAACATGCCGTAACCGCCGGCGTCGGGGCCGGCGGACCGGAAGTCCCAGCCGAAGACCGCGTTGTAGAACGCGGCGGACGCCGGAATGTCGCGGCTGGCGAGGTCGAGCCAGTTCGGCGCGCCCGGGACGTAGTCGGTGGAGAGCATGGGGGGTTCCTTCCAGCTGTTCGCGGTGCCTGCCCGGCGCGGAGTTCGGGCGCGGCCGTCTGTGAGGTAGACGACCCGCTGCCGCAGAACTCATCGTCCCCGCGCGTCGCATTTCTGGCGACTTATGGTTCTTGGTAATACATCCGACATCTGATGTCTGGCATGTCCGAATCATCGAGGCGCTGGTTCGTCTCAGGGGTCACTCCAAGAGTCAAAGATCCAGCCAGTTGTTGGTTCGACGATAATTGTTAGGGTTATTGACAGATATTTCAGCGCTGCTAGATTCCGCTTAAAGGTCCAACCTTTGCTACCCGATCGGCCCCCAAGGCAGGGGATTCAGGGTGAGGGGATCATGAACGGATTACGTGCTCTGACGGCCGCGCTCGCGGCCTGCGCCGCGCTCGTCGCGCTGAACGGTCCACCGGCGGCCGCTGTACCCAAGCCGGCTTCGGCCCCGGCTCCGGCCCTGGCCCCGGCTCCGGCCCTGGCCCCGGCCCTGGCCCCGGCTTCGGCCCCGGCCACGGCTCCGATGTCCGCCCCCGGCGTCTCCGCCGCCGGTACCGACTGGTCGGTCGCGATGACCGACTCGACGATGGCGCGCTTCACTCCCGGCCAGATCGGCGGCTGGTCGTACCCCGTAGGCCTCTACCTCTACGGCCAGTACCTCGTCTACCAGCGCACCCACAACCCGAAGGACCTGGCGTACATCAAGAGCTGGGTGGACCGGTTCGTCGACAGCAAGGGCACCATCGGCCAGAGCTTCAACAACCTGGACAGCATGCTCGCCGGCCGGCTGCTGGTGATCCTGCACCACGAGACCGGCCAGACGAAGTACCAGACGGCCGCCACCAAGATCCGTAACCGGCTCGCCACGTACCCCAGGACCTCCGACGGCGGCTTCTGGCACTCCACCTCGGACAGCCGCGCCCACCAGCTCTGGGCCGACGGCACGTTCATGGTCAACCCGTTCCTCGTCGAGTACGGGCGGGAGTTCAACGACGCCACGTACGCCGACGACGAGACGACGAAGCAGCTGGTGGTCTACGGAACCCACCTCCAGCAGCCGAACGGCCTGCTCAAGCACGCCTACGACGAGTCGAAGACCGCGAGCTGGGCGAACCCGTCCACCGGACTGGCCCCGGAGTACTGGTGCCGGGCGGTCGGCTGGTACGGCATGGCGGCCGTCGACGTGCTCGACACCATCCCGGCGAACCAGCCGCGGCGGGACCGGCTGCTGACCATCCTGCGCAACCTGGCGGCCGGTATCGAGCACTACCAGGACCCGGCCACCGGGCGCTGGTTCCAGGTCGCCGACAAGGGCGCCCACTCGGACGACTGGACCGAGACGTCCTGCTCGAGCATGTTCACCTTCACCCTGTCCCGCGCGGCGGAGCAGGGCTACATCGACCAGCACTACGCGGCGGTGGCGCAGCGCGGCTACCAGGGTGTGCTGGCCAAGGTCGCGCTCGGCCCCGACGGCCGGACCGACCTCTCCGACGTCTCCATCGGGACCAATGTCGGCGACTACTCCTACTACATCGGGCGCACCCGGGCCACGAACGACTTCCACGGCCTCGGCGCCTTCCTGATCATGAACGAGCAGCTCCGGAGGACCACCGGCAGCGGCTCGCCGAAGGCCGGGGAGTGACGTGATGAAGCGCATCGCTGTTCTGGTGGGACTCGCCCTGTTCGTCTTCCTCGGACTGGCGCAGGCACCTGCCATGGGAAGCCCGGCCGGCGCCGCACCCGGTTCCGCACCCGGAACGGCGGCCCGGGTGGCCGCCGAGTTCAACGTCCGCGACTACGGCGCGACGGGCAACGGCTCGACGAACGACACCGCCGCCGTCAACAAGGCGATCACCGCCGCCAACGCCGCCGGCGGAGGCACCGTCCGCTTCCCCTCCGGCAACTACAAGTCGGCGAATTCGATCCATCTCAAGAGCAATGTGACCCTCCAGCTGGACTCGGGCGCCACGCTCACCGGTTCCAGCGCCGGCACCTACGACGCGGCGGAGTCCAACCCTTACGACGGGTACCAGGACTTCGGGCACAGCCACTTCCACGACGCCATGATCTGGGGCGACCGGCTCACCAACATCGGGTTCACCGGATCCGGGACGATCGACGGCGGCGGCAACCTCATCACCGGCAATCCGAAGGCGGGCGAGGCGGACAAGATCGTCTCGCTGACGCGCTGCAACGGCCTGACCCTCAGCGGGATCACCCTGCGCCGCGGCGGCCACTTCGCCGCACTCATCAACGGCTGCTCCAACGTGACCTCGGACCGTCTGACGATCGACACCGCGAGCGACCGGGACGGCTGGAACATCATCAGCACCACCAACGCCGTCATCACCCATGCCGACATCGCCGCCAACGACGACGCGCTCGTCTTCAAGAGCGACTACGCGCTCGGCGCGAAGCTGCCCAACGGCCATGTCGTCGTGCAGGACTCACATCTGTCGGCGCGCTGCTGCAACGCCCTGATGTTCGGTTCCGAGACGTGCGGGGACTTCACCGACTACCGGTTCCAGGCGATCGCCATCACCGGCGCCGACAAGTCGGGCCTGGGCATGGTCTCCATGGACGGCGCCGACATCTCCGACGTCCACTACCGCGACATCACCATGACCGGTGTGCGCTCACCCATCATGCAGAAGATCGGCACGAGAAAACGCTGCGGCAACAGCCCGGGCGTCGGTCACATCAGTGACATCACCTATGACAACATCACCGCGACCGGCGCCTCGTCCGCCTTCAGCCCGACCCTGTGGGGCGAGTCCGGCGGCAACCACATCGACGGTGTGACCTTCACGAACGTCAACATCACCGTCCCGGGCGGCAGCGGCACCACGGCGGTCACCGTCCCGTCCAACAACCCCACCGACTACAACCCGAACAGCATCGGCACCCGCCCCGCCTACGGCTGGTACCTGCACAACGCCGACCACATCACCTTCACCGACAGCTCGGTGCGCTTCGCCGCGAACGACGGCCGGCCCGCAGTCCTGGCCAACACCGGCAGCACGGTGAGGTTCGACCACTTCACCGCCCAGCGCGGCACCAACAGCCCGTACGACCTCGGCTTCCAGAGCCTCACCGGCTACTGCGTCGCCGACAGCGCCAACACCACTGGCGGGGTGCTGCGCGTCAACGCCACCGGCTCGACCACGGGTTGCGCACCGCCGACCGCCGCGCGGTACGAAGCGGAGGACGGCTCGTACTCCGCGGGCGGCACGGTCGACACCGACCACACCGGCTACAGCGGGACCGGGTTCGTGAACTCCGCGAACGCGGCCGGCGCCTACGTCCAGTGGACGGTGAACTCCGCGCAGGCGGGAACCGCGGACATCACCCTCGGGTACGCCAACGGCACCACGGCCGACCGTCCGATGGACCTCATCGTCAACGGCGCCGCGGTTCCGGCCGGTACGGTCTTCGGTGGCACCGGCAGCTGGAACACCTGGCACACCGCCGTCGTCGCGGTCCCGCTCCGCGCGGGAGCCAACACCATCCGCGCCACCGCGACGACCGCGGCGGGCTGCCCCAACCTCGACTACCTGGACGGTCCGGTATGAACGCGATGCACAGGGACGCGGACCGGAGGACGTTCGTGCGGCTGCTGGCCGTGGTCGCGCTGATCCTCGGCGCCCTGCTGCTGCCCGGCACCGCGGCGCGCGCCGATCTGCAGAACCCGCGGCAGGACTTCCTGCGCGGTTCGACCAGCGGGCTGTTTCTGCACTGGGGCGAGCGCACCGCCCCGGCGCACACCGACTGCGCCCAGTGGGAGTCCGATGTCACCAACGGCGGCTGGACCCCGGAGTACTGGGTCGACGAGGCCCGGAAGCTGCATGCGCAGTACCTGGTGCTCGCCACGTTCCACAGCCGGCTCGGCTACGCCCGGCCGTGGCCGTCGGCGATCCCGGGCAGCTGCAGCACCCATCGCGACTTCCTCGGCGAGCTGATCACCGCCGCGAGCGCGAAGGGCCTGAAGGTCATCCTCTACATGTCCGACGACCCGCAGTGGCACTCCGAGGGCGGCCATGAGTGGCTCAACTCGGGCGCGTACTCGGCGTACAAGGGCAAGACCGTCGACCTCACCACCCGTGACGGCTTCGGAGAGTTCTCCTACGACAACTTCTTCGAGGTCATGAACCGCTATCCCACGCTGGGCGGGTTCTGGATCGACAACGACAACGCCTACTGGGAGAGCCACGACCTCTACGCCCAGATCTACCAGCAGCGCCCCAACTACACGATCAGCAACAACAACGAAGACACCCCCATCATGGACATGATCAGCAACGAGCAGAAGACCGGCATGTCCCCGGCGTACGACTACCCGCAGGCGCTCTACACCGCCGGCCCCGGCTGACCGAGGCCGACTTCAAACTGCCCTCCACCGGGGCCTGGTGGTACGACGGCTCCAATCCTGCCGTCGACCGGGCCCTCACCCTCGGCCGGCTGGTCACCAACGCCGGATCGTCCGTGAAGGCGCTGATGGCCGAGACCGCGCAGGTCAACGGCAGGTTCCCGTCGAACCAGGAGGCCTTCAACACCTTCGCCAACGGCTATCTGAACCCGATCTGGGAATCGCTGCACGGCACCGAGGGCGGCGGCTACCTGTACGGCGGCCTGCAGCCCGGGGCCTGGAACGACGGCGCCCGCGGCGTCACGACCATCAGCACCTCCGACCCCGACCGGCAGTACATCCACGTGATCACCCCGCCGTCGACGAGCACCCTGCGGCTGCGCGACAACGGGTACCGGATTTCCGCCGTCAGCAATCTGCGCACCGGCGCGCCCATCGCCTTCAGCCAGTCCGGCGGCAGTCTCACCCTGACCGGGCTCGGCGGCTGGGACCCGTACGACACGGTCTTCAAGGTGACCGCCGACGGCCGCACGGGGATCCAACCGGCCTCCTCGTACACGATGAGCGCCAGCGCCTCGGCGAGCGGACACGGCGCTCAGGCGGCGGCCGACGGCAGTTATCTGACGTACTGGGACAGCAACCAGACGCTGCCCGTCCGGCTCGACTTCGACCTCGGGGCGTCGAAGCCGGTGCGCTACGTCGGCATCAACCAGCGGGAGGACTCGGTCAGTTACGCCCGGTCCGCCACCGAGCAGTCGGCGCGCATCAAGGGCTACAACGTGTACGTCAGCAGCGACGGCAGTACGTGGGGGAGTCCGGTGAAGTCCGGCACCCTGCCCAGTGCGCGCGGGGTCGCGACCATCGACATCCCGGCCGTCACCACCCGCCATGTCCGCCTCGAAGTGACCAGCACCTACGCCGCCTCCACCGACACCGCGCGCTACAAGCGGCTGCGGATCGACGAGACCTGGATCGGGTCCGGGTACGCGACCGCGAGCACCGATCCGACCCCGGGCCGCTATGAGGCGGAGGCCGCCGCCTTCTCCGCGGGCAGCACCGTCGACTCCGATCACACCGGGTACACCGGGACCGGTTTCGTCAACACCGGCAACGCGTCCGGCGCCTACGTGGAATGGACGGTCGACGCGGCCGCCGCCGGCAACGTACCGCTGGCCGTCCGCTACGCCAACGGCACCACGGTCAACCGTCCGATGGACATCGCGGTCAACGGCACGACCGTGGTGTCCGCGAGGGCGTTCAACGGCACCGGGGACTGGAACACCTGGGCCGACTCGACGCTGACGGCGGCGCTGCACGCGGGGGCCAACACCGTCCGGGTGACAGCGACCACGGCCACCGGTGCACCCAATCTGGACCATCTGGACGTGGGGTAGCGGGGCGCCCCGGGAGGGCCGTTCGCCGCGATCGGCCAACGGTTCTCCCGGGGACCCTTGACAGAAGGCCCGCGCGGCGCTCCCATGCATGCTTAGTTAGGAAACTTTCCTAACTGTGTCCGCGTCCCGTCCCGCTGTCCTGAGGGAAGGTCCCCACGTGCGCATCCCCATCCCCCGAAGACTCCTCGGTCTGACCCTGACCGCATCGCTCGGCCTGCTGCTGCCGCTGGCCGCCGAGGTACCGCAGGCCCAGGCGGCCACCACCCGCTACGAGGCCGAGAACGCGGCGCTGTCGCAGTCCGCCGTCGCCACCAACCACACCGGCTTCTCCGGCTCCGGCTTCGTCGACTACACCAACATCGCCGGTTCCTCGGTGGAGTTCACCGTCACCGCGGCGGCCGCCGGAAGCGGCACCCTCGTCCTCGGCTTCGCCAACGGCACCACGGTCAACCGTCCCATGGACATCGCGGTGAACGGCACGACCGTCGCGTCCGGGGTCTCCTTCGCGGACACCGGCTCCTGGGACACCTGGCAGACCAAGACCCTCACCGCCACGCTGCTGGCGGGCACCAACAAGATCCGCGCCACCGCGACCACCGCCAACGGCGGACCCAACCTCGACTACCTCGACGCGAACCCCCAGGGCGGAGGCGGCGGCGGTGGTCCCACCGTGCCGTTCGGCAGCCACCAGTTCCCGTACACCGCGGGCACCCTCAAGCCCTCCGGCGCGCAGAGCACCATCGACCAGGCGGTCGTCACCACCTACAACCGGTGGAAGGCCGCCTTCGTCAAGCACAACTGCGGCAACGGCTGGTACGAGGTCATCTCGCCCGACGCCGACCACCCGTACGTCGCCGAGGGCCAGGGCTACGGCATGGTCGTCACCGCACTGATGGCAGGCGCCGACACCAATGCCAGAACCGCCTTCGACGGCATGGTGAAGTTCATGATCGCGCACCCGTCGGTGAACAACCCCAACCTGCTCGCCGCCGAACAGGACAGCTCCTGCAAGAGCGTCGACGGCTCGGACTCCGCCACCGACGGCGACCTCGACGTCGCCTACGGACTGCTGCTCGCCGACCGGCAGTGGGGAAGCACCGGCACCTACAACTACAAGAACCTCGCCGTCCAGCACATCAACGCCATCAAGGCCAGTGAGGTCAACTCCACCACCCACCTGATGCTGCTCGGCGACTGGAGCGGCTCCGGGGAGTCCCACCACTGGATCACCCGGTCCTCCGACTGGCTGATCGACCACTTCCGCGCCTTCAGGACCGCGACCGGCGACAGCGCCTGGGACACCATCCGCACCGCCCACCAGAACCTGATCACCCAGCAGCAGGCGAGCTACGCGCCCGGCACCGGACTGCTCGCCGACTTCGTCGTCAACACCAACACCACCCCCAAGCCCGCCGCGGGAGAGGTGCTCGAAAGCCCCAACGACGGGGACTTCGGATGGAACGCCTGCCGTGACCCCTGGCGGGTGGCCACGGACGCCGTCACCAGCGGTGACCCGGCGTCCCTCGCCTCGGCCCGCAAGCTCAACGCCTGGATCAGGACCAAGACCGGCGGCAACCCCGCCGGCATCGTGACCGGCTACCACCTGAACGGATCGACGTTCGACAGCGGCCACGACATGGCCTTCACCGCACCGTTCGCGGTCGCCGCCCTGACCGACCCCGGTTCCCAGGCCTGGCTCGACGCCCTGTGGACCAAGCTGACCGGCACGCCCATCGACACCTCGCTCTACTACGGCGGCAGTGTGCAGCTCCAGTCGATGATCGTCGTCTCCGGCAACTACTGGATTCCCTGACGGGAACCGGCCGACAGGGTCCCGGCGGAGTGGCTTCCGCCGGGACACCGTCGGTGCGACAGGACCTACGGTGTGGCCCGCCCGTAGAGCACCAGTGCCCAGATCAGGCAGCCGAGCGCGCCCGTGGCGGCCACCGCGCGGAGCAGGTTCCAGCGGACCCACCGCGTCTCGAAGCGCTCGCGGACCGCGGCGAGAGCGGAGGCGCCGGCCGACCCCGGGTCGCCGGCCGCGGCGAGCTCGTCGTTGAGCGGGACGTTCACGGCGAACGTGGAGACCAGCGTCAGCACGTACAGGGCGGCCGCGCCGCCGATCCAGGGCAGCGGACCGTCCGGGGCGTCCCCGGGCAGGTGCAGCGCCCCGGCCAGGACGGTGAGCACCAGTGACCCGCCGAAACCGAGGGCGAACCAGCCGTTGAGGATCCGGACGTTGATCCACCGCATGGCTTCGACGAACGTCCGGTCGTCGGTCCTGCGCAGACCGGGCATGACGGCGCAGGCGAAGCCGTAGTACAGGCCCGCGATCAACCCGGTGGTGAGCGTGGCGGCCACCAGCGCCACCGTGCGGAACTCGTCCATCGTCGAACCTCCCTCAGCGGACCGCCGGACCGCCGTGCGGCTGATCGGTCGTGGGGACAGTCAAGTCGCAACGGCCGGGACCGGCCATGATTCAGAGCCTCAACTCCATACGCGTGCGTCCACACGGGCGTCTAGGCTGAATGACATGGACGCACTCGCCGGTCTCCTGGACGGGCCCCGGGCCCGGGGCGCATTCCTGATGCGGTCGGTCCTCGACCCGCCGTGGTCGCTGCGGGTCGAGGACCGCGCTCCGCTGACCCTGATCTCCCTGGTGCGCGGCGAGGCGTGGGTGGTGCCCGAGCATGGTGCCGCGGTGTGCCTGCGCCCCGGTGACATCGCCGTTGTCCGCGGCCCTGCCCCGTACACCGTCGCCGATACGCCGGACACGCCGCCGCGGATCGTGATCCACCCCGGGCAGCTCTCCACCTCCACGGAGGGCGACGAGCTGTGCGAGACCATGGACTTGGGGGTGCGTACCTGGGGCAACCGCCCGGACGGCGCGACGATGATGTTCACCGGCACCTATGCGATGGACGGCGAGATCAGCCGGCGGCTGCTGGAAGCGCTGCCCACGCTCCTCGTGATGCCCGCCGACTCCTGGGACTGCCCGCTCGTCGCGCTGCTCGGCGAGGAGATCGTCCGCGACGAGCCGGGCCAGGAGGTCTTCCTCGACCGGCTTCTCGACCTGCTGCTGATCGCCATCGTCAGGGCGTGGTTCTCCCGTCCGGAGGCCGAAGCACCCACCTGGTACGTGGCGTTGGCCGACCCGGTGGTGGGCCAGGCGCTGCGTCTGCTCCACGACGACCCGGCGCACGCGTGGTCGGTGGCCACGCTCGCGGCGAAGACCGGGGTGTCGCGCGCGGCGCTCGCCCGGCGGTTCACCGAACTCGTCGGCGAGCCGCCGATGGCGTACCTCACCGGATGGCGGCTGTCGCTCGCCGCCGACCTGCTGCGGGAGCCCGATGCCACGGTGGGTTCCGTGGCCAGAAAGGTAGGCTACGGAAGCGCGTTCGCCCTGAGCACCGCCTTCAAGCGGGTCCGCGGCATCCGCCCCCAGGAGCACCGGGCGGGCGGGTGACGGCTCAGGGTCCGAGGGGAGGAACCGGCGGGATGTCCGAACGGCGCGACGCGGTCGCCATGGTGCGGGTGCGGCTCGAGACCTGGGCGGAGCGGGATCTGGAGCTGCTGCGGCTGACGAACTCCCCGGAGATGACGGAGCACCTGGGCGGTCCCGAGCCCGAGGAGAAGCTGCTCGTACGCCACCGGCGGTACCTGGACACCGAAGCTGCGGGAACGGGACGGATGTTCAGCGTCGTCCTGCTCCCGGAGGGCGAGAGGGTCGGCACCATCGGGTACTGGGACCGGGTCTGGCAGGGCGAGCCGGTGTACGAGACCGGCTGGGGCGTGCTGCCCGAGTATCAGGGCCGGGGGATCGCGGTGGCGGCCGCCACGGCGGTCATCGCCGAAGCCGCTGCCCGGCGCACGCACGAATCCCTGCACGCGTACCCGTCCGTCGACCATCCCGCCTCGAACGCGATCTGCCGCAAGGCCGGTTTCACCCTGGTCTCCGTCTGCGACTTCGAGTACCCGCCGGGGAACCCGATCCGGTGCAACGACTGGCGGGTGGACCTCACCGCGGTCGACCGCTGAGGGCAGGCCGGGACGCTCCCGCGGCAACTCGGCGAGGGAAATCCGGCATGGCGAAATGTCAGCATTTGGCACCATGGCCGCAGGTGGCAGGGTCGGACGTACACTGAAGTGGTGTCGGGCAGGTCCCTGCTCCGCCCGGCCACCTGTATGCACCACCTGTATCCAACCGTCTGCGGCCAGACCAGAGAGTGCTGCCGCCCGGATTTCGGCCGACCCCAGAACGGGTCCTGAGCCGGTCCGGACGCATGCCGCAGTTGTTGCGCAGTGACAGGTAGCGGTCCTCGGCCGATCCGGCCCTTCGGTCCGCACGCAGATCGCCCCCCTGTGGGGACCGCTCGCCTTCACGCGTACCACCGCCGGTGCCCCGGCTTCCGCGTCGCATGTGCACCGCACTGCGCCGGAGCGGGTCCGCACCCGGCCGACAGCACGATCCCCGGCAGCCGGGCACCGGACGACCGGTGCCGGGACGCCGGGTCATGGTCATCATCGCGGTATCCGGTTTGCCCTCACCCCTGCCGACAGGCCGGGCCACCCGCAGCGCACCACCGGCCGCTTCCGAGGGGATAGTTGTGAAACTCAGTGCACTGCTCGACGGGCACGACCACCACGTACTCCAGGGCGACCTGGCGACGCCGATCACCGCGGGAATGAGCTTCGACGCCCACCGGGTGACAGCCGGCTCGCTGTACATCGCCGTACCGGGCCACGAGGACGGCGGCCCCGAGCTGATCGGGCGGGCGCTGGAGCTCGGCGCCGTCGCGGTACTGGCCGAGGGCGACGCACCGCACCTCGCGGGCCTGCCCGCCGCGGTCTGCGTGGTCCGGGTGACCGACATCCGGGCGCTGGCCGCGGTCGTCGCGTCCCGCTACTACGGTGAGCCCGGTCGCGCGATGGACGTCGTGGCGATCACCGGCACCAACGGCAAGACCTCGGTCTCGTACATGGTCGAGGCGGTCCTGCGGATCGCCGAGGGCGTGAAGGTCGGGGTCATCGGCACCTCGGGCAGCCGGATCGGCGACGAGTCGATCCCGATGCCGAGGTCGGTGCTGACCACCCCCGAGGCGCCCGACCTGCAGTACCTGCTCGGCCACATGCGCGACCGCGCGACGCCCAGCGTGGTGCTGGAGGCGACCTCGATGGGCCTGCTGCAGCGCCGGGTCGAGGGCGTGTTCATCGACGTCGGCGTCTTCACCAACCTGACCCAGGACCACCTGGACGACCACGGCACGATGGAGCACTACAAGAACGCCAAGATGCGGCTGTTCCAGGGGCTCTGCCGGCGCGCGGTGGTCAACGCCGACGACCCGGTCAGCGCCGAGATCATCGCGCTGATGCCGGAGACGGTGACCACGTACGCCCTGGACGCCCCGGCCGACTACCGCGCCACCGACCTGGTCGTGGACGCGGCGGGCAGCCGCTTCACACTGCACCACGCCGGCCGCAAGTACCCGGCCGCGATTCCGGTGCCCGGCCGCTTCTCGGTGGCGAACGCGCTGGCCACCGTGGCGGCGTGCCATCTGCTCGGCCACGACCTGCAGGGCCTCGTCAGCGCTCTCGACCGGATGCCGCCCACCCCGGGCCGCTTCGAGCGCTACACCACCCCGCAGGGCTCCTGCGTGATCGTCGACTACGCGCACTCCCCGGACTCGCTGGAGAAGGTCCTCACCACCATCCGCAGCTTCGCGACCGGCCGGGTCATCACCGTCTTCGGCTGCGGCGGCGACCGGGACATCACCAAGCGCGTCGCCATGGGCACCATCGCCGGCGAGCTCTCCGACCTGTGCGTCCTCACCTCGGACAACCCGCGCTACGAGGACCCGGAGGGCATCCTCGACCAGATCGCCCCCGGCCTGGTCCACACCGGGATCCCGTTCCAGCGGATCACCGACCGCCGGGACGCGATCCGCTACGCGCTGTCCGTCGCCGGTCCCGACGACGTCGTGCTCGTCGCGGGCAAGGGCAGCGAGCCGTTCCAGATCATCGGGGACGAG
Organism: Streptomyces sp. RKAG337; assembly: GCF_023701715.1. Taxonomy (NCBI): domain Bacteria; kingdom Bacillati; phylum Actinomycetota; class Actinomycetes; order Kitasatosporales; family Streptomycetaceae; genus Streptomyces; species Streptomyces sp. RKAG337. The sequence continues at coordinate 79,342 of NZ_JAJOZA010000001.1, read as the reverse complement.
TTGCTCCCGTTCAGCGACATGGGCGTGGTCCGCGAGCTGGCGCTGGAGCCGGCCGTCGCGGCCCTGTAGCTCGCCGGTCGTGCCGCGATGCGAGGGGCCGGTTCCGCTCAGGCCAGTCGCATCGCGAAGGTCACGACGGCGCCGGGGGAGGCCGTGGCGATCACCAGCCGGTCGGTGAGCAGGCGGGTGAGCCACAGCCCGCGGCCGACCGGGCCGCCGTTGATCCCGGGCGCCAGCTCGGGGATGACGTCCTCGGAGAAGCCGGGACCGGAATCGCTGATGCGGCACTCCAGTTCGTCGCCGACCCTGGTCAGCGCCAGGGCCCCGTCCCCGCCGGCGTGCTCCACCACGTTCGAGGCAAGCGCGTCCATGGCGAGGACGAACTCGCCGCGGCGCGGTTCCGACAGCCCCGCCAGGGACGCGCGCTGCTCGATGAGGACCCGCAGCCGCGGCAGGTCCTCGCCGGTGAACGCGACCTGCAGCAGGCACTCCGCCGGTTCGCCGGCCCGGCCGCCGGCCGGCCCGGTCAGCATCGGCGCTCCGTTCCGGTCAGCACCAGGCGGGCCGAGCCGTGCTCGCCCAGTGCGCGCAGTACGCGGAGCTGGCCGCTCTCGCAGCGGACCTCGACGCGGTCGTGGCCGTCGGCGGCGCGGACCAGCCGGAGGAGGTCGTCGGCGCACCGGACGCTGAGGAAGCTCAACCGCGTCAGATCCACGACGAGTTTCCCGGCGTCCGCGGTGCGCCTGAGCGCTTCGCCGACGGCGGCGCCGAACTGCTCGCCGGTGGCGAGGTCCGCCTCGCCGATCAGCCGCAGGGAACCGTCCCCGTACACCGCCCGCAGTTCGCCGAGCCGGGTGAGCAGATTGACGGGATGCGCCCGGCACATCCGCGCCAGGACGTCCTCGTCGAACCAGCGGCGGTCGTATGCGCAGATCTCGCTGTAGGAGCCGTCGGTGAACAGCTGCCCGGCGTGGGATTCGCGATGCGTCATCACGTCGATGTCGGCGTCCAGGTCCGGCACCCAGTGCATGTCGATGAAGGTGCGCAGCCCGGTGTACCCCTGCCGGCCCGCGAGGGCGGTCTCCTCGCGGATCCGCTGCCACTGCCGCTCGGGGGTGAAGTCGCGGTCGGGGCGGATCAGTGACCGCATGCTGGTGAGCACCAGCTGGCCGCGGGCCCTGACCCGGGCCATCGAAGGGCTGTCGGCCTCCAGCCGGGACCACAGCTCGTCATCGCTCACCCGGGGGGCCGCGAAGACCATCACCTTCTCGCCGCGGGCCAGACCCGTCCACGCGAAGGTGGTCAGCACGTCCCAGTTCGACTCGTCGTCGCCGTAACTGACGAAGCAGTGGTCGCCAGCTCGCATGCGTTGCACGGAGATCGTGGCGGGATGGACCTCATCCCAGACAGGCATCGCCCCTCGCTTTCTGCGACCCGTACCGCTGTTCCCGCGGACCGGAGTCGTGGCAAAGCTAGCGAGTCTGCTTCCGGGCGCGGCATGCGCCGACGGAAGTGAACGATGGCGTAAGGAAGTTGCCCTTCCGTTTTCAGGAAGGGTCGCGATTGGTCATCGCGTGATCACATCTGACCGTTCGCCGGTGCGCGGCCGGTGCGCGGGGCGCGGCCAGGGGCGCGGGTCAGCGCGGAGCGCCGCGTCCTACCACTTCGAGCGCTGCATGAAGCGGCGGTGCGCCGACTGGGCGGAGTCGGAGCGCTGGACGGGTACGGGCGCGGGCTTCTGCTGCGGACTGTCGGTGGACTGGCTCGGGCCGCTGGTGGTGCCGGGCATGATCTTCGTCCTCCCTGTCGGTGTAGGTGGCGCGGTACATCAGGAAGGCGCCAGGTTAACCGCCGGGTGCGCGGTACGGGCTTCTCTCCGGGCCGTATACCCCCGTTCGGGGGACGCATCCGCTGTTGTCCGAACTGTTGACGGGACACGGTCACAGTTCTACCGTCCGATGGCGGTGGACTGAGTTGTCTTCTGTTCGCTTTTTGCAACCCTTCTCCACAAACCCCAACGGCCGTCTGTGCCCGGCCGCGAAGAAGGAGCCCCGCGTATGCGAAGCCAGCACGCCGTACCGCAACTGCGCGCCGTAGCGCCCCCGCGCACCTTACGCACCCTGCGAACGCCCCTGACCGTACTGCTCGTGCTCGTCATGGCGGCGTTCGCCGTCCTCCAGGCCCCGCCCGCCCACGCGGCGGTGAACACCGCGATCACGGTCGACGGGAACTCCCCGGGCCGGATCTTCGACGGAGTCGGAGCGATCAGCGGCGGCGGCGGCAACTCGCGGCTGCTGGCGGACTATCCGGAGCCGCAGCGCGGCCAGATCCTGGACTACCTGTTCAAGCCCGGCTACGGCGCGGCCCTGCAGATCTTCAAGGTCGAGATCGGCGGCGACACCAACTCCACCGACGGCGCCGAACCCAGCCACGAGCACACCCGCGGCACCGTCGACTGCGGTACCGGATACGAGTGGTGGCTGATGGAACAGGCCAAGGCCCGTAATCCAGCGGTGAAGCTCTACGGGCTCGCCTGGGGCGCGCCCGGCTGGATCGGCAACGGCAACTTCTGGTCCCAGGACATGATCGACTACCTGATCGCCTGGATGGGCTGCGCCACCCAGCACGGACTCAGGATCGACTACCTGGGCGGCTGGAACGAGCGCGGCTACAACAAGGCCTGGTACGAGAACCTGCACGCGACCCTCGCCGCGAAGGGCTACGGATCGACGAAGATCGTCGGCGCGGACTCCGACTGGTCGGTCGCCGGGGACATCCGCGGCGACGCGGCCTTCGCCGCCTCCGTGGACATCGTCGGCGCGCACTATCCCTGCGGCTACATGTCCGCGATGACGTCGTGCTCCACCACCTCCGACGCCCTGGCGACCGGAAAGCAGCTGTGGGCGAGCGAGAACGGCTCCGAGGACTACAACACCGGCGGCGCGCCCATCGCCCGTGCCATCAACCGGGGTTATCTGGACGCCAAGTTCTCCGCGTTCATCAACTGGCCGCTGGCCGCCGCGCTCTACCAGAACCTCCCGTACAACACCGACGGCATGCTGACCGCCACCCAGCCCTGGTCGGGCACGTACAGCGTCGGAAAGAGCACCTGGGCCACCGCGCACACCACCCAGTTCACCCAGCCGGGCTGGCAGTACCTGGACTCCGGCAGCGGCTACCTGGGCGGCGACCGCGCCAACGGCAGCTACGTCAGCTACAGGTCACCGGGAAAGACCGCCTGGAGCACCGTCCTCGAAACCCTCGACGCCACGGCCGCGCAGACCGTCAGCCTCAAAACCGCCGGAGGACTGCCCGGCGGCACGGTGCACGTCTGGTCCAGCGACTTCGCCTCCGGCCGGCAGAGCGACTACCTCGTGCACACCGCCGACCTCACACCCGTCAGCGGTGCCTATCAGCTGACCCTGCAGCCGGGCCGGGTGTACTCGGTGACCACCACCACGGGACAGGGCGCGGGAACGGCCGCCTCGCCCACCCGCGGGCTGCTCGCACTGCCGTACTCCGACGACTTCCAGTCCACCCGGCAGGGCGGCGAGGCCCGGTATCTGGCCGACATGAACGGCTCCTTCGAGGGCGCGGCCTGCGGGGCGGGCCGCACGGGCACCTGCGTACGGCAGATGGCCACGACGACCCCCATCACCTGGGACGACGGCAGCGACCCGTACGCGACGCTGGGTGACCTGAGCTGGGCCGACTACACCGTGTCCGCCGACGCGATGCTCGAACAGGCGGGCGCGGTCCAGCTGATGGGCCGGGTCGGCACCCAGAAGGGCTTCTCCCCGGGCAGCATCAACGCCTACTACCTCGAACTCACCAACAGCGGGGCCTGGTCCATCCTGCGCAACAGCGCCACCGGAGCGGTCACCACCCTCGCCTCCGGCACCGTCGCCGCGCCCGGCACCGGCAGCTGGCACCGGCTCGCCCTCACCTTCGCCGGCCGCACCATCACCGCGACGATCGACGGCACGAAGGCCGGCTCCGTCAGCGATGACTCCTACGGGGCGGGCCAGGTCGGCATCGGCACCGCTGGGTACGTGGCCGCCCAGTTCGACAACCTCAGCGTCACCCCCGGCTCCCCGGCCGTCCTGTCGGGGACGTACACCCTGGTCAACCGCAACAGCGGCAAGGCGCTCGACGCGGCCAAGCAGGGCACCGCCGACGGCACGCCCATCATTCAGTGGACCCGCAACGGCGGCGGCAACCAGCAGTGGAGGATCGCTCAGGCCCCGGGCGGCTACTACACCGTCACCGGCGTGGCCAGTGGCAAGGCGCTCGACGTACCCGGCGCTGCCAAGGTCGCCGGGACCCGACTCGACCTCTGGACGTCCAACGGGGGCGCCAACCAGCAGTGGCTGATCGTCCCCAGCGGCGGCGGCTACTACACGCTGGAGGACCGCGACAGCGGTCAGCTCGCCGACGTCAGCGGCGCGTCCACCGCCGACGAGGCGCCGGTCGTCCAGTGGCCGGCGAACGGCGGCGGCAACCAGCAGTGGCAGCTGGTGCCCGTCTCCTGATCCGTTCCGGCCGGGTGCCGTGCCTCCGGGGCGGCCGGTCCTGACCCTGCCAGTGGTACGAACCGCGCTGGTATGTGCCGTGTGCGTACGTGGCACAGGGGGCTGGGCCGGCCGCGCCGGGCGGCGAAGTATTCCTTCCGGGAGCCCGCGGCGCGATCGGCGCGACGGGCCCGGTATCCGGAGGGAACGGGACGATGGCGATTGTTGAAGGGGTGCCGGCCGGCGTGGAGGCGCCGGTCGGCGGGTCCGTGCGGGAGTCCGTGCCCGGGCGGATGACGGGCCGGCTGCGGCTGGTCCTGGTGGTGCTGCTGGTCGCGCAGTTCATGCTGGCCGTGGACTTCTCGATCCTCAATGTGGCGCTGCCGGTGGTCGGCCAGGGGCTCGGGTTCCCGCTGGCGGACCTGCAGTGGATCGGTACGTCGTTCGCGCTGGCCGCCGCGGGGTTCACGCTGCTGTTCGGCCGGATCGCCGACATCGTCGGCCGCCGCCGGCTGTTCCTCGCGGGCCTGGCCCTGCTGGGGGTCTCCTCGCTGGTCGGCGGGCTGGCGGTCAGCCCGGGCATGCTGCTGGCCGCCCGGGTCGCCCAGGGGCTGGCGACGGCGGCCGTCACCCCGGCCGGGCTGTCGCTGCTGACCTCGTCCTTTCCCGAGGGCCCGCTGCGGGACAAGGCGCTCGGTCTCAACGGGGCCCTGATGTCGGCCGGCTTCACCGCCGGTGCGGTCCTCGGGGGTGTGCTGACCGAGCTGCTCTCCTGGCGCTGGGCGTTCTTCGTCAACGTGCCGGTCGCCGTCGCGGTGCTGATCGTGGCCCCGCTGGTGATCAAGGAGAGCCGCCCGGCGGTCCGCCCGCGGCTGGACGTGCCCGGCGCGGTCGCGGTCACCCTCGGCCTGCTCGCCCTGGTCCTCGGGCTGACCACGGCGGGGGAGAAGGGGTGGGGCGACCCGGTGGGCCTGGTGTCCCTGGCGACCGGCGCCGTACTGCTCGTCGTGTTCTACGTCGTGGAGAAGGGCGCGTCCGCTCCTCTGGTGCCGGTGGCGATGCTGCGGCGCCGCACCGTGATCTGGGGCAACGTCGCGGGCCTCATCGCCTTCGGCACCGAGACCTCGCTGGTCTTCCTCATGACCCTCTATCTGCAGAAGGTGCTCGGCTTCTCCCCGCTGGCGGCGGGCCTGTCCTTCGGCGTGCTGGGCCTGGGCACCGTCGCCGGCGGTCTGGTCGCGGCCCGGGTGATCGGCCGGATCGGCACCAGGGCGACCCTGGTGACCGGCGGTGCCGTCCAGGCCGTCGCCACGGTGGCGCTGGTCGCGCTGGGCGACGACCGCGGCTGGATGGCGCTGCTGCTGGCGGGCACCTTCCTCGGCGGGATCGGCAACATGCTGGTGATCGTCGGCTTCATGGTGACCGCCACCTCTGGCATCCCCGACGCCGAGCAGGGCATGGCGACCGGTCTGGCCACCATGACCCAGCAGGTCGGCATCACCATGGGCGCCCCGGTCATGAGCGCCATCGCCACCGCCGGGATCACCGTCTCGTCCGGCACGGGCGCGGTACTGGACGGCATCGGGAACGCGGTCCTGGTGAACGCGGCCATCGTGCTGGCCGGCGCGGTCCTCGCGGCCCTGTTCCTGCGCGGCGCGCGGCGGACGTGACGCGGGTCTCAGGCCGCTTCCGGCCGTGTGCCACAAGGGCACTCCGCCCCCGGGGCGCCGCCGGAAGGCCCGCATCCGCCATGGATGCGGGCCACGTGCTATCGTAGATCTCAGTTGCAGTTGTGGTACCCATGAAACTTTGTGTGCACCTGACGGTTACATCCATCAGGTGCATTTTGTTTTTCCGGTCATCTCCGGATGGGCTCATTGCGGCGACGCGGAACACGTGAAGTGCGTATTCCGGCTGTGCCCCCTATCAGAGGAGATTTGACATGGCTACTGGCACCGTGAAGTGGTTCAACGCGGAAAAGGGCTTCGGCTTCATCGAGCAGGACGGCGGCGGCGCTGACGTCTTCGCCCACTACTCGAACATCGCCACCCAGGGCTTCCGTGAGCTCCAGGAAGGCCAGAAGGTCTCCTTCGACGTCACGCAGGGCCAGAAGGGCCCGCAGGCCGAGAACATCGTTCCCGCCTGACGCTGACAAGAGCTGAGCCAGGGCCCGCACCTCACGGTGCGGGCCCTGGCCGTTGCCCGGACTCCGTAGGACCCCCCGGGCACCCTTCACCACACGGACCTCATCGGTCCGGCATTCCGGCCGCCACTTCTCAGTAGGCGCCGTTTTCATCGGAGTTCACCGCGCGGGGATTTCCGCCGGACTCCGCATTCGCCATTTGCTTCGGTTCGTTTCTTGCGATTCCTTGCGCGGCTGCCGGCCGCCGGGTCTTCCTCGACACGCGCCGCTTCGAGGAAGGTTCCGCATGAACCGCACCACGCGCTCGAACAGCCCCTACTCCCGCAGCAGCCGCACCGGCGGCTCGGGCAGTGGCGGCAGCTACAGCAGCCGCTCCGCCGGCTCCGGCAACAACACCGCCGGGTTCACCGGCCGCTCCCGCTCGCAGTCCCCGAACCGCTCCGGCGGTTCCGGACGCCGGCCGGCCGCGCTGCAGGGCGAGTTCGCCCTGCCCGTCACGATCACCCCGGCGCTTCCCGCCGTCACCACCTTCGGCGCGCTGGACATGCCCGTCGAGGTGCTCAAGATGCTCACCAGCCTGGGCATGAACGAGCCGTTCCCGATCCAGGGCGCGACGCTGCCGAACTCGCTGGCCGGCCGTGACGTCCTCGGCCGCGGGCGCACCGGCTCCGGCAAGACCCTCGCGTTCGGTCTGGCGCTGCTCTGCCGCACCGCCGGACAGCGTGCCCAGCCCCGTCAGCCGCTCGCCCTGGTCCTGGTGCCGACCCGCGAGCTGGCCCAGCAGGTCACCGACGCGCTGACCCCGTACGCCCGCTCGCTGCACCTGCGGCTGGCCACGGTCGTCGGCGGTATGTCGATCGGCCGCCAGGCCAGCGTGCTGCGCGGCGGCGCCGAGGTCGTCGTGGCGACGCCGGGCCGGCTCAAGGACCTGATCGACCGCGGTGACTGCCGGCTGGACCGGGTGGCCATCACGGTGCTCGACGAGGCCGACCAGATGGCCGACATGGGCTTCATGCCGCAGGTCACCGCGCTGCTCGACCAGGTGCGCACCGACGGCCAGCGGATGCTGTTCTCGGCCACCCTGGACCGCAACGTCGACCAGCTGGTGCGCCAGTACCTGCACGACCCGGTGGTCCACTCGGTGGACCCCTCGGCCGGTGCGGTCACCACGATGGAACACCACGTGCTGCACGTGCACGGCGCCGACAAGCGCGCCACCACCACGGAGATCGCCGCCCGCGACGGCCGGGTGCTGATGTTCCTGGACACCAAGCACGCCGTCGACCTGCTGACCCGCGAGCTGCTGGCCAGCGGGGTGCGGGCGGCCGCGCTGCACGGCGGCAAGTCGCAGCCGCAGCGCAACCGGACGCTGGAGCAGTTCAAGAACGGGCACGTGACCGTGCTGGTGGCGACGAACGTCGCCGCCCGCGGCATCCACGTCGACAACCTGGACCTGGTCGTCAACGTCGACCCGCCCAGCGACCACAAGGACTACCTGCACCGCGGCGGCCGTACCGCCCGCGCGGGGGAGTCCGGTGTGGTCGTCACGCTGGTGCTGCCGAACCAGCGCCGCGACATGACGCGTCTGATGGCCGACGCCGGCATCACGCCGAAGACCACCCAGGTCCGCTCCGGCGAGGCCGAGCTGACCCGGATCACCGGAGCCCAGGCCCCGTCTGGCGTTCCGGTCGTCATCACCGCGCCGGTGTCCGAGGCCGCGAAGCGCAGTGCCGCCTCGACCCGCGGGCGCCGCAGCCGTACGGCCCAGGCCCGTCGCGCCGGTGCGCCGGATCGTTCCTCCAGGCCCCGTACGACCGCCGTCTGACCGTTGCCGGCCCCTGGCCCGCAACACCGGAATACCGCCGGGCCCCACTGACGAGTGGGGTCCGGCTTTTCGTTGTCGCCGTCAGGCGGACGCGTCGCCGATGCGCGGTTCGGGCGGAGCGACCGGGAGCAGGGCTTCGCCCACCCCGTCGGCGAGCGTCAGGACCTGGTCCGCGCCGGTCAGTTCGAGGGTGCGCAGCAGTTGCGGGCTGACGTCGGCGAGGACCAGGACGTCCCCGCGGTCCTGCAGCGTCTGCCGGATGGTGAGCAGCAGGCCCAGCCCGCGGGAGTCGCAGAAGGTGAGCCCGGCGCAGTCCAGCACCAGGCGGGACCGGCGGGTGTCGCCGTCCTGCTGGGCCGGCAGCTCGCCGTTCCGGATCCGGCCGTCCTGCCGGGCGCGGAGCAGCTCGGCCACGGCGGTCGCCAGGACGCCCTCGCTGTCCAGGTCGAGCTCGCCCGCCAGCGCGAGTACGTCGACATCCCCCTGGCCGTGGCGTACGGGCCGCACCTGCAGCCGAGTCATGGTCGTCTCCCGAAGATCAAGATCGAGGAAATACTGGGTGTGCTCACGTCGCCCCCCACCCTGCCTCGGCACGGGTCGGCCGACCCGTGCCGAGGTTGGGCGAGGGTAGCGTACCTGGCTTCCCGGCGTGCGTAAATCTGTCTCGGCCACGATAGACATTTCCCGATCGGGTTGTTAGGTTTTCTGACGTAATGAAGGACGTCGGTGATCTCCGGCTGTCGCCTCCCCCCGAGTGGGCTGTACGCCGCAGAGGTGCAATGACCCCCAGAACCCGTACGAACACGACCGACAAGTTCGACGACGACGACTACCCCGCCTACACCATGGGCCGGGCCGCCGAGATGCTGGGCACCACGCCCGCCTTCCTGCGGGCGCTGGGCGACGCGCGGCTGATCACCCCGCTGCGTTCGGAGGGCGGCCACCGCCGCTACTCGCGCTACCAACTGCGCATCGCCGCCCGCGCGCGCGAACTCGTCGACCAGGGCACGGCCATCGACACGGCCTGCCGCATCGTCATCCTGGAGGACCAGCTCGAAGAGGCCCTGCGCCTCAACGAGGAGCTGCGCCGCCGGGCCGGCGGCCCGCCGCCCGAGGACGTCTGACCGTCCAGGCGGCGCATCCAGGCCGGACGGGCCGGTGCGAGCCCGTGCCACGACGGCGCCGGAGCGCCTAGGGTCGGTCCTGTGCTGAGCATCGTGGATGAACTGACCGGCCCTGGTCCGCTGCGGATCTGTGCCCATGCCCCACAGGACGGCGATCCGGGCGATCTGACCGGACTGCGGGTGCTCCTCGTCGCGGACGTGCTGGCGCGCGTCGTCGAGTTGCGCGGCCGGGCCGTGCTCATGGGGTGGACCGGACCGCGGGTGCCGACGGCCGACGTGGCGGGCATCCGTCCGGCCGACGCCACCGGCACCCTCGAGGAGATCACCGGGACGCTGGGCGGCCCACCGGTCGTGCACATCAGCCATCGCGCCTACGAGGGCGCGGGCCGCGCCGGCCTCCGGGTCGGCGAGGCGAGCGCCACGGGGCCGGAACCGGTGGACCAGGACGCGCTCGCCCTGCGCGTGCTGCTGCTCGGTCACCCGCACCACGAACCGCTCGCCGTCACGTCCGAGGAGATCGCCGCGGCCGTCCGCCAGCTGGCCCGCTGGCGGCGCGCGGTGGCCGACTGGGCCGAGGAGCCGTCCAAGCCGATGGCCGCCGACCTGGTGCGAACGGCCCGCGCCGCGCTGGAGGACACCCTCGACACCTCCGAGGTGCTGCGGCTGCTGCGCGGGCTGGAGACGGCCGGTGAGGTACCGGCCGGGGCCAAGTTCGAGACGTTCGCCCACCTCGACCGGGTTCTCGGCCTGGAAGTCGTCCGAGAGATCGGCCGTCCGCGCTCCGCCGGGGCACCGGCATGAGCGGGACGCGGCGACTGGTGATCCTGCGGCACGCCAAGTCCGCCTGGCCCGACGGCGTTCCCGACCACGACAGGCCGCTCAACCGGCGTGGTCTGCGTGATGCCCCCGCCGCCGGCCGGTGGTTGGGCGAGGCCGGCCGGCTGCCCGACCTCGTCCTGTGCTCCTCCGCCCGCCGGACCCGCCAGACATGGGAACTGGCCGCCGCCGAGCTGGACGGCGCTCCACCGGTCCGCTACGAACCGCGCCTCTACGCGGCGGACGACGACGACCTGCTCGACGTCGTCCGCGAAGTGGCCGCCGACGTCGGGACGTTGCTGCTGGTCGGCCACAACCCCGGCCTCCAGGAACTGGCCCTGCTGCTCGCCGGCGAGGCGGCCGGCGACACTCTGGAGCGCGCGCGGACGAAGTTCCCCACGTCCGGCACCGCCGTGCTCACCTGGAGCGGACCGTGGTCGGCCCTCGAGCCGGGCGCCGCCCTGCTGACCGACTTCGTGGTTCCGCGCGGGCGGCGCGAGGAGCGTTCCTGACCACGGGCGGCCGGAGGAGCGTTCCTCGCCTCAGCGGAAAGTCCCGGCGGGCGCCACGCTCGCTGCGGTGGCCGTGGCCGCGACGGTTCTGGCGGGTCCAGCGGCCTTGACGGGTCCGGCCGTTCTGACGGGCGCGGCGGTTCCGAGGGGCGTGGCGGTTCCGACGGGTGTGGGAGCGGGGGCGACCAGCGACGGATCGACGGTGAGGGCGGTGACGCCCAGCGGCGCCCCGAGGGCGTGCAGCGCGGTCGCCGACAGACTGATCCACTCCTGGCCGGCGCCCAGCGCCGCGACCAGCCGCCGCTCGGTGGTGAAGGCGACGGCGGTGCGGTCGCCGAGCGGGGTGCGGAAGAAGCGGGCGGTACAGCCCGCGGAACCCGGCCGGACAGGGACGAGAAGTGGTCCGGCCGGGATGCGTTCGGAAGGTTCGGGATCCTCCGCGTAGTGGTGGTCGACCATCACAGTGCTCCTTGAGAGAGGCGAAGCGGTCTCCGGCGTGATCGCCGGCGCCGCTCCGATGAAGGTATCCCCGCGCGAGGGGTTGTCGATCACGCTCTTACGGGTGCTTGATGCGGACACGGGGCCCTTTGACGCGCTCCTGACGGCGGGCACGGCCCAGCGGCGTCCTGAGGGGCGCGTCGTCAGGAGGGGTGCGTCGTCAGGAGGGCGTCAAAGCTTCGGCCTGCGCGTCAAGCCCGCGTCAGGGCGGAGCCGGGGCCCGGACCTGCGGGCTTAGCGTCGATGGAGTGCTCCCGGCGATCACGCCGGAGAGCGTCTCGTCTCCCCCCCGGAGGACCGCCATGTGCCTGTGCCAGTACGAGGACGAACCCGAGCCGACCGAACCGTTCGCGGCCGGATCCGTTCTCCTCCCGGCGCCGTCGGACCACCCGGCTCCGTACGTCCGCACCACCCTCTGCGCCCGGTCGGCCCCGGCGTACTCCGCCGCAGGCCCCGACGTCGTCGCTCCCGCGCCCGCCACGACCCTGGCACCGGACAACTGGCGCCACGCGGACCGCACGACGCGGGCGCGCTGCGCATGACCGCCACCTCGCTCGTGCCGGCCCTGGCCACGGCGCCGGCCGTGGACCCTTCGTCGCTCGTCGTATGGCCCGCCTCCGCCCGGTCCGCCGCGCACGGCGACGTCACCGTCGCGGGCGTCTCGCTGGCGGAGGCGGCCGACCGCTTCGGCACCCCGCTCTACGTCCTGGACGAGGGCGAGTTCCGCGACCGCTGCCGCACCTACCGCGCCGCTTTTCCCGAGGCCGATGTGATCTACGCGGCCAAGGCCTTCCTCTGCCGCGCCCTGCTGCACTGGGTGGAGGAGGAAGGACTGGGCCTGGACGTCTGCTCGGCGGGCGAGTTGGAGCTCGCCGTCACCACGGGATTCCCGCCCGAGCGGATCGTGTTGCACGGCAACGCCAAGAGTCCCAAGGACCTGAGCGCGGCCGTACGGCTCGGTGTCGCGCGGATCGTCGTCGACAGCGCCTCGGAGATCAACCACCTGGCCGTGCTGGTGCCGAGGGGCACCCGGCAGCAGGTCATGGTGCGGGTGGTGCCGGACGTCTCGGCGGGCGGCCACGCGGCCGTCAGAACCGGCACCGACGGGCAGAAGTTCGGTTTGTCGATCACCGACGGCTCCGCCGAGGAGGCCGTCGTCCGGATCCTCGGCCGGCCCGAGCTGGAACTGGTCGGCCTGCACTGCCACATCGGATCCCAGATAGCCGAAGTCGAGCCGTACATCACGGCGCTGCGCCGGCTGATCGGCCTGCTGGCCCGGATCCGGGACGACCACGGCGTCGTGCTTCCGCAACTCGATCTCGGCGGTGGCCACGCGGTGGCCTACCGGCCGGGCGAGGACGTCCTCGACGTGGCCGCGCTCGCCGCCCGGGTCCGCACCGAGCTCGCGGACGGCTGCGCCCGCGCCGGGCTGCCATTGCCACGGCTCACCATCGAGCCGGGACGGGCGATCGCCGGCCCCGCGGGCGTCGCGGTCTACCGCGTGCTGTCGGTCAAGGACACCGGCGGGCAGCGCTTCGTCGCCGTGGACGGCGGCATGAGCGACAACCCGCGGCCCGCCCTGTACGGGGTGCGCTACGCGCCCCGGGTCATCGGCCGCGGCTCCACCGCCCCGGTGCGGCCGGTCACCGTCGTCGGCCGGCACTGTGAGGCCGGTGACGTCCTCGCGGCCGGTGCGGCACTGCCGGACGACGTCCGCCCCGGTGACCTGCTGGCCGTCCCGGTCGCGGGTGCCTACCACCTGTCCATGGCGTCCGGCTACAACCTGGTGGGCCGCCCGCCCGTCGTCGCCGTCCACGACGGCAGCGCCCGGCTCCTGGTACGCCGAGAGACGCTGATGGACATGAGCGTGCGCGACATCGGCCTGTGACAGCCGCCGTCAGGACCCGCCGTCCGGGCGCGCGGCTGTCAGGGGGCCGTCAAGGATCCCGCGGGCCGCGTATCGGGTCCGTCAAGGGACGCCCGGCCCGCGCTGCGCGGAGATCCACTGGAAGCACGAAGCACGAAGCACGAAGCACGAAGCACGAAGCACAAGGAACCGGGACACGAACCGGGACACACGGTCCCCGGTTCACCGGTCGCAGCGGAGAAGGAAGCGAAACCACCATGGCCGAGGCCACGCGGATCATCGTCGGAGTCAGCGGATCGCTGAGCAGCCTGGCCGCCCTGCACCGCGGCGTCGCCGAGGCGCGCCGCCACGACGCCCTCCTCGTACCGGTGCTCGCCTGGGCACCGGTCGGCGGCGAGATCGCGTACCGCAGGACGCCCTGCCCGCCGCTGCTCAAGGAATGGGAGCGCGCGGCCGGCAAACGCCTGGACGCCGCCTTCGAGCAGGCCCTCGGCGGCTACCCCAACGGCCTGCGCATCCGCCCGCTCGTCGTACGCGCCGCGCCCGGTCAGGCGCTGGTGCAGATCGCCGACCAGCCGGACGACCTGCTCGTGGTGAGCGCGGGCCGGCGCGGCCCGCTGAACCGGATGTTCCACGGCTCGGTGGCCCGCTACTGCCTGGCCCACGCCAAGTGCCCGGTGATCGCCGTACCGCCGTCCGACCTGCTGGAGACGCTGGAACGCGCGGGACGCCACGGCCTCCCGTTCCCGTCGACGGTCACGTCGTTTTCGTAGCGGACCGCTTCGCGCCTTTGCGTCCGTTGGTGCCCGTTCTGCCGCGTACCGGCTTTGCGGGCACCTTCTTCCGCGTTGCGGCCTTCGCCGTGCCTGCGGCCTTCCGCGACGGCTCTGTCCGGGTCGGCCCGGTCGACCATTTGAACTCGATCTCGAGCTCGATCTCCCCATTGCCGATCTCGACCTCGATCTCGCTGCGAAGGTCGTCCGCGATCCGCAGGCTCAGTGTTCCCGGGCTGAGTTCAAGTTCGGCGTCCTCACCTTCCCTCAGCGCGGCTGCGAGGGCTGTGAGCTGATCAGCCGCCTCAAGGCGTGTCAGTGAGCGCTTCTGCTCGAACTTGAGGTCCTTCATGGGTGTCTCCGATCCGGAAACGGCAGGGGCGTCGGGCGCCGCATCGAGGCCGTGCGTGAGCGGGCGCGTTGGCAACACGTCGTCCTCAGCGATGGCGGCGATACCCGCGAAGATCATTACCGCGCGCTCGCGCTCGGCCGCTCGGCCGCTCGGGCTACTTCCAATGTCGACCCACCGGGATCACTCCGCACCTCGGGGTGCCGCACCGGCAGCGCCGCCTGCCCCCATGGCGCGGCGGACCATGCGCCCCCATGCGGGAGCCCGGGATGGGTTCTAGGATTGGGGAAGCTTCACGCTCGCGGAACTCGGTTCTCTCCGCCTCATATCTCCCTCTCTCCCTCCCTCGAGATATGTCCCTGGAGCTCGCAACTCACCAGGAGGCCATGCGCCATGTCCACTGCGTCGGAAACCCCTGTCCTGGACACCCTTGCCGCCATGACTGTCGACTCGATCGAGCGATGCGGGATGGCACCGGACATGTTCATCGTCACGCGTATCGCGGCACTCGCCGCCTCGGATGCCCCGCCCATCTCCTACGTGGCGCATATCGACCCCGCACTGCAAGCCGGCCTGACCGCCGAGCAGGTGCAGGACGTCCTGGTTGCCATCGCGCCCATCGTCGGCACCGCCCGTGTCATGACGGCAGCAGGCAACATCGCCACGGCGCTCGGCATCGCCATCGCCGTCGCCGACGCCGAGATGGACGCCCAGGGCTGACTCCCCGTCTGCTCGTCCTGCCGCAGATGCAGTTGACGTCCGAAGTGACTCGGTCGACCCGGGTCCACCAACCGGTTGACCTCCGTGGCGGGTCGCGGATCCGCTCTCCTGGGCAACTGGGACGATTCGCCCATGGCATCCAAGGCAGGAACCGCCGTGAGTCCGGCAACGGCGCGCATCGTCCTGCTGGCACTCGCGGCGGGTCAGTTCCTGATGGCGCTCGACAGCTCGGTCATGAACGTCTCGATCGCGACGGTGGCCGAGGACGTCGGCACGACGGTGACGGGGATCCAGGGCGCCATCACGGCCTACACCCTTGTGATGGCGATGTTCATGATCCTCGGCGGC
This sequence comes from Streptomyces sp. RKAG337, assembly GCF_023701715.1. Taxonomy (NCBI): domain Bacteria; kingdom Bacillati; phylum Actinomycetota; class Actinomycetes; order Kitasatosporales; family Streptomycetaceae; genus Streptomyces; species Streptomyces sp. RKAG337. The sequence goes on along the minus strand of NZ_JAJOZA010000001.1, from coordinate 63,856 downwards.
AAGGTGGGGGCGCTGATCGGCCGCAGACGCGCGTTCATGATCGGCTGCGTCATCTACGGCTGCGGCTCCCTGACCACGGCACTCGCACCGAACCTGGCCGTGCTGCTGCTCGGCTGGGCGTTCCTCGAGGGGATCGGGGCGGCACTGATCCTGCCCGCGATCGTGGCACTCGTGGCGAGCAACTTCGCCGCCGAGCGCCGTCCCGCCGCCTACGGTCTCGTCGCGGCCGCAGGGGCCGTGGCGATCGCGGTCGGGCCGCTCATCGGGGGTGTCGCGACGACGTATTTCTCCTGGCGATGGGTGTTCGCCGGTGAGGTCGTGATGGTGCTCGGCATCCTGCTGCTCGCCGCCCGCATCGCCGACGCGCCGGTCAGCGAGCGGCCGCGCATCGATATCGTGGGCGCCGTGCTGTCCGCACTCGGGCTCGGGGTCTTCGTCTACGGCGTACTCCGCTCGGACGAATGGGGCTGGTTCCGGCCGAAGCCCGACGCGCCCTCGTGGCTCGGAGTTACGCTGGTCGTGTGGCTGATGCTGGCCGGCCTGCTGCTGATCTGGCTCTTCCTTCGCTGGGAGGCCCGCATGGTGGAGCGGCGCAGGGAACCCCTCGTCGACCCGGCCATGCTGCGCAACCGGCAGCTCACCGGCGGATTGACCATGTTCTTCTTCCAGTACCTCGTGCAGATGGGCGTCTTCTTCGTCGTACCGCTCTATCTGTCCGTCGCCTTGGGCCTGTCCGCGCTCAAGACCGGCGCCCGCATCCTGCCGCTCTCCGTGACGCTGCTGGCCGCCGCCGTCCTGATTCCGCGCCTCTTCCCGGATGTCTCGCCGCGGCGGGTGGTGCGGTTGGGGACCCTCGCGTTGCTCGCGGGCGCGGTGATCCTGATGGCCGCGCTCGACGCGGACGCCGGCGCGGAAGTCGTCACCGTTCCGCTCCTGTTGATCGGACTCGGCATGGGCGCGCTGGCCTCCCAGCTCGGGTCGGTCACCGTGTCCGCCGTGCCGGAAGCACAGAGCTCGGAAGTCGGCGGCGTTCAGAACGCCGTCACCAACCTGGGCGCCTCGATCGGTACGGCGCTCGCCGGGTCGATCATGATCGCCGCGCTGTCGACCTCGTTCCTGACCAGCGTGGAGCAGAATCCGGCGGTCCCGGCCGAGGTCAAGAACCAGGCGGCCGTCGAGCTCCAGAGCGGCGTACCGTTCTTGTCGGACGCCCAGCTCAAGTCCGCTCTCGGCGATGCGGGCACGAGTACGAAGGTGACTCAGGCGGCCCTCGACGCGAACGCCGACGCCAGGATCGACGGCCTGCGCGCCGCACTCGCCATCCTCGCCTTCAGCGCCCTCCTCGCGATGTTCTTCACCTCACGGATCCCGACGACCCAGCCCCGTTCGACGGAGCCGTAGCTGCGGGCCGTCCCGTCTCATGGCAGCAGCGGTCCCAGCAACTCCTCGTCCGCTGGGTAGGGGAGTTCGGCGGGCAGCAGCCGGCCCGCGGCGCTGAGGTCGCCGGCGCGTACGAGGGTGTGGATCTCCTGGGCGAGCGGGGTCACGTCCGTGATGGCGACCGTCCACTCGTCCGCGTACCGGCGGGCGGCGTCGCCGGTGAGGCCGAGTTGGAGGGATCGGTACGGCAGCGGCTGGAGCTGGAGGTCGCGTTCGGGGTCCCACTGGACGCGGGCGGGGGAGCGTTGGAGATCGCGCTTCCAGGAGGCCCGGTCGGGGTGGAGCCCGCGTTCGTAGTGGGAGAGGCACGCGTGCCGCAGCGCCCACTCGAAGCCCTCGCGGGCGATCTCGACGGCGAGTACCGTCTCCTGGCCCTCCTTCACGCCCCAGCCGCAGCGGTACATCATCCAGAGAAAGCTGGGCTTGATCCACGTCATCCGGTCCCGTTGCCAGGCCGCCGGAAACCGGCCGGTGCTCGCCGCGGGAAGGCCGATGTGCGGGGGGTACGCCTGGTAGACGGTGACGGTGGTCTCCGTGTGCAGCGCGCGGATCCGGTGTTTGGGCTCGTCCACGAGGTGGTTCGGCTCTGCGAGGTGTGCCGGTCCTGCGAGGTGTTTCGGTTCTTCCACGGGATACAGGGTGCGGCCACCGGCCGTTGGCGCGCCAGCGGTTTCTACTGGTGGGTCGGGCCCAGGGTCCAGTAGACGACGGACAGGGTGGCCATCGAGACGAGGGTGGAGACCATCACGGAGTCGCGGGCGAGATCGGTGTCCAGGTCGTACTGGCGCGCGTAGATGAAGGCGTTCTGGGCGGTGGGCAGCGCGGAGCAGAGGACCACGGCGAGCAACTGGTGCTGCGGCAGGTGCAGAAGGAGGCCGCCGACCGCCAGGGCGACGAGGGGCTGCACGAGGGTCTTGAGCACGACCGTCACCCCGACCTCGGTGAGCCGGCCCGCGCCGGTGGCGGCGGGGCGGCCGTGCAGCGACATGCCGAGGGTGACGAGGGCGGTGGGAACGGCGGCCGCGCCGAGCAGTTCGCAGGAGTGACCGAGCGCTGTCGGAAGCTGCCAGCCGGCGGCGGAGACGACGGCGCCGAGGGCCGAGGCCATGATGATCGGGTTGCGCACCGGCATCATCAGCATCCTGGTGAGTCCGCCGCTCTTCCAGCCGGCGCCGGTGCCGGCGTCGAGCAGGGTCAGGATGACGGGAGATATCAGCAGCACCTGGAAGAGCAGGATCTGGGCGACGAACGAGGCGTCCCCGAGCACCTGCAGGGCCACCGGGATCCCGAGGTTGGCCGAGTTGACGTAGCCGGCCGCCATGCTGCTGATCGCCTGGTCGGCGAGCTTGTGGTGGAAGAACCGGCGAGCGGCCAGGAGGCCGAGGGCGCAGACCACGACGGTGCCGGCGGCGAAGGCGATCATCGAGGTGTTCGCGAAGGTGTCGAGGCGCGCCTTGGAGATCATGACGAACAGCGCGGCGGGCATGGCCACGTGGAAGACGAACCGGCCGAGGACGGTCTCCGCCTGCTCACCCAGCAGACCCGTGCGGCCGACCAGGTAGCCGGCCGCGGTGAGTATCCAGATCGGGGCGAAGCCGGCGAGCAGGGAGTGCATGAATCCTCGGGTCCGATGGGTCGCGGGCGCGGCCCGAACGGGCCACGGGTCGGCGGTTTGCCGCCGTCCATGATCCCCGCCCGCTTCCGGGCGCCTGCGGCAGGGCATGCCGGAGGGCGCCGCCGGGCCGACCCGCCGCGGTTCCTGCCGATCCGGTCGGACCGCGCCCTAGGCGGTCAGCGCCTCCGGCGCGTCCTCGGCGCCTTCCGCGCACGCGGTGACCAGCTCGTCCAGGGACACGTCCAGCGCGGCGGCCAGGGCCGCCACGGTGAAGAAGGCCGGGGTCGGTGCCCGGCCGGTCTCGATCTTGCGGAGGGTCTCCGCGGACAGTCCCGCCGCGGCGGCGACCTCCACCATGCTGCGGTCGCCACGGGCCCGGCGCAGCAGTGCGCCGAAGCGCTCACCGCGGTCACGTTCCCAGGGGGTCAAAGGAGTTCTCACCATGACCGTGATACTAATACCGGTATAAGTATTGGGCATCATCGAGGTCATCAGTCAGGAGTCAGCAGCATGGTGGAGATCAAGACCGACGCGGCGCTGGAGGCGATGCGCGAGGCCGGGCGCGTCGTGGCCCAGGCGCTCGGAGCCGTCCGCGGGGCGGCGGCCGTAGGGGTCCGGCTGCGGGAGCTGGACGCCGTGGCCCGTGACGTGCTGCGCGCGGCCGGGGCGCGTTCTCCGTTCCTCGGCTATCAGCCGGCGTTCGCCCCGGTGCCGTTCCCCGCGGTGATCTGCGCCTCGGTCAACGACGCGGTCGTGCACGGCATCCCCGGCGACTACCGGCTGCGCGACGGCGATCTGGTCAGCATCGACTGCGGGGCGGAGCTCGACGGCTGGGCCGGCGACGCCGCCATCAGCTTCATCGTCGGCACCCCCCGCCCCGCCGACCTGCGGCTCATCGACGCCACCCAGCGGGCGCTGGACGCCGGCATAGCGGCCGCCGTCCCGGGCAACCGGATCGGGGACATCTCGCACGCCGTCGGCACCGTCGCCGAGGCGGCCGGCTGCGGTATGCCCGCGGACTTCGGCGGGCACGGCATCGGCCGCCGGATGCACGAGGATCCGGGAGTGCCCAACCGCGGCCGTCCCGGCCGCGGCTTCCCGCTGCGGCACGGTCTCGCGCTCGCCATCGAACCGATGCTGATGGCGGGCGGACGTGACGAGTACCGCACCGATCCCGACGGTTGGACGCTGCGCACCACCGACGGCAGCCGGGCCGCCCACATCGAGCACACCGTCGCCGTCACGGCGGACGGCCCCCGCGTCCTCACCCTGCCCTGACGCGGGTCAGGGCCGCATGTCGCTGTGCCCGCAGACCCAGGCCAGCGCGTCGTGCACGCCCTGGATGTAGTCGCGCGGGATCGTGCGCTGGGTGGCGTCCGCCAGCTGCACCACCGCGGCGTCCGCCTCGGCCGTCAGCAGGGGCAGATCCGGTGCGCCCTCGCACGAGGCGCCCGTGACCGGGGCCGGGTCCCCCCGGCCCAGCGCCCACAGGTAGCCCGTCAGCGCGCCCCGGGAGAGCTGCGTCTGCTGGGCAGGCCCCGCCCCGACGGCCTCCAGGGCGTGATACGCGTCCTCGACCTCGGCCAGTGACCTGGTGCCGATGGTCCCTTCCTTGTGCGGCTCTGCTCTGGGGAAGCTCATACCTGTACGTATGTCCCCTCCCGTGCCGCTGATGTGTGCCCGGGCGGGGGACCGTATCCCGTCCGGCTCGACAGGTGAGTCCGGCGGTCAGGCGCACCCGGCCGGGGCGTCCGGCTTGACGGTGTCCAGGTGGGTCTCCACCCAGGCGCGCAGCACGCCCAGCGGCACGGCGACACCGCGCCCCAGATCCGTCAGTTCGTACTCCACGTGCAGCGGGACGGCCGGGTAGACGGTGCGGTCGACGAACCCGCTGTCCTCCAGGCGCCGCAGGGTGCTCGTGAGGACCTTGGGGCTGATGCCCTGGAGGCGGCGCTGCAGCGCGCCGAAGCGCTGCGGTCCCTCCTCCATCGCTCCGATCGCCAGCGCCGTCCATTTGTTGGCGAGCAGGTCCAGCACGTCGCGGCACGGACACAGCGCGGCGTAGACGTCGTGCTGTGCGTGGTTTCCTGTCGTGCACGCGATGGTCATGGCCACTGCCTTTCCTGGTCGTGGAGGGTGGGCGACACGCCGGTTGCGCTGCCGCTCACGGCTCCCACCTGTGATGCTTTCCAAAAGATAGTAGTAGCCCTTGCAGGTAACCACTACCCCATAGGTAGCGTCCACGGTGTTGACGATAACCGGTCGGCGCGCCGCGGGCGCGCCGGTCCCACCCCCCACCGGGAGCCACCAGATGAACGAGAAGCCGACCATGCGCGCGATCACCCAGGACACCTTCGGCGGTCCGGAAGTGCTGCGTCTCACCGAGCTGCCGCGCCCGGAGCCCGTGCCGCACGAGGTGCTGGTGCGGGTGCGTGCCGCCGGGGTCAACCCGGTCGACTGGAAGACCCGGGAGGGCGGCGGCATGGCCGGTGCGCTGAGCGCGCCGCCGTTCGTGCTGGGCTGGGACGTCTCCGGCGTCGTCGAGCAGGTGGGGTTCGGCGTCCACACCCTGGAGGTCGGTGACGAGGTGTACGGGATGCCGTCGTTCCCCCGGGAGGCCGGCGCGTACGCGGAGTACGTGACCGCCCCGGCCCGGCACTTCGCCCGCAAGCCCGCCACGCTCGACCACGACCACGCCGCCGCGGTACCGCTCGCCGCCCTGACCGCCTGGCAGGCCCTGACCGTCACCGCCGGGGTCACGGCCGGGCAGCGGGTGCTGATCCACGGCGCGGCGGGCGGGGTGGGGCACTTCGCCGTGCAGTTCGCCAAGCACCTGGGTGCGCACGTCACCGGCACCGCCCGCGCCCCGAAGCACGCCTGGCTGCGTGAACTGGGCGCCGACGAGCTGGTCGACTACACCGCGGTCCGCTTCGAGGACGAGGTGCGCGACATCGACGTCGTCCTCGACCTGATCGGCGACGAGCACGACCGTACGAGCACCCGCTCGCTGGACACCCTGCGCCCCGGCGGGATCCTCGTCGCCGTCCCGTCGGGTGTCTCGCCCGAACTGATGGAGGGGGCACGGGAGCGCGGCCTGCGGGCCGCGGCCTACCTCGTCGAGCCGGACGGCGACTCGCTGGCCACGATCGCCGGGCTGATCGACAAGGGCGGCATCGCCGTCGAGGTCGAGGACGTCCTTCCGCTGGCGGAGGCCGCCGAGGCGCACCGCCGCGGCGAGGAGGGCCGTACCCGGGGCAAGCTCACCCTGCACGTTGCGTAAGGGGCCGGAAACGCATTCGCAGTGCACGTCAACCCTTAGGAATTCCAAGGGTTAAGGGGTGGGGCTCCTGTCATTGATAGGGGCCCCTTTCCGCATTCCCGCTCCCTTGTGGCCTGTTCTCGCCGCTGATACTTTCTCGGGCATCAGTTGGGAGTGGGCGGAAATGCGTAGAGAGCAATCTGTCGACATCAGGGAAGACGATTCCTGGGAACCGGGAACGAGTGCTGCCCCGAGTTCCCGGGAGACCTATCCGCGATTCCTTTTGCTGGGCCCTGTGGGGATAACGGACGGCCGGGACGTCATCGTGCTGCAGCCGTCGAAACCCGCCAATCTCCTGGCCGCACTGCTCCTGCATCCGAACTCCGTGGTGTCGGTGGACTTTCTGCAGCGGGTCGTGTGGGGCGAGGAGCGGCCCGTCACCGCGAAGGCGGCCCTGCACACCTGCGTGCAGCGGCTGCGGCAGCTCTTCGCCAAGTACGGCATCGCGGGCAACCTCATCGAGGCCGTGCCCGGCGGCTACCGCATCGCCGCGGACGCCAGGACGCTCGACCTGATCGCCTTCCGCGAGCTGCTCAGGAGAGCGGAGGCGGAGCCGGATCCGGACGGCGAGCTGCGCACCCTGCGGGCCGCGCTGTCCCTGTGGCACGGGCCGCTGCTGGTCAACATCGACTCCGACATCCTGCGGCGCGAGGTCGTCCCCCGGCTGACCGAGGAGCGGCTGCGCACCCTGGAACGGGTCTTCGACATCGAGCTGGCGCTGGGCCGATGTCGTCAGGTTCTCGCGGAGCTGTGGCCCGAGGCCCGCTCCCACCCGGCGCACGAACACTTCTGGGCCCAGCTCGTCGAGGCGCTGCACAGGACCGGCCGGCGGGCCGAGGCGCTGAGCGAGTACCGCGTGGTGAAGGAGTACCTGCAGACCGAGCTCGGCGTCGACCCGGGGCCCGCCCTGCAGCAGCTGGAGCTCGCGGTACTGCGGGGCGACGACCTCTCCGCCCCGGCCGCCGGGCCCGGCCTCACGATGCTGCCGCCGGGCAACCGGCACGGCCTTTCCCTGCCGCCCGCGATTCCCCCGGCGCTCGAATCTGACGGCAGGGAATTCCCGTCCGAAGTCGCCGAGGACGTCCTCGAAACGCTGGTCGGCGCGGGCCTGCTGGAAGAAGAGCCGGAAGGCCGGTACCGCATGCACGACCTGCTCCGCACACTCACCAGGGGCGCGGTGGCCTTCCGCAGTGACGCAGCCGGTTCCGACACCTCCTCCGGAGCCTGAAAGGGCGTCGCGGGAAAGAAATGCCCTGCCCCGTTACCCGATTTCCGCGCCCGACAGGGGGTAATACCAGCATGACCGCAACGTACGAAGAAGTCGCGGACACCCGCCCGCGCATCCGCCGTGATGTCCTGTTCACCGAGACACCCTCAGGAGTTGTCTTCCACAACGCCCACGGAGGATTCAACCTCAGTGGCAGATCGGCCTATCGATTCGCCTCCCTCATCGTTCCCCATCTCAACGGGGCGAGCCGGGTCGAGGACATCTGCAACGGTCTGGGCGACAAGCAGCGGGCCATGGTGGCCGAGCTGGTGGGAGCGCTGTACGGCCGGGGCCTCGCCCGCGACGTGGCGCCCGGCAGCGACGGCCTGGACGAACTGCCCGCGGACGTCACCCGGCGGTTCGCGCCGCAGATCGCGTACATCGACCACTACACGGGCGAGGCGGGCGGCAGGTTCCGGCGGTTCCGTGAGACGCGGGTGGCCGTGCTCGGCCAGGACGACGTCGCGCGCTGGTGCGCGCTGAGCCTGGTGCGCAACGGCGTCGCGACCGTCGCGGTGCCTGCGGCCTCCGGTGCCGACGACCCCTTCGCCGAGACGGTGGCGGAGGCCGCGGCGCTCGCCGCGGACGGCTGCCCGGTGGACGTCGTCCGGCTCGACGGGCAGGCGGCGCCCGGCTGGGAGGGCCTGGCCGGGTTCGACATCGTGGTGGCGAGCGCCGGACCGCACACCCTGACCGGTCTGCTGGAAGCGGGGATCCCGGACGGCACCCGGCTGCTCCCCGCGTGGACGTTCGGCAGCCAGGCCGTCGTCGGCCCCGTCATGGCGGCCGGTTCGGCCGGCTGCTGGGCCTGCGCCGCCCTGCGACTGGGAGCCAACGGGCAACCCGGCGCCGCGGCCGACGTGTGGAGCGCCGCCTGCCTCGGCCGGGACGGAGAGTCCTCCGGACGCCAGGTGTCCGGTCCGTCGGCGGCGATGCTCGGAAATCTGCTGGGATACGAGGTGTTCCGGCTGACGACCGGCGCCCTGGCCGCCGAGACCGAAGGCCGGCTGGTCCTGCAGGACCTGGACTCGCTCGACGTCGCGACCGAGCCGCTGCTGCCGCACCCGGCCTGTCCGTACTGCCGGACCTCCTCCGACGAGCCGGCCGTTCCGGCGGAACCGACCGCGGAGCTCACGGAACCCGGACTGATGGCAGACCTGGCGGCCGGCCTCACGGCGGACGGACCCCGGTCCGACGGGGACGTGGCGCCGGAGGAGGACGCGGACGGCGTACTGGCCGAACTCGACGCCAGCGCGGGCCTGGTGCACCCCCACGCGGGAGTGTTCGGCGGCTACGCCGACGACAGCTGGGAGCAGACGCCGCTCAAGGTCGGCACCGTCCGCATCGGCGTCGGCCATGCCGGACAGCGGGAGATCTCGGCCTTCGACGTCCACCATGTCGCCGGGGCGCGGCTGCGGGCGCTGCACCGGGCTGCCGAGGTGTACACCGAGCACGTGGTCCCGCAGGCGCACACCCTGGACGGGGCCGCGCTGGAGGCCGCCAACGAGAAGTGGTCGCTGGTCGCCCCGGCCTCGCTCGACACCGCCGCCGGGACCGGCGGCGCCGCCGATCAGGTGCGCACCTGGGTACGGGCGACCTCGCTCACCGACGCGCGGACCGCCCTCGTACCGGCCGGCGCCGTACGCCCCTTCGGCCGGCACAACCAGGACCGCATCTTCGTGCCGACGTCCGCGGGATCCGGCTCAGGACCGTCCGCCGCGGTGGCCGCGGCCCGCGGGCTGATGTCCGCGCTGGCCTTCCACGCGCTGACGCGGGCGCTGCGCGCACGGACCCCGGTGACCCTGGTGCCGGCCGCTCCGGCGGACGACGATCGTGAACTGGTCTTCCTCCGGCGCTCGGCCGCGAACCTGGGCCTGGACGCGGAACTGCTCGCGCTCGGTCCCGTCGACGGAACAGCCGCGGTGCTGCTCGCCCGCGCCGCCGATCCGGGTACCGGACGTTTCTGGTGGGCGGCCGCCGGAGGCGGTACCCGGCGGCAGGCCGCCGTGGACGCGCTGCGCGATCTGCTCGGCCAGGTGCAGCTCGCCCGGCGGTCCGGTGACGCGGCGCCCGCCGACACCGGCGATCCGCTGCTGGGCGATCTCGACGCCGGGACACTCGTCGTCACCGCGGAAGGCTCCCTGACGGAGGCCGGACCGGCGGCCGACGGCGTCACGCTCTCCGCGGGGCTGCGCGCCCGCGGTCTCACCGCACTCGCGGTACCCACCGGATCCGCCGATCTGCGGACCGGCGGAATCCATGTGGTCCGGATCCTCCTGGTGCACGGGGCGATAGATGCGCTCTGAACCGCCGGTCCGAGCGGCCGGATCCGTCCGGCCGCCGGACCCGCCCCAGGAGACGGGCCCCGGGGCTCCGGCCGGTAGCGGCGGCCACGCCCTGGAGGGGCCGCTGGCGCGCAGCCTGCGCGGCCATCCGGGCCTGGACGGGCACGTCCGGGTCATCGCACTCGGTGTCCGTGACGAACTCGCCGACGGACCGGCCTCCGAAGAAGCCGCGTTCGGCGGCGACCGGACCACACCCGTGCACGTCTACGGCCACCAGGTCGTCGTCGGACCGTCCCCCCGGACCGGACAGGCGGCCGCCCCGTGCCCGACCTGCCTGGCCAGGCGCTGGCAGGCGGTGCGTCCCGCCGCGCTGCGCGACGCCCTCGAACTCGGCTCCGGCACCCGCGCGGCGGGAGAGTGGCCCTTCGTGACGGCGTTCGCGGCCGACGCCGTCGCCGCGCTGACCGCCGCCCACCGCGAGCGGGCGGAGAGTGCGGACACCGGCCTGTTCGCGTCCGTCCATCTGCTCGATCTGGAGACCCTGCGGGTCAACCGGGCGGCGCTGATCCCCGACGCCGAGTGCCCGCGCTGCGACCGCCGCACCGACGACACGGCCGAGGACGCGCGCATCGTTCTGCGCAGCGCCCCGAAGGAGGACCCGGCCGGGTTCCGCCGCCAAGGGATCGACGCGTACGACCTGCCGCTCGAAGCCTTCGTCAACCCGGTGGCCGGAATGCTGGGACCCTCCGTCGCCCCCGATCTCACCTCGGCGTCGACCGCCTCGACGGTGGGGGCCTTCACCCTGCGGTCCGGCGTGTATCTGCGGGAGTCCTACTGGGGCGGCCACACGGACAGTTACGCGCGCAGCGTCCGGGTCGGCGTGCTGGAGGGCATGGAGCGGTTCGCCGGGATGCGGGCCCGCGGCAAACGCACCACCGTCGTCGCGTCACTGGCGGAACTCGGAGCGGACGCCCTCGACCCCCGCACCTGCGGCCTCTACTCCGACGCCTTCCACCGCGCGCAGGAGACCGTCCGGCCGTTCTCGCCGCAGCGGCGGATCCCCTGGGTATGGGGGTACTCGCTGCGCGACCACCGGCCGTTGCTCGTCCCCGAGGTGCTCGCCTACTACCACGCACCGGGCGGCGTACAGAACCGTTTCGTGCAGGAGAGCTCCAACGGCTGCGCCTCGGGAGGCTGTCTGGAGGAGGCGGTGTACTTCGGCCTGATGGAGGCCGTCGAGCGGGACGCCTTCCTGATCGCCTGGTACGGGCAGGTGCCGCTGCCCGAGATCGATCCGGCGACCAGCACCCGCCCCGGGACCCGGCAGATGGCGGACCGGCTGGCCATGTACGGCTACCGGGCGCGGTTCTTCGACACCCGGATCACCTTCCCGATCCCGGTGGTGACGGCCGTCGCCCAGCGGGTCGACGGCGGCACCGGCACCCTGTGCTTCGGCGCCGGCGCGAGCTGGGACCCGGAGGCCGCGCTGAGCGCGGGCCTGTGCGAGATCGCCACCGACGCCGTCAAGGTCCGGCGCCGCACCGAACGCGATCACGACCGGCTCAGCGCGATGGCGGCGGACTTCGACAAGGTCCTGGTGCTGCACGACCACCCGCTGGTGTACGGACTGCCCGAGATGGCCCGGCACGCCGCGTTCCTGCTGGACGAGGAGGACGGCACCGGCCGTCCGCCGCCACGCGGCGTGGCGGACCTCGCCACCGGGCGGCCGCCCGCCGCCGATCTGCGGGACGACCTCGACGCCGCCGTCGAGGCGGTGACCGGCAAGGGCTTCGACGTCGTGGTCGTCGATCAGACGATGCCGGAGCAGCGGGACCTGGGGCTGCACACCGTGTCCGTCATGGTGCCCGGCCTGCTGCCGATCGACTTCGGCTGGCAGCGCCAGCGCGCCCTGCACATGCCACGGCTGCGCACCGCGCTGCGCGAGTCCGGGCGCCTCGACCGCGATCTGCACCCCGCCGATGTCAACCCCGCCCCCCACCCGTTCCCGTGAATCCGCCGACCCGCCTTGCACAGCGGCAGCACAGAGAGGACCAGACGTGGGTTACGCCCATGACTACGCGACCGCGGTGATGCGGCGCGGCAGGGTCGCGATGGAGCCCGTCGACTTCGTACCCGACTGGGACGACCGGCCCAGGAAAGAGAAGTTCTACCCCGGGGCCGAGCGGTTCCCGCTGCCCGACGGCGACTTCCCCGAGGACGCCTCCGTCGAGCGCGGTCTGTCAGGACCCGGGGGCGACGCGGAGTTCAGCCTGCCGCTGCTCGGCGGGATGCTGCGTGACTCCTACGGCCTGGTGGGACGGCGGCTGGCGGTGCAGGCCAACACCGACCTGGGTTCGCTGCCGCTGTACACCCACGCCAACTGGTCACGCGGTACGGCGTCGGGCGGCGGCCTCTACCCCGTCGGGGTGCACTGGGTGAGCGGCCCGAGCGGGCCGCTGACACCGGGCGTCTACCACTACTCGCCCGCCCACCACGCCATGCAGCGCCTGCTGTCGGGCGATGTGACGGGCGAGGTGCGGGCCGCGCTGGGCGGAGCGGGGCCGGACGGGGAACTGCCGGACGGGAACACGGACCAGTTCCTGGTGCTCGGGATCCGCTTCTGGCAGAACGCGTTCAAATACAACAGCTTCAGCTACCACGCCGTGACGATGGACATCGGTGCGCTGCTGCAGACCTGGCGGATGTGGGCGCGGTCCCGCGGGCTGCGGATGGAACCCGCCCTCTGGTTCGACGAGGAGCGGCTCGGGCGGCTGCTCGGGTTCCCGGCCGGGGAGGAGGGCGTCTTCGCCGTCGTCCCGCTGCGCTGGGAAGGAGCCCCGGCCGAACGGGCCCTGCCGGCCGGCGCGCCCGGCGAGGGCGCGTACGGCGGCGGCGTCCAGCGCCGTACGGAGGAGCGCTCCCGTCAGGTCATCTCCTTCGACACCGTCCTGAAGATGCACGACGCGACCACCCGGGCCGCGCGTGAACGCCCGGCCCCCGGAGCGCTGGACGCGGCCGCCGCGCCGCCCGTCCCGGCCGGCGGCGAGCGCCGCCCGCTGCCGCCCGCCGCGCCCATGACGCTGAGCGTGCGCCGGGCGCTGCGCGCACGGCGCAGCAGCTTCGGACGCTTCACCGACCAGCGGCCGCTGGCCGCGGCGCAGCTCGCCGCGGCACTGCGGGCGGCGGTCGCGGGAGCGGGTCTGACCAGCGACGCGGTCGGACCGGGAAGTGCGCCGCTCACCTCGCTGTACGTCTTCGTCAACCATGTCGAGGGGATCGACCCGGGATCTACGTCCATGACGCGGCCGCCGGTGAGCTGCGGCTGCTGACGGCCGGCCCGCCGGGATCCTTTCTGCAGGCCAACTACTTCCTGGCCAACTACAACCTGGAGCACGCGGCCGCCGTCATCGTGCCGGCCGTCAGGACCCACGCCGTCCTGGACGCCGTCGGCGACCGCGGCTACCGGCTGGTCAGCGCGGCCATCGGAGCCGCCGCGCAGGCGGTGTACACGGCGACGGCCGCCGCCGGAGCGGCGTGCGGGGTCGCACTCGGCTTCGACAGCGTCTCCTTCGCCGAGGAACTCGGACTGGCCGCGACCGGCGAACTGCCGCTGCTGCTGATGATGATCGGCAACGAGCGGGAGCGGCCCGCGGACTTCCGCTACGACCTGGTGTCGTCCGCGAACCCGGACCCGTGGCCCGCACCACCGGCACCGTCCCCGGACCCGGACGTCCGCAGCCGACAGGGGACCCGATGAGCACCTCGCTGGAACGTACCGCGGGACCCGCCGCAGCCCCCGAACCGGGCCGTCTCTCCCGTCACTTCATGTTCCGGCTCGCCGGTCTGCCCGTCGAATCGGTGCAGAGCCTGCGCAGCCCCGCCGCCCGGCGGTGGGCCGACGAGGTGCTGGCCGAGGAGAACCGGCTGCGGGAGCTGGGCGCGCTGCTGAGCGGACCGCTCGCCGCGTTCGTCACCGACAACACCGACGACCGCTCGCGCCGCCAGGTGCTCGAGCTGCGCCGCCAGGTGTTCAACAACCGGCTGCCGAAGGACGTGCCGGCGGCCCTCACCCTGGCCGCCGGGTTCGATGACCCGACCGCGCGGGAACTCGCCGGCTGGCTGCGGGACCGGGAGCAGCTGGAGTCGCTGCGCGCCCGTGGCCCCGAGGTGCTGACCGCGGAACTGGAGCGCGGGCGCGCCGCGTTGCGGAAACTCGCCGCGGAGGACCAGCTGCGGCTGGGTCTGCTGCTGGCCTCTCCCACGCTGGACGGGCAGCTGGACGCCTACATCCGCGGCGCGTCGTCCACCGCGGGCAAGCGCGGCCGCAAGATCGAACGGTCCCTGCTGGCCTACCTCTACCGCACCGCGTGCAAGACGAGCCCGTTCAGCACCTTCACCGGCGTCGCGCTGGGGGAGTTCCAGGACGGGGCCGCGCCGGACGGAGCACCTGGTGTCCGTTCCGACGGCATGACGGACATCGCCGAGCGGTGGTCGAGCCATCCACGGCTGAACGTCGTGGTCCTGTGGCGGCTCGCCGAAGCCGTCGCCGCCGACGAGGAGCACCGCGGGGACCTGCACGTATCGCTCGCCTCCGGCTGGGAACTGGACGAGGAGCGGGTCCGCTTCGTCCGCCGCTCGGTGACCGCAGGCGACGACGACGCCGCGATCAGCTTCGACGCGGCCCGCGACCGGCTGTTCTTCCTGCGCCGCAGCGGCGCCCTGGAGGCCATGCTCATCCTCTTCCGGGACCGGCCCGGCATCCGGTACCGGGAACTGGCGCACTGGCTGACGACGGAACGCGGAGCCACCGCCGAGGAGGCCGGCCGCTATCTGTCCGCGCTGCTGCAACTCGGCATGGTGCAACTGTCCGGCCTGTACCCGGAAGTGCACAGCCAGGATCCGCTGCGGGCCTTCCAGTCCGCGCTGCGGGCGGTCGGCCGTCCCTGGGCGGACACCGCCGCCGGGCGGCTGGACGGGACCGCGTCCTGCGTGGCACGGTACGCGGCGGCGCCGCTGGCCGGCCGTCGCGCGCTGCTCGCCGAGCTGCGCCGCGAACTGCTGGGGGTGCTGGAATCCCTGGCCCCGGACGGCCCGGCCGGGGAGCAGAACCCGCACCGGACACTGCCGCAGACCCTGCTCTACGAGGACTCCCGCGCGGCGGAGCAGGTCACCGGCGGTGATCTGCGGACCTGGACCGAGCTGGCCGCCGATCCGCTGCGCTCACTGGCCCGGATCCTGCCCGCCTTCGACGTCTCGCTCGCCCAGCGGCTGACGTTCAAGGGCTTCTTCCTGGCCCGCCACGGCCGCGGAGCGCGCTGCGACGACCTGCTGAAGCTCGTGCACGACTTCCACGAGGACATCTTCGACCAGTACCTGAGCTTCAGTTCCCAGCAGAGCGGACACGACCCGAAGGACGGCCACCCGCCCGAGGAGAACTGGCTGGGACTGCCGCAGATCACCGCCCTGGACGCGGCACGGGCGGAGTTCGTCCGCCGGATGCGGGTGCTGTGGGAGGAGCGCGCACCGGACGCGGAGGAACTCCGCCTCGACGACGCCTTCGTCGACGCGGTGGCCGCCGAACTCGGTCCACTCTCCCGGCACTTCGACCCGCAGAGCCACTTCCTGCAACTGGTCCGCAGGGACGAGGACCCGCTGGTCGTCCTCAACGGGTCCTTCGGCGGGCTGTGTTTCCCGTTCACGCGCTTCACGCACTGCTTCGACACCCCCGCCGACGACCCGGGACTCTCCAAGCGCTTGCTCGGCACGCTGCGCGGAGTCCGGCCGGACGGGGCGCTGTTCGCCGAGATCACCGCCGGCTCGGCCACCACCAACCTCAATCTGCACGGCCGGCTGACCGACCACCAGATCCTGTGCCCCGGGGAGACCAGCTCCGCCCCGCCCGACAGCCGCATCGACCTCGACGACCTGTACGTGGAGCACGATGCCGCCGCCGACCGGCTGGTGGTGCGCTCCCGGCGGCTCGGCAAGGAGATCATCCCGCTCTATCTGGGCTATCTGGTGCCGATGGTGCTGCCGGAGATCCCCCGCACCCTGCTGCTGCTCTCGCCCACCTCCAAGACCGGCCTGGACGTCTGGACGGGCGTACCGGCCGCGGCGGCGCACGAGGGGGTGACGCTCCGGCCGCGGGTGCGGCACGGTTCCGTGGTGCTCAGCCGCCGGGGCTGGACCGCCCCGTCGGCCACCCTGCCGCAGCGCCCGACCGGACAGGGCGACGCCGACTGGTTCCTCGGCTGGCAGCGCTGGCGGCACACCCACCGCATACCGGGCCAGGTCTTCGCCACCGTGCTGGCGGGCGACGGGACGGGGCAGCCGGCCGGCTGGAGCGGTGGCTCCAAACCGCACTACGTCGACTTCGAGAGCCCCCTGTCGCTGGTCGCCTTCGAAGGCCTGCTGGGCGACCGGACGTCCCGGGTGCTGCTGGAGGAGATGCTGCCCGCCGAGGACCAGCTGCACGTCAGATCAGGACGCGGCCGGCACGTCGCGGAGCTCGCCGTGGAGATCTTCCCCGGCCGTTCGCCCCACCCCACCACCGATCGGGAAGGACACGGTGAGCGGACATGACCTCACCCGCGCTGGAGACCGCCCGCACCACACCACAGGAGACCGCGCCCGGTGAGTGGCAGGCACTGCACATCTTCTACGCGGCGAGCCCCCGCCCGCTGCTGCTGGAATGCGTCAAGCCGCTGGTGGAGGAACTGACCGAGCAGGGGCTGCTGTCCGGCCACTTCTTCATCAACTACTGGCTGCAGGGCCCGCATGTGCGACTGCGGCTGAAGCCGTCGAGCGCCGCCGCCACCCAGCAGGTGCGCGAGCGCGCCTACGAGGCGGTCGGGGCGTTCCTGCGCAGGCGTCCGGCCCTGTACGAGGTGAAGGCCGGCTTCCTGGCCGACCTGTACAACACGCTGTTCGAGCTCGAGTACACCGAGGACCAGCGCGAGCGGCTGATGGGCCCCGACGGCCGGATGCTGCTGCGCGACAACAACTCCGCGAGCTTCGAGGAGTACGAGCCCGAGTACGGCAAGTACGGCGGCCAGGCCGGGGTCGAACTCGCCGAGTGGCACTTCGAGCACTCCAGCGATCTGGTCGTGGAGTCGCTGCGGTCGATGAACCTGCACCTGAGGACCGTGCTCCTGGGTGTCTCGGCCCAGCTGATGATGGTGATGTCCGCGGTCTTCCTCGGCGAGGACGAGGAGATCGCCCGGTTCCTCGAGCACTATCACGCGTTCTGGGACGGAGCCTTCTCGGACACCAACTTCACCGCCAGGAAGGGCTACGACCGCGCCTACACGGAGATGGGCCCCGAACTCGGCCGGCGCTTCGGCGAGATCCGGTCCGCGATCGCCCGGGGAACGGACGACGAACTGCCCGGGTTCCTTCGCGGCTGGGCGGCCCACTGCCGCGAACTCGCCGGCCGGGTGCGGGAGCTGGCGGTGCGCGGGGAGCTGGAGTTCCAGTCCTGGAGCGGCGGCGACGACTTCCGGGTGACCGACCCGGTGCGCGCGCTGCCGATCCTGATGTCCCCGTACATGCATATGACCAACAACCGGATGTCGGTGACCATCCGGGACGAGGCGTTCCTCAGTTACGTCCTGGCCCGCGCGCTGCGCGAGTCGGGCGCGCCGCCGGAGGGTGAGCGGTGACCGCGACCGTACTGCGGGACCTGCGCCCGCGGAGCCGCCCCGACCTGCTGGTCGGCCCGCCCGCGCTGCGCGGGCGCACCGAGATCCACCCGGTCAAGGACCCGGTCAGCGGACGGCGGTTCGAGCTGCGCGCCAAGGAGCACTTCGTGCTGACCCGGCTCGACGGGGTGCGGACGCTCGACGAGATCGGCGAGGAGTACGCCCGGCGGTTCGGCGCCCGGCTCGGCGACGCGCACTGGCAGCAGCTCCTCGGACTGCTGCACGCCCGGCGGCTGCTCGCCGGCGACCAGCGGCCGCCGGAACCGGCCGCGCCGCGGACCGCCGACGACCCCGCGCCGGCCAGGTCGACGCTGTTCAGCGGGCGTACCCGGCTGGTCGCCGACGCGGGAGCGCTGATCGAGGGGCTGCACCGGCGCACCGGCTTCGCGCGGACCCGGCTGTTCCTGGGGTCGCTGCTGGCCCTGAGCACCGTGATGCTGGTCCAGCTCGGCACCGAGTCCGGCACGCTGCGGCACGATCTGACGGAGCTCCACCGCCGTCCGGTGCTGCTGCTGGCGGTGGGCGTGGCCCTGTGGGTGAGCCTGGCGCTGCACGAGCTGGCGCACGGCCTGGTCGGCCGGGCCTTCGGCGGCACCGTCTCCGAGATCGGGCTGCGCTGGCGGCTGCCGGCGACGTACCTGTACTGCCTGGTCCAGGACGTGCCGTTCTTCGCCAGGCGCCGGCACCAGATGGCGACCGCGGCCGCGGGACCCGCCATGAACGTGGTGTTCCTGCTGCCCTTCTGGCCGGTGTGGACGCTGCTGCCGAAGGAGGATCCGGCGCACTACGCGCTCGGCGGGATGATGGTGCTCGGCTGCGCCATCGCGGCCGCCAACCTGCTGCCGCTGCCGCCGCTGGACGGGTACAAACTGCTCGGCTACGGGCTGGGCGCGAGCCGGCTCGCCACCGACAGCCGCACCTTCCTGCGCGAGTCGGCGGCCGCGCTGTTCCGGCCGGGCGAGGGCGCCCGCGCCTACCCGGTACGGGCGCGCGTCGTCTACGCCGGCTACGGACTCGCGGCCGGCGCCCTGACGGTCGGGGCGGCGATCGCCCTCCTCGGCGGCTGCACCTGGTTCCTGGCCGACCACTTCGGAATGTTCGTCGCACTGGCCCCGGTCCTGCTGCTGGCCGCGGCGGTCGTGCTGTGGCGGCTGGGCCTGGCAGCGCGCGGCAGGGCCGAGCGCGACAAGGGCGGGCCTGAGAAGTCCGATCCTGATAAAGCTTCCGCCGACGTCCCGGCAGACGAACGTCCCCCGGCGGCCCCGCCCGCCCCATCCCCGACGCAAACCCCGGCACATCCCCAGGCAAGGGAACGTGAGATGACCTCAGTGGAAGCCGCCCCCGGCGCGGCCGTGGCGATCGAGGACGTACACAAGCGCTACGGCCCGGTCCATGCTGTCGACGGTGTCTCCCTCACGGTGCGGAGAGGGGAGTTCTTCGGGATCCTCGGACCCAACGGCGCCGGCAAGACCACCCTCATCGAGATGGTCGAAGGGCTGCGCCAGGCAGACTCGGGCTCGGTCACCGTCCTCGGTTCCGCGCCCTGGCCCCGCAACACCGCACTGCTCCAGCGGATGGGAGTGCAGACCCAGGCGTCGGCCTTCTTCACCCGGCTGACCGCCATGGAACACCTGCGGACCGTCGGCATGCTCTACGGCCTGCTGCCGGACGCCGCCGACCGGGCGCTGCGGCTGGTCGGGCTGACGGACCGACCCGATGTACGGGTCGACGACCTGTCGGGGGGCCAGCGGCAGCGGCTGGCCATCGCGACCGCGCTGATCCACGACCCCGAGCTGATCCTGCTCGACGAACCCACCGCCGCCCTGGACCCGGAGGCCCGCCGGGCCCTGTGGGGGGTGCTGCGGACCCTGAAGAGCGAAGGGCGCACGATCGTCCACACCACCCACCACCTGGACGAGGCGGAAGCACTCTGCGACCGGGTGGCGATCATGGCGGAGGGCCGGATCATCGCGCTGGACAGCCCGGCCAACCTAATCCGCGACCTGAAGGCACCGACCCGGGTGCTCGTCCCCGCCGACCGGATCACCGTCGAACGGGCCCGGGCCATCGACGGCGCGGACGCGGCCGTGCTCGACGGCGGCGAGGTCGTCATCGAGACCCGGTCCGCAGGCCGGGTCCTCATCGCGGTGGGGGAGATCGCCGGGCTCGACGCCGTGCAGACCCGCACGGCGACCCTGGAGGACGCCTACCTCGAACTGACCGGATCGGAGCACCGACTGTGAGCGCGTACACCGCACTGACCAGGGCCAACTACCGTGCCTACGTCCGGGATCGCACGACCGTCTTCTTCACCTTCGCCTTCCCGCTGCTCTTCCTCGTCGTGTTCGGGCTGATCTTCAAGGGGCAGACGGTGGAGGACGGCGGCCCGCCGTACATCAACTACATCGCGCCCGGAGTGCTGTCCTGGGGAGTCGGCAACGCCGCGATGTTCGGGGTGGCCTTCACCCTCATGCACTGGCGCCGTGACGACATCCTCCGGCTGATCTGGCGCACCCCCACGTCCCTGCCGTCCGTGCTCGGCTCCCGCTACGCAGTGGCGGTCGGAGTCGGCCTGGTGCAGGCCGCGTTGTTCGTCGGGATCGCCCTGCTGCCGCTGTTCGGACTGCACCTGGCGAACACCTGGCCGCTGGCCGTGCCGGTGCTGGTGCTCGGCATCACCACGTTCATGGCGCTGGGGCTGGTCGTCGGCAGCATCGCGGACACTCCGGAGGCGGTGGCGGCGATCGCCAACTGCATCATGGTGCCGATGGCGTTCCTCTCCGGCTCGTTCTACCCCAGCGATCTGATGCCCGGCTTCCTGCGCACCTTCTCGCGGGCCCTGCCGCTGCGGTACTTCAACGACGGCATCATCGGCGTGCTGTCCAACCGCGGCAGTTCGACGGACCTCGCCGTGGCCTGCGCGGGTCTGATCGGCTTCACCGCGGTGTTCGCGCTGATCGCCGCGAAGACCTTCCGCTGGAGCAACCGGGGATGACCACCGACCTTGCTCCCACGCCACCGGTACTCACCGGCGCCGCCCTCATGGCCGCCGCCTGCCGGAACCTCCAACAGGCCCTGGCCGAAGGGTCCGACGGCGCCGCGCCGCCGGTCGTGGTGCCGCTCGGCGCCGCTGACGTGCTGCGTCCCGGCCGCGATCCGCACGCGGACCGGCGCCCGTCGGCCACCGTCCACCTCACCTGGGACGCCGTGCTGATCGGCCCCTGGGGCGGTTCGGACCCCGCCGGGCGCGCCTGCGGCCAGTGCCTGGCCATGCGCTGGCAGCGGCTGCGCACCCGCTCGGAACGCGACGCCTGGGAGACCGGGACGGCGACCCGGGCGGCGGGGGAGTGGCCCGCGCTCCCCGGGTACGTCGCCGACGCCGTCCGGTCCGTGCACGCCCACACGGTCGCGCGGGACGCTGTCGAGCGCGCCGGGGAGCACCGGCTCCCGCAGGTCACCCGGCTGGACCTGGCCACCCTCCAGGTCGCCACGGTGCCCCTGCTGGCCGAGCCGCTGTGCCCGCACTGCGCCGCGCCGGGCCCGGACGCGAGTGCCGCAGGCGAGGTGCCGTTCACGCCGCTGACCTCCCGCCCGAAGCCGGCCCCCGACGCGTACCGGCTGCGGTCACCGCGGTCCTACGAGCTGCCGGCCGCCGCGCTGGCCAATCCCGTCTGCGGTGTGCTCGGCGCAGCGACCTGGACCGACATCACCTCGCCCACGACCGCGCCCGTCGCCGGCAGCGTCTTCATGCGCGGCTACGCGGGCCTGACCGACGTGACGTGGAGCGGCCAGTCGAACTCCTTCGAGTCCAGCCGCGATCTCGCGTTCCTCGAGGGGCTCGAACGCTATGCGGGCACCCATCGCCGCCGGCTCGGACCGCTGCTCACCGAGTCGTACGACGTCCTGGGCGACCGCGCCCTGGACCCGCGCGACTGCGGACTCTACGACCCGCGGACCTACCGCGACGACCCGATGCTGAGCCCGTTCGCGCCGGAGCGGCCCATCCCGTGGGTCACCGGCTACTCCCTGCGCGACGAGCGGCCGGTCCTGGTCCCGGCCCGGCTGTCCCACTACAGCGCGGGCCTCGCCGCCGACAACTTCGTCTTCGAGTGCTCCAACGGCTGTGCCATCGGCAGCTGTCTGGAGGAAGCGATCCTGTTCGGGCTGCTGGAGCTCATCGAACGCGATGCGTTCCTGCTCGGCTGGTACGGGAACGCCGCACTGACCGAGATCGACCTGGACTCCTGCACCCGCGGCGTGACCCGGGCGATGGTCGACCGGGCGGCACTGCAGGGCTATGACGTCCATGTCTTCGACAACCGGGTGGACCTGCCGGTCCCGGTGGCGACGGGGCTCGCGGTGCGCAGGGACGGCGGTCCCGGCACGCTCGCCTTCGCGGCCGGCGCCGCCTTCGACCCGGAGACGGCCGTGGAGTCGGCGCTGTCCGAGATCCTCACGTACATCCCGCACCTGCCGGGCCAGGTACGGGCCCGGCCGGCCGAACTGGACGCGATGGCCGAGGACTTCGACCTCGTACGGCGGCTGCCGGACCACGCCGCGCTGTTCGGACTGCAGCGGATGGCCGCCCACGCCGACAGCTATCTCCGGCCCACGGCCGTCCGCCCGCTGGCGGAGCTGTACAGCGGGTGGGAGCGGACGCGTTCGGGTTCGGGCGATCTGCTCGACGACGTGGTGCTGTGCCGTGACGCACTCGTCGGAGCGGGCTTCGATGTGATCGTGGTCGACCAGACGACCCCGGAACAGGAGCAGCTGGGACTGCGGACGGTCTGCACGCTGGTGCCGGGGCTGCTGCCCATCGACTTCGGCTGGACGCGGCAGCGTGCCCTGAACATGCCCCGGCTGCGGTCGGCGTTCCGCCGCGCCGGACTGCGGGACACGGATCTGGCGGACGGCGAACTGCGCCGGGTGCCGCACCCGTTCCCGTGAGCCGGAAACGGGTGGCGGTACGGCCGGTCGTACCGTCGGTCGTAACGCCGCGGAGACTTACGGCCCCGCCGCGCGACCGCGACACGGACAGGACGTGTTCGCGGTCGCGCGGCGGGTGTTCGCCTCGGTCAGGCGGTGCAGCTGGTGGTGCTGGTCGTGCTGCTGCACGTGCTGGTGCTGCTGCAGCTGGTGGACGAGCCGAGCATGACCTCGCTGGCGTCCGAGTAGTCGGTGATCTCGAAGGTCTCCGACTCGAGCTCCAGGATTTCCAGGGCGAGCGACTCCAGGGGGCTGTTCGACATTGTGACTCCTCGTCAACACTGGCCGGGCCGGCCGGACCCAGCGGTCCATCCGGGGGAACGGCGCCTGCGCGGGAACGTTCGCGGGGGAATCACGAATCATGCGGGATTCGCGAGCCTCACGGGGTTCCGTGCGCTGCGCCTGCTTCTTTTCTACGCGGGTCCGCTGGCAGATCGCCGCGCGTACCGCTGTCACCTCACTGTCGGGCAGGCCACCCCTGGCAACCCCTACCCGGACCGGAGCGTGCCGCCCATGACCCCGACCGCCGTCGACACGGCCCCTGTGCTGGCCGGAGTGCCGGACGTCCTGCGGCCCGCCGTCGAGCTCTACCTGGACGTCCACCGGCACCCCGAGCTGTCCGGGGCCGAGGAGCGCACGGCCGGGCGGCTGGCGGAGCGGCTCGGTGCGTCGGGATACCGGGTCACCACCGGCATCGGCGGCCACGGCGTGGTGGGGCTGCTGCGCAACGGCCCCGGCCCGGTGGTGCTGCTGCGCACCGAACTCGACGCGCTGCCCGTCAAGGAGCGCACCGGCCTGTCGTACGCCAGCGACGTCATCGCGCCCGGCGGTGACGGGCAGCCGGTCCCCGTCATGCACGCCTGCGGCCACGACATGCACCTCGCCTGCGCGGCCGGCGCGGCCGCGCTGCTGTCCCGGACCGCCGGGCACTGGTCCGGCACGGTCATGGTCGTCGGCCAGCCGGCGGAGGAGACCCTGACCGGCGCGCGGGCCATGCTCGACGACGGCCTCTACACCCGGTTCGCTCCTCCCGACGTGGTGCTCGCCCAGCACACCGTCCCGCTGCCCGCCGGGATGGTCGCGCACGCGGCCGGGCCCGTGCTGGCGGGCAGCGCGATGCTGCAGGTGATCGTGCACGGGCGCGGTGGTCATGCGGGGGCCCCGCATCTGACGGTCGACCCCGTGGTCACCGCGGCGGCCATCGTGCTGCGGCTGCAGACCGTCGTCGCCAGGGAGACCAGCCCGGCCGACCAGGTCGTGATCACCGTCGGATCGCTGCACGCCGGCACCCGCGGCAATGTCGTCCCCGATCACGCCACCCTGGACATCTCCGTCCGCGCCTTCACCCAGGAGTCCCTCGACCGGGCGACCGGCGCCGTGCGGCGGGTGGTGCGAGCCGAGTGCGCGGCATCGGACTGCCCGGCGGAGCCCGTCATCAGCACCGTGTCCCGGTCCCATCCCACCCGGGCCGACCACGGGACGGCGGCCGCGGTGCTGCGCGCGCACCAGCGCGCCTTCGGGCCGCAGCGGGTGGCCGTCTGGCCGCCGTCGCTGGCGACCGAGGACTTCCCGCTCTACGGGCCCGCCGGGGCGTCCCTGCACGGCGTCGAGGGCATACGGACGGCCTACTGGATGCTCGGCTCGGTCGGGCCCAAGCAGTGGGCCGAGGCTCCGGGCGACTCGGCGGCCGCCAAACTGGCCGCGCTGCCGCCCAACCACGCTCCGGAGTTCCGCCCGGACCCGCGGCTCACCGTCCCCGCGGGCATCACGGCCCTGACGTCAGCCGCCCTCGCGCACCTGGACCCGCCGGGGAGCCCGGAGGGCCGGTGACGAGGCGGAGGGGTTCAGGACGGGTCGTGGTTGACCTCGGAGGCCATCCGCGGGTGCAGCACGCCGGGGTAGAGCCGGGCCTTGGCCACCGGTTCCGCGACACCGCCCTGCGGCACCATCTCGACGACGCCCCAGGGGCTGTCCGGCAGGAGCACCGTGACGACGTACGAGGCCGAGCAGCCCATGCACTCGTACCGGTCCTCCCAGACCTCCACGTCGACCAGGCTGCCGGGGTTCCGCGCGACGTGCTTGTGCAGGGCGTGGCAGCGGCCGCACTTCTCGCCGGGCTCGCAGGTGCTGCCGCACGGACACGGCAGGTCCAGCCGGACGGGGGGCTGCCAGCGCTGGACGCGGCACGCCTCCGCCGTCTGCGAGGTGTGGCGCATCGCCAGGATGTTGCGGGCGGCGACGTTGTACGTCTCACCCGTCGCGGTCATCCGGTCGCGGATCACGTCCTTGCGGGCACGGTTCGTCGTCATACAGTCCTCCAGCGGTTTTCCACGCGGTCCCGCAGAAGGCCGGGAAGACCGGACTGAGGCGATGGCGTGAGTCGATGACCCTTGTCCTCGCCCTCACGACCCACCTGCGCGGTCCGGGCTCGGAACAGGCAGACGCGGCTGCCGTCCTCAAAGGTACCCGGAATCGACGCCCCCGATTTCCCCCCGGCCGCGCGGGCCGCGGACCACGAAGGGGTCGTGGTGCTATGCGGGGGTGCCGTCCGGGTGCGGGGCGGCGCTGACCGGGGCGTCCCAGTCGATGCGGTAGCCGGTCTGCCAGGCCGACTTCTCCGGCTTGTTCAGCTTCATCACCAGCGGCAGCAGCAGATCCCGCAGCACCCGCCCGACCGGGCCCGCGGCCTTGTTGCTGTTGGTGCGGTCGGCCGCCTTGATGATCCGCTCGACGCGGGGCCTGCGCAGCTCCTCGTAGGCGGCGAACGCCTCCTCGTGCGGCAGGTCGCGCAGGCAGCGGGCCAGCTGGACGGCGCTCTCGACGGCGAGCGAGGCGCCCTGTCCCGAGCTGGAGGAGGCGGCGTGCGCCGCGTCGCCGATGAGCACCATCCGCCCCGGCTCCAGGCCGGCACCCGCGGCATGTTCTCCATGGGGCCGGCGATCAGCAGATCGGCGGGGTCGGTCCTGCGCAGCAGCTCCGCGGCGGGGACCCGGTCGCCGGTGAACGCCGCGGCCAGGACGCGCAGCCACTCCTCGGCGCCGGTCTCCGCGGCCTCGGCCACGGTCATCGGTTCCGGATGCGGCAGGTTCACGAACCACACGCCCGAGGAGTCGTCGTGCACCTGGTAACCCAGGAAGGCGCGTTTGCCGAACGCCATGTACATCATTCCGCCGGTCGACGGCAGCCCGGTGTCCTTGACCGGGGCGCCGAAGCTGAACAGGCCGCCGTAGTGGGGCCGTGGCGCGTCCGGGTCGATGAGCGCACGCACCGTCGAGCGGATGCCGTCCGCCCCGATCAGCACATCGGCCTCGGCCGTCGTCCCGTCCGCGAAGTGCGCGGTCACACCGCCGGGGGTCTCCCGCGCGGCGACCAGCCGCTTGCCGTGCACGGTGCGGACCCCGCGACGGGCCGCCTCGTCGAGGAGCGCCCGGTACAGATCGGCGCGCCAGACGAACCGCGCCGACTCCACACCGGGCGGGCTGCCGAACTCGCCGAGCCGCTTGCCGTTCCCGCTCTGCAGGACGATGGCCGTGGTGGGTGTGCCGATCGCGCGCACGAGGTCGCCGAGTCCGATGACGTCGAGGGCGGCCAGACCGTTGGGGGCGAGTCCCAGCCCGCCGCCCACACCGTCCGCGGTGCCGGCGTAGGCCTCGTACACCGTGGCTTCGATACCGGCCCGGTGCAGGGCCAGCGCGGCGACCGGGCCGCCGATGCCACCGCCGATGACGAGGGCGCTGCGGGTGGTGGAGGAGGGCGTGGTGGAGGACATGACACGATCCTTTCCGGTCGGGGCGGCCGAACTCTCGATGGATCGATAGTTGCAGTGCAACTAGTCTTGAGTCAACTAGTAAATGTGTGGGTAGTATCAGGGCATGAGCCCTCCCCCTCGCAGTTCCCCGCTGGCCCTGACCGTCCTGTGCCTGCTGCACTACAAGCCGCTGCACCCGTACGGCGTGCAGCGGCTCATCAAGCAGTGGGGCAAGGACCAGGTCGTCAACGTCAGCCAGCGCGCGGGCCTCTACCGGACGATCGAGCGGCTGCTCGCCGCGGAGCTGATCACGGTCCGGGAGACCGAACGCGACCACCAGTACCCCGAGCGGACCGTGTACGAGCTGACCGACGCCGGGCGCGCGACCACGCGCGAATGGCTGGACACGATGCTCGCCGCGCCCAAGCAGGAGTTCCCGAGTTCCCGGCGGCGCTGTCCTTGCTGCTGCTGTTCACCCCGCAGGAGATGCTGGCCGCGCTGGAGCGCCGCGCAGACGCGCTCACCGACACCCTGGCCGGCCTCGACGCGAGCCTGGCCGCCGAGAGCGCCCGCGGGCTGCCGCGGATCTCCCTGCTGGAAACCGAATACCTCCGCGCCGTGACGGCCGCGGAGGTTCAGTGGGTGCGCTCGGTGGTGGACGATCTGCGGGCCGGCCGGCTGTCCTGGTCGCCGGAGGCGCTGGACGCCCTCGCGACGGACAGGAGCCCGCGGCCGGCGGCTGACCGCCATCGCGGTCGGCGGGTCAGTTCACGACGGCGACGGGGGCGTCCCAGGCGTTGTGGTCGACGGTGACGGTGGCTCCGCCGAAGGTCTCCTTCTTGTTCACCGCGTACTGGTGGCCGCGGCGGTGGCCGGTCCACAGGCCGGAGGCGAAGGGGAAGCCCGTGGTGGTGTCGGCGTTGCTGTCGTAGCGGGCGTACCAGAGGGCGTCCGGGAGGTCCGCCTTGTGGCTGCCGGCGGCGGTGGCGATCGCGGCGGCACTGGACTGGCTGAACCCGTAGAAACCGGCCCAGTAGCCCTTCGCGTGCGCTGCCCGGTCCCAGGCCTGCACATAGGTCAGCACGGACTGGACGCAGGAGGCGTTGCCGATGTCGAACGCCTCCATGTCCAGGTAGATCGCACTGCCGGAGCGCATCCCCAGCGCCGACGCCTTCGCGACGGCGTCCGCGCCGTCCGCCGTGCCCAGTGAGGCGGCGTTGGCGGCGGTGATCCGCTCCGGGTTCCTGCTGGTCTGGCAGGGCGGCTGCGCCCCGACGTACAGCGGGATCAGCTGCCAGCCGGCCGTGTGCACGGACCGGACCCAGGAGCTGGTCAGCTGCGGCTGCGCGCAGCCGCGGTTCTTTCCGCCGATGTAGACGGCGGCGGCGCCGTACGGCGAGCTCTTGCGCCAGGCGTTCATGGTGGTCAGATTCGGGGCGGTGCAGGTGTCGAAGGCCTGACCGGTGAAGACCCGCGCCGCAGGCAACCGCACCACGGTGCTCGACTGCCCCGCCGCCGGCTGCCCACCGGCACGCGTGCCCGCGGCGGTGGTGGCGGCCGGGGTCGCGTGGGCCGACGCGCCGCCCGGGGTCCCGGCCGGCGGCGTGGTGCTCCCCGGCGAGGAGGCACCCGCCGCCGGCTTGACCGCTCCCGGGACGGACGGCTTGACGGATCCGGCGGTGGCGCCGGTGCCGGCGGCGCCGTCCGGCCCGGTCCCATCGGCAACGTTCTCGGACTGCTGTGTGTCGTCGTTCCCCGCGAGGACACGGCCTCGGCCGCGATGGCGCCGCCGCCCGCGAGAAGGATCAGGCTGGCGACGGACAGCGCTATGTAGCGGCGCTGCTTGGGCTGACGACGGTTCGACACGGAGTCCTCAACAGGTGGGCGGGGCGGCGCGGATCAGCACCGGCGGTGCGTTGATCGACTGAGTAAATATCACTTTCTCCGCCGTGTCGCCAAAACCCTGGAGGTCGAGCTGGTACTCGGCCGACCGGTGTGTCGGTATGTAGCCGAGTTCGTCGTTGATGGCCCGCATGTGCCGGTTGCTGTCGGCGGTGTCGGTCAGCAGACCGGCGAGCGCGGGATGGCCCAGCCGGGCCTGCCGGATCGACTCGGCCTTCATCCAGCGGCCGAGGCCGTGCCCGCGGTGCTCGGGCAGCACGCCCGTGCCGTAGTGCTGGCCGTCGCCCGTACCGTCCCCGGGGACGACCAGTTCGCTGAATCCGGCGATGGAGCCGTCGGACACGTCGACGGCGGCGACCGTGTGCAGCAGATCCCCGCGCTTCGCGACCGCCTCGGCCACGGACCGGACCCGCTCCACGTCCCAGACGACCGTGCCGTAGTGGGTGTCGTCCATCGGCATGTCGTCCATGGCCCGGCGCGACGCGGCGAACGTCCCGGCGAGGTCGTCGGGGACGGTTCCGGCCCAGGAGACCAACCGGTAGCCGGGGTGCGGGCGTTCAGTGATGCCGGTGAGCGCGGCGAGGTCCGCGCGCTCCAGCGGGAGCCGGGTGTAGGTCAGGGTCAGCACCTTGCGGAAGCCCCTGGCCGGCAGGAACAGGTCACCGGGGGAGTCGGCTTCGGTCTGGGCGAGGACGCAGCGCCGGCCGGCCGCGCGTGCGGCGGCCACGGCCGCCTCCAGCAGCAGGGAGCCGGTGCCGTGGCGGCGCTCGGCCGGATGCACCCGCACTTCCAGCTCGGCGAGATGATCCTGGCCGGTGCGGGTGAAGACGCGCAGGAACGCGGATCCGACCGGGGTGCCCGTGGCGTCGGCGGCCAGCCAGGCGAGCCGGTAGCCGGAGGGGGTGGTGTCGGGGTCGGTCAGCGGGGTGATGCTGATGGGCAAGGTGACTCCGTCGGAGAGAGGTGGAGGGCGGCAGAACGCTGGTCCGGCTGCTGAGAGCTCGTACGCATCCGCTGCACACCTCCTGCCGACGGCGCCGGTCCGCGGTCGTGGACGGCCAGGAGAACGTAACGGCCGCGCCCAGCCCGCCGCAACGGGAAATGCGCACACCCCGGACCTCCCGGAGCGTGCGCACTCCCTCCCGCCCGCCCGGACCGGTCAGCCGGTCCGGGCAGTCCGGTGGGCCACCCGGTCAGCCGGTCCTGGTCAGCGTGAGGTCGTCTACGTCGAACAGGAACCCGCCGCCGCCGTTGAAGACGAGGTACAGGCCGGTGCCCGCACTCGGGTGAGGGAGGCCGCGACATCGGCGAAGGTGTCCCAGCTGCCGGTGACCGGGACGGTGACGGTGCCCAGCAGCGGGCCGGTGGGCGAGCCGGCGTGGACGGCGGTGGTGCCGCCGGAGCCCGCCGAGGCGACCCGCAGGGAGATCCGGGTGAGGTGGGAGGTGTCCTCACCGGCGAAGGCGATCCAGTCGCCGGCCTCGATGTAGCCGGCGGTGCGGGCACCGTGGGCCCCCGCGTGGTCCGCGGCCTGGACCCCGTTCTGGCTCGTCCAGTTCTCGGCCTGGAGCGTGGTCGTGGTGGGGGCCGTCGAGCCGGGGGAGAGAGTGATGTCGTCGACGTCGAACAGCGCGCCCTGCCCTCCGGAGTAGGTCAGGTACAGGCCTGGTGCGGTGCCGGCGGCAAGGGGCGTCGACACGTTCGTGAACGTCTCCCAACTGCCGGTCACCGGCACGGCGACGGAACCGAGGAGCGGGCCCGCGGCAGAGCCGGAGTGGAATCCGATGGTGCCTCCCGCGCCCGCGGAGGCGACCCGCACGCTCACCGTCGAAGCGGTCCGCGGGTCGAGGGCGGCGTAACCGCTCCAGTCGCCGTTGTCGATGTAGCCGGCGGTCGCTCCGCCGTGCGCCGCCGCGTGCGCGGCGGCCTGGACTCCGCTCTGGCTGCTCCAGGCCTCACCCTGAACGGTCGTACCGCCGGGCGAGCCGACCGGGTTGTTGCAGGCGGAGGCGACGGCTCCCGCGACGGTGCGGATGCCGCCCAGCACCAGCGTGGTGAACGCGGGATCGGCCCAGCTCTCCTGGGTGTGGCCCATGCCGGTGTACCAGGCGCGTCCGCCGTCATAGGGGTGGCACCAGGTGTTGGGATGGTCGCCGCCCATGGTGCCGCCGGAGTAGCTGCTCTCGTCGAGTGCGGTCAGGACGTGCACCTGCGCGCGGGGGTTGGCGCGGTAGTTGTACCACTCGTCGGTGCGGGTCCAGCGGGCCGGCAGGTGGGCGGTGGCCGGGTCGGTGCGGTCCTCCACGGTGACGGCGGCCTGCTGGATGGCGGGATGTGAGTCGAAGTACGCCCCGACCAGGCTTCCGTACCAGGGCCAGTCGTACTCGGTGTCGGCCGCGGCGTGCACTCCGGCGTAGCCGCCGCCCGAGCGGATGTACTGCTCGAACGCGGACTGCTGGGCGGCGTCGAGGACGTTGCCGGTGGTGCTGAGCCAGATCACCGCCTGGTACTGGCCGAGGTTGGCGGTGGTGAAGGCGGCGCCGTCCTCGGTGGCGTCGACGCCGAAGCCGTTGTCCTGGCGAGTTTCTGGATGGCGGCGATCCCGGCGGTATGGAGTCGTGGCGGAAGCCGGCGGTCTTGGAGAAGACCAGCACCTTGAAGGACGGCGCGGCCTGGGCGGAGCAGGTCAGGGCGAAGGGGGCGAGCAGGCCGAGCAGCGCGGCGGCCAGGGTCGGCAGCAGCGGCCGGCGGCGCGCGCCGTGCCTGCGGCGGAACCGGATGGGTGGGTACATGGAGTGCCTTTCCGCGGTTCGAGGGGGAGCGGTGCGGGCGTGCGCGCCATCAGGCGCCGCGGGTGAGGGTGAAGTCGTCCACGTCGAAGAGGTAGTCGCTGCCGCCGGTGAAGGTCAGGCAGAGCGTCGTCGCGGGGTTCGCGGTGAGGGTCGTGGAGACGTCGGCGAAGGTCTCCCAGCCGCCGGTGCCGGTGACGGCCACGGTGCCCAGGACCGTTCCGGTGGCCGATCCGGCCCGGATCTGCAGGGTGCCGCCGGCGCCGGCGGAGGCGACCCGGGCGCTGAAGCGGGTGACCTTCGACAGGTCCAAGCCCGCGTAGGTCGCCCAGTCGCCGCTGTTGATGTAGCCGGCGGTCTTCCCGCCGTGCGCGGCCGCGTGGTCGGCGGGCAGCAGCCCGCCGGTGGCGGTCCAGATCTCCGCCTGGGTGACGGTGGTGAGGGCGGCGCCGTTGGTGACGGTGAAGTCGTCGACGTCGAAGAGCGAACCGCCGGTGCCGCCGTGGAAGACCAGGAAGAGTCCGCTCGTCGGGGACGGGGTCAGCGGGAGCGTCAGGCTGGTGTAGTTCTCCCAGCCGCCGGTGACGGGGATCGTGACACTGCCGAGCAGCGGTCCGGTGGCCGATCCGGCACGGGCTTCGAGGGTGCCGCCGATGCCGCCGGAGGCGACCCGTACGGTCAGGCCGTTGGCGTGGCTGAGGTCGGTTCCGGCGTATCCGGCCCAGTCGTTGTTGTCGATGTAGCCGAGGGTCTGGCCGCCGTGCGCGGTGGCGTGCGGGGCGGTCTGGACGCCCGCGGAGCTGGTGAACGCCTCGCCCTGGACGGTGCCCGGAACGGTGCCGGACCCGCCGAAGGTGAACTGGTCGAGGTCGTAGAGGTTCCCGGCGCCGCCTTTGAACACCCAGTACAGGGTGTGGGTGCCGCTCGGAGCGGTGACGGCTCCGGTGACGTCGGTGAAGGTGTTCCAGTCGCCGGTGACCGGAACCGTGGCGGATCCGATGAGCGTGCCGGTGGGGGAGTCGGCCCGCAGTTCGAGGGTGCCGCCGGAGCCGGCCGAGGAGGCGCGGGCGGTGAAGGTGGTGATGCCGGCCAGGTTGTAGGGGGTGAACGAGATCCAGTCGCCGTTCTCGATGTAGCCGACGGTGGTGCCGCCCTCCGCCGCGTCATGACTGGCGGGCTGGACGCCGCTGGAGCCGGTGTAGTACTCGGCCTGCTTGGTCGCGGTGGGTGTGATGTTGGTGGCGGTGCCGGTCAGCGCGGGCTGGCCGTTCGCGCCGTTGTCGGTGTACGAGGCGCGCCAGACGCCGAACAGGTTGGCGGAGCCGGCGTGTTCACCGTCGACGACGGTCTGGATGGTGCCCGAGCAGCCGGTCGCGTCGGTCATGGCGTGCGCGTGGCTGTCGTGCCCGAGCAGGTACTGGACCTGGACCCGGGAGCAGTCGACGGCGCTGTCCTCGGCGTCGGTGACGGTGACCCGGAAGGGGACGGCGTCGCCGAAGTGGAAGATCTGGCCGTTGGCGGGCGCGGTGATGGTCAGGACCGGTGCGGTGTTGCCGACGGTGACGGTGACGCTCGCGGTGCCGGTCAGCCCGTGGGTGTCGGTGACGGTGAGTCTCGCCGGGTACTGGCCGTTGTCGGGGTAGGTGTGCGCCGGGTTGGCGGCGGTGGAGTCGGTGCTGCCGTTGCCGTCGAAGTCCCAGGCGTAGGTGAGCGCGTCACCGTCCGGGTCGGTGGTGCCGGCCGAGGAGAAGGTGACCGCCAGTGGCGCCTGGCCCGAGGACGGGGTGGCGGCGGCCTGGGCGACGGGCGCGCGGCCGTCGGCGCCGATCGCCTCGATGCGGTACAGGCCGGAGTAGGAGTCGCCGTCGCCGAAGCCGGTGCCGTAGTCCAGGACGTACAGCGCGCCGTCCGGGCCGAAGGCCATGTCCATGACCTGGGTGCCGGTCCAGGGGAAGTCGGTGATGGTGCCCGCGCTGCCGTCCGCGTTGACCTGCACGTCCTTGATCCAGCGGCGGCCGAACTCGCCGATGAAGGCATGCCCGTCGTAGGACTGCGGGAACTTCACCGAGGAGACGAGGTTCGGGTCGTAGTGGTAGACCGGGCCGCCCATGGGTGACTCGCTGCCGCAGCCGAACTGGGTGATGCTGCAGTCGTCGTACTTGATCCAGGACGACCGGGCGGCCGGGAGTTTGCTGATCCCGGTGTTGTTGGGCGAGCTGTTGACGGGGCCGCCCGCGCAGTCGAACTTCGTGCCCGAGGTGTTGGTGCCGAAGTCGAAGGCGTTGTACGTCTCGTCGGTGGTGTTGGTGCCGGTGCAGTACGGCCATCCGTAGAAGCCGGGTGAGGTCACCCGGTCGAACTCGACCTGGCCGCCCGGTCCCCGGGTGGCGCTCAGCGCTCCGGCGTCCGGCCCGTAGTCGCCGATGTAGACGGTGCCGGTCGGGCGGTCGACGCTCATGCGGAACGGGTTGCGGAAGCCCATCGCGTAGATCTCGGGCCGGGTCTTCGCCGTGCCCGGCGCGAACAGGTTCCCGGCCGGGACGGTGTACGTTCCGTTGGCCTCGGGGTGGATGCGCAGCAGCTTGCCGCGCAGGTCGTTGCTGTTGGCGGCGGAGCGCTGGGCGTCGTAGGCCGGGTTGCGCGACGCGCGGGTGTCCAGCGGGCTGTAGCCGTCGGAGGAGAAGGGGTTGGAGTCGTCGCCGGTGGTCATGAAGAGGTTGCCCGCGGCGTCGAAGTCCAGGTCGCCGCCGACATGGCAGCACATGCCGCGGTTGGTGGCGATCTGCAGGAGCTGCTTCTCGCTGGCGGGGTCGATGGTGTCGTCGGCCCGCAGGGTGAAGCGCGAGAGCTGGTTGTGCCCGGCGAAGGGCGCGAAGTCGGCGGCCGTCCCGTCGGAGGGGGCGTCGCCCGCCGGGGTGTTCAGGACGGGTGAGTAGTAGACGTAGATCCAGTGGTTGGTGGCGACGGCCGGGTCGGTGGTGATGCCCTGGATGCCCTCCTCGTCGTGGGTGTAGACGGGCAGCGTGCCCGCGACGGAGGTGGTGCCGGCCGCGTCGGTCTTGAAGATGGTGCCGCGCCGGTCGGTGTGCAGGACCGTGCGGTCGGGGAGCACCGCCAGGCTCATCGGCTCGCCGGTCTGCGCGGTGCCCCGCGCGAGCTGCACCTGCTGGAAGGCGGCCGCGGCGGCCGGGTGCGGGCCGTCGTGGGCGGCCGCCGGGGCAATGGCTCCGGTGGCGCCCAGCAGGAGCAGTGCCGAGGCCGGCAGAGCGGTGAACAGGGTGCGGAACCGGACGCGGTGTGGACGTGGACGTCTCGCGGGCCTTGCGGGCAGGAGGCTTGCGGGCAGGACTGAACGCACGGGGTTCCCCTTCCAGGGCAGCGCGAAGCCGCCTTGCGGAAGGACGCCCCGCCGAGGCGTCCGGTGACCGGTCCTCCTGAACTCTCAGGAGGTGTTCGTTAGTTGAGGGGAGAAAGTAAGTGGGGTGAGGGCCGTCGTCAAGAGGTCCCGCACCGGTTATCGGTGTGCCGCGGAGCCGCCGCGCGGCAGCGGGAGCCGCGCGGTGTCGATGGCGTCGATGATCGACGACGCTCCGCCCCTGGCCGCCGCGGTGAAGCCGAGGGTGGACAGCGCGACCTGACAGCCGCCGAGGTTCGGCGCGATGGTGTGCGCGGCGAGCGTGCGCCGGGCGGGCGGCATGATCCAGGGCGCCAGCGTCACGAAGTAGCCGCCGAGGATGAGGGCCTGAGGGTTGAACAGATTGAGCAGGATCGCCGATCCGCGGCCCAGCCACTCGCCGACCCGGACCAGCGCGGCGGTCGTCCGCGGGTCACCGGCCTCGGCCCGGCGGGCCACCTCGGCGACCTTCGCGGCCAGGTCGGTCAGCGGTTGCGCCGTACTGCCGGCCAGGTCCGGCGCCGCCTGCTGGATGATCGAGCCGATGCCGACCAGTGCTTCGAAGCAGCCCCTGCGGCCGCAGCCGCACAGCGGCCCGTCCTGCATCAGCGTGATGTGCCCGACTTCGCCGCCGTACCCCGAAGAGCCGCGCATCAGCGCGCCGTTGATGATCACGCCACCGCCCACTCCGACCTCACCGGTCAGATAGACGAGGTTCTGGGTGTGCGCCAGCGCACCGCGCCGGTACTCGCCGACCGCGCCGAGGTTGGCGTCGTTGTCCAGCGACAGTTCGTCGTCGAGCGCGAGGACGGCTCGCCGCAACGGGTCATCGCCCTGCCACGGGTCCTGGCCGTCCGCCGCTGGATGCTCGACGAGTCCGCCGCACACTGAGGCAGCAACCCGTTGGCAACAGCGGCCAGAGCCACCCCCTCCCGTCGACAGGTGAGGGATCGCTGCAACGGCCCGTCGACGGCGGCAGGTCCGTGGTAAGACGGCTGTCATGGAAGACGAGGGAAGCCGCGACTCCGTCCGGCGAAGTTACGACACCGTGGCCGAGGAGTACGCGGCGCGGCTGCACGACGAGCTCGCCGGGAAGCCGCTCGACCGGGCGCTGCTCACCAGCCTCCTGGAGGAGACGGGACCGGACGCCACGATCGCCGACCTCGGCTGCGGCCCCGGACACGTGGCGGCCTGGCTCGCCGAACAGGGTGCCGGTACGGTCGGCATCGATCTGTCAGCGGGGATGGTCGCCACCGCCCGACGCCGCTATCCGAAGGTGGAGTTCCGACAGGGCGACCTGCTGGCACTGCCGGCAGAAGACGGCGAATTCGCCTCGGCCATCGCCTTCTACGTGATCATCCACCTCGACCCCGAGAACTGCTCCGCGCCTTCGAGGAGATACGGCGGGTGCTGCGCCCTTCCGGGCTGCTCCTGCTCTCGTTCCACATCGGGGAGGAGGTCCGGCACCTGGACGAATGGTGGGGACATGACGTGGATGTCGACTTCCGCTTCCTCGCCCCCTCCCACATCGCCGGACTGCTGGAGGAGGCCGGTTTCGAGGTGACGATGCGGATGGAACGCGCCTCCTACGCCACCGAAGTCGACACGCGCCGGGCTTACCTCCTGGCCCGCCGGACCTGACACGGCCATCGCCGACCCGGGCGTCAACATGCCCAGTTCCAGCCGGGGTCGGTGTTCGCCGCCAGGCGGGTCCGGCAGTGGCGGTCGGCTGTAGTGGGGTGCCGCTACCGGCCGCAGGCACTCAGGCGTCGTTCCTGAGCCGGTCGCGCTGGACCTGGCAGGCGAGGGCGCGACGCACGGAGGCCGATCCGGCGGCGGTGACCTTCGCGGGGACGTCGAGGCCGCGGCTGATCTCGTCGTACGCGTTCCGGTGGCTGCCGGCCAGCTCCGCCCGGTGCAGCCTCAGGTCCTCCTCGACGAGGCGGCGCAGCTCGTCGACGTTCCGGGGCGTGAAGCGCTTCTTCCCCCTGGCGATGGCGTTGACGTAGCGCGCGCAGCGAGCGGAGTCGACGGTCTCGGCGATCTCCTCGGCGAGGCCCCACAGACGTCCTTCGAGCCACGGCACGTCGCGCTGGTCGAGGGACAACGTCGTCGGGGGCAGCGGTTCGCCCAACCGGTACTTCGCCACCTGCTTGGACACGGCGGGCTGACTCATGTCGGCGAGCCGGGCAATCCTGTCCTGGGTCCAGCCGAGGTCCACAAAGATCTTGATCATCTCGGTGCGGAGCTTCCGCATCTCCTCCCCCGCGCGGATGACCTCGTTCATGTCGGCGAGCATCCGCTCGGCCTGCGCCTCGGTCAGCCCCTGGGTCAGTCCCTCGGGGATCTGGTGCGTGTTCTCTTCGCCCGCCATGAAGCGGTTATATACCCTGAGCACCTCACCATGATAACCGGGTTGTACAACCAGGTTATGAGTGTCAGGATCCACGGCATGCCTACTTTCTCCGCACCTGACGGAACCCAGCTCTCCTACCGCGTACACGGAGACGGCGACCCGGTCGTCTGCATCCCGGGCGGTCCCACCGACTCCCGCTACCTCGGCGATCTCGGCGGCCTGTCCGGGCACCGCAAGCTGATCGTCCTGGACCTGCGCGGCACCGGCGGGTCGGCCGTTCCGCAGGACCCCTCCTCCTACCGCTGTGACCGTCTCGTCGACGACGTCGAGGCGCTGCGCGAGCACCTCGGTCTCGCCAGGACGGATCTCCTCGGTCACTCCGCCGGCGCGAACATCGCGACGCAATACGTGGCCCGGTACCCGGCGAACGTCGGCAGACTCGCCCTGATCGGCCCTGGTACCCGAGCTGTCGGGGTGGAGATCAGCGGGGAGACGCGCCGCGAGCTCGCGCAGCTGCGGAGGAACGAGCCGTGGTTCCCGGTGGCCTTCGCCGCATTGGAGGCGATCACCGAAGGTACCGGCAGCGACTGGGAGGCCATCGCTCCGTTCTTCTGCGGCCGGTGGGATGCCGCGGCGCGGCAGCACTATGCCGTCGCCCGGCCGGGCAACCAGGACGCTGTCGCGGGCTTCGCGGCCGAGGGCGCCTTCAGCCCGGAGGCCACGCGTGCGGCGCTCGCCGCCTGCGAGGCCCCCGTCCTGTTGCTCGGTGGAGAGTTCGACCTGAACAGTCCCCCTCGGCCGGTGGCCGAATTCGCGGCGCTGTTCCCCGATGCCACGCTCGTGGTGCAGCCGGGGGCGGGTCACTATCCCTGGCTCGATGACGCCGACCGGTTCGTGGCAACCACTGCGGCGTTCCTGGGCTGAAGAACGGAAGGAGGCCGGGAGTACTGCCGGCTCACGCCTCGACCGTGCTCGCGTGCCCCTGGTGCGGGATCCGCCCGCAGACCAGATTGCCCGGCTCGGTCGGGTCGTCACTGATCCAGAACTGGGCCCACAGCACGGCGAACTCCGGGCGGCTCAGGTGGCCGTCACCGTCCAGGTCGAGAAGGTCGAAGACCTCGTCGGTGTCGATGCTCTGCCCGTGCCAGGTCTCGATGAGGCGGCGGTGTTCGCTGCGGGAGATCCGGCCGTCCTCGTTCTCGTCGACGGCGTCGAAGATCGCGTCGGCGGTCGCCGTGACGCACTCGCGCATGGACGGCAGCCGGTCCACGAGCACGACGAGCTCGTCGAAGTCGACACTGCCGTCGTTGTTGGCGTCGCCGACCGCCAGCAGCCCCTCCCACCAGCCCATGACGACCGCCTCCACCCGGGCGCGCAGCTCCGTCCCCGGCCCCACTCCCGGCAGTCGGCCCCAACGGACCGCGAGGGCCTCGAAGTCGTCCCTCCGCAGATAGCCGTCACCGTCGGCATCGAATGCCGCGAACATTCCCTTGATCTTGTTCCGCTGGAACACGCTGGCCATGAACAGCCCCTCCCTCACGCCGAACCACAAGAACGCCATCGCACAGGGCGATCCGTCATACCGGGTTCAACGAACGATCTTGCCGGAGGAAACGACGGCTGCACCGGAGAAGGCCGCAACGGAACTGACGTCGACGGGACGTACGGCCGGCCCGCCGGTCAGGGGCGGCAGCTGCGCAGGACGAGCTCCTCCCAGCCCTGAGCCATGCGCTTCTCGACAGGGCTGAGCCGCGCGAGGCATCAGAGGACAGCGACAGGTCGGAGGCGATGCCGCTCAGGCCAGGGGAAGGCGCATGATCGTCAGGTCGAGCCACCTGCCGAACTTGGTGCCGACCTCCGGCACGGTGCCCACGTGACGGAAGCCAAAGCGCTCGTGCAGCCGGATCGAGGCGGTGTTGCGCGCCTCGATGTCGGCGATCATCACGTGATGGCCGGCTTGCCGCGCCGAGGCGACGAGGGCGGTCATCAGGGCGGAGCCGATGCCGAGCCCGTGGGCGCCCTCGCGCACATAGACGGAGTTCCCCACCGTGTGGCGATATCCGTCCTTCGGCCGCCATGGTTCGTAGACCGCGAAGCCCGCGACCTCGCCCGCCTTCTCGGCCACGAACGCCGAGCCCCGGTCCAGGTGAACGGCGAGCCAGGCGGCCCCCTCGGCCGGGGACTGCAGCGTCGTGGTCCACAGGGCCGTCGAGTGCTCGATCGCATGGTTGCGAATGGCGAGAACGGCTTCCGCGTCCTTGAGCTGTGCCGGGCGGACCGTCACCGCCCCCGAGTTCTCGTATATTGGATTCATGTCCAATATAGTAGACCCCCTGGTGAGGCAGATCGCAGCTCGTATCCACACCGAACGGACCCGGCGGCAGTGGACGCTGGCGCAACTCGCCGACGCATCCGGTGTGTCCCGCGCCATGATCAACCGGATCGAGCGGGGCGAGAGCAGCCCCACCGCCGCCGTGCTCGGCAAACTCTCCGCCGCCTTCCAGCTCAGTGTCTCCTCCCTGCTGGCGCTCGCCGAGGGCGCGACCGGCGGGAGCGGGGAGGCGACCGCGGGCGTGCGCCGCTCGGCGGACGCCGTGGAATGGCGCGATCCCGCCACCGGGTACCGCCGGCGCCAGATCACCGGTCCGCACTTCCCTGCGGAGATCGCCGACGTCCGGCTGCCCGCCGGTGCCCGCGTGCCGTATCCGGCCGCGGCCTTCGTCTTCATCCGGCAGGTCGTCTGGGTGCTGGAGGGCCGGCTGACGTTCCACGAGGGCGAGACGGTGCACGAACTCGCCGCGGGCGACACGATCGAACTGGGCGAGCCCGCCCCGTGCGTCTTCGCCAACAACAGCCCGGCCGAATGCCGTTACGCCATCGTCCTCACCCGGGGCGACACGCCGTGACCCTCCCCGGGAACGCGCGGCCCGCCGGTGTGGCGGTGGTCCTGGAGGACCGGCCCCGGCCCGGTGGCCGTCGACCACGCCGGCCCCGGCCGCCGGCAGCGGCGCGGAAAAGGAGCGGCGCCGTACGGGCGGAGTGCAGTAACGTGCGGCCGGCACGTCCACCGTGCCCGTACGAACGTCCTCGCAGCAAGGAGAGAGACATGCGCCGTCATCACGGAGCAGTCGCGTCGCCCCACGCCCTCTCTCTGTCTCCCGAGGACCACCTTGACCACCACACCCCTGAACCTGGGCATCCTCGCCCACGTCGACGCCGGTAAGACCAGCCTCACCGAGCGGCTGCTGTTCGAACACGGCGCCCTCGCCGCCCTCGGCAGCGTCGACAAGGGCAGTACCACCACCGACGCGGGCGAGCTCGAACGCGAGCGCGGGATCACCATCCGCACAGCCGTGGCACCGCTCATCATGGCGGGGCGCCACGTCAACCTCGTCGACACCCCCGGCCACCCCGACTTCATCGCGGAGGTCGAACGCGCCCTCTCCGTCCTCGACGCGGCCGTCCTCGTCGTGTCAGCGGTCGAGGGGATCCAGGCCCAGACCCGGGTCCTGATGAAGTCACTTCGCCGGCTGCGCCTGCCCACCCTGATCTTCGTGAACAAGATCGACCGCAGGGGCGCCCGTGATGCCGCGCTGCTGGCGGAGCTGCGCCGCGCGCTGGCGCCCCGTCTCATTCCGCTCGTGTCGACCGTCGGCGCCGGCACCCCGGCCGCCCGCACGCTCCCGGTTCCGCTCGCTGGCGAGCGGGGAGAGCCCGGGGCGGCCGACGTACTCGCCGAGCACGACACCGCCCTGCTGGCCCGGCTCGTCGACGGCCCGCCACCCGCCGAGGACGAGATCCGCGAGCAGTTGCTCCGGCAGACGGCCGCCGCGCTGGTGCAGCCCGTCTTCTTCGGCTCGGCCCTCAGCGGAGCGGGCATCGCCGAACTCGCCGAGGGCATCGCGACCTTGCTGCCCGCACCGCCCGCGGACGAACTCGCCCCCGCGTGCGGCACGGTGTTCGCCGTCGACCGCGCGGAAGGCGGGGAGAAGCGGGCGTACATCCGGCTCTTCTCCGGCCTGCTGCGCGAACGGCAGCGTCTCGCCCTGCACCGGGACGAGGCGGAGGGAACGATGACCGTCACCGGGCGGATCTCCCGGCTCGACGTCGTGACCGCGCAGAGCGGCGACGACGCTCAGCGCCGGGGGGTGCTCACCCCCGGCGGGATCGCTGTCCTGCGCGGCCTTCCGGGCGTCCGGGTCGGCGACCGCGTCGGTGCAGCCCGCGCCGACCGACCGGCGGCCCGGCTCGCCCCACCGGGACTGGAGGCCGTCGTGCGCGCGAGCCGCCCCGGCCAGCAGGGCGCCCTGCACGCCGCGCTGAGCGCCCTTGCGGACGAAGACCCGTTCATCAGGACGCGAACCGCCTCCGACGGGACGCTCTCGCTCCTGTTGCACGGGGCGGTCCAACGTGAGGTCCTCGCGGACCGCCTCCAGCGGGAGTTCGGGATCGCGGCGGAGTTCGCCGCGGTCACGCCCGTCTACCGGGAGCGGCCGGTCGGCACCGGCGTCGCGGTGCAGGAACTCGGCTCCGGACCGAGCGAGTTCTTCGCCACGGTCGGCCTGCGCGTCGAGCCCGCTCCCTACGGTTCCGGCGTCCGGTACGCGCGGGAGACCGAATGGGGCGCGCTGCCCCGCGCGTTCCACCGCGCCATCGAGGAGTCGGTGCGCCTCGGCCTGCGGCAGGGGCTCCTCGGCTGGGAGGTCACCGACTGCACCGTCACCGTGATCCGCACGGGCTGGGCCTCCCCGATGAGCACCGCGGCCGACTTCCGCAAGCTGACGCCGCTGGTGCTGATGCGCGCACTGAGCAGCGCGGGAACGCGGGTCCACGAGCCGTGCAGGGAGGTGGAGGCCGAGATCCCCGAGGACACCCTGGGACCGGTCGCCGCCCGGATCGCCGAACTCGGCGGGACCATCGGTGCCACGGAGGAGAGCGGCGACCGGTGGACCCTCGGCGCCGAGCTGCCCACCGCGAGGATGCAGGAGCTGGGCGACGCCCTTCCCGGCCTCACCCGCGGAGAAGGCGCCGTGTGGTCCCGCCCCGGCACGGACCGCCCCGTACGCGGTGTTCCTCCTCGCCGCCCCCGGACCGACGGCAATCCGCTCGATCCCGAGGAGTACCTGCGGTTCCTCGCGGACCCTTCCCTGTCACGGTGAACGGTCCACCATGCGGTGCGCTTTCCCTGGCGATGGGCAACGGTGCACCCGTGGCCGTGGGATGGGCATCTGTACAGGCCCTGGCAGGCCGTCGACCGACCCTCATCTCCGGGTGGCCGGCGGTCG
Organism: Streptomyces sp. RKAG337; assembly: GCF_023701715.1. Lineage (NCBI taxonomy): Bacteria > Bacillati > Actinomycetota > Actinomycetes > Kitasatosporales > Streptomycetaceae > Streptomyces > Streptomyces sp. RKAG337. The sequence goes on along the minus strand of NZ_JAJOZA010000001.1, from coordinate 21,770 downwards.
CCTCGGAGCGGACCACGGCGGGGGTGCCTCGACCTGGGCATGAGCAGCGGCCTGGTGACGAAGACCTGCGCCGGGAGGGCTTCGCAGCGCTGGACACGGCATGCGGGATGTCACATTCGCGAACCCGGCGGTGTCTTCATGTCGAACAGGCAGACATCCAAGGAGGAAACCATGGCGATACGCGTTCCCAAAGCGGAGCTCCCCACCGAGCTCAGCGAAAGCATGATCAAGCAGCTCGGTGCCGTGCCCGAGCCCGTCGAAGTGGTGTGGCACAGCCCAAGGTCGCGACGTCCAACATCGAGTTCGGGGCCAAGGTGGGCACGTGGGACGCGGCCGACGCGAGCCTCAAGTCGTTCGCGCACCTGGCCGTAGCGGCGAAGGTCGGCTGCAGTTGGTGCCTCGACATCGGCTACTTCCAGGCGCAGAACGAGAACCTGGACCTGACCAAGGCGAGCCAAGTGCCCCGCTGGCGGGAGTCGGAGGTGTTCACCCCGCTGGAGCGGGATGTGCTGGAGTACGCCGAGGCCATGACGGACACGCCGCTGACCGTCACCGACGAGCTGTACGCGAGTCTGCTCGAGCGGCTCGGCCCGGCGGCGATGGTCGAGCTCACCGCGTTCATCGCCTTCTCCAACATGGCGACCCGGAACAACAATGCGAACGGGGTCGCGTCGCAGGGCTTCTCCGACGCCTGCGAGATTCCTCTGGCCGCGCGTCCTCAGTCCGACCTGGCGTCGCCGGCATGACCGAGAACCCGTTCGTGGCCCATCGCAGCCTCCTGTTCACGGTCGCCTACGAAATGCTCGGGTCGGCGGCCGACGCGGAGGACGTCGTGCAGGAGTCCTGGCTGCGGTGGGCCGACGTCGACCGGTCGCAGGTGCGCGACCCGCGGGCCTACCTCGTCCGGGTCGTCACACGGCAAGCGCTCAACCGCCTGCGAGCGTTGTCGCGCAGCCGCGAGGAGTACGTCGGCGAGTGGCTGCCTGAACCGCTACTGACCTCCCCCGATGTCGCCGAGGACGTCGAACTCGCGGAGAGTGTCTCGATCGCGATGCTGACCGTGCTGGAAACGCTCGGACCGACGGAGCGGGCGGTGTTCGTGCTCCGCGAGGTCTTCGACATCCCGTACGGCGAGATCGCCGAAGCCGTCGGGAAGTCCGCGGCCACGGTGCGGCAGATCGCGCGGCGGGCCCGCGAACATGTGGCGGCTCGGCGGCCGCGGGTGCAGGTGAGCCGGTCGGAGCAGCAGGCCGTGGTGGAGCGCTTCCTGGAAGCGTTGCGGACCGGGCAGTTGCAGGAACTGGTGGAGGTCATGGCTCCGGACGTGGTCCTGATCGCCGATGGTGGCGGGTTCGCGGCCGCCGCTCTGGCTCCGATCCATGGGGTCGACCTGGTGGCGCAGGTCCTCGCGCGCGTGAACCGGGTGGCCGTGGCCTCGCTCGAGACGACCGCCGTATGGCTCAACGGCGCGCCCGCGGGCCGGATCGAGATCGACGGCGAGTTGGCCACGGCATTGAGTGTCGTGGTGGAGAACGGGCGGGTCACACGGGTCTACCTGGTGAGAAACCCACGGAAGTTGACACGGCTGGCGGAACCGGCCGAACTCTCCAGGTGAGCCGGCTGCCGCTCGGTCGTCGTGAGCGGCCGGGCTACGGGATGTTCTTCATTGCCGTCCGGAAGGCATCACGGTAGGTCGCGTCCAGTTTCTGCGAGCAGGGGAACGTCGCCACGGCGGCGCGGATCTCCTCCTGCTGGAAACCACGGTAGAGCGGGTCCGACTGCGCCCGCTGTTCCGTCTGTGCCGGGGTGAGTTCGGCGGTGCCCGTGATGCGGGTGATGAGCGTGTCGTACCGGGAGTGCAGAGCGGCGATCAGGGAGGTTCTGTCCTGGCTCACGTACCCGGCACGACCGGCACACGTGCGCCATTCGTCGGCGGCTTGTCTGTATGCGGCGCTGGATCGAACCGAGCCGTCGATCCTGTCGAAGCGGCTGTTGGCGAACTCCACGCCGAACTCCCGCCGGGACTGCTCCTCCGCGTGCTCGGAGCAGGACGAGAGGGTGTCGCCGAATTTCTTCTGATCGGCCGTCGACAGACTGCTCGCGTATTGTGCGTTGGTCCTGTCCGGCGTGAAGGCCGGCCATGCCGATATGCCGAACCCGTGCGTCCTTGCGTACGACGCGCTGGCGAAGTCGGTGTTGTCGTCCGTGTCGACGAGGCTGTGCGGGTTCTTCGCCGTGTAGGAGAAACCGGCCCCGGTCATGCATGAGGCCACTCTGCGTTCTGAGTCCGCGGCCTTTTCCAGATCGAATGCATTGTCTTCCGCATTCGGGAGGAGGCCGGCCAGTATGAGGACGAGGCGGTCCGCACGTGCGTGTTGAGCTGCGGTGAGTGCGGAGGCGGGGTTGTGTCCTGCGGAACTCGTGCACGAGGACACAACCCCGACGGCCGCAGCAACCGCCAGGGCGACCGGGAGGACCAGGACTTTGCGCTGCATTTCTGTTCTCCCTCACGCCGTGATCGGTTGTCGTGCTGACCTGGAGTCCTGGGTGCGGACCCCGGGAAAGCGGCTGCTACAGGTCGATGCCGTAGCCGGCGAGCGCGTGGTCGTAGGTGCTGTTGTTGCCGCAGTCGTAGTGCGAGTTGCCGCCGTGGGACGCCTCGATCGTGGACTGGTACCACTTGGTTCCGCCGTTGGCCCGCGTGCACTGGGCACGCACCATCCCGGACCCGCTGCCGTTGACCACCATGTTGATCTTCTTGTTGCTGTTGCTGGACGTCCACACCACGCTCGTCGAGCCGTAGGTGTGGGAGCCCGAGTGTCCCGAGTACTCGTAGACCGTCGCGCTCGCCGGGGCGACGGTGGCCAGCGCCAGAGCGCCGGCGAAGGCGCCGCCGACCAGGGTGCGGACAGTCCAGGACTTGACGTTGCTCATGATGGTGCCTCTCTTTGGATACGACGGTTTCCCAGCGTGAGAGCCATTGCCGATGGACTGCGACCAACAGTCCGTGCGACAACAATTCGCAATTCCCAGGAGAAGAATCGAGGGCGTTGCTTCGTCTCTCTGCTCGGCGGTGCCCGATCAATCTCTCGCAGTCGGCGACGCGCTTCTTGTAAAATCCGACCTGGCGCCGATTCTCTTTACTTATTCGCTGGGGTCGGATAGGGGTATGCAGATGAGGAGTTGTCGGATAACCGAATACTCCCGGCCGATGCGGTCTGTTCATCAGGCCCCCGACGCGAGACCCTTGACCGCCGGGAGGGGTCGACGGGATCCGTCGACGACGAATGGGGGAATCAGGGTGTGGCATCGAAAATGTCCGGCCGGAACGTGGGAGGTGGCTCGGCAGCTACCGCATCCCGCACTGCGACCAGGGGTGCTGCAATATCGCGGCTTCCGCATGGATCTCGGCGGATCCAGACGCCGGCTGGAGCTACCCTCCGGGTCCGTCACCGTCGTCTTCAACTTCGGCCGGCCGCTGCGGGTGACCTGTGCCTCCAGCGGGCGCGTCCTGGCGTCCTCGTCGGCACCGGTGGTGGCCGGCATGCTCACCCGTCCCTCGATCGGTGAACACTCCGGCCGGCTGCACGGCATGGAGGTCGCGCTCCAGCCCTGGGCCGCGTTCCGCCTGTTCGACACGCCCATGCGCGAGCTGGCCGACGCCATGGCGCCGGCCGACCCGGTGATCGGCGCGCGGTGCCAGATCCTGTCGGATGCTCTGGCCGAGACGCCGGGATGGCCGGAGCGCTTCGCGCTGCTGGACACGGCACTGCGCCTCTGGACCGAGACGGGCGCAACGCCCTGCCCGCGCACGATCCACGCCTGGGATCAGTTACGGGCCAGTGGGGGCACGATGCCCGTCCGGGAGTTGGCGACCTCGACCGGATGGAGCGAGCGCCACCTGGAACGCCGATTCCTGGAGCAGATCGGGCTCTCCCCCAAAGGCGCGGGCCGGGTGCTGCGTCTGCGGCAGGCCCTGACGATGATGGCCGAGGGGAGGAGCTCGGCCGATGTCGCGATGGAATGCCGCTTCTACGACCAGGCGCACTTCAACCGCGAGTTCAAAGCGATGACCGGGCATGCGCCGTCGCGTTTCATGGCCATCCGCACCCTCGGCGGCTCCGGCCCACCGGCCGTCGACCGCCTGGAGGGCCAGGTCACCAGCGCCGTGCTGGACGCCTGAGGGATCCCCGGACGCAGGGGTGCGGCGGCAGGGGCCGGCGCAGGGTGATCGTGCGCGGAAACCGCGTTCCCCGCGTGCTTCGCCGTGATGATGCGGTCGTCCACTACGAGCAGCCGGTGAAGGAGGGGCGCGCGCCAACCGGGTCTTCTCCTACCGCAATGGGGCGTGGGTGCGGGCGTGGGTGGTGATCGCGGCCGTGCCGATGACGATCCAGACCATGTTGAGTACCGCTGAGGGCCACGCCCGGTGATACGCGGAGTTGGCGGTCAGGGCGGCGGCGCCGAACAGGTTGAGCACCTGGAAGGCGACGCCGCCGGCACGGATCCGTTCGGCCGAGACCAGGGCGTAGGCCGCCAGCAGGAAGGCCGCTCCCGCCCAGCCGACGGCCGCCAGGAACATCTCCATCGAACTACCGGTCCTGGTCCACGAGCGCGTAGGCCCGTACGGGGAAGGTGCCCAGGCCCTCGACCGCCGGCGGTGCGGCGGTGAAGCGGAACCCGTGGGGCGGCAGCTGCTCCAGCCCCCGCAGGTGCTCGACCACGGGGATGCCCGCGGCGAGGAGCAGGGTGTGGGCGGGGCGGGTCCCGTCGGTCGTGCTGTCGATGTTGAGTGAGTCGATCCCCACCAGGGCCGGCCGCTGCTCGGCGAGCCAGGCCGCCGCCTCGGCGGTCAGGAAGGGGTGACCGTCGCCGTACTGCTCGGTGCCCCAGTGCCGGTCCCAGCCGGTGTGGATCAGCACGGCCTTGCCGGCCACGTCGTGCGGCAGCAGGAGCGACCGGTCGACTTCGGGCCCCTCGGTGCCCGTCACCCGGACCACCACGCCGTCCAGGTCGGTCAGCCGCTCCAGCGCCAGCGCGGCGAGGTCGTCCCCGTCGGCGAAGCGGTGGAAGGGAGCGTCGAGGTACGTACCCGTGTTGGCCACCATCGCGATGTGTCCGATGGAGAACTCGGTACCCGGCGCATAGGTGCCGCGAGAAGCCTCGCGGGAGAGGTGCTCGCCGATCTCGGGTCCGGGCACCCCCGGAAGGGTCACCATGCCCTGACGGATCGGATGGCTCAGGTCCACGGTCCGTCCCCCGGCACGAGCGGTCCCCGCGGTGCCGCGCGATCCCTTGTGGGGCTCGCGCAGCAGCTGCCGCTCGCTGATGCGTACCTCGCCGACCATCAGCAGACCGAGGTGGCGTACGAGCAGTTCCCCGACCTCCTGGTCACTGATGTCAGGACCCGGCACGTCCAGCCGGAACCCCTGGGTCTGCAGGGCTCCGCCGTTGGCGAAGACGACATCGGCGTCGAACTGGACGCGCCATTCCTCACTGGTTTCCATGCTCCGATGATCAGTGAAGCCCTGCTGTATTTCAATCACGATTTTCTGAAGTGCCACTACAGTTCTGCTTATGGAACTCGACCCCCGGCGGCTTCGCGTCCTGCGTGCGGTCGCTCTGCGCGGGGGTGTCATGGACGCGGCCCAGCTACTGCACCTGTCCCCGTCCGCCGTCTCCCAGCAGCTCGCGCAGCTGGAGCGGGAGGTGGGCCTGCCGCTGGTGGACCGCTCCCGGCGCAGAATCGGACTCACTCCGGCCGGACACCTGCTCGCCGCCCGCGCGGAACGCATCGAGCAGGAGCTGACCGAGGCGCGACGTGAACTGACGGAACTCAGCGGCCGGGTGGCCGGACCGGTCACGATCGCCGCGTTCTCCACGGCGATCTGCCACCTGGTGGCGCCGGCACTGAGCGCGATCGTGGAGGCGTATCCCGAGCTGGAACCGCGGGTGGTCGAGCTGGAGGGCCCCGCGGCCCTCCGCGAACTGCGCACCGGCGGTTGCGACATGGTCATCACCGAACACGACGGCGAGAGTGCCGAAGCCTCCGACGGGCACGACCTGGCCTCCTCCCCCGTGGCCGACGACGAGTACCGCGTGGTCACGCCCGCGAGCTGGCCGCGACCGGCCTCGATCCGGGACCTGGCCGGCCGCCCCTGGGTCGCCAGCCCCGACGACACCGCCTGCGGCCGGGCGCTCCTGCGGATCTGCGCCGACAACGGCTTCACCGCGCGCCGCGACCACCTGTGCAGGGAGTTCCCCACCGTCCTGGCGATGGTGGCAGCCGGTGCGGGAGCGGCCGTCGTGCCGACGCTGGCGCTCGGTTCGACACCGCCGGCAGCGGTCGCGGTGCCCGCCGTACCGGTCGTCGGCCACCGCAGGATCACCGCGCTGTTCCGCCGCTCGGGACCGGATCCCGTCGTGTCCGCCGTTGTCCAGGCGTTGCGGGAATCCGCCGATGAGGCCGGACTGATCCCGGTGCGGGTGCTGTGAACGCACAGGTCCGGCGGGTTGGACGATGATGTCCGCGACAACGTCCGGGATGACGTCCGCGACGATGCCCTGCCCGCTACAGACCTTGGCGCCCCGCGCGTCGTTGACGTCCAGGGCTCACGCCTCGTCAGGCCAGCGGCCTTCGATGTGCAGCTGAAGGAGCGCGGCATGTGAAAGCGGGGTGGCCAGATCGGCGACGTCACCGTTGGTCGTGTAGTCCAGGAGCACTACCTCGGCCTTCCCGCGCAGCTGCCCGACCAGATCCGCGACGCGGTTGTCGAGGACCCACCGGTAGGCCGGCAGGTAGATCCGGCGTCGGGCCGTCTCGTACGACAGGAGCTCCTCGCCGTGCAGCCCGGTGCGGTGGCCCCGGACCGGCCCGTAGCGGCGCACGGTCCGCTTGAGACCCTTCATCGAAGTGACGTCGAGCTTCGCCGGGTCGACATCGGCGTGCTCGAAGACCTTCAGCGCCTGCCAGATCCCCTCCACGCACTGGCCGGTCTCACCCTCGCCGTACGGGACCGGTACGCCGCCATGCGGATAGAACGGACTCAGCCGCACCCACGGATCCACCGCCCGGGACGTGACATCAATGATCTCAGCGCCGGGAAACGCAGCCGCCAACGAGGCCACGGCACGGCGACGGCTGGCAACGTGGATCGCCATCGGGAAGCTCCTTCATGCGCATGCAGACGTGGTGAGCCTCCCAGCATCGCCGACACCACTGACATCCCGCCGCTCGCGGCGTAGGCGGGGTGTGCGTTTGCCGCTTCTGCCCGGCGCCTTCGACCGCATCGTCTTTTGTATCGGGCGGGTATCGGCGAGCGCTTCGTTGTCCATCGAATCGGGGCGCCGGGCCGTGGCGAAGAGGGCCACGGAGGGTCTGGCATATCGTTCCTTCCAGGTCGCCGGCCGCGTGAGAACACCCGGGACCTCTGCCGCGCGACCTTCCGAACCATCCGAACCGCCCGAGCCGTCCGAACAGGAGTCAGCTGCCCGTGTCCCCCGCCACCCCGGCCCCGGCCGCTCCGCGACCCGCTCGCGTGCTGCTGGTGGAGGACGACGATCTGATGCGCCGGTCGTTCACCGTCGCCCTCGATCGCTACGGCTACCGGATGCGGGCCGCGGCCGACGGGCTGACGGGGCTGGAGGTCTTCCGCGCCGAGACCTTCGACCTGCTGATCCTGGATGTGCTGCTGCCCGGCCTGGACGGCATCGGCCTGTGCCGCAAGGTCCGGGAGACCAGCCTGGTGCCGGTGCTGATGATGTCCGCCCGCGGCGACGGACTCGACGTCGTCGCCGGTCTGGAGGCCGGGGCGGACGACTACGTGGTCAAACCCGTGGACAGCTACGTACTCGTGGCACGCATCCGTTCGCTGCTGCGCCGGGCGACCTACCCGCCCGCCCCGGCACCTGGGCAGACCGCGGGCGACGAGCCGCTCCCCTCCGAGGGGGACCTGCTGGTCCTCGGGACCTGACCATCGACACCGGCGGCCTGGAGGTGTTCGTCGCGGGAAGCCAGGTGGCGCTGACCCCGACCGAACTGAAACTGCTGCTGGAGTTCGCCGCGCACCCGGGCATCGTGCTGCAGCGGCACACCCTGCTCCGGAACGTGTGGGAGTACGGCTGGGACGGCGACAGCCGGGTCGTGGACCTGTGCGTGCAGCGGCTGCGCAGGAAGCTGGGCCGGGACAGGATCGAGACGGTCCGCGGCTTCGGCTACAAGCTCAGGCGTTGAGGCCGGTGCACCCGTTCCACCGCATGCGTCCGGCCCGTGTGCCCCTGCGCTGGAAGATCGCCGCACTGGCCGCGGCCACGGCCTGTCTGGTCGCGGTGGCGGTCGGGCTGCTGGTGCACGTCTGGACCGCGCAGGACATCCAGGGCAGAGCCGAAATGCGGGCCTCCAACGGTGTGTTCTCTGCAGTGGACACCTACCGGCGCACCGGAACCCTCACCGGCGGTGCCGTGCTCGATCCGGCCGAACTGCCCTACGCGCTGCGGAACCCGGCCGACGATGACCGCCACACCGCCTATGACGGGAGCGTCCACGGCAATGTGGGACCCAGCGTTTGGGCCGCGCAGCGGGTCGACGGCCCGGGCAGCCCGGTGCTCGCCCTTCAGGTCAACATGAGCACGGAGCGCCACGAACTGTTCCGGCTCGACCTGGTCATGGCGGTCGCGTCGCTGATCGCCCTCGCGGCGGCCACGCCCCTGCGGTCTACGGAGCCGGGCTGATCGGCCGCCGGCTGGGCCGGGTCTCCGAGACCGCGGGCCGGATCTCCGCCGGGGACCTGGATGCCCGGACCGGGCACATCAAGGGCCGCGACGAGGTCGCCGACATCGCCGGCACCGTCGACCTCATGGCGGACAGCCTCAGCCGGCAACTGCGCACCGAGCGCCGGTTCACCGCGGACGTGGCCCACGAACTGCGCACCCCCGTCGGCGGTCTGCTGGCCACCGCCGATCTGCTGCCGCCCGGCGAGACGGAGGATCTGCTCCGGGCCCGGGTGCGCGACCTGCGCGGCCTGGTCGAGGACCTGCTGGAGATCTCCCGGCTGGACGCCGGCGCCGAACAACCGGTCCACGCCCATGTCCCGCTCGACGCGGTCGTCTCCGAGGCCGTGGCGCGCACCGGCCTGGACACAGCGGTCACCGTCGCCGAGGCGCAAACCGGACCGACCACGGAGACCGTGGAGACCGACCCTTGCCGACTCGAACGGATCATCAGCAACCTTGTCGGCAACGCCCACCGGCACGGGGCCGCCCCGGTACAGGTCACCGTCGACGGCCCTACGGTCGTCGTGCGCGACCACGGCCCCGGCTTCCCCCCGGACCTGCTGCGCGACGGCCCGCGCCGGTTCTACACAGGCGCGACGGAGCGCGGCACGGGCCACGGTCTGGGCCTGACCATCGCCCTGGGCCAGGCCCGGCTCCTCGGCGCGCAGCTGCTCCTGGACAACGCCCCCGACGGCGGCGCCGTCGCCACCCTGCGCCTGCCGGACTGACCGCCCGGCCTGAAGTGCCGGCCCGACCGCCCTGCCGGACCGCCCCGCCCGACCACCCAGCCCTACAGAACTGATACACAGATGAGCGGTCGCCGATACACGGCGGTCCAGGTCCCGATACGTACCCCGGACACCCTTCGAAGCGCACCATTCGGCACCGAAGAGGAGTCCCCGTGACCGCCGCACCCCTTGACGCTCGCACCGCGCACCGGACGACCGGAGCCGCGGCCGCCGTCACCGGCCTGTCCAAGGTCTACGGCAGCGGCGACACCCGCGTCGTCGCCCTGGACGATGTCAGCATCGCGTTCCGGGAGGGCGAGTTCACCGCGATCATTGGCCCCTCCGGCTGCGGCAAGTCCACGCTCATGCACTGCGCCGCCGGGCTCGACTCGTTCAGCTCGGGCTCCGTGCGCATCGGCACCACCGAACTGAGCACGCTCAACGACCGGCAGCTCACCCAGCTGCGCCGCGACCGGATCGGCTTCATCTTCCAGGCGTTCAACCTGCTGCCGACGCTGACCGCGCTGGAGAACATCACACTGCCGCTGACCATCGCCGGCCGTCGGCCCGACCGGCAGTGGCTGGACCGTGTGATCGCCATGGTCGGCCTGTCCCAGCGCCTCGACCACCGGCCCGGAGAGCTGTCCGGCGGACAGCAGCAGCGCGTCGCGGTGGCCCGGCGCTGGTCTCCCGCCCCGGGATCATCTTCGGTGACGAGCCGACCGGAAACCTCGACTCCCGTGCCGGGGCCGAGGTGCTCGGCTTCCTGCGCGACTCGGTGCGCGAGCTGGGCCGGACCGTGGTCATGGTCACCCACGACCCCGTCGCCGCCGGCTACGCAGACCGCGTGGTCTTCCTCTCCGACGGCCGCCTGGTCGACGAGATGGCACAGCCCACCCCCGACCGGGTCCTGGACCGGATGAAGGCCTTCGACACCCGCGCCCGCACGAGCTGACCCGTGCGCACGAGCTGACCCGCGGCGCCCGCCGGCACCGAACCAGACATCCGCTCGCATCCACCGAGCCCGCCCCCTGACTCAGGATCCGCACCCATGTTCCGAACCGCCCTGCGCAACGTGTCCGCGCACAAGGCCCGCCTGCTGATGACCGCGTTCGCGGTCATGCTCGGCGTCACCTTCATCACCGGCAGCCTCGTCTTCGGCGACAGCCTGAACCGTGCCGCCACCGCCCAGGCCACCGACGGCTACGAGCGCATCGCCGTCGAGGTCGATCTCAACGGCTCCCCCGGCGGCGGCCCCGGCCCGGGCGCCATCGACGCCCAGGCCGTGACCACCCTGGCCGAGTCCCCGGCGTCGCCGTCGCCGCGGGCCGGGTCGACGGCTTCGCCGCCGTCGCCGGCCGCGACGGCCGCCCGCTCGGTCACGGCGAGTCCCACCAGGGCGCCAACTTCGCCCCGGGACCGGACGGCACGGACCCTGCCTACCGCTTCACCCAGGGCTCCGGCCCGGCCGGCAACGACACGATCGCCCTCGACGAGAGCAGCGCCGCACAGGGCGGCTACCCGTCGGTGACACCGTGCGCGTGGGCACTGACAAGGCGCCGCGTCCTACACCCTCAGCGGGGTCTTCCGCACCGACGGGATGCGGCTCACCACCGGAAGCAGCCTGGTGCTGTTCACCGACGCCACCGCCCAGCGGCTCTTCCTCCGGCCCGGCCGCTACCGGAGCGTCGAGCTCACGGCCGCACCCGGCACACAGCCGCAGGAGCTCCTGCGCCGCGTCGAATCGGCGCTGCCCCAGGGCACCGGCGCGGTCACCCGGGCCAACTCGCCCGGATCAAGACGAACCTCGCGACCAGCACGAGCAGCACGATGAGCCAGATCCTGCTGGGATTCGCCGCGGTCGCCGTGTTCGTCGCCACCTTCCTCATCTCCAACACCTTCACGATGCTGATCGCCCGGCGCACCAGGGAGCTGGCCCTGCTGCGGGCCGTCGGCGCCTCGCGCCGGCAGGTGCGCCGCATCCTGCTGACCGAGTCCCTCCTCGTCGGCGCGATCGCCTCGGCCGCCGACTCGCCGCCGGCACCGGGGTCGCCGCTCTGCTCCAGACGCTCTTCACCCCCGCCGACACCCCGGCCGGCCCGCTGGTCCTCACCCCGGGCACCGTGATCATCGCCCTGCTGGTCGGCACCCTCCTGCCCATGGTCGCCGCCTGGCTTCCGATCCGCCGGGCGATGGCCATCCCGCCGTCGCCGCGCTCAGCGCCGCCGAGCCCACGGCGCCCGCGCGCGCCGGCTCCCTGCGCACCGGCCTCAGCGCCGCACTGGCACTCACCGCACCGCTGCCGTGGTGTACGGGCCCTCACGACGGAGAAGACACCCGGACCGTCATCGGACTCGGCGCATCGCTGACCCTGACGGGGACGATCGGCCTGATCCCGCTGCTGTCCCGGCCGTTCGTGGGCCTGGTTCAACCGCTGTTGAGGCGTCTGCGGCCGGTGCACGGCGACCTCGCGGCCCGCAACACGGTGCGCGACCCGCGCCGCACCGGCGCCACCGCCGCCGCACTCGCCATCGCCCTCACCCTCGCGTCGGGCCTGTCCGTCCTCGCGCCTCCGCCACCCAGTACCTCGACCGCGCGACCGCCCACGACTTCATCGCCGACTACCAGGTGAAGCCGCCGACGGCGCCATGCGGATGACCCCCGTCACCACGGCGCCCTCAGGAAACTGTCAGGCACCGTCGTCAGCCCGCTCAACCAGTCGACGCAATACCGGCTGGACGCACCTCCTCCGTGCTGACCGGCGTCGACCCCGCCACCATCGGCCGGCTGCTGCGGTACGACGTGCTCGAGGCTCTCTCGACTGCCTCGCCAAGGGCCAGATCGCGGTGCCGACTTCAAGGCGGCGCAGGCCGGCTGGCACGTGGCCAGACCCTTTCCCTCCAGCGTCAGGACGACCAGCGCGGCAGCGTCACCATCGGCGCCGTCTACCACGCGGACGAGCAGAGCGACCTGCTGCCCAGCATCACCGCACCGGACTCCCTCGTCGCCCGCTACGACTCCACCCCGAACACCGCCGCGGTCCTCGTCGCCACGGACGGCGGACCCGGCCGGGCCGCACTCGGCACCATCACCCACCCCTCGGCGACAACCCGGCCCTGGCCGTCCTCGATCAAGCAGCCGTCCGGGCCGAGGGCAGCGGCCCCATCGGCGACCAACTCAACGTCTTCTACGCCCTGCTCAGCATGGCCCTGGTGATCGCCGCACTGGGCATCGCCAACACTCTCGCGATGTCGGTCCTCGAACGCCGCAAGGAGATCGGCACGTTGCGCGCCCTCGGCCTGGACCGCGCCGGGGTGACCCGGATGATCCGCCTGGAGGCCCTGCTCATCGGCGGACTCGGTGCGACCCTCGGCACGGTCATGGGCGTCTTCCTGGGCTGGCGCTCGGGCGCACCCTCCAGGAGACCGTCGCGGCTACACGTTGGTCCTCCCCTGGGACGCCTCGCGCTCGGCGTGCTCATCGCCTGGCCGGGGCGTTGCTCGCCTCGCTCTGGCCGGCCCGCAGAGCCGCGAGCGTCGACATCCCGCCGCGACGGCGGCGCAGTGAGTTTCGCCCACCGGCCCCGGCTCAGGTTCCGGTACCGGCCGACCAGCCAGCCGGTACCAGAAGCGGGCCTCCTCCGGGCACCCTCGGCGTCCGCCACATCACCGAGGAGCGCGAGCACGACGGCCGGCAGCGGGTGCGGTGCCTCGGCGCGGGCTCGCCGGGGGCCGCCGGTGCGGGACGCGGGGTGTCGGCCGGCGCGGCGAGGCCGGCGGGGTCGGTGAGGTCGGCCGGCGCCTCCTGGTCCTCGGCCACCTGCGGGTGTAGACCTCCTCGGCCCGGTCACGGTGCCCCCGCTCAGCAGCAGCTCGGCCGTAGTCGTAGCGGGCCACGGCCTCCGTTCGGGGTCGCCGCACTCGATGGCCTGCTCGAACCACGGGTAGGCGTCCTCCGGCCGGCCGGCGGCCGTGAGCACCTGGCCGAGCAGCAGCAGCGCCTGCGGCCGGTGCTCGGTGTCGTCCGACGTGCCCAGCGGCAGCAACGTCCGCTCCGCCTCGGCGTACTGGAGCAGCCGGAACAACGTGCTGCCGAGGTAGCGGCGGGCCATCGGCTCCACCGAAGTGTCGCCGGAGCGAGGGCGTCGGAGAGCAGCTGCCGGGCCTCCTCCAGGTCGTTGGTCGAGCGGCGTACGACGCCGAGCAGTACGGCGGCGCGGGGGGCGTCTCCTCATCGGCGATCTCCATGGCGGCGGCCAGCAGTTCACCGGCCGCCTGCACCTCGCCCGTGTCCAGCAGGTACTCGCCGGTGCCGAGGTAGGCGAGACGATGGCCACCTGGTCACCGGAGTTCTCCACCCCGGCCAGCAGTTCCTCGGCCGCCTCCTCGTCGCCGCCGCGCAGCAACTGGACCGCGAGGTAGGCGCGGGCCACTTCGGTGACGTCGGTGGGCTCGTCGTCCACCACGGACCGCAGCAGTTCCTCCGCGGTCTCGGCGTCGCCGTCCTCGACGAGCACTTCGCCAGCTGGAACCGGGCCATCTGCGAGCCGGGGCGACGTTCGCGTCGCTCGCGGACCGCAGGTGGCCCAGTCCCTCGGGCCGCTGCGCGTTCTGGATCAGGACCATGCCGAGTACGGTGACCGCCCAGGTCGCGACGGTGGGGTCGTCGGAGTCCGCGACGACCCGCAGCAGGCTCTCGGCGCGCGCCAGGTCGCCCTGGTCGGCGAGCATCAGGGCGAGGTCCATCCGGCCGATCTGCGACCACTTGCTCGTGCCCCGAGTCGATGGCGGTCCGGTACGCGTCCTCCGCCTCCTCGTACCGCCCTCCCCGGCGAGGAAGTCGCCGAGCAGGTCGGCGGCGCGCGGCGACTGGACGGGGTGGCCGGCGTCCACCGCACCGGTCAGCTCCTCCACCACCCGGTCCGGCTCGTTGCCCGGCGCCCTGAGCATCAGGCCGAGGTCGATCCGGGCGATGGGTGACCAGTGCTGGTGCCCGGAGCCGATGGCGGTCCGGTACGCGGCCTCCGCCTCCTCGTACCGGCCCTCTGGGACAGGAAGTCGCCGAGCATGTCGGCGGCGCCCGGCGACAGGTCCGGGTGGCCGGCGGCGATCGCGGTGGTCAGGAGGGTCACCGCCCGCTCCGCACCATCCGGTTCGTCCCGGCGCTGTCACCGGCACCCTCCTGGGCGCCGTCCCCGTCACCGCGCCGTGCCAGGCTGATGACGACGTCGGCGAGGTCGACGAGGGCGGCCACCGACCAGTCCGGGTGTCCGGTGGCGATCGCCCGCTCCAGCCACTCGACGGCCGCGGACCGTCGCCCTGCGCGGAATAGCACTCGCCGAGCGCGCAGGCCGCCCTCGCGACTGGTCGGGGTTGTCGGAGCCGGCCACCTCCAGCAGAGTTCCATCGCCTCGTCGATGCGCTCCTGTGCAGCAGTGTGATCGCCAGGAAGACCTTGGCGAGCGGGGTCAGCAGTGGGTGCCGGAGCGGATCAGCGCCGCAGCAGCGTCTCGGCCTCCTCGTACCGCCCCCGCACGATCAGGAGTTCACCCAGGCAGGCCTGGGCCAACGGCACCGCGTGGAACTGCCCGCTGTCCAGCACCGAACGGAGCAGCTCCTCGGCACGGTCCAGCTTGCCCTGGTTCACCAGCAGACCGCCGAGGTTGGCGCGGGCCATCGCGGTGATCTGCCGGCGATCGACTCACGACCGCCCGGGACAAGGTCCACGGCTGCTCGGCCGGTCCGCCGGACCGCCCCGGACGATGCCCGGGGCGGCTCCCGACCCGGACTTGCCGCGCACCGCGCCCGGCCTGCGGCCGGCCGTACGCCCGCCGGTTCGCCGTCGCTGAGCGTGAGAGCCTTGACCAACTGGGCCTGCGCCAACGGCGTCACCTCGGTGTCCCCGCGGCGAGCACCGCCTCCAGCAGCCGCTCCGCCCCGGTCGCTCTCCCCTGTCTGACCAGCACTCCGGCCAGACCCACCTGCGCCATCTGGAGACCTGCGGATCGCGCGAGCCCACCGCGGCCTCCAGCAGCTCCCGGCCCTCCCGGTCGCCGGTCACCATCAGCGCCCCGGCCAGTACGACCTGCGCCAGCGGCACCACGCTCTCCACATCGGAGGCCACCGCGCTGCCCAACTGCTCCACCGCCGGACCGAACCGGGCCAGGTACAGAACATCTCGCCCAGCATCAGCGCCGCCCAGGCCGGGTTGTCCCGGTCCTCGGACGCCGTCCCGACGATCCGCAGCAGCGTCTGCTCGCGATCTCCGTCTCGTCGCGGATCACGCGGTGTACCGGTCGCCAGCAGCTCGCCGGCGGCCGGCTGTCGGTGAGGTACTGCCAGGCGAACCGCGGCACCGCGGCCGACGGGTCGTCGTCGCGGGTGTCCAGGTACTCCGCCATGTACGGGGTCGCGGCGTATGCCCGGGGCGCCGTCCGGCCCCGGCACCTGCTGGACCAGTGCATGCTGCCGGCCACCGGCTGCCGGCCCAGGCCAGCGCGGTCCGGTACCCGGCGTCGTCGGCGTCGAGTTCCGGGTGGTAGGCGAAGAGGTAGGCGTCGAACAGTTCCCGCAACGCTCCTCGGGGACGCCCTCGGCCAGGCCCATCCGCAGCCAGTCGTGGCGCCCGCGCCAGTGCCCAGCTGCCGGGTCGCTGTCCGCGCCGTCGTTGAAGCGCTGCTCCAACCGGGTGCGGCGACCATGAGTTCACCGATGCCGCGGACGTCGAAGTCCTCCCGGGGTACAGCTCCCTGGCCAGCTCCGCGTCCTCCGTGCTCAGCAGCGACGGCAGTTCCACGGTCCGCGCCTTGGCCAGGACGGTTCGGGTGGTGCGGCCGACATCGTTCTCCATGCCGGTGAGGGCGGCCCGGTGCTTGGCCGGGATGGTCGCCACCACCGTGAACCCCGCTGGCGGGTGAACCGTTCGAGAATCTGCAGGTCCAGGCCCCCGGCCGCAGGAAGCGGTGCAGGTCGTCCAGCCAGACCACCACGGGTCGAGCCGTGGGCAGCGGCAGCAGCCGGCTGAGATCGTCCAGCACGCGCCGGTCCGGGCCGTCCGGGCGCGCACGATCAGCCGGGCGCCGGGCATCGTCCGCAGCAACGCCTCGTACAGGGTGCGGGACTGCCCGCCTTGGACCGGCCGGCCAGCACCACGAACCGCTCCTCGGCGAGGTACGCGTCCAGCTGGTCGTCCTGGGGCGCGGACACGTAGGGCGCGCCGTCCCGCAGGTCGCTGTACTTGGAGCGGGAGACCCCGATGTCGTGCGGATCCACCTCGTCCACCCGGGGGATCGCGCCGTCCCCGGCAGCGGCAGCCACAGCAGGCTCTCCAGCCGGTCGCGCAGCTCGGTGTGGTGGTGTCCCTGATGTACGGGGCGAGGCCGGGCCAGTACCGGGCCACCGTCTCGACCCGGACCGGCGTACGCGGTGCGCCGTCCACCGCGACCACCTTGTCGCGGGCACCAGCATCCCGACCACGCCCTGGAGGTTGACGTCCCACACGGCGAGCCGGAGAAGCCCTGCTCGAGCCCCCAGCCGGCGTGCGGTCCGGCTTCCACCTGGAGCCACTCGTCGCCGGCGTGCCCGATGATCTCGCCACGCACCGGCACGCCCTGGCGCGGTGTTCCGCCGGGTAGCCGTACGCCCGGAAACGGTGGTCCCAGGTGCCGGTGCCGGTGGTCCGCAGCGGGCCGGCAGCGCCTCCGGAGGCGCCGGCGCGCCGAGTTCGAGCACCGCCACATCGCCGGTCTCGTCGCCGGCGTCCGGGTGCCAGCCGTCGGCCACCACGGTCGCGGCAAGGGGTCGTGCGGACGCGAACTGGAAGCGGACGAACACCGGCTCCGCCGGAACACCCGGGGCCCGGCCCGACCGCACCACATGGGCGCAGGTCAGCACATGCCGCGGCGTCACCAGCAGGCCGGCGCCGACCGGGTCCCCGGTCGCCGACCGGCGCACGCTGACCAGCCAGGGCGGCCGCTCCCGGTCCGGGCCACCGGACTCAGGCCGTGCCGCCGGCGGCGGGCCGGCTCCAGTGCACCTTCACCGTGAAGTGGCCCTCGATCGCGCTCTTCGCGATCACCATGCCGGACTCCGCGTTGAACTTCATCCCGAACTCGATCTCGTACGAGTCCGGTCCCAGCCCGTACCGAGTCGATCACCGACCGGAGTGCCGGCCGGGCATGGTCGAGGGCGTCCTCCAGCCGCTGCCCGGCCCGCACCACTCCGCCCGGCTCCCGGGAGATCCGCTCCAGTCCCGGCGCGTCATCGGCCACCTCGACCTGCAACGACGTGCCGTCCGGACCCTCGAAACGCACGATCTCACTCATTGGCCCCCAAGTGCCTTGTGAATCAAGGATGTTGGAACTCCCCTGCCGGTGATCGTAATAGCCCGAACGCCGGATCGGCGCGGGTTTGCGGCGATACGATGACCGTCTTGCGGCGCGGCCCAGAAGACGGCCCGCCGAGCGGTCGACGGGGGACGGTGGCCGACGTGGGCGACGCCAGGCAGGAGATCGCCACGCTGGCGGACACCGCGGTGGGCGAGCCGGAGGCCGCGCTGCGGGTCCTCGGCCGGGCACTGCGCTGGTCCGCCGCGGCACTGGGATGTGGACGGCGGCGCCGCGGGCAGCCGCGCCCTCGTCGCGCTGTTCGCGCTCGACGATGCGCTGGAGGAGAGCCGCGGGCTGGCCGAGGCCATGGCCGGGCTGCTGGCCGTGGCCGCACCCGGCCAGGGGCCCGGCAGCCGCACCGAGGAGCTGATGCGGGAGCTCACCGATCTCAGCGAACGGGTCGACGGCGAACGGGCCGCCCTGGAGAAGCTCGCCGCCACCGAAGAGGCGTTGCGGGACCGGCTGGCCGCCCACGAGGGGCTGCGCCGCCAGGTCGACGAACTGCGGCGGCTGGAACGGCTGGTGCTCGCCCTGGACGCGCTCCAGGAGCAGCAGGAGGTCATCGCCCGGCGGCTGGCGGAGCGGGGCCGGGACAGCGGCGTCGACGAGGCGCTGTGGACCAGCAGCGACGCGCTGGTCCGGCTCTCCGACGACCAGCTGGCCGCGCTCGCCCCAGACCCGGCAGGTGCTGGAGCGGGCCGCCGACGCCCAGCGGGCGCTGGCCGCCCAGGAGCGTGAGCACGCCGCGAGCGCCGCCGAACTCGCCGCGTACCAGGACCGGTCGGAGCGTATCCGCAGCGAACGCGGCGGGCAGCTCGCGTCCTTGCGGCGGTACGCCGCCGACCGGGATCTGGCGCGCGCGTTGCAGACGCCGCAGGGCGCGCCGCCGGGACCGCCACCGAGGAGCAGCAGATCTCACTGGCGAGGTGGAGACCGCCGCCGCCGACATCGAGCGGCGGCTGCGTGCGGCGGACGACGCGCTGACCCGGGTGCTGGCGGAGCGGGAGCTCCAGGACCGGGACGGGCGGTTCATGGTGCAGCGCACCGGCTGAGGCGCCGGACCGCCGGCTGCGCGGGTGCCGGCGGCGGGCCGGGCCGCCCGCTCATCGGCTGCCCGGGTGCGTGCGGCCCGGCGGGTCCGGGACGTCGGCCGGGAGGAATTCGGAGGGGCGGCCGGGCCGGGTGCGTGCCGTGCGGGGTCGTCGGGCTTCGCGAACTCTCCGCCGCCGCGCACGAAGCGGTCGGCCATCCGCCCCTCCATGGTCTCCAGCAACTTCCGGACCGTCCGCGCGTTGCCGAAGCCCCTGGGATCGGTCCGCTGGGAGTCCTCCAGCCAGGCGGCGGCCCGCTCGGGCACACCGGGCCCCAGGGTGCAGCCGTCGGCGGCGGCCATCCGGCTCAGGATCTCCACCAGGTCCTTGATCGCGTAGTGCGGGAACGGCACCCGTTCGGCGAACCGCGACGGCAGCCCGGGGTTGCCGGCCAGGAACGCGTCCATCTCCCGTGGGTAGCCGGCCGCGATCACCACCAGCCGGCCCCGCCACTTCTCCATCTCCAGAGTCAATGTGTCGAGCGCCTCGGCCCCGTACCCCCGTACTGGCTGTCCTGGACCAGGCTGTACGCCTCATCGATGAACAGCACGCCGTCGAGCGCGTCCTGTACGGCCTGTTGCACCATCGGTGCGGTCTGCCCGAGGTACGAGCCGACCAGGGTCGCCCGGCCGGCCTCCACCACATGGCCCTTGCGCAGCAGGCCCAGGTCGCGGAAGAGCGTCCCGACCATCCGGGCCACCGTCGTCTTGCCGGTCCCCGGGGCCCGGTGAACAGCAGGTGCGGCGCCGCGAACCCGCTCTGCCCCCTGGCCTGCCGCAGCCGCAGCCGGTTGGTGAGGCTGGTCAGCACCTCGCGGACCGGGCCGAGGCCGACGTAGGCGTCGAGTCCGGCCAGCAGCGCCGCCGGGTCGGGTGCGGCGGTCCAGGTAGTCGCCGTAGCGCTCGGGGATGTCCTCGGGCAGCACCGGCTCCGTGACCCGCCGGCGGACCCGGGCCGCCCACCGCGTGAAGACGGCGTCGGCGAGGGTGCGCATGTCCCGCGCGTTGCCGAAGGACTCGTCGCGCGTCTCGTGCAACCGGTCGACGATCTGCCGTAGTTGCGCCTCGGTCCGCTCGGCCGCGCGGGCGCCGTGGCCGGCCAGCCGCCGCAGCGCGATGTCCGCCAGGACCTCCGCCGGGTAGTCGGGGAACCTGAGCACGTTGTCCGCGGGGAACCGGCTGGCCAGCCCGGGGTTCGCGGCGAGGAACTCGGCCATCTTGTCCGGATAGCCGGCCACCACCACGACCAGCCGTGCCCGGTCGTCCTCCATCCGCCGCAGCAGCACCTGGATGGCCTCGCTCCCGAAACCGTCCTGCTGATCGCTGAGCCGTACGCCTCGTCGATGAACAGCACCCCGTCCAGCGCCCGGTCGACCGTCGCATCGGTCAGCCCGGCCGTCTGGCCGACCAAGCCGGCCACCAGGTCCGGCAGCTTGGCCTCCACGACATGGCCCCGGCTCAGCAGCCCGAGATCGCGGTAGATCTCGCCGACCAGCTTGGCCACCGTCGTCTTTCCGGTACCCGGGTTGCCGGTGAACACCAGGTGCAGGGAGGGCGGTTCGAAGCCGGCCGGGCGGCCGGCCCCCAGCTCCTCCATCGCCTCGACCACTCCGCGCAGCTGCTCGAAGTGGTTGCGGATCACGTCCATGCCCTGGAGTGCGTTCAGGCGTTCCCACGGGTCCCGGTGGTCGGTGACGGCGCCGCCACCGAGGATGTCGCGCACCACGGCGCCGTTCAGCGCGCGCTCCGGCGGGTTGGTCAGCTGCCGCAGCGACCCCGCCAGGTGCGGGTGCTGCGCGGGTGGGTCGCCAGCGCCTTGACGATCGAGTCCAGCTCCCGCCAGTCCTCGATCCGCAGCCCCCACCGCAGCCGGGCCACATGGATCAGCCGTTCCAGCCCGCCCCTGCGGGTGATCGATCCGCACCGTTCCGGGCCGGCCCGACAGCGCGGCCTGGCCGCGGACGAACGTCTCCAGAAGGGGAAGTGCCGGCGTGCCTCCACGTACTGCGCCACGTCCTCCAGCGACGGTTTCCGGAAGACCATCACCCACAGGTTGCCGTCGTCGCCGTGCTGAGCCCACTGGGCCATCGCGCTCGCCAGCGGGCGGGCCGCCTCGGTGTGTTCCAGAAGTTCCTCGGCGAAGGAAACACCACCGCGGTCCGGGCCGTGCCCGCTGGAGATAGCCGAGGAGTCATCACCCCGAACGGGTCGCTCCAGCCCGGCGCCGGTGCCACCGGCGTCCCGTCCGCCGGGCCGCCGGGGGCGGGGCGGGGCTGCGCCCGAGCCGGGAGCGGTGCCCGGGCTCGCGGTTCGGTGCGGGGCGCGGAAGCCGGCACCACCAGATTGCCCATCGGACCCGCATCCCCGGCGTGCGCATGGTCCCGGGACCGCCGCGCCGGCCGCCGTCCCGTGCCGCCGCCCCGGACCGACAGGTCGCGGGACCTGGCGTCCAGGAAGTACACCGGGTGCTGCAGGGAGCAGAAGGCGATCCGCTCGTACCCTTCGGCCCGCAGCAGTTGCCACAGGGTCTGTTCCAGGTCGCACACCAGGTAGGCGCTGTTGACGAAGACGTCGCTGACCCGGGGCCGTACAGCACGGTGAACGGCTCACCGCTGCGCAGTGCGGCGCCGGCGAACCGCCCACCGTCGGCCCGGGCACGACGGCGGCGCCTGCGTCATACCCCGCCCGCTCCGGGGCGCGACTGCCCCTTCCGCAGTGTCTGGTTCTGTTCCGTGGCCCGGGTGCGCCGCTCCGCCTCCGCGCGGTGCCGCTCGATGTCCAGCAGCTCCGGGTC